>JAZJYI010000001.1:0-1065291 GCA_040390445.1 Bacteroidota bacterium
CAATCTTAAAGTTAAACCCCCTTGCGAAAGCTTGGGGGTTTCTTTGTTTATAAGCGTTTTCCTAAAACCACCTTAAAACGCCCTGAAACGCCCCTGCCTCTACAAAAGCGTTCACGTTCACTGCCGTGAACACTTGTGAACACCGGCAATAGTCTTATAATCAGTCATTTCCTGATATCCACTACTGACAATATAGCGCCACCACTTTTGTGGTTTGTTGTGAATATATTTGTGCGTGAGGTACATCCTGTACCTCTGATCAACCGGCCTTTTCCGGCCCGTTTTTCATTACTCACAAATAATTTCACTTCACATGACTGAAAACCACACCGCTGCACGCCCGGAATGTATCGAAAAGATCCGCGCTGAAGCCAGGGGACTAAAATACCGCCCCGCCACAAGGCTTGAATTTATTCCACAACCTGCCGACCCGGAAGCATGCCGTTATATATTCTCGGTTGCTACCGGCAACCGCTGGATGGAACTTGGCGAACGCGAGCCTGCGTCTAAAATGCTTTTCGGAGAACTTTGGCATGAGGGTGAGCTGAGCATCCTGTTTGCCGATACCAACGTGGGTAAATCGGTATTGGCGGTGCAAATTGGTAACAGTATAGCCTGCGGCAAGCCAATTGCGCCCTTTGCCATGGATGCCGACCCCGCCCAGGTGCTGTATATCGACTTCGAACTTTCTACCAAACAATTTTACCAGCGCTATACAGGGGCCGAAGGCGATCACAACTTTCCGTATGAGTTTTTACGGGCCGAATTTCGCCCTGATATTGCCCTGAATGACTCCTATACTAATTACGACGAACACATCATTGCCGGCATCGAGTATAAAATACGACTGTTGAATGCCACGGTGCTTATTATTGATAACATCAGCTGCCTGCGCGGCGGGATCGAAAACGCATCTGTTGCGCTTAACCTGATCAAACACCTCAAAGCGCTAAAAAACGATTACAACCTGTCTATCCTGGTGCTGGCCCATACCCCCAAACGCCGTAACCCCGGCTCACCCATCTCAGCCGACGATATGCACGGCAGCAAGCTGCTCATCAACCTGGCCGACAGCGCCTTCTCCATTGGTACAAGCGCCGCCGACCCGCACTTGCGTTACCTTAAACAAATTAAACAGCGCAGCACCGGGCAGGTATATGGCGAAGACCATGTATGCCTTTGCCGCATTACAAAACCCGGTAATTTTTTACAAATGCAGTTTGAAGGCCACAGCCCCGAACGCCCCCACCTGCGCACCCGCGGGTTAAACCAGCACCTATTAGCCCCAAAAGTAGCCGAACTCGCGGCCAAAGGTTACAGCCAGCGCCAGATAGGCAAGGAACTTTGTATTGCTTTAGGTTGGGTGAATAAGTTAATGCCGAGGTGAACACCTTTATATTTTTTAATTAAGCCTCTCGCTTGTATAAAACCCCTCTCTTTGTTTTGAAATTATAGACCTTTATAGGTTTTTGCGTTAAATCAAACTCCGGATCGGTTTTTGACAAATTCCTCAGCTGTTTAAGATATAAATATCGTTCTGAAAAATTGATGTTAATAAGGTTAGTTAATGACTCTTTGGCATCGTGGATAATTTCCAATTTATTATCTTTCAAATTAAATTTTAGTCTTTGATGACTTTGAGCTTTTTTAAATGGAGACATATCTGCAAAGTGCAGCCTATCAACTAGATGACCAAAATGTTTAATATAGGAGAATTGGAATCCTTGTAAAATGATATGAACATGTGGCGTATAGTAAAGTAAATATTTAGTAGTCTGAATAAGCTGAGTCATATCGGAATGACTTGTTTGAAGCTGACAATTAATGGTAACGTAATTAATGTTTGGATTAGCCCGTAGCCAGTTTACCCATCTTTTCACATGTGATATAGTCAACGAATATGTGTGAGGTATTACCAATGAGCCGCGTTGTTCAAAAAGGTAACAAGAATACAAACTACGTTTTTGGTTTAATACATGGCTTAAAGAACATTCACCGTTTATTAAGGAAAAGTTTAATCCACCAATTGCATAAAATCCTAACTTACTAATTTCATCAAATAACTTGAATTTATCTCTTTTATGCCAAACGGACTCGATTAACGTATCAGGCCCAGTATTGAATAATATGACCTTTTTGTTCCCAAACGATTGTCGCGAGATACTGCGTCGAAAAGTAATCTTACTTTTTTCATGAAATGCTCCCGCCTTCAACGTTATTCCATCTAAGATATTTACGAGTGAGGTTGCGATGACTGGAAATTCATTAGAGAGATCGGATAAACCCGTCAGTTCCCTTCCAAATACGGGAATATAAAATGGCAGATCTTCGAATGTAGAAGAGAGTTTTAAGTCGAAAGACAATCCCCCTACTTCCGCTAAAAACTTTGACAAATGTATGTCTTTACATGTTATGATGTTTTTGCGGGCTGGATTATCGCATGTGTTAAAAACCGTCGATGCTTCTTCTTCAAGGATGTGAGGGAGAAAATTACCTTTTGCAACATCGCAATTTGTAAATAAAAAAGATTGATTTTTAAGCTGTTCTGAGAAATCTCGCAAAATATACCTCACTTTCCTCTATAATAATTCCTTTATATTTTATTCCAATTTGCGAACATTCATCTATCATTGTACTTAGTTTCTTGTTAAGTACCGCTATATCATTACCAAGTATAGATACAACATACATACCGCTACTATTTCGTAATTCAACGCTAATGCCTGGATATATAAATTTTAATTTTTCGACCTTTACATCGAATGATGCTATACATCGGTCAATTAGTGCATTACCTAAGTCGATGCTATCTATATCAAACTCATCTGTAATTGGTACTTTGATTAAAGGTTGATCTTTATCTTTTCTATTACTTCCGGAACCCATTTTGTATGAAATTTTAATAATAAATTATAGGCATATTTATGCCAATTAAAGAAAATCAGTTGCTGACAGGCACTACCCGGAAGATGTTTTTGAGGATGTCTAAGTTGTCAACTTGCGTTATCAACATTTTCTAATAAATGTTAAAAAACTTTGTTGTAGAATCGGAAAACTTAGTACATTTTTGTGGCCGATAAAGAACACAAAAACAAGAGATCCAGGATATCTTAACCTGGCTAGAGGTGACAAGCCTCTCAGTAAATGAGGTCTGATTTGTGCTTGCAACACTTTTCAGACTTCATTATTTTAGGTCTTTTGTAAAAATAATTTTCTAAAAATATACAGAGTCGCTCACAACTACGAGTTGTTTAACTCATTGGTGATGTAAAGGTATGGGTAGATCTTTTCATCTGTTAGTTATAGTTTTGCACATCACCCATAAGTTATAAACATATTTTATTAATGCTAACAGGTTGATCTATAGAAATTTAACCAATGATTAATATATTATAACGATCTGCTTAATTATTAAATATATAAGGTGAGAGTTTTTTTATGCGTATCGCGTGTGTTATAAATAAAGTCTGTCACCTACTTCTCGTATAAGATTTCTCCTCGTACCTCATTCGAAATGACAGGATGGTAAAAACCCCCTAAATCCGATAGCAGCGATACCAGCCTTCGCGACTAAGGCCTTGCGCAGTATAAGCGGATAGCGGGGCTACCACATCCGAAGCACCACGACAGCACATTTACATGTTGGTCATTCGCTGCGCTGTCATTAGGTCATTGAGTCATTGGTGCATGGTTAGTCGGTGAACCATACAAACGCACCAGCCCAACGCCAGCTCCAAATGCGGCATAGTGTAACGCACGGCAGCACACACATGCCAAAGCACAACCCTACAAAGGGCGGGACCAAGCCGCGACTTTTATTAACTGTTGTTTTGTTTTTTATAGGTTTTAATGAGCTCGCTATCGCTCGGTTCTTTTTCGTTCTTTTTCTTTTGAGAGAAAAGAAAAAGAATATCCACAGGCTTGGCGTACACTCCCTGCCATTCCTAACAATACATTATTGAAGGGCTTATGCTTCTATCAGCGTCAGTCTGCTCATAGCCGCAGGGGTCTATTACTTTTTCCTTGATGAAAAAGTAACAAAAAATCAAGACAGAAAAAAGCTTCCCCCCACAGGCATTTACCTTTTGGCCCGCTTTTCTGTCGTGCCTTTACCCGCGTTCGAAACTTACAAGGTTACGCTTACCTAACGCACCACGCGCGGGGAGAGGAAGAGGCGGCGAGCGACAAACTCATCCGCACATCCGCACATTTGCATATCTGCACATCTAACCCTATCTTCATCGGTGTAATCCTAAAACAATAAATTTTACCGCTATGAAAATTGCTATGCTTGGCTCGGGCTTTATCGCGCGTTTCTATGCCGATTCGCTGATAGGGCACCGCAGGCTGGATGTGCTGCACGCTGTGTACAGCCGTGATATTGCCAAGGCCAAAACTTTTGCTGCCGATTATAAACTCCCCGTGTACAGTGACGATATGGAGGAAGTGGTGAACAACCCCGAGGTGGATGTGGTGGTGATCTCGCTGCCTAACGACTTGCACCTTGCCGCTGTACAGGCCTGCGCCAAAGCGGGCAAACATGTGCTGTGCACCAAACCGCTTGGTCGTACGGCTGCCGAGGCCAAACAAATGCTGGATATGGTAGAGCAGGCGGGCGTAATGGGCGGCTACCTCGAAGATCTGTGTTACACCCCCAAGTTCAACAAAAGCCTGGCCAGCGTAAAGGCAGGCGCATTGGGGCGCATATTGTGGGCCAAAAGCCGCGAGGCGCACCCCGGCCCCCACAGCAACTGGTTTTGGGATAAAGAGCAAAGCGGCGGCGGCGCCATTGTGGACCTCGGTTGCCACTGCATCGAAATTGCCCGCAACTATATAGGGAAGGATATAAGGCCGGTGGAGGTGATGTGCTGGGCGGCCACGCAGGTGCACCCTATTGATGCCGAAGACAATGCCATAGGCATGGTGAAGTACGCCAACGGCGCCATCGGGCAGTTCGAGGTGAGCTGGTGCTTCCGCGGCGGTATGGACCTGCGCGACGAGGTGATGGGCACCGAAGGCACCATCTGGATCAACAACTTCCTGCGCACCGGGTTCGATATGTTCAGCACCGGCAAGGGCGGCGGCTACGTTGCCGAAAAGGCCGAAAGCAGCCAGGGCTGGCTCTTCCCCGTGGGCGACGAGGTGAACGAACTGGGCTACAACCACATGTTTACCGACATGTTTGAGGCCATTGAACAAAACCGCCCGCCCGCCGAAACTTTTTATGACGGCTACGTGGTGAACGCCATTATCGACGCGGCCTACGCATCGGCCAAAAGCGGCATCTGGGAACCCGTAAACCTAACCGACTGGCGCGGCAGCACCAACACCAAAATAGCAACCGATTTCGCCAGTTTCGACGAGCAGTACTACCTCATCAAAGAAGAAATATTGCCCCATGGCGAACGCAAGCTGATCCTAAAGGATAAAATCACGGGCGAGGTAGTGGTGAGGGATAACCCCCCAGCCCCCTGAAGGGGGAGTTTTGGTCGGCGACCTGCATGTCGAAGATTGCCACGCTACGCTCGCAATGACGGCTTGGTTAAAAAAAGCGCAGGCCCAAAGGTCAGAGCGGGCGGGCCGGGAGTATGGCGGGAATGACGGTTTAGCTTTCGAACTGCGCGCAGGCGCGGAGAAAGCGTTAAGAACCGGCAGGGAGCGGGGGAAGCATTCGCTCTGACTTGATTTTTTGGTTACTTTTTGATCAAGCAAAAAGTAACAGCCCTCCCGCGGCAATTGAGCGGGCCTATTTTGTTCATAACACTAATTTTGTTAAAACAACTATAAAGCTATAGGGTTGATAAACATAGTTTTACACCTATCCTAAAGAGATTGCCACGCTACGTTCGAAATGACAATCGTTTAATCAATAACCCAACATGAACAGAAGAACATTCCTATACAGCAGCGGGATGCTGGCAGCGGCGGCGTCCGCACCGTCGTCCGCAATGCCCGCTACTATTGTCGGCCGGACAAAACCCGCCCCCGGTATCCAGCTTTACATGGTGAAAGAAGACATGGAGCGCGACCCTATCGGCACCCTTAAAAAGCTTGGTGCAATGGGCTACACCCAGATAGAAAGCTATGGCAGCGATAAGGGCATCTTTTGGGGCAAAACCAATACCGAGTTTAAAAAGATAGCCACCGGTTTTGGCCTTAACCTGGTAAGCACCCATTACAACCCCTGTACCTTGCCCGAGTTTGATAAACTGGCAGCACAAGCGGCAGAGATTGGTATGAAGTACCTGGTATGCCCATGGCTTGGCCCGCAAAAAACGATCGACACCTTTAAAACCTTTGCCGATGATTTTAACAAGCGCGGCGCCATCTGCAAAAAACACGGCCTTAGGTTTGGCTACCACCCCCACGATTACCCCTACAAACCGGTAAATGGGCAACTACCCATTGATGTGCTGCTTGCCGGCACGGATAAGCAACTGGTGGATTTCCAGATGGACGTATACTACACTGTAACCGAGGGTGCCGACCCGTACGCCTACATCACCAAACATAAAGGGCGCTTTAAACTGGCTCACATGCGCGATGTGCTCAGGAAACGCCTGCCCGCAGGCAGTACAGAAGAATCGGCCTGTGATTTAGGTGAGGGCATCATCGACTTTAAAAAATTCATCCGCACGGGGCAGGATAACGGCATGCGTTACTTTTTTGTAGAGCAAAGCCGTTTCTTTCACGAAACCCCGCTGCAAAGCGCACAAAAGAACGCGGCGTATTTAAAAGGGTTGAAACTGGTGTAATAAAAGTATCACATCAAAAAAGCCTGTACGGTAGCAAACTGTACAGGCTTTTCTTTTGTCTTGACTCTTTCGTCTTAACGCTACAACAGGTATATCTTAAAAAACTTCTTCCCGTATTCGCCCCAGTTTTCCATGGCTTTGGCCAGGGTAGTTTTAAGGCCGTTATAGGTAACCACTTTGCCTTTTGCCGGTACTTTTAAGGATGCTTCGGCTACGGGCAGGTCGGTAACCTTGGTGGCAAACCAGGTAACGTTCTCGTGTGGCAGGGCAACGCCCAATATCATGCCCGGCAACCCGGTGAATGATTCCGGGCCGCCTGATACGGGGATCTCGTCGCTATAAAAGGCTACTACGTATATGGAGTCCATTACCACGGCGTTTGCGCGGCGGCACATGTAACCGGCAATTTCGCGGGTTTCGTCGGTAATTTTCCAGGTGATATGGCGGGTGGTATCCTTCATCAAAAAAGCCTCGTCGAACACCTTTTTACCGGTAATGCTGTAGCTGGTGTTCAGGTCGGTATAAACGGTGTTGAGCTGCTGCGCCAGCGGCATATCGCTAAACCAGCTGTTTGATGGCGGGGCATCATCAGCAAGCGGGGCATACAGGGTTTTGTTGCCGCCAAAGGTTAGCGTGCTTTTAAGTGTTTTAAACTGCGGGTTGGTTTTCTTGTACGATTCAAACGCCGGTGCGTACCAGCTTTCGTTATCCTTATTGATTACCTTTTTAATAACGCCGTACATGTTCACCTTTTTCTCAAACTCGATGGTGCCCGATGTGGTGAAATGCGTGTTTTGGGCAAACAGCATACTGCTTGCAAACAGGCAGGTAAGTAATATTAACAGGTGCTTTTTCATTGCTTGATATTTCTTTATTTGTTATATCCTTAACTTATTTTTTTGGTGCTCCGCCACCCATGGCACTAAAATCCCAGGTTAGGGATAGCATAAAGTACCTGCGGATGGTGGTGTAACGGTTCTCGGTAATTAAGTTGCTTGATGCACTGCGGGTAAAGCCCGAGTTTTGGTTAAGCAAATCGTTGCCGCTTATTGATGCCTTTAAATTCTCGCCCTTAAAAAAGGCTTTGCTGATGCGCGCGTTAATAATGGTTTGGCGGAAATCGTTATCAAATGATTGGGTGGCGGCGGTGTACTGGTACTGGCCATCGCTGCTTACCTCAATTTTACCCGGCAGGTAAATGCTTAGGTAATAATTGGCTTCAAAACCGCGGCCGTTGTTGTTCCTGTCGGGCTGTAGCGAAGCCTGGCCTATGGTATAGTTTGGCCCGCCGCTTAGGTATAAAGAGTATTTTTTCTCTTTGTATTTTGATAGGCCAATAGTAACCCTGTAGGTGTTTGATTTGGTTTTGTTCAGCTCGTTATTTACCATGCTGTAATAAATGTTACCGTTGGTGCTTAAACTTCCGTTAACATTTAGGCCGATAAAACCAAGTTTGCGGCTGCCATCGATACCCAAATAATAGTTTGATTGCTTTTTATCGTTTAGGTTTACCGATTGTATAATGCTTTTGCCGGTAGTATCGGTTACTACGTTGCTTACAATAGGGTTGGTGGTAAAACTGTAATTGCCGTTTAACCAGATAGATTGATCGCTGATAACCTTGTACATATTGTAATAACCGAAAAACGAATTGGTGAACGACGGTTTTAAGTTAGGGTTACCAATGGTTTGGTTAACCGGGTCGGTATTTACACGGATAGGTTGCAACTGATCAATAGTTGGCTGGGTTTGGTTACCATTATAACCCAAATTAAAGGCGCTGTAAGTAGATATTTTGTATTGTAGGTTAGCCTGCGGGCTCCAGTTGGTAAAATTGCGATGGCCTGTTGTGCCGGTTATCTCGTCTACCTGCTTGTAATCAATATTGGCAACGCGTGTACCAAACCTAAAGGTAGATTTGCCTTTTTTATAGTTAAAGTTTAGCCCTCCCTGGTTAGATGTTTGGTCGAAAACGTAGTGGTTACTTAGTGAATCATTCAGGACGTTATAATTACCGGGTGCCGATTGGTCGAATGATTTCCTATCTGAATTGCTGTTATTGGTGCTGAAACCATAGTTTAATATAATTGACAGCGATTTTGACAGCGGCTCGGTATAGGTTAGGTTAGAGCTAAACCTTGATGTTTTGGTATTATCGGTTTTTAGCTGGTCAACAATCTCAGGGCTGCCTTTTGCCACACCGACAGAATCATACAGTTGCAGGTTTGAATAAAGGAAACCGCGCGCTTTGCTTTCGGTAACACCGGCGCTTACATTAAGCGATAGGGTACGGCCGGGTTTTTTTAGTTTTTTTGTATACAGGGCCGATGCGTTGAACAATTGCTGGTCAACCTTATTGCTTAAGGTGCGGCCGTTGGTGTTGATCAGTGTGCTGTCAATCTTGCGGCTTTCGGCAGTGCTGGTAGTGTGGGTATCGCTGTTTTTTAAAGTACCATCAATGGCTACCTTTAGGGTTGATGTGGTATCGAGCTTAATACTATAAGTAGCATCCAGCTTTTGCCTGAACATGGTATTGTTAAAGGTTTGGTCGGTATTGCTTTTAATAATGTTGGTAACCTTGCCGGGCAGGTTTTGCTGTTGTTTGTTATTGCGACTACCATCAACCTCTAACGAACCGACTTTGTAGTTGGTGTTAAGGCTGTTTTTGTCGTTATCCCATTTATTATCGTAGTGTGCACCGCCGGTATTGGCTATCGGGATACCCTGCCCATCATACCTGCCGCTGAACGAATCGAGGCCACCATCCTGGCTGCCACCATCAAAATAAGCGTTTCCGTCATCACTAAACTGTAAACCATCGCCGGTGCCAAGTTTGTTGTTATCCTGCCAGCCCAGGCCTGTTTTGCCGGTGTTGCCAAATGTGCCGTAAACGCTGAATTTCTTTTTACCCTGAAACTTATTGTAAAGGCCCTGCCCCTGGTAATAGCCATCATTACCAATGCCGGCATCAACTTTGCCAAAGTAGCCGTTCTTTTTATCCTCTTTTAGTTTTATGTTAATAGTTTTGGTTTTCTGCCCGTCGTCAATACCGGTAAAGGCAGCCTGGTCGCTTTTTTTATCATAAAGCTGTACTTTATCAACCATATCGCCGCGGATGTTTTTGGTAACCAGGGTAGGGTCGTCGCCAAAAAACTCCTCCCCATCAACCAGTACCTTTTGTACGGTTTGGCCCTGGGCGGTTATTTTGCCATCCTTATCAACCTGTATACCGGGCAGCTGTTTCAGCAGGTCCTCCACTTTCGAATTGGGTTGTATGGTATAAGCTTTGGCGTTAAACTCGGTAGTATCGCCTTTAATTTTAATAGCGGCAACGGTACCTTTTATCAATACCTCGTTCAATAACCTCGATTTAAGGTTCATGTTGATGTTGCCAACGTTATGCGTAGTTTTAACAGAATCTAAGCTGAAGTTCTCTACATAATCAGCATAGCCGGGGTAGGTTACCAGTAATATAAACTTGCCTTTACCCAGGTTATTTATATTGAATGAACCGTTTGCAGCGGCCCTGGTGAATTTACGCAGGGTGGAGTCTTTAGCGTTTAATACGCTGATAGAGGTATTTACCAGTTTAATGTTGGCAACACTATCAACGGCCGCCCCTTTAACCGAATAAGAATTTTGTGCAAAGGTAGAAAAAGAGCATAGGCATAGTAATACCAGTGCTGTAATTGTGAATTTCATACTTAGGGTTATTGTGGAACCAAGATATAACTAAAACCTTAGTAATAAAAAGGCAAGAGGTGTTAAATAATGTTAAATATGCCTTTAGAGTGGCATGGTCACATTATTGTTACGCATGGGCAACAATAAAAGTAAAGGCTTCAGGTTTTAGCGAAGCCGTTAATAGGCCTTATTGATGATCAGGGTTTGTAAACAAACGGGCTTTCAAAACCGGCAAAAGCAGGGAGTTGCTGATCTTTAGGGGAGAGTAGCGCGTCTTTCTCAGAAATACCCCAGCCAATAGCCAGTTCGGGATCGTTCCACGCCAGGCCAACTTCAGAGTCTTTACCAAAATAAGCAGTAACCTTGTAAGCAAATATGGTGTTATCCATTAAACTAACAAAACCATGCAGGCAGCCGGGAGGTACCCATAATTGTTTTTTATTATCGGCGGTAAGTTCAACAGACACATGCCTGCCATACGTTGGTGAACCTTTGCGCACATCAACAGCAACATCCAGTACAGCACCTTGCAATACCCTAACCAGTTTGCCTTGTTCAAAGGGGGCTTTTTGAGCGTGTAAACCCCTTACTATGTTTTTGTGCGACATGGATTGGTTATCCTGTACAAAATCAACATCAATGCCGGCTTCCTGTAAAGTGCGCTTGCTGTAACTTTCAAAAAAGTATCCCCTGTCATCAGCAAAAACTTTTGGTTCAAATAGCAATACACCGGGTATGGTAGTTTCTGTAATGGTCATAATTAGTCAACCGTTTTCATTAATGTATTAAATAATACAAAGCGTTCGTTAAATTGTTGCTGGTGCAGTTCCTGAAATTTAAACAGGTGGGTGCGGTAATAATCCTGGAATTGTTCAATAGTATCGGCATTAAACTGAATACAGTAGGTGATGCCATCGTTTGGCGAATCGATAATGGTAAGCAAACGGTAAGAGCTGAAACAGCCGGTAGCCATAACCGCCGGGATATGTACTTCTTTAATCCAGGTTAACCATTCCTGCTCAACAGTATCATCTAAAATTACGGTGTCGTTATATACAATCATAGGGCAAAAATACAATTTGATTTTTGGATTTCACCGATTGGGCAGATTACAATTGCATGTGTAAATTTCTTTTGTGCATTAACCCACTTAATATGTGTTTATATATTTGCAGCGAACATTATTTATCATACATATATGACGGCCACGGAATTTAGAACATATTGGAACCCGGATGCATTAAATGTATGGCTTGAGTTTGATAGTAAAGAAATTGAAAAAGCTCCATTAAATAATATAACAAAAGATTTTTTGAAAGCTGGTTTTCCCAGAGATGCGGCCCCTTTTCTTGATTTTGGTTGGATTAGCTACGGAAATAAGTTTCTAAATGTTTTTGAATTATCCTCACGCCTACGCTTAAATGATGTTACTAAAAACTATTGGATATTGGGTTCTGATAACTCTGGTAACCCAATTTGTTTTGATGCTTCAAATAATGACAGTATTATTCTTTTAGATCATGAACAAGGGTTTGAACCAATAGATACTATAAATAAAACGATAGGTGAATTAGCCGAATGCTTACTTATATATAAAAATTTTATAGCCAGGGTGCAAAAAGAAAATGGTAAAAGGGCTTTCCTTGACGTAAATATATCGGATGTTCAATTATCAGATCTAAAAAAAGATTTCGAAAAAATCAATAGTAACATATTCAGAGAAAGCTCATTTTGGCGTAGCGAAATAAATGCATTAAAGGTTATGAACCAATAAACTAACTCGCGTCGTTTTTATCGCCCCTTAACAACCTGAACCGTTTGCGGGCATCATTTATCCAAAGGCTGCCGGGGTAATCGGTAATAATTTTCTGGTAGTAGGTTTTGGCCAGGTTGGTATCGTTTAGCTTGGTTTCGTAAATATCGCCCAACATAAAAACGGCATCATCGGCCCATAGGTCGAACGCATGTTTCTCCACTATCTCTTTTAATATTGTTACCGCATTGGTAAAATCTTTTTGTTGTAGCATGATGCGGGCCTTTGCCATCAGGATATCTGCCTGCAGCGCGTTACCCGGGTATTTTTTGTCGATGCTATCCAGCGTAAGCATGGCTTTGGCGGGTTGTTCGGCAAATATCAGCAGATCGGCCCGCGAGTAAATTTTAAGGGCATTGCCCGAGCTGTCGGCATTCAGGTTGTCAGATATCAGTAACGACAGGTTCAGCGCATCGTTAGCAATAAGCTGCGTGGTAGCCGCTTTCAGAATATCCAGCTGGCGGCGTGCCCAGTTAAAATCGGCCGTGTAGTAAGCCAGTTTGGCATTGCGTAAAGCGGCATCCTGTGCAATGGTGGTGCCTGTGTTATCTTTTTCTACCTGGCTGTATAGCAGGGTTGCATCCCAGGGCTGGTTATTAAGCAGGTAAATATCACCCAGGTCGAGCTTGCAGGCGGCCAGCAGGGCAGGCTTTACACCGGGTATAACAATGGCGCTTTCCAGCAGGGTTTGGGCATCTTTTAACTTATGCAGTTTAAACGCCTGCAGGTTGGCCAGTTTTTGCATGGCAAATACGGTGCCCCGGCCACGGCCAAGCTCGTTCAGCAAGTCGGTATAATCTTTTTCCAGCCCCAGCAGGTCGGCCTGGATATACTGGCCGTTTGTTACCTTCAGGTTTTTGGTGTTGATAAGCTCTATTTTGGCCGAGATATAATTTTGATTACTCTTATCGCCTTTGCTAATGAGGTATTCGTACCCGCGTATGGCGGCATCGTAAGCCCCGTTAGCAACCAGGGTGCGGCAAAGTTCAAATACATTGCTGCCATCGTCATTTTGCCTGCGGCTTAAAGCCAGTGCCTGGTTCAGCGCCATATCAAACTCCTTTTGCTGCAAAAATTGCCAGGTAAGCAGGTTAGGGTAAACAATTTGCTGCGGGTCTTTCTGGATGCGTTTAAGTAGCGATACCTTCAGCATATCATAATCTGCCGGGCCTTCGTAAATGGTGGCCAAAGTACTTTCGGCCTGGCTTAAAAACACCGGGTTGGCGGGCAAAAAGTTAAGATATTCTTCGGTAAGGGCCCCTTTATCGCGTTTGTAACGGTACAGGGTTATCAGCTCAAAAGCAAAGGCATCATCATTATGCAATAGTTTACGGCCCTGCAAAAATATTTTAATAGCATAATCAGCATTGGCGCTTTGGTAAAATTGCGACGCGATATTGGCAATGGCGCCCTGGTCGGCAGGTAGGTTTTTAATCAGGTCGTTATACAAAGCATCGGCCTTTGCGATATTACCCTGCTGGGTGTACACATTGCCAAGTGCAATAACAAACTCGTTATTGCCGGGGTATTTACGCAGCATTTTTTTGGTGATGGTTTCGGCCTCGTCAAATTTCTTAAAGGTTAACAGGGTATTAAAATATTGCTGATAGTAAGCCTCGTTATCCTGTTTAAAAAGTTTCTGGTATATATCAAGCGCTTTTTGCTGTTCGCCGCTTGCTGCATATTGGCGGGCAAGTAACAAATCGTTATTTTGGGCTAAAACACCTGTACTGCAAATAAATAACACCAATGCCAACACGTATAGTCGCTTCATTCTTTTTTTATATTTTAGCCCTTCAAGGATATATTATTACTAACGTTGTAAGCGGGTAAAATTGTAGTGACATTTGTATAAAGATTAACTAAAATAACTAATTTGACCACTCTTAACAATTAGGATAAACCAAATGCAGGGTCGTTTAAGATCATTTTTCTTCGTAGCTTTTGTACTTCTTTTTTGCGCCTGCAAACAAAACGAAGTAAGGCAAATACCTGTAAGTGACTTTTTTAAGACACCAGAGAAAAGCTTTTTTAAAATCTCGCCCGATGGTAAATACATCTCCTATTTAAAGCCTTATAAAGATAAACAAAATATATACATCCGGTCGTTAGCTACCGGTGCCGAGCAATTGGCCACTAACTTTACCGATTACTCGGTACGTGATTACTCCTGGACGTTTAACAACCAGATAGTGCTTACCCAGGATATCATCGCGGTGGATGAGTTTAGGATATATACGCTTGATGTGGCTACCTTAAAGATAAAAAGCCTGGTTAACCTGGAGAAAGCCCGCATCCGTATCCTGAACCGTAACCGCCTGCAGCCCGATGTAATAACCGTGGCCATGAACAAGCGCGACCCGGTTAACTTTGATGTTTACCGCTTAAATGTTAAAACCGGCGAGTTGAAGCCTTATTTGCTAAACCCCGGCAATATTACCAAATGGTACCCGGATGTAAATGGTAATATCCGCCTGGTTAAGGTATCTGACGGGGTTAACGAGAGTATCCTGTACCGCGCAAATGATAAAGCGCCGTTTAAATCTATCATCAAAAATAATTTTAACGACAGGGTGGACCCGATTGCTTTTACAGGGGTTAAGAGCGATTTTTATGCGTTATCGAACGTTAACCGCGATAAAACCGCCCTGATAGAAATAGATGCCGAAACCGGTAAAGAAACCAAAGTGGTGTATGCCAGCGATAAGGCAGATATACTGGGTGTGGATTATTCAAAAGGCAAACACCGTTTAGAACGGGTATCCTGGGAAGAGGCCAAGCCGCAGAAACATTTTTTAGATAACGATATAGCGCAGCTGTACAAAAACCTTTCGGGCAAAATAAAAGGCAACGAGGTTGATATTGTTGACCGCGACAGTGCCGAGAATAAGTTTATCATTGTTAACTCTACCGATAAGAACCCCGGCTCGTACTACCTGTATGAGCGTGGCATAGATAAGATCACCAAACTAGCTGATATTAACCCCGAGATAAAGCCCGAAGAGCTTTGCGATATGCAGCCCATATCATTTAAAGCCAGCGATGGGATGACAATAAACGGCTACCTTACTATCCCGAAAGGGAAAGAAAAAAAGAACCTGCCGGTAGTAGTGATGCCGCACGATAATATATGGGGCCGCAACTCGTGGGATTATGATGCCGAGGTACAATTTTTGGCCAACCGGGGTTATGCTGTATTCCAGGTTAATTTCCGTGGGTCTGCCGGGTATGGTAAGGCATTCCGTACTGCCGGCTTTAAACAGGTTGGGGGCAAAATACAGCAGGATATTACCGATGGTGTAAAATGGCTGATAGCCAATAAAATTGCCAACCCCAAAAAGATAGCCATATTTGGCGGTGGTTTTGGTGGCTTCTCGGCCTTGTACGGGCTTTCGTTCCATCCCGAAATGTATAACTGCGCGGTTGTTAAATACGGGCTCATCAACTTTTTTACTTACTTAAAAGATGCACCGCCGTTTTTTAAACCCTACCTGAAAATGACCTATGAAATGGTGGGTAACCCCGAAACTGATGCCGACCAGCTGCGTGCCATATCGCCTGTTTTTCATACTGATAAAATAAAAAGCCCATTGCTCATATTTCAGGGAGCTAAAGACCCCCGGGCCAATATCAGCGAGCTTAACCAGTTTGTGCGCGAGCTGAAAAAACGCAACGTACCGGTAACCTACCGCCTTAAAGAGAACGAGCGCGCCTATTTTAAAAGCGACCATAACCGTATGGAAATGTACGCCGAGATTGAAACCTTCCTGAGCAGCAATATGCAGGTTAAACCCTAACCTGTAATGAAAACGCAGAAGAATCTATACCGTAAAAATTTTTCGCTGATAACCGCGTTCCTGGTACTGATAACGGTGAGCCTTGTTATCGCAATTGTTATTTCGTATAACCTTACCGCCAAATATGTAGAAAACGAGTTTGCTTCCAAAAAGATAGAGGTGCTGGATCAAACGGTTAAACCTTATAATGATTTCTTCCAGCTAAAGATCCCCGAGATAACTTCCTACCAGGGTTTCCTGGATTCGGCATCGGCAGCAAACTATTCGGCAACGGTTTTTAAAAGCTACCCCTTTGTGCGCAGGGTGTTGTTTTATGATATCCAGATAGGTAACCCACCATCAAAAAAGCTTGCCAATAAACAAGGTATTTCTATAAAAACGGTTTATCAGTACAAACCAAAACATGGCGGCGTAAAAGGGTTTAAAGATTCGGTTTGGGCAAATGCCGATGACTTTAAGGAAATGGCGCTAAAGCTAAGCCGGTTTATCAGCGTAGCCGATACTTCGCGTTTACCCACGCAGGACGAGATCTTCCGCACCTTTTATAACGTTACCCCCGATAAAATAAGTTACCTGAACATCCCCCGCCGAGAGGATATCCGCATCTATCAGTCGTTATTAAAAAAAGGCGATACCAAAGCCTTTTATAAGCAAAACATGCTTACTTTTTTGATGGATGCACACCAGCTAAAAGTTAAAAATACGCATCCGGAATTGTACCAGCAGGTTACCATACAACCCGTAGTGTACGACCCGCTTGATGTGGAAGGGGGGCGTAAAGTTACCGAAGCGGCATTAACGGGCGCATTCTCAAATTTTAAGCTGTATTTTATCTCCACCAATCAGCACCTTACCCAGGAAATTAACAGGCGCTTTTTGCCCATAGGCGCTATTGTATTGCTTATTTACTTTTTTTTGGTACTGATAAGCTGGTTGATATATCGCAACTTAAACGTCAACTTAAAGGTGTTTAAGCTGCAGTACGATTTTATAAACAACTTTACCCATGAGTTTAAAACCCCGGTAAGCGTTATAAAAATTGCCGGATCTAACCTGAAGGGCGACGCCGAATTAAGCGAACGCCAGCGCCGCCATTACGGTAAGATATTAGACGAAGAGGCCGACAAGCTGAACGACCTGATGAACAAGCTACTTAGCTTTACCCAGCTGGAAAACCGCTCTATTACCGTAAAACGCGAGGCGATAAACCTGCAGCAGTTTGTAGAAGGATATATTGATACCTTTAAAATAAAATATCCCGATTTTAAGCTTAGCTTTAATATTGAGAACGTAAATAAGTTTTATAGCGACCCGGTGCTTCTGGGTAGTGTTTTTCAAAACTTGATGGAGAATGCTTACAAATATTCGCACCCGGGGAAAAAGGAATTATTTATAAATATTAAGCCCGAAAAGCGCAATATTGTATTTTCATTTACCGATAAAGGTATTGGTATGGCCCGGTACGAGCAGGGCGATGTGTTTAAAAAGTTTTACCGGATAGAGAACCAGTATAACCAAAACGGAAGTGTAGGCCTTGGCCTTGCTTTTTGTAAAGAACTGGTTAACTTTATGGACGGCGAAATAGCGGTTACCAGTAAGCTTAATGTAGGCTCAACGTTTATTGTTACTTTGCCGTTAGAGCATTAGATAATCATTAATAAAAATGAACAAGGAAATTAAAATAGCACTGGTTGAGGACGACGAGAACCTAAGGTTTTTAGTGTCCGAACGCCTGCAAAGCGAGGGTTACAAAGTTTTAGAAAGCGGCAACGGCGAAGAAGCCGAAAGCATGATACTTGCCGAGCAACCCGATATTGTACTGCTTGACTGGATGCTGCCCGGTAAACAAGGCAGCGAAGTATGCAGCAGCCTGCGCGAAAAGGGGTTTGATAAACTGGTGATAATGACAACCGCCAAAGCCCAGGATATTGATAAAATCAGCGCGTACAACTTCGGCGTATCTGACTATATCACCAAGCCGTTTAATATGGATGTGCTGGTAGCGATGATAGACAGCAAGATTAAATTTTCGCTGAATAACGAGAAGCCGGAATCGCATAAGTTTGGGAATATGGAGCACCTGCCCAATACCCACCTGCTGATACGCGATGGCCGCAAAACCGAGCTAACCATTTTAGAAAACCGCATATTGCTGTACTTCCTTAAAAATAAAAACAAGGTTATAAACCGCGAGGAACTGATGATGGAAGTTTGGGGCTACAATGCCGATGTAAATACCCGCACGTTGGATATGCACATCGTTCGCCTGCGTAAAAAAATAGAGAACAACCCCGATTCGCCAACGTACCTGCAAACCGTTAGGGGCATAGGGTATAAGTTCGTTTATTAGAACGTTGAATATAATGTGTCATTGTGAGCGATAGCGTGGCAATCTCAGCATATCCGAATGCCTATGAGATTGCTTCGTAGTTTATTCTCGCAATGACATGATTTGTATACATTTTGCTCACTACAAAATCTCCAAAGAAACTCTTCTCATCAACAACCTCATACCCAAATTTACCGAATTGCTTCCCCACATCAGGCAATTGCCACGAGGGTACACCGCAAAGCACTTTAAAAAATAACAGCATGCTTTTCAGCATGGCATATTGCCACCATTTACCGGTAAGCTGAAAATCGGTATTCAGCCACAGTCCATCGGGTTTTAAGGTTTGGTGAATATGTTGAAATATCCCAATCAGGATGTCTTCGGTAAAATTGTCGAATAAAAAGGGGGTTATTACTACATCGAAATTGGCGGGTAAGCCTGCTTCTTCCACCGCTTTATTTATAAAATGAACATGGTTAGCGCCGATGTTACGTTTACGGGAAAGCGCCATCATTTTGGCGGAGATCTCAACGTAAGTTATAATTAAGCCGGATGGGTGCAATTTGGTTATCTCGTCCAGTATCCAGCCGGTACCGCCGCCAACTATTAAAACGCTTGCATCTTTTGGGATGCATGGTAAAAGCCAGGCCTGCGCGTTAACCAAAGCCTTGCCAAATACCAGCTGCGAAAGCTTATCATAAAAGGCGGCCGAGTTATCGTAATTAGCCGGCATAGCTATTGCCAAAAAGCAGGCCGAAACCTACCAGTATTACGTACTGTAAGATCAATACACCATCCATATAAAAAAAGTAGTAGTATTCGTCCTTTTCCCATTTAGATTTGAATATGAGCCAGCCCATGAGTATAGCGGTTGTGGTAAGGCCAAAAAAATCGAGGCTGAAACCATTGTTCCTGAAAAGGAATAACAATACGATATAACCGGCAAGCAGTACCTGGCAAAAAAGGTAAGCATTCTTTTCGCCCCAGGCAACCGGGATGGTTTTAAGGCCCGCCTGTCGGTCGCTAAACAGGTCGCGGATATCAAATGGGATAGCAAGCGCGAAGATGAACAGGAAACGCTTGGCTATCATCAGGGTGATATCCCGCATGGAGATATCTGCCAAGTGCAGGTCCTGCGCTTCCAATACGGGCAGCAGCACGCAGCTCATGGTCCACACCAGGGCAATAAGGAAGGTTTTTAAACCGGGGATATTGCGCAACCCAAACTTTTGCTCGCCTACTGTAAATATGGGCAGACTATAGCAGAATGATAGCACAGAAAGGAATATCAGCAAGATACGCGATTCCATCGACAGTAAAAAAAACAACGGGATAAGCGATAATAAGGAGATCATGGTAAAGGTTACCATTAGCCTGTAATGCGCAAAAAACCAGCGTACACGCTTATAGGGCGATCGCTCGGGATGCTTTGGTTTGCTTAGCAGGATGCTGAAATTATAGATGCCCAATGTTGAGGTGAACAATAACCCAATAACACTGTAAACCGGTTTTGAATCTATCAGGCGGAAAGTAACCAGTGCTTGTGCCACCGCGCATAACGACATGAAGATGTTACTGAAAAGCAAAAAATCAAGCGCGTTGCAGAATAGTTTCTTCATGGATAATGAGCCCGCAGGTATTAAGCTTTTAATGATGGGTCTGCGGTGGCTTTTAATGTAAATATCGTAATCTCCGGCAATATTCCAATCCTGCCGGGGTAAGCTAAAAAGCCGTAGCCCACATTTACGTAGATCTGCTGGTGCTTTTCGCGGTATAACCCCGCCCATTCCTGGTAAACATATTCTATCGGGCTCCATTGAAAATCATCGGTACGTACGCCAAACTGCATGCCATGGGTATGCCCGCTAAACATCACATCTATCTGCGGATATTTGGGGATCACCTCGGCCCGCCAGTGTGATGGGTCATGTGATAACAGCAACTTTACAGGCAGGTCATCGGTGTTGAGAACGGCTTTTTCCATTTTGCCGTACTTAGGGAAACGGCTCATTTCGCCCCAGTTACCTATACCCAATATGCCCAGTTCTTCGCCGCCAACCTTTAGGCGGCGGTGTTCGTCAATCAGCAGGTCCCAGCCCAGGGTTTTGTGGGCCTGTATCATATCGGCAAAATTCTTGTCTTTATCGGCGGGGGTAGGCCATTTGCCATAGTCGCCGTAATCGTGATTGCCAAGGATAGAATAAACACCCAAAGGTGCGCGTACTTTTTTAAATACATCAACAACACGGTTTACTTCTGATGTATGCCCGTTCACCAGGTCGCCGGTAAAAAATATCACATCCGCTTTTTGGTTCATCAGCATATCTACTCCACCATGCATATCATGCACGCTGTGGAAACTGCCCGAATGGATATCAGAGATCTGCCCTATGCGCAGGCCATCAAAAGCTTTGGGCAGGTTGGGCAGGTAAAGGGTTACGTTTTTTACATGGTAATCATACAACCCTTTAGACATGTTGTGTTTAAGCAAGTAAAGCGGCACAGCCCCGGCCAGTATCCCGGCTTTCATCAAAAATTCCGAGCGGGGGATGGCTTTGAAAGTATCAGGGGCCGTGGCAGCAGCAGTTTTTTTGTTTTTGCGGGAAAGATAAATGATAAAGCGGCGTGCATCATCAACCGTTATAAACAGCGCGTAAAATAGTTTGAATATAAACGTAACGAAAAACAAAAACAGGAAAGCCCCACGCGCACCTACCGACATGTTGCTGTAAACACCCAGTAGCAATACGCTTATTAAAAACACTGCCCAAAACCAGTATAAACCTAAAAACCACTTTTTGCGCGTAAACTTAAACGCGGTGTTTATCCCTATTAATATATAATAATCGAGGGCTAAAAGTATAAGTGGTATGAGTATAAAATATAGGGTGTTTCCCTGCATTATGTTTAAGCTGGTGAATAAATGGCGTTAGTAACGGTCGTCCAGGTCAAGGTCGTCGTCATCGGGCTCTAAGTTAAACAAGCTGTTAAACATATCCGAAAAAGCGAATCCATTATCTAAAAAACCTTTATTCAGTTGCGAAAACTCGGCCAACCCGTGTAATATAAACTCCATTAACAGTAGTTGCTGGTTTTCGCTTAAGCGCGGGTGGAACTTTTTAACCACATCTTTTAAACCCGGTACGGCGTTCAGCGCTTTTTTATAATCTACTAACGAAAGGTCATCTACCAGCGATAGTGTGTTGCCATCGCTAAACCAGTTAATGATATCGGCATAAGGGTTTGGTGTTTTTGATTTTTTGGATTTCTCCGGATCAGGGAAAAATTGCAGCAATAATGTTTTAATGGCTTTGCCAATAAGGATATTGGCTACTTTGCCCGGGCCTTCCAGTTCACCTTCGTAAACCAGCTCTATTTTACCGGTGATGGCCGGGATAACCCCCAGGAAGTCGGAAATACGGACGAAGGTAGTAGCCTCGCCGTTGATGATCATGCGGCGCTCGGCATTGCTGATCAGGTTCTCGTATGAGGAGATAGTTAAACGCGCGGATACGCCTGATTTTTTGTCGATGTATTCGGAGTTACGCGCTTCAAAAGCAATTTGCTCAACCATATCTTTAACCAAACCATCTGCCTCGATATTGGCACGCTGATCGGCTGTTAACAAGGCCTCCTGCTGGGTTATTTTACGCGAGATCTCTACCGTACGCGGGTAGTGGGTCAATATCTGGCTCTCAATACGGTCTTTCAACGGGGTAACAATAGAGCCACGGTTGGTATAATCCTCGGGGTTGGCGGTAAACACAAACTGGATATCCAGCGGTAAACGCAGTTTAAAACCACGGATCTGGATATCGCGCTCCTGTAGGATGTTAAATAACGATACCTGGATACGTGCCTGTAAGTCAGGCAATTCGTTTATCACAAAAATGCCCCTGTGCGCACGTGGTATCAACCCGAAGTGGATAACCCGTTCGTCAGAGTAAGTGAGTTTCATGGTGGCGGCCTTAATAGGGTCAACATCGCCAATAAGGTCGGCAACGGTAACATCGGGCGTAGCCAGTTTTTCGGTATAGCGTTCGCTGCGGTGTATCCAGCCAATAGGGGTATCATCGCCTTTGCTTTCTACGGTGCTATGGCCATACCAGCTGATAGGCGCCAAAGGGTCGTCAAAAAGCTCAGAGCCTTCTATATAAGGTATGTACTCGTCAAGCAGGTTTACCAGCAGGCGGGCAATACGTGTTTTTGCCTGGCCGCGTAAGCCCAGCAGCAATATATTGTGGCGCGACAAGATAGCGGTTTGCAGATCGGGGATAACGGTATCCTCAAAACCGATGATGCCTTCAAACCCACCTTCTTTTCTCTGCAATTGTGCAATCAGGTTAGCTCTCAGTTCATCCTTAACCGAACGGCTTTTATAGCCTGTTTTTTTAAGCTCGCCGAGTGTTTTTATATCTAATAATTTGTTCATTTGTTCAATGGTTCATTTGTTCATTGGTGCAATACGTTATCTGCATATCTGCACATTCACGTATCCGCACATTTATCTTATGTTTTTCCTTCTGTTCCGGGCGTAATCCTCAAAAATATATTCGCCCAGGTTGTTTAGCGAACTGTAGAACGCCTTGCCACCGTTTGTTTCGGTAAACTGGCGCACAAATTGTTGCAGGTAGGGGTCTTTAGCTATCATAAACGTAGTGATAGGTATTTTAAGCCTTTTGCATTGCGCAGCCATGTTAAGTGTTTTGTTCACTACTTTCCTATCCAGCCCTATACTGTTTTTATAATACTTGGTGCCTTCCTTTAAGCAGGTAGGCTTACCATCGGTTATCATAAAAATTTGCTTGTTGTGCGTTTTACGGCGGCGCAGCATATCGGTAGCTAACTCCAGGCCCGCATAGGTGTTTGTATGGTAGGGGCCAACCTGTAAGTAAGGCAGGTCTTGTAAAGTAATTGGCCAGGCATCGTTACCAAACACCACAATATCCAAAGTATCCTTAGGGTATTTGGTACGGATAAGTTCGGCCAGCGCCATAGCTACTTTTTTGGCCGGGGTAATCCTGTCCTCGCCGTATAGTATCATGGAGTGCGAAATATCTATCATCAGCACCGTAGAGGTTAGGGTTTTATAATCCATTTCCTCTACTTCCAGGTCGCGCTCGGTCATCATAAAATCGCCGCCTATACCGTGGTTTACCTGCGCATTCTGGATAGATTGCGTCATGTCTATCTGGTCAAGGCTGTCGCCAAACTCAAATTCGCGGCGTTCGGCGTTTTTTTCATCGCCCTGCCCGCTTTGCGGCGAACGGTGGTTGCCCTTGCCCGATTTTTTTAGCTTGCCAAAGATCTCTTCCAGCGCCGACTGCCTGATGCTTTGCTCGGTTTTAGCGGTTATATTGTACTCGCCGCTTTGGTTATCCTCGTTCAGGTAACCTTTTTGCTTTAGCTCGTCAATAAAATCGCCCATGCCGTAGTCGTCATTGGTAATGTTGTATTGCTTATCTAATTCATTAAGCCACGCCAAAGCCTCCCCGGCATCACCGGCGGTGTAGTTCAATAATTCCAGGAATAACTTTAGTAATTCTTCAAATCCACCCTTCGGGATCTGGTTTGGTTTAAACTGTGAAAATCCAAAACCACGCATATTTTACCCTTTCTTGAGTATAAAGTAACGCATTATTCGGCTTAAAAGTTTGAAACCACGCCATTTAAACGCAATTGTTAACTAAGCATGACAATAGGGCCGGGCTTTAAACCAAACTTTTCTTGATGCGGCCAATCTCATCGCGGTTATAAATTGGGTTGGCCCCACGCTGGCTGGTTACATAAGCACCAATAGCGCACGAGTTTAGCAGTATTTTAGGGATTGGGTTGTTAGCGATAAGCCCTGCCACAAAGGTAGCCAGGAAAGCATCGCCGGCGCCAACGGTATCGGCAACCTCTACGCAGAAGCCCGGGTGTTCAAAAAACTCATAGTCGTGCCAGATGATAGCACCCTGGTCGCCGCGGGTTACGCAGATAGTTTTGGTATGGTATTTTTTCTGAAACTCGGTTATCTTGCTTTTAAGATCGTTGCTGCCGCCACCAATAAGCAGGTCGGCCTCTTCCTCGTTCATTTTGATGACGTTGGCACGGGCCGCAAGGGTTTCAATCGTAGCCAATGTATAGTGCGGGTGGCGCAGGTTTACATCAAATATCTTGATAGCGTCGGTCTCATCAAGCAGGTTTAGTAAAGTATCGTGTGTTGTTTTTTCGCGACAGGCCAGGCTGCCAAAAACAATGATGGATGAGCGTTTTGCTGCTTCTATCAGGGTTTTATCAAGATGGATTTTATCCCACGAAACCGGCTGGGGGATGATATAGGTAGCATGGTTTTTATCGTCAAGCTCAACGGTAACCTCGCAGGTAGGCAGGGTGTTATCGCGTTGTATCAGGTCTGAGTATAAGCCGTTGTTTTTTAGGAAATCAACCAGTTCGTTACCCGATGCATCGTTACCAACACGGCTGGCAAAAGTAACATCTACGTGCTGCTGCACCAGGTGCCTTGCAACATTCATTGGCGCACCGCCGGCTTTTTTTTCATCGCCGAAGGCATCCCATAAAACTTCTCCAAAACACAGTACCCTGTTTTTCATATATAGTGGAACGGTAAAGGCCGTAAAGCTATAAAGGATTTATGGTAAACAATGTTAAATTTATAATAAATGAATAAGCAATTTGTTAACAATTGTTTAACAATGAGTTGGAGTTTCTGAACCATATTAAGGAATGCAGGATTTTCCTGATTATACATCATGTTCATTAGTTAAACAGGTAAATCATGGTTCAGAAATTTTATATTTATCCTATGAAAAAGCTCACCCTCTTTTGTTTGTTGCTTCTTATATCTTGTTTCTCTCTGCAAGCGCAGGATAAGGAAGCCATTGTAAAACTCATGCATAACCAGCAAATTGCCTGGAGCAACGGCGATATTGATGGTTTTATGCAGGGATATTGGAAATCAGACTCGCTGATGTTCATTGGTAAACGCGGGCCTACTTACGGCTGGCAGCAAACGTTTGATAACTATAAGAAAGGCTACCCCGATAAGGCCGCCATGGGTAAACTAACCTTCAGGATAGATAAGGTGGAGCTGTTAGGTAAACGTGATGCCTTTGTAATGGGCGCCTGGAGCCTTGCCCGCGAAAAAGATGCGCCCGGTGGTTATTTTACCCTATGGTTTAGAAAGATAAACGGGGAGTGGAAGATAATTTGCGACCATACTTCATAATAATTTGAGATGGTAGATTGGGGATTTGAGACATGGATAGGTTCTTTACTCCGCGTAATTGGGGTATGCGTACTTTTTGCGCTCGGGCATGTGCTGAAGTTTTTCCGCCCGTCAAGCATCGCTTATTCATTCAAAACTATTTATAGAATGGAGTATGATAAGAACGATAGCTATAAACAACTGATGGAACGCGCCGGGCAGCAAATGGCTGGCACAATATTTTTGGGTGTTGTGATTGTTTTTATCTGTTTGATATTTTAATGTGGTTTTGCCGATGTGTATAACGGGGGCATATAATAGAACATAATAGGGCTATCTTGCGCTCGTTTTCTACTCAGGATTGCTTCCGCATGCTTTGTTTAATTTTTTCCCGGTGCTGTTCGCCCCAGGCGCTTAGTTCGCCCAGTACACTTTTTAAAGTGCGGCTGTAACCGGTTGCTTCATAAATAATGGTTACCGGGGTGGTTGGATAAACTTTGCGCTCAATAAAGTCATTCAATTCCAGATCTTTTAATTCTTTAGCCAATACCTTGGAGGATATGCCGGCAATCTCATGCTGAATCTCGTTAAAACGCTTTGATGATTGCACCAGGGAGAGGATCAAAGCCAGCTTCCATTTTCCATTTAAAACATACAAGGCATCAAGTACGTTTTTAAGCGACCCTGCGCATTCTGCTTTGCCCGGAAGCGGCTCATTTTTAATGATTTTCATAAAAGCAAAGGTAATCACTTACCTCAATGTAAGGGCTTACCTTTGGGTAACTACTAACTTTTTACCACCCGGTAACCATAGTTTTGCCTTTGATAAATAATCAAGTAAATACTATGAAACATATCCTTCATTTAAAATCAAGTATACAAGGTGCAGCATCGCACAGCCTTAAGCTGGGGAATACTATCATCGAAAAAGTACAGGACAAGTATCCGGGCAGCACGCTGGAAGAGCTGGACCTGGTAGATATTAAAATACCGCATCTTACACCCGAGGTACTTAGGGCCATGTTTATTCCCGCCGGACAGCTTACTGAAGAAGAAAAAAAAGCCATCAGCCTTTCTGACGGGTTGGTTAAACAGTTATTCGCTGCAGATGTCATCGTTATTGGTGCGCCGCTGATCAACTTTACCATCCATTCGGCACTAAAGGCCTGGATAGATCATATTACGAGGGCCGGAATAACTTTTGGGTATGATGAAAACGGCCCTGTTGGCAAAGTAACCGGGAAAAAAGTTTATGTAGCGATGTCTTCGGGCGGCATATATGCAGAAGGGCCGGGTAAGGCCAATGATTTTGTTGCCCCTTATCTGAAGGCTTTCCTGGGTTTTTTAGGCATGACCGATTTGACGGTTTTCCGTGCAGATGGGTTAAAAGTGCCGGGTGTGAGGGAACACGCTATGGAGAAAGCTATTGATAGTATAAAAATTGATTGATACTACGCCCTTCAAGTATTCTCGCTTGAAGGGCGTAATACGGAAACCCTCTAAAAAGGCTCTATAGATAGTTTAAAGCCGTTTGTTTATTTATTTTTTAACTTTTACATGAGGCGTAAATCCATACCGATTTGAAGCGTAGGTTTTTCATGTTGGTGGGGTTAGCTTATCGTTTTTAAATTATGTAAAAAAAATCTTATTTTTAGTAATCGCTTTCATGTTAAACCTAAACGGCAATGAAAAACAACCCGGAGCAGTTATACACCCTATTACAATCTATTGAGGGGATAGTATGGCAGGCTGATACCGGGATGCAGCAGTTTACCTTTATCAGCGGCCGGGTACAACATATCACAGGTTTTTCACCTAAAGACTGGCTGGGGCGGCCGGGCTTTTGGGAATCACATATACATCCGGAAGACCTGCACGTGTTAAATAACTATGCCGGGTTAAAAAATGATGCTGTTAAAAGCCGAACTTTCGAGTACAGGATGATACGGGCTGATGGCCAGATCATATGGATAAAGGATAATGTTTCGTTGCTTTGCCGGGATGACGGGAGCTGCCTGTTAGGAGGCATTATGCTGGACAATACCGTGGCCGAAAGATTAAAGGCATTGGAACGGTTAGAGCGTGATGTGCTAAGGTTAAACTCAGATCTTACTGTTCCCCTTCAGAGCGTTCTGCTCAATTATTTACAGGGGCTTGAAGCGTTATTCCCGCAAATGCAATGTTCCATTCACCGGGTTAAGAACGGGCGCCTGGTAAGCGGTGTATCACCTTCGCTGCCTGCTGATTATATGAACGCCATTGTTGGAGTGCCTATAGGCGAAAATGGAGGCTCATGCGGTGCGGCGGCGGCAAGTGGTCTGCAGGTTATAGTAAGTGATATTGCAACCGATGACAGGTGGACGAAGTACCGGTCTTTGGCCTTAAGTTATCAATTGATGGCCTGTTGGTCAAACCCGGTAATAGATGCCGATGGTGAAGTGATGGCTACACTGGCAATGTATTACCAGGAACCCAAAATACCCTCGGGAGAAGAATTGCAGGTGATGGAAAAAGCTACCGCCCTGTTGCGCATCATTATGGAGAACCGGGGAAAAACGGAGATTATCAGCGAAACCAATTTGCTGATGCTGCAAAGCCAGGAACTGGCCCATTTTGGCAACTGGCGCTGGGATGTGCTGCAGGATATCGTTAGCTGGTCGCCCACACTGTATATCATCTATGGCCTTGATCCGCAAGATTTTAAGGCGACTTTTGCAGGTTACCAGGCATTGCTGCATCCCGAAGACCGGGCCCGTGTACGCCAGATTATTGAAAATGTTCTGGAAAGCAAAGAAGGTATCGAATTTGAAGAAAGGATTATTCGCCCAAACGGAGATCTTCGCTATCTGCGCTCGTGGGCTAAACTGAAAACGGATGCACAGGGGCTACCTGTTGAAATGATTGGCGCCTGCCTGGATATTACCGAAAAAGTTATTCAGATGCAGGCCATTGAGCAACAAAACCTGCAATTGCTGGATATCGCCTGGATGCAATCGCATATGATCCGCTCCCCGCTAACCAGAATTATGGCACTGGTTGAATTAATTAAAGATACCCCCGAGAGCGACCCGGATAAGGGCGACTTGCTGAACCATTTGTTAACTTCTGCGTATGAACTGGATGAACAGGTAAAACGTATTAACAAAAAAGCGGAGCACGCAAATTAAGGTTCTGCCAAATAGTTGTGCATTGCAAAAAAGTAAACTGATTCAAACTAATTTGTAAGCAGATCAATAACCTTTCCATCTACTTTATTATCACTGATATCTGCACCCACTACACGCTCTAAAAGGATGCTTTTTTTATTTCGATGGAATGTTGGGTACTGTTTGTTGGTTCTAATCTTATTATGCCTGAAAATAAGCCCATCTACCGACTTGGCATACAATATGGGATGATCAAACGTATCAAACTCATTGTTTTCTATACGGATACCAGAGTGGAAATAATGCGTTTGACCTTGTAGATCTGGAATTTCAGGATAGATTGATATAATAGCATTGGTAAATTGGTACATACTTGTAAGCGCGTTGATAAATTTATTATCACGGATAGTTAAATCCCGGCATGAACCTGTCTCGTACCAGCCGTTACTATCCCCACATAACAGGATAGCAGAACCCGAAGTATGATCGAATAAATTATTAGCTACTAACGTAGGCTTTGGAGTACTGAAGAGTGCCCCCCTTGCTCTATTGTTTCTAATCGTATTCCCTGTAAAAATAACAGAGGGTGTCCAGGTTAGGTTTTCGATACCGATATCCATGTTTGCAGGATCTATTTCCTTTTCAAGTTCCTTTGCAAATTCAATTCTGAATTCTCTGATCGGTTCTTTGGGGTTTGACCGTATTGCAGTGATGGATGTTATTGTATTGGTGGCTGGATACAGGTCCATTGTTTTTGACCGGATAAACTGCACGGTATCTTGTATATTTCCCCAATCAAACCCATAAGATTGGTCATGCATATATCTGCCTACAACAGTATGGTCATCCAATCGCTTTATCAATTTAAGATATGTTCCATGGATATTGATTGCATCGTCCATCATGCCTTCATAAAGGCCATTTTTGGAGATTATGGTTCCTTTACATCCTGAGAAATGTGTGGCATCCGCCTGTGTGGTAAAGTATCTGGGGTCATTTTTCCCTCTCAGGCATACTTCAAAGCCATCCATGTAAATATTCTCTGTTAATTGAGCTAATAAACCCATGCCTTCGGCATAATGAACTTTAACATTCTCAAGGCTTATATCTTTACCCTTATGTAAAAAAATACCGGGCGACGGGCGCCCCCAACTTCTCATCGCAATCACTGTACCCGGGATCAGCTTTTTGTTTTTCCAATGATGCGCTTTAATTCTACCTGGTGAGATTTCACTAACTCCGTTAGTTCCTACCCGAATATCTCCACTATTGAACATAATTCGTTTGGTGTTTTCTTCAAATGCTATCCCTGAGGTAGGCTGCATTTGCCAGCCCTCGCCAGTATTATAGAACACGCTGTCTTTAATAGAATAATTGACCCAGGGTGCTGTTTCGAATATAATGCTACCTGCCAGGGTGTCGTTCTCAATAACTCTGACCTGAGCTATTTGCGGTTTTTCAAAGTCGATACTCAGGTTTTTTAATTTAACATTACTGCTTTCAATAAGCGCTATGGGGAGCATACGCCCATGAAACACCAGGTCTGCACCCTTACCGTCAATTATAATGTTTTTGAAATGCTCTAATTCTATTCCTACGGTCTTCGGGTTATCCTGGTCATGGTTAGAAATAAAATACGTTTTCCTGGCCGCGCCTTCGGGGTAGAAGTTATATGCTCCGCTTTGAAACTGCAGCACAACCGTCGTACGTTTGCCTGTTTCATTTTTTATCTTCTTAAGTATGGCTGATAATACAGGCGTTATATTCTTCCCGCTGTTGGGTATAATACCATATGAAGCTAACTTATAAACTTTTACTTTCGGTTGTGCTTTTACCGAAAGTGTTAAACAGAGGATAAAATAAATCAATAAAGTTATTTTTCTATACATACCTGATTTAAAAAATGTAGTAGTTCCCCCTTAACAGTGCCCGATATAACAAAACAGGCTCAATCCAACATCTGTCGGATTGAGCCTGTTATTTCATGTATACTAATACGGTTTGCCTGCTGCCAATTCCCTGTTTGCCCATTTAACGGCAAGTTCTTCGCGGTATTTGGCGTACTTTTCTTTGAAGGCCATTTTTAGCAAGCTGTCTATACCGCCTTTTACGGCCAGGTTGTACACGCTGGCTGCTTTGCGAGTGATGGATGCATCCCAGGCACGCAGGCTTAACGAGTATGAGCCATCAATATATTTCATCCAATGCCAGTAACCGGTTGGCATAAACAGGGTGTCGCCATGTTCAAGGAAAACCTCGGTGCCTTCCACGCCTTCCAGTGCAGGGAATTTTTTGGTATCGGGGTTTAGTACATCATAATCCTCTAAAGCATACGTAGCGTTGGGGATACAGTATAAACGGCGTTTCCATTTATTCTCGAACAGTATAACATGTTTGCGGCCGCCAAAATGGGTATGGAATATATGCGGCAGGTCGATATCGTAATGTAAAAAGGTAACTGAGTTTGAGCCACCGAAAAACATAGATGGCATACTTTCCAGGAAACCGCCCATCAAATCTTTAGGGAAAACAATATCATCAAGCAGTTGCGGCGCCTGTTTAAATATGTTGAAGAAAAATATGCGTAGCTCGGTTGGCTGTGATTTGATCAGGTCTATGTATTCATCAAAAGGCATTTCGGCAGCTGACGAATTGATAGGTTTTGACGGGTCGGCTTTTGAGTTATCATACAAAGGCACCACCTTTTTGCCAACCACTTGTTTTAAGTACTCTGGCGTCCATTTATCGCGGGCGGGCCAGCTTTTGGTCATGCCTTTAATAACCAGCGGGCGGCGCGGGTCAAGGTAATTCTTCTTAAAATCCTCCGGACTAATATTCTCTACTGTATCTATCGGGTGTAGTATAAAGCTCATGTTTTACAAGTCGTTATTATATGTAATAGACGTAATTGTTACCTAAAAGTTATCAAAATAACACAATAAAAACCTTTTGCAGATTAACCTTGCGTTATTCAATTGTAAGGGCAAAATTAAGCTTCTTTAATAAACAATACTGTAAAAAATATTTTATGCTGTTTTTTACAAACAAAGCCCGGCGTTTTTACAACCGGGCTTTGTTTAATTAGGTAGAAAATGTTTAGCTTTCAGTTGGAAGTTTGCATCCACGCTAATCTGTTTTTGCTAACTGCCAACGGATTAATTGGGCATCAGAACAGCGTTCACTACATGAATAACGCCGTTGCTTTGATTAACATCGGCAATGGTTACCCAACTTTTGCCGCCTTTTTCGTCAACCAGGTATATTTTGTCGCCTTTCATCATGGCTTTTAATACGCCACCGCTAACGGTTTTTAATTCGGCGGTACCGTTACCTGCTTTAATTTTCGCCATTAATTGTGCCGCGCTCCATTTACCGCTTACTACGTGGTAGGTTAAAATTTTGGTAAGGGTTGCTTTATTCTCTGGTTTTAACAGGGTTTCAACAGTACCTTTTGGTAACTTATTAAAAGCTTCATTGGTTGGGGCGAACACTGTAAAAGGGCCGGCCGATTCTAAAGTTTCTACTAACCCGGCTGCTTTAACAGCTGCAACCAGTGTGGTGTGGTCTTTTGAGTTTACGGCATTTTCAACAATGTTTTTTGTTGGGTACATGGCTGCGCCGCCTACCATTTTTGTTTGTGCATTTGCGTTAGGGGCAATTGCAATAGCTGCTAATGCAAACGCCGCGATAATTAATTTTTTCATGTTTTTTAGGTGTGTTATTTGTAAGAAGATACGCCGTAATTTTATGCGCGGTTTTTAAAGGCGGGCATAATTCCAACAACAAAACGCTATAGTTTACTTATCCCGACTATGCTTTGTTGGTTGTCTCTCCCTTAGCTACGCGAAAAAGAGGGCGAGGAAACATCATTGCCGTTGGCTTCAGCCAACGGATAACCAACAAGCATTACTGGCTTTAGCCAAAATAAACATGCTAAATTTGGTTGAAGCCAATATATATAGTTTGCTATTCCGCCCCTTGAAAGGGACGGCAATGAATTGTGTTGTTGGCCTTACTCACCTCGATGTCGCTACGCTGGTCGCCCCTCTGTTCGCTATGCGGAAAGGCGCTGAAGGAGAATATGGAAAGATTGCGATTTATTCAAAAAATAAGCCCGCCGCAACATTATCAGCATAAAGCTTTCCTTGTACAGTAAGGGTAATTATGTTACCATTTTGGGTGATACTGCCATTCTCGAAATATACCCTCGCGGCTTCTAAAACCCCGGTTGATGCGCCGGGCGAAATGGTGTTAAGCTTATCCAGATCCAACCCCCAGATGGTGCGGAGGGAGGTCATGATGTATTCGTTAAGCCGGTTAGTTTCGGTAAGTATCTCAATTTCGGCAGGGATGGCACTTTCTGTTAAGCTTTTGATGTATTTGGCATTATTGGCAATGTTCCACTGGCGGGTATTGCCATTAAATGAATGTGCCGATGGGCCTATGCCCAGGTATTGTACCCCACGCCAATAATTAGAGTTATGGCGCGAGTATTGGCCGGGTTTGCAAAAGTTCGAGATCTCGTACTGTTCAAAGCCGTTTTCCTGCATGGCACCGAGCATTATATTAAACTGGTTGGCGCTTTGGCCCTCGTTCATGGGGGGCTGCTTTTTTTTGCTGATAAAGGCGGCCAGTGCAGTTTGCGGCTCAACCGTCATGCTATAGGCCGATACGTGGGGGATGCCCAGTTCAAACACTTTATGCAGGTTATTTTTCCACTTAACATCGGTGAGCAGGGGGTAGCCGTATATCAGGTCGACAGTGATATTCTCAAACCCGGCATCCTGCGCTCGTTTTACTGATGCTTCGGCTTCGGTTGCGCGGTGTACGCGGTTCATCCATTGCAAATCCTCATCAAAAAACGATTGTATGCCTATGCTGAAGCGGTTTACCGGCGTGTGCCTGAAGGCGTTTATCTTTTGGCGGTCCAGGTCGTCGGGGTTGGCTTCCAGCGTTATCTCGGCATCGGCAGTAACGGTGTGTATTTCTGTAATGGTATTAATGATGCGGATGATCTCATCAGCAGATAGTACTGATGGTGTACCGCCGCCAAAGTAGATGGTTTGGATGGTTTGGCCGTTCAGGTAGTTTTTTTGCAGGTTTATTTCTTTGATAAGCGCCTGCACCATCACGTCTTTATACTTAGCCGATGTGCTGAAATGGAAATCGCAGTAATGGCAGGCTTGCTTGCAAAAAGGGATGTGAATGTAGATACCTGCCATGCTTTTAAGAGTATATAATCCCATAAAGAATGGGATAGGTTAATGATGTTAATGTATTGATTGTCAATGTTAAAAATGTTTTAATAGCTTTCTTAATCTTTTGTTTTTTATTCTATTTTATGTTACTTTTGTTACTCAGGTGTTACTATTCAGATTTGACGAGTAACAAAAGTAACAAATAAACAGTAATTAATAAGTCATGGTAACTATTAGATACAAAAAGCTAAGCACAGGCAAATTTAGTGCTTATTTGGATGTCTATTCCAATACTGGTGAGGGTAAAGGTAAACGCAATTACGAGTTTCTTAAGATTTATGTAGATAAAGACTATTCTGATGCAGCAAGCCGTGTTAGCGAGCCTGATAAAGAAAAACTGAAGATTATTAAAGCACTTCGTAATAAAAGAGAGGACGAACTGAATTTCTCGGAGCATGGCTATAAGCAACCTGCCAAGATCAATTATTATCTTCAGGACTATCTTGATCAATGCCTTGCAAAGAAATTTAATTATAAACTGGAATGCCTGATCATTCATCTTGGAAAGTATTGCCCCAAACGAACCATATTATTCCAGGAAGTAGATGAAGAATTTTTAGATAAGTTTCAGAGTTACCTGCTTAATCAGGTTAGCCGAAATACAACTAATGCCTACATGTCCGTATTCAGGCAGCATTTCAATAAACTGGTAATTAAAGGGATTATTCAAACTTCTCCTTTTGGTAGTTTTAAGATTATCGAGGAGGAAGACTCGGAGCGCACCACGCTCACTATTGAAGAAGTAAGAACCTTAGCTAATTACGTTCCCAAAAGAGGAAACAGCCAGATCAGGGAAGCTTTTATATTTTCTTGTTTTACTGGTTTGCGGTTTTCGGATATTAAGAAATTGCATTACGATGAAATTGTTAACGAACAGCTGATTTTTCGACCGGCAAAAACGACAAAGAAAATTGTTACTGTACCATTGGCCGATGAAGCAAAAATAATTATTGCAAAAGTGGTCAAGCATCCTATAAATAAGAAAGTGTTTTGGGATTTGCCAACAAGTCAGGTGGTAAATGTTTACTTAAAATTTTGGGCATTGGAAGCCGGTCTGAAAAAAAACCTCCATTTCCATGCTGCCCGGCACACTTTTGCAACCATTGGCCTGACTTTTGGAATCGATATATATACCATGAAAGAACTGCTGGGACACAGTAAAATTGAAATGACCCAAATCTATGCTAAAATCGTTGACGAAAAGAAACGAAACGAAATGTTGAAATTTCCTAAACTTTGAATATGAAAAAGGTTTTTTTTGAAATCGGTTTAGTAATAGCGTTTACCCTGGTCTACCTTTTGGTTCCGGGAATACGCTTGCCGCTGATTATTACCTTTGGCGTATTAGGCATTTGGCTATTACCCGTCCAATTATTTTTATCGGTAAGTTTTAAAAACTGGCAGGATGAACTTAGTGGCCGTTTTCATCATTTGCCGACACAGGAGCGTTTATTGCAGGTTAAGGGTACTTTTGAGGGTCTTGACCCGATAGAGGTTAACAAGCTTCGCTTGTTTTATATCAATATAAGTATTTTTCACTACCTGCTGATGATTTTCTATGGCCTGTCATTTTTGTTGATCGGCCTTTTGTTTTTGGGTTTCGGTGTCTATTCTAAAGGTACGTATTTTGTTGCTATAAGTCTTTTGGGATTTATTATTACCTGTTTTATCGGCTACGTCTTGATTGGTCAGATTTTTCCCGACGGAAACAAGAAAAATATCAATGCTGTTTTCTATCTGTTTTGGAGCAAGGACTGGCAAAAACAACTTTCTGCACTTGCTCAGATAGACAAGGAGGATTTTCAGTTATTGCGTAAACCGCAGTCATTCTATGATTTTTGGCGGCAAGGTAAAACAGTAGAAGAAAAGGAAATGGCATTTAAAAAATTAATAGAAGACCTAAACAGGCATAGTAAAAGCGGGCCACTTTTTAAATATAATGAGCAGGGAAAAATAGCGCTTACCGAAATTATACGTAATGGTGCGCCCGACAAAACGCTGGCAGGTTTCCTTAAATACTGCATTAAAGACCGGAAAATACTTTCGGAGGATATTTTGAAAAAAAGTCATAGGGGATTATTGCATTCCGTTTTTATGATCGGTCAAAACAAAGGACTTGTCGTATTAGAGAACGAAAGATTTAAAACCTTACCCGATGATTATGTCGAGGTATATAAATCAATCCTTAAAGAATAAACGTTTTGGATAGAACTCCATAATGTACCCAAGCATGACATAAAGTACGTTCGTACGATACCGCCCAATCGGTCGTATAGGTCTATTTTGTTCTATTTTTTTGCTTCCGTTAACCAAAACGGAGGTCGAATGAATATCAATGAAAACACCAGGGTAATAGATCTTAAAGTATCAGATCTGTTGACCATTTTAAAAGAATCCGCAACAGCTTTGCCCGCACCAATACTGGTGCCAAGCGACGAAGATGAAATAGGAGGCTATGAGGTAGCAGAGAAAACTACGGGTTACGCACGCCAAACCCTTTACCAGTTAAAATCTGCAGGAAAGATTCCCTGCATTGTCCTTCCTAACGGTGGTGTCAGGTTCTCTAAAAAGGAGATCGTTAGCTGGCTGATGTCCCATAAAAGGCTAACCGACAAAGACATAGCCGAGAAAGCAGAAAATTTTGTTTTTAAACGCCGTTTGCGCAGAAAATAAGGGGAAATATGGAACAGGAATATCCTTATCTCCGAATCGGCACGGCCTATTACAAGATCGTTCAAAAGCCCCTCGCTTCGGGTGACCGCATGACACTGCTCCTTCCCTGTTCGGTAGAGTGCATTAAGCAAGATCATGGCAAGAGCTATCTGTCCGGTATACCGAAATATGATGGCTTTTGCTTTGTACCGTCACACCTGCATTACAAGCGGTTTATCGGCAATTTTTATAATCGGTATCATCCATTTATACATGTTCCGAAGATTGGCCAGCCAGAACGGACGCTGGCCTACCTGGGCCATATTTTCGGCGACCAGCTCGAATACGGTTTGGATTATTTAAAAATTCTACTCGAAATACCGATGCAGATGTTGCCCATCCTTTGCCTGGTCAGCACCGAACGGAATACAGGCAAGACCACTTTTTTGAAAAGTTACAAAGATGTATTTCTGTTTTTAAACAACGACAAGGCCGGACAAACCGCCGCAGAAAAGTTGAGACAAGCAGATATCAACGGCATTGATGCCAGCGAGTTTTACAAAGGCTATAACGATGTGAACGATTACCTGAGCGCCCAAAGGAGGGGCGCTTTGCGAGCGGAGGCAAGGCGCGAAGCGCCTGAAGAAAAGGGGCTGGGGTTGGGACGGTAAACCAGTTTTTTTTCATCAGCAAATACTGCTTGCTGTATAGATGTATATCGGTATAAAGGGCGAACGGCGAATGGCCGTTTTTTATCCGCTTGTAAGGAGCAAGTTTGTGTTTTTGTTGCCACAAAAACATCCCGGATGCCTGTCGGCACCGGGCAAACTTGCCTTTTGCGCCCGATGGTTGCAAAAGGGAAAAACGAAAGAAAAAGTAAGGAGGTAACCGATGGAAGCAACAGTTAAGACAACTAATAAACAACCGGTAACCCAGCCCAAAAACAAAGGAGGCGCACCAAAGAAAAGGGTTAAACGGGAGTTGATTATACGTATCAGGATGACAGCGACCGAGCGCTTTTATATTGACAGCAAAGCCAAAACCGCAGGCATGCGTTCAAGCAGTTGGATAAGAGCAGCAGCCAAAAGTGCCAAGGTGGTTCCCCGCTTAACAGACGATGAGCGGCGCATCCTTTGGATGCTTGCCGAGCTTGCCAATAACCTGAATCAATTGACAAAGCTTGCGCACCAGGTAGGTTTATTGACGGTAGTTCGTAACTGCGATAAAATTTTGAAAGAGATAGATATTACTTTAAAACAGCTCAATAACAATGATAGGGAAAGTGATAACGGGTAGAAGCTTTGGCGGGTGCATCCGCTATGTGGTACAAAAAAATGATGCAGTGGTATTGGATGCAGCTGGCGTACGAATGCAACAGGTTAATCAAATCATCAACGATTTTAACCTGCAACGAAAATACAATCCCAACTTAGGAAAAGCAGTTGGACATATTGCTTTAAGCTGGAGCGTTAACGATGCCGCTAAGCTGAACGATGAGGTAATGGTGACATTGGCGAAAGAGTACCTGCAAAAAATGAAGATACAGGACACGCAGTACTTAATCGTAAAACACCAAGATAAAGATCATCCGCATATCCACATCGTTTACAACCGGGTAAGTAATAATGGTAAAACCATATCCGATAACTTTCAAAAACAGCGCAATGTACAGGTTGCTAAAGAATTGACTTTAAAGCATGGCCTTTACCTGTCATCGGGTAAAGAGCGCGTTAACCGCCAGCAGCTTAAAGGTGAGGATAAAATTAAATATGAATTATTCGATGCCATCAGGGCCGCCAGCAAAAAAGTAAAAAATATCAATGAGCTAAAGCAGGTATTAGCTAAACAGGGTATTGTTACCTATTTGAAATATAAGAGCGGCACCACTGAGGTACAGGGCATCAGTTTCAGTAAAGGCGAATATAGATTTAAAGGATCAGAGATAGACCGGAATTTAAGTTATGCAAAGCTTAGCCAGGCAATAGAACAACAGCAGGCTAAACCGGAAAAGAGTTTGGCAGACCAGCTAAGAGAAGTAATGGAAAACGCAAAGCAGGAAAGAGAAAGCCAGGACAAGACCGAAAAAATAACTTATTTAAAGCCGGAGCCGGAAACCCATTACCTGAGGCAATCGCTATCAGCAGGAGCGGATTTATTAGGTGGCATGCTTGGCAATATAGCCGACGACGATGACAGCCCGGAAAGAAGACGGCGAAAGAAAAATGAACAACAGCAAAGTAAAGGAATATCAAGATGAAAGAAATAGATGAACTAAACCAAAGGATAAATGGAGTAGATGAACTTATTGACACCTTAGTCAAAACCAACACGGATATGGAAAGAAGACAAGTAAAACTCGAAGAGCATATAGAGAATATTAAAGACCTTGTTCCTATAATTAAAGCAATGGAAAGTAAAACGAATTATCCTGAGGTTTATATACCTGACTACAGTGAAGAGTTCGGACAGATCTTTGCGGAAATTCAAAAAGCTTATGCCGAATCCGGCAAAGAAACGTCCACTGCATCCTTCCAAAAAGTTATAGATAAAATAGACGCCTTAAATATAGATATAAGGGCATTGGCTAAACGTTACTTTGATCCAAAGACAAGTTGGCTGCTTATCATTTGCAGCATACTCATCCTACTGGTAGCCGCATTGACAGGTACGACAATGGGCTTCGCATTCGAAGCATATGAATTTAAACTGAAAAACAACGCTGAAAATATATCAACTAGAGATACTGTTAACCGGTTCTCCCCAAATAAAACTTTTAAAAAACATAAAATGAAAGCTGGAAGAATAAAACAGTTTTTGCACCATACAGACAAAACAGAATAAGTGAACCCTTTATTTGTAAGACAATGAACAAAACGTTAAATTTGAATAAGTTTGAGAAGAACAGCGAACTTAGCATTTTTATAAATGCTAAACATGAGCCAATTGGTGTATTAATTCCATTGGAGCAATGGAAAAAGATAGCACCTACGGTAGATAAAAATTCTGAACTGCATCAACTAATGGATCAATTAACATTTAAACCGATTTTTGAACGTTCTTTAAAAGAGCAGAATAATTGGCTGGATCAGGAAATTGAACAGGTTGAAGCAGAACACCTGCAAAAAGGATTATATAATATTTATCAGGACGATACATATTGCAAAGACAAAGATGTCTTTATACATCAATATACTGACCACCGTGAACTTGTAAAAGTAAATGCGGATACGGGCCAAACCCAAACTATCAGGAGAAGTTTCTAATGAAGCATCCACAATTGTATGTTTTTGCCGGACCCAATGGTGCCGGTAAGAGCACGCTGTCGGCGAGTATGCTTTTGCCTGGTACGCCCATATTTGACGGTGATAAGGAGTTTGCATTGTTAAAGAAAGAATTCCCGTCCACCGATAGTGGCAATCTCTACGAAGCCGTAAATGGGCATATATTTTCCGATTGGAAGAATAAAGCAATGGAACAGTCGCTCGATTGTGCCTTTGAAACTAATTTCAGATCCTCAGAGGTGATGAACTCTGTAACTGAATTTAAAAAATCCGGTTATCAAGCCAGGCTCATCTTTTTCGGACTTGATAGCCTGGAGGCTTCTATCGAACGCGTAAAACTTCGGGTGGCGAATGGTGGTCATCAGGTTAGCCTGGATAATATAAAAGCTAATTATGAAATGGGATTGAAGAATTTGACTAAATACTATCAAGATTTCGACTCTGTTCACTTAGTGAAGAGCTTTGCATCAAATGAGTTAGATAGGAAGCTAACCTCCTATTTAACAATCGAGGCTGGCCAAATTGAGGAGCGAGCAGAATTAATTCCTGATTGGGCGAATGACCTTGTAAAAACTGCTGAGTTAAATCAATATGCAAAAATCATGGACAAGCAGCAACCCGAACAGAATCAAGAAAATAAAAAAGATCAATCACGTGGAATTGGTCGGTAAACATTCCATTTCACCGCGCTCGGCAAAGTTACCGACCGGCGGATGAAATGTAAAGGCTATACAAGCGAAGCATTTTAATTTGTTTTTTAGCGGTGCTTCGGCCTTGACATTTCATCCACCTTGCGCTTTTGGTGCCTAAGCGTTGAAAATGGGATGGTGAATTCAACTACTAATTAAGTTAGAATTTTATCTGTAAAAGAAATGTCTTTAATAACAAGAACCTTATCATAAAGGAACATTTTTATGATAGTAAGGACAAGCAGGAAAGCCACCTTTAATCAATTTCTACACTAAACCCAGCCTCTCCGGCAGCATAAAATTCAATATTTCTCTTCTTGAAATGTTTAGCGTAGTTCTCATACCGTTGCTTCAGAAAAAAGTCTTTCGCATAGCCGTCGTGAACCGGAAGTATATGCTTTGGATGAATTTTGTCGCCAAATTCAGCAACTTTCAGTTCGGTAGTAAAGGGTGCCATGATTGGAAGAATCAATAAATTTATTCCTTCATATGCATAAAGCTTTAGCTCAAACGAATCAACCGGATTCAATATTGTATCGTCAATAACGTAAGCTTGCATATCCGGGAAGGGGCTATCCAATATAGGCTCGTGAGCAACATTTAAAACATCCAAACTAAAAGGACCAATTGTCATTTCGCCTTCTTCGACAAGAATACTTTCCAAACCATTGGCAAAAAGTTCTTTCGAAACTTCTGCGTTAGTATAAATAGTAGCCTTACTTAGTTCAATTATCTTTTTCAAATTCTCCATATCCAAATGGTCGGGATGATTGTGGGTGATAATCACCGATTGCACATCATTAAACATTTCCGCTGTGACTAACCCTTCAGCAAAAGAAAACTTTCCAGGATCAAATAGAATTTTAAAGCCAGTTTTTTCAAATAAAAGACAAGAATGAATGTATTTTGTAATCTTCACTACCTTATTTTTTTAAATACTTTTCTATTTCTTCTGTAGAGTTTCCTACTTTACTTATTGCGGACTTTAATTCATCGACTGAAATTTTAAAGTGTTTTGCCCAATACTCAAAATCATAAGCCTCACTCGATTCAAATTCCCTTTCGTCGCGCTCTTTAGCATTTATCGATTCATCCATGTTTTAATTATTTATCTACTCAATAACATTAAGCACAAGTTATGGTTTCATTACCTGAGATTATACTTGTTTAACGAGTTATCTTATAATTAGTAAAGCCTCAATAGCTTAATTGTCGTGGCTTACCGTCCTATAAAGTAAATCGTTGCAAACTAATTAAACATTTTGTTGTTTATGAAACACTTATGTCAACCGAAGAAAACAAGCCAACCTCAAACCCCAGCGACCACCTCGCTAATGAAAGAACATTTTTAGCCTGGATCAGGACCAGTGTTGCCATAATGGGCTTCGGCTTTGTGGTGGTAAAATTTGCGCTTTTTATTAAACAGATCTCATTAGTCTTGAATACTAAACAAACCGTGTTACCCGGCAAAGGTTATTCTACACAAATTGGAATCTTACTGGTGGCCATTGGTGCTTTTATGGCTTTGTATTCGTACTTGAGATATCGAAATACGGAAAAGCAACTCTTAAATAAGGCCTATAAGCCATCACAGCTTCCTTCACTTTTACTAACCCTAGCTATTGTGATAGTAGGTGCCTTATTAGTGATCTACCTGATACCGGGTCTATAATCAAAATTGTTTAATAACATTTAGTTATTGAACATCATTAATCATGATAAAAATACCCTTCATTCTGTAATTACTTTTGATGTATTAAATAACAACAAAATATTACAAAATGAAAAACTCAATAATCAAAACAGCACTTATCCTGATGGTATCAGGATTTACAATTAACGCCAATGCTGCAACAGGCGGTGTAAAAGCGCCAGAACAAGTTACTGCTGAATTTACAGCTAAATATCCCGGCGCAGTACTTAAGGATTGGAAAATGGACAAAGCCGGTTACAAGGCAGAATTTAAGCTTAACCACAAAAAACAAACTGCTGTTTACGCTGCAGACGGAACCTGGTTAAAAAGTTCGATAAAGCTAAGCGGGACCAAAGACATGCCGTTGGCAGTTAAAACTGCATTGAGGAACAGCAAATATGCTTCATTCTATGAAGATGAGATCAAGGAAGTTACCACCCAAAACGGAACGCTATATGTTTTAACCATTGACAATCATAGCGGAAGTACAATGGCTACCGAGGGTTACGGCTCATGGGAAGATTACCAGATAATTTACGACATTAACGGCGCTCTTTTAAGCTTAAAAGAATTATAATAATCCTCTTAATAAATAATAGTATCATGCAACCCGAAGAAGAAAAAGAACTGGTTAAAACGATAGTAAAGGTATCACGCTATACGATTTATATTACGTTGATTGCTGTAGCATGTATGGCAATTACAATAGTTTCCTTATTCAATAACGGATCGGGAACTACAGCAAGCCCCAAAGCAAATGAGGGCGCAGCTACAACCAGTGTTACTGCTCCTTCATCTCCGCTTGCCGCAGCTGGAACTACGCCGAGAGCCATACCTGCAGATGCCTGGAAAGCGCCGGATGAAAGCACCATCCCGGCAGGAAAAGCAGGCGACATGATTCGTTATGGAAAAGAGCTTTTAGTACATACATCTCAATATTTTGGCCCGCAGGGTTCGGTTGCGCATATTACCAACGGCATGAACTGCCAGAATTGTCACCTTGCAGGCGGCACTAAATTGTTCGGAAACGATTACGCCGGTTTCATTGCCAGCTATCCAAAAATGAGTGGGCGCAGCGGTAAGGTAGAGCCAGCTTCAGAACGAATAGCGGAATGTTTTGAACGCAGCCTGGCAGGTAAAGTACCGGATACTTCAAAAAAAGAGATCCAATCTATATTGGCCTACATGAAATGGATCGGTAAGGATGTAAAAAAAGGGCAGAAACTATTCGGAAGTGCAACAGAAAAGTTGGCCTTCATGGATGGGGCTGCCGATCCGATAAAAGGAAAGGCGGTTTTTACCATGAAATGTCAAAGCTGTCACGGCAATAACGGAGAAGGCATGTTAGCGGCCGATAAAAAATCCTACACCAATCCGCCTCTATGGGGTAAGCATAGTTATAATGATGGTGCGGGTATGTACAGGCTGACCAATCTTGCCGGATTTGTTAAAAACAATATGCCTTTCGGCGCCACTTATGAAAGTCCACAGCTGACAGATGAAGAAGCCTGGAACGTAGCAGCCTTTATTAACACCCAACCCCGTCCGCACAAAGACCAGCACAATGACTGGAAGGATTTGAAAAAGAAACCGATAGATTTTCCTTTTGGGCCGTATGCGGATGCCTTTAGCGAAAAACAGCACAAACTTGGCCCCTTTAAGCCAATCAAAGACGCACAAAAAGAATTAACCGTTAAAAAATCATAAACATAAAAACCATGAAAAAGTACACCTTAATTTTAGTAGCCTTTGCCTTTTTAACTTTTGTAAAAACAGCAAGCGCCCAAACCGATCCGGCAGCTTTTACCGGCGCAACAGCAAAATTGAAGCATTACGATGCGCTATACATCCTAAATTCAAACGACGATAAAAAAATAAAGGGCACGCTGCGCAATATTGACAACGCGCTGGAAGATGTCCGCCTGAAAGGCAAATTGCATGTGGAGCTTATCGCCTTCGGCGATGGCGTTGCCGTTTATATGAAGAGCGGCGCATATGAGCAAACCTTAAAAGACTTGCAAGCCAAAGGTGTTGTTTTAGCTCAATGCAGCAATACGATCAAAGAACGAAAAATAGATAAAAACGACCTATTCCCGTTTGTATCCTACGTACCAAGCGGTAATGGCGAGATTATCATCCGTCAATATCAAGGCTGGGCTGTCGTTCATCCATAACCTCCTTATCATTCTAAAAATCATTTACAAACATTAAAGTCAAATGAAAAATTATAAAAATATATTGTTTAGCGTAGCAGCATTTATTGCATGCAGCAACCAAGTTAAAGCCCAGGAGCACCGGTTTGATCCGCCCTGGAACACTCCGCCGGAAAGCAAGGTGATGTTTACCGTGCCGGGGGTTGATAATGTTCCCGACCTGTTTGGTGACATCAACGACCCGCAGTTAGTTGTGTTCTTTGCCGGTAACCAGTTTATGTGCCTGGATGATATGATGGCGGCATTTAAGAAGGCTTATCCGCAATATCAGCGGGTATTTGCGGAAACGTTGCCTCCGGGCATTTTAGCCAAACAAATTATGGGTGGTTCGATCACCATCGGAAACCTGCGTATTACGCTTAAACCTGATGTATATACTGCAGGAAAAAACCGTACAGATCAAATGCCGGAATACTTCAGCAAAACCGAACCGTACGCCTATAACCGTCTGGCTATAATGGTACAGAAAGGCAATCCGAAAAATATTAAAGGATTAAAAGATTTAGGGCAGGCTGCGATTCGTGTTAGTATGCCGAACCCGGATTTTGAAGGGATAGGTAAACGCATTGAGCAGGCTTATGTACTCGCAGGTACAGAATCTTTGCGTAAGACTATTATGGAAGATAAGTTAAAGGATAGTACCACTTACCTTACCCAGATCCATCACCGTCAATCACCGATGCGTATTATGTACGGTCAATCGGACGCTGCCCCGGTATGGTATAGTGAGGCTTATTACCAGGTGATGATCAAACACCCGGTTGATATGGTCGAGATCCCTTCTGATCAGAATATCAACGCGACTTATGTTGCAGGACAACTAAAAAATGCGCCGCATGCACAGGCAGCCAGGGATTTTATGGACTTTTTGGTTAGCCCGGCAGCCAAAGCGATATACCGCAAATACGGATTTACAACCAAATAATAAACGAACATTAACATTAAAAATATGTCATTGCATTTAGGAGATTTAGCTCCAAACTTTACCGCACAAACTACCATCGGGGAAATTGATTTTTACGAGTACCTGGGCGATAGCTGGGGCGTATTATTTTCTCACCCTGCCGACTATACTCCCGTATGCACTACTGAACTGGGTAAGACTGCTCTATTAAAAAGCGAATTTGATAAACGAAATGTAAAAGCACTTGCTTTAAGTATAGACCCGCTTGATAAGCATCTTGCCTGGATCAGTGATATTAACGAAACCCAAAATTGCAGCGTAGAATTTCCACTTATTGCAGACGAAGATCGAAAAGTATCGATGTTATATGATATGATCCATCCAAATGCATCGGCAACAGCCACCGTTCGTTCCTTATTTATCATCGGGCCTGATAAAAAAGTTAAACTGATGATCACCTATCCGGCATCTACCGGGCGTAATTTCAATGAAGTATTACGGGTGATAGATTCTTTACAGCTAACCGACGAATACAGCGTAGCTACGCCAGCGAATTGGGAAGCAGGCGAGGATGTCATTATTGGCTTAGGTGTTAAAACAGAAGATATTGAATCAAAGTTTCCCGAAGGACATCGTATTGTGAAACCTTATTTAAGGTATACGCCGCAGCCGACAAAACAATAGACTGGTTCAATGTTTATAAATATTCATTTTATATGATGCCAAAACTCAGTTTTGTTATTTTGTTGATGTCGCTTTTTGGTGTAGCCAAAGCTCAGCATCACGATATGTCTATGTCAATGTCGATGCCTACTTCAACAAACGTATACCTGAAAATGATGGATCAGATGATGGTTAATATGGATAGGGTCGTACCCACCGCGTCAGCCGATGAAGATTTCCTGGCGATGATGATCCCGCATCATCAGGGCGCTGTGGATATGGCGAATTATGAAATAGCGCACGGCAAAAACCGGGAGCTGATCCAACTGGCCAAAAGTATCAAAGCCGAACAACTGGTGCAGATCCAGCAAATGCAATTGCTGCTACGCAATACCAAAACATTTGCCGGCAAAGGCAAAGCTCATCAACAGGCCAATCAAAAAATGATGGTGGTCATGATGCAGCAAATGCCGAAAGATAAAACGCTAAGTAACGACGACAATGCTTTTGCCCGAGTCATGATCCCGCACCACCAGGCCGCTATTGACATGGCTAAGGTGGCGTTGCAATACGGGACCGATAAAAACACCAAGCGTCTTGCCGAAAGTATTATCTCGGATGAGCAGATCGAAATTGATCAAATGAAGAAATTCACACCTATCCAATAAACAAACACCGATGAAAAAATTAATGATCCTGTTCCTGTTATTGCCGCTGACTAAATTAAGCGCACAGGACCGTGTGTACACCGGTAACCAGATCTCAAATACGGTATCGGTGATAGACCCTAAAACGCAAACCTATCTGGGTGAGATCGTATTGGGAAAACCCCAGCCGGAGATCTTAAGTCCGCTTTATAAAGGCCAGGCACTGGTACACGGCCTGGGCTATACCCCAAAAAGGCAATTACTGGCCGCCGTATCTATCGGCTCCAACTCAGTTACATTTATCTCTACTGCCACCAACAAGTTACTGAAAACAGTTTATATTGGAAGGTCGCCGCATGAGGCTACGTTTAATCCGTCGGGCACACAAGCCTGGATCTCGGTAAGAGGTGAAGCTTACATCAGTGTGATCGATGCCGCCACGCTGAAAGAGATCAAACGAGTTCCTGTGGCAGACGGGCCGGGCATGGTTTCCTTTACCCCGAACGGAAAATGGGCCTATGTATGTTCCAGCTTTACGGCGCAATTGGATGTGGTGAATACGGCGACCTATAAAGTAGTTAAAAGTATCCCGGTTGTCAGCCCGTTCTCGCCGAATATATTTTGCAGCCCTGACGGTAAATGGATCGCAATGACCCATAAAGACGTTGGCAAGGTAACCCAGATCAGTACCGCCACCAATAAAATAGAAAAAGTGTTCAATACCGGCCCGATTACCAATCACGTTACGTTTACCGTTACCAACAAGGTGCCCTTAATGCTCGTGACCGTTGGCGGCGAAAACACCCTGAAAGTATTTGATATCAACCAGGGTTTCAAACTGGTGGATAGCATAACCACGGGTTCATTACCACATGGCGTATGGCCTTCCGGCGATGGTAAATTTGCTTATGTAGGGCTGGAGAATGATGATCAGGTTCAGGTAGTGGACTTGGTAAAAATGGCCATTGTAAAAACGATCCCGATCGGTCAGTGCCCACAGGCTTTACTGTACGCTGTTAATGCGGGACCGGTAACACCTCTTACGACGGGCTTATCACCCCTGAATGCAGGTAATAAAAGCCAGGTAATTAAAATGAAAAGCACCGGCGCGATCAGCGCTACAGGCATGCTCAATGCAAGAAGTGTAGGCTTAACCGACCTGGTACAACAGGATTTCAAAAAGCTGGAAGCTAATACCGCATATACTTTAGCACTCACCAATTCCACCGAACAGCCCTACAAAACAGATTATGTAATCAATGCATTTAAAACGGATGCCAAGGGAGCTTTCAGCGGTCAGTCTACCGGTATTATTAAGAGTGTAGGCAAGCCTATGGCTGATTATAAAATGGTGATCCTGATCAACGATGCCAATAAAACTACGGTAATGGCAGGTCAATAATTAGAAGATAATCATGAAAAAATACATTTTAAGTATCGCAATGATAATGGCGGTTTGTTTCGCAACTTACGCTCAAACTGATACCCTGCACGTCTATGGACCGGGAGGCCCACTATCGGCGATGCAGGATTGCGCTAAAGTATTTACCGCAAAGACAGGTATTCCTGTAATCGTAACGGGAGGCCCCGAGCCTAAATGGCTGACCCCGGCTCAGCAAAATGCCGATGTGATCTATGGAGGTGCCGAATATATGCTTACCCAGTTTATCCAGACCCATCCGGGGATGGTTGATGTCGGTACAAGAGTTGAGCTGTATAAAAGAAGAGCAGCCATTTTGGTCAGGCCGGGAAACCCTAAACATATTGCATCGCTGAAAGACCTGACCAAACGGGGGATACATATTTTAGATGTGAACGGTGCAGGGCAATTTGGATTATGGGAAGATATTGCCGGAAAAGAGGGTCTGATTGAAAATATCCAGCGGAATATCTCAGGTTCGTTCGCCAATACCGCTTTGGGCATAGATGCTTGGAAAAAAGATAATACCTATGACGCCTGGATTACTTATGCCTCATGGCATGAAAACCTGAAAGGTATTACACAGGTAGTAGAATTTCCGGCCTCATCACTCTTGTACCGTGGTACTCCCGTAGCATTAACGACAAACGGTAAGCAAAGGCAGCAGTCAAATCAATTTGTTCAGTTCCTTCAAAGCGCAGCGGGTCACGCGATATTTAAAAAATGGGGTTGGGAATAATTAAGCGTAAGATGCCTTTATTAAATGACGCCTTAATTGCCGGGTTTATCGCCATCTCGGTAAATACTTTATTGCTCCAACTTGCACCTATGATCCATATTAAGGCGGAAGGTGGCGGACTTTTAAAATTATTATTACAATATGGCCGGCCAATAACCGGCCATATTGCTTTTTTATATACCTCATTATTTGGCGTTGTCTTTCATTACCTTACAGGACTTGTAATGGTAATAATTTATATTTGCTGGTTTAGCCGGTTGCTAAAAATGTCTGGATGGATTAAAGGCAGCCTTTTTTCTTTATTGCCCTGGCTAATTAATGGATTTATAGTGTTACCACTTTTAGGGTACGGTTTGCTTGGTAATTATAAACTCTCCTTAGCAGGAATGTGTTATTTTATGATAACGAATTGGTTATTCGGATTGGTACTCGGATGGCTATTTGCTTATTTGAATAAATCTCTAAACAAATAATCCATAACTTTACATTATCAACCATGTATAATGGTGATGAAAATGGCGTGTTTTTATAATTGATCTTTGATTAACAAAATCAAACAGATCATGAAAACTTTACAAAGCTTAACTCATCACCAATTTACAGAAAGAACAATCATATTAGGTGATAAAGCAATTAACACAGGGGCAATAATAGCAGCCTTCGCATTTTTAGTTTTACCTTTTATATTAATGATTGCCAGGTTATCTTAAAACTTTAATACATCCAAATGTTAGATTTCCGATTGCAGGTATTTTATACGGTAGCCAAAAGGCTTAATTTCACTAAAGCCTCAACCGAGCTATATATTAGCCAGCCAGCGGTTACCAAACACATTAAAGAGTTAGAAGCTGAATATAAGGCAACCCTCTTTGAACGTAGCGGCAATAAAAAGATCGTATTGACCCCGGCGGGTGATATGTTGCTTCAATATGCTGATAAGCTATTGGCCATTTATAAAGAATTAGAATTCGATATGAACCTACTGATAAAACAGCATTCAGGCGTATTGCGTATTGGTGGTAGTAATACCGTCGCACAGTATGTAATACCTCCGGTACTGGCACAGTTTCATAAAAAGTTTACAGACACGCGTGTAAACTTGGTTACGGGTAATACAGAGCAAATAGAACAGGCTTTATTAAATAAAGAGATAGACCTGGGAGTGGTAGAAGGAATAAATCGTAACCCGCAGATAAAATACCAGGAATTTATTGCCGATGAACTGGTGCTGGTTTGCAGTACGGCCAATAATATCATAAAAAAAGATATGATAAAGCCGGAAGAATTAAAAACGCTTCCTTTACTGTTGCGTGAACCGGGGTCAGGTTCACTGGATGTTATTGCACATGCGCTGAAGCCATTTGATATTAAATTATCCGACCTGCAAACAGAAATGCAGTTAGGAGGAACTGAGAGCATTAAATCGTACCTGATGCATAGCAGTTGTTTCGCCTTCCTTTCTGTTCAGTCTATATTAAATGAACTTAAGGCAAATACTTTGAAAATAGTAGATGTTAAAGACTTTAATATAGAACGGCCTTTTTATTTCATTCAGCTACACGGTCAACCATCCTCACTGGCTGAATTATTTATGCGTTTTTCCAAAACTTACAAGGCACATTAAGTTTATAATGCTGTTTAATCAATAACTAATGGTTATTGTAAATCAATAAGTGTGATAAAAATTGAGAGTTTTTCTGATTGATATTTGTATCAACAAAAAGAAAAAACATCATGAAAACATTTCAATTAGTAGTCGACCCCAAAATCTTAATTACCGGTAAATCTTGTCACTACAGTTACGCCCCGGTAAAAAACGTTGAACATATCGCTTTGGAAGACAAAGCAATGATTGGGATTAAAACCAAAACAGGTTGGTTTGATAAAGATGCACCGCAAAACCTTTCTTATAAAGAAGCGGGTATAAGGGCAATAATCGTAGTATTTATGCCGACACTCTCCGCTATCGACTGGTATTTACACACCCATACGATGATCTTTATTGCTCCTTTGACCATGTATCTTGCAGTAAGCGCACTTACAATGACCTGCCAGGTGAAAGGGTTATTTACCAAAAACAAGCAGAATAATAGCCAGGTATTGTAAATAAGCCTTATTATATATAACAGGATTTTTTTGAAAAAAAACGCTTATAAAATGGAAAACATCGTTCAAATAATTTCGATCAAAGACATTACTCACAATGTAAAACGATTTAGAGTGACAAAGCCTGCTGGCTATCATTTTAATGCCGGGCAAGCTACCGAATTGTCCATTAATGCCCCCGGGTGGAAGGAAGAAAAACGCCCGTTTACATTTACCAGCCTCAATAATGATAGTTTTCTTGAATTCACTATAAAAATTTATAATGATCATCAGGGCGTAACTAACCATTTGGATATGCTGCAAAAAGGCGACGAACTCATTTTAAGAGATGTTTGGGGAGCTATTGAATATAAAGGGCCGGGGTATTTTATCGCAGGTGGTGCAGGCATTACGCCAATGTTGGCCATATTAAGGCAACTACATCAATATGGGCAGCTGGAAGGAAATAAACTTTTCTTCTCAAATCAGACCGATCAGGATATTATTCTTCACGACGAGCTACAGGATATGCTTTGCCAGAATGTTATATTCACAACTACTCGTCAAAACGATGTTGCGCATGACCATCGCAGGATAGATGCTGCATTTTTGCAAGCCGAAGTTAAAAATTTCGATAAACATTTCTATGTATGCGGCCCGGACCAAATGGTGTCTGCTATCAATGAAGCTTTAAAACTGGAGGGGGTAACGCCTGACTATTTAGTTTTTGAACAGTAATCCGTTAGTTCCGCTATCTTTGTTCTATGAAACTATTCGGAGCAATTTTAGAAGAAGAACTGCGAGCCAACAGCCAGCTTAAAACCCTGCCGGCTGAAACGGTGATGATGCAATCGAATAGTTATATTCGGTCTATCCCGGTGGTGCTTTCCGGTAGCATGCGTGTGATTCGCGAAGATGAAGACGGGCGGGAAATATTACTTTACTACATCAAACCCGGCGAAAGCTGCATTATGTCTTTTTTGGCCGGGATACATGAAGATACCAGTAAGGTCAAATTAGTGGTGGAGGAAGATTCGGAAGTGTTGATGCTGCCTATTGCCAAAGCCAGTGAATGGATCAAGGTATACCCGGAATGGGCGGACTTTATCTTTAAACTTTACCATAGACGTTTCGAGGAATTGCTGGATGTGATCAACGCGGTTGCCTTTCAAAAGTTAGACGACCGGATCGTGACCTTGCTGAAAAGAAAAGCAAGTGTTTACGGATCGAATGAGTTCAGCATTACCCATCAGCAACTGGCCGAAGAATTGGGCACCACCCGCGAGGTGATCTCCCGGCTGCTTAAACAAATGGAAAAACAGGAATTAATTACGCTCTCCAGAAATAAAATCATTTTAAATATCCCTCTGTAACATAGGTCACCATTTCACAGTCTGCATCCTGGTACATTTGTTTCCTAATCAAAAAATGAGTGGAAATAGCAGGATACGCGGCGGCAATATTAATAGGTCTATCTTTAGGTTTGATCGGCGGTGGCGGTTCTATTCTCACTGTTCCCATATTAGTTTATTTTTTCCTGATCGACCCTGTTATAGCGACAACCTATTCGCTGTTTGTAGTAGGGTTAACCAGCTCGGCAGGCGCGATAAGCCATTACCGAAAAGGTAATGTTAATTTTAAAATAGCTTTTGTATTTGGTATCCCATCATTAATAGCTGTATTCATCATGCGTAAATGGGTGATGCCCGTCCTACCGCATCATTTGCTCAATATGGGGTCGTTTGAATTGACCAAACCGGTGTTGTTAATGCTTGTTTTCGCGGTATTAATGTTGGCCGCTTCTATTTCTATGATCAGGAAGAAAAAAGAAATTTTAGTTTCCGACCCGCTGTTGAGCTATACTAAATTAGTGATCCAAAGTATTTTAGTGGGCATCATCACTGGTTTTGTTGGCGTAGGGGGTGGTTTTTTGATCATTCCCTCCTTAGTGCTATTCGCGGGTTTACCAATGAAAAAAGCGGTAGGCACATCCTTAATGGTAATGACCATCAGTTCATTGTTAGGCGTAATGGGTGACGTAAGCCGGCATGCCCCAATCGATTATAAATTCTTATTGCTGTTTTCAGCATTTGCCATAGCCGGAATTATAACGGGCAGCTATTTAACCAAATATATAAGCGAAACAAAACTAAAGCCTGCTTTTGGCTGGTTTGTGTTGTTAATGGGGATTTTTGTTTTGATCACAACTTTAATTAAATAACATGGAGCTAATTAAACAACCCTGGCCCTGGTATGTGGCTGGCCCCCTGATCGGGTTGATCGTACCGGCTTTACTTCTTTTAGGTAATAAAACCTTTGGTATTTCCGGAACGCTTAGACAGGTCTGCGCTGCCTGTATTCCCGCCAATATTTCATTCTTTAAGTATGACTGGAAAAAGGAAAGTTGGAATCTCTTTTTTGCTGCCGGAATAATTATAGGCGGCTTTATCGCTTCCTACCTGCTTTCCAACACCGGGCAGATAAATATCAATCCACATACGACAGCGTTGCTACAGCAGGAAGGTGTAAAAGATTTCAGCGGGTTATTGCCGCAGGATATATTCAGCTTTAGCCAGCTGTTCACCCTCCGTGGATTTATTTTTATTGTTGTGGGTGGTTTTCTGGTTGGTTTCGGAACCCGTTATGCGGGAGGTTGCACTTCAGGTCACGCCATCATGGGAATATCGAATTTGCAATGGCCATCTTTAGTAGCAACGGGTTGTTTTATGATCGGAGGATTTGTAATGACCTGGTTTGTTTTACCTTATTTATTACAGTTATGAAAAATATAAAATTCTTAGTGGTAGGGATGATCTTTGGTATTATCCTCGTCAAATCACAAGTGATCTCCTGGTTCCGGATACAGGAAATGTTCCGCTTGCAAGCCTTTCATATGTATGGGATTATCGGCAGTGCCATAGTTGTAGGCATCATTTCAATTCAGCTCATCAAACGGTTTCAGTTAACGACCGTACACGGAGAGCAAATTGTTATTCCTGACAAAACATTTCATTGGGGTAATGTCTACGGTGGATTGATTTTCGGTTTAGGCTGGGCAATAACCGGAGCTTGTCCGGGACCGCTTTTCGCCGAGATCGGCAGCGGCTTCTTCGTAATTATCGTTACGCTGTTAAGCGCGATTACGGGAACGTGGACTTATGGTTTATTAAGGGAGAAATTGCGTCATTAATATAACAGATAAAATGAAAATCGAACAATTTGAAGATAAAGGACTGTCTCACTATTCCTATGCTATTTTAAGTGAATGTGACCGGCAGATAATTCTAATAGATCCGTCACGGGATGTAAGCCATTATTTGGCTTATGCTGAAAATAATGAAGCGACGATCATCGGCGTAATCGAAACCCATCCGCATGCGGATTTTATAAGCGGGCATTTAGAATTGCATCAAACAGCTGGCGCGACTATTTTTTGTTCTGCATTAGTAGGCGCAGCTTATCCGCATCAAACTTTTGATGATGGGAATAGTGTCAGTTTTGGTAAGATAACATTAAAGGTGCTAAATACGCCCGGCCACTCTCCTGATAGTATCTCCATCGTATTAATGCACGATGGTAAAGATAAAGCGGTATTTACAGGTGATACTTTATTCATCGGCGATTGCGGCAGGCCGGACTTGCGTGAAAGTGCTGGTAACCTGCCCGCTAAACGGGAAGAATTAGCAGCTAAAATGTATCATTCACTCCGGGATAAGTTAATGGTGCTGGACAATGACGTAATTGTTTACCCTGCGCATGGAGCCGGAACACTTTGTGGTAAGGCATTAAGCGAAGCCAACAGTAGTACCATCGGCGCCGAAAAATTGAGTAACTGGTCGCTGCAGCCCATGAACGAAATCGAATTCACGAAGCTGCTTTTGCAGGATCAGCCCTTTGTTCCTAAATATTTCCCATTTGATGTAGAATTAAATAGACACGGCGCAGGAAACCTGGCGCAGGCAATTGAAAATGTTCCTGTTGGCCAGGCTGGTATACTAAACAGCAGTATTTATATCATTGACACAAGGGCTGAAAAAGAATTTAAAAAAGGGCATCTTCCGGGATCTATCAACCTGCAAAATGGCGGCAAGTTTGAAACCTGGCTGGGGAGCATTATTGCACCCGAGGAAGCCTTTTACCTGGTCGCGGAAAATGAGCAAATACTCGAAAGCCTGATCTTGCGCTGCGCGAAGATTGGCTATGAGCATTTTATTGAACGGGCATTTGTTTTTCAGGCAGGAACAGCAATAATGGATGCTATTAACATAGATAGGTTTTCAACGAATCAAACGGAATATACCATTGTTGACATCAGGAATAGTGGAGAAGTGATGGAACACCCGGTTTTTAAAAATGCCATTCCTATACCGCTTCCCGAATTAAGGGAAAGAGTTTCGGAAATACCCTTTAATAAACCCATAATTGTACATTGCGCTGGTGGCTATCGCAGCGCGGCTGGCAGCAGTATCATTAATAATGCTTTTGGCGATAAAACAAAAGTATATGACCTTGGTGAATCTATAAAAGCATTTTTATAAACATGAGTATATCATCCATTCGTAAAAGGCTGACCGTTGCAAATATGCTGAATGGAGTTTTCATTGTATTGGTACTCATCGTTTTTTTCAACCCCTCTGCCAAGGCTTTACTGATTCGCGGTTTAATGCAGGTCGGTTTATTTCAACCCGATATATCGCAGCCGATAAAAACCACTAATAATACCAGTTTGCCAAATATCACTTTTCAAAATACCAACGGGCAAATACTAAACCTAAGCGATCAAAAAGGCAAGGTCATATTTATAAATTTTTGGGCGACATGGTGCCCGCCCTGTATAGCGGAAATGCCATCTGTTAATGAGCTCTATGAAAAACTGCAGCACAATAAAAATATTGTTTTTATCATGGTAGATGCAGATCATGACTTTAATAAATCAGTGCCATTTATGAATAAGCATCAATTCACCCTTCCCCTTTACGAGGCCAACAGCGAGATACCGGAGAATTTATTGAGTGGCTCAATTCCTATTACCGTTATCTTTGATAAAAAAGGGCAGTTGGTATTTCATCATGAAGGAGCAGGTGATTATAGTAGTGCAAAATTTGCAGATTATTTATTAAAACTGTCCCGTTAGTCATGGAAAGAAAAGATCATTGGGAAAATGTTTATCAAACCAAACAACTTTTGGAAGTCAGCTGGTTTGAGCCGATACCTGAAACTTCGGTTAAGATCATAGAAGAATTAGGCTTGTCTACAGATGCCGCGATCATTGACATCGGCGGGGGTGACAGTTTATTAGCCGATCATTTATTAGCATTGGGCTATACCAATATTTCAGTGCTCGACATATCATCAGCAGCGATTGAACGTGCTAAATTCCGTTTAGGCCCAAAAGCCGTTTTAATTAAATGGATAGTAAGCGATATGCTCTTATTTAACGGAACGGAAAAATTTGACGTCTGGCATGACAGGGCAACTTTTCATTTCCTGACCGACCCGCAGGATCAGCAGCTATATTTATATACCGTAAACAAGAACTTAAAGGATGACGGTTATTTAGTGCTCGGTACATTTTCCGTAAAAGGCCCCGAAAAGTGCAGTAATTTGCCGGTACAGCAATATTCGGAGCTTACACTTACCAGGCTTTTTAGCCGGTATTTTAAAAAGATAAATTGTTTCATTAAGGATCATACAACTCCATTTCAAACCTTACAGCAGTTTATCTTTTGTGTATTTCAAAAGAATCAATAACCTTTTGTTATTGAGCATACTATTTTATGATAAAAACGCCGGGTAAAATTGATTGATCTTTGGGTATCAAAACAACGAATATGAATACCCAACAATCAACAATACCATCGACCGGCCTACTATTTAATATTGGCACCAATGCTCAAAAGATATTATTTTTTATATGTGTCATCTTTTGCCTTTCACCTTTTGCAAGCCCCGCAATAGCTTTATTAATAGGCATCGTTATCGCACAATTTACAGGTCATCCTTACATTGACTTAAATCATAAAGCTGTTAACTTATTATTAAAAATAGCTGTTGTAGGCCTGGGTTTTGGGATGAATGTACATAGCGCCATGCAAGCGGGTAAAGAAGGAATTTTATTTACCATCGCTTCAATAACCGGGACCTTAGTATTTGGTTATTTCATGGGCAAGTGGTTAAATATTGAAAAGAAAACCTCTTATCTTATTTCAGCAGGTACAGCTATTTGTGGTGGAAGCGCTATCGCGGCTATTTCACCAGTGATCAAAGCTGATGAAAAACAAATATCTGTAGCCTTAGGATGTGTATTTATCCTTAACTCCATAGCATTGGTGATATTTCCTATTATAGGGCATCACTTTAATCTGTCTCAAACTCAATTCGGCTTGTGGTGTGCTATCGCAATCCACGATACCAGTTCAGTGGTAGGTGCTGCAAGCAAATACGGTGCTCATGCCTTAGAAGTGGCTACCACTGTAAAATTAGCCCGAGCTTTGTGGATCATCCCGGTTGCTTTTATGTCGACCTTCATTTTCAAAAACAAATCAAAAAAGATCAGCATCCCCTATTTCATAGGCTTATTTATACTGGCTATGATAGCCAATACTTATATCCCAGCTACTAAAATTATCAGCCCCTACATGATCTCCATTGCTAAGGCCGGGTTAACCCTTACCTTGTTTCTGATCGGTGCAGGCTTATCCAGGAAAGTGATCTTGTCGGTTGGTTTTAAACCATTATTCCAGGGCGTTGTTCTTTGGATCATCATATCAGTTGCGGCTTTATATGCCGTAATGCATTTGGCTTAGTCTAAATGCCTTTCTTAACCTTTGTAATTCTCTTGTCTCTTATCAAGGGAACGATAAGAAATACAAACAGCCAGATTAATCCAAATACTACACTTGAACTTAGAAAAATAATACTTATTTTCTGTTTAATCAGATATTCCGCAATCGTCTGAAATAATGAAAACTGGAAAACAAACTGAAGCACCTGTTTGGCTTTGTTAGCAGATATCGTCAGATTATAAAGCAATAACAAAGGTAAAAGTGCGAAGCTGATCAACCGTCTGGATATTACAATAACCAGCCTATGTTTGGGTATATGCTGATATTTCATAAGCAAGCGGAAGATGAAAACAGTTAATATCATGACTGCAAATGATACCAAGAACTTTTTGCCGAGGAATTTTGGATATCCTTTGAATCCTTCAGTGTTTTCACTAATTTCAAGCAGATCTTTTTGCTTGACGTCTTGCTTCGCCCGCTCAAATGAAGTTTCAAAATCACTTCCTTCACCGAGATATAATTCTGTCAGGATTGCCAGGTGGTCGGCCATCTCTTTGATTAATTTGTCTTCAATTACTCCAGAATGTTTCAAATAACCTATTATCTGGTCATACTCAAATTCCGTTAATTCTCGCTTCATGCGATATTTACGTTAAAATCAATTACATCATTTAGCGATTTGATGAAAGATGCCAGTTCAGCGATCTTTTCGGTTGCTACGGCAGCGCCGCTTTTCGTCAGCCGGTAATATACCCTCGGCCTTTTGCCTACCATTACAGATTCTGTTTCCAAAACCCCAGTCGCTTCCAATTTGTGGAGAGACGAATACATCGCACCCTCACTGATCTGAATTTTATTAGCGGTAAGTTCTTTCACCGTTTGGGTGATCTCATACCCATACATCTTAACGTTTTCCGACAGTAGTTTCAAGATAATAATCTCAATTGTACCCTTTAGCAGCTCTTTAGAATACATACTTTTTTTTAGGCAAATATAGCCCTAAAATGATTACATACCCTTTATAGCAAGGTATATTTTGAAAAAGATTAAACCTTTAATTGAATATTGAGTTTAACACTTATATAAGATACGATGCATTGTATAAGGATGTATTTATCGATCAATTTTAAAGATGAAAAAGCTAATCATACTGTGTGGATTTATTTCAATTATGAACGTAGCGTGTGCGCAGCAAATGCAAAAAACACCCAATCAGAGGGCTGAACATAAGACTCTTTTACTTCAAAAACAATTGTCGCTTAATAAAGAACAAGCCAGAAAAGTAAAAGTAATAATGTTGGAGCAAGCTGTTCGCATAGATAGCCTTAAAGCTAACAGGCAAGCAGAAAAGAGAAACCGGCGGCTAACAAAACGGCAAATTATTGCCCAGACTGACGGCAGGATGGAAAAAATACTCTCTGCTGATCAAGAAGCAACATACCTTAAATGGAAAGAATTAAAAAAGGCAAAACACAGTAGAAATGGAAAACAGGCGGACTAACCACCGCTAGAAAATGAATTAATAACAACTAAATAATATCTATGAAAAAGAAATCAATTGTTGGTGGTTTATTTGTTGCCATGCTGGCAGTGACCAGTGTATCCAACGCACAGACCAGGACACCATTGATCAATCACCGGGAGAAAAACCAAAAAGCAAGGATTAATCAAGGTGTAAGAAGCGGTGAATTGACCCATCATGAGGCACATACGCTGAGAAATAATGAACGAAATATTAACGCAGAAAAAAGAATTGCAAGAGCAAACGGAAAAGTCGGCCCAAGGGAAAGGAGCATGATCCGCCATCAAGAAAGCCGGGATAGCCGAACAATTTACAATAAAAAACACAATGCAGCTGTCAATTAATTAATTGTTTAATCATACACCTATCAAAATGAAAATAATGAAATATCTGCTTTTACTCTTTGTAATCGCATTCAGCTTTAGTTCCTGTGTAGTCAGGCGTGGACCCGGATGGATTCCCGGTCACTATGATGTGGGTCCTTACGGTGGCAGGCATTGGGTTCCGGGTCATTATCGTTAATATATTTATTAAATCTCAATGCGAATCAAGAGTCGAAATATGTTGATAACTTCAGGAGATAAATCGTTGATTGTGAGCGATTTAGCGACGAATATATTTGGTTAAAGCCTTGAAAATCAGTATCTTAAAGAAGATTACCACATCGAACTTTAAGAATGATTCCCAAGGCTAAGGCACTCAAACTAATCGCTATATACCTGTATATATGCAAGTTACACAGCGACGAACTCAAACACCTATCTCAAAGATACACCAATAACGACAAACCCGACTTTACAGATCAGGAAATTATGACATTATATCTTTTTACTGTTCAGCAGGAGCAACGTTTCAGTGTATCGCAGGTCTATGCTTTTGCTGACCAGTACCTGCGTTCCTGGTTTCCTGCGTTGCCTTCTTACAAAGCTTTTAATAACAGGTTAAACAGGCTTAGTGAGGCGTTTAAAGCTGTAGCTGCTCATTCCTTTTCGACTTTTATACCACCGGAATGTGACACTGCTATAAGCTTACTCGATTCTATGCCTATTATTACCTGCTCAGGAAAGCGCAGCGCTAAAGTAGCCACTGAAATCACGGACAAAGGGTATTGCTCTACTAAATCCATGTTTTACTATGGGCTTAAGTTACATGCCCTGGCCTTTCACGGCCCAAAACGCTTGCCTTTTCCCGAACATGTAGTAATCACTCCGGCATCCGAGAATGATTTAAATGTTTTCAGGCAAGATTGGAGCAATATAAACAACCGCACTTTCTTTGGGGATAAAATTTACAATGATGCGGAATTCTTTAAAGATTTAGCTATAAATACCAATTCTATCATGCTTACACCTGTTAAGGGGATAAAAGGACAACCCGAGGTAATCAAACAAAGAGATAAAGCTGAAAATGATCTGTTCTCCACTGCTGTCTCTACCATTAGGCAGCCTATTGAGTCCCTATTTAACTGGCTGATAACAAAAACGGATATACAGAGAGCCAGTAAGGTCAGATCAACAAAGGGTTTGCTTATTCATGTTTTTGGTAAAATTGCTGCCGCTTTTATTTATCTTGTCTTTTAACCCTTGATTCGCATTCTCAATACATTTTTATGAAAAAAATAGCAAGTTTTCTAATATTGTTATCCGTCCTAACATTAGGCGGAAACAAAAGTTTTGGTCAAATCATCGTCAGAGTTCGTCCTGCAAGACCTGCCGTAGTTATTAATCGGCCGCCCGCGCCGTCGCCCCGCCACGTTTGGGTAGATGAAGACTGGCAGCTAAGTGGTGGCAGATATGTTTGGCATGGTGGTTATTGGACAGCGCCGCCTCGACCGGGGGCTTTCTATGTTAGAGGGCATTGGCGAAACACACGTCGCGGCTCAATTTGGGTTCCAGGTCACTGGAGATAAAAGAGAAGGCCGTCTCATAACTAGTTTATGAGACGGTTTTTGTTTAAAAAGCATTTAATAGCCCCACTAGGAACAAAGTTTGTAATGGTAGATTGTCGGGGGATTTTTCTATTTGAGCAGGATTTTAGCGAAAAAAGCGAAGTTTTGCTTACGCTTCCTATTTTCTGAGGTTATGTCCGATGGAAAGTAAGCCGATTTCGACTTCGGTTTTTGTTAATCCTTTGAGCAGGAACCTGCGGAAACCATGATTATGCTTGATTTGGGCGAATACGGGTTATACATAGGGCTACTTTAGCGTGATTTATGGTACTTTATCTTACTGGTGATGTTACTTATTTGTTACTTTATGTTTTTAACTATTTGAAAATCAATGGTTAATTACATTCCGGCCATAAAGCGCAAAGGTATTGCATTTTTGGAGATTTATGAATAAAGATGGTGTATCTGTAGTCATACTTTTGTCGCATTTGCCCCCTTAAGTTGTCACGTTTGTACTCGTTTAATCAGGTGTGTTGCAGTACATTTGTTTAACAATTATAAATAAGATGCAGACCATATTTGATAAACCAACAAGGGATCACCTAATAAACCGCATTAATATGCTTAACGGCAATAACAGCGCCGAGTGGGGTAAAATGAACGCCTATCAAATGGTAAAACACTGCGCTGCTTACGAGGATATGATGCTTGGTAAAAAACCTTTTAAAAGGGTGTTTCTTGGCTATATATTCGGCAAAATGGCTTTAAGGAGTTTAATAAAGGATGAATCGCCTTTAAAAAGGAACATGCCAACAGTCCCGGGCTTTATTATAAAAGAAAGTACCGGCGATCTTGCCGCCGCAAAAAAGAACTGGGTAGATTTAATTGAGCAATATCCACTTACTTCCAACTATGAGATTACGCATCCCTTTTTTGGAAAAATAATCAAGGAACAAATTGGTTATTTGGTTTATAAACATACCGACCATCACCTAAAGCAATTTAATGGTTAGGTATATGTGCCATACTTCAACGTAATATCATAAGGTTTGCATAAGCCGCCATAAATAAGGTAAATTTGCGGCCTTATACAGGGTTAATACATGCGTTGGATACTTTGCTTTCTGTTTATAGTGATTATGGGCTGCTCAACGGCCCATGCGCAGGCTGATTCGGCAGCGCAGGTAACCGACAGTATCCGACAACGGCCGCGCTTTAAAGGGCCGGTCCCTTTTCTTGATTCGGTGGCGCATGCCACGGCAGCCCGGGAGCGGTTCGTGTCCGACTCGTTGGGGAAAATTTATATCATATCGCCCGATCCGCAACGGACTAACGCCTTTGTAGACAGTATATTAAAAGCAAACGTTTACAAAGGCGATCATTTCCTCGGCCTTTCGGCAAAAACAAAAATAATACAGGGGTATGGGCACAGCCGGCCATCGCGCGAGGTATGGGTTATCGGTATAATTATTTTATTACTATTGTTTACAGCGGCGCTCAATATTTGGTCGGCTAAGGATATGAGCAACGTTTTTCAATCATTTTATAACCGCAAAAATGCCAGCCAGGCCGGTAAGGAAGACAGCCCTATTAACGTTTGGACATTCATCGGCCTCTTCCTTTTATTTGGCTTTACCTGCGGGCTTTTTTTATACCTGCTTACCACAGGTTATTATAAGGTTTATTATACCATTAGCGGTTTGCAGCTTTTTATAACCTTATCATTTGTGATAATTACATTGTTTGCCAGCAAGTTTCTGGTATTGAAGTTTTTAGGGTTTGTATTTGATATTAATAAACTGGTAAGCGAATATATATCAGCGTTATCGCTCACTTATTTTAATATTACCTTTGTTTTTTTACCTGTAGCGCTATGCTTTAGCTTAATAGCCGATAAATTTATCCCCTTTTTGCTGGCTGTAACACTGCTGTTTGTGATAGTTATCTTTATATGGCAATACCTGAGAAGTAGTGTGAGTATCATTTCTAATTTTCGATTTCATAAGTTTTATTTATTTATCTATCTTTGTGCCCTCGAAATTTGCCCAATATTAATACTAATAAAGGCGCTTAATATTGGATTTAGGTAGAACGAACGTATGGCATTGGAAGATAGAAAGAAAAAGGTTAAGAGCATTTTAGTTACACTGCCCAAACCTGAAAATGATAAAAACCCCTACGCTGAATTGGCCAAAAAGCTCAATTTGAAAATCGACTTCAGGTCTTTTATTCATGTTGAGGGAGTACCCGCCAAGGACTTTCGTAAAGAAAAGATCAACCTGGCTGATTTTACCGCGGTGATATTCACCAGCCGTAACTCTGCCGATCATTTTTTCCGCATCTGCGAGGAAATGCGTTTTGAGGTGCCGGTAGAAATGAAATACTTCTGCCTTTCAGAAACCATCGCACTTTATCTTCAAAAATATATCCAATACCGTAAGCGCAAGATATTTTTTGGTAAACAAACCGCTGCCGACCTGGCCGAGGTTTTGAAAAAACACTCAGCCGAAAAGTTCCTTTACCCTTGCTCTGATGTAGCTGCAGAAGAAACCCAAAAGTTTTTGCTTGATAATGGTTACGATTTTACCCCTGCGGTATTATTCCGTACGGTATGCAGCGACCTGAGCGATCTGGCCGAGGTTTTTTACGACGTAATTGCGTTCTTCAGCCCGTCCAGCATCCAGTCATTATATAAGAACTTTCCTGATTTTAAGCAAAATAACACACGTATCGCAGCTTTTGGGGCTACTACCCATAAAGCAGTGCTGGATGCCGGTTTAATTTTAGATATACCAGCCCCCACACCAGGCGCCCCGTCAATGACGATGGCTATCGATCAGTATGTTAAGCAGGCTAATAAATAAATCAACTTAACTGTTGCGCTACCGCAACATTCCTGTTTTTTTCACGTATAACGGTGAAAGTATTTATGTAATAACGAAATATTTTTACTACCCGGCTGACTTTTACACCAATAGAAAAGTGCCTTTTTTTAACCAATAATGGTTGTTATTGGATTTAAAAAACATTTTTTCGGTTTGGTTTAAAGTAAAAGTGATATATTCGGGGGTGCGTTTTGTTGCATAAACTGATAGCATATTACTGATTTTGGATACAAAATGAAACAAGTATACTTTACAATAATAGTTTTGGCTGGTACTATCTTAACCGGTTGTGGTATAGGCGGTGGTGGCGGGGCAGGTGGCGAGGTTACAGGAGTAAGGCAGCGTTCGTTCAGGGCTACAACACCATTAAACATGGTTTACATTAAAGGTGGTACATTTTTAATGGGCCAAACAGATCAGGATGTAACCTTTGCGCAAACATCGCAGGTAAGGCAGGTAACTGTACCTCCTTTTTTTATGGACGAAACAGAAATATCAAATACCAAATACAAGCAGTTTGTGTTTTGGGTACGCGATTCTATAGCTATCACCAATTACCTGAACGATCAAAAATATTACCTGCAACCTAAAAAGGGTGCAGCGGCCGATCCTAATGGCCGTAAATACATCAACTGGGATTACGTTGCAAAAAATGGCGTTTTCAGTACCCGTGGTAAAGAGGCATCTGCAAACCAGCAAAAACTGCAGGGGATGTATTACCAGGGCGATGACAGGGTATTTGACCGCAACGAGATTGATGTACGCATGTTAAAATATAACTACGCGTTATTCACCCTGCGCGATGCGTCAAACTATCGTAACGATAAAACAAAAAAACGTTCGGACTTTATTTTACGCGATACCGTAGCCGTTTACCCGGATACACTGGTGTGGCTTAACGATTTTTCGTACGCAGCCAACGAGCCAATGGTTGAAGGTTACTTTTCGCACCCGGCATACCGTAACTACCCTGTTGTGGGTGTTACCTGGCGCCAGGCAAGGGCATTTGCCGCATGGCGTACCCGTTTAAGCGATGGTTATAAAGACAAACGCAAACTACCGCACAACTCACCTTATGCATTGCCAAACGATGCCGAGTTTGAATACGCTGCACGTGGTGGCAGGGTAGGTACAGATTACCCTTGGGGCGGCCCTTACATTAAAAATGCAAAAGGGTGTTTAATGGCCAACTTTAAACCCGGCCGCGGTAACTATACCGATGATGGTGGCGCTTATACAGTTAACGTACGCTCATACTTCCCTAATGATTATGGTTTGTACAACATGGCTGGCAACGTAGCCGAGTGGACATCATCTGCTTATGACGAATCTGCATCTACATTTGTGCATGACCTTGCACCAACATTTAACTACGAAGCTAAAGCAAGCGACCCTGAAGTAATGAAACGCAAAGTTGTACGCGGCGGTTCATGGAAAGATATCGGTTACTTCCTTCAAAACTCTACCCGTACCTTTGAATACCAGGATACGGCAAAATCTTATATCGGCTTCCGTTGCGTATCAGAATACCTGGGCCGCGATATCAGAGACAAGCGCTAATCAAAACAAACAAACTAATTATACAATCAATCACACTTACTAAAGTTTATGGCTGGTAAAAAGAAACCTTTCGGAATAGGAAATATTATATCAATTGGTGCTACCGTTGTTATTATAGGGCTACTATTTAAAATACAGCACTGGAAATACGCAACCGAGTTTATTACTGTAGGTTTAAGTACAGAGGCACTATTATTCTTTATACTTGGTTTACAACGCGAAGATAAAGATGTTGATTGGGTACGTGTATATCCCGAGTTGAATGAGGATTTTACAGGCGAATTGCCAAAAGCATCTTCAAGGCCTGCAGTATCAGGTGGTGATAACTTTTCAAACACCGCAGCTTTGGACAAAATGCTGTCTGATGCCAAAATTGGCCCCGAACTGATCAGCAGCCTGGGCGAAGGTTTACGCACCTTTGGCGATAAGGTTAACGGTATATCAAGGGTTACTGATGCCGGCGATGCTACCTTAGCTTTTACCAATAAGGTAAAACAGGCAACCGCAAGCTACGATAACCTGAGTGTTTCTTTTGAAAAGGCATCAGCCAATTTAAATGAAATGGCTAACACCAATGTTGATTCGAAAGCGTACCACGATCAGGTAACCAACCTGGCTAAAAACCTTTCGTCATTAAACGCGGTGTATGAGCTGGAACTTCAGGACTCAAGCGCGCATTTAAAAGCGATGAACAACTTCTATAAAAACCTTTCATTAACGATGAATAACTTTAATGAGTCGTTAGATGATTCAAAACAGTTTAAAGATGAAGTTGGCCGTTTAGCTAAGAACCTGGCGTCGTTAAACGCTATATACGGTAACATGCTAACAGCAATGAACCAGCCCCGGGTTAACTAATCATATTTAATCAAACCACAAAAAGAATAAATATACAGCATGGCCGGAGGTAAAGAAACCCCAAGACAGCGAATGATCGGTATACTGTACCTGGTGCTTTTAGGGCTTGTAGCGCTAAACGTTCCTGACAGTTTGCTGGATGCATTTAAAAATATAACAAATAGCTTAGATACTTCAAGAAAGAACGTTACTACGGGTATTGATAACACATACTCTGCTTTCGAAAAAACTAAACTTAAAGATCAGCCTGAACGCGCAAAGCCGGTTTACGAAAAGGCCAAACAAGCCAGCGCTATTTCTGGTGAACTTAATACCTACATAGAATCATTAAGAACTATGCTTATTAGTGAGGGTGGTGGTATTAACCCGGAAATAGGTGATGTGGAAGCAAGGGATAACCTGGACATATCGCCACGCGTAATGATAGCTAATAAAAATGCTGATAAATTGCGTGCTAAGGTTGACGAAACGCGTGAAAAGCTAATTAATCTTTTACCTGAAAAAGACAGGGGGGGCGTTAACTTTTCTTTAAATGCTATTGATCCGCCGAAAGGTAAAGAAGGTCAAAAAACCTGGCAGCAGGCTTATTTTGGAGATGGCATACCATTGGGCGCTACGCTAACTACGCTTGCCAAAATACAGGCAGATAATAAAAACGCCGAAAACGAGGTTGTTAAAAAAATATTAGGAGAAGTTGACCAGGCTGTTGTAAACCTTGATAAATTCGCTGCAGTAGCAGTTGCACCTTCAAGCTATATTGTAGCAGGCCAGCCTTACACAGCAGAAGTTTTTTTAACGGCTTCAGATTCAAAATCAACCCCTAATATTTCGGTAAACGGATCAAACCTTGCTGTATCTGATGGTAAAGGTAAATATACCGTTGGGACAGGTTCGGAAGGGGTGTTTACATGGATAGGTACTATCCGCGTAAAACAAACCGATGGTACTTTTAAAGAATATAAAACAACACCTCAAACTTATCAGGTAGCCCGCCCTTCGGCAGTGGTATCGCCAGATAAAATGAACGTATTATATATTGGTGTGCCAAACCCTATTTCGATTTCTGCACCAGGCATTGCCAAAGAAAAGTTAAGGGTTAGCATCTCTGGAGGTTCAGTAAGCGGCTCGGCAGGGCATTATACAGCAAACGTAAGTACTATTGGTAATGCTACCGTAACAGTATCGGGTGAACTTGCACCAGGTAAGGTACAAACATTAGGTTCAACCTTATTCCGTGTAAAACGTATTCCTGACCCTAAAGCGATGTTTGCAGGAAAAAGCGGTGGTAAAACCAGTGCGGCTAATATCCGCGCGCAGGACAGGCTTTTCGCCAAGCTGGATAACTTTGAGTTTGATGCCAAATTCAACGTTACCAGGTTTAATTTAATTATTATTAAACCACGTCAGGATGCAATCACTTTAACTACAACAGGTGGTGAATTATCGGGCGCTATGCGTTCGGCAATGAACGGCGTAACACCGGGTAGCACAGTTGTATTCCAGGATATAATTGCTGTTGGGCCTGATGGTACACAACGCGGACTTGACCCTATCATAATATTGGCTAATTAATAAAGTTATGAAAACAAAATTTTTGCTCATAATACTTTGCCTGGCTTGTAGCGCTTCTTTCGCGCAACAAAGAAAAAAGCCTGCAAAGAAAAAAGCTAAGCCAACCACCACGGCTAACCAAAATCCGGTTACGTTACGGGTTAACCCCGATAAGCAGGTGGCCGGTACCAACGGTGCTGCAAATGCAGGCTTACAAGCCGTTGATACAGCTAAGAAAAAGCCTTTTGACCGCCCGCTGGATGGGTATTATAAAAAGAACAACATCCTTAGCGCTAAGGTAACCCCTTACGCTAACCTGCGCGAAGCTGATGTTATGTTTGCTAAACGTGTTTGGCGCGAAATTGACCTGCGCGAAAAGATGAACCAGTACCTGGCATCGCCGAAAGGCAGGTTAATTGATGTTTTAATGGCAGCCATTGATGCCGGTGAATTAACCGCGTACGACCCAACCGCAACAAAGGATGACCCGGGAGGCGATGCCTTTTCGAGGCCTTTGGCAGCAGGCCAGGCCCGCGCCAGGATGGCCGATAGTTCGGTAGTTGAGAAATATGATAAGGATGGTAACAAAATAGGTTCAGCAGTACAAGCTGGTGAGTTTAACCCCGATAGCGTTATTAAGTTCCGCATAAAAGAGGACTGGGTGTTTGATAAACAGCGTTCTATTTTTGAACCACGTATTGTAGGTATAGCACCGCTTTATAAACCAAAAGCGGGTGGCTTAGATCTTGATTACCAACCAGCGTTTTGGATCAATTTCCAGGAGGCGAGGCAGGTTCTGGCCGTTCATGAGGCGGTAAGCCGCAATAACGATGCTACAGGCCTAAGCTTTGATGATTGCTTTGTGAAGCGTTTATTTACAAGTTATATTATTAAGCAATCTAACGATAAGGATGAACGCATCCGCGATTACGCCCAGGGTATTGATAAACTGTACGAAAGCGACAGGATAAAGAAAACCCTGATGGATTACGAATTTAACCTTTGGAAATACGGCGAATAATTTAGCCGCTTAAAATATTAAAGCCCGTTTGTATTGCAAACGGGCTTTTTTGTTGCGATGTAATCGCAAACTCTCCACACGTAATTGACGGAGGAGTGGAGGTGTCTAATCACTACTGCCAACCGGCCCGGTTATATCACTTACTGCCGGGTTAAAATATTGGGTAATGGCTTTGGCCTGTTTCAGGTTTACTACTTCCTGCAGCTCGGTCTCGGTTGCTTCGCGGATCTTTTTAACCGATTTAAAGTATTTCAGCAGCTTTTCGGCGGTGGTTTTGCCAATACCTTCAATTAACTCAAGTTCGGTAGCCAGGGTTCCCTTATCGCGCTTTTTACGGTGAAAAGTAATGCCGAAGCGGTGGGCTTCATCGCGTAGCTGCTGGATCACTTTAAGCGTTTCTGAGCGTTTATCAAGGTAAAGGGGGTACTGGTCGCCGGGGTAGTAAAGCTCCTCCAGCCTTTTAGCAATGCCGATAACGGTAACCTGTTTATCAATACCCAAAAGCTTTAAACTTTTCATGGCCGATGATAGCTGGCCTTTACCGCCATCAATAATAATTAATTGTGGTAGTTCGGCGCCTTCATCAAGCATACGCCGGTAGCGGCGGTGTACAGCCTCTTCCATGGTGGCAAAATCGTTTGGCCCTTCAACGGTTTTTACGTTAAAGTGGCGGTAATCTTTTTTAAATGGCTTACCATCCCTAAATACTACAATGGCCGATACCGGGTATTTACCCTGAAAGTTGGAGTTATCAAAACATTCGATGTGGCGTGGAAGGGTATTCATGCGCAGGTCCTTCATCATCAGGGTTAACAGGCGCTCGGTACGTACTTCGGGGTTTAGCTTTTCGTACTGATCTATCTTTTCCTTTTTAAAGAACATCACGTTCTTTTGCGACAGATCGAGCAGTTTGCGTTTCTCGCCCAGTTTGGGTACCGTAAACTTTAGCTTAACATCTTCTACGTCTATCTTAAACGGCACAATGATCTCTCTAGAGGTGCTGTTGTACCGGGTCCGGAACTCGGTTATGGCAATGGTTAGTAATTCCTCGTCGGTTTCGTCAAGCCGTTTTTTTAGTTCGATGGTTTGAGTTTGGGTGATGGTGCCGTTCATCACTTTCAGGAAGTTTACAAATGCATACTTCTCTTCGGATGCGATGCTGAAAACATCCACATCTGTAATAGATGAATTTACAACGGTCGATTTACTTTGGTAGTTCTCCAACAGGTCCTGCTTCCTTTTAAGGCGGTGGGCCAGCTCAAAGTTAAGCTCGCTTACGGCTTTGTCCAGATCGCTCTTCAGGCTGCGTACAACGTTGCCTATCTTGCCGTTCAATACATCCGTTATCTCGCTAATGTTATGGTCGTAGTCGGCTTCTGATTGGTAATCCTGGCAAGGCCCCTTGCAGTTGCCCAGCTGGTATTCAAGGCAAACCTTAAATTTGCCTTTTTCGATGTTTGCCCGGGTGAGAGCAAGGTTGCAGGTACGCAGCGGGTAGGTTTCTTTGATCAGCCCTAAAATGGTATGCATCATGCTAACAGAAGCATACGGGCCAAGGTATTTCGAACCATCCTTAATGATGCGGCGAGTCCAGAATATACGGGGGTAATTCTCGTTCTTGATGATGATCCAGGGGTAGGTTTTATCATCCTTCAGCATCACATTGTAACGTGGCTGATGCTTTTTGATCATGCTGTTCTCCAGAAGCCAGGCATCAACTTCGGTGTCAACAATGGTAAAGGTGATATTACGGATCTTGGATACCAGCACCCGTGTTTTGGCATTTATCTGGATATCTTTGTTAAAGTATGAACCTACACGGTTACGCAGGTCTTTAGCCTTACCAATATAGATCAGCTCTTTCTCACTGTCCCAATACTGGTATACACCCGGTTTGTGCGGTATGTTTTTTAAAGCTTCCCTGTAATCGAATTTCTCCATACCCCCTAACCCCCTGAAGGGGGAATTGGTTTTTATCATTGTTAATCAGCCCCCCTTTTCTGTTCCCCTTCAGGGGGCCAGGGGTTAAAAATCTAACTTCTTGTCCACATCGCTGGTACCGGTTTGCTGCTGACTGTAGGCCCCGCAATCCAACGTGATTGATACCCCCGATTTTGGCGGCACAAAATCTACGTTCTTTTTAATACCGAGCGCCGGGTTGGCATACACGCGTTTCATGTAACCTGCAAATATAGGCAGGGCGGTATTGGCTCCCTCGCCAAGGCGGGTAGAGCGGAAGTGGATATCGCGGTCTTCGCAGCCTGTCCAGATGCCGGTAACCAGTTGCGGGGTTATTCCCATAAACCAACCGTCAGAGTTGTCGTTTGTTGTACCTGTTTTACCGCCAATTGGGTTGGTTAGGCCATATTTGCCGCGTAACCTGTAACCGGTACCTTCCTGTATAACGCCTTTTAACATATAAGTCATTACGTAGGCGGTTTGGGGGTTCATGGCCTGTACAATTCGTGGGGTATTATTATATAATACGTTTCCGTTTTTATCTTCAATGCGCAGCAAGTAGGTGGGTTCTGTCCAAACACCTTCATTTACAAATGCCGAATAAGCGCCAGTCATATCAAATACCGAAGCATCAAAACTACCCAGGCAAATGGAAGGGTAAGGAGGCACATTACTAGTTATCCCCATTTTTTTGATCAATTCGGCAACTGGTTCGGGCTTAACTTCGTTCATAACATAGGCTGTAACCCAGTTTTGCGAATTGGCCAATGCCGTACGCAGCGTAATTACCCCGGGTATTGTACCCGTTTGCGACGAACGCGGGGTCCAATCGGCCCCGTAGCCTTTTATGGTGATGGGCTCGTTAGCAACCTGCATGCATGGCGAGATACCGTTTTCAATAGCTACCGCATAAGTGAATGGTTTAGCGGTTGAGCCAACCTGGCGTGTTCCCATTTTTACCTGGTCGTATTTAAAATGCTCAAAGTTGGTGCCGCCCACCCAGGCTTTAATGTAGCCTGTTGTAGGGTCCATGCTCATCAAAGCATTGCGGAGCATCATTTTACAGTAAACGATCGAATCGATAGGCTTCATCAGCGTATCAATATCACCATGCCAGGTAAACAGGTTCATTTTTACAGGCGTGTTAAAATCGTCTGTAATTTCTTCTTCCGATTTACCCTGCGCTTTTAAAGCGATATACCTATCAGAGCGATGCTTACCCTTTTCCAGTAAGTTTTTAAAGGTTGGGATGCTTTTCCAAAGGCTGATGCCTTTCCAGTGCGCGTTAAACTGTGCCTGCAGGGTGCGCATGTATTCTTTCTGCGCATCCTCGGCATATCCCTGCATGGTGGCATCAATAGTGGTGTATATTTTTAGGCCATCGCGGTCAAGGTCGTAAGGGGTTGTGCCATCAGGTTTCAGGATAGATTTATCAACCAGTATTTTTTGCACTTCTTTTTTTAGTACTGCCCTAAAATAGGTTGCAATGCCATCGTTATGGTCAATCGGCCTGAAGGTTAGGCCCAGCGGTTTGGCCTTATATTCCTCGGCCTGCCCATTGCTTAAAAGGCCTTCTTCATTCATACGTCTCAGGACGAAATTACGGCGATTTTTGGCGTTATCAGGATGGTTTATGGGCGAATAGATCCCCGGCCCGTTTATCATCCCGATCAATAAGGCGGCCTGGTCTGGCGTAAGCTTATCGGGCGTGGTATTAAAATAGGTGCGTGATGCCGAGCTGATACCGTAAGTATTGTAGGCCCCAAAATCAACGGTGTTTAAGTACAGGGTCAGGATCTCTTCTTTGGTGTAGTTACGTTCAATTTTAACAGCGGTTATCCATTCCTGTAATTTTTGGATGATACGCTTAAACGGGTTATGCGAGCGCTCTGAGAAAAGGTTTAGCGCCAACTGTTGTGTAATGGTACTGCCACCTTGTTTTTTGCCCACCAGGTTGTATAATACAATGCTGAACGTACGCTGAAAATCAATCCCCGAGTGTTGATAAAAGCGGGTATCCTCAGTAGAAACAAGCGCGTTGATCACATTTGGCGATAGCTGCTTATAAGTAACGTTGGTGCGGTTTTTAATATAATATTTTCCGATGATCTGCTTATCTGACGACATGATCACAGATGCCTGGTCGCTTTTAGGGTTCTCCAGCTCGCGGAAAGACGGTAGCGGGCCAAATACCTGGAAAGCTATCAGCAATATCATGATCACAAAAAAAGTAAAGCCGGCTATAACCAACCGCCATATGTACCAGTTGTAACGCCTTATATCCTGCGAGGTAAGGTTATTCTTATTCTTTTTGTTGATCATTCTTTTAGTAATGTTTTTGATAATAGTCTACGTAATTATCCAATGTTTTTTGGTCGGCTAATTTATCCAGATTTTCTTGTGTTATGATAAAAAAGCTGTATTTATACTTTGGCACCTTCATAATGTCGGGCATCAGCGGGATAATAGCGCGGGCATAATCCTTAACATTAGTGAGGCTGGTAAAGCGGCCAACGTATATCAGCTGGTTATCGGCACCAACGGGTTTTAGCTGGTGCTTTACGCTATTGTCTGCAAAGTTCACCCTGTTAAACTGCCCGATACCAAAACGCGAAGAGGCCAAATTAGTTGTACCTGTACTAACATTTACCACAAAGTAATAGTTGGTACTATCGCGCATGTTGAATATCGATGGGCTTTCTTTAACAGGCTGTGCAGCCTGTGGTATTGGTGATGTAATTACCTGCGCCTGTTGTGTAGCGGCGGCCAGTGGGGTAATAGCAGTTATTGCCGAGGCTTTTTCTTCTATTACCGGTGGGGCAACAGGTTTAGGCTCGGGCTTACGCACATCCGCAACGGGTTCATATTTTTCGGCCTTTACCCGGTATTCTGTTTTCTGCTGATAAACAATGGGAATGGTAAACTGGGGGTCGTTCAATTCACGGTCTGATATTATTATAGGGCGTGCGGCCAGTTCTGCCTGGTTGGCAGTAATGTAAGCCAGGTGCTGGTTTACCAGCGGGGTTATCAGTTTATCAGAAGGGTATTTTGCTGCTATCTGTTGCAGGTCGTTATTAAAAGGTGTTAAAGGCTCCTGGTGGCCTGCGGCAAAAGCACGCAGGTAATAGATCTGTGCGGCAAGCCTGTTGTTGGGGTATTGCGCCATTAATGCATCGGCAGCGGCAATAACCTGTGGGTATTGTTTGGCGGCATATAAATCATACACCTTATTATACAAAGTACTGAAACCATTATCAGCATCACTTAAATGTTTGCTGTAATCAGGGTCGAGAATAGTTTTGGCGAATGGCGTTTGCGGGTAGTTTTTAACCAGCAACTGTTTATACTTATCAGACAATGCCGGCACGTTTGTTTCGGCATACAGGCGATACAGGTTGTAATAAATAGCCGGTGTATTATCATTATCGGGAAACCGGCCCAGCAATAATTCATAAGCGGCAATGGCTTCTTTTTTATCATCAAGCACGTCCCGGTAAAAATTGGCAATATCCAGGTAGGCGTCAAAAATGCGTTTGTTTGATTGTGCCATCAGCGCCGGAGTGAGCGGCAGGTTTTGGATTAAGTTTTGCTTAAAATTGCCCGTAACTATTACCTTATAGGGGTCAGCGCTATTATTTACTACATCGTTCGCTGCAGTATTTGGGTCGGTAATTTGTTGTATGGAAGCCGAATTGTTTTGGGTAATATCGCTGCTTGCGCGATTTGCCCTTCGCCAGTTATCTTCAAGGCGGCGGTTGCCCCACACACGTTTAAAGCTGCTGAACCCCTGGCTTATTGCGTTAGTGTTTGCAAAGTAAAAATTATCGCCATTGGGCGTGCTTTCCTGAGGTGGCTGGTTTACATTGATCATTCCTCTGTTTTGCGCCACACTTACCGGCGAAGGTTGTGATTTAAGCGCCTGTGCATCAGCCATCTTGTCTATGCGCGCAAGGCGGGTTGGCTCATCCAGTTTGGCCAGCATTTGTAAAGTATCCTCGCGCGATATGGTTTGCAGCCTGTCGGCCAGTATTTGCAGGTTGTCGCTCTTCTTTTTAATAGTGGCGTAATTAGGGTAATTGGGCGGCAGGTTAACCAACGCGCTATCGTAATAGTTACCCGCACCGCTATAGTCGGCTTTGTTTTTAAACAAAACATCGGCCATTCGCAGGTAGGAGAGGCCTTTCTGGCTTTGGTTTTTTGTACTGCTGTTAACCGACAGGCGATAGCTTTTCAGCGCGTTATCAATTTCGCCATCGTTGTATTGCAACTGTGCTATCTGGTAGTATATCTGGTCGGTAAAATCTTTATTGTTGGTGTTTTTTAGCAACGACCGTAAACGGGTAAGCCGGCTTACTTTAACACCGTTTTGCCCATCCTCAATACGGATGCGGTTTAAGTTGGCGTTGAAGGCCATATCAAACTCCACATTGCTTTTGCTTACACGGGTGTAATTGGTAATAGCATCTGTAGGGTTATGGTTAAGTTCCTGCAATTGTGCCAGGATGAATGCCCACCGTAACGACTGGTCGCTTGAATGAGCATATTGTACCGCTAGTTTTGCCATAGCCTCGGCATCAGTATATTCCTGTACGTTTATATCATACTGCAGTTTGGTGGCATAAACATCGGCAGTTGTTTTTTTCTTTGGGTTGATGTTTTGCAGGGCTTCATCTAATGTGGCTTTAGCATCAGCAGGCTGGTTGATGTATAATAACGACCGGGCCTTATAAACCAGGGCTTCCTGTTTCAGGTCGGCATTGCTGCCAAACGACCGGATAACATAGTTAGCATATTCAACCGCATCAAAATAATTTCCGTCGAGGTAGTTGGCCTTACTTAGCAGCAGGTAGGCATCGCCCAGGTAATGGCTTTGCTCTTTTACGCTGATGATGGTATTTGCTTTAGCCTTAACCTCATCAAGCTCTTTATCGGGTATGTCGCTTTTGGTAACGGTATCGCGGTAAACGCTTAAAAGTTCGGTGTAATCATCCACATAAGCTTCTTCATATGCGGCCTGTTTTGCACGCAGTAGTTCGTTGGCATTAAACAGGATGTTATATTTAGCAGTAAGGTTTTGCAGGCCACGGTTTAGGGCGCTCTTTTTTTCGAGCGAGCACCCCGCAATAACCATAACTATTGCAAGTAAAAACAACTTTGATACAGAAATGGTATAAGTATGCCTCAATGGAATATTATTGTAATTATATAACTATAAACATTTAAAATAAGGCTTACAGCTAAGGTTTATAAATGCCTTGCTAAAATACTAAACATTATGCAATAGGTTTAATAAATTTGCAGGATGGCAGAAAATGAACAACCCGATAATAATAAGGAGGGCAAAGCTGTAAGCGCTTATGCTAAATATACGGGTATGGCTTTCCAGATGATAGCGATTATTGGCATCTTTGCATTTGCCGGGTATAAAATTGATGAGGCAACCCATCACGATACCCAATGGGTTACCGCAGTGCTTTCATTAGCCGGCGTATTTATATCATTGTTTATTGTTATCAGATCTGTAAAAAGTTGAAAATACAACCCGCCCTTATTTCATTTGCCATTTTTGTAGTGGTTTTGGCCATACTGCCGGTATGCCTCCCGCTTACCGGAAACGCTAATTTATTGATGCCACATTTTTGGGGCATGTTCGCCTATATTACCGGCCTTACATTTTTAGTAGTTATTGCAATATTATTTACACAAAAAATAAACCCAGAAAACTATGCCCAGGTTTTTTTGGCCGGCACTACTTTTAAAATATTGGCCTGCCTGGCATTTATGGTGATTTTTTTGCTCAAAAACAAGGTAGAAAAGGGCGTTTTTGCGGGCAATTTCTTTTACTTATATTTCTTAAATACGGCCTTTGAAGTTTACGTTTTGTTGCGTAACTTGCGCAACCAAAATTTAAAGTAAAAAACTTTATTTAGATGTATAAAAGCTCAATTTTGAAAACAAAAATTTTTACACTTTTACGAATTTGTGCCGTTTTTTTAACGTTGACCGCATTTTCGATCCCTGCTTTTTCTCAAGAAGAGCATGCCGAAGGCGCTGAAAAAAAGTTTGAGCCGAGCGAAGTGATTTTAGAGCACATTGCCGATTCACATTCGCTGCATATTATTGGCCATATTCATTTGCCTTTGCCGGTTATTATTTATACTGATAAAGGTTTGGAGCTGTTTTCATCAGCCAAACTTGCTCATGAAGCAGGCGAGCATGAAACAGAAGCTGCCGGTATATATAAAGGCAACTATGACTACAAGCTTGTTAACGATAAGGTTAAAATAGTTAACGAAGCCGGCGAAATTGATGAAGCAGCTACAAGTAAGCTTTATGATTTTTCTATCACCCGCAACGTGGTAAGTATGTGGATGTCTATCGCGTTTCTTTTAATCATATTCCTTAGTGTATCATCTGCGTATAAAAAACGCGAGGGTAAGGCGCCAAAAGGTTTACAATCTTTTATGGAACCTATTATCCTTTTTGTAAGGGATGATATTGCCCGCCCAAACATCGGTTACAAATACCAGCGCTTTATGCCGTTGTTATTAACCGTGTTCTTTTTTATCTGGATCAATAACATGATAGGCCTTGTGCCTTTCTTCCCGGGTGGTTCAAACTTAACGGGTAATATAGCGGTTACGCTGGTGCTTTCGGTTATCACCTTATTGGTGGTTAACTTAAATGGTAACAAGCATTACTGGCAACACGTTTTTGTACCGGGTGATGTGCCCGTTTGGATCTGGCCTTTATGGTGGGTTATTGAGCTGGTAGGTATCATATCAAAGCCTTTTGCCTTGATGATACGTTTGTTTGCCAACATTACAGCAGGGCACATTATAGTGCTTAGCTTAATATCATTGATATTTGTGTTCAAGTCATTTGCTATAGCGCCGGTATCAGTTGCTTTTGTGGTGTTTATGGATGTATTGGAGTTGCTGGTAGCGGCATTGCAGGCATTTATCTTTACGCTGTTAACCGCGTTATTTATCGGTACAGCTATTGAAGAGCACCACCATTAATATTTGTAAATAATTATATACTATATATTCACTTTAAATTTAAAACAATGATTGGAAGTATCGCTGCACTTGGTGCAGGTTTAGCAGTAATTGGTGCCGGTATCGGTATCGGTCAAATTGGTGGTAAAGCCTGTGAAGGTATTGCCCGTCAGCCAGAAGCTGCTTCAAAGATCCAAACTGCAATGATCATCGCTGCTGCCCTTGTTGAGGGTGTTGCTTTGTTTGCTGTGGTTGTATCATTCCTGGGCTTGAAATAATATTTCTCCCCGAGGATAAAACCTTAACCGTTCCCGTTGCGATTGGCCGCGGGCACGGTTATTAAATTGATTTTTTAAAATATATTATCATATAATAATGAATCCATTAGTTACCCCCGATATTGGTTTAGTATTCTGGACAACGGTATCATTTGCAGTACTGTTTTTCTTACTTGCCAAATTTGCCTGGAAACCTATTATGGGTGCCCTTGACGATCGTGAGCGTTTTATTGAAGACGCGCTTTCAAAAGCCGAGGCTGCTAAAGAAGAGATGTCTCGTTTAACAAATGAGAACGAAGTTTTAATAAAACAAGCCCGCTTAGAGCGTGATGCCATTTTGCAGGAAGCTAAAAAGGTTAAAGACCAGATTATAGCTGAGGCTAAAGAGGCTGCACACAAAGAAGGTGCCCGCCAGATTGAGCTTGCCCGTATTGATATACACAACCAAAAAGCAATTGCTATGGCTGATGTTAAAAACCAGGTGGCAGCTTTATCATTAGAGATTGCTGAGAAGGTATTGCGCAAGCAATTTGAAGACCAGGGCAAACAGGATGCATTAGTTGCCGACCTGCTTAAAGAAGTTAAGTTGTAATAAGAGACTAGTGAACGGAGAATGGAGAGTAGTTTAACTATTCACCACTCACAGCTCACCACTCACCATAACTAAGATATGTCAGAAATAACAGTAGCATTAAGATACGCGAAAGCACTAATTGACCTTGCCGAGGAGCAAAAAGCCCTTGAAGCGGTTAAGACAGATATGGAGCTTTTTCTGAATACTGTAAAAGGTAGTTCGGAGTTAGGCGCTGTTTTAAGCAATCCTATTATATCGCACAGCAAAAAGGTAAATATACTTGCCGATATTTTTGGCAGTAAAGTAAGCAAGGTAACTCTTGCGTTTTTAAACATTATGGTTAATAAAGGCCGTGGCGAGGTGTTATACACTACCGCCAGCGAGTTTATTGGGTTATATGATATTAAGAACCACATTACCAATGCTAAGGTGGTAACAGCATCACCGCTATCTGCCGATAACAAGAAGAAAATGCTTGATGATGTGCAGAAGGCAATTGGCGGTACTGTTAAGCTTACTGATAAAGTTGACCCATCATTAATTGGTGGTTTTGTGCTTACTGTTGGCGACAGGCAGGTTGATACCAGCATAGCCAACAGCTTAAAACGAATGAAAAAGGATTTTGCACAAGTTGCAATCAAATAGTATTAAATTAAAACTCTAAAATAAATTCAAAAATGGTAGAGGTAAGACCAGACGAAGTATCAGCAATTTTGCGTCAGCAATTAGCGGGCTTTAAGTCAGAATCTGAATTAGAAGAAGTGGGTACCGTACTCCAGGTGGGTGACGGTATTGCACGTGTTTACGGACTAACTAAAGTACAATCAGGTGAGCTGGTTGAATTTGATAACGGTTTACAAGGTATCGTACTGAACCTTGAAGAAGATAACGTGGGTGTGGTATTGTTGGGTAGGTCTGACGATATCAAGGAAGGTGACAATGTAAAACGTACCAACCGTATCGCATCTATCAACGTAGGCGAAGGCATGCTTGGCCGTGTTGTAGATACTTTAGGTAACCCAATTGACGGTAAAGGCCCTATACTTGGCGAAACTTACGAAATGCCTTTAGAGCGTAAAGCTCCGGGGGTTATCTATCGCCAGCCGGTAACCGAGCCATTACAAACAGGTATCAAAGCTATCGATGCGATGATCCCTATCGGCCGTGGCCAGCGCGAGTTGGTTATTGGTGACCGCCAAACAGGTAAAACTGCGGTTTGTATCGATACCATCATCAACCAAAAAGAATTTTACGATGCCGGTAACCCGGTATACTGTATATATGTAGCCTGCGGCCAAAAAGCCTCTACCGTTGCAAATATTGTACGCACGCTTGAAGAGAACGGTGCTATGCCTTACTCTATAGTTGTTGCTGCAAGTGCTGCAGATTCTGCTACCATGCAATTCTTCTCTCCGTTTGCAGGTGCTGCAATCGGCGAATACTTCCGCGATACTGGCCGCCCTGCATTGATCGTTTATGATGATCTTTCTAAACAGGCGGTTGCTTACCGTGAGGTATCATTGTTATTACGCCGCCCACCGGGCCGTGAGGCTTACCCGGGTGATGTGTTTTACCTGCACAGCCGTTTATTAGAGCGTGCCGCAAAAGTTAACAGCAATGATAACATCGCGCAGCAAATGAACGATTTGCCGGAGTCAATCAAACACATCGTTAAAGGTGGTGGTTCATTAACCGCATTGCCAATTATCGAAACTCAGGCAGGTGACGTATCAGCATACATCCCAACCAACGTAATTTCAATTACTGATGGTCAGATTTTCTTAGAGTCGAACTTGTTCCTGGCTGGTATTCGTCCCGCAATTAACGTAGGTATCTCGGTATCACGTGTGGGTGGTAACGCGCAGATCAAATCGATGAAGAAAGTTGCCGGTACACTTAAGCTTGACCAGGCACAATACCGCGAGTTGGAAGCATTCTCTAAATTCGGTTCGGATTTAGATGCATCAACCAAAAACGTAATTGACAAAGGTGCACGTAACGTAGAGATCCTTAAACAAGGCCAATACTCACCGGTAACTGTAGAAAAACAGGTAGCTATTATTTACTTAGGTACAAAAAACCTGATGCGTAATGTACCGGTTAACAAGATCCGTGAGTTTGAAGCAGAATATACCAACCAGTTAGAGCAACGCCACCCTGAAGTGCTGGCAGCCCTTAAAGCAGGTAAATTTGATGACCAGTTAACAGGCGTACTGGAAACAGTAGCTAAAGAACTGGCAGGTAAATATTAATTTAAGTTGCGAGGTGTAGTGTGCGAGGTGCGTGGAAAATTCATTCCCGAACCTCACACTCCGCTCCCCGAACCCCATAATAAAGAATGGCTAATTTAAAAGAAGTAAGAAACAGGATAGCATCCGTAAGCTCAACACAGCAGATAACCAAGGCCATGAAAATGGTTTCGGCAGCAAAGCTGAAAAGGGCAACCAATGCTATTGTACAATTACGCCCGTATGCCAATAAGTTGAAAGATCTGTTGGCTAACCTATCGGCAAGTTTGGAAGATGGCGCATCGCCATACCTGCAGCAGCGCCAGCCGGTACGTGTATTGGTTGTTGTTGTATCATCAAACCGTGGTTTGGCAGGTGCTTTTAATACCAACGTTATTAAAACAGCCAATAACCTTATTGCCGAAAAATACAGCGAGCAGTTAAGGAAAGGGAATGTATCAATTGTTGCTATAGGTAAAAAAAGCCAGGAGTTTTTTCAGCGCCGTAAGTACAATGTTATTGGTAACAATAACGATCTGTACCTTGACCTGAACTTCATTAACGCTTCAAAGATTACTGAAAGCATTATGCAGGGTTTCATTAACGGCGATTACGACCGTGTTGAATTGGTTTATAACCACTTCCGTAACGCGGCTGTACAGTTCCAGGTTGCAGAGCAATTATTGCCTGTACCACTGCCCGAAGCTAAGCCCGTTGAAACAGTAAAAACGAAAGACGCTGTTATTGAAAATCAGGTTAACTACATCTTAGAGCCTTCGCAGGAAGAGATTGTAGAGCAGCTGATCCCTAAGAATATTAAAATACAGTTATACCGTGCTGTTTTAGATTCAAACGCATCTGAGCATGGCGCACGTATGACAGCGATGGATAAAGCAACCGAAAACGCAGGCGACCTGCTGAAAGCCCTAAAACTTTCATACAACCAGGCCCGCCAGGCAGCTATCACTACCGAGCTTACCGAGATTGTAAGCGGTGCAGCAGCATTGGGTGGTTGATTGGTTCGGCAGGCTCACCATGACAGGAATGTCAGTCTGAGTTTGTTGAAGACACAATATAAACAAGAAAGGCTTTCCAATTTGGAAAGCCTTTCTTGTTTATATACAGCAATTATTCGCTATCGGCTAATAAGGCCTTGTAAATGATATAACCCTTAGTTTGATATATATTTTTAAAGCCCTTGTACTTTTCAAACTTGCCAAAAAAAGAGGCGGAATCCTGTGCAGATTGGCACTGTGGCGATACAACGTATATCTCTCCATTATTTCTGCCGTAATATAAGACAGGTTTAAACCTGCCCTCGTTATTGAAATGAAAATTGATGTAGTTATCTGCTAACAGCACCCGGTTAGTTTTAATCTCGTATGCTAAATAAGGATCGGTACTTTTTAAATAGAATATGTCCCTTCCGTTGGTATTGGCGCTATCAAGGCTGTGTATCTTATTAATAAGGTTAGCAGGGTAGTTGGACATGAAACCACTGTATAAATTAGATTTTGGTGTTGATAAAGCCCCGGCAAAACGCAAACTGTAATTATATATGTTGGTAAGGGTATAAACAATAACAATAGTGAACACTAAATATCTGCCAAAGGGGAACTTCCATAAGGTAATAAAAAGGGCAGGGCTGAATACAATTACCATGATGGTGTAATGGCGCAGCTCGTATGATACATCTACCCGAATAAAGTACAGGAAAACATAGAATACCAAGCTGATAAAAACAAAGCTTATAACAACATATTTATACGTTAAACTTAGCTGTGCCTTTTTAAACGCGAAGTAATAAATTGGCAGCACAATAATAAATGCCATAAGCCAATAGGCAGTTTTGTTTAAGTAATTCATCGCGAAAGTGCCAATTACCGGGGCAATAACCGGGAAGAGCAATGCTCTTGGCTGTGCGGCAATACCCATAGAAGAATCGCTTATGCTCCTGTTGTGGCTCAGGAAAGCTAATTTTATAGCCAGCATATAAGCGATTAGGATAGTACCTAAAATGGCGCCGTTTACAAATATTTTTTTTAGGTGCTGTTTCTTAATTGAAACATCCGGATTTATTGATGTTATTAAAAATAAGTAACCTAATGCACCGGCAAAAGTGGCTGTAAAAGAGCTTTTTAAAAAAAAGCCGAAAAAGCCGGCCATCAATAGCCCTATTATTGTTAAAATAGTGATGCGTTTAACCCGGATAACCCCATAAATAAACCAGGGGCTGTAAGCAAGCAGTAAAATTCCGCCCCCATCATAGTTAAACAAGTTGCCCCAAAAAAAAGGTTGTAATAACGTAAACAGAACTAAAGATATGATGATAATGGAATGATTGTTTATAAACCGGTTTTTTAGAAACAGGGCATATAATTTAAAAATACCCCAGCCGGATATACCCAGGCACAGGGCCGTCATTATCCGGATGGCGTTATTCATATTTACGCCAAAAAAGTTCTTAAATAATAGCGGTACTGCAAACTGTCCCGGTGTCCACCAGGTAACAAACTCAAGTTCGTCGGCGCTTAAATTTGCCGGGTTGGGGTGCGAATAATAATTAAATGGGATGCCCTTAATCCAATTATCCGCCATTTTTATGCAAATACCCGGGTCCCAGCCTATAGATAGTGGAACCCGGAATAATGCAAATATTATAGAAAGGATATATAAAATAAAAAGACAATACAGAATATTCCTGATGGTATGGGTATTCACTTAATGCGATGTTTCAAAACCTAAATATAAGGTTATACACTAACATTGCCTCACATAAAATAAGCTCCCCGTGCGTAGATATACTTATATAGCCGGGTTTGCCGCGTAATCCTTCCATAACTCATCTACAGATTTTCCGGTAAGTTTTTTCCAGGTATCGGCTGTGTAGGTATGATCACGCATTTGGCTGTCGAGTTTTTTAACAGTGCCTTTTTTTACCTTGGTTTCTACCCATACTAAAAAACGGGCGGTAATACGATACGCGTTATCATAGTTTTGGGTTGGTTTGTAATCGGGCAGTTTCCAGTTGGCAGCGGGGTTAGCTACGCCATGCTCATTACGTACGTAATCGGCAATGCCTTCGGTTAACCAGCCCGGGCCGCCCTCAAACCTACCGTAATCCTGTACAATATGCATTACCTCGTGGGTAACAACATCAATATCATTTGGGTGCTTGGTCATATAAGCAACGCTGAAAACCACGCGGCCATTATCTGTAGCGGCAACACCATGATAGGCTGTATCAATAAAGAAGTTCACCGTTTTCAGGCTCTTTTTGTTGTACTCTTTAACAATTTTAGGGTACACCGTAAAAAAGGTGCTGATTAGCTTTTGTTTAATGGCATCATCAAAATGCTCGTCGTTGCCGGATACAATCAGTGTATAACCCTCTCTTTTTATGGTATCTATCCCGGCTGCAAAGCTGGTGCCGCATATCAGGCTTGTTAGTAGTAGTAATGCTAATTTTTTCATATGGCAAAAATAGGCTAAAAGCACAATTACAGGCCATATCACCGTAAAAAGCCTGATACAAAACTATTCTTCAGCAACAGCTTTTAAAACATCCAGTGCCTTAGGCCAGGTTGCCATAAAATAATCCATAATGCTTTTGTCCATATTTAACCCGTTCAAATCAACAACCAACAGGGTCTTGTCACCATCGGGCGTTAATGTGTAATTTTCAAAGGCGCCTGCAATTTTTTTGGCGTTCTCGCTGGTATAATCCTCTACACCATCAATCAGTTCCCCCAGCATTTTAAACGACATGTGTTCGTAAGGGATATTCCGCACAATAACAGATATCATCCCCCGTTCTTTGCCATCCGCAAATAAAACCTTGCTGCCTTCCTGCCAGTCGGTAGTAACGGTAGAGCCTTCGCAGAAAGGAGTTGTCCATTTTGGATAAGTAGTTTCGCCCCAAAGTGTTTCCCAAACCCTTTTGCGCGGCGCGTTAATGGTGATCTTAAATTGCTCTGTCATGATTGCATGTTTTAATAATTCAAAAGTAGGCAGCCGGATTTGTACACGGCGGGTGCAATAACGACAAGTTAAGAGGTGAATCAGGACAAAATGCACCTGTCTTTCAAAATGTTAATAAAAACACTTGCATTTATATAAGCACTTATATAAATTGCATCATGAATTTGTACCAAAGTTTAGGATACCTGGTTTTTGGCAGCAGGCTTAGGCGCATGAGCGAAACCTTCCTGGCCGAAATAAACCGCATTTACCAGAACGAGGGCATTGAGTTTGATGCCAGTTGGTTCCCGGTATTTTACCTGTTATCAAAAAACGATTCCCTTTCTATAAAAGAACTGAGCGAGCAAACCGAGGTGTCGCACCCGGCGGCAAGCCAGTTAATTACCAATTTAAAGAACCGCAACCTGGTAGAAACCACCGTTTGCGCCGATGACGGCCGCAGGCAGTTGGTGAAGTTTACCGATAAAGGCCGTGACCTGTTAACGCAGATCCTACCCGTTTGGGATGCCATCAGCAGTAGCATGACAGAACTTGCCGAAAGCGACGAGGCGATAAAAGAGATCCTGCCCGCTATATCCGCCATGGAAAATGCCTTCCGTAGTTACAACCTTGCCGGTAAGGTGAGCGATAAATTAAAGCCGATACGCAATGAAAAAGTTTAATTACGGTACAGACCATCTTACCATTGGTATTTGCCTGGATATTGCAGCCGGTAAAGTGCAGGGAGTTATCAACGAAGAAGCTGCCGTGCGCATCCATACCTCATGGAAAGAAGTAGAGAAGATAGTTCACGCGCATTTGCCGGTATACGGTATCAATACAGGTTTTGGGCCGCTTTGCGATACCCGCATCTCTGAAGAAGATACCAGCCTGCTGCAAAGCAATATCTTAAAAAGCCATAGCGTGGGTGTGGGCAAACCCATCCCGCAGGAAATTGCCAAGCTGATGCTGATCACCAAAGTACAGGCGTTAGCGCAAGGTTATTCGGGTATTGCCCCGCAAACGTTAGCGCGCATCATCTGGCATATTGATCATGATGTGGTCCCGGTTGTGCCAGAGAAAGGCTCGGTTGGCGCATCCGGCGATCTGGCGCCGCTTTCGCACCTGTTTTTGCCGTTAATTGGCCTGGGATATGTGAATATCGGCGATGAAAAACATCACGCAGGTGAGATCCTGAAACAGCACAATTTACAACCATTGGTATTAGGCCCAAAAGAAGGGCTTGCATTAATTAACGGCACCCAGTTTATATTGGCCTTCGCCATAAAAGCGGTGGAGCGTTTAAATAATTTACTGAACACTGCTGATCTGATCGGTGCTATGTCGCTGGAAGGGCTTATGGGTTCGGCAAGGCCCTTTGACGCAAGGCTGCACGCTATTCGCCCATACAAAGGGACAAAGCTTGTAGCGAAGCGCTTATCTGCCCTGTTGAAAGGCTCGGCCATTGGTAACGCGCACGTAGATTGCGATAGGGTACAAGACCCGTATTCTTTACGTTGTATGCCACAGGTACACGGCGCATCGCGCAATGCCTGGCTGCATTTAAAAGAACTGACCGAAATTGAATTAAACTCCGTTACCGACAACCCGGTAATTTTTAATGCCGATGACACTATAAGCGGCGGTAATTTTCATGGGCAGCCGCTGGCTTTGCCTTTAGATTACGCCACTGTAGCTGCAGCAGAACTGGGTAATATTGCTGATCGCCGTTGTTACCTGATGAGCGAAGGCCGTTATGGCTTGCCAAAATTACTAACAGAACATGCAGGTTTAAATTCGGGGCTGATGATACCGCAATACACCACGGCAGCGCTGGTAACCGAAAATAAAACCTTCTGTTTCCCGGCAAGTGCTGATAGTGTACCTACTTCGCTGGGGCAGGAGGATCATGTTTCTATGGGTTCCATCAGCGGGCGCAAGTTGCACATGGTGTTGGATAATATCGAATACATCCAGGCAATTGAATTGCTGTATGCATCGCAGGCTATGGAGTTTAGGAGGCCGTTACAAAGTGCCCCGGTAATTGAAAGCCTGCACCAATTGGTTAGGCAGCACGTGCCTTTTATTAAAGAGGACAGGATCTTTGCAGATGATATCAACGCCCTGCATCAATTAATTATCAGTGGTCAGTTCCATTCGGTAGCGGCCAAAACTGCCCAAAAATATAACATCAATATTACTGACGATGACGAATTCGGAATTTATTAATACCTACGCCAACCACCCGGTGTATTACGCGCCGGTTGGCAACAAGCTGCACGCTAAAAGCTGGCAAACAGAAGCGCCTTTACGCATGCTGCTGAACAACCTTAACGGGCAGGTTGCCGAAAATCCCGACGAGTTAGTAGTGTACGGCGGCATTGGCCAGGCGGCCCGTAACCCGGAATCGTTAAGAAAGATTATTGAGCTTTTGCTGGAACTGGACGACGACCATTCATTGCTGGTGCAATCGGGTAAACCGGTGGGCATCATCCGCAGCCACCCACAGGCGCCGAGGGTTTTAATAGCCAATAGTAACCTGGTACCCGCATGGGCAACCTGGGAGCATTTTAATAAACTGCGTGCCGATGGCCTGATGATGTACGGCCAAATGACGGCCGGCAGCTGGATCTATATTGGTACGCAAGGTATTTTACAAGGTACTTACGAAACCTTTGTGGAAGCAGGCCGCCAGCATTTTAATAATGATTTAACGGGTAAGCTGATAGTAAGCGCCGGAATTGGAGGGATGGGGGGCGCGCAGCCATTGGCCGCAACCATGGCAGGCGGCGTATTTTTAGGTGCTGACGTAGATGTTACCCGCATCCAAAAACGAATTGATAGTAAATATATCGATAGGTTAACCCACTCGTACGAGGAAGCGATTAGCTGGGTGCAGGATGCTATGGCCAAAGGCGAAACTCTTTCTGTTGGTTTGGTGAGTGATGCCGGCGATATGCTGCAACGACTGATTACCGACGGCATTGTACCCGATATGGTGACCGACCAAACTTCGGCACACGACCCATTGAACGGTTATATCCCCAACGGATTAACATTAAAAGAAGCCGCCGACCTGCGCAAAGCAGATGCGGAAGAATATAAAAGACTGTCGTTAGCCAGTATGGCCCGCCACGTGGGTTTTATGCTGGAGTTGCAAAAACGGGGTTCGGTAACATTTGATTATGGTAATAACCTGCGTGAATTTGCCAAACAGGGCGGTGAGCAGAATGCTTATAATTTCCCGGGCTTTACACCGGCGTTCATCCGCCCGTTGTTTTGCGAGGGGAAAGGCCCGTTCAGGTGGGTAGCCCTATCGGGCGACCCCGAAGATATTTATACCACCGACCGGGCGTTGATGGAGGCCTTTCCGGAAAATAAGCCATTGATAAACTGGCTGGAGAAAGCGCAAAAACAAATTGCCTTTCAGGGCCTTCCTGCACGCATTTGCTGGCTGGGTATGGGCGAGCGTGAAAAAGCCGGGTTGATATTTAACGAACTGGTTGCAAGCGGCAAAGTGAAAGCGCCTATCGTTATTGGTCGCGACCATTTGGATTGCGGCTCGGTAGCATCACCAAACCGCGAAACTGAATCCATGAAAGATGGCTCGGATGCAGTGTCAGACTGGCCATTGCTAAACCTGATGGCTAATACCTCGGGTGGGGCAACATGGGTATCGTTCCACCACGGCGGCGGCGTGGGTATGGGTTACTCGCAACATGCCGGTATGGTAGTGGTTGCCGATGGTACCGAACGCGCCGCAACCTGCCTTAAACGTGTACTGCATAACGACCCTGCGATGGGCATCTTCCGCCATGCGGATGCCGGGTATGATAAGGCACAGGACTGGGCCGATAGGTTTGGTTTGAAGGTGTGGTAGTGGGTTGGTGAGTGGAGAATGGTTAATTAGTGAGTGGTTGAAAAGCGTGCATTAATAAAACCGTCATTGCGAGCGATAGCGTGGCAATCTTCGATAGAAAAGTCGGCGACAAGCATGTCGAAGATTGCCACATCGCTACGCTCCTCGCAATGACGGGTGGGAATAAACAACAATGATGAAAAAACTAATAGGTCCGTTCACACAAATACTCCCTTTAACAGGGCTGCCCTTAAAAGGCGCACTGAAGGATGAGCAATTGCATATCATTGCCAATGGTGGTGTGCTGGTTGAGAGCGGACTGTTAGTAGCTATTGGCGATTTTGAAGAATTACGAAAAGCTAACCCAGCGGTACAAATAGAAGAAATTATAGGGCAACAGATTTTGCTTCCCGGCTTTATAGATTGCCATACACACATCTGTTTTTGCGGTAACCGTGCAAAAGATTACGCCATGCGCATTGCAGGTAAAACCTATTTAGAAATAGCCAAAGCGGGCGGAGGCATATGGGATACCGTTACCCAAACCCGTGCGGCTGATGAGGCGATACTTGTTAATTCGCTTGTAAAGCGGGCTAATCGTCATTTAGCCGAAGGGGTAACCACAATTGAAGTGAAAAGCGGTTACGGGTTAAGCCTTGAAGAAGAACTAAAACAATTACGTGCTATTAAAACCGCATCGGTACAAACAAAGGCCAAACTCATAGCTACCTGCCTTGCAGCGCATATGGTGCCGAAGGATTTTAACGGGTTACAGGAAGAATATTTACAGTATGTGGTTAATGAATTGTTACCGGTTATTAAACAGGAAAACTTAACTAACCGCGTAGATATATTTATTGAACAAAGCGCTATTGATACTAAAAACGCGCTGGTCTATCTGAACAAAGCCAAACAAATGGGCTTTGATATTACCGTACACGCAGACCAGTTTACAACCGGCGGCAGTGCTGTGGCTGTAGCGGTTGGCGCGGTATCTGCCGACCATCTGGAAGCCAGCGGCGAACATGAAATTGAACTATTAGCTGACTCAAATATAGTTGCTGTTACGTTGCCCGGGGCGTCGATGGGGTTGGGTATGCCATATGCCCCGGCACGTAACTTATTAAACGCAGGGGCCTGCCTGGCTATTGCCAGCGATTGGAACCCCGGCTCGGCCCCAATGGGCGACCTGTTGATGCAAGCCGCTGTAATGAGCGCGTCAGAGAAATTATCTGCCGCCGAAGTATTCGCGGGACTGACCTTCCGCGCGGCATCAGCTTTAAAAATTGAAGGTGGTATATTAGCACCCGGCATGCCCGCAGATATGCAGGCCTACCCATGTGCAGACTACCGCGAAATATTATATTACCAGGGAAAATTGAAACCAAGCCAAATATGGATAGGTGGAAATGACTCAATGACCAAATGACCCAATGATAAAATTAATAGAATGCGTACCAAATTTTAGCGAAGGTGTGAACCTGGCTATCATTAAACAAATAACCGACGAGGTGGAATCTGTAGAAGGTGTACGCCTGCTAAACGTTGATCCCGGTAAGGCCACTAACCGCACCGTGGTAACTTTTGTAGGCGAACCAAAACAGGTGATACAAGCGGCATTTTTGGCGATAAAAAAAGCCGGTGAACTCATAGATATGAGCAAGCACAAAGGGGAGCACCCAAGGATGGGCGCAACGGATGTTTGCCCGCTGATACCGATTGCCAACATCAGCATGGAAGAAACTGCGGAATATGCTAAGCAACTGGCCAAACGTGTTGGCGAGGAATTAGGTATCCCGGCTTATTTATATCAGCATGCACAGGCAGATAAAACCCGCGATAACCTTTCGGTGATTAGGGCAGGCGAATATGAGGGCTTCTTTAAAAAGATAAAAGAACCCAAATGGAAGCCTGATTTTGGCCCGGCGGAAATGGACGCCAAACGTGGTGCAACCGTGATTGGCGCGCGCGATTTTCTGATCGCCTATAACATCAACCTCAATACCACATCAACCCGCAGGGCAAATGCCATTGCTTTTGATGTACGCGAGGCGGGCCGTGTAATGCGCGAAGGCGACCCGGTAACGGGTAAAATAATAACAGACGAAAACGGTAAGCCAAAATCTATCCCCGGCACGCTGAAAAGCGTAAAGGCCATAGGCTGGTATATTGAGGAATACGGCGTTGCCCAGATCTCCATGAACCTGACCAATATTGAGGTTACACCGATACATATAGCATTCGACGAAGTTTGCAACAAGGCTGCCGAACGTGGCATCCGTGTTACGGGCAGCGAGCTGGTTGGCCTGATCCCATTAAAAGCCATGCTGGATGCGGGTAAATATTTCCTGCGGAAACAACAGCGCTCTACAGGGGTGAGTGAGCAGGAACTGATCAAGATCGCTATCAAATCGATGGGATTGGATGAGCTTGGTCCGTTTAACCCGGATGAGCGTATCATTGAATATTTATTGAAAGATGCTGCCGAAAGCAAACTAATAAATATGAGTTTGGCCGCTTTTGCTGATGAAACCGCAAGCGAAAGCCCTGCACCGGGTGGGGGCTCTATATCGGCCTACATGGGCGCTTTGGGTGCTTCGCTGGCAACTATGGTGGCTAACCTGTCGTCGCATAAAAAAGGCTGGGATAACCGCTGGGAAGAGTTTGGCAACTGGGCCGAACAGGGACAAAATTATAAGGATGAGTTACTGCGACTGGTTGATCTGGATACCACCGCCTTCAATAAAATTATGGAAGCTTTTAGCCTGCCAAAAGGAAATGATGCAGAAAAAGCAACCCGCGATGAGGCTATACAGGATGCTACCAAATATGCCATTGAGATACCGTTTAAGGTAATGCAAACCTCATATGACAGTTTAACGCTGATCAAAGCAATGGTAGAACAAGGCAACCCAAATTCGGTAACGGATGCTGGTGTGGCAGCGCTTTGTGCACGGTCGGCCGTGATGGGTGCTTTTATGAATGTAAAGATCAATGCTTCGGGTTATAAGGATAAAGCCTTTATGGAGGATATTTTAAAACGCGGCGAAGAGATTGAGCAAAAAACAATTGCCGCCGAAGCTGAGATAATTGCTTTAGTGAATGGGAAGATAAAGTAAAGGCATAATAAACCGTGTCATTGCGAGGAGCGTAGCGACGCGGCAATCTCTTTAAGGCAATTATACACCTTGCATAAACGAATAGTTTAAAGAGATTGCCGCGCTATCGCTCGCAATGACATAGTGGAAATAAATAAGAAAGGAGCGCTTAAAGCGCTCCCTTTCTTGTTTATAGATAGATAGGGTTATTAAAAATGGTACCTCACAAAAGCTTCCATAGCTGCGTATTCGGCCATGCCAAGTTTATCGTAGTTCTGGGCTGTTTCGCGGTTCCGGTCTTCGGCGCGTACCCAAAATTCGCGGGCATCATCGCCCGGGAAAACTGGCCTGTCTTTTTGCGACTGGTGTTTAAAGATGGCGTTACGCTTGCGTAATACCTCGGCAGGCGAAAGCGGCACGGCCATTTCAATCTCGTGGGTAGGGAATTCCTGCCATGCACCGCGGTACATCCAAACCCAGCAATCGTTCACCCATGCTTCGGTTTTACGCAGGCGGGTTAGTGCCGTTATAATCACGTTAAAGCAAACTACATGTGTGCCGTGTGGGTCTGCAAAATCACCTGCGGTAAATACTTGCTGGGGTTTTACTTTTTGTAAAAGCTCCATTGTTAAACGCACGTCCTCTTCGCCTACAGAGTTCTTTTTGGTTTTGCCTGTTTCGTAAAACGGCAGCGCCTGGAAATGAATATTACTATCCGGTAAACCTGCGAATCTTGCCCCAGAGATGGCTTCTGTTTTGCGGATGAAACCTTTTACATCGCGTATTTCAGGTGTATCAACCTGGTTAGGCAGTTTTTTGTCGATGAATGTGCGCATGTCTTCATATATGCCCTGTAGTTTAGCGGTATCCTCGCCAACGCTGGCTTTAAAATCTATAGCAAATTCCATATAACGTAATACGTCATCATCCCATACGGCTGTGTTGCCTGATGTTTGGTAGGCCACGTGCACATCATGCCCCTGGTCAACCAGCCTAATGAATGTACCACCCATCGAGATCACATCATCATCGGGGTGTGGAGAGAAAACGATAGCACGTTTACGCGCAGGTTCAGCACGTTCGGGCCTTTGGCTGTCATCAGCACCCGGTTTACCGCCCGGCCAACCGGTAATGGTATGTTGTACCTGGTTAAATATATCGATGTTTATCTGGTACACGGGGCCCTGCTCAACCGCAAGCTGCGCCATACCGTTATTGTTATAATCTTCTTCGGTTAGTTTTAAGATGGGTTTGCCAACTGCGCCTGAGAGCCATATCACAGCTTTCTTTTTCAGGTTATTATCCCATACGCAATCTGATACAAGCCATGGGGTATCAAAACGGGTGAGGCCTGACGCGGCATCTTTATCAAGCACAAATTCTACGTTATCTGATAATTGCAGGAAGGTAGCAGGTACTTCACCCGAAATTTCGCCCTCTACCGCTTTACGCACGATAGGTGCTTTCTTTGCGCTCCAGGCCATCAGGATAATTTCGCGGGCTTTAAATATAGTGCCCACACCCATGGTAATAGCTTTTGTAGGTACGTTTTGTTTACCACCAAAATCGCGCGAGGCATCATTACGGGTAAGGTCGTCAAGGGTAACCAAACGCGTGCCCGAGTTTGGTGCCGACCCTGGTTCGTTAAAACCAATGTGGCCGGTACGGCCTATCCCTAATATCTGCAGGTCTAACCCGCCCAGTTCTTCTATCTGTCTTTCGTATTCCAAACAAAAAGCAGCTACTTCATCCTGTGGCAATGTACCATTGGGGATATGAACAAGGCTTTTATCTATATCTATATGGTCGAACAAATTCTCGTTCATGAAGGTTACGTAGCTTTGCGCTGCATCAGGTTTCATGGGGTAGTACTCGTCAAGGTTAAAAGTAATAACACCTTTAAATGATAGTCCTTCCTCTTTATGCAGGCGAATCAGTTCGGCGTACACCTGTATTGGTGTAACACCTGTTGCCAGGCCTAAAACTGTTGGCTCACTGGCAGCTTGTTTTTTGCGGATGAGCGCTGCTATGCGGCCGGCTACTGCAAGTGATGCTGTGCGCTGATCGGGGTATACCGTTACCGGCAGCTTTTCGTAACGTGTTTCTTCTAATAAATTTAATCTTGCCATAATCAGGTTTATATATTTAATTCAATTTGGTCATCTCAAAAAATGTTGCACAAAAAAAATCCTCACCGAAGCGAGGATTTACAACCAATTAACTATAAAATTTAATCCACTTAACGAGGATAAAAAGTATGCATATTTTAATGACCTGTGTTTCATCATTGATGCAAACTTAATAAAGTTGAATCAAAAAAACAAAATACTTTTTAAAATAATTTAAAAAGATTAAATTTGAAGTGCATGGACTATGCCTTTAATAAGGTAATCAAATAATGTCATATGGGATATTTAAGCCTATTTTCAGGCTAATGACTATCATGCTCAGATCGAAGCGGTTAAGGGCGGGGTGTATACTAACTATTATCTAAATGTTTATTTTTTAAATTTATATTATAATTTAATTTTATTTAACGTTTCAAATCATTTAAATTCGTTTGTTAATTTTGTGCTACCTGATTAATTATACATATTTTGAAGCAATTTAAACAAATATTACTTACGGGTATATTGCTGTTTTGTATTGCACCTATACTTATAGTAGAGGCGCAGCGGCGCCCTTATAAACCCAAAAAGGCCACGGTTGTAAAAGCTGCGCCTAAAACGACACACATTAGCCCCCAGTTAAAAGATTTTCAGCAGTTAATTGCAGCAGCAAACATAAGTTTTATTGCCCCGCATGGTTTTAAAGAAATAAAAGCGCCCAATAACGAAGACCTTTCTTTTGATTATGCGATGGAATTGCCCGGGAAAGAGTTTGAGATATGGTTCCAGGTAAAATCGCAAAAGGAAAATTACGCCAGCTACGAAAAATCTATAGGGGATAAAAGTACTGCGCAAGCCAATCCCGATTCATTATACGTGGGCATGGGCACCGCGCATGCCATTACCTTTGCCGGCGACAATAATTTTTTACAACGTTCTATACCTCCAAAATATTTAGCGCGTTATAATGCAGATGCCGGTAAATCATACCTGCTAAACCTGCAGAACGAGGCAGTAACCAAAGGTTACAAATACGCCTTGCTGATAACGCTTCAAAAAGACCATATAGGCACCATCCTGGCAGTTTGTTTTGCTAACGAAAAAGGCCCCGAGTTTTTCAAGAACATTGATAAAGCCAGCAACTGCATAAAGTTTAAACCATAAGCACCGCAAATGTTAATAAGTTAGCACATTTAAATACTAATTTAAGTGGCATAAATTTATTTTTGCATACGGGCAAAATCTCTACCCCAAAACATTGATCTGAACATGGCAGAAACAGTAAATTATGATGATGATAGTATCCGGTCGCTCGACTGGAAGGAGCACATCCGCTTAAGGCCGGGTATGTACATTGGTAAGTTGGGCGATGGCTCTGCTTATGACGATGGTGTGTATGTGTTGCTTAAAGAGATCGTAGATAACTCGATAGATGAGTTTGTGATGGGGTCGGGCAAAACCATAGAGGTGAATATGAGCGATCATAAGGTTTCTGTTCGTGATTATGGCCGTGGTATCCCTTTGGGTAAAGTGATTGATTGTGTATCAAAAATAAATACAGGTGGTAAGTATGATAGTAAGGCCTTCCAAAAATCGGTGGGTTTAAATGGTGTGGGTACCAAAGCGGTTAATGCGCTGTCAAACTCATTCACCGTACAATCATACCGGGATGGACGCACCAAAATTGCTGAATTTGAAAAGGGCGAGCTGATTCGCGATGAGCCTGAAAAAGAAACATCGCAACGCAACGGTACTGCCATTAATTTTATACCGGATGACAGCATCTTCCGCCACTATCGTTTTATACCCGAGTTTGTGGAGAACATGATATGGAACTATGTGTTCCTGAATGCCGGCTTAACACTAAACTTTAACGGACAAAAATATCTTTCGGAGCGCGGCCTGTATGACTTGCTTGTACGCAACGCCGATGCCGAAAACCTGCGTTACCCTATCATCCACCTTAAGGGTGAAGACATAGAAATAGCCATGACGCACGGGCAATCGTACGGTGAGGAATACTACTCGTTTGTGAACGGGCAGCACACCACACAAGGCGGTACCCACCAGGCAGCCTTCCGTGAGGCGGTTGTAAAAACCATTCGTGAATTTTATAAAAAAGAATTTGATGCTTCAGATATCCGCGCTTCTATAGTTGCGGCCATCGCCATAAAAGTACAGGAGCCTGTTTTTGAATCGCAAACCAAAACCAAGCTGGGGTCGCAAAATATTGGTCCAGAGGGGCCGTCGGTACGTGGGTTTATAAACGATTTCCTAAAAAAGGAACTTGATAATTACCTGCATAAAAACCCGGCTGCTGCCGATGCCCTGCTGAAACGCATCCTGCAATCTGAACGTGAGCGTAAGGATATTGCCGGTATCAAAAAACTGGCTAATGACCGCGCCAAGAAAGCATCGTTACACAACCGTAAGCTGCGCGATTGTAAATTGCACTTTGACGATAACCACGAGCGCAAGCAGGAAACCACCCTGTTTATCACCGAGGGCGATTCGGCCAGTGGATCGATCACCAAATCGCGCGATGTGCAAACCCAGGCCGTGTTCAGCTTAAAAGGTAAGCCGCTAAACTGTTTCGGTTTAACCAAAAAGGTAGTTTACGAGAACGAGGAATTTAACCTGCTGCAGCACGCGCTGAATATTGAGGACGGTATTGATGGCTTGCGTTATAACAACATTGTAATAGCTACCGATGCCGATGTGGATGGTATGCACATCCGTTTGCTGCTGATGACCTTCTTCCTGCAGTTTTTTCCTGATTTGGTGAAAGCCGGGCACGTGTCTATTCTGCAAACGCCATTATTTAGGGTGCGAAACAAAAAAGAAACTATTTACTGCTACAGCGACGAAGAGCGCCGCAATGCGATAGCTAAATTGGGTGTTAAACCTGAGATTACCCGCTTTAAAGGTTTGGGCGAGATTTCGCCGGATGAGTTTGGTTTGTTCATCGGTAAGGATATCAGGCTTGATCCAGTGTTCCTTAAAGATGCCAACATCAAAGCCCTGCTGGAGTATTTTATGGGTAAGAACACACCAACCCGCCAGCAGCATATTGTAAATAACCTGCGTGTAGAGAAGGACGACGAAAGCGTAAACCCGCTCATAGCCGAAAACTTAGATGAAGTGGAACTGCCGGTAGCGGTGTAGCTTGATATTTAAAGAAATAACCCTTATATTGTATCCCCCAATCTTTTTTAGGTTGGGGGTTTTTTATTTAGAAACTTAAATAGCCCACTTCTGTTAGAGGGGGTAGGATCAGGCAAAATGACAGAACACGAAATAAAAATAGCTTTTAACGAATACGATAGCTTAGAAGAGTTAAACACTGCAGATAAAAACCTTTGTGCCGAAGCCGTTAAAGCTTTGGCAACTTCACATTCGCCATATTCAAAATTCAGGGTAGGGGTAGCTTTGCAGTTACAAAGCGGCAAAATACTGTACGGCAGCAACCAGGAGAATGTAGCTTACCCATCGGGCCTTTGTGCCGAGCGTGTGGCTTTATTTAACTGGGGCGCTAACCACCTGCACGACCCGATTGTGAGTATGGCAGTAACCGCCCATACAGATGATTTTGCTTTATTGAAACCCGTAACATCATGCGGGGCATGCCTGCAGGTAATGGCCGAGTGCGAAAAAATGCAGGAAAGCCCTTTGCGCATGTTGTTATATTGCATTAATGGCCCAGTTTGGGAAATTAACGGGATACAAAGTTTAATGCCTTTTATGTTTTCTGAAGAACGTTTAGTACAATTGCCATTATGAAATTAAAACTGCTATTATTTTTTGTTTTAGCAACGGCAGGTATAACCGCCCGTGCGCAGCAAGGCTTCCCGTTTGATAACGAGATCCGCGATTTTAAACACCAGGACAGCATCAGCATGCCGGCAAAAAATGGCATCCTGTTTATCGGCAGTTCATCTATCCGTATGTGGACAGATCTGGAACAACGTTTTAGCGATAAACCCATCATCAGGCGCGGGGTTGGCGGCAGTACTATAGAGCAATTGGTTGATTATTTTACGCCATATATCATGTACCCATATCATCCGCAAAAAATATTTATTTATGCAGGCGATAATGACATAGCCGCAGGCAAAACCGGAGAATTTACCGCCCGCGAATTTTATAAACTATGGGCCATGATCAGGCAAAACCTGCCCAAGGCCGAGATCTATTTTATGGCGATAAAGCTAAGCCCGAGCAGGGGAAAATATTTCCCGGAATTTAGAAAGGCCAACACCTTGATACAGGATTTTATCAAGACAAGGAAGGGTACCTACTACGTAGATGTATCGAAAGCATTATTTATTCCCGGTACGCATCAGTCTGATACCACCCTGTTTAAAAGTGATATGCTGCACCTTAATGGCAAAGGTTATGATAAATGGCAGGCAGCTTTGCAGCCGTTTGTAAAGTAATATCGAAGAATATACTTTATCCCGGGAGCGTTAAACAACACGGGATAATAAAAGAGGTGAAACACAAAATAAATTTGTGGAATTTTTAGAAGTAAGTAAAAAACTAACGGAAACCGATTTAACGGAAGTTAAAGAGCAGTTGGGTACCGAGTTTACAAATGAATTCAAAGAACACTACGTTAAGTATAATGGAGGTTATCCTGTAAAAAGATTTTTCTTATGGCCAGAGGACGGAGCTAAGACAAGAATTAATCATTTTTTTTCCATCAAATATGATGGCTTTAGTCGATTGGAAACGATTTATGAACACTTGTTTATAACAGAACAAATATTACCAGAAGGGTTTTTGCCATTTGCTGCAGATGATGGAGGTGACTACTTTTGTATCTCAACCTTGCCTCAATTTTTTAATCAGGTTTTCTTTTTCGACATGCATCATTATGATCCCGACTGGATAGACGAGTATGTTACATTAATCTCAGCATCTTTTAAAGAATTTATCAACAATCTGGTAGATGAATAGGTTTCAGCATACATTATTCGATATCATTTAAAACAAGAAAGGCCCTCCAATATACCGGAGGGCCAATCACACTCAAACACTAAAATTTAACTATTTAAACACACTATAAACATTCGTAATTTTCCAGCCGTTACCGGTATTGGCTATGGTTACATAGTTGGTACGGGTAAAGTGCTCAAAATTCATATCAACTTTTACTATGGCCGAGTCGGCATTTTCTTCAACAATGTCGGTGCTGGTAGTGCAGGCCTGCTCAATGTTTTTTTGATTTTTAAGGTAGTCGGTCATTTCTTTTTTAGAGAAGCGCATAACGCTTTTCCCGCGTTGCATGCTAAACCTTGCCGACTGATCAAGCACCTGGTTCAGGTCATTGATGCGGCCGCGTGTCATGGCATCTACATAAACATTAATGGCGTGGGTTTTTGTTAAGTTCTCTGTTGGTACATCGCTGGCTTTTGCAAAACTGCAGATAGCAAACAGGGCTAAGGCAAGGGTAACTGATTTTAAGGTTTTCATAATGTTGACAATTAAGGTTGTATTAATTTTTTTTGTGAATATGTGGTAACCGATCAGTTAGTTTGTATATCTATAAGATGCAGGCAGATGAAGAATAGTTACACCCCGAAGTGTTAAATAATCACTTTTAACAAACATTTAACATTTGCCGCCCAATGCTATATATTTGGGTATGGTTGATTTTAGCACCATTATTTTACAGATAGCCGAACAAGGCGACAGAACGGGCTGGACTTATTTGATAGTGCCGGCAGATGTTGCCCAACAATTGCTGCCCGGCAATAAAAAGGCGTTTAGGGTGCGTGGCAAGCTTGATGATTTTGCTATTGCGGGGATGGCTTTAATGCCGGTAGGCGGTGGTGATTTTTTTATGTCGCTGCGCGAGGAGATCCGAAAGGGTATCCGTAAAACAAAGGGCGCTACCGTAAGGATACAGCTTGAGCATGATAAAGATTTTAAATTAGAGATACCGGCAGATCTGCAGGAGTGTTTTGAATTTGGCGAGCCCGAAGCATTGGAATATTTTAATAGCCTCTCAAAATCGCACCAGGGGTATTTTATTAAATGGATAACTGATGCCAAAACCACCGAAACCCGGGACAGCCGGATAGCCAAAACCATTAACGCCGCCATGCGCCGCATGGATTATGGCGCTATGCTGCGCGAGCAGAAAAAATTAAGGGAAGGGTAAAAGGTTAAGAAAAGATATACGCTTTTCAACTACTTAAATGGATTGCCCCATGCGGTAACATCTAAACTGATCTCCAGGTTTAGTTCGCTCATTAATTTTATACACTCCAAATTGACAAAAGCAGCACCTAATAATTGATTGCCGGCATGAAAATCCAGGTTAGCCTGAATACATAGCTTAGCCCGGTTTGAAAGATCCAATACCCCGGCTTTATCTTTTTCTAATGATCTTAAAAGCTTGATAAGCTTGTCCTCAAACTCATCAGGCTCGGGGTTAGGTTCATACTCAATACAATTTATTTTATATTGCCTTTTCCCATTAGGGTAAAACGCATCTTTTTTGAATAAAGCAGTTGGAACAATTCCTATGTACGCCTGCATTTCCTTCGGAGACATTTCTTCAGATGTTGCTCTTAGGAAAACCATATTGCGCGACTCTGTACCGATATTGAAAATTTCGTTTCCAATAATATAAACTGCGAAAAAAAAGCGCTCACCTTTTACTGGTAAATAAGCTATTATAACGTTTTCATCAGTCCACTTTTCTCTATCTATACGTGCTACTTTAAGTAGCCCATTTTCATAAACTGGTTCATGAATTTTCAAATATTGCTCAGTTACACCCAGCACTGGAGATGTAAATTCGGTAGTTACCAATGCAACTATTTCTTCATCCGTCATATTTGATACTTTTAGTAATAAAGGTATTGATTATTGATCCGGGTTTAATTTTTTATATATAATGTGAGATAACAGTTTTAATCATTCAACTAAGTCTTTTAGTTTTTTTCTATCCGGATTTTTGCTTCTTCCTGAGTCAAGACTTTGCCTTCCTCTATATCCTTGAGTTTTGCATTAATAGATTCCATCTCTGCATCAGATATTTTGCCTTTATCTAAATGATAAGCTTCTTTCAGGTCGTAATTATAATCCCCAACAGGGGCAAGGCTATCAACTAACTCCACAAAACTGGTTGCTTTGGGATTGCCTTTGAATTTCTTTTTCACAGTGTTAAAATAGTCAATTTTGTGTATAAAAACTATCCGCCTTAACATCCGCTTTTCTGTGCATTTCCCTATCTTTACCCATCCATAATTATTTTTTAGCTGCAGCATGAGCGACGATCTGAACAATCCTGATATTCCTGAAAATAACGAAGACCATAAGCTTCAAAAAATCACTTCTCTCGATGGGCTGTACGAAAACTGGTTCCTGGATTATGCGTCCTATGTAATACTTGACCGTGCAGTTCCGCATATAAATGACGGGTTAAAACCCGTACAGCGCCGTATCCTGCACTCCCTTAAAGAGATGGACGACGGGCGTTTTAACAAGGCTGCCAACGTAATAGGTAACACCATGAAATATCACCCGCATGGGGATGCTTCTATTGGTGATGCCATGGTGCAAATAGGCCAGAAAAACCTGCTGATTGATTGCCAGGGTAACTGGGGTGACCCGATAACCGGCGACTCGGCAGCGGCGCCACGTTACATTGAGGCGCGCTTGTCAAAATTTGCACTTGATGTTGTTTTTAACCCGGATACCACCGTTTGGCAGGCCAGCTACGATGGCCGTAACCGAGAGCCAATAACACTACCTGTAAAATTTCCGTTGTTACTTGCGCAGGGCGCCGAAGGTATTGCCGTGGGTTTGGCCACCAAGATATTGCCACATAATTTTATTGAACTGATAGATGCCTCGATAGCCGTATTAAGTGGAACCCGACCAAACCTGCTGCCCGATTTCCCGACAGGGGGGATGGCAGATGCTTCGGCTTATAACGAGGGGCAGCGTGGCGGCAGGGTAAGGGTGCGTGCAAAAATTGTAGAGAAGGATAAAAAAACACTTACCATTACCGAGATACCCTTTACCACTACTACCGGTGGTTTGATAGACAGCGTGATATCTGCCAATGATAAGGGTAAGATCAAAATAAAAAAGATTGAAGATAACACCGCGCAGGACGTTGAGATAGTGATCCATCTGGCACCGGGTATTTCCCCCGATGTTACCATTGATGCGCTTTACGCCTTTACCGATTGCGAGGTTTCCATATCGCCAAATACCTGTGTAATACAGGCTGATAAGCCACGCTTTATGAGCGTGAACGATATGCTGAGCGAAAGCACTTTCTTTACCAAGGAGTTGTTAAAGCAGGAACTGGAAATAAAGCTGAGGGAACTGATGGAGAAGATATTCTTCAGTTCGCTATTGAAAATATTCATCCAGGAAGGGATGTACAAACACCCGGATTATGAGCAATCGTCTGATTTTGAAGGCGTGCTGGTAGTGTTGAACAGGTTATTCGAACCGTTCTTCCCGCAGTTCTATCGTACCATACTGCCCGAAGATTATAAGAAACTGATTGATAAACCGATGAGCAGCATCACCCGTTTTGATGTGAAGAAAACGGATGAGCAGATAAAAGCCTTAGAGGCCGAAATAAAAGTAGTTAAGAACCACCTGAAACACCTTACCGATTATACTATTGCCTGGTTTGAAAAGCTGAAAGAGAAATATGGTAAAGACCGCGGCCGCAAAACCGAGCTGCGCACCTTTGACAGGGTGGAGGCTTCACAAGTAGCTTTAGCCAACGTAAAACTTTATGTGAACCGCGAGGATGGTTTCATTGGTTCGGGCTTAAAGAAAGATGAATTTGTTGGCGATTGCTCGGACATTGATGAGATCATCGTGTTCCGCGGCGATGGCAGGTTCATTGTAACCAAAGTACAGGATAAGGTATTTGTGGGGAAGGATATTGAACATGTTGCCGTGTTTAAAAAGAACGACGAGCGCACCGTTTATAACATGATCTATAAAGATGGGCAAAGCGGCGTAAGCTATATCAAACGTTTTTCGGTAACGGGCATCACCCGCGATAAGGAGTACGACCTGACTAAAGGCAGCAAAGGCTCAAAAATGCTTTACTTTACCGCTAACCCTAACGGGGAGGCCGAGGTAGTGAATGTGCAATTGAAACCACACGCTAAGTTAAAGAAATTGCAATTTGATGAAGACTTTGCAGCAATTGCCATAAAAGGCCGCGCCTCCATAGGTAACATGGTTACCAAGTACCCGGTTAAAAAGGTTATCCTGAAAAGTAAGGGCATCTCCACACTGGCCGGTCGTAAAATTTGGTATGATGATATCCTGAAACGCTTAAACGCCGACGGCCGTGGTAAATACCTGGGCGAATTTGACGGTGACGATCGCATCCTTACCGTGATGGGTAATGGCATCTACGAACTAACCAGTTTCGACCTCAATAACCACTTTGATGATAAGATGATCGTGATCGAGAAATACGATCCGGCTAAGGTGTTTGCTGTGGTGCATTACGATGGTAAATCGAAGAATTACATGGTGAAACGTTTTGTGTTTGAGAATACCGTTATAGGCAAACAAACCAGCATCATCAGCGAAGAGAATGGCTCAAAACTTATCATCATATCTGGCGCGGCGCAACCTGTAGTTAAGGTAGAACAGTTAAAAGGTAAAACACTTATCCCCGAAGAAGCCGACCTTAACCTTACCGACCTGATTGATGTAAAAGGCATGAAGGCCATGGGTAACCGTTTATCTGTTCACCAGGTAAAAAGTGTTGAATTGCTAACCGAGCATGATGATGCGGAGGACGTACCAGACCCGGCACCCGACTCGGTTGAGGACACTGAGATTGTAATAACCGGCGAGGAAAAGGAAACTCCGGATACCGCACCTGTTGCCGCGGAAGCAAAACCACAGGCCGCGCCAATACAATCTGAACCGGCAAAACCCGTTATAGAGAAACCGGTTGAACCAGCGCCAAAAGCGGATGAACCAAAGGCGAAAAAGGACGAACTAAAGCCGGAAAAAGGCGAATCAAAGCCGGAGGATGGCGCCAAAATCCCCGAGCCGCCGGCACCACCACCGGCAAAGAAGATCGATTTCGAGATAACCAATCCGGATGATATTGATATAGACGATAAAGGGCAGTTAGGGTTATTTTAATATGAAGAGAGATATGTTGAAGAGGATATTAATTGGTTGTGCCCTGTTTTTCGGCGCAATTACTGCAACTAACGCACAAACAGTTGAGCACACCTTTGCCCTGGGCGATAGTACATTTTTGTTGGATGGCAAACCGCTGCAGATGATCTCGGGCGAGATGCACTATACCCGCATCCCGCGCGAGTACTGGCGCGAACGGATGAGGATGGCCAAAGCTATGGGCTTAAACACCATTGGCACCTATGTTTTTTGGAACGCGCACGAGCCTGTACAGGGCAAATATGATTTTACCGGTAATAACGATATTGCCGAATTTGTACGTATAGCCAAAGAAGAAGGCCTTTGGGTAGTACTGCGCCCAAGCCCCTACGTATGCGCCGAATGGGAATTTGGCGGCTACCCCTGGTGGCTGTTAAAGGACAAGAACCTGAAAGTGCGCAGTAAAGACCCGGCCTTTATCAATGCCTACCAAAGCTATATGATGGAAGTGGGCAAGCAATTAGCGCCATTACAGGTAACCCATGGGGGTAATATCCTGATGGTGCAGATAGAGAACGAGTACGGCTCTTTCAGCAACGATAAGGAGTACCTGGCGCAAAATGAGAAGATTTTTCGCCAGGTGGGTTTTGATGGCTTGTTGTTTACCTGCGATGGCCCAAGCCAAATGCCTGCGGGTTATTTGCCAGGGTTTTTGCCTGCCGTAAATGGCGAGGATGACCCTGCAAAAGCAAAAGCGCTGATCAATAAATATCATAACGGCAAAGGCCCGTATTATATAGCCGAATGGTACCCGGGCTGGTTTGATAGCTGGGGAAAACCACATACCGGCAGCAATGCCGATGAAGACGCTAAAAAGCTGGATGAAATTTTATCGGCAGGTATCTCCATTAATATGTACATGTTTCATGGAGGCACCACACGCGATTTTATGAACGGCGCCAACATGAGCCGTACCGAAGCCTATGCGCCCCAAACATCAAGCTATGATTATGATGCCCCGCTTGACGAAGCCGGCAACCCCACGCCAAAATATTATAAGCTAAGGGCAATTATTGCCAAACACCTGCCCGCTGGCGAAACCCTGCCCGATGTGCCCGAAAAGAAACGCCGCACGTTTGGTTTGGAAGCAATAAAAATAAGCGGTGTAGCCAATCTGTTCAATAACTTGGGCACCCCGGTAGAAGCTGAAAAACCACAAAGCTTTGAAGACCTTGACCAGGGATACGGTTTTGTGCTGTATCGTACTACCTTGGCTAACGCGGCAAACGGGATACTTAAAATAAAAGAGCTGCGCGATTATGCCACCGTTTATTTAAATGGTAAGCGCATTAGTGTATTAGACCGCCGTTTAAAACAGGATTCGCTGCAATTAAATAGCCCAACCGCCAACAGCGTGCTGGATATACTGGTAGAAAACAATGGCCGCATCAATTATGGCCCATACCTGATTGATAACCGCCAGGGAATTACCGATAAGGTAACACTGAACGGGCAGGAATTATTAGGCTGGAAAATGTATAAGTTCCCTTTTACTGAGTTAGTAGGGTTTAAATATTTGCCAATTCAAGGCACTGCTGCTGATGGGAAAATAGATGCAGGATGGCATACAACAATTTATCCACCTGAATATCCTGCGCTTTACCGGGGCACGTTCTCGTTACGTACCACGGTTGATACCTACCTGGATATGAAAGGCTTTGGTAAGGGCTTTGTATTTCTTAACGGCCATAACCTGGGTAAATACTGGAACATTGGCCCGCAGCAAACCTTGTACGTACCAGCTGCATGGCTTAAAAAAGGTGTTAACGAGATTGTGGTATTTGACCAGTTGAAAGGCGGGCATACAACGATATCTTCATTGGATCGCCCGGTTTTGAACGAGGTTGTTAAAGAATAATGATAACATTATACATAACAAAATAAGGGCACCATTTTGGCGCCCTTATTTTGTTATAAGTGTTTTTTGTGTTGCTAATTACAGGATCAGTATCAATACTAAAATAATGATAATGATAGCACCAACTGAAAGGTAAACACCACCGCCACCCATGGCTTGTGCTTCGTGTTTAAGGTCTTTTAGTTCTGTTTTTAATTCTTTCTTTTCTGCCTTGTTTAACTGCGATTTATCCATCGCTTTTATCTCGTTAACACGCATTTTAATTTCTTCAACACGAGCCTCTTTCTGCTCTTTGGTCATGTTGGCAGCAGCTTCTTTATAAGCGTCTTTCTTATCATCAAAAGTTGCAGCGTTACTATTAAAGGCAGCTACAGTCAGCAGCATCGTCATAGCGATTAAATAAATTTTCTTTTTCATAGTTGTAAATGTTGTAAGTAAATATTTACTGATAAGTATAAAAGCAATTCAAATGTTTTAAAAAACTATAAAATAATCGCATTTTAAACACTGATGTAGAAGGAGGCTTCAAAAACATGGCCCACAACCACCTTTTGTATATCTTCTTTAGCCGTAATATCTTTAGGCTCGCCGGCGCTGTCTGCACAGCCTAGCCAGGGCTCAATACATACAAAATCGGCACCGGGTTTTGCCCAAAGGCCCAGGTAATTAAAGTGAGGGAACTCTACCGATAAAGTTTGCTCGTGTTTGGTGCTTTTAATTGTGATCATGCGCGATTTAGCGTTTTTAAAAACCATGGCATCGTCCTTAAACAGATCTCGGGTTAGGGCAAGTTTTTTATCGGGTGTTGGTACAGGCACGGTTTCGCCGCTAAACAAGCCGTCTTTATTCAGGAGGTGCCTTTTCAGGTTTTCCTGCGTTTCAAACTCCAGGTAATAGTCCTCATAGTTTTCGCCGGCGTTAAACGGTACGTTAAAGGCCGGGTGCCCGCCTACCGAAAAGTACACCGGTTTTTTATCGCGGTTAATTACTTTATAAGTTATCCTTAGCGCGTTTTCTATCAGGGTGTACAGCACCTGGAAATCGAATTTATAAGGGAATACTGCCAGTGTTTTTTCGCAGTGGGGTAATGAAAAACCCGCGTGCGCGTCATCACTATCCAGCAAAATAAAATCCGACTGGCGTGCAAACCCGTGCCGGTTCATGGGGTAGGTTTTCCCGTCAACATGTAATTCATTATTTAGTAATCCGCCAACTATAGGAAACAGGTTTGGCGCATGGTAGCCCCAGGTGTTTGGGTCGGCCTGCCAGAGCTGTTCAACGCCGGTTTCTTTATTAAATAGGGAAGTGAGCTGCGCGCCTTTGGCATCGATCTTTACTTTCAGAAATTCATTCTCAAGGGTGGTCATGCTGTGTGATGGTTTTAAGAAATATCAACAAACAAGTTTGCATCTGGTTTCTATTGTATAAAAATAGGAAAAGAAATGGGGATTTAACCCACACGTCATTGCGAGCGATAGCGTGGCAATCTTCGATAGAAAAGTGGCGACAAGCATGTCGGGGATTGCTTCGTCGCTACACTTCTCGCAATGACGGTTTTGCTTATTGTTTATCCACCTTAATCTTCGCCCTGATGATAGCATCCTTTTGCGCTCCTGTTTGGTTGTAATTGTAATTGAACAACGCACCTTCAAAATCACCGTATGACGGGTTGGGTAGCACAATGTATTTACTGCCGAAGTCTTTTTTCAATTGCTCGGTAACAGCCTGCCGGTTTTGTTCGGTGGGTTTATTATCATACAGCATATCAAAATCGGGCAGGTTATCGCCGAATAATAGAACAATATTGTAAGTGCTTAATATTTGCTGGCGGCGGGGCTCTTTACTTGATATGGATTGCCTTAACAGCACATTGGCATTATTGGTGTTTGGCAGGCCGTATAGCTGCAGGTTTTTTATGGTAGGGGCACGCTCATCTTCATCGCGGTTGGTTACATAAAATACAGTTACACCTTTTGATGCCGCGTATTTAAAAAACGCGGGTGCACCGGGTACGGTGTCGGCCACCGCTTTGGCTGTCCATGCTTTCCAGGTTTCCGGGCTAAACTCCTGGTTGTTGGCTGCACGCATCGCATCGTACGGGCTGTTATCTAACAAAGTCTCATCAATATCGGTAACTACGGCGAAGGGCTTGCTGCCGGGGTTTTTCAGGGCTTCATCCAAACGCAACCGGGCAATATTATACGCCTGGAAACATAGGGCCTTATATTCTGCCGAGCGCTGTTGCCAAAGCGATGCCCAAACCTTGCCATTGTTGGCAATAGATGTGCTTTCTGTTTTTTTAGGGGTAGAGCAGGCTGCCAGCAGCATGGCGCCGGCAAGCAAGGCGGACAGTGATTTTTTCATATATACAAGGTAACCCGGGCTATAAAAGCTCCGGTTTTATTTTATCAGTAAATTCCATGGCAAACTTATTTAATTTGGTTTGTATCACAAAGGCGCAATACGGTTTCATTATCAAATGTTGTTTTTTGTAAGGTCATTTGTATGATAAACGAATGTAATATTGGTTTGGTTTACAATTATCCCCCTGGCGGAATAGCTATGGCAGTTAATTGCTTTTTGGCAGGATGAATAGCAATGTGGTTATATCCACTTACTCAAAAACTTGCCGAATTCTTCCCGATACTGATCGCCAACGGTAATGTTAATTTTACCTATTTGTAAGGCGTTACGAGTTATGGAGTTAATTTTATCGAGCGACACCATATACGAGCGATGCACCCGCAAAAATCGCTTTGCAGGTAGTTTTTCTTCAAGTGCCTTAAGGCTGCCCAGCGTAAGGATGGGCTTATCGGTATTCTGCAAAAAGATCTTTACATAATCTTTAAGGCTTTCCATGTATAAAATATCGTTTAAGGCTATACGCACCAGTTGATATTCTACCTTAACAAACAAATACTCGTCCTCTATTTGGGCGGGAGTAGCAGTGTTTTCAGATACAGATGTGGCGTTTGATCTATGGAGCAGTTCGGCATAAGCCAGGGCCTTGTTTGATGCGTGTAAAAACTCTTCATAATTGAATGGTTTTAACAGGTAGTCTAACGCATCTACCCGGTAACCTTCTAATGCAAACTGGTTATAAGCCGTGGTGAAAATAATACGGGGTTTATTAGGCCCGCGGCTATCCAATACCCGGGCAAGTTCAATGCCGTTTAGGTTGGGCATTTGTATATCCAGGAATATAAGGCCCACCTTTTGGTTCTGTAACCCACCCAAAGCCTCTACCGCGCTGCCGTATTTACCAACCAAATTAAGGAAAGGAGTTTGCTCTATAAAAGCACAGATGAGCCCCAGGGCCAGGGGTTCATCATCAACAGCGATGCAATTTATTGTCATGAGTTTACAGGTTGATGGTTAAATTTACAATATACGTATTCCCTTCGCCGCTATCATCCACTTTTAGGGTATATCGGCCTGCGTAAAGCAGGTCTAACCTGCGGATAGTATTATTTAACCCTATGCCCTGGTTTTCTTCGATGTTGTTACTATGGGTCTTAAAAACCTCGTTTTTTACCATCAGGCTTATCGTGTTATCATCTTGCTCAATAATAACATTAATAGTACTTGGCAGGGTATCGCTTACGCCATGTTTAAAGGCATTTTCTACAAAAGTTAAGAACAGCATGGGCGCAACTGCAAAATCTTTTAAAGGCTGTGGGGTGATGAAGTTAACGGTTACTTTCTCTGTTAGCCGCAATTGCATCAGGCTGATATAATCTTTTATAAAAGCTATTTCCTGGCTTAACAGGGCGGTGCTGTTTTGCGTATCGTAAAGCACATAACGCATCATACGCGATAACTGGTGTATGGCAGTGCGCGATGTTTCTACGTTTACCACAGTGAGCGCATAGATGTTATTGAGTGTATTAAAAAAGAAATGCGGGTTTATCTGCGCTTTTAAAAAGGATAGTTCAGAGCTTATCTTTTCCTGCTCCATAGCCTGGTGGCGCTGCCTGTCTTTCTGCCAGATCTGGGTGGTGGTAATGCTGGTGCTGATACCTAATACCAAGGCCGATATAGCCAGGGTAAGGATATCATAACCCTGTTTGTTTTCCAGGTTTTTTAATGAGGCCTTCTTTTTCATAAACGCTTCTACAAAAAGGCGCGGGAGTTCGAGATATTTATCAAACCAACTCATAAACACCATGATAACGGCTATTACTAATGCAATCAATGAAAAATAAATACGGCTGCGGTTTTTTAACAAAAACTCGGGGACAAAGTAATAAGCATTTAGGTAGTAGGCCGCTATTAGCATGATAAAAAGCAAATTCTGCTTTATCCAAAATTGGTAAGGTACATCAATGCCCCATCCAATAGGCTGGTTAAACAATAGTACTGTACCCAGCACTACCCATATAAGGGTTTGGATAAGGATATTAACCAGTGTGCTTTTAGATCGTCGAAATATCATTCCGTTGGGTTTATAATTAACAGGATATCACAATATTACAAATGATATAGGCATTATGCCAATTATAATCTACAGGGGGCTAAGGTTTACCGATGGGCAGGTGTTTTTATCGGTTAAAACCGCTGCTTAAAAGGGGGCCGGTAAAAAAAATGCTTTTGCCGAATAAAAATGGCCTCCGGTCTATTTGTATCAAGCGCTGGTCTATCGCGTTTTTTTAGTTACGTAAAGCGCTGTTTCTTTGGGTATTGAAAGTTGATAACAAAAATTAAAACATAATTTAAAACGAAAAAATCATGAAAAAGTCATTCACATTAGCAGCATTATTATTAGTATTAAGCACCGGTTTATTCGCAGCAACACCAACAAAAAAACCTGGCGATGGAGACGTAAACAAAGCAATTGTTGTACAGGCCATGCGTACAGCTTTGGGTTTTGGTGTTAGTATACAAAATGCAAACGCTACAAAAGCATCGGTAACCATTACCGATAAAAACAACAACGTTATATTATTTGACAAACTGGCCAAAGGTAAATGGATTGAAAAAGCTTACAATTTATCTGAGCTTGAAGCCGGCGATTACCTGGTGGTTGTGAACGCCGATAATAACCAGCTTGCTAAAAAATTACATGTGTACGAAGAGTACGGTAATAAAGCTTACATCTTTTTACAATAATACAAACCCGGTATAAAATGATGCCCCTGCATAAACAGGGGCATTTTTGTTTGTGAATTTTTAACGGTTAAAAATGGGCCTTCGTCTATGTTCTTGCAGTGGCTATCTATTACGTTTTTATATAGGGAGATAAAAATATTTATTTGTGTACCCGATATATTTGACGGCGAATTTTTCACAAAAAGGCACAGGGGTTTTTTATTTGAGATTTAGTTGACCGCTGTGCTCTTTTTGTGATTTAAACAAGGTTTACCATTAACCGTAGCATTGTATACCTCGCTGGTTCCGCAGCTAATATTCTCTTAAATGCTTTGCGAATTATTGTAAATGGCACATAAATTAAACATTCCTCAAAACAAATTGGCTATAATTTAGTTATTGCCATACACTGCTTGTTAGCTAATGCGTTAAGTAATTAGTTTCAGAGCCGGCCCGAGTTTCGGTACCCGACAAAAAATGCACACAACAAACAATTATATTTATACATTAATCATTTACAAATTATGAAAATCATCAAAGCGCTACTTTTACTAACTATAGTTATAAGCGTTAGCTCGTGCAGTAAAGACAACGAAATCCCAACAAAAATATATGCAATTACAGCAAATGTTGACGGCTCCGCTACCACCTTTACTGATGTTACAGGCACTACCGGGTCTGTAAATGGTAATATCTTAACCACCATGCAAGGTAAAGCATCAGATGGTAGCACCGTGTCTATAGCTATAAATGGGGAAATAGTTGCTGGTAAAACCTATTCGGCAGCAACAGTGGGCGCATCTGTACAACCGCTTGTATCGTACTCATCAGGTGGGGATATTTATTTAAATAATGCTGTAGGTGCAAATCTGGTAAGCGTTACCGTAACTGAGGTAGCTGATAATTTTATTGAAGGTACTTTTAAAGGCGACCTTGCTACCGTAGTAGTAGGTAATGGTGCGGTTAAAACCAAAATAATAACCAATGGCATATTTACCGCTAAGCTAAAAAAGCAATAACGAGTAGTTATTATATAAACTTTAAAAAGCGCTCCGATTATCGGGGCGCTTTTTTTGTGCTTTAAGTATCCTATATAAAACTTATCAGCATTGTTTTTATCGGTCTTAAATTCAATCAGGTAATTTGATGGGGCATCAGTAAAAATATTACTCCGTTAGTACCGTAAATTTAAAATCGAGCGGTTCAAAGTTGCGGATAAGTTCATCAATAAAAAGCTGGCCCCATTTTACATAGCTCAGGCCAAAATTTTCTGAACGTTCCTGCAGGCTGCTATTGGGGAAAATATCAGCTTTAATATGCTCTATCTGCTCCAGGCGGGTATGGTAGTTGCGTTTCTCGGCCTTTACAAGTTTCTTTTGCAGGTTATCAATGGCATGCTTAAGCCGTGCCTGTACTGCCGCGGCCGATGGCTCAAGCGTACTGTCTATTTTATGGGCGCGTAGTTTTATTTTTTCAAAGGCGCGTTCCAGTTCGCGCCACTCATCGGCAAGAGAAAGATCATGATTGCTGTGCTTTTTTACCCAGTTGTTTTTTATCTCGTCGGCGCTTTTAAAGATCTCGGCAGGGGCAAGCTCCATGCTTTTTATTTTGGCTGCAGTTTCCTTACGGATAACCAAACCCGAGTTACGCAGTATCAGTATCGGGAAATCAACCTTGTAGTAGTCGAAGTTTGATTTTAGCTCCAGCCAGTAAACCAGCTCGGCGCCACCGCCAACGTAGGCAATGTTCGGCAAAATGCACTCCTGGTACAGCGGGCGCATCACTACGTTAGGGCTAAACCTTTCGGGCGCGGTTTTTATCTCCTGCTTTAATTCAGCCTCGGTAAAGCTGATGTCGGTATTCATAACATTGTAGCGGCCGTTCTCAAAAACAAGGCGTTCGCGCAGGTTATCTTTCAGGTAAAAAAAGTTTATTTCGCGTGGGTTTACCTGGATGTGTACCCCAAGCTTTTGCAATTTTTCGTTTACCGCGGTAATATTTTTAAAGCTGTTTTGCTGGATGATATCCTGCTCCATAACAGGGGCGAAGGATTCTTTAAGGCGATGGTCGTCGGCATCAATAATAACCAGGCCATAGCGGCCAAAAAGGGCATTCACCAGGTAGCGGGTAGCGTCGGCCAGCTTATCAAATTTAGTGTAGGCTGTTTCTACCATCTCACCCAGGTCAGACGAGTGCCCGTCAATCCCCAGCACACCTTTGTACTGATTAATAGCCTGGCGCATAGTATCTGGGTTGATACGGCCTGTTGCGCCCGATGCCTCGTACCACCAGTGTACTTTTTTACCTCCTATATTGGTGTAGTTTATTTCGGCAAAATCATGGTCCTCAGAAGCCATCCAGTAAACCGGGATAAAATTTTTATCGGGATGTGCCTCTTTAAGCTGGCGGGTAAGTTTTATGGCCGTTACTATCTTGTAAATGAAATACAGCGGGCCGGTAAATATATTAAGCTGGTGGCCGGTAGTAACAGTGTAAGTATCGGCTTCTTTTAGTAACTGGATGCGTTTGCGAATAAAATCGGCAGACTCTAGTTCGGGTTCGCCTTTTTGAGAATTGCCAAAGTATTGTTCGGTTAAAACCTGTGCTAACAGGTCGCGGTTGGCAATAACCTTTTTATTGTTAAATAGTTCGGCAAAACCTTCAAGGGTAGGGCGGTAGCTGTAAAACGATCTTAACTCCGGAACGTTCTCCAGGTAGTCAATAACCGTTTGGGAAAAGTATCCCGTGTCTTTATAGTCAATACAGGCTGCGTCCATTGTTTGTTTCGAATATTGAACATCAAATTTCGAATGTTGAATTTCGAAATTCGTATTCAAGTAAAGAGCCGAAATTAGATTTTAATATCTTAATAGCAACACGCGGCCTGTAAAAAGGGTTTTATTTTACAATTTGTCCATAAAGGTCAAAGTCTTCAGCAGTGTTAATTTAGGGCTATCTATTCGTACATCGTAATTTTGTGCGAATGGATTTTATGTGAATGATTTAAAACCTCTCCGGTGATCGCATTGATTTTCAAAAAACTTAAGTCGTATTTTTCAGATACATAATAAATTTTCCATATTATATTACCATCTATATACCTGCCAAACTCTGCCTGAGTAATCTGCCCATCAGGAACAGTTAGTTTGATTATTTCTTTCACTTCTTGAAAGGATACATTATAACCGCTTTCATTATTTATTTTCTGAATGATATTACCCTGTTCATCATAGTAATAAGCTGTTTTTACTGGGTACTCGATTGGTTTTGGATTCGGTTCGAGGTATTTTTCAGAGTAAAATTCTTCAGCGCTTCGGATCTGCCCTTTTAGGAAATAAGTTGTTTTTTTTAAATGCGGAGTAGATGAATTATACTCCGATTTGGTATAACCCTCAGAGGGGCTAAATGATGTTGTTATGATGTTGCCATTTTTCAGGTCCTTCTGTAATATAGCGAAATCTCGTTGAAACTCATTATAGTTGTAAACCTGCGTTAATGTGTCTTTTTTTATAACTGCCGGCATAGGGATAACGGAAGACAAGTGCTCTGCTACAAGCTTTTTCAGCTTATTTACACCTAACTTTTCAGGGGTTTTTACAGACTGTTTGTGTACAGTACAACTGCTTAAAATTATTATAGAAAAATAAAAGATGTAGCTCAATCCCCTCATTATAAAGCATTTTATACAGATAAATGCAAAATACGGGAATTGCCTTAAATAATTATAGCCTATTTTACAATTTGTCCATAAAGGTCAAAGTCTTCGGCGGTGTTAATTTTAACGTTAACAAAGGTGCCTACAGCCGCGTAATCTATGGCTGCATCAATTAAAACTTCGTTATCAACCTCCGGCGAATCGTATTCGGTACGGCCAACAAAGTAACCGCCGTCTTTCTTGTCTATCAGTACTTTATAGGTGTTGCCTATTTTTTCCTGGTTTTTATCGAAAGAGATACCCTGCTGAATTTCCATAATGGCATCAGCGCGTTCCTGTTTTACTTCTTCAGGCACATCATCAACCAAAGAATGGGCGTGCGTTTTTTCCTCGTGCGAGTAAGTGAAGCAACCCAGGCGGTCGAATTTGGTATCCTCAACCCATTGGGCCATTTCCTCAAAATCCTGCTGGGTTTCGCCGGGGTAGCCGGTTATTAGCGTAGTACGCATGGCAATGTTTGGCACACGGTCGCGTATCTCGTTCACTACATCAATGGTTTTTTGCTTGGTTAAGCCCCGGCGCATCGATTTTAGCATGTTATCTGTAATATGCTGTAAAGGCATATCCAGGTACTTGCAGATGTTATCGCGCTCGTTCATCACATCCAGTATCTCCATCGGGAAGCCAGAGGGGTAGGCGTATTGCAATCTGATCCATTCTACACCATTTACATCGCTTAAGCGGCGTAACAGTTCGTCCAGGTTACGTTTACCGTACAGGTCGAGGCCGTAGTAGGTCAAATCCTGTGCAATCAGGATCAGTTCTTTTGTGCCGTTCTTAACAAGGCTTTCGGCATTTTTTACCAGTTGCTCCATGGGCATGCTTACGTGCTTGCCACGCATCAGCGGGATAGCACAGAACGAGCATGGGCGGTTACAGCCTTCGGCAATTTTAAAGTAAGCAAAATGTGATGGGGTAGTGAGTAAGCGCTCGCCAATTAGTTCGTGGCGGTAGTCGGCACCGATGCTATGCAGGATGTTCTGAAGGTCATTTGTGCCGAAATAAGCATCAACATTGGTGATTTCGGACTCTAATTCGGGCTTATAACGCTCGCTTAAGCACCCGGTTACAATTACTTTCCCAACTTTGCCCTGTTCTTTAAGCTCGCTGTATTGCAGAATGGTATCGATAGATTCCTGCTTGGCGTTATCAATAAAGCCACAAGTATTTATCACGATGATATCATCGCTGCGCATTTGCTGTGATTCATGAACCACATCATAAGCGCTGCCCTTAAGCTGGCCCATCAGTACTTCACTATCGTAAACGTTTTTTGAACAGCCTAAAGTAACCACGTTTACACGGGGCTTCTTGATTAGTATCGGCTTGGTAATTTCTTTTGTCCTCATTGCTCTTTCTCCGCGCTGTCATTGCTTCGTACCTCGCAATAACGCTTTATTTATTTACAGATGCGCATGTTTGCATATCCGCACATTGTATTATCTTATTTAAAAAGGCTGTTCACAAAGTCGTTTCTGTCGAACAACTGTAAATGCTCTACGCCTTCGCCAACACCAATATATTTTACCGGTATTTTAAACTGATCTGATATGCCTATCACCACGCCACCTTTTGCGGTACCGTCAAGCTTGGTTAAAGCCAGGGCATTAACAGCGGTAGCCTCGGTAAACTGTTTGCATTGTTCAATAGCGTTTTGCCCGGTTGATGCATCCAATACCAGCAGTATCTCGTGCGGTGCGCCGGGTACAACCTTTTGCATCACATTTTTTATTTTGGTAAGCTCGTTCATCAGGCCAACCTTATTATGTAAACGGCCTGCGGTATCAATAATTGCTACATCGTCGCCATTGGCCACGGCAGATCGCAGGGTATCGTAAGCTACGGATGCCGGGTCGCTGCCCATAGGTTGTGCTACTACCTTTACATCAACGCGTTTCCCCCAAAGCTGCAACTGGTCTACCGCTGCTGCGCGGAAGGTATCGGCAGCGCCTAATACCACCTTATTACCCGCCTGTTTTAGCTTGTGGGCCAGTTTGCCTATGGTGGTGGTTTTGCCCACACCATTTACGCCAACAACCATTATTACATAAGGCTTATGATCGCCGTACTCAAAATTCTGAAAATCGTTGCTGTTGTTTTCGGCAAGTAGTTGTTGTATCTCGTCCTTTAAAAGGTTGTTAAGCTCTGAAGTATTAACGTATTTATCTTTGGCAACACGCGCCTGTATACGCTCAATAATTTTTAGGGTAGTGGTTACGCCAACGTCAGATGTTACCAGTACTTCTTCCAGGTCATCCAGTACGTCATCATCAACGGTACTTTTACCGGCAATTACTTTGGTGATTTTGGAGAAGAAATTGTCCTTGGTTTTTTCCAGGCCTGTATCAAGCGCCTGTTGTTCCTGCTGCGTGGTTTCCTTTTTCTTGAAAAAATCAAATAATCCCATAGGTCAGATGTGCAGATTTTAAATGTGCAGATATGCAAATTAACAATTCTAACCGGGATGTTCGGATATTATGGCAGGCCTGTTTGCTTATCATCCTATAGGAACATCCGTCAGTAACAAAAAAAGCCCTCTCGTTATCAACAAGACGGCTTTTATATTTTTATCAAAAGTTATTACAGTTTACCTGCAATAGCATCTTTAATGTTATCGTTTGCAACGATCTGCTCTTTGAATGAGTAAGCACCGGTACGTGGTGATTTATTCATTGTTATTACTTTCGAATAATCTTTTCCTTTACCCGCTACTTTCAGGGTTGCAACTACTTTCTTTGCCATGTTGTTATGTTTTAATAAGTTGTGCTTACAATACAGGGTAATTAATAACCCGCATCTACAGCATCAAGCTTAAATTATTTAATCTCTTTGTGTACAGTTACTTTACGTAAAACCGGGTTGAATTTTTTCATTTCCAGTCTTTCGGTAGTGTTCTTTTTGTTTTTGGTGGTAATATAACGAGACATACCCGGCATGCCGCTGGTTTTATGCTCTGTGCATTCTAAAATTACCTGAACCCTGTTGCCTTTCTTAGCCATTTTCTTTTATGTTTTGAGTTGCCTGCCAATCGTTAAGATATCACATCTTTAACCGTAGCCCCAACAATCTATTAATATTAAATAGAGCCTTTTTTTACAAACTTGTTGATACAAGCTGTTATACCGTTTTTGGTAATAGTTTTAAGTGCTGAAGTAGATACTTTTAAAGTGATCCATTTATCTTCTTCAGGGATATAAAACCTTTTAAGTTTTAAGTTTGGATAAAACTTGCGTTTAGTTTTAACGTTTGAGTTAGAAACGTTAAAGCCATTCATGTAGCCTTTTCCTGTTAAATCACAAATTCTTGACATGACAAATATTTTTTAATTCTCGTTCTTCTCCTAAAAAGAGTTTGCAAATATCAGCTTTTTAAGTGAAATATACAACGGTGTTTTTAAAATATTTCAAAAATCTTTTTTCGGGGGCGAAAAGATGTTTTTTATTTGCTGTTGTGCCTTTTCCCGCGCTGTTTTATTTAGTTATAAATGGATAAGCATAATGCTTAATATGCTGATACCAAACGCCCATGAAAGTTGTACACCAAATAATAGCAATACTATGGGTGCAGTAACAATGCTAAGAGGGAGATAAATTTCTAAAAAGTATTTTTTCACTAGGTAAAGGTATAAATTATCTTGCTCAGTTTAATAGTGCAACTTATGTCTCTTTATATAATATGGCACGCATTTAAATTTTTCCCGTTTTATATTTAATATTGCGATTTTAGCTAAATCGATTTATTTTAGAAATTTTGATAATTGAATACTTTTTAAATTTTTTTAAAAAGTTATACTTTTCATACGCTGATAACACAAAAATTACTAATTTACGCCACCATTTATTATACTACCATGCAAGTTAAATCGTTTGAAGAATACCAGCAGGTGTACCGCAAAAGCGTTGAACAGCCTGAACAATTTTGGGAAGACATAGCCAATAATTTTTTATGGAAGAAAAAGTGGGACAAGGTATTAGACTGGAACTTTAAAGAACCGAAGATAGAATGGTTCAAGGGTGCTAAACTAAACATTACCGAGAACTGCCTTGACCGACATTTAGAAAAGAACGGCGATACCACCGCTATTATCTGGGAACCAAATGACCCTGCCGAAGACCACCGCACTTTAACTTACCAGCAACTGCATGATAAGGTGTGCCAGTTTGCCAATGTGCTAAAAAATAACGGCGCTAAAAAAGGCGACCGTATTTGTATATACATGCCTATGGTGCCCGAACTGGCCATTGCTGTTTTAGCCTGCGCGCGTATCGGGGCTATCCACTCGGTTGTGTTTGGTGGCTTCTCTGCTCAATCTATAGCCGATAGGATAAAAGATGCTGAATGTAATATTGTTATAACTGCCGATGGTAGTTTCCGTGGTACAAAAGAAGTGCCGCTCAAATCAATTATTGATGATGCGTTGGTGCAGTGCCCGTCTATACAAAGGGTTATTGTACTTACCCGCAGCCATACCCCGGTATCTATGATAAAAGGGCGCGATGTATGGTGGGAAGATGAGATCAAGAAAGTAGAGACCCAGCGCAATATGGAATGCCCTGCCGAAGAGATGGACGCCGAGGATATGCTGTTCATCCTATATACATCGGGCTCAACAGGCAAACCAAAAGGTGTAGTACATACCTGCGGTGGCTATATGGTTTATACCGGCTACACGTTTAGCAACGCATTCCAGTACCAACCCGGCGAAGTTTACTTTTGTACGGCTGATATCGGCTGGATCACCGGTCACTCGTATATCGCTTACGGGCCGCTGAGCCAGGGTGCTACTACCGTAATGTTCGAGGGCATCCCTACCTGGCCAAACGCGGGCCGGTTATGGGATATTGTAGAAAAATACAAGGTTAATATATTATATACCGCACCAACTGCTATCCGCTCGTTAATGAGTTTTGGCGATGATGTGGTAAAAGGGAAAGATTTTAGCTCGCTAACCAAACTTGGTTCGGTAGGCGAACCGCTTAACGAGGAAGCCTGGCACTGGTTTGATGAAAAGATAGGTAAAGGTAACTGCCCTATTGTTGATACCTGGTGGCAAACCGAAACCGGGGGCTTTATGATATCGCCTATTGCCAATGTAACCCCTTTAAAGCCGGGCTATGCTACCCTGCCGCTGCCGGGTGTGCAACCTGTGCTGGTTGACGAAACAGGCAAGGTGATTGAAGGTAACGGCGTAAGCGGTAACCTTTGTATCAAATTCCCGTGGCCGGGTATGTTGCGTACAACGTATGGCGACCATGAGCGTTGCCGCACTACCTATTTTGCTACTTACCCTAACCTGTATTTTACCGGTGATGGTTGCTTGCGCGATGAGGATGGTTACTACCGTATTACCGGCCGTGTTGATGACGTGCTGAATGTATCGGGCCACCGTATTGGTACTGCCGAGGTAGAGAATGCCATTAATATGCATAGCAGCGTAGTAGAAAGCGCCGTAGTAGGTTACCCGCACGATATTAAAGGCCAGGGTGTTTATGCCTTTGTGGTATGCCCCAATTTGCATGATGATTCTGAACTGACCAAAAAAGATATCATGATGACCGTATCGCGTATTATTGGCGCCATTGCACGGCCGGATAAGATCCAGTTTGTGAGCGGCCTGCCAAAAACACGATCAGGCAAAATTATGCGCCGGATACTACGAAAAATAGCAGAGGGCGATACAAGCAATTTAGGTGATACAAGCACCTTGCTTGACCCGGCTATAGTTGAAGAGATAAAAGAAGGGGCATTGTAAGAATTAGATGTGATGGAAATCGACCTGACAAATTCTGAATTATTTAAAAGCTTTGCAGAATTTGAGAAGGATGGCGTTTATATTGATTTGCATAACGAATTTGATTGTAAGGGTATAATATTTTCAGGTAGCAAAAAGCAGCTAACACTTTTGTTTGAGCCGAATAAACATAGTACGCGCGAAGTAAATAGTGTTGAGGTTTTTTTTGATGATTGTATTATCGAACAATATTCCGCTAAACTTGATAAATCTGATACTAATTCGGGTACACTTGATACTATGTATAGAGGTCGTTTTGAAATAAGTAACGGACAACTTTGCGAAATGTCAGATACCGGAAGATATTATTACTATATAAACTTTTTACCTGATTTGAATATCGAACTTTTTGCTAAAAGTGTTAACGCCGAAATAATGCTTACATAATCCTTCTATTATTCTTACAAACTCGACGCATTATAGCCAAAGTGCTTTTTAAAAGCGGCCGAGAAGTGCGACATATTTTCAAACCCAACCTCGAGGTAAACTCCGGTTGGGTTTTGTTTTTTATGGGCTATCAGGTAATGCGCCATCTCCAACCTTTTTTGATGCAGCCAGCGCTCGGGCGGGGTGGTAAACGTTTTTTGAAAATCGCGCTTAAAGGTGGCCAGGCTGCGGCCTGTTAAGGTGGCAAACTGACTAATGGAGATATTGTATTTGAAATTGATGTTCATAAAAGCCTCCAGGTCTATTTTAAAAGGCTCGGTAAAATCAAGCAAAAAATCGTGCAGGCCGGGTTTGCGCAGTAATAGTTCAATAGCCTCGTTGGTTTTCATATCGGCCATGGCGCTGCTTAGCTGGTCGGGGTTATCAAAATAAGGCAGTAACGAATCAAAATAACCTTTAATAAATGCATCGCCGGTAAGATTGAGCATTGGCGAACCCTTATACTGGCCGCTGGCGTAAATATTATTGTCGGTGCCGTACTTACGCAGGTGTTGCTGGTCTATCATAATATTGATAGCCTTAAACATACCGCCATTAGCAGGTGGTACTTTAACAGTTTTTGCCAATTGGTTTTTCCTGATGATGCCTATGGAGCCCTCCCTGATGGTCTCGACACCATGGTTAGTGTAAAAATGGATCTCGCCGGCAATGATGCACCCAAGCGAATGTTCCTGCACCATTTGCTCGTGCCCGCGCTTGTTTTGGGTAGTGCACGAGTACAGGATGTTGTACTGCATATGCTCACCGCCCAGCCATTTCATGGGCGAATCATCCTGCTGGTTTGAAAAGGAAATGCCTTTGCTGTTTTTTCCGCTCATGGTATTGTTCAATTATTTTATTCTCGACATGATCAGTTTGTCCATCAATCTGTCAGATAGTAGCTTGCGTAAAAATAGTAATGGCTTTGCCATATAACCGCCAGCGTATCTTGCTTTCGGATTTTTTGCCTCGATGGCTTTTTTAATCAGTTTGGCAATAAGCTCAGGCCCCGGTATTTTATCTTCTACCTCTTTAAACGAATTATCCATTTTAGCTACCAGGTTCTTATAAGCGGTATTGCCCGATACTTTAACCATACTATCCATCGCTATACCGCCCCATTCAGTTTTAATACCGCCCGGTTCAACAACTATTACATCAATGCCAAACGGCTTAGCCTCGTTGCGCAGGCTATCGCTTAACCCCTCAATAGCAAATTTACTGGCATGGTACCATCCCCCAAAGGGCATAGCAAATTTACCGCCTATTGATGAGATATTAACTATTTTACCAAACCGCTGTTTACGCATATAGGGTAAGGCCAACTGTATTAACCGTGCGGCGCCAAAAACATTTACATCTAACTGGTATTTGGCATCTTCAATAGTTACATCCTCCACTGCACCATAAGAGCCAAAGCCCGCATTATTAACAAGGATATCCAACCGGCCTTCGGCAGATATGATATCCTGTACGCCTTTTACCATCGATGCATCGTCGGTTACGTCCATAGTCAGGGTTTTTACGCCAAGTTGTTCCAGTTCTTTTAACCTGTCCACACGGCGTGCTGCTCCATAAACAATGTAACCATTTTTTTGAAGGAAGGCTGCTGTTTCTTTACCTATACCGGCAGAAGCACCGGTTATTAAAACTACTTTTTTCATGATCTGCTTTATATCTTATTTGATATACCAAAGGTGGCGTTAAAAAAGTAGATGTATTTTGGTTAGCGGCTCAAGTTTATTTGGTTAGCGGCTCAGAATTGTGTGGAAACTATTACCACAACGGACAAAAAGGGAAAACCACAAAAACACGGAGAGAAAAAAATAAATTCTTTGCGCCCTCTGTAAAAAACGCTGTGTCCTCTGTGGTTAAAAAATTAAACTATGCTAAGCTAAATGCCGCGCATCACTTCTGTGGTTAAGTAAAATTTACACTATTTTTGCACCATGTCAAAATCCAAACAACCCACAATACTTGTAGTAAACGATGATGGTATAACCGCGCCGGGCATAAAAGCCCTGATGCATACTATGAAAGCGCTTGGCAGGGTAGTGGTTGTAGCGCCCGATAGCCCGCAATCCGGCATGGGGCATGCCATCACCATTGGCAAACCACTCCGTTTAGACGAGGTGGATATTTACGAGGGGATTGAAATGTACCGTTGCAGTGGCACCCCGGTTGATTGTGTTAAGCTTGCCGTAACAAAAGTATTTGGCGGTAAAAAGCCCGATCTGTGTGTATCTGGTATTAATCATGGGCTCAATAATTCTATCAATGTATTGTATTCAGGTACCATGTCGGCAGCGGTTGAGGGGGCTATAGAGAGCATCCCCTCAATTGGTTTTTCCTTAGATGATTACACGATGGAAGCCGATTTTGAACCTTGCCAGAAATTTGTGAAAGAGATTGCGCAGCAGGTTTTAGCAAACGGGCTGCCCGTTGGTACAGTGCTGAACGTGAACTTCCCGGCTGGGGATAAAATAAAAGGCATCAAAATTTGCCGCCAGGCCAACGCTAAATGGGCCGAGGAATTTGATATGCGGCATGACCCATACAAACGCCCTTATTACTGGCTTACCGGGGTGTTCCAAAATAATGATAATGGCGAGGACACCGACGTTTGGGCGCTTGAGCATAACTACACATCGGTAGTACCGGTACAGTTTGATATGACCGCCCACCACGCTATCCCTGTTTTAAATACCTGGACCTTTAATGTTTAAAAAGAACAACCTTTTCCTGGGGATGCTTTACGGTTTTATCCCGCCCGTTTTGGCCTGGCTGGTATTTGCAGTATGGCTAAAGAACGATGCCATTATGATGGATAAACCCGCTGTGCCTTATTTAATTGCCATAGGCTTAAACCTTGTTATGTTAAGGTTTTCGGCAAGGGCCTATCTCGATAAAACATCAAACGGGATAATGATAGCTACATTTGTGTGTACCTTATTAGTATTTGTACTTAAAATATACGCGAGATGAAGTATTACCTGGTAGCCGGCGAAGCCTCGGGCGATTTGCACGGGGCAAACCTGATGAAGGCTTTAAAAGAGCTTGACGGGCAGGCCGACTTCCGCTTTTTCGGTGGCGACCTGATGCAGGCTGAAGGTGGTGCACTGGTTAAACATTATGGCGATATGGCCTTTATGGGTTTTGTGGAGGTGGTGGCCAACCTGAACACCATCTTTAAAAACCTTAAAAAGTGCAAGCAGGATATTGTGGCCTACCAGCCCGATGTTTTGATATTGATAGATTTCCCCGGGTTTAATTTAAAGATAGCGGAGTTTGCGAAAGCGCAGGGCTTGTTGGTTTGCTACTACATATCCCCAAAAGTTTGGGCCTGGAACCAAAAACGTGTCCTGAAAATTAAACGTATTGTTAACCACCTGTTTTGTATCCTACCTTTCGAGGTTGATTTTTACAAAAGCTGGGGTATGGAGATAGACTATGTAGGCAACCCGCTGCTGGATGCAGTTGATGCATTTAACCCCGATGCCAATTTCCTTATAAACAATAACCTGAGCGGTAAAAAGATAGTAGCCCTGCTGCCCGGTAGCCGCAAGCAGGAGATAAGCCGCCTGTTACCCGAAATGCTTGGCGCGACAGCAAAATTCCCGCATCACCAGTTTGTGGTGGCAGGGGCTCCATCGTTCAATAAAGAATATTATAACCAATACCTTGGCGATAAAAATATCCCCGTAATATTTAACGCCACTTATGATATACTTACCAATGCCGAAGCTGCGGTTGTAGCATCGGGCACGGCAACGCTGGAGGCTGCTTTGTTTAACGTGCCGCAGGTGGTGGTTTATAAAGGCAATAGCCTTACAATAGCTATTGCCCGCATGTTGGTTAAGCTAAAATTTATATCACTGGTAAACCTCATTATGGATAGCGCGGTGGTAAAGGAGTTGATACAGGAAGATTGCACAACGCTAAACATTACCGAAGAGTTAAATAACCTGCTGCATAATGCCCACCACCGCGAAGATATGCTTGCGGGGTACAATGCGCTCGATGAAAAGATGGGCACGCCGGGGGCTTCGGCCAAAACGGCTAAGCTCATTATAAAATATGCCTCAAAATAGTAAGGCCCTGCTAAAATAGCCGGGCCTTACTTGTCTCAAAAGGATGTTTTAAATAGATGTAGATATATGATTGATCAGGCAGCTGATAACTGTTGTTGCGCAGGCGCCTGTTTGTTGCTTGGTAAAAATTGATTGCGTTCTCTGAAAGCTTTCAGATCTTCCATTAATAAATTCTTCAGTTCAATATCAAAGCGGGTAACTAATTTACTTGTTGCAGGTTTGTTATAAGCTTTCATAGGTAGATGTTTAGTGTTTGTGTGTTTGGTGATGCGTTTTAAAACTAAGCAGCGTTTAAGCGACTGGTGTTTTTTGATTTAAGGGCTTTTAAGTCGCTCATTAGTAGGTTCATCAATTCTTTGTCGAAACGGTTCACTAATTTGCTAACTGCTGGTTTTTGGTAAGTTTTCATAATTCAAATATTTTAAGTTTTTAGTTTTACTGTTTGTTTTCTTCTTCGTTGTTTTCGTTTTCCTGGTTCTCGCTAAGGTTGTCATGTCGGCGTTTTGCTTCTTTGTACTGCCTTGCCAATTGTTCCTTATCACGCTCGTCGGATGTCTTTTCGGGCGCTTGCGGGTTTTCCCACTCTTTCTCTTCGCCCGGGTTTTCTGTTGTTTCGTCGATTACCATTTTAACTCCGTTTGATTAGTAGTATTCCAAACTAATGCCAAACTTTTGTGAGTGGTGAAAAAAAATGACATTAAGCATGATAAATTTTTACACTGCGACCAATAAATTGCGAAAAAGCCCGGTTTAAACCGATTTTTAAATAATTGTGTAGCAAAAGGTGTATAAAAAAATAGTACAGCCTGTTGTAAAGAATAGTCAACAGTAGTATTAAATCATAAGAAGTGTTCGATTTCAGACAGTGGTTGTTCTGTTTTGCGCAATGCTGATAACTAAAAAAGCCCTCATAATATATAAGGGCTTTGAGAAGGGCTTTAGTCTGTTTTATTTTTTAGTGTAATTGATGCCCGATAGCCTGGCCAATGAAAATGCGCCGATAGCCATTACCAGATCACGTACAGCAACATCCAGGTAAGTACCACCGGCTAATAAACTTAAAGCTATTAAAACCAGCCACGCGCTTACAACGTAAGCACCAAGTTTAGGGTTTAATAATACTAACACACCTGCTATCATTTCAATAATTCCCACTATCATCATAAATACATGGTCGCTAAATGGTAATACCGCTTTAAGCGATGGGTTTAAATAGTTTGCCCAATTGGTTAGCAGGTTTATAAATTTATCTGCACCGGCAACAATGGGGATAAGCCCGTAAGTGTACTTTAAAATGTTTTGTACCTGTTTAACTGTTTTAAGGGAATGTTCCATAGTTTATTAAGTTTTTAGGTATTAGAGACAGGCTGGCAAAAAAGGGTTACAAAATTTGTATTGGGTTACACCATCATTGTTAATTAGCTTCAGCATAAAAAATAGATTATAAATATTGTAACCGATTGCTGTTTAGATACGCTATACAGGTAGTAACTTGTGTTAAATGATTACCATAACCGATACCCTGAATTTGAAAATGAGCGATGAAGATATTGTTGACAGGATTGTTAAAGGCGAGCAGCATTTGTATGAACGCCTGATGCGTAAGTATAATGAGCGCCTGTACCGCATTAGCATGTCGATTGTTAATGATGATAAGGAGGCCGAGGATATTATGCAAACCGCCTATATCAATGCCTACCGGCAGTTAACCGCTTTTCAGGGGAAGTCCAGCTTTGGTACATGGCTTACCAGGATACTGATATATGAAAGTTTATTACATAAGAAAAAGAAACTTAAACATCAAAAGGTATTAATGGAAAAGCAGCATAACGATTATCATACCGATACCCCTTTAAAAGAACTGGTTAATAAAGAGCTGAAAGGTATACTGGAAAAAGCCGTGGCCGACCTGCCTGAAAAATACAGACTGGTTTTTGTAATGCGCGAAGTACAGGAGATGAGCACTACCGAAACCATGGAGGCCTTAAATATTGGCGAGAGTAATGTAAAGATCCGCCTGAGCAGGGCTAAAGAGATGCTGCGCGCAGGGCTTAATAATTACTGGCAGCCAAAGCAGGTGTATGAGTTTAATTTAGTGCGTTGCGATGTGGTGATCAGCTATGTGATGGGGGCACTAAATATATCTGCCTGTTGAAATTACGGCCTAAATTAAGCAAAATGCGTTATGAACAGAATGAATAAAGTGTAAATTAAATTGCAAAATTCTCATTATCAAATGTTTGTAATTTATCAAAAAACAAAAAATCAGCTTCTTTTATAGTTTACAGACCCTGTAAACTGAATACAATGAACACCCCTATCACTTCTTTCCATAGCTATATTTGGGTATAGCCACAGGATAATTCAGAATATTGTGTCGTCCTGTGGTTGTACATCTAACCTTATCATGCTATCGTGTTTGGAATCAGAAAAATATCCATCTGTACACATACGCTGCTTTTGCTTTTCTGGTTATTTGCCATAAAAGGGATCGCAATAGGGCAATGCGTTAACCAGGTTCGCACTTATGCAACCATCCAGCAAACCAACGAAGGCCTTTTAACTTCTGTAGATAATGCTGCGAACGCGGTAGACGGTAACCCAAAAACCTTTTCAAAACTAAACAGACTTATAGGGTTAGGGTTAGGGTCGGTTACCCAGTATCTTAAGTTTAGCACACCAGTTACTGCGGGTACGCCCGTAACCGTAAAACTTTCTTTACCCTCAAGCCTGCTATCGTTACTCGCTGGGGTAGAGGTACAGCCCTTTACTAATTTACACGACGCCGGCTTGTTTGGCTGGCAGGCTGATGCCGCAGGGCAGGCAACAACAAATGCTTCACTTTTAGGGCTTATAAATGGTGCCGGCGATATGGAGATCACCATTGTGCCAAAAACAGCGGGAGGTGTGCCGGTAATTTATGATGGAGTATGGGTGAGTTTAACCGGCGTGGCTGTAGCACAAAGCTTAAACTTGTTTCATGCTTATATTAAAACAGATGTGGCAAGCGGTAGTACTATGGGTTGCAGTACACCTGTTGATGTATTGGCCGGTACCATGGCCGGAACTGTAGTAGGTGGTATAGCTAATGCTACCGGTACAGTAGCTAATAAATGGAACGCCATTGATACTGACCCCACATTTTCAACCTATGCCGAACTTAATGTAGGTGCCCAGGTTTTAAGCAAAGTATTTCATACTACTATATTTAACGTAGCTTCTCAGCCTGGCGATTTTGTACGGATGATTTTACAAGACCCGGGAGGCGGGTTGCTAGATCTTTCCGTGTTATCGGGCTTTACTATACAGTTTTATAACGGTTCTGTGGCAGCGGGCCCGTCTATCAGCAGTTCTTCGGGCTTGCTTTCTATTAGTTTGTTGCCCAGTACCGGCGGCAAATATCAGTTAGATGTTTTACCACCGGTAATTACTGTTCCTTTTGACCGGGTAGAAGTACAGATGGGTGGGCTTGCAGATGTTTCACTTACGCAAGGGTTAAGAATATACGATGTAAAGCGTATGGTTGCCACGCCGGCCATTAATATTGATGGGGTGGCTTCTTCCACCAAAGCTGTTTGCGCCGGTAATACAGCTACCTTATCAATCAATAACGCCCAGCTATGCACTACCTATAACTGGTATGATGCGGCAACCGGCGGCAACCTGCTGGCTGCAGGAAACAGCTATACCCCGCCAGTTGCCAATCTTAGCGCCGTTGCTACTAACTGGTTTTATGTTGATGCAACCCGTAACGGTTGCAGTGAAGCTACTACACGAACCCCCGTTAACATTAACGTTAACCCCCTGCCTGCTGTAATTACTGCAACTACGCCGCCTATATGCAGCGGTGTTGTTAGTACTGCTATTACCTATACAGCTACCAATACGCCAATAACCTATAGCATTGTGTGGGATAACGCCGCGCTTACCGCCGGTTTTATTAATATAACTAACGCGGTTTTGCCTGCCGGTGAAATTAGTGTTACAGTACCCGCCAATGCTCCCGGAGCAACTTATAATGGCATAATTACGGTAAAAAATGCTAACGATTGCTTAAGCGCCGGTAAACCCTTTAGCATCACTGTTGATGCCAAGCCAACACAGCCCCTAATTAATTTAACACAATAAAATAACACCACAGAAAAACTCCCATAACATGAAAAAAAAATCTATTACCCACGGGCTATTTTTTATCCTCCTTTTTTTATTGGCGGGTAACTCTTTAAAGGCGCAGGTATCTGCATTAAGTGATTTAAACGCCGGTACATTGGCTGTTTACTGCCCTTTAGACCAGGTTAAACTAACTTCAGCCTCTACGGGGGCGGTAAGTTACGTTTGGAAAAGGTATGTAGGCACAACGGCAACCGGTACAGCCACAACCCTTAGCGGCACTACGGCCAACTTAACAGATGCGCCCACTGTGCCGGGATATTATACCTATGTTTCAACCGGTTCAAACGCTGATGGTTGCGAATCTACCGTGTCAGATCCGGTAACTATATATATGCTGCCGGGTATTACAGCAGCCATCGTTTCCAGCAACCCGGCAACAACCCAGTATTGCAGCACGCAAATTCCGGCCGCATTAACCTTAACAGCAACGGGCGGTAAAGCGCAGGCAGTTCCCGAAACATTTGCCTATAAATATCAATGGTACAAATCAGGAGTTGCAATTACCAATGCAACAGCATCAACCTATACTATAAACAGCACAACAGATGCAGTTGTGGGTACCAATATTGCTTATACGGTTAAAATTACCTATGTAATTAAGGCTTGTACAGAAACAACATCAAATGCTATCAACTTTGATGTTATTGCTACGCCAACTAAACCGGTTATTACTATAACCTCATAATTAATTACAGTTTAATACTGCAACTATTTGATCTGTACACATGGTTAACCTAAAAGTTAGTATATCTGCTTTTATAGGGTTAGTTCTGCTGGCTTTAACAGGAAGCGCTAAAACTGGCGCCCCGTTAAATACGGCCGATCAAACCGTAACTATTAAACAGGGGCAATCTGTTACATTACATGCCACATCCATCAACGGGCTTACTTTTCAATGGATGAGAAATGGCAGTAATGTTGCAGGGGCCACTCAGGATAGCTATGTAGTTACGGTTGCAGGCAGGTATCAGGTAATAAGTACAAACGTTGCCGATTGCGCGTCAGAACTGTCGGATCCGGTTACCGTAATTGTTGAAACAGCGGTAACCGAGGCTGATATGCAGATAGGTATTGCATCGGTACTCACCTCTGCTAATAAAGATGACCCTTTTAAATATACCATCCTGCTCAAAAATAATGGCCCTGCAACTGCCAATGCTGTTAATATGAATAATCACCTGCCCGATGAGGTGCAATTTCAGCAATTATCACCCCCTGTTACAGGTACCGCCGCATATAATACATTTAACAAAGACGTTAACTGGCAGATAGCTCAGATGTTGACGGGGCAAACCGCCGAGCTTAATTTCACTGTGAAAGCACTGAAAACAGGTGTTGTAAAAAACACAGCTACTGTAAGCGCCGAAACAAGCGACCCCGAGCTAAATAATAATTCGGCTACTGATACCCGAACCATTACCGGCCTGGTTATACCAAATGTATTTACCCCCAACGGCGACGGACTAAACGAAACATTTGAGATACCCGGGCTGGAAACAAGCATTGCTAATGAACTTACGGTGATGAACAGGTGGGGGGCAACTGTGTACCAGAAGAAAGGGTATAAAAATGAATGGAACGGACAGGGGCTTAACGAGGGTACCTACTTTTACCTGTTAAGGGTACAATTCACCGCCGGTAAATGGGAAGTGTATAAAGGTTATATCACTTTGCTTAGGGCAAAGATCAATTAAATGCACGTAAGATGAAAAAGGGTATTTTTTTAATATTACTGATTATGATGGCCGTTAATGCAAGGGCGCAGCAGGATACCCAGGTTAGCCAGTATATTTTTAATGGTGTATATATTAATCCGGCTTATTCAGGTTATAAAGGCGATATCTTCATTCAATCCTATTTCAGGTCGCAGTGGGTGGGGGTAAATGGCGCGCCAAAAAGTTTTGCTATTGCCGCCGATGGCTCATTTAAAGATGGAAGTGTAGGTTTAGGTGTTATACTTACCAATGACCAGATAGGGGCACAAAGTATAACAACCGGGTATGTGAACTACGCTTACCGCATTAGGTTAGGAGAGGACGAGAACTCCCGATTAGCTTTTGGTTTATCGGGCGGGATTGTACAAATGGGTATTGATGGCTCAAAGCTTAGTGCACTACAACCCGGCGACCCAACCGTACCTGTTGGCTCGCAGAGCAGGATAATCCCCGATGCTAATTTTGGTATTTACTACGCTAACGAAAAATACTTTGCTGGTATTTCTGCCACTAATATCCTGGCTACCTTTATAGACAATAATGCTCAGAATTTTCTGGTGCCCGTGCCTCAACCGCACTTTTATTTAACAGCCGGTACCCTTATCCCGGTTAATGATGAAATTTCTATTAAGCCTGTTTTTTTAATAAAAGACGATTTTAAAGGGCCAACAACACTGGATGTGGATGGCTTTATCCTGATGAATGAACGCCTTTCTTTCGGAGCGTTCTACCGTTCATCTATTAAGTTATATCAGAAAAATAATCTGCAGAACGACTTACCCAAAAAAAATAGCTTTGGGGCTATAGCCGAATTTTTTGTATCGCCGAATGTGCGGATAGGTTATTCATACGACCATTCGCTTAATGCCCTGGGCAGTTATAATTACGGCAGCCATGAGTTATCAATTGGCTTTTATATAACCAAGGGGCGCTACAACCGCAATAATGATCCGGCGAGGAGGTGTTTCCGGTTTTAAATCAAAACTCTTTTTATTGATCAGTTCCATAATCCTGTCCCTGAATTTTTCACTTACCGGTATCCGCTTATCAGCAATATAAATATGGTTGTCCTCCATTTTACTCACGTGTTCGCGTAAGGTAATAGCTTTTGGTTTTGAATATCATATTACGAGGTTAGATGTATACCTCAAATAACCACTGCAGAAGGCGAAGGGTTTAATAAGACAATATTCTGCTAAATAAAAAAGGCTTTACGAACAACTCGTAAGGCCTTTAATTAGTGTGGAGAATATCGGAGTCGAACCGATGACCTCTTGCATGCCATCAGTGATTTTAGAAATTATCAATAGTTATAACTTTCATCCAACTACCTAAATAACAGTATATTATGTTGTTTTTTCGTATTTTAATTCTTGTTTTTACAAGCGCACTTAAGTACTTTTGTGTTACCTGAGTGTTACCCGGGCAAAAGTAAAAAATTAAAATGAAAATAGGCATAACATCATTTCTTTGGATTTATAAAGAAATTCAGGAAAATGAAAAGAATCAAATTGCAGGTGAGCATGAGGTTAGAATCAAAATGACCCACAACAGAGTGCGGACTTATATGGCAACCGGCTTTAGTTCGTCTGTCGAGAACTGGGATAGCGAAAAAGCTTATCCATTGACCAGTCACCCCAGATATAAAGAATTAGCCGCGAGAATTGACGTAATGTTGGAAGACATTGGCTTTGAAATAAAGCTTGCGGAGAAAGGAGGACGGAATATCACTCCTATAGAAATCAAAACAACCCTTAACAGCAAGGAAAGAATAATCGCTGTAGCAGATAAGCCAAATAAAATTATGGCTTATACGAAAATGATAGAGGATAATTATCGGGGAGTTGATAATCATGGCTATGCGGATGTTTTTTATAATTTTAATCTTACTTTAAAAAAGCTGTTGAAGGAAAAGGATAAGATGTTTCTTGCTTTTACTAAAGCCGACCATGAAGCTTATGAGAAACAATTAACCGGTAAAGCAGAGTCAACAATCAGTAATTATTTAAGGACATATTATAGAATTTGGAATCTGGCCATTCTTGACGGGCTTTGTACAAAAGACCATCACCCTAAGCAATATATTAAGTTCAAAGCATACAAGAAAATACGGACCAAGAAAAGGTCTATCAAAGCTGATTATTGGCAAAGACTCCTGAATTTAAAACCTGCCAAGGAAACCAGGATCTACAAATCTCATTTGATAATGCAATTCATGTATTATGCTCGTGGAATGAACTTTAATGATATAGTGAGGCTAAAGTGGGATGATATTCAAAACAATGGCTTGACATACAAACGGACAAAAAATAAAAGACATTATGATTTTGAACTTCATCCTGTCGCGTTGGAGATTCTTGAAATTTTTAAAAAACTGCCAAATCAATCAGATGCTGGTTATGTATTCCCATTTATTTTGAAGGAACATGATACCTCGAAAAAAATTGATGCCAGAATTGATTCCGCATTAAAGGACTTTAACGAAGATTCAAAAGCGATGGCTTCAGCAATCGGCTGGCATAAAAAATTCACATCAAATGCGCTTCGTCATGGCTTTGCTAGCCACTTAAATGAAGCTGATGTCGATATCAAAATAATTCAGGAAGCTATGGGCCATGAAACCGAAAAGCAAACAAGGACTTATCTTGACGATATCGAAGACAGTATTATTACTAATGCAATAAATTCAGCTTTAATTGTTAAAAAAAGCAGCCTAAAATAAATTACCTTCTAACTTGAAATGTCATGTTTTGTCAGCGGAGATGTTAATCATTACTTTAAATTGTACTTTAATTCTCTTTCCATAAACGCATCACTGCCACCTTCCAAAATATCACATACGTGCTCTTTAACTCCCATTTGATTTAGTATACCAATTGCTGAAGTATTTTCAAATGAGTTCTCCAGAGAGCCCGTTATATATTCAAATCGATATTTTTCATTGTCCTTACTGTTATCCTGACCATTCTGATTTGCTATTATAATATTTTCAGCATCGGTAGGAACCACCAAATTCGCGTTATGGGTAACAATAATGATCTGTCGTGTTATCTTTTTTTCTTTTATAAACTCTTTTAATTCCTTGTATACCGTGCGGTTATCCAAGTTATCTTCTGGCTGATCAATTAAAATCGGATATGCGGCATTACTAAGATGCAAAATTAAAAAGAGCAAAATCATTCCCTTTTTTCCGGGAGACATTTTAAGGATGCTTTCTTGATTTTGAGACAATTCATATTTGACTATAAAAAAGTCCTGAAATAATTTTTTGGCAACAGTCGGCACGTCACCTCCTGCATTAAATTTGATACCGCTTGACTCATGGTCTAATATTTTTTCAAAAAACAACTCTATGCTTTGAAGATGGGTTGCTTCATCATAGATAAAGTCATTGTCGCCGTTAATGAAAGTACCAATCTTACTACTTAAATAGCCCTGGCTATTAATTAAACTAATAATGTTTTCACGAAATTTTGAAATATTGAAAACGACTTTTGATGATAGGATAATGCCTTTTTCAATGCTTATATTACTAAAATCAGGGTTGGAATTTACGGTATCGGCAATAGCTTTATAAGATTCAAAGATATTTTCGTATGCCTTTAAAAAATCTTTTTTTGCCGTTACCTGGCTATCCAATAAAGTGCTTCTTGTCGTCTCGAAACCCGCAATTTCATCCAACACAAGTTGCTCCTGGCTTATTACCTCATTGAGCTCATCAAGTTTCTCCTGGTTTTTAATTCTTTGAAGATAGGGAGATACCAAACCCCTAAAGTAGGCCAGCCTCTCATCGTTTAGAACCAAAAGATCATCTACCTTTTCTATTCTTCGCCTTGCCTTGGCAATCAATTCATCTAATAGGTCATTGATGCGCTTATTATCACTTAAAATCTCTTTGCTGATGAATTCACCAAGGAAACTTACTCTGAGAAATTTAGCAACCGTGTTAATATGAATATTATTTAAAGATGGTCCAATATTAGTTTTTAATGTTGTTAGATGGTTTACATAATCACTTTCATACGTTTGTTTAAAGCCGGTGAGGTTTGTAAAACGGGAATTATAAATGCTTTGCAAAGTCCTTAGTTCCTGATATCTCGTTTCCTCCTCAGGCGTAAACCCCGAGCTTTTGCGAAGCGCGTCAATTTCTTCAATTTTTTGCCTAATATTTTCTTCCCTTGCTTTTTTGTCCCCCTTAGAGCGGATACTCGCTGCGTTTGCTTTTAACTGTTCCCTAATCTGAAAATAAGTTTCAATCGCCGCCGTCAACTTTACTTTGTTTTCAGTTACAATTACTACTTGAGCGTCATAGAGCACCTTAAATTCGGGTTTTTGCTCCAGGATTTCCTGAATCAATTTCCGAAGCTCAGATTGGCCGCCTTTCTCAGCCAGGTAATTGATATACATCTGCGGTACGTAGGTGATCTGGCGAGACTTTTCCTGTGTGTTATTTTTTAGTGTAAAGGTTTCTCCATCTTTCCACTTTACCTCAAAATCAAATTCCGGTTCTTTTTCAAAATCATAGGCCAGATCCAATTTAGAATCCGCAATTTTATGACTAACCTGTTTAGAGTCAATCGTTTTAGCGATATAATAAAGTAAGATGGATTTTCCAGACGACTTACCTCCAATAATAGCGTTCAGTTTATCGTTAACCTCAATCTTAGCTTGGGGAAAAGTTATGTCGGTTGCCTTACCAATAAATCTAACGTTGTCAATTACCAAGTAATCCTGTTTATCTTCCGGCCGCTCTTTTTCAATACGTACTCTCGACGTAGGCTCATATAAAATCTGTTTGAAGCCGTTAAAAGTAGGGTCTGCTTTGATCCATTGATAGTTGCCATCTTTATCTGCTTTACCATATTCATTGAGACATCTGGCGTCAGAGGCCGTAGTAAAAATGGCTTTAGATTTAAATAGGGAGGGATTGGTGGCAATATAATTAGCTACTTTTTCTATACTTTCCTTATTGTTACTTTGCAGGACAACGGCAGGCAAATGATTGAAGATATTAGATAACAAAGTCCTATCTGTTCTCGGGCGCTCCTGAAAAAGCCCATTGTCTGAATTGCAATGTGGATAAATGAAGATACCATCGGAGACTTGTATTTCCTTTATAACATCCTGTGGTGCTTTATTACAAACATTTAAAACATTACCTGTTTTGGGTGCATCTACTCCAATTTTTGAAAGGAATGTCTTCACACCTTCTGAAAAGGTTGTTTTACTATATGGAGGTGCGGCGAAATAAACCAGCATATGAATACCGCTAACATTAATTTCAACACCACACAATACCTGACATGTTGCATTTTTCGCTTTTGAAGCGAATTCATCCAACAACATTTCGTCATGATAATTGTGATCTGTAATACCAATTAAGCCAAGATGTGGTTTATAAATTTCAAGAAAGGCAAAGACTGTGCTGACATGATTTACGCAACGCTCCTTTTTAGGAATTGTGTCGTTACCGAAATAGCCTTTACTATCATAAAATAAAGCATTGCTTTCACCGCCAACCCTGCTAACGAAGCTCCCCCATTTTTCGGCATCAAGTTCTTTAAGTTGCTCATAATAGGATGCCAGTGATTTGTAGCCATCGTCAAGAATAGTTTGAATCTGAAGATCCCAGATTCTCCATGCAGCACCTTTCTGATAAGGGTTCATATGACGCCATCCTCCTTAAGACCCTGAATTATAATGAGCATCGATTCCCGGAACTGATCATAAAAATTAATAGCATCCATTTTTGATTGAAAATTGCTATCATTTAGCTTATTAAATATATTAATGATGACTTTCTCAAGCAGTGTAGCATTCCACGAAACAGTAGACATATAGATATTGGCAATAGGAAAGTAATTGCCTTCAGACTTTAGCGCGGTACTATAATCATTTAATATCTTGCCAAACAAGTATCCGCGAATGACCATTCCTTGTCCGAGATCAGGAAAATACCCTCCCCATTTGCTGATATTTCTAAAACTATTTAGTAAACCATTCGAAATATAAATGAATCCTGATCTAATCAGTTCACCTTCTTTTGTGGGCTGATGCAATTCCTTTTCAATTTCCTGCAATTGCATTTTTAGGGAGGCGTTCCGCTCATGTTCTAAAACTAATTCCTGAGCTTCATTCGGAAATTTAGGCAAAAATGATATTCGGTAATCGCTCACCTGTATATCGCTCAATAAGTTGAAGTAATCACCAATTCTCGTCATTTATAATCAATAAGGTTATAAAGTAAAGATATCAAAAAAATCAGCCGATTTGCCTTTACTTACTTTTCTGAATATTGCAGATTATACGCCTATAACTTAGTATATTTTGATTTAGTTAAGTAGTCATCAATTTCCTCGGCACTATAGAGGCAAGTGCCTCCTAATTTCCTAAAGGGGATTTGACCTCGGTTGCGCAGATGTTGAAGGGTAACTTCAGAAATACCCAGCAGCTCCATTACTTCATGGGTTTTAAGCCATTTTTTTGGATGTTTGGTGTTAAGTAGGTTTTCAATATCGGTCATTAGCTGCACCCGGAATTTCTCCAAGTCGTCAGCCGTTAATACCTGTATTCCCATAATATTTTAATAAAAAATTTATAGAGGTGCTCCCGATTTACAGGAGCACCCGCAATGAACTTGCGTTTATTGCCTCAATGGAGTTTGAGGTTTTAGAAGTTTTTACCGACTATGTTTTGATCGAGTTTCATCGCTCGATTGTTGCTGGTGGAGAATATTATTTTCAATCAGTCAACAGGATCGAGATGTAGTTCATTTGGTATTTCAAGAACCACGACATCTTCCGGCAATTCCATTAAATCATCCGGTGGCATGTAAAGTTCATGTGTTTCGGTATTAAAGCAAGCTAAAGCAGCTTTATATCATAAGGCCCATCTATCATGGCCAAACACCAATGAAATTTAACGAACTAAAAGGACGGAAAAGGTAATAGATTAAAAAGTCTGAAACCTAAGCTGCCAAACTGTAGATAGCGCCCAGGCTTGTTCCATGAGAACGCAGAGGAAACTTATTTTTATACTATGATCCTGTGTGGGATTTAGTTTTATAGAATGCAGCATATAGTTAGCGACAGCATGAAGTACCTTGTTGTATAGGGGGACATTTTACCGTTCCATAACTGCAAAATACACAGCAGTCACCAGCAAGTGGTTTTAAGTTTGAGTGACACATTTCACATTCATAAAAGTACTGGCAGGAATCTGTAGGCATTGTTTCTTCCTTTTTATGACCGCATTTCGGACAGGTTAGCACAGATTGTAACTGAATTTCTTTGACCATGGTATTTCTTTGAGTTTATTTAACAGCGGTAACCTGATAACCTATTTGGGCAATTTTGTTTTTCAGGCTGTCTGCTGATGTTTTTTTAGGATCGTAATTAACCGAAGTCTGCGCTTTCTCAAAGGAGGTAGACACTTTAACTACACCCGGAACTTTGGATAATACCCCATCGATATGTTTGGTACAGTCAGCACATCCCATGCCTCTAACGGTCAGTTGCACCCATTTCAAATCGCTTTGTTGAATGGTTAGTGCAGAAGATTGTTTTGGTGCACCATACAAGACTGATGAATAGTAAGGGAAGGCTATCAATATGGCGGATAACACAGTAACAATCAGTAAAAACTTTTTTGATTGCCAAAAGGAAACGGGTTTCACATCACAACAATCATTAGTTTGCGCTTTTGAGTTATACTGCCGATACCATGCAAATGCGAAGACGAGAACCGTAAAACCAATTAGGTAAGGTCTTGCGGGTTCAATCCATGAAAAAGATGAAGCTAAACCGCTAACGCCTCCTAATAGAGCAACCATCGGCGTAATACAGCACAACGATGCTGCTAAAGCAGCAAGTAAACCTGGTATCCAACTTTTATTTGTATTAGTGGTAATCATATTGATTCTGTTGTTAAAGGAGTTTGCAATAGATTAAACAAAGGCAGCAATTGACTTGTATTGCAAAGCGAGTAGAAAATGGTCTGGCCGCTTTTACGGAATTTTATAATATTGCCATCCTTAAGTTTGCGAAGATGCTGGGATATGGCAGGAATAGTCATACCCAATATGTCACTCAGGTCGCAAGGGCAAAGCTCATTTTCCTGTTGTAACAGGAAAAGTATTTTTAGTCGAACCTCATTACCTGATAGCGACAAGACTTGAGCAAGCTCAGTGAAAATAGGTTGCTTTATTTGAAGTGATGCTTTGCAGATATTAATCTGCGCTGCATCTGCAAATATTCGGCTACATATACTCATAATTGAATTAAAATACAAATATAAGTATTTAAGCAATTACTTAAATAAGATTATACCCTTTTCTTATTTAAGATATAATCTTATTTCCATGTGGCTTTATTTTTAGAGGAAACCTTATCACAATTAACCGGCAGATCGCCGGTATTTTGATTTTGCAAATTAATAAAAAATTAAACTAATCGACGGGTTTTCAATAATGCCTGTTAAAGGCCGAGTTGCGCATGTATTCATTGAACCTGCGCTGGTACTCCCGTTCTTCATTCATTCTTTTATAAAGAACATTACACCTCCAAGCACAGGCACCGCAAGCTATGAAAGCAACAGCTAAACAGGTTAATGTTTCCTTCCTTGCCTCCGCCCTTTGAGCTTCAGTCATTTCAGCCTTAGTATGCTTCCTTCCAACAGCGCCAAAAAAGGCAAACATGGAAATAATACAGGCTAATAAAATGTTACGTATGATGGCTTTCATGGCGTTAAATCAATTAATTAAAATTACTAATTAAATTAGTAACTTCCAAGTGCTTAGTTAATTTAATTCGTAAATATTATTGTTTTTACGGGCGTTCAAAACCCTATCACGAATGGTATCAAGGATGCCGGATTCAGGAATACCCTCAAAGCGGATAACCTTATTTTCTTCATCTGTACTTTTTAAGGTGAGGTACATCAGTTTGCATATTTGCAACATAAATGGCTGGGTAATAATGTAATCTTTCACCCTAAACATTTCCACCTGGTCAATGCGTTTAAAGAATATTCCCTTTGTGATCAGGATGTATTCTGCACTAACCAGATATTTATAACTACGGATGTATAGCAGCCGGTACCAGGCCACCCCGCATACTGCAAGGCTAAACAGTAGAAAATAAGGAGAGAGGTACCAGGCCAGCATCAGAAACGTCAGCGCTAACAGGATAAGCGGGAATGCTTTGAAAAAGGCGAACAGCATGGCCGGCCTCAATAAAATATCATCGTTCTGCGTCATATTGTAATTGTTCTAAAAAGGTTAATGATCGAGCCGGCTTGGCGGTTCGGAAACGGGGACGTACGCCAAAAGATTCCTGGAAGGCATGAAGGGAAATTTGCTCCTGCGTAAAAATCTGCAGACACTTACCACGATAAATATGGATCTCGTTATCTTTAGATATTATCCTGAGCGATATACCTTTGATGGCAGCAGCCAATTTGATATCGGTAATATGCCCGATTATATCTTTGCCAAATACCAGGGTAATTTTGCGACTGGGATAATTCTGCATGATCCAGTCTCCTTGTTCAACATGCAGCCTGTTGCCGATAGCTACAAACGCCAGTTGCTCCAGCCGTGGAAAACGATGGCGGTTAAGCGTGATAAACGCCATCGCTTCCATAACTGAATAAGTAATGATCAGATGTGTTGCATTTGGCAGCCCGGCCACCCAAAGGTTTTGGGTGGAGGGCACGATATGATAGCCAGTACCATAGCGTTCAAACTGATCGCCATAGCTAAAGGTTAGTTCGGTTGCTGCCCCAAAAAAGGCCTGGATCTCCAAAGAAATGCCAAGCCCTGTTAAAAGGGGATTCATAGTGCTTACCGCCCTTTTCGGGATTGCGAACGCTCAAACTCGTGCGGTTTGAATCCGTGCTGGTTCTCAATATCCTTAATCGCCTGGTAATAACCGGGGCTCAATTTCGCAGCTGCTGCCGGATCACGTTTCTTATTGAACAGGGCATTCAGCCCTTTAAACACCATATAGGATAAACCACCGTCCATCAGGATGGATGCCACCAGGGCCAGTTTATTGGAACGGATGCCGTGCTTATCTGTTGCCGAATAGCTGAAGCGGGTCCCATCCGGTATCTGTACTTCCTTGCCCTTCCGGTATTGCTCCTTTTGAGCCTGGGTAAGAAATTCATTATTGACCATATCAGGAGCCAGGATTTTCTCCGTATCCGAAACAATAAACTCTTTTGTTTCCGGATCGTACTCGACCAGCATTTCCTTTTTTTGGCCATGGTTATCGAGTGCGATCCGCAGCACGCTGCCTACTTCACCCTTTTGTAATTGCAGGGCTTCATTATTGGTCAACAGGTCGGGGATTTCGGCATCGCGGTAAATCGGGTGGATCAAGAGATCTAACTGTCCCTTTTCATTTGGTTTCAGTGATATCTTTGCATTGATGGATTTAATTTTGATCGTATCCGTTTCCAGGTCATGCAATTCCATTAAGCTTGTGCGGCGACCTGAAAGCAGAGCTTTCAGGTCATCGACGTTTAACAAGAGCTGACCGCCTGAAGCCAGCCCGATAGTCTCCAGGTCCTTGACCGGGAGATCATTCTCGTGAAATGTTATCGGGTTCATGTTAACGGCCTATTTTCTGATTTTGCCCCTGTTCCTGGGATTGATCCTGTTCTTCTTCTAAAACCAGTTCCGGTTCACGGGGTTTGGTTTTCGCCTCCAGCAAAGATTTGTAAAGCCCGTATTCCGGTTTTAGAACCTTGCGGGTACCTTCGGCATCTTCTACTTTGATGCTTTTGGTTTTATAGGTTTCCAGTACCTTATAGGTGGTATCTATATAAGCGATCTCATCACCTTTATTAAATCCTATGGTTTCGGCACCCTGTTTTTGTTCCCGTTTTTGAGAAACGCCCAAAAGCAGGTTGGCTATTTTTTGTGCGTCACGGGATGCTTTTACAATTTCAAAAGGTTCGTCCTTTAGGATCTTGGCAAAGTTGTTCATGTAGGCAGCTTGCTGCCCAAAGTTATGGCCGACCTTTAATTCACCACCGATCAGGATACCGGCAATGGCGGCGCGCATTTCTTCGCGCGCATAATCAAGTGAACCAAATTTACCCTCCATCGGACGGTTAAGACGGCTTTCATGGCCACTCCAGTGCGCCAGTTGGTGAATGGCAGCCTGCAGGTATTTGGTTTCGTTCTCAAAATGTTCCGGCTCGGGCATGATGATTGCGTCGCGAACCTTGTCATAGTAAGCCTCCTGACCACCATGAATGATTACCGCTTTGCTATCATCGATCAATTTTGCGGCCCTATCGATGGGTGATAAGGTTTGGCCTTCATTTTGTTTAGCCAAAAATTCCTCCAATGGTTCGATGTCTTTCAACTGGCTGCCATTGAAAAGGAAAGCCTGGCCGCGCTGCGGTTTATCAAATTCTACCTTTTTAGTTTGGGTAACACCCGCATCATCCTTAATGACCTTACCCTCTGCGGTGCGGATAGCCTGAATGTCGCTGGTTTTAGGAAACTCGATGAGGGTGCCGGTTTCATCCTTTTTTACCCAGTTCCCGGCATAACGGGCGGCATCAGCCGACATCCAGCGTGGGTCTTCATGGCGCTGCATACCGAGGATCAGCGCGTTCATGGCACTATAGCCTTTCCCGGTTGTCGGATTGATCGGTTTAACAAAGGCAGGCATGCCATTTTCTTTAACGGGTTTTTGAAACAGGGAGTTACCCTCTTTGATTTCAGCGATCAGCTTGTCTGAAAGCTGGATCGGCAGTGGTTTGAAATTTTTGCTCATTTTCTTGTTTTTTAAGCAGTTCGTATAAAAATTTGATTGGATTGATGTATTGATGCCTGTAGCAAATGCTGAAGTGCAGGTGCTCGCCGGTCACATGCCCGGTAGCCCCGGTGATGCCGATAGGCTCACCAGCGGTCACGCTATCGGCGGGTATTACAAAAATTTGGCTGAGGTGACCATATATGGATTCGACCGCGCCATGGGCGAGCCGGATATTTATGCCCAGGCCATTATCATAGCCGGTGGATTTGACCAAACCACTTAGGATAGCATAAACCGTATCATGGCGGGCTTTGAGATCGACACCTGCATGCATGGCGTATTTGCCGGTAAGCGGATGGATACGGTAACCGTATTCAGAATTTATTTTTAGATGTTTAAGGGGCAGGCAGACCAGGCAGAAGCTGATCAGCAGTTTCATCGGCTGTAAGATTTCGCCAATTCTTGTTTTTGAGCAGGGATGATAGAATCCAACACTTTCTCCTGTACACCGGGATGATCGTTGGCAATGGCCAATGCCGAGTATAAGGCCTGGGAGGTGGCCCTGTCCTGCAACAGCATGATCTTGTACATAGCCTTAAAATCATCGAGTGGCATGGACGAGCCATTGCTGGTGAGGTCATTGAAGATCTCCTGTTTATCCTTCAGCATCATGACCTGCGCAGCAGGGTAAAATGCTTCCCCGCCCTCGGGGAACCGTACATAATTTTCTGTTTCAGACCTCGCATAGGTCAACACGCCGATCTGGCCCCGTTTTGCTTCAGGGTCAATTTCTAAATCCGGCTGCACCAAAACGAGTGTACCGGCTAAGGTTTGATTTTCCATGATATTTATTGTTTAATGTTTACCTGCCAATTTTTCGGGTTGGCGTTAAGTCCATGACCTCGTTCAACCGGATGGTCGCCTCACGATGGAGCTCGGGGTCATCCTGTAGGAGTATATAGGCCTTTTTCAGCTGATCGGGCGAACCGGAGGCCAGCAGCAAAGCCAGAGTTTGCAGATTTTGAGCTACGGGCGGCCATTGCACGGACTTGAATTTTTCCGCCAATGCCATTAACTCTTCCGTAGGTTTCAGGACAAACAGCGTTTTAGCGCTGAAGGAATCTGCTTCGTCGTCCTCAAACCCTACTCCTATTTTATCAGCCTCAAAGTCTGTAAATTCAATGAGGCCGATTTTGCCACAATGGTCAGAAGTCCAGAGGACCGGGCTGACCATGACCATTAATCCCATGGTTTCTTCCTGTTTCATGTTTATTGCTTTAAATGTTTGTTTGATTTTACAAATGGCCGTTCGGCCTGCAAGAGCCTATCTTTTCAAGCTCCTGGTTTGATCTATTCCCAGAAAGCGGTCTAAGCCAATGGTAACCGCATCGTGAATGTTACCGTTCTTTTTAACCAGCTCCATTGCCGTACGGATATGTTTTTCAGTTCCATGATCCAGTAAGAGCGCGATGTTTTTGAGGTCTTTAAAATCATCAACGGATAAGGTCAGCGCATTTTCGTGCAGGAACTCATAGATATCGCCCGGCTCTTTGAAGGTGAGCAGCGCATCAGCGCCGTAGAAGCCCACCTGGTGATCATCAAAACCCACATAAAATTCATCGGTGTTCAGAATCGCAGCCGTAATAAAACCGATCTCGTTCTGTTTATTTACCGGGTCATCTTTCAAGTCAGGGTGTACCAGCAAATAATGAGGTAACTGTATTTCGTTTGTTTCTTCTTTCATTTCTTCATGGTGGCTTTAACTGGTACAGTGGGCGCTGGCGGTTTGAATGCCAATACCATTTCCTGAATTTCCTGACTGATGTGATTGAAGTTCTGCCTGAGTTTTTCATCGAGCTTCCCGCCGAAATCATAAAAGGACGGCAATGGCTTGTAGCCTTTTTCTTCCCGCTTAATGGCCTCCATATCAAGATTGATCCGGCAATTAATGGCGGACGTTTCAAACTGGCCGGTAAATTTTTCCTGTGCATCGGCGGCGATCACGCCTACCATCTCGCCCGAATTAAGCGAGGCAATCTTCCCTGCCGGAATCAATGATTCCAGTTTCTCATTCAGGGAGGTAGAGGTCTTATTGCGGTCAATAGACAGTCCCTCACCCAACTGTTTGGATTTGCCAAATAACCGTTCAAGCCATTCTAACGTATCCTTATTCCTGACCGAACCTGAAAGCACGGTGCCCACTACGGCAGTGATGGTGGCTGCGGTATCTTTACCATATTGTTGATTGAATTGAGGCAATTCCTGCAAACCCATCAAAACGGCAACCTTGTTCGACCTGGCTGTTGCAATGAGATTTTCAACCCGGTGAACAAATAAGGTGGGCACCTCATCCACGATCAATGCAGAAGGCAAATTGCCTTTGGTATTGATCAGTTTGGTCAGGCGATTGATGATAATTGAATAACATGCCGAATTGATATTTTGGGTATTCGGATCGTTTGCCAGTACAAGCATTCCCGGATTTTCCTTGTCGGAGATCTTCAGGTCAAAGTCATTACCTGAAAAGACCCAATACGTTTCTTTCGTCGCCAAACGGCTGATAAAGATCTTCAGCGTACCGATCTGCCCCTCTAACTGGTCAAAGGCTTTTGCATTGTAGGCGGTCATAAATGGAGATAGCAGGGAACGCAATTCCGGCTCCGAAGTCAGCGCGTTAAATATTTCCTCGTACGAGCGGTTCAGCAAGGCCAGTACATGGGGAAAGCTGGAATAGATACCGCCTTTATATTTGCTCATGAAATAAACACAGGAAGCTAAGAAGTTAATTGCGGACTGTGTGAAGAACTGGTCGCTGCCACCCGAGCGGTCGCCTTTTTTCAATGCTTCCACTAAGGCTTCTGCGGTTTCCGCTGCATCGGCCAAAGACTTGATATAATCCGCCCGCCAGGGGTTGATCCTGCGACTTCTTTCAATATCGTTTAGGTTGATCACATGAAAAGCAAAACCTTTTAGTTTGCCGTTCTGCTTGGCCAGCAGGTAATGGTAATAGGCGATATGGCCGAGGTCAGGGAACTTGAAATCATACAGGCAGACTGCAAACTCTTTAGCAATCAGCTGGCGGATAAAAGGATTGACTATACTAAACGATTTACCGGAGCCGGGTGTACCGATCACCATCGTGCCACGAAAAACATTGCAGATATTGATCCAGCCGTTTCTCACCTTTCCCTTGTAATAGAAAAGCATGGGAATATTGACCGAATAAGGCGTATCCACCCGCTTGACCGGCTGCATGAAGCTTTCGGCTTCGGTGTTCCATTTGTCCTTGCCCAAGCCTGATTTGATGAACTTGGAGATGTTGTCCATAGACAGGCTCACCATGAGCGCCCCGGCAAAAGAGCAGACCAGGTAAAGCAGGTTATACCAGCTGGTATAGGCAAATGCTGCTGGGGAGGCACGACACGCAAAAACAAGGCTGCCGAAGAACAAAAACAGACCGATTGCAAGCGGATAGATGATATGCTTTTTAGGGTCAAGGTCTGTTTTCTTTTTTGCCAGCGTACCGATGCTGACCAGGCAGATCAGGCCAAACGTGGTCAGCTTACTATAGACCAGGGAGGAGTAAATGACCAGGTGGCTGAGCTTATCCAGTGGCGTAAAAAAAATGCCCCAGAAAGGGGCATCATGGTAAATAAAAATGGCAGCTTCTAAGCCTATGGATATATAAATGGCGCATTGCAAAAACCCATGGAGTTTTTGCTGCTCTCTGGTTTCTTCCATATAATTGTTTTTTAAGTGTAGGAAGGAGGGCTTCGCCGTTCTTCCATAATCAAGAATGTTTATCAAATAAAGAAAGCCATCGGCTTATGCGGATGGCTTATAGAAATCGCTCTATCAATTGGGGTTAGCGCTGCTTATGCTTACGCTTTAAGTACCCGTTTATAATTTTATGCACCTTAGCGCCGCCGTTTATCGGAGCAAAAAAGATATGCTCCGGCCATATCGGTGCTTTTGATGCAGCAGCGATCTCATGTGGAAAAGCGGTATTATGGTAAATTAGATTGATAAAGAAGCCTTTGGCTTTTTTACGGAAAGTAATCTCATTGAAACTAATCGAATTCCAGCAATTATTAACTTCGTAAAAGCAATTGTACTTTTTATCTACAAAGAAATACCTGCCTGCTATTTCAGCCAAAGGCAGCTTTATGTCTGATTCTACCCGCCATTCAGGATTGAGTTCATCAAGCTTTGCAGCCTCCCCATCAGGGTCTAAAGCACTAAAAGAGTGAAACCAGTAGACGAGAATGTTTTTGGGAGGTGTCTCCGCATAGGGGCCATTATAGCAATTCTTAATCAAAGGATCATACCATAATTCGATGTGATCTTTAAAAGAACGGACTTCCCCCATATCAATCTTGTTTTCGGGGTTTGCAACCTCAATAAGATATTGCCATTGGGCATCAACAAAAAACGGCGTATCACCCAATTTAATCACCGGACGTGGCCTGGTATAGACACTGATCTGTTTCATAAATAAGTTTTAAGGATATGTTAACGTTTAATACTCACCGAAACTTCCTCAAGGGACTCTTCGGCATCTTCTATCGTCATTTGCGCTGCCTGTGACTGCTTTTCCCTTTCAGCAATTTTTTGGTTGATCTCCAAATCCAGTTTTTCCACTTCCTTTTTTAAGGATGCCAATTCATATTCCTGGTCAAAGGGCCTCAGCGACAACTCACGAACTTCCGGTATCTGTTTGTTGATGCCATCTAACTCCTTTTCGTACCGTTCCGCCATGCCAACAACCCGGTTGATCGCATCCAAAAAATACCTTGCCGCGTGTTTGGGATTATCGATGTTAGGTGCCCCACCGTTTTGCATATACTTTATGCCGGTTGACCGGCTTTCAGCGTATAGCGAGGTTACATGGGTGATCCGACTGGTAAATCCATCCTCGATTGTTTGCAGCTTACGCCTGATATAAAGGTCAAACCCATATAGTTCACCTAAATGAAGATCAGGCTGGCTATAATCGGCGGGCGACCAGTTTTTATATAAACCGATCAGGTGATTACCAATAGCAACGGTATCTGCCAATTCGGTATCTTTTAATTTAAGCGGGTTCTGCTTGGTGCCGTCCTCATCCAGTTTCAGGACTTTTTTGTAATTCACTTCATCCTTGCGAACCAGCTCCAAAGTAGATTGCGTTTCCCGGCTTTTCTTTTCCAGGTCTTCCAACAGGTAGCGGCTGCGGGCGACTTCCTTAAAGTGAGCGCCTTTATAACCTTCCAGTTCGGCAACTTTTTTTTCAAGGCGTGTTTTTTCCAACAAAGAAGTATCGCCTGATAAAATGGCGATATACTCAGAGAAACTCATGCCGCTCTGTTCATCCATCGCCCCTTCGTCCAGCGTACGCGCGGACAATTCATTGTTCTTCATCTGGCTGATGAAGATCTGCTTGTTCTTCAGCAGGTTGAATTTGTAATTGTCCAGTGATTGCTCTACCGCATAAATGAAGTTCCTGACCTTGTTGCCATAAAACTGTTTGGCCAACCAGTTACCTTGCCGAGCCCCACGGCCATCACGCTGTTCCAATTCAGAAGGTTTCCAGGGGATATCCAAATGGTGCATGGCAACGATGCGTTCCTGAACATTTAAACCAGTTCCGGCTTTTTCGGTACTGCCGATCAGAATCCTGATCTCGCCGGCATTCATTTTCTTAAACAGCTCCTTTCGCTGTTTATCGGTTGCCCAATTGTGTATAAAGGTGATTTGACTCGCCGGGATGTTGAAATCATTGATCAGCTTATCCCGCAGGGCATCATAAACATTAAACTCATCGGGCTTTGGTGTCCCGATATCGCTGAAAATGATCTGCGTCCCCTTATGCGGGGTACTTTCATGGTAGATCTCAGCCACATTCCTGGCGCAAACATTGACTTTATTGCCTGGGTTGTCGCCATATTTATCCGGGTTTACCAACCGCATATCTACCGCCATTTTCTTGGCGTAGTTGGTGGCGATGAGCATCCGGCCCTTGTCCTCATCTTTTGTCAGTGGACGCCTGCCGATAATGGTGGCATCACCGGTCTTGGCGAACTGCATCAGCCGACGGATAAAATCTTGCTGGTCGGGGGTAGGCTTGATATTGACCAGTGTTTCCGCAATTTCCGGCTTGTCGAGATTGATGTGCTTAGCCGTTTTATAATCGGTGATCTGGTTATAAAATACGGCAAGTTCCGGTACTTTGATAAAGTGACGAAAACGTTCCTTCGCCCTGATTTCGTTGGTGACGGTAAATTCAAAATCGACTGTTTTGCGCGCATAAACCGCTGCCCATGCATCAAAATTGCTGATATGCTGCCTTTCCAGTTCCCTCGGGCGGAGGTACTTAAAAATGAGGTACATTTCCGTCAGGCTGTTGGAAATTGGGGTGCCGGAAAGAAAGGTAGCGCACAGGTCCGTATCGTAGCGGTCCTGTAAGGTACGGATGGCAAAAAGCATGTTCAGCGCTTTCTGACTGCCGGCCATGTTCCCCAAACCTGCAACTTTAGTATGCCTGGTGGTAAACGTGAGGTTCTTAAACTTATGGGATTCGTCAATGAACAAATGGTCGATAGCCATTTCCCGGAAATTGATACCGGTATCCTTTCGGTTTTCAATGGCATCTATCACATTTTTAAGCTTGGCTTCCAGGTTTTCCTTCCTGATCTCTAAACCTTTCAATTTCTCTTTGGTGATCTCTTCACCCTGGTCCTGGAGAGCCAGGAGATCGAGTTCCGTATTGTCCAGTTCGATTTCTAAGATCTGCCGCTGAATTTCAGGGTCCTGGGGAATTTTACCAAATTGATCATGCGTTAAAATGATGCAGTCCCAATTGTTATTTTTGATCTCGTGAAAGATGCGTTTGCGCTTTGCCGGCTCAAAATCATTTTCACCCGGTGCCAGTAGCTTTGCTTTGGGATAAGCCAGCCGGAACGTATCGGTGATCTGCTGTACATTAGCCTTTAAAGCCAATATCATTGGTTTATGAACGATCCCTAACCGTTTCATTTCCATGGCGGCGATGATCATGGTCAGGGTTTTGCCAAGGCCCACCTCATGGTCGATCAGCCCGCCATTATTTTGAATCACGCGCCAGGCCGCATTTCGTTGCGAGGGATAAAGGTCTAAGATCTTTAAAGCTTTAAAATCAAGGCCCGGAAAGGTCAGGTGACTTCCATCATATTCGCGCAGCGCATAACAGTTGTACGTGTCATTGTATAACTTCTCTAAATACTTTTTGTCCTCATTCGGCAATTCGAGCAACCAAAGCAAGTAACGCGCCCTGATATTATCGACCTTGCGGTGCGCATTTTGTATCGCTTCAGTATCCGGCACCCTTACTACTTTGCCATACTGTTCTACCGGGTAGGTAAAATGAGGATTGGTATTAAGCAGCGCGTATTCCAGTAATGTACGGCCCGTGATCTTGTTGCTTTCCTTTGGGGTGACCGAAAACTCTTCATTGGTTATCGTATTGCCTTTTTTGGCATAGCTTACCTTATAATCATCTATGGATGCCAGGTAATTTATTTTGGTAGCCAATTTGAAAAGGTCAGTTGCAAACCGCTGGTAAAAATCAATCGGCACCCAGCGCTCCCCAAGATTAAAATCAAGCCTTTCAAATGGTATGCGTTCCGGCTGTACACGCCGGATAGCGGCAAGGCTTCTTGCGAACTGAAGGTTTTGCGGATCTTCCCCGGCCAGCTTTTCTGCCGCCTGAAGTTTTTGAACCACGTTACCGGAAAGGTAGTTGTCCGTTGTTTCCCAGTTCAGAGTTTCCGGGTTTTGCAGAATCTGCTTATCCAACTGCAGGATGATCTCATCCGCTGTTAAACCGGTGATCTGTCCGATAAGCGTTAAATCCACCCTGCCGGTGTCGTTCAGGCATCTTGCCAGCGCTTCGGCAGGATCATCGGTTTTCAGCAATTCCTTTTGCTGAAACAGCGGGCCGTAAAAGATATCGGAGCGAACAAACTGGTCACCCTCCCGGATTTCAAGGGAGGACAACATTTTAAAACCTAATGCCGCATCAACTAAGATACGGTTCCGGTTCGCATTTTTATTCAGCTCACCATGTTTGGCGATGAAACCCTCATAATAAAAATTTAGTGATTTGCGCAATTCGGGGAACTGGATCTCATGCTCATTTTCATAACCGGAAAGTTCCAGGTATATATCCCGCAGGGTCAGGTAATCCTCATAAAAAGGCAATTCGGGCTGCGGATCAAGCGCGTCGAATTTTGCCTCGAAATTGTGAGGTTCACCGATCAGGCCAAGCTTGCCATTAAAGGCGACCAGAGTATCCTTTATATAAAAGGGTTTCGGGTCTGTGAAAGCTTTCGGTTTGTCAGGTTGTAATTTAAAAGCAGGTTTCAGGCTGATATCGCCTTCGTAGCGGTAATCATGGCCAAATTGTTTTAGTTTAACAGATAGCGCATCTAACTCCTGTCCAAGCGTAACGCCAGTCATCCATTTTCCAGGAAAGGAGATTTCGGATAAGTTACTGTACAGCTTATAAGCATACCTGTTATTAGATTTAGAACGGGCGGTCAATAGTACAATGCTGTCATGCAGGGGCCTGGTTGTTGTGCATATCACACTTATCTGGCGTACGGTACCGGCATCTACAAATTGCTTATCTAAATCATCCAGGTAAGCCGATGCTTTGTTATCCTGGTCAGTTTGAACCGGCGCATCGAACAAACCTAACTGGCCAAAACTCAACCCTTTTTTATCAGCTGTTTTTGGAGGTTGTGGTATCGGTAAAAAGGTAAACTGTTTGAGTTGCGTCTCCTTTGTGTCAAAGGAAATCGCTTCCCACTTGGCGTAGTTAAAATTGGCAAAGCCGGCTACCAATTGCTCCTGAAGGGAAGGAACGATATCCTGCATGTCGCCGTTTTGCCAGGCGACCCTTGAAGCTTTGCCCCGTGCATTGGTGCCTTCAATAATTTCGTCGGCGTATACCAATTCATTTTTGTCGGCTAGCCAGGCGTTCAGGTGATATTTACCAAATGAATTTTCTACTTCTATCGTATCGATCAATTGGCTTTCCGCTTCGGTGAGGGTTTCCTTCAGGTCGTTTTTCTGTACCAGGATGAGGTGCATACCCACTTCTACATTCGCATTTTCCTTCATCAGGTTGGCAGGCAGCACGGCTACGCTTAACAGGTCAGCGGAGGTAAATAAGTATTTGCGGGCCGTTTCATTTGATGGATTATTGAGGAATGCCTCCGTAACGATATACGTTAAAATGCCACCATCCTTGATTTTGTCCAGTCCCTTGGCGAAGAAATAGGTATGTACTTTTGACGAAATACCGCTTTTATTATAGGCCGGGTCATGAACGGCGATCTTACCAAATGGGATATTGCTGATCACCAGGTCGGATTGCGCTTTTTCTGTAGCAGCAGTTTCTTCCAGTTTTTTAATCTGTACGTCTACAGGTACCTGAGAAACTGAGCATAAGGCGGTCAGGATCTTACCGGTGAGGATATCCTTTTCCACCGCGTTGACCTGTTCCAATCCTTCAAATGCGGCGACCGCTTCCTCTATAAATACGCCAGCCCCAGCGCTTGGCTCATATAATCGTTTGGGTAAAATACGAACCTCTTTCATAGCAGCATAGATCGCCCTGGGGATATAATCGGGTGTATAATAAGCCGTTTGCGAACTGCTTTTAAGGGCATCAATTGTTGCCTTATATTCCTTTGATGTTAGTTTCTCCTGCAAAAGGCCATGCAGTTCCATCACTTGTGGGTAGAGCTTAAGATCGGCCTTTGATGCTCCCAAATTCTCCCATGTCCAATTGTCACCGGGCGGAAAGAGTACGGCTTTTAATCCGCCGAAACCGGCGTATTTCTTCAGTGTTTCTAATTCTGTTTGGGATAGCTGCTGTCCAGTAAAGTCCAGCGCGATTCGGATGGCCGAAATATTATCAGCCATCTTCCTTACCGGATTGAATGCCATACTAAACCTCCTGTAAATAATTTGCTATGGTGCCGATCACTTCATATTTTAAGAAGCGGTCGTCCTCGTCGAGGCCCAGGATGAGGGGCGCGCAGACTTCGAGGATATTCGTAAGCTCGTAGTGGAGAATCCCGTTATTGGAAAAGCGCAAGTAGGCTCTGTAAAATTCTTCTTCCAACACAAGCTTTACGTAATCGTAGGCTATGGAATCAGTCATGATAATGGTAGTAGGGTTAGTTTGGGAGCGTATCCGCATCCAGTATGTCCTGGTAGGAAATACTCAGGGTAACGATGCGGCCGGAAAGCTGCTTTTCGCTTAGCTCTGCATGCATTACCTTATTACCAGGAAAGGACATCTTTTTAAAGACAAAGATGTTCCGGTAATTTTTGGTAAAGCTTGGCGGGCTCAACAGTACAAACACCGGTTTAATTTCAACCGACTGGTTATTGGCCGCTTTGGTAACTTTCTTATCATCCACCTTAAACCGGAAATCAGCAATGTCATATTTTAGGTTGGTTTTATTGCGATAGCTGATATCGAGAAAAATATAGTCCCCAACCGTGTAGACATGGTTCAATTGCCCTTTGATACCAAAGGCCTTTACCTTTTCCATGCGTTTATCGGGTCTTCTGGCGATCAGGCTGAGGGCCAAACCTTTTAGTTGATTTTGGGACAAGCCGATCCCGGAAATATCGAGCGGGTGCATCTCATCAGGTACGATATTAACTTCAGTTGGAACACCCGGAGAACCAGGTAACAGACGGTATTGTGCAATAAACTTTTCACCGGCCACCGTAACCACCGATCCGGAAAAGGACTTGAGTGAATCCCGTAGTTTTAGCCGCAATACGTTTTTAAGCGGCAGATCGCCAACAAGGTCTTTGGTGGAAATATCCACATATTGAATAGGCTCAGGCGAGACAAAGTGTATGGTCAGGTTTTGCGACAGGTAAACTACGGGCAGCTTTTCCTGGGCATAAAGGGATGGGGCGCAGAGCACCAATAGATAGCATAAGATCTTTTTCATGTTTATTAATTTTTAATTATTGAAAACCGGCAGGGCTAAATGCCGCGTTTTAACTGGGTACTGTGAAGCGTTTTATTTTTGACCATCGCTCAATTGTGCCTCTCCGCTTTGAGCGTTTTGCAAAGCATCTGGGTCAATGAGATAGAGGTATGAATTGTATTTAAGCTTTGCCTTATTTTTACGGATGAGGTCTGCGATGGCCGATGAGGTTGATTGAAAGACCTTGCTTAGCGAGCTCATGATAAACTGGCTGTTCCCTGAACTACCGTCTATGGTTACACCCTGCATGGAATTACTGCCCAGGTCTTTCGTGAAATCCCGGAATGCGGAGGACGGCACATACAAGCCAGGCAACCCGTCCATATCATAGATATCCAGCTTAACCGGAAGGATTTTCCCATCATATAAGATGGAAGTAATGTTGAGCGTTACCCGCTGCCCGGTAAATCCATTGATCTGTGCGAAAAGATAGGTGCCTTTTTTGATCAGGTTATTTCCTGCCTTAATATCTTCCAATAGTTTCAGCCGTAAGCGTGACCCTGCAAACCCGGTAACATTTTCGTCGATCACCGCGCTAATAAATGCGGGTTCCCTTTCGGGTAAAACGGTATTAAAGTCTGCGGAAACCGCGTCGGCTTTCGCAACCGAAAGTTTGACCTGATTTTGCTTTGCTTTAGCGATCAGATCAGCAGCGATTTTTTTCTTTTGCTCATCCTTGTATGCGGGATCATTTTGTTTATTGATGCTGTCCATGATGGCCATTTGTGCCCTGAAAACATCCATTGGATCTTTCTCTTTAACAACAGGAGCTACCTGATGAGGCGGATTGGCCTGTCTCCTATTCATGGACTCAATCGCTTTGGCAACCTGCCGGTCCTGGGATACGCCGGTTGATGGTTCCTGCCTGCTATTGGTATGATTTCCCGTGCCAAATTTTATTTTCATGGCTTGCTGAATGGAATCCAGCTTTTGCTTTTGCTGGTCCGAATAATCGTTGTTGAATGCGGGATTACTTGAAGTCTCGCGGGGGATCACATTTACGGCTGTCAGGCCATCGGCCTCTTTGTAGGTACTGCGATAAGCATCGAGTTTATCCGCTAACTGCTTTTTGCGCACATCAGCCGAAACCTGGCCTACAGACCCGTTCAGCCCTATGGTTTCTTTAACGGTGGCCTTTGGTTTTGAAAAACCACTGCTCCAGACATAAAAGAAAAGGCACAAAAAGGGTAAAAAGACGAGCGGCAGCACATATTTGGGCTGCTTAAAATCAATTTTCATAAGTTCTATTTTAGTGATTGGTGAATTTTGGACAGGCGGGAAAGAGCGCTATCCAGTAAGGTACTATCATGGGCAGAAAGCTGGCTTTTAGCGGTCAGGCTATCCACCAGCTTTTTAAGGTTCATGGTTTCGCGGATATTCCCGGTGGCCTGTAAGATCTGGCTAAATCCATCCTCCACAGGGTTGACTTTTTTAACTACAGCTACCCTGGTTTTTTCAGGTTTCCGAAAAACGGTAAATGACAACACAAATGATAAAGCCAAAAGGAAGATCATGCAGCCCCAAAAAAACTTTGGATAGGCAGCCACCAGCCTTTTGGCCGCGTTCCCGGCAATCGCAAAATAAGTGCCAAATTCCTTATGTATTTCGCTGTACAGGGTATCCCTGGGATCCCTGTTAGAATGTATTCTTTTCCACATCTTGCAGGTCTTTATTTTCAAGGGTTTTCCAGTTCAGGATCAGTACGCCGTGCGGGTTGTTATCACTGCGCGGGATATCTTTCAGGTAACCTTCGGTGATCAGGGAGCGAACAACCGTAGAGCTTCGGCGGTCAATTTTGAGTTTACCGTAATAGCGAAAATAGTGTTTGGGCATATCCACCGAGATGGAATCCGTCTGTAGGGTCAGTACAGAGCTGGAAGAAAGGATCGAGTTGAAAAACCCATTCTCCTTCAGGTTATTATACTGCTGCATCCCCGATTCATCTACGAGGTACATGGCCTTTTTCATTTGGTACTCCATATAATTATCATCCGGCGTTAAGGAAAAGAAAAGGGAATGAAAAAGGTCAACATCTGCCCTGTATTCAGCAGGGCGGTTCATCTGTACATCAGTTTGTTTGGCCAGAATGGGGATATTATTATCCAGGATATAAATGCTTTTTTGTGCATTTGAAACCATCTTATATGCATAAAGGCAATTCATGCCGACGATGGCCAGCGAGGTAAGCAGGCTGCCGGCCGCGATGAATGTCGCCAGCCTGATTTTGGCTTCAATATTTTTGATGATCATGATTATTGGCGTTAAATAAAAAAGGCCGGCCCGCAATCGCGGGTCAGCCTGACATTAAAGGGAAAAGGAAAACAAGAAGATCTTAGAAGAAACTGCCCGTGGCCTTGCGGGCCATACTCGCAACGGTTCCGGCACTACGGCCAAAAGTAGAGGTGGCCGAACTGATACCGGAGGTGGAGATGATCCACGTTGAGATACTGGGAACGGTGAACATACAAATTGCGCCGATCAGGAAAACAATGATCACCGTTCCAAATGAAAGGATGCCGTTTCCGGCAAACCATGCCATTTTTTCCAGGTTGGCACTCATCCCGTTTTCGCCCACAAGCTCTTTGTATTTACTGATCTCCGAGGTCAGTGCATATTCCTGCATCAGGCCCGTCAGGTACATGATCAGATAGCCGATGCCGCTGTATAAGTTGACAGAAATAAAACGGGCGATCCAGGTGCTGAAACTATCGCGGAAGGCCGGCAGGATGCTTACGGCGACTGCAAAAGGGCCCAGAATAATCAGGATAGAGGAGTAAATAATTTGTATCATAAAGATGATATAAACTGCCAAACGCAAGATCCATATCCCCAGCAATTCCAGCAATTGCGTAAAGAGCAATTGCATTCCCACAGTAAGCCGGTTCTTTAATTCCAATAAGGGTGAGACCACGCTGCTGATACCTTCTTTTACCGTGCTGGTTACGGAATCCCATGCTTGTCCGTACCAGGTATCGCTTTCCTTTTCCGCCACCTCCGTTTGTGCCTGGTAAGTATAAAGCGAGTTGGCAACGGCCAGCATCAGGCTGGAGCGGTTTAACCTTAAGTTATTGACGATCGTCTGTTCACTGTTAAACATCTGCTCCGTTTGATTGGTTACCAAATCGGTTGGGAAGGCGATCATTTTAACGAATGGGCCCCACCACAAAATTACCATGGCCAAACCAAAGGGCCGCATTAATGGCATGATCTCCAATTGCTTGTCACCAACCATCATTTCATAGGACTTGATCGCAAAAAAAATGATCATAAAAATAGCGGCAAGCGCTTTAGCATCGGTAATAAAGAGGTCAAAATGTGTCCATATGGAATCTTTCAGGCCTTTTAAAAACACCATGACACCGGCCTCGTAAACTCCGTCACCCTGTAGGAATTGCAGTGTTTTGGTATTATCCGGATTTGGGTTGGATTGGGCGAACAAAATTGTTGTACAGAGACAGAGCAGAATAGCTAAGGATAATTTCTTTTTCATTGCAGGTGTTGTAAAACTTGTTTGGCGATCTGGATGTCCGTTTGCGGCGTCCAGTTGCTGACTACCACCTGACCAGCTTGTAGCTTTTGCTGCTGTGCGGCCATATTTATGGTGGTTTGCGCGGATGAAGTACGAATGGCCCAGACGCCGGCAAGCCTGCGGTATTCCATCAGGTACCGGTGATAAGCCAGGATGCGTGCGCCACGATCCATAGTGGTTGAATGTGCGGCATCGACCCGTTCTTTCAGCATATCCAGTTCATTTTTGTACCAGCCATATAAACCTTCAGCAACCAATTTAGTACTGACCTGCGGGGAAAGGCCGGCTAAAATGGAAGCCATTGAATTATTCAGCACAGGTTTCAATTCATTTTTGTAGTACAATTGCCATAAGGGATCGACATCCGAAACAAGGCCGGTTTGATTGGCAATTTCAGATAAGGCCGTATTCCGCACAGTATCGGATTGAAGTTTATATTTATTATCCGTGGTATTCATGACCCCGACCAATGCCAGGCGCTGGGTTTGCGGGCCGGTAGCACTGAGGGGACGCAAATCCTTTTTATGATAACTCGGATGAAACAAGCCCCAGGTCAGCCAGTAATATGGGTTGAGACTGAGAAAGCCTGCCTTAGGTTCAAATTTATTTTTGTCCCATTGCAGGTAAACCATGCGTTCCTGCTGGTAGCGAACGGCCTTATCCTGCGCGGGCACCTGCCCGGAACAATGCTGTATCAGCGAAAAAAGTATAAATGGTAGTGGTATTAAAAAGTATTTCATGATTCTTTATGATTTTAAATCGTACTCAAGCATTCATCAGGCTTTATTGGATGAATGGTTATTGCCTTAAGTATTTTGCGTTTTGAATAATCTGATCAACAATCCGGATATCCTGACTGATAAAATTGGCAAATGGATTTAAGGAGGCGATCACGCCCCGTTCCTTTGCCCAATACATGGCCTTCCAGGTACCATAGGCTAAGCCATCCAAAATTTGCAATTGGGTGATTACCTTCCGTAATAACTGGTCGCGGGAGTTATAGTCGGCTAATACATTATTACCCTCTTTGAGCACATAACCCGAAACATCCGTTACCAATGCCAACGACCGCATTCGCATTTCAGTGGCCATGTTTCCGGCAAATACCAACAGATAGGGTTCGCTTCGAGCCATTTGCAACGCCTGGTTAATATAACCGGTCATATCAGCAATGATCACCGCTATGTTTTTAACGGCAAGTCCATCCTTTAAAGCGGAATTAACATTGGAAAGCCCTTGATAAATCATGGTTTGGGCTAATACTACGGAGCCGACATTGGTATTTAGATCGTTGATATTGTTATTGATCTTTCTGAGATACTGATCATGGGTAACCTCTGCGCCACTTCTGACAGAAGCATTTTGAGAAACGGCAACAAGGTGTTGGTAATCGATCACGTATTCCTGGGCCTGTACCCATTGAAAACACAATAGCAGCAAGCCGGTTATACATAAGTTTTTCATTTCAGGTATTTGGCGTTTTGAATGATCTCGCGGCCAATAGACTTATCGGCATCAATGAAATTCTGAAACGGGTTTGCGGCCCTTAACAGCGAGGCAAGGCTGGAATACTGCATCATATTCAACATATTGCCTGACAGATCCTGTATATTGCTCAGCTCAGAAATTACATAATCAAAAAGCATCTTCCTATCTGCAGCTTTCATTTGATTAACATCGCCAAGCGCCAAAGTAAGCCCTGTCACATAGGCAACCAGGCTTCTTGCCTGTGTTGTAAATTGAAGAGCAGATTGGTAGCCGATAGCAATTAAAGCAGGGTTTTGTTGAACTAACTGAATGATTTGTGTTTGGTTGCTAATGATCCGGCTCACCATAGGTGTTGCATAAATACCAATGTCCGCAATGTTTATGGCTGTACCGAGTGTATTATACCGCTGTTGTAAGGTGCGGTACATGTTTTTCGTTTTCGTTAGTAAGGTCAGGTTGGCTTGTTCATTTGCCGTTGCAATTGCCTGTTGGTTCATTACCTTAACCTGTAATTTATTCTCGGATTCCGATTCGTTAACCAGCTGGTGCAGGGCGGGAATGTTCAGTATCTTATGCTGTGCAAACGCCGCAGTCACAACGAAAAGTAATATGGCAGATAGTAAGATTAACGTTTTCATGATTCTATTTGATTTTTTCATCATTCCTATGGAGAACTGTCCAACCCGGCCTTTTGGTCCAACCATAAACCTGGAGCTTGGACGCCAGGGGGAATTCCTTTTCCAGGAATTCATAAACACTTGCAGGTTTCGCAGAGCGTTTTTTGACTGTGCCGGGAAAATTTGGAATCTCCATATTGAGAAAATGAAGAGAGACCTGGCATACATCGCCTTTATGACAAACCATGAGATATTCCATTGTCTTTTTATCGCTGCCCCTTTGCCATCTTGGCCTCAGCCATGTAAATGTCCCGCCGACCGTGTAGCCGAGGCGAGCCATATATTTCCGGCAGTCCACAGCCTGTTTTGACGGAACCCAAACAACAACCGTATGCCTGTCGGCGGTAAAATTCCATAGTGCCTGCCGGATGAACTCAAAGGCGTTAATCGATCGTTGCAGTTGGGGAGGTAAATTATCAGGCAGGCAAGGCCCCCTCGTTCTGTAACGGTTGTACAGTTTCCATGGAGGGCAAATCATGATCAGATCAAATTTCATTGTTTGAGGTATTTAGCGTTTGTTAATACTTCATTGGCAATCCTGACGTCCTGGTTCTGCCATTCCGCCCACGGGTTGAGTGAACGAAATATGCCGTTGATCTTTGCCCAATACATGGCCCTGTCCATGCCATAGGCAATACCGCGCAGGATGCGCATTTCATCAGCGATGTGGTTAAGCATTTTGCCGCGCTCGCCGGAATCCATCAGATTATTGCCACCTTTAAGAACAAAGGCGCTGACATCTGCAGCAAGGATGGTTGCCCGCGCTTTAAAATCACGGGCACCCTGTTCGGCAAAAAGCAATAAAACCGGGTCGGATTTCGCCAACATGACAGAGGACTCCACATCCTTAATAATGTCAGTACCGCATTCAGCGATCTCTTTAATAGTGGCCAGGTTATTAATGACCGAGGCTACCTGGCTCAGCCCCTGATAGATCCTATTTTGCAGGTCGTTAACGATCACCAACTGACCGGTTACGGCCAGCTGGCCTTTCTGGATGAGGTCAAGTTTGTTATTGGTCGTATTCAGCTGCCCGTTGATCACACCCGCATTTACGGCGATGGCAGCGGATACGGCAGGGTCAATCGTCAGGGTCTGCGCATAGGCATTGCAAATACCCAGGCAAAGGATAATAGCTAATATTGATTTTTTAAAAAGGTTAATTTTCATGGCTGCTGTTTTTGGTTAACCTGTGAGATGAAAGCAGGTAAAGATTTCCCGCTTTCTTTGAAATCGCTGATAAAGGCATCAAGGCCATCAGGATAAGAGCCGAATCGGCTGGTGTAGCTTTCCACGGCTGACTTTTCCGGTTTTTCTGTCGTATAGGTCAGGTATTGCTGCAAGGACACTTCTACGCCGTAAACCTCCCCGACAGCGCCACGCCGGATATAGACTTCTTTAAACCGGCCACGATTTTCTGTATTGTCAAGCTGGTTAATGGTAAATATCTTCCGCCTTTCGGTTTCATTGATAGAAAGCAAGGCAGCGATATCATTGTAATTATCCTTGAACTTCGTTTGGTCCAGCAGGCAGATGGTATCGGAATTGTTGATGATACTATCCTTTACTACCGCATTTCCGATAATGTCCCCAAGTTCCTGGGTAACGACAATGGCCTCGCCCCAAAATTTCCGGACAGTTTTATAGAGGTACAGGAGGTAGCCTGCCATAAGCGGGCTGGCGATGGCCTTCCATGCTTCTTCGACCACCAAAGCTTTGCGCCTGTTCGACCGGTACCGCATTTTCTGGATGAACACATCCATAATCGATAACGTGACGAGTGGAAAGAGGGTCTTGTTCTCCTTGATCGAATCAATTTCATATACAATGAATCGCTCGGTAAACAGTGATTTATCGGTGTCCTCATTCAGTAACCGGGCAAACTCGCCGCCTTTGTAAAACTTTTTAAGGACATATTTAAACTCGTCAAAATCAAAAACGATCTTTTCTTCGGTTTTGATTTCAGGGACCTTTGTTAAGGCGAAGTCATAAAAGGTATTGAAGCTTAAATCGCCATTATCAGTAAAGAACTGGCTGTAATAAGCTGATATCACGTTGGCGATCACATCGCGTTCCACCGGGCTTAAATTTCCTTCTGCTCCTTTCCAGGTTACCCCGATCAGGGTACAGAGAAAATCTTTCTTTTCTATGTTGTATTCCGCCTCGGTGATACGAAACGGGTTCATGGTTATTGGGTTTTTATCTGTATAGGTGATATATTTCCCTTTATAATAGGCACACAAGCCCGAGTAAGAGTGGCCGGTATCCACGATGACCATATCCATATTATAGAGCATGTACTGCTCTATAAGGGCATTCATAAAGAAGCTTTTGCCGGAACCGCTCGGCCCAAGTACAAATTTGTTGCGGTTGTTGATGCGTCCAGTACGCATGGGCAGATCGGCTGGGTCCATCCCTACGGGGATACCCTGGCGGTCTGTAAACCTTAACAGGAAATCAGAAGGTTCATCCCTCGGCAGTGATTCCTTAAAGAAAAAGCAAACGGCTGCATCGCAGGTGGTAAGAAACCAATCATATTCCTTTAACTCTACGCTGTTTCCCGGCAGCGCGGTGCGAAATAGTTCTAGCTGGTTATAGGCATTTTTGCTGGGGATGATCCCTAATTGAAAAAGAGAACTTTCAATGAAATTTACCGCCTTTTGAATGGCAGTAATCGGTGCGGCCACCAGGATATTAAAATGGCAATTGACCAGCAATTGGCTTTCGCGGGCGACATCATTCAGCAGCAGGTCGATATCCTCCACGCATAATTGATTGGCGGGATCGGGTATACCGGCATGTCTTTTCTTTTTTTGCTCCAGCTTACGGAGGGTCGTTACCTGGTTTGGTATTTCGATAACCTGGTTATAAACGATCACATCCACACCGGGCACCTTAAAGAGAAAAGACATGAAATCCACGGGAAAGCCGCGCATGCTTTCCTTATCGTTTAATTCAATATGAGATGATACATCGGGCGGCAGATCAATGCTGTCAATGTTAACCAGGCTGATGCAGCGGACCGATCTTTCGCCCATCCTGATCTCCGTTTCCGAGGGGGCAAGATTATCAAGGACAATATTGGGGCTGCCAAAGTCCATGCTCAGCACCTGCAAAACCAATTGGTTTAATTGCCCTTCGTTGAGCGCATTGGCGGAGGGCAGCACATCCAGTACTTTTCCAATGGCCTGCCTGAAGTCCCGCAGTACACGGCCATCATAAACATAAAACGCGCCTTTTTTTACTTGGCGCGTGATGGTTAAATAAGTGGCGACCTGCATACATTCCCGCCCGTTAAAATGAGCGTTGTACTGTTTTTGCAGGTATTCCGTGGCAGGCGGGCCTTTATAAGGAGACCGGCTGATGATATCCTGCTTTTGCAGCAGGTAACCATCGCCTAATATTTTGACGACATTAATAAGCAGGTGGTGAAATTCCTCGTAACCTGCCGGATAAGCGGAGTAACGGATAACGGGGTTTACCAGTTGGATGACAACAGAACATTCGCCGTTAAGGCCAATGAGCAAATCGTATTCCCCGCCTTTATCCACCCCCGCATAGGGGATGTTAAACAAGCTTTTTACGGCCATAATGATTAAGGATGTAAGTGTTTGAGGTACGGCTTTTGGAATGAAGGCCGCCTTTTTGTTTGCTGGCGGTAAAGAGTAGTCCGCCGACAACAAACCCGATCAGTACCATGGCGCCGAGCCACATATTGACCAGTGACATGGTTAAAGCCCCAAAAACAAGCCCGGTTAGCAGGGAGGCGATTCCCCAATAAATGAACTTGCCTTTGAAGCCCTTGAATATAAGGGGCCGTTGCAGCCCCTTATAAACAGGATACTTCCTGGCCATGATTACAAGCCGAAGAAAGCTTTGATCACCAAAGCAGAAACCACGAGGAAGACACAACTGCCACCCCATCCCATCAACTCTTTGTTGATATCCTGGTCACCCGAATTCCACTTGGAATAAACGCGGATGGCACCAACGATACCAACGATACCGCCGATCACCAAAGTAATATTGGTTACGGGGGCTACGTAGGTTTTAAGGGTAGTTGTTGCAGTGTTCAGTCCGTTAACACCGCTTTGTGCGAACACGGGAATGGACAGGGCCAGCAATACGGCTGAAGCCCATAACTTTTTTGTTTTTGAAAACATTTAAGTGGAGAAAAAATAAAGGCGGAGATCTTTTAGAGCCAGCGGGGAAGCAGGCCGGTTATGCTAAAAAGAGCGTTCAGATCACGAACAACGCCCCGGTTATTTCACCCAAGAGATGGCAGAATAAAGGCTGCCGATTAAATCCAAGAAGGATTTAAAATTGAAGAATTAAGGACAGGAATCTTTTAGTGCTTCGCGGGATGAAGCATTTGGAAAAACAGGCATTCAAATTCCGAACAATGCCCGCAAAAAAGGACCCGACAGGATCATAAAGAAAGATGCAAAAAACCAGGCGGCAACGGCCGAATCTATCCGGTCCTTACCCATCTGCCAGTTATGGTAAATTCTGAGCCCGCCTAACAGGCCGAATAAACAGGCGAGGACCAAACAAAAATCAACGGCAGAAAAAAAGGATGATGATAGATCTTGTTTAGCCTGCTGCATCTCTGCGATGCCGGGTTGAGCGAATGCCGCTGCTTTGAAAAAACAGCAACATGCTAACAGGAAAAATTTCATTCATTAGAAGCTAACGGATTTGATGTACTCGACCGATTCCTCTCGGGCGAGATTGAAAAGCTGTTTAAGGCTCACACCACCGGAAAAAGCAATAGAAGATTCCTTACCGGAACCTGTTATTTCTTCCACAAGTGATTTTACAGGGTGGATATCCTCGACAAAAGTAAGTTCATGTTTATCGTTGGCGGTTCCACCGCGGTTTGAACGCAGAAAATCCCAGAATATCAGGGCCGCGTAATAGCTGGTATAGATGCCAAGCATCCAAAGAGCGAATTTAATCCAGGTCATAGTGTTGTATTTTGTAAGTATTGTTTGATGATGGTTTTGAGTTCGGGATTGGACTCAAACAGGTATTTAACCGCGAATGCGACAAATTTGGTAATATCAGTACCCGTAGCCACTTTAAACTTGTTCAGCAAATCCACTGTCTGCGGATCAAACCGAACGTGCACCATTTGGGTATGATTACTGTTATCATAGGCATACAACGATCTGGCTATAGTATTATGTTTGAGAACCGTACCCGTCCCACTTTTTCTTTCTATAGCCAGTTCTACAGGGGAGGGCTGATCACTTGCAGGCGGCTCTTCGTTCGATTTCGCCGCCGGTTGCTTTTGTTGTCTGCGGTCACAAAGGACGACTATTGTGTAATAGGCTGCGTAGGTACAAAACAATCCGAGTAAAAATTTCAATCGTGTCATAAGTATGATTTTTGAATAAATTGTTTAATGATCGTTTTTAATTCGGGATGCGCCCCGATAAACTGCCTGACGGCATAAGCAACGAATTTGGTAGCGTCCACACCAGTTGCTATTTTAAACTGGTTCAGGAAATCTACCGTTTGCTGATCAAACCGAAAATGTACCATCGTTTTATGGTCGCTATTATCGTATTCGGTCAGCACCTGAAGTATTGGCGCACCCTCCGAATTATTCTTCAGCAGCTTTTCAGTTTTGACAGCTTTTTTTCCGGTACTTTTCGGTTTACTGCCTTCTTGTTTTTCACTGGGCTTAACCATTTGCTCACGCAACTGGTCGGCTAATGATTTCATTTTTTCCATAGGCGATCGGCAAATATGTCTTCAAAAACAGGAGTGATAATCCCATAGAGGGACAGCGGCGTCTGGAAGGTGGTAATCCTTTGAAAATCGATACGATCCGGAATGGCCTTAGTGATCTTGCCGAATTTGGAGAGCTGTTCGTTCACCTCGCTCATAATCTCAAACTTTACATTGGCTTTGATGCGGTTTGGAATAAACACCACCTCTACATTGGGATTAACCTTTTTAAGGACGACTGAGAAAAGCACTGTTGACTCAAAGGTGAACTCATCATAAGCAAAGGGGCAGATGACCAGATCAGCGGATTTAAAAACCGGTATCAGGCCGTCATCGTCCAGCTTGCCGGGCAGATCTATTAAAATTGCGTCTTTCTTATTTTTTGTCAGAACAGGAATTAAAGGGGGAAAGCTTTCCAGGTTAGCCGGTAACACATCATACGGCTCCTCGTTTTCCAACACCTTTGCCTTTTCAAATTTCTGCGATATGGATTGTTGATAGTCCATATCTATAATAGTAACCGGCCAGTCTTTAGCCAGGCTCAGGTAGTTTCCTGATAAGACAGTAAGCGTACTTTTTCCTACGCCGCCTTTTTGATTGCCGAATAAACAGATCATAAGTTTTCAATGGAGTAATAATTTTTATGGCCTAACCGCTTAACGGGTATTGGTCCGGGCCTTCTTTTGTCTCCGGCGCTTCATGCCAAGCACTTGCTGATCATCTACATCGTCGGCAATCATAATAGGTTGAATGTGAATCGGCTCCGGGGAATATTCAGAATAATAGGTTATGGCATTCTCGTTTAAATAATCATGCAGGTCAATTGTTGGCGGATAATTTAATTGTTCAATGTTGATTTTGTCGTTCAACAGCATTTTAAGATGGAGTATTTCACTTCCTTTAAAAACCTGTTTGGTGCTATGGTCGATGACCGTATAGCCGTAGGGCACTTTTCCTTCAGGTGAGTGAAATACAAGATCAAGCCCGTAAAGCGATTTCATCTGCCCGACAAAGTCAGCGTTACTTTTGTGATTATTAAACAATGCTTTGAGGTCAGCTATTCTTGCTTTGTCGGGCTTATAGGATTGTATGCCCTTTTGAAGCTTTTGCTCGTCCAGGTAATCCCGGCCAAGAAAACCCTGATTTTCCAGGATCAGATAGAATTGTGCTTTTGTACTAAACCGGTATTGAAGGGCGAAATCGTAGCCCAATACCTTGTTGATATTCCGGACAGCCCGTATCTGTTCGTAATCCCGGTCGATCTGTTTTCCGTCCTTACCCACGCGCGAACTCACAATATGAACGTGGTTATTATCTGTGTCTTTATGAAAGACAATAAGATATGGCTGGTCACCATATTTCATTTCTTTCATCCACATGACCGCGGCTTTTGTGAGTTCCTGTTTACTGTAATTACGGCCGGCAGCCGAAATGACGGCATGGAACTGCGTATTTTTGATGCCTTTATTTTGTGCTGAAACCATCAGCAGATAGTTTACCAGGTCCTGAGGGCGTGGATTATGGAGTGCCTGGGTAGCGCCAAAGTTGGCGATCAGCATTAGCTCGCCTGTATTCCGGTCAACTTTATTTGTATTGTACTTTACACCTGCAAATGTCCTGGAAGGTTTTTCAAGAATGTGCGCTATCATGGATTATAGTACAATAAAAAAACTACCTACCGATCCTTTTACCTGCAAATCAGCAGATCCTTAAAGTTATTAATCAGGGGATCCTGGTAGCGGGTGATCCCGATAGCAACCGATCCGCATCTACTTAGATCGACTAATCCAATAGTCTACGAATCTGAAAATCTACCGATCTACTAATCACTAAATCTTGCGATCAAGCGATCTCACGAGAGGTAATCTTACAATCTCCTAATCTGCTAATCCACAGATCTCACGATCTGCTAATCCCGCGATCTGCCTGGCATCAAGTCGACAATCGTCTTACCGTCAGAATGGCAAGGGTCAAAGGCCCATTGCCCTGATTATTTTCCGAAGTGAAACCTCAAATTTTTGCTGAACCTGGATGTACTCGTCAAACAGTTGATTGAATTGGGTAATGATCGCCGGATTTAATGCACCTTGCAATCTAAGTGTGTTCGCATGTTTGGCTAACTGGTTGATATTATTACCAATCCGGGCCATTTCGGCACCCGCGCTATCAATGTATTTGATAAGCTCCCGGGAATTGATCACGGTTTTTTTTGCATCGGATAAAATACGCATCCTGATCAGGTCTGTTTTAGAAAGGGCCAGTGCTTTTTCAAGACCAGCTATTTCCATATACTCTTCTTCTGTAAACCTGACGTTAATGAACTTAGTTCTTTTACCCTCCTTTAATTTCGGTCGCCCATTCAGCTTCTTTAAGTCAGCCATAGTAAAAACGAGTTGCGAAGTTTTTTTATCTCCCCCCTGGAAGGGCAAGAGACTTTTTGTGAAACAAAAAGACATCTTGCCGTTGCAAAAGCAACGGAATTATCCATAAGCAAATTGGTGATTCAACCATGAAACCGTAGATTGGGTGGCTCTGTCGCGGTCAGTAATACGATGACATCGTTAGATTTGATGATGCTCCGGTAATGTTGCCCTAAACGATCAAAATTAATCGAGACATCCCTGGGATTAATAGTTGTGCCATATGGTAGGTCACATAATATCAGATGATGGAGTATCAGGAAACTAAGCCATGACCTCCAGGCTGTCGCCCTCAATTACAATATTCGGTATTGAACAAGCGTTAAACTCATGAACCCTACCTTTCAAAGGGAATTCTAACGTTTGCAAAGAAATCTACTTGAGTTTTTTGCAGCATCTCAGGCACTTTTAGCTGTGCCTTGATCTTATCGTTATAATCGTTAAAGCCCTCATAAATCGCCGAACGGTCAGTCGCATAGGGTAGTGCTTTGATAAAATCACGGCTGGCCGCCTTACCCGCCTTATCCCGGTCAAAATAGATATCAAGCGATGAAAAGGCTTTTGCCCTGACGATTCCTTGGTGTAATAAAGTTAAGGTGTTAAGCACAATAATGCTGTGGTCAGCGTCCTGGTTTTCAAAACGCCAGCTTAGGAAATCTATAAAACCTTCAAAAATAGCTGCTTTTTTGGGGTGACCGGGTATAATGGTTATTCCTTTGTGGCCCATGCACCCTTTAAAGTAACGGTTCCGTACTTCCCATGAGTTATTTTCGTTAAGCCAGCCCGCTGCGAAATAATGCTTGCGGACATCACTATCATCTTCGATATAGTAATATACTTCGCTTAGGTAGAATTTTGCTACATCGTAAACACCACGGCTTTTAAGGTAATCTGTTATGGCCGGATGAACACCTAGAGGTTTTACCCGTTCGACGACATGATGAACTTTCATGGGTTTTCGAGGACGTGGCACTCTATGCTGAACCTTGTCCAGTGAACAAACCTGCTGTATCTTTTTAATGACCTCGTTAAAACCAAGGTTTTTCCAGTAGGCCAGGCCAAAATCAATGATGTTGCCGCCTTTCCCTGCGCCATGATCAAACCATACGCCCAGGTCATCATTCACACTAAAAGATGGCAGGGTATCGGTGTCCCTAAGCATGCTGATGTACATTTTTTCCCGTCCGCGTTTGGGAACGGGCTGGTAGCCCAAACGGCTTAGCAGGTCAACCAGGGAGGCCTGCTCTTTGAGCTCTTTCGCTGTTAATAAATTAGCCATAAATGATTATTTTGAAGTAAAAAAAGTAGCCGGAGGTAAGCGGTGCTTTAGAAAAGTCATACTTGCCGGCAAAAAATAAAAGACGAATACAAAAAAATTATGAAAATAGTCCAGGAATATTTTTCTGAGTACCGGCAGCGGGTATCGATCCCGATAATTCATTTCTGCCGGTATATATAAAGAGTCGGAATTACTCGCGTCGGATCCTACGATCCGGGCCCTCGCCTGCCTTCGCGCTTTCGGGTATTGCGGCTTTACGCTCACCTTCGCGAAATTTCCGGTTGTTGGCCGGATAATGTTTCATTCCTGTATGTCAAATAACGTCCGTTGCCATCTCATTTTGATTGTAGTATCAATGATTTGGTGAGAGCAAAACAACAGCGTTTTGGGATGGCCAAAAAGTTCAACTTTTTATTGCACCCCTGTTGCACCCCTTGCGCCCTATTGATAATTAGATATTTACCAATGTATATTTTATAAAAAAAAGGCCAGCGATTTCCCGTTGACCTTTCCTGTCGATGTAGTGGTTAATTAATACCCCTTGATTGTGGCAATTAATTTTTCAAGGGCTTCGATGGCAACTTCTTTATCATGCTGTTCCATATGGTAGGTGCTTTTTCGCATGCTGTTCCAGGAGATACGTTTGGATTTTTCGGTGGAGAGAAAGGGAACAATTGAACGGAAGATCAGACTTAGCGAGCTTGCAATAATCAGCCGGGTGTCGTCGGCAGCTTTTAAAATGATGCCGATCTGGTCGACGCTCAGCTTACAGAATATTTTAGTGAGCACATTTCCCTCAGCGGCAGGGCTATCTTTTCCATCGCCGGTAACAATCAAGCCAAAGCGCTTGATAATGGCAGCTTTCAAATCCTGTATAGCCATCAGGATATTTTCGCCGGTAACCGTTAAGGGCTGATCGTCCGGATAGGCGGCGAGGTTTACCATGGCCTGGCGTTCCAGTAAAAGGAGCGCATCATAATAATGGTTGACAACAACGTTTAATTTTCTGGAAGATAATAGGAAAAATGTGCCCGCTTTTAACTGACGAAACACTTCCTGGAGGTCTTCCCGGAATCGCAATTCAATCGTAGTCAATTGCTGGACCTGTATAGCAGCAACATCAGTTTGCTGCGGGTTGAGGGTAAAATCGACGATCTCGTCTAACCACGCATATGGGTATTTATTTGTGAATAATGCCTTTTCCATAACCACGCTCCATTCTAGCTCATTGCAAAAATTATTATTTGTTCCGCAAATTTGGGCAGAAAAGGGGCTGACTAACAATAGGTAAATTCCCTCATTTGACATAATAAGTAGAAACCACTATACTAAAATATCAGGCATTAAATAGCTTATGCAGCAGGGCAATCTTGTTATTAGCCTCTGTCTTTTCGAAGATGTGCTGGATATGGTTTTCAACAGTTTTGCCTGCGATGAAGAGCTTGGTTGAAATCTCTTTGTAGGTTAATCCCTGACGAACGAGCAGCACAATCTCGATCTCCCGGCTGGTCAATTTATAATAGCGGCACATTTCCTCAAAGACTTGTGTGCCCTCACCAACCCTTGCCAGTTCCAACAAACGAGTATACTCCAGACGGGCATTTTTAATGGAACGCCAGATAACAAGGATGGTTATACCGATTATTCCTGTATTGGTACACACGACTTCTACCAATTGACTGCTTTCGACCAGCCCAAAAAACGATAACGACGCCCAGGGTGTTATGGCGCAATACATAGCTATTTCCTCCAGGTATTGATGCGCGTTGCGTTCCTGCTTGTGTTTACGCCTGATCGCGCGAAACATGACATATAGCAGAACCATGGCATAAATGAAAGGTACGATCATCCCATATTTTAGGTTGAGATGGCCTTTTATGGCGAAGTCAACGATAAAAAAAATAATATAAGGCAAAAAAAGAAACAGGGGTACTCCAAAATAAGCATGCCAGCGAAGGGAAGGCAATGCAAAGGCCTTGTAAAAGTAAAAAGGGAAATAAGAGGCCATCAGGAACCCACTGCCGTAAGCTACCATGAGCTGTACGCTGACCGGAAAACCGATGTTAGGGTCAGGGAACAATCCGCCTGTGATATTATAAAACAGCATGAGGAACAGCAGGATCAAGTACCATTTGCGCTGCTCGTCCTGCGGACGGAACAGATAATAAAACAATTGAAAAAGGAACATGCCCGTTTCCAGGACGATAAATAGGAAAGTAACAATATGAATTTGCGTCCCGAATACCAGCATGTCAATATTAGTCGATTGTTCGCTTAAGAAAATACAGCGTGTAACCTAAATCCAATTGGTCATAAATCTCGAAAGCGAATTTTTTATACCAGGCAAGATTGCTAATTGTGGATGTTTCCAGAAATAAAGGCAGACCGTTTTTTGTCGCCGATGCGATAATATCAGCTAAAAGCAGGCTCCCTTGCCCCGCATGCTGTGCCCTTGGATCAACGCCAATAAACCATAAATAAGCCATGGGATGTTTTGGCTGGATCTTTCTGATCAGGCTTTCACGTCTCAGCGCTTTGAAAATACCAGCGATGCCAATAGCCTGAAAGATTAGTTTAACATCTAACCAAATCGCTAAAAGAGAGAATTTTTTTAAATGCGGGTATAAAATTAAAGCGCAGCCATCTTCTTGTTCAGTTATCCAAACGTCGCCAAACTTTAAACACATTTCAAAAGAATATTCCACCAGCGCACGAAGGCGTTTTATTTTATAATCATCTTGCTGTATGATATAATTTACACTTTGGTTGTCCATGAAAGATTGTGTCAGTAATCGAACGACCAGCAATTTTTCCTTGCTTGTTGCTTTAATCATATCTAATTTGTTTTATTATTCTAAATTATGTAGGGAAAAACATCTTGTTGACCTTTGCGACCATTTTTAATAAGAGTTCCCGGACTGCATAGCCGGTAAATTGATCTCCACTATAATATAATTTGTTCATACTTCCATAGGAAATATGTTCTTGCTTTTTGCTCATAAAGTGATTTGAAAAAAACCTTAATAATGCGGCTATGTTTTTCATAGCAAAAACATCCTCTTCATACAAAAGTCTTATTAATAATGCCAGTTGGGCTACCGTCAGCTTTAACTCGATTTTATCTGGTAGCTCAATCTCAGACATTTCAAGATGGACCGTTTCGTGCTTGATATATTCACCTAGCCAGCTTTCCAATTGGCTATTTATCGGTTGCACCTTCAGATCGAAACTCATGGATGTCATTACCGGCATGGATTTAAGGACCAGCAATTGTTTCATTAGCATCGGCAGCTGATCCTGTGGCCGGAGTGATAATTTTCTAACTTCTATAGTTTCCTGGTACCACTGGAAAAAATTGTGATGATTGAAATTCATATAGAATAGCGCTTCTGTAACAATTTGAGTTAGATCACGGTTGTCTGTAAAATCAGTCGTTACCGCTATCGTTTCGGTAAAAGAAATGAGGTATTCGGCAGATCGGTAGTTAAGTAGAGAATCAGGCTGCATCATAATAATGTCTCCTAAATAATCGCAGATGCAAGCCCTTAATTTAACATCCAATTCCACATTTTGCAGTGTTGCGCTGACTTTTTCTGCGGCTTCGGTCATTCTCTTTCTTACGGTGGAAATAGCTGCGTCAGGTAATTTGCCTCCATCATCAATATAATTAGTAAAATATTGAAGCTGAAAATCTTTTAATCCTAACAGGCATTCCAGCAGAAAATCAGGGACCTTTAGTAAAGGATAAATTTCCTGCGCTGATGTTTTTTTGCTGCTTTCAATCTGCTTATACAGGCTATCTGCCGTTTCCAATATGATTTGTTGTTGAAACCCGATATAGCGTCTCATGACATGATCTTTAACCGGACTAAACAACAGGTCAGTCCAGCTTTTTTTTATCCGAAAGCATTCCGTACTTATACGGGCTTTCTGCTCATTCTCGTTTTCCAAAGACGGCTCACTTCCATTTTCAATCTCTAATAGATATTTAGCCGCCATTTGCGCCAATAGCTTCATTTCATCCTTTAGCATATTACTTTGATTATCTAAAAAATATCATCCTTTACACTCTTAACTTATCCCCATTTTGTCGGCTATTAAAATGTGTTGGCCCGCTGACAGTAGTCAGTACGGTGATTGTCGTATTGGTTGGATCTCCAATTATGGTATCAGTTGGGGTATCGGTTGAATTGATACCCGACAAATGATTAAAGCTGTATAGCTTATTTGTTTTCTTTTTGAAGTTTTTTACAATTAAATTTTTCATAGCGATAACTTTTCTGTCAAATTAGGAGTACAAAAGGGTACACAACAACTTTGTTACACGCACGACAGCTTGCGGTAGAAAGATAACCGGCTATGACAATGGGATTACAATCCAAATTCGCATTTTTCAGCAAGTTGGATGGCAAATTGCTTTTTAAGCATTTTGCTGGCTGGGCTATTTTTATCGCCTATGAAATTAGCTTTGTCTGGTTTAGCATTGACACTTTCGCTTCATTAGAGAATTACATTTGTTATTATGGATTAAATATTTTATTATTTTATTTCAATGCGCATGTATTGCTTTCATCTGCAATAAAATCGAACAGATCATACCTGCTGATTCCTGTATTGATGTTATTCGAAATGCTGGTCTATTTAATTTTTAAATATTTGCTTGATGTTTTACTGGCATTTCCCCAAAATGCTGTTCCAAGCCAAAATGTTTACGTTAAAAAGCTGCTTGTACCGAATATTTATAGAGGAGTTTCTTTTATAGGCTCTAGCACTCTTTATTGGTCTGTTCTACGCGTTATTTCGTTCAGGAAACGTGTGCATGAAACAGAAACGGTGCAGTTAGTAACGTTAAAGGAAAAGGCGGAGTTAGAACGAAACCTATCCGAGGCTATGAATGCTTATTTACAACAACAGATCAATCCGCATTTGCTTTTTAATACGCTAAGCTTCATTCACAATACCTATGCTAAACATTCACGTGAGGCCTCTCAATGTGTATTATTATTAGTTGACATAATGCGTTTTTCGCTAAACGAGGTCAGTATTAATGGCAAAACATCATTGGATAAGGAAATCGAACAAATCCAAAATTATATTGAAATCAACCAGCTCCGCTATGATTACGCTTTGTTTATTGATTTTGAAGCCGAAGGTGATTTTGAATCTTATCAAATTATTCCCTTGGTGCTGTTAACGCTTACCGAAAATATTTTCAAGCATGGTTACCTAAAAAAAAAGCAGGGCGCGGCAAAATTGCATATTACGCTAAACGATCAAAATGAGCTAAGTTTTATAAGCTGGAATTTAAAAGGAGATCAACCAGATTACAAGCGAACGAGGTCAATTGGAATAAAAAATGTAATCAAACGTTTAGAATTCAGCTACAAAGATCAATATAATATAATTATCAAAGACGAGAAAGAAAGTTACGGATTAGAACTGAGGGTGCAATTATGAATTTAAGATGTTATGTTGTGGATGATGAATATCATTCTATAGAAATGCTGATTGAATATATAGAACGGACTGATGGACTTGAATTACAGGGATTTTCTACCAATCCGCTTACTGCACTTAACGAAGTGACCGGACCTAATCCGCCCGATATTACTTTTTTAGACGTAGAAATGCCTGAATTATCAGGCATGGCGTTTGCCGGATTAGTAAACCTGCATACCACGATTGTATTTACCACCTCTTTCCAGGAATTTGCCCTTGAAGCATTTGAAAAGGAGGCATTCGACTTTCTTTTAAAACCGATCAGCTATGCCCGGTTTCGCAAATGTATACTGCACATACAGCGGACCGGAATTGCCGCTCGGCCGACAAAAAAAGAAAAAAGAGACTTCTTTTTTGTTAAGACGGAAAGCAGAGGTAAGATGGTAAAAGTGATTATTAATGAAATTCTATATGTAGAAGGTGCTCAAAATTACATTAAGATCCATTTGACCTCCGGTGATATTATGCCTTATTTAACCATTAATGAAACAGAACAATATCTTCCGATGGACCAGTTTTCGAGAATTCATCAATCCTTCATCATTAACAATGACCGGATTAAATCTGTTGAGCAAACACGGGTTACCTTAGAGAAAGATATTACTTTAAACTTAGGCCGGTTTTACAAGGACGCGTTTCTTGAAAAAATGAATGAATTGTTGTTGAGGTCGAGAAGAAGGTTTTAACCATTCACTTTCTTTATAGCTTTTACCGATAGCTGGTATTTATAAAAGCAGTAATAAATTATCAGTTCCTGATTGCGTTGCCGGTCAATGAATAAACGGTTCAAATGCATATGTATTAAGTCAGCGAGTAGCTGATCCCTTCGTTTGGTTGTAAAAAGGGCTGTCTTTTTTTGTAGCGCATCAATTCTTATTTTATAAAGATCTGCCCACATAGTCAGTTTTAACGACAAATAATACCCCTCGTTGGTGAGCAGGCTGCTGATCTCGGTTTTTAACTCCCTGAATTTCTGGTCGAGATCTATTTTTAACGATTTATCAGTTGAAAATTCAGCATAAAATGTATTGACCATCTGTTCAAGAAAAATTAGCTGCTCATTAATTTCTGGTATAAAACAGTTTAACAAATAGGCGACTGAAACAAAAGCCAGGCTATGATAACTGTAGGGTAGGGATTTCCGGGCTGTTATTTTAATATACCGCAAGACAAGTTCACTGCTACCGCAAAAAAAGGATTCTACTAATGTTATGATGTCCGGACCGTATCTTTCCATTTCCCGACGATAGGTATCTGCCTGGTATTCCCTGATCAAATGATAATGCACAGTATCAGCAAGGCGCTTTTTTAAGCGTGCTAAAATATCACCAACAGCGGATTCGTTAATTTTTAGGCGCAAACGAATGTGGTAGCCGGAGTCCTTATAACGAATAAAAAACCATAGTAATAATTCTTTTTCGCCCAACTGGTTTAATAGAGGAAGCAGCTTTTTAGTGAGCAGGTCATTAGCGATGGCAGGGGCACAATACAATTTTAAATACAGCCATTTGCCCCCTAAGATATAATCCTGCTGAACCCTGGGTCTAATCATTAGATCCGGTATTCGGTTGCCTTTATAAACTTCCTGATTTTTATATAAAAAAGCAATGAACTGATTGACCAACGGTTTTCCTTCACTGGTGACAATTGGTTCAGCGGGTAAAAAAAACTCCTGGAAAACCGCGGTTCCCATGGATCTCAGACAATCTAATAAAAAGATGATCTCATTTTCTTTATCGATATCGAAAATGAGTTGCTGATCGAATTGGCTTAGTGCAATAAGTGACGGAAGCTGTAACGTTTCCCGCAGTATTTTAAATCGAATAGTGGCTTCACCTTCAGTCGCTTCTTTTAATTCCTTTAAATTCTGAGTTGATAAATACCATTTTGCCGCAGACAGGATAGTGTTTTTATAAACCACACGCGGGTAGTGGGCCATACCCGGAAAGTATTGTTCCAAATCAAAGGTATAATTCCCTTGTAAACCCTGGTATTGTAAATCGCAAAGCAGGCGAAAAAGTGCCAGATTGTTGCGGCTGAAATTATAAGCAGAGGTTAAGCGGGGTACAATCACTCTGCCGTGTGACTTCGATTCTAATACCAATTCATTCCCGACGACGGAAATCCAGAGATCAGAAAGGGCAATTTGCTGTTCAACCGGAAAGGTAGAGATTGAATTTATAGGTATTTCATAATCATATATATGCTGCCTTCTATTGATATTATCTGCATGTGTATCGGACAACTGCCCGATATCAGCAAAAATGACGTTTGGATTTGCTAATTGTTCTTTTGAAGCAAGTTCACGGCCAAGCCCATGCACCTTATTACTCCAGGCTGTAAAGCGTCCTATTAAGGCGGTTGCTGAAACCCCTCCTATGGTTTCAAGGTAGACATGATCACCAAGTACTCGAAAGACAACAGGTAACGTCGGCGGGGATGTGAAAGCTTGGTCGGGTGAAAGTTGTGATAAATCGGAGTCATTCAATTGGATCGGGGCAGTACTTTTGAAATTTTCATTCCATTTTCTAAATAATAACCGGTGAACCGTTGACCATTCCAAGTTTACCTTCTTATTCTGCTGATCTGTAAATTTCACATGACGCAACAAATCGGTTTCAGCAGCTGGAGAGACCGAGGGGCCATATCCTATGCCGATCTCTGGATCAATAGCCTCCAAAAGGAGAACTTTCCGCAAATCATACCTCGCTTTGAAATCATAAATAAATTGCTGTAGTAGTGATGTTTGCACAGGTGTGATAAGCAGTTCCAAAGCCCTAAGCCCATCCTTAATCTGCTGCTGGCGATGTATTGAAAGATTACCATTAACAACTTTTCTTTCCAATCCCGCATAAAATACCTGTTTTTCTATTTCATGTTTTAATGGAAATAATAAATCATTTACCTGCCCGGAAATTTTGACCAACTGGCTTGCATCAGGAAAATTGTAGGCTATCATTTGATCCTGAATCGTCGACAGGTCCTGCCGAATTAAAGTCAATGGCGTTTCAGGGTGATGCAAAAGTCTTTGCAGATAATCTTCCCCAATGATGTTTGTTTTCGTATGCGGTATAACGATATTCGCATCTATTAGGAAATTCAGATAGTCACTGGCTGTTTCCCAATCACATCCAGTTGTTTTTACCATATAGGAAATAATTTCTTTTCCTTGCTTATATTCTCCCGCACAGTAATCGAACAATGCGTTGGTTAATATATTTCCTTCGATAGATTCCAGGTCAAAAAAAATGTTTTTTTTATTTTGCGAATAAGATGTTTTAATAAATCGGAATTCTTTGCCAGATTTATATAAAGCCGGGTTACAGATGTAAGTGTAATCTTCTTTTTTATTGCCTATTAAACCCTCGGATAAACGTAAGATAACTTCCTGGTCAAGGTTCAAATGTAACTTTGCATCCTTTTTATTACCTAAGTTGATTGCCGCCGCTTCACCCCATACAGTCATAGAAAAAGATGAAAAACTTCCAAAAGGTGTAGGCCGGAAACTCATGCGGTTGTAGTAGCGCATGAAGCTTAACCGCTCACGTGAATTAAGGGCATTAAAATTAAACCCTTTTGCTGCTAATATTTGAAACAATTGAGGACTGGCCAGGTACAACGCGACCTGAAAATAAGAATCGAGCAGAATCTTCGCACTTTGATCAGGCGAGTATTGATCATAATCATAAAGCGGGCTCCTCAGTAACAGATCATTTAAAAAATCATAATCATTCATCGCGGTACGTATTTAGGTAAATAATAAATGTTCCAATAGTTGCCGCGAAATCAATTTGTAGCTTATACTATTAATAAATTTTAAAGTTAAAATAACTGTTGGTTAAAATAAAACTATGGTAAAAGACCTGTTATCGTTAGTTATTTAATAGGGTTAATTGCTAAAATTTGTAAATTCAGTTAATAAGGGGGGGATAGATCATAGCATTATTAACTATCAAATATAGTATTAGTTTATAGATTTGATTTGTAGTTAAGTCCATTCAAGATTCCGGTCCTTAATAATTATTATCCTCCAAGAACGGAAACGAGAATTCTCTACCGATTTAGGATTGTACTTTACCAAATAATGTTTAATTGAAATATCTAATTTTAAAAGTATTGCAGGTAAAGGAGCAGAATAATATCTAATTTTACAGCGTGTTGATTTATCAACTAAGTCATAAAATTGTGCCATGAGATGAGAAGATTGCTATTATTTCTTTGTTTTCTTCCGTTTGGCTGTTCGACACAAAAATCTATAGCCACAGATCCTTCGGTGATTCAAGCACATTCTCAGCCAGTCAAAATATTTGGCATTGGCTATTGGAGGCCTGGTTATATGATCCTGACACTATTGGACGCAAAAAAGGAGTATTTTACGATTATTATTAAACGTAATGATTCATTAAAAAAGAATGATATCTATTCACGATAGTTTTAAATCTAAACCTTATCGGATTTTGGCAGTGATACTTATAATCAATCCTATTGCTATTCAATAAACCGGCTTCCCAATTCAGGTCTGAGATAGAAACTATTTGGAATTTTTTGATGCGAGATTTTGTTCAATAGCTCTTTATGAACTTCAGGAGACCAGGTTAACTCTTGCTTATCATCGATTTTGACCAGGCCGTATTTCCCCGCGAAACCCCCTTCGGCCTTGTGAAAGGAAAATTTTTGGCTGTCGCCCAGCTTTTGTATTTCAAAAACATGGTAAGGCATCATACCGCCGTCCAATTTATCTCCCTTTTTGATCAGGAACACCACTTTAAAAGTATCATTGCCTATAATATAATGTTCGTTAAAGACTTCTTGCATCATGATCTATATATAAATTAAAAGTAGGAATGTTAAGCATGTGCATGCTCACGGGCGGTATAAATTAATGGAGCACCTAATTCCGCTTCCAGTTTTGCCAATGTTTTAAGGGTTAAATTATGATTTCCTTTTAGCCATTTGTTAATTTCGGAAGGTTTTTTATTCATTTTCGCTGCCAGGTCTTTCTGGCTATAACCCTTCTCCTGCATAAGCTCGTTAATCCGAACTACGATGTCGGTGTACTGGCGAACGAAAATGCGAACTTCCTGCGGCGTTTCATCCTGTATCCTTTGTGCAACTTTACTTCTCATGACCGTACTTATTTATAGAAAAATTTCTTCGCCGTTATTAGCCGACCGCATTTTTCTTTTACCCTCATCAATTATGATTTCACCATCTCGTAATGCTTCTTCAATACGCTTTGCAAACTGGCAGGCTTCCACCCATTTAAGATGAATATCTTTACTTTCCTGATTTGTCCAGGAGGATTTGACACCCCCGTTAAACAAAACAACGATATCGTTCCGGTTATTAATTCGCAACGCATATAAGCGAAGCGGAAAATTAGGATAAGTAAACATTACTTGTTTTACCGTTACCTTGCCGGTATTAGGCAAACCGGTCACCTCATTTTCCGGCCGGTTAAACAAAGCGTCAATAGCGCCATGATCATCCCCCAAGCTATCCAGCACAAAACTTAACATTTGCTGGGTTGCTGTTTTTAGTTCAGGGATTGCATCGTATTTATTAAAGAACTTATCTGTTTCACTTTCCTTGCCATCTTCCCAGCGTACTGTATAAAAAGTACACTTTTTTCCTTCATCATCCCAAATTTCCAATGCAAAGATATTCACTTATAAGTTAATTTACAATGTTTTATATTTATTTTTTCATCTATGGCAGGGCGATAAAATTAAGAATTATTAGATACCTGTCAAAATCAGGCACATTGAGCGTAACAGCCATTGTCGAATCACCGATTGATTAAATTTTAAGGAACAAATGATAATTATTATCAACGATAGGCGTTTAAATTTTTATAACATTACCACTTATGAAAGCATTTGTAACCTCCTTATTTATACTTGCATCTTTATTTTTTGTAAAAATTTCCGTGATTGCTCAACCACCGATCAGGATTATTGCCGGAAAAGTATTGATCAATGATGGAAGCATGATATTTACGGCCTCAAAATATAAATCCAAGATAGATAGCCTGGATAAAGTTCTTAAAATTAATCCTAATGACACCACTAGTTTGTTCTATCGCGCTCTATTTTATTCACACAGTAATAATTTGATGGCCAGACCTTACCAAAGAGAAAACGGTCCCCTGGAAAATCTAATCATCGGGAAAGGTCAAATTGAAAAAGCGATTAGTCTGGGCATGTCGAGTTTTAAAACAAGAGTCTTACGCGCTCAGATCTATAGTGATATTGCTTACAGATATTCGGGCGATGAATCATGGATGTTTAATAAAAAGCAGATTGCTGATCGAAAAACATTGTATAATACCTATAAAGACCTGGCAAATAAATACTATGATGAATTGGCAAAGGAAGACAAAAACAATGCCTGGGATTACCAACAACTAAAAGTAAAAGGCGACTATCCTATCGCCCCATAAATTGAATATGAATTTGATAGAATCCGGTACCCTTTGGAAATAAGCCTTGGCTTATTTCGACTTGTCTTTTTTTACTCTATCGATGATTTTGGTCATGACATCTTTTTCGTTCTGAATTACATTTATTATTAAGTTAGGATCTATATCAATAATGAATGCTAAGCGTAAAATTTCGAAGAGAACAAATGTTTCTGGGTTGGCAAGTTTTTGAGCATATCGACCTTTATTAATTCCTAAAGCATTAGCAATTTTGCCTGCGTATAAATCTTTGATCTCATACATTCTTGTAATTGCATGATTTTCAAAAAGTAGCTTTAAAGAATTAAACAAAGGTAAATCTTTCTTATATTCTTCTTTCCAATTTGACATGTTTACCTTTTTAGGTATAAAAGTCACCAGTTAATCAGAAATTAGATAAAAAAGTTACCCTTAGTAAAGAATAGTTACTATTTGTATAAAAAAGTTTTATATTTGTTTTAGAAAAGGCATTAAAATCTAAAAGCATAGAGTTCATTAATAGATTTTGTGCTAACGAAGTCTCACGTACAAAAACCGCCAGTTTAGACCACGTGAAGACAAGTGAATTTGCCCATACCTGTAAAAGTATATCTTTGCGATATATATTATGGGGTGGGCTTCACTTAGGTCTTCTGTGGTCAACTCCGACTCTTGAATAGGGTTAGAGGGGTTCCTGGCGGTACCTTGTGCAGAAGCAGTGAAGCCCACCCTTTATAGTGGACTGTCTTGGAGACTCGTTATCATTAATAACACAATGAAAACGAACAGGCAATATACTATTAACCATTATTACACAATTTTCAATTGTGAATCTAATGCGTTCTTGAAATCCAATAACTTTTTCGAGATATTCCAAACGTTATGTTACTTTTTACTTCCGCTCTTTAAGGAAATTTCCCGTCCATTGCAAAACCCAATTAAGAATATTATCTGCTCTCCCGAATAAAGAATAGGTAACGGCAACTCAAGATCAGTAGTAGTTAATTGTATTCTCGGTTGCCGTTTTCCATTTTAGTTCTTACTAACTGGTCTTTTAACGGATACTTAATTAAATTTTCAATGAAAAAAACTATACTTTTTATAGTGTTGGCCACGCTTTGCTTTTTTTTCAAATCGTCGGCTCAAAATAATTCAGGGCCTCCTATCATCAATATTATCGGGAAAGTAATTGACGAGCAAGGCACGCCATTGCCAGGCGCAACTGTTAAAATTCAAAATGAAAGCAGAATAAGCATTACTGGTAAGGACGGCAAATTTACGTTTACCAATGCCCCGAGAAAGGGTGCTGTATCCGTAAGTTTTATCGGTTTTCAGACAGCTAATATTCCACTACCACTCAATTTTGATAACGAGTTTATCATCCAATTAAAAGCAGATGCTAATTCATTAAACGAGGTGCAGGTTATTGGCTATGGTACGACAACAAAACGGCTTAACACCGGTAGCGTATCAACAATAACTGCTACGGATATTGAGAAACAGCCTGTTACAAATATTTTATCTGTTATTTCTGGTAGAGCGCCAGGGGTTTTCGTTCAGCAAACAAATGGCTTACCAGGTGGCGAAGTTAATATTCAAATAAGAGGAAAGGGGTCGATATTAGCAGGCACAAATCCTTTATATGTAATCGATGGTGTTCCATTTTCGTCTACGCCCGTCACTTACGACATATCAACGACCAGCCTTAATGGTGCTGTAAGCCCATTTAATAGTATTAACCCTGATGATATCGAAAGTATAAGCATATTGAAAGATGTAGATGCCACGGCGATTTACGGATCGCGCGGATCAAATGGGGTTGTGTTAATTACGACAAAGCAAGGGATAGCCGGAAAAACCAAAGTTGATTTAAACTTATCACAAGGGTTTAATACTATAGCCAACTACCCATCGATCCTTAACCTTCAGCAATATTTGCAAATTAGAAGGGAAGCTTTTAAAAATGATGGGCTAATCCCTTCTTCAGATCCTACATCATCAAGTTATGCGCCTGATCTCACGATCTGGAGTCAGACTGAGTCAACCAATTTTCCTAAATATCTTTTAGGAGGTACTGGTCATGTAACCAATTTCCAGGGTAATGTGTCAGGTGGAGATAAAAATACGACATTTAGTATTGGTGGTAATTATCATTCTGAAACTACTGTGTTAATAGGCGATAGCCATTATCAGAGAGGCGGTGTGCGCTATAATTTACAACACCACAGTTCAAATAAAAAGTTTTCCATTTCATTATCAGGAACCTACACGCTGGATATTAATCGGCTAATAAATTCTTTGGCCTTTCAAGGTGACCTGTTTTTACCTCCTAATTTTCCATTGACGACAACAAATGGTGATATCAATTGGGCTTATGGAATAAATCCGCTTGGCGACAGCAAAGCACAATCGAAAGTCAGGACCAATAACTTCGTAACAAATCTTATCTTAAAATATAATATATCATCAGATTTAAGTTTTTCTTCGAGCTTTGGTTACAATAAGATCAATATTGACCAAATACAAACTTTTCCAAAAAGTTCACAGAATCCTACGTACAGCCCTGTTAATTCTTCAATCTTCAATAACAGTTCCAATCAATCCATCATCATAGAACCTCAGTTTAATTATAAAAAGCAGTTCAGTAATTCCTCTTTGAATTTGTTGGCAGGCGGTACTTATCAAAGTTCACTTAATCAGGGTCTCCTTATCAATGTAAGCAATTTTAGTAATGACGAATTGTTGAATAATGTATCATCAGCCGGGACTATAGACGGGATCAGTAACTCTTATCTGCAATATAAATACGTTTCGGTGTTTGGGAGGGCAAACTATAACATTAATGATAAATACATTATTAACGCGAGCATCAGGCGGGATGGTTCGTCGAGATTTGGCCCAGGTAATCAATTTGGGACATTTGGTGCCGTTGGTGCGGCATGGTTATTTGCTCAGGAAGATTGGTTTAAAAAAATGCTTCCATTTATTAGTTATGGAAAGCTAAGAGGGAGTTATGGCATTGTGGGTAACGATCAGATAGCCGACTACCAATATTTATCTACTTATTCTAATTCAGGGCAGTATTACCAGGACATATCAGGCCTGCAACCTTCCAGAATTTCTAACGCAGACTTTCACTGGGAAGTGAATAAGAAATTAGAGGAGGCCATAGAGTTAGGTTTTCTAAAAGACCGAATTTTATTAACAGTAAACAGATATGAAAGCAAGAGTTCAAACCAGTTAGTGGCCTACGCGATTCCGTCTGTTACAGGATTCAAAAGCTATCAGGCAAATTTGCCTGCGGTTGTTCAAAATACCGGCTGGGAGATCGAATTAAATACAAGGAATATTCAGCACAAAAATTTTAGCTGGACTACAACATTTAATATCACTGCGCCAAAAAACAAACTGGTAAGTTTCCAGAACTTTGCAGGTTCCAGTTACGCAAATACGCTTGTAATTGGCGAAGACATTACAAGGGTTTATGGATACCTTTTGTCATCTGTAGACCCAACTACAGGTAATGCGACCTACGCGCCCCAGGCAGGAAGTTCAACGACTAGTCCATATTTCTATAATACGATCGGAAAAAGAACACCAGATTTTTATGGTGGATTTGGCAATACGTTTACTTACAAGCATTGGCAATTGGACATATTCGGGCAATTTGTTAAGCAAATGGCTCGAGGAGACATATTGTATAATGCCGGGATCTTCACAAATAATTATCAGTATTTATTGAATCGTTGGCAAAATCCGGGGGACATAACTACGGTTCCCAAGGCATCAACTAATATTGATTATAATTTTTCAGGGTCATCCGCCAATTATTTTGATGCCTCTTATTTCCGGCTCAAGAACGTCGCCTTATCTTATACCTTGACAAAAGGGTGGACTTCACGTTTGGGTATAGATCAGTTGAAAATCTACGGGCAAGGTCAGAATTTATACACGTTGTGGCACAAGAATTACCCTTTCCTTGATCCTGAATCAGGTGCTTTCGGAAGTCCCGCAAATCTTCCGCCAATGCGTTCAATTGTCTTTGGTGTACAACTCACATTTTAATTTTTAGCAACATGAAATCAAAATTCTGTATATCTCTGGTCTTTTTACTGATAAGCGCCGTTGTGCTTCATAGTTGTAAAAAAATGATCGAAATACCGTCACCTGAAAACCAGCTTACCACCGATAAAGTTTTCGCCGACAGTACGACTGCTACGTCCGCAATGGTTAATGTCTATGTTCAATTTAACACTTCCATTAATGCTAATTACAATAAACTTTTGAGCTGTTATTCCGACGAATTGAGCTATGGCGGTGTTACACAAGATAACCTGCAATACAAAAATAGCGCTGTCGCACCTTTAAATACCGCTGACCAGAATTTCTGGCAGCGATCATATTTTGCCATTTACAGCTGCAATGATCTTATAGAACAGTTGCAAAAAGCAACTCGTTTGTCTTCATCGACGATAACCCAGTTCACTAATGAGGCAAAGTTTTTACGAGCTTTCTCTTACTTCTACCTGGTCAACACATATGGTTCTGTTCCCCTCACCACTCAAACAAGTGTAAACCTTAATTCTTCTGCTCTCCAATCCGATTCTGCGACTGTTTATAAACAGATCATTCAGGATTTAAAAGATGCTCAAAATGGACTTCCGATAAACTACATAGGCACCGGACGAGTAAGATCTAATAAATATTCCGCGACTGCACTGTTATCCAGAGTTTACTTGTGGCAGAAGGATTGGGTTAATGCAGAGGAGTCGGCAACAGCAGTTATTGGATCAGGCCTATATACACCGTTGCCAAAAACTTCAGACGCTTTTTTAGCCAACAGTCGGGAAACTATATTTTCGTTCTGGACCCAATATGGATATATAGCTGATGTCCCTAATTTGATTCCAAGTTCTGGTGCCCCACAGTACTTTTATACTCCAAGTCAGTTAACTGCATTCGAATCAGGGGATCTGAGATTATCCAACTGGATTTCGAAAAGAGTGGTAGGAGCAAATACATTTTATTCGCCTTTTAAGTATCATAACCGAAGTTCAAACACTACATCGCCGGAATACCTGATTGCCCTACGTACAGGGGAGCAATATCTTATCCGGGCAGAAGCAAGAGCCCAGCAGAATAACAATGGCGGCGCAATAGCTGACCTAAATGTGGTGCGTAAGCGAGCCGGATTGGTTGATTATGCCGGACCTACCGATAAGGCATCTGTTCTTACAGCTGTTTTACATGAGCGGCAGGTAGAGTTATTTACTGAATGGGGTAACAGGTTTTTAGATCTAAAAAGGAATGGCACCTTAAATAAAGTATTAACTGGGATAAAAACTACCTGGAAGCCTACTGCTGTTTTACTACCCATTCCCCAATATGAACTTAATACCAACCCTAACTTAAAACAAAATCCTGGATACTAGTATGAAAGCGATATCAAAATCTACTATAGTTGCAATTCTTACCCTGCTGTTGTTTTTTGATTTAACGTCCTACGGTCAGACCAAGATCACGAAATCTAAAAAGCAAACGACAACTCAATCATTTTTACGCGTAGGTGATAAAATACCTGATCGGTATTTTGCAGTTAATAACTACCCAAACAAACAAATCAAGATATCTGAGCTGGACGCGGATCTTATTCTCCTTGACATATGGGGTACTTATTGCGTTTCATGTATAGATCATATGCCAGAAATAGAAGCATTACAAAAATATTTTAAAGATAGTATTCAAGTTCTTATGGTCACAAAAAATTCGGAAGTTGAAGTTAAGAAGTGTGCGATCAGGGCTGAGAATGTTCGGAATAACACCTTACCATTTATAAATGGCAAAGAAAATCTTGCAGCGTACTTTAATCTTTCCTTTGTTCCACAATACGTGTGGATCGATAAACAAGGAGTCATTAAATATATTACTGAAGAATCGGGCGTATCACGCAATAATATCAGCAAATTCCTTGCTGGAGATATACTTTCATTCAGACAAAAAACTAAAATTCCGGACCCTAATGGGACTGATCCGTTATTGGTGCAAATGTATCCATATCTGGGAAAAGAATTTTTTATTAATTCTTATCTGGCACCACTTGATCTTAATCGATATACTACAGGGAGTTTAGAAGGATATGGATTGGATATGCCGAACGCAAAATCGGTTAGCGGCAATAGTTTCAGCTTTAAAAGCTTATACAAGGTCGCCTATGGCTATTCAGACTTTGAGCAAACACTGTCAAATGATCGCGTACTAATTAATTTTAATGACACCGCTATCTATGCGGATCCGGCTAAGGCCTATATTTATGAAATTCAAGTAAATAAAAATGTATCTAAGAAAAGAGTGCTAAAACATATCCAGTCAGAACTTGACCTGTTTTTTAATGTAAATAGTTTCATGGAAAAACGTTCGGTTCAGTGCTTAGTTCTCAATAAACTTGACAATGGACATACTTATTATACTACAAAGACGGATACGAACCGCTATGATAAAGTTGGTAATAAACTTTTAAAGGTCACCCTTCCATGGGGTAAATTTTTGAAATGGACAAATGGAATCCGAATCATACCTCCATACACGATCATTGACGAAACGGGAATTGACGATAAAACTGTGGTAGACCTCCAGCTAAGCTTAAATTTTGAAAATATGGATGAGGTGCAAAGATCATTAGCTCCCTATGGATTGACCATGACTTTGGAACAACGGCAATTAGATTGTATAGTTATTAATGATGTAAAATAAAATGCTGCACGCTATGTAATATCGCGTGCAGCCAGAAACCTTTAGGGTTTTTTAATTGTTACCGGTTGTTGGTTTGGAGCGGTGCCCCTGGCACAGGTTACATTAATCCCTTGAGGGCATTCATAGTGATCCCTTGCTTCTAAAACAGTGCCGGAAAATTCGCCACTATTCCAGGAATATACCGTGTCTAATGCTTTAGGCGCTGCCTGAATTTTTTGAACGAATGCTCCGCCGATACCAACGGCGAACACTAAGGCTAACATACTAATTTTTAATTTTTTCATGATATTATATATTAAGTTTAATAGTTACGCCATTGATTAAAATTACAGGCAACGGCACTACCTGTTCTTACGCGCGTGAAAGTATTTTATAGGTATCACCGCCATGCTCAGTTGCCGGTGATGTTTTATGTTTTTTTAAATATTTGATTGAAAAGTAAGCTGCCAGGATAAAAAATGCATTAAAGAACAAATGCTGCTTCCAGCCCATTGTAGAGATAATACCTCCACAGGTACAGGGAAGATGAGATCCGGACAACAACATAATAATTATGTAAATTTCAAAAGCAACCAGCAGAAAAGCAGATGCCTTAAGCGCTTTAATTTTTATCGATGGAACGAACATTCCTACAGCTAATACTATGGAAAGGGTAAATTCGACCGCAGGTACCAGCCACCCTAAAACGGGTGCCGCTATTTTCATCAGCGGCACGGGGGCGAGACGCATTTGGAAGACAAACTTATCATTATCTAAAAATTTACTGGCCGATGTATAGACAAAAAGCAGACAAAGAAGCAATAGACAAATTTGGGTCAGAATCATTTTCATGGTAATTGTATTATTTATGGGAATACACCAACAAAGTAAACACAACCAGCAGCTCTAAAACAGTAGTAAAAGGGTAGTAATTTTTTCTTAAGAATTAAACCGTTTATTAGAAAAATGGGTCGATACAAGCAGGCAATGCACCGAAGCCGCACGCTATATTGCTTATTAAATAATTCTTTCGGCGTCATTTCTTACTACCCCTATACCCCAGTTAATATTAAAAAATCTTTTGTGTGATAGCACAACAAGAAGTGATTTTATAGGTAATTCTAATTTCAGCGATGCAAAAGAAAATCGACAAGGATAGCGGTGGCGTTCATGATCACCAAGCTATGTTTAGTACGCTCTCTTATCAGACAATTATTGGACTGATACAACTGTTGATTGACGAAGGCTTAACAGATCAGGACGAGCGAAACGGGTTTTACGTCAATGCCAAAGATTTCAGAGCTAAAGCAAAAGAAATATACCGGGGGATTGACGAGTTTCAAAAAAAGGAATTAATCAGATACTGCCAATTTAAGCGGTATCTGTACCGTCCGTTTCATTCGGAAACATGACCTTCAACAGGGAGAATAGCCATTAAATTAAATATTTTACCGCCCGAAAAGCAATAAAGGTCTTCTTCCTACAAATAAAGTTCCTGATTGACGATGCTGCTAACCATTAAGGTCAGTTGGTTATTTACGATTTATATAGGGTCTATAAACATAACCAGGCTTAGTGTCAGAAGTTATAATCATTTGAATTGGAAAATAATTGTAGATATTTATTGTCAATCACTGCGATCATGAGCGACAAGGATCTGAAAAAATTGACCGACCTGGTTAAAGAAGAACTTAAAACCATTCCTACAAAGGAACAGGCGCTTCAATCCTTTATCTCGGCAGGCATCAAAAACGACAAAGGGGAGTTCACCGCGCCTTATGCTATCTTAAATAAACTAGTTAAATCCACTAAAGGTATGATTCCACGCCAAATCCGATCATAAGTTTCTGACAGGGCTTACAGTGAGTCAAGGAAAAAAAGAAGCGCAGAGAGATAAAAGTTCCTTGTAGTTGCCGGCGCGGTTCTTCATTTGAATTTCTGTTTGTAATTTTTTGGATAGCCGTAATTTGAGGGTTTTTCCATCTCTGTAAGGGCTTTGATTTTATGAAGTGGCTGGACAGAAAATATGACAGTAACTGAATATTCATATAAACAGCCATCACGAACTTTGTTGGCTAGTTGTGATAACGAGTTTTATTTCTTTAATAAAAAAACCAAAAGCCACAATAACAGCAGCAGGACTGCATAGATTTTCTGGTCTGAAAATTTTCTTTTGATCCTAACTTTAGTCAGATATCTCCAATAATCAATGGCCGGTTTCTTCATCACTGTTTAAATAAATCGCCGTTTTTATTTTGAATGTAGAGAAAATTTTGATGATTTTAAAAGTATGTTTAAATTTCATTATAAAAAATGCCAACTGCTTAAAAAAATCCTAACAGATAAATAAGCGGTTGGCATATGGGCTCCGGCTTTGCCGGGGCCGTCCGGCGATGTTCAAAAACTATAATTTGAGCTGCTCATTTCTTTATGGCGTAGCGCCAATTGTTCGTGGGTCATTCCCTTTGCATTGGCCAGGCCGACAAAGGACTTCACCACGCTTTCCCTGGTACGCCAGTTAAATGAGTAGATGAGTTTGTTTTTGTTTAAGGTTACTGTTAACCGGATTGGCAGGCGAAGCTTGTGGGCGTTTTGCAGCAGAACTATCCGACAACAGGTATGATGATAGTCGTGTTCGCTTAAATCTTCAAAGTTAAGTTTTCGAGCCAATTTCTCCAATTGGCAACGACGCAAATCCACAATGGGCTTACTTTTTTTCTTCCGAAATCTTCTTTTCTTTACCAAAAGGTCGGCTTGAAGCATCGCTTCGGTATAGTCAGGATATTTGGCACGGACCTCCTCCAATGCAAATAGCTTGTTTTTTTGGTAAACCCTCCTGACATAATTCCTGCGGGTACGTTGCTGTGACATCAACGCCTTACGTTCTATTTCCACAATTGTAATTTTAAAACCTTCGGTTTGCCCTGTTGCCCTGCTTTTGTAGAGTTCCCGTAAAAGAATAAGAATGGTCATCCTTTTTTCACCCTGCTGTTCTTTATTCAGTAATTCGCTGATTTGCTGAACGGAATAGTGCTGCCCGTTGGTCATCAGTTCTCCCATTAAATTGCTTTCTCCGCATTCAGCTAACTGCTCTTTAATCCGTGGTTGCGGATTTTCAGGCTGTCCTACGGGGTAAGCATTCCTGTAACTTTTTAGCTTCTCCAAAAAAGCGCTTCCCGTACCGGGATTTTCCTTATCCAGTTCTTCCGCTTCCTGTTCTTCAGCATAAATGAGCTTATCCCAATCCTCATATTGGTGGTAGCAAAGCCGGATGTCAAAATGATGGTATTCTATTTCCCCCCGGTTCATTGGCCGGGATAAAAACGGGATAGCGTGAAACAACCCCATTGGGCGGCGGTTACGGTCACACCAAATTTCAGCGTGCATAAAGACATAAATGCGTGACGGGTATTTCGTTTGCGGTTTGAAGTAATAAGCCACTACACCGGATGTTTTGCGTGGCAGTGCATTGACCCTGTCAAATTCAGCTTTTTCACGGGCGTTCATCACATAGCCCTCTTTGATCTTTACCATAATCTTCATTTGAAACAGGCCTGTTTTTCTTAAAAGCAATAGTGGCCGGAGGCAGGGGTTGATTTTAGGAAAGTCAGGCGACCCAACACGCCAGACGGCCTGTTGCGGATGAAAGCAGCAAGTGGCCGGCTGGCGCGATTTTTTATTCGATTCTTAACTCCATTAATTTTTGATAGACATCTTCCCAATAGGCTTGAAAGCCCTCATCCAAAGATTTGAATGAGGGGTCAACATGCCGGTAATGCCTGTAATCATCCGCTTGCAAGATGGCCAACTCCAAATTTTTGATGGTAATTATTTTACCGTTTTGATCTGTTATCGTCATGGCTGTTCAGGCTACTTTTAAGGGCTGTGTCCGAAAATCGTGCAGGTTCATAAAAAAGCCCCGGTTAAACAATAAGCCCTCCTTAAACAGTTGCCATAGCAGGGATGAACCCATGTTGGCTAAGGTGGAATTGATAAATAAATCCTGTTTGGTCAGGGCTTCGGCTAATGAACAACTTGGCGTATTGTCGGTTGCGTCTGCCGTTTCCAATAGTTCCTTAAAAGTTTCGGTAACAAAGGGCAGGTTTCCTACGGGCGCATACTTTTTGGATTCCGGCTGTTTGTGGTCGCCAATAGTTGATAAAACCACCTGCCCGGTGTCCTTGCTGTTGCCTAAATCCATCCAGTATAAGGGGCGGTTTCGTTCATAAGTTCGGTAACCATTAAACTGTTGCAGGATTTTACCGATTTCGAATCTTGAAACGGCATTGTCCACACAGGTGATAAACAAATTCGCTTTGCCATCGTTCGGCTGTGCCTCTGCATAGTCGGTATCATAGCGTTGAGTGACCGCTTTCCAGTTCGTACCAAAAAAACGGTTGATGCGGTTAATCAATACGACACTCTTGTGCAGTCCTATTTCTGCTTCGGCAAACAACTGTCTGCCGAGGTTGGCTTCGCTTACCGTATCATCATCGTAGGCCAAGACCATTAAGCCCGGATGATTAAGCGCCAGCATAGCCTGGTTCATCCGGGCAAGGTTGGTGAGCATCTGACTGCCCGTCCCACCGCAGCCAATGAGGTTAACCGTAATGGGATTGGTGGGATTGATCAGGTAATTATCGGTGATATGTATGGGGGTAAGCGTTTTCATTTGAGTAGATTTTTAATTTGATAATTGTTGGGAATTAATACATCGGTTGGGAATTGCTCCCCGCTGTCGGTCAGGTGTTGCCATAGCTGAACGATATTTCCTTTAACGGGCTGATGACCGCCAAACAGGTGACTGAAATAGCTGTTAAAAAAATAGTTTTGCCATAATTCCATAAACTGCTCCAGTCTGCAATCTTTGGGTATGCTGATGCGCACGTTGCCCATACATACCCTGCCGTCAGGATAGACGTTAAAAAAGGGGGCATGATATAAGGATGTGCTTTCCGAAAAGTCATTATCCGCTCCCGCAAAAAGCTGAATACTGTTTTTCCCGGCCTTCCAAACCATTGCGGGGACAGAAGCTATACCTGATGGAATATCAAGGTTCTCCGTAAATAACAATTTGATTTGTTGCGGTGGCGTATGCCATACCGCATAGCCGGATGAGCCGCTGTTAATAGTTAAAACGTTAGGAGGCATTAAGCCTTTCGGGTTTAAAAACCCCTGTGCCTTTTTTTCATTAATCTGCAAAGCCTTTGCTAACTTGTGGCTCTCGGGAATGGACAAAGGATGCCCGTTGATGGGGCAACCTGCGGTATCCATATCGTAGCTTTCAATGTAAAAATCTGATGGAACGCCATTGCCTGTTTTTTGCAGAAAAAGCAGGGCTTTTACAGGCTGGTATAATTCTCCAAAAGTTCCGGTTAATTCTTTCATGGTTTGTCGTATAATAAGGTGCATAAATCATCTATCAGGGCTAACAGTCTTTCCTCGTAGGCCAGTTCATCGGTGTAAGCCGTTTTAGGTTCATTGAAAAAGGTGACTATTTCAGGTTCCTGATAGCGGGGGCGTTCGTTAAAATCATCATTGACCATGTTTTTTAGGTCGTCGCTGATACTGTCCTGTACACTGCCGATAAAAGATAAATACTCATGCATCCCGACATAATTATCATCGTAGTCCTCGGGTTCATAATCCTGCAAGTTGGCATGTTTATAAAGGTTCATATCGGGAAAGGCTTGCCATAATTTCCACGCAGTTTCTGCAACTTTAAGGCATTTCTTTTCAAATTCGGATACGGCACAAAAGTGAGCCATCAGACTGTCGAGGCTTTGGCGAAAATCTTTTGCCATCATCTTTTCCTGTATAAAATCACCCTGCAGCTTGGCATTATCATAGTCGAATTGCTGCCTGTTGTAGTCTTCCTCATCATCGGCTTCTTCCTGTCTTTCCCTAATCCAATCCTCCAAAAATTCGTAGTTATTAAACATATAGGTATCATCATCCCGATAGTAGTCTATACCAGCCTCGGCATATAAGTAGGCGCAGACGGCAGTCAGTAATTCTGCACATTGCGCATAGTGAGGGTTCTGCCACAGGTCGTATATCGGCATCACGGGAATATAGTACAGCCCGAAATCATGGCTAAAGGTTTCCTTAACTACCAAACAGGTATGGGTATCTTCCTGCTCCACGACCAATAGTTGCCGATACCGTCCCTTTGCTTTCAGCTTGCGGTTTGCCTCCCTTTCCGCCATCAGGACGTTATACGGATATGGCAGGGAGCGGTAATTGGTCAGGTTTAAACCATAGTGTTTGGTCAGGTGTGAGAGGGATTTAAAAAAATCCCCCTCGACTGGTGATTGTGTTGGCAATTCCGTTGCTGGCAGGTACATGGGCATAAAGCTGTGCCTTAAAAAACCATTGGTAACAGGCTCTGCGGTGATGACCTGGGGCGGTTGAGCCTTGCTTCCTGTGCATCGGGTAGCCTGTCGAGGTCTTTCATAAAGTGTGCGAGTTGCTGATGTAGTTTCCATTGCTGTTGATTGCGTTCTTTGATTAATCCCTTGTTCTCTTTTGTGTTTTCATTCATGTCATTTGCTGTTTAATGGCAATGAAGCTACCATGAGCCATTTAGGTAATGTTGGTAGCTCATGGTGGTCATTGCCTATCCTTTTACCCCTATGGTGGATACAAATTCATATTCCCTGCAATCTTCTACAAACTCCGGCCCTGTGATTTTGGCGGTGGTCAGTATGGCGTACAGGTTGCTGTAATAGTTGCATACCGCTTCGGGGCTAAAATCCTCGTTCGGGTCGGTAAGGCGTATCTTTTGCCCGTTCTCGGTATGGACAAAAACTCTTGGTAATAATTTCGTTTCTAACATGGCTTTTCGTTTTATTCTGCGTTAAAATTCTGAAGTGCTTTTTCATAGAAGTTGGCTTGCTGTTCCAAATACTGGCGTTTCTTCTTTAGTTCGTTTTCCTTATTTGGGTGTTCTTCCACGCTTGGCAGCATGGTAAGGGCTTCGGAGAACTTTAACTTTTTAATCAGTTCGTTTACATTTTCCATTGCGGTATCATAGGCTTTTTTCTTGTCCTCCTTGCTGATTTTGGGTTCGGGTAATTCCGCATCTTCGGTCTTTTTGGGCGTTGCGGTCGCTTGCGCTTTTTCTTTGTTCTTTTTGTCCTGTTCCATTTTAGACGCTGCTTTTGCCTGTTCTACACTTTTTAAGTGGGCTTCCAAATTGGTTTGCAGTTCTGCGGTTTTTGCTACAGGCTCGGTAATCTTGGTAAAAAAAGCTTCGTCTAAATCCAGCGCCGTGCCTGTGAGGGTATAAGGGATAATCAGCTTTACGGCTTTGTCCCCACAGGTGGCGTTAAATAATTCGGAAACGGTCATATTGCCGTCTGCATCGGTTTGTATCACTAACTTCCATGTACCGGGAAGATTAAGGCTTGCTATATTTTGAAAAAAGTTCGTTGTCATGGTATTTAATTTTTAGGTGTGCGTTTGTTCAATTCAACTAAGTGGTTAGCCGACCTGCCGTCTGCGGTAAACAAGTATTCATTTGTTAAAATGCTTTCCTTGATAGCGTTATCACTGGTCAAAAAATCGTATTGATTTTCGAGGGATTTATACAGGTGGCGGTTCAGAATTTCAGCGACCGAGCGTAGCCATTCTTCGAGTTTATCCAGTTCTTCAAAGATGTTATCGTGCGTTTTGCCGTCTTTGATAACTTCCGAAATGCCCAAATCGGTCACTACGCCCAATTGCCGTGACCTGCTTATGATTTGCGGTTCGGCTGGTAACAGGCCGTCCGCAACCAATGCTATTACCCTGCGGTCAATCTGTGGAACGGTAAATGGAAATTCCTGCATCGGGGCATAGTCTTTCCACGACTGGTTGGCAACTGCGATAAGCAGTTTTGGGATGTCCACCATAGCGGAAAAACCGCTACCGTCCCCCTGTGCATAAAATCCCCTGAATTTGATTTTATCTTTAATGACTGTTATGCCCATGTAGGAACACAGTTCTATAAAATCCTCAAATTCATCGTCCCACCAATCAAAATTCACATTCAAATCCCGATAGATTGTCAGGGCTTTTTCTTTCGCTGTTTTTTCCAGTTCGTTAAAACTATGCAATTTGAGTGTTATCGTTTTCATGGCTTCAAAGGGTTTTATTTTCAATTGACGATAGATAGGCGGTGTACCTGCGGGTAAGGTTTTCGCCTTTACGGAAAATGTCCGTTTTATAGAAATATATCTCGTTAAAAAAGTCTACCGTTTTCGTTTGGAGATTAATTTCATAGCGATAGGTTGCATTGGTGCGCAGTTCATTCATGGCGCAATGCACTCCCAATAACGCCACTTCCTCATCCGCATCATTCAGCGATAAAAGTGGTAACAATAGTTCTTCTACGAGGTAGCCTTGTTCAGGTGCGCTACTGCTATCAGCAACGCAAATAATGGCTTTGCCATTAGTAAGGGTGATATAAAGATTTGAGCGTGTCATATTCTTTGATTTTAGTTTAAGGGGGGATTACTCCCCCCGAATGGTGATTAATTAAGGGTTAATGCTTCTATTCCGTTTTTGGCATAGCCGAGGCATAAATCAAATGCAGCTTGTGTGCGTAATTGCCCTGTACCGCCCATGATGGATTTTACTTTGGTTTCATCGTCTTTGTATTCCTTTACATTTTGGAAGTAGCCAGTAATGGCGTTGAATGCGCCGAACAATGTGCCCTTGGTGGTTTCGGTCTGTTGGGTCGGGCTTGACATGGCGTACATAAAGGCATTATCGCAGATGTTTTTGAACACGGTTGAAAGTTCTTCGCCAGTTTTCAGGCTTTTTAAAACTTCCTTGCTCGGTGCCATTGCCTGTTGTATTAGCTTCATTACGTCCTTATCGGTGATGCGCACCTTTGTCCACTGGTTAAAGATGCCGTTCAGTTCATCAGCCACTTTGTTGGATATGCCCATTACTTTGTGGGCTTCTTTTAGCCTGTCCTCTGCGCTTGCGGTATGACGTATCTTAATCGTATTGGAGCTGTTACGGAGTGCTGCCCCAAGAGTATTCTGGCAGACAATTCTAACGGGGGTAAATGCTGCGGTGATACTGCCCGAACCATCGTGCGAGGTGGTGAGGAAAAGGTATTTTTCAATATAATCATCGTGTCCTACCTTGATATAGCCGGGAAGTTTGGCGGTGATAAAAATGCGCTCCCCATTGCCTAATGCCCCTGCGGTTTCATACTGCATCCCGTCCCCGCCTACAATAGCATCAAAAAAACTGAACGCATCACGGTTTTGTACGATGCTGTAATCCCTCCCGACTACGCCCAATACGGTATTATTATCGGTGCGCATGGTGGCATAGTAATTAGGAGCGGCAATGTCCACACCTGCTATGAGTTCACCTGCATCCCCTACGGTCATTGCCCGGCTTTGGGTAAACAGGGGTGATTTGATAACCTCGTAATCAAGCCCTGCGAATTGCAATGCTTCTTTACTGGTTGGGTAATCTTCTACAATTTGCCCTAATCCGTGCCATGCCTTTTGCTTTACGCTAAAGAAACTATGTTGTCCTGTTTGCTCGTTGAAATTGATATTATGTGCCATGATGGTAATTTTAAGTCTTTTGAAATTTGTTAATGATTAGGTTTGCTTAGAATGGCAGGTCGTCATCGTCCTTAGCGTTTGCCCCTGCGGTTACGGCTCTTTTCTCTGCGCTGTCGGTAGGGTCGGCTGCCTTTGCCACTAAGGAAAAAAGCTTGATGGTATCACAGGTGCAAATCAGCCTTGCACGGATGCCGTCTTTTTTGCTTTGGTAGCCCTGCGCTTCCATCCATCCCGAAATTTCCACTACTGCCCCTTTGGTGAGGTATTCGGCAATGCCTGAATTGCGCCAGTAGGCGCAGTCAACGAATGCGGTCTTTTCCTTTTTTTCGCCCGCTTTGATTTTCAATTTTTGGTTAATGGCTACGGTAAAATTGATTACCTGTTTGTCCCCTTTAACCGCATTGACTTCTGCGTTTGCGGTTAATCTTCCTGTAAATAGCATAATTTTAAATGTTTAATAATGTATAATTTGTTATTTGCTTTTCCTTTCGCCGCCTTGCCCTGATTGATTATTTTTAAAAGAAAAAGGGAAAAAAGAAAGCAAATCGTAAAGCCCGGCAGCGGGCAAAAGGAAACGGAATAATTGGAGGGGACCCTTTGGGGAGGAAACCGTTTATGCCGTAGTCTTTTGCAAACCCCACGACAACTCCGGGCTTGATTTTAGCTGCGCTTTTTACCCGTTTCGTTTAAAATATTCATTGATTAAATAAAAAATGCCATTGAAGCCGTAGGCGATGAAGACTCCAGACAATAGAAAAAGGAGAACTTAAACGGGAGGTAAAATGAATTTCCGGCAGAAAAAATAAAACAAGTCCCAAACGCTGTCCGAACAAGAGAGAAGATCTAACCTGTTAATCACCGGCCAACCGGTAGTTGATGCAATTATGCCCGATTTCTTCCCGCGCGTCTTCCTCAGAGAACATTTCAGGAGGGTCGTTTCAGTTCAGAATTTCCTCGCTGCCTGCGATGCTGGCTGCGAATGATGTCTTCTGGAGCCTGTTGGTGTAGCCTGGCGATCTCATCGGCGGGCAACCATCGCTTGGCCGTATATATTCCGTCATCATGGCGGGTTTTTTTTTTGGTAGCTTTACGCCAAGGCCCGCATAGCCTGAACCAACTTTTTCAAGTGGGGTACATGTTTTAATCGCTTATGAGGGATGTGTTCATGGCAGAATTTTTTCGGCTGCTCCGAAGCGCATGAACTTTAATCAGCATGCGGAATTTCTATTGTTTTTTTTAAAAGAGGGATTTGTGGGAAGGGAAATGCATCATGGGATTGGAAGCGGCATCCTTCGATAGAAGATACAGCGGAAAGCCCGTCCCGAAGGGGATGCCATGACAAGTTAGAAAAGAGAATTGGGACGAGCGGAATACTAAGGTGAATTTGTAATGGGGAAATAAGTTTGAAAAAACTGAAAAGGTAGATTAATTAATTCATTCTTATAAAAAAACAGGTAAAAGTGAAAATACTTTCGCATCGTTGATTGCTATACAGGCCGGGAATTACTTCTTACCATACATTAGAATAATTTTCGATTGGAATCAGTTTATCAGACCCGGTTGGCTTTCCTCGGACCGGTTAAAAATAAGTTGACAGACCGAAGCTAAACCCCGCCGTGGTTGATATCGGATTAGAAAAAATATCCCGTTGTTTCTGGATACGGTAATTTAAACGAAAAACGGTTTGCGGATTCGGCCTGAAACTAATAGCGGGCATGATACTCCATACTTCATCCCCGATATTTCCACCTGTTTCTTTGAACCTGCCAACATTATAGTCCACGTACTCCAGGCGGCAGGCCAGGTTTAATACGGCGTTTCGCCAGTCTAATAAATTGTTTTTTAACACCGGCTGTACGATGTCCAAAAAACCGCCATGCTGCTTGTTACCAAATTGCTGCGTATAGGTAGCCGGAACGTTGGCAAAGATCCAGGCATATTCCCCGGTAAATGCCGTTCCCGTTCTATTGATCCGGGTGTTAACATCCACCGCAAAAACGTCGAGACGGCGCGGATCGTCTAATCTTAAACCATCCTCCTGGTATTTATTATAGATGCCGCCCATGTAGGATAGCCCGATCTCGCCGAAACGGGTGTTCTTCACCGCCACCTTAGCGGTGAACAGAGGTTCGCCGTTATTACTTTCTTCAAAGCGTTCCGCATTCGCTTTGGAGGCCGGCAGGTAAGTGCGGTTAAATTCATTCTCAATGATGGTGTTATCAAATCCGCTGGTCAGGTATAACTCGTAACCAAACAACCATCTGTTCTGATAGTACTTACCGTAAACGCCAAAGCCAGCATTGCTCCAGGTGGCCGGCAGCATTTTTTCCGCAGAGATCGGTCGGTCGGTAAATTCCCATTTGGGGCCATCATGGTTTTGGTTAAATGCACCTATCGGATTAACGATCATTCCCCCGCGTAAATTAAAAAGCGGGTGAAACTCTACATCGACCGCAGCAAATTCTACGCTGATCTCCTTATCGGCAGGTTCAAATTCAATTTCTGATAAAAATTTGATGTGGCTGGAAATTGTCGATGCTACAAATAACGTCAACCTTCTGAATTGAAACTGGTGACCTTCTGAAATGCCGGCCGTAGCTAAGTGCTGATAATTGGCCTCTACATATCCCCCTAAAGAAACCGGAAATTTACCCGCCTGTAAGGTGGGACGGTTATATATCGCATCCATATTCATTTTTCTTTTGGATGTATCTGCCGGCGTCCGCCTTAACAAGGTAGTATCAATTTGCGCTTGTGCGTTAAATGCAATGAATAACAAAGTGGCAAAGATCAATATTTTCATTTTAAAGATATGCTTAATTGGTGTTCAGAAATAGTTACCGGGAAAGTACGGAGCGGGCTTGCAGCAGGCCCGTTGACGACCTGGCCATGATTATTAAATTCACTACCATGCGCCGGGCATTGCATTTTATCGCCAAACACCTGTAATTCTGTTCCCTGGTGCGTGCAGCGCATCCATAGTGCTTCGTATTGGGTAGCACTAAATCGGTACACACATATCGGATATTTCAGTAAATCATTTTGGACGACCACGTATTTCCGGAAGTCTTTTTTACCGCCTTTTTTATGTTCAAATTCGCTAAGTGGTAACAGCATATTTGAACCGGCAATATCAGCGGATATCAGTTTGGAGGCCGTTCCGCATCCTTCGAACGCCAATAATAATCCGCCGCTCATACAGCTTAGACACGTTGTAGCTATGAATTTCCTTCTGTCCATGTTAAAGGCTATTTAAAAATTTGATCACTTTTTGCTTTTCATTTTCCTGGAGCGCGTTGTACCTGTTTTTGATGACTAAGGCTTCTCCGCCATGCATTTGTATCGCCTCGTCGATACTCCTGGCCCGGCCATCGTGCAGTAAAAAAAACTGCCCTCCCTGAGATTTAGGCGCTAATCCTAATCCCCATAAAGGTGCTGTGCGCCATTCGCTTGTTTTGGCGGAACCTTCTGTATAGCCGTCATCTAAACCCGGCCCCATATCATGTACCAGGAGGTCGGTGTAAGGGTGGAACTCCTTATTGTCAAGCGCCGAAACCGGCGAAATGCCTGTTTTCAATGTTTGCTTATGGCAACTCTCGCAACCTATTTGAACAAAAAGGTCTTTACCTGTTATCACATCAGAATTATGCTGGTCACGTTGAATCGGTGCTTTAAGGGTTTGCAGGTAAAAAACTACTTCTCTTACTATTTTATCGGAGATCTCGGGATCGGTATCTAACAAAGTAAAAACGTCACTTGGATCAAACGACGAAGCAATACCCATGTCCTGATTGTAAGCAAGGATGGTCTGGTGGAGCAAATTATAAGTACTGGCTTTCTTACCAAAACGGGTGATATACCTGTTCCCCTGATTTTTACTGCCAGGCCTGATTTTAATATAGGTTGGCAGCAGTGCCCAGTTGGGATGACCTCTAACGCCATCAGGATTATTGACGTTCCCGGCGGCCATCGCCAGTATATCATCTTCGCTAACCAATTCTATGAAGCCCAGTCCTGAATTTATAGGCGGCGTAAATTTAGCAAAGCTGGTGCCTGCGGGTAACTTTTCAGGGGCATAGCCCGGTAATGCACGCTCCTGTAATTGCGGCCCGTGATCAAATTCATTACGCCCAAGACTATCGTTTTTTCCAAACCTGGTCAATGTAGTAAACGGATGACCTTTACCATCACCTGCGTGGCAGCTTCCGCAACTGGTTGCTACAAATACGGGACCCAATCCGGTAGCCGCTGTAAAAACCTGCCCGTTAAACCCCACATCGCCGGCAAGATGTTGTAAATTTTGGGCTGATGTTAAATTTTCGACAGGCCCGTCAAGGATGGAATCGTCGGCAGGCGCAGAAGGTTCAAGTTTCTGACAGGATATTATGATGGTAATCAGCAATAAAAACAAGCTAATAACAGCGATATGATTCTTATTCATTATTCATATTTTTTTCAATAGTACAAACATATATTATTAATTTAATTACACAACTATTAAAAATTAGACAAGACTAATTTTTATTTTAAGGATTAAAGAGTATTTTTGTTTTGAATAACAAAGATGACAAGGACATTATCAGAAGAAAATTATTTGAAGGCTATTTTTCATTTAAGCAGAAATAGCAAGGAGAAGGTTAGTATCACAACACTGGCCGCGTCATTAGAGAACACCGCAGCCTCGGTCATAAGTATGCTCAGAAAATTGACGGCTAAGGAATTGGTGGATTATGACAAAAAGAAAGGTGCCAGTCTAACAAGAGCAGGGGAAAAGGCAGCAATAGACATTGTTCGAAAACACCGTTTATGGGAAGTTTTATTAGCAGAAAAACTGGAGTTTTCCTGGGAAGAGATTCACGACATCGCCGAACAGTTAGAGCATGTTCATCACCCTGAACTGGCGGATCGTTTGGATAAATTCCTGGGATTTCCTCAATTCGATCCGCATGGTCACCCCATACCGGATATCAAAGGAAACATTTCCCAAGTATCGGGCAAATTGTTGTCGGATTCGACTATAGGGATCGAGTTAGAGGTAGTTGGCGTAAAGGACAGTTCATCTATGTTTTTAAACTACCTGAAACAACTGGATATAAAAATCGGGTCAAAGCTGATGGTCGAGCAAATTATTGATTTCGATCAATCCGCTGTAATTAAAATTAACAAGGGCAGTAGTATCAGCGTTTCAAGAAAATTTTTGGAAAGTATATTGATAAACTAATTTCCACCAAATATAAATGGCCCGAAATAAAAAGAAAGGGGCGGCAGTACATCGCACATTACAATACGCACGAAAAACTCGGCCGCGCCCATTATGGATAAAAATAATCCGGATCATCGGGATGATTATGTTGGCGACAGGTATGCTACTGGTCATTATTGAAGCGGTCATGCAGTATGTTCATGGCATCAGGAAACATTGATGGCAATATCATTTTATTATAAAACTATTTTCTGCCGATTTGATAGTGTGCGATCATGAATATGATGAGCAGAGTTTATGAAAATTGACCACGCCTTTTATAAAGGTAGTGCCTTGATAAAATTTGCCCGGTATTGCAGATGTCGGCAGTTTTGGCAGTTAACCGACACAATATGTAATTTCTGTAGACGCTGACCGGCTAAAAGCAAATCACCTTTCGATCACCAAATATTTGCTGCATTACAAAAAAACTAAAGCAATACGGGCGGTACTTATAAAGTAATTTGATCAAAATTTACAGATAGTAATTTGATTTTTGGCAATGAATTAGCGGTTAACTTCTAACTTTTGTTGTACACCGATGAAACTTATTGTTGGGTATTCCTGTTATTTAATAATTACCAATCTAAAAATTTAATTATGACACCAGGAAATCAAGAACAGCCAGAAAAAGATCAGCACCCGGAACATCACGAGCACAAGGAGCACCATGTACATCCCGAACACCATGAGGGTCCGGGACACGAAAACGAACCGGAACACCACGATGAGCCGGAACATCATCAGGAAGAAGAACATCACGAGGAATCGGAGCACCATATTAAAAAGCCCTGATCTTATCAAAAGGCCCGAACAGAATATCGGGCCTTTTGACTTTATTATGCCGATAACCCAATTACACCTCTTAAACTACACCACTACCCATCGTCTTTCAATACTGATTTTTTGCGGTCTATATTGTAAGGGACTTTGAAAGCCTGTTGGTTATCATTTACCTTAGCAGTCGCCTGGTAGAAACTAAAAATAAACTGTTCTCTGACATGTTTGAATTGAAATTAGGTATAGATCAGATCAAACCGGTTGCAGGTCCTTGTTTCATATTAAGCGTTTCCGTAATTTATAAGCATCTAATGTGATGACAACCATGCTGCACTTTTCCTGAGACAGTACGAGGCAAAACAAGAGACAAATAAAGTATGCGGGTTCTTAGTTATTCGAATTAACACCGGCTAAACAAGCGATTATTCCCTCTATCACACGCTTGGTCTCTTCCGGGTCCCGCACTTTAATGCAATCCGCCCCTGTTTTGCGGACAGGCTGGTCATTACCTCCCGGGATCAATGCGTCACCTAAAAAAATCATTTCCAATATACTTATCTTCTGTATATCCCTTAACTTATAAATTCCATAGGCTTTATCTATTCCAGGCTTAGTAATGTCAATAGACGTTGTTCCACCCATGTGTATGGCGAAGCCGGTTAACTTCGCATCCAATATCGCTTTGATTTTAGCGCGTTTTAAAAAGTCAGGGTCCCATCTGCTTTTTTCGTTCAGTGGTGCCTGCTGCCCTAACCCAGAGAATGTAATTTGGCTACCGCGATCCTCCATCTGTTCTCCCCAAAGTTTGCCGAACGTTATGCCTGATTGTGCAATCGCCTCGTTTAGGCTATTTGTGATTAGTTCCTTCTCGGTCTTGGAGAAATTTTCAGCGTAGAGCGGTTCCCAGCGCGTGGTGTAATGGTAATATTTTGTTCCGCAGGTCGGAAGGATCGACAATCTTTTCAGCAGGCTGTTCTGAGGAAGTTTCGCAAGTACCTGTTTTTCAAATTGCGGCCAGTCTCCGCCTGAGATCACTGCGACCTTAGCCGTAGTAAGTAAGCGGGTTAACAATTCAGCCATTTCAGTATCGAGCGGCGCCTTGCTTTCAGCTAAAGTGCCATCAAGGTCAAATATGATCAGTTTTTTCATTAATAATTATTTTAGATGTTATTCAGACCAGTTGTTTTGTTGGGTAACACTACAGATAAGGCAGGAGTATTTTACCCAATAAAGCGATGCCAACCAGAATAGATAAGATAATGTAAATGATCCCCTCCCAGAAGGATGGAAATCTTATATTTTTAAACCAGGCTCTTTTTCCTTCCCGCTTTTTTGGTTCGTTTTGATCTTTCATAAAGCTATTGATCGTTTATTTCTTAGTCATTGGGACAGGATTCGATGCTGAGCGTAATGGTCGGCATATTTAACTAAAAGACAGGATACTTTAAAAAGAGGTGAGTATGCGTATTTCCTTATCTGAGATAGCATGTCCCAGAGACCCTTTCCCGTCAGCCCTTTAGTTGAACCCATAGAAAGAACGATTTCCAAAAAACTGATAATTTCAGCGATGAATATCAAAGAAATTATCACTAAACCAGTTATTAATTCCATTTTATGTTGATTTAATTATTAATTATTTTAGTTTATGCACCCTTTTAATTTTTTGTGATCAATAGTTTTCGGCTTTTGCCTTGTTGGTCCTTTAACTGGATAACTGCCGACTCTTTTCCTGCTAACAGAGGTTGCTTGCTCGTGATCATTTCGCAGAGGCTTACGCTCGGATAGGCTTGGCCGTCGATTTCTGTAATTTGTTCACCCGGTTTTACCGAATTCCCGCTTTTGTCCCAGATCAGACCGACCACCAGTTTACCGTCAGAAACCACTGGCTGAAACGGCCAGATTTTTCGGTTTAGGTCGTGGACGGGCTTATGAGCATCAAAATAAAATTTACCTTTAATAAAGTCAAGCGTGACATTTCCATATTCTAAGAGCTTTGTTCCCATCGCCGGTAAGCCGCCTTTATTGGTTTCCGTGATCACATTATTGAATCGTGCCGTGCCGATAGTTATAGCACTTAATTTCAGCAGGTATTTATCGGCAACCGCCTGCAAGCCGAAGAGACCGACACTGTTCGCACCATATCCTTTAGCTACAATGTCATAAACCCCTTTATTCTGTAATTGCATCATATAGTCATCGGTAAAACGCAGGAAATCACTATCGCCTGTGTCGAAACCTAATAACATGCCGACGCCATATTTCAATGTGACCTTAATGAAAGGATTGCTCTGCTGGTTGTTCTTTCCGGTAGTGATCATTGGCACACTGCTTTTAGGATTTAATTTCACTTTGTCCGGCTGGTCGGTAATAATGATCTGCCTTCTATCGCCGGCGATGGTAATGATTGAATTTCTGAACAGATTACTGCCGATGACCCCCTCAATATCAAAACACTTATAAAAATCCGATTCAACCACTACCGCCGGGATATCAACAAAATCGATATTACCCAATCGGATATGGCCCAATCTGACCACGGCTGCGGAATCAGCCACGCCATTAACGTCCCTGATCATATTATTATAGATGAGGTCAGCTTTTAATTCGGCAGACAATTCCTTACTGATAGCAACAGGGGCACCTGTATCCAGTAAAAACCTGCGCAACTTCCCGCCAAGTTCTGCCTTTATAATGATTTTTCCGCCGATAAATTCATAGGGCATTTCGGCATAATAGCCTTTAGGTGCTGCACCTCCCAGATTCAAGGTTTGCGATTGAGCCCGGCTTGACCTCAGGTAAAGCAGGCTTATTATTAAAATTAAGGATATTTTCATAGTTTAAAGGACTAAATTCGTAATTCACTTAGTTGAAATAGACAGGGGTCAACACCATATGAGGCTTTTGAATGCTATAATTCCGGTTGCGGTATCATAGTAAGCAGCTAAAAGGCCAACTTTACCTTCATGGTTTTGCTGCCGGATCAGCGGGCTGCAGTTTAAGATCTCCTCGATAGAATTGCTAATGTTAATGTGCTCTACCCGCTCAGAGAATTCGCCGCCATCAAAAACAGGGCTAATGTTTTTGGCCGTAACGATGGCCGGATTGATTTTCCTGGTAACAAAGCCAATATTCTCATTATCCATAGCATTTATCGCGGCGCCCACAGCTCCGCACTTGGAATGCCCCATGACGACGACCAGTTTTACCCCCATTTCCCTGATAGCAAGTTCTAAACTGCCGATGATCTCATTGCTGACAATATTGCCTGCTATACGGATAGACAAAATATCCCCGAGGCTGGCATCAAAGATGATTTCCGGCGATGTCCTCGAATCGATGCAGCTGATGATCACAGCCATAGGAAATTGGCCTGATGAGGTCGCATTGACCTGATGCCGGAAATACTTCGCATTCCATTTTCCTTGTCTAAACCGCTCATTTCCGCTTTTCAATAAATTTACTACCTGTTCCGGATTAAGTTGCTGTTGCGCCTGACGGTCTAACACATTAACAAACTGCACATGGTCTGACAGTTGATAAGCTGACCTGATGCCGATCATGTTCAGCATGATTTGCTTTTCCGGTGCGACCACGTTCTTGTAATCATCGAATAATTCCAACACATCGTTATCAATAAAGTCAGCCTTACTACCATCAATAATAACATTAGAACCGGCCGGAACCGTTAACAGCGTATCTTTTATACCCGCCTTGTTTAGAAAGGAGACCTGACTGGGTAATTCAAGCCGGATCGTTTCACCTTGCTGGAGCTGGATTCTTTCAAGCAGGAACGGATTGCTGTAATTGCTTTTTAAAAGATAGAATAAACTGACGGCCAAACCGATCAGGATGCCGATCAGCAGATCAGTAAAAATGATGGCAGTGATTGTTACAACGAACGGAATGAACTGTTTCCAACCTTTCGCATACATCTCTTTAAAGATGGAAATCTTCGCCAGCTTGTAACCGGTCACCATTAATATGGCCGCTAAAGAGGGAAACGGTATCAGATTGATAAAAGGACTTAAAAACAAGATCGCCAGCAGAAGGAAAATACCATGGATAACGCTGGAAGCCTTGCTTTTTGCGCCTGCGTTAATATTGACTGAACTGCGGACGATCACCGATGTAACGGGCAGACCGCCGGTCAACCCTGCTAAAATATTGCCAACGCCCTGTGCGACCAGTTCCTTATTAGGCGGAGACTGCCGTTTATGCGGATCAATATTATCTACTGCTTCCAAATTTAACAGCGTCTCCAGCGAGGCCACGATAGCGATGGTGACCGCAGTTAACCAAACATTGTAATTGGTCAGTGAGGCAAGATCTGGTAAATGTAAGAAAGAGAACAGATCACCAGGCTTAACAGCAGGAAGCGCTACCAGATGCTTTTGACCAAGATAAAGTATAGGTTCGAAAAAACGGAATAGTTGATTTATACCGATCCCAAGCAGCACAACAACTAGCGATGCCGGAAAAAATTTGATTTTTTTAAATGGCATGATGTCCCAAAAAACCAGAATCAGCACCGAAAGGAAATTGATAATAACGGCTCCCGGGGTAATATGAAATAAGGCATGGTATAAATGGGTGATCGTGTTCTCTCCATTAGCCTGAACGAAGGCAAAGTCATCCTGATGGCCACTATTATAACCAAAAGCAAGGGGTATCTGCTTAAGAATAAGAAGTATGCCGATAGCGGCCAATAAACCCTTAATTACATTGGAAGGGATATAGTTTGCGATAAAGCCGGCTTTGAATATCCCGCTTAAAAACTGCAACGCACCGGCGATCAGCAAAGCTGATGAGAAAACTTCAAAGCCGCCCAGTTTGCTGATGGAAGCCAGAACGACAGCCGCCAAGCCGGCGGCCGGCCCGCTGATACTGGTTTGCGAACCACTTATTGAGCCGACCACGATACCACCAATGATACCAGAAATAATTCCGGAAAGAAGTGGCGCTCCGGATGCCATTGCAATGCCGAGGCATAACGGCAGGGCGACAAGAAATACGACTAACCCTGCGGGTAAGTCGTGTTTGATTTTTGATAGAATAGTCATTAATTTTCTATATAAGAATTAAACGCACGGCTGTCCGGCGATAATTCACAGGTTGACTCTCACCGAAATATGGGGTGGAAAGATAAATTTGTTGATACATGAGATTTCCGCCGATACTACAGAGCTACAGAGAGCCTGCAAGGACTCGGGAGAAAAGCTAAGCTAATATTTTGGGAGGCAACCAGACCGGCGCAGTCGCTACGGGTAGATCGTCCTGATCAACAGAAAAATAATGACCAGCGTAAAATGTTGGGATGGCTGAGTGGTCCGCACTATCTTTATAAAGTGACGGAGTGCTGCAACAGGTACAAGAACAGAATGGGGAGCAATCATCAACTGTTGCCGAACATAGACTGAAATTCTTTAACGGGACCTGACGAACGGTCGGCTGGTCAGTTTTCGCTGCGCGGGAATCCATGCAGGGAACCATTACCAGCCACGTGATCATGATAAGTAAAAGATAACAGGCAAACTTCATTGCAGGCTAAGTTATAATAATTAACCGATGTTACACACTAAGGTAACTAAATTAGAATATGAAGCTGAAAACAAACCGGATTAATATACCAAACTATTTTACCGTTTCAGCAAATTTCAATTATCGTTTTACAAGCACACCCGCAAAAATGGTTGTATTGGTTGGTTGAAAATGGGTGTTACCAGAGAGGGTAAAATGATTCAGGGCGACGGAAATCAGAAAAGAAACGTTATGGGTTATTTCATAGGCACCGGAGGTCCCATAAACAAAATAATTTGCCTGGCCCGTTTTATTCTCGTTCTTCTCATCAATTGATAATAGGTTGTATCCCAAGTAAGGTGCCAAAGTAATAGCGTGTGCAGATTTGTTTAGCACAATGTCATTCGACAAATGAAAAGCATATTGGGAAAAATTAATTTTATTTGTCCCGGTGTTGCCTGATCCTTCAAATTGAAAAAACATGGACTTATATAAGCGAAAATAGGTTCCTATCTGAAACCCGTATTTTACAAAATTTGAAATGTGGGTAGGTGCGTTGATAATATTGACCGGGAACCTTATAAAGGTTAGCGAATAATGAAAGTTGTCCTTCGTAAAATAGTTTAACCAATTGCTTTTTTGCTTTACGGAGTTCCGATTTGCTCGTATGGTATCAGTTATATCAGCAGAAAGTTTGCTTAAATAATTGTATCGCTCAGAATGGCTAAGCAGTGTATCAGCTTTAAGCCAAATTGTGGAATCCCCTGGTTTTGAAATATTTTGAGTTATATCGTTTTCCTGAATGATATCTCCATAGGCAAACGGCTCAATATAGGCAGTGTCTATTTTTGAGGTAATATAAACGGTGGTTGTAGTGGGGTTTTCCTTTTTATAAATGGTATTGCCTTTCATGAAAGCTTCCTGTATGTACCAGGTATTACCCAAAGGACGATAAGCAATATGATACTGAAGCTTTGATTTGGGTAAAGTGCCATACCGGGTAACGTTGAAATAACTAATGTCAGCACCAACAAAAGCATAAGTGGCGGTATCGATATATAAAGTTCCGCTGGTCGCCTTTTGCTTTTGAGTAGAATCTCTTTGCGAAAAATTGATGACATAAACATTCCTGTTATGGTACATTCTTTTTTGCATCAACTGATATTGAAAGTCTTTTACCTTAGATGCTGTAATAAAAGATTCACGGTTATGGATGATGTCAGCATGAGGAACGGTTAAATATCCTCCGATCCATTTGATGAAAATTAGGGATTTATCAGTAATTGTGTCAATTTTATTTTGAATCAGTTTTACTTCCTCCTGCTTATTTGCGCTGTATGAGGGGACGTATATTTGCACGATAGCATCGCTGTTAAAAAGATCTGAACGGTTCCTTAAATATTGCAGCCGCATCGCGCCTGTTAAGATATAAGGCCTTTGCGGATAATTCGCGTGAATCCGGCTTATAGCTTTTTTCAGAATGGTTGAACCCGTACCCATAATCCTGACTTCGGTAAGCTCGACATAACTCGCCCGCAATTCTATATCAAAGGTATAATCACCGGCAAAGTTTAGAAACAACTGCTTGTACCCGACGTTTGTAAAGCGAATACCGTGTTGTTTAAATTGTGAAAACTGAATTGCGATTTTGAATTTTCCTAATGAGTCCGTGGCGGTACTTGTCTCACCAACCCGAACCGTAACACCCTGTAAAAAGTTTTTAGAATCAAAATCCCGTATGATTCCACTTAAGACAATATTTTGAGCGTTGCAGTATATAGTTCCAAAGAGTAGAAAGGAAAAAACCAAACATTTCTTCATTTTATGAATATGTTAACAGTTTAATTTTGAACTGGATAAGTTTTGCGTTTATATATTTCGTTAAATTTTATCATTGTGATAATAATATATATGACGAAGTTGAAACCTAAAAAACCAGTATAAGGCTAATAACACTAGTCTTTTTAATTCACAAAGTAAACAGATGTTGACTTTGTTTCGCACTCATGTTGATTATTATAACTCTCTATAATATGCTAAGTTGTTACTATTTACTAAAATTGTAAAAGATATACCATTAGCAATCTGATATGTGTATCATTTTTTTGCAGATATCTTGCTTATAAGTAGAAATTATACTATAAAATAATTATTCGGTTCTACAGCACTAATATAGCAATTCATCTATGTGCGCTCTTATCTTCATGCTGGGGCCTGACATCCTGCCAAGATAATAGTTCCATATCTGAATTTCTTTATTGAAATAGCCGTTGAATACGGCGAATTAAATCTGATACCGGCATGTAGGTCACTGCTCAGATCAGCACATTCAGCAAACTAATCGCCATTGTACCTGTTGAGGCAGTGGCTCATTCGGAGGGCAACTGGATGTATCTGTAAATAAAACGAATGGTAAAGATGATAAAATCCTATTTATCAAGACAAAGGTGATAACTACGTGCGCAATTAGATTATATAGATTACACCATTAGATACTGTCCGCCTAATGTATATATAGCGACAAAAGGACATTATTATAGCTTAAACGGCCGTGGAGCAAAGGGGCAAAAGATGAAAGGACTCGAACGCAGATTACTCGAAAAACAGATCAATCCAACTGCTATGCGGTTAGTGGTATTAGATCATTTAGTCAAACAAACCAATGCGGTTAGTTTAACTGATATTGAGTTGGGCATGGAAAAAACAGACCGGGTAACTTTGTACCGCAGCATCAGGACATTTGAAGAACATGGCCTGGTTCACCGAATAGAAGATGGAACAGGTGTTACCAAATTTGCGCTTTGCCAACCTGACTGTACTATTGACGGGCACCATGACCTACATGTGCATTTCTACTGTATCAATTGCCAGGAAACTCATTGCCTGCCGAAAACACAGATACCGGAAGTCAAATTACCGGGTGGATACGAACGGCAGGAAACAAGCTTGCTGGTGAAAGGCTTATGTTCAGCATGTAAGAAATAAATGCACTACGATTGCAGTTGTTCCTTGCCTAAATTTGAAGGAATTAAAAATGAGTGAAACAAAATTTAAAGGGTTTGATGATCAGTTATCAGATTTGCGCCCTGAAGTAAAAGAAAAGGCACTCGAACTGGCTGCCGGTTATCTTGATGATGGAACCGATCCGGGAGTCGCTTTAAAAAAAGCAATTGCGGAAGCGGAGCTATGGTTTTTAGATTCAGAAGGATAATTGAGGTACAAAAAATTATGAAAGAGATTAAAAATAAGCAGACACCAATAGTAACGGCTCATCCTGATGCGCCCGCTAAAAAAGACAGTCCGCAGGTGAATATCATTAAGGATCAGGATCGTGAGCTGAAATCTGATGAGAGCCAAGATGACGAAGAAGTTCTTGATCTGAACAAACCCGCTGAAGAAGAAGGCTGGCAAAGCCATTGGCCCCTGCTTACCGCATTAGCGATATTACTGGTCATGCTTACGCTGGAATTTGGTTTTAAATATCAGCCACCTTTTCCTTTCAATCTGATCATATTTTCAGTGGCATTCTTACTGGCTGGATATAATGTTTTAGGAATGGCCTGGCGTAAAGCCAAACACTTTGATTTTTTTAATGAGTTCTTTTTGATGAGTGTCGCCACATTGGGTGCATTCAGTATCGGCTCTTACAGTGAGGGGGTGGCAGTAATGGTGTTCTATTCTATTGGGGAATGGTTCCAGGATGCAGCGGTAAACAAAGCCAAAAAAAGCATTAAAGCCTTATTGGATATCAGGCCGGATAAAGCAACTGTAATACGGGATGGCAAAGCATTGATAAGCAACCCGAAAGAAATCAAAATTGATGAGATCATACAGGTTAAATCCGGTGAAAAGGTTGCGTTGGATGGCGAACTTTATTCAGATGCCGCCATTTTTAATACGGCTGCCCTGACCGGGGAAAGTAAACCCGATACCAAAAGGAAAGGCGAAACAGTTTTGGCCGGGATGATCAACCTGGATAAGGTGTCGGAGGTTCAGGTTAAATCACTTTTTAAAGATAGTAAGCTAAGTAAGATATTGGAAATGGTGCAGGATGCTACCGCCCGAAAATCACAAACACAGCTTTTTATCAGTCGTTTTGCTAAGATCTATACGCCTATAGTATTCGCGCTGGCACTATTGGTTTGCTTTGCGCCTTATTTTTTTACAGACCCTTATAATTTCCACCAATGGTTTTACCGGGCATTAGTATTCCTGGTGATCAGCTGCCCTTGCGCATTAGTCGTATCTATTCCATTGGGTTATTTTGGTGGCATAGGCCTGGCCTCCCGTAACGGTATCCTTTTTAAAGGTTCAAATTTCTTAGATGTGATGACCACCATTAATACGGTTATTATGGATAAAACGGGTACGCTGACCAAAGGTGTTTTTAATGTTCAGGAAGTGGTCACCGATGGCTTTGACCAAAAAGAACTGGTCAGGATCACTGCGGCTATCGAAAGTAATTCTACCCACCCAATTGCCAAAGCGGTAGTCGCCTATGCAGGTAAGGCTTTAGGTGAGCTAAAAGCTAAAGATGTTGAAGAAATATCCGGGCATGGTTTAAAAGGAACGATTGATGGTAAAACTGTTTTAGCGGGTAACAGTAAATTGCTTAAAAAATTCAATATCGCTTACCCGCCGGAAGTAGATCAACTGGTTGATACGGTGGTTGTGGTTGCCATCGATGAAAAGTATGCCGGTTATCTGACCATAGCTGATGAAATAAAAGAAGATGCCAAACAGGCGATTGAGCAGATGCACAGCTTAAAAATTCAAACAGTAATGTTATCAGGGGATAAACAAGCTGTTGTGGATAAGGTGGCTAAATTATTAGGGCTTGATAAAGCCTTTGGCGACTTGTTGCCGGACGGAAAAGTACAGAAAGTACAGGAATACAAGAACGCCGGCAGCCGGATAGCTTTTGTAGGTGATGGTGTAAATGACGCGCCGGTAGTGGCATTGGCTGATGCCGGGATTGCGATGGGAGGGTTGGGCAGCGATGCGACCATTGAAACGGCAGACATCGTTATTCAGAACGACCAGCCTTCTAAAATTACCGCCGCTATAAAAATCGGACGAATTACTAAACGGATCGTGTGGCAGAACATCACTATCGCCATGGTAGTTAAAGTCATTGTTTTGATTCTTGGCGCAGGCGGGGTAGCTAATTTATGGGAAGCGGTTATTGCTGACGTAGGAGTTGCGCTACTGGCGATCCTGAATGCGGTGAGAATACAGAAAATGAAGTTGGAATAGATCACGCATATAACTAAGTAACATCATAACCTCGACGCTAAAGACTGTTTTCTCACCGTACAAATTTTAATTCCTTTAATAGTTAAATATAAATATTCTTATGCAAACTTAAAAAGTCAATAAAACTTGATCTATTCTGTTGCATTAAACGTTAATGTTTTTGTGACTAAATTAGTAGATATAAACAGACGCATACTTTGAGGTTTGCAACTTGATTGATTGTTTTGACTAAGTTATAATATGCAATATGCGAAGTTGTTACAACTAATCAAAGTGTTATATATTTACATCAGCAATCGGATGGATCTGATGATGCTTAACATGAATTTTGCTATAAAAGTGGAATTTGTATTTATAGATTTAGTTGTGTAGTTTTGCCAATAATGAAATTTTGGAGTTTATTTATGTGCGCTGTTATACTTGTGCTGGGGCTCATGCCCTGCAAAGACAGTAATGCCGCGTCTAAAACGCTCACAAAAGTAGCCGTCGATCAAGGCCACCGGGGGGCTAACCCGGTTCAGGATCATTGTTCCCCGTTTTGTCAGTGTTCATGTTGTAATACGCCAACACTAACCGTTATAAGACCCCTATTATTTTCAATACCCGTAGAGGTGTTAAAGTTCTATCCGGAACTGCCTACATCAAAGATCAAAAACAGGAGTATAGTTATTTGGCAACCTCCCAAATTATTTTCCTAAGATTTCTCTTCTCTCTCATGCTAAACGCATGAAAATTTCTATTTAATAATTTATTCATCAGGTATGGCTCGAAAAAAGAGAGCACTGCCAAACAAGCACCGTGTGGTTTACTATGGAAAAAAAATCCAGCCTAAACCAAAATGGATGCGCGTTATCAGAATTATTTCACTGGTCATTATTGTGATCGTAATGATTCTGGCGATGATTGGCATTGCCATGAAATATTACCATATGGTAACTAAGCACTAAATTCACATGTTAAATAAAATAATCAATTTTTCCATCAATAATAAGCTGGTCATTGGGCTATTTACGCTCGCTCTGATCGCTTGGGGAATTTATTCTTTGAATAAATTGCCTATAGATGCCGTTCCCGATATTACTAACAATCAGGTACAGGTAATCACGCTCAGCCCGTCCCTTGCCACGCAGGAAGTGGAAAGACTTATCTCCTACCCGGTAGAGCAAACGATGGCTACCATTCCCGAGATAGAGCAAGTACGTTCACTATCCCGTTTCGGCCTTTCGGTGGTTACTATCGTTTTTCACGATAAGGTCGACATTTATTGGGCACGGCAGCAGGTTAACGAAAAGCTGTCCGAAGCAAAAAATAATATTCCGGCTGGTCTTGGTAACCCCGAAATCTCGCCCATATCAACAGGTCTCGGTGAGATCTATCAATACGTAATTCACGCTAAACCCGGTTTTGAAAAGAAGTATGATGCCCGCGAATTACGGAGTATCCAGGACTGGATCGTTCGCAGGCAATTGCTTGGCACCCCAGGGATCGCCGAAGTCAACAGTTTTGGAGGGTTACTTAAGCAATATGAGATCGCCCTTGACCCGGACAAGCTACGCAGTTTAAATTTAAGTATCAGCGATGTATTTAATGCACTGGAACAAAATAACCAAAATACCGGCGGAGCCTATATCGATAAAAAGCCGAATGCCTATTTTATTCGCAGTGAAGGTCTGGTCGGTACCGTTGATGATATCAACAAGATCGTAGTCAAGAACAACGCAAATGGTTTACCCGTACTCATTAGGAATATCGCAAACGTAGGGATCAGCAATTCCATACGCTATGGTGCTTTAACCCGTTCGACGACGAATAGTGAAGGCGAAGCTGTCGGCGGCATTGTAATGATGCTCAAAGGCGCCAATGCTAACAATGTCGTTAAGCTGGTAAAAGAAAAGATCACACGTATTAACAAAACACTACCTGAGGGGGTGACTGTAGAGCCGTTCCTTGACCGCAGCGCGTTAGTCGACAGGGCAATCGGCACCGTCGCTAAAAACCTCATCGAGGGTGCACTTATTGTAATTTTCGTACTGGTATTGTTCCTCGGGAACATCAGGGCAGGTCTTGTCGTTGCCTCCGTTATACCGCTGGCAATGCTTTTTGCTATTTGCCTGATGAACGTTTTCGGCGTTTCAGGTAATCTTATGAGTCTAGGTGCGATCGATTTCGGCCTTATAGTCGATGGTGCCGTTATTATCGTGGAAGCGACCATGCATGTGCTAGCGGTCAATAATCCAGGACGTCCCTTTACGCAAAAGGAGATGAACGAGCAGGTCGAGCAGTCTGCCGGAAGAATGATGAGCGCTGCTGCGTTTGGTCAGATCATTATCCTGATCGTTTATCTCCCTATCCTGGCCCTTGTCGGAATCGAAGGCAAAATGTTCGGCCCTATGGCACAAACGGTATCTTTTGCCATACTTGGAGCATTCTTACTGTCGCTAACTTATGTACCTATGGTTTCTTCACTGGCCTTAAGTAAGAACCAAAGTCATAAAAAGAATTTTTCTGACAGGATGATGGATGCGATCCACCGCCGTTATTTGCCGCTGATCAAAGGCGCACTGAATAAACGGCTGATCGTTGTAGGTAGTTCAGTTGCTTTGCTTGTTGTCAGCATATTCGTCTTTACCCGTATGGGAGGTGAATTTATCCCGACACTGGAAGAAGGTGACTTTGCGGTGGAAACCCGCCTGCTCACCGGCAGTTCCCTTTCGCAAACCATCGATAAAGTCAATCAGGCCTCTCAAATCCTCGTGAAGAAGTTTCCCGAAGTTAAAGAGGTTATCGGTAAAATCGGCGCAGCGGAGATTCCGACCGATCCGATGCCTATGGATGCCTGCGATCTCACGGTCATCCTGAAGGACAAAAAGGAATGGACCACGACGCACAGCCGCGAAGAATTGGCTAATCTTATGGCAGAAGCATTAGAGGAAGTTCCGGGTGTGACATTCGGTTTTTCACAACCTATCCAGCTACGCTCTAATGAACTCATCTCGGGTGTGCGGCAGGATATCGGAATCAAAATATTCGGAGATGATCTCGACGAACTCACTGATCTTTCTAAAAAAATCGGCAAGATCGTTAGTTCAGTACAGGGAGCGAAAGACGTTTACCTGGAACAGGCTACCGGCTTACCGCAAATTGTGGTCAAGATCAACCGGGACAAGGTAGCCCAGTACGGCCTAAGCATTGGTACGGTTAACCAGGCGCTTAATACCGCGTTTGCCGGTCAATCGGCGGGTTTGGTCTATGAGGGTGAGAAACGTTATGATATGGTGGTCCGCCTTTCTCTGGCCAATCGCCAGGGAATCAATGATGTCAAAAATCTCTACGTGACCGCACCAAACGGTAACCAGGTGCCGATGGAACAATTGGCTGATGTATCTTTCCAGATCGGACCCAACCAGATCCAGCGCGAAGATACCAAACGGCGCATTATCGTCGGGCTTAACGTACGTGGCCGGGATATCCAAAGTGTGGTTACCGAGATTCAACAGAAGATAGACCAGCAGATCAAACTGCCTGCAGGGTACTATATTACTTACGGCGGACAGTTCGAGAACTTAAAAGAAGCAACCAAGCGCCTTTCAGTAGCGGTACCGGTGGCTTTGTTGCTCATTATTTTACTGCTTTATTTTTCTTTTGGTTCATTTAACCAGTCTATACTTATTTTCTCTGCCATACCTATGGCCGCCATCGGTGGTGTCTTCGCCCTGCTTATACGGGGAATGCCGTTCAGTATTTCCGCTGGCGTCGGTTTTATCGCATTATTCGGTGTAGCGGTGCTGAATGGTATCGTTCTGATCACCGAATTTAACCGTTTGAAAAAATCAGGCAAAAAAGATCTGAAGGCAATCGTCCTGGAGGGTACTGAAGTACGCCTCAGGCCTGTATTAATGACTGCAACCGTGGCTTCGCTCGGGTTCCTGCCGATGGCGATCTCCACTGCGGCCGGTGCCGAAGTACAGAAACCACTGGCTACTGTTGTGATAGGCGGACTCATCACTTCTACTATTCTAACTTTAATTGTTTTACCTGTGTTATATACCTATTTCGAAAAATGGCGGGAGACCAAAAAGGTTAAGGCTGTGCCGGTTGCCGTTATCGCCCTGCTGGTTTTATTCGGGTTACCTGCTAAAGCCCAGACTGTTCCAACTCAGCCATTGAGTATCCAGCAGGCGATCAGTACAGCCGTTGCGAACAATCAAAATGTGCAATCATCACGCCTCCAGATTACCCAACAGCAAGCCCTGAGAGGTAGTGCTACAGAACTGGGCAAAACTGATTTCAGTATCCAATATGGCCAGATCAATAGCATAAAAAGGGATAATAATATCAGCATTCAGCAGAATATTCCATTCCCGGGCTTGTACAAAAATCAGCGCGAGGTTTACAATGCCCGGATTGGCGCAGCGGAGATCGGCCTGAACGTTACAAAAAATCAGCTTACGTATGAGGTCAGACAGGCCTATACACAGCTCACCTATTTTGTCGCCCTGCAAAAGCTGTACTTCACTCAGGATTCCATTTACAGTGCCTTTCTAAAGGCAGCCGGGCTTCGTTATAAGACCGGCGAAACAAACCTGCTTGAAAAGACCACTGCGGAAACACAATATAATGAGGTCAAAAATCAGATGATGAAAAACCAGTCTGATATTTTAGCGGCAAAATCGGAGCTCAAACGTTTGCTTAACACTGCAGATAGTGTGACCGTAATGCCGGGACAATTTGTTAAAACAACGGAGGTCGTTCCTTTTTCGGACAGCAGTATTGTGAGAAACCCGTTGCTGGCCTACCAAAAACAGCAGATCGTGATCGCTGATAAAAATATCCGTTTGGAAAAATCACGCTCCGGGCCTGATTTTACGGTAGGCTATTTCAACCAGTCCCTGATCGGTATACAGAATATTAATGGGCAAGACCGTAGCTTTTCAGGCTCGAACCGCTTCCAAGGAATACAGGCCGGTATTTCAGTACCCTTGTTTTTCAAACCTTACGCGGCACGGATAAAGGCAGCGAAGATTGACAAACAGGTTTCCGAATCCCAGTATAACCTTTACCAGGTCAATCTGCAAAGCCAGTATCAGCAAGCCTATCAGGATGTGTTGAAGAACGCGCGAAGCATCGAATATTATGAACAGAGCGCGCTGCCAAATACCAACCTTATCCTGAAACAAGGTCAGATCGCGTTTCAGAGCGGAGATATCGGCTATATCGAATTCGCCCAGGCGCTCCGTACTTATTCTGAGATCAGGTTCAATTACCTGCAGGCTATTAATCAATACAATCAATCTGTTTACACGCTCCAATACCTTATCGGTTTATAATTAAGCATATGAAATTTACCATTCAATCCATAGGAAAACTGGCTGTTACTATAGCCCTCCCATTCTTCATCAGTTCTTGCGGCAGCAAGCCGGCGGAAAATTCTACTGCCGAGGCCAAGCCGGATACGGCCCATCAAGAAGATAAAAATACCGTAGAAGTGACCGCCGCCCAATACAAGGCGATCGGTATTAGTTTAGGTTCAGCAGAACCTAAAAACCTTGCCGGACTACTGAAAGTTAATGGCTTTATCGATGTTCCGCCACAGAACCTGGTCAGCATTACCACACAGATGGGTGGGATCGTCAAATCCACGCCATTATTGCAGGGCAGCAGTGTGAGCAAAGGCGAAGTGATTGCCGTCCTGCAAAACCAGGACTACGTACAATTGCAACAAGACTACCTGGAGAGCAAGAGTCAATTGGAGCTAAGTGATACAGAATACAAAAGGCAACAGGAACTGTCTCAGCAAAATGTCAATTCTCAAAAGGTTTTGCAACAATCCAAAGCGCAGTACCAGACGATGCTGGCAAGGGAAAATGCGCTGAAGCAGCGCCTCCGGCTGATCAATATCAGCCCGGAGAGCTTGACGGCAGGGAACATCCGAAGTTCCATCAATATCTACGCGCCGATCAGCGGCTATGTAACGAAGGTTAATGTGAATAGCGGCAAGTTTGTTAATCCCAATGATGTTATGTTCGAGATCGTAAACAGTTCCAACCTGCATGTTGAACTTAATGTTTTCGAAAAAGATGCAGAAAAAGTTAAACCGGGACAAAAGGTTCGCTTTAACCTCTCTAACGATTCGACAGACCGCATAGCGGTTGTTCAGCTTGTGGGCCGCGAGATCAATACGGATAAAACGGTTACGGTGCACGCTATTGCCAAGGGCAGCATCAAATTTATTCCTGGAACCTATTTGAAAGCCTATATCGAAACCGGGACGAGCCAAGTCACCGCGGTGCCGGAAACGGCTATCGTCGATTTTCAGGGTAAAAAATATGTTTTTGTACACACGGAGGTAAAACAAAGCAATGCCCACCAGCATGAAAAAGATGAACCGGAAAGTATAAAAGAAGCAGCCGGGGAATCATTTCATTTTGAAATGGTTGAAGTGACAACTGGCATATCCGATGGTGGATTTACTGAGGTGCAATTATCTAAAGACCAGTCTTTGAAAGGAAGGATCGTATTGAAAGGCGCTTATGATCTGCTATCCAAAATGAAAAACAGCGAAGAAGAGTAGACCGTTATGATGGGCCTGTTTAAATATTTAATACCAAACGCTATGAAAAACAACAAAAATATGACATCGGCAGTAAAGGGAGAACCAGTAAAGAAAACAGCAGGTTCATCTTCAGACGGCATAAAAAAAGGCAAATCTGAAGCGAAAAATGCGCCCAAAGACGGGCATAACCACAAAGAGGAAGATGACCACGATGAAGAAGAAGGCCATGAGCATGGCGGAATTTTCGGAAAAAATACTGAAATGATCTTCGCGGCTATCTGCGGTGCAGCACTTGGGGCGGGCTGGGGTCTTACATTCGTCCCCGGCCTGCCTTCCTGGGTAAGCCTGTCCCTCTATATCATAGCCTATTTCTTTGGGGGATTCTTTACGGCCAGAGAAGCGGTGCAGACTATTCTTAAGGGTGGTTTCGAGATCGATTTTCTGATGCTTGTGGCAGCGATCGGTGCTGCTATCTTAGGTTCCTGGGCGGAAGGCGCGTTATTGTTGTTCCTGTTCAGCCTGGGGCATTCCCTGGAACATTACGCAATGGCCAAAGCACGTAAATCTATTGCGGCGCTTACAAGTCTCGCGCCACCGACAGCTTTGGTTTCTCGTAATGGCAAACAGGAAGAGATCCGTATCGAGGAATTAGTCCTGGGCGATATCATTATCATTAAACCTAACAGCAAAATACCGGCAGATGGCGTAGTCGTTAAAGGTGAAAGCAGTGTGAACCAGGCACCGATCACGGGCGAAAGTGTACCCGTTGATAAATCCCCTGTGCCTGATGCCGCTAAAGATTATAGCAAGGAGGCCAGCATCAAACCGCAATACAGGGTCTTTGCCGGAACCATCAACGGCGCTGCTGCATTAGAAGTAAAGGTGATCAAAGAGGCTAAGGACTCTACCATATCACGGCTTGTCAAAATGGTGAATGAGGCGGAAAAGCAAAAATCACCGACACAGTTGTTCACTGATAAGTTCGAAAAGTTCTTCGTGCCGACGGTACTTATCCTGGTTACAGCGCTTTGCTTCGCTTACCTGGTAATTGACGAACCTTTCAGTAAAAGCTTCTACCGCGCCATGTCGGTCCTGGTAGCGGCCAGTCCATGTGCCCTGGCCATCTCTACGCCGAGCGCCGTACTTGCTGGTGTAGCCAGAGCCGCCCGCGGCGGAGTGCTCATTAAGGGCGGTAGGCCTTTAGAGGATCTTGGTTCTCTGAATGCTATCGCATTCGACAAAACAGGAACATTAACCGAAGGAAAGCCACAACTGACTAACGCCATTCCTTTTGACAAGATCACCGAAGAAGAATTACTGACCCTCGCAGTGGCCGTCGAAAAACTGAGCGACCACCCGCTGGCGGAAGCTATCGTCAAAGGCGCGATGGAAAAGTTAAAGAATGCCAAGATTCCGGAAGCGCACAATGTCAAAGGAATCACCGGGCGTGGGGTCCAGGCCGAAGTTGGCGGCAAAAAGGTGCTCATTGGTAATAAAGCTTTATTTGAAAAAAGCATACCCGATGGGCTACTTAAACAGGTAGAGGACCTCGAAAAGCAGGGAAACACGACAATGCTGGTCAAAAGGGATAAAGATTTTATCGGCCTGCTGGCACTAATGGATGTGCCGCGCAAAGAGGCAAAGCATGTCCTTGCCGAATTAAGCGGTTTAGGTATCAAAAAAATGATCATGCTGACCGGTGATAACCAGCAGGTCGCGGATTCGGTTGCCAAACAGATCGGAATTACGGAAGCCTGGGGTGATCTGATGCCGGAAGACAAGGTAAAGGCCGTACAAAAATTGGATAGGTCGGAAAAAATGGTTGCCATGGTCGGCGACGGAGTGAATGATGCACCAGCTATGGCCAAAAGCACGGTTGGGATCGCAATGGGTGCGGCAGGTTCTGATGTTGCCCTGGAAACAGCAGATATTGCCCTGATGGGAGATAAACTGGAAAGCCTGCCATTCGCTATCGGGTTGAGCCGGAAAGCAAAGGGCATTATTAAACAGAATCTTTGGATCAGCCTGGGCGTAGTAGCTGCATTGATACCGCTTACCATTTTAGGCATCGCCTCGATCGGGCCGGCGGTGATCGCTCACGAAGGGTCAACCTTACTTGTGGTGTTCAATGCACTTCGCCTGTTGGCATATAATAATGACCAGAAGAACACAGCAAAGGCAAAAAGTCGAAAAGATGCTTAAAAAAGTAAAAAAATTCTTCGGCGCGTTAGGGCCGGGGATTGTAACAGGTGCAAGTGACGACGACCCGTCGGGTATCGCGACTTATTCACAGGCAGGTGCAAAATACGGTATCGCTACATTATGGACGGTGCTGATTACTTTCCCCTTGATGGCAGCCATCCAGGAAATGTGCGCCAGAATCGGCCTGATCACTTCCGCGGGGCTGACCACCACGCTGAAAAAGCACTATGGTAAACCGGTACTGTACCTGATGGTGCTCTTCAGCGTTCCTGCTATAATCCTGAATATCGGGGCGGACATCGCTGCGATGGGCGCGGTTGCTAATTTGCTGTTTCCATCGGTTCCGGCCATTTTTTTCAGTATACTCTTTACAGGCCTCCTGTTATTTTTTATTGTGTACCTGCCTTATCAAAAGTTAGCAGCAGTGCTGAAGTATTTATGCCTCACCTTGTTGTTATATATCGCTGTGCCGTTCTTTACTAAACCTGACTGGGGTATAGTCTTAAAGCAAACACTCATGCCGACGATCAAATGGGATAAGGATTTTATAGGCGTGTTGGTGGCGATATTAGGTACGACCATCTCCCCCTACCTGTTTTTCTGGCAGACCGCTATGGAAGCTGAAGATGTAAAAGCTGTTAAAAGGCAGATCATGATCAATAAAAGATTGTTGTCTGTTAGCGAGAGCTTTCCCGACAACGGCAAAAAACGCGAAAGCCGGCTGCTGGAACTTCTGATCCAAAAAATGAGCCTTGATGTCAATTTGGGTATGTTCCTTTCCAACCTGATCATGTTTTTTACCATACTTGCGACCGGTACCGCATTATATAGCCACGGGATCAGGAATATTGATACGGTAGAGCAGGCGGCTAAAGCCCTGGAACCTGTTGCCGGAAAATTCTCCTACTTGCTGTTTGCCTTGGGGATTATTGGAACGGGATTCTTAGCCATCCCGGTATTAAGCGGCTCCTTGTCCTATATCGTAACAGAAACCTTCGGCCTGAAAGGTAATCTGGATAAGAAATTTCGCAAGGCGAAAGCCTTTTACATTATTTTAATTGTTTCAGTATTACTTGGACTGAGCATCAATTATTTCGGGATCAACCCGGTTGATGCATTACTATATACCGCTATCCTCTATGGAATAACCTGCCCGGTGATCATTGCTATAGTATTGCATATCGCCAATAATAAAAAGATTATGGGTGATTATACCAATAAATGGTTATCGAACACCCTAGGCGGTCTCTGTTTGCTGGTTATGACAGCCGGTTCGGTGTTCCTGCTTTACTTGCAATTCTTTTCCAAATGAAAAACATGGAACCCCTGGATATAATGTTCCCTATCTTGGTAGTAGCCTTGGTCTTCATAGGTATTTTCACCCTTTTCTTGCTATCAAACAACAATTTAATGGCAAGTATAGCAGGCCTTGATACGCAAATCGGGATGAGCATTAGTCACAGCCGGTTCAAACTAATGGATAAACTTGCCCCGCATTTGAGCAGTATTTATTTCTGGATACCATTTTATTGTACAGTTCTCCTGGTGCTGGCTGGAATAGAGCGGGTAAAATTTCTTAAGATATGTTCAGCTTTAACGGCCTGCCTGCTCGCACTGGTATTATTAATTTCAGGTTTCAACGGGTTGGCAGCCTATTCGCCCTCCGCGTGGTGCCGTGTAGCTGAACACGATTATGTCGGAGCCGCGGCCACCGGCAAATGTTTTTCGATATCAACCAGTGCTGCGGTCGCATTTGGCCTGGCTGTGTTCTGCATTCTTTATTTAGGGAAACGATATAACCTTATAAAGGTCGCCTTAATGGTGTGGACGCTGCTCGTTATTTACGGGCAGGTTTATCAAGGTCTTTATTATCCAGGTACTTTATTATTAAGCATGGTTGCAGGAACGTTTATCGCTGTGGGGTGCAATGCAATATTTAAACGCCTTTTATAAAACTATACGAATAGTTATGAATGCTGGAAAAGAAATACTTTTTGCCCTAATCCCGGTAGTTATGCTAACTGTCGGGGGAATTATCGCCCTTATTCGGCCGCCTGCTGCCGCCTTAAAAAGTGTGATCCTGCACTTTGCTGCGGGCGTCGTGTTTTCTGTTGTGGCCGTTGAACTTTTGCCGGATATGATCAAAATACACGATCCAAAGTCTATCGTCATCGGGTTTACCATGGGTATAACGGCCATGCTGGTAATCAAACATTTTACAGAGAAGCTGGCGAAGAAGGAGAGCAATGCACAAGAAAGCAAAGCACTTCCCTGGGGAATTATGACCGCCATCGGGATTGACCTTTTACTGGATGGCATCCTATTGGGTATCGGCTTTGCGGCAGGAGCAAAAGAAGGTGTCTTATTGGCACTGGCGCTTGCGCTGGAATGTTTTTCTCTCGGCATGGCTACAGTAACTACATTGCTAGGTTCTTCTTTATCGAAGAAAACGGTCATTTTTATTTTATTAGGATTAAGCGGACTTTTTATCATCGGTGCTTTGATCGGCTTGATGCTATTGCATGGGGCCGGAGACAAAGTATTGGAACTTATCCTGTCTTTTGGTTCGGCGGCACTTTTATTCCTGGTCACCGAAGAACTGCTGGTTGAAGCGCACGAGGAAAAGGATTCTCCATTTTATACCGCTGCATTTTTTGGCGGCTTTTTAATTTTCATTATCCTGGGCATGGTTATTTAACCTTAAGGAATTTCAATATAAAACATGAAAACCGAAAAAAAATTTAATATCAACCGAATGGATGCCCATCACAAGCTCTATGTTTCCCTGGGCTTGGCGGCAATTTGCTTTTTTGCTACACTTGGCCGTTTCTCCGGATCGGTACATTTCATGGTGACCTGGCTGACCTATGCTGCCACTTCCTTAACCTTATCAGGTTTGACTATATTTAACATTCATCCGGCCGAAGTGCACCGGGAAGCCCATGCGCAGGATTCCAGCCGGACGATCGTTTTTGTGTTTGCGGTATTTGCTTCGTTAGCCAGTCTGCTCGCGATATTGCTGTTATTACGGACTACAGGAACCGGTAATAATACCCAACAGCTCACCCTGCATGTCCTGCTTTCGTTGGCTTGTGTGGTCAGTTCCTGGGTACTGGTACACACCATTTTTACTTTCCGCTATGCGCATTTTTATTACTGTGATATTGATAAAGATGCCGACGGTAAAAATCCTAAACCCGGCGGCTTACAATTCCCAGAGGAAAACAAGCCAGATTATCTGGATTTTAGCTATTTTTCTTTCGTGATCGGCATGACGTTCCAGGTTTCAGATGTGCAGATTACCTCTAAAAGGATCAGGCGGCTTGCCCTGATGCACGGCTTACTATCCTTTACTTTCAATACCGTCATTGTTGCATTAAGTATTAATGTGGTTGCCGGTTTAATGCAAAAATAGAATGAATCGTAACAATAAAAAATAACAGCTATGGTTTGGAGTAATGAGCACTATCCCTTTGAAATGAATGACTTGGAACCACAGGTCCGGGAAAAGGCGATCGAGATCGCCAACAAACTGAAAGAAGAGCGTACGGTATCTGAGTTGTCAATTGTGCCGGAAGCTATAAAGCAGGCACAGGAATGGTTTTTAAATATGGAGGGCTGAGAAATGGATATTACGTTTAATCAAACCTTCGGTGAAGGGCTGAACAATTATTTATTCGTTAAACAGACAGTAGCTGATCATCGTACTACACAGTATTACAGACACCTGCACTATTACCTGTCGCTGGCTAAAAAATTAACGTCAGGACTTAATTGTTACATGCTGATTCGATATTCTCCGTTCTTGGCGGAGGTATTGCCGGTCATATATACCACAGACTGGCATTACAATTTGCAGTCGGATGATTTTCAGGGATTGGGTACAGATCTTGGATTTAGTCTGTCCCATAGATTGAGTAACGGCAATGTCGTTAAGGAGCAAAGTGCATATTTTCCACTTAAAGACCTGCTGACGCTGCAAAGTTTTCCAGAAGACACTTTTGGGGATACATCGTCTTCTATCACGGTATTTGCGCTTAAGTCCGGTTCAGAACAGGATCTGCATGCGTTTTTGGGAACGCAGCGAATACCTTACCTACCGGAGCTTCTACTCGAAAGTGAACTTTTTATTCATATTCTCTGCGGCAAATGTTCCGGTTTTTATGATACGATATTGGTTAAATCAGTGCAAAGTATTGCCCATAATTTTAATGTTATTAACCGTAATGAATTATAATGATATGATGAATAATGAAAGCGAGTGGACAATTGTTTTAAAGCTCTTGCTGGCAGTAGCACTCGGCGGAGTTATTGGGCTGGACCGGGAAAAACATGGCCGGAGTGCAGGCATCAGGACCTATGCCGCCGTCTGTTTAGGTGCGGCCTTATTCACGGCTATTGGCGAGCATATGGGTGACCTCGCGGCAGCGTCCCGGATCATCGCCAATATTCTCGTTGGAATCGGATTTTTAGGCGCAGGCATTATTTATAAAAATGATGTCACCAATAGCTCCAGCGGATTAACAACAGCGGCAACTATCTGGTGCACCGCAGGGATAGGTGTGGCTGTTGGATTAAATATGCTGATCATTGCTTTCGTAGCAGCAGGCGCGCTTTATGCCCTGTTGGCATTGCACCATCAGTCATGGTACACCAGATGGAAGAAAAAAATGCAGGCCAAACACGGCGCTGAAAAAAATGATGAGGAATGATATGATGGAAAATGAGGAATTAATCATCGCGGAGATCCGTGAGCACCAGGAAACAGTGGCTAAACTGTATGAACCAGAATTGATGAGTGCAATTATGACGGCGGCAAGGTTGGTTACTGCTACAATTTCCGGCGGAAAAAAGATCCTGATATTCGGTAATGGCGGATCAGCAAACGATGCCCAGCATATTGCGGCGGAGTTTACGGGGCGCTATATAAAAGAGCGAAGAGGCCTACCCGCAATTGCTTTGACAACGGACACTTCAGCACTCACAGCGATCAGTAACGACTATGGCTTTTCAATGGTATTCGCACGTCAGGTAGAAGCATTATCCCACCCGGGAGACCTGGTTATCGGCATATCAACCAGCGGGAACAGTGAAAATGTCCTGCGAGGCCTGGAAATGGCAAAAAATATCCAATGCAACACCCTGGGATTTTCCGGAAATGAGGGTGGGAAAATGGACGAATTTTCCGATGTTTTGTTAAATGTCAATTGCCGGACGACAGCCCGCATACAGGAAATGCATATTTTGCTCGGCCATATTCTTTGTAGCGCGGTCGACAGATTATACTAATAAACACTGATATGGATATAGTGATCATGATAGCGCAGTTCATACTGGGCATTTCTATACTGGTAACAGTCCATGAACTGGGGCACTTTATTGCCGCCAGGGCATTCGGTATTCGTGTTGAAAAATTTTATTTGTTCTTTGATGCCTGGGGTTTGAGCCTGTTTAAATTTAAAAGAAATGGAACCGAATACGGTATAGGCTGGTTACCCTTGGGTGGCTACCTGCAAATGGCTGGTATGCATGAGGTTGACGATGATTTGGACAGCAACGTCCCGAATGGGGACATCGCGTCATTCCGTACAAAACCTGCCTGGCAACGGCTGATTGTCATGTCCGGAGGCATAATCTTAAACCTGCTGCTGGCGGTGCTGATTTTCTCCGTGCAAATGGCGATATACGGCAAAAATTATATAACCAAACTAAAAGCAGATTATGAAATATTGCCCGGCGAGATCGGTTTAAAAGCCGGATTATTGCCGGGTGATAAGATAATTGCGCTTAACGGGGACTCTGTCTTTTACCAGGATGAATTATTGAGTACACGTATCCTGAAAGGCAACACGATACTGACGGTGGTTAGGACCAAAGCCAACGAAAAGGTGCATATGCATCTCAAAATCTCCCCACAGATCATGCGCCTGCTGGCAGATAAGGCACCGACCGAATTCTTCAGGATGGGCACGATCTTTAAATTTGATTCTATTTATACTAACAGCGACCTTAAAATTGCCGGGATCCAGAAAAACGATCGTGTGACTGCACTTGATGGAAAGCCGGTGAATTTCTATGAGGATTTCCTGGTAAGGTTACAAAAGAACAAAAAAAAACAGATTCAATTGACCGTTATCCATGACGGAAAGACCAGCCAGGTAATTGCCCACAAGGATAAAGACGGGCACATCGGCTTTTCATTGCAGGCCATACACCCTCAAATTAAGCCGGTGGAGATCAGCGTCCCTCAGACCTTGTCATATGGCGCCGGACGTGCATGGTCAGCGTTTTCTGACAATGCCAAGGGGTTAAATGATATTATGAACGGTCGGGTAAAAGCGGCCGACGCGGTCACCGGCCCGATAGGCATTGCTGTGTTGTTCGGTGGAAGCTTTGATTGGCCCCGGTTCTGGCGGCTGCTAGCTGTACTTTCTGCGGCAATAGCATTTTTTAATTTGTTGCCGCTGCCAGTGCTTGACGGTGGACAAGCTTTTTTTATAGGAGTCGAAGCGATCAGGGGAAAGCCCATCAGCACTACGATAACCGCTTACCTGCAGATCGGCGGGTTAGTTATCCTGGCATTGCTGGCAATTTATGTATGCTTTATAGATATAATAAGACTTGTTAATATATCATAAATGAAAATCATCATCATCGCTTTATTGATTTACGGCAGTTTGGCCGTGACCCAGGGTGTTCAAGGCTATTCAATTCCCTTAAAAAGTAATAGCTTTCAGTCAGTCGATTCCTCCCTGAGCAAATTGCTTAGCGCTCGCGTCGCTAAATTTAAAGCGATCCCAGTGGAAAGCGGTACCGACAATTACTATGTTAAGCTTATGCTGGCTTTGTACGATGGAGCAAACGACATGGTAAAATTCCAAATAAGGAATGGGCAGTCAAACAGCATTTCACAACAATCGGCACTGTTTCAGCGATTTCATAGCCAAATGAGTAACCGCTTTGTCGGTTTCATGTCGGTCAAATCCAAAGAAACAACTGTAGACGCACGCTTTAAATTAACAGTTGATGCCGCTTTACAGCATTTCAGCAGGTTCAACCACCAGCCAAACATCAAATCCGGCAACCCATTGGCAGCTGTCCTAATTGAATTCTATGAAAACATGGACCAGATCAGTGTGGCTTTTGTATCAATGGGGCAAAGTGAGCAGTTGAAGGAACTGGCCTGGGACAGTATTAAAAAGCAAAATAAATTGATTGAACTTTTAAAACAAAGGTAAGGGGATGTTAGAAGTAGTGAAAAGATCAAAAATATTTGTCAGGGAATTTCTAACAACCAATCTACCGACAGACATGCACTTTCACAATATTGGTCACGCGGAGGATGTAGCTTACGCTGTTAACCGGATTGGCTTGAACAGTTCGTTGCATGAAGGCGATCTGGATGTCCTGACCGTAGCGGCCTGGTTTCACGATACCGGTTATTGCTTTGAATACGAAGGGCACGAAAATTCCAGCATTGATATTGCAACTGGTTTTCTGAACAACGAAAATTGCGAACGATCTTTTATTGAAAAAGTATTGAGCTGCATTTGGTCGACCCGGTTTCCCCAAGAACCGAAAACCTTATTGGAGCAGATCATTTGCGATGCCGATCTCTATCATTTTTCAAAAAAAAATTATATCGATTATGCTCGGCATCTTCGAGCGGAATGGTCTTTAGTTTTGCATAAAACCTTTACAGATCGGGATTGGAATTTACAGAATCTCGATCTGTTGAGGAAACACCAGTTTCATACAGATTATGGACGGCAAATTCTGGAGAGAAGAAAACAGGTAAACATCAAAACACTGAGTTCCGCGATTGTTAAAAAGGACATTGATTAATAGCTTATTTATATGAGAATTACATCGTGAATCATAATCTGATTTTTGAAAAAAAGTATTTTTATAATAAATATATTTTCGGGCATTTAATTAGGTATTGTATTTACGTTTAGGCTTTAACAACACTCATTTCATTGAGCGATCAAATGGTAAACTGCCATATTGATCGCTCACTATTTTCAACCGCCATTAGTCCGATAGAATTAGTAATAGCTTTTGCAATCAAACTGCTCATTATTTCAGAATTATGAGATCTATAATTACAGTTTAAGACATGGTTGTACTTGAATCAGATGTCAGACTGGTGGCCTTTTCGTTTTAATATAGATTTGAAAGAATAAATCACTTGCACCATTTTTCTACAGAATGTTTTTTTATTATTGATTAAAAACCAATAGATGAAAAAGCAATTTTTACTAGTAGGCTTAGCCTACATGATCACAGGTGGTGTATTGGCGCAGGATATTAAAAATTCAGAGGTGCCTGCTTTGGTGAAGACCTCGTTGACCAACAAATACCCGCAGGCAGTGAAAGTAAGCTGGGAAAAAGAAAAAGGAAATTATGAGGCCAACTGGGGCGGCAGATCTGGTGAAGATAATTCAGTGGTATTTTCCCCTGCGGGTGCCTTTGTAGAGATCATAAAAGCTATCCCTGTGAGCGCACTGCCTAAAAAGATCGCACCGTACGTGGCAGCACATTATAAAGGGGCTAAAATTAGGGAGGCGGGTAAGGTAACCGATGCGGCAGGCAAGACCATGTATGAAGCCGAGATCAAAGGCGGCGACCTGATCTTTGACGAAAATGGCAATTTTATCAAGAAAGATTAATTTTCATATCGTTACTTGATCATAAAAAGCATCTAATGCTGTAGGTAATGGCTACGATTATGATCGGGATTCCGGTACTTACAGCATTTGTATTGCTTGCCCGTATCTTACTGGACAAGAAGTTCTTGGAGGAAGTACAGGAACGTTAAATCCGTACTGGACAGCCTAATGAAAACGGTCAACTTAGTTGGGCGAAATGTCTAATTTAATGGTTATTGTTATAGCGGCTGCGCTGGTATTTTTTCTGTATAAGAATAAAAAATAGGCTTCTTTTTTGCTATTGACGATGAGCGAGGTTATCATCATTACACTCATCAAATTACTGGTTGGCCGGCTGCGGTCTCCAATAGGTCCTATTTATTATCTCCTGTATTTACGGTTATTGAATAAAAAATGATTCACTGCTGGCCGAGTAATTGAATCAGCCATGGTTTAAATAAGATATCCTATATTTGCTTTTATGAAGCTATGGATCAGCAGGATATTCTTTATGACAGGACTTGTCCTGTTGCTGTTCCATAATATCGTCGCCCATCACCATGATGATGATCACGATGATCATATTGTACACCATGATAACAATGCGCTGGAACACGCAAAGGTAGACCATATCTTTTCCTCGCAGGTTTACCACTTTGATGGCCTGCAAGCCATCGTCCCTGAACTGGTGTACTCACCCACATATACTTTTGTACTGTTCCCGGTCACCTTACCGATCCAGCCGGTCATTATACCCAATGGACCCTACCCACCGGGCTGGGTCACCGATCAAACCATTCTTCGCGGCCCCCCTATCAACTGTTAACGCTGCTGTATTCACAGCTTCCGGCCACGCTTTGGCCTTTTCTGAACGTTAACTTTTAATCTTCTTTCTTCATGTTAAATAAAATCATTGAGTTTTCCGTACGGAATAAACTCATCGTTGGCCTTTTTATATTTGGCCTGATCGTCTTTGGTATTTACGAGGTCAAGCGCCTGCCGATAGATGCCGTGCCGGACATTACCGATAACCAGGTACAGATCATTACCCGTACCCCATCATTAGGCGCACCTGATGTAGAACGCTTTATTTCTTTTCCTATTGAACAATCCTGCCGGAACATCCCTGATGTTAAGGAGATCCGCAGCTTTTCCCGTTTCGGGTTATCGGTCGTGACCATTGTTTTCGAGGAAAAAGCCGAGATCTATTGGGCACGGCAGCAGGTCGCCGAACGGCTGACCGATATTGCTGGTGAGATCCCGACGGAATACGGCAAGCCTGAAATGGCTCCGGTCACCACGGGTTTAGGCGAGATCTATCAATATTCGGTAAGGGCAAAAGCGGGCTATGAGAAAAAGTACGATGCAATGGCGCTGCGTACTATACAGGACTGGATCGTACGTAAACAACTATTGGGTTTGCCCGGTGTAGCGGACGTGAGCAGTTTCGGGGGTTACCTCAAACAATATGAAATATCGGTTGATCCTGCCCGGCTGAAAGCTAATAATATTTCCATCAGCGATGTATTTACCGCGCTGCAAAAGAATAATAACAATACGGGAGGCGCTTATATCGAACGCGGCCCTACCGTACTCTTTATCCGCAGCGAGGGACTGGTTGGCTCTTTGGCCGACATAGGCAGTATCGTTGTAAAAAACCTGCCTAACGGTACACCTTTATTGATCCGCGATATTGGCGAAGTTGGTTTAGACCATGCTACCCGTTACGGCGCGATGACCTGGAATGGCCAGCAGGAAGTATCCGGCGCGGTAGTGATGATGCTGAAAGGTGCTAACAGCAACGAAGTGATCAAAAACATCAAGGATAAAGTTGTACAAATTCAGAAAACCTTACCGGAAGGCGTGGTAATCGACGCATTTCTGGATCGTACCAAGATGGTCAACAATGCCATCAGTACGGTAGAGCATAACCTGATCGAGGGGATAGTTATTGTACTTATTGTGCTGATCATCTTCCTGGGTAATTTCAGGGCGGGATTATTGGTCGCCTCAGTAATTCCGCTGGCGATGCTCATCGCTGTTATTTTAATGAACGTATTTGGTGTGTCCGGCAATTTGATGAGCCTGGGTGCGCTGGATTTCGGCCTGATCGTCGATGGCGCGGTGATCATCGTGGAAGCGATCATGCACCATATTTACCTGACCGATAAAGCAAAGATCAGCCGCGAAGAAATGGATACCGAAGTGGTCACCGTATCCACCCGGATGCAGAATGTAGCCGTATTCGGCGGTCTTATCATCCTGATCGTTTATATCCCCATATTTACGTTGCAGGGTATCGAGGGAAAGATGTTTAAGCCAATGGCGCAGACCGTATCGTTCGCGCTGATCGGGGCGTTTATTCTCTCGCTGACCTATATACCGATGATGAGCAGCCTGTTTTTGAGCCGTAAGGGCAAGCATGAAAAGAACTGGTCGGACAGGATGATGGACTTTTTCCTAAAGTATTACCAGCGGGCGCTGCAAAGGGTGATCAAACATCCCAAAATGGTTGTCGCTATTGCCTCCTTTTCCTTTATCGTGGCAATATTCGTACTCACCCGTTTAGGCGGGGAGTTTATCCCCAAACTGGAGGAGGGCGACTTTGCCGTAGAAACCAGGGTATTAACCGGGAGCAGCCTGCAAACCTCGGTCAATGCGATCAAACAAGGTTCTAAAATCCTGCTGGCTAAATTCCCTGAAGTGGAACAGGTTGTGGGCAAAACTGGTAGTTCGGAGATACCCACCGACCCGATGCCTATCGATGCCAGCGATATGATGGTGATCCTGAAAGATAAAAGCAAATGGACCTCGGCCAGCACCTTTGATGAACTGACCACCAAAATGTCCAAAGAACTGGAAGCGGTGCCCGGTGTGAGTTTTGGTTTCCAGTACCCGGTACAAATGCGCTTTAATGAATTGATGACCGGCGCAAGGCAGGATGTGGTCTGCAAAATCTTCGGGGAAAACCTCGATACGCTGGCCATCTTCGCCAAAAAACTGGGCGCGATTGCCGGAAGTATCAAAGGGGCAAGGGATATTTACGTGGAAACTGTGACCGGGATGCCACAGATCGTGATCCGCTACAAACGAGCCGCTATTGCGGAATACGGGCTGAACGTGGAGGATATCAATAAAGTCGTCAACACCGCTTTTGCCGGGCAAAGCAGCGGCACGGTTTACGAGGGCGAAAAACGTTTTGAACTGGTGGTGAGGCTGGCAGGTGAACAGCGTAAACAGTTAAGCGATGTGCAGGATCTATTGATCCCAACACCGACCGGTAGCCAGGTGCCTTTGCAACAGGTTGCTGATGTAAAGATCGAAGAAGGCCCGAACCAAATTCAAAGAGAGGACGCGCAGCGCCGCATTATTGTCGGCTTCAATGTACTGGGCCGCGATGTGCAAAGTATGGTGGAAGAATTACAGCAAAAAGTAAATGCGCAAATGAAACTGCCGCCGGGTTATTATACAACTTATGGCGGTGCATTTGAGAACCTGAACGCCGCAAAACAGCGATTGATGATCGCCGTTCCGGTGTCTTTGTTACTGATCTTCCTGATGCTCTACTTTGCCTTTGGCTCAATGAAACAGGGTTTACTGATATTTTCCGCAGTTCCTTTATCCGCTATCGGCGGCGTGATTGCTTTAGTAGTTAGAGGAATGCCCTTCAGTATCAGTGCAGGTGTGGGTTTCATCGCGCTGTTCGGTGTAGCCGTATTGAATGGCCTGGTGCTGATCTCCGAATTTAACCGTTTGCGGAAGGATGGCTGGGATAACTTACGCGATATCGTTTTTGAAGGCACCAAACTGCGTTTAAGGCCGGTGCTCATGACTGCGGCTGTGGCTTCATTAGGTTTCCTGCCAATGGCTTTAAGCAATGGCGCTGGTGCGGAAGTACAAAGGCCGTTAGCTACCGTAGTAATCGGCGGCTTAATTACAGCAACGTTCCTGACCTTATTTGTACTCCCTATATTATATATCCTGTTTGAAAAAGGAAAAACCCTAAAAGTACCTGCCAAACCTGTGGTAATCTTATTGCTTGTTACATTGGGACTGTTTGCCGGAAACGCGAAAGCGCAAACACCGATAAGTCTGAAAGCAGCGATAGATACGGCGATAAAAAACAATCTGAACCTGAAAAGTGAACGCCTTAATGCCGATTACCTGAAAAAGAATACAGGTACAGGTTTTTCTATTCCCAAAACCAGTATCAGCGGGGAGTATGGCAAAATTAACAATGCCTATGACGATAACCGTTTATCGGTCGTACAGTCCATAAATTTCCCAACAGTTTATACGCGGCAAAAGGCTTTGCTTAATGCGGAATACCGGGCCGGCGAACTGAATGTCAATGTTAGGAAAAAGGAGTTAGAACGGCAGGTAACCGAAAGTTTTTACAATATACTTTACCTGAAGCAAAAGCAGCAATTGTTGCTAAGTGCAGACAGCACCTATGCGCTGTTTGTAAAAAACGCCAACCTGCGGTTTGAAAAAGGCGAAAGCAATATCCTGGAAAAAACTACGGCGGAAACACAGCGCGCGCAAATCGCCCGGCAGAGCGAAATGGTGAGTGCCGACCTGTTAATTGCCTATGAGCGTTTTAGGGTATTGCTGAATACAAACATTGACTACTGGCCCGAAGCTACTGCTTTTAAACTACCGAACCCAATTGTTACAGATACCGCGTTTAGCAACCATTCGCAGGTTTTATTATTAAGCCAGCAGCGACAGGTCAGCAAAGCACAAACGGCTTTAGAACGGTCAAAACTGTTGCCGGATCTAAACCTGGGGTATTATAACCAAAGCCTTAACGGGACACAAACCGTAAATGGTGTGAATCATACTTACGATGGTAACAACCGTTTCTCATCGGTACAATTAGGTGTTTCGGTGCCTTTGTTCTTCGGTGCGCAAAAGAATAAGGTGAGCGCGTCCCGTATCAAAGAACAGCAGGCGCAGGTCGATTACCAGTCAGGCTTGCAAGCCTTGCAAAGCCGCTATAAACAGGCAGCCGAAGAAGTCGGCAAGTATAAATAGCTGGTCGACTATTATGAAAAGACAGGTTTACCCAATGCCGCCCTGATCTTAAAAACGGCCGCCCTGCAATTTACCGCCGGACAGGTAAGTTACCTTGAGTATGTATTACTCATTAACCAGGCAACGGCATTACGCAGTGAGTACACCGATGCGGTGAACAATTTTAACCAGGCTATTATACAGATCAACTCCCTTTAAAACACATCCAATGAAACCAGCAATTAAAATATACTTCTACAAAACCACCGTATTCATGGCAGCTTTAGCGCTTTTCTCCTGTGGTGGCAGTACGGCCGACAAAACGGAAACCAACACCGTAGAAAAGCCAAAGACCGAAAATACAACCACGGTTACGCTTACTGATGCACAGATCAAAACCGCCGGGATAGATACCAGCCACGCGGTTACCCGTGCAGTAGCGACTACCTTAAAAGTTACCGGTGCCATTGATGTACCACCGCAAAATATGGTGAGCATCAGTTTCCCGATGGGTGGCTATTTAAAATCCAGTCAATTGTTACCAGGCATGCACGTTAGCCGTGGTGAAACGATTGCCTTGATGGAAGATCAGCAATTCATCCAGTTACAGCAGGATTATTTAACAGCCAGGGCCAAACTGAATTATGCACAAAAAGATTTTGAGCGCCAGCGCGACCTTAATCAAAGTAAAGCTAATAGCGACAAAGTGTATCAACAGGCGCAGGCTGATTATGAAAGCCAAAAGATCATGGTCAGCGCTCTTGCGGAAAAACTACGCCTGATCGGCATGAACCCCGCTAAAATTACTGATGGAAATATCACCCGCAGCGCGGCGGTGCGTTCACCTATTAACGGCTATGTTAGTAAGGTGAATGTCAACATCGGCAAATATGTCAGCCCGAGTGATGTGCTGTTTGAGATCGTTGATCCAAGAGATATTCATTTGGCGCTGGACGTGTTTGAAAAAGATGTGACCTTATTGCACCAGGGTCAAAAGGTGATCGCCTACACCAACAGTAACCCGGATAAAAAATATATCTGTAAAATTGTGTTGATCGGCAAAGACCTGACCGACCAGCGGAAGACGGAAGTACATTGCCATTTTGAACAGTATGACAAAACCCTGTTGCCGGGCACCTTTATGAACGCTGAGATCGAGGTAACGGCCAACAATGCGCTGACCCTGCCTGAAGATGCCATTGTCAACTATGAAAACAAAAGCTATGCTTTTAAGGTAACAGGTAAGAATGCCTATGAAATGATAACGGTCAAACCAGGAGTAACTAAAGACGGCTATGTGGAACTGGCTGCAAGCGGTACGGAATTGCTCCATATCACTTTCGTGACTAAAGGCGCTTATAGCTTATTGATGAAAATGAAAAATACCGGGGAAGATGAATAGCAGCAAAAACGTTAACTGGGTGTCGGCATTCGCCGATACTTTTGTGGCATTAAAGAACAAGGTTTTCGCGGGCTTGTATTTCGCGCAGTCGGTAAGCCTGTTGGGCGATGCGGTGACCTGGGTGGGTTTAGCTTTGCTATCTTACCAGTTCGGCAAGGAAAAGTCTGCGATCATCTTAGCCAGTGCCTTAACACTGCGGGTAACTGCCTTTATTATTTTCTCCCCATTTGCTGGGGTATTGGCCGACCGGGTAAGCCGGAAAACCATTCTCGTGACTACGCACTTTATCCGCATGGGTATTGTTGCCTGCCTGCCATTTGTAAATGCTGAGTGGCAGATCTATGCCCTGGTTTTTGCCTTAAACGTGTTCAATGCTTTTTTTACGCCAACTTACCGCGCGGTCATTCCGCAGGTAGTGGACAAAGGGCATTACCGGCAGGCGGTGGGCCTATCTACGGCAACCTTCCAAATATTAGGTGTATTAGGACCTGGCCTCGCGGGTATCTTAGCCGTTTGGTTCGGCGCGCGGGAAATCTTTTTTATTGATGCGGGTTCATTTATCGTAGCAGGCATATTGATCCTGCTATTACCGGGTGAAAAGCTGCAAAAGAAAGTGGATAAGACACAAAAAACATTTACCGCCTGGCAGGATGTGATCAAAGGGATAAAACTGCTCTTTGGTAATCCCATTATCCGCTTTGCGCTCATTATCGAGTTCGTTTCCGCTATTGCCGGGGCGCAGATATTGGTTAATTCGGTAGGTCACATCAAAAGCGGCTTGCATTTAGATGATAAGCATTATGGCTGGGTTATGGCGGCCTTTGGCATCGGCGCAAGCATCGCAGCATTTGTAGCAGGGAGCCTGGATAAAACCAAGACCAGGCGCATCTCACTGATCTTAGGTGCCTTGATCCTGGCGATCACTATATCTATTACCAACTTCGTCAGTTTTCCTATCATGATGGTTTTATGGGTCTTTGCAGGTTTGGGACAAAGCTTAGCCGAAATGCCATCCGAAACTTTGATCGGCGAGAATATTGCGGAAAATGAACAAGGCAAAGTTTATGGTTCGCATTTTGCATTTTCGCATTTATGGTGGGCTATCGCTTACCCGATAGCCGGATATACCGGGAGTCATTTTGCGGGGAAGGATTTTTTACTTGGCGGTGTCATTTCAGGCACCTTATTACTCATAGCTTTGTTTTTTAACAAGGGCGCAGCGAAGGCACATGGCTAAAACGGGAAACATCAATTCTAATCTTTCATTTAAAGAACGCCTTTCGGCCTTGAAAAACCTGCCTGAACTTTTCAGGCTGGTCTGGCAAAGCAGTCCCCGAAAAACTGCACTAAGTTTCGCGTTGCGCATTGCCCGTTCGGCGATGCCGGTAGCGTTGCTGTACATTGGTAAACTGATCATCGACCAGGTGGTAGAGTTGAACCGCCACGACGGGAGCCAGCATGAATTATGGAAACTGGTCATCATTGAGTTTGGCCTGGCCGTGCTGACCGATGGTTTGAACCGGATGATCAATTTGACGGATAGCCTGCTCGGCGACCTTTTTTCCAATTATACCTCCATGCGCATTATGCGACATGCGACAACGCTGGACCTGGACCAATTTGAGGATTCTGTGTTTTATGACAAACTGGAAAGGGCACGACAACAAACGGTCGGTCGTAGTGTATTGTTATCGCAGGTGATGAGCCAGGTGCAGGATTTTATTTCGATGGCTTTTTTGCTTACGGGGTTGATCGCTTTCAATCCCTGGCTCATCCTGCTGCTGCTCATCGCTATCATCCCTTCGTTTTTAGGAGAATCGTACTTCAATAGCCAAAACTATGCCCTGACCCGCAGCCAGACACCCGAAAGGCGGGAACTGGACTATGTGCGTTATTTGGGTGCCAGTGATGAAACTGCGAAAGAAGTGAAGATCTTCGGTTTGGCTGATTTCATCATTAATCGTTTCAAAACATTATCCGATAAGTTTTACGCTGATAATAGCAAGCTGGCGGTCAAACGTTCGGCTTGGGGCACGTTCTTTTCGGTTTTGGGCAGCATCGGTTATTACGCGGCCTACGGTTTTATTATCTACCAGACCGTTACCGGTAAAACATCTGTGGGTACGCTTACCTTTTTGGCGGGCTCTTTCCGGCAATTGAGTACCCTGATGGAAAGTATGCTGAACCGCTTTACCACTGTGTCGCAGGGAGCGATCTACCTGAATGACTTTTTAGAATTTTTTGAGATCAAACCGAAGATAAGCGTTGCAGAAAAACCTTTGGCATTCCCTAATCCCATTAAACAAGGATTTACGTTTGAAAACGTTGGCTTTCAATATCATAATTCGGAGAGTTGGGCCAACCGTCATTTGAACTTTATCTTACATCCCGGCGAAAAGCTGGCATTGGTTGGTGAAAACGGCGCAGGTAAAACCACGCTGGTAAAACTGCTTGCCCGGTTGTATGATCCATCAGAAGGGCGCATTTTACTGGATGGAATCGATCTTAAAGAATATGCGATTGATGACCTGCGTTTGAACCTGGGCATTATTTTTCAAGACTACCTGCGTTACCAAATGACACTTTCGCAAAATATCGCGGTCGGTAATATCAGCGAAATAAGCAATAAAGGGCTGATCCAAAAAGCGGCAGAGGAAAGCCTGGCCGATGCTTTAGCGGAAAAATTACCTAATGGTTACGAACAATGGTTAGGCAGGCGTTTCAATGATGGTGTAGAATTATCAGGCGGCGAATGGCAAAAAGTGGCTTTAGCCCGTGCTTATATGAAGGATGCCCAGGTATTGATCCTTGATGAACCGACCGCCGCCCTGGATGCAAGGGCAGAATATGAAGTGTTCCAGCGCTTTGCTCAAATGACTAAAGGGAAATCAGCCGTATTAATTTCGCACCGGTTTTCGACCGCGCGTTTAGCTGACCGGATTTTGGTATTGGATAAAGGCACGGTGCTGGAAGCCGGTACGCATGAAGAATTAATATTAAAGAATAGCCGTTACGCGGAATTATTCCGGTTGCAAGCTAAAGGCTACCAATAACCTATTTTTGTACATCAAATGTAGGGCATTTGGCCACTATATGTTAGTTTTTTGTACTTAACATTGCCTTATATCGTTTAATACTTTTAACTTCCAAGATTCAAACCTGCTTGCCAAATGAAAAAGTTCCTTTTCCTGATTTTGCCCGCATTGGCATTTTTTAGTTTATCATCATTATCTGATCTCCCTATTAATTCTATTGGAGCCGGACAGCAGCCGCAGGTAAGTGTTGACACTAAAGGAATCGTAAGGGTTGTATTCGGCTCTGCCGATCAGATCTTTTGCGCCACTTCCACCGATCATGGCGTATCTTTTGGCAAACCTCTGCTGGTTGCCAAAGTTCCGGAGATGCACCTGGGTATGTCGAGGGGCCCGCAGTTTACCAGTTCTAAGAATTTCTCGGTGATCACTGCTATGGACAAAACAGGAAATATTCATTGGTATCAGCTCAATCATGCTACTGCCAAATGGAAATATATGGGAGTAGTCAATGACCTGAAAGGTTCAGCACCCGAGGGACTGATGAATATTGCAGCAGACGATAAAGATAGTTTCTATGCGGTTTGGTTGGATACCCGGACAGGGAAGCATAACCAGATCTATTTTTCATCGTTGGCCGGTAAAACATTCAAATGGTCAAAAAATATCATGGCCTACCAGTCACCCGACCAGCACGTATGTGAATGTTGCAGACCAAGCATTGCCGTTAAGGGAACAGGTGTAGCGCTGATGTTCAGGAACTGGCTGAACGGTTCAAGAGACCTTTATGTAACCCGTTCATCCGATCAGGGGAAAACTTTTTCTCCGGCAGTCAAAATGGGTATGGATACTTGGAAACTGAACGGCTGCCCGATGGATGGCGGCGGCCTGCGCATCAGCCCGTCAAATGCTGTACAAACCGTATGGCAGCGTAAGGGGGATATATATTATGCCACTCCGGGTAATCCTGAAACGTATATCGCCAGGGGGCGGACGTGCAGTATCGCCGGTAACAGCGCAAATCCGCTGATCACCTACCAAACAGGCGATACCCTGAATGTCGTTAAATTCCCTCAAAAAGCCCCTACGATGATCGGCACAGGTGGTTTTTTGAAAGCGGCCCAGCTTAATGCTAACACCAACTTCTATGTTTGGGAACAGGATCACCAGATCAGGTACAGGAAACTATAGCCCGGAATAATAAACGGCTAAACCTTGCGGAAATAAGCATGGTTATATTGATTGCCGTACAGGCAAACGATCTGCTCAGGCTTATCTGTGAAAAATTCATCACAGGCTAATTTCACACCCGGATTTATATCAAGTCCGGAGGCTTTTTCGGCTGTATCGTAATAGTCCATCAGGATGCAAACTGCACCTTTGGACATCCTTGGGTAAATGCTTGCGAAGCAGTGCAGCATCACCGCCTTATGTTCCAGCTTATCCCCGCCGAACCCGCAGTCAATATGAATGAAGGCAATCTGTTCCGGTAGTTGTGACGGCAAGGTATCCGTGAAATTGCCTTTGTGTATAACCGGAAGTTTAAGGCCGGCCTTTTTGAAATTCAGTTTTAGTTCATCCTCTACGCTTCCTTTGTGCTTAAAGCTCGCAAAAAAACTGTCATACAAATGCAACTGCTTGTCCGACTTTCGTAGTTCGATCGCCTTTTCAAAAAGCACCGCGCACTGTCCGGTAAAACAACCCAGTTCAATCACCTCACCCGGAACATTATACACGATCACTGAATCCAGCAAATGATAATAATTAATGCGCTGCTCTATCGTGTTCATGTCCACGCTGGTATCCAACTGCGCTACCTGGTAACCGGTCTGCAGGTATCTCAGCCCTTTATTTACAAAATCTATTAAACCGGACTTCTTGCGTTGGTGAACTGCGTAGGGCTGTTCAATGATAAAATGATTATTCATAGTGGAAGGCGAATATCGGCTGGTTGTTGCAATTAGTTGATACTATCAACCAATATTCAATAATAAGCAATTTGTTTCAAAAAACCGAGAAACTCCAACTGTACGGTATTCTATAAATCTTTCGCCGAATCCTGTAAAATCCAAGGCTTGAACCGGGCGTAAATTTGTATTGTTAAACAAAAGACATGGTAACACTAAAATTAGAAACCCTTACTTTCCCCGTTACCGGCATGACCTGCGCGGCCTGTGCATCCAGCGTTGAATCGATGATCGGTGCGCAAAAAGGTGTTGAAAAGGCCGAGGTGAACTATGCCACGCAATCCGTCAAAGTAGCTTATAATCCTGAATTTATTCAGCCGGCTGGTTTGCAACAATCCGTTCAATCAATCGGCTATGACCTGATTATCGATACCGTTAACGGAAAGGAAAAACAAGCCGAAGCACAACAAAGTCATTACCAGCAGTTGAAGAGAAATATGACCTGGGCCATTATTTTAACTGTTCCCGTGGTACTGATCGGGATGGTTTTTATGGATATGCCGTATGCTAATTACATCATGATGGCATTAACTGCGCCGGTTCTCTTTATAGCAGGCAAAAACTTTTTTATCAACGCCTGGAAACAGGCCAGGCATGGCCGCGCTAATATGGATACACTTGTGGCCATGAGTACCGGCATTGCCTTTTTATTCAGCGTTTTCAATACTTTCTTCCCGGAGTTTTGGCATCGCCAGGGACTGCACCCGCACGTTTACTTTGAGGCAGTTTCCGTAGTGATCGTTTTTATCATGCTGGGGAAATTATTAGAAGAAAAAGCAAAATCCAATACCTCGTCCGCCATTAAAAAACTGATCGGCCTACAACCCAAAACAGTGTTGCTCATCACTGCAGAAGGTGAAAAAGAAACAGCTATTGCAGATGTGCAGATCGGCGACCGCCTGTTGGTTCGGCCAGGTGAAAAGATCCCGGTTGACGGCATAGTTGATGAAGGCAACTCTTTTGTGGATGAAAGCACGATCACAGGTGAGCCTGTCGCTGTAGAGAAAAAAGCAGGCGACTCTGTTTTTACCGGCACCTTAAACCAGAAAGGAAGTTTCCGGTTTACGGCAGAAAAGGTTGGTGGCGAAACCTTGCTGGCCCAGATCATTCAATTGGTGCAGGACGCGCAAGGCTCTAAAGCCCCTGTACAAAAATTAGTGGACAAGATCGCCGGCATTTTTGTTCCTATGGTCATGCTGATCGCTTTATTAAGCTTAGGTGCCTGGCTGCTATTTGGCGGGCAACATGCCTTAACACAAGGCTTGCTGGCTATGGTTATGGTATTGGTGATTGCTTGTCCCTGTTCTTTGGGTTTGGCTACCCCAACCGCCATTATGGTGGGTATCGGCAAAGGTGCCGAAAATGGCATTTTAATCAAAGATGCCGAAGGATTGGAATTAGGCCATAAGGTAAATGCGGTGGTACTGGATAAAACCGGTACAATCACACAGGGAAAACCCGTAGTTGCTGACCTGCTTTGGGCAAAGTCTCTTCCAATTGATCAAAGTCAATTACAGAGATTATTTTTAGCGTTAGAACAGCAATCCGAACATCCTTTGGCTGAGGCAATCGTAGCTCACCTGAAACCCGGCAATAACCTTTCTGTAAAAATAAATTCATTTAATAGTTTAACCGGGCGTGGCGTTGAAGCGAATTTTGATGCCCAGCTTTACTTTGCCGGAAGCCATAAACTGATCGGGGAAAGAAATATAGCGGTACCCGAAGATTTGAAAATTGCTATCGGAACCCATTTAAACCAGGCGAAAACGGTGATCTACTTTGCCGACCAAACGCAGTTATTAGCCATAGCAGCCATAGCTGACCCAATCAAAACAGGCTCGGCAGCAGCCGTTAGCCAGTTAAAGAAACAGGGGATTGCGGTTTATATGTTAACCGGGGACAACGCCCAAACCGCAGCTGCTATCGCAAAAGAAGCGGGTATCGATCATTTTCAAGCCGATACCATGCCATCAGATAAGGCGGACTTTGTTAAAAAGTTACAGGCTGAAGGTAAAATTGTAGCTATGATCGGTGACGGCATCAATGACAGCCAAGCTTTAGCACAGGCTGATGTGAGCATAGCGATGGGCAAAGGTTCTGATATCGCAATGGATGTAGCCAAAATCACCCTGGTATCGTCAGACCTGCAACAAGTACCCAAAGCGCTAAGGCTCTCCAAAATGACCGTGCGCACGATAAAGCAAAACCTCTTTTGGGCATTCGTATACAACCTGATCGGCATACCGATTGCCGCCGGTATATTATATCCCGTCAATGGTTTCTTACTCAATCCAATGATCGCAGGCGCGGCAATGGCTTTAAGCTCTGTATCGGTGGTTAGCAATAGCCTGCGGCTGAAACTTACAAAACTTAATCTTTAATTTTTAAAATCAATAAACATGGAAACTTTAAAATTCAAAACCAATATCAAATGCGGTGGCTGTATTGCAACCGTTACTCCAGCCTTAGATACTTTAGAAGGCGTAGCCAAATGGGAAGTGGATACCGCCAACCCGGATAAGATCCTTACGGTCGAATCGGATAATGGATTAACCGCAAACAAGGTGATCAGCGCTTTAAAAACCAAAGGCTATAATGCTGAAAAAATTTAACCGTAATATTGCTTAAATAAAAACATGATCCTGCATATTAAAAATATGGTTTGTGACCGCTGCATTATGGTGGTCAGGCAACAATTGCAAAACATTGGGTTGGACGTTAGTGAGGTAAACTTAGGTTCCGCTACCGTTCAGCCCGAACAGGACAGCGAGCAATTGAGCCTGATCTCATCGCAGCTTAAACTCCTGGGGTTTGAGTTACTGGACAATGAAAAGGATCGCATCGTTGAGCGGATCAAAAGCCTGATCATTGAAAAGGTACACCATAGTGATCTTGCGGACACGCATTTGAACTTTTCGCAATATCTGTCGGATGGGCTTAATAAAGATTATGCCTACCTCAGCCGGATGTTTTCCGATGCGGAAGACACAACCATTGAAAAGTTTATTATTCAGCAGAAGATCGAGAAAAAGTGTACTTTTTATACAGTACGCTGGGAAGATGCCAGGGAAAGTGAAACGGATAATAGATCATAGCCATTGATGGTAAAGATTTCCCAAATTAATTTTGTGATCTGCCTAATGGCCCTTATATGCTGGCAGGGAGAATCATTCAAACATATCCATAAAAGATCGGGCACGCATCATAGAAAAATGTGATTGTAAAAACAGTAAATTGATGGATCTGCAGTTTGAATATAACACAACATAACAGTCGATTTTTTTTAATTCCAACAATATTATAAAAGAATTGTTAATTTGGTACTGTTATGAAGGCAAAAGCGTTGTTACTTCTGATTGTGTTTTTACTTAACACCGTTGTGGGGTTTGCTTGTGCAATTAAAAATAACCTGCATGAAGATTCCGGCGAAAACACAGCCGGGGAAAGAGACCATCATCAACCTCATCATCTTTCCTTTGAAGATTACCATGTCAAGTCTTTTGTAATTGCAAATAATAACGGGGTTTCGATACAAGGAGGGGATGAAAGTTGTTGCCAGAACAGTTCAAATCAATTTAATTCATTAACCAAAGAAACGCCCCGTAATTGCAAAGTTTTATTTAAGGCACATGAACTTGCCATATTTTACCGATATATCCCAATTTCCCAGGCATATAACAGGTTTCTGTTTCCTGTTTTAAATGCCTTAAAAGTTTGCCAATGGCCACCCTCAACGAACACTCGTATAGCCATTCAAAGTTTCCAGATTTGATCCTCTTCTTTTGCTAATTCCACTTTTAGCTTAAATGTGTCGTTGTAATAAACGCGATAGCATTGCTTCGCGGTTTTTTAACGCACCCCATTTCGAGAAACCAAGCAAATAATTGTAATATCAATATTACTTATAACGCTCATTGACCCTGGTTTGGAATATTTCATCAAGTTAATTGTGGAAAATCAATAATTAGAAAAAGTCAATTTAATCTACACTTTAAAATATTCAACCATGTTTTCCGGATTTCCCTCATTACACCCCTTAATTATTCACTTTCCTATTGTCCTGATTTTAATGGCATTCGCTTTCCAGGCGATTATTGTATGTAAACCCCAATGGCACCAGATCCGATGGGCTACTTTAGCTATTATGGCAGCCGCCTTCCTTTCGGCACTGGCCGCCAGCACCTTATTTCATGCAGACCCTGCCGAAAATACACCGAAAGCTGCGATGGCCATGTTTGCCGAGCACGAGAAATATGCACGGTATACGTTATGGTTATCCGGGCTAACCCTCGTATTAAAAACGATAGGTGTCTTCGCGAAATATTACTCAAGATCTTATAATGCTGTGGTACTCGTTTCAGCGACATTGGCTGCTATTTGTCTTTCCATCACAGGGCATCATGGTGCACGGTTGACACATATCGCCGGCGTGGGACCTATGGGCAGGTATTTAATGAAAGAAGATGATATGGGCAAATCGCATAATAAGCCCGGCCAAAAAGATAGTGTTATGAAAATGGATTCCACGATGAAATAATCATGGCAACCTGTAGGCAACTCGTTAATGCCCGACTGAATGGGCTGAGAGATTTATGAAAAAGGCATTTGCAATTATTGCGGCATTCTTATTTGGGGCCATGACCGGCAATGGTCATGGCTTGTATAGGCGCGCGCTGTTGAGTGAAAAGCTTCAGGATACTACGCTTACATTCCGGCTCATTATAAATAAAATGAATACGGAACTTCAACATGTGCTGTTAAGCGGCAATAGTGACAGGGATATGGCACTGCTGATGATTGTGCGTGATCTTGGAGTGATTGACATGGAAATGTTGGAAATGCGACGCGGCAAAAACCCGCTCCTGATGACTAAAGCCAGGGAAATGGTCACCACCAACATTCATGAAGTTTTTGAACTCAATAAGATTATCACCAGAGTTAATCCCCCCGTCAACTATGATCCCTTGGATAAGGCAGCCGGGTTAGGCAAAGCTATAAGCTCGTTACTCAAAAATAAAACGCGCTTTGGTTCGCTCGATCTTTCAATTGATGAGGAGTTTATTAAGCAGATGATTGATCAACACGCGGAAAGACTAAAACTAATGAAGATAATACTGAAATATAGCAAGGATCGGGAGATGAAAGCTTTTGGCGAATCGCGGATTCAGGAGTCGGCCATTATAAATGAATTGAGAGGCTTGGGTCGTCGCTATTATCGGCCAGATATATTAAGACCTTCAGGTTTTCAACAGCAATGAACTAGTTCCTGAAATTTGAAACAGAGCATTTAGTTCAAAATAATCTCCGCTTTAAAGTTTAATCATCATTAATGAATAATTGCCATCTTATTTTTGTATGTCTATCCACAAAAAAACAAATATAAAAAGGGCTAATCCAAAAAAGAAAAGGACACCCTGGACAACTGGAAGAATCGTAAAAGAAATTATCTATACGTTGGTGTTCTTAATCAGTTTATTTGGCTTTATAGCTATTTCATGGATGATATTTCATACGCGTCTTAAATGACCATTTCATACGATTATAATTTTTAACACAATAAAACCCAATCGACAAAATACATTAGTGATAATGTTTAAAGCTTCCAGCACCAAATTATGTAATTCTTTAGTTGAATTATGTAATATTAGTAAGCGGCAGGCAAGTAAATTTGTATTGTTAAATACGCCATAAATAAATGATAACAACTCCAATCCAGACACTCACATTCCCTGTAACCGGCATGACTTGCGCGGCATGTGCATCCAGCGTAGAATCTATGATCAATTCGCAGATAGGCGTGGAAAAAGCAGAAGTTAATTATGCTACGCAATCTGTAAAAGTGGCCTTTCACCCGGATGTGGTACAGCCTTTTAATTTTCAAAAAGCTGTACAATCTGTTGGATATGATTTAATAATAGACATGGTGAATGGAAAAGAACAACAAGCCCAAGCACAACAAAGCCATTACAACAAGTTAAAAACAAATATCGTTTGGGCGACCGTATTGACGATTCCTGTAGTGTTGATCGGCATGGTGTTCATGCATTTGCCGTATGCAAATTTTATCATGCTGGTGTTAACAGCGCCGGTACTGTTCGTTGCGGGAAGAAGCTTTTTTGTCAATGCCTGGAAACAGGTGAAGCATGGACGCGCCAATATGGACACGCTCGTTGCCATGAGTACCGGCATTGCCTTTGCATTCAGCGTATTCAATACCTTCTTTCCTGAAGTTTGGTATAGCCAGGGGCTAATGCCCCATGTTTATTTCGAAGCCGCTTCGGTGGTCATTGTTTTTATAATGCTGGGCAAGCTATTGGAAGAACGGGCTAAATCCAATACATCATCTGCGATAAAAAAACTGATCGGATTGCAACCAAAAACCGTTTTGCTCCTTACCGAAGAGGGTGAAATAGAAACCGCGATTGCAGATGTTCAAGTCGGTGACCGGTTGTTGGTTCGTCCGGGAGAAAAAATTCCGGTTGACGGTGTATTATATGAGGGAAGCTCATTTGTTGATGAAAGTATGATCAGTGGTGAGCCTGTGCCTGTTGAGAAGAAAGCCGGTGAAAAAGTTTTCGCGGGAACGTTAAATCAAAAAGGCAGTTTTCGTTTCACCGCTGAAAAAGTCGGAAGCGGTACGATGCTGGCCCAGATCATCCAATTGGTTCAGGATGCACAGGGCTCGAAAGCCCCGGTGCAAAAGCTGGTTGATAAAGTTGCCGGCATCTTTGTACCGGTCGTTATGCTGATCGCGCTGCTGAGTTTAGGGGCGTGGCTGGCGTTTGGCGGTCAACATGCGTTTACTCAGGGATTATTGGCGATGGTGACGGTGATGGTCATTGCCTGTCCTTGTGCTTTAGGACTGGCCACCCCCACGGCTGTAATGGTAGGGATCGGCAAAGGTGCCGAGAACGGGATACTCATCAGAGATGCCGAAGCCCTGGAAATCGGTTACCGCGTTAACGCCGTTATTCTTGATAAAACAGGAACCTTAACAGAAGGTAAGCCAAAGGTGACTGATCTGATCTGGACCAAACAGGCCGAAGGGAATATTCAAATACTTTCAGGAATTCTATTGGCGATAGAACAGGAATCGGAACATCCTTTGGCAGAGGCTATTGTTAAATATTTAAAAGATCAACAAGTAAAAAGGATTAGTTTGGATTACTTCAACAGCCTTACCGGACGTGGTGTAGAAGGTATGTTAAACGGGACGCCTTATTTCGCCGGGAGCCCGAAGCTGGTAGATGTTTCTAATATTCAAATGCCGGATGATCTCAAAAAGCAGCGGGATGTATTGTTAAATGCGGCTAAAACCGTTATTTATTTTGCCGACCATACCAGTGTATTGGGGATCATAGGCATTCAGGACCGGCTGAAAGAACATTCCTTTCAGGCTGTAGCTGATTTGAAAAAACAAGGTATCGAAATTTATTTGGTGACGGGGGATAATCTACAAACTGCCCATCGTATCGGAGCAGAGGCTGGAATCGATCATATTATGGCTGATGCCTTGCCCGCCGATAAAGCGAACTTTGTTAAGCAGCTGCAGAGCAATGGTAAGATAGTCGCCATGGTTGGTGATGGTATTAACGACAGCCAGGCACTAGCTCAGGCTAATCTTTCCATTGCTATGGGTCATGGTTCAGATATCGCCATGGATGTCGCTAAAATTACATTGGTGTCTTCAGATCTCACACAGATTGCGAAAGCATTAAAACTTTCCAAACTGACTGTTCGTACGATTAGGCAAAACTTGTTTTGGGCTTTTATTTACAACTTGATCGGCATACCTATTGCAGCCGGATTGTTATATCCAATCAACGGATTTTTATTAAACCCGATGATTGCCGGCGCGGCTATGGCCTTGAGTTCCGTATCGGTGGTGAGTAACAGCTTACGGCTTAAACTTTCAAAACTTAATTTTTAATATAATTTAAATAAAATGGAAACTTTAAAATTCAAAACCAATATCAAATGTGGTGGCTGTATAGCCGCTGTAACCCCGGCGCTGGACAACTTAAAAGGTGTAAATAAATGGGAAGTAGACACATCAAATCCGGATAAGGTGCTTACTGTTCAAGCGACGGAAGACCTTACTGCAGAGCAGGTTATTGAGAGCCTGACCGCAAAAGGTTATCTGGCACAAAGAATTGACTAATAAAAATCCTGCTGACCGGTCAGCAGGATTTTTAATTCAAAAGAAAAAATGTAAACCCGAGAACAATTGTAACTTTTTAATGTAGTTATACTAATGAAAAGTTTTGGTGCATTGATATTGGCAGCTTTTTACCTGATTTTAAACTCGGGGATATCGGCCTGCTTTTCAAATTGCTGTACCGATCTTAACTTTGCAAGTTCTGATTGTGCTCAGAATGTACAAAATACAAGTAGCTGTGACGAAGATCATTGCAATGATGAGCCGTTTAAAGGCACCGGTGATCAAATAAAAAGTAAAGCCTGCGATTGTTGTGGTCAACGGGCGGCTTTTACGGTTAAAGAGAGTATCGCAGGATCTTTGGAAATCCAGTTAGAGATATTGCAAAATTCATTGATTTCCATCATTCATTCCCAGGAAAATGGTCATTATATTGATGTAAGTCAGGAAAACTGGCCCATAGCTAAAGGACCACCTGGTGTCTCAAAACCATTTTTATACATTTTAAACAGTTCTTTCCTCATCTGATTTAAGCTGCCGCAACCTGCGGACGGAATGCCTCTTTATTCATTAACAGCTTAAAATTTACTCATGAACCTTCATATAAAAAATATGGTTTGCGACCGTTGCATTATGGTTGTGAAACAACAAATAGATAACCATAATTTTCTGGTCTCTGATATCACGCTCGGCACAGTTCAATTTCATCCCGAACCAACCCCGGAACAGTTGCAGGAAATTTCTTCCTCTTTAAAAATACTTGGCTTTGAAATTATCGATAAAGAACGTGACCAGCTTGTAGAGCAGATCAAAGCTACGGTGATTCAGTTAATTCATCATTCGGACCTGACGGCCTTTCGTCAGACCCTTACCAGCCTGGTGGCCGGGTACCTGCAAAAGGATTATACTTATCTCAGCCGCATATTCTCCGATCACGAAGATATGACCATCGAAAAATTCATCATACAGCAGAAGATAGAAAAGGTGAAGGAACTGCTTCAATATGGTGAATTGAATGGTAATGAGATCGCGTATGCTATGGGCTATAGCAGCAACGCCCATCTGACTAATCAATTTAAGAATGTGACCGGTTTAACCCCAAGTCAATATAAATCGATTGATAAAAATGGCAGGAGGCCGCTGGATAAAATATAAAAAACCATGAAAAACATCATCAAAATATTAATGATCATGCTGCTCGGATGGGGCCTTTCAGCTCATGGCCAGCAGAAAGAAATGAAAATGGGCGATACAACCATGAAAATGCCCGCCACGAAGAAACCTTTCGTTAAGAATAAAAAAACAACAGTACCTGTTCATTTAAATCAAAAGAAAACATCCCCAATGGCTATGAAACGAGGGGCCAAAAAGGGGATGCCCGCTACCGCTGCTTCGGGAATGAGCGGAATGAAAATGAAAGGCATGGCTGTTAAAAAAATGCCGATGCAAAAAAAGGGTAATTCGGGCATGTCGGGAATAAAAATGGACAAGGGTAAGATGCAAGGAATGGAGATGAATGGAAAAAAGGGTGCAATGCCTGGAATGAATATGCCGGATACCGGCATGAAACCTATGGACATGCAAAAGCGGGGCGATATGAAAATGAACAAGGGAGATATGATGCCCGGTATGAATATGAGCGGAATGGCGAAAAGCGGGAAAGATACCATTGCCAGCACGTCCTCGACCCTTAATGATCATTTTATACATGCCGGCAAAAGGGTGACCTATAATCTCTATATAACGGATACCATAGCGAATTATACCGGCAAACCGGTAAAAGCGATGGCGATCAATGGCCATATACCGGGTCCTACGCTTACGTTCACTGAGGGTGACACGGCATACATAAAAGTTCATAACAGAATGAAGACTGAAACCTCCATTCACTGGCATGGTGTTTTGGTACCCAATCAGTACGATGGCGTGCCCTACCTGACTACCGTGCCTATCCTGCCTGATTCAACTCACCTCTTTATTATTCCATTGAGGCAAACCGGAACGTTCTGGTATCACTCCCATACAGAACTGGATGAACAATCAGGGCTTTATGGATCAATTGTGATCAACCCTCAGATCAAAAAAAGCGACTATCCAGAGCAAGTGTTGCTTTTTTCTGACTGGACGGATTATAAACCGAAAGAGGTGCAGCGGATGTTAAAGCGTGGCACAGACTGGTTTTCCATACAGAAAGGAAGTGTTCTAAGTTATGGAGGGGCAATATCCAAAGGTTACCTCGGTGATAAGTTAAAACTGGACTGGAGGCGGATGCCGGCCATGGACCTGGCGGATGTTAAATATGACCGTTTTTTGGTCAACGGTTATACGGATCAGCAACTATCGAGATTTAAGCCGGGGCAGACAGTAAAACTGCGGATCATTAATGGTTCATCATCAAGCTATTTTTGGTTGAACTATGCCGGAAGTCAAATGACGGTTATCGCGGCAGATGGCCTGGAAGTAAAGCCGGTAACCGTTGACAAGATCCTGATCGGAACAGCAGAAACCTATGATGTCCTTGTCAAAATACCTATGAAAGGTAAATATGAATTCCGGGCGACCTATCAGGACGTATCCGGGAAAGTATCGGCCTGGCTGGGGTCTGGTGACGTGGTAAAAGCTAAAGACATTCCCCCCGTGCCTTATTATAAACTGACCCATACTTTTAACCGGATGATGAGCCAGATGAATATGCCCATGAATGCAGTGCCCAACTCGAAAGTGAAAAACGATGGTTTGGAATTCAGCAAAAGTACGGGTAAAATGAAAATGGATGGCATGGATATGGGCGGAATGAAAATGGATGGGAAAGAAAATAAACCTATGACGGATAAAGGTGACATGAAAATGGCGGGAATGGACATGAAAGGCGATTCCAGTATGAAAATGAGCGGCAGCAAATCGAAAAAAAAGCCCATGAAAGGAATGAGTCCTGATATGGCTGACCAGCAAAAAGATATGGGCAATATGGATATGGGTGGCATGGGGAATATGAATATGACCGACGACGGCAGGGGTACGAAAATGGGGCCCGGAGGTTCCATGTTATTGGGATTGGGTGGTGAAGGAAAAATACTGACGTACGATATGCTTCAGGCCAATAGCTCAACCGCCATTGAAGGCGCACATACGGTCAGAACTTATCACCTATACCTGACTGGAAGTATGATCCGTTATACCTGGCTGATTAACAATAAAGCTTTATCAGAGGCCGATAAGTTGCTGATCAAAAAAGGTGAAATTGTCCGTTTCGTTTTACATAATACGACCATGATGGAGCATCCTATGCACTTACATGGCCATTTTTTTAGGGTATTGAACGCAAAAGGTGATTCTGCGCCTTTAAAGCACACGGTCAGCATTGAACCCATGCAGGTAAAAACGATCGAGTTTTTAGCTGATGAAGCGCATGACTGGTTTTTCCATTGTCATACTTTATACCATATGATGTCCGGAATGGCAAGGGTGGTTCGTTATGAGGATGCTCCAAGCAATCCGCAGGTCGCACCATATCAGAAAAACAACCCTTTATTGAAAGATGACCGCCAATGGTACACCTGGGGAATGGCGGCTTTTCATTCACAAACAAATGTAGGTTCGATTTTTATTTCGAATACCCGTTATGAGTTTAATGCCAATTACAGGTTTAGCTATGACGGACGATATGAAATTGATCCCCGCTTTCAGCGCTACCTGGATAATAACCAATACCTGGCGGCATATCTAGGCGGGAACTTCGAACAGACCGAAAAGGGACGGCTCTTTAGCCGTAAAGGAGATAACAGTGCAGTAATTGGCCTACGTTACCTTCTTCCGCTTTTTGTGCAAACCGATGCCAGGATCAGCAATAAAGGACAATTCCGGTTGACGGTCAGCCGCGATGATATACCCATTTCCACCAGGTTATATATGGGGGCATCGTACAATACGGATAACGAATTCCAGGTGGACACCCGTTATATTCTTACGAAATACTTTGCCGTGTCCGCAAGTTATGACAACCAGTACGGTTTCGGCGGTGGACTGACCATCATTTACTAAAAATAAAATATAAATAATAATCAATAAATCTATGAAAATAACAATTTTAATGATCCCGCTGATCGCACTGGGTGCGACTGGCATTAACAACAGCACCGGAATGACCAGACATTCCGAAATTACGAACATCGCATCCGCAATTGCTTTAACAAATCCGGTAAAGCATGCTTTTTTTCATGGAGATGAACTCATGGAGGTCATGAATAAAATGATGAAAGACATGGAGGCACAACCCATGAAGGGCAATGTGGATCTTGACTTTGCCTCCATGCTAAAGCTCCATCATCAGGGTGCTATTGATATGGCAAAAGTTGAATTACAGGATGGCAAGGATGGGTCGATGAAAAAGATGGCTCAAAAAATCATTGATATGCAAACCAAAGAGGTTGCCGACCTGGATCAACTGATCGCTTCTTTGCAAAGTGCCCCTAAAAATTATGACCCGATGAATAAAACTGCCGGGCCGGCGAAAGCGATGGCGGATAATATGATGACCATGAAAAAAATGGGGCATATGTCTATGGGTTCGGTAGATCATGAATTTGCAGATATGATGATCAAGCACCATAGCGATGGCGTTGTGATGGCCAAAAGTATCATAGCCTTTAGCAAGACGGTTAAACTCCGTTCGATGGCGCAAAAATCAATTCCTGAACAAGGCACCCAGATTAAGGAATTTAAACAATGGACGAGCCAGCACAAAGGATAATAAATAGATAACCAAAAATAGACTACCATGAAAAATGTAATAAAAATTTCTGTATTAACGGCCTTTGTGGCCATATTCAGCGCCTGCAAAAAAGACAGCAGTCAATTACAATTGCAGGCACATGATCAGAACCAGATGATGGCCATTATGCACGCCACCATGGCGAAAATGGACACGCTGAAAATGACCAAAGACCCGGACAATGATTTTGCTTTAATGATGCGCATCCATCACCAGGGCGCGATCGATATGGCCAACCTGGAACTAAAAAGCGGAAGTGATGCGACCATGAAACAAATGGCACAGTCCATCATTACGGCACAACAGGCAGAGATAGCCCAGCTAACAGCGTTTTTAAAAGCTCATCCCGCTCATGGGAACGACCCTGATTTCGATATGCAGCAAATGATGGATATGGAGAAAGGGATGAAACAGGCCGACCTGCAAATCGTCAACGGGCGAATTGACCATGACTTCGCTATACTGATGATCGGCCATCATCAGACCGCGACAGAGAACGCCAGGTTAGAACTATTAAAAGGCTCGGAGCCCGCTATGAAAACGATGGCGCAAAGTATCATTGACAGCCAAACCAAAGAGATAGGCCAGTTCCAGGATTGGTTGCTCGCTAATGGTAATAAATAGTAAATCATCAAATGGTAACTATAAAAAGTAAAACATGTCACATCAAAAATTCAAAGATTGCATCGATGCCTGTGTGGCCTGTGCAGTAGCCTGTAGCCATTGTGCTACGGAATGTTTAAAAGAGGAAAATGTAAAAATGATGAGCAGGTGTATTCAACTGGACCTGGAATGTGCAGCCGTTTGCCGCGCTGCTACCGAACTCATGAGTTTGGGCAGTGAATATAGCGAGCATCTTTGCCGCGTTTGTGTGGATGCCTGTAAGGCCTGTGCAGAAGAGTGCGAAAAACATGCGCAGATGGGTATGGAGCACTGTAAAAAATGTGCGGAAGCTTGCCGCAGATGCGCGGAAGCTTGTGAGCAGATGGCTACTGCCGTTTGATTTGGTGCAAAGGCCTGCTGAAGACGCAGGCCTTTTACTACACTGTGTTAATTCTCCGTGTTCCTTACAGTTGACCGACGAGATCCATCTGCTAAGGGGAAGTAATTATATTTACGACTACGCAGCAAAAGTGACTTTGCTCAGCTGTAATTCTTAATGTTTTAGATGCAAATGATGGCAAATTTATATGACCACGAATTAATTCAGGAACTTAAAAAGTGTGCAACGGCTTGTGAGCACTGTGCTGCTGAGAATTTAAAACATAATGCTACCGGCCTTACTGAAAGAAGCACACGGTTGGCTCTGGAGTGTGTATCGGTATGCCGGGCTATGGCGGAAGAACTGACTTTAGACGACATTTATGCCATCCATTTGCGACCGGTATGTATGTTTATTTGCAGGTCCTGCGGGGAAGAATTTGAAAGACTTGCCGGCATCGGCTCATATTGCGGCAAAGTCAGTGAGGCTTGCAATGAATGCGCAGAAACTTGTCAGCAGATGGCCACCAAACTTAAGGCATCAGGTCAGGAATGTTTGTAAAGATGTGAAGTAAATTAAACTATCGTGAAAATGGCAAAAAGAGAATCCGAAAGCAAATCCGGCGCAGCACAAAAAGAGCTGGTCGTGGTAACAGGTGCCAGCGGTCTGATAGGAACTGCGCTGATAGAAAAGCTGGCGCCCAAATTTATTATTGCAGGACTGGATAATGCGGGTTATCCTTTTCCTCCTGCCGAAGCGGAATGTATCTGTGTGGACCTGACCAGCGACAATAGCGTGGAATTTGCTTTTGAGCGGATCCGTTATGCTTACGGAAACCAGATCGCCGCTGTTGTTCACCTGGCTGCCTATTACGATTTTTTAGGTAAACCTTCCGATTTATATGATCAAATAACGGTTAAGGGGACAGAAAGGTTATTAAAGAATCTTCAAAAGTTTAAGGTAGAACAACTTATATTTTCAAGCAGCATGCTTGTTTACAAACCGTCATCACCGGGAGTAACGATAGATGAAGAATGGCCGCTGGAACCTAAGTGGGACTATCCAAAATCGAAAGTAACCACGGAAAAATTACTGCACGAAAAGAGAGGTGCAATCCCGGTCGTGACCATGCGTATAGCTGGCGTATACAATGGACAAGGTAATTCTATACCTATTTCCAACCAAATACAGCGCATTTATGAGAAGCAAATCACCGCGAGGCTGTACCCTGGTGATATCACCCACGGAAGTACGTATGTTCACCTTGACGATCTAGTAGATGTTATTGTTCGTACGATTGGCAATAGGAAAGAGTTGCCTCGGGAACTCACCTTAAATATCGGCGATGACGAAACCTTGTCATACCAGGAATTGCAGGATATTATCAGTAAACAGCTCAGCGGAAAAAAAGCGGAGATCATTTCGATACCGAAGTGGTTTGCCAAAGCCGGCGCATTCATGTTAAATATTTTTGGTAAAGCATTTATTAAGCCCTGGATGATCGATTTAGCCGACGATCATTTTGAACTGGACAGTGACAAGGCAAAAAAATTGCTCGGCTGGAAGCCCAGGCATGGACTAAGAGAAACTTTACCTGAAATCGTCAACAACCTAAAAGCGAATCCTGAAAATTTCTATAAAGTGAATAAACTTAAATAATAGCGAGTCAAATGTTGTAACCAAATCCCATTCATATGAATCAGCACGATCACTCTTCCATGTCGCCGCAAGGTGAAACATCCTCCAAAAAACAAGTGGCAGATCAAAGAAAAATGATCATTGAACATTACAATGGCCTGTACTGGACACATGCTACGAATATACTGCTCGGCTTTTTTCTTATTGCAGCACCCTTGACCTTTGGCTATCAAAGCATCGCGATGACCTATAGTGACGTCCTGAGCGGCGTGCTACTGGTTATGTTTAGTTTGTTGTCGGCCAACCCTTTCCGGCTTTGGGCACCCTGGGCTGCTACGATGGTTGGTGTGTGGCTCTTATTTGCCCCGTTGATTTTCTGGTCACCGGATGCATCAGCTTATATAACCGATAATATAGCCGGTATCTTTGCTATTGGTTTATCGGTGCTTATCCCGGAGATGCCCGGCATGATGCAGATGATGATGACGATGCCTCCCGGACCAGATACCCCTCCTGGCTGGTCTTACAACCCTTCTACCTGGCTGCAACGCACTCCCATTATCATACTGGGCTGGATTGGTTTTTTTTGTTCCCGCTATTTAACCGCTTATCAGTTAGGCTATATTCATTACACCTGGGACCCGTTTTTTAGCATGGGAACTGAAAAGGTTTTAACCTCTTCTGTCTCTAAATCATTTCCTATATCTGATGCCGGTCTGGGTCACCTTTCTTATACCATCGAAGCGTTGATGGGCTATATGGGTATGCCCAACCGCTGGCGTACGATGCCCTGGATGGTCAGCTTTTTTGGTATACTGGTCATTCCGCTGGGTGTGGTCAGCATCGTGCTGATTACTTTACAGCCGGTTTCCGTCGGACACTGGTGCACCATCTGTCTTATAACTGCCATAGCTATGGTCGTTATGATACCCCTTACGCTGGATGAAGTGGTAGCTATGATACAATTTTTGAGCAGACGAGTAAAGGAAGGAAAGCCTTTTTGGCGCACTTTCTGGATGGGGGACACGATTAAAGGCGGCAGTAAAGATGTGCGCACTCCGCTATTTACGGATTCCATTTCCAAAACGCTTCCGGCTATGGGCTGGGGAATGAACTTGCCCTGGAATTTGCTGTTGTGCACAGCTATAGGGTTGTGGTGGATGTTTTATCCGGGAAATTTCAACATAACCGGTAAAGCCGCTAATTACTTTACGACGCTTGGGGCATTAGTGGTCACTTTTTCGGTGATTGCTATGGCGGAAGTGGGCCGGACTTTACGGTTCGTTAATTTTATTTTCGCCCTTTGGCTGATCGCAGCCATTCTTCTGATAAAAGGGGTACCGGCTTTTGCTTTATGGAACGCCATTGTGTCCGGTCTGGTACTGATCGCCTTTAGCTTACCAAAAGGGAGGGTAAAGGAAAAATACGGAACATTTAACCGATATATTTTTTAAACAGCGGCACCGTGGCATAAAGCATAACAATAAAACCTATTAAAATAAGACCACAGCTAAAAGCATTATTAATTGTTTCCATTCTAACGACTACGGTAACTGGCTTTGTAAATGGCCAGGATGCGGTTAAAGGAAAAGCTTTATTTGCGGCCAATAATTGTGGCACCTGTCATAAAATTGACCGGCAGCTGGTAGGGCCCGCCCTGTGGCCGATGGTTACCATGGGACATAAGGAGGAATACCTGATCCAATGGATACAAAATAACCAGGCGCTGATCGCAAAGAAGGATCCGGAAGCGATGAAAATATATAAGCAATTTAACCAGCAGCCTATGCCGGTATTTACTAACCTTACTGATCAGGATGTAAAAAATATCCTCCCTTATATCAGATTGGAATATAAAACCATTCAGGAAGGCGGAACAAAGGTGACGGCCGCGCCCCTTAATAAAACGAGCGCGAAAAATGAAAACGAAAGTAGCCTGATGGTATACGTTTTACTCGGGATCACCCTCCTTTTTTTTATCGTTATCCTGTTATTAAGCCGGGTAATTACCCGGTTGGAACGGATCTTGACAGGTAATAAAAAGGCAGCTTCTTCAATAGGCTTCCCCACGAAACGAAGGTAGGCAGGGCATTTCCGGTTGAAGGTGCAAAAAGAAATTAAAAATTAACTGTAATGTTCATCATAATATTTTTCAATGCCTTCGCCAATCAAATTCACGGTTTCCTGATCAAGTTCACCCCCGGCCAAATCCCAGCTTTTATCTTCGTTGCTGGTAACAGCGCCTATTGTTATCCCATTCAGGGAAACCCTGAAAATTTCTTCTTCGTGATTGATTTCGAGGGTGTTGGACAATGTTTTAAAACATAGTGGCGCTTTAATGAAGAAATGATTTTCCATAATAGCATAAAGACTACCCGAACCCATTTGTTTCATTAAATAATGGATTCTTCGAAGCTCATGGTCGGAACTCGGATTAATGAGCATGTATACTCTTCCAGTAAACGGAGGTAAATTCGGCGCAAAGAACCTTTAATTTACAACGGTCACAAGGTTCATTTGTATTTCTTAAAGCGTCAACGGTAAGATACCATCTCTGTCGCCGTCAATTAAAATGCGGGTTTAAATTTTGCTTTCAACCTGCAGTAAAACATAATATGGTCAAGTTCATAACGTTACTATATAGTAATAATTTTATCTTTTAAAATTTACATCATGGCCAGGGTTATCACCGTCTCTATCGTGCTTCTTTTATCCCTGAAAAGTGTTTATGCTCAAAAGATAGCCAGCGATTATATCATTACGAAAACAGGTGATACCATTGTCGTAAAACTAAAATATAACTGGTTGGGAAACATCGTATATGAATTACCCGGAAGTACGAAGGCTATATCCGTAGGGGAAGGTAAGATAAAGGAATATCATTGGTCAAAAATGGACCCCCAGACTTTTATAGCCGCAGTTTTACCGGGTGACGATAAACCTACTTTCGTTGCATTAATGGAACGCGGGCAAATTAACTTATATGAATTGATATCTCATCGTTACAGAGCAACTAGCAGGTATTGGTATGCAAATAAAGAAAATATGCCACTGGTCGAAATTTATAACCAAAGGCGTTTGTTTGGAACAGACAAACAATTAGTCCAACACTTCACCGATCTGATCAATGATAAACAGCAGGTTTACCTTGCTTTCAAGCAACAGAATAAATACAATTTTAAGGCTATCAGAAAATCGATACAACAATATAATTCTATAAGATGATCAGGCCTCAGCAATCCGATGAGCCTATTACAATAATTAGCTCTTATTAACGTACATACATATAGAAATCATAAACATGAAAAAGATTAAAAGTGGCCTTATTTGGCTTTTCAAATTCTTCTTTATAAAAAAATGCTGTCGTTAAGCTTAAAAGCAAGCCCTTATACTACTTATCTTAGAAGCAACGTTATCTATTATTTTTGCGTACATGCTAATTGAAGTCCTTATTTGTTAGGGTCTCAATACAACCGGATAAGATGATTTGCCTGTTTTGATGAATTATAATATAGACCATGATCCCGATTTTGAAAAGGCTTATGTCCTTTTGCAACAAAAGGAAAAAAACCTATTCTGATTTTCAGGTATCGTTGCTACCCGAGGTCGAACCCGGTAACTTTCATTTTAAAGAATGGAAGATCAGAAAAAAACCTGCGATACATTGATCAATTATCTTAAAAAAAAGAGGAACCCCTTAAAGATTTTAGAGGTAGGCTGCGGCAATGGTTGGCTTTCTGCTAAACTAACAGAAATACAGCAAACAGAAATCATTGGATTAGATCTGAACAAAAGCGAAATCCATCAGGCGATAAACGTTTTTAATAAGACAAATTAAAAATTTATCCATGACAGCTTTCCAGCTGAAAGCTTAACAGGACTTAAATTTAATATTATCTTATTTTCCGCTTCCGTACAGTATTTTGCTTCTTTTTCGGGTGTCATAACTGAGGCGCTAAACATTCAACGGACCGTGGTGAAATACAGGTAACAGATACCCATTTTTATAAGCATGAAGAACTCGCAGAAGCCATAAATAGGTCGAAAATGTATTTCGAAGGATTAGGTCTTGCCGAAATTGCCTATCACTATCATCATCATGCAATAAGTGATTTCGTGGTATTCAACGATAGGGTCTTAGCAAATCGAAAGCGGCCATTCAACCGGATAATCAGAAAATAATTTCACTTTATAAAGAACGATTGATCTGCGACCGCAAAATAATGCCATAAACGCTTACCTTAGGTAACCAGTCTTCATCATCCTAAGAATTTAGCAATGAATTAGTATCAATAAAAGAGTTCTGTTATCTTAGCCTATTAATCCTAAACATGAGCGAACATTTACTATCCATCATTGCCCAGTACAAGAATGATCAGGAATCCGTTTATAATACTTGGTTCATCAATAATGAAGAACGGTTAAAAGCCTTCCGATCTATCCGTAGGGGGGTGTTGCAGGTTATCGATGATATCAAGACCAAACGTTTCGGCAATGATTTTAAGGGAACGTCCCTTGAGTTTGTTTTGAGTTGCATTACGGAACAAAAACAAGTCTTTGAAGGAGCTTCTCACCCGTTTTATTGGAAACCTAAATTAAGGATTCCGGATATTTATGAGAACCAGGCAAATAAGATTGCTTTCGGACAGTTCCTGGAAAACTGCATTAACGCAAAAAATGAAGCTCAAATCATACGGGAAATTGAAAAGCTGGATGCTTTGAAGATAAAAGGTTTAGGACCTGCAGTTGCAAGTATTCTCTATTTTTTACATCCAACACTGATACCGCCTTTTAACACCGCAATCATAAACGGGTTTAATTACCTGTTTAAAGACAAAAAGAAATTAGGCAGCTGGAGTGAATACCTTAAGATCAGGGAGGTTATCATGGATATGAACCATAAATATTGTAATGAACTTTCCTTAGATACCGGCGCATTCGCTGGTTTACTTTTCGAGATAGGCACTCAAAAATTACTGTTAGGCAAAGATGAATACCTGTCAGAAACTGAACGTAACCGGCTGGAGAGACTAATTGAAAAACGGCACAAGGATAGAAAGACCGAAACGGATGATGAACACTTACATAATGAAATGCAGTTTCATTTATTAAAAATTGGTCATACCCTCGGATATGATGTTATCGCAGCATCCAATGACCGTTCCAAATCATGGAACGGCAATAAATTTTCATTTATATCTTTATCAGAATTCCCGCACTTGCCCTTGGAAAGGGAGGTGTTAAATACGGTTAAGCTAATTGATATCATTTGGTTTGAAAAAAATACCAGTAATGTAATTGCAGCTTTCGAGGTGGAAAAGAGCACCAGTATTTATTCAGGAATTTTAAGACTGACAGATCTGAATTTCAGTATGGCGGGCAACGGGCAGGTTTTATATCTTGTCGTGCCGGATCAACGTGAAAAAGATGTGATTATTCAGCTTTCCAGGCCGTCAATTAAAATAGGGAAAATGCAGATGAAATATATTTGTTTCTCCGATTTGAGGCAACACTGTGACGCGTTATGTAAGTTTGGTGAGAATCATTTCATTATGGAAAAAATCGCCAGATGTGTTTGTTAGGTTTAAGGCGTAGCGAAATTATATAAATTATTTACCTAATTATGTAACATTTTTTAAAAATAGTTATGTAGATTTGTTCGGAAAATGAAAAGTAAGGCACTTCTTCTTTTATTTATATTTCTGCTGAATTCCGTGATAGGGTTGAGTTGTGCCTTACATATGGGAAATTTAAGCCTGGCCACCCGTGCTGATCACGGTAAAGATTTGCACACTATGCACCATAGCCATACGGAAATGGGGCCGGCTATCGGAAAAAGCGAGGATAAAACCGTATTTGCTGCTAAAGAAGATCCCTGTTGCCAGGGAATGGCGAATAACTTCGCTTCACTTAGTAAAATAGTTCCCCAGCAAGCCAAAAGTGTCATTCAGATTCCTGTTATGACTGCCAACTTTTATTTCCTTTTCAAACTGCTGCCCCTATCAGATATATCTTTATCTTTTAATAATAATTTTATACCCCGAAAGCGGCCCCCCACAGCCGATATTCGAGTTACGCTGCAAAGTTTTCAGATTTGATTGTTTTTTAATTTTAGTTTCTCGCATGCACAAGCATGCTTATAATTATTATTTAAAAATCAATCAAATAAAAATGAAAAAACTATTTTTTGCGGTTGCATTTCTTGCAGCTTCTTTCGCCCAGGGTTTTGCTCAAAATAGCGCAAAATCATCTACACTTTCTTCTTTACTGACTTCCTATTACGATATTAAGAACGATCTGATCAAATCTAGCGGGGCCGAGGCGGCTACGCATGCCGGAGAATTTTTAAAGACGGTTAACGCGGTTGATATGAAATCGCTGCCTGAGGCTGACATGAACGCTTTTATGTCCTTCCAGGACAAGTTAGCTTTTGATGCCAAGCACATCTCTGAAACCAAAGACCTCGCTCACCAGCGTGAACATTTCGCGAATTTTTCGTCAAACTTCTTTAAACTCGCTAAGGCAGTAAAACTTACCGAGCAGGTAGTCTATTATGATTATTGCCCAATGAAGAAGAGTTATTGGTTGTCAGCTGATGCCACGATCAAAAATCCTTATTTCGGCAGCCAGATGCTTACCTGCGGTAAGGTCACTGAAACCCTGAATAAATAAATCAATTAACTTCTATTATTTAATTATCATACCCCGCGAGTGGTTATACCGCGCGGGTATGATTTACTTCCAATATAATTCTCATGAAAAATCTAATTATCATTTCGGCCATCGGCCTGGCTTCCCTATCTATTGTTGCTTGTAATAATAACGCCAAAAAAGCTTCTGCGGATGCTGGCAAAGATACTACTGCTTCGGCAACAGCAACTCCGACCGCGTCTTCTACGGCAAAATCAGGCGTCGATGCCAAGACCACGGCTTCCGTAAAGGAAATGGTCGCTAATTACTTACAGGTGAAAAATGCACTTGCCCAAGATAACAGCAGCGATGCTGCAACCGCGGGTAAAGCCTTATCTGAGGGTTTTATTAAGCTGGATAAATCTGTATTGACACCTGATCAACAGAAATCTTATTCGGACATTGCAGATGACGCTAAGGAAATGGCGGAACATATTGGCGTGAGCGCGGGCAAACTTCCGCATCAACGCGAACACTTTGATATGTTGAGCAAAGATATGTATGACCTGGTAAAATTATTTGGCACTAGCCTGCCCTTGTATGTAGACCGTTGCCCAATGTTTAATGATAAAAAGGGTGCGATCTGGCTGAGCGAAGTAAAGGAAATTAAAAACCCTTACCTGGGTTCCGCTATGCCTACCTGTGGTTTGATCAAAGAAGAATTGCAATAAAAAGTATGAAGCGTAAAATTTTAATTGGGTTGGGTATCATTATCATGCTGTTTATTATCATCCAGTTTATCCCCAAGGATTTAAACCAGGGAAAACTAGTGCCCTCAAATAATATAACTAAAGTGTACCCGATGCCGGGGGATGTACAGATGATTTTAAAAAATGACTGTTATGATTGTCATAGCAATAACACCAGCTATCCTTTTTACGCACATATCCAGCCCATGCGATTTATGATGGACAGGCATGTTCGGCAAGGTAAAGATGAATTGAACTTTGACGAATTCGGAACCTATTCCGCAAGAAAAAAAAGAAGCAAACTGAGGGCGATCAGCACAAGTTTAGATGAAGGCACCATGCCCTTACCTTCCTACTTGCTGATACACGGTGACGCTAAACTTACTCCCAAAGATAAAATCTTAATCAAAAATTGGATCAGGAACGCCAGCTTAGCGAGTAACTAATAAAATAACCGGTCAGTTTCGGAAGGACTGACCGGCTATATTGTACTAAATAAGAAATGTAAAGATGAAAAAATTATTAATAATTGTGGTAATGCTTTTTTTGAAGCAACTCGCCTTTGCGCAAACCGATATGCAAAATATGGCGGGCATGCAGAAACAACAGCCGGTTACCTATACATGCGTGATGCACCCGGAGATTCACGCCTCCAAGCCTGGCAATTGCCCCAAATGCGGCATGAAACTGGTCAAGGAAAAAAACAAAGCAATTCCCAAAAAAGCAACCGGTATGCAGATGCCGATGAAAGACCCTTCAAAAAAAACAGCTGACACGAGCGGAATGCAAATGGGCGGGGAAAAACGAAAGTCAGCCTCCGAAAAATCTGGTGGTATGTCTATGCCGATGAAGGATGACGGTAAGAAAGCGGATAATATGGGTGGAATGAAAATGGATGGGATGAACATGGGTGATAACAGCGGCGATGCAGCTGATGTTAACAGCGCCAAGGCTCATTTAGGCCCGATAAAAACGATGAATGCTGCGCCGCCACATACCGTCCGTTACGACTTATATATTAAAGATACCACGGTAATGCTGGGGAAAAAACCAAAGCGTGCCATCGCGGTGAATGGGCAGATCCCCATGCCGACCCTTACATTTACAGAAGGGGACACTGCGGAGATCTGGGTGCATAACGAATTGAATGAAGAAACCTCGCTACACTGGCACGGGCTCTTTTTGCCTAACAAGATGGACGGCGTTCCCTTTCTTACGCAAATGCCCATCAAACCCCATACCAAATACCTTTATAAGTTTCCCATCGTCCAACATGGTACACACTGGTATCATAGTCACTCAGGGTTGCAGGAACAAATCGGTATGTACGGGGCTTTTATAATGAATAAACGTCAGGAATGGAATATCCCTACGATACCAGTTGTATTGAGCGACTGGATCGACATGAACCCCAAAGAGGTAGAGAGAAGCCTTCACAATCAGACCGACTGGTTTAGCATTCTTAAAGGAACTACTCAAAGTTATTCAGAGGCAATACGCTCCGGTAACCTTAAGGTGAAGTTGACCAATGAGTGGAAGCGAATGACGGCTATGGATGTAAGTGATGTTGCTTACGATAATTTTCTGATCAACGGTAAAAACCAGTCGACGCAGCCACAATTCAAGGCCGGTGATAAAGTAAGGCTGCGTATCGCCAATGGTGGGGCTTCATCTTACTTTTGGCTGAATTGGGCAGGTGGTAAGATTACCGTGGTCGCTACTGACGGCAATGACGTAGAACCCGTAGAGGTCGACCGGTTGATCATAGCGGTCTCGGAAACCTACGACGTGGTGGTAACTATTCCCGACAATAAAAGCTACGAATTTTTAGTCACCCCGGAAGACCGCACCAAGCATGCGTCCCTTTGGTTGGGCAGCGGCGAGAAAGTAGCAGCGGTGAAAATGCCAAAGCTTAAGTACTTCGCGGGCATGAAGATGATGAACGACATGATGGACATGAAGGGTAATCTGGTGAAGATGGACGGGATGGAAATGCGCAACCAGGAAATGGATATGAATACCGTCATGTACCCGGAGATAACGGGGCCTGAGCACCCGGCTGATACCCTAAAAGGGAAAAAGCAGGAGATGCAAAACGGCGATACCAAGAAAAGCCCCACTTCGACCGATGGTAGCAGCAAAAAAATGCAAATGAAGGAAAGTACCCAAAGCATGGCTGATATGGATATGGGAAACAGCAACACGGATATTGTAACCCTTAGTTACGCCATGCTCCGGGCTCCTGAAAAAACAACCTTACCTCCCGGCCCGCTAAAAGAACTGAAGTTCAATTTAACGGGTAATATGAACCGTTACGTTTGGAGTATTGATAATAAGGTAGTTTCCGAATCCGATAAAATATTAATCAAAAAAGGGGAAAACGTGCGTATTATTTTATACAACAATACCATGATGCGCCACCCGATGCACCTGCACGGACATGACTTCAGGTTACTGGCCGGCCAGGGTGAGAATGCCATCATGAAAAATGTGATTGATATCGCACCCATGGAAAGGGATACGATAGAATTCGCGGCAACAGAGCCCGGCGGTGACTGGTTTTTTCATTGCCATATTTTATACCACATGATGAGCGGGATGGGGCGTGTATTTAGTTATCAGGATACCCTCGTTGAAAAAACCGACATTGTTGATCCGAAACTGGCCAGACGCCGGTTAAACGCGGATGACCGGATGCCACATCCAATGGCTCGTATTGGCCTTCAAAGCAACGGTAGCGATGGCGAAATCATGCTGGCTAATACCCGTTGGAAAGTGAACTCCATTTGGCACCTTGGCTTAAATGCTAAAATGGGTTATGAGAGTGAAACGATGGTTGGACGTTATATAGGCCGGAATCAATGGTTTTTCCCCTATGTAGGCTTCGATTATCATTACAAACAATTTAATCCGAATGAAAAAAATATTTTTGGCAGCGATTATAAGAATCTATTCGGACAGGTAAGCAACAAAGAGCGCCGGAGAACGGTGGTGGCGGGTATGGCTTATACGTTACCAATGCTGGTTATCGCTGATGCGCGTATCGACGGTGACGGAAAACTTCGGTTTCAGTTAGGCCGTGAAGATATTCCATTGTCAAAACGGCTCCGCATGAATTTTATGATCAACACCGATAAAGAATATGCCGCCGGATTGCGGTATATCGTTACCAAATATTTTTCCTTGTCAAGCCATTATGACAGCGATATGGGATTGGGTGGAGGTTTAACCGTAACTTATTAAATATAACTGAATGCCGGCCCGTAAGCCGGCATTTTTCATTTGTAACTAAATAACAAGCTTATGGAAATATTGCTTATTGCCTGGTTTCTTTTAACAGCGGTCTCAGTTGGATACGTTACCTATGATTTGGTTACCAGTACCCCCGAAATGAAAGTAATGAAATGGGGATGGATTTTGGTTACGTTATATACCGGCATCTTCGGACTGGCTATCTACGTAATTTCGTGCCGGGAGCCGGCCCCAAATACCCACGAAAAATTTATCGCGCCGCTTTGGAAACAAGCTGTGGGTTCAACGATCCATTGCATGGCAGGTGATGCAACCGGCGTTATTTTGGTTGCTTTTCTGACCGCTGCGCTTGGTTTACCGATGTGGCTGGATAGTATCCTGGAATATTTGGCGGGCTTCGCTTTCGGTTTATTCATTTTTCAGGCCTTATTCATGAAAGATATGTTGGGTGGTACTTACCTGGCTGCCGTTCGTAAAACCTGGTATCCGGAATTGATGTCGATGAATTTTGTGATGTCCGGGATGATTCCGGTAATGATCATTTTGATGACCAACAACATGCAAAACATGGAAATTAGTTCGATGCGCTTTTGGGGAATCATGTCTCTTGCCTCCCTCATTGGGGGTTGCCTGGCCTTCCCTGTAAACTGGTGGATGGTTAAAAACAAACTCAAACACGGTATGGGCACCCAACGGGTATTAGGAAAAGGCGGTGCCGTCAGTACAAATGAACCAATTCCACTGGCCATGCCCGGTATGAATATGGCATCCAATGCAACAGCCGATGTCGCCATCAAAGATGGCCACGACCAGATGATCATGCCTGCTACCGTGAGTATCAATAAAAAAGTAATAGTTGCTATTCTGTCCCTGCTCTTTCTCGTGCTTGGCGGTGTCGCCGCCGCTCATTGGGGTAAATATAAAATGCAGCCGGGACATACAAGTCAACCTATGAAAATGTAATGCTTAATCAATAAACGATGGAACATCAAACCACAAATAAAAAAATGAAAGGCTTTTGCGCGGGAATGGCAACCCTTTTTCTGCTGTCAGCGGCCGCATTAAATAGCTCAGCAGAAGCTTACTACTTAAATACAAACAAAGTACTTATATCAACCTTCAATACTTATTCTTCAATAGTAAGCGATACACCGTCATTGACCCTCGAAGATAAAAATGGTAAAAAATTAAAATTAACCGACTTAAAAGGAAAGATCGTAGTAATCAATTTCTGGGCTCCCTGGTGTGCGCCTTGCAGGGAAGAGATGCCCGGCCTGGATAAATTATACAGGCGTTTGAAAAGCGATCAAAACTTAGTATTCGTTACCGTGGATATGGATCATGATTTCAAAAAATCTTTGCCTTTTATGAAAGAAAAAGGCTTTTTATTACCTGTTTATGCTGCGGCAACCACAATTCCCGGTGAGTTTATGGGCGATGCCATACCAACGACTGTTATACTGGATAAAAGTGGTAAAATCGTTTTAAGACAAGAGGGCGCAATGGAATTCTATACCGAAAGTTTTATTAAGTATTTGGAGAACTTATCAATAAAATAACGGGGCTGGCAACTGGACAGGAATAAAACCAGATAAAAATAAGTATCATGAAAAATCAGCACGAAAAAAAAACGGTAGATATCGCTACATTCACTGACGATCACCATCATCAGCTTCATGCAGAAATGGCAGCGACAAATAGAGATCGATCACGACACGAGGCAAAGCACAAAACCGCCAATTCTGATATGGGTATGTCAGGCCACAATCATCATGCGATGATGATCGCAGATTTCAGAAAAAGGTTTTATATGGTATTGCTGTTAACCGTCCCGGTCATGCTACTGTCGATGCAGATCCAGCAATGGTTGCATCTCTACCTCCAGTTCGCCGGTTCGGATTACCTGCTGTTTGGTTTGTCAAGCGCGGTATTTATTTATGGGGGCTGGCCGTTTTTAGCCGGCTGGCTAAGTGAGCTGAAGGCAAGGACCCCAGGTATGATGACCCTGATTGGCTTTGCGATCACCGTTGCCTATATTTACAGTGCGGCGACCGTGTTCGGATTAAAAGGCATGGACTTTTTCTGGGAACTAACGACCCTGATCCTGATCATGCTTTTAGGTCACTGGATTGAAATGCGGTCGGTTGCGGGTGCATCGAGGGAACTGGAACTGTTGGTGCAGCTCATGCCGGCGGAAGCGCATTTAATTAAAGGGGAAAATACGACTGATGTACAGACAGACACGCTAAAATCAGGCGATATTATTCTGATCAAGCCTGGCGAAAAGATTGCAGCGGATGGCGTTATTCAGGATGGCGAAAGCTATCTGAACGAATCCATGCTGACCGGTGAGTCAACACCGGTTCAAAAGTCTAAAGGTCAGGACGTGATTGCCGGATCGGTCAATGGCAACGGCTCGTTAAGGGTAAAAGTTACGCATAGCGGTGCAGATTCCTATTTGTCCAAAGTTATCACCTTGGTTAAAAACGCGCAGGATGCCAAGTCCAATACCCAGCTTTTGGCAGATAAGGCGGCCAAATGGCTAACTATCATCGCCCTTGCGGCTGGTATTGCAACCTTTATTTTTTGGCTTGCGGCCGGTCAGGGCCTTGCCTTTGCTATGGAGCGCATGGTTACGGTTATCGTGATCTGCTGCCCGCATGCCCTGGGACTTGCCGTTCCGCTTGTGGTGGCTAAATCTACCTCTCTTTCGGCTCAGCATGGCCTTCTGATTAAGAACAGGACAGCCTTCGAAAACTCGCGAAGGATCACCACAATCGTGTTCGATAAAACGGGCACACTGACCATCGGCAAATTTGAAGTAGCCAGGGTGGTTGTAACTGACCATAAAACCAAGGATAATGAAAAAACGGAGAACGAGCTGCTGCGTATCGTAGCCGCCCTGGAACAAAATTCAGAACATCCGATAGCCACCGGTATTCTTGCTGAGGTCAAAAAGCGGTCATTAAGCATTCCGGAAGCGAAGAATTTTCAGGCCATTCCCGGCAAGGGTGTTGAAGCTTTGGTGGAGGGCAAACATTTGAAAGTGGTCAGCCCGGGTTATCTGAATGAACACAAAATAATATTACCGGGTGGATTTGAGTCAAACGGCAGTGAAACGGTTGTTTTTGTTCTTATTAATGAAATTCTGTACGGGTATATTGCTATGTCAGACACCATCAGGCCAGAATCGGCCGAAGCGATACAAACGCTGCATAATAATGGTATTAAATCATTGCTGCTGACCGGCGATAATAAGCAGGTGGCTGAAAGCGTAAGCGATCAATTAAAAATGGACGGTTTTTTTGCCGAGGTACTGCCCCACCAAAAACTGGATAAAATTAAGGAGTTGCAAAAAAAAGGTGAATTTGTGGCGATGACCGGCGATGGGGTAAATGATGCGCCTGCACTTGCCCAGGCGGATATTGGAATCGCGGTAGGATCGGGAAGCGATATTGCCGCAGAAACAGCAGGAATTATTTTAGTGAACAGTAATCCTAAAGACATTGTTAATCTGGTTTTATTTGGCAAAGCGACTTATCGTAAAATGATACAGAACCTGATCTGGGCAACAGGCTACAATGTAGTGGCGTTACCTTTAGCGGCCGGTGTATTATACAATCAGGGGATCGTTCTTAGCCCGGCTGCCGGAGCCGTTCTGATGTCGGTCAGCACGGTTGTGGTGGCCATCAACGCAAGTCTGTTAAAAGTCCGGGCATAATGTCTTCGAAGATGAATTACGCAATTTATATAAGACCATTGCTTATCAACGATGCATTAAAAAATTACAAATGGAGCAATGATCCGGATTTGTGGTCCTATGCTGGTGATGCACCCCATAAATACATCTCCTTGGATGCTGAGGTGGGTTGGTTATCTTATGTTCTTGGTCATACAACTGACAAATGTTTCGCCATTTGCCTGGTCGATTCAGATCAGCATATTGGCAATATAGAATTGACCAATATTACCCGGATCGATGCGCGATGTAATATTTTTATCGGCGAAAAGGATCTTTGGCGCAAAGGAATAGCGGGTAAAGCATTACAAGCTATTATTGAATTTGCCTTTTCATACTTGCATTTAAAAGCCCTCAAGGCCGAAATTTATCAGGATAATAACGCGGCTCGCGCTGTTTACAAAAAATGCGGTTTCAGCGAGGAGAAATTTGTTAATGAGAACTTTTATCGCTTAACGCTGAAACGGAGGAATGAGAATCAACAATCTTGAAGATAAATTATCAGAATACGAGCCATATGAAAAATTTTAATCTTTACCAAACCAAACCGGTTAATCAAACCATTTACAAAGCAGGTCGGGATTCAGAAAAAAAGAAAAGATTAGTGTTTTTAAGAATAACCCTATTCATTATCTTTTTAATGCTTAACGGCATTTCTAAGCTTCATGCCCAGGACGCAGCTAAAGGGAAAGACCTTTTTATGGCTAATAATTGTGGAACTTGTCATAAAATTGATGAACAAATGGTTGGACCTGCGTTAGGGCCGATGGTTACAATGGGGCACAAAGAAGATTATCTCATCAAATGGATACAGAACAACCAAGCACTTATTGCAAAAAAAAATCCGGAAGCATTAGAGATTTATAACAAATTTAATCAGCAGACTATGCCTGTATTCAGCAATTTGACCGACCAGGATGCTAAGGATATAATTGGCTATGTTAGATCAGCATATAAAACGGTACAAGCTTCAAATGCACAACAAAAAAACACTGTAGGCGTAAATTCGGCTTGGGGGCCGAACGGGTTATTAATTTGGATCCTATTTGCAACGGTGGTAATTGCATTAATTATCATACTTGTGTTAAACAAGACTATTAAAAGGCTTGAAAACCTATTGACCCTCAAGCAAAATCCACCAAATAAAAAGTCCTTTTCAAAGAAAAGGAGATGAAATTTTTAACTATGCAGGCTTGAATACACAGGTTTTATCGGATTATTTTTTCGCAATTTTTGTAAACGTCAGGCATTTAAATCAACCATTCCTAGTCGGAGCATTTTTAGCTCCAATGATTTATTTACGGGCGTTTTATTGGATATTATAACGTAGTGTATTGTTATCGCAGGTGATGAGCCAGGTGCAGGATTTTATTTCTATGGCTTTCCTGCTTACGGGATTGATTGCTTTCAACCCCTGGCTGATCCTGCTGCTGCTCATCGCCATTATCCCTTCGTTTTTAGGGGAATCTTACTTTAACAGCCAAAACTATGCTTTGACCCGAAGCCAGACACCCGAAAGGCGTGAACTGGATTATGTGCGTTATTTGGGTGCGAGTGATGAAACCGCGAAAGAGGTGAAGATTTTCGGCCTCGCGGACTTCATTATTAATCGTTTTAAAATATAATCTGATAAATTTTATGCCGATAACAGCAAACTGGCTGTTAAACGTTCGGCTTGGGGCACGTTCTTTTCGATTTTGGGAAGTATGGGTTATTACGCCGCTTATGGTTATATCATTTACCAAACCGTTACTGGTAAAGCTTCGGTTGGCACGCTAACCTTTTTGGCCGGTTCTTTCCGGCAATTAAGTAGCCTGATGGAAAGCATGCTGAACCGTTTTACGACGGTGTCGCAGGGCGCAATCTACCTGAACGATTTTTTAGAGTTCTTCGAGATCAAACCCAAGATAAGTGTTCCTGAAAACCCTTTGCCATTCCCTAACCCTATTAAACAAGGGTTTACATTTGAAAATGTTGGCTTCCGATATCATAATTCGGAGAACTGGGCAAACCGGCATTTAAACTTCACGCTACATCCCGGCGAGAAGCTGGCCTTGGTAGGCGAGAATGGCGCAGGTAAAACCACACCGGTGAAATTACTGGCACGATTGTATGACCCTACTGAAGGACAAATATTATTGGACGGGATAAATCTGAAGGAATATGCAATCGAAGACCTGCGTTTAAATTTAGGCATTATCTTTCAGGATTACCTTCGTTATCAAATGACTTTTGCCCAAAATATCGCCGTCGGCAATATCCGCGAAATAGACAATAAGGCTTTGATCCAAAAAGCTGCACAAGAAAGCCTGGCGGATGCCCTGGCCGAAAAGTTGCCTAATAAATATGAGCAATGGCTTGGCAGACGTTTCAATGATGGCGTAGAACTATCAGGAGGTGAATGGCAAAAAGTAGCGCTCGCTCGTGCTTATATGAAAGAGGCGCAGGTGCTTATTCTTGACGAACCGACTGCTGCATTAGACGCCAGGGCTGAATATGAAGTATTTCAGCGATTCGCTCAAATGACAAAAGGGAAATCAGCGGTGCTGATTTCACACCGTTTTTCAACCGCGAGGTTGGCCGATAGAATTATTGTTTTGGAAAAAGGAACTGTTTTCGAAATAGGAACCCATGAGGAATTATTAGAAAAAGAAGGTCGCTATTCGGAACTATTTCAGTTACAGGCGATGGGGTATCAATAAAGGTTAACCATGTTACTTAAACGAAAGCAACAATTCTTTAAAAATATATAAATCTTTCTCGAAGCTTAATATCATCAATAATGATAGCAAGTGTTGTAGGATTTGTAATTTTCTTGGCGGGTTTCCTACCCAAACTTTTGTAGGCGATATTCAGTTCATGAAGCGTATAATCCCTCATTATTTTATATACAAAGCGATTAAAAGTTAAAATCTTTTTAATCTAATTATCAACGCATTGGCTGTGTTTTAAAAAAAATCTAAAAAAAATTCACACTTTTTATAGTGTGAATTATGCAACGTATCCCTCGAATTGTGTAACACGTTTGTGATTATTGAACTTACCTTTATATAAGACAGTTTTTTCAAAATCGACGCGTCGGCCAGCAATACTACAACCAGTTCTATTGGAAAAATATAGCTACATAAGATCGTGGCTTTGCTAACGAAGAGTGCCGATATATATGTGAAGGGACGTTGACTAATTATACTAATTATTTTAACCGGTGACCAACCAGCTTTGCTGTAGGCCCACAAATTATTTAAAAATGAAAAAATTAATGGTTTTTATTGTTGCCTCTGCTTTAAGCTCAGGTGTATTTGCCCAGGAAAAAATGGATGACAACATGCAAATGGGGAAAAAGGAACAACACATGAGCATGAAAAAAAATCATCTCATGATGATGGATGGTAAAATGCAGATGCAAAAAAACGGCAAAACAATGCCAATGGAAAAAGACATGACATTAACCAATGGCACACAAGTAATGACAGACGGGATGTGTAAGATGAAAGACGGTACCTCCATGACCATGAAAGACGGGGATATGATAGACATGAATGGAAAAATGGGAAAAATGCCCAAAAAATCTAAAATGGGTGGAATGAAGATGTAGGTACCTTATGAGCAAGAGCTAAACTATTTGGCTCTTGCTTCTTATGGTATACTAAAATCAGCCAAGGAAATCAAGGCTTTACGCTCTCGCCACTGATAGTTGATCAGTTCACTTCCCAAAAATCACTCCTCAATTTTTTAATGTTTAACAATCGAATTATGAAACATCATGAACATCTGCCTATGCAACAAAACAACGACGAGCAATTGCCTGAAATTGCCATTGATGAACACCAGCAAGGTCCTGATACCCTCGACGGTTGTACAATGGATCCTTGCCCGATGAAAGAAAAAAACAAGAGCAAACACGTTGGCAAATGCCCCGATTGCGGGAAGGTTGAAAAGGTTAAAAGCGCGTACAGATAATATCATTATACGGAATAAGTTTGGATAATGGAGGTATTGAACTACATAGCAATGGGCATTAGCATAGCTGGAAGCATTATCATTATTTGGGGTGTACTTATAACGGTAGCCAATTTTCTAAACAACGAAAAAAATAAAATATTCAATATCAAACACCTGATTAACAGCGGGTCTATCAGGTATCAGTTCAGTGGATATTCAATACTTGGACTTGATTTTATGCTGGCAGCAGACATTATTCATACCATACATAATCCTGTTCTAAATGAATTGTATGTTTTGGCAATGATCGTAGGGATAAGATCAGTTATAAATTTCTTTTTGATGAAAGAAATGGGAAATAGTGAATCAGCTAAGACTTTTTAAAAATTGCCTTTAATGATGCGTTGTAGGGCTGCCTTTAAGCCTTGTGTATCAGATAAATATTTAACAATAGAATTATGAAAGCATTAGTATACCACTGTCCCGGAAAAAAAGCCTGGGAAGAAAAGCCAAAACCGGAAATAAAAGAACCAACGGATGCCGTTGTAAGAATTTCGAAAACTACAATCTGTGGAACAGATCTGCATATAATGAAGGGCGATGTACCAACGGTTACCGATGGAAGAATTATCGGCCATGAAGGTGTTGGTGTTATTGAGGAAGCCGGAACCGCTGTTACTAATTTTAAAAAGGGCGACCATGTTTTAATTTCCTGCATCACATCTTGCGGTAAATGTGAATATTGTAAAAAAGCAATGTATTCGCACTGCGTAGTTGGTGGATGGATTCTGGGTAACACCATTGATGGCACACAAGCGGAATATGTAAGGATTCCTTTTGCTGATAACAGCCTGTACCCTATCCCGGAAGGGTCTGACGAAGAAGCGCTGGTCATGTTAAGTGATATTTTGCCAACGGGGTTTGAATGTGGTGTACTTAGCGGGCAGGTTAAGCCCGGTGATGCCATCGCTATTGTAGGTGCAGGGCCAATAGGTCTTGCAGCTTTGTTAACCTCACAATTTTATACACCGGCCATTATTATTATGATAGATCAGGATGATAACCGGCTGGCAGTTGCAAGAACCTTCGGTGCAACCCACACCATCAACAGCGGTGTTGAAAATGCCGTAGAAAAAGTCATGAGCCTCACAGATCAAAAAGGCGTTGATGTAGCTATAGAAGCAGTTGGGATCCCGCCGACATTTGAAGTATGCCAGGCGATTATCGCTGCCGGTGGACATATTGCAAACATCGGTGTTCACGGAAAAAGCGTGGCTCTTCATATGGAAACTTTATGGTCAAGAAACATCACGATCACTACACGCCTTGTTGATACCGTATCTACACCACTGCTTTTTAAAACCGTACAGGCCGGAAAGCTTGAACCGAAGAGATTAATAACGCATCATTTTAAACTTGATGAAATCATTGAGGCTTATGATACCTTCGGAAATGCGGCGAAAGAAAAAGCACTCAAAGCCATTTTAACTAATGATTAAGACTCGGTAGAAAAATTAGTGACGAGGATCACCTGAAAACTTGCCGGTAATCACCTTAATCAAGGTCTGTATAGTGGACTTTTGTGTCTTGATAACTCACCCTCCAATAAAGCATCTCTATGAAAACCATTAATTCGATGAAAGCCAAAATTACCTGCATAGTCTTCATCATGTTCGCAACCGCTTTTGTCGCTGGCTGTAACAGTAACAGCAAAAATAACAAGAAAGCGGACACTGTAGCTCAACCCAATAACCAAAACGGCGAAAGCGAAGGGATGGATAGTACACACCGTGGCGAAATGGGTAACGGCCATAACGGTATGGATAGCACGCACCGTGGTATGCGGCATGGACCCTCTGGTAAAGACAGCAGTAATTCGAAGAAGAAAAATTGAGTTAGCTATGGTGTCAGGAATCGAAACGCAATAATCCAATACATAAAATTTAACGCACAAAAAAAATCAACATCATGAATATACCATCTTCAAATATCAAAAATTCCAGCCCGTTAAAGGCACGTTACCCGCAACTTAAAAAGAGTAGAATTTCAGACATGGGAACACTAATGGGCTTGTTCGCGATCTTACTTACCGCTTCTTCTATTATAGGATGTAATGGGAACAATTCTAACAGCAGTAGTAAAAAAACAGATTCTACGGCTCAATCCAATGTGCAAGGGAATGATGATGGCACTAAAAAAGTTTACCAGGGCATGGAACTGATCAAATCAGGAAATGAAATGGTAAATAAAGGAGAAAAAGCCAACGACAGAGCAATGATAAACCAAGGCATTTCAACCATGGATAAAGGTATGGAAATGGTAAAATCCGGAAGAATGGGCAACGATAGTCGCCAGCACGAAAACGAAGGTATGGACGATAAAATGGCGAAGGGCGACAGCGCAAAAACGATCCGGGCGAAAAATATGGATATGGGAGACAGCGGAATGGAAATTATACATCAGGGCATAGATGTAGCGAAGTCAGGCAAAATGCTCACCATACACGCCCAAAAGGATAAGGATAAACCAATGATGCAAACAGGTATGGATATGATGACCAAGGGTATGGCGATGATAACCATGGGCAAAGAGATGATGGGGAAAGACAGCCCCGCCATGTCCGGCAAACCGATGGCTGATGATATGGACATGATGGATAAAGGAATGGATATGATGGATAAGGGTAAGGGCATGGCCGCTAAAGCAATGGGGCCGGCAGACAAGCCCATGATGGATGATGATATGGACAAAGGCATGGATATGATGGACAAGGGCATGGACATGATGGGTATGGGCGCAGATAAAATGAAAAAAGATAAAAAAACAACGCCGAAAAAAGATGCACCGATGACTGATATGTAATTTTTGTTTAAGAAAACTATAAAGTATTCATAATGAAATGGTTTCGCCCTATAATTTCTATCACTTTTTTTGCCGCCTTATCTATAGTTGCAGCATCTTCGGCGATAGCACAAACCCCGGTTGAGCATGCCAGCCACCACCCAGGAAGCGCACCAGCAGATAAAAGTGCTGCCATGAAGGATACAACTGCTGGTAACAAAGCCGGCGGCATGGGAGCAGGCATGGGCGATATGATGAAGGATATGGGAAAGCCCACCTATAAGGAAATGTATCCTACATTAATGCAGGCCAATGATCTGACACCGGAAAAACGTATCGAAATAAACCAGTTGGCAAATAAGCAGATCACCGAAGGCAATGCGATGCTGAGTATTGGTTTAGAGGAACTTTCCGGTGCCACCAGGATGCAGGATATGGAGGCCATGAAAGCCGCGAACCAACGGATACGGCAAGGCCAGATGATGCTGGAAAGCGGGTTGGAAGGGCAACGGGCACTGGCAGAAAATAAAGATCCTCGGCTTACCGCGTTACAATGGTTCAACCGGGAAATGAACCTTACCGCTATCGAAGATGCAAATAAGCACAGTTTTATGGGGCTTTCCTGGTTCCATTACATGACCATGTTTTTGCTCACTGCATTTGCAGTAATCATGATTTGGATGTATTTCCATAAGATGAAACGTGCCAACGCACTTATTGATCAATTAACGGGTAACTCAACTGAAAATGTTCAACCGCCTGGTACTAATAAGCCGGGTGTGTCGCCTGCGGAAAACCCAGGCGCTAAACCGGCTGCTCTTGCTGCTGAAAAAACCGGATCGCCGCCCATCGTAAACCCGGAGGCCGCGCCATCAAAACCGAATTCATGGACGGGTACTTTACTTGTTTCAGAAATTTTCGTGGAAACACCGAACGTAAAAACCTTTCGGCTTACAGAACCGGAGGGTAAAAAGATCCCGTTCAATTTTTTGCCGGGCCAGTTCATTACAGTAACCATTAATCCGGCGGGTGTTCCTGTAAAACGGTCATACACTATCGCTTCGTCCCCTACACATACCGAGTACTGCGAAATAACGGTCAAACACGAAGAAAAAGGTACCGTTTCACATTATATGCACACCGCAGTGCATATCGGCGAATTAATGCAGTTCACCGCCCCTTCCGGCAAATTTACCTTTACGGAAACACATGCCAAAAGCGCGGTATTTATTGGCGGCGGCGTGGGTTTAACACCAATGATGAGCGCGGTTCGCTATTTGACAGACCGCTCCTGGAAAGGAGAAATTTATTTTTTCTTTACCTGTAAAAATGAAAGCAGTATCATTTTCCGGGAGGAAATTTTATACCTGCAAAAAAGATATGCGAACTTGCACGTCTTTTTTGTGCTTAGCCAACAGCAAGGCGAGGCCAGTGTCGACTTTGTCTCCGGTCGCATTACAAAAGAAATAATAACTGAACGGGTGCCGGACCTTATATCCCGGATGATCCACATTTGTGGGCCAAAGACCATGATGGATGCAGTTAAGGTGATGCTTAACGAGCTCAAAGTCCCTAAAGAAAATGTAATGGAGGAGGTATTTGCCGGGCCGTCACCTGCTGCAAAATCTCCGTCAACAGCACCTGAAAAACCAGCGGAGGGTAATGAACCAGGACAACAACCAGCTACACCGGAAGAACAACAAGCTGCCGTGCCGGAAAATGGGAAATCCACGGCCACCGAAGAAGACAAAGGCGGGGTCGTTACGTTTGCCAAATCAAATAAAACAGCGGTGCTTACCGCGAACAAATCGATACTCGAAGCGTCCGAGGAGGTTGGCGTTAACATTGACTATTCCTGCCGTGTTGGTACCTGCGGAATATGTAAAACAAAAATGATCTCAGGCAACGTGACCATGGCCGTAGAGGATGCATTGACTGAAGATGATAAAGCACAAAATATAATTTTAGCTTGCCAGGCAAAGGCGACCGCAGCGGTTTCAGTTGATGCTTAACTCTTACCGAAGAAATCTATAAATGAAACAGGAACGAACCATCATTGGCTCCATGCTTATACTTCAAATCGTTTTGTGGTTAGGCTTTTTAGTGCATCGTTCCCCACGGTTTCCGGGCAGCCTTACCGGCACTTTACTGGCAATTACTGCCGCGTTACTATTAATCGTACCCCCGCTTTTATATTCTGCAGTTAAACGAATAGCATTTTTTAAGGAAAAGGTTTCCAAGCGAATATCCATCGGCACCTTACTTAACTGGCACGTTTACACCAGTATTGTCGGTGCCATACTCGCGATATTGCACACAGGCCACCGCTTTGAAAGCAATCTGGGTATAGCACTCACGGCTATGCTGATGCTTACGGTATTAAGTGGTTTCGTAGGACGGTATTATCTTAGCTATTCATCAAAAGAGCTTTCAGAAAAACAAACCGAACTAAACTTGCTGGCCACACAATATAATCAATTGATCGATCAGATAGGTCAACAACCAAAATCAGAACCTACTTTTGTTGTTTCCAATAATATTATAAGCCGTGCCTTCAACAGTTTCGTGGGTATCCAGCAAGCTGCAACAGATTCTAAATCGCTGCTATCGCAGCGAGCTATGCGTTTGGCTGAATCTATCGCCGACCTTGAATATGCTATAAAGACACACGAATTATTAAAAAGAAGAACGGCCGGTTGGTTGAAGATCCATATCATAACATCCTCGGCATTTTACATATTACTCATACTGCACATTTGGTCAGCCATTTATTTTGCATTAAGATTCCTTAAATGAAAAAGTTACTTGTCATTTTCATTTTATTATCTTTTGTAGTGGTAGCCGTCCATTACAGTAGCTTTGATTTCGCTAAAAAAAATAGCTGGCAAACACAAACAAGTCCAGGTAAATTGTCGGCGGCCCACGCGATGCTTGCTGCAAATTGTGCATCCTGCCATACCGCTGGAAAGGTAATAGATAACGCCAAGTGTATCAGCTGCCATGGTGATAATAAGCTATTGCTAGAGCGGCAGCCAACTGCCTTTCACGGCATGGTCGGTAACTGTTCTTCCTGCCATATAGAACACCGGGGCGCAGATGCAAATTTGCGTGTCATGGATCATGAGGCATTAGCAAGTATCGGAGAAAAAATAATTGGCGAAGGAAAAAAATCTTTCCATTTGGATAAATCCCTGATGCCGGCTGATCACCCCCTAGTTTCAGGCCTTGTGGCTAAACTTGATTGTGCCAGTTGCCATAGCACGAAAGACAAGCATGTTGGGATGATGGGAACCAATTGCGCATCCTGCCATGCGACTACGCAATGGACAATTCCAAAATTTCAGCATCCATCCGTACTTTCTACCAATTGCTCATCATGTCATCAGGCACCGCCCAGCCATTTTATGATGCACTTTGAAATGGTTTCAAAAAAAGTTGCAGCCAGAAGCGACGCAAACGGTGATGGCTGTTGCCAAACCGTGAATGTCAGTCAATGCTATTCCTGCCACAAAACAACTGTCTGGAACGATATTCAGGGTGTTGGCTATTATAAACATCACTAACAATAATCATTGCCTACTCATAGGATTTATAATCAATAAAAACTTAAAAAAATACGCCATGTCAATACAAACAATTAATCCGGCCACCAATGTGGCCATCAAATCTTTTGAAGAAATGAGCGACGAGGCAGTTGATACTGCCGTGATGCAAGCCGAAAATGCTTATAAAGATTGGAGGAAAACAAGCTACGAACAAAGAGCACTCCTGTTGCACAAAGTCGCGGGTTTGATGAGGGATAAAAAAGACTTGTTATCGAAAATAATAACTTCAGAAATGGGCAAACTCATTGCCCAGGCAGAAGGTGAAATCATACTAAGTGCCGATATTTTCGATTATTATGCCGACCATGCAGAGAAATTCCTTGCTGATAAAACACTTGGGCCAACACATGGTTCAGCGTTTATCCGTCATATCCCTATTGGCGTATTGTTCGGTGTCGAGCCCTGGAATTTTCCTTTTTACCAGGTGGCGCGTTTTGCGGCCCCCAACTTGATGATCGGTAATACCATTCTAGTTAAACATGCTTCTATTGTGGCCCAATGCGGTATTGCCATAGAAGATCTATTTAAAGAAGCCGGTGCCCCCGCCGGTATATACACTAATCTTTTAATCTCGGGAAACAGAGCATCCGCTTTGGTGAGCGATAAAAGGATAAAAGGCGTTTCACTGACAGGTAGTGAGGCTGCCGGATCAAGCATAGCCTCGCAGGCTGGTAAATATTTAAAAAAATCTGTACTTGAATTAGGGGGTAGTGATGCTTTTATTGTATTGGAAGATGCCGATATAGATAAGACCGTGGAATGGGCAGTCGTAGGCAGAATGAATAATAACGGGCAATGTTGTGTAGCATCCAAACGGTTTATCGCCGTGGAATCAATTGCAGACGAATTTTTAGAAAAATTTAAAAACAGGTTATCCAATATCGTCGTCGGCGATCCAATGGACAAAGCTACCGAATTAGGCCCTCTAAGTAGTGAAGCAGCAGCAGTGGAGCTAGCCGACCAGGTAAAGCGGGCTGTGGCTGCCGGAGCAAAGGTATTATTGGGTGGCAAACGATTAGATCGCGCGGGCGCTTTTATGCAGCCAACCATTATTACCGATATAAAATCGGATAATCCGGCATACCACGAAGAACTATTTGGGCCGGTCGCTTCATTTTATAAAGTGAAAGATGAACAGGCTGCCATAGACCTCGCCAATGATTCACCTTTTGGCTTAGGCGGTTCGGTGTTTACGAAGGACATTGAACGGGGTAAAAGGGTCGCCGATCAAATTGATACCGGTATGGTATTTATCAACCATCCCACATGGACACAAGCGGATCTGCCATTCGGAGGAACCAAAGGTTCTGGCTACGGAAGAGAATTATCAGCATTGGGCATAGATGAGTTTGTAAATAAAAAACTCATTCGGGTCAGCGAGCTTTCAGATCCTTTTTAAATTTTTAAACCACCTGATTTGAATTACGCTGCGATGAGTAATTGACTTTAATTCTACAAATAAATTTAAAATGAAAGATACTAAAAAAATACTCATCTCCGGCGGATACCATCAGCGTTTGATAAACAAGTTATCAGGACCAAGAAAATTTTGTAAGCCCTGGCAATTGTTACTTTTTATTGGAATCATAAATGGTCCGGTATTGTACGCACAATCTCCAAAGGATACGATGCCTTCTATGTCTTTTCTTAATGCAGGTGTATTTTTTTCCCCTTCCATGGAAGATTCTTATTTCACTCCGGCCCTGGATGTGGAAGCCGGATTTTGGAGAACTAATAAGCAGAATTTTTTTAGCTGGGGTGCTTCTGCTGAAGCCTGGTACTTTACCAGTATAAAAGCCGACCTGAACAAGACTTCTTTCAGCAATAATACGGATGGTTTTATTAATCTTAACGGTATGTTTTTTTATGATAATAAAGTTATCACACCTTATTTGGCTCCAACCTTTTCTGTTGTTTCAGATTTTAAGAATGTTGGAGTTGCCGGGGGAATTGCTCTGGGACTAAGTCACAAAACAGGGGAAAGGTTACAAACATTTATACAAACTAAATATATCAGATTTTCCAGGAAACTTGATTATTTGGACATGCGCTTTTTCATGGTTGGACTTTCTTTAAAATTATCTAAATGACGCCCAAACAACATCAATAAAAATGAAAAAAATATTAGTAATAGTTGCAGCAATGACAATGTATTCTTTTGCATCTGCACAGGAAATGAAGGGTATGGATATGTCAAAAAAGGAAAAAGAAAAACAATCGGTAGCAAAGAATAAAACCGCACCCGCAATAGTCCCAACTACTAAGAAAAAGACGGTGTCACAAATGCCCAACGACATGCCCAAAAACAAAAAAATGGATAACATGGATGGTATGGGTATGCCAAAAATCAAAGAAAAAATAAGTGATGACATGCGAAATATGAACATGTCATCGTCCACATCAGTAAAAGACAAGGGTAAACAGGTGGTGTACTACCTGGATGTCACTGATACGCTGGTCACTTTTGCAAATGGAAAATTAAAACCAGCCATTGCAATTAATGGCACAATACCTGCGCCTACACTCTATTTTACCGAGGGCGATACAACTACCATTTATGTGCACAACAGGATGAAAGTAGCGACTTCTATTCACTGGCATGGCGTGTTGGTGCCGAACGTTGAAGACGGTGTTCCTTACCTAACAACTGCGGCCATTATGCCCGACAGTACTTACAAATTCACTTTTCCCATCATCCAGAATGGCACATATTGGTATCATTCGCATTCAGGATTACAGGAGCAGGCAGGTCTATATGGCGCGATTGTTATTTATCCAAAAAACAAAATCATTCAAAAAGAAAAGGTGATTTTATTTTCTGACTGGACTAATGAAAAGATGGCAACTGTTGTGCGTTCGCTAAAAGCGAATTACGAATGGTATGGCATAAAAAGAAAATCTGTACAAAGCTGGGGAGAGGCATTAGTAAAGGGCTATTTAAGTGATAAGGTAAAACAGGAATGGAGCCGTATGCCACCAATGGATGTATCTGATGTTTATTATAATGCCTTCCTTGCCAATGGGAAGCAAACATCCGAGTATCCTGAATTTAAACCGGGTGAAACGGTAAGGCTAAGACTGATCAATGGCGGTGCCGGTTCCTACTTCTGGGTACAATTCGCCGGAGGGCCAATGACGGTAGTCGCTGCCGACGGTAAAGATGTACAGCCGGTTAAAGTAGATAAAATTGATTTTCCGATAGCCGAAACATACGATGTGCTGATCACGATCCCTGCTGAAGGGGCTTATGAATTAAGGGCCACCGCTGCTGATATTTCAGGCAATAGTTCAGTTTATTTCGGCAGCGGTAAAAAAGTCAATGCACCGGATATTCCAAAGCTGGATTATTTTGCTATGCTCCGGGAAAGAAATAAAATGGGTATGGGTAGTGCAGGTACAAAAGGGACAATGCCCGGCATGGTGATGCAGGACAGAAAAGAAAGTCCTGAAAAAACGGAAGGTAAGGGCATGGATGCGACCAATAAAGAAAATACCCCAATGGCTGGCATGGATATGAAAAAGAAAGCCTCCTCTGCACAGAAAATGGAAGGAATGGACATGGGTGGAAAAAAGAAATCCATTGACACACCAGCAAAAGCAGACATGGCGGGTATGAACGCAGGTAACGGGACAAGCGCAGGCATACTTACCTATGACATGTTACGCTCCTTAAAACCTACCGCGTTTGATAAGAACATACCGGTTCGGACTGTTTCCTTAACCCTCACAGGAAACATGATTCGCTATATCTGGTCATTCGATGATAAACCGCTTTCGAGAGCCGATAAAATAATGATCAAAAAAGGCGAAATAGTCCGGTTCAAAATGTTCAATAATACGATGATGCGGCACCCGATGCACCTGCATGGACATTTCTTCCGATTGGTTAATGCACAAGGAGATTATTCACCGCTTAAACACACTTTTGACATTCAACCGATGGAAACCGTTACCATCGAGTTTTTAGCGAATGAGGAAAAAGATTGGTTCTTTCATTGCCATATTTTATACCACATGGCTACAGGAATGGCTCGAATTATAAGTTATGAAGGTTCGGAGCAAAATGAATTTGCAAAAAACGGTTATAAAGAGTTGAAGAAAGAAGATAATGCGCTATATAAATGGGCTGATTTAAACGTCTTGTCCAATGGTGCCCGGCTTGAAGGATATTTATCGAACAATAAAAACCAGCTTCGCTTTGAAGGCCGTGTAAACTGGAAAGGGAGTTACGAAACGGAAACTCACCTGCTTCGCTTTATTGACAAACAGGATTATCTCGCCGCTTTCATCGGGTATGACTTTCGTTTAAATAAAAATGGCAACACAAATACAGCAGATCAATCAAACACAAAAGATAACCGCAGGCAATTTGAAGTAGGTTTACTGTATTTACTTCCTTTCTTTCTGGAGGCCGAAGTACGGGTAGACCCGAAAGGAAAACTAAGGGCACAACTGGCAAGAAGGGATATGCCTATAACAACAAGATTATTTTTTGATGGCAGCGTAAACACGGATAAAGAATATACAATAGGCCTTCGCTATTTTCTTACCCGTACTTTTTCGATCAGCACCCTCTACGACAGCGACTATGGAGCAGGCGCAGGAATTAGTCTTCGCTATTAAATTGAATGGAAAGAAGGCATTAGCATTCTATTTATGCCTAATCAAATAAGAAACCTACAGATGCAAAAGAAGCAAGGATTAAAATTTAAACGCAGGAAGTTTCTTCACTATGGTGTTCTGGGTGCGGCAACTGTAATGGCATGGCCATTCATTTCAGCATGCAACAGTAATTCCGTTAATTCCGGCGATCAGGCAGCGGCAACCTCTTTTGAACCGGATCTCGAATTTGAGCTTACTGCGGTTGAAAAGAATATGTCGATTTTTCCTGGCACTCCGACAAGCGTAATGGTCTTTGAAAGTAAATTAATTAAAGGCGATTCCGGCTCTTTGACCCAAATTGATGAAAGTTATTTAGGCCCAACGATCCATGTTAGCAGGGGTCAAAAAGTCCGGATTCTTTTTATAAACAGGTTAAGCGAAGAAAGTATTATTCACTGGCATGGTATGCATGTGCCTGAACAATACGATGGACATCCTAAAAATGTCATCGCATCGGGTGAAACCTATATCTATGAGTATGAAATAATGAACAAGGCCGGCACTTATTGGTACCATCCCCATCCCCATAGGCGCACGGGTCACCAGGTTTACAATGGATTGGCAGGGATGCTAATCGTTACCGATGAAGCTGAACTGGCACTTGATCTGCCCGTTGGAAAATTCGATCTTCCAATAGTTATCCAGGACAAAAGTTTTGATGATGACAACCAGTTGGTCTATCTGAAAAATGGTCACATGCGAAACAGTAACGGATTCCTGGGCGACCAGATCTTTATCAATGGTAATGCTGCTCAAAATATATCTGTGCAACAGGGGGTTTACCGTCTGCGCTTGTTGAATGGCTCAAATTCCCGTTATTATAAATTGGGTTGGGAAGACGGTACTCCTATAACCGTAATTGGTACAGATGGAAGTTTATTAGCAAGACCAAGAGATGTACCGTATATAATGATAGGTTCCGGGGAAAGGCTCGATCTGTGGTTAGATCTGAGTATACATGCGGTCGGTACCGAAATGATTTTAAACAGCCTTTCTTTTTTTAATGGAGCAGATGGTGAAATGGGTGGCGGAATGATGAACAATATGGGGGAAGGAATGATGCGGGGTGGCCAAAAAGAAATTCCATTAGGCAGTGAATATTTAATCGTAAAACTAAAAATAGATAAACCGGGCGGGAATAAATATACACTTCCTGAAAGGTTAATCAATTTAGACAAGCTGGAAATTAAAGATGCTTTAAATACAGATGAACCACGGAGTTTTAAATTCGCAGGGAGTATGATGAGGTGGACAATTAATGGAAGGACTTTTAAAACAGAAGAGGTAACCGATTATGAAACTGTAAAACTGAACACGACAGAAGTATGGGAATTTGTTCATGGTGGCCATGGGATGATGGGAAAAAATAATGTGCCACATCCGATCCATATTCACCAAGTACAATTTAATATCATTGAGCGAAATATTGATAACATGGATGCCGGAGTATGGGAGAATATTAAAGATGGATTTATTGATGAAGGATGGAAAGATACTTTTTTGCTGATGCCAGGCATGATCGTTAAAGTATTGATCGCTTTTAAAAGCTTCAAAGGGATCTTTTTATACCATTGCCATAATCTTGAACATGAGGATATGGGTATGATGCGAAATTTCGCGATTACCTAACGTAACTTTCTTTTATATATTTAATTGACAGAATTTAAATGGAAACGATAATCGCCCTGATACCGAGGATCAATTTAAGCAAAACGAGAACGATTAAATTCACTAAGGAGTCAATGTAATTATCGGACAGGTCGGGCGCTTTGATATATCGCGAATCATTTCATCAAGGATTGACCAACCCCATAACCTTATTCTCTTTAACTTTTTTAAAATTTGTAGGGGTTAAACCGGTTATCTTTTTGAATTGGTTACACATATGTGCAACGCTGCTGTAGTTCATGTTGTACGAAATCTCTGTCAACGACAGCTCGTCGTAAACCAATAACTCTTTCACACGCTCTATTTTATGGATTATTAAGTAGTGTTCAATGTTAACGCCTTCCACTTCAGTAAATAAATTAGACAGGTAGGTGTAATCGTGATTTAACTTTTCACTGAGGAAAAAAGAGAAATTGATTTTTGGCGGCTCTACTGTATAATGCACCATCTCAACGATCACTTTTTTTATTTTTTCGATCAGAATACTCTTTTTATCATCCAGGATGATTAATCCAAACTTTGATAAAGCGGTTTTTAATTCCCACAGTTGGTCACACGAAAGGTTTTCTTTGATCTCTACTTCACCCAAAACAATAATTATGTCGTGTAAGCCTAATTTTTTAAGCACATCCCTGACAATTATTTTGCAGCGGATACATACCATGTTTTTGATATATAGCTTCATGGTATCGTTGGGTTATGCAAAAGTGAGTATCTGTAATCGTCAAAAAAGTTTGTGAAACCCTTTATATCAAGCTATTTACTTACTGATACAAGCTAATAATCTATTAATTGTTTTAACTATAATAATAAACTTTTAACTCCACATTTAAGCCACCCTTTTGCATCACGTCATCCATGCCGTTTTTATTATTGTCATATCTTAAATAGAATGTGTGAATCATGTAATGAATTAAGGGATTTGTGTAACAGCTGGGGAAACAGAATAAGCACCTTTGTCTAAGTAATGGGTATAAAAGATCATTAAGCCAACTGTGTGATTTGTTTGATGTATACAATAGAAAAGAGAGCAGAAAAAACAATCTATCTACGTAAAACATCTTTACTGATAAAAATATAATCTTAGAAAATTAAAATGGGTGTTTTCAACTTGCAACGGCTGGGTACAATAATGGAACCAGAACCAGGTAATGAAATGGAAGCCGAAGGGGTGTTAAATCCGGCAGTAGCGCGAGGGCCTGATGGCGAGCTTTATCTATTTCCCAGAATGGTTGCCAAAGGGAATTATTCGCGCATCGGTATAGCGCGGGTGGTTTTTAATTCAAAAGGTGATCCTGTTAGTGTCGAACGGCTGGGCATTGCTCTTGAACCCACTGAAGATTATGAAAAACGTCCCGACGGTGGTGGCGGATGTGAGGATCCCCGCATAACTTTTGTTGAAACTTTGGGGCGCTATCTGATGACCTACACCGCATTCTCCACCAATGGCCCTCGTATCGCCCTTGCCCAGTCAAAAGATTTAATTCATTGGGAACGGTTGGGCCTAGCTAAATTTGCACCTTATAAGAATATTGAGTTTAATAACGTAAATAATAAAGACGCCTGCATTTTTCCAACTTCTGTATTAAGTAAGCACAACCATCTGTCTATGGCAATGCTTCACCGGCCTTTATTCCCCGGAACAAGGCCGGAAGATACGGTAAAGGCCCCCGTTAACCGTAGGATTGGAGACCATCATGAATGTATATGGATCTCTTATTGCCATGTGAAAATGGATCCCGATAAACCGCAACATCTAGCCAGGTTTGAATCAAATCAACCATTGGCCATCCCTTCGGCACCATGGGAAATTCTTAAAATCGGGGCCGGAACACCGCCTGTGCTAATTAAACATGGCTGGCTTATCTTATATCATGGCGTTAGCGAGATAAATTTATCGAAAACTGAGGGACATCACTTACGGTATTCTGCCGGGGTAATGATCTTGGATAAGGAACATCCCGAAAAAATATTATACAGGTCAGCTAATCCCGTATTATCACCTGACTTACTGGAAGAACAAGTTGGAACCATTGCGAACGTTGTATTTCCAACAGGTATAGACCGCCGTGACGACTTAGGTAAACCAAATTGTTTTGACGTTTATTATGGTATGGCGGATAACCGTATCGGTGTCGCTCGTATGAGCATACCAGACGTATTACCCAAAGCTAATTAATTGTCATATTGACTCTGAAAAAATTTATAAGATGTTGATATAAATCATTTTACAAATTGATCATCATCACTTATTGAGCCTGACACTGCACGTAAATTTGTTTAACAATAATTACAAATATTTCAATCCTTAAAATAACAAAACATGTCATCCGTTCTACTGGAAGCCAAAATTAACGATACCCAATATATGCCAAACGGACATTGTAGCTTTCGGCCAATTCCTTGAAAATGTGATCCATGCCAAAAGCGAGAACAAATCATAAGGGAAATTGAAAAATTGGATACTTTAAAGATAAAGGGTTTGATCCTGTTGTAAGTATCCTGTATTTTTTACACCGTACCATGATTCCACCATTTAACACAGCGATTATTAATGAGTTTATCTGCCTATTTAAGACAGGAAGAACTTAGGGCGTTGGAGTGGATATCTCAAGATCAGAGAAGTTATTATGGATATGAACCGCAAATATTGTAACGAACTTTGTCAAATACTTTTTTTATCAACGTATTACAATAGCGATATGGGCTTAGGCGGCGGACTGACATTGACCTATTGGTTATTCTTAGATAAGTGATAACAATCACATATGAACTTGCTGGTAATCACTGAACTTTAAATTCAGTAGTGTATTCTTGTAATTAATTAATTTCTATTAAAAAAAACGATAATGAAAAAATTGCATCTTTTATTAATGGTACTATTACTCACGACAAATGTTACGTTTAGTGCATTTTCACAAACAACCAAGGATACCCTTCAGAAAATCTATATCAATGCAAAGGGGGGCATACATAATCATGCTGGTACCAAGCTTGGCTACATTGATAAAAACAATATGGTAAGAGATAATACCGGCAAGGAATTATATTTTATCGATAAAAATGGAAACGTGATTAGTTCTGACGGACGGAAATTAGGTATGGCCAAAAAGAACGGCTCATACTACAATATCAACGGCGAGAACGTTTTAAATACTAAAGATATTGACAAGGAGAATTGCGCCATTTTAGATCCCCAGGGACATAATTTCGGAACGACACACCAAAACTATAAGCTTCATGCTTGCGCCGCCCATTGCTATTGGTTAATGAAGGCAAAAGAAAAAGCAGTAAAGAAATCATAATTATTTTATCGAATATTAAATTTAAGACCATGATGTACTATGGAAATTTTGGGGGAATGCACCTGATATGGTGGTTCGTTTGGATGATTATGCTGTTCTGGATATTTGCAACACCTTATGATATTCCAGGCCAGCGAAAACGGAAGGATACACCCTTAAATATTTTACAAAAGCGATTTGCTGCCGGTGAAGTTACAACAGAAGAGTACCACGAAAAGAAAAAGATCCTTGAAAAGGATTTAGCCAATTAAACGGAAACTTATGGATATGAGCAAAATGCAGGAAGGGATGGATCACAGTAAAATGCACAACGGGCATGATCCGCACATGGGGATGTCGGAGCATGACCACCACGCCATGATGATCGCTGATTTTAAAAAGCGGTTTTACGTGGTGTTGGTACTGACCATTCCGGTCATGTTGCTGTCTATGCAAATTCAGCAATGGCTGCACCTGGACATTAACTTCAGCGGCTCATCTTATCTGCTTTTTGCTTTAGCTTCTGTTGTATTTGTTTATGGCGGCTGGCCGTTTCTAAGTGGCTGGATGAGCGAAATGAAGGCTAAAAATCCCGGCATGATGACCTTGATCGGTTTTGCGATAACGGTAGCCTATGCTTACAGTGCAGCCACAGTATTTGGACTAAAGGGCATGGATTTCTTTTGGGAACTGGCTACGCTGATCCTGATCATGCTTTTAGGGCACTGGATAGAAATGCGTTCGGTGATGGGCGCGTCAAATGAACTGGAGCTATTGGTTCAATTGATGCCCGCCGATGCGCACATGGTCATGGGCGATCAAATTCATGATGTAAAAACCGATACCTTAAAGGAGAACGATGTTATTTTGATAAAGCCGGGAGAAAAAGTTGCGGCCGACGGAATTATACTGGAGGGTGAAAGTTATTTGAATGAATCCATGCTGACCGGGGAATCCAAGCCGGTACAAAAAGTAAAGGGTGATAAAGTTATTGCCGGTTCTATCAACGGCAATGGCTCCTTTAAAGTTATGGTGTCCCATGCCGCCAAAGATTCCTATCTATCGCAAGTGGTTAAACTGGTAGATGATGCGCAAAAGTCAAAATCACAAACGCAGCTATTAGCCGATACTGCAGCCAAATGGTTAACCGTGATCGCCTTGGTAACCGGCATCGGCACTTTTCTTTACTGGTATTTAACCGGCCAAACTTTAGCTTTCGCGATGGAGCGAATGGTGACTGTTATTGTAATTTGCTGTCCCCATGCGTTAGGGCTGGCGGTGCCCTTAGTGGTTGCCAAATCAACTGCGTTGTCGGCAAAACATGGCTTACTGATCAAGAACAGGACGGCATTTGAAAACTCCCGCAAGATCACCACCATTGTGTTCGATAAGACCGGTACGCTTACTGTTGGTAAATTTGAAGTATCAAAGATTGTGCTGTTGGATAAAGGAGTGGACGAAAAAGAGCTTATCCGTTTAGCATCGGCACTCGAACAAAACTCAGAACACCCTATCGCTACCGGTATCTTGCAAAAAGTAAAGGATTTAAAGATCACTATTCCGAAGGCAGAAAACTTTAAAGCCATCACTGGTCAGGGCGTTGAGGCTACGGTAGCAGGTAAAAAAATCAGGGTGGTTAGTCCGGGCTATTTAAAAGAACACAAGTTCACTATGCCGGATGGATTTACTGCCAATGATTCGGAAACGGTCGTATTTGTACTGATCGACAAGAAACTGGTCGGATATATCGCTTTATCAGATAAGATCCGTCCCGAATCAGCGGAAGCTATCAAAACCTTAAAAGATGAAAATATCAAATCTATCCTGCTTACAGGGGACAATAATAAAGTAGCCGCCAGCGTGAGTAAAACTTTGGGCATGGATAGTTTTATCGCCGAAGTGCTACCGCATCAGAAGCTGGAGAAGATAAAAGAATTGCAGGGAAAAGGTGAATTTGTAGCGATGACCGGCGATGGTGTGAATGATGCGCCTGCACTTGCCCAGGCGGATATTGGAATCGCGGTAGGATCGGGAAGCGATATCGCAGCAGAAACCGCAGGAATTGTTTTGGTGAACAGTAATCCTAAGGATATTGTCAGTTTGATCTTGTTTGGCAAAGCGACTTACCGGAAGATGGTCCAGAACCTGGCATGGGCCACCGGCTATAATGTAATTGCTTTGCCATTGGCTGCCGGTGTACTTTACAATCAGGGTATTGTACTAAGCCCCGCAGCAGGTGCAGTTTTAATGACTGTCAGTACCGTTGTCGTAGCGATCAATGCCAGCTTGTTAAAAGTAAAAGTTTAGTACAATAGGATATAAATTTTTAACGGAATTATATAAATGGTCAATAAGGGTTGCCCCTATATTTACAGAGGAATATTTAAGCAGCCAATGCTGCAATATTTTAAACAATAAGCGTTTTTATAAGAGCATGAAGTCTTTAGCTGTTTTTCTCATTTTGAATATATTGCTTTTATCCTCGTTTTCGGGTATGACAAACATTCGTCATGAAAAAGCATCTTGTTGCGTAGCAAAAACGCAAAAAGATTGTTGTCGTCATCAAAGACATAGTTCTGATGATGATTGTGCCAAAGGAAATTGCAACGCCATGCTTTCCTGCGGAACGTGTGGTTTTATCGTAACTCAGCCAGTATATTTCTCACCTGCAGTTATTGATCTTCATCAGCAATCTACCCATCCTTTTAAAACAGGTGAATTATCAGATTATCACCATAACGGCTGGAACCCGCCGAAAGTTTAATAATTCAATCTGCATATCGGTCGTTGCGTGGCCGCGCTATTCAATTAATTATTAATCTTTTAATTCAAAATCATGAAAAAGTTTCTTTTCATCACCATGGTGATGCTATTGTCTGCTATATCTATTACTTATGCCAATACCCCTTGCTGCAACAGCAAAATAACCTGCTCTAAATGCGCAAAGGGATGCGGGCCAAACTGCAAAGATTATTGTAGTAAAAGCTGTAAGGATTCAGGAGAATGTAAGACTAAGTGTAAGTTATAAGTAAAAAGGTAGCCGTCCCGTAATCGGGGCGGCTCTGCTTACCTGTCTTTAATCAAATAAAAATAGTAATTTCGATTGTGAAACGTACCACACTCATATTTCTAACGGCCATTTATCTTTTATCCCTTGTGGGTATTGGGATAAACCGTTTTTATTGCTGCGGTAAGCTGACTTCGGTTACATTGACCTATGCTTCGGCAGATCACACGGATCAAAATAATTGCTGCAAACACGACACTAAAAGCTTCAAGGTAAAGGATAGCCATGTAACTGCCGCTTCATTTGTTTTTAGTGAACTTTCCGCGGCAATTATACCAGCACCCGCTAATTGGACTTTGGCTACTTTCGCTACCGAACAAGTTGATCATACCAACTATCAAGCAAATGCCCCACCAGGTGAACCTGATATACCGATCTATACCTTAAACTGCACCTACAGGATCTGACCTGTTTCTCTTAGCCCGTACTTTCTGTACCGGCTATCATTCTTTCGTAATCCATCTTAATTCATAATCCTGTGTAGGCTTTCCTATGCTATTTATCCATTTTCAAATTTTAACAACATGAAAAAAGTAATGCTGATGGCTATTGCCATCCTGTTTTCTGTCGCGACCGCTTTTGCTGCACATTCAGGCAATCCAGTTTCTGACACTACCAAAACTAAAAAAGTAAAACCTGTTGCAAAAGTACAATACACCTGTACCATGCACCCGGAAGTAATTAGTGACAAACCCGGCAAATGCCCGAAATGTGGTATGACGCTGGTTAAAAAGACCGACAAAAAGAAACCGGCAGAAAAAATGAAAATGTAATTCATTCAACCCTCCGCCAACAAGCGGAGGGCTGATTAAAGCAATTAAGATGATTAATCAATTGATTTCCCTGTCCTTAAAAAACAGGTACATCGTGCTACTGATCGCCATCGCTTTGTTTGCGTGGGGAGTTTATGCAGTCCGTGAAAATCCTATAGATGCGATACCCGACCTGTCGGAGAACCAGGTGATCGTATTTACCGAATGGCAGGGTCGCAGCCCGCAGGTGATGGAAGACCAGGTGACTTACCCATTGGTAAGTAATTTACAGGGTATCCCAAAAGTCAGGGCTATCCGCGCTACTTCCATGTTCGGGATGAGCTTTGTTTATATTGTATTTGAAGATAAAGCTGATGTGTATTGGGCGCGCAGCCGTGTGCTGGAACGGCTGAATTATGCGCAGCGTTTGTTGCCGCAAGGCATTACCCCAACGCTCGGGCCGGATGGTACAGGTGTCGGCCATATTCTATGGTACACGCTCGATGCCAAAGGCATGGACTTAGGCGAGCAACGCGCATTGCAGGACTGGTATGTAAAACTGGGTTTGCAAACGGTTTCAGGTGTGAGCGAAGTGGCTTCCTTCGGCGGCTTTGAAAAGCAATACCAGGTCACTATTGACCCCAATAAGCTAAATTATTACCGTATTCCGCTATCACAGGTACTCAAATCCATCAAAAGTAATAATAACGATGTGGGCGGGCGCAAGTTTGAGATGAACGGCACGGGTTATATTGTCCGTGGGCTGGGCTATATTAAAAGTTTAAGCGATGTGGAAAGTATCCCGGTTGGGGTGATCAATACCATACCTGTTAAGATCAAGGATATCGCGACCGTGCAAATGGGCGGCGATGAGCGCCTGGGCATATTTGACCGTAACGGAAACGGCGAAGCCGTTGGCGGTATTGTGGTGATGCGTTATGGAGAGAATGCGGATAAGGTGATCCACGCGGTCAAAGCTAAAATGGCAGATATTCAAAAAGGCTTGCCTGCGGGTGTTAGCTTTAAGATCGCATACGACCGTAGCGAACTCATTGAAAATGCAGTTGGTTCTGTTATACACACGCTTATCGAAGAAATGATCACGGTATCTATTATCGTTATCTTGTTTTTATTGAGTTTTAAAAGTGCATTGAGCATCATCATACAAATACCGATCACCATCGCGGCCAGCTTTATTTTATTAAACGCATTTGGTATATCATCTAATATCATGTCATTAACCGGCATCGCTTTGGCGATTGGGGTGATCGTGGATAACGGAATTGTGATGGTTGAAAACTCGCATCGGAACTTATCCATTGCACAAGAAAAAGAAAAATCATGACTACAGCAGAACGAATAAAAATTATCGAAGCCTCCTGCAAGCAGGTTGGCCGTGGCGTGTTCTTTTCTACGCTCATTATCGTTGCTTCGTTCCTGCCGGTATTTTTGTTGGAGGGGCAAGAGGGTAAATTATTTGGCCCGTTAGCCTGGACAAAAACATTTATTCTGGCTATTGATGCTATCCTTGCAGTAACGTTGGCACCCGTGCTGATCTCGTTTTTTTTGAAAGGTAAATTAAGGACAGATGACCATAATCCGCTAAACCGTGGGCTGGAAAGAGTTTATCGCCCTATTCTCAATTGGTGCGTAACCTGGCGTAAAACCACCATCGGCATTAATATTATCGCCCTGCTTATCAGCGTACCGTTGCTCCTTTCTTTAGGAAGCGAGTTTATGCCGCCATTGGATGAGGGAACGATCTTGTTTATGCCAGTTACCCAGCCGGATGTGTCGAATGCACAAGCCAAGCAGCTTTTACAGGTACAGGATAAGATCATCAAAAGCCTGCCCGAAGTGGCTAATGTATTGGGCAAAGCAGGTCGGGCGAATACTGCTACAGATAACTCGCCGATTAGCATGACGGAAACGATTGTGCTGTTAAAGCCTAAAAGTGAATGGCGCGTGGGTATCAAAAAAGAAGATATTATCAATGAACTAAATGCCAAACTGCAAATACCCGGCGTAGTCAACGGCTGGACACAGCCTATTATCAACCGTATTAACATGCTTTCTACCGGCATCCGCACAGATGTAGGTTTAAAAATTTACGGTCAGAACCTGGATACGATCAGTAGCCTGGCTAACCAAATGAAACAAGCTTTAACTGGTTTGAATGGTGTAAAAGATCTATATGTTGACCCGATCACTGGTGGAAAGTACCTCGATATACAGGTAAACAAAGATGCCATTGGCCGTTATGGACTGAGTGTAGATGATGTGAACGAAGTGGTGGAGAGCGCTTTGGGCGGGATGAATTTAACCACGACCGTAGAGGGCAGGCAGCGTTTCAGTGTGAACGCAAGGCTGGCGCAGGATTACCGCAATAATTTAGAGGCCATCAAACGCACACTGGTACAAACCATAAATAACGGCCCTATACCTTTATCATCGGTAGCTGATATTAAGATCAGTGATGGCCCGGCGATGATCCAATCAGAAAATGCGTTGTTGCGGGGCACCGTATTGTTTAATGTACGTGACCGTGATTTGGGCAGTACTGTTCAGGAGGCACAGGATAAACTCGATAGACTCGTTAAAATGCTGCCTAAAGGGTACTATATCGAATGGAGCGGCCAGTATGAGAATTTGATCCGGGCAGAACATACCTTAAAGCTGATATTACCCATTGTACTCGTTATCATTTTCGCCTGTTTGTATTTCGCTTTTAATTCGATCAGGGAAGCGTTCTTTAGCCTTATCTCTATCCCATTCGCTTTGATTGGCGGGGCGTATATGGTGTATTTTTTCGGGGTGCATCTATCCGTTGCGGTAGCCGTCGGCTTTATCGCCCTTTTTGGCATCGCTGTGGAAACGGGTATTGTGATGGTCATTTATTTGAATGATGCCATGCAACAGTTGGTTAGCTTAAAAGGAAATTCTAAGGAAACCATTACTAAAGAAGATTTAAGATTTTATGTGATGAACGGCGCGGTGAAGCGCTTACGGCCAAAATTGATGACGGTTTGTGTTGCCCTATTTGGTTTAGTGCCGGTGCTATGGGCAACCGGTACGGGCAGTGATGTAATGTTGCCGATTGTGCTGCCGATGATCGGCGGGGTATTAACTTCTTCCACCCATATTTTACTGGTAACGCCATTAATCTTTTTGATGGTAAAGGAATACGAATTAAAGAAACATGGCAAGCTGGAAGTATTGGAGGTAAAGGAATAATGAAAAAATATCAAATTATACTAACAGGCTTAATGTGTGCTGCAACATTCGCAAGAGCACAACGCCTGCCTTTAGACAGTGTTTTAGCCCGTGTGGTCGCTAATCCTGCATTAATGGCTTATGATGCAAAGGCAAGTGCGCAGGATATTTACGCAACCGGGGCGAAAAGTTTGGATGCGCCAAAGATCAGCGCCGGGCAGTACCAGGTTCCTTATCAACTCAATCCAAATGGCGGAGCGTTTATGATCCAGGCTGAGCAAATGTTTACCAATCCGGCCAAGCTAAAGGCAAAGCAGGATTATATGAAAGGCTTATCCAACATAACCAGGGAAGATAAGAACTACCTTAAAAATCAATTGATCGCGCAGGCCAGGCAGTATTATTATGAGCGGGTTATACTGGAAAAGAAATTGGTGCAATTACAAAACACGCAGAATTTACTGGAGTATATGCTGAAAGATGCCAATATCCGGCTAACCTACGGGAAAGAAAAGTTGCCCAATATTTATAAAGCTAAAGCGGATTTATTTGAATTGGATAATACCCGTGAGCAACTAAATAACGAGATCAGCCAAAAAAACATCATGCTCAATACGCTGATGAATCGCGCACAGCAAACGGCATTTACCGTGGACACCAACATTGTGCTTAAAGATTACGAAACAGCTATTACAGATACCGCAACGCTGGCTGGTGCGCGAAGCGATGTCAAAAGCATCAACCGCAATATTGACTTACAGCAACTCAATGCGCAAATGGAGTACGCCAAGCGTAAGCCAGATTTTGGGATACAGGCCGCGCACATGCAAAGCTATGGAGGTTATGCCAATCAATATATCCTGATGGGATCTGTTACCATTCCTATTGTGCCCTGGGCCTCTAAGGAATATAAAGCAAATTTGAAAGGTATCCGTTACGAAGTGGAAGAACTGCAGCAAAAAAAACTGGATATCCTGAACCAGGCAAAGGGCCAACTGGCAGGTTATAGAACCGATATAAGCAGCAAGAAAAGGCAGTTAAACAACTACGACCAAAACATCATACCTGCTTTACAGAATACCTATAAAACGTCTTTACAGGCTTACGAGCAGAATACCGGTGATCTGCCATCAGTATTGGATGGCATCAAAAGCTTGCAATTGGCAAGGATGTCGGCCTTAGACCGCTTACAGGAATTATTAATCTTACAAGTAGCTTATGAAAGGGAATATGAAAAATATTAAAACAACCTTAATTGGATTACTTGCCCTCTCTATATTGACAAGTGCATGTTCCAATCCCAAACCCACGCAAGTTACAGCAACAGCGAAAAGCGATGTCAAATACACTTGCCCGATGCACCCGCAAATCATGGAAGACCACCCCGGTAGCTGTCCGATATGCGGGATGACTTTGGTAAAGAAATCAGGCCAGGCCAGCGAAGGTGCGGGAATTAGCCTAAACACTGTTTTGCAACCCATTAACAGTAATGTTATTTCTTCGGTTGGTTCCATTACACCTGTAGAAAGAGTAACAGCTACCCAAATTTCAGCGGATGGTTATCTGGATTTCGACACCCGAACCTTTAATAATATCGCATCCCGTTTTTCGGGCTGGATCGAAAAGCTGTATATCAAATATGCTTTCCAGGAAATTCATCAGCGGCAACGTATTTTCGATATTTATAGCCCCGACCTGGTGACAGCACAACAGGACTTGATCTTTTTGGCTAAAAACTCCGCTCAGGAAACGGAATTGATCAAGGCAGCCCGTCAAAAACTTTCATTAATGGGTATGACCACGGCACAGGTTAACCAGATTGTTAAAACAGGGAAAGCATTTTATAGCTTGCCAGTCTATAGTGCTTACGAGGGTCATGTGCATGATGTGGCGCATAGTCAGATGGGTGGCACAGCAGATCAAAAGGCAGCTTCGGACTTTTCCAATAACCTGCCATTAGCAATCAAAGAAGGCATGTATGTGACCAAAGGACAAACGCTTTTCAATGTCGTTAACCCACACCAGCTATGGGCAATTCTCAAAATTGACCAATCAGGGATAGCTGCTTTAAAATTAAACCAGCCGGTTGAAATTACATTACCGGATATGCCAGATAGGACGATTGCGGGGAAAGTGAATTTTATTGAACCTACATTACAGGATGGCGATAAAACAACCAGTATTCGGGTATACCTTGATAATATGGATCATGATTTGAAAGTAAACAACCTGGTTAAAGCAATAATACAAACCGGAACGATCAAAGGCTTGTGGATACCCAAATCGGCCCTGCTGGATCTGGGTAACACCAAAGTAGTATGGTTAAAACGAGGTGCTTTATTTAAAGCACATGAAGTCAATACCGGAATAACAAACGGCAAGGAAGTATTGATTACAAAAGGATTGGCAGCTACTGATAGCCTGGCCATTAACGCCCAGTATTTAACAGATAGTGAAAGCTTCATTAAAACAAAAGGTCATGAATAAGATCATATTATTAACACTACTGTTCGCATTGTTCTTTACGGCCTGCAGGCATAAGCCGCAACAATCAGCGAAACAGGAAGCAAAAGCATATTTTACCTGCTCAATGCACCCCCAGGTGCATGAAGATCACGACGGTAATTGCCCGATCTGCGGTATGAAACTTATCAAAGTGGAATTAACAGATGTCGCCAGCTCCAATACAATCACGTTAAACGCTACACAACTAAAGCTTGCCGGGATACAAACGGACACGATCAGGGAAGAAAATACAGGCAGCGAAAAAACATTAACGGGTACCGTAACTACGAATGAAAATACCGCATCTGAACTGAGCGCACGGTTAGCAGGCCGGGTACAGCAATTATTTGTAAGGGCAGTCGGTGGAAAAATATCTATTGGACAGCCAGTTTATTCCATTTACAGTGAAGACTTGCAGGAGGCGGAAAAGGAATACTTGTTAGCCAAACAACAGCAAAAGGCATTACATAACCCCGATGTGGATTACCCGCAATTGATCGCTGCCGCGGAAAGCAAATTGAAATTATGGGGTTTATCTGCTTCACAAATCAAAAGCCTTGCAGCAACGCAGATAGTATCTGCTACCACCACGATATTGAGTAATGTTGCCGGTACTGTAAGTGAAATAACTGTACATGAAGGTGATTATGTAACTGAGGGTATGACGATCCTAAAAACCCAAGGGCTAAATAGTCTTTGGGTGGAAGCCCAGCTATACGCCAGTGAAACCGGCAATTACAAAGAGAATGATGTGGTCAGTGTTTCTCTGCCTGAATTAAGCGGTATTAGCATCAAAGGTCAAGTCGAATTTATGAATCCTGAACTATCGGGGTCATCCAAAGTAGCGCTGATCAGGATTAGTATTCCTAACACACAAGGGTTAATCAGGCCGGGTATGCTGGCGTATATTGAGATAGGTATCGGAAATAATCGTTCTTTAGCGGTACCTGCTTCTGCTATCCTGACCAACGGGAGTGGCGGTATGGTTTATGTAAAAAATACAAATGGCAGTTTTTCACCGAGAATGATCACAACTGGAGTCGGCAATCAAAACTATGTGCCAGTTTTGTCGGGCTTAAACACCGGGGATATTGTGGTAACTAACGGGGCTTATTTATTGAACAGCGAAGCCATCTTTAAAAATGGCAGTAACAATAAGATGGCTGGAATGAAAATGTAAGTTGGCTTAATACGCTTTTCTTAATCTATCCGCGAGCTCGTCTGTCAGTGGGCTGGCCTCAATTGCCTGGGCGGCTTTTTCTACATCATAGGCAAAGCGGATGAAATCGACTGTGGTCGTATCCGTGATGGTTAGTAATACATAACCTCCCATCGGGTTGCCATCTTTTGGCTTACCGACCGAACCGATATTGATCACCTGTTTATTGCTGATCACGCGATGGTACGGCAAATGCGAATGTCCGACACAAAGGATATCGGCATTGGCTTCGTTCATCATTTCCAGGACGTACGCTTCATCCAGATCTTCAATTATATATTCATTGATGCTACGGGTGCTGCCATGTGCGAGGACGATATTCAATTGATCATTATTAAGTTGGTATTCCAGCTTGATATGCGCGGGGAGTGTATTCAGATACGCGCGGTTGTCTGCAGTTACTAATTCGTATGCGTAACCGTTGGTTTTAAGATCATGGTTACCAGCGAGCGTTGCAATCCCGCGTCTTCGGATTTCTGCGATTATTTCATTTGGCCAAATATTGTAGCCGATCATATCGCCTAAGCAATAAACCGCATCCACCTTACGATTGTCCAGGTCAGCCAGGAATGCTTCAAATGCCGGTAGGTTGGCATGGATATCAGAAAAAAGTGCAATCCTCATCTTAGCCGTTTCTTAACATATCCGCATATTCATTGGGTAGCGGGCTGTCCTCAACCGCCCTGGCCGCTTTTTCTACATCATAATCAAAGCGGATAAACTCCACCTTGATACTATCTTTATCTGTTTTAGAACTGCTTTCGTTGATATGCAATAGCACATAGCCGCCTCGCGGATCTTTATCCTTTGGTTTTCCTACCGATCCGATATTGATGGCATGATAAAACTGGCTGTTATCCGCAAGGACGCGGTGATAAGGCTGGTGGGTATGGCCAAAACACATCACATCGGCATCAGCTGTTTCCATAATTCGCAGCATACTTTTTTCGTCCCGGTCTTCAAACAGGTATTCATTTACTTTACGTGGACTGCCGTGTACAAACAGCACATTCAGCTTGTCATTATTCAACTGGAACTCCAAACGAATATGTGCGGGCAGGGTGCGTAAATAAGCCCGCTGTTCATCTTTTACTACTTCATTGGTATAAGCAATGGACACTTTGCCTAAAGCCTTTTCTTCGTCTGTTTTATAGGCACAGCCACAATCATCGCTATGGCGACCGATACCAAAGTCATAGTTGCCCGTAATGCAGGGGGTATTTCGTTTACGTATCTCATCAATAACTTCGTTTGGCCATATATTATAGCCTACCAGGTCGCCGAGGCAATAAACGGCATCAGGTTTTTGCTTTTCTACATCTACAAAGAAAGCTTCCAGCGCAGGCAGGTTAGAATGTATGTCTGAAAAAAGAGCGATTTTCATTATTCTACAGCGGTTAAAGTTTTAGGGTTATAATATTTCTTACGGAAGTAAAAGGCCAGGTTAACTAAAGCGATCAGGGCTGGTACTTCCACCAATGGGCCGATCACACCAGCAAAAGCCTCACCGGAGTTGATACCGAAGACGCCAATTGCAACTGCTATAGCCAGTTCAAAGTTGTTGCCGGTAGCGGTAAAAGCAATAGAAGTACTGCGGGAATAATCCGCACCGAAGGATTTACCGATAAAGAAGCTCAATACAAACATAATAGTGAAGTAGATCACCAGTGGTATCGCGATGCGCAAAACATCAAAAGGAATCTGTACGATCAGGTTACCTTTCAGGCTAAACATTACCACGATGGTAAACAGCAAAGCAATTAACGTAATGGGTGATATAAATGGCACATATTTGCTTTGAAACCATTCTTCGCCTTTGATCTTTATTAAAGCATACCTGCTAATGATTCCGGCAGCGAATGGGACACCCAGGTAAATACCCACACTTTTAGCAATCTCTCCAATGGTGATTTTAACGGCTAACCCTTTCAAGCCGAACAAAGGCGGTAAAACCGTAATAAATACATAAGCATAAACGCTGTACAGCAAGACCTGGAAGATGCTGTTTAAAGCGATCAGTCCGGCAGCATACTCCCGATTGCCTTCAGCCAACTCGTTCCATACCACAACCATTGCGATACAACGGGCTAACCCGATCAGGATGAGCCCAACCATATAGGCAGGGTAATCACGCAATAATGTGACCGCCAAAACAAACATCAATATAGGCCCGATGATCCAGTTCAATATGAGCGAAGCGCTCAATACCTTAGTATCCTTAAATACCTCACCCATATTCTCGTATTTCACTTTGGCCAATGGCGGATACATCATTAAGATTAACCCAATGGCTAAAGGGATATTGGTTGTTCCGCTTGAAAATGAATTGATAAAACCGGATGATGAGGGAATAAAGTAACCGATACCAACACCTATGGCCATTGCCAGGAAGATCCATAGGGTTAAGTACCTATCAAGGAAGCTTAGTTTTTTGCGTTCGGCCACGGGGGCACAGTTGTTTGCTGACATAATTTATTGCGTATATCGTGTTTTAGTGTGAATTGAATATTAACTACTTCCAGTTTTCTTTGAATTTAGTGGCGGCAAAAAGCATCTCTGCTGTGATCAGTTTAGCTTGGGTATCATATTGCTCATCCGTTGCGCCTGTTGTCAGAGTTGGGTATTTCAATTTAACGGCGAACTTATCAGGACTGGCCAGAATAGAGGCAGCGTCTGCCTGTACCAATACATGTATCGCATTCGGATTTGAAGGAGAAGTCTCCAAAGTCACCGAGCCGCCGGCATCATTGTATTTAGCGCCATCCGCACCTACTTTGAAGCCAAGTTTGGTTAAAGCAGGCGCAACTTTATCTGATGTAGTTGTACCGACTACAAATATTTTAACATCGCTGATACCGTAGGAAGCCAGTGACGTTTTCAATACGGCTTTAGCAATGGGTGCGCTAAAGCCATCGTTACCTATAAACTCTATGATCACTGGAAGCTTTTTGCCTTTAGCCACAATACCTAACTGTTGGATGCCGCCCAGTTCATCTTGTCGGTCATTAGTAATCGTAGTGCTTTTTTTAAGCAGTCTGAAGTTTTGTGCCAGTTCGGGATAAATAGGATCGGTCGCAGGTGCAAAAGCAGCGCTTACTACCAGTAAGACCGCTAAACAAAAAAAGGATAAGTGTTTCATGATTTAAGGTATTTTTGATTAATTGGTTTATTGCTATTTAACGATAGATAAAAGTAAAAAAAGGTCAGTTAACGTGTTGGGTTACAAAGTCCGCTGCATAAACTTTGATCATATCCCTTACCCTGCGAAACTCGTGCATCACTTCTTCGGGTGAGCCGGTTGCTTTGGCGGGGTCGGGAAAATTCTCGTGAAAACGTTCTACCTTACCCGGAAAGAACGGGCAGGCTTCGTTCGCGTTATCGCAAACCGTAATTACCTGGTCAAAAGGAATAGTCATATATTCATCAACGAGGTTGGAAGTATGGTTGGAAATATCAATATGATCTTCTGCCATCACTTGTATAGCTTTCGGGTTAACGCCGTGTGTTTCGATACCTGCACTGTAAACATTGGCTTTGTCGCCTGCAAAGTAGCGCAGGTAACCTTCCGCCAATTGACTGCGGCAACTGTTGCCGGTGCAAAGCACTAATATATTTTTCTTGCTCATAATTCTTTTTTCATTACAATTGCCGATACCGGGCAAACATGGCTGAACTCCGATGATCGTTGTACCTCGGCAGGTACATCGTCCCTTGTTATTTTGGTATAGTTCTTTCGTTCAAAGTACGCAGGCGCAGTTTCAGTTAATAGGTACAAAACTGAAAGCCCATTCTTTTTACTTACATTATCCAATCGTGCCAATAATTTACCAGCAATACCAGTACTGCGATGGTCAGGTCGTACCGCTAAAGAACGCAACAAGCCATAAAGCCCATAAACTTCAACACCGCCTACACCAACTACATTTCCATCTTGTATTGCGACAATAAAGTTATCCAGCGTTTGCGGCAGATCGGCTACAGGCAGTTTTTCAGCCGCCAATAGCTCGATCACTTTTTCTTTATAGGGTGAGGCCTGGTCGATGATCATAGTTGTAATAATTAGCAGCAGCCACCGCCCGGTGTACAGCAAGCTTCCGCAGGTGCAGCCAGGTTAACTAATTGTACTTTTGGTTTCTCTGCCACCGCTGGTGCGCAGCATTCTTCACCCTTATCATTCGTGCCATAGCTACCACCACGGGTAATTGCCTTGCATTGTACAGCATCCGGGCGCAGGTCAACGGTTAAGGCATTTCCATCCACGATCATTTCATTAGGAAACATCTGGCGGGTATCAAATTCTGAATTACCAAATTCGATCTTTACCGTGCCGTTAGGATTAAGCGGCAACATTTTTTCTACAATGTCAACAATGGATAAAGCCTTGCCCACTTTCATTGAGCGTTCCTGCTGTTCAGCATTCTCCGGCACCCAAAGCTGAACTATAATTTCTGTCCAGGCATTCATAACGCCGCCGCAATCTACCGAAGTAATGGGCGCTTGTTTGATCTCCGTAATATGATAAGCCGCATCTACCATTTTACCCTCTGCATATTGGAATTGCAGGTCAAGGTCGGGATGCTGTAATAAGGTATCTTTAAAGGTTTTCCAGTTGATCGCTTCTACTTTATTCATGGCGTTTATTCTATTTATTATTGTAATATTACGATTGATTTACTCAAAAAAAACTTTAGCAGCAGGTCGCTTTCAAGTCATAAGTTGCGAAGAAGCCGCTCAATTGCTCCTTTAACTCATTCCATACAGGCGGATTAATGCAATAGCAAACGCTTACCCCTTCGATAGTCCCTTGTATCAAACCCGCGTTTTTCAATTCTTTCAAATGTTGTGAAATGGTCGGCTGCGCCAATCCCAATTCATCTACCAGGTCACCACAAATACAGGTGTTGGATTTAATGATCTCCTGTAAAATGGCGATACGGGCAGGGTGCGCGATTGCTTTCAGCATCACAGCTAACCTGTTCTGTTCTTCGGTGAATATTTCTGTTTTAGTTAAGCCCATACTTTATATTGCAATATTACGATTAATATCTGAATGCTGCTAAGTATTGAATTAATTTAGTCATGTTTAATTTGTAGTTATGATTTGCAAAAAGCGGCGTGTTGGTAGCCAGCATAATTCCTGCGCCAACGGTTGCGATTGCTTAATGAATTTTCGTCTGGAAGGATTTTCTTTTTAGTTTTATATCGCTATGAAAGTTAGAGTTTTTGCCGCTTCTCTCTATAATATATTAAGCATTTTTAACTCATTACGGCCATTGAAAAAGGAATTCAGGTCTATACTTAATGGATTCAAACTCCTTGAAGAATTGAAAATGTGTTAACTGAGCATCCGTTCTGTGTTACCTACGTGTTACCTCAAATAAAAAAGACTCTACGAGTAACACGTAAAGTCTTGATTATTAGATGTGGAGAATATCGGAGTCGAACCGATGACCTCTTGCATGCCATGCAAGCGCTCTAGCCAGCTGAGCTAATCCCCCGTTGGGATGGCAAAAGTAGCAATTTTTGTGAAATGCCAAATGTTTGTTTTAAATTTTATATGATTAGTATTAAAAAACCTTGTAAAAAAGTAAAGCCCCTGATGGGCAGGGGCCTTTACTAACCAATTATAAACCTAAATTATGAGAAGACTTTTTTGTTATTTTTAATAGTGTAAAAGTAACACTAAGTTTTAATATGCAAAGAATTTAATTGTAATTTATTTGTAACATTTTAATAGATGTACATTTTAAATTATTGCATTTGCAATGTTACGTTATTTCTGTTAACAAATGTTTAATTGATTGTTAATATATTAAACAAATGTTTAGTTGACAGCTAAGTATTTTGCAAACCCACTAATATTCATTTAGATAGGTAAGCTTTTCAATTATAGCTTCATAGCTTGCTATCCTTATTTTTATATCAACAACCCATTAATAAGATTTTATTAAAGCCGTTTATGGTTAGTAAACGGCTTTTTTTATAAGTTGTTGCAGGGCGATTTTAAAATTTTTAAGCCAGGCTCGCGGTATGCAAGCACTTTGTTTGAGTTTGGTTGCGCTAGTTTTTTTCCGTTTGAGCAACTAAGGGATGCCCATACCGCGATAGAAACCGGCAGAACGCGCGGGAAGATTGTAGTGAAGCTTTAAGAATTTAAAAGCAAAGGCGTTTACATTGTAAACGCCTTTTGCAATTGTGATTAGGTGGAAGGTTAAGTATTGTATAAAGGGGCGGCTTTAAAATATAAATCGGCTGTAAGCCCGCACTCACGAAATAGTTTAGTGTGCTCGTAATAGCATTGTTTATAAAACTGCGGGTACAGGTCGGCTATTTCAGAGTTGTTGAGCACAATTAGCAATAGAAAGATCTTTGATAGTTTATGTTCATGCGCTATTTGGGCATGTGATTTAATATCTTCAATAATATGTGTGTATTTATGAAGGCTGATATTTGTTTTTATCCGTAAAGCATAAAACAAATTTTTCATATAATCGGTAAAAATACTGGCATCCTGCTTATACAATGCGGAGTATGCTGTATAAATATCTACAAGCCGATCGGTTTTACCTAAGCGGAAGTAACAATCAGTAGCCACCATATCTAAAAAAAAGCCATAACTATCATTGGTTCCGAAATCGCGCTTCTTATAATACTTTTCTAAAACATTGATGTAACGTAATGTTTTAACAGGGTTTCTGGTAAGCAGTAAAGTATATGTACCCAACAGATATAGCATATCGTTGGATGCATTGTTCTCTAAATAATTCCCTTCGCAAGGCGGGTTAAAGTAAAAACGGGTTAATTCTATAAAAATCTCTTTTTTTATGATGCCATGTTTAAAATAACTATAAAGGGCATCTATGCAATGAAGCGGGTTTACCGAAAACCTATTATAATCCTCTGCCGGGAAGCTTTGAAGCTTCAGCAGGTTTTCGTGCAGGTCGTCCAAATCCATACGCATAACAGCAGAGGCGGCAAGCGCGGTATAAATAAGGATCCGCTTACGGTTAGCCAGGCCAAATTTTAATAAGCAATGCAACGTTTTTTTATAATCGATATTAATAAACTCGAGCCCGAAAAAATAGTTGAATAGTTCTTTACTGCAATCTTGCTTAAAGTACAGCACAAGTGATTCTGATTTATTGGCGGCGGCGCATTCTTTCTCAAGCAAGTCGCCCAGGAAAATAATCAGGTTTGATTTTTCGGTAAATGTTAGCTGCGTTTGGGCTAACAAGTCGAAACTTTTTTGCTGCCCCGTTTTAATTGCATAAATAACACACCATTTTAAAATAGAAAGCTTATGTGGGTTATTGGCAAACTGTGTGTTTATGTTTTTAATAAGCTCTGCATCAAATATAAAATTGTTGTTATTGAGCAGTGTTTTGGCTATAGTGTATTCTAAAAAATTATTGTTGCTAAATTGTATGGTGGTACGGTAGTGCAGGTCAGAACTGGTGTTGAGTTCGCGTATAAAGCCGATGCTTATCAATTCATTATATGCATTATGATATTGCTTTATGAGCGCATTTACTTTAGTTTTTGGTACATCATACACCTGCCCGGCAATATCCATTTGCTCTATTAAACCTTTAAGCAGTAAAACCTTCTCTGCTGAGTGATGGCCAAGATAAATTTTGTTAAGAATAAATGTTGAGATTAACTCATATATACAAACATGGTCTACATCGGTAAGTGTGAAATTTTCTTTATGATCTTTATAATAAAACTGAAAGTATAAGGGATGGTTAAAATTGTCTGCCAGATCAACCGCTACAAAATCTTTAGCAGCAGGGTTTATGTTTAAACAAAGTTCTTTTATTTCGTGCAGGCTGTACAGGGGGACATTTGTGGCCCATTGTTCATTTCCTATAAAACCTTTAAACCAATTGCTATCGCCGTTATTAATATCATGTTTGTTGTTTATCCAAGTAGCCGATCGCATGGTTAAGATCATCTTAAACCACGGGGCCGTCTGGTATAACGAAAAAATATCGAGCAGTTGATTAAGCAGCAGCTTGAATTGCTCGGGTTTATAAATGTATTCGTCCAGGTCATCAATTACCAGGAAAAAATTACCACCCTTTTTTTGCTCTTTATCAAACAGTGCCGTTATATCGCTATCTGCAGAGTATCCAAGCAAAGCCAGAAGCCAGTGGTTTAGATCGCGGCCACTTAAAAAAGCATTCATTAAAGCGCTTGTGCTAAAAAATAAAATGGTATCGTTTGTTTTGCCTTCGGCATTTAACAAAAGCCGTTCTTCTATCCAATGGCACAGTGCTATGGTTTTACCGTAACCTGCCGGTGCGGCAATTATTGTTGCTGTGTAACCGCCGCTTAAAAATTCATTGAAATGCTCGTCAATAAATTGCCTTTTGATGGTTTGGCTATACGGGATGCCCGATTTGTTGCGCAATACCTGTAGTGTAAAATTGGTAATTTTATCAGCATTTAGCTTAAGGGTTTCCCAACTTGCGCCTGTATCCTGGGTTTTAACAGCATTCTGATCCTGCTCACGACAAAAATCTTCCCAGTTTTGGTAGCCACAATATTTAGCCATAACATCAATGGTAAATAATGATGGCTTAAACTTACTATAGGCAAAGCCGTAAACACGCTTTAATGTGGTTTCGCTTATACTCTGTTTAGTTTTGTTGAATATTTTGGCCGAGATGGTTTTACAATCACATGGTGTTATAGTAGCTAAGTTTGATGCTGCTAACACTGTAGTTTTTAGTATTTCGTAGTATTGAGGTAATAATGTAGTCATAGATGACAATTATTATACTGCTATTTTTGTTGTTTGTTTTTGTTAAGCAATAACTAACTGAATACATTGGCGTACGGTTAAGTTTTTTGATACATCCCCTTTCGCAACTTGTTTTCCTGTTTGGTACTCCTCTGCAACTATGCGTAGTTTTTCTTCAAGCTTTCGGCATAGTTCTTCATCTTTATCATATCCCATTAATCGTAAAGGGGTGTTAGTTAGTAGGTTGTATGATTGTTCTACAGGCAGGCCACAGATATTTAAAATATCATACTTAATTTGATTACTAATAAATACTATATCCATTTTATAGAGCCTTTCAGAATATTTTAATTTATACGTAAATATAAGCATTCGGTTACGGCCAAAATGAGACCCTAAATTTACTATAAATGTATTGTTTATTTAAAAGTTAAATAAATGCATGTAATTATAATGTTGAGCATTAAAATTAATCAATGGTATAATAAAATAACCGATAGTATGTTGCAATAGGGGGTGTTAGGTAACTACGTGATTTTAAAATCACGTAGTTTTACGTGGTTTTAAAAGGATGCGTCTAACAACTGGTATTTAATAGCAAAAAGTACCAGCCCGGCTGTGGTGCGGCATTTTATTTTGTTTATCAGGCCTACACGATGCCCCTCAACAGTACGCACACTTATATAAAGTTCGGCAGCTATTTCTACATTATTATATTCCTTGCAAAGTAATTTAAGCACCTGGCTTTCGCGTTTAGATAATGTAATAGGTGCTCCGCTCAGATCTTGCAATGCCGGGCGGTTTTTTGCACTGCTTCGTAACGATTTAACTATTTGTTTATTGAAATAGAACCCCGTTTTATGTACACTGTTAATGGTTAACAGTAATTCGTCTTTATCGCAATTTTTAACCAGGTACGATGACGCCCCCTCGGTTATCATTTGCGATATCAAAAATTCATTACTATGTACTGTTAGTATAATTACCTTTATATCGGGGTAATTGTTTTGCAGGTATTTGTTTAACTCTATACCGTTCATTTCCGGCATATCCATATCAATTATAGCAATATCTATAGCTACATTAAAGGTTCTCAAGGTATCAATAAAGGCTCTACCGCTGTTGCACTCGGCCACCAGGCTAAAGTTTTCTACAGAATTTACAAGCAACGCAAGGCTTTGCCTAAAAAGGTTCTGATCATCAACTACAGCAATGTTTATGTGGCTCATAACTGTTCAATTACCGGGCATTCAATTTTTATGCGGAACCCTTTCCCAGCGTAAGGGTCAAGAGTATAAACGGCATTTATATTAAGCAGCCGGCTTTCAATGTTTTGCATCCCCATGCCCTTTTTTACCAACTCAACATCGGCTGTTAAGCCCTTGCCGTTATCCGTATACTCTATATGTAAAGTATCATTAACCATGTTAAGGTTAATACTTGCCTTGCTTGCGCCCGAGTGCTTTATGGTGTTATTCAATAATTCTTCTAAAACTCTGTATAGCGCGGTTGAAGTTTGCAGCGGTAATTTCCCCAACGCTTGTTCGGCATTGTTGGCAAGTGCTATCTCTAACTTGCCCGATTGATTGATAATAGTGCAATGTTCATTTATTGCTGCTGCAAGGCCGTAATACCTTAATGTAGAAGGCGACAAGTTGTGCGAAATATTACGTACATCCTTAACTATTTTATCAATAATTGTTTTGGTAGATTGGGTGAAATCCTGGTTGGCTTTAATATCATCGCCGGGTTTAAACATCTCAATCAACAGCCTTAAGCCAGATGCGGTAGTACCTACATCATCGTGCAGGTCCTGCCCAATGCGTTTCCGTTCAGCCTCCTGCGATTCGATAACGGCACGCAGCAATTCTTTTTGATGCTCTATTTGTGCCTGTTGAAAATCCTGGCGCTGCCTTAACAGTTTATTTTGGTTACGAATAGAAAAGAAAATGAATGAAGCGACCAGTAAAAAGGTCCCTGCCATTCCTAATATCACTAATATGTAGATGTTATCCGGTGTGTTTTGCATTTATAAAATCCTACGGCAAATAAAATATATTGAAGCGCTAACAAGGTATCATGCGCGGACCATACAGCCATGGTAACAGATCTTTCGGCATTGATAAGGTAATTGGAAAAAATAAACATGAATAAGCAACTGGCAAAATAAAGTAATATACCGGTGTTTATCCAATTGTAAATATGATCACCCCAATTTTGCTCATCGTTGTGCTGATTAAGTATATAGAGCATGCTATAAATTATTATTATAATAGCTTCTAATGGCCTTGTATAGGTATTAAACTCAATCTTATTTTGGATGAAAAGATAATTAACAATACACAAAACCGTAAATCCACTAATGATAACATAAATTATATTTTGATACTTTTTGCTATAAAATTGATTATAAAAGAGCGAAATGAACAAAAATTCGAAAATAGTATATATGTGAAATAGTGTGGCCGTATAATGATGGGACGATATAAGTATTAAATTAATAACATTAGCCGTTCCGGAAAATATCAAAAACCAGAAGATTGTTTTTAAAGGTTTGGTTAAAAATCTATAATTTTTTAAGGCGATTAAAACGGGTATTAAAATAGTAAGCGGTACTATATAAGTTACGTAGATCTGGTACAGCATTAATTATGTTTATAAGCCTTAAATATAATATAAAGCTTATAAACATAATACGAATAAGTATAAATTATGAATCCAGCGTATCTCCCACAGGATTAACGCAATCCGGAGGGCATGCCTTGGTCAGATCATAAACATTGCTTATTGGATACCCCACACCGCCGCCAACAACTGTTTTTATCAGTATTTCTTCTCCGCCTTCAACCGGTACCAGCATCAGTCTTGCCGTAAGCGGGTCGGTTGCATCTTCGAGGCCGATAAATGCCTTTACAGCTTCTGCCCCCGGGTTATAAAGCACAATGTTTTGAAAATCGATGATCGGGATGAGGAAAGATCTTACAATAAAAGCAGGGTCTTCTGTGGCTATAAAAGTGCGCCAGTTTTCGGCCCATGCTCTTGCAATATCAACAGGTATTGTTCCATCGGGGTCATTGGTTGGAGTGTTTTCGGTACTCATGTAGTTTAAATTTTAATTTATTTATTGTGTTTAATTAAGTTTTTGATACGTACCAAAGAGAATACTTTTTATTCATAATATTCAAAAAAACTTGGCTTTATTAAGCATAAGTAAGGGCAATTTAATAAATTAAGACAGGCGTTTTGTTAACTTGAAATTAATGAACAAAATGAACAGGATTGTTTATCAGTGAACAAACAATAATAAAGGGATAATAACTGAACAAAGTGCTTTCAATCATTTCATAAAGCATGTGCGTAATTAGGGGTGAAAGTTCACACTACCTAACACTCTATGCATGAAAACCTCTACCTTTTTTAGCAGGTACGTAGCTCTACTATTCCTGCTGTTATTCTCGTCAGTAAAAGTTTGCGCACAGCGTAATTATGCAACTACACAGAACAGTGGCACTACAGCTTTGCTTTGTGTGGGCTGCGTTGTAGACAACAAGTCTTCTGCCATTGATGCAAATTTGCAAACCCACTCTACTATTAACGTACCGGTGGGGCTTTTAGCATCAACCTACCAGGAACTTATTTTCCCGGCAAAGATCGCAGCGAACACGCCGTTAACCATTAAGCTTGGGACCGGCGATAACCTGCTCGATCTTACGGCGCTTGGCAACATCACCATCCGCCCTTATAATGGTAACAGCCCGGTAGGTGGGGGCATCTCTGCTGCAACACTGGTTAGTGCTTTAAGCAATAACAACCAGTTGCAGCTTACCATTAACCCAACGCAAACGTATGATAAGGTTAGGATAACACTTAACGGAGGGCTTTTAAGCCTTTTAGGCAGCATTTATGTGTACGAGGCATTTTATAACGGGCCCGCTAACGTAGCCTGTAACAATGCTTATGATGAACTACATGGCATCTCAGCCGGGTTATTAAACCTTGGCGTTGATGTTGGCGGCGTTGCCAACCCGCAAAATGCTATTGATGGCAATATCAACACAGCATCTACCCTAAACGCGGGTATTGCAGCGGTTGGCGCTTACGCGCAGCAAACCATTATATACGAAAGGCTTTCTGTTTTGGGCGATTCTGTCCGCATGACTTTATCCCTGCCACAGGCATTGATAGATGCAGGCGTATTAGCCAGTATATCTGTAGCTACCTATAACGGTAATACCAGTAATAACGACGCTGTGTTTTTTAATGCAGCATTACTAAACCTTCGGCTGCTCGACCTGGTAGCCGGCCGGCGCAAGGTGACCATCACTTACGCTCCAACCAAAACGTTCGACAGGGTGCAGCTGCGCCTTGGCGGAGGGTTAGCCAGCGTACTATCAAGCCTGAACCTTTACGAGGCCGAAAAACTGATACCGCGCCCAATTATTAAGGTTAACAATGTGGTAACTAACAATGCCAACATCTGTGCGGGTAGCAGTGTTACACTTACTGCTTCTGCCAATGTACCGGGCACCACATTTAACTGGTACACTGCAGCTACAGGCGGCAGCCCGGTACATACGGGGGCCACCTATTCGCCGGCGGTAGCAGGTACTATAACTTATTACGTATCGGCAGCGCGCGCAGGCTGTACTGATGAATCTGAACGGGCCCCTGTAACAGTTACGGTGAACCCTATCCCTGTTGCACCTGTTATTACTAATAACAACATTAGTGTATGCCCTGGCGGTACTGCAACGTTTACCGCACAGCCTGTAAGCGGAGTTACTTTTAACTGGTATGCTGCAGCAACAGGCGGCACACCTATAGCAACCGGTATCAGTTTCACAACCGGTGCTATCAGCGCTACTACCCCGTTTTATGCTGAGGCTGTAAGCGGCGGTACCTGCCCAAGCCCAACCCGTACGCTGGTAACCGCAACACTGAGTGCACTACCAACAGTACCAACCTTAACAGCCAATAATGTAACCATTTGCGATGGCGATGTAGCCGTGCTTTCCATAGCATCGCCGGTGGCGGGGCAAACTTATAACTGGTACAGCACATCAACAGGTGGTACGCCTTTGTTTACCGGAATAAACTTTACCAGCCCTGTATTGCACAATAACGCAGTATATTTTGCTGCTGCGGTAAACGCCACAGGCTGCGAAAGCGCTACAAGGGTACAGGCAAATGTTACGGTATCGCCAAAGCCGGCAGACCCGGTGCTTGCTGCTAACAACCTAACCGTTAGCGCGGGGCAAACAGCTACCATCAATGTAACCAATGCACAAACAGGCGTTATTTACAGGTGGTACACATCTGCAAATGCAGCAACAGAGGTGCATACCGGTAATAATTATACTACCCCACAGCTTTACACCAATACTACTTATTATGTGGCCGCGTTTAACGACGCCGGTTGCGAATCGGTAAACCGCACGGCCATTACAATTAATGTAACTATTAATAATAACTCGCCATGTACATTTGCCAATGTACAGATACCCGATGTTAACGGGATATGTATAGGCTGTTCCATAGCCAATAACGCACTGGCAACTGATGCCGATACGACCACCGCATCTTCTATCCATGTAATTGCCGGTTTACTGGGTGGTTACGCACAGCAAACTTTGCAATTTCAGCAGCCAGGTTTTGCAGGCGACACCGTTAAGGTAGTTTTGAACAGCCCGGTTAACCTTGCCGATGTAAGCGTTGCCGGTGGTGTATCATTAGCACTATATAATGGCGCCACTTTAGTTGGCCGTTACCAGCTTGATAATGCTTTAATAAAAGTACGCTTATTGGGCGGCGGTAACCGTTATGCAGTTTACCTGCGTGCAACCGCGGCTTATGATAGGGTGGAAGTACGTTTAACATCAGGCGTTGCAACCCTGCTAACTGCGCTAAATGTTTACTATGCCGTACAACAATACCCAACACCGGTATTTGCCGATGGCGCACCACAAATTTGTAGTGGCAGCCCGGCAACGTTAACGGTTACAACAGGTGCAAATGGTACTATTAAATGGTACACGGTACCTGTGGGTGGTGCATCAGAACATACTGGTGCCACATATACCACCGGAAATTTAACTACCACCACAACTTATTATGCCGAATACAGCAGGGGCACCTGCGTTAGCCCAACCCGTTACCCAATAACCGTAACCGTTAACGACCCGCCTGCCAAGCCTACTGTAATACCGCCAAACGCCACCATTACAGCTGGGCAAACCGCTACCTTTAAAGCTACCGCAGCTACGGGCGCTATTATCAAATGGTATGAAGTGCCGGCAGGTGGTACAGCTGTATTTACAGGTAGCACCTTTACCACACCTGCTTTAACATTAGATAAAACATATTATGCCGAAGCGGTTTTAGGGAGTTGCCCATCACCGGACAGGACAGTGGTGCCGGTAACTGTTACCCCCGTTGTTGTACCTAATGTAACCGTAGTGCCGCCAACGCAGGCTGTTGATCCGGGTACTTCGGCAACGCTTACAGCATCGTCAACTACTCCGGGTGTTACCTTTAACTGGTACACCCAGCCGGCAGGCGGCGATATCGTATATACCGGCGCTACCTTTAATACACCACCTGTATTTACCCCAACAACCTATTATGCCGAAGCTGTAGTTACAGCAACCGGGGTAAAATCTACATCAAGGGCACCCGGTGCTATAACGCTCAACTCGGTTTCAAACAACCCTGTTCCGTGCGATGCGGCAATCAGCCAAACCAACGGGGTTGGCGGTGGCCTGCTTTGCGCACTATGCGGTATTGGCAACCCTAACGGCTCTATTGATAATAACCGCAACACATTCTCTCAGTTAAATGTACCGATTGGTGTTCTGGGTGGGTATGCAGAACAGATCCTTCGTTTTGCAAATACCGGCCGCGCGGGCGATAGCGTTGTGGTTGAACTGGGGGTCCCCGGTTCATTGGCAAGCGTTGGCGTATTATCACAAATAAGCCTGGCTACCTATAACGGTGCTACTTTTAATAACGACAGGACCGCGCTAAACGGTGCGCTTATTACTGTAACATTACTAAATGGCACCAGCCGTTTCCGTGTAGCCTTCAAAGCCAATGCCGATTTCGACAGGATCGAGATCCGGTTAAACTCAGGCGTTGCGGGAGTATTTAATGCCTTAAATATATATGATGCTGCGCAGGAGGTTGCCAAACCTGTAATTGCTGTAACCCCGGTTACCGCATGCGCCGGCACACAGGTAACCCTTACTGCAACAGTACCGGCCCATGTTACCGTAAAATGGTACACTACCGCGCAGGGTGGCTCGCCTGTAGGTACAGGTGCAACCTTTAATACACCGGTATTAAATGCAACCCGTACTTACTACGCCGAAGCCAGCCGTACTGCCGATGGTTGTACACAAACTACCCGCACACCGGTAGTTATTAATGTTACGCCAACACCGGCCGCACCGGTGGTAAATACACCAACCGTAACCGTATGCTCTGGCCAGCCGGCAACATTTACAGCCAATGCTGTACCTGGGGTAACCTTTGCATGGTACACCACACAAACAGGTGGTACACCGGTATCAACAGCTAACCCATTTGTAACCGGCCCGCTTACTGCTACTACTATTTATTTTGTGGAGGCACAAGGCGCCGGGGCATGCGGCAGTTCAACCCGTACCAAGGTAACCGCCAATGTTACATCAACACCACTGGTACCTGTGGTTTCACAAAACCCAACACAAACCTGTTCAGGTTCGGTTGCTGTGTTAACCGCTACATCAACCCAGCCGGGTGTAACCTTTAACTGGTATAATGATGCTACCGGCGGTGCGCCGATATTTACAGGAGCTACATTTACTACTCCGGAGCTTACTGCCGGCAGATCATATTATGTTGAAGCCGCATCAGGCGGTTGCGTAAGCCCAACAAGGGCCAAAGCCGATGTTATTGTTAACCCAACCCCGGTTGCACCTGTTGTAACCATTAACCCGGCTGGTGGACAGGTTACCTCCGGACAAACAGCAACTTTAACGGCAACGTCCACCACTGCGGGCGCTACCTTCAAATGGTACACATCGCCAACAGGTGGCACTGCCATACATACAGGGAATACCTTTACCACACCGGCGCTTACATCAAGCACTACTTATTATGTAGAGAGTGTGCTGGCAGCAACCGGCTGTACCAGCCCAACCCGTACACCGGTAAATATTACCGTAAACCCTATATTTTCAACCTCCTGCGATTTTGCAAATACACAGACGGTTGACGTTAACGGAGGAGTGCTTTGTGTAGGCTGTACGGTAGTAAACCCTAATAACTCGGTAGATGCTGATACCACAACATTTGGCCGTATAACCCTACCGGTAGCAATACTTGGCTCTTACGTAAGCCAGATGCTGATATTCAGCGACGGCGGTCTGCCAGGCGACAGCGTTACCGTTAAAATTGGTATCCCTGCTTCGCTTGCTACTGTAGGGGTGTTAAACCAACTCCAGATAGCATCTTACAACGGCGTAACCTATAATGGCGACCGCACTAATTTGAGCAGCAGCCTGATCAGGTTGCGTATCCTGGCAGGTGGCCAGGTAGGGCTGATCCGCTTTGCGCCGGGTGCCGCTTTCGATCGTATTGAAATAAGATTGAACAGTGCGGTTGCCGCATTATTTAACACAACCGATGTTTATTATGCCAGCAAGCAGGTAGATGCGCCAACAGTAACGGCAACTACCGTAAATATATGTTCGGGCACAAAAGCTACGTTCACCATAAGCAATCCAAAAGCTGGTGTAACCTACAGATGGTACTCGGCAGCGGTGGGAGGCACGCTTGAGGGCAACGGCACTACATTTACTACCGATGTACTGAGCAGCACCCAAAACTATTTTGTTGAAGCCAGCCGCACATCAAACGGTTGTGCTAATCCTAACAGGGTATCGGTAACGGCAAACGTTACACCATCGCCGGTTAATCCAACATTAAACATAACCGCAACCACAATTTGCGCGGGCGATAATGTGATCCTTACCGTAACCAACCCAGGTACGTCTATTGTAAAATGGTATAGCGCAGCAACAAACGGAACCCTGCTGTTTACCGGTCCAAGTTACACGGTATCGCCGGTTACTACCATGAGCTACTATGCCGAATTAACAAACGGCGCTTGCAGCAGCCCGGCACGTACCAAGGCTACGATAACTGTAAATCCTCGTCCGTCTAAACCGGGGGTTGCATCAAATAATGTGCTGGTATGCTCTGGCAGCCCTGCTACATTAGCTGTTCAAAATCCTGAAGCGGGTGTTATTTATAACTGGTATACCGTAGCAACAAACGGCGTTATAGAACTTACCGGTACTACGGTATCAACAGGGCCTATCACCCAAAATACCAGTTATTATGTAGAGGCTGCAACAGTAGCAGGCTGTACCAATAATGGCGGCCGCACCCGTGTTGATGTTACCGTGGGGGGTACAGTTAATGCGCCAACATTAAGCGCTACAACTACACAGGTTTGCGCGGGTGGTAGTGTTACCATCAGTGTAAACAACCCAATTGCGGGGCAGCAGTATAACTTCTATACTGCGGCTACTAATGGCACCTTAGTGCACACCGGTACAAGCTATACCGTTAATAATGTTACTGCGGATGTATCGTACTTTGTAGAAGCAACAAATGGTACCTGTACCAGCGCAACCCGCACCCGTACAGATATTACTGTAACAGCGCCGCCAACACCACCACAGGTACAAGCACCGGCGGGTGGATTAGTAGCTTGTGATGGGTCTGACTTTACCATCAGCATTGCCAATCCGCAACCAGATTTGGTTTACCGCTGGTACGATAAGGCAACAAACGGTATATTATTATATACCGGTACCGAGTTTACCACATCAATTACCGGTACAACTACCTTCTATGTAGAAGCTGCGAGCGCGGGTAATTGTAATCCGTCAACCCGCACCCCGGTTACGGTAACGGTAAGTCCGTTGCCACCAGATCCAACGGTTGAATCGCCAACGGTATCGGTTTGCTTAGGCAGCAGCGCTACGTTAAAGGTAAGCTCGCCACAGGTAGGTATAACCTACAAATGGTACGATTCGCCTGCACAAACCACCGTGTTATTTACAGGTACAACCTATGTAACCGACCCGATAAACGCAACTACAAACTTCTACGTGGCGGCGTTTAATACAACAGGTTGCAGCAGCAGTAACCTGGCACAGGTACAGGTAACCACCCGCCCGGCACCCGCAGCACCGGTAATTGCAAATGGCAACCCGGTACAAACATGCAAGGGTACTACAGCAACGCTTACCGTTACCGATGCACAGGCAGGGTACCTTTATAAATTCTATACGGTGGCAAATGGTGGTACTGCTACATTTACCGGCACAAGCTATGTAACGCCAAACCTTGATGCCAATACTACCTATTATGTAGAAGCCATAAATGATAATGGTTGCCCATCGGCAACACGTACTATGGTAGTGGTTACAGTAAACGCATTGCCAGATGCGCCTCAAGCTTCTGCAACAGGCACGCAAATATGCCCTAATACCGCAACCACTTTAACTGCTACACCACCTGCAGGCAGCACTATAAAATGGTATGCGGCAGCAACCGGCGGTACGGCATTGTCTTCAGATAACAGCTTTAACACTCCGGTACTGAGTACCAGCACTACTTACTATGCCGAAGCGGTAAGCACCGCCACTGGTTGCGTTTCGGGTACCCGTACACCGGTAACCGTAACCATCCTTGGCCCGTTGGCTGCACCAACCGTGAGTGTGTTAACCAGCACCACATCAAGCGTAACCTTTACTTACAATGCCGTTCCGGATGCTGTAGGCTACCAGGTTAGTATGGATAATGGCTTAACCTTCAGCGATCCAAGTTCGGGCGCTGCCGGCTTAACCCATACGGTTACAGGCTTAAATCCAAACCAATCGGTAACTATTATAGTGCGTGCGGTAGGCGATGTTGATTGTAGATTGAGCGCGAACTCAACAGCGGTAACCGGCACAGCGGCTAATCCTTTTGGCGATGGCATATTCATACCGAACGCCTTTACGCCAAATGGCGATGGCAACAACGATGTGCTGTACGTGTATGGTAATACTATCCAAAAACTCACCCTCTCAGTTTACGACCAATGGGGCGAGCTGCAGTTCCGCACAACCAATAAGGCCGCAGGATGGGATGGCACTTACAAAGGCCACGCGCAGCCGGTAGGGGTTTACGTGTATTATGCTGAAGTAACACTTGATAACGGCCAGCTAGTTAAAAAGAAAGGCACAGTTACCCTGATACGATAAAGCCACATACAATACAGACACATCACCTAACACATATCTATACATGAAAAAATTAATCATCATAATGATAGCGGCGCTGCTCCAGGTTGGGGCAGCCAGCCGCCTGATGGCCCAGATAGATCCGCACTTTTCGCAATACTATGCATACCCGCTATACCTTAACCCGGCCTTAACCGGTGTTTTTAACGGCGATGTGCGTGTTAACGGTAATTTTAAGAACCAATACGCCAACATCAACAATGCCTACCAAACCGGTGCGCTTTCGGTCGATTACCGGCCTACAACTAAAGTAGGGCTGGGCTTTAATGTAGTAAACCAGGCTGCAGGCGATATTGGGTATAACTACTTCGCGGCGTATGGCTCATTCGGTTATGCCATAGCGGTATCAAACGATGGGTTTAAAAAATTGAGCTTTGGTGTACAGGCTGGTGTTATAAATCGCAGTTTTGATGCCGGCAAGGCCCAGTTTGGCAGCCAGTTTAACCCCAGCAGCGGGTTTGACCCAACGCTGCCCAGCAACGAGAATTTCCTGAACACCAACGCCACCATTTTTGACGCCGGAGCAGGGATCTTTTACTATGATGGCGACCCCCTGCACAGCGCGAACTTTTTTGGTGGTGTAAGTGCGGCTCACTTAACCCGGTCAAAAGACCCAATAGCCATGAACAGCGGCATAGCCACAATTTTACCCGTTCGGTGGACCGGCCATGCAGGCGTGCGTATCAAAGTGAATGACTATTTCGACCTTACCCCCCATGCTGTTTACATAAGGCAGCAAAAGGCCGAAGAGAAGGCGCTGGGTGCTTACTCTGAACTAAAAATTGATAACGACAGGGGGTTGATCATAGGCGGCATGTACCGCTTTAAAGATGCAGCAGTAGCCAATGTGGGCTACCATGTGAATAGCCTTATTATCGGAGCCAGCTATGATTTTAACACCTCATCATTAAACCGCGCCACCTTTGGCCAAGGCGGTTTAGAGCTATCTGTAAGTTATGTATTCAGGAGGCGCATTCAGGAACCTGAACCAGTTTGCCCACGGCTATAAACCTTATCAATATGAAAAAGATACTACTTATACTATTAATACTTGCCAGCTGTATGGCAGCTAAGGCGCAGTACAGTAAGGATAACCCCCGCGCCCTGGGCGACAAGGCCTTTGATAATAAAGATTGGTATGAAGCCGCCTTTTATTACCGTAAAGCTGCTGAAGGCATGAGCCTGATCACACAGCAATCCATCCCTTATACAGGTGGTGGCAAATCAGCAAAGAAGGATGTAAAAGGGGGGAAACCCGAGGAAAGGGCGTACATCTGTTACCGCCTGGGCGAATCATACCGGGGGTACGAGAACTACCTGGAGGCCGGGCCATGGTACTTTAAAGTATTGGAGGAAAATAACGAGGCGCAGTATCCGCTTAGCAGGCTTTGGTATGGCGTATGCCTGCGCGCCACTCAAAATTTTGACGAAGCTATAAAACAGTTAACCCAGTTTAACCAGGCCTATAAAGGCGATGCCAAGTATAAGGCCATTGCCGAGAAGGAGATCCGCAATTGCAACTTTGCTAAAGAGCAATACAAATATCCTTTGCTGATAGATGTGGCCAAACGCGGCGGCTCGTGGAACTCGGACGGGTCTGACTATGCCCTTTGGCAGCGCGATGGCAACAGCTATTTCACCTCATCAAGGTTCGTAAAAAACGAAAAAACACACCTGAACCGTATTTATACCATGGCTAATAAAGATGCCGGCCAGCCCCAGGTTATCAAGTTTAAAAACGATGAAAATATTAAAGACCTGGAGTACGGTACGCCAGCGTTTACGCCCGATGGCCAACGCATGTACTTTACCCGCTGGTTTAAGGTTGGCAGTAAAAGCACCTATGCCATTTACACCAGTAAAATGGAAGGCGCAGACTGGGGCACCCCACAAAAGCTGAACGCCAATGTAAACGCCGATGGCTATAACTCTATACAGCCCTTTGTAACTGCCGATGGTAAGAACCTGTACTTTGCATCTACCAAACCCGGGGGGCAGGGCGGCGACGATATCTGGGTGGCCGATATTGGCAGCGATGGCAATCCCATCAATTCGCGCAACCTGGGCGATCTGGTAAATACCAGTATGAACGAGCAGGCACCCTATTATGATATCCAGAATAAAAGGCTTGTTTACAGTTCAAAGGGCTTTTTAGGCCTGGGTGGTTTTGATTTTTTTGAAAGCTTTAATGGCGATGGTAAGTGGACAACCCCGGTAAATATGGGTTACCCCATGAACTCCGCCAAGGACGACCTGTACTATGTGCCGGATAATGCCGATCAAAACAAATTCTACATCAGCAGCGACAGAGAATCTGACTGCTGTTTAAACCTTTTTGAGGTGAATGATAAGCGCCACCTGCTTACCGGTATAGTGGTTGATTGCGATACCCGCAAGGCCCTGCCCGGTGTAAAGGTGAGCTTTGTTGACTCGCTGAGTAAGCAAACCATCAAACAGATTGTGACCGATAATTCCGCGCGCTACAGCTTTGATGTAAAAACCCGCAGGCCGTACAATCTGGTGCTTGAGAAAACGGGGTATTTCAGCAAAGTGCTGCCTGTTCCCGCATCGGGCGATATGAAGGGCGACACCCTGTTTAACCCCGAAATATGCCTGCAAGCCTTTAAGGTTGATAAGCCAATTGTTATTAAAAATGTGCTGTATGATTATGACAAGGCTACGCTTCGTGCCGAATCAAAAATGGTGCTGAATGAACTGGTGACCATTATGAAGGATAACCCTAAAATAAAGGTTGAACTGGCCGCACATACCGACTCGAAAGGCAGCGACGCATACAACTACAAATTATCTCAGAAACGTGCGCAGGCATGTGTAGACTACATCATCACTATGGGGATAGACGAAAGCCGCATCTACGCGAAAGGTTATGGCGAAAGCAGGCCTATAGCACCAAATACTCTACCAAACGGAAAAGATAATCCCGAAGGGAGGCAACTAAACAGGCGCACAGAATTTAAGGTGTTAAAATTAGAATAAGAAGGAGAGGAAAACTATGAAAAACGCGATTGCCATTACCAGGCCAACCCTTAAAACCAAGGGCTTCTCAACACACCATATTGATATTTTCAGTTATATATTGCTGGGGAAAACCAATCGGGAAATTAACTTAATGCTGGGGTACACCAGGCGTTCGCACGCCGTGGTTGACCATTCGCGCAAAGTGATGTATAAGCTGCTGGCACTTGAAGAGCTTTGCCGCAAAGACCATCATAACTTTGTAACATACCCCCGGCAGTACCAATTTTGGTGGAAAAAACTACTGGATAAACATATGTCGGCATTGCTTTCTGTAGCCATTGCCCCAGGGTTTTATGATGGTGATGAATAAATAAAAATTGGTTCAATAACATCAAAGCCATCCCTGGTATCAGGGATGGCTTTGATGTTATATTTAATGGCTGCTGCTTAGTATCCACCGTTAGGGCGGGCCTGCTCTACAACCTGTTCCACCTTTTCGGCTGCAAAGTTTTTAGCTTTTTCAAACCATTGTGGTGCATCCTCGGTAATATCGTCAAGGATAGAGCGGCCGTCAGGGCCTTTTTTGGTAATGTAATTTATTCCGTACCCTATGGCTGCGCCAACCGCTATAAATTTTAATAAGCCCATGATGTTTATGTTTTTTGGTAAATGTTATATTGGGTTAATTACAAGTATGATGCCAATAGAACGTGTTTGTTACGGAATAGGTATAGAAGTTTTAACCTAACCGAAAAAACATTATCCTATGCTGTTTAATTAACCTTTTTATATCATCAACCCAAAACTAAAACCTTGTTATAAAGTTGTAGGATGATAAATTACATCGAATGGAAAATTTTACAATGCTGCAGTTTTTTGAATGGTACTACCCCGGCGACGGAAGCCTGTGGGAACATTTGAAGAATGAAGCGGGCAGGTTAAAAAGTATAGGGATAGATGCGGTATGGCTGCCACCAGCGCAAAAAGGCGCGGCAGGCGGCTATTCTGTCGGGTATGATGTTTACGATGTGTATGACCTTGGCGAGTTTGATCAAAAGGGATCAGTGCGTACCAAATACGGTACAAAACAACAATTGCTGGATGCCGTGCAGGCCGCTAAAAGCGCAGGCTTAAATGTATATGTTGATGTGGTGCTAAACCACATGGGCGGCGCCGATGAGGCAGAGAAAGTTACCGTGCGCAAGGTTAACCCCGAGAACCGTAACGAGTTTATCAGCGAACCATACGAGATAGAGGCATTTACCAAATTTACCTTCCCCGGCAGGCAGGGCAATTACTCACAATTTGTGTGGGACTGGCAATGCTTTAGCGGGGTAGACCATGATAACATAACAGGAGAGAATGCCATCTTCAGCATTCAAAACCAATATGGCGAGGCCTGGGAAGATGTTGTAGGCGATGAGAACGGTAATTTTGATTACCTGATGCTGGATGATATTGATACCCGCAACCCCGCAGTGCGCGACGAACTTAAACGCTGGGGAAAATGGTACCACGACACCGTTGGCTTTAACGGTATGCGCCTGGATGCCATTAAACATATCTCTTTCGATTTTTATAACGACTGGCTTGACCACATGCGTGGCGAGACCGGTGAAGAGCTTTTTACGGTTGGCGAATACTGGAGTTATGAGGTAAGCTTATTGCAGGAATACCTTGAAGCTACCGGCGGCCGCATGTCGCTTTTTGATGCGCCGTTGCACAATAACCTGCACGAAGCATCGGTACAGGGCAATAGTTATGACCTCACCACTATATTTGACAATACCCTGGTGGCAGCCAACCCGGATAGGGCGGTTACACTGGTAGAGAACCACGATACCCAGCCGCTGCAATCATTAACCCAGCCGGTTGATCATTGGTTTAAGCCAATTGGTTATGCCCTTATTTTGCTGCGCGAAAGTGGTTACCCCTGTGTTTTCTATCCTGATCTGTACGGCTCAAAATATACCGACAAGGGCGATGATGGTAACGACCACGAAATTATACTGGCCCCGGTTGCCGAACTGGAAAGCCTGCTGTACACCCGTAAGCATATTGCCTACGGCCAGCAGCGCGATTACTTTGACCACCCCAATTGCATAGGCTGGACACGCGAAGGCGACGACGAGCACGAAAACTCGGGCTGCGCAGTAGTGATCTCGAACGGAGAAGAGGGAAACAAAAATATGGAGATTGGCCAACGCCACGCCGGTAAAGTGTTTGTAGATTATTTGGGCAAGCACGATGCTGAGATAACTATTGGCGATGATGGCTGGGCCGAATTTTTTGTAAGGCCGGGCTCCGTATCTGTTTGGGCGATAAAAAATTGATTGATTGCTAAAATAGCTTATTTTTAGGCCGTAATATCTTTTAAATAAAGGTATTGCGGCCTTTTTGCATCTAAACGCCAATCTCAAAAAAAAATGAAAAGTCTTTACAAGGCATTACTGTTCAGCTTGTTTTTAACATGCTCGTTCATCACCTATGCAAAACCCGTTATCTACGTAAACCAAATTGCATTTGATAGCAACGCACCAAAAACAGCGGTGGTTCAGTTAGATAAAAAGGCGATAGGTAAACTTACTTTTAACCTGATTGACGCAACCGGCAAAATTGCTTTCACAGGCATATTAGGTTTACCCCAGGCTATTACAGAATGGCGGCCAGGCAAGGTGTTTTACAAGGCCGATTTTTCAACCTTCGCAAAAGCAGGCAAATACACCCTAAGGGTAAAAGTGGCTGGCGTTCCTTACAGCTCTTATAAGTTTGAAATTGGCGATAACGCTTTGGCCAAACAAACGCTATCGGCCATTATACATTATTACAATAAACAACGCGCCAATACTCCGCAGGAGCTTACCGCCGATATGAACCTGCCGCTTTTTGGCAGCGATAAAACCGTTAACCTGCGCGGCGGCTGGTGCGATGCCTCGGGCGATGTAAGCAAATACTTTTCGCACCTGGCCTATGCCAACTACATGTCGCCGCAGCAGATCCCGCTGGTTACCTGGTCAATGGTGAGCACGTCAGAAAAGATCCCCGCCTTGCTAACCAAATGGAACCTGAAAGATTCACTGGATAAGGAAGCCCTTTATGGTGCCGATTACATGATGCGGGCACTATCAGACGATGATTATTTTTACATGATCGTGTTTAGCTATTTTGATAAGAACCCGGCCGCGCGCAGGGTGGTAGGTTTGCTGGCCAACAGCGTTACAACCAATCAATACCAGTGTGCGTTCCGCGAGGGTGGGGGCATGGCTATTGCCGCCCTGGCCCGTATCTCTCAATGGAAGAAAAACGGCAATTTTACCTCAGAGCAATATTTGGAGGGCGCCAAACGTGCCTTCGCCCACCTGCTGTTGTACAACACCCAATATGACGACGACGGCAAAGAGAATATTATAGACGACTACTGTGCCCTGATGGCCGCTTCCGAACTTTGGATAGCTACCAATGATACCCTTTACCGTGATGAAGCCCGCAAACGGGCCACTAATCTTAACAAAAGAATGAGCCCCGCCGGATACTTCCTGGCAAATGATGCAGGCAGGCCTTACTGGCACGCATCAGACGCGGGCCTGCCTGTTGTGGCCTTATCAAGGTATTTGGATGCCGAGAAAGATGAAAAGCATCGTGCGGAAGCGTTAAAAACCATCAAACAGGCATTAGATTATAACCTTACGGTAACTGGTAAAGTAAGCAACCCGTTTGGCTACGCCCGCCAAAGCTTTATGTTTAAAGGCAAGGTAAAAGATGGCTTTTTTATCCCGCACGAAAACGAGACGGGCTGGTGGTGGCAGGGCGAGAACGCGCGCCTTGGTTCGTTAGCTACCGCGGCAATTGTAGGCGGCCGCCTGGCTTACCCGGCGCAGGCTAACTGGGGAATTAAGTCAACACTTGGTGCGTATGCTTCACAGCAACTATCATGGATAATGGGCGGCAACCCTTACAACCGTTGTTTTATTTATGGTTTCGGCAAAAATAATGTGCCTTATATGGCATCCAGTTTTGGGCATGGCTCGCAGCGCGGCGGCATTTCTAACGGTATTACAGGTAAAGATGGCAGCGCAGATGGTTCCGGTATCGACTTTAAGACCGAAGCCCAGGGAAACGAATGGCGGTGGACGGAGCAATGGATACCGCATGCGGCCTGGTTTTTGCAAGCTGTTGCAGCAACGGCACAACCCAGCGGTGTTAAATAAATGCTTTTGTATTTACTATTAACACTAAATTTGGGGAAGGCACACAAAAACTAATCATTTAAACTAAACAGAATACCTATACAATTATGATCACATCACTGGTAACCGGCGGCGCCGGGTTCATAGGCTCGCATGTAGCAAAGCATTGTTTAAACCTTGGCCACAAGGTTGTTGTTTTAGATGACCTGAGCGGCGGTTTTGAAGACCACGTGCCCGAAGGCGTTGAGTTTATTGTAGGATCAATAAATGATGTAGAGCTGTTAGAAAAGTTATTTGCCGAGCATAAGTTTGATTACGTGTACCACCTGGCCGCTTACGCCGCCGAAGGGTTATCGCACTTTATCCGCAGGTTTAATTATAATAACAACCTTATTGGGTCGGTTAATTTGATTAACCTGGCTATATTATATAAGGTTAAATGTTTTGTGTTCACCTCATCAATTGCGGTATATGGCGCAGGCCAGTTGCCGATGCTGGAGAGCATGGTGCCGCAGCCCGAAGACCCGTACGGTGTAGCTAAATATGCTGTAGAGATGGACTTAAAGGCAGCCAAACACATGTTTGGTTTAAACTCGGTGATCTTCCGCCCGCATAACGTTTATGGCGAGAACCAGAACATTGGCGATAAGTACCGTAACGTTATCGGTATTTTTATGAACCAAATAATGCAGGAAAAACCAATGACCATTTTTGGCGATGGCGAGCAAACCCGTGCATTTAGCTATATTGATGATGTTGCCCCGCATATTGCCAACTGCGTAAACGTACCTGCATCTTATAACGAAGTATTTAACGTTGGCGCCGACAGGCCTTACACCGTTAACGAACTGGTACAGGTGGTTGCCAAAGAATTAGGCGTACAGCCAAAAGTTACCCACCTGGAAGCCCGTAAAGAAGTTTTACACGCGCACAGCGATCACTCTAAAGCTGCCAAAGTATTTGGTAACAGCAAAAACGTAAGTTTAGAAGAGGGTATAGCTAAAATGGCGGCCTGGGCAAAGGTGGTTGGTTCAAGGGCCAGCGCCGAGTTTGAGAATATTGAGATTGAAGAGAACCTGCCGCAGGGTTGGAGCAAGAAAGAAAAGGCTGTTAATTCGTAAAAAAGATTATCGCTTTTTCGGTAAACATTTATATTTTTGTGCCAAATACATAAGCAAATGCAACAGTCAACAGAAAATGCTAATTCAGTAAGTCACTATACATTTTTAGTTCTTACCATTGTACTAGGTTTAGTAGGTGTATACTTACGTTTTGCAGAGTTCCCTCATGCTACATTAGTATCTAACCTGATATTATTAGTAGCCTCTTTCGTCTGCCTAAAAGCAGTTTTTGGTATCCTGAAGTAAGAATCTTTTATACGATATAAAAAAAGCGCTACCGGTTTCGGCAGCGCTTTTTTTGTGGGGTTTTATTTTTCGTAGAGACGCGACCCAACTTCAACAGGAAGCTTCAAACGGCACTCAATTATAATTCTGAAAATAAAGGGTGAAAAGTATAACTTATCCATACATTTAAGCCACCTAACAATGGCTTTTTAATGGGAAATATTAAAAAACTAAAAATTACTATCTTAGGATATACAAATGATTCCTATCCCGGATGGGTTAAGTGTTGCTTTGATGATATTCATGGTGAAACACATTATTTTGAAGAAAAAGTGCCTGTGATTACAAAAATAGAACTTAACCAAAACAGCACTTTTCCAAAAGAAGAAACTATTCTATGTCAGGTTATAAATCTGAATAATAATATGATTACTGTAGATATAAGTAATCCGTGGGGAATTGAGGATGAAAATGGTGAAAGTATTTTTGTAGTAAATTCAGATAACATTGAATAAAACAATTCAAACCGATGCACTACCAAAAAAATACTTGGTGTAAACATCTATATAGTTACCGATACTTTGCGTCTCCTGTAATTGTAGTTAGATGCAGGCTTCAGCTTGCTGTCAACCCAAAAAACCTTGTTCCATTTTTCAAAAAAACGAGACAAAATGGAACAAATCTCAAAAATACAAATACTTATAAATCAGCCGTTTAATTAAATATCAGCCATTTTAGATGATCGGTTTCACGAACCCAAAAAGGTCGAACTGAGGGCGAAAAAAGTCGAAAAAAGGCGAAAGAAAGCAACATAAAAATCACTTTTGCCGGTGTATTTCGTGTTCTGTCTTTACAGCGTCCATGATGTGAGAGCCTGCGAGGACGGAATTATATTTGTCATCCTGAACGCATGTGAAGGATTTATCGGCTACATGCAGGTCGGCGATTAGATGCTTCACGATGTTCAGCATGACAAATGGAAACGCCGCATTTCCGTCCTCGCAAACACCATCCGAAGCCGAAATTTCTTGTTCCATTCCTCAAAAAGTGGAACAAAATAGCAAAAAATATAAATGGTTGTATATGAGGTATTAGAAATAAAATGATGAAGTTTTACTTTAACTACTGACAAGATTATATCAGTATTAATCATCTCATTATCAACATTTTACATTTTGTTCCACTTGTCTCGTTTGTTCCATTTCTGAACGGGACAAAACGATGTTGTGCGCCTCTACTCTTTGACGTTTTTAGGCCGGTACTTTGATTCGTTCAGGATCTTTTGTGCGTCCCTGTCGGCCATTAGCTGTGGCAGGGTTACGTTGGGGTGCTTATCCATGTATTGCCTTACAATTTGCCAGCCTGTCCACACGGCCAGCTTCGGTGCCGATTCGTTCTTGTCGCCAAGGCCGGGGGTAAAAGGGGCTTCACTAAGGTACTTCTGAATCTTTTGATAGTCGGTTTCAAAAAGCAGGTTCTCTTCCAGGAAAAAGCCCCAGATGTTCTCTTTAAAATCCTCGCACCATTTTAGTTGTTTAGCAGTGTACCCTATCTTGGTAGAATCAGCAACATCGGGCAGGGTTTTGTCCATAAAATACAGGATCTTGCCATTATAAACCATTTTTGCCAGTAACGAGTTGTCCTGCTCATTCTCGGGGAACATATCCTCGCGGGCTATGCCTTCTACTACGCGGGGGGCAATATTATCGGGGGTAAAGCGGCGCGATATGTAGCGCGGAAAGCTCTCTACCAATGCCGGGTAAAAGCGCGAATTCGTACCCAGGAAAAGGTCCAGCCCGATGCCAAAATAACCATCGCCAATGGTGGTTTGCGCCTGGAAGCCCGAAAAGTAAGCGTAAACCTTAGGTAACCGCTTTTGCGGGTAGTAATACTTTATATGGCGAAAGGCATCTGTTAACTCGGCATCCAGTTTATCGGTGTTGGGGTATGCGGCATCAACATCGTGTTTAAGATCAATATAAGCCTTGCCTGCAAAAACATCGTGCAGGTTTTTGTAATAATTTGTATCGGCAGTACTACCTAATTTAATTACGCGTTCAATAAAATCCTGGTAAAACAGGCCATACTTATTTTGGATGGCGGTTATTTGCGGGCTAAGTGGTTTTGTGCGTAACAGGTCGAAATCTTTATCAAAGCGTTCTACCTTTACATCGAGTTGTATATTGCTTACATCAACCTTTTTATTGCGGTTGCAGGCGGCAAAAGCAAGGCACACAAAAAAACTTATATAAATAAGTGTTGTTTTACACGAATTAGACATCATATATAGCATTTTAGCAAAAATAATTTTTTTATTTGCATTAAGGGACGTTGGTGAGTAGTAAGTGGTTAGTAGTTGAATGGTTCTATTCGCTGCAAGCTTTATTAACCACTCACCACTTAACCAATTACTACTTACTGGAAAAAAATGAAAATAGCATTAGCCCAGCTTAATTACCATGTCGGCAACTTTGAATCTAACACCCAAAAGATAATTGCCGGTATTCGCGAAGCTAAACAAAACGGGGCGGACCTGGTAGTGTTTGCTGAACTATGCGTATGCGGTTACCCCGCGCGCGATTTTTTAGAATTTAATGAATTTATAAGCCTTTGCGACGCCGCTGCAAAACAAATAGCTGCCGAATGTAAAGATATTGCCTGCATTATAGGCCTGCCAACACCTAACCATAATCCCGAAGGGAAAGACCTGAATAATTCGGCCTATTTCATTGAAAATGGCGAGATAAAAGCGGTGGTGAACAAGGCGCTGTTGCCTAACTACGATATTTTTGACGAGTACCGGTATTTTGAACCATCTACCAGTTTTAACTGCATTGATTTTAAGGGCAAACGCATAGCGTTAACCATATGCGAAGACTTGTGGAATACCATAGAGAACCCGCTGTATATTACCCGCCCAATGGATACGCTGATTAAGCAAAACCCGGACGTGATGATCAATATCGCGGCCTCGCCTTTTGCGTATAACCACGATGAAGAGCGGATTGCTATTTTGAGTGATAATGCGCGTAGGTATAACCTGCCATTGCTGTACGTAAACCACGTTGGTGCGCAAACCGAGTTGATCTTCGACGGCGGATCGTTAGTGTTTGATAAGGCTGGCAACATTGCCGATGAGATGCCTTACTTTAAAGAGCATACTGCGTACTACACTTTAGGAGATAACGGCAGTATCACCTTTGACCACCAAACAACCCAGATGGCCGAGCGCGAAAGCGATATCGAGCAGATCCACCAGGGGTTGATATTGGGCATCCGCGATTACTTTTATAAATCGGGGTTTAAACAGGCCATCCTGGGTTTGTCTGGCGGGATAGATTCGGCTGTGGTGTGTGCTTTGGCTGCCGAGGCGCTTGGCTCCGAAAACGTAATGGCGGTACTGCTTCCGTCAAAATTCTCCAGCGATCATTCTCTGAAAGATGCGGAAGACCTGGTGAAAAACCTAGGCTGCAAATCAGAAACTATCGCTATTGAAAAAATAACCGATGCCTTTGAAACTGCCCTGCACCCTCAGTTTGCCAACCTGCCATTCAATATTGCCGAAGAGAACATACAATCGCGCAGCAGGGCTGTATTGCTGATGGCCATGTGTAATAAGTTTGGCTACATCCTGCTCAATACATCAAACAAAAGCGAGGCTGCAGTGGGTTACGGCACTCTTTATGGCGATATGTGCGGCGGTATCTCTGTTATTGGCGATGTGTTTAAAACGCAGGTTTTTCAACTGGCACGCCACCTTAACCGCGAGCGCGAGATTATCCCGGAGAATACCATTGTTAAACCCCCATCGGCCGAGCTAAGGCCCGATCAAAAGGATACCGACTCATTGCCTGAATACGATATACTGGATGCCATACTGGCGCAATACGTAGAACAGCGCCGTTCATCCGCAGAAATAATTAAACAGGGTTTTGAGGATGCCGTTGTGCACAAAGTATTGCGATTGGTTAATATAGCCGAGCATAAGCGTTATCAAACACCGCCCATATTAAGGGTGTCGCCAAAGGCGTTTGGTATGGGCAGGCGCATGCCAATTGTGGGTAAATATTTAACATAAAAATACAGGATAAAAAATTATTTTTGATTTGCATTAAACACGATTAAACCTTTGCAAACCAATTAGTCTAAGAATTATAAAAAACACATGGTGAGGCTATGAAAAAATATATTTATTTAGTGCTGGCGGTAGCTTTTGTATCGGTACTGTCGGCCTGCAGCAGTTATAATTATTATACAGCTGCCCAAAACAAAACCAATTTAAGCAGATATCGCACATTTGCCTGGGCTGCCCAGGAACGAAACCCCAACAAACAATGGCGCCCGCTTGATGAAATTGGTAACGGCAAAATACAGGAAGCCACCAAAATTGCTTTAGCAGGCAAAGGACTGGCGCTTGAGCAGCAAAACCCCGACCTACTGGTACGTTATGCAACAGTAACCGGCCGAGGTACTAAAACAGAATTTTACTCACCTTACTATGGCGGCTATTATGGCGGCTGGGCCTGGGGTGGTTTTTATCGCCCTTACTGGGGTATGGGTTGGGGTGGCCCATGGGGCTATGGCTGGGGTGGTGGTGCCTATGCACAAAAAGTGCATTATAAAGAGGGTACCATTATTATTGACCTGATTGACAGCAGAACCCAGCAACTGGTATGGCGTGGCTATGGCGTTGGCGAACTGCGCAACCCAAAACAAACCATGCGCGATATACCTAAAGTGGTTGAGGGTATTATTAAGCAGTTACAGCTGGCCCCACCAATGCAAAAATCATAAACAGATAACATAATAAAAAAGGGGATGCAATTTGCATCCCCTTTTTTATTATGTATAAATATCTTATTAAGCAGTAAGGGCTTTTTGTTTTTGATGCATCCTGTAAGCCCCATAAATAACGGCTGCTATTACTAATACGTATACCCAGGTATCAAGGGGGACCGCACAGCCATCGTATGGGTCACAACCATCAGCTGGTGTATCATCTTGTGCAAAGCAAATCGACGGCAAAATTACCGATGCTAAAAATGTACAAAAAATACGTGCAGCATACCTCTTTCTCATATAATTTCCAGCTCCCTTTTCCAATTCTTAATTCTTAATAAATTTTGTCCTGCCTAACGATTTGCCGTCAGTATCCGTTACCTCCACAATATATACACCAGTTTTGAATATCGAGATATTTTCTGACCAATTTTTTGTAGATGATGCTTTTTGCATTAAAAGTGTGCCCGATGTGTTGTAAATATTTAAGTTAAATGTGCCCTGGGCCGATGTGATATTTGCAACAGAAACATTAATTACCTCAACAGTGGGGTTTGGAAATACGCTGAATAATCCATTTGAATTTTGGCCTGCATAAAAAATAGTTACTACTGGCGTATAAGTTATTTTATTGTCGATATTATTTTGCTTTAAGCGATAAACGTTATTGCCGGGTTTTGCGTTAATATCAACAAAAGTATAAGTACCGCTGGCATCGCTTTGTTTCTCGTAAATCGGGTCGAATTGTAAAGTGCTGGGATTTTGTTTTTCCAGGGTGAAACCAGTGTAATTGCTCTCATTTTGGGCGTTCCAACTGATCTTTACACCTTCTGTTATTTTTGTGCCGGTAAAATTAGCAAGTACATAAGCTGGTAGCTGTTTGCGTCGAATGGATAATTCAAATCGGTTAGCACCAAAAGTTGATGTATCTGATTTGTCAATATTTAAGTTATATGAACCATATCGGCGGATATCTAACGAATCCTTTTTAAAATGGTCTAATAAATAAATGTCATAAATGTCTTCAACGTTACGAACACCTTCTAATTTTAAAGAATAAAGGCCACTGGCAGAAGCGCTAATATTAAGCTTAACACGGCTGCCGGCATGGTAATCGGGCAATAAATTAACCGCTGTGTTTACCCCGTCGGACGACAGGCTTGACAACACTACGGTATTGGTAGGGCCATTTATATAAGGAGCAGCGCCATCTGTGCTTTTGCCAGAATAGCCTTCTTTAAAATAAATACCGCAATAATCGTAAAACAGGCTGTCTTTCTCTAATTTCATATAAAGCCCTGTAACTGGTTGCTGCTGTACTTGGGCCGCAGGTAAACTATTTTTTGTAGAGGCCAGTAAAGCGGATCTGTTAAGATCCTTACCGGCGGTTAATAATTGCGAATTAGGTGCGCTCATAATTAACCCGCTCCCCGTAAGTTGAGGTTGCGTAGCCGGTACTTTTTGGCTTTCATTAAATGTTAAACTGGGCGTTCCGCTTTTGGCGCGTACAATAAACCCGCCGCCGCTTACCGCGTAGCCCTGCAGCGTGGGCGATGAATTCCCACCTGGTGTAAAAGCGATATAACCTTGATTGGAGCCCCCGGTGCGGGAGTTTAATACCCAAATGGCGCTTATGCTTGAGGTATTATCTGATAATACCTTGCTTAAATCTATAGTTGACGGATAAGGATTGCCTACCATATTTAAGCCCGCGGTGTAGCCTGCAGTAGTTAACGCTGAAGTATAGGAAAGCGCACCTGCAGAACCAGACCATAAGTTAACGGTTATAGGCCCCTGGTTAAGGTAGCCAATATTGGTTATGGTAGCATCTGTGGGCGGCCCGTCCGATGTGCTGCCCGTTGTACGTGTGCTGCCGGTTGTACGCAATAGCCCGCCAACAAAATAAAACAAATAGCCATTACCAACAGGTACACCACCTGTAAATGTAGTAGTGGTGGTATTAGTGTTAATAGCACTTACCGTAGTTCCGCTTATGCTGGTAATGCCAACGTATTTACCGGTGGTGAAATTTGTATTATTAGGGGTGAGGCTTTCTTTATACAAATAAAGCGTAGGGCCAACACTTGGTCCACTGAAGCCGCTTCCGGTACCGCCCGGCCCACCGGTAAAAGCGCCTGCTTTGATATTGGCTAAACTAATTACGCTTGTTGAAGGCGTAGTCCAGGTTGAGGTAGAACCATTATAAACAGCACTTAACGAACTAACCGGAGACGATAAAAGGCGATATCCTCTGTTAGCTAAAGAATTGCCCCCGGTTAAAAAACGCTCAATATTATATGTTCCTGATATTAGTTGCTGCTGACTTGTAGCCATTGCAGTGATAGCCGCAGACCCGGACGCATCTGATTTTAATGTAAATGTACCTGTGTTATTAATGGATTGTTGATAAACTGAACCAAAAACGATAACAGAGGTTGATCCTAAATTGAAACTGCCAGTGTTATAAATGTTGGCTCCGGTATTTGTATCTAAAGGCTGGCCAATAATATTAATTGTACAGGATGAACCAGGAGAGCCTGCATTAAAAGTGCCTGCATTTTTAATAGCGGTTCCCCCTGCTGAAATATTTATTATAGAAGATGCGTTAAGCGTAGTAATACCTGTATTGGTATTAGTTATTGATATACCCTGGCCATTTAAATTGATTGTTGATCCTGCTGCCGTAAAGTTCCCCGAGTTTGTAAACCCAGTAGCAAAGCCTAAGTCCATTTTGCATCCGGCCAATAATGCAAAATTGCCATTATTAATTATGGGCCTTTGGCTGTCGTTATTGGTTATTGTAGAATTTGCAGCTAACTGTACGGTAGCACCTGATGATATAATGATTTGTGATTGATAGCCAGGAATTAAAAGACCGCCAAATGTAGCTGTATTTGTACCTGTACCGGAAACAGTAAAAATATAGCTGTTGCCATTTATGGTTACAGCCCCCGAAACTGTTAAAGGTGCATTTAGGGTTAATGTAGTTGTCCCTGCTATGGTTATAGTTGCGCATGCTGATGATACATCAACAATAGGGGTGTTAGCATTATTAGGTATTGTAGCATTATCTCCAGCTATGGGATGTCCGGAACCACCCCAATTGGAATTGCTACTCCAATTTCTATTTGCACTGCCGCCGCCGCCATTCCAGGTATAATTTGCTGCTCGGGCAAAATGAATATTTAAAGCAAATATTATTAAACAAAAAAGTAAAATCTTTTTCAAAGCTGTAGGGGTTCAATCAATATAATCGCGTAGATGCAAAAACTATGCAAACACTAATCAATCAATTACTTAATTGGCTGATTACGACAATCACACATACATACGCTGTAAATAACTACCCGGATGGAGGAAGTGAATATTTGATGGAGAAAAACGAACAACTACAATGGGGAATTTTTTCTACACATTGTAGATTTATTTTCACACTTTAACTGTTGATTTTTGTTTTTATGGGTGGGTTTTAACCTTGGAGAAAGAATGTGCGTTAATATTGATAATATTAACAAAAGGTTATGTATAATCTTAATCAATTTTTAGGCCAAACATATATCTATCCTGTTTTTTGTTATAATCTTATCCAAAACCTATATTTATAGGCTTGTAATCAATATTTTATATGGGTAAAAAATACCTAACCTTAATCCTCGGTTCTTTATTAATTATTTGTAGCCTTCAAGGCTTTGCACAGCAAATACCCGTTAATATTGCCAAACAAAGGGAGCTTGATGCACTAACCATAACGTCAGGCAAAACTTTTACATCAGGCTACCAGCAGGCAGTAGCAATGGCGCCCGGCATGGGCTGGGCTATCCGCCGTACAACAAAAGCGGGTAACCTGGTTGCTTTGCAGGGTGTTAATAAATTGGGGTTCCCTATCTATTTTACAACACATAATAACACTACAGCTGCGGCAACTACGGGTACAAATACGGTACAACCCGGCGGGGCATTAAACCTTAACCTAACCGGAAGCAGCGCAAATTTATTTAACAAACTTGGCATTTGGGATGGCGGCCAGGTATATAGCGCCCACCGCGAATTCGCGGGTAAAACCATAACAGCTAAAGATAATGTTGCTATACTTGACCACTCTACCCACGTTGCGGGTACCATGATAGCAAAGGGCGTGTATGCCCCTGCAAAGGGGATGGCATACGGCGCCACAACTCTCTCCGCATGGGATTTTGATAACGATGTATCAGAAATGAGCGCGGCAGCATCGGGCTTGCTGCTTTCTAACCACTCTTACGGTGATGTTGGTGGCTGGGATTATAACGCAAGCGCCGCCCGCTGGGAATGGTATGGCCTGCCTGGTGATAACCAGGATTACAATTTTGGTTTTTATGACTCTCGGGTACAATCATGGGATAAGATAGCTTACAACGCCCCTTATTACCTTATAGTGGAATCGGCAGGTAACAGCAGAAGCAGTAATGGCCCGGCCGAAGGTGCAACCTATTATGGCTTTACCAGCCGCACAAACCCCACCTTTGTAAACAAAGGGCCACGGCCCCCAAACATCAGCAGTAATGATGGTTATGATATTATAACCACAACTGGTAACGCCAAAAATATATTAACGGTAGGTTCGGTAGGGCCTTTGCCAAACGGGCCGGTTAACCGTAGTGATGTAGCTATATCTTACTTTAGCAGCTGGGGGCCAACTGACGATGGCCGTATAAAACCCGATTTGGTTGGCGATGGCGAGAATATACTATCGGTAGGGGTGCAAAACACCAGTTCGTACCTTGTTTTATCGGGTACATCAATGGCGGCGCCAAACATTACCGGGTCGCTGTACCTGCTGCAGGAGTATTATTCGCAAAAAAACAATGGCACTTTTATGCGGGCGGCAACCTTAAAAGGCCTTGCTTGCCATACTGCTTTTGATGCAGGCAACGTTGGCCCCGATTATATTTATGGATGGGGCTTGCTGGATATGCGCAAAGCGGCGCAGGCTATTACTGATAACGGTACCAAAAGCATTATTAACGAAAGCACCTTAACCCAGGGGCAGACAAGAACCTTCGATGTTACAGCATCCGGCGATGGCCCGTTGATGGTAAGTATTTCATGGACAGATCCTGAAGGTACGCCTACTGCCGGTACAACTATAAATGACCGCACCCCAAAATTGGTTAATGATCTTGATGTGCGTTTAAGCGACGGCTCAACAACTTTTACACCATGGGTTCTAACGCCCGACAACCCATCGGCACCGGCTACAAATGGCGATAATATCAGAGATAATATAGAACAGGTTTATATTGCCAACGCCGTGCCGGGCAAAAAATATACGGTTACTATTTCGCATAAAGGCACGCTTAAATCCGGCAGCCAGGCGTACTCGGTTATTATTACCGGCGCCGGCGGTAACCCATATTGCGCATCGGCCCCAACATCAACTGCCGATGCTAAGATCAACAGTTTTTCGTTATCAAATATCAACTACACTGCCCCGCAGGGTTGCACCGGTTATACCGATAACACCGGGCTTGCTATCCAGTTAGAACAGGGTAAGGTGTATCCGTTCAGCCTTAACCTGGGCACCTGCGGAAACAATTTTGACAAGGCAGCTAAAATATTTGTAGACTGGAACGGCAACGGTAGTTTTGATGCCGATGAGTTGGCAGCCACAACCACGGTGATCAATAATACAGGTACTATTAGCGGCAATATTGCTGTACCTGCAACCGTAACACCGGGCAATGTTACCCTGCTGCGCGTTGTGCTAAACGAAACGGCCACCCCGGCATCAATCAACGCATGCGGCACTTATGCTAAAGGCGAAACACAGGATTACAGGGTTCAGTTTACCAAACCGGCTATTGATGCGGGAGCCATAGCTATTGTAAATGCAGATGGCGGTGTTACATGCGCAACCGCAGTTGCTGTTACCGTAAGGTTAAAGAATTTTGGTACCGAGGCAATTAGCAATGTGCCGGTTACTGTAACAGTTACCGCATCTGATAATACCGTAACTACCTTTAACGAGGTATTTACCCCCACCCTTAAACCCGGGGAAGAAACCGATTTTACACTAAGCGGTAAGTTTAATACAACGCCCGGTGCAACGTATAATATTACAGCCGAAACAAAACTTACTACCGACCCGGTAGCCAATAATAATAAAATAACGGGCACTATTGCAGTGGGCACCCCACCAGCGTTAAGCAGTATGTTGGCTTATTTTTGTACCAATGCCAATACTTACCAGTTATCAGGCTCGGGCGATGGGCAGGTGCTTTGGTATAAAACAACCACAGATGTTACACCCATAGGCTTTGGTTCGCCGGCAACGGTTACCCAGGCGCCGGTAAATAATACCTTCTATGCAGGCCTTAATGATTTTAGCGGCAAGGTTGGCCCTGCAAATAAAAATATGTTTAGCGCGGGTAATTATAACCAGTTTACCCCGGGGATAAAGGTAACCACCAAAATACCAATTACCATAGAGAGCGCCCGCCTGTACATTGGCAATCCCGGCAGAATAACTTTTGCTGCTACCAATGATAATGGCGAGGTGGTATCATCCGTAACGTTAAATGTTACGGCTACCCGTACCACAGCGGCAGTTGGCGAACAGCCAAACGACCCCGCCGACCAGGGTAAAGTTTACACCCTAAACCTGTTGCTACCCGATGCCGGTAATTATACTATTGTACCAACTTACGAGAGCGGTGCAACCATCTTCCGTAATAATGGCGGGGTAACGGGGTACCCGTTCACTGTTGGCGATGTATTTAGTATAACAGGTACCGAAGCCACGCCCGATCCTGGCGTAACCGACCCTAACTATGATAAGAATTTTTATTACTACCTGTACGATATGCAGGTACGCAGCCCCGGTTGCGCAACCGTACAAAGGGTGCCTGTTACGGTAACAAAACCTGTTATTACGCAAAGTGGCGATGTGTTAAGTTCAAGCATTACCCAAGGCAACCAATGGTTGTTAAACGGCAAAGTAATTGAGGGCGCTACCGGCGTTACTTATTCGCCGTTGGTTAGCGGTACGTATAAAGTACAGGTTACTGTTGGCGATGGCTGTGCCTCAGCGTCTGATGATTTTGCATATGCCATTACCGCTAAAAATCCCAATAAAACAACAGATATAGGCCTTGCCATATTCCCGGTACCGGCGTACACCTATTTTAACGTGGTGTTGGTAGCAAAAACAGCGGGCAATCTGCAATTATCATTAATTAACAGTGCGGGGCAAGTGGTGTATCAAACATCGCAAACCATAGCAGCGGGTAATTTCAGTACAGTAATAAATACTGCTAACCGCATCCCAGGCACCTATTTGTTAAAGTTAAACCTTGGCGATAAGGTGTATTCGAAAAAGATAATTATAGCTAAATAGGTAATAAATAATTAAACAAGAAAGCCCGTGCAAACTGCACGGGCTTTCTTGTTTAATTATTTATAGGGATTTTTAAAAGGTGTATTTTAAGCCAAGGCCGGGTGCAAGGTCAAAGAAAGGGCCAGTGGCAAGCTCAACCCGCGGGTTAAGGTCAAGGCTAAACGCAAAAGGGGCATCAGGCAGTTTATACTCCAGGCCTAAAACGGCATCAGCACCAAGTAATACATGGCTGTCGTTATAAACGTTATCATCGCTGCCAAAGCGTTTGTAAACGCCTTTGCCTACCGAGCCAACGTGCGCGCCAAAGCCATAATAAAATTTCAAGTTAGTGGTGTTAAAGGCTCCCTGGTGCAGTTCATATAAGCCGGTAAATACAACGCCATGGTTGCGTATGCCTACTATTCCCTCAAGCGCGGTATTGCTGTCCATAAAGTATTTAATAGATGGGCCGTTCTCATAACCGCCAAATTTTAAACCCACCGCGGTTTTATAATCCTGCGCATCCGATCGTTTAGAGAGCAATAAAAAAGAGGTAAGAAGTACTGCGATAAAGGTAAATTTTTTCATTTCGGTTTTTGTTTTCTGTAAAGACGGCAGCTTTTAAAAAAGGTGCCGCTGTTTGTAAAATAATTATTAACAATACGTAGTTAACGGCATAAATAAGCTTTTATGCTGTTATTATATAAAACTATGCTGCAATAATAGAGTATGAGGTTGATTTACAACCATAAAATAATCAACATATCCACATTGCATTTGTATAGGTAAATAGATTAAATTGGCAAAAAATACATTGTTGCAATGAGTATTACACAAAGGGTATTATCTAAATTAACCTTATTGCTTGTACTGCTGTGCTTTACAATCTTGGCTAGCGCGCAAAAACAAAATGCCAGCAACGGTATGGTTGTTTGTGCATACCCTGATGCTGCACAAGCAGGGCTTAACGTGCTTAAAAGGGGGGGGAATGCTGTAGATGCGGCAGTGGCTGTGCAATTTGCACTGGCGGTTACCCACCCCCAGGCGGGCAATATAGGGGGAGGGGGCTTTATGGTTTACCGGCCTGCTAAAGGCGTGCCCAATACACTCGATTTTAGGGAGAAAGCCCCGGCAAAGGCAAATGCCAATATGTACCTTGATGCTGCCGGCAATGTGATACCTAACATGAGTTTATATACCCACCAGGCATCGGGTGTACCGGGTTCTGTTGATGGGATGGTTACAGCGCATCAAAAATATGGCAAATTAAAATGGGCGGTTTTATTACAGCCGGCTATCAACCTGGCGCTTAAAGGGTTTAAAATAACCAAACACCTGGCAGCAGATATGAACCGTAACGATTCTGTATTCCGCAGCCTTAACCCGGGTAAGAACTACCTGCTTAAGGATGGCGGCTGGAAAGAAGGCGATTTGCTGGTGCAGGCAGACCTGGGTAAAACGCTTGCGCTGATACGCGATAAGGGCCGCAATGGGTTTTATGATGGTACCACCGCCGACCTGATCATTGCCGAAATGAAAGCCGGGAAAGGGCTGTTCACTAAAGCCGACTTGCATAACTACCGTTCCGTTTGGCGTAAACCACTTACAGGCCATTATAAAAAGTATAAAATTATAACAATGCCGCCGCCATCAAGCGGAGGCATTGCTTTGTTGCAATTGCTAAAGTCGGTAGAGCCGTACCCATTACACCGGTATGGGTTTAACAGCGATAGCACCGTGCAAGTAATAGTTGAAGCCGAGCGCCGGGTATATGCCGACCGCTCTAAATACCTGGGCGACCCTGATTTTTATAAAGTACCTGTTGATAGCCTGTTAAAGCCTCAGTACATCACAAGCCGTATGCAAACCTTTAACTGGGATGCCGCTACGCCCAGCACCAGCATACAGCCGGGTACTTTTATAGGTTATGAAAGCGACCAAACCACGCATTATTCCATTGTGGATAAAGACGGTAACGCGGTATCTATCACCACTACGCTTAATGATTCGTTCGGTTCAAAAATATTTGTGAACGGCGCAGGCTTTTTGCTGAACAACGAAATGGACGACTTTAGCTCGAAACCCGGCGTGCCTAACATGTACGGGCTGGTAGGTGGTAAGGCCAATAGCATACAACCCGGCAAACGCATGCTATCGTCTATGACGCCAAGCATTGTAGAAAAGAACGGTAAATTATTTATGATTGTTGGCACGCCGGGCGGTTCAACCATTATTACATCGGTGTTTCAAACAATACTTAATGTTATTGAATTTGATAAGGATATGCAGCAGGCGGTAAGCGCCAAACGGTTCCATCACCAGTGGTTGCCTGATGAGGTAGTTGCCGAAGCCGGAGCATTAACCGATGCCGCCAAAATAAAGTTGCAGAAAAAGGGTTATTTAATAAAATTTATAGGTGCTATAGGCCGCGTGGATGCCATATTAAAAACCAAAACAGGTTACCAGGGCGGTGCCGACCCAAGAGGGGACGATACGGCGCTGGGGTATTAACGGTAGTGAGTGTTGAATAGAGCGTGATGAATGGTTGCCTAATGGTAATTAGGTTTATATATTAAAATAACTACTCACCATTCACTACTCACCAATCAACTAAAAATGTTATGTTTGTCAGTTATGCGAAGCAGTGTAAAACATCAGGAAACTATTGATTATTTTTTAAAAATAGTTTGGCAAACGGTTGCCAACCGTTATAACCAGTTAGTTACCGAATTTGGTATTACACAATCTATCGGGTACCTGCTTATCAATATTGATGAAGAGGGTACAACCGTATCGCAGGCGGCTGCGTTGCTGGGTTTAAAATCAACCAGTTTATCGCGCATGCTGAATCAATTGGAGCAAACGGGCCTTATCTACCGCGAATCTAACAAAGGGGATAAACGATCAGTTAAAATATACCTTACCGACCTTGGTAAGGAGAAACGCCAACTGGCAAAAAACGTTGTTAAACAGTTTAATAACTACCTTAATGCACACATTAGTGATGCTGACAAACAGTATTTAACAGAAATGCTGAAAAAAATAAATCAGCTTACCCTCAACTATAAACCATAAAACATACTTTTTAACGTTATGCTAATTGTTAAAAAGTGTTAAGCTGATGGTTTTGCCATATAAAACGATAAATTTGCCCTTTGAAAATAGAATGAACAGGATACTGCTGATATTATTTCTGTCTGTTGTTTGTTTGTCTGCCTGCAAAAAGGGTTATGACCCGGTTGCTGAAGAACGTACGCAAGCTGATATAGATGATAAAATAATACAGGATTATATTGCTGCTCACCCGGGTTTAGATGCTCAGCGGGTTGATAGTGCGGGCATTGCAACAGGTGTTTACTATGTTGTGCTTGACCCGGGCAAAGGCAATGCATTGTTCACAAATTCAACGAGGATAACAATTGATTATACCGGCAAGAAATTGCTAACCGGCGATAAATTTGCCGGAAGCAATGAATTTCACCCCTCATTTACTTTAGGAGAGGTGTTGAGAGCCTGGAAACTTGGAATCCCGAAAATACAAAGAACTGGAAAAATACGCATTATAGCAGCATCACGATATGCTTATGGGCCGTACGATCAGCCCGAATTAAATTTACCCGCAAACAGCGTGGTGGATTTTGAGATTGAACTTTTAGATGTAACGAACTAATTTTAGATGAAACAAAAGATTTTTACCCTTTTATTGATAGTGGCAACCGGTTTATCTGCTTGCAAAAAAAACCAGGACCAGCAACAGGATATCAGATCGTATGACAACGAGCAGATCCAAAAGTACATTGCTGCCAACGGGTTAACCGGCTTTACCGCAGATACCACTACTGATGGTACCGGTAAAACCGGTATACAGTATAAAATTATAACCCAGGGTACCGGCGATACGCTTAAATATTCGGATAAAGTATCATTGGTTTATACGCTTAAATCTTTTGATGGTAAATATACTTCTGCTGATACGATAAACAATCATATGTATGATTTTTTGGGCTATCTTACAAAAGACAATCTGCCTCAGGGCTTACAATTAGCTATCCATAATATATTAAGATACAAAAACAGCAGCATGCGTTTGCTCATACCATCGCGCCTGGCATATGGGATAAATGGTACCGGTTCGGGTAGTATTAGCAATGTTAATACCCGTATTGCGGGTAACCAATGCCTTGATTACTATGTACACGTAATTGGCGACCAAAGTGCTTATGATGATAAGGTTATTAATAATTATATAGCGGCAAATAATTTAAGTGGCTTTTCAAAAGACTTTGCATTAATCGACTCTTCGGGAGTAAAATTAAAGAAATATTATTACTATAAAACAGTAACACCCGGTACTGGTGTAATTGGCGCTATAACCGAATTTTCTAAAGTAACAACTACTTACGGGGGGTCTATACTTAATGGTTTTTCGTTTGATTTTGCCAGCTATACTACGCCAACTGTATTAACGCCGTTTAATTTAATTGATGGGGTGAGCCATGCGCTTGAAAACCATGCTACAACAGGTACATCTTTACAAATTTTAATCCCGTCGGCGCTTGGGTACGGTACTGCTGCGTCAACAGGTATCCCTTCTAATTCTGTATTGAAATTTGACTTTACGGTAAGCGGGATCGATTTGTAAATTATTTATTGAGAGCTGCTTTAAAAGCCTTTAAACAACGGTCTCGCGCAACTGCGTGCTCTACAATGGGTTTTGGATATTTGCTGAAGTCGGCATATTCCGGAACCCATTTTTTGATATATTCCAGCTTTGGATCGAATTTTTTGAGTTGCGAATCGGGGTTAAAAATCCTAAAGTATGGTGCAGCATCGGTGCCGCTGCCGGCAGCCCATTGCCAGCCCCCAACATTACTGGCCATTTCATAATCGAGCAGTTTACGGGCAAAGTAACGTTCGCCCCAGCGCCAGTCTATCAGCAAATCCTTACTTAAAAAGCTGGCAACCACCATGCGCACGCGGTTGTGCATATAGCCTGTGGCGTTCAGTTCACGCATGCCGGCATCAACCAGCGGGAAACCGGTTTCGCCTTTACACCAGGCATCAAACTGCTCCTCATTGTTTATCCAGTTAATGCGGTCATATTCTGGGCGAAAGGCATGATCCATCGTTTGCGGGAAGTGATGTAGTATCATCATATAAAACTCCCGCCATATTAACTCGTTTAGCCATGTTTTTTCATGTGCTTTGTATGCGTCGCTTGCACAGTGGCGAATGCTTACCGTGCCAAAACGTAAATGCACCCCAATGTGCGATGTGCCTGTTATAGCCGGGAAATCGCGATTCGCGGCGTAGTCGGAAATAACGCTTTGGTATTCTTTTCCGGGGAAATCTATTTTGCTTTCTACAAACCCCATTTCTTTGAAAGTAGGGATTACGGGCGCTTTAAACTTGTGCAGGTTTTTCAGGTATTTTTCAGATGGGTATGCTTTCAGGTAAAAAGGTTTTAACTTTTGGTACCATTTGTTTTTATAAGGTGTATAAACGGTGTAAGGCTTGCCGTCATCTTTTACCACTTCGCTTTTTTCAAAAATCACCTGGTCCTTATAAGTGTTAAACGCTATGTTGTGTTTGGCCAACAATTGTTTTATTTCGTTATCACGATGTTGCGCATAACCAGGTTCATAATCATGGTTGGTGTAAACAGCGGCTACATGATATTCTTTAAAGAGTTTTTTCCAGGCATGTTCGGGTTTGTCATATACCACCAGCAAGCTGCTGTGGTATTTATGGCACTCTTTATTCAGCTCATCAAGGGCGTTGTAAATAAAAGTTACACGGGCGTCGTCTTTATCCTCCAGTTTGTCCAGTATCTCTTTATCAAAAATAAAAATGGGCAGTACCGGTTTGCCGCTTTTAAGGGCATGGTACAGGCCTGCGTTATCTTCAACCCGTAAATCACGCCTAAACCAGAAAATATTTACCGAGGTGTTCTTATCCATAAATTTGTTTTAATGCCGAAGCAACATCGGGATATTTGAATTTAAAACCCGTTGCCTCTATTTTTTGTGCCGATCCCTTTGTGCTGCCCAATACTAAACTTGCCATTTCGCCAAAGAGCAGTTTTATTAAAAATGCCGGTACGTGTGGCGCCCAAAGCGGCCGGTTTAATTGTTTGGCAACGGCTACGGTCATTTCACTGCTGGTTACAGGTAGTGGCGCAACCATATTGTAAACGCCGGTAAGTTGCTCATTATCCAGCCCAAACAAGTACATATCAATAGCATCCTTGTGATGTATCCAGGGCACCCATTGTTTACCGGTACCCAAAGGCGAACCTACCCCAAGTTTTACCGGCAGGGCCAACTGCGGTAAGGCACCACCCTCGGCAGTCAATACCACTCCGGTACGAAACTTTAGGATACGCAGATCAAACTGCTGGCCTTCATCAACCGCTTTTTCCCATTCTATACAGCAGTTGCCAATAAAATCGGTTGAGGGGGCACTATCTTCAGTAAGCAGTTCATTACCACGGTTGCCATAATAATTAATACCCGATGCCGATATAACGGTATGCACCTTGTTTGCTTTGTCTTTCATTAGCCCATAAATAAGAGCGATAGATTTGGTGCGGCTTTCTACAATTTCGCGTTTACGATCATCCGTCCAGCGTTTATCGGCAATACCTGCGCCTGCCAGGTGTATAATGGTATCTACACCGTCAATGCAATGCTCATCTATACGGCCTTTGTCAACATCCCACAAAAAGGTTTTAACAAGTGGGTCTTTACCCGGGCTGCGGCTTAAATGGCTTACGGTATGCCCCTGGCTCAGCAAAGTTTTTGTGAGGTGCCTGCCCAATAAACCCGAGCCACCGGTAATAAGGATGTTTTTGTTCATATATATTGTTGTATAATATCGAATAATGAATATCGAATAATGAATATCGAACACCGAAATTTTTACTTCATAATTCAATATTGAATATTCGGTGTTCGATATTTCTATTTTTCTATCTCTTTAAAATCCGTTATCCGTTTGGCCATGCCTTTAAATATAAAAAGGTGAAAAGGCCACATCATATACCAGTACAGCCTGCCCCACAATCCCCGGGGCCTAAAAGTAGCAATTTGGCTAAGGATGGTTTGGTTGTTGCGTTCAATAATTTTAAACTCCAGCCAGGCTTCGCCGGGAAGTTTCATTTCGGCATAAAGTAACAGGCGGTTATTTACTTTATCGGCAAGCAACACCCGCCAAAAGTCTATTACATCGCCTGCAGAAACATTGATGTTACTGGTACGGCCCCGGCGCGAGCCCACGCCGCCAAAAAGTTTATCTAAAAAACCGCGGATGCTCCATATCCAATCCCAATAATACCAGCCACGGTTGCCGCCAATAGCCATTATATTTTTAAGCACTTCGGTACTTTCGCGTTTAAACGGCTGCTTAACCTTATACTGCAGCGTACCGTTTTGCGGTACCTTTATCTGGTCCATAAACCCGGCGGTAAGGTAGCCGTTATTCAGGGCATCCTTCCAACTGCTAACAATGGAGTTTTGCTCTATTTTATTAAAGGCCAGTTTAAGGGCCTCCTCATAGGTAATGCAATTGCGCTTTACAACGTAGTCAATATCATGGTTTTTCATAATGGTTTCATTCTTCATACTATCAACCAGGCTTTGCGCAAGGGAGTAACTTGTTGAGGTAACAAAGTACAGCCAGTACGAAGAAATTTTTGGCGACAGGAACGGGATAATAATGATATACCTTTTTAGCTTACGTACCTTGGCATAGGTAAGCATCATTTGTTTAAAGGTGAGGATATCCGGCCCGCCAATATCAAATATTTTATGAAACGATGCCTCATGCAGTAGCACGCCCTCCAGGTAGCCCAGTACATCGCGGATGGCTATAGGCTGGCATTTGGTGTTTACCCAGCGCGGCACCGTCATAACAGGGAGTTTTTCGGTAAGGTCGCGGATGATCTCGAACGATGAGCTGCCTGAGCCGATGATGATAGACGCCCGCAAAACGGTAAGCGCGGCTTTGCTTTCTTTTAGCACATCCTCTACATGCCGCCGCGATAGCAGATGGCTCGATAAATTGCTATCATTAGTGATACCGCTTAGGTAGATAACTTGTTTGCATTTTGTTTTGTTAAGGGCCCGTACAAAATTATGCGCCGATAGCGCCTCCAGTGTGGCAAAATCATCGGCCTGTGCCATAGAGTGTACCAGGTAATAGGCCGCGCCGATATCATCGGGTATGGCCTCTATACTTTGCTCTTTAAGCAGGTCGCCGGTGAGCAGGGTTACGCGGTCGCTATAATCATTTTGTTCATGAAAACGGCGCTTATCGCGCACAAGGCATACTACGGTGTGGCCTTTCTCCAGTAAAACCGGTATGAGCCGTGTACCAATATATCCGTTAGCGCCTGCAAGTAACACTTTCATGTTATGTGCAACAACAGAAGCGCCTGGGTGTTTTAATCAGGAAATTTTGCGATATGGTTAATTTAAAGGGGTATATTGTTTGTAACATTTTCGTTAAAGTAGATTGTTTTATAAAAAAAAATAAAACCGAATAAACTTTTTTTTACCATGTGTGTTAAGATATTATTAAGAGTATTAAGATGTTTACACACGATTTTCAGCTGGTATTAATATTTTTCAGCATAACAGTAATTATTTTTTTAGGGGTTTATGCCGCATATTGCCGTAGAAGGGCCAAGTCATTTGTAAATACAGGCCGTTTAACAGATATAGAAAATTGGGCTATGAAGTCTACCATAATGTGGATAGCCACGTTTATGCTTGCCTTTGTAATGGCCATACAATTTATATTAAGTTAATATAGTGCCAGGCATTTCAGGATACGAATTCCCCATATTGTTCAAAATATTCCCGGTTACATATATGGGCCGAAAATAATTTGCGGGTAGTAAAGTGTCAAAAAAAGGCATACATACTGTATAACCCGCAAACTTAGCATTAACGTATTGGTACGGTAATATCTGGTAAATTTTTTGCTTGGTAGGGGTGTGGTTTTGATGTTGCACATTAACCATGCTAAGTTAATACTATGCTAACACATACTTTTGAACTGTTTATTATCTGCCTTACTTGTTTTGCTTTTATTTTACTGATATCAGCAGGGATGTATTGCCGTTACCGTTCCAGGTCGTACATCGGCACGGGGCGTGTAAACGAAATTGAAACATGGTACACCCGCGCAACTCTGGCCTGGGTATGTACCTTTTGCCTTTCTGTAGCATTGGTTATAAAGTTTATTTAGGCTTTAATTTAAGCCAAAACTTCTACATGCGGCTTATAAGTATCTGTTTTTACCCGTGCCTGCAACTCGTGCAGTATATTGTATAATCCAAAGTTGGTACGGTTTACATAAATGAAGTGTTTAACACCGCGGGCCTGTTTAAACTCGGGCATTTTAGCTACTTTTTCACCAAAGCCAAAAAGGTCATCAAAAAAAGCTTTTTCGCCAAAATCAAACGTATCGGTAATGTACGGCTTTGCAAACAGGCTTATCATCTGCTTAAACATGGTGTGGTAAAATTCTATCTGTGCCGGGGTATCATTGGGTAGTATCATCTCCAACTTGCGGAAGGCTTTAATGGTTTCCTTTTTATCGTTAAATAAATTTGTTGAAGTAAGCGAGAAGAAAGGGTAGTAAAAATCGTCGGGCATTACTTTTATACAACCAAAATCAATCACGCCAAGGTTACCTTCGGGGGTTATCATGAAATTGCCGGGGTGCGGGTCGGCATGTACGGCGCGCAGTTCGTGCTGCTGATAGTTGTAAAAGTCCCAAAGTGCCTGGCCAATTTGGTCACGCAACTGCTGCGATGGGTTGGTGGCCAAAAACTCTTTTAAATGCAGGCCTTCCAGCCAGTCCATAGTTATGATGCGCTTGCTCGACAAGTCGGGGTAGTAGCCCGGGAACACCACATTATTCAGGTTTTTACAGGCGATAGAAAATTCTATCGACCGGCGCACCTCCAGTTCGTAATCAGTTTCTTCTAAAAGGCGCTCTTCCACCTCGCGCATATAAATATCAAGTTCTTTTTCGCTCATGCCCAGCATCCGGAAGGCAAAGGGTTTTATCAATTTAAGGTCGGAAGAGATGGAATCGCCCACACCGGGATACTGGATCTTTACGGCCAGTTTTTTACCATTCAGCTCGGCCTGGTGCACCTGGCCTATTGATGCCGCGTTGGTAGAGCGGATGTTAAACTTGTTGTAGATCTGGTCGGGCGTTTTGCCAAAATATTTTTTAAACGTTTGTACAATAAGTGGCCCCGAAAGCGGCGGCGCGTTATATTGCGATTGTGTAAATTTATCTATATAGGCCTGCGGCAGCAGGTTTTTATCCATGCTTAGCATCTGCGCTACCTTTAAGGCGCTTCCTTTTAGCTGGCTAAGCGATTGGTATATATCCGTAGCGTTATCCTCGTTCAGTTCAGACCTGTCCATCTCCGGGTTGAACAGTTTTTTGGAGTAATGCTTAATGTAGTTGCCGCCAATTTTAAAGCCAGTTGTTACAAATTTGGCGCTGCGTTCAACTTTACTGGTGGGTATGCTGTTTTGCTCTTTAGCGGTATTATCACTCATGGTGTTATTAATCAAATAATGCGGCCAGCTTTTGCGGCGTTACATCCGCGTAGTCATTAATTACCAGGCTGGCCAGTTTGGTAATTGTTTGTGCGGGGTGGGCAGTGGTTATCCCAACAACCTTCATGCCCGCATTGTTGCCCGCCGCTAGCCCCGACAGGGAATCCTCAAACACCACACACTGTTCGGGGCGGGTGCCGAGCTGCTCGGCAGCTTTTAAAAATATCTGTGGTGATGGTTTGGGCTGGCTTACCATACTGCCAACAATAATGGCATCAAAGTATTGCCTTATGGCGATGGCCCCGAAAATAAAATCTACATCCTCCATAGTTGATGATGTGGCCAGGGCTATGCTAATACCGGTGCTTTTCAGGTCGTTTAAAAACGTTTCAAGGCCGTTTACAGGCCGTAAAAAGGGCCGAAAAGCATCTTCATAAAGTCGTTTTTTCTCTTTAACGAGCGCTTTTAGTTCAGCCTCGTCAATGTCTTCGCCAAAGTATTTTTTTAACGTATTTAATATCGGTACGCCGCTGATGCTGGTTAAATAAGTTTCCCTGCTTAGTTCAGGCAGGCCGCGCTTTTTAAAAAGCTGCTGCCAGGCTTTAAAGTGGAATGGTGTATTATCTATAAGGGTGCCATCCATATCAAATATGGCGGCGAAAGTTGTGTGCTTAGAAGCTTCCAAATCCCATTTTCTCTTTTATCCCACCATTTTTAGCCAGGAACTTCCCATACTCAAACAGGTTATCAATCGGCGAACGCTGAAACAGGTCGAACGTTACGTTAACGCCTTTTTCAATAGCTTCGTCGGTTTTCTCAAACCCTGCCGAATCATCATTTATCCAGAAATTAAGTACAAAACCAAACTGGATCCACAGTGCATCTTTATAGCGTTTGCTAAAGAATTTACGGTCGCTAAGTTCCTGCGTTTCCATGCCTTCGCTGATAATGCCTTCGGCAAAGTTCTCAAAAAGTAGTTTAGTTGGCTCCAATACTTTTGGCGTACCCAGGCTGCGGTGTTTTTTTATGCTGTAAACAGCAAAGCTGCGGTTGCTTTTCAGTAGTTCAAAAAAGCTGTAGAAAAATGATAGTGCTTTTTCTCGCGATGAATACTGCGCCCAAACTTCCTGACCGCGTATTTCGGTGATCGTTTTAGTGGTTAAATCGGCCCAAACGGTTTGCTCAACGGCGTCAAACGAACCAAAAAAGCGGTAAAATTCTTCTTCGGGCATTTTGTTTTTTTTGGCGAATACATACACTGATTTGGGCTGCTGGCCTTCGGTTAGTACATGATCTATATACGCTTTCTGGATGCTTTCGGTGGTTGCCATGATATTGGGTTTTACAATATAAAATTACTGATAAATGTATAAGCAAATATCATGCTTATGTTATTAAACGGGTGTATATGAAGTTTGTTGTGGATGAATTTTAACCGCAGAGGGCACAAAGAAAAAACACAAAGTACACGGAGAGAAAAATATTATAAAGGTGTCGGTGGAAATTTTGTGCTCCTGTGAAAATCTCTTGGTGTTCTCTATGGTTAATAATATTGTGACTGTAAATGAGCGCTCAATGTTGGCATCATGTCAAATATTAAAGTGAACGTTTCAGGGCTGATAAATAATTACCATTTTTGTAATTAATCTAAATAAGTTTAGATTAGGTGTTCATATGAGTGAAAAGGTTATACTTGTTTGGTTTAGAAATGACTTGCGCATACACGATAATGAAATATTATCCGAAGCCGTGCGCAGGGCTGACAAAGTTTTACCCGTATTTATATTTGACCCTTTTTACTTTAAAACCAGCGCTTTAGGTGCTTTAAAGACAGGTGGTTTTCGTGCCCGTTTCCTGTTAGAAGCTGTTGCCGATCTGCGGAAGAACCTGCAAACATATGGGGCCGACCTGCTGATCCGTACCGGCGACCCTGCCGAAGTGCTTACCCAACTGGCCGAAGAATACCAGATAAGCGAAGTTTACCATCACCGCGAAGTTGCACCCGATGAAACAGATGTTTCTGAAAGGGTAGAGGCCGCGTTATGGAAAATGAAACTAAATCTGAAGCATTTCATCGGGCATACCATGTACCATAAAGAGGACCTGCCATTCCCCATAAAAGATATCCCCGATAGTTTTGTAACCTTTAAAAAGAAAGTAGAACGCGATAGCACGGTTAGGCCGAGTGTGGTTAGTCCGGATCATATTACCACCCCCGAAATTACCGATGCCGGCGAACTGCCTACCCTTACCGGCCTGGGCGTGCCCGAGCCGGTAGACGATATACGCGCCGGCGCAAAAATAACCGGTGGCGAAACCGTTGCTTTAAACCAACTGCACCAATACCTGGAAAGTGCTGGTCAAAACGCACAGGGCAAAAACGGCCGCCATGCAAACTACAATTCATCAGGCCTTGGCCCTTGGCTGGCTGTTGGTTGTATATCGCCAAAGCAGGTTTACTGGGAGGTAGTTAACTATTACCGCGAAAACCATTTGCCTAATACCGATCCTATTATGCTGGAGCTGCTTTGGCGGGATTACTTCCGGTTTATGTTTAAAAAGCATGGGCAAACGTTCTTCCGATCAGAAGGGTTTGGCGATGCCCCCGATATGGCCGATAACCAGGACGAACTTTTTGAACACTGGAAGAACGGCCAAACCGGCGTTCCGTTTATTGATGCAGCTATGCACCAGCTAAACGCCACCGGCTTTATTAACAACTATAGCAGGCAGGCGGTAGCCACCTATTTAACCAAGGACCTACAGGTAGATTGGACAAAAGGCGCCCTGTACTTTGAAGAAAAACTGATAGACTACTCGCCCGCAAGTAACTGGGGCAACTGGGCATTTGTGGCCGGTGTAGGTAACGATACCAAAAGCAACCGCTTTTTTAACGCCGCCAAACCAATCGACCAACTGGATAGCAACAGCGATTTTATAACAACCTGGCTGCCCTTAGCCAGCGCTATTGACGAAGCACCAATTATTAATGAATAAACACAACAAAAGGGATAAATAAGCGTACTTATATTATGAACCCTTTTGAACAATTCACCATCATTATTGGCCTCCTGGCCGTGCTACTGGAGGGTGCATCTTATTTGCGCAGTTTTGCTAAAAAACTCTTCCATCATCCCTCAAAACATACCGGTTAGTTTTTTTTGGAAAAATTAAAGAAAAGTAATTGCATATTATTTCAGCATTTGAATGTATAATGCTTAATTTTGTACCGTTTTACAACATTGGTTTCTCATGGATCGCCTAAATTATATAGATAGCGGAAACGCAGCCTACATTGACACACTTTACGAAGCTTATAAACAAGACCCCGAATCTGTTGATTACGGCTGGCAAAAGTTTTTTGAGGGCTTTGATTTTGGTAAGGATAACAGCGCAGAACCGGCAGCAGCAGCTTCCGTTACGCCTGATCATTTTATCAAAGAGATCAATGTGATGAACATGATAAGTGGATACCGTAACCGCGGCCATTTATTCACCAAAACAAACCCTGTGCGCGAGCGCCGAAAGTATTTTCCGGGTAAAGAGCTGGAAACCTTTGGTTTAAGCGAAGCTGATATGGATACCGTGTTTAACGCTGGTGTTGAAGTTGGCTTAGGCCCCGCCAAACTGCGGGATATCCGCCAGTTATTAGAACAAACCTATTGCCAGGCCATTGGCGCCGAATATACTTACATCCGCAACCCTATAAAACTAAAGTGGTTTGAGGACAGGATGGAGAAACAACGTAATACGCCTTCATTTACAGCTGATGAGAAAAAGCTGATGCTGGCCAAATTGAACGAAGCCGTTGTTTTTGAAAACTTTTTGGGAACAAAATTTCTGGGCCAGAAACGTTTCTCGTTAGAAGGTGCCGAGGCGTTGATCCCCGCGCTAAATTCAGTTATCATCAAAGGGTCAGACCTGGGTATTGAGGAGTTCATCATCGGTATGGCACACCGCGGCCGTTTAAATGTTTTGACCAACATTATGGAGAAAACCTATAAAGAGGTATTCTCTGAGTTTGAAGGCAAGAACTTTGATTCTGAATCTCCGTTTGGCGGCGACGTAAAATACCACCTGGGCTTCTCAACTGATGTGGAAACATCACAGGGCAAAAAAGTTCACCTGAGCCTTTGTCCAAACCCATCGCACTTAGAGGCGGTTGACCCTGTTGTTGAAGGGATCACCCGTTCAAAAATTGATTTTAAACACAACGGCGATCATTCAAAGATCGCTCCTATATTGATACATGGTGATGCATCTGTAGCCGGGCAAGGAATTGTTTATGAGGTTTTACAGATGGAAAAACTTGATGGTTACCGCACTGGTGGTACCATTCACCTGGTAATAAACAATCAGATAGGTTTTACCACCAACTATAAAGATGCCCGTTCAAGTACCTATTGTACCGATGTGGCCAAAACGGTACTTTCGCCCGTGTTCCACGTAAATGGTGATGATGTTGAGGCATTAGTTTACGTAGTTAACCTGGCGATGGAATACCGCCAGGTGTTTAACGAGGATGTATTTATAGATATACTGTGCTACCGCCGTTATGGCCATAACGAGGCCGATGAGCCAAAATTCACCCAGCCGGTATTGTACAAAGCTATTGAAGCTCACCCTAACCCATTACAGATCTACAGCAAAAAACTTATAGCCGAAGGAACCATTGACGATAAGTATGTAAAAACTATCGAAAAAGATTTCCGTGCCGAATTACAGGGCATGCTGGATGAGGCAAAAGCTGCCGACAGGTTTACTGATACTATCCCAATGTTTGAAGGCGCCTGGAGCGGCCTCCACCTGGCTAATCACAGTGAACTGATCAGCGCGGTTGATACCTCAGTAAGTAAGGAAGTAATAAAAGAGATAGGTACTAAACTTACCGTATTACCAAAAGATAAACAATTCTTTAAAAAGATAGAAAAACTGTTCCTGGACCGTAACGCTATGGTAAACAAAACCGGCGTTTTTGACTGGGCTATGGGCGAACTGCTTGCCTACGGCACTTTATTAAAAGAAGGTTTCCCGGTAAGGCTGAGCGGTGAGGATGTTAAACGCGGTACTTTCTCGCATCGCCATGCGGTACTTACCCTGGCCGATTCTGAAGATGAATACACCCCGCTGGAAACTATCGATACCAAAGCAAAACTGAGCATCTATAACTCGCTGTTATCTGAGTATGGTGTTTTGGGTTTTGAATATGGTTACGCTTTGGCTAACCCTAATGCCTTAACTATTTGGGAAGCACAGTTTGGTGATTTCTTTAATGGTGCGCAGATCATTGTTGACCAGTACATTGCCAGTGCCGAAACAAAATGGCAACGTGGTAACGGTTTGGTAATGTTATTGCCGCATGGTTACGAAGGCCAGGGGCCCGAGCATTCATCGGCACGTGTTGAGCGCTTTTTAGAGCTTTGCGCTGATGATAACATACAGGTGGCTAACTGTACTACGCCTGCAAACTTCTTCCATATATTAAGGAGGCAAATGCACCGCAGTTTCCGTAAACCGTTAATTATATTTACCCCTAAGAGCTTATTGCGCAGCCCTAACTGTGTATCGCCGCTGGCAGATTTTACCGACGGTAAGTTCCATGAACTGATAGACGATAATTACGCCGACCCTAAAAAGGTTAAACGCGTATTGCTTTGTACCGGTAAAGTTTATTACGACCTGCTTGAGAAACAACAGGTTGATAAACGTAAGGACGTAGCCATTGTACGTGTAGAGCAGTTATACCCAACACCGATACAACAGATATTAAAGGTTAAAGCCAAATACGAAAAAGCCACCGAATTTTTCTGGGTACAGGAAGAGCCGGAAAACATGGGCGCGTGGCCATACATTTGCCGTAAATTCCATAACGATAAATACTTAAACCTGAATGTGATATCGCGTTTAGAAGGCAGCAGTACCGCTACCGGTTTTGCCAAACAACACGCGGCGCAGCAGTTATACATTGTATCGAAAGCGTTTGAAGCGCCTGCAGGCAAAGCAGTTAAAGAAACGATTAAAAAAACGACAGAGAAAATGGCGAATGCTGGTGCAGATTAGTGAATAGTAATTGGTGATTTGTGAGTAGTTCAAGAAACGCTTACAGGCCGCCATGCTAAAACCACTCTCTGTTCACCGTTCACTAATAACTAATAAAATATGAGTTTAGAAATAAAAGTTCCGCCGGTAGGCGAATCCATTACCGAAGTAACATTATCAGCCTGGAAAAAAAAGGATGGTGACCATGTAGAAATGGACGAAGTGATAGCCGAGCTGGAATCAGACAAGGCAACTTTTGAGCTTACTGCCGAAAAGGCCGGAACTTTAAAAACCGCAGCTGCCGAAGGAGATGTATTAGCCATTGGCGCTGTTGTAGCAACTATTGACGAGGCCGGCGCACCTGCCGCACCTGTTGCCGCTAAAGATGAACCGGCGAAAGCTGATAGCCCTGCCGCGCCTCAAAACGCGCCCGCTGCAGCACCGGCTCAGGGTTCAACATTAGAAATTAAAGTACCACCGGTAGGTGAATCTATAACAGAAGTTACCCTTTCGCGCTGGATCAAAAAAGATGGCGATGCCGTTGAAATGGACGAGGCTATTGCCGAACTGGAATCTGATAAAGCAACATTTGAATTAACTGCCGAAAAAGCGGGGACATTAAAAACCATAGCCAAAGAAGGCGATACCCTTGCCATTGGCGCGGTAGTTTGTACCATTGAAAGTGGCGCAGGCGCTGCTGCACCAGCTGCAACACCGGTTACCCCGGCTGTTGCCGATAAGGTGAATGAATCGCCGCAGGCTACACCATCAAAAGGAACAACATATGCATCGGGCACACCATCACCTGCTGCTGCAAAAATATTAGCCGAAAAAGGTATTGATACCACATCTGTAAATGGTACCGGTGTTGATGGCCGCATTACCAAAGGCGATGCCCTTAACGCGCAAAATGCACCTGTACCTGCTGCTAAACCAGCCACAGCTGCTATCCCGGCCGCACAGCAAGGCCCACGTAGCGACCGTCGCGAAAAAATGTCGTCGTTACGTAAAACGGTTGCAAGGCGTTTAGTGGCTGTTAAAAATGAAACCGCAATGCTAACCACTTTTAACGAAGTGGATATGCAGCCAATAATGGAACTGCGGGGTAAGTATAAAGATAAATTTAAAGAGAAGCACGGCGTTGGCCTTGGTTTCATGTCATTCTTTACTAAAGCCGTTACTGAGGCTTTGAAAGAATGGCCAGCTGTTGGCGCCCGTATAGAAGGTGAAGAGGTAGTGTACAGCAATTTTGCAGATATCTCTATCGCGGTATCTGCACCAAAAGGTTTGGTGGTTCCGGTTATCCGCAATGCGGAGAGCATGAGCCTTGCCGAAATAGAAAAAGCCATTGTAGTACTTGCAGGCAAAGCCCGCGAAAGCAAACTGACCATTGAAGAAATGACCGGTGGTACATTCACCATTACCAACGGTGGTGTGTTTGGCTCCATGATGTCGACACCTATCATCAATTCGCCACAGTCGGCTATATTGGGTATGCACAACATTATTGAGCGCCCGGTTGCCGTAAACGGGCAGGTGGTTATCCGCCCGATGATGTACCTGGCCCTGTCATATGATCACCGCATTATTGACGGCCGCGAATCGGTAAGCTTCCTGGTACGTGTAAAACAACTACTGGAAGACCCAACGAGGTTGTTGTTAGGAGTATAATCCCTATATAAAATATGAAAGCCCCCCGATACATCGGGGGGCTTTTTGGGTTAATGAACATCCTCCATGCGTCATTGCGAGGTACGAAGACAACCGACCGTAGGGAGCTCATTAATACCTTACAGAAAAATTAAACACATTAATAATCTCTTTAGAATAGGTAATCAACCTTTGGTAATAATTACCTAAGCCAAGTTGGAATCTTGCCCGGTTTTTCCAAATCAATAGCTTCATCACCAAAATAAGCCTTAAACTTATCTGACAAGGGTTTATCCGCGAATTTTACAATTGTTAAACTGCTGTCGAAACAAATGATTTCAATTTTTCCATCAGGATATTGAATATTGCCATTTTGCCAGGCCAAGTCATTCCCTTCAGAGTAAGGGAATTTATCATCCAAAATTTCAATTTTTATACCCATAGGTACTGCTATAATCACCCCCCATATAATTTGAACATCTTTACCTAACATTTTCTCAAACTCAGTAGGCGATAATATGAAATATTCATCTTCATGATTCACCGGTAAGTCTTTTAAATAGTTTATTTCTAAATCAGATAGGATCCAATTATAAGAGATGATGTCGGCCTTTATCGGCGCAATTATTATATCAAGATGGGTATGAAAATCTGTTTTTACAGTCTTCTTGATTATCCAATTCATACAGCTTAAACCAACCTCCTCAACGCCATTACATACCCAATATGCATCCCATCATGGAACGGTACAAACTTTATGGCATCTTCAATATTATTTATCTGTACACCGTAGCGGGTTGTCCATGGGGTATAATTATCAAATACAAGGTTGTTGTAATCAGTCTCCAGTTGTTCAATGGTTGATATCAGCAAACCTTTAATGATCTCAGCCTCGGCACTGTCTATAAATCCGTTCGGTTTGGTATCCGGGCGGTAGGGGGTGTAGTATTTATCGTCTACAACGAATGGCACATTGGCACGGGTATAGCAAATGCCTTGCTGGGCCGATATAACGTGCGCCACATTCCATATAATATTGTTGTTAAAGCCAGCCGGTACTTTGTTCAATTGTTCGGTTGTCAGGTTCTCTATTAAATGCAATAAATGCAGGCGGGTAACGCGCAGGGTAGTTAATGTATTGGTTATCATAGGCCAAATATTGAATTTTTCTGCGAATTGTTTATCATGTTTTATTCAAATAACTCCACGTGACCTACCACTATTAAAGGCGTTTTTTATTTTACCTTTGCAGCAATGCAGGCAGCCACAGTAAATAGTCCCACTCAGTCAAATAAACCTATATGGTACTTTATTTTGTGCTGGACAATACTGAACGCCCTGCAGGCCTGCACCCTTGAGCTACATGCCGACGAAGCTTACTACTGGATGTTTGCCCAAAAGCTGGATTGGGGGTACTTTTACCATCCGCCTATGGTGGCATTGTTCATCAAAATAGGTGATACGCTGTTCCATAACGAATTTGGCTTGCGGCTGTTAACCGTGCTGGGCAATAGCCTGGCTATTTACCTGCTTTGGCTTATCCTCAAAAAATACCGGGTTAGCGCCAAATGGTTTATGCTGCTGGTATCGGGCGTATTGGTTTTCCACGTGTATGGTTTTACCAGCACACCAGATGCACCGCTGTTTATTTTCGCGGTGCTGTTTTATTACTGCTACCAAAAATATATTGACGAGGATAGCTGGCTAACAGCATTTATCATAGGCATTATAGTGGCCTGCCTGCTTTACAGCAAATACCATGGGGTGCTGCTTATTGGGTTTACATTGTTATCAAACCCAAAACTGTTTACACGTAAAACTTTTTACCTGGCGATAGTTACCGGGCTGATTGCTTACATACCCCATATTTTGTGGCAGATGCACAGGGGCTTCCCGGCGGTTAATTACCAGTTGTTCGAGCGGTCGTCAGCCTTTGGGTACGATTTTTCTATTAGCCTTACCTTTATAGCCGGGCAGTTGTTGCTGGGCGGGGTGCTCATCAGTTGGTACCTGTTCTATCGTGGTTTTACCACAAAAATAACCGACGTATTTACCCGCGGACTATTGTTTAATACCGTTGGTACCTTCGGTTTTTTTTTGATGAATACCTTGAAGGTAAATGTGCAGCCGCACTATACGCTGATTGCTTTTGTGCCCCTGATATGCCTTGTGTTGATAGGTTTCCAACAAAAAAACTTTAAAGCCAAATGGTTTTATAGCCTGGCCATTGCCAATATTGTTATCATCTTAATATTAAGATTTTCTCTCATAGCTGGCTTGCCGTTCATCAAAAAGGCTGAGGCTTTGAAAAGCTATTTTGGTTTCCATGAATGGGCCAATCTGGTGCATCAAAAGGCAGGTAACGCTTTTGTGGTGATGGATGAGGGGTTCCAAAATCCGTCAAAATACAGCTTCTATACCCGCAGCCTTAAGGGGTTCGCTTACGATTCGCGCTATTACGGGCGTACCATGTTTGATATATGGCCGATGGAAGACAGCCTGCAGCATCAGCGTGTTTACTTTTTATTAAAGAACAAGATACCGGGAACCACCACTGATAGTATTAAATGCGACGCCGGCACCTGGTACGGAGGCTGGGTAGATGATGCGCGCACCTATCAAAAAATGGCCATTGAAACCGGTAAAACCGAAATAAAGGCCCAACCGGGGCAAAAATTCGAATTTGACCTTACGATAACCAACCCTTACCCTTTTGCTGTTAATTTTACCAACTTGGGGTATAAGCACCCGGTAAGTTTGGAGGCCTGCTTTTTTGTACACGTTACGCCGATAAGTGTGCAAGCAGCCGATAGCACTTTTAATAAAGTTACATTACAAAAAGGGCGAAGTGCACGCTACAAAATGATGGTAACGGCGCCTGCACAAAAAGGGGTGTACGACCTGTTTTTCTCGCTGCGTACCGAACCGTTTGTGGGCAGCAAAAACAGCGGCATCATTAAATTTACAGTTGAATAATAACGCGATACAGCATGATAAAAAAGATCTACCTATTTCTATTAACCACCATTTTAACAGCAGGCGCAGCAAGCGCGCAAAACGTCGATTTCCATTTAAACGGGATGGGCTTTTTTGATAACCGCGAGTACAAGGAGTTTGTAACACGGTCGCGTACCTACTCGGGCGTACGCATTACGGCTGATGTCGGCTTTAATATCGACAGCAACAACCACTTTATTTTTGGCGCCAATGCCCTGCACGAGTTTGGTGGTAACCCGTTTTTTTTACGCGTTAACCCCGTTGCTTATTATAGTTTTACAGGTAAAAACTGGTTGTTTAATGCCGGTGCTTTTAGTCGCGAGGGTTTACTGACCGATTACCCGCGGGCTATGCTGAACGATACCCTGCGTTACTACCGCCCTAACGTAGAGGGTTTGCTAACGCGATTTAAAAGTGACCACGTTACTGAAACTGTTTGGATAGACTGGGTAAGCCGCCAAACCAATGTGGATAGAGAGCAGTTCCTGTTCGGGTTTTCGGGTAAATACCAGCCATCACTGGATGGGCCGTTCTACGTTTCGCACTATTTCTTTTTACTGCACGATGCAGGCCCGGGAATAGCCATTCCTGATGATCATATACAGGATAACGGCGCAGCGCAGATAAGGCTCGGTGCAAACTTAAGCCACAAAACTTTCCTTGATTCGTTAAGTTTTGAAGCGGGCGGTATGCTATCATTAGAACGCAGCAGGGGTATAGATGGCTGGCAAAAACCCGAGGGGTTTGTGGCCAGCGCCTATGCAAGCTACAAACGCTTTGCCTTAAATGATGAATTTTACAAAGGCGATGGCCACCATGTTACTTTTGGTGATGCCTATTACCAGTATAAAACCTACAACAGGCTCGATATTATTTACACCCCCTTTATTGCAAAAGGTTTAAAAGGGCAGTTTGTACTGAGCCTGCACAACACGCCAGGCCATTTCAGTAACCAGGAAGCTTTCAGACTGACGTTTGATATAGGCAGGAAGAACTTGGTGAAGTTTAAGGATTAGCAATGCCATATCGCTTAGGATGACAAACTTTTTTGCAGGTAAGCATAGTTTTCTATCTTCGCATTATACCAAAATTCCCCTATGAAAAAAGCACTAATCACACTTCTGTTCATCACCATACTAACCTCTGGGAAACTATTCGCACAGGAGAACCGCTTCTCGGGCTGGGCAGCATTATTCCATACACAAAAGTTTTCTGACAAATGGGGGATGTCGTTTGACGCACAGCTCCGATCGGCCAATCATTACGATTATTTGCAACATACATTACTGCGCCCATCGGTAAATTATTACTTCGATAAAAATACAATGGGCGCGCTGGGTTATGCATATATTGCTACCAATGGCCGTACAGCAGGCGGCGCAGAAACCTTTCGGCCCGAGAGCCGCATTTGGGAGCAACTCATCATCAATACCAAAATTGGCAAGACCAGCACACTGCAGCACCGTTTTAGGCTGGAACAACGTTTCCTGGGCAATACCACCAACAGAACTGACCATTACTTTTCGCAGCGCCTGCGGTACTTTGCAAGGGCGGTTGTGCCACTTAAAAAAACAGAAACGTTTACTAAAGGGGCTTTCCTGGGCTTGCAGAACGAGGTATTTGCCAACGTGCAAAACAATAACAAGGTTAATAAACACTTCTTCGACCAAAACCGCGCTTACGTAGCCCTGGGCTATCGCCTGCATAAAAAAGCCGATGTGGAGTTTGGCTACCTAAACCAATACATCAAACAAACCGAAACTTACGTAATTAACCACGTTTTGCAGGCGGCAATTTATACAAGGTTTTAACCGTTCAAAATAAGCGGGTATCATAAACGTTAAAGTTTATATCTTGCATTATGCCCACACTCAGTAACGATCAGCATATACGGCAACTGGCCAACCTTGAACTGCTTGCCCGGCAGGTTGTTGAAGGTTTTATAACCGGCCTGCACCAAAGCCCGTTTCATGGGTTTTCGGTTGAGTTTGCCGAGCACCGGTTGTATAACAATGGCGAATCTGTCAAAAATATCGACTGGAAACTGCTTGCCCGTACTGATAAGCTATTTGTAAAACAGTTTGAGGAAGAAACCAACCTGCGCTGTTACCTGCTGCTTGATACTTCATCATCTATGAATTTCCCGGCAGAAGGGGCTAATAAGCTGCAATTTTCGGTTTATGCCATCGCCTCATTAATGTACCTGTTCAAAAAACAGCGGGATGCATTCGGGCTTTGCCTTTTTTCGGATAAGATGGATTGGATGAGTCCGGCACGTTCAACCTCTACCCATTTGTTCCGCTTGTATGCCGAACTGGAGAAGGCGTATGATAACCCGAGGCAGAACACATCAACCAATATCACGCAGGTATTGCACCACATAGCCGGCGAGATCCATCAGCGATCGATGGTGATCATCTTTAGCGATATGCTTGAGAATAGCCTCAACCCCGAAAAAGTGCAGCAGCTTTTCGCGGCCATCCAGCACCTGAAGTATAAAAAGCACGAGGTGATTATTTTTAATGTTACCAGTAAACAAAAAGAGCAGGACTTTAATTTTGATAACCGCCCGCATCATTTTGTAGATATAGAAACAGGGACTGAGGTACGCGTGCATCCCAACAAAATTCGCGATAGCTATCAAGCGGCCTTAAAAGATTACCGGCACCAGTTGGAGCTGAAATGCGCCCAACATCATATCCAGTTAGTGGATGCCGATATTGAGCAGGGGTATAACGAGATTTTGAAAACCTACCTGATCAAAAGAAACAGCATGATCTGAGATTAGCCGGCATAGCGGTCTGAAATTTGTGCTTAAACCATCAACTATTAATTAAATCAAATTTTAAAACAACGTATTTTACGTATATAATGTAATATTTACAGATAATATTAAGCTTTGTGAAATTGCGCAAATCAATTTAGCGGGCATGGTGTTATTGAATAAACGCATCTATTTAGTATGAGACTTTCTGTAGAACGAAAACCAATAAGAGTAAATCCCGATCCGAAGCGTGTAATTGCAAGATTTTTCTTTAACGGAAATGACAGGGCAAAAGAAGTTCTGCAGCGCGTAATGGGTATCTCAGAAGATACCGCTTTCGGCATTGTATCGCCTTTACTCCAGGAATATTCAAAACGCCACCGTAATATAACCCGTGTGCTTAACCGCCATTGCAGTAAGCTAAAGCCGCTTATTGCCGAACTGGGGATTGATTTTGACACGCTTACCGTGTACCGCAAGCTGCTTATCGGCTCGTACTTTACGCACGAGTATTCTATTGAGTCGGCGGCTTTCTTTAACCCTTCGATTGTTGAAGACCCCGACCAAACCGAAATGGAGGACGGGCAAAAACGTGTTATAATCAGCTTTAGGGCAGTGGGCGAGGGGCACATCAGTTCTATCACCTTCCGCAGGGCGATGATCGATAAGGATAACCAGATAACCGTTTTACCGGCAGGTAGTTATATTGACGAGGCGGAAATTGTGCGCAATGCGGTTTACAACAAAAAGCTGTTTTTAGAGAAAGCTGCCATCACCCAGATCAACATCAGCGTATTGCACGAACTGGAAGATAAGCTTGACCATCATTTTGAATACTCTAACCTGCGCCGCATCATTCTCGATTCACAAAAGCTGCAGGAAGATGATATGATGCGCCTGGAATATGATAAGGTGCTTTGGTTGGCCGATTCTTACTACGAGATTGTTTTTTCATTAGATACCGATATTTCCGACAGAGTTATCTTCCCGATATCCGAGTATGAACGGAAGGGTATTGAAGACGCCCGCTTTGTTAAGTTTGTGAACGAGGATGGCACCTACGCTTATTACGCAACCTATACCGCTTATGATGGCTCTCTGATAATGCCTAAGCTGCTGCAAACCAGCGATTTTTATAATTTTAAAATAATGCCTTTATACGGTGCAGGCGCGCAGAACAAGAACCTTGCGCTGTTTCCGCGTAAAATAAACGGTAAATACGCCATGATCTCGCGTATCGACGGGTGCAATAATTACATCATGTACTCGGATAAGATTAATATTTGGGAAAAGCCCGACCTGCTGCAAACGCCAAAATTTACCTGGGAGTTTGTACAGATAGGTAACTGCGGGTCGCCGATAGAAACCCGGGATGGCTGGATAGTGATTACCCATGGTGTTGGCCCAATGCGCCGATATGTGCTGGGTGCAAGTTTGCTTAAACTGGATGACCCTACGGTAGAAATAGGCCGCCTGAAAGAGCCCCTGTTAGTGCCAAACAGCGACGAACGCGAAGGTTATGTGCCAAACGTATTATACTCCTGCGGTTCAATGATCCACAATAATAAACTGATCATTCCTTACGGTATTTCCGATTCATCAACATCTTTCGCAGAAGTTGATTTGGATGAACTACTTGCTAAGTTTAAGGAAGATGGGATAGATTAGCATTTTTAAGGTGCCGGTATGTAGCGCTTAGAAACGGAATAGAACGATTTAAAACGCCGCTAAACGTCTTTAATGACTGCAAGTGTTCACGTTCACTGCCGTGAACATCGTGAACGCTTGTATCTGGCTTATAATCAGAGATTTGGGGTTTGGGTGTATTTGAAAATTTATAAAGCGTTATTTATGAGTTATTTACGAATGCGCTTTGCTAATTGGGCCATTAGTTTGTCTCCATATCTGCTTTTAAGCAAATAAGTAACAAACAAAAAATCACAGAGGACACAAAGAGAAATATCAATCTCTGTGCACTTTGTGAAATATTAGTGTTCTTTGTGGTTAATTCTAACTTACCCCAATATTTGCTGATATAACCTGTAATAATCATCCGCCATTTTCTCTTTAGAGAACTGGGAATTGGCCCATTCACGGCAATAGGCGCGGTTTATGGAACCAAGCTTACCTATCACATCTACCGCTTCATCAACGGTGTCCACTAAAAAACCTGTTTTTTCATGCTGGATCAATTCCGGCATAGAACCTTTGTTGAACGCGATAACAGGGGTGCCGCAAAGCATAGATTCGGCTACGCTCATGCCAAATGGTTCGGCAAAGTTGATGGGGTGCAGCAGGGCAAGGGCGTTGCCCAAAAGCTCGTTGCGCTTATCCGGGCCGGCGGGGCCGATGTATTGGATCTGGTCGTTTAGCTGTGGTTCAACCCTGTCTTTAAAGTAGTTCTCATCCTGGATAATGCCAGCCATTATTAGCCTTTTATTCGCCTTTTTTGATATTTCAATCGCCTCTAAAGGGCCTTTATCGTGATGGATACGCCCAAAATAGAGCAAGTAGTCCTGCGGCTGTTCGGTAAACTTAAAATCAGCGGTATCCAAGCCGTTGTAAACGGTGGCAAGGTATTCCAGTTCGGCGCTGCGGTCGGCATTGCTGATGGATACATAGTGCCCGCGCGAATTGTACTTTTTGTAAACAGGTATAATGCGCGGCGACGAAAACCCATGTATGGTGGTTATCACCGGCGTATTAATAAGCCCGGAATAGGTTAGCGGTAAAAAATCAAAGTTGTTGTGGATGATATCAAAATCACCAGCCTGTTCCATCAGGTTACTAATGTGCAGGCATTCCAGCACCTTGGCATCCTGCGAACGGTCTTCTTCATAACCCTGGGCACAGATGGATTGTAATGTGCCTTCGGTAATAGAATCGCCGGTGGCAAAAAGGGTAACATCAACGCCAAGCTTTATCAGGCCTTCGGCAATGTTTGATGCAACCTGCTCCCACGGCCCGTAGTGCCTGGGCGGTGTGCGCCAGGCAACGGGGGCTAATATGGCTGCTCTCATTTAGCAGACTTTAACCTGTTGATCCATTTTATTGTATTCGTATTCCAGCTCAAAAGCTTTAAGCACCGTTAAGTGCGATATAAGGTACGCCAGCGTGCTTTCGGCGCCCTGGTTACGATTGATGCCCGTTGGTAGCAAACCGTCACAGCAGCCCTTGGTTTCGTGGTCATACAATGGTGCACGCAGGGTGTTCTCGCCCAGGAACCATTTATAGCTCAGGAACATTTTTTCGATATACTGCGGCTTACGGAAGATCTGGTACGCCTGGAAATGCATCAGTACCATGGCCATGGTTTCAATAGCCTGCTGATCAAACGTTGGGAACTTACCGCCACGGTAGTACCAGCCATCGTTACCAACCGGGCTTAAGTAACCGTTAGATAATGTCAACTTATCAAGGAACGCCATTGTTTTAAGCGCAATATCTTTCGCCTTCTGGTTGCCGGTTATCTCGCAAGAGTGTAACAGTGCCAGCGGAAGGATAGCATTATCATAGGTCATGCTTTCTTCAAACCATTCCCAATCGTCAGATCGGGTGTTCTCGTAAGCATCAATCAACGGCTGGGTTAAACGTACCAGTTCGGCAACCATACCTTCATCGGTAGGGTAGGCCTGCAGGTATAATGCAATACCAATAATGGTATTAGCTTGCCCCCTGATGTGTTTTAAAGATTTAAAGTGCGGGTACGATTTGTGGAATATCTCCATCGCAAATTCGCGGTAGGAGTTACTTGCCGCGCAGCTAATTAAGTGGCCTAATGCCCAAATGGTACGGCCGAAGGAATCTTCAGAACCTACTTCATCCAGGTACTGGCGGCTAAAGCTTAAGAAGTTACGGAAGTTACCATCCTCCGTTTGCATGTAGTGGATGTAACTAAGGTATATTGGTAATAATTTAAACGCTTCGTTGCTCCCGCTTCGCTGGTAAGCCATCAGGGCCATGATCAATGCACGTGCATTATCATCAAGGCAATAACCCTCTTTTAAATTGGGGATACCATATTTAGCATGCTGCACAATACCGGTATCATCCGTTAAACGCAAAACGTGCGTAAGGCTGAATTTTGGTAATATCTCCGGGTCAACAATGCTGTTCTTTAATATTTTGTCGCTAAAATCATGCGTAGCAGCAGCTTCCTGGGCCAGCTTAATAAACTCTGCGCCGGTTGCCGGCCAGCGCAGGTGCAGGCCGTATTCGTAAGCGTTTTCTTTTAGTTCGTTCAGTACGTTCTCGTCGTCTAACAATTCGTTAACGGTATCGGCTAATGCATCGGCATTCTTAAAATCGAACAAACGGCCGCGGCCATCTGCTAACAGTTCGGTAGCGTGCCAGTACGGGGTTGATACCACGGCAGCGCCGGCGCCTACGGCGTATGATAAGGTGCCGCTGGTAATTTGCGCTTCGTTAAGATATGGTGTTACATATACTTCGGCAGCGGTAAGGTAGTCTATCAGCTCGTCCTCTGCCACAAATTTATTAATGAACGATAAATGCTGCGAAACTTTTAGCTGTGCGGCCAGGCTTTTCAGGTGGTCGCGGTATTCCTCGCCCGAGTTTTTGATAACGCCCGGGTGGGTGTTACCCAATACCACGTACATCACATCGGGGTGTTTCTCTACTATTTTTGGCAGGGCTTTTACAACGGTTTCTAAACCTTTGTTGCGGCTTAACAGGCCAAAGGTTAAAAGTACGCGGCGGTTTTTAAACTGACTTAAATTTTTAACCGGGTTAACCTCGGGTGCTTCCAGGTCTGGCACGCCATGCTCAATGATCTGAATTTTATCTTCAGGGATATCGTAAATGGTGGTCAGAAATTCGACCGCGCGTTTACTCATCACCACAATTTTTGACGATTGCTCGGCAATTTCGCGGATGATAATACGCTGTACGTAGCTTGGGTCTTTTAATATAGTGTGCAGTATAGATATCAGCGGTTTCTCTAAACGGTTTATCAGCGGTAAAATATAGATCCCGCTTTCGCCCCCGTAAATACCGAATTCGTGTTCTAAAATAACGGCATCGGCACTGCTGGTGTTAATATAGTTAGCAGCGCGGATATAATCTTTCTGATGATTTTGGCGAATAACGTATTTTACCTCAGCAGGATATTCATATTCCTGTATGTTTTCCGAATCGTTAAGGGCTACAACAAAACCTCCATCAAGCGGGGTTTTCCGTTCAGGAAAATTAGCGTTGATAGCATTCATTAAATTATAGTTGAAAGTTGCAATGCCGCATTCGCGGGGCGGAAAGGTTGATATATACGCGATTTTCATATGATATAATAGATGTTATTTTAATTAAAGCTCAATATTGACCCTAAAAGTATGCACCTATGACCTCAAAAACAGTAATTAGGGAGCCGGGAGAGGGTATTTACACAGGTACATACCATTATGCATAAACTATACCAATAAACGCAAAATGGGTATCGTAACTTTCTTTTTACAGTTAAATTATTAATTAGAATTAAATAACGGGCAAGTGATACTTTTGCCGACCCGGAAATATGATGCAAGGTAACCCCATACATAAACCATACCGGGCAATACAATAAATCTGTAAATTTGGTATTATATAAATTTGAATAAAATGAATAGGAAATCGTTTGTGCATCATGCTTTGGGGACCATTGGTACAGGAGTTTTGGCTAGTATTTTGCCAAACTCGGTTTTGGCAACAGGTAATGAAACGGGCGAAGAAAAGAGCAGTTTCTTTTTAAAGAACGTTAAATTAGAAACGGGTTTTACTAAAGATGATCTTGAAGTTACGGCAACCCAAACCGCATTGTTTAATATACAAATTGAAAATGGGTTGTTTAAAAAAATAAGCAAACAACATGGAACGGATAAGGCGATTGACGCCAATGAGAACCTGATGCTTCCGTCTACCAAAGACATGCACATCCATTTGGATAAAACGTATTATGGCGGCCCCTGGAAAGCCAAAAGTTTGCGGCAGAAATCGGTAAAGGACATGATTGCTTTAGAGCAGAAAATTTTGCCGGAGATGTTAAAAACGTCTACCTATCGTGCCGAAAAGTTGATTGAACTTTTACAATCAAAAGGGACGGATTTTGCGCGCAGCCATGTTAATATAGAACCCACTTCGCAACTGCAATCATTAAAAAACCTGCAAATAGCTATCGAAAATAAAAAAAGCAGCTTCGGTGTAGAAATAGTGGCATTCCCGCAGCATGGGGTTTACTATACCAAATCAGACCAGTTGCTAAAAGAGGCGGCGCAAATGGATATTGATTTTATTGGTGGTGTAGACCCTTTTACCATTGATGGCAGTATAGAACGTACCATTGATTTTACCGTGCAAACCGCTTTAGATTATAACAAAGGGATTGATATACACCTGCATGAAATGGGCCCATCCGGTGTGGAAACCATTAAATATTTAATTGCTAAAGTAAACGAAAACCCGGGTTTAATGGGTAAAACATATATAAGCCACTGTTTTGCATTAAGCACCTTGCAGGGGGATGATTTAACAGCAATAATAGAAAAATTAGCGAACGCGAAAATAGGGATCGTATCTACCATACCTATTGGTAAAATTTATATGCCCATACCACAATTGATAAAAGGGGGTGTAAACGTAATGACAGGTACCGATTGTGTTGTAGACCATTGGCAACCATTTGGAACCGGCAGCATGATACAAAAAGCAAACCGCATGGCCGAAATGTATGGTAAAAGCGATGAGTACAGTTTATCCAGATGCCTTAAAATTGCTACCAGGGGTTTAACTCCTTTAGATGATGATGGGAAAATGCAATGGCCAAAAGTTGGCGACAAAGCCGATTTTATTTTGCTAAGTGCGGCATCTTCGGCCGAAGTTGTTGCCCGGAACACACCGGTAAATGCTTTATTCAGAGGCGGCAAAAAAGTTTACCAGGCGCTGCAAGCATAGGGCATGGCCTCATAACCCGGTTTGTATTAAGATAAATTAGTAAAAGCGCGGGTTTCAAATTCAATAGCCTCTGTAATGATTAGGCAAGCCTCCATTAATTGAGTGCTGGTAATGGTAAGCGGTGGGGCCAGGCGCATAGAGTTGCTGCAATGCAGGAACCAGTCGGTAATAATATGGTTGGCTATACAGCGGTCAATTATTTTTTTGTTCAGCTCAAAGCTTTCAAATTCTACGGCCAGCATCAGCCCTTTGCCCCTAATTCCCTTTATAGCAGGGTGTACAAGGTGTTTACGGATGATGGCTTCTTTTTCGGCAACACCGGCTATCAGGTTCTCATCAAGCAATACCTCTAAAGCGGCAAGGCCGGCCGCGCAGCAAACCGGGTGGCCGCCAAACGTGGTAATATGCCCCAGGATAGGGTTTTCTTTAAATGCCGACATCACATCCACCGGAGCTACAAAAGCGCCTACAGGCATGCCGCCACCAAGCGCTTTGGCCAGCAGCAGTATATCGGGTACAATATCAAAATGCTCAAAAGCAAAAAGTTTGCCGGTACGGCCAAATGCAGCCTGTATCTCGTCTAATATCAGCAATGCGCCAACCTGTGTGCAGCGGTTACGCAGGGCCTGCATATATGCAGCATTGGGCACGCGTATGCCGGCTTCGCCCTGTACGGTTTCCAGTATAACGCAGGCGGTTTGTTCGGTGATCAGTTCCAGATCGGGCAGGTTATTCAGGCTGATGAAGTTTATGCCGGGCAGCAGCGGGCGATAGGCCTGCTTGTATTCCTCGTTACCCATAATGCTTAAAGCCCCGTGGGTGCTGCCATGGTATGAGCCATGAAAGGCAACCACCTGCTGCCTGCCTGTAAAACGTTTGGCCAGTTTTAGCGCCCCCTCAACCGCTTCGGCGCCCGAGTTGGTGAAATAAACTGAGTTTAATGTTTTTGGGAGGATGCTTACCAGTTTTTCGGCAAAGCGCACCTGCGGGGTTTGTACGTATTCGCCGTACACCATCAGGTGCATATATTTATCAACCTGGTCTTTCACCGCCTGTACAACCTTTGGGTTGCTGTGGCCCAGGTTACTTACGCCAATGCCCGATATGAGGTCGGTATAGGCGTTGCCCGCTTCGTCATAAATATATACGCCTTCCGCACGTTCAAATTCCAGCAATAAAGGGAAGTGGGTAGTTTGAGCGTTGTTGTTCAGGAAAAGCTGGCGAAGGGTTAGCATTTAATTAGTGAGTTAGTGATTGAGTGAATTAGTGAGTGGGAAAACCCATCATGCAAAAATCAGCAATCTGCGCGACACTTTAGGCATCAATCACTAATTCACTAATTCTCAAAATCACTAAATGAATTTAATTCCCCGCGCGGATACTGCGCTCGCTGAACGTTTTGATCAGCTCGTTGGTAAATTCAACCTCGCTTTTGTAAAGCGTGCTTACCTTTTCGGGGGGCAATACTTTCAGGAATTCATCGCGGTAATGCTTGCGCACCTCTACCATCTGGTTATCTAATTCCAGTTCCCTGTTTATCTGATCCATGCCGTTGGCTGTTGAACTGGAGTTGTTTTGCTTTTTTAGGATCTTAATAGCGGTGAGGTCCTCCTGGTATTGGCGGTAAATAGGCCAAAATTTACGCGACTCATCCGTAGTAAGTGAAAGTTGCTGGCCAATAAATTTATCGCGTGCGGCCTGCAGTTTTGGGTTACGGATAACTTTGGCTTTTACGGCCGGAGTAGGGCGGCGAAAATTACTTACCTGCGCAAAAACACCGTCATTACTTATTGCAAATACTAATAAAAAGAAAATATATCTAAGCAGCCTGTTCATTAAAAGTATTGTTAATTAATATCTATATAATCCTGAAGGTCGGCATCCAGGGCATCAGTATTAATTTGCTTGTCGTTATCCATTAAGCCACGTGTATCGTTGGCATCTATATTTAGTTCAAGGTAGTCTTTTATTTCGTCTACCGGTATGTTTGATACCTGTTTATGCAAAAGTGTTTGCGTATGCATAACCGGCTGTTGTGCTTCCCTCAAAAATGCACCCCCGCCAATAATTAAAGCAAAACAGGCAGCGGTGGCATATTTAAATGTGTTTGATGCCCACAACTTGCGCACAATAGTTTTGCGTATTACAGTTTCCTGGTTAACCGTTCTATTTAAAATATCGCGGTTAAGTTTTTCAAAGTAATTATCGGGTACGGCAAATTCAGGAGTGTTTGCCTCCATCATTTCTTCAACCGCTATGCGGCTGGTTATTTGTTGCTGCAGGTTTTCAAAATACCCCTGCGGAATGGTAAAACCCGTATCTTCTGTATTTACGGCAGCCGCTATATTTATACGGCTTTGTATATTATTGGTAAGCTGTTCAAAATATCCCTCGGGCACAGCAAATCCTTTTTCGTCGGTACCTGCACTTGCCTCGATATTTATCCTGGCCTGGATATTAGCGTTAAGTTCATCAAAGTAATTTTCAGGCACAGCAAATCCCTGTGCCATATCATCACTTTTTAACTCGTTTAATTTTATAAGGGACAATATGCGCTGACCGGCCTCTTCAAAATAGCCGGATGGCACTGTAAACGGGGTTTCTTTCGAAAACCGTTCAAGTGACATTTCTTCGTCCGCCCATTCGTTATTCTCCATATCGCTTTTCATACTCTCTTATAGATGAATAAAGTTTCAAAAGGTTTAATGCTAATTTAAATATTCTACAGAATTTAATCAGAATTGGTGATGAACGCCTCTATTTTTTTCACCGCAAGGTGATACGATGCCTTTAAAGCGCCAACGCTGGTACCTAAAACCTCGCTCATTTCCTCGTATTTCAGATCGTCAAAATACTTCATATTAAATACAAGGCGCTGTTTATCGGGCAGGGTTAGTATGGCTTCCTGTAATTTGCGCTGTATCTGGTCGCCGTTAAACTGGTCAGAGCTTGATAGTGTATCCGCCAGCTCAAAATCCACGTCGTCTAAAGATACATTGTTCTTTGCTTTTTTCTTATTCAAAAAGGTAATGCACTCGTTAGTGGCAATGCGGTACATCCAGGTGTACAATTGTGCATCGTTGCGGAAACCCGGCAGGTTTTTCCATATCTTGATAAAAACATCCTGTACAATGTCGTCGGCGTCGTCATGGTCAATAACCATACGGCGCACATGCCAGTATATCTTTTGCTGATATTTTTTCAGCAAAAGGTTAAATGCTTCGTTGCGGGTCTTTTCGTCCCTAAACTTGCTGAGTATTTCTTCGTCTTCTGCCTGAATGGCCATCTATCAAAATTTATCTTTTAAATAAATATAACGCCTTTTTGTTTGATATGTGTTGAAAATACATTTATCCCAACAGGTCTAACACCTGCTGCGATGAATTTTTGGTATCAACTTTTTCAATCACCTTATCAATAATACCGTCGCCATTAATAATAAAGGTAGTGCGGGCGGTACCCATATATTTTTTGCCGTACATGTTCTTCTCTACCCAAACACCGTAGGCTTCTACAATGCTGTGGTCGCTATCGGCTATCAGGGTAAATGGCAGCTGGTATTTGGTTTCGAACTTTTTGTGCGATTTTTCATCATCAACACTTACGCCTATCACCTCAAAGCCCTTGCTTAACAACGACTGGTAATTATCCCTGAAATCGCAGCTTTCGGCCGTACAACCCGGGGTATCATCCTTTGGGTAAAAGTACAGGATAACGTTTTTGCCTTTAAAATCGCCCAGTGAAACGGGTTCGCCGTTCTGGTTATTCGCTGTAAAGTTTGGTGCTTTTTCGCCTTGTTGTGGAGTTGCCATTTTACCTGTTAAATTCTGCCTTAAATGTACTAACGTTGTTTTTTGCATCGGTCACGGTAAACTCAAAAGTATGTTTGCCTGCGGCGATGCTATCATCAAAGGTATAACTTAAAACCTTTGTTTTATAATCCCATACTACCAGTACCCATTTGCCATCAATTTTACCCGCGTAGCTTTTTATACCGCTCAGGTTATCGCTCATGCGCAGTTTGATGGCCTTCAACAGTTTCATATTACTGCCATTGCGAATGTTGATGGGGGTGATAACCGGGGGCACGGTATCAATTTTTATATAATAATCGCCAAAGGCACGGGCAACACCTTTTACCCAGCCGCCTTCCCACGTACTGCTGATGGCACCTGTGGCGGCATTAACAATTACAGCCTTTTCGGCATTGGCGCCAAGGCTGATGTCGGGTTTTATCCAAAGGTCGTAGCTGTCATGTACCGGCGTTAATTTATTGTGGATAGCATGGGTAACCGAATAAGCGCCCGGCTTTGCCGGCAGGGTAGCGTACTGAAAGTCAAGGTCGTCGTACAAATTGCCGGGCATAATGGTAACTTTTACCTTTTCGTTGGCAAACTCGCTTTTGCGGTCGTAATGCAGCAGGGTGCCCGTTGGTTTATCCGGGGCTATGTTGGCTGCGGATGTATTGGATTGCACCTTTAACGTTAGGGTTGAGGTATTACCCGCCACATCTTTTACAATGTATTGCACCTCGTGCGGCTTATCGTCATTAAAAGCCATAATACCCCGGTTGATGGATTGCGGGTACAGCGAAATGCGGCTGCCCGGCAATATAAAGCACTTTTGCATAAAGCGGCGCGCCGTTAAAAACGCCGGGTAATCTATATAAGCGTTAATTGCGTGGGTTTGATCGAACGCGAAGCGCTCAACCGCGAAGGTGTACATGGTAACGCCATCCAGCTTAAGCTCAAGCGAGTAAATGCCGTTATGATTGGGAGATGCATCATTAATATCGGTAGCGCTAATACCGAAGCCCGTGTTACCGCTAATATTTAACACCTGTGGTTTTAATAAATGATAGTTGCCGTTTGCGCCGGATACCGCTAAAAACTCCTTTGGTGTTTTTTCGCTGAAAGGGTTGCCGTTTAAATGGTAAATACCAATAGCGGTTATAGCGGGTGGTTTGCTATCGGGGATGGTGAGGCCAAACAGCTGGGGGTTGATGGTTTCCTGCGTTAAGGTGTCCCTGATCTCGAAATGCAGGTGAGGCCCGCCGGATGCACCCTGATTGCCCGAAATGGCTACAACATCGCCTTTTTGTACTTTAAACATACCCGGAGGAAGGGCAATATCCGCCTCAAAGGTTTGGTTTTTATACTGGTAATCGCGTATGTATTTATCAATCTCGGGCGTAAAATCATTAATATGGCCGTAAACGGTTGTAAACCCGTTAGGGTGTGTAAGGTATAGTGCCTGCCCAAAACCGCCAAACTGGATGCGCACCCTGGATACATAGCCATCATACGCGGCGTGTACCGGGAAGCCAACGCGCTGCATGGTGCGAAAATCCAGCCCCGAGTGAAAATGGTTTGGCCTGAGCTCGCCAAACGAACCTGCGGTGGCAGGAGGCAGATCAAGCGGATAGCGAAACTGGTTTTTAGGGTATTGTTTGCTCTGGATAACATCCTGGGCGTGGGTGGATGTGCTCAGGAAAATCGCGATAGCGATTATAAAAAAGCGAATGTCATTTCGAACGATAGAGAGAAGTCTTGTTCGATTAGAATAGTTCGCTTTGCGCATTGAACAAGATTTCTCCTCGTTCCTCGTTCGAAATGACAGACGGATATTAATATAGTTATTTAACATAAAAATCTAAAAGCGTATCACCCTCCAAAAATCCTTCCAAATGGTCGCCAACGGCAACTTTACCTACACCTTCGGGGGTGCCGGTGAATATCAGATCGCCTTTTTTCAGGGTGATATACTGTGATACAAAGGCAATTATCCGCTCGAAAGAAAAGAGCAGGTCTTTGGTGTTACCCTGCTGGCGGGTTTCGCCATTTATATCCAGTTTAAAGTTCAGGTTGTACAGGTTGGCAAACTTAGCCTTTGGTAAAAAGTTACTTACCGGGGCCGAGTTATCAAACGCTTTGGCCAGTTCCCAGGGCAGGCCTTTTTCTTTATGTTTGGTTTGGATATCGCGCGCGGTAAAATCAACCCCAAGGGCTATTTCTTCGTAGTAGTTAGCGGCGAATTTCTCGCTGATGTGCTTGCCTTCCTTGCTTATCTTTAATACCAGTTCTATTTCGTGGTGTATATCCTGCGAAAATTCGGGATAGTAAAAGGGTTTATTATCCTTTAATAAGGCGGTATCCGGTTTCATGAATATGACCGGTGTGGTAGGCACAGGGTTGTTCAGCTCTTTAGCGTGCTCGGCATAGTTGCGGCCAATGGCAATTATTTTCATAATGTTAATGCAATAATGCCGAAATTATAAACTCTAAATCCTAAAACCTAAATTCTGAGTGTTTAAATTCTAAAAAGAGATGGATAGGAAGGATGCTAATTAAAAACGCCCGATTCGGGGGCTGGAGGAACTTATAGAACCGAGATCCTGGTGTTTACAGATTCGGTACCAACAACTATCCTTACAAAGTAAAAACCACGTAATAGTTTGTTGCTAACGGGATAGGTGATGCTTTGCTCGCCAAACTCAACCCTTTGCGAAAACAGGGTAAGTACATTATTGCCAAGCATATCCATTACATTTACGTTAACATACGTGTTGCGCGATATGTTATACTTTACGTTTATAACATCGGTAACCGGTATAGGGTACACCTTTACATTGGTAACCAGCTTATCATCCGGGCGTGAAAGGTTTATTTTGGCATTAGATATGGCAGCCGGCTTTAATGGCGGCAAAGCTAAATGCAGGCCGTTTTTTAAATAAGAAGTTTTTGCTGCCTTGTTTTTAAGCGTATGCAGGTATGAAGTATCGCTTTTTTGAGCATTCACCCCTCTTGCAAGCGCAAAATTTACCAGTATTGCAAGCGCAATGATGGTAAACCTGGAAGTAGCAAAAGTAGATCTTAGACTCATATTAAAATATTCTTTGCAAAAGTATAAATATTGCGCTCAACACCTCATATTGTTATGAATATATAAATACTTTTAACAATTTTTAACAAAATAAGGTTTTGTTAGTTGTTCTAACTAATAGACTTATACGATTAAACTTAGTTTAAGTTGTAAATGGATTTTTTTAATAGTTTTGTATCCTTTTTAAATTAGAGTGTCAAATCATAAAGATCTGCAAAAACTTTCTGCCTCTGGGCTGCTCATTAGTTTAGGAATAATCTACGGGGACATAGGTACATCACCTTTGTATGTTTTTAAAGCGATCATCGGCAGGAACCAGATCTCAGAAACATTAGTGCTGGGTGGGGTATCGCTCATTTTCTGGACACTCACTCTGCAAACCACCCTTAAATATGTTGTAATTACACTGCGTGCCGATAATAAGGGCGAGGGAGGGGTTTTCTCGCTTTTTTCGCTGGTGCGCCGCCGGGCAAAATGGCTTGTTGTACCCGCAATAATAGGTGGTTGCGCATTACTGGCCGATGGTATCATCACCCCACCAATAACCATATCGGCAGCTATTGAGGGGTTAAGCTCGCGCTACAATAACCTGCCTACCTTTTATATTGTAGTGGGTATTATTACCTTTTTGTTTTTTATACAGCAGTACGGCTCATCAATAGTAGGCAAGGCATTTGGCCCTATTATGTTTATATGGTTTACCATGATGGGGGTTTTAGGTATTAGCTATATTATACAAATGCCATCTATATTAAAAGGCATTAACCCATATTACGCTTACCAGCTGCTCAGCAGTAATTATAACGCGTTTATTATTTTGGGTGCGGTATTTTTATGTACCACAGGTGCCGAGGCGCTATACTCAGACCTTGGGCACTGCGGCCGCCCAAACATACGGGCAACCTGGTTATATGTAAAACCCTGCCTGCTGCTAAACTACTTTGGGCAGGCGGTTTGGCTGCTGCAACGCAATGGCCGTGCAGATATTGACCTGAACGTATTTAACCCCTTTTACCAGATAATGCCCCCCTGGTTTTTAATATTTGGTATTGGTATAGCAACAGTAGCGGCTATTATTGCCTGCCAGGCGGTAATATCAAGCTCATTTACCCTTATTGCCGAAGCGGTAAGGTTAAACCTTTGGCCAAAAGCTAAAATTGTTTACCCAAGCGATCAAAAGGGCCAGTTATACGTACCCAGCATTAACTGGATATTGTTTGCAGGCTGTATAGGGGTAATGTGGCTGTTCAAAAAATCGGAAGCGATGGAGGCAGCTTATGGCCTGAGCATTACCGTGGCTATGATGATGACCACCATCCTTATCTCCAACTTTTTAAGGCGCAAAAAAGTACCGTTATATATTATCACCGCATTTTTTGTGATGTATATACTTATCGAAGGCTCATTTTTACTGGGTAACCTGCATAAATTTGTTGATGGTGGCTGGTTCACCCTATCAATAGGTGTGGTGTTGTTTATTGTTATGTGGACCTGGCACTCGGCCCGTAAGATCAAGAACCGCTTTGTGAAATTTATTGAGATTGACGATTACTTCGGTATTTTGAAAGAGTTGAGTGAAGACCAAACCGTACCCAAGTACGCGTCGCAACTGGTTTATATGACCAGTGCCAACTTTAACTCAGAGATAGAATCGAAAATAATTTACTCTATACTGCAAAAAAAACCAAAACGGGCCGACGTTTACTGGCTTGTACACGTAGATGTAGTAGATGAGCCTTACAAGCGCGATTACGAGGTAGATTTTTTAGTGCCGGGTAAACTGATCAGGATTGATTTTAAACTGGGCTTCAGGGTTGAGCAACAAATAAACCTGCTGTTCCGTAAAGTGGTGGAGGATTTGGTGAAGAATGGCGAGGTGGATATCACCAGCCGGTACGAATCATTGCACAAGCATAAAATTGTGGGCGATTTTAGGTTTGTGGTGATAGAGAAGGTATTGTCGCGTTCGCATAACCTTTCGCTTTACGAGCGATTTATTATGTTTATATATGTACAATTAAAAAAGGTAAGTTTATCAGAAGAACGTAACTTTGGCCTCGATCTGAGTTTTGTAACTGTTGAAAAAGTACCGTTAATGCTTACATCTCCTGATAGTGTTGAAATTAACAGGGTAAATGTATCATCATCATAAACAAATGGGCCTGGTTGCAAAAATCAGGCTCTTTTGCAGGATAATAAATTAATAAGAAAAGTCGTGTCAAATCATAAAGATCTGCAAAAACTATCAGCCGCCGGTTTGCTGATAAGTTTAGGAATAATTTACGGCGATATTGGTACATCGCCATTATATGTGTTTAAGGCCATTGTTGGCCAGGAACACACTAAGTTTTCGCAACATATATCAGAAACCTTAGTGCTTGGGGGCGTATCCCTCATATTTTGGACGCTTACGCTGCAAACTACTTTAAAATATGTTGTTATTACCCTGCGGGCCGATAACAAAGGTGAGGGGGGTATATTCTCGCTCTTCTCTTTAGTGCGCCGTAAAGCTAAATGGTTAATTATACCGGCCATATTAGGCGGCTGCGCCCTGCTTGCCGATGGTATTATTACCCCGCCCATTACCATATCATCGGCTATTGAGGGCTTGCGTACCTATTACCCCGAATTGCCAACCGTACAAATAGTAATAGCCATTATTGCGGTGCTGTTTATTATACAGCAATTTGGTACATCGCTGGTAGGTAAGGCGTTTGGGCCAATGATGTTTATTTGGTTTACCATGATGGGCGTTTTGGGTATCAGCTACATTGTAAAGATGCCTGTAATATTAAAGGCGCTTAACCCATACTACGCTTACGAATTGCTTACCAGTAACTACAATGCTTTCATTATTTTGGGGGCGGTTTTTTTATGTACTACCGGGGCCGAAGCCTTATACTCCGACCTGGGGCACTGCGGGCGTAAAAATATCCAGATAAGCTGGATCTATGTAAAAACCTGTTTAATACTGAACTATCTGGGCCAGGCGGTTTGGCTGTTACAGCATACAGGCCAATCTATTGACCTGAGCGAAAACAATCCCTTCTTTAAAATAATGCCGGATGGCTTCCTGATATTTGGTATAGGTATAGCAACAATTGCAGCCGTTATAGCCAGCCAGGCGCTTATATCAGGCTCGTTTACGCTGATTGCCGAGGCGGTAAGGTTAAACCTTTGGCCAAAGGTGCGTATCAATTATCCGTCAGAACAAAAGGGCCAGCTGTACGTACCCAGCATCAACTGGATACTTTGTGCCGGTTGTATTGGTGTGGTATTGCTGTTTAAGCACTCGGCCAGGATGGAGGCAGCTTACGGCTTAAGTATTACGGTTGCCATGTTGATGACCACCATACTGGTATCAAAATTTTTGCAGCGTAAAAAGGCACCTACTTATATTATTGCAACTTTCTTAGTGGTTTACCTGCTGATAGAAGGAACCTTTTTATTAGGTAACCTGGTTAAGTTTGTACATGGCGGTTGGTTTACACTATCAATAGGTTTAGTGTTATTTATTATCATGTGGACCTGGTACACCGCCCGCAAGATCAAGAACCGCTACGTGAAGTTTATTGAGATAGACGATTACTTTAACATCATCAAAGAGATGAGCGAGGACGATAGCGTGCCCAAATATGCCTCGCAATTGGTGTATTTAACCAGCGCCAACTTCAACTCCGAAATTGAATCAAAGATCATATACTCCATACTGCAAAAGCAGCCTAAACGAGCCGATGTGTACTGGCTGGTACACGTTGATGTAGTGGACGAGCCATACAAAAGCGAGTACGAGGTTGATTTCCTGGTGCCGGGCAAACTGATCCGTATTGACTTTAAGCTTGGGTTTAGGGTTGAGCAGCAGATAAACCTGCTGTTCCGCAAGGTGGTAGAGGATCTGGTTAAAAACGGTGAGATAGATATTACCAGCACCTACAAATCATTAAACAAGCACAAAATTGTGGGCGATTTTAGGTTTGTAGTGATAGAGAAGGTACTGTCGCGCTCGCATAACCTGTCGTTTTACGAAAAGATAATTATGTTCATCTACACCGAGTTTAAAAAGGTGAGCCTTTCTGAAGAGCGTAATTTTGGCCTCGACCTGAGTTTTGTTACAGTAGAGAAAGTGCCGCTGATGCTAACTTCGCCGGAGAGTGTGAAGATAGAGCGGGTGAAGCATTAAAAAGATGTTATATCCTATTTAAAGGCGCCCAAAAGGCGCCTTTTTGCATTGTTATTCCAGACGTAGCGAAGCATCTATTCGCCGATGTGTAATCGTTTATGCACAGTTCGCTGATAGATTCTGAGCGATCGCTCAGAATGAGAATTGTGCTAACAAAAAATGCCGGTGAAGACACCGGCATTAGTATATTATAGAATATCCATTGTTGGTGCCCCCACCAACAATTCATAACTATCTTTCCAATTTGGCGTTTTCGCCTTTGCCTAATAAGCTGTGTTTATAACTATAGGTAAAGTAAATAATAAGGCCTACAATAAGCCATACCAGGAAACGAATCCAACTGTCGTAGTCTAACTCGGCCATCAGGTAAAAACAGCTTGCAAGGCCTAATACAGGTATCAGCGAAAGTTTTTTCATGAATGATACCACCGCTAAGGTTGCTGAAAGAATAATGAATAAAAAGTAAGGGAATTTATGGTGTAGTGCTTCACCGCTAACCAAATTTACAATATTGTTACGGAAGAAATAAACCCCGACTATAAAAAGCACAGGAACTATAAACTGCGAATTAATGTACGGCAAATGGAACTTGCCCTTTACAGCCGCCTCTCGTGGTAACAAAAGCACACCACCGCAAACCAGTACAAAAGCAAATAAGGTACCAATGCTGGTAAGATCAGTTACTACGGTAAGGTTTAAAAACAGGGCCGGTATACCTACAACAAAACCTGTTACTACGGTAGCGAAAGATGGTGTGTGATATTTTGGATGAATGCGCGAGAAAATTTTTGGCAATAAACCATCGCGGCTCATGCTCATCCAGATACGGGGTTGGCCCAGTTGGAATATCAGTAACACACTGGCAGTAGCAACAACCGCGCTGATGGAGATCACATAGCTTATGTTTTTTAAGCCAACTTTGGCAAATACATAAGCCAATGGGTCGCCCACCCTAAGGTCTTTATAACTAACCATGCCCGTTAAAACCAGTGCTATCAGTATATATAAAACGGTACAAATTATTAAGGAATAGATCATGCCACGCGGCAGGTCCTTTTGCGGGTTCTTGCATTCTTCGGCAGTGGTTGATATGGCATCAAAGCCTATATAGGCAAAGAACACGCCGGATACGCCCTTCATCACCCCGCTAAAACCATTCGGTAAAAACGGGTGCCAGTTGGCCGGTGTAACGTAAAAAAAGCCTATTATTATTACCGCTATTACAATGGCAATTTTTAAATAAACCATAGCATTGGTAGCCTTTTTAGTTTCACGAATACCAATATATACCAAATAGGTTATTGCAAATACAATGGCTAAAGCCGGTATGTTAGCTATAAATTTAATATGGCCTAATGCAGGTGCTGTAGCCCATGCAGCGGCATTTTCTTTTAAGGTATCTGTAATAGCAGCAAGGTTATTGCCCGCTGTTAGTTTAGCTACTTCTTCGTGAGCCCTAAATGCCGAAAGGTAATCTGTATACAAATATTTAGGGAGGTGTATGTTAAATCCTTCCAGCAGATTTACAAAATATTTGCTCCATGATATGGCTACCGCTATGTTACCAATGGCGTACTCCATCAGCAAATCCCAGCCAATGATCCAGGCTATCAGTTCGCCGAAGGATGCATAGGCATAAGTATAAGCACTGCCCGCAACCGGGATGCGTGATGCAAATTCGGCATAGCATAAAGCCGAAAACCCGCAGGTAATAGCTGTAATAACAAATAAGATACTTACGCCGGGCCCGCCCTGGAAAGAGGCTTCGCCAATGGTTGAGAAGATGCCTGCGCCTACAACTGCGGCTATACCCATCAGGGTAAGGTCTTTTACGTTTAGTGCTTTTTCAAGTTGGGAAGCGGTGCCCGGGTGCTCACTATCGCTAAAACCGCTGGCAACATCAGCCAGTATCTTAGAAACAGATTTTCTGCGAAATATACTTCTCGACATGTAATTTGGTCAGTTAACTTTTTAAACTCAAACATAACCATTTTTTTGCATTGAAGAAGTATATGCTTACTTTGCGCCGATGAATACAGGCGCAAAAGATGTTTTATATAAAGTACGCTACCTTTTTATTCCTTATATTTTTATACTGTGCGCCTGCCTTGTTATTAAACTGCTGTACACCCGGCACGATATCTATTTTGCTGTAAATAGCTTCCATACCGATTTTTTAGACAGCATAGAACCCTACATCACCTATATTGGCGATGGCATAACGGTGATCATTTTATCGGCCATATTGGTGCTGTTCAATTACCGGGCATCGTTCCTGCTCATCACCAGTTACGTGTTAACAGCGCTAACAGCACAAATACTGAAATACAGTTTTGATATGCCCAGGCCCAAAGCCTATTTCGCCGCCGAACTGGATAAGATCCATTTTGTAAAAGGCTTGTATATACTAACGGTGCATAGTTTCCCGTCGGGGCATACGGTTACGGCTTTCTCCGCAGGGGTGGTTATTACTTACCTGGCTAAAAATAAAGCCTGGGGGCTGGTACTGCTTTTGGTGGCGCTGATGGTGGGTTACTCGCGCATGTACCTGAGCCAGCATTTTTTTGAAGATGTTACCGTTGGTTCGGCAGTGGGGGTATTGGTTACCTTTTTGTGGCTGAGCTATATTGACAGAAAACCATTTATAAACAGCCCCCGGTGGAACCGGGGACTGCTTATAAAATAAGATTATGCCTGCTCTAATTGTTGTTTCTTTTTCTTGCGAAGAACCAGCACCAGTATTAAAATAACCAGCAGGGCACCACCGCCATATATCCCAATTTTTGCTGTTGGCGATAAGCCTTTAGCGTTTGACAGGTATTGGTCGGTACGTTTTAATTCGGGTGAAACCTTAATTGAACTGGAATAAGCTTTATACTCATCCATCATAACCTCCTTACGTAAGGCCTCGTAATAATACTCAAAGGTGTAGGTAACATCCTGCGTGTATATTACAATAAAGTTACGTATTTGCAGGCCTGCGCCCTGGTCGGTCTCTAACTCGAAGGTTTTGGCCTTTAGCGAGCCGATAAGCGTATCGCGTACGTTTTGAGTGCTGCCCTCGGCCTGGCCTTTAATGCCCTTAATATAATCCTGCAGCACCTTGTTCAGGTCGCGCTCTTTTTTAAGCGGCTCGTTATTTTTGGCATTTGGTGCACGTATAACAACCATGTAGCCATATTGCGCATTACCAGAATATATGGATTGGCCGAGCGTATCTTTCTTGGTGAATTTTTCAGGCAGGGAAACGGTAACCAGGCTATCAATCTTAACCGGTTTTAATGGTATCTGTGCAAAGCCTGCTGTTGCAAACAGTGCCAGGCTAAATATTACAAGTATCTTTTTCATAGGTAATTAAACCCACAAAACACATATAAGTTTTAACATGTATTGAAATAATACCCGGAGTAGTAGCTTAAAGTGCTTATTTATTGGGTTTTAGTAACAGCTGCGCGAAAGTTCAATTCCTCCCTTGGGAGGTGTGTATTGGCCCCGTGAAATGGCAGGGAGGGGTTCAGTTACTTTTCTTCTGACTTATATATTCATTAACCCCTATCTCCTCCTTCCCGAGAGAAGGAATCGCATATACGCAATACTTATAAACAAAAAAGCCCTCTCTGTTAGGAGAGGGCTTGGTAGCTTATATCTTATCCATTTCGGCCTTTACAAATTCGGCCAGTTCTTTTACGTAGCCGGCACTAAAATCAAACTTGATGCCTGCGGTTTCGTAAATTTCGGTAATGGTTTTGGTGTAACCCAGTTTTAAGGCATCCAGGTATTGCTGTAAACCTTTCTCCGGGTTCTCCTTGTAGTTTTTCCAAACGGCTATAGCGCCAAGCTGGGCCATGCCATATTCAATGTAGTAAAAGGGTACTTCAAAAATATGCAGCTGTTTTTGCCACAGGTTTTGCTCCGCCTCGGGGTGTTCACTCCAATCGGCAAAGCCTGCGCCAAAGGGTTCGTAAATTTTTAACCAGGCATCGGTGCGCTCGGCATCGGTATGGTCGGGGTTGGTATAGATCCAGTGCTGAAACTGGTCTACCACGGCTACCCATGGCAGAGTTTTTAACACATCGAATAACTGATCGCGTTTGGCGCGTTTTAGGTCTTCTTCGTTATCAAAATAAACATCCCAGTTATCCATTGATATCAGTTCCATCGACATGGAAGCCAGTTCGGCAACCTCGCTTGGGCAATGTTTAAAATCGTTCAGTTCTAGGTCGGCAGTCAGGAAGGTATGTACCGCGTGGCCACCTTCGTGTACCATAGTGGTGAGATCGCGGAAGGTGTTGGCCGAGTTCATGAAGATGAACGGCGCGCCTGTTTCAGATAGCGGGTAGTTATAACCGCCCGGCGCCTTGCCTTTGCGGCTCTCTACATCAAAAAGGTTATTATCCTTCATGATCTCTAAACGCTCGCCCAGGTAACGGTTAATATTACTGAAGCACTGAATAGATTTCTCAACCAGTTCCGCGCCGCTGTTAAATGGCTTAAGGGCTGGCTTGCCTGAAATATCCACATCCATATCCCATGGCTTAAGTGCATCAACACCTAAAGCGGCTTTGCGTTTTTCGGCCTGCTCGCTCAGGATGGGTACGATCTCGGTTTCGATAGCCGCGTGGAAAGCGTAGCAATCCTGCGGGGTATAATCAAAACGCCCAAGCGCCTGGAACATATAATCGCGGAAGTTTTCGAAACCTGCGTTCAGCGCAACTTTATGGCGCAGGGCACGCAGGTGATCGAACAAAGTGTCCAACACCGTTTTTTCCTGCAGGCGGCGGGCGGTTATCTTTTCCCAAACTTCCTGGCGCTTGCTGCGGTCGGTATCTTTCAGAAAAACGGAGGCTTGCTCTAATGTGTATTCCTTCTCGCCGATATGTATGCTCATGGCACCGGTTATCGACTGGTATTTTTGCTGCTCTACCTGTATCTCGGTTTGCAGCGGGATGTTCTCCTCGCGGAAAAGCTCCAGCGATTTTTTAACCGCGCGCAGCATAATGTAGAATTTTTCTTCGTTCAGTTGGTCTACAAATTCGCTCTCAACCAGTTTTTTGTTCAGGTCGTTGTTATAAGGAGCGGTTTTGGGTTCTATCTCGGTAGCGAAGTACTGGAATTTTTCCAACAGCTCTTCACTGGTGGTATCGCAGGTCATGCGGATGTAGCGCCACGCAAAATCTTCCTCAAGGGCGGCCTGTAGCTCGCTGCCATCCTTTAGCCACTGCTCCAGTTCTTCAACCGAATTGATGGGACGGGCTAATAGTTCTTTGTAGATAGGTTCCAGCGTTTCCCATTTAATTTCAAGGTCGGCCGGGATATATGTTCTTGTTTTTTTATGGATCATGGTTGTAAATGTGCAGATATGCGTATATGCAAATGTGCAGATTATTTAGGATTTGGGAAAGATGTGGAGATAGAAAAGACAGTGGAGTGATAGAAGATAATTGTATCGCGCGGCGAATTTAACTCACCCCGACTACGCTGCGCTTGTCGACCCTCTCTCCGCTTGCGCAAAGAGGGTTTGGAAAAAAGAATCCCCTCTTTGCGCAGCAGAGAGGGGGGCGGGGGAGTGGACCGGCAAAGTAAGAAAATTACATCGGCTTATATATCGTCCTCGCCACTTCTCTTATGCCTTCCTCGTAGCTTATTGGCTTAAAATTGAAAGCCTTTTCAAATTTATCGCTGTTAAAAATATAATCGTGATCGGTTTGGTAATACATTTCTACCGTACCCGCAATCAGTTTGTTAAACAGGCCCAGTATCCGCAGCATAAATTTACGTACGCGCATAAACTTTGGCTTAATGCCATAAATGCGGGCTGCAAGTTCTAAAAACTGGTGGCCAGTCATTACGGGTGCGGTTGGCAGGTGCCAGATCTGTTTATCGCTTTCGGGATGTTGGCCCAGCAGGTACATGGCGCGGCCGCAATCAGGTATGTAAATAAAGTTATGCAGCTTGTTTGGGTCGCCCATCCATTGCGCGGGTTGCTTTTGGGCGTATTTGGCCAGTACCATCATATCTAAAAATGCATTGGTGCTGGTAGTGCCATAAAAATCGGGTGCGCGGGCTATGGTGGCATTCAGCGTGCCGGCCTTAACCTCGGCCATAATGGTGTTGGCAATGGCCGCGCGCACTTTTCCTTTTTCGCTTGATGGATGGTAAGGGGTATCTTCCTTCATGGGGCCATCTATAAGGCCGTACATGTAAACGTTATCAAAAAATATGAGCCTGGCGTTGTTCTCCTTGGTTACATTAATCACATTACTGATGATGATGGGCCATTGTTCCTGCCAGATCTTAGCATCGTAAACCAAGCCTGCGCAAAGGTAAATTACCGTAGCGCCCTGGGCGGCTTCCTGCACTTGGCTGTAGTTGAGCAGGTCGGCCTTGCGCCAGGTAATGTTGCTGCCTTCCATATCTACCGGGCGGCGACTAACCAGCCTTACCGGTACGTTATTTTTTACTAATTCGGTTGTTAAGGCGTTTGCTACCGGACCGCCGGCTCCTAATATAGTGTGCATAATGTTTTCGTTTTAATTGTATGATACAAATGTACGGCCACATTGAAAATCAAAACGTTAACAAAAGATAAGAATTTACCGGGTTGCAGGCCTTTTTATAATTAATGCCGATAATAAGCTTATTACAAATGCAGCCGCCACCGTTATCAGAAAAAGAAGTAGCTGTGTTACTATTGGATGCTTAGCGAAAGGGCTGAAAAGTATTTCAGATATAAAAAACAAAACGCCGGTAATAGTGCCGGTTAGGGTGCCATACTTAACACGTTGCCAATAGGTAAGGTATTCTGATAAATATTTGGTTAAAAATAGCCCTAAAACGATGGCTATAATAAAAATATACAGCAGCCATATTCCCTGGGTTGCGTCTTGCCCGCGTTCTTTTGAGTTCCAGATGCTAAGCGCCACACCGCCTAATATACCGGAGATTAAAGTTGTTGTGAAAGGATTTTTAAGGTTCATATCTTTTTAAAGAACATAAAGATAGCGATACGTCTTGATTTACACCAATATCCTCTTCCTGATCCTTGATAACGATACCGGCGTTATACCCAAAAAGTTGGCTATGTAGTGCTGCGGCATGCGTTGCAGAACCTCGCGTCCGGTTTCTAATAGTTTCAGGTAGCGCTCCTCTGGTGTTTGGGTGATGAACGAGTTAACACGGTCTTCATAACAGATAAGGTAATGCTCGGCTACCAGCCTGCCAAAGCGTTCCATTTTGTAGGCCAGCATGGGGTTGGCCAGCATTTTATCCAGATTGGGTTTGCTAATGAGGACGATCTGCGTTGGCTCGAGCGCCTGGATGTAATTGGTGCAGGGTTCGCCGGTTAAAAAGCTTTTGTACGAGCTTACAAACTCCCGCTCGAAACTGAAGTAACCCGTAACATCGTTGCCATCAATAATGTGGTAATACCGTACCGAACCTGTAAGCACAAAACCAAAATGCCGGCAAATGCTGCCTGCTTCGGCAAAGTGCTGTTTCTTTTTATAGGTAGCCAGGCTCAGGTGCTGGGTAAATACTATCCATTCGGCTTCGTTAAAGCTTACGTATTTTTCAAGGCTTTCCCTGAAAACATTAAGCTGTGCCGATGTTAGCGCATCCATACCCTATCCATTAAAAAGAAGGCGGCAAACACTACGCTGGCTATGCCATTGGTGGTCATGAAAGCGATGTTTATGCGGCTCAGGTCGTTTGGTTTTACCAGCAGGTGCTGATAGATAAGCATGGCGCAAAAGAAGGCTATACCGATGTAATACAGTACTCCAACGTTGGTATAAAGTACCGGCATAAAAATAAATATGGCCGAAAATACATGCAGCACGGTAGAGAGCCTTAAGGCATTTACTTTACCCAGCCAGGCGGGGATAGAGTGCAGTTTTTCGTTACGGTCAAAATCTTCATCCTGCAGGGCATAGATAATATCGAACCCGCTTACCCAGCATAAAACCGAGAGTGAGAAAAATACCGGCGTTAAAGCAAATGCCCCGGTAACTACCAGATAAGCACCGATAGGGGCAAGGGATAGGCCTAAACCTAAAACCATATGGCAAAGCGCAGTAAAACGTTTGGTGGCGCTATAACCTAAAACCACCAATAATGCAATTGGCGACAGGTAAAAGCAAAGCGGATTGATAAACCAGGTTGTTAATATAAATAAACTACAGTTGGTTAAAGTAAACGTTAACGCTGCCGCGGGGCTGATCCTCCCTGCGGGGATATCGCGCTGTTTGGTGCGCGGGTTTTTGGCATCGATGTTCCTGTCCAGATAGCGGTTAAACGCCATAGCCGAGTTGCGGGCAAATACCATACAAAGCAGCATCATGGCCAGTTTTTGCCACTCAAACTTATGGTCGGTAGTGGTAACTGCCAAAAAGAAGCCTATAAAGGCAAACGGCATGGCAAATATGGTATGGGCGAAAGTTACTAACGATAAATACTTTTTCATGTGTTATATGAATAACGAATATCGAATTTTGGATGCAGAATATCGAAGGATTGTAAGATCACTTCGTTATTTATTATTTAATATTCGGTTTTCGATATTAATGCTTACTTACTATAATACTCCTCATCATAATCAGGCGCTTCAAAGCTTTGGTTAATGTTGCTTATAAACCCCAGTATCTCGTCGCGGCCGGTATGCAGCTCAGATGATGTTACAAAGTGCTGCGGGGCTTCTTCAAAAAAGGCCAGCATGGCTTTGCGGAACTTGGCTATGTTCTGATCTGTTTTTACGTTCGACTGTTTATCGGCCTTGGTGAACACCAATACAAATGGCAGGCCTTTTTCGCCCAGCCAGCTGCAAAATTCAAGGTCTATTTTCTGTGGTTCCAGGCGGCTGTCAATCAAAACCATTACACATTGCAGGCTCTCGCGCTTATCCAGGTAGGTTTGGATAAATTTGTTCCAGTCGGCTTTTTTTGATTTAGATGCACGTGCGTAACCATAGCCCGGCAAATCCACAATGTACCAGCTTTCGTTCACATAAAAATGGTTAATAAGCTGGGTTTTACCCGGTGTTTGCGATGTTTTGGCAAGCCCCTTTTTTTGAACCAGCATATTAATCAGCGACGATTTACCCACATTACTACGGCCGATGAAAGCGTACTCGGGCTTAGTAGGTGGCGGCAACTTTGATATCTGGGTGTTGCTGCAAATAAAGTCGGCAGATTTTATGATCATGCCGCAAAGGTAAGGTTTTATTTATTGATGGATAATATAGATGTTTAAACATATAATTACAATTGGCTAACAGAAAATTTATTACAAGGTTGTAACTTTACATTATAAGAAATTAACAATGAGCGAATATAAAATACCCGCCCAAACCCGCATAGGGCACGTGCATTTAAAGGTAAGCGACCTGCAAAAATCCATGGCTTTTTACTGCGACTTGCTGGGGTTTGAGTTAGTAACCAAGTATGGCGACCAGGCCGCGTTTATTTCGGCAGGTGGTTACCATCACCATATAGGGTTAAACACCTGGCAAAGTAAAGGCGCCCCACCTGCACCGGAATATGCCCCGGGACTGTTCCATACGGCTATTCTGTATCCCGAAAGGAAAGATTTAGCGGCTATTTTACAACGATTGATTGATAAAGGCTACCCGCTTACCGGTGCATCTGACCATGGCGTATCCGAGGCTTTGTACCTTGACGACCCGGACGGGAACGGTGTTGAGCTGTACTGGGACCGGCCAAAAGATGAATGGCCTACAGACGAGCATGGCAACTTAACCATGTACACCCGCCAGCTGGATATCCCCGGCTTACTGGCGCTGCTAAAATAAGCTACTCGTTCAGCATATACTGAGCCATACCGGCAGCGGGTTTCCACTTGCTGCCGGGTTCAAAATAATGCCATAACAAAGCTGATACTTTTTTGATGAGTATGCTGGCCTCGTTATCGGGCGCCCAGCGCTGGTCCATATTGTTTTTTGTGATGACAGAGAATACGTAATCGCCATGCGGGGCGTTCACTAAAACCGTTTCAGATCTTGAAGCATCAACCGCGCCCTGTTTAGAGACGGTTTGTACATACGGCGGAATCTGTGACAGGGCGGTGTTATCCCAAAATATCCGGTTGAGCATGCGGCTCATTCGCTCGCTGGCGGCGGGGCTCACCACCTTACCATCACGGATCATGGTAAACAGGCGGCACATTTCGCGCGGGGTGGTAACGCCCCAGCCGTAAACCTCCCATATAGGCTTGCGTGCCGGGATGCGCGAGTTTACCCGCATCACTTTAAATCCGTTTTGATCAAGCCAGTTGTTAATGTAATTGCCGCCTACCAGTTTTTGCAGCCAGGTGCTGGCGGTATTATCACTCATCGTGATCATCAGCAGGGCAACCTTGCTTACCTGTATAGTGTCTTTATCTTTAAACGATCCTAAAATATCGGTACCGGCATATAATAACGAATCGCGGTAAACCAGTTTCTGATTGTACCGCATTTCGCCTTTCTCTATCTTATCCATCAGTCCGCTTAAAATACTCACTTTGATCATACTGGCAGTGGGGAACAGCGTATCGGCATTGATCCCGACCGTTTTGCCCGTTTTTAGGTTATGCACGTAGATACCAACCTGCCCGTTAAAACCTTTGGTAGCTGATTTTAATTGCGCGGTTAGCTTTTGATCGGTTTGGGCGAAGGTAATTAGGGAGATGAAAAGGAGAAGGATGGAGAGAAGGTGTTTCATCGGTGGATTATTTGTTATATAAAGTTATATCTTTATTATTTCGATATGAAACCAAACTATTCCGTTATCCTCTTAAAGTTTCAAAAAAATAAATTAGTCATTTATACCGGCTTAATGTTAGCTATGCTAAGCGCCTGTACGAATTCTCGTAAAGGCAACGTTGCGAAAGAGTGTATCGCCCTGAATGATAAAGGGGTTAGCTATTTGGTAAATCCCACTTTTGGAGAAAAAGGAACTTTAGACAAAGCAATTAATTTATTCAAGGAAGCAATAGAATGTGACTCAAACTATTTGATTGCTTACATTAATATAGCAAATGCCTACGGCCAAAAACATGACTTTCCAGAAGTAATGAAAGCCTACAATTTCATATTAAAACATAGTAATAATTCTCCTGTATTTGTAGTTCAAAAAGCTATACTTTTTGAAAGGATAAATCAAACTGATTCGGCAAAGAATTACTATAATATAGCTATGAATTTGTACAGTAAGCAGCTACTTAAAAATCCAAATAACGTCGGGGTTATAAAAGAAGTGATTTCACTTAAAGCTTATATGGGAGGAAAAGATGACGCTATTAAGGAAATTGATAAACAAATTAAGTTACATCCTAATCTTGAAAGAGAATTATCAATAGATTATGAGCTTTATAAATACTTTAATAGGTATGATGCAATTCACGGATTAACTACTGAAGTAGACATGAATAAACGGTAATTCTTATTTATCCTCTAATTTCCCTTTTCCTATCTTTACCACCTGATATGCAATACCTGCGCTGGCTTTTATTACCGTTTTCGTTACTGTATGGTTTGGTGGTTATCATCCGTAACTGGTTTTACGATGCAGGCCTGTTTAAAAGCCGGGCGTTCGAACTGCCGGTAATATGCGTTGGCAACCTTGAAATTGGCGGCGCGGGCAAAAGCCCTATGACGGAATACCTCATCCGCCTGCTAAAAAGCGATAATAAACTGGCAACACTTAGCCGGGGCTACGGCCGCGATACCAAAGGATTTGTTTTAGCAGATGGAGCAAGCACATCCGCTCAAATAGGCGACGAACCCTCACAGTTTAAACAAAAATTCCCTGATGTTACCGTAGCTGTTTGCGAAGACAGGGTGGCCGGCATCGATCAGCTTAAAACTAATCATAGCCTTGTTTTATTGGACGATGCGTTTCAGCACCGCGCGGTAAAACCTGGCTTAAGCGTTTTATTGTTTGATTACACCCACCTGCAGCAGCCAAAATTTGTACTGCCAGCAGGTAACCTGCGCGAGCCTTTTAGCGGCAGGTGGCGTGCCGATATCATGGTAGTGACCAAATGCCCGGATGGATTATCCGAAGAGCAAATGACCCGGTGCTACGGGCAAATAGCGCCTTTAAATTGGCAGCCGCTATTTTTTAGCGCCATAACCTACCAGCCGTTGCAGAATTTGCAGGGCCGGCCTGTTGATTTTTTAATAGATGCTGATACTACCGTGTTTTTACTAACGGGTATTGCCAACCCCAAACCGCTGGTGCAGCATATTGGTAAAGCCACCGCAAACATCATCCACCATAATTATCCCGACCATCACCCCTTTACCTTGAAAAATATAGTTAAACTTGCCGGTGAATTTTCTGCCTGTAAATCACAAAAAAAAGTTATCATCACAACAGAAAAGGATGCGCAGCGTTTAGGGGTACATGAACTGTTACCGGCCGTTGCGCAATTGCCCGTTTGGGTGCTGCCAATAGGCATAAAAATTTTAAACAACGGCCAGCAGGAATTTGATCAATTAATAACAAACTATGTTAGAGAGCATACAGAACACCACTGATTATATAAAAAAACGTATTGGCGATTTTGAGCCCGAAGCAGGTATTATTTTAGGTACCGGCCTTGGTGCTTTGGTTAACGAGATTGAGGTTGAAAAACAGCTGATGTATTCCAATATTCCTGATTTCCCGATGTCGACACTAGAGTTCCACTCCGGTAAACTGATATTTGGTACTTTGGGTGGTAAAAAGGTAGTTGCCATGCAGGGCCGTTTGCATTACTATGAGGGTTATACCATGCAGCAGATCACCTTCCCGGTTAGGGTGATGAAAATGCTGGGTATAAAAACACTGTTTGTATCAAACGCAAGTGGTTCGCTTAACCCGGCCATAAAAAAAGGCGACCTGACGATCATTGAAGACCACATTAACCTGCAGCCCATGAACCCGCTTATTGGCCGTAATGATGCAGAATTAGGCCCCCGTTTCCCGGACATGAGCGAACCTTACCGGCACGATCTGATAGAAAAAGGGCTTGCAATTGCAAAAGCAAATAATATAACCTGCCATAAAGGAGTTTATGTTGCGGTTACCGGCCCCAACCTTGAAACACGCGCCGAATACAAGTACCTGCGTATAATAGGGGGCGATATTGTTGGTATGAGCACCGTGCCCGAAGTGATAGTGGCAAACCACATGGGGCTGCCTGTATTTGCCATATCGGTAATTACAGATGAGGGGTTCCCTGAGGTGCTGAAACCGGTATCGCTTGAAGAGATACTGGCCGTGGCAAGAGAAGCCGAACCAAAACTGACCGTGATACTAAAAGAATTAATAGCAGGGCTTTAATGGCGAATAAGCTTAAATATTTACTGATACTGTTGATCTGCGCATTTTCGCAGGCGGGTTTTGCACAGGTGTTAGGCAACCCCAGGTTCCCGGGGCAAAATCCAAACCAGCCGGTTTATTCGCGCGATACACTGAAGAACGGTAGAACAACAAGAGGTGATTCGCAGAATTTAGATTCGGTACGTAAGCGCGAAGAGAACAGAAAGGACTCAATCGTATTCACATCTAAATTTATAAAGGTTACCAGTGAGCGCCTGCTGATGGATAGCATACAGCTGTTCCCGTTAGATACCGGCCTGGTGAACTTTGAGAATTATAGCCCGCTTAACCAGCCCCGTAATCCTAAAATAAGTTTGGGCTATACAGGTGTATCACAACGCGACCTGTTGTTTAACCCGCGAAAAACCATTGGGTTTGATGAAGGGATGCACGCGCTTGACGCGTATATGCTAAACCCACAGGATATTAATTATTTTAATGCACGTGCGCCGTATACGCTGCTCTCGCTATTTAGTTCGCTGGGCGGCTCTGTCGAGCAATTATTTAAGGTAGTGCACACCCAAAATGTTAAGCCTAACTGGAATGTAGGCCTCATGATGAACTTTAACGGATCAAGAGGATATTACAGCACCAACGGGATACTGGCACAAAACGTAAGCGATTTTAGCTTTGGTTTGTTTACCTGGTACCATAGCGTTAACAAGCGGTATAATTTGCTGGCGAATATATTGGTTAACAACCTTAAGGCGCCCGAAACGGGCTCTATACTTAAGGACACGATATTTAACAATACCAACAATGTCAGTTCGTCCTTTAACAAAACCGGCGAACCCGTGCGCCTGCCGGGCAGTTTTACCAACTGGAAAAGTACCGGTGTGTATGTTAAACAATTTTACTACATAGGCCATATTGATAGCCTTAACCAAGGCAAGGCGTTTTCAAAAAATGTATTGCCTACGCAGCGTGTTGCCTATACTTTTTACTATAACCAGCGTAAATATAATTACCTGCAAAATGGGCTAGATACGTACGGCGTGTTTCCTGATTATTATTACAGTGCGGGCCGATCGCGCGATTCATTGAACGTTTTGCACCTGCAGAATGAATTTTCGTACAGCTTTTACCTCAGGCCAAAATCGGCAAAGCTGATCAAGAATGAGCTTAAGCTTGATGTTGGCCTGGCGCATGATTTTTATAAGGTGAGCCAGTTTGTATCTGATACGCTTATAAATCAGTTTGGGCAGAAGCAAATGAAACCATCGAGGGTACAGAACGAAACTTTTCAGAATATTACCTTAAAGGCACGCCTGGGCTACCGCTTTAGCGACAAAGTAAACCTGGATGCCGATATACGCCAGATAGTACAGGGCCGCAACTTTGGCGACCTGCTGTATGATGCCAAGCTTACACTGGTGGGTAACAAAAAAACCGGGCGTGTAATATTGGGGGCTTACCTGCAAAGTAGTTCGCCGGGGCTGGTTTATACTGATTGGGTATCTAACCATTATATTTTCCATAATAGCTTTAATAACCAGAAAACAACAAATGCATCGTTCAATTACATTAATGATGCCTTGCAGGTTGATTTGAAAGCCGAATATTTCCTGATAACAGACTATCTGTACTTTGCTTCGCAGCCGGGTGGTATTGATGCCTCACCAAAGCAATACGGATCGGCCATTAACTTACTGAAAGTAAGCCTGGGCAAAAACCTGGAATGGCGCAAGCTGCATTTTGATAATTATGTTGTTTACCAAAAAACAGACAAAGCTGAGCTACTGCGCACGCCAGAGGTTTATACCTTTAGCAGCCTGTATTATGGCACAACCCTGTTTGATGTACTTCACTCACAGTTTGGGATAAGCGTACGCTATAATACCGCATATACGGCACCATCATACGCGGTAGGCCTGGGGCAGTTTTATAACGGGCCTAATATTACCTTTACATCATACCCGGTAGCTACCTTGTTTTTTAAAGCCACATTGGAACGTACCAATCTATTCATCCAATATGATTATGTGAACCAGGGCCTTTTCAGCAATGGGTTTTATACCGTTAACCGTTACCCGCAAATGGATAAAACAATCAAATTTGGCGTAGCGTGGACGTTCTATAATTAAGTTATTCACAAAAAAGACGAAGCAAAACAAAAGCCACCAACATTATTTGTTAGTGGCTTTTGTTTTTAACTGCTGTTAAGGTGCATTGCATAGTTTATTTTAATCCGTGTCTTCCCCCAGATCGTTGCTGATGGATTTAAGTTCTTTAAGGTATTTACCATACTTAAACTTAACATGTAGGTTTATGAAAACATAGGTGCCGGCAAAACTGATAAGTAGTACGCCAAGCATAATTAATAAATGTGCGGTAATGTTATGCGAACCGGTTAATCCCTGTAAAATATACTTTGATGTTTCTTTGCCACACAATATGCCAATGGCCACCATTAGGGCAATGGGGGTTATACAAAAGTTGTACGCTTTATATATCTCTATATTAAGTTCTAACTCGTAAGCTATTTTGGCAATACTGTTTTTCAGGCTCAATGTATATCCGCTTATAGAACGGTAAAAAACATAGAATTTAAAAAAGTAGTAAGTATTTAATATTACCATTGTAAAAAACAGCAGGCTGGTGATGTTGAACAGGAAAGGGTCTGTTTGCCTGAAAAATAAGAACCAGATAAAGATCAGATAGGAGAATAGTGTTGCTATAAACTCCGTTTTCATATTTTTGCGAATGCTGTTTACTGCAGAAACGGTTTTGCCCTGCATAGCATCACCTATAGGTAAATGAACAAAACCCGGCTCTTCATTTTTCCAGGCGTCTTTTAAATCATCTATATTCATAATTCATGCTTTTTACTATTTCCTTCAGTTTATTTTTGGTACGATTTAGGCGCACCCTTACATTAATTTCACTGATGCCGAGATTAAGGGCAATATCCTCATAGGGCTGATCTTCCATATATAAAAATATCAGCGCTTTTTCAACTTTGTTAAGCTGTTGTATTGCTTTGTAAAACAAGGCGAGTTGTTCGTCTTTTTCGGTATCTGTAGCCTCTGCTTGTAAGTGGTCGAGCTTGTCGGGCAACTGTTCGCTATCCGGTCGTCTTTTTTGTTTTCTGAAAAACACGATCGCCGTATTCAGCGCTACCCGGTACATCCAGGTGCTAAATTTGCTTCTCCCCTGAAAGGAGCCGAAGGCCACCCAAAGCTGCAAAATCATTTCCTGCATCAGGTCATCCCGGTCTGCCTCATCATCCTGGTAAATACGGCATATCTTAAAAAGCATTGCTTTGTGCTCTTCAATTAATTGTATAAACCGGGCCTCGTTGTTTTCCACTTATAAATTTAATTATACACCGTTAGTATTAAGTTTTGAATTATGTTACAAAAGATAATAAATAAAAGTAAAAAGGAAATAAAAGGCGCCATGAATGCAGGCATGTATTAAGCCATAGGGTAATTAGCCATAATTTTACAGCTTAACACTATAAAACGGGCGTTGTATGGAGAGGGATATGTGCGGCCTACGTTTTCTGTTTCTTTTTTTTAGCTGCCGGAAACAATACGTTATTCAGTATTAACCGATAGCCGGGCGAGTTGGGATGGAGTTTCAGATCGGTTGGCGGGTCGCCAACGGCGTGCTGGTAATCTTCGGGGTCGTGGCCACCGTAAAATGTCCATTGGCCTTTGCCAAATTCGCCGTGTATGTAACGGGCCTCATTGGCGGTTTTCATTTCGCCCATAATGGTAACACCGGGCTTTAATTTGCTTTTATTATAGGCGGTGGTTAAGCCCATAAAGCCTTTTATAACCTTATCATGGTCTTGCGTAAGCATGCTGGGTACCACATCCCACTTGGCCGAAAAATCAAACAGGGTGAAAAAATCGTGGGCACGGTCAACCTGCCTTATGGGGGTAACATCAATATTGCTAAACTGGTGCGATGTTGGGTTCTCATCCAGCGTAAAATTCTGAAAAGCGAAGGTTTGTGTAAAATCAAGTTTTTGCTGCGCGTTCGGGTCGGCAGGGTCGCCGTCAAACATGCTCTCTACAATATCGGTATTAGCGGCGGCCAGGGCAATATCAAAGGTATCGGTACCACTGCACATAGCGAATAAAAAGCCGCCGCCTGCACAAAAATCGCGGATGTGCTGCACCACGGCCAGCTTCATTTGCGATACCTTTTTAAAACCCAGTTTTGCAGCCATGGCCTGCTGCCCCTTTACATCATCTACATACCATTGCGCGTAACGGTAAGCACCATAAAACTTGCTAAACTGCCCGGTAAAATCTTCGTGGTGCATGTGTAGCCAGTCGTATTTAGGCAGGTCGCCGCGGATAACCTCTTCGTCGTAAATAACATCATAAGGGATCTCCGCATATTTTAAAACCAGGGTAACGGCATCATCCCAGGGGAGTTTATTCTTTGGCGAATACACGGCCATTTTTGGCGCTTTCTCCAGTTTTACCATGTCCATGTTTACGGATGGGTCGTTTACCTCGGTCAGTATCTCATTGGCCTTGGCATCGGCTAAAACCTGGTAACTTACCCCGCGTACTTTGCATTCCTCTTCCAGTTTCTGATCGTATTTCATCATAAAGCTGCCGCCACGATAGTTAAGCAGCCAATCAACGGTTTCACCGTTCTTCAGCGTCCAAAAAGCGATACCGTACGATTTCAGGTGGTCCTTTTGCTCATCATCCATCGGGATAAGAATAGAAGCCGCCCTGGTTAGAAGAGGTAAAAGGAAAAAGGCGAAAGCGAAAAGATATTTTTTGATCGTATTCATTGGGTACTACCAAATGTAACGATTAATTGGAAATGGTATTATAGATAAACTATATTAGTGTTATGAATAAACAGCCTGATTTTATTGCAGAACTGCAATATTTAACTACTGAACAAGGTGGGAGAAAAACTCCTGCTTTTTCGGGATATAGGCCTCAGGTAAAGTTTGCTTTCAGTAATAATCAAACCAGTGGGCAACAAAGGTTCATTAATAAAGAAACGGTTTATCCAGGGGATAAGGTGTTGGCAGAAATAGCAATTATTTCCACTGATTTTTTAATTGATAAGTTAGAGATAGGATTAGGGTTCGATTTTAGGGAAGGGCCGCGCGTTATTGGAACCGGTATTATTACAGAGATTTTAAATCCAGTTCTCCAAAAAGGTGAATCTCCGCGTTAGGGATGGCAGTGGATACCTGCCCTGTGGCTAAGGCCAGTGTAATATGAGCGTACAGCTCGGGCCGCAGGCAATGCCATAAGTAATCCAATAATATCGAACACCGAATGCTGAACTTTGAATGCTGAAATAAAAACCACTCACCACCCACTCAATCAACAATAATCCCCCTTTCACCTTTCCCCTCAAATACTTACCTTTGCCACCTGTTTAAAATTTAAAACAAATGAGCAAAGCAATTATTAAAACCGAAAAAGGCGACATGACCGTTCAATTTTTTGATAAGGACGCGCCTAACACTGTAGCAAACTTTTTAGGGTTAGCTAAATCAGGTTTTTACGATAACGTAACGTTTCACCGTGTTATCCCTAATTTTGTGGTACAAGGTGGCGACCCAACCGGCACAGGCGCAGGTGGTTCAGGTACACGTATTGACTGTGAACTGACAGGCGAAAACCAATACCATGATCGTGGTGTGCTTTCAATGGCACATGCAGGCCGTAACACTGGCAGCTCGCAATTTTTTATATGCCACAGCCGCGATAACACCGCACATTTAGACCGTAACCACACCGTGTTTGGTAAGGTGGTTGAAAATGTTGATGTTGTTGACGATATTCGCCAGGGCGACAAAATTTTAGGAATAGAAGTAATAGAAGAATAGATAAATAGTGAGTGGTTGATTGGTGAATAGTTGCAAAGTAAAACTACTCACCAATCAACTTAATCAACCAATCAACTTAACACAATGAATTTACAGGGAATTGTTGCAGTATCAGGTAAACCGGGTTTATGGAGGGCGCTTGCCCAAAACAAAACCGGCTATGTATTAGAAAGCCTCGACGCGCAAAAAACAAAGCTGATAGCCAACTTATCAACCGCAAAACTGGCGGCATTGAACGAGATAACCATTTTTGGACTTGAAGATGATATTAAACTGGTAGATGTGCTTGAGCGCATGAAAGCTGCTGCAAGCGTACCAAACCCAAAGGATGATGGCAAAAAGCTGCGCGAGTTTTTCTTTACTGTTGCCGCCGACCATGATGATGAGAAGGTATATTCATCAGATATTAAAAAGATCATCAGCTGGTTTTTGATATTAAAGGAACTGCCTTTGTTTAATGAAGCGCCTGCCACTGCACCGGTTGCTGAAGAAGCACCCGCTGCCGAACCTGTAAAAGAAGAAGCACCTGCTGCCGAAGCCCCCAAAGCGAAAGCTAAAAAGGCCCCGGCTAAAAAAGCGTAACTAATTTATGCTGATAAATATTAAAGCCCCGGTAGGTTTATCCTATCGGGGCTTTAATATTTATTAAATTATCATGCTTGAGGTATAAAATCCCGGCAGGACTTTGAAGGGGAAATGACAATTCAAACCCTGTATGCTGCCAATGGTGGCGCAATTTTGCCACTGTTCAATAATAGGAAAATGCTGATTATCAGCATTTTCACGGCGTTCACGGGTGTTCACGACAGTGAACGTGAACACTTCGGGGTTTTGAAGGCGTTTGAGGGCGTTTTAAGGTCGGTTTTAGGTGATACTGATCGTGGTTTAAAAGCTCACCAAATAAGATACATGTTGGTATATTGGTTTAATTTTCTAAGCGTCCACAGCATCATAAACCACAACCTTTTCCCAAAGGTGGCTATGGTTTTTGATGAACTCCTGGTGTATGGGGTGGTTCTGGTAAGTGGCCTGCCCTTCAAGATCCGCAAAAAACATCACTTCTGATACGCCCCAGCTGTTATCAACCACATCGCGTTTTTCTGTACTGGCTACAACGCCTACATGCAGCTCTTTGATGGTTTCTATTTTGCCGAGCGATTTTACGCCCGCTACCAGTTTATCGCGGTCTTCTTTCGAATTGGGATTTTTTAACCAGAAAAGCGCGTGGTGTACAATAGGATATCTGTTTGTCATGGTTTTAATTGTTATAATTGATGGCATTGCTGATGCAACAACGGTGCTTGCGGCAACAGTAGCTGCAGTTGCTATAAATTTACGTCGGTTAGTTGTGCTCATGGGGTTGATGTTATATGGTTTAACAGTCCGGCTGCTCGCACTTCTCGTTACTAAACTCAGGCTCAAAAGTACTATGGCTGATGGATAGGTGCTCCAGCCGGTGGCGCAGATCGTGTTTTATCTCGTCAAACTTTTGCATGTTATCCGGGCTCACCACCAGGTGAGCGGTTAAAGCGTTTTCGGTTGTGCTAAGCGCCCAAACGTGCATATGATGGATATCAACCACCCCTTCGGCCTTTATCAGTTCGGCCTTTATTTTTTTAAGGTCCATTTCTTTTGGTACGCCGTCCATTTCCAGTCGCAGGCTATCTTTAAGCAGGTTCCAGGTGCCGGTTAGTATTACAATACCGATGATGATACTTACGGCGCTGTCTATCCAGGTAAGGTGTGTAAAGTAGATGATAACCCCCGATATTACCACACCCAACGATACAATGGCATCAACCGCCATGTGCAGGTACGCGCCTTTAACGTTAAGGTCGGTATCTTTATCTTTTACAAAAAGCCATGCGGTAAAACCATTAACGGCTATCCCTGCCATAGCTACCCAGGCAACAGTGCCGCCGGCAACAGGCTCGGGGTGTATAAAGCGCATAACGGCCTCGTAAACAATAAAGCCAACCGCTACTATCAGTATCATAGCGTTAAAAAACGAAACTATAATGGTAGAGCGTTTATATCCGTAAGTGTAATCTTTATTTGATTTTGCCTTTGCCAGCTTAAAAGCCAGCAATGCCAGCGCTAATGATGCCACATCGCTCAGGTTGTGCCCTGCATCTGTTAACAGCGATAACGACCCGCTGATGAGGCCATAAATCACTTCGATGACTACAAAGGCCGAGTTGAGTACAATGCCCCAGATAAAGGCCGCGTTCAGGTGGTCTAATTTGGGTGCGTGGTCGTGGTGGTGATGAGAGTGGTCGTGAGCCATGGTAATTGATGCGCGAATATGCAGCTATGCAAATGTGCAAATAAATTAGCTTATTGGAAATGAACGCGCTGAATTCTCATCGGCATATCTGCACATTCACATATCCGCACATCTATCTACTGATGATGATAAGGCTCGCCTTTAATAATGCTGTAGGCGCGATATAGCTGCTCTACAAAAAACAGGCGTACCATTTGATGCGAGAAGGTCATGCGGCTTAGCGAGATCTTATCATTTGCGCGCTGGTAAACAGATTGATCGAACCCATAGGGCCCACCCACAATAAAAATTAGATTGGCCGATGAGGACACCGAACGTTTGTTAATATAATTGGCAAACTGTACGGAAGTAAACTCCATGCCGTTCTCGTCAAGCAATATCACATGGTCATTCGGGGTTATTTTTTTGAGTATCAGCTCGGCTTCTTTGGCCTTTTGCTGATCTTCGGTAAGGGCTTTGGTGTTTTTTAGCTCGGGGATGTCGGTCATTTCCAGCTTGGTGTAATGCTTTAGGCGCTTTACATATTTCTCAATGCCATCCTTTAAATAAGCATCTTCGGTTTTGCCAACGGTAATAAAAGTTATCTTCATTAATGCCTGTAACTATTTAAGCCAAAATGTTATCTTATTATTGTAACATGGAAGGCAAAAGTACTATAAAAACTGTGCAACAAGATATAATAAGCAACTACACCCTTGCCGCCGGGCTGGCAAAACAAGAGGCCGATAAATATAAAAAGCTGGCTAATACCTACTCATTACTGCGTTTGGGCATCTTCGGGCTCATGATATTTTCGGTGTACCTCACCATTCAGCAGGATAATTTTACCATTATGGCCGTTGGCTTTGTAATACTGCTGGCCGGTTTTGCATGGCTGGTTGCCCGCCAGGGCGAGTACGAACGCCAGCGCAATTACTATTTGGACCTGGAACGCATCAACCTGAATGAGATTAACAGCCTGCAAAGCAACACCAACTTGTACAATAATGGGCAACAGTATAGTAATGAGAAACACTTTTACAGTTCTGACCTGGATATTTTCGGTAATGCGTCGCTTTACAACCTTATTAACCGGGCGGCAACATCTGCCGGTAACGATAAACTGGCGGCATGGTTAAATGCCCCGGTGGATAAGCCAACCATATTATCGCGCCAGGAAGCAGTGAAAGAGATAGCCGCCAATAACGAATGGAAGGTAAATACGCAAACCAAATTGTTGTTTGCCACCAAAGAGGATACCGACCAGATGAAACGCCTGTTTGTTTATCTGGGCATGCCCTTAGAACTATCCGGCGAGAAATGGTTAAGCGCCTATATTAAAATAGCACCCTATTTATTGTTTGGTACTATATTGGCCGGGATATTCTTATACCCTGTTTTTGTATTGATTGCTGTGGCGATAGCATTTTTTAATACATTGATACTGCTGTCAAAAGGCAGCTACATATTAAAGGCGGGTGCCATTGCCGATAAGATAGGCAGCGTGCTGGCCAATTACGCTATTGTATTTAAGGCGATAGAAAGCAACCCATGGCAATCAGAACGATGCGCGGAGCTGAATGAGAAACTCCGGGTAAATCAAACTTCAAAAAATATAGAGGAGCTGTCAAAGCTCATCAATAAATTGAGCTACAGCCTTATCATGATCGTTGGGTTTATTTTGAATGTGTTTTTTCTATGGGCGCTGAAACAGATCATCCAGATAGAAAAATGGAAGCGCAATAACCACCAGAATTTTGAGGAAGCCTTTGATGTAATTGCAGAGTTTGAAGCATTGATAAGTATTGCCGTACCGGCTATCAACTACCCGGAATGGACATACCCCGTTATTGCCGATACCGAAGGTTATACCGTAACCGCTAAAAATATAGCCCATCCGCTTATCCGCGGTAAACGGGTGGATAATGATTACGACCTCAAAGATGCTTACAGCATAGATATCATTACCGGTAGTAATATGGCCGGTAAAAGTACCTTTTTACGTACCATAGGTATTAATACCGTATTGGCGCTGGCCGGGGCAAAAGTATGCGCAGCGGCTATGGAGGTTTCTGTTATCACGATAGTGAGCTACATGCGTATAAAAGATTCATTGAACGAAAGTACATCAACCTTTAAAGCCGAGCTTGACCGCCTGCAAATGCTGCTGGCCGCGGTAGAGCATGAACACCGTGTTTTCTTTTTGATTGACGAGATGCTGCGCGGTACCAACTCCATGGATAAATACCTGGGCAGCAAAGCGGTGATTGAACAGCTTATCAGTAAAAAAGGGGTAGGCATGGTTGCCACCCACGATCTGCAGATTGCCCGGCTTGAGGATAAATACCCAACCTATGTACGCAACTACTACTTTGATATACAGGTGCTGAACGGCGAAATGCTTTTCGACTACAAGATAAAGCATGGCGAGTGCAAAACCTTTAATGCATCGCTATTGCTAAAGCAGATTGGCATTAACGTAGAGAGCGAATAAACGGCGAAAAACCCCATCGCTGTTTTGCCGATGTTCATTCCCTGTAAGAATACATTTACCGACATTTTGCATCCATTCACCTAAAAACCCTGTTAAAAAGTTTGGTTTTGATACACATTTGTGGTGTTAAAACTAAACATCATGACAACTTTACTCACACTACCTGTACTTACTGTTATTGCTGCATTTGTTGCAAAAACTATTGTTATTATTGGTTTAATAGGGAGCCTTATCTTTTAAAAAATTTAATAACATTTTAATACCATGCGCATGGTTATTAGCTAAATACAATTGATATTTACAATATGGCAAACAAACCTATTATCACGGTTAAAAACCTGGTAAAAAACTATGGCGATTTTCAGGCGGTAAAAGGCATCAGCTTTGAAGTTTACGAAGGCGAGATCTTTGGGCTGCTTGGCCCCAACGGTGCCGGCAAAACCACCACACTCGAAATTATTGAAACCCTGCGCGACAAAACATCGGGCGAGGTTACGGTAGATGGCTTTGATATTGAAACAGATGCCGATAGTATTAAAAAACGTATTGGCGTGCAGTTACAGGCGGCAGGGTATTACCCCAACCTAAACCTGGCCGAACTGATCGTACTGTTTTCGGGCTTATACGGCATTGATAAATCGCCAACAGAAATGCTGGAGAAAGTTGCGCTTACCGATAAGGCTAAGGCCAAATATAAGGAACTTAGCGGCGGGCAAAAGCAGCGCTTTTCTATCGCTACAACCTTAATAAACAATCCTCGTATAATTTTCCTTGATGAGCCTACAACCGGCCTTGACCCACAAGCACGCCGTAACCTTTGGGATTTGATCCGCGAGATACGCGACGCGGGCACTACTGTGGTGATCACCACCCACTATATGGACGAAGCCGAAGTACTGTGCGACCGTGTAGCCTTTGTTGATGGCGGCCACATTATAGGCATTGATACCCCCGACCATTTTATTGATCAATTGGTAGCCACCGGTTTTGAACGCGCCAAACAAACCAAAGGCGCCAACCTGGAAGATGTATTTATAAACTTAACCGGCAAGGAGTGGCGGGAGAGTTAATAATAGTTTGCAGCTGTTAGTTAGCAGTTTGCTGAATATGCCAACCAATGAACCAATGAACGATTAAACCAATGAACCAAAAATATAGTAATACACGCGCAACCCTGGCTATTGCCAAGGCCAGTTTCCGGTCTATTTTACGCAGCCCGTCGGCAGTGGTGTTTAGCTTGGCCTTCCCGCTGATATTTATATTGGTATTTGCCAATATTGGCGGCGGGGGGATGTCGATAGATGTGGGCGTAACCAAAGGCTGCGATACCCTAAACCCGGTTTATAAGGCACTTGCGCAAAATAAGATAGTACGCCTTATTAAAACACAAACCGCCGATGAAATGAACAAGAACCTGGCCAAGGGGAGCATAGACGCTATCATTAATGTAGGGCCTTTTGTACCCATGAAACCTATTGATATGAACGTGCAATATAGCCATGCATCGGGCGATAAGGGCGCTGTTTTGAAATCGGCTTTGAATAATATATTTTACCGCATCCAGTCGGAGCAACTGAGCCGGATAAAAGCATATTCGGGCATCAAATTACCTGATGCTGTAAACCTGAAGGAAACCATTGTTACCGGCCGCGAATATAAATACATCGATTTTATATTGCCGGGGCAGCTTGGTTTCTCGCTGTTAAGCAGTGGGGTGTTTGGTACGGCGTTCGTGTTTATCAGCCTGCGGTTAACGCTGGTTATTAAACGCTTTTTTGCCACGCCGGTAAAAAGGTACAGTATCGTTTTAGGCGAAGCCATTGCCCGTATCGTATTTTCGCTGCTGGGCGCACTGTTTATTATTATGGTGGGGCATTATGCCTTTGGCTTTACGCTGATCCATGGGGTGGTCACGGTGCTGAATATGCTGGTGCTTTGCGCCATCGGCCTTATTATATTTATGGGTTTTGGCTTTACCATATCGGGTATTGCCAAAAACGAAAGTACGGTGCCACCGCTATCAAATATCATTACGCTGCCACAGTTCCTGCTATCGGGCACGTTCTTTTCTATCACGGCGTTCCCAACCTGGCTGCAGTACGTCAGTAATGTATTACCGTTAACACATTTAAACAATGCTATGCGCAAAGTAGCCTTTGAAGGTGCAGGCCTGGGCGATGTTACCCATCAGCTGTTTATCCTGCTCATATGGGGCATTGGTATTTACGCTGTAGCGGTAAAAACGTTTAAGTGGGAGTAGAGGAGATACAAGACGTTTAGAGTCAAGAATCAAGACAAAGAAAAATAGTAGAGACGCGATACTTCGCGTCTTTTTTTGTTTACGACACTTAACATTAAATTAACATAAAGGCCAATGCTTAACATTATAATAATATTAACACCCGGTAAATTAATATGCAGGTAATAATCAGGAAATACATTTGCATTAAAATAATATTAAGCTAATGTTAAAGAGCCTCATTAAAGTAACCTTATTGTTTATTGTGTTAACGGTTTGTTCATTAAAAGTTAACGCGCAGGATTCAAAAACCGGTACCTGGGGTATTGTTACTGTGGTTATGCCCGGCGATAGCGTACACAAATGGGGCGGTTATACCGAGTTTCAGGCGCGTACAAACGGGGCGGGTTTCAGCCAGTTTCAATACTATGAGGCAAAGGCAGGGGTTAGCTATGATATTGATAAAAACTTCATAGCCCTGCTGGGTACAGGTACTTACCATACTTATGATTATTTTGATGTGGATAAAGGCCCGCTTACCAACGAGTTTAGGTTATGGGAGCAAATGACCATTAACCAGTTCCTTACCCCGCTAAAGTTTGAGCACCGCTACAGGGTGGAGCAACGCTGGGTAAATGGCCAATACCGCAACCGTTTCCGCTACAGGCTAAATATGTTTGTGCCGCTTAATAATACCAAGATAGTTGCTAAAACCTGGTTTATCTCTTTATTTGATGAGGTGTTCTTTAATAACAAAGCGCCCAACTTTGAGCGTAACCGGGTATCGGCTGCATTGGGTTACCAGTTTGATAAGAAATGGATATTGCAGGCCGGTTGGCTCAATCAGCGTAACTATACTGCCGCCGCTAGCAGTGCCAAAAATAATATGATGATTACACTGATGTACCGCATAAACCGTAAAAATAGCCCCGAGCGCGAGCACTTGCCAACCACAAGCGATTGATTTGTTGCGGAGCAATTTTCAGGAGTGAGGCAAAAACAGATGGTTTTTAAAGTACTTGTATGTTAACAAACCATTAATAATCATTACAAATGCAAAATTTGCATTGCTATTTCCTGTTTTTGCGCTTAACTTAGCCGACCAGATTAGTATAGTATTTCATTCAAAAAAAATCCGACAATAAAAAACTATGAGCTTAATAATTGATGTTCATGCACGCCAGATACTTGATTCGCGTGGAAACCCTACAATAGAAGTAGACGTAATTACAGAAAACGGTGTTCTTGGTCGCGCTGCGGTACCTTCTGGTGCTTCAACCGGTATTCACGAAGCAGTTGAGCTTCGCGATGACGACAAAGCCACTTATATGGGTAAAGGCGTTTTAAAGGCTGTTGCCAACGTAAACGAGATAATTGCTGCCGAACTTAAAGGTATTGATGTATTTGAGCAAAATGCTATCGATAGCTTAATGATTGAGCTTGATGGTACAGAAAATAAAGGTAAACTGGGTGCTAACGCAATCCTTGGTGTTTCTTTAGCGGTTGCTAAAGCAGCAGCGCAAGAGAGCCGCCAGCCATTGTACCGCTACATCGGCGGTGTTAATGCCAACACCCTGCCTATCCCGATGATGAATATTGTTAACGGTGGTTCGCACTCTGATGCGCCTATCGCGTTCCAGGAGTTCATGATCATGCCTGCTGGTGCTTCTTCATTCTCTGAAGCTTTGCGTTGGGGTACCGAAGTATTCCATAATCTTAAAAAGATCTTACATGATAGGGGCCTGTCTACAGCAGTAGGCGACGAAGGTGGTTTTGCACCAACCTTTGAAGGTACCGAAGATGGCGTTGAAACCATCCTTAAAGCAATTGAAAAAGCCGGTTACAAACCAGGCGTAGATATTTTCCTGGCGTTTGACTGTGCTGCTTCTGAATTTTACAAAGACGGCAAATACGATTACACCAAGTTTGAAGGCGCAAAAGGCGCTATCCGCACCAGCGAACAACAGGCAGATTACCTTGCCGAGTTAGCAGCTAAATACCCTATCATTTCTATTGAAGATGGTATGGCAGAGGATGACTGGGCTGGCTGGAAATTATTGACCGAGAAAATTGGCGATAAAGTACAGTTAGTAGGTGATGATTTGTTTGTAACCAACGTAAAACGTTTACAACAAGGTATTGATAATGATACCGCAAACTCTATACTGGTAAAAGTTAACCAGATAGGTTCATTAACCGAAACCATTAACGCGGTTACTTTAGCGCAAACAAACGGTTATACATCAGTAATGAGCCACCGTAGCGGCGAAACAGAAGACGTTACCATTGCTGACCTTGCTGTTGCCTTAAACTGCGGCCAGATCAAAACCGGTTCGGCTTCACGCTCAGACAGGATCGCTAAATACAACCAGTTGCTTCGTATTGAAGAAGAACTGGGTGATTCAGCCCGTTTCATCGGTAAAAACTTCAAATACTTACCAAAGAAATAATTACCCCCCAGCCCCCTGAAGGGGGAGTAGGATAAAATGCAAGCCGGTCAAGTAATTGACCGGCTTTTTTGTTGTTATAATCCGTCCTTTTCATGCTGAACTTATTGAAGCATCTATTAATGAACTATGCATGCCGGGTGCATGGCGGCGATTAGATTCTTCGCTATCGCTCAGAATGACAGGTAAGGTTGAAAAGACTCTCCACCAATCATTTCGAACGAGCGTAGCGAGGAGAAATATGTTCATTATGCAAAGTGTAAAATATGCAAAGTTCGCTACCTATCAGTAAACAAGAAGGCCCTTTCAATTTGAAAGGGCCTTCTTGTTTATATATGAATTGTTAATTATGGGCTATTAACGTCCGCCTGTAGGCGCACCGCCGGTTTGGTCACCACCTTGTATCTGGTCGTCGTTGTTAACGCCTTTTTTCTTCTGGTTAGGGTTAGGTGCTTTAAAGCTTATTTTACCAAAGCTGTAGCTAAACGTTAAACCAAACGATTGGAAAGGGAACTGTGTACGGCTGATCTGGGTGAAACCAGGGCTTGATATATTTTGGTTGAACGCTTTGTTAACCGCAAACGGCTGTACGGTGTTGAAGCCAATGGAAGCCTTTTTGTTCATGAACTGTTTCTTCACACCAAAGGCATAAATACCGAATGATGGGCTTGTACCCTGTATGGTACGGCGTGCCGAGTTAACAAAACCAAATGCTTCAAAAATAATGTCTTTAGGGAACAGGTATTGCGCACTGCCGAACATGGTATATTGTAAACGGGTTTTAAGTGCATCGGGGTTTACTGAACTTACGTACAAATCATAAACAGTTGGGTTATAGGTAAAGGCATTTACACTACCACGGATAGTTAACGGCTTAATTGGGTTTATCGAACCAAAAAAGCTTGCACCCCATGAGTTGTTTAATGCTACGTTATTTTGTACGGTACGGGTACCGATTACATTTTTACCATCAACTATTTCGTTAATTGGTATTGCAATACCTTCTATCAGATCATTTGTACGTTTGTAGTAAACCGAGAAGTTTAATACTGATGATTTGATATAGGTATTATAGTTTAATTCAACAGTTTGTGATACCTCAGGCGCCAGGTTAGGATTACCTACCGATTGCGATTGTATGTTAGTCCTGTTGATGAATGGGTTCAATACCTGCAGGCTTGGCCTTTGTATACGTTTGCTGTATGATAATTTAAAGGTGTTTGAACCAAATACCTTTTGTATGGTTAAACTTGGTATGTAAGTATTATAACTTGCTGAAAATGGACTTAACTGTTGTTGGTTATCTCCGCTTGCATAAGGTGTTTTAGGGTCGCCTGTAATTTGTGTATTCTCATATCTGAAACCGGCTAATACTGAATAGTTTTTTGGCAAAGTAACCGTAAATACGCTGTAACCAGCATATACATTTTGGTTGTAATTGTATAAGTTAGAATTCTCCGGATCTAAAATTGGGTTATTGCCATCAGCGTTTAAAGAATATATATCATAGGTACTGCTTATACGCCTTTGTATGGTTTTGCCGCCTGCTTCAAGCTTTAATACTTTGCTAATAGGGTTTGTATAATCTGCCTGGGCGGTGTATTCGTTGTTTTTACCATCGTTACTACCCTGCTGGTTAGGTTGTGGAATTGGCGGAGTAGCTTGTTGGCTTGTAAACACGCTCGAATAATCTGTTTTGATGATGCTATGGCTCCACTGGCCTGATACGGTGATCTCGTGACCTTCTTTTTTAAACTTATGCGTATAATCAAGGCTCCAGTCAAACCCGGTAAATTTATTTTTATTCATTGTTTTACCAACGTAATCAAGGCTTTTAGTAGCATCATTAAAGTCTTTTATGCTATAATCACCACCACCATTGGTGTTAAAGCCACCATCGTTTAAGGCAAGGGTACTGTTAATACTGTTAAAACCGTTAAACTCATAACCAGCGGTTAATGTACCCCTTGCGCCATGGCGTTTGGTTTCGTTAGCGGTTGTATTATGGTTATACTGGTTTATTCCGCCAGAATTGATGGTTTGTTGAAAGTCGCTCGTCATGGTTTGCGGCCAGGTAAGGTTACCACCCAGGTTAGCCGAAAAACTAAACCTGTTTTTGTTGTAGTTCAGGTTCATGTTGCCATTGTTTTGGCGCGTACCCACACCACCGCTAACAGAACCGCTTATGCCCGATGCATTTTTGGTTTTGGTGATAATGTTGATGATACCTGCAGAACCTTCAGCATCATATTTTGCTGATGGAGAGGTTACTACTTCGATGCTCTTGATCTGATCGGCAGGGATGGTTTTTAATACATCGCTTAAGCTGGCAGATGTAGCGCCCGATGGTTTGCCGTTTATCAGTACCCTAACGTTACCATCGCCACGGATAGCTACGTTACCGTTCATATCTACCGATACTAATGGTACTTTCTGTAATACATCAGTAGCGTTACCACCAGCGGCGGTAAGGTCTTTTTCGGCGTTATAAACTATTTTATCAATTTTATTTTCGATAAGTGGCGCCTGGCCAATAATTTGTACTTCTTTTAAAGCTTTTGCACTTGGCGCGATTACCAACGCGCCCATGTTGTTATCCGGTTTTGAAGCGGTTGTTTCAACAGGGTCGAAAGTTTTTGTTGGGTAGCCAATAAAAGATACAGTGATCTTGTATTTACCTGCACGCAGGTTATCAATCCTGAAGTTACCCTTCTCGTCGGTTAATACACCGTTTATAGGGGTTTTAGCACCGCTTTTAAAGATACTGATGGTAGCATAATCTACCGGTTTTTTTGTAAGCGAGTCGATAACCGTACCCGATATTTTGCCTACTATGCCACCACCACCACCTGGTAGCTGGGCCTTGGCCGTTATTGCAGCACAAATAACTATTATAAGTAAAAATATTCGTTTCATAATTGGAACTATTTAGAGCGTTTTTGGTATTTGAGGCGAAATTGCCTAAAATGTTACAGGCACATATCTGTTTTATGTAAATTATATACAACTGTAATGTACATGTTACACTAAGACGTAATGAAAAGCCCCTGTTAAATTTGCTTAAGCAAATTTAACAGGGGCGGTGAAATTTGCGTTTTGTTATATAACGATGTTTACTATGCGGCCTTTCACCACAATTACCTTTTTAGGCGTTTTGCCATCCAGGTATTTTTGTACATCGGCGTTGGCTAAAATGGCAGCCTCAATATCAGCAGCTTCCATGGTTAATGAAAGGCTAACATTGGTCTTCATTTTCCCATTGAATGATACCGGGTAGCTAAATTCATCCTCAACCAAATAAGCCGGGTTAAATTTAGGGTAGGCCGCGGTAGATATACTGCCCGCCGGGTTACCAAACAATGTCCAAAGCTCCTCGCTGATGTGCGGGGCGTAAGGGGCAAGGGTGATAACCAAATCCTGAAGGATAGCGCGTTTGTTGCACTTTAGGTCAGTTAATTCATTAACGGCTATCATAAAGCTGGATACCGATGTATTGAATGAAAAACGATCAATATCCTGCTCAACCTTTTGGATGATCTTATGCAGCGATTTCAGCTCGGCCCTGGTAGGGGCCTCGTTGCTTACGTTAAAGTTAAAGTCGGCATCGTGGAACAATTTCCAAAATTTACGCAGGAATTTGAACACACCTTCAATACCGTTGGTGTTCCACGGTTTGCTTTGTTCCAACGGGCCTAAGAACATTTCGTACATGCGCAGGGTATCTGCACCGTAACGGCTAATCAAATCATCAGGGTTAACGACGTTGAATTTTGACTTCGACATTTTCTCCACCTCAACACCACATATGTATTTACCATTCTCCAGTATAAACTCAGCATCGGCAAATTCAGAGCGGAAGGTCTTAAACTTGTTTAAATTCAAAACTTCATTTTCAACTATGTTTACATCAACATGTAAAGGAGATGTTTTATAATCTTTTATCAAGCCATGCGATACGAAGGTGTTGGTGCCTTTACCTTCTTCATCAATTAAACGGTACACAAAGTTACTGCGCCCCTGTATCATTCCCTGGTTGATCAGTTTTTTGAACGGCTCTTCCTCAACCACTTTGCCAATATCTTTCAAAAACTTGTTCCAAAAGCGGCTGTATAACAGGTGACCGGTAGCATGCTCGCTTCCGCCAATATAAAGGTCAACGTCTTTCCAGTATTCAATCGCTTCGCGCGATGCAAACTCCTTGTCGTTATGGGCATCCATATAGCGGTACCAGTACCAGCTGCTGCCCGCCCAACCCGGCATGGTGCTTAGTTCATATTCACCTTCGGGATGTTTCCAGCCGGTAGCCCGGCCCAATGGCGGCTCGCCGCTTTCGGTAGGCAGGTATTTATCAATCTCGGGCAATAATAATGGCAGGTGCTCTTCCTCAATTAAATAAGGCAGGCCACCTTTAAAGTAAACCGGTACAGGCTCGCCCCAGTAACGCTGGCGGCCAAAAATGGCATCCCTCATCCTGAAGTTTACCTTGGCTTTACCCAGGCTCAGTTCTTCCAGTTTGGTAACCACGGCTGCGGTTGCTTCTTTGTAACCCAGGCCGTTTATAAAATCGCTGTTAATGTATTTACCTTCCTTGGTTGGGTCGGCCTCTACCTCAATGTTTTGTATATCGATGATGGGGATGATCGGCAAATTAAAGTGTTTGGCAAACAAATAATCGCGCTGATCACCTGATGGTACGGCCATCACCGCGCCTGTACCGTAACCGGCCAAAACGTAATCGGCAATCCATACCGGTATCTGTGCACCGTTTAACGGGTTGGTTACATAACTGCCCGTAAATGCGCCCGATACGGTTTTGGTATCGGCCATACGGTCAAGCTCGCTTTTCTTTTTGGTTTGGGTGATGTAGGCGTCAATATCAGCCTTTTGCGCGGGCGTGGTTAACTCGGCAACCAACTCATGCTCGGGTGCTATCACCAAAAAGCTCACCCCAAAAATGGTATCAACACGGGTGGTAAAAACTTCTATGTAGGGTGCGGAGTTTGAGGTGCGGTGTGCGGACGATCCTAAATCCTCGCTCTTCGCTCCCTCCAACGGAAACCTCACACTCGCGCCAACACTTTTGCCTATCCAGTTGCGCTGCATTTCTTTTAGGGGCTCGGGCCAGTCAATGGTATCCAAACCTTGTAATAAACGCTGGGCGTAGGCGGTTATGCGCATGCTCCATTGCATCATTTTCTTTTGTTCAACAGGGTAACCGCCGCGCTCGCTAAAGCCGTCTTTTACCTCGTCGTTCGCCAATACGGTACCTAAAGCGGCGCACCAGTTAACGGTACTTTCGCGCAGGTAGGTTAGGCGGTATTTTAACAGTTCGGCTTGTTGCTCTTGCAAGGTAAAGGCTTTCCAGCCATCAGCAGTAAAGCTTAAAACTTCTTCATCGCTTACGGCATTTATACCGGCCGAGCCTTTGCTTTCAAAATGCTCAACCAATTTGGCAATGCTCTCGGCTTTATCGGCATCCTTATTATACCAGCTGTTAAACAGCTGCATAAAAATCCACTGTGTCCATTTGTAATAATCGGGAGAGCTGGTGCGCACCTCGCGGTCCCAGTCGAACGAGAACCCTATCTGGTCAAGCTGGCGGCGGTAGGTAGCAATATTAGCCTCGGTAGTAACCGATGGGTGCTGGCCTGTTTGTATAGCATATTGCTCGGCCGGAAGGCCAAAGCTATCGTACCCCATTGGGTGCAATACGTTAAAGCCTTTTAAACGTTTGTAACGTGCAAAAATATCAGAAGCGATGTAACCCAGTGGGTGGCCAACATGCAAGCCCGCACCCGATGGGTAGGGGAACATGTCTAGCACATAATACTTGGGTTTGCTGGTTGTGTTTTCGGCTTTAAAGGTTTTATTATCAGCCCAAAACTGTTGCCACTTCTGCTCTATATCTTTAAATTGATAGTCCATTTGTTTATTTAACGTATAAGGTTGCGAAAATAGTAAAAACTGCTTTAACATTAGCGTTTATAGCTTAGTTTCAACAAAGTCTATATATTATATAGGTTAACATTAAAGTTGGCGGGGTATTTTTTAAGCGTTATTTTCGGACTTTGTTATTGAGTGAAAAACACACTTGATAACAAACAACTCAATGACAAAGAATAGTTTTAAAGATAAAGATATGCAGGCGGTGATAGGGTGGGTGCTGCGTGCCGGTGTTTTTATATCTATGATAATTGTTTTTATTGGTGGCGTAATTTACCTGTACCGCCATGGCCATAGTATACCCAACTACCACGTTTTTAAAGGTGTGCCCGATTTTGTGCAGAGCGCAGGCGGCATTATAAACGGTATAGTTAACCTAAGGGGCAGGGCAATTATACAAGCCGGCATTATATTGCTGATAGCAACCCCTATTATCCGGGTAATATTCAGCGCTATTGGGTTCATCCTCGAAAAAGACCACCTGTACACCGGCATTACCTTTATTGTGCTGCTTATTATTATCATTAGCGCTTTAAGCGGCTACGCGGGTTAATTAAAAAAAACCATTTTGGCTTTGTACTGCTATATATAACATGCGCAGACGGGCGGTAAATTCATCGGCTTTACAAAGTATTGGTTACGATACCGAAAAACATATCCTCGAACTGGAGTTTAGAGAACATGGCGACGTATGGCAATATTTTAATTTTAAGCCCGCGGCCTATAAAAAATTCACAAACAGCCCATCGTTAGGGCATTTTTTTGTTACCCGTATTAAGGGTAAATACCCCGAAGAGAAAGTGGAATACTGTTAATTAGCCCCACTCATGCGTTTCTGTTCTTCTTCATTGCCTGTACGGTGGCGGGCGGCACCTTTTACAGATGTTTTGCCAAAGCGATAGCTGAAATTTAGCATGACCATGCGATATTCCCTGCGGTCGACTGTATAACGGTCAAGGTTTTGATATTTGGTGGAAGATCTGTCGCGGTTAGTTTTAAAAATATCGTAGGCAACCAGGCTCAGCTTGCCAAGCTTATTAAATACCGGCATACTTAACCCGGCATTAGCATAATAATTTGCTTTAAACTGATTGATACCATAAAGCGTAGGCGACTCGTAATGGCCCGAAATTTCAGCAGATAATACGCTGCTTAATTTAAAGTTTTGGGTGGTATTTATAATCAGGTCGCCGGTGCTTTGGTCAAAGTTGCCGTATTGCGGGTCGGCAATGTAACGCTGGTAGGAAGCATCCACATCATAACTACTGTTCCACCACGATGCGAATTTAATTGGTGCGGTAATGTTAATGCCAATGTTATGTACCTTTCCAAGGTTCACGTCGGTATTTAATAAAACTTTAGTCGCATCATTCTGGCTGTAAAAAGGGAAGGCTGCGCCGGTAACTAATACAGCATACAACTTAGTGGTGATTTCCTGGTTGTAGGTGTGCGATATGCTAATTGTATTGGCGTAAACAGGCCTTAAATAAGCATTGCCAGCCTGGTAGTTGTAAAGATCGATAAAGTACAGAAATGGATTAAGCTTATCATATATAGGCCTTGTTATGCCACGTGTAAGCGTTAGGGCATAACTGTTTTTATCGTTATAATGATAGTTTAATATTATTGTAGGGAACAGGTTAAAGTAATTACGCCTGGTGCTTTGGTCCTGCGTAACCGAGTTGCCTATGGAGTTGGTGTATTCGCCCCGCAGGCCTGCGTTTACATCCATTTTGCCAAATTTGCCAACATAGTTTATATAACCTGCGCCAATACGTTCATTGTAGATAAAGTAGTTACTAAAGGTATTGTCAATGGTATAAACAGTACCTACCTTGGGCCCAAATACCAGGTTATTATCGGTTTTAGTACTGCTGAATTTTAGCCCAGCCTCAAATTTAGCGCCTTTTGATAGTGGGTTAGTATAATCTAACAATGCCGAAAAGTTGTGCATTTTGGTAGGAGAAAGGTTTTGTAGCAATAAAGGATCACGATAGGTATTACCTGCTCCGTCAAAAAAGTTATTGGTAATATATTCGTCAGAGTGCCGGTTGTTTTTTGTAAAAGTTGTGTTTACTGATAAGGTACGGCCGGCAGTATCCAATTTGCCGGTGTAATTTAAATTGTAACTGAAACTACGGATGTCCCTGTCAAGAGTTGAGTATGCTTTTATGGTAGAGTCTTTTACGTTTTGGTTATATATGCTTAGGGTATTATTTTTCTGATAGTTGGTGTTACTTATATTGCCGCTTACCAAAAAGCCAATGGTATGCCTGGGCGATAAGAAGAAATCAGTCCCTAGCCTTAAATTGTGCGTAAAGCTTTCGTAAACACTCCGGTAGGAGGTATTGTAACTGCTCAGTATGCCTTCATAGTCAATTTTACGGTCGGTATCAAAATTTTTAAAAGTTTTGCCTGTCGAGAGGTTATAGCTGCCAAAAATATTATAACTGTTACCCCGGTTATTAAAGGAGATGCCTGTATTGGCTTTGTAATAGTTACCATACCCTGCCGAAGCGGTGTAGGTGCCGTTGGTGCCAATGTTTTTGCCCTTCTTCATCACAATGTTTACTATACCACCTGCGGCTGCATCATACCTGGGCGAGCCGCCTGTTATAACCTCCATGCGGTCAATATTGCTACCCTGTGTGCTTTTAAGTAATGCGGCCAGGTCTGCACCTGACAGGTTGGTTGCTTTTCCGTCTATCAATATCAATGCTTCCTGCCTGCCGCTAACACTAATATTGTCGCCATTATCTACCCTAACCCCCGGCGATTGCCTTAAAATATCCAGCGCTGATTGCCCATCGGCAATAATGCTTGCAGAAGGGTTTATAATAGTTTTACCGGGCCTTACCTCAATATAAGGCTTGTGCCCAACTATAGCCACTTCTTTTAATTCGGTACTTAGCGCTGGCAGCGTTATTGCATCTATGCTTACAGTTTGGCCATTTGCAACACTGTAGGCTGGGGAGTAAGTTTTATTGCTGCCCAGCATAGTAGCAAATAGCACGTATTTACCCGGTTTGATATTTGAAAATTGGTAGGCGCCCTCACTGTTAACCAATGCCGACATAGTAATGGTAGAATCGGGCAGGTTTAATAAAACAACAGTAGCGGCTTCGGCCGGTTTGTTGTTTTGTATAAAAACAGTGCCGCGAATAATAGAAGAGCCCGTTTGGGCGTAACAAATACTAAATAAGCTTGCCAGGATAGCTGCAAAAAAGCATCCAATTTTAACCCTCATTAATGTACCTCGTAGAAATTTTCCGTATAGTTATCCCCTTTAAAAAATTAAATATAACAACAATATTACATAGGGGATAGGTTGTAATATTGCTGTTTACGTATTTGAATATATAAATGTTGCTTAAGTTATTACTATAAAAAAGTAAAGTGCTTTGTATTTTGTTAATTTTGCAAATACATTATTTGCTACTATAAATGAGAAGAATATACCTTATAGCTTTTGTTGTAATATTTGCCACAGCGCTTAATGCCAATAGTCAGCCTGCCAATTATACGGCAGTTGCAAATAAGTTTAAACAGTTTTATAACGCCAACCAGCCCGATAGTATTTTTAATATTTTTAGCGCAGATATGAAAACCAGCCTGCCGCTTGATAAATTTAAACCAACTACCATTCAGCTAAAATCACAGCTGGGCGCTTTAAATAAAACAGAATTTTTAAAATATAACCAGCCTTTAGCAGTATATAAGGCAACGTTTGATAACGCTGTTTTTTTGCTGAATATATCGCTTAACAGTCAGAGTAAATTAACAGCACTGCTGCTAAGCCCCTATGTAGAAGAAGCCAAAACCATAGCGCTTGATCCATCCCTGAAAGAATCTCCTGTATTGCTTAAAACCTTGTCGGGCACTATATCGGGTACTTTAACTACACCGGTTAGCATAAGTGGTAAAATACCGGTTGTATTGATCATAGCCGGATCTGGCCCTACAGACCGTGATGGCAACAGTGCTAAACTAGGCCTTAACGGCAATACCTATAAAATGCTGGCAAATGAGCTGGGCAAAAATAACATCGCTACTTTACGGTATGATAAACGCCTGATTGGCCAAAGCGTTAGTACTACTAAAGAAAAAGAATTGCGCTTTGAAGATTATGTGGACGATGCCGTAGGCCTGATAAACCAACTGAGCGAAGATCAGCGTTTCTCAAAAGTTATTGTGTTAGGCCACAGCGAGGGTTCGCTTGTTGGGATACTGGCCATACGCGATCAGCCCGTTAACGCCTTTATATCTGTTGCAGGCGCGGGCCGTTCGGCAGATATTATTGTTACCGAGCAAATGAAATCGCAGCCTAAGTATGTTGCCGATAACTTTAAGACCATGCTGGATAGCTTGAAAAAAGGCAAGTACACAGAGAATATCGACCCTAAGATATATGCTATAGCCCGCCTGGATATCCAGCCTTACCTGATGTCGTGGTTTAGATACTCGCCCGCAAAAGAATTAAAGAAAGCTAAGATCCCCGTATTAATATTACAGGGAACAAATGATATACAAGTACCTGTAACAGATGCCGACCTGCTTAAAAAAGCAAAATCAGATGCTATTTTAACCATCATCCCGGGTATGAATCATATACTGAAAGAGGCACCGGCCGACAGGGAGCAAAACCTGGCCACCTACAACAAACCCGACCTGCCGCTTAAACCCGAACTGGTAACCGCGATAGTGAACTTTGTAAAAGGATTAAAGTAGATGTGCAGATTTTTAAATGTGCAGACATGCAGATGACCATTTGCACATCTACATATTCGTACATCCGCACATCTTCCTTATTTCCAGGCGCCCAATAACCTCCTCAATAAAATAATCTCTGAAGTGTGGTATGAGTTGTGATCTGCTATTTGCAGGGCTTCGCGAAGGATACTCTGGCCTTCGCCATGCGGTATCTTTTCATAAATATCATGGCTTTTTAGCAGTGTAATAAATTCATCCCTGTCGGCATTGATCTGGTGGATGGTTTTGTCCCATGTTGCATCATCGGCAGGGGCACTTTCCTTGGGCCAATAATCATCGGGCCATTTTGGCGATTGGTGGCTGCCATCTTTACTAAACTCCAGCATATCCCACTGTGCAATGCGGATGTGCTCGGTCAGTTGCCAGATGCTGTAAGGGAGGTTATTGGGCTTTGCACCACGCAGGTTTGCAGGCAGGTTATCCAAAGCATCTTTTAATGTAGCGTGTGCGCCGCCGCCTTCAAGCAGTTTTATCAGTTCTTTTATTAAAATATCGTGCTGGTTATTCATAATTATGCGTTTGTTGTTTAACAAATTAGATACAGGTTTGATTTATATGAATCAAAAGTTTTAAGTTTATGCGCCAAAGCTAAATTGTAACGTAGTGATCAAAAAAATACTATTAATGGCCCTTTATGTGGCTGCCTTTACCGCCTGTAAAAAGGACGGCCAATCAATGCAGGACGACTCTTTAAAAGACGACGCTGCTTTTTTAAGGTACGAAGACCATTTTTTGGAAGAATTATGGAAGAATAATCCAGACTGGGCAACAAGCGTAGGGTACCATAAGTACGATAGTCTTTTGGTAGTACCTACCGATAAGGCCCGCGACCAGGCCGTAAAGTTTGCTAAAGTACAGCTGGATTCGTTGAGCCGCTACCCTGAGGGTACATTAAGCGATGCCAATAAAATAGACCACCACATGATTAAAAATCAGATGGAGGGTATCCAGTGGAATTTAGAACAGCTAAAAGCTTACCAGTGGGACCCATCATCATATAACGTAATAGGTACTTTTGCATCTATATTGAACGAGCATTATGCACCACTTACCCAGCGCCTGCGTAGTTTTTATCAAAAAATGCAGAATATACCGGCTTATTATAAAGAGGCCGAAAAGCAATTGAAAAACCCGGTTGCCGAGCTTACACAGTTGGCTATTGACCAGCACCTGGGTGGGGTTGGTGTTATTGAGAGTGATTTTGCCGATTCGCTTAAGAAAACAAACATCCCCGCTGCCGAGCAAAAGCTGATGGTTGAAAGGGCAAAACTATCTGCCGAGGCCATAAAAGGTTATGCAGCCTTTTTAAAGGCTATGAAAAACGATAAGCCACGCAGCTTTAGGTTAGGAAAAGATTTTTACGAAGCCAAATTTAAATATGATATACAGGCTGAGGGTACAGCACAGCAAACCTATAACTCGGCTGTTGAGCGTAAGAAATACCTGCACCGCGAAATGGCTAAGCTTAGCAGGCAGCTTTGGCCAAAATATTTTGGTACACAGGCTATGCCTAAGGATTCGCTTGAATATATAGCCAGGGTGATAGATACCCTGTCTTCCAAACACGTAGCCCCTGATGATTTTCAATCGGCTATTGAACAGGAAATACCTAAGCTCTCGGCTTTCATCCGGTCTAAAGACCTGCTGACCATGGACCCATCAAAGCCTTTGGTGGTGCGTAAAGAGCCGGGTTATATGGCCGGTGTTGCCGGTGCATCTATCAGTTCGCCGGGCCCGTATGATAAGGGAGGTAATACCTATTATAATGTAGGCAGCCTTTCGGGCTGGTCGGCAGAGAAAGCCGAAAGCTACCTGCGCGAGTATAATAACTACACCCTCCAAATTCTTTGTATCCACGAAGCTATACCAGGGCATTACATACAGTTGCTGTATGCAAACAAAGCGCCAAGCATTATTAAATCGGTTTTAGGTAATGGTGCCATGGTTGAGGGCTGGGCGGTATTTAGCGAACAGGAGATGATGGATGCCGGGTTTGGTGATGCTGCGCCAGAGATGCGCCTGATGTGGTATAAATGGCACCTGCGCTCGGTATGTAACACCATATTGGATTACAGCGTGCACGCCAGTAACATGACCAAAGAGCAAGCCATAAAAATGCTGACCAAGGAGGCTTTTCAACAACAAACCGAAGCGGATAATAAATGGAAACGTGTAAGCGTAAGCAGTGTACAGCTAACCAGTTATTACACCGGTTACAAAGAAATAAACGCCCTGCACGAAGAGTGGAAGAAAAAGCAAGCCAGTAAATACAAGCTGAAACAGTTTAACGAGAAGTTTTTAAGCTACGGCAGCGCCCCGGTTAAATTTATTAAAGAGGCCATGTTTGCTGTACCTAAAATAGATACCAAGACGAATTAGAAGATGTGAAAATGTGCGGATATGCAGATGGGATAATACGAATCTGCATATCCGTACATCCACATATTAATTATTATTTTTTCTTCTCGTGAACGATAACAAATATGTCTTCGTTATCCTTTTTCATGAGGTATTTTTCGCGGGCGAATTTTTCGAGTTTGGCTTTGTCTGACGTAAGTTCGTCAAGATCTTTGTTAACCTTTTCGGTTTCGGTTTTATAAAAAACCTGCTCCTGTTTTAACTTATCAAGCTGTTGGTGGTACTCGTATTGCGAGAACAGGTCGTTCTTATCAAAGAAGATCATCCAGATAACAAAAGCCACAGTAACCAGGAAGAATTTATTCTTAATAAGGTCAATAAGGCGTCTCATCTGTGCTGGTTGAATTTTCACTTTAAAGCTATTTAATTTCTCTGGAGGTTGCAAATATGGTTATTAACATCCTAACATAAAAATTTTTGTGTTTGGAAATGGTTAATCAGAAATTCGGAAAAAAACCGAAAAAACAGGGGAAAATATCGCCATTTTTCGACTTTTAAACGCCAAAAAACGGCAAAAAAAAGCCGGGAACAGCAACGGTTTGCACCTAATCGCCAATCCCCGGCCTTTGTGGTTCTTTAGTATTATCTCCTGCCTGATGACGACCTGCTTGCGCCGCTCATGCCGCTGGCACCGCCACGGCTATTGCCCGCGCCGCCGCTGCCACCGCCACGATGGCCCGCCGGCCTGCCGCCCGCGCCCGGCCTTTTAGTGCCGCCGCCATGCCTGCCACCTGCACCACCGCCGCCACCGTTTTTCTTAGGTGCGCTTTTGGCTTTGCTCATCATCTTCTCCGTCATGGCTTCATAGCTTAGGGGGTAAGGATGGCCCAGCTCAACCGGGATCTCTTTGGCTATTAGTTTATGAATATCTTTCAGGTAATCTATCTCTTCCTCGCCATCGCAAAAGGTAAGGGCTATACCGCTTGCACCCGCGCGGCCTGTACGGCCAATACGGTGTACATACGTTTCGGGTATGTTAGGTATCTCGTAGTTTATAACGTGGGTAAGCTCGTCAATATCAATACCACGGGCGGCAATATCCGTAGCTATAAGCACGCGTGTAGTACGGTTCTTAAAGTTGGTTAACGCACGCTGACGCGCGTTTTGCGATTTGTTACCGTGGATAGCCTCGGCAGTGATACCGGCGCGGATCAAATCCTTCACCACCTTGTCTGCACCATGTTTGGTACGGGTAAATACCAGCGCGGTTTTAATTAATTTGTCTTGTAAGATGTGGTTAAGCAGTAAACGTTTATCGTTCTTGCTTACGTAGTATAACGATTGCTGTATGGTATCGGCGGTTGACGATACCGGGGCAACCTCAACCCTTGCAGGTTTTTGCAGGATGCTATCCGCCAGGCTCTGAATTTCGTTAGGCATGGTTGCGCTAAAGAAAAGCGTTTGCCTGTTGGCCGGTACCTTTGCTATTACCTTTTTAACATCGTTCACAAAACCCATATCCAGCATACGGTCGGCTTCATCAAGTATCAGCATTTTAATCTGATCGAGGTGTACGTAGCGCTGGTTCATCAGGTCTAACAAACGGCCGGGGGTAGCTATCAGGATATCAACACCACGGCGCAAAGCATCAACCTGCGGGCCTTGAGATACACCACCAAAAATAACCAGGTTTTTAAGGCCGGTATGCTTACCGTAAGCAGTAAAGCTTTCGCTGATCTGGATAGCCAGTTCGCGGGTTGGGGTTAATATAAGAGCCTTGATAGATTTTTGTTCCTTATGCTTCAACTTATCCTGAAACAATAACTGCAGGATAGGGATAGCGAAGGCGGCGGTTTTACCGGTACCGGTTTGCGCGCAGCCTAATAAGTCGCGGTGTTGTAATATATAAGGTATAGCTTGTTCTTGTATGGGGGTAGGGGTTGTATAACCCTCTGCCTTTAAAGCCCTTAAAATAGGCTCAATTAAATTTAAATTTTCAAATGACATGTAATGTTTGTAATATATGTGTGCTAACGCGAAGCATTAAGCGGGTCTGAAGAGTATATAATGATCAAAACCGTAAATCAACGGGTAATTATTGCAAAGATACGCTTTTTATAATGAAGTAGTAGGATAGCAAGTAATGTGATGGAATAGTGACAGGGGGAAGCTTGCAATCAGCAGTTTGCAGTGGGTAGTTTGTGATGGGGTCACTTGTCATGCTGAACATCGTGAAGCATCTAATCGCCGAAAGCATAGTCAGTATGCAAAGTTCGTTAATAGATCCTTCGCTATCGCTCAGGATGACAAAAGAGAAAGATGCGTGTATGGTTATTCCTCAACACCTGTAGCAGCTTCAGCCTTCTTGCCATCATCCCTTTTCAAAAAAGCATCCAGCAGTATCAAACCAAAACCTATCATAATAGATACATCGGCAGCATTAAAAATGCCCGTTTGCAAAGCCCCGAACCTGATGTGCATAAAATCGGTAACGGAGCCGTGTATAATCCTGTCGTACAGGTTGCCTAAGCCGCCGCCAATACAAAATATAACCCCTACCGATATCAGGTTGCCCAGGTTCTTCTTTATCAACACATAAACCAAGCCGCCAAATAAAGCCAGTATGGGTAGCAGGGTAAGCAGTATAAACCTGAATGGTTGTACCATTTCGGCACCAAGGCTTAAAAAGGCACCGGTATTTTCTACATGCAGCAGGGTGAAATGCCCGTTTAAAAACTGGAGCTGATCATAATAGCTGATATGCGTGCGGGTAACAGATTTGGTAACCTGGTCGCACCCTAAGTTTAAGCAAAGGATAAGCAGGAGAATAATGGTACGCTGTGTGCCTTTCAATTTCATTGGTGCTAATGTAGAAAAATTCCTCCACGCGTCATTGCGAGGTACGAAGCAATCTTCGATAGAAAAGTCGGCTATAAGCATGTCGAAGATTGCCACGTCACTACGTTCCTCGCAATGACGTGGTGGTATACAAAAAAGCCTTCCAAGCGAAACTTGAAAGGCTTTTTATCATCTGCACATCTGCATATTAACACATCCGCACATTTATTTTTTCATCATCCCTATAAAATCATCAAACAGGTAGCGGCTATCATGCGGGCCGGGCGACGACTCGGGGTGGTATTGTACCGAGAAGGCGTTTTTACCTTTTACACGGATGCCTTCAATCGACTGGTCGTTTAGGTTTACGTGAGTAATTTCTACCTTATCAGATGCCCTCACTGCCTCCGGTACTACGCCAAAACCGTGGTTTTGTGAAGTAACCTCGCAATGATTAATAATTACGTTTTTAACCGGATGGTTCAACCCACGGTGGCCGTTAAACATCTTTTTAGTTGGGATATCGTTAGCCAGGGCCAGCAACTGGTGGCCAAGGCAAATACCGAACAAGGGTTTATCGGTAGTTAATATTTTCTTAACGGTATCAATAGCGTATGGCATAGCCGATGGGTCGCCGGGGCCGTTTGATATAAAGTAGCCTGATGGTGCAAAATCTTTCTCCATTTCCTCGAAAGTGGTTTTTGCCGGGTAAACCTTGGCATAAACGTCGCGGTCGTCAAAGTTGCGCAGGATGTTCTTTTTAACACCAAGGTCAAGCACGGCTACACGGTAGGCAGCGTTCTCGTCGCCAAAGGTGTAACTCTCTTTGGTTGATACCTGCGATGAAAGTTCCAGCCCGTCCATATCCGGTGCTTCGGCAAGTTTGGCTTTCAGTTGGTCAAGATCCGAAATCTCAGAAGAGATAATAGCATTCATGGCACCCTTATCGCGGATATGGCGAACCAACTGGCGGGTATCCACATCAGAGATGCCTACAATGTTCTGCTCCTGGAAATAATCCTGTATTGATTCGTTTGCCTGTTTACGGCTGTAAGCAATATTATAATTTTTACAAACCAGGCCGGCAATCTGGATATTGCCCGATTCAACCTCTTCGGTAGCTATACCGTAGTTACCAATATGCGCGTTGGTGGCCACCATTATTTGCCCGAAGTAAGATGGGTCTGTAAAAATTTCCTGGTAGCCGGTCATGCCGGTATTAAAGCAAATTTCGCCTGTGGTTGTACCTATTTTACCGGCAGCTTTACCATAAAAAACGGTTCCGTCGGCTAATAATAAAACAGCAGGTAATTTGGTGAAATGATTCATTTAACAAAAAAATTGAAAGGGTTAAATATTCGGATTTTCTGGCTCGAAGCTCCGTGAAAAGAAACCGTATGGCTGAAGTAAGATACCTCTTTATTCACGGCGCAAAAATAGAAAAATATTTACGATTTTAGACGTACGATGTTAGATTTTTTGAAATATCTGGTGATATGATGTTTCTATGAAACAATGCGCCATATTAGGCGAACACATCTGCTATTGTCAAATCGTAACTCTAAAATCGTAATTCTAAAATCAAAACCTACCTTTGTACTACAAAAACTAAAAAGATACCATGTCGGTAAACAGGGAAGTTAAACGCATTACCACGCATATACTGCAGGAAATGAAGAACCGTGGCGAGAAGATTGCCATGCTTACAGCTTACGATTATTCGATGGCCACCATAGTAGATAACGCCGGTATGGACATTATCCTGGTGGGCGATTCGGCCAGTAATGTAATGGCGGGGCACGAAACTACGCTGCCTATCACATTAGACCAGATGATCTACCATGCATCATCAGTAGTGCGTGCAGCAAAGCGGGCGCTGGTAATTGTCGACCTGCCTTTTGGTTCGTACCAGGGTAACTCAAAAGAGGCGCTGGCATCTGCCATCCGTATTATGAAGGAAGCAGGTGCGCATGGCGTGAAGATGGAAGGCGGTGTAGAAATTGCTGAATCTATCAGCAGGATATTAACTGCAGGCATCCCGGTTATGGGCCATCTGGGCTTAACCCCGCAATCCATTTATAAATTTGGTACCTATACCGTACGCGCCAAAGAAGATGCCGAGGCCGAGAAGCTAAAAGAAGATGCCCTGAAATTACAGGAACTGGGTTGTTTTGGTATTGTGCTGGAGAAGATCCCGGCCAAATTAGCTGCCGAAGTAAGTAAATCTATCAGCATACCAACCATAGGTATTGGCGCAGGCCAGCACTGCGATGGGCAGGTTTTGGTAATACATGATATGCTGGGCATAAACAAAGGCTTTAAACCCCGCTTTTTACGCCAGTACGCCAATTTGTTTGATGTAATGAACGATGCCATCAGCAATTACGTTGGCGATGTAAAGGCAAAAAGCTTCCCGAACGAGAAGGAAGAATATTAATTTAGTCCATGGTCGATAGTCAATAGACCATAGCAAAAAAAATATAACTATGGACCATGGACTATGGGCCATCGACTAAAAAATATGGCGCGACCAGAATTTAACTATATAAGTAAGGATATTACCGATGCTGATATACTGTATGAGGATAACCACCTTATAGCAGTAAACAAGCGCGCGGGCGATATTGTGCAGGTGGATGATACCGGCGATGAATCGTTGGATGATAAGGTGAAGAAATACATCGCCAAAAAATATAATAAGCCTAACGGCGCGTTCCTGGGTGTGGTGCATAGGTTAGACAGGCCCGTGAGCGGGGTTATCCTGTTCGCTAAAACCAGCAAGGCTTTAGAGCGCATTAACAAAATGTTTAAAGGCCGCGAGATGCATAAAACCTATTATGCCATTGTGCGCAAACGCCCCCAGCCCGAAGCAGGTAACCTGGTGCATTACCTCATCAAAAATCCGCAGAAAAACGTTACTAAGGCCCACGATAAGGAGGTAACAGGCAGCCTACGCTCTGAGTTAAATTACAAAATGGTAGGGGAGTTGGATGGCTACTACGTAATAGAGGTAGACCCGATAACCGGCCGCCCGCACCAGATACGGGTACAGCTATCAACCCTGGGTTGCCCCATAGTTGGTGATAATAAGTACGGCTACCCGCGTGGCAGCCTGCGCAAAAGCATTTGCCTGCATGCCCGCCGCCTGCAGTTTATACACCCCGTAAAAAACGAGCCTATACTAATTGTAGCCCCATTGCCAAAAGATGGCTTTTGGGAAAAGTTTGAAGGATTGATAGCATAAGAGATTTTAAATACAAGCCTACAATATTTACCTTACTAAATGGAGGAAAAATTACACACTGAATTATTCAATGCTATCAAACTACTTAACGCTAAGCACCTTACAGATAGTGATAAGAATGATTTGTTAAACCTTTTTAACGGTACTAAAAACCATGCAATTAGAAATCAAATTGCATTGATATTTTCCGATTCTCATTATAATGCTGCTATTCCGTTTATCATAAAAAAAATCAATGATGAAGATTTGTATAATCGTAATGGAACACTCGTGTACGCATTAGAGGGTTTAGACAGCCTGGCGTATTATGTTGATGTCATAAAGATCATCTGCGAACAAGGATATGAAGCAAGATTAATGGCGTACTCGATAGCTGAAAAATTATCCGGTTCAATTTCAACCGATGTCAAAGAAACTTCGTTAGGCGTTTTGGAATCTTACCATTTAAAGCAGCCCGAAATTGATGATGCAGATTATAAAGACAGTACGCTCCATTTCATAGAATCAACCCAAAAACTTTTGCTTAATTCTCTTAAATAATTGCCAAAAACCTGTGAATTTCGCTCTTGTTGATATTGCCCTCCCCCGAGTAAGGTGTTATTATGGCGTTACCTGCGGCCCGGGCTTTTCGCTCATACCCCTGCAGGCCTTAGGCGCAGGGGCGGTATCCTCTGTTATCCGTAACGCTTAATCACCACCTTGTAATGCTGAACGTAGTGAAGCATCTAATCGCCGATATGCATATCCGCCAGGAACAGTTTGTTAATAGATCCTTCGCATGCGCTCAGGATGACAAAAGAGGGTTTATAATAGTAATGAACGTGGGTAAAGGCCTGACAGAAAAGCGGGCCAAAAGGCAAAGGCCTGTGCGGGGAAGCTTTTTTCTGTCTTGATCTTTGCTTCTTTCTATCAAGAGAAAGAAGTAGCTCCGCGGCAATGAGCGGCAGATTATTATAGTGGTTTACAAAGTATTAGGGATGTCCAAATAAATTCAGCATAACGTAAAGGTTAGGGATGGTTGTCACTTACCCTAAAGAGATTGCCACGCTATCGCTCGCAATGACGTTTTAGAGACTACAACCCCTTCACAACTTCCCAGGCTTTCTCATCCACCAAAACCCCTTCTTTTAAACTTTGCCCGCGCGTACGTAGCATGTTTTCGCCGGGGAAAAGGATCTCGTTACCATCCTCGTTGCTTTTGGTATAGCTGATGATCTCCTCTATCAGCGAAGCATTTTTCCCGTTATCTGTTTTAATGGCGATGAAAACCTGCGATACCCCGGTTTCCTTCCTGCCCGATTGCGTGATCACGGAGGTTGAGTCGCCCCCGCTTAGTACGGTCGCCAGGAGGTCGAGCACGAGCGATAAGCCCGAGCCTTTCCAGAAACCGATAGGGAGGGCGCGTTTGCTTTCCATAATAGCTGCAGCATCGGTAGTTAAATTGCCTTCACTGTCGTACCCGCCGGGTACAGGCAGTGGTTTGCCTTGCGCTTCGTATTGCCAAAGTTTACCAAAGGCATATTGTGAGATAGCCATATCTAAAACTATGTTTCCGCCGGTATGGGGTACAGCAATAATAAGCGGGTTATTACCCAGGCGCGGTTCGGTACCGCCCCATGGCGGCAGGTTGGCTATGGTATTGGTAAAGCATAGGCCAATATAACCGGCTTCGGCAGCTTGCAGCCCGTAGGTGCCGCCACGCATCCAATGGTTAGTGTTTTTGATGGCAACGCAGCCAATACCGTTATTGTTAGCCAGGGCAATGGCCCTGTTCATACAAAATTGGGCGTTTAGCATGCCGGGGCCAATGTTGCCGTCCCACTGTTCAATGGCGCCAAAAGCGCTTACCGGTGTGGGTGCGGCATCCATATCTATCAGTTTTTCTTTTATATATGCTACAAAAACCGGGAAACGGTTAAGGCCGTGGCTGTACACACCATCGCGGCTGTTATCGGCAAAAACGGTGGCACAGGCATCGGCAATGGTATCTTTAATATGAAGGCTGATCAGCACCCGGGTAAATTCGGCTTTTAATTGTTGGTAAGGTATGCGCATAACGCAAATATAACAGCTTATGTATTGTTGCATAACGTTACATGGTTATATTGGCCTGTAATATTTACCAGGATAAACAGTTATTATAAAGCAGCTTTTGAAATTGCATAAGTAAACTATCTTTGCAGCTTAATGAACAACAAAAAAATATACTTTTTATTAACCGCGGTGCTTATTGCGGGCTTCTTTTTTAACTCATGTAAAAAAGAAAAGCAAAGCAGCATCCCAAGTCTGTTCACCTATGGGGAGTGGCGCTTAACCTCTATACAGAAAGCTAAGTACCTGGGCGGATCGAGGCTTTCGTTGGATACCTTAGATATTGATTCTGTCCAAACGTTTACATTTAATAAAGACCAAACCTGCGCTTATACCAATTTTGATGATAAGGTGGGCACGGTGAATGGTACATGGTCGCTATCAGACACGCAACTGTATTTGTTTGCTAATATTACATTCCCATACGTTACTACGGCAGATACTAAACAGCCGTTTATAAATTGCCACATTGTTAGCTTAGGCGAATTTTCAATGGTGATAGAAGCAGGCGATATACAAACCTATTATAACCCAACCGACAATAGAACGATAAGAACATATGGTTTTGTGCGGATTAAGCCCGTGGTTGCACAATAATTTGATAAAAATTTATATTTTGCGGTAAACAAAAATCTACCAAGCTATTTTGAAAAAGAGAATTGCCATTTTTGCTTCAGGGTCCGGGTCAAATGCTCAAAAAATAATGGAGCATTTTAAGCGCAATGCCGATGCCGAAGTTGTGTTGATACTCACCAACAACCCGCAGGCCTACGTTTTGCAGCGTGCCGATAACTTCGAGATCCCATCACATATATTTAACCGCCACGAGTTTTACGATACCGATGATGTAATAAGCCTGCTAAAAAACCTGCAGGTAGATATTATTGTGCTTGCCGGCTTTTTATGGCTGGTGCCGCCAAGTTTGCTAAACGCGTTCCCCAATAAAATAATTAACCTGCACCCCGCATTGCTGCCAAAATTTGGTGGTAAAGGCATGTATGGCGACAATGTGCATAAAGCCGTATTAGAGGCTGGCGAAGAAGAATCGGGCATTACTATCCATTTTGTAAACACCCAGTTTGACGAGGGCGAGATCATCCACCAGTCGCGTTTTAAGATAGAACCCGGCGATAACCTGGAAATGGTGAAATTTAAAGGCCAGCAATTAGAGCATCAGCATTTCCCGAAGGTGATAGAGAATTTGTTAAAGAAGATGCGGAGTTAGTGGTTAGTGATTATTAATAAAATCATTGACCAACGCACTTATGAGTCGTTGAAATACGATTGTGAGGAGTGTATGAAGATGTTAAACGGTTATATGTCGTATTTGAAAAATCAGGCAAATAGTAAATAAATAGTGTTTAAGATTGGTACAAATTGACAATCAACAACAAACTGAAAAAAACTAATCTCAAAGCTCTAATCTCTAATCACTAATTCATACCTTTGCGGCTCAAAAATTCCCTGTCGTAATGAGTCATTCTGTTCAAATAAAAAACGCGCTGATTTCTGTTTATTACAAAGACAACCTTGAGCCTATAATTCATGAGTTGAACCGCCTTGGTGTAAAGATCTATTCAACCGGTGGTACCGAAACTTTTATACGCGACCTTGGTGTTGATGTGATTGCTGTTGAGGATCTTACCTCGTACCCTTCTATCCTTGGCGGCCGTGTAAAAACCCTGCACCCAAAGGTGTTTGGCGGTATCCTTGCCCGCAGAAGTTTTGATAGCGATGAGCAGCAACTGGCCCAATATGAGATCCCGGAGATTGACCTGGTAATTGTTGACCTGTACCCGTTCGAAGAAACCGTAAACTCGGGCGCCAGCCAGGAGGATATCATCGAGAAAATTGATATCGGCGGTATCTCGCTTATCCGCGCGGCAGCCAAAAACTTTAAGGACGTAGTTATCCTGGCATCTAAAAACGATTACAGCGAACTGGAAGAGATCCTGAAAACACAGAACGGTGCAACCAATATTGATCAGCGCCGCCGTTTCGCCCAAAAAGCATTTAACATATCATCAAACTACGATACGCACATTTTTCAGTACTTTGACCAGAGCGAGCCGATGCCTGTTTTTAAACAAAGCATCCAAAGCAGCCAGGTTTTACGTTACGGTGAAAACCCACATCAAAAGGGTACTTTTTATGGTAACCTTGATGCCATGTTCAATAAACTGAACGGTAAAGAGCTTTCATACAATAACCTGGTTGATGTTGATGCGGCTGTTGCCCTGATTGATGAATTTACCGAGCCTACCATTGCTATATTAAAACATACAAACGCCTGCGGTATAGCAAGCCGTTCATTTATAAAAGAGGCCTGGATTGATGCTTTGGCCTGCGACCCGGTTTCGGCTTTTGGTGGTGTTATCATCGCTAACGAAGAAATTGATGCCGCTACCGCCACCGAGATTGATAAGATATTTTACGAGGTATTAATTGCCCCTGCGTTTACAGACGAGGCCGTGAAAATACTATCGGCCAAAAAGAACCGCATTGTATTGGTACGCCAGCCGGTTGAGCTGCCCGCCAAACAATTTAAAACCTTACTGAACGGTGTTATTGAGCAAGATAAAGACAATACTGTTGAAGGCCCGGCACAAATGAATTCGGTTACCGATAAAAAAGCAACCGCACATGAACTGCACGACCTTCATTTTGCTAATAAAGTGGTTAAACATACCAAATCAAACACTATTGTTTTTGCAAAAAATAACCAGTTAATGGCAAGCGGTGTTGGCCAAACTTCAAGGGTAGATTCTTTGAAACAGGCAATCATTAAGGCCCAAAGTTTTGGGTTTGACCTGAAGGGCGCGGTGATGGCATCAGATGCTTTCTTCCCTTTCCCTGATTGTGTGGAGATTGCTGCCGATGCGGGCATTACAGCGGTTTTACAACCGGGTGGTTCTATAAAAGACCAGGACTCTATCAACATGTGTAACCAAAAAGGCATTGCCATGGTTACTACTGGGGTACGCCATTTTAAGCATTAATTGGTGAATGGTTGATTAAGTGAGTGGAGAGTGGTTATTAATAGTTTTGAAATATAAAATTGACAACTATTCAACCAATCAACTCAATCAATCAATAACTAACATATACGAATTATAAAAAAATAGAGTTATTAATTACTAATTTACACGATTACGGCGCCCGTGTTATTTGGCGCCTAAACTGTCCAGAATATTAACGTTGCAGCTAATTTGAAATAACGCCACATGGGTTTATTTAATTTTTTTACTCAAGAAATTGCCATTGATCTGGGTACGGCAAATACCCTTATCATACATAATGATAAAGTTGTTGTTGATGAGCCATCAATCGTGGCTTTTGACCGTACAACAAACAAAGTAATTGCTATTGGCCGCCAGGCTATGCAGATGGAGGGTAAAACCCACGATAACATCCGCACCGTGCGCCCGCTAAAAGATGGTGTAATTGCCGACTTTAACGCCGCCGAGTTAATGATACGCGGTATGATCAAGATGATAAACCAGGGTAAAGGATGGTTTTTCCCATCATTGCGTATGGTTATCTGTATCCCATCGGGCATTACCGAGGTTGAGAAACGCGCGGTACGTGATAGCGCCGAAATTGCCGGTGCTAAAGAGGTGTACCTGATATACGAACCAATGGCTGCTGCTGTAGGTATCGGTATTGATGTGGAAGAGCCTATGGGTAACATGATCATTGATATTGGTGGTGGTACTACCGAAATTGCGGTTATTGCCCTTTCGGGTATCGTGTGCGACCAGTCTATCCGTGTTGCGGGCGATAACTTCGACTCTGATATTGTACAATACATCCGTCGCCAGCACAACATCATGATTGGTGACCGTACTGCCGAGAAAATAAAAATTGAAGTGGGCGCGGCACTGCCCGAGCTTTCTGAGCCACCAGCAGATTTTGCGGTACAAGGGCGTGATTTAATGACAGGTGTTCCGAAACAGATCACCGTATCATACACAGAAATTGCACATTGCCTTGATAAATCAATCTCAAAAATAGAGGAAGCGATTTTGAAAGCATTGGAAATTACCCCGCCCGAGCTTTCTGCCGATATTTACCAAACAGGTATTTATTTAACAGGTGGCGGTGCATTGCTACGCGGGCTTGATAAACGTGTGGCTGCTAAAACCAAGCTGCCGGTACACGTTGCCGAAGATCCGCTTCGTGCAGTAGTACGCGGTACAGGCACAGCCCTTAAAAATATAGGTAACTTTAAGTTTTTAATGCAATAGACGATTAGTGAGTGGTGAATGGTTGATTAGAGAGTGGTTCTGGCCGCTTCAATACCAATTCACTACTCACCCAATCAACCACTCTCTGAAAGATGCGCAACCTCCTGATATTTATCACCAAGTACAACGCATTCTTCCTGTTCCTTATTTTCGAGATAAGTTCGCTGATCATCTATATCAAATACAACTCTTTTCAAAAGGCCTCTTTTATAAACAGCACCAACAAGGTTACCGGTAACTTATACGCTAAGGCGGATGAATTTAAAGGTTACCTGAGTTTAAAGGAAGTTAACGATAAACTGGCTAAAGAGAACGCCCAGCTACGCAACCAGTTGCGCTCGTCAAAATATGTTGATACCACCGCAAAGCATAAAGTGGTTGATACTATTTATAAACAGCAATACGAGTATATTGAAGCGCAGGTAATAAGTAACTCTGTTACTAAACGCAATAACTACCTAACTATTAGCCGGGGCAGCCGCGATGGTATTGCTAAAGGTATGGGGGTAATATCAGGCGAGGGGGTTGTAGGCAAAGTTGTTTTTGTGGGCGAGCACCTGTCTATCGTACAATCGCTGCTGCATAAAGAGTCGCGCTTTAGCGCTATGCTTGCCAACAGCAAAGAAATTGGGTATTTACAATGGGGGGAAGATATTAACCCGCACAAAGGTTTACTGGTTGATGTATCAAACAACGCCCAGCCAAAAATTGGCGAAATGGTGGTAACATCAGATCTTTCGCTTTTCCCGGCAGGCATACCTTTGGGTAAAGTGAGTAAGCTGAATGCCAAAGGCGGTGGTTCTTTCCTGAATATGGAGGTTGCCCTTGCCGTTGATTTTAGTAAACTGGAATATGTGTATGTGGTTGTAAACAAGTTTGCCCTTGAGCAAACTGCGTTAGAAGCACAGGAGAAAAAAGCAGATGAGTAGGATAATTTTAATAAACCTGGTACGCTTTGTAATGCTGGTTCTGCTGCAGGTTTTCCTGCTGAAGAACATAGCGCTTTACAACCTGTCCATCCCATACCTGTACATCCTGTTTATACTGCTGCTCCCGTTTGAAACGCCCAACCTGGTGCTTTTTGCGCTGGCATTTGTATTGGGTTTAACCATTGATGCTTTTTATGATACACCGGGCCTGCATGCCGCATCATGCGTATTGCTGGCCTTTGTGCGCGTGCTGTTCATCAGTATTACGGTGCAAAAAGATGGGTTTGATAATGAGCCTGAGCCAACCTTAAGTATTATGGGTTTCAGGTGGTTTTTTACCTATGCACTTGTGCTTACGCTTTTTCACCATTTCTTCCTGTTTAATCTCGAAGTTTTTAAAATAGAAGAAATAGGTTATACACTAAGCCGCTTTTTATTGAGTTCAATATTTACGGTATTTTTGATGCTGGTTTCGGGCTTATTGTTTTTCAGAAAGAAAGAGCGTAAATAAACGTTTATCTTTACCATTAAACCACAGAGTTAGCAGAGATTTTGCACAGAGAAACACTGAGATAAGATGATTGAAAATGAACTAACAGGTCAAATTATTGGTGCAGCAATTGATGTACATAAAACATTGGGGCCGGGTTTATTAGAAAGTGCATATAAAGAGTGCCTGTTTTATAAATTGGTTAAATTAGGTTTGTTTACAGAGAAGGAAAAACCCATGCCGGTTATTTTTGAAGAAATAAAGTTGGATTGCGGTTATAGAATTGACCTGTTGGTAGAGAATAGGATTGTTGTTGAATTAAAAAGCGTGGAAGGTTTAAATGATGTACACACGGCCCAAACGCTTACATACATGAAACTTGGTAATTATAAATTAGGCTTGCTAATAAATTTTAATGTTATCAGACTAAAGGATGGAATTAAACGAATAATAAATGGCTCGTTATCGCCTATAAATGAATCTCTGTGAACTCTGCGAAATCTCTGCTAACTCTGTGGTTAAAACAATTATTTACAAAACTTTGCTAAATAATAAATGAATAGTTTTTTTGAGCGGAGATATGTTATAGCAGGGATATTTATAGCCCTGATATTAGTATTGCTTGCCCGGCTGTTTTACATACAGGTGGTTGATGACCGCTACGCTTTATACGCCAGCCAAAACGTTATCCGTAAGTTTATTAAGTACCCCGCCCGCGGCCCCATACTTGACCGTACCGGCAAAATTATGGTACAAAACGAGCCCGTTTATGATATAACCGTAGTGCCAAAACAAGTAAAGGCTTTTGATACAGTTGAATTTTGTAAACTACTGGGGATAGACCGCGAAGGCTTTGATAAACGTATGGCCAAAGCAAGGGTTTACTCGCCATACCGCACATCGGTTTTTGAGAAACAGGTATCGGCACAACAATATGCATCCTTCCAGGAGCGCCTGTCAGAGTTCCCGGGGTTTGATACCCAGCAAAGGCCGGTACGCACCTATCCCGATTCGGCAGCAGCACAATTCCTGGGTTATATTGGCGAAGCTACTGATGGCATTATTAAACGATCGGGCGGGTATTACAGCCCGGGCGATTATGTAGGGATAACCGGTGTAGAAAAATCATACGAAACCGTACTGCGTGGACAGCGCGGGGTAGAGAACATGATGGTAGATTCGCGCAATGTGCGTAAAGGCCGTTACGCTAATGGTGCTTTTGATACCTCGGCTGTTGCCGGCGAACGCCTGATATCATCATTGGATATGAAGATCCAGAAGCTTGGGGAAAAGCTGATGCAGAACAAGGTGGGTAGTATAGTAGCCATTGAGCCATCAACGGGCGAAATACTTTGTTATGTAAGCAGCCCCACTTACGACCCAAACCTGCTGGTAGGCCGCGAGCGCGGGAACAACGCAGCTAAATTATACAAAGACCCATACAAGCCATTTTTTACCCGCCCTGTACAGGCATACTACCCGCCTGGTTCATCATTTAAGCCGCTGAGTGCACTTATTGCCATGCAGGAAGGTATTATTACGCCGCAAACGGTTTACCACTGCAACGGGTATTACCAATCGGGTAACCGCCGTATCCCATGTTTTCATGGCGAGGTGCATGGTGATGTAAACCTGGCCAGCGCGGTAGCCCATTCATGCAATGGTTATTTTGATATGGTTTTCGAGAAACTCATTAATCGTAACGGGGCGCGTAATACCGATACCTCTTTTAACTACTGGCGCAATAATGTGGCTAAGTTTGGTTTAGGCACAAAACTGGGGCTGGATATGCCAAACGAAAGCCGCGGTAACCTGCCCAAAGCGGCCTATTACGATAAAGTGTATGGCAAAGGGGGCTGGCGTTCAAGCACGGTAATATCATTAGGGATAGGCCAGGGCGAATTATCGGCTACGCCGTTACAACTGGCTAACATTGAAGCTACCATAGCCAACCATGGCTATTATTATAAACCCCATTTAATTAAGGCCATTGGCGATAAGCAGGTAATAAGAAAAGAATATACCTTGCGCAATTACGTGGGCATAGATGCGCAGTACTTTGAACCTGTAATAAACGGGATGCAAAACGTGGTTGACTTTGGTACGGCCAAGGGCTCAATAATACCGGGTATTATTATGTGCGGAAAAACCGGTACCGCCCAGGTTAAAAACCAAAAGGATAACTCGGTATTTGTGGCATTTGCCCCGCGCGATAACCCTAAAATAGCCATAGCCGTTGTAGTTGAAAACTCGGGGCAGGGTGGTACCTGGGCTGCGCCAATTGCCAGTTTTATTGTTGAGCAGTATTTAAAGGGCAGTATATCTAAACGCCCATCGGGTATAAACCCTGAGTATTATATTAATAGCAACCTGTTGCCTGAGATTGTTGTAAAACCTGCCGATAAAGCAAAAATAAAGGCCGATAGCCTTAAAAAGATAACCGCCGATTCGCTTAAAAAGCGGAAGGCTGATTCTGTAAAACAGGCCAGCTTAAAATCGGCACAAAATAAAGCCGCTAAAAAAGGCCAGGGTAATGTATTAACCGCCATGCTGCCAAAACGAAAAGACGATGAATAACCAGCGTAGTTTCTTTTTTAATGTTGATTGGATAACAGTGCTTATTTATTTGGCGCTGTGCGTTATTGGCTGGTTCAATATCCACGCTGCGGTGTTTGATGAAAACCATCCCAATATATTGGATATGGATACCGAATACGGTAAACAGTTCATCTTTATTGTTTCGGCTTTGGTAATTGGTACGGTTATCCTTTTACTGGAAAGCCGCTTTTTATCGGCATTGGCGCCTGTATTTTATATTGTAACGGTACTGTTGCTGTTGCTGGTACTTGTTGCCGGGCATAATGTGGGCGGTAACCAGGCCTGGATAGATATGGGAGGTGGTTTCAGACTGCAACCATCCGAGTTTGCCAAGTTTGCTACCTGCCTTTTACTGGCGCGATACCTTAGCGCTACAAACGTAAAGGTTACCGAGCCAAAATCATTCCTGATAGCGGGTGGCATTATATTGCTGCCCATGATGCTGATTAAGCTACAGCCGGATGATGGGTCGACGCTGGTATTCTGTTCATTGATATTTGTGCTGTACCGGGAGGGCTTATCCGTTTATTTCCTGATCGTAATTGGTTTGCTGATTTCGCTGTTTATATCTGCCTTGCTGGTGAATGTATGGTTTATTATTATAGCATTGGTTGCTGTTGCGGCATTGCTGCTGTTTATGTTTAGCCGAAACCGTAAGGTTGTTACCGGGCTTATCATAGGGTTAATAGTGTCCATCGCATTTATATTTTGCGTTAAACCGCTTTATTACCATGGCTTAAAACCGCACCAGCGCGTACGTATAGATGAAGTGCTTGGCCTCAGTAAAGATTTGCGTGGCGTGGGGTATAACCAAAACCAATCAAAAATAGCCATAGGTTCGGGGCGTGTATGGGGTAAGGGTTACCTGCAGGGTACGCAAACCAAGTACGCTTTTGTGCCGGCGCAAAGCACCGATTTTATTTTTTGTACAGTGGGCGAGGAGTGGGGCTTTGCAGGTTCGGTAGTAGTGCTGGGCTTATACTTGTTTTTGCTGTTGCGTATTGTGCTGATAGCCGAGCGACAGCGTGCGCCATTCTCACGGATCTACGGGTATGGGGTGGCATCCATTATCTTCTGCCACGTTATCATTAACATAGCAATGGCCATTGGCTATATGCCGGTAATAGGTATCCCGCTGCCATTCATCAGTTATGGCGGTTCGTCATTATGGAGTTTTACCGTATTGTTGTTCATCCTCCTTAAACTGGATTCGAACCGCATGGGGATAAATCACGCGTAGCGGCGTTTCAACAAGGCATAAAATTTATCGGCAGTCGTTTTTTTACCTTCCCAGTTATTTTTGGTAACGTAGTTGGTTTTCAGGAAACGGTCGGCTTCCTCAAAGGTGGTAAAACGGTTTACTATCTCAATGGCTTCGCTGTAGGCAAGGCTGTAACCGTTAAACAGGTCTTTTACAAAAAGTAATTTATCGTTAAGGCTAATGGCGGCCTTAATATCCTTAATGGCCTCCTGGGCAGGTTCTGTCTTCGTAGTTTGCTGCCCCTTCAATTGTGCCGACATCCGCTCGTTAAAGGAGAGCGGCTTTGTTTCTTTAACAGGTTCTTCTTCCTTAACCTTAGGCATGTTATCAATAACCGGCTCGGGGTTGGTTGGTACTATATTAGGTTCCTGGGTTTCGTCGGCTTTTGGCTCGTCGTTTACTTTAGGTTCATCAGCCACTTTTGGCTCATCATCTAAAATATCTTCCATCGTAACTGGCGGGAACTTCCTCGTTTTGTCTTCGGTAACAAGGGGTATAACTTCATCTTCCTCGTCCCAGTCGTCGGCCTCGTCAATTACCAGGTCATGTTTTATCACTTCCGGTTCCTCACGTTCAAACGAATAGCTGTCGGTATCGCTGCCGGTTTGCAGGTCTATCTGCGGTGTAGGCTGTTCCTCTTTTGCGGGGCTTATTTCTAATTGTATGGGTTCGGCCGGTTTAATAACAGGCTTTACCTGCTGCACCAGCGGCTCAAAATATTTTGGTTCGCCTGCGGTGGGGCGCTTTGTTTCAGGTATAACAACAGGGGCTTTCGGCTCTTCTTCAATGGCTGCCTTTGGTTCCTGTATAACAGGGGCTTTTGGCTCTTCAATAACCAGGGCTTTCGCTTCGGGTTCTTCAACATGCGGGGGCAAAGTATGCTGCACCTGTAATTTTTGAAGGTTAAGCTTTCTTAATATTTCGGCATGGTCTATTAAAAAGTGGGCGTTGGCAATAAACAGTTCAAGTTCCAGGTCGTTGAGGTTGTCTGGAGTGCTTTTCAGGTCCTCATATTGGTCGCTAAGTTCTTTTAGTATTTCGCCGGTCTTTCTAAATACTTCCTGCTGCTTCATGGCTTTAATGTTAGGAAATTGCTTCCCAAAAATAGCATAAAATTCTGATATTAGCCCTTCACTAAAGTTCAGAGAGATTGTATACCGAGGAAGTTTTTAAAAGGAGGAATGAGGTTGGCGGGAGTATTGAAGTGGTCTGTGGGTCAATGTTTTCGGGTAAAACCGAAGAGCTGATCAGGCGGGTTAACCGCGCACGCATCGCAAAAGTTAATGTTGAAATTTTTAGTCCGGTAGCCGATACCCGCTATGATAAAAGTGCCCTGGTGTCGCATAATCTTAATTCTATCCCCTCAAAAGCTGTTGGTAAATCGGCAGAAATTTTACCATTGGCAGCCCATATACAAGTGGTAGGGATTGATGAAGCCCAGTTTTTTGACGACGGCCTGCCTGAGGTTTGCCAGGCCCTGGCCAACAGTGGTGTGCGCGTTATTGTTGCCGGTTTAGATATGGATTTTAAAGGCCGCCCATTTGGTACCATGCCGCAGTTAATGGCCATGGCCGATTCGGTTACCAAACTGCACGCCGTATGCGTAAAATGCGGCCAGCAGGCCATGTACTCGTACCGCCTGGTGCCCAACGAAAGCCAGATACTGCTTGGCGAAAAAGAAAGCTATGAAGCCCGCTGCCGTAATTGCTTTAATTTAGATGGCGAGATATAGTTGAGCGCTTTATTAGATAACTCACCCCGGCCAGGCTTCGCCGGCCGACCCTCTCTGCTTCGCAAAGAGGGTTAGGAGAAAAGTTTTCACCCTCTTTCTGCGCAGCGAAGAGAGGGTGGCTGAGCGAAGCGATGACCGGGTGAGTTAACTCCCGCTCGGCTGTTAGTCAGTCCTCCCCTCGTCAAATTTTTGTTACAAGGTTTACCGCTTGCCTGGTTTTGCCCTATAAAACGCCCTTGGGACTGCTGAAACTACTTTTTGTATAAACAAAATTACAATTGGTAGATAAACAATAGCATATGCTTTAACGTTTCTTTATTAAAATACAGATACCATGAGCATTAGCTTACTTGCCTCTATGCATTGCAAAAAAGATGCTGAGGGCGCGTTTGATACAGAATTGAAAAAACTGGTTGAAGCTTCAATGAAAGAGCTTGGCTGCATAGCGTACGAGCTATATCAATATAAGGATGAGCCTACCAAATATGTAATTGAAGAGGAGTGGGCCGATGAAGAGGCTTTAAGCCGCCATATGGAAGCTGCCCATTATAAATATTTTGTACATATATCGCCGGCATTACTGGTAACACCTGCCGACGTAAAAATACTTACTCGGTTAATTTAAAGGTGGTTTTGCTTTTATGTTGATAAACAATATTTATAATTTACTGTTATAATTAAAAAGAAATATTTACCCCATATGGGAATAATTGGTTTATATAACTATGGCTAAGAAAATTTTGGTTATTGAGGATGATAAGGACATAAGGGATACCATGACCTATGCGCTGGAAAGCGAAGGGTATGAAGTTATATCGTCAGACAATTCCAGGATACTAAAATCTATAGATAAACATAAGCCCGACCTGATATTGCTGGATAACTGGCTCACCGAATGGAAAAGCGATGCCAACGGACAGCAGCTAAGCCGCGAATTAAAATCAGACCCGAAAACCAGCCACATCCCGGTTATCATCGTATCGGCAGTAAACAATGTGGCCGAGTTAGCTAAAGAGGGATTATCAGACGGGTACCTCAAAAAACCATTTGATTTAGAAGAGCTGTTCGCGATAGTAAAAAAGCATACTGCCTAACCCGCTCTGAAGGGGGAATAGAATAATAAAGGCCCAACTCTGAAAAGAGTCGGGCCTTTATTTGTTTTAAGCTTTTCAAAAACTTCCTTTTTTGGGCTTGGGGGGCTAAAGTTTCACCCCTAAACCAATGTTAAACGAAATGCCATCGCCCGGCAAAATGCCGGGGCCGGGATACATGTTTATGCGGCGGGTAAAATATTTCTGATCGGTTAGGTTGTTGATGTTGAAATTAACGAGGTAGTTTTTCAGGAAACTGTAGTTAAACGCCAGATCGACCAATTTATAGGCAGGCACTATACCTGTAGCCCCGGTTGGGTTAAATGCGGTGTTGTTGGCATCGCTAAACTGTTTGCTTACATAGCTAAACAACAAGGTTGATGTAACGTGGCCGGTTAAATAAGTAAGGCCGGTGCGGTTTGTCCAGTCTGGTGTGCCTTCAATTTTATTGCCTTTAAGGCTAACGTTTATACCATTGTTATTGATGCTGCCGCTGGTGTACCTGCCATGGGTGTAGGCAAGGGTGTTAAACAAACGCAGATCGCTGCCCGATTGCGGGTTGAAACCACGGATGAGTGATAGCTCGGTATAAGCTTCAATACCTTTAGCGTCGGCATTGCCAATAGTAGTTAAGTACAAATGGTTTGCTCCACCCGCATCCTGCACGGTTAAAGTACCTGCGCGGTTGCCATAGTGTACAAAAAAGCCGTTCACATCAAAAGTAAAAGCCGGGCCTATTTTGCCGCGGTAACCCAGGTCGGAGTTATAACCCCGGCTGTCTTTCATATTGGGGTCAACAAGCGTTAGCTGATCGGCAGGGGTAACGGCAGCGTAAATGTACGGGCGGTATGCCTGCGAGAAGTTTCCGTAAAGCTGCATGGTGCTGCTCACCTGGTATTGCAGGCCGGCGCCAAACAGGGGGAAACTGCGGTCGCGTTTGTAATCTACATTAGTGCTGCGGTTGTTCACCACACCATCAATAGTTGTTTTAATACCCTCGTAACGTACGCCCGGTGTAAATGAAAACTTATTGGTAATGCGGAAGATGTTTTCTACAAAGGCCGCGTAGTTAATGGCGTTCAGGTCAAGGTCTATGCCGTAATCTTTAACCAGGCTCAAATCAAAATTAGTGGCGGTTGTGCCCACGCCTTTTTGCTGGCGATGGGTTGAGCCATCGGCAAACCTTACACCCGTAGTAAGCGTGCTGCTTACATTGCCAAGCGTGTAGTTTTGTAATAAACGCGCTTCGGTTGTAAAGCTTTTATAATGGTCGCGGTCTACCTGGCGTGGGTTGTAGGTGCCTAAAGCAGGGTTCACAACATCGGCTACGTTTGATGGCGCTATAAACTGCACGCTGCTGCGTTCGCCAAATAGCACATGCGATGTGATCTCTAACTTAGTGTCTTTACTGAAATTATAATTGAAAATTAATGCCGGGATATTGATAGCCGGTTTAAAAAAATTACGGAAACGGTTTGATTGCCTTGCGGTAGCATTGTACATATCGTCGGTTAAGCCACCCGCAATTTGCTGCACATAATCAGACCGCGAGAACTGGAACGATAAACTGCCTTTTGTATTGAACTGGTATTTAATGTTGGCGTAATACGCGTGGTAGTTAAACGCCGCATCAGGCCGCCAGCCATCGCCGCTGCGGGCATCAAAGTAAGCGTAGTAGCTAATTTTGCCCACTTTACCGCCAATGGCATTGTAAGAGTTGAAGAAACGGTTGCTACCAACAGTTTGCTCGCTCTCTAAACCAAATGTTTTAGTGGTATCGGGCTGCTTAATTTTAAAATTTACCATACCGCCAAACTGGCTGCCAAATTGCAGGGACGATGCACCACGTACGTATTGCACCTCGCCAATAGCCTGGAATGGCATGTTGTAGTGGTTCTCGGGGTAACCCACCACATCCGAGTTGGTGTTGTAGCCATTCTGCCTAACGTTGGTTTCTATAGAGCGGTGCATATCGGTACCACGTGTGCCAATGTTTAGCTGCAGGCCTGCGCCATCCATTTCCCAAACATTAATGCCCGGTACCTGCGCAAATAACGTACGCGCGTTGTTGCCCGCTAAGTTTGCCTTGCCCGGGTCGGCATAAATAATATTGGTTTTTTTACCCGAGAAAATATAATTGCCTGATACATCAGGCAGGTTTTTGCTGCGCGATTCTTTGATCAGTACGCTATCCAGCCTGATGGTGTCTTTAGTGATCTTTTGCGCCTGCGCCTGGTACACGCATGCAGTTATAACCACTGCAAGCAGGGTTGTGTATAAATGTTTCATTGATGAATTTTAAAGTGTTGAAATAAAAAGTTAATAAAATAGTACCCGCACAAGGCGTAATTACACCATGTGGGTTTGAATAGGATACTAAGATTTTAGGATTAACTTAAAACTTCAGGAGGCTGTACAGGCGTTGCAATGAATGGATCGGCAGATAACCGGTACGTTTTATTAGCGCCTGCAGGTGGGATGTCCTTAAAGCGCAGAAAATTCATCACCAGTTGCGGGTGGTCGTAAGTTTTATCGCCGCCGGTTTTTTTAGCGTCATCTTTGGTTTTATCCGTAGGGATATCATTCACCTGCTTGGCGTAAATAACGTTGTTATCTATCAGTTTGGTTTTTTCGTAGTTGGGCACGCACATCACATAAAGCGTATCCTTGGTAAATTTAAGCTTTACGTAGTTGTAGCAGGCATTTTTTAGGCGGATGGAACCGCTTACGTTCTTATAGTCGGCCCATTCGTTTATTCCGGGCAGGTTTTGTTTTACTTTAACCTCTACCAGTTTGTTGGGGTCGTAAAGGTTATGGCTGATGAGGTCGTTCATTCGCCTGTCTGATTGCGTAACCATATAGCTTTGCAGCAACATGTATCCACCCCAGTTAAAGAAGTAAATAATAAGAAAAAATATGGCGAACGTGCGTTTCAAGTAACAGCGGTTATAATCGGCTACAATTTTAATTAAAACTTTTTTAAAGGCGCAATAAGTACACTTTTTTAATAGTTATGTAATAGTTACATACCGTAACTCAAAAAACCATAATTATTTATTTATTTTACAGCTACGGATATAATTTTCAAAACGCCCTTATTAATGCTTTAAAGGCTGTTTTTTATCATATTAAATACTATTGATGCAAAGTAATAAGCGAGTGCTGTTTTATTTAGTTGACGGCGCCCACAGTGAGGTTTTACCAGAACTGATAGCAAAAGGGGAACTTCCAAACATAAAACGAATAATTGACGAGGGTACTTACCGCAAGGCTACCACTTGTTTCCCATCAACCACCGGGCCGGCTTACCTGCCATTTTTAACCGGTCACTTCCCGGGTACTATGGATATTACGGGCATCCGCTGGTTTGATAAAAAAGAATTTAAACGCACCCGTTTCAACAAGCTGGCCATGCGCAGCTACTGCGGGCCCGAGGCGGCCTGGTTCAATACCGATATGCCGGCCGATAAACCCACGCTATTTGAACTGATGGGCGAATCATATAACCTGTATAACATGATAACCCGCAACGTGCCCGATGAATATGACCTGGGCAAAAAAGGCAAGGGTATGTTATACATGCGCGCGCACTTTAAACTACGCCACCACCCGGTTGATATACAGGGCCACCAGCGTATTATGGATATGCTAAACTCGGGTAAGGATTTTGATTTCCTGTTCGCGGTGTTCCCGAGTGTTGACTGGGATTCGCATTACCACCATATCCGCGATGCACGCACGGTTGAGGCCTACAAAATTGCCGATAATAGCCTGGGCGAAGTTCGCGCCAAGTTAGAGGAGCAGGGCAAATGGGACGATACCTTGTTTATAATGACATCAGACCACGGCCTTACCCCAACAACCAAACACCTTGACCTTGCCGACTGGATGACCGACCATGGGTTAAAATCTGTGTACTACCCGGTTATTTGGAAAAGTAACCCCAAATGCGCGGTAATGATATCTGGCAACTCGTTCGGTAGTATTCATTTCCTTAACCACGAGGGCGACCACGTACTGCGCGAGCAGGGAATGCTGCAAGCTATGGGTGCCGAACGTTTACAGTTATTGTTAAACGAGGATGCGGTTGATTTTGCCATTTACCGTGGCGATGAAGAGCAAACCTTTATTGTGCATAACAAAACAGGCAAAGCAAATATCTCTGTTAGGGATGATGTATTTACCTACGAGCCCGTTACCGCCGATGTATTAAAATATGGCGGCAAGATTGAAGCTACCGGCCACCGTGCTATCCTGGCAGCCACCTTTGATACCGATTACCCGGACGCTGTGTTTCAGATCTATCAATTGTTCCAAAGCCGCAGGGCAGGGGATATTGTAATAAGCGCCGCATTGGGTTATGACCTGCGCGATTTTTGGGAATATCCTGAACACAAAGGCTCGCACGGATCGTTACATAAGTATCACATCCATGTGCCTATGATATATAACCAAAAAGGCTGGGCCGAAAAACCAATGCGCACGGCCGACTTGTTCGATAGTATTTTGAAGTGGAAAGGTATCACTCCAAAAAGTTCGGAAGGCGAACCATTATTTTAACTTTGCACCGTTAAAGCAAACAATGACATCAAGCAACAAGCCAACCACCGAACCCGAAAAGCAGGACGTAAAAAGCGTATTTAATAAAAAAGTTATTATCAAAGGGGCCTTTTGGTTCGCGCTGATAACCGTGGCTACTATAGCAGTGGTTTTCTTTTACAATAACACCGGCGATACGGTGAAAGCATTGTCGCACATTTCTTACAAGTACATCGCCATTTGCTTTGTGATGCTTTTTGTGGATTTGATGCTGGGTAGCTGGCGTAACCACATCTACATCCGCAAACTGGCGCCCGGTGTATCACACTGGGTGAGTTTTAGGGCAAACGTGGCCAATATGTTTATGGGGGCGGTAACACCGGCACACGGTGGTGCAGGCCCGGCGCAAATATTTGTTTATACCAGCAATGGCGTAACGTTTATTGATTCCTTCGCGGTAACTTTATTAAACCTGGGCGCCACATTGATATTTATGCCCCTGGCAGGATTTATAGCCATTATGTTAATGGATACTACCGAGGTTGGCAGTATGGTGCCGGCCATGCTTAAATATGGGTTTAGCTTTTTCCTGCTTTTCCTGTTAGCGTTTCTGATGGCTTTTTGGAAACCGCTTTGGATAGGTAATATCATCAAAAAAATTGCAATCGGCTTATCCGCCATTTTCCCTAAAAGGAAAGAAAAACTGGCCAAATGGGCCGATAACTCTTTTCAAAGTATCAGCAAATACCAACAAACCTGTAGCGTTATTATTCGCAAGCATCCGTTTTTATTTCCGTTGAGTTTATTGATTACAACCGTATTATATCTGAATAAATATTGCCTGCAATGGGTGTTATTAATGGGGTTAGGCGTTAATGCTAATCTGGTGCAGGTAATATCTATCCAGATCCTGATCCAGTTTATGATATATTTTGCACCAACCCCGGGTGGGAGCGGTTTTGCTGAAGGGTTTATATCTACCTTATTTGGTAAGATAGTGCCGGCAACCCTTATACCTATTTTTACATTGCTGCAACGGTCGTTCCTGTTGTTTTTCCCTGCATTGATAGGTGCTTATGTGGTGATCAACCTGCTGCGTAAACAAACCATGAAGCAGGCTTAATACCCGGTTAACTAAATATTTTTTTCTGCAAGGAAAGTATTTTAATACTTCAATAATAAACATATCTTTAATAACTAAATCTTATTCCCCTGATGAGAAAGTTATTGATGATAATGCTTTTGTGCATCCCCATATTTGCACTAGCGCAAAACCAAACTGTTGATAGTTTAAAAAAGATACTTGCGGCGGCCAAAGCTGATACGTTAAAAGCAGACCTGTACTACCAAATAGCGCTCGAACTGCAACGGATGGACCCTGCGCAATCCCAAAAAATGATAGACCAGTCGCTGGCTATCTCCCAAAAACTTAAATATCAAAAAGGTCTGGCTAACGTTTATTCGTTTATGTCGGTACAATACTCTAACCGTGGGGAGTTTGATTCCATGCGCATAGCAAGCGAAAAAAGCATCCGGATAGCTGAGAAGAATAACCTGCCCCTCATTATAGCCAAAGGCCATAACGGCTTAGGTATTTATTATTGGCAAACCGGCAATTATAGTGAAGCTGTTAAAAACCACCTGGCAGCCCTTGCCATCCGCGAAAAGCTGAAAGATACCCTGGGGATATGCGCATCATTAGGCAATTTGTCGCTGGTTTACTTTGATAATCAAAACTCAAAGGAATCTGAAAAATACGGGCTGCAAAGCCTGGCATTGGCGCGGAAGGTTAATAAAACCACCATGATAGTAAGCTGCCTGCAAATGCTGGCGAATGTTTACGGTGAAGGCGGCCAGTTTGATAAAGCCCTGAAAATGGATGCAGAAGCTTTGGCAATATGTAAAGAGCATAACGATACGCGGGGCCTGTCGCAAGTGTATTCAAACATGGCCAACTGCTATACCGCCATGAAGCAATATAATAAGGCCCTTCAGTATCAGCAGGAAGTATTAAAGATAGACCGTTTTTTTAATGATAAAAAGCAAATCAGCGATACCTATATGAACATCAGCGGGATATATAGTGAAAAGAAGGAATACAAAACCGCGCTGGATTGGATGAAGAAAGGACTGATTTTAAGCCAGGAAAGCAAATACAAACAGGGCGAAAAAATGGGATGGGGGGCATTAAGCCATATTTACGAACAGCTTGGCGATTATAAGAACGCGCTGCAGGCCCACCAAAAGTATCAGGGCATTAGCGTGGAGATGATAAACGAGAACAGCAACAAGCAAATTGCCCTGATGCAAACCAAATTTGATACCGAAAAAAAGGAACAAAAAATAAGCCTGTTAAATAAAGAGAACACTATTCAAAAGTTATCTATCAGCAAACAACAAACTACCATAGCCATTATAATAGGCCTGTTGCTGGTGTCTATACTGGTAGCGGGGTTGGTTTATAACCGCAATAAACTAAAACAAAAGGCGCTGTTGCAGGCAGAGATGCTGCGGCATCAGGATATGATGACCAAAGCGGTGATAGATGCGGAAGAGCATGAACGCAAACGTATAGGTGCCGACCTGCACGATGGGGTGGGCCAGTTGTTCTCGGCCGTTAAGATGAACCTGAGCGGTTTGTTTGAACGCATCAGCCTGCAGCGCGAGGAGGATAAGTTTTTGGCCGAGAATACCCTTGCCCTGGTTGATGAAAGCTGTAAGGAAGTTAGGGTGATATCGCACCAGATGATGCCGAATATGCTGCTGCGGTCGGGCATCGCGTCTGATCTGAAAAGCTTTATTGAAAAGATAGATGCCGACAGCCTGAAGATCCGCCTGGAAACAACGGGTTTTAAAGACCGGCTGGAGAGCAATGTAGAAACCATGCTTTACCGTATCATCCAGGAAACCATCAATAACGTTATTAAGCACGCGCAAGCTACACAGTTAGACATTATCCTGAAACGCGATGCACGCGAAATAAATGCGGTGATAAAAGATAACGGTGTAGGGTTTGATGCCCAGCAGGCAGGCAGTTTTGAAGGTATTGGCCTGAAAAACATCCTTACACGTATCGAATATTTGCGCGGCACCATCGAGTATGAATCCGCACCTGGCGAAGGCACAACAGTTACGGTGAACGTGCCGGTATAATTACGTAAAACTTTACCGGTTAATGCTTGTTTTAATGTCTCTTTACAAACCATGATGAACAAACCAATAAGGGCTATAATAACTGGTACAACCGGCATGGTGGGCGAAGGCGTAATGCACCAATGCCTGCAGCACCCTGATGTTGAGGCAGTGCTGATCATCAACCGTAAACCATCGGGTTACAAACACCCTAAACTAACGGAGATTGTACACGCCGATTTTTTCGACCTGAAACCTATTGAAGACCAGTTAGCAGGTTACAACGCCTGTTACTTTTGCCTGGGTATCTCATCGGTAGGGGTTAGCAAGGATGATTTTTATAAAACCACTTATATGCTTACATTAAACGTTGCCCAAACATTGGTGAAGCATAACCCCGATATGACATTTTGCTACATATCCGGCGCTGGTACAGATAGCAATGAGAAAGGCACCGGCTGGGCAGCTGTAAAAGGTAAAACTGAGAACGATTTGATGATGCTCCCTTTTTTGCAGGTGTTTGCCTTCAGGCCGGGGTTTATAAAACCTATTAAAGGCCTTACCAAAACACATGGCTTTTATAAGTATATTAATTGGTTGTTCCCGGTAGGGCGGGCATTATATCCCGCAGGCTTTGTTACTTTGCCAGAGATAGCCCAGGCCATGATAACCGTTACCGAACAGGGTTACCATACCAGGGTAATAGAAGGAAAGGATATAATTGCCCTTGGTAAACAGGCTTAAATAACACCGATAATAGTATAAAGCAATTAAAATGCCCCTGCAAAGAAATTTGCAGGGGCATTTTTGCTTTTTATGCTATGATGGTTTATGTTTTCGCGCAATGATTTAACCTTTAAATAATAGGGTTTATCTCCCTTATACAAAAGGGTTTTTACAACCTATAGGAATTGTGCGGGTGGCCATACCTTAGCATTGTTAAATAAATACAAACCTAAACCTTATCACAATGTCACAAAAAAGTTTTTCTGAAGCTGTAAAGAGCGATGCTGCTTTACAAAGCGATCTTAACAAAGCGGTATCTGCAGCAATTGCAGAAGTAGCCAAAAAACATGGCGTATCTTTCTCAGATGCCGACCTAGGTAAAGGCCACAAAGCACCTGCAGGCAACCTGGGCTGTGTTTCAACCGCCTGGACAGCCGTTTGTACTGTTTGATCGTATGTTTAAATAAAGTGCAAAGTGGTAAGCCGCTTTGCACTTTATTTGGTTTAAGCAATGTGATATTTAACCCCCGGTAAATTGACAGACATAAATAATCGCGAAACACCTACCCGGCAAACATTGCCCTTTGGGCAGCATATCAAAGCCATGATTCAGGGCGGCTTGCAAAATTTATCTGATGATGAAACTGAGGCTTTTTTAAAGGCGCTCTCATCAGTAAGCAAGTTTGCGTTTGACGAACACTTTTGCGATTTCGCTTCCAAAACACACCCCTGCTTTAATATATTACAATTAGTTGATCCGGCCTTTAAAAGCACCGATGCGATATTGAATGATTATGATGATCATTTTTTTAACCAAAACGGGCTGGCCGGATTTCTTGAAAAATACCCCCTGGTAAACAGCCTGCAACAGAATATGCTGCATCAGCTAACCGCATTTGAAACAGAACTGCATAATCATATCCAAACCGATACGGATAGCCTGTCGCAATTATTTAATAATAACCAGCCTATTGGCCCCCCGGTTAAGATCAGTACAAACCAGGGCGATTTGCACAATGGTGGTAAAAGTACGGCCATTGTGGAGTTTACAAGCGGCTTAAAAATAGTTTATAAACCGCGCAGCGGTGCCATGGATGTTGCCTTTAATACATTCATCAGCCAGGTAGCTGCCGATACGGGCATCGATCTGAAAACTGCCCGGGTGCTTGATCGCGGCGGTTATTTCTGGATGGAATATATAGCGCATTTACCGGTAACAAGTGCCTCCGAACTATTGGAATATTATACCCAATGCGGCGCGCTATTGGCCATTGTGTTTTTGCTGGGCGGTACCGATTTCCATTTTGAGAACATCATAGCCTGCGGTAAACACCCTGTGCTGATAGACCAGGAATGCCTGTTTGGCGCAACTGCCGAAATGCAGGAAAGTATATATAGCGTAAATAATACCGGCCTTGTACCCGCCAATATATATTTAGGCGAGCAGGATGCGCCCATTGATAACAGTGGTTTTGGCGCCTGGGGCAGGCAAGTATCGGGTATCGACCGCTGGGCATGGGTAAATACAGGCACCGATGCCCTACGGCTGGAGAAGCAGAAAGGCATATTTACGGCCGATAAGAACCAGCCCCTTTATAATGGCGCAGCTGTATCGCCCCAAAACTACCTGGCCGAAATTACAGGCGGTTTTAAAAGGGCATGCAACTGGTTTATTACCAACCGGGATGTTTTAGATACACCTGGGGCTGCCTTCAGCAATTTTAAGGATAAGCCTATACGAGTGATTGTGCGGTACACCATGAATTACCTCTTCATTATTGAAAACGCACTAAACGCCGATGCTTTATTATCAGAAGAGGTACGCAAGCAAGAAATATACAGGTCATTAAACGAATTCCCGACAGCAACTTTGCTGCTGCCTCAAATAAAAGCATTAGTAAACAATGCCGAGTTTGAAGCTATAAAGCGCATGAATGTGCCGCTTTTTACCGGGGATACATCAAAGCTCCACATCCGGGAGTCGGGGGACAACCCGGAGTGGGCTTTTTTTGAAACTACCCCTTATCAATTCACCCTTAACCGCATCAATAATTTTGATTCCGGCAAAATGGAGCAACAGGTAAGTCTTATTACATCGGCCTTCGCCGCACGTTACGGCTCGGGTAAAGTTACCGGCCCTCCGCATGCCGATAAGAACTTAACAAAGTACAGCCGGGCATCCATATCAAAAGAAATACAACTGATAGCTGACGGCATCTTGTCATCAGCCATCAAAAATAACGATACTTTTAGCTGGAACGGCTACACGGCTGACGCAGGTAACAAACTGATATTAGGACAGCTTAGCCCAATGTTGTATGATGGCTCGCTGGGGATAGCCTGTTTTTTACATATGGTTGATGGCGATGCCAATAAGCAATTAATAGATACCATTATAGCTGCGGAGGTAAAACGTGCCTTTAAAACAACTGTAGATATATCCTTTGCTTCTGGTTTAGCGGGTTTGTTATATGCGCTGGTTAAAACCCATCGTACAGATAATGATAACCTGCAAAAGGCTATAGCCCTAACCCGGCTAATTGAACCCGCCGATATTAAGCGGGACACTAAATATGATGTTATGGCTGGTTCGGCCGGTTTATTGTTAAGCCTGGCCTCCCTTTACAAAGCCGGAGGCCCGGCAGATGTTTTAGAACTGATGGTAACCATTGCCCATCATTTATTGCAGGCGCGCGTAATTGATTCAGCCTCGCGCACCTTAACCTGGCGTAGCGAACAGTTCGACAGGCCCCTCACCGGTTTCTCGCACGGTGCATCAGGTATTGCCTGCGCACTGCTTACTTTATTTGATATTACAGGGATGGCGCAATATAAACAGGCGTTTTACCAATCCCTACAATTTGAGAATTACTACCGAAACGCCGAACGTACCAACTGGTGCGACCTGCGCAAAGCCGGGTACGATTGCAAAACCGCCTGGTGCCATGGCGCGCCCGGTATAGGCCTTGCACGGCTGCATGCCTACCGTATTTTAAAAGACGAAACTTTGCTGCGCGATGTAGAAACAGCCATCGCCACCACCAAAAAACATTTATTAAGCGATATTGATTTTTATTGCTGTGGCAACACCGGCCGCATCGATTTTTTGATAGAGGCTGCACAGGTGCTGGGCAGGCCCGCCCTGTTACAAGATGCCCGTAAAGCATTGGTTGCAATAGTAAACCGCAAAAACAACCGGGGTTGGTACCAAACGTATGATGCGGAAAGTGTAGGTATGCAAAACCCCTCGCTGTTTAGGGGGGCTGCAGGCATCGGTTATACGCTATTAAGGAGTATGTACCACGGTAAAGTGCCTTGTTTGGGTTTATTGGCGTAATAATTTAAGCATTATTGAAGTTTTAAGCCTTAAAACATTTATTTTGGGCAAATGGTTGTATTCCCCATAGATTCGGCTGAATGAAAGTACTGCTTGTTGAAGACGAACCGGGCCTGGTATCGGTAATTGTACGCGGCTTAACCGAAGTCGGTATGGAAGTAAGCGTTGCCGCCGATGGGAATATGGGGCTGGAAATGGCCCATATCCACAACTTTGATATTATTATACTGGATATTATGCTGCCCGGCATAAACGGTATCCAGGTTTGTAAGGAGATCCGCAAGCAGGACGATAGCGTTGCTATATTGATGCTTACCGCGCTAAGCAGTACCGAAAATATAGTTACCGGCCTAAACAGCGGCGCCGACGATTACCTGGCAAAGCCTTTTAAATTCCCCGAACTGGAAGCCCGCATCCGTACGTTGGTACGCCGCAGCAAGGTGGGCAGCGCACCCAAAAATGTGATCAATATTGCCGGGCTGGAGATAGATACCCTATCAAAAACTGCTAAACGCGATAATAAAAACATCGCCCTTACCGCTACCGAATATCACCTGCTGGAGTATTTTGCCAAAAACCAGAATAAGGTGCTGTCGCGTATCCAGATATTAGAAAACGTTTGGGATATCGACTTTAACATGGGTACTAACGTAGTTGATGTTTATGTGAACTATCTGCGTAAAAAAATAGATAACGGCTATGATGTAAAGCTGATCCATACCGTTTTTGGCATGGGTTATATTTTTAAGGAACAAGCAACGGATGAAACTTCAAACTAAAATAACCCTGCTGTTTGTTGCCATATCCACCATAGGGTTGGTACTGCTCAACGCGTCTATATTTTACTTTGTATCTGATTTTAGCTTCGAGGATTTTTTTAAACGCCTGGAAGCCAGGGTTAACCTTACTGCCGAGACCAATATCCATCCTGATAAAGAATCGGCAGCCTATAAACAAGTACGTACCCGCTACCTGGAGAAACTGGCAAACGAACAGGAATACATTATTAAGCTGGATACTACAAAGTTGCCCGCGTACAAAAAGGTTGTAAACCTGCCTGATGGGTTTTATAACAACATCATGGCGAATAGGAAAGCACGTTATACCGAAACCAACCACTTCTATGCCGGTAGCTTATTTAATATCCACGGCGAAAAATATATTGTAATAGTTACCGCTAATGATCCGTACGGCTTTAAAGAGCTTGAACAGCTAAAGCATGTGCTCCTTATCATCTTTGTAGTATCTATTATACTTACTTATATAGCGGGTAAAATATTCTCGTACTACACAGTGCAGCCTGTGCGAAGCATCATCAAAGGCGTAAAAAATATTACAGCCAATAACCTGCACATGCGGTTGGATGATGTGCAAGGTAAAGACGAGATAGCCGAACTGATACTTACCTTTAACCATATGCTTACCCGGTTGGAAACCGCTTTTGAAACGCAGAATAATTTTGTAAGCAATGCCTCGCACGAGCTGCGTACCCCGCTTACCATCATCAGTGGCGAAACGCAGTTGCTGCTAAAAGGGAATAAGGTTACCGACGAGGGGATGGCATCTGTTAAAACCATATTGGCCGAAGCCGAAAAGCTGGGTCATATCCTGGCCAGTTTGCTTGGCCTGGCACAAAGCGGGTTTGATGGAAAAAAGCAAAACTGGCAAAAAATACGGGTTGATGAATTGGTAATGGGCGTTGCCGATTCAGTAAAAAGGATAGACCGCGAAAGTGTGATAGATCTTGATTTTTCGGCCCTGCCTGATGATGAGCGTTTGCTTTATACCGAAGGTAACAACAACCTGCTGCAACTGGCGGTAAGTAACATAGTACTCAACGCCTGCAAATATTCCAACAATCGCCCGGTGAATGTACAGGTAACGGTGGGCAATGGCCGCATTATGGTTAAAGTTACTGATAAGGGCATAGGCATCCCCCAACAGGAGCAGCAGCACATCTTTGAACCTTTCTTCAGGGCTTCAAATACAAGCGACTTTCAGGGGCATGGAATAGGCTTGCCGCTTACGCTGAATATTATTCGCCTGCACAATGGTACCATCGGCATCCGGTCGGAAGTACAGATGGGTACCGAGATCCAGATCAGCCTGCCAGTAGCGTAATAAAAATACGTAAAAGCTTAAAGCATTGGTTATAAGTTATATACGAGTGTTCGCAGGCGTTCACGGCAGTGAACGTGAACACTTCACGGGCCCTGAGGTCGTTTTTGGGCGTTTAAGGCCGTTTCAGGGCGGTCTAAGGCGTGCCCTTCCGGTTCTAAAAAGCAGATAGATAACAAAAGTTATTTCAATATTTCGCTCACAGAATAGAGATCTTATAGCCAATTCAACACAGGCTTTCTTATAACTTTCTAATAAGTTGCCTCTGGTTATTATAAAATCGCTATTCCTTGTCGTTTTATTAATTGATAATCAATTTGTTATATGGTTAAAAATATTTTTTACTCTAATTAAATTCTAATAAGCCTCTTAATTGCTTTTAATGAGCATGAGGTAGTATTGCATAAGTAAATAATTAAGGTTTAACCCTAACAAACAAATACTTATGAAAACCATACTCATCCCAACCGACTACCAGGCATCATCATTAGATTGTATCCACGCCGTTTGCAGGCAATTCAGGGAAGACGACCTGAACCTGGTATTTGTACATGTTTTTAAACTGACCGATTCGTTCAGTGATATTATTACCCTGAGCCGCCGCAGCCGCGAATACGAAAAGGTAAGCGACGAATTTTACCGTTACTGCAATGTGCTGCGTGCCCAATATCCGCAGATCCAGAATATTAAGATCGATTTTCTGTATGGCAGCAAACTAAGCATGTTTAAGCATTTTATTGAGGCTAATGAGGTAGACCTGGTGCTGAATACTGAAGGCTGCGCGTTCACTCCGATCCATCAGTCGAGTGTTGATCCGGTTTTACTGATCAAACGCTCGGGGCTGCCGGTTATTAATGTGCCAAAAAGTGATTATGCCAGCATGATGCAGCAACAGGTTGTAGTTGTAAGCAATGAGGAAGAATTATTAGAAGTGTAAATATTAAATAGCTACCTATTATGTTATTAAAAGAAAATATCCCCGTTAAGTACATCTTCGGGAAAATAAAAAAAGAGGTTATTATGGTTACGGTTTACGCAGTACTGATAGCCATTATGTACAATAGCTTTCATTTTACACGCATCTCTATCCCTATTGCGGTGCCAACTATTTTGGGTACAGTTATATCGCTGCTGCTGGCCTTTAAATCAAACCAGGCGTATGATAGATGGTGGGAGGCCCGTACGCTTTGGGGTGCCATTGTAAATGATTCACGTAGCCTTACCCGCCAGCTGTTAACATTTGTTGATACCCCATATGCAGAGGACGAGCAGAAGGCTTTTTGTGAGCGTGTAGCAAAACGCCAAATAGCCTGGTGCTACAGCTTAAGCCATCACCTGCGCAGGGAAAACCCGATGCAGGGATTGGAACGCCTGCTTTGTGCCGAAGATATAGAGCATGTTAAACGCTATGATAATATCCCGGTGGGTTTGCTGGAGTTGCAAGGCGCCGACCTGCGCGCCGCCTTTAAATTAGGCTGGATAACCGAGTACCAACAGGTAGCTATGGACGAAACCCTTACCCGTTTCAGTAACGAGATGGGTGGCTGCGAGCGTATCAAGAACACGGTGTTCCCGGCTACATACAGCGTGTACATTCACTTGTCGGTTTTGCTGTTTGTGTTATTGTTGCCTTTTGGCTTAATAGAGTTTTTTGGCGTGGTAGAGGTACCGCTGGTTATCGCGATAGCATCATCATTCTTCCTGATTGAGAATATGGCCATCCACCTGCAGGACCCATTTGAGAACAAGCCTACCGATACGCCAACCACCACCATATCCCGCACTATTGAGCGCGATATTAAACAGATGCTGAAAGAGAACTACAAGCAGGAAGAACCTGCTGTGGGTGCATCATACAACAAAAATAAAGTGTTCTATATCCTATAATTAGTTTTGTTGATTTTGTTTTAATTGAAAAGGCCGGTAACATATGTTATCCGGCCTTTTTTGTTTAGGAAAGGTTTCAGCCCGATAGGAGCTGCCTTAATCATTTTAGTATGTTGCTATCTCCGCATCTATCCATGCAATGCGTGTTTTCAGGAAGCTTTTGGCGTATGCCACTTCCAAATCGTAGTTACCTAGTACCACGGCATTTGGCCAAACGTATTTATCCAGGATAGGCCATGTGGTAAAGTTTTGTTTTTGCGATAGTTTAAGATACTCGGCGTTTTCGTCAATATCGGTAAAAATGGCTTCAACCGCAGTATTACGGATCTGGTTCCAGCGTATTTTCACCTTACTCCTGAAGGTTACATCCTTAAACAGGTTTATCATCCAGGTAGCATCACGTATATACCAGTTATTTGGGTCTTTTGATACCGAGTAGTCTATGTTACCGCTGCTTAAGTCAAAATCCCAAACGGGGCCCATACCCAGTTTGCCATTGCGGTCTTTAAAGTAAAATATACTGCTAAAATCGCGGCCATCCTGGTTTTTAACTACCTCTTCGGCAAAAAACCAGCTCATGAACGATTCTACGTTGATGTATTTGGCGTAGCCATTTACCGGGTCGTTAGCGTTTGCTGCAAACAGGGCGTCCTCGGTATCCTGCATGTATTTTGATATATATTCCAGTTGCTTCGGCGTAATCTCTTCCGGTGATTTAATGGTGAAGGGTAGGTTCTTTTTAGTAACAAACCAGTATTTTTCATCCTTTCGCTGGTCAAGCTCTAACAGGTAGCCGCCGGTAAGGGCATCGCCGGCGTTATCGCTGGCTGTCATTTCGGTAATATTTACGCGGTTCTCGTTTACTTCAACCTGGCTGGTAAGCAGGTAATTACCCAGGGTTATGCCGTTCATCACCACCTCCACAAAACGGCTTTGGGGTGCAAAATCAGAACCTATCCTGCGGGCAAACTCCAATGCAATGCGGTTACGCAGCAGGGTCTTATCGTCATAATTGGCAAGTAGTACCCAGTTTTTGGCTGCGGGCATGCCCAGCATGGCTGCTTTGCTATCAAATTTTAAGCGATATGGCTTTTTGGGGAAGTTTGCCCATGTGGAATTACCCCTGCCTTTTATTTTTAGCGTGATGTTTGTTTTTTCCTGCTCAAAGCGGTTGTTGGCGTCAACTACAAGGCTACCGGTTACATAATCATCTTTTGAGACTACCGGGGCGCTGGTGGTTAAATATAAAATAGGGATCCCCGTAAATATACTGACCGAAAACTTATAATCGCGCTTGGTGCCTTTGGCAGATGTAAGGGTATAAGTAATGGTTTTGCGCAGGTCTATAGCGGTTTGGCCGCTTACCTGTACGGTATCGTTTTTGGTAACGGTTGAATTTTGGGTGGTGAAAGTTACAACGAGTTTTTTGGTAAGCTTGGTTGGTTGCGGTATAGTTGCAGATATCTGGTCGCCTTTAATCGTGCAAACAATATCGGTAGTAACAACCCCCGGATTTTTTTTAGCCTCAAGCTTTACCGATACAAAATATACGCTGTCGGCAGCTACAACCGGTGGTTTTTTAAGCGTTACTTCTTTTTTACAGGCAGCAACAGCAATTATCAGGAATAGGAATAGTAAATATTTTTTAACCATAGTAAACTAAAAAGACCGCGAAGATACTAATTAGCAGTTACTTATAGTTAATAAAATTTCAAAATTGCTTTTACAGATGCGCTTGCCTTACCTAATGATATATCTGTTTTGAGTGATTTAGAAATGATGTTTTGTGGCTATCTGACATTTTATCAATAAATAAAGCGGGAATTCTAAGACCTTTAGGCCTTTGTTCAATCATGAATTTTTGATATCTATTATTATCCTCTTTTATCCAAACCCAGGTACCGATGTCTGAACTGTCTACCCAAAAATTATTATCATCATCTAAATAGAGGTGCCATTTTTGGTAAATGCTTGCATTTTCGGAAGAACGTAATACAGTGTCTGTATGTTGAATGAGCATATATCTTAACAAACCATTGTCATTATATACACTTAACCTTAGTTGTTCTTTGTTATTGATGTATGCTCCAAAAGAATCGACATTGCCTTTATTCCAATGTTCATAAACCTTTTCACTGCCTATGCGATTGCACGATAGCATAACCATCATCAGTAAAAATAAAAGAACATTCCTCATTAGTTAGTTATCTACACCTCGTTTAAATATTTATGTACAAAACTAATGGCCATTGAGCCTTCGCCTACAGCGGATGCCACACGGTTCATGGCACCGGCACGTACATCGCCAGCGGCAAAAATACCGGGGCAGCTGGTTTCCAGCAGGTAAGGGTCGCGGTTGGCTTTCCAAACCTTTTCAAAATCGCTGCAAAGGTTAAGGTCGCGGCCGGTTTCTATAAAACCCTTTCCGTTGGTGATGATATCCTTACAAAGCCAGTCGGTATAAGGTTTGGCACCGATAAAAATGTAGAGCGCATCAGCCTCAACGGTTTTGCTTTTATTGGTGTTTAAATCCTGTATAACCAATTGCTGCAGGTTGGTATCGCCAATGGCTTCGGTTATTTCACTGCAGGGCATCAGGGTAATGTTGCTTTGCCCGCCTAACTGATCGATAAGGTATGATGACATCGTTTCGGCCAGGCTTTCCTTGCGGATAAGGATAAACACCTCTTTGGCAAATTTTGACAGGTACATAGCGGCCTGCCCGGCAGAGTTACCCCCGCCTACCACATACACGTGCTTATCCTTGCATGATGCAGCCTCTGTCATGGCGGCACCGTAGTAAATGCCCGCGCCGGTAAATTTATCAATACCGGTGGTAGTGAGCTGGCGATAATCAACCCCGGTAGTTATCACAACTGCTTTGGTGATCACCTCGGTGCCATCATCCATAATAAGGGTTTTGTAATTGTCTTTTAGCTTGATCTCTTTTACAGCCTGCGGCGACAAAAAATCGGTACCAAAACGTGCCGACTGGGTAATAGCCCTGCGCGTAAGGTCGGCACCGCTCAATCCCGCCGGGAAACCCAGGTAATTTTCGATCCGCGAACTGGTACCCGCTTGCCCGCCGGGTGCTTTCTTTTCTATCAATAAAGTCTTTAACCCTTCGGACGAGCCGTAAACCGAGGCGGCCAAACCCGCAGGCCCGGCACCGATGATCACCACGTCATAAAGCTCGTTCTTGGCTTCCTGGTTCAGGCCAATTTTGGCAGCAATATCTTTAACAGCCGGGGTTTTTAGCAAAGTACCATCGGCAAAAATAATGGCTGGCAGGTCCTTTACCTCCAGGTTATTTAGTTTGATGGCCTGTTTGGCCTCGTCGGTATTGGCATCCAGCCAAAGGTAGGGCACCAGGTAGCCCGATAAGAACTCTTTTATATCGTGCGATTTTGGCGAATACTGGTAACCAATTACCTTTATCCCCCTAAAATCGGGGCGGTAATGGCCCTGCCAGTCTTCCAGCAGGTCGGTTAAAATGGGGTATAGTTTTTCCTCGGGTGGGTCCCAGGGTTTGGTTAAATAATAATCCAGTTTTACGTCGTTAATGGCTTTGATGGCGGCATCCGTATCGGCATAAGCGGTTAATAACACACGCTTGGCATTTGGGAAAAACTCGGTGGTTTTGCAAAGGAAATCAACCCCCTCCATTTCGGGCATGCGCTGGTCGCTCAGGAACAGCGCCACCACCTCGCCTTTGTTTTTTAGCTCCAGCAGGCTATCCAGCGACTCTTTTACCGACGCGGTGCTCAGGATGCGGTAATCCTGCCGGTAATGGTTTTTGAGGTCGCGGCTTATGGCGCGCAGTACCTGCTGGTCATCATCAATTACAAATATGATAGGTTGGTCCATGTTGTTGTCTTAGTTATCTGTTAGGGGGAAACAAACGGTAAATTCAGTATTGCCGGGTACCGAGGTCACTTTTACGGTGCCATTATGCTGGCGGATAATGCGGGTAACCACATCCAGCCCAAGGCCGGTGCCTTTGCCCATATCCTTGGTGGTAAAGAACGGGTCAAACACCTGCGACTGGATATCCTCGGGGATGCCGGTGCCGTTATCCTTGATGTAAACGCATACAAAATGCCTGTCCAATTGGGTGCGGATCTCCAAAATGCCGTTGCCGTTGGGCTCCATGGCATCAATAGCGTTGTCGATGATGTTTGTCCATACCTGGTTTAGCTCACCGGCAAGGGCTTTTACCTGGGGTAAGTTCAGGTCAAAATTCTCTACTACCTGTATGTTGCCTTTACGCATTTTATAGTTGAGCATGGTAAGCGTGTTGCGGATACCGGCATGGATATCAAGCAGTTGCTTATCGGTGTCCCTGTCCATATGGGTGAAGGTTTTTACCGAGCTCACCAACTCCGAAATACGGGTGGAAGATTCGCGGATATCCGACACCATTTTTTCCTGCAGCAGATAGTTGTTCATCCAGGCTAACACCACATCTAATTGCGGCGAGGGCGTGCAGCTATGCAGGTGCTCCAGGTCGGCAGGGGCGAAGCTGAACTCGGCAAAGTTTTCGGCTATATCGTAATCTTTTATGCCGTGGTCGGTTAGCCAGTCGGCAAGGTCGTCTTCCGCGTCGGCGCGCTGCATCATATTGAGCACGGGGCGGTCGGTTTGCTGCGTTTTGCTGATCAGGATCTGGTTTATCTTGTCCAGTTTTTCGGGGGCGATGTTGAGCGCAGCCACCTCTTTAAATAGCGCGGGCAGGCGTTTTACCTGGTCGTGCAGTAGGGAAGCGCCCCTGCTGATAGCTGATGCCGGGTTATTCAGCTCATGCGCCAAACCTGCGGAGAGCTTGCCCAGGGCAAACATTTTTTCGTTTTGCTGCTGCTGTGAGGTAAAATCGCGCACGCGGCTGGTCATGGTGTGTACCATGGCGGCGGTAAGCTCGTAATGCAGTTTGATGCCCTCGTGTATCTTATCCTTAAACACCCTCAGCATGCGGCATTTTTCAATGCACTCGCCGTAGCCAAAGGTATTGGTGGCGCGACTGAAAGGCAAATAACCGGTAATAGCCTGCGGTTTTATCACAAAGATCTCCCTTAGCTTGCCGTTTTGCTCGGCGCAAACGCGGATGCGGCCTTCTATAGTGATGAGGGTTTTATCCAGCGGATCGCCTTTTTCAAAAACGCGGGTACCTTCCTCCACTTCCATGGTTTCGCCGTTGGCCAGCAGCCACTCCAACTGCTCGTCGGGTACGGTTTGCAGGGCGGGGATAGCCTTTAATTCGTCTAAGGTTACGTTCTTCATGGCGCAGGGTGAAATGTTATACAATTATAATGGTAATTACGGATTGCGGCAAACAAGAAAAGGGGTAGCAACCAAAAGTTAGCGGCTAATAAATGTCAATTATACAATTTTGTTCACGTTCACACCACGTGAACACCGTGAACACTTGTTAGTAATTGATAATGAGTTGATTGCATTTTAGCTCGATGTGATAAAATATGCACCGGTTTCAAACGTCTTTTTTCGCCTTTTTTCGCCCTTGGTTCGCCCTTTTTGGATGAATAGGATTTTGGGACGAAGTTGGAAACCTCGACCACTGGGGGGCATCCCAACACAATTTGTCATTCTGAGTTCGCGAAGAATCTAATCGCTAATGCATATCGGCGAATAGATGCTTCACTATCGTTCAGCATGACAAATGGGTTTTTAAAAACCGTCCTAAAGGTTGTTGGTGAGGACACCAACAACGAGGGTAATAAAGTACCGGCCTATTTTACCTAAACCCGATAGCAGCGGATACCGGCCCTGCGCTTAAGGCCCTGCGGGCGTATAAGCGGATAGCGGGGCTACCTTAATCTAAGCACCACTGCAACTGCTTTTCAAAAAGACAAAGTTCGCCATCTATTCCTTGTAAAAGATTTCTCCTCGTACCTCGTTCGAAATGACAGGGTGGGGATTAGCAGTAAGCCCCCCATACTATTTAAAAACCCTCACGTTATTATATTTATTAAATTACGCCCATGGCAGCGGCTCAGGATTTGTTTTTAGGGAATAACAGGGTGGTTAGGGCCGTAAGCGGCACTACCATTGCGCTTACGGCTTATGGCGCCGGGGCAGGTTTTGAGGAATGGCATTCGCATGCTAACGATAGTATTAGCCTGCTGCTGTCGGGCACGCATCACGAGAGTTTGCAGGGCAGGCAACTCAAGCGTACCCCGGGCGACCTGAAATTTATCCCGGCAGGGGTAATGCACCGCTGCGAACAGTATTTGCCCGGTACCTGTAAAATAAACCTGGACCTGAACGGGCTGGCGCTGCAAAAAATGGCGGTTAGCGAGGAGCAGTTGGCCGGGCTGTCGGGCAGTTCGCTGCCGGCAAAATTCACCCTGTTAAAATTGTACCATGAACTGGTGGCGCATGAGGTGCCCAAGGCATCAACAGAACTTTTGCTTTTCCAGCTTTTTAACCCGGCAACCCCAACCAAACATAAAGGCGCGCCGCCACTTTGGGCCGAGCGCTTAAAAGATTTGCTGCATGACGAGTGGGATAAGAATTTCCACCTCGACGATCTTTCGGCACGGCTGGGGGTGCACCCGGTAACCATCTCCCGGTATTTCCCGCTATATTTTGCCACCACACTGGGCAATTATATGCTGCAGATTAAGGTGAACAAGGCCTTAACCATGATCAGGGCCAGCACCGCGCCGCTTACCCAAATTGCCTACAATTGCGGCTTTGCCGACCAGGCGCATTTTACCCGCACCTTCAAAGCCATAACCGGTTACCGCCCGCAGGAGTTTAGGAAGGCGTAAAAACCGCGTTCAGGCTAATCTGATTCAATTTTGGCCAAATCCTATTACCTACTTTTGGGATATAATAAATTACCATGTACGCCAAATTTCATCACCATAATTATCGCGGGCTTGTTTTAATAGTTTGTTTAATGTTGCCATGGCTGCACAGCACCGCGCAGCAATACGACCCTTTTGATGGCAACGCGGCGGCTTTTCATGTAAAGCTTAGCCGTTACTTTAAAAGCGAAGAGGATGAAAAGGCCGCCCGTGTTTTGGTGACAGACAGCATTAACCGTTTTAAAGCAGATACCCTGTGGACACTGGATAACCTTGCCGCGCATTTGGATACTTACAGCAGGCTATTGGTTGCGATAGAAAGGCATAACCAGTATTTCAGGCTGCGCACGTATATCAATAAGAACGATAGTTTGGCAAAGCAGGCTTACAACCAGGTTGACGGGGTTGAAAGCAGCCTGGAAGGGATTACCGGGCGCATGCTTTTACAGCCCAGGTTTGCCACCATTACCGATGTGCAGTTGAAACAATACCACCTTACAAAATACAAGTTTTTGCTGGGGAAGGCCAAAGAAGAGGCCGTACACAGCTTGCCCGAGCATGACGAGCAACTGCTGGGCAAGGTATCTGGCGATATGATTGACCGCCTGACCGACCGCTATGACGACCTGATGAACACCATAACGGGCGACAGTATCACCATTAAAAACAAAAAGTATAGCCCGGTGAAGATATGGAGCGGCATATTACTAAACCCGGATAGCGCACTGCGCAGGCAGGTGGCCCAGGCTTATTACAAAGCCTACAGCGACCACGCCGAGGTGATTGCCGCCGCGCTGATTGATATAACCCGCCAAAAAAGCATCCTGGCCAAACTACGGGGGTACAAAAACGCAACCGACCGTACCTATCGCCGCCGCTTGCAACTGCCGGAGGAAAGCGTGAAGAAAATGCTGGGCGAAATGACCCAATATGCAGATGTATTAAAAAACTACCAGCGGGTGCAGGCTAATCAAATTAAAAAACAAACCGGGCTTGCCAACGTGCATAGCTGGGATGCATCGCTGCCGATGGGTTTTAGCTGGCAGCCGCTACCGTTTGCCAAAGTAAGGCCGCTGGTGCTGGATGCGCTTGCACCACTGGGGGATGAATACACCCGGCATTTCGCCGCCTTGTTAGACCCTGCCAACGGGCAGATGGAGATTGCCGGGGGGCCTAACCGGGTGAACGAGAATACCTCAGTAGGGTTTATCGGCGTGCCCGAAAGCTTGTATATGAAAAGTTATAACGGCACGTTGGGGGATGTATCACGCCTGATACACGAAGGCGGGCATGCCATACATGAGCAGCTGATGAGCGATAACGGGATTGTGCCATCCTATAAATATGGGCCAAGCATTTTGTATGAGGCCTACGCTATGTTTAATGAATTGCTTTTGCTGGATGCGCTGGAGAAGCAGGAAAAAACTAACGCAGGTAAAGCTTTTTACACCAAACAGTTTCTGGATAAGCTATCGCACGAGATCTTTACATCGGCAGAGGAAGGGGCCTTTGAGCAGGATTTGTATGACGGCGTGGGCGGTGGCACAATCAATACCCGCGAGGATGTGGACAAGCTTTATGCGGGCATCATGAACAAGTATGACAGCTATTTCCCTGCCGAGCCCCAGCGTAAAAGCGAGTGGATAAATAAGCGCCTGGTTTTTGACGACCCTTTGTATAACGTTAATTACCTGTACGCCATTTTAATATCGTGCAAGTTGTACCAGCAACAGCACGCACAACCCAAAACGTTTGCGGTAAAATATACGGCCCTGCTTAAAAACGGCTTTGATGCCCCGGCTGATGACCTGCTTAAAAAGTTTATGGGCTTTAGCCTGGATAGCAGCAGTTTGCTGAAAGATGCGCTGGGTTTGATGAGGGATAAAACGGGTAAGCTGGAGGGGTTGTACGCGAAGTAATATCTCATAACTCTCATCTTACTGGTGTTCTCACCAACAAAATACCATGCATTGAGGCCTTGCAATTTCAAAATCGGCCTAAAGGTTGTTGGTGGGGACACCAACAACGGGAGGTAGGCTTCTGTCGCCGCAGGCTCTCACATTGTGGACCCTGCGATGCCTTGCATGCGGGGATGTAATACCACTTGTCATTCTGAGTGCGCGAGGAATGTAATCACCAATGCAGATCGGCGAATAGATGCTTCACTACGTTCAGCATGACAAAGGTTTTTTAAAACCGCCCTGAAAGTTGTTGGTGTTGTCACCAGCAAGCCGCCATGCACCTTTAGCTTCGTGCCCTGCCTCTGCCGTTCTCTATAGCCGCCTTAATTTCTTTGGCATCGCTTTTTGAGAATCCGTGGGCTTCAACCTTGTTGCCATTGTGGTAAAAACGGATGGTAGAGTAACCAATAAGGGGAGTATCAATCTCCACTGCCGAGATACTGTCGTAAGCCACAGAGGTTTCGTCGCCACTGAACAGGCCGGGAATTTTGATAGTAATGCCGGTAGGTTCAACAATGATCTGCGCAGGGAAAAGCTTATTACCTTCTGACAGGCGTGATGCGGTGTATTTCATGATATGGGGTAAAACTATATAACGTTAGCGGGTGCAAGGTATTATTTTTTAAAGATAAATGTAATATCGAACATCGAACGCCCAATGCTGAATAATGAAGTAAAAAATTCTGCACTGGGCATTCAACATTGATTATTAATCCACAAATAAACAAGCGAAAGAGAATACCCCCTTTCGCTTGCCTGTGTTATTGAACTAAATAATGGCAGCACTGCAGGGGCTTTTTAAGAAACCCTGCGATAGCATTATCTATTTTCCCGAGCCTGTTTTGCATGTTCTTTTTCAGCATGTGGTGCTGGTTGCCTTTTTTGCCTGGCTGGGTTTTCAGCCTTGTGCATTTTTACACGCTCAGTGGTGTTTGCAGTATGCCTTTGCTGTTTTGGGGTTACTGCCGGGTTGTTTTTAGCAACTTTATCGCTGTTTTGGTTTGCATTGGGTTTATTGCTGTTTGCCGGTATATTACTTTTATCTGCAGCAACTTTAGCGTGTTTGCCTTTTTGTCCAAACCTGTCGCCATTAACTTTATTGTAAGCAGTTACAGCAGGCTTGCCCTGGTTTGCCGATGCATGCTGCTTGCGGTCGGCCATTGCGGTTTGCTGGTGCGAAAGCTGATCGGGTGTTGGCTGCACATGTTTCTCTTTCATGGCGGTTAACTCTTCGGGGCGTGGTGTTGCATTTACACCGCCCCGGCCGTTAAAGCTTGCGCGGTTATTAATGGTGGTGTTATTGTTAACCACAACGGTATTATCAATATAGGTATTTTTCACTACGGTTTTATTAACGTTTACCACGGCGGTGTTATACCTGAAGGAGTTACCTTCCCACCGGCCGCCGCCAAAACCCGAGCCGCCGTAACCGTAACCATAATTAACCCCGCCATAAAAGCCAACATGGCGGCCCCAATACCCGGCGTGGAAGCTGTAGATACTGCCATCGTATCCCCAATAGCCGGGTGTCCATAAATAATGAGGACGCGGCGGACTAACCCAAACGCCCGGCACCCAGTAATAGTCGCCCATGTTATTATCATACGCCCAGTATCCGGGTACCCACAAATAACCATCTACGGGGCAAAGCGGTTGTGTATAAACCGGGAGTGCCGGAGGGGCTATATTAATAGATAAGCCTATACTAACCTGCGCAAATAACTTTGATGATGACACTAAAATTAATGCCAGCAAAACAAAACCTTTAATTATCTTTTTCATGATATTTTAATTTATATATATGACAATGAATTTGCAGATAAGTTAGGCCAAAGGCATTAGAATTGGATTAGAGTTTGCAGCTGATCGTCACGGGTTTATACCAAAAAAACAAGCGAAAGAGATAACCCTTCCGCTTGCCTGCATTACTAAAAACTGATCAACGAGCAATGATGTATCTACTAATTTTGCTCAACTAAATGCGACTCATTAATCATTACCTGCAGGAATTAACTTCCACATAAATTTATCGGTAGGCTCGGGTGCTTCAAAACGGATCTCAGTTGGCAGGTTGGGGCTAAACACAAAGCTGCGCAGGGCATCGCCATTATAAAAGGTACTTTTAATATACCATTGTTTAGCATCGGGCGCCGCAACTATCCTGAAGCTGGTACCCGAACCGGCGGGGCCTATCATTGGTGTATGGTCTTTAACCGCGTTTGGCTGAAAATACATGTTGTCGGTACCGGCCAGGCGCATGGTATAGCTGATGCCTTTTTTGGTTTTATATTGCTTTACTTCCCATTTTTGGGTGCCGCTGCCGCTGTAGGGTTGTAAAAAAACATTCTGGGCAACGGTGGGCTGCCATGGGGTAAGCGCCTTTGCGTTATTTACAATAAAGTAAGTACCGCTGGGCGGGGACATGGTGTTATCAATAGCAGCTGGCATTTGCGTGCCCTGGCCTATGGTTTTCAGTTGGCTGCAAGCAGATATGGCCAGGGTAAGCAACACAGCAATAGCTAATTTTAGTGTTTTCATGATAGCAGGTGTTTGTTTTGTTTGATACAAGTTTAACAGCCTGATGAATATACTTTTATGATAATGAGCGGAGCCGGGTTTATGGCTTAGTGAAAACGGTGTTTGGAAGAGGGAAGGGAGAGGTGTGCGGGGGGTGAAGAAAGGTTGTTTTTCGCGAAAAGACGCGAAAGTGCAAAATAACCGATTGTCATTTCGAGCGAGCAGCGGGCGGGTCTGTGAAAAGGGGCGACGAGAAATCTTCTATGCCATGCTATCAGTAATTGCTTGTTCGCTACTTACTGCTTGTAAAAGATTTCTCCTCGTACCTCGTTCGAAATGACAGGATGAATAAAAACGTTGTTCGCGCCCTTAAAAAGCCATTTTCCTTCTTATCAGGATAGCGTCAATGCGTTTACCAACGGCGTTGAGTACGTGTTCGTCTAAAAAGTCTTCGTTGCGTTGCATCCATTCGCTGCCCAGTTTAAAAAGCATGGCTACTTTGCCATCGGCAAATTTCACGTTCCATACATGCCAGGTTTTAAAATAGGCACTTGTAATTTCAATAAGGTGTGCTGTTCCATCGGGCAGTTTAATTTTGTGTTTCATAGCTTGTAGTTGTGAGTCGATGTCCTATAGAGACGTTAGAAAACACGCTATTATTGTCTGAGGTTTGTCGCCCAATTGTCTGAAAACGCGTTTTTGAGCTAACTTGTTAGTTTTCAATCAATAAAAAAATTGTAACATTTGAGATACGGCTTTTATCCTCTTTACTGAACCTTGTTTCTTAGAATCCAGTATCCAATATGCCTTTCATCAAAGCCCTGCTGCTGTTGGTCAAAGTAATTTCATCAGCCCGGTTACAACCCATTCTTTTGAGTAATAAATAAAAAAGGACATGGAACCCACACAACGACAAACCTACCTCGACTGGCTGCGGATCATCTCTATAGCCGGTGTATTGTTCTTCCACTCCGGTATGCCTTACGCTGCCGATGAGTGGTGGCACATCCGCAACCACGATACCAGCGCATTGATGGCGCAATCAAACTATTTTATGCACCTGGTGCGTATGCCGCTACTTTTTTTTATCAGTGGTACCGTTAGCTATTATATGATGCAAAGGCGAAGCGCATTAAGCTTTATTGGCCTGCGGTTTACCCGTTTGTTTATCCCGCTGCTGGTGGGGATGTTAGTGATTGTGCCGCCGCAAATTTATATGGAGCGCATAAGCCACGGCTTTACCGGCAACTACTGGGATTTGTATAAAACCACGTTCACCACGGGCGTTTACCCCAAAGGCAACCTGAGCTGGCACCACCTTTGGTTTATAGCCTACCTTTTTGTGTACGACCTGGTTTTTGCACCGGTATTTATGTGGTTAATCAGCGATAAGAGCGCCAGGTTTAAAGCAGCTTTAAACGGCCTTGCCAAAGGTAAATGGATCTACGTTATAGCTATCCCATCGATAGTGTGGTACACTTTGCTGAGCCGTGTTTACCCGCAAACCAGCGCCCTGGTAAATGATTACTGCTTTATTGTTTACTGGCTGTTGTTCCTGCTGGCGGGGTTCATCTGCATACTGCAACCCAGCCTGATGGAAAGCCTGCAACGTAACCGCCGCTTTGCCATTACCATTGGTTTTATTGGCATACTGGCCGTAAACTACCTGTGGCTAAACCCGCCGCCAAACAATGCCGAGTGGGGTTACCTGCGCGGGTACTCGTTCCGAGGGTTATCGGCTATGGTTGGCTGGGCATGGGTGCTGGGTTTGGTAGGTTATGGCAAGCAATACCTGAACCGCCCACATAAATCGCTTAATTATTTAAACCAGGCGGTGTACCCGTTTTATATCCTGCATCAAACAGTAATTGTTATTTTAGCCTATTACATTGTGCAAACCAACGATACCGTGATCATGAAATATATTTACACGGTTGGCGTAACGCTGTTCATCACCATGGGCATATACCATTTGCTGGTAAAACCTTACCCGGTAACGCGGTTTTTATTTGGGATGAAACCATTAGAGAAAAAGAGATTAGCGGTTAGTGGATCGGAGGTTAGGAAAGAAAACGACGCAGAGAAGTGGGTTGAGGAGAATGCGGGTTTATTGGTGTAAGGCCGGAGTGAGTTAAATAACTGACAGAATTTAGAAATAAACAAATGAAGCAACTGCTAAAAAATATCTTCCCCGGGTTTTATGGGCTGCTGAATTACTTTACCATAAGGCTGCTGCAGGATACCAACTCGCACTCGCATTTTTGGATGCGGCCCTGGGCTGTTACCGCCGGCGAAGTTGTGATGAGCTTTATTGTGGGTTATGTAGTATTGGGTGGGGTGCACCGTATCTGCAGCTATACCGATCATAAAGCGGGTGGCACCGTTCAGGCAAATTTTATTACCGAGTTGTGGTACGTTATTGCCTTATCGGTATTGGTTAACAACGTGGTGTTATTACCGGTTGCCGCCTTTACGGATGACGGCCTGTCGCTGAGCGATTTCGCCGAGATCAATACCGTGCCGTTACTGTATGCACTTATTTATTATGGCATTGTGCGTAGCCGAACCTACCTTAAGGCCTATGTAGCCAACCAGCTACTGGTTGAAAAACTTACCAACGACCACCTGCAAACCGAGCTCAAGTTTTTGCGTGCGCAGTACCATCCGCATTTTTTGTTTAACGCGCTAAATACTATTTATTTCCAGGTGGATGATGATGTGGCCGGGGCCAAGCAAAGTATCGAGCTGCTATCCGAATTGCTGCGTTACCAACTGTACGACCGCCAGCACCAGGTAAGCATTAAACAGGAGCTGGACTATCTGCAAAACTACATCCTGCTGCAAAAAGTACGCGCCAGTAAAAAGATGGTTTTAACCACTGACTTTGATGAAGAGCTAACCGAGCAGCAAATTTACCCGTTGTTGTTTTTACCACTGGTAGAGAATGCTTTTAAATACGTAGGAGGGAAGTACCATATCGGTATCAGTGCGGAAAGCATTGCAGGTGGCATATTGTTTAAGGTGAAGAATGATTTGCCCGATAACATTCAGCCCAACCCCGATAGCAGCGGCATCGGTATCGAAAACCTTAACCGCCGGCTGGAATTGCTTTATCCCGGCCAGCACAAACTAACGCTGGGTAAACACCCCGATTGTTTTATTGCCGAACTTGAACTGAAATACCAATGACGAACAAACCCATCACCTGCATTATTACCGACGATGAACCCTACGCCCGCAAAGGTTTGCAGGCGTATGTAGAGAAGACTGAATTTTTTGATCTGAAAGGCCAGTGCGAAGATGCCCTGGAACTTGGCGAAATGCTGAAACAGCAACCTGTTGACCTGTTGTTCTTAGATATCCAGATGCCGCATATTACCGGGGTGGAGTTTTTGCGCTCGCTTAAAAACCCGCCCAAGGTTATTTTCACTACAGCATTTAAGGAGTACGCAATTGAAGGTTTTGAACTGGATGTATTGGATTATATGCTGAAGCCGATATCGCAGGAGCGGTTTAACAAAGCAGCCCAAAAAGCAAAAGACTACTTTGACCTGAAAGGGACCACCACCCCGCCCGATTACCTGTTTGTAAAAGCCGACGGCCGTTTAGAAAAGATAGTGTTTAGCGAGGTGCTTTTTATTGAGGGGATGGAGAACTACGTGATCATCCACACCACAAATAAAAAGGTGATCACCCATAGTACGCTAAAATCATTGATAGAGAAATTGCCAAAACAGGCCTTCCTGCAAACGCATAAATCGTACATCGTAGCCATCAACAAGGTTGGCGCGGTTGAAGGGAACATACTGTATATAGGCAACCACCAGGTACCCATCAGCAGGCAATTGCGCGACTATGTGCTGGGGCGGATTATTTGACGCTTTGATTGAGTATCACCTGTGCTGTTTTGGGCATGGCTACCCGGGCTTTTATTAAGTTAAGTTCGCTTTGTAAAATATTATCTATCGTTAAGTTGGCCCAGAATATTGCATACCAGTTAAACGGAGTACAAATAGTAAAACGGCTGGATAGTTTTAAGCTGCATTTTCCGTTAGCCAATGGTTCAATCTCATATTTATCTTCGATGATGTTGATATGCTTGCCCCCAATTACAATATGCTCATCAAGCACCGTAGGGGGTATTTTATCCGGGTCGGTTTTTATGGCAAGTGTAAGTTGTTTTTGTGGCAGATAGGAGGTGATGGTTTCATCAAAATACAACCCTTTTTCAAATACTGCCATGCGGTGCCCGCCAACGGCCTGTTTATCAATAACTGTTTTTATATGCCGTGGAAAGCCTATTACATCCGTTAAATATGAACGGTTTTCAGCTAAGGCAATGTTATCAATATGGGTTAGTTTATCCCATACCTGTGCCGGGCTGGCATTCATTATAATTGTTTTGCTTACATGGTATTCTTTTGATGCCGATGCCGCATCCTTTTCTATAAACCCGATAACTAATGGCAGCAACGCCAGGAATGAAAGATTGAAATTAGGATGATCGTTTGATTTTTTTGCCTGTCTTAATTTATAAGTGTAAGCCACAATACCGCCCAGGCCCGATAATACTGAGAAGAATGGATAGATCATTATCCAGCAAACGGCCCCTTCCATAAATAAGGCCATGGTAATAACAAGTACTGCCGCGGTGGTTAACCAGGGTATAAAAAAAGCTTTTACCCTGTTTTTTATCTTCTCCAGCGGTAATAAAATAATCGTAATAAATCCAATTATAAAAGGGGCAAAAAACAGGAACGACAAGCTCATAACCTCCATTGCTGCACCCATTAAGCCAAAAACTATACGTATCAGCAGGCCATAGGTAGCTGCAATAATAACGGCGAAGGGTAATTTCATATAAGGTCTAAAGGCTGTGTTATGTTATAGTCACGAATATAATGTCTTTTTTGCAATTATATCTTACCGGTAACGTGTCGCCCATACCCTTGCTTACCAGGTACAGGCAACTGCCTTGTTGGGCCTTTAATATGTTTTGTTTATAAAAGAATTTGCCGGGGTACAGCCCCTTATCGGTTTCCCAAAAAACAAACTGGCAGCCATGCAAATGTCCCGAAAATACGAGCTGGTATTTTGCAATTATTGATGTTTGTTGGATGGGTTTGTGTGTGAAAAGGATTTGCAGATCGGCCAATGGCGCGTTTTTAGCAGGTTTGCCGCCGTCTATCCTCACTGTTGTACCATTAATATTAATTGTGGCGGACGTGTTTTCGAGCCAGGTAATTTTACCTGCCTGCATTGCGAGTTTAATTTTATTCAATCCAAAAAAGGTATCGTGGTTGCCTGCTATGGCAAATACATAGTCGCAGGTTATAGTAGCTACCAAGTTTGACAACCAAAGCAAACCTTTGCGGGTATCCACATAATCGCCGCCAAAAAGAATAATAGCAGGGTTTAACTGTGCTATTTTATCAGCGAGCGTGTTGTATGTTTTTTTGCTAAACGCGTTAAAGTGTAGATCGGAAACGAAGAGGATGCCGAACGGGGCTTTTACCTTACAATGCAATTGTTCGGTACGTACCTCAAAAGAATGGTTATAGCCTATTTCTAACTTCATCGCGATACCAGATAAGGATACAAAGGCAGCCTATGTGCCATTTTTTTAAAGGCGCTTTAACATTAAGTAATCCCAAAAACATATAAAAGCCAATGGGTATTACATTAAATATGGCCCGCAAAATGCCTGTTTTGTAGGTTTGTTTTATACTTGTTGTTAATGGATGTTTAACCCCGTCAATAAGCAGTGGGAATAAAAATAACAGTTGTACTTCGGCCAGGTAAAAAACAAGTATTGAAATGGGTATAAGCCACATACTGATATAAGAAAGCATAACGCCGGATACAAATAGCGCCAGTAAACAGACAGTATATTTGAGCACGCCATAGTAATTAAAAGCGATGGGTTTTGTGGGTAAGCGGTTAGTGCCATCTAACTCATTCATTTTGGTTTGCATCCATAACCCGCCACCGGCAAATAATTGAGTAGTAACAGGTACATTATCTGCATCGCTAATGCCGGATAAGTGCTGCTCGCTTTGCCTGAGTAATGCTTTATAATACATTAGCCGTATATATAATGAAACCAGGATAGCCAGGCTATACCGTTACCCAAAACCAGCATGCGGTGGTAAAGGTTCTCTATTTTGGTACAGCGCTTAATATGGAAAACAAACTCATCATAGCATATGGCTACAACAGTATATATTAACACCAGTAATATGGGTATCAAAAACACTTTCGGGGATGTGCTAACCATAGCAAACCACATTAACAAAAACATGGGTACGCCACCTAAGCCAAGCGCTGCCGCTTCTGCATCCCTTTCTTTTTTTGGTATTTTCATGTTAAGTGGGTTGCGGTGATAGCGCCAATCTAAAACGCCACTGGTTGTGGCAATTACGCCAAATATGCCCATCACAATAAACTGCCACGGCAAATAAGGGAACGTTGGCCTTATAGGTACACTATTACTAAAAGTAAACAGCAATGCGATAAACAATACCGGTGGAACAAATAATAAAAGCAGCGAAAAGTATTTACGCAATGGAAGCATTTTTAATAACACAAATATGGTAAATACAGGGCAAACTAATTTAACCGATATTGCAAATGCTCATGAAGGCCGCCTAATAAAGCTTTATCACCCTTTACCTCAAAACCTAAGTCGGTATAAAGTTTTTTGGCCTTATCGTTGCCTTTGCTTACCAGCAGGCCAACGGTTTGGTGGTTAAGCCGGGCGGCACGTTCAAATAATGCTTTAATGAGTTTTTTGGCAATACCTTTTCCCTGGTGTGCAGCATCTACCGCAAGGCAATCAATGTAGTATTCGCCGGGCTGGGTTTCATCTTCAGGCTGGCCGGTAAAACCCAGTTGGGTGGTGGTATATTGCAGGAATGGTTTGCGCAGTTCATCCAGTTTCGCGCCATCGTAAGCTATGATCATTCCGCATACTTCACCTGCTTCATCCCAAACCAAAATATTGTTGTAACTGTATTGGTTGCCAGTTAGGGCAATAAAGCGTTCAAATAAAGCCAGTTGTTTTTGCCCATTATTACTGTTGGCAAATTTGGCGGCCAGCTTGCCCATGGCCAGTACTATCAGGCGTGCTATAGCGGGAGCATCGGTAGGTTGGGCGGGGCGTATCATGCGTTTATATCTTGGTTGGGTTCTCGTCGGGCACAAAATTTATCTGGTGCGATGGGTCGAACGGTACGTAAACGCGTTTCCAGGGTTCATCGTCTATCAGTTTCCATTTATGGGCGGTGCCGGTGGTATCTAATGCTATCAGTATTTCGCCGGGTTTTACAATGAAGGTTTCGCCGGGCAGGGTTTCAAACTCAAGGGTGCCCGATAGGGTGATCACATATTGCTCAACAGGGGCGTTGTGCCAGTCGTAAAACGAGTGTGGCGGCGATTCCTGGAACCTGATGCTTGATGCCTGGTTAAAAATGCCTTCGTTTACGGTTCCTGTTTGTACGTGCGAATGGCCATCATCGCCGGTATATAGTTTATAAGCTTTTATCATTAGGGGATAGTATAATGCCGCTAAACTAATATATACCACTTATATTACTGTTACAGCGATGTAATATCTATCTTTTTAAAGCTTATCCAGCCTGAAGTATCCTAAATGGACCTCATCATCGGGCAGGCCCTCTGCAGGTGTTATCTGAATATGGTATTGCTGTTTTGCCCCTGCACCCAGCATCTCATCTATGTTATAAATATCATCCACATCAATACCGTACTTGTCATCAATATGCGAGTTGGCGCCCTTAACGCCTGCAATGCTGTTGTTACGGAAAAACACCGTTTTCTTAGCCTCTTGTATAGCCAGCGCGCGGTCGGGTTTTACGGTTAAAACTACGTAATGCTGCTCTTCCAGCTTACCCGATTGGTAACCGCCCAGGTTGATAAAAAATAGTTTATTGGGCGAGGTATTATCTGCTTCTGCCTTTGGTACCACTTTTATGCTGTAGCCTTCAACCGCGTTCACTTCGCGCCAGCCATCAATATGCAGGTTTGCGCTGGTGCCGCGCCAAAAGGTTTTAATATCGGGTATCAGATCTTTTAGGGTAGCAGCTATCCCGAAGAAATAATCGTGCTGCTCTACATGCCTGCCGGGCGCTTTAGCGCCTAACAGTAACATAAAAAGCTTAAGGTTTTGTGCCGGTGCTTGCATAAGTTATTCGGTTTTAAAAAGGCTTTTCGCGATAGTATCTGAAGCCCTTTCGCAAAAATCAAGCCCCGAGTAATCCGGGTTGTAGCCGCCAATATACGGTACGGCCATTATATAAAGGCGTTTGTTAATATTCCCGTGTTCGTCTACAGGCCTGAAATCATCATTGATGGCAACACCTGGTACTTTTAAATAATAGTTGCCATCGCTGTTGGTTTTTACTTTTTCATCACCGGCCAGCATGCGTTTTTTACCTTCGGCAGCATCCCTGAATTTTAATTGCGCGGGAGAAATGGCATGCGCAACCGTAAGGCTTTCATACGGAAAGTCATCATAGGAGAGGTGCGGTTGCCCCGAGCAATCCACATAGGTTTTAAAATAGGTTGACTGCTTTTTGCCGTTCTCATCCGTATAATGATAAATAGCGCCGCCTTTTTCGGCTGGTTCTGCATCGCTGTCGTTACCTACGTCAACCAGTTCGAGCAGGCCGGCATCATGTAGGGCAAAAAACTCCTCGCACGAGCTTTGGGGGATGTAGGCTATCACGATAGCGATAAGCGGCAGTAGTGTTTTCTGCAGGCGCTGCATATCCTCGGCCGAAAAGTGCTTGGCCGGGTAGTTCATGGCGAAACTTAAAACGCCCAGCATCTCTTTCCAGTAGATGGATTCGTGTTTTTTGATGGAACGGTCGGCCTCTTCGTACTCAGCTTTCATCAGCTCAAACGGGTCGGCACGTTCGCGCAGCGCCATCATGGCATCTACAAATTGCTCCATGCCCATATCTTTCATATAGTTGTAAAATGCGGGTTGTTTTTGGCGGATGGGTTCTTTAAAATCCTTCTCAAAAATAAAATCGAGCGAGAGGAAGCCATTGTTAGCGGCAATATGTGCGGCTATTTCCTCTTTGGTTAGCAACGAATCATTTTGCAGGTGCGAATCTTCCAGGTGAAACCTCACGGCGGGCAGCATGCCGTGGCGCGAGTGCATCACCATTTTAAACCCTGCGCTATTTGGCGATAACTGGTAAATAAGCTTACCGGCTTTGTTTTTAAAGTACACCCCGTTGTGGCGGGCAAGTGTACGTATGGCATCTACAGCGGTAAGCGATGCGCCTTTTATTGCTACCGCATGGTTTAATTGCAAAGCCAGCTTTTTGGGCGGGTAAGGCGAATCGAACCAGCCAGGTACTTTGCCCTCGTGTTTTATTGGCCAGTTATGCCCTGTGCAGATGATGGCTTGCTCAAACTCAAATGATCTGTCGCCTGCAATTTTAACACGGATCAAATTTTGTTCGGGCAGGTCAATAATATCCGTTACCGGGCTGTTATAATGGATGGTGTATGCAATGCCGGCCTCATCTGCCTTTTGCTTTAACAGATCAAACTGCGTGGCAAGGTATTGGCCAAATAACAGGCGGGGCAGCACTTTATAATCGTTGTAAATTTCAGGGGTGATGGCAAATTTGTCAAGCAAGGCTTTGGGTGCTGTTTCTATCCAATCGGCTACAGATGTTACCAGCTTGGGTATCTCATTGCCGGATACATTGGTGATATGCTCTTTACCGGCACCCTCGGTACTATAAGGCATGCCGGTACCCAATTGGTCCTTTTTTTCAAAAATATCTATCGTGATATCTGTGCGGCCGGCATCTGCCAGGCGCTTAAACATGAACAGCCCGCTGGGGCCGCCACCAAGTATGGCAATACGTTTTTTGTTTTTCAATTTACCTGTCGCAATTAGCGTGATATAGGTAAATTAAAATATTCCTAAATTGTTTTACAGGTATTACCTTAACGGTATATTAAAGTATGGGCTCTTTCTTTTTAGGCAAGCTGTAATAGAAGGTAGTGCCTGCCCCCGGGGCAGATTCCGCCCAGATCCTGCCGTTCATTTGTTCTATCATATCCTTACAAATGCTCATGGCCATCCCCGCGCTTTGCAAATAACCCTGTACCTGTGTTTCATTGCCCTGTAAATGGAACAGGCTTTGAAGCTGATCGGCGGTCATGCCGTTGCCACGGTCGGTAAAAGCAACGGTTATCCAGCTTTCGTCTTCGTTGCAGGTTACGCCAATAATACCGCCATGTTGGGAATACTTGGTAGCATTGCTTAAAATATTACGGTTGATGAATTGCAGCATTTCTTTATGCGCGTAAATAAGCTGGCGCTCGGGGATAACGTTATATAAGGTAATGTTCTTGCTGATCTGATCGTAAAGATACAAGCCGTTGGCTTCGTGGATCAGATCGTTTAAAAAAAGGGGCTGTGTGTTGGCCGCCAAATTTTCTTTTTTAGCTTTTACCCAGCAAAGTAAGCCATCTAATAGTTTGATGCTTTTGGCGGCGGTATTGCTTAGCTCTTCAAATATCAGGTGCGTTTCTTCGGCAGCAAGGGGGCGCTGGGTGTGTTTAATTACATCAGCAGTCATTACAATGGAAGCAAAAGGCTGGCGCAGGTCATGCGCCATAATAGCTATTAATGTTTGACAGAAGGTATCCTGTGTTTCCAGATTTTCAGATTTCATAGCCGTGATGGTGTGCGATTGAGTTTAACAGGTTGGGGCAGATACTGATGGCGTAGTTTATACCGGCGGTGATAACCGGCAGCTACCCATGCAAAAAAAATAATACAGCCATTCCACATCAGCACTACAAACATTGGCAACAGGCGTTGTAAAATAAAATGCATCACGTTTCCCTCCTTTTTTTGATGTGAAGGATGGTTTACCGCTAATGATAAAGCACCGCCTTCATCTGCAAAGAAAAAAGGACTTGGGGATGGTAAAGACAGGGTTCGACAGATACCCGGCAATGGCAGACAGAAAGGCCAATAGGTTAGACCATGCGCGTACTCCCGGAAGTTTTAAAAAAGCGTATGATCAGAATAGGCACAAGCGTACTTTTAGAACCACTGATGCGCAAACTTCCTGAAATCGTCTTTAAACTGTTCTGTTACGGGGATAATGGTTTTCCCAATCTTGATCGTGTTTTTGGTAATGGCATCAATCTTATCTACAGAAACAATAAACGAGCGATGTACCCGTATAAAGCCATTTGCGGGCAGCTTTTCTTCCAACCCTTTCATGGTAGTAAGGGCCTTTAAAAAACCGTTGTTGCCGGTTAAATAAACCTTCACGTAATCCTTAAAGCCTTCCATGTATAAAATATCCTTTAAGTAAATGCGTACCATTTCATACTCTACCTTTAAAAAAATAAAATCGTTTATCACGTAGCTGTCGGCATGGCTGGCTGGCTTTTCTTTTTCGGCAAAATAGGTTTTAGCCTTATAGCAGGCGGTTAAAAACTCTTCGTATATCACGGGCTTTAGCAAATAATCAAGCGCGTTTACTTTGTACCCCTCTAACGCGAATTTTTCATGGCCACTTATAAAAATTATACGCGGCGCGTTAACGCCATGCATGGTCTGTAGTATTTTGGCAAGCTCCATTCCGTTAATACCGGGCATGTTGATATCCATAAATATCAGTTGGATATCCTGTGTTTCTATAGCTGCGAGCGCATCAGATGGCGATTGGTAAAACGTTATTAAGTTTAAAAACGGTACCTGACTTATAAATACCTGCAGATGTGATATGGCTAATTCGTCATCATCTACAATGATACAATTGATTGACATAGGCAAAGATGTAAGCAATAATTGGTCAATAAATATTTAACCCAACCATAACTGGCTGTTTTTGGCCTGCCCCTAAAATGGGAGATGGCTGTATCATATATCTATGCATTAAAATTATGGTATTGCTTTTATATTATCATTAGTATAACGCAAAGTTTTTTATAGCCCGATAAAATCTAAAATGTGTGTTTATTTACTCAATTGTTGCATGCCATTCCACAACTTATACAACTATTTTATAGCCCCAGGGCCAGTATAATTTGCTTTACCAGTTCGGCCTCAATAAATGGTTTAATCAAAACGCCTGCAAACCCCTGCTCCAGATACTTCTCTTTGTCTGATGGTAGCCCATCATTACTAATTACAATAACAGGTAAGTTTTTTGCGTTTGCCACAAGCCCAGAGGCATTCATGCCGGGCAGGTTTAAGTCTGTCAGTACAATTTGGATGGTTTCTTTAGCAATGGTTTGTAAAGCCTCATCACCTGTTGATGCCTGGTGAAATTTGATGTTCCACTTAGCGGTCATCATTTTAAGGAACGTTAAACTAAGTTCATTGCTATCAACCGCTAACAAGCTTATGCCATTTAATTTCCATACCGGGTTGTTTGTTGCCTGCTCATTTTCGGCAGGCAGGTGGTTATTATATGGGATAAAGAAGCTAAAGGTACTTCCTGTTTTTTCATCGCTTTCTACCTGTATCTCGCCATTTTGTAACTGTATAAGCTGCTTGCAGATGTACAGGCCTAAACCCGTACCTACTTGCCCCTTAGCCGAATTTGACTGGTAGTATTTGGAGAAAAGCCTGGCCTGCTGCTCGGGGCTGATGCCTGCACCCGTATCAATAATTTTTATGTGCAGTTTGTTCTCCCCGTTGGCCGGTAAAAGCTGCGCCTTAACGGTTATGCCGCCCTGTTTGGTGTATTTTACCGCATTGCTTAACAGGTTAACCATTATTTGTTTAAGCCTGAAACTATCGCCCAGTACCATGGCTTCTTCATCTCCGTCAAAATAATAATTGATGCTAAGCTGCTTTTTGGTAGCGCTAAATTCCATGCTTTCAACCACTTCTTTTAAAACGGTGTTGGGGTTAAAAGGGGCGCTGTTTATTTTGAAGGTGTTGGTTTCCATTTTAGCGGCATCAAGCGTATCATTTAAGGTATGCAACAGCATGTCTGACGATAGCCTGATAGAACCCAGCATATCTATTTGCCGGGCTGACAGGTTTGAGCGGCTAAAAATATACAGGAAACCATTAATGGCGGTAAGCGGGTTACGAACCTCGTGGCTCATGTGCAGCAACAGGTCCATCTTTTGCTGTGCAATAGCTACCGATCGCTGGTTCTCGCGCAGTAAAAATTTCTCGGCGCGGTTAAGGTTTATGATAAATATGATAAGTAATGTGGCAAATATCAGCACCATTAAAAGGGATGCAAGGTAAAATTTATTTAATAAGGCGGTGGTTTCGCGGTAGCTTTTCAGCGCGTTTTCCTTCAGCTCGTTGATGATGCTCAGGTTAATATTGTTTACATCATTTACAATCCTTTCCAGCTCGTTATTAATGTGCGTATTCAGGATTATTATTTGTTTTTGCGTGGTAAACAGCTTTAAATTATGTTGTTGCAGTTGCTTTAGCTGCTTGTTGTAAAAGCTCCTGCTACGTTTAGCATTTATTTTGTTTGCCGAATCAATTATCCGTTTGCTGCGGTTGTAATTGATAACCGTAACATTGGGCGCCCCTGTGTTGCCGCTTTTGTTGGTAATAGCATCTTTTATACGGGCAAATAGTCCCTTTTTAGTAACCTTGGCGGTGCTTTTTACGGTATCGACACTGTTTGTTACTTTCTCTGTACGTATATATGGGGCAGCAACAGTTAAGCCGTTGTTTACCGTATCGGCACCCGAAGATTTTTTTAAGAGGGAATCGAAACTGTGTTTTAAAGTATAGAGGTTATCAGATAACTTTAGTTTCTTTAAAAACAAGCTTCGTACTTTAATACGCTGTTCTGCAGATAATTTTGTGGTGTCGATGTTGTCTTTCAGCAGGCCGTCTATCAGGTTGAATGATAATGAAAGCTTTGTTTTATACGAATTACTTTTTGCGGTATCCCCGGTTAAAAGCGATTCCTGGAAGTCGTCTTCGGCCTCGTGAAGCAATAATAAGGCTTTTTGTGATTTTGCCTCATCATACTCAATACCAGATGTTTGTTTTGAAAGACCGGCCAATTGCTGGGAGATGGAGTTGTGTACAAAGAGCGCCGCAATTGCCAATGCAATTACAAATAGTATAAAGGCAATCAGTATTCGCCGCGACAGGGCTTTGATATCCGTAGCGGCTAAGGGTTTTTTGTCAGGCATTTCGTTTATTAATCAGGTTATCAGCAGCAAAGGGCAGGCACATCATATTACACGTTCTCAAAAATCGTCAAAAATCAATTAACTTTTTCTGAATGATGAAATTATGCATGTGCACGGGTGTTTGCAAGATAATGGCAGCTTATATTTTATATAAGCTTTCTTTCTTTGCCGACATGATGCGGTACCTTGATTTTAGGCATTTGGCGCAAAAGTAGCGCCTTACGGGTATGAAAAATAGAAACGTTTGCCCAAACCAGTTCCTGGGCATTTTATAATGGAAAGGCTGCCCGCATTTGCGGCACCTTAAAAATTCTCTTTTATCGTGATTCATCACCTCATGTCTTAACATCCGAGCGTTGGGAGAAATACCGGTTTAGGGAGAAATAACTTTATACCCAGGCAGATATAGCCACAAACTCTAACCAACAAATAAAAAGATAGTTCCGCATAGTTTTTTAAAAGCCGACAGAAAGTAAAAAACAGCCGACGAGATATAAAAAGAAGGAGATGGAAAATTGCCTTAAAAAGGCTTAAGTGTATCTACACTATATAGTTTTTGACTATTACGCATAGAATTAATCGATTATGATTATAAAATTCAATATCCTAATTTTATATTATTCATAAGCATCAGTACAAACACTTTAATACAGTAAACCTATAAAAATGGAAAACGGATCAAACGACATCAGTAAATGCCCTTTTCATAACGGCAGTATGAAACATAATGTTGGCGGCGGCGGCACCCGGAACCGCGACTGGTGGCCCAACCAGTTAAAACTTAGTATCCTGCGCCAAAACTCAGCATTGTCAGACCCCATGGGCGATAATTTCGATTATGCGGAAGAGTTTAAAAGCCTTGACCTGGAAGCGGTGAAAAAAGACATCCACGCGTTGATGACCGACTCGCAGGACTGGTGGCCGGCAGACTTTGGCCACTATGGCGGTTTGTTTATCCGTATGGCCTGGCACAGCGCCGGTACCTACCGCGTAACAGATGGCCGCGGTGGCGGGGGCGCGGGTTTGCAGCGTTTTGCACCACTTAACAGCTGGCCCGATAACGTAAGCCTTGATAAAGCCCGCAGGCTGCTTTGGCCTATTAAACAAAAATATGGGCGCAAAATTTCATGGGCCGATCTGATGATCCTTACCGGTAACATCGCGCTGGAATCAATGGGTTTTAAAACCTTTGGTTTTGCCGGCGGGCGCGAGGATGTTTGGGAAGCGGATGAATCTGTATACTGGGGGGCTGAAACCACCTGGCTGGGTAACGATAAGCGTTATGCCGATGGTTCGCCGGGTGTGGCAGAGGGGCACGGCGTACTGGTATCTGATGAGGATGCCGATGGTGATATCCACTCCCGTAACCTGGAAAAACCACTTGCTGCTGCACATATGGGTTTAATTTATGTTAACCCCGAAGGCCCTGATGGTAACCCCGACCCAATTGCTTCAGCCAGAGACATCCGCGATACTTTTGGCCGTATGGCCATGAATGATGAGGAAACTGTTGCCCTGATAGCCGGTGGCCACAGCTTTGGCAAAACCCACGGCGCGGCATCGTCTGACCATGTAGGGAAAGAGCCGGAGGCTACTGATGTTGAATTGCAGGGCTTTGGCTGGGCAAACCAATATGGTTCGGGCAAAGGCCCGGATACCATTACCAGCGGGCTGGAAGTAACCTGGACAACAACACCAACCAAATGGAGTAATAATTTCTTTGAGAACCTGTTTGGCTTTGAGTGGGAATTAACCAAGAGCCCGGGCGGTGCGCACCAATGGGTAGCTAAAGATGCAGACGATATTATACCGGATGCTTATGATAGCTCAAAGAAACATAAGCCAAGCATGCTTACTACCGACCTTGCTTTACGGTTTGACCCGGCGTACGAAAAAGTATCGCGCCGTTTTCTGGAAGATCATGAAGCATTTGCAGATGCCTTTGCGCGTGCCTGGTTCAAACTAACCCACCGCGATATGGGGCCGCGCGAGCGATACCTTGGCCCGGATGTACCACAGGAGGAATTGCTTTGGCAAGACCCTATCCCGGCAGTTGATCATCAACTGATAAATGAAAATGATGTTACAGCCCTTAAAGCAAAGGTATTAGCATCGGGCTTAAGCGTATCTGAGCTGGTTGCTACCGCATGGGCTTCGGCTTCAACCTTCCGTGGTTCTGATAAACGCGGTGGCGCCAATGGTGCCCGTATCCGCTTGGCCCCGGCAAAATATTGGCAGGTAAATAACCCGCCGCAATTGCAAAAGGTATTGACAGCGTTTGAGGGCATCCAGAAAGAATTTAATGGTGCGCAGGCGGGCGGTAAAAAAGTTTCGCTGGCTGATCTTATTGTATTAGCAGGTAACGCCGGTGTTGAAAAAGCAGCTAAGGATGCAGGGCGGAATGTTGCCGTTCCGTTTACACCGGGCCGCATGGATGCCACGCAGGAACAAACCGATGTTGAATCATTTAGCTACCTGGAGCCTGCTGCAGATGGTTTCCGTAATTACCGTAAAGGGAAGCTGTCTGTATCTACCGAGGAGTTGCTGATAGATAAGGCCCAGTTGCTTACTTTGACAGCACCGGAGTTAACCGTTTTAATAGGCGGCCTGCGTGCAATAAACATCAACTTTGACGGGTCTGAACATGGCGTGTTCACATCCCGGCCTGGCCAGTTAACAAACGATTTCTTTGTAAACCTGCTTGATATGCGTACTGCCTGGAAAGCGGCTGCCGGCGGCAGGGAAGTTTATGAAGGCAGCGACCGCACTACGGGTGAAGTGAAATGGACCGGTACCCGTGCCGACCTGGTGTTTGGCTCAAACTCCGAACTGAGAGCTGTTGCCGAAGTTTACGCCACCGCAGATGCCCAGGACAAATTTGTAAAAGATTTTGTAACCACCTGGAGCAAAGTGATGAACCTGGACAGGTTTGATCTGAAATAAATACGATTACATAGTACTAAAAAGGCACCTTAACAGGTGCCTTTTTAGTTTATAGCTCATTGGGTATTTCCTTTTCCATTTCGGGTTTATACAAACCCTGGCGTGCCATGCTATTGCACCAGGCCCGGTGATATAATAGTTTTTGGGCTATGGCAATATTGTTATCATCGCCTTTCCAGGCTTCTAGCGCGGGTTGCTGTATAGCACGCGAAAACGAGAAAGTAAGCTCCCATGGCATTTTATCTTTAAACCGGGTGTGCATAGCGTTTAACCGTTCTGAAGCCAGCTGACCAGATTGCCCGCCCGAAAGGAAGGCTATGCCCGGCACAGCAGCGGGTACACATCGTAAAAAACAGTTAACCGTTGCGTCTGCCACTACATCTATACTATCCTGAACCGGGCTTTCCAGGCCTGGTAATACCATGTTGGGTTTTAATATCATGCCTTCAAATTCAACATGCTGATCAAACAGCGCATTAAATACAGCATGCAATACCTGGTGGGTAACCTCAGAGCATTGCTGAAGGCTGTGGTTACCATCCATTAATACCTCAGGCTCAACAATAGGCACCAGCCCGGCCTGCTGGCACAACACGGCATAGCGGGCCAGGTTATAGGCGTTTGTTTTAATGGCGGTAATTGTTGGTATGCCTTCGCCTATATTGATCACGGCGCGCCATTTGGCAAAGCGTGCACCCTTTGCGTAATAATCGGCCAGGCGCTTGCCTAACCCATCTAACCCTTCTGTTATTTTTTCTCCCGGGAAACGGTCAAGCGGAACAGCGCCCTCATCAACCTTAATGCCGGGCACAATGCCTTTTTGTTTTAATACCTCTATCATGGGTGTACCACCCGTAATGGATTGGTTGATGGTTTCATCAAACAGGATGGCGCCGCTAATACTTTTTTCTAAACCAGGCGTGGTAACAATCAGTTCGCGGTACTTGCGGCGGTATTCTTCCGTTTGTGGGATGCCCAATTCTTCAAAGCGCTTATTACAAGTGCTCGTGCTTTCGTCCATAGCCAATAAGCCTTTTTGTTTATGCAGTAATAAGGCGACGGTTTTTTTAAGGTCTGCTGTTTCCATACGGTTCATCTAAAATTTGGTGGTATCTATGGCATTAACCCATATACAACAACAGCCGGCAACAGAGGTTTTAATTGATTTACTTATTGCATTTGGGTTACAAACTAATTACGAAAAGGGTGCTATTATATTTGTTTTGGCCGGGTTGTAAGCATGTAACTCTAATGTTACTATTATAAATTAAACCTCCGTATTAATTTTTCATCAATAGGTAAAAACCTGTCATGAAAAAAACCTTACTCCTGTTTTGCTTAATAGTAATATTAAAAAGCACCTACGCACAAACTGATAGAAAAAAGAATGATACCTATGTTACCTTTTCGGTTGGGGCCGGTATACCCAGTATTGATAACCGGGCCTTTGATAACTGGACACAGATAAATTACAACAAAAAATATACGAATAGGGTAAGCGTTAATATTGATCTGGGTGCCGTTTATAAAAATTATGATGCCGGTATTTCCTTCACGGGTAGTTCTGCCGATTTCCGCACCTATACTTTTTACGCGGGAAGGAAAATAACATCGGCTAAAAGCCCGCTCGTATCATTTTTAAACTTCGGGGTAGGGGGGCTCATCATTACTAACAGATCGCTTGCGCCTTTAAATTATGTCCTGTCGCCAGATGAGATAGGGAAAGATATGGAGCTAAATTATAGTGCCACGTATATAGGTATTTACAGTAAAAACTACCTGAACAACCTGGGTTTTGGTATTGGGAAACGTAAGCGAGTGTCAGTTAAGCCGGGGTTTTACGTGAATTTTGAATGCCAGGTAGGGGGGTAGCAGCTGGGAATACGGATACACACAAAATAACGGAACAGACATATTTTATAATGTCGACGGTACATCTTATACTAACGATAATACAAAGTTTATAGGGAAGAAGGTATATAGTATACCAAAGCTTGCCAACAAGTTTTTGAACGCAGGTGTTTTTATAGCAATAACTGCATTTTAAACTGCGTGGAGGTAATGCGTTTTAAAAGGAGTTTCATTATAAATACAAAGCTGCGCCCCTATCAGGGTTGCGGCTAAGAAATATTAATAAGTTAATATTCGCTTAATGATACACGGTGTGTTGGCTGATTACTTTTGCCCGAAAGTTAATGGTCGATAATGTCAAAAGTAACGAAGGACTTGCCCGATAAGATATTGTTAGAAAAACATCTCCTGGGCGATGCTGCTGCTTTTGATGCTATTTTTAAACGTTATTACGATCCGCTGTTTAATTACGCAAAAAAGGTAGTGAACGAAACCGAAGTAGCAGAAGAGCTTACGATGGACGTTTTATTAAGGTTATGGCAAAAAAAGGAAGCAATTGCAATTGATAGCGACCTTCGCCCGTACCTTTACCGTGCTATAAAAAATGCCACCTTTAACCATTATCGCAAAAAAGTATTACAGACTGTGCCGATAGAGTTGGTACCTGAGCAAACCGCCCCTGTAACAACTGCTGCAGATGATCAGCTGAAATATACCGAGCTTGAGAAAATATACTATTATAATTTAAACCAACTGAGCCCGCAACGGCAAAAGGTTTTCCGTATGAGCAGGGAACAAAACATGACCTACAACCAGATAGCTAAAGATCTGGACCTCTCTATAAACACAGTGGAAAATTATATGGTAGCATCGCTTAGCTTTTTCCGTAAAAATTTAAAAGAGCATGCAGATCATATAGCCATCATTATTGTTACTTCCTTTTTCTATTAATCTCTCTTTTTACACTATTTAATTTTTTTTGTTTTTGATAGGTGGTGGTATCCATAAAGTGTGTTTTACAATATGAAGCACCACAAAAATGGATTTGGAAAACAAAGAAAAATACCTGATCAGAAAATACATTAATAAACAATGTACAGCTGACGAACTGGAGGAGGTACAGGAGCTTATGTTACGCCCCGGGGTACAGCATCTTTTTGATGAAGTACTGGATGAGCGCTTTATTGCGCTTACCCCACAAAAAGATACTGAACAACAGCGCTTGGATCAGCTATTAAATAAGTTTAATACCAGGCTGCAAAAGCCCCGGGTTAATATCAATATAGCCCAACCTAACGAGGCTAAACCTGTTCGTTTTTTTCAAATCAAAAAATATCTGCCATACGCTGCAGTATGGGCGCTTATAGTTTCTGGTTTTTTTGTTTACCGGTTTATTGCTGTAAAAAACGAATCTGTAATCCAACGGGTGGCTATGCGCGAAATAGTTAACCCTTACGGGCAACGGTCAAAAATTATTTTACCGGATAGCTCTGAAGTGTTTTTAGGGGCCGGGAGTAAGCTTACTATTCCCGAAAAGTTTACAGGTAACCTGCGCGAAATATCATTACAGGGCGAAGCTTTTTTCCAGGTAACTAAAAACCCCAAAAAGCCTTTTATCATACATACCGGTACCGTACAGACCCGGGTTTTAGGTACGTCATTTAAAATAGAAGCATTTAAAAATAAACCGCTTACTGTAGCTGTAGTAACCGGCAAGGTTAGGGTTGATGATTATACCGGTAACACGCATACATCGCTTGCCGTGCTTACACCCGGCCAAAAAGTAACCTATACTAATGGGCAGGCCATTGCAGGTAAAGCTGCAATTGAAGACACAAGGGCATGGACGGATGGGCGGCAGGTTTTTAACCAGCAGGCATTAAACGACATAACAGACGTACTTGAGCGCTGGTACAACATCAAAATTGAATATAAAACGGCCAAAAAAGCCGGAGAAAAGATCAGCGTTATCCTGAACGCAGATAAGCCCCTTACCAATATCATGAAAGTATTGAGTGCTACCGGGCACTTTGAATATGCTATAAACGGGAAAACAATCACGATCAGATAACCGCAATTTATGGAAAGGATAAATATGTAAATATTGCTACAAACAACATTCCCCGCCAAAGGCAGGGAACGCATTTTACGAATAAACCGTGTGAATTTCGACGTCCTCCCGGTTTAAAGCGATCCGTATCCTAAAAAGGATACGGGATTTAACAGATTATCGCCTTACGGCGAATAACCCGTAATGTTCAAAAATATGCAAAAAGGATTAAAACGATATCCTTCAATACGATTTATTATGAAATGTTCTTTTATTGTTATTGTAGCCCAGCTCGTTTTTATGAGCATGCTGTTGGCAAATAATGTAAAGAGCCAGAATCTCGATCAAAAAATAAACCTGAGATTACAGAATGTTTCTATATCCCAGGGTATCTCGGCCATTAGCGAACATAGCAATATCATGTTTTCGCTCAGAGAAAGCTCCCTGAAGAATAATAGTAAAAGGGTAACACTTGTTGCCGATGGCATCACCGTAAAAAAAGCGATTGAAAACTTGCTGCAGAATACCGATCTGCAATATAAAATAGTAGAGGGATACGTAGTAATAGATAGTAAACCGGTACCGATTGTTATAACCGGTACAGTAACCGACGACAAAAATAAGGAAACGCTTATTGGTGTAAGCATAAGGATAAAGAACGGTGGCATTACAACCATGACCGATGTTAACGGCCATTTCCGTATCACCGTGCCCGAAGAGGGGGCCATCCTGGTGATTTCTTATATAGGTTACCAAACCCGTGAAATTAAGATAGAAGCCGGGGTTAAGCAGCTAAACATCAGCCTTAAACATTCATCAACCGAATTGGGCGAGGTTACCGTGCAGGCCCGCAGAAAAACCAATACAGATATATCGGTATTAAACGAGCGTAAAAAATCGGCGGTGGTGCAGGATGCTATATCAGCAGTGCAAATTGAACGTACCGCCAGCATCACTACTACCCAGGCCCTGCAAAGGGTAGCGGGTGTTACCGTAACTGATGATAAGTATGTAGCTATTCGCGGTTTAGGAGACAGGAGTGTTGTTGGCCAGTTAAATGGTGTACGCCTGGCATCGTCAGACCCGGACAGAAGCGCTATCCCGTTTGATCTGGTACCCGCATCCCTTTTAGATAATATCACCATTTATAAAACAGTTACACCAGATAAGCCCGCAGATGCGGCAGCCGGTATTGTGGAGCTGAAAACCAAATCGGTGCCGGATAGCATGACGTTTAACGTGATCATGCAATCGGGCTTCAATTCTAACATTGGGATAGGTGGCCAGTATAATAGCTTTTACAATAGCGATATGGGCTTTTTGGGAGATAAGATCAATAAAAAGAACCTGTCGCCCGAGTTTTTAAACCTGGCAACCCAGTATAAAGGCGGCCTTACCCAGATCCAGAACCTGATAGCCAACAGTGGGTATAGCCCGGCAGTAAAGCAAGAGGTGGGCCGTGTCAACAACATCATGCAATCTTTTGACCCTGTACTTACCACCAAGTATAAACAGGCGCCTTTAAACCAATTATACTCTGCAACTTTTGGGGATAGTTATACGGTTTTCAAGAAGCATAAAATAGGGCTTATACTGGGGGCAAACTATTACCGCCGCACTACAGATATTGCCGGTGGCGATATACAGCAATACAGTATTTACCAGGGTGTTGTTACCGGTAACCCGCAGGTGAGCAGCCCGCGCAATATCCCCAATTATATTACTCCCAATAACTTGTATATGGGCCGGTACCAGCGATATAAAGAAAATACCGGTACCGAAACCCTTAATTATGGTGTGTTAGGCGGGTTAACCTATCGTTTTGATGCCCGTAACGAGATCAGTATGCAATACCTGGGTAGCTGGGGCGGCGAAACGCAGGCCACAAATATGTATGGCAATTACGAGTATTCGGGCTTGCCGGGCGAGGTGAAAAGCACCATTTACTCGTTAAAACAAAGCTACCGTAAGTTAAATACCTTTAACCTGCAGGGCGAACATAAACTTTTAGCATCAGAGTACTCGCCTAAATTAAGCTACAATGTTTCCACATCAAAAGCCAGCCAGAACGATCCCGATTATCGTTTTGTAACCCTGGCAGATTACACACCGCGTACAGGTGCTAACTATGAGCAGCCTGCAACAGGCCCGGTAAGCACATCGCCGGGGCAAGTATATAGTCAACATTTGTATGCGCTTTCATCAGGTTATGTAAATGGCTTTGGCGCCTACGGCATTATACAGGCCGAACCCAACGGCCGCCGTTACAGGTACCTGGATGAAACTAATTACAACTACAAGGCCGATCTGACCATCCCCTTTAAATTTCTTGGGCAAAAGCAGGAGTTTAAAACAGGGGTAAACTACCTTAACCGCGACCGCGTATTTACAGAGAATGTTTTGTTCCTGCCGGGGTCTAATTTCTCGTCGAACAAATCATTGCCATTATACACCGTTTCGGGAGATTTGGACAGGCTGGTAAGTTCCGAAATTATTGGCATCCACCCCAGGATGGCGGGCGATGGCGAAGGCGCAAGTCCAATCGGTGGCTTTTTATATAATAGCCAAAAATCGCCGAATAATTATACCGGCTTTTTTGAAACCAAGGCAGCTTATGGTATGCTCGATCTGAAAGTAACCAAAGACCTGCGGGTTACCGGTGGTGTACGCTTCGAGTCTACCAATATCCAGTCGGCGGTAGATACTTCGGGTGTTTTCTTAGATCCTGCTTTAACCGCTCCGGGTACCAATATCCCCTTAACTTTAATGAGCCCAAATTCGGTTTATAAAGTTGGTTACAAGCCATATTATTCTTTAAACGCTACGTATACGCTAAAAGATAATATGAATTTCAGGGCGGGCTTTAACACCACCCTGGCAAGGCCCGAGCTAAGAGAAATTACCAATGTATTTGAGTTTGATGCCTTCCAAATGGGCTTGGTTGTGGGTAACCCCAATCTTGTAAATCAATCAACCAAAAACGTAGATTTTAGATGGGAATGGTTCCCAAGCAATGGCGAAGTAGTAGCCGTATCCTTATTTGGCAAGCAAATAAAAAATCAGCTGTATAAGGTATTTAGCTTAAAAACCAGCGGACTGGCAGCAACCTATCCTGAGTATCCTACTATCCGGTTCGAAAACGACCCCAATATAGGTAAAGTATGGGGCGTTGAGTTTGAGGTAGTGAAAAACCTCGGAAAAATGTGGTACCCGCTTCGCAACTTCTTTATAGGCTCCAACCTGCTTTTGGCACAAAGCGATATCAAGAAATCGCCCGAGAGGTTAGAAGCAAACCGGTCATTAGACCGCCATACGCCAAATAATAGCCCTTTATTTGAGCAGGCGCCTTACTCTATTAACGGATGGCTTAACTACGATAATAAAAAATCGGGTACCAGCCTTACCGGTACATTTAATATGGTAGGCGAAAGGCTTATTCAAATAAACCTTACAGGCGAGCCTGACCTGTACACCTGCCCGGTACCTGTGCTTGATTTTGTATTTAGCCAGCGGCTTTCAAAGCGTGTAATTTTTAAGGGCTATGCAAAAAACATCCTTAACCCTGCTATAAAAACAGTGTATGCCAACCCGGGTACCGGCGGTAAATGGTATGGTAACGAATACCTGAACCGCAGCTACCAGCGTGGAAGCGAGTACATGATGGGGTTCACCTATAATTTGTATTAATGATGAAGAAATTAAATAAACACATCCAGCAGCTACCCTTATTTTTAAGCTTGCTTATTATGCTTACACTAAGCGCCTGCAAAAAGGATAAGCACGATTTTGGGTACGATAACCGCGTTATAACAGATGCACGCAAAAGTTCATCATTACGTATTGTAAACCTGGGGGGATACAACCAGGTGATTTTGGATGGCGATACGCTCACCAATTTTAAGTTTGTCGATCCCTTAAGCCCGGTAATCCCTGTTTTACCAGGCACCAAATACTTTCCTGAAAACGGCAGCATGGGTTCAACCTGGGGCGTTCCGCAGTCGCTTTTAAAAGGTGGCAAAGCGCATGCCCAGGTAGAAATTGGGGGGTATAACATCGCAGCAGAAAAGCTGAATATAGACCTGCAGGAAGATGCGGCGCAGGCAATGGATTACTACCTGCAAACCTCTGACTATAATAACAACCCTACTGTACCTAAATATATAAAAGTACCCCGTGATGTAGCTGCCCCTGCTGATCCTACAAAGTTTAAAGTGCGGATACTCAATCTTTCGGCAATTGTAAATCGCACAAGTATGGAGAACCTGGTTGGGCCATTAAACCTTACCTGGGCAGATGGTACCGCAGTTAGCGATAAAACAAATAATATAGCACCTGGCCATTACTCAGAATATGTAGAGTTGCCCTACACCACCGCACAGTTAAAAGTATTAACATCGGCTGGTATACAGGTGCCGGGTGTAACCTCAAACCCTATATTCCCGGCAACATCCACCCTTACATCAGCACGCGGCTGGCCGCCAGAGGATTCGCATTTAACCTTTGCTGCATTTAAAAGCTTTGTGCCGGGTGGTATTTACACCATTGTTGTAGCGCCATATAATTTTACCATCCCATATTTAAATGGTAACCCGGGCGAATCACTTAAAGATTATCAAAGCGCTATCCGTATCATAGCTGATATAAGCGAGCCTTTAAATGTTACTTATGCAAGGGTGCAGGCCGTTAATACATTGCCAGGTATAGATGGGGTTAAAATTATGATGAACGGGCAGGCATTGGGTACCCCACTGGCTTATACCGATCATACCGACTACCAAAATTATATAATTGGCAATTACAATATCGAAGCCAGGAATGCGGCTGGTACCGTGCTGGCAACAGGCCAGGTTAAACTGGATGCCAATACCAATTTTACCCTATGGCTGCATCCCGATGCGAACGGAAAGGCTACCATAAGCCCTGTGGCAAATGATCTGAGCCGGGTTATACCGGGCAACAATGCAACCGATGATGCCACGTATGTGCGTAATAAGCTCGATTATCCATTCAGTATCCGCTTTTTAAACCTTTGCCCGGATATGCCTTACTTAACTTTTACAAAAGATAACGGGCAAGCTTTTACAAACATGTATAACCTTAACCCAGGGGCGGTAAACAATTTAAGACCGGGTATTTTCCCAACAGATGCACCGTACATACAGGTTGATTTTGACAACATCGCCTATAAAATACTGGCTTACCGCTCTCAGCCCAGCGTTATACCGGGCAGTTGGGCGAGTGATATACCTGTATTGCCAGGTACTGCCCTTATTGCGCGGCCTGCTTTATATGTACGCGGCGGGGTGCCAAACCACGAGCCGGGTATTTATACCATTGCTTTGGTAGGCAGTACAAAGGCAGGCACACCGGCCGGCCAAAAAGCCAAATTGATTATTCTAAAACACACCAAATAAAAAGAACAGTATCATGTTACGATCACGAATGAAGAACATTATACTTTGCGCTTCTATTGCCTTATTGTTTTTTGCAGCAGGCTGTGCCAAGGTAGAATATGCTAAGATTGACGACCCTGCATATCTGAGGGTTTTTAATAACCTCAATTATAAAATAGGCATCGATAATAAGGATGAGATGCTGCCATTTTTAACCATGCTGATAGATCCGCAGGTGGATGCAAGCGGTGTACCGGTAAGCGCAGGTATTAAAGGCGATTTCTTGGATCAGCGCGAGCCTTATGCGCCGCCATATCCATCACACGTAGGCAGCGGCACAACGGTGAATAACCCCGAATATCCGGGCCGCGAAAACGTTTTGGTTGGCCCCGTTTTAAACGGATATGATCTAAGCAGCTGGGCGCAGATCCCATCGGGCAAACACCGTATTATGTTTATGTTCAGGCCTAAAAACACCGTGCCGTTTTTTGATCTGGATGCCAGGCTTAAAAAAAATGTGCTTATAGATACCACTATAACGCTTGATAGCAAAGAGGTGTACACCCTGCATGTATTGCAAAAAGATTACAACACAAAAAGGAACGGTATTTACCTGCGTCAGGAGAATTTTCAAAAGCTTCCGCTATCAGATTCTATGATCTATGTTAATTTTTATAACATGAGTGCCAAAGGTTACTGGCAGGCCGATAATGATCTAAAAGGTGGTAGCACATATGGCAAAGGCGCCCTGGGTAATGGTATTAAAGACCAGATGAATATATATGCCACTTTGTACAAAGATGCTGCACTTAATATTCTGCCTACAAAAATACAGGGATATAACGGTAAATACCTGGGTACGCTGATACGCAACTCGGATGTGCTTGAAGTAAGCCCCTATTACAGCTTCCCGCTTTTTGCAGATGTAACAGCCGGCGGTATCCATACCGATATGTGGCAGCGTTTTGACTTTTTAGCACCCGGTATAGATATAGCCAGCATCCCTTACGGGCAAACCGACCTTAAAACAGATGGTAACTGGGCTCCTTTATTATGTTTTATGGCTGGCAAAACCGGCCGCAATGAGCAGCAGAATGCTGTACTTCTGCCCAATATGATCGTCAATATTCATTCGGGTATATATAACCCGCGTTCGTTTGCCACGGTAAACACCATCGAAGTTGTTAACGGCAATGTTTACCTCACTACGGTACAAAGAAAATATGCGCCGCCTGTTTACTAATGGTTTAATTAAAATACAGATGAAAACTAAAAAATCATTACTTAAAATATTCTACCTGTTGCCATTGATGCTGTTGCTGGCCCTAAACGCCTGTAAGCACGATGATCTGCAGATTGATAAACCAAACGACAATTTCAGGCCCGGGTTTGATTTTGTTAAAAATAATTATGACCTGAGCTTATTTGCCGCGGCTATTGAAAAAAGCGGCATGGCGCAGCAATTAAATACTACAGGGCCTTTTACAATTCTGGCGCCCAGCAATGCCGCCTTCAATATCATCGGTATCAACCGCCCGTCGGATTTTGATAAGATGAACCCCGACACCTTGAAATTTTTGGTACAACGCCATATTTTAAGCGAACGTTTGCTTACACAGGATATCCCTGTTAATGGTATTGATGTACGCTACCGTACCCTTGCAGGTACTGAACTGTATGCTTCTACGGGAACTGCCAACGGTGAGGTGATGCTTTATTTTAATGGCTCGTATGTTGGCCGTAAAGATGTAACCATAGCCAACGGCACGTTGCATGTATTAGACAGGGTTATGAAATCTACAGCTAAAACAACGGTACAGGGCTGGCTGGCCCAACGCCCGGAGTATAGCACCTTTGTGAGTGGTTTAAAAAAGTTTGGCTATTGGGATGAATTGGCAACCGAGGGCCCTTACACCATCTTAGCACCCAAAAACGCTGTATTTGAAACCGCCGGACTAACCGCCGGTGTTATTGCCGGTTTAAACCCCGACCAATACATTGGCGCCCGTTTATTTGGATCTTATGTATTAAGAAAGAAACACTTCTTCATCTCTGATTTTGTGGTGCTTGCAGGCATAAACGGCGATTATTTTTACAATTACGCCATACCGAACGATAGCTATGTGATGAGCATTACAGCCGGCAGGTTAAACGGTATTGTATCATACGGCATACAGGTAAGAACCAAAGCCGTTTACCCTTATGATGTTATTTCTGAAGTTGGCGGCAGCGATCAAAAGGGACTTGATAACCTTACTGATAACGGCCTTGTGCAGGATCTGCAAGGTATTTTGATACAGCCTGATCAGGCCTTAAAAAGATAATCAGATGATTTATAACATTAAAAAAATGAATATAAAATTACTTGCGCTGTGCTTGTTGTTATTAACACTGGCATCATGCAAAAAGGATGAATTTCAACCCGAGGTAGAGGGAGCACCGATACCAACACATGAGGTTACTACTACGCTGCAAGAGGCTCTTGATGCGTCACCTCACACATTATTTAAAGCCGCCTGGAACCGTAGCGATATGAATAGCATTATCGCCAAAAGAGGAGATAAGCTGCCTTTAACCATATTAGTACCAACAGATGCTGCCTTTACAGCAGACGGCCTAACGCTTGATGTAATTAACCGTACTACACCGGCATTGCTGGATAGTTTACTGCTGTATCATACCCTGGCACAAAGCATTGACCCTAAAGCGCTAAGTGCTAAAGAAGAAAACACAGTGTACTATACCTTACTTGAGAATGCAGAACTGCGGGTAATGCCATTTGAAAACCAGTACACGTTTGATAAGTATCTCTACAGGCAGTACATTAAGGTTGCCGGCAACGATTTATTTATTAATGGCAAAAAAGCCGGTAGTACCACCGTTACCCTGGCAAAAAACGGCACCTTATGGCCAATAGACCATGTATTGCATAAGCCAACCAAAACCATTTTACAAGCTTTACAGGATGATGGCCGCTTTGGTATGTACCTGGAGATCATGACCAAAATGGATATGATGTGGGATGAGGCCATTATGGGCTTTGTGGGACGTACTTATTTTAAAGACGGGCTTATTGTTAGGGATGATCCCTCTAAAAGCAATGTTAATATCATTTTCACTTCAATTTTTGCACCCACAGACGAAGCTTTTCATGAAGCCGGTTTTAAAAACGTTGACGATTTAATGGTATTGAATAACCGCAATACGCTGCCCTATATTGACTGGGATACCTACGAGGTAGTAGGTACAGGTTATGCTACAGATACCTTATTAACCATGCACCGCTGGGGCAGGTTGTTCCAGCAAAAGGATGGCTTTGGCTATGGAACAAATAGCCCGGATGCTTTCTATTCTAATGATCTTACTAACAAGCTGCTATCCGCTTACGCGTTGGCTACTTCCGGCTATACAGGTACTATACCAATTTACTATGTACCGCTTGATTTTGGTACCGATAACAGCGGCCATGTAACGGTAAAAGCAAAAGGATCTGCCAAACCCGCAGCAACCATTATAGAGGCGGATATAAACACCTTAATGGGGCCGGTACATGTGGTTAACCGGTTAATACCGCCCGCCAATTTTAAATATTAGGCCGATTTGTAATCGCATAACCTTTAAAAATAAAAGATGAAAAATTTTAGATATGTGCTGTTGGTGCTGGCGGTTAGCCTTACCTGCTGCACAAAAAATAATAATATTAAAGAGGTAGATAACACCAAGATAGGCGCTATAGTGGCCGATAACTTTAACCTCTCGGTTTTTAATACGGCTTTGATCCGTACCGGTTTAACAAAATCGATAGATCAGGCCGGTGTGTTTACTGTAATAGCCCCATCAGATGACGCTTTCAGAGTGGCAGGTTTTAGCGATTCAAAAGATATCCTGAGTGCAGACCCGGCAAGGGTATCAGCCATCATGAACTATCATGTACTTAATGGTTCTTACGAATTTAATAAGCTTCCGTTTTTGTTTAACCAGGAGATAAGGTCGGCAAATGGGGGTAAACTTTTTGTAACTCATTGGGTAAAAGGTGTTGATACCGTATTAACCATAAATGGCTCAAAGGTGCTTTCGCAAAATATTAAAGCATCAAACGGGTTGATACAGGTAATTGACAGGGTATTGGAACCCTACACCCATAACCTGGTTACCGAAGCTATCGCATCAGACCGGGACCTGACCTTGTTTTACCAGGCATTACAACGTGCCGGGCTGGTGAAAACCTTAAACGGAACAGGGCCTTACACCATATTTGCGCCCAATAATGCCGCCATGATAGCCTTTGGTTTAAGTTCAATAGAAACCATTAACCAGATGGATGTTGCCACATTGGCCCGCCTGATGAACTATCATATCCTTACCGACAGGCGTTTTGTGTACGATTATGTATTGAGCACAGGCAGTAGTAATAAAAGCGAGCAAACCATGCTTGATGGCAACTCCGTAACCATAGGGCTTAAACCCAACCCACAGGTGCCCGGCGCATTTAGCAGTATAGAGTTAAAAGGAACAGGGAACATCTCTGCCATTCAGTTAATTAAACAGGATGTGCTTACCGGTAATGGCGTTGTGCACACTATTGGGAGCATGTTAAAAATTACACAGTAAAAAGATTTTTTAGCGATGATAAAAAGATATACACTTCAGAAGATACTTTTACTTCTGGTGATGTTGCTGCCATTTGCGGTAACCGCCCAGGAAACAAGCGGTACACTTAGCGGTACCATATTTGATGCCGCCGGGCAGCCTTTGCCCGGGGTTACAGTTGTGGCTGTACACCAGCCATCGGGTACCAAATATGCGGTAGCTGCAGATAAAGACGGGCATTATTATTTAACAAACCTGCGCATAGGCGGCCCATACAGTGTAGAGGCTACTATGATCAGCATGGCTCCCGCAAAAAAAGAAGATATAACCGTAAGGTTAGGGGCAGCCATCCAGCTGAACTTTGTACTAAGCGATAATACCAAACAGCTTGGCGAAATTGTAATCAAGGCCACCAAAAGAGGCGCGCAGGCAAGTACCTATGGCGCCGGTAAAAACATCAGCGCATCGCAGGTGCGCAATATGCCTACCGTATCGCGCAGTATAACAGATATTACGCGCCTGGTGCCTCAGGCCAGTAAGGATAACAGTTTTGGCGGCAGCAACTTCAGGTATAATAACGTTACTATTGACGGGGCTATTAATAATGATGCTATTGGCTTTAGCCCGTCATTAGGCGGCCAGTCGGGCACTTCAGGTATGGCGGGTAGTTCTACACGCACCAACCCAATATCGCTGGATGCTATTGAAGATATGCAGGTATACCTTGCACCTTATGATGTTAAGATAGGGAATTTTACAGGCGGATCTGTAAACGCGGTTACCCGCAGTGGTACCAATACCGTTAGCGGCTCTGTTTATGGTTTTGGCCGTAACGGAGCGCTTACCGGTAACGATAGGGTAGGTACGCTTGGTAAAATGAACGGCGATTTTTATGATTACCAAACCGGTTTCAGGATAGGTTTCCCTATTATTAAAAACAAGCTATTCTTTTTTAGTAACGAAGAGGTAACCCGCCGCCAGGACCCGGTACAGCTAATGGCCGGGCAGGCAGAAACCAGCCAGATATTAAGTTTAGAAGATGCAAAAGCAATAAGCGCGGCTAACTTTATGTATGCCGGTACAGCCGGTGCTTTTAACACCTACTCCAGGTCCACCAAATTCTTTAACCGTTTAGATTGGAATATCGACGACAATAATCAGTTGGCTATCCGTAACAATACAATCCTATCTAAAGCCACCAGTATGGATCGCGACCAGCAGGATTTCAGGTTTAGCAGCATGGCTTATTTGCAAAAAAACAACCAAACCTCTACCGTGGCCGAGTTAAAGAGTAAGTTAAACAACAACTTGTCGGGCAACTTTTTGGTGGGCTATACCATTGTAAATGATTCAAGGGACCCGCTGAGTGACCCAAGCCTGCCACAGGTGCAAATTATGGGCCGCACACCGGGTACAACCATTTACCTGGGTACCGATCGTGAAGCCAGCATATTTGATATGCAGCAGCGTACGCTTGAACTTACTGCAAACCTAAACTGGAACATGGGCAAACACCACATTACAGCCGGTACCCATAATGAGCTATATAATATTACCTACGGCTTTGTAAACGCCTGGAACGGCCGTGTTGATTATAACAGCATTGAAGATTATTTAAACAATAACCCTTACCGCGTGCGCGGCGCTTACAATTATGAGAACAATAGCCGCGATTACATCCTGAATAACCCGGGTGCAAAATTCAACATCAATTTATATGGCCTGTACCTGCAGGACGAGATAAGGGTATCGGAAAAATTAAAGGTTATACCCGGTTTAAGGGCAGATATGGCTTATTTAGGTGATAAGCCCCAACTCAGTGAAAAAACGCACACCGCCTTAGCCGATCCGTTTTTTAGTAACACCTATACCTACACTCCATTAAGCCGTATCACCAATAATTATCTTAATAAGGTACAACTATCGCCAAGGATAGGTTTCAGGTATGATTGGAATGGTGACCAAAGCCTGATTTTGCGCGGTGGCACGGGCTTGTTTACCGGCCGTATACCAATGGCGTGGTTAGCTTATGCTTACTATAATAACGGTAACAGCTATGGTGGTTTCGATCAAAAGGCAGATCAGAAACCATTTGTGCCCGGCAGCAACCCATTACAGGGAGGCCCCAATGGTATTGCCGGCTTTATTCAGCAAAACGGTACAAATACAAATAATGTAAACAGCGGCAAAACACAGGTAGATCTGATCGACAATAATTTTGTAATGCCGCAGGTACTCAGAAGTAGTTTAGCAATAGATTATACCACAACAGATCAATGGAAATTTGGTGTAGAGGCTATTTACACCAAAACCATAAAAGATGTACTTTTTCAGCAACTGAATGTACAGGATAACCCAACTTATTATGGTTATGATAAAGCACATCAGCAACCTGTGTACAGCGGCACGGTCGATCAACGTTTCTCAAACATTTATTTACTAAGTAATACAGGTAAAGGTTACCGGTATAGCTTAACAGCAACTATCGGCAAAACCATTGCAGATGTGTTGCAGGTATCGGCATCGTACACATACGGGCAATCAAAAGATCTGTCAAACGGGGTGCGTAACTCCATGGAATCAAACTGGCAGTTAAACCAATCCCTGGTGCCTAATAACCCGGTACTGGCTAACAGTAATTTTGATATCCGTAACCGCATAGTAAGTACGGTAAGCTATAATAAAGTATGGAGTAAAGCCGGCAGAACAAATATTTCCTTGTTCTTTAGCGCGCAATCGGGCAGTCCGTTTACCTATGGTATTGTAAACAACAGTATACAAGGCCTGCCTCAGCAGGTTAGCCTGGCTTATATACCGCAAAGGGACGAAGCCATTCGCTATTTTCAGGATAACGCATCAGCAACAGCAGCGCAACAAGCACAGGCCTTCAATAATTTTGTAGATGCCGATGCTTACCTGAGCGGTAGAAGGGGGCAGTTTACCGAGCGTAACAAAGGCCGCACACCGTGGAACATACAGGCAGACCTGCACCTTTCTCATGACCTGTTCGTGGATGCTTCTAAAAAGCAATTTATCACCCTTACGGCAGATGTAATGAACCTAACAAACCTTATCAACAAAAGCTGGGGTATCCAGTACTTCTCGCCTAACACGTTCAATTCTACATCAAGTGTTGGCTTAACGCCGGTTTTGTTCCCGCCATCGCAAAATGCGGGCGAGTATCCGCTCTATCAGTTTAAAGCGCCCGGCAAGCCTTATAGTATTGATTATTATGGTTCCCGTACCCAGGTCCAGCTTGGGTTAAGATATACCTTTTAAGTATTAGCATTAACCTCATATACAAAAAAACGATATGAACTATCAACTAAAATTTAACACAGGTACCCGCATGGTACTGTGTTTACTAAGCCTTTTTATGCTGTTGTTTAACAGTTGTAAAAAAGATGAAAAGGAAAGCGTTAAAGTGCCGCTGGCTGTTACTGATTACTACCCGAATAGTGGGAACCAGGGTACACTTGTTACGGTAGAGGGTACCGGGTTTAGCACCTCAATAAAAGATGTAACGGCTACGTTTGGAAATGTAAATGCAGATGTGGTTAGCACTACAGCCACGGCGGTAGTGTTACGCGCACCGGCAACGGGTGCTACAGGCAGCATTTTAATGAAAATGAACAACCAAACTTTAACTATCGGAAACTATACATACCAGGAGCTGAGCGTACAGGGTATTAGCCCTGTAAACGGCGCTGCGGGTACACATATCCGTATTACAGGCGCGGGTTTTAGCAGTACAAAAGGCCCTGCAGAGGTTTTTATAAATGGCAAGCCTGCATTGGTTGTAAGTGCAAGCGACAATCTTTTAGTTGCCGAGGTACCAGTTGATGCAGGTACCGGCCCGGTTACGGTAAAAGTAAACGGGGCAGAAGCCAGCGGCCAGATCTTTAAATTTCAGATAATTTCTGGTATCAAGCCTGTTTCGGGTGGTAAAGGCACCAGCGTAAAAATATTGGGTGGTGGTTTTGATGATGTGAAAACGGGTAACCTGGTAGATTTTAATGGTAAAACGGCTTTAGTTACAGAAGCTACAGCCGATTACCTGGTAGTAACAGCGCCCGATGGCGTACAAACCGGCCCAATATCTGTAACCATTAACAAGCAAAAAGCTACAGGGCCGATATTTACCGTAGTGCCAATGCCTAAAATTAATGCGGTAACACCATTAAGCGGCCCTGCCGGCACAGTAATGACCATTACGGGAGAAAACTTTAGCGCGCTTACCGACGAAAATAAAGTTACGATAAATGGTAAGCCTACGGTTGTTTTAACCGCAACACCGTTTAAAATTACTTTAACTATACCGGGTAATACAGGAAGCGGCAAAGTTGTTTTAGATGTTAATGACCAGGTAGTTCAAGGCCCCGATTTTAAAGACCAAACATTAGGCATAGCATCATTAAGTCCCGATAATGGCCTTGCTGGTACACAGGTAACCATTACCGGTACCGGCTTTAATACTAATGCAGCGTTAAATGCCGTAACGTTTAACGGGGTAAATGCACAAATAATAAGTGCAACACCTACAAGCCTGGTAGTTATAGCGCCGCCAACATTAACATCAGGCGCTGTGCAGGTTACAAATGCGGGGCAAACTGCAAAATCGCCGGTAGACTTTAATCGCGCCGGTATCATGACGCTGGCAGGCGGGCCGGGCAGCTCAGATCTTAATATAACGGAACGTGGAGCAAGCATTGCAGTAGATAGCCATGGTAATGTGTTTATTGTAGATTTTACAAGTTATTGTATCAGAAAAATCACGCCTCAAGGCGCAGTTTCTGTTTTTGCGGGTAGCACCAGCAGGCAATCTGGTAATCAAAACGGGACAGGTACATCGGCCTTGTTCAGTTTCAGTTTTACCAGCGGTATTGTTGTTGATAAGCAGGATAACCTGTATGTTTCTGACGGGGCAAATGGCAGCATCCGCAAAATTACATCGGCGGCAGTTGTTAATACCTATGCAGTAAATTTAACCCAACCGGGCAAACTGGCTATTGATGATAGTGGCATTTTATATGTACAAACTCAATATAGCCTTACCCGAGTAGATAAATTGGGGGTAAGGTCGGCCATGAGTGGTTTTTATGGTGGCGCTGATTATGGTTCGCCTGTAATTATTGGTTCATACCTGTATTACTCTGATAGCGAAAGCCTGTATATAAATCGCTATGATCTGGATAACAAAACCAATATGCGTGGCTGGGCAGGTAACGGTAACTATGCTAATTCTGACGGGCCTAAAAACCAGGCTGCTCTGGTTAACCCATTAGGTTTAATAAAGGATAGTAATGGCGATATCTATTTCTCTGATGGTTTTGCCGGAACAACCCGGAAAATAAATATGACCCTGAATGAGATAAGTACTATTTCCAGGCAGTCGGGCCCGGGGTATAAAGATGGTGGCTTAAACGAGGCGCAATTCAGAGCCAGAGCTGATATGGCCATAGATAAAGATGGTAATATTTATATAGTAGATCAGTATAATAATGCCATACGCAAGATGTTCCTAAAATAAAAATTAATTGATTTTGCATGGAATAAAAGCGGGGCAGTAAAATAGCCCCGTTTTTATTCTTTTTGAAAAAACTTATTCATCAAAATGAAAATCCCGCTATACGTTATCGAAGAGATCCTGATCAGGTTACAGGAGTTTAACCCCGAAACGGGCACCTTAGAAACCTGCGAAAGGTTAGGTTCGCAAATGATCGTTAAAACAAATAAGGGCATGATAACCGTACCGCTTTTACTACTTAACTTGCAGCTTAATAATCCGGTTACGCTCAGGGAAAAAGATATCGAGCTACTGGCAAGTCAGTTTATAAAAGAAAGAGGTGTTGAGAGAAGGCCCGCAATTGATTGAAACGATAAGCAAATGTGTATGCGTTCTACTAAACCGTGCTTTGCGTTAGATTCAACAAATTATTGGAAATGCTGGCAGAACAGGATCGTCCTCATCAGGTAACTGTAAGTCTAATATTACCTCAATTTAAATAAAAAAAGCCTTTTTCGTTATGAAAAAGGCTTTTTTGTTTGTGGTATCAGCTGGGATCGAACCAGCGACACAAGGATTTTCAGTCCTTTGCTCTACCGACTGAGCTATGATACCGCTCCGTTTAAGGTCTGCAAATGTAGCGTTTTTTTTATTTCTGGAAACATTTTTTTCAACTTTAGTTGGGTGGATGTAATCTTACCCCGGTGTTGAGTTGAATTTCAAGGAATTACATCGCTAAATATTTTAATTTTTTTTTCGACAGAGCATTTAGCCATCGTTATTTAAACAAATTCTAAGTTCAAAACATTTCGGTAATATCTACCTTTACTTTAAATCAAATTCCTACTTTAGCTTTAAATTACTATGCACGCATAATATAATGGTCGCACAAATTGTATTTATCATCATTTTGCTGGGCGCTGTTTACCTGTTTGGTAAAAACGTTGCCAAGGTACGCCGCAACATACTTTTAGGCCGCGATACCGATAGGAGCGATCGCCCGGCCGAGCGCTGGGCCATTATGGCCAGGGTTGCTTTAGGCCAAACCAAAATGGTAAAACGCCCAACGGCGGCAATCATGCACTTTTTTATTTATGTGGGGTTTGTGATCATCAACCTGGAGGTGCTGGAGATCATGATAGACGGCATCTTTGGTTCGCACCGTATCTTCTCAAAACCATTGGGTAGCCTTTACGGCTTGTTGATAGGTGGCTTTGAGGTATTGGCGCTGCTGGTGCTGGTATCGTGCGTGGTGTTCCTGGCAAGGCGCAACATTGTTAAACTAAAACGCTTTAGCGGTACCGAGATGACCTCCTGGCCAAAATCAGACGCTAACTACATCCTTACTATAGAAATTTTACTAATGTCGGCTTTCCTCACCATGAACGCCGCCGACTATAAATTACAACTTTTACACTTTAGCCATTACGTTACGGCGGGGAGCTTCCCCATCAGCGAATTTATCGCGCCACTGCTGCCTTCTGGTACAGGCGCTTTGGAAGGTATCGAACGGGGTTGCTGGTGGTTCCACATCATCGGCATACTGGCATTTTTAAATTACCTGCCGTATTCAAAACATTTTCACATATTGCTGGCTTTCCCTAATGTGTATTACTCAAACCTTAAGCCCAAAGGCGAGTTTACCGATATGCCGTCGGTTACTAACGAGGTAAAAGCCATGCTCGATCCGTCATTTGTTCCCGAGCCTGTAGATGTTAGCCGTTTTGGGGTGAAGGACGTAACCGACCTTGCCTGGAAAAACCTGATGGAGGCTTATACCTGTACCGAATGTGGCAGGTGTACGTCTGTTTGCCCGGCTAATATTACCGGTAAGCTGTTATCGCCCCGTAAAATTATGATGGATACCCGCGACAGGCTGGTTGAGGTAGGTAATAACATTGATAAGCACGGCAAGGATTACACCGACGATAAAACTTTACTGGATAACTACATCACCCGCGAGGAATTGTGGGCTTGTACAACCTGTAATGCCTGCACAGAGGCCTGCCCGGTGAACATTAACCCGCTGGAGATCATTACGGAGATGCGCCGCTATGTGGTGATGGAAGAATCGCAGGCACCGGCAAGCCTTAACAATATGTTTGGCAACATGGAAAACAACGGCGCCCCATGGAAATACAGCCAGGCCGACAGGTTTAACTGGGCAGCAAACGATAAGGTTGATTAATAGTATAAAACAAGAATGGCAGAAGAAATAGAAGTTAAATACAAACAGTTTATAGAAAAAGTAGCCGCTGCAAAGCTGGTATGGGGCTTAAAAAGTAAAACGGGCTGGGCCAATGCCGATTCGGCACAGAATGCCGAAGCTGCTGTAGTGCCGTTCTGGTCAGAAAGGGGCCTTGCCAAAACCAGCGCCCGGGATGATTGGAAAAGCTTTGTACCTACAGAAATTCCGTTGGCTGTTTTTTTGGAAGATTGGTGCATGGGCATGGCCGAAAATGAAACCCTTGCCGGGATTAACTGGGATGCCAATATGCACGGCATAGAGAGCGATGCCCCGGGTGTTGCCCTTGATGTTTTGAACAGGCTGAACGAAATTAATTCGGCGATTACGTTTACTAATTACAGCAGCATAAACGAGTTTATTACCGAAATAAGCGAAGACTAAACAATGGAGCAAAAGATACCAACCATGGCCGAAATGGCTGCCGAAGGCAAAGAACCTGAGATTTTATTCTGGGTTGGCTGTGCCGGTAGTTTTGACGAGCGCGCGCAAAAAATAACCCGCGATATTTGCAAGATACTGCATCATGTGGGCATCAGTTATGCCGTTTTAGGTACCGAAGAAAGCTGCACCGGCGACCCGGCCAAGCGAGCGGGTAACGAGTTCCTGTTCCAGATGCAGGCCATGGTAAATATTGAGGTGTTGAATGGGTATAACATCAAAAAGATAGTAACGGGTTGCCCGCATTGCTTCAACACCATCCGTAACGAATACCCCGGCCTTGGCGGTACTTACGAGGTGATCCATCACACGCAGTTAATACAAGGCCTTATAGATGAGGGCAAATTAAAAGCCGAAGGCGGCGAAAGCTTTAAAGGCCGTAAAATAACCTTTCATGACCCATGTTACCTGGGCCGTGGTAATAACGTTTACGAAGCTCCACGTGCAGCTTTAGAGATACTGGACACCGAACTGGTAGAAATGAAACGCTGCAAAAGCAACGGCCTTTGCTGTGGTGCAGGCGGCGCTCAAATGTTTAAAGAACCCGAAAAAGGTAACAAAGATATTAACGACGAGCGCATGATTGACGTAATACAAACCGGCGCCAGCGTAATTGCATCGGGCTGCCCTTTTTGCATGACCATGCTTACCGATGGCGTAAAACACATGGAAAAAGAACAGGAAATAAAAGTGCTTGATATTGCCGAGATAACGGTTAGGGCTAACGGGTTATAAAGTTTTTTCCTTTAAAAAGTTCAATGCCTGCCGCAAACTATCCAACCGGGGTTGTGCCATTTTCTTCACCGGGATCTCCCAGCTGGTAGCCATCGAGTCTATATCACCTTTAGGGTCTTCGTAGGTTTGGTAGATGATATCATCTGCCTGGGTTTTAATTTGCAGGGTGTCGGTTGCTGCCGTACCCGGGATGTAATTCAAGTTGGTAAAACGCTTTATATTAAACGAATAATACTCCTGTTTACCCTGTTGATAAGTTTTTCGCAGGCGGATAAAATGATCGGGCGTGAGCATAATTTCATACTTCTTTAACTTTGGCTCAACGGTAGGGTCGTAGCTCTCGTTCAGGAAGCGGTTGCTCCATGTTATCCACTCCTGTTCGGTAGAAAATGACCTAAAACCGCCAAAAAACAGCCCTGAAACGGATACTATAGCAATAATAAAGGCTTTTTTCTTCGCAGGCAGAAGTGATGTTTGCATGACAACTTATAATAAACACAAGTTAATAATTTGATAAATTTGCGATATGGAATTTTCTTCACACTCAAGGGTTTGGGTATACCAATCAGATCGTAAATTAACCGATGCCGAAACCCTGCAAGCACAGGTTTTGCTGGATAACTTTACCACTGGGTGGACAGCCCATAACAACCAGTTGCTGGCCAAGGCCGAGATAAGGTACAACCGGTTTTTGATTTTGTTTGTGGATGAAAGCCAGGCCGGCGCAAGTGGCTGCTCGATAGATAAATCGGTGAACTTTATGAAGCAATTGGAGCAACACTTTGGCATCAATTTGTTCGACAGGTTTAACCTGGCCTACCGCGATGGTGAAGAGATACTATCCGTACCCCGCCACCAGTTTGAAGACTTGCTAAAAGCCGGTAAAATAAACACCGAAACCATTGTGTTTAATAACCTTGCCCAAAACATATCCGAATTGCAAACCAAGTGGGAGGTGCCGTTTAAAGACAGCTGGCATATCCAACTATTCCGCGATCTGGTTGTTGCTTAGGCATGTTTATAATCAGCCTCAATTACATCGTACCGCTTGATGAGCTTGACCAACACATGGAAGCCCATATAAAATACCTCAATAAGTATTACAAGGCTGATGTATTCATCATGAGTGGGAGGAAGGTGCCGCGCACAGGCGGCATTATCATTGCCCAGGCCAACTCAAAAGAGATATTGGAGAAGATCATAGCCCAAGACCCATTCTGCCAGCACAAGCTTGCTGAGGTTGAAATTACGGAGTTCCAGGCATCGCAAGCGCATCCCGATCTAAAAAAATTGCTGAAATAAATTTTCAGTAGGACGCCAAAACCGAACAACCTGCTACAACCTTTTAGCCGGGGACATTGCCTGGATCGAGAACGCAAAATCCGATATGGAAAGTATAATATTAACCGTCTCTTTGACGGTTTTGTTCATGTTCACTGGCGTGAACGCCATGGTCTTTTCTTAATTATCTTATTATCAGCAATTAACATTTTTGGCTTTGGCAAAAAAATGTCGCCATAAGCAGCAATTCGGGGCTAAGTGTAACTCAAAACCCTAAAACTCCAGTGGCCCAAGCCTGCGCATGTTCTTCATGATCAGGTACTGCCGGTGCCTTAAATAGGGGGTGGGGTTGGTAGCGCTCCATCGTAATGGGCTTGGGAATATCACTGCTATGGCTGCCGATTGGCGGCGGGTAAGTTGCGATGCCGGTTTATGGAAATAGGCGTGTGATGCCGCTTCGATGCCGTATATGCCATCGCCCATCTCTATTACGTTTAGGTAAACCTCCATAATGCGTTTCTTGGTCCAAAAGGCCTCTATGAGTATGGTGAACCACGCCTCGAAACCTTTGCGTACAATTGAACGGCCCGGGTACAGGAAAACGTTTTTAGCGGTTTGCTGGGTAATTGTACTACCGCCTATCAGTTTTTTACTGTTGGCGTTTTTTTGGATGGCACGCTCAATGGCTTTAAAATCGAACCCGTGGTTCTCTAAAAAGCTTTGATCTTCGGCGGCTACTGCGGCGCGTTTCATGGGGTCGGCAATCTGGTCGAAATCCACCCATTTCTTGTCTATCTTCCAGTCCTTTCCATCAGCTTTGCGTTCAAAGCCGCGCTGTATCATCAGCCAGGTAAAAGGTGGGTTTACAAATTTGAATAACAGAACGCCAAACAAACTGGCCGCAACAAATACAATGGCAACCAGCTTAACTATGCGCAAAACCAGCCTTACAATGCCATTGTTAAAAAAACCTTTTGTTTTGCTGCTGCTTTTGCGACTTTGTGCTTTTTTTGCCATTGTGAATTTTGATGCCCTAATCTCCGTATAATCTTTATTAAACGCAAAAAGGTGTTTAGCCTAAACTAAACACCTTTTTAATTCTATTTAAAGAAAAAATTACTCAGCTACTACTTCAAAAGGTACCTGAACTTTAACTTCTTTATGCAGGTTCACAATTGCGGTGTAATCACCAACAAATTTTGGCTCCTGGTCAAAAGTGATGCGGCGACGGTCAACTTCAAAACCTTCTTTCTTTAATGCATCAGCTACCTGGATGGTATTGATAGCACCGAAAATTTTGCCGCTTTCGCCAGCTTTAGCGCCGATAGTAAGTTTAACACCTTCTAAACGTGCAGCTATTGCGTCAGCATCTTTGCGTATTTTTTCTTGTTTAAACTGAGCTTGCTTTAAGTTTTCTGCTAAAACTTTGCGTGCGCTTACAGTTGCTAATATTGCGTAACCTTTAGGGATAAGAAAATTGCGGCCATAACCTGGCTTTACATTCACTACATCGTCTTTATCGCCCAGGTTTTTTACGTCTTGTTTTAAAATAACTTCCATTGCTTTTTACCTCCGATTATTTTAATGAGTCTGTAACATAAGGTAATAAACCGATGTGGCGCGCACGCTTAACAGCCTGTGCCACTTTACGCTGAAACTTCAATGAAGTACCTGTTAAACGGCGAGGTAATACTTTACCCTGGTCGTTAATAAACTTTAATAAAAAGTTAGCGTCTTTGTAATCGATATACTTAATACCATTCTTTTTAAAACGGCAGTATTTTTTACGGTTATCCTCCACTTTGGGAGCGGTAACGTATTTAATTTGGTCGTTTGCCATTAGTTGTTTTCCTCCACTTTAGCTGCCGGCTTTTTGTTAAAAGCACCGCTGCGTTTTTTGTCGTTGTAAGCAATGGCATGTTTATCCAAAGCAATAGTAAGGAAGCGTAACACACGCTCGTCGCGCCTTAATTCAACTTCCAGTTTATTAATTAAATCACCCGGAGCCTTGAATTCAGTTAAGTGATAGTACCCTGTAGTTTTCTTCTGAATAGGGTACGCTAATTTTCTCAAACCCCAATTATCCTCCTGGACAATTTCGGCTCCGTTATCAGTTAATGTTTTGCTGTATTTGGCAATTGCCTCTTTAGCAGTTTCATCTGATAACAACGGGGTTAGAACGATCACGATTTCGTACTGTTGCATTATTATTTTGATTTTTAATTATTTATCCCTGTATATCGGGGCTGCAAATGTATGAAGAAATAATTTATAATCAAAGCAGTATAAGTTGTATTTTAACAGCCTGAAACACGCACATAACAAGATGAAAAAACTTTTACTTCTGCTAATACTTACAGCTACCATTACGCTTAGTAAAGCACAAACCACGTCCGGCCCTGCCGAAAAAGCAATTACCGATAGTATTTGCAACTGCCTGGCTAAGGTTGATATAAATACAATCGCCAATAAGCAAGATGCAACCGCCGTTATTACGAGTTGCTTTGGCAAATACACCGGCCTTTTAATGACTGTTGCCGAAGAGAAACACATCGACCCTACAGATCAACTAGCCATGAGGCAGGTTGGGATTGATATTGGCAAGAATCTGTTTAAACAAGGCTGCGATGCTTTTACGCAAATATCCCTGAAAATGGCTTCCGACAAAATCAACGAAGAAGCAAACACCGGTTCAACCACGGGCGCTTTTAAAAGGATAGATAATAAGGGCTTTAATTATATTATTATAAGCAATGAAGGCAGCGAAAGATCTTATTTATGGCTAAAACAATTCGCCGGTTCAGAAAAATTTATGGGCCCAACTGTAAAATATGCGGGTAAAAAAGTTAAAATTACCTGGCATGAAATGGAGGTTTATGTGCCTGCCGCCAAAGGCTATTATAAGGTGAAAGAGATTACCGCGGTTGATATTTTGTAAAAGTTGGCTGGCTAATAATGTTTGTGATAACCTAAGCCATAAACCAAACCTAAAGCGGCGTAGCTATGCTGCGAGATATTACCGGAGAATTTAAACCCGATACTGCCCCCAAACCCCGTAGGCTTACCAACGGGGATGATGTGGTAAATACGGAAACGCCTTTTGGCTGTTTTAAACCACATAATGTTAAGCTCGAACGGTAAGCCGATGTAATGTTCTGCTATCCGTTGTTTTTGGTTGTTACTATCCGTAAATTTAAAAACGCGTGTGTTTGCCGATGCACCCAGCGAAACACTAAACGCATGGCCATTTGTCACAAAGCGTTGCCCGTATAACAGAGCATATTCCTGTAAGTTGCCGTTATCTTTTATACCGGGTAAGGCCACAAAGGGGCCAATGGATATCACATTCAGATCAAGATCGGCAATGGCAACAAACCTGAAGGTAAAAAGGTTACGTTTAAACTGGTGGTTTAAACTGGTGGTTATTTGCGGGCCTTTGGCGCCTGCTATACCAAAACCAAAACCAACATCGCCATATATTATCGGGTTTGTTTTTACGGCAGCAGGCTGCGTTATGAGGGCGGTATCCTGCGCGGTACAACGCAGTGCAGCTGCCAATAAAAATGTGATGGTGGTTAGGAGTAATTTCATTAAACAGGTTTAGGTGTGCCCTAATATATACGTTTACTTTTAGTAAATTGTAACATAAGCTACGCGGAAGTTAAAACATAACCACCCACCAAACTGTGTTATATAAAAAACAACAATTATGCAGTTTGCCAATCAACACCCCGACCCGGATAACGCAGAAGATTTTGCCGACGATTTAAACCTTACGCCACCGGCCGAAGAAAAACCCATTGAGGGCGACTGGAACGACGAGGAGGACGAGGACTTTGACGATGAAATGGAGTTTGAAGAAGATATGCGCGAGATACGCACCGGCGATGATATTGGCGAGCCCGACCCTGAGGATGCGGACCACATGCCAAATGGCGACCAGAAATAGGCGCCTCCGTCCAAGTTATTCACAATCCCTTTTTGAGGTTTTGGGGTAAAGCATTTTCTTGCTAACTTAGTGCCTGTGGATAATTTCATTGTTTCGGCACGCAAATACCGCCCGGCAACCTTCGAAACCGTTGTAGGCCAGCAGCATATAACTAATACGTTAAAAAACGCTATTAAGAATAATCAGCTGGCGCAGGCATTTTTATTCTGCGGGCCAAGGGGAGTGGGTAAAACCACCTGCGCGCGTATCCTTGCAAAAACCATTAATTGTACAAATTTACAGCCCAATGGCGAGGCCTGCGGCGAGTGCGACTCCTGCCGTGCTTTCCAGAACGGTAACTCATTTAATGTACACGAACTGGATGCGGCATCAAACAACTCTGTTGATGATATCCGCAGCCTGATAGATCAGGTACGCATACCGCCACAAGCTGCACGCTACAAGGTTTATATTATTGATGAGGTGCACATGTTATCGCAGGCGGCGTTCAACGCTTTCCTGAAAACGCTTGAGGAACCACCTAACTACGCTATATTTATACTGGCCACTACCGAGAAGCATAAGATATTGCCAACCATCCTGTCGCGTTGCCAGATCTTTGATTTTAACCGCATCAAGGTAGATGATATGGCCGGGCACCTGGCAAACATCGCCCAAAAAGAAAACATTACCTACGAGAACGACGGCCTGCACATTATTGCCCAAAAGGCTGATGGCGGCTTGCGCGATGCCCTCTCGATGTTTGACCAGATAGTGAGCTTTAGCGGCGGCAACGTTACCTATCGCTCGGTTATTGATAACCTGAACATACTTGATTACGATTACTACTTTAATATAACTGATAAACTTTTAGGCGAAGACAGCGCCCAAACGCTGCTTTTGTTTGATGAGATATTAGGCAAGGGGTTTGATGGCGCGCATTTTATATCGGGCCTGTCAGAGCATTTCCGTAACCTGCTGGTGGGTAAGGATACATCAACCATAAAACTGCTGGAGGTTAGCGAAACCATTAAGGCGCGTTACCTGCAACAATCGCAGGCGGCATCGGTATCGTTCCTGCTATCGGCCATGAATATTGCCAACCAGTGCGATATCAGTTACAAGCTAAGCAAGAACCAGCGTTTACAGGTGGAACTGGCCCTGCTCAAAATGAGCAACCTGCTCTCGATATTTAATTTATCGGCCCTGCCGGTAAGTGAAAATGCTGCTGCCCCAAACGGGGAGGTAAAAAAAAAACCTGATACCTCAGTAAATAGCACCCAAACAAGCCAAAATACTACCGACGAAATGTCGGTTGCCAGGGATAACCCGGTAATTTATAATAAAACACCACCGGCAAGCACGCCTGCCACACCATCAATGGCCATACCTGCTGCTGAACCGAAACCGGAGCCAGTTGCAGAGAAACCAAAGGTGTTTATCCCGAATGTGCACACCGGGGCAACATCTATAAAAATACCATCGCTAAAAGAACTTGGCAAACAGGTTGAAGAGGCTGCCCTGGAAGAAGAAGACCCATACTTAAAAGGTACCGATAAAGAGGCTTTTACAATTGATGAGTTTTTACAACTGTGGACCAACCACGGCGCAAAACTAAAAGCAGATGGTAAAGCGGCAACTTTGTACACCATATTTACATCGGTTACCCCAATAGTGCTTGGCCCCGAAAACTTTGAAGTACCGGTATCTAACAAAGTACAGGAACTTGCCTTTAGGGACGAACGCCCATACCTATTAAACTTTCTGCGTACAACGTTAAAGAATTTTAGCATTGAGGTTAATGCCCGGGTTGATGAACAAACTGTTGCCCGCAGGCCCTATACCGCTATGGAAAAATTCCAATACCTGGCCGCCAAAAACCCACAACTGATAGAGCTGAAGAATAAGTTTAACCTGGACTTTGATTAGGGTTTAAGATTTAACCACAGAGGTCACAAAGAATATATTTGTTCATTAACATAAAGAGCACAGAGGGTTTAAATATCTCTGTGCTCTTTGTAATTTTATCTCTGTGCACTCTGTGGTTAAGTAACCACCAATATTAATGTGCTGGTGTATCGTTTTTAGGATAACCCTCTTCGTCAAGGTCGTCGCGGTCATCTTCGGGGGTGTGTGCCAAAGCGGCATCACGCGGGTTGGTTTCAACAATTTTGCCGCTGTCTATATGCATGCCTAAATTTTCGGCATCCGTTTCTAACGATCGGTTTTCATCGTATTCGCCTTTCGTATCGTAGGGGTTGGCCTCGTCATAGGTCGAGTTCATATCCTCGCCGTCTTTAACGGCGGTATCGTAAGGGTCGGGGTGGTCGTAATCGGGGTTATCGCTTTTTACGTCGTATTCGTAACTGTTGGTAGTTTCGTCGTAATTAAGGTTTTCGCTATCGGCGGTTTCGTTGGTATCGTCGTTTAATGGAGCGTTCCTGTCCTCAGGGTCAGTAACAAAGTCCGGGTTTTGGTTATCAGGTATCATAGGTTATAGTTTTGCTTAATATACACTAAAAACCCTGCCAAAAATAAACGCGTGGGGGCTTGGCCCCTGTTAATTTACTTGTTTACGGTATGATGTTACACCGCCCAGGGCAAACTTCAAAGTAATAGAGTACTGGATCATTTTGTCATTGCTTCTGCCGGCATCAAAACCATCCATATTATCGGTAAAATCCATATTATATTGCGCACCCACATCAACTTTAAATGAAGGCTGGCCGTATTGGTTAAACAGTTTAAACTCGTAACCCAGGCGTGCCGGCAAATAAAGTTCGTTGCTTTTAGTTAAGCCCTTTGTTGTGTACTGCGGGTTGGTATTTGATAAGTTATTGTAATGCTGCGCATCGTTTTTTATATCATTTAAAATATAGCCTAGCCCCGTAGATACATAAAAGTTCTTGAGCACGTTCATTACACCACCCTGCGAATAATCTATTAACTCGCCTGCTTGTAACTGCCCCCTGAAAACCAGTGCCGTAAAATTGTTTTTAAAAAACCTGCCCGATAATGTGTTGATTGCGTCACCACCCTCAAGCGTGCCGGCTTGTATTTCAACCACGTAATTTACAAACGGGGTTTGGTTGTAAGTAAAGTTTACGTGTGCAGCGGGTTTGGTTTTTACAGTTTCTGCATCACCATACACCTGGTTTAAGCTGGCGCCAAAGCCAATATCATACTGAGCATAATCGTAGCCTAACTGCGCCTTTGATACTAATGTTATTGCTGATAATACTAAGGTGAATACGGTTGTTTTAATAAGCAACTTTGTCATATATAAAAGCGATGGTAGTGCTGATTAGCAGGTGTTTAATTTTTATAAAAGTAGTATCAAAGTTTTAAAAAGCAATGCACTGTTTAAATTAATTGTATATATGCCTTAAAACTAAGTGTTTAGGATTTGATTTTAGCATCTATAAACATATCAACACACAAGGGATAAATAATTGGTTTATTTTTTGTCAATTAGTTGGGCACATGAATTTTTACAAATAAAATTTTATGTAAGTTTGAAGCCGTTTAAATAAAATTAACCACAAATCAGGTATGTCAAAAATTAAAGTAGAAAACCCGGTAGTTGAACTGGATGGTGATGAAATGACCCGCATCATCTGGAAATTTATAAAAGATAAATTGATCACCCCTTATCTTGACCTTGATATAAAATATTATGACCTTGGTATCGAGTATCGTGATGAGACTGATGACCAGGTTACCATTGATGCTGCCAACGCTATTTTAAAATATGGTGTGGGTATTAAATGCGCAACCATCACACCTGATGAGCAGCGTGTTGAAGAGTTTGGCTTAAAACAAATGTGGAGGTCGCCAAATGGTACCATCCGTAATATATTAGATGGTACGGTTTTCCGCGAGCCAATTGTTATGGCAAACGTACCGCGCCTTGTACCAAACTGGACAGCCCCTATATGCATTGGCCGCCACGCTTTTGGCGATCAGTACCGCGCTACCGATTTTGTAACCAAAGGCAAAGGTAAATTAACTATAAAATTTACGCCGGAAGATGGCGGTGCAGAGCAATCATTTGAAGTGTACAACTTTAAAGGCGATGGCGTTGCATTGGCTATGTATAACACTGATGAGTCTATCCGCGGTTTTGCACACGCTTGTTTTAACCAGGCGCTGATGAAAGGCTGGCCTTTATACCTATCAACCAAAAATACCATCCTTAAAAAATACGATGGCCGTTTTAAAGACATTTTTGAAGAGATTTACCAAAACGATTACAAAGCCAAGTTTGCCGAAGCCGGTATTACTTATGAGCACCGCTTAATTGATGACATGGTTGCATCGGCCCTTAAATGGAACGGTAACTTTGTTTGGGCTTGTAAAAACTATGATGGCGACGTACAGTCTGACACCGTAGCACAGGGTTTCGGTTCGTTAGGTTTAATGACCTCTACGCTGGTTACCCCTGATGGTACCGTTATGGAAGCCGAAGCAGCACACGGTACGGTTACACGCCACTACCGCGAGCACCAGGCAGGCCGCCCAACATCTACAAACCCTATCGCATCTATCTTTGCATGGACACGCGGTTTAGAGTTCCGTGGGATATTGGATGGTAACCAGGAGTTGGTTAACTTCTGTAAAGCATTGGAAGAAGTTTGTATTGAAACTGTTGAAAGCGGCAAAATGACCAAAGATTTGGCCATCACTATAAAACCAAAAGTTGAGCACGGTACCGATTACCTGTACACCGAAGAGTTTTTAGAAGCTATTAACGAAAACTTAAAAGCAAAATTGGGTAAGTAATTCATCCCGATTAAAATATAAAAAGCCCGTTCTGAAAAGAGCGGGCTTTTTGCATTTTAGCAGAGGTTGTGTATCAGTTTAATTGTAATCGTATTTACCGGCATTAGTAGGTAACTTCCTTTCCACCGCTAATTTCAATCATACACTCCTTACCAATAGTTATTGCCATTTCATGCGTAAGCGGTACCATCACAGAATCGGGATTGATCTTTTTTAATTTGGCAATTACACAGTTGCATACTTGTTCGTATTGCTTTTTATTATCAGCCGTTGTACCTGTTAAGAAAACCTCGTGGATGGTTTCCTCTATTTTAGGCGACCACGGTACAAGCTTTGGTGTAATACCACTGTTGCTGCCAGCGTTGGCGTAGCCATATTCTTTACCTATTTTTTCGCTCAATATCTGCAGGCTATCTTTTGATACAGATTCTACACCTTTTGGCAGTTCTTCTTTTAATCGCTTAATAATAAAAGCAACAAGTTTTTGTCGTTTATCATCATCAGGTAACCGTTCAATTATCCCGGCGTTAATTTCCCTCGTCAACTTCAACTCGTAATCCTGTGTCCAAACGGAACCGTTTTTGTTGTCCCACTTACAGGATGATATACTAAAGAGTATTATGATAATAAGGGCGGCCTTCTTCATTGAATGATGTATGATTATCAATCAAACATAATATTAACTTTTCACAATCATTTTAATAATTAACTAATAACTTAGCCCCGTAAACAAGTATATACTACCATGTCATCATTATATCCATTAAAATTTAAAACCATATTTAAAGACAAAATATGGGGCGGCCACAAAATAGAAACCTATCTGCATAAAAACATTGGCAATTTGCCAAACTGCGGCGAAACCTGGGAGATCTCGGGCGTTAAGTCGGATGTTTCTGTAGTAGAAAGCGGCGAACTGCAAGGTCAGTCGCTGGCCGACCTGCTGGAGAAGTTCCAGGGCGAACTGGTAGGCGAGAAGGTGTACAAACACTTTGGCAACATTTTCCCGTTACTGGTAAAATTTATTGATGCTAATGATGACCTTAGCGTACAGGTGCACCCTAATGACGAGTTGGCCAAAAAGCGCCACAACTCATTCGGTAAAACCGAAATGTGGTACGTAATAGAAGCCGACCCGGGTAGCAGCCTGATAGCCGGTTTTAACCGCGAGATGACCGAGAAGGAATATGTAGATGCTTTAAACAGCGGCCACATTATGGATATCCTGAACAAGGAAGATGTAAAGGCAGGCGATGTTTTCTTTTTACCGGCCGGCCGTGTGCACACTATTGGTAAAGGCTTGCTAATTGCCGAAATTCAGCAAACGTCTGATATTACCTACCGTATTTACGATTTTGACCGCGTTGATGATAAAGGCAACAAACGCGAGTTGCATACCGAGGAGGCCCTGGCCGCTATCGACTATAAACATTACCCGGAGTACCGCACATTATATACGCCTAAAAAGAACGAGGATGTACACCTGGTAACCTGCCCGTACTTTACCACCAACGTGCTTGATTTTACACATGGCGTTGATAAGGATTACTCGAACTTAGATTCGTTTGTGATATACGTTTGTATAGAAGGAGAGTTTACTATTAAGCATAATGATTTGGCTTACCCGGTAAAAATGGGTGAGTGTATTTTATTACCAAAAACAATTGATAAGGTAGAACTGAAAACTACCTCGGGCTTTAAAATACTGGAAAGTTATATTGAGTAATTATAAGTTACACTAACATAAAAAAAAGACCGGCCTGCTTTAAACAGGGCGGTCTTTTTTTTAGTAGTGTTTATATCCTAACTAATTATACCTTCTTCTGTCGGTTGGGTTTTGCAATGAGCGGGCTATCTCTGCCAGGTAAAGTTCATCTATGGGTTTTAAAAGATAATCGGCAATTAAGGGGTTGTTTTTTGCGCGTTTAATATCCTCAAGATCAATAGATGAGCTGATGTTGTATATTATGATGTTTTTACCCAACTGAGATTTTATTTCCTCAAATGCGTCGTTAAATTCCCAGCCGTTCATTACCGGCATGTTAATATCTACAAATAAAACATCGGGTAATCGGTGGGCGTTTTGCGGGTCTTTTAAAAAGTCGATGGCTTCTTTGCCGTTGGTAAAATTCAGGGTTTCATCAAATAAACCCTTTATTGTTGTGAGTTTTTTGAAACCGTAAGTAAAAATTTCATCATCATCAACAATCCCGGCAGTCACATTTTTGTTTTCGGTATTCATTTTTTGGTATTGATTATACCAATCTTACTGTAAATTTTGTGCCAACATTTACGGTGCTGTCAACCTGGATAGATCCGCCCAGTGCTTCAACCTGGTTACGGGTAATAAAAAGGCCAATCCCTTTCGAGTCGGAGTTTTGATGAAAGGTTTTATACATGCCAAAAAGTTGGTCGCCATGGCGTTGCATGTCAATGCCAATACCGTTATCCTCAAAAACCAGGTAAACCTCATTACCCACCTTTTGCGTGGCTATGTTTATTACCGGGTTACGGTTAGGGTGTTTATATTTAATGGCATTGGTAAGCAGGTTTTGCAAAATGCTTTCCAGGTAGGCCGGGATATATTCAACCTGCGGGCAGCCGCTAAAATCAGTGTTTATTACTGCGTTTGTCCTGTCTATATTGGTGTGCAGTGCCGATGCTACGTTATTAAATATGGTTTCAAAATCAAGTAGTTTACGTTCCCGGCTAATTTCTGATTGGATGCGTACTATCTCATCCAGGTGGCCCATAGTGGCGCTAAGGCTTTCGCTGATGGTTTTGATGTGCGAAAATATCTCCGTGCGTTCTTCACTCAGTTTGGCTTCTTCAAACAGGTTAACCATAAACTTTAAATTACCCGAGTGCGACCGCAGGTTGTGCGATACAATGTAAGCAAAGTTTTGCAGGCGCTTGTTCTGATCGTCCAGCAGGTTAATAGATGATTGCAGGGTGATGCCCTTCCTTTTTATACTATCAATATCCTGGAAAATACCCCTGATAGTTATACATTTACCATGATCGTTAATTACAGGTACCCCTTTTGACCGTACCCATATTACATTGTTTTTTGCTGTTTTAAACAACAGCTCAATATCATATGGTTTGCAATAGTTTAAAGCATCGTTAATAACATTGGTTAATACCTGGCGAAACTGAGGCTCAAAAAAGCTGATGGCTTCCTCAACGCTCATTTTTACCTGGGTGTTAAGCTCAAAAATATCATACATCTCTTTTGAGAAGGTAAGCCCCATGGTAGCAGTATCAATTTCCCAGCTGCCAATTTTGGCAATGCGGCCAATTTCGTTGCTTTTAAATTCGGCTTCAGCAGCCCTTATCTGGCTAATTTTTAAAGCATTTATATTGGTAAGCACGCCATAAATTACCGGGCCATCGGCGGTATCATGTTTTTGGGTAGTGCTTTCAAACCACTGGTACCCGTTTTGTTTGGTAAGCAGCCTGATGTGTGCAACCGGCGAGCCGCCCTGCCTTGGGTGATGGGTGGCTTTTAGGAAGATCTGCTTATCATGATAATAAAGAAGCTGGTCGAAAAAGAAATTGTAGGAGCATTCAATTTCACCGGGGCCATACCCTAAAGCACTGTAAAACCCCGATGACCATTTAACCTCTTTGGTATCGGTGTTATACTCCCATATGCCTAAATTAATCTGATCAATTATACGCGCAATATGAGCTATGCCTTCAGCAGAAAACTTATGACTCTCAGAAAAACTCATCTCGCACTTTAATCACTAATTCTTTTTATTACCACAAGGTTTAATAAAATACATGCCAAAAATGCGGGTATCTGTTTAATACAACCCCGCGTTGTTGTAAATTATTATAAGGTCACAAATATTTTATAAATCTCTGAATATTTAACCAGGGTTTCAATAAACTGGCCTAAACAAAGGCCTATTGTATTGAAAGTTACACTATTATCAGTAACGTAAAGTTTGTATACGGTTATTTTCTTACAGAGTTATGAAAATTTAGACGAGGTAAAAGTAGTATAATATTTGTCGAAATAATATCATAAAGTCTAAAGAAATATTATTGCTTTTATGGAGTAGGGTTTGGAGCTGATTGCGATATATGGCAGAATATATCTGCTTCATTTGCCTTAGCTGTAACTATTAGTATACGCACTATATTATCTCAGTCAGTCAAAACTGTACAGCATTTTAATTAACCAATTGCCAAACTTTTATATATTTACCAGCACCAATATTTACCTGCTATGAAAAGAATATCAGCCAGTTTGCTTGCAGTACTGTTAATAGTATTAACCTTAAACACTTCCGCCCAAAAAACACCGGCGGGGAAAATCTGGACAACGGCAAAAGCCAACGCCTGGTACGCGCAGCATACATGGATGAGCGGAGCCGATTTTATACCCAGCAGCGCCATAAACCAATTGGAAATGTGGCAGGCAGATACCTTTGATCTGGCCACCATCGACCGCGAATTGGGTTATGCCCAGGGGATAGGTTTTAACACCATGCGTGTGTTTTTGTACAGCCTTGCCTGGAAACAGGACAAAGCCGGCTTTAAAAAACGGGTTGACCAATACCTTACCATTGCCAATAAGCACGGCATTAAAACTATGTTTGTGTTTTTTGACGATTGCTGGAACGCCGATGCCAAAACCGGCAAACAGCCTGCTCCAAAAACAGGTATCCATAATTCGGGCTGGCTGCAGGACCCCGGCAACCGGTTAAACAACACCGGCGAAACAGCCATGCTGCAAGCCTATGTAACCGATGTACTGACCACTTTTAAGCACGATAAACGCATTCTGCTATGGGATTTGTACAACGAGCCAGGCAACTCCAACAAAAAAGAAGCTTCGCTAAATTTGCTCACAAAAGTATTTGCCTGGGCACGCGCTGTAAACCCCGAACAGCCGCTATCAGTTGGCCTGTGGGACTGGAATTTTGAAAAACTGAATGCTTACCAGGCACTAAACTCTGATGTGATAACCTACCACGATTACACCGATGAGGCCTCGCACCTTAAAACCATACAACTGCTTAAAAGCCACGGCAGGCCAATGATATGTACCGAATATATGGCCCGTACCCGCGGCAGTAAGTTTGCCAATATAATGCCTTTACTAAAAAAGGAGAAAGTAGGTGCTTTAAACTGGGGCTTTGTAATGGGCAAAACCAATACCATTTACGCCTGGGACAACCCTATGCCTGATGGCAGCGAACCCAAAGAGTGGTTCCATGATATTTTCCGTAAAGATGGTACACCTTATAAAGCAGAAGAGGTGGAGCTGATCAAAAAGTTGAACGGAAAATAAAAAAGATCATTGTGCTAATCTTGCGCGGGCTTGAAAGAATTAAGCCTAACCATGTTGCGGGCATTTTTATAGCTTTGCAGCTATGAGGGCCAGCTTTAAATTGTTCAACTTTACGCAACCGGTTAACTACAGAACCGAAATATTAGCTGGCCTTACCGTTGCCATGACCATGATGCCCGAGTCATTGTCGTTTGCCATACTGGCTGGTTTCCCGCCACTGGTTGGTTTGTATGCAGCATTTATTATGGGGATTGTTACGGCCATATTTGGCGGCAGGCCAGGGCTTATATCAGGCGGTGCCGGGGCAACGGTTGTGGTTTTAATAGCCCTGATGAAAACCAATGGTATTGAGTACGTTTTTGCTGCGGTAGCCTTGGCCGGCATCATTCAAATTGCTGTTGGTATATTTAAACTGGCAAAGCTAATTCGCCTGGTACCGCAGCCTGTTATGTATGGTTTTGTAAATGGCCTGGCTATTATCATTTTTATGGCCCAGCTACAGCAATTTAAAACCATGGTTAACGGGCACGAAACCTGGCTCAGCGGCACACCATTATTAATAATGGCGGGCCTTGTTGCATTAACCATCGCCATAGTGGTTATATTCCCTAAAATAAGTAAGGCTGTACCGGCTTCACTGGTGGCAATTGTTGTTGTATTTGCTTTAGTACTTGGGTTTGGCATCCATACAAAAACAGTTAGCGACATAGCATCCGTTAGTGGTGGTTTCCCGCCGTTTCATATCCCGGCTGTTCGGTTTAACCTGCATACGCTGAACATCGTTTTTCCTTATGCTTTAATTATGGCTGCAGTTGGCTTAACAGAGGGTTTGCTAACCTTAAACCTGGTTGATGAGATGACAGCAACCAAAGGCAACGGCAACCGCGAATGTATAGCGCAGGGTAGTGCCAATATTTTAAACGGTTTCTTTTTTGGGATGGGTGGCTGCCCCATGATAGCGCAAACGCTGGTTAACCTGTCGGCAGGTGCAAGGGCGCGGCTATCGGGGATAATTGCATCGCTCACCATCTTAATGATCATACTTTTTGGTGCGCCCGTTATAGGCAGGCTTCCCATGGCGGCACTTACCGGCGTAATGATCATGGTAGCATTTGGCACGTTTGAATGGATAAGCTTCAGGATATTTAATAAGATGCCAAAGCAGGATGTATTTGTAGGGATACTGGTTGCTGTAATCACCATACTGCTGCATAACCTTGCATTAGCGGTACTGATAGGTGTTATTATATCAGCCCTGGTGTTTGCCTGGGAGAGTGCAAAACGCATCCGTGCCCGTAAATACATAGATGAACATGGAGCTAAACATTACGAAATTTACGGTCCGCTATTTTTTGGATCGGTATCAGTTTTTACTGAAAAATTTGATGTTACAAATGATCCTGAAGAAGTGATTGTTGATTTTAAGGATAGCCGGATAGCAGACATGTCTGGAATTGAAGCGCTTAATAAGTTAACAGAGCGGTACCATAAAGCCGGTAAAAAACTACATCTAAAGCATTTAAGTAATGATTGCGTGGTATTACTTAAAAATGCCGCCGATGTTATTGATGTGAATATTATGGAAGACCCCAATTACCGGGTAGCAACAGAAAAAAATTATAGTATTTAAAGTTACGCTACGCTTAATCTTGAGCGAGGAAGAGGAAACTGCTTTATCTGAAACGTAAATAAGTCCCGAAAATAACCCAGTGATCAAAATTGTAAGGTTCTTCAATGAGCCTTGTACCATTTGCAAATTCTTTTATTGAAGGGTTGTTTGTATAGTAATATGGGTTGGCCCTGAAATTTCTGAATTTGTTACCAACCTTTACTTGAAAGTGAAAAGGAGTGCAGCAGTCGGTTGCATCATTATCGGTTAGTTTAACCCCTTTGTTTTTCAGATCGGCCATAAGTGCCTGTTCATCCGGCTGGCCGGCAATATTGTTTTCAAGCAATATGGTAACTAAGCTATCAAGCTTTGGCGATGGTTTAATGTGATAGCTGTTAAGTATAATATCGGCATGCGGGCTTGTGTTATTCTTAATCAAGATTGTCCCTCCTTTATTTTGTGGTGGTTGAAACCTTGCTGATAGGCGATAGAGATCTGCAAACAGGCTATCTTTATTTCCTCTGATGATGAGATACTCACCTTCTCCGGGTAAGCTAAAAAATGCGGGTTGAAACCAATACCTGATCTCAAACGGATACTTCGAAGCTTTAATTGAAGGTGCTATATTATGCTGAACAAACCAATCATTAAAAGTTGCTGCGCTATCCTGTTTAAAAGCCGGAATAATGTAATGCACCTTACCAAGCGCGAGTTTTATTTGCGCGATAGATTGTATTGAATGGATCATTAATACCCCGACAATAAGAAAGAGTTTAGCAAGGCGTTTCACAATATAAAGTTACCAATAGATTGCTTACTGAACTACAACACGCAATTGTTTTTATCTCTCAGTATTAAAATAAAATCAAATAGTTTATAATGTCTATAGGAATTATAGAATTAACGTCTACCTTTGTATTACTAATCGTTCTTTAAACATACTTATCCAGAAAGACAGAGGGAAAGGCCCTATGATGTCTTAGCAACCTGTACGGCTCTTGTAGCTTGTGTAAGGTGCTAATTCCTGCTTCGCGGCATTGAGCGGAGACAGATAAGCGGAGTTAAAAGAAATGAAATGCTTGTTAAGCATTTCTCTTTATACCCATTACCGGGCCTCTTAAAAGCTTTCCACGGATAATTTTATTGAAAACTATTTTTACAATATATAGCTTTACGCTATAAAGAAATATTAAAAACATTTAAAACAGCAACCATGAGCTTACGCATTGGCGACGACGCCCCAAATTTTAAAGCACAAACATCAAACGGAGAAATTGATTTTTACGATTACCTGGGCGATAGCTGGGGCGTTCTATTCTCTCACCCTGCCGATTATACCCCCGTTTGTACTACCGAACTGGGCAAAACCGCATCCCTGAAAGATGAGTTTGAAAAACGTAACGTAAAGGTGATAGCCCTGAGTACTGATAATGTAGAATCGCACAAAGGGTGGATAAAAGATATCAACGAAACGCAGGGTGTTGAAGTAACCTTCCCTATTATTGGTGACGAGAGCCGCGAGATCTCTCAGGCTTATGATATGATCCACCCGAATGCATCATTAACCGCAACCGTTCGCTCGCTGTTTGTGATAGGGCCTGATAAAAAGATAAAACTGATCATCAGTTACCCGGCATCAACCGGCCGTAATTTCCAGGAGATATTAAGGGTGATTGACAGCTTACAGTTAACCGCTTACCATAGCGTTGCCACCCCTGCCGATTGGAAGGATGGTGAAGATGTAGTAGTGCTGCCATCAATCAAAACAGAAGATATCCCCGCTAAATTTCCTAAAGGGTTTAAAGAGGTGAAACCATATTTACGTACAACACCACAGCCCAACAAATAACGGGCGCCGGAAAGGCATAAAGTCGCGTGGCCGAGAGGATAGGTGTGGGTCTGCAAAACCTTTAACGGTAGTTCGAATCTACCCGCGACGTCTAACTATACTAACTAATAATTGTGATGGCGGTGGGCTGAAAAGCTCACCGCCTTTTTTTTATTTAAAGCGGTTTGGTGTAATTAACCACAGAGTACACAAAGGATTGCAATTGTATTAACACAGAGAGTATAGAGGTTTGAAATGCGGCTTTGTGCCCTCTGTGTACTCTGTGGTTAATTATCGAGCTTCAACCCCAAACCGGCCTTGTCATTTAACCTGACAGTAGCGATGAGAAATGACAATTCTGTTTACAACAAACACCCCCGTTTGCTTGTATATTTATATATGAGCAACGCAACACACACCTGGCCCAAACTGGATTATCATGACCTGAAAGATACCATCGCCACCGTACACATGTGGACACAGATGATAGGCAAGGTACGCCTCAAAAAAATGCCATGGATAAACCACTCATGGCAGGTTACGTTGTATGTAAGTGCTACAGGGTTAACTACAGGCAGTATCCCTTATGAGGGAGGTGTTTTCCAGGTAGACCTTGATTTTATAGATCATCAGTTACATATCACAACAAGCGCGGGTGTAAAACACTCATCAACCCTGGGCGCAGAAACCATTGCCGATTTTTATAACGAGCTGACAGGTAACCTTAGCGCGGCCGGTGTAGCAGTTGAAATTTATGCTGTGCCCAATGAAGTTGACCCTGCTGTGCCCTTTGCCCAAAATACTACGCCCTGTACGTACAATGCCGATGCTATGCAAACCATCTGGCAGGCGCTCATCCGCATCCATAATGTGTTTACCGATTTTAGGGCTGGCTTTTTAGGCAAATGCAGTCCGGTACATTTTTTTTGGGGCGCGTTCGATCTGGCGGTTACCCGTTTCAGTGGCCGCCCGGCACCAAAACACCCCGGCGGGGCGCCAAACATGCCTGATGATGTAATGCAGGAAGCTTACTCGCACGAGGTAAGTTCGTGCGGTTTTTGGTTGGGCGGCGAACAGTTTCCGCACCCGGCATTTTACAGCTATTGTTACCCAACTCCTGCCGAATTCAGTCAGCAGCAGGTTAGCCCGCCCGAAGCCTTTTACAGCGGCGAAATGGGCGAGTTTTTACTGACTTATGAGGTAGTACAGCAATCGGCCAATCCCGAAGAAACTTTGCGGCAGTTTTTGCAAAGCACTTATAATGCAGCAGCCATTACCGGCAATTGGGATAAAGCGCTGGAGTGTGATCTGCAAGGGTTAAAGGAGTAATAAATATTGCAGTTGGCCTGCAGGCTTGGTTAAGTGTTCACGTTCACTGCCGTGAACGCTATGTTTGATTATAATTTACTGAAAATCAATATATTAATAAATTAGCTACTGGCAAACCAGTGCCACTACTTTTATCATATATATTAATCTGCCTCTTAATTTGGCGGTGAAATAATAGTTTAAGATGCAATAAACCATTCTGGCCGGGGAGGTGTCAAACAATGACAGAAACCAAACCACGGATATGAAAATTGTGAACCTATCACTAAAAAAACTGCTGCTAACAGCATCGCTGATATTTGCCACCTACTTAGGGCACGGCCAAAACGTTGCGTACTCAACTGATCCCTCAGGCAACATAGTTGCAGAGGATGATCGCGGATTTAAAAAAACTTATAAAAAAGATGCAGCAGGTTATATAGTTGTAGAAGATGAACGGGGAAGATACCTCATGACCCTAACCAAAGATATTTTTGGAAATGATGTGGAAGAATATGGCAGTGGGAGAAAAAGGATTTATGAAAAAGACATTTTTGGCGATACTAATATTAAGGATGAACGGGGAATAACAATCGCGACTATTAAGAAGAATATTTTTGGGGATTACATCGTAACAGATGGCGAAGGTGGAAGGAAAGTTTATAAAAAAGACATTTTTGGCCGTACAGTAATAGAGGATGAATCAGGCCGTACAACCATTACACATTCTGAAGACATCTTTGGAAACAGAGTTGATCAATACAGTGATGGGAGAAAGCGTGTTTATGAAAAGGATATTTTTGGCGATACGAAAATTAAGGATGAACATGGGGCAACAATATCGACCATAAAAAAAGATATTTTTGGCAACTACACAGAAACAGATGCCGAAGGAAAAAAAAGGGTTTACAAAAAAGATATCTTCGGCAATACCAGGGTAGAAGATGAATCAGGCAAAACCATTGGCACCTATAAGAAAGATATTTTTGGTAATACTACTTTTGAAGCTCAATGATCTTGGATGTCTCCCCAATAATCATTAAAAACTTCGTGATTGCACCCGCTCCTTTGGAGAGGGTGGTATGAGGCCTTTCTGCACACACCACGTGGTCATACACCTTAAGTTTTGCACGTTGGTAGTTTTTATAGGCTCTACCAGTTGGCCACCCAGTTCCGTTGTATATTCTATCAGGATCTGCTCGTTCACCAAAAAACGTTCCGAGCCATCGGGCAGGGCATAGCGGCTGTTGCCTAAAGGTAAAACCAGTTTTTCAATACCAATATCTGATGCCAGGCGTGCAAAAAAGTAACCACCGGGTTTCAGCGTGTTCCACATCGAACGCAGCATGGCATCAAAATGGTTGCTATCATTAGCAAAATGCAGTACCGCGCTGCATATCACCAGGTCGAATGTTCCGGCCTTAAAAGGCAACGCCTCGGCTTTGGCTACGGTAAAGTTTTTTGCGGGGATGTTTGGCGCTAATTCTTTTGCCAGCATCTGTACTTGTGCAACAGCTTCGGGGTTTGGGTCTATGCCGTAAACCTCATGGCCATTCTGCATAAAGTAAACCAGGTTGCGCCCGCCACCACAACCGGCATCAAGCACTTTGGCGCAGGCCTCAAACCGCCCTTTCAAAAGCTGGTCGAACAGGTAGATATCGATATTGCCGTATAGTTGTTGCAGGTTATTTGCCATGGTGAATTAGATTTTGTTTAGCGCAAAGACGCAGATACGCAAAACATAAAACAGATCGCGTCTTAGCGTCTTCGCGTGAAATATAATTGCTGCATGCAAGGTAACAATATTACATACTCTTTTAAAAATCAGTTACGCTGCACCCTATCAGTTATTGTTTTTAATTTAATATTTATATTATTGTGTACCGTTAACACAATAACGGTGGTATTATCTCACAACCTAAGTACCATACCAAATTGTTAAAACCAAAGTTTACCTTATTGCTGTTATGCTGCTGCATGTTTGGCAGTGTTGTGTTCGCACAAAAAAAGAACGCCAATTATAAGTATCATATCCGTCGGGCAGCATCGCCCATAAAAATTGATGGTTTGCTTGACGAAGCCGATTGGCTCAGTGCCGATACGGCAACCAATTTCTTTATGGTTTTGCCCATGGATACCAGCTTTGCCAAAGTGCGCACGGTGGTACGGATGGCTTATGATAACGACAATTTTTATATTTCGGCGGTTTGTTATACACCAACCCCGGGTTATATGGTGGAATCGCTTAAGCGCGATTTTAACTTTGGGAAAAACGATAACTTCATTTTTTTTATGGACCCCTTTGATGCCCGTACCGATGGCTTTAGCTTTGGCGCCAACGCGGCAGGTGCGCAGTGGGACGGCTCCATGTATGAGGGCGGCAAGGTTGACCTGAGTTGGGACAACAAGTGGTTCTCGTCCGTAAAAAACTATTCAGATAAATGGGTTTTTGAAGCAGCTATCCCATTCAAAAGCATTCGCTATAAAAAGGGTATCAAAGAGTGGGGCATCAACTTTAGCCGCAACGACCTGGTTACTACCGAAAAATCGAGTTGGGCGCCTGTACCGAGGCAGTTCCCTACGGCATCACTGGCTTATACCGGTACCATTATCTGGGACGAGGCACCGCCCGTGGCCACACATAATATTTCAATTATCCCTTACGCGCTGGGGGGCATTACCAAAGATTTTGAAAACAAAAAAGACGCGGTTTACCGCAAGGAGATAGGGGGCGATGTAAAGGTAGGGCTCACCTCATCCTTAAACCTGGATATGACCGTTAATCCCGATTTTTCGCAGGTGGATGTGGATCAGCAGGTAATTAACCTGAATAGGTACGAACTTTTCTTCCCCGAGAAACGGCAGTTCTTTTTAGAGAACGGCGACCTGTTTGCCAATTTTGGCTATGCCGATATCCGGCCGTTCTTTTCGCGCCGGGTGGGGTTAAATGCACCCATCCGTGCCGGGGCAAGGCTTACCGGTAAAATTGATAAGAACTGGCGCATCGGGGTGATGGATATACAAACCGGGCAATCGTCTTCAGATAATTTGCCGGGGCAAAACTTTGGTATCGTAACCCTGCAAAGGCGGGTGTTCTCGCGCTCCAACATCGGGTTTATGTTTGTGAATAAGGATGGCACCGGCAGCGCACCCGCACCAGGCAGTACTGCCGCGGCGTATAACCGCAATGTTGGCGCCGAGTTTAACCTGGCATCGTCCAATAACCTGTTAACGGGGAAATTCCTGGCCTTAAAATCGTTTAGTCCGGGTGTACAGGGGCATGATTTTGTGGAAGCTGCCAACCTGCAATACCTCAGCAAATACTGGACATTCAGTATGCAGCAGCAATATGTGGGCGCAAACTACAAAGCCGAAGCGGGTTATGTTCCGCGTACCGGCTATAACAAATTAAACCCGCTGATTCAGCATAACTTTTTCCCCAAAAGCGGGGCTATCTTATCGCATGGCATACAGGCCTCAGGTATTTACTTTTTTGATGAGGGTTTCCGCTCAACCGATAACGAAACCATCCTGAGCTACCTGATCACGTTCCGCAGCCGGGCCACGCTAACCATATCCGGCCTGGATGATTATGTAAAGCTGCTGCGCCCGTTCGATCCTACAAACACCGGCAAGCCCATGCTGCCAACTGGTTTTGAGAACCACTGGAACACCATTGATGTGCAATTTGCCTCGAAACCGCAAAGCGTATTTACTTACCTGGTTGAAGGCGCCCGCGGCGGGTATTATGATAACGGTACCAAAACCACGCTGATAGGGCAGGTAGGGTACCGCTTTCAGCCTTATGTGAATTTGATACTGAATGCATCATTTAATGATCTGCACCTGCCTGCACCTTATGGCCGCAATAAATTTTGGCTGATTGGCCCCCGTGCCGATGTTACCTTTACCAATACGCTGTATTTTACCACGTATGTGCAGTATAACGAACAGGCCCGCAACATGAATATCAATAGCCGCCTGCAATGGCGTTATAAGCCCGCCTCCGACTTCTTTATCGTTTATGGCGACAACTCCATCCCTTCGCCGTTTACGGTCAAGAACAGGCAGCTAACCATCAAATGGACGTACTGGTGGAATATATAGGCGGATATGCGTAACCTCACCCGTCATTGCGAGGTACGAAGCAATCTTCGATAGAAGTCGGCGATAAGCATATCGAAGATTGCTACATCGCTGCGCTCTTCGCAATGACGAGCGGAGAATTTTACAGCATTATGTTGTAAAAACCCGTCAATTTTTTACTTTTGCAACATCGGTTATGTTTAATACTCTCTTATGGTGTAACGGTAGCACTTCTGATTCTGGTTCAGACAATTGAGGTTCGAATCCTTGTGAGAGAACAAAAAAGGCCTTCGCAATTTGCGGAGGCCTTTTTATTTTACTTAGTTGGCAGTAAAATCATTCATAGCCATACGCCAGTTAAAATAATTATCATCATGCACAGCCCGGCGGATAACCTTGTTATACCCCTTGTCAAAATAAGCGGCAAGCGAGAAGGTGTAAACCCCGTTCTTTGGCTCGAACAAGGTGCCGGGAGCATAGCCTTTTTCGCCATTCTCAGCGCGTTTTTTATCAAACGGGACGGTGCTTTTTACAAATTCGGGGTGTGTTTTTTCGCCGGTCATAAAGGGTGTCATATAATCCACACAGTTTTTAATGGTTGATCCGTTGGTGGTTTTCCAGGTGAAATAGTTTTTGCCGGTTGCCCGGTAAATGGCTATACAAGCCGATATCAGCGGCTCAATATCGTAAGTTTGGTAATGGAAGGCATCGCGCTCTACCAGGTCGTGCGTAGTGCCATCGGGGTTAAGGTTAATGTTGAGCTGTTTTTCAAGTTCGGTTGTGATGGTATTATCGTACTTACTGTCATGCAGGGTATAAGCGATCAGCGCAATCATTTTTATACGATGCGAGTTCCAGTTGTTAATAGCTGTACCCCGGTTGCCCTTCGCGTATTTACTATCCACCAGCGCATCGGCAATGCTGCGCAGCCAATCGTCAATTAAAGTCCTGTCAGTTGGTTTAATCTCATCCCTTAGCAGGTCATAAGCGGTAACCACGTCCTCCAGTTTGGTTTGGTTGATGGGGTCGTCGGTAGCTTTGTTCACTTTAGCCCAGGCCGCGAGAAAATCCGTCGCTTTGCTCAGGTACTCCTTTTTGCCCGATATTTTGTAGGCGAATGCCAGCGCATAAATCTTGTTGGCATCTTCTAAAGCCTTCAGGCTGGCGGTCTTCCTCGGGTCGCCGGCCAGTAAGCCTTGCGAGAGGATGGTTGCTATCGGGTTAGGTGTTTCGCTCAGCGATTGGTCGGCTGTTTTTTGATACTCTTCAAATGCTTTTTGATATTTTTTGTCCTTGGCGATAGTTTTGCGCATCAGGGCTACTTCCTTTTTATCAAGGCTTGCTATCTGGGCATTAGCGGTAACAGCTATAGCCGCAAGGGCCAATAAGCAAATGAATTTTCTCATAAGTATATTATTTCTCTAATGATCTTTTGATGCCCAGCTCCAGGCCGCGCAGTTCGGCAAGCCCGCGCAGGCGGCCGATAGCCGAGTAACCAGGATTGGTTTTTTTATGCAGGTCATCAAGCATTTTATGCCCGTGGTCTGGCCGGAAAGGCATACTTGTATCCTTACGCCTGGCGGCAATTCTTTTTTGCTGTTCAATTAGCAAAGCCTTCATTACGGCGTACATGTCCACATCACCGGTAAGGTGGTCGGCTTCGTGAAAATTGCCGTCCTCATCGCGTTTGGTGCTGCGCAGGTGGATGAAGTGGATCCGGTGGCCCAGGCGCTGCACCATGCCGGGCAGGTCGTTACTTGCAATCACCCCGAAGGAACCTGTACAAAAGGTAAGGCCGTTGTTCGGGCTATCTATCGCGTTATATATATCATTAATATCCTGTTCATTGCTTACCACCCGGGGCAGGCCCAAAATTGGATAGGGAGGGTCGTCCGGGTGGATGCACATCAGTACCCCGGCTTGTTCTGCCGCCTGTATTACCTGTTGCAGAAAGTAGGCCAGGTTGGCTTTTAATGTTTGCGCGTTTATATCGCCATAAGATGCCAGTATCTGCAGGAATTGATCTGTGGTGTAACCTTCTTCGGCACCCGGTAAACCGGCAATGATATTTTTTACAAGATGCTGCTGATCAGCCTCTGTTAAAGTATCGTAATAAGCTTTTGCTTTGGTTTTAACCTGTTGTGTATAGTCCTTTTCGGCGCCGGGGCGGTTTAGAATATGCAAATCAAAAGCGGCGAAGGCGGCGGTATCAAACCTTAGCGCGGTAGAACCATCCGGCAAGGGGTAGTCCAGGTCGGTACGGGTCCAGTCGAGGATAGGCATAAAGTTATAGCACACAATACCGATACCGCACTGGCCAATATTGAGCAGGCTTTGGCGGTAGTTGGCAATATACTGCTCATAATTACCGCTGCGTTTTTTGATATCCTCGTGCACAGGCACACTCTCTATCACCGACCATTTAAGGCCGGCGTCTTCAATGATCTTTTTTCTTTTCAGAATCTCCTCTACCGGCCAAACCTGGCCGTTGGGGATATGGTGCAGGGCGGTAACAATACCCGTTGCGCCTGCCTGCCGGGCATCTGCTAAACTAACCGGGTCATTAGGGCCGTACCAGCGCCATGTTTGTTCTAAGCTCATGTAATAGTAATTTTATCGACTAAGTTACAAAGTATATTGTTCGCTGTCGGCAGGTAAAAAATCCCACCGGGCGGGGCTAAAACCATCCACCAGCATGCCGTCTTCCAAACATACGCAGCCATGTATAGTAAAGGGGGGTACATAGTAGCCATCGCCCTTACGGATGGTCTTAACCGTTTCGCCCAGTGTCATTTCAAAAACGCCGCTTTCTACATAGCTCACCTGCGAATGCGCATGGCTGTGCAGGGTGCCGCAAGCGCCTTTGGTAAATTTCACCTTCACCATCATCAGCTTATCATCATAACCAAAAACCTGCCGCTGTACACCCTCGCTAACATTTTGCCATTCGGTGCTATCCTCATGCTGAAATAAATTGCTTTGTATCATAGCGCTAATTTTTCAAGGTGCCGGCTGCGTTTATAACCGGCTTTTTATCGGTCAGGCGTTTTTGGCGCAACAGGGCTTCCAGGTAATAATAATCAGCATAAATAATTGGCACATCAATTTCGCTGTTGGCCGGTTTATGGCCGGTGCTGTGCAGCAGTAAAAAACCGCGTGCGCTATCGGGTTGTGGCTGATAATGGTTGGCCAGGCTGTTCAATATTTTATCGGCAGTGGTTTTATAGGTTTTAGCGTTTTTGCTGTAAGTGCTCAGTTCATATAAAGCCGATGCAGCAATAGCGGCGGCGGATGCATCACGGGGCTGGTTGCCCAGCTTGGCGGCGTCAAAATCCCAGTAAGGCACCAGGTCGGCAGGCATTTGTGGGTTGCTGAAAATGTATTTGGCAATCTTCTCGGCCTGATCTAAATAAACCTTGTTATGTGTTTCGCGGTAACATACGGTATAACCGTAAAGCCCCCATGCCTGGCCGCGTGCCCAGGCCGAACTATCCGCAAAGCCCTGCGCGGTCTTTTTGTCCAAAACCTGCCCGGTTTCCGGGTCGTAGTTTATTACGTGATAGGAACTATTATCGGCCCTGAAATGGTTTTTAAGCGTAGTATTGGCATGCGTTACAGCTACTCTGTAAAAGCTGGAATCGCCGGTTAGTTTGGTTGCCTCAAACAATAGCTCCAGGTTCATCATGTTATCAATAATAACCGGGAATTTCCATTGCTTTTGATGGTCCCACGATTTGATACAACCAATAGTAGGGTTAAAGCGTGTTACAAGCGTTTTAGCCGCCTGGATAATATCCTCCTTATACTTTTGTTCGTGTGTTAGGCGGTAAGCGTTGCCCACGCTATTATAAACCATAAAACCTAAATCGTGCGTGCCGCCGTTTGTTTTTTCCAGTTCCATTACGGCGGTATAAGGCTCAGATTGTTCCTTCCAGAATTTATCGCCGGTATATTCATATAAAAACCACAGGTTACCGGCAAAAAAGCCGCTGCACCAGTCCTTTGGCGATACAATAAGCAGTTCGCCTTTTGCATTCAGCGTACGCGGCGATAACAGGTTGGGTTTATTAACCTCTTTTTTGGTTTTCTCCGTTTCGGTAAGTAATAATTTGGTTTGGCGCTCGGCAAATTTGAAAGTTTTTGGAGCGATGTTTTGCGCGAAGGCACTTAGCGTAACCGCGTTCAGCAATAAAGCCGGCAATATGTGTTTAGTATTCATAGGTACGTTTTTAAGGGCGAGGCTTAGTTAGCCACTTTAATTTTGATCACCAGTTTTTTTACCACATCGTAACCCGCAACTTTAATATTGGGGCGGTGTACATCCTGAGGGAAGAATAAATAGAAGGTGCCCGGTTCGGCGGTGTAAGAAGTGCCTTCGGCTGTATAAGCTGCACCATCTTTAGCTTCATCGTAGGGTTTGGTAACGGTTGCTTTATCTATATTAACGGCATCAATGCGTTCTTTGCCTCTTATTACATATTGCAGGTCGATGTATTTGCGGTGCGATTCCCAGCCCGCTTTATCCAGTTCTTTTGATGGCCCTTCGGTTACACTGGCGTAAGCGTTATCGCCATCAATGGGGTGCTTGCCTGTGTTCAGGGTATCCAGGTTGGTTTGTTTTAAGAACAGGAATACTTTGTCCCAAACCGTTTTGTTGGCATAATATTGTTTGTAAAACTCGGCCGCGTTTACTGATGGCGATACCTCCAGTTTTAAGCCGTCTTTCCATTTGCTGCTTTTTAGCCAGTTCTCTGCAGTTTTCTGGCTCACGCTGCCATCTGTTTTTTGTTGTGCAATTGCGCTATTCTCCATAGTGATAAAACTAATAACAGCTATAAGTAGCCGGTATGCGGGTTTAACTTTCATAATTTTAAAAACTTGGTTTATAAAATGTAAGGTACGTAACCGGGCGTTACCGTTACCAATACCCGCCAATATTACGATGTATATGTTTAAGTTTTATGCCCCGCAGGGCACTATTTCTACGCAAACGTTATAGTTATAGCGGCTTATCATAACAACGTTACAGTACCAAAAATTCTTCGATAACGTTTGCGTAGAAATAACCCGCCGTTTGTTTCAAATTGATGCGCTATAGTTGTACAATTGCTGAACAATTATAAGTTAAACCATAAACATTTCTTGTTTTGAAAGTACTACACAATGTTCATCCTGATGATTTTAAGAGTTATCAGACAGGACAGATACGCGACCGCTTTTTAATTGACGACCTGGTAAAGGGCGATGAGTTAAATTGCGCATATACCCATTGCGACCGTATGATAGCAGGTGTTGCACACCCTGTTGCAAAAACGCTGACGCTGCCAAATTACGATAACCTTAAAGCCAGTTACTTTTTAGAAAGACGGGAGTTAGGCATCATCAATGTAGCCGGTGATGGCCGCGTTACAGCCGATGGCAAAACCTACCCTTTAAAGAAAATGGATTGCCTTTACCTGGGAAAAGGGGTGAAAGAAGTGAGCTTTAGTGCGGCAGATGGTGTTAATCCACCTGTTTTTTATTTACTTTCGGCACCGGCGCATCAAACTTACCCTACTGTACTGATGCCCATTGAAAACGCGGAAAAAGTGCATACAGGTGATAACAGCACCGCTAATAAACGCACCATCAATAAATATATCCATACCAACGGCATACAAAGCTGCCAACTGGTAATGGGCCTTACTATTTTGCATGAGGGCAGCGTTTGGAATACCATGCCCCCCCATGTGCACGACAGAAGGATGGAAGCTTATTTTTACTTCGATATCCCTACAGGGCAAAGGGTTTTTCACCTAATGGGCGAGGAAGCCGAAACAAGGCATATATTAATTGATAACTACGGTGCGGTAGTATCGCCGCCATGGAGCATGCACTCCGGCGCGGGTACCAGTAACTATAGTTTTATATGGGGCATGGGTGGCGAAAATCTGGATTACACCGATATGGACGCCATCAGGATTGAAGACATCAGATAAAAGAGCAGGCAGGTCATGGAGAATAATTACTCATTAAAAGGAAAAGTTATAGTAGTAACCGGCGGCACCGGTATACTGGGCAATTCGTTTATTAACGGTATTGTAGCAGCAGGTGGGGCAGTAGGTATTTTAGGCCGCAATAAAGAAGTGGCCGAAGAACGCGCGGATGCTATTAACAAAAACGGCGGGCAAGCTATTGCGCTGGTTGCCGATGTGCTTGATGAAGCATCATTAAATGCTGCAAAAGAAACCCTTTTAAACCGTTTTGGCCGGGTTGACGGCCTGGTGAACGGCGCAGGCGGCAATATGCCCGAAGGGGTGCTGCAACCCGATGAGGATATATTCAGCATGAACCTGGATGGGATGAAAAAGGTGTTAGACCTTAACCTTTGGGGTACGCTTTTACCCACACAGGTGTTTGGCGAGGCCATTGCCAATACAGGTAGGGGCAGCATTGTCAATATCTCGTCCATGAACTCCAAACGGGCCATCACCAAGGTGCTGGGATACAATATGGGCAAGGCCGCAGTTGATTGTTATAACCAATGGTTTGCGGTTGAATTGGCTAACCGCTATGGCGATGCCATACGAATGAATGCATTGGCGCCGGGCTTTTTCCTGACCGAACAAAACCGTAATCTGCTTACCAAACCCGAAGGCGGCTACACCCCGCGCGGCGAACTTGTTATTAAACAAACGCCATTTAAACGTTTCGGCAACCCGGATGAATTAATAGGTGCGCTGGTTTGGCTGCTGAGCGATGCATCGGCGTTTGTAACCGGCTCAATGATATGTGTTGATGGTGGTTTCTCTATATTCGGCGGGGTATAAATGGGTTTAAGCACATCAAATACCGGCACCGTTTTAACCTTTGGCGAATTATTGCTAAGGCTTAGCCCGGATGCGGAAGGTAATTGGCTCAATAAAAATCAACTATCGGTACACGTTGGTGGCGCCGAGCTAAATGTTGCCACAGCGCTTGCCTTGTGGGGCATCAATACAAAATATTTTACGGCGTTGCCGGATAATAACCTTGCAGTACAGTTTGATGGTTATATCAATGGCCGGGGTATTAATACCTCGGCCATATTTAAGTGCGGCCAAAGGCTGGGCATTTTTTATTTAACCACCGGTGCCGATATGAAGCATGATGCCGTGATTTATGACCGTGCGGGATCGGCATTTGCCGAACTGAAAACCGGCATGGTTAACTGGGATGAGGTTTTAAAAGGGGTAAGCTGGTTTCACTTCAGCGCTATTTGCCCGGCGGTAAGCGAACAGGCTGCCGAATTATGCGGGGAAGTTTTGAAAGCAGCATCACAACGCGGTATCACTATTTCTATCGACCTGAATTACCGGGCAAAATTATGGCAGTATGGTAAGCATCCGCATAATGTAATGCCCGGCCTGGTAAAATATTGTAACCTGATTATGGGCAACGTTTGGGCTGCCGAAAGCCTGCTGGATATACCGGTTAGTAAAAATCTGCAAAATATAGATACAAAAGAAGCATATTTGGATGAGGCACAGCAAAGCGTCAGCCGGATAATGGAGTTGTACCCTAATTGTAAAGCGGTTGCCAATACCTTTAGGTTTAGCCGGGGCAGCGGCATAAAATATTACACCACTTTGCATGAGAGCGGTAAGACGTACACATCGGGCGAGTATAATGCTGATAAAGTAACGGATAAAGTAGGCAGCGGCGATTGTTTTATGGCCGGGCTGATATATGGTTATTACAAAGGGCTGGGCCCTGCAGAAACGGTGAACTATGCAGCAGCTGCCGCGTTCGAAAAATTATTTATTGAGGGTGATGCTACAAAAAGCACGGTTGAGCAGGTAATAAATGCTATTAAGTATGATAACTAAAAGTGATATTAAGGACAGTATTATTGCACAGGGCATGCTGCCATTGTTTTACAATAGCAGTGCAAACGTTAGCCTGGATACCACAAGGGCGCTTTATAAAGCGGGGATCCGTGTAATTGAGTACACCAACCGGGGCGAAGCGGCATTGGCTAATTTTAAAGCATTAAAACAACTGCAACAGGAATTACCCGGTTTGCTTTTGGGCATTGGCACCATAAAAAATGCCGAACAGGCTGAGCAGTTTGTGGCTGCCGGGGCAGATTTCCTGATCTCTCCGCTGGTGAACCCGGAAGTTGCCGCTGTTGCTGATAAACATAACTTATTATGGATCCCCGGTTGTATGACACCGACGGAGATCTATAACGCGCAGCAGCTTGGGGCTGCTTTTGTAAAACTTTTCCCGGCAAATGTGTTGGGACCGGGCTTTGTATCGGCAGTAAAAGACCTTTTCCCGGGTGTGCAGATGATGCCGACGGGCGGGGTGGATATGGACCAGGATAATATCAGTTCGTGGTTTAAAGCAGGGGTGTCAGCTGTTGGGATGGGCAGCAAACTGATCACCAAAAACGTACTGGAGAATAAAGCATATGACCAATTATATACAGATACTTTGCGGGCATTACAAATGGTAAACGCCGCCAGGTAGCTTTAAGTAAACCAATTATGATCGATACTAAAAAAACAAACTACCGATGGGTGGTAGTTGGCCTGTTGTTTTTTGCAACCACCATTAATTACCTGGACAGGCAGGTAATTGGCTTGTTGAAACCCACGCTCGAAAAACAATTTAGCTGGACGGAAGAAGATTACAGCCATATAGTGATGGCTTTCCAAACAGCATACGCGATTGGCTTGCTGGCCTTTGGCGGTTTTATTGACAGGTTGGGTACAAAACTGGGTTACACGGTATCGCTTATTGTTTGGAGTTTGGCTGCCATGCTACACGCAGTTGTAAAAAGCACACTTGGTTTTGGCGTAGTAAGGGCTGCATTAGGGCTGGGCGAATCGGGTAATTTCCCGGCTGCTATAAAGGTTGTGGCCGAGTGGTTCCCTAAAAAAGAACGTGCCCTGGCTACTGGTGTATTTAATTCCGGCGCTAATATAGGTGCAGTAGTTGCACCCGTTATGGTACCGTGGATATTGGGGATTTACGGCTGGCAAATGGCCTTTATTATAACCGGTGCTATTGGCTTTGTGTGGCTGATATTCTGGTGGTTTTTGTACGAGATACCAGCCCGGCATAAAAAGATCAACGCTGCTGAGTTTGAACACATCCACAGCGATATTGAAGAACCTGTAGTGGAGAACGCACCCGAAGAAAAAGTAAAATGGGTGCGGCTTTTCGGCATCAGGCAAACTTGGGCATTTGTGGTTGGCAAGTTCCTTACCGACCCTATATGGTATTTCTTTTTGTTTTGGTTGCCATCCTATTTCTCCAGCACCTTTCACCTCGATCTTTCAAAGCCAAGCCTGCCACTGGTATTAATTTACACGGCTACCACGGTGGGCAGTATAGGAGGTGGGTATTTATCATCGTGGTTTATTAAAAGCGGGATGCCTATTTTTCGTGCACGTAAAACGGCTATGTTTATTTTCGCGCTTTGTGTGGTGCCCATATTTGCGGCGCGTTATGCTGCCAATATTTGGCAGGCTGTAGGTTTAATAAGTTTAGCTGCCGCCGCGCACCAGGCCTGGAGCGCCAATATTTTCACAACCGCATCAGATGTTTTTCCTAAACGGGCGGTAAGCTCTGTAGTGGGTATTGGCGGTATGGCCGGCTCAATAGGCGGTATAGCATTCCCGTTTTTTATTGGCTGGATATTGGAAACTTACAAGGAGGCAGGCAACATAACCGGCGGATATAACATCATTTTTACAGTATGTGCCATCGCTTACTTAGTTGCCTGGTTAGTAATGCACTTGTTAACCCCGCGTGTGAAAATTGTTAAGTTATAGCCAGATAATTAGCGCGTAGCCCGTATTTTTTATTTATATTGGTACAATGTTAAGTGTAATGCCATTGCACGCAACTGCAAACCTGATATGAATTTTAATACTATTACAATAAAGGATATCGCTGCAGCGCTAAACCTGTCCATATCAACGGTATCAAAGGCGCTGCGGGATAGTTACGAGATCAGTGAGGCTACCAAAAAGCTTGTAAACGCTTACGCGCAGGAACATAATTATCGCCCTAACCCCATTGCCCAAAGCTTAAAACAAGGGCATAGCAAATCAATAGGTATTGTAGTATCTACCATCGATAACCAGTTTTTTTCGCAGGTAATAAATGGCATCGAGTCGGTTGCGTACGAGGCCGGGTTTAACGTGATCATGACCCAAACTCATGAATCGTACGACCTGGAAGTAAAGAACGTTGGCCACTTAACCCACCGGTCTATTGATGGGTTGCTCATCTCTTTATCAACCGAAACCCACGACCTGGAACACCTGCAACGCTTACACCGCCAGGGTTTACCTATTGTTTTTTTTGATAGGATAACCGATGAGATTGAGACACATAAGGTAATTTCAGATAATTTTAAAGGTGGTTATGATGCCACACGGCATTTACTTGATGCCGGTTATACCCGTATCGCACACATCACCAGCCCGCCAAATATTTCCATCACCCGCGAGCGTTTTGCCGGGTACAGCAAGGCGCTTGAAGAAGCCGGCATTGCCATCCCGGATGAATACATTAAACATTGCCCCCATGGCGGCCGCGATATTGGCGAAATAGAGAAAGCCCTCAACGAGTTGCTTTCGCTGGATAATAAACCCGATGCTATCCTGACCACATCCGACAGGATCACTACCACCACCCTGTACCTGCTTAATAAACTGGGCATCAAAATCCCCGAAGAAATTGCCCTGATCGGTTTTACCAATACCCAACTGGCAGATGTACTGAACCCTTCATTAAGCTCGGTTTATCAGCCCGGTTTTGAGATGGGGCAAAAGGCAACCGAAATGCTTTTGAACCTCATTTTAAGCAAAAGGCCAGTGCACGAATTTGAGACGTTGGTGTTACCAACCCAACTCATCACCCGCAGATCTACCGCGCCAAAAAGCCAATAATCATTCGGCTAACCATTCACATACTTAGTGTTTTAAGTAATTTATGTTTTAAGCGCCCCTTAAACAGCGTTTTTTTGTGTCAACTATACACGAGCGAAAACGATATCGTAAATAAATATCCCCAAAACCTGCCGACCGAAAGCTAATCAAGGTATTTTTGGTAGTGCAGTTATACGTATGCCAATTATAAACGCTGCCACGCCTAATAAAATTTTTAAAGAAAAATGAGACGCAAGCTGTTCATCGTTGTACTCTTCGTGTATTCAATTATTACCACAGGGGTAATGGCGCAAACCGTTACGCTCGATTATTACTTTAATCGCGAGGTGCATACAACCAAGGATGGCCAGAGCAAAAGGTTCCATTACATGTGGGAGGATACGGCTAATTCGGGCTTTTCGATATGGGGTGAGGTATTCAAATCGCAGGGTGCCCGGCTAAGGAGTCTGGACGTAGCACCGACCCCTCAAAATTTGAAAGGAACAGGCATTTACATCATTGTTGACCCCGATACAAAAAAGGAAACCCCCGCTCCAAATTATATCCAACAAACCGATGCAGATAACATTGCCCAATGGGTAAAAACAGGTGGCGTACTGGTGCTAATGGCTAATGACAGCGCCAATGTGGAGTTACCGCACTTTAACCTGCTTGCCGGCAAATTCGGGATGCATTTTAATAACGATATGCAAAACCATGTTATTGACGACGCCCACTTTGAATATGGCGCGGTGCTAATAAACAACAACCCGGTTTTTAAAACAGCACAAAAGGCCTTTATGAAAGATGTGTGCAGCATTACTCTAACCGGGAAGGCCTGGCCAGTGTTAACAGCGGCAAACGGTGCTGTTATTGCCGCCATTGTAAAATATGGCAAAGGGACAGTTTTTGCCGTTACCGACCCCTGGCTGTATAACGAATATGTTAACGGCCGCCTGCCCGCCGGTTTTGATAATGATAAAGCCGCCGCCGATTTAACGAAATACCTGCTATCGCAAACCCAATTCAAACATTAACCAATATAAACCAACCCTAACTAAACCAAATTATGAAACAAGAAACCAAACAGTGATATAAAATACCGCTGATGCCAGTTCCCGGCAGTATTTAAAAAAAATCCGATTCTCTTACCGAAACAAAAAAAACGCGATGAACAATCGCCAGGGAATCCTTTTGTCAAAAAAATTGAAAACTTAATTCTTAACATATAAATATGAAGAATAGACTTCTACAAAAACCACTTAAAAAGTGTGCTGTTTTCTCTGCCCTGTCGCTGTTTGCGGTGGTTGGCGGCGCTTATGCACATAATAATAAAGTGCATTCACTATGGGCAACAATGCCTGGTAATGCCGGTGTAAGCGCCCATGCATCAGCCGAGGTTAAAGTAACTGGTGTTGTTACTGATGAAACAAACCTGCCGCTGCCTGGTGTAAGTGTAAAAATTAAAGGCACAACCATAGGGGTAACAACAGATGTAAACGGTAAATATTTCTTAAACGCTGATGAGAATGCTACGCTGGTGTTCTCGTTTGTAGGTTATACCAGCAAAGAAGTTACCTTAAGCGGTGGCCGTACTAATTATAATGTGCAGTTGTTGCCAAATTCAAAAGACCTTAACGAGGTTGTTGTTGTAGGTTACGGTACACAGAAAAAGGCAAACTTAACAGGCGCGGTAGCCACCATTAGCGGCACCGAGCTGCAAAACAGGCCGGTGCCAAATGCGCTGGCTGCATTGCAGGGGGTATCGCCGGGAGTTACCGTTACCCGTAGCAGCGGCCAGCCCGGTAGCGAAGGTTACAGCATCCGTATCCGTGGCTTTTCATCAGCAAATACGGCAAGCGCGCTGGTATTGGTTGATGGTATTGAGCAGGACCTTGGTTTGATAAATCCGGATGATATCGAGTCTATTTCGGTATTGAAAGATGCGGCTGCATCAGCTATATACGGTGCACGTGCTGCATCGGGTGTTGTGCTGGTAACAACCAAACAAGGTAAGGCTGGTGCAACTAAAGTTAGCATTAGTGGCTATTACGGTTTAAATATAACCGCCAGGCAACCGCAGCGCCTAAACTCATGGGATGAGCAAACGCTGATTGACGAAGCGCGTTTTAACGCAACAGGTGCCAAAGAATTTACCGACGAGCAAAAGCAATGGCTGCAAAACCCCAATTTTGATTATCGCCCTAACATAGCCGGACAAGACCGCTGGGATTACTACACCAATACCAACTGGATAAAAGAAGGTATGAATAAGGTAAACAGCATGAAAAGTTTCAATGCTACCGTGAGCGGTGGTACAGAAACCCAAAACTATTTATTCACCGCAGGTTATTACCAGCGCGATGGTGTGCTGCGTTACGGGCCGGATGATAACTCACGCTATAACATCAGGTTCAACTTTAATAACAGGATAAGTAAGTATGTAGATATGAACACCATTATAGGCTACATAGGTACAGTTACCAACTCAAACTCATACGGTACAAGTGGTATCATCAATGCATTATACCGCATACGTACCCGCCAGGCGCTTTATACCCCGGCAGAGGATGTTACCGGCCAGCCTTACAATGGCGATTTACAGGTTAACCCGATAGATATTGAGAAGAATGCCGGGTTCCAGCAACAACAGTATGATACATTTACAGGCCGTTTTGACCTGGGTATCCATGATATTGTTAAAGGCTTGCGCTTAAACCTGGTAGCAACCCGTAACCAGGATTATTATGCTAATGAAACAGATAAACGCAGTTTATACTGGTACGGCCGGTCAACCAATACGGTAAGGTTTAATGCCAACGTGCCAAACTCATTATCGTTAACAAAAAACAAGGGGCACCACGATAATTTACAGGCATTGTTAAACTACGATATTACTGTAAATAAAGACCACAATTTCCACTTCCTGTTAGGCTCGTCATTTGAGCAATACCGCCAGGACGAAGTAACCGCCGGCGCTGTGAACATGATCACCAACGATTTCTTTAGCTTAAACTATGGTGATCAGGCAACAAAAACAAACAGCGATGATGTACAAACCTGGGCATTAGGTTCGTACTTCGGCCGTATGACTTACAACTACAAAGAAAAATACCTGTTTGAAGCAAACGCACGCTATGATGGCAGTTCGCGTTTAGCACCAGGTTTGCGCTGGCAAATGTTCCCATCGTTCTCTGCGGGGTGGCGCATCAATGAGGAATCGTTCCTTAAAAACAAGCTATCATGGCTGGATAATTTAAAGCTTCGTGTATCATGGGGGCAGTTAGGTAACAGCTCGCCGCTGGGTTTATATGATTACCTGGCTATCCAAAATAGTGGTTTATTAAGTACCAGCCCTAACCTTGTTTTTAATAACTTAAAAACACAGTATTTATACCAATCTAAACTACCATCATCAAACCTAACCTGGGAAACCATCCAGACAGAAAATGTTGGGCTTGATGTGGGCGTGCTTGGTAACAGGTTAAGCTTCTCTGGCGATTATTACATCAAGTACAACAAAAACATGCTTGCGCAACTGCAGTTGCCTGATATTATTGGTATTGGAACAAGCTTTGCAAACGTAGGCGAGCTTAAAAGCTGGGGCTGGGAGCTTGAGCTTAAATGGCAGGATAAATTCAGGAATGGTGGTTACAACTTAGGTTTTAACCTGGCCAACAATCAAAACAAAGTAACCAAGTACGATGGCAAAAGCACCATTGGTACAGGTGGTGTAGTTAACATATTAGAAGGCTACCCGCTAAATACCGTTTGGGGTTACAAAACATCAGGTTATTTCCAAACTAAAGAAGAGGCCGATGCTTATAAAGCCGGTACAAAATATGCTTTTTCGTCTATCACATCAGCCCCCGGCGATGTTAAATACCTTGACCTTAATGGCGATGGTATAGTAAACGCTGGCGAGGGAACCCCTCAAAAACCGGGCGACCTTGTTAACCTGGGCAGTACTAATGCGCAGTACACTTACGGTATTAACTTTGGTGTAAACTACAAAGGGTTTGATATCTCAGGGTTTTTCCAGGGCGTATTTAAACGCGCGTTCCTGATCAATAACGATACCCTTGACCCGCTGGTGCAAACAGCAAACCTACCATGGACTATCCATATGGACCGCTGGACCCCGGACAACCCTAATGCTTTTTGGCCGCGCATGTACCAAACCGGTACCCAAAACTATCAGCCTTCTGATAAATGGACCCAGGATGGCAGCTATATCCGCCTAAAAAATGCGCAGATAGGCTATACCATTCCTTTCAACAAAAAATATGTGAAAAGCATGAGGGTTTATGTATCCGGTCAGGATTTGTGGGAAAGCACCAAAGTGTTAAGCGTGTTTGACCCGGAAGTGCCTAACGATGTTACCGCCGGTACCTATCCGTTTTACCGCACGGTATCATTTGGTTTAAATGTTACATTATAAATTGAACAGTAATGAAAAAATATATTTCAATAGTATCCATCTTCACAATTGCACTGGTTTACAGTGGATGTAAGATAGAAAGGCTGCCCGAAACGCAATTCTCGGATGCGCAATTCTGGAATAATGAGACAGATCTGCAAAATGCAGCAAACAGGTTGTACGAGCAAATGGCGGGTTATACAATAGATACCCGCAGCGATGAATATGTAGGTACAACCCCAAGCGATATCAGTAACAGCACACGTGGTATTGTTGCCACAAGCGGCGATTGGAACCTGCCGTATCAGCAAATATTTACGGCTAATAACATTCTCGAAAAGGGTGTAAAAGCAAAGGTATCTGACGATGTTAAGAACCGTTATTTTGGCGAGGCGCGTTTCTTCAGGGCATATTACCACTTTATGCTGGTTCAAAAATATGGCGATGTGCCGTTGGTGCTAAAAACGCTGGCTATTAACGATCCTGATTTGAATATGCCACGTACCGACCGCGAAGCGGTTATCAAATCAGTTTATGACGATTTGGATTTTGCTACAACATGGTTACCTGCACGGGCTGCATTGCCGGCTACGCAGTATGGCCGTGTTACCAAAAGCTCGGCCAGTGCGTTAAAAGCAAGGGTAGCATTATATGAAGGTACCTGGCTAAAATCAAGAGGTAAGGCAGGTTGGGAAGATCATCTGCAAAAAGCTGTAGCAGCAGCCACATTTGTAATGGGCCAGGGCCACTCACTTTATAAAAACTACCCCGGTATGTTTTTACACGAGGGAGAAGGCGCTGCCAATTCAGAGAATATTTTTGTAAAAATTTATGGCGTAAATGCTGCAAACATTGTGCTCGCACACAATACCTCAAGAGACCTGGAGAACGGAAGGATAGCCCCAACCCGTAACCTGTTAAGGATATTTAATTATAGCGATGGCTTGCCTGCCTTTAATACCGATGGTACCGAGCTAACTACAAAATCGCCTTTGTTTGTGCCGGAAAGTTCAGAACCAAGTTATAATACCGTGATGGATAATCGCGACCCGCGTTTAGCAACTGTAGTTTGGCGCGCTGGTGAAGTGAACTGGAAAGGCCCATGGGTGCCAATCACATCATTGGGTGTAAGAACTGGTTTGGCAGGTAAAAAAGGCTGGAATGCCGAAGACTGGGCCATAAACAGCAACGCAACTGTTGATAAAGCACTGATACGTTATGCCGAGGTGCTGCTAATATTTGCCGAAGCTAAATATGAACTTTCAGGCGCTATCAGCGATGCCGACCTGGATGTCTCCATTAACCTGTTACGCACACGTGCCGTTATGCCCGTTAAATTAAGCAATGGTTTTGTTGCAGCCCATAACCTTAACATGCGCGAAGAGATCCGCAGGGAAAGAACAGTTGAATTATGTTTGGAAGGCTTCCGTTATGACGACCTGATCCGCTGGAAAACAGCCGAAACCGTATTGCCAAAATCATTACTTGGCGCTAAATACACTGTGGCCGAATGGACAGGTACAAACGCATCTTCATTAAACCTAAACTCAAACAGCATAATTGTTGTGGAAGATGCCACTAAACGAAACACATTTGATGCCAACCGCGACTATTTATACCCTATCCCGTTGAACGAAATTTCGCTTAGTGGTGGTATTGTGAAACAAAACCCGGGTTGGAATTAAGATTAACGTTTAAAAATACAGATATGAAAAAAATACATATAGTAGCATTAGTAGCATTGTTGAGCGGGTTTTTTATCACCTCCTGCAAAAACGATCACTCGTACCCGGACGGTACACCGGAGTTTGACAATTATTATTATTTAGGCTTTTTACCGTGGAATAACACAAAGGTTTCAGTAAACAGAACGGCCGGTACGTTGAAATTCCCGGTTGAGTTTCACTCGGCATTTGTACGTACTTACGATGCTGAAGCAAAATATGCCATTGTAACAACAGGTATAGCGGCCCCTGCTGTGCTTGGCCAGGATTATGACATTGTAGACAAAGATGGTAACACCATACAACCGGTTGACGGAAAATATACCATTACGTTCCCGCAGGCTAAGTATAAAATTGATACCATTTATGTTAAACTGTTAAACAACGCAACCCCGGGGACGCGTTCAACAGAAATTGACATTATTACTAATGTGACTGATAAATACACCGTGGGTAATTTCTCAGACGCGTTTAAACGCCCGTTAGAGATAAAATAGGCCGAAGCTTTAGAGATTGAGATTCATAGCTTAAACCTAACCATACTACCGGCCTGCTTATGCGGGCTGGTAATATGGTTTTATAGTATAATTTAAACAGCAACCTTTAATGTCTGCATTCAAAAAAGCCGGTTTATTCTTATTCGCTTTTATTAGCTGCCAACAGGTAGTTATGGCGCAGCAAACAACCCGTTTAACCAATAACTGGCAGTTTATAAAGCAGGACCTGGGCGGCGTTTGGGAAGCCATCCGCCCAGTAGGAGCGGGTAAGCCCGAGGCATATCCTATATGGAGCAAGGTTACCCTGCCGCATTGTTTTAACGACCGCGATGCTGTTGACCCCGATGTGAATTATTACCAGGGGCCGGGATGGTACCGCACGCAGTTAAATATCAATAACCCATATACAAACGGCCGTACCTTGCTGCACTTTGAAGGTGCCGGGCAAAAAACAAACGTTTACATTTATGATAAACTGGTGGGATCGCATCTTGGTGGTTATGATGAGTGGACGGTAGATATTACCGAAGCGGTCGCAGCTTTTAAAAAGACACTCATATTTAATAAGCAATTTAAAGGGAAAGTACCGCTGGAGGTACGCTGCGATAACACCCGCGATCTGGAATCCATCCCATCGCAACTATCAGATTTTAATATTTACGGCGGCTTGTACCGCAATGTAAACCTGGTTTACCAGCCCGCTGTAAGTATTGATAAGCTATACGCCAATGCCCAGTTGGATAAAGGCCTAACCAAAGGCTGGATAACCCCTAAAATAACTTTCTATAATCCAACAGGTGCAAAAGCGGTAAGTGGCGAAGTGCTTGTTAAAGATGCAGCCCGTAAAATAGTAGCGCAGCAAGCTTATCACACGCAAAACCTTGCAGATAGCGGCATCTCGTTAGGCCAGATCAACATTACCAAACCTCACCTGTGGACTACCGAAAACCCATATTTATACACCATAGAGGTAACTTGTATTGCCGGTGGGCAAACCACTAAAGAGGTACAAAAAATAGGCTTCCGTAGCTTTTTATTTGCTGATAAGGGGCCGTTTTACCTGAATGGTAAACGCTTGCTTTTAAAAGGTACCCACCGCCATGAAGACCACGCAGGTGTGGCCGCCGCCATGACAGATAGCATGACCCGTGCGGAAATGCAGCTGATCAAAGACATGGGCGCGAATTTTATCCGTTTGGGGCATTACCAGCAGTCGGCCGCGGTATTAAATTTATGCGACAGCCTGGGTATTTTGGTTTGGGAAGAAGAGCCCTGGTGCCGCGGCGGTTTAGGTGGCGATGTTTACCAGGCGCAGGCAAAAAACATGCTCACCAACATGATACAGCAGCATTATAACCACCCGTCCATCATATTGTGGGGGCTGGGTAATGAGAACGACTGGCCCGGCGACTTCCCTGAATTTGATAAACAAAAAATAAGGGATTTTATGAGTAGACAGAATGCCTTGGCCCATCAGCTCGACCCATCCCGTAAAACTACCATACGCCGCTGCGATTTTTGCAGGGACATCCCTGATGTGTACTCGCCAACTATTTGGGCAGGCTGGTACCGTGGTTTTTATACCGATTACGCTAAGTTTACCGAAGAAGAATTTAAAAAAGTACCGCACTTTTTCCATGCAGAATGGGGCGGTGACAGCCACGCAGGCCGCCATTCCGAAGAACCGGATAAAGCGCTGGCTAAACTGGTGAACGATAAAAACTTTAAAGGCGTGATAGATTCAACCCTGTTTACCGGCATGAAACATATTGCCGATAGCAGCGACTGGAGCGAAACCTACATCTGTAACCTGTTCGATTGGCATTTAAAGGAGCAGGAGAAAATGCCCTGGTTAACCGGCACCGCGTTTTGGACGTTCAAAGATTTTTCAACCCCCATTCGCCCGGATAACCCCGTGCCATACGTAAACCAAAAGGGCGTTGTAGAGCGCGATTTGACCAAAAAAGAATCGTATTACGTGGTGCAGTCGTATTGGTCGGTAGCCCCTATGGTGCACATTTACGGGCATAGCTGGCCGGTAAGGTGGGGCGATGCAGGCGAGCCAAAAATGGTAAAAGTGTACTCTAATGCCGATAAGGCCGAGCTGTTTGTAAACGGGAAAAGCCAGGGCATAAAAACCCGCGACGCGCAAAACTTCCCTGCCGCAGGTTTGCGGTGGATGGTGGTTTACGAGCCCGGCAAAAACGATATTAAAGTAATTGCCTGGAAAGGTAAAACGGTGGTGACGGATACCATCAGCCAGGTCTATCAAACCGAAAAATGGGGTAAGCCAACAAAGGTAGAGCTTACTAAAATATCGGAAAAAGACGGTACGGTAACCGTACAGGTAACCTTGTACGATAAAAACGATACTCCCTGCCTTGATGCCGCCAACTGGATAAACTTTTCACTATCCGGCGATGGTATATTACTGGACGATTTGGGTACGGCAAAAGGCTCGCGCAAGGTGCAGGCCTACAATGGCCGGGCTATCATCAGCATAAAAATGAATGGCGGCAGGTCGGTGATCGGGGTACGGTCGCCGGGGTTACCTGTTAACTTTTTAAAGCTATAGTGATGAGGAACGGCAGGTTTTATATTCCATGCTTTGTACTGTTTATGCTTTGCAGCTTTACGGCAGGTAACGATATTAAAAAAGAAGTGCAGGATACCTTACTGCCTTATATTTTAAAGGAGGCAGCCTGGGCGTTAACGCAGGAGCCGGTAACCATAACAGCGGAAACAAGTGTGCGCAGCGCAGGCGGTAAGCACGATTTTTATTCGGAAGGGGATTACTGGTGGCCAGATCCCAACAAGCCCGATGGCCCCTACATCCAAAAAGACGGGTTGACCAATCCGCAGAATTTTACCGCGCACCGGCTGGCCATGATCAGGTTTAGCCGCATCATCGGCGCGCTGGCATCTGCCTATAAAATTACACACGATGATAAGTATGTAAAGCAAGCCGCAAAGCACATCAAAGCCTGGTTTACAGATGCGGCAACTTTAATGAACCCCGATCTGCAATACGCGCAAGCCATAAAAGGTGTAGCAACAGGCCGGGGGATAGGTATTATTGATACCATCCAGTTAATGGAGGTAGTGCAGGGGATACTGGCTATGGAGGGCTCCGCAGCAATGGATAAACAAACCGTTTTGGGTACCAAAGCATGGTTTAGCCAATACCTGCAATGGCTTACCACGCACCCTTATGGTAAGGATGAAATGAACGCTAAAAATAATCATGGTACCTGTTGGGTAATGCAGGTGGCCTGTTTTGCAAGGTTCACCCATAACCAAAATTTACTTGCCTTTTGCAATGACAGATACAAACAGGTTTTGCTACCCACCCAAATGGCTGCCGATGGTAGTTTTCCCTTAGAGTTGAAGCGCACCAAACCGTATGGCTACTCCATTTTTAACCTGGATGCCATGGCTACCATCTGCAACATACTCAGCACCGCCCAGGATAATTTATGGGATTACCAAACTGCCGATGGCCGCTCGATAAAAAAAGGGATAGCATTTTTGTACCCTTACTTGAAGGATAAAGACAGATGGCCATACCCGCACGATGTAATGTATTGGGAAAGCTGGCCGGTTGCGGGCCCTGCGTTGGTGTTCGGCGCATCGGCTTATCAGAATAACGAATGGCTGGCAACCTGGAAAAAACTCCATCATGACCCGCAGGAAGCAGAGATCATCAGAAACCTGCCTGTAAGGCACCCTTTAATTTGGTTAAACTAAATTTACAGATCTATTATGAAATACCTGTCGTTAACAATTGTATGCCTGTTTGCTTTTCAACTCAGCTATGGCAAAACTTATAAAGTGAAGACTGCCGAAGAGTTTAACCGCGCCGCAACAAGTGTTGCCCCCGGCGATGAAATTGTAATTGCCAACGGCAGCTACACCGGTTGGGCTATAGCGATAAACAACAACGGTACCGCCGATAAACCTATTGTCATCAGGGCAGAAAGTTTGGGCAAGGCCGTTTTTACCGGCGAGGTTCATCAAACTATTATTCAGGTTAGCGGGAGTTACATCCAGATAAAAGGTTTAAAATTTGAGGGCTGCCGGTTATTCAAAGAAAAAGGCAAAGACGTTGTTTTGGTCGAAATATCAGCTGCCAAATATTGCCGGATGACGGATTGTACATTCAATAAAAACTCCGTTAACGCGCAGTTTATGCCTATTGTAGTGGTAGCCGGCAGCAGCCAACACACCCGTGTAGATAATTGCAGGTTCACCAACAATGTAAACAACCAGGATGTGCAGGTAAGGGTTGGGGCGGATGATGTATCGATTTATACGCTGATAGACCATAATATATTTATGAATAAAGACAGCGTAACCTGGAAAGGCAACAATGGCGGCGAGTGTGTACAGATAGGGCAGGACCCCATACTGCTGGGTAACAAATATGCGTACGCTACCGTGCGCGATAATAAATTTGTTAGCTGCAACGGCGAACCGGAAGTGATCAGCAACAAAGCATCGGGCAACAAGTATATCAATAACACCTTTGAGGATTGCCACGGCGAACTGGTAATGCGCGGCGGGCACGAGTGCCTTGTTGATAGTAATAAATTTACCGGCGGCACGGGTGGCATCCGCGTAAATGGTACCGGGCATATCATTACCAATAACCGGTTTAAAGGCCTGCCTATTGCCATCAGGCTGATGTATGGCATGGCTAAAGGCAAAACCGAAACTGGGTTTTATATAGCGGCAAGCGATTGCACCATTAAAAATAACCTGATAACAAATTGCGATACCGGCATCCTCATAGGCGGCAGCAAAAACGCCGACTGGACAGGTAAGTTTGATACCAAACGGTACCCCTCGCGCACCATGCAGGATGTTGCCCCCTTTAATAATACCTTAGCGCATAATACTATCACAAACACTAAAACGCCAATAATGGAATAAATACGGTTATGAAACGCAAACTATCCCCGCCAGTTTGCGTTTCATAACTATGAACAATTTTTTCAGAGGGCTGATTGCAGCATGGGGCGCTAAAAAACTGGGTGGTGGTTGTTTTTCAACCATTATAATATTTATTGTTATTTATGTGCTGCTGGGTAAATGCAACAATCAACCGGCGCATGCCGCGGTGCTGCAACCGCATGTAAAAGTGCAGGCTATAAAATAACAGCTATCGCTTTAAAATAAACGGGTAGGCTTTGCCATTTTTATAATAAACGCCTTTAACCTTTGCAGGAGGGGTTTCAAACAATTCTTCCATCCCGCTTATCACAAAATGGTCTGTTTTTGATGCACCGTTTCGTCGATAAAACGTTAGATTCTTGTTATCATCCGCGTAGCCATTTTCGGGCAGAAAAGAGGATGTTCTATGGGTTTTACCAGCGGTAGCTTTGATCTCGCAAGCACCCAGGTAACCGTTTGCCAGTGTAAAATGTAAAACCATGTTTTGAACTTTTCCCGTATATTTAACCGCGTCGAAAGCCTTTTGCGCATAGGCGAATGCCGGCGAAAGCATACATACCAAAAGCAGGAGTTTGAGTTGTTTCATTACCATTATACAAAGGCAAACGATGGTTCGTTTGCCTTTGTATAATTAAAGTTGATGGGCTTAGTTAGCGTTATCAAGTGCCTGTTTAAAATCTTCCATCAGGTCTTCGCGGTCTTCAATACCAACCGATAGGCGGATCATCCCTTCGGGAATGCCCATTTCGGCGCGTTTTTCGGCACCCAGTTCAAAAAATATGGTTTGCGCAACAGGTATAGCCAGTGTGCGGGTATCGCCAAGGTTGCTGCTTTTAATAACTACCTGCAGCCTGTTTAAAAAGGCAAATACATCAACCCCGTCTTTTAAGGCAAAGCTCATCAATCCGCCGTTATAGCGGAACAGTTTTTTTGATAGCTCGTGCTGTGGGTGATTTTTTAACCCAGGGTAATAAACTTTGCTAACCAACGGGTGCGACTGTAAATATTCGGCCAGTGCAGTTGCGTTAGCGCAAGAACGGTCCAGCCTTAAGGCCAAAGTTTCGGCACCTACCGATATCACATGCGCCGCTTCGGGGGCTAATGTGCCGCCGCCATCGCGCAGCCCGCGCTTGCGGATCTGGGTAATGCCAAGCAGTTCGGGTTTTATTTGTTCGCGTAGTATATCTGCAATACCGGGGTAATTTGCCCAGTCATACAAACCGGTATCGGTTACGCTGCCGCCAAGCGCATTGCCATGGCCGCCAATGTATTTTGTTAACGAGTTTATGACGAGCGATGCCTTAACCGTTACCGGTTTAAACAGGTAGGGCGAGGTCATGGTATTATCAACCACGTATATCAAACCTTTGTCCTGGGCAAAGTTGCCTATGTTTTCAAGGTCGGCAATTTGAGTTGCGGGATTGGCAATGGTTTCTACCATCACCATACAGGTGTTTGGCTGGTAGGCGGCCTTTATGTTTTCAACAGAGGTAGCATCTACAAAAGAAATATCCAGCCCAATTTCGGTAAAGGTTTGTAATATACTGCGGGTATTACCAAACAGGTAAGAGCTGGCAATAATGTGGCTGCCCTCTTTCACCAATGCAAAAATAGTTGCCATAATAGCGGCCATGCCTGTAGCAAAACTTACCGAAGCCAACCCGTTTTCCATCATGGTAACTTTACTCTCTAAAGCGGCTGTAGTAGGGTTGCCCTGCCTTGAATAGGCAAAACCCTTTGCTTTATTCTGGAATACGTTTACCAGGTCCTGCACATCATCAAAACCCCAGGTTACAGCGGTATGTATTGGCTGATGCAAAGCGCCAAACTCCGGTTTGCGAAGGCGATCGGCATGTAACAGGGTAGTTGTGAATCCTTTTTGTTTAGTCATGATGGATAGAAAAAAGAAATATTTCGCAATGATAGGTATCTGAGCCTGAAAAACCAAAGCGAATGGTTATATCAATACAAAAGTTTAGGTTTGTATTACAAACGGTATGCACTTAAGCTTTTCAACCATTATTGAAATACTGGGCACTATTGCCTTCACCATATCTGGTGCTTTTTCGGCCATGCAAAAGCGGCTCGACTTGTTTGGCGTACTCATCCTCGGTTTTGTAACCGCTATTGGCGGTGGTACCCTGCGCGATGTTTTGATAGGCAACACCCCCGTATCATGGATGCGTGATGTAACCACCCCGCTTGTCATCCTGGCCACGGCTATCCTCACCATCAGTTTTAAAAGGCTGGTTAAAAACATGAAGGTTACCCTGTTTTTGTTTGATGCACTTGGGCTGGGTTTGTTCACCGTAATTGGTGTGCAGAAAGGCCTGGCAGCTAACCTTAACCCGGGTGTTTGCATTGCACTGGGCACCATTACCGGTTGTTTTGGCGGCGTACTGCGCGATATGCTGCTTAACCATATCCCGGTGCTGTTTCATAAGGAGATCTACGCTACTGCCTGTATTGCCGGCGGTATCTGTTATATATTGTTGTTGCCAGTAGTAGAGCATCAGGTGGCCGAGGCTGTCTCAGTAGTATTGATCTGCACTATCCGCATACTGGCGGTACGCAATAATTGGCGCCTGCCTACGGTTTAAGAATCGCCCCCTTATTGTACTTGATCGAAAAAATAGCTTTAGCCTGGTTTAATTAAAGGAATGCCTGAACTCCATTGGCGAGAGCTTGGTTTTGGTCTTGAACAGTTTACTGAAGGATTGCAAATGTTCAAACCCCAGCTCATAGGCAATCTCACTAACGGAGAGGCTGGTGGTCGAAAGCTTTTCTTTAGCCAGTTCAATCAGCTTATTATGCAGATGCTGCTGGGTGTTTTGCCCGGTAAGGGATTTGAGCAAACCGCTGAGATAACCAGGCGAAATATTTAAGGTTTCGGCAATATAGGTAACGCTGGGCAGGCCTTTTTTGGCAAGCTCACCGCTATTAAAGTAAGCGGTAAGCAGGTCTTCTAACCTGGTCAGCAATTCGTGACTGGCTATCTTCCGGGTGATGAACTGGCGCTGGTAAAACCTTTCCGAATAGGTCAGCAAAAGTTCCAGTTGGGCAATGATAACGTTTTGGCTAAACCTGTCAATATTGGCATGGTACTCCTGCTCGATATTTTGCGCAATGGTTGTAAGCATAGTTTCTTCCTTATCAGATAAGTACAGCGCCTCATAAACCGAATAACTAAAGAACTCGTACTGTTTGATAGTTTTAGCCAGCGTGGTATTCCACAAAAAATCCGGATGGATCAGAATTATCCAGCCTTCTGGCCGGTGCACTACGCTGCCTTTTTCAATATCCATGCCAAATACCTGGCCGGGCGACATAAAGAAAAGCACGCCTTCATCAAAATCGCTGGCCTGCTGGCCATATTTAAATTTGGCGTTCTTCATCCTTTTCAGTGAGATCGAATAAAAATCATAGGTTAAACTGAACGGGCCTTCTGCCAGTGGCCTGTTCAGTTCGTCCATGTGCACCAGGCTAATCAGCGGATGAGCGGGTTTAGGCAAGCCCGCCGCCCGATGATATTCAGTGATCGTATGAAAGCGAAAAAGCTGGTGGTTATTCATAACACAAGATAATTATTTTTGGCGGTACACTGCGGCAAACCCCTTAGCGAAATCAGCCAGTTTTACCTTGCCCATTTTGGGCTTGTTTTGATGGAAGTTTTCCAGCGTTTTGCCGCTGTGCATTGCCGCCTGCATTTCTACTAAGGTCTCCGCTAGTTTTTCCGGCAGTTTGGCCATTTTCAATCCCTGCAGCATTTCCTTATCAGACAGCAGCACCCATTTTAGCCAGGGCTTGCCTATTGCGGCACCAATGATCCGGGCAGCTTCGTTACAGGTCATTTCCTCGCTGCCAACGTAACGGATGGTTTTCTCCTTAGGAGATAACGGCAATTCCTCCGCCACGGCATCTGCGATATCCTTTGGCGATACGAAAACGATCCGGTCATCTCCGCCATAGTTCCCCATGAGCAGGCCCGTTTTTCCGGTCAGCAAGGGCCACAGGCCGGAGTAACGTAAGGTCAGAAATTTGCCGATGAAACCTTTGCCTTTGATCAGGTCTATAGATTGATAGAAATTCGTGTAAAACGAACCTGGCCGCATAATGGTGATGGAGGCATCCAAACCATCAAATACATGTTCTATGTTTTCGCCTTTAACCAGGTCTGCTGCCCAGCCGCTCATAACAACTATCCGTTTGATACCAGCATCCTTTAAGGCACCTGCATAGTTCTGCGCCATTTGGCGCATATATGCTCCCAGATCAGGCTCGGTAAAACTCAGCGGGATCATGGCGTAAACCGCGTCTGCACCTTTAAAAGCACTGGCCAGGAAAGCGACATCAGCGATAGAGCCAATAGCCGGTATCGCGCCTAAGTTTTCGATAGCTGTTTGTTTTTTCGGGTCGCTGCTCACAACGGTTACGGTATGGCCCTGTTTAACTAATATTTTTGTCAGCGGCAGGCTGATATTCCCTAAGGAACCGGTTACAATAATGTTCATGGCTTATTTAGTATAAACACCGTTTTCGATATCAGTTAGTAAGGTAGCGTGAGTTGGCTGCCAGTTTAAATGTGCCTGTGTCCACTTGCTTGATGAAGGGCAGTCTATTGCGGCCATATGGGCAAACCATCCAAAATGTTCGGCGGCTGCTTCGGGCGCAATTGACCTTACCGGCAAATTAAGTTGTTTACCAATAGCTTCAGCAATAGACTTAACCGTGATCGCCTCTTCTGCAGCAGCATGATAACGAGCACGAGGTTCAGCATTTTCCAATGCCAGCCGGAATAAATGAGCGGCATCCAGGCGGTGTACCGCATTCCATTGGTTGAGCCCTTCGCCGATATAAGCAGAAAAGCCTTTTTCAAGGGCGATATTAACCAGTATGGGTATAAAGCCATGCTTGTCCTCGTCGCCATGCACAGACGGCGACAAACGCACTGACGCTGCACCTACCAAATCGCCCGTCTGTTCCGAAGCACGCGGCCATCCCGGGTTAACAGGTGGCTTAATGTCTTCGGTCGCAAGCTTTCCCGGGCTAACCAGGGCTGTGCCCGAGGTAACAATAAAGGGGCGATCAGAACCCGCCAGTATTTCGCCGATGGTTTCAATGGCTGTTTTATCTACCTCGCACACTTCCGCGAAGCGGGTAAAGTCATGTATAAAACCGGCGTGGATCACTCCGTCAGTTTGAGCGGCACCGCTCCGCAAACTGTCCAGATCTTCGAGGTTGCCCCGGTGAACTTCTGCACCGGCCGCGATCAGCTTTTGTGCTGATGCATCTGAGCGGGCCAGTCCCAGCACCTGGTGGCCGGCATTTATTAATTCCTGCACAATGGCAGTACCAATGAAGCCTGTGGCTCCGGTAACAAATACGCGCATAATTGAGTTTCTTTTTGTTGCTACAAAGATGGGCTGCTTCGGCTGTCGGGATTTATCCAAATCTGCGTTTGGTTTAGCCAAAATCACAAAAATATAGTAACCTACTGACCCCGTTTTGGTAATTGACGCTTTTTTAAATTGTGTTTGCATGCGGGCGCATGAACTCTTTCAGAAGAGCCTGCGGGGACGGAAAAAAATTTGTGTTAGCTCGTGTGATTCCCTCCCAACGGGAGGGTGCAGGGAGGAGGTTTATGCGACTTGCATTACGTGCAAATCTCTCCTTGCCACACTACACAAGCCATCGCACCCTCCCCTGGGAGGGGGTTAAGCTACAATAACGGTTTAAGAATCGCCTTTATACTTTAAAGGGGTTAGTTTATTAGGTTTCAGGTAAATATTGTCCTTTTCAAAATCAAGTATCATATTAAAACGCTTCATCAGGTCGTTACCCAAATAGTTAATTTGGAACCCCATGGGGTTTTTGCCGGCTAATAGCAGGGTGGGGATATTGCTTAAAGCAAAACCATTTAAACGGTAAAGCGGCGCCTGCACTATCTTAATTTCATATTGATTGCCACGCGGATCGCGTAGTATTGATGATTTGATCAGTTTCAGATCTTTAGGGAAATGCTGATTGCTTACCCAGGTGCTGTCCAGAATAAGGGCCTGACCAGAACCTGTATCCATTGTAAAATTGCCGGTATATTTTTTACCGGCAATTTCAAACGTGCCGTTTATATAAGGGAAGGAACGTGCAAATCCTATTTTCGATTTAACGTAACCTTTTAAATCTTTTGGTAATTGTGAGTGAATGATCATGATGTTTTTATCATAATCCACCTCTACCTGTTTGCCCTCAAAAAGGTTCCAGCCAAAGCGGCCGTCCATACCATCCGCGGTTATCTTGGTAGGCAATACCTCTACATTATGCCAAACCAGGCTGCCCATTTGCAATTTAGCGGCCTTGTTTAACTTATTGTAATTAGGAGTTGCCTTACCTGCTAAAGCATCGGCCTGGTTAACCAGTAATTTGGTTTTTTTGAGGATGGCATTCTGTGTAAAATGAAAGTCGAACGAGCTGGCATCAAAGTGCAGCAATAGGGTATCGGTATTGTTAAGGATGGTTTTTACGCTGATGGCGTTATCGGCGGTAAGGATAAAAGGGATGGTGTCGTGTGTAGCGATATTACTTTTCACCATGTTTGCCGGTGATATAGCGCTTACAATTTGAGTAAAGCAGGAGTCTTTACCGTTTAACATTACCACAAAATTGAACCTGCTGCCGGGTGTAACCTTTACCCGTATGGAATCGATATCGGTATAAAAGGTAACCCATTTGGGTTGGCGGCTCCTGTCGGCAGTGTAAATATCGGGCCTGATGCCCGGCGAAAGCGACCATGCGTTTTTATCAAGAAAGCCGCCATCGTTAATAGACACACTTTTTGATGTAGCTTTAATAACCGGCAGTTTTGATTGCGCAAAAGATGATTGTACGCCTAATAAGGATACGAAGAGCAGGTAGTATTTGATGTGAGTTGGCATGTAACAGATGTTGCGACCCAAATGTACATAAACGGTATAATTAATAGCTGTGTTTAATCGGCCCGTAACATTTATATTTTCAGCCTGCATTATCCCATAAAACCTGTTTCATTCGAGCAAAAATGGGACAAAATGGAACAAGTCTTAAATTTATAATTATCTATAAATCAAATATTTAATAAATAAACGCATGCTTCCGTTTTTTGTCGTTTGTACGCACTTAAAGGTCGAATAAAGTCGAAAAAGGAACCAAAAAGGCCGCTTTTTGCCAGGGTCTATTTTTGTTCCATTTTCAAAAAAGTGGAACAAAAACGGTGTTTTGATAAATGGCTGTTTATGAGGCTTTAAATTAAATATTGTGAAGTTTTTGTTTAACTACTGATAAGATCTTGTCAGTATTAATAATCTAATTATCAGTTATTTATGTTTGTTCCGCTTGTTCCATTTTTAAGTGGGAGAGAACAAGGTTTCGGGATTGGTTTCCAATAATTTAAAATGCACCCTGCGGGTAGCCGCGCAACGGCAGTTTTAAAAGGAATGCTTAACTTCGCGGTACATTTACACCTGCCCCCATGAAAAAATTACTGCTCCTGATACCTGTACTGTTTGTGTTAGCATGCAAGCAAAAAGCATCTGATACTGCCGAAGGCAAAAAACTAAATAAACTTGCACAGGAATACGTAACACTTGGGTTAACCATTGGCCAGTACGACAGTGATTTTGTTGATGCCTATTATGGCCCCGACTCGCTGAAACCAAAGGAAATTACCACTAAAACCTTCCCCCGCGATAGCATCCTGGCCAATATAAACAGCCTGATGAATGATATAAAGCTGATAGCCGATGCCTCTGCAGATTCAAATAAGATACGTGCCAACTGGATGTATAACCAGTTAATTGCATTTGGCCGCAGGGTGAGGATATATGGGGAGGAGTATCGCTCGTTCGACGAAGAATCGCGTGAGTTGTTTGGTGTGGCCGCTCCTGCCTATGCCGAGGAGTTTTTTAAAGCAGATATAGATAAATTGGATAGTATGTTGCCGGGTAAGGGAAACGTTAACGACAGGTTCCAGAAACTGGCTAATAAATTTGTTATCCCAAAAGCAAAGCTTGATGAGGTGATGAAAGCCGCCATTGCCGAAGCCCGCAAACGCACACTTGCACATTACAAACTGCCTGCCGGCGAAAGCTTTACGCTGGAGTATGTGACCAATAAACCATGGAGTGGCTATAACTGGTACAAAGGCAAATACCAAAGCACCGTACAGATCAATACCGATACCAAAATATTTATTGACCGTGCCATTGACGTAGGCAGCCATGAAAGCTACCCCGGCCACCACGTTTATAATATGCTGCTGGAGAAAAACCTGTATCATGACAGGGGATGGGTAGAGATCTCCCTTTACCCGTTGTTCAGCCCGCAATCGCTTATTGCCGAGGGGAGCGCCAACTACGGGATAGAGGTTGCTTTCCCGGGAGATGATAAGGTTAAGTTTGCCAAAAATGTACTGCTGCCACTTGCCGGGTTAGATACCGCAGGTATAGATATGTATTTTAAAGCGCTGGCAATAAAAGGCCAGCTCAATTATGCCCGTAACGAAGCTGCCCGTGGTTTGATAAACAATACCATGAGCGAAAGTAAAGCGCGCAGCTTCCTGAAAAAATACTGCCTGATGAATGATGAAACAGCAGATAAATCTATCAGCTTTATTAAAAAATACCGCAGTTATGTAATCAACTACAACTACGGGCAGGATTTGGTGAAGGATTATATAGTACGCAACGGCGGTGCTAAAGACCCCGCCAAGCGCTGGGAACTATTTGGCCATTTGCTAAGTAACCCGGTAAACCCGGCAGATCTATTGAAGAAGTAGGCTATAGACTAAAAATCACCGCTCGAACCGCCACCGCCACCACTGCCGCCGCCAAACCTGGAAACAGGTGCTTGCGCTGCTAGTGGTAAATGTGAGGTAGCCTGCCCTATGGCAAGGCCTTCTAAATTAAGGCTGTCGGCTGTGTTGGCTTCTTCGGGCTCGGCGTAGGTAAAGCCATGGCGTGGTTTTTTTAAATAGCGGATGATAGTATAAGCGCCAACCAAAATAATTATCCCCGCAAGGGTGAGCATTATTTCTATTGGCAATAAATGATAATAAGCCCTAAAGGTTGCTACGGTTACCGCTACCAACACCATCCCTGTACGTAACAGCATGGTGTTTTTTCGTTTTAGGCCAAACCATATGTAAACTATCGGTAGCACAATCGTCCAGATCCAAAATATAAAACCAAATGGAATGGCTGTGTGCGAATCATCCAGGCTATTAAGCATATTGTTTAAGCGGTTCACCACAAAGTAATTACCCGCGGCGTAAAGGGTAAGCAGGCTAATGAGCTTTACAGTGGCTATGCAATCTGCATAATAATGGACTTTCGCATTTTTACCCCAATTATTAAAACCAAAGTAGGTGCAGGCAGCAGCTATCATCATTACAAAAGGCATGGTAGCCAAACCAAACTTATCCATCATTGCCCAAAGGAAATACACGCAGGCAAATATGGCCACGCAGGCTACAGCGGCCGTAACTACATCTGCAAAGCGCAGGGAGAGGTAAATGCACAACAAAGCAATAACCATAGCACCAAGCAGGTTGTCGCCAGTGGTGATGTGTGCGTCAGTAATGATCCATATAAACCCGCCGCCAAAAAGCCCGGCCGAGAAATAAAGCAGCGCGTTATCCACACCCGAGTGAAAATAGTGCTTGCCTTTGGTAAGAAACTCTAACAGCGCATAACATATTATGCCTAAAAATATGGGCCAGCTGGGGCTTCCCATAGGGACACTTATAAAAGCCATTAAACTTAAAAGGCTTGTAGCAACAATTGCTATGATCAATGTAAGGATAAATAAACCAACACGCACCATTAGCCCGGGCATGTAAAAGCCAACCGGGTGCGCGGTTTTTATTTTGGTAAATTCTTCTTTTGTAATGCGGCCCGTTGTATAATCGGTTTTAAGCAGATCGACTATATATTTATTCTTAAGCCACTCTTTTTTATATATGATCATCGTGCTTTAAGTTTTTGTTGATGTTTATGAGTAAAAATATTAACCCTATAGCCGATGCTATAAAACACAATAATAACAGGTAGATGGCATCATATTCCATAATATTATATAATCCCCGTGTTATTAAACATGCCAGGGCAAAATAGCCGTATAAAATGGTGAGCAGTATAAAATAGAAAGACCGCTCCCGATAAGCATCAACATAAATGTAGGCAGCCAGGGCAAAAAAGGGTAACATCCATATCAGGCTTGCCGAAGTATTATAATATTCAAAATAGCCTGCCAGCAAAGCAATAAATGTTACGTGCACACCATAGTGCTGATAGCTGAATTTAAAATGCTTTTTGATGTTGAACCGTTGCGTGAGATAGGCAAAAATGAGCAGTATAAGCCCGAAAGCCACGTACGTGAAAATTATTTGTTTACTGTTAAAAGTGCCGTACGCCAGTAACGTTTTAGGGGTTACAGATACACCCATCCATAAAGCTAAGCTGGCTATGGCCATACTCAGAATGCCCAGGTGATCAAAATAGTAAGCTATAAAGAACAGGGCCAGCATAGGTATAAACGTTGCCATGCCATAGTTTAAGCCAAATACCTGGTACTGGTATTGCAAATACCCAACAAATGTTACCATACTGATGCTGCCCAGTAACAAAATATAATCGAACCCGGTGTTTGGTGCTTTTACTTTACCCCAACCAAATTTTAGTTTCTTTTTAAAGCAATAGATGAAACAGCCAATGCTTATCAACGCTATAAAAGCCAGTACAGCCTGATGCCCAATGGTGTCAATGTTTTTATAGATGAGTACGCCCAGGCCGCCCGATAGCAGCATTACCCCCAGGTAAAGCAAGGTTTTAAGTTCCCAATGAACTGAAAATAATTGGGTAAGGTGTTTTTGGCTTAACTGGTTGTAAGAGTCATCGCCCAGGTAACCCTCCGAATGTAGTTTTTTGTAGATGTCGTTATCCAATTTTTCAGGGTTTATACTTTTAAAGATAGTAAAGTATATAAGTACAGCAACAAAAAAGGGCGCGATGTTTATAACACCACGCCCTTTTACACTTAACTAAACAAAGTTATTGCAGCTTTATTTCAACGCGGCGGTTTAGCGCGCGGCTTGCTTCGTCGGTATTTGGAGATATTGGTTTGCTTTCGCCGTAACCTTTAACACTCAGTATATTGGCACTTATACCCGTGTTTACCAGGTAAGTTTTAACCGAGTTTGCACGTTCAATAGATAAAATCATGTTGTGCTCTTCGCTTCCTTCGGCAGATGAATTGCCGTTCAGTACAAATTTTACCGATGGGTCTTTTTTCATTTCGGCAGCAGCCTTATCTAAAATGGGGTAAGCATCTGTTTTTAATATGCCCGAGTTAAATTCGAACTGTATGTTGTTGAAATTATAGTCGGGTTTTTCAGGAACCGGTGCTGGTGGCGGTGTCTGTTTCGGAGGTGCCGGTGGTGGTGGTGTTTCTTGTTTGGTTGGCGTAGTGTTTGCCGGTGCTATAAATGGCGGCGATGGTTTCATCACCTTTTTTGATTTACAGGCCGGTAGTACAGCAACAGATAGTATGAGTACAAGTGGTAGGTAGAATGTTTTTAAAAACTTCATGTTTAATAGTTTGGTAAATAAGAAAAACGTTTACGGTTGCCCGATATTGTAAATATAGGAACTTGTATCATATACCGAAGCCTTAAAATTAACACTTAAAACCCCGGGTTCATTTATTTAATGCGCAAAGAAAATAGCGTGTTGTTTCAAGAAAAGTGTTAGCGGGGTACTTATATTATTTGAGCTATTTGCATTTTGCCAATAGCTTTATCCTGTACTTTAGCCATCAAAACCACCATGCATATTGCGCCTATCATAGCGTAAAGCATATCAGATTGCGTATCCCAAACGTAACCCTGTGTACCCAGGAATGAATCGCCCGATTGACCGGATGCAATGGATACAAACCATTCTAAAAACTCATATAGCACACTAATGGTGGTGCAAACGCAAACAGTTAAAAAAGCCATCCATGTTTGTTTTTGAACAACCTGAAGGCGGATGAACAATTCGCGGGTTATCATGGCAGGTACAAAGCCCTGGGTAAAATGGCCTACCTTATCATAATTATTGCGCGCCTGATGAAAAACATCGCGTACCCAGTTAAAGGCAGGTACTTCAGCGTAGGTATAGTGCCCTCCAATAAATAATACGTAGCAATGCACCAATATCATGATGTAAGTTAAATAACTAAACTTAAAGCGTTTATATGTAAACGCCAGCACTATAAAGCCTACAATGGCGGGGAAAACCTCCAGTATCCATGTAAAATAATCATGCGGGTTAATGCCCGAAATTATAAGGCCTGCAAAGAAAAGTACAATGAGTATAGTATGCTTATTCATCATCTAATATAGTTATTCTATTATTCTATAAATCGGTTTCCGGTAGAATGGCCAAATACAACTAATAAGTCATACCCCATAATAAAGCCTTTAAGGTTGCGGTTTACACTAAGCTTACCATCATTTACAGCATCACGAATAGGCCTCAGGTCATACAAAACCCATTCCTGATCGCTCACCGGGCTGTAAAAAGGTTTAAACATATCCAGGTCTTTATCTGTAGCTGCATCATAAGGCTGTATGGCAACACGGTTATTAGTAGGCGCCATTTGATTAACGGTACCTGCCTTCCCGAATATCATGATATGTAAAGATGTTTTCCCGCTTGCTTCAGCAAGATTGCTGGCCAGGTTGCCAACTTCAAAAAAGTCTCTCAGGTCATTGGTACGGGGTACGTGGTTTGCCCCTAATTTAAACAGCAGCTTAGGGATACGGATGGAATCTGTAGTGATGTAAGGCGACAGATAGTTAAGCAGGTTTTTCTTCATCAGGTTAACCCGCATTTGGTAACTTGTATTGGCATAAATCGGTAGGCTTGCTTTTAGGTCGCGAAGCATCTTTTTACACTCGTTACTCTCATTCCTGAAAGCGTATAATAAAGAATCGAGCGACGCAGGTTTAATTTTATAGGCAATAAAATCACTATACCGGTTAATGTCTTTATATATCAGGCGATCATGCGAGGCATATTGTTTTGCCCGCTTCTGCGCTAATATTTTATTAGCCGGTAGTTTAGCCTTGCCGGCAAGTGTATTAAAAAAAGTGCCCAATGATAAAAAGTTGATCTCATTTAGTCCCCAGATATCCGTATGCGCAAGTGTCATTTGCCGGGCCAGTTCCATTTCTGTTTGGTAACTATAAAAAGCAAAATCGTAAGGGTTTTCTTTAAAGTATGCACTGTATCCCGCAGTATCGATGCTTATCTTTTGTAATTGGCGTGCGGTATATGGGTCAATCTCAGTAATTAATGCTTTTGGTTTTAGCACTTCAGCAACTTTTATGGTAAAAACAGGTATTTCGGCTTCCCCGTGTTGCTCACCAAGTAAAACAATTTGTGCCTTATTTATCTCGGTTAGTAGAACGTTCCAACCCTCACCTTCAAAATGATTGTTATTGTAATGAAACACCTTTTTATGTATCAGGCTATCTAATTGTACACTGGCAGATTGTGCAAAGCTGGTTAATGATAATATAGAAAGAAGAAGGGAAGTGCTCAGTTTTAATTTCATGTAAGTGAGTAGCAGATGTGGTGTTAATTTAGGCTATAAACATACCCACAAAATCCAGGTAAAAAGGTTTGCTTAGAAAAATTAAATGAAATGCCCTTTTCATGGTTTAAGAGTATTGCCTGGAACAAATCGTATATATCGTATAGGCCATGTTTCCGGGATTGACGATAGTATATACGCTTAAATGCCTAACGGGCGATATTACTAATTGATATTTTGGTAAACATTAAAATAGTTTTTAAAAATATTAAGAAGTTTATTGTTTTTTAAAATTTATATATTAAGTTTGATGAACTAATCCTAAATAATGACTGTTGTTAAAAAACACGGGCTTTTACGCAAAGACCTGCTGAAGCACTTTTATTACAATAAAAGCCTGTCACTTACCGAGTTAAGCAGGCTTACGCATAAAAGCTTGCCTTTAATAACTAATACGGTTAATAATTTAATAGAAGAAGGGTATGTATCTGAATACGGCCTTGCCCCATCTACAGGAGGCAGGCGCGGGTTGGCTTTTTCATTGAATAATAAAAAACAACGTTATATAGTTGCTGTAGCTGTTGATCAGATAGTTACACAAGTGGTTATTTATGATCTGGCGAATAATATAAAAACAGCGCCCGAGAAAAAAGAGATCATCCTGAACGATTCACCATCGTTAATAAGCACGTTCGCTGCATTTCTGAAAGATTATATTTCCCGCTCGGGTGTGTCACTTGATGAGATCCTGGGCATTGGAATAGGTATGCCGGGTTTTGTAAATGCCGAACAAGGCGTAAATCATTCTTTCTTTAAAACAAAAAGCGGAGCTACCCTTACCAAGCACCTGGCACATGAACTTGGCCTCCCTGTTTTTATAGATAACGACTCGAGCTTAATTGCCCTTGCCGAATTAAAGTTTGGCGCAGGCCGTAATCTAAAAGATGTGTTGGTTGTAAATGTGGGTTGGGGAACAGGCCTGGGCATGATAGTTAACGGCAGCCTTTTTCGTGGACATAGCGGTTATGCCGGCGAGTTTAGCCACATCCCATTGTCGCAAAGTAATAAGATCTGCTCATGCGGTAAAAGAGGGTGTTTAGAGGTTGATACCTCATTACTGGTGCTGCTGGAACGTGCAAAAGCCGAAATGGAATCGGGCGCAAGCACAAGTATGGAACAGGAGTTTAAAGAAACAGGCACTTTATCGGGCGATCATTTTTTACAGGCTGCCAGATCTGGCGACCCGTTGGCTGTATCTATACTTTCTGATGCTGCATTCCTGATAGGAAAGGGCATGGCCACTTTGATCCATATTATGAACCCAAAGCTGATTGTTTTAAGCGGAAGGGGAGCCATTGCGGGTAAAATTTTAATGGCGCCAATACAACAGGCCATTAATGAGTTTTGTATCCCCTGGCTTGCCGAACATACCGAAATACAGGTTTCAACCTTGTCGTCAGACCCCGAGCTTTTAGGGGCTGCAACACTGGTGATAGAGAATTGCAATTTTAAATAACAAGAATACTTATAACCACAAATAACCAACTAATCGTTAACCAATTAAATTATTACAAATGAAACAAATGTACTTAAGGTGTATTGCTTTATTGTTATTCAGTATGATGACAATAGCGGCTTATGCACAACAAGCAGTTACCGGTACGGTATCTGAAACATCCGGGCAAAGCATACCCGGTGCAAGTGTGGCCGAAAAGGGCACAACAAATGGTATGTCTACCAACGCAGATGGAAAGTTTAGCCTAACGGTTAAACCGGGCGCAACATTGGTTTTTTCTTTTATTGGTTTCAAAACCAAAGAGGTAGTTGTAGGCAACTCAACAGCTATTAATGTTGTATTAGAAAGCAGCGATAATGCGCTTAATGAGGTTGTTGTAACAGCCCTTGGTATAAAAAGGGAAAAGAAATCATTAGGTTACGCTGTACAGGAAGTAAAAGGGCAAACACTGGCAAATGCTAAAGAGCCAAACTTTGTTAACTCACTTTCTGGCCAGGTAGCGGGTTTGCAAATAACCCGTTCAGCTAATGGCCCGGGTGCATCTTCAAGAATCACGCTAAGGGGTAACAACTCATTAACCGGCGACAACCAACCGCTGATTGTTGTTGACGGTGTGCCAATGGATAACTTTATTGGCAACGAAATGGATGGCAACGGCCGCCGTAATAACGATTATTATAACCCAAGCAGGGATATGGGTAACGGTTTAGCCGATATCAACGCTGAGGATATTGAAAGCGTAAGTGTATTGAAAGGCCCTTCGGCAGCAGCACTTTATGGTTCAAGGGCTGGTAACGGTGCAATTTTAATTACCACCAAAACAGGTAAAGCACAAAATGGTTTAGGTATTACCCTTACATCATCAATTGGTGTTGAGAACATTTTTGCAAGGCCAAAAATGCAAACCCAATTTGGGCAAGGTGACAAAGGTGGCTATGTTGCTGCATCATCACTTAGCTGGGGCGAAAAAAATAGCGGCCAAACCCAGGCAAGAGTTGATGGTTCTACCTTCGCTCAGAATTATAACGATAACGTCGATAACTTTTTTGGAACCGGTTTAACGTCAAACCAGGGTATATCCTTGCAACAACAATATAAATCAACTTCGGTTTATACATCATATAACCGTTTGGATGATAAAAGTTATATCCCGGGCGCTAAACTTATCCGTAATAACCTAATGACGCGTACGGTTAGTAAATTTGGTACTAACGACAGGTGGACCGTTGATACAAAAGTACAGTACATCAATTCAACCGCGCGCAATCGCCCGCAGGCAGGTTACAACCCTAATAACTACTTCTATTATTTAGAAACCATGCCTACTTCAATTAACGTGTTAGACTATAAAAACCCGTTAAATGCAGCAGGTAACATGAACTGGTGGCACGATGGACAGGAATTAAGCCCATATTGGGCATCAAAGTATGTTCAAAATCAGGACGTAAGGAACAGGTTCCTGTTAAATGCATCAGTTAAATATCAGTTTAACAATTGGTTAAACTTTGAAGGTAAAGGTGGTGCCGATACTTATAGCACAAACTCTGACAGCAGGCAATATGCAGGTGCAACAGCATCTTCAACCGGCTCATATGGTTTACGCAGAACTACGTTCACAGAAACCAACTACAGCGGTTTATTATCGGCTAAAAAAGATAATCTGATTGGTAAATGGGGTGTTACTGCAACCTTAGGCGGTAACTTAATGAACCAGAAACAGTCTTTCTTTAGCGGAAGTGCTGGTACATTAACTGTACCAAACCTTTTTGCCATAAATAACGCGGTGGGTAACCCAAGCCTTGATCAGGGCTTATTTGTGCATAATATTTATTCGGTTTATGGATCGGTTGGTGTAAACTATGACCAATTGTTATTCATTGATGGTACTGCAAGAAACGATTGGAGCTCTACATTAAGCAAGGTGAACAGATCATATTTTTACCCATCTGTTAGCACTTCATTCGTCTTTTCAGAAGCCCTTAATAGAAGTGGCAACTTGCCATCATGGATCACTTACGGTAAGATCCGTGGATCATTCGCAATGGTAGGTAACGATTTGCAGCCATACCAGTTATATAATACTTATTCAATAGGTAAAGATCCTAATGGCAATACTAATGCCAACCGTAATGATATTTTGTTTGATCCAACCGTGAAAAGCGAGTTGATCAAATCATACGAAGCTGGTTTAGAGATGCGCTTTTTTGACAGCCGTTTAGGTTTTGATTTTGCGGTTTACAAATCAAACGCAACCAGGCAGCTTATTGACTTACCAATGGATAACCTGAGCGGATATACTGCCAGGAAGATTAATGCCGGTGATATCCAGAACAAAGGTTTGGAGTTAATGGTTGATGGTAAAATACTAAGAAGCCAGAGTGGTTTTAACTGGAACACCATGGTGAATTTTTCACTAAATCGTAACCTGGTTAAATCTATCACAGCTGATGTAACACAATATCCATTGGGTAGCTACGATAACGTATCTGTATTAGCCCAGGCTGGTCAGCTTTATGGGGTTATTTATGGGTCAAGCTTTAAGCGAGTAAATGATCCAAGCAGCCCTTATAATGGCCAGTTGTTGTTATCTGATGCTGGTTTGCCACAAGTTGGCGATAACAAGGTTTTAGGTAACCAGCAAGCAACAAGCCTATTGGGTGTAACCAACTCATTCTCTTACAAAGGTGTTAACTTTTCGTTCCTGATTGATGCACGTTTTGGTGGTAAGATTTTTTCAAGTACAATGGCGCACATGGAAGCATCAGGTACATCAAACAAAACGGTTGTTAATGGCGACAGGGCAAATATGATTGTGCCCGGTGTAATACCAAGCGGAGCAGGTTACGTAGAGAATACTAAAGAAGTTTCCCCACAATTATACTGGCAGGCAGTTACTACTGGTAACCAGGGCATTACCGAAGCAAACCTGTACGATGCATCAAACATCCGTGTTAGAAACGTGCAATTAAGTTACGATCTTTCTAAAAACTTTTTATCAGGTATAGGGATACAAAGGGCACGTGTTGGTGTTTCTGCCAATAACCTATGGCTAATAAAAAGCCACATGAACGGCTTAGACCCAGAGTCGGTTTATGCTACAGGAAGTAACGCAACCGGCTACGAAAGCGGAAGCGCGCCTACTACACGCACGTTTTTACTTAACCTAACCATTGGTTTCTAATACCACATTAAAAAGACAAAATTCATAGATATGAAAGCGATATTAAAAAAATCATGCCTTGTACTTACAGCCACAATGATGTTGGCATCGTGCAAGAAGTTTGATGAGATAAATAATAACCCGTTCGCTGCGAGTGCGGATCAGGTTCAAACCGAATACTTTATTAATAACTCAATTATAGGCGCACAGCAAGACCCGGGTCTGTCAGAACGTATATTCATTCTGTACTGGGTTCCTGGAGGCCACGGGCTACAGGATGAAGATGGTGACACCTTCTCTCAGGGCTCATTTGTTGATGAATGGGCATCTGAATACTACAGACAATCATCACAATGGCAAAATAATATTAACACTGCCATACAAATTGGTAACGACCAAATTGCAAAAGGTACATCAAAACCTTACACCAACAACCTTATACAGGTGGCAAGGATCTGGAGGGCTTATTTGATGAGCGAGTTTAGCGATACTTTTGGCCCTATGCCAACAGATGCGTTCCAGGGTGTAAACCCGGAGTTTAAAGACGTTAAAACCGTTTATTACTTTGCGCTTGCGGAGCTTAAGGACGCAGCTTCAAAGCTTGATGTATCGGTGACCAATACGGATGTGGTGAAAAACGAGGATCCTGCATATAAGTATGATTACGCTAAGTGGCGCAAATATGCAAACTCGTTACGTATGCGTTTAGCTATGAGGTTGTCAGAAGTTGACGGGCAAAAAGCTCAGGCTGAATTTACAGATGCTGTTACCGGTGGTGATTACATTACCGATGCTGCTGATATGTTTGCTATACAGGAATTGCCGAACAGCTATAACCCGCTTAGCAGTGTATTCAGGAAAGAATCATCATGGCAGGGGTTACCAATATCTGCAACTTATAATAACCTTGCCGTTGGCTTGGGAAGTGTAAAATCTGCAGACCAATTAGGTGCTGATTACCAGGCTGCAATTAAACCTGCTGATTGGTTAGGCCAAAGGTATACAGACCAGCTTGCTACTAAAACCAACGACCCAATGGCAGGTTACTGGCTTAATGGTTTGCCAAATACTATTGACCCTCGCGCTTACAAAATATATAGCATCCCTGGCGATATTACCAACGAAAATTATCCGGCTATAGGCGGTTCATTTACCACATTTACAGGCCCTATAAAAGATGTTTCAGGCGCTACTATTAAAACGCTTGATGCAAAATACACCTGGAATGCTAAAGCAGATGGTAACTGGGGAATAAAAGTATCACTTAATCAACCTATTGTTACTAATGGCTGTAAGCCACTATTAAATCTGATTTATAGGAACGGTGCAAATAAAAGGGTATTTTTTGGCCCATGGGAAACTTACTTCCTGTTAGCAGAAGCTGCAGAACGTGGCTGGACATCGCCTGTTAGTGCTAAAACGGCTTATGAAACCGGTGTTGCTAAAAGCTTCGAATACTTTGGCACTTCGGCAAGTTTAAGTACCTACCTGGCATCTACAGATTATAACCGTGCAGGTACGTCTGTTAACTGGGATAATATAACAGAGCCTGCTGCAACACATACAATGAATTACGAGGATGGCATAAGCGGCGTAGCCGGGACCGTTGCTGTTGCCTACCCTAAAAATGATTTGTATAAATCAGGTACAGTTAAAAATGACCACTTAACCAAAATCATTACCCAAAAATACCTGGCGCAATTACCTTGGTTACCATTAGAAACATGGAGCGACCACAGAAGGCTAGGTTTACCATTCTTTGAAAACCCTGCGGTTGAACAAACTATGCCAGATCTGCCTGCTTTAAATAGCGGTAATTACATGACTGGTAATGTTCAATTTTTACCTCAGCGTTTAAAATATCCATCTAACTTGAAAAATAGTAATGCGGCAGGATACAATAAAGCGGTTGCTGCCTTAAACGGTGCAGACGCTGTTTTAACGCCTCTTTGGTGGGCACAACACTAATCATTATTTGATTGGGGTTTAGTATTTGATTTAAGAAAAAAGAGGTGCCAAAAGCACCTCTTTTTTTGTTTGTGACAAAAGGTAGAAAAAAAATCCTATGTTTTATTTGTAACGTAGGAAAAAAATTCTACCTTTGAAATGTTATGAGTAAAAAAGAGCAAAATAAACCCGTTGAGCCAACCAAATCAGAACTGGAGATACTACAGGTATTGTGGGAAACGGGCCCGGCAACCGTGCGTGCGGTTAATGATGAACTGCAAAAACAAAAAGAAGTGAATTACGCCACTACTTTAAAGTTTATGCAGCTGATGGCCGAGAAAGGGATGCTCATTCGTGATGAAAGCCAGATGAAGCATATATACAGTGTGGCAGAAGAAGAGCAAAAAACTAAGTCGCATTTGCTGGATAAGTTTGTGGATTCGATGTACAAAGGGTCGGCAAGTAAGCTGGTATTACAATTACTGGGCAATAAAAAAAACTCGCAGCAAGAGCTGCAGGAGATCAAAGACATCCTTAAAAAATTGGAGGAATAACAATGGAAAATTTTAATGCTGCATTGGGGCAAACACTTATCCATTCATTATGGCAGGGAGTGATATTGGCCGGTATTACAGGCCTGATTATTGTACTTACCCGAAATGCAAAAGCTGCCAACCGTTACCTATTAATGGTTGCAATGATGCTACTGTTCGCTATAGTTTGTATAGGTACATTTTGTTATGAATTGTACCAGCCATCGGTAAACGCAGCAACAACCGGAATTGTATATCACGTTTCGGCTATTTCAAATATTACCGTTGTTGAACACAGCATACCGCAGCAGGTAATGCTGTATGTTAACAGCCATACGCAAAGCATCGTTTTGATTTGGTTTTTTATAGTAATTGCACGCAGCCTTCAATTGGCAACAGGCTTGCAAAGCTTATACTATTTGCGTCGCAAAAATCTTTTTGCGGTTGATGAGGCCTGGGCAAAAAGGGTAGCTATATTGTCTTCACAATTAGGTATAAACAGAATAGTAGGGATTGTAGAATCGGGCATAGCAAAAGTGCCTATGGTAATAGGGCATTTGAAACCATTGATTCTGATCCCGGCAGGGTTGCTTACTGCTTTGCCACCTGCCGAAGTTGAGGCCATTCTAATACATGAACTGGCGCACATTAAACGAAAGGACTACCTGGTAAATTTATTGCAAAGTTTTCTGGAAATCATCTTTTTCTTTAACCCCGCAGTGCTGTGGCTATCGGCTCTTATCCGCACCGAAAGAGAGAACTGCTGCGATGATATTGCCGTTGAGCAAACCAGCAGTAAGGTTAATTATATCCGTGCACTGGTTTCCTGCCAGGAGTACCAGTTATCCGCCCCGGCGTATGCCATGGCTTTCCCGGGCAGGCGCAGCCAGTTGATGGACCGTGTAAAGCGGATGGCATCGGGCACCAATCACGCTTTAAATTTTAGGGAGCGTTCTATATTATTGATAACGTTGTTTACAGCGGGGCTATTATCCGTGGCATTCACAAATGCCAAACAGATCCAGCATTTCGCAGTAAAAACGCAAAGGGCACTTACGCACGCTATTATCCCGGCAACAGATACTATACCTGTACAGCCTAAACCAGCGGTTAAAAAAGTTATGGGTAAAGCCAATACGATTGTACAAAAGATGCAACACCATACTGAGGAAACAGAAGTTACGGAAAAAAAAGAAGTCATTCTAAGCAAGCAAAGAGAAATGGCGTTTGAAGATTCGGTTAGGCAAAGCCGTTTATCGCCCACAACGCCCATAACCCCAATAACCCCCAATACTAGCCGTACACGCCCCACAACTCCTATAACCCCAATAACCCCACTTAATAGCCATACTAAACCGTTAGCGCCGTTAAAAGGCCAACTAACCCCATATAAAAACAGTAATTTAAATTACGCTGCTGATGCAAAACAGTATGCTACTACACCTGACGAACCTGTAAAAGCAAAAGCGCCTAGCATTGGTGAACAGGTAACCGCTGAATTAATTAAAGACCAGCTCATAAACGCGGACGATAAACATATATCCTTTAAACTAAGTAATATCGATTTAATTGTTAATGGGGTACGCCAGCCGGATGATGTACAAAAGCGTTACAAGGATAAATTTGTACCTATATCAAAAGGTAAAAGCACCTGGACATTGTACAATAATTACGATACTACAACCGACGATAAAAAATAAGCAGAAGTTTATCTTAAAAAATATTCATTCACATGAACGGGCATAGCTATGCCTGAAAATTCCTAAAACCACTTAACCATGAAATTAAAAATTGCGGCTTTTTTAGTCGCCTGGCTCTCTATTGCCTCAATTATAGTAAACGCCCAAACCATCAGTGGTAAAATAACCGATAATAGCCAAAAACCGCTTGATGGAGCAAGTATTTACCTCATGCAGGATTCTGCAATTGTTAAAACAGCATTGGCCGATGCCGGTGGCATGTTCAGTTTTGCTCAAATAAAACCCGGCGCATATCATATAAATATTACCATGATAGGTTTCACGGGGTATAAAAGTGGTTTGTTAAAGCCTGATACCATACTGCTTGTTTCAATACAACCCACAGGCAAACAACTAAAAGAGGTTGTGATTACTTCCCAAAAGCAGTTTGTTGAACAAAAAATTGACCGCACCGTGGTTAATGTTGATGCCCTTATCAGCAACGCGGGGTCCACAGCTATGGATGTACTGGAGAAATCGCCGGGGGTATTGGTAGATCAGAACGGTGCCATAAGCTTGAAGGGTAAAGGCGGCGTAAAAATCTTTATAGATGATAAACCAACTTATCTGTCTGGCACCGATCTGGAAAACTATCTGCGATCACTATCATCTGCTACTATAGATCAGATAGAACTAATGAACAACCCGCCGGCAAAATATGATGCAGCCGGTAATGGCGGTGTTATTAATATCCGTTTAAAGAGGAGCAAAGCAAGGGGCTTTAACGGAGGTATTAATCTTAGCTATTCGCAGGGATATTATGGCCGTACCAATAACGGGTTGAATTTTACTTATCGTGATAACAAAGTGAACATCTTCGGGAACTTTAGTTATAATACCGGCAATGGTTTCAGCGATCTGGATATTAACCGCCATTTTTTTAATGATGATGGCTCACCGGCGTATGATTTCTTACAAAACTCCTTTATCAGGCGTAAATCAAAAAGCTACAATTCAAAAATAGGGCTTGATTATTATGTAAGCGAAAAAACAACTATTGGCTTTGTTGTTAACGGATTGATAACCCCCGGGGACGTGAATACTTTAAATAGAAGCAGGTTTCTAAACACAACCGGCAACCTGGATTCTACCATTGTAGCTTTAAATGCCCAACACCGCAACTTTAAAAATGGATCGGCAAATGTAAACTATCGCCACCAGTATGATAAAAAAGGCCGCGAGTTAACCTTTGATGTGGATTACCTGCGCTATAAAACCAGCACAAGCCAATCTTTCGATAACACAGGGTATCTGCCCAATGGTAACATTACTACCCACGATCTCCTGACCGGCAATCTTCCGTCAAACATCAATATCTGGTCGGCTAAAACAGATTATACACACCCTTTAAGCAGTGGGTTTAAATTGGAAAGCGGCTTAAAAAGCAGTTATACCAAAACAGATAACATTGCCGACTATTTTATTACCAATGGCGGCACCACCGCGCCCGACTATGGAAAAACCAACCACTTTATTTATAAGGAACAGATCAGCGCCGGCTATCTGAATGCAAGTAAAGATTGGAAACGCATTTCGCTGCAATTGGGCCTGCGGTTTGAGAACACCATATCAAACGGGCACCAGTTAGGTAACATACAAAAGCCCGATTCGACTTTTAAACGGAATTATAACGGATTATTTCCAACCGCATACGTCCAATACAAACTGGATAGCACTGGTAGCCATAGCATCAACTTTAACTATGGCCGCCGGATAGACCGCCCGTATTATGAAGACCTTAATCCATTTTTATCACCATTAGATAAGTTTACCTATTATACAGGTAACCCTTTCCTTAAACCGTCATACACCGATAACCTGGAACTATCTTACACCTGGAAAAACATCACCACCACGCTTAATTATAGTAAAACAAAAGATGATGTAAATGAGACTATTGAGATAGTTGATGGCATTTATTACAGCCGCCCCGGTAACCTGGGGAAAAGCATCAACAAGGGCATTAGCATCGATGCGAGCTTTGACCCCGCTAAATGGCTGAACTTTCATTTGTTTGGGCATGTAACCAATATTCATACCATCAGTGAATTTTATACAGGTAAGCTGGATACAAAAGGCACCTTCTATTTTATTCGCCCGGTATTTCAATTTAAATTACCTAATGACTGGACAACCCAAATTGACGGCGGTTATCAGAGCAAGATCACTAACGCACAGTTTATTGCTACAGCACGGGGGAGAATTAACGCAGCAGTTACTAAAAAATTCTCACCCTCGTTAAGTATGACACTGGTTGGTAACGACCTGTTATATACCTTCAATAACGGCGGGCAAATTAATAACCTGGCTAATGTAAAAGCAGATTATTTAAACCGGGGTGATTCCAGAACAGTTGTTCTGTCGTTGAATTATCGTTTTGGCAAAACTATAGCCGGCTTGCGCAAGCACGATGCTAATGGTGCAGAAAGTGAAAAGAACAGGGTGAAAAATTAAAGAGTGGTCGATCAGAAACGAAAAGAACGGGATTTTTAGTTTTTCTCTTTAAAGTCTGCTGATTTCAAAAATCAGCAGACTTTTGTTTTACTATGTTTATTCTGTATATGCACTTTTTTTGCGGCTTTAATTTAATAAATGCTAAAAATATCAAAGCATATTTTTAGCTTAGTTAAATATGCACAAGTTGTTATTAGATGATATACAGCTAATTGATCGCCTTAAACAGGATGATGAGTTAGCATTGTCGTGCATTTATAAAAAATACTGGCAGCCATTGTACATGGCCGCCTATCATGTTGTTAAAGACAAACAGATCTGTGAGGATATTATCCAGGAACTGTTTATAAAACTGTGGAATAAGCGCCAATCTATAGAGATAACAGTAACGTTAAAAGCATATTTATATGCATCTATCAGGTATGAGGTTTACAGGCAGATCCGTATGGGGGCTGTACGGTGCGAGATATATGATGACCTGGTAGCACGGTTACATACTCCCGCAGGTTATGGTACCATTGAATATAAAGAGCTGATTGCCCAGATCGGCTCAATTGTTGATAAAATGCCCGAAAAATGCCGGGAAGTGTACAAACTAAGCCGCGAAGAAAATATGTCGCATAAGGAGATTGCCTCACAATTAAATATCTCTGTAAAAACGGTCGAAAATCATTTAACTAAAGCGCTTCGCCTGTTACGTACCTCGTTAAGTGCCGAAATTTTAATGCTGATATTGCATCAGGTTATTAAAAAATAACCTGATGTTAACATTTTATTAAAATTATTTTGTTTTGAGATAGGGGATACCCCTGCTTTTTTACTCTCCTGTTTAAAGCATAATAGTGACCCAGCCAGAATTTTTACAACTCATCGATAAGTACTTAGCAGGCAATGCTTCTGTTGAAGAAGAACAACTGCTACTGAATTTTTTCGACAGCTTTCAGGAGGAGATAGAATGGGATGAAAACTTGTTTGGTTTAAAACAAAAGCTGGAAGATAAAATGCTGGCACGCCTGCAAGCCGTTGTTAAGAAAAGCACACGTACCGCCAATGTATTTAACATGGCTAAAGCACTAAAGAAAATAGCGGCAGCAACAATTGGGCTTTTAATAATTACGGGCGTGTTGGTATACCGTTCAAAGAAAGCCCCTCAGGGGCCAGCTATTGCGCAGCAAAAAGGCACGATTAAATTTGACGCCGAACCAGGCCAGAACAAAGCTGTCCTTACCTTGGACGATGGGTCAAAACTTGAACTTAATTCGGCAAAAATAGGTGTACTTGCCAAAGCCGGTTACATGAGTGTTAAAAAAACAAAAGATGGCCAACTTATTTACCTGGTAGCCCCATCAAAAATTGCTGATGCAAATGCTCCCATAGCCTTTAATACTATTAATACGCCTATAGGTGGCCAATATCAGGTAATACTGCCTGACGGCACTAAAGTTTGGTTAAACGCTGCTTCTTCATTAAAATATCCTACACAGTTTAAAGGTAGCCAACGCATGGTTGAACTTACCGGCGAGGCATATTTTGAGGTAACCAAAAATGCCGCCATGCCTTTTTATGTAAAGGCTAATAATATGCAGGTTAAGGTTTTAGGTACACACTTTAATATAATGGCGTATGATAACGAACCGGCAATTAAAACCACCCTGTTAGAGGGCTCAGTGCAGTTAAGGAGTGGTGCAACCAATAACATGCTAAAACCCGGCCAGCAAGGGGTATTGAATAGAAACGGCCAAATTACGGTATCTGATGTGAATGCCGAACACGCTATAGCGTGGAAAAATGGATATTTTGAATTTAACCGGTCAGGTATCCACGAGATAATGAACCAGTTGGCCCGCTGGTATGATATCGACATAGCTTATCAGGGTAATATGCCCGATGATGAGTTTGTTGGAAAAATAGAACGGAGCGCAAAATTATCGCAAGTATTGAATATCCTGAAGCTTAGCAAAATTCATTTTGTGTTAGAGAACAAAAAGCTTACAGTAACCCCATAAAAATATCCACCAACTAAATTAAAATCTATGAAAAAACATCGACAAAGCCATTAACCTCTCTTAAAATAACTTATTCCATAAAAAAACCGGGGTGCTGCAACACCACCGGTCTTAAAGAATGGATAAGTTAAAAATGTTTCATCAACAGATATCTTAAACCAAACATTACTAAGTTATGCAATTAAACTTTAGTGGTAAAATGCTTAATGCTTTAAGTAAATCCACCTCAAAACTGTTTTTGGCCATGAAATTAACGGTCTTTTTACTCATCATTGGTTGTTTGCATCTGAGCGCCAAAAGCTTTTCGCAAACTATTACCTTAAACGCCAGCAACACCGACCTGGAAAAAATATTCTCAGCTATTGAAAAGCAAAGCGGGTACAATTTTTTTTATAGGTATAAAGATTTGGCTGCAGCAAAACCGGTAAGCCTGCAATTAAAAGACGTTTCTTTAGAGGACGCCTTAAAAGCCTGCTTTAAAAACGAGCCCTTTAACTACGCTATCGAAAACAAAACCATAGTAGTAAGTAAAAAGGATGATGCCGCGCAAACGCGGTTAGCGGTACAAAAAATAACTATAACCGGTGTTATATTGGATGAAAAGGGGCTGCCGCTACCCGGCGCTACCGTAAAAGTTAAAGGCAGTACCAATGCTGCCAGTGCGGATATCAATGGAAAGTACAGCATCAGTGCCGAGGCAACGGATGTATTAGTTTTCTCATTTCTGGGATATACAAATACCGAAGAGCCTGTTAATGGCCGCACGCAGATCAACATTAAACTGCAGGTTAGTAACCAGCAGATGAACGAGGTGGTAGTTGTGGGTTACGGTACACAGTCCAGAAAAGACGTAACCGGGGCTGTGGGCACCGTGAAAATGGAAAATATTAAAGAAATTAAAACAGCCAGTTTAGACCTTAAGCTTGCCGGCCAACTGGCAGGTGTTACCGTAAACCAGGTAACAGGTACACCTGGCGGTGGTGTAGCTGTAAACATCCGCGGTGCCGGTTCTATAGGTGCGGGTGATAACCCATTATATGTAATAGACGGTTTCCCCTTATCTCCCGGTTTTGATCAGTATTCAAATCCGTTAAGTACCATTAATCCTGACGATATTGAAAATATCAGCGTTTTAAAGGATGCGGCCTCTACGGCTATATATGGTTCACGTGGTTCAAACGGGGTTATCCTCATCACCACCAAAAGGGCTAAAAAAGGTGAATCAAGCGTTACGGTTAATACATCATCAGGTGTGCAAACCGTATTAGCGCAAAGTAAGCTTAAAATGATGAATGCCCAGGAATTTGCTCAATGGCGTTTAGAAAGCTACCAGGATGCAGCCGCTGCTGCGGGCGATCCATTTAATATTAGTAAAGTACCGGCTGAGTACCGTAACCCATCGCAATATGGTAAAGGCACCGACTGGTTTGATGAGGTAACCCGGGTTGCCCCAATGCATAATTATGATGTTACAGTTGCCAATGGAACAGAAAAGGTGCGGTCGTTATTCTCGTTAGGGTATTTTGACCAGCAAGGAACGGTGTTAAATACTGGTTTCAGGCGATATTCAACAAAAGGCGTTATAGATGTTGATATTACAAAAAAATTAACTGTAGGGCTAAGCATAGCGCCTACTTACAGTCAGCGCCACTTACAGGAAACAGACGGGCACTTTTTATCAGGTGCTTTAAGCCAGGCTTATTTAGAGAGCCCGCTTACCCCGGTAAAACAGCCTGATGGCTCATATACCAATGTAATTGGGTCGCCGGGTACATTCCAAAACTCAAACCCGGTAAGCCAATTAATTAATACCACAAACAACTTTACCCAGTTTAGAACGCTGGCTAATTTTTATGCTACCTATAAGTTGATTGACGGGCTCGACCTTAAATCAACCTTTGGTCTTGATTATCAGAACAGCAGCGGCGATTACTTCCGCCCATCATTTCTGGGGGCATTTAGTGTGCCTAACCGCGATGGTACGCAGGTAAAGGCAACAGGTAATTTTAGCTCGTCAAACTCTTTTAACTGGTTAAATGAAAATAGCGCCACCTACAAAAAAACGTGGGGCGACCACACCTTAACCATATTAGGCGACTTTAGTATCCAGCAGGAAACAAGCCACTATCGTTTTGCATATGGCACGGGTTTCCCAGACGATGTTATCCGCTCCGTACATGCGGCAACCATTGTAACCGCAGATGCAGGCGATGAGGAATGGCGTTTACTATCATTAATAGGCAGGATAAACTATGCCTTTAAAGATAAATACCTGTTAAGCGCATCAATACGCCGCGATGGTTCATCAAGGTTTGCGCCCGGCTATAACTGGGGTACATTCCCTTCGGTATCCGCCGGATGGCGTATCTCTGACGAGTCGTTTTTCCCTAAATTGAACTTTTTAGACCAGGTGAAATTTACCGGTAGCTTTGGTTTAGCAGGTAATAACGGTATAGGTAATTATGTTTATATACCCGGCGTTGAACAGACCAATTATCCCTTTGGCGGTGCGCTTTCACCGGGTGCGGCTATAACATCCCTCGGCAATAAACAACTGGGCTGGGAAAGTACCCGCCAGTTGGATATTGGCGTTGATATTTCCCTGTTAAAAGGCCGTATTTATTTAATAGCAGAATATTATAACCGTTATACACGCGATATGCTACAGTTTATATCCGTACCGGTTGTATCAGGCTATACCGGTGCATGGTCAAACGTTGGTAACGTACGTAACCGGGGCTGGGAGTTTACCTTAACTACAAAAAATATTGTAGGCAAAGGGTTTAACTGGTCTACCGATATGAACATATCCTTTAACCGCAACATGGTGCTCGACTTAGGGCAAACACCTTATATATATGATGCGCCTGCAAATGATAACCCAACAAGTATTACCAAGGTAGGCTACCCGCTGGGGCAGTTTTACGGTTATATATTTGATGGCATTTTCCAGAACCAGCATGAGCTTGATACCAAACCCCATTTTGACGGCCAGGCTGTTGGTACCATCAGGTATAAAGATATCAATGGCGATGGCGTAATTGATGGTAAGGATCAAACCGTTATTGGCAACCCATGGGCCAAATTCACCTTTGGTTTTAATAATCATTTTAACTACAAAGGGTTTGATCTTAACATTATTTCGGCAGGTTCGGTTGGCGGCCATGTGTTTGATATGTACAAGCAGTTTACTACCAATTTAGATGGCGTGTTTAATGTGGAAAAATCCGTGGCACAACGCTGGAGGTCGGAGAGTAACCCGGGTGCCGGCCTGTTGCCAACTACAACAGCCAATACCAACCTGGCAAGAGATTTTTACCCTTCGTACTGGGTAGAAAGCAACTCTTACCTGATGGTGAAGAATATTGACCTGGGGTATAACTTTAAAACAAAGTTCACTAAAAACTTCAGGGTGTATTTCAGCGCGCAAAACGCCATACTTATCACGGGCTATAAAGGCGGTAACCCCGAAGTAGGTATTGATGGGCAGGATGGGAACCGTTCGCTTTCGCCAAATGTGAACTTTACGGGCTATCCGGTTTCTGCTGTTTATCAATTAGGCTGTAACGTAACGTTTTAATTGATCTGTAAACACAAATATTAAACGACATGAAAAAATATATATACCTTATCCTTTTTACCATATCGCTTGGTTTTATAGGCTGTAAAAAGGAATTTTTAGACTTAAAACCAGCAGATTCGCAAAACTCAGCGAATTTTTTCAAAACCCCGCAGCAATTCCAGCAAGCTATTACTGGCTGCTATCAGCCATTGCAAGACTTGTATAGAGGCTCGTTTTGGGTGATGGCCGAAATGAGGTCAGACAATACTTCTTATGAATATGACCCGTATGACCGTTCTGGAAATTTAAAAGAAGATATGGACGAATTCAGGGAATTAAATAATAACGATTATCCGGCCACATTCTTTACCGGCAGCTATCAAATTATAGGCAGGTGTAACGTTATTTTAGGCAGGCTTCCTGCGGCTAAGTTAGATGCCTCGATAACTGATCCCATTGTTGGGCAGGCAAAATTTTTGCGAGCCTTTAACTATTTTAACATGGTACGTATGTTTGGCTCTTTACCTTTAGTATTAAAGGAGGTTGAATCTGTAAGCGATGCTTACCTGGTTGCGGTTAAAGCCCCGGTAAATGATATTTACGATGTCATTATTGCCGATGCCAAGGATGCCATAACCAAACTGCCGGTTAAATACACATCAGATGCAGACAAGGGAAGGGTAACTAAAGGCGCTGCCGAAACAATGCTGGCCGAAGTGTACATGACCCAGAAAAAATTTGACCTGGCTATACCTTTATTGAGAGAGATCATTGCATCCAACGTATATGATTTGAATGACGACTATGCCGATAACTTTAAGATCGCTACCAAAAACGGCCTGGAATCAATATTCGAAATTCAGTATATAGAGGGCCCTAACGGCTTAGGCAGCGATTTTGTAGACACTTTTATTCCCTGGGATTATTATGATAACGACATAACCGGTTACTATATAAACAATGGGGCTGTAAACGGCTGGAATATACCCACCCAGGACTTGGTGACCGCTTATGAGCCGGGAGATAAAAGGAGGGATGCTTCTTTAACCGATTTCGTATCTGATGAATATGGCATCGAACTGCCCTTCATCAAAAAATACCAGAGTATAGGCGCTGTACCTGGTGTAACCGCTAACAATTTTCCGGTTTACCGTTATTCTGATGTTTACCTGATGCTGGCCGAGTGCTTAAACGAGCAGGGCTACGCTGGTAGCGGCGATGCTTTTAAATACTTAAACAAGGTTAGGTTTCGTGCCGGCGTGGATGACAGAACGGCTGTTGATGTACCAAACCAGGAAGCTTTCCGTGTAGCTATCGCTCATGAAAGACAAGTGGAGCTTGCGTTCGAGAACCATCGCTGGTTTGATCTGCTGCGCACAGGTAAAGCCGTAGAGGTAATGACCGCACATGCCCAGCACGAACGCGACTACAAATCAGATTCGTGGACTATAAACCCGGCAGCCTACAAAAACATTAGGTTACTCTACCAGTACCCTTTGAACGAGGAGCTGCTGGAACATCAATAATTTTTTCTGATAGCGGCCTTATGTGCAACATAAGGCCGCTTTAAACGTAGTAGTATTTAATATTCCTGTCGGCTTAGCCGGCATTATTTGTTACGTTCTGATATATCTCTTTTTAACATGAATTATTTAGCCAGTAAGGTTGCTCGTAAAAAGGTATTTTTCATCATTATTGCGGTATTATTTTGTTTTAAAGCCGCTGTGGCCCAAAAATCCGTTCCTCCCGTCCCCCCGTTACGGGTTGAAAATTTAATATGCGAGTATAAAATAAACCCTATAGCTATTGAAGCCGCCAACCCCCGGTTAAGCTGGAAGCTTTTAGTTACACAACGTAACGTTATACAAACCGCTTATGAGGTTAGGGTGGGTACAAACGCAGTATCGCTTACCAAAGGCAAAAATATTTTATGGTCGTCGGGTAAGGTTACATCAGGTCAATCTGTACATGTTAATTATGGTGGCCCGATGTTAGCATCGCGCCAAAAAGTTTACTGGCAGGTTAGGGTATGGAACAACTACGGCCAGGCATCGCCCTGGAGCATGGTAAATTCCTGGAAAATGGGATTGCTGCATCCTGAAGACTGGACAGCAAAATGGATCCAGAATAATTACGACTCGGATACTACGGGCGGGCCAAGCCCTATGTTCCGCAAGGTTTTTAAATTAACCCATAATGTACGTGCGGCGCATTTATATGTTACCGCCCATGGTGTTTTCGAGGCGCAACTGAATGGCAAACGTATAGGTACTGATTACTTTGCACCGGGATGGACAAGCTATAATAAACGCCTGCAATACCAGGTGTATGATGTAACAGCCGGACTTAAAAAAGGAAATAACGCAGTTGGTGTAACTATTGGCGATGGCTGGTACCGCGGTTATACCTATAACCGTATTAAAAATGTTTACGGTAAAAAGCTGGCGCTTCTTTTTCAGTTAGAGGTGCTTTACACCAACGGAAAGCGCGAACTTATATCATCAGACAAAAGCTGGAAAGTTAGCTATGGCGCCATACGTTCCTCATCGTTTTTTGACGGAGAGGTGTATGATGCACGTAAAGAGAAGCCAAACTGGAGCACCGCCACTTATTTAGATAAAGACTGGGACCCCGTTAAAGTGGATAGCACCATAAAAGATAACCTGGTAACCCTGTCTGGCCCGCCGGTTAAAAAGCACGAAGAGTTTTTCCCGATAAAAGTACTCACCACACCCGAAGGGGACCGTGTGGTTGATTTTGGCCAAAATCTGGTAGGCTGGGTGAAATTTAAACTAAAAGGTAAGGCCGGCGATACCCTGAAACTTTACCACGCCGAAGTACTGGACCAAAAAGGAAATTTCTACACCAAAAACCTGCGTACCGCCAAGCAGGAAATACAATATATTTTTAAAAGCGATTCGGTAGAAACTTACGAACCTCACTTTACCTTCCAGGGGTTTAGGTTTTTAAAGGTAGTAGGATATAGTGGGGTTATAGATTCAACCAACGTAGTGGCAAATGCCGTTTATTCAGATATGGTACAAACTGGCACTTTCTCTACATCTAACCCATTGGTTAACCAGCTACAGCACAATATTCTTTGGGGGCAAAAGGGTAATTTTATTGATGTACCCACGGACTGCCCGCAGCGCGATGAACGAATGGGCTGGACTGGCGACGCACAGGCATTTTGCCGTACGGCAACCTTTAATATGGATGTAGCCGGCTTCTTTACCAAATGGTTAAAGGATCTGTCTGCCGATCAGCATAAGGATGGGGCTGTACCGTATGTGATACCCAATATGCTGGATAGTGCTTCAGCGGCAGCATCTGGATGGAGCGATGTGGCAACCATTGCCCCCTGGAATATTTACCTGGCCTATGGTGATAAGCAGATATTAGAACAGCAATACGAAAGTATGAAGGCCTGGGTTGGTTATATCCAACTGCATAGCCGTAATTACCTTTGGGATACAGGTAACCACTTTGGCGACTGGCTTTTTTATGCTGGTACCGATTATGCCGATGGCGCCGCTTTGACAGATAAGAATTTAATTGCGCAGGCATTTTACGCGCACTCTACCCAACTGCTTATTAACGCGGCCACCATATTGGGTAAAAATGACGATGTAACTAAGTATACAGGCCTGTTAGCGAACATAAAAAAGGCGTTTATGGGCGAATATGTTACGCCAAACGGCCGTATGATATCGGGTACCCAAACATCTTATGTGCTGGCCCTTAATTTTGACATGTTGCCAGAGAACCTTCGGGAATCGGCAGCAAAAAGGCTGGTTAACAATATTGATGATTATGATGACCATATCACAACCGGTTTTTTGGGCACACCCTACATTTGCCACGTTTTAAGCCGTTTTGGGCATACTGATATGGCCTACGAGTTATTGATGAAGGAATCGTACCCATCATGGCTGTACCCTGTTAAAAATGGCGCTACAACCATATGGGAGCGTTGGGACGGTATAAAGCCGGATAAGAGCTTTGAAGACCCCGGCATGAACTCTTTTAACCATTATGCCTACGGTGCCATAGGCGATTGGATGTACCGTGTAATTACCGGCATCAATACGGATGAAACAGATCCTGGTTTTCATAAGATTATCATAGCTCCACATCCGGGAGGTAAGCTCACCAGCGCGCAGGCGGAACTGGAAACCTTGTACGGCAAAGTAAGATCGGCGTGGACAATTGACAATGGCATATTCACTTTAGATGTAATTGTGCCGCCAAATACTACGGCCCAGGTAGTACTGCCATCGGTTACAGACCAGATCACCGAAAGCGGGCTGGATATTAATACGATAAAAGAAATAACCAATATTGCCAAAGAAGGTGCCAATGAGAAAATGAATGTAGGCTCGGGCACTTATCACTTTGTGTATACCTTAAAAGTTAAGAGTAAGAAGAGTTAGTAGCTATCAATCATATTTAACAAATGGCATCCATTTCTACGCCCGGTAATATAACAGTAAACAAGAGATTGCTTTCGCTCGATTTTTTTAGAGGGTTTACGGTGGCCGCCATGATACTGGTTAATAACCCCGGTGATTGGGGGCACATTTACTGGCCGCTTGAACATTCTAAATGGGACGGCTGCACCCCAACCGACCTGGTATTCCCATCCTTTTTATTTATGGTAGGTGTATCTATTGTTTATGCCCTTCAAAGTAAAAAGGAAAATATGGGCGGGCATAATTCATTATTGCTTGCTATACTCAGACGTACCGCTGTTTTATTCGCGCTTGGGGTTTTCCTGCCATTACTCTCCAATTTCGAATTTTCGCATTTGCGGATACCCGGTGTTTTACAACGCATAGCAGTAGTATATGGCATTACCGCAGTAATGTTTCTAAAAACGACTACTAAAACACAGGGATATCTCGCAATCGCATTTTTAATTATTTACTATGTGCTGATGACCATGATCCCCGTTCCCGGGTTTGGTCCTGCTAATTTGGAACCGGAAACAAATTTGGGTGCCTGGCTGGATAGGACGGTATTCACCGAAGATCATTTATGGTCATCATCAAAAACCTGGGATCCCGAGGGGTTGCTGGGCACCATGCCTGCCGTATCAACCTGCCTTATCGGCGTGCTTACCGGTATCTGGCTAAAAAAGGGTGGTTTAAAAAGCAGCCATAACTTGTTTGCCATAATTGGTACAGGTGTGTGTATGCTCCTGGTAGCTTTGGCATGGGACGTGATTTTCCCGATCAATAAATCGTTATGGACAAGTACCTTTGTATTGTTTACAGCCGGGCTGGCTATTATATTTTTAAGCTTAAGCTATTGGTTTATTGACCTTAAAGGGCACAATAAACTTGTAACTCCTTTTATCGCTTTTGGCCGTAATGCTATAACAGCTTATATACTTGGTGGTTATATTCCGATGTTTATTGCCATGATACCATTAACGACCAATGGGCATAAAACCAACGTATGGTCATATACTTATACCAACTTTTTTACCCCCAATTTTTCTCCTGAGAATGCTTCGTTATTGGCCGCTATAGTAACAGTTATACTGGCGTTTATACCTATTTGGTTTATGTACAAGAAAAACATCATTATTAAAGTATGAGGGGAATTAAAAGTAGGGCCATAATTGCAATAGCTATATTTTTAATGGCGATGCTTAGCCCGTCATTAAATGCACTGGCGCAGTTTCATATTATTCCCCAACCGGTTAAAATAGTAGCGCAAAAAGGGAGCTACCTGTTAACCAGTAAAGCGGTGATAGGTACCGATGTGCAAAGTCGCGCTGTGGGGTTATATCTCCAGAATTATCTTGCTCAAAACTATAACCTGCATTTAAAGCTCAGGGTTTTTGAGAAGATCCCTGCCACTGTTGCCATTAAATTGATAAGTAACCATACGGTTAATACCGATGCTTATACATTAAATATTAAAAACACAGGTATAAGCATTGTTGGTGAAGGCGAAAGTGTTTTCTATGGCGTGCAGTCTTTAATACAAATGCTACCTGCTGAGGCACCTTTGCGTTTAACAGCCGTTGCTATTGCAGATGCCCCGCGGTTTAAATGGCGGGGCTTAAGCCTTGATGTATGCCGCCATTTTTTTACGGTTGATGAAGTGAAAAAGTATATCGACGTGATGGCCCACTACAAACTAAATACCCTGCACTGGCATTTAACCGATGATGAAGGCTGGCGGATACAGATAGATAAGTATCCCCTCCTTACCGAGGTTGGCGCCAGGATAAGCTATTACGAAAAACAAGGCAAATTCCGCAAGCTGGATAATTTGATAGATGGCGGTCGCGATGGTTTTTACACGAAAGATGATATCCGCGAAGTACTGAAATATGCGGCAGACCGCTACATTACTATACTGCCTGAAATTGAGATGCCCGGCCACAGCGAGGCCGCCATATTTGCCTACCCAGAACTGGGCTGCCAGGACTCGACCGGGGCTAAGCACCGCGTGCGGATGCTCGACCCAAGTGAGAATACTTTTAAATTTTTAGAAAACGTATTGACTGAGGTTATTGAACTTTTCCCCAACCAATATATTCACATTGGCGGCGATGAAGCAGAAATGGCCGACTGGCTGAAAAGCCCCGTTGCAGTAGCGCTGATGAAAAAAGAACACCTGAAGGATGAGCGCGAAGTGCAAAGCTATTTTATAAAAAGGATAGAGAAGTTCCTGATTTCAAAAAACAAAAAAATGATAGGCTGGGACGAGATCTTACAGGGCGGTTTAGCACCATCGGCCACGGTGATGAGCTGGCGGGGCGAAGCTGGCGGTATAGAAGCGGCAAAAATGCACCACCCCGTTATCATGACACCTTTGCCATATATGTATTTTGACGCCCCGCAGGCTAATGAGGAATTGGAACCGATAGGATGGAACCCCACTGTGCCTTGGCAAATGGTTTATAATTATGAACCTGTACCGGCCCAGCTAAATGCCGAAGAAGCCGCCTATATATTAGGCGCACAAGGCAATATCTGGACGGAGAAGATCCCCAACCTGCCGCATCTGGAATATATGATGTATCCGCGTTCGCTGGCGGTGGCAGAGTTAACTTGGTCGGCAAAAGCTGATAAGGATATTGACCGGTTTAAAAATAAAATGGATCAGCAATATCCGTTATTTAAGCTTTGGGATTTGAACGCGCGTTTAGTGGATGTTGAGGATGTTACCAATATTGTAACTAATAGCGACCGGTATATAAATACCCTTAATTATCCTTTAAAGGATGCTAGGATACGATACTCATTAAACGGACGAATGCCCGATAGCATATCGGCTTCAACAATCTTCCCGGTGAAAATAAACGTGCCATTAAAGGATACTTTAATGCTATCAACCTACACTACCTGGACGTTGAATAACCAATACATCAGGCAGCGGGTAAAAATTACCCGTGATGATTTTAACCCGGCAAAAACGGGCGACCGTAAACTATTGCCGGGACTGAACTATGCCTCATACATCACCAAAAAAGAATACCAAAAACTGGGTAACGAAAAACCCACATCAACAGGTATAATGACTTTCCCGCAGACTTTTACACCCTCAAACGATGATGTTTATAACTGGATAAAAGTGAACGGTTATATCAATATCGTAACCGAGGGGGATTATGAGATCACGTCAGCGTTTTTGATCAGTCCGCAATTGTATTTAGATAATATACCCGTTATCAGCCCCGATAAAAACCGTTATGCCGAACCGCAAAAGGCAGTGCTCCATCTAAATAAAGGATTTTATACACTTACAGGTTATTACGCGGCAAATGATGTGAACAGCGGCGAGAAATTGATTCAGTTAAAAAAGGAAGGCACTTTATTGAACCATGAAGATTATTTGTTCCATTAACGATGAGGAAAAAGTTCAACCTGGCAGTTTTGGCATTGCTGATCATCACATCGGCAAAGGCGCAGTTGTATAAGCACCCCAAGGCCCCTGTACAGGCGCGCGTAAAAGACCTGTTAAGCCGCATGACCCTTGAAGAAAAGATAGGGCAGATGAGCATGAGCCCGCTAAAGGGCTCAGTGGATAGCAAGATAGCTTTTGGTTTTGTGGAGAGCCCCTTTGTAACCGTTAGTGAGATAGCTTCACAATCCATTACAGCAAAAAAACACGCCCTAGAAAAAACGCGTTTGGGCATACCGCCTATACAAATTGGCGAAGCCTTGCATGGGCAACTGGCGGGTGGCGCAACCATATTCCCGCAGGCTATTGCCCAGGGCAGCACCTGGAATCCGGCGCTTATTAATCAGATGGGGTCAGTTATCGCTTACGAGGCCAGTTCATCAGGTGTAGACCAGGCCCTGTCACCATTGTTCGACCTGATCCGCGATCCGCGTTTTGGCCGGGTAGAGGAGTGTTTCGCCGAAGACCCTTACCTGGTGAGCCGAATGGGCAGTGCCTTTGTAACCGGTATGCAGGGTCCGTCAGCTCAAAGCCGTATTGGCATTGGTAAAGGTAAGGTGATGACCACCGCAAAACATTTCGCGGCTTACAGCATCCCGGTAGCCGGTATCAATCTGGCACCCGCATCGGTAGGCGAACGTGAACTACGTTCGATGTTTTTAGTGCCTTTTAAAGATGCGGTACAAAATGCGAATATCTACTCGGTAATGCCATCCTATAACGAAATAGATGGCATACCCGCGCATGCTAACAACTTTTTATTAAAGCAGGTACTGCGTAAGGAATGGGGGTTTAAAGGACTTGTTTTTTCGGATTATGAGGGGTTGAAAATGCTTTACACCTTTCATCACATTGCTAAAGATGCCGATGGGGCGGCCTTACTTGGAATGGCCGCCGGTGTTGATGTAGAGGCCCCCACGCCTGATGTGTACGCGCAACTGCTAAAGCTGGTTAAGGCAGGTAAGATAAAAGAAATGGCCATTGATAGCGCGGTTACCCGCATCCTTACTGCTAAATTTAAGGCCGGGCTATTTGAAAAACCGCTGGCAGATACCACGTTACTAAAAGCAAGGGTACACACTCCTGAGCATGTAGCCCTGTCACAACAAATAGCCGAGGAATCTATCATTCTGTTAAAAAACGATAAACAGCTGCTGCCGCTTAATATGGATAAGCTGAAATCGCTGGCGGTGATTGGCCCCAATGCCAACCAGGTGCAATATGGCGATTACAGTTCTACAAGGGATAGCCGCTCGGGTACTACTATCCTGAATGGTATTAAACAATTGGTAGGCAATAAAGTGAGGGTGAATTACGCCAAAGGCAGCGACCTGTCATCTATGGATAAAAGCGGCTTTGCAGAAGCTGTAACCGCCGCTAAGAACAGTGATGCCGTGGTAGTAGTGCTGGGTACTACGAGTGTGGTTTTCTCGGGCATTGGCTGGAACGGCCATGCACCCGATGGTGAGCCTAAAGATCCGTTTACCTGCGGTGAGGGTTATGATGTAAGCGATATCAGTCCGGAAGGTGTACAGCGCGAACTACTGCAGGAGGTTTATAAAACAGGAAAACCCGTCATATTGGTTTTAGTTCAGGGCAGGCCCTGGAGCATCAGTTGGGAAAAAGAAAACATCCCGGCTATACTGGAAGCCTGGTACCCCGGCGAAAAAGGCGGCAACGCGGTAGCAAATATCCTGTTTGGTAAAGTAAACCCTTCGGGCAGGTTAAATGTATCCATCCCGCAATCAACAGGACATATCCCAGTGTTTTATAACCGTATAAATTCTAATAAAGGCTTTTATCATAATCCCGGTTCGTTAAACAAGCCGGGACAGGATTATGTTTTTGCATCGACAGATGCCCTTTTCCCTTTCGGATACGGTTTAAGTTATACCAACTTTAAGTATAGCGATCTGAAAGTATCAAAACCCATATTTGGTAAAAACGAGCGGCTTGAAGTATCTGTATCAGTTATTAATACCGGCGCCGTAGAGGGTAAAGAAGTTGTGCAAATGTACTTGGGCAACAAAATAAACTCGGTAACAACACCCGTAATGGCGCTGAAGGGTTTTAACAAGATTAGCCTTAAGCCCGGTGAAACCAAGACGGTGAAATTCACGGTAACTCCCGAAGATATCGCCATTTGGAACACGCAAATGAAATGGGTAACTGAACCGGGCAAATTTGATGTTATGATAGCCCGATCTGCAGAAGACGTTGTGTTAAAGCAAACTTTAGAATATAAAGAATAATGACCAGGGTGATCAAATATTTATTACTACTGATACTGTCGGGCATAGCTACCGGTTTATATGCCCAAACCTATACCAGATATGTCGATCCGTTTATTGGTACATCGGCAACAGGGCATACTTTCCCGGGTGCTACCATTCCGTTTGGGATGGTGCAGCTAAGCCCGGAGACGGGTAATTTCGGCTGGAACTATTGTTCGGGTTACCGGTATGAAGATAAGGTGATCACCGGGTTTGCTCACACACATTTAAGCGGCACCGGCGGTGTTGATCTTGGCGATGTGCTGTTCTTTCCGTTTCAGGGTAAAACCCCCGATAAATTTGTAAGCGGGTTTTCAAAATCAACAGAAAAAGCCTCGCCGGGATACTATACAGTTGTATTGGGTAATAACAATATCAAGGCTGAACTCACGGCATCTGCACATACAGGCGTGCACAGGTACACATTTAATAATGCAGGCCAATCACATATACTAGTTGATATGCAAAGCGGCCTGGTTGATGCGCCAGAAGAATTGGAGACGCATGTAAGCGAAGGCAGCATCAAAGTTATCGATAAAAACACCATCAGCGGCTATGCGGTAACCAGTTTGTGGGTTGATAAAAAAGTGTATTTCACGGCCAAATTCAACAAAGTATTTAGCGGTTATCATTTTATTGATGGCGATAATCACCGGCGTTTAGTACTTGATTTTGAGACTAAGCCCCATGAACAGGTAGAGGCGAGGGTGGGGATCTCTGGCGTAAGTATAGCCGGCGCGACAAACAACCTGTCGGAAACGAAAGATAAGACGTTTGATGCTGTAAGAATAGCCGCTGATAAAGTTTGGAACAGCTGCCTGGGTAAAATTAAAGTTACCGGTACTAACAAGCAGAAAACTACTTTTTATACCAGCCTTTACCATACGCTTATTCAACCAAATAACATTGCCGATATTGACGGTAAATACCGTGGGGCCGATAGCCTGGTACATCAATCGGCTGATAAGGTTTTTTATTCAACTTTTTCTTTGTGGGATACCTACCGCGCCGCGCAACCACTATATACCATACTTTTCCCCAACAAAGCGGGCCAAATGGTTGAGAGTATGTTGCAGCATTATAATACCACCGGATTGCTCCCTATCTGGACACTTTGGGGAAAGGAAAGCTTTGCCATGATAGGTAACCATGCTATCCCTGTTATTGTAGATGCCAGTTTAAAAGGCATTGGCGGGTTTAATAAAGAAAAAGCTTTCGAAGCCATTAAAGCCACACTGACCCATAATAGAAACCCCAAATACGACTGGAGCTTATACATGCGTTACGGTTACCTGCCATCAGATACCGTGCACCGTGAAGCTGTTTCGCGTACGCTGGAGGCTGCTTATGACGATTGGTGTGCCGCCCAACTGGCTAAAGCTTTGCATAAACAAGCCGATTATAACTATTTCACCAAACGCTCAAAGTTCTATGTTAACCTGTTCGATAAATCGACCAACCTGATGCGTGGCCGTTTATCAAACGGCGATTGGGTGCAACCCTTCGCCCATTTGGATAGCGGCCAATTGGCAACCGGCGGCGATTATACTGAAGGCAACGCCTGGCAATATGTATGGCAGGTGCAGCAGGATATACCCGGGTTGATGAAGCTAATGGGTGGAAAAAAAGCGTTTTGTAATAAGCTCGATTCCTTATTTACAATGGAATCAAAAGTATTTGGTAAAGGCTCAACGCTGGACGTTACCGGGTTGATAGGGCAGTACGCCCATGGTAATGAGCCGGTGCATCATGTAGCCTATTTGTACACCCTTGCGGGCAATCCGGCTAAAACCCAGCAAAGGGTTAGGCAAATTGCCGATCAGTTTTATTTGAACACACCAGCAGGCCTGTCGGGCAATGACGATTGTGGGCAGATGTCGGCTTGGTATGTATTTACGGCCATGGGTTTTTACCCAGTTAACCCGGCAGACGGGTATTACGTTTTTGGTGCTCCGCAAATAAGCAAGGCCGTTATTTCCTTACCGGGTAATAAGGGTTTTACTATTGAAGCTAAGGGGCTTTCGGCGGCAAATAAGTATGTGCAAAGCGTTAGTTTGAATGGTAAACCGTATGCCAAAAACTATATCAGCCATCAAGATATCGTCAATGGCGGTAAGTTGGTTTTTGTAATGAGTAACCGCGCGTCAATTCTTCATAATTGATAGCTGTTATAAGTCACTTTAGCTTTTGTAAATTATAGAAAGTAAACGCTTAAATGGTCAGCAATATTCATTTTCGCATATATTAACAAAAAAGCCCCTCTTAATTAAAAGAGAGGCTTTTTGTGATCCCGCTGGGATTCGAACCCAGGACCCCAACATTAAAAGTGTTATGCTCTACCAGCTGAGCTACGGAATCAACTTTTAACTTTTCGATACTGTTATCGTATCCGTTTAAAGTGGTGCAAATATAGGATTATTTATAATTGCTTGCAAACCTATTTTTAATAAATTGTAAACTTTATAATAAGTGCTTCACACACACAAATTTAAAATTTAAAAAATCCTAATTTACCTCTGTCGCCCGCAAGTAAAATTAAATTTCCGTGCTTTGCCTTGCCGCAAACATTATAACTAACCTCATCAATTTTGCGCCATGTTTTACCGCCGTCTGTAGTGATGTTAGTTCCGGAGGTGCCTGTTGAAAGAAAAATATCATCATTTATATATTCAACGCATGATTGGTACCCAGCGGGGCCAGCGGCAGGAATATTTTTTGTAAACTTTGCTTTTGATTTAGGAATAAGATAAGCGACCGAATCTGTTTGCTTATCTTTTGCATAATTGCCACCAACAATTATTGTTTGGTTATTACCATAAGCAATTGAAAATGCACCACGGCTTGCAGTGCCATTGGTAAGTGGTAAAGCCCGGCTGGTCCATTCCCTTTTCCCTATTGGCGAAACAAGCATGCGGCTATTGCTGCCACCGGTAACTATAGTAATTGAGGTATTGATACGCAGGCAGGTGCCGCTTGCGGCAAAAGCTGCCTCATCTTTTAATGCAACAGGAGGGTTTTTGGACGGGGTCCAGGTTTCTCCACTGTCTGCTGTTTCTAACAATAAAAATTTACCGGCAATCGGATCTCCTAAAACAAAGCCATGTTGCTGGTCCGAAAAATCCATAGCATCTAAAAAGTAAGTACTGTCTGTTTGTTGGTATTTCGTTTCCCAGTGAGTACCACCATCGGTGGTTTTTAAAATGTAGGCCGGCGAACCAGATGCAATAATTACGGCTTCTTTAGCCGAAAATGCTTCGATATCTCTAAAATCCGATTTCTCAAACCCGTTAATTTGTTGCCACTCCCAGTTAACGCCGCCATCTGTTGTAATACCAATGGTGCCCTTAGTGCCACTTACCCATGCTGTTTGATCATCAACTACAGATAAGCCACGCATGCTAATAGGTTTATTTTGCTGTATAGGTATAACAACTTGCGCATTTGCACTTATTGAATAAGCCAACATGCATATTAACATGCAAGTGATGTGTTTTAATTTCATTTTACCCTGGTCCAGTTTTCGCTTCGGCCTAGTAGTGATATCCCTATGTAACCGCGTATTTTTAATACATCGCCTTTAAGCGTCATTTTGCAGCTGTAGGTTTTGCCACTTTTGGGGTCATAAATAGTACCATCTTCATACACGTTATCGCCATCAAATGTGAAGTTTTTTAATAGTTCGATGCCGAGTACAGGCCGCGACTGCAAATTTTTGTCGGGATTATGATCATCTGCTTTAGGTTTGCCGCTATCGTCATTAGGCACCTTTATCCATGAAAGCTTACCAAAGAATTTACTTTCTTTTTTATAGATCTGAATCTGACCTTCGCCGTTGGCGCTTAACCATTTACCTAATATAGCATCAGCATTTTGTGCAGATGCCGATATTGAACATAATGCTATAGCTATTACAAAACAGAATTTTTTAACCATGAATTTTTTATAATTGATATCCTAAGTTACCCTTTGAAATTGGGTTTGCCAATATGACGCTTATTTTTTGCATTTATTTTAGCCGCATTGCATAAAACAATTATATTTGCAACCTCATAAAAATGCCCGGATGGCGAAATTGGTAAACGTTGCGGTCTCAGAAGCCGTTGAGAATTGTCTCTTGAGAGTTCGAGTCTCTCTTCGGGCACATCCATTAAAGTCTTAAGTCTATAGTTCAAAGCCGATAGGCCAGAACTTCTGACTTAAGACTTTGTACTTGATAAAAGCCCGGGTGGCGAAATTGGTAGACGCACCATCTTGAGGGGGTGGCATTCGTAAGGATGTACGAGTTCGAATCTCGTTCCGGGCACACACCTTCTAAATCAATTACTTGTAGCCTTGAATTTGTTTTGGTAGTACCACTCCAGGATGCAAACCCCGTCAGTCCAGCTGAGTTTTCCATCTGCAGCTACCTGTGCTATCATTATCGATAAGTTATGCAAAAAAGCACTTTTGATATCCCCATCCAGGGTTTTTAAAGTTTCTATAGCGCATTTGGTTATTTCCTGAGGATCTGTAATGTTGCTGCATTGATCGGTAAGTTTCAGATCGGTTAATATAACAGGTATTCCTGCACGCAGAGCTTGTTTTATTTTATCATCAACTTCTCCGGGAATTATAGCCGTCAGTATATCGGCTATAGGGGAGTCCACAATAGTTTTTATGTTTTCGGTAATGATGATACCAATATGTACGGCTGCTTTTAGCTTAGCCGGAAAACTATTAAATAATGACTTTATAGTTTCCCATAATTTGGTTAAGAATGATTTTATACTCATATATTATTATTTGGTTTTTATTGATTTGATATCCTCTACTTCGCGCTGTAATACAGTCACCTGCCCTTCTAAAACGCGAAGGCGTACTTCATTGATCCTGGTTTGGGCCTCTTGCTGAACCTTTACCTCGCTTATGTCGCTCCTCAGCTGGAAGTAGGAAGCCATTACTGATGTAACGATACTGGCAGTACTGATAATGGTTACCACAATATTTTTGATGGTTATGCCTTTTAATTGGCGGTGTTCAATAGATGTCATGCTGTTAAAAATAATGCGCGCTCCTGTCCGCGCCTGATTGTAAGGGTTTCACAGGTCGTTTTTTTACCTGTATGCGGGTCTGTTGTTTTATCCCATACCAGAAATTGATTAGCTGCATTTTGGTAATTACCTGTATTTAATGTTTTAAATAATGTAGAAGAGTTTACTACCCCGGTACCCACATTGTATATGAAGGAGACCAGCGCATCAAACTGATTTTGAGTTAAACTTACTTTTACGCCAGTATTAACGGCTTCAACATATTTGTTTAGTGTGCTTACGAATAAGGTATTCGCTTGTGCTTCATCAGTTAGCTTATCGCCAGGCTTTATGCCCCTGCCGTCCGGGTAAAGGGTAGAACCATATCCAATGGTCCAAACACCGGCTACATCCTTGTAGGCGTTTAATCTGAGGCCTTCGAAACTCTTGATGAGTTTGACGCCGGAGGGACTTATTTTCATAATTGGGGGTTGGAGAGTTAATGATTCGTGTTTTTTAGACGGAAATTGGAATGCAGTAGAATCCCTTTTTGTTTGTATTTTTAAAATCTCTTTAAAATATAATTTAAATGGGTTTAATAAGGTTTATACTTGCTTGTATCGTTGTTTTATGTCACACCTCAACAATATTCGGTTACAATCCGTTACCTTCTGATTTAGCCGTACAATCGTTTTTTGTTATATCCGGCTTTTACATGTCCCTAGTTTTAAACGAAAAATATCCAAAGGGTTCAAACAGCTTATTCTTTAAAAACCGCGCTTTAAAAATATATCCTACTTATTGGTTAATACTTATACTGTTAGTAGGTTGGGGCTTGCTTGTTAATTGCTTGGGTTATCCCGGCACAATTTGGTTTTACCAATACGCTGCACCATTATCAACTCCAACATGGTTATATTTTATAATAACAAACCTGTTTATCTTTGGCCTTGATTATTCTTTTATTTTAGGCATACAAAATGGGCATTTGTATTTTACCAAAAGTTACGGATCATCGAACCCCAATGTTTATTCATTTGCCTTCAATAGCATTGGTTGGACTGTCGGAGTTGAATTATTATTCTACTTAATTGCACCGTTTATATTGAGGGGAAGAACTTTTTTTATTGTTCTGTTACTTGTAGGTAGTTTGGCTCTACGTGTTTTGTTAGCCACAAACGGAATGAGCGGCCACCCTTGGGATTATATGTTTTTCCCAACTCAATTAATGTATTTTATGGCCGGGGCTATTTCTTATAGGATTTATATTTCCATCAAAAGCAATCCGATTTGGAATAAGTTACTTAAAGTGCAATACGTGCTTTTAGTAATACTTATGGTTTTTTACTCTTATATTTTTAGCAACTCATACAGCCACCAAGCAATATTATTTTTGTTATTGGCATTAATTATACCGGCGGCGTTTGAAGTATCAAAAAGTAATAAAGTAGATAAGTATTTGGGGCAACTATCGTATCCTATTTATATTTCTCAAATGCTTGTGATAACTGCAACCAGGGCAAAAGCATTTCCGAAACTAATAAACATTGGGTTTACAACTCTTATTATAACCATTGTATTAAGTATTGCGATTTATCATTTTGTGACGAAGCCAATCGAACGAATACGTCAAAGTCCTTTTAAATAGGCTTTAAAGGGGCATTAATATTGTTACTATTAAAGTCGAATTTCGGTGATCTCAAAGCTATAAAACGGATAATCAATCAGTTCGATGGAAAATCCGTTAATATTAGTTACCTCATTAACGATCTTTTCCGCCTCTGTTAAGTCAAACTCAACCGCCACACCTAAAATTAAGGTTGCTTCCGGGTAACCCGAACGGTCAACCGACGTTCCCATATATTCAATTCCGCCACCCGTTATTTCTTGTATCTCATAAACGGCCTGTGTACCTGTTCCAGAATACATAAAAGTTTTGATACCGCCTACCCCGCGAAATTTCTCGTCGGTAATATAGGTAATAGAATTATAGGTAACAGATTGACTACCCGATACCACATAAAGCCCACCCGGTGTTACTTCACCGCTAACTACTAAATATGTCATGATTAAGGCTTAAGATTGTTTACCCTAATAAAGTACCTGATCTGTATAAACTTTGAATTGATGGGAAACTCCTGTACACCGAGGCCGCCACGAATGTAAGCCGGGTCGCCATTGCCGCGAACTATTGCCCCGGTTCTACTATCGCCAAAATTATTACTTGTCGGTTTTATACCTGGTTCATAATGCTGATAGCTTTCATTAGAAAAAGCAATTAAGACATCCCCCAACCCACTAAAGGCATTGGTATTTATTGCCTTAAAAACTTCACCGGCGTTATATGTAGTACTGTTATAAATAATAGAGCCAGATGCAACAAAATAGCAATATCCAATTGTTAGGGCATCACCAGCGGAAACGGTTAATCCACCATCCGAAAACCGAACCATTATTGTATGGCGTTGCGGCGTTTCCAGTATTTCGCGTAAAATCCCCGATGCTACAGTTGTAAATGTTGTTTGACCGACAACTGTCGTAAAGCGTTCGCCCGGTTGATAGGTTTTACCGTTATAAACTATTGCACCCACTTCAACTATGTAAGGTATAGGTACGCCCAACGGGTCACTGGCGGATTTTGTAACTGTATCAAGGTCAGCTATACTGTCAATATATTGGCCGTTTCTATCAGCATTAAAACCAAAACTTGGTAAACTTGCTATTTCCCTTGCAAGTGTATTTACAATGACCTTTGTGTCTATTTGTGCATCTATGGTGGGATTTATTAATGTTATGCTGTCATCTGCTATAGTCAAATTAACGGCACTTGAAAACTCAAACCCGCCTATACTTTCATTAGCACGTGCTTTTATTGATTGCCCTATTGATCTCGCACCGGCATACGTCCCAAAATAAGATAGATTTTTAGCGGGGCTATTGAAAAGTAAACTATAATCCCCTATACTTTCGTTGTTGAATAAAGGGTCATTAATAATACAACCTTGAAATAAGTTCGATAGTGTTGGATTTGCAATTAACGCGGCATTTCTTAACGTATTTATATCTGAATAATAGTACCAACCCGTGCTTACAGACGGGTACAAAGCCCCGGCGGTTGTAGTTGTGAAGCTAAAGTTGCATTGATAAAAAAGGCTATAGCGGGGATACCCTACCAACCCTTGCGAATACACATTACATCGTTTAAAAACACAAGATGAATGCTTGCCAATGGTTATTGAGTTTAGATTAATAAACGTGCAATTATCTATAGAGCCATAACCATTATAAAGCGCTAACCTAATAGGATTTACATAATTAGTTATAACGCAATTAACCATACGAGTATCAGGATCACCCGCTGATGTAAAAAAGATGGGATTTGGTATCGCTCCATTGAAAGTGCAATCTACACAAATGGCGGTATCACCGCTACTTACCATAAAGCTATCACCAGCGCCTTTAAGCTTGATATTATACATGCGTAAACTTTGTAAACCGGCACCGCTACCAAACATATAGCCATTATATGTAACATCAATTATCACATCACCATCACCAATTATATTAAGACCGTAAGCGTTTCCACTATTGTTTATCTCTCGGTATGTACCACTGCTTAATATATAAGTAACAGAATTGTAAAGGCTAACCGCTTTCCCTAAGGTTCTATAAGGATATTGCCTACTTCCATTACCCGTAGCATCATTGCCATATAAAGCAATGTAACAAGCATTAGACGGCCTTACATTATCAGCCGAAGCGTTTATATTTATTCCGTATTTATTGGCTACGCCGGGCTTATAAGCCCAATTATATGTTACACTCATTTTAATTGTCTTGACATTTTAATTTAACATTGCATGAAGCGTTATTTAAGTCGCTATAGTTGTAGGTAATAAACACCCTTTCGCCCGCTGCATAGGCAAAAGGAAATGTTTGCGTGCCTACGGGGTACGTTCCCGACAAACTGATTTTAAGCTTTGCCGAAGATGCACCTGAGATAAGTACACTATTAACCTGGCCTGAGTTCTCCATGTAAACCGACACTTCATTAACTGATATTGGGTTGATTTGGTAGGTCACTTTCTTTTTTTCGTCCAGAATTAATGCGATGGTTTTTAATGCTGTCATCGCGCGTTGATCATCTGTCCTGGCTAAAGCTTCGCTGATAGTGGCAATTTCAATAATGCCCGGTGCTGTTTCTGTAGCAGTTTCTCCGCCGCTACCCGCCGCAACATCCACCCACCCCGTATCAAAATCAGCATCACTCATCTTACTTAACACTTGCCCGATAGTCCCCCCGGCGGTAACGCCAACCCCTGGCTCGCCAGTAAGGCCAATTTCACCCTGCGGGCCGATTTCTCCCTGCTCGCCGGTTAGGCCGATTATAGAGATTCCTAACCCCCATACGCTATCGGCTTTAGGGCCGAATAGTTGATAGGTGTTTGTGTTAAGATAGAAATCGCCATTGGCACCAGTTGTGGAGTTTGATGGATTTGAAGTGCCGTTTAAAATAGTTTTACCATTAGCTCCGGTTATGCCTGTATCTCCCTTGTCGCCCTTTGGCCCCTGCGGACCGGTTTGCATAGAGAACACCTGAGCCCATGCACCTGTGGCCTTGTGGTAAAAAATGCCGGTATCGATGTTTATATAGGTGTCGCCGTTGCTGCCAATGCCGCTACCCGGCGCGCCGGAGCCATATAGAACCGTACCATCGGTGATGTCGCCGATTGCAGGCAACGTATATTTTACCAACCATGCGCCCGACTGCTTTTGTGCGAATGAGCCGGCAGCTGTATTAATAAAAACATCTCCATTTTTGCCGGTTGTATTTTGAGGCAGGGTAGTACCGAATGAAATATTTGCACCCGGATTTACACCTGCCTGGATAAACTCAAGCAGGGTGGTAAAGCTATATTGGTAGTCGGTTCCGTTATGTACCAGTACCGAAACGTCCGAGGCCGCGACACTTGATATTACCGGTAATTCGTTTATTTTTTTGTCTGTCGCCATTAATTTAAAAATTCGGTTATTAATTGATTGGTGCTAAAGTTGTCGGCCGGGAAGTTAAAGTCTGTAATATCAACTGAGCGGATACGTGGCCCCGCTTGCCTGGCGCTTTTGTTCTTTTGATTATAATGCCAAACCGGAAAATCTTCCCGGTGATCCATTAAAAATCGTTCGGTTTCATTAGCGTATGCATTGGCAGTACTGCGTTGTTGCTGCACCAGTTTTACAATGTCCTTTGCGGGTAAAGCATCGGCATTATCGTAGCGTTTGGTAACCGGGCCGGTTGCTGTGTAGTGTACGCTGTCGGCTTCAATAAAACGCGCGAATGCAAAGTAGGATAGTACAGGCTGTAATCCCTGGTATAAAACAATGTAGCCCTGTTCATCTAAGTATTCAGATCCATTAACCAGATCTTTATAATGTTGTGGTGCATCATCTTTTAAGACGCCATCATCATCCAACTGCTTAATCAGGTCATAGTATAAAATGTAACCTAAAAAAGGTTTCAGATCCAGCTCCTGTGCTTTATGTATAAATACCTTTATACGTTCGGGTTTTATGTTCACAGCAATATCTTCGTATCGTTGCAAAGTTTCGGGGGTAATTAAGTTTAACATGGCATAGTCCTCCAGTCCCCCGCCAGCCGGCGGAGAAGTTTTATTTTATTCTCGTAAATTATTTTTGTTCGCCGGCTGGCATCCTTAGGCACACATGGCGTCTGCTTCAGCCTGTTTAAAGCCGTAAGCGTAAATCAATGTGGCAATCTTTGCTTCTACCGGGATTGCCGATTGTAATAACTGATTGATGGCAGACCCCGCTTTAATGCCTATAGCATCATCGGCTACTGTTGCCGGTATTGGGGTTATAGCCCAGTTTGCTTTTGGATTGATGTTGAGGTAGTAATGGCTAAATAATTCTTCCAGCGTTTCACTCAATTCCAACCTGTCGGCAGCGGTGTTGTCATTAAACTCGCGGATAGCTTCTTTCTTTTCGCCACCATTGCTCAAGCCTGATGATTTTTCAGCATTGATCAATTCCTTGGGAACGGAGAATCCTTTGATAATGCGAGCCTCTACAGACCGCTCGGTGCTTTCAAAAAGCTTGTCGTTGTTTTGAATAGCATAGGGTTGAAACTCGGGCTTGGCACTTTCATCTTCGTACTCTATCACAATTATCTTTTGGGCGCTTTTTGCTCCTTGAAAACTACCCAGGTCTTTTTCTAATTGCGATGGCGTGTTGGATTTGCCATTGTCTGTGCTATTATCGGCTTCTTCGCGGCGCGATTGCATAAACAGCATGGTTGATGGCAGGAAGCCGGTTGTAACCTCGCGATTGTTAAAGATCTTGATGCCTGCCTCGGTCTCGAAATCCTCCCAAACAGAGTCGGCCTCTATTAATGGGTAATCACAAACTTCGGGGTTAAAATAGAATAACTGTCCTTTGTAATTATCCCAACCACCTGCGGTTTTAACCTGTTGTTTGATGACGGTTTCATCGGGGATATATTTATCCAGAAAGGAGATCTTGCTACGCATGATGTTTTTCCAGGTTTTGCGGCCCCAGTCGTTATAGATGGCAAACTTGTCTGTGGTTTCCGTACTATCTATATCGCCCATGCGGATATCTTCGAACTTTACATAGTTAAGCGATGCAATTTTAAAGTTGGCATTGTAATTAACATGGATGCCAAACCCGCGGAACAGCGCTTTATCTATTGCAATGGCCTTTAATAGCTTGGCTATGGTTAACCCATTGCTATTGACAACCTGTTTGCCAATCGATGCTTCTTCAAAACCATTGCCTGCAATAAATCTGGCCCGCTTGTTCCAGCAATCTTTAGCGGTAGGGGATTGGCCTACCAGTTCTAGCATGCGTTGCGGATAGGCGTTGTCCGTATCGTAATTAAGTATGCCGAAGGTTTGGTTAGGCCTTACCAGTATACGCCGTTCAATTTGTGGTAAGTAGGTTTTCATAATTTATGGGATTACAATGATTTTTGATGATTCCACCGATTTTTTAGGAATCCTTTTTCGTTTGACTTTGGCATCGGGTTTTTCATCTTCCGGAATTTCAATAAACAGCGTTGTTATGTGTGGATACCGCTGTAAATACCATTTGGCTTCTTCATCCGTAAGGTTATCATTGCTATGCACGGCCACCGAGCCAGGGGCAAACTGATGCTTGCCGGGTTTTAAAATGTATTTCTTCATGTTTTAATCATTGAGTCGTTGCTTTGCAGTCATTGGGTCATTACCATCTATAATGACCCAATGATTAATAATTTAAATTAAGCCGCAACCAAGGCCTCAAGTGCAGCTATAGTGCTGGCGTAGGTGGCCGTTCCGCTTGTAGGTGCTATTGATACGGCACGTGGCGGGTATGGCTCCTTTAATTTATCAGGGTTGGTTAATTTGATCTTGTAACCGCCGTCTAAAGTTTCATCGGCTGCGTTGCGTTCTGCTTCGGTAACAATGAGGCCGTTTACGGCGCCAAATAACTCAACTGCCGAATCGCTGTCTTTATAGTTGTTTACAGCGATGGCTTTTACACGACCGTAACCCATAGCCATCAGTTGCGCCTTAACATCGGTAGATAAACCGGCGATGTTGAAATCTATCTCTTCGGTATAACGCGGGCCTACCTGGGTTTTGGCCAGCTTGCTCATGGTGTTGAAGCTATTGTTGGTGCCCTGGAATTTGTAAACCTTGGCTGTGGCAACTGCGGTGATATCTTTAATGATAAGCGGGTTGGTGGTGTCGTAAGTAAGCACAAAATCGTCCTCGTTGAATATGTACACTACATCTTCGATACCTGCGGTAACAGGCTCACTTGTACCCAGGCTAAACCCGGCGTTTATTTTATTGTAAATTGACATTTGTTGGTTTGATTGGTTAAGTAGTTGATTAAGTGAATAGTTGATTGGTTGTATTGGATGATAAGGAAGAGATAAGAACCACTCACTTAATCAACCAATACACCACTCTCTGCTGCTAAGCTGATAAGTAAAATAGCTCGTTAGCGAATTTGAAGTTTACGGCCGCTTTCATACGGGCTTTCATGCGTACCACGTTATCGTTGGTGTAAGGCTTCATGTAAACGGTTGATAGCTCGGAAGCATCGCCCAAAAGATCTACCCCCAGGAACAGGTTTGATGAACGCGCACCCAAAATGGTGTTGGCCTGCCAGTGATTCATCAGTTGCAGCGGTACACCCAGGTAATCCATTTTCTTTGGATCGGTAAAGGCATTTAGTACGTTTACCGCCTTGTCTGCCTGTGCCTGTGCGTAAGCATAACCTACGTGTAATGGGATCTGCAGGTTAAAATCTTCCTGTGAGCGGTCGGCAGGGTCCAGCTGGGCGTAGATGCCGGTTAATACACCTAATACGTTGCTCGCGTTGATGTAGCTAACGGTTGCAGCTGTTGCTGTGCCACTGAAGCTTGCCGCCTTGCGGGTATTCACTTCGTTGTAGTTGCGCACCAGTTTAAATGTGGTTGCGCTGGCTACCTGGATAAAGTACGACTGACCAGCCACATCAATACCTGCGCCGCCATTTGTAGTATCTTTAATGCCACCGGTTACGCCGGTAAGGGTTACCACATCGCCGTCCCTTAAAGTTACAGTGCTGGTTACGGTTACCACGCCTAACCCGCTGATGGCAGTTGCAGCCATGGAGGTTTCTGATTTGCCCAGGCCTACCTTGTAAACGCCGCTTGCTGCCGCGATAGATGGTAATAAACCTGTGAAAGGTGCAGTAAATGCAGCCTCTTTGGTTGAGCCTTTACCCAGCCAGTACAAGCGCTCGTTAGCTATTTGTATTTTGGTTAGGTAACGCTGTACCATAAAGTCGCTCAGGTCAACTACGCCTTCGTAATCAAGGAACGCGCCGGGTTTTAGCTGCTGGCTTTCCCATGATTGTACCAACTTGTCCCATTGTTCCTGTTTCATAAACTCGTACACAACCGGGTCAAGGTAGCTTTCGGTTTGTGTGGCGGTGGTGCCCTGGTCGGCAAATATGCCCGAGGGGTTTTGCAGCACCACATCGTCATCCACATCAAGGATGATCTTGCGTTGTTTTACGTCGTTAATAACGGTTAGCAGGCCACGCTTTACGGAGTCGGCCTCCAGCAGCGTGCTTGCCATAAATCCCGCCAGCGCTTCGCCGGCATAGGTGTTGTTTGTGAATGTAAATTGAGCCATTTTTTGGTTTTAGTATTGTTGAATTTTAGATGGGTGCGAGGATGATGGAGCAGGGAGCGGAGATGCTTAATAAAGGTGCGGAGGTTGCGGTGCGTGGAGCGGCGAAATTTGGGAAGAGAAATTTGAAAATCCTCGCATCGGCAACTTCGCTCTCCGCACTTAATATTTATTTTCCCACCGCTCTTTTAACCGCGTTTTGCGCCAGTGTGCTTTGGGGGGCAAAAAAGGGTTGGGTTTCGGTTTTGGCCTTGCTGCTGCGTTTTGATCCTTCGGGGGTGAAATCGCTTTTTATTTCGTTCTTCACTTCTTCGCGGGTTTTGGTTAGGCGAGCCTGGGCTTCTTCCAATGCGGCCTTTGCTTCGTTAAGCAATGCGTTTTGGGCGTGCAAGCGGGCTTTTATTTGCTGCAATTTGTTTTGCACTTCGCCCGGTTTAGCTGATGATTTAAATTTTGCTGCAGGTAAATCATCTTCGTCTTCATCATCTGTAACAGCGGGTGTTACCTTTTGCACCTTGCCTTCCTGTATGGCTAATTGCTGGCCTTCGGCGGTGGTGTAGGTGTCGGTAACGGCGGGTTCGGTTAGTTCTTCGTCCTGGTACACCTCGGCGCCTTCGCATACTTCGCCGGCGTGGTGCAGGGTGCCTTTGTCTGTAATGGTTTGCTTGTTTACCACCCGTTTAAAAAAGTTCATGATCTTGTCTAAAACCGAGGTGGTTTTTTCAATCAGTTCTCTGTTGTCCATATTCATATTGCTTTTGTTTGTTAAGATTTTGTTGATGCAGCGCTGGTAAACTGCCGGTGCCGTATCGGTATATTTTTTTATTAATGCGCTGTTGATGATGGTTTCGCTGTAATCTTCAATTACATCTATAAAACCCAGGTTAAGGGCCTGGTCGGCAGTCATCCAGGTGACGGAGTTGATCAAACTATTAACGGTAACTCCGTCCAACCCGGACTTGTCCATGTAGATCTGCGCCAGGCGCGATTGCACTACATTTAACATCTGCACATCTTTTAAAAGCTCATCGGCATTACCTCCGCTGCCTACCATCGGTTTATGGATCATGAGCAGGGCATATTTGCTCATCACAATTTTGCTGCCCGCCATGGCCACTACCGACGCTGCCGACGCCGCCAGGGCATCTATATAGGTGGTAACGTTGCCGGGGTACTTTTTCAGTAAGTCGTAAATGGCTATGGCATCAAAGGCCGAACCACCTACCGAACTGATGTGTACCGCAACATCGGCGCCGGCAGCTGCATCTAATTGTGATTTTACGTAGGCGGACGACAGGCTCCCCGAGCCAATGCAATCCGTTTCGGTATCGTATAGGTATATTTTCATTTTTTTGTGATTACACAGATTTTGGTGTGATTACACCGATTATGATTGATATGATTACACCGATTTGGTGATGATTGCACCGATTATGATTGTCTGAACCTTGATTCGTAGGACTTTTGTGATGACCTTGATTTTTAGAAATCTTGAAATCATTTAATCAAGAAAATCATGGTTCAGACCTGATTGGTTTTGAATGCCGGTTGGCATATATCAAAGGTCGGGATAATTTGTTTTGTTTTTGGTGACAGTAGTTTGTCAGTAGTCTTTTTTTATCGTCACCCAGGTCATTAGCATTAAAGGCATTTGTCATGGTGAGCTTGTCGAACCATTGGCCACTTTGTTAGGTCTTCGGCAGGCTCAGACTGACATGAGCAGGAAACGTGGTGACAACCGAACTATACAAATATCGGGACTATTATTGATCGCGATGGTGACAGTAGTTTGTCAGTAGGGTACTTTCTTCGCACCCGCACCACAATCCCCGCACCTCATCACTCCGAAAAACAATTCATTGCCCGCCATATGGTGCGTTCGTCTTTCCCGAATTTTACTTCGGCATCCAGTACTGCCTGGTTTTTGCTGATGCCGCGGGTTTGTACCTGGGCGTTCACCCAAAGGTAGATCTCGCGGTAGGTGAATACTTTGGTGGTGATAAAACCGGCTTTGTACATGGCTGTAAAGATGCCCTCGTCGAAAAGTGTGTTCGCTGTTTGGATGTTTAGCCCCCCAGCCCCCTGAAGGGGGAGCTTTTGAAAGGCAGTTTTATTAATGTCGCTCATATTTTTTTAAATTCTGTTCCCCCTTTAGGGGGTTTAAAGATTCACCCTGTTAACCGTTTGTGCCAGTATGTTTTGCTGGTTGTTTACGTCCTTCACGTCTACATAAATAGGGGGGAAGTTGTTGATCATCTGGTAGGCCAGCGTGTTGGCCAGTTCTTTGGCATCGTTAACGGGCTGGTTGTAGTAGCGGTTGGCGTTGCCGCCATCGGTAAATATGCCGCCTATGGCGTAGCCGCGACCGGTGTTGGGCATCGAGAAATCGCGGCCGCCGTGGGCCACGTTAATGGCGCTCACCAGGTTACGCGCCCATGGGTTACGCATCGCTTCGGACACTACCACCGCCTCGCCGCTGCGCAGGTACGCGTTGGTATTATCGGTGCGACTGTAACCGGGCAGCAACGCACCGCGACCATCAGACACGAACCTGCCGCCTTTAGCAAACGCAGGTGGTTTTTGGGCTACAATGGTGGCTATCTGCAAAGCGGTAGAAGCAATAATACCGGGGATAACAAACGGCGCCAACACACCCGTTTGCGCAGTTGCCTTGGTAATGGCCAGCGCGCCGTTTACCACGGCCTGCAGTACCGACATGCGCTGCTCGGCCTTAAAGGCCTTTGTTTTTTCCTGGGCTTCTTTTTTCTGGTACTTATCCTCAATGGCTTTGCGCTGTGTTGCGGTGAGGTTTTTATTGCTTAGCTCGCCGGCCTTGTCTTTTTCCAGCCCTTTTATTTTGGCATCGCTGGATGTTTTGATGTTGTTGCCGATGATAGAGAAAGCCTTATCGGCCACCTGCTGGGCGGTGTTTAGGGCAAAATCCTTGCGTTGTTGCTCGTATTGTTGCGTAACCGAGGTTAAAGCCTCCTGTTTTTTAATTTCCAGCTCTTTTATTTTTTCGGCGTTGCCGTTTGCCAACACGATCTCGTAATTGTATTTATCGGTTATCAGCTGTTTTTCGGCATCCAGTTTTTGGCCGGGAAGGATGGCTTTTTTAACGTTAGTTTCATCGTATGCAAATTTACCTTCTGCCTCGGCTACATCTTTTAGGTGCTTTTGCGTTTTAGCCATATCTTCTAAAGCAAATTTCTCAACGCTGCTGCCAATACCCTGGTGGTATTGCTCCTGCAAAGCCTGGCTTTGCTTGTTATAAGCAGCCTGGCTAATGAGCTTTTTACTTAGCTGATCATTTAATAAAGCAAGCTCATTATCATACGCCTTTTTCTCGTTTTCGAAATGCTGGGCTATGGTGATGGATTGTGCAGCTATTAAATTTTCGCTTGGGGAAGTATCGGGTTTGGGGGCTTTTGGTTTTGGATTAGTTGGAGGATTGCCTTTATTAATTTTAAGAGGTTTTTCAATATCTGTCTGTGTTACACCTGTTAATATTGAAACCCCATTGCCTTTTTTTGCGGTAAGCTTATCTATTTCATCTAAGAATTTATTATTTTGCTTGCTTAATCTATTTTTATCTGTATATATATTATAAATTTTATTATCGCTTTCATCGCGAAGTTTTGTTTGCCGATCCACTGCATTTTGAAGTTGAGTTATAAATCGATCACTCGGTATACTAACACCAGATTTTGAATATTCATTTAGTGCATCTTGTGCTTTTTTTTCTGCCGCTACTATCTTTAAATTCTTTTCCCTTTCCTGAGCAATTCTAAGGCCGTTTTCAATATCCCTACTGGCATTTTTGGTTATTTGGTTTTTGTAAGCCTCTGCATAAGCGGTATCTAATATTCGTTCTTTGAGGTTTTTATAGGCTTCTGCTGCCTTGCCAGTTTTAAATGCTTCATCATCTAAGTTTTTGAATGTGCCAGGCCACTGTTGCCTTAACGCTTCTCTCGCTTTTTTTTGCTCTTCATAACTCAAATTGGTGTTTTTTGTAGCACGGTATAATGTTTCAAGAGCTGTAAGTTCACCTTGGGCTGATTGTGCGCCCCTTAATCTGGCCTGGATAACAGCATCAGTAAGTATTGCCTGTTCTTTCATCGCCTTGCCAAACGCCGTTAGCCGCGTTTCGCCTTTAAATAAATCACCTACCCAATTAATAAGTGCACCGCTATATGAGGCCAATAAAGTTACACCTACGGATATCAAAGTATTCCATGAGAACATTGACGAAGCCAGTTGTTTGAAAATACTTATTGGCTTACCTCCCGAAGCTTCCAGTTCCTTATTCTGTTTATTCAGTTCGATCATAGATTGCACTACCTCTGGCAGCTTTTCGCCGATACCCTGTAAGCCAGCTTTTATACCATCTGCAAAAGAGGGCATTTTACTGTTTAAGCCTACAACGGATTTTTGCAGCTCGTCTAAAGCTTCTTTGTACTTTTTTGTCTGTTCAATTTCATCGGTAGTAACTGAGTTATACTTTGCCATATATATTGTGTTTTATATGCCATTTGGCATAATTTTAAAAAAAGAAGCATGCAAATGTGCTTGCCTATTGTGATATATAAATTTATCTATTTACCAGTCGCCTTATTAGCCGGATTATTTGGTGAAACTTCGAAACCAAGTACGTAGAATGGCTCATTGGTAAATTTATACCCTTTTGGTAATTTAATTTCACTCTCGTAGTATATGCGTTCCAAGCCCAATTTATTCGTGCTAACCACATAATACAGCATTTTTGTGCCAAACTCGGTGTTTAATATTTTGTAACCTTTATAATAACCTACAAAATTGCTATGGTGCTTAGCCAAACTATCGCTGTTTATTTCCCATCCGCCATCAACAACCAATTTTTTCCCACTCCCATTTATCGGTTCCGCCGTTCTATAAAGATTTAAGTGAAATTTAGAGTCGTCTTTAACCATCCAACCTGCCGGGTAAAGTTTGTCGTTCATCTGTGCATGGTTATTACGCAGATTGTAATATTCGAAGAATAAAACATCCCAGAAAATATATATAGGTATAGCCAGAATAAATAACACACTTAATATAATCGCCAAGATTTTTTTCAAACGTTTCTTTTTTTGTGCCGCAACATTCTTATTTGCGATGTTTGTTAAATCTTTTGATGTCATTGTTGTTTAGGTTTTGCTAATTTTATTGGTAAATATAAAGATTGGTTTTAATAAATCAAACTTAAAATTAGAGTAAGTTTTAAATATTATCGCAAGAAGAATTGTTGCTCAATTTTAGGACGATTTGGAAACTTCGACCAGTGGGGGGCGTTAAAGGCCCCTTTTGCATCGTTGGACATATAGATGTTAGTTAATTGCTAAAAAAATTAGATTTTTTGTTGTGTTTATTTGAAACTTGTCGCCAAATAATTAAGTTTGATAAAAAAAATCAATATGAAAAAAACCTTATCACTGTGCTTCCTTTTAGTGCTTTTTATAAAAAGTTATGCCCAAGGCCAGGAAGCAAAACTATTCCCCGTTGTAGACAGCAATGTTGTGTACCAAAAAATAATCGATGTTGAAGGGAAGGACAAAACGGCTATTCATTTACTTGCCTTTAACTGGATAATAGATAATTTTGATGATCGGGAAAAAATTACTGATGAATTAGCTAATTCACAATCGGTATATAAGGTAAAAGTGCCGGTTGACATTTATACAGTGCAGTTTTACATACAGATAGATTCAAAAGACAATAAGTACAAGTATAGTTTTTATAATATAAAACACACCGTAACAGGTAAAGATGAAAATTCATTTTTTGCTAAATACTTAGTTAATGTAACTGCTGCTACTGACAATAGTATTGTTAAAGGTGAAGGGAAATATAGTAAGGGACAAAGAAAAAATGCACAGAAAACTATTATCTTGATAGATGAAATGATAAATAAATATATAAACTCTTTAAATGAGGCTGTAAGCAGAAAAGCAGCAAGCTTTTAATTTCTCATTAAAATCCCTGCCGCCGTGGGCAACGTTGATGGCGCTTACCAGGTTACGCGCCCATGGGTTACGCATCGCTTCGGACACCACTACCGCCTCGCCGCTGCGTAAAAAAGCGTTGGTGTTATCGGTACGACTGTACCCGGGCAGCAACGCCCCGAGACCATCTGACACGAACCTGCCGCCTTTGGCAAAGGCCGGTGGTTTTTGGGCTACTATGGTAGCTATTTGCAAAGCGGTGGAGGCAATAATACCGGGGATAACAAACGGCGCGAATATGCCGCTTTGCGCGGTTACCTTAGTAATTGCCAGTGCGCCGTTTACTACGGCCTGCAGTACCGACATGCGCTGTTCGGCTTTAAAAGCCTTTACCTTTTCCTGGTTCTCTTTTTTCTGGTATTTATCCTCAATGACCTTGCGCTGTGTTTCGGTGAGGTTTTTATTGCTTAGCTCGCCGGCCTTGTCTTTTTCCAGTCCTTTTATTTTGGCATCGCTGGATGCTTTGATGTTGTTACCGATGATAGAGAAAGCCTTATCGGCCACCTGCTGGGCGGTATTCAGGGCAAACTCCTTGCGCTGCTGCTCGTACTGCTGGGTAACCGATGTTAATGCCTCCTGTTTTTTAACTTCCAGTTCTTTTATTTTCTCAGCGTTGCCGTTGGCCAGTACAATCTCGTAATTGTATTTATCGGTTATCAGCTGTTTTTCGGCATCCAGTTTTTGGCCGGGAAGGATGGCTTTTTTAACGTTAGTTTCATCGTATGCAAATTTACCTTCTGCCTCGGCTACATCTTTTAGGTGCTTTTGCGTTTTAGCCATATCTTCTAAAGCAAATTTCTCAACGCTGCTGCCAATACCCTGGTGGTATTGCTCCTGCAAAGCCTGGCTTTGCTTATTATAGTCGGTTTGGCTAATGAGTTTTTTACTAAGCTGATCATTTAACAAAGCAAGCTCGTTATCATACGCCTTTTTCTCGTTTTCGAAATGCTGTGCTATGGTAATGGATTGTGCAGCAACTAAAGCCTCGCTGCTGAAGGTATCGGGTTTTGGGGTATTGGTATTGTATTGTTTTGGTTTGTTAGGGCGATAAGTCCCATTATTTTTAGTGTTTCCTTCCGACGTTTTTGTACCTGTTAAAATATCAGTACCAAGTTTCTTGGTGTCCTCAATTATTTTTTTTGTAAGTAACTCATTCTGCTGATTGAGTATCCTCGAGTCGGCTTTGATATCTTCGTATTGCTTTGATATAATTTCCTGGGATTTTTTAAGTTCATTTAATTTTATTAATGCTTCCTGTTTTTTACTGGTACCGGTACCCGCTGCGTACATCGGTGCTCCTATTACAATTCCTGGTTCTGGCAATGAATTGTAATTTGCTTCTGCTGCTTTAATGTCCTGTTTTAATTTTTCTGATTGGCGGTCTAGTGGCGCGGCTTTTATACTGTTAGCTAATTGTTTTTTGCTATTGTCAACAATCATTCCTTCCGCAGCCCTTGCCCTGGAAGCCGCAATAATAGAAGTTGTAAGTTCTTGATATTTAGATGCCGCTTTACCTGTAAGAATTGCCTCGTCTGATAATCCCTTGAAATAATTAGGATACTGATTACGCAATTCTCCAATAACCTTTTTTCGATCGTTAAGTGATAAATTATGATTTTGAGTAGCATCATAGAGTAGTTTTAGATGCACAAGTTCCTGTTGTGCATTCTTGTCGCCCTCGTCTCTCGATTTATTTACGCCATCCAATACAAGTTTGTGATCCTTCATTGCTTTTCCTAACGCTGTTAGCGTTGTTTGCCCCTTTATCATATTACTTATCCAATCTATGATAACGCCGCTGTATGAAGCTAACAAAGTTATCCCAACAGACACCAGCGAATTTAAAGAGAATAGCGACCCTGCTAATTCTTTTAAAATACTTTTTGGTTTTTGACCAGATGCCGCTAATTCTTTGTTTTGTTCGTTTAGTTTTTTTATTGACTCTATTACTTCGGGTAATTTTTCACCTATCCCCTGCAAACCAGCTTTCATTCCATCCGCAAAAGATGGTAATTTACTGTTTAGTCCATTTATAGATGACTGTAGGTTGTCTAAAGCCTCTTTGTATTTTTTTACTTTTTCGATGTCACCATCACCGATAATTGAATTTTGTGAATCTGCACTCATTTTATGATTGTTATGCTATTTAGAATATTATTTTTTTATTTATTTGATTAATGCCAATTTTGTTAGCATTTTTAAGGGATTACTTAACCTTATATGAAAAACTTTAAAATCTACGCTTCTATTTGCCTGGTGCTAATTTGTGCCGCCTGCCAAAATCCGGATAAAAGAACAACTTCATCATCGGTAATCGACCCAACAGAGGTCCCGGCAGATAGCAGGCCAAAAGATCAAATTCAATTTTTAAATAAGGTTGGTGATAATTCAAACTTGAATATGCCTTCAAGCGCCATAGCTAAAGATGGGGTTATCGCAGCGTTTAACAAGTATGCGGCAGACAGTTTAACCAGTATTAAAAATTGGGAGTTCCAGGTTACCGCGATCGATGACGAGTCGTATCATGCAAATAGTGTTTTTAAAAGCTTAGGTAACGGCAACGAGCCAATTTATAACCTTATATTAGTTGCCCCGGTAAAAATAGATAATAGTGTTGACACCATTGCAATCATAGACAGGATTGAATTTACTTATACTACCCCCAAAAATCCCAAAAACGAAAGTCTTAAAAAAGTTCTCACAACGCTCAAATCGTTAGCCAACGGCGATATTGTATTAATTTCCGGAGCCGTTACTCATGTTAATGATAAAGGCAAAATAGACTTCTCCTCATTTTTTGACGATTCTCTTATGGTATGGAACTTAGATGTTCTAATAACCGATATCCGGAAAAAACCTACCCAAAAGTAGTTTACATCCGTTGCCGACCTATATAAAATTTGAAGCCTGGTAGCTTCTGAAGATGCATCTTTATTAGATATCTTCATCACCTCATTCAGGTTTTTAAAGTTTGTTATCATTACATCTAATGCATCATTGCCATTAAATAATGCTTTGGCAAAGTTTATGATTTCGGGAAGAAAGGCGGTAATAATACCCAAACCTCCGGAAAGAGCAATTCCCCAACCTTTCAGAGTTAAACTGAATACTTTAACGACTTCATTCCATAAAACGAAAGAAGAAGATGCATTTGTGACTTTATCATACATCTTATCACTACTTGATGTAACATCGTTGTGTTGGTCGTTAAGTTTAGAAAGAGATTCAGTGTACTTAGATAGATTTTTATCTAATGTATTCAGGTTGTTTGAAAACGAATTAAAAGGCTGGGATAAGCCATTTATGGAGTTACGTAAACTATCAAATGATTTAACGTAGGTATCTATTTGTTTTTGTCCATCACCAGATATATTAACGTCGACGGAAATTTTGTTATCATCTGCCATTTTTATAGGTTTAGTAAATAATTAATTGTTATGAAAATATTAAAATCAGAAAAGTTTAAAGACATGGAAAAATTAACATCGTTTGCAAATGGGCTCAGAATTACAAAAGACGATATAGTAGTAATTACACAGACCGAGTATTGGTTGATTTTGTGGTATTATGCCGAAGAATAGTTGGAGATACTCAAAGCGAATTTGAAAAACTTTAAATGTTACCGCAAGAAGAATTCTTGCGCAATTTTAGGTCGAAGTTGCAAACTTCGACCAATGGAACAAACTCATTGTAACAATTCCCCCTTGTTTATAATCTTATCTAAAAATTATAAACACCATGATCGTTTTAAAATCCGATTACTTTAGCGCTCACGAGCGCCTTACCCGCTTTATTAATGAAAACCACATTAAGCGCGAGGATATACTGCGTATTACCCAATCGCAGGGTATGTTCACCATATTTTTTTACGCTGACGATGCTATTGAAGAGATAACACACGGTATGTTCTCTTAATAGAATCAAGATGTAAGAGTCAAGATAAGCTCAAGGCATTGTTACTGATTTCCCGGCAGCAGGGTCTTGATTCTTACTTCAAAAAGTCCTGACTCTTTTTCACTAACCCAGTTTCACCAGCTCTACCTTTACCGGCTGGCCTTTGCGCCAGCTGTCAATTTTATTGATGTAGTAGTAGGCGCCGTCCTGCTCCAGGTAAATGGGGACGAGCAGGTCAAGCTCCAGGATATCGCGTGGGCTCAGCATAAAGTAGCGCTCCACCTTTTTGGTTTGCTGCAGTATTTTTTCAAGCTCGGGGTAGTAGTTAAGGCGCAGGTCTTCCCATTGCAGGTTGTGCTCGCCACCGGTTTTGTAAAAGTAGGGTACCGATATGATATCGTTGTAAGTAACGGTGTTGGTGCCATCGGTAAATTTAATTTGCTTGCCGTATTGCCGCAGGTTGTACTGCTCGTTTATCAATATACGCGGCTGGGTGCTTGTATTAAAGTCGATATTTTCGGGGTCGTCTTTAGTATCCACTTTTAGTATTTGCGCTATGCTGCCGTTAAGGTAGGGGCGGTTAAGGGTAGCGGCAAACTGGCTCTCGAACAAGTCGGCGCTAAGGGGCAGGGTTTTGTCGGCTATTTTAATTTGGGCGTTACCAAACTTCTGCGGAAAAATGCCCTCGTCCTCTTTGTAAAGTAAATTATTTACCTGCGCGTAATTTCCCAACTGAAAGGTGACGGTTTTACCCTGGTCCAGGCATTTGCCCGTCCAGTTCAGCGCCCGGGGGATGTTCTCCACAATATCCCTGAAAGACGAGAACGTTACCATGCGCGTGGTATTATCCGTTTGGCAGATGATGCCGAAACGCTGCAGGGTATCTTTTAGCAGATCTTTTTGGGTGATATCCGGGAAGATGCGCTCGCATTGGATCTGCTGGCCGTACAGCACGTCGTGGTTATCGGCGGTGATGGTTAGTTGGGTGTCAGCCGGCATTCTAAAGTCGGACCCGGTGTACCCCTGAAACCTGTAAACAACCATTAGCTGGCAGCCGGGCGCAAGCTCGGCCGGGGCGGAGAAGGTAACCGGTTCGGTGGTTTTTTTGTAACCCGTAATTTTAGGGAGGCTGATAGGATCATCAAGTTTAGCGTCGGTTAAATCGAACTGTGTTACCGCTAAATCTTTATCGCCATTTACCGGGTCATGGAAAAACAGCCTGATCTCGACATTTGATTTATAATCGCTCGTGATACGCCCATGAAAATAAAATGAGGGTATTTTTAAAGTGATATCAACCTTTACAACGGCGCTGGCTGTGAAAATACCGGTTGCCGGGTTATAATTACCGTCTTTATTATTAACCACATTTAAAAAGGGGATAACGCCAAAAGCCTTATTGGTATCGCGATAGGACATGGAAAAATCCTGGCCGCGGCTGGCCAATAACCCCTGCGTATCCGGCGAGTTCTGGTAATCGGTACCGTGTTCAAAGCTGTCGCCTGCAAACTGCACGATCAGTTTTTCGTACATGGGCTGTTTCAGCAAAAACGAATCAGGGTCAACCTTGTAACCGGCCATTGCAACAAACGTATCAATGGCGGTTTTCAGGAAAAAGCCGGGGCGCATGTAGCGTACATCTATTTGCGGGTTATTTACAAAATCGGCAGGGATGAGGCCATAATCAACCACCGGCCAGATCCAGCCACTGGTTTTGTTTTGCGACGACACAACGCTATCTACGTTCCAGGTATGCATGTAGGGCTCAAAGGCTTTTTGCTTGCCAATATCTGTAGTGCTATCGCCCATGTCATAGATCTTTACATCCAGCGCGTCAAAAAAATCAACATTACCGCTTAGTACGGTTATGGCCGCGGTATCGTCATCAACGCTATTTAAAACCGCCGATCCGGATGGCACTATCTCCAGCCCATCCTGTATCAGTTTGGCCCGGTAATTATCGTAGGGCAAAGCGGTGGTGAAAGCCACATCATCCGGGAAGCCCAGTATTTGCCGGTTGCGCTGGGTTAGCGGCAACTTAAACTGGTTACTGGTGTTACCCTGCTGGTTTTTAACCTCGGCCAGGTTATTGATCTGGAAGGTGAGGGCCACGGGGCTATCATCGGCCAGGTCAACAAGTTCGTCGTTTATGTATAGTTGGAGTTGGTTCATTCTGTAGTTGGTTGTGGTGCCGGTTGTTGGTGCGGAGTGCGGTAGAAAGGCGCACCTCCCACCGGCACTCCGCACCTCTAAAAAGCATTATTGCACCTGTATATTTATAGATGGCATATTAAACGTTACGCTGAATGGCGCCTGGCCGTTGCGGGTTTCGTACTCGCTGTAAGTAGCGGTATTGATAACGATGGTTTGCCACTTAACCGGGTTTTTGCCCGTCAGCATTTGCACTTTTGGCGAATATTTGATGGATTGCAGGCCTTTTATATCCGCAACGGAAAGGTCTTCGGCCATTACCTTAACCTTTTGCCCGGCCGTTTTGCTGATTACTTCTTCAATACTGTCCTGGTGTTCCCAGTCGCTTACATAGTTTTTAATGATGACGGCGTTTTGCACATCAAGGTTTACTTCCTGGTTGTAAACAAAGCGGTAATAGTTCCAACTGCCGTTTAGGCCTATCCAGCGCAGGTAAAGCGATTGATCATCTACGGCATCATCCACCCGTATGGTTTGGGTTTGGGTAACGGCGTGGGTAATCTCGTCCTCATCATCATACTTCAGCGTTACGTTAATGTAATACACATCATTGGCAAAGGGGCCTTCAATAAGCACCCTGTTTAAACCCAACTGCCCGGGCACTGGTACTACCGACTGGCTTTGCCTGGCAACAACCATTTTGCCCCCATCCTGGTTTAACAACCACGAGCCATCATCATTTAACAAATAGCTGGTTTGCGGCCCCCCGGGCAGTGGGTTGCGGTTAATATCCAGCAGGGTAAAATCGGCATATAGTGTGCGGCCTACCAGCTCATCACTGTAAATAAAACCGATATCGAAAGGGTAACCATTACTGTAGGCGGGTTCGGCAAAATCGGTTATCCATCTGGCTTTATCAGCGCCGGTGGGTACATTGGCAAAAGGTACATATACTGCCAGGTTACCGCCATACTTTTCGCCCAATTGTTTAGCCGCATACAGTACATAATAGGGGTGTTGGATGGTATTGAACAGCGGGGTTTGGCCATCCCATTCTTCGGCGTAGGCAATTTTATAGCTTGCGCTCAGGTTATCATCCCTGTAATTTGTTTGGGTGTAGCCGCTTTCGTCCTTAGCACGCAAAAGGCTTTGTAAAAAGTTCGAAATATCAGCCCGGGTTATACCTTTGTTGTTGGGGCGGTTTTTTGAGGTAATGGTACTTTCCCGGCCGGTTATTTTATCGTAAAAGGTGATGCGGGTAAGCACTTTATAATAGGGCCTTAAGCGGTTAATATTGATGAACCCCGTGCTGCTTGTGGTAAACGGGGTATCAATAACAAATGCGTTGCTGTTATACTTATCAGTAACCGCGAAAGTGCCGGTACAGGTATCGGTTTCTATGTAGATCAGGTCGCCGGGGGTAACCGATGATACATCGGTATTTACGAATACCCGGGTTTTACCATCAAGCGTGTTTAATTGCAAACCGGTAACGCTAAAATCGCGGCGCAGATAAGTGAAAACAACCGGGTTAAAAGCGGCGTTCCACCGCGAAATGTTCCCACCCGGCAGGGTTACTGATGGGTCTGCCTGTAACAGGTTGTTTACCGTTGGTATAAATATGGTTTTGCTTACACTTTGGCCGTTGGCATCTGTAACCATAACCGTATGGTTACCACCTGCCAGCCCGGTAAAAATATTTGATGCCTGTGTTAATATGCCATCAAGCTTGTAGGCAAGCGGCAGGTACGTTGCCGTTGCGTTAACCGTTATTTGCGCGTTATGGGCGCCCGGCGAGGTTTCACCTGAATCAATAACGATGTTTACTATCTCGATATCTCCGGGTTGCTGTGGCGCAGGTGTGTCGATCGGGGCGCTTATGCCTGTTATGTTAAAAGATGTCCAGGATTGGTTAGCGGAGTTACTATCGCTTATTACACCCGTGTAAATAGATGCCCTTTGCCCGGGGATGGTAGTTGTGGCATTAACAGGCGCGCCATTGTTGCGGATTATCTGATAACTAACCACCACGTTATTGCCATTTGTGGGTTGCCCGGTTTCCGAATCGGTGAGTTTAATAAATACCTGCCCCTGCACCTGTGTACCTACCTGCCGGGTGTTTGAAAAATCGATGCTTGCTAATATTGCCATAATTGAAGTAGTGAGTAAGTGAATTGATGATTTATGTAGTCGATAGCCGATGGTCCATAGTCCATTGCCGAAATTCAGGTACTATAGACTATGGTCTATCGACCATGGACTTTTTTAGTACACATCGTAATACATGGTGTTTAATGTTACTGTAAGGCCAACGCCGGTGGTATTTACATCAAACTTATTGTACACCGGCATACATTTAGCTTTTTCGCCGGCTTTGATGCGGAAATACCGGCCTTCGCCATCGCGGTATTTGGCCGCTTTCACCATAAACTCGTTTGCCATGCGTAAGGCTTGCTGTACGTAGGCTTCGTTTTCGGCAGTGAACTGGCCGAACTCTGTTTTATACAGAAACTCCAGGTACAGGGTAAATACATTATCTACCGACCCGTTTACCTGCGGCGATATCACAATGGGCTGCATGGGGTACATAAATACACAAGGGAACGCGGCATCATCTGCCAGGGTATTCAGTTCTTTTTCGGTGCCGTATAAAAACGAGGGGTTGGCGCTAAGGCTTTGTGTTATGATTTCTATTTGGTTACGCATGTGTTGGTGAATAGTGAGTGGTTGATTGGTGATTAGTTGATTGTTATTGTGTGCTTGTCGAACTAATAGGGACAAGCAAGGCGTTTAGGTCTTCGACAGGCTCAGACTGACATTAATGAAGAAGCCTGTCATTTCGTGATTTAACTCACCCGGTCAAGCGAGCGGAGTCGGGGTGAGTAAATTAACCGCCAATCCCAAACTGACAACAGCACAGAAATGCTAACTGCAAACTGCTCGCCATTGCTACCGCAAGCGTCCCGCTTGTGGCCGCATGCTTGGTAAATGCATTGCATAATATTAAGCGAGGCTTAGCTTGTTCACTACCTTTCTAAATCCACAAGCGGGACGCTTGCGGTAGCGAAGAAGCGCTTAGCAGGTCGGCTTTAAGATTGAAAATCAGAATTGATATTTGTAGGTGAATAGGGTGGACAATTTAAAAACGGACATTTTTTTCATACACCAAAAAATAATCGGCTTCCTTTTTTGCCTCGGTATTGGTTTTGCCGATTTGCTCAATGAGGGGGTATAGGTCGCTATAAAAACTTTTAGTAGTTAAATCAGCACATTTTGTACCCGGCGGACTTTGGATCCGATCTCGCAAATACTGAAGTGCGTTTACCTGTTGTTTAATATTTGTGCCTCCCAAGGCGTCTTTAATGGCCTTGAACCTCGACCAACCTTTACTGTTTTTTTTCCACCATTCTTTTACCCGGGCGGCCAGTAGTAGCCTGTAAATATTTAACTGTTCTTTAGGGCCTTTATTTTTAAAGTTTACAGCATTAAACCCATCCTTCAGATATTTCGAATAGTGTTGCTGATGAAGCTTTAACAAGCTGTCCTCGTTCACCGTTAGTGTATTATATCCAAAATTTTTAAAAACTATCTTCTCCAATATCCAGGCTGCCCTTACGTTCACGTAATCCAAATCATAATTAACTATCCACCCATGCCCGTAAAACTGGGTTGCTCCAGGGTATATCAGATCGGCAGTATTTGTGAGTTTTACGTAGCTGGTATCACTAAGTAATTCAATTAGTTTGGGTACTGCTAACTCCTGGTAGTTAACAATACTATCTCTTGCTTTGTAAATATTGTGAAAATCTGATTTCTTTAAAATATCCAGTAAGCTATCTAACCGGGTTTGCGCACTACACAGTGTTATATTAAACATAAAAAGAAAACCCGGTAAGATATACTTAGCGTTGATCATGTGATAAATATAATTATAAACTTAAATATCGTTAATAGTTAAGCTCATTGAGTCATCATTTCGCTATACCTTTTCTGGTATTCAGCCTCTGTTTTGTTGAGCAGTAGTTTGGTCAGGATACGTTCGTAAGGCATGGCCAGTATCTGGTTCCATTTGCTGATATCGCCCCCGGCAAGGGAATTTACAGTGTTGATGTATTTAAATTTTTCGAACGCCTGGATGCCAGCGCGCTTTTCCAAAGCGTTTGCAGCCGATGCCAGAAGCCTGTTCTCGGTTTCGATAAGTTGGGATAGCTCATAAAAAAATGTTTGGCTATGGGCAGTGCCTCCGTTACCCTAAGTTGTTTAATGGTTTCGGTAAAAGCAGCGGCAGCATATTCATCATACTTATTGCCGGTTACGCGGCAGTAAAAGTAGTAGGCCAGTACTTTGCAGCATGCCGTAAGCGATGGGTTAAAATAGTCCTGCCAGTTATCTTCGCCGTATATTTTGATGTGATCGGCAATTTCATCGGCAATCACATCACGGGCGGCCATAAATGCCCCGGCGGGTTCTACCGATAGGTTACGGATAATATTTATTTTAACAGCTTTCGCATCAATTTTAATGCTAATGCTTTTGGGGACCTCATCGCTGTTATACAAATATTTTATCTGATGCGACAACGCCAGCACCGTATCTGCAAATTGCATAAAATCGCCGGCATCACGTACCGATTGCAGTTCGGAAACGGGCACGCCGGATAAGATGCTGATGGCATCCAGGTCGCCCAAATCTGGAGCATCCTGCAAAGCCATCATTTGCCCCAGCGTAACTTCATTTAATTGCGATGGGATGTTTACCCGCAGTTTACCATGTGTGGTTATAAGTGTTTTTTCTATCATATTATTTATTGAGAGTCACCGATTTTATTGATTGCACCGATTGTTTGAATAGTTCTCTTGTGCCAGCGGCACAACTGGTTGGTAGCCCCCCAAAGTCCCTACAGGACTTATCTCTCAGGTAAGCCTAAGAAACGCGTCCAAAGCAGCCTCTTTAGGGGGCAGGGGGGCTGGCAGCCTGCTTTTTACACCGTTACCACCTTTTGTATTTAACTTATTTAACGCTATATAACGCAAGGGGTCAATCAGGTGGTTATAGGTATCAACGGGTTGATTAATGGAACGGCCACTTTTGTTGTCGGTTTTCCATTTATATCTGCCCAGCTCTTTACGCAGGTTTACACTATTGCGGGTTACGTTTAGTTTGTAGCGCCTTAATATATCTATCGAGTTTTTGATACTGTCGGCACCCTTTTTTGCACCGGTAACAAACCATCCCAGGCGTTTTAGCTCTTCTATTGATTTGGGTTCGGCGCTATCGGCAATTATTTCTGTTGTTTTACTGATACCGCTGCTTGCTAACCGGCGGGCTAAATCGGTATTGGTGAGGCGTGTTTCGTATATCAGTTCATCTATCCAAAGCTCACCGCTTTGTTTATATACTTGCAGGCAGCCGGTTTCATCATTGGTAAAGCCAAAATCGAGCCCGGCGGCTATTAATTTGGCATCCTGTGGGATAGCTTCACAAATGTGCCAGTTATCAAACACCAGCCCGTTTATTTTGCCGGTGAGGCCACGGGCATAAACTTTCCATAACTCAAGGTCTTCGGTTTTCAGGGCTTCAATTTTTTGGCGCATAGCATCCTCCACAAAAGGGTTGTGCCTATGGTCGGATATAAATAGCTGTACGCCGGGTTTGCCTATCAGCTTATCGTGCACCCAAAAACCGTTGTTGGGGTTATAGTCAATAAAGATGCGTTTTTTGGTGCGCAGCGCCAGTTCGGTGTAAACATCCCACTCAATGCCGTTTGCCTCGTTCACAAACAGGTAGTCGCGCTTACCGCTTTTCGCGTCCTGTGCGTTCGCGTAGCTTTTAAATTCGATAATGCTGCCATTTGTAAATTGAAAGATACGGTCGGTATGGTTAAAGTTTTTAATAAGGCGTTTCAGTATCTCCGATTCACTATGCATGGCCTGGGCATCGCGCAGCGCGCCCGATTTTAAATTGGGGATATCCTGCCCAACAACGGTAATGATTTGTTTCTCGTTCTCTGCTGCCAGGCAAAACAATACCTGCTCAATAGCGTAAGTTTTACCTGAGCTGGTGCCGCCCTGGTTGATGACAACATGCCCGGTGGCTTCATAGTTGTGTTTGAATAAGGTGGTGGTTTTGGGGTGCATATAGGTAGGATAAGGATAGAATGATAATGGATTAAAGGTCTACTTCCTTTTCGGTGCCTGCCAGCTTTGTGCCAGGGTCAATAATTTCTATTTTGATGGTTTTTGGTATGTCCTGTAAAAAATCATCAGTTTTTTCATTCCAGCCCAGGTTTTTCAAAAAGAATATTGCCCCGGTAGACGACTGGAAGTGAAGCTTCTTTTCATATTCAGCTTCCACCCGTAGCCGGGCCTTTTTAACAACGGGTGCAAATTTACCTTCACGCTCATAAGCCTCCATTTCGTTTATACTGGTAAAACCTATGGCCAATGCTAATCCTGATAGGGTAGCAGGCTCGGGTTCGCGGTCCCATACCTTTTGATCTATAGTCTCGGTATGATCTTTTGCACCCTTTACCGGAACTTTTTCTGTGTGATACGCTCCTTGTAAAGTGGTGAAATATTTATTAATACGGGCTCTATATGATTTGAGCTGTTTTAGGTCTTTTAGGTATTTCATGAAGATTGCATTGGATGATTTTAATGCCGATTGGCATATTTTATATACAAATATACGATTAATTCTTTATATATCCAATATAATTAAAGAAATTTCTGTAATTATTATAAAGTAATTAGAATTGTAACACATCTCCTAAAGCGGTAGTCTATCTTTTACAAAAAATATATCTTTACAGCGCTTAATTCAGCATTAAATCTTCCATAAAGCAAATGAAACTAACCATACTGCTGATAGCGATTCTTCTGTTACCGTTGCTTATACAAGCGCAAGATAAAAGTACCGTACCGCTTACCCGTAGGCGCATGAACGATACCCTGGTAGTTGCGCAGCAGGATACCTCGGCGCAAAAAGACCTGTATGACGTTATCCGGTCCGTATTTAACAAAAAGGGTACTGTTGATAATAAAGCTACTACGGTAATAGGCTCTAAGCCGGTGTTTTCTGTTTTGCCCGCAATAGGGTACACGCTACAAACCAAACTGGCGGTAACATTATCAGGCAATATCGCATTCCGCATTTCAGATAATTCGCGCATCTCAACCATATCGTCAAACGCGGCTTATACGCAAAATAAGCAGATCATCATTCCCTTGCAATCAAACATCTGGACGGCCGGGAACAAGTTTAATTTTATAGGCGATTTTAAATATTATAAATACCCGCAAAGTACATTTGGCTTAGGCAGTAATTCCAGATCGGCAAATGAGAACCCGATGGATTATACGCTGTTCCGTTTTCATGAAACCATACTAACCCGCATTGTGGGTAACCTGTATGGTGGCGCGGGTTTTATTTACGATAACCACTTTAATATAACTGAAAAGGGTAACCCTGACGGTAGCGTGTCTGACTATGCTTTGTATGGTAGCGAGGCAAGCACCGTTTCATCCGGGATCACCCTGAATGCCCAGGTAGATATGCGCGATAATTCTATTAACCCAACCAGGGGGTTTTATGGCGCTGTGCAATACCGGGATAACAAAACCTTTTTGGGCAGCACCTCGGCATGGAGCTCTTTGATCATAGATGTGCGTAAGTATTACAGGCTGCCGGCATCTTCACATAACGTAATAGCTTTTTGGAGCTATAATTGGGTAGTGCTTCATGGCAAGCCCCCGTATCTTGATTTACCCGCCAACACCTGGGACCAGTATAACGGTACTGGCAGGGGATATATACAGGGCAGGTTTAGAGGAGCACAAATGGTTTATCTGGAAAGCGAGTATCGTTACCGCATCACCAAAAACGGTTTGCTTGGCGGTGTGGCGTTCTTCAATGCCGAATCATTTTCGGCGGCGCCCGGCTCGCCACTGCAAAAAGTACAGCCCGGTTATGGAGCTGGTTTGCGCATCAAATTAAACAAGGTATCAAAAACAAATATAGCTGTTGATTATGGCATGGGTAACCAGGGCTCTAAAGGTGTGTTTGTTACCGTTGGCGAGATATTTTAAGGTCGTGTCAGTTCAACTGATAAACAGCTTAATATATCCTTAAAATAAATATTGATTTTTTAACAAACCAAGCAAACCTTTGCAGATTTTGATACGTTTATATAATATAGTTAAAAAATGTTAAATAATTGTGTTTAAAGTACACGCAAGGCATAAATGAAATATTTTTTATCTAATTTTATAGCATCGATTTACCTATGATTTCAAAACGGTTTACTAATTGGTATGTTTCGCTTGTCCTGCTCCTTTCGGTGCTGGTAGTGTCATGCCAAAAAGATACCGGCGAGCAAGCAGTAGATCAGAAAAAAATTGCCCTAAGTGCCGATAGCGTATTAAGTGCTACCTCCCCCGATAATTTCCTTGCAACAGAAGGTATCCTTACCATAAAAATGCAGGACACCACCTATACATTTGATGCCGCTAAAGATTCGGTTGCGTTTGTAAATATGAGTGCCGGCGATAACCGTTATTTTGGTATTACCGCTATTAATAAAGAGCACACCATGAGTTTTGGCGTAAGCTCAAAAGGCGCCGCAGCTGATAGCCTTACCAAGCCGGTAGCAGGCGGCCAGTTGTTAATGATGGCCGATGTAGTACACAGCAAACAATACACGCTTACCCAATATGCCGAACCCGGCGATGCCGGTAAAATAAACCTGGTGCAATACCGCCAGAATGATGTACTTGCCAAGGGCACTTTCTTTACCTTTCTTTCTAAGGATGACGACCCTAACTCATCACTTTACCGTGTAGAAGGTACCTTTGAACTGAAGCTTAAAAAGCAGTAAAAATCATATTCGTGTCGTATTGACACCCCATTGTAAAAAACACCTTACACAGCCGCCATTTTGCTGCCAAAGCTGTGAAAATTGGCCCATTTTGCGTACCTTTACAGAAAAACAAAAGGAGATTAATGAAAGTATTTATTGGAGGCCTTCCGTTAGAAGTAAGTGAGGCCGAACTAAATGCGGTTTTTGGAGATTTTGGGCCTGTTAAGTCCCTCAGGATCGTTAAAGATCGTGAAACAAAAGAGAGCAGGGGCTTTGGTTTTGTAGAGATGGTTAATGAAGCAGAAGCTAAAGAAGCCATCCGTTGCATGAACGGCCAAAGCTATTATGGCAAACGCATAACAGTTAATATAGCCGAGGATAAAGGTCCTGGTTTTAACGGTGGTGGCGGTAAAGGCGGTTTTAGCCGTAATTAAGCCCCATAATATTTTTCTTTGAAATAAGATCAGCCCTGCTTTGCGGGGCTTTTTTTATGCCTTTTACAATCTGAGAAAATCTTTATTTTTTTAAGAAAATTTTTTATTGGTGAGGTTTGCCCTGTAAAAATTTATTTGTAATCTTGTATAACCCTAAACAATTAACACATTGCGCCTTTTTGGTAATATAAACAGGCTTTGGATACGGCTTACCGGCTCAACTACAGAGTTCCCGCTTGAGTTTAGGATATTCCATTCTCTTTGCCTTATAGCTACCTTGGCGCTTGCCTACAACGTTCCCTTCAATTATCTTATTGGCTTACCTTTCATTGCTTTACTTAGCTTGGTAACGCTTATTATCTTCTCCTATCTTTATTACAGATCGCGCTATCAGGGCAAAATAAAAAGTACAATAACCGTATTTACCATTATTGGTAATATACTTTTTGCTGTAAATTATGTTTATAATTCGGGTACTTACGGGCCAACCGACCTGTTAATGGGCTTGAGTATTTTGCTGATACTTTGCGTGGTGCCCAGAAAGCAGCAAAAATTATGGATAGCAGTAAACCTGGTTATCATTATTGGTATGCACCTGGCAGAGTATTTTCACCCCGATTGGATACCTAATAGTTATAATAGCCGCGAAAGCCGCTTCTGGGACCTGTCATCTGCCTACGTGGTGGTGGTTGTAGTAGTCTACTTTACTATTAACTATCTTAGGCGCAATTACGATCATGAGAAGCGTTCAGCATCTGAAAAAGCGGATGCTATTCAACTGCAAAACCGTCATATCACCAAACAAAATCACGACCTGGAGCGCATCAATTCAGAAAAGAACAAGCTAATGTCCATCATTGCGCACGACCTGCGCTCGCCGTTAAGCAATATTCAGAATTACCTGGAACTGGTAACAGAGTACGAGCTGGATACTGCCGAACGGCGTATGGTAGAAGGCGACCTGCTTAAGGTGACCCGCCGTACCATTGATATGCTTGGCAAACTGCTTATATGGTCAAAAGCGCAAATGGATGGTGTAAACGTTAAGCTGGGCTATGTTAACCTGCGCGATGCCCTGTTTAATACTATTGAACTTGAAAAGGCTATAGCACTCAAAAAAGATATTTCACTAACTACTGAACTTAACTGGGATATAAAAATTGTTGCCGATAGCGATATGTTGCAACTGGTTATCCGTAACCTGATAAGCAATGCTATAAAGTTTACTACACAAGGTGGGCAAATAACTTTTAAGGCCAAGCAAATAGGCAGCGAGTGCTGGCTCATCATACGGGATAATGGTATAGGCATGAGTGCCGAAAAGCAAAGCGAATTGTTCTCCTTTCAGGCGCAATCAACATTTGGTACCGATAACGAAAAAGGGGTAGGGCTTGGCCTGCTGCTTTGTAAGGAGTTTACCGAACTACAGGGTGGCCGTATTTGGGTTGAAAGCACCCCCGCAGAAGGTACGGCCTTTTTTGTATCTATGCCCGCTGGCAATTAAGTCAAAAGTCAAAAGTGCACTATGTTAACCCCGGTTGGTTTAATATGGAATAAATAAGGTTTTTTAACTTTGATTTTTTAATTTTGACTTACTATGAGGCCGGGTGATAAAGTGATATGTGTTAACGATAAGATAGATCCTGATAAAAACGAGGAGATAAGGCGCGATTTTGAGATCTGGATAACCCGGGACAAAGAATACACCATCCGCGAGATATTGGATAATAACGGCATCGTTACCGGCGTGCTGCTTGATGAAGTACACAACTTTCCCAAATTTTTCAAATTGATTAACCGCTTCCAGGAGCCTGCCTTTGCCATATGGCGTTTCCGTAAACTTAACTATGCTGCTGCACCTGCAGAAGCCCTAAGCGAAGTGGAAGAGTTAGTAGAAGCTGAGAAAGAACATCTGGTTAAGACAAAATAATATTCAACAATCCACCATATCTTCCCGAGTTATCTTTCGAGGAATGAAGCAATCTCTCGATAGGCTTCACTCCCTAACCATTTTGACAGCAATATTGTATATGTTTTAAATGCCATTTGGCATAATTTCTACCAATCTTTATCAACCGCGGCTTCTGTTTCTACCAATTGCGTTAATATGTTCCTCAGCATTGCTTCGCGTGCCCATTGCTGCTCTATAAGGGTGGCATCCTGCTTGTACCAGGTTATGGCCTCATTGATCTGTACGCGCGTTTTATAAACAAATTGCTTGTTGGGGTGTAACCGCTGCCCTTCGTAGCTGTTTAGGTTCTCGGCTTTGATCACTTTGGCGAAATTCTTTACAGATATATCTAGTTGCAGGCATTCATCTAACGAGTTTTTAAAATCGTGCTTGTCTTCAAGCCAAAGGGTAAGGATGTCGTCGGTAAGTTCGTGATCGGCAATGCTGATACGGCTGTAATTGTAATCTACAGTGATAATTAGCCACCATAGCTGGTCTTTTAGTTTTTGTGCAATTTTTATCATGGTTATTGTTTTAGTTGGTTTATAGAATAGGCGGGAGGTTTCGACTTTAAGCTTTCAACTCGAAAGGAGGCAGCCACCCGGGGATATACTTTTGTATATTGGCAATCTCAGCCCGGTATTTATTACATGCGGTTTGGTAGCCTTCGTAGCGCTGGCTTAGTTCCTGGTTTAATAATTGGGGTTTACCTTCTTTTAGTTTGGTGCGCAGGGCAGAGTAGGCTATATGCATGGTTGTAGTTATTTTAGTTTATAATGGGTGTAAATGGCGTTAAGTAATACTAACCCGATTTCTTATATAATAAAGTACTTTCTTTAAATTCTGTATTCATAATATTTGTATTGTTGATTTATAGTAGTAGATTAGCAAATATTGAACAAACAAATATAAAGAAATATCTTTAATAAAATAAAGAAAAATCTGTAATTATTTTTATTGCCATGGATGATCTGTCAAAACCCAATAAAATAAAAACCGTACGGCCTGAAACACTGGAGTTTATTATACTATATAACCAGTTGCGTGGGCGGGCTTTTAATAATAATACGGAGTTGGCAGAGGCGCTGAACTTTAACTCGGCAAGTTCTATTACCGAGATCATTAAAAGCCGCCAGAATATCGACCCTGAGAAACTGAAAATATTTAAAGAGAAGTACAGCGAATACCTGGGCAGCACAAAGAAAAATGCAGACAAACCTGCAACAGCCCATCGCGAAGAGGGAATCCCTATGTATGATATTATTGCTACCGCATCGGGCGTGGAGGTATATAACGATATCAATGATTCGCAATCGGTTGGCCGCATGAATTTTCCGGGGATTGAAGAATGCGATTTCGCCCTGCCTGTTTGGGGCCACTCCATGTATCCTTACCTGGAAAACGGCTGCTGGGTAGCCTTGAAAATCATCAGCGATAAAAAAATATTGCCCGGCGAGGTATATTATATTGAATGGGGCGATTACCGCATGTACAAACGCCTGCTGGCCAGCGATAACCCCGAAGAAGTAATAGCCCACTCTGATAATGTAACAGAACTGGTTGCGGGCCGTCTAAAATATGCGCCGTTCCCCATCCGCATAGATGAAATTAAAAAGCTGTGTTTAGTGAAGGATATTCACAAAAAGCATAACCATTAATGAACGAAGAAAAGAGCAAGCGAACCAATCTTAAAAGCAGAATTATAAGGGCATTGATTATTAGTTTTGCATTTTTCATACTTGCCTTTTTTTATTACCATATAGATAAGTTAACGCCGTGGTGGTTTTTGATCATAGCCATGCTAACAATTGCGATATTATTTATCATCATAGTTGTTAACGTTATTAAACAAACAATTTTTATTATTAAACAACGTAAGTCACTTACGGTAATGTGTTTTTTGCCACTACTAATTTACTTATCGGTTGTTTTAGCACCTTTCGGCTCGTCGGAAGATTTTGAAAGCAATGTGAAGTTTCGCGCTTGTTATGAAGGGACGCAAAATCAGGCTAATATCAATTTTAGGGAAGATAAAACGTTTGAGTTACACTGGACCGGCGCTTTCTTTTATAATGAATGGTTTACCGGCAAATGGGAACAAAAAGGGAATAATTTAACACTTAAATATGATAATAAAGTTGTGGATGTATTAGGGCATAGGCTGCTAATAGATAGTGGTTATTTAATACCCCGAGATAAAGAGGTTATAGTCCGTGAGCACGGTTTTAAAAGATTTTATCTTGGATATTGTAAGAATGAAAATTAGGATCTAAATAATAATAAATGAGCGTACGCCTTGCCACTTTAACAGATATCCCCGCAATTATGCAGGTAATAGCCGATGTTGTACCTATTATGCGTGCAGCAGGTAATTTACAATGGGACGATACTTACCCCAACCCGCAGGTTTTTGAAGAAGATATAAAAGCCGGGCAGCTTTGGGTTGCCGAGCTTGATGGCCAGATTGCCGGCGTGACTGCTATCACCACCGAGCAATACCCGGAATATGCACAGGTTGGGTTGGATGTTAATGAAACCGCTATTGTAACCCATCGTTTGGCCGTAAGCCCGCATTTTAGGGGCAGGGGTTTAGCCGCCGACTTATTGCAGCAAGCCGAGGTGGTGGCTATTGACCGTGGGATAGCTACCTTACGCATTGATACCAATACGCAAAACCATGCAACACAGCAACTTTTCCCAAAGCTTGGTTATAGTTTAAAGGGCGAAATAACCCTGGAGTTTAGGCCGGGATTAAGATTTGTTTGTTTTGAGAAAAGGCTTGATTAACAGCTACTCAAAAAATAAACTAAACATAAATGTATGCAGCGATAGTTTGCTGATGGGGTTGGCATAAGGCGTATTTTCGCGTAAAAGCATGTTGCCAAAGCTATTGGATAGTTTTATCTCGGGCGATAGCTTAAAGAATTCAAAATAGATATCGAAACCGATGCCTGCCTCATACGATGAGTAGCCTCTTACATTCCTAAGCAATAGTTCTGTAGGGGCGGTATTGGGCTCGTTTTTTTTACTGCCAATAGCCCCCGAATACTTTAGGCCGCCTACCAGGTAGGCACGCATATTGCCAATACGGTCTGATTTTAATTTAAGTTGCAAAGGGAAATCAACCGTGGTGGTTTGAACTGGTTTAGTAACATCCTGATCATGATCTTCAAAAGTATAAGTCACCGATCGGTCTGAAAATACCAAAGATGGAGTAACGCGGGCCTCTAAATGCTCTGTTAAACGGTAGCGGGTTAAAAACCCCACGGCAAAGCCCGGCATGTTTTTAGAACTGATACTTTTTAACGGGGTAGTTGCGTTGGTACCCAAATCGGCATCAAAGAAAGGATCGCGCCAGTTGGGTTGCTTAACTATCTTAAAACTGCTTTGTACGTATGAGAATGAGAAACCAAAGCTCAAATCGTTTTGGTCTGCACCGCCACCCCATGCCTGCGCAAACAAAAAATTGCTGCAGCTCATCAATATCAGTATGATGAAGAGGCGGTTTTTGATCATTTAATGCCGGTATAGATTGAACAGATACCAAACGCCAAAGGGCGGCTTTTGGTGTTTTTAAAACCTGCTTTTTGCATAAGGCCGGTAAACGTTTCACCATCCGGGAACGCCGCGACAGACTCGGGCAGGTAAGTATAAGCCCTTGCATCCTTAGAAAAAAGCTTGCCAATACCTGGCGTTACATAGTTAAAATAAAAGGCGTAAAGTTGTTTCACGGGGAAAGCTTTTGGTTTTGAAAACTCCAGCACCACTGCTTTACCGCCTGGTTTTAACACACGGTGAATATCAGCCAGGCCGGTTTCAAGGTGCTCAAAGTTACGTACGCCATAAGCTACGGTAACGGCATCAAACTCATCGGCTTCAAAAGGTAATTTTTCCGAGTCGCCCAGTTTTACTTCAAACTTATCGCTTAAGCCACGTTTGGCAATTTTTTGCTTAGCAATATCAAGCATCCCCTGTGAAATATCCACACCAATTATCTTCTTCGGCTTCAGGATGCCCAAAGCCTCAAAAGCGAAATCGCCGGTGCCGGTAGCCACATCCAGTATCAGTTGGGGCTTGTCTTTTTTTAGTTCGTTAATGGCTTTTTTGCGCCAGATGATATCTATCCCCAGCGACATAAAGTGGTTTAAAAAATCATAAGTTTTTGAGATGTTGTTAAACATATCGGCCACCTGTTCTTTTTTAGTGCCCTGCTGGTTTTGGTATGGTGTTACAGTTTTGCTCATGAGTATGGTGGCAAAGATAAGTTTTTTTGGTAGTCCATAGTCCATAGTCGACAGTCCATAGAGAAATTACATTACCATGGACAATGGTCTATCGACTATTGTCCAAATCCCTTCCAATTATTATATAAAAAGTATATCTTCACTTTTCGGGCACCCATGCCTGTTTACCTAATTATAACCAAATTTATAGGATACCTTAACGCATCAATTATGAAAGAAAATTCGGAAGCATCCCGTAGGGGCTTTTTAAAAAAACTGGCCACAACCGCTGCAGCCGTAACGGCTGGCACAAGTTTAATTGCAGCAGATAAGCACAGCTTTCATTACTTAAAACAAAAATATAACCAGTACGGCCCTAACGACCAGGTGAATATAGCACTGATAGGCGCCGGAGGTATGGGCACACAGGATGCCATTGTTGCCCTGCAGGTGCCGGGCGTAAAACTTGTTGCTGTGTGCGATTTGTACGATGGCCGCTTAAAAGATGCCAAAACACGCTGGGGTGCCGATATTTTTACTACCAAGATTTATAAAGAAATATTAAACCGCAAAGATATTGACGCGGTAATTATAGCTACGCCCGACCATTGGCACCAGCAAATTTCTGTTGACGCCATGCACGCAGGCAAACATGTGTATTGCGAAAAACCAATGGTACATTCGGTTGCCGAAGGCCCTGCGGTAATAAAAGCACAACAGGAAACCGGGAAAATTTTCCAGGTAGGGAGCCAGGGCGTATCATCATTAGGGAACGAAAAGGCACATGAATTGCTTAAAAGCGGTGCCATTGGCGAACTAAATTACGCCGAAGGTTTTTGGGCGCGCCGCGCACCGGTTGAGGTTTGGCAGTACCCAATACCTGAAGATGCATCGGCACAAACGGTTGATTGGGAAACGTATGTAAGCAATACCCAAAAACGCCCATACGATTCAAAAAGATTTTTCCGCTGGAGGAACTATACCGATTACGGTACCGGCATGGCGGGCGATTTGTTCGTCCACCTGTTTAGCAGCTTGCACTTCATTACCGGCTCAATGGGGCCAAATAAAATTTATGCATCGGGTGGCTTACGTTACTGGAATGACGGGCGCGAAGTACCTGATGTTTTGTTAGGTACGTTTGATTACGGCAAAACTGTAGCACACCCGGCGTTCAACCTGTCGCTTCGCTGCAACTTTGTAGATGGTACAAGCGGGACCACTTATCTTAAATTGGTAGGCAGCGAAGGTTCAATGGATATTACCTGGGATAGCGTTACGCTGAAACGTAATAAAGTTATCCAGTCGGATGATCCTTTTTACATCGAAAAAATGCGCAAAGCCGGGCAAACAGATTCGGGCCGCAAGCATATCTTGCCACCCGATGAGATCACCTATAACGCCGAAAAAGGTTACCTGGGTGGCCCGTATGACCACATGAACAACTGGATAACGGCCATTCGCAACAACGGTAAAATAACCGAGGATGCTATCTTCGGATACCGCGCGGCAGCACCGGCACTTTTGTGTAACAATAGTTACTATAAAAATAGCCCGATGTTTTGGGACCCTGAAAAAATGAAGCAGGTTACGAAATAAGCAACCTAAAACGTATTAAAACGACTTTAAACGCCCTCAAACGGCCTTAGTAACTGCAAAGTGTTCACGTTCACTGCCATTTGTACCCGTGAACGCTGGTATCTAACTTATAATCAGCTATATCGACTTTTTGGTATTTGTAAACATTTAATTATCAGTAATTTATTGTTCCCGCAGGGTCTCTCGCAGAGGACCCTGCGGTTAATCCTATCAGCATGAACAAAAACTTTAAAATACTAACCCTTGCGGCGGCCATGACGTTTGCGGGTTCGCAAGGCTTTGCGCAGGCCAAAAAAGCCCAATGGGTGAGCCTTTTTAACGGAAAAAACCTGCAAGGCTGGCACGGCTTCAATAAAAAAGGAGCAGTTAAGAACTGGGAGATTGAGAACGGCGCGCTGGTTTGCCTGGGTACTGTTAAAGGTACCGATACCGGCGGCGATATTGTGAGCGATAAGCAATTCAGCAACTTTGAACTGGCCTGGGAGTGGAAGATAGATAAAGGTAGTAATAGCGGCGTTTTATATCACGTGGTTGAAGGGCCGAAATATGAAGCATCGTACCTTACGGGCCCCGAGTACCAGATCATAGATGATATTGGCTGGGTGCCCGATAAGCTGGAAGAATGGCAAAAAACCGGTGCCGACTATGCCATGCACATCCCTAACAACCTAAAAAAGGTGATGCCCGTAGGCCAGTGGAACACCAGCCGCATTGTGTTTAACAATGGCCACGTAGAGCATTGGTTAAACGGCAAAAAAATATTGGAGTTTACCGCCTGGGATGCCGACTGGAAAAAGAAAAAAGCCGAGGGCAAGTGGAAAGACCATCCGGAATACGGCATGTCGAAAATTGGCCACATCGCCCTGCAGGATCATGGGCATAAAGCTTATTATAGAAATATCAGGATAAAGCAGTTGTAGGCACCGTATCCACGTTCGTTATTGCAATGACGAACGGTAAGAAGTGAAATAATAAAGGCCCCGATTTATCGGGGCCTTTATTATTAATAAAACTTTGGTAGCGGGTTCAATTTTGTATCCTGGCGTTGGTGCCAGTAGGGGTATACCGGGTCGCGATCGCTGGCGGCATCAAGCTTTTTCACCTGATCGGTAGTTAAGTTCCAGCCAACAGCATCAAGGTTTTGTTTTAGTTGTTCCTCGTTACGGGCACCAATAATAATATTAGCAATTGTTGGGCGTTGCAGTAACCAGTTAATAGATACCTGTGCAACAGATTTTCCGGTTTCTTCGGCCACCTCATCCAATGCATCTACAATGGTATAAAGGCGTTCCAGATCGGTTTCCGGGCCGTGGCTGCCACCCTGGCTGCGGCGGTTATCCTGCGGGATAGGCTGGCCGCGGCGATATTTGCCACCTAACTGGCCGGATGCAAGCGGGCTCCAAACAATGGTGCCAACGTTTTGGTCTATCCCGGCAGGCATCAGTTCCCATTCAAACTCGCGGTCTAATAACGAGTAATATGCCTGGTGTGCTATGTATTTGGCCCAGCCGTATCTTTCTGATATGGAGAGCGATTTCATTAAATGCCAGCCCGAAAAGTTTGAGCATGCAATGTACCGAACTTTACCGCTTGATATCAGATCATCAAGCGCGCGCAGGGTTTCTTCAACCGGTGTAATGCCATCAAAGCCATGCATATGGTAAATGTCAATATAATCGGTATTTAAACGGCGAAGGCTGTCCTCTGCCGACCGCACAATGTTAAATCTTGATGAGCCGTAATCATTCGGCCCGTCGCCCATCCTGAAGGTGGTTTTGGTTGATATCAAAACCTCTGAGCGTAAGCCTTCAAGTGCCTGGCCCAAAATTTCTTCAGAAGCGCCGCGCGAGTAAACGTTAGCGGTATCAAACAGGTTTACACCTGCGTCGAGGCATAAGCGTACCAGTTTTTTTGCATCATCAAGTTGGGTATCTCCCCAGGCTTTAAAAAAATCGCCTTTGCCACCAAAAGTTGCTGTTCCGAAGCTAAGCACCGGCACGTGCAAACCCGAGCCGCCTAATTGTCTGTATTCCATATATAATGTGTTTTATTTATTGTAAACAGTCTTTTGCATTTATAACTATGCCGACAGCGCAAATTCTACTGCCGCGGCTGAATGTATTTTAGTAGTATCAAAAACAGGAACAGAAATATCTATACTGTTAAGTATTAACGGGATTTCCGTGCATCCAAAAATAATCCCTTCGGCACCGTTTGCAATTAACTCATTAGCAATTGCAATGTAGGCTGTTTTGGTTTCGCTCTTAATAATGCCTTTTCCTAACTCATTTTTTAAAGTTTCCTGAATATAATCCCTGGTAGTTTGTTGTTCCGGAATTAAAACTTCGATACTACCCTTTATAAGTTCGTGCTTATAAAAATCCATTTCCATAGTAACCTTTGTGCCTAATAAACCTACTTTCTTTATTCCCTGTTTATGTACCGCATTGGCGGTAGCAGAAACTATACTAATAATAGGTAACTCAACTTTGTCCTGTAGCTTATCTGCAAATAAATGAGCAGTATTAGCACATAATACAATGGCTTCTGCTCCGCTTTTTTTTAATATTTCGCAAGCATTTAAAAGTAATGAGAATGAATTTATCCATCCTTTCTCTTGTACATCACCAAAGTTTAATGAGTATATAATGCATTCTGCAAAGTTTAGATCACCTAATTTGTGGTTAATGCCTTCATTAATATATTTATAGTATTCAATGGTAGAAGTCCAGCTAATACCACCAAGAAGGCCAATTTTTTTCATACCCAATTAAATATTATCCATTAAATAGGAGTAGTGTGATGCTGCCAAATTTCGCAGATAGTTTTAAAGTTTATATCATGCCAATAACATAAACCAAATTAATGGTTAACCTCTAAAAACTATCCTTACCGTAAAAAGACAAATAAAGTCGACATAAAAACATAATTTCGTTGCCGATAGTTAACTTATCTATGGCAAAGATCGCATTAATAACAGGCGCCACCGCAGGGATAGGCGAGGCCTGTGCCCATACATTTGCACGCGAGGGATATGACCTTATACTTACCGGCCGCCGCATGGACAGGCTGGAGGCCCTGGCGCAAAAGCTCAATAAAAAGTATAATGTAGAAGTAGCCGTATCATCATTTGATGTGCGCAGCCGCGAGCAGGTTATTCAAAACCTGGAAGGCCTGCCCGCCAAATGGAAAAAGGTTAATGTGCTGGTAAATAACGCAGGCCTTAGCCAGGGGCTGGACCCCATACAGAACGGCAGTTACGATGATTGGGAAACCATGATAGATACCAATATAAAAGGCCTGCTTTATGTAAGCCGAGTGGTATCCAACTGGATGATAACTAACGGGCACGGGCATATTATTAACTTAGGATCGATAGCGGGGAAAGAGGTTTACCCTAACGGGAATGTATACTGCGCTACCAAGCATGCGGTTGATGCCTTAAATAAAGGTATGCGGATAGACCTGGTGCAGCATGGAATACGCGTAACGGCCATACACCCCGGCGCTGTAGAAACGGAGTTCTCGGAAGTGCGCTTTAAGGGCGATAAGGACCGCGCCAAAAAAGTGTACGAAGGTTTTGAGCCGCTGGTGGCCGATGATGTTGCCGAAACTATTTGGTTTGTAGCATCGCGCCCGGCGCATGTAAACATCAGCGACCTGGTAATTATGCCAACTGCACAGGCAACGGCTACTAATATTGTAAGGAAGTAAGTAAATATGCAGATGTGCGAATATGCAGATGTGCGGATGAGAAATCTAATTTAAATAAATCTAAAATCACAAATAGAATGTCATTATTAACGCAAATAGACCAGGATATAAAACAAGCAATGTTAAGTAAACAAGCCGACAGGCTTAGAGGACTTCGTGCTATAAAATCGGCTTTGCTGCTGGCTAAAACAGAAAAAGGCGCTGCCGAAGAATTGACACAGGACGCCGAAATAAAGGTGTTGCAAAAGCTGATCAAACAGCGTAAAGAATCTGCAGATATCTACAAAACGCAAGGCCGCGAAGACCTTTACGATATTGAAATGGCCGAAATGTATGTGATAGAACCATACCTGCCGCAACAAATGACCCGCTTTGAAATTGAAGGCTTTATACAAGAAGTGATTGAAAGGCTTGGCGTAACATCAGTTAAAGAGATGGGCAGGGTAATGGGCGTGGCCAATAAAGAGCTTGCCGGCCGTGCCGATGGTAAAACAGTTTCTGAGGTGGTAAAACAACTTTTAGGGTAGTTTCCACGTAATAATTGTTGAGATAAAAGAGCGCTAACTATTTTTATAATTATAATTTTACAACATTTTAGACCGAAATTGAATTTGGTCTGATATATTTACAATAATCAATATTTATATAAGTTCTGCTATGGATCACGTGCTTAAAGAAGAAAATGGTTTTAGTTACATCGAAGCGGGTGAAGGTGAAACGCTGTTACTTCTGCATGGTTTAATGGGGGCATTAAGCAACTGGGAGGATGTTGTTAATGAGTTTAGCCCCCGCTACCGTGTTATATTACCTATATTGCCTATTTACGATATGCCTTTATTAACTACCGGTGTAAGGGCGTTATCTAAGTTTATACACAAATTCATAAAATTTAAAAAGCTAAGCAACGTTATTTTGCTGGGTAACTCGTTAGGTGGGCATGTAGGTTTAATATATGTATTAGCGCACCCAGGTTATGTTAAGGCTTTGGTTTTAACAGGCAGCTCGGGATTGTATGAGAACGCCTTTGGTGGATCATTCCCAAAAAGGGAGAGTATAGATTTTGTAAGAGAAAAAGTTCAATATACATTTTACGACCCTGCAATTGCTACTGATGAACTGGTAAACGATGTTTTTGTAATGATTAACGACCGGCACAAAGTGATCCGTATACTGGCTATGGCAAAATCGGCTATTCGCCATAACATGAATAAGGAGTTGCGTAAAATTACCATGCCGGTTTGTTTGATATGGGGCAGGGATGATAAAATTACCCCTCCAGAGGTTGCTGTTGAGTTTAACGAGATGTTACCCAATGCCGAATTACACTGGATTGATAAGTGCGGCCATGCCCCAATGATGGAGCGACCGGTTGAGTTTAACCAGTATTTAAGTGCATTTTTAGAAAAAATAAAAAAATAAAATATGCTTGCAATTGAGTTGATAGCTAACGCGATACCGCCGGTACATACCTCTGATAGTATACAGAAGGTGTTTGACCGTATGGCAGAGTTTCGGGTAAGCCACCTGCCAATTGTAAACGAAGAACAATTTTTAGGCCTGGTAAGTGAGGATGACCTGATAGAAGAGCCCGATTATAATTCGCCTATTGGTGCCATAGCGCTTTCGCTGGTTAACCCATACGTGCTGGAAGAGCAGCATATTTACGATGTTATCCGTTTGTTTTATGAGCGCCAGCTAACGGTGGTGCCCGTACTTAACATCAAAAAAGATTACCTGGGTTTAATATCCATCAACAGCATGAACGAGTATTTCGCCAAGCTTACTTCGGTATCAGAGCCGGGCGGTATTATTGTGCTGGAGGTTGATAATAAGAACAATTCACTGGCGCATATGTCGCAGGTGGTAGAGTCTGATAACGCGCAAATACTGAGCTCATATACACGTACTTTCCCGGATAGTACCCGTATGGAGGTTACCCTTAAGGTGAACAAGCAGGATATCTCTAACATCCTGGCCACATTTCAACGCTATAACTACGATGTTAAAGCCACCTTTAACTTTACCGACCATAACGATAATTCGATGGACAGATTCGATTCATTTATGAATTACCTGAACTTGTAAGAATCGAAAATATCATGTTCATAAAAAACGCTAACCTATTTTATATATGTTAGCGTTTTTTATTGTTTTAGAACTTGTTTAAGCTTAGTTATCATCTCGTGTTTTTACCCGGATGCCTATGCTGTGATTCTTGTTGCTGAAAATATAAGCGTATGCTCCTTTTGTAAAAATCACGTCTTCACTTGTTTGCTTTATCTTTTTAAATTCCTTGTCTTTAATTGTTGTGTTTTTTGCTTCAGTAAATACATCTTCGGCTATGTTAAAACTCATGTGTAATGCTTCGTTCTTATAACAGTACAAGAAAATGCTGACATCATTATCATCCTCTAAACTATAAATGTAAGCGTTGGTCTGCTCTATTTTAAGCATCCGGTCATATTTAAAACCTTGTTCTTCAAGAAACTTTTTTTGATTAGAGCAAGTTATGTTTTTATATAGATGCTCTATTGTTACAGTTGGCTTTTCTACTACATAATCCTGATCGTTTTGTGCATACCCCGTGGCTGTTGAGAGCAAAAGAAATAATAGCACCAAAGTTTGTTTGATTTTTTTCATTGTTTGCTTGTTATTGCTTGAATTTTTCCTAAATAAATAAAAAACAAATCATTAATGAAATACCCGCTTTTGGGTATTTTTGCTAACTGTTAAGGTGGATATGTTATAAACAGCATTATTTGAAACTATACTGCTGTACTTTATTTTCAAAGTTCGATATTCGTACTAAATATATATGAAAATAGCAGTTTACGGCAGGCAGTTTAACGATCCATCGGTGTTCCCCTACATTCGCCAGGTGTTTGACAGCCTTGCGCAGCATAAGGTTGAAGTTTGCATCCACCCCATTTTAAATGATTTTTTAAAGGGGAATGTTGATACATCGGCTTGTAAACTGTTAAACTGCAGTGACCCTAACGACGTTGATGTTTTTTTAACCCTTGGAGGCGATGGTACCCTGCTGGATATGGTAACCGTTATCCGCGATTCGGGCGTGCCGGTTATAGGTATCAACTTTGGCAGGCTGGGCTTTTTGGCCAGTATAAACAAAAGCGATATAGCCGCAGCCATACATGCTGTAGTGAACAAGGAATTTACGCTGGATAGCCGCGAACTGCTGGTGATAGAGTCAGAACAAAAAATATTTGGTGATAATAACTTCGCGCTTAATGATGTGACCATCCACAAGCGCGACGATTCGGCCATGATAACCACGCATGTATCATTAGATGGCGAGTTCCTGAACTCCTACTGGGGCGATGGTATTATTATATCTACGCCTACAGGTTCAACCGCTTACTCGTTAAGTTGTAACGGGCCTATTATATTCCCGCAATCAAACAGTATTGCGCTTACCCCGGTTGCACCACACAATTTAAATGTAAGGCCTGTTGTGCTGCCAGATACCAGCACTTTGACATTAGATATTGATTACCGAGGGAATAACTACATCGTATCGTGCGATAGCCGTACCGTTATTGTTGATAAACCCATGCAGTTTAAGGTTTACAAGGCCGGTTTCCGCCTTAACCTGGTGCGCCTGAATAATGAAAGTTACTTATCTACGTTAAGGAAAAAGCTATTATGGGGTTTAGACGCCCGTAATTATTAAATTTGCCTTGATGCCTAAATACATTACAGCTTTATTTATCCTGTTCATTTCACTAAATGTACAAGCCCAAACCTGGGAAATAGGAGGGGGCGCAGGTATGGCAGGCTACATAGGCGATCTTAACATTAACAACCCTGTAAAACCAAGCGGCGGCTTTGCCGGCTTATTTGTAAAGCGCAACTTTAACAGGTACATAGCTGCTAAGCTGAGTTACACCTTTGGCCAAATAAGTGGCGCCGATAGCACATCAGATTATCAGCAGTTTCGCGACCGCAACCTCAGCTTTACTACTCCGTTAAAAGAACTGAGCCTGGTAGCCGAGTTTAACTTTATGAGTTATATACCCGATGCCGGCAAAAATATATATACACCTTATATATATGCAGGCGGTGGTATTACCGCATTTGCGCCAAGGGCAACGCTAAATGGCAACCAGGTATCGCTACGGCACCTGCGCACCGAGGGGCAACCAAACGAATATGCAAAGTACACCCTTGTTTTGCCTTTTGGTGCAGGTATAAAATATAATATTTCTGGTAAATGGACTTTGGCCGCGGATATAGGGTATCGTATTACCCGTACCGATTACCTGGATGATGTAAGCCGTAACTATGCTGATAAAAACCAGTTTACAAACCCAACCGCGAGGGTATTGTCTGACCGGTCTGGCGAGAAAACAAAAATTTACATAGGTGAGGCCGGCACCCAGCGCGGCGACTCCAGGCCACGTGATTTTTACATGTTTGCAGGCTTTACTATTTCATACACATTTGTCACCCAGCAGTGTTATTACTAGGTAAATTTATGAATAACAATATATTGTATTGTTATTCATAAATAATTCAGAATTTAATTTTTTATAAATAAACTTTTCAGTACATTTATTGGGTTAATAATTACTAACCCAATTGTTTCACCTTAAACTGTACTATCATGGCCGAATTAAATTCAACCCCGGAAAAATCAGGAAACAAAATCCGTTCAAAAAGACCCGCCTTACGCGTAGATCTTACCGCAATGGTAGATCTGGCTTTCCTGCTCATTACGTTTTTTATCATGACCACTACACTTTCCAAACCCAAAGTAATGGATGTAGCCATGCCTGTGGGTGAGAGCGAACCGGTACCTCAATCGCGTACCATGACTATCTGCCTGGGTAAAAACAACAAGGCCATGTATTATTTAGGCACGGCAGAAAAGCCCCTTATAGCCGCTACGCTTACCAACTACAGCAGCAGTGGCTTGCGTAAAGCAATACTTGATACCCGCACATACGTACAACAAACTACAGGTAAAAGTATGATAGTAGTTATAAAACCCGCAGAAAGTTCGATATATGAAAACCTGGTAAACACGCTTGATGAAATGACCATAACCGATGTGCAGCAATACGCTATAGCAGATATTGCACCAAAAGACATCAGTTTATTGAAAGACAGGCAGGCGTATTAATACAAAACCCTGCAGTTTGTTCCGTTCCATTAAAATGGAACAAGCGGAACAAAATGTAATATTTTGATAATGAGGCTATTAATACTGACAATATTTTGTCAGTATCTAAACAAAAACTTCACCATTATGATTTTATTAGCTAATATTCAGTGATTTATGAAATTCATATTTTGTTCCATTTTTTGATAAATGGAACAAAAACAGGTAAGTAAGAATGTGATAAAAAACGGGTTTTTATCGCCCTTTTTTCGGCTCTGATACGGCCTTTTCGGGCGGCGCGGAAGCTAAATCGGATACTTATCTTTTTAATTTAAATTATTGATTTACAGATTTTTGTAAATTTACACCTTGTTCCATTTTGTTCAGATATGAACAAGCATTTTTAGAGAAAAGGAAAAAGCTCACAGTGTTTAGAATGTATTAATTAGAATGTATTAATATGATGCCAGTGAGCCGCTATTTATTGATTTTCGTTCCCCTAAGCCCTTTTGCCTGTAAACAGAAAGCCGCAGAAGAAATACGCGCGCGCACCACTCACGTAAAACCGAATATCAAACAGCTGTGAAAGAACAATGGCTTAGTATCTATTCATATTTGTAGCAATAGAGTTTGTTTATAGCCTATTGGGGATAATTATTTCTTTTTTATCGCATACTAAAATAAATACAATTAAGTTTTACCTTTGTCACCTGAAAAAAAGGGCATAAGTTGTTGACAGCTTTGCTAAAAACGTTTCAAAAATTAATAAAGCAATAGGTGCAACAGTTGGTACACGGCTGTTAAAACCGTTCGGGAAATGAGTTATAAAGACCAGATAGATCTTCAGAAATTACCCCGCCATATAGCTGTTATTATGGATGGTAACGGCAGATGGGCAAAGGGAAAAGGCAAGTTAAGGGTGTTTGGCCATCATAACGGGGTGCTGTCTGTAAGAGATATTGTTGAAAGTGCCGGCGATTTGGGTATAGAGTATTTAACCCTATATACCTTTAGCGCCGAAAACTGGAGCCGGCCCAAATTTGAGGTTACCGCTATAATGGAGTTGCTTATCAGTACCCTTAATAAGGAAATTGCTAAGCTGGTAAAAAACAATGTACGTTTAAACGCCATAGGCGATTTAAACATGTTGCCGGGTAAATGCCACCAGGAACTAAAAAATGCCATAAGCAAAACGGCCGCTAATACCGGGCTGGTGCTTACGCTTGCTTTAAGCTACAGTTCGCGCGGCGAAATTGTACACGCAGCTAAAGCTTTAGCCGCCAAAGTGCAAAGCGGGGAGTTAAACCCTGCTGATATTGATGAACAATTGTTTGAAGATAATTTATATACCGGCGGTATGCCAAACCCCGAACTATTGATCAGGACGAGTGGCGAATACCGCATAAGTAATTATTTACTATGGCAAATTGCCTACGCCGAGTTATACTTCACCGCAAAACTTTGGCCTGATTTCAGGCGTGAGGATTTGTATGAAGCGATACTTGATTTCCAGAAACGCGAACGCCGTTTTGGGATGACAAGCGAGCAGGTAAACTAAATTTTTACTTTTAACACTTTTTAACAACTGTATAAATTATTTTTAGCCCACTAAAATATTCGAATGAATAAAGTTTTTTTTGCTCTTCTCTTCTCTGTTATAAGCACGGCAGCACTGGCACAGGTTAATGGTACAACACAGTCTTCATTGTCTGGCTCTATCCCTGCCGATAGTTTGAGCTATCTTAATCCAAAAGATTATATTATAGGTGGTGTAACGGTATCAGGCGCTAAGTATTTAGATAAAGATGTATTAATTACCATCTCTAAATTAAATAAGGGCGATAAGATAAACCTGCCCGGCGAAGCCAACGCCAACGTTATAAAGGACTTAAACAAAACAAATCTTTTAGACGATATACAGTTAAATGTTACCAAAATAGTGATGGATACCATTTACCTGGAAATTGCAGTTGTTGAACGCCCCCGCTTATCGCGCATGCATATAACAGGTATCCGTAAAGGTGAGATAGAGGACGTAAATAAAAAGCTTAATGATAAAACAGGGAAAATTGTAAACGAGAACCTGTTAAGCACCACAACGGCCATCATTAAAAAACACTTTAATGAAAAGGGTTACCTGAACACTACGGTAAAAATTACCCAAACAAAAGATCCCGGTGATGCCAATAATGTGATACTTGATGTTGCGGTAGATAAAAAATCTAAAATAAAGATCAATAGTGTTGAGTTTGAAGGTAACAAGGCGTTCACTGATGCCAAGCTTCGTAATATGCTTAAAAACACGCGTGTAAAAAAATTCTACAATATATTCGGGTCTAAAAAATTCAAGCAGGATAAGTACGAAGAAGATAAAGAAACCCTGGTAGAGAAAATGCAAGCCAAGGGTTATCGTGATGCTGAAGTTGTAGCCGATACTGTAACCGCACATGACGAGAAAACGGTTGATGTGAAAATTAAGGTTTATGAAGGCCCTAAATACTATTTTGGTAATATTAAATTCTCGGGTAACGCTCAGTATCCTTCAGAAGTACTGACAAAAATATTGCAGTTAGAAAAAGGACAGGTGTTTAGCGAAGATGAGTTAAACAAACGTTTAACAGGCCCAACACCAAATAATGATGATGTATTATCACTTTATTTGAACAATGGTTACCTTACCGTTAACGCTGACCCGGTTCAAACAAGAGTTTACAACGATACCGTTGACCTTGATATAAGAATATATGAAGGCCCGCAATACACTATTAACCGCGTAATACTAAAAGGTAACGATGTTACTAATGATAAAGTAGTAAGGCGCGAAATAAGGACAAAGCCAGGCCAGAAATTCAACAAAGAGTTATTGATACGCAGTGCGCGTGAAATTGGGCAGTTGGGTAACTTTGACGAACAAAAAACCGAACCAAGGCCAACAAACATTAACCCTGTAGATGGTACTGTAGATTTGGTTTACAACGTAGTTGAAAAACCATCAGATCAGATAGAGCTGTCAGGTGGTTTTGGTGGTGGCCAGTTGGTAGGTACATTGGGTTTAACATTCAACAACTTCTCGTTACGTAACCTGTTCAACCTAAAAGCATACAAACCCCTGCCAAAAGGCGATGGGCAAAAACTAAGCTTAAGGGGCCAATCAAGCGGGCGTACTTATCAAAACTTTTCGTTCACCTTTTCCGAGCCATGGTTAGGTGGTAAAAAACCAATTTACTTTGCATTATCGGCTTATACACAAGGTAGCTCAACAGGGCAGTATTACCCTAAAACAAGCCCTTATTATAACAATCTGCGTATAAACGGTGTTGGTGTAACATTAGGTAAACGTTTAAACTGGCCTGATAACTACTTCCAGCTAAACTACTCGTTAAACGTTGACCACTATAACCTGGATAACTATGGCGGTTACCTGTTCCAGAACGGTACCTCATACAACATCAAGCTAACACAGGAACTTAGCCGTAACTCGATAGATATGCCACTTTATCCTACATCGGGTTCAAACATCAAATTAACAATACAGGCAACACCGCCATACTCATTATTTAATAGCTTAAATTACAATATAGCTACACCAGCCGAACGCTACCATTTTGTAGAGTACTACAAATGGAAGTTTGATGCACAATGGTTCCAACGTATAACCGGTAAGTTGGTATTAATGTCGCAGGTACGTTTTGGTTACCTTGGCCAGTATAACAAATTGGTTGGTCCGTCACCGTTCGAACGCTTTAAATTGGGTGGCGATGGTATGCAGAGCTACCAGTTCTTACAAGGTACAGATATAATAGGGTTACGTGGTTACGAGAACTTCTCGATAGTGCCGGTAGGTTCAAGCCAAAATGCTACTACAAACCAGGGTAGTGCTATTTACAATAAATACACCATGGAGTTAAGGCACCCGGTAATTACGGGCCAGTCTGCCACTATATTCTTACTGGCATTTGCCGAAGGTGGTAACGTTTGGGATAATTTTAACCAGTTTAATCCGTTTAACGTTAGGCGCTCTGCTGGTGTGGGTGCAAGGATATTTTTACCGATATTTGGTTTGTTAGGTTTAGATTACGGTTACGGTTTCGACAAAATACCAGGCCAGCCTGACGCGAATAAAGGGCATTTCCATTTTACAATTTCACAAAGCTTAAGCGGAGGATTTAATTAAATTTGCACAGCAGTTTATGAAAAAAATTATTCTAATACTTTGTTTTACGTTTGCAGCCTGCACAGCAGCGCTGGCACAGCGCTTTGCATATGTTGATTCTGATTATATTTTAAAGCACATGCCTGAGTATGCTTCATCACAAAAGCAACTGGCATCGTTGTCAGAATCATGGCAGAAAGATGTTGACAGCCGTTTTCAGGAAATTGACCGTTTATACAAAGCCTACCAGGCCGATCAGGTTTTAATGACACCCGATATGCGCAAACGCCGCGAAGCCGAAATAGTTGAAAAAGAAAAAACAGCTAAAGACTATCAGCGCCAGATATTTGGCCCCGATGGCGAACTTTCTAAGAAAAGTACCGCATTGATTAAACCAATTCAGGATAGGGTGTCTAAAGCTGTACAGGCAGTTGCCGAAAGCGAAAGCCTTGATATGATATTTGACAAAAATAGTGAAGTGATCATGCTGTACGCCAGCCCGCGTTATAACAAAAGCGACGAGGTGGTTACAAGGTTAGGCTTAAAGCCGGGAGTATTTGCCAAATAAAAATTTTATATATATTAGGACTATTATTAAACACAGAACAACAAAAATGAAAAAACTATTTAAAGTTGCTTTAGTTGCAGCAGGAATGTTATTTGCAGGCAACTTTGCCCAGGCACAATCAAAAATTGGCCACATTAATTTTTCGCAGTTAATTGATTTAATGCCAGAAACAAAAACTGTTAAATCTCAGCTTGAAATTTACCAAAAACAATTTATTGATCAGTTAACTGCAATGAATACCGAATACCAGTCAAAAGGCCAGGCTTATCAGTCAAAAAGAGCCGGTATGACTGATGCAGCACGCGGCGTTGCAGAAAGCGAATTACAGGACCTTGGTAAACGTTTACAAGATACCCAGGAGTCATCACGCCAAAAGGTTGAAGACAAACAACGCGAACTTGGTAAACCAATTGTTGATAAAGCACGTGCTGCAGTTACAGCAGTAGCAAAAGAAAAAGGTTACGGATATGTGTTAGATACCACCAGCGAATACTTAGTAGTATCGCCTGATGCTGATGACCTGATGGCTGCTGTAAAGCTAAAATTAGGATTAAAGTAATCTGAAAATTAAATTATTTAGAAAGCGCCTCCATTACGGGGCGCTTTTTTTATTTTTGTTAATATGTTATCAGGCGGTCCAATTGGGGTATTTGATTCGGGGATAGGTGGTTTAACGGTGTTCCGTTCTATTGTAGAGACTTTACCCGGTTACGATTATTTATACCTGGGCGATAACGGCCGCGCCCCTTACGGTAACCGCTCGTTCAAAACCATACACCAGTACACCTGGGAGTGTGTGCAATGGATGTTTAAACAAGGCTGCCCGTTGGTTATACTGGCCTGTAACACGGCGTCGGCAAAAGCATTGCGTACCATACAGCAGCAGGATATGCCCGGGCTCCATACCGATAAGCGTGTACTTGGTGTAATCCGCCCAACAGCCGAGGTTATTGGTAATTACACCCAAACCAAACAAATTGGTGTGCTGGGTACTAAAGGTACCGTGCAATCCGGCTCGTATCTGTTAGAGATAGAGCACTTTTTCCCTAAATTAAAAGTTTACCAGCAGGCCTGCCCGCTTTGGGTGCCGCTTATTGAAAACGGCGAATACAACAAGCCCGGAGCGGATTATTATGTGCAATTGTATCTGGATCAATTGATGCAGCAATCGCCAAATATTGATACGATATTGCTTGCCTGCACACATTACCCATTATTGCAGGATAAGATAAAAGCCCATCTACCGGCCAATATTAATGTAGTTGCTCAGGGTGATATTGTAGCCACCAGCCTGGTTGATTACCTGCAGCGCCACCCCGAAATGGAACAGCGGCTCAGTAAAAATGGGCACCGGGATTTTTATACCACTATTGACGATACCCCCGATTTTGACCACCACGCAACCCTGTTTTTTGGTAAAGAGGTAAAAAGCGCGTTTGTTGATGTAAGGGAAGGGTGCTGAATTTAGATGTGCTTTTCTCGATTTGTCGTCCTGAGCTATAGCGAAGGATCTAATGTGCTATATGCTTGCCGGCAAATAGGTGCTTCAAATCGTTTAGCATTACAGGAGGGATTAACAATCTTAACCATACAGCAATCTAACAATTGCATGTTCCCTCTTTAAAATCATTCTAAAAAAGCACGACCAAAACAGTCAACTATCCTTAGCATTTATTAAGTTTGCAGCCACAGTAAACGCCCCTTGAATTTTTACATTACATATTTTATTGTAGCAGCAGGTTTATTTGCTTTTGTAGGCCTGTTTACCATGTTTGGCGTATACGCCGAGCGGAAGGTGAGCGCGTTTATCCAGCATCGCCTCGGGCCAACCGAAACTGGTAAATATGGTACCCTGCAAGTATTGGCAGATATGCTTAAAATGGTGCAGAAGGAGTTGATCATCCCGGCAGCCGCCGATAAGATCTTGTTCCTGGCGGCACCTGTCATTATATTTATAGGCGTATATCTGGGCTTTGCGGCATTACCCTGGGCGCCGGGGCTCATTCCCGCGCACATTAACATTGGTTTATATTACATTTTCGCCATTATATCTATCGAAACCCTTGGCATACTGATGGCTGGCTGGGGCTCAAATAACAAATATTCTATATTAGGGGCAATGCGTTCGGCGGCGCAAATTATCTCGTATGAGATCCCCGCCGGGTTCGCGCTGATCTCTGTAGTGATGATTGCGCAAACACTTAATTTGCAGGATATAGCTATGCAGCAGGGCATTTTATCGCCCGATAAGGCGAAGTTTTTTGGCTTTTGGGATGTATCGCAAATAGGGGGCGTATTTTCATGGAACGTTTTCCAGGCGCCGCACTTGCTGGTGGCTTTTGTGATATACTTTATTGCATCACTGGCCGAAAGTAACCGCGCGCCGTTTGATATCCCCGAGGCAGAATCAGAACTGGTAGCGGGTTTCCATACCGAGTTTACAGGGCTGCAGTTTGCACTGGTATTTTTGGCAGAATACTCCATGATGTTTTTGGTATCGATGGTAGGGGTGATCTTGTTTTTAGGCGCATGGAACACGCCGCTGCCAAATATAGGTTCGGTAACTTTGGCAACATGGACAACCAGTACCGCCTGGGGTATTATCTGGATATTGATAAAAACCTTATTATTGGTAGGCGTACAAATGTGGATACGCTGGACGCTGCCACGTTTACGGGTAGACCAGTTGATGAACCTATGCTGGAAAGTATTAACCCCGCTTGCGTTTTTATGTATGCTGCTATCGGGCATATGGCGTTTGTGGGTAATGTAGTTTTGAAATGATAATAATGAATATCGAACACCGAATAATGAATGATGAACTTCATTATTGGAAATTCGAAATTCATTATTCGATATTTAATTTATGATAAAGAGGGCAATAAACGGTTTTACTACGGCATGGAAGGGGCTCTCCCTTACCATCAGGGCTTTGTTTACCTCAAACGCCAAACGTAATATTACGCCCATTACAAACGATAATTACTTCAATCAGCAAAATAATACCAACACCATACAATACCCTAAACAGGAGTTACCGGTGCCCGAAGTGGGCCGTTACCAGTTGGATGTGGAGATTGATGATTGTATAGTTTGCGACCTGTGTGCCAAAATTTGCCCGGTTAACTGTATTGATATCGAATCGATAAAATCAACCGAGGGGTCAATCGGCGAAACATCCGATGGGTCAAAAAAACTGCTTTATGCGGCTAAGTTTGATATTGACATGGCCAAATGCATGTACTGTGGCTTGTGTACCATTGTGTGCCCAACAGAGTGTATTGTGATGACCAACCAGTACGATAAAACGGTGTTTGAACTAAAAGACCTGAACTACGAATTTTCGGATATGTCGCCCGAGTTTGCCGCCGAAAAGCGCGACCTGCTGGAACGCCAGAACGCCGAAAAACAAGCCGCCAAATTAGCTGCCATGAAAGCGAAGGAGGGCGGGGCATGAGCATAGTGCAGATTATGTTTTACGTAATGGCGTTTATAACGCTGGGCTCGGCATTGGTTGTGGCTATGGGCAAGAATTTGGTGCGGAGCATCTTCATGTTCTTTGTTACACTGTTTGGCCTTGCCGGCCTGTACGTATTGGCCCTGGCCGATTTTGTGGCCGTTACCCAGATAGTGATTTATGTAGGCGGTATTTTGGTGCTGATATTGTTTGCCTTTATGCTATCTGGCAAGGAAGCATTGGCCACCGCGCAACAGCCAAGTACCCCGTATATTACCCTGAAGAATTTACCAGCCTTTTTGTTAGCCGCCCTGTTTTTGGTGGTGATGCTGAACGTGGTTTTTAAAGCCGATGTAAATAACCTGCCATGGGTAAAAACAGCTATCGATACAAAAAATGTGGTACCGGTAAACGGGTCCATTAATGATATAGGCATCAGTTTGATGACACGCTACCTGCTGCCATTCGAGGTGATATCAATTTTACTGATGATAGCATTGGTAGGCGCTGCCCACTTATCCCGGAAGGAGGATGCAACAGCATGATAGGCCTAAACGATTTTATGATAGTGAGTGTGGTGCTGTTTTGCATTGGCCTGTTCATCATCTTATCAAAAAAGAACGCCATACAAATACTGATAGGTATAGAGTTGATGTTGAACGCTGCCATTTTAAACCTGGTAGCTTTTGGTAAGTATGATCGGATAAACAATGGCGGGCAAATGTTTGCGTTATTTGCTATAGTATTGGCAGCCGCTACAACAGCTGTTGCGCTGGCTATTATATTGAATGTGTATCGCCAGTATAAAACCATCGATCCGGATAAGGTAAACCAGTTAAAAGATTAAATATGAAAAAGCTAATTGTTATTTTCTCGTTATTCTTGTCGGCAAGTGCCTTTGCGCAAAAGGCCGATTCGGTTAAAAAAGAAGTTAAGATTAACACCCCCTCTGCTTATGGTGGCTTACCCCCTTTAACAATGGTTGATGGTGTTAAATTTAATGGGGACATTAATAAGATAAACCCCAACGACATAGAAAGCATCGAGGTGTTAAAATCAGCGTCGGCAACAGCATCATATGGCGCAGACGGCTTAAACGGTGTGATTTTAATAACTACTAAAAAAAATAAAGCAAAAAAATTAATAACAGCAAGTACTGTTACTGCCGCAGCCGATACTACATCAGCGCCATTATATATTATTGATGGCAATACTGCTACCTCCAAAACTTTTCGAAGCCTGAACCCGAATGATATCGAAAATATCTCGGTGTTAAAAGATGCTTCGGCTAAGTCGATATATGGCCCGGCAGGTAAAAACGGTGTAGTGATAGTAGTTACTAAGGCTTACAAAAAACAACAGGAAGCCAAAAAGGCTGAAGCCGAAAGACAGGGTAAAAAGAATTAACAATGAAAAAACTCCTTTTAATACTGCTGATGCTACTTACTGTTGGCGCTTTCGCGCAAACACGGAAGAAGCATGCAACAAAAAAGAAGGCAAAGAGTACTGCTAAACATTCTAAAAAACGCTCATCAAGGCATCGCTTAAGTGGAGAAGCCCGTGTAGAGGAGGAGGTTGAGGAAGATAGATCGACCTATCCGTTTTTAGTGCTTGACAGCGCAACAAAAAAACTGGTTTTAAAAGACCCAGCCGATGAGAAAGACAGGCCATTGGTATTGATAAATGATGCCATTTACACCGGTAGCCTTGAGGATATTAAGCCTGCAACAATCCTTGACCTTTCCGTTATAAAAAAGAAAGGGGCCAAAATGATATACGGGCAAAAAGCTGCTGCCGGCGCTTTGATCATTAAAACCAAGCAGCCCTTACCTGCCGACCTGCCAAGCACTTTGCTGCCCTTGCCCAAACAGCATGGCAGCCAAAAGCCAATTATTTTAAATGAAGAAGTAACGTATGGCAAACTGGAGGATATAGACCCAAAAACCATCCTGAAGATAGACACTTTGATACAGCCTAAGTTTGCAGGGGCTAAAGACAACGATACCACGGTTAACGTAACCACCAAAAAATACGGTACCAAGTTGTACCAGTGGAAATTCGGCACGTTATCAAAAGCTTATAAGACTTACATTCGCTCGCGCAAGGGTAAGGATCTGGCGGTAACTTATATAATGCCTGATGGCAACGAATTAACCGGCGAAGACAAACTGCAGCTTTTTGAACTGGCGAGTAAAGCTGATATTAAAGCAGTGAGTTTTACAGGCCCAGGTGGCACGCGTAAAAATCGAAAACCGGCAACCGTAACTATTGAATTAAATCAACCCACGAATTGATGATGAAAAAGTTGGTGGTCATAGCTATAATATTGACGTTTGGGTTTGTCTCAACAAATTTGCGAGCACAAAAAAATCAATCTCGCCTGGTCTCCTTTAGTACGCTTAAAAGTAACAAGCCTATTTATATATTAGATGACAAAGTAATAAGCGATACGGTCGCTAATATCTTTAATAAAATTAGGCCTGACGATATTTTAGAAATAAAGGTATTAGGCAATATTGAATCATCTGCTTTATATGGCTCTGCTGGAGCATATGGTGGATACGTGATAGTCACGAAACAATATGGCACTAAACAGTATCAGGAAAAGTTTTCAAAATTTTCAAAAGATTACCGCTCATATTTGATTGCTCACAAAGGAGATGATAGTAGAATATGTTATGTCTTACCTGATGGAAGTATCTTGACGGATAACAGCATAGACAAACAGCGCAAACTATATGAAATCAATGCCTCAGATATAAAAAGTATTACTTTCAGCAAAGAGTCTGAAAAAGCCACAGGTATAAAGCCTGCAATAGTAGGAATTAACATCAAAGCCAAAAATAATTGAACCCAACCCTACCATATAACGACGCGCAAACTGTAACCCTTGCCATCATGGCAGTGGTGTTGCCATTTGCTGCCTTTGTGGTAAACTTTTTACTGTTGGGTAAAAGCAAGGCTTCGGGTTGGATATCTACACTGGCTATTTTGGCAAGTACCGCTCTGGCTGCCGATGTGTTTTTTAAAGTGTGGGATAACCATACCATCCACATGCAGCAGGTTTGGTTTACCATTGGTGCCACCAAAGTGCAGGCCGGTATATTGCTGAATAATCTTTCGGTGTTGATGTTGCTGCTGGTTTCGGTTATCGCCTTGCCGGTGCATATCTACTCCACCGCGTACATGAAGGATGACGCGGGTTACAGCCGTTACTTTAGGTATTTAAGTCTGTTTTGTTTTAGCATGCTGGCTTTGGTAGTGGTTGATAACCTGATACTGCTTTACGCCTTTTGGGAAATGGTGGGTTTCTCATCCTACCTGCTTATTGGTTTTTGGTTTACCCGCGAGAGCGCCATCATCGCCAATAAAAAAGCCTTCATCATGAACAGGATAGGGGATATTGGTTTGCTTACGGCAATCATCATTCTGTACACGCAATTCAATACTTTTGATTTAGAAACCCTGTTTGGCAATAAAGGCCTCATCTCATTATCCAATATTGTTAATGGCGAATGGGTATCTGCTATAGGCAGCATCCCGGCCATTTGGCAGTATATCGCTTTCGGCGGTATATTTTTGGCTGTTGCTGCAAAATCGGCGCAATTTCCGCTACATACCTGGCTGCCCGATGCAATGGAGGGCCCAACTTCAGTTTCGGCACTCATTCATGCGGCTACCATGGTGGCGGCAGGCGTGTTCCTGCTGGGCAGGTTCTACCCCATGTTTAACGAGGCTGAACTAACCGTACTTGCTGTGATAGGTTGCTTTACCGCGTTTATGGCGGCAACCATTGCGCTCACCCAAAACGATCTGAAACGCATCCTGGCATACTCCACCATATCGCAACTGGGCTTTATGGTAATGGCTATGGGGGTTGGGGCATATGCATCGTCGTTGTTCCATCTGGCAACGCATGCTTTCTTTAAATGTTTATTGTTTTTGGTTGCAGGTATCGTCATCCACCAGATGAAACACATCAAGGACGATAACAACCTCGATATCGACCCGCAAAATATCCTGCACATGGGCGGCCTGCGTAAAAAACTGCCGCTTACCTTTATAGCCGCTTTAATTGGTGGGTTAGCATTGGTTGGTTTCCCGCTAACATCGGGCTACCTGTCAAAAGATGGCATCCTCATTCAGGCGTTTGATTGGAGCGATGGTAAAGCCGGCATTTTAAAACTGGTACCTTATGTAGCCTTGCTTACCAGTTGGCTAACCGCTTTTTATGTGGCCAGATTAATTGTAAAAGTTTTCTTTGGCGAGTTCCGCCTGCAAAAAATGAACCCGCATATCCATATCCACATGGGCGATGGCGGCTGGCAATATAAATTGCCGTTGGTGTTTTTGGCTATTTGCTGCTTGTTTCCGGTATTTTCATACAGCCCGGTGTTTTATGAAGATGCCTGGCTGTTTAAAGGCTTTTTGCCTATTAATCATTTAGCGCGCGAGAATTTGTATCATGTGATCATCCCCGTGCTGGTGGTTATTTTAAGCGTGGTGGTCATGTATGTCGCTTATGTGCTTTACGTAAAACGCAATAGCTGGTCGTTCCCGCAAACGGGTTTACTGTACCGCTTATCATTCCATGAATGGTATATCGATAGGTTTTACAACCGCGTTATCGTTCGTTTTATCATGTGGCTTAGCAACACCCTTTATTGGTTCGATAAAAATATAGTGGATGGCGTAGTGAACCTGTTCGAAAAAATTGGTATCGCACTGGCTGGCATCGCTGCCTGGTCCGACAAGCATATTGTGGATGGCCTGTTGCACTTGATTGCCGGGATTGTACAGGCTATAGGCAATTTTGCCCGCCGGTTTCAAAGCGGTAAAATTCAATATTATTTATTCAGCATGCTGCTGGTGCTCATTGCTGTGTTTATCTTTAAACTGATCTGGAACTGATGAATATACTAACCCTGCTCATATTTACACCCATACTGTTTGGCCTGCTTATTTTGCTGTTGCCATCATCTATGCGTGCAAGTTTCAAATACATCACGTTATTTGCTACACTGTTGCAGTTGTGTTTCAGTATTTATATATACCTGCATTTTCAAACAGGGGCTTCATTCGCTGGTATCAGTAACGAAGGGCAATACCAGTTTGTACAAAAGCTGCCCTGGATCAGCCTCGACCTGGGCACCGCAGGTAAAATGCAGATAGAGTATTTTGTGGGGATTGACGGTATTTCGGTTACGTTACTGGTAATGACATCACTGGTAATGGTGATAGCCGCCATTGCATCCTGGGAAATAACCAGCAACCTGAAAGGGTTCTTCGCGCTGTTCCTGTTATTGGATATGGCCGTGATAGGCGTTTTCTGCGCGTTGGATTTCTTCCTGTTTTATACCTTTTACGAACTGATGCTGCTGCCGTTATACTTCCTGATAGGGATGTGGGGCGGTGTAAGGCGCGAATATGCAGCTATTAAATTTTTCCTGTACACGTTGTTCGGTTCGGTATTTATGCTGCTGGTAATGGTGGGCTTATACCTTTCAGTGAAAGACCCTGTTACAGGCAACCATACTTTCAATATCATCTACATGATGAACCCGGCTAATTATATAGAGGGTTCGGTATTCTCCGTATTAAGCCACGCTACCATATTGGGTATGCCTGCGCGCACGGTTGGTTTTGTGGTGCTGTTTATTGCCTTTGCCATTAAAGTACCTGTGGTGCCTTTGCACACCTGGCTGCCAGATGCGCACGTAGAAGCGCCAACCCCTGTATCTATTATCCTTGCGGGAGTCTTGCTGAAGATAGGCGGTTACGGTATCATCCGTATTTGTATGGGCATTTTCCCTGAGGTTGCTTTGTCGGGAGCATTCTGGCTTGGCTTGCTCGGGGTGATATCTATATTATACGGCGCTTTCAACGCCCTTGCCCAGCGCGATCTGAAACGCATGATCGCTTATTCATCTGTATCGCACATGGGTTTTGTACTATTGGGACTTGCATCTAACACAGCCGAGGGTATCAGCGGTGCGGTGCTGCAAATGGTTAGCCACGGCTTTTTATCAACCATGCTGTTCTTCCTGGTAGGGGTAGTATATAACCGCGTTCACGACAGGGATATATACAATTTCCGAGGCTTAGGTACCTTGATGCCACGCTATACAGTTTATGTAATGGTGGCGTTTTTTGCGTCGTTAGGTTTACCGGGTTTCTCGGCTTTTGTGGCCGAGGCATTTACATTGGCAGGTGCATTCAAATCTCATTCCGTTAATGGCTTGCTGCCATATTGGATGGCCGTTTGTGGTTCGGTTGGTATTTTGCTGAGTGCCGCTTACTTTCTGTGGACACTGCAACGCATGTTCTTCGGAACCGTATCCCTAAAAGGCGGCGACATCTGGAAAGTAGCCTTGAAAGATCTCAACATGCGCGAAACCGTAACCCTGTTGCCCCTGGCGCTTATTGCTTTGGCTTTAGGTATTATGCCATCGTTGGTGTTGGGTAAGGTGAACGATTCGGTACTGGCGCTGGTTGCATTTACTCAAAACGTATTACGTTAGTCTATTTATGAACGATCTGTTACCACATATTCACGCTCAGTTAAACGAAGTTTTAGGCAGCCTGCCTTACTTTATGCCCGAAGTTTATTTGACCGTGCTTTTCATAGTAGTATTGGTAACAGATCTGTTATTCGGCAAAAACTCGGCTAAGCTTTGCCGTGCCGTAGCTATTGCGGGTATGTTCCTGGTGATATTTAAAGATTTGCAACAGGTTGCTTTGGTAGGTACCTATGCTGCGCCCATATTCAGTAATATGCTGATGCTGCACCGCGCGGCTATCAATTTTAAATTTGTTATTGATGTGCTGGCCATTATACTGCTGCTGTATTTTGCCTGGGATAAAAAGCTGCAATCGCATAAAAAGGGATTGTCTGACCTGTATAGTATTGTGATAGGCTCGGTTTTAGGGCTGCATTTAATGACGATGGCTATCAACCTGCTATCCATTTACCTGGCTATAGAAATGGTATCTATCGCATCATACCTGCTGGCATCATACCGTACCGAAAACGCTAAAAGTACCGAAGCAGGGTTGAAATACGTACTGTTTGGTGCGGCTGCATCGGCGGTAATGTTATATGGAATATCCCTGATGTATGCTTACACCGGTTCGCTGGAGTTGTTCTCTAAAGAAATGGCGGAAGCCTTGCTGCATACCAATAGTTTAAGTGCATCGTTCGCGCTGGCGCTGGTACTTATTGGCATTGGGTTTAAGCTATCGTTTGTGCCCGTGCACTTTTATGTACCCGATGTTTATGAAGGAGCGGCCACGCCGGTAACCGCTTACCTGTCAACCTTACCTAAAATAGCTGCTTTTGCCTTGTTGGTGAATTTTGTATCCAAAAACGGGTTTTTCCTGCAATGGAAAGCTTTTGATTTCAGGCTGGTGCTATCAGTAATTGGCGTTATAACCCTTATAGGTGGTAACTTTGCCGCAGTTTTGCAAAATAATGTAAAGCGGATGCTGGCCTATTCGGGTATTGGGCATACGGGCTTTGCTTTAATGGCACTGGTAACTTTTACCCCGCAGGGGTTATCGGCCTTAACCTATTACCTGTTTATGTATGGCCTGGCTAATATAGCCGCCCTGATGCTAGCCAATTACTTTGAGAATAACGAAAATATAACCGACATAAGCGATTATAAGGGCCTGGGTTTTAAATATCCGCTGGCATCTGTTTGCTTCGTGATCGTACTGATATCCCTAACGGGGATCCCTATCAGCGCGGGGTTTACGGGTAAGGTGTTTGTGTTTTCGGCCGTATATGGTGTTTATCAGCAAACGCATGATGTTTGGCTGATGGCTTTATTAATTACCGGCGCAGTAACCACCGTAGTTGGTTTATTTTACTATATCAAAATCCCGCTTAATTTATTTTTGAAAAGGGCGGAGTTTCGTCCGAACGAAATTTCGTATTCTACTAATTTGGTAGTTTTTTCTTCTGTAATTGCATTATTGCTAATAATATTTGGAGTTTTTCCCGATTTATTGATCAAATTCCTTTAAAAATTTCCTTTTTTTTAATATTTCATAAAATATATTGTAAAATATGTATAAATTGAGGCCGTTTTAAATAAATGGTTTTAATTTGATATGAAACGTTACTTCCCCTTCTTTGTAATTTTAGTGATTTTATCACTTACGTTTATTTTCCCATCGGTTGAATATGATAAATCGGTAAAATCTAACTTTAATACAGGTGATATTGCCTGGATGTTGATGTCAACCGCCCTTGTTTTGATCATGACACCCGGACTTGCGTTTTTTTACGGCGGAATGGTGAATAAAAAGAACGTAATTTCTACAATGCTGCAAAGTATTGTATGTATGGTGATCATTACGGTGCTTTGGGGCATATTTGGTTTCAGTTTAGCATTCGGTACCAGCATTGGAGGGATTATTGGTAACCCATCTACCTATTTTATGATGAAAGGCATGCTGGGTAACGCCAGTTGGCCGGCCGCACCAACTATTCCGTTGTTGCTTTTTGCCATGTACCAGTTAAAGTTCGCCATTATTACCCCGGCGCTTATTACCGGCGCTTTTGCCGAACGGATCCGGTTCAATTCATATATCATATTCCTGGTATTGTTCTCCATATTCATATTCTCGCCATTGGCCCATGCCACCTGGCACCCAGATGGTGTTTTAGCCAAATTAGGTGTGTTGGATTTTGCGGGTGGTACGGTTGTGCATATGTCTGCAGGTTGGGCGGCATTGGCATCGGCCTTGTTCCTGAAACGCCGTAACGAAGCAAACCATGCACCCGCACGTATTACTTATGTAATGATAGGTACAGGCTTATTATGGTTTGGCTGGTTTGGTTTTAACGCAGGTTCGGCATTTGGTGCAAACCATTTGGCGGTTACTGCATTGGCAACAAGTACAACCGCATCGGCGGCGGGCGGTATCACCTGGATATTTTTTGATATGCTGCGTGGCCGTAAACCATCGGCAATGGGTACCTGTATTGGTGCCGTAGTTGGTTTGGTGGCTATAACCCCGGCAGCCGGTTTTGTTAGCGTACCGCATTCGCTGGCTATCGGTATCATCTCCGCGGTAGTAAGTAACCTGGTAGTTGAATGGCGCACGCGTACCACAATTGATGATACCCTGGATGTATTCCCTTGCCATGGGGTAGGTGGTATGGTTGGTATGCTATTAACAGGTGTTTTTGCAAACCAAAATGTTAACCCTAACAATACAACCGGCGACGGGCTTTTCTTCGGCCATACGCACCTGTTCCTGATACAACTGCTGGCGCTTGTAGCCACATCGCTATTCTCGTTCTTTGGGTCGATGTTGCTGTTAAAGATCACAGATATGATCTCGCCGCTGCGTGTATCAAAAGAGGAAGAAGAGCTTGGACTGGATATTAGCCAGCATGGAGAGAAGTTGTAAGCGCTGCGACTTTTATCATAATCGTGCCTCTCACCACGATGTCATTTCGAACGAGGTACGAGGAGAAATTTTTTACAAAAGCAAAGTCGACTACATGTCCATACGAATGCACGGTGTAAAAGATTTCTCTTCGCGGTTAACGCTTTAACCCTCTTATGCTCATTTGAAATGACATGGTGGTGAACGCGGTTAGCTATACAACTCCGGTTTAAACCTTTTGGCTAATAATCCTGTTGCTTTAGTCGTATCAATTTCTGCAACTATAACGCCCTCCACACCATAAGCCTGATAAGCAACGCACTTGCCATCGGGTGCTATTAATGATGTGGCAGCTTCCTGGTATTTCATGGTGTAACCTACACTGGCGAAGTAAATAGTGTTTTCCAATGCGCGCATCATCATGGCTTTTTCGTAATAAGGGCTGTTAATGTTACCCCAATCGGTGAGTTGCACACCCTCTACGTCGCTGCCAGAAAGGTGGGGATGAAACACGATACTTGCACCCTCGCGCGCCGCCCAACGTACCGATTCGGGGTAACGGAAACCTTCGTGGCAAATAGTGATGCCAAACTTTACGCCGTTCACTTCAAAAATGTTGCGCGCTGTTCCGGGTACCCAGATGGTATCCTCGCTTGGGTCGAGCTGGTTTTTTGTTTGGTAGCCTAATACTTCGCCGGTGGCGGATATTACATGGGCTATGTTTAAAAACTTGTCGCCTTCGTACCAATCCATCGGCATAATAATAGCAATGTTATTGGTGGCGGCTATTTCGCAAACACTGTTCAATGCTGCCTGTAATTCTTCAGCAGAAGCTTTCTGTACCTTAATATCCGCAAGCGGATAGCCGGGGATGAAAGATTCGGGGAAACAAATGATCTCTGCATGCTGGCCGGCAGCCTCTTTTACCAACCGTTCTGTAATTGTTAAAGCATCAGTTATAGATTTTGGGAACGTAGGGGAGGCGAGTGCTACTTTCATGCATGTAAATTTAATGCATATACTATTGTGCACTTACATTTATTACAAACTTTTCAAATATTTAATGGTCACCGGGATCTGTGCGGCATGGTCGGGGCTTTCGTCTTCAATGAAGTAATGCTGAACGCCTACCTTTTTTGCTGCCTTAATAACCTCCGGCACGTTGATCTGGCCGGTACCCAGGGCAACATCGTTCTTAATATCGGTCCCTCCGGTCAGGTCGTTTGCTATACCTTTACGGATATCCTTAAGGTGCATCAGTTTCCAACGGGTAGGGTATTGTAAAAGCAATTTGGCAGGGTCGGCACCACCGTGGAAAGCCCAAAGCATATCCATTTCAAAGGATACGTATTTAGGGTCGGTGTTTTTTACAATATAATCGAACAGGGTGCCTGTTTCGTACGCGCCAAATTCGTAACCATGGTTATGGTAGCAAAGGGTAATACCATTTGCCTGCAACACTTTGCCGGCGGCATTAAAATCGGTAACGGCTTTTTTGGCGTCATCAATAGTAAACGTTTTGCCATGCGGGATCCAGGCAACCATCACATATTTAGAACCGAATATTTTGGCAAGCCTTACAGCCTCCAATGGGGTAGTGGCAACAATATTATAATCGAGGCCGATGGACGGCATGCTGATGCCGCGTTCGTCAAGCATCTTTTTAAATTCTTCGGGGCCGATGTTTTTGGGGTTAGGGCCTTCCATTTCGGTAATACCTAAAGCTTTAACACTATCAAGCGTAGCGGTAACCCCATTTGGGAAACTGGCGCGATAGGTGTATGCCTGCACACCAAGCGGCATATCAAACAAGGGTTTGTTTTTTTGTGCCGAGCAGGAAACGGTAACAAACGCGCAGATAGCAATAACGATGTTTTTCATAAGGCAAATGATTGGTAAATCAAATTTAGTGTTTCTGTAACAGCGTCAAAATACCACAGTTGTATGCGCTATAAAACGTTAAAATCGTATCAGTCAGACCCAAGTTTTCCACATCATAAAAAATACTAACTAATGACAATATGTTTAAACACTATATAAGATAAAATTTTACCTTTGCATGCTCATTCCCAATCATGAGCGATCAGATTAAACATGAATGCGGTGTGGCATTTATCCGCCTTTTAAAGCCACTATCTTACTATCAGAAAAAGTACGGCACTGCGCTGTACGGTTTAAACAAGCTTTACCTTTTAATGGAGAAACAGCATAATCGCGGGCAAGACGGCGCGGGCGTTGCTACCATTAAGCTGGATATTGAGCCTGGTAAACGGTACATTAGCAGGCACCGATCGATGGCCTCAAACGCTGTTGCTGATATATTCGAGTATATCCAGAAAAAATTTGCTGAGATACAAAAGGAAACGCCTGAAAAAATGGCCGATACCGAATGGCTCAAAGAACACGTAAGCTTTACCGGCGAAGTGTTATTGGGCCATTTGCGTTATGGTACACACGGCAAAAACAGTATCGAAAACTGCCACCCTTTTCTCCGCCAAAACAACTGGATGACCCGTAACCTGGTTATTGCCGGAAACTTTAACATGACTAATGTTGATGAACTGTTGCAGCAACTTTATGACCTGGGCCAGCATCCTAAAGAGAAAGCCGATACGGTGACCGTTCTTGAAAAGATAGGCCACTTTATTGATACCGAGAACCAGGGCCTTTTTGACCAGTACAAACGCGAGGGATTAGACGACAATATGGAGATTAGCAAAATGATTGCTAACGATATGGATGTTGCCAAGATACTGCGTAAGTCGGCCAAAAACTGGGATGGTGGTTACACCATAGCGGGTATATTAGGCCACGGTGATGCATTTGTAATGCGCGACCCGGTTGGTATACGCCCGGCTTATTATTACTATAACGATGAAATAGTGGTTGCCGCTTCAGAGCGCCCTGCTATTATGACGGCGTTTAACATCCCGATCGAGGAGATCCGCGAGATTAAACCCGGCCACGCGCTTATTGTTAAAAAGAACGGTAAGATAACCGAGGATATGTTTAGCGAACCGTTAGAGAAAAAAGCGTGCTCGTTCGAGCGTATCTATTTCTCACGTGGCAGCGATGCATCCATCTATAAGGAACGTAAACAATTAGGCAGGCTGCTTTGCCCGCAGATATTGGGCGCGGTTAATAACGACGTGAAGAACACCGTATTCTCATACATACCAAACACCGCCGAGGTTGCCTTTTATGGCATGGTTGAAGGGATACATAAGTATATTAAAAAATATCAGCGCGACAGGCTACTGAACCGCGACGACAAAATTAGCGAAGAAGAATTAACAGAAGTTTTAGCCCTTGCCCCGCGTGTGGAGAAGATAGCTATTAAAGATGTTAAGCTGCGTACCTTTATTACACAGGATGCCGACCGCAGCGAAATGGTTGCACACGTGTATGATACTACTTACGGCCTTATTAATAAGGATGCAGATACTTTAGTGGTACTGGACGACTCTATCGTACGCGGTACTACGTTGAAGCAAAGCATCCTGAAGATACTTGACCGCCTTGGCCCTAAAAAGGTAGTGGTGGTATCATCAGCCCCGCAGATCCGTTACCCGGATTGCTACGGTATTGATATGTCGCGCATGGGCGAGTTTGTGGCTTTTGAGGCTGCTATCAGCTTGCTGAAAGAACAAGGTAAAGAAAATATCATTGTTGGGGTTTACCAGAAATGTAAGGATAGCTCTAAACTGGCTAAAGAGGATGTAGAAAATTATGTAAAAGAAATCTACGCACCGTTTACCGACCAGGAGATATCTGACCGTATAGCCAAGATCATTACCCCGCCAAATATTAAGGCTAAGGTTGAAGTGCTTTATCAAACCCTTGATAACCTGCACATAGCCTGCCCTGACCATGCCGGCGACTGGTACTTTAGCGGCGATTACCCAACCCCGGGTGGTAACAAGGTTGTAAACCGCGCCTTTGTTAACTGGATGGAAGGTAATAACCAAAGGGCTTATATGTAAACCCCCTAACCCCCTGAAGGGGAAATAGAATATAAAAAGGCGATAAACTTAACACTTATCGCCTTTCTTGTTTATCTCAAATGTTTTTTAAGAGATCTTACAACAAGCGGTGACTTGCTGTATAGTTTACTCACCCCGACGACGCTGCGCTGGTCGACCCTCTCTGCTTCGCCAAGAGGGTGTAAAAAATAAATTATATTTCTTACCCTCTTTCCGCTTGCGGAGAGAGGGTGGTCGGGCGAAGCAAAGACCGGGTGAGTAAAGTAGACGCGATGCAACTTCACCAAGGAATCAAATATGCGTTTCAAAAACTCCCCTTTCAGGGGGCTGGGGGATTAACTAACCGCCGGTGCCGAAAAGATAAAGTGTGTAACCAACCGGTCTATCAATACCAATGATGCAATGATGAGTGCTATACCGGCAACCTCGTTTAGGCGGTGTACAAATTTAGGGGATATTTTTTCGCGGAGTTTGTTGGCGTAAAATGCCTTAACGGCATCCAGCCCAAATTGTATAATAAGAATGGTAAGGAACATTACCGCGATTTTTGCCGAACGGTGATGTACGCCTGCATGGAACTGCGTACTGGCAACACCGATAACTACCGTCCAGTGCAGTAGCACGGTTGGGTTAAAAATGCACATCACAAAGCCTTTAAAAAAATAGCCCGCGTGGTTTATTTTATTGGGGATAGTGTTGTTGTAATTAACATCGGCTTTTTTAAAGATGTAATAAATACCGATGGTGAACAGAATGATGCTGCCTACTATACCGGCTATGGTTTTATCGTGCGCGGATACATCAAAATACTGTGAACCAAATAAAATGGCGCCCACAAATACCATATCGCTGGTTACAACACCAAGGGCGAGTGATAAACCGGCATGAAAACCTTTCTCAATACTGGTTTTAATCAAAGCAAAAAAGACCGGGCCTGTTATAAACGTTAGCACTAATCCAAATCCAATTCCCGAAATAATGGCTTCTATCATTAATATAGGCTTATATATCCTTGTTTAAATCCCGTCAGGTAAAAAAATCAGGACACTAATATGCAACTTTTATCTGTTAAACAACAAAACTTAATATTGTGATTTATAAAATGAAAAAATTATAGCCATTATTATAAAATTTGATTTATGTTTAGTGTTTTAAACACACCAAAAGTATTAACCTTAATTAAACAATGGCACAAGACAACTCAAAGAGTAATGGTTCGGCTTTATATACCATCATTACCGTGTTTTTCTTCTGGGGCTTTTTAGCAGCTTCAAATGGTATTTTTATCCCGTTTTGTAAAGCACACTTTAGCTTAACACAATTTGAATCTCAATTGATCGACTTTACCTTTTATGGTGGATATTTCATCGGGTCGTTGATCCTATACTTCGCTTCGGCAGCTACTAAAGTAGACATCCTGAATAAAATAGGTTACAAAAATGGTATTATTTATGGCCTTTTAATTTCGGCTGTTGGTGCGTTGATCATGATCCCTGCTATTAATTCAGGCTCATTCGCGTTTATATTGTTAACCTTCTTTATTATAGCATTAGGTTTCTCATTACAGCAAACCGCTGCCAATCCGTTTGTGGTTGCTTTGGGTAGCCCCGAAACAGGTACCCACCGCTTAAACTTTGCGGGTGGTGTAAACAACTTTGGTAGTATTTGGGGGCCTGTTATTGTAGGTTTTGTACTATTTGGTTCGGCGTCAGCAAAAATTCCGGCATCCGAGGTTAAAATAGCATCGGTAAATACATTATATATTATCCTCGCTGCGCTGTTCCTGGCAGTTGCATTGTTTTTCTGGGTATCAAAATTACCAAGTGTAACCAGCGATGAAAAGATAGAATCAAGCAATAAAGCCAACACACCATTGGGTATTATATTTGTTGCGTTCCTGCTTATTTTGGCAGCAACCCCGCTTGCACAGGCTACCGGGGTTGAAAAACAATACTTTGTTTACGCATCATTAGCTATTATTTTGTTTACCCTTATAGGTACTTCATCAGCAGCCGGTAAAGGCGGGCAAGGTTGGGGAGCAATGCAATACCCGCAATTGGTTTATGGTATGCTTGCCATATTTACCTATGTAGGTGTAGAGGTTACTATTCAAAGTAATATGGGTTCGTTATTAGAAACCCCGGCATTCGGCAACTTTAAAACCGATCAGGTGGCACCATTTATCTCTTTATACTGGGGTAGCTTAATGGTAGGCCGTTGGACAGGCGCTATCGCTGCATTTAGCCTTTCAAAAACTGCTAAACTGCTTTTAACCATTGTTGTTCCGTTTTTTGCATTTGGTGTAGTATTGGTTGTTAACCGCATCAGCGGTACAGACGTAAGCAGCTTATATCCTTACGCAGGTTGTGTGGCTTTATTGGTTATCGGTTTCTTAATGGGTAACCAAAAACCGGTACGTACGTTGGCCATATTTGGCATACTTGGTGCTATATTTATGGTGATTGGTTTAGTAACTACAGGCATGGTTGCGGTATTTGCATTCATTAGCGGTGGTTTATGCTGCTCTATCATGTGGCCGTCAATCTTCTCGTTATCGGTTACAGGCTTGGGTAAATATACCAGCCAGGGTTCGGCATTCTTAATTATGATGATCTTGGGTGGTTCAATTATTCCACCGGTGCAAGGTATCCTTGCCGATGGTATCGGCATCCACAAATCATACATCATCCCGGTTATTGGTTTTGCTTACCTTGCGTTCTTTGCATTTAAAGCCGGCGCTATCCTTAAAAAACAAGGTATCGACGTTGATAACCTGGAAGCAGGCGGAGGGCATTAATATTAGTGATTAGAGGTTAGTGAATCAGAGATTAGTTTCTTCCTAACCTCTAATTTCCAGTCTCTAATTAACTAACAATGAAACCAAGTTTCGAAAATATTTTCATGAATCTGGCAACCGACCTGGCCAAACGCTCACATTGCGTTAAGGCCCAGGTCGGTGCCGTTTTAGCTAAAGACACGCGCATTATATCCATAGGGTATAACGGCCCCCCGGCGGGTACCCATAACTGCGACGAGGAGTGGCCCGAAACAGGCTGCGCGCGCGACTCCAAAGGCAGCTGCTCGCTTGCCCTGCACGCCGAGGAGAACGCTATCCTTTACGCTGTAAAGAATGGCGCTAACCTGGAGGGCGCCACGCTGTACACCACGCTATCGCCATGCCTGCCATGTGCAAGGCTTATCTTCTCTGCCGGTATTAAACATGTTTACTTTGATAAATCGTACGCCCAGTACAAAGGCTTAGCCAGCGATGAAGGGGTTGATTTTTTGAACCGGTTTGGGGTGCATACGGTTAAGATAGGGGCGTAGGTTTCCTCGTGCGTCATTGCGAGCGTAGCGTGGCAATCTTCGATAGTAAAGTCGGCTACAAGTATGTCGAAGATTGCCAGGTCGCTATCGCTCCTCGCAATGACGAGTTGATATATTTTCTATTTTATACTCCCAGCTTCTCTACCTTATCCAGCGCAAACTGCAGTTGCTCATCAGGGGTAAGGTCGGTATTGTCCAGTATAATGGCGTCATGTGCACGTATAAGCGGGCTTTCCTCGCGGGTGGTGTCCTGGTAATCACGGTGGGCAATGTTCTCAAATATCTCTTCTAAGGTAACCCCAGGGTTTTTCAGGTGGATCTCGTCATAACGGCGCTGGGCACGAACGGCGGGGTCGGCAGTCATGAAAATCTTTACGGGGGCATCCGGGAAAACGGCGGTACCAATATCACGGCCATCCATTACTATGTTTTTTGACTGCCCCATGCGCTGCTGCTGCTTCACCATTTCGCGGCGCACTTCTTTAACAGCCGATACCTCGCTCACTTTCTCGGATACGGGCATCTGGCGGATCTCTTCAGAAACTTCTTCGCCGTTAAGGGTAATATGGGTTTCGTAATCGCGCGAGTGAAAATTAAGGTGGATGTTTTTTAAGGCTTCTTCTATCTGCGCATGGTTTTGCGTATCAATATTGTTCCTTAAAAAATACAGGGCCACAGCGCGGTACATAGCACCACTATCAACATAAATATAATGCAGCTTTTTGGCTAATGCCTTGGCCAGTGTGCTTTTACCACATGATGAGTAGCCATCAATAGCTACCACGATATTATTGCTCATCGGAGGACGAAGTTACGATTTTTAGTTAAATGGTGAGTGGTTGATTAAGTTGAATGGTGAGTGGTTGGATTAAATTTATTAAGAGAATGGTTGAAAAAAACACCACTCACCACTTAACCAAGCCAACCACTCACTATCTTTGCCGCCATGAACTTAAATAAGGCCGACCTGCAACGCGAGATCTCCTATAAAACATCGCGCAGCGGGGGCAAAGGCGGGCAAAACGTAAACAAAGTATCAACCAAGGTTGAGCTGCTTTTTGATATCGATAAGTCCGCATTATGTACCGATGAGGAGAAGCTTTTACTGAGCGATAAATTACAAAACCGCTTTAACAAAGATGGCCTGGTGCAGGTAATATGCGATGAAGAGCGCAGCCAGTTTCTTAATAAGGAGATAGCGGTGGAGCGCCTGATCGTACTGCTCACCAATGCCCTGCATAAACCCAAAGTGCGTAAGCCCAGTAAAGTGAGCAGGGCGGCTAAGCTGGCGCGCCTGGGCAATAAAAAAATGCAATCGGCTAAGAAAGCCGACCGCAAGCCAAATTTTGATTTTTAATTAAAGCGGTATAGCACTGTTAACGATCCCCATTGGTGGGTGCTCTTTACCATTTGTTTAACCTCGCGGGTATTGATAACCGCGCCAATATCAAACACAAAACGGCTGGTGGTAAGTGCTACACCCAATTGGTTGCTGAATACAAAGTGGTTAATGTCGCCAACAATCTCCTGCGTACCGGGTTCAGGATGGTCCTTAAAAATATTCCCCTGAACGGTTGCGTCGTATACAACCGCGTTGATCTGCGGCTTGTAATAAAAGAAGAATTCGTTGTTGTGCAGCAGTGTATTGCTGCTGTTTTTGCTTACCGAGCTTTGGGTACTTACCGATTGGAATAACTGGTTAAAATTACCCAAACGTACCATTGGGCCAATACCTGCGGCATTGAAGCCTGTACCAGCATTAACATAACCCGAAAAGGTTAGATCGGCCCACGAGCCACGTGCAAGCAGCTTGTTTATCTCAGCGCTTAAATTTAATTGCGGCGCATTACGCACCTGGTATTGCCAGCTGTTCAGCTCGTAAAAGCCAAAAGTGTTGTGAATGAATTTTTGAATTGGGTAGCCACCTGCTGCAGGGCCAACTATGCCAACTTTAGCACCAAATTTAAGGGTGGTTTCGTCCTTATATAAAAGATTGGCCGATGCGCCCAGGTACAAGTATCCGGCAAATGGCCTGTCAACATCGGCTGCCGATGGCAACTGCCCCGATTGCGCGTTATAGATCTTTTGCCCGAACTCTAAACCAAACACCGCGTTTGCCAATTTGTCGTTCTTCATTTTGCTTACATCCATGGCGTGGCGGTAATAAAGGAAGAAACCGTTGGTGTAGTAACGGTCAGATCCCTGGCCAAGAAAAGAGTCGTTATCAGATTGGAAGCCAACCTCGTTTGCGCGGTTTTGCGCGTATGAGCCAATACCCGCTAAAAGGCCTATGGCTAACAGGAAGAGTTTTTTATTCATCAGGATTATAAAAGTATGCTAATGTAAAAAAAGCACGGATAATATCCCTGCTTTTAAATAATTAGAATGTATTATGTCGTTTGGCATCGCAGTTAAAAACCGTAGGCTATACGTAACGCTAATGTACCATAGCCGTTGTTATTGGCGGCGTAGTTTTCATACCGCACGCCCACATCCCACGATTTGTTAGCCCAGCCAACACCCGGCGATGCAATAAATACTCTTTTTTTCTCCCGGTTTACTTCAAAGCCTACACCGGCTTCGGCCGCAAGGTAAATATGCGGTAATACAAATGCTTTTATACCCACTTTTACAGGTATAAGCCTGTAATCTTCTACACCTAGATTTTTGTAAGGGGCTTTTACAAAGAAATTGTAATACCCGGCCGTAAGGGTTAGCGCAACTTTATCAGAAAGGCCATATTGCATGCGAGCACTGCCGCCGATACCGAAATCCGACTCGCGATGAAAATGACCAACAGGCCGGAAGGTCTCTTCTGCAATACTCCATTTAAATGAGTTTTTGGGTACAGTTTGTGCCTTACCTGATAACGAGGTGAATAAAAAGCCAAGTGTAATTGCTGTGATTAATAGTGCTTTTAATTTTTTCATCATAATGTGATTTTTAATTAATAATTAGATTTATTGTTTCACAATTATAATTAGCCCAGCCTAATAGTCGATTTTAATTAACTTAGTTTAACATCATTAACTTATTTTAACATTAGGGATAGCCTTAAAACAAAATAGCCGGTATTGCTACCGGCTATTTTGTTTTATATGGTTGAAGTGTAAACGGATCCGGATTAAGTTAATGCCGGTTTTACTTCTTTTTCTTTAACGGTTAAATCAAGCGGCTCTTTTACCTGCTCATTTAATAGTGCCAGGTTTATCACCTCGCGCATGTCGGTAACGTAATGGAATTTAAGGTCGGTAATATAACCTTCTTTAATTTCCAGGATATCCTTTTGGTTTGATTTGCACAGGATGATCTCTTTGATATTGGCACGTTTGGCAGCCAGTATCTTTTCTTTAATACCACCCACCGGCAACACACGGCCGCGCAGGGTTATTTCGCCCGTCATAGCCAGATGTGGTTTTACTTTACGCTGCGTAAATGCCGATACCAAAGCCGTAAGCATGGTAACACCTGCCGATGGGCCATCCTTAGGGGTAGCGCCTGCAGGTACGTGCACGTGGATATCCCATTGTTCAAACAGTTTTGGGTTGATGTTAAAGTAGCTAGCATGCGCGCGCAAATAAGCCAACGCAATGGTTACCGATTCCTTCATTACATCGCCAAGGCTACCGGTTAAGGTAAGTTTGCCGTTACCCGGGCTTAAGCTGGCCTCAATAAATAGTATATCGCCACCAACTGATGTCCAGGCAAGGCCGGTTACTACACCTGCAGTTTCGTTGTTTTCGTACAGGTCTTTATCGTAAAAAGGTGCACCAAGTATCTTCTCTACTTCTTTTTTACTTACCAGGATGTTATATGGCTCTTCCATGGCTATGTTTTTAGCCACACCACGTATCACCGAACCTATCCTTTTCTCCAAAGTACGCACACCCGATTCGCGGGTATAATCTTCTATCAGTTTTTCAAGCACATCACTTTTTACCACCACATCCTTAACAGTAAGGCCGTGGGCTTCGCGCTGTTTTGGCAGAAGGTGTTTTTTGGCTATCTCAATCTTTTCCTCGATGGTATAACCGTTTACCTCAATGATCTCCATCCTGTCTAACAGAGCGGGTTGTATACTGCTCAGCGAGTTTGCGGTTGCGATGAACATCACGTTCGATAGGTCGAAATCCATCTCTACGTAATTGTCATAAAAAGTGCTGTTCTGTTCAGGGTCAAGTACCTCTAACAGGGCTGATGATGGGTCGCCACGGAAATCGGTGCTTACCTTATCAATCTCATCCAGTATGAACACCGGGTTTGCAGCACCTGCCTTTTTAACCGACTGTATGATCCTGCCCGGCATAGCCCCAATGTAGGTTTTACGGTGCCCGCGTATCTCGGCCTCGTCACGCACCCCGCCCAAAGCCATCCGCACATATTTGCGGCCTAACGCTTTTGCGATAGATTTTCCCAAGGATGTTTTACCAACACCCGGAGGGCCAACCAGGCAAAGGATAGGGGCTTTCATGTTGTGTTTTAGTTTTAAAACAGCCAAATACTCAATGATCCGTTGCTTCACCTTATCAAGGCCGAAATGGTCCTTATCCAATACCTTTTGAGCCCTTTTAAGGTCGAAATTATCCTTTGTAAATTCGTTCCAGGGCAGATCCAGCAATAGCTCCAGGTAATTTATCTGCACCGAGTAATCTGCCGCGGCAGGGTTGGTGCGGGTCAGTTTTTCAAGCTCTTTGGCAAAGTGGGCTTTCACCTCTTTGTCCCATTTCTTTTTCAGGGCACGCTGGCGCAGGTTCTCTATCTCCAGGTCGGGCGATGTGCCGCCAAGCTCTTCCTGGATGGTTTTTAGCTGCTGGTTCAAAAAGTAATCGCGCTGCTGCTTATCCAGATCTACCCGCACTTTGGTTTGGATCTGGTTTTTCAGCTCCAGCATTTGCAGGTCGAGCGTTAAATGCTCCAGTACCATATTTATCCTGTCGCGCAGGCTTGCGGTTTGCAGTAATTGCTGTTTATCAGCCATATCCGCGTTCATATTTGATGATATGAAGTTGATCAGGAACGATGTGCTCTCAATATTACGTATAGCAATACCGGCCTCGCTAGGTATGTTTGGCGATAACTGTATAATGTTCATGGCCATGTCTTTAACAGACGATACCATGGCTTTAAATTCTTTATCCTCCTTGGCTTTTATCTCTTTAAAAGGTTCAACGGTGGCCTTAATATAAGGCTCGCTTTGTACCTCTTCTTTCAGCATAAAACGCTTTTTACCCTGTAGTATCACGGTGGTGTTACCATCGGGCATTTGCAGCATTTTTATGATAAGGGCAATGGTCCCCACTTTATTCAATTGGCTAAAAGTAGGGTCTTCAATACTTACATCCTGCTGGGCAACAACACCAATTAAGCGGCTGCCTTTATTGGCATCGCGTATCAGTTTGATAGATTTATCGCGCCCAACGGTAATAGGGATAACAACACCAGGAAATAACACGGTATTGCGCAGCGGAAGTATAGAAATAATATCGGGTACCTCTTCATTATTCATTTCCGCCTCATCCTCTGATGACATCAGTGGGAAAAACTCGGAATCCTCATTAATGGAGGGCATGGTATTTTTAAAATCGAACGGATCAAAACTCATCAATCACCTTTTATGTATGCCGGTAACGTCATATTGGCAGGTGCGGAAACTCCGCCCTTAATATTATGGGTTAATCAGCAGTAGTTAATTATTCAAATATACAGTTTCAAGAGCTATGCCAATATAAGCTAATTAGCCCCGGTAAATGTTGTCGAGTTGTAAAATATTGATTTATTGACGGTTATGGTATAGAAAAGATTTAGGTTGGTTTTTATAAGTTTTGGACTAAAGTGGAAAAAAAGTCATGCAGGGGATTTGGATACACAGTGGATTGGAAAGCAATGCATCACCTCAATACATTTACGCCAATACCCTTTCCTTTTTTGTTTTCTCTGCCTCCAGTTCCTCAAAATACTTTTTGCGCACAACGTGGGTCATTTTGTGGTCGCCGGTATGGCTCCAGCCAGGGGGCATAAAAATGTAAAAGACCTTGTTTTTGATACCGGGCGCCCGGTAAACATCTTTGGCAAGCGCCACAATCTCACCAAAATAAGCATCCAGAAAGCTGTTTTTGATCATGGGGCGACTGATGCCATATTCAATAGGAATACTGCGATCCTCAGGGTAGTAGGTGCCAAAAACTTTGTCCCATATATTAAGCAGGTTGCAAAAGTTGGTATCCATGTACACAATATTGCGGGCATGATGCACGCGGTGATGCGATGGGGTAAGTATAATATTGTTTAAAAAGCCCAGGCGGCCATCTTTTATAATGTTTTCGCCCACGTGGATCATAGCGCCCCAGGTGCCGTCAATAAACATAATTACGAATAGCATGGCGGGGTTTACGCCCAGCAAAATGCAGATGCTGGTGCGGATAAGGTCGGCATATGGTGCTTCTAAAAAAAAGTGTGCATAGGTAACCGAAAGGTTCATGCTTTCGGGGGCGTGATGGGTAGAGTGCAGGCACCAAAGCAGGCGTACCTTATGCGCAAGGTAATGGTATATAAAATGCGCAAATTCCCATATTATGTACCCATAAATAAACCAATACCAGGTAAATGTGGTTTTTAAAAGCGCGATGGGTAAAAACCATTTAATGCAGAGCCCTATCATGGCTATAGAGATCACCCGGCCTACAAAGGCGTTTAATACATAGGTAAAAAAGGAGATCTTATAATGGATAACCTTAAACCTTTTATAAAAAGCTGCCCGTATAATTTCGAGCAGGAGCAGGAATGGGGTAAGAGGCACCAGCAATGATGTGATACCTCCATAGGTAAGAAACTTGCTGTAATCGCCCGATTTGATGATGTCTAATAAACCGCCCAGCCCCCAAAAGCCTGTAAACTCGTTAGCTATAGCCTTAAAAAAATCCATAAGTTGATAAATTGGTTAATACTATACTTGTAAAGTATTAACGCAATTAACTCAACAAAAATGTATAAACCAAATATACAGGCTATAACTTTTCGCTATAATTTAAGGTTATCCTGCAATCCTCATCATAAAATCTATAGCCCCCGGCGAATGCAATATCTCTAACGATTGGATAGACTGATCCGCAGCTTCGGATGCCCTCGTACGCATCTGGTTTTCAAAAGCCGAGATGGCAGATAAGGTATCCGGGTAGCTTTCATCGGTAAGGGCGCGGCTTAATTCCAATGCGTCCAGCATGGCCATGTTTACACCTTCGCCTGCGTAGGGTGGCATTAGGTGGGCGGCATCGCCTATCATGGTTAGGTTTGGCTGCGCATCCCAGGTTTGGTCTAATGGCATGGAGTATAGTGGGCGGGGTACAAAAGCGCCGTTTGCGTTTTCAAACAGCTCCAGCCAGGCATCGCTCCAGTTTGAAAACTCGGTTTTAAACCAGGCAAGCACCTGCGTTTTATCCGTAAAATCAATGCCACACTCTTTAGTCCAGTTCTCGTCCGTTTTAAAGCAGGGGTAAAACCCCAGGCTGCCATCGCCTTTGGCACTTACAATGAGGCTCCTGTTATCGCCCATGGCAAAAATTTTACCGCCACTTAAAAGCTGATGCATTTTGGGTATAACCTTTTCTGAATGATAAACTGCACCTTCTATAGCCGTATAGCCGCAGTAAAATGGCTGAATAGGGGTAATGTAGGGGCGAAGCTTTGAATTGGCGCCATCCGCGGCTATGACCAGGTTGGCAGTAGCCATGGTGCCGTTCTTAAATTCAATTATCCAACCATTATTAATCGGTGCAAGCGATACAAACTGACTATCCCAAACTATGGTGCCGGGTTTAAGCGAATTAAGCAACAGCTTTTGTAATGGGCCGCGGTCTATTTCAGGGCGGTTACGGTAAATTTCGTCCTGCTCGCTTGCGTGTTCATCCAGCATAATGTTTGCGTGTTCGTCGGTAACACGCATTTTATCTGCACCGGGGCGGTAGTTGGCTTTAAATTCATCCATCAATCCGGCGGCCTGTAAAGCCGCCAGGCCCGATTCTTCATGCAGATCGAGTGTGGCGCCCTGTGCGCGGGCATCCTGGTGAAGGTCGCGTTCGTAAATGGTAACATCGGCACCCTTTAATTGTAAAAGCCTTGCGAGGGTTAAACCGCCCGGGCCGCCGCCAATAATGGCTATCTTTTTATTTTTTATAGTATTCATCTTATGTTTAGTTGTAAAGGGTTTACTGCCCTTACCGCTTTAGACGAATAGCACAACATTATCTTTTAAACAAAAAAATATTTGTCGCACCCAGCTTGTTCTGTTCCATTGAGAAATGGAACAAGTGGAACAAAAGGAACAGATTTAATAATTTGATAATCAATGCATTAGTACTGACAGGATCCTGTCAGTAGTTAAATAAAAACTTTACGTGTTTATTGTTAGTGGCTTGTAAACAGCGTTTTATGAAAATGAGGTTTTTGTTCCACTTTTTGCGAAATGGAACAAGATCTGGCGAACAAAATAGCAGCAAAAAAAAAGACTTTTTTTGACTCTTTTTCGACCTTATTTCGTCCTTTTTAGGTTTTATAATAGCAACTATAAGCCAGGTTAGTTATTTAACTAAATGGTTGATTTGTAGCTGATTAGTAGTTTAAGGTCTGTTCCGTTTTGTTCCATACTGAACAGCGGTTTTTGGGTTGGTGTAGACTTAAAGCCTACCATGCTTCCGATAAAATTATTCAAAATAGTTGTATACATTACTGAAATTATTAACAAATTGCATGCGCCGGATAATAATTTAGCTTGTTGGTAGTTAATGTATTGTTATCGGTTAAATCCCTGAGTATTAAATGAGGCTTTCTGCTATAATATCGTTTTTTATACTTACGTCGCTCGAAACATCGTCGGCACAGAATGCCTATGTGCGTTTGGGGCAACAGGCCTTTATGGACGGTAACTTTAAAGCTGCCGTAGCCCAACTGGAAAAGGCCTGCCTGGTTGATTCAACCAACGCTAATGCTTACTGGATGCTGGGTTACTCTTACTACCACAGCGAAAACTATCGCAAATCAATAGCCGCATATACAAAAGTTATTTTTATAAACCCGGTTGATGCTTCGGCGTATTATTACCGTGCAAGGGCTAAAGGCTATTTGGGGAAGGATACCTACCTGTCGCCAACGGAGCGCGAGAAACACCTGTTGGGGGCTATATTCGACCTGACCAAAGCCATAGCCATTGAACCTAACGACCATGGTAAATGCTACCAAACGCGTGGTATTGCTTATCGCGAATACGGCATATTTAAGCTGGATCAGAAGAACCCGCATAACTATGATAAGGTAAGGGGCATTAATTCATTAAAAGCCTCTATTACCGACCTGGAAAAAGTATTGACTGATAACCCCAGCAGATCTGATATTTCGTCGCTGATAGAGTTATCTAAAGAAAAACTGGCAACCGCCAACGGGCACCATTAATTAAAACTTTCCTTTAACGCGGTAGTTGTTGGCCCCCATTATTTTTACCTGTTGCATTTTTTCTATCAAATAGTATGCATTTGGCGCGTAAACCAATTTTTCGGTAGTGTTGTACAGGATGTTGTGGGTGTTGTTTACAATAGCTATTTCGGTTACCTGCCCTGCTTTTTTCCTGATGATTATCTGGCGGGTTTCCAGTTCGGGGTATTTGGCTTTATAAACAACGCTGTCATCATTGGCCTGTACGTTGTAGCTAAGTTTCCAGGCGGGTTTGTTGATGTCGCTTTCGGTAAAAAGGTTTAATTCCTTTTCCCAGTTGCCAATATGTACCTTCTTGTTTTCGGCGATGTCGTTGTGTGCAACTGTTTTATCAACCGTGGGGTTTTGCTTGGTAAGGCGTATGGCTTCTTTCTTAAAATACTCCTTCAGGTCGAAGTACTTTGTTTCCTTTATTTCGGGTTTATTACAGGCGTAGCTGCCGCATAAAAGCAACAGCACGCTTGTATAAATAGTGTATTTTTTGATGGGTTTATACCAATACATTACCAGTCATTTCGGCCGGGATAGGCACGCCTAATATGTTTAAAACGGTTGGCGCTATATCGCCCAGTTTGCCATCTTTTACCTGTTTTACATCGTTATCAATAATAATACAAGGCACCAGGTTGGTGGTATGCGCGGTATTTGGCGATCCATCTTCGTTAACCATATAGTCGGCATTGCCATGGTCGGCAATGATGATGAACGAGTATCCGTTTTTTAAGCCAGTTTCAACAACCGCTTTGGTACAGGCGTCTGCAGTTTCGGCGGCTTTCATTACCGCGCTGAAAACGCCGGTATGGCCAACCATATCGGTATTGGCAAAGTTAAGGCATACAAAATCGGGCCAGCCGGCTTCCAGTTCGGGGATAATGGCATCGCGAATGCCCTCGGCGCTCATTTCGGGTTGCAGATCGTAAGTAGCAACTTTTGGCGATGGCACTAAAAGGCGTTTCTCGTTATTGAACTCAGTTTCACGCCCGCCCGAGAAGAAGAACGTTACATGCGGGTATTTCTCCGTTTCGGCAATGCGGATCTGTTTTTTATCGGCGCCTTCTAAAACCTCGCCCAATGTTTTACTCAGGTCGTCCTTACGGAAAACCACCTTTACATTTTTAAAGGTTTCATCGTACGATGTCATGGTTACGTAGTCGATGTTGAGCGGTTTCATATCATACTCCGGGAACTCCTTTTGGGTAAGCGCCTGCGAAATTTCGCGGCCCCTATCTGTACGGAAGTTAAAGCAGATCACCACATCACCATCTTTTATGGTGGCAACAGGCTGGCCGTCTTCGCCGGTTTTTACTATCGGCAGTATAAATTCGTCGGTAACACCGGCTTCGTATGATGTTTTGATAGAGGCAACGATATCTTTAGATGCCTCGCCTTCGCCTTTAACCAACAGGTCGTACGCTTTTTTAACGCGCTCCCAGCGGTTATCGCGGTCCATAGCGTAATACCTTCCAATAGCCGAAGCAATGGTAACAGGCGTATCGGCAATATGGTGCTGCAATTCGGTAATAAAACCGGCGCCCGAGTTAGGGTCAGTATCGCGGCCATCCAAAAATGCGTGGATAAATACCTTTTGCAGGCCTAACGCGTTTACAGCATCGGCCAGGCCTTTTACGTGGTTAATGTGCGCGTGCACACCACCATCGCTCACCAGGCCTATCAGGTGCAGGTCTTTGTCATTGTCTTTAGCATAGTTAAATGCTTCAAGCAGGGTTTCGTTCTGTACAAACTCGTTATCAATAACGGCTTTGTTTATGCGGCCAAGTTCCTGGTAAACCACGCGGCCGGCACCAAGGTTCATGTGCCCAACTTCCGAATTGCCCATCTGCCCCTCGGGTAAGCCAACGGCAAGGCCCGATGCTTCCAGCTTTGAGTTTGGATATTTTGCAATCATCGAATCGAAAAACGGCGTGTTTGCCGCTACAATCGCGTTCGATCTGTCGTTACGGCCGTAACCCCAGCCGTCAAGTATAATTAATGCAACTTTTTTATTGTTTTCCACAATGCAAATATAAAAGCAACGTTTAAACATTGTACTTTAACAGCGTTTTATTTTTTGTTGCAACAATTCTTTAAGTTATTGGTCATATATACATATGAAACTAAAATACTTTCCGCTGCTTACCCTTTTATTTTTACTGCCCCTTGCAGTAAAGGCGGATGATATTGAGAAAATTGCCGACCTTATAAAACAAGGCAACGCGCACGAACTGGCCAAAATGTTCTCATCAAACGTTGATATGAATATTTTAGACGAAACCAATGTTTACTCAAAGGCACAGTCGGAAATGATACTGGATAAGTTTTTTAAAGAGAACAAACCGCATACGGTAAAATTATTACACCGCGTTAGCTCTAACCCAAATTACAACTTCGGCGTGGTTATTTTAGGCACCGAAAAGGGCAAGTTCCGCATCTCCTATACCCTCAGGGAAATTAATAAGGTAATGGTTGTCATTGAGTTGCGCATCGAAACCGAAAAAACCTAATTAATCATCAATTGTTCTTACTTTTGAAACTCAAAAATGCAAAGGTTTGGACAAAGAAATTATACATCAATTTATAGTTAATGCTTTAAGTGAGGATGTTGGCGACGGCGATCACACTTCACTATCTACCATTGAAGCAGGTACACAAGGCAAAGCAAGGTTATTGGTAAAAGATACCGGCATACTGGCGGGTGTTGAGCTTGCTGCCGAAATATTCCGCGAGGTTGACCCTAACCTGAAACTGAACGTTTTTTTACAGGATGGTGCCGAAATTAAACCAAAGGATGTTGCTTTTGAAGTAGAAGGCGATGCCCAGGCTATTTTAAAGGCCGAGCGACTGGTGTTGAACTGCATGCAGCGCATGAGCGGTATTGCCACCACCACCCACCAAATAGTTGATATTTTACAGGGCACCCATGCCAAAGTTTTAGATACCCGCAAAACCACACCCGGTTTACGCTACCTGGAGAAATGGGCCGTGCGTATAGGCGGGGGCGTTAACCACCGCTTTGGTTTGTATGATATGATACTGATCAAAGATAATCATGTAGATTACTCTGGCGGTATTCGCAGGGCTATTGAAAATGCCAACCGTTACTTGCAGGAAACCGGCAAAAAACTGGCTATAGAAATTGAAGTGCGTAACCTTGACGAGTTGGAGCAGGTATTGCAAACAGGTAATGTTAACCGCATATTAATTGATAATTTTAACTTTACCGATTTGAAACAAGCGGTTAACATGATAGAAGGCCGGTATATTACCGAAGCATCAGGCGGGATAACAATTGATAACATTCGTGGCTATGCCGAATGCGGTGTAGATTATATATCTGTTGGTGCCTTAACGCATTCTATAAAAAGTTTAGACCTCAGTTTAAAAGCTGTAAAATTATAATGATATATTGCGGTAGTATAACATCAATTTAATAATATTGCAGGCAGATGCTATCAATCTACTCGATTTCGGCGCTTATTCTGGCTTACCTATTCGGATCAATTCCAACTGCAGTATGGATAGGGCAGGCATTTTACAATGTAGACGTACGCGAATATGGCAGCGGTAACGCCGGGGCTACCAACACCTTTAGGGTTTTGGGTAAAAAAGCCGGTATACCTGTTATGCTGCTGGATATTTTAAAGGGCTGGACAGCTACCAACCTGGCTTATATGGTGGGCACAAGCACCACCGGTGCTTTTCATTCTGTAGCGTTTACCAATTTGCAGCTTGCATTGGGTGTAGCGGCTGTAATGGGCCATTTATTCCCGGTATTTGCAGGTTTTAGGGGCGGTAAAGGTATTGCCACACTTTTTGGAATGATATTAGCTATAAACCTACCGGCTGCTTTACTTTGCGTAACTGTTTTTATTGTAACGTTGCTAATAACCCGTTATGTATCGCTGTCGTCAATATTGGCAGGGTTTATATATCCTATTGGAATAACTTTTATTTTCCATGTGAATATTAAATCGGTCATTATTTATGGCATGTGTATTTTTATACTGGTATTGGTAACGCATCAAAAAAATATAGAGCGATTATTGAAGGGTAAGGAGTCGAAAGTTAATTTATTTAAAAAGAAAACCACCTGACTTACCATGAAGAGAATGAAACCCCTATTGGCACTGGCTGTAATAGCTATTGCCGTTTACGCCTGTTCTACAGTGCCGCTTACAGGCCGCTCGCAATTAAGTTTAGTAAGCGATGATCAGATAAACCCTGCAGCCGCGCAAAGCTACCGCACCCTTTTATCAGACCCTAAAACAAAAGTTATTAGCAGTGGTACCGATGCCCAGCGTGTAAAGCGTATTGGCAGCCAGCTTGCAATAGCTATTGATAGCTATTTAAAAGCAAACGGCTATGGCGACCAGTACAACTACCAATGGGAGTTTAACCTGATACAAAGCAGCGAAGTTAACGCATGGTGCATGCCTGGTGGTAAGGTTGCTGTTTACAGCGGCATATTACCCATTACACAAACAGATGCAGGCCTTGCCACGGTTATGGGCCACGAGATAGGCCACGCCATTGCCCACCACTCGGCCGAGGCGCTTTCGCAACAAATGGCGGTACAGGCCGGCGGGACAGCCATTAATGCTGCAACGGGCAATAAATCGCAAACTACACAGGCGCTTATTGGTACACTGTACGGTGTTGGCGGTCAGTTAGCCACTTTGAAATATTCGAGGGATAAAGAGAACGAGGCCGACAGGCTTGGCTTAACCTTTATGGCCATGGCCGGTTATGACCCACGCCAGGCAGTTACCTTTTGGCAGCGCATGGCAGCACAAAACCAGGGCGCCCCACCAGAATTTTTAAGCACCCACCCAAGCGATGCTACACGTATAGCCAATATCCAAAAGCTGGTACCTGAGGCAATGAAATATTATAAAGGGAAGTAAGATTGATGGGGGTTAATTGATTATTAACCACAGCGTACACAAAGATTTTCACAGAGGTCACAGAGCTTAAAGCTTTGTGACCTTTGTGGTTAATAGCAATAATAACTTTGTGTTCCCTGTGCTCAATAATATGCTATATCTCTGTGTTCTTTGTGGTTTAGATAAACTGGCGGTTAAACAAAAACAATAAGCATAATTTTTACTTTTATCATCATGGCCACTTCTAAATCCCGCTTTTTAACCGCCCAATGGCGCAACCTGGTTATGCTGAATTACGAGGTTGACCCCGGGATATTAAAACCTTACCTGCCCGCTGGTACAGAAGTAGACCTGTGGGAGGGCAAAGCCCTGGTGAGCATGGTGGGCTTTATGTTTCAGGATACCCATGTGCTGGGCATTAAATGGCCATTCCACGTGAATTTTGAAGAAGTGAACCTGCGTTTTTATGTGCGCCACTTTGATGGTAAAGAATGGAAACGGGGTGCAGTATTTGTGAGCGAGATAGTGCCAAAAAGTATGATCGTGCTGATAGCCAATAACCTGTATAAAGAGCATTACCGTGCCCTGCCTATGCGACATTCTGTAACAAAGGACGGCCCTAACCACACGCAATTTTTATACGAGTGGAAACTAAAGGGTGTGTGGAATAAACTTGGGGCTACCGTACGTAACAGCCTTACCGCTATAGCAGCAGGCAGCCCCGAAGAGTTTATTTTTGAGCATTACTGGGGCTACAACCGCCTCACCGATTATAAAACTATGCGGTACGAGGTTGAACATATTGCCTGGCAAATTGCCGAGGTAAAAGATTTTGTTTTTGAGGCGGATATCAAAGAATTATACGGCGAGGCTTTTGTGCCTTACTTAAGCGTAAAGCCATTCTCGGCGTTTTGGGCAAATGGTTCGGAGATAGCGGTTAGGATTGCGGATAAGCTGTTGCTTGATCCGGTATTGCCGGGGTAAGAGATTTGTCAGTCTGAGCCTGTCGAAGACCTTAACGCTATGCAAAGCCGGCAAATGGTTATACAAGCTTACCATGATAGCATCAAACAAACCGCCGAAAACTGCGTCTTAGCGTGAAACCAATTAAACTTTATGATCTATCCCCAGTACTTCCAGGATAGCTTTTGCTTTTAACAGGCACTCTTCGTACTCGCTCCCGGCATTGGCGTGGTAGGTAATAGCGCTGCCCACATGGAACGATAAATACTTTTTGGTGCTGTTGTATAGCAGGGTGCGGATTACTACGTTAAAATCAAAATCATCATCGGGGCTAAAATAACCAACCGCGCCTGAGTACACCCCGCGTTTGCTGCGTTCATATTGTTCCATCAGCTGCATGGCGCTTATTTTTGGTGCGCCCGTCATACTGCCCATGGGGAAGGTGTTTTTTACTGCTTCTACCGCTGATACATCATCCCGCAGCTCGCATACCACGGTTGATACCATTTGATGCACCTGCTTGAAGCTTTGGATGCCGTAAAGCTCTTCAGTTTTAACGGTTCCGGGTTTGGCCGAGTGGGTCAGATCATTACGCACCAGGTCTACTATCATTACGTTTTCCTGCAGCTCTTTTGGGTGGTTGCGCAGTTCATTGATAAGCGACTGGTCGATTGCCTCGTTGGCATCACGGCGTGCTGTACCCTTTATAGGTTGCGAGATGAGCTTACTGCCCCGTTTGGCCAAAAAACGCTCGGGCGAGGCACAAATGATATAATTGCCGTTCCACTTAAAAAAGGTAGAGAAGGGGGTAGGCGATAAGCTATTCAGGTTTTGAAAGATGGACAGCGGTTCTATCTGTGTATTCTCCGCATAAAACTCCTGGCAAAAGTTGGTTACATAAATATCCCCGCGAGCGATGTGTTGCTGGATTTGCTCTACGGTTTTTATATATTCTGTTCTGCTGAAGCGGGGCTGTAGGTTGATGACTGGTTGTAGTTCGCCTCTTGAGAGTTCGAGTCTCTCTTCGGGCACATCCAAAATTCCTTCCCAATTATCCCCAATTATCTCCACCGTATTTCCCTTTATGCTGATGAGAATCTCAGGCGCAAAAAAGTACAGGTCGGGGAATTTAAGGTGGTCGGCGTTGTTGGATTGAAGGTTCTCTGTCTCATTTTTCAGGTCGTAGCCAAAAAAACCGGTTATCCAGCCGGGGTTGCTGTCTCTAAAGGCCGAAAGCTGTGCGAAAGCATCGCCTGCATTGGCAATAAGCTCAGCTTTGGCGCCTATGGCAATAAGGGTGTCAAACTTGCCGTAGGGGTCGTTAAAGCTATTGCTGTCCAGGTAACACAGGGTGTTGAATTTAGCGGCCCATGCAAGCGCTTTTTGTTTAAATATGGCTACGTCTGTTACCTGGGTTATCACATGGCAAAGGTAATAGTTATAAACCTTCTTTCTCTTTCATCCAGCTATCAAATCCCTTTTTTTGATTATGCAATGTTATGGCTATAAATATTGCAGGTAATATCCCTAATGAAAAGTTAAAGAGAACGAATAGTACAAATAATATCATAACACCATACAAACACCAGCCAAGGCGTTTTCTATCTTCATCATATAGCTCATACCCCGAAAGTTTAATCCCTAAAAATGAAGAATAAAGGAGCATAGCCCATGATATGATCATGAGATAAAGCATGTAATTGTTCTGAATTGTTAAGTTAAATAACAAAATAATTATGCCTAATATGCAGCAGATTAAAGCAATATATGAGGCTGTTTTAAGTGTTTTAGGTTTGAACATGATGGCCGGTTTAGTTTTTAAATATAATAGATTTCCAACAAAAAAGGCCCCGATTTATCGGGGCCTTTTGAATGTTTTATTATTAGTCGTCGAGTTTCGGTGAGGACACCGAAACCAGGGTGTTATTTTAAATAATCTTATTTGCGGTGTCCCCACCGCCTATTCCTAATTAGTGCAATACCAAAGTCTGTTTCCTATCCGGGCCTACAGATAACCATTTTACTGGCACCTCAAGTTCGGCCTCTAAGTATTCGATATATGATTGCAGTTTTGCAGGGATCTCGTTCAATTCGGTAATGCCGGTCAGGTCTTCGTTCCAGCCGTCAATTTCTTTTAGAACCGGGTGGGCATCAACCGAGCAAATATCGTAAGGCATATAATCTATCTGTTCGCCCAAATAATTGTAGTGGGTGCAGGCATAGATCTTATCGAAACCGCTTAAAACGTCAGCCTTGGTCATTACCAGTTGGGTAACACCATTCAGCATAATAGCGTATTTAAGAGCGGGCAGGTCTATCCAACCGCAACGGCGTGGCCTGCCGCTTACTGCGCCAAACTCGTGGCCAATACGGCGTAATTCTTCGCCGGTTTCATCGTGCAGTTCGGTAGGGAAGGGGCCACCGCCAACACGGGTACAGTAGGCTTTAAAAATACCTATTACGTCACCTATCTGGCTTGGGGCTACACCTAAACCGGTACAAGCACCAGCAGTAGTGGTATTTGATGAAGTTACAAACGGGTACGAACCAAAATCAATATCCAGCATAGTGCCTTGCGCGCCCTCTGCCAGTATTTTTTTGCCGTCTTTAATATATTGGTTCACCAGGTGCTCAGAATCAACCAGCGGGAATTGTTTAAGATAATCAACAGCTTCAAAGAAAGCCGCTTCGCGTTCGCTAAAATCAGCTACTTCGCCATACATGGCTTGCAGCATAGCGGTATGTTTATCTACCAGTTTCTGGTAACGCTCTTTAAAATCGGGCAGGGTGATATCACCAATGCGCAAACCGTTACGGCCGGTTTTATCCATATAAGTTGGGCCGATACCTTTTAAGGTTGATCCAATTTTGCCATCGCCCATTTTCTTTTCAGAAGCGGCATCCAGCAATTGGTGGGTTGGCAGAATAAGGTGCGCCTTTTTAGCGATCATCAAATTCTTTTTGGCCAAAAGGTCGTGGCCGTTATCTTTAAGTTTATCCAGTTCTTTTTTAAGGGTGATAGGGTCTATCACAACACCGTTACCAATCAGGTTCATGGTGTTATCAAAGAAAATACCCGAAGGGATGGTGTTTAAAACAAACTTTTTGCCTTCAAACTCTAAAGTGTGGCCTGCATTTGGGCCGCCCTGGAAACGGGCTATCAGGTCGTAACCTGCACTTAGTACATCAACAATTTTACCTTTACCTTCGTCGCCCCACTGGAGGCCTAATAATACGTCAACAGCCATTAAATGATACTTTTCTTGAAATAAATTTTGAATGAATTTTGGGTAATTATTGCGCTTTTCTGTCGCAAAATCCATCGCGCAGTTTGGTGCAGTTACCGTACAGGTTTAAAGAGTGGTGTTTAATATCGAACTTTAAAATATCGCCCATCATACTCTGGATCTGCTGAATACGCGGATCGCAAAACTCAACCACTTTACCGCAATCAATGCAGATAATATGGTCATGCTGCTTATAGCCGTATGATTTTTCGAACTGGGCCATATTCTTGCCAAACTGGTGTTTAGTCACCAGGTCGCATGATACTAAAAGTTCGAGTGTGTTGTAAACAGTAGCACGGCTAACGCGGTACTTCTTGTTCTTCATGTGGATGTATAACGATTCTACATCAAAATGATCGCTTCTTGAATAGATTTCTTCAAGTATGGCAAAACGCTCAGGAGTTTTCCTGAGGCTTTTATTTTCGAGGTAGGCCTCAAAAATCTTTTTTACCAACGCAATGGTTTCCTGTACAGGCATAATGTTAAATTAACAGTGCAAAGGTATTAAATATTTTAGTTTTTAGTTGATTGTGTTGATTAAGTTGAATATGTGGATAAGTAAAACTACTCACCGCTTACATAATCAACTATTCAGCATCAGGATGCTTTATCGATAACCGAATCAAACCGGATAACCGAGGTGATACCCTTCACCTGGTTCAGTTTTTTAATGAGATTATCCAGGTGCTCGGTATCGTTCACATAAACCATTATCGAGCCTTCAAAAATACCGTTATCGCTATCAACAGTAATGGAACGGATATTCACCTTAAAATCGTTTGATATTACGGTGGTTAATTTATTGATCAAACCAACATCATCAATACCAGTAATACGCAGGCCGGTTAAAAAGGCCAGTTCAAGCTGTTTGGTCCATTTGGCTTTTACAATACGGTAGCCATAGTTAGCCATTAGTTTGGCGGCGTTAGGGCAGTTGGTACGGTGTATCTTAATGCCATCGCTCACGGTAACAAAGCCAAAAACATCATCGCCCGGGATAGGGTTACAGCAGTTGGCCAGTTTATAATCTATTTTTTGCAGGTCTTCACCAAAAAGCAAAACGTCGCTGTCCTTGGTTTTTATATTGCGGACGATGTTTTGCAACTGCTCGGCCTCTATCTTATCCTGCGGTTTGTTCTCAATTACTTTTTCTGATGCCTGGTACTCTTTCAGGTCCTTCATATCAATAAGGCCTTTGGCCACATTGTAAAAAAGGTCTTGCGTGGAGGTGAGCTTAAAATAGTAGCTCAGCTTATGCAGGTTCTCGGAGTTGTAGGTGAGTTTTACTGATTTCATCTTACGCTCCAGTATCTCTTTACCGTCGTCAGCAATTTTGCGGCGTTCCTCTTTCAGTGCCGATTTTATTTTTGCCTTCGCCTTTGCGGTAACCACAAAGCTCAGCCAATCCTCTTTAGGGGTCTGTTTACCCGAGGTGATGATCTCTACCTGGTCGCCGTTTTGTAACTTGTAGCTTAAGGGTACCAGTTTATGGTTCACTTTGGCACCTATACAACTTGCGCCTACATCGGTATGTATCTCGAATGCAAAATCTAACGCGGTAGCGTTTAGCGGTAATTGTATCAGCGCACCTTTTGGGGTGAAGATGAAGATCTCATCGCTAAACAGGTTCATCTTGAAATCGTCCAGGAAGTCCAGTGCGTTCGAGTCGGGGTTTTTCAGCATATCCCTAACTTTTTGCACCCATAGGTCTAAACCGCTATCGGTTGATGATTCCTTATATTTCCAGTGTGCCGCGAAACCTTTCTCGGCAATCTCATTCATACGTTTGGTACGGATCTGCACCTCAACCCATTGCCCGCGCGGGCCCATAACCGTGGTGTGTAATGATTCGTAACCGTTTGCCTTGGGCGACGAGATCCAGTCGCGCAGCCTGTCGGGGTTTGGGCGGTAAAGGTCGGTAACTATCGAGTATGCCTTCCAGCAGTCGGCTTTTTCATTCTCGGGTGTGCTGTCCAGAATAATCCTGATAGCGAAAAGGTCATACACTTCCTCAAAAGGGATGGCCTTTTTCTTCATCTTGTTCCAGATGGAGTGGATAGATTTTGGTCGGCCAAACAATTCGCCGTGCAGATCCTGCCCTTCCAATACCTTTTGTACCGGCTCAATAAAATCACGGATAAATTTCTCGCGTTCCGTTTTTTTCTCGTTCAGCTTGTTTTTGATGAACTGGTAAGTTTCGCGCTCCATGTATTTCATGGAAAGGTCTTCCAGTTCAGATTTTATGGCGTACAAGCCCAGCCTGTGGGCAAGCGGCGCGTACAGGTACACCGTTTCTGATGATAGTTTAAGCTGCTTATCGCGCGGCATAAACTCCATGGTGCGCATATTGTGCAGCCTGTCGGCCAGTTTTATCAGTATCACCCTTACATCATCGGCAAGGGTAAGCAGCATCTTACGAAAGTTTTCGGCCTGTAACGAGCTGTTGGTATCAAACACACCCGATATTTTTGTTAAGCCATCAATAATTTTGGCTACTTTTTTACCAAATTCCAGCTCAATATCTTCCAGTGTAACATCGGTATCTTCTACAACATCGTGCAGCAGGGCGCACACTATTGATGTGGTACCCAAACCTATCTCTTCGGCTGCTATCTGGGCAACGGCAATAGGGTGGTATATATAAGGCTCGCCGCTTTTACGGCGCATATCTTTATGGCTCTCCAACGCCATCTCAAACGCCTTGCGTATCATGCGTTTATCGCCTTTTTGCAGGGTAGATTTACTTGCGCGCAGCAATGCCCGGTATCTTTTCAGTATCTCTTTCTTTTCGGCTTCCAGGTCAATCACTAAATCTTTCATGTATCAGCGTGGTATTATACTATTGTAAACCCGCAAACAATATTTATTATTGCGGTAATTATAAAATAACAAAATAAAATGCGTTAATTTTGTATCAAGTAAAAATATGAAATTTATTGTTTCGCTTTTATTGTTTTGTTGCGCGGCCATTGGGTTAAAAGCCCAGGACGATAAACCCGCGCCACCTATGGTACTTGGCAAAAATGATACCACCAAGGTTTATTTGACCAAGCTTGATGGTGAACTTGTGCCCTGGATTGTAACCCCGGAGGTACGCATTGTTGATTCGCGCATTTTTGCAAGCGAGCAGGACAGGCTTAACTACCGCCGTTTACGCTATAATGTGCTTAAAGTATTGCCTTACGCACGTTTTGCAGGCGAACGTTACAGAAAACTACAGCGCGACCTGGCCCTTACCGGTGATAAAAAGAAACAAAAGGAATTAATGAAGGCCTGCGAAGCAGACGTAAAAGCTGTATTCAATAAAGACATAAAAAACCTGTCAATAAGTCAGGGTGAAGTATTAATTAAATTGGTTAGCCGCGAAACCGGTGCAACCAGCTTTGCTTTGGCTAAAGAATTAAAAGGCGGGTTTAACGCATTCCTTTTCCAATCGGTAGCCCGCTTATTTGGGCATAACCTCAAAGAAACGTACGACGCATCAGAGCAACGCGACATTGAAACCATTTTGCTTGAAGCCGGGTATGTTTCCAGCTCTAACTAAATGGATAACAACAGCATTTATCAGTTCACGGTTGAAAAACTGAACGGCGAGCATATAGGCCTTGCCGATTACAATAATAAAGTATTACTGGTTGTAAATATTGCTTCGCAATGTGGTTTTACACCCCAGTTGCAAGATCTGAGCGACCTTAAAAAAGAGTTTGCTGACCAGGACTTTGAGATACTGGCTTTCCCTTCAAATGATTTTGGGGGGCAGGAACCGCTGGAAGGTGATGCTATAGCTGCCTTTTGTGGTAACTATGGTAACAATTTTACCATATTCGAAAAAATCAGGGTGAGAGGCCCGTATGCCGCACCGCTTTATAAATTACTGGCAGATAAAAAGGCGAATGGTAAAATTAACTCAACACCCCGCTGGAATTTTCATAAGTACCTTATTGACAGGAATGGTAATGTGGCCGACTTTTTTTACCCGTTTACCAAACCCACATCCTCAAAAATAAAGAAAAGGATACAGCGCCTGCTGGCTGCCGAACCTAAATAACTACCCTTACGTTTATGCTTAAATTAGATATTTTAGTTTTACCCGTACACCCCGATGATGCTGAACTGGGTTGTGCCGGCACCATATTAAAACACATAAAAATTGGCCACAAGGTTGGTGTTGTTGACCTAACCCGCGGTGAATTAGGTACCCGTGGTACTGCTGAGATACGCGATAAGGAAGCCGCTAAAGCTGCTGAGATTTTAGGATTAGCCGTTCGCGACAACCTGGCCATACCCGATGGGTTTTTTACCAACACCGCAGAGTATCAGCTTAAAGTGATTGCTGCCATACGCAAGTACCAGCCCGAAATTGTAATAACCAACGCCTATCATGACCGCCACCCCGACCATGGCCGCGCTAATGAACTGGTAGAGGCATCAGCCTTTTTATCGGGCCTGCGCCGGATAGAAACCTTCGGGGATGGCAAGCTACAGGAGCCATGGCGCCCAACACAGGTGCTGCATTTTATACAAGACCGCTATATTAAACCGGATATTATTGTTGATGTAACCGAGTTTTGGGATAAAAAGATAGAAAGCATTTATGCCTATGGTTCGCAGTTCCACAACCCCGAGTATAAGGAGGACGAGCCACAAACGTATATCTCATCGCCCGATTTTATTGAGCAGATAAACGGCCGGGGCCGCGAGTATGGCAAAAGCATCAATGCCAAATACGGCGAAGGTTTTACCTCCCGTAAAATTTTAGGGGTGGATAATTTGTTTGATTTGAGGTAGAGAGTGTTTATAAGATGTCGCTAATTTTTTTAGCAAATCATTTGGTATTTTTAAATTAATTGCGTAAATTTGTATTACTCAATAAAAAAACGATATATTCATTTCATATATTGTAACGTTATGAAGACCACATCAACTTTATGACTTCATTTAAATTCAAAAAAGCGGTACAAGCATTAAATTATTTCGCAAAAAAAGAGGGTGGCAACATCAACTATATGAAGGCGGGAAAGCTTGTGTATTTAGCTGATCGATTACATTTAAGGCGGTTTGGTAGAACTATTACCAATGATTCTTATGTAGCAATGAAAAATGGTCCTGTTCCTTCTAAAACAAAAGATATAATATTAAAATCTGCTTGGTTTGAACCAGAGATTTTAGATTACGTGAATGATTTTATATCAGATTCTGAAAATTACATTTTCAAATCTTTAAACGATGTCGATGTCGATGTTTTCTCTAAAACCGACATTAAAACAATGGATGAGATATATGATTTTTACGGGAACAAAAACCAATTTGAACTTAGTGAATACTCTCATTATTTTCCTGAATGGAAAAGGTTCGAGAATGAATTGAAAATGGGAGTTGGAAAAGCCTTTCAAATAAATCAAAACGATTTCTTTGAGAATGGCATAACAGATAAGCCATTTGCCCAAAGTGAAGAGTTACTCTTGTTAAGTAAACAACACTATCAGCATATCTTATAAATGCCACCAATAGAGGAGCTAATCGCTGAGATAACTATAGGTAACATTTATTGGTTTGTAAATCCCCAAATAAGTTCATTTGAGCCACATCCCCACGTCTGTATTGGGATAAATGATAATGACTGCGTTTTTATGATCTGTGGAACTTCACAATTTGAAAGTAGAAAAAGGTATTTTGAACTTAACGATCTTCCATTTGAAACCTTAGTTATGATTAAACCTAACGAAAGTAATACGATAACAAAGCAGACGTTCATTGATTGTAATGAAGTCCAAGTGCATGATGTTGGTGATTTATACTACAATAAAACTTTTAAACAGCGAGGCAGAATAACAAAAGCAGAACTTTTACAAGTAAAACAAGGTATCGAAATAAGCGAGTTATTAGAACAATCCTTTAAAAAAGAACTCTTGACATATTTCCCTAAACTTTAAAAGCAGTTAGTTATATATGCTATTATCGAATATGTCCAAAACAAAAGGCCGTTCAATTTGAACGGCCTTTTGTTTTGGGGATTAAACCCCTACGTATTCGAAGCGGTTGTTTTCGTTGCTTCTTTCGCGCCTAAGCTTGTTCTCTTTGGCAAGTTTCAGCAAAATGCCCGATAGTTCTGATGTTTTAAAATCCGAGTCGAATTTTTCTTTGCAATAATCTGCAATTGACGAGATAGAGTGCGGGGTTTTAAAATAATCGCTGCTTAGCAATTGGTTTAACACCTTGGTAGCGCCCGGCTTTTTACGGCCATGTGCTTCGTTTATCTCGTTTTCGCGGGATGGCCTGCGGCCTCTTTTATTGAAAATATCAGATCCTTCCGTATCCCCCTTCTCCGTATCCATTATCTCGTCTAAAAGTCTGTCAACCACTCTCACTTGTACAGCTTCAGACTGGAAAGAATTAACAACCTCAGCTATCTCTGTAAGTTGCTTTTTTAATTTTTCAATTTGTCTGTTCATCCTATGTAACCCTTAGTATTATGTAGTGTATTTAATATATACGTAACCATAAATCAATTAATAACACCTGCCGATAAATTATTAATAATATTATAATAACGCCATTCCGCAATTATAGTATTTGAGGAATAAAAAAAGCGCCTGTTGGGTTTAAAACAGGCGCTTGTAGCAATATTATTACACTTTTATTATAGTTGAAGCAATATTTTTTCGAGCACATCCATACCCTCGTCAATATGTTGTTGCTCTATGATGAGCGCGGGCCTGAAACGGATGCTGCGATCGCCGCAGCCCAGGTACATAATATTATTTTCTAAACCGTAATTAATAAACGCATTGCGGGTGCCTGCGTCAGGGAAATCAAAGGCGGTTAATAAGCCTTTGCCGCGTACATTGGTAATGATATCATTTTTGGCCGCAATGTTTTTAAGGCTGGTTTGCAGGTACCCGCCGGTTTGGGCCGCTTTATCGCAAAGGCCATCTTCTTCAATAATTTCCATGATCTTTGAGGAGCGTACCATATCTACCAAACTACCACCCCAGGTAGAGTTAATGCGCGATGATACATTGAAAACGTTGTTCTCTATTTCATCAACCTTTTTGCCTGCCAGTATACCACATACCTGCATTTTTTTACCAAAGGCTAAAATATCGGGGCGGGCTTTTTCGCCAAAGTGCTGGTGCAGCCAAAACTTACCGCTAAGGCCAACGCCGGTTTGCACTTCATCATAAACCAGCATCACTTCGTTCTCATCGGCCAGTACCCTTAATTGTTCCAAAAACTCCTGGCGAACATGTTTATCGCCGCCTTCGGATAGTACGGGTTCAATAATAATGGCGCATACATCGTCCGGGTTATCGGCAAATGCTTTTTTTATTTGGGCAATGGATCTTGCTTCGCGATTCTTAAGGTCTTCAATATTGCTATCCGTCAGTGGGAAATGGATCTCCGGAAGCGAAACCCTTGGCCAGTCGAATTTTGCAAACCACTTGGTTTTAACCGGCTGGGTGTTGGTTAAACTTAATGTGTACCCTGAGCGACCATGAAAAGCGTTCTCAAAGTGGATCACCTTAAAACCTTTTTCGGTAGTGTGGCCTTTGGCAAAGTTCTTTTGTACTTTCCAGTCCATAGCTACTTTAAGCGCATTCTCAATAGCTAACGATCCACCCGAAATGAAAAAGGCGTGTGGCAGATAATCCGGGATGCCTACACGGCCAAATGTTTCTACAAACTGCGCGTATTGCTCGGTATAAATATCAGAGTTTGATGGGTTGGTTAATGCCGCCAGCATCAGGCTTTTTTTAAAACCCTCGTCGTTCAGCATTTTGGGGTGATTATAACCTAAGGGAACAGAAGCAAAACAGGTAAAAAAGTCTAACAGCGTACGGTTGTTCTTAGCATCATAAATATGAACGCCCTGGCTTTTTTCCATATCAAAGGTAAGGTCGAAACCATCGGCCAGGATATGCTTGCTTAACGCAGCCTGAACATTCTGTGGAGTTACTTGCAGTTGGTACATATAGTATTATATTGGTTACTACAAATCTAACAAAAAGCCCTAAATAACAATAATTTAAAGGTTTTTGAACCGATTGGCTAAAAAGTAACTTTAAATGAACTAAACCTATTTTTTGGACTAAAGCGGTTATCGGTATACCGATAATTGATGTGCAGGTGTGCGGATTTTAGATATACGGATGGAGGAAATTGGTGATATTTTCTCGCAAAGACGCTAAGACGCAAAAAGGAGTTGAATTTTAAGCTGCGTCTTTGCGCCTTTGCGAGAGCCTAAATAGAACGTTGATTTGCGCTTTTAAAATCCGGGCAATCGTAAAATCAGTTTAATCCCGGTTAAAACTTACCTTTCATCCCCAGTAATCCCCAAATACCACCGCTGTGGATGGCCAGTATTTTGCTGCCGGGGGCGAAGTGATCCTTAGTCGCAAGATCATATAAAGCATATAGCATTTTGCCCGTGTAAATAGGTTCTATCAGGATGCCGGTATCGGCCACAAATTGTTTGATGAATTGGATAAGCCCGGGCGTGGTTTTGCCATAGCCGCCAAAGTGGTAATCGAGATGCAGGGAATAATCAACTGGATTTGTCAAAAAACGGTCTATCTCATCCTGCATAAAGCCCCCGTTTTTTAAAACCGGGATGGCATTAAATTGGGTGGAGAGTTGATGCTTTGTTAATCCGTTGATGATGCCTGCCGCTGTAGTGCCGGTTCCGCAGGCGCAGAAGATGTGATGATAAGTGTCGGTCAGTTCATCTACCAGTTCACTAACGCCTTTTGCGCCTTCGGCAGATGCTCCGCCCTCGTCAATAAAGAAGGCTTGCCCGTCATCGCCAAAAAGCTTATTAAATAATGCCTGTTTATCGCGGTAGCTATCCCTGTCGGTGAAGATGAGTTGCATGCCATGCAGCTTGCAAAGGAAGAGGGTGTCGTTCTGCACTTCTTCGCCACGTACAATGCCCGTGGCTTTAAAACCAAATTTGGCTGCTGCTGCGGCTGTTGCCAGCAAATGGTTGGAGTACGCCCCGCCAAATGTTACCAGGTGGGTTTTGTTTTGGGCCTGTGCCTGCTGCAACGGATATTTAAGCTTTCGCCATTTATTGCCCGAAATAATGGGATGGATCAGATCGTCGCGTTTGATGAACACCTCGATGCCTTTACCGGTAAATAGGTTATTTTTTATTTGCTGAACAGGGCTGTATATGTCAAGGCTGATATCCACTTTGCAAACTTATAAAGTAAAGCTGATATATTATTATAGCGGCTTTGGGCTTAAGCCTAATAACATTACTTTTGCCAAATGATAGACGAGACAGCCATAATTGATAGCGACGAACAGGATTTGTTTGAACACCTGCGCGTGGTTGTTGATAAAGGCCAATCCCTGTTGCGTATAGATAAGTTTTTGATGCACCGGGTGGAGAACGCATCGCGTAACCGCATCCAGAATGCTATTGATGCCGGTAATGTGCTGGTGAACGATAAGATTATTAAGGCCAGTTACCGGGTTAAACCACAGGATGTAATATCTGTAGTATTGCCGCACCCCCCACGGGATACAGAGGTTTACCCGGAAAATCTACCAATCGAGATTGTTTACGAGGATAACGACGTACTTATTGTAAACAAAGCTGCCGGTATGGTAGTGCACCCTGGCTATAATAATTATACAGGCACTTTGGTAAATGCACTGGTTTATCACTTTAACCAGCTACCAACCCTGCCGGGCAATGATGGGCGCCCGGGTTTAGTGCATCGTATTGATAAGGATACATCGGGCCTGCTGCTTATCAGTAAGAATGAGCGCAGCATGAACTACCTGGCCAAACAGTTTTATGATCATACCATCAGCCGTAAATATATAGCACTTGCCTGGGGCGATATTGCTGAGGACGGTACCGTTAGCGGCTATATAGGCCGTAGTGTGAACGACCGCAGGGTGATGTCGATATATGACGACCCGGAGAAAGGCAAATGGGCGGTAACCCATTATAAAGTTTTAGAGCGAATGGGTTATGTTACCCTGATAGAATGCAAACTGGAAACCGGGCGTACCCACCAGATACGCGCGCATATGAGGCATATTGGGCACCCACTGTTCAGCGATGCCATGTACGGCGGCGATAAAATTTTAAAAGGAACTGTATTTAGTAAATACCGCCAGTTTGTTGAGAATTGCTTTGAGATTATGCCCCGGCAGGCGCTGCATGCACAATCGCTTGGGTTTTTACACCCATCGTTAAAAAAGGATATTTACTTTGAAGCCCCGCTGCCTGACGACTTTAAAGGCGTTTTAGAGAAGTGGCGAAAATATACCAGTGCCAATACCCCCGGCGAGACCCAAGCGGAAAACGATTAATTGATTTTTTTGCAATCTTAATTGCAAAAATGACGTTAATAGCACTGATATTAATCATTTGAAATCTGCAAATTTGCAGACCAAAATTCAGCTCATTTAAATGCCGCCTGTTTATATAAATTTTAACGGAGAGATATTACCTGCAGACAGTATACTGCTTACCATTGCCAACAGGGCATTTAGGTATGGCGATGGCTTGTTTGAAAGTATGCGGTTAATGAAAGGCAAACTTAAATTCCCCGAACTGCATGCCGAACGCCTGCAAAAAGGGATGAAAGCTTTAAAGATTGATGGTTACTCGCAGGCCGATAGCTGGTTTTTGAAGGAGAAGGTTGAAGAACTTGCCCGCCGTAATAAAATAAAGCATGGCCGGTTGCGCCTTACCGTTTTTAGGGATGCCGAAGGTTTGTATGCGCCTACCCAGAATAAAATGGCGTATTGCCTGGAGATACAGCCTATAGAAGAGCCGCGTTATTTTTTAAACGAACGTGGCCTGATCATGGATGTGTACACCGAACTGCCCAAACCGCTTAACTGGTTATCAAATATCAAAACCTGTAATTCGCTTATTTATGTAATGGCGGGCATATACAAACAGCAGAATAAGCTGGATGATGTATTCCTGATAAACCAGAACAGGTTTTTATGCGAGGCCAACAGCTCCAATATATTTGTTTGGTACCAAAATCATTTATACACCCCGGCCTTAAGTGAGGGCTGTGTAGAAGGCGTAATGCGCCGGGTAGTGATGCAACTTGCGCTCGATAATAATATCCCCGTTACCGAGGCCCAGATAAACCCCGAGATATTAAACCAGGCCGACGAAGTGTTTTTAACCAACGCCACCAAAGGCATCCAGTGGGTTATGGGCTATGGCGTAAAACGTTATTTTAACCGCATCAGCAAGGCGCTGATGGATGAGTTGAATAAGTTGTAAGGTTTATTTGTTTAAAGCCTTCCCCAAACCGCCTTAAAGCGACCCCGAAACGCCCTGAAACGTCCCCTAGCGCTACAAGCGTTCACGTTCACTGCCGTGAACGCACGTGAACACTTGTATTATCCTTATAATCAGCTAATTCCTGTATTTACTATTAACGATATTACAGGTTGTTACGCCTCAATAACCACCCCCTTTATCTCTGCCAGTATCCCATCCCATAAAGCAACCCTTGCCTGTAATGCTTGTTTAACAGCAATTGTGGCAGCTGCCCATTTACTATCGTCATCGCCGCAAAGTTCGGCAGTCATTTGGTAGGCTAACTGGGAGTGGTGGTCGCCATCAACTTCAATATGGCGCTCCAGGTAGTAGAGTAGTATTTCAACCTTTCCGGGGAGTTGTCCGTTTAGCTTTTTTACCATTTCAATGAACATTCCCGGGATCAGATCTTCGCGGCCAAAGGTGAAAACTGCTGCCTGCAAAAAGCTTTTATTGGTAGCAATCACTTCAAAAGTATGTTTAACAAAGTTGCGCGCTGCCGCAGGGATCTCAGCATTTGCTAACGCGATGTTTACATCCTTTTGCGTACTTAACTGTTTAAATAAAGACACAATAGCTGATGTATTGCAACCTGCCTGTTCCATGGCTTTCAGGTACAGCTCAAAATGACTGGTGCGTTCGCCGGTGTGGTCCACATCGCTTTCTTCGCCGGTTACTATCTCATTGATAAGGTAACGGGTGTTGGCGCTACCAACCGGCATCCAGGGCAGGGTGGTGCAGGTTAAATTTTGCTGCAGGGCTTTCAATAACGACATGAAATCCCAAACGGCAAATATGTGGTGCTGCATAAATGTATGCAGGCTATCAATGGTGTTAATGTTTTGGTATAGCGGGTGTGCTATCAGTTGTTCGCGCAACGGCTCAATTTCTGTTTTTAATTGCGCTATCCTATCAGTGCTGTTCATTTAAATTATAATTTATTCCCTCTCAAAAATTCCTCTATGCTCATCCGTTTTTTGCCTTCAAGCTGTACATCGGTTACACTAATAAAGCCACCCTTCGCAGCAAATTTTAACCGGGTTTTATTATCTGTTACAAAACCACCGGCAGCTATACCCGGTTCATAATCGGCGTTGTATATTTTTAATACTTTATCATTTAAAACTGTGTAAGCGGTAGGTACCGGGCTTAATCCCCTTATTAAATTATAAACCTGCTCTGCGGGCTGGTTAAAATCTATCAGGCAATCCGCCTTAAATAATTTGGGCGCATGTTTTAATTCAATGCCCTCGGCCAGCTCTTCCTGCGGGTGTTCGTGATACCGCCCGCTTTCAATCCCTTTTACGGTTTTTACCAGTAGGCCCGCGCCTTTGTTCATCAGGCGGTCGTGCAGGTCGCCGGCGGTTTCTTTACCGGTAAGGGTTACTTTTTCGGTGAACAAAATATCGCCGGTATCAATATCATGCTTTAAAAAGAATGTAGTAACACCGCTTTCTCTTTCGCCATTAATAATGGCCCAGTTGATAGGGGCTGCGCCACGGTATTGCGGCAATAAAGAAGCATGCAGGTTTATGGTGCCTTTTGGCGGCATATTCCAAACAACCTCGGGCAGCATGCGGAATGCTACCACAACCTGCAAATCAGCCTTAAGGGCTTCCAGTTCAGTAATAAATTCGGGGTCCTTCAGCTTTTCGGGTTGCAATACTTTTATACCGTTGGCATCGGCATATTGCTTTACTGCCGATTGATTTATCTTTTGCCCACGGCCGGCGGGTTTATCAGGAGCGGTTATAACGGCAACTATATCACAACCTGCTTTTATCAGCGCATCAAGCGATGCTACGGCAAACTGTGGGGTACCCATAAATATTATTCTCATAGGGGCAAAATGTTATTTTAGTTATACAGCAAATACTTGCTGCGTGTAGCTTTAAATTTTATTAAGCCGGGCTCCCAGCTTTGGCGTATCTCTGCTTCGGTTTTACCGGCAATTATCTGTTGGCGTAAAACATCATTACCTGCCAGCCTTTTAAAATACGGGATAAAAAAATGTGCCTTATCCGGGTATATTTTGTACATATCAATTAACCAGGCCAAATTAAGTTTTCCGCTGTTACGGATGGTTTGCATATTGTAATTTTTAAGATCGAGCCCGTAACAAACCGTATCTTTTAACGGCGGGTTATCACTCATGCCGGGGATACTTACCGGTTTAAACGAAAACTCGTATTTATTTTTTAACAAAGGGCTGCCAACAACCTGGAAAGGGAATAAGGTACCGCGGCCTAAACTCAGTTTGGTCCCCTCAAAAAAGCAGATGTGCGGATACAGTAATATAGACTGCGCGGTGTTTAAATTTGGAGAAGGGCCTACCGGCAGGGTATAATCCATATTGTGGGCGTAGTTGGCTACCTTGATTATTTTAAGCTTACATTTTACCTTGTTTTTTAACCAGCCCTCGCCATTTATCATTTGGGCGTATTCGGCTATGGTCATACCGTGTAAAATGGGTATGGGGTGCATGCCCACAAACGAGCGATAACCGGCGGTATCTAATATAGGGCCATCAATATAAACGCCGTTGGGGTTTGGCCTGTCCAATATCATCAGTTCAATATTGTTTTCGGCGCAGGCCTCCATTACGTAATGCAGGGTAGATATATAGGTGTAAAAACGCGTGCCTACGTCCTGCACATCAAAAATCATCAGGTCTATTCCTTTCAGGTCTTCGGGTGTTGGTTTAAAATGCTTGCCGTAAAGCGATATGGCGGGCAGGCCGGTAACCGCATCTGTTGTATTATTAATGGTGGCGCCATCGCTGGCGTTACCCCTAAAACCATGCTCAGGGCCATAGATCTTTTTTATGCCGACGCCTAATTTCAGCAGGCTATCTACCAAAGGTTTTTTGTTGCTGCCTATGATGGATGTCTGGTTGATCAGCATCCCAATTTTGCGGCCTTTAAGATAATCAAGATACTCACTTGTTCTGTCGGCAGCCGGCAGTATGGGGGCTATGATCTTTTTTACCGCAACCTGTTTAACTGTTTTTGATGCTGCCTTTGGCGATTGTGCAAAATTATCGCATTTAAATGCCAGCAGGCTTAAGCCCAAAAGCGGAGTGTATATTTTAATGCCGATCATAAGTTTTTAAATATTAAAGCAAATTTTAAAGCGGTATGTTTACTGTAAAAACGCATCTTTGCGAAGGTACTAAAAATCATTTCTGCATTGAATTTCGCCGGGTTTATATCAAGTCGTATTACATTTAAAAGCAAGCGTACTTTTTCAAAGTTAATTGTGCGCATAGCTATTATTGGTATTATGCTGGGCCTTGGCGTAATGATACTCTCGCTGGCCGTTATAAAAGGGTTTAAACAAGAAATACGCGAAAAGGTTAGGGGGTTTGCCGGCGATATTCAAATTGTTAAGACCGATAACAACGTATCGTACCAAAAAGCGGGGTTTATAGACAGCGCCGATATCGTTAAAGATATAAAGTCGGTTAAGCTGGTTGAAGCCGTTTACCCGTATGCTACAAAACCAGGTATTATTAAAGCCAATAATGAGATAGAGGGCGTAATATTAAAAGGCGTAGACAAAACCTATAACTGGGGCCATATTAAAAAAGCACTGGTGGCGGGCACGGTGATCAAATATACCGATACCACCGATGTGCAGTTACAGATCATGATATCGCAATCAACCGCTAATCGCCTGAAACTTAAAACCGGCGATGACGTGACGATGTATTTTGTACAGGAGCCGTTGCGCAAACGCAAGCTTAAAATTGTAGGTATATTTAATATAGGTGTTGATGAGGTTGATAAAACCTTTGTAATTGGCGACCTGGCACTTATAAAGCGCCTCAACGACTGGACAAAAGGAGAAATTAACGGTTATGAAGTAACCATAAGCGATTTTGATAAGCTGAATTTCGCCGCCAACGCTATTGATGATAAACTGCCTATTACGTTAAAATCATATACCGTTTTAGATAATTACCCCACCATTTTTGAGTGGTTGAATATGTTGGATGTAAACACCATTGTGATGCTGGTACTGATGATTGCCGTAGCAGTTATTAATATGATATCGGCCTTGCTTATTATGATATTAGAGCGCACTGCTATGATAGGCATGTTTAAGGCGATGGGGGCGGGTAACTGGGCTATCCAAAAGATATTTTTATATAACGCCGCCTTTTTAATAGGAGTGGGTTTACTACTTGGTAACGCATTTGGGCTTGGCTTGGGTTATTTTCAGCAGCATACACAGTTTTTCAAGCTCGATCAGGCTTCTTACTATATGACTTTTGTGCCTATAAAAATAGTATGGACCGATGTGTTATTGCTTAACGTGGGCACATTGGTTACTTGTTTGCTGGTGCTTATTATCCCATCAATGCTGGTTACACGCATCTCTCCGGTAAAAGCTATCAGGTTTAAATAAAAAAGCCGCTTATTGCTAGGCGGCTTCTGTGATATTTATTTCTTCTGCGTTTTAAAGCTGAATTTAAGGTTGATGCCACCCGCACCGAAACGTATATCCTGCGCACCAAGGCCACCAAGCGGATACTTCACAAATGGCTCAACAATTAGCCTGTTACCACCTACCGGGTAGCCAACGCCAAATGAAAAGTTAAGTGTTTTGCCAAAATAGAAGTTGTTAAAGCTATTGTGTGTTGTTTGCTCTTCAGAGCTACTTGCAGCGCTCGAGGCGCCATTGCCATAAACATAACGGTAGGTGTAACTTTCATTAATAAATGTACCCGAACTTAGGCCCGCAGATATATAAGCATCACTTTTTTCGGGGTTAAGTTCATATTTAATATTGATAGGTATATCAAGGCCTACCAGGCTGGCATTGTAATTTTTAAACATCGGTAATACAGCCGAAGTGGCGAACAACGCATCCTGTTGCCTTAATGCCGGGGCCGAGGCAACAAACCCGCTTGCAGATGGCGATTGCGGCGGCGATGAATTGTAGCTTAAGCTATTTTGCGCCAGTGCAACACCGGTAGATAGTTTTATATTTTTACTCAGCCTAAAATCTGATGTGAAACCCGCGCCAGCGTTTACCTGGTTGGCACTACCTTCGGCGTAGTTAAAATAGGTTGCCGCATAAATGCTGAAATTCACCTTTTTGTTGTTTTGCTTATCTGCGTTATGCTTTTTAGCAGGTTGATTCAGCTTTTCATCAGCAAACATATCGGCCATTGTTTTTGGCTGTTTTTTGGCTGTACTGTTTGCTAAAGCATTATTGTTTACCGGTGCTTGTACGTTTTGCGTTGTGGCCGCCAATTGCGGCTGGTTGGCAATGCTATTAATGTTTTTTTGGCTGTCGATAGCAGGCGTTAAGGTTACAACCTGTGCGGGCTGCCCGTTTTGTGCGCTGTTTGGTACAGCCGAATTGGCAATTGCCTGTTGCTGAGCTTGTATGCCCGTATTTACATTGGTATTTACCGGTAATGTATTAGCGTTAACAACAGGTGTTTGATAGTGTATAGCCGGTGTTACCGGGTTATTAAATACCGGAGCGCTGTTTTTAGCAACAGCAGGCTGATCTGTTGTAACAGGTGTTACGGTATTTGGCTGGTTATTACCTGTAGGTTTTGGCCCTGCAATTACTGGCTGTTGTTTTTTTACAGTGGGTTTTACAGCAAGGTTATTTACAGCATTAGGTTTGCTATTATACCATATACCGATGCCTAAAAATACAATGATGATAGCCGCGGCGCTGCTCCACCAAAGCCAGGCAACTTTGTTGTTCTTCTGTTCGGCCGGGAATTTCTTCCTTAACTGCTCCCAGCCATGCTCAACACCGGGGTGTTCGTAATTATCAAACACTTCCCTGATGTGGTTAGTTAGTTTTTTATCAAACTGCTCATCCATGGTTTTGTGTTTCGGTTGTTAACAGATGCCTCAATTTATCCTTTGCCCTGCTTAAATATACTCTTGATGAACTTGCAGGTAAATTCAATATTTTGCCAATTTCATCGTGGTTGTAGCCATCTATCTCGTACATGTTAAAAATTGTGAGCTGTATGTGCGGTAATTGCTTCATCAGCTTTAAAATATCCTGTGCATTTAAACTATCAATTACTGTTGCATTGTTGCCAACACCGTACGCATCTTCAATATCGGTGTTGGTTTGGTGTTTTATTTCTTTGCGGCGCCTGTCAATAGCAGTGTTTACAACAATGGTGCGTAACCAGGCCCTGAATGGTTTGTCGGTATTATAAGCGCTTATATTATTAAAAACTTTTATAAAGGCGTCATTTACAACCTCTAATGCATCATCTTCGTTAAGGCTATAACGCATACTTACACCCATAGCATAGCCATAGAACTGTTTGTATAGTAATTCCTGGTGTTTTACGCTGCCCGATTTACACTTACTGACTATCTCTTCTTCAGTAACGCGGTGAAGTAAATGCATTAATTATTATTAGTACTGCTCAAGTCGATTAATAGAATACGCACTAAAAGCTTAAACGTTACAACCTTGCCGAATTTTTTTTATAAAAAGCAAATACCCATAACTTTAGCTGGGCTAAACTACGGGTACTGCATTATTAAACATTAAAACAATAATTAATTCGTCTTTTTTAGGTCGTACTGCAAGCTTAAGGTGTCTCCCGATGTTTTCACCATCTGAAAAATACTGCCATTGTAAATATACAGGTATTCGCCATCCAGATGGGTTTTTACAGGTGTGCCGGTTTTAGCCAATGTGCTATCTGCAAATTTTATCCCGTTTACGGTAAACCCATATAGGCCCCTGCTGCCGGCGTGTATGGTAGATGTATCACCCAGTACACGGTATCCTCCGGGCTCAATAATTACTTTAATATTGGCCTTCAAAGTATCGATAGATTGATCGGCCTTCCTGTGAATTCGCCTGAATTCGCCCGAAAACGTGCCTAATGGCGCTGCACCCTGTGAATCATAGTAATAATTACCGCCATCTTTAAGGCAACCAGCTGCCAACATCAGTAAAAGTGGTAGTATATAAATTAATCTCTTCATATCATTGAGCTACACTTAACATTACGTGAGCAATTTAAAAACGATACAACCAGTCAATAATTTTACACTTTTTTTGCTTCCTCCCAAAATACATCCATTTCGGCAAGGTTCATATCATGCAACTCTTTGCCATGTTCTTTGGCCTTACTTTCAAGGTATTGGAAGCGTTTAATAAACTTGCGGTTGGTTTTCTCCAGCGCATCTTCGGGGTTAATCCCAATAAAACGGGCATAATTAATTAAGGAGAATAGCAGGTCGCCAAACTCGCCTTCGGCTTTCTCATGGTCTATATCGCTTTCATTAGCAACGTTGTATTCATCTTTAAACTCCTGCAGTTCTTCTTCTACCTTGGCCCAAACCTGCTCCTTATTATCCCAGTCGAACCCAACACCGCGGGCTTTTTCCTGTATGCGTGATGCCTTTACCAATGCCGGTAAGGAAGCAGGTACGCCCCCTAAAACAGACTTGTTGCCTTCTTTTAGCTTTATCTGTTCCCAGTTGCGCTTTACATCATCCTCGTTATTCACTACGGTGTCGCTGTAAATATGTGGGTGGCGGTTTATCAGTTTATCGCAAATGCCGTTCAGTACCCCGGTAATGTTAAAGCTATCAGTCTCTGATGCTATACGCGAGTAAAAAACCAGGTGAAGCATAATATCGCCCAGTTCCTTCTTTATTTCGTCCATATCGCCGCTTAGGATGGCGTCAGACAGCTCGTACGTTTCTTCAATAGTAAGATGCCGCAGGCTTTCCAGCGTTTGCTTTTTATCCCAGGGGCAGTTTATCCGCAGGTCGTCCATGATGGTAAGCAGGCGTTCAAAAGCGCCGGATGGGGTGATGGCGGTAACAGGTGCAGTTATTGGCATAATATGTTGTTATAATTAACAAAGGTAATATATTCAGTTGGCAGTTATTGGTTTGCAGTTTGCAGGCTTGCTTTTGGTAATAGGTAATTTTGCCTACTGCCTACTGCCTACTGCCTACTAAAATTGCTAACAGCCCGTAACATCTCGCGTTTGCCCGGCGCGCCTGGAGCTTTCTCAACCTTTAAGCCCAAAGCTTTTATGGTACGTTTAAGGTTGCCGGTTATGGCATAGGTTACAAACACGCCACCGGGTTTTAAAAAGTTAAGGGTGTGGGTAATGGCTTCTTCGCTCCACATTTCGGGCTGGTGGGCGACGGCAAAAGCATCGAAATATATTACATCATATTTTATTAGGGATGTAAAGTCAGCAAGGGTTGTGGGTGCAATTTGCATTTGCACATAGTTGTTTAGTTGCGTGGGCGATTTTAACGACGCCCGGTAGTTTTGCAACATGCTTTGCCAAACGGGGGCAGGCACATACTGGTCATAACCGGTTTGGCCCAGCATCTCATCTGTTAGCGGGTATGCCTCGATGCCGGTGTAAATAAGATTGATTTGCTGTTGGGTGCAAACATTAGCTGTAAGCAAAAAGTTTAGCCCGGTACCAAAGCCCACTTCTAATATGGATACATTGTTATTGCCTGTATTGCTGTGCTCCAGGAAATACTCAAGCCCCGAGTGTACAAACACGTGCAGGCTCTCCTGCAGCGCCCCATTGCGCGAGTGGTAGTTTTCGCCTACCAGTGCGTTGTAAATAGTGTTTGAACCATCGGCAGTGGTAACAATTTGTAAGTGCGAAGCGGATTGGTCTGTGCCCATATGCAAACAAACCTAAGGTTAAAATCCTAAAACCTAAGTTCTAAACTCTAAAATATATTTTGCACGTTTTAAGATAAGGAGTCGTCAGAAATTAGACTTTAAGATTAGGATTTAGAGGTTAGAGTTTAGAATTTGATACGCTAAGAAAGGTAAGGAAGCCGGATCAATTAACCTAACCTCCGGCCTCCAATAACCAACCCTTTGATTATGCCGTCATCGCCAGCAAGCGGTTTAGCTTGTTGCAATAATCGGGCAGGCTAATATGGCCTTTATCGTAATCCGCAACCAGTTCGTCCAGTTGTTTTTCAACCAGGGTGCGGTCTGTTTTTCCGTTATGGGCGGCCATTTTTAAAGTATGCAGCTTCCGCTGGGCGGATTTCCTCATCAACATAGGCTGTACATCCTTCGCCTCTAACAAAACCTTGTTCAGTTTTTGCCTGTTTGCCTTATCAAACTTTAGTATCAGGTACACAATAACTGATCCGGCTACCATAAAGTAGAAAAAGCTGGCAGTTGATGTTGTAAAAAATTCGTTCATATAAATTATCCTCTTCTTATTCAATTTATAGTGACAAGTAGTCCGGTTCAATTATTACGCAGACTAGCGGGCCGGGGTTGCGCTTTTTTTTAAATTGATACAAAAAGCATATAGCAAAAAGGAGTAAGGTTAAAAAAAAGCGGCTGATGTGTAAAAAAACGGGCATAAACATTATCAGCAAGTTATGTTTTCAAAAACAATCCGCCTACCTTTGCGGCATGTTATCCGGGCGCTATAAAATTACCTTATACTACACTGCTTTTTTTATACTGATGCTTGCCGCCTTGCCGGCGCTATCGCAAACCACACCATCCTTTAAATTTAAAACCATTGTTATTGACCCCGGCCATGGCGGTAAAGACCCTGGTGCGCACGGTGCATACTCTAATGAGAAAACCATAGCCCTCAGCATCGGCAAGAAACTAAAAGAAGCCATTAATGACGAGATAAGCGGCGTTGATGTGATCATGACACGCAGCACCGATAAGTTTATTGAGCTGCACAAACGTGCCGAAATAGCCAACGATAATAAAGCCAACCTGTTTATATCCATCCACTGCAACTCATCGCCGGGCAAAGTTGGCAAGGGCAGGGGGGTACTGCTTTTGGTGTACGGTTACCACCGCAAAGGCGAGCAACTGGAAGCCCTGCGCGAGAATGCCTCCATTTTTATTGAAAAGGATTATAAGAAAAAATACAACGGCTATGGCGAAGACGCTGCCGTAAACGAAATTGTACTGGCTGCCTTCCAGCAGCGCTACCGTAAGCAAAGCATACATTTTGGCAACCTGCTGAACGAGCAGTTTAAAGAAAAAGATGGCCGCAAAAGCCTGGGCGTGCGCGAGCAGGGCGTACTGGTACTACAGCAAAGCGGTATGCCGGGCCTGCTGGTAGAAACGGGTTTTATCAACAACCCGGCCGACGAGAAATACCTCAATTCATCCGAAGGGCAAAACGATATTGTACACTCTATTATAGTAGCCATAAAAAAGTACAAGGAAGGGCTTGAATAGCCCGTGGATTTAAACCCAAGGTGTTATTTAATTAGTTAATCGCAAAATATTAATATATATTATTTTACTATTGAAAAATAGTATGTTTAAACGATAATAACATCCACCTGTCACAATGAAAAGAACTTATCCCTTAAACAACAGCGTTGTAATAAAGCGCTGTATTATTTTGGTGCTGGCCCTAAGCGGCATTATTTACAGCTGCAAAAAAGAACTTTCCGTTTCGCAAGCCCCACCGTTAACTCAAAAGCAACAGGCAGATGTGGTGAATGAAGCCAAAACCTGGTTTCAAAAAAACGAAGCCATTAATAAACCATCCGTTGCCGTTAACACTGCAGGCGGTACCCGCAGCTGGTACGATGGCTTGAACCCCGGTTGGGATAACACCCTGGTATATGAAAAAGATAAAGGCACCGTTATAGAGATGCCGCTACTAAACAGCGCGGTAGCCTTTTTAATGAACACTACCGACGGCAGCAAGGCCAGCTTACAAACCAACTACACCAAAACCACCTACCTGATACAAAAAGACAGTGCAGGCGTTTTTAAAGGATGGTTTATGGTGCTGATAGCCGATACCGCCTATGTAAATGGCGATTTTAGCAAACTCAATAAAAACACTTACCAGCAAAGAGACCCTGCTTACAGCGGCAGGCTGATGTATTTTGATATAAACGGCAAATTTGCAGGCGGCTGGCGGTACCAGAATGGTGCTATTACCAAAACGCTTACCTTAACCAATGCTACTACAACCGGTGGGGGGCCACAGATCAACTCCGAAAAACCAAAGGCAGTAAACACCGTGGGTTGTATTACCAAAACGGTAACCACGGTAACCTGGGCCTGTGTAGATACCGCGCCGGTTAGCCCACCTAAGTGGAACGCGAGCGTGCGTACTAACGCTGAATGTGTAGCGTACGTTACTGTCAAAAGTGTAGAGGAGTGCACCTATGGCGGCGGCGGTGGTGGTGGTAACAATATTCCCGGCACAGGCGGCAACACTAATTTCCCATCACCCATAGAACAGGGCTGCAAAAGTTTGGCCCCGGCATCTGTAGATGGGAAACAGGTTAATTTACAACCTCCGGTACCTACAACTCCCGATGACCCATGCCTGGTGAAACCGCCGGTGCCGGAACCGGTGGTGGTTGACACAGTTAAAATTGTGAAACAGTTTTGTGATAATCTTACGGAAGCGCAAAAAGGAATTATTGTAAATACCGTTATGGAGTTTAAAAATTACAACTGCCTTACAACATATCTATATAATACTATTGCAAGTGGCACTTCTGGTTATTCTTTTTGTATATCGCCGGGTACCGGCAATGCTACGTACAATCCGGGTACCAAAAGCATAAATTTCACTACTGATTTTGCAGCAACTTTTTCTAACATTTTAGGGCATGAGTTGTTCCATGGGTACCAGGATATGTACTATCCCGGTGGGACAACAGCCTATGGCCGTAATGCTGCAACAGGTGTAGCTTCGCCTGGCTTTAGCAATATCGAGTTTGAACAAGCTGTATTTAATGATATATTGTATAAAGGTGAAAATACCGCATTTCACCAGGGAACACAAGCACAACAAGATGCTTATAGAAATTGGATAAATACGATTACAAACGGATCTACCTCTTATCCCAAGCTAACAGTAGGTACAACCGCTTATAACAACTTTATTACACAATACAATAGTTTTTTAACCCAATTTAGCACTATTCCGGGTGGTACTTATTCCGGAACAACCATCAACTTAAACCCATCTGCACTAATTAATTTACTAAATAAATCAAATTGTAACTAACCATGAAAACTACATTTTACATCGTCCTTGCCTTCTTGCTTTACGGCATGACAGGGTGTGCGCAAACAAAATTCACAGAAGGGATAAGTACGGTAAATAATCAAAAGTTTGACATTGCAAGGTCAACAATGGTATTCGATGGTAAAAAACCATGGTTTATTCACCCCTCAAAAAATAAATATAATGGCCCTCTCCCCCCCCCTAAAGATAATTATCAGTTTCCGATGCGCAGATCGGAAATACATGTTGACCTTGAGAAGGTAAATACCATTGTTTACCGGGTTTTGCAGGAAAAAAAACAGGCTTTGCGTAATAAAAATGAAAAATTAGGTGTATCTTTTAAATTTGAAACAAACGGTACATTAACAGATGTAAATTACACGTTATCTGAAGATACAATTATTACTCTGGCGGAAATTGAGCAGATAGATACCGCGCTAAGGCAGGGGATAAAAGCCACGTTTACCGGGCCAAGTTATACACATTATATAGCTGTTGATTATTCTTTTCCAAGTATAAGCTTTTGAGTTTTTTATATTCTTAGCTCTTTTACGTCGCCGCAGGGCCTCGCGTTGTGTATCCTTTATTGTTTTGCATACTGGCGCAGGGTCTTTTTCAGAAGACGCTGCGGGGACATGAAATTATAACGGGATAGACGACCGGGCTAAATGGACATCTACTGATCCTAAAGGCGCATTGGTAGCCATTGACTTGGCAGGCCCCGATAACGCAACAGTAATAACGTCATACGCAGCTTCCGACAGATGGACTTTTACAACCGTTTATGGCAATGAATTCAGGAGACTTGCAAGCGACTATCAGTTTGCAAATAATGTTAGTGAAGAAACAGCAACAACCCAAACATTAATGGATATTTTTAACGGTGCAATTAATTTATATAAGGCACCTACCGGCACCACAACATATGCTCTTGCTGGAATTGACCAGAATGGAAAACTCATTATAGTACCTTGTCCTCAATAATTAAATAGTAAAATGAAAAAAATATTTATAACCCTTACCTTAAGTATAATTACCATTATCACCTGCCATGCACAACTTATTCACTCTAGCGATTTTGTGAAGATTCCGTTACCGAATGGGACAGCAAACTGCAGATTGACGCCCTGCCTGGGCACATTAAGCTACAAACTAAATCAAAGATGGATTATTCCCCGCCATATAATTACAAAGTGAATAATATAGTATTGAGACTTTTTAATGTTAATAGTGATTCTATAAATAACGACCTTCTCAGAAAACAGAAATTTATAGATGAACTGAGCTTATTTTTAAAAAGAAATGGAAATAATACTTATAAATCTACAATTGAAAAAAAAGGCAACAAATATATTTTAGTAACCAGCGATACGATGGATGGCATTGGTCATTACAGTTTTTATATCCAAAATGAAGCAAAAACATTAACACAAGCGGGACGCATGGAATACCCTGTAGCAGATGCTGGAGAAGCACAAGTATTATTAAATGAGATAATAAATAGTATAGAATTTACAAAGTAATAGGTGGGTAATCAGAGTTGATGAAAAAGATATTTTTATTACTCACACTAAGTATCATTAGTATTTTAACATGCCATGCGCAGCTAACCCATACCGGCGAATTTGTAAAAATAAATTTACCCAATGGTGTACATAAGGTAAATAAACAGCAAGTAGACGCTCTGTCTATGGATAAATTACCTATTAATACAATTAAAGTATATTCACCCTACCTTTATCAAGTAGATAACATCTCATTGGGGTTAAATAACGTTAATGAGGATTCAAATAATAATGATATGGCAGGGAATAAGAGGTTTTTAGACGAGTTATATAGTTCAATGAAGCATCATGGTAACAATAGTTATAAATCAGTAATCAAAAATATTGGTAGTAAACAGGTTTTAATCGCTGGCTACAACGATAATGGCGTTAGTCACTATAGGTTTTATATACAAAATGCCGCAAAGACCTTAATGCAGTCAGGTAAAATAGATTATCAAGAAGCAGATTCTGCAAAAGCAGAGGCATTGTTAAATGAGATAATAAATAGTATACAGTTTACAAAGTAGCTTGATGGTTCCTCACAGGTCGAAGCTTGTAATTTCGACCTAAAACATATTAAGATTTTAGCTTTATACATTTATGTAGGTATAAGTTTAGCGCAGCGTAACTTATACCAATTTGTCGAGACTTTTTTTACTGCTGATATTATTACAGGTATAAAATTTGCGCGTATATTTAAATCTACCTAAAATATACCGCCATGAAACCAACAGTTAAAACATCCCGCAGAGATTTTATACGTAATGGTACAATAGCCGCAGGCGCGCTGATGCTTGGCCCCGCCTTATCGCAATTGGCTTTGGCCAAACCCGGCAAACGCCTGGGGATTGCCCTGGTTGGTTTGGGAGGCTACAGCAGCGGGCAACTTGCCCCCGCGTTGCAGCACACTAAAAACTGCTACCTGGCAGGTATTGTTACCGGCACGCACGCCAAGGCTGCCGATTGGGCCAAAAAATACAACATCGCGCAAAAGAACATTTACAACTATCAAAATTTTGACCAGATAGCCAAAAATCCCGATATAGATATTGTGTACGTGGTGCTGCCGGTATCGATGCATAAAGAGTACACCATCCGCGCAGCGCAGGCAGGTAAACATGTTATTTGCGAAAAGCCAATGGCGCTGAATGCCGCCGAGTGCCGAGAAATGATAGCCGCCTGTAAAAAGGCCAACCGCTTGCTATCTATAGGGTACCGCCTGCATTTTGAACCGCACACGCAGCAGGTTATGCGCCTGGGCCAGAAACAGGTTTTTGGTAAAGTAACCCAAATTGATACCGGCAACGGCTTTACCTACAACGGCGACCCCAACGCCTGGCGCTTAAAAAAAGCCATGGCCGGCGGCGGCGGTTTAATGGATATGGGTATTTACGCCATACAGGGCAGCCGGTACACACTGGGGCAGGAACCCATAGCGGTTAAGGCCCGGCAGGAGAAAACCCGCCCGCAACTGTTTAAAGATGTTGATGAAACCGTTTTTTGGGAACTGAAGTTCCCGGGCGGGCAAAAGGTTACCGGCAAAAGCAGTTATAACCACGATTGGAGCTACCTGCGCGCGCAAGCCGAAAAAGGTACTTTTGAATTGCAGCCGGCCTATGGGTATGATGGGCTGGACGGTAAAATAAATGGAAAACCCATGCAGATCCCCAATATTATACAGCAGGCCGCACAGATGGATGATTTTGCCACCTGCGTTACCCTCAAAAAGCAAAGCCGTGTACCCGGCGAGGAAGGGTTGATGGATATGAAAGTGGTTGATGCTATTTACCGTAGTTTGGATAGTGGTAAGTGGGAGAATATTTAACGCAGTTATTCACCATCCTGTCATTTCGAACGAGGTACGAGGAGAACCGAACGTAGTGAGTTCATCAAGGCCATAAAAATATAAAACACTTGATAAATCCTGTTCAAACATGCAGGCGGCGAAATTGCATCATGAACAAGATTTATCTGCGATGAGCTCCCTACGGTCGGTTCTCGTCGCTGCGCTTCCCTCGAAATGGTAGTTTAATCCATCCGTCATGCCGAATTTATTTCGGCACCCCTCATGCTAAGTGTACGCTAAACATCGGCCCGCTCAATTGCCGCGGGAGGGCTGTTACTTTTGTCTTGATACAAAAGTAACCAAAAGATCAAGACAGAAAAAAGCTTCCCCGCACAGGTCTTTGCCTTTTGGCCCGCTTTTCTGTCAGGCCTTTACGCGCGTTCGTCACTTTGCATACCTAATTAGCGTTGGCTTTTAGCAAACGGAGTGCAGCACCGGCCCAACGGCACCTCCAACTGCGGCAAAGTGCGTTACCAAGCCGCGACTTTTCTTTTTCGTTCTTTTTCTTTTGAGAGAAAAGAAAAAGAACATCCACAGGCTTAACCTTACTATCGGGAGATTGCTTCGTACCTCGCAATGACGCGTGGAGAAAGCAATGCAGCGCAGCGAAAGAAAAATCCTCCTCATCATAAAAATCCGCGTAATCCCGGTTATATTTACCCCACCAATACCACCCAGTCCATGCATTTAAAACGAATTATATTAATGGCCCTGATACCCCAGCTTTTATCAGCGTTTAGCTTTGCGCAAAAAATACCTTATGGCAAAAACCAGGCTGTGGGTAAGTATTACGATATACGCGGCATAAAACTTTATGTAGAAGAGTACGGCAAGGGCCAACCCCTGCTGATGATACACGGCAACGGTGGCGATATGAGCGCCTTTAGCGAGAACGTGCCCTACTTTTCAAAAAAGTACCGGGTAATACTGGTTGACAGCCGCTCGCAGGGTAAATCGGTAGATACCAACCCCGCTATTACTTTTGAGCAGATGGCCGATGATTTTGCCGCCCTGCTGGATGCCATGCATATACCAAAAGCCAATGTGCTGGGCTGGAGCGATGGCGGTATCAACGCCATTTTAATGGCTATTCGCCACCCCGATAAGGTACTCAAGTTTGCATCAACCGGGGCAAATATAACCCCTGATGCTTCCGCATTTTCTGACCCTAAAGGCTGGCCGGAATCAAAAAAATACTACGAGCAAAACAAGAACAAAAAATGGCGCACCGCTGCCGAAAAGAACGGCTGGAAAATGTTTATGCTTGATTGGGAACAACCCAATATAAAACTAACCGAACTGCATAAAATTAAATGCCCGGCCTATATTATAGCCGGCGAGCACGATGTTATTGCCGATAAACATACCCGCCTCATACAGGCCAATATCCCCGGCAGTAAGCTGTGGATAGTAAAAGGATCGGGCCATGGCACGCTGATAGAAAAGGCCGCAGAGTTTAATAAAAGAGTGGATGCTTTTTTTGAAGGGAAATAGCTAATTTGTCATCCGTTTTTAAAAAAAGATGTTTAAACATCTTTTTTTAAACTACATATCAAACCTTTATTTACCTTTGGATCATACAAAAAATATTAAACTGAAATAAGCACACATGAAAAAGATCTTAACCTTAGCAGCAGTAGCATTATTTATGCAAACGGCCGTATTTGCACAAAGCACCTGGAAAGTAGACAAGGCGCACTCACACGTAAAATTTACCATCACTCACTTAGCGGTGTCAGACGTTGATGGCACTTTTAAAGATTTTGATGCATCAATTGTTGCTGCAAAAGCTGATTTTAGCGATGCTAAATACAGTTTTACAGCCAACACCGCATCTGTTAATACCGAAAATGATAACCGCGACGGTCACTTAAAATCAGCAGATTTTTTTGACGTTGCCAAATTCCCAACCTTAACATTTGAAAGCACAAGCGTTAAAGCTGCGGGTACAAACAAATACAAAGTAACCGGTAACCTAACTTTACATGGTGTTACTAAACCGGTAACTTTAGATGTTGTTTACCGTGGTACCATTACCAACCCGATGACTAAAGGCCCTGATGCCGGTTTTAAAATTACCGGTACCATTAAACGTTCTGATTTTGGTTTTGGCGGCAAATTTAGCGCACCAATGCTAAGCGACGAAGTTGAACTGAACGCAAGCGGCGAATTTTTGAAACAATAATAGTTTTTCGAATATATAATTGCAGAAAAGGCGGCCCTTGTGATTGGGGGCCGCTTTTTTGTTTATAAGCCTATTCGTTTAAACGTAAGCGTACGGCCAATAAATTTAAAGTGCCAGTAGCCTTTTACTTTTAGCAGGCCGTCCTTATCTATATAAGCCGACGAGTTCCACTGCCGGCCGTGTTTGGCATCGTATATCATACCGTTTTCCCAGGTGTTGCTTTTGGGGTTATAGCTCAGGTTTTCAAGCACGTTCATGCCCAGTATTTTTCGTTCGCGTAAGGCCGGGTCGGGGTTTAGGTTATCCGTCCAGTGATCAAGCTCCTGGGTATCATCGTGGTCATCAAACCAAACAATTTTGGCTTTGTATTCGGCACCCTCCCTGTAAATCTGTATCACCAGGCTTTTCTGGTCAAGCTCCCATTTGCCGCAAACCCTATCGGCGGCGGCCATAGTTGTTGTATAATGGTTGGTACCACTATACAGCATAATTGCCAAAAAACTACACAAAAAATGTTTTGTCATACAATTGCCATGGGTACAGCAATATACACAATAGCAATGCCAATTAAAATATCAGGAAATAATTAATATTTTTTTAAATGCGCTTGAATGCCATGGTTTTACCAAGCAGTTTAACCTTCCAGTAACCTTTTACTTTTAGCTGGCCGTTTTTATCAAGGTAGGCCGCGGCGCTCCAGTATTTGCCGCTTTGCACCTCATAGATCCTGCCACCTTCCCACGAGTCTGATTTTGGGCTGTACGTCAGGTTCTCTACCACATCAAGCCCCAGCACTTTGCGGTTGCGCAGGGCAGGGTCGGGGTTTTTAACATCGGTAATGGTTTCCATTGGTTTGGCTTTGGTAACACCGCCGCTAAACCAGGTCATTCTGGCCTTAAAAGTGCCTTTATACGGGTAAACTTCTACCACCAGGTTTTTCTCGGTCGATTCCCACTTGCCACAAATGCGGTTAGCTTTAACGGTGGCATCATCATCAGGTGTATCAGTAGCCTTAACGATAGTGAATGAACAGAGTACGATCAGTAATAAAGTATATAAATAACGCATGCAGGGGGACTAATATAGCGCTGCTATAGCCGCAACTAAAAACATTAACGCATAAATACGTAATTGTTTGTGATAAGTATAAAAATTATTAAACCTAATGCCCGGAATTGTTTATATTTTAGTGGCTTAAACCTTATAATGAGAAAAATTTCTAAGCTTCTTTTAATCATACTTTCTGCTGTATGCATTCAATCGTGTAAAAAGAATACCGCTGAAACCCCTTCCCCCGATAATGATAAAATATACCTAGTAAGCAAAATTACTTGGCATTATAATAATGGAGACGATATTGAGAAACTTACCTATGATGAAAAAGACCGGGTTGTAAATGTGAAATTTGTTGGTCAATTTGAACATAAATATACATATGACTCAAATGATAGGGTTATTGAAGTTAAATCTTATTCAGATTCTGCACCTAATGAATTTAGTATCACAACCTACCAATACTTGTCAGATAATATTCATGTGAAAATTACAGATGGTCGAACTGGGAACCAAATAGGTGCTTATACTTATATTTTAAAAGATGGAAAGGCAATTAAGTATGGAATGGATGGTGGTGATTACGCATTTGTATATGATTATGATAATAAAGGAAATCTTAAAAAAGTTCAGCAACTGACAGTTAAAGGTGGGGAATTGAGCGATTGGGGCAATTACCAACATGATGACAAAAAAAGCCCTTATTCAATGATTAAAGGACTTAATTTTCACTTTATGTTTGTCCTTCATACACCAACATACAGCCCGGTTAATAATATTATTAATAATTATTTGGTTGGAGGAACCTTCATTACCTATAAATATAATGATGCAGGTTTTCCTGTAATAGCATTATTGCCACGCGACAATTATCCGGATCTGAAAGTGGATTACGAATACATAATAAAATAGCCCAACGAAAACGTAATAGTTAAATTATTGCCTCCCTGCCAACCGTATCTGCAACGCAGTTTATATATTTGAGATGTAAACCAATACACACCGCTCATCTGTATGAAAAAACTGCCACTGCTGCTGCCCCTGCTTGGGTTGGCCATATCTGCATCTGCGCAACAAAAAAATATATACCACAAGGGCTGGGTCGATTTTAATAAGAACGGCCGTATGGATGTTTTTGAAGATCCGGCGCAAAACATTGAAAAACGCATTGCCGACCTGCTCAGTCAGATGACCGTTGAGGAAAAAACCTGCCAGATGGCTACCCTGTACGGGTACAAACGCGTGCTTAAGGATGAAATGCCCGTTGCCAGCTGGAAAAACGAGATATGGAAGGATGGTATTGCCAATATTGATGAGGAACTGAACAACCTTACCTCGCACACGGATGATGCGCCAACCCAATATTCATACCCCTTTAGCAAACATGCATCGGCCATTAATACCATACAAAAATGGTTTGTGGAAGAAACCCGCATGGGTATCCCCGTTGATTTTACCAACGAGGGTATCCACGGCCTTAACCACGACCGCGCCACCCCGCTGCCCGCCCCGATAGGTATTGGCAGCACCTGGGATAAACAACTGGTGCGCCAGGCCGGCCAAACCGTGGGCCGCGAAGCAAAAGCCCTGGGCTATACCAACGTGTACGCCCCGATACTCGACCCCGCCCGCGACCAACGCTGGGGCCGTGTGGTGGAATGCTACGGCGAAAACCCTTTTCTGATAGCCGAAATGGGCAAGCAAATGGTGCTGGGTATCCAGGAGGAAGGGGTGGCATCAACCCTTAAACATTTTGCCGTGTACAGCGTGCCCAAAGGCGGCCGCGACGGCAGCGCCCGCACCGACCCGCATGTGGCCCCGCGCGAGATGCACCAGATTTACCTGTACCCGTTTCGCCGGGTGATACAAGAGGCACACCCAATGGGCGTAATGAGCAGCTATAACGATTATGATGGCGTGCCGATAACAGGCAGCTATTACTTTTTAACAGAGCTGCTGCGCCAGAAGTTTGGTTTTCAGGGCTATGTGGTGAGCGATAGCGAAGCGGTAGAATACCTATACTCCAAACACAAGGTAGCTGCCGATTATAAAGAGGCCGTGCGCCAGGCGGTTGAGGCCGGGCTAAACGTACGTACCAACTTTACCATGCCGCAAACTTTTATACTGCCCCTGCGCGAACTGATCAAAGAGAACAAGATCTCGATGAAGGTGGTTGATTCGCGCGTGGCGGATGTGCTGCGGGTGAAATTCCGTTTGGGTTTATTTGACAGCCCCTACGTGAAAGACCCAAAAGCCGCCGATAAATTAGTCCACACTGCTGCCGATGAGCAAATGAGCCTTAAAATGAACCGCGAGGCCATGGTGCTTTTAAAGAATGAGAATAACCTGCTGCCGCTTGATAAAAGCAAATACAAAAATATACTGGTAACCGGCCCACTGGCTGTAGAAAGCAATTACACCGTGAGCAGGTACGGCCCGTCGCATAATCCTATTACCTCGGTGTTTGATGGCATTAAAAAATACGTTGGCGCAGCAGGTAAAGTAAACTATTTAAAAGGCTGTGACATGGTAGATGCCACCTGGCCCGAGAGCGAAATTATTGAAACGCCGTTAACCGCTGCCGAGCAGGCCGGTATTGATTCGGCAGTGGCGCAGGCTAAGCTATCAGACGTGGTTATAGCCGTTGTGGGCGAGGATAATGACCGGGTGGGCGAAAGTCTGTCACGCACCGGGTTAAACCTTCCCGGCCGCCAATTAAAGCTGATACAGGCGTTGCAGGCAACCGGTAAGCCGGTGGTTATGGTGATGATAAACGGCCAGCCGCTTACCATCAACTGGGAAAATAAATACGTGCCTGCTATACTGGAGGCCTGGTTCCCGAGCACCCAAAGCGGTCAGGTAGTTGCTGAAACCCTTTTTGGCGATAACAACCCGGGTGGCAAGCTACCTATCACGTTCCCTAAAACAACGGGGCAAATAGAGTTTAACTTTCCGTTCAAACCAAACTCGCAGGCGGGGCAGGGTGGTAAAAATAGCTGGGGGCATACCAGCGTTAACGGCGCGTTATACCCTTTTGGCTATGGCTTAAGCTATACCAAATTTGAATACAGCAACTTGCAGGTATCACCAGAGAAAGGGCAATCGCAGGGCGATGTTACCGTTACGGTTGACGTGACCAATACCGGCCAGCGCCGGGGTGATGATGTTGTGCAGCTTTATTTAAAAGACGATGTAAGCAGTGTAACCACTTATGAATATGATCTGCGTGGTTTTGAGCGCATAAGCCTAAACCCCGGCGAAAAGAAAACCGTTACCTTTACCCTGCACCCCGACGACCTGGCCCTGCTTGATAAAAACATGAACTGGACCGTTGAGCCTGGCACCTTCCAGGTTTGGATAGGCGCGTCATCAGAAGATATAAAATTGAAGAAAGGGTTTACGATAGAGTAATTATATTAGCCCCATAATCGTTTGCAATGAAACCTAAGTTTGTATATCTGTTTGTTTTGATGGTGTTTATAACTGCCTGCAATCAACCTGCTGCGGATAAAAAGGCAACGCCGAATAAAATCGCAGCAAAAAAAGCGTTAAACGCTCAGGGTAATAAAAAGGGCGGCAAGGACACGTTAATCATAACCACTAAATGTGCGGTGAGAGTTGATCTGGACACTGTTCAGTTAGATAAGTTACGGAAAAAATATGGCGACGATGCTTTCTATACGGGAGCAGATGACAATGTTTACTATTCTTACATAGCCGATTCTGTTCTTAAAGCTAAGGATATGCCGGTGGTAGCAAACAAAGAACAAAAGTATTTGAAGTTCGTTCGGGATAACGGAGCAACTACTTTAATTAAAATTGATACGTTGCCCCAGCCTACAAATTATTACTTTTTTGAGCCGAGTAAAACTCCTTATCAGCCTGATATCACAGATATAAAAGCAGAGTATCAGCGTTATTTTATAAAATGATACCAGCCTATGGGTTTTTTCAAATCGTTTTTTAATAAGCCCCAAACCGGGGAGCCCTACAAAGGCCTGCCCGAAAATAAACAGCTTTTGGGCTATATAGCCGAGTGGTATAAGCAACCATCAGACGAAACCTATAAAAAAACGGTAATGGAGTTGATGAATGGCAAACCAACCTTGCTTTTGCCATCTGTTAACAATGAAATTAATATAGGCCCGGATGGATGGCAAACCAGCGATGCCAACACCTCGTTGAAGCTTACGTGCATTTATGAGATAGAAGGGTTAAAAGCACTCGGTGCATTTACTGATGAAGAAGCATTGTTAACCTGGTCGCAAAACCGCACGGAGTACGTTGCCTTAAAATCAAACGATGTACTTAAATTGTGCGAGCAGAACGGCATTAGCAGGTTGGTGATCAACAGTAACTGCTATAACATGTTTGTAATGCAGCGCAGCCGCGAAGAGGTAAAAACTTACACCATTCCGGAGGGTACAACGGTGAGGGTTGGCACACCTGAGCGCCCGCTGCCAAAACGCATTGTTGAAAAAATGCAATCAGGGTTTAAAACTAACATCAATATTAAAGAGGCGTACGAATACCTGAATTCGTACGCTGATGAATACGGCCTGGTTATTGGTATTGTATTGGTTGCCGATTCGGAGGAGGGCAGGTCGGCAGCTACTTTTTTAGTGCAGGATGCCCTGCGGGGCGAAGGCCTGGAGCAACCGGTAGATATATTTTTTCTGCAGGATGCAAGCTGGTTGCAAACCATAAAGCAAATCCCGGGTTCAAAATTTTATGGATAACACAAAACGTAAATGATAAACATAGAATGGACTCCCGAAGCGTATAAAAATGCAGATAACATCAGCATCCGCAAGGCTACTTTAGCCGATATGGATACCCTGTTGCAATTTGAGCAGGGTGTTATTACTGCCGAGCGCCCGTTTGACCCAACGCTGAAAGAAGAACACATCAATTATTACAACCTACCCGAGCTGATCACCGCGCCGCATTGCCATTTGGTAGTTGCCGAACTGGCCGGCGAACTGATTGGCAGCGGCTACGCCCGTATAGAAACCTCAAAAGTTTACCTGAAACACCCGCAGTATGCTTATCTGGGTTTTATGTACGTATTGCCGCAGCATCGTGGCAAGGGGATAAATAAAATGGTAATAGCTGCCCTGCAGGAATGGGCCGCCAGCCAGGGTATGAACGAACTGCGCCTGGAGGTTTATTACCAAAACGCACCCGCCATCAAAGCTTACGAAAAGGTGGGCTTTATAAGCCACATGCTTGCTATGCGTAAAGGTTTGTAGGGAAAACTATCTGATGGCCGCCATAATTTCTGAATATATTTAATGCTGGGTTAGCCCATACCTGTAAACATCCGTTTGTTTTTGCTTTAATGATGGTGTAATCAGTTTAAATTTTAAAAAGTTTTTCAACTTATTGTAGTTTACCGCATTATTTATAATTTTATAGCAGAAAATTAGGCCTAACTATTTAAAGGCACATCAAATACCGAATGGAAATAAAAAGCAATGGTGTAAAAAGCGGCTGGTTAAAAAACATGATCATTAAGCGACTGTATTTTGATAAAGCCATGTCGTGTGCGGGGTTAAGCCAGCTTTTTGACAAGAGCATCCCATCAATAGCAAAAGCTATAAACGAACTGATAAAAGAAGGGTTTGTGATTGAGCAGGGGTACGCCCCCTCAAGCGGAGGCCGAAGGCCGTTGATGTATGCCATTAATACTAACGCCATGTTCATCCTGGCGGTGGCTATGGATCAGCTCTCGGCCCGCATTCAGTTGATAGATCTGAACAACAACCCGGTTGCCGAAATGGCCACGGTTGAACTAAAACTGCATAATAACGAGCAGGCGCTTTCGCAGCTCATCAGCCATTTAAATAATTACGTGGAAGAGAGCGGCATAGCCAAAAAGAAAATTGCGGGTATTGGTATTGGGATGCCCGGCTTTATCAACGCAGTTGAAGGGATTAACTATACCTACCTTGATGCCGGTGGCGAAAGCCTGAGCAAGTATATTGCTAAAGAAACGGGGATTACTACCTATATTGATAACGATTCGAGCCTGATAGCCCTTGCCGAACAAAAGTTTGGTATAGCACGTTCCGCGCAGGAAGTAATGGTGATAAACCTGGGCTGGGGCATAGGCCTCGGGATGATCATAGACGGAAAGATCTTCCGTGGATACAACGGTTTTGCTGGCGAATTGAGCCATATCCCCCTGTCAGACAATGGCGCTTTGTGTATTTGCGGTAAACGCGGCTGTTTAGAGGCCGAAGCATCTATGCTGGTTGTTGCAGAAAAAGCTGAAGAGGGTATTAAAAAAGGCAGGGTAACCAGCCTTAAACCACATAACGGGCAATCAAAATTAATGGGCGAGGATTTGATGGAAGCCGCCAACCAGGGCGATCAGTTTGCCATTGAGCTGCTTACCGATGCCGGTTATAAAATTGGCAAGGCGCTGGCTATCCTTATCCACATCATGAACCCGGCAAATATTGTGTTGAGCGGCCGCGGCGCTAAAGTTGGTAAAATATTAATGGCCCCTATACAACAGGCCCTGCATAAATATTGTATCCCGCGCCTTTCATCGGGTACCGAATTGCTGATCTCATCACTTGGTTTTGATGCCGAGCTGATTGGCGCCGCTGTACTGGTGATGGAGAATTTTGATAAAGAAGAACGGGCCGTGAAGTAGAGATTAGTACACTTTGCATGTTCGACAAGATTTCTCGTCGCTACGCTTCCCTCGAAATGACAAAATTGTTTAATCACTTGCTGGCGCACGCGTGCGGCGTATGCCAATCAGTGCCCCAAATTATACAATAAAAAACTCCCATGCGCCACACACCGGCACACAGGAGTTCCATCATCTGCTTAAAAATATTTTAGTTGCTTACACGAACGTTGGTATGGTATTTTACCACTTCATGGTCTTGCAGCCAATCGGCAATGTAGCCGGCAACTTCCTGCCAGCCTTCCTGCCCGCATATCCAGTGTCCGCGATCGGCAAATTCTTTATAGTCGGATATGCTTACCTCGTCACTGTAGGCCTCTGCATTGCGTTTACATAGTTCGGCGGGGATTATCTCATCCTTTTCGCCGCCAATAAACAACAAGGGCGAGTGTGGCATTTCTACATCAATTTCACCATCTTCGCCCATGCAATCGCGCAGTACGTTGCGGCTATCGTGCGTAGCGGTTTCTTCAAACGCCACTTTTGCATCCTCCAGGCTCATGGTGTTACAAAACGACTCGTGGAAACTTTCCAGATCGGTATAAAAAGGTTCGTTGCCCTTAAACGGGTTAGAGATAAGCGCGCTGTTTTTCATAAAACCCCAATCAAAAGCCAGCATAGCATTTGGCGCTACCGAATCTATAGCCACCCCCAGGTCGGCAAGGCCTTTGGCAACCATTAGTTGCACAATTAAACCGCCTACCGAGTGGCCTATTAAAATGGGTGGGTTATCCTGTACACGTACCAATGCTTCAATATTATCAACCACGGTTTGCAGGTGCAGGTCGCCGAGGCCATCAGGTGGGTAATCACGCAGGTCCTGCGGTTCGCCTTCGTGTTTTGGCCAGGCTGGGGCAATGCAATTATAACCCCTGTCGGTAAAAAAGGCTATCCAGTTATCCCAGCTTTTTGGGTTTTGAAACATGCCGTGAATAAAGATGATAGTTTTCATAAGTAGTTTAGTTTCAATAAACTCACCCAAAAACATACCAAAGGTTTATTTTTTTGCGCTTTAAGAAAATAATAAGTATTCCTTGAGGTTGATATTATTGTACATCAGACAGTTATACTGCCCCCAACTTTATAAATTTCATGAAACTTTATCCCTGCTTTTTTAAAATGAAGGCTGTAGTTTTTGTAGCGTTGTTCAATAAAAAAGTCTTTTGCGTAGCCATCATGCACAGGTAATATCTGTTTTGGCCTAACCCTGTCGGCAAAACCGGCAATGCGCAGCTCATTGGCAAAGGGGGCCATGGTAACCATCAGCAACAAATCAATATCGGGGTATTCGGTTAACCGGGTTTCCATCGAATCAACGGGGTGCAGTATCTTATCGTTTATTAAAAAACCGGTCATTTGCGGGATGGGGTTGTCCAGCAAAGGCTCGTGCTGCACCGGGAAAGCATCCAGCTTAAACGGGCCAATATTATAAGTGCCTTGCTCTATCAGGCTGTAGGCCAAACCTTCTTTGCCAATGGCGCCGCCCACCTGGGTATTGGTGTAAATGGTGGCTTTACTTAGTGCAACTATCGCCTTCAGGTTTTCGGTATCCAAATGGTCCGGATGTATGTGGGTGATGATAATGCTATCCACATCGGCAAACATTTGTGGTGTTACCCGCCCTTCGGCAAAGCTGAATTTGCCGGGGTCGAACAAAAGCTTATAGCCGTCAAGCTCAAAAACAAGGCAGGAGTGCAGGTATTTGGTAATTTTCATAACAACGGTAATTGTATGTAGTAAACTTACCGTTTATAAAAAAAGTTTTTACCTACAGCAGCTGTTTTAATTCGTCGAAGTTATTGATGGTGGCCACCTGCCCGCTTTGTACCTGCCCAAAACCATATGCGGCAAAAATGAAAGGTACGCCGGCTTTGGTTGCGGAGTCGTAATCGCCAGTGGTATCGCCTACATAAACCGGGTTTTGCAGGTTATGGTCGGTCACAATATCGCGTATATTATCGGCCTTTGGGTTACCCTTTGTGCCGTAACACTGGTGCGCTAAAAAATGCGGGTGCATATGATGCAGGTCTAAAAACAGTTCGATATAACCACTTTGGCAGTTGCTTACAATGTAAAGCTTGTATTTTTCACCAAGGTAAGTAAGCGTATCAGTAAGGTTGGGGTACAGGGTGCCGCCCTGTTTATGCAGTATATCCAGTTCGGCAACTGAGCATAGCTGCTGTACTTCGGCACGTTGTTCGGTACTTAAAGCAGGGAACAGTTTTTCGAAGATCTTATCATAGGTCATCCCGGTGATAGAGCGTACACGTTCGCGGGTCATTACCTCGTGGCTCATATAAGGCGCTTTATCAAGCGCCGTTTGCCAGGCTTTGGTAATAGTTTCGGTGCTGTCCCAAAGGGTGCCGTCAAGGTCAAATATTATACTATCGAATTTATCTTTTAAGCTATTCATTACTGCGTTTTGTGCCGCAAAAGTAGCAGTTTATTTTTAGCGGATGGTTGCCAAAAAGTAATTAATAACCAGGGAAACGGCCAAACGAAAATAATGCGGTTAATGCCGGGATGGCCAATAAAATAAATACCCTGGCCTGCTCGGTCTTGTCAGATTCGCCTTTAACAATTACGTGGTTAATATCGGTTATGATGGTGTTGATGAAGTTTTTCATGGTAAACATATTAATTGTGATCTATTGCATATGTGACCGTGAATGATTCTAAAGGTTTAATGAATGAGTGATTGTAAAACGGATGTTACGAATAATTAGCGCGCGCTAAACCGTTTGTCAGTCTGAGCCTCTCGAATACTTATACACGCGGCAAATGGTTCGCCAAGCTCACCATGACATTATGTGCGCTTGGCTCTACTCGTTATCATATAAAACCGTATTGTGAATATTCCAATCCTCAATATCAATTAAACCCGGTTTGGTTTGATAATGGCTGTCGTCGGTGGGGCATTTTACTACATAGCCATCGTTATTAGCGAGGGCAATAATAGGGCGCGCGCCGCACTGTTTACAGGGCATACAATAAATAGACTTGGGTATAGTTACATATCCCTTCATATCATGATATACGGGGTTTTACTCCCTGTGGTTGTAGGTTTAAAAGAGAACAGTTTGCCCTTGGGCAGTCAATTTGTTTTTGGCGCGGGGGGATTACTTTGCGTCGTTTATTTCTATCCAATAACCATCGGGGTCCTGGATATATACCTGCGATACACCATCCACACGATGCTCTACCTGGCCGGTAACACCTTTCCAGTTACTGTAGGGGATCTGCTTTTGGTTAAGCAGGGCAATGAAATTATTAATAGAAGGTACACTGAAGCAAATATGATCGCCGATAAGCTTTTGGGCCGGCGAGCAGCCACCCTGTATAACGTGCATAGCAATATTGGGGGCTATGTTATACCAGGTATGTACGGTATCTTTAAACGGGTTGGGGATTATCTTTAAATTTAATACAGAGGTATAAAAGGCGTTGCTTTTTTTTAAATCTTTTGAGCAAAGGGCCACATGGTTAAAAACAGCTTTTGCGGCGGTTTGCGCATGGCCTACCAGTGGCGAACCCAATAACAGTAAAGCCGCTATTTTAAAAGCCCGGTTTGTTGTATGCTTTAATTTGATAATGTTTAACATTTAAAGGATTGTTAAATTATGTTTTAAATATACAAGTTGAGAAATATTAAAGTAATTATTTCGCATATTTAATTGTAACAATTACAAATATACTTTTAACCAAAATTGTACTTTAATAAACCAATAATTCGCCCTATGGATAGCACCGGTACAAAAAAGCCTGCGGTTACTACCGTTAGCGCATTAATAGCAGCACTTACCTGGTTTGCCCTGGCACTGCAGTTTTATTTGTCTATGGCCGCCTATATGGCCCAGGGGCGAACCATTGCCGGTGCCCTTACCGAGTTTTTCACCTACTTTACTATACAGTGTAATATAATTACGGCAACAGGGCTTACAGCGGTGGCATTGGGCGGGTTTTCAAAAAGCTTTTTTTCGCGCCGGGGTGTTTTAACAGCCAGCGCGGTTTATATTAGTATTGTATGCCTGGTATATAACATTGCGCTACGCGGCATTGCACATCCCGAAGGCTGGGCCCGCGTGGCCGACGAACTGCTACATGCCGTTTGCCCGCCATTGTTCGTAATTTTTTGGCTAAGCCTTGTACCCAAGCATGGTATTATATGGAAAGATGCCTTTAGCTGGCTTTGGTATCCGTTTTTTTACCTGGTTTATGCATTAATACGCGGCGCTTTATGCGGGCGGTACCCATACTTTTTTTTAAATGTTGTTGAGTACGGCTATCCCCGGGTATTTATTAATATAGCTATACTGATGCTGGTGTTTTTAGGCTTTAGCATGCTGTATGTTTTTATAGCCAAATTGATGGGTAAAAGGGCGGCGGCCTGATAGCGCTCAATTACTTGCCGCCTGTTTTGAAGTGGCCGATAACTCAACAAAAACGGCCAATAGACTAACCTTTGTTAGTGCACAAATTGTTGCCTGTCGCGCCGCATTCGTGCTTAATTCCTGTATAATATGTGTTTAATGAAGGGCGCAGATGTTCCCTTTCTTGCCAATAGTTTGTGTAACATTCTTGTGGGGCTTGTTGTATGGATTAAACTTTGCCATACTACAGTAGTTTAATTTATACAAACAATAATTAAGTATTAAAAACATAAAGTTATGAAAAAGGAAATAGTAAAATTGTTTGCGTTATTAGTATTTGGCGCAACAATATTTAGCAGTTGTTCAATTGAAAACAGAAACCACAGAGGTAGGTATGACAATGGCCGCCATCACGACCGCCATGATGACCGTAACAGAGGTTATTAACTAAATCATTAATAAAAAAAATTATAACAGAAAATACAAGTCATTATGAAATACTTAAAAGTATTAGCCGTAGCCGTAGTTGCCATGTTTGCCTTTGAAGGTGCAAAAGCACAAGTAGTAGTAAGTGCCCATATAGGCACCCCGCCACCAACCCGTACCGTTGTAGTTGAAAGGCCGGTTGACCGTGTAGTGGTGGTAAACAGGCACTATCGCCGCCACCCGCGTTACCGCCGCACAGTAGTGGTGAGCAGGCCGGGATACTACCGCGAACATCGCAGGCGTGTAGTGGTTAGGCATTACTAAATATTATAAAACAAAAAAGCCCTCCCGTAAATTCGGGAGGGCTTTTTGTTAGCGGGTTATCAGTACCCAATCTACATAATATTTGGCGTTCCCCGCCTTTATCTGATCTACAGATGCCTGCGATAAACCGAAATACGGCTTGTTTACTTTATTCACCCCGTTTGGATACCCGCCACCTAAAGCAAAATTCAATATCAGGAACTTGGGGTTATCAAATGCCCATTTACCATATTTCGCGGCCATGGCCCGGGTTACGGTGTAGGTTACCTTGCCATCCATCTTAAAAATTAAGCTGTTTTTTGTCCAGTCTACACTGTACACGTGCCATTGGCTTGCATCGGTCCCCTTTGGGAAGTATGCGCGGTAAACCAGCGGTGTATTGCCAAAATAGCCCGGCCCGTGCAGTGCGTTGCTGATCCAGCTGGTGTTTCCCACGGTTTCCATCATATCAATTTCGCCGGTGGCGGGCCATTCGCCTTTGCCTAATGCCCAAAATGCGGGCCACATGCCATCGCCGCCGGTAACTTTTACCCTGGCCGATGCGCTGCCGTAGGTGAACATCACTTTATTGCGTGTATTGATGCGCCCGCTCACAAAATCGTACTTTTTGCCTTCTTTACTGGTATGGCCGGGCTTGTAAAGCGCCTTTAAGATTAGTACGCCATTATCGGTGTATATGGTTGCTGCCGAATCAATGTAGGCCTGCTGCTCATCGTTTACGGTAAGGCCGGTTATTTCAACGTTCCATTTACTGCGGTCGAGCTTTTTGCCTTTAAAATCGTCAAAAAATACCGTGTCTTTTTTGGTTTGCTGCGCGATGGCTGCCGTTACCGAAAACAATAATAAAGCCGTCAGAGTTAATAAGCGTAATTGCATAAAGCTGAAATATGTGATAGCTAAAGTAGGTAATAACCTTTAAATCTGCTGTTTTACAATCCAATTACTTTAGCTTTTATATATTGCGGCACAAAGCTTTAACATAATGCATAGAGGCGGTTTTTTAAGATTTTTCCTGCTGTTGGCGGCAGTTACCCTATTAATGGACTGGTACGTATTTAACGGTTTGCGCACTTTCACCGCCGACTGGCAATCGAGGCCCATGCGGCTGGCCATTACCTGGGGCTTTTTAGTAATATCGGTAGGGGTAACCGTTGTGTTTCTGCTGGGTTTTGGTAGTTTTAGCACCGCAAAGGGCATGACGCCTTTCCACGAGTGGATGCTGAGCCTGTTCTTTACCTTTTTTGTAACCAAGCTTTTCTTTGTGATCGTGCTATCTTTAGGCGACCTGGGGCGCTTTATTTACGGTATTGCACATCATATATCAACTGAGCAGAAACCCGGGGAGGCTTATTTCCCCGCGCGGCGCAAATTTGTAAGCGAGATAGCTATACTGATAGCCGCTTTTCCGTTCACCTCATTTTTTTACGCCATGTTTCGTGGTAAGTATGATTATAAGGTGCACCGCCAAACCCTTTATTATGATGAATTACCCGAAGCTTTCGATGGGTTTACCATTACACAACTCTCTGATATCCATTCAGGCAGCTTTGATAATGTAAAGGCTATGCAGCGCGGTATTGATCTGGCTAAATCGCAGAAATCAGATCTGTTTGTATTTACCGGCGATCTGGTTAACAACGCCGCCTGGGAGATTGAACAATACATTGACCGTTTTGGGCAGATAAAAGCACCATTCGGGCAGTTTTCTATATTGGGTAACCATGATTATGGCGACTATATTCAATGGGATGGCGAGCAGGAAAAACGCGATAACCTGGCCAAGCTAAAACAACACCATGCCGAACTGGGCTACCGTTTACTGCTTGATGAGAACGTGGTGATAGAAAAAGGCGGACAAAAAATAGCACTGATAGGCGTGGAGAACTGGGGCGAAGGCTTTGTGCAAAAAGGCGATCTTGACCGCGCGCTGAAAGGTGCCGACCTCAACGCTTTCAAAGTACTGCTCTCGCACGACCCAACACACTGGGAAAAGAAAGTGCGCTACCACCCTGTTGATGTACATTTAACCTTATCTGGCCATACACACGGCGCGCAGTTTGGTATTGAAGCAGCGGGTTTAAGATGGAGCCCGGTGAAATACCGTTACCTGGATTGGGCGGGCCTGGTTAATGAAAAGAACCGTTACCTGTATGTAAACCGTGGGTTTGGCTTCCTTGCCTTTTCTGGCCGTTTAGGCATCTGGCCTGAAATTACGGTGATAACGTTGAAGAAGAAACGGGCAGTATAATTCTCCCACGCGTCATTGCGAGGAACGAAGCAATCTCTTTAGGGTGGGTAATAAATGTGCTTATTTCGGCATCTATCGTGTTTAGGATACTTCTATAATAATCGGCCCGCTCAATTGCCGCGGGGCTGTTACTTTTTGCTTGATCAAAAAGTAACCAAAAGATCAAGACAGAAAAAAGCTTCCCCGCACTAGCCTTTACCTTTTGGCCCGCTTTTCTGTCAGGCCACCGCTCGTTTCTTACTTGTCATCCTGAGCGATAGCGAAGGATCTATTCGCGAACTGTGTAATCGCGTAAATGCGTGTCGGCTAATAGATGCTTCAAACGTTCGGCATGAGAAAGTGGGCGCTTTGCGTTAGGGATAAAAGCGGATACCGGCCTGTGGCTACGGCCTGTGCAGTATGAGCGGATAGCCCGGGCCGCAGGCAACGCCATAATTAGTGATTAGAGAATAGTTAATTAAAAAAAATCAAAACAAACAATTCAACAAGGCATTCCCTCTTCCCTCTAACCTCTAACCTCTAACCTCTAACTCAACCACTTCCCAAACTCATAGAATTTTTTAATGCTGATGCCCACTTTACTGCCAACCGGGTATTTGCGGCGGGCGTGGTTAATTACACGCAGGGTAACTTCATCGCGTTCGATGATCAGTTCTTCAAAAAAGCCTTTAAAAAGCACTTGTTTAATGGTCCATTTGCTGCCCATGCCTAAAGCAGAAATAGTAATATGCTCGGCGTAAATAACTACGGTGCCACGTTTTGATTTGATGCCGCAAACTTTAGCCTGCTCGGCAGTAAGCTCGCTGCAACTTACCAGTATTTTTGAGGTGTAAAGTAGCTTTGGGTTATGGTAAAGTTCTTCGGGTGTGCCGTACTCCACTATTTCGCCCTCTTTTATCACGATGAGTTCATCGGCCATAGAAAGCAGTTCGGCAGGGTCATGCGATACCAGGATCACGGTAACGCCCCATTCCTTAACAATTTGGCGGATATCGTGCTGTAGGCTTTCGCGGTAGTTGGCATCAACCTGGTTAAAGGGTTCGTCCAGCATCAGTACCTCAGGGCGGTTTATCAGCGCTTTGGCAATGGTAACACGTTGCTTTTCGCCGCCGCTTAGCTTGCCGAAGGGCAGGTCGCGCAGTTCATATATGCCCAGCAGGTGCAGCGCCTGGGTTGCTTTCTGAATTTTGTAGTTGGCATCTTCTGTTGGCAGGCCCCGGCCTACGTTTTCCCAAACGTTGGCGCTCATATCCATATCAGTGTGATCCTGGCTTACCATGGTAATAACGGTATGCGCGGCGGTAATATGAGCGGTACGTATGGGGAGGGGCTGGCCGTGAAAAAACACATCGCCCGAGTCGGGTTTCATAGTGCCTGAGAGGAGTTTGAGCAGGGTGGTTTTGCCGCTGCCGCTTTCGCCCACAATGGCGGTGATTTTGCCTTTGGGTATAAAAACTGTGATATTATTAACGCCGGAAGATTTATCGCCAAAAAAGTTTTTGGTAACCGATATGGTTTCCAGTATCAGATCATCTTTCATTTTTAAACAAGGTTCTTAAGCGCCTAAAAATACAATTATCCTAAATCTATACGGCATCAATTTGCGCGATGTGGTAAAAATATTTTTTGGTAACCGGATGTCATCCTGAACGATATGAAGGATATAATGTTGAACAAGCATGAAAACGATATGGTGGTTAATAGATGCTTCGCTATCGCTCAGCATGACAAGGAGGGCTTTTATGCCCTCCCCCGCAAACAATTTTGCCTAAATACACATTTCACTAATGAATCAATCTGATAAACCATCGTCATGAACAAAACCATCGGAATAGTACTCATCATTATTGGCGCAGTAATGCTGATATGGACAGGCTTTACATACACCAAAAAAGAAAAAATTGTAGATGCCGGCCCTATACAGATCTCGGCCGACAGGCAAAAAACTGTTAACTGGCCGCCATACTTGGGCGGGATATTGCTGGTTGGGGGCATTGTTATTGTTGCCACCGCTAAAAAATAATAGTACAGCTGTATATTTGCCCCTATGGAGCCCACCTTTTTTAAAACCCCGGCCGATTTTCGTAACTGGCTGCTGCAACATGCTGATCAAAAAACCGAGTTGCTTGTGGGCTTTTATAAAACCGGCAGCAGTAAACCAAGTATAACCTGGCCACAATCGGTAGATGAGGCGCTTTGCTTTGGCTGGATAGACGGGGTGCGCAAATCATTAGGCCCCGAAAGTTATACCATCCGTTTTACGCCCCGCAAACCTACCAGCATCTGGAGTGGTATAAATATTAAAAAAGTAGCCGAACTAACCGAAAAAGGCTTGATGCAACCCGCCGGACTTGCCGCCTACGCCAAACGTAAGGAAGAAAAGTCGGCAATTTATAGCTTTGAGGTTGATGAGATGGTGTTGAAGCCGGAATACGAACAGCAATTTAAAGCCAATAAAATAGCCTGGGAGTTTTTTCAAAAACAGGCGCCATGGTATAAAAAAACCTCTGTGCACCGTATCATGACGGCAAAACAGGAGAAAACACAGATAAACCGGTTAGAGGTATTGATAAAAGTGAGTGAAAAAGGGGAGAGGAATTAAGGCGTTTTCTTAATAAACCATGTCATTTAGAGCGAGCAGCGGGGGGCTTGTGTATTGGAGCGACGAGAAATCTTCTACGCCTTGAAAAGTATGGATGCCGCTCGCAGAAGATTTCTTCTCGTGCCTCGTTCGAAATGACAAGTTGAAATAATGATTCTACACCAGTTTCCGGCTCTCTAAAGCATCCTGTAGTATAGCTACTTTAAACTTTGGTTTATAACAATAACCTGCCAGTTTTTTTACCCAGGGGCGCTTGTACCCAAACATCAGCTTAAGCATCCTAACCCTTGCCGATCCTTTTGGGTAACCGTATTTATACCAGCTGAATTTGGAGTTATCCACCTTAAAATGTTCGGCAAATTCGGCTAAAAAAAGGTCTATTTCTATATCGTAGATATCCAGATCCAGGTCTATGCTGGTATTGGAGTGCAGGGTAGCAGGATCAACGCGGTACACTTTGTACCGGTTACAGTAATCAATTATAAAATCTTTTAACTGCGGTTGAATTTGCTCCATACAATGCCTTAATAGTGAATAAAGGACACCGTTTTTTGCCCGGCGTTGCAGTTTAAAGTTAAGAAAAGGGATTTTAATTCGAAAAAATTTAACTTTTATTAACTCACCCGATATCGCTACGCTTGTCGACCCTCTTTCCACAAGTTGAAGAAGGGGGAGAATTTTATACCGTTTTATCCAGCTTAAACATTTCTACCGGCTGGTTTAAAATGCCGTTGCGTTCAGTGATCTGCAGGGGGATAACCTCGCCGGTTTTGGCGTAGCCGCGGCGTTCATACCAGTCTAACAGTTCGGTGCGGGTGGTAATAACCGTCATGGTGATGGTGTGGTAATTAATGCTGCGGGCATAATCTTCGGCAGCTGTTAGCAGGCGCCTGCCCAGGCCGTTTGCCTGTAGCGCTGGCGATACGGTAAGCATGCCCAGGTAAAGTTTTTCGCCACGTTTTTGCAGGTACACACAGCCGGTTATCTGGCCTTCTTGATTGATGTTTTTTAGAATAACGGCATCCGGGTCGCTCATTTGTTCGGTAAGGCCTTCCTCGTCAATCCGTTGCCCACCTATCAGGTAAGCCTCGGTGGTCCAGCCTTTTTTTGAGCTTTCGCCACGGTAAGCAGAGTTGATCAGTACAACAAGTTCGGGCACATCGATAAGGGTAGCGGGTGTTATAGACATGCTGCAAATTTATTAATTCGCGGCAAATGTTATAAGAAATTGTAAAGGGGAGCCTGTCGAACCACGATCAATATCACCTAAAACCGCCCTTGAAACGTCCAAAACCGCCCCTCAAACGCCCGAAGTGTTCACGTTCACTGCCGTGAACACCCGTGAACGCTGGCAATGATCTGATAATCAAATATTTCCTATTATTAGCAATGGCAATACACTGGCAATCAGTAGTTTCCTGTTATTTGATGCAGGCAATATTACGCCACTATGGGCAGTATACAAGGTTTGAACTGTTGTGTTGAACGAGCGTAAAGCATCTAACCGCTGATATGTATCCCCTCTTCCATGTCAATCCCTTTTTAAGTCCCGCCGGGGTTTTATAAGCCAAGCTGACAAAATAAGGGTTATATCCGGCTACAAATTCCTGTAATCTTCCCGTACGGGGCTAAAAACATCTATCAGCTTGCAATTGGTAATGGCAACCCCGCTATGGCGCACGTTTGATGGGATAACGGCAAACATGCTGGCATCCAACACCTGCACCTCGCCATTTACCGTTAGCTGGAATGTCCCCTCAAGTACAAATGAAAGCTGCTCGTGCATGTGTGCATGATCGGGTACGCTGTTACCGGCTGCTACCTCAATAAAGTTAATGGTGTTGTTGGCGGTATGGATGAGTTTGGAGAAAAAGCCCGGGGCAATCTCTTTGGTTTGGATATCGGCGAATTGTTGGAAGACGGTAGTGTTCATGATGGGAAAATACAAAAAAGACGCGAAGTATCGCGTCTCTACATTTTGCATCCCGTAGAAACGCGATACTTCACGTCTCCGGATAGGTTTACCCAACAATATATTTACTCCCCGGTAAATACGACAGCAGCTTTATTCCAACGTACGTTACCAAAAAAGTACTGATAGCCAACACAGGTATCACCAGTGCTACATCGTGCAGCCAGTTATTGATGATGGGGAACAGCTGTACCAGTACTAAAATATGCGCCAGGTACATACCATAGGTAAGGCCCGATACTTTAGCGAAGAAGCTTTCGGCAGCAGCGCTTTTAAAGCTGATGATACGGAATATCAAAAACAAGCCTGTAGCCATCAGCGCCACATTAATGGTAGGGAATGACCAGGATAGCTCCAGTTCGGGGATGTCTTTAGCGAATGGCAACTGGTGGGCAAAAACAAGGTTGGTGATGGTGTAACCAATAATAACCATAATTACGCCCCATAAAAGCCCAACGGATTTGGAGAGGGTTACATGCTCTTTGATATAATTACCCAGCAACAGGTAGCCTATATAGCCTGAAAAGTAATAACCGGTATGGTACTTGTTCCAGAAAGCTTCGCCTAAAACTTCGGGGTAAATGGTTTTGATATAGGGGAAACAAAGGGTGATAGCCCATATCAGTAAAAAGAACTGTTTAAACCGTTTTGATGCCGTTTGTACCCATGGCGAAAATATGGGGATAAAAAGGTAAACCCCGATAAACATGTACACAAACCAAAGGTGCCCCGCGCTTGGCGCAAAATTAATAGGGATGATATACAGATCGTGCCACATTTGGCTTAGGTTAGATGTGCCCAGCAGGTAAGGTACCAATGCATACATAGCGCTCCAAAACAAAAATGGAACAAGCAGGCGGGTAAACCGGCGTTTATAAAATACGTTTGCAGTTTCTTTAATGGGCAGCAGTAAATAGCCCGATATCATCACAAACAACGGTACGCATACCCGCATAAAGCTGCCATAGTTGTTTACCCAAACGTGGTTTTCGCGAATGATCTGGCCTTTATCGCCTATGTAAAAAAACTCGCCCGAGTGTACGGTGAGCACCATTAAGCATGCAAAAATTCTTAATACATTTAAATAGGCGGTGGGGCTGCTTTTAAAAGCTACATTGGCTGGGGCAATTGCGGGCATAGTTTTTTTAATTGGTTGCCTAATTTATGTAAAACCAACGTAAATTGTACAGCAAATAAAACTTAGAGCCGCTTTGCAGGTTTTAACAATACATCATTTAAGCTATGGCATTTATTGATTACTATAAGATACTGGGTGTAGATAAGGGCGCGACCGAAAAGGAGATAAAAAGTGCGTACCGTAAAATGGCCCGCAAGCACCATCCCGACCTTAACCCAAACAACGCCGAGGCCGAAAAACAGTTTAAGCAGGTTAACGAGGCCAACGAGGTTTTAAGCGATCCTGAGAAACGCAAAAAATACGATAAGTATGGAGAAAACTGGCAGCACGGCGAGGCTTACGAGCAGCAGGCACGCCAACAGCAAAGCCAGCAGCGTAGTTATGGCGGCGGCGGTCAGCAAGATTTTGGTGGGTTTGGCGGCGGTAACGGTGGCGATTTCTCCGATTTCTTTAACTCCATGTTTGGCGGTGGGCCACCGGGCAGTGGTGGCGGCAGGGGGCAGCAGCGCTACCGTGGGCAGGATATGAACGCCAGCCTGCAGCTAAACCTGCGCGATATACTGGAATCGAAAAAGCAAACCATCACTGTTAATGGTAAAAATATTCGCCTTACCATCCCTGCGGGCATAGCGGACGGGCAAACCATAAAAATTGCAGGCCATGGCGGCCCGGGCAGCAATGGCGCACCGGCCGGCGATTTGTATATTAAGTTTGCCATACCCGATGATGCCGAGTTTAAACGCGTAGGCAACGACCTGTACCGAAGTATTAACCTTGACCTGTACACCGCCGTTTTGGGTGGCGAGATAACTGCCGATACCATTACCGGTAAGGTAAAGTTAAAAGTGGCACCCGGTACGCAAATGGGTACCAAGGTAAAGCTAAAAGGTAAAGGCGTACCGGTGTACAAAAAAGAAGGCCAGTTTGGCGACCTGTACCTTACTTACAACGTACAGTTGCCAACCAACCTTACCGAAAAGCAAAAGGAGTTATTTGAAGAGCTGGCTAAATCATAAACCGATATGAGAACAGAAAATTTGATAACCGTGAACGATTTTTGTGTGTACCACAATGTGGAATATACTTTTATTGATTACCTGGCTGATGCCGGGCTGGTTAAGGTTACTACCGTTAACAAAACCAGCTGCATCCCGCTGGATGAGATACAAAAACTGGAGCGCCTGGTACGCCTGCATAACGAGCTGGAAATAAACGAACCGGGCCTGGCAACCATAAATAATTTATTGCAAAAATTAGAAGATATGGAGCAGCAGATGAGTGTTTTACGTAGTAAGTTGAAGGTTTACGAGGGGTGATATTCCTAAAAAGAGTGAGTTTTTATTAAACCTTGGTGCAGTTATAGGGTCATAGATACAAATGAAACGATAATTGTAACTAAAATTTACTACCATGAAACTCATTAAAATATCAATAATAGCCTTAGTATTAACCTGCAGCATGCAGTTGGCCAAAGCCCAGGTAAGGGTAGGCATAGGGGTTAACTTTGGTACCCCGGTAAGATATGTTGAAAGGCCTTATTATTATGACGATTACGACCGCGTGGTTTATTATGACCGCCCGGTACGCAGATATTACGGGGCCCCGGTTTATTACCGTAGCCGTTACTACGAACGCCCGGCTTACCGCCAGGTAGTTTACCGTGAACACGGTTATCGCGGTCATGGCTGGGGGCATGGTGGTGGTCATGGCAGAGGCCACGGAAGGCACTAATCCCGAAAATATATAAAATGGAAGCCCTCCCAACGATTGTCGGGAGGGCTTTTTTGTTGAGGCTGTTTTAAGAAAGCCCATCGTAATTTTTATTATGTTTGGCGGGCTATTAAACACGTATGGTTAGTTTATCTGAAAAACCGGTACAGGCAGTTTTTGTGATTCCCCCGAGGGTACACCTGCTGGATATTACCGGCCCGGCCCACGTTTTTTACGAAGCGACCGATTACGGAGCTAACCTTAAACTGCATTTTTGTAATATACATACTCACCAAAGCAGTATACAAAGCAGCAGTAGCTTATTCTTATCAAACCTGGTTGATTATAACGAACTTGAGCTAAACCCCAACGACCTGGTTTTTGTACCCGGGCTGGAATCGTCCCTGCTGATGGATAATGAATTTCTGGACTCATCAAGGGCGTTTCAATACTGGTTAAAAAAGCAGCACGATAAAGGGGTTAAAATATGTTCGGTTTGTACCGGCGCGTTCATACTGGCTGAAGCGGGCTTGCTCGATAACAAGGAATATACAACCCACTGGAAATTCATCGACAGGTTTCAAAACCGTTTCCCAAAGGCCTTGTTGCAAAAGAACAGGCTGTTTGTAAAGGCTGGTAATATTTATACCAGTGCAGGGGTGTCTTCGGGCATCGACTTGTCCCTGTACCTGTTAGAGGAGATGTTTGGATCGGGCTTTGCCGTTAAAATTGCCAAAGAGATAGTAGTGTACACCCGCCGCACCGAGCACGACCCGCAGCTGAGCGCCTTTATGCAATACCGTAACCATATTGATGAACGCATCCATACCGTACAAGACCTGCTGGCACAATCGTTAGATAAAAAGTTAAGCATCGGGTATCTTGCTGCACAAGTATTTATGAGCCCGCGTAACTTAACGCGCCTGTTCCGCAAAACCACACAAACAAGTATAGGCGATTATCTGAATAAACTCCGTGCCGAACGTTCTGCCCAAATGCTGGCCGATGGCTATACTATGCTGGCCGTTACGCAAAGCTGTGGCCTTAAAAGCACCAATCAACTGCGATCTATTATGAAAAGCGCCACCATCGTGGCCCGATAATGCGCAAGGCTGGCTGTATTAATTTATACGGCAGGGGTAGCTTTGCACACAAACTAAATTATCATCATGAAAAGTATCATCTTTCTGCTTGTTATATGTGTGCAAGTTGTTGTGTTAACAAACCACCTGTCGGCACAAACCAAAAAGGCGCAAACCAAAAAGGCACAACCCCAAAGTAACTACTATTGCCCACCCTGTGGAGATTGCGATAAAACGGCCTATAAAGCTGCGGGTAAATGCCCGGTATGTGGTATGGAACTTGTAAAGCAAACCGCTGCAGAGCATAATAAAAATGATAAACGCCTTAAAGTAGCTTTTTATCTGCAGGATGGGGTAGAGGTATTGGATTTTGCCGGGCCGATGGAAGTTTTTGCTTATGCCAACTTTGACATTTTTACGGTATCGGCAACTAAAGATCAGATCAAATCACAGGGGATTTTAAAAATAACACCCGATTATAGCATCAATGATGCCCCACATGCCGATATCCTGGTGTTTTTTGGCGGTAATGCAGGTACTGCGGCTACCAACCCCAAGGTTATTGATTGGGTAAAAAACCAAACTAATGTTGATTATTATTTCTCCGTTTGTACCGGCGCATTTATATTGGGTAAAGCGGGCTTATTGGATAATTTAACCGCTACCACTTTCCATTTAAGTATTGATGACCTGCAAAGAGAGATACCTAAGGCCAAAGTTTTAAAGAATGTACGTTTTGTTGATAATGGCAAAGTAATTACCACGGCGGGGATCTCCGCAGGGATTGATGGTGCCCTGCACCTTGTGGAAAAAATACGGGGCACTGAAACTGCCAAACAAATTGCCGCCTATATGGAATATGATAAATGGTTACCCGGGCAAGGCTTGGTTATTGCCCAGGCAGAGTAATGCGTTAGCCCTTCTTTAAAAAGCCATTTAAAGCATGCTGCGTAAATTCTGATAAAACCAGTTCGCCGCTAATGGCTGCCCGCTCGGTTAGTAGCTGGTCCCAGTTTTCGGTGCCTTCCCAAAGGATCTGTTTGAGGCCTGCAAGCGCTTCGGGATGGTAGGAGGCGAGTTTATGGGTTAGTGCAGACAAACCCTCATCTAAAGATGGGATGTCGGCATATACCTCGTTATACAGGCCTTTTTCCATTGCCCATGCAGCCGGTTGAAAATCAACCGCGCGGATGGTGAGCTGCGAAAATGCAGGTAAGCCAATCTTACGGATCACAGCAGGGGAGATCACAAAGGGCCCTATGCCTATAGCCAGTTCACTTAATTTAATGGAAGCAGCTTCGGTAGCCAGTACGTAATCGGCACCGGCGGCTAGGCCAACACCCCCACCCACGGCTTTGCCCTGTACACGGGCTATGATGATTTTTGACGATTTACGGCAGGCGTTGATCACATTGGCAAAACCTGAAAAAAATACGGCACCCGCTTCCTTATCTTTTATCTGCAGCAACTCATCAAAACTTGCCCCGGCGCAAAAAGTGCGCTCGCCAGCGCTTTGCAGTACAATAACCTTTGTTTGCGGGTTATTGCTTGCCTCGTTTATTTTATCGGTTAAGGCTTGCAGTAAATGAGCGGGTAATGAGTTTTGCGCAGGGTGGTAAAAACCTATGGTAGCAACGCCATCGGCGCTGGTATTAAGCACTACATTTCCGTTTTGGGTATCGGTCATTATTGGTTGGTATAAAATGCACGGCAATATCCGTACTATTTAACGTACCTGCAAATCGGGAGCATTTATACCAACGGCAATTCAAAATAAAAAGTAGCGCCCTGGCCGGGTTCGCTTTCCACACCGATGGTGCCTTTGTGGTTGCTGATAATCTCGTTAGAGATATAAAGGCCCATGCCCAGGCCGCTGGTCATGTTCTTTTTATCTTCAACCCGGTAAAAGCGTTCAAATATTTTGCTTTGCTGGTCTTTTGACAACCCTATACCATTATCATGAACAGATACCCTTACGTTCTTGCCATGCTTTTGCGTAGCTATGGTAACTATCTTATTGTTTTGCGAATATTTTACGGCGTTATTTACCAGGTTCATGATCACCTGTTCCAATCGCTCGGCGTTGCCTTTAACGGTATATGGCTGCAGCAGTTCATACTCAAAAATATAGGCAGGGTACACGTGCTCTGCATTTTCTATACATTGGCTTACCAGGTCGGTAATATTTAATTCAGTAATAGCGTATTCTAACCTGCCTGCTTTTATTTTACTTACATCAAGCAAATCGTTTATCAGCGTTTGCAGTTTGTTAATAGATACACCCGCTTTACCAATGTATTGTTTAATTACCGGTGGCAATTCTTCCTTTTTATAACTTGCTATTAATTGCAGGTATCCCTTTAAACTGGTGAGCGGAGTTTTAAGCTCATGGCTGGCAATACCAATAAACTCGTCTTTTCGGTCCATCTCCTGTTTCTGGTCTTCAATATCTGTAGCGGTACCAACCCAAAATATAATATCCCCGTTATCATTCTTTAACGGTTTTGAGCGGTTAAGGTGCCAGCGGTAAACACCATCGTGCCTGCGGTAGCGGTTCTCTGCCTCAAAAATATTGCCTGTTTTAAGGGATAATTCGTATTTGGCAAGCGTTTCTTTCAAATCATCAGGGTGTACAACCAGGTTCCATTCAAAATTTGCGGTGTCGTCCTTACTCAGGCCGGTATAATCATACCAGCGCTGGTTAAACGAGTTAACTATACCTGTGGGCAGGTTAGTCCAGGTCATTTGCAGTATATTATTGGTAAGCAGCTTAAAGTGTTCGCGACTGATCAGCAGATCGCCGGTGCGCTCTTTTACCGTTGCTTCCAGTGTGTTGTTCAGTTTTTCGGTATTCGCGCGCGATTCTTCCAGTTGCTCGTTACGTTGCTGCAACTGCTTTTCGGTTTCTTTTAGTACGCTTAGGTCGGTAATAATAATACTTAATGCAATGCCATTATCCAGCTCAATAGTATTGCACGAGAACATGCAGTGCATATCCTCACCACCGCCGTCTTTCAAAATAATTTCCTGCCTGCAATCTTCCTCCCAACTGTTGTATATCAGTTCCCGCAGCTTATCTTTTGAGCTTTCGGGCACAAACGCCTCCAAAGGCATACCGATGGTTTTTTCCAAAGGGGTAGCGGCCATATCAGCAAAGCGGGTGTTGCAGTATAAAATAATGCCATCACGATTTATGGTGACCGCGCCCTCGCTCATTTTTTCAATAAAAACGCGGTAAGTTTGGTCGGCAGTTTTTAGGGTGTACAATTGATGGCCGGTACTGTCCTTTACAATAAGGGCATCAACCTGGCCTGTACGTATAGCGTTTATCGTATCGTGCGCTTCCTCTAACTGGTAGCGCAATTCCTGTATCTCGTTTAAAAGATCTTTTGAATTTTGCTCCATAATTTAACTGTTATTGGTAAGGCCAAGTCCCTTTAAAACCCTTTCGGTATCGCTCATGTCGCCAATCATCCTGCGTTCGGGATAGGGCGATTTTTTGATCATTAAAGGTACTGCTATAACGTCCTCACCTTCGGCAAGCTGTGGTTGCTGGTGTATATCTATAACTTCAAGCTGGTACCTGTCTTTAAGATACTCCTCGCAAATAGCCTTTGTGTTTTCTACCGCGCGGATAGAGTTGGGCGATGCCCCTGTTATAAATAAGCGTAATACATAAGGCTCGGCCCCGGTATCCTTATCGTGTCTGTCAAAAACTCCATCCTCGACCATAACTAATATTTATACAATTAAGCCGGGCGAATGTTTAAACCGACAAGCACCTTTTCTTCGTTGGACAGGTCGCCTATGATCTTGCGGATAGGCTCCGGGACTTTGCGTACAAGCGTAGGGATGGCCAGTATCTGGTCGCCCTCAGCTAATTGTGGTTTTTCTAAAAGATCTATCACCTCAATACGGTACTGGCCTTTTAAATGTTCCTCGCAATATTTTTTAAGGTTAGTTAAGGCGGTAACAGATTTTGGTGTTTTCCCCGCTACATACAACCTTAATTCCCATTTTTTATCTATTCTCTTTACCATTATTTTTTGCTGGATGTTTTTGATTTTTCGGCAGTTTCGCCTCTTCTTAGCCTGGTCACCTCTGCACGGTTCTTGTCTAAAATGTGTTTCTTCAGTTCCTCTTCCAGGTAAACCTTGTTCAGTTCTTCCTCTACCGATTCAAACTCGCTATTCAGGCTGGCAATTTTAGCTTCCAATACCTGGCGTTTGCGCAGTATTTCGCGGTCTTTACGGCCTACCGCGTTGCTACGGATAGCTTCGCCGGTTTGTTCAAGCAGCATCTGCTGTTCGCGGGCCGATCCGGTCAATATACCATCCGGGCCTAAATAAACATCTATCAGGTTAAGGCCGGTATTGGTTATTACAAACTCGCGTACCTGGTTAGAGTGTTTCATTCCGCGCGATTTCATGACGTATAAGCCACGGTTACGTTCGCCGTTAAATTCAATATCGCGCACCAGTATCCAGGCATCTACCAGTGATGATACGCCCTCGTCGGTTTGTTCGCTCACAACGGTGTTTAAGGATAGCGCGGTAAACATTACCGAGATGCCCTCCTCCTGCAAAAAGTCTATCATCCGCACCAGCATATTCTTAACTTCGCTTACCGAGCCTATGTTGATGAAATTGGTTATCGGGTCTATAATAACTACGCTTGGCTTATATTTCCTGATGCACTTATGCATGGCTACCAGGTGCATCTCCAGCCCGTAAAGATTTGGTCTTGATGCATTGAAATAAAGCAGCCCTTTGTCTACATGCTTTTGCAGGTCAACACCTATCGAGCGCATGTTGCGGATGATCTGGTTGGGTGATTCTTCCATTGCAAAATACACGCACTTTTCTTTTCGGTTGCAGGCTTCGTTTGCAAATGATGCCGCCAAACTGGTTTTACCTGTACCCGCCGTACCCGATACCAGTACGCTGCCACCACGGTAAAGGCCAAGGCCGCCAAGCATATCATCAAGTCCTTTTACACCGGTAGATACACGTTCTGTAGATACGGTATTAGCCATTTTAAGTGATGTAACCGGCAATACCGAAATGCCGTCCTCATCAATCAGGAATGGATACTCATTGGTGCCATGCACCGTGCCGCGGTATTTTATAACACGCAGCCTGCGGGTGGTAATTTGGTTAACCACGCGGTTGTCAAGCAATATCACACAATCAGATACGTACTCTTCCAATCCCTGGCGGGTTAATGCATTACCCTCGCCGCGCTCGCCGGTAATAATGGCAGTTACACCTTTTTCTTTTAGCCATCCAAAAAGGCGGCGCAATTCCATACGCAAAACGGCCTGGTTGTTTAAACCCGAAAATAGGTTCTCCAGCGTATCCAATACCACGCGTTTGGCGCCAATGCTGTCAATAGCATACCCTAAACGGATAAATAAGCCTTCCAGGTCGTACTCGCCGGTTTCTTCTATCTCGCTGCGGTCAATATGTACGTGGTCTATTTTTAATTTCTTTTGTTCCTGTAGTTTCTTCAGGTCGAAACCAAGGGAAGCCACATTCATGGCCAGTTCGTCGCTTTTTTCTTCAAAAGCCACAAAAACGCCGGGCTCGTTATACTGCACAGCACCGCGTACAATAAACTCTAACGACATCAGGGTTTTACCGCAACCCGCTTCGCCGCATATTAATGTTGGCCTGCCCAGGGGCAAACCACCTTCTGTAATTTCATCAAGGCCAGTAATACCGGTTAAGGCTTTTGGTAAAGTACCATACAATATGGGGTCTTTCTTTTTTTGAGATTTACTCATAGATATTCGTTTTCAGTAGTTTCATAAAAGTATAAATTATACCCTATTACGCAATAGTATTGCTTTGCACAGGCTTTATTTACGCAATTATGTTGTAAAGTATCCTCTAAAATTATTCCACCTTAACTGCGTAGAATTTTAATTGTTTGGATTTTAGCATATTATTTACAATTCATTTATAAAAAATAACCCTTAAATAAAAACTTTAACATTCATTTAATTCCGGGATGGCGGCAAAAAGCTATGCGATAATTTATGAAGATGTATTAGCTATAATCAATCAGAAAATTTAATATTGTATTACAATCTACCCGACAGCATATATTAGCCCATACTTGTTGGAATATATTTATGTTTTTCTGCCTGAATAATGGAAAACAACATTTACCCCGACGCGGAAAGCGAAAACGTATTTAAAACCATCATAGAGCAGTCGCCCTCGCCGGTTGGCCTTTATGTGGGGCGCGATATTGTGATAACGCTGGCCAATGATGCCATTTTAAAGGTATGGGATAAGGATAAAAGCATTATAGGTAAAACATTCAGGCAGGCACTGCCCGAGTTGGAAGGCCAGCCTTTTTTTGACCTGCTTGACAAAGTTTTTGCAACAGGCATAGCATACGAAGCCTACGCCGAGCGGGTTGACCTGCTGATAGGCGGGCAAATGCAAACCTTTTATTTCAATTTTATATATAAGCCGCTTAAAAACGCTAAAGGCGAAGTATGGGGAATACTAAACACCGCCGAAGATGTTACCGAACTGGTGCTCACCCGTAAAAAGTTAGCCGAGGCCGAGGAGCGCTCGCGGTTTGCGCTGGATTCGGCAGAGTTGGGCGCCTGGGATATGGACCCGGAAAACGAACGCGTTACCTGGGACGAACGTTGTAACCAATTACACGGGTTTACCGAAGGCCAGGTAACCGTTTACAGCGATGTTTTAAAACACATCCACCCGGATGATCTGCAAAATATAAAGCAAAAGGTACAAAAAGCGCTTACCCCCGGGGGCGATGCTAATTACGACGAAACATTTCGGATTATTTGCCCAAGCAGCACCAGGGTAAGGTGGCTGCGCAGCAAAGGCAAGGCTTATTTTAACGGGCAGGGGCATTGTGTACGCTTTGCAGGTACTACCCAGGATATTACTGCCGAGATACGGGATAAGGAGGAACAGCGCAAGCTGATAACCCTGGTTGATCATACATCCGATTTTATAAGCCTCTCTGATCTTGACGGTAACGTTAGTTATGTAAATACTGCCGGCCGTAAAATGATGGGGATAGACGATGATGCCGATTTGCCGCATAATTCGGAGTTTATTATGCCTGGCGAAAAGAATAAATTAAAAAATGAAATAAATAAGGCGCTGCAAACAACAGGAAAGTGGAGCGGCGAGGTCCTTTACCGTAACTTTAAAACCGGCGAAGCTATCCCTGTTATGGGAACATCCATGCTGATAGACGACCCAACCGGCAAACCGCAAGGCCGGGCAACCATAGCGCGCGACCTGCGCACCGAGCTTGTAAATAAACAGGCACTTGTAGATAGCGAACATCTGTTGCAAAATATAACCAGTGCATCGCCTACAGCGCTTTGGATGGCTGATGATAATGGCATGATAACGTATGCCAATAAAACCTGGACAGACTGGACAGGGCAACCTACTAAAGATTTATTAGGTACAGGATGGCTGCATTGCATTTTGCCTGAAGACAGGGCCCGCGCTGCCGAAAAGTTTTTGATGGACCTTAAAGCGCAAAAACCTTACGAGGTTGATTTCAGGATCAGGCGCAAGCGCGGTGAGATACGCTGGTGCATTGCCACCGGCCACCCACAGTACAACCACGAGGGCAAATTTATGGGTTACATAGGCGCCTGTACCGATGTTACCGAAAAAACCATTACCGATATTGAACTTCAGTTAAAGAACGGCGAGCTTAACGACCAGATAAGGCAGTTTGAGTTTGTGACCGATTTTATGCCCGTACAGCTCTGGACAGCCAAAACAAGCGGCGAACTGGATTATGTGAATAAGCAAACCATCAATTTTTTTGGCTTGCCAATGGAAGCTGTTATTGGTGAAAAATGGATAGATAATGTACACCCGGATGACCGGCCCGGCTGCATCGCGGCCTGGACAGCAGCTTTACAGAGCGGCACACTTTACCAGTACGAATTTAGGCTGTGTGATAAAAACGGCGAGTATAAATGGCACCTTGCCCGCGCCCTGCCGTTTATAAATGATGGTGAGATAGTAAGATGGTTTGGTACTAATACTGATATTGACGAGCAAAAACAAATGCAGCGCCAAAAAGATGATTTTTTGGGTATTGCCAGCCACGAATTAAAAACACCGGTAACCAGTATAAAGGCCTATGCACAAGTGCTTGGCGCCATGCTGAGCAACGAGGGGGAAGAAAAGAAGGCGCAGATGGTAATGAAAATGGATGCACAGCTAAACCGCCTCACCAACCTGATAGGCGATTTGCTTGATGTTACCAAAATAAACTCGGGCCGTATACTGTTTAACAAGGTTTGGTTCGATTTTAATAAGGCTGTAGAAGAGTGCGTGCAGGATCTGCAACATACCACCAACAAGCACATATTGGTGATGGATTTTAAAGAAACCGGGAAGGTGTACTCAGATAAGGAACGGATAGGGCAGGTAATGACCAACCTGATCAGCAACGCGGTTAAATATTCGCCACACTCCAACCGCATCATCATCAGTACCGAGCGCGAAGGGAATATGGTTACAGTTTGCGTGGAAGATTTTGGTATAGGGATACCCGAAGACAAAAAAGATAAGGTGTTTGAACAGTTTTACCGTGTAAGTGGCAGCAAGCAGCATACCTTCCCCGGTTTGGGTTTGGGGTTATACATTTCAAACGAGATCATTCGCCGCGAAGGGGGTAAAATGTGGGTGAACAGTATAGAAGGCAAAGGGTCTACCTTTTGCTTTTCGTTGCCAGTTGCCGAAACTAAATAATTATTAAATAATCAGTTAAACCTGTACGCAGTTTTGTATTCAAAATTGTATAATAAGATGAGCCAGATACCGAAAAAGATAATGATAGCTGATGACGACCCCGGGATAGTGGACGCTGTAGAAATGCTGCTCGAATTTGAGGGCTACAGTGTTACTACAACCGTGGATGGCTCTACTGTGCTTGATATGAAGGACGAACTGCCCGACCTGCTTTTACTTGATATATGGATGAGCGGCGAAGATGGCCGCGATATTTGCCGCCAGCTAAAAGCAACCCCGGCCACCAAAAATATCCCGGTGATCATGGTATCGGCCAGCAGGGATATCGAACAATCGGCCATTGACGCTGGCGCCGACGATTTTTTAGCCAAGCCATTTGAAATGGATGAACTGCTCGCGAAGATTGAGAAGCTGACGCGGTAAGATACCTTTTGCTCTTTCGACGAGATCGCCATCTTAATTTAAATATCGAACACCAGATGTTGAATATCGAATGATGAAGTGGAATTCAATTCGGTGTTGGATATTCAAAATTCATCATTCGATATTATCAGATTAATTAATCCTTCTTTTCAGAAATTTTATTTTCAAGGGGTTGAGCAGGTTTTGTTTCAACCTTTGCGCTATCTTCCGCTCTCCACGGTTCGTAATTTAAACCCGGGGTTAACCAGTACAATAACGCCACCCTTGAGTACCGGTAATTAAATGGCGACAGTATAAATATCACACCCAGCAATACCGCCACATATACCCACGGCGAGTTCGACCCTGTTAAAATATGCAGGCCTACCGCAAAGGTCACCATTTCGGCAACGTTAAAGGCATAGCTTACAAACATGGCCACATACCAGTATCCCGGTTCGCGCTCGTAATGCAGGCCACAGTGCGAGCAGCGTTCGTGCATTTTTTGCCCGCCAAAGCTGTAGGTAGGGGTGCTGTAAATATCGCCCCTGCGGCAGCGCGGGCATTTGGCTTTTATAAAAGATTCTAAAACGTGTACTTTTTTGGCTGGTTGTATGTTAGCTGGTGTCATTGTGCTATGGGGTTTTTACGGAATTCCTCAGGGGTTAATCCGGTATGTTTTTTAAAAAATTTGGTAAAATAAGAGTTGTCGGCAAAGTTTAGCTTGCTTGCAATTTCGTTAATGTTCATGTCCAGATTTACCAGCAGGCGCTTGGCCTCCAGTATCACCCGGTTACGTATCACCTCGCCAGCCGGTATCCCCAACATATCATTACATAAAGCATTTAAATGGTTTGGAGTGATGTACAGCAGGGAGGCGTAATCTTTTGGCAGGCGCAGCGTTGAAAAATTTTTATCGGTAAGCTTTTTAAAGCTCTGCAGCAGCGTGTAATTGTACGTAGGCGCGGCTGTTTGCTGGCCCTGTTCGCTTTGCCGGGCTACCAGTATAAACAGCTGCAGCATCAACGTGCGGATCAGGTCCATGCCCATGCGGCCGGTTTGGTGGCTCTCCAGTATCAGGTGTTCAAACAAACCCACCACCTGCTGATGAATATCGGGTTTCAGGCTTATTACCTCGTCATCTACGTTCCCGGTAAAAAAAGGGAGTGCCTCCAGGTAATCGGGCCGTAATAAAAACGACTGGAAAAACTCGGCAGAAAAGTTGATGATATAGCCATCAACCGGGCCTTCAAAGTTCCAGCGGTGTACCTGGCCGGGCGCCATAAAGTAAATTTGGTATGGCCTTACCGGGAAACTTGTAAAATCGATAGAATGGTTACCGCCGCCATCTGTAAATAATACCACATGGTAAAAGGTGTGCTTATGCGGCAGGCTAAGGTTCTGGTGTTTTTGCAGGTAAGGCGCAAAGCGGCTGATAAGCAGGTCATTATGCTGATGATCAGCCAATGAACATATATCATAAACCGGGAATGCCTTTTTCATGAAGCAAAGATACCCAACAATTGCCAGCCGCAATGGTGCGAAATGTGGTTGTTATGGTATTTTTTACTGATTGTAATCATTTTTTTAACCACAGAGGGTACAGAGGTTTTTGGTTGATTATATCTAATACCATTAATCAAAAAAAGTATAAGCGGGCTTTTCTTTGTGTTCTCTGTGCTTTTCACTCCGTGTTCTTTGTGGTTAAACAAACTTTGCAGTTAAAAAACTAAAAGTTAATTTCACCCCATGCAAAAACCCGACAGCCTTATTTTTGATATGGACGGCACCCTTTGGGATGCTGTTGACACCTACGCACACTCCTGGAATGTTGTTTTTAACGACCTGGGGATAGATAAAACCATTACCCGCGATGTGCTGGCCGGGATGGTGGGCATGGAAGGTAAAAAGGTTATAGAAATATTAATGCCCGAGTTTGACCATGATAAACGCGTGGAGATATACGGCCTGGTGAATGGCCGCCGCCATAACCTCATCAGCGAAAAAGGTGGTATTTTATACGATGGTGTTAAAGACGGATTAAAGCTGCTTGCCGAAAAATACCCGCTTTTTATACTAAGCAATTGCGCCAAAGGCATCATCCGCCAGTTTATTGACTGGGCAGGTATTGACCACCTGATAAAAGATGAACTGGCACACGGCGTTAACTTTATGCCCAAAAACCATAACATTAAACTACTGATGGATAAGCATGGTTTAAAAACCCCGGTTTATGTGGGTGATACCGAGGGGGATGGCCAGCAGAGCCGTTTGGCGGGCATCCCTTTTGTGTTTGTAAGCTACGGCTTTGGGCAAACGGATGATTATGATTTGAAGTTCGACGATTTTAATTCGCTGGTGAATTATTTTGTAAACTTATAAGCTGTTTTAATGTTAGCTTTATACATAAAATAACATATAAACCATGAGAGGCAGAGTTTTAACAATTATATTCCTGGTACTGGCGGTAGTAATTATCGGGACGGTTTACTATCGTTACTATTTTGTTTTTGGCGAAGGTACCAAGGCCGGCACCATGAATTACTTTGTTAAAAAGGGGTATATGTTTAAAACCTACGAGGGCCGGTTGATACAAAGCGGTATCCGCAGCCAAACGCAGGGTAACATCTCATCAAACGAATTTATGTTTTCTGTTACCGACCCAAAGGTGGCCGATAAACTAAACCATAGCGCAGGCGCCATGCTTGAGCTGCATTATAAAGAATATATCCACACGCTGCCATGGCGCGGGGTAAGTAATTTTGTGGTTGATAGCGTAATGTCGGTTACACCGGTATCGCCTACGGCGCCGTAATTGTAGTTAAAGCTACCGTCATTGTGAGGAACGAAGCAATCTCTTTAGGACAATTATACAACTTGCATTGAATATTTGCTTAAAGAGATTGCTTTGTCGCTATGCTCCGCGCAATGACGCCTCTTTATTTGACGCCGCCTAAAACAACGGATCAGCCTTGCCTGAATTTTGTGTTAGTATCTTGCTCAGATTATATTGCCTTTCGGCCTCATCATCACCTTTTATAAGGCCTTTGTTAAACAAGCCTTCCAGTACTTGGCGGGTTTGTTGCAAGTGAGTAGCCTTATCCGTTTGCGGTTCAAATTCATCCATTTTGGCGGCAACCTGCGGTGCTGTTGCATATTCCAGCTGCGCCAAAGCATAAACCACGTTATCCTGTAATGAAGCCGATGCATCATACTTATGGGGTACGTGCAAAGGCTTGTAATCTTTTAAAAAATCCTGATCGGGGCTATCCATATTACGCTACTTGTTTAGATGAATCGCGCAGGGCTTTAATAGCATCATGCGCTATTTTCAGGCCGTTCATATGCGTGTTTAGCAATGCCACAACCTTTTCGTCCTCCCATATCAGCTCCTTATCATCTAATGCTTTACGGTAGGCACCTTTAGCAATATCTTCGCCGTATTCGCAGTCACTCAGTATAGAGTGGTTGTCCTTTTTGGCGAAAGCAGACTTTACATCTATCCACGCGTGGTAAAACTTACCCGATAGCGTGGTGCCGTCTGTTGGTTGGCCGCCAAGCAGGTGAATGTAGTCGTTCAGTTGGTTAATATAGCCCTTACTTTGATCCGCATAGCCTTCAAAAACGCCTTTTAATGAAATGTCCTCCGCGCCCTCAATGGCTTTTTGGTAGCCCGTTATGCGGTCGTTATTTATTTTGATCAGATCGTTCAGTGCCGAGATCTGGTGTTGTACATGTTGTAAAGTTCCCATAGTAGTTGATGTTTGTATCCAGTCAACATACCGCTTGAGTTAAATGTTTTAAGTTTATAGAAAATTTGCGAGGGTGTTAATCGCCACGTCATTGCGAGCGATAGCGTGAACAACCGACCAACGGGCGCTCATTAATTCCATAGAGAAAAATAAACTCATTAATAATCTTCGATAGAAAAGTTGACGATATGCATGTCCGAAGATTGCCACGTCGCTACGCTCCTCGCAATGATGTGTGTTTTATATCTACTTATACTCCTCCTGCTCCTCCGTATAATAAGTCTTTCGAGATGCCTCGTTAACCAATATAGGAGCACCTTTTGGGCTATGTTTCTTTTTTGAGTTATGGATCAGCATAAAATCGCGCACCTCGCCGGCAATAATATCAGGGTTGCTTTTGATGATCTGTTTCTCGGCATCCTTTAAAACATCATGGATGGATTTTACCAGGTCGGCCACTTTATCCGCAGGGATCTTATTACTTACCGAAAAGGGCGAAATGCCCGCATCCCAAAGGATCTCATCGGCATAGGCGTTCCCAATACCACGAATGATCTTCTGATCCAGCAGTACTGTTTTAACATTGGTTTTCTTTTTGGCGAGGATGCTTTTCAGATAATCAACACCTGCATCTGCAGACAAAGCATCCGGCGCATCTTTAGCTTCGGGGTTAAGGGTGGGGGCAGCAATGCCCTGGAAATCCGTCAGCACAAGGCCGGTATCGTCCGTAAACAGCAATTCGATGATAGGATATTTATGATCGCTTTTGCCCTCAAATAAAAACAGCTTACCATGCAGCATCAGGTGCAGGCCAAGCACATCGCCTTTGCTGAATTTAAAGAACAGCTCCTTCCCATCACGGTAAACCGAACTGAGTTTTTGCCCGTGCAGGGTATCTTGCAGCTCCTGGTGGGTTACGTTAAGCTTGGGCGCTTTATGTACGGTAACTTCTTTAATAGTTTTGCCGCTTAGTTTTTTATTAAGGTTGTGGCTAAAAACCTGCAGGTCGGGTAGTTCGGGCATGATGTTGCTGTTTTGGTATGCTAATGTAAAACCTTAGTGGTAAATAAAACAATAGTGTTTATTAAAAGTTGTGAACCAAAGCCAAACTTCCAACGTATCTGTTATAAAGGCTTCATAAAAAACATCCTATGCCACATATAGCAGCAGTAGCAAAAGTCGATCTTCCCGATAAAACCGACCAGCAAGCCGTAAAGGAGCAGGCGCAGGCCATGTTCTCGGTAAATTTTCCGCAGGCTGCAAGGCTAATGCCCGCGTTTGACAATACCGGCATAGTTACCCGTAACTTTGTAAAACCCCTCAGCTACTACGCTGAAACTACCACGTTTAAGCAACGTAACGATGAGTACATCAGGCTTTCGCTGCAATACTCGGTTGAAGCTGTGGACGCAGCTGTTGCAAAAGCGGGCATCAATAAAACAGACATTACCGATATCATCTTTATATCTACCACCGGGTTGGCTACACCCAGTATGGATGCCCTGATCATTAACCAGATGCAGCTTAACCAGCATATAAACCGTACGCCGGTTTGGGGCCTGGGCTGCGCGGGCGGAGTGGCCGGTATGGCAAAGGCCGATATGGCTGCCAGGGCAAACCCCGATGCTGTTGTACTGTTGGTGGCGGTGGAGCTTTGCTCGCTCACGCTCATTAAAAATGATTATAGTAAAAGCAATTTTATTGGGTCGAGTTTGTTCTCTGATGGGGTGGTGGCTTGTATTATAAAAGGGGATAACTACCCTTTACCAAAACAACAGGTGCAGTTTAAAGCCGCCGGCAGTAAATTGTACTATGATTCGCTCGAGGTGATGGGGTGGGATTTTAGCGAAGATGGTTTCAAAGTTGTTTTCTCAAAGGATATCCCAACGTTCATCCACCAAAACATCAGTGCCGATATTGATGCGTTTTTGGCGAAACAGGGTTTGCAGCTGAGCGATATTAAAAACTTTATCTTTCATCCAGGTGGGAAAAAGGTACTGGATGCTTATATTGATGCTTTGCAGATAGCAGGCGACTTTTTAAAGAACACCCGCGAGGTAATGAACGATTATGGCAACATGAGCAGCGTTACAGTGTTATACGTGCTGGAGAAATTCCTGGCCACAGGCTTTACAGATGGCTATGGCCTGATGCTGGCTATGGGCCCGGGCTTTAGCAGCGAAATGGTTTTACTGGATATGAAAAACTAAACCGATGATATTCATCATTTTTATATTGTTCCTTATTTTTCAGCGCCTGGCCGAGCTGTACGTATCATCTAAAAACGAAAAGTGGCTGCTCAAAAATGGCGCTGTAGAGTATGGTAAGGAACATTACCCGTTTATGGTAGCCATGCATACGCTGTTTATTATTTCAGTAATTGCCGAATACATCTGGCGCGACGATACCATTGTTAGCTACCCGCTTATCATATTTTTCTTTGTGCTGATTGTAATTAAGGTTATTGTGATATCAACCCTGGGCCATTACTGGAACACCAAAATTTACAAAGTGCCCGGCACACACCCTGTTGCTACAGGTATTTACAAATACATTAAACACCCCAATTATATGATCGTTATCTGCGAGATCGTGATTATCCCGCTGGCATTCGGGCTGTACTATACGGCTGTTGTGTTTACCATACTGAATGCCATTATGCTTACGGTGCGCATCAAAAAAGAGAATGAGGTTTTGGCGATGTAAATGTTTAACTGATTTGCTTTAGCTTAGCATATCAGTTAAGTGCTATGCCAAACCCATTTGAAACCCTGTTCGCCGAAGCGTTTGATACCTTTAAAGTGTTTGAGAACCTTACCCTGAACGAAATTGATCATCCGCCTGCTCATTCACCCAAAACCATCTGGCAAATTATTAACCATTTAGTTGCCTGGCAGGGCCACCAGCTTAATCAGTTGAGGAGCATGGGCCATGATTTGCAGATAGATGAAGATGCTACCTGGGTGAATATCGCCAATGCAGAAACCCAGGCGGAGTTGGAAAACATGACGATTTTTTTTACCCAACAGCTTGCAGGCCTAAAAGCGGAGATCCAAAATTTGGATATGGCCGATGCTGATATCATGCAAAAACTAAGGCTGGTGCAGGATTTATCCGTTCATTTATCCTTCCATGTTGGTGAGGTTATTTTGATGCGCAGAATGACCGGGAATTACCCGCTGCCACACCAGATGAAAGACTTTTTAGGTTAATTAAGACGAAGATAATCGGTAGGTTTGTGTAACAAAGCGCCGCCGCTGCCATCAAAAACAAACAAACTAAAACAAATGAAACTAAAAGTATTAACCGCAGTAGCAGCAACCGCCTTGCTATCTGCTTTCACCATCGCCTCAACATCAGAGAAGGACCTGGTGGGCTCATGGAAAATTGACGAGTCGCACATAAGCACCACCGTTAAAAAAGTTATTGACAAAGCGATTGAAGCCAACCCCGGTGCCGAAGATCAGATTGATGCGCAGAAAGATATGATCATTGCTATGGTTCAGGGCATCCGGTTAAACATCAATGCCGACCATACCTACGCATCGGTAAGCCCGCAAGGCAGCAAACCAGGCAAATGGGCTTTAACTAATAACGGCCGTACGCTTGAGTTTACCAAAGAAGATGGTACTGTACGTAAAGACAGTGTTCTAGAATCATCTGCAACACGCCTTAAACTAATAAACCGCGACCTTGCCGATACTATCCTTTACGTTCACCCATAATAGATTATATTAAAAAAAAGCCCTGCCGGATATACCGGCAGGGCTTTTTTGCTTTAGGGCTACTGTTATTATTGTTGCCCTATTATAGGTGCAAATTTGGTTGCGTAATCTTTTAGCTGTGCTTCCAGTTTATTACTGATGGCGGTTTGCTTCGCGTCTTTGGCATATTCGGCCATGCCGTTTAAAACCTGCATACCTATCTGCACATCGCGTTGATTTACGCGGCTAATATCGTCTTTAAGCAGGTGCGCGTTGTAGTCAAGCTGGTCAACCACAAACTTATCAATGTTATTTACAAATTTATTACCAAGCGCGGTATCATTAAGCTGGTAGGCTGTTTGCGCCAGGAACATTTTACGTGCCGCTACATCAATATATGGGTAAAGGTCCTCTGGTAACTCATCATCGCATTTATGCAACACTTTAAGCGCCATATCGGGGTGCCCTTCGTTTACCAGGTTATGCGCAAGGTCTAAAAAAGTAGTTAACAGCACCGGGTAAAACATATTGGTCGATTCATGATCAAGGTACTTGGCGGTTTTAAATTTACCGTATTTAAACTTGTTCATCATGTTGTCATACATTACCATGCTGTTGGTTTTGCTCAACTGATCGTGATTGGCAGTATCGGCCTTTAAAGGTAACAGGCGGTAGGTAAAGCCTTCTTTATACAGGTATGGCTGTAAACCTATCAGGTTGCTGTTGCCAATAGTAGTGGTAAAGCAAATAGGCCTTTTCCAGTTATTATGAGCCAGGATATCTATCAGCGCCAGGTTATCTTTGGTTACATAGTTTGAGGTGTATTTCCATTCTATAGCAGTAGCCAGTTTATCTCTTTGCCCGGGTGTTATCACCTTATTCTTCATTACATCATCGGCGTTTACCGTGATCTTGAAGTTTTTGGTAGGCAGGTAATTTACGCTTTCGCCGCCCTGGTTTTGCCCCTGCATGCTCTTATCATCCGATGTGATAAAATCAAACACCTCTTTCAGCTCAACCGGGCCCGCTATTTTGCTATCATTAAAATAGATGATATCCCTTACACCATCTTTATATTTATCATAAGGCATGGTAATAGGCAAAGGCTCGGATGCGTTCATCTTTTTCTGCATCTGGCGGATGTACCAGTCGCCGCTAAACAAGCTCAGGTTTACAATACGTACATCCGGGCGTATACCCTCCACCTCCTGGTCATACCATAACGAGTAGGTGTCGTTATCGCCATAGGTAAATAATATAGCATTAGGCGGGCAGGATATCAGGTAATTATAGGCCATATCGTGCGGCGTCATTTTGGTAGAACGGTCATGCCCCGGCCATTCCTTAACGGCCATTAGCACGGGCGCAACCAGCAGGCAAACACCTGTAGCAATATATGCTGATGTGCGTGCATTCACCTTACGGCGTATGCCATCGGCAATAGCAATAACCGACAGGCCAATCCAAATTGCAAATGCATAGAACGAGCCCACGTACGAGTAATCACGCTCCCGCGGTTGTACGCTTGGCTGGTTAACATATAACACTACTGCAAGCCCGGTAAAAAACCAAAGCAAGGCAATAATAAGTGCATCTTTCTTTTTACGCTCTATCTGGTAAATCATCCCTATAACGCCTAAAATAAAAGGCAGGGCATAAAGTGGGGTATAAGTAGGGCTGTCAACAACAGATTTTGGCAGATGCCTGCCGCCATCAAATATGCCGCTGGTCCAGTTCCCGTCAATGCTTTCGGTGCTTTGCTGGCCATCCTGGTCGTTATAGCGGCCAACGTAGTTCCACAGAAAATAGCGGAAATACATCTGGTAGATCTGCCAGCTAAACATCCATTTCATGTTATCGGCAAATGTTGGCGCCTGGCCTTCGGGTATTTGCAGCCAGCCGCGGTAAAAGCCTACGTCGCCGGCATCGGTACTGTACATGCGCGGCAAAATGGTGGTGTGGTCGTACTTATAGTCAGACCGTTTCCCCGCTACTTCGTATTTGTCTTTCCCTTTACGATATATGGTGCTGCCATCGGTTTGGTCTATGATCTGCGCATCAAAATACGGGCCGGTTAACAGCGGGTTTTCGCCATATTGGATGCGGTTTAAGTAGCCGTACAGGGTGAAGGCATTATCTGGATGGGAGTTATTGAGGTTGGTATTTGCTGATGCCCTGATAGGAATATAAGCGAACGAGCCATAGCCAAAATAAATGAACGCTATACACAAAAACGCCAGGTTTAGTGTTGGCTTGTTTTTGCGGATACTGTACATAATACCGGCAACAATACCGGCAATAAGCAATATAAAAAAGAAGAATGCGCCGCTGCCAAAACCAAGCCCAAGCGAGTTAACGAAGAACAGGTCAAAAAATGCGGCGAACTTGATGGTGTACCCCCTTACGCCATACTGTACAAACCCCAGTATAGCAATACTGATAAAGAAAGCGATAAAGGCGCTTTTTACGGTGACGTTTTTATACCTGCGGAAGTAGTAAACCAGCCCGATAGCCGGTATAGTTAACAGGTTTAACAGGTGGATGCCTATAGAAAGGCCCATTACGTAAGCTATAAATACAAGCCATTTATCGGCGCCCGGCTCATCGGCGTGGGCATCCCATTTTAATATGGCCCAAAATACTACGGCAATACAAAGTTGCGATAAAGCGAAAACGATGGTCTCTACGGCCGAAAACCAAAAGGTATCGGTAAAGGTGAACGCCAGTGCGCCAACCAAGCCTGCGCCCATAATAACAGTGGTTGTAGCTTCGCCAAAATCCTTTTCGCGGTTGGCCAATAGCTTTTTGGCCATGGCGGTTATCGTCCAAAACAAAAACATAATAGAGGCGCCGCTTGCAATAGCCGACCCCATATTGGTAAAATAGGGCACTTTGGTGTTATCGCCCATGGATAGCAGCGAGAAAACTTTGCCCAGCATGGCAAACAAGGGGTAACCTGGTTGGTGCGATACCTGCAGCCTGTAAGCGCACGAAATAAATTCGCCGCAATCCCAAAAACTTACTGATGGTTCTAATGTTAAGATGTAGGTTGCTGAAGCTATAACAAAGCAGAGCCAGCCAAAAAGGTTATTAATTTTATTGTATTGCATTCCTGAAAAGGTAAAATTAAGCGGGGCAAATATCAGTATTTTTTGCAGGTATGGTAATATAATAAACCGCACCCTAAGCAAATTTAACAGAATTTAACTGTTTATGGGGCTGGCAATACTTTAATTAGCCCTATAATTTTAATGTTACAATAAATAACACTTATTTTGTTGAGTATGCAAAAAAACTATACAAAACTGGCGGGTAAAACTATTTTGCTATTGTGCGTAATCATATTGTCGGCAGCGGCAAGTAAAGCGCAATCGGTTTATTTACCGCAATCGTATCAGTTGTATCAAAAGTTTAATGCCGATGTGTATTCAAAAGGCAGCAGCCTGCATACCTCGCTCCGCCCTTTTTTGATGGATAGCGCCCTCACCGGCAGGTATAACCAGCTGATGAGCGTTGGTGTGGATAGCACCCGCAAAAACTGGTTTTTGCGTAAAATATTTAACGAGCACCTGATAGATGTTAAGACCAAGGATTACACCTTTTATGGCGATATATTATTGGATAACACTTTCGGGAAAGATTTTAAGGACAAGTCAACCGAGCCTATAAACTTTAAACCTATTGGTTTTGGCCCAAATGCCAGGGTAGGTTTAAACACCCGCGGTTTTCAGTTTGGTGGTACGGTAGGTACAAAATTCTCGTTCTATACCAGTGGGTTCGAGAACCAGGCATCGTTCCCTGATTATTATACCGATTACGTAAAATCGATAGGTTTTATACCCGGCCAGGCTTATGATCGCGCTGCATCAAAAAGCTATCGTGATTACTCGTACGCTACTGCCATTATATCGTACACACCTATTAAGCAGCTTAATATTACTTTAGGGCAGGATAAAACCTTTATTGGCGATGGTTACCGCTCTATACTATTGTCAGACTATGCCGCCAACTACCCCTTGTTGCGCCTTACCGCCAACGTAGGCAAGGTACAGTACATGATGATGTGGGCTTATATGCAGGATATGAACCAGCCTAAGTTTGATAGCTTTGGCAGTAACCGCCGCAAATGGGGCCTGTTCCATTATTTAGACTGGAATGTTACCAACAACCTGTCGTTAGGGTTCTTTAACGCGTACATAGTACCCGAGGCCGACGACCAGGGCAACCGCCGTGGTTTCGACGTAAACTTTATTAACCCTGTTGTTTTTGCAAGCGGGCTGGGCCCGTCATCACAGCCGGGCAATGCTTTGGTAGGGTTTACAGGTAAGTACAAAATATTTGATAAATCGGCTTTATACGGCCAGTTATTGATAGACCGGATAAAAAGCACAGACGTATTTAAAGGGAATACCAATGGTTACCAGGTGGGTATCCGCGGGGCAGATATATTCGGCGTAAAAGACCTTAACTATTTGGTGGAATACAATACGGTTAAACCTTATACCTATGCCGATACAAAATCTATCAGCGCGTACACCTATTTCAGCCAGCCACTTGGCGACCCATTTGGCGCCAACTTTAGGGAATTGAACGGCATTATGAACTATTCGGCAGGTAGGTTCGATTTTCAGGGCCAACTGATGTACGCCAAATACGGACTGGATGCCGCGGGTGAAAACAATGGCAAGGATGTTACCAAACCATTAGTGCCTACCCTTACCACAACCAGCGTAGGGCAGGGCATCAATACCAACCTATACTATGCAGAGGGAACGGTATCCTTCCTGGTGAACCCTAAATACAACCTGCGTTTTGAGCTGGGCGGTATCTATCGTAAAGAATCAAACAGCATTGGTACAAAAAATGCCGCTATTGTTTCCTTCGGATTAAGAAGCAGCTTCAGGAATTTATATCACGATTTTTAAGGGTGTTTATTTAATCACAAAGGTCGCAGAGGTTTTTACAGAGCGCGCAAAGAGAATAAATTTAATAACTCACGCAAGGACGCAAAGTGTATGAAATTATTGCGTCTTAGCGTCTTTGCGTGAAACTCAAAAAAACCTCTGTGAACTTTGTGTTTTTCACTCTGCGCCCTCTGTGGTAAAATTCTAAAACCAACCCATACCTTTGTGGTTAAAATTCAAAAACCAACAAAAATCCCCCTATCTTTGATATTCTATTTTAAATTATGGCTACAGAAGTTAAGTGCCCAAGCTGCGGACATGGTTTCCCTATTGAGGAGGTTATGGCCGAGGAATATAAGCAGCAGCTAAGGCTGAAAATGCAGGATTACACCCGCCAGAAAGAGGAGGAGTTTCAGAAAAAGGAGGCGGAGTTCACTAATCGCGAAAAGCAGCAACAAGCCGCTTTTGAAGAGCGCCTTGCAGGCGAAAAGAAAGCACTGCAGTTAACGCTGGAAGAGAACCTGCGCAAATCCATAGCATCCGACTTTGAGAACCAGTTACTGATGCTGCAAAACTCTGTAAACGCCAGTGCCGAAAAGCTAAAAGAATCGCGCCAGAAAGAACTGGAATTTTTACAGCGCGAGCAATCCCTTAAGCAAAAAGAAGAAGAGATGGAGCTTGCCCTGCAACGCAAGTTACAGGAGCAGCGTGCCGAACTGAGCGAGCAGATCCGCAAGCAGGAAACCGAAAAATACAGTATTAAGGATACCGAGCACCAGTTAAAGGTGAAGGAAATGGAAAAGCAGCTGGAAGACCAGAAACGATTGGTTGACGAGATGAAGCGCCGTGCCGAGCAGGGATCCATGCAGTTACAGGGCGAGGCACAGGAGTTGATACTGGAAGAACAACTGCGCAGTTATTTTCCGTTCGATCTGATCAGTGAGGTGGGTAAGGGCGTTCGGGGGGCGGATTGTGTGCAAACTGTACGTAACCAGTTTGGGCAGGAGTGTGGCCGTATCATCTACGAAAGTAAGCGAACCACGGCGTTTGGTGGCGATTGGATAGACAAGCTTAAAAAAGATATGCGCGCCCAGGCCATTGATGTTGCCGTGATAGTAACCCAGTGCTACCCAAAAGGGATGGACTGCTTTGGCGAAAAGGACGGTGTATGGATCTGTAGTTTTGATGAGGTGAAGGCAGTGTCCTACATCCTGCGCGATGGGGTAATGAAACTGGCCAACCTGGCCAAAGCACAGGATAACAAAGGTGATAAAATGCACCTGTTGTATGATTACCTAACTAGCAGCGAGTTTTCTGAACAGTGGAAAGCTATCCGCGAGGGGTATATGAGCATGCGGGTATCTATCCAGAAAGAACGCGACGCCATGGAAAAACTTTGGAAAGCCCGCGAGAAACAGCTGGAAAAAGTATTGCTGAATGCGGCACATATTAAAGGATCAATAGAGGGTATTGCCGGTACCGATGTGATACAGTTAAGCCTTGGCGACGAAGACGATACTTTGTTGCTTGATTAACAATGTACACGCAAATCAATTCATTTACTTCTTCATAATACCAACCATAATATGTAATTTTAAGGCTTCATAGCTACTCACCCAATATACTTCCCGGTACTTTTATCATCCCGCTAAGTTTTTAGTATTCCTGTAATGATTAAAATTATACTGGCCGAAGGTCATAATGTCGTGCGTAATGGCATAAAAGCTCTATTAGAAAAAGAAAACGATATTGAAGTTATTGCCGAAGCAGGCAACGGCGAAAAAGTTTTAGAGTTACTTAACGAAGGCCAGAACCCCCATATTATTATAACCGCCATCAATATGGCGCCGGTTACAGGGTTTGAACTGTTAACCAGGGTTAAACAAATCCATCCCCATATTAAAGTTATTATCCTGTCGCGGATGGATGGTATTGATAACATCCTGCACGCTTTTAAATCGGGCGCAACGGGTTATATGTTAAAAAGTATTGAAGCCAGTGAGCTGATCTATGGCATCAGGCATGTAGCCGCCACAAACGAAAGATACTTGTGTAACGAGGTTGCTTTAACTTTGCTTGATAAGCTGCTGCATTCGGCAGTAAACAATTCTAATATCGACGCGGCTAACATAGATATGTCTAACCGGGAGATAGAAGTGCTTTCCCTCGTATCCCAGGGTTTTACCAATCAGGAAATTGCCGATAAACTTTTTACCAGCAAACGTACTATCGAAAGTCATCGCCAAAACCTGGTAGAAAAAACAGGTACCCGCAACACCGCGGCACTTATCCGCTATGCGGTTTTAAACCGGATAATTGGTTAATTCGGAACCGCCATGTTGCTTTTTGCGATTGTGTTTCTCCTAATAAGATAATATACCGTATTTATAACACGATATACAGTATTTATACGTACGTCGCGTGATATTCATTTGCTGACATTTATAGTCTAATTAGTGGCATTGAAAATGCCCGTTACCCGCTCGTTAGTAATATTCCCATTTTCTTCAGGGAAAAAGAAATATAGCATATAAATTAATCGGTCCCTCAAATGAATAAACGTTTACTTATTGTTGATAACGACGAGAATGTACTTGATGTAATGAAGGAGGTTTTTGAATATGAGGGCTTTGAAGTAAAAACATTGCGGCGCACGGATGATATTTTTATTGATATAGCTGCATACAACCCTCACATGGTAATGATAGATTATATTTTGGAAGGTATAAATGGAGGCGAACTATGCCACCAGATAAAGCATAACGAGAAAACTGCTCACTTACCGGTTATTATGGTATCGGCCTATTCAAATGTACTAAACTCATTAGGCCATTACGGCTATGATAGTTTTATAGCGAAGCCTTTTGATATTAACGACCTGGTGGCCGAAGTGAATAAATTTTGTTTAAATACTACCGCATGAATACGTATTTAACACGCATTTTAATGGTATTAATACTAAATATAGTATTTTTTGGAAAGACAAGTTTTGCTTAGCAAAATTTAGCGAAGGGATAATGAATGCTTAGCAACTCCGGAATTAACAAAGTATTACTGCTTGGGCAGGTAACCGGCCACCCTTTTATAAATAAAACTGATAAAACCGAAAGCTACCTATGCTTTACATTAGTAACCAACGAGCTTTTAAAAAAAGGAGTGGATAATGTGGCGCATAACGAAATTCATAAAATAAAGATGCCCGAAAAGCTATTGCAGCAGGAGGGCTTTAATGTGGAAGAAGGGCAAACGCTTTTTATTGAGGGGAAAATTCATACAACAACAATCATCGACGCCGAGCGCATTAAGCGCTATAACCTGGAAATTATCGTCAGTAAAGTAGAACTGATCAGCATAGTGCCTGTTGCGGTATAGTACCTAAATGTTTAAATAGTTGATTATTAGTTGTTTGTTTGTATTCACGGTGTTCACGGCAGTGAACGTGAACACATTTAACCGCCGTTCATTAATCTCCTTGCGCTCGTCTGTGACGAGTGCTTAACAGGGTTCGGCATCTGCGATGCGAAGTGGCGATAGAAACTATTTCGAAATAAATTAGGGGTGACGTGTGCCCGCATTGCTACCTTACACCAAAAGCATTACTTTTGCCGTTCACTATTTGCGGGTACTATCCCGATAATCTATGGCCGATATATCAGCATTGTCACAACTGGCTTTACAGCTTTTGCAGCAACTCATTTCCATACAATCATTCAGTAAAGAAGAAGACCGCACCGCCGACCTGATAGACCAGGTTTTACAGCAGCATGGTGTAAAAACCCACCGCAAGCTTAATAACATCTGGGCATGGAACAGGCATTTTGATGCATCAAAGCCAACTATCCTGCTTAACTCACATCACGATACCGTAAAACCCAACAGCGGCTACACCCGCGACCCATACGACGCCAAAATAGAAGATGGCAAACTATACGGACTGGGGAGTAACGATGCAGGCGGCTGCCTGGTATCGCTCATAGCCGTGTTTTTGCATTACCACGATAAGGAGAACCTGAAATATAACTTTTGTTTAGCCACCACCGCCGAAGAAGAAATTTCGGGCGTAAACGGGCTGGAACTCATTATTCCCGACCTTGGCGAATTGAGTTTTGGCATAGTAGGCGAACCCACCCTGATGGACCTTGCCATTGCCGAACGCGGCCTGATGGTATTGGATTGCACCGCATACGGCAAAGCCGGCCACGCCGCCCGCGAGGAAGGCGAAAATGCCATTTATAAAGCGCTGGCCGATATCGAGTGGTTCCGCAACTTTAAGTTTCCGAAGGAGTCGGAAGTATTTGGGCCGATAAAAATGTCGGTAACCATTATTAATGCCGGCTCGCAGCATAACGTGGTACCCGCCACCTGTACCTTTACGGTTGATGTAAGGGTAACCGATGCTTATAAGAACGAAGAGGTACTGGAGATCATCCGCCAGCATGTAAGCTGCGAGGTGAAGCCGCGTAGTATCCGCTTAAAACCATCATCAATAGACAAAAACCACCCATTTGTACAGGCAGGTGTATCGCTTGGTCGCAAAACTTATGGTTCGCCAACTACATCAGATCAGTCCCTGCTGGATATCTCATCCATTAAAATTGGTCCCGGCGATTCGGCGCGTTCACACATGGCCGATGAGTTTATTTATGTAGATGAAATAGGCGAGGGGATAGATCTTTATATCCAGATGTTGGGTAAAATAGTGTGATTATGTTAACGCAGCATCTTTTTTAGCAACCCTCCGGCAATGTTTATCGGCAATAAAAATTGCCCGGCTAACAGCAAAATAGCTGATGTTGCATAAATATAATAGTATATAAAAAATGGGTTGGTGTTTTCAGACCCATCGATAGAATAATACCTTTTAGATGTATAACCCGGCGATGGGTTAATGGCAGATATGATTATCAGTGTGATAATTGGGAGGATTGTTACGATGACGTGTATCCATATCAATTTAACAGACAGTAAAAACTTATTTGTTGCCAAATACACGGCCCATATAAACAGCAAGTAAACGGTACAAATAATAAATATGCTTTGTATCGAAAAAACAAAATAGGTGTCGTGTAAATTAACATCAAGCTTTTGATCAAACGGAATAAAAGAGATCAGAAAAAATAAGAAAGCGAATAGCCCCAATAATTCAAATGGTCTTTCTTTAATTCTAAGAAATGATAACTTCCCCCTCATTTATTATAGATACAGTTTAGATGATAAATATAATAATTTATCACTCCCCACATATCCAGATGCTGGGTAAAATAGTTTAATGCGGGTCGTGTATTAAGATCTTGCCCCTTTTTTTTGTTAATCGTTTAACTATGCCACCGGCAATATTTAATATTAAAATAAATTGCGCGCTAACAGCTACAAAAAGCAGCAGGGAATAAATAGCCCAATAACTTGTTTTTGATGCTTGCAACCTGTCCTGTGGTGTAGTATTGTAATAAATGATGGCTGCCAGTACAGGTAATATGGTTGCAAGCGCGTGTGCCCATATTAGTTTTTTTGATAGCAGGCGTTTTTTGATAAAAATATATAACAACCACATCAATAAAAGGAAAGCCGATAGAACCCTGTAAATAACAGCCCATGATATTTCGGTGTGAGTTTCGTTAACATTGGGACTTTTAGCAGCAGAGAAAAATGAAAGTATAAACAATGCTACCGACGTTAACACAAATATCTGGAATGGTCTTTTCTTAAGGTTAAGCGAATAATAGTTGGAAGCTCTCATAAATGCCGCCAAAATAACGTTCTGGTATTAAGTTAAATAAAGCAAATAGTCAATATAATATTATGAATTAGCCGTTGGATGTTATGAGTTAGTACATACACGCTTTACGGTTTCCCGTAAAACGCATTTAATTCTATATTTGCAACATGAGCAAGCTATGGCAAAAAACCACAAACGTTGATAAGCTGGTAGAAAACTTTACCGTTGGCCGCGACCGCGAGCTGGACAGGCAAATGGCCGCTTTTGATGTGCTTGGGTCACTTGCCCATACCAAAATGCTGGAATCTATCGGCCTGATGGATGCCGCCGACCTGATGCTGGTGCAGCAGGAGTTGAAAAACCTTTACACCGAAATAGCGAACGATAATTTTGAGATAGAACCCGATGTAGAGGACGTGCATTCGCAGGTAGAGATGGTGCTTACCCGCCGTATTGGCGAAGCCGGTAAAAAAATCCATAGCGGCCGCTCACGTAACGACCAGGTTCTGGTTGATCTGAAACTTTTCTTCCGCCATCAACTGCAACAGGTAGTTAACGAGGTTGATACCCTGTTTCGCCAATTGATACAGCTGAGTGAAGAACATAAAGATGTGCTGCTACCCGGTTACACACACCTGCAGGTAGCTATGCCATCATCATTCGGCTTATGGTTTGGCGCTTATGCCGAGGGATTGGTTGATGACCTGGAAATGGTTTTGGCGGCCTGGAAAATCACTAATAAAAACCCATTAGGTTCGGCCGCGGGCTATGGCTCGTCGTTCCCTTTAAACAGGACGATGACCACCCAGCTTTTAGGGTTCGAGAGCCTGAACCATAACGTAGTTTACGCGCAGATGGGTCGTGGCAAAACCGAGCGTGTAATTGCCCAGGCTTTATCGTCTGTTGCTGCCACGCTGGCAAAAATGGCTATGGACCAATGCCTGTACCTGAGCCAGAACTTCGCTTTTGTAAGCTACCCCGAAAACCTGACCACCGGCAGCAGCATTATGCCGCATAAAAAAAACCCGGATGTTTGGGAAATTATGCGCGGCAAATGTAACCGCCTGCAAGCGCTGCCAAATGATGTGGCGTTGATGACCACCAACCTGCCATCGGGCTACCACCGCGAACTGCAATTACTTAAAGAGTTATTGTTCCCGGCATTTGCCGACCTGATAGACTGCCTGCAAATGGCAACCTTTATGCTGCAAAATATCAGCGTAAATAAAAACATACTGGATGATCCTAAATACACCTACCTGTTTAGCGTTGAGGAGGTGAACAAGTCGGTGCTGAACGGTACCCCGTTCCGCGATGCTTACAAGCAAATAGGGTTGGATATTGAACAGGGCAATTTTAATCCCGATAAAACAGTTAACCATACCCACGAGGGCAGTATAGGCAACCTGCAAAACCAGCAGATAACCGAAGCGATGGACAAGGTGATCAGTAGTTTCGACTTTAAGAAAGTTGAGGACGCGATAAGCTGGTTGGTGAAGTAAATCGGTGTAATCAAATAAATCAGTGTAATCCTAAAGTACATGCACGGACGTAACAGAGCAGACATATACCCCGGATTGGAAGTAGATATCATCCTGAAAAAGGATCAGCGCAGCGGCAAGTTTACGCGCGGCGTGGTGAAAGACCTGCTCACCAGTGCGTCTTACCATTCGCGTGGTATAAAAGTGCGGCTGGAAGACGGGCAGGTTGGCCGTGTTGCAGAAATAGTAGAAGAAGACTAACTTAGTCCATACGCCATAGTCGATGGTTCATAGTAAAAAATATACCATGGTCTATCGACTATTGACCATGGACTAACATATGAAAAAAGTAACCGAGCCCAAAAAGAATTTCGTGCTTCGCCTTGATGCGAATTACAGGCTATACTTATCGCTGCTGATAGGGGCTATCACCTTCTTTTTTGCAAGGCATAATCCATCCGTGCCTGCGGTTACCTTAATCACCTGGATAGCGGTTGCATCAAGCATTATTATATTGGATTGGGTAACCATCCTGTGGGCGCACCCTAAAGATATCCGCAAAATTGCCAGCCTGGAAGATAGCGGCCGGGTAATGATATTTGTTTTTGTGATGGCGGCATCGCTGGTAAGTTTGGTAGCTATTTTATTGCTGCTCAAATCAACCAAGGGCGCATCAGACGAAACTGTTGCAGGTTATGTTTTCCTGGCCATGACAGCGGTTATTGTATCCTGGTGGATGGTGCATACGGTATTCACTATGCGTTATGCCCATTTGTTTTACACTACCGATGAAGGTAAAAAAACACCTCTTGGCGGGCTGGAGTTCCCCGGTGGTGAAAAAAGTCCGGATTACCTTGATTTTGTATATTTCTCTTTCGTTGTAGGCATGACCTTCCAGGTATCAGATGTGGAGATCTCCTCCAAACAGATTCGTCGCCTGGCCTGGGCGCATGGGCTCATCTCTTTTGCATTTAATACGGCTATTGTAGCCCTGAGTATAAATGTGATATCAGGCTTGGTATCTAAGTAGAAGCCGATAGATGAAAATAGCGGCACTTACACTCAATAATAATGACTCCAGGGTAATTGGAGCACGTAATGCCGAGCAGCAATTGTTTGATGTTTACGGATTACAGGCAACTGAGCGCTATCTGCTTTTACCTGAATATGGTATTCATGTGCGGGTATCTGAAATTGGTAAAGGAGAACCTCTGATAATAGTTCCCGGGAACACCGGCGATGTGTTCCCGCTGGCCTCGTTACTTGCTGAATTTCCTGATAGGCGCATCATAGCCATCAACCGCCCGGGTGGGGGATTGAGTGAAGGCATGGATCATAACACGGTTGATATCCGCATTTTCGCGGTAACCACGCTGGAAACGGTTCTGAATCATTTCAACCTTAAAAATATTGATATCATAGCGCATTCCATGGGTGCACATTGGAGCCTGTGGTTAGCCATGGACCGCCCGGGGCTTGTGCGCAGTTTAACCCTGTTGGGAAACCCCGGCAATGTGATGAAAGGCCGGCCGCCGTTGTTGTTAAGGCTCATCAGTAAACCGCCGTTAAATAAACTTTTTTTTAAACTTTTAATGCCTGCCGATAAAAGCAAAGTGCTCAGGTCGCTCAAGGCTGTGGGGCATAGCAGCCAAACGCTAAACAAGTTGCCGAAAGAGTTGGCTGATTGTTATTATGCTTTCAGGTTGCTACCTCATTACATGATATCACTTATAAGCCTGATGGAAAACGTAGCGCCGAAAATTGATGAGGAGCAATTGAAACACGTTAAGCAACCTGCGTTGTTTATACTGGGGACAAAAGATACCTTTTGCAGCGTAGAAACAGGTAAGCAAATTGCAGATGCTATGCCTGATTGCCGGTTCAAGATTATCCCGGAAGCAGGACATTTGCCATGGTTAGAAAATCCCGGCGAATGCGGCGATTTAATCAAAGAGTTTCTTGCATAACACTAACCGTGCATTTTATTCATCTTCTATCTTCGAATGCTTCTGCGTATCGTTCATGGTAACATAGATCACCAGCGATATCATAATACACCCTGTAACGTACCAGAAAAACCAGTTCTCGTGGCCGGCTTCCTTAAACAGCAGGGCAATATACTCCGCCGAGCCGCCAAAAACCGATACCGCAATAGCATATGGGAAACCAACCCCCAATGCACGGATATGCGCCGGGAAAAGCTCGGCTTTTACCACCGCGTTTATTGCGGTATAGTTGCTTACTATAAGCAAGGCCAGCATGATCAGGCCAAAGGCCACCCAAAAGTTATGCGTTACGCTTAAGTAGGTAAATATAGGTACGGTTGTCAGCGTACCCAAAATACCAAATGTTTTTAGCATGGGCTTGCGGCCTATCCTGTCAGATACATAGCCATATAAGGGCTGTATCAGCATAAAAACAATCAGTGTAAGGCTCGATATCAGGGTAGCTTCGTTCTTGCTGAAGCCGTTAGTGTTCACTAAAAACTTTTGCATATAAGTGGTAAACGTATAAAAGGCTACGGTGCCGCCAATGGTAAGGCCAATAACCGTAAGTACCGCGCGCGGGTGTTCAGCCAGTGCCCTTAACGAGCCTCGGGCATTTTTGTGCTTATCTTCTTTTTTATCAATGGTTACCGATTCCTGCAAACTGCGGCGCAGGTACATCACAATAACGGCGAGCGCAGCGCCAATGCCAAAGGGGATGCGCCATCCCCAGGAGTGTAATTGCTCTTCGGTCAGGAATACACGTTGCAGCAATATCAGTACGGCAAGGGCAAGCAACTGCCCCATAATAAGCGTAACGTACTGAAAGCTGGAGTAAAAGCCACGATCCTTCTTGGCGGCCATTTCACTAAGGTAGGTAGCGCTGGTGCCGTATTCGCCGCCAACGCTAAGCCCCTGAATAATACGGGCCAATACCAGCAGGATAGGCGCGGCAATACCAATGTGCTTATAATCGGGCGTTATGGCGATAATTAACGAACCCGCGCTCATCAGCAATACCGAAAAGGTTAGCGCGGTTTTACGGCCACGCTTATCGGCAAAAGTGCCCATCAGCCAGCCGCCAATAGGCCGCATTAAAAAGCCAATAGCAAATATGCCGGCGGTATTCAGCAATTGTACGGTAAGGTTCCCTTTGGGGAAGAACGCGCCCGCAAAGTATAGCGAAAAGGCCGAGTACACATACCAATCGTACCATTCTACCAAATTGCCTAACGATCCGCCTACGATTGACCATACACGGCTTTGGGTGGTTTGTGACTTTGGAATAGCGGTCATGATAATTATGATTAGGTTTATCTGATAAATTATAATAATTACTTATCAATTTAAATAGCAGGTAATAATTCAACCTTAAGGTTGAATTATTATACAGGCTACCTAATGGATACTATATTTATTAAACAAATATTATAAATATGAAAAAAATCACTCTACTAATTGCCTTTTTTGGTATAACAGGGGCCACCTATGCACAAACACAACCAGCGCCCGACACAACAAAAAAATGGACTATACATGGCGAAAATACATTTTTAATTAGTCAAAGTTCCTACAAAAATTGGTCTGCCGGTGGGGTTAATGCTTTTGCAGGAAACCTGATTTTAAATTACGATTTCAATTATAAAAGAGATAAATGGAGCTGGGATAATAAAGTGATATTGGGTTATGGCCTAAGTAAACAACAAGCTGCCGGGTGGCAAAAAAATGATGACCGTATTATTTTGAATAGTTTATTGGGCAGGCAGGCATCTAAATACTGGTTGTACACATTTTACATGAATTTTCAAACCCAGTTTACCAAGGGGTATAATTACACAACCCAACCTAAAACCATCATATCCAATATTTTTGCTCCGGCATATCTTACTTTCGGGCCAGGGTTTGCTTATAAGCGCTCAGATAATTTCCGGGTCAATATTTCTCCGGCTGCTGCGCGTATCATAATGGTGAATGATGATATTCTTTCGGCGCAGGGTGCATTTGGCGTTACGCCGGGAAACAAAAGCCTGTTTCAGTTTGGCGCGTCGTTAGATGCTTATTACAAGATTAATTTAGTGCAAAACATAAGCCTCGAAAATATTTTAAAGCTGTATTCAGATTATCTGCATAAACCCGGTGATATTTATACCGATTATACCGCTAATCTTTTCATGAAAGTAAACAAGTTTGTAACGGTTAATGCAGGTGTACAGCTTATTTACGATGGTAAAACCAGGATACCAAATGAAGATGGCAGCACAAAAATTGCTTTACAGGTTAAGCAAATTTTTGGTGCGGGCTTAACGTATAAATTTTAATTAAATAGGTTAGGTAAAGGGCTGCCTTATTTTGATATAGGGTAGCCCATATGGCTAAGATTCGGATAAGATTCTTATCTTGTTGTACACTTAAATCAGGCAATGAGTAAACCTAATCCTCATTATACAAAAACGTTATTTATAGCTATCGGAATGCTATTAACCGGTTGTAGCCGAAATTTAACCGGCGTTTATATGATACCTGGCTTTAGCCCCAATTACCTGGGTTATTCATTCAATAAAGACAGCACTTTTTGTTTAAACTCCTGGTCTGATATTCTTGGGAAGGATGAGGTTTGCGGTAAATGGAAAATGAGTAAAGACACGATATTGCTCTTCAAAAACCCTGATAAGGTGAAAATTAAGAGTGACGCCGTAGCCACATTTAATGAAAGTAATTCAGAGCCGTCAAAAATTAAGATCATTGTTCAGGATACGCATAACGAACCAATCCCTGGCGTAAACCTGGTGCTAAATAACAATTCCCGAAAATATGTAACAGATAAAGATGGCATATTCGAGACCAACTATCAAAAAATTAACAAACTGGAAATTGAATACATCGGTATAGGCAAACATTCATTCATCCCTCAGGCAAATTCCAACTTGTTTTTTATAAAATTTGATTTTGATGCAATAAGGTTAGAGAAATTAAAATTGCCTGAAAAACTATTATGGAGGGGGAATGCTATATATGATTTAAGTAGCAATAAAGTAATTTCGGGTTATTCGTTCCATAAGACGAATGGGAAAGTTAAAGGGCGGAACTAAGCTAATTTCAATCTAAATTTCTTACCTTTCCTTATGCTTTTTACCGAAGATTTTTTGCACTATATCTGGAAGTTTCGCTTGTTCGACAGGCTTAACCTGCGCACAACCGAGGGTGAAGAGTTGGAGGTATATTCGTCAGGATTGCACAATACCCATGCGGGGCCAGATTTTCAGAACGCACGCATCCGTATTGGCGAAACTACCTGGGCAGGTAATGCGGAACTGCACCTTTCCTCGTCAGACTGGCAACGGCATGGCCACACTGCCGATAATGCTTATGATAACGTGGTACTGCATGTGGTTTACCGCGATGATGAACCTTTGATACGAACTGATGGCCGACGTGTACCCACGCTGGAACTGAAAGACCGTATCTCGCCCGATCTGTATAACCGTTATCATAATCTGGTTTTCGGTAACCAAACCATCATCCCCTGCGAGGCTACTATTGCTACTGTGGATGGCCTTACCATGCAAAATTGGTTGACGCGAATATTGGTAGAACGTTTAGAAAAACGATCGGAAGCGGTAATAGCTGCTTTAGCGAAAAACCGTGGCGACTGGGAGGAAACTTTCTATCAATTCCTGGCGGCAAACTTTGGCTTTAAAACCAATGCCCTGCCTTTTGAGCTGATGGCGAAATCGCTGCCACAGAGCATCCTGGCCAAGAACAAGAATAACGCGATGCAGATAGAAGCACTTATATTCGGGCAGGCCGGTTTTTTAACTGGTAATTTGCAGGACGATTATCCGCGAAGCCTGGAAAAAGAATATGATTACCTGGCCAAAAAATATAGTCTGCAACCTATAGAAAACCACTTGTGGAAATTCCTGCGGATGCGGCCGCAAAACTTCCCCACCATCAGGCTGGCACAGTTTGCGGCGTTGGTGGTACAATCAAACCACCTGTTCTCGAAGGTGCTGGAGATACGTGAGGTTAAAGACTTGCGCCATCTGTTTGCCAATATTAAAGTACACCCGTATTGGGAAACACACTACCGTTTCGATAAAGAATCGGCCCCGGCAGGTAAAAGCTTAGGTGCAGGTTCTATCGATACCATACTACTGAATACCGTTGTGCTGTTCCTGTTTAGTTATGGCAGGCATATGAAATTGCAGCACTTTGTAAGCCGGGCGTTAAAATTGCTTGAGAATATACCGGCAGAGCAGAATAATATTACCACGGATTTTGCTAACTTAGGGGTGAATATTAAAACCGCTTTTGAGTCGCAGGCTTTGCTGGAGCTGAAAAATAATTATTGCGATTATAAGAAATGCCTGCAATGCGGCGTTGGTATTAAGATACTAAAACCCAACTGATATGTTACAACGGATCATCACCTTTTTTGAGCGCTACTCCTTTGGGGTATGTACTTACCTGGGCGAGCGTTTTAATATCTCTATCGCCAAAATCAGGTTATTCTTTATCTACTCGTCGTTCCTGGCGGTTGGTTTTCCGTTAATATTCTACTTCTTTGCCGGCATCGTGCTGGATATCCGCAATTTTGTAAAGCGCAAACGCACACGCGCGTTAGATATGTAAGCAATTCGCTTTCTTTAAATTTAAAATTGTCATTTCGAACGAGGTACGAGGAGAAATCTTTTACACCATGCGTTGAACGATTTAATTATGGCGTTGCCTGCGGCCCGGGCTATCCGCTCATACTGCACAAGCCGTAGCCACAGGCCGGTATCCGCTTTTATCCCTAACGCAAATACTCTTCTCCGCGCGTCATTGCGAGATACGAAGCAATGACGATTTGGTTGAAAGTTTGCGCCAGTGATTAATGTTTAATCAAACAGCCCCTTATCCTTACCAATAAATTGCGGGCGGTGTACATTAATATCCAACTTAGCATTTAGCTTTTCTATCACATAATCGCACAATTCGGGCGAGTAGCGCTCATCATGCTGGTGCATAAAAAACCAAACGGACTGCAGGCCCTGTGCTTTCCAATCGGCAATGCGGTCAACCCATTCATCGCAGCGGGCGTAATCTGTTGGGTGCAGGCTGTTGCCTACAAAGCGTATAAAGGCATGCGGGGTGGGTAGCATCATGTGTAAGCAATCGCGGCGGCCGGTTGCGTCTGTGAGTATCGATCCAATATTCAAACGCTTAAACAGGCTGAAAACAGCCTCGCGGTTTTCAGCTACAGCAAACCAGTCTTTGTGGCGCAGTTCAACAAACACAGGCACATCTGTTGGTAGTTGTTCCAGGTAGGCGGTAAGTTCGGGTAAGCTTTTTGGGGTAAAGTTATCGCTCAGTTGTAAAAACAACGGGCCAAGCTTATCGCCAAAGGCCATAATACCTTCATAATAACTGGTGGTAACATCCTCCGCATTTTTTAACCTGCGGATATGGCTGATGCTTTGCGAAAACTTGGGGCAAAATTTAAATGCCGGGTTGGTATCCGCCTTTTGTTTCCATTTGCTGATTGTATCCGGGCCATAAACCTGGTAAAAGGTGGCATTCAGCTCAATACAGTTAAAGTGCTTTACATATTCATCCAAAAAATTGGCATCCTTGGTTTTTGGCGGGTAGATCTTGCCCACCCATTCCTTACGGCCCCATTTGGCGCAACCCACGTGCACCTGAAGTGGCTGGCTTTTATCGGTGGCCGCTAATGTTTCTTTGGTAAACGCCGGGTCGGGCGGCAGGGTAAAATCTATAAAGGGCAGTTCCTGATCGGTTACGCGGCCAAATTCCATAGTTATAATTTAGAGTAGCAAGATAAGATATTAATACAATCGCCATAAAAATTGGTTTAATAAAAAAGGGAATGGTATTAACCATTCCCTTTTTGCGAGCGACAGGCAATTACTCACCATTCACCCAATCACCAATTACAAGAACATCCCGCCCGATGCCTCTATACGTTGTGCGTTTAGCCAGCGGGCATCCTCGGTACATAAAAATGCGATAACGCCGCCAATATCATCCGGCTGGCCGGGGCGGCCTAAAGCGGTTATGGATGATATAAAATCGTGCATTTGCGGGTGGCTTTCAAACGCTCTCTTGGTAAAATCGGTTTCTATTATACCCGGCGCAACCAGGTTGGCTGCAATACCACGGCTGCCCAACTCTTTAGCCAGGTATTTGGTAAATACCTCAATAGCACCTTTCATAGAGGCATACGCTGCATAGCCCGGTGTGGCAAAGCGGGTAAGCCCTGTTGAAAGGTTAATGATACGCCCGCCATCGGCAATGGTGTTAAGCAGGGTTTGGGTTAAAAAGTAAACGCCCTTAAAGTGAACGTTAAACAGGTTGTCAAAATCCTCTTCGGTGGTTTGCGCAAATGGCGATGCGGCATCAATGCCGGCATTGTTTATCAAAAAATCAAACGTGTCCCTGTTCCATTTTTGCCGAAGTGTTTTGGTTAACTCCTGCTTAAAGGCATCGAATGATGCTACTATAGAAGTATCCAACTGTAAAGCTGCGGCTTTTAAACCCTGTGCTTCAATCGCTTTCACAACCTCGTCGGCTTCTGCTTTTTTGCTGCGATAGGTAATGATCACATCATTGCCGTTTTTGGCCAGTTTTAAAGCAGTATTTTTACCAAGGCCCCTGCTGCCGCCTGTTATTAATGCTATTTTGTTTGTGCTCATTTTGTTATGTGTTTTAATACACTACAAAGTTGCAGCTAAAACGTTGCTAAAAAATGGTGACAGTTACAGATTAAATGGTGAACAGTACAGTATTTTTAACCACAGAGGGCACAAAGAGAAAAGCACAAAGTTCACAGAGAGCTTAGCTCAGCGGCCTCTGTGCAAAACTTCTGCTAACGCTGTGGTTAAAACTTCAATTAATGTAACGCTTCTTCAAACACCCGTTCCTTATACTCTTTTGGTGTAACACCCTCAAAACGTTTAAAAAACTTGGTGAAGTTGGATGCATCAAACGTAAGTTTAAATGCCACCTGTTTGATGGGGATATTCTGCTGCAGCATCTCTTTAGCCAGCAGCATTATTTTCTCCTCGAAATAAAAGCAAGGCGATTTGCCCGTGGTTTGTTTGATGCTATTGGTGAGATGGGTAGGGTGGATGTGCAAAATGCCGGCAATATCACGGATCTCGAACATTTTGGTAACGCGCTCCTGCATCACATCATCCAGATGCTTATCAACCTCTTTCAGGAAGTCGGCAAAGATCTCATGCCTGCGGGTAAATATTTTCTTGGGGATGGGGGTTGGCATGTTACGGTTGGTGATTAACAGGTATTCAAAATTAGTAAAGTGGCAGAATAATAATAGATTTATATATGATTAAATACATCAAGACATTGCTTGCTATTATAGGTTTCTTTTTGGTGGATTTTTAATGGGATATGCATACACAACAAATATAGGAAATGGTCAAATTAACGGAATTCTAATGATGTTGGGTTTAGTCCTTTCCGGTGGATGTATACTCTATCTATTAATCAAATTTATAAATGCTGTGATAACATAACTTATCACGCAAACAAATCCGTCTTAAACTTTGGTGCAACCCGTTTCTTTGAAGCCTGCTCATAAGCATAAGCCAATTTGATCAATTCGCCCTCGCTCCAGGCCGTGCCGAAAAATGAAAGGCCCATCGGCAGGTCATGCCAGGCACCCATAGGCACCGTGATATGTGGGTACCCCGCCATGGCAGCCGGGCCCGAGAATGAAAAGCCGTTATCGTAATCACCGTTTATCAGATCTATGCAGCCCGCGAAGCCGTTGGTTGGCCCCGCAATGGCATCCAGCTTATTACCTTTTAAAATGGCATCTATCGCTTTGCGACTGATCCCCTGCGATTTATTCAGCGCATCCAGGTATTCTTTGCTGTCGAGCCCACCCAATGCTTCGGCTTGTTCCAGTGTATCCTGTTTAAAAAATGGCATGGCCTTGTCTTCGTGTTGCTTATTATAAGCTATAACATCGGCCAGGTTTTTTATTTTAGAATTGGCTTTACCCAGGTACAGGTTAACGCCATCCTTAAATTCATAAAGCAATACCTTAAACCCGGCATGGCCAATTTCTTTAAGCTGTTTGTATAATTCTACCTCAATAACCTCGGCGCCTTGTTTTTTAAGTATGGCGATGGCATCATCCAGTAGCTTTTTAGTGGCCGGGTTTACTTCGTCTAATTTTTCTATGCCTATCCGTTTGCCTTTTAGTCCGTTAGCATCCAGGTATTTGGTGTAATCTTTTTCGGGTTTGCTTTTAAGCGTTGCATCGTCGGCCGCATCGGTACCTGCCAGTGCGGCAAGCAGTATAGCGGCATCTTTAACTGTACGTGCCATAGGCCCGGCAGTATCCTGTGTTTTTGATATAGGGATAATGCCGCTTCGGCTCCACAACCCTACGGTTGGTTTTATGCCTACCAACCCATTTACCGATGCTGGCGAAACGATAGAGCCGTTGGTTTCGGTACCGATGGCTATAGCACAAAGGTTAGCGGCCGTTGCCGAGCCCGAGCCCGCGCTTGATCCGCTTGGGTTCCTGTCCAGCACATATGGGCATTTGGTTTGCAGGCCCCTGCTGCTCCACCCGCTTGTTGAATGTTCAGAACGGAAGTTTGCCCACTCGCTCAGGTTGGTTTTACCTAAAATTACGGCACCTGCCTGGCGTAGCTTGTGCACAATAAAGGCATCCTGTTTGGCAAAATTATCGCTCAGGGCTAATGAACCGGCGGTGGTGTGCATATTATCGCCGGTATCAATATTGTCTTTTATCAGTATAGGGATGCCGTGTAAAGGGCCGCGCAATTTTTTCGCTTTGCGTTCCTTATCCATATTGTCGGCTATATCCAGTGCGCTTTTATTCAGCTCAATTACGGCGTTTAGTTTTGGGCCATTTTTGTCTATGGCGTCAATCCTTTTTAAATACAATTCGGTTATGGAGCGGGAGGTATGCGTGCCTGCTTCCATCTTCTTTTGCAGGTCGGTAATGGTGGCTTCGTTCAGCTCAAAATTATCCGTAAAACTGTTGTTACTTTCGGCTTTGGTAGCTGAGGACGGCTGTTTGCATGATGCGCTTACCAATGTGGCTAAGCTTAAACCAGCTAATGAGCCTGTTTTTAAGAAGTTTCTGCGTTGCATTTTAGGCTGATTTGAATTTCATCCTAAATTAATAAATAATCGGTGGGTTTATTGTTCACCAGGAAAGAACATGGGCTTGCCCGGCGTGGGTATCACTAACGCATCGTTATAATCAGGCAGCAGTTTGTGTAAAACGGCATCGGGCATTTTGCCAACATCCATAAATGTCCAGCTTTTGCCTTTATCATCACTTATGGCCAGTAAGTATGACCGGGTAACGAAACGGCCGTTAAACACGTAAAGCATAATGGTTTCGGGGAGTAAGCAATGGATCTGCTTACCTGCGGTAATAAATGGCCCCGGTGAACCTACCGACCCTTCGAACTTCATCACCCCCTGTTTCTTTAAAGCCTCTATACGTTCAACGATCAGCTTTTGCATAGAATCGCGCCCGCCTGACAGTGCTACCAGTTTAGGGTAGGTAAGGTCAATAACCAGCTTGTGGTCGCTGTTAAACGTAGCGTTTGCAAAGCGGGTGGCTTGTTTTTTCAATGCTGTGGTATCCTGCGCAAAAGTTGTATAGGGGATGGCTATAAACAACAGGATATATTTAATTTTTTTTAAAAAGGGCATTCGTAAATTAAGGATATAACATAACCCATTAGCCAATATTAACGGCTAATTTCATTTCTTATTTGCGGGTTTCTTTATTAATATTTTATCGGCAAGCTGATCTGTACCGTCAACTTTTTCGGTATACTTAATACCCAATATACGGCTTACCAGGTTAAATACCGATACGTTTTCAAATGCCGGGATGCTCAGGTGTTTTTTAAATACCGGGCCCCAGGCATAAAAGGTGGCGTGCATATCCTTAACCACCGATGGGTCATAACCATGCCAGCCTGGTTTTATACTTTTTTTGTTGTACAGGTTAAACACCTTTGGTGCGTAAGGTATCAATAAAATATCACCTATACGGTTATGCCAGTCATCTTTTTTGCCATAATGCAAGTGTGGGGGTACGTTTGTTTTTAAATAAACGTCGTAATCTTTCGCTTCTTTTTTAAGGGCATCGTAAGTTTCCTGTATGTATTTTTTATCCTTTGCATAAAGCTCTACCAAAATACCATCGCCCGATACTACAAACTTTGTCGTATCAATAGCGGCGGGGATGCCTATTGGGTTTTGGTTATCAACCCTGGTCATGCCGTGGTCTGATACGAATATAAAGTTCGCATCTTTTAACCCTGTGGTTTTAACCGCTTTTTGCAATTCGTTTACTGCCGAATCTATAAAATGAACTTCTTTCTCCACCTCGGGCGACTCGGGCCCGTTCAAATGCGCGGCATGGTCAACCTGCGGAAAGTAAAAGGTAATAAGGTGCGGGCGTTCGGCAGGTGGCAGTTTAAGCCAGTCTACAACAGCCTGGATGCGGTTGTGGATATTGATCTGATCGTTATAATTATAATAATAAGTAGGGCGCACGCCCTTTATTGCCGACTCTGACGCTACCCAGTAAAAGCTTGCCGAAAGCATTTTTTGCTGCTCGGCCAGTACCCAAAGCGGCGAACCGCCATACCAGGTACCATCAGTAACCTGGGTTTTATTACCCATGGCGTACGTATCGTTACGGGCAGGGTCATAAAAGGTGTTATTTACCAAACCCGAATGGGATGGATATAACCCGCTGATGATGGCATAATGGTTAGGGAAAGTAACCGAAGGGTATGAAGGGATCATGGATGATGCGCTTACCCCCGCGCTGCCCAGCTTTAATAGGTTTTGGGCGTTATACTTTTTGGCAAAATCATACCGGAAACCATCGGCAGAGATGAGGATAACGTAAGGCTTTTTCTGTTGTTCGGCGCTGTTCTTACGGTCGGCTATTACTTTTTGGGCGGTATCTGCAACCTGGCAGAAAGCGTTGATGCTAACGGTAAGCAGCAGGAGCAGGGCAAAACTGTGTTTTTTCATCGAAAAATATGATGGGTAAAAATAGGTATTTAAGGTTAAGATAGTGGTATGTTAACGTTAATGTTGCAGTACTGCCAGCCTGGGTTTGTGGCGGGCTTAAGCCACACCGTTTGGTATTTGCCATATAAGCAAGCAGCTATAACATATTCATTTTTAACATACTCTAATCCATTTTTTGCAAAACCATACACCCGGTTAGCTAATTGGTTAAACTTGTTTGGTATGAAAATTAAAGCTGTTTTATTATGGATAGGCCTGGCTGCAGGCCTGTCATCATTTGCGCAAACACCAGTTGCTGTAAACGGCGCGCTAATTACAAAAGGCAATAAAATAGTAAATAAAAACGGTGTGCCGCCACAGCTAAGGGGCATCAGCTTATCATGGAGTTTATGGGCGGGTGCAAAATATTATAACCCTGCCGCGGTAGATTGGCTGAAGGATGATTTTAAGATATCGATACTCCGTGCCGCCATGGGAGTGCAACCCGAGCATGGTTACCTGCAGGAACCCGAAAGACAAAAAAAACTGGTAACCGATGTTGTAGATGAAGCCATTAAAAAAGGCATTTATGTACTGATAGATTGGCACGACCATAACGGGCACCTGCATATCCCGCAAGCAAAGGCGTTTTTTGCAGAGATGGCAAAGAAATATAAAGGTGTACCCAATGTAATTTACGAGATATGGAACGAGCCGGAACGCATTAGTTGGGATACCGTTAAAAATTACGCCTTACAGGTGATACCCGAGATCCGTAAGTATGACCCGGATAACCTGATTGTGGTGGGGAGCCCCTCATGGGATCAGGATGTGGATATTGCGGCGGCTAACCCCATCAGCGGGTATAAAAATATCGCTTATTCATTTCATTATTATGCTACCGAACCGAGCCACCAGGATGGCTTGCGCGCCAAGGCTGATAAGGCTATTAAAATGGGCCTGCCGCTTATGGTTACCGAATGGGGCGTAGGCGAAGCCAATGGCGATGGTAGGTTTGATTTGGCCATGAATAAAAAATGGATGGACTGGGTAGAGAAAAACCAGTTAAGCTGGGTAAACTGGAACATAACCGATAAAAAGGAAACCACCGCTATTTTACAACCCGGTGCATCTGCTAATGGCGGTTGGGCGGCCGGGCAGCTTACACCCGCCGGTTTATACATACGCCAGTGTCTGCAAGTACTGAATAAGTAAAATTGTTGTGGCGTTAACGTGCATAAGTGTTAAAACACTTATATTTATACATGTTACAAAGCAGGGTATATTTAGTGTATATACTGGCATTAACCCTGCTGGCCTGCAATACCCATAAACAAAAAATCTACACCAGCGAGTGCGCTCCCGGTATCCGGTTCAAAAAGATAGGGTTTGTTAACCTGATAGATAGCCTTAAATATTACGATAACCAATACGTAGAAGTATCTGGCAGGTACATAGAAGGAAAAAATATATCGGCCCTGGTAAATGACAGCACCTTTAAAGACCATGGTAACAGCCATTCCTTTTGGGTAAACTTTACACAGGATTGCCCCTTATACCTAACCGGTAAACACACCGGCCTGTTCGAGGACGAGGATGGTGAATACAATAAACTCAATAACCGGTTCATGACCATACGCGGCCATCTGGAAGTGCAAAAGAAAGGGCATAAAAATGCCTATAGTGCCACTATTAACGAGATAAGCTACCTGGAACTATATTAGTAAGTAACTATAAGATTGTTGCTCTCAATAAAAGTTTTGATTGTCATAATAGCAGCGCCGGTGCCCTTATTGGCATTTAAACTATCTACCGATTGCAGGTAGCCCAATACATCTTTAAGCTTTTCGGCTCTCGGTGTTGAAAACCCCATCGACCAATCGGAGAAACTTCTTTGGCTGATCTGCTCATTAATTAAGGTGATCATATTTTTATGCCTTAAGTCCTTTTCTATCTTTGAAAATATAAAGTCTATATCGTTATTATCACCTTCAAGCGCTTGTATAAAAGTGCCTTCGCTATATAATAAAACACCGGTTACATTAAGTTCATTGTTATTTTTACGAGATGAAGCCAGGATATTAAGCAGCTGGTCATCATCAAGCAACTTAACAGCAGTGCTTACATAAACAATATTTTTCATGGCAGGTATATATTACTTGCGCAATATAGCGGTTTGCTTTTAAAGAGAAAACATAAACTATGAATAAAGAATAAAAAGATTTTACTAAATCTCCAGTTTTAAACCGTCGTAAGCCAGTTCAATACCGGTGGGGAGTTCGGCAGAAACGTCGGCATGCTTGCCGAGGCGGTGGCTGATGTGGGTAAGGTAAGTTTTTTCGGCACCGATATCCAGGGCAAAGGCAATGGCCTCATCAAGGGTTAAGTGCGAGATATGTTTTTCTTTTTGCAGCGCGTTTATCACCAATGTTTTTGATCCGCGGATCTTTTCCTTCTCCACATCTGATACTGTTTTGGCATCGGTAATATAAGTGAAGTCCTTTATCCGGTAACCTTTAACAGGGAGTTTGTAATGCATCACCTCAATTGGGGTAAAGTGTACATCGCCAACGTTAAAAGGATCTGAAGCAATAGTGTGCAGGTTTATTTGCGGGATACCGGGGTAACCCCTGTCATCAAAAATATATGGGAACTCGCGGCGAAGGGCTATTTGCACGCGTTCGTCGGCATAAATATCAACCGGGCCTTGCTGCTTATAGTTAAACGCGCGGATATCGTCCATACCGGCCACATGGTCCTTATGCTCATGGGTAAACACAATAGCATCCAGGTGCATCACCTTTTCGCGCAGCATCTGGTACCTGAAATCGGGCCCCGAATCAATACAGATCACTTTCCCATCACCTTCAATTAAGATAGAGGTACGCAGGCGCTTGTCATGCTTATCTGCCGACAGGCAAACATCGCAGGTGCAGGCAATAACAGGTACGCCCTGCGAAGTTCCGGTTCCTAAAAAAGTGATGGTCACAGCTGCAGGGTTGTTTGTTTTAGCTGGTGCAAAAATGCAGCCTGTTTATCGTCAAGTAGGTTGTAATCTATTTCAAGGGTGCGGGCCAATTCGGCAACCGCAGCTATTTTGCTCTCCAGGTTGGCAAATTTATTTACCACTATTACACGGCTGCTCAATAACATACAAGCGCCGGTTTTAAAATTACCTTTCTCATACCTAACCCTGTAACCCGCTGTTTTTAGCAGCATTTCCAGTTTCTCAAGCGTATGGTTGGTAATGGTGAGCATCTTTTCAAAAATAGTAACATTTAGCGTTACCGCGATAAAATGTTGTAAATAGATGCAAAAGCGATTAATTAATAACTTTTTAAAATATTTTATAAAGTTTCATCATCTATTGTATTTCACTTTAATTAATTCCTATATTGGTGCAACTAAATCTCCTGAAATAATTTAACCAATTGCACCCATTATGAACCAAAAATCCGAACGGTTTCTGTCGCTGGATGTTTTCCGCGGGCTAACCATTTGTTTTATGATCATTGTAAACACACCCGGCAGCGGGGCCGCAGCATTTGCGCCGCTTGATCACGCCGCATGGTTTGGCTTTACCCCAACAGACCTGGTGTTCCCGTCGTTCCTTTTCGCGGTAGGTAACGCCATGAGCTTTACCATGAAAAAGTTTGATACCCTGAGCACCGGCACGGTATTGTACCGGATACTAAAACGCGGGTTACTCATTTTTCTGATCGGCTACCTCATGTATTGGTTCCCGTTTGTTGATCATACCAGCGCAGGGTGGGTATTCAGGCCTATCGCCGATACGCGCATTATGGGGGTGCTGCAACGCATTGGGCTTTGCTATATTTTCGCTTCGCTGATCATCTACTTTGTGAAAAACAAAACGACTGTAGTTATTATCAGCGCCTTGCTTTTAGTTGGTTACCAGGTGTTATTGCTGGTGTTTGGAGACCACCAGGCCCCTTACGCCATGCTAACCAATGCGGGTACTTACCTGGATAAATACCTTTTGGGAGATAGCCACCTTTACCATGGCGAAGGCGTTGCGTTTGACCCGGAGGGGATACTAAGCACACTGCCTGCTATTGTAAACGTGATTGTTGGTTACTATGCCGGTAAATTTATACAGGAAAAAGGTAAGGGGTACGAAACTATCGGCCGTTTGGCACTGATGGGCTGCGTGTTTATCTTCATCGCCTTAACCTGGAACATGAGCTTCCCTATAGGTAAAAAACTATGGACAAGCCCTTTCACCCTGCTTACAACGGGTATTGATATGGTAATGATATCGGCCCTGATCTACGTGGTTGAGGTGCGCGCCTGGAACAAATACAACTGGACTTCCTTCTTCACCACCGTTGGTAAAAATCCGCTGGCTATTTATATCCTGTCGGAGATATTGGTTATCGCATTCTGGATGATCAACATTGGTAATAAAAACTTTTACGGTTGGATAAACGACGTATTCTACCAAAAAATAGCGCCCGGGCCTATAGGTTCATTGCTGTTTGCCATTAGCTATATGCTGATTTGCTGGAGCGTAGGCAAAATACTGGATAAGAATAAGATCTATATCAGGGTGTAAAAGAAATAACAGGGTTTAATCAATATGCTAAAGGTCGGTGTATACACCGACCTTTTTTTAAATTTTTAATAAATGAATAGGTATGAAAAAATTGGCTTTTGTTTCACTTGCCCTTGGCTTAGCATTAACTGCAAACGCCCAGCAAACCCAAACCTATGCCGAAAAGCTTGGCTACTCTAAAGGTGCGCGGGTTATCATCCTGCATGTAGATGATGCGGGCATGTCGCACGATTCAAACGAGGGGGTTATCAAAGCCACCAGCCTGGGTGTAGCCAATTCTACCAGTGTGATGATGCCCTGCTCATGGGTGCCCGAGTTTAAGGCATATCTTGATAAACACCCCACCCTGGATGCCGGACTGCACCTTACGCTAACATCTGAATGGGATAACTACCGATGGGGACCTCTTGCAGGAAAAGCCGACGTGCCGGGGCTGGTTGATAAACAGGGCGCTTTGTGGCCATCGGTAATATCGGTTTATTTTAATGCCAAGCCTGATGAGGTGGATAAAGAGATCCGTGCGCAGTATGACCGGGCGGAGGCCATGGGTTTTAAGCCCACGCACCTCGACTCGCACATGGGGACGCTATTTGCAAAACCTGCCTTTATGGAGAAATACATTCAGCTGGGGATTGAAAAACAAGTGCCCGTAATGTTCCCCGGAGGGGATGATCTGTTTTACCGCGCCGAAGCAAAGGCGGCTACTATAGCCAAACTGAAAAAAGACAATAAGTACACGCCCGGTATGGCTATTCCCGACCCGGCCGAGTTGGCTGGCGTTAAAGCCATAGGAGAGAAGATCTGGGCTGCAGGCTTACCGGTATTGGATGACCTGCATAACAGCAGCTACGATTGGAATATGCCCGATATTGCCCATAAAACCGATAAGCAGATACAGCAATGGTACACTAACCATTATATGGAAAGTATCGGCCGCCTATCGCCGGGCTTAACCATGGTTATTATGCATTGCACCAATCCAGGTGATACGTTTCAATATATCACTACCGAAGGCAAAAAGCGCAAAGGCGACCTCCTGGCTATGACCGACCCGCGCCTACGTGCTTTCCTCAAACAAAAAGGATTTATTTTAACAACCTGGCGCGAAGTAATGGAACGGAGAATGAAGTTGGGGAAGGGGGAATAATAAAAAGGCGATAGTTACATATCGCCTTTTTGTTATCATTACCTCAAATCCACCACCTCAACACCCGGGTAGGCCTTTTTATCAAAGGTAAATGCGGTTTCTGCTGCTTTATAGTTTGGTGTAAACGTGCGCAGCGAATAGGTGTATTTGCTGCCGTTCTTATCAAATATCTGGGCGCTGTAAAGCTGGTTTTTTACTTTATCAATCATCAGCCTTACTTTGAAAAATGTTTTCTTGCTATCCTCGGGGGTAAGGTCAATAACCTGGTAAACCCTGGCACCTGTTTTTTGCTGGCCGGTGTAAATATATTTGTACCCGGTCTCGTACATGCTGAAGATCTTGGCCGGGTTAAAACTCTCTTCGCTGTTATCGGCAGCGCTTAGTTGTACCTCGTTAGCATCTTTCAGGAATGTCCACTGGTTTTTACCATCGCTGATGATATCCTGCGTAACCGATTTTGAACCCGCTGCATACAGGGTAACCTTATACTTATTGGTTTTTGAGTGCGCTATCAGCGTGCCGGTTTGGGTTTGTTTGATATTGGCCTGCGGGTTATCAATAAGCAGCGTAAAATCTGTTTTAACAGCGTCGTAGCTGCGGTATTGCTTACTTAATTTATTCAGTATAACCTTCGCGTCAGCATCTTTTTGGGCAAAAGCTGTTGCAACGGTCAGGGTAGATAGTACTATGTAAATGAATAATTTTTTCATGTTGGGTTAAATCTTAAAGCTCACAGATAACCTTCGTAGCTTACAATGGTTTAGAGTGATTTTACTTTAATTAGTTTAATCGCGTGGTTTTTGCAAGCTTTCCAGGTGGCGTTCAAGGCTATACTCGTCAGGGTAAAGCACATCGCGGGCCTTGCTGCCTTCAAACGGGCCAACAATACCTGCGGCTTCCAACTGATCGATAATACGGCCTGCGCGGTTATAACCCAGTTTCATTTTACGTTGAATAAGCGATGTTGAACCCTGCTGGTGCAAAACGATCAATCGGGCTGCATCTTCAAACATCGGGTCGCGATCATCCGGGTCAAAATCTTTGGCGCTGCTGCCTGCTTCGCCCTCGCCCACATACTCGGGCAGGAACATAGCCGATGGGTAGCCGCGCTGGTTGCCAATAAAGTCGGATATGCGTTCTACCTCTGGTGTATCTACAAACGCACACTGCAGGCGGATCAGGTCGCTGCCTGTGGAGAGCAGCATATCCCCGCGACCGATCAGCTGGTCGGCGCCGCCGGCATCCAATATGGTACGAGAATCTATTTTTGATAACACCCTGAACGCCAAACGCGCCGGGAAGTTGGCTTTAATAGTACCCGTAATAACGTTAACCGATGGCCTTTGTGTAGCAATAACCAGGTGGATACCTACCGCACGGGCAAGCTGTGCTATACGTGCTATGGGCTGCTCTACCTCTTTACCGGCGGTCATCATCAAATCGGCAAACTCATCAATTACCAGTACGATGAACGGCAGGTAACGGTGTTTCTCCGGGTCGCTTATTTTACGGTTAACAAATTTGGCGTTATATTCTTTCAGGTTACGTACCTGCGCATCTTTCAGCAAATCGTAACGCTGGTCCATTTCAATACAAAGCGAGTTTAGCGTGTTTACCACCTTTTTTGTATCGGTAATAATGGCATCGGCCTCATCGGGCAGCTTGGCCAAAAAGTGCCTTTCAATCTTGCGGAAAAGCGTAAGCTCCACCTTTTTAGGGTCAACCAGTACAAATTTAAGTTCGGCAGGGTGCTTTTTGTACAGCAGCGATACCAATATGGCGTTAATACCAACCGATTTACCCTGGCCAGTAGCACCTGCAACCAATAAGTGGGGCATCTTGGCCAAATCGGCAATAAATACTTCGTTAGAGATTGTTTTACCCAGGGCAATGGGCAGGTCCATGGTGTTGTTTTGCCATTTCTCGGTAGCCAGTACCGATCGCATGGACACCATTTCGGGGTTTTGATTTGGTACCTCAATACCAATGGTACCCTTACCCGGCATAGGGGCAATAATACGGATACCCAAAGCCGCTAAGCTCAGCGCGATATCATCCTCCAGGTTCTTGATCTTGGAGATGCGCACACCCGGTGCGGGGATGATCTCGTACAATGTAACCGTTGGCCCGATGGTGGCTTTTATCTTATCAATCTCTATATTATAGTGGTTCAGCGTTTCAACAATTTTATTTTTGTTGGCTTCCAGTTCTTCGCTGTTAACGGCAATTTTACCGGTACCGTATTCCTCTAAAAGGCTTAATGGCGGTAATTTATAGCCGGAAAGTTCCAGTTTATGGTCATACATGCCAAATTGCTCTACCAGGCTTTTGGCCTTATCATCATCGCTTTTTTCGATGTTCATGATAGGGTTGGGGCGCTCCACATCTATTGTAAGCGGGATCTCGGTTTCTTCCTGCGGTTCATGCAATGCATCCGGTTTCAGAACAACGGGCTCATGAAAAATAGGGTTTTGCGTAAGCGGTTGCTGTTTTAAGGGTTCAATAGGTGTAACCACTTCCTGCGCGGCAAGGATATCTTTTACACGGTTGCCGTTGCGCGGCCACTCTACCGGTAATGATGGTTCTTCTTCCACCAGTTCAACAGGCTCGGGCGATACCTCGTCTACACCGGCCATCGGTGCCAGTTTTTCTTTGCGGGCGGGTAGTTTAAAGTCGATGTTATAGGCAATAATTAATACCGTAAGCGCCAAAAATATCAGGATAAACCCGGTGCCCGACTGCCCAACCTGCGCAGCCAGTAAACGGTTTGTCCAGAAACCGAAGTTGCCTTCTAAAAAGTGCGGGTAATCAATAATAAAAGCGTGGAAAAAGCCTATGGTTACCGATATAAATACAATGCCGAAAAGGGTATAGGCCAGCATTTTACTCACCGAGAATAAGCGGATCTTGAACAACAAGCGGTAGCCAATGATGAAAAACACAAACACAAACAGGAACGACGCCACCCCAAACCACTCGAAGATGAACTGGTTTGATAGCAGCGCGCCAAATTTACCAAGCCAGTTATCAACCATGGGGTTGTTAACGCCATTCTCTAAAAGCTCCTTGGTGGTTTTAAAAAGGTTGCCCCAGCCGCCATTGGCTTTTGAAACATAGCTTTGGTCCTGCTGCCAGGTGAACAGGTAGGAGGTAAACGCGATCAAAAAAAACACCGATAGCACCAGGAAAAACAAACCGATGATTTTGATGGCTCGGCCATCGCGCAGGTCAAATAGTGGTAAGCGCTCGCTCGCCTGCTTTACCGGCCGCTCCCTTTGAGGCTTTTTGCCACCAAAAGGCCCTTTTGAAACCGGACTATCCGGTTGGTTATCCTCCTTAAAACTATTTGATCTGAACTGGTTTCCTTTAATCGGCATCCTGTATTTTACACGTTTAATTGCAAATATAAAGGTATTAGATTAAACAGTTATTTTTTAATTTTTTGGAAATATCGTATGTCGGGATTAACCAGATAGTTAAGGGGTTTTAGTATTTTTATATATCAAACCCCGCACTTAACAGCGCGGGGTTTGATATTGGATTATATCCTTATAACCCGAAGCCGTAAGCTACACGCAGGCCTATCATGCCATTTCTGTAATTGTTACCCGAGAAGTTTTCATAACGAACCCCAAAATCCCAGCGTTTTGTTGCGTAGCCAGCACCACCTGAGGCCATGAATTTTGAATCGCCGCCGCCATTATCAACCTGGAAACCTATCCCTGCTTCTGCATTTACATAAATATTTGATGTTATAAATGCTTTGATACCCGCTTTTGCCGGGATCAGGTCCATATCCCAGCGGTACTTGTATGGCTGCGGGCCATCGATAGAGAGCATATCCTTCGGGAAGAAATGATATATGCCGGATGTAAAGGTGAGGGCAACCCTGTTTGTAAGCCCGTATTGTAACTGGGGTGTAATACCTAAGCCAAAATTAGAAGTTTTGCTGAAATCGCCCACGGGCAGCAAGGCATCCGCCCCGATGTTGAACCTGAGTTTGCCTTTTTGAACGGATTGCGCGTTAGATTGTACACCGATAAATAAAGCCAATGCGGTTAAAGCCACCGCGATGAATTTTGTTTTTTTGTTCATAATACTTTGTTTTTTGTTTGATGTCGCTTGAAACGGTATAGGCATAAAAAATTGTGTCGCCTGCGCTCCGTTTAACTTTATTTAACCCTTTTAACCTTATTTAACAAAAAGTAGCCCGGGAGTTAAGGGCGTCGGGTTAAATTAATCGATGGGTGGTAATAATTTCTTGCTGGTTTATTTTGTCATCGCGGGAGTCTCTCACATTGTGGAGCCTGCGCTTGCCCTGCATACGGCGCAGGGTCTCGTTCAGAAGCCCCTGCGGGGGCAATAGTATTTTCCCTTTTCAATTGTTCTGCTTTATATTTATTTTTAGTATTATTACATTCAATGAGCGTTGAAAATCTGGAAGAACTTATTGCCAATGCCGATATAGAAGCTTTAGATGCTTTGCTTGCCCGTAACCCGGAACTCGCCAAAGAAAAAACAAGCCTTAACGTATCGCCGTTGATGCTTTCCTGCTATTATCATAAACCCGCGGTAACCAGTGTTTTACTAAAATACACTACCGACCTCAGCCTGTTTGAAGCCGCCGCTGCCGACAGGTTTGACGATGTTGCTTACCTTATTGCCACGCATCCCGAAAAAATAGATTTTTATGCGGAGGATGGCTTTACCGCTTTAGGCCTGGCCAGCTACTTTGGCCGGTTTGATATTGCCCGCTATTTGGTGCTGAAGGGTGCCGATGTTAACCGCCCCAGCGATAATGGTTTTAACGTTTACCCGCTGCATTCGGCCGCTGCCGGTAATTTTACCAGCACCGCCACCATGCTGATTGAGAACGGTGCCGATGTGAACGTAAAGCAGCAAGCCGGCACCACACCTTTACATTCGGCCGCGCAAAACGGCAACCTGGAACTTTTGATATTATTGCTGGAGAAAGGCGCTAAGGTTGATATCCGCATGGAAGGCGGCAAACTCCCCGCCGACCTGGCCCGCGAAAAGGGTTTTGATGAAATAGCGGAGATACTGGAAAATTAGATTTTAAATTGCTTTAGCGGTTGATTCTTTTTAACTACAAAGGACACAGAGATTTGCATGTTTTTAAGCACAAAGAACACAGAGATATAAATTAAATATTGAGGGCTTTGTGTTCTCTATGAAAACCTCCGTGACCTCTGTGGTTAAAAACTACACATAAATAATTCCTGATAAGAGTAACACACTGCCTGCATTGCCATCTAAAACACAAACTATAACAACCTGCCATGATCAAAAAACTCCTCACCTTAGTAATACTATCGGTTACTATAACCGGGTGTTATGCCCAAAGTATTAACAAAACCCGTTTAGATAGCTTGCTTAATACCCTTGCTGCTAATAACAAAAGCATGGGCAGCCTGGCCATATCGCAAAACGGGCAGCTCATTTACCAAAAAAGTATAGGTAACGCGGCAATTGATAGCCCGGCTACCATCCCGGCATCGGCCAAAACAAAGTACCGCATAGGGTCTATCAGTAAAATGTTTACCGGTGTAATGGTAATGCAACTGGTTGAAGAGGGTAAGCTAACGTTGGAAACCACGCTGGACAAGTTTTACCCCGAAGTGCCAAACGCGGCTAAAATAACCATCGGCATGATGTTGAGCCACCATAGCGGCCTGCATAATTTCACTAACGACCCGGCCTATATGACCTATATGCTAAGCCCCCAAACGCACGAGCAAATGCTGGCCAGGATAGCAGCTATGAAACCCGATTTTGAGCCCGGAAGCAAAGGCCAATACAGCAACACCAACTTTGTATTGCTAAGCTATATTATTGAAAAGGTTGCCAAAAAAACATACCCCGAACTGGTTAAACAACGCGTTATTAACAAAATAGGGTTAAAGGACACGTATTATGGTGTTAGAACCAATACGGCCAATAATGAGGCATATTCTTATACCTACGATGGTAAATGGAAGAAATTTGTGGAAACGGATATGAGCATCCCCACAGGTGCGGGTTCAATGGTATCAACCCCGGCCAATCTGGATAAATTTATTGAAGCCCTGTTTACCGGTAAGCTTGTTAAACCTGCCAGTTTAGAACTGATGAAAACCATGAAGGATAATTTTGGACTGGCAATTTTTGTATCTCCGTTTAAGGGTAAAACCGGTTACGGGCATGGTGGCGCTATAGATGCCTACCGGGCAGAACTGGCTTACTTCCCCGAACAAAAACTGGCTATTAGCTACACCGCAAATGGCGGAAGTTACGATCCATCAAAAATTATGCAGGGAGTATTTAGTATTTGCTTTAATGAGCCTTATACCATACCAACATTTGTAGCTGTAAAGGGGCTTGAAAAATATGTTGGTATTTACGCCAGTAAACAGATCCCGATAAAAATTACGATTACGGCAGATGGTAATGTATTATCTGCACAGGCCACGGGCCAGTCGGCATTTCCGCTTGATGGTACAACTACAGCCGATAAGTTTGCATTTGAGGCTGCCGGTATTGTGATGGAGTTTCGCCCGGACAAGCATGAGTTTACCCTTAAGCAGGGTGGGGCTGAATATGTATTTGTGAAAGAGTAGTATTAATCAAACATTAACCAAAGCGTCATTGCAGACCAAACCGTCATTGCGAGGGTAGCGTGGCAATCTCCGACAGAAAAGTCGGCGACAAGCATGTCGAAGATTGCCACGTCGCTATCGCTCCTCGCAATGACGCTGTGGTTGTGAATATTATTCAAACTGCAGTTCCCATTTATCTTCGCCACCATCAACAACGCGGAAGATAGTTTTCTCTACAGATGCGCCATCTACAGATGATTCTAACCTTACGGTTTCATGGTCATGATATACGTCTTCGCGGGGTACCATTACAGCGGTAAGGTCGGTAGGGTTGCCATTAATTTTAATCGTTTTCATAATGAATAGGTATTTAAGAGTTTAACAATGGAAAATGGAATAAGTTTCTTACGCCGGAAGCTCAAGCCATAGTATTATGTTATGGATAATATGGTGGCAACATTTTGTCAGTAGCCTTTTTTTTTAAATTCCTTATTATCAGTTACTTGTTTTTATTCACGGGTGTTCACGACAGTGAACATGAACACTTCTCACCGCCACGTTTGCAGCCTACTTATATTTCACCTGGCATTCCTCGCAATAAAAATTTGCCCTGTGCAACCGGCCCGTATCTTTTTCAATAAAGGGGATATGGTTGCGCGGACATTCTTTTTTATGATAGGCCTGCCAGTGTTTTTTTAAAGTTCCTGCCTTTTTTTGTTCCAAAAATTCAAAGCTGTATTTAATAGCCTCGTTTATCATCTCCTTTATCTTTTTTGGAGGCATAGCCGCAACCAAACTTTCAGGGTGGATGCGTGTACGGAACAGTACTTCGTTTTTGATGATATTACCCACGCCCGAAAAGATGTGCTGGTCCATCAGGGCATCGCAGGCCAGTAATTCCGGCATTGCCTTCATTTTTTTAATGGCCTTTTTGGTATCCCATTCCCCGCTCATAATATCTGCCTGCCAATCGTAAACTTTGTTCAACGGCTCTGCTATCAGTTGCAGCAGGCAGGCATAAAAGTTAAGTTCACCATCTTCAAACTGCAGGTGCAAACGCGGGGGCTTTTCGGTATGTTGGTTTATACGGTAAGTACCAAACATCATCATGTGGATACGGATAGTAAATTTGGGGAAGCAGATCAAAAAATGCTTGCCCCAGCTTTTAAAATCGGTAATAGTTTGGTCGGTAAGGGCATCGGTATCCAGCGTGCCGTTGTTACAACTGGCAGCAATCACTTTGTCGCCTTTAAATTGCTGTACCTTTTCTTTTAATATGAGTATGCTCGGCCCCTCAGGCATAGTAATTGGTTTAATGGGATGGACGCAAAGATTGAGCCAAGGCTTGGGTGAGGGGAGTGGAAATAACTCAGCACGCTCTGTCATCTCCACTCCCCGCACTTTTTGAGAGTGATGGCGAAATAAATTGATTTTCTGAGGTTTACCTAATTTAAACAATACCTTTAGCAAATGCATACAGACGAACAGGTATTTAAAACAGCCGATAAAACCATAGATATACTATATTCTTTCAGCGATTACGACTACGAGAAAAACGTTGACGTTTATGTAACGCTCGAAAAAGACGGCCAATCACATGATTATATAGCTGTTTATACCAAAAAGGCCGTGAACAATGCACCTGCGTGGGTGCACAGCCATATTAAAAAATAAGAACTGTAGCTTAATGGCCCTTCTTTTTCTTCAATAATCCACCTGTGGTATCGTCAACACTTTGTTGTACAATAAAGGCGGCGGGGTCTATTTTTAATATTTCGCGTTTTATCAGCGGTACCTCAAGCCTTGTAGCTACTGTGAAGATAATTTCGCGCGGGGTGTTAATATGCCCGTCTTTTCCGTAACCGCTTTTGCCCTGGTAAACCGTAACACCACGCCCCAGCGATTGGGTAATAGCCAGGCGGATCTCTTCGCCTTTGGCGGATATAATGGTCATGCCGGTGTATTGCTCTAAACCGTTCAGGATAAAATCTATCATTTTTGATGCCGCCAGGTAGGTTAAAATAGAGTATAACCCCGATTCGACCCCAAGCAGGAACACCGCCGCAATAAATATCACCACATTTAGGATCAGTATTACATCGCTTACGCGTACCACCTGTGTTTTTTTGCTTACCAGCAGGGCGGCTATTTCGGTACCATCAAGCACGGCGCCGCCACGGATGGCCATACCAATACCTGCACCTATAAATACACCACCAAATACGGCGGTAAGCAGCTTATCGTGCGTAACATCGGGGAAGTGCACAAAAGCCAGGCAAAGCGATAAGCCTGCTATAGCCAGTGCGCTTTTTATAGCGAACTGTAAACCCAGTTTACGATAACCTAAAAACAGGAATGGTACGTTGATTACAAATATCAGTACAGAAAGCGGGGTTTTGGTAGCATCGGCCACAAGCATGGAAATCCCTGTTACACCGCCATCAATAAAATGGCTGGATAGCAAGAACCCTTTAAGCCCCATGCCGGCAGATAAGATGCCAAATACAAGTAGGGTAAGATCAGTAAGTACGTTTTTGAATTTCATAAGTAGCGGTAAAATAGTATTGAGGGCTTAATATAGCAAAATTGCGTGGAATGGCGGTGTTTACGCGGTAAATTGACATGGTAAACACATCAAAACAGGTTATTAAGTAAAAAGAATAGTGCCGTATAAACCAAGTTTAATAACATTAACTCACAGTACTTTCAGCAAGAAAAACTGCTGTTCAATATGGAACAAAACTGAACAGGTGCAAAATATTCAATTATCTGTAAATCAAATATTTAATATTAAATAACTAAATAGTCGTTCCCGCTTGTTTGCATCCGAAAAAGGCCGAAACAAGGGCGAAAAAGGGCTAAAAAAACCTTTTCTTTGCCGCCATTGTCCTTGCTGCATTTTTGTTCCATTTTCCAAAAAGTGGAACAAAGTTGATGTTTTTATAAATTATTGATATTTAGCATTTTATGTTGAAATCTGGAAAGTAATACTTGAGATAGCGGGGTTGGGCTAAAATATCAAAATACTGATTGCCAATGTGTTCCATTTGTTCCATTTGTTCCATTTTACAATGGAACAAATTAAGCTACCAGCCACTTTTCAAGCCTTCTTTCAATGCAGCCTGATAGTTGTCCAAATCGAAAGAGTAGAGGTAAGGGGCTTTATGAGCACCTCCTTTACGGGTTTGCTCCAGCTTGTTTAATATGCCAAAGCCCAGCATGCGGCGTTGAAAGTTACGCCTGTCCAGCTTTTTATCCAATATGGTTTCATAAAGTTTTTGCAATTCGGGCATGGTAAATTCCTTAGGCATAAGGTTATAGCCTATTGGCTGATAGTTTAGCTGCAGCCGCAGGGTATCTAAAGCGGTTTCAAATATCAACCTATGGTCCAGCTGGAATTTGGGCAGGTCGTTAAGGTCGCGCCAGGTGCATAGTTCCGAGAAATCGTCGGGCGTAGGGTTAACGTTAAAAAAGTCAACAAGGGCGTAATAACCAATGGATATAAAACGCTGGTCGAAAAAGTTTTGTTCTTTAGGCAGCATATCCTTATACATCTCATTATGTATCTTGGAGCGGTCAGGGGCGCCAAATACACGAAATTGCTGTAAAAATATTTTATCAATACCGGTACGGATCTTTAGTATCCGGTCGGCGGCTTTTTCAATAGGTTCTTTTTTCAGAACAAAGCCCCCCGGTAAGTACCAGGCCTCTTCATTATTGCTTTTGAGCATCAAAACCTTCATCTGCCCCTCATGAAAACCAAACACAACACAGTCTATAGATATATGGTTAAGATATATCTCACTGGCTTCGGCCCAAAATTCTTCCAGTTCCTGCTTTGTTAACATTTACGGTAATGATAAAAATAACTTTGATTGTTTAAATTTAATATTTACAATTGTGTACCAATTACACCATGCGTTAAGCAGCATTAAAAACAAACATTAAAAACAATTATAACTAATAAGTTTTACAGTAATTTAATATTACGGAAATTTAATAGCTACAACGATATATTAAATGAACTTAAACTATTGTTAATGAAAAAATATTTTGCCTATAGGCCTATCGTTTATCTAAGTGCTGCAGTATTGTTTTGCATTCCGCTTAGTAAAGCCGTAGCTCAGGATAAAACTGAAACTGCTAAAATGAATGCTTTTGTTAGCGGGTTAATGAAGAAAATGACCGTTGATGAAAAAATAGGGCAGTTAAACCTGGTAACAGGCGGTATGGCTATAACGGGTTCGGTAACCAATAATGGTATTGGCGATGGTGTTAAAAAAGGCGCTATCGGCGGTATATTTGGCCTGTATGGCACCGAAAAGGTTAGGCAAATGCAGGAAGCCGCTGTAAAAGGCTCGCGTTTGCATATCCCTTTAATATTTGGGCTTGATGTGATACATGGGCACCGTACTATATTCCCAATACCGTTGGGGATGTCGGCCACGTGGGACCTTGGTATTATTGAGCACGCCGCGCATATTGCCGCCAAAGAGGCTACAGCCGAAGGTTTAAACTGGGTATTTTCGCCCATGGTTGATATTGCCCGCGACGCACGCTGGGGCCGTATATCTGAAGGTAGCGGCGAAGACCCTTACTTAGGTGGTAAAGTTGCCGCGGCTATGGTGAGGGGCTACCAGGGCACCAACCTTAAAAATGCCGATGCGGTGATGGCCTGTGTAAAACATTTTGCACTATATGGCGCTGCCGAAGCAGGCCGGGAATATAATACAGTTGATATGAGCCGTGTGGCTATGTATAATTATTACCTGCCACCTTATAAAGCAGCACTTGATGCGGGTGCAGGCAGCTTCATGAGCTCGTTTAACGTGGTTGATGGTGTACCGGCAACTACTAATAAATGGCTGTTAACAGATCTGTTGCGTAAACAATGGGGCTTTAAGGGCTTTGTGGTATCAGATTATACTTCGCTAAACGAAACTGTTGATCATGGTATGGGTAACCTGCAAACGGTATCGGCGCTGGCGTTAAAAGCCGGTTTAGATATGGATATGGTAGGCGAAGGCTTTTTAAAAACACTTAAAACATCGTTACAGCAAGGAAAAGTAACCCAGGCCGATATTGACCAGGCTTGCCGCCGCGTGCTTGAAGCAAAGTATAAATTAGGCTTATTTGATAATCCTTACAAATCGTTAGATCCACAGAAGGAGAAAACCGAAATAATGACCGATGCCAACCGCAAATCGGCACGGGTTACTGCCGAGCACTCTTTTGTGTTGTTAAAAAATGCCAACCAGGTATTACCGCTAAAAAAATCGGGTGGCAGCATAGCGCTTGTTGGCCCATTGGCTGATAATAAAAGGGATATGCTTGGTACCTGGGTTATTGGCGGCGAGTGGGAAAAATCGGTAAGCGTAATAGAAGGTATCAAACATGTTGTTGGTGATAATGTGAAGATCAACTACGCAAAAGGAAGTAATATTACGGATGATACCACCTTTATGAAACGCCTTAACTTTGGCCCGGGGATGGTATCGTTAGATAAGCAATCGCCCGAAGATATGATAGATGATGCGGTAAAAGCCGCCAAAAAGTCGGATATTATTGTAGCGGTTGTAGGCGAATCGCAAAGTATGAGCGGCGAGTCATCAAGCCGGTCAGACATTAATATACCCGAGAGCCAGAAAAATATGTTAAAGGCTCTTGCAAAATTAGGCAAGCCTATTGTTATTGTATTATTTAACGGCCGCCCGCTTACCCTAACCTGGGAAAACGATAACGCCGCTGCTATATTAGATGTATGGGCACCGGGCACCGAAGCCGGTAATGCCATTGCTGAAGTATTATTCGGCAACTATAATCCATCGGGTAAGTTAACTACCACATTCCCGCGTAGCGTTGGTCAAATACCTTTATATTATAACCACCTGAATACCGGCCGCCCTTATTCATCAGGCCCAACAAAGTTTAAATCAAATTACCTTGATATCAGTAACGATCCGCTTTATCCGTTTGGTTATGGCTTAAGCTATACCAATTTTAGCTATAGCAACCTTAAGCTCAGCAAAACCAAATTAAAAGGTAACGAAACTTTAACAGCAACGGTTACTGTAACCAACAATGGTTCTTATGCCGGCGAAGAAGTTGTACAGCTATATATAGGCGACCCGGCTGCAAGTATAAGCCGCCCGGTTAAAGAACTTAAAGATTTTAAGAAGCTGAACCTACAGGTAGGCGAGAAACAGGATGTTACCTTTAACATTACCCCAAAACAACTTAAATTTTACAACAGTCAGTTAAAATATGATTGGGAACCAGGCGATTTTATAATACAGGTTGGAACAAACTCTGCTGATACTAAAACAGCCAGGGTACAGTGGCTTAAATAATAAAAGCACTGTTATCGTTTAAAGAAATCTCTTAAATTTCTTTTATATAAAAATGTAAGTAATATGCCTTATTAATATTAATAAGGCATATTTTTTTTATACAAAACGGGTATTACTTAAACAAAACACTTGGTGTAAGTAAGTACGTTTTATTAACGCCAGTTTTTATAATGGGTAATATATTCTTAACACAAGTTTAACCCGTCGTTTATTTTATAGCCTCCACTTCTTAAAAAAATAAAAGAAGTTTTAATTTTTTTGGCGAAAGCTGTGGGCTACGGGTTTTTGTTAAAGTTAAATGCTGTTTTTAGTCAAAAAATCTTTTTATAACAACAATATTACATTGTGATATTATTAGCCAAAGCATTTGTTTGTTAACAAGAGTTTAATAATTACTTATTAAATTGAAATATTGCTATCGGTATAAGGCTTGAAAATAAATAATTAATAATTCTTATAAATTAACTTGTGTAACCTGTACACTCTGTTTATATTAGAGCATTACCAATTATAAACTTTTCGTCTAAAAGAAAAGGAAACAAAACTTAACGAATAAACACAGTAACGCGCTTTATGCATTAAGGCCGTTTTGGTGCTAACAGAATAGGAAATTTTAACAGGATAGTGTAACTATATGATAAAACTTTTACAAACTTCCGTTACTGATATTTTAAGCCCGGCCCGAGGGGCGCCATAGTCAAAATTATTTTGAGGTGGCCGGCTGTGTATCTCACCTGCATTTCGGCCATCCTCTCCATACGATCTTAAATCAAATATATTAATCAACTAAATCTCAATCTCATGTTTAAAAGTTTACTCCTTAAGGGAAGAACACTGTGCCTGCTATTATGCTGCATGGTTTCTTCATTGGTAGTTAATGCTCAAACAAAACACACTGGTAAAGTTACCGGCAGCGATGACAAGCTGCCGGTGGTTGGAGCCACTGTGCGCGTGAAGGGTACTACTATCGGTACACAAACAGACGTTAACGGACAGTTTTCTCTGAGTGTTAAATCGGGCGATGTATTGACTGTCTCATATCTGGGATATCAATCGCAAGATGTTACTGTAGGCGCCTCCGAAACACTCAACATTGTGTTACAGGCAGGCAACAATTCACTAAATGAAGTAGTAGTAACAGGCTACGCCACCCAACGCAAAAGGGACCTTGTAGGTGCCGTTGCTGTGGTAGACGTGGCAGCCTTAACAAGGCAGCCAACAGCATCTGTAGAAAACCAATTACAAGGGCAGGCTGCTGGTGTTACCATTGTTAACTCTGGCCAGCCGGGTCAGGCCCCGCAGGTAAAAATCCGTGGTGCTAATACTTTTGGTAGTAACCAGCCACTATACGTAGTGGATGGTGTACCGGTAACAGACATCAGCGATTTAAACCCGAATGATGTTGCCAACATGCAGGTACTGAAAGATGCTGGTTCGGCATCAATTTACGGTGCACGTGCTGCAAATGGTGTAATCATCATCAGTACCAAACGTGGTAGCGGCAAAACAAGCATTAGTTATGATGCTTATTACGGTACACAAAGGCCAAAAGGCGGTAACGTGTATGATCTGCTTAACCCAACAGAGATGATGGCGCTGCGCAGGTTAGCTATCAAAAACACTGCTGCCCTGGCCGGTACAGTTCCTGATTATTCAAGTAACCTTTATGGCCCTAATGGCGATGTATTGCCAGACTATATTGCAGCTGGTAGCCCTGGTACTTCTGTTGTTGGTGTTAAAGCTGGCGACGCAAGCGTAGATCCGTCAAATTACAGCGTTATCCCTTTTTATACTTCAGGCGATGCTGCTAGTTTTTATCGTATAACTAAAGCCAACAAAGCAGGTACCGACTGGTATCACGAGGTATTTAGCCCTGCTCCAATACAAAGCCATAACATTTCATTAAGCGGTAGTTCAGACCAGGCTTCTTATTTGTTCTCTATGAACTATTTTAACCAGCAGGGTGTTTTAGCTGAAACGTATAATAAACGTTATACACTTAGAAGCAACACTACTTATAATGTTAGCAAAAATTTCAGGGTAGGTGAAAACCTTTCATACTCGTTTACAGAAAACCCACAGGTTAACCAAAACGATGAAGGTACAGCTTTGGGTATGTCATTCCGTGAGCAGCCAATTATACCTGTTTATGATATAATGGGAAATTTTGCAGGTTCGAGCACTGCCAACCTTGGTAACGCACGTAACCCGGTTGCAATACAGCAGCGCACAAAAAATAATTACAGCCTGGCAACCAGGTTGCTTGGTAATGTTTTTGCCGAAGCTGATATAGCCAAATACTTTACCTTACGTACACAATTTGGTGGTGAAGTGTATAATTCTAACTATCATTCGTTTGCTTATCCTGAGTATGAAAACTCTGAAAATGGATCGCAAAATACTTATACTGAAGGTAATGTTAACAGATATAATTATACCTGGACAAATACCTTACGCTACCACCAGGTGATAGCAGAAAAGCATGATTTTGCTTTCCTGGTAGGTACAGAGTTATACAGAAATCAATACAGAGGCTTTGAGGCTAAAAACTCAGGTTATTTTAACTTCGACCCGAACTACGTAAACCTTAGAACCGGTACCGGAACGCCATCATTTACACCAGGTGCTTTTCTTGACCCTACTGTAGATAAGATATTCTCTTTAATAGGCAGGTTAGATTATACGTTCAACAACAGGCTTTTGTTAAATGCAACCATCCGTCGTGATGCTTCTTCAAAATTCCTGAATACGCAAGTGGGATATTTCCCGGCTGCAAGTTTAGGTTACCGTTTGTCTGAAGAACAGTTTATAAAAAATATAGGTTGGGTTAATGATCTGAAAATTCGTGGTGGTTACGGTATAATGGGTAACCAGAATAACGTACTTTCATTTAACGGTTACGATGCTTATTCTCAGTTACGTAACAGTACCTATTATAACCTTAGCGGTGACGGAAGTACAACAGTTCCGGGTATTTCACAGAGTAATATAGGCGACCCTACTGCTAAGTGGGAGAAAGATAAGAGCTTTAACATCGGTTTTGATGCAAGCTTGTTTAATCAAACTATAGACATCTCTGCCGATTACTATGTTAAAAAAATTAGCGATCTTTTGTTAGCACCACAATTCCCGGCAACAATCGGTACAGCACAAGCACCTTTCCAAAATGTTGGTGCGATGACTAACTCTGGTTTTGATGTGGCTATTTCAACCCACCATAACTTAGGCGGTGGTGTAAAAATGAATGTAGGGTTAACCTTTACTACTTACAAAAACAGGGTAGATGCAATTACATTGGGCCAAAAAGAAATCTACTATCAATCAGGTCGTTTCAGCGGATCTTATATCAACCACAGTATTATCGGCCAACCGGTTAGCTCATTCTATGGCTACAAGGTTGATGGGTTCTGGAATTCTCAGGCTGATATAAATTCTGCAAATACTTCAGCAGGCGGTACCTATCAAACAGATGCAGCTGTAGGTCGTTTCAAATATGCAGATGTTAACCACGATGGTAAAATAACAGCTGATGACCGTACTGAACTGGGTAACCCAAATCCAACTTTTACCAGTGGCTTAAATCTTGATTTTTCTTACAAAAGCTGGGATCTAAACATGTTCTGGTATGCATCTGTAGGTAGCAAAATCTGGAACGATGTAAAATGGTGGACAGATTTCTACTCAAACTTTGCGGGTGTAAAAAGCAAAACAGCATTGTACGATTCATGGACTCCTGAAAACCACAACGCTACAGCACCAATACAGGAAGCTACTGGTTCTTTTAGCAGCGGTACTACACCAAACTCATACTATGTTGAGAATGGTTCATACCTGCGCTTACGTAACGTTCAACTTGGCTATACATTCGCTCCAAGCCTGCTTAAATCAATAGGCGTAAGCAAGTTAAGGCTTTATGTTTCAGGAGCTAACTTATTAACAGTAACTGGTTATAGCGGTATCGACCCTGAGATAACAGGTTCTGGTAATAGTGCAGATCAAAGTTCAAGTACAAATTTTGGTATCGACCGTGGTAACTACGCACCGGTACGTACATTCCTAATTGGCGCACAAGTTAAATTTTAATTAAACGGAATATGAAAAATATAAAATATTTATCGGTTTGTGCGGTAGCTCTAACCGGTATGTTTTTAGGTTCTTGTAAAAAATATACAGAGCAACCACTATTGGGTAAATTAAGCCCTATACAGGTTAATACAAAAGATGGTGTAAATGGTCTGCTAATCGGCGCATATTCAGCACTTGATGGCGGCGGCGGTGATGGTAGTGCATTGGGCGGCGGTTCTTCATGGGAAGCTGCCGGCAGCAACTGGATATATGGTAGTGTGGCAGGTGGCGACGCGCATAAAGGCAGCGACGGTACCGATCAGCAATCAATCAATTCATTGGCGCAATGGACAACAGACCCTACAAATGGCTTTTTGAATACAAAATGGAAAGCAGTGTACGAAGGTGTTAGAAGATGTAACAACGTTTTGAGGACTATTCCTTTAGTGACAGGGCTTTCTGATGCTGAAAAAACAGCTTTAGCAGCACAGGCAAGGTTTTTACGTGGGCATTATTATTTTGAATTGAAAAAAATGTATAATAATGTGCCTTATATTGATGAAACAGCTGTAACGCCTGAGCAATTCAACGTTGCAAATGATAAAGATATCTGGCCAAAAATTGAGGACGATTTTAAATTTGCTTATGCAAACCTGCCTGAAGTTCAATCACCTCAAATTGGTAGGGTAAATAAGTGGGCAGCAGCGGCTTATCTTGCAAAAACATATGTTTACGAGAAAAAGTGGACTGATGCCGACCCATTGTTTACTACCATTATTACTTCTGGTAAAAACTCTGCAGGTATTGCTTATGATTTAACCAAGAACTATGAGGATAACTTTAGTGCAGCAACTAAAAACAATTCTGAAACGGTATTTGCTGTGCAACAAGCTGCAAATGATGGTTCAAATACTATCAGTGAGGCTAATGACGGTGACCGGTTAAATTTCCCTTATAACAGCCCTTTCGGTTGCTGCGGATTTTATCAACCATCATTAGACCTTGCCAATTCATTCCGCACAGACGAAAATGGCCTGCCATTTGTTGATACTTACAACAGTCATCCTATTAAACAAGACATGGGCCTAGCAGGTCCTGATCCTAAAAAACCGGATGAGGATACTTATGTACCTGACGATGGCAATATCGACCCTCGTTTAGACTGGACAGTTGGCCGTCGTGGTATTCCTTTTCTTGATTGGGGTAATCACCCGGGCAAAAACTGGATCCGCGAGCAAAGCTACGCAGGCCCGTATTCTCCTAAAAAGAATACTTACTACCAGTCTACAGCAAGTAAATATGCTGACGGCCACTCATGGGCGCCAGGTACAGCAAACCAGATCAATATTATCCGCTTTGCCGATGTGTTGTTGTTAGCTGCAGAAACCAAAGCGCAATTAAGTGATTTGCCGGGTGCTCAGGCTTATGTAAACAGGGTACGTGCGAGAGCAGGGAATACAGAAAGCCTTGTATATAAATATCTCAACCCTAAAGCTATTTATCCGAATGCAATCGGTGGTTTTTCAACAACTCCTGCCGCTAATTATGTGGTTAGCCAATACCCAGCAGGTGCATTTGCAGGGTTTGGTAAAGATGGAGCTTTAAAGCATATCTACTTTGAAAGAAAAATTGAGCTGGGTATGGAAGGCCAAAGGTTTTTTGATATCTCAAGGTGGGGTATAGCAGAACAGGAAATGAATAAATTCTACACGTTTGATGGTGCAATTATCAGTGATATTGCTGGTTCGCACTTTACGCCAAACAGGAATGAATATTATCCAATTCCTTTGCTTCAAATACAACTTCAAAGCGATGGTAAAACATCTAAATTATCACAAAACAAAGGGTATAATTAATTAATTTAATTTATCTTGAATTGAAAAGAGGCAGCATAACAGCTGCCTCTTTTTTTTATCTATATTTATCAGATATCTCAGCATACATGGCATTAATTAAAATCAGGGCATACAAAAAGAGTAGTTTTTTTCTGTCGTTATTATTAATAACTCTATACTTTTCTATAAGTAACTGTAATAATGTACATCAGGTAACGCCGCTTGAGGAGGGAGAGGTTCTGGCTAAAAAGCATTGTAACACGTGCCATAAATATCCCGAACCGGAACTGATTGATCGCGAATCGTGGGAGAAACATGTTTTACCTTCCATGGCCCAGCGTATAGGTATACAGGTTTATGGCGAAGATATGTACGTCAATAATCCTGATGCAAAATCGTTAGTAACGTATGATGAATGGATGAAAATAGTAGCGTTCTATAAAGGCAAATCTCCAGTAACACTTAAAGCTGCTAAACCATCTGTAACCCCAATGAAAGATTGGGCCATTTTTGCTTTGAAAAAGCCTGCAGCTAAAATGCAAATGGCTACTACAACACTTGCTTCGTTTGATACCATTAGCAACCATATTTACACCAGCGATATGATGTTAAGCACCGTATATCAATGGTCGGATACGTTTGTTCAGCAAGGGGCCTCAAAATTTTCGTCGGCAGCGGTAGATGTAAAATTCAATAAAACTACTAAAGGCGGTGAACACGGAATATTTACACTTATAGGCAGCTTTGATGCTCACGACTTGGAAAGCGGTTTTTTAACCGATGTTGGGCTGAATCAATTTAAAAAGCCATCGGCTGCAAAAAATATTGCCAGTGGTTTAAACCGTGCGGTAGCTTCGGTCTCTGCCGATTTTAATAAAGATGGGCTGGCAGATTGGGTTGTATGCGAGTTTGGACATAACCGGGGAGGGCTGAACCTGTTTACACAAACCGCAAACGGTACCTATAATAAAACAGCTATTCGTACTATAACAGGGCCAATTAATGTAACTACCGGCGATTTTAATAATGATGGATGGCCGGATGTGATGTGCCTTTTTGCCCAGGGGGATGAAGGTTTGTGGATGTTTTTAAACGATCATAAAGGCGGGTTTACCACACGGAATCTTTTAAGGTTCCCCCCGGTTTATGGTTCCACCAGTTTTCAGTTGGTTGATTTTAATAACGATGGCAAACTTGATGTTTTATATACCTGCGGCGATAATAGTGATTACTCACGTGTATTGAAGCCTTATCACGGTGTATATATATATTTAAACCAGGGCAATTTCAAATACAAACAGGCTTACTTTTATCCTGTAAATGGGGCCACCAAAGCAATAGCTGCCGATTTTAATGGCGATGGTAAATTGGATATTGCTGCAATAGCCTTCTTTTCTGACTTGAAAAACAACCCAGCCGAAGGCTTTACCTATTTTGAACAGACCAAGCCCATGCAATTTATGCCTCATAATATACCAGTGAATAACGATGGACGGTGGATTTGTATGGATGTGAAGGATTATAACCATGACGGTAAACCCGATATTATTTTAGGTAACTTTTCTTTCGGCTTTATTAACCAGGAGGGTGTAAAACCTAATTGGGATACAAAAACGCCATACATCGTACTGGAAAATATCAGAAAATAATGATGTTACGCCAAGCGTATGCATTAATGTTGTACATCTAATAAGTACAGTGCAAAACTTACCAAGTTTTTGCAGATAATTTAGTACGAAAACTTACGTACGAAATCGTACGTATAACTGTCCGTTTTCGTACACCATTTTTTTAAATATTGCCCTGGCTGTATGCAATGGCCTGTTTTTTCATTGGCACTGGCTTTGTAAAACTTAACGAAACACTACTATTAAAACTCATCGTTATGTTTAAAAATCTGTTTAAAACAGCGTGGCGTAATGTGTTGCGTAATAAATCGTACACATTTATTAATATCATTGGTTTAGGTTCAGGTATATCTATTTGCCTGGTGATATTTGTATTGATCCAGTTCCATTTAAGCTTTGATAATTTTCATGCAAAAAAGGATAGGATATACCGGATGCTGACGGAGTATCATCATGCCGATTCGAAAGATGTTTTTTATGGTTCGGGTATTGCCCGCGGTATCCCGCAAACATTTAAAACAGATCTCCCCGAAATTGAAGCTTACGCGCCAATTTTGCATAACGATAACGAGCAAATACAGGTGCTAAATGCCAATGGCCAAATTGCTAAGAAATTTAAGGAAACAGGTGTGTTTGCTACTACGCCATCCTTCTTTAAAATGTTTGATTTCCCGCTGATACAGGGCGATGCCAACACCGCACTGAAGGAACCTAATTCGGTATTATTGACCAAAGAAACCGCCCAAAAATACTTTGGCGCCTGGCAACAGGCAATGGGTAAAACCATAAAGTGGGATAATAAAGAAGTTTTAAGAGTAACAGGCATACTGGCGCCTATCCCTCAAAATTCCGATTTTCAATTCAGGGTGGTGTTTTCTTTAGGTACAGGCCGCACTGCCGGTATGTTAAAATCAACCGATTATAATAGTACAGGTACTTATTACGGTTGCTATGTGCTGGCCCCCGCAGGTATGACCGAAGCGCAATTAACCGGTAAGCTACAGGCGCTGATGAAAAAATACCGTGCGCCCGATAATAAAGACAGCGAGGTAGCCCAGCCATTAAGTAAGGTTCATTTTGATAATAAAGCGGGTAATTACTCCAACAAAACTATCACCCCGCAAATGATTAATATGCTGTGGATGATTGCCTTTTTTATATTGGTTATAGCCTGTGTTAATTTTGTGAACCTGGCCACCGCGCAGGCGGTTAACCGCGCAAAAGAGGTGGGCATACGCAAAGTGCTTGGCGGCAACCGCGGGCAGCTGCAGCTGCAATTCCTTACCGAAACATTTGTGATCGTATTGATATCGCTTATTCTATCTTTAGGTATAAGTGCGGCAGGGATCTCTTTTATTGGTAAAATTATGGATTTGCCTTTAGCTACCGGTATGTTACTGCAGGTTAAGGTAGTGGCATTTATGATACTGCTGGCTATTGTTGTAACCTTAATTGCAGGTTTTTATCCGTCTATGGTACTAGCAGGCTTTAATCCTATAAATGCTTTAAAAAGTAAGCTGGCATTAAAAACGCCTAGGGGGATATCATTGCGACACGCGCTTGTAGTGTTTCAGTTTGTGATAGCGCAGGGGCTGATTATTTGTACCATCATCATTGTAAAGCAAATGAACTACTTTACGCACGAAAGTATGGGCTTTGCCAAAGATGCTATCGTAAATGTTCCGTTCCCGTCAGATAGTGCAAGCATCAGCAAGCTAGCGTATCTTAAAAAGAAGCTAACCGATATAAAAGGGGTAGAACAGGTGAGCTTAAGCTCAAACCCGCCCGCTGGCGAGGATGCCAACTGGACCATGTTCACTTATGAGAACGCGCCAAAGCCGGTCGATTTTTATTCTATCATCAAAATGGCCGATGAGCAATATATCCCAACCTATAAATTACAACTTGCAGCCGGGAGGAATGTTATAGCGTCGGATACGGTTCGGGAGTTTTTAGTGAATGAGGCACTAACACAGAAGTTGGGCATAAAACCCGAAGATGCTTTGAACAAACAGTTAGCATTAGGCAAATTTGCTAAAGGGAGGATAGTAGGAGTGCTGAAGAACTACCATAACCGGTCGTTTAAGGATGATTATGCACCTATGCTGATAACTACGTTTAAAAATCAGTACGAGATCAGCAATATTAAACTCTCATCTGTCAACATCAGCACCTCATTAAAAGGGATAGAAAAATTGTGGAACGAAGTTTACCCAGATTATGCCTTTGAATACCAGTTTATGGACGAGCGTATCGCCGCTTTTTACAAACAAGAGAACCAACTATCGCAGATATATGAATGCTTTGCCGTAGTAGCTATATTGTTAAGCTGCCTTGGCTTATATGGGCTGGCATCATTTATGGCGGTACAACGCATTAAAGAGGTGGGTATCCGCAAGGTATTGGGGTCGTCGGTAGGGGCTATTGTTTACCTGTTCTCGAAAGAGTTTGTTATTTTAGTAGGGATAGGTTTTGCCATTGCATCGCCAATAACATGGTATTTAATGAACCAATGGCTACAGGATTATATTTATCGCATCCACATCCATTGGAGCGTATTTGTGCTGTCGGGCATCATAGCAATGGGTATAGCCCTGGCAACTGTTAGTTACCAGCTTATAAAAGCTGCTTTAGTTAACCCGGTTAAAAGTTTAAGAAGCGAATGATATTTATATATTATCAATTAATTGACAATATAAATAGTACTATGTATTGCATAATACCATGTAATGTGTATTTTTGATTTAATTAATCTTAAATAATATGAAACTGGTAAGCAAAAAAATACAAATTATTGTGCTGGCATTAATAATGTTAGGCACCGTGGCCGCATGTGATTGGGGTAAATCAACCACTATTATAAATAAAACAGATAACCTTTCGCAACGGATAAAATATTCGGGTAAAGTAGTTTTTACTGAAAAGCAGGATGGTATTGCATATATCTCAGATGGAGGTTATCTGGAGTTTGACCAGAACGGCAGGGGCTTTAAAGCAAAAGAAGATTCACATGGCAGGGTAGCGTACACGTTTAATGGAGATGATAAAGTAACCCAACTAAGCAACGAACAAAAACAATTTGTAGCCGAAGCCGTAAGGATCATTGTAAAAGAACGAGCCAAACTACGGAGCCCCAAAAACTAAGCTATTGATTGAGGATATGCAGGGTATGGTTTAACTGTTTTAAGCCGCCCTGCCATCCCAAATGGCCGGGAATTACATAACGGGCGTTTTTAAAACGGTTCTGTACATTCTTGACAGATGCGGGCCATTGCTTAAGGTCGGCATCTCCGGTAAAACCTTTGTTGTCAGCTTCTAAACTTTTAACCAGGCATCCGCCAAAAAGTATCTTATCCTTCGGTAGCCAAACCACTATATTATCCTGAGTATGCCCTGCACCGGGGTAATACGTTTTTAGGGTTATGCCTCCAACATTAAAGGTAGTATCGCCGGTAAAAGTATACTGCGGCAACTCATTATTTTCTTTTTTAGCAAGTGTGTAAGTTTGCTGGCTGGTATAGGTTTTAGCGCCTTGCTTTTTTAACACATCAAACCCCGCTACACAGTCGTCATGAAAATGGGTACCAACGCAAAAAATTATCTTTTTGTTAAAACGTTGCTTAACGCTGTCTACCAGTTGTTGAGTTTGTTCTTTGCCCCAGGGAGTATTAATCAAAACAACACCCTTGTCGGTAACCGCAAATAAGCAGTTAGCCGGATATGCCGGCGATTTATCATCCGGGTAACCGTATGATGTGCACACGTAAAAGTTTTTGGTTAATGGTGTGATGCTGATCTTCATCGGCTTTTTTTGACCGAGGGCTATAACGGAGCTAAATAAACACAATGCAAAAAGTTTCAGCTTCATATCAGTATAATTCTTAAGCACAGTATATACGCTTAAGCGGATTATTTTATTACAATTCTTCCAATGTTTTCAAACTCATCTTATCCAAACCGCTCACCACAATATCCGCCCTGGTCAGTGTTTCCGGCGAGCCGATGCCCACGGTTTTCATACCGCCGTTTATAGCTGCTTCTATCCCCGCAATAGCATCTTCAAAAACCACACAGGCAGATGGGGCAATACCAACGGCTTCTGCACCTTTCAAAAATACTTCCGGGTTGGGTTTTGGGATGCTTACACTGTTACCATCAATAATGGCGTCAAACAAATGGGTTAATTCTAATTTATTAAGGATGGTAGGGGTGTTCTTACTGGCCGAGCCAATGGCCGTTTTTAAACCGGCTTCGCGACAGGTTTGTACAAACTCGCGGGCGCCTGGCAAGATCTCGGCCGGGGTCATCTGGTTTATCATTTCAGTGTACCAGTCGTTTTTTTGGTTTGCCAGTTGCAGCTTTTCTGCTTCAGTTTTGTTGCTGATGTTTCCCCAGCCCAGAATCAGATCCAGCGATGCCATACGGCTTACACCTTTCAACTCTTCGTTCTGGTGTTCGGTAAAATCAAAACCCATTTGGTTGGCAAGGCGTTTCCAGGCTTGGTAATGATACACGGCGGTATCTACAATTACGCCATCCAGGTCAAAAATACAGGCTTTCATATTCATAGCGGTAAAGTTATAAGTTGCCTTGTTAATAATCATTATAAATAAATTACTAACATTATTTGGATTAATTATAAATAGTCCGTTCCTTTGCTGGGTCTAATGGTAACAACTTTAATAACAGATCCGCAAACAAGTACTTGGTCAGATGTATTCAGCACCCAAAATGGCGCTGTATATCAGTGTGATGCTGAACGTTGCTGGTACGTTGATTTTGCCGGTAAAGTTGCCAAATTTGATTACCGTTGCCTGCTTAAATTAAAAAAAGCGGTTTATAATGTAGATATCGAAGCCAAACTGCTCGATTCATCAAAAGACCCGGACGTGGAGATTATCTTTATCTGCGCCTGCGACCACACTTACATCCTCACCCTTTTACAAATCATTGCCCTGAAAGAAATACTGGAAGGTGCTTTTGTAATGCTGCAACTAAACCATATCATACAAGACCGCTTGTATCGTGTTGCCCTTTAGTAATTTAGACTGAATTCATATTGTCATTATTTTCTTTGATGGCTGTTTATACAGGTATTATTGTATAATTATTTAAGTCGGCATGTTTATTGCCTTGTTTAAGTAGTTCTAAAATACTATCAAAAATGAAAGATCTTATCCGTATCAGAAGCCTGATTTCTGCCGAAGTAGAGGCGCTTTTAAACCAGCAAGTTAAGAAAGAAGCTACATCTTCATCAATATATTTAGCCATGGCATCATGGTGTAACCGTAACGGTTACGATTTCTCGTCTGACTATTTTTTTAAACAGGCAGAAGAGGAAAGACAACACCAGCTGAAATTTTACAAATACATTTTAGATATGGGCGGTAACGCTATATCGCCTGATGTTACCGGCATCAAACAAGAGTACAACTCGTTCCGTGAGGTATTTGAGGAAGCCCTTGATCAGGAGATCAGTGTAACACAGTCTATCAAAAATATTTATGCCCGTTGCTTAAAAGAGCAGGATTTTGTGACCAACGAATTTTTAAACTGGTTCCTGAAAGAACAACGCGAAGAAGAATACAAAGCACGCCGCGCGCTTGAGCTGTTTGAAGTTATTGGCGAAGAAGGTACCGGCAGATGGCAGATAGATAAGCATGTTGGTGGTATTAAATACGACAGCGAGGCTTAATCTTTAGCTAACAAAAGCTTTAAAACATCTTTCTCCGAATATTCTTTCAGCCAGATATTCCCCGGAGAAAACGTACAGACCGGTGCCCAATCGCACCGGTCTGTGCATTCTATACGTATTACTTCAATATCTTCTTTACTGTATTTGGCAAATTTTTCGGCAGTTTTATACATGCTTTTGCCACCGCGCTTTGCGCATTTGCTCCCTGTACATACAAATAGCACTTTATCCGGTACAGTAAATTTACCCATCGCAAAAAATCTCTTAAAATTATTTAACTTACAAATATCAGCTTTATTTTTGATACAAGTTGTTATTACACAAGCATGAACAATTAAAACCAATTAATGTGATGAGATCAATCGAACTTATATCTATCCCAGTAACAGACCAGCAGGCGGCTAAAGAGTTTTACCTGAAAATAGGATTTAAACTTATTGTAGAAGCGCCGTATCAGGGTGGGGCCAACTGGATCCAATTGGGCTTGCCTGATGGTGGTACATCCATTACGCTGGTAAACTGGTTCCCGGAGTTAACCCCCGGCTGCATACAAGGCTTTGTCATTAAATGCGATGACCTGGATAAAACCATAGAAGAAATAACGGCAAAAGGCATAACCGTTGGTAACGCCGATAAAACCCCCTGGGGGCGTTTCGCTACTTTGAAAGACCCGGATGGTAACTCATGGAGTTTGCATGGGAAATAGTATTGAATGCAAGCAGACGCGAAGTATCGCGTCTCTACGGGCGGTAATAGTAGGGGCGCGATACTTCGCGTCTTTGTTTTAAACCCTTTGTGGTTAAATAATACAAATTTCTATCTTAGCCCTCATGCTCAAAAAGTCCTTTATCCTTTGTCTTTTCGTTTTTACACTATTCACAGCCTGTAATAAAAACGAAACCCTGTACAAAGTAGTAGGTGTAAAGGATGGCGATACCATAGTGCTGTTGTCGCCCGATAACCAAAGCATCACCGTTCGCCTTGCCGAAGTGGATTGCCCCGAAAAAAGCCAGGCCTTTGGCCAGGCCGCCAAGCAATTTACATCTGATCTGTGCTTTGGTAAAATGGTGCAACTAATTGGCAACCAGCATGACCGTTATGGCCGTACAGTAGGGCAGGTTGTACTGCAAAACGGCATCAATGTAAACCACGAACTGGTTAAGCAAGGTTACGCCTGGCAATACCGCGCTTACTCAAAAAGTATGGAACTGGCAATGCTGGAGCAACAGGCCCGCCAAAACCGCCTGGGCCTGTGGCAGGATGCTAACCCCACCCCGCCGTGGGATTTTAGAAAAGAAGAGAAAACACAGCGGGTTGAAAAGAAGGTTAAAAAAGCTAAAAAGCCTTACAAAAAGCGTAAGCCACGCAAGCGGCAGGATACGGTAGCTTTTTAAATCGGCATACAATAGCTATCTTGCCTTAAATACCCGGAATAGATTTATGAAAGTATTTAAGGCCATCTTTTCTATAGCAACTACACTACTGCTCATTTGGGCATTACAAACAAAATTTGGCGATGTGCCACCCCTGGGCGAGTTTCTGAACCCATCAACCGGTTTTTGGCAAAATGCCGAAAGCAAGAACGTTATCCCTGCCGAAAAATTGAAGCTTAAAGGCCTACAGGGAGAGGTAACCATCAGGTATGACGAAAATATGGTGCCCCATATTTTTGCAGAGAACGACCATGATCTGTACTATGTACAAGGGTACCTAACTGCTAAAGAACGCCTGTGGCAAATGGATATCCAAACCCGCAGCGCGGCAGGCCGCCTTGCAGAAGTGGTAGGGCCAAAGGCATTGGAGCTTGACCGTTACCACCGCCGTATGGGCATGACTTACGGCGCCGAACATACCCTGCAAGGTATCCTGAAAGATCCGGTAATGAGCAAAGTGATCAACGCCTACAGCGATGGCGTTAACGCGTATATTAAACAGCTAAAGCCCGGTGGCTACCCTATAGAATTTAAATTGTTGAACTACGCGCCCGAGGAATGGAAGCCCATCAATTCGGCCTATTTGCTGAAACTGATGTCGGAAACCCTGGCTGGCGGTTCAAACGAACTGGCTATGACCAATGTATTGGATAAGTTTGGCGCACAGGTAACTAACGATCTGTTTCCCGATTATCCTACCCGCGAGACCCCCGTTATCCCGGCAGGCACAAAATGGGACTTTAAACCCCTGCCTGTACCTGCACCGCCTGCCGCCTTTAAAGCGCAGATGCTGGCAGGTATGAAGGAGGGTAAGGAAAAGGTTGAAGGTATTGGCAGCAATAACTGGGCGGTTAGCGGCTCAAAAACGGCCAGCGGTTACCCTATTCTGGCTAACGATCCGCACCTTAACCTTACGCTGCCATCCATATGGTACCAAATGCAGATGACTGGCCCGGGTGTAAACGTGTATGGTGTAACCCTGCCTGGTGCGCCCTGCATAGTAATAGGCTATAACCAAAAAGTAAGCTGGGGGGTTACCAATGTGGATGCCGATATACTTGACTGGTACCAGGTGAAGTTTAAAGATGCCAACCGTAACGAATACTGGTACAATAACAAATGGAATAAGGTTACTAAGAAGATTGAGGTAATAAAGATACTTGGCCAAAAGCCACTTACAGATACTATTGTATATACGCACCATGGCCCGGTGGTTTATGATAATGCCGATATGGCTAAAAAAGGCCATGTAAATGTCCCCGTGGGTAATGCGCTGCGCTGGATAGCGCACGATGAAAGCGATGAGTTTAAAACCTTTTACCTGCTAAACCGGGCTAAAAATTATGCCGACTATCGCGAAGCGTTAAAATACTATACCGCCCCGGCGCAGAACTTTATTTTCGCATCAGCAGATAACGATATTGCCATTACGCCCAATGGTAAACTGCCGCTGAAGTATAAAGACCAGGGCAAATTTATTATGGATGGCAGCGACCCGGCAAACGATTGGCACGGCTGGATCCCATATGAGCAAAACCCAACGGTGAAGAACCCGCCACGCGGTTTTGTAAGCTCGGCCAATCAATCATCAACAGATCAAACCTACCCGTACTATATTAACTGGCAGTTTGCACCGTATGAGCGTGGCAAACGCATTAACGACCGCCTTGGTGCCATGAGCAAAGCTACGGTGGATAGTATGCGCATTTTGCAGACCGATGATTACAGCATCCGCGCGCAGGATATTTTACCAACTATGTTAAAATACATAGATGCCAGTAAGCTTGACGAAACCCAGCTTGCTGCTTTAGATACCCTGAAGAAATGGGATAAGTACTGTAACGCCACATCTGTTGGGGCCAGTATTTATGGTAATTGGTGGGTTAAATTTTACATCTTTACCTGGCGGGATAATTTTGAGGATAAGAAAACGCTGCTATCCTATCCATCAATGGACAGGACGGAAACCTTACTGATAAATGACCCAAACTCCAAATGGTTTGACAGCAAAACCACCCCGGTAGTAGAAACCGCATCTGATATCCTGATGGCTTCATTTATAGCCGCCGTTAACGATTTGGTGAAAGATCATGGGAAAATTGGCAAAGACTGGCAATGGGGTAAGGTAAAACCGTTTGAGGTGGCGCATTTAGGTAATGTGCCCGGCCTGGGTTCAGGTAATTTTGAATCGGGCGGTACCGGCTCTACTGTGAACGCGCTGACAGGCGGGCACGGCCCTTCATGGCGAATGGTGGTACAGCTTGGCCCTCAGGTTAAGGGGTATGGTATCATCCCTGGTGGGCAATCGGGCAATCCCGGCAGTTTTTATTATGACGATATGCTGAAAACCTGGCAGGATGGTAAGCTAAAAGAACTGCTGTTCCTGCAATCGGCAACAGAAAAATCAACCCGGATAAAAAGAACATTAACACTAAGCAAATAAACTATGCTGTTCCCTGTAATACTGTTATTAGCATTTATAAGCGGCTACCTGTTCCCATGGTGGGTAGGCTGCATACTGGCATTTGGCGCCGCAATTATCTTCGGCAAAAGATCAAGCTGGGCATTTTGGTCGGGCTTTGCGGGTATCTCCCTGGCCTGGATAGCATTGGCGTTGTTAAAAAGTATCCCTAACGAACATATATTGGCTACACGGGTAGCGCATGTTTTCCATTTACCAAACTGGGGGTTATTGCTGGCGGTAATGGCTATCATCGGTGGCTTGGCAGGCGGGCTATCGGCGGTATCGGGGTTAATGGTGAAACGGGTGTTTGAGAAATAAACAACGATGTGGAAAGGCTAACCGAAAAAGAAATTCTATCTAACCTCAACGACACTTATAAGTTTGGTGATTATTTTCAATTTGTACAACTCGGGCATCCTTATTCATGCCTGATAGATAGTCGGGTAAATGTTTTTCGGGACGATGATGGCAGGTGGGCAATTGCAGTTGAGCGGTCAGGCTATAATGAACGCGCAGGTGAAATTGAACTCGAAATTTATTATTATGGCAATTGCCTGGTAAATTTAGAAGAGTATAATAATCAGCAAACCAATTATTATACCTTACACAATATTGATGCTGATAGCTTTTTCGAAACTACAGATGGGCCAAATTTACTTCCCGATACAAAATACTGGTTACTGAAAGGTGAAAAGGTTAACCTATCTATGGATGTGAAAAAATATGCAATTAATGGAATAAAATTAACAGAGTACGAGCCGGGGCAAATTCGTGTCGAAGAAGCCGCCAGGCTGGCTATTATCTCGCAAAGCGAATTATTTAGGGCTACTGATGATGAACTTTATAAATCTATCCCTACAGATGTAAAAAAGATTTTAGTTTTAAATGAATGGTACCATAAAGATTTTTTGGAAATAAGCCACGATCCAATATCGGATGAGCATCTAAAATATACATACGAGTATAATAAAGAGCTTAATGGTGGTGTGGCCCATGTAGATTTTGAGACATTTGAAAAATTAGTGCGGCAACAGGAGCAGCGCATAGCCAATAGTAATAAGCGTAATAGGAATAAAAAAAGACCCGGAGCTTATGAAACATGGCAACAAATAGCCAAAGTAATTACTACTGGCGATACATTATTGTATCGGCCCACATTAAAAGCAAATACGCACTGGGAAAATTGGCCGGATTCAGGAAGTTTATAATTACCCAGGCTGACACAGTGGGGGTTGCGGCATTTAACTGTAATAAATCCGATCATAAAAATCAACATAAAGTGAACCTACGTTTCAAAAATATTTTACTGATACTGTGTTTGAGCACCACCGCCTATGCACAGCAAACCATAAAACCTGTTGCTGTTGAAGCGGGCGTTTCGTTTGAACTGGCAAAATACCGCCACTCATCTATCAGTAATATTCAATACAAACTTGATTTTAATATTCCCGCGCAAAAAGCTAATGAGATTGTGGCAAGCGAGCAGATCAGCTTTAACTTGCAGAGCAACGAGCAACCCTTACAAATAGATTTTAAACAAAGCTATGATCATATTAAATCACTGGCGGTAAATGGTAAAACTATTGTGGCAGACTTAAGGGAAGAACATATCGTGATCAACCAGCAGTACCTGCACCCCGGGGCTAATGACATTACATTAGAATTTATAGCCGGCGATGCGTCTTTAAACCGCAACGCCGATTTTTTATACGCCTTATTTGTGCCCGACAGGGCCCGCACTGTTTTTCCATGTTTTGATCAGCCCGACTTAAAGGCGCGTTTTTTACTCACGCTCACCGTGCCTGAGGATTGGAAGGTTTTGGCAAATGCACAAAAGCGCGACTCGGTTATTAAAGGCGCTCAAATCACTTATCATTTTAATAACTCAGATCAATTACCTACCTATCTTTTCTCGTTCACTGCCGGTAAATTCAGTGATACAACCCGGTTGGCAGGCCGATGGCGGGCGCAATTTTTATACAGGGAAACCGATACTGCCAAAATTCGCTTAAGTGTAGATTCGATATTTAAAGCGCACGGCATTGCTATCAGTTTTTTAGTGGGCTGGACCGGCATTCCCTATCCATTTCAAAAGGTTGGATTTGTGGCCATCCCCGATTTTCAGTTTGGCGGCATGGAACACCCCGGCGAAGTACAGTACAAAGCATCGGGTTTGTTTTTGGATGGAGGTGCTACAAAAGATCAGTTTATTGCCCGCTCAAATGTGATCTCGCATGAGATCGCGCATATGTGGTTTGGCGATATGGTAACCATGGCGTGGTTTAATGATGTTTGGATGAAAGAAGTATTTGCCAATTTTATGGCAGATAAGGTAACCGAAAAACTAATGGGCAAGGAAACCTTTAACCTTAAATTTTTGCAGGACCATTATCCGGCAGCCTATGCGGTAGACCGTACACAGGGCGCAAACCCTATACGGCAGCAATTAGCCAATTTGCAGGATGCCGGTTCACTATATGGTAATATCATATACCACAAAGCGCCCGTGATGATGCGCCAGTTGGAACAGTTAATGGGAAGTGAAAATTTCAGAAGAGGGATACAGGAATACCTTAAAAAGTATGCCTATAGTAATGCCACGTGGGACGATCTGATCGCCATTTTAAGCAAATACAGTAAAACAGATCTGTATAGCTGGAATAAAGTTTGGGTAAACCAGCCGGGCCGGCCGGTATTTGATTATAGTATTGCTTACCGTGGCGGGCAAATAGGTAAATTAACTATTACCCAGCACCCTGAAACGGGGGAGCCACGCATTTGGCCGCAAACCTTCAGCATTACCCTGGTATATCCCAACCGCAACCAGAACGTCACGGTTAACATGAACAGCGAAACACTTACGCTAAAAGCTGCAGAAGGGCTGGATAAACCCTCTTTTATCCTTTTCAACTCAAACGGTATGGGCTACGGAGTATTCCCGGCAGATAGGGCCATGAATGATCAATTATTTACGCTGAATAGCCCGCTTCAAAGGGCCTCGGCCTATATTAATGCGTATGAAAATATGCTCTCGGGCCGCAATTTTAAGCCCTCTGAATTGCTGAAGCTGTTTGCACAGGGCCTGGCTGCCGAAAAAAATGAAATGAATTTACGGGTGCTCTCAGGTTATATCACAAATATTTACTGGGAGTTTATTTCGCCACAGGAAAGGCCTGCTTATACTACCTTACTTGAAACGGCAACCTGGGCCGCTATGGAGAAGCAAACAGCACCCAACAACAAGAAAATAATGTTTGGGGCGTATCAAAACATGTACTTAAGCGATGCGGCAGGGAAACAGATATACCAGATATGGCAACACCAGCAGGCGCCAGAGGGCGTTAAATTAACTGAAGATGATTATACATCGATTGCGCTGTCTATCGCGCTTAAAAGCGATACGGCTACCACCGTTTTGCAGCAACAGCGAAGCCGTATTACAAATACCGACCGGCAGGAACGCTTAACCTTCCTAATGCCGGCCTTATCACCAAAAGTGGCGGATCGGGATACGTTTTTTTATGCCCTGGCTGATCGGCGGAACAGGCAAAAAGAGGCCTGGGTAGCCACAGCGCTTATTTATCTGAACCACCCCTTACGACAAAACACATCAATAAAATATTTACCAAAAAGCCTGGCTTTGGTAGAAGAAATTCAACGTACAGGCGATGTGTTTTTTCCTCAATCGTGGTTGGGCGCTGTTTTTAGCAATTACCAAAGCAAAGAGGCTTACAAAACCGTAACCGATTTTTTAAACAGCCATCCCAATTATAATCCCAAACTAAAAGATAAGATATTACAGGCTACCGATAATTTGTACCGTGCCCAAAAAATGCTGAAATGATATATTTCGGCACATGATTTCTTAAACAAGATAGAGCAATTTGAACAGGAAGGATAACAACAGGTGGATGGAATTATTGCTTCCCAACGAAGGTAAGATCATCTTTGGTGTTAAACTTATTATCTGAGCCGGCAGAGGTAAGTGTATAAGACGACCCGTTGTTGTTCCAAATGTATTTATAGGGATTACCCCATTGGTCTTTAGTCCAGTCTGCCCGCAACGGATTGCCTTCAATTAAAATGGATAAATTGGCAGGGTAATTAGTAGTGTTTTCTTTATATTGATTTAAAGCGATCACTATCTCTTTGCACTCGTTTAAAGTATTTGTTTTGTTAAAGTAGTTTTTAGAAAAGAAGGATATTCCTATTGTTAGCGTAATTATACTTATACAAGTAATTGTCACAACGATGAGTGAATTTTTTATTAAAGAGAAATTTAAACCTATGGTGTCATCTTTCCCTATAAAAGATACTATAGCTGCCCCAAATAGCATTAACAGTAAATAGATTAGGCTTGGCCACACGCCAAAAAACACCATACAGATATTCAATACCAAGCCAATTGCAAAAATAACTTTGCCGGTCGTGCTGATCAGGTTTTTAAACGTATTGTTCATTTGATGTTCTTTGTGCCACTAAATATATGTGTTTATAATTTCAGTTCCTTACACTGGGAGAAGTTTTCAACTTCAACCTAAAATGCATTAAGCATAACAAATAAAAGCCCCAGCCAATTTGGCCGGGGCTTTTCAATTAAAGTTTGTTTTTTGTTACAATGCCTTCAATGCAGCTTTTAACTGCGTAACAGCTGTAGTTTTATCTGTTGATCTAGCAAAAAGATCGGCAGATGCAGAAGCTTCGCCATAGTAGGCTGTGTTAGCGCTTTTGTTAATAGCCAGGTTTGAACCATTGATACTGATACCAGCAAATAAACCTTTACTGCGCGAGTAAGAGTAAACCTCGGCCTGCAGCTTATAATCAGTACTGGCTGTAGAACTGCGGCCAACCGGGCCAGCTGCTGCAGATACATCACCACCAATGGTGAAATCGCCGCTTTCAACTTTAGCCAATACGCCTTTGTTACGGAAAACCAGCACCATATCAACAGATTGTACACCTATCTGGAAACCAATACTGCCGCCGGTCAGGGTTATAAATACCGGGTCACTCCACTCGCCGTTGGCAAGTTTTACCATGGCTACACCTTGTCCGCGTTTGCCGCCAATACCAAAACCGGCATTGATCAATTTTGGGATAATAACAATACCCTCATACTCCTGGATCAGTTCATGCGGGATGCTCTCTTTCATTTTGCTGAAGTCTTTTAAAACTTTGGCAGCATCGTTAATTTTTGCAGAGCCTTTATCGTCTGCAGGCTTTGCCGAGGCAAGTATAAAAAATGCACTTAGCAGTAGGGGTAAGCTTAAAAATTTTAATGTTTTCATTGGGATAGATATTATTATAAATGTATTATTTATACAAGCAAATATAACTCCAAATTAGAATATTTATTTCGGGCACGCACCGCAGTTTTTTGTCAAAACCTTTCAATTTTGCATATAAAGCAGCAAGCCTGTGCGTTACGGGCATGCAGGTACTTCACATCAGCCCGTTCATTAAATATATTTGTTATCAATTCATCAACATCTTTATCGCCTACGGTTTCTGTTAAAACCATCATTTGTTTGTTATTGTAGCCAATAAGCGTTAATGGGAAGCTTTTTTTGTTGGCCTTTATCTCGGGCGGGAAACGATGAACGTCGCTGTATTCCTCCACGTCCGCAATATTAATAAACACCGGGCCGGGTTGGTTGTAAGCATTCTCTATATCAAAAGGCGAGTGCTTAAACAACAGGCGCATGTCAACGCCTTTTGCAAACGGTTTTAAGGATACCCTGCACGGCCCAAGCCCTGTAGCCAACTGCTCAATAACAGGGTTGCTAAAGCTGTCTGTCATGGTCGATTTGATTTTTTCAGCGTACGTACGCGATATCGGTACAATTTTAAATGTTTTCATACCTCAAATTTCCGTTAAGGTGCCGGCCGGTAAAACCCTAAACTTGCGCACTTAGGTGAATAATTTACATTCATCTGCACATTTGCATATCCGCACATCTGCATATTCGCATTATCTTTGCCCGCAGTATGATAAAACCCGGTAAGCAACAGGTATTCGCCATCAATAACGAGCAAAGCTTTAAGGAAACCGCTTTGCAGGTATTCAATTACCAGGCAGAAAACTGTGGGGCTTACAAACGGTTCATCGATGGTTTAAAACTAAACCCGGCTAATATTAAAAAGGTTGAGCAAATCCCCTTTTTGCCTGTAGAGTTTTTTAAAGCACACACGGTTGTTACTTCAAACCAACCCGGCGATGTTGTTTTCACCAGCTCGGGCACTACGGGAATGATCACCAGCAGCCATCATGTTACGGATGTAAGCTGGTACGAAGAGAGCTTTCGCCGCGCTTTTAACTTGTTTTATGGCGATATAAAAGATTATACTGTATTGGCTTTACTACCCGCCTATCTGGAGCGGGAAGGCTCGTCATTGATCTACATGGCGCAGGATCTGATCACCCAATCTGCTAATTCAAGCAGCGGGTTTTACCTGTACAACCATCAAGACCTTTACAATAAACTACAGCAACAAAAAGTAGCAGGTAAGCCAACCCTGCTGATAGGCGTTACCTTTGCCCTGCTCGATTTTATAGATAACTACCAGATAGATTTTCCCGAATTGATTGTAATGGAAACAGGGGGGATGAAAGGTCGGCGTAAGGAGATGATCCGCGAGGAGCTGCATGCTGCCTTATGCGCAGGTTTTGGCGTTGATGCCATCCATTCAGAATACGGGATGACGGAGCTTTTATCGCAGGCTTACTCAAAAGGTGTGGGGATATTTAACTGCCCGCCCTGGATGAAGATAATTACCCGTGATACTAACGACCCATTCACCTTAGTTGAAATTGGCAAAACAGGAGGTGTAAATATCATTGACCTGGCTAATATCAACTCATGCTCGTTCATAGCCACGCAAGATCTGGGTAAGGTTTACGCCGATGGGGCTTTTGAGGTAATTGGCAGGTTTGATAATTCGGATATCCGCGGCTGTAATTTGCTCATCGCCTAATATTTATCTAATTAGCATTAATATTATTATTTTTGCCACCTCAAAGAACAACAATGATCATGATCGACAAATTCTTACGCGACGAACAAGACCCTAAAGCCGTTGAAAAAGTGCACAGCCGTTTGGTTGACCTGCTCACAACCGGCGAGGAAATTATATACATAGCGGTACAGAAGAAGCCTATTGTAAACCTTTTTCCGGATTGCATCGCCATCACCAATAAACGCATCCTTTTCTTTACCCCGGCAAACCTTGGCCTTTCTATCAAGTTTGTTGATTTTGTATGGAAGGATATTGTTGACGTGTACACCAAAGAAGAAATTATAGGCGCGGTATTTAGTGCTAAAACTACCATAGGTACCGAAATGGGTGTTGATTACCTGCCTAAAGTACAGGCACGTAAACTTTACCAATACGCACAGGAACGCAAGGAAGCCGAGCGCGAAGCCCGCCGCCTGCGCGAACTGGAAGAAAAGCGTGCCGAATCTGGCGCGGTAAATATTGATCATGCATCGAATGTAGGTTTTCAGGCACCGGTACAACAGCCTGTTGCTGCACCAACTCCTGTACCCGTGCCACCACCCGCACCTGTTGTGCAAGAGGAGCCTAAGAAGGACGAACTAACCGAAAAACTGAAAAGGCTGAAAACGCTTTTCGAAAGTGGTTTGATCTCGCAGGAAGAATACAATCATAAAAAACTGGAATTGCTAAGCGATTTTTAAGCAATATCCAGTCTTAAGTATTAAAAATAGGCCTGTAACTACAGGCCTATTTTTTTTCGGGTAGTTCTATAGGGTTGTTGTTTACACTGGTATTGGTCGATGTTGATTTAACCACATTGACAGATGTTACCTTGCTCTGGTCAATACTGTCCATAACTGAGTTTATCCCTCTGCGGCTTGCGTTGCCGCCATTTGATGCCTTTACAAACCCCATAGGGTCTTTAACCATTGTCTCTTTTAACCTGGCCAGGTCTTGTGGGGTAGTCTTAATATCGTCGGCAGGTGGTAAAATAGATTGATTTAAGTTGCTGATATCCTCAAAACTGTTAAACTTAAATTGTACTTCCTTTTTTGAATCGGATGCTTCTAGTATTAAACCCGGTAAGCCATTAAGTTTCCAAGGCCCATTATTAAAAGGCAGGTCGGGGCAAAACCACGCGGTGTAGTCGCGGCCTTTAAAATGCGTAGTTGCCATTTGCGCATGTAGGGTGCCAAAACTCATGGTGTCTTTCTGTATGGCCCATTTAATAACAGGTAGTGGTTCTTCAAAAATGTAATAGTTAATAACCTGGTCTTCGGTGTATAACTTTTTGTCGTTAATGTATTGGTAATATTCCTCTTTTGCTACAGGCCCTGGGCTGGTGATAGTAAGGCTGAGATGATTAGGGTCGGCCGCGCTTTTTATTTGATTGGCTATCTGGTTAGCCATCATTTCTTCTTGTTGCTGTTTGGTTAAACTGCGGTACGCACTTGCATTGCGGCCCAGTATTAAAGCCATGGTTTCTTTGTAAGGTTTATTCCTGTTAGCAGTATCCCTGATATGGATAAACTCATAGATGGCCTTACCTACGGCTCTGTCAGATTTTTGTGCGAGACAAGCCGTAGTAGAAAATAGCAGTACAGAACAGATGAATAGGTTTTTCATGATTTTAAAATAAGTGACATCGTAAAACTAAATATTTAGTTTGAGTATGACACTATCTATTTTAAAATATGCATTACGTTTAGCTTGATGTTAAGATCAGTCTGTCATCAAAATTAAAGGGGTGGGTGTTCAGCAATTTAACCTTTCTGATATCTGGGTGCCATGGGTTAAGCAAGTAGTTGTATTCCTCGGGCACAACAGATGAGGGCACCTTCATCATCAGGTATTTTGTTTCTTTGATAAATTGGTTGCCCAGGGTTTTTAGTTCGGCGGGGGAGGAGGCGCTTTGCCAATTATCAGGCAGGGATTTTACGTCGAGCGTTAAGATGCTTTTATCGGGTACCTCTACCTCGGCAATACAAAAGTTATCGGGCAGCAGGAGCGGGGGCAAGTGTACAAGTACTTCCAGCACAGCCAATGCCCTTGATGATGCCAGGTAAACCATTGATTTTCCCTCGCTGTTCCATCGGCCGCCGTACATACGTGCACCCGTACCCGTTAAATCTTTAATGTAAATGCATTTGGAGATGCGGTAGAGTATCATTTATGCAAAAATACCGTGCTCAATGCGGCCAAGTTCTTTAAAAACCATATCAAAACCCGCGGAGGTGTCAAGGATGGTAACCGGGGCTTCGCCTTTAAATACAAAGCTTGGCGCCTTTACCCAAAGTTTGAATTTATCCATCGAACCAAACACTTCCTCACCGCGGGTGTACAAGCGGGCAAGCTCAACGGCCTTTTCGGCATACTCTGTTTTGATGATGGCATCATCCTCATAGCGTTGTAAAGTACGCTCAGAGATATGCAGGATATTAGATAACTCCTGGACGTTTAAAGATATTTTTTTGGCTAATGCAAGCAGGGCCTTTTTGGGAAAACCCTGGCGTGCCAGTTTAATGATATCAAAATCAGAAGAGGTGGTAGCAGTTTTAGCGCCGCCCAACAAATTATAAAACGGGGTTGATGATACCTGGGTAATGTACATTGCCATAGGTTCATTAACCTCGTTTTTTGCAGTATGTTTTATTTTGTACGACATTTATACAAATATAAATACCACTTGTCGTATAATCAAATTATTCGGCAATAATTAAAAAATAATTTCTCTTTCCTTTTTGCGCTACTAAGTATTTGTTATTGATAAGGTTATCCGTTGAATAAACATCTTCGGGTGTGTTCACTTTTTCTTTGTTGATAGCTACACCACCGCCCTGTATCATTTTTTTGGCTTCGCCTTTTGACGGGAATACAGCTGTTTTAGCAGCCAGCAGGTCAGATACATTTATACCTGCTTCAATTTCGTTTTTAGCTACCGTAAAGTTTGGTACGCCGCTAAATATGGCTAATACTTCATCATCGTTTAGCTCGCTTAAAAACTCGATACCGGTATTGCCAAACAAAAACTCGGTTGATTTAAGGGCTTTGTCAAATCCGGCATCCCCGTGTACGCGTAGTGTAATATCTTTTGCTAATGCCTTTTGCAATACACGCGTGTGTGGCGCTGCATCATGCTCAGTTTCCATAGCTTCAATAACATCGCGTTCAAACAAAGTGAATATACGGATGTACGCTTTGGCATCCACATCGGTGGTATTTAACCAAAACTGGTAAAACTGGTATGGTGATGTACGTGCAGGATCAAGCCATACCGCGCCGCTTTCGGTTTTGCCGAATTTAGTGCCGTCGGCTTTTTTGATCAGTTGGGTGGTTAATGCATAAGCCTCGCCCTGGTCCTTGCGGCGGATCAGCTCCGTACCGGTAACAATGTTACCCCACTGGTCGCTGCCGCCCATTTGCAGTACGCAATTATTATGTTTCCACAGGTAGTAAAAATCGTAGCCCTGTACCAGCTGGTAGGTAAATTCAGTGAACGACATGCCGGTATCGCCTTCCAGTCGTTTTTTTACCGAATCCTTAGCCATCATATAATTAACAGTAAGGTGCTTGCCTACATCGCGGATAAAATCAAGAAAGGTAAAGTTTTTAAACCAGTCGTAATTATTTACCATTTGGGCGCTGTTAACGCCGCTGTTAAAATCAAGGAATTTTTCGAGCTGGGCCTGTACCGATTTAAGGTTATGGTTCAGTACATCCTCTGATAGTAAATTACGCTCGGCCGATTTGCCCGATGGGTCGCCCACCATGCCGGTAGCGCCGCCAACCAAAGCATAAGGTTTGTGGCCTGCGCGCTGAAAGTGTATCAGCGTCATGATCTGGGTTAAGTGGCCTACGTGCAATGAATCGGCAGTAGGGTCAAAACCAATATAGCCCGAAGCCATACCTTTGTTTAACAGTTCTTCGGTGCCGGGCATAATATCATGCAGCATGCCTCTCCAGCGTAATTCTTCAACAAAATTCATCTTGTGTATTTTAAAACCGATTTCATCGGGACGGCAAAGATAATAGAATAATTATTTGGTGGGTAGTTGTTAAAACAGCGTTATTAAATGGTCATCATATTATAATATCTGTAAGCCTGCTTTAAACTTTAGCCCGATTTTTGTATTTTGTTCAAAACAGACGTTTCAACGCCCTTATGAATTTTCTTTCGCATTATTATTTCGACCGGGATACCACCAATTGTTATTTTACCTTAGGTACGGTACTGCCCGATCTTTTAAAAAATGCCGATAAAACCATTGTGCTGCATCCCGAACACCTGGTACATACCGATCGTCGTGTAAATTCAATTACCGCGGGATGGAACAAACATTTACTGGTTGATAAATACTTCCACTCGGCCGATTTTTTTCTGACGCACTCCCATAACCTCAAAAACCTGCTGGCCCCGGTAATAACCGAGTCGCCGGTTAAGCCATTCTTTTTGGGTCATATCGCGATAGAGCTAATATTAGATAACCTGCTCATCACCACCAATGAGATAAGCGTAAGCGAGTTTTACAACCATCTGGATAGTTGCGAAGACGATGTTATCCGCGAGTTTTTAGATTTCGCCGGGATGAAGAACCCCGATGTGTTTTTCAGGTTTCATGCCGAGTTTAAGCGCAGCCGCTATTTAAACACTTATATTAATATAGAGCAGATAACCTACGCTTTAAAGCGGATATGTATGCGCGTTTGGCGCAACCCTTTTACCCCGCAGCAGGAAGCCGAAATGACGGGCATCCTGCTTAATTATCGCCTTGGGCTGATGGCTGATTTTATGAGCATTTATCAAGAGATAGAAGAGAAGATGAATAATGGATAAATATCCGGCGGGTTATACCTTTTTAACGTGGTTTATTAAAATAGTATAATCTTCATCTAACAGTAATTGATAAAGATATTCTACCTCTTTCCAATCGGCAGCGCGGTATTTTGTGGCCTCGCCGTTTGCTACGACTATCATATCCAAATTTTTGTCGGTTTCTAAAATGTATTCTTCTTCCTCGGTGCCCACCCAAAAGGCCGCGTGCTCTTCGTCCATTTGCTGGGTTTCGGCAATCGCTATCCGCACGTCATTTATACTTACATCATCAATTGAATCGGTCCATGCTTTTTGTAAATAAGTGGGCATATTTTAAATATCAGGGAAATTTGAGCTGTGAAAATACAAACTTACTGCCTTGCATGTAAAATTAAGATGAGGTTTGCGTTATCAAAAAGTGATAAATGATTAAAAAGTGCTTAAAACTCAATAATTAACACTAAAAATATTTTTATCTATAAAAATTATATCCGTACCTTTGCAGTCCCAATTAAGTGTTGGGAAAAAGGAGTAAAATTTATTAATGGCAAAAAAACAAGAAGCAGAAAAAGAATTAAAAGCGAAGCAAGCTGAACTGGATACAGTTACGGCAACTGCTGAGAAAGAAACAATTGAATCAGAAGCTGATTCAATATCAATTGAAGACATCAAGTCACAAATTGCAGCAACACCTGATCAGGATTTTGACTGGGATGCTGATGACAAGAAATTTGGTAACTACAGCGATAGCGACCGTGAGAAATTAGAAAAACTTTATGATGGAACATTCAGCTCTATCACTAAAGGCGAAATTATCTCGGGTATTGTTGTAAATATCAACAACAAAGATGTGGTATTAAACATCGGGTTTAAATCTGACGGTTTAGTATCTGTTTCTGAGTTCCGTGATACACCTGATTTGAAGATCGGTGATAGCGTTGAAGTATTTGTAGAGTCACAAGAAGATGCTAACGGTCAGTTAGTATTATCTCGTAAACGTGCAAAAACTCAAAAATCATGGGAGCGCATTAATTCGGCTCTGGATAACGATGAGATCATCACAGGTTTTGTAAAAAGCCGTACTAAAGGTGGTTTAATTGTAGATATTATGGGCGTTGAAGCCTTCTTACCAGGTTCACAGATCGATATCAAACCAATCCGTGATTACGATGTGTACGTTGGTAAAACAATGGAATTTAAAGTTGTTAAGATAAACCACGAGTTTAAAAACGTTGTGGTATCGCACAAAGTGCTTATCGAAGATGATTTGGAAAACCAAAAAACCGAAATTGTGGCCAAACTTGAAAAAGGCCAGGTATTGGAAGGTACCGTTAAAAACATTACCGACTTTGGTGTATTTATTGACCTTGGTGGTGTTGACGGTTTACTGCACATTACAGATATTTCTTGGGGCCGTATCGAGCATCCAAGAGAAGTGCTTGCATTGGATCAGAAGATCAACGTTGTTGTTCTGGATTTTGATGACGAGAAAAAACGTATCGCTTTAGGTTTAAAACAACTTACCCCACACCCTTGGCAGTCATTGGATGAAGGCATCCAGATTGGCTCTAAAGTAAAAGGTAAAATTGTAACTGTTGCTGATTACGGCGCGTTCTTAGAAATTATCCCGGGTGTTGAAGGTTTGATCCACGTGTCAGAAATGTCATGGTCTCAAAACCTGCGTAACCCTCAGGAATTCCTTAAAGTTGGCGACGAAGTTGAAGCTCAGGTATTAACCTTAGACCGCGACGAGCGCAAAATGAGTTTAGGTATCAAACAATTGACTCCTGACCCATGGCAAAACGCAGGCGAGAAATACGCCATTGGTACTCAGCACCTTGCTGCAGTTAAAAACATGACCAACTTTGGTGTGTTTGTTGAACTGGAAGACGGTATTGACGGCTTGATCCACATCTCTGACCTATCATGGTCTAAAAAAGTAAACCACCCTAACGAATTTACTAAGGTTGGCGAAAAATTAGACGTAGTAGTTTTAGAGCTTGACATCGAGAACCGTAAATTAAGCTTAGGCCACAAACAACTTGAAGAAAACCCTTGGGATACTTTTGAAACCATCTTCACTATTGATTCAATACATGAAGGTACCGTGTTAAAAGTAACTGATAAAGGTGCTATCGTAGCTTTACCTTACGGTGTTGAAGGCTTCTGCCCAACCAAACACCTGGTAAGAGAAGACGGTAAATCAGTTAAAGCTGAAGAAACTGCCGAATTCAAAATTATCGAGTTTAACAAAGAGAACAAACGTATTGTAATTTCACACTCACGTATATGGGAAGAAGCTCGTGCTGACGCTCGTGTTCAGGAGTTCGAAAACCGTAAAAAAGAAGCAAAATCTGCTAACAACGCGGTTAAGAAAGTGAAAGAATCAGTAGAGAAATCAACTTTAGGCGACCTTAGCGTTCTTGCTCAGTTAAAAGAGCAGATGGAAGGTGCAGAAAGCAAAGCTGCTAAAAAGCCAGCTCCTGCTGCTCCTGCTGCTAAAAAAGCTGAACCAGAAGCTGAAGCTCCTGCAGCTGAAGAGACTGAAGAAGTTTAATCTTTTAAAGTTTACATACAAAGCCCTTCCGAGTAATCGGAAGGGCTTTTTTTATGGATATTTTTTACCTTAGGCCTAATGGTCACAGACGAGAAAAGGATAAGCAAGCAAATAAGTTATTGGCTGCGCCATCACCCGGAGGACGGAGGGTTAGTTATAGACGATTTTGGCTGGGCTAACATACCAGATCTGATTGATGCATTAAATGCACGAGGGCATGATTTAGTACCTGATGATCTTATTAAAATAAGTACATCATTTGACAAGATACGCTGGGAGATTGACGCTGCAGAAAATAAAATCCGTGCCACACATGGCCATTCTATAAATGTGGTTATTGAAGATAAAATTACTACACCACCCGCCGTGCTTTACCACGGCACTGCGTTTAAATTTTTGGAAAGTATAACAGCCCAGGGTTTGAAAACCATGAGCAGGCAGTTTGTGCATTTATCTTCCGAAAAGGATGTTGCCTTACAGGTAGGCAGCAGGCACGGTAAAGCAGTTGTTGTAAAAGTTAACGCACAGCTATTACATAATGCAGGCCATGTGTTTTATAAAACAAGTGATAATGTATGGTTAACAAAAGAAATCCCAACAGCATACTTAGATTTTGGATAGCCGGGCTAAACCATAATTTACAATAACTGCTATTCATTCTTCTACAAATCACCAAAAAAAATTACCTTTGCCCAAATCCACCCTTACGATGCAAAACTTAACGCTGCTCGACGGTCAAAAATTTCAAATTACAATTCAGCGTTTATGTCGTCAATTAATTGAAAATCATAACGATTTTTCAGCCTCTGTTTTAATTGGCATACAGCCACGCGGCATTTACCTGGCTAAACGCGTAGCCGAAGAATTACGAAAGATACTGCCGGAAAGCAAAATAGAGCAGGGCGATCTTGACATCACCTTTTACCGCGACGATTTTCGCCGTCAGGGTTCGCCGCTGGTGCCAAATCAAACCAAAATAGATTTTATTATAGAGGGTAAGAAGGTGATTATGATGGACGATGTGCTGTGGACAGGCCGCACCATCCGCGCAGCTATGGATGCTATGCAGGCATTTGGAAGGCCGGAGAAAGTGGAGCTGCTGGCACTGGTAGACCGCCGCTATTCACGCCATATCCCGGTATCGGCAGACTATGTAGGGATAGAGGTTGATTCTATCGCATCGCAAAAAGTAGTAGTAAGCTGGAAGGAAACCGATGGCGAAGACCGGATTGTACTGGTATCGGAAGCAAAATAATTAAGAATAATATCGAACACCGAATTCTGAATTTTGAATATCGAAGTAGAAAATAAGTAAGAATGACAACACCTAAATATGATTTGGAGGAAAGACTGATAGACTTTGCCATAATCATATCGGATATTGTTGAGGGTTTACCGGCTACAAGGATTGGGAATTATATAGCAGGACAATTGATAAGATCAGGGTGTTCTCCTGCATTGAATTATGGGGAAGCTCAGTCTGCCGAATCGCGTAACGACTTTATTCATAAGATGAAGATTATTTTGAAGGAGTTGAGAGAATCTTTGATCTCGCTAAAAATTACAGAAAGGAAAGCGCTCTATAACTTGGAAAAGGTATCAGCAGCAAAAAACGAATGTAACCAGTTAGTAGCAATTTTTGTAAAAAGTATAGAAACGGCTAAAAAGAATAATATAAAATAAGATGAGTTTGTTATTTCATCATTCGAAATTCAAAATTCATTATTCGATATTTTAGAAAAATATGGCATTAAGCACACGTCACCTATTAGGAATTAAAGATTTGAACCGCTCAGATATCGAACTGATATTTGAAACCGCCGATAATTTTAAAACGGTGCTGAACAGGCCGATCAAAAAGGTGCCATCGCTGCGCGATGTAACCATTGCCAATATCTTTTTTGAGAACTCTACCCGTACACGCCTTTCATTTGAACTGGCCGAAAAAAGGCTTTCTGCCGATGTGGTAAACTTTGCTGCCTCTTCATCATCCGTAAGTAAAGGCGAAACCCTGATAGATACTGTAAATAACATACTGGCCATGAAGGTTGATATGGTTGTAATGCGCCACCCTTATGCGGGGGCGGGCATCTTCCTGAGTAAACACGTAAAGGCCCAGATAGTGAACGCCGGCGACGGTGCGCACGAGCACCCTACACAAGCCCTGCTGGACGCTTTCTCTATACGCGAACGCTATGGCGATGTAGCAGGTAAAAAAGTGGTGATAGTAGGGGATATCCTGCACTCACGCGTGGCGCTGTCAAACATCCTTTGCCTTAAACAATTAGGGGCCGAGGTAATGGTTTGCGGGCCAACAACACTGATCCCCAAATACATTGGCTCGCTTGGTGTTAAGGTGGAGCATAACCTGATAAAAGCCTTAAACTGGTGCGATGTAGCCAATATGCTGCGCATCCAACTGGAGCGCCAGGATATCAAATACTTCCCATCCCTGCGAGAATACACCATGATGTTCGGGCTGAATAAGCAGATACTGGACTCGCTGGATAAAGAGATCACTGTAATGCACCCCGGCCCCATAAACCGTGGCGTTGAAATAACCAGCGACGTAGCCGACAGCAAGCAATCTATCATTCTTGACCAGGTGGAGAATGGCGTGGCCATACGTATGGCAGTGCTGTATCTATTGGCCGGGCAAACACCGTAAGGTTGCCGTTGTCACCAATAACCTTTTTGCCGTTGTTGGTGTTGTCACCAACAACCTTTAGGCAGGTAACAAGTATGCATGGTAGCTTGTTGGTGACAACACCAGCAAGGGCGAAATGCATTCCCATTAGCATCTGGCCTTTTATCGTAGTTGTCGTTTGTCGCTATCCACCCTCATTTCGTCGCTTTTGCACAGCATAAGGTTTTGAAATATCTTCGATGTTTGTATTGTCAATAACAATCAAATAACGATATGGAAAATTCACCTAAAACACACAATCTTCTTAAATCAATACTACTCATTGCTATAATGTTTGTAGCATCCCAGTCAAACGGCCAGCAACTTAAACCCGCCGCCAGTGGCTACGCACCTGTTAATGGTATTAAGGTTTATTACGAGGTATATGGAGAGGGCAAACCCCTTGTTTTACTGCATGGTGCTTTTATGACCATTGAGGATAACTGGGGGCAACTGATCCCCGAATTATCAAAAACGAGGAAAGTAATTGCCATTGAATTGCAGGGACATGGGCACACCCCGTATTCGGATAGGAAATTAGATATTGCTACCCTGGCAAATGATGTGGATGGCGTAATGAATTATTTAAAGGTAGACAGTGCCGATGTTGCAGGCTACAGCATGGGTGGCTCTGTGGCTTACCAGTTAATTATACAACACCCTAAACGGGTAAAAAAACTGGTGATCATTTCTTCTACTTATAAAAGTAGTGGCTGGGTGCCCCTAATAGCTAATGCGTTTAAAAACATGAAGCCCGAAATGTTTGCGAATAGCCCTATGAAAGCGGCATATGATGCGGTAGCACCCGACAAAACAAAATGGACAAAATTTATAGAGCAGATGCTTGGTTTTATGGCAACGCCATTTGATATGGGCGACAGTAATATCGGGAAAATCACTTCGCCTGTACTCATTATATCTGGCGACAATGATGGCCTTGATAAAGTTGAGCTGGCAAAAACGTACCAATTACTGGGTGGTGGCGTAGCTGCCGATATGGGGCCGATGCCAAAATCGCAACTGGCCGTTGTTCCTTCGCAGGGGCACGTTAGCCTAATGATGCAGACGAAAATAATATCAGGCTATCTGGATGGCTTTTTGAAGTAGATAATTGTATTTAAGTGCATCGCAGGGCTTCTTTAAAAGAACCCTGCGATACATTCCATCAATCAGTTCACCTTCAGTTCATCCCAACTCATTACTACTGTTTGGTTGGCCTGGCCCCAAAAGGTAACCGTTTTTCGCCTTGGGTCTAAAGTTATTGACCACAAATAACGTGTACCAGGTTTTTTCCAATGTTTAACAAGGTTACCTTTATCATCATAAGCTACAATACCTATGCTATTCTCGTTATCCTGGTAATCGAAAGCCCAATAAGTATAACCATGGAAAAGCAGCACTAAACATTGATTACTGTAGGTATGCGAAGTAGGCCCTGTTGTCCATATGGTTCTTAGCTCGGCAGGTAAGGTTGGCGCGGCCGATACAGGCATTTCCTTTACTTCCATGTTCGCAAATTTATCGAAGCCGGCACCATTCAGATCAGGCTCTCCAACTTTCAGACCATCCCAGGTGTATGTTACTGTTTTTGGCCCCTGGCCAGTAAAGTTAACACGTTTGTTTGCCAGGTCTACAACGATATCATTGATATAACGTACGCCCTGTATCTCCCAGTCTGTTACAATTTTTCCATCTTTATTAAAAGCGATAAGAGCGAAAGCAAGGCGGTTATCCGGGTGTTCGTAAACCCGGTAAGTGTAATCTTCCCAGGTTAACACCGGGATTCCCGATTGTCGGGCACTCGTGTTCGATTCGAGCTGCCAGGTGCTGTATAAGCCGGCAGGTACAGCCGGTGCCTGCGCAACCGGGATCATATTTACAGCAGGGGGTGGGTAAAGGCTATAATATTGCATATCGGTTATGCATAATTCATCCAGTTTAACATCCAGCTTTTCATTCGCTTGGCCCCAAAAAGTTAAGGTTTTTTCAGCACGTTGTAAGGTTACGTCCCATATGTAACGCGGGCCTTCTTTTTCCCATTGTTTTACGATATTGCCGTTATGATCGCAAGCTGTGATGGTGAAAGCAAAGCGATTATCAAGATATTCAAATGTCCAATATTGGTAACCTCCCCATATCAACACCGGGATTTGCTCACGCTGATTAAACGTATCGGGGCCTGATACCCAACCGGGCCTTGTACCTGCAGGTGGGGCAGGGGCATTTGAAGCTGGGATTAGTTCTACAATTGGTTGCATAATTGTGATAGGTTTAAATATTAGGGAAGTTAGCCAGCTTTTTTTGTTAGCCGCAAGTTGTTTTTAGCCTTTTAGTACCCCTTTTTATACCCTATTCAAAATATCCCAGCCTACCACGAAATGAAAGCCGGCGGCCGCGCTCTCAATTTTTGTTGTTCTATTCGGAACAAAATGGAACAAACCTTAAATTATCAATAATCTGTAAATCAGTTATTTAAGCACGAAGTGATCCGGCGTTAGTCCTGCCTGAGATTGACATTCCTTATCCTAAAAAGGCCGAACTAAAGGCGAAAAAAGGCGAAAAAAATCCTTTGTTTGCCGGTACCAATTTTGTTCAATTTCTCAAAAAAGTGGAACAAAACCTGGTTTTTATAAATTATTGATTGTGAGCGCTTAAGGCGATAATCGTAAAGTGTTTGTTGAGCTACTGACAAGATTTTGTCAGTATTAATTACCTCATTATCAGCGTTGTTCTGTTTGTTCCACTTGTTCCATTTCCGAATGGAACAAAACAAAATGAGCTTAATATTTAAGCATCTTCTTTGCCACTTCCAGTCCGCTGGTTAACGCCGCCTCAACGGTGCCCATGGCAGTGCCGTCATACAGGTATTCGCCCGCAAAATATATGGTATCCTCAACGGGCGTGTTCAATACCTTGCGTGCTTTGGGTGCTTCAACGGTATCATAAGCGTATGAGCCGCGGGTGAAAGGATCGGCTGTCCAGTTCATAATGCGGTAGGCCACTAGTTTGCCTTTCAGTTCTTCAAAACCTATTTTGAAAATATGCGCTAACGATTGCAGGCCTTGCTCCAATACTTTGGTATCTGGCGTGGTGGTTTTATCAGCCGCTGCCGGCCCGCCTATCCAACCCGTAAGTACGGTGGAGTGGTCGGGCGCCTGTGTCCACCAGGTAGGGATCTCCTCATCGCTAAGCAGATAGCCCATTTTATCTACGTTTCTGCCGGCCATTTCATGGCTTTGCTTATCCAGCCAAAAAGCGGTATCAAATTCAAATAGCAGCTTTATAACTGCGCCAAAACCCATTTGTTGTATAGCGTATGCATGTTTGGGTATTTCGGGTATAAAGCTAATAGCGCCTGTTTCGCCTTTTGCCGCTTGTAGTACGCCCAATGGCGTAGCTGCCAATAATTGCCCGGCTTCGTAAATGGCGCCATCCTCTGTGGTAACTTTTACATATCCCTTTTTCCATCCTATCTCTTTCACCACAGCATTCAGAAAGATCTCGCCGCTGCTGGCTTTGCACTCATTAGCCAGGTAGCTCATCATGCTGCAATAGCCGCCATCAACCCGGTGCTGGGCATCCATCTCTTCGTGCTGCCATTCGTTACGCAGGGCAAAAGCGGCAGCCTTGCGCGGGTTGGCAGTGTCATAACCGGATACATAGCTCCATACCGAGCTCCGCAGCTCCGCATACTTATCCCCGGGGAATTCTTTCTCTATAAAATCCCATACGGTGGTATCCTCTTTTAGCTCATTTAGTTTTTTGATAAGCAGGTCCCAATCCTTTATAACCATGCTGTTTTCCTTAAACTTGCCCTTTTCATAGCGCCACATTTCGGCATTGGCGCTGCGGTAACCTATACCTGCTTCTTTTAAAAGATTAAGGGTAACGGGCAGGTCGCCGTGTACAAATTCGGCACCCAGCTCGGTATCTTTAAAAAAAGATTCATCGCTTAAAGTATGTATACGGCCACCTATACGGTTGCGGGCTTCTAATACAGTAACCTGTTTGCCGGCTTTGCTAAGGATACGCGCGGCCATTAAGCCAGCCGCCCCGGCCCCGATGATTAAGATCTTGTTTTTCATACGATAGATAATGCAAGGTAAAACGAATGCGCCGAAGATGCAAGTGGGAGCTGCAGGCCGTGTAAACTTTGCACATCAAATTAAATATCCTGATTGTTTCTCTTATTTTAGCCAAAACTATTGCAGGCCAATACTGTACCCATATAGCAATGAAAGAATATTTTAAGGTAGACGAGTGGAAGATCATCGAAGAGGGTTTCGATCCGCATTATAACAAGGTTGCCGAAAGCGTTTTTAGCCTGGGCAACGGCCGTATGGGGCAGCGCGCCAACTTTGAGGAAGCCTATAGCGGCGATACCCTGCAAGGCAATTACGTAGCCGGTGTTTACTATCCTGATAAAACCCGCGTAGGGTGGTGGAAAAACGGTTACCCCGAATATTTCGCCAAGGTGTTGAATGCTGCTAACTGGATTGGTATTGATGTTTGGATAGGCGATGAACAGCTCGACCTGGCTAAATGCGAGGTGCTTTCATTCCGCCGCGAACTGAATATGAAAGAAGGCTATCTGCAAAGGAGTTTTAGAGTTAAAACAGCTTCGGGTAAAGAAGTTGCGGTAGAAAGTATCCGCTTTTGCAGCATTGTGGATGATGAATGCGGCGCTATAAAGTACACGCTCACCCCGGTAAATTTTGAGGGTGAAATTACTTTAACCCCGTTTATAGATGGCGATATCGTAAACAAAGATTCAAACTATGATGAGAAGTTTTGGGATGAGGTAAGCAAAGCGACAGATAATGATAAAGGTTATGTGCAGCTGCGCACCAAAAAAACAGGGTTCGAAGTTGCTACCGCCATGAAGTTTACTATTGAGCAGGATGGCAAGCCGGTGAATATCAAATCAAACCCTATCCAAAAAGAAAAATATATAGCTGCGGAAGTAAAGCTGCAAGCCAGGGAAAGGCAAAGCATTACACTAACAAAATATGCAGCAAACCTGTCCTCTCAAAACCACCCGGCTGCTGAGCTGGCAAGTTTATCGACAGATGTGCTGACGGTGATTGCTGCTAAAGGTTTCGATATTCTACTTGCCGAACAGGCTGCTGCCTGGACCGAAAAATGGAAGCATAATGATATTATTATAGAGGGCGATGCCGCTGCGCAGCAGGGTATCCGTTTCAATATATTCCAGCTTAACCAAACCTATACCGGCGAGGACGACCGTCTGAATATTGGCCCTAAAGGGTTTACCGGCGAAAAATATGGCGGTTCTACCTATTGGGATACCGAAGCTTATTGTGTGCCGTTTTACCTGGCCACAGCCGACCAAAAAGTTGCCCGTAACCTGCTGTTGTATCGCTATAAACAGCTGGGTAAAGCTATTGATAATGCCAAACTGCTTGGGTTTAAAGATGGCGCGGCGCTATACCCCATGGTTACCATGGATGGCACCGAATGCCATAACGAGTGGGAGATAACCTTCGAGGAGATTCACCGTAACGGCGCTATTGCCTTTGCTGTTTTTAACTACGTGCGCTACACCGGCGATGAAGCATACCTAACCGATTATGGATTGGAAGTATTGATCGCTATTTCCCGCTTTTGGGCACAGCGGATCACCTGGTCGGCAGAGAGGCAGCAGTATGTAATGCTGGGCGTTACCGGGCCAAACGAGTACGAGAATAACGTAAACAATAACTGGTACACCAGCACCATTGCCGTTTGGTGTTTAAAATATACTATTCAAACTATTGGCAAAGTAAAACAGGCTAACCAAGCCAAATACAACGACCTGGTTGCTAAAATAACTTTCAGAGAAGAGCAGGAGTGTGAGAAATTCGCTGATATTATCGGCAAAATGTATTTCCCTCATGATGATAAGCTGCAGATATTTTTACAGCAAGACGGCTACCTGGATAAAGAACAGATATTGGTGAAAGACCTGCCCGCTACCGAGCGCCCGCTGGTGCAAAAATGGAGTTGGGACAGGATATTGCGTTCGGTTTTCATCAAGCAAGCCGATGTATTGCAGGGGCTATATTTTTTTGAGGATAATTACGATATTGATACCATCCGCAGAAATTATGACTTTTATGAACCGCGTACGGTGCATGAGTCGTCGCTCTCGCCCTGCGTGCACGCCATATTAGCCGCTAAGCTGGGCGATATTGAGCGTGCCTATCAGTTTTACCTGCGCACCTCAAGATTGGATATAGACGATTATAATAACGATACCGATGATGGTTGCCACATTACCTCGATGGCCGGCACGTGGATGGCCGTAGTAGAAGGTTTTGGCGGTATGCGGGTAAAGGATGGCGTCTTGTCGTTTAATCCTTTATTACCTGCCGAATGGAAAGGATTGTCTTTTCAGATCGGCTTTAGGGGTATTTTATTCAGCGTTAAAATAAGCAAGGGTAAAATACATATCAAAACAGACGCTAAAAAACCTGTAATAGTTAAAGTAAATGGATCAGAGGTAAGCATTAACAATAATCTGTCTTTAGATTTACCGGAATAATAATAGAGCTTTATGCTGAGGAACGAAGCATCTAATCGCCGATATGCAAATCGTTTAGTCATAGTTTGCTAATAGATTCTTCACTACGTTCAGAATGACAAATATTTAAATCAACCCAATGCCCAGTCATAAATTAACCATATACCAACTACTGCCACGCTTATTCGGCAATAAAAATACTACCAACAAGTTCTACGGCTCGGTGGAGGAAAACGGCACAGGTAAGCTGAACGATATTACGGATAAAGCCCTTGCCGGGATCAATGCAATGGGCTTTACCCATGTTTGGTACACGGGTGTGATAGAGCACGCCACCATGACGGATCATTCCGCTTATGGTATTAAAGTAGACGACCCAGATGTGGTAAAAGGCCGTGCAGGTTCGCCTTATGCCATAAAAGATTATTACGATATCGCTACCGACCTGGCGGTTGATGCAGAGTTTCGTATTTCGGAGTTTAAAGAGTTAGTTGGCCGTACGCATCAAAATGGGATGAAGGTGATCATCGATTTTGTACCCAACCATGTGGCTCGTACCTATGCATCGGATGTAAAACCCGATGGCGTGCGCGATTTCGGAGAGGACGATGATAGCACCATGAACTTTTCGCCCGGTAACGATTTTTACTATATCCCCGGGCAGCCGTTTGTTGTGCCGGGCGGTTACAACCCGGGTGGCGACGAATTTACCTCGCCATTAAAAGACGGTAAGTTTGACGAGTTCCCGGCTAAGGCAACCGGTAATGATGTGTTCAACCCTGCACCAACCATAAACGATTGGTTCGAGACCATTAAGCTCAACTATGGTGTTTATTACCTGGATGGTAAAAAATCGTATTTTGACCATGTGCCACCGCTTTGGCATAAAATGCATCATATTTTAACCTACTGGGCGCAAATGGGGGTAGATGGTTTCCGATGTGATATGATAGAGATGGTGCCGGTTGAATTTTGGGCATGGCTCATCCCTAAAATAAAAGCCGCTTTCCCTGATATGATATTCATCGGCGAAGCCTACGATAAGGATCAGTATTACAACTATATCCATAACGGCGGGTTCGATTACCTGTATGATAAAGTGGGCCTGTATGATGCCATCCGCAGGTTAACCTGTGCCGAGCCCGGCGCATCCACCTGGGAAATAAACGCCGTGTGGAACAACCATTGCAAAGGTATAGACGAGCACATGTTGCGTTTTATGGAGAACCACGATGAGCAGCGTATTGCCAGCCGTTTTTTTGCAGGCGATGCGGCGCTGGCCATCCCGGGAATGATTGTTAGTGCCACATTGGCTACCGGCCCGGTAATGATCTACTCAGGGCAGGAGGTAGGCGAGCCCGCAGAGGGTGAAATGGGCTTTAGCAGCGATGATGGCCGTACCACCATTTTTGATTATTGGGGGGTGCCCACACATCAGCAATGGATGAATAACGGTGCTTTTGATGGCGCAAACCTTACATCGGCACAAAAAGAGCTTCGTGGGTTTTACAGCAAATTATTAAATATTGTAAAAGATAATGAGGCTTTAAGCCAGGGCAGTTTTTATGAACTGATGATAGCTAACGAGCATCAGCCCGGGTTTGATACCATGCTGTACATTTACCTGCGCTATACCCTTAACCAAAAAGTATTAGTAATAGCCAACTTTAACCGTGCCGAGCGGGCCCTCAATATTAAAATACCTGTAGAATTACTTGCACAGGTTGGCCTTAGCGGGGCAGCTGTTTTTACAGATATGTTAACAGGTGCTACCTTTAATACAGCTGATATTGATGCTGGTGTACCAGTTATTATAGGAGCTTGTAATGGTTTAATGTTAACACTGTAGTATTAAACCTTACGGAAATATGCATGCAGATAGGTGTTCCCATATAAAGCCATTATTGTTTCGGGCTTACCGGCCAGGAATTCATCGCAGGCAAGTTTTACACCGGGTGCTACATTTGGAGCTATGCCGTTTTCTGCCTGGTCATTATAATCCATAAGGATACATATGGCACCGGAGGCCATGCGTGGGTAAACGCTTTCAAGGCAATGCATCATTACTTTTTTGTGCGCTAACGGGTCGCCGCCAAAACCACAATCTATATGGATAAAAGATAGCTTTTCGGGTAATTCCGACGGCAAAGTGTCAAAAAAATTCCCCTTATGTATCACAGGGGCTTTTAGGCCGGCAGTGATGAAATTCTCTTTTAATTTTTCTTCAATATCACCCTTAAATTTAAAAGAAACACCAAAGCTGTCATACACATGAAGCTTTTTATCAGATCCGTTCACTTCTATTATCTTTTCAAAAAGCGCAGCACACTGGCCGGTGAATGTACCTAATTCTATAACATCACCAGGTATATTACTGGCTATAATGTTGGTTAACAGGTGGTAGTAGTTTATTCGTTGCTCAACGGTGTTCATGTCAACACGCGTATCAAGGTGTTGTACCTGGTAACCCAGGTCTACAAAACGTAGCCCTTTATTTATAAAGTTTATTAGCGATACGAATTTTTTTTTGCTGTTTGAATAAGGGGGTTCGGTGATGAAATAATTATTCATTTTGCAATTGTTAGTATGGTTTGCCCTAAGTTATTACAATATTCTTAAAAATGGCATATACCTGCCAAAAGTTGAATTTTGGCGTAATTATGGCTTGAAAATTCAGGAAATAATCGTTTATTAGCTGTTACCAATAAATTAGCTGATGTAATAATTTATGTTTATCGCTCTTTGGCCGGTAAGCATATTTTGAATTTGAATTTGAATATGGCAGAAAATATACCTGACCCAAACCCGGAACTGATAACAGCAAAGTTGCTGCAGGTGGAGGAGATGTTAGTTGAGGATGAAGAGTTTCACCACTTAAATAACCCGGCCGATGGCATAAAACCCATCGTAAAAAAATACCTGGGCATACCCAATCATGCAGAACAACTTGGCAATAAAATATTCTTTACCGATGGCGATGCCAAAGTAGAGGTTGTAATAGTTACGAACGAGATCGTGCGGGTGCGTTTAGCACCACACAGCGTTTTCCTGGAAGAGTTCTCCTACGCGGTGCCGCAACTGCCGCAAAAAGCAGTTGAGTTTACCCTGCTGGAAAACGAGACGGAGTTTCGTGTATCTACGCCGGCCATTAATTGCCACATCCGCAAGCAGGATTTCTTTATCTCTTTTTCGGATAAGAACGACCATGTAACCAGCGCCGATGCTGTACCTATGCACTGGGAAGAAAACACCCAATTTGGTGGTTATTATGTATTCTGTACCAAAACCTGCGAGCAGGAGGAAAGTTTCTTTGGCCTTGGCGATAAGGCTACCGAGTTTAACCTGCGCGGCAAACGCTTAAAAAACTGGAACACCGACGCCTATTCATTCGGTTTTAACCAGGATCCGTTGTACCGTTCTATCCCGTTCTATATCAGCGTAAGCGATAATATTGCCCACGGCATCTTTTTTGATAATACCTTTAAGGCGCATTTTGATTTTGGCGGCGAAGACCCTACCAAAACCAGTTTTTGGGCTGATGGGGGCGAGCTGCAGTATTATTATATCCACGGCCCGCATATGATGGATGTGGTAAAAAATTACCACCTGTTAACAGGTACACACCCTATGCCGCCGCTTTGGGCATTGGGTTACCACCAATGCCGCTGGAGCTATTATCCCGAAAATAAGGTAAGGGTAATTGCAAATGGTTTCCGCCAGAACAGGATCCCTTGCGATGGTATTTACCTGGATATTGACTATATGGACGGCTACCGTTGTTTTACGTGGAGCCCCAAATATTTCCCTAACCCTAAAAAAATGATTGCGGACCTGGCTGCCAACGGTTTTAAAACCGTGGTGATCATAGACCCGGGCATCCGTGTGGATGATAATTATTCGGTGTTTAAAGAGGGTAAGGAAAAAAAATACTTTTGCCGCCGTTGCGACGATTACTTTATGGAAGGCCACGTATGGCCAGGCCGCTGCCAGTTTCCTGATTTTACAAATCCCGAGGTACGTGCCTGGTGGGGCGATCTGTTCGACGACCTTGTTGAAACTGGCGTTGCCGGTGTTTGGAATGATATGAACGAGCCTGCTGTATTTGGATCGGGCACGTTCCCGGATGATGTGCGCCACCAGTACGATGGGTATCGCGGGTCGCACCGTAAGGCACACAACGTTTACGGTATGCAAATGGTACGCGCAACGTACGAGGGGTTGCGCAAACAAATGAAGAATAAGCGCCCGTTCACTATCACACGTGCGGGCTACTCAGGCGTGCAACGCTATTCATCTGTTTGGACGGGCGATAACGTAGCATCGTGGGAACACCTTAAGCTGGGTAATATTCAGTTGCAAAGGCTCTCTGTTTCGGGTATTTCTTTCTGCGGAACAGATATTGGCGGTTTTAGCGGAGAGCCTGATGGCGAACTGTTTACCCGCTGGATCCAGATGGGTACCTTCTCTCCGTTTATGCGCGCGCACTCTGCCGGTGATACCAAGGAGCGCGAGCCATGGAGCTTTGGCGAGCCGTTCACATCCATAAATCGTAAGTTTATTGAGCTTCGTTACAGGTTATTACCTTATTTATATTCGGCTTTTTGGGAGCATCACCGTTACGGTTTCCCAATATTAAGGCCGGTTGTAATGCAGGAGCAGGAGGTTGTTTCTAACCATTTCCGCCAGGATGAATTTACCTACGGTGATAAGATATTGATTTGCCCGGTATTAGAGCCCGGACAGAAAAATCGTAATGTTTACCTGCCAAAAGGTACCTGGTACAATTTCTGGACGCTTGAAGTAGTAGAAGGCGGCAAAGAGGTTTTAGTACAAACCCCATTGGATATTATCCCGATCTTTATAAAAGCAGGTTCTGTTATCCCCGAATACCCGGTAATGCAATACACCGGCGAAAAGGAGATAGAAGAAGTTAAGCTGAATATTTACTACAGCGATTACGAGGTAAACTCGTTCCTGTTTGAAGATTACGGCGAAACCTTTGCTTATGAGCAGGACATATATCTGGAAAAGAAATTTGTGGTGAAAGGCGAAGCAGACAAGTTAACTATTAAACAAAGTATGGAAGGGTTATACACCCCGCGCTATGAGGGCTATCATATTAAGCTGAACGGTTTGCCATTTAAGCCATCAAAAATTATAGCCGATGGTAAAGAAATTGCAACCATCAATTCCAATCCCGATAAAACCTACGAGTTTAAGTTCAGCAAGAATTTTAAACAGATAGAGATATTTAAATAGGCTTTAGATTTTTAAACCATAGAGAGCACAGAGTTTTTACACGGAGGGAGCAGAAATTATCTCACCCTTAAAAGTAAAACCTCTGTGCTCTCTGTGGTTTTTTTGTGCCCTTTGCGGCTAAATCGCTTTTTAAAACTCAAATATTTTCTGAATAATAAACATCTGCCTTTATTGTGTGTTCAATAATGATATATTTGATACATGAGGGAGTAACGTCCTGAAACCAATTTAACCTATACGTACCAACAGCTATTTACTATGGCAAAAAAAACTTTAAAACCCGATGCTGCCCTACCGGAAGCTAAACCCGTAAAGGCGAAGAAAGAAACTAAGCCAAAAGCTGTTAAAGAAGCTAGTGCGAAAGCGGAGGATGCCACGGCAATCAAAAAAACTGCTGCTAAAAAAGACACAGCTGAAAAGCCCGTTGCCAAAAAAGCTGCTGCCATAAAGAAATCGAAACCGCTGGAAATCATTGAAAATAAAAGCGGCTTGAAGGCCGTTGAGCCATACAGCCGTTTTACTGATTTTGATATCGATCTGTTTAAATCAGGTAAGCATTTTAAGCTTTACGAAAAGCTGGGTTCGCATGTGTTGGAGCATAAGGGTGTTGTAGGTACTTACTTTGCCGTATGGGCGCCAAACGCGCAGTACGTAGCTGTAATAGGGGATTTTAATGGTTGGAACAAGGGCTCTCACTCCTTAAATTATCGCTGGGATGCCTCGGGCATCTGGGAAGGGTTTATCCCTAATATAGGCGTTGGCGAAACCTATAAATATTATATCAAATCATCAACAGGTGAAGACCTGGAAAAAAGCGACCCTTTTGCCTTACGCTGGGAATTGCCCCCGCGCACAGCATCAATAGTGGCCGATACTTTTTATGAGTGGGACGATAAACAATGGATGGCCGATCGCCATCAACATAACGCTTTAGATAAACCATATTCGGTTTACGAAATGCACCTGGGCTCATGGGCGCGCAGCCCCGAAAGCCCCGAAGAGTTTTTAAGCTACAGGCAGCTTGCCGAAACACTGGTGCCTTACGTTAAAGAAATGGGCTTTACGCACGTAGAGTTTATGCCTTTGATGGAGCACCCGTATTACCCAAGCTGGGGTTACCAGATCACGGGCTTCTTCGCTGCCTCGTGCCGTTACGGCACTCCGCAGGACCTGATGTATCTGGTAGAGCAGTTCCACAAAGCAGGGATAGGCGTTATACTGGATTGGGTGCCTTCGCATTTCCCCGGTGATGCGCATGGCCTTTACAATTTTGACGGTACGCATCTTTATGAGCATGCCGACTTGCGCAAAGGCTTCCATCCGGACTGGAAATCATACATTTTTAATTACGACCGTAACGAGGTACGCGCTTTTCTGATAAGCAACGCTTTATTTTGGTTAGAAAGATACCATATAGATGGTTTACGTGTAGATGCAGTAGCATCCATGCTTTACCTGGATTACTCGCGCAACCACGGCGAATGGGAACCGAACGTATTTGGCGGTAACGAGAATTTGGAAGCCATATCCTTCCTTAAGGAATTTAATGCTACCGTTTACAGCAACTTCCCCGATGTGCAAACCATCGCCGAGGAGTCTACCTCATTCACAGGTGTTAGTCGCCCTGTTTTTACCGGCGGCCTGGGCTTTGGCATGAAATGGATGATGGGCTGGATGCATGATACGCTTGATTATTTTGCGCACGATCCTATCCACCGTAAATACCACCAAAACCAGCTAACGTTTAGCATGGTATATGCCTTTACCGAAAACTTTATGCTGCCTTTCTCGCATGATGAGGTAGTATATGGCAAAGGATCTATGCTGAACAAAATGCCCGGCGACGACTGGCAAAAGTTTGCTAACCTGCGTTTGCTGTATAGCTTTATGTTTACCCATCCCGGCACTAAACTGATGTTTATGGGCAGCGAGTTTGGGCAGGTAGCGGAATGGGATTTCCAAAAATCGTTAGACTGGCACCTGCTTGAACACATGAGTCACCAGGGGATAAAAGAGGCAGTCAAAGCTATCAATCAACTATACAAATCTGAACCCGCACTTTATGAAAAAGCATTTGAGTGGACAGGTTTTGAATGGATAGATGCCGGCAACCTTGATGATTCTGTTTTGGCCTACATCCGTAAAGGGGTAGACAGGGAGAACGACCTGGTAGTGGTATTGAATATGACCCCTGTACCGCATTATAACTATCGTATTGGCGTACCTGCAGCAGGCGAATGGCAGGAAATATTTAACTCTGATGCGGAGAAATTCTGGGGCAGTGGCCTTATTAACTTCGACCCGGTTGCATCAGAAGCTACCAGTTGGCATGGAAAAGATAATTCAATAAGCGTTACCACACCGCCACTCGGAGCAGCAATATTTAAAAAAGTATCCGGCAAAGCCGAAAAGAAAAAATCTAAAAAAGCTTAAATAACTATGGCCGGTAAGTTTTTCTATTTGTACTTAGTTGGGGGCAGTGTTGCCCTTGCCTTGCTGATATATAGTATCATTGTTGCCTACCCGGCAATAAATGCAAACGGTGCGCTGTTTTATGTAATACCAACCGTGCTATTGTACTACATGGCCTATAAAACATGGCATGTGAAGAATGATAGTGAGTTGATGTAGTATCCACCTTGTCATGCTGAACATCGTGAAGCATCTAATCGCCGACATGCATGTTGTACATTAGATCCTTCGCTCTCGCTCAGGATGACAAATTAGGCCTATAGAAATCATGTCCGTTTTAACAGCGACCGAGAACCATACGATCCCAAGTTACCCTTTAGTGACCATTGATGGCGGCAAACCCACCATGATAGAGGTGCATGAGGCTAACGGCGTGGATGTTATTATAGAAGATGCTTTTTTACTTCCCCACCGTAAAGATTATTACTTTTTCGCGCTGGTAGAAGAGGGCGACAGCCGGCACTGGATAGATTTTATATCGTACAGTATAAAGCCCGGACATTTTTATTTTACGGTTCCGCAACAGGTGCATTTAAAGGAAGAAAGCAAACCAATAAAAGGGTTTATTGCCGGTTTTACCGAAGAGTTTTTACTGCTGGAAGAGAACCGGATGCTACGCCAGTTACCCGTAATACAAAACCCTGCGGGTGCTCACGAACTGGTGTTAAGCGAAGTCGACATTACATATATTAAAGATGTTATGCATAAGATGACCGCCGAATACAATGCCGATGGTATTTGGCAAAAACAAATGCTTGCATCATGGCTGCGGGTGTTGATTATATATTTGAGCCGTTTGTATACCGAGCAATTTGGCGAGAGCAAGATCACAAAAAATTATTGCGTGCTTAAAAACTTCCAGGAATTGATAGGGGAGCGCCATACCCAACAGCATGATGTTGCGGCTTATGCCAGCCTGCTTAACCTTACACCCGGCTATCTTAACGATGTGGTAAAACAGCAAAGCGGTAAAACAGCCATCAACCATATTCATAACCGCTTGGTAGTCGAGGCAAAACGCAGGCTTTTACATACCGATTTATCGGTAAAACAAATTGCTGATGAGTTGGGTTTTGAGGATGCTGCGTACTTTAACCGTTTCTTTAAACGCCTTACCGAGAGCACCCCGATGGCGTTCCGCCAGCAAATCCGTGAAATGTACAGTTAATGCCCTGCTATGTGCAGTGGTATTCAATTTACAACACCTTAGTTTTGCTATATGAAAAAACAGACCGTATTAATTACCGGTGCCAATAAAGGTATTGGCCTGGAAACCGCCCGCCAACTGGCAAATGCCGGTTACCATATATTTTTGGGTTGCCGCGATAAACAGCGGGGTGATGAGGCTGTGTCGCTACTGCACAGTGAAGGTTTAACTGATGTCGAACTGATATTGATAGATGTTGTGAACGAGCAATCGGTACAACAAGCGCATGATGAAGTAGCCAAACGCGTAGATCATTTAGATGTGCTGATCAATAATGCAGGCATCCCCGGAGATTTCCCTCAGCCAGCCAGCAATACGCCCGATGAAACTTTCAAACAGGTTTTTGAAGTGAACCTTTTCAGTGTGGCACGCGTAGTAAGGGTTTTTGTACCCTTAATGCAGGGTGCGCCAAACCCGAGGATTGTTAACGTAACATCAGACCTTGGCTCGCTTACCCTGCACAGCGACCCTACGTGGAGGCACTACGATGTTAAAACCGCTGCGTACGGGCCATCTAAAAGCGCATTAAATGGTTATACCATTGCTTTGGCTTATGAGCTGAAGAACTTTAGAGTGAACGCTGTAAACCCAGGTTACACCAAAACTGATTTTAATAACAACCAGGGATATAAAACTGTGGAAGAAGGTTCAGCACCAATTGCTAAATATGCCATGATTGATAAAGATGGACCAACAGGTGGTTACTTTAGCGATAACGGCGTATCGCCCTGGTAAGGTGAACTGTCATCCTGAGCTTGTCGAAGGATTATGCGCTATGCTGAGTCGCTAATGGTTCGACAAGCTACCCATGACAAACTTACTAATCACGCGTCATTGCGAGCGTAGCGTGGCAATCTTCGACACTCTTGTCGCCGACTTTCCTATCGAAGATTGCTTCGTACCGCGCAATGACGCGCGGTTTTTAGGTTGTCATAATAATTGAGTGGTTGGCTTATTCCTTCTCCAAAATCCTCTTCGTTTCCTCCAGTTTTTCCATCTCCTCTTTTGGTAAAACAGGGTACTCAAGTTTCATATCCTTTAAGGTTTGCAGGATAATGGTTGATATGGCTATCCGGGTAAACCACTTTTTATCTGCAGGTACAACATACCAGGGATTATCATCAGTGCTGGTTTCTTTGATGGCAGTTTCATAGGCTTTCATGTAATCGCCCCATAGTTGGCGCTCATTGATATCTCCTGACGAAAACTTCCAGTTTTTCTCTGGATCGTCAATACGTTTTAAAAAGCGTTTCTTTTGCTCGTCTTTTGATAGATGGAGGAAGAATTTAACAATCACTGTTCCATTGGCGCTCAGGTGTTTTTCAAAATTACGGATACTCTCGTACCGCTGCTCCCAAAACTTCTTGCCAATGTCTTTTACGCTGGCAATGCCGGGGATGTTTTCTTTTAGGATAAACTCCGGGTGCACTTTGGTAACCAGTACATTCTCATAATGCGAGCGATTATGGATGCCAATACGGCCACGTTCGGGTAGGGCTTTGTAATGCCGCCATAAAAAATCGTGTTCGTAGTCCTCAGTGGTTGGCTGCTTAAAGCTGTACACCTGGCAGCCCTGCGGGTTTAAGCCCGACATGGTATGCGCAATAGCGCTATCCTTGCCTGCGGCGTCCATCGCCTGGAAAATAATAAGCAGCGAATGCCCGTTAGCTGCGTATAGTTCTGTTTGAAGTTTGGCGGTTTCTTTAATCAGGTCAACAAGCAACTCGTCTGCGGTTTCTTTTTCATATCCTGCGCTGTCGCCGGTATCGTATTTATCTAACGAGAAACTTTTGGGTTTACTGATCTTAAAGCGGTTGATGATATCTTTCATAAGCATTATAATAAGCAAGGGAGTAACAGAAAGGTTTTAAAAATTGATAGACTTAGGTTATATACGTACTAATTAAAATATTGGTCAATAGCAGTTACAGCAGCATTTAAACCATCTTCTTTTTCAATTTCCCTGCCAATATCATTTGTGTTTTTGACTACATCCGGGGTTTGAACATATTCGATAGCCTTTAGTAAATTTTTGGTAGTTAATTGCTTAAAAGGTATATGTGTACCCAGGTGCTTTTTCCGGATGATATCTCCCCACCAAGGCTGGTCGCCAAAAACAGAAACAATAATTAAAGGGAGTTTAGCTTTTAACACAGCAGCAACTGTGCCGGCACCACCATGTACAACTGCACAATTACATTGCGGAAAAAGCCATTCATGATAGATATAGTCTACCTCGAATAAGTTAGGATGTGCTTTAAGATTAGACACAACCGACCATCCTCTGCAAAAGATAACTCTTAACCCTGTAACGGTAACAACTTTGTTTAATATGTCGCCAAGCAACTCCGGATCAGGTATCGGCATGCTTCCAAAACCTACATAAACCGGTTTTTCGCCAGCGTTTAACCAATGGAGTAGTTTATCCGATGGTTTTTCAATATCCCGGCTTTCCCGTAGTTTTTTTGGGACGAAAAGAAATCCTGTTACAAGGCTGTTACTATTCCAATCCAATGGTTGAGGGATTAGCTGCGGGCTGAATGTGTGTATATTTAAAATATTGTCGTTAACAACCTTATTAAGCGGGTTTGTTTTACAAGTTGGCAGGCTCAAACTTTGGCGAAATGTGTTCAGGTCTTTTTTATTGAACTGCCAGAAAAAATATCGCACCAGGCGATGGCTCAATAAGTTATAATAAGGCGAGTTGAAAAAAGCCAGCCCCGCAAACGGAAATGCTTTGGTAGGGACGGAAGGAGGATTAAGCTGCACTATTCCCCATTTTTTATTCAGTTTTTCTGCAACTGCCTGCACCCATATAATAGATAATACGTTAGAAATTAAAATATCAGCCTGTTCGCTGCCTTTTAAAACGTCGCGGCTAACCTGCGCCTGAATTTCCCTGCTGCCCTTTTGCATATACCGCATCAACGAAAATGTATTCCCTGATCTGAGCACCCTCAATGCTTCGGGGGTATATAATAGTTTTTCTGAATCGCCATAAAGCGCATGAAACGTAATGCCATAACTTTCAACAAGGTGATTGAAGTTTTGAGGGGCAAGCAATGTAACCCGGTGCCCTTTTTCAATTAAACCTAACGCGAGGGCTATGTAAGGCATAACATCTCCCCGTGTTCCGTAGGTAATTAGTGCGTAATGCATTTGTTAAGGTTTAATATGCTGCAAATTAAATTTTTAAATGGTTAATTTAAAGCATAATAAACAGTATCCTGGTTAAATAAAAAAAGCCCTCTCAACATTAGTCGGGAGGGCTTTTTTATATTAGGGTATAGCTAACTTATAGTTTGCCAATTTCCTGAACAAGGTCAATCAGTTTGTTTGAGTAACCCCACTCGTTATCGTACCAAGATACCACTTTAACAAAGTGATCGTTAAGTGCGATACCCGCTTTTGCATCAAAAATTGATGTGCGTGCATCACCTTTAAAATCTTCAGATACAACTTCATCTTCGGTGTAACCTAAAATGCCTTTCAATTCGCCTTCTGAAGCGTCTTTCATCGCAGTTTTGATCTGCTCGTAAGTTGCAGGAGTTTTTAAACGCACAACTAAGTCAACAACAGAAACGTCGGCAACCGGAACACGGAATGACATACCTGTTAGTTTACCCTTTAACTGAGGCAAAACTAAACCAACCGCTTTAGCAGCGCCGGTTGATGAAGGGATGATGTTCTGGTAAGCACCACGGCCACCTCTCCAGTCTTTTGCAGACGGGCCATCAACTGTTTTTTGAGTAGCTGTAACCGCGTGTACAGTAGTCATTAAACCTTCTTCAATACCAAATTTATCATCCAATACTTTAGCGATAGGCGCTAAACAGTTGGTAGTACATGATGCATTTGATACAATAGTTTGATCTGCTCTAAGCAATTTGTGGTTTACACCCATTACAAAAGTAGGGGTATCATCCTTTGCAGGTGCGCTCATAACCACTTTTTTAGCGCCGGCATCAATATGTTTTTGTGCAGTTTCTATGGTTAAAAATAAACCGGTAGACTCGATAATAACTTCTGCACCTACTTCATTCCATTTAAGGTTTGCAGGGTCTTTTTCGGCAGTAACTCGGATGGTTTTACCGTTTACAACCAAATGGCCGCCTTCTACAGCAATAGTGCCTTTGAACTGGCCGTGGGTTGAATCGTATTTTAACATGTAAGCCATGTAATCAGGTTCAACAAGGTCGTTGATACCTACAACTTCAACATCTGGTCTTTCAATTGCGGCCCTAAAAGCTAAGCGACCGATACGGCCAAAGCCGTTGATTCCTATTTTCATGATTTTTCTAATTTTTATTTGAATAATACGTCAATAAATGGTTTATGGGTTCTTTTATAATATCTGTTATCGTAATCCCGTTATCCGCGGCAGCTTCATGCAGGTAATCCTGAAAGTTGGCTGCTACTGTTCCGGCAAAATGTACAGGTGCTTCCGGGTGCTGTTTATGCAGAGGTACCAGGTAAGTTTGTAACAGTTTGCCAAAACCGGTTGTGACAATGTTTTTAAGATAAGCGTCTTGTTTATTCTCCAGAAAAAAATCGCTGAACGAGCTCAGGAACAAGGCCGGCTGTTTTTGGCGATACACTTTTTCAAGTAAGGTTTTACGGTCGGCATCATACCGCTGTACAAACTTTTTGCGGATGTTAACCGGCAGTGTTTCGTTCATAAAGCCTTTTATCAGTTGCCTGCCCAGCCAGTTGCCCGATCCCTCGTCTGCCAGTATATAACCCAAACCGTAATTGTTTGGTTTTATCTTTTTGCCATCGTACCAGGCGGCATTGCTTCCGCTTCCGCATATGCTAACAATACCCGGCGTATTACGGCAGCAGGCAATGGCAGCGGCCTCAATATCATGCCCAACGGTTATTTTGGCGAATTTAAAAAACGCCGCAAAAGCGTTATGTACAACCTGTTTAAGCCCATCTGACGATGCACCGGCACCAAAAAAATAAATGCGTTTTATTTGTTCAGCGTGATGTATCAGGTTAATGTTTTTATTGAGTAGTTGTACGATGTATTTTTCGTCGTTAAAATAGGGATTAATGGCATTGGTATTGAACGAGGCAACCGTTCGTCCCTTATCGGCTAATCGCCAGCCGGCATTGTTAGATCCACTATAAACAACTGCAATCATTTAAATTGATAATATATCTGCCATCTGCATCAGGTCGTCTTCTAACTTAAACTGATGCTGGGTAAGCGCCTCTTCAAGGCTTGTTAATTTTATATGGTTAGCTTCAAGCCCAACCATCATTTGTGTTTGGCCATCTATCATGGCGTTAACAGCGGCAAAGCCCAAACGGCTGCCCAGGATCCTGTCGAACGCTGACGGGCTGCCCCCGCGTTGCAAGTGGCCTAAGATAGTAACTTTTATGTCGTAAAACTTGATTTGTTTTCTGACCGCTTCTGCAAGGTCATAAGCGCCTCCGCTCTTATCGCCCTCAGCCACAATTACAATACTTGATGATTTTTTATTGTACTGCCCGGCCTTCAGGTTCTCTATCAGCATTTCAATAGCTGTATCACGTTCAGGCAATAATATGGCCTCGGCACCGCATGATATACCCGCGCGCAGGGCAATAGCACCCGAGTCGCGGCCCATCACTTCAATAAAGAACAAACGGTCATGCGCATCGGCAGTATCGCGTATCTTATCAATAGCTTCTATAACTGTATTGGTGGCTGTATCAAACCCTAAGGTATAGGTAGAGCCGTAAAGGTCGTTATCAATAGTGCCGGGTACGCCAATAACGGCAATGTCCGGATATTTTCTGGAGAAACGCAGCGCACCGGTAAAAGTACCATCGCCACCTATTACTACAATACCATCAATGCCGTTAGCTTTAAGGTTTTTGTAGGCAAGCTCCATGCCCTCATCTGTACGGAAGGGGAGGCACCTTGCGGTTTTTAGTATAGTACCACCATGGTTTAAGATATTACTAACCGAGCGGGTGTTCATATCATACATATTATTATCAATAAGCCCCTGGTAGCCCTGGCGGATGCCTGCAACCTGCAGGCCATTATAAATAGCGGTACGTACTACAGCCCTTATACAGGGGTTCATGCCTGGTGCATCACCACCCGAAGTAAGAACTGCTATCTTTGAAATTTTCTGCATTATTTACTTAGGTAAATTTGTAGGTGCGAATATAGTGTGTCAAATTTACACCATTAAATTTATTTATTTATTTTTACATTAAAAATTAAGCAATATATTTAAGCACAATTATAACCTAAATACATTTCCCTTGGAAGTAAAGTTACCTACATTTAACTCAGTTTTTTCTATAGACTGTGTCATATTTGGTTTTGAAGCCGGTGAGCTGAAGATATTACTTATAGAACGTAACGAGGAGCCGTTTAAGGATTGGCTTGCGCTACCCGGATATATTGTTGAACAGGACGAGAGCATTGATAACGCTGCCGAACGTATCCTTTATGAGCTTACGGGCCTGCGCGACCTGCACATGCAGCAATTTCATACATTTGGTGAAGTTAACAGGCACCCGCAGGGCCGTGTAATAACAGTTGCTTATTATGCCCTGATACGTATTAACGGGCAAAAAGAAGTTAAACCTGTTACCCAGTACGCTAAAAATGCATTCTGGCACCCGGTTAACGACCTGCCAAAACTGGCGTTTGACCACAGCGAAATATTTGAGACCGGCTTTAACAAGATCCGCCGCAGGCTAAACTACCAACCCATAGCATTTGAACTGCTGCCAGAGAAATTTACGCTTACGCAATTGCAATCGTTATACGAAGCGGTGCTCAACAAAAAGCTGGATAAACGTAACTTCCGCAAAAAAATGCTGAGTTACGGTTTCCTGAAAGAACTGGATGAGAAGCAGAAAGGCGTATCATACCGTGCAGCCAAACTGTATAAGTTTGACAGGCGAAAGTACACCAAGATATTTCAGAACGATTTGAACCTGGATAAATAGCTTGCAGCAGGCAGTTGCCAGTTTGCAGTATCATTTAAAATAACCACTAAAAGAGAAAGCCGGTAAGTAAATTACCGGCTTTCTCTTTTATGTAAACTGCAAACTAATAACTGCCAGCTATTACAATTGGCTTGGCGCTAATTCCAGGTGGTATTTTACCAGGTTATCTATAGGCGAGCGGATGATGTTACCAACGGTCATGCCGTTTTCGGTGCAAACTTCCTCAAGCACGTTACGGAAGTTGTAACCTACCGAACCTATACAGTTAAAGGTATATTTTTGATAATCAGGGTAGTGAGTAACCAGGTTGCGGAAAAAGTCTTCAAATGAAGTGCGTACCAGGTTACGTGAGTACTCAATGTTTACAATGTTATCATAAACAAATTTACTGAAGCTTGCGCAAAAGCGGTTAGCGCGTGGCTGGGTATAAACAATCTCGTTTATATCATCAGGCGTAAGCTTAAAGGTTTCCCAAAAGTTTTTACGAACAGCCTCGGGCATGTAGCCGCGCAGGTAATCAACCAGTAGCTTCTTACCAATGTGGCAGCCACTGCCTTCATCGCCCAGGATGTAAGCACCCGAATCAATGTTGTTAATGATCTCTTTACCGTTATAAAGGCAGGTATTGGTACCCGTGCCTAAAATAGCAGCAAAGCCTTCGTTGTTGCCCAGCAGTGCGCGTGCGGCAGCAAGCAGGTCATGACCAATGTAAACTTTAGATTTTGCGAAAACAACCTTCATGGCATCTTCAACAATTTTACGCATTTCGGGAGTTGAACAACCGGCGCCGTAATAGTTAACCTCGGTAATGTTGTCTTTCTCAAGATCGGTAGGCAGGCTTTCGTTTAACGATTGAATGATGTAATCAGTGCCTGAAAAATACGGATTGTAACCTTCGGTGTTAAAGTACACCTTTTTACCATCTTCGGTAACTAAACACCAGTTTGTTTTGGTGGAGCCACCGTCAGCAATTATGATCATAAAATAAGTTTTTAAAAAAAAATTGGGTTAAAAGTATGATTAACTTATTGTAAAAAAAACACTTCTTAATTTTAAAAAGTAAAATTTTGATACTCAGTGGTTAAAACTTCTTATTAGTGTGTGATAACGCACCTTTTTACCAAAAAATAATTTTTAATAAACAGCCTGATTAATAAGTTAGATCATGAAAATAATATTTGTCAGTTTTACATATAAAACACCACCTTAATTGATAGTGCCGGTTTATAACAGAATGCAATTATATGTAATATTTTAACAAAAAATTGATGGTGCTGTTTTTTGTGGCGTTAAATATATTATGGGGCTTATTTTACAGCCAAATAAGGGTGTGTAATTTTAACGCGGCTGCTATTGCCTGTTTCAACCATTTTTAGCATATTTGCACCGCGAAAAAATCGCGATGGTCCCATAGCTCAGCTGGATAGAGCAACAGATTTCTAATCTGTAGGTCATAGGTTCGAATCCTATTGGGATCACAAAAAAAGCCCTTTATCGTATTGATAAGGGCTTTTTTTATTTCCGGTGTCCATTTGGTGTAATAAGTATTAGTTCGTTTCTATAAGATTAGATGTTTGCTGAATGGGGCTGAGATCCTACGCAAGCTTTTTCCGCAACCATTTTCGGACCGGCTCATCATACCATTTTAATGCGGCATAGGCCAAAACTATAGCGCCTGTTAAAATAAGTAACGCATAAGGCCACGCTTGTACAATGGTTACGCCTTTATGATTGCTGATCCAGGCAACGTAAAAATAAACCAGTGGATAATGTACCAGGTAAAGCGGGTAGGATATATCACCTAAAAATTTGCATATCCTGTTCTCTGTTTGAGTTTGCATCACGCCGCTGGCGCCAAGGTATACAATGAGCGGGAAAACGATGATGATGCAAACAGATTCATATATCCCGTTCATCCAAACATGCCCGGCACCGCCAATGCGCGGCATATAAAGTACGATAATTACTAAAAGGCTGCACCATAAAAAGGCGTTTTTAATTCGGGTGGGTTTTGCTATACGTGAAAGTAACAAACCGGCAAAGAAGGGGTACATGGTACGGGTTAGCCCAATACGTACGTGTTCTACATTCAGCGTCCAGCCACCACTAACGTCGCCGTTTGTGATGGCCAGGTGTGCGAGTGCGATAGCAGCGATGCCTACCAGGATACATAATGCCGTTTTGGAGAACTTCCTGATCCATACAGCATAAAGGATGTTGGCAATGTATTCAAAAAACAACGACCAGCCCACACTGTTCAGGGGATGCATCTCTTCCCAGCCACGTATATCAAGCGATAACGGCACGGGCAGGATAGTATAACCGACCAGCATCACCAGCAGCATCTTCCATACAGGGATAGTATGAATGAGCGGCCATAGCGTAGAATCTGTAAAATAGAACCCGATAGCACCGAGGGTCATCCCTAAAACCACCAGAGGTTGAAGGCGTTCGATACGACGTTTAAAAAAACCGCCAACGGTCATTTTTTGCCAACGGTCGTCATAAGCATAGCCGATTACGAAACCTGATAGTAAAAAGAAAAGGTCGACAGCGAGGTAACCATGATTAACAAGTTTATCTAAATTACTGGTAGATAATGGCTCGCACAGGTGAAAAGTTACAACGATGATGGCTGCAACACCGCGAAGGCCGTCTAATATGGGGTAATGTGGCTTGGTGGCCAGCTCATTATTGTTCATTAATAAAATTGGATATACAGGCTATGAATTAAAACTGGCGCAAATTATAAAAAAAATGCATGGTGCCCAGATGGGCAATGCCAAGCCGTAAATTTGGACTATGAAAATCTATCTCCTAATCTAAGTATTACAGCAGATCTATATGGCGGAATTAATTTTTATAAATTAGGGCCCAATCCCCCAAATTTAGTTAGCTCTGGAGAATTTGTTCAGCCTGTAGCAATTGCCTACAAACTAGCTAACGTGATTGCCCCTGTGGTTGACAGGGTCATGGCCGAAGGGTATAAGTTATCCAATGCATTATGATTGCGAAAAAAAAGAAATAATAATGGGATTCAGAAAGATATACTATTACATATTTTATCAGTTTTGGGCCGTATTTGAGGGCTCTCCCACTAAATGGGGCACTGTTTGGAAAGCGAATTTAATGATATGCGTTATCGAGAATTTAATCATCTTAGACGCAATAATTTACTATACGATTTATGGGAATAGATATTATAACGCAAGTTTAACTTCGCCCGAAGTATATATTCCGTTTTTTGCAATTTTCGCCATAAATTATTTCGCGTTTTCCCATGATGATACGTGGATGGGTTACGCTAATAAGTTTAATGAATGGCCCAGGAAAAAAAATTTAATCGGCGGAATTATTGTCTTTGTATTTGTAGCACTTATTATTGGATTTATGCTCAATGGTTTTTATTTAATGAGTAAAATTAATTGGCAGGAATACCGTATGTAAGTTCAGCTTGATAGCGTAAATTGATCTATTACTTAATCTCAGACCAAAAGCTGTATATAAGATTTAGCAAGTTGTGTTTCTTAATTAACACAGTTGCCTTATTACTACGAGTAGTCGATTATATTTAGCATTCAATCCCCTAACCACATTGTTAAGCTGAAAGTTTATGCCATTTTATTGTTTACCCAATTAGTCTTTTTGAAAAATAGATCCGTTTATGACCATCCGGGAAATTTTTTATTTCTCCAATGGGTTCGTAACCGTTTTTTAAATAAAAGCCCTCTGCTTGAAAATCAAATGTGTCTAGCATGGATACTGTTGCTCCTTTATCTCTCGCAATTTTTTCTACATGTTTTAAAATCAGTGTTCCAATTCCCTTATTTCGGTATGCTTCTGCTACCCAAATAATTTTTATCTCGAGCCCCTGCCAATAACCAATTCCAGATAGTATCCCTGCTATTTCATTTCCATTTTTATTTTTTATCACATAATCTAAAGCAGTCCAGGTTTCACATAAGGCAGGTACTTTACCTAAATTATATTCATTAATTCCGTCAATGATTTTTGGTATGTTTTCCTTTTCACAAGGTTCAATGATGAATTCACTTATCATGCTCAAATATTATAATTTTAAACTGTTAAGCTTATTAAAGCTGATAGTTTTTGCAATCGGCAATAAAAGTATTGGTATAAAAAATTATAGGCTAAGTGTTATCCAGTTCAATCTCCCGCCCCACATTTATCTGCTTCAAAAAATAGGCATCGTGCGATATAACCAGCAATGTGCCCCTGTATTCGTTAATGGCTCCGGTTAATATTTCTATGTTTTGGATATCCAGGTTGTTGGTAGGCTCATCCAGTATAATAACATCGGGCGCCTGGTTACTAATGCTTAACGAACACAGCATCAGGCGCATTTTTTCGCCACCGCTTAGTGCCCGGCAAGGCTTGTCCCAATAATCTTTAGTGAACAAAAACCTGTTTAGCCTTATCTTGATATCATGTTCCTGCAACGCACCGCTATTAAATTGCTGTGCCTGTTCATAAACAGTAAGGCTGTTATTAATCAATGAATAGTCCTGATCAATATAAATAGCTTTAACGGTAACCCTGTCAATTATGCCTGCAGTGGGTTGCAGGTTACCCAGCATTATTTTTATCAGCGTTGTTTTGCCAGATCCATTTTGCCCTTTAATGGCAATGCGTTCTCCACTGGTAATTTGAAAGCTGAGGGGGCTTTTCCAAAGTGGGTTGGCATTGTATCCAAAGTTTACATTTCTAACGGTAACCAATACCTTACCTTTATGCAGCGATGAATTATCAAAACCCATCTTCATCTTGTCGGCATCCGGGATCTCTTTACGCAGGTCGGTAAGTTCCCGGGCAATTGTGCCTGTTTTTTCGGCATGTATCCCTTTCATTCGCGAGGTGCTTTTTTCGGCATTGTTCCTTAGCGTGTTCATCATTATGGTGGGTACGCCGGCTTTCTCCTGTTTCTTCTTGCCCCGGGCATCCAGCTTTTGCTGGCGCTCCATTGCTTCGCGTTCTGTTTCTTTAGCTTTACGCAGGGCTTTCTCTTTGCTTTTTAGGTCGTGGTTAAAAGCATCACTTTCAATTGCTTTTTGTTCGGCATAAAAATCGTAGTTACCGCCGTAAACGGTTATGCCCCGCTTGCTAAGTTCAAAAACAGTATTCAGCAGGTTTAACAAAACCCTGTCATGACTTACAATTACCAGGGTGTTTTTGGTGCCTGTAATATAATGATAAAGCAGCCCGCGACTTTCGGTATCCAAATGGTTGCTAGGCTCATCAAGTAAAACAACATCCGGTTGGTGTATGGTTATGCCAGCCAAAAATACTTTTGTTTTTTGCCCTCCGCTAAGCGTTGCCATGCTTTGCGACAAGGTAACCTCATCAAGTTTCCACTGTGCAAGGGCTTCGGTACAACGTTCCTCAATGGCCCAGTCGTTATCCAGTGCGGTCATGTTCTCGTCAGTAATGTTGCCATCCAGTATCTGTTGCAGGGCTTGTAGTTTATTGGCAACCTGTAGGGCCTGTGCAATACTCAGATGGTTAAATTGCCCAAAAAGCTGAGGCACATAGTATGGTATCGACGCGGTTTTAACTATCCCTTCAGATGGTTGCAGCTCGCCGGCCAATAATTTTAATAAGGTTGATTTACCGGTGCCATTATGGCCTATCAGCGCAATTTTATCGTGTTTGTTTATTGCAAGGTTTTGGCCGGCAAATAGCAGCTCGCGGTTGGGGTGTATATAAGTAATATCCTGAAGAAGAAGCATAATTCCTTTCTTTAAAGAGTGAATAATTACAGAAGCCTGCGATGCAGGTTCCGTTTATTTTTTCCTGAAAGAAATTATATATTACATGGGGGGCGTATGGGGCGTTTATTACGGCTGCAAAGATAGAAAATTTATAAAAGCCTGCAAAAATGCCTGGAGTGTTCACCTTTCAGCCTGTTATCAACAGTAGAACAGCAAACAATTTCCCTTTCTGTTTTGTAATTATTACCATATCTTGAGGTATGAAAAAACTATTTGCCCTTTTTGTTTTTATAGCTGCTTTTGCTTTTAAGGCATCGGCACAAAGTTTTAATAGTCAGGAATTTAAGGATAATATTGGTAAAACCAAAACCCTTTGCGATGTAGTGTCATCAGTGAAAATATTCAGTGACACGCTCACCCTCATTAATATGGGTGGAGATTACCCAAACCAAAAATATACTATTGCCGTAAAGGGTAATAAGATTACGTTGGATTGGGCTAACCTAAAAGGGAAAACGATGTGTGTTACCGGCGTATTTGAAATGCACAAAAACCGCCCCGAAATTGTTGCCGCACAGCCCGATCAAATTGAATTTAAGTAATTATTCGCCGGTTTACCCCTACAACCGGTAGCTATACTTAATAACTATAGCTTTAAATATTATATAAAACAAAACCGTAGTTTCATGTGAATTGATATTGCTTGCTTTTACGGCATGTGTTTAATTATTGGTTATGTAGCGGGCGGCTACAAAGCAAAAAAAAATGCCTCGTTTTAAGTGAAAATTAAATGAAATTTTTTGCCGTTTGCCCTAAGCCTTAGGATTAAAATTTATATCTTAAACCCGATTAACAAACCGAATAAGGGTAACTACCAGGTTAGCTTTTAATCTAACCCACTTATTTAGCTTAATGGATATTCTTACCGATAATAATTATACAAATATTTCAACCAGTGATGTGTTTATACATCATTTGTTTGAAACGCAGGCTGAGCAGCATCCGCAGGTTATAGCAGTTAGTTTTGGCGACCGTAAAATTACTTATGCCGAGCTAAACGCCAAAGCCGGTGAGCTGGCCAAAGCCATCATGTCCGTTTCTCCCGCGTCGCTTGTTATTGGGGTTAGTGCTACCCGTTCCATCGAAACCATTGTCAGCCTGTTTGCCATTCTTAAAGCAGGTAAGGCCTATTTGCCTTTAGATCCATCTTTCCCGGCCAATCGCCTGCAGGATATTGCTGCAGATAGCGGCATGGATACCATACTTGCCCCGCAAAGCGATCAGGCGATTTTTAGCGCTGTCGTTAAAAATGTCATCGTATCCGATCAACCGGCTACCCCACCTGAATTTACAGGCGAATGGGATAAAACAAAGGTTGCCTATATCATCTACACATCAGGCTCTACAGGTAAACCAAAAGGCGTTTGTGTTGGGCATGCGGGTGTAGTAAGTATGGTTAACTGGCAACGCCACCTTTCGCCTTATTTGGGCGTAGGGCACCGCACCCTGCAATTTTCGCCGCTGATATTTGATGCATCGGTAATGGAGATATTCAGCACGCTTTGTATAGGCGGTACATTGGTGTTGATAGATGATGAAACGGTTATCGATCCGCTTAAGCTTTTAAAATATATCGACGAACACAGGGTAAACCGTATCATAGTGCCCTTTGTAGCCCTGCAATACTTTACCGAAACTGCGGATGCCGAGCAGTATTTCCCGCAATCGTTACAGGAAGTGATCAGCGCGGGCGAGCAGTTAAAAATCACCCCGCAGATTTTGCGGTTCTTCCAGGCATTACCGGGTTGTGTATTCTTTAACATGTACGGTCCAACAGAGGCCAGTGTATGCAGCACAGCCCTTAAAATGGAAGGCCCGGCCCAAAACTGGCCGCTATTGCCAAACATTGGTAAGCCCATAGCTAACGTTAATATCCATGTAGTGGATGAACAATTAAGGCCCGTTGCCGATGGTGAACAGGGCGAGCTTTGCATCAGCGGTATTAGCCTGGCTTATGGTTACTTAAACCGCCCCGAACTAACTAATGAAAAATTTGTAGACTGGACAGACGCCAATGGCAGCCCTATCCGTATTTACCGCAGCGGCGACCTTGGCCGGTACCTGCCCGATGGTAATATAGAATACCTTGGCCGCCTGGATACGCAGGTAAAGATCCGTGGGAACAGGGTAGAGGTTGGCGAGATAGAAGTACTGCTGAACCAGTTGGACGGCATCAGCCAGTCGGTAGTGGTAGCCCGTGAGGATGTACCAGGCCAAAAACGGTTGGTGGCTTACCTGGTAGCATCAGGCGGAAAAAAAGACATTGCCTTTCTTCGGGATAGCATAGAACAAAAACTGCCCGATTATATGATGCCTTCGGCATTTGTATGGGTGGATGGCTTTGCCAAAACAACCAGCGGTAAGGTAGACAGAAACGCGCTGCCTGCACCTGATACCCAACGACCCGAATTATCGGTACTGTACCAGGCCCCAAACACCATTGCCGAAAAGCGCATAGCCGCCATATGGGCAGAATTGCTGCAATTGGACAAAGTGGGTGTCTTTGATAACTTTTTTGAGTTAGGCGGTAACTCCATCCTGGCGCTAAAAACCGTTGCCGCTTTAAAAAAGCAGTATAATTATACCCTGCCTATAACCAAATTGTACCAATATCCAACGGTTAACGGTATAGCCTCCTATTTAGAAGGCAATAAAAGCGTAGCCAAAATTGCGGCCGGTAAACCTAAAAAAGATAAAACAAATAACGATATAGCCGTAATAGGCATGGCAGCCCGTTTCCCGGGTGCTGATACCATTACCGAACTTTGGAAGGTTTTGGTAGAAGGCCGTGAAACCACCTCTTTCTTTAGTGAGGAAGAGCTTGATTCAAGCATCCCATTAGCCGTACGCAACGCGCCAAACTATGTAAAAGCCCGTGGGGTGGTAGAGAATGCGGATAGCTTTGATGCCGCCTTTTTTGGCATCAGTCCTAAGGTGGCCGAACTTATGGACCCGCAGCACCGGGTGTTCCTTGAACTGGCTTGGGAAGCATTGGAAACCACCGGCCATCTGCCGGGTAAATATGACGGCACAGTTGGCGTTTTTGCGGGTGTAGGCAACAATACCTATTACACCAATAATGTTATCTCCAACACAGATAAAATTGAGAACGTTGGCCGCTTTTTGGTAGCCACCGTTAACGAAAAAGATTATATAGCCACCCGCACCGCTTACGAGCTGAACCTCACCGGCCCCGCGGTAAGTGTGCACTCAGCTTGTTCAACTTCATTGCTGGCTATTGCGCAGGCGGCGGATAGTATCCGTAACGGACAGTGCGATGTGGCATTGGCAGGCGGGGCATCGGTTAACTCGCCTATAAAAAGCGGGCATCTGTACCAGCAGGGTACCATGTTAAGCGCAGACGGACATTGCCGCTCGTTTGATGCCGAAGCGGATGGTACGGTATTTAGCGATGGCGCGGGCATTGTAGTGCTGAAAAGCCTGCCGGATGCCGAGCGCGATGGCGATACCATTTACGCTGTGTTAAAAGGCGTAGGGTTGAATAATGATGGCGGCGGCAAGGGCAGCTTTACCGCCCCAAGTGCCGCCGGGCAGGCAGGCGCTATTGCCATGGCCATCGCCGATGCAGGTGTAGACCCCGCAACCATCACCTATGTAGAAGCCCACGGCACGGCTACATCCTTGGGCGACCCGATAGAGATTGAAGGCCTTAACCTGGCCTTTGGCGCGCAGGATAAAAAACAGTATTGCGCCATAGGTTCCATAAAAAGTAATATGGGCCATATGGTGGCTGCGGCAGGAGTGGCGGGTTTTATTAAAACCACGCTGGCGCTGTACCATAAGCAGATCCCGGCATCGTTATATTACACCAAACCAAACCCCAATATTGATTTTGCCGATAGTCCGTTTTTTGTCAATACTCAGCTTACCGACTGGCAAAGCGATGATAAGCGCAGGGCGGGGGTAAGCTCATTTGGTGTGGGTGGTACCAATGTGCATACGGTGCTGGAAGAATACGTTAAAGCAGAACAACCTGCTGCCGATAGCAAACCGGTAAGCTTAATAAGCTGGTCGGCAAAAACGGGAACCAGCGCTTCAAAATGGGCAGACAGGCTGTATTATTATTTGCAGGATAATGAGGATGCTGATGTAGCTGACCTGGCTTACAACCTGCATACCACCCGTGTAAATTTTAAGGAACGCAACTTTATACTGGCTGCCAACAGGGCCGACCTGATGGAGAAGCTCACCAAATTTAAGCGCGACCCATCCAACTCAAAAACATTAAAAGAAAAAGCTACCGAGGTTGTATTCATGTTCCCCGGCCAGGGTGCGCAGTACCTCAATATGGGCCGCGAACTTTACGGGCAGGAGCCAGTTTTTGCAGATGCGGTAAATGAATGCGTTACCCTGCTAAAAGGTACCGGGCATGAGGATATCCTTGATGTTGTTTATGCTGATGCATCCGCGGAAGCGACAGAAAAACTAAAGAATACATTTTATACCCAACCAGCTATATTCATCACGTCGTATGCCATGGCTAAGTTATGGATGAACTGGGGTATAGAACCATCAATTTTTACCGGCCATAGTATAGGCGAATTTGTAGCCGCGCATTTTGCGGGTGTATTTAGCCTGCCCGATGCCCTGAAACTGATAACCGAACGAGCCAAACTGGTAAGTGAGGTTGCCGAAGGCGATATGCTTTCGGTACGTACCAATGTTGCCGAACTGGAGAAAATTTTGCCTGATAACCTTTCTATCGCTGTGATCAACAGCAATAAGCTGGCGGTAGTAGCAGGGGAGAAGGATGCCGTTGCGGCATTTGCCAAAGTGCTGGAAGAAAAAGGCATCCCCGGCAGGCTGTTACAAACCAGTCATGCCTTCCACTCGGCCATGATGAATGATATTGTGGCACCGTTTGAGGAGATTGTAAAAACCGTGAAGCTCAACGCGCCGGTTAAACCCGTAGTGTCAACCGCTACCGGTAACTGGCTCAGCGCCGCCGAAGCTACCGACCCGGCTTACTGGGCATCGCATCTGCGTAAAACCGTTCGCTTTGCCGCTGCTGTTGATACCCTGGCAGAGGATAAAGGCCGCTTGTTTTTAGAAGTTGGCCCCGGCCGTACATTAGCTACGTTAACCGCGCAGCAAACAGCCGATGAACCTGTTGCCACTGTTGCCGGGATAGAGAGCAGTAATGATGTACCCGAATATCAATCAGTAATTAAAGCCCTTGGGCAATTGTGGTTAAATGGCATTGAACCAAACTGGGAGGCATTTTATGCGGGTAAACATAAACGCTTAAGGCTGCCGCCTTACGCTTTCGATCATAAAAAATATTGGGTTGAACCTGTAGTAATTAATGAAACAGGAACGGTAAATTACCAACCGGAGGAAATTGTGCCGGACGAACCACAAACAAATGCAGAAGAAAATATTATACAGAATAATATAATGAGAAAAGATTTGCTGGCCGATAAATTGTACGGGATCTTTGAAGATGCATCGGGCATAGAGATTGAAAAAGATGCCGCGGACCTCAGTTTCCCCGAGATCGGTTTCGATTCGTTATTATTAACGCAGATAGCTACCAATCTTAAAAAAACCTTTAATGTACCCGTTACCTTCCGGAAACTTTTTGAAGAGTATAACTCCATTAATCTGCTGGCCGATTTCCTGGACAAAAGCCTGCCCGCCGGTGCTTTTGAACCTGTGCCTGCCCAGCAACCTGTATATAACCAGGCAACAGCGCAGCGCCCGGTACAAATGCCAAATATTCCGTTTAACGCAAACGGCAGTACCGATGTAGCCCTGGGTATCATCAACCAGCAATTGCAATTATTGGCCAGCCAGATAGCGCATCTGCAGGGTACTGAATATCCTAAAGTAACAATGGTTACCATCGCGGCGCCACTTCCGGGTTCAGGTAAAGGGCAGTTAAAAGGCGAACCCGTTGCACCGCCTGCTTTAGACCAGGAGCCGGATATTACGCCGGAAGAAATGGTGGAGATCAAAAAACCATTCGGCGCTACCGCACGCATCGAGCGTAAGGTGCAGGAGCTTGATGATAAGCAAATGGCTTTTTTGGCTAAGCTTACCAAAGATTATAACGAGAAAACTAAGCAGAGTAAAGAACAAACCCAGCAGCACCGTGCCTACATGGCCGATCCGCGGGTGGTGAGCGGCTTCAGGCCGTTGACTAAGGAGGTTGTTTACCCCATTGTGATCAACCGTTCAAAAGGCAGCCGCCTTTGGGATGTTGATGGTAACGAATATATTGATGCGCTTAACGGCTTTGGCTCAAACATGCTGGGCTACCAGCCCGATGTTTTAAAACAAGCTGTTTTGGCACAAATGGACCTGGGTTACGAAATAGGCCCGCAACACGAGCTTGCCGGCGATGTTTGTAAGCTGATGTGCGAGTTTACTAAACATGACCGCGCTGCATTGTGCAACACCGGATCAGAAGCTGTATTAGGTGCCATGCGTGTGGCAAGGACGGTTACCGGTCGCCCGCTGATCGTAGCCTTCAGCGGTTCATACCATGGCATCATGGACGAGGTAATTGTACGCGGCACCAAAAAATTAAAAACTGTTCCTGCTGCATCGGGCATCTTGCCTGATAACGTGCAGAACATGCTGATACTGGATTACGGTACGGATGAAGCCCTGCGCATCATCAAAGAGCGCGCGGACGAGATTGCGGCCGTATTGGTAGAGCCGGTACAAAGCCGCAGGCCGGAATATCAGCCTATTGAATTTTTGAAGAAATTAAGAGTGGTTACTGAAGATGCTAAAGTTTGCCTTGTTTTTGATGAGGTGATCAGCGGGTTCCGTTTCCACCCGGGTGGTACGCAGGCCCTGTTTGGCGTAAAGGCCGATCTGGGTACTTACGGTAAAGTTATTGGCGGCGGTATGCCTGTTGGCGCTATCTGCGGCAAAGCCGAATATATGGATGCGCTGGATGGTGGTTTCTGGGAATACGGAGATGATTCGGTACCCGAAGTAGGGGTAACCTATTTTGCCGGTACCTTTGTACGCCACCCGCTTGCCCTGGCAGCCGCTAAGGCATCTTTACAATACATGAAAGACCGCGGCCCCGCCCTGCAGGAAAAACTGACCGGCCTGGCTACCCGTTTAAAAAACGGTATGGAAGCTACCTGTAAAAAGGAAAACCTGCCGCTAACCGTGGTTGGTTATGCATCGCTGTGGCGGTTAAAGTTTTTAGAGGAGATCCCTTACAGCGAACTACTGTTCACATTGATGCGTTTAAGAGGCATCCACGTGCTGGATGGTTTCCCTTGCTTTATGACGGATGCCCATACGGAAGAGGATGTGGATACCATGATAGCCGCGTTTAATGACAGCATTGCCGATATGATAGCAGCCGGATTTTTTAAAGCGCAAAATGCCGCGCCTGTTGTATCTTTGGCTACCCCTGCTGCCCCGGCCATCACTAACGCTAACCAGCCGCCTGTTGAAGGCGCAAGGCTTGGCCGCGATAGAGATGGTAACCCTGCCTGGTTTGTTGCTGATGAAAACAACCCCGGCAAGTATATACAGATAAACCTAAACGGCAAGTAAATTTGGATCAGACTGCTACATATATCCCCCAGGTTGGTACTGACGAATTTGACCCCTTTGCAGGGCCGGAAATACTATTGGTTGCCCCGGCCACCGAACCACAGATAGAGATCTGGACATCGTGCCTGATAGGTGGTAACGATGCCAGCTGCGCTTATAACGATTCATCCAGCATAGTGCTTACCGGTGTTTTTGATACCGATGCCATGATGAAGGCCTTGCAGGCATTGTCTGACCGGCACGAAGCCCTGCGTACTGTTTTTAGTGCCGATGGCGCAAGCATTATTGTTTATAACAACTCTGAGGTCAACGTTGATTATCATGACCTGTCTGCACAGGACGATGAGCAGAACAAACTTTTCATCAAAAACTATAACCGCCAGCTGGCCATAACCCCGCTTGATCTGGTGAACGGCCCGCTGTTTAAAGTAGCCATCCTAAAGCTGAACTATGATGAGCATATGGTGATCATGCTGATGCACCACATTGTTTGTGATGGCTGGTCGGTAGGAATCATGATGCAGGACCTGAGTAAGCTGTACTCTGCATTTGCACAACATCAAGCGCCCCAACTAACACCCGCACCAAAGTTCAGCGAATACGCTGTTGCCGAGATAGAACTATCGCATACCGCCGAACATAAGGAAACCGAACAATACTGGATAAACCAGTTTAAAGGCAGTAACCACTTGCTTGATCTGCCCACAGATAACCCAAGGCCAACGCCGCGTACTTACAGAAGCAACCGTGCCGATTTTAGCCTTGACGCTGCGCTGGTTAATGCCCTGAAGCTTTTAGCACGCAAGGCCGGTACCAGCTTTGTAAGTACGGTTATGGCATCGTTCGAGGTATTTTTACACCAGCTAACGGGGCAAGAGGAGATCATTATTGGTTTGCCTGCCGCAGGGCAATCGGCCACGGGCAATTTTGGCCTGGTTGGGCATTGCGTAAACCTGCTGCCATTAAGGAGCTTCCCAAAAGGTGATAGCTCATTTATAGACTACCTTAAAGAGCGTAAAAGCCCGGTGCTGGATGCTTATGACCATCAGCAATATACCTTCGGTAGCGTGCTTAAAAAGCTGAATATCCCGAGGGATGCATCACGTTTGCCGCTGGTACCGGTGGTGTTTAATATCGATATCGGGATGGATGAGGGGATCAGTTTTTATAACCTCAAGCATCGCTACATCAACAATCCGCGCGAGTACGAAACGTTCGAGATCTTCCTGAACATTACCGACCACAAAGGTGCGCTTACCTTCGAGTGGTCGTACAACACGCAGCTGTTTGAACTGGCTACCATCAGCCGGTTTATGGATACGCTGGAACATTTGCTGCGCGAAGTAGTGAAAACGCCGGATACGCCGATAGGCAAGTTGCCGGTACTGAACGCCGCCGAAATTAAGGCACAACTGGATAAATGGAACGACACCAAAGTGGCCTATCCCAAAGAAAAACCGCTTCACAAGATCATTAGTGAAACGGCGGAGCAGTACCCCAATAATATCGCCCTAAAGTTTAATAACGAGGAGCTTACTTATAAGCAGCTAAACCAAAAGGCCAATCAAATGGCGGCAGTGCTGATGGAGAACGGGGTAAGGCTGAACGATAAAGTGGCCATTTCATTAGACCGATCGGCTGAGTTAGTAGTTGGTTTGCTGGCTATTATCAAAGCCGGCGCAACCTACGTTCCGCTCGACCCGATATTCCCGATCAACCGCATCAATTACATGCTGGAAGATTCGGCTGCGGTGGTGTTGCTTACATCCGAAGCATACCAAGGGCAATATGTATCAAACGCAAAGGAGATCATACTGGAAGAGATATTGCCAACGCTTAACAACTATTCAATAGCCGATCCTGATGTTGCCGTAAAAGGGGAAGACCTGATCTATATCCTGTATACGTCGGGTTCAACCGGGCAGCCAAAAGGGGTGCAGATAAAGCACCATAATGTAGTTAACTTTTTGTACAGTATGCAAAAGCAGCCCGGCCTTACCGCTGCCGATAAGCTGCTTGCTGTAACCACCATCAGCTTTGATATTGCCGGGCTGGAGCTTTGGCTTCCGCTGATAACCGGTGCGCAAATAATTCTGGCAGATGTTGCTACAACTAAGGATGGTAATGCCCTGCTTGATCTCATCAGAAAAGAAAAAGTTACCGTAATGCAGGCTACGCCATATACCTGGCGTATTATGCTGGAAGCAGGCTGGGATAAAGAGAAGATTAAAGTGATTTGCGGCGGCGAAGCTTTGCCGATGGACCTGGCTCAACGCATCCTGGATAAGGCCACTTCGCTATGGAACGTTTACGGCCCAACGGAAACTACCATCTGGTCGACCCTGAAAGAGATTACCGCGAACGATGGTTTCGTCAGTATTGGTAAACCGATTGATAATACCTCCATTTATATTTTAGATCCGTTCCAAAATATGCTGTCGCCGGGCGTGGCGGGCGAAATTTACATAGCAGGGGAAGGTGTGGCCGAAGGTTACCTGAACCAGGCCGAACTGACGTCGGAAAAATTCGTTTCAGATCCCTTTTCGGACGAACCGCGGGCGAAAATGTACCGTACCGGTGACCTCGGCACCTTCACCCCCGATGGCGACCTGATGTACCTTTCGCGGATAGACGCGCAGGTGAAAATTCGCGGGTACCGGATTGAGACCGGCGAGATAGAATTTAACCTGGTTAAGGAAGAAACCATTAAACAGGCCGTAGTTATTGCCCGTGCCGATAATAATGACGTAGATAAACTGGTGGCTTACATTGTTTTAAGAGATGGCATACAGCAGGGCGAAGATAACAGCGAAATGATCCATCAGTGGCGCGTTAATTTGCGATCATCGGTACCTGATTATATGGTACCCGATAATTTTGTGCTGATAGATGCCATGCCCATGACCCCAAACGGCAAGGTGGACAAAAAGGCATTGGCAGCCCGCGATATTATCGCGACGGAAACTGTGGCCTATGTTGCACCCCGTACCGATGTTGAAAAAATGATTGCCGACCTCTGGATCGAACTTTTGGGTGTTGAGCAGGTTGGTATTCATGATAACTTTTTTGAATTGGGCGGCCACTCGCTGATAGCCGTACAGGTAATGGCACGGATTGAAAAGGAAACCGGCAAACGCCTGCCACTGGCTATTTTATTTGAAAATTCGACGGTTGAAAAGCTGTCGCTCATGCTGGAAATGGATGGCAAATCCATCACCTGGGATTCGCTGGTGCCAATAAAGCCCACCGGTAGTAAAATCCCTATTTATATAGTACACGGTGCCGGTTTAAACGTATTGCTGTTTAACACCCTTGCCAAACATATGGATGCCGATCAGCCTGTTTATGGCCTGCAAGCCAAGGGTTTGAACGGTGTTGATGAGCCGCTGAGCAGGATGGAGGATATCGCTGCGCATTATATATCGGCTATAAGGGCGCAAAACCCGGATGGGCCTTATGCACTGGCAGGTTTCTCTTTCGGGGGGATAATTGCCTATGAAATGGCACGCCAGTTAGAAGCACTTAACAAAGAAGTGCGTATGCTGGCTATGTTTGATACCTATGCCTACCGTACCCCGCATTACGACCCGTGGTTTGTTAAAAATGTTAAGCGCGGTATGTATTTTGGCCGTAAAGTGTGGCATGCTATGCTGTTTAAGGATGGCTTCACCAAAACTATTACTACCCGTGCTAAAGCGCTTGAACGCGGTGCTGTAAGGCTTTTATGGAAACTTAAGTTTGGTACTGAACAAAAACAGACCGGTTTTTTTGGCTACTCGCACAAAATAGACGAGATGAACAATGTAGCGCAGAAACATTACCGCATCCAGCCTTATGGTATTGCTATAGAGCTGTTTCGGGCGGAAACGCGTTCATTTTATGTGGACGACTACATATACATGGGTTGGAAGCCCTATGCCTTAAAGGGAGTGAACATCTACAACATACCGGGCGAACATAACACCATTTTTAAAGAGCCGAACGATAAACAGTTTGCCGGGATATTGCAGGATTGCCTGGATAAGATCAATTATTAATCAGGCATTGGGTACTATCAAAAACCGGTATTTGAATGATGTATCGTGGCAGGATGCTACTGCACACGGGTTTGTTGTCAGCGATAACGAAGTTCATGTATGGCGCATTAACATTAGCCAAAAACTAAAGCATCTAGAACAATTCGAAGCCCTGCTTACCCCGGAAGAAACCCTTCGTGCCGATAAGTACAAACAACAGAAAGATACTTATAGGTTCATTGTAAGCCGTGGTGCACAGCGAATTGTTTTAGGCAAATACCTGAACACGCCGCCTGCCCAACTGCAATTTGAATTGGGTGATAATAAAAAACCACATTTGGTTGGCATGGATGGTAATAAAGTGCACTATAACCTTTCGCACTCCGGCGATTGGGTAGTGCTGGCCATAGCCCAATTACCGGTTGGGGCCGATGTGGAGTTTGTTGACCCTTTATTCCCGTTCCAGGATATTCTGGAGGATAATTTTAGTGAGGAAGAGGTTAATTATATTGGAACCTCACCCGAAAGATTTTTCACTTTATGGACACGTAAGGAAGCCATCCTGAAAGCAACCGGCCAGGGCCTTGGCGATCATCTGAAGATAACTCCTGCGCTTAATGGTGAACATGTTTTAGAGCCATCCCTCATCGGCACAAACAAAAACTGGCTGCTGCATAGTTTTAATATTGCTCCGGGATATAAAGGTACAGTGGTTTGTGAAGATGCAGGCCAGCCGTTAAAGTTTTTTGATATGGCGTAACCTACTTCTGCTCAACCAGCGAATGTAGTGTATCCTGTGGCATAGGTGTTAGTCGTGAAAGCTCTTTGATCCTCACGCTGGTTTTAGCCCATTTTTTCAGGTCCTTAGCGGTTAGCTGTGTGGTATCGGCGCCGTTGTAAAAGTCAAGTATGCTTTTTTGCAGCTCTGGGGTAACGTTCTTGTATTGCTGTTCCTGCAATTCTTCTAAAAGTTCGGCGTAGGTGTTATCGGCCAATTTGTATTCGCCTAAACAGGTAAGGTTACCGGTGTCAAAATCAATATCGGGTAGTATAAGCTGGTTATTGCCTACCTGGCCTAAAGCATCCTTGTAATTTTTCAAAATAGTCTCAAAACTGATAGCGAAAAGCTTTTGTCCTTTCTCGCCCGGCGATTTAAATTTCAGCGTTTTTAAAGGCCCTATTTTAGGTAATATTTTGATGAAGAACACAGCAACCTTCGCAAAAAACTTTGGCTCCTTCCGTTCTTTGCCAAACTCAAGGTTGAAAGACCGTTTGCTCATTTTATACTGAAACTTGCGTGCTGTTATGCCCGGGTGCATTTTTTCAATATCGGTTTGGTTTGCTTTATAGGCCGATTTGGTGAGCACCGGGAATAGATTACGCACACCCCAGCGCATGGTATTAATGGACGAGTTGATGTTGGAGAATATGCTGCCCAGTTCGCGACCGTAAGTTTCGTAAAAAGCTTTCTCTAAAACCGGGACAGAGATATTAAAACCAATAAAATCATGATACCCTTCGGATGTATAACCGTTTTGCCCTATCTGTAAAACATCGTAAGCAAATTCCATGCGGCTATGTGAGGTATGATCGTCCTCGTAAGTGACTACATTACCGAATTTTTTTTGAAGTTTTGGGTAAATAATAGGCACATTAAGGTTGGTTGAGAGCGAGTGCCCGTATTTATCGGCCATATAATGTGATAAGGCGCCCAGTGCAAATGCATATTCATTCAAATTTTGCGAATCGGCAATAAGGGCCTGTACAAAATCGCCACTGCGTACGTAATGCACCAGGTCGGTAAAAAAGCCATTGCCAAAAGGCATGTAACCCATATCGGCCACAATTGCGCCGCCATATGCGTAGGAGTGTGCCATCAGTATTTGCTCGCGTGTGGCGTCAGGGTATTTTTGCTTTAGTAAGGGCATCAATGTCGACTTCCATGTAGCATCAATAATAGCCTCGTGGGCTAATATTGAGTAGGCTCTTGAGGTAAGGCCTGCCAATGTCAGCATGGTGGTAACCAATAAATATCTGAGAGCGGATCGGAAAGAGGATGGCATTATAAAACTAATTCTGGATAAATTCTGTGTAAAGAACGATAAAATATGCAGAACAGTTTTGAATAAGGTGTTTACTGATATAATTGTTACGTGCGGGTGGGGTTTTATAAAAAGACGCGAAGTATCTCGTCTCTACATTATCTTCTTTGTAGAGACGAGATACTTCGCGTCTTAAATAATTATATCTTACCTGCGCTCGTTATAAACGCCAAACTCTGCAATAGATACCTGCCCTTCGGCTTTATCAATAGTTACACGCACTTTGGTGCCATACACGCGGTTAAAACGATGGATCTTTACGCGTGATGTAGTGTTGCCCTCTGCAATTGGTTTCCAAACACCGTTTTGCAGGTACTCAAAATGGTAAGCCGTAATATTGGCTTTCGGCTCAGTTACAGTAATGGTATTAAACTCGGTATCCTTACCAAAATCAATTTCGTACCATGGGGTTTTAATGGTTGCGCTCGATGTCCACGACGTAGTGAAATCATCATCATTGGCAAAATCCATAATGTTCATGTCATCGCTCCAACTGGAGTTTGAAGGCTTGTTTTTGGCCAGGTTGCTTGATATGATAGGCGCGCCGGTAGCCGCAAGTTTTGGTGCCGGGCCATCGTTTTTCCAAAGTTTACCTATCTCTTTAAGGGCAGCTAAAGCATTATCATCAAACAGCCCGTCGCGGTTTGGTGCAACATTAAGGATGAAGTTACAATCTGCTTTATTTAAAGTAGTTAGTTCGTTAACCATTTTGGCGGGGTCTTTTACCGCAGTGGTAGGGAAGTTGGTTTTCCAAAACCAGCTGCTTTGCAATGGCAAACAAGCCAATGATGGCATAATATTGCTCTCTTTTGCCAGGCGCTGGCCGGCACCCATCTCATAAGTTTTTATATCGCTGTAAAATAAACCTTCGGCGGGGTATTTGGCGCCGTTTAGGTCCATCAGCACACAATCCGGCTGGATAGATTTTACCAGATGGTAAATATCCTCAAAGTTGATATCGTCATAGCTTATCCTCGACCACGGGGCATCCCAACCGTCGATAATAATAGCCTCTATTTTACCATATTTGGTTAACAGCTCGGTTAACTGCGCTTTCACCATCTCAAAATGTTTCTGGGTGATGTAATGCGGGCGCAGTTTGTGGTGGGTATCCAATATGCTGTAATAAAGCATCACTTTCAGGTCGTTTTTACGGAATGCATCAACATATTCCTTTACCACATCCCGTTTAAGCGGACTGTTCATTACGTTATAATCAGTTGTTTTGGTATCCCAAATGCAAAACCCGCTGTGGTGTTTGGTGGTTAAGCAACCGTAGGTCATGTTAGCGCTTTTGGCTGCTTTTGCCCACTGATCGGCATTAAGTTTTTTTGGGTTGAAGTTGGCTGCTTCAGTTTCAGGATCGGGCCAGTCGGCATCCATGTAAGTAGGCATGTTAAAGTGGATGAACATACCAAACTTCAGGTCGACGAATTTTTGCTGCAATTCGCTGTAATTGGCGGTAGTGGTTACTACACTATTATTTTGCGCTGATGTTTTAAAAATGATACAAATTAACAGGAAGGTAGCGGTAAGTAGTTTCTTCATGGATTATACGCTGATGTAAAACCCAAAGTAAGCGATTATTTTTTGGATTTTTGTCCACGCGTCATTGCGAGGTACGAAGCAATCTCCGATAGAAAAGTCGGCTACAGGCGTGTCGAAGATTGCCACGTCGCTACGCTTCTCGCAATGACGCGCGGGGATTGGGGATTGCCTTGCATTCCGAAGGACGAAACGCTGAAAAGTGTTCACGTTCACTGCCGTGAACGCTCATGAACACTATTAAATAACTGATAATGAGATAGTTTAAAAATCAGCTACTGACAAAATGCTGCCACCATTAATACAATTTTAATTATTTACCGGATGGATTGGCAATTAACCCGCCCTGATGTGGTTGGTGGCGATACCAAAACGGCAAAAAACGGCAAAAATCGCCCTTTATACGGACTGAAAATCAGCCGTCCTGGATTTTGTTGGTGAAAACAACAACAACAGCGGCGAATATTCCCTTTTGTAATCCTGAACGTAGTGAAGGATCTATTAGCGAACTATACATGACGGCGATGCATGGCAGCGAATAGATGCTTCGCTATCGCTCAGCATGACAAGGAGAGTTTAGTATTAACACTACTTCTCCCGCGCACCCAAAATCTCATCTATCATTCCAAATTCCAGGGCTTCGGCGGCTATCATCCAGTGGTCGCGGTCGGATAAGCGGTAAACGGTTTCGTAATCTTGTCCGCTGTGTTTAGCGGTGATCTCGTAAAGTTCCCTTTTCATTTTGGCAATTTGCACGGCGGCTATCTCAATATCTGATGCCATGCCCTGAGCGCCGCCTGATGGCTGGTGCATCATGATCCTGGAATGTGGCAGGGCGGCGCGTTTGCCCTTTGTGCCGGCGCATAGTAATACCTGCGCCATGGATGCCGCCATGCCGGTACAAATGGTGGCCACATCGGGCGAGATGAATTGCATGGTATCATAAATACCCAGCCCGGCATAAACCGAGCCACCCGGCGAATTGATGTAGATCTGGATATCGCGCCTGGCATCTGTTGATTGCAGGAACAGCAATTGTGCCTGTATGATGTTAGCCACATGGTCGTCAACCGCGGTACCCAGGAAAATGATCCTGTCCATCATCAGGCGCGAGAACACGTCCATCTGGGTGATGTTCATTTGCCGCTCTTCCATAATGGCGGGTGTTTGGCTGGTTATGCGGCTGCTGTTTACCTGGCTAATAAACCTATCAACATGTAAACTTTGGACATGGCGATGCCTCACCGCGTATTTGCGGAACTCGTTTGCGTTCATTCTATTAAATTTTAATGGTTAGCGTTTAAAAAAGCGCAGTATGTTTTGGCGGAAGCTTTGATGCTGTGGCTGGGTAAAAAGTTGGTTATGTACAGCCTGGATCTCGGCACGCAGTTGCTTGCGCCCGTATTGCTGCACCAGGTTAAGGGTTTGCCTGTGCCAGGCCACATCCAGCCTTAGTTCGGGGTTCAGGATCATCCTTGCCTCAAATAACAGGTCGTCCTGCGGTGCGGCAAGGCCCAGCACGTGGTCGTCTGTTTCTTTGATATTATTCAATGAAGTCCGCATAGGTTAATGATTTTTCTTTAACGGTGTCCCTTACTTTTTCCAGGCATTTGTATTTCTGTACGGTTACCGAGCGTTCGCCCGCGTAGCCAAATTGTTCGGCAGCATCTTTCATGGGTAGTTTGTGGTAATAAAAGGCGCTCAGCAGTTCCATACAACGTTTGCCGGCAGTTGCTAAAAACTGTAAAACTTTGTTGTTAGCGATGTGCTGTTCTGCTTCATCTGCTTGTTCTAATGAATCATCAAGCGGTATTGTGTTGCCTTGTTCTTTGAACTTTTTAAACCACATATGCTTCGCAATACCTAAAAGATATGCTTTGCTATCATCAGCAACTAAATTACCAATAACGGCTTTCTCGTAATATATTACCAAAGCATCCTGGAAAACATCTTTGGCATCATCAAGCGTACCGCCCATTTTGGCTACATACTTAGCCACAGTGGGGAAGGCGCTTTTATAAAGCTCCATTAGTAATTGTTCCCTGTTAACCGTTTTTACCATAATACCTGCATTTAATTATAAGTGCGCGGATTGGAGGATATATCACCGGGAAATTAGAAAAAAAATTTTAATAAAGCGTCATTGCGAGGTACGAAGCAATCTTCGACATGCTTGTGGTCGACTTTTCTATCCAAGATTGCCACGTCGCTCCTCGCAATGACGCCCGGGGAGTAAACCAACAAAAAAAGGCTTGCCGAAGCAAGCCTTTAAAAATCTATCAAATCGGGTAAATCCCGGGTTATTTTAACAGTTCTGCCTTAACAATATCCAATATCTTGATTGATTCGGCAGTGCTTGGGGCCTCGCAGTAAACACGCAGTACAGGTTCGGTGCCTGATGGGCGGATCATTACCCAGGTCTCGTCCTCGAAGAAGAATTTAAAGCCATCCAGGTCTTCGGTACGGGTAACCTTTAATTTACCAAAGGTGCCGTAACCGCTTTTGCAGTTGCTGATGATCTGTTGTTTCTTCTCTTCGGTAACATGCAGGTCATAACGCTCAACCGCAAATTTACCAACCACATCATAAATTTCCTGTACAAGGTCTTTTAAGCTGCGGCCGCTTTTGGCCATAAATTCCCATATCATCAAACCAATCCAAACACCATCGCGCTCGGGGATGTGGCCGTTAACCGCAATACCGCCAGATTCTTCGCCGCCTACCATAAATGGCTTGCCACTGTTAACAATCAGGTCGCAGATGTATTTAAAGCCAATTTTGGTAACGGTGTTGTTCAATCCGTATGCGTCGCAAAGTTTTTGAATTTTGCTGGTGCACGAGAAAGTAGAATAAACTTCGCCTTTTTCGCCTTTTACTTTATACAGGTAATGTATCAGCAATAAAAGGATGTGGTGCGAATCAACAAAAGTACCGTCGCCATCATATAAACCAATCCTGTCGGCATCACCATCGGTAACTAAACCTGATGCAATCTCACCTTCAGATAGTTTGATCAGTTGCTCAAACTCCTGCAGGTTACGCTGGATAGGCTCGGGCGCCTGGCCGTCAAAGCTTGGGTTGTAATCGGCATGCAAAAAGGTAATATCCGGGAACAGGCGGCGCATTACGTTTTGGCCGGCACCGTACATGGCATCGTAAGCCCATTGCAAACCGCTATCGCGGATGGCAGGAATATCAAAGCTGGCTTCGGCATGTTCTACATACATATCTTCCAGGTCAATATATTCTACCAAACCTTCGGTAACATAATCGGTAACCGTTTTTAGCTCAAGGCTGATAGTGTCCGGGATCTGCGATTCTACCTTTTCAATATCATCAGGTGTAGCCGGGCCACCATAAAATGCTTTTATCTTATATCCATTATAGGCAGGCGGGTTATGGCTTGCCGTAATAATGATACCTGCCGATGCCTGTTTACGCACGGTACCCAGGGAGATCATGGGGGTTGATATGAATGTATTTTCGGCACGGAATACCTTTACGCCTTGCGATGCCAGCACCGTAGTGGTAACATCTGCAAACATTGGCCCGCCAAAACGCGGGTCGCAGCCTACAACGGCGCTTGGGTTTTCAAAGTTTTGTTTTAGCCATAATGCTGTTGCATAGGCCACCCGTTTTACGTTCTCAACAGTATAGTCGTCGGCAATGATCGCTCTCCAGCCATCTGTTCCAAATTTTATTTTGCTCATTTTAGATATAAGTGGTTTAAAATCCTATTTTTAGCGCCTCAATATTCATACAAGAATATTAATGTTTTATGGTAAACGGAAACAAATAATGAAAGTTTTAAAATTTGGCGGAACATCAGTTGGAAGTGCCGCCCGTATGCAGAAGCTGCTGGATATAATAAACCCCCAGGAACGGCAAATAGTGGTGTTATCGGCTATGTCTGGCACCACCAATAATTTAGTTGAAATAGGCCAGGCCTACCTTACAAATGATAAGGCCAAGGCGGCAAATTTAATTGCCATATTAAAGGATAAGTACGAAGGTGTTATTAAGGAGCTTTTAAAGAAGCCCGAAACCTTAGCACAGGGTAAGGAAGTTATTGATTACCATTTCAGGCTGCTAAGCAGTTTTGCTAACGACCTGTTTACCCCGATAGAAGATAAAATTATATTAGCGCAGGGCGAGTTACTATCAACCACGCTGTACCATATTTATTTAAAGGAGATAGGTGTGCCATCGGTTTTACTGCCGGCGCTTGAGTTTATGAAAACCGATGAGGATAACGAACCGGTTGTTGAGCATATTACTACAGAATTGACGCCTTTGCTGGATAAGCACCCGGATGTGAATTTGTTTATTACACAAGGGTTCATCTGCCGTAATGCCTTTGGCGAGATTGATAACCTGCGCCGTGGTGGCAGCGATTATACCGCATCGCTAATAGGGGCGGGCATCCGCAGCGAGGAAGTGCAGATATGGACGGATATTGATGGCATGCACAATAACGACCCGCGTATTGTAAGCAATACCAGGCCAATAGCCCAGTTATCATTTGACGAAGCTGCCGAGCTTGCTTACTTTGGTGCTAAGATATTGCATCCGCAAAGCGTGTTCCCGGCGCAAAAGTATAAGATCCCGGTACGGTTGTTAAACACCATGGACCCGCAAGCCGCAGGTACCCTGATAACCAATACCAGCGAGAAGGATAAAATAAAATCTATCGCTGCTAAGGATGGTATTACCGCTATAAAGATACAGAGCAGCCGCATGTTGCTGGCACATGGTTTTTTACGCCGCGTGTTTGAGGTGTTTGAGCGTTACCGTACATCTATTGATATGATCACCACATCAGAGGTGGCGGTATCTTTAACTATTGATGATACTACTTACCTGGGCGAGATCACTGCAGAACTGGCCGCGTTTGGCTCGGTTGATATTGATGTGAACCATACCATTATTTGTGTGGTTGGCGATTTTGGTGCCGAAAAACATGGCTATGCCGCCCGCGTTTTGGAAGCTATAAAACACGTACCGGTTAGGATGATATCATACGGTGGCAGCGACCACAACATGTCGGTACTGGTAAAAACAGAAGATAAGGTAGAGGTATTGAGAAGCTTGCACAGCAGGTTGTTTTAAACCCCACTAATTAATAAAGCGTCATTGCGAGGAACGAAGCAATATTCGATAGAAAAGCAGGCGACAAGCATGTCGAAGATTGCCACGCTACGCTCGCAATGACGTGAGAAAAAGATAAAACAATGTTCAACAAAAATACGATACAGCGGTTTAACGATACCGAAACACCATTCTATTATTATGATATGGATGTTTTGCGCAATACATTAGATGCCTGCAGGGATGCATCATCAAAATACGGTTTCCATGTGCATTATGCCATGAAGGCCAACTTTAACCCTAAGGTTATAGACATGATCCAGTCCTTTGGGTTTGGTGCCGATTGCGTAAGCGGCAATGAGGTAAAAGCCGCTATTGAGCATGGCTTTGATAAAGGAAAAGTGGTATTTGCAGGTGTAGGTAAATCTGATAAAGAGATAAATTTAGCACTTGATGCAAATATTTTTTGTTTCAATGTAGAGTCGGTACAGGAACTGGAGATCATCAACGATCTGGCGAAAGCCAAAAACAAAGTTGCCGGTATTGCTATCCGCATTAACCCCAATGTTGATGCGCATACCCATCATTTTATTACCACCGGGCTTGATGAAAATAAATTTGGCATAAACACCTGGCAGCTTAATGATGTTGCCGAAACACTGCGTAAGTGCGATAACCTTAAATTTTTAGGGATCCACTTCCACATTGGCTCGCAAATTACCGATATGGAGGTTTACCGCAACCTTTGTACCCGCATTAACGAAATGCAGGACTGGTTTGAGAACCACGGCTTCACCATAAAAATACTAAACACCGGTGGTGGCCTGGGTGTTGATTACTACAACCCCGATACCAACGGCATTGCCGATTTTGAAAGTTACTTTAAAGTGTTTAGCAAATTTCTGAATGTAAAGCCGGGCCAGGAAGTGCATTTTGAATTGGGCCGTGCTATGGTAGCACAGTCGGCCTCGCTTATATCAAGGGTGCTGTATGTAAAGAACGGCCAGAAAAAGAACTTCCTGATACTGGATGCAGGGATGACCGAACTGATGCGCCCGATGCTTTACCAGGCTTATCACTCAATTGAGAATTTGAGTAGGGAGCGTGGAGAGATGAGCGGAGAGCCGGAAATAAAAGTGACGCATGCAGGCGCACCAAATATCCCGCACCCCGCACCTCAAATAAAATACGACGTTGTAGGCCCGATATGCGAAAGTACCGACTGTTTCCGTAAGGATGTTGACCTGCCGCAATCATACCGTGGCGACCTGATAGCTATACGCACAGCAGGCGCTTACGGCGAAGTGATGGCATCGGGCTATAACCTGCGCGACCACGTGCAGAGTATTTATTCTGAATAAGATGTATCAATTAAAACCGTGAATACGTACAAATCGTATATAATTATATTTAACCCTGGTTTACAAGGCAGAAGCTTTATAAATTAGGGCTAAATGATTAGTATGGTTATGTGGTTATAAGTTGTATTAAGGTATTTAGCAAACCCCTTTGGTTAACCCCATCGGGGTTTTTAAATATGAAAAATATTTGCCGGGTGGCAAACCGTGCAGCTATAATTCCCGTATTTAATTATAACCCTTGCTGAAATAATATTATAATACACCGCCATAAACATTTTTAAGGGTTGCGTGTATAATTGAAGGCCTTTATAAGGCTGCATATTATTTTCAACCATTTACCTTGTATGATTAACTATACCGAGCAACAACGCCTTACTGCTGTAGATAGGTTTATGCACCTTGATGCTGGTATTGTTAATGATTTAAATGAAATTGTAGCGCTTGTGGCCGAAATTTGCCAGGCCCCTGTTGCCTTGGTTACCGTACTTGATAAAGATACGCAGTGGTTCAAAGCATCGGTAGGCACCGAGGTTGAGTGCACTCCCCGGGGTATGTCCTTTTGTAATGCTACCATTAAACAAACCCATCTAAATATTATTCCCGATCTTAAAACCGACCCTTTACATTGCAATAACCCACTGGTTAACGGCGAGCCATACGTTCGGTTTTACGCAGGGGCTCCGTTAATTACTAAAGACGGCTTTGCTATAGGTAGTTTATGCGTTATTGATATGCAGCCAAGAGAACTGACGGCTCATCAGCAAAAATCAATGCAGGTAATGGCCAAGCAGGTAGTAAACCTGATGGAACTGAACTGGAGCCTGAATACGCTGGCTAAACAACGTACAAAAGAGCAGGAACATGCTACCGCTATTGTTGAGTCGGAATTAAAGCTGAAGGCCATCTTTGATAGTTCTAATGATACCCACATACTGGCAGATCGTAACTTTGAAGTGCTGGCGTTTAACCGGTCGGCTGCAGCGTTTGTGAAAAATGCTTACGGCCATAAGTTGGCTGAAGGCCATACTTTGCTTGATTTTACTGAGCCAAGTATACTGCACCAATTTAAGAAGTACTTCAACATAGCGCTAACAGGCCGTTCTATAAAACGCGAATGGCTTTTGATGCCGGGCACACCAACCGCCTGCTGGAAGGTGACCACCTTTATCCCTGTGCGTAACCGCATGGGGGATGTGATAGGAGTGGCGCTAAACTCTACCGATATTACGCATCATAAAAAACAGGAAGCTTATATCAATATCCAGAACGAGGCGCTTAACCGCATTGCCATCATCCAGTCGCATGAGTTGCGCAGGCCGGTAGCATCATTATTGGGTATTATGGACCTTATTAAAATGGAGAATATAAACTTTAGCTATTTTGATATGATGGAACTTACCGTTAACGAACTGGACGAGAAGATTCGCGGCATTGTAAAAGATTCTGAAAATACCCTGCATGGCCGGCACCTGGCTGTTGTAGCTTAACCCTATACTGTTTAGCATTGCTATTACCTGCATTTACAGCGCTTTTGCACTATTGTGGATTATTATGCATACCTTGCGCACTTTAATAAATAATATAATGCAAAAAGAAGGAACAGTAAAATTTTTCAATGAAACAAAAGGATTTGGTTTTATTACCCCAGATGGTGGTGGTGCCGATGTATTTGTTCATTCAACAGGTCTGATCGACGAAATTCGTGAAAACGATAAAGTCGAATTCGAAGTAGAAAACGGAAGAAAAGGCTTAAACGCAGTAAACGTAAAGGTTGTTTAATTATATATTAATCCACTAAATGTTACAGAAAGCATCCGCCCCATAAAGGCGGATGTTTTTTTTTTGGCCAGCAGGTGGTTGAAAGGCGCGATGTCATGATGACCCTGTCTAACCAATTGTTATTCATTCCCGCTTATCCAAAAAATTACCGACGACACGGCTATGATGATGAATATTAGCGCGATCAAAAAATCCAATACCCGTCTCAGTATCCTGTCTATAAAACTTTCTTTCCTGTTTATATAAGGCAATAGTTGGTATTTAAGTACAAGTAGTATACCTGCCAGTACAATTGTTACCAGGTAAAATATTTTACGGAAGTGTACCGACCGGGTTGAATCTATAAGTGAAGTAATATCCATTATCACTTAAACAGCAAAGCGCCTGCTTTGTGTGTTTATTACACTTGGTGGTTGTAAATTATTACAAGGCATAACTTATTATGAACTTTTTTAAACAGTGCGGTATGGTATTTGTTACTTAAGTACAAAATCATCTACTAAAAAGTAAAGAATATGAAAGATCAAGCAAAAATTATAGCAGCACTTTTAGTGGGTGCTGCAGCGGGCGCCGCATTAGGTTTACTATTAGCCCCCGAAAAAGGTGAAGAACTAAGAGGCGATATTGCTGATTACGTAAACGACCTTGTTGACAAAGCAAAAAACAAAGCGCAATCTACCGCCGATAACATCAAAGAGTATGGCAGTAACGCGGTCGATTCGGTAAAATCAAAATTCAGCGGCGCGGTTAGCGATGCTGATGATGCGATTGACAGTGTAAAGGCTAAAGCTACACACTATGCCGAAAACGGTGTTGATAGTGCAAAATCAAAAGTAAAAGGTACCGCTAACGATTGGAATAACTCTATCCAGAACGCATAAGGTATTTAATATAACATGTGTAAAAGCCCGGTTTAGCCGGGCTTTTTTGGTTTTATTCTCCAGCCAATTCACCATGTTGCTATCGCTCCCCGCCGTAACAGATCGTTACTAAAAAAGTCATCCTGCAGCCTGTACTTGGTGTTGTTTTTACACCAATAATTCGGCTTGTAATTGGTGTTGTTATTACACTACCGTATATATCCTTGTAATTAATTGATTATAAATACTATAATCTGTCTGTTTGACGGTAATGTATAACCTTTTGATAATCACAGGTAATACAATGATGTAGTTATAAATGCAAATTAATTTGACAAATAAATCTCATTTCAATCGGTTTATATAGGGTTAAATAAGATATATTTAGGGGCTTTTATGCCGATTAAAAATCTAATTACTAATCAATTTATATATTAATCTTTAAACAAATGTACAAACACAATTTTGGCGAAAAAATTGGTAAAGGCCTTTGTGCGCTTTTAGCACTGTTTCTATGTAGTAATACAGCTAATGCACAATATGGCATACTGGACAAAAACATACTTAGTATTAAAAACGGACGCGAATTATCAGATTCTATCATTTATCATAAGGTAAAGGTAGATGGTGGTGGGAACATTATTCCGTGGAATGCAGATAATTATGGTGATGCGTTTGACCAAACTATAAAACTAACATGGAAGTTTTGGAAAAACATGGAAGCGGATACCAATGGTGAAAAGTATTATATGAACCACCAGGTATGGAAAGCCGGCCATGATAGAAGAGGTATCGGTGGCGACCAGGTGGCTATGGGCATATCTGCCTGGGATATATTTTATAATTACCTTGGCGATGAGGCTTTCATAAAGGATATGAAGTATCAGGCCGATTATTACCTGGCGCATTCTATGTCTTCGCCAACCTGTAAATGGCCAAATTTGCCATACCCATATAACACTAATGTAGAATCTGGGATATATGATGGCGATATGATGGCTGGTAAAGGTGTGCTACAGCCCGATAAAGCAGGATCATTGGGTTATGAACTGATACGGTTGTATAAAAAAACCGGAGAAGTTAAATATTTGGATATTGCAGTTAAAATTGCCAACACCATGGCTGCAAACATAAAACCCGGTGATGCAAAAAATTCACCGTGGCCTTTTAAGGTGAATGCCGTAACGGGTAAAGTAGCTGCGCTTGGTAAGAATGATTATTACAAAGAACCAAGAATGGGTAGCTATACGGCAAACTGGACAGGCACGCTTCAGCTATTTAGCGAACTGATTAAACTACATAAAGGTAATACCGTAAAATATCAGGATGCCTTTAATAAAACCTTACAATGGTTTAAGAACTATCCTGAAAAGACTAATGATTGGGGGCCGTTTTTTGAAGATGTACCAGGATACTCAAAAACACAAATAAATGCCACCACTTATGCTATGTTTGTGATGGAGCATAAGGAGCTTTACACCGACTGGAAAAAAACAGTATCAAATATTTTTAAATGGGTGCATAAAACATTTAACAATAAAGACTGGGCAAAATACGGTGTAACAGTTACTAACGAACAAACTGCATACCCTGTAGTTGGCAACAGCCATTCGGCCCGCCAGGCATCAATGGAGTTGTTGTATTGGGCCATGACAGGCGACACCACACTTAACCGTAATGCGGTGCGCGAGCTTACATGGTCAACCTACGCGGTAGATTATGATGGCAAAAATTACTACCCAACAAACGATGTTTGGATGACTGATGGATATGGCGATTTCGTTCGTCATTATATCCGTGCTATGGCAATTGCGCCACAGTTAGCACCTGCCGGTGCCGATCATATGCTAAAAACATCGTCTACGGTTAAAAATATAGTGTATGGTGCAAATGATATTTCGTACAAAATTTTTGATAAAGCATCTAATGATCTTTTTAGGCTTACAGCTAAACCTACCAGCATTACAGTAAGCGGTAAAAAACTGGCACAGGTTGATAATAAAACTAAAGAGGGATGGTTTTGGCAGCCGCTTGATGAAGGAGGTATATTAAGCGTAAGGCAAAAGCTTGGCAATGTGGTTGTGATAAAAAAATAATCCATTCATATTCAGCTTTTTATAAGCGGCTATTTGCTGTTGTCATAAATGGTTTAAAACGCCCGGCCAAATAGGAGCCGGGCGTTTTTTTTTATATTTAGCGGAGGTAGTAGTTATCGTCACACTAATATATATGCCTGTAATAACAGCTGGCCATAGGCTAAGGCTTCGCTATTGTTCGAGATAAAAGGAAGCATTGCAGCAAGTTTTAAACGGGAAAATGGTAAGATTAATGAGCATAAAAAAACGCCCTACCTTGCGGTGGGCGTTTTTTTATTAAATATAAGTTATGGCCTTATTTAGCTTTAGGCGCCCAGGTGTTATCCTTGGTATTGGCATCCATGTAGATACCGTTATCTAACGTTACCGATTTTAGGCTCTTACCTCTTTCGTTGGTGAAAGTAACCAGTGTTTGTTTTTGGTTAGCTTCCCAAACCGCCGGGGTTTTGTGGATGGTTTTGGTGGTGCCATCGGTATAAGTGATCACCACATCAAACGGAATAGCGAAACCGCCAATATTGGCAACGGTTAAGGTATAGCCATCTTTACCGGTTACGCCACTTTTTATAGCCAGGTCGTTATAGTAATTGGTAAAAAACCAGTTGTTAAAGAACCAGGTAAGGTTACGGCCCGATACATTGCTCATCGAATTAAAGTAATCCCATGGGGTAGGGTGTTTACCATGCCACCTGTCCATATAGCCATGCAGGGCTTTTTTAAATAGCTCATCGCCAAGCATATCTTTAAGTGCAAGGTAGCTTAATGATGGTTTGCCGTAAGCGTTGTTACCGTAACCGGTTGTTAGTTCGCTGGTTTGGGTAATAACCGGGATATCCTGGTTGCTCGAACGGTTGTTTATCCAGCCGTTTATACGGAACTGCTTGTAAAATTCATCGGCTTTGGCTTTACCTTTTTCTTCAATACCTATCAGGTATTCTAAGGTTGTAGCCCAGCCTTCGTCCATAAAAGCATAGCGGGTTTCATTGATGCCCATATAAAATGGGAACCAGGTGTGTGCTATTTCGTGGTCCTGCACCAATTGTGCAAAGCCCGGGTCGCCCATTTGGCTGTCGTTCACCATCATGGGGTATTCCATATCAGCAAACCCCTGGAAAGCCGTCATCTTAGGGAAAGGATAGGGTACACCCGGCCAGTTATGGCTAAACCAACCCAGTGCGTTGCGGCCATATTGTACAGATTGTTTAAAATCGGTGCCTTTTACAGAGTAAGCTGCCTGCATGCTTGCGCGCCTGCCGGTGCTTTTATCAACAATAACACTGCCTGCATCCCAAATGTAATGGTTGCTTAAACCAAGGGCTACGTCGCTGATGTTGGTGGCTGTCCATGTCCAGGTGTTCATGGCGTTTTGCGCAGTTACTTTATTGCCGGTAATCTCATCAATGGTAGCTACGTGGATAGTGCTGTCGCTGGTCATTGATTTTTGCAGGCGGTCGGCATATTCTTTTTGCAATACCTGTGTTGGGTTTTGCAGGGTGCCTGTAGCCCAAACTATAAAGTTTTTGGGTACGGTAACGTTAAGGGTGTAATCGTTAAAATCGTTATAAAACTCTTGTGCATCAACAAATGCTACGCGGTCCCAGCCATTGTAATCGTCATAAACAGATACACGCGGGTAAAAATAAGCCAGGTAATAACTGGTAGAATCTATCTGCCCTTCGCGGCCGCTTTGCTTTGATGCATCAAAATGCCATGCAATGTTTATCAATACCGAATCGTGCGGCATCAGGGGTTTGTTTAAACTCACAGCCTGGTTGGTTGACGATGCCGTAGCATTGTTCCATGCCTTTTTTTGCCCGCCAATTAAAAAAGTATCTATCTGGATACCCGATGTTAAATAATCAGGGCCTGCATCACCCATCCTGGCAGCGCCCGGGCGGTGAATGTTCAGGATCAGTTTCATGTTAAGCCTTTTTAAGGTATCGGGGCTGTTATTAATATAAGTAATGGTTTCGGTGCCCCTTACCGTGCTTAATGGCGGGGCAGCGGTAATAGAAATATTGTAACGGGCATGGTTTTGCCAGTATTTAGGGCCGGGTTTACCGTCCAGGCTGCGGGTGCCGTTATCATACGCTTTTTTAATATCGCGCGGCATGTAAAGGCTCTGTGCCTGCAATTGTAACAGCGCAACGCTGCAAGCGGCAGTTAATAGTAGTTTTTTAAACATAGTGTATTGGGTTTGTGATGTAATACAGAAGCAAATTTAGGATATATTATAACACTAAGTTAGATGTGTTAGGTAAACGAATTGTTACACAGGGTGCTTGTTTACAGCGATTAAATTTTTTTTCTTTGTTGTAAGTTATTTTAGTAGGGGTATTAAATAACTATACAGAGCCGGGCCTATGGTCCGGTTTTGTTTTTTTATAGCTTTTTGTAATTACTCGGGTGTTACATACTCTTTAGCTATCAAAGTAAATAGCTGGTCGTTATCGGCCGATTCATCAAAGTTTTCTGTTAGCAATTGCTTCACTTCGTCATACTTCAATAATTTTGCTATCATAATAAGCATGCGGTATGATGTAATGTTGATGTGCTCTAAAATTTGCAGATACAGCATCAGGTCAAGATCATTTAACAGGGGGATACTTTGGGTGTCATCTAAACAAAACTCATCTTTAACTATAGTGCGGATGGGGTTACAGATCTCTGGCGACGGTGTTTCGCCTATCAGTTTGTAAATTTTTTCCATCCGCTCAATCTGTTTCTTAACATCACCTCCAAATTCTTTTATGCCCAGGCGTAAGGCCTCAAAGGATGCCAGTTCTACCAGGTGGGGCGTACGTTCGCGTAAAAAACGTTTGCCGTTGTATATGCGGGTTAAATGATGCAGAAATATCTGCTTCAGGAATTTATTGTCAGGAGCGGGAGGGGTATGGTTTTCCATATTAATTGAGCTTAATTTTGAGAGGTAAACACAAAAACGATAGTCCTGTTTCTTTTCTTAATAAAAAACGATTTACAGGTAAAATTAAGTTTAATTAACGGTGTTACACTATATTAATAAATACCTTTGTTGCTATGAAATATAAATTAGGCGATTTTGTACGTTTTGTTGACGAACGGCTGGAAGGATACGTTACCAAAATTATCGACGAGCAAATGATTGGTGTTACCGTTGAGGATGATTTTGAGATACCCGTATTGGCAAGCAAGGTTACCTACGTACATGGCCATGGCGCCGAAAGCCACGATGAGGAACATATTGCCGAGATTAAACAGCCCGCGGGCGAGTTTAAAAGCAAAGGTGTACACATAGCCGTAGTGGCCGATGCCAAAGCTAACGCGCTGGTGCATTTATATATCATTAACGAAACATCGTACCAATTGCTTGCATCGCTTACCACCCAGCAGCAAAAAGATTTTAAAGGTGAGTTTGCAGGTATTGTTGAGCCAAATGGCGTAGTAAAGGTATATTCGGCCAAATTATCTGAGCTGCAATTGTGGCCTAAGCTGATATTTCAGGTACTGTTTTACACCAAACAGAACCAGCCATCGGTTGCACCATTGAACGTAAGTGAGCAGTTTAAGGCCAAGGATTTTGCCGGGGCTAAAAAGCTGGTACCCTACATCAAACAACAAGGCTGGATGATACAGCTTGATGAACCCGAACTGGTGATAGATGCCGAAAAGCTAAAGGAAAGCTTTTTTAAACCTGCCGAAGAAAAACAGCAAACCGTAGCTAAACCCGTTAGCGAACTGGATCTGCATATCGAAAAACTGCGCGACGATTACCAGTTTTTAGCCAGCAGCGAGATCCTGAACATACAAACCGACCATTTTAAAAAAGCGCTTGATGCCGCCATTGTGCACCAAATGCCCGATATTACTTTTATACACGGCACAGGTAACGGAATATTAAAACACGAGCTGCATAAGCTGTTAAGTAAACACCCCAAAGTGCAAACCTTTATGGATGCCCGAAAAGAAAAGTTTGGTTACGGGGCTACAAAAGTGGTACTGAAGTAAATAGTTTTCTCACGCAAAGCCGTAGAGGCGCAAATAATAGTTGAACCATTCGCGTCTCTGCGTGAAATTATTAAAAAACTTTTCTTTGAATCATTATATTAATCGTAATATTGCGATTAATATATGGGCATTACCAAAACAGACATTTTTACCGACGAGCAAAATAAGCTGGCCATGCAGTTAAAGGCAATTGCACACCCGGCCCGTATTGCCATTCTGCAGCAAATTATTAAGGCCAACGCCTGTATTTGCGGCGACCTGGTGGGCGAACTGGGTTTGGCACAGGCCACCATTTCTCAGCATTTAAAAGAATTAAAAAATGCGGGCCTGATACAGGGGACAATAGAAGGGGTTAGCGTTTGTTATTGTATTGAACCAAAGGCCTGGAAAAACTTACAAAATGAGATAAGCACCATGTTTGCATCGTACAAAGATGTAAATACCTGCTGCTAAAATTTTTTGACCGTATCAATCGCAATATTGCGATTGATTATTAAACTATAAACAATGGAAAATTTAAAATGGGGTTTATTTAAACAACAAATACAGGCAACGCCCGGGCTTATATTACAGTTTCAATACGCCGAAGACAAATGGGTGGACGCTTCTTACCACATCACCGAAATTAAGCAGGCGCCTATAACATCTGTGGATTGCGGCGGTGTAATAAATAAATGGACCGAAATAATTGTACAGCTATGGGAGCCGCAGCATGAGCAGCAGGATAGGGCTATGACAGTTGGTAAGGCTTTATCAATTATTGACCTGGTTGAAAAAGCACTGCCTTTAGATGCTGATGCTATGGTGAAAATAGAATTTGGCAACACCCGGTTTGATACCCGCCAGATGCTGCCCAGGGATATTATTATAACCGGAGATAACCTGATTGTTGACCTTAGGCCCGATGCTGTACAATGCAAAGCAATTGAACGCGGCGGTACCTGTGGCACTAATGATAAAGGCGAAGAATGCTGCACGCCCGCAGTAGAAGTTAAACCAAAAATACAAATGCAAAACATTGCCGCAACCTGCTGCACACCGGGGGGAGGCTGTTGCTAATTAATTATGAAAAATATTTTAGTACTGTGTACCGGTAATAGTTGCCGCAGCCAGATAGCAGAAGGTTACCTGCGGTATTTTGCAGGGAGTAAAGCCAATATTTACAGCGCGGGTATTGAAACGCATGGCGTTAACCCCAATGCTATACAGGTGATGGCCGATGATGGGATAGATATTTCGGCACATACATCAAACCATGTGAATGAATATTTGAATATCGTTTTTGATATATCGATAACCGTATGCGACAACGCTAACGAGGCCTGCCCGTATTTCCCGGGGAAGGTGCAGCGTTTCCACTACAACTTTCCGGATCCGGCGAAGGCTACCGGTACGCCCCAAGAGGTGATGAACGAATTTAAACAGGTGCGTGATATGATCAAAACATACGCTGCCGATTTTGTTAAACAACACATCGGTTAACAAATGGCAGCAAACAATTGCGCCCCGGCGGCTAACCGCAAAAGGTTGAGCTTTTTAGATCGCTACCTCACCTTATGGATCTTTGCGGCAATGGCCATAGGGGTAGGTATTGGTTATTTTGTACCATCGGCACCAAAGTATATCAATTATTTTTCAAACGGCACAACCAATATCCCAATAGCCGTTGGTTTAATACTGATGATGTACCCGCCGCTTGCCAAAGTAAAGTACGAAAGCCTCGGCGAGGTGTTCCGTAATACCAGGGTATTAGGTCTTTCTCTTTTTCTGAACTGGATAGTAGGGCCGGTACTGATGTTTTTCCTGGCCATTGTTTTCCTGCATGATAAACCCGACTATATGATTGGCCTTATTATGATAGGGCTGGCGCGCTGTATAGCCATGGTTATTGTTTGGAATGAACTGGCCGAAGGTAACCGGGAGTACGCCGCGGGGCTGATCGCTTTAAACAGTATTTTTCAGATACTGCTTTATAGTGTGTACGCTTATGTATTTATTACAGTGCTGTTGCCTTTATTTGGCATCAAAAACCAGGTGATCCATATTACCGCCGGGGAGATAGCCAGGTCTGTAGGCATCTACTTAGGGGTTCCTTTTGCTGCGGGGATCAGCAGCAGGTATTCGCTCATTAAATTAAAAGGAGAGGAGTGGTTTAGTCATCAATTCCTTTCGTTTGTGTCGCCTGTAACACTTGTTGCATTGTTATTTACCATTGTGGTAATGTTTAGCCTGAAAGGGCAGCTTATTGTTCAAATCCCATTTGACGTTTTACGTATAGCCATCCCGCTGGTCATCTATTTTACACTGATGTTTTTGATCAGCTTTTTTGCAGGTAAATGGCTGGGGGCAGATTACTCTAAAAATACAGCTATTGCCTTTACTGCAGCCGGTAATAACTTTGAGCTGGCTATAGCGGTAGCCATAGGCGTGTACGGCATTAATTCGGGCCAGGCGTTTACAGGCGTTATTGGCCCGCTGGTAGAAGTGCCGGCCTTGATAATGTTGGTAAGGGTTGCTATATGGCTCAGAAGTAAATATTACTGATGCAACTTAATTAGTTAGTATTGTCATTTTATATCTTTTTTTCTTTTGTGGTATGGTAATTGTTTTATAGTTAATGTTATAAACCATTAAATAATATATACCATGAAAAAGATAAGTTTAATAATGGCGACGGCCATCGCTGCCTTCGGTATCAATTATGCCGCGGCTAAAAGTCACCACATCCCAGCATTAAATAAAGCCACATTGTTAACAGGTAATTTAATCGTTAGCCAGGATACCGTGCCTAAAAAATCAAAGACTAAAAAAACAACACCAACAACAACGCCTACTACCCCAACAGGTAGCCCAACTATGCCTACGGTGCCAACAAGCCCAACAACGCCTGCTGTGCCGTCATACCCAACAACACCAACAAACCCGTCGGCGCCAACCAGCCCTACAAATCCAACGGTACCAACAAACCCAACAACGCCTACAGTACCAACACCAATGCCTACTGTACCCGCACCAACACCAGGTGTACCACCAACAGGTACACCGCCGGCAACGCCTAAAACTTTGCCAACAACACCAACTACCACACCTCCGCCAGCACCAACAGTGCCACGTACAGGCGGTCAGTAATCATACCATATATAAATGCGAGACCGGTGTAAAGCGTAAGCTTTCACCGGTCTTTTTTTTGCATCTTAATTTTCCTGCTCTACAAACGCTTTTAAACTGATACCCAATATGTGGTTCCAGCCTTTGGTAAAGCTTTCTACAGCAAAATCCGGCCCGTGTTGCGGGAAGGTTTCCAGCCCGGTATGGGTTATCCTAACCAGTGTTTTATCCCCTTCAGGGAACAGTTCAAAAGTAACTTCCGAATGGCCGCTAAACCCATCATACACCCAAGTGTAGCTTAGTTTCTTTTCGGGCTCAACCGCTGTTATGCGGCAATTATGTTTGAATTTTTCGCCTGTGCTGCCCTGGCCTGTAAAGCTAAACTCAAAGCCAACGCGGGGTTCAAAATTCTCCAGCTGAAAATACCATTGCTTCATTTTGTCGTTATCGGTTAAAGCCTGCCATATACGGCTTGCCGGCGCGTTAAGGGTGCGCTCTACTACAAGTGGTTTAGTTTCCATAATTTATCTATGTTTTGGTTTTTGTTCGGTTTCCTCTTTGGTTAAAAAATCTTCCAGTGCATCCAGTTTGCTGGTCCAGAAGGTGCGGTACTGATCGGTCCATTTGGCTACCTGTTCCAGTTTTTTCAGGTCGGCCCGGCAGTAGCGTTCGCGGCCCTGCTGTTTTATGGTGATAAGCCCGCATTCGGTCAGTATCTTAATATGCTTGGATATAGCAGGCCTGCTGATGTCAAAATTATCAGCAACCGCATTAAGGTTTAACTGCTGCCCGGCAAGCAGATTAATGATCTGGCGGCGGGTAGGGTCGGCAATGGCCTGGAATACATCTCTTCTCATATATTTGTAACCGTATGGTTACGTAAATGTATATGTTACCATTCGGTTACGCAAATTTATTTGAGTTTTTTTATAAACCATTGCTAATGGCCGCTGTTGAAATGTATGTATCAACATATTTATCATGGCAGATATTGCAAAACGTTTTCCGCAAAACCCATTATTATCACCTAAAGACCTTACGCCAAGCATAGATGGATTAACAATTGCCTGCTTGCTAAACCCGGGTGTGTTCAGGTTTAATAGTAAGATATGGCTGTTGTTACGTGTAGCCGAGCGGCCCGAGCAAACCGAGGTGAAAGTTTCGTTCCCGATACTTACGGAAACAGGTGAAACCCAGATCATGGAAATTGCCCTTGATGATTCTGACCTGATAGCCACTGATGCGCGGGTAGTACGTTACAAAGGCGTTGATTACCTTACCACACTATCGCACCTGCGGTTGCTTTGCAGCGATGACGGCATAGCCTTCCACGAGCCCGAAGGGTATAAAAAATTGTTTGGCATTGGCCCTTTGCAAACTTTTGGTATTGAAGATTGCCGGGTAACGTTTTTGGAGGATAAGTATTATTTAACTTTTACAGCCGTTAGCGATAGCGGGGTAGGTGTAGGCATGCGCACTACTACCGACTGGAAAAACTTTGAAACCTACGGTATGATCTTGCCGCCCCATAACAAGGATGTAGCCATATTTGAAGAGAAGATAAATGGAAAATATTACGCGCTGCACCGCCCAAGCAGCGTTGATATTGGCGGTAATTACATCTGGCTGGCCGAATCGCCTGACGGGGTGCACTGGGGCAACCACAAATGTATTGTAAAAACCCGCGAGGGAATGTGGGATAGCGGCCGCGTTGGTGCCGGGGCAGCGCCAATAAAAACGGAAAAGGGCTGGCTGGAAATTTACCATGGCGCTACCAAAGAACACCGGTACTGCCTTGGTGCAGTACTGCTTGATCTGGCTAATCCGTCTATCGTTCTCGCCCGTAGTACAGGGCCTATTATGGAACCTACCGAGGCTTATGAAACAACGGGCTTTTTTGGCCACGTGGTTTTTACAAACGGGCATATTTTAGATGCAGATGGCGACACCCTCACCGTTTATTATGGTGCCGCCGATGAATATGTATGTGGCGCACATTTTTCTATCAAAGAGATTTTAATGGCGCTGGGTATTTAATCATTGCTATTGATATTTAATTAATAGGATAGTTTAAAACAACCTGCAGTGATAGCTTGTTGATGGTACACAAACATCAGCTATCATCATGAGCGGTATATCTCCATGGGCAGCAACGGCCAGCAATTATTTTTCGGATGACGCGCTACCAGTCATTTATACAAAAAACAGTAATACTTTTATATTCACAGCCCACTGTTCAACCGATTCGTTTTGGGTGCTGGCCAAATGGCCCGGGGGCGGCAAGGTAGCTTTTCGCACAGCTTATTCTCCAGGCGGTGGTTTAACTATTAAATCCAAAAGAGAAACAAATAAAGGCATTAAATTTTTCCTGGGTGCTATCATCGGCGATATTACCGTCGAAATCCAATTCCCGGAGGATACCAACACCTCATTACGGTACACCACTACACTAAAACCACATACAGATTTATTAATACCGTTCTGGCCGCGGGATATTATTATCCCCGGCAGTGAAGGTAAGCCTGATAATACGGCGGGCAAAGTGCAGGTTAAACAGGTTGGCACACGGTCGGGCATGGTGCATTTCAATATTACCCGGCCTAAATGTGGGTCAGTGTTATACCTGCAAAACCTTACAGCATTAAACAACTACTGCCAGCAAACAGAGACAACCGCCGGGGAAACCGTTGGCGGCGAATGGCCTGAACTGGGCTTTAGGCCTGCACCTACAAAAGATAAGCCGTTGCAAGCCGGTAAAGAAGTTATACTATCAGATGCTATTGTGATTTTTGATGATGAAGTGCCTGCCAATGAGGCGGCTATGGTTGAGCAATATTTAGATATGCTTGCCCGGGCTTATCTGCAATTACCTAAGCCAGATACTAACTATCAGGACTGGCCAAACGCATTAGAAAAAGGCCTGCACGACCTGATTGATAGCCCCGGATGCTGGAGCCAGGTGGCGGGGCATTCATATTTTAATGCGTATGTGAGCGACTATGTAACCCCGCCCGAAATTATGGTGCAGCTGGCCGTGTTGTTACCACTTACCGATTATGTAGAATGGAGCGGTAAAAAAATGAATGTGATAAAGGATATTAGGAGGGCTCTGCCCACTTTTTATGACAAAAAGTTAAAAACCATTATGCGCTGGCTACCCGCCGCTGCCGATAAACTGGAAGGTGAGGAGGAGCAAAAGGAACCCATGACCATGGACTCCTGGTACCTGCATCATCCGTTACTTAACCTGTCGCGCCTGGCACTGAAGGGCGATACTGTTGCCAAAAAACTTTTTTTAGATTCATTGGATTTTGCGGTTAAGGTGGCGCATCATTTTAACTACCAATGGCCGGTATTCTACAAAATGGATACGCTGGAAGTTATCAAAGCCGAAACCGCGCCCGGCATGGGGGGCGAGCATGATGTACCCGGTTTGTATGCACATATTATGTTGCAAGCTTACGAGTTAACCGGCAAAAAACGTTACCTGAACGAAGCAGAAACGGCTGCGAAAAAATTACAGGGGCTTGGGTTCGAACTTTTCTATCAGGCCAATAATACCGCCTTTTCTGCAGGTGCATTGCTCAGGCTCTCAAAAATAACGGGTAACAAATTGTATAAGGATTTAAGTTACTTATGCCTGGCTAATGTGCTTAAAAATGTAAAGCTGTGGGAATGCAATTACGGATACGGCAAGCATTTTCCATCGTTCTTTTGCCTGTTCCCGCTTAATGATGCACCATATACAGCAGTGTATGAAGAGCAGGAAGTTTTTTGCGCCCTGCATGATTATCTGAAACATGCCGAAGGAGAAAACATCCTGCCATCCATTTCATTATTACTGGCCGAGTATATCAAATACCTGGTTAATAGGGCCATTTATTACTACCCAACCATGCTGCCTAAAGAGATGTTATCTGACAAGGTTAAAATAGGCGAGGTTGACCCTAAACTTTGGATAGCATTAGAAGACCTGCACGATGGGTGGGAGAAAAGTGGCGAGGTTGGCCAGGAAGTTTATGGCGCGGGTAATGCGTTCGGGATTTTGCCACGCCATTATTTACGCGTACCGGGTGAACATTTTATGATCTATGTAGATTACCCTACATCCTCATTCACCGCCCGAAAAGGCAAACCAGTTAATTTTACCGTTTTGGGCGATAACAGGTTGATATGTAGGTTGGTTGTTGTAAAAATGGAAGACAAGAATCTGCCAACCTTTACTGTAATCGCCAACGGGCAAAAGCAGGAAGTTAAAGGTAAGACCACAAGTAAGGGGAATATAGAATATGCCTTGAACGGTGGGCAGGCTATAAAAATAACCTGGAGCTAAAACGTTTGCGTGGTTCGGTTTAGAAATCTATCAAAAATCTTTATACATTGCCGTTTTAATAGCCAATTATGAAGAGTTTTTTGGATGAGGATTTTTTGCTGCAATCTGATGTGGCCCGCGAGTTGTATCATGACTATGCCAAAGATCTCCCCATTATAGATTACCATTGCCACCTGCCGCCTGATCAGATAGCCAATAACATTAATTTTACTAATATTACCCAGGCCTGGCTAAACGGCGATCATTATAAGTGGCGGGCCATGCGCGCCAACGGTATCGATGAGGGGTATATTACCGGCGGCAAACCCGATAACGAAAAATTTGATAAATGGGCTGAAACAGTTCCCTACACCCTGCGCAACCCGCTTTACCATTGGACACACCTGGAGTTGCAGCGGTACTTTGGCATTACATCGCGCCTGATGCCGGGTACTGCCGAATTTATTTATGCCGATTGCAGCGAAAAACTACAAAGCCCTGAGTTTTCGGTACAGCAGCTTATCAAAAAAATGAATGTGGATGTAATATGCACCACAGACGACCCGCTGGACGACCTGAGCCACCACAGCCAGTTAAAAAAGGATGGGGCAGAGGTGAAGGTGTACCCGGCTTTCCGGCCGGATAAGGCTATGTATATTGAAGATGTTGCAGGCCTTAATGCTTATGTCAATAAATTAGAAGAAGTTGCAAATACCACTATCAATACGTTTGAAGATTACTTGTACGCGTTAAAAAACCGCCACCATTACTTTGCCGCTAACGGCTGTACGGTGAGCGACCACGGCCTTGAGCATATCTATGCCGAGGAATATACCGACGAGGAGATACGCGAGATCTTCGAAAAAGTGCGTGCAGAAAAAAAGGTGACCAACTCTGAGAAAGTGAAGTTTAAATCGGCTATGCTGTATAATTTCGCGGTTTGGAACCAGGAGAAGGATTGGGTGCAGCAGTTTCATTTAGGCGCTTTACGTAACAACAACAGCCGCTTGCTAAGCCAGCTTGGGCCCGATACCGGTTTTGATTCCATCGGAGATTTTGGCCAGGCCAGGCCGTTATCCAGGTTTTTGAATAAGTTGGATAAGGACGACCGCCTTGCTAAAACCATCATCTACAACCTAAACCCTGCCGATAACGAAATGATGGCCGCCATGATAGGCAACTTTAACGATGGCTCTGTAGCCGGCAAAGTGCAATATGGTTCGGCATGGTGGTTCCAGGATCAGAAGGATGGCATGACCCGGCAGATCAACGCCTTGTCTAACATGGGGCTGCTTAGTCGCTTTATTGGTATGCTTACAGATTCGCGCAGCTTCCTGTCGTTCCCGCGGCATGAGTATTTCCGCAGGTTGCTTTGTAATCTTTTTGCTGAGGATATTGTGAATGGCGAATTACCGCATGATATAGCATGGACGGGTAAAGTGATACAGGATATATGCTACTTTAACGCCAAAAGCTATTTTAAGTTTAAGCAATAAGCGGTATATAAATAGCCACCAGCGTGCCCTTATTCTGATCGGACGAGATATCAACGCTGCCTTTAAGGTATTTAACCCGGGTAATGATGTTCTTTAGGCCTATGCCTTCAAATTTCATCTTATCGGCGGTGTTAAAGCCAACACCGTTGTCCTCAATGGTGACGGATATATCCCGCTCTTCGCGGGTAAGGTTTATATCCAGGCGGTTAGCTTTCGAGTGTTTTATCACATTATTTACGCACTCCTGTACCACGCGGTAAAGCACAATCTCTACATTGTTATCAAGGCGTTCATCAAGGCCGTAAGCTTCCAGGTTTATTTTAAGGTGTTGCGAGTCTATTTTGTTCACAAAATCTTTTATAGCAGATGCCAGGCCGATTTTCAGTAAAATATTCGGCATCATCTGGTGGGCAATGGTGCGTACCTCCTTGCAGCTTTCATCAACCATGGCCAGGGTTTTTTCGGCCAGGACCTGTTCATCCGCATTTGTCAAAACCACGCGTTCCATCAGGCTGCTCAGGTTCATGCGCACGGCCGAAAATAGTTGCCCTACGCCATCATGCAGATCGGCAGCTATACGTTTGCGTTCTTTCTCTTCTGCCTCTATAATGCCTTTGGTGGCTATTTCCTGCTGCTGCAATACTGCCGATTGCAGCAAAGCCACCTGTTTTAAACGGTACCGGCTGTATGATTGCAGGCCGATGATCACCACCCCAGCAAACAGCGCTGCTATCACTGCTATGGTAGTATTGCGCCTGCTGATGGCAAACTGCTGCTGTTGTATCAGTTTCTGTTTGCGTTCGGTCTCAAACTTTACGTTCAGTTCTGAGAGCTGCCTGGTGCTTTCTACGTTTATAAACTTATCCTTGGTAGTAGCATATAATTTATGGTAGTTGAAAGCGCTTTTAAAATCGCCGGCCTTAGCAGCAACATCGGCCATACTCTCATAAGCGGCCTCAATAATTTCAATAGCATTTATTTTTTTTGCTATCGCGATGCTTTTATTGCAGGCTGCAAACGCATCTTTATATTCGCCCATTTCGCCGTATAAGTTGCCAATATTATTGTACGTGGCAGCCAGCATCCATTTATCGCCGGTTTTTTCTGAAAGAGCCAATGCCTTCAAGTTATACTCGAGTGATGAACCATAGTTTTTTTGGAATTTATAAACAATGGCTACGTTGCTCAACGCCATAGATATTTTTGCCGGGATGTTCTTTTTTGTATAAACAGCCAGTGCGTATTTGTACACAGCTATGGCCTTGTCATATTTTAACTGCTGCTCGTAAACGGTGCCCTTATTATTCTGGCAATCGGCAACCAGTTCTTCGTTGTTCATTTCGCGGGCAAGGGTTTCAGCTTTTTCGTAATAGGCCAGGGCGTCATCAAATTTTTTCCAACTGATGTATAATGCACCAATATGCTTGTAAATGTGCGCGGTAAGGTCTTTATTGTCGGCTTTTTCGGCTTTGGTAAGGGCTTGCTGGTAATTGCTTAAAGCCTTTACATTTTCGCCTTTGTCGGCATATATGCGGCCAATGTTAATACGGGCTTCAATATAATCGGTGGCATCATCAACCTTTTCGGCTGCTATGGCAACCTCAGTAAACAATAACTGAGCGGTATCAATATTACCGCCTTTTAATTGTGCATTAGCCAGTTTAAGGCGCAAATTGATGTTTTCTGGATATCTTTTAAGCGCCATGTTCAGGCTATCTAACTGTGCAGTTTGCGCCAGGATCCTGATAGGAGATAATAAGAGCAAAATGGCTAATATTTTAAAAAGGGCGGCCCTTTTATGTACGGGTTTTATTTTATGCATCTTTTATAGGGGATATAAAACCACCTGCATGTATTAAAGCTGGATGTTTAAACCGGGAGGCCGTTTTTAACACCTGCAAATGATGTATTAAAAGTGCCTAAAGGGGTGCTTAACCTATATACCGTAAATCCCGCATTTTTATGTACCATCATCATGGTAATGCAATTTGATCACGCAAAAAAATAAGGGTAGAAAAGTTGTAGGAGTATTTCTCGCAAAGACGCTAAGACGCCATTACAATTCATTAAATATTTGCGTCTCTGCGTCTTTGCGTGAAATAATTGTAGATTATGCTTAAATAAGGTAGACGTGTGAAATTTTTGTGGATAATACTTTTGTAAATTATTTAAAAAGTATCCTATATTTAAATGTAGTTTTATAAAACTCAGTGCCGGTGGCCATAGCCGGTTTGTATCAACCTTTATTATCATAACACATGACCGCAAAAAAAGCCGATGGCACTACCGGTGCTGCTGATGTTAACACATCGCCGTTTACTTATGAACGCCTTTATTCGTTAGATGCCCTGCGTGGGTTTGATATGTTTTGGATACTGGGCGGCGAGGAGATATTCCATACGCTGGCTAAGGCAACCGGTTCGCCATTTTGGGGTGGCATTGCCACCCAGTTTACCCACCCGGACTGGAATGGCTTTCATTTGTACGATCTGATCTTCCCGCTATTTTTGTTCCTGGCAGGTGTAGCCACACCTTACTCGGTAGGCCGCGAACTGGAGAAAGGTGCAAGCCGGCCGCAGTTGGTGTTACGCGTTATTAAACGCGCTGCCATATTGGTACTGCTTGGTTTATTGGTTAATAACGGACTGAAAACACTTAAATCTATCGACGAGATCCGTTTTGCGTCGGTACTTGGGCGTATTGGTATTGCTTATATGTTTGCCAATATTATATACCTGTATGCCAACCGCAAATGGCAAATAGCCTGGTTCTGGTTTTTTATTATCGGGTATTGGCTGTTACTTAAATTTACATCGGCGCCGGGCTTTCCGCATGGCGACCTTACCATGCCGGGTAACTTTGCATCGTATATGGATAGGTTAATATTACCGGGTAAGCTTTACCTCGGAATCCATGATCCCGAAGGACTGTTCTCTACCATCCCGGCTATTAGTACTGGTTTGTTAGGCATATTGGCGGGTACATTGTTAAAAACCGGGCATCAGCATAAAGGGCGTAAAGCGTTTATACTGGCTGTAGTTGGTGTGATATTTTTGATACTGGCGCAGATCTGGAACCTCGATTTCCCGATCAATAAAAACCTGTGGACAAGCTCGTTTGTGATGCAGGTTGGCGGCTTAAGTTTACTGCTACTGGCTTTCTTTTATTATGTGATAGATGTGCTGGGCTATCAGAAATGGGCCTTCTTTTTTAAGGTGATAGGCATGAACTCCATCCTCATCTATATCTCCAGTAAATTCATCAACTGGAACTACGCCACCAACGGTTTCTTTGGCTGGTTGGGCGAATGGGTTGGCAATCCTTACAATATTGTGGTAATGGCCATTTGCTTCATCATGGTGAAATGGGCCATGTTATATTTCCTATACCGCAAAAAAGCATTCTTAAAAGTATAACATGAAAAATATAAAATACCTGTTTTGTTTATTGCTAAGTGCTGCTGTACTGCAAACGGCATCGGCACAAATGTCTATCCAGGTTTTGCCCCGGCTAATGCTACGGCTGGACGATATTGGCATGAACCATTCAGTAAATATGGCCATGCAAAAAATGGCCGATACCAAAATGCCTTTCTCGGCATCGGTACAGTTTGCCTGCCCCTGGTACCAGGAAGCGGTGGAGATACTTAAAAAAAACCCGCAGATAAGCGTAGGTGTGCATTTAACCTTAACATCCGAATGGAAAAACTACCGTTGGGGGCCGGTTACCGGGCGCGAGGCGGTACCAAGCTTGGTTGATGCAGTAGGATATTTCCCGCAGTCGACAGGCGCCTTTGCAAAAAGCGGGTATAAGATAGAAGAGGTAGAGAAGGAATTATCAGCACAGATTGAAAGGGCGCTGGCATCGGGCTTGAAAATATCATATATAGACCCGCACATGGGTATTGCCCTATCAACCCCGGCATTGCGCGCCCTTACCGAAAAGCTGGCGCATAAATACAAACTGGGCATATCAACCCTAAGCGAAACCGTTTACTTTGGCGAAACTTACAAAGAGATGTGGGGCGAACCGGTAGCCACCAAAAAGAAAGCGTTCTTAGCTTATGTAAGCAATAAATTAAGCAAAAGCCGCCCCAACCTGGTGGTAATACATGTTGGACTGCAAACTGCCGAAATGAACGCCCTGTTTGATATGAACAGCAGCATGATGAACACCAAGGCAGGCAAACCACTAACCGCCCTGCACCGCGAAACAGAGTTGAACATGCTGCTATCGCCCGAGTTTAAGGCGCTTGTGAATAAAAAATTTACGCTAACCAACTACACCGAACTGATCAAAGAACGGGGCGTAGAAGGCATGAAACTGGAAGTTGTGAAAAATTAACTAATATGGCTGGGTTTACTTATTAAGCCCGGCCTTCTGCATATTGGAAGCCCTGCCCTTACTTATCGCCACAATAATAATGGCTATAACGCCCCATAACAACATTTGCCAGGTGCTCATGTTCCATTCGCCCATTTTCCACGATAGTAAACCAAAGTAGGTGCCGGCCGAGCCGCCAATAAAATAGGTGGTCATATAAATGGTGTTAAGCCTGCTGTGGGCATGCTCGTCAAGCGCGTAGATACGGGCAAAATTAGTTATCTGGGTAGCCTGTACGCCAATATCTAAAAAGAAGATAGCGATGATAAGCGCCGCGATAGAATAAGGGAAGACTTTTAGCAGTATAACACTGCCGATGATCATGCCTACCGATATCAGCAGGGAGCGGTGTGTGTTGCCCTTGTCGGCCAGTTTGCCAAACCATGGGGCAACCAATGCGCCGCCAATAGCTATAAAACCAAACAGCCCAATAGTACTTGCCGAAAAATTAAGCGGGGCATTGCTCAGGTGGAAGGTTAAGGTCGTCCAGAAAGAGCAGAAGATGCCGAAAGTGAAAAAACCCAATAACGCGGCTTGCCTTAAAATTTTAAACTCGCCCACCAATGATAGGGCCGACTTAAGCAAACCAACGTAATTACCCTTGAATTTTGGTGGTACGTTTGGCAAATATAGCTTAAGTAATACGGCTACGATCAGCACCATACCTGCCGATATGCCGTAAACATAACGCCACCCCAACCAGCCGGCAATTAAGCCGGCAATAACGCGGGCGCCTAATATCCCTACCAATATCCCGCTAAATACCTTGCCAACCGTTTTGCCGCGGTTAACGCTATCAAGCGTGGCGGCCATAGGCATTAGTATCTGGGCAGATGTTGCAAAAAGGCCAACAAATAAGCTAAGCGCATAAACCTGGTACAGTTTTGTAGCAAAGCTAAAACCAGCAAGGGTTATCATTAATAAAGTGCTTAGCAATAATATAAGCCGTTTACGGTTTACCTTATCGCCCAGAGGGATCAAAAAGAACATCCCCAAACCATAACCCAACTGCGCAAACATGGATACCTTGCCAATTTCGGAGCCGGAGGCATGTACAGATTCGCCTATGTCTTTAAGAATGGGTTGGTTATAATATATATTAGCTACCGTAACACCTGCGGCAACAGCCATTAAAGGGATGATAGCAGGATGAAGTTTGGCGTTAGGGGCAGTGGTCATGGCTGCAAACCTAATAAAATGGGGTGCGCTATCAAACACAGGCGGGCTTTATATCCACTGTAATGTATATTTGTGAAAGTAAATTGACAAACAGACGCAATTTGCCCTGAATATTTCCATATTTGAAAAAACGCTCAGCATGATCAGGATCTGTGTTATAGAAGATGAAGAAAAGGTATCATCATTTATAAAAAAAGGCCTTAACGAACACGATTACGAAGTGGATATTGCCGATAACGGCGAAACTGCTTTAAAAATGGTGCAGGCAAACGAATATAACCTGGTGATACTGGATGTAATGCTGCCCGATATGAGCGGTATTGAAATATGCCGGCAAATACGCAGGCACCAGCCCCAACTGCCCGTGCTGATGTTAAGCGCACTGGGTACTATTGATGATAAGGTGAACGGCCTGCACTCGGGCGCTGATGATTACCTGGTTAAGCCATTTCATTTTAACGAACTGCTTGCGCGAATTGAGGCCCTGCTTCGCCGTAAAAAACTGGCTGATGGAGATGATCATATCCTGAGCTTTGGCGGCCTTAAACTGAACACCTGGGATAAAACCGCCGAACGCGAGGGGAAACAAATAAACCTTACCGCTAAAGAGTACAGCTTACTTGAGCTGTTTATAAAAAGCCCCAACAAATTGCTATCGCGCGAGTATATTATGGAGCGCGTATGGGGCATAAGCTTTGATACCGGTACCAATATGGTTGATGTATATGTGAACTACCTGCGTAACAAAATACAGAAGGGGTTTGATAAAAAACTCATCCACACGGTTATTGGCATGGGTTATATCCTTAAAGATTAAGCAGATCGATACAGCAATTTAACAATGCATCAATTCAGCAATCATTAAGCATGAAGATAAAAACCCGGCTATCGCTTTATTTTACGCTCATCAGTTCGGGGGCGCTGCTAATTGTTTTGGTAGCGTTATATATAGCAGTGTACTCGTTTTTTACGGCCGATTTTTATAGCCGCTTAACCGACCGCACTAACCTGGCCTCGCAATTATATCTTAAAGCAGACGAACTTGCCGCCGATTCGCTGCTGCAAATTCAACAGCAATACCTCGAAAAATTATCGGGCGAGGTTATTCGTATTTACGATCATAACGACTTGTCGGCTTTTAAAATGGACCATAATATCTACTGGACCAAAAATATCATTAACCAGGTGCGCAGGGATGGGTATATACAGTATGAAGAGGGTAGGCGTAAGGTAGTAGGCAGATTTTATCATGATAACCAGGGCGATTTTGTAATACTTGCATCGGCAATTGATATCAACTCGGAACGCAGGATGATTATTTTGGGACAGATAGCCATCTCGCTTTTTATTGTTTTTGGAGTGATATTGTTCTTTGCCGGGCGGATGTTTGCGCAAAAGGCCCTTTCGCCGGTTGATAAGGTTATAGCGCAGATCAGGAATATACGGTCCAGCAACCTGCATCTGCGGGTAAGTCAGGTTAAAAGTAAAGACGAGATTGCCGAACTGATAGATAATTTTAACCGTTTGCTGGCCCACCTGCAAAATGCATTTGAATTACAGCGGACCTTTGTGGCAAATGCATCGCACGAATTGCGCACCCCGCTTACCAGTATTATGGGCGAGGTGGAAGTTGCTTTGGAGAAAAAACGCGACCAGGTGGAGTATGAGCGTATTCTGGCATCAATAGCGATGGATGGCGCACGCCTGCAGGAAACTATTACCAGCCTGATGGAACTGGCCCAGGTTGACCTGAACTACACCCAGGCCAAGCTAACCCCGGTTAGGGTTGATGAACTGGTGTGGGAACTGGAGGAGCAGTGGTCGGCCCGCAAAGGGGCAGGGATGCTTAAAATTCAATTGGCTGCCCTGCCTGATGATGATGAATTGCTTACCATACAAGCCAATAAATCAATGCTATATATAGCGTTGAACAATATTATCGATAACGCCTTTAAATATTCTGAGCCGCACCCCGTAACGCTAAGTTTTGAGGCAACTGCATCGTCTATCAAAATAGCGGTTACGGATGAAGGCCCCGGTATCAGCGCAGAAAATTCTGAAAAAATCTTCCAGCCTTTTTTCAGGGCAAATAAAGACCGCACCATATCGGGCAGCGGGATAGGGCTATACATCACCAGTAAGATAATAGAACTTTTTAAGGGCACTATACACGTACAGCCAGGCGCAGAAGGAGGCAGTATTTTTATAGTTGAGTTTTTAAAAAGCAATACCCCGATGTAAATTCTAATGTAATTCTAATTCAGTTTTAATGTGTCTCTAATACACGTGCAATAGTTTTGGTACTATCAAACAAAGCACAAATGTTACGCACGTATTATAGAACTTTTATACTTTTTGCCCTGGCTGCTATATGCGGGCAAAAGGCTTCAGCCCAAACGGATACACTTCGTATTACTATTAAAGATGCAGAGAAAACCTTTCTGCAAAACAACCTTAGTCTGCTTGCTCAAAAATATAATGTTGATGCGGCGCAGGCGCTTGTTAAGCAGGCCAAACTTTGGGATAACCCCGTTTTAGGTACCGACCAGAACATTACCGATGCCAACAAAAAGTTTTTTGACCACAGCAATGGCACCGGGCAAATAATGGTACAGTTAAGCCAGGTTTTTAAAACCGCGGGTAAACGTGGTAAAGAAGTTAAAATAGCACAGGATGGTGTGCAAATACAACAGGCGCAGTTTAACGATCTGTTGCGCAACCTGCGCTACAACCTGCTGCTTGATTTTTCGCAGGTGGCCAACCTGATAGACCAGCGCAAGGTTTACCAGATGGAAATTGCATCGGCCACAAACATGGTTAACGCCATTGATAAATCATACCAGGCGGGTAACAACTCATTAAAAGATGTTATACGCTTAAAAGCACTGAACTTTGGCCTGCAGAACGATCTGGTGGAAATAGACCGCCAGATAAACGACCTGCAAAGCGAGCTGAAAACGCTGCTTACCGCAAACCCGAATCAATTTATTGCCCCTCAAATAACTTTTAACAACACCGATACCACGCTTAACGCGGCGGCCCTGGCAGAAGTTGCCAAATCCAACCGTGGCGATTACCTGGCCAATCAGTACTTGTTAAACCAAAACAATCACAATTTTGCGCTGCAAAAAGCTATGGCCGTGCCCGATGTAACCATCGGTAGTACTTTTGATCAGAATAGCAGTTATGCACGCAATTTTGTGGGTTTGGAAATTAGCCTGCCCCTGCCAGTATTTAACCGTAACCAGGGTAATATTAAAAATGCCAAACTTACCGCGCAAAGCCAGGAATACACCCTTAAGAACAGCGAACTGCAATTAACTAATGATGTGTACTCGGCCGTGCAGCAGTACCAGTTAAGCCAGCAGTTGCTGGGATCAAAAGAGAACGACTTTTATGCCAAGTACGACCAGCTTTTTAAAAGCATGGGCAAGGGCTTTCAGCTAAAGCAGATCAATTTACAGGAGTATGTAGATTTCTTTGACTCGTACCGCGAAACCAAACTTAAAATTTTACAGCAGCAACTAAACCTGCAAAAAGCCATAGCCGATTTAAACTACGCTGTGGGCATTACAGTAATAAACCCATTATAAGCAATAAGCATCAGCATAAACAATGAAAAAGCAAATTATATACTTAGGCCTTGGGCTACTTGGCCTTACTGCTTGCCAGGAAAAAAAAACCGGCACTATGGAAACCAAACAGGTTTGCATAAGCGATTCGCTGTCTAAAATGATAAAGATAGATACCGCCAAAAGCACACCGATGAAAGATGAGCTTACCTTATCTGGCGAGGTATCATTTGATGAAAATAAAGTGGTGAAAGTGTTTCCGTTTACCAGCGGGCAGGTGATGGAGGTAAAGGTTTCATTAGGCGATAAAGTAACCAAAGGCCAGGTGCTTGCGGTTTTACGCAGCGCCGATGTTGCGGGCAGTTATACCGACCTTACATCCACAAAATCAGACCTCGCCATTAGCAAACGCCAGTTAGAACAGGCCGAATACCTGTACAAGAACGGCATCTCCAGCGAACGCGATTACACCGAAGCAAAAGAGAATTATAACAAAGCGGTTGCCGCGAATAGCAAAGTCCGCGACCAGATTGCTATTAACGGCGGTGGTAATACCAACGCCAGCGGCTCGCTTGTTATTAAAGCGCCGGGCAGCGGCTATATTGTTGAGAAAAATATCTCGGCAGGTAACTTTATCAGGCCTGATAACAGCAGCAGCTTATTCACCATATCTGATATGAAGGATGTGTGGATTTGGGCAAACGTTTTTGAATCGGATATTGCTAAGGTGCAAAAAGGCTACAACGCCAAAATATCAACACTGGCATACCCTGACAAGGTTTTTAACGGCAAAATAGATGAGATAAGCTCGGTTCTTGATCCGGATAATAAGGTGATGAAAGTACGTATTGCTTTAGATAATAAAGATATGCTGCTTAAACCTGAAATGTTTACCAATGTGCTTGTATCTAATAAAGATATGCAAACCTCAATAGCTATACCGGCGTCGTCGGTGATATTTGATAACAGCAAATATTTTGTAGTGGTTTATAATAGCAAATGCGATTTACAGGTGCGCGCCGTAAGTATGATAAAATCTGTTGATGATATCACCTATATATCATCGGGCTTAAAAGCCGGTGATAAGGTAATATCTAAAAACCAGCTTTTACTTTATAATGCTTTGATACAGGAATAAGCCTGTGAGTTGTACACATTTTTTTAAGCATTATTACCTCATAACAAAACAATGAACAAGCTAATTAAAAATATTATATACTTCTCGCTCAGGCACCGGGCGATGGTATTCTTTCTGACTGCGGTGCTGGCTGTATTGGGCGTTTGGAGCTACTTGAATACCCCTATAGAGACGTTTCCAGACGTTACCAATACGCAAATTATAATTATAGCGCAATGGCCCGGCCGCAGTGCCGAGGAAGTGGAAAAAATGGTTACCATACCCATGGAAACCGTGCTTAACTCTGTCCAGAAAAAGGTTAACCTGCGTACTACATCATCGTTTGGGTTATCCTATATCCGTATCATTTTTGATGATGATGTAGATGATGCTTTTGCCCGGCAGCAGGTACTGAGCCGCCTGGGGAACGCTGATTTACCTGATGGCATAAAACCGGAGGTAGAACCACCTTACGGCCCAACAGGCGAAATTTACCGCTACACGCTGAAAAGCAAAACAAAATCGTTGCATGAACTTACCGCCATACAGGATTGGGTGCTAGACCGCCAGTTTAAATCCGTTCCCGGTGTTGCCGATGTGAACAGCTTTGGTGGCGAGGAGAAAACCTACGAGGTGAGTGTTAACCCATCGTTACTGCAAAAATATGGCTTAACATCGCTTGATGTATATAACGCCATAAACCGCAGTAACATCAACGTAGGCGGCGATGTGATTGAAAAAAACGACCAGGCTTTTGTAGTACGGGGGATAGGGCTGATCAATAATATCAGCGAGATAGAGAACATTATTATTAAAAATGTTAATAATGTACCGATACTGGCACGTAACGTTGCCGATATAAAAGAAAGCGGACTGCCACGTTTAGGGCAGGTAGGGCGCGATAAACAGAACGATGTTATTGAAGGTATTGTGGTTATGCGCAAAGGCGAAAACCCAGCCGACGTATTATTGCGTATCCGTAGTAAGGTAGCGGATTTAAATGCTAATATATTGCCAAAAGACGTAAAGATAGATACGTTTTATGACCGTACCACATTAATGGATTTTTGTACCGAAACGGTTATTCATAACCTGTTAGAAGGTATTGTACTGGTTACAGTTATCGTGTTTTTGTTTATGGCCGACTGGCGTACTACACTAACCGTAGCCCTGGTTATCCCGCTGGCTTTGTTGTTTGCATTTATATGTATGCGTATAAAAGGGATGACAGCTAACCTGCTATCGATGGGGGCGGTTGATTTTGGGATCATTATAGATGGTGCCGTGGTGATGGTTGAGGGGATCTTTGTAGCGCTTGACCATCGCGCCAAAGAACTGGGCATGGAGAAATTTAACAAGATAGCCAAGCTTGGGCTGTTTAAAAATGTTGGTGCCGAGATGGGTAAAGCTATCTTCTTCTCTAAACTGATCATCATTACCTGTTTGATACCCATTTTTGCCTTTCAAAAGGTAGAAGGGAAAATGTTTTCGCCGCTGGCTTATACGTTAGGTTTTGCTTTATTAGGAGCATTAATATTTACGCTTACTTTGGTGCCTGCCTTGTCAAGCATCCTGTTAAGGAAAAACGTGAGGGAAAAACACAACCCGGTTGTACTGTTTTTTGAGAATGGGGTGCGCCGGATGTTTAATTACACCTATCGCAATCAAAAGTTAAGCTTAATTGTCTCCGTTTCTTTCATGATATTAACTTTTATATCGGCCAAATTTTTGGGCACCGAGTTTTTACCCCAGCTAAATGAAGGCGCGCTTTGGGTAACGGCACAATTGCCAATGAGCACATCGCTTGAAAACTCTGTTAATGTTACTAACAAAATGCGCCAGGTGCTTGCTACTTTCCCCGAAGTAAAACAAACACTGTCGCAGGTTGGGCGCACCAATGACGGTACCGACCCTAAAGGTTTCTTTAACGTGCAGATACAGGTAGACCTTTTGCCCAAAAAACAATGGAAGCGCAATATAACCCAGGAAGAACTGATTGCTGAAATGGATAAAAAATTAAGCCAGTTTCCGGGTATCATATTCAATTATTCGCAGCCTATTATTGATAACGTTGCCGAGGCCGTGGCCGGGGTGCCTGCATCTATGGCGGTGAAAATATTTGGGCCCGATTTTAAAACGCTTGATACCAAGGCCGACCAGGTAATGGCCACCCTTAAAAATATAAAAGGAGTTGAAGACCTGGGGGTACTGCGAAATCTGGGCCAGCCCGAATTCAGGATAGAGCTCGATCAGCGTAAGATGGCTGTTTATGGCGTATCTACCGCCGATGCCAACTCGGTGATTGAAATGGCTATAGGTGGTAAAGCTGCCAGCCAGTTGTATGAAGGCGAGCGTAAATTCGACATCAGGATACGTTATCAGAAACAGTACCGGGATACCGAAGAAAAAATAAGGAACCTGATGGTACCTACCATGAATGGTTCAAAAATATCTATCAAAGAGATCTCAACCATAACATCACAAACCGGCCCGGCATTTATATACAGGGATAACAACATGCGCTACATAGCGGTTAAATTCTCGGTACGTGGGCGCGATTTAGGCAGCACCATTGCCGAGGCGCAGGACAAAGTTGGTAAAGATGTAAAACTTGATCAGGGATATTCATTTACATGGAATGGTGAATTTGAAAACCAGATACGTGCATCAAATACCCTTACGCGTGTTGTACCTATTTGTTTACTGGTTATCTTTTTAATATTATACATCACTTTTGGTAACGCCAAAGATGCTATATTGGTTATTATGAACGTGCCGTTCGCCCTGATAGGGGGGATACTGGCCTTACATATTACCAATACCAATTTTAGTATATCTGCCGGTATTGGTTTTATAGCCCTGTTTGGGGTGTGTATCCAAAACGGTGTAATACTGATCTCCGTGTTCCGCAAGAACCTGGAAGAGCGTATGCCGCTCAACACCGCCATACTGGAAGGCGTGATATCACGTGTACGCCCGGTGGTGATGACCGCCCTGATGGCGGCTATTGGCCTGATGCCGGCAGCGTTATCAACCGGTATTGGCTCAGAAACCCAAAAACCCTTAGCCATTGTGGTAATAGGGGGCTTGGTTACCTCAACTATTCTTACCCTCTTAATATTACCTGTTATTTATTCCATCGTTTATCGTTTGATACACAGACGCGAAAACAGGAAATTGTTGAAAAGGATAGGTGTAGTTAGTGCTTAGTTTATTGTTTGAAACATTGTATAGCCCTAAAGTAGGCCGCGAGGGTGCTACTTTAGGGAGTACAATGCAACATTGGCAATATTTTGCATTACCTGCCTGCCTGCGCCCGAACGGGCTGTTACCCTTAAAGCGCTGATAGTAGCAAAAACAAATTGCGCTATAGCGCGAGACGGTTCCGGGTTTAAAACCTGGCCGCTTTGCCGCCCTTTTTCAATGGCGGCGGTAAGTGCGTTTTCTACACTTTGGTTATTCGCGGTTACTATATCGTTTATTTCCTGGTCCTGGCCGGAAAGCTCAACGGCGGTATTCACCATAAAACAACCTTTTTTCATACTATCGGCCATATCCTCATCAATGATGTGATTAAAGATCTGTTTGATGGTTTCGCCAATATGCTGCGATTGTTGAAGCGTGCTGATCATAAGACCCGTACGCTGCTGCTGGTACATTTTAAGCGATTTGGTGAACAGCGTGCGCTTATCGGTATAAGTATTGTACAGGCTTGAACGGTTAATGCCAAGGCCGTCAACAAGGTCCTGCGCTGATGTGGCATGATATCCCTTCTTCCAGAATAAATTTACTGCTTTTTCCAGCAGCTCATCTTCATCAAATTCTTTTTTACGTGCCATGGCATTATAAATTAGTTAACGCGGTTATTTATTAACCACCTACCTGATACAAAAAGACAGTGCAGGTGTTTTTAAAGGGTGGTTTATGGTACTGATAGCCGATACCGCCTATGTAAATGGCGATTTTATCAAACTTAATAAAAACACTTACCAGCAAAGAGACCCCGCTAATAGCGGCAGGCTGATGTATTTTGATATAAACGGCAAATTTGCTGGCGGCTGGCGGTACCAGAACGGGGCTATTACCCAAACGCTTACCTTAACCAATGCCACTACAACCGGTGTGGGGCCACACATCAACTCCGAAAAACCGAAGGCAGTAAACACCGTGGGGTGTATTACCAAAACGGTAACCACTGTAACCTGGGCCTGTGTAGATACCGGGCCAGTTAGCCCACCTAAGTGGAACGCGAGCGTGCGGACTAACGCTGAATGTGTAGCATACGTTACTGTCAAAAGTGTAGAGGAGTGCACCTATGGCGGCGGCGGTGGTAACAATACTCCCGGCACAGGCGGCAACACTGGTTTCCCATCACCCATAGAACAGGGCTGCAAAAGTTTAGCCCCGGCATCAGTAGATGGGAAACAGGTTAATTTACAGCCCCCGGTACCGACAACTCCCGATGACCCCTGTCTGGTGAAACCACCGGAGCCGGAACCAGTAGTAATTAACATTCCGTTTAACGGATCAAAAATTGATCCTAAAAAAGAAACTAAATGCTTTGATAAAACACAAACAGCTAAGATGACGATATATGTTCAACAGCCCAATCCGAATACCAGGGACATGATGGGAACAAATAGTGTGGGACATACCTTTGTGGGAATTACACAAGGAGGTATTACACGGAGTTTTGGCTTTTATCCCGATAGCCCTACAGCTGCTGTTTTAGGTTCTCAAACAAGTGAAATACACGATAATAGTGCAGAGTTATATCATGTAAGCATCGCCAAAGATATCTCTGCCGCACAATTAACGAGCGTTATCAATTACATTAATAATTATCCGCCTACATATACTTTAAGTAGTTATAATTGTACCGACTTTGCACTAGGAGTTGCTGCGAACGGTGGTTTAAATCTTCCTTCCACTACAGGTACTACAACTCAATTAGGACTTACATTTACCGGAAGAAATCCTGGAGATCTTGGTGAGGATATTAGAAATATGACTTTACCTCCAGGGGCCGTACGTTCACAAGGACAAAGCCACGCACCTAACAAATCAGGAACATGCCCATGAAAAAGTTAATCGTTACTTTAATTATACTTCTTATTTTTTGTAGTAATTTGACAAAAGCCCAGAATCAATTTTCTAAAAGGTCTTCAATCATTAGAGCTTTTGTATCGGCTGTATTTAAGGAAAAAAAACAGTCGCGTTTTATTATGGACAACTATATGTGCTTATCCTCAAATGACACCGCTTCAACTGTGAAAAAGGAGGTCATGGTAACTCATATGATTGATACTTTAGTGAAAAAGAACAGCGAAATTTTTGCTTCTTCAGATTATGAAATTTTTGCTTATGATAATTTTAAAGGATTAAAAAAAGATTTTAACACGGATGATTTTAAAAATATAATGATAGTAGCCGTTAAAAAAAAGGCTGTCATTTATTTTTACTTCTACCAGGATCGCATAATGTCCTTTTTCACTATCGAAAAAGGATCGTTAAGTTTTTTTATTACAATTTAACGGTGTAGCGGATTGCATTTATTATATAAATTACACTACACTCGTTTATTACACGCCCGACTTAAATATCATCCTGAACGATTGGTCGCGGCTAAGATAAGCCACCGCCCAGTTGTATAAAGTACGTAGTTTATTACGATAGTTTACCAATGATATGAGGTGGATGAACAGCCACATAAATAAGGCGATAACCCCACGGAAGTGTACTTTGTGCTTAAATAGGTCAACCACCGCCTTGTTGCGGCCTATAATGGCCATATCGCCTTTATCAAAGTATTTAAAAGGTTTTAACGGCTGGTTTTTGGCCATGGCAATAAAGTTATTGGCCAGTGTTTTGCCTTGCTGTATGGCAACCTGTGCTATCTGCGGGTGGCCTTTCGGGTAATCGGGGTCGGTAGTTAGTATACAGGCATCGCCAATAGAATATATGTTTTCTAATCCCTGTACTTTGTTATGCTCGTCGGTTACCATACGCCTGCCCGGGCCAAGGCTGGTTGCAGGGATACCGTCAAAAGTATTGGCGGTGATACCCGCAGCCCATATCAGGGTGTTTGATTCTATCACCTCGCCGTTTGATAGCATGATCTTGCCGTCAACGTAATCGTTAACGTGCAGGTTTAGCTTAACCCTTACGCCAAGTTTGGTAAGCACGCTATAAGCCTCCTGGTGTGTTTTCTCGCTCATGGCGCCAAGCAGGGCAGGGCTGCCATCCACAATATAAATTCCGCCCGGCTGATTGATCAGTTCGGGGTAATCTTTAGGGAAGATGTAGTTCTTCATTTCGGCCAGCATGCCCGATACCTCAACACCGGTTGGCCCGCCGCCTGCAACTACAATGGTAAGCAGTTTTTTGCGTTCGGCAGGGTCTTTGGTAATGGCGGCTTCTTCAAGCGTTTGCAGCAGCGCGTTACGCATGCGCAGTCCATCGTCGATGGTTTTCATCGGGATGGCATTTTTTTCGATGTTTTCGTTACCAAAAAAGTTTGTTTTAGCGCCGCTGGCAAAAACAAGGTAATCATAACTCAGTTCGCCATCTTTTAAATAAACGGTTTGGGTAACGGGGTCTATCTTTACCGGCTCGCCCATCCGGAAGCGGATGTTGTCCTTACGGAACAGTTTACGGAAAGGGTAACTGATGCTTGATGGCTCTAAAAAACTGGTTGATACCTGGTAAAGCAGCGGAGGGAAATAATTGTAGTTGTTCCTGTCTACCAGGGTAACCTGGTAATTTTTATTTTTTGCCACGTTTTGTGCAAAGTTTACACCGGCAAAACCTCCTCCAATAACCACAATTTTTTTAGCAGAGGCAGGTTCTGTGCCTGTAAAAGCTGCCGGGTTAGAAAGATCGCTCATTGCTGTAAGTTTATGTTTGTCACCGTTATAAATGACATGTAAATGTACTTATTGTATTTTGTACACTATGTATATATTGTTATATTTTACACAGTGTTGATGATGCATATTTAAGCAATTTCCCGGCCACAAAAAAACCGCTTTTAAACAATTTAAAAGCGGTTTTGATATTTCTGCAGATTAAGCAACTACTACAAGTATGATTGCAGCGCGCCACTACGCGATGATTGTTTGATGCGTTGCAGGGCTTTATCTTTTATCTGGCGTACACGCTCGCGGGTAAGCACAAATTTTTCGCCTATTTCTTCTAAGGTGTGGGTGTGGTTATCGCCCAGGCCGTAAAATAACATCAGCACTTCGCGGTCGCGCTCACCTAATTTAGATAGGGAACGGCCAAGTTCGGTAGCTAATGAGTCATGGATCAAACCGCTATCGGTTGATGGGTCGTCGTTATGCATTACATCAAGCAAAGTACCTTCTTCGCCTTGTTGAAAAGGAGCATCGATAGATACCTGGCGGCCCGAGTTACGTAACGAGTCGGCTATTTTCTCTACCGTAGTTTCCAGGCATTCGGCCAGTTCTTCGGGGGTAGCTTCGCGTTCAAGTTCCTGCTCAAGCGATGATTGTGTTTTCCTGATCTTGCTCAGGGTGCCTATCTGGTTCAATGGCAAACGTACAGAACGCGATTGATCTGATATGGCTGATATAATTGACTGGCGGATCCACCAAACGGCGTATGATATAAATTTAAAGCCTTTGGTCTCGTCAAAACGGCGGGCGGCTTTGATCAGGCCAAGGTTGCCCTCGTTAATTAAATCGCCAAGGGTGATGCCCTGATTTTGGTATTGTTTTGCAACAGATACCACAAAACGTAAGTTGGCTTTGGTAAGGCGCTCTAAAGCGGCCTGGTCGCCTTCGCGTATTTTTTGTGCCAGGATAACTTCTTCCTGTGCTGTAATGAGGTCTACTTTACCGATCTCTGTTAAGTATTTATCAAGCGATTGGGTTTCGCGGTTGGTAATGGATTGACTTATCTTAAGTTGTCTCATTTAATAGGGCTAATGCGGCACCGGGTGCCTGCGATTAAATAATATATTAAACTTTAAAAGAGCGGGGTAAGGGCGTTTAAAATGGCCCTTAAAAAAAATAAAAAGCATTCTCCGGTTTAGGGAGAATGCTTCACGATCATTTATTATAGTGTGTTAAGCTATTTTAACTTTTACCGCGTTCGGGCCTTTTTTGCCTTCTTCAACTTCGTATTCTACAGTATCGTTTTCGCGGATGCGATCAACTAAACCGGTTGAGTGTACAAATACTTCTTTGCCACCGTTACTTGGGGTAATGAATCCAAAACCCTTTTCTTCATTAAAAAATTTTACTGTTCCTTGTTGCATTATATTGATTTAAATAGTTACAAATATACCTTTAATTATTCATTAAATGGCATAAATAAATAATTGATACACTTTTACTTATAAAATAATTTTTTTTGTAAGGAAAATGACCTGTCGCCTACAAAGTGTGTGAGTTGGTTTTATAGTAACAGGCTGCTATTGGATGTGTATCATAAGGATAACGTTGTATAGCCGGTAATTGTTTTGTCAACCTGGTATCACATTATTATTATACACAATCGTGGCCCCGATTTTTTACGTTTGTATAATTGCAGGCATAAATAAGCAGGCATTAAAATTTAATATGAAAAAAATAACCTTTCAAATAATTCTATTGCTAACTATTGGCTATACCGCTTTTGCCGGCAGCCCTAAAAGTAGTGTAGTACCTGCAAGTGCAAAAGGCCTTGATACGGCCACATTTGCAACCGGTTGCTTTTGGTGTACCGAAGCAAAGTTTCAACAATTAAAGGGCGTTAAAAAAGTGGTTTCGGGTTTTAGCGGCGGCACGGTTGCCAACCCAAGCTACAAAGAGGTTTGTACCGGTACCACGGGCCATGCCGAAGCGTGTAATATTATTTACGACCCTGCCCAGATCAGCTATGACGAACTGCTGGAAGCATTTTTTGTAGCACACGACCCAACCCAGCTTAACCGCCAGGGTAATGATGTAGGCACACAGTACCGGTCGGCCATATTTTATCATAATGCCGCCCAGAAACAAAAGGCCGACTATTACATAGGTAAACTAAACGCCGCTAAAGCTTACAAAAGCAAAATTGTTACCCAGGTAACACCCTACAAAGCGTTTTACAAAGCCGAAGATTATCATCAGAACTATTTTAACCAGAACAAAGGCAGCAACCCGTATTGTAAATATGTGATACAGCCCGAATTGGATAAGTTTAAAGCGGTATTTAAAAATAAACTAAAAGATCAATAACCATATGAGAGCCATATATGTTGCAGCCCTGCTGCTGTTATGTTTTACCTGCACCTTTGCGCAGAACCCTAAAAGCGATAAAGGGCACCAGAACAACCCGTACTATTCTAATACCGATACAAAGCCTATTAAAGTAACCAATGCCGAATGGAAAAAGATACTACCACCAGCCCTGTATGCCACCGCCCGCGAGCAGGCTACAGAGCGCCCTTTTACCGGCCAGTTCTGGAACAAAAGCGCCAAGGGGACTTACTATTGCGCGGTTTGCGGCAATAAGCTGTTCCGGTCTGACGCTAAGTTTGCGAGCGATTGCGGCTGGCCGAGTTTTTACGAACCGGTAAGGAAGAACAGTGTGATCTATAAAGTAGATAACTCCATTGGCATGCAGCGTACCGAGGTGATCTGCGCCCGTTGCGAATCGCACCTGGGGCATATATTTGATGACGGCCCTGCACCAACCTACAAAAGGTTTTGCATGAACTCCGTTTCGTTAGATTTCCAGCCCGATAAATAATTAGGTATACTACCAAAAAAACCCTGTTCCTAATGGAACAAAACGGAATAAGGGTTAAATTTATAATTATCTGTAAATGAGATATTTAATGGAAAATGGATATATGTCTATTTTCCGAATTTATCATCCTGTTGGGGGCGAACCAAGGGCGAAAAAAGGCGAACGAAAACGTTTTTTTTCGCCTTTTTTATTGTTCCGTTTTTTTTCCATTTTCAAAAAAGTGGAACAAAATCGCATTTTTATAAAGTGCTGAATAACAGTCTTTAAAAGTGTAACGTAAAGTGTTTGTTGAGATACTGACAAGATTTTGTCAGTAATAAGTTATTCATTATCAATATGTTCCATTTGTTCCGTTTGTTCCATTTTGAAATGGAACAAACGGAAAATGTAACCCAGGTATTACCCGTTAAACTTGCTGCCAAATTCTACCGCAAAATCTTCCAGTTTTGTTTTGCCGAAAGCTGCCGGTTTATGCTGGTCGTAATCTTCCCATAAAACGGCGCTTCTAACAGCTGTACCCATTTCTACGTAGTTGCGGGCTATTTCGGCAGGTAGGCCTGCCTGCTGTATGCCTTGCAGGGCCTGCTCATCTGTAAAATCAACCCATATAAGGTCGGGTTTGCCAATGGCTGCACCCAAAACCGATGCGATCTGGTTGGTAGTGCGGTCGTCAGAACTGATGTAGCGGATGCTGGTACCACTAAAATCGCTTTGTAATTCCTCCGCAGCAACTTGGGCAATATCATTCGGGTGTACCAATACTACTCGTGAGTTATCGCCATAATTAGCCCCTAAAAAGCCCAGGTGTTTTATCATATCGATGTTCGCTAATAAATTAGTGTAAAAAAATGCCGGGCGCAGGTGTTTAATGGCTACACCATCTAATTGCTTGTAAATTTGTTCCACATCATGTATGCCCGAGATAGGGCCTGTGCCGCCGTCAATATGTGCGCCAATACTGCTTAGGTTTACCACTTTGGTTATACCGGCGGCCTGTATAGCTTCGGCATAGTTTTTACCTACACTACCAATGTATTGCCTGTAATTGGCCGCGCCAAAGTTGTTGGGTACCATGGTGTATATAGCATCTGCACCTTTAAATGCTTCGGTTAAAAAAGCTACATCATCAACCGAGCCAATAGCCGGGGTTGCGCCCAAGGCTTTTATGGCATCGGCCTTATCTGGGCTGCTGCTTATTACGGTTACCTGGTGGCCTGCTTTTACTAATAATGTTGTTAATGGTTTGCTTATGTTCCCTAAAGAACCTGTTACTGTAATTTTCATGATAATTTATTTTTTATTTGTTGATGTCAAAGGTATATTTGTACTTACTTTTATACAAGTACCTACCCCAAAGTAAGTAGTTATGACACAGGTTAAAGAGAGCTCCACACAAAACGCAAATAAAATAGCAAACATAGAGGCGTGCCCGGTAAGTTACGTAATGAGTAAAATTGGCGGGCATTGGAAACCCACTATCCTCTACCAACTGATGAATGGCCCCAAACGTTACAGCGAATTAAAACGCGAGATCCCTGCCGTTACCGAAAAGATGCTGATACAACATTTAAAGCAATTGCAGGCCGATAGCCTGGTGATACGCACAGCCGAACAAGCCATGCCCCCTGTAGTAAGTTACAAGCTTAGCCTGGTAGGAGAAAGCCTTACACCCGTATTAATCGCCATGGCCAACTGGGGCTTTGCGCAAACAGGCCGGTAGTAAGGAGTAACTAATTGGGAAGAAATTTTTCATGATAATAACCATCTGGTTATCAATTTTTTGTAGTGCTTTTTAATGAATGGTTAAAACTTGTTTTATGCTAAACAGTAAACAATTTGCGTTATCAGGAGGTTATAAACAATAAATTACACCACAAAAGCTTGCAGATATAGAGAGAAACATCTACGCATTTAACCAAATAATAAATTGAATTACAACATGAACAACATGAAAAAATCCCTTTTAATGGTTGGCGCAATGGTGCTTTTAAATTTTACGGCTAACCGAGTATTCGCACAAGTGCAAGACACAACCAAGAAAACAACTACCACAACAACTGCACCTGCCGCTACAGATGGCGCCAGCGATGTAGTAGGGGCTTTAGGAAGTAACCCCGATTATTCTACAGCACTTAGCGCTGTAAAAACCGCCGGGCTCGATGCCAGCTTAAAAACAGGTGGCCCATATACTATTTTTGCACCTAACAATGCTGCATTTAGTGGCCTGGCACCGGCTAAGTTAGATAGCCTGATGAAAGACCCAACTAAACTGGCAACGGTTTTAAAAGGCCATGTGGTTACAGGTAAATATGCAAAAGCCGATATTATCAAAGCATTAAACGCAGGTAAAGGAAAGGCAACGCTGATCACAATAGACGGGCAGACGCTTACCTTATCAGTTACGGCAGATAAAAAACTGCAATTAGCCGATGCCAAAGGAGATACCGCGCAGGTTATTCTGTATGACCTGGTTGGGGCTAACGGGGTAGTAAATGGCCTTAATGGCGTCCTTGCACCCAAGTAAAATTTTTAATAAAAATGTATTCAAAAGCCCGGCAAAACCGGGCTTTTGTTGTTTAAATACACTGATAATAAAATGCAAACAACCAGATCTCATATCTTTTAACAAATGGCTTACATATTGGCCAAACACAGGCCGCATAAAATTTGTATATTTGTACAGTATTTAACTGCAAACTGCCCACTGGGAACTGCAGACTCTACAAAAAATGGGGTCGACCGGAATTGACAGGATGGAGATAAATAGGTAAGCATGCAGCGCGTTGGGTGAATTAGCGCTAAAATCTGAACGCTCAAACTTACAAATGGCGAAAATAACTACGCCTTAGCTGCCTAATTTAGAATTAGCATAGCTTTTGTCCCGCCGGTTCTCTGTTCTGTTGGATCGGCAATCGGGGCATCGAAAAACGGAACTAGTTTGCTTTAAGGTGTGGGAAGCGAGCGAAACAAAACACCTAAGGATTAAGGTACAGGTAAGCGGTTAACCTTCCATAGTCCCTACAATTAAATAACAGCTAAGCATGTAGAAAGCGTATCTTATACCATGTTTGGACGAGGGTTCGAATCCCTCCGGCTCCACACAAAGGCTTAACCAATTATAAATAAATTGGTTAGGCCTTATTTTTTAAATGAGGATAATTGGACAATACGAAAACAAAACACTTGGTAAATAACGCTCCCAATAATATTATTTACTTTTCTGATAGTGCAATCAAAGGCATTGCGTTACCTGAGTGCTTTACCTTTCCGTTTTACTATGAACCGCATCCACTTACAAAAATAGCAGCTGCCGAACTTCAATCTTATCTGGAAACCCAAACGGATCTGTATCATAATTTCGGCCTTACCCAAGATCAGCAGGGCCCGGTTATCGGGAAAATGTTTGGTGTTTTAGTGGTTCAGGACAAAGAGGGAAACCTGGGATACTTATCAGCATTTTCGGGAAAACTGGCCGGCTCAAATGATCATTCTAAATTTGTCCCGCCTGTGTTTGATATGCTGATCGAAAACGGCTTTTTTTTAAAGGAGCAGGAGATCATCAATACCATTAATCTGCAGATCAAAAAAATAGAATCGGGTGATAATTACAAAAACTTAAAACACGATCTTGAGCGCTCAACTGCCTTATCCATTCAGGAAATAGCTGATTTTAAGAAACAATTAAAGATCAATAAAGCTGACCGGAAAAAACTGAGGGAAGAACAAAAGAACAGGTTAAACGAGAATGCTTACAACGATTTTGAAACAGATCTGATTAAACAAAGTTTACGCGATAAGCATTTGCTGAATGTATTATTAAATAAATGGGAGCAGGTTTTAGCAGAAATAAGATCCGGAATAGAACAATCTGAAAATCAAATAGAAGCATTAAAGAATGAGCGTAGGGATAGGTCTTCAGCTTTACAAAAGCAACTATTTGAACAATACGAATTTTTGAATAAAGACGGTGTCAGGAAAAGTTTACAATCTATTTTTAACGACACTACTTTTGGGAAGCCGCCTTCGGCTGCCGGAGAGTGCGCTACACCCAAATTATTGCAATATGCTTTTTTGAACGGATACAAGCCACTTGCTATGGCAGAATTTTGGTGGGGCGCATCCCCCAGATCCGAGATCAGGAAACACAAACAATTTTATCCGGCCTGTACCGGTAAGTGTAAGCCTATCCTTAAACATATGCTTGAAGGGATCACTTTAGATGAAGATCCGCTTATAAAGAACCCGGGAGAAAGCCGCGAGCTTAAGATTGTTTACGAAGATGATGCTTTGGTAATTGTTAATAAACCGGCCGAATTGCTTTCTGTACCGGGTATCCATATCCAAGACTCCGTTTATACTCGGCTTAAAGCAGCATTTGTAAATATAGAACCTTTAATGATCCACCGGTTGGATATGGCAACCTCCGGATTGTTGGTTGTAGCAAAAACAAAAGAAGCTCACAGGCTTATTCAAAGGCAATTTCTTAAACGAACTGTAAACAAACGTTATACAGCCCTGCTTTCTAAGGTCATGCCCCCATCAGAAGGTGAGATCGTACTTCCCCTGCGTGGCGACTTACATAACAGGCCAAGGCAACTGGTATGTACTGAATTCGGAAAAAAGAGTATGACAAAGTGGAAAGTTATTACAGTAAATGAAACAACCACTAAGGTTCATTTTTGGCCACTAACCGGGCGTACCCATCAATTGCGCGTTCATTCGGCTCACGAGCAGGGGCTAAATGCGCCTATTGTTGGCGATGACCTGTATGGCACCCTTGCGGAAAGACTATACCTCCACGCTTCTTATCTTGAGTTTGCACATCCCATAACTAAAGAAAAACTCAGCTTTGAAGTTGCAGAGGATTTTTAAAAGTTAAAGAATGACCGGATATTAGAAGCAGATACTCGCCTCAAATAAGCTATTTTAACCCTACCCAAACAATGTGATTAACGGTAATTTAGATTAACCTTAAATCATAAAATATGCGCCATATTAGTATTGTAGTTAACAAAAATTGGGAGGTGGAGCCCATTTTAGCAGGGTTGGCTAATGGCCAGTTTCGCCCGGCAGAATTGCCTTTCCCTTTGGTTATACAAAGCAATCTTTCGGAGAACTTTCGTGTATCGGCAAACCCTGCCAATGCTGATGAAAACGCAAGGGCTATTATTGTTCTAAAAGACGGCGCGGCCAATTCATTAACCGTTAAAATATGGTGCATACAGGATTTTATGGACCCAAAAGCAAGCTCATCCTCCAGCGAAGAAAAAGAACGGGTGTTAAAGCCACTACTGGCTGCAGAAGCCCCCGAACTGGTTATCGCTATGGGGACAGCCGGGTATATTTCTGATAACTCTTATGCCGGGTGTGTGGTTTTTGGCGGTCGTTTTTTTGTGCATGATGGCGACCCTAATAATCCAAGAAGCCGCATGGTTAATAACAATTTCGAAAAATCGCTGCCTATAAATGCTAACGCCAATATATTTAATGTGATCAGCCCGGGTTTTAAATCGAAGATCGAGGCTAAATTATTGCCACCACCCAATAACCCATGTATCCATCTTACCTGCCTTGCTTCGCAGTATTACACGGCTGTTGGGTCTGTAAACGTTACCGATTATGGCCAATATGCATGGGTGGATGCAGCAGCAGTAACCGCATTCAGGCAGGTTGAACCAAATTTCCCGGTTGGTTCGCTCGAAACCACACACGGTGTGATCAGGTTGTGCTCTGATAAACCAACCATTTTTATATCAGCCATAACCGACAGGGAGGGCAATTTTGATATGGAAGTAAACGCAGGCCAAAACTACGTTTGTGCTTTTAACGCCGGTATTGTATTGGGCCAGTTTATTGCAGATTTGAATGCGATGCTTATAAAAACACCAAATTTTGATTTCGCTGCTATATAGCAACAATAGTTGTTGCTGATAAAAGGATGAATTTTATTATCCTTTATGTTATTTTTGTGCATACTTATCATAATTATGCGCTTCCCTAAACTATTGAGCCGTATCCTTAAAATCAGTGGCATTGTCTTCCTGAGTATCCTGCTGCTGATGTTTTTATTGCCTGTGCTTTTCCCGCAAACCATTACCAAAAAAATAAAACAGCTGGCCAATCAGCACATTAATGGCAAGCTCAGCTTTTCGGGCACTAGCCTGTCGTTCTTTAAACGCTTTCCCGAACTCACGCTTACCTTGAGCGACTTTGAACTAAAAGGCAGTGCACCCTTTGAGAATGATACCCTGGCCGCCGCTAAGGAGGTTTCCCTCGCTATAGATCTCAGCTCGCTGCTTCGCAGCCGTGTACAGCTCAGCAAGATCTACCTGAGCCAGGCTGCCATCAACATACAGGTAGATAGCGCCGGGCATGCCAACTACAACGTGTACAAGGCATCGGCCCCGGCTGCTAACGCCCAGGCTGATACCGCAGCAGCCTCATTGGGTATTGATAAGATCATTATAGAAAAAAGCCGCTTAGTGTACAACGATGCCTCTTTGCCTATGCGCATTAACGCCCGTAATTTTAACTATACCGGCAGCGGCGACCTGAGTAAGGATGTATTTGACCTGCATACCCATACCGAAATAGGTGGCATTGATTTTTATTACGCAGGCAAAGCCTATGTGCTCAATAAAAAAGTAAATGCGGACCTGGTGACCAGCATCAATACCAAATCGCTGGCGTTTGTTTTTCAAAAGAACGATCTGAAGATAAACCAACTACCCCTAAGCTTTAAAGGGCGTTTTGGTTTTATTAAAGACGGCTACGATATGGACTTTAAGTTCGACTCTTACCCCGCCGACCTGAGCGATATTTTTACGGCCCTGCCTGCCGAATATGCCAAGTATATAGATGATACCGATGTGAATGGCACCGGCGTACTTCATTTATCATTGAGCGGGCAGTATATCAGCGAAAAAAAGATCAGTCCCGATCTGAGTTTCGGTATGAAAGTAATTAAGGGCTACGTAGCCAATAAAAAAACGCCCTCACCGGTGCGCGATCTTTATATAGACATGAACGTAAGTGTGCCGCAACTCAACCCCAATAATCTGACATTAAAAATAGATTCGCTACACTTCCGTATCGATCAGGATAAGTTTGATGCAAAATTCGGCGTAAAGGGCTTAAATAATCCTGATATTTTTGCCCGGGTAAATACCGATATCGACCTGGCTAAATGGAACCGGGCTTTCGGTCAAAAAACGATCGATTTGCAGGGGCGTTACAAACTGAACCTGCTGGCCGAAGGCAAGTATGCCAAAGGTATAAAAAAGGTTGGCCTGCGGCGGTATGATACTGTAATAACCAGTGTACCCAAATTCAGGCTGCAGTCGGTTTTTACCAATGGGTACATCAAAGACGCAAGGCTTCCGGAGGCTGTAAAAAACATTCATTTTAACCTGGATGCCCAATGCCCAGATAACGATATTAAACACTTTACGCTTGCGCTTACCGGCCTCAATGCCGAAGCACTCAATAACTTTATAAAAGGCCATTTTAAATTGAGTAATACCAACGGCCTGAGTGTAGATGCCGGTTTGAAATCGCGTTTTCACCTGGCCGACCTGAAAAAGTTTTACCCGGTGGACAGTATTGACCTGCGCGGTGACCTGAACGCCGATGTAACCACCAAGGGCCGCTATATTCCTGCCAAAAAGCTATTTCCGGTTACCAATGCAACTGTTAACCTTACCAACGGCTACATCAAAACCAAATACTACCCACACCCGGTAGAAGATGTGCAGATCAGCACAAATATTATTAATACCACCGGTACCCTGGCGGGGATGAAAATTCAGGTGAAACCTGTATCGCTCAAATTTGAGGGGCAACCCTTCCTGCTGCGTGCTGGTTTGCAAAACTTTGCCGATCTTAACTACAGCATCCGTTCGCAGGGTACGCTGGATATTGGTAAAATTTACCAGGTATTTGCATTGAAGGGGTATGATGTAAAAGGCATTATTACTACCAATTTTAAGCTGAAAGGAAAACAGAGCGATGCCGCAGCCGGCAGGTACGGCTTGCTGGCAAACTCGGGTACTATGCAGGTAAAAAACATGGTGCTCCGCAGCGATCTGTTCCCCAAGCCATTTATTATCAAGAAAGGTGATTTTAGCTTTAATCAGGATAAAATGCAGTTTGATGCCTTTACCGCGAGTTATGGCCGCTCGGTTGTTGTGTTGAATGGCGCCCTGAGTAATGTGATTGATTATGCTATTAAACCCGATGCCCTTTTAACCGGCAGCTTTAACCTAAAAAGCGACCTGTTAGTAGCCGACGATTTTATGGCTTTTGCTGATAGCCATGCTGCCCCTGTATCACAACCAGCACCGGTTGCACAGGGCGTTATACTCATCCCCAAAAACCTTAACCTCACCTTTACGGCCGATGTGAAAAGTATAAAATACAATGGGATGGATCTAAGCGATGCCAAAGGGCAAATGACCATTAATAACGGGCAATTGCAGCTAAAACAAACCGGTTTTACCCTGATAGGTGCACCGGTAGTAATGGATGCTACTTATGGCAGCATCACCCCGCAAAAAGCTTATTTTGATTATCACATCAACGCCAAGGATTTTGATATTAAAAAAGCTTATAATCAGATCAAGCTCTTCCATGATATGGCCTCATCAGCCGCCAGCGCGGAGGGTTTGGTATCACTTGATTATAACCTGAGCGGTCGCCTTAACAGCAGTATGGCACCGGTTTATCCATCACTTAAAGGTAAGGGTGTGCTCTCTATAAAAAAGGTTAAGCTAAAAGGATTCAGGCTATTTGGTGCGGTTGGGAAAAAGACCGGGCGCGATAGCTTGGGCAAAACAGCGGATCTATCAAAAGTTGATATTAAAACCAGCATTGCCAATAACATCATAACCATTGAGCGTACCAAGATGAAGTTTGCAGGTTTCCGCCCACGGTTTGAGGGGCAGGTTGATTTTAACGGAAACATGAATATGAAATTCCGCCTCGGGCTGCCCCCGTTTGGGATATTTGGCATCCCCATGACTATTACCGGCACGCAACAGAAGCCTAAAATACGCCTGGGCAACGGTAAAAAGCAAGACGAACTGAAAGGTGAAACAGACGACGATAAATAATAACGGAATTAACATTGAATTACAATTTTAACCTTCTATCATATTTTCTTTATTTTTGAAGCGACGATGATTGCTGAATTTGAGAGGTATATAAAAGAGAAAGTAAAGCTATCTGAGGAAGATTTGGAACTGATACGCTCAGTAGCAGTCGAAAAAATAGTACGCAGGAAACAGTTCCTTTTACAGCAAGGCGAGGTATGCCGTTATAAAATATTTATCTGTAAAGGTTTATTGCGTACCTACCGCACGCGTGAAGACGGCAGCGAACATGTGATGATGTTCTCGCCCGAGACCTGGTGGGCCACCGACCCTGAAAGCCTGAATAACCAAACCCCATCCTTGTATTACATAGACGCGTTGGAAGATAGTGAGGTGCTTTTATGGACAAAAAATGACTTTGCAATGCTGTGCTCCAAAATTCCCGAGCTGAAATCTTATTCAGAAAAACTCATCTCAACAAATCTTAACATAGGCAGGCAACGCATCTTTAGTGCCCTAAGTTCAACCGCCGAAGAAAAATACGATGAATTTGTAGCGTCCTATCCCAATATATTTGCCCGCATACCATTGCATATGGTAGCTTCATACCTCGGGGTTTCACTCAAAACCCTTAGCCGCATCAGGCAAGCCCAGTTAAAACGATAAATAAAAATAGCGTCAAATGTCTGCATTTTACAATGCGGCATTAGGCAATTTTGTGTTATTCAAAATATCAGGCCATCACTGTTAGGTTTAAGGGCCGATGTTAAAATAATGTTTATCAATTAAATTTTAACTAAAAAATAAGACATGCGTGTATTTGTAACAGGCGCTACAGGTTTTGTAGGTTCGGCCGTTGTTCAGGAATTAATAGCTGCAGGCCACCAGGTGCTTGGCCTTGTCCGGTCAGATGCATCGGCTAAATTATTGAGTGCAACCGGAGCTGAGGTGCACAGGGGGGATATAGAAGACCTGGATAGCCTGCGCAGTGGTGCGGCTAAGGCTGATGGTATTATCCACACCGCTTTTAACCACGATTTTTCACAGTTCCAGGCCAATTGCGAAACAGACAGGCGGGTTATTACTGCAATGGCCGATGTATTTGCCGGTACTGATCGCCCTTTGATCATCACTTCGGGCACGGGCTTGCTTGCAGGTAGTGGCCAGGTTACTACAGAAGATGCTTTGCCGCCGGCCGCCTCTAACGCTATGCCTCGCGTGGCATCAGAAGAAGCGGCCGCAGCCGCGATAGAACGTGGCGTACGTGCATTGGTAGTGCGCCTGCCGCCATCAGTACATGGTGATGGCGACCATGGGTTTATCCCGGCCCTTATTGGTATAGCGCGCCAAAAAGGCGTTGCTGCGTATGTAGGCGAGGGGCTTAACCGCTGGCCTGCTGTACACAGGCTTGATGCAGCTAAATTATACAGGCTGGCATTAGAAAAAGGCACTGGCACCGGCCGCTACCACGCAGTTGATGATCAAGGTATACCTATGCGTGATATTGCCCAAATAATAGGCAAACACCTTAATATACCGGTGGTATCTAAGTCGCCGCAGGAAGCTGCCGAACATTTTGGCTGGATAGCGCACTTTGCCGGGTTCGATAATCCTTCATCAAGCACATTAACCCGCCAATGGCTGGGATGGGAGCCCACCCAACCCGGCTTGATAGCCGATCTTGACAGGTCGCAATATTTCCAAATTTAACTAATAATACAGGTGGTAGCTATAATGCTGCTGCCTGTTTTTTTCGTTATACTATATATTACCATATCTTTCAAAAAAAACCTTCTCAATTTCAGTTCTTTTTTTCCGATATTGCATCACCCTTACACTTAGCTGATGCCGCCCACACTCCCCCTTCTTAATTTCTCTTTAAGTAAAGTCCTGGCGGGCGAGCAGGATAACTTTGCTAAAGCGAAAATTAAGATTGCGTTCCTGATGCTGGCGTTTGCTATGTTCAAGATCGTGATCACTATACCCATTGCAATTACCCATCATCAACATATCCAGGCGATACGCTCAGGGATGATATTTCTGATTTTTTTTGCAGGCTTAAAATACCTTTTGTATAAGCCGCAACATATCCGGATAATAGCACATGTGGTATTAATTACAGGGTTATTTGTAATATGGTCAAACCTGGTGTTTGTTGTTCAGCAACTTAATATTGTAACCGTGCAGGTTGTTGTAACCACTATTTTGTGTAGTTTTTATCTCATTGGTAACCGCACTGCTATAGTATATACTACGTTTTCTATACTGCCGATATTTCTTTTTATGATCATCACCCGGCATTCAACCGCCGGGGTCATTATCCCCCCGCAACAGGTAGTATCGCCGGTATATGAAATTATCGTGTTCCTCAACTTTGTATCAATAGCGGCCATACATTATTTGTTTTATAAAGCCTACGAGAACAGTGTGATAGAAAAAGACCAGTTAAACGCACAACTGGCAATAAAGGTAGCCGAGGTTAAAGCACTTGCCGATTCAAAATCGATGTTCTTGTCCAGCATGTCGCACGAACTGCGCACCCCGTTAAACGCGGTTATAGGTATCACCGATCTGTTAAAAGGCGGTGCATCTACAGAACAGCATGAAAACCTGGAAATACTGGAGTTTTCTACCATCAGCCTGTTGGCGATGGTGAATGATATTCTGGATTATCATAAAAGCGAGAATGATAAAATAGAGCTGGAAGCTATCCCTGTAAACCTGCCCGAGTTACTGAACAAAATATTCTCGACGCTTAAGCTCAAAGCGAATGAAAAGAATATCCCGTTGATTATTAATATTGATGAAGGGTTAAGCACCCTGTGTGTTGTATCTGATCCTACCCGGCTCACTCAAATTATTTATAACCTGGTTGGCAATGCTATAAAATTTACCAAAAAAGGGAAAGTAGAATTGTACATTAAATTGCTGGAGACCACTGCCGAGGGTGTAAAGGTTCAGTTTGTGGTTAAAGATACGGGCATTGGTATCCCACAATCCAAGCTCGAGAGTATTTTTGAACCATTCTCGCAGGCATCAACAGATACCACCAGGCATTTTGGAGGTACAGGGCTTGGGTTGGCTATAGTTAAAAAGTTGCTGCTGCTGTTTAACAGCACAATTAAGGTTGAAAGCGAATTGGGGGAAGGATCGAGGTTTCTATTCAATATAAATTTTTGCGTAACAGAGCCTTTAGTTAGCAAACCAAAAACACATGGCACAGCACTGAAAATGGCGCATTTAAAAGTGTTGATAGCCGAAGATAACAGTATTAATGCTATGTTATTGGAAAAAATGCTGGTTAATTGGGGGATAAAAACCTGTTGGGCAGCCAACGGGCAGGAGGTGGTAAATAAACTTAAAGACGAAACGGTTGACCTGATACTGATGGACCTGCAAATGCCGGTGATGGATGGTTACCAAACCGCTTTAACTGTACGTTTACTTGATGACCCTATTAAAGCGAATATTCCTATTATAGCGCTAACAGCCGCCACTTCAAGCGATATTTACCCTCAGGTAATATCAGCCGGTATGCAGGATTATCTCTCTAAACCATATGAAGCCATAGCGCTATATGAGAAATTGGAGCGATTAACAACAGTTAATAAAGCGGATATAAAACCGACTGTGAGCGTATAAACAAACTAAAAGTAGAAGGTAGTGGATTATAAAACGATAAACCCGGGGCCTGATCTTACCCCGTTTGTTAGATGCTACTGGACATTAGAAGCCGCCAACGAACCTGACCCACAAAAGCAACGAATTTTACCCGATGGTTGTATGGAAATGATATTTCATTACGGCGACCTTTATAAACAATATTCGGAGGATGGAAGCAGTATTATTCAACCAAAGTGTTTTGTATTTGGGCAATTAACCAAGCCATTAGATATACAACCAACCGGAAGGACAGGGATATTTGCGGTTCGTTTTAACCCAGATGGCTTTGTTCCTTTTGTTACTGCATCTCCTGATACCATAGAAAACAGGGCCGCTACCCTGAAAGAATTATTTGGGAACGATGGGGCACAGCTACAAAATGACATATTAGCCGCCGGGACAACAGCCAACCGGGTTGAAATAATAGAAACGTTTTTGAGTGGGAGGGCTGTCGCTGCCGAGTCGATAGACAGGATCATTCAATCTACCATTACAACAATGGTTACTTTAAACGGGAAACTGCCTGTAAGCGATATATCAAAAAAACTGAATGTTAACCGCAGACAATTGGAGCGCAGGTTCGCTGCAGTAATTGGATTAAGCCCAAAGCAGCTTTCAAAAATAATAAGGCTACAGGCAGCTGTAAAAATGCTGATGGATGATCGGCCGGAAAGCCTTACCAGCATAGCCTATGAAGGTAATTATTATGACCAGGCCCATTTTATTAAGGATTTTAAAGAGTTTACCGGGGTAAGCCCTAAAAGGTTTTACTCCGGCGGGTTTAAAATGTCGGCCCTGTTTCAAAGTATGGAATAATTCCCTGTCGCATTTTTACAATTTCAGCGTGCTGAATAAGCCGATAATTGTATTCAACTAAATAATTCTAATATCATGAAAACGATACTTGGCTTATTGATATGCACCCTGCTTTGCAATGCATTGCCAAACACAACTATTAAAGAGTTGCATTTTTTGACCGGCACCTGGAAAGTAGAGAATAAGCAAAACTATGAAACCTGGAAGATCAATAATGATACTTCGCTTGAAGGCAACTCTTATAAAATAAAAGATGGTAATAAACGTATTGATGAGTATTTGGTTATAAAAGCTATTGGCGGGAAAGTTATTTATACTGCAAAAGTGTTAAACCAAAATAATGGCCAACCTGTTGATTTTACACTGAACGCTTCTGTTACTGATAAATTCTCGTTTGAGAATAGCGGGCACGATTTCCCGAAGAAAATACAATATACAAAACTGAACGACTCAACTGTTTTTGTAGCCGTGCTTGGCGAAAACGACAAAGGCTTTTCATACAGAATGATAAAACAAAAGTAAGCGGTTACTGTGCCGGCTTGCTTTTAATGCCTACTATTAGTAACCATAAACATGTGCCTATTTCGCCAATACTGGCTGGTAATGTTATGTACGATGATATTGCCGTGTTTGAGTACCCATGGAAAAGAAATGCCCCGGTAAAGTTGATGAGATAGCCGAAACAACCAGCCATTAAAAATATGCCCAACACTTTTGGTAAAAAGCCCGATTTGTACACCAGCCAGCCAAAAGGGAATAACCATAAGCCCCAAAATATCTGTGCTAACTGGTTGCCGTTACTATAATAACGCAGGTGCAACATTACTTGCGATTGCAGTTCGGCCGTGGTAAATACCTTAAGGTAAGCAGCTTTGCCAATAAGCGATAATACTGCAAATTTATTTAGAAGATTTATAAAAGATATTGGAACGCTTACAGTAGCCAATATAACCATTAGCATAGCGCCGGTTTTATTAATAGCTTTAAGTAAACTATATAATACAAAAGGTAACAGCAAAAAGGCGGTGTAGCAGATTAAACCGCTTATAATACCTAAACGGAACAAGGTTTCGGACGTTATAATATTATTGAAAGTAGCCTGCGCGTTATCCCACACAATAAGTTTTCCCGGTACATACCCAAGGTTAAAAGTACCAGTAATTACTACAATTAAATAAAGCAAACCTGCTATTCTTGCGGTTTTTTTATTGGCGCCCATATATTAATAATTAGGTAAGGTGTTGGTGTTAACCTGTATTAGATGGCCATATACATAGGTTGTTACACGCCGTATTGATAAGAAGATGAACGAACGCACAAAAAGGTTGCGTACTTATTTTTAATGGTTGCGTATGCATCAGCAACTAAAAAGCCCCTGATTTTTTCAGAGGCTTTTTAGTTAAAATATGCTCAGTATAAATTATACCCGGCCCGGATAAGCTTTTAAACCTTCGGCAAGGCATTCCATAGCTTTATTCAGGTCATCGTTATTTAAAACGTAGGCCATACGTACCTCGTTTGTACCGGCGCCCGGGGTGCTATAAAAGCCAGTTGCGGGTGCCATCATTACGGTTTGGTTATTGTGGCTAAAGCTTTCCAGCATCCACTGGCAAAACTTATCCGAGTTATCTATCGGGAATTTAGCCACTACATAAAACGCGCCCCCCGGGTTAGGGCAGTAAACACCTTCAATTTTGTTAAGGGCGCTTACCAGGGTATCGCGGCGCTTGGTATATTCTTTATTTACAGCTGTAAAATATTCGTCGGGGGTATCAACAGCGGCTTCGCCTGCAATTTGCTCAACCATACCTGCTGATAAACGTGCCTGGGCAAATTTTAATCCCGCGGTTAACACCGCTTTATTTTTAGTGATCAGGCAGCCTAAGCGGGCGCCACAGGCGCTGTAGCGCTTGCTTACAGTATCCATCACAATAACATTGTCATCCAACCCATCCAGGTGCATTGGCGATATGAATTTGCGGCCATCATAACAAAACTCACGGTAAGCCTCATCGCTAAACAGGTACAGATCGTATTTTAAAGCCAACTCTTTAAGCGCGTCCAGTTCATCCTGCGAGTATAAATAGCCCGTAGGGTTATTGGGGTTACAAATAATGATAGCCTTGGTTTTTGGCGTGATGAGCTTTTCAAATTCGCTGATAGGGGGCAGGGCGAAACCATTATCAATGTATGATAAAATGGGTTTCACCACAATATCACTCTGGTTGGCAAAACCATTGTAGTTAGCATAAAAAGGCTCGGGGATAATTACCTCGTCGCCCGGATCAAGGCAGGTCATCATACCAATGGTAATAGCTTCCGAGCCACCTGTAGTAACGATGATGTTTTCGGGGGTAATGTTATAGCCCAGCTTATTATAATATTCTGTAAGTTTTTTACGGTAGCTTAAAGTACCTTCAGACGGGGTGTACGCCCAAACCTTAAAATCGATATTTTTGATGGCATTCAGCATCCCTTCCGGTGTTTCAATATCCGGCTGGCCGATGTTAAGATGATAAACCTTTTTGCCATCCAGCTTAGCCTTATCGGCAAAGGGTGTTAATTTACGTATAGGCGATGCGGGCATGCGCTGCCCTTTTTTAGATATTTTTGGCATGGCGCAAAATTAGTAAAAAGATGTAATACACCTTTTGTAAAATCTATGCATACATAACAATTAATATTAAGCACAAAAAAAGGCATCGATAAAATCGATGCCTTTAAAGTTTTTATTTGTAATGCTGTTTATTTGCTGCTTACCGGAGCTTTTGCAACCACTTCGCCTACAATATTTAAGTATTTGGTAGGTGTTTTAGCGTTTGATGTTACTACAATGGTTTTATTAAATGCAGAAACTGCAGCGGCATTGTAAGTGATTTTGATAGTGCCTTTTGCGCCTTTTGCTACCGGTGTTTTAGTATAATCGGCAATGGTGCAACCGCAGGTAGGTTTTACTTCGGTTAAAATAAGTGGCTCGGTACCAACGTTAGTAAATTCAAATACCGTGGTAACCGGGGTACCCTGCGGTATTTTACCAAAATCGTGCTTTTCCTCGTTAAATTTAAACTCGGCTTTAGCGTCGGTTTGGGCAGATGCATTAAACGCAAAACCTAAAACAACGGCGCATATTAATAATATTTTTTTCATGGTTACGTGTTTGATTCTTACAAATATAAAAGGTTTAACCTAAATACAAAACTATTGTAAAAACTATATGTTTTACACTAACCAATACAAATAACAGAATAGAATTTCCTAATTTTACCGCCTAAACAAAATTTTATATGCCCGAAACTGTAATACACACAGGCAATACTACAAATGCTGCCGAACTCAGTTTTGACGATTTTAAACAAATTGTGATCAGAGATTACCGTGTTGGCTTTGAGAGCCGCCAGGCCAGTATTATTGGCAGGCGCGAAGTATTGACCGGCAAGGCCAAGTTTGGAATTTTTGGCGACGGTAAAGAAGTTGCCCAACTGGCTATGGCCAAAGCTTTTAAAAAAGGCGATTGGCGCGCAGGCTACTACCGCGACCAAACTTTTATGTTTGCCACCGGCATGAGCAACCTGAAAGAATTTTTTGCCCAACTTTATGCTAACCCCGATATTGAGAAGGACCCGGCATCGGCAGGCCGCCAAATGAACTGCCATTATGCAACGCGTTATGTTGATGCTGATGGTAACTGGACAAACCAGGCCGAAACCATGAACTGTGCAGCAGATATTTCAACCACTGGCGGGCATATGCCGCGCTTACTTGGTTTGGCATACGCCTCAAAGCTTTACCGCCAGAATAAAGAGCTGGAATACCTGAAGAATTTTTCGGTTAATGGTAACGAAGTTGCCTTTGGTACCATAGGTAATGGCTCAACATCCGAAGGGCTGTTTTTTGAGACCTTTAACGCAGCAGGTGTTTTACAGGTGCCTATGGCTATCTCTATATGGGACGATGCCTACGCTATATCTGTACCGGCAAGGCTGCAAACTACAAAAGAGAATATATCCGAGATACTGAAGGGCTTTCAGCGCGATGATAAAGGTAACGGATATGAAATATTTAAAGTACGCGGATGGGATTATGTTGCCCTTTGCGAAACCTACGAACGCGCTATAAAAGTTTGCCGTGAAGAGCATGTGCCGGTAATGATACATGTGATAGAGATGACCCAGCCGCAAGGGCATTCTACTTCGGGCTCGCATGAGCGCTATAAATCAAAAGAACGGCTGGCCTGGGAAGAAGAGCATGATTGCCTTTTGCAGATGCGTAAATGGATGATAGAATCGGCTATTATTACTGCCGAGGATATGGAAGCCTTAGAAGCCGACGCTAAAAAACACGTGCGCAACTGCCAGCGTGAAGCATGGAGCGAACTGGAAGACGAGATAAAAATAGAAATGGCGCAGGCTGTTGAACTGATAGACCGTATTGCCCAGCAATCACCCCAGCGCGATGATCTGCTTGGCTTAATGTCATCCCTGCAAACCTGTGTTGACCCTGGCCGCCGGGATACCATTGCCTGCGTGCGTAAAGTATTACGTTTAACCGTAAAAGAAAACAGCGATGCCCGCCAGAATTTGTTGAATTGGCTTGCTGCCGAAACGGAAAAGAACGTAGAACGCTTTAACTCAAAATTATTTACTGATACGCCAAAATCGCCATTATATGTGCCGCTTGTTGCCCCGCAATATACCGATGACGCCAAACTGATGGACGGCCGCGAGGTATTGAACGCTTGTTTCGACGCCAACTTTGAGCGTGATAAAGCTATTGTAGCTTTTGGGGAAGATGTGGGTGCCATAGGCGATGTGAACCAGGGTTTTGCAGGTTTACAAAGCAAATACACCGATCTGCGCATCACCGATACAGGTATCCGCGAAGCTACAATTATTGGGCAGGGTATGGGCCTGGCTATGCGTGGTTTAAGGCCGATAGCCGAGATCCAATATCTTGACTACCTGCTGTATTCCATCACCGTTTTAAGTGATGACCTGGCCAGCTTAAGCTACCGTACCCGGGGCGGGCAGCGCGCGCCGCTTATTGTGCGTACGCGTGGCCACCGTTTAGAAGGTATCTGGCACTCAGGTTCGCCGCTTGGTTTTATACTGAATGCATTGCGTGGTATGCATATTTGCGTGCCAAGGGATATGACCCAGGCTGCCGGTATGTATAATACCCTGTTGCGTGGCGATGAACCTGCATTGGTTATTGAATGCCTTAACGGTTACCGTTTAAAAGAGAAATTACCTGCCAACGTTGGCGAGTTCACTGTTCCGTTAGGTAAAGCCGAAATACTGAAAGAAGGTACCGATGTTACCGTGGTTACCTACGGCTCAACCCTGCGTATTGTAATGGAAGCGGCCGAGGAACTGGAGAAAATGGGTATTAATATAGAGGTGGTTGATCCGCAAACTTTATACCCGTTTGATACGGATAACCTTTGCGGCAAATCGTTAAAAAAAACCAATAAGCTTTTGGTTATTGATGAGGATTTGCCGGGTGGTGGTTCTGCCTTTATCCTGCAAAAGATAATAGAAGCACAAAACGGTTATTACTCGCTTGATGCACAGCCAAAAACACTATGCGGCGCCGAACACAGGCCACCGTATGGATCTGACGGTGACTACTTCAGCAAACCATCGCACGATGATGTTATTGAAACCGTTTACAAAATGATGAATGAGGCCAACCCGGGGAAATACCCGGCGATATATTAAGTGTGAATAGCATGATATATTTTTAAGGCCCGATATTATCGGGCCTTTTTTGTACTGCGGTATTCGTATTTCATATATTTACGTATGAAAAAACTACTTTTAAGTGTTCCTATATTAGTAATACTGCTAACTGTTGTTGAACACGCTTCGGCACAGCAAAAAAATCAGATGGTAAGGCTTGCAAAAATTACAGTAGACCCTGCGCAAATAAACCAGTATAATACTGCACTTAAGGAACAAATGAAGACGGCTGTTAGTGTTGAACCGGGGGTATTAACATATTATGCAGTTGCTGATAGGAGTGACCCTACACGCATTACTATACTTGAAATTTATGCAGACACAGCAGCTTACAAGAAACATATAGAAACACCGCATTTTAAAAAGTACAAGGCTACTGTACAAAATATGGTTAAATCGCTTGAGTTGGTAGATGTTGATCTTATTGGTAAGGCGGTAAAACCTTAAAGATATATACGGTGTGCTTATGATACAAAAATATAGCTTTAGGTTTTAAGCCTTAAGCGTCTTTGCATAGCCCCAATTATGCTACTTGCTTTTGCCCCGCAAACCTATTAATAACCATCGCGGCAGCTGTATCGCCCGTGGCATTCAAAAGTGTGGCTATGGGGTCAATTAAGGTGCCGATGATGATGGCGGGAGGCAGGGCCTCGGGTGGGAAACCGTAAGCCGAGATAAATAGCAGTTCGCCAATGTAGCCGCCGTTGGGGATGCCACCTTCAACAATACTTACCAAAACCGTCATGCCCAGCGCCAGGATGATTACTTCGGCGCTGTCAAAACCTCGTCCGAACATGGCAAATACTACCGACATTTTCAGGATAGAAGAAATGCTGGAGCCATCTTTATGCAAAGTACCCATTAACGGGATAGTTATCCCGGCAATGGCATCTGTAATGCCCATTTTTTTGGCAGCATCTAAATTGGCAGGTATGGTGGCAATACTGCTGCAGGTACCCACCGCAGTAGCCGATGGGATAATGTTGTTTTCCCAGTATCGTTTAATGCCTTTTACACCACCTGCAATAAAGGCGTAAAGGCTGTAAAATACAGCATAGTAAAATAAACTTACGCCGTAGCCAATGCCCAGCACATGGGCATAAGTGCCAAATAACGATGGCCCAAACACAGCAACCTGGTAAGCAAAATAAGCTCCCAAACCAATTGGGCCGGCTTTCATGATAATACCGAATACCTGCTTAAATACTTCGTTACCCGCGTTTAAAAACTGCACAAATACTTTTCCTTTTTCTGCCGCGCTGCGTGCCCCAAAACCAACCAGTATGGCAAAGATGATCATGGCCAGCATATTCTTACGCGATAGCAGGTTGAAAAATTCGCTTGTGGTAAAAAGCTGGGTTATCTGGTCGCCGGATAGGTTTTTACCAGTTTCTACAGGCGTAGCGCCTGCCGCCGCAAATGACGTTTGCCCGATGGGGAAAAGCCATAATGCAATAATAGTAAGCAGCGCCGCCATGATCAGTGTGCCCAAAAATACTGCCGACATCACACCCATAATACGCCCTAATTTTTGCGAGCCCTGTAAATTGGCAATTGCCGAAGAAATGGCAAAGAAAACCAAAGGTATTACGGCAACAAACAACAGGTTGAGGAATATATCGCCAATTGGTTTTAATACTTCGGCCCGTGGCCCAAGTACAATACCAGCCACGCTACCCGCAATAATACCGGCTATCAGCCAAATCATCCCACTATAATTTTTTATCCAGTTACTCATTTTATTTGCCTGCTGTATACTATGAACTAAACGAAAGGTAAATAATATCCCTCTTAAAATATCTATTCATGTAACTTATTTCTCTATTTTTGCGCCTGCCTATAAGCAGGCGATTAATTTTATAAATACTATGGATACCACTTTTTCAGCAATCGCAAATAATATCAAAGCCCGTCGTACCATCAAACCGTCAACTATGAACGGTAATAAGATCCCGAATGGCCATATCGCTTCTATATTGGAACTGGCCGATTGGGCACCAAACCACGGTAACACTGAGCCATGGCGCTTCATCGTTTTTGAAGACCCTACGATTTATTGCGCACAACATGCCGAATTATATAAAGCCGCTAACCCGGGAGAAAGCTTTAACCCAACAGTTTATACCAACTTTCAAAATCAGGCTAATAATGCATCGCACGTTATCATAGCCTACCAAAAACGTGGCGACTTGCCAAAGATCCCTCAGTTTGAGGAAGTGATAGCGGCATCATGCGCGGTACAAAACCTTTTGTTAGGTGCAACAGCATTAAATATCGGCGCTTTCTGGAGTACCGGCGGTATGGTGTTAAAACCTGCCTATGCCGAGCATTTTGGTTTAGGTGCCGAGGATAGCGTTTTAGGCGTTTTATTTATGGGTTATACAGATGTGCAGCCTGAAGGCAAAAGAAAAACACCTATCGAAGAAAAGATTACCTGGAATAAATAAAGGGTACTAATTAAATATAACGCCTTAAAAGGTTGCTGTTAACAGCAACCTTTTTTACTTAGTAGGGGTTGATGTTTTTGATTTTAATATTAACTAAATTGATATAAAATTTCATTAAAGTAGACTATTAGACTGGCGTGACAATATTTTTATCCTTTTTGCGTATATTTGTATTGGCAATTTCAACTAATAGTATATCATTAGAAGGCTTGTTACCAATTTAAACTAAAATTAAACCCGATATTTTATGAGGAAACACTTTTGGTGGATCATTGGCGCTTTATTGTTATTTTCTATTACGGTTATCAGTTGGAAACCGTTTAGCGCGATCAAGACAAACAGTACGATTACAAAAAAAATTGGTGCAAAAGAGTTTTTTGCACAATACGTATCTGATATTTATAACACAGCAAACCTGCAGCAAACCGGTATGAATGCAGCAGTACTTCAAAAAGCTATTACAGGTTATTTAAACTTAAAGCTGGCTAATAAGCTATCTCCAACCAGTAATATTATCACAGTTATCGATTTTACAAAATCGAGCCGTGAAAAACGCATGTGGATCATCGATATATTAAATAAATCGTTGATATTAAACACCTGGGTTGCCCACGGGCAGGGTAGTGGCGATGATATGGCCAGCCGTTTCTCAAATAATAACGAGTCGCACGAAAGCAGCTTGGGTTTTTATTTGGCAAACGAGGTTTACTTTGGCAAACATGGCCGTTCATTAAAGCTGGATGGTTTGGATGAGGGCATTAACAGCGCTGCGCGTGCACGCGGTATTGTGATACATGCTGCCGATTACGTATGCCAGAATACTATTAACCAAATAGGCCGTTTAGGCCGTAGTTTCGGTTGCCCGGCTGTATCGCCCCAGGTATCTGATCAAGTTATCAATACCATTAAAGGCGGCTCTATGATGTACATTAATGGTAACGACAGCAACTATACATCAAAACTACTTGATGATACCGCACCAGCTAACTTTTTAGCACCTGATACAACAGCGGCAAGTACTATGGCTAAATTATAAAACGAAAATAACTTAGAATAAAAAACCCATCAGCTTAAGCTGATGGGTTTTTTATTCTGTAATAACTTTATACTTAAAGCGAAGCTACCTGTTCTGCATTGGCCAGGAATTTTTGCAAATGCCCGTATAGTACAACATCTAGCCCGTAAACATCTGGGCGATACTGCAAAGTGTTGTTTTCATCAGCCCAACAGGTTACGTAAGTGATGTAAACCGGCATCTTTTTTGGCAGGGCTATAGTTGTAGGCTCAGGGTTATCCTCGCTCATAGCTTTAACAATTTTGTCATAGGTAGCCCCTTCACCAAATACAACTTTTGCTAATGCCTGCGGGTCGCCAAGGCGAACACAACCATGGCTTAAAGCACGCATAGCTTTTGTGAACCCGCTTTTTGCAGGTGTATCGTGCAGATAAACACTGCTGTTGTTATTAAACAGGAACTTTATTTTACCCAATGAATTATCATTACTTGGGCGCTGTTTAAATTCGTATTTGTCTTTTGAGGCTTTTGACCAGTCTATGGTTTCGGGGTCTTCCACTTTTTTGCCGTTCTCATACACATCAATACCTTTGTTTGAAAGGTAATAAGGGTCCTGAGCGGCCTCTACCATAATCTCTTTACTGGCAATACTTTGCGGGATGTTCCAAACCGGGTTAACCTGCACACTATGGATCATGCTGTTTAACTGTGGCGTTTCGCGGCTAAACGGGCGGTCTATTTTATCACTGTCATTATATTCAACCAAAGTGTTGGTATTGTCTGTATTACGGCCTTCGCCAACAACCACCTTCATGTTCAGGATAGATTTACCATTCTGCATCACATCCAAACGATAATCGGGGATGTTCACTATAACATATTCCGGCTGGCTTGGCTTGTTCTTCCAGCGCAGGCGCTCCATATTCACCACCAGGTAGCGCTGGGTTTCTTCCTTGCTCATGCCCTTTGCGGTGCCCCCGGCCAATAAGGCTTCTTGCAGCATCAGGTATTGTGGGTCTTTTGGCTGGATGCTATCCAGGTAGGCTTTCAAATTTGTTGCACGCAGGGTTTTCAGCATTGATGTGCTATCCGGGCGTTTGGTTGCGGTAAAGTAGCGGGAGTATATTTTATGGGGGCTAATCATTCCGTACTCTAATGCGCTTGAGTAATTGATAAGCGAATTAGCCGTCAGGATCTCCAGCTCGGCAATATCATGATAAGCCTCATCTAAGTTTTTAATGGCTTTTTTATCCTTGAATTTGGCAACCAGTTGCTTTATTTTGTCGGCTTTAAACATGCGTGGATCAAGGCCATGCTCATTTGCTTTTTCAAAGTAGCTGGCGGTAAGGTCAACATCGCCATTAAAAATATGGTCCATTACAAATACCGGGTCGTAACCATTTCCCTCGTAAAAAGAGGAAATTAGCTTAGGGTTGGCAATACTGGCTTTATCATCGGTCAGTACTTTTTTAAATACCTCGGCCAGGCCTTCGGGGGTGGCATCTTTAAATACTTTATTCTGGGTTTTCTTAAAAAGCTCGGCGCCCAGATCAGAGCGGCTTTTTTTCTTACAGCTTTGTATAGTTAAAGTAATTACACAGAACAGAAACAATAATACCGGCAGGGCCGATTTTTTTATAGTAGCAGATATCGTCATATTAAATACATTTATAATCAGCAATGCAATAGCTATACCATAAAGCGGTATAAACATTTATTTACGCTTTTACTTTTTGCTGATGCGAGAAGGTACACCTTTAATTACATTTGATATATGGCAAATAATACCCTCCCCGAGGTTTGGCTGCGTGGGCCTTTAAAAGATATACCTGCTCTGTTACAGCCTGTTGCACACGCTTTATTGCAGGCACGCGAAGAATTGAACATTTTAATGGCGGATTTTACAGATGCACTGTTATGGGAAAAGGTTGCCGGGATGGCTTCGCCGGGCTTTCACTTGCAGCATTTAACAGGCGTACTCGACCGGCTTTTTACTTATGCCCGTGGCGAAAGCCTGACCGAAAAGCAGCTGAACTACCTGCAAACCGAAGGTAAACCGACTATTAAAACATACACCGTTTTAGAATTAGTTGAAAATTTTAACAATCAGGTTAATGCGGCGTTACAGCAATTGAGCAGTGAGGATGCCGATAAGCTAACCGATTTTAGAGGTGTAGGCCGTGCGCAATTACCATCAACCGTTATTGGGCTTTATACCCATAGTGCCGAACATACCATGCGGCATTTGGGGCAATTGATAGTTACGGTTGGCGTATTAAAAAATTGAAGTTTTTTGCAGTAAAACTGCGGCCTTAAAACGGAATTTATCGGCCTTGGTTCGTCTTTTTTCGCCCGCGAATTTCTTTTTTGAGCCTCAGAACGCTTACTTTATCACAATCTGGGCTACATCGCCGTAATGGGCGGCGCGGTAGGTAACAATGGCATCCGGGTGCCTGTCCATCGGGTCGAAAAGAAAGGTGTCGATACCCAATTCAATGGCTGCTTTGATCTCCGATTTCGGGTCGTCACCAATAACCAGTACTTCCTCGGTAGCGTAACCATTCTCCTGCATGATCTTCTGGAAAATATCTTTTTTGGTGAGGTTGCTTTGTTCCGGGTCTACCACGTAAACCTGTTTAAAATCACCGCCAATGTTCAGCATCTCTACCTTGCTCATTTGTAGTTTGGTAAAACCGGTGGTTACCAAAAATTTATCAATAGCGATCTGCCGCAGGTCGTTGTATTGCTCGTAAGGGTACATGGGCTCCTCAAACGTGATGTTGCTCAGCATTTGCAGGCCCTGCTGCTTCAGCTCATCACTAAAGCCAAATTCATCTGCTACATGCTGGTAGGGGCGGCGTGTAAGCTCTTCTTTCGCGTTCTGCGCAGCTTGCCTGTCGGCCTCGCCAAGGTTCTCGTCAATCAGCTTAAATAGCTTATTAAACAAGTGGTCGGCAATGGAGCTAACGGGGTAAATGGTGTTATCGAGGTCTAATATTAAAACACGTTTCATAATGCAATTTATGGTAATTGTTCGGGTAGCGTGGCAATTTCTTCGGTAGGAACAGTTTCAATAGCTGTTTTGTTGCTACTGCGATAAAGTAAATAGTACCCACCGGCAGTTAAAACCGACAAGATGCCCAGCAGCCACCATAAGTGGGCAAAACCACCATAGTTTATCACCTGGCTGCCTAAAGCAGGGGCCAGTACCTGCGCTGCCGACCACGACATGGTATATAACGCGGCATACTCGCCGCGGTTATAGGTGTTGGTGCGTGCTATCCAAAAGCTGTTCATAAAAGGCATGCTCATAATCTCGCCAAGGGTTACCAGTACTACCACCAATATGGCGGTTACTACGCCTGCAGGCAAAATATTAAGCAGCGTAAAACCAAGGCCCGTTATTAATACGCCCCAAACAATATAAGTTAGGGCATGCCTTTTCCCTTCCAGGTAATTGATGAGTACCATCTCAATAACCACAATGAGGATGCCGTTTAGCGCCAGCAGGGCACCGATCAAACGTTCGCCAATGTGCCAGTTGAGTTTGTAGAACACCGGCTCCATAATAAAGAACTGGAAGAAACATAGCCCGAATATGGTTGACAGGAAAATGAACCACAGGTAGGTTTTGTCCTTATATGCCGATGCAACCGGGCCTTTGGCTACAGGTTTAACTTCCGACTTTTTGATAGCCGCTCGTGGCATTAGCTTTAACAGCATTAGCGCGGCCAGTATGTTGGTGCAGCCATCAACCCAAAACAACAAATGGTAATTGATGGATGCCAGATACCCGCCTAAGCCACCGCCAAATGCCCAGCCCAGGTTTACTGCCAGGCGGTTTAGGGAATAGGAGCGGGTCTTGTTCTCGGGCGAACTGTAGTGCGCAATTGCTGTAGAATTTGCCGGACGGAACGCCTCGTTACAAAAGCTGAGTATAAACGTGCCGATAGCCAGTGATAAAAAGGTGCGCTGATAGCCAAGGATAATAAACAGGATGCCCCCGCTTAGCAGTGTGACAACCTGCAGGTCATAAAAGCCAATCTTGTCGGTAAGTTTACCGCCCATAAAAGCGCCAACTATAGAGCCTGCGCCAAACAAGGCCATAATATAACCCGCCTGTACTACATTAAAACCTAACTGATTTATACAGTAAATGCTCAGGAACGGCACCACCATAGTGCCGCTACGATTGATGAACATAACCACACTGAGGTACCAGCTATTAGGCGATAAACCGCTATAGGCTTTTTTATATATGCGGATTATTGACACGGGTTAGGGGTTTTAGATTGACAAGCCAAAAATACAGTTTGCTTTTGCGTGTATGCATTAAATGTGAAAATTATCATAAATTTATTACTCAAACCAGGCACCATGAATGTTAGCGAAATTATGGCCGAACTGCAGGCAAAAGGCAGCGAAAGCATCAAGAAAATATTAGTGAAACATGGTGTTAAAGAACCATTCTTCGGCGTTAAAATAGAGTATTTAAAGCCGATACAGAAAAAGGTTAAAAAAGATTACCAACTGGCTAAAGACCTGTTTGCTACCGGCAATGCCGATGCTATGTACCTTGCTGGCCTGATAGCCGATGATGAGAACATGACCCGGGCCGATCTGCAAACCTGGGCAGAGCAGGCGGTGTCTAACAACATCAGCGAATACACGGTGCCTTGGGTAACAGCCGGTAACCCGCATGGTTTTGAACTGGCTTTGAACTGGATTGATAGCCCGACTGAACACATTGCCGCCACCGGCTGGGCAGCTTTGAGCAATATTGTGGCCCTAAGGCCGGATAGCGAACTGGATATAGAAAAATTGCGGGAGTTGCTAAAAAGGGCTGAGCAAGATATTCGCCAATCTGAAGACAGGGTGTGTTACCACATGAATAGTTTTGTTATTTCGGCAGGGTCATACGTAACTGCCCTGGCTGATGATGCTATGGCCACCGCCGCTAAAATAGGAGCGATAACGGTAGATAAAAATGGTACCGCCTGCAAAGTGCCCGTAGCAACCGCATACATCAAAAAAGTATGGGATAAGCGCGGCGGCATTGCTCCTAAAAAGAAAGAGGTTAAATGCTAAGTAGAGGTTTTCAATTAAAGCTCATATGCCGGCCATTGTTTGATGGCATTCTTTACCTTCCACATTAATTCATCCAGGTCATTCCCAAAATCACCTGCTGCCCGTGTGTTTGTCATAACTGCCCAACAAAAGCCATCATGTGTACGAACGGCTACCGCTTGTTCGCCAGGCAAACTGCCGTTATGCCAATAGTTGTCATTTTCATTTACTGCCCAACCCTTGGCATAATCGGTGCTAACCGCGGGTGGGGTGTACATTTCTTTTAATGTTTGGGGTTTTAGTAAGTCGGCCTTTTGCGGGAACTTGTCTACCCTTATCAAAAATTTTACCAGGTCGGTAGGGGTAGCTATCCAGCCGCCGTGACTGTCCATCCGTCGCTGATCCATTTTATAGGGGTCTTCCTGTTTGTCGTAATAGTAAACCTCGTTCTTTTTTCTTTCTGCCAGGGTGTTACCGCCAATTTCCATCGTAGTGATGCCGCATGGTTGTAATATGTTTTTGGTCACATATGCCTCGTATTTCATCCCGCTTACCTTCTCTATTACGCGGCCCAACAGGCAATAGCCAAAGTTTGAATACTGAAAATCGGTGCCAGGTTTGTGGGACAAAGGCCGGTTTTTCAGCGCCCAACTGATGAGTTGCGCCTGGTTCAGCTCGGGGTGCATAAACATGGGGTCTTTATCCTTGTTGCCCCAGCCGCCACCCAAATGTTCTAATAAATTTTCAACGGTGATATCAGTGATCCATTTGCCATAAGGCTGCTTGCCATATGTGGTGCCCAATAAAGCGCCTTTGCCTAAAACTTTATCTTGCAAATGTAGTTTGCCTTGTTCGATGAGTTGCATAATAGCGGCGGAAGTAAACGGTTTGCTTACGCTGGCAATACGGAAACGATTATTGAGGGTTGCCTTTTGCTTTAATTGGGTATCGGCATAACCATAGGTACGTTGTAATTTTATACTATCGTTTTGGGCAATAGTGAACGATAGTCCCGGCACTTTGTATTTTACCATAAATACATTTACAATGCTATCAACAGCTTTTATATTTTGTGCGAAATAGCCATTTGGTACCGGCTGATTAGCAGCCACCTGCGCTGATGCATAAAACGAGAATAGCGATAATGCAATTACGGTTGACCAAAATTTCATGAGGTGAAATTAGAGAAAATAGAGGTGTTTTTCAATAACATTGGTTAAGTTGAAACTTAGACAGGGTAAGATTTGTTTCACAAGAGCCGAGCGGCTGCATGAGTGGGATCAATCAACGTTGATTGTACATATCAATTTATACCCTTGCCCACGAATATTTAGAATACTTACCGACGGGTCGTTTTTTAAATACTTACGCAACTTTGCCATAAAAACATCCAGGCTTCGGCCAGAAAAATAGTCGTCATTATTCCAAAAAGTGAGGAGCAATGTTTGGCGGCTCAAAATTTGGTTACGATTGAGGATAAGCATTTGCAAGATCTCAGATTCGCGGTTCGTGAGCAGTCTTTCGTTTCCGGAAAAGCTTAAAATACCCTTAGGGTACTGAAACCGGTAATGGCCTATCCGGACGTTTTGGCTATCGGGTGTTACGCTAATAGCCAAACGGTTTTTACTAAGCAGCGCCTTCATCCTAACAATCAGTTCTTCCAGGCTAAAGGGCTTTTTCAGGTAATCATTACCGCCACTTTCAAAACCCTCTACCACATCTTGCGCCAGCGAGCGTGAGGTGAGAAAAATGACCGGTGTATCCACATCGGTATTCCTGATCTGTTTGGCAATACTGAAACCGTCGCCGTCTGGTAACATCACATCGAGTATAACAATATCCGGCGGGTACTCATGATAAAGTTGCAGCGCATCTTTAGCAAATGGTGTATGCATTACTGTAAACCCCCGCGATTGCAAACTTTCCCGGATGATCTCCGCAAGCACCAATTCGTCCTCTACCAATAAAACTTTTTTTGCCGTCATAATGGCCAGGCTAAATATAGGGTGCTTCCTTTACCCAATTCACTTTCCATTTTGCACCAGCCGTGGTGCTTTTCAATAATGCTTTTTACGTAACTAAGGCCAAGGCCATGCCCCTTTATATGGTGTTGTTTGGATGGTACCCGGTAAAACTTCTCGAAAATGTATGGTAAATGCGCGTTACTAATACCAGGCCCCTTATCTTTTACCGCTATCAGGAAATGGCCTGGTCTAAGCATACACTCCACTTGAATGTCGGCTTGCTTATCCGAATATTTAATAGCGTTATCAATCACGTTAAGGATGGTATGCTGGAAATAAAGCTTATCGGCATAGATAGTAGCAAGGCCCGAATTGTTCTGATAAGTAAACTTTACCGTTTTAGTGCTGATGAGAGAACTTTCATTTAAGATGGTATTGATAATCTCATCTATATTCAGTTGCTCGGGCCGTATATTAAACTGTTGGTTTTCATAGAGCGAAATGTTCAGTACTTTATCAACCAGGCTGGCCAAACGATTTAATTCGTTCTTAGAATGATGGAGATACCGCTGTGTTTTTTCCCGGTCGTCCAGCACATCAAAACTGGTTAGGGCTTCAACAGCGGCAGACACGGTGGCTATCGGCGTTTTAAATTCATGAGTGATGTTGCTGATAAAATCGTTTTTAATGGCTGATAATTTCTTTTCGCGGTATAATGTTCGCAATAAATAAAAAAGACTGAAGCCTACCACCCCGATCAAAAAGACCGAACCGGCAAGCATTAAACCCATTTGAGCGATAATATAAGTAAAAGGATCAGTAAACAGCACCCTGACGTATTGTTGATTACTGTTTTGTTTATAAGTGGGATATGCTTTGGTTATGATGGGATACTGCCGCGTTAACTGCGGGGGGAAACGGCTTCGGTTAAAGGTGCTGTCTGCCTCACGTAAATAAAATTTAAATGGCACCTTAATTTTGCGCTCGGCCAGGTAATGCAGCAATACCGGCCTTAAACGGGCCGTATCAAAATTATATTTTTCAACATTGTCTATCGCGTACTTCCCAATATTTTGGGTGCGGTAATAAACAACATGATTGTCAAGATCTTCGCTTCTCATCACCTGGGCAAAGCTTTCGGCTATTGCTTTTTTAAACAAGGTGTCGCCCGGTAAAAGTGCTTTGTTCAGCTTTTTGTTATAAAATGACGATGATAGGTATTTATCATGCAAATCATGTGCGTTGGCAATGGTTTGTACATAGTGATTTCTTTTACGATCAAATTCACTGGTAATTTTATACTCTGTGGTATCCATTAGCTTGTTCGCAATAAGTTGCTGTATGGTATCACAACGTAAACTAAATTCCTTTTTAAGCGCATCCTCAAATGCCATGTTAACTTCCTTTTCAAAAGTGAACCGGTTAACCTTATAATAATTCTTTATCCAATAAAATTGTAAAAGTAAAACGGTTATAACAGCGGTTATACATATTACTACAATATACCGGGTGTTTTTTTGCATGATCAAATGTAATCGTTACCTTTTAATCTCCGGGTTACGTTAACATAATATAACCTAATTTAACCTGCCCCATAACATAGTTTTGTTTTTTAGATGAGCAGTTTTGCATTACAAAAACTATTCACAACATGAAAAAAATCCTAATCGCTGCTATCCTGTTCATCTCCATTAAAGCAGATGCCCAAAACTATATGCTTAAGCCGGGTGACCAATTCCCCAAGATTGTTATTGGCCCGGTGATTAACGCACCTGTTACAGAACTTAACTTAAGTAAGTATCCATCTAATAAACTATTTATCATTAACCTTTGGGGTACCTGGTGCAGCCCGTGTATTCCCGAAATGGATTCGCTTGCTAAGTTGCAATCCAGGTTTAGCCGGCAGATCCAGGTGATCGGGCTATCTGATGAGCCGGTTGACAGACTGAAAAAATACCTTGCCAAAAAACCGTCTAAAATATGGCTTGCCTCTGATACGGCTTCGCTTTTATACCGGATGCTTAACCTGGCCTATGTTGGGCAATGTATTGTTGTTAATGCTAAGCATGAAATTGTTGCACTGTTAAAAACGGATTCGGTAAATGCCAAAGTAATCAACCGGCTCATCAAAGGAGAAAAGGTCAAATCAAACGGCGGGATACAGAACCGGCTTAACAGTACCGATAAAGACCCGTTTGGCGTAGATAGTTTATTGGCCAGTAATTTCACTATCCGTTCGTACATGGCCGATCAGAAAGCTATGGGTAAGCGGCCCAACACCGGTATCTTTGCTGGCAGACGAGTAACCTATTATAACGTTGGCGTAGTTAACATGTTTAAGACGGCGTATAACATCACCTCATTAAAACAAATTGTGTACGAAGGGTCGGCCAAAAAATATGATAATTATGAGGACAAAAATTTATTGTACTGTTTTGATTTGTTGGTTAAACCGGAACAAAAGGACAGTTTGCTCATCATCATGCAAAATAAATTACAGCAAAATTTGCCTGTAAAAGCCCGTATTGAACTGCGGGATACGGATGTTTACGTTTTAAAACTAAAAGATACCGCTAAAGTATTGATACCGAAATCGAAACTTACAACAATTACTTATGGGTTTAGCGGGCGCGGTTTTGATGGGCAGGGTGTTACTTTAAACGAATTTGCAAACCTATACCTAAGCAATGAATTTGATTTGCCGGTGGTAGACGAGAGTGGGTTGAAAGGGCGTTACGATATCAAGACAAATGTAGAAATGCGTACTAAAGCAGGGGTTATGAAATCAATAGAAGACCTTGGGTTTTTATTAAACAAAGAACGCCGCAAGGTTAGGGTAATGATCTTATATACCAACTAATGTTAGCAGCATTACCGGTACTAAAACTTTTGCTCCAAGAGTAATATTTAGCTAAGGTGTTGCCTGCCCGTTTGGTTTAGCAAGCTGAAAGCTTGCCTGGTTTTGGGTCTAAGTTGAAAACTTAGACCCGTGTTTTTGGGGCTCTACAGCTTCGAATTTCTGTTCCTCAGCCAGTGGTCGGCCAATACCAAGGCAGCCATAGCTTCAACAATAGGTACGGCACGTGGCACAACGCAAGGGTCGTGGCGGCCTTTGCCGGTAATTTCGGCGGCGTTGCCATCTCCATCAATAGTTTGCTGGTTGTGCATAATGGTGGCCACAGGTTTAAAGGCAACCTTAAATTCGATAGGCATGCCATTGCTGATACCGCCCTGTATACCGCCCGAAAAATTGGTGCGGGTGCCCACGCTTCCGTCGGCGTTTTTGATGAAAATATCGTTATGCTCTGAGCCGCGCATCTCGCTGCCGCTAAAGCCTGAGCCAAATTCAAAACCATGTACGGCGTTGATGCTCAGCATAGCCTTGCCAAGGTCGGCGTGCAGTTTGTCGAAAACCGGGTCGCCAAGGCCAACAGGGGCACCAATAATATGGCAGCTTACCTTGCCGCCAACGGTATCGCCCTGTTTGCGGATGCCGTCGATAAATTCGATCATTTCTACTGCCGTGGCCGGGTCGGCGCAGCGCACGATGTTTTGCTCCCGTGTTTCTAAAAATTCGGCAGCGCTATCAATAAACACATTAGGCGCATTAATGGTGCCTACGCTGCTTACGTGCGCCAGTACCTCTATGCCCTGTGTTTTTAATAAAAGCTTGGCTAAGGCGCCCGCAGCTACGCGTGCGGCGGTTTCACGCGCTGATGAGCGGCCGCCGCCACGATGGTCGCGGATGCCGTATTTGGTGGCATACGTATAATCGGCATGAGAGGGGCGGAACACATCCACATTGTGGCCATAATCTTTTGAGCGCTGATCTTCGTTAGGGATGATCATGGCGATAGGGGTACCCGTGGTTTTACCTTCAAATACGCCCGACAGGATCTGCACCGTATCGCTCTCTTTACGCTGCGTAGTAATTTTTGACTGGCCCGGTTTGCGTTTATCCAGTTCGCCCTGGATGTAATCAAGGTCAACATCAAGCCCGGCGGGGCAGCCGTCTATAATGACGCCGATAGCTTCGCCGTGCGATTCGCCAAAAGTTGTTATCCTGAATAATTGACCGAATGAATTACCTGCCATGATGTTTTTAATGTGCAAATGTGCGGATATGCAAATGTGCAGATTGTTATTTAATTGTTAGATATTATTCCACGCGCGTCATCGCTTCGTACCTCGCAATGACGATTTGGTTATAATTTATTATGCCGGTTTTACTTCAAACCCCGCTTTTACCAGATCCGTCCAAAACGCCGGGTACGATTTTTCAACCACATCGGCATCTTCCACTTCCAGTTCGGGTATTAGTGTGGCCAGCGGCGCAAAGGCCATTGCCATACGGTGATCGTCATAAGTGCTTACAAACATACGCTGCGGAATTTGCTTTTCGCTGCAATCAAGCTTGTAAACCTGCCCTTTTTCAATCAGCTTAACACCAATTTTTGCCAGTTCGGTTTGCAGGGCTAATATACGGTCGGTTTCTTTAATTTTTAAGGTTTCCAGCCCGGTAAAGCTTGCATCGTGGCCAAGCGCAGCGCATACCACAATAATGGTTTGTGCCAGGTCGGGGCATTCTTTCAGATCAAATATCTTGCGGAAGATAGGCTTAGGCTCTTTTGTTAAATGCACGCCGCCATCCTTAAATACCGATGTGATACCAAAATTAGCCATCAGCTCGGTGATCACGCTATCGCCCTGCAGGCTGTATGAGGTTAACCCCGGCAGGAAAAGCTCCGCCTCGTCGCTTAACGCGGCAATGGCGTACCAGTAGGAGGCAGCGCTCCAATCCGGTTCAACAAGCAGCGCTGTTTCGGCGAAAGGTTGATTTTCGATAGTGATGACGTTATCAGTCCAACTATGCTGGATACCCCCCTGCCTGAGCATGGCTAAGGTCATTTCTACATAAGGGCGCGAGGTTAGTTCGCCTTCAATTTCCAAACTTAAACCTTGCGGTAAGCTCGATGCGATAAGTAACAAAGCGGTAATATACTGGCTGCTGATATCGCCTTTAATGCTGATACGGTTGGCCTGTTGCCGAAACCCGCTATGGATTTGGATAGGCGGGTAGCCCTCATTATTTACATAGCTGATCTCTGCACCCAGTTTGCGCATGGCATCAACCAGTACACCAATAGGGCGCTGCTGCATCCGCTCGGAACCTGTTAAAATAATGTTTTTGTTTAACAAGGGCAGGTATGCCGTTAAAAAGCGCATGGCTGTGCCAGCAGGACCTATGTTGATGAGGTGCGGAGTGTGGGTGGCGAGGAGCGTATTTTCATAAACGCCACTCTCCGCTCCAAAATCTTCGTTCTTTCTCAAAATTCCTGCAAGCGTCACCGCATCGGCAGCATCCGACATGTTTTCGACCTTTACCCTACCGCCACTCAGCGCTTCGATGATAAGGGCACGGTTACACTCACTTTTTGAGCCGGTGAGTTGTACCGTGCCGTTTACCGTTTTGCCTTGTTTGGTAAGTATGATGTTATGTTTTGCCATAATTACATCGATTATTTTGTGATTGCGAAGAATTAGCGGCGGTGAGGACACCGCCTTAGGGGGATTTTTATCCCCCTAAAAACTAATCAACCAATCACGAATAACCTAATTTACGCGTGTGTCAATTTTTCGGCAGGTGCTGATTCCTGGCCTTCGTTCATGATCTCGGTTTGTTTACGGATAGATTCGCTGTGCATCAGCTCCAATAACTTCTCGGTAAACTCGGTGCTTAATTTTAAGGCTTTTGCGTAGTTGGTACGCTTTTGCAGTATCTCGTCCCAACGGTTTACCTGTAAAATGGTAATGTTGTTGTCTTTTTTGTAGTTACCAATTTTCTCAACAATTTTCATACGCTCGGCCATTTTCTGGATAACCAGGTCGTCAATTTTATCTATCTGGTTACGCAGTTCGGCCAGTTTATCGTTTAGTTCAGCACCTTTAACTTCCGGTTTACGTAAAGCCAGGTGATCGATAATTTCAGATAAAGCAGCAGGGGTAACCTGTTGTGCAGCATCTGTCCAGGCTACGGTAGGGTCAATATGCGATTCTATCATCAGGCCCTGCATGTCAAGGTCTAACGCTTTTTGCGATATGTAGCCAATCAGGTCGCGGTTACCGGTGATGTGGCTTGGATCATTGATGATAGGCAGGTTTGGTACCAGCGTTTTTAAAGCGATGGCAATATCCCACATTGGTTCGTTACGGAAAGCCGATTTTTCGTATGATGAGAAACCACGGTGAATAGCCGCCAGTTTGGTGATGCCCGCGTTGTTGATACGCTCTAAAGCGCCAACCCATAAAGAAAGATCGGGGTTAACCGGGTTTTTAACCATTACGGGTACATCAACGCCGCGTAAAGCATCGGCAATTTCCTGTACGGTGAAAGGGTTAACGGTACTGCGTGCACCAACCCAAAGAATGTCTACACCTGCCTTTAAGGCTTCTTCTACGTGTTTAGCGGTAGCTACTTCAACAGCGGTTGGCAAGCCAGTTTCTTCTTTAGCGCGTTTTAACCACTCTAAACCAATGCTGCCAATACCTTCAAATTCTCCGGGGCGGGTACGTGGTTTCCAGATACCGGCACGCAGTGCGCTTATTTTACCGGTTTTTGCTAATAGATGCGCGGTTGCTACCAACTGGTCTTCAGTTTCGGCGCTGCATGGGCCGGCAATTACAAGAGGCTCCTTGCCTGATTTATTGATCCAGGAATTAAGGGGCTGTATGTTTAAGTTATGTTTCATATCGTTTTTTGGTGTAGTCCGGGAAGTCGGTATGTCCGAAAGTCCGGAAAGTAATTTTTTGTTGGTGTTATTTAATTGTTACGTTTTGATTTTATTTCTTTCCGGACTTTCCCGACTTTCGGGTCATCCGGCTATTTTATAATCCTCTTCACTCATCTTTCTGCTCGTTTAGTTTTTTTACCTTGATATATCTCTTTGTTTTTTCGGCCTTTAACGGCTTTGGCGTGGTATCGTCTTCGTGCCGCTGATACTCGCCCAGTATGTTAAAGTTGTGGGTGTATTTTAGTATCTGGCGAATGGCGTTATCAAACTGTTTGCTTTCGCTCCATTCAATGTCTACATAAAAATTATATTCGTTACGCTTACCTAAAACCGGCATGCTTTGAATTTTGCTCATGTTCACGTTTTCCTGGGCAAAAATGTTCAGCACTTTGGCCAGTGCACCAACCTGGTTGGTTACCTGGAAACATAACGAAGCTTTGTTAGGAACGCTTTTCTTTTTGGCATTTTCATGCGTGGTGAGGATCAAAAAGCGGGTAAAGTTCAGCTTGTTAGATTCGATGCGGCGCTCCAAAACATCCAGCCCGTACAACTTTGCAGCTAAGGTATTGGCAATAGCAACGGTATCTGTTAACTGCTCATCGCGGATGCGTTTGGCGCAGGCAGCGGTATCATTGCTTTCTACAATTTTAAGGTGAGGGTACTCATCAAAAAAATCAATACACTGGCGGATAGCGATAGGGTGCGAGGTTACGTATTTGATATTCTCGAACTTTACGCCCGGCAAAGCCATCAGGTGCAGTTGTATGGGTACATAAACTTCGCCCACAACCGGGAAACTGTAGCTCATCATCAGCGAGTAGTTGGGCAATATGCTGCCCGCTATGCTGTTTTCAATAGCCATAACTACATAATCGGCCTGGTCGTTCTGCAAAGCCTCAAACGTTTGTTTAAAAGAGTTGCATTCAACAGTATCAATATTTTCGCCAAAGTATTTAAATGCGGCTTCTTCGTGGAAGGAAGCGCGGATCCCCTGTATGGCAACTCTTGGTTTCTCGGTTTTCATAAATGTTATAAAGTAAAAAATCCCGGCTTTTAGGGCCGGGACTTTTTAAGTTTTTGTATGTTTTGTTAGTACATATCAGTCCCGGCTCTTACTGCTAAAGTAAAAGTAGAAACCATAAAAATATGCACGTGTTGTGATCATTTGTTTTTGTTATGGCGTAAATGTACAAGTAAAAATTAATTTGTCAATAGATAATTTTATTTTTTGTGAAAATTTTAGGTCGAACAGAATTTTATTGGGTAAAAATGACCATTCGCTTACTTGGCGCGTTAATACGCCGCCCTGTTTTCGGCCATAATGCTCAGCAAATTATATGATAAAAACACTAAATTTATAACCACGTACATTACTAAACCTAACGCAGCATGACCTTTGACCATATTAAAACCATCCTGGGGATTATTTTAGGCTTAAGCATTGCCCATTTAATAAAGGGCATTATTAAATTTGTACAACACCCCAAACTGGCCAAACCTTACTGGTTGCATCTGTCGTGGTGTATATATGTGCTGCTGCTGATTATGCATTTCTGGTGGTGGGAATCGCAATTACGGCTGATAGATCACTGGACTTTCACCGAGTACTTTTTCCTGTTTATTTATATCTCGGTCTATTATTTTCTGTGCTCGCTGCTCATCCCCGAAAATATGGAAGATTATACGGGGTATTACAACTACTTCTACTCCCGTAAAAAATGGATCTTCGGTACACTGGGCGTAAGCTTTATACTCGATTTTATAGATACCTACATCAAAGGGAAGGCTTATTACTCGGCCCATTATGGTTGGGAGTACCCTGCAAGGAACCTATCGCACCTGGTGCTATGTATTATTGCCATGAACACCAGCAACAAAAAATTCCACGCTGCGCTGGTAATTGTGTTTTTGGTTTATGAGTTAAGCTATATTTACAGGCTGTTTTAAACGAATGGGGAAATTAAAACGGACTTTAACCGCAATATTGATGGCATTGCCGGTAGCGGCATTTGCGCACGGGGAGGAGGTGCTAATTACTTTGTTGATCCCCGTAACGCTTGTTGTAATATTATTGATTGTAATGTATTTTGTTAAATTGCCTTTGGCTACTAAGGGCATTTTATATGCAACTTTTTTTATAACGAGTGTTGGGATGTTTTTTCTGGTTGGCAGGCTACCTTATTTGCCAAATGAGCAACTCATTAATTTATCAGTTTTATTTGTGCCTGCTACACTAACAATAGCTATGTATTACATAATTAAGCAGGTTAAAGCCGATAGCTGATGTTAAATAAATATCAGATCCTGTTGGGTACGCTACCCTCTTAAGGTTCAAATATAGCCCCATTATTTAATGACAACCTTTTATAGTCCCTTTGTAATGCCCTTGCTGTTTTGCATACCGCCATTATAGTGGGTTAAACAGGTGTTATGTTACTCAACTACTATATCAATATCGGCATTTATTTTGTTCTTCGCATTTTGCTTATCAAAAAAACGGACAGTTACGTGGTACGTTTCGCCTTTTACAAATGGGGGGCGTAGTGTGGCCCTGGCCGATAAGGTTGTCACCGTCTCGGGCATAAGCCCGTTTTTAATATCGGCCATAGCGTCGTCAATGTGGCCCATAACCTTACCAGTTTTATCTTTAATTGTGATCTCGCAGCCAGGGTAAGCCCTGCCATTTTTTAAAGTGTAGTTTTCAACACCTGTTGCTATGATTAAAAAAGTAGAGTTAAGTGGTATTTTATTGGAGGGTAAACGTTGGGCTATGAAATTTGATAAAAAAACATCCCGAACTTTAAAACCATTATAAGATGTTGAAAGGCCGGTTTTAAGGTCTGTTTTAGTTCCGGCACTAAATTGGCATCCTGCCAGTAGTATAACTGAAAGGATAAAAGCAAAAATGTTTAAAATTAATGTTTTTTTCATGAGTGGTTTTAACAGCAATGGTTTATTAATCTAAAGTATAAAAATTACTTAATTTATTACTACTTAAGCACGGGCGATTGAACAGATGAGCTTTTATACTCCCTTTGCAACATCCTTGCTGTTTGCGTACTGCCATCATGGCTCCAGCCGGGCGGGTTAAATAGGTATTTTAGCTTATTACCAATGCCGGGAGCATGTTTAACATCATGCAGCAGGGCTTTCCATTCGTGGAAAAGAACGTTTACCGGCCCCATGTTTTCGGGCTGGTGGGTAAGGCCGTACTTAACGGGCTCGTGTTCATCTTCATCATGGAAGGTGCCGAACAGCCTGTCCCACAGTATCAGCACCATGCCCATATTCTTATCAAGGTAAGGGATGTTTGAGGCATGATGCACCCGGTGATGCGCAGGGGTTACAAAAATAAGTCCGTACCATTTTGGTAAAGGTATTTTATACTGCGTATGTACTAAATTGCCATAAAGCTGGGTTACCAGGTAGGCGTATAATATGTCTACCGCGTTAAAACCCATAAAGGCCAGCGGCAGGTAAAAAAAGGTACGGTACAAAGGCTCAAACACGGTTGACCGGAACCCCGTGCTAAAGTTAAAATGCTCTGACGAGTGGTGGGTAACATGCATAGCCCAAAACAGCCGGCAGTAATGCCCGGTGTAGTGTAGCACCCAGTACAGAAAATCTTGCACCACAACCAATACAAACCAATACAGTACCCCGTTATTTATCTGGAACAGCCTGAATTGATAGGCATAGCTCAGCAAAAAGAACGTGCTGCCGTTTACAGCCAGGTTAAGCAAAAAGGCAAGCGTGGTTAAATAAATATTGGTAAGGGTATCGCGCTTTTCATAGTAATGCCGGTTATCGCGATAGCTAAACCACATCTCGGTAAGGGTAAGCAGCACCAGCAGGCCTATCAGTATTATAACAGCTTCTTTACGGGTATCTAAAGGGGGCATTTACAGAGCAGTGTAATATTTTAAACTGTCACAAAGTTCGCTCTCTGTGCAGATATTATCAATACTGTATTCACCAATATGTTTCAGCAGAGTGCAATTTATTTTTCCGTTTTGGTTTTTCTTGTCCTTCAGCATATGCTCTAAAAGGGTAGGGAAGGTGCTTTCCTGTACTTTATAGCGCGGGTAAAGGTGAATAAGCACTTCGGTAATTTCCAGCAGTTCGCTATCGGGCAAGCCAATTTTTTTGTTGGATAACCAGGCTTCGCAGATCATGCCTATAGCAATGGCTTCGCCATGCGAAAGCGGGTCGGTGTCGTTCATCAGCGAGTAAGTCTCCACCGCGTGGCCAACGGTGTGGCCAAAGTTTAATGCCTTGCGGATGCCTTTTTCATGCGGGTCGGCAATAACCACTTCGTTCTTTATCGTAACAGAGCGGTGTACCAACTCGTCGGATGGCAGGCTGAGGTCGCTTACCTTCAGCTGGTCCCAATAAGCGGCATCTACAATAAGGCCGTGTTTCAGCATTTCGGCCAGGCCGGAAAGGATCTGGCGCGGCGGAAGGGTTTTTAGGAAACCGCCATGCATAAATACCGCTTTTGGCTGTGTAAACGTACCAATGATGTTTTTTATACCATCCACATCAACGCCGGTTTTACCGCCAACAGATGCATCAACCTGCGAAAGCAGGGTAGTGGGTACCTGTACAAAATCTATCCCGCGTTTATAGGTAGAAGCAACAAAGCCACCCATGTCGGTAATTACACCACCGCCCAGGTTTATCATCAGGGCTTTACGGTCGGCACCAAAATCAATGAGTGTTTTCCATATACCGATGCAAAAATCAATGGTCTTGCTTTCTTCGCCGGCGTTTACCTCAATCAGGTCGTAGTTATCCAGATGCTCTAACTGTTCTTTTACAATGGGCAGGCAATACTCTGTGGTGTGTTCATCCGTCAGGATAAAAACCCTTGAATAGTTGCCCTGCTCAACAAAATTTACCAGCCCGGTAAGGCTGTCCTCAAAATATACGGTGTAGCTATCGCTTTGTATGTTATTCATTATATCGCCCTGATCTGCTTTCCCCTAAATTCAACCACATCGCCCGGTTTTACCTTCAGGCGTTTACGGTAATCAACCTGGCCATTATAGCTTACTTCGCCCTGCTCAACCACTATCTGCGCTTCGCCACCGGTTGGTACCAAACCGGCCGCTTTAAGTAGTTGTATCATTGGGATATAATCGCCTGTTACCTTAAATTCTATCATGGGGGGCAAAATTAAACTATTCGTGCAATAATGAGTTATCATTTTATAATTTTGCACAATACTTGAGGCGGAACATAGTTTATGAATTATGTTCCATGAACAAAAAACTACATGAGTCCAAACGATAAATTATCATTCGAAAATACCGAGATCGCTTTCCGCCATTCAACCAATACCGACCTAAACCGTGCCTACTGGCTGTTTAAGGTTATCAATGTAAACTTCCTGGTAAAGATAGGCCCGCCAATAACAAACTTTGCTGTAAAGATAGGCCTGCCTATAAAAGGGCTGATCAAAGCAACCATATTTAAGCACTTTTGTGGTGGCGAAACCATTGCCGAGTGTGCCACAACCATCAAAAACCTTGCCGATGGTAAGGTGGGCACCATTCTTGATTACTCGATAGAGGGGGAGGATGATGAGAAAGTTTTTGACAATACCCGGGATGAGATCATCCGTACGGTACTTACGGCATCAAAAAGTAAAAGCATACCGCTTACTGTATTTAAGGTAACCGGTGTTGGCCGTTTTGGCCTGCTGGAGCGATTGGATGAGGGTGTTAAACTGAGCGTTGATGAACAGATAGAATGGCAAACCGTACAGGATAGGGTGCTGGCTATTTGCGAGATGGCACATTCTGAAGGTGTGCCGGTGATGATAGATGCCGAGGAAAGCTGGATACAGAAAACGATAGATAACCTTGCGCTAAACATGATGCGCTTTTTTAATAAGGAAAAAGCTATTGTTTACAATACCTACCAGTTATACCGCCACGATAAGCTGGCATCGCTGATACAAGACCATACCGTTGCCGAGGATGAAGCCTTTATACTGGGTGCTAAAATTGTACGTGGTGCTTACATGGAAAAAGAACGCAGGCGTGCCGAAGAAAGGGGCTATCCATCGCCCATACAACCCAACAAAGAATCGACCGACCGCGACTATAACGACGCCCTTATTTATTGCGCCGATAACATCAGCAACATAGCCATTGTTGCCGGTACGCATAACGAAGAAAGCTGCCGCCTGCTTGCCGAACTGCTGAACGAAAAACAGATAGATCATAAAAACCCGCATGTATATTTCTCCCAGCTTTTAGGCATGAGCGATAACCTGAGCTTTAACCTGGCTAATGCCAATTATAATGTAGCTAAATATGTGCCTTACGGCCCTATAAAGGCCGTGTTGCCATACTTGTTTAGGCGTGCGCAGGAAAATACCGCTATAGCCGGCCAAATGAGCCGTGAGCTGAGTTTAATTGTAAAAGAGAAGAAGAGAAGGAGTAGCTAAGTTTAAAATTCTCACTTTCCACTTTGTCATCCTGAGCGATAGCGAAGGATCTATTCGCGAATTTTGCACATCGAAATTGCATGTGGCGAATAGATGCTTCACGATGTTCAGCATGACAATGGGCCGCAGGCAACGCCCAAACCAAAACTTTAAGTTCTGATCACATCGGTATCAACAGGAATATAACCCAGTTGCCTGCTCATATTTACAATTTGCCCTTTGTGATGAAATTCATGCGTGGTTACATGCATAAATAACTCCAACGGCGTTAGGGTTAATGCGGTATCGCCTTCCCTTGGCAGGGTAAGCGGTATGGTAATATCGTCTTTATATCGCTGCAAAAAATCGTTAACTACCAGGTTTACCTGTTCAAACATCGCGCGAATGGCGGGCAGGTCCTTATGATTGGCTTGGTTAAAGTAGGGCCGTTGGTCCTGCTGTAAAAAATTAAGCAGCCAGCCTAAATAGGTATTGGCCACATGCCTCATCTGGCTACCCATGCTATCATTGTTAAAAGAGGGAACAGGCAGGGCTAAATGTTCTGTACTAATGGTTTCACAATAATTTAACAATGCCCCACGGGATGATAAAACCAGTTGGTATTGATGCAGCAGCGTTGTATTCATAGTATTCATTATTCAATAATCAAACCAAATGTTCGCGTTCGGCAAAAGCGGCCAGGGTATCGGGCGCGGTCATTAAAAAAGTTTGGATGCCCAGGGTTTTGGCGGCTTCCAAATGCTGCGGACTATCGTCGATAAACAAAGTTTCTTCGGGTTTTAAATTGTTTTCGGCCAGTACCTGTTCAAAAAAATCTATCTGTGGTTTGCGTTTGCCAACCAAATGCGAGTAATAGGTTTTCTCGAACAGATGCTCATTATCATCAAAACCAAAATCGGTTTTCAGGTAATTCATGATGTAGGTGTAATGGATATCGTTGATGTTGCTGAGTAAAAAGGTGCGGTATTTTTCTTTAAACTTCAGCAATAATTCATGGTTTCCGGGTGCAATACCAAGTAAAAGGCTGTTCCATGCGTCGGTAATTTGCTGGTCGGTAACGGCTGGGTTATTGATTTTTTGTTTCACATAAGCCCTGAACTCATCAGAAGTGACCTCCCCGCGATCAAATTTATCAAAGATCTGGTCTTGCTGGCCATGACCGAAAAATTCATCGGGGTTGCTGATACCCAATTGCTTAAATGCCTGCTGTGCTTTACGGAAATCAATATTGAAGATAACGTTACCGTAATCGAATATGATATTTTTAATATTTTTCATTTTTGGCTTTTGTAATTGCGTGCAAATACGTAATATTGCGGCCTCGAAAATAGTAAATATTTTCTGCGCCTATAGCTCAGTTGGTTAGAGTAGAAGACTCATAATCTTTTGGTCCCTGGTTCGAGCCCAGGTGGGCGCACTTCAGTAAAAAAGCCGTTTCTCGCAAGAAAAACGGCTTTTTTTGTTTAAATGTTTAGAGAATTGTGAATGAATTGCTCCAGTTCGAGCAATTTTTAGAGGATAATTTCGGTCATCATTCAATATAAAACAGCACAAAATATAAATGAAAGAGCAATAACCGGCAGGTGCGTATCAGGATTCGAACCTGTATTCATGCATTGCTACATGTTTTCAACCAGCGAAGTATCACCCGCCTACGGCATCTTTCATTATGTTAAAAAAAGGGCTAAAAGCAACAGGTGTATTTTTTACTGAACTACTTGTGAAATTAATCACTGGCTGGATTTGAACCAACGTCCTTCCCAATATCTCGGGATGTTCTAACCGATGTAACACCTGTTTACGGCACCTTTTAGTTTTTAAAAGAAGAGCAATATTTAACCAGCATTGGTTTTTGCGTGACAGGCGAAGTAACGCTGATCTACGGCATCTTCTTTATTTCTTAAGGGCGGCGGGCAATATGCGGTTGCACTGCTCTACCAACTGAGCTACAATGGGATTTACTTCCACTGGCCGGGATTGAACCGGCGACACGAAGTAGCGCATATTTACGGCACCTTAATATTTTAGTTTCTTAAAAAAGGGTAAAAAGCAACAAGTGAAATGCACCTTGCGGTGCTCCTGCTCTAACCAAACTGAGCTACATTGGCATAAACCAATGGCCGGACTTGAACCGGCGACCTGGACGTTAAATGCGAAGTAACACTCATTTACGACACCTTTTTTATTTTCAGTTTCTTTAAAAAGAAGGGCAAAAAGCAATAAGTCATTCATCCCGCCCGTAGCATATAGCCCGGCAACGGTTCCCTGGTCGAAGTAAGACTTATTTACGGCACCTTCTTTTATGTTTTTATAAAGAGCAACAGGCGAACGCGGGGCGGGGGCTCGCTTGTGAGGACTCGAACCTCCAGCATAACTTGCGCCATACTGCCCACCCCCTTCATGAGCGAAGTAACCCGTTTCTACGGCATCCTTATTTTTTTAATTTCTTTTATAAAAAGGGTAACAGGTAACAAGGGCTTTTTTCTCTGTGCTCTAACCATCTGAGCTACCTTTTTCAAGGGCCGGACTTGAACCGACGACACCAGTTTTGAATTACGAAGTAACCCTTGTTTACGACACCTTTTTAATTTCTTTTAAAAGTATGGGGCGTTAGCTTCCCCATACTTGGTTTACAGTTCTATGTTATTGATGGCATCTAAAGCCGAGCCTCCGTTTTCTAAAGCAGCTAACACCTCAAAAACTTTATCGCTCCAGCCAGCTACCAGATATACATCATTGCGCAATATTTGCAATGGCGCTTGTCCGTAACCCTTCAGGTCGAACAGGTAGAGTTTCGCATTTGGCGATACCTCCGCCTTGTAGCGTAACCACAGGGTTTGGATATCCAATGCGCTGTTGGCATGACTGTTCCATAATTGGCAATCGGTAAACAACATTACCTTGTCTATTTTAGCCTTGCGCTGCAGTATATCCTTAATAACCAGGTAGCCATTGGTGCTGTATCCCACCTCGCCCTCGCGGCGATAAAACTCCTGTACGTTACCTAATATGTTGTTACTAGGCACAATAATGGTTTTCCATTTATCACCAAACATGCCCACCTCCACGTTTTTGCAGCGGCTTTGCAACAGCATAGCCAGCATTAAACCTACATCGTATAGCAAGATTTTACTCTTAGCCGATACAGGCGTCTGCATCGATCCCGAAACGTCGCAGGCTAACAGCACACGGGTTTCATGGTCAAAACCTTTAATGTTGGCAGCGCTTGCCTGCACGGCTTTTTCCAAAGCATCCAGCAAAATACCCATAAAGCCTTTGTTGCCTGCGAGTAAAGCGTTTAGCCGTTGTGCTATGCTTTTTGCAGAAACATCACCACCTGCGTTTAACAATTCGCGGTAGGCCGCCAAATAACGGAACGGAAACTGTTTTGCCCTGGCCACCTCATCGGCATCGGCTAAACGGGCACACACTTTTTCTAAATGTGTGTAGTTTACGCCAGCTTCCTGTATGTTGCGCAGGTTACGCAACAGGGCCATGTAGCCCAGTTTGCCGCTATCTATCAGATCTTCCCACTTAGCGCGGAACGCTATAGCCTTGGCCTCGTTGCTGTCAAAATTAAGCTGACCTAATGCCGATAGCTCGGTTTCCCAGGTGTAGGGCGTTTGCAGGTCGCCGTTCACTATTTTGTTGAACAGTACTTGCTGCAATTCGTCCTTTGCCTTAGGGTGAACCAAAAACAAGGCATCACGCAGTTTAATGGCACCATCCCGGTTGTATTTACCAAACTGGTACTCGTCGAAACGGTTGAATGCGGTGCTCAAACCTTTTTGCAATTGCTTGCTCAGGCGGTTCAGCTTTTTTGTGCCGGTACGTTTGTTCATTAGCTCGTAGCAGGCCAGCAGCTCGGTGATCTCATCGGCACGGCCAATTACGCCATCGGTAACCCGGGCGACCAAACTATCGCCCGAGTGCAGGTTAGCCAATTCGGTAACCAGTACCAACGGTACCGAACGCATATACATTTTGGTACGGGCATACACAGCCAGCTTGCCCACAAACTCAGGCTTACAAGCATATATCAGTTGGCGCAGGCGGGTTAAACGCGCCTCGTCCTTTTCATAAAAAGAGTCGTTTAAGCTCCAGGTAACCACGGCAGTGTACAGTTCCATTTCTGGCGACAGTGTAAACGCTTTGGCGCCCTCGTGGTTAACAGTCTGGTTTTTTAATTTTCTTAACAGGTTGAATTTCATGGTGAACCTCCTTTATTTCTTAATGTTGATACAAAGAAACAGGGGTACTGCGCAGTGTATTTGCGCAGCAAAAATTATTTGAAATTATTTTTGATGGGAGAGCGCAAGGTGTTCACGTTCACTGCCGTGAACACTTGTGAACGGTGCTAATGCGCTGATTATTAATTAGATCATAAAAATGTAGTCTTGATTGTTGTTTAAACCGCTGTAATTCAGCCTAATGTGTTCAAATAGCAGTTTTTAACTTCTGCCAAGTGCTACAAAACGACTTTTTTCGCCCCTGAAACAACCTTTTGCATCTGATAATTTGTTTTATTTAGGTTAAAGTTGGAAATTCCGACCAGTAAAGAAGGTAGTGCGGGTTCGATTCCCGCTCTGAGTATAACCCGTACCGGTTCGACTCCGGCGCTGGGTACATCGAGGTTTAGAGTCTCTTCTTTCGCATATATTTAATCAATAACATTCGGGATGTACGAGTTCGAATCTCGTTCGGTTACTTAATAGGTGATAACCATAAGCGGGACGCTTACTGCAGCGAAGGGGAATAGCGTAATGCTATTTGCTATTTGTTTTTCATTATTTTTTCCCATTCGGCTTGGGTTAGAATTTCTAAAAACTCATCGCGAAAGTGCCATGCAGATACATACCTGGCTGAGACAACGAAACTGATTACCCAAGTGGTCTTTGACTTCCATAATTTAAATGCACAAATATCTGTCGCGGTTATAAAAGGACTTGTTTCACCTAAATGTTGATGTGAGGATGCTTTTATCGCATCTTTACCACCTGTTCCCAGAGGGATAAGATTGTTATGAAGCTTTGTTTTTTTAATTATATTATTGTTTTTATCGAAATTGATCAAGTAATCATTTCCCAGTAATACTTCATCCGGTGCAGTTTGCGCAGTGATGACATATACCCTTTTTGCCCCGTTTTTTATAACAGGAACAAGATTTAAACTGGTATGTTGATAAAACTTAAAAAGCGTGTCGTTTAAACGGCCTGTGCAGCTTTTGAGCGGATGGTATAGAAGTCCTTTTCAATTTCGGTAAATTTCCGTGTTATAGTGTCTATATTATACTTGGACGAGTCTAAACCATGATTGAACTTGACTGTGGCCAATACTACCGGATCCTCATTTTTAGAAAAAAAGATAGTGGTAATTTCTGTTTTACCCTCATAAGAAAAATATCCACCAGATAGAAGTTTCTTGCCGACGAAACTGGAGGCGAAGATCTGTGTACTATGACCCGATGCCCATTCAGAACGATAAAGCATTTCTCCCTCTGCTTTAATGCTATCAGCAACCTGTCTCAGCTCATTTTTTTGTGCTATTGCGTTTTGCGCCAATATAAATAGGGTAATCCATGTAAACAGCTTTTTCATTAATGGTGAAAAGGTTGGTAAATATTTTGTGAATATAAATAACCTTTCGGATTTGAAACTCATCTGTAATCATATCGTCTGCTGGCGCACGCATGCCGCGTGTGCCCTCATGCTGCCTACCCTATCCATGTTAACCCGATGGCAGCGTAAAGCCCGTAAATTCATCTTGTTACCGCAAGCGTCCTGGCTTGTGGCTCTTTAGTAATCGCTTTTTTAATGTACTAATTTGAGAATGGCTAAAACCACACCTATGAAAAAAGAAAGAAACATATAAGATGCAGGCACCATAATGCTTCTCAAAAGCAAGGCTTTTTTACTGTAATTGTACGCGGAAAAGAAATGGTAATAAAACCAGATACTATACACCAGCCCAAATAGGGAGGGGATAACCATATACAAAACAGTTAGCACCTTTTTATCGGTAAAAAAAACGGAGATAGCTGTAACCAACAACCCAACAATAAGTTCGGCAATGATGCGGTTGGAGTTGATAACCAAGTGTTCGGAATAATTCAGCTTCGATCTTCTAAACCATATAAAGCTGAAAAAAGAATAAATGGGAATAGTTATAATTAAAACCAATTTTGGGTGGGCCGCCATAAATGTTTCAAGCTCATTCATTATTGCTTTACTTTGCTGGGGCATTACCTCGGCCATTTTGCCGTGCGCGTATGGTGCAACCAGGCCGGATATGGTTAAAATGAGCAGGATAAGGGTAACAAAACTAAAATAATTAACCCGCCTGCCCTGTATAAACTCCCTTACACCATGCCCGGGCCGGGTAAACAGCACTTTAATGGTAAACAAGATCCCTTTATCCAGGTGCCAAACGCCATGAACAAAATCATGCGCAAGAAAATGTTTGATGGAGTACCGGTGAGTACTTGATTTTTGGCCGCAAATTGGGCAATAATTATGCGTTAACGGGTAAGCGCAGTTCAGGCAATCTTGTGACATGGGTTAGGTGTTTAGTTACTGTTGCGCTTGCTAATCTCGGCATTTAGCTGTTGTAAATGAATTGCAACCGGCAAAAATGTTAATGCACAAGTTATTGCAGTGATTATCAGGTTATTCTTTTTGCCTGCAATAGCAAGATAAATAAGTACGCTAATAGTGATCAGCATCAAACAGCCAAGCCCGATTATGGCACCTATCATCATGTTTTTCTTTTTTTTTAATTCATCCAGGGGTAATTCATTCAGCGGTATATTTTTTTTCATATCACTTGCGTGGTTAAATCAGCATATCATTTCCATTACAAATATATAATATATCACCATTTGGTGATATATTATATTAAAAATGGTTTGTGTACTTTTCGGGGCAGAAATATGATTGGCCATGAAAGAGAAAACTTCAGCAGGAAAAGTAAGAAACAAGGAGAAGAGCAAGCAGAAATTTTTAGATGCGGTTGGGAAAATATTAAACACAAAAGGTTTTGCAGGCCTTAAGGTAAATGATATTGCCCAGGTAGCCGGGTTAGATAAAAAGCTGATGTATAGCTATTTTGGCGGAAGGGACGGACTAATTGATGCCTACATCCGCTCTAAAGACTTTTGGAGCAATGTAAAAGATGGGGATGGTACAAGCCCCGCTATTGCCGATGGGGGGCAAGCATTTACTAAAAGCATGTTGCTTTCGCAGTTTGATTATGTGCATAAAAATAAGGAGCTGCAAAAAATTTTACTATGGGGACTGATAGAAAATAGAAAAGCCTTGAAAAACGTTGCTGAAGAAAGGGAGCAAAATGGCGCACTTTTATTTGAAAGCATTACCGACCCACATTTTGGCGAACATGCCAACCGTTTCCGGGCTGTTGCCGCATTGCTTATCTCGGGTATTTACTACCTGGATATTTATGCGAATACAAATGATTTTACCTTTTGCGGGCTCGACCTAAAAAGCCCGAGCGGAAGATCGGAAATAGAACAAGCCCTAAACTTTATTATAGATAAAACCTATGCTGAGCATTGATTCCGATGTATAACCGGGATTAGAGTTCCTTAAACATCCCGCCTGTGGTTTATTACACAACCACGCATACCTAAACCCGATTGCACAGAAAGCCCGCTTCTATCAATGACTTGCAGGAAAAGCGGGACTACCCTAAGATAGCACCGCTGTTTTTGCTTTTCTCAATCCGACAAACAAAAATTACATGCTAATTAAGCCCTGCTCTTTTTTTTAGAGTCCCACCAATGCATTCCACCCCGGATCAGATAATATCCCAAAATAACCGGGTATATCATAGGCGCGTTTTTAAACAGATCTGAAATTGCAGCCAAACAATATAACATAGCCAGTACAGGTATCGCTATAATAATTATCTTGAGATATCGCTTTAGCTTCTTTTTTCTTTCCGTTTTTTGATATTGCTTAATAAAAGATTGATTGATGATCTCCTGCTGTACCCGGTTCTTATTTAATTCTTCAACAACCCCGGTATTTATCTCTTCCCATTGGTTATAATTATCGAGGGTGAAAGGTTCGTAAATCAATAGAAAGTTAAACAGGTTAACCTCAAGGTGTGTTATATCGGGCAAATAATAAAAGTCATAGTCGTAAAATTCATAGATCTGATCAACTTCGTAACCGGTAAGAGTATCGTAGTTTTGTAATTCACCTACCATCGTCGCTGCGTTTTCACCGCTCAAAGTGTCGCTGTCGTCTGTAAACCGCCTGTACACACAGCCTAACAAAACCCTTATACAGATAGGGTTATCTGACCGTACCACGCGCCGGTTGATTACCTCGATAATTTCATTTTTATTGCCGCTTAGGGATAGTTCGATAAAAAAGTAATCCGGCTCATCATGCGCCATGATCATCTCATCAGCCCAGGCAATTACCCTTGCCGGAGTAATAACCCCGGTTCTTACCCCAAGCCCAAAGGTTTCAAGCAATAACTGATAGGGTGATAATTGATCGGTAGCCATGATTAATAGTATAAAAAAGTTTGTTTATCTGCAATTGTATTCTTCTTATTCAATAACACACCCCTAACCCCTCTCAAGAGGGGAAAAATGGCGGTTAAACCCTTCCCTGTGCTAACTTCCTTCGACAGGCTCAGGATGACAGCCGCACCCTTCCCAAAGGAGGGGATTTTTAACTCCCCCTTCAGGGGGCCGGGGGGCTAATCCTCCGGCTTCTCCCTCGCATCAGCCATCCTCACTATCCTCGGTTCAAATTTCGCCAACACCTCAACCAAATCGTTTTGAGCCGCCATTACGGTATGGATATCTTTGTAGGCCATTGGGGCTTCGTCCATGTCGCTGCCCATCAGCGTAATGCGTTTATCGATCAGGTTGGCAGCAATGGCGGCCGGGTCTAAGGTTTTAAAGGCCGCGCTGCGGCTCATGGCCCGGCCTGCACCGTGGCTGGCAGAGTTAATGCTTGCGGCATCACCTTTGCCACGTACCAAAAAGCCGGGTGTACTCATGCTACCGGGGATAATGCCTAACACACCCTCGCCGGCCGGGGTGGCACCTTTACGGTGTACCATTACTTCGGTACCGTTGGCCAGTTGCTCTTTCCAGGCAAAGTTGTGGTGGTTCTCAATCATGCTGATGGGTTTAACACCCAGGGCGCGGGCAATTTTGTTATGGATCTCGTGGTGGTTGGCGCTGGCGTATTCGCCGGCAAGGTTCATGGCTATCCAGTATTCCTGCCCTTCATCCTTATCCAAATCTAACCAGGCCAAATGTTTGGCTTCGGCGGGGAGTTTGGTTTTGGTCATGGCTATTTTGCTGTAGTGGTTAGCCACGGCACCGCCAAACCCACGGGAACCGGAGTGCGACAAAAGCGCCAGATAACGCCCGGCGGGGATCTCATTTAAAGCGCCCTCGGTTAAGGTTAGCTCGCCCCATTCCACAAAGTGGTTACCGGTACCACTGGTACCCAACTGCGCGTAAGCCTTATCTTTAAGCGTGCGGATCACCTTGGTTTCGCTCCATGTTTTACTATCAAATAACGAGCTATCAAAGTACGATTTAGTTGTACAACCCATACCGAAGTAGGTGTTATCAACCAATATGTTCTTCAACTTGTCGGTTTCGGTATCAATGGCTTCGGCAGGCAGGTCGAAAATGCTTAAACACATACGGCAGGCAATATCTACACCCACAGCAAAGGGGATAATGGTATTGGCCGTGGTAGCCAATACACCGCCAATAGGCAGGCCGTAACCCTGGTGCGCATCGGGCATTAAAGCGCCGGCAACGGCAATGGGTAATTGTATGGCGGTACGCATCTGTGCCAGCGCGCCTACCTCAATATTTTCCAGTCCCCATACCGGGAAATCGGCTATCTCTTCTTTCAGCTTAAAGTTGCTGCGTTCCTGCTTTACAAATTTACCTTCCTTACGCAGGGCTATCACATCCTCGGCCAGGTTTTTAAACTTGCCGCCTTTTTTTAAAGCGTAGGGCATCGGGTCGTCAATTAAGGCTTCTAAATTGGCCAGTATTTCGGGCTTGGCCATTACGTTGTATTTTAGCAAGCCATTAGCCACGCGGCTAAAGTTTACCAGTATTTCCACATCGTTAATGCCTAATGCCTTTAACTCGTTGTTGCCTATTTTTTCCTTTTGTACGCCGGAACCTTGATGGGGGAGTGTTTCGGCTATATTTTGCTTTCTCATATATGTAAGCTTGTAATTTAATAATTAAAACGTCTCCGGGCCAAAACCCCTCTCCCCGAATCAGGAGAGGGGGCGTTTTGTGAACAGGTTTAGCCTTTCGACAGTACAAAGAGAAACACCAAGTGCGCAATGTATTTGCGCAGTAAAAAATAATTTTATATTTTTCATCAACTAAATTCGAAATTGAAAATTCGACATCCGAAATCAGACCAACATGCCAGTTAACCGCAACGCCCTTATCCGCTACCGCACTATTGACCAATGCCTGCAAAACCGTTTTAAGAAATGGACGCTGGACGACCTGATTGACGCTTGCAGCGATGCCCTGTACGAATACCAGGGTATTGATACCGGCGTTAGCCGCCGCACCGTACAAGCAGATATGGAGATGATGCGCAGCAACAAGCTGGGTTACGAAGCACCCATCGTGGTGGTTGATAAGAAGTATTATACCTATAGCGATAAAAATTACAGCATCACCAACAGCCCGCTAAACCAGCAGGATATGCAGGTGCTGAGCGAGGTATCTGACCTGCTGAAACAGTTTAAAGGTTTTAGCCACTTTACCGACCTGAACGAAATGGTGAGTAAGCTGGAGGACAAGATATACACGCAAAAAACGCAAAGCGCCCCTGTAATTGATTTTGAAAAGAATGATAACCTGAAAGGGTTGGAGTGGATAGAAGTGATCCGCAAGTATATTGTGGCTAAGAAAACCATGTGCGTAACCTACCAGTCGTTTAAAGCGCGCGAGGCCAGTACTTTTTGCTTTAGCGGCTACCTGCTAAAAGAATACCGCAACCGCTGGTTTGTTTTGGGCATATCGCACCAGCGTTATAAACCCTTGCTTAACCTTGCGCTGGATAGGATCCAAACCATCACCGCGCACGATGATGATTATATTGAGAATACCACCATTGATTTTTCAACCTATTATAACGACGTAATAGGGGTAACCAAATCGCCGGGCCAGCGCGATGTGGAAGTAGTGTTTTGGATAGACGCCAAAAATGCCCCTTATGTAATAACCAAGCCCCTGCACCACACCCAAAAGTTATTGAACGAGGACGATAAAGGCAAAATATTCAGCATTCGCGTAATAATGAATTTTGAACTGGAGCGCGAGCTACTGGGTTTCGGTGCAAAGCTTCGCGTACTTGGCCCAAGGATATTGGTGAAACAGATCAAAAAACAATTGTATGAAACCTTGGAGGGTTATAAGTTACCGGAAGGGAAAGAAGATGTTTAAATTGCCTTACAAATTAAGCCCGCTAAACTTCTTACCTCCACAAATTCGTCGTTAATATATTGCGTGTTTACGTGCGAATCTGTACAGATCAGCTTTTTAATTAATCCACTATTTTTTAGTTTGTTGATACCATCGTTAACAAATAAACCGTGGGTGGTAATTACATAAATATCATGGGCACCGGCATTTTTATAAGTTTTAGCCGCGTTGATAATGCTACCGCCAGAGCGGATCATGTCATCGTAAATAATAACAGTTTTGCCATCTACATCAGCATTAATAGCACTCACCTCAGTGTGATCCCCCTTCAATCGGCGTTTTAGAATAAAGGCAGCATTTACACCCAAATCGTTAGCTAACGATTCAACCCATTTAGCCCGCCCGGCATCAGTACTGGCCATTACAAAGTTATCGCCACCGTATTCAAGGGCTGCTTTTATCACAATATCCTTGCAATATACATGCACAGGGTATAAGTCATGCTCAAAGTAATACTGGATTCCTTCGGAGTGCAGATCAAATAGTAAAACTTTATTGCCCCGGTTTGATTTTGGAATAGCCGACAATAAGCGGGCACGGGTTTTGGCGGTCACAATCTCGCCGCTCAGTACCGCACGTTCCATGGTTGAATAACCAAAATAGGGAATAACCAGCGTTAACGAATTAGCGCCGTAACTAACCAATGAAGACGCCAGATCGTATAGTTCTAACGTTGCCCCATCATCTACAGTACCCCCAATGAGTACCACATCCCTGTTTTCTATTTGGGATATGATCCTTTGGTAGCGTTCTCCATCGGTAAAATGGCTTACTTCCAGTTCACCTTTTTCAAAGTCGCCGCAGTCCATTACCTTTTCGGCCAGGTATTCGTAGCCTTTTATGGCAAATAATATTTTCTTCATGTTGCTGTTAGCTAAGGTTTGCATTGGCTTTCACCTGCTCAAAGGTGATGGTATTAACCAGTTGGCCATTTTCAAATACGGTATGCAGTTCATCAGCTAATTCCAAATGTTCCTGCTGATTAACCGTTTTAAAGATGCCATTTATTTTCACCAGTTTTAAACGACCGCCTTTACTCTTTTTAAAACTTGGGGTAATATTGCCTTGCGCATCCATCTCAGTCGGGCTTTTCTCTACTGCTACTTCCCGGCCATCGATAATTGCGCTGCTGCATTTCAAGGCAAATTTCTGTGTATCGCGATCAACCTTTTGCAACAATGCACCGCCCATGCCCAGTACCAGGTTTTCGGCGCTGATGCCGTTTGCTTTTAAAGCGTTATAGATGTTAATGATCTCGGCATAGTTTACGCCATCGCCCTGTATTACCCTTACCTGTGGCGGTAGTACTTTATAGCCTTTAGCATTGATTGTAAAGCCAAAGGTTTCAAATAAAATTTTGAATATTTCAAGCAACGTCCTGATCGGGTCGCCGCTATCAGGGCGGATAACCAGGGTGCCATTGCGGTTTAAAATTTCTTCTTTCAGCGCGCCGCCCCAGTATTCTCTACAAGCTTTAAAAATGTTAAAGCTATCAGATACACAGGCAATAGTCCCGGTTGGAAAACTACGCAGTACATGTTTAAAAACTTCCAGTTCGCCATCGCGGCCCAGTAAGGTGCAAATGCTGTGTTCTGTTGCCGGGATGCTTAGGCCATAAACTTTGGTAGCGTCATAGTAATTAATAGCCATCCCGCTGCCGGCCAGGTTGTCGCTGCCGCCGAAATTTATTAAATGCGCAGCACCGCCAATTTTAGCGCTCTCTACACTGCTTACCCCACGAAAGCCAAAGTCATTCAGCACAAAATCTATCCCGGCTTCGGCGCCATCGCTCGCGGTTTCGTTGTAAAATTGGGTTACTACTTTCCTGATCTGGTTACTTAACGTTGCTACTGTGCATGGGTACCATACCTGCATTAACAATGTTTCTAAAAGGTTGGTGAGCCAGTAGCATTCAGGATCAGTGTTTTCAATGGTCATCAGTACATTGCTTGTAGGCACAGCAATACCTTCCGCAACTGCTTTTATTTTAACGGGCAGGTGGCCGTTGTATTTATCAAGGATGTACTGGAATTTCGCTTTATCAAACACATCATCGCGGCCAAACACCTGTTTTAAAAAGCCATCAGCTTCATCTATGTCTTGTTGCGTAAATGCCTGGCCCTGCAAATATTCTTTCAAAAAATATTGCAAACCAAAAAAGATGGTTTCATCAAACATGCCGCCACGGCTTTCCAGGTAGCTGTAAATTTGAGTAGTGCCGGGGTAGTAAAATTTATGGTGAGCGTATTTGTAGGCATCAGCCAATAAGATCAAATTTTCGCGTTTCATAATGGTGTTAGTTTTTAAGGTATTTAGCAATAATTACTTCAAACATATCTAAATGTTCAGGGCTAATATTTTGATTTTCAATCATCCGCGGAAGGTCGGCTACCGGGAACCAGTCAAGATCTATAATATCGTCCTGAGCGGCAGGTGAGCCGCTGATGTAATCGCAGCTGAATAACAAAGTAATGATCTTATCAGCCTCGTTACGATAGCGCCAGTCGTTTATTTTGCGGGATGTTTCGTAGGTCATTTCGCCTATCTCCATCTCACCACATTCTTCTATCAGTTCGCGCCTGGCCGCATCTTCATAACAGGCATCTTCAGGATCGGCGAAGCCACCTATAAACCTCCATTTGTTATTGGTGGCCTTTTTACCCAATAGTATTTCAGTCTTGCTATTCTTGAAACAGGCGATATCAACCGTAGGATAAACTTTAGTATACTGATTATAATAGGCATAGAGGATACCTGCCCGGAAATCGTTAGAATCGAACACCTTGTCGGCGTATTGTTTGCGCAGTTCGGTAGCATTATAATCGCCATGCTCGGGTAGTTCCACGGTTTCAAAACGGCCGCTGTAGTAGGGGATAAAACTATCGCGGCTGCCAAATAAACAAAACTGCTCGGCCGGGAAAACGCTTTTTAACAGGTTGTCAATATTCTCAGTCCAGGTTTTATCACTGGGATGATCACTTATCGGCAATACAATCACTTCGGGATAATCTTTCTTGATCATCTTTTCACGCGTGTAATAATCGTAGGGGTTTTTACGGCTACCCATTATGGGGCTTACACCTAACAAAATGATCAGCTTGGCATGGTTTTCTTTCACCATACTAATTAATTGCTTATGCCCTTCGTGCAAGTAAGGTGTTTGAAAGCGGGCGATAATTACTGCTGTTTCCATATTAATTGCGTTAATTGTACGCAAATATAAATAAGCGTTTTAATTACGCAAATTATTTTTTCATTTATTTTAATTTAAATGGCTTATAGCTCGAAGTTGATGCCTTCTTTTTGAAGCTGGAAGTATTTTTTCTCATTAAAACGGAAAAGGTTACCCGGCCGCCCCGCGCCATCCAATGCTTGCTTCTCTGTCGTTTCTTCTAAAAAACCAAATTTTACAACTTTCTTTTTAAAGTTCCGGCGGTCGATAGGGCGGTCCAACACAGCCATATACAGCTTCTCCAGTTCCGAGAAGGGGAACCTTTCTTCCAGTAATTCAAAACCCACGGGTTGGTAGAGCATTTTATTTTTTAACCGTTCATGCGCAGCAATTAAGATCTCTTTATGATCGAAAGCCAGTTGGGGGAGTTGCTTGATATTGAACCAGGCTACATCAGCAGCATCGGTATCGGCATGCAGTTCAAAAGCATTTGGTTTAACCAGCCCATAATAAGTAATAGATATTACCCGGTTACGTGGGTCACGGCCGGGTTTGCCAAAACTGTACAACTGCTCTAAATAATTAATGTTAACGCCGGTTTCCTCTTTCAACTCACGCTGAACGGCCTCTTCGAGTGATTCATCATCGCCAACCAAACCACCGGGCAGTGCCCAGCTATCTTTAAAAGGTTTCACATTGCGCTTAATTAATAGCACAGATAACCCCTCTTTAGAAGTGTATCCAAATACTACGGCATCAACAGCTACTTTAATATTTTGCATGGTTGGCATATTGCAAAGTTATCAATCTGCACAAAGCAGGCAAGTAAAGCGTTATTGTATATTTTTTGGAAATTAAATAAAAATTCTATCTTTGCGTCCAATTCCTGATTTGTTAACCATTTAAATATCAAGGAATCATGACAGAGCAACGCTACATATCGCCCCTTTCGCTCATTGCCTAATTAGGCAGGCAAACACCGTACTTTTTATTACGAATAAGGTAAGGCCGCTTTAGTGGTCACGCTTATTATTTTTGCCTGTCCCAAATTCATGGACTTTTTTTGAGCGCTCTAAAAAGGGTATATCCTTACTCAAGGACGAACTGAGATCAAAAATCAAATTCAAGAAAAATTAAATGAAAGTGTGATGAACACACATGAATGGCCGTGTCGTATCAAATCTGCACGGCGCAAAAGGCGGCTCGTAAAAACCGATCGCGATAAGCAATTGATACAGCTGGACAAGCGGCGCGATGAACTTTGGGAACAGAAACGGCTTTTGCCAATGGTGCCTTTAGAACATCCATATCAGCGTGGCTGGAAACGTTTTTTTGTGCTGCGCGATGATGTGAAACATAGCCCAAGAAAAGACTTTTATGAAGCCTTGCTACCGAAAATAAATACGGTTGAGTATCATCATGACAGATCTTTTAAACGGAAAAAGCGACGTAAACAGCGTTACGTGTACCAGGTAAAAGAGCAGATGCTGCGCGAGTTTTCGCAGCATAGCTGGGATAGCAACAGGGTGAATTTAACCGAAGAGGAAAAAGTTTGTTTTACCCGTATCGAAACATTCGATGTTAAAACTTACCGTACAGAGGTGAAATACGTGTTTACCGAACCATGGCGATATGTGCTGAAAACAGGACCCCATATGGTTACGCATACTAAATTGATGGATGCGGACATTGAACGGGAACTATCGTACATAAATGATCATATCGATAACCATAACCTGGCACCACGTATCAATTTACTAACGCGTGGCAGACGCTATTGTTGGAAAGATGAGTTTAACGAGCGGCCTAAATACATTAACAAATTTAAAAACATACCCGGGTATGCCCATAAAGAAGCATACCTGGAATTAGAAACATAACCCACATGGGCAATTTAAGAACAAAAGATTTAAGTAAAATAGGTTACCATAACGATCAGCTGCGAAGCCTGGTTATTGGTATAGCCTCTAAAAATTTCAAGCACCATAGTAAACAGCAATTGCTGGATTTACTGGTGAGCATAAAAAACGATCCGGAAGCATTTCTGGACGATGAATTAACAAGCAAGATTGCCGAAAAGGTTATAGGTAAAGTGGAAGGCCCGTCATTTAAAACGTATGAATTACGAGATGAGCCGGTATACTGTAAAACTTATGGCGGTAAGGGGATTGAGACATCGGCTAAAAAGCAAATGGAACTGGCCAACCTGTTGCCTGTAAGTGTGCAGGGGGCGCTAATGCCTGATGCACACATGGGCTTTGGCCTGCCTATTGGCGGTGTGCTGGCTACCGAGAATGCGGTGATCCCCTATGCAGTAGGTATGGATATTGGCTGCCGCATGGCGCTTTCTATTATTGATGAGACTGATGGTTTCCTGAAAAGGTTTCAATACCAGATTAAACAAGCCTTAAAAAATCATACCCATTTTGGTATGGAAGGCGGCCTGGATATCAGGCAGGAACACGAGGTTTTGGATAGCCCTGTGTTTAACGAGATCCCTTTTCTAAAACCATTGCGTAGCAAGGCGGTAAGGCAATTGGGTACATCAGGCAGCGGCAACCATTTTGTGGAGTTTGGCGAGATTGAACTGCTGGCCGGTAATACTTTAGGCTTACCAGCTAAAAGGTACACGGCTTTGCTAACACATTCCGGTAGCAGGGGTTTGGGCTCGGCAATAGCAAGGCACTACACCCAGATAGCTATGAACACCTGCAAACTGCCACGCCATGCACAGCAACTGGCCTGGTTAGATATGAACAGCGAAGCCGGGCAGGAATACTGGCTCACCATGACTTTGGCTGGTGATTATGCCAAAGCCTGTCACGAACGTATTCATGCAAACCTGTTAAAGGCTTTAGGTTTGAAGGCATTGCACGTGGTAGAGAACCATCACAACTTTGCCTGGAAGGACCGATTGGCCGATGGCCGGGAAGTGATCGTCCATCGCAAGGGTGCAACACCGGCGCACAAAGGCGAATTGGGTATCATCCCCGGCAGCATGACCACGCCCGCTTACCTGGTTTCGGGCAGGGGAACGGCTGATGCTTTATACTCTGCATCGCATGGTGCGGGCCGGGCTATGAGCCGGCAAAAGGCTAAGGATAGCATGACGGTTTCGGCCATGAAAAAGCTGCTGAATAGCGCAGGCGTTACCTTAATTGGCGGCACGGTTGAAGAGAACGCCTTAGCTTACAAGGATATCGAAAAGGTAATTGCCGCGCAAGGCGATCTGGTTGATATCCAGGGAAAGTTTTACCCGCGTATTGTTAGAATGAATAAGGAGTAGTGATGAAAAAGATGATGATACAGATCACCTCAGGCAAAGGCCCGGCAGAGTGCTGCCGGGTTGTAGCCTGTGTACAAAGCCTGATGATGAAACAGGCCAAACAGCAGGGTATTCAAATGGAAGTGCTGGAAAATAAAGGCGGTGAATTAAACGGCACCTTATTATCTGCTACCATGATGGCTGTAGGTAATAACCTGGACGCATTTGTAAAGGAGTGGAAAGGCACTATACAATGGATAGCACAAAGCCCTTATCGTAAATACCACAAGCGTAAAAACTGGTTTGTAGGTGTAGCCGCCTTTGACGTAAAGGAACTGATGCAGTGGAACCCGAAAGATGTAAAACTGGAAACCTGCCGCTCATCCGGCCCGGGTGGGCAAAACGTAAACAAGGTGGAAACTGCCGTTCGGGGTACACACCTGCCATCGGGCTTGCAAGTAATGGCTATGGATACCCGATCACAATTGGAAAACAAGAAACTTTGCCTGGCCCGGCTGGAAGCTAAAGCAATGGTTTGGCAAACACAACAACTGATAGAACAACAGCAAAGCCAGTGGCAGGAGCATAACGCCCTGGAGCGGGGGAACCCCGTTAAAACGATAAAAGCTGGATTGTTTTACTCCTAGGTTATTCGGGTTTAAAAACAGACCGCCTCATGTAATGATGAGGCGGTTTTATTAAAGTTTTTGATAACCCTGAGATCAGCCGTAATTTGCATTAATGTAACGCTTGTTTACTACCAAGCTCACCGGGCTGCAAGGCCAAGTTGCTTAAAGGCGTTTATAACACTTTGCGCAATTATCGCATTCCCTTTATCAGATGGATGTAAACCATCGTAAGTAAGGTTTATGGCATCAGCAGGATAGGGGTAATCATCAGTTTTGGGGTTAAAAGGTGTTTCGGTTGACTGCGGATAGGTGTAGTTTTTATACTTACCTGTCTGGGGGTCTTTTAACCGTTTAAAATTAACCAGGTTTTCAAGTTTAAGTGATGGGTCATGGTAAAGGTCAACAACCGGTACATGCTCGTATTTACCTATTGCCAATACCGCGTTTGCAAATTCTTCCAGCGACTGCCCGTTTTTCTTTTTGTACGACCCATAAGCGTTGTTATTCGCATCGGTTATATAAACAAAATCGTTACGCTGCATGGGCGTTATCAGAACTATTTTGGCCTGCGGGTTTAACTGACGGATCTTGTTGACGATGATGCGGAAAGACCCGTACACAGTTGTGTTACCGGCAGCATTTTTATAATCAGCTATCGTGCCAACAGGCCGGCCTCCCCACCAATCGTTTGTGCCTAAAAAAACCGAGTACACATCTGCTTTAACCAGGCCCAGTTTTTCTATGTTGTCGGCAATCCCACCTGATGTCCACCCGTTATGCCCCTGGTTGATATATTTTACGTTGGGTAGCCGTTCAGTAACACGGGTTAAATAACCTTTGGTAACCCGGTTGCCCGTTTCGTCGGCATGGTCGTTCAGGTAAGTGATCGAATCGCCAATGGCTACCCAGGTCACTTCTTTTTCGGTAAATGAGCTAAGTAGAAATACAGCTAACAGAATTACCAGGTACTTTTTCATGGTTTAGTATGATTAACCGGGTTAATGTACGATTTGCTGGTGAAATGGTAACTGCCAGAGCCCACACGCTCTGTTCTGTAGCCCTCGTTTACACTATAATCGGGCACATAAACGGTAGCCGTAGTGTTGGCAGGTACTTCAACGTCAAGGTTAAAAGTATCGCCTTCTATTTTCCAGTTGGATGTTAGCTTGCCGTAAGGTGTTTGGTAACTGGCATTGGCATAAGTTAACTTACCGCCAACCGTAGGTTTAATAATTATTTTTTTATAACCAGGGCCATCCGGGTCGGTATCAATACCTGATGTTACCCGGTACATCCAGTCGCCTATAGCGCCATAAGCGTAATGGTTGTAGGAGTTCATGGTTGGTGTTTCAAAGCTACCGTCGGGTTTTATGCCGTCCCATCGTTCCCAAATGGTGGTAGCGCCCATTTTAATGGGGTATAACCACGATGGGTAAGTTTCCTGCAGGAGCAGTTTATAGGCCACATCGGCATAACCAAAACGGCTTAAAGCAAAGCATAAATAGGGGGTGCCCAAAAAGCCGGTGGTTAAATGGTTGCCGTACCGGGTTATGTTATTCGCTAACCTTCCGGCGGCTTGTTCACGCAATTGTTCTGGCAGCATATCAAATGCCAGTGCAAGGGTATAAGCGGTTTGCGTATCCGACGAGATAAGCCCGTTTGCTGTTACATACTCATTTACATAAGCTGCTTTTATTTGCTGCAGCAGAAGTGTGTAGTGGTCTGCATCGGCCTTGTTGCCTAAAGCTGTGGCAGCGTTAATTAATAACTGGGTTGAATAAGCATAAAAGCACTGCGCTATTAAAAACTTGCTTGTTATTGCCGATGTACCGTCAAGGTCATTATCTACACTGTAAAAGAGCCAGTCGCCAAAGTGCCAGCCGGTGTTCCAAAGGTTGTTTTTAGCTTTCTTCTGCATATAATCTACCCAGGCTTTCATACTTGGATATTGGTTTTGCAGTAGCTCTTTATCGCCATAAGCCAGGTACATGTTCCATGGCACTACAGTTGCAACATCACTCCAGCCGGTAGCCCCGCCATTCTCTGAGTTGTTTTCTTTGAATACGTCAGGGATGATATGCGGGATGCTGCCGTCGCTGTTTTGGTCGGCAGCTACATCTTTTAGCCATTTGCTGAAAAAGTTGTGCACGTTCATGTTAAACGATGCCGTGCGAGAGAATACCTGCGCGTCGCCTGTCCAGCCCAGGCGCTCATCACGTTGCGGGCAATCTGTAGGCACATCCAGGAAATTCCCTTTCTGCCCCCATTGTATATTATGCTGCAACTGGTTCAGCATCGGGTTTGATGTGGTGAACACACCCGTAGGCTCCATATCCGAATAAACGGCCACGGCAGTAAAATTATCAAGGTTTAAATCGCCTGTGATTCCTTCAACTTTGATGTAACGGAAGCCCTGCCAGGTAAACTGAGGCTCAAAGAATTCTTCGCCACCACCTTTAAGGATATATACATTTTGTGCTTTAGCGCCCCGTAGGTTTTCGATGTAAAAATTCCCCGCTTTATCCAGTACTTCGGTATGCGAGAGCTTTATCGAGTCGCCGGTTTTGCCGTTTGCTTTTAGCTGCACCCAACCCACCAGGTTTTGCCCAAAGTCTATCACCTTTTCACCTTTGGGGGTTGTAATTACTTTTAGGGCTTTGAACGTTTCGTGTTTTTTTACGGGTTCGTTATAGGTGGCTACTAAGTTTTCTTTACCATAATCCTGCACTTTTACAGCAGTCCACTGGCTATCGTTAAAGCCGGGTTTGGCCCAGTCCTTTTGCACCAGGCGGGCATCTATTGTGGCACCGTTATAGATCTCGGCATACCTCAGTTCGCCCGTTGCCGATTTCCAGCTACCGTCAGATACGATGGTTTCATGTGTGCCATCTGTATAGGTTACTTCCAGTTGGAACAACAAGCCCACATCTTTCCCATAATGATTTGGGCTTGATACCAGGGTACTGCGGTACCAGCCACTGCCAACCTTTGCACCAATAGCGTTTTGGCCTTTAACCAGCATTTTTGTAACATCATAGGCCTGATATTGCAGGCGTTTGTGGTAGCTTGTCCAGCCCGGGGTTAGGTATGCGTCGCCAATTTTTGCGCCGTTTATCTGCGCTTCATATAAACCGTGGGCTGTTATGTAAGCAAAAGCGCTTTTTACAGTTTTGTTAAGAGCGATACTCTTGCGAAACATGGGGCTGGGTTTGTTCACGGTATCGCCGGCATAACCGGGGCCTATCCAGTTTGCTTTCCAGTCGGAAGGCGACAATAACCCCATGCGCCAGGTGGCTTTTTTGCTCCATGGGGAGGTATGCCCTTTGTTATCCCATATCATCACCTGCCAAACGTAGGCACTGCGCGATGTTAGTACCGGGCCATTATAAGGCACGTATAGCGATTGGCTACCAGAAACCTTATTGCTATTCCAGATCAGCTTATTATCATTAGCAGTATATACTTTTATCTGATAGGCCGATTGTAATACGTTTTTTGCCGTACCAGCGGCTATTTGCCAGCTAAAGCGGGGCGTTTTAATGTCAATACTGATCGGGTCGTTCTCGTTTTCGGTCAACAGCCGTGTGGCGGTTAACTGTGCAAAACAACTTGATCCCAAAACAAGGCATAGCGATAAAGTAAGTAGGTTTTTGATCATGGTAAAATTAATCTAAGGGTAAACTGATTAAAAATATAGTCATGCTTCGGGAACCGTGCGCCCCCAAAACAAGTGATTGTTCAATATCCGCGGTTTTTGACGGCCCGGCTATGAATGTGCCGTACCCGTAATGTTCGTCGCCAATTTTTTCATAGGCCTGGTGCATATTGGCTACCAAATCATCAGCATTTAAAATAACGATGAGGTGCTGGCAAATAAAGGGCAAAACCCGCTGGCTCAGCAGGTCTTCGGTTATCCAAACCGCGCCATTCTCGGCCACACCAAAGTCGGCTTTTATGATAGCCAGTTCGGTATCCTGTAACGAATGGGGCAGGGGCGATGCTTCGCCTGCTGATATCACTTCAGCTAGTCCGGTTATCGCGCTTATGATGCGATGCCCGGCGTTTGTAATGCTTCTTATATAAGCGATAACATCATCGTAGCCATTCGCTTTAATCACCTTGCCGCCAATAGTGGTAAGCGTTTCGGTGAATTTTGCTTGCAGACCAGTGTTATCAGCAGGGATAATCACACCAGGCAATGCCGTTAAAGCTGGCTGATTAGCGCGTATGGCGTCAAGTATTTGTTCTCTTGTTGTCATTAGGCTTTCCTGTTTTTGGCGTACCATTCCCCAAACGACTCTTTTGGTGGTTCGGGCATATCGCGTTGTTTATACCAGGGGTTCAGTTTATTATTTACCGCGAATGGCGCGTATTTCATTACAAACCTGCCTGCCTTGCCGCCCATGTGGTAGGCTGCGGGCGATGAAAGGGTGAGGCTCATTAATTTCATAGCTGCTTTTTTACCAGCCGGGGCATACCCGTTTTGTACGATAACCTGCCGCCATTTATAAAGCTGCTGATGGATATCTATTTTTACCGGGCACACGTTTGAGCACGACCCGCACAGCGTAGATGCAAAAGGCAGGTCGGCATATTTTTCCATATCCAGGTTTGGGGCCAGTATAGCGCCGATAGGACCGGAGATGGCATTGTGATAGCTATGCCCGCCACTGCGGCGGTAAACCGGACAAGTGTTCATACAAGCCCCACAGCGGATGCATTTTAATGAGTTACGGAAATCCTCCCGCCCAAGCTGTTTGCTGCGGCCGTTATCAACAATAATAATATGAATCTCGGTACCCTCGCGTGGTTTACTAAAATGACTGGAATAAGTAGTAATGGGCTGGCCCGTGGCGCTACGCGTTAGCAACCTTAAAAATACCCCCAGGTTTTTCCTTTTGGGGATTATCTTTTCTATCCCCATACTGGCAATATGGATGTCGGCAAGGTGGGCGCCCATATCGGCATTGCCCTCGTTGGTGCAAACCACAAATTCGCCGGTTTCGGCAACCGCGAAGTTTACGCCGGTTAGGGCGGCCCTGCGAGTAAGGAAAGTTTCGCGCAGGTGTTGCCTGGCGGTTTCTGTTAAAAATTGCGGGTCGGCGTTACCTGCCGGGGTGCCCAGGTGCAGGTGGAAAAGGTCGCCTATCTCTTCTTTCTTTTTGTGGATACAAGGTAATACAATATGGCTTGGCGGTTCTTTAGCCAGCTGAACAATGCGTTCGCCAAGGTCAGAGTCTATTACCTCTATGCCGTTATTTTCAAGGTGTTCGTTTAAATGGCATTCCTCGGTAAGCATCGATTTGCTTTTCACCATTTTGGTAATGCCCTTGCTATGAAGCAGGCCCAGTACAATGTTATTATGCTCTGCGGCATCTGCCGCCCAATGTACTATAATGCCGTTTTTTTGCGCGTTACTTTCAAACTGTACCAGGTACCCGGCCAGGTTTGATAATACGTTGTCTTTTATTTGCGAAGCGGTTTCCCGTAACAATTCCCATTCGGGCAGGTGGTTAACGGCTTTGTCCCGTTTCTGCCGGATCCACCAAAGCGTTTCATCGTGCCAGTCTACCCGTGCTTCGTCTTTATTAAATACGGTCGCTAATTCGGCGTGGTCTTTTGTTTCCGTATGCATATTAACCTGCGTTTAGTATTTCGGCTAAATGGAGCACCTTCACTTTGCTTCCGCGCCTGTTTAAAATGCCTTCCATATGCATCAGGCATGACATATCCACCCCGGTGATAAATTCAGCGCCATGCGCAAGGTGGTCTTCCACCCGGTCTTTGCCCATTTTGGCAGATACGGCTTCTTCGGCAACGCAAAACGTGCCGCCAAAGCCACAGCATTCATCCATACGATTCAGAGGGACTATCTCGATGCCTTTTACCATGCGTAAAAGGCTATCAGGTTTAGAGAATGCTGGTGCTACCAATTCGCTCATTTGCGAAAGGTGCAAGCCGCGCTGCCCGTGGCAACTTTGATGCACACCGACTTTAAAAGGGAACCTGGAGGGTAGGGATTCTACCTTCAACACATCGGTTAAAAAAGAACTCAGCTCATAAATTTTACTGCTGATGCCTGCCGCTTCATTTTCATGCTCGTGGCTGTGCAAATGTTCTTTAATGTGCAATACACAGCTGCCCGATGGTGCAACGATGTAGTCAAACTCCGCGAAGTTTTTGATGAAAAGCTCGTTACAGCCGCCCGTAAGGTGTTCAAAACCCGAGTTGGCCATTGGTTGGCCGCAACAGGTTTGGTTTTTGGGGTACGTAACGGTTACCCCAAGTTTTTCCAATAACTGCAAAGTGGCAATTGCGGCGCCCGGGTAAAACTGGTCTACATAACAAGGTATAAACAAGCCAACATTCATATACTAATGGTTTGACTGGCAGAATAATATTTCAACTGGATAATGTCGTTTGGTATAGGTTTCCGGTTCCATTCTTTGTGGATAGCCAATGCAGCGCCTACTGCTGTAGCCTGCGCCATGGAGGCTGAGAATACTTCTATTGCCGGGAAAGCCAAAGCAAGCAGGTGCATAAATACACTGTTTTTGCTAAAGCCGCCATCAACAAATATGCGTTTTACCTTAGTGCCTTTTAATACCAGCTGCGTAGCATAAACCTGCAGGTTTATCAGGTCGAGGATCAACTGATGATAAGCTTCTATATCATTATGATACTCAGCAAGGTCTCTTTTTTCAAAAGCAGAAGTTTTCGCGTTGGCATCTTGCGTAACTGTTTGCTTTTTAGCTTTCAGGTAACTGATGATCTCGGCATCAAAACCTACATTACGGTATTTGATAACATCGGTTTTAAAGTGGGCGGCTATCCTTTTAACCTGCTGCTCGTGCTCGTAGCCCGAAAACAAGCGAGACGCTTTTACTGGTTTGCCCTGGTATTGCAGGTAGCTGAGGCAATCGTCCTTTAATTCCTCTTTGGTTAAGGGCAACTGGTTAAAAGGGTTTAGGCTGATACACCAGGTGCCTGTACTGATTAGGATAAACGGTTCATGGAAATTAACAAGGTAAGGGATCAGCGCTGCAGAACTATCATGCAGGCCAACGCCTACTTTATAATTGTTACCGGGAAATAAGGCCGGCATTACTTTATTGGCAGGTAATATTGGCGGCAATTTTAGGGCGATACCCTCGTGTTGCGTCCATTCGTGGTAGCGGTTCTTTTCAAAATCCCACAAGCAGGTATGGCAGCCAATGCTGGTCAGATCAGAACATGCTTTACCGGTAAGCAGATAGCTCATGTATTGCGGCAAATGCAGGGCGTATTTTATTTTCTTAAAAACTTCCGGCTGCTCATGTTTTAAACGGTAGAGCTGTAACCCTGAGTTTAAACTGCCCAAAACCGGCGATGCGGTTTGCACACTTAGCTGGTCTTTACCGCCATATTTGGCATAAAACTGCTCGCTCAATTCTTCGGGATAGCTTTTCAGGTAGTTGTACAAAGGGGTAAGTGGTTTGCCATCTTCGCCAACATAAATAAAACTTGCGCCATAGGCCGAAAAATTAACCGCCTTTACCTTAAATTCGTTCATGCGGAAAACCTCGCTCAGCGAGTCGAACACCGAAAGCCTTAAGCTCTCAATGTTTTCGCATGGGTAGCCATCCTCATCCACAGTTTCTAAAAAGCGCGCTGTTTTCTCAAAAACTATCTGGTAGTTCTCATCAAACAGGAATAGCTTTTTATTGGTCTTCCCAACATCAAATACGGCTATAACGGGTATCGCACTCATATCGCTTTCGTTTTATAAACCGGTGGCTACTGTTTTTAAACCGCGTTCTTTTATTAAATTGTTTCTAACGTCCAGCTTGCGGTAGGCACCGATAGGGTCGAGCGCGCCACCTGCCTGCAGGCTTGCCTCGGCTATCAATGGGCGTACATCTGTACGGTAGGCTTGTTGTAAAATTTCTTGTGCAAGCGCTACATCGTTATTTTGCTGTGCTGCTTTCAAAGCCTGCGTATCTATCAGCAAGGCTTGCGCATAAGCTATTTTTATAGCCTGTACCGATTGTAACAGGTCTTCTATCGGGTCTTTTACGTTGTGTGATGCATCTATCATCCAGCCAATATCAGTAGCGTGGGTCATGCCGCGGGCATCCATGCCTTCAACCAGTTCATTAAATATTAAAAATAGCTGATATGGGTTTATGCTGCCAACGGTAAGGTCATCATCGCCATATTTAGAATCGTTGAAATGGAAACCGGCCAGTTTGCCTTCCATCAACAACAAGGAAACGATCTGCTCGATGTTGGTACCTTGTAAATGGTGGCCAAGGTCAACCAATGTAGCTGCCTTATCGCCAAGTTTATTAGCCAGCAGGAGGGACTGGCCCCAATCGCCAATGGTGGTGGAGTAAAAATTCGGCTCGAATGGTTTATACTCTATCCAGATCTTCCAGTCGTTTGGCAGTGCGTTGTAAATCTCCTGCAAGCTCTCCTGCGTGCGCTGAAATGCCTGCCTGAAGTTTAATTGACCGGGGAAGTTTGACCCATCAGATAACCAAACCGATAATGCTTTTGAGCCAAGTTCCTTACCGTAATTGATCACCTGTATGTTATGCTCAACAGCCTGTGCCCTTACGGCTTTATCTACATGATGTAACGACCCATATTTATAGCTGTGTGCTGCATCTGCCTGATCCTGGAAAGTGTTGGAGTTTACCGCATCAAAATGCAAGCCCAGGTGTGCGGCCAGTTGTTTGATAGCTTTTGCGTTATCAGGGATATCCCATGGGATATGCAGCGATATGGAATTGCTTGATCTGTTTAGTGCATGGATAACGCCAACATCTTCAATTTTTTCTTCCAGGCTGCGGGGCTCGCCGCCGCCGCTAAACCTGCCGAAACGTGTACCGCCGGTGCCTAATGCCCAGCTTGGGATGGCTATGTTAAAAGCGATGAGTTTTTTTAGAACACTGTCAAGATTGGTTATATCGGCTGCTACGTGCTCAAAATTGCGCTGATGTTTTTGGGCTAACTGATGGTTGTGCTCATCAATTACATATTTTTCTATCTGCATCTTTCTCTGGTTTATGTAGGTGTAAAATCCCCCGGCCATTGGTTAGCCGGGGGATTGGAAGTTTTATCACTTATCGTACAAATGCTGTGGCAACGCCGCCATCAACATTTAGCACATTACCGGTTGATTTATTAAGCAAGCCACCTGCAAAAGCAAAGCAGGCGTTAGCTATATCATCAGGTAAAATGGTTTCGTTCAGTAAGGTGCGCTTGGCATAGTAGGCCGGTAACTCTTCAACAGTGATACCATAAGCCTTGGCACGGCCTTCTGCCCAGCCACCTGCCCAAATATTACTATCGCTTATTACAGCATCGGGGTTAACTACGTTCACGCGTATTTTATCGCCGCCTAATTCGGCCGCATTTAGCCTGCTCAGGTGTAATTGCGCTGCTTTCGCGCTGCCGTAACCGGCATTATTAGGGCCGCTTACCAAGGCGTTCTTGCTTACAATATTGATAATATCACCGCCAATATCCTGTTTCTTCATCACAGCTACAGCAGCCTGGGTTACAAAAAACTGTCCTTTTACTAAAACGTCATAAAGCAGGTCCCAGTCTTTAGCAGTGGTGTCGCCAATAGTTTTGGAGATGGATAAACCAGCGTTGTTTACAATAAGGTCTACACCACCAAATTGCAGTGCCGCAATATCCATAGCTGCCTGGATCTGGTCGGTATTAGTAACATCCATCTGCGCTAAAGCGTAGGCATCTTTACCAAAAAGGCCTTTAAATTCTTCGCCTGCACCGGCTAAACGCTCGGCATTCATATCGTTTAAAATAACCACAGCACCTTCCTGCGCGAATTTTTTGGCAATGGCTTTACCTATGCCGCCGGCACTGCCGGTTACCAAAGCCACCCGGCCCGATAGGGCTTTTGGTTTTGGCATCCGCTGTAATTTAGCTTCTTCCAGCAACCAGTACTCAATATCAAATGCCTCCTGCCTTGGCAGGGAAGTATATTCGGATATGGCCTCGGCGCCTTTCATAACGTTGATGGCGTTGGTATAAAACTCAGCTGCAACACGCGCGGTTTGTTTATCCTTAGCAAAGGTGAACATACCTACACCCGGGTAAAGTATTACTACCGGGTTTGCATCGCGTACAGCAGGGCTGTTAGGGTGTTTGCAGGTGTTATAATAATCGGTGTACATTTGGCGGTAGGCCTCAAATGCAGGGGTTAATTTTTCTTTTAAAGCAGCTACATCGCTCAGGTCGTCGGCAGCGTTGAGTTCTAATACCAGCGGACTGATCTTGGTGCGCAAGAAGTGGTCGGGGCAGCTTGTTCCCAAGGGGGCTAATCTATCCAGATCGTTTGAGTTTATAAACTCCAGCACGCGGGCATCATCCGTAAAATGGCCTATCATCGATGTTTTTGATGAACAGAAACCACGCAGGATTGGTGCCAGTGCAGCAGCTTGTTTCTTACGATCATCCGCAGGCAGGCTTTCCAGCTTTTGGCCGCCAAATACCAGGCCTTTTTTGCCGTAGTTTTCTTCCAGATACTCAGCGCATTTTTCAATCACTTCAAGCGTGTTGATGTAGCTTTCGTAAGCGGTATCGCCCCAGGTAAATAAGCCGTGCGAGCCCAGCATAATACCACGGATGCCGGGGTTGTTATCCAGGCATTCTTTCAGTTGCAAACCAAGGTCAAAACCCGGGCGCTGCCAGCCAACCCAGCCAATGGTACCGCCGAATAATTCCTTAGTTATTTTCTCGCCGTCTTTTGCTGCCGCGATGGCAATTGCAGCATCGGGGTGCAGGTGGTCGATGTGTTTAAAGGGTAAAAAACCATGCAGCGGGGTATCAATAGATGGCGCCTTTGAACTTAGATCGAAGATGCTGTGGTTAAACAGTTCAACCATTTCGTCTTCGTGCTCTATACCACGGTAAACGTTTTTCAGGCTCCTCAACCTGTCAACATATAACGCAGCCAAACCGCTTTTTTTAAGCGTGCCGATATCGCCGCCCGAGCCTTTTATCCACATTACTTCAACCTCTTTACCGGTCAAAGGGTCTTTATCAGTTACCTTGCATGAAGTGTTACCACCGCCATAGTTGGTGAGGCGCAGGTCGGCGCCAAGCAGGTTTGAGCGGTATATCAGTAAGGCTACCTCGTCTCCGGCTAACGCTGCTGCCTTAGCATCGTCCCATAAGTAGCTTACATGTTTAAATTGTGTTGTAGTAGACATATTGATATGAATTTTTATTGCTTTTTATTTGATTGAATTACCATAACCTACCACCAAAACCGAAATGATAATGGTTGCTATACCGGCTATAACGGTATATATTGCTTTTTTACTAACGCCTTTCCATTCCTTTAATAACAAGCCCCATGCGTTTGCTATCAGGATGATGAAGGCCATATGCAGGATCCATGAACTGGCGCCGTTACCCAGCTTACTTTCGCCCATGCCGTAAAAAAAGAACTGCAGGAACCAGGTAGTACCCGCCAGGGCCGAAAAGATGTAGTTTTTTAACAGCGGTTTTTGCCCGTCGGTATAGTTACTGAAGGTTTTATTACGCGCGTTCAGTATCATACACCAAATGAAGTTGGTAGTAAGGCCACCCCATAATATCACTATATAAATAACATTGTTTTGGAACAGGAAATTGCCCGCGTTAGGATGTAAAACCTTCCATGCCTCGTTTGCTGTATCGGCCATAGATTTACCGGCCTCTATCCCAAAGTTAAAACAGGCGCTTAATACACCCGATACAATGGCTACAAAAATGCCCAGGCCAAAACGGTATTCTTTATTTTCTTCGGCTACGGTTTTGTTTTTGGAGAGCTCTTTTTCTTTAAGCGTACCGGCCTTTCCGCATATAATAATACCTATGGCGCAAATTACAATACCCAGTAAAACCATTTGCCCCCAACTGTTGTGCAGCATCATGCTAAAGCTGTCTTTACCCTCTTTAGGGAAAAAATTATAATAAACCGATGGTATGATAGAGCCAAACACCGCGCATAAGCCTAATATAATGGTACTGCCTAATGATACCCCCAGGTAGCGTACACCAAGGCCATAAGTTAAACCGCCTATGCCCCAAAGCAAACCAAAGAAATAGGTAAGCAACAGGATCTGGCCATTTGTTTGGGCAATAATGTCGGTAAAATTGGGGATAGTTAACCACGCGGCCACAGGTGGCACGATAAGCCACGAGAAGATGCCGCCTACTATCCAGAAACTTTCCCAGGCCCAGCCCTTTACTTTTTTGTACGGGATGTAAAAACTACCGGAAGCGAAGCCGCCGATAAAGTGAAATATTACACCGAAGATTGCTTGCATAATTTAGGATTTGGTTTTTTTTATAAATGGTTAAGGCAATGATAAAGGTAACAGTTTGTTTAACCATCCCTATCTGTTACCTTCTCAATTTAAGCCCGCCGGGAATAATCAATGGTATAGCTGGGCATAGTTAAACAGATTATTTAAAATATTTTCGGGACGCTTAACCAATAAGCGCCATTTAACCAATTATCGCTAACGCGTAACCTAATTACTTAAACTGATGCCTACTACCAAAAAGCTGAGTGTATCCTGTGTATTCATATTGCTGATAAGCTTTGCCTTTAACGCATGTGCACCCAAGAAGCAAATTACCCAATCGGCTGCTGTTAAACCCATGGCCGAATTGGAAACAGGTTTTATGACCGTGCCGGACAGCATCCAAACCAGCGTTTACTGGTACTGGATCTCGGATAATATATCTAAAGAGGGTGTGATACACGACCTGGAATCGATGAAAAAGGTGGGAATCAACCGGGCCTTCATTGGTAATATATGGCAGGATGATGTACCAGGAGGTAAAGTGAAATTATTTACCGATGAGTGGTGGGATGTTTTGCATGCTGCATTGAAAAGGGCTACCGAGCTAAATATAGAGATAGGGATCTTTAACAGCCCGGGCTGGAGCCAATCCGGCGGCCCGTGGGTAAAGCCAGAGCAGGCTATGCGTTATTTAACATCATCGCAAATAGCGGTAAAAGGACCATATAAGTTTAATGGTCAATTGGTAAAACCCGAAAAGAATTTTCAGGACGTTAAGGTGATTGCTTACCCCGTTAGCGCGGATTACATTAAAGATATCCGCGACCTGAAGCCGGTGATCAGTTCAACCCCTTTTATTAAAGACCTGGCTAAGATCGCCGATGGTATCGACTCTACGGTTGTGTTTTTGGAGGGAAACAAATCTTATACAATAGATATCAGTACCAAACAAGCCTATACTGCCCGCAGCCTTGTTATTGTCCCTGCCCGCAGGGGCATGACGCTGGAAGGTGACCTGCAGGTAAAAAAGAACGGCGCATATGTAACCGTAAAACATTTCAGGGTCGACCGCAGTAACGATGCGGCCAACGTAGGGTTTAACCCATATGGGCCGGGCGCTATTGCTATCCCTGCCACATCATCAGATAGTTTCCGTTTGCTATTTACGAAGACCGAAAATGCAGGTATCGCCGAAGTGAAGCTTTCATCGGCCCCTGTAGTAGAAAATTATATAGAAAAAACATTGGCTAAAATGTGGCAAACACCTTTCCCATATTGGGATGCTTACCAGTGGAAACCGCAACCCGCTGTTGACGATAGCAAATATGTGATAGACCCCGCAAAAGTAGTTGATGTATCAAAATACATGGCTGCAGATGGTACGCTTAACTGGCAAGTGCCGGCAGGTAACTGGATAATTGAACGCACCGGGATGACACCCACCAAAGTAACCAACGGGCCGGCCTCTGCCCAGGGTACAGGTTTGGAAACCGACAAGATGAGCAAAGAACACATTGCCGCTCATTTTGACGCTTTCCTTGGCCAAATCATCAAACGCATACCCGCTGCCGACCGTAAAACATGGAAAGTAACTGTGGAGGATAGCTACGAAACCGGCGGCCAGAATTGGACGGATGGCCTGGTTGAGAAATTTGAAAAGAATTATGGTTACGACCCAACGCCATACATCCCGGTATTGCAGGGCAAGGTAGTGGGTAGCGAAGATCAGTCCGACCGTTTCCTTTGGGACCTGCGCCGTTTTGTGGCCGATAGGGTAGCTTATGATTATGTTGGCGGCTTGCGCGATATCAGCCACCAGCACGGACTTACCACCTGGTTGGAAAATTATGGACACTGGGGTTTCCCGGGCGAGTTTTTGCAGTACGGCGGGCAGTCGGACGAGGTTGGCGGTGAGTTTTGGAGCGAAGGGATGTTAGGCGATATCGAGAACCGGGCGGCTTCATCGGCGGCGCATATTTACGGGAAAACAAAAGTGTCGGCCGAATCATTTACCTGCGCGGGTGGGCCGTATTCGCGCTACCCGGCGTTAATGAAGCAACGTGCCGACCGCTTTTTTACAGAAGGTATTAACAACACGCTGATGCATGTGTACATCAGCCAGCCTTATGAAGATAAAGCGCCCGGTGTTAACGCCTTTTTTGGTAACGAATTTAACCGGCTGAACACCTGGTTTTATGATATGGATATCTTCCTGAAATATATTAAACGTTGTAACATGATGTTGCAGCAGGGTAAGTATGTTGCAGATGTAGCCTATTTTATAAGTGAGGATGCCCCAAAAATGACGGGTGTGCAAGATCCTAAACTGCCACAGGGGTATTCGTTTGATTACATTAACGGCGAGGTGATAAAAACCAGGCTGAGCGTAAAAGATGGTAAAATGGTTTTACCTGATGGCATGAGCTATAGTATTTTGGTTTTGCCGCAGTTAACCACCATGCGCCCGGAATTGTTATTAAAGATAAAAGAACTGGTGCAGCAGGGTATGGTTGTTTTAGGCCCTAAGCCTGTAACATCGCCAAGTTTGCAAAATTACCCAACAGCCGATGCGCAGGTTACTAAACTGGCTAATGAGTTATGGGGAAATATTAACGGTACATCCATTAAAACCAACCGGGTAGGCAAGGGGATGGTGATGAGCAATATGCAGATGCAGGAAGCGCTTGATCTGATCAAGGTTATCCCGGATGCAAAGATCACAGAGAACAATTCAACATTGTTTATCCACAGGAAAGTGGATGATGGCTCGATCTATTTTATATCCAACCAGGAAGATAAGACCGTGAAAATAGCGCCGCAGTTCCGCATTGCCGGTAAACGACCGGAGTTATGGGATGCAGTTAGCGGCAGTTTACGGGAGTTGCCTGCTTATACCCAAAACGGAGATGTTACCACCGTGCAGTTAGAACTTGCCCCAATGGAAAGTGCCTTTATCATTTTCAGGCAGGAGGCACAAAGCCCGGTATCGGCCAGCCCTAACTATCCTTCACCTGTGCAAACCATAGCCATTGATAAACCATGGACGGTTAAATTCGACAGTAAAATGCGCGGCCCGGCAAATCCCGTTATATTTAATACCTTAAGCGATTGGTCGGTTAATCCCAACGATAGCATCCGCTACTATTCGGGCACAGCATTTTATAATAATACATTTACATTAGCCGCTGTAAAAAAGGGCCAGAAAGTATTTGTTGATCTTGGGATGGTAAAGGCAATAGCCAAAGTAACCGTAAACGGCGTTGCCGTTGGCGGTGCTTGGACAGCCCCATACAAAGTTGATATTACTGCTGCGCTAAAATCCGGAGAGAATAAATTGGAGATAAAGGTTGTAAATACCTGGGTGAACCGTTTGGTAGGCGACAGTAAATTACCTCAATCAGAGCGAAAAACATGGTTAAGTAACAACAGGTTTAACCCAACGGACAAGTTAGAGTCATCGGGTTTATTAGGGCCGGTGAAGATTGAGGTTGTCAACCAAAAATAAAATTAAGAGTCGCTGTTGACTGGCTACCAGTATATATTTAATCAAATAAAAACAAGAAGATTTTGAACCGTTCACATTACGTTATCGCGCTAACATTCTTTTTCAATACGCTTGCGGGGGCTACTGTTTACGCCCAAACCCGTATCGTTGCTTTACAGTGCGAACACCTGGAAGCGCCGATTGGCGTTGATACCCAGCACCCGCGCCTTTCATGGCAAATGGAAGACCGCAGCAAGGGTGCTGCCCAAACAGCCTACCAGGTGCTTGTGGGTACCGATTCTGTTCAATTAGCAAAAAAACCATCAGTATGGAACTCGGGTAAGGTAACCTCATCTGCCAGTAACATTACTTATGGTGGTAAAGCCTTGCAGCCATCAACCAAATATTACTGGCTGGTACGTACCTGGAACCGTACAGGCACAAAACTACCGGATAGCCGCATCAGCAACTTCGAGACCGGCTTAATGGGCATCAATAACTGGACAGGTTCATGGATAAGCGATATGGCCGGCATTAATACTTTGCCTGCGCCATATTTCCGCAAAGCGTTTACTGCCGGTAAAAAGATCAGGTCGGCCAGGGCGTATATTGCTGTTGGCGGTTTGTATGAGCTTTATATCAATGGGCAAAAAATAGGCAACCACCGATTGGACCCGATGTACACCCGTTTTGACAGGCGTACACTCTACGTAAGTTATGATGTTACCAACCAGTTACAGCAGGGCAAAAATGCCATAGGTGTATTGCTGGGTAATGGCTGGTACAACATGCAGTCGTTAGCGGTATGGGACTTTGACCGCGCCCCATGGCGCAACAGGCCAACCTTTTGCATGGACCTGAAGATTACCTATGAAGACGGTACATCGGCCATTGTAGCCACTAATGATAGCTGGAAAACACACGCCAGCCCAATTACCTTTAACAGCATTTATACCGGCGAGCATTACGATAGCCGGCTGGAGTTACCCGGATGGAACACACCTGCTTTTGATGACCATGATTGGAAGGAAGTGATGCTGCGCGCCGCGCCTTCAAAACAAATTGTTAGCCAGGTGATGCGCCCTATCCGTAATGTAGATGAGATTGCTGCAAAGTCGTTGATTAAGTTTGATGATACTACATATGTTGTAGACCTGGGCAGGAATATCTCTGGCGTTACCAAAGTAAGGCTAAACGGCGAAAGCGGTACTGTAGTACGCATTAAACATGGTGAAAGATTGTATCCCAATGGCCATGTAGATATGTCGAACATTGATGTTTACTATCGCCCTAAAGATAAAAGCGACCCTTTTGGTACGGATATCGTAACCTTAAACGGGAAAGGTACTGTGGAGTTTATGGCGAAATTTAACTATAAAGGGTTTCAATATGTAGAGATCACGAGCAGTAAACCGCTTGATTTGAAAAAGGAAGATGTTACCGGCTATTTTATGCACAGCGATGTACCGGCTACCGGTAAAATTAGTTCATCAAACCCGTTGATTGACAGGCTTTGGTGGGCTACCAATAACTCTTACCTATCAAACCTTTTCGGATACCCTACCGATTGCCCGCAACGCGAAAAGAATGGCTGGACAGGCGATGGTCACTTTGCTGTGGAAACGGGGCTTTTTAACTTCGACGGTATCACCATTTATGAAAAATGGCTGGCCGATCATCGCGATGAGCAGCAGCCAAACGGTGTATTACCTGATATTATCCCAACCGGTGGATGGGGTTACGGTACTGCAAACGGTACCGACTGGACAAGCACCATCGCCATTATTCCATGGAACCTGTACATGTTTTACGGGGATAGTAAGGCGCTTTCTGATAATTACAATAATATCCGTGCATATGTTAATTACGTTAACGGCATAAGCGTAGGTGGCCTTACCACTTTTGGGCGTGGCGACTGGGTGCCTGTTAAATCGTCTTCGTCATTAGAATATACTTCGTCTATTTATTTTTATGTTGATGCTACCATCCTGGCAAAGGCAGCTAAGCTTTTCGGTAAAGATGCCGACTATAAATTTTACTCGGCCTTAGCCGAAAAGATCAAAAAAGCCATTAATAATAAATACTTTAATAAAGAAACCGGCATATACGGCAATGGTGTACAAACTGAGTTAAGTATGGCTTTACAATGGGGTATAGTGCCAGATATGTATAAAACCAAAGTGGCCCAAAACCTTGCGAAAAGGGTTGCCGCCGATGGGATGCATATTGATGTAGGTGTTTTAGGTGCTAAAGCTGTTTTAAATGCGCTAAGTAATAACGGTGAAGCTGAAACTGCCTATAAACTGGCTGCGCAGGATACCTACCCATCATGGGGCTGGTGGATAGTAAATGGTGCAACCACGCTTTACGAAAACTGGAACATCAAAGCCGAAAGAGATATCTCATTAAACCACATGATGTTTGGCGAAATAGGTGGCTGGTTCTTTAAAGGCCTTGGGGGGATATTGCCTGATGAAGCGCACCCCGGGTTTAAAAACGTATTGTTAAAACCAAACTTTGTATCGGGTCTTGATTTTTTCAATGCATCGCACGAAGGGCCTTACGGTAAAATTGTTTCATCCTGGGCAAGGAAGGGGCAGGATGTTATTTACAATGTAACTATCCCTGCAAATTCATCGGCTACCATAACGTTCCCTAATGCCGGTAAATCAAAGGTTTACCTGGATAATGCTTTGATAAAGAACAGCGATAATTATAAAATAGCAGCCGGGAGTTATCAGTTTAAAATAACGTATTAAACGGATTGATTTAATGCTTTAAATAGAAACGTCCCGGCCAATAACTGGGATGTTTCTGTTTATAATGAATTTCTGATGATGGTATTGAACGGAACTTTCAGATGCTCGGTAGCATTATTCAATACCAATTCGGCGGCTTTTTCGCCCATAAACCTAAAATCGGTGGATATGGTGGTGATGCCGTTCAAGATCAATCTTTTTAGTGCGGTTTCATTGTAAGAGATAATGCCCACATCTTCACCAACTTTATAGCCCAGGCTTAGTGCATTGTCTATCAGTTGCACCAGGTCGTCTTCGGTAAGGGTGATGTACAGCGTGTTTTTGACGATTGCTTGGGTTTTCAGGTCGGCAATAATATCGTAATCGCAGTTATAAGCCTTGCAAAAGTTCAGGAAACCAATCAGTATATCAGTCGAGAAATAGCTTTGTTTCGGGAAAATAATAGTTAGCGAGGTGTACTGGCGGATCTTTTCGATCAGGTTAGCAAGCGCGTTGTAAATATCGTTCTCAAAATCCTCGTAAACGGCGCCAAATTCACCGGTAACGCCATCTACCAGTTTGCCCAGCAAAATGAGTTTTTCTTTGGGCACTTCGTTAATTACTTCGAATGCATTATCCGCTTTATCTCTGAAATGGGGAACTATAACTATTTTATTATACTTTTCCTGTTTCTCCAACAGCAGCTTTTTAAAGAAATTAAAATTGCTGTTATAGATGTAGAAATCAATAGATGCTTTTTGTGAGAGCGCCCCTGCAAAGGCATCGTACAATAATTTTTTGTGGCTGCTAAGTTTATTAAACAGCAGTAACACTTTTACCGATTGGTCTACCCGGGTGTTTGATATAAAATAACCTTTACCCGGCACTGAATTTATTACGCCTATTTTTTTAAGATCGTTATAAGCGCGGGTAATGGTGTTTCTTGAAATATCAAGCGCTATACTCAGGTCGTTGATAGAAGGCAGGATGTCATCTTTATCTATCACTTTATCTTCAATAGCCCTAAGGATAGAATTATAGATCTGCGCGTAATAAGGCGTTATGGAGTATTCGTCTATCTTTAATATTTTTAAAAAATTTCTCATGAACGGGTTTTAAAAATGCTATGCTTAACTTATTGGCAATTACAGCCGGTTTGTAATATGGTTGATACTGCTAATTTCGGCAAGTTATTAAATCTTAAATTACATTATTTGATAAATAAGATGTGTTTGATGACATCTTTTTACCCGGGCCTAAAAATAGCAAAACGAATATTTATATTCGGCACATCAAGCTAAATGGTGTGCCCCATCATTGAAATTATATTACGCACCGGGTATCTTTGAAAAACCGGGTTCTTGAATTGTAATGGGGTAAGAACCTTTTTATAAAACTTGTCTATTATTCATATCATGAACTTATTTCATTCGTTTAAACTTCGCCTGTTTATTGCGCTGTTTTTTTTCACAATAGGAGAAAGCCATGCGCAGGTTAAATATGAACTAAACTCCGCCTGGAAATGCAAACCGGTTAGTGAACTTACCGGTGGCAATAGCAAAATATTTACGCCCGGTTATGATATCTCGCAATGGATGCCAGCCACAGTCCCGGGTACAGTGCTTACTACACTTTTAAATAACCATAAGGTCCCCGATCCTTTTTATGGGATGAATAACAAATACATCAGGGATATTTATGATACCGGCAGGGATTATTACACCTATTGGTTTGTTAACGATTTTGAGCAGCATACCCCGGTAGGAGATGCTCAGGTTTACCTGAATTTAAGAGGGGTTAACTATAGCTGCGAGATTTACCTTAATGGGAAGAAAGTGAACCGCCAAACGCATTATGGTATGTTTTTGAGGCAGCGTTACAACATAACCACCTTGCTTAACAAGTCGGGAAAAAACAGGCTGGCTGTATTGGTTTACCCGCCTGATCCTGTGGGTAACCCCAATGGCGGCCAGGGCGGCGATGGCACTATAGCGCGTAACGTGGGTTTACAATATACCGCGGGCTGGGACTGGATACAGCCCATACGCGATAGAAACACCGGTATATGGGATAAGGTTACCATTGAAACTACAGGCGCGGTTAGCATTACCGACCCGCATGTTGTTACTGTTGTACCGGGCATAAGGCAGGTTAATGGTAAACAACAACCGGCTGTTATTAAAGTATCGGCAACGCTTACCAACCCAACAACAAAGGCTGTAGCCGGTGTTTTGCAATTTACCATAGCCGGGCAAAAGATATTGAAGAACATTGTGATAAAACCCGGCACCTCGCCCGAAATACAACTTAATGATCTTGTGCTGAAAGACCCGAAACTGTGGTGGCCAAATGGTTATGGAAAACCCTATTTGTATAATGCCTCTGTTCAATTTTTAACAGGTAATAAGGTTTCAGACCAACAGGAGATCAGTGTAGGTGTAAGAGAGATACAAACCACCTGGAACACGCAAACCAACAGCAGGCAAATAGCCGTAAACGGGCAAAAGGTATTTATTAAAGGCGGTAACTGGATCATATCAGATGCTATGCTGCGTTTCACCGATGCACGGTACGATGCCGAGGTGCGCTTTCACCGGGATATGAACCTTAACCTGATACGCGTATGGGGTGGGGCTTTGGTAGAGCGCCCCGAGTTTTATAATGCCTGCGATAAATACGGCTTGTTGGTTTTCCAGGATTTCTGGATCTCGGGCGATGCCAATGGCCGCTGGATTGATCCTATGAAGAAGGACGACCAATGGGTGCGCCGCAAATACCCTGATAATCACGCGTTGTACCTGCGTTCGGTTGCCGACCAGGTGAAAATGGTGCGTAACCACCCGTCGCTGGCCGTATGGTGCGGCGGTAACGAAATAACACCGCCCGAGGATATTTTACTTGCCGTAAAGGATACTATTTTGCCAAAACTGGATGGCACCCGTTGGTTTGTGGAGTATTCCAACTCCGATGAAATGTCATTGAATACGCTTGGCGGTAATGGCGATGGGCCTTACGGCATACAGCCCGATTCACTTTTCTGGAAAGAGCGTACGTTTCCTTTTAACTCCGAGATAGGTTCTGTTGGTATCGGCGATTATGAATCGTTAAAACGCTTTATCCCGGCACAGAACTTGGTGCCGCCTACATTCTCAACAGAAAAGAACAAGTCAACAACCGATTCGGTATGGAACTATCATAAATACATAGGCTATGATGCAGCTATTGAGCCCTATGGCAAAGCTACCGATGCCAAAGATTTTGCTGCTAAAGCGCAACTGGTTAATTATAACCAATACCGGGCTTTGATAGAAGGCTTTAGCGCCCATATGTGGGATTGGTACACCGGTGTTATGATCTGGAAAACCCAGAACCCATGGACCGCCATGCGTGGGCAGATGTATGATTATTACCTTGACCCCAATGCGTGTTTGTATGGCTTGCATCATGGCAGCGAACCCTTGCATGTAATGTATAACCCGCTTAATGGTATGGTAACCATTGTAAACAATACATTTGAAACCCGGCGCGACCTGATGCTTGTGGTGAAAACCTATGACATGAATGGTAAGGAGAAACAAATAACGCAGGTTTTTGAAGATATTTTGCCCTCATCAGTAAAGGGTTTTGTCCCCATAAAACAGGGGATAGACAAACAGGCAAAAGAGGAGGGGCTTTTCCTGTCGCTGCAACTGCTGGATACTAAAAAGAATATTTTAAGCGATAACCTGTATTGGCTGCCCGACGGGAATGGAGAGTACTCGGGGCTGAAAAAGATGGCATCCTCAAAACTTGCTATAGAAGCCTTACAAACTGCACCCGGAAAGATCAGGGTTAGCCTGACGAACCCGGCAGATGCACCGGTGGCATTTTTTAATCGCCTGTCGTTAGTCGGTGTACAAAGCCATGAGCGTTTACTGCCCGTTTTTTATAGCGATAATTATGTATCGATATTGCCAGGAGAGCAAAAAAGCATCATGATGGATTATGATGTTAGCAAATACACCGAAATGCCTGCTGTAAGTATTAGCGGCTGGAATTTAAAAGAGCAAACGATTAAGGTAAATACCCAAAAGTGACCAAAGTGAATGAGCTGAAAAAAGTTTGGTAAACAAAAGGCAGCTTGATTAACAGGCTGCCTTTTGTTTAAAATTACTTAGTGCGTTAAAGCTTTAACTATTTGCCAAGCAAATTTATTTTGTAGGTTTTACAACATGCCAAACGTTTACGGTATTGTTTTTACCTTTTATTACCACTTTATAAAATGGCTGCTTAAGTAAGGCAGCAGTAGTATAGCTGAATTTTTGCGTGCCGGCAAGTGGCGTACCTATCAATTTGTATGTATCTGGTTTGCCTTCCTTTACGTTGTTTGTATAGGTAATATAAACTTTTAGTTTTTCGGTAGGTGCAAATGCTTTCCATTTTAGGGTAAACCCACCGGCGGTTGCATCCAAACGGGCGTTGCTTACCGATACCGGCCCGATGATTGGAACGCCGTCAAGTTCCCTCTTAGCCGCAACCGGCAGATCGATATTTAAATAATTGGCCACAGATGGCAATATATCTACAATACCGGGTTGGGCAGATTTGACATAGGCGTTGGTAACCGGCTTGTTTAATATAAACCAGGTGGTCCTTTCGCGTAGGCTCTGGTCACCATGCCCGCTACCGGTTAATGAGTCGCGACCATGGTCGGTGGTGATCACCAGCAGCCACTTTTCTTTATAGTTGGCTTCGCGATAATGAATGGCGTCCGAGATTTTTTTCATTTGCGCATCCAACAGGCCAATGGCTTTATCAAATTCTTTACCGGTACCTTTGCTATGGCCAACATCGTCTGTGTATTCCAGGTATATCCATGAAAGGTCTGGCGCTTTTGTCCGTATAACCGAATCCGCACAATTCACTACATGGTCATCAATATGATGCAGGTAAAGGCTGGCTTTATCATGCGGGAACCGTACTGTATCTTTCTCAAAGCCATCATAAACATAATCTACAGCTAAGTTGCCTGTTTGCGGCAGCCCTGTTCCTAATAGCATCTTCCGGTTTTCTACCCAGGTAGAAAATATGGCGGTGGTGCCGGCCGGCCTTGCTGTTTTAAAAAGCCTGAAAATGGTGGGGTAGTTGTAGTTGGGGTGCTGGTTGTCATTGTCCCAAACGTTATGTTTATAACCCCAGGTGCCGGTCAGCATATCGTTATAGCCGGGTGCCGATATGGTTGGTGTTTCGGTATAGGTGCCTTTATTCCCGCCAACATGCGCCCGGGTGTAGGTGCCTTCTTTAATAATTTGCTGCATGGCAGGAGGGCGCAGGCGCTCTATAACGTCAGCAGGTATCCCGTCTGCAATAACAAGTACAACTTTGGGTTTAGTCTGCGCCAATGCAGTAAGGCTTAGCATTGCTAAAAGTAAAGTGTTAATGATACGCATATATGTTGTTTTATTTTTTCAAAAGTGGATGCCACACATTAGTAAATTGTTAAGGTTATCATTAATATTCCCGGTTATCTTCATTTTTACCTAATCTTGCTACCGGGATGAAATTTAACTCATAGTATGAAACAGATTATATTATCAGGTATTGGCTGGCTGGGTGTGGTTTTATGCACTGTAGGGTATTTGCTGTTAAGTATGAAAGTGCTTAGTGCCGAATCGCGCATTTTCCAGTTATTAAACATTATGGGTGGGCTGTGTTTGGTGGCTACAGCTATTGATAGTGATGATATGCCAAATGCAGTAGCCAATTTGTTATGGATGTTTATTGGTGTTTATGCCTTGGGCCGCCGTTTATTAACTCAAAGCCTCGTCCGTAAAAATTGAGTGTTCCATCCCTAAAATTTGGTACGCCCTGTTCTTATAATACTCCAGCCTTGCCGTATAAGCCTTTTTATCGTTTTCAAGCGAAAGGTAAAAATATGCGCCATCCACCAGTACAAATATCAGGTCGGCGGCTGTTTTCGGTTCCGCAACTTTTGTTAACTGTTTTTCATTGCATTGCTCTATCATTGATGAAAGCGCAAGGCGAAGGGAATCCAGTATGGTCTTGTATTTTATCTTGATTTTTTTCTCCCGGAAAGCCAGGGCATAAAAGGTATAGAACAGCCCGTCATCAAATAGCAGGTTCCATTTTTTTGAAAAAAGCATTTCGATTGTTTTTTGCAGGTCGGCCAATGTAACCCCTTGCTTGTTTTTAATGGTATAGATCAACAGGTACCGCTCCAGTATATGATCTATTAACGCATAGGTAAGATCCTCTTTTGTTTCAAAATAATGGCTAACCAGGCTTGGGTTAATATCCATCACCTTGGCTATTTTGGCAATAGAGGTATTCTCATACCCCTCCTTCTTAGCAACGTTATAAAAAGTCTTTATAATTTCTAATTGTCTTTCCTCTTTAAGGCTTTTTCTACCCATGTTAATATTATGTGAAACCGTTAAACTAAACAAAAGTAATGTTATTCGGAAATATAATAGATTGATTGATCATTCAATTAATTTATTAATTTTATGCTAACCTAAAGATAACATGATAAGCAGAACTTAGCCCACGGTTTTGGATCGCACAACATTACGGAAATCATATTTGCTAAATCTTAATTAAATATGAAAAAATTGCGTTTGAAGTGCTTTATAGGGTTGCAAAATAGGCGGCAGCTTATCATCATTTACGGTATGGCTTCGGGTGTTGAAAGCAGCTCAACCAATAGATGATAATAAATTTTATAACCCTTAAACTATAAAAACGATAGTAAAGAAACCACAGTAGTTTAAACACAGGCCAGGTTTGTGTTTAAAAGATCGGCATATACGGGGTGCTTGTTGAATAGCATCTCTTATACAGTTTACATTAATTACAAATTAGTTAATTTATGAAAAAAAAGAATTTTACCCATTTTTTGTATCCTTCATTTTTACGGAGCCTAAGCCTGGTGATTGGCTTTATGACGCTTTTAAGTACGTTTGCTTTTGGCGAAAAAAATATTAAAGCAGCTGTTTCTGCTCATCTGTTTGAAGGCGCTCCCAGGGTCATAAAAGGATACGTTACTGATAGCAAAAAGGCAACCTTACCCGGAGTTTCTGTATTAATAAAAGGTACCAATACAGGCACTGTTACCGGCCAGGACGGAGGCTTCTCTATAAAAGCTGACAATGGAGATATACTTGTTTTAACCTATTTAGGTTTCAAGACCAAAGAACTGCCCGTAACTGAAAGTAATTTATACAATATAACCCTGGAAGAAGATGCCAAGGGGCTATCAGAGGTTGTTGTGACCGCATTGGGCATAAAAAAGGAAAAAGCCAAGCTGGGCTATGCTGTACAGGAAGTAAAAGGAGAGGCCCTGGTTAAGGCGCGCGAACCCAATGTAATTAGTTCATTAACCGGCCGTGTAGCAGGGCTTAACATTAGCAACTCGACAGACCTGTTTCAAGATCCCGGAATTACGTTGCGTGGTAAAACGCCACTCATTGTAATTGATGGTATACCTGACCAAACAGCAGATTTGTGGAAGATTAATGCAGATGATATTGAAAGCATGAGTGTGCTGAAAGGTGGCAACGCTGCTGCCTTATATGGTAATATTGGTATAAATGGAGCCATTATGATCACCACCAAACGCGGAAAAGGGAAGGATTTAAGTGTTGAATTAAACTCCTCAACCGAGTTTCAGCCAAGCTTTATCCGTATCCCAAAAGTGCAAACCGAATATGGTAACGGTAATTATGGTAAATATGCCTATGTTGATGGTTCTGGTGGTTCATCAGAAGGCTCCGGCTGGATATGGGGGCCAAAGTTGGATCAGAAAGACCCTACCACACCAAGTGGGTTTTTTGAAACCCCACAGTTTGATAGCCCGATTGACCCGGTAACCGGAAAACGGATACCAACACCCTTTATTTCAAAAGGTAAAAATAACGTACCCGATTTTTTCAGAACAGGTGTTATTTCCAGTAATAATATTACTGTTATGCAAAGCTCAGATAAAGGTAGTTTCAGGGCATCAGCATCTCATATATATCAGCGGGGCATTGTACCAAATACCGATTTGAAAAACACTTCTTTCAATATCTCGGGTAATTATAAATTAACTGATAAGCTTACTTTGGATAGCCGGTTAAGCTATAATAAACAGTATACCAAAAACTTCCCGGCAACTGGTTATGGCCCTACTAACTATTTATATAACCTGGTTTTATGGACCGGCGCAGATGTTAGCGTTAAAGATCAGCGCGATTATTGGGCGCCAAACCAGGAGGGTATACAGCAACGGAATTATAACGTTTCTTACTATAACAACCCGTATTTCCAGGCTTATGAATACCTGCAGGGGTATGATAAAAACAGCACCTTTGGTTCAATTGACCTTGATTATAAAATCAGTTCAGATTTTAATGTTAAATTAAGAAACGGGGTTAATCAGTACAGTCTGTTCCGCGATTATAGCGAGCCTAAAAGTTATATTGGTTACGGTGATAAATCGCGCGGGCAGTACACCGTGTCTACTGATAACTATTTTGACGTAGCAACAGACCTGATTGGCGATTATAACCATACCTTTTCTGACAAATTTAAAATACATGCACTGGTTGGGGGTGCAAATTATTATCGAAATCAAAGATATGGTTCGATCTCTACCGATGGATTAACCATACCTGAGCTTTATAACCTTGGTAATTCAGCAAAACCAATTAAAGGCAACTATTACCTGGAACAGCGAAGAACAAGCAGCGTATATGGCTCAATAGACCTGGAGTTTTTGAATGCTATCTATGTAACCGCAACCGGTAGAAATGATATTATATCAAGATTGCCTACAAAAAACAACAGCTTCTTTTATCCTTCAATAGGTACATCGGTTGTTATATCATCATTAACAAAGCTGCCCGATTGGTTTACGTATTTAAAAACAAGAGGGTCATTCTCTAAAGTTTCGGCTGGTAATTTAAACCCTAATGATCCTTATACCTATCGGTACCTATCAACGTTTACTACCGGTACTACATGGAATAACCAGCCATCGTTAACCTTTAGCGGTATCCAGAAAAACCCCAATTTATCACCAGCAACTACAACAAGCTGGGAATATGGTGTTGATAGTAAGTTCTTTAATAACCGTATTGGCCTTGAGGTTACCTATTACAGGAACCGCGATTATAATAATCTTTTAGATCTGGATAGGTCAATAACAAGCGCGTATAGCGGCCAGCAGGTAAATGCCCTGGAGTATAGTCGTAAAGGCTTTGAGTTTGTTTTATCGGGTTCGCCGGTGAGAAGCAAAGACTTTAAATGGGATGTTGCTGCTAACTTTAGTACCTTTAAAAGGATACTTACCAAAACTTATAATGATCAGGAATATTTTGGTAACCTAAAGGCTGGCGATCGTGCTGATAAATTATTTGCAAGTGTTTATCAAAAAGATCCGCAAGGAAATGTTATTTACGGAAGCAATGGTTTCCCGGTTGATGATCCCTACCCAAGAGCTATAGGTAATTCAGACCCTAACTGGACCTATGGTTTAGAAAACACGTTTACGTATCACGCCTTTTCTTTAAGATTTTTGGTTGATGGCCGTATCGGGGGCATGTTATACTCTACCACAAACCAAAAAATGTGGTGGGGCGGTACCAACCCGGGTACACTAAATCAATACCGTATAGATGCTAATGACGGTAAGGCAACATTTGTAGGTAAAGGTGTTGTGGTTACATCTGGTAGCGCTACTTATGATGTAAATGGTAACATCACATCAGATACCCGTGTATTTGCGCCCAATACCAAAGCGGTAAACTATATTGATTATATGACCACTACAAGTAACGGTGCTTATAATAACTACAATTACTTTTCGCAAACCTTTTTAAAACTGCGTGAGGTAACGTTAACATGGCAGGTGCCTTCTAAAATGTTTAATAAAACATTTATAAAGGGTATTACACTATCGGCAGTTGGCCGTAACCTGTTATTGTTTTCAAAAATACCTAACATAGATCCAGATCCTGGGGTTGATAATCTTCAAACTCCATCAACACGTACTATTGGTTTTAACGCAAACTTTAAATTCTAACCAGTAAAATATTTATATGAAAAAAGTAATCTTAATATTGCTTGTAGGTATAGCTTTACTGCAAGCAGGATGTAAAAAATTTAGCGAATTTCAAACAGATCCTAATCAAGCCACTAAGGCAACTCCCGATTTGCTTTTGAATTCAATTGAGCAAAACGCATTTCAATCTACCGACATCGATATCGCTCTTACTTGCCGCCAAATGGTATATACCGATGCCGTGTCACTGTCACAATACTATGGTTGGTCGAGGAATAGTTATAATGACTATGACAACTTGCGCCTGGTATTAAAAATGGAAGAAGCTGCCGCATCACAAAGTAAGGCGGAATATGTGCCTATAGCTAAATTTTTTAGGGCCTGGTACTTTTTAAGACTGACTCAACTATTTGGTGACATTCCGTATTCGGAAGCTTTAAAGGGCGATGAAAGTAATTATACCCCAGTTTATGATAATCAGCAGGATATTTATTTAAGTATACTGAATGATCTGAAAGCGGCTAACGACTTGATAACGGCCAGTACAACACCCATCCAAGGCGATATTATATTTAACGGTAATATGCAGCAATGGAAACAAGCCATCAACTCTTTATCATTAAGGGTTTTAATGAGCTTGTCTATCAAGGAAAATAATACTACCCTCGATATTAAAAAGCGCTTTGCTGATATTGTGAACAATACTACCCAGTATCCTATTTTTACTGGTAATGCAGATAATGTTAAGTTGCAATATTATGATTTAGAGGGTAACAGATATCCATACTTTAATGGTAATGATATACAAACCACTAATTATATGGACGAAACCTTTGTTAACCTGCTAAAATCATTAAAAGATACCCGCTTGTTTAGCTTTGCAGATAAAGCAACAAGTTTTGCAACCCTGCCAATTACAGACTTTAATGCTTACGGTGGTGTGAACGGGAGTGCCGCTATTGATGTTAACAGAGCGCGAATACTTACCGGTACCGTTTCAAAAATTAATCCTCGTTTTTACAAAAGTCCGGTTAATGAACCCAGTATTGCGCTTGGATACGCCGAACTGCAATTTATTTTGGCAGAAGGTGTAGTTAAGGGCTGGATAACTGGTACTGCCAGTGACTATTATAATAAGGGGATACAGGCTTCGATGCTGTTTTACGGTATTGATCAGCCAACTATTGATACATATCAGGCACAAGCCGATGTTAAATTACAGGGTGCAGTAAACCCAATTAAAAACATTATTACCCAAAAATATATAGCGTCGTTTATGAATAGCGGCCGGCAACCATTTTATGAACAACGCCGTACCGGCTACCCTACTTTTGATGTGTCTGGTGGAGGTGTTTTAAATGGCGGCGTAATCCCAAAACGCTGGATGTACCCGGATAGCGAATCGAGGCTTAATTCAAAAAACCTTGTGGATGCTATAAACAGGCAATATCCCGGCGGTGATAATATTAATGGTGTTATGTGGTTACTTAAACCCTGATGAATTACACATTTACCCGGCAGGCGCTGTTTTGCCTGCCGGGTAATGTGGTTTTTATTGATATCTAAAACGTTCAGCACTAACTGTAAATGGGGGAGAGAGTGATATAATGATTTTAAAAAGACGATCTTTATTAAAAGCCGCCGGTATAGCTACCGGTATATTAGCCACTGGTGGGCTGCCTGCTTTGGCTGTAACCAATAACAACGAGGATGAAAAAGATAAAAAATTAGCGCTTACCGTGGCGCATATTACTGATGTGCATATCAGGGATGGTGATAATGCACCCGAAAGGTTTAAAAGTTGTTTAAAGCATATCATAACAAAACACAAGCCCGATTTTTTCTTAAACGGGGGCGATTCTATCAATGATGCATCGTATGATAATGTGGTTTATGAACAGGTTATCCGGCAATGGGGTATTTGGGACGACTGCATAGCGTTGCTTGATAAATATGAGGTGCATAGCTGTATTGGTAATCATGACCCGTGGTGGAAAGCTCCATCTAAAGAGGATGCAATGTACGGCAAGGAATATGTGGTTAAACGCTTAAAAATTCCCCACCGTTACTATAGCTTCACCAAAAAGAACTGGCATTTTATAGTGCTCGACGGCAATAACAACAACATCTCCCTGGATGAGGAGCAGTTTAACTGGCTGCAGGCCGAACTGGAAAAGATACCAGCCAATGCACCTGTACTGCTCATGTCGCATTATCCTATTTTGGGTACTACCCAGGTGCTGGTAGGTGGCGGCCATTCTGATTGCAAGAAACTAAAGGACCTGTTTTACAAACACCGCGATAAAGTAAGGGTTTGTTTAAGCGGGCACAACCATTTATCAGACAATACCCACTATAACGGCGTTTTATATTGCTGTAACGGGGCCATGAGCGGTTTTTGGTGGGGCAAAGGCGATAAGGAATCTGCCGGCCCCGGTTATTACCTGGAAACCCCGCCGGGCTATGCCATGCTCAGTTTGTATGAGGACGGTACCGTTGAAAATGAATATTTCCCGCATTCCTATTAATAAATAATTAAAAAGATAACCCATTTATGCAACATATTTTTAAAATCACCAGGCTGTTTATTGTTTTACTGCTTACAGCTACCATTGCAACGGCGCAAAATAAAACCCGTAAGGCGTTATTTATTATTGCCGATGGTATACCGGCCGATGTTATTGAAAAACTATCAACCCCAAACCTTAAGGCTATTGCACAACAAGGTAGCTATTTACGAATGCACGTAGGGGGCGATAAAAGCGCATACAGCCAAACACCCACAATATCTGCCGTTGGTTATAACAGCTTATTAACAGGTACCTGGGTAAATAAACACAATGTTTGGGGCAATGATATAACAGCCCCCAATTATAATTATCCTACCATTTTCAGGTTATTTAAAGATCAGTACCCCAATAAAAAAATAGCAGTGTATTCCAGTTGGTTAGATAACCGTACCAAACTGGTAGGTGATGGCCTTGCACAAACCAACAGCATCCATGTAGATTACCATGCCGATGGGTTTGAATTGGATACCATCAATTTTAAACACGACAGGGAAAGTGCTTACATGCACCGGATTGATGAAAAGGTTGTTGAAGAAGCTTCTGCTGGTATCAAAAAAAATGCTCCCGACTTGTCGTGGGTTTACCTGGAATACACGGATGATATGGGCCACAGGTATGGCGATAGCCCGCAATATTACACCGCTATTGAAATGATGGATGCGCAGGTTGGTAAAATATGGCAAGCTATACAGTATCGCCAGAAAAACTTTAACGAAGAGTGGGTGATATTTATCACCAGCGACCATGGCCGCGGCGAAAAAGATGGAAAAGACCACGGCGGCCAATCTACAAGGCAGCGTTCTACCTGGGTGGTAACTAACGCCAAAGGGTTAAATAATTATTCAAAATATTATTACCCGGGTATTGTGGATATAATGCCAAGTATAGCCCGGTTTATGAATATTAATATCCCGGTAAACTATCAAAGAGAAATAGATGGCATACCGCTAACTGGCCCGGTTTCTGTAGCCGAGTTAAAAGTAAACCTTATACAGGGCGCTATTGATGTAAGCTGGAAAGCGTTGAGCAAAGATGAAAAGGTGAAGATATGGGTAACGCCTGCTAATAACGTTAAAGAAGGTAAACCAGATGACTACAAACTGCTGGCCGAAGTGCCCGTTGGGCTTGAACATGTATTGATACCAGTTAAAGATACACCCTCTGATTTTTATAAAGTGGTTGTTGAAGGTAAGTACAACACCGTAAATAAATGGATCTCGCCCGAGGTTAAAAAATAACCAGGCAGCAGTAACTAAATACATACTACAACTAAAACGCTTATGTATAACGCCCTTATTATTTAAGGGCGTTATACATAAGCATTTGTTATAATGGCTTTCATCAGCGCTTGCGCTAACAACTAACAGTTTGTTAAACATAATTTGACCTTTACCTGTAAATTCAACATTTTATACTTGTAGCATTGAATAGTTGAATGTGTTATATTTGCAAACTATTCTGCTTATGATAAAATTATTCGTTGTTGGCTTTCCACGTGAGATGGATGAGATGCAGCTGGCCCAATTGTTCGGCCCGCATGGGGATATCGAATTGCTGACTATTGTCCGCGACAAATTTACCCAGCACAGTAAAGGTTTTGGTTTTGTACAAATGAAAGACATGGAAGGTGCTCAATTAGCTATAGAAGCATTGGACGGCATGGCTTTTGGCGATCGCACTTTAGAAGTACGTATAGCAGAAGACAAACCTGCACCCGTCCCCCCGGTAAGGCGGCCTGTAGCTATGCCACGGCATCAACAACAGCCGCCGCAGCCAATCGCGGTCGAAAAAAAGAAAAGGCCGCGCCTTAGCCGGTAACTTATAGCCGGTTAACCCATTTGCGGTATATAACCCGCGCTAAATGCGTTAACTATTGACCGTGGAGTTAATACCGTAATTTTTTCAGTTTTAGGAAAATCAATAGGCTGGTCATACCCGGCCGGGCTCCATGTGTGCAATTTGCCTGCTTTAATAAGGTGCGGTGAATTATTAAAAGTAACAAAAACACCATCCGGAAGGTCCTTTAAATTTGCCTCGTAGGTGCGTTTTGACTTGTCGGCCGCTATTCTTTCGCGGTGAATGATGGCATCAATCTCAGCAACCGGTGTTTTCATGGTAAAGCCAAACTGCGGGTTGCCTTTTAACCACATCTCTTTAAAATGGATATGGGCTTTGTAGCGGCACTGAAAACAAGGGCGGTGGCCTGCCGAAAATGCCGTTGCTTCATCAAAAAAGAAAAGCTCCGTCCACCGGTTGGGCATCATCACTTCCCGGTGGCGGCCCCGAAATTCTAAAACACAGCTGATCCATGCCTTAACTTTGTAGGGGCGCACTATCTCCTTACCTTCGTTATGGATAACACCCCTGTTGCCGAGCCATTTTCCACGCTCGGGTGCTTTGATGATATGGCCAAATGGATCAACCCTATTTTGTAACATATTATATTATTCTATAGATAATTGCTGTAAATAGGCTGCAAATTTATCGTTCGTATAATCGGCCAAGCCTTCGTGGTGGTAAACCATTTCGCCTCTTTTATTCAAAACAACGGTTGTTGGGAGCGTGCCGCCCGAAACATTTGCAGGTACGGCTGTGATTGCCGCGTAAACGGGCAGTTCGTACTGTTTCTTTTGTAAAAACAGCAATGCCTGTTGGGGCTTGCCGTCTGCATCTGCCATTAAAAATACAATGTTTTTATTGCTGCCCAGCTTTTGATATAAGGCGTTTATAGCGGGCATTTCTGCTAAACAAGGCGGGCACCATGTAGCCCAAAAATTGATGAACACTACCTTGCCTTTAAGCCCGGATAAAGTGACCGTTTGGCCCTGAGCATCCCGAAAGCTAATATCAGGCACCTGCACCGGCTTAATGGTAGACGAAACTTCCGGCTGAAATAACCCTGTTTTCATCAGGCCTCTTAATAAAAATGCTTTTGCTGATGGAACAAAGAGTAAAACTACTACAGCTATAAGAAGCAGCGCGTTGAGCAGGTTGCCGGTAGTGAGGTGCTTTTTCAACTGGGTGTTTATTAATTCAACAGCAATATCTGAATTTTTATTGTAGCGTTGCCTATTTAGCTGCCGCAGCTTTTGCCGCAGGGGCAGTAAGTACTATGCCTTTCCCCGCTTTTAACAGCTCTTGCGTAATGGCCCGGGTATAGGTTTTTATCTCTTCCTGAAAGGCGCTTACCGATGCACCCGAGCGGATCTCTTCTAGCCGTTTCTCCCAAGTGCCCGTAAGTTCTGCCTGTGCTATTTGCTGGTTCTTTACTACCTCGTAAACAGCCAGGCCGGTACTTGTAGGTACCAGGTTCTTTTTTTCGCGGGCTATATAGTTGCGTTTTAACAGGGTTTCTATCATGGCGGCGCGGGTAGCAGGGGTGCCTAAGCCGCTGTCTTTCATGGCCTGGCGCAATTCCTCATCATCTATTTCCTTACCGGCGGTTTCCAGCGCTTTTAACAGGCTGGCTTCGTTGTATAAAGGCTTGGGTTTGGTTTGTTTTTCCAGCAATGCCTTATCGGTTATCGGTAAAATTTCGTCCTGCTTTACTTTTGGCAGGGTTGCATTTTCTTCGTCCTTCTTTTCCTCATCCTTATCATTAAAAACTGCACGCCAGCCTGCTGTTTGGATAACCGTACCACTCGCCATGAATTTTGAGCCGGATTGAACGGTGATCTTGGTTATCTCTTTGATACAATCCTGGTGAAAAGCTTCCAGCATACGCCCGGCTACCATGTCATATATGGCCTGGTGGTCGCCCGAGAGCTGATAAGGCGACTCGCCGGTAGGTAATATCGCATGGTGGTCTGTTACCTTTTTTGCGTTTACGCTGCGCTTGTTGAGTTTTGCATCTGCCAGCAAAGTGGCCTGTTTGCCAAAATCATCATGCCCGGTAAGCTTGGTTATCAGCGCCGGTACTTCTGCAAACACATCATCGCCAATATAGCGGCTGCCGGTACGTGGGTAGGTAACCAGCTTGTTTTCGTAAAGGTTTTGTAACAGGGTGAGCGTTTGGTCGGCGGTAAAGCCTTTGCGCTTGTTGGCTTCCTGCTGTAAGCTGCTTAGGTCATGCAGCAGTGGTGGTGGCTCCTTGCGGGGTTTGGCTTCTACACTAAGTATAAGCCCTGTTGGTTCTACCAAATCAAGCACGGCTTGTGCTTCTTCGTGGGTTTTAAAGTTCTTTTCGGATATGGCTTTAAACACTTGCCCGTCTTTATCCGGCTGGATGCTTACCTGGTAGTAGGTTTGGGGCACAAAATTCTTATTCTCCAAATACCGCGCACAAATCATGGCAAGGGTAGGGGTTTGTACCCTGCCTAAGGACAATACCGACCTTGTGCCCGATGATAAACTCAATGCCTGTGTGGCGTTCATCCCCACCAGCCAATCCGATTGGGAGCGGCAATGTGCCGAATTGAACAGCGTATCGTAATCCGTCCCCGGCTTTAGGTTACGGAAGCCTTCTTTAATGGCAGCGTCGGTTTGTGAGGAGATCCACAGGCGTTTAAATGGTTTTTTACACTTCAGGTAGTAATAAATATACCTGAAGATCAGTTCCCCCTCGCGCCCGGCATCCGTTGCTACGATGATCTCGGTAGCTTCATCAAACAGGGCTTTGATAATATCCAGCTGTTTTTTTACGCCGGGGTCATCAACCATCCCCTCCTTTGTTTTTACCTTACGGATAGAGAGTTTGAATTTTTGAGGAAGCATGGGCAGGTTCTGCACATTCCAGCCGTAGTAGCCGTACTCTTGCGGGGCTGCCAGTTGCAGTAAGTGGCCAAAGGCCCAGGTAAAGGTGTAACCCTTGCCTTCTATATAGCCATCCTTTTTTGTGGTGGCACCAAACACTTTAGCAATTTCGCGCCCTACAGACGGCTTCTCGGCAATAATAACTTTCATAAACGGGTATAGCGAAAGTATAGAAATACTTTACCCGCTGCAATCAATGTGGAGAAATACCGTCGTTTTAAAATGCCTCGCCTAAGCTAAACAACACCGAACTGTAGCCTTTGCTGCCGGCGTAATCAATACCGATGTTGGTGTTTGAGCCTTTGTTAAACTTGATCCTTAAGCCCGTACCCGCCGCAGGGTGCCATGATGAGAATAACGTTCCCGACCCGCTTACCGTGTTTACGTTGGTGAATACCACAAAACCTAACAAGCCGTTTTCGGTAATGTCGCGCCTGTACTCGCTTTCCAGGTAAAACAGGGTGCGGCCACGATAGCGGTTTTGGTCTATACCACGACCCGAGCGGTTATTGGGGTCCCAGCCAATACTTGGCAGGTCAAGATAAGGGGTTTTTTCATTAAGCGCTTTCCAAAGGTACGACCAAAATGCAAGCGTGTTTTGCTGATTGGGCTTGCCCGGGTTTAGAGAGATATATTTCCTTACATCAATATAGATGGATTGCCAGCTATCACTACTACCCAAAAAGGTTGGGTTGATGCGGTACACAATATTGGCATAAGCGCCGGGCAACGGGTTAATGGAGTTGTTACGGGTATCATACAATACATTTAAGCTGATACCCGATGAAAACGAACTGCCTTTGGTACCGTATGCATATTTTGTGTAAGTAGGCAGGTCAACCGCAGGGTCATCACTGTTTACGTTAAAATGCCAGTCGAGATTATAGCCGATACCCGCATACAGGTATGGTTTTATACGCTTAAGCGCGCTTTGGTAAAAGCGGATGTAACGGTAATTAACCAGTGTTTTATCATCATTATCATGGCTGCTACCCAGGCCCCAGGTAAATTGCGGGTAAACTAAAAAGCGGGTATCGCCCTGTATGGTCCATTCGTTATTTGGTAACCATATACTGGTTCGCAAAGGCAGGCCAAAGCGGCTATGCAGGTTCCAATAAGGGGTGAATGTTGCGCTTGATATATTGGTAGTACTGCGCGGCCCCAGGTAAATACCTGCGGTTGTGCTGGTAATTAATGCCCTGCCGCTACCACCCGGTACATTAGCACCTATAGGCAGTATAGAGAAGTAAACTTTTTTATCGCTGGGGTGCCGTGGTTTATCCGGGTTTATCTTAAAAAGCGACTTGGCAATATCTATCAGGTCGGTTTGTTTAGAGGTATCCTGTGTGGCATTATTGTTTTCGGGGATTATCGTAGATGCGTTTTGCGCAAACACCGACAACGGGAGCAGGCATAACAAAAAGGTAACTATTTTTAACATAGGGTAGTGCTTTATCGCGATTAAGCTAATATAATGCACTTATATTGATTAAACGCTATTGTATTTACCTAACACTATGCCTGCTAAATAGTTTTACTACTTTTTATGAAGCTTTATCTTTTAATGCCGCTTCCCAGCCGATGATGGCATTTTTACGGGTCGCCCCCCAATGGTACTGGCCAATCTCGCCGGTTGACCTGATTACCCTGTGGCATGGTATCAGGAACGCTACGGGGTTACTGCCCACAGCCGAGCCCACCGCTCTTGAGGCCCTGGCCCTACCGGCCTGTTGCGCAAGTGCCGAATAGGTGGTTAACCCGCCTGCCGGTACTTTCAATAGCGTTTCCCATACCTTTATCTGGAAATCCGTCCCTTTCAGGTGCAGTTTTATCTCGTCGAGCTGGTGCCAGTCCTGCGTAAAAATGAACAGGGCATTTTGCTGTATCCTGTCAACCAATTGAGCGTATTCCGCGTTGGGGTAATTTTGTTTTAATTGCTGTAATGCTTCGTATTCGCCATCATCTACAAACGCCATGTGGCAAATGCCTTTGTGCGTTGATGCTACGATAACTTTACCAAAAGGGGTATCGGCAAAGGAATAGTTTATACTGAGCGCTGCGCCGCCATTTTTATATTCGCCGGGTGTCATACCTTCAACCTTAATAAAAAGATCGTACAGCCTGCCGGTGCCCGAAAGGCCGGTTTCAAACGCGGTATCAAACAAATTGGAGCCCGATGTTTTCAGCATATCCTTAGCGTGCTCAATGCTCAAATATTGCAGGAATTGTTTTGGCGTAACCCCGGCCCATTCTTTAAACATGCGCTGAAAATGAAACGGACTAAGGTTTACATGTTCGGCAACGTCTTCCAGTTTTGGCTGTGCTTTAAAATTCTCTTTAAAATAGCTTATGGCCTGGGCTATGCGGTTATAATCTAATTCTTGTTGGCTTTTCATGATAATTGCTTTTTGTATAGTACAAATTTACCCTGCAAAACCCTGTGTTTAAACCCGTTTCTTGCGGACTTGCTGCTATCACTATTCTTGTTTTTAAACAGTCGCCGGCAATGTAAATGCAAAGCGGCTGCCTTCGCCAATGGCGCTTTCTACCCATATTTTACCCTGCTGGGCTTCAATAAAATCTTTAGAGATGGCAAGCCCCAGGCCCGAACCCGATTTGTTCTGCCCATCCGTAGGTACCTGGAAGTAGCGGTCGAACAGGCGTTTCTGGTAGCTTTCATCTATCCCTTTGCCAAAGTCTTTTACCGAAAACTCAACTATTTTGTCATGTTGGGTTACCTGGATAATGATTTTCGATTTTTCGGCACTGTAGCGCAGCGCGTTTGATAAAAAGTTGACCAGCACCCAGGCGGTCTTCTCAATATCAACCTGTATATCAGGTAATATATCACTCTTTAAAACCTCCAGTTGCACCTTTTTCTGTTCGGCCTGAAAGCTCACCGATGCAATGGCGTAATCTACAATTTGCATGGGGCTCACCGGCACAAAGTTGAGCTGGATATTGCCCGTTTCTACCTGCGATAGTTCCAGCAGTTCGCTGGTTATTTTTAGCAGGCGGTCGTTATCATCTTTAATATGGTTTACCAGTTGTTCCTGTTCGGGGTTAATACTGCCCACACGCTCGTCGTTCAAAAGCTTTAAGCTCATTTTTATAGACGAGATAGGGGTTTTTAACTCGTGCGATATGGTGGCGATGAAATTAGTTTTGGCTTCGTCCCGCTCCTTAAATTCGGTGATGTTCTTCAGGATATACACCTTGCCTGCCGAGAGGCTTGCCAGTTGTAGCGCACCTTTGCTTTGTTGTGTATTGGGTACCAAAATATCACTGCTTTGCATCTGGAAGTATGATTCGCGCCCGTTGAGCACTATTTTAAAGGGTTTTATGCCCATATCATCCTTAAGGATGGAGCGGAACAGGTCGTTGCCTTTTACCAGCTCATTAGTGTTTTGGCCAATCACTTTATCGCCTGTAATGTTTAACGTTTTGCGGGCGGCATCGTTCATGAAAAGTACTTCCTGCTTTTCGTTTATACCGATAATGGCATCCTGCATTTGCTCAATAATGGTTTCGATGCGCCGTTTCTCGGATATCACGGTGGCCAAATTGCTGTTCTCCCATTCGTTTAAGCGCGATGCCATTTGGTTAAAGGCGTTGGCTACTTCGGCAAACTCATCGTTCTGTTCAAAATTAAGGCGCTTGCTATAGTTCTTTTCGCCAATCTCGCGGATACCCTCTATCAGCGCCCTCAGCGGGTTGGCTATATACCCCGGGAAATTTACACTGAAGCTGAATAATACCAAAAAGGTAAAAGTGCCCACCAGGCCTAAAAATAAAGTGGCCCTGTTTACCGATGCACGGGCATTATTATCCTTACGGATGATAGCCTGCATGTTCAGTTTTTCTATCTCACTTAAAGCTTTTCTTACCTCACGGACACCATCTTTTTGAGGTTCCAAATTACCCCCGGTCATTAAAAGTTTAAAACCGATACCAAGCTCGTGCGTTAAATAGGCCTCGCCCGGCTCTGTTACGTTGCCTTTCTGCTGTGATAAGTAAATACTGAATTGATTAATAGCGTGGTTATTAAGCGGCAGGTCATTATTATCTAAAATGCCACGCATTTCCCGCGCAAAGCTCAACGATTCGTAATTGTTCTTAAGAATAACCTTTGAGTTTTCGGAAATATCGCGGATATAATACAGCGCGGTAGCACCAAAAAATAGCACCACTATAAATAAAAAGCCGAAGCCTAAGCGGAGTTTAGTTTTTACTTTCATGATAATATTACTAAATCAGTTTCTGTTAATGCGATCTTGTTTAGCAACTCGTTAAATATAGCCGTTCTAAGTATTACCTGCCATAAATTTAAATGCGGTTTGCCAATGCAAATGGTGGTTACTTCTTTTTCTTCGGCTACTTTCATAATGGTTTGGGTAATGGCGTCGCTTTTTAGTTTGATGAGCTCGGCGCCAAGCTCGGTAGCCAGCTTAAAATTATTAATGAGGTGGCGTTGTTTATCCAGTTTTATCCTGTCCAGGCTTTCGCTGCTGCTTTGCACGTAAAGCACTATCCACGGCGAGCGATAGTACGAGGCCAGCCGCGCCGTTTTGCGTATCACTATCTTTGCCGTTTCGGCGTTGGATGAAATGCAGGCCAAAAACTTCTCGGGCCGCAGTTTTATCTGTTTTGGGATCTCAATATCTATCTTCCGCTCTACATGGTGGGCCACTTCCTTTAAAGCCAGTTCGCGCAATTGCAAGATCTTATCGCTCTGGAAAAAGTTTTGCAGGGCACGTTCAATCTTGGCTTTCTCGTAAATTTTGCCTTCCTTCAGCCGGTCTACCAGTTCATCGGCGGTAAGGTCAATGTTCACCACTTCGTCTGCCAGATCAAGGATCTTATCGGGGATGCGTTCGGTAATGGCAATGCCGGTTATCTGTTCCACGTCCTCGTTCAGGCTTTCCAGATGCTGGATGTTTACGGCGGTTATCACGCTGATGCCGGCTTCCAGTATATCCAGCACATCCTGCCAGCGCTTGCTGTTTTTGCTGCCCTCAATATTGGTGTGGGCCAATTCATCAACTATCACCACTTCGGGGTGGCGGTTAATGATGGCCTGCAGGTCCATTTCTTCCAGTTCTTTCCCCTTGTAAAAGGTTTTGCGGCGTGGTATAACGGGCAGGCCATCCAGCAGGGCATGGGTTTCGGCCCGGTTATGGGTTTCTATGTAGCCTATCTGGATGCCGATACCATTGCGTTGCAAGGCATGGGCTTCCTGCAGCATCCGGTAGCTTTTACCCACACCGGCGCTCATGCCGATATAGATCTTCAGCTTACCCCGACGGGATTTTTTGACCAGGTCGAGGAAGTTTTTTACGGATGTATCTGCCATGTTAGCTTGTTGGTTAATTTTTTACCACAGAGAATACTAAGATTTGCTTATTTATCAGACACAAAGTACACAGAGCTTAGTAATTTAAATTTCTGTGTACTTTGTGGTTTCACTTTGTGTACTTTGTGGTTAAATCAATTAAATCAAATTCTTATTTAAAACGCGTAAACCGCCGCTACTAAAAATTGCGAAGCCTGCTTTGTTACGCCTGCATTGTTGTTTATAAATTGCGCCGTCGAACCGTTATCTAACCTTACCTCAGGTATCAACGTTAACGGTCCCGCTTTGATATTTGCTGTTAAAGTGAACGCGGTGATTGATTCGCCTGCCGGTGGGCCTGCGGTTACAAAACCACCTGTTTTTGTTTTAAAGTATTCGCCCCTTAAACCTAAAGTTACGTCTTTTGAAACTGCTAATTGCGGGTATAATGCTACGCCTTCAAATCCGCCTTTTACTGCATCGGGGGCAGAGAATGTTGCGCCGTTCAAGCCTAGTTTAAAGGCATAGGTTATTTGGTAGGTGGTGGTCAGGTCCACAATAGTGCCTGATGTTTTACCACTTAACAGGTTGATATAAGCCGTCCACCCTTTAACCGGACTAACCAGCAATTGCGCGCCAAAGGTAGATACATCCCTTGTGGATTGGTAGCTGTTCCAGGTATCGTTAAAGATGCCCGCCATTAAACTTACCTTGCTGTTAAACGCATAAGTGGCTTTAAAACCCGCGTTCTGGAACGGCCCGTTGGTGAACAGGTAGGAGGTAGAGTAGTTGAAGTTACCAACCGGGGAGATCACCTCATAGCCTACAAAGGTGGACATGTAACCTGCCGTAAGGTTCAGCTTATCGGTAACATCATACCCCATATATAAATTCTGGATATGGAACGATTGCCCGTTGGTGCCACTGTTCGGGATGGATTGCCCCTCGCCCCGCGGACCGAATGATAACTCGCCCACAAAAGACGCTTTGTTTACTTTCTTCTTCACAGCCAGATCAACCATACCTATCGAGATGGAGTTTTGATCTGTCGCGAAGCTGGTAGGGATATTGGAGCCGCCTGCAGCGTTACGGAACCTGGAAAAATCGTATTTATAGTAAGCATCTACCGAACCGGATATGGTTAAAGAGGGCTCTGCCGTTTTGGTCGTGTCCTGCGCTTTAGCTGTTATGGCCGCTAAAAATATTGCCGATGATATAAGGAGTGTTTTCATTTTTGAGTTGTGTGTTTGTTTTAACCACAGAGGACACAGAGGATTTGCATTTTGGTTAACCACAGAGAACACAAAGACTTTTAAAGTCATTAATTTTTGCTGTTTAAATCTCTGTGAACTCTGTGGTTTTTCTTTGTGCACTTTGTGGTTAATGTTTTATTCAATTTTTACCACGCAGGATTTGCATGTTGGTTAACCACAGAGAACATAAAGACTTGTAAAGTCGTTGACTTTTGCTGTTTAAATCTCTGTGTACTCTGTGGTTTTTCTTTGTGCACTTTGTGGTTAAATTCTATTTTTTTAATTCATCCAACGCCACGTTCAATTTTAATACGTTCACTTTTGCCGGGCCAAACAGGCCTGCAAGCGGCGCTTCGGTATGTTGGTTTACCAATGCGGTAACTGTTTCAACATCAAGGCCGCGTACTTTGGCCACACGTTGTATCTGAATTTTTGCGGCAGCGGGAGAAATGTCCGGATCAAGGCCACTACCTGATGCGGTTACCATTTCGGCAGGGATGTCGCTGCGTTTTAAGTATGGGTGATACTTCAGCAGGGTATCTATCCGGTTACTCACCTCTTTCAGATAGTCCGGGTTGCTTGGGCCTTTGTTACTGCCTGCGCTACCCGCCGCGTTGTAGCCAACTGCCGACGGCCTGCCCCAAAAGTATTTTGGCTGTGTAAAGCTTTGGCCAATGTTGGCGTAACCAACTACTTTGCCATTCACTACAATAGTTTCGCCATTGCCCTGGCCTTTTGATAGCTTACCCGCAAGGGATATAGCTACCGGATATATTACGCATAACACTACGGTAAGTACCAGGGTAAGGCGTATTGATTTGATGATATTTGAACTTTTCATGATATTTATTAATTAGAAGAATAGGGAAATAAGTAAGTCGATCAGTTTGATGCCGATGAATGGCGCTATAACACCACCCAGGCCGTATATCAGCAGGTTGCGGCGTAATAAGGCACTGGCACCAATTGGTTTGTATTCAACCCCTTTTAAGGCCAATGGTATCAGCATCGGGATAATGATGGCGTTAAATATTACGGCCGAAAGGATGGCGCTCTCGGGGCTGTGCAGGTGCATAATATTAATAGCCTGCAAGGCCGGGATAGAAGCAATAAACAATGCCGGAACGATAGCAAAGTATTTGGCCACATCATTAGCGATAGAGAAGGTGGTAAGCGTACCACGGGTAATAAGCAATTGCTTGCCTATCTCTACGATCTCTATCAGTTTGGTTGGGTCGTTATCCAGGTCAACCATGTTACCGGCTTCTTTGGCGGCTTGTGTACCGCTGTTCATGGCTACACCCACATCTGCCTGGGCAAGGGCTGGGGCATCGTTTGTACCGTCGCCCATCATGGCTACCAGGCGGCCGCTTTGCTGCTCGGCTTTAATATAGTTCATTTTATCCTCGGGCTTGGCCTCGGCAATAAAATCGTCAACACCGGCTTTTTCGGCAATAAATTTAGCAGTAAGCGGGTTATCGCCGGTTACCATCACCGTTTTGATGCCCATTTTACGCAGGCGCTCAAAACGTTCGGCAATGCCGGGTTTGATGATGTCCTGTAATTCTATGGTACCCAAAACCACTTCGTTTTGTGATACTACTAATGGTGTCCCACCGTTACTTGCAATAGCTTTAACACGCTCTTCCACATCGGCAGAGAACTTATTGCCCGCAGCTACCGACATATTCCTGATAGAATCAAAAGCACCTTTACGGATGCGTAAACCATCGGCAGTGTTGATACCGCTTGCGCGGGTCTCCGCAGTAAACTTGATGAACTCAGCATTAGCCGGAGGCGTCATGGAAATACGCATATTACTTTGCTGCGCCAGTTCAATGATTGATTTACCTTCGGGCGTTTCATCTGCTAGTGATGATAATACCGCGGCTTTCACCAAATCCTCGGGCAGTACGCCCGGTGCAGGCCAAAACTGGGTTGCTTTACGGTTACCAATAGTGATGGTACCTGTTTTATCCAAAAGCAATACATCAATATCGCCAGCGGTTTCAACCGCTTTACCAGATTTGGTAATCACATTGGCACGCAAGGCCCTGTCCATCCCCGCAATACCAATGGCCGATAAAAGGCCACCGATAGTGGTAGGGATCAAACAAACGAAAAGAGAGATGAGCGCGGCTATGGTAATAGGCGTGTTGGCATAATCTGCAAATGGTTTCAGCGTAACACAAACAATGATGAAGATAAGCGTGAAACTGGCCAACAGGATGGTTAAAGCTATCTCGTTTGGTGTTTTCTGGCGCGATGCACCTTCTACCAGGGCTATCATCTTATCCAAAAAGCTTTCGCCTGGTTCGGTGGTTACTACTACCTTTATCTTGTCTGACAGTACTTTTGTACCCCCTGTTACGGATGATTTATCGCCACCAGCCTCACGGATAACCGGGGCCGATTCGCCTGTAATAGCCGATTCATCTATCGTAGCTAATCCTTCGGTGATCTCCCCATCGGTTGGGATGGTATCGCCTGCCTCGCACACAAATACATCACCTTTACGCAATGCGTTTGATGATTTACTAACAATGCTGCCATCAGGCATTAAAACGTTGGCTGGTGTTTCCTCGCGGGTTTTACGGAGGCTGTCGGCCTGTGCTTTACCGCGTGCTTCGGCAATGGCCTCGGCAAAGTTGGCAAACAGCAGGGTTAGCAGCAGTACGATGAAAATGATAAAGTTATAAATGAACGAACCCTGGCCGGCATGCGTAAAGCTGTAAAAGCTCATGTAAAGCATAATGGCGGTACCTACTTCAACGGTAAACATTACCGGGTTACGAAGCATTACTTTGGGGTTCAGTTTTATGAACGACTCCTTCAGCGCGGTTTGCACTAAAGCAGGTTCGAATAATTTATTTGATCTTGTTGTCATGATATAGATTACTTAGGCATTGAAAAGAACTCTGCAATAGGGCCCAAAGCCAAAGCAGGGAAGTACGATAATGCGTTTAACACCAGTATTACAGCGAAGGTCATCAGCCCGAAGGTGATGGTATCAGTTTTTAATGTACCTGCCGATTCGGGGATGTATTTCTTTTTGGCAAGCAAACCTGCTATAGCTACCGGGCCAATGATGGGGAGGAACCTGCCCAGTATCATTAAAATACCGGTGCTTAAATTCCAGAAGATATTATTATCGCCCAAACCCTCAAAGCCCGAGCCATTATTGGCGTTGGCCGAGGTCATCTCGTAAAGCATCTCGCTAAAGCCGTGGAAGCTTGGGTTATTTAACCATGCCGATGGCTTAACCGCCCAATTGGCGCTGCCGTGGTTGGTGAATACAAAGGCTGCTATTGCTGTGCCCGCCATAATTAAGAACGGACTAAGCAAGGTTATCAGCGCGGCAATTTTCACCTCGCGGGCTTCCACCTTGTGGCCCAAAAACTCGGGGGTTCGGCCAACCATTAGTCCGGAAATGAATACGGCTATTATTAGGTAGATGAAGTAGTTTAACACACCCACACCACAGCCGCCGAAGAAGCCGTTGATCATCATGCCCAGCAGCTGCCATAAGCCGGTAAGGGCCATGGTGCTATCGTGCATGCCGTTTACCGATCCGGTTGATACGATGGTGGTAAAGGTGCTCCAAAAGGCCGTAGCGGTTGGGCCTATGCGTACTTCTTTGCCCTCCATAGCGCCGGTAACCTGTGATACACCCATTTTAGCAATGGCGGGGTTGCCGCCGGTTTCGCTACCGATGGATGGGATGAGCAGAAGCAGGGCGCCTATCATCATTACCCCGAAAATAACCCAGCCCAGTTTTTTGCGGCGGATAAAATAGCCGAAGCAAAGCACCATGGCTATAGGGATGATCATTTGTGAAACGATCTCGGTGATGTTTGTCAGGTAGTTAGGGTTTTCCAGCGGGTGCGATGAGTTGGCACCAAACCAGCCGCCACCGTTTGTTCCCAAATGTTTTATAGCGATGAATTGCGCAGCGGGGCCGCGCGATACGTTTACGGTATCGCCCTGTAAGGATATAAATTTGTCTTTACCGGCGTAGCTGCTTGGCGTACCGTTAAAGGTGAGTATCAAGGCTACTACAATAGATAGAGGCAATAACAAACGGGTTATGGCCCTTAAAAAGTAAGCCCAAAAGTTACCAAGGTCGTTGGTGGTTTTATCGCGAAAGGCTTTAAACAAACCTACGGCGCAGGCTATACCTGTTGCGGCGCTTACAAATTGCAGAAACATAAATATAAAGTGCTGTGTAAGGTAAGTGGCACCGCTTTCGCCGCTATAGTGCTGTAGGTTACAGTTAACCACAAAGCTGATGATGCTGTTAAAAGCCAGGTCGGCGGTCATGCCGGGGTTGCCATCGGGGTTTAGGGGGAGTTTATCCTGGTACATTAAAACAAAAAAGCCATAAACCAGCCAAAGCAGGTTGATGCACATCATTGCTTTTAAAAACTGTTTCCAGTCCATAGGCTCGTTAGGGTTAATGCCCGATAGTTTATAGATGCCGTTTTCTACGGGCTTCATAAAGTCGGTCCATACCTTTTCGCCGGCAAACATTTTTGCCAGGTACTTGCCCAGCGGGATGCCAATTACCAGCATTAAGGCAAACGAGGCAATGATTCCAAATAGTTCTGTGTTCATTGTGTTTTCGTGTTAAAAGTTTTCGGGTTTTAGCAGCACATATATCATGTAGATGAAAACTGCGATGGAGATAATGAATAATGCGATCATGATGGGTTAGATTTTTTCGAACCAGTCGATAGATTTAAAAATGAACCACCAGCTAACAAGGATGGCTACGAAGAAGAGTATTGTGATCATTTTATTAATTGTTTTGACCACCTATGCCAATTGGAATGCCGTTTAGCTTTATTTGTAGTTAAATAATTGATTATTAGATTGTTGTTTGTTTATATGGGTTTTGATGTAACAGAAAACCCTTCCATTTTGGAAGGGTTGATTATCGTTTTGGGAAGAAGGGTGGGATTTAACACAGAGGACACGGAGTGGGAAGCACAAAGGTCACAGAGGTTTTTATTGCATGTAAAGAGGCGAAAGAGGGTTGGTCTATCACTGGTCTAAGTTGAAAGCCTAGACCAGTATTGGGATTAGCTTAATTTTTACCTTTTCCGCCATTGTTGGTGACAACACCAACAATGGCGGGGCCTGCATAATAACCCGAAAATCTTTGTTCATTTCGAGACAAAATGGAACAAAACGGAACAGGCTTTAAATATGTAATTATCTATAAATCAATTATTAGTAAATAAATCCCCATTTTGCTTTTCATGTAGTTTATTTATCCAAAAAGGGCGAACTAAAGTCGAAAAATGGCTAATGAAAAGTCTTTTTTGCCGGGCCCATTTTTGTTCCATTTTCCAAAAAGTGGAACAAAAGTTCAAAAATCATAAGTCGCTAATTATTAATTATTTAAGCATGAAATGAAGAAGTAAAGCTTTAAATAAACGCCAGGAATTAAAAACACAATATGTTGTATGTCAACATGTTCCGTTTGTTCCACTTGTTCCATTTCTGAGTGGAACAAGACAGTGGAATTTTATAAGCCGTATTCGTCTATCTTACGGTAAAGCGTAGTTAGTCCGATACCCAGCAATCTTGCGGTTTCGGTCTTGTTACCCTTGGTGTAGGCCAGTACTTTGCTGATATGCTGTTTCTCGATACTTTGCAGATCGAGCGAGGTGCTATCAATGTTGGTGTTGAACTGCGGTGGCAGCGATGCAGGGGTAAGTACATTATCAGCCAGTATAACGGCGCGTTCAATAATATTCTTTAGCTCGCGGATATTGCCTTTCCATTGGTGTTTATTGAGCAGGCTTAAAAACTCGTCGGTTATTTTAACGGGTTTGCCTGCTTTATCAGCAAATTGTTTCAGGTAGAATTTGGCCAATAGATCGATATCGCCTTTACGCTCGTTAAGCGAGGGTAGGGAAATGGTAAAAACGGATAAACGGTAAAACAGATCTAAACGGAATTTACCTTCTTCGGCTTCTTTTTGCAGATCGCGATTGGTGGCTGCCATAATGCGGATGTTCACCCTGGTGGTTTGCGTATCGCCCAGTTTGATGAAGGTTTTACTTTCCAGCACCCGGAGTAGTTTGGCCTGTAGTTCCAGGCTCATTTCGCCTATTTCATCAAGGAAGATGCTGCCGTGGTGCGCCTCTTCAAGCAGGCCTTTCTTGTCTTTAACCGCACCGGTAAAGGCACCCGCTTTATAACCGAACAGTTCACTTTCCAGTAATTCGCCGGTAAAGCTGCTGCAATTGATGGCTACAAATGGCATTTGCCTGCGCTGGCTCTCATAATGTATGGCCGATGCAAAAACCTCTTTACCGGTACCGGTTTCGCCCAAAAGCAAAACGGTGGTATCGGTAGCGGCAACTTTGCGGGCCAGGTTAACCGCATCTGTTATGGGTTGCGATTGCCCGATGATTTGCCCGAAACTGAATTTATCGCTTATCTTTTTATCGGCATTAAAGGCATTTTGCTGTAACTGAGCCTTCTCTACCGCCTGACTAAGCAGTGGGAGGATCTTGTCGTTATCGTCGCCTTTAACAATATAGTTAAACGCACCGTTTTTTATGGATTGCACGCCATCGTTAATGGTTCCGTATGCGGTAAGGTTTATCACCTCAACATAAGGCTTTTTGGCTTTGATGGTTTTTACCAGGTCAACCCCGTTTACATCCGGCAGCTTCACATCGCTCAACACTACCAGCACATCTTCCAGCTCTAATAGTTTAATACCCTCTTTGCCGGTAAATGCCTGTACAACTTTAAAACCTTCTAAACCTATAATGCGCGAGAGCAGGTCGTTCAGTTTTTTTTCGTCGTCGATAATGAGGATAGTAGTTTGCATCCGGGTTGTAGTAATACGATAATGCGAAAGTAGATAATTAGCTATCCTAAAAAAAATATAAATAAGGGGGTAACATTTTGCGCACCCGTTTTATATAGTGATATAAAAACAAAACAACCACTTAAATCAAACACAATGAAAAAGGACATCACATTAATTTTGTTAATTATCTCATTCGTCTTAGTATTAGTTGCCGCTACATTTACAGCTAATGCGCAGTCACAAGCAAGATCGGCCGGTTCGCCAATTGGCGGTATAGTTGTTAAGGGTGGCCATAATGGTATAGCTGCTGATGTACAACCTCAAAACCCCTTGTATTCGCCATCAGGTACAACTGCTCAAAACCCACTTTTTCAGGGCAAGAGCACAGGCCAGCCAATTGGCGGTATAGTTGTTAAGGGTGGCCATAATGGTATAGCTGCAGATGTGCAACCAACAAACCCTTTATATACCCCCTCAGGTACAGATGTTAATAACCCGCTTTTTCAGGGCAAGAGCACAGGCCAGCCAATTGGTGGCATTGTAGTTAAAGGTGGTCAAAACCCCCGTCCGGCATCAATAGTTGTAATGCCCGGTAATAATAAATCTATCAGCGAAAAGGGTATCAAATAATTAATTTATTGAGATCTGCTTAAGCATAATCAGAAGTAGCCAGCAAGCGGCCTGTCAGGTAACAAATACTTAACTTTTATTTTTTTGCTTGGCATAGCTTAGGTGTTATTTATCTGATAATGTAAGCTTAACATTCCTGTTAAACTAAGCCCATACCTTTATATTATTAAACATAAAACAAATGGAAATGGGGTATACATCGCTTGATCTGGCAATGCTTCTGATTGCGGCATTTGTAATATGGGCCGCCTCGCGCGTACCGGTTAAACAAACTGATGCGCCAAAAAGGCTGGCAAGGCCAAGGCTTAAACAAAAAAATCAACACGCTCATTCCGTATCCTGATCTGGGTAGGTTGGTTTGTATTTACTGGGAAAGGGAGGACGTTTGAGAAAAATTAAGGTGGTGTTTTTTGCCGATATATTGGTAGAAGATTTTGATGGTGCAGTGCGCACTATGTTTCAATTGATAAGGCGCATCGACACTGCAAAATTCGAGTATCTTTTTATATACGGTGCCGGGCCCGCTAAACTGATGGATTTTGATAGCCTTAAAATACCGGCTATACCATTGCCTATCAACACAAACTATTCTATAGCCCTGCCCATACTGGCCAAAAAACGCCTCAATCATAAATTGCAGGCGTTTGGTGCCGATGTTATACATATTGCAACCCCATCCTTATTAGGCAATTTTGGGTTGGATTATGCAAACCGCACCGGGCTACCTGTTATCAGCATCTATCACACACATTTTATATCGTACGTAGATTATTATTTAAAGTACGTACCTGTATTTATAAAAGGGTTGAAGCAACGCATTTCCAAAGGCCATAAAAGCTTTTATAACCGTTGCGATAAGGTGTACGTACCTTCAGAAACCATCAAAACAGAACTGCGCGAAATGGGGGTATATGCCTCAAAAATAAAGATCTGGAAACGTGGGATAGATGCTTACCTGTTCTCGCCGGATAAAAAGGATAAAAGCATCATCAGGCGGTTAACCGGTAATACTAACCCTACTATTATTTTTGCGAGCCGTTTGGTTTGGGAGAAAAACCTGGAAACCCTTTTTGCCATATATGATAAAATGCAGGCGGGGGCAAAGCCTGTTAATTTTTTAATTGTGGGCGATGGCACGGCATGGCTGGCCTGCGAGGCACGTATGCCTAAGGCAGTATTTACCGGTAAAATAGCCCACCAACAACTTGCTGGCTTATATGCATCGGCAGATGTTTTTTTATTCCCATCAGTATCTGAGGCTTATGGTAACGTGGTTATAGAGGCTATGGCATCGGGCCTGCCGTGTGTAATTGCCGATGGTGGCGGCTCGGGCGATTTTATTGAGCATGGCATCAACGGCTTTAAATGCAGCCCTTATGATGCTGCCGATTACGTGGAGAAAATAGAGTTGTTACTAACCAACAAAGCGCTGAGTATACAATTTGCCGCCGAAGGCCTGCAAAGCAGCCGGAAGTTAAGCTGGGAAATTTTGGCTCAGGTATATTTTAACGATGTACGCAGCCTTGCCATACCGCCCGCAGGGCAACCATTGCCTGTAGGCCTGCCTGCTTTGGCGCTGTAATTAAGGGATATAGTTATTACGAATAATTTTGGGGAGCGTTAAAATAGCAATAGTACCAATGCCTTCATCTTTGGTTTTCTTGCGGATCTCGAAATGTGCCTTGTTCCCTTTGTTCATCACATTGATTATCTCCACACGTTCCCTGATGGCGTTTAACCCTATCGATTTGCTTTTTACAGCCGAGAAGGTTTTGAATTTTTCGGCCTCATCCATACCTATCCCGGTATCATTAATGGTAAAGAAGATCTCTTTTTCCGTTTGCTCTAACCGCACGTTCACACTGCTTTTTTCCTGAAGCGAGTTGCGCAGGCCATGATGTATGGAGTTTTCTATCAGCGGTTGCACCAGCATAGGGGGCAGCATCAGCGTGGCAAGGTCAAGATCGGGGTCGGCATAAAAAGAATAACTGAACTGGTTGTTAAAGCGCATGGCCTCCAACTCGGTATATAATTTAAGGGCCTTCCATTCGCGTTCGGCAGCTACCATGCTTTGGGTAGAGTTTTCCAGTATCAGACGGCTTAACGTGGCAAACTTTTGTACCAGGCGGCTGGCAGTTTTTGAGTCGTTCTCCAGCACGTACGATTCTATGGAATTTAGCACGTTAAATATAAAGTGCGGGTTCATTTGCGAGCGGATGGCTTTTAGCTCGCTTTCTGATAATTTGTTCTGGTAGGTTATCTCGCGTGCCTGCTGTTCGGCTTCCTGCTGTTGCAGGCTGTTTTTTAATCTTAACTGCCTTATGCGGTATTGGTTAAGCAGAAATATCAAAACAGATAGCAGTATCACAACAAATAAAATGGTATAAAGCCATAGCTGCCTTGATTGCAATTTTTCTAATTGTTGTTGTTGCGATAGTGCTTTTACCTTGTTTTTTTGCAATTTTTCGTTGTTTATAGAGATCTGCAGCTGTTTCTGTTTTTCGCGGGTTTGCAGCTTCTCGTTCTGTAGTTGCACTTTTTGCAAGGCCTGTTGCTGTTTGCCGGTTTGTAGCTGCTGGTTGTTTAGTGCAAGTTGCAATTGTTGTTGTTTTAGCTTCTCGTTTGATAGTAATTGGGTCTGCTTATAATCAGTTTCTTTTTTATCAAAATCATACTGAATGGTCATTCGGGTTATTTCCTGCCTTTTTTGGTCGTTTACCATACTATCCTTAAAGGTTGTGTATTGGCGGTAATAAAACAGGGCGCTATCCGGCATGCCTTTTTTTTCGTATAAACGGCTTAATCCTTCGGCCGCATCTCTTGATATTTCGGGTATCTTTAATTGGTTACCTATATTAAAAGCGGCAAGGCCATAGGTTTTTGCCAGGTCATAAGCATCTTTTTTAAAGTATGCTTCGGCCACATTCTGGCTGTTAAACCCAATGCTTTTTTTGTTGTCAATTACTTTATTTAAGGCAATTGCTTTTAATCCGTATTGCAAAGCAAGGTCATATTTGTTTAGTAAACTATAATAGCCTGCCATGTTACCGGTTTCGCGTGCAATGCCTATTTTATCGTTGGCTGTTTCATAAAAGCGTAATGCCTGGTTACTATAATTAAGCGCCTTTACGTTGTCTTTTTGTTTACTTGCTATGGTGGCTATATTACCCAGCATATTACCTGCGCCCGTATAATCTTTCAACCTGGTAAAAATATTATAGGCTTTATTAAAGTGCTCTAAAGCCTTATTATAATTGTTTAATTGCAGATAGATGACGCCAATGTTTCCATACACAACCGTTTCGTCTTTTTCATGGCCTATCATTTTTTCAAACATCCGCCCGGCCTCTAAATAGGCGCTTAAGGCTTGTGTGAAATTTGATTGCGCCAGGTAGGTTGACCCGAGCAAAGCCAAGTCGGCAGGTATACCGGCAGTAAACTTGTACTGCCTGTCTAACTTTAAAGCTTCGGTAAAACCCGCAATCGCCTCGGGCAACATCGAACGCAGGTAGTAAGTATAGCCAATAGCCCGGTAGGAACTTGCCACAATCGCTTTGAATTTTATTTTGTCTTTAAAAGCAAGCAACTGGTCGAGATAGCCCGTACTCTTTTTGGGATCGATCAAAAAATACTGCGAACTCATCTCAAATAGCAAGGTGCCTTTTCGGTCATCCTCCTGCGGATGGTTTCTAATCAGGTTGGTAAGCGAATCTATCGTTCTGTTTTGCGCATGCGTGGTTGATAGATTGCATACCAGCAGGCAAGTTAAAATGGTGAAATGCAGTAAGCCAACATGTTTTTTGGCCTTAAATGAATGTATTGCCCGCATCTGATAATGGTTTTGTATTGTTATTACCAAATTAACTAATAATAAGTTTTAATAATAATATTGCTAGCTAAGCCATACAAGGCATTCACTCATTCAAATGGCTGTTTCACTAAGTCGGTGGTTTTTGGACGATTTTTTACCTCTTATTTGAGCCAAAATTTAAAATCTACCGAAATGAAAAACTATCTGTTACTGGCCGGCTTGATACTATTGGTAGCCTGCGGCAAAAAAAACGATGCCAACCCGGGCAATGAACAACCTCCAAAAATAGACCCGCCGCAACAGGTGGGCGGCGTAACGCAAAAAACAGAAACCAGCGGCGGTATTACTTACCGTGTTTTTACAAAAGATGGCGTGGCCTCATACAAAGGTATACTGGTTGTTGGCAGCGGGAACGATGAGAATGCCCCAACGCCTGGCTCACTTGATGGCGGCTCGGAAACCGACCTTTGCCAAACCGCCGCTAAAGACGGTTACCTAACCGCCATTGTACAATACCAAAAAACAAAAGGCAACGCCGACTGGAACGGCAGCGCAGCACTCATAGCGCAGGATTATGATAAGTGTATCCGTGCGCTATCAGCCAAATATGGGGTGGCTAAAGAAAAATCGGCAGTAGCGGGCTTTTCTTATTCAAGCTTTATGTTACTGACCGATATCACCGTGAACGCTACCCTTTCGTACACAAAAGGTGTACTGGCAGCATGTGGCGGTGCCGATACCTGGAAAGCCGAACATTTTAAAATACCGGTATTCAGCATTAATTGCGCCGGCAATAACGAGGGCGATTTTAATGGTAAAGCACTTTATGACCAGATTCCGGCCAATTCGCCTATTAAGGCGCAAAGCGGCGGCGTAACCGATAATAGCTGCAACACACACTGTGGCGGTAATTGGACACAGCAAATGAACGCTAAACTAAAGGCCTGGGTGCAATAGCGGAGGTGTTTACTCGGTTAAAATGCCTGTTCGCTCGTTTGCGGGTAATGCTGGCTCATTATTGGTGAATATTAGTCAGGCACATCTTAATTTAGGCTAACATTATTTATCAGCTACATCATCATCATGAGAAAGATGCCTTGTGATAAAGCGACTACTGCGTTTAACCTTAAGTAATTAAGATATGCACATTGCAACAAATAGCCTTATATTTAAATGTATTTTTCAAATCATCTACCCATGTTAAAAGCAGTAATATTAGACGACGAGGAGCGCGGCAGCAGCCTGCTAACCCGTAAACTGGAAAGTTTTGAGGATGACCTGGAAGTATCCGCCGTTTTTAACGACCCTTATAAGGCGCTGTCAAAAATTATGGATATACAACCCGATGTATTGTTCCTGGATGTGGAGATGCCGGGCTTAAATGGGTTCCAGTTCCTTGAAAAACTTGGTTCGTTTAATTTCCAGGTGGTGTTTACTACTGCTTATGATACTTACACACTGGAGGCCCTGCGCCTAAGCGCAGTTGACTATTTGTTAAAACCTATAGACGAGGAGGAGCTGCACACGGCTATATTTCGCCTAAAAAAGCGTTTTTCGGCGCACGATAAGCAGGGTAAAGACGCCGATAAGCCATCCCGTAACCGCCTGGCCCTGCCCACTGCCGAGGGGGTTTACCTGGTAGATAAAGCCAATATTGTAAGAGTAGAGGCCATGAGCAATTACAGCACCTTTTACCTGAATGACCATAAAAAGATAGTGGTTTCAAAAACGCTTAAAGAGTACGAGAATATATTAACAGATGCTTTCTTTTTACGCATAAATCGTTCGGTTATTGTAAACCTCGATTACATTGTTAAATATCGCAAAGGTGATGGCGGTACGCTTGAAATGAGCGATGGTACCGAGGTAGAGGTTTCCGCATCGCGTAAGGAAGCCCTGGTTGACAAACTATTTGGCGCTTAATAATGTTAGCTTTAAAGCAAGTGTGCTGATTTTAATAAAAACAAAAATCATATGAAAACTAAAGCAAACAGAAAAAAAATGGATCTTCAGACCATTAAACCATTAAGTAGGGCAGAGCAAGCAAAAGTTATGGGCGGGAATGCTAAGGCAGAGCCTGAAGCGGAAACTGAGAATTTTGTAGGTATTGCCATTGCCGCTGCAGGAGCCGCTAAAGGACTGGGCCATTAATTGTATTAATTATTACTTTTTTAAGCGGGTTAAGAATGTTGTGTTCTTAACCCTTATTTGTTTGTTAACATTAACTTAATACTAAAGCAGTTAATTTGTTAACGCAGGCTGTTCCTAATTAACAGCGGCATTAAAAATGTTTAAACGCGTTAACCTCGTTTTAATCATCCTGCTTATAAGCCTAACAGGCACTTCTGCCAACGCACAGGATGAAAAAATGCTTTTAACGCATTCCCTCACTCAAAAGCACCCCGATTCGGCGCTTATCGTCTTAAAAAAACTCCATGCGCAGGCGGTTGATCGTAATGATAAATTAAGCGAAGGCCAATACCTGCAGCAAATGGGGCAGATCTGTTATAACCAGGGCCACTATGCCCAGGCACTCGATTTTTACCTGCATGCCGATAAACTATTCAGCGCAAACAATAATCAGGAGATGCTGGCGGCTAATATGGGCGATATGGGCGTTTTGTATTATTACAACAAGCAGCTGGATAAATCGCGCAGCATGTATAATAAGGCGCTGGCTATTTATACCAAAACCAACAACCTAAAAGGCCAGGCCGGAATTTTTGGTAAAATAGGCCATCTATATGAAAAACATCATCAATACGATAGTGCTTTTTATTATCAGCATTTGGCGCTCAAAAAATATACCCGGGCAAATTATCAACAAGGGGCTGCAAAAATTTACGAGAACCTGGGTAGTATCTATGAAGATCTTGCACAGTATGATTCGGCCTATACCAGTTTTAACCACTCCCTGCAGCTTTACAAACAAGAACACAACGAAATAGCTACTATTGAGGTAATAAACAACCTGGGCGATATTTTGCGTAAAACAGGTAAGTATGCGCAAAGTATAGTAGAATCGCGCAGGGCCATGGCGCTGGCCGGGCAAACGGGCAATGTTTACCAGCTTGCTTCCTGTAGTAAAGACCTTGGCAAGGCCTACGAACTAATGGGCCGTATGGATAGCGCCTACCATTATGCCGAGCTGAGCCGCAAATACTCGCTGGATGTATATTCAAAGGAGGGGGTAAACCAAACCGCTTTTTTACAGGTGCTGTATGATATGAACAAGAAGAGCGATGAGATAAACCGCCTTAATAACATCCGTAAAATAAACCGCATTGTAGGTGTGGCGGTAGTGGTGGTGGTAGCGTTAATTATTGTACTGGGGATGGTGATATTTAGCAGGCAACGTTTGAAAATTAAAGACCAGAACGCCCTGGCCAAACAAAAGCAGGTACAGCACGAACTAATGCAGCTTGAACTAAAAAACCAGCACCTTGAAGAGGATAACCTGAAACAGCAACTGGAAGTGAAAAGCCGCGAACTATCCACCCATACCCTTAATCTAATCAAAAACAACCAGTTTTTAGAGCATCTGCGCAGTACCCTGCAGGCTATGGTAAAAGATGAGAAGCGCGACCAGAAAAAACAGATGCAGCAGATAATTCTGGAGATAAACGAAAGTTTTAACCACGAGCAGCACTGGCGGGAGTTTACCGCCGCGTTTGAGCAGGTGCACCAACAGTTTTTTGATAGCCTGAAACGATACAGTAACGAACTCACCTCGGCAGATATGCGCCTTATAGCCTTACTGAAAATGAACCTCGATTCGGCAGATATTGCCACATTGCTGGGCATCTCTACAGATAGCCTTCGCGTTTCGCGCTACAGGCTGCGTAAAAAGCTCAATATCCCACAGGGCGATAACCTTTCGGCCTTTATTCAAACTCTTTAACAGCGTTACATGCTATCCATTAAAACGGGTGTTTTAAGCCGATTTAATGGAGTTAACATTTTGTTAATGTAACGGTAATGAAATGATAACGGAGGTTTTTTAATATTATAAATTATTGATTTTGAGTGTTTTGTGTATTCGTGTTGCTTTTTGATATACGAGTAATGTAACGGTGTTGCCTTTCTGTAACCCTCAAAATTTCATTTGTACTTCGGCGTATACACACCTTTGCAGCGTCAATTAAAAATGGACATTATCACACAGCAATGAACAAACTTTTACAAATCTTACTCCCGCTACTTTTTTGTGCTACAATAGCAAGCGCAACAAAGATAAAAGGCCACGTTTATGATAAACAATCGGGCGAGGCACTGGTAGGTGCAACCGTTGTTTTAGAGAAAACCGGCAAGGCAACCAGTACCGGCCTCGATGGCTCTTTCGAATTAAAAGATGTACCGGTTGGTAAAGCCACTATCCGCATTACTTACATCACCTATAAAACTATTGTACAGGATATTGAGATCCTTGCCAAGGATAACGACCACCTGAAGTTTTATATGGAAACTGCATCAAAAGACCTGGGCGAAGTTACCGTAAGGGCTACAGCCAGCGGATCTAACGAACGCGATGCACGCCGAATTGAACAGAACGCTACCCAGGTAATGAATATCGTATCAGGCAAGGCCATTGAGGTATCGCCTGATTTGACCGTAGCTAACGTAATGCAGCGTGTATCGGGCGTATCTATTGAGCGTAACAGTAACGGCGATGGCCAGTATGCTACCATACGTGGTATGGATAAACGCTATAACTATACCCTGGTGAACGGCGTTAAAATACCAAGCCCGGATAATAAGTATCGCTACGTGCCGCTTGACCTTTTCCCGGCCGACCTTTTAGACAGGCTTGAAGTTTACAAAACCCTTACACCAAACCTTGAGGGCGACGCTATTGGCGGTGCCGTAAACATGGTGATGAAGAACGCGCCCGATCATTTCCAGATAAACGCTAACATCGCTACCGGTTACAGCCAGTTATTCTTCGATCGTAACTTTACCAGCTTTGATGCATCAGGCATCAATCATAAATCGCCATATGATTTACATGGCAGTAAATACGAAGCATCCCAGGCCGATTTTTCTAAAGGCACAATAAATTATACATCTAAAAAGCCCGCACCAAACATGGTGGGCAGTTTATCTATTGGCCAGCGTTTTTTTGACAGCAAATTGGGTGTTATACTGGCAGGTAGTTACCAAAATACGTATCGCGGCAGTAACAGTACATTCTATAATTCGGACGTTGTTGCTACCGACGATTACGCTAAAATTACCAGCAAAAGCTACCGCGAATATTCTGAACAGCAAAAGCGTTTAGGCTTGCATGGCAAACTTGATTACGTGTTTGACAGCAATAACAAAATAAGCTTATACAATGTGTATGTGAACCTGAAAAATCAGCAACTGCGTGATCAGGTTAATACCAATTACAGCAACAGCGTTTATAGCGAGAGCGACGGTAATAACGCCGAATTGGTTTACAGCACACGTAGCCGTTTAACCGAGCAGCAGATATACAACAGTACGCTGCATGGCGACCACAAACTTTTTGACGGTAAATTTAAGGTGCAGTGGTCTGGCGTGTATTCATCAGCAAAAAATGATGTGCCCGATAATACAACAGTAAACCTAAATGCTTTAAAAATAGGTGACCAGATAACCAAATTATCGTTAGTGAACACCAACCCTATTGAAAGGCGTTGGGAACGCAATACAGATGAAGACAAGGCCGGTTATTTAGACCTTACTTATACGGTTAAAACAGCCGGAGATAATAAGATCGATTTCATGGCGGGTGGTTTATACCGGGATAAGCAAAGAAGCAGTTTTCTTAACAGATATTACTTTTATGCCCCGCAGGTTCCCGACCCAACTTCAAATCCTCCTGGTGGCATGAGAGCGCCGTTATACGGTATTGATTTTCAGAATTATACCGACTTGAACCTGGAAGTTAGTAATAAACAGGGGGGCGTTAATAATTCACTTACCTATGATGCTCACGAAAAAACAGGGGCAGGGTACGGTATGTTTAAATTTACCTCCAATAAATTAGAGGTTATTGCCGGTGCAAGGGTTGAGCATACCGACCAGGGTTACAATATGTTATTCCCGCAGGGCGAAACAAGACCTACAGGAAGCCAGGTTTACACGGATGTATTGCCAAGCGCGACCTTAAAATACCACTTGACAGATAAAGCCCAGTTGCATGCATCATATTATAAAGCGGTAAACCGCCCGGGCTTTTATGAAATTGTGCCAAGTAAAATTGTTAATGAAGAATATGAAGAGCGCGGTAACCCGGATCTAAAACGTGCCCTTGCAGATAATTATGACTTACGCTACGAATTATTTCCGGGTGCATCAGAGCAATTATTAGTAGGTGCATTCTACAAAAGGATAAAAAATCCTATCGAATTTACCTTCCAGTCGGATGCTACGCGCCCGCAGGATATTTTCTATACCCCGGGTAACTTTGGTACAGCCAATAATTATGGTGCCGAAGTAGATTATATAAAGTTCTTTAATAAAATAGGTATTAAGGCTAACTATACCTACACCCACTCTCGGATTACAACACCAAAAAAATCGAGAATGATCGATCCGTTAACAGGTAACCCAAAACCGATTTTGGTTGATCAAACCCGCCCGCTTTACGGCCAGTCAGAGCACATTGCTAACATATCATTATTATATAAAGACACCAAAAAGGGATGGGACCTGCAGTTGGCGGGTGCCTACACAGGGCCGCGCATCAACACAGTATCACAGTTCCTGAACAACGACCTATGGCAAAAAGGATTTATCCAGGTAGATGCATCGGCCGAAAAGCGCTTTAAAAACAACGTTAGCGTATTTGTAAAAGCCGGTAACATCGTTAATACCCCAACCAAACTTTACATCAAAGGTACCAACGCCGCAAACAATGATATTAAGGAGAACCTAGTTTCAAACGGGCAAACGTTGATCCGCAATGATACTTACGGCCAAACCTACCTGATAGGTGTTAGGTACAAGTTTAATTAAGCTATAAAAAGATATTCAAACATAAACAGATGAAATTAAAACAGATTTTAGCAGTATTAGCTATTAGCACAGTAGTTTTTACAGGATGCGAAAAGGCTAACAAGGGTGTTGATACTACGCCCACCAATGGCTCGGCTATTGGTGAGGTATCAGGGGTGTGGATAAAAGGCAGTGTACACGAAATTAAGGGAGATATTATTATTCCCGAAGGGAAAAGCCTTACTATTGAAGAAGGTGTAACTGTACTGATGGACGTAACCGCTAAACCCGAAGTAGTAATAAAAGGTAATTTATATTCATTAGGTACTGCCGAAAGCCCTGTTAAATTTACAGTGAGCGATGTTTATAAAACTGATGCCAATAAATTTGGTAAAATGTGGGGTGGCTTATTGGCCGCACCTACCTGCGCCGAGCTTGTGCTTGACCATACCATATTAGAGTACGGTGGCGCAACCACTTCAGATGCATCAACATCGGTAAAAATGGGCTTGTACAAAGCTACAGCAGGCGAAAACCTGCCCGCACTTTGGTTCTCGAACATAAACGGTAAGCTGATAGTAACCAACAGTATTGTACGTAACTTTCAGGAAGACTGTACTTACATTGAAGGTGGTAAAAGCATATTTTCAAACAATGTGTTTTATACAACAGGGATAAGCGGTGGCGAAGCCATGAACTTCAAATCGGGCTGTTTGGCTGATATTGCCTACAACCTGGTTTATAGCTGCAATACCAACGCGTTAAAACTATCAAATGCAGGCGACCGCACCCCGCAGGCATATATTATAGCTTATAACAATACCATGGTTAATACGGGTTGGCGCAGGCCAACTGCAAAAGGCGGTTCGGTATGGTTGGAAACATCCGTACATGCCGACTTGTACAACAACCTTTTTGCCAATACCCGTTATGGTATAAAGCGCGATCCTAAGAAACTGGAAGACCCCCGTTCTAAAAACGACTACAACTGGTACTATGGTTTCGACCAAACTACTGTTGATCAGTTCCAGGTTGGGAAAAACGATATAGTACCCGGCGGTACAAACGATGTAAGAGGCACTACGGCGGGTGATAACGACCCTAAATTTGTGAATTACCCCCTAAGTAGCTCAGAAACAAGCCCTGATTATAATACCTCATGGGATTTTCATCTGCAAGGTAATTCGCCCGCTTTAACAAAAGGTACTACTAATTTTACACGCCATCATAAAACAGGGATAACGCTGACGAATGGTTTAACTTACTCATCACCAGAGCCATCTGTATTTTTTGGCGCATACGGTACTAAACAATAATTGCATGAAGAGATTGAATGTATTTTGCTTTGCACCGCTGGCATTGTTAAGCTTAACATCATGCAAGCCCGGTACAACTGCTGACACAACCGAAATTAAACCCGTAGTAATTACCGAACCGGTTAAATACGATACCGACGACCCTGCAATTTGGGTAAACAAAGCCGACCCGGCCAAAAGCCTGGTAATAGGTACCGATAAAGACGCAGATGGCGCCCTGTATGTTTATGACCTGCAAGGTAAGATTATAGCTGATAAGGTAGTTAGAGGATTAAAACGCCCTAACAATGTCGACCTGGCTTACGGCTTGATGCTGAATGGTAAACCAACAGATATCGCTATTACTACCGAGCGCATAAGCCATAAGCTGCGCATCTATTCGGTGCCGGATATGAAACCGGTTGATAATGGTGGCATTGATATGTTTGTGGGAGAGACCGGCCCGGAGTTTCGTGATTTGATGGGTATATCCATCTATACTGCTAAGGATGGTAAAATGTATGCCATTGTTGGCCGTAAAAGCGGGCCAAAAACAGGTGGCTACATCTGGCAGTATTTACTGGGCGACGACGGCACAGGCAATGTAAAGGCAACCCTGGTACGTAAGTTTGGCGAGTACAGCGGTAAAAAAGAGATTGAAGCCATTGCGGTAGATAACGAGCTGGGGTACATTTATTATTCGGACGAGCAGGTTGGCGTGCGCCAGTACTATGCCGACCCGGAGAAAGGGAACAAGCAGTTGTCCATATTTGGTACAACAGGTTTCGCGGCCGATCATGAAGGGATCTCGATTTACAAACTGAATGATAGCACGGGGTATATCCTGGTATCTGACCAGGGTGCAAACCGGTTCCAGATCTTTAGCCGTGAGGGTACAAAGCAGCACCCGTTTGAGCATAAGCTGGTAAAAGTAGCTAATGTACAAGCCCGCGAAAGTGATGGATCTGACGTGGTGAATGTACCTTTAAACGATACCTTTAAGCATGGCCTTTTTGTAGTGATGAGCACCGATAAAACGTTTCATTACTACCGTTGGGAAGATATTGCCGGTAAAGAATTGAAAGTGAAATAAACAAAACCAAACTAAATAGTTACAGCCATTGCCGCAAGGTGATGGCTGTTTTTGTTAATGCCCATGCATATCGCTATCCGCCTGCTCTGGTTTATACTGAAAGCTCCAAACCAGGTAAAACAGCGCGGGTAGTATAAATAAACTGCCTACCAATAGGGCTATGCCAAGTGCCTGGATGGCTTTCTCGGCACCCTGGTCTTCAATAAGAGAGAGGTGGCCGCCGTTCTTCAGAATAATGATGTTGGGGTAATGCTTGTAAGTAGTAGTAAGCAAAATCATCGTCATCTGGAAGCCTGCCAGCACACGGATGATAAAACGTTTGCCCTTGCCGATGAGGTACCAAAGCAAAATTAATGAGATAGTGGCCGCGCTAACTGCCGCTATGCCAATTACATTGCCAAATACCCACTGTACCAGCGGTATGTTTTCTTTTACCGAAGCGATGAAAACCACCGAACCTGCAATAACCGCGGCAATATTCATTAACCTTGCCTTGCGGATAAAGCTCTTGCGCTCTGCATCATCATTAGCTTCGCCGATGAGGTAGATGGCTGCCAGGAACCCGCATAGGGCCACGGTAAAGAACCCAATAGCTACCGAAAACCAGTTGAACCAGCTATAAATGTAGGCATCCATAAAATTGGTTGCCTGCGGGTCTACCCGTCCGGATACCGCACTGCCCGCAATGATGCCCAAAAACAGCGGTGTAATAAAGCTGGAATACACGAAGATTTTGTTATAGATCTTCTGCATATTATCATGCACTGCATCATAGTTGCGAAAGGTTAGGGCGGTGCCCCTTGCTATGATACCCATCAGCATCACCGTAAGCGGAATGTGCAGATAGGTAGACATGGTAGCATATATCACCGGAAAACCTACAAATAGTATTACAATAGCAATGATCAGCCACATGTGGTTAGCCTCCCATATGGGGCCAATAGCATTGTACATGATCCTCCGCGTGCGCGATTTGTTTTTGTTGGAGGTGAACATCTCAATAATACCCGCGCCAAAATCGGCTCCGCCCATTACCAGGTACAGCAACAGCGCAACCCATAAAAATATGATGACTACGTATATCATTTGCTTACAGGGTTAGGGTTGTCATAAATTTCAGGTACCATCTTTATCTGCCTGTACAGCAAAAATATAACCGCGATGCTCAGCGTAAAATAAACCGCCGTAAACAGGTAGAACGAGTAACCAATACCCGGCATAGGGGTAACGGCATCGGCAGTGCGCATAACGCCTTGTATTATCCAGGGCTGGCGGCCAACTTCGGTTACCGTCCAACCGGCTTCTACGGCAATAAAGCCAATAGGGGTGGCCCATATAAATAGTTTCAGGAACCATCGCTTATCAAACCAGCTTTTCTTTTTCCAGATAGCTATCAGGTATAGTATTCCTAACCCCATCATCAGCATGCCCAGTGCCACCATTAGCTGGAAAGCATAGTGCGTAACCGCTATAGGGGGCTGGTCTTTTTCGGGAATCTGATCTAATCCTTTTACGGGTGTTTTAAAATCATCATAAACCATAAAACTAAGCATACCGGGTAGCTCTATAGCATAATCAACTTTTTTGTTTTTTACATCGGGGATGCCGCCGATAATAAGGGGCGAGTAGGGTTTGGTTTCAAAATGCGCTTCCATAGCAGCAAGCTTGGCAGGTTGCCTTTTAGCTACCATTTTGGCCGAAATGTCGCCGCTTAAGGGTTGTAATATGGCTGCTACTACACCAAATATAGCCGCTATTTTAAATGCCCTTAAATGGAAGTTTACATTCTGTTTGCGCATCACCATTAAGGCATGAACGCCCGCCACCGCAAACCCTGTTGCTGCAAACGCCGCTATTGACATGTGCAAAGCCTGCGAGAACCAGGCCGGGTTAAACATGGCTTTTATAGGGTCGATGTTGGTGTACTTGCCATCAACAAGGTCGAAGCCCGATGGGCTGTTCATCCAGGCATTGGCAGCTACTACCAGTATGCCCGATAATAACCCGCTGATGCCTACCACAACGCCCGTAAACCAGTGAAACCAGCGGTTAAACCTGTTCCACCCGTAAAGGAAGAACCCAAGCGCGATAGCTTCGATAAAAAAGGCTGTACCTTCCAATGAAAAAGGCATACCGAAGATAGGCCCGGCGTGTTTCATAAAGGTTGGCCACAGCAGCCCAAGTTCAAAGGATAATACGGTGCCAGATACGGCCCCTGTAGCAAAGAAAATGGCCACGCCTTTGCTCCATGCTTTGGTTATATTTTGATATACAGGGTTACCTGTCCGCAGCCACAAAAAATGCGATACCGCCATAAAGAAAGGCATAACCATGCCAATGCACGAAAATATGATGTGAAAGCCCAGGGACAATGCCATTTGCGACCTGGCGGCCATAAAATTATCCATAGTGCAAGTTTAAGTACTATAGGAGTGTTTAAGTATATAAATTGCACATTTTTAGCAATTTAGAACGAATAATAATTAAATATTATTTATAGGTATTATTGATATTTTGGGAATTAATGAGTATGGATATTTCCCCCCGCATCACCTTCTCATATGTCATCCTGAGCGATAGCGACGGATCTATTCGCGAACGTTGCTTATCGAACATACATGTTAGCGAATAGATGCTTCACTGCGTTCAGCATGACAGGGTGGTTATGTAAGTGTTTAAGTCTTCGACAAGCTCAGACTGACAGGGTCGCTAACTTACGAATGCGTATTTAATTTTTGAACCAACGCTGCTGATGAATCATCATTAGATATGCCGTACCCATTTACGAGTACGCCTTTTGAACCATCTTTGGTTGATGAGATGGCATAAAGCACTGCTTCATCATCCGGGTTTGATTCGCCTTCGAAACGGAAAACGCCGTCTATCTCAAATTCATCAGGAGATAGTTCGCTTTGTGTTTCCTGGCAAACCAGGCAATCTTGCTGTATATTAAAATCGCGGGTGTAGCCTTCTGCTTTTAGGCCGTTAATAGTTTGCGATAGGGTGCCGTAGTCTGTTTTCATGGTGGTAGTATGTTTGATACGAATATCGTGAATTTATAAGAATTTTTTAATGCATGCGAGATTACTTGTTAGTCTGAGTTATAGAATCCCTGGTGGCGCAATATTGTCAGTATCAAATAATAGGAAATCATTGATTATCAGTCTAATGCCAGCGTTCACGGGTGTTCACGGCAGTGAACGTGAACACTTCGGGGCTTTGAGGGCGTTTCAGGGTGTTTTAAGTGCGGTTTTAGGCGATATTGATCGTTGTTTGACAGGCTCCCATAATTACTCAAACCCTTCATTTGCAGCGTCAACCAGTTTTTGAAGCGCCGCTTCGTTTTTTATGGTGATGCTTTTACCGGTTACAGCTATCAGGTTTTCCTGTATAAAATCCTGGGTTACCTTAAACCATGTTTCGTATGATACTGCTGCATAACTGGACAGGTCTTGCCGGGTAAGTTCTATATTGATGGCACCGTTATCATCAGTGCCAAAAATATTTTTAAGGTTAAGCATGGCAAGGGCAATACGCTCTTTAACCGGCATATGTACCAGGTTACGCATCCGCTTCTCTGACGTTTGCAGTTCGTCGGCAAAAAACTTCATCAGGGCGTAAGTAAACTTATGGTTTACGTTTAGTGTCGATTCAAAAAAAGACAAGTCGATGTAGCAAAGGGTGGTGGGTTCTAAAGCTGTGGTGGCTACGGGGTAAACAGGGTTGTTGCCTAATCCCATGTGACCCAATATATCGCCGGGTTTTGCAAAACGAATAATGAGTTCTTTATCGTTGTTCCAGCGTTTATGTACTTTAACTTTACCTGTGTATACAAAGTAAATACCTTTAACAGGGTCGCCTTCTTTAAAAATGCTCTCGCCTTTTTTAACTGCGAAGTTCTTTTTATGCGCGCCAATGGCCGGAATCCAGTCTTTAACGCTATGGGTGCACAAAAAGCAGTTATTTAAATTACAGGCATTTTTAGTTTCTTTCATTTAATGATGAAAATGTTGCGGCTGCAATATTAGCAAACAACCCGGGCTTTTAAGGTAATACGTTTAACCTTTAGCTTTCTTTTGTTCAGGCCATGATAATATCCTGTTAAGCGATAACGGGCCTGAACCTACAAATGCGAAAACAGCAAGCAGCACGCAGGCAAAAATAGATAGCCACAGGTCGTTATTGGGTTCTGATTTAAATATGTTGATGAAGAATATAGCCGAAATAACTACAGGCAATTGTAGTATAGACGATAAACGGGTAAGTAGCCCAAGCGTAATAAGTATGCCGCCAGCAAGGTGCACAAAAATCACATAGTGCATAATAGCACTTATTAAAAACGGCGATAGGTTTATCAGTTGCTGGTCTTCAATTGTCCACCTTAGGTAAGCCATGTTGTGCATAAAGGAATACCCCTTTAAAAAGAGGAATATTCCTAATAAAATGCGCATCACATCAAGTGCTGCGGGGTGGTGCCTGTCGCCCCAGTCCTCAACTTTTTTTATTAAACCCATCGTATGTAAAATAAGTGTTAAAGGCTAATTTACGCGCTGATGCCGTTGCTCTAAGGTACCAATAATAAAACATACACCAACCATGAAAATAATAAAACCGGTGTACATTACCCACTGAATGGAGTTGATGCCGTTGATATTAATAGTCCATGAATGTGAATCGACCGCGCTTACAGTGTTAAGGTTACGGGTTGTGAAATAGCCGATGATAATAATGATGATACCGATGACGATAAGTACTTTACCTGAAGTTTTCATAATGTTGTATTAGCAATGTTTTAGATTGTAAATTTAACTGTTATATTTGCAAATATATTGTTTAAGCAATAAAAAATTAAATTGTTTTAGTGTTTGTCTGTTATTTTACCTTGCAAAGGCAATAATGGCTTACGCCAGTGTACATCTTTATGAAAAAAAGCGATCTCAAAAACGGCATCCCCATTTCTCCACTATTAACCCAGTTAGATAACGAGACCGACCCGGTAAACAAATCAACCTTTTTAAAAGCACGGCTGCTGCGCATTTGTATCTACGCTATTGCTGTAGCTATGGTTATCAGTATAATAGCCAAAGTGCTGGTATGGCTGATAAACCTGGTAACTAATATTGCTTTTTATGGCAGTTTAAGCCTGGCTTTTCATAGCCCGGCTGCTAACCACCTGGGTTTATGGGTTATTGCCATACCGGCAATAGGCGGCATAATTGTAGGTCTTATGGCTTTATATGGCTCAAAAGCTATCCGTGGGCACGGCATACCCGAGGCTATGGAGCAAATACTGGTTAACGAGAGTAACATTAAACCATCCATCACCTTTTTAAAACCTATATCATCTGCTATAGCTATAGGTACAGGCGGGCCATTTGGCGCCGAAGGGCCAATCATCGCTACAGGCGGTGCTTTAGGATCGACACTGGGGCAGCTGTTTAAAGTAACCGCAAACGAGCGGAAGATCATCCTGGCGGCAGGGGCAACTGCAGGTATGTCGGCTATATTTGGTACGCCAATAGCAGCTATATTTTTAGCGATAGAGCTTTTGTTGTTCGAGTTTTCTCCAAAATCCATATTGCCGGTAGCGCTGGCCTGTATCACAGGAGCGGCAGGACACCATCTGCTGTTCGAATCGGGCCCGGTGTTCCCCATGCCCGATCTGGCCATCCCGTCAAACCTGGCGCTGGGTATTTATAGCTTTATGGGCATTATACTGGGTTTGCTATCAGTAGGGATCACTAAAATAGTTTATGCCATTGAGGATGCCTTTGAAAAACTGCCCATCCATTGGATGTGGTGGCCGGCAGTAGGTGGCCTTGCCGTTGGTGCCATAGGTTATTTTGCACCGCACTCACTGGGGGTAGGGTATGATAATATCACGGGCATTTTATCGGGTAGCTGGCCGTTGCAACTGGTTATTACACTATGCCTATTCAAATTCCTGTCGTGGGCTATAGCTTTGGGCAGCGGTACTTCGGGCGGTACGCTGGCGCCTTTATTAACTATTGGCGGCGCCAGTGGGGCAATTATAGGTGCTGTTATTATTAAATATTTCCCTGATGCGGGTATTACCCTGCCCATGGCGGCATTAATTGGCATGTCGGCTATGTTTGCGGGTGCATCAAGGGCTTTTATCACCAGTATAGTGTTTGCTTTGGAGGCCACCCTGCAATCGCATGCATTACTGCCTTTACTGGGCGCTTGTACCGCGGCCTATATTGTATCGTTCTTTTTGATGGAAAATACCATAATGACCGAAAAGATAGCCCGCAGGGGCATTTCAACGCCCGATTCGTTTGAGCCGGATATCCTGCAAAAAATGTACGTGTCTGATGTAATAAATGATGATACTATTGTGCTGGACACTGATAATACCATTAAGGAGGTAAAGGACTGGTTAAGTAAAAACAAGATAACCGATAATTATTTTATTTTAGTTGATAAGGCCAACAATTACGGCGGTACATTAAAAATCACCGACCTGTACAATGCCAATACCGACGAAAACGCCAGTCTTGGCGATATTGCCGTGCACGAAACCAGGCCTGTTATTAAAAGTACCGATACGCTACACCAGGCTGTACAAAGTATGTCTAAAACCAATGCCGAAATACTGCCGATATTATCAACCTCGACTAACGGGAAGGTGATAGGGGTGCTTACGTATAAGGATATTATTAAAGCTTATCAAAGCAACATCCATAAAAACGAGAACCTGCATGTAAAGATCTCATTAAAGCGCCGCCGCATGAAAATGGTTATCCGTGGTAAAAAGCTTACTAACGGGTGATAGGGCGTAACAATAATAGCCGGCTAAACAGTAGTTGCACCTCTTGTTCTGTTCCATTGTGAAATGGAACAAGTGGAACAAATGGAACATGTTGATAGGCAGGCTATTGATTTTTTATTTCAGGCCCTCTATTTAAAGTTTTACTTTCAAATTTTGATGTAAGTATCTATATATCAAAACATTATTAGAATCATGTTTTTGTTCCACTTTTTGTGAAATGGAACAAGAAATTGACGGGAAAAGCGCGCAAAAAAATGACTTTTTTTCGTCCTTTTTCGCCCCTGGTTCGGCCTTTTTAGGATGTTGACAAGCAAAAATAGATATATAACAAATTGAAGTTAAATTATTGATTTATAGTTTGTTGTGATTTTAAGCTTTGTTCCATTTTGTTCCGAATTGACTTGTCCTGAAATAGGTTGACAAAAAGCTCAACCAAAATGAACAAAAGA
>JAZJYI010000002.1:0-745292 GCA_040390445.1 Bacteroidota bacterium
AACCTGAAAAAAATCACGTAAAACTACGTGATTTAACAACCTTTAGTTGTGAAAATATATGTTTTGGGCCGATATTGAAATTCTGCACACGTGCACCAGCTAAAAGAATTAAAAAAACCACTCCTTGTAACATCCCGGCTACCATAGGCGTCTGATTTATATGAACGCCTGCTGCCTTTCTATCCAGGATTACCATGCTAAACTCGCCATGAAGGGTTGGGCAATAGCTATACCGCCCTCTCCCTCTTAAACCCGATAGCAGCGGATACCGGCCATATGCCTAAGGCTTGCAGGCGTATAAGCGTATAGCGGGGCTGCCGTAACCAAAGCAATACAGCACTTGTTTTTCATTACCATTATTCACTATATTTAGGCAATTAATCATACTCACTTTGAAAAGAAAAGATTTCCTTTACCTTACGGGCATGGGCATAAGTGCTTCCATGCTTAGCCAGTTTACGGCGCTTGGTTCGCCGGTTGTAGCAGGCACGCGTATGCGGGATGTTGATGTAACCATTAAAAAACGGATGAGCGATGTAGCCCTTAACGCTGCACGCGCAAAAGGCGCTACCTATACTGATGTACGCCTGGGCCGTTACCTTAATGAGTTTGTAGTAACCCGCGACAAAAACATCGAAAACATTGTAGATACTGAATCTTACGGGATGGGTATCCGTGTTATTGCAAATGGCTGCTGGGGCTTTGCCGCAACAGATAAGCTTGATAACGGCAGCATTGCACGCGCTGCCGAACTTGCTGTAGCCATAGCCAAAGAAAACTCGCGCATACAAGCCGAACCAGTGCAGCTTGCACCACAAAAAGGTTACGGCGAAGTAAGCTGGAAAACACCTATAGAGCGTAATGCTTTTGAGGTACCAATGAAAGAAAAAACCGACCTGTTACTGTCTGTTAACGATGCTGCCTTTAAAAACGGCGCTAACTACGTTAACTCGGTACTGTTTATGGTGAACGAGCAAAAATACTTTGCATCAACAGATGGTTCATACATTGACCAGGACATTCACCGCATATGGCCGGTATTTGGTGTTACCAAAATTGACGAGAAAAGCGGCAAGTTTGAAACCCGTGCTTCGTTAAGCGCACCACGCGGAATGGGGTATGAGTACCTGATGCCACGCGAAAGCGACAAAATAAAAAGCCAGACCACGCTTTACCGCGACCGTTACGATATGCTGGAAGATGCCGGTGCTGCTGCATTGCAGGCTGCCGAGAAACTGAAGGCAAAATCTGTTGAGCCGGGTAAATACGACCTGGTGCTTGACCCAAGCCACCTGTGGTTAACCATCCACGAGTCTGTTGGCCACCCATCAGAACTTGACCGTGTGCTGGGCTACGAGGCTAACTTTGCCGGTACCAGTTTCCTTACTTTAGACAAGTGGAAAACGGGCAAATTTAACTTTGGCAGCAAAAACGTAAACATTGTAGCCGACAAATTACAGCCGGGTTCGCTTGGTGCTGTAGGTTACGATGATGAAGGCGTTGGCACCAAAAAATGGGATATTATTAAAGACGGGATACTGGTAAATTACCAGGCCATCCGCGACCAGGCGCACATCATCGGCTTAAAAGAGTCGCAAGGATGCTGCTACTCACAAAGCTGGCGCGATGTGCAATTCCAGCGCATGCCAAACATATCACTGCAACCGGGCAAGGAAAAACTTTCTCCGGCTGATATGATCAAAAATGTGGAGAAAGGTATCTACATCATCGGCGACAGTTCCTTCTCTATCGATCAGCAACGTTATAACTTCCAGTTTAGCGGGCAGCTTTATTATGAGATAAAAGAGGGCAAGGTAGTAGGCATGTTAAATGATGTGGCTTACCAGGCCAATACTCAGGAGTTCTGGAACTCATGCGCAGCAGTTTGCGATAAAGACGATTACCGTTTAGGTGGCTCATTCTTTGATGGTAAAGGCCAGCCTATGCAATCAAGCGCGGTATCGCACGGTTCATCAACAGCCCGTTTTAACGGGGTTAACGTAATTAACACAGCAAGAAAAATTTAAACATATGGCTATTTTAACTGAAGATGAATGCCGCGCTATCATGAAGAAAGCGCTCAGCTATTCAAAAGCCGACGAATGCGAAATAAACCTGAACGGATCTGACTCGGCTAATATAAGGTACGCCCGCAACTCGGTATCAACAAGTGGTGCTATAAGCAGTACCAGCATGGCCATATCATCGGCATTTGGTAAAAAACTAGGTGTTATAACCCTGAATGATTACTCTGATGAAGCGATTGCTGCTGCTGTAAAAAAATCGGAAGAGCTGGCGCAACTGGCTCCAGAAAACCCGGAATATATGCCAATGCTTGGCCCGCAAACATACGGCCCATCCGGCCAAACTTTTATACCTGCAACAGCGGCTTTAACACCGGCACAGCGTACCACCATGGTTGCCGATAGCCTGCAAATAGCGAAAGATAATAAGCTTACCGCTGCCGGCTTTTTAGAAAGCGGCGCGGGTTTTAGCGCTATGATGAACTCCAAGGGTTTATTTGCTTACAATAAAGCTACCGACATTAATTTTTCGGTAACCTTACGTACGGCAGATAGCCAGGGATCGGGCTATGCCACTAAAGATTATAATGATGTTGCTAAAATGGACGCAGTTAGCTTTACCAAAAGGGCCGCGTTAAAAGCAACCGGTTCAAACGGTGCTAAAGCTATTGAGCCCGGTAAATACACCGTGATATTGGAGCCTGCAGCCGGTATTGTATTGCTTGAACAGTTATACGGCAGCCTTGACGCGCGCAGCGCCGATGAAGGCCGCAGCTTTTTAAGCAAACCGGGTGGCAAAACCCGCCTTGGCGAAAAATTGGTTGATGAAAGGGTGAACATCTATTCAGACCCCACCCACCCCGATCTTCCTGCAAGTTCATGGTCTGGCGATGGCCAGCCGCTGGGCAAAATGAGCTGGATTGAAAAAGGCGTTGTTAAAAATTTCAGCTACTCGCGCTATTGGGCGCAAAAGAAAGGTGTAAAACCTGTTCCCGGCCCTGCTAACATTATTATGGAAGGCGGCACCCAAACCTTAGAGGAATTGATAAAAGGCACCGAAAAAGGCATATTGGTAACCCGCCTGTGGTACATACGCCCGGTTGACCCGCAAACGCTATTGTACACCGGCCTAACCCGCGATGGTACTTTTTATATAGAGAACGGACAGATCAAATTCCCTATTAAAAACTTAAGGTTTAACGAGAGCCCGGTTATTATGCTGAACAACCTGGATGCCCTTGGCAAACAGGAACGCACCGTAAGCGGCGAAAGCAGCCAAAGCGCCCTGATACCGCCAATGCGTATAAGGGACTTTACGTTCAGCTCATTATCTGACGCTGTTTAATCAGTTTGCAGTAAATGGTTTGCAGTTTGCAGACTGAAATAAAAAAGCGATGAGTTTTACTCATCGCTTTTTTTATGCTACTCCCTCCACACGTTATTGCGAAGAGCGTAGCGATGTGGCAATCTTCGACATGCTTGTCGGCGACTTTTCTATCGAAGATTGCCACGCTACGCTCGCAATGACGGGGTTTTAACTTTTCTCTACAAATTAAACGTAACCTTAGCCAGTAAAAACCGGCCCGGTATGGTGTATGAACTGCTGGTAAATGTATTTGCCGACAGGTACAGCGCACTATACGTTTTGGTATTGAACAGGTTTTGCGCACTTACCTCCAGATCGGCCTTTACTTTGGTGAACCTGTAGCGCATTGATGCATCTGCAAAAACATATTTCAGATCATTAGCCTGCTGCTGATGGGTGTAGTAATGATCGGCAGAGGCACTTAAATACAGGTTACCCAGGGGATTGTAGTTGAGCACCCCCTGCTGGATAAGCCGCTCGAATTTATTTTTTTGCGCTACCGCGGATGAACTGCTTGTTGTTTGGGTGTAATTGGCTTTATAGCTAAAATTCACCTTATCGCTCACCTTGGTATCGGCACCAACACTATACACGGTTGAAACGGTATTATAAGGCAGGATAATGTTATTCTGGATCTGGTTTAATTTAGTGGTTTGTACCGATATACCCGCGCTAAGCGTAGTACGCAGGCTAAAGGCATACTTACTGATGTAGCCGCTCCCCGTCCATGAGTCCAAATTATTATCAAACGGCAGCACAATGCGCTGTTGGATATTATTGGTTAGTATGCTGGATGCGATGTTATTGGCATTCATATGCGTATAGCTAGCGTTCACACTAAAAAAGAACAGCGTAATGGCCTTGCGGTAATTAAAGCCCAGGTTGGCAGATTGCGTTTTACGCTCGGTTAAGTCGGCATTGTTGGCATACAGCGAGCGGTAATTTTGCAGGATATACCCGTTATAAACATCCTGTATACTCCCAATATCGTTACGGAAGTTATACCCTAATGAAACATAGTTTTCTACACTGGTTTGGTATTTTACCGATACACGCGGGTTAAAGTATAACCGGGTAAGGTCTTTATCCAATCCATAATAATTATCCTTGTAGCTTATCTGCTGCAAATTAAGCGGCAACGAAACACCCACCTTCACTTTATCGCCCGGAATATCAAAACCAGCCTCGGCATAAACCTTACGGCGCTGCCAGTCCAGGTTGTTCACCGCGCTGTCTGACACCAGGTTTACAGAATTATTCAACTGCGTTAAATTTAACGCCGACTGCAACTTTTGCGACTGGATGCTAAACCCTGCCTTATAGCTCTGCGTCATGATATTACCGGGAATTTTAAAACTCACATAGTTATTGGTAAACCATGATGGGATATCAACCGTTTGGGTTAGCTGTTTATAAGCAATGTTGTTATTAAAAATATCGGGGTTTAATCCGGGATCAATGATGCGGTTCTCGGGCTCGGTACTGCGGTTAAGGTAACTGTAAAACTCAATGATATGGTTGTTTTTAAAGGTGTTCATCAGGTTAAACTCGTTGGATATATCCATTAAATTATCCTTAAAAACCTGGTTTACGGGTGTACCGTTTGTATTAAGCGCCGAGTAGCCCGTGTTGCGGCTATAATCAGCAGTAAAATTATCATTCAGGTAGTATTTATCCTTGTTCACATTCAGCAAAAGCTGGCTGTGCAGAATATCCGGCCTTTGCCTGTTGTTTTGCACCTCGGCATATCTAATCGTATCACCAGGCAGGTAATACTCGCTGAATTTAGAATAACTCTGTTTTTGATTATCGCGCAGGTATGATATGTTGGCGCGCAATTGAACATCCTTCTTCAGGTGAACCAGGTTATTGAAATTTAAGATGCCCGATTGGTTGAACAGGTAACGGTTGCGCGGCAGGTCGGGGTCGCCGGCGGTACCTAATGACAGTACCGTACCCGGTTTATCATTATCCAGCCTGGTTAGGTAGCCCGATAAATTGTGCGAGATCAGATCATTTGCCACATCATTACCCGTGTTATTTGCTTTAAAATAGTTAATGCCTTTATACTTATCCTTAAACATCATGGCGTTAAGATCGGCATAGTACTTATCGGGCAACCCACCGCCAAGGGTTTCCTGCCCAATCCATTGCATTTTGGCATCCTTTTTCATGGTGAGGTTAAGGGCAACATCTTCGCTTACAACCTTATCCTTCAGCATTTTTATAGGCTGGTGATTTTCCATCACCTGTACCTTATCTACCACCCCGTTAGGGATACTGTTTGTGGCTATGTTGTACTTATCGTCAAGTAAATTATCGCCGCCTATGTACAGGTTAGAGATAGCCTTGCCATTGTAACTGATCTTACCATCTTTGGCTACATCAATACCCGGAAGTTTTTTGATCACATCGCCAATCACCCTGTCCTGCGGGCTGCTAAAGTCTGATACCTTGTAGTCGGTGGTATCGCCATGCACACGCAGCCTGGGGCGGTTATCTTTAATAGTTACCGTTTGCAGCTGGTTAATTGCTCTGATAAGCTTAAAATCATACACAGCGGCTACAGATGCAACCTGTTTGCTCTGTTTAGTAAACCCCACACAGCTTACTTCCAAAGCCAGCCCGCTTTTGTCGGCATCGGCAGGGATCTGTAAGGTATAGTTCCCTTTGCTATCGCTGCTGGTATAGGCAATAATTAAGTTGCTGCCATTTTTAAGGTTGATACTGGCGTATGATATGGCCTTACCCAGGCTATCGGTAACGGTGCCCTTAAGGCTTTGGGCAAAGCCCGCGGCAGAGCACAGCATACATAAAATGAACACCGCACCCAGTTTGTATATCTGGCTCATTTTTTCTCAGGGAGTTCTAATGGGTTGTTGATAACCGGCCCTTGCGAAACCTGGAACTTGCTTGTTGAATTAGGGTTGGCATTCATCCTCACATTAGCGCCCGAGCCGCCCATCGCCGCCTGCATAAACGCCTGCGGATCTTTTTTCATGGCTTCCTTCAGATTGGTAAACTCTTTTTCGCTGGCTTTTATACCTGTTGATGGCAGGGCTATAACAGATGGATCGTCGACATCATCGGCCATGCCTACCATTTTCACAACCGTACCCCCGCTTTTTATGGTACCCGCTTCGTCGCCCGGTGCCGGTTTTTCAAGTTTATCAGCATTATCAAGTCCATCAAATTTAAATACCACCTGTTTTTTTGTGTCGTAGGCTTCTACAATCAGGCCCGGTAAGCCTATCAGTTTCCATGGGCCGCTGTGAAAGGGCACATCAGGGCAAAACCACGCGGTGTAATCCCTGCCGGCAAAATGCGCGGTTGCCTTCTGGCATTTAAGGCCCGAAAAACTTGCCGTATCGTTGGTTATCTTCCACTTAATAACCGGCATCGGCTCTTCTATCAGGTAGTTGTTTACCAGTTTCTCTTTCCTGATAAATTTTTTCTGATCGGCAAATGTGAAATACTCTGTACTACTTGCACGGCCACCTTTAACGTTAATTTTGATGGGGCCGCCTGCACTGGCTGCAACCTGTTCGGCCACTTGCTTTTTCATGAGGGCGTCCTGTGTTTTACGGTCAAAGCTTTTGTAAACGCTTGCACTTCTGCCTAAAAACAAAACCATATTTTCGGTGTAAATATCGTCGGGTTTGGTGGTATCGCGCAGATGCGAAAACTTATAGTGGGCTACAGCCTGGGTGCTATCGGGCTTTTGTGCTTTTGCTACCGTAGCTATAGCGCATACCCCTAAAAATAAGGTAAATAGTTTTTTCATAACTGTGATATATCTTTTTTATTAAGGTTGATAAATTAATACATCACAAACATAACTAATAAATTAGTCACTCTACGAATATTTCGTAGAATTAACACTTTTTAACAATTATTAAGTATAGAGAAGGGAAGATTTATCCGTCTAAACGGTCTTTAATAACCAAAGTATCGGCCAGTATATCATGCAAGCACTGCTGTTTTTTGTTGAAGAAACACATCAGGTATCCAACAAAAAAGGTAGCTGTAGACAGGTATTTACCCGCGTTTCGCCCCAATGCTTGCGAAGTGGTTATTTGCTCGCCATAAATATCGCACACCCGGATCTTCATGAGTTGTTTACCTATGGTGCCGCGTTTGGGGCTGCTTTCAAGTTTAGTATTGTAAATGAGTTTGGCAATTGGGGTAAGCGCTATAATACCAATGGTGATACCAATACGGATGATCTTATTATCATCGCCGGGGAGGGCAACTAACAGCATCAGCATCACTACAAAGGCTACCAATACAAGTGCCGCTAAAACAATCAGCCAATCTATAACGGCGGCAGTGGCACGCTGGTCAAAACTGCCGAAGTATTGCATGGGTAAGGGCTGCCTGCTAAAGCCAAATAGCTGCCTTAAAGCAGCTATTTCATGAGCTTCCTTGTAATCGTCCATTGCGGGGGTTTTTACAAAGTCGCCGGGTTTAATTTTATGCTCCCGCAATTGTTCAATACTGAACGGCCCCTCGGGTTTGCCTTTAATCACCAGGATGTACTGGTCGTTAGCGGTAGGTTCAGAAATTAAATTGCCGGATGGTTGCATGGTTTTTCAAATTTAAACATTGTGCATCCCATCCGGCAATAAAAATATTAATACTTACTTACTTTAAATTTAGAAAGGCCGCCTTTCATATGAATAGTTATTTTGTTTGCGGCAGCATCAAAGCCCTGGGTTTCAAAAACGTTATTACCCTTGCCAATAAAGCCAATAAAATCGGTAGATGACAACCCCGACTCTGAGGTTATGCGGCATGCGGCATTTGCAGGGATCTGGATCACTACTTTTGATACCCCTGTTTCAATATCAATATTAGTAGCTGCAAGTGGCTGCCCCAATTTAATATCAAATGAACCGGCACCACCATTTAAATTAAGTTCCCTTATCTTAAACTTCGATAGGTCAAACTCTAATGCTGTGGCGCCTGCGTTAATATTGATATCCCATTGTGGGTTCACATTAAGTTTAACATTTACAGAGTTACCGTTGTCGCTATCCCAATCAATATGGCCTTTTTTATCCTTCATATGCAGGTCAAGTACGGGTACGTTGCCTTCCATGGTATGTGTATAAATGTACCTGCTATAACGCTCACGGGTAGTAGCTGTAAAAAGCTGGTTGGTAGAATCTTTTAGCTTATACTCTGTACCGCCGCCGCTAATATTAAGTTTTGCAACTGTTGCGGTTGCCACGTAGGGCTCGGTATAGGTGCTGCTGCCTTCAACCTTTACAATGCCGGTACTATCGCTGCTCTTGCCGTTGTCATCATCGTCGTCATCATCATCATCGCCATTATCTTTATACCAGCCTTTGTCATTAAAATGCCAATTGCCGTTAAGCGGAGAAAACCAACGGTTTTCAAAATGACCGAATATCAGTAAGCCAAAGCCTAATATAACCACCCCTATTTTAAGGGCTGTTGCCCAGGCTGCTTTATTGTTGGCAAACACCAGGTTTACACCACCCATGATCAGAAATATTGGCCATAGGTGCCATATATTACCCCAGTGGAAATCTATTACATGATAATTATCTAACAGGAACACGGTTCCTAACAGAACCAGGATCAGGCCCGGTACAATTTTTTCGCTTTTCATAATTATATAGTTGGAGTGTTATCGTTTGGTTTGTCTTCTGTTATTTCTGTATCGGCGTCGGCTTTAAATCCGGCCTCTTTCTTTTCAGCATGCCAGCCTTCTTTTTCCCACGGTTGCTTTTTGCTGCCAAATATTAGGGTTGCACCTATTGCTACCAATACTACCGGCCATAGTTTTTCAAAATCCCAATCGGGAATCCAGTCAAACTGGTCGAGCAAAAATATCGATCCAAGTACTATCAGTACAACACCAAACATTAAACCTGCGTTTGAAGTCTTTTTCACCGGAGGGTACGATGTAAACGGCTGGCCCATAGTATGTGGTGAAGGTACGGTATAATCAACCTTTACATCGCCGAATGGCTGGCCGTATTTAGGGTTATAGCCGGGTGTAACGCCTGGCTGGTATGTTGGGTCGGCATAATTAAATGGTTTTTTAGGTAATACTATCCATAGTACGATGTAAGGTACAAGGCCTACACCTTTTAAACACATAGCCAATACAAATATTACGCGTACTACTGATACATCAACGCCGAAGTACTCGGCTAAGCCTGCACAAACACCGCCTAGTGATTTGCGTTGTTCGTCTCTGTAAAGTTTCTTTTCCATTATCTTTTAGTTTAAGTATTTGGTTACTATATCTGGCCCGGTGCAGGTTTTATAATCAGTTCGTCAACATTGGCACCGGCGCTCATATTTAATATGTTTGTTATTGCCGATGCTACATCCTCCGGGAGCACCATTGTGTTTTTATCAACCTCAATGCCTTTCCAGGAATCTGTTAATGTCGACCCCGGGATTATTGCTGTTACTTTAACACCGTGTCCCTGCATTTCGAGCCTCATTACCTTATTAAGACCTAATAACGCATACTTAGTTACACTGTACACCCCGGCCTCTGCTATGGGGTTTAGGGCCGCTACAGAGCATATGTTGAAAATATGCCCTTTACCGACAGAAACCATACTTTTACCGAAGAAACGGTACAGTTCATAGGATGGCATCAGGTTGGTATCTATCTGTTTTTGGAAAGAATCTTCGCTATCATTAAGTATAGAAACATGCTTGTACATACCCACATTATTCACAATAATGTCGACGAAGCCCAGCTTTTTCTCGGTGAATACGGCAAAATTTATTACATCATCGCGCTTACTGCAGTCGGCAAGCAGGGTAACAACTGTAATTTGGGGGTTAACTTTATGCAGCTCCTGTTTAAAATCTGATAATTCTTGCTCATTGCGAGAACAAATTGACAGGTTTATTCCTTGTTTAGCAAAAGCAATTGAAACAGCGCGGCCAATGCCTTTGGTTGCACCGGTTATAAGGGCGTTTTTAGTTTGTATCATGCAATAAATATCTAATTAAATTAATTGAATTAGAACAGGCAATATAGCCTTAATATTAAAAAATGTATTTTTAACCGAATTTCACAATTAGCAGATGTTTCAAAGTTTAGGAAAATATATATTACTACTCAGTTTAAGTTTTAAAAAACCCGAGAAATTTAAGGTTTACTGGGCCGAAGTAATGCGCGAAATGGTATCAGTAGGTATCGGCTCATTAGGTATCATCAGCATCATATCGGTGTTTATTGGTGCAGCCACAACCATACAGGTAGCTTTCCAGCTATCAAGCCCGCTGGTGCCCCGCAGTATTGCCGGCAGCATCTCGCGCGACTCCAACATCCTGGAGTTTAGCCCAACCATTTCATCATTGGTACTGGCTGGCCGTGTAGGTTCAAACTTTGCATCAAACATTGGCACCATGCGCGTTACCGAGCAGATAGACGCATTGGAGATAATGGGCGTTAATGCGCCGGGGTATTTAATAGCCCCTAAAATATTAGCCTCTATTACCATGGTGCCCCTGCTGGTTATTATATCAATAGCTTTGGGTATTACAGGTGGTTATATTGCCTGTATAGTAACCGGCAGCATTACCCCTGCAGATTACCTGATGGGTGTTAACGATGGTTTTGATGGCCTAACTGTACGGGTAGCTTTAGTAAAAGCATTTGTATTTGGTTTCATTATAGCTTCTATATGTTCTTACCAGGGATTTTACACAACAGGCGGCGCCCTTGAGGTTGGCCAGTCGGCCACCCGCGGTGTGGTATTTAGTTGTGTATGGATCTTATTTGCCGACCTTATGATCACCAGTTTAATGTTATGATCGAGATCAAAGATATTTATAAAACCTTTGGCGATAATGATGTACTTAAAGGCATCAGTGCTACTTTCCAAACCGGCAAAAACAACCTTATTATTGGTGGCTCGGGCTCGGGTAAAACAACCCTGCTAAAATGTATTGTAGGCTTGCACGAGCCTACAAAGGGCAAGGTGTTTTTTGAGGATGAGAATTTTACCGATATGGATTTTACCGCACGCGTGCCTATCCGTACGCAAATAGGGATGCTTTTCCAGAACTCGGCCCTGTTTGACAGCATGACGGTTGAAGAGAACATCATGTTCCCTTTAAACCTGTTCACCAATCAATCAATAGCCGAAAAACGCGACCGTGCCAACTTTTGCCTGGAAAGGGTTAACCTGAAGGATAAGAACAAACTTTACCCGGCAGAACTATCGGGCGGTATGAAAAAACGTGTGGGTATAGCCCGGGCCTTATCTATGCAGCCAAAGTTTTTGTTTGTGGATGAGCCAAACTCCGGCCTCGACCCAAAAACTTCTATCCTGATAGATGACCTGATCCAGGAACTTACTACCGAGTATGAGATGACCACCGTTGTGGTTACGCACGATATGAACTCGGTAATGGGTATTGGCGATCACATCATCTTTTTACACCAGGGCCAAAAATGGTGGGAAGGCTCAAACAAAGAAATTGCCCATACCGATAACAAAGAGCTGAACGACTTTGTATTCGCCAGCAAATTTATGCAGGCTGCAAAGGAGAAGCTTTAGTTTACAGTTAACAGTGTGCAGTTCGCACCTCTTATTTGAGAATACTTATATTTGCGACTAATTTAGTTTAGCAGCTTAGCGTGTTTACTGCAAACCGCCAACTGTGAACTGCCAACTGATAAAGAATGATCCAACTACTTACCCCAACCCACTGGAAAGATTACGAGCTGATTGATTGCGGCGACTTTGAAAAACTGGAACGGTTTGGCAATACTGTACTGATACGCCCCGAGCCGCAGGCTGTGTGGAGCAAAGCCCTTAGCCCTGCCGAATGGCAACGCCTGCACCATATAAAATTTAAAGGCCGCAGCGCTACCGCGGGCGACTGGGTAAAGAAAGACCCAAAAACACCCGACCGCTGGCACGTTGAATACAAGAACAATGATGTAGCCATTAAATTCCGTTTGGGCTTAACCTCGTTTAAACACCTGGGTATTTTCCCCGAGCAGGCCGTTAACTGGGATTACATATCAGACAACATTAAAAAATTTAAAACGCCAACGCCAAAGGTGCTTAACCTGTTTGCCTATACCGGCGGTGCATCATTAATTGCCCGTGCAGCAGGTGCCGATACCACGCACGTTGATTCGATAAAACAGGTGGTTACCTGGGCAAACGAGAACCAGGAGCTATCAGGGTTAAAAGACATCCGCTGGATGGTAGAGGACGCCCTAAAGTTTGTAAAGCGCGAAGTAAAACGCGGCAAAACCTATAACGGCATCATCCTTGACCCACCGGCCTATGGCAACGGCCCCAACGGCGAAAAATGGAAGCTGGAAGATAACATCAACGAAATGATGAGCGATGTAATGCAATTGCTTGATCCAGAAGAGCATTTCCTGATACTGAACACCTACTCGCTTGGCTTTTCGTCGGTAATTATCGAAAACCTCATCAAAAACGCATACCCTAAAGTGCAAAACCTGGAAATTGGCGAACTATACCTGCAGGCAACAGCTGGCTCAAAATTACCGCTGGGCGTATTTGGTAAATTTTATAAAAATAAAAGCTAACCAAGTACTATATTTATATTAACAAGCATTATATTTAACCACACACTAAAGCCGGTACACCGGGCATCACTCAAATACCCCATCCATCCTATGAAGTTAAAAAGCGTTATTTTTCCCGTACTGTTCGCGGCATGTTCATTAGCATTGATCTCTTCTTGCAGCCAAAGCGGCGGCGACAAGGCGGCCGCTAAAAAAGCCGGCGACACCACCGCAAAAGCTAAAGGCGAAGAACCCGATACCTTAAGCATTGTAAAGTCAACCTATCCGCCAACAGATAAAGCCAAATACGACGAACTTTTAAAGTTTAACGCACATAACGATACCAGCGGCAGGTGGCCGGTAAAAAACCAGCCTTACCCGGTGGGTGGTGCTATTTTGCCATTTAAGCGTGTGGTTTCTTTTTACGGTAACCTGTACTCTAAAAAAATGGGCATCCTTGGCGAATTACCGCCAAACGAAATGATTGCCAAATTAAAAGGCGAAGTAAAAGCATGGGAAAAAGCCGACCCTAAAACTCCCGTACAACCGGCCTTACACTACATAGCCGTAGTTGCACAGGGCGATGGTGGTAAAGATGGCAAATACCGTTACCGCATGCCATTTAAACAGATAGATAGCGTACTGGTACTGGCTAAAAAAGCACATGCCATTGTATTTTTAGATGTACAGGTAGCCTTAAGCAACATACAGGCAGAATTGCCCTTGTTTGAAAAATATTTAAAAATGCCACAGGTACATTTTGGTATGGACCCTGAGTTTTCTATGAAAGACGGCAGCAAGCCTGGTAAAAAAATAGGTACTTATGACGCTGATGATATTAACTATGTATCTGGCTACTTAGCCAATATTGTTAAAAAGAATGGCTTGCCTCCAAAAATTCTGATAGTACACCGCTTTACCAAAAAGATGGTTACCAACTACAAAAACATCAAATTACGCCCCGAAGTACAGGTAGTAATGGATATGGATGGATGGGGTGAACCCGACCTGAAAACCGGTACTTACCGTTACTTTATTAACCAGGAGCCGGTACAATTCACGGGCTTTAAATTGTTCTACAAAAACGATATCAAGAAAGCGCCGCACCACATGCTAACACCACAAGAGGTATTATCAAGGTACAGCCCTTATCCTATTTATATCCAGTATCAATAATAAGCCGAAAGTCTTTAGTAAGGAAAGCCTTAAGTTGAAACCCTCAGCTTAAGGCTTTTTTTTGGGGAACTAATTCATTTCCGGCTTCAACTTTATACTTTTAACTTTCCACTTTATACATTCAACTTTTTACTATGACAAAATGGGGGATTATAGGCTGCGGCCGTATTGCGCACCGCTTTATACAAGGGTTAACTACCTTGCCTGATAATGTACTGGCGGCCTCCTACTCGCGCAGAATGGAGACCGTAGACGCTTTTGTTGGCCAATATGGTGGCAAAGCCTGCACAAGCGCAGAAGAGCTTTTAGCAAGCGATATTGACGCCGTTTATATAGCCACCCTGCCTGATACCCATGCCGCTTATATTATAAAAGCCTTTAATGCCGGCAAAGCCGTTTTGTGCGAAAAACCGGCTACCCTAAACCTGCCGCAACTGGATGAAGTGCTTGCCATTGCCCGGGCAAAAAACCTGCTGTTTATGGAGGGGATGAAACCACCCTTTTACCCGCTTTATAAAAAACTAAAGGAATATTTAGTAGCCGACCCTATTGGCCCCGTGGGTTACGTACGGGCGGGGTCGTCTGTAGCAGATATCAGCCGCGACCACCCAAACTTTAGCCATGCGCTGGCAGGCGGCGCGTTAATGGGCATTGGTATTTATGAGGCATTTTTGGCCATAGACTGGCTGGGCGATACAGAAGAGGTACAGGCCATGGGCCGCTTCAGCGGGATGGAGATAGATATGTTCAGCATTTTTCAAACCCGGCATCAGCATGGTTATGCGCAGTTATATGGCGGGTTCGATCTACATGGCAAAGGTGATGCTTTGATCTGCGGCACCATTGGCCACATCACCATCCACAAAAACTGGTGGAACCCGGCCAAAGCCACCATCAGCTACCTGGACGGCCATACGGTAGAGATTGATGAACCATTCATAGCCGGGGGACTAAACTATGAGATAACCCACTTTGTGGAATTGCTGGAAGCCGGCAAGGTTGAAAGCCCTATCATTACACATGAGATGTCTCGCCAAATGATCAAAATGATTGATGATGCAAGGGCAATTGTAGGGTTAAAGTATATTGGAGAGTAGGTAAACGCTATTTTTCCAACCTGTCATTTCGAACGAGGTACGAGGAGAAATCTTTCACACCATACATTATTAACTTGTCGCTCGTAGAAGATTTCTCGTCGCGCTTACGCTCTTCACCACACACTGCTCGCTCGAAATGACATGCGGGGGATTAAAAAAATGCCCGGCTGCTAACGCGACCGGGCATTCAAATATCTCAACAGTTGAGGATTAATGTATCCCCATAAACAACCTGCTCCAGCGTATCTTGCTAAAGAATGAAGCGTTATCATCCCAGCTCATCCACACAAACAGGGCTTTGCCCACAATATGGTCTTCGGGTACAAAGCCCCAGTAGCGCGAGTCTAACGAGTCGTGGCGGTTATCACCCATCATCCAGTAGTAGTTCATTTTAAAGGTGTAGGTAGTGGCCTCTTTATCATTGATGAATACCTTACCATCTTTAATGGCCAGTTTATTGCCTTCGTACACTTCAATTGCGCGGCCATAAACAGGCATCGTTAAACTATCAAGCTTAACAGTCCATCCCTTTTTAGGGATGATGATTGGGCCGTAATTATCAACGTTCCAGTCAAAATTCTGGTTTTTAGGGTCGAGCTTGTATTTTGGATACTTAGCCGGGAACACCGGGTTAAGCGGATCGGCAATACCAGCCGGTTTATAATTAGGTGTAACCGCTTTTATGTTTGAATAACTTTTCAATTTTATGGCACTTTCCTTCGTCATAGTAGGCGCGCCTACCTCATCGTACAAGGATACATTAAGATCCGCGTAGATCTGCGGGTTTATATCTGTACCATTGGTAGTAACTGTATAGTCGGTTTGCACACCCGGAGGGTTTGGCGCCATTTTACCATTTACATATACCTGTGCATTTACCAGACTAAGCGTATCGCCGGGGGCTCCCTGGCAGCGTTTAATATAATTCTCGCGTTTATCAACAGGGCGGTAAAGTGGCGAATCAGCCTCCATTGGGTAGTTAAATACTACTACGTCGCCTTTTTTAACTTCACTTAATCCTGGCAAACGGTAGTAAGGTAGTTTTATACCATCCCAGTAAGCTTTTGTATTGAGTATTGGCATAGTATGATGCGCAAAAGGGAAGGCAATAGGCGTCATAGGCGTACGGGCGCCATAGTTAACCTTGCTCACAAACAAAAAATCGCCCACTAAAAGCGACCGTTCCATTGATGGGGTAGGTATAGTGTATGCTTCTATGAAAAGTGTGCGGATCAGCGTAGCTGCAACAACCGCAAAGATGATAGCATCCGTCCATTCGCGGGCAGCGCTCTTCTTTTTCTTTACTTTGTCCTTCGATTTATTTTTATTCCAGAATTTCCAATTCATTACTTAAAATATTGTGCAGTAAATTAATTACTATTTATTAAAATCAAACATATCTTCAACAGAATAAAAGCCTTTTTTATCCTTTACCCATTCGGCAGCCAATACTGCGCCTAATGCAAACCCGTTACGGTTGTGGGCGGTGTGCTTAAATTCGATGGTATCTATTTCAGAATCGTAAATAACGGTGTGCGTGCCCGGTACATTCTCTATACGTAACGACTCTATAAGCACCTCGTTAGTGGCTACCGTTTCATCATCGGGCTTGTCATCGCTTATCAACACATTCTTCCATTCCTTCTTGCTATCAAGATTATCTATAATCCCTTCGGCAATAGTAATAGCGGTACCGCTTGGCGAATCGAGCTTTTGAGTGTGATGGATCTCTTCTACCTGTACATCATAGTACGGGTAGCTATTCATCAACTTTGCCAATAGCTTATTTATATGGAAAAATATATTCACCCCAACACTAAAATTGGTGGCATATATCATAGAGCCTTTATGGTATTCGCACTGCTCTTGTATCTGTACGGTTTCGTGGTGCCAGCCAGTGGTGCCAACAACAACAGGCACGCCTGCTTTAAAACACATTTCTATATTACCTAAAACAGTTGATGGGGTACTGAACTCGATAGCTACATCAGCCTTCCGAAGGTTTTCTTCGGTTAGTTCGTCAAGGTTACTGTAATCTATTTTTAATACAATTTCGTGCTTACGGTCGTGGGCTATCTTTTCGATTATTTTGCCCATTTTTCCGTAACCTAACAATGCAATTTTCATTGATTAAAATTTGTTTTTTAGCGGTAATGAAGCTATCATGAGCGATGTTTTTTTATAATAGTGCTCATGATGGTTTCATTGATTAAAATTTATTGGCTAATGCTTTATATTATTTTAAAGCGTAAAGGTAAATTTTATCCCCGGAATAAACGCACTGTTAAAATTTGAAGCATACATAGACTGCTCGCCCCCTATTATGGTTGGGCTAACTTTAAACGACAGGTTATTGTCTACCGTGTAGGCATTAATAAATTTAGCTGTGATGTATGCCTCAACAGCCTGCACACCCCAAACGGCAATTACACCTAATATACTTATTTGAAAATTGCGCTGATAACCATTTGCCGCGGTTTCAAGGTCGGTGTTTGATATATTGTATTGCACAACGTACAGGTTATATTCACTTTCATATTTTTTGTATGATGAATATAACGGGTTGTTTTTATCCGGTATGCCGCCTGTTCTGGAAATTTTAGCAAGTGCAGTAAAAAGCTTGTATTGCTTTTGGTTAACAATAATAGCGTTACCCAATAACCCTAAGCCCAGGTAAATGCCGGGCACTTTTATATACCATAATTGCTTATTATAATATTGCCCCCAGCCCGGGATAAATAACGAACGTTTTACGGCAAGCTGCGGGCTGTGCGTACTATCCGGATGATACTCCTGTTCCTTTTTTATTTTAGGCGCAAATGTGGTGCGCTTAATGGCATCGGCTTTTTTTACAACTGTATCGGCTTTGGCTTTAGCTGCCACGGTATCAGGCGTTTGCGCCATCGCAAAAAAAGCGAAGCTCAAAAAAAGCACAGTGGTTAAAAGTCTTCTAAACATATATAGATCTACCAATCCAGCATTTCAAGTATACGGCCCAGATCGTCTTCGGATAAGAACGGAATTTCTATGCTTCCATTGCCCTGGCTGTTAACTTTAAGTTTAACCTTGGTACTAAACCTCGATGCCAGGTCATCCTCAACTTTTTGTAACTGGTAAGAGAGTGTTTCGGGCTGTTTGCCTTCTTTCTTTTGAGGGGCTTTTTGAATATCCCTCACCATCTCTTCCACCTTGCGTACCGATAGTTCGTTCCTGATAATTTGCTGATGGATGTAAAGCTGAATGGTTGGGTCTTCAACCGCTAACAAAGCTTTTGCATGGCCCATAGATATTGCACCATCACGTAAGGATGCCTGTATGGTTGGCGGCAATTTCAGCAATCGCAGGTAGTTGGTAACGGTAGACCGGTTTTTGCTTACGCGGTCGCCCAGCTCCTCCTGCTTCAGGCTACACTCATCTATCATCCTCTGAAAGCTCAGGGCAACCTCAATAGCGTTAAGGTTTTCGCGCTGGATGTTTTCAATCAGGGCCATTTCCAGCATTTGCTGGTCGTTAGCAGTGCGTACATATGCGGGGATCTGTGTAAGGCCCGCCATTTTTGATGCACGCAGCCTGCGCTCGCCAGATATTAACTGGTATGCATGCGCACTAACCTTACGTACGGTGATGGGTTGTATTAGGCCCTGTAGCTTTATAGAGGCCGACAAGTCGGCAAGGGCCTGCTCATCAAACTCGGTACGGGGCTGAAAAGGGTTAACCTCTATCTCACTTAGTTTTATCTCGTTAACAGAGCCAAGGCTATCAAGCTCAGAAACTGAGCCTGCGTTTACCTTATCGTTGCTGGTATTACTGTTTTTATATGGAAGTACGCTTGGCGAATCGTTAAGCAGGGCACTTAGCCCTTTCCCCAGTGCGTTTCTTTTTTCTGCACTCATAATTTAATTAAGCTGTTACTGTTGTAGCCAGTTCTTCGTTGCTCACCAAACCGTTCTTACGGATGATCTCGCGGGCAAGGTTAAGATAGTTTACTGCACCTTTACAGTTTGCATCGTGCATAATTACCGATACACCAAAGCTTGGCGCCTCGCTTAAGCGGGTGTTACGCTGTATAATAGTATCGAAAACCATTTCTTCGAAATGCGTACGAACCTCATCAACCACCTGGTTTGAAAGCCTTAAACGCACATCGTACATGGTTAGCAATATGCCTTCTATCTGTAATTGCGTGTTTAAGCGCGATTGTACAATTTTAATTGTGTTTAATAATTTGCCCAACCCCTCCAACGCAAAATACTCGCATTGTACAGGGATGATAACCGAATCGGCAGCGGTTAAAGCGTTAATAGTAATTAAACCTAATGATGGCGAGCAATCGATGATGATAAAATCGTACTCATCACGTATGCTCTCTAAAACCGCTTTCATTTTGTATTCGCGGTTAGTAAGGTTTATCATTTCTATTTCGGCACCAACCAGGTCTATATGCGCGGGCAGCAGGTCAAGGTTTGGTGTTTCGGTTTTTTGTATAGCCTCACGCGGGTCAATACCATTAATGATACACTCGTAAATACTGTTCTTAATATTACGCGGGTCAAACCCTATACCTGATGTTGAATTAGCCTGCGGGTCGGCATCTAACAGTAAAGTCCTGTATTCCAGCACGGCTAAACTCGCGGCAAGGTTTATTGATGATGTAGTTTTACCTACGCCACCTTTTTGATTAGCTAAAGCAATAATTTTACCCATTCTGTGTTTCCAAAAAATTTATCTCTGCGGTTTATTTACAAACGAAAAACAGGATTAGAAATTTCTATGTTTGTACTGTTTTTTATCCGCCGCTAAAGATACGGATTTAAATAATTGAGAAATTAACAGTTTTGCCAACTTACAAACATTTGTTGGTTGGTTATTGGTGAGCAGAGAATGGTGAATGGTTGCTTATTTCGGCAAGGCAGCTACCGGACAACTACTCACTATTTACCGCTTACTATTCATTAAATACAACATGGTCACCATCATAGCATCTACTAACCGCCCCGGGAGCTCTACACTACAGGTTGCACAATATTACCAAAAGCAGCTTGCCGCAAAGGGTATGCAAACCAACCTGCTATCGTTGGCCCAATTGCCTCCTAATTTAATAGAAACCGACCTATACGGTAAACGCAGCAGTGCCTTTGCTCAAATCCAGGACGTCATCACCAATACCGATAAGTTTTTGTTTGTGATACCCGAGTATAACGGTAGTTACCCCGGCGTTTTAAAAGTTTTTATGGATGCATGCAGCTTCCCCGAGAGCTTTTATGACAAGAAGGCCGCACTGGTTGGCCTGTCATCGGGCAAGTATGGTAATATACGCGGTATAGATCATTTTACCGGTGTTTGCCATTATCTTAACCTGCATGTTATGCCGCTTAAAATTCACATCGCATCCATCCGTAAAGAGATGGACACAAACGGCAATCTTACCGCCGAAGACACGCTGCGCTACACCAACGAGCAGATGGATAAATTTATTAAATTTTAAACTACCTCACTAAAAGTACCCAGCCCGACAATTTTGGGGTATCATTCTTCAGGTCGATCACATAGTAGTAAGTACCTGCCGGGAGCAGGCTCCCGTTAAATTTACCATCCCATGGCTTGCCATAACCCCTGCTCTGGAACACCTGTTTACCGTTGCGGTTAAAAACGGAAATAACACCATCCGGATAGGTTTCTAATGCTTCAATGTTCCATATATCATTCACCCCATCATTATTGGGCGTAAAGGTGCTGGGGATAACTATCTTTTCAAAAACTCTTACAAATACATTATCAGTACTGATACCGCAACCATTAGCCGATGTTACCGTAAGCAAATAAGGCTGATTATGCGGCGGGTTAGCAATGGGTGTTGGCGAATGCGGGTCGTCCAGGTAATCGGGCGGCGACCAGGTATAAGTTACATCGCCTTCTGCACTGCCATCCAGTCTGATGGATTGCCCCTCGAAGATCTTTTTATCGCTGCCCGCGTTGGCAACGGGCAGGTCGAGTATCTCTACGTGTATTTGCCGGGTATCAGAGCAGGATGTTCTATTGTTGGTTACGGTAACGGTGTAGTCCGTTGTAATATTGGGATTGGCTGTAGGGTTAGCTTTGCTCGCATCTGTCAAACCCGTAGTCGGCAACCAGCTATAAGTATATGTATCCGTACCGGGATCATGTACAGATGCCGTTAGCGGCACACCAACGCCTTTGCACGCAGGCTGGATTGGATCTGGGTACATATCGATAACAGGTTTTAAGTTAACGGTAACATCTACATAGCTAAAGGATGAGCAATTCGCCGTGGATATTACCTCAACATTGTATCGGCCTTCATTTGCCTTGATCGCGGCGGGGATAGTTACCGGATTTGGCGAAGTCACTGATAGGTTATTAGGGCCGGTCCACTTATAAGTAACCCCGCCCGATCCTGTTAACGTAAACGTTCCGCCTTCGCAAACCGTTTGTGTTGAGGGCACAGGTGCAGGGGGCAGGGCATTAACATTAATGGTAAACGTATTTGAATATACACGGCAGCTTTCGGAGGTAATATTATCCCCTACCGCAACCCCTAAACGGTATTGATAAGAGCCAGCCGGTTGCGTTGCCGGGAAATCGCGAATAAGCGTCGGGGTGGTTTCAGGTGGAGTAGTAATGTCTGTCCACCCTGCGCCGTTTAAGTTTTGCTGCCATTGGTATTTATACTTAGGATCATTGATTGGTGAAGATTTAATAATGTATCGTTTTGACATACCTACACACTGGTTACCTGGTATAGTGCTTATCTCTCCCGCATCATTTGGGATACCGGCCTGCACAATAGGCCCATAAGCTCTAAATGCAATATCATCCAATAAAAGATCATTACCGGGGCCGCCGGGTGCATTATTTATCATTTTTATTCTAACATAGGTTACACCTGCTTCCGCGGTAAAACGTCTGGAATATTTTACCCAGCCGTTGGGGTCTGATGTTTCCGGTATTTCAACTCCTTCTGCGGTGCCGATAGGGGTTCCGTCAGGTTTTTCTATAACAAAAGATACGTTCGGCCTGTTAAAGCCGCTTTGGCCGGCTTTAATAAGGTTTAGTATGTATGCCGAAAATTCATATTCTGTATTTTCGCATAGGGTATTTGGGTTTAACGTGTATTCAAAAAACTTTTGCCCCTCTTCTTCATCTGCATTTACAACCATCATGTAACCATCATTACCGGTGTGGTCCTTTAATACTTTATGCCAGGTATCATCATGGCACCCGGTTTCGGTTTTGGAGATAGCATACTGGCCATCGCCAGGGCACGAACCAGCCACATATTGATAACCCGTTGCCGGAGGAAAAAGAGGCGTATTACCCGACCCAAAATCAAATGTAAATACAGGGTCGCCAAGGCTGCCTGCCTGCGCCCACGCACCGGTGCCTGCAAATAATAAAAGTATGAATAAAAGAAGCTTCGGTTTAAATTGCATTGGGTTTGCTGAACAGGCAGCGATTTCAAAAATATACTTTTTTACGAGCTATTAGTGTGTTTTGCACAATTAGCTACTTATGTATCTAAAAAAATGCATCAATATAGCTTGTTTACAAGTATTGCTTTTATAATAAGGCTTTTATAGCTACATCATTCACAAACAAAACATATCACTACAGGTTAATTATTTAACTAAAACATAAAATGAAAACTTACATAATATATATTGCAGGTATTACCTTACTGGCGGCAAGCTGTAAACAAAAAAAGATAGATGCTTCAAAAGCCGACGATGTTAGCACAACAGTTAATCAGGAGGTTAAGCTCCCTGCCCCTTATCAAACCAAAGCGGTAAGTAATTACTGTAAAGTAATTGGCTGGCCACCCGGTAAAACGCCCATAGCACCCCAAGGTTTTTCAGTAACCCTGTTTGCCGATACCCTTAAAAACCCGCGTAATATTTACATAGCCCCCAACGGCGATATCCTGGTATCTGAAGCTAATACCGAAACAAAGGGCATCAAAAAGATAGGTGCAAAAATTATCGGCGCAGCAGCTTCACAAAATCTGGGTAAAAGCGCTAACCGCATCACCATACTGCGCGATACCAATGGCGATGGCATCCCTGATCTGCGAAGGGTCTTTCTAAGCAATTTAAACCAGCCGTATGGCATGCTGATACTGGGCAACTCGTTTTACGTAGCCAATACCGACGGACTTTGGAAATACGATTATAAAACCGGGCAAACCAAAATAACAACACCGGGCAAAATGATACTTTCCCTGCCTGCAGGCGGTTACAATAACCATTGGACCCGCAACTTACGCGCTAATGCTGCTGGCACAAAAATCTATATCGCGGTTGGCTCGGGCACCAACGTGGCCGAACATGGAATGGAAAATGAAAAACGCCGTGCCAATGTATTAGAGATAAACCCGGATGGCAGCGGTGAAAAAATATACGCCAGCGGGTTACGTAACCCTGCCGGGATAGATTTTCAGCCGGGCACGGGGGTATTGTACGCCGCCGTTAACGAGCGCGATAACTTAGGCGACGATCTGGTACCCGATTACCTCACCAGCGTTAAACCCGGTGGCTTTTATGGCTGGCCATGGGCCTACTTTGGCCAGCACGAAGACCCTCGCCTGGAAGTAAAAAGGCCCGATATGGTGAAGAAAACCATCACGCCCGACCTGTCATTAGGCCCGCACACCGCATCATTGGGATTGGTGTTTTACACCGGCAAAGAGTTCCCGGCTAAGTATATAAATGGGGCGTTTATTGGTCAGCATGGCTCATGGAACAGGTCGGTATTATCGGGTTATAAAGTTGGGTTTGTGCCATTTGTTAACAACAAGCCCGCGCCGCAGATGGAAGATTTTTTAACCGGCTTTATTGCCAATGCTGATAAGAAAGAAGTTTACGGCCGCCCGGTTGGTGTTGCCGTTGCCAAAGATGGCGCGCTATTGGTTGCCGACGATACCAGTAACCGAATATGGCGCGTAAGCGCAAAATAAACGGAATGTAAATATTTTATAACACGGATAGCCCTTACACTGTAACGGGCTATTTTTTATTAGTTTCGTTTTATCTTATGAATAAACATTGCCTAACCCTGTTCTCGCTCCTGATGTTGGGTGGTAACATTTTTGCCCAAAATAAACCTGCTAAAACAGATACGGTGCGGCAGTTAAAGCCAGTTACCATAAAAGCATACCTTTCAGAACAGCCTGTATTAAGTGTGCCCGCTTCTGTAAGCGTATTGGGTGCAGCGCAGTTAAAATTACAGCCCGATAACTCATTCGTTACGGCTTTAAATACGGTACCGGGTGTGCGGGCAGAGGAACGCTCGCCGGGTAGTTACCGTTTATCCATCAGGGGGAGTTTACTACGATCGCCGTTTGGGGTTAGGGATGTGAAAATTTATTTTGATGAGATTCCGCTTACTGATGCCGGCGGCAATACCTATTTAAATGCTGTCGATATCAGCAACATCCGCCACATAACCATCCTGAAAGGGCCGGATGGCAGCTTATTTGGCGCAAACTCGGGCGGGGTTGTTTTGCTTAGCCCGGTTAACCGCACTGATAGCAATTACCTTTCGGCGGGGATAAACGGCGGCTCTTATGGTTTATTTCATGAGAAGGTTTCCTTACAGAATACCGGGGCTAAAAACCGCTTCAACTTTAATCAATCGTACCAAACGTATGATGGTTACCGCCAAAACAGCCGCATGCACCGCAACTACATACAGGCAGGCGATGCCTACCAGTACGGCCAGAATAGTGAATTACGCGCGCTGGTGATATACTCTGACCTGGATTATCAAACCCCGGGCGGTTTAACCTTTGACCAAATGCAGGCCGACCCACGCAGCGCAAGGCTGCCAACACCAACAACTAAGGGCGCCATTGAGCAAAAGATCCGTATCAATACCAAAATGCTTTTGGGCGGTTTGGTAAATGATGCGCAGCTTACCAACCGTATCCGCAACGTATTGGCCGTTTTTGGCAGCCATGTAGATTTTGCCAACCCCTTTATCACCAATTATGAGCAGCGCGATGAGAATACCTACGGCATGCGCACCTACTTTGAACTGGCGGCTATCCCGAAGGAAAACTTCGACTGGAAACTGAACCTGGGTATGGAGTGGCAGCAAACCAATTCGCAGATAAGCAACTATGATAACAACGCAGGCGAAAAAGGCAACGTGCAGAAGATAGATAAGGTGAACACCGGGCAGCATTTCTTCTTTGCCCGCTATGCGGCTGATGTTTTTAAGCGCCTGCACGTAGAAGCAGCAGCCAGTTTAAACTACTACGGGTACAAATTCCGTAACCTGGCGCCATTGAACGAGGCCGATTTTACCAACCGCAGCTTTGATGCCGTGGTAATGCCAAGGCTGGCGCTCTCCTACCAACTCTCTAATAATTTTATCTGGCGGGCATCGGTTAGCCGCGGGTACTCTACGCCAACCACTGCCGAGGTTAGGCCTACCAACAACATTATCAACACCGGCCTGCAGGCACAACTGGGCTGGAACTATGAAACAGGCTTCCGCTTAAGGGACAAGGAACAGCTTTTTATGCTGGATGCTTCCGTATTTTACTATAAGCTTAACAATGCCATTGTGCGCCAGTTAGACGCCAACGAGAAAGAATACTACATTAACGCCGGTGGCACCAACCAACCGGGGCTGGAACTCGCTGCATCGGGATGGGTTGTGCGGCCAAACTCCATCAACTTTATCCGTGGCGTTCAATTAAGCACAGGGCTAACCTTAAGCCGCTTTAATTTCAGGGATTACAACGTGGCGGGGGCAAACTACTCGGGTAACCGTTTAACAGGCGTTCCGCGCGAGGTAGTGGTATCATCCGTATTATTTAACCTGCCTGCATCGCTATCCTTATTTGTGCAGCATAATTACACCTCAAGCATTCCGCTTAATGATGCCAACAATATTTATGCAGCCAAATACCAGCTGCTGCAGGCAAAAGCATCCTGGCAGCAGGCCATCAGCCGTAAAACACGCCTTGAGCTTTATGCCGGGGCAGATAACCTGCTGAACCAAAAATACAGCCTGGGTAATGATTTGAATGCTGTAGGCACCCGCTATTTCAACCCTGCACCGTTGCGCAATTACTTTTTCGGGGTGAATGTGAATATGTAGGGCATTACAACTACGTCATTGCGAGGAGCGATAGCGACGTGGCAATCTTCGACACGCTTGTAGCCGACTTTTCTATCGAAGATTGCCACGCTGCGCTCGCAATGGCGTGGTGGTAAATAACAAAGGAGGCTGCCTTATGGGCAGCCTCCTTTGTTTATAAGATTTTTACAACGCAGGTTCCTGCTTATTCTGCACCTCGGCAACATTCCCTCCCCTGCCTTTGGCATCAAACGCGCGGAACTTAATAATGCCGTTTGCCGGGATAGGTTTTTCGTAAACCGGGCTGTTGGCATCCGGTTCTTTACCGTTGGTGGTATAGCGTATAGTCATCCCCGGGAACTGGATGTTGCTTTTGTACTTGCCATCCTCCAAAATAACACCTGGTTTAGGGATACGGAAGTTGTAGCCGCCGTTGTAGTATGCTAATCTTGGTAATTCGCGTTTGCCTAAAATATTCAGGAACTTACTCCAGTCAGCATTATATAATTCTTTAGCTTTTGTAGTATCGCGTTCGGTGGCCCATGCCGGGTCTTTTGCCCAGGCACGTTCGGCCAAACCAATCAACTTAGGGAATATCATGTAATCCATCCGCTCGGGTGTTTTTACGGTTTCGGCCCAAAGCGCGCCCTGCAAGCCAATAATGTTGGTTTTACCATAATCGGTAAGGCGCTGTTTACCCACAAACAGGTTGCGGTTTATAGGGCGACCGGCCTTATCAACGTCGGCATTTTTAAAGTAATCGTAAGGAATAAAAGAGAAGAACTTATCTATACCCAGAAAAGCGCCCCAGTAATACCCCGGCTCATCGTACGATTTGTAGTTAGCCATATCAAAGTACAGGTTGGTTACACAGGTAAGCACCGTTTTGTAGCCACCGTTTGCCAGTTTGTAAGCCAGGTCTTCCTGCCCGTCGCCCAGTACGTTGTTCCATACATCTACCTGCATCTTCTCGCCCAAAAACTGCGGGTTTGGCACATAAGTAGATTGCCCGTCAACCTGGGTTTTACGCAGGGCCATTTCTTCCCAGCCAGCTAAACGGATGTTACGTTTCTTTAAAATATCGTTCACCCTGCCGTAAAAGTAATACCACAGGTCGCCAGTGTTTTGAATATCGGGGTTGCTGGCCTTTAAAGCCAGGTAAGCCGGCGATTGCTCCCAAACATGCGCAGGCACCTCGTCGCCACCAAAATGGATGACAGATAGCGGTGCGGCGGCTTCTTTGTAAATGTTTACCAGGTCGCCCACCACAGTTTCAATATAGTTGTAGGTGGATGGCAGGGATACGTCTATCACGTTATCATTCCAGTACTGCACCGAACGATAATCTGATTTATCATTCATATCGCGCAGTAAATTGCGCTCTGCACCGGCTTTATCACCCGCAGCAAGCAACCTACTGTAACGGGCATCCATCGCTTTGATAGAGGCGCGGGCATGACCGGGGGTTTCAATTTCGGGGATCACGATGATGTGGCGCTCGGTAGCGTATTTCAGGATCTCAATATAATCGGCCTTGGTATAAAACCCGGTACCGGCGGTATTGTCAAAATCGGGGCCGGAACCATGCGATGCCGGCAGGTGTGTTTTGCTATCCAGCGTGTGGCCGCGTTTTGATCCTATAGCGGTCAATTCAGGCAATGATGGTATCTCTATCCTCCAGCCTTCATCATCTGTTAAGTGCATGTGCAAGGTGTTCATCTTGTAAACCGCCATCAGGTTAATCAATTTTAAAACCTGTTGTTTGCTTTGAAAGTTACGGGCAACGTCAAGCATTACCGCACGGTATGGGAAACGCGGCTCGTCTTTTACATTGATGCAGGGCACCGGGATACTTGCCTGTGCTTTCATCCAAGGCGAGGCGGAAATAGCAGTTTTAAACGACTGGATACCATAGAACAAACCGGCAGGCGTTGATGCCGTAATAGTCATGTCGTTCGGGGTAACGCTTAGGGTATAAGCCTCTGCACCCAGCGCCGCATCCTTCTTGAAAATTATCTTTTTATCTATCGAGGTGCCTTTTAGCTTACTGCCCAAAAGTTTTTCGATGCCAGTTATAAAGTAAGCTTTCTCTTTGGCAAACAGCGGGTCGCTAACAATGCTTACCGCATTGGTGATCACAAAACTGCCTGCATTCTCGGTATAGCTAAGTGGTGTTGGGATAATTTTTTGCAGCTGCGATACCGGGATATCCTGAATGACCTTATTTTGATTGTACAATATCTCGGGGGTAATTAATCCCTGATAGGTAGGGTTAAGAGGCTTAACACTAAAGTTGCCGGGCCAGTAGCCTTTAGCTGGTTCGGCATCCCATACAAAATAGGGGCCTTCAATAGCGTCGGTAAAGTTCACTACAATATCTTCGCATAAATAATCTATACGGATGCTCTCGCCGGGTTTTACCTCTTTGAATTTATCGTTCGGGGTAATGCTGTATAAGTCGCCGTTTACCTGTAATACTTTGGCATTCCCGCTAACCGCATTCTCAATAAAATTACGCGATGAGTTAAAATAGATCTTCCAGCCACCGGCAGGTAAAGTTTGTTTCCCTGTGTTGGTAATGGTTAAAGAGGTAAGTGCTTCCTGCTTATTCTGGTAATTATTATCAATCACCTCCCAGCTCAGGTGCAGGTCTTTAATATCAAATTTCGGCACATCGGTCACAGCTACAGCTTTTATATTAACTGCAACAAACAACATTAGGGTAAGAAAACGGCGCATTGGTTTATATTTAGGGTTTGGTTAATCTCGCAAATATTTTTCTCGCAAAAACGCTAAGACGCAAAAATGCTTTGTCAGTCTGAGCCTGTCGAAGACTAAACGCTATTCGGTAAATGGTGCGACAGGCTCACCATGACATTCTTTTTGAACATCACTTGAAATTTTTCGCGTCTCTGCGTGTTAGCGTGAGATAAAAATTAGCATATTTTTATTCACACCCGTAAATATAATAATTTAAGATGTAGAAATACTTTTTAAAATATTTTTTAAAGTGAGAACTTGATCCAGCCCTCGCCTTCGTAACCAAAGGCAAACTGCTTGGGGTGGATGATCTCCGCCAAAATTTCTACCGAGTCTACAATACGCGGACCAGGGCGGTTAAAGTACTGGTTGCCGTCGGCAATGTAGATACGGTTATTTTTTACAGCCTTTAATTCGCTAAACCCGGGTTGATCTAAAAGGATGTTCACCTCGCGCATGGTACGCTCAATAGAAAAACCGCAAGGCATCAGCAAAATAATTTCGGGGTCGCTTTCGCGGATATCGCCCCAGCTTACATAAGGGGAGTGTTTGCCTGCCTGCGCCAGTATGGGGGTGCCTCCGGCAATATTCACCAATTCGGGGATCCAGTTACCCGATACCATCATCGGTTCCAGCCATTCTATACACGCAATGGTTGGCTTATTCTCCATAAACTTTAGCTTATGGCGGATGATGTCGACACGTTCGTTCAAGTCCTCTAATAGCCGCTCCCCTTCCGCTTCAACATCCAGGGCCCTGGCTACCGTTTTAATATCATTAAAAATATCATCAAGGCTATTGGGTTGCAGGGAAATGATCTGCGCCTGCTTATTCAAATAGTTTTCCAGCGCCTGCTCTACCTCGGTTAATGACACCGCGCAAACTTCGCACTGTGCCTGGGTGATCACCACATCGGGCGACAGTTCTTTGATCACCTCGCGCTTTACGGTGTAAACAGATAGGGCTTCGGCCAATATCTCTTTAACCTTTACATCAATATCAGCACTACTTAAGCCATCGGAGAAGTTGGCCTCAGAGCATACCGGCAAGCTTTTTACGCTCTCCGGGTAATCGCACTCATGCGAGCGGCCTACCAGGCTGCTTTCTAATCCTAATGCACAAACTATCTCGGTAGCGGCGGGTAATAACGAAACTATTTTATGAGCAGACATCTTTTTTCAGTTTGCAGTGGGTGGTTTGCAGTTTGCAGGGCTTTATGCCTACTCCAAACTGCCAACTTAATTGCACTGCAAATATGCGAAATATAGAGGCAATTTTGTCAAAGACGTGAAGTATCGCGTCTTCGCTATGCCATCCATTAACAAGGGGCCGGCATTTCTAATACAAGGTGAGCCACTATAAACATTGGCCCGCTCAATTGCCGCGGAGGGCTGTTACTTTTTGCTTGATCAAAAAGTAACCAAAAAATCAAGACAGAAAAAAGCTTCCCCACACAGGCCTTTACCTTTTGGCTCGCTTTTCTGTCAGGCCGCCGCTCGTTCATTATCTATCCTAAGTCTTACTAATCCATTAATCAGGTAAACCATGGTTCAGATACTTAATGCGAAGTAGGGACATAATCACCACAGGCAACACCATAATACTTCAATCTACTCTCCTCATATTATTTGCCCTTTAAAGTATTATCTTTACGCCAATGATATTCCTAACCTTTTTTATCGGGGTAATAGCAAACTTTATTGGCTACATCCCCCCCGGTAACATTAACCTAACCCTGGTACAGATCACCATAAACCGTGGTTTAAAACAGGCATTGCAGTTTATTATCGCGTTTAGCTGCGTAGAGTTTTTTTTTACCTACGTGGTGATGCAGGGCGCCAAATGGTTATCTGAAGAAGTTAGACTTGATACCATCATCGACTGGATAATGGTTGTACTTTTCGGCACGCTAGGTACCATTACCTGGTTAAACCGCAATAAACCGCCAAAAACCACCTACTCTAACCACGCAAGTATAAAGTATGGTATCCTGTTAGGTTTTATTAACCCAATGCAAATCCCTTTCTGGATGGTAACAGGCACCTACCTGATTACACATGAATGGATAGAAGACGGCCGCCTGGCGTTGATCATTTTCAGTATCGGTTCGGCAGCGGGAGCTTTTATCGCATTGTTTCTATATGCCAAATTCGCTAAATTTCTGCAACGAAAATTTGAACTGAGTACAAAAGCGATAGATATCGGGATATCTGTTTTGTTTTTTGCTTTTGCTGCTTATCACGTTTTTAAGCAGATCTATCTGGTTTATTTTAAGCACCGGTAATTATATTTTATGAACGCGAGAGTTGCCGTGCTTACATTAATACTATTCTTTTTATCAAATTGTACTTCAATTACAAATAAGGATAAAAAAGTGGAAACTGATTCATTGGTAGTCGGCAACTGGACAAATTGCGCGAGGGAATATACCGATGGATCCACCATGATGGGAAACGTTTGCCTTAAACTACTTTTCAATGAAGATCATTCAGGAGTTGCTACGGGCGGGGATGGTAGCAAAGAAAAATTTACCTGGACAATTAATATTGATACACTTAGTTTTAAGAATGCTGCTAATACTAAATATCAACTTTATACAGATGGCTTGTACAAAATAACCGAACATCCTGTTAAAACCGGCAAGGAAGTTATTATGTATGATATTGCACACAAAGTAAAATACTATTTAAACAGGTAGGTTGTCCTCGGCCAACCTTACCGTCCTCGCAGGTATTTCTGAAAGGCTCTCAATAGCACAGTTTGTGAATAGATCCTGCGTTCCTCAGGATGACAACCTAAAAAATCATCCATTATTTTCGGCCTGGCTTTGCTTTTTTGCATTGATGTTCCAGATCTTCTCTGCCTTGCGGCCAATAAGCCAGAACGATAGGGCAAGGATACCGAAGAAGAGCGTTTTATTGGTATGATCCCAAAAGTATTCGAAGTATTTGGTGTACAGGAATATGATGAGAAAAGTGATACCAAACTCGCGGGCTATTACATCTTTAAATTTTAAGCCATACAGCATAAATGCCCCCGCTACCGCTGCGGAAATAATGCCCCAGTAAAACAGGCTGATCTGTTTAATTTGCCACCATACATCCAAACTGCCATAGTTACCAAAAATGCTTAGCAACCAAAGCGACATAAACAGGTACAGCATACCTACCACATAGGTAAGTTCCCAAAAGTACGCGAACCACTTTTTGCCCTTTAGCAGGTGGCAGGCGCCAACCAATATTAACCCGAACAGTACAAACCGCAGCGGGTAGTTCATCCCTAAAAAGTATAGCGCCCAATTGGTTTGATAACCCGTTTCGGTACCGAACCAACTACCCAGCGATACGAGCGCGAAAAGCCAGATTAAACGGGAGTTCATGCGGTTAGCTAAAACACCATACACAAATACCGATACCAGGAACAGTATGGAATAATGACCCGAGCCGTTATCAAATGTTTTACCCAGATAGGCAATACAGCTGGCGGTAAAAAACACGCCTAAAAATATGGTGGCCTCGTTACTGAAAACTTTTTCGGGGTATTGCCTTTCGCGTTTACGCCCAAGATAAAACAGGCCAATAGCGGCAACGGCAGATAGTATGCTGATCACAATATCCGGCGTATCATACAGGTTTTTTATCCATTTGATAACGGCGTCATCAACGATGAGCGAGCCTATGGCTATGGCTCCGCAAAACAGCGCTACCCAAATACTGTACTTGGCCAGCCGCATCCAGTCGAACCCTTTTACATCGTATGAGTTGCGGAGTTTTTCGGCTTGTTCGGCATCAACCAAATAATTTTTCTCCCAATGCGCAATGGCATCGTTCAAAAACTCACTTTCCTGCCTGTCGATATTTAATTTAGCCATATCACTATCCGTACGAATTTATGGGAATAAGTTAAAAGTAACAATGTTAATTTTAACTTAAGCCACATTAAACACAAGGGAAAGTAGGCGTTGTTGATGAAAACGGGGTGAAAATCAGGTATTGAATTGCGGGCCGTTAATTATCAGCAGGGCCTGTACATCTTCTTTATCTTTACCCAACTGTACTACCAGTTCTTCAAGCGATGAGAATTTAATATCGCCACGTACAAAGTGCAGAAACTCCATCCGGAGCTGCTGGTTATAGATCTCGGCGCTGAAATCAAATATGTTCACCTCAATATTACGTGTCATACCGTTAACGGTGGGGCGGTGACCGATGTAGGCCATACCTGTATATTCCTTCTCGGCTACCTTTACTTTAACCGCAAAAATACCATCGGCGGGGATCAGTTTGTAGCTTTCCTCAATCAGTAAATTAGCGGTGGGGTAACCCAGCTCGCGGCCCAACTGATCGCCTCGGATAACTTTACCGGTGATGAAGAAGGGATAACCCAGGCATTCGTTAGCGATGTTGATGTTGTTTTCTAATAAGGCCGTACGGATACGGGTAGAACTGATGGCTACATCGTTTATATCCTGTTCGGGAATCTCAACTACCTCAAAGTTATATTGCGGTGCAAGGGTCAGCAAGTCTTGCAGACCGCCCTGCCTGTCTTTACCAAAGCGGTGGTCGTAACCTATTACAATGGTTTTGGTACCTATTTTATTTACCAATACATCACGAATGTAACCTTCGGCTGTTTGGTTTGAAAAATCGCGCGAGAATGGCGTGATGATCAAATGATCTACGCCGAATTGCTCCAGCAATTCGGCCTTTTCATTAATGGTATTGATGAGCTTGATACTTTCATCCTCAGGGTGCAATATCATCCGCGGATGTGGGAAGAACGTAAGGATAACCGTTTCGCCCCCGGTAGCTGCAGCCAGTTCTTTGATGCGCGATATAATTTTACGGTGCCCAATATGCACACCATCAAAGGTGCCAATGGTAACCACCGCGTTTTTAACCGCTTTAAACTCGTCGATATGATTATAGATCTTCATCGTGCCGGCACAAAGGTAAAAGGACTAAGCAGCTTTTTGTTTGTTGAAGTGTAAAATTTATACTGAGGTACCAGGCAGTTCACTCGCTTTTAAATCACGGATAATATTCACCAATTCCAGTATCTCATGGGCATCTTCTATACGGTAATTACCGCTTCGGGTACGCCTCAGGGCCGACATGTACGCGCCATTATCAAGCGCTTTACCAAAATCATTCACCAATGAGCGGATATAGGTTCCCTTGCTGCATACCACACGGAAATCAACTTCGGGCAGTTCTATACGGGTTATCTCAAACTCGGATATCGTGACGTTGCGTAACTTCAATTCAACCTCTTCGCCACGGCGGGCTTTTTCGTACAGGCGTTCGCCATCCACCTTTATAGCCGAATGGGCTGGTGGATATTGTTGTATATCGCCTGTGAACTGCGCGCAGGCTGCTTTTATTTGTTCGTCGGTTAGGTGGCTAACATCAAATTTGGCTTCGGGCTCACTTTCCAGGTCGTAAGTTGGGGTGGTTGCGCCCAGTACCATGGTGCCTGTGTATTCCTTTTCCTCGGCCTGGAAGGTATCTATCTGTTTGGTCATTTTACCGGTGCAGATGATGAGCAGGCCGGTGGCTAATGGATCGAGCGTACCGGCGTGGCCTACCTTAAGCTTTAAGGGCTTAAAGGAATTGCGCAGCTTGCCCACCACATCAAAGCTTGTCCACTCTAATGGTTTGTTGATGAGGAGGAGTTGCCCGTCGGCAAAGTCTTGTATGGATGAAAAGGAAGTACTCAATACGGGATGTTTATATCACTTGTAAATTATGGCCGCTCAGGTAAAGGATAATAATTACCCCGCCTACCAAAATACGGTACCAGCCAAAAAGCTGAAACCCACGGCGCTCTAAAAATGTGATGAATGTTTTAATAGCCAGCAGGGCTACAATAAAGGCTATTATGTTACCAATGGCTAAAAGCTTAATTTCTTCGCCGGTAAAAACGTGGCCTTCTTTATAAAAGTCGTAAAGCTTTTTTGCTGTGGCAGCAAACATGGTAGGCACGGCTAAAAAGAAAGAGAACTCGGCAGCGGCCTTACGGCTCAGCTTTTGGCTCATACCACCTACAATAGTAGCTGCGGAACGTGAGGTACCCGGTATCATAGACAAGCACTGGAAGAAACCGATCTTTAAGGCGGTTAAATAGCTTATCTCTTTTTCTTCTTTAACATCAGGTTTGTTAAACCACTTATCTACAAAAAGCAGGATAATACCGCCTATAAAAAGTGTGATACCTACTGTTAAGGCGCTCTCTAATAAAGCGTCGATCTTTTTGCTGAACAGCAGGCCAAACACCGCGGCAGGTATAAAGGCCACAAAAAGTTTGTAGTAAAAGTTTATGGTTTGAAAAAATCGCTTAAAGTATAAAACTACCACTGATAGAATTGCCCCCAACTGGATAGCAACTGTAAAAAGCTTTACAAAATCATCGCTCTGGATACCCATTACAGATGAAGCGATGATCATATGCCCGGTAGATGATACTGGCAAAAACTCGGTGATGCCCTCAATAATAGCAAGGACAATTACGTGGATAATGTTCATTACTTAGCTGCCGGCTTTTTTAAGATAGCGTAAAAACCAAGGCCGAAACCTGCTAATACTACAATCGGAGCAATAACGATTTTGGTTGTGCTGTAAATATCGGTAGTACCGCTCATCAGCACAAAACCAAAGGCTACAACAGCTATGCTGATGATCAACCACATGTAGTTGTCTTTACTAAATATAAATTGGGGCGGGTTGGTATTGGTTACCGGCGCTTGTGTTTTGCTTGCAGCTGTTTTTGTTTGTTGCAGTGCCATATCTTAATTGATGATTTGTTGAATTAGTGAATTAGCGATTGTGAAGAAGACATGAATGACCAATGACTATCTATATAGATCGTATATTTTTAAGCGTAAAAATTTGTTAACCGCCAGGAAGGTGCTAAAGGCCGATATAAATATGCCCAGTATCACAATGCCTAAAAACACCATACCAAACTCGGCAGGGCTTTGCAGGATAACCAGGTCAGGGATTTGCTTGTTGGCCAGAAACAGCGTGCCTATCAATATAACGATAGATATTAACGCGCCCAATAAACCATGCCAGATACCGTAAAGCAAAAATGGCTTGCGGATAAACCCTTTGGTTGCACCTACCAGCTGCATTGATTTGATCAGGAAACGTTGTGAATATATAGCCAGCCTGATGGTATTGTTGATCAGTGCTACAGATAGGATTACAAAGATCCCCGCGAAAACCAGGATAATTAAGCTGATAGAAGTAAGGTTTGCATTCATCTGGTCAACCAGCGATTGCTGGTACTTCACTTCTTTAACCAATGGATTTTTTAGCAATTGTGCTTTAAATTTATCAATGCCGGCATTGTTGGCATAATCGGCTTTCAGGTAAATATCCAGCGATTGTGATAGCGGGTTATACCCCAGGAACTTCACAAAATCCTCGCCCAGGTCTTTTTGCAGGTTACGGGCGGCAAGTTCTTTACTCACGTACTGGGTTTGCTTTACCATGGGGTTGGCATCCAGTTGTTTCTGCAGCTGCAGCACATCGGTTTCATGGGCCGAATCGTCCATAAATATATTCAGCACAATGTTTTCTTTTACGTAGCGCGACAGGTTATTGGCGTGTACCAATATCAGCCCCAGCAGCCCTATCATCAATAAAACCATGGCAATGCCAAAAACGGTAGATATGTATATCGTTTTTGTTTTTTTTGCCGATGAGCTTGCTTCAAATTCTTCCATGCGTTTTTGTAGATATGAGATTTGAGATAGGAGATTTTAACCCCATATCTTATTCTTATAATTTGCGAAATTAGCAAACCTGCTCTAAAGGTAAAAGTTTATAGTGGATAATTAACAATAATTAACGCTGAATACCATAATCACCAAGCCGTCATTGCGGGCGTAGCGTGGCAATCTTCGATAGAAAGTTGGCTACAAGTATGTCGAAGATTGCCACGTCGCTATCGCTCCCCGCAATTGATGGTTTGGTGGCGAGACAAGAAACAAAATCCCACCGCCACCTGTTAACCAATCATGACAACACCTGCAAACGACCACGATAAACCGTCACCATCTGACACACCTACCCACAGGCCTAACGACGAGGGCCACAAAAGCGTGGTAAAAAAAGAAGATAAGCAATACGATGCCGATGAACCGCACCAGCAAAACGTAGCTAAAAGGTATGAAAAGGAAGAACAACCGGTAAACCCTGTTAAAAACCCACCAAAGGAGAAGCAGCCTGACGCATCTGACGATGACGCACGCCGGTTAGAATCAAAATAAACTACTCTAATGGTTTGGCTATGCCTGCCGAGTTAAATTGCAGGTCGTACAATTTGCGGTAATACCCGTCTTCAATACGCAGCAGTTCCTGGTGGGTGCCCATTTCTTTGATCTCGCCATGATCGAGCACGATGATCTTGTTGGCATTTTGTATGGTTGATAAGCGGTGGGCTATCACAATGGCGGTACGGCCCTGCATCAACCTGTTTATGGCGTTTTGTATCAGCAGTTCCGTTTCGGTATCAACAGATGAAGTGGCTTCATCCAAAACCAATATAGCCGGATTGTAAACCAGCGCGCGGATAAACGAGATGAGTTGTGCCTGCCCTGCCGAAAGGGTTGCCCCTCGTTCCATTACATTATAATCATAACCGCCTGGCAGGCGTTCAATAAATTCATGGGCGCCTACATCCTTTGCTGCCGCGATAATCTCTTCGCGGGTAATATCCGTGTTGTTCAGGCTGATGTTGTTGCCAATGGTATCGGTAAACAAAAAAACATCCTGTATAACGGTTGCTATTTTAGAGCGCAGATAATCTACTTTATACTCGCGGATATCGTGCCCGTCAATCTTAACCTCGCCACGGCCTATGTCATAAAAGCGGTTCAGGATGTTGATGGTTGATGATTTACCCGCACCTGTTGCGCCAACCAAAGCCAGCGTTTCGCCCGGTTTAACGTGGAAGTTGATATCCTTCAATACCCAGTTTTTATCATTATAGGCAAACCAAACGTTGTTAAACTCAATTTCGCCCTGTAATACGGCCGGGGCAAGTTTCCCATCGTCGGTAGCTACCTCGTCTGTGTCCAGCACCCTGAAGATCCTATCGGCACCAACCATACCCATTTGCAGGGTGTTAAATTTATCGGCTAGCTGGCGTATAGGGCGGAACAGCATGTTCAAAAGGGCTATAAAAGCTGTGATCTTACCAATGGTTACCCCTTTTTCATCAGCAGAAAACATATTTATTTGTTGATCTGTCAATATGCGTTTACAGCCGTACCAAACCAGTAAGGCCATACAAATAGCAAACAAGATCTCCACCACCGGGAAGAAGATGGAATAGTACCAGTTAGAACGGATATTGGCATCGCGGTACTTCATATTTACCGAACGGAACTTGCGCATCTCCTGCTCTTCGCGGGCAAAGTATTGGATAATGCTGATACCGCTGATGTGTTCGGCCAAAAAAGTATTCAATTGTGCCACCTGCGTACGCACTTCCTGGAATGATGATTTGATAGCTTCTTTAAACACATAGGTAGATGCAAAAAGCAAAGGCATAGGTATCAGGGTGATCAAGGCCAGCTTCCAGTCCTGCCATAACATAATACCGATAACAGCTACCACCAGCAACAGGTCGCCCATAATGGAGATCAACCCTTCCGAAAAAATATCGGCGATGGTTTCCAGATCGGATACCGTACGGGTGATCAGCATCCCGATAGGTGTGCGGTCAAAATATTTCAAACGGAGGCTGGTGATGTGGTTGAAAACATCTTTCCGAAGGTCGCGAATTACCGACTGCCCAAGCGCGTTGGTTAAATAGGTTTGATAATACTGCGCTATAGTTTGTATAACCAGTTGCCCTATCATCAGCCCAACCATAAATACAAGGCCATCGTAATCATTCCCCAAAATGTTTACATCAAGCGTTCTCTGAATCAGTATGGGTTGCACAACAGCAATGGCGGCCAAAAAGATGGTTAGGAACGCGGCTATTACAAAAGTCCTGTTGTAGGGTTTTACATAGTGCATAATCCTGCCCAGTAATTTCCAGTCGAGCGCCTTACCTGTAACTACACCCCCTCCGCCCCCTGAAGGGGGTACCTTTGACTTACTATCTTTAATCTCTTTCACCATTGATCAAATTCTATTCCCCCTTCAGGGGGTTAGGGGGTACGGATATTTTATTTCTGTTAAATACAAGCCGCAGGCAGGTACACTCATGCCTGCGCTGCTGCGGTTTTTACTTTCAATTATTTGGCGGATATCTTCGGGCTGCATTTCGCCTTTGCCCACCATAAGCAACGTACCCACTATGGCCCGCACCATGTTGCGCAGAAACCTATCTGCAGAGATATGAAAAACTATGCCATTTTCGGTTTCAACCCACTCTGCTTTTGCAATTTTACAATTATTGGTCTTAACCTGTGTGTTACTTTTACTGAAACAGCTAAAATCTGTGTATTCTATGACTATCGCTGCCGCCCGGTTCATCAAATCGATATCTGGCGTGTCGCGCAGCAACCAGGAGTACCCGTGTAAAAAAGGGTTTTTCTCAAAATGGATATGATACTCGTACGAACGCCGTGTGGCATCAAACCTGGCATGCGCTTCGGGATGAACAGGGATGATATTTTTTATAGCGATATCATGCGGAAGCAGGGCATTGAGGCTGCGTTTGTCGATAATTATTTGTTTATCATCTACAGCGTTTACATCCAGGTGCGCAAAAAAATCTTTAGCATGCACCCCGGTATCCGTTCTGCCGCAGCCTGTGGTTTCAATGGGTTGGCGCAGCAGTGTTGTTAGTGCTTTATCAAGCAGTTCCTGCACGGTTACGGCGTTTGGCTGCACCTGCCAGCCGTGGTAATTGGTTCCATCATAAGCCAGTTCAATAAAATATCGTTGGGTGTTTGCCACGTGGCAAAGTTAACATCATTTACGATTTTAGATTTACCAATTCCGATTCTATCTTTGCTACAACTCATAATCATAAAAAAATGCTACAAAGAATACAATCAATATACCTGCTATTCGCTTCTTTAGTGCTTTTCGCGCTGTTTGTTTTCCCACTTGCCCATAATATTTATGTGGATGGTAAACTGGTAAATGTATCCGTAACCGGCGTTTACGAAATTGTAAACGGTCAGAACAAACAGGTTCAGGCATTTTTGCCGCTAACCATTATCACGGTTATTGCCGCATTGATCCCTCTGGCGCTCATATTCCTGTTTAAAAACCGTAAACAGCAAATTACCTTAAGCTATGTGGCTATATTAGCATTGATAGGCTACAGCTTTTGGATGGCACAAACCGTTAAAGGTGTGGTTGGCCCTATCACATTAGAGTATCGCAATATGGGCATAGGCCTGTTCCTAACATCGCTAAGTATTATCCTGATCATCTTTGCCGTTAAGGCAATTCAAAGGGATGAGAAACTGGTAAAATCGGCCGATAGGTTACGGTAAAAACGAAATTAGAAACACAGAAGCCGGATATTCACCCGGCTTCTGTGTTTCTAATTAATTATTGAAACTTTCCGAATTCTTTTATCTGCCTGTAGGGTTTTGCAAAAAAGTCGCCTACTACCTGGTTAAACATATCCCGGTAAAATATGGGAGTGGAGTGACCCGAGTTTGGGAGTATCCACAAGTAAGAGTTGGCTATGTTTTCGGCTATGAGCACGGTATGCTTTGTTCTGATCACATCGTGGTCGCCACCTATTACCAGCGTTGGGCAGGTAATTTTCTTTAATGCCTCTATTTTAATATGTGGCTCGTAGGTTAAAAGATGCAGTAATTTCACCTGCGCCTTCATATCATCGGTTGGATTTTTGATCTTTTTCATCGTATCGGCCGCAACCACGTTCATTTTAAAAGCATAATCGTAAACAAATTTATCAACCGCGCTGGTATCCGGCCATAGGTTTGCCCCCGTAACTGCAAGTTTTTTCACTTTATCAGGATGGTTCATGGCCAATAATAACCCCTCTATCCCGCCATCGCTCCAACCTATTACATTTGCATTCTTAACCTGCAGATGCTCCATTAGGGCGTTAAGATCATCGCTCATCATTTCATAAGAGATAGAATCTTTGGCATCTACCGATTTCCCCTGCGAGCGGCTGTCTGCCAGTATTACCTGATAGTTTTTGGCGAAATAGGGTATCTGGTACCTAAAATTATTAATAGAGCCGCCATTGCCATGTATAATAAGCAGGGGCTCGCCTTTACCGTAAACCTCGTAATACATTTTAAAGCCGCGCAGGTTAACATATTTGCCAACAGCTGCATTATGCCCGTATTGGGTGGTGTCCTTATCTGGCTTTTGCTGCCCATAACTAACCGTTACAAACATTACTAACAATATAGATAATAGTGCTGTGCCCAGGTGTTTCATTGTGATTGATTTTAGTGTATTTAAAGATATAAATTATAGTTGGTTCAACATGTTTTTCGCATTAGGGCTTAACATTTTTTAACTCTTTTTTAAAGCGGGCAAAAAGCAGGCAATATATATAGCCATTGCAAACACCAAAATCATTAACATAAAAAACATATTGATTTTTAGACAGTTACGGCAAATCACACCCGTAACTTTGCCAGTTTTACAAATTTTAAAATCAGTATTTGAAATGCGATTAATTAATTGTACTTTTGCACCCGATTTGACGATGTAGTCAAATACGTTATTTTAATTCATGAACCCATTTATCAATCTGGGAATCCGTCATGATATTGTTAATGCCATCTCTGAGTTAGGATTTGAAAATCCTACACCAATCCAGGAACAGTCAATTCCGGTATTGTTAACAGGCAGCAACGATTTTGTCGGATTAGCCCAAACAGGGACCGGTAAAACAGCTGCTTTTGGACTGCCGCTATTAGAACTGCTCGATTTCGAAGAAAATCATCCGCAGGCGCTTGTTTTATGCCCAACACGTGAACTTTGTTTACAGATCACGAACGACATTAAGAACTACGCCAAGCACATGAACAACGTTAATGTTGTTGCCGTTTACGGTGGTGCAAGCATTCAGGATCAACTACGCCAAATTAAACGTGGTGTACAGATCGTTGTTGCTACCCCGGGGCGTATGCTTGACATTATTAACCGTAAGGCGATCAATTTTTCGCAGGTTAGGTTTGTAGTATTGGATGAGGCTGATGAGATGCTCAACATGGGCTTCCAGGAAGACATTGACAGTATTTTATCTACCACTCCGGACGAGAAAAAAACATGGCTGTTCTCAGCCACCATGCCTTCTGAAGTTAGAAGGATCGCTAAGAAATACATGACCGATCCTTTCGAGCTTACTATGGGCGAGAAAAACACAGGTAATGTTAATATTGACCACGAGTACTACGTTGTACGTGCCCGTGATAAATATGCAGCCTTTAAACGCATTGTTGATAATAACCCGGAGATCTTTGGTATCGTATTTTGCCGTACCAAAATAGAAACTCAGGAAATTGCTGAATCGCTTATAAAAGACGGCTACAACGCCGATGCTTTACACGGCGACCTTTCACAGCAACAACGCGATAAGGTAATGAAACGCTACCGCGAACGCAGCCTGCAATTATTAATTGCTACTGATGTTGCCGCACGTGGTATTGATGTTAATGATGTTACACACGTTATTAACTACAGCTTACCTGATGAGATAGAAAACTACACCCACCGTAGCGGCCGTACAGCACGTGCTGGTAAAACAGGTGTATCTATCGCTATCATCAACAGCAAAGAACTTGGTAAAATTCGCCAGATAGAACGTACTATAGGTAAAAAGTTTGTAAAAGCCGAAATACCTACAGGTTTTGATGTTTGCGAAAAACAATTGTTTGCCCTTGTACATAAAGTACATAATGTTGTTGTTAACGATGAGCAAATTGAGCAATACATCCCACGTATTATGGATGAGTTTAAAGACCTTGATAAAGAAGAGGTTATTAAACGTTTTGCATCATTAGAGTTTAACCGCTTTTTAGATTATTACAGTAATGCACCAGACCTTAACGCCCCTGCAGATGATTTCCGCAGAGAAGGTGAAAGAGGCGAACGCGGCATGCGCGATTCAGGTGGCAAATCAGAATATACACGTTTGTTTATCAACTTAGGTAGTGTTGATGAGTTTAACCGCGGCGATTTGCTGGGTTACATTTGCAACAACTCTAAAATAAGCGGACGCACCGTTGGTAAAATTGATGTTAAAGGTGTTTACTCATTCTTTGAAGTAAACAACGGCGATGTTGACCAGGTAATGAACAACTTTAAAGGCGTTGAATTTAAAGGCCGCGAAGTTAGGATTGAAGTATCTGGCGAAGGAACCAGCAGCCCAAGAAGCGGCGGTGGCGACAGACGTGAAGGTGGTTACCAAAGGCGCGAAGGCGGTGGCGGTGGTTACCGTGGCGGCAATAGCGGTGGCGGACGACGCGAAGGTGGCTTTAACAGGGACAGGAGCAGTGGCGGCGGTGGCAACACCGGCGGCGGTGGTTTCCGTGATTTCTCTGGCAAGCCCCGCGAAGAGCGCCCGGAACGCCGCAGAAGATTTTAGTTTAGTTAGTTTTCATAAGAGCTTTCGGAAGTAGTTAGCCGAAAGCATAGTTTTAGTTTAGTTTTGTTTACAAAGCCTCTCGTTTGTTTATCATCCGGGAGGTTTTTGTTTTTAACGGCTAAACTCTACCAAAACAGAATCCGGATACACCAGGCTAAGGTTTTGCTCATTAAGCTCTTTTATTACAAACCGGGTGTAAGGCTGGTTACCTTCAAACGAGGTGAAAATGGTATCGCCTTTGGTAAAATAATCTTCGGCACTTTGCTCATCGCCATCCATAACAAATTTCTTATCAGTTATTTTTAGGGATGTTTCGCTATTTTTTGCTTTCCAGCTGCCTATTAATTTAGGGTTCGATTCCCTTTTTTCATTTCCACAAGCTGATATCAGCATTACCACTCCCGATAGCGCTATAAAAAGTAAAGCGTATTTTTTCATTGCATTAAGGTAATAAAAAAAGCATCCGTTAGTTAACGGATGCTTTTTTTTAACATTATTTAACCGGTTTTTCAACCAGTTTTGCTTTTGGCACATATATATGATGCCCCTTTTTATTTACATAATAGTAATATGAATTTTTATCAATGTAAATAGTTTGCCCCTGTGGGCCAACCTTTTCCGCGTATTTTTTATCTGCTACGGCCGATGCTCCTTTTGAGGCAACCTCGGCAGTTTTATTTCCTACAGCGCTTGCCGCTTTTTTGGTGGCATGCCAGCCTTTTTTAGCGGTTGTGCCTACCTTTTGGCCAAGGGTGGTATCTTTATGCGTTTGGGCAAAAGCCGATGAAGCCGCGAACAACGAGGCAGCAAACATGGCCGATTTAAATAACTTTTTCATTTTCTGGAAGATTTTTGTTTAGTTAACTGTTATAGCTAACTCAATTTCTCTGCCAGTTTCTGCATTTCTATTACCGGTGGGCTTTTTTTGTATAAAATAGCATAAACAGCCTCGCAAATAGGCATCTCTACATTGTATTGCCTGTTCACCTGGTGTAGGCAATTTACTGCATAATACCCTTCAGCAATCATATTCATTTCCAACTGGGCCGACTTTACCGTATAGCCCTTGCCTATCATATTACCAAAGGTGCGGTTGCGGCTAAACTGCGAATAAGCGGTAACTAGCAGGTCGCCCAGGTACGCCGACTCTTTGATATCGCGATCAATAGGGTGCACCTCGCCAACAAAGCGTTCCAGCTCGCGTATAGCGTTTGATATCAATACCGCCTGAAAGTTGTCGCCATACCCTACGCCATGGCAAATACCACTGGCAATAGCATAAACATTTTTAAGCACGGCACCATACTCGGTACCATATATATCATCAGATACAATAGTTTTAATATAGCGTGTACTTAACATGGCGGCAAACACTGCAGCAAGCTCTGTATTTTGTGATGCTATGGTTAAGTACGATAATTTCTCCAGCGCAACCTCTTCGGCGTGGCAGGGGCCGCTTATCACCAGGATATGATCAAAGGGCACATCATAGTGCTCATTTAAAAACTCGCCTATTATCTTATTCTCGTCGGGCACTATCCCCTTGATGGCCGATACTATTTTTTTGCCTTTCAGATCTGCCGGGGTTATCCCCTCAAGTGCTTCCTTTAAAAAAGCAGCAGGTACGTTAAGCAGTATAAAATCAACCTCTTGTATAAGCGATTTAAGGTCGGTAGAGATGTTTTGCGCCGGCACTTTAATTTCAACCGAACTTAAATAATTAGGGTTGTGCCTGAATTCGCGAATGTGCTGAACCGCTTCACCGTTACGCATCCACCAAAAAATCTCTTTCTCGGTAGTGTTATCGGTAAGCATTTTAATATTAGCTGTGGCCCAGCTTCCGCCGCCCACAACAGCAATTTTGTTTGTTTGCTTAAGCATCAAGTATTAATGTCCCATCCGGGTAATTGGTTTCCCGGTGATGCAAATTAATGAAATATTATTGGGAAGGTGAAAGCTTAAAGATAAAAGGCATTGTCAGCCTCAGCTTGTCGGGGACCGTACGCTTGGTATAATGGTTTAGACAGGCTCATCATTACATTTTTCGTACGTTAATTACCAAAGCGTTCACGTTCACTGCCGTGAACACCTGTGAACACTTTCAAAATACTCATAATCAATTAGTTAAAAAATAGCATACTGACAAGGTACCGCCACCATCTTTAAATGGATAAATATTATTGCCATGGAGTTTTTGCAAGCCTTATTTAAGCAAAAACCGCCCATGAAACGCCCTAAAACGCCATGGAAAATCATAAAAACAAAAAAGGACAAAGGCTTTTCGCCCTTGTCCTTTCTCTTTTCCTCTTTTATCTGAAAGAAGATTACTTCTTCGCGTCGGTACTAAATAGTTTTGATTTATCTACTTTTTCAACCACCATACCATCGTTCAATGTTTTTGATATCGCTGCGAATGGCGCCGATACTACTTCTTCGCCGCCTTTAAGGCCCGTTAATATTTGTATGTAGGTATCGTCCTGTATACCGGTAGTAACCTGAACCTGTTTTACTTTACCTGCCTGCAAAACAAATACATATTCTTTTGATGGCGGTGTTGAGGTTGTTTTCTTATCATCTTTTGGTGCGGTACCACTTGTTGCGGCAGGTTTTTTCTCATCGCGGGTGGTAACAGATTGTATAGGCACCGATAGCGCTTTTACGTGGTTGGTGTTTATATCAACCGTAGCGGTCAATCCCGGGCGGAATGGTGAATGGTTTTCAGCATTCTTTTTCAACAGGTCGATATATGATTGCGCAGTGATACGAACCTTTACCGTAAAGTTGGTAACCTGATCGGCATTGGTGCCCACCACGTTGGCCGAACTGCCTATTTCAATAACCTGGCCGGTAAATTTCTTACCCAGGAAAGCATCTATCTCTATCTGCGACTCATTGCCAACATTAATACGGTTGATATCGTTCTCGTTAACATCAACATTAACATCCATTTTAGTAAGGTCAGATATGGTCATGATCTCGGTACCGGCAAATTGCTGGGTACCCAAAACGCGCTCGCCCAGTTCAATAGATAATTTTGATACAACGCCATCAACTGGTGCATAAATAGTTGTTTTAGCCAGGTTGTCCTGCGCTTCTTTAACAGAAGCCTGTGATTGCACTAAACCAAATTTAGACCCAACTACGTTTTGCCTTGCAGCTTCTAACGATGCTTTTGCACCATCATAGTTGGCCTTGGCCTGCTCAAACTCGGCAACAGTTAACACCTTTTTATCAAAAAGCTCTTTACTGCGTTTGTATATCGATTCCTGATTCACAAAAGTAGCTTCAGACTGCTTAAGCATTTGCGCTGAATTACCTACGCTTGCTTTTTGGGTATTGTATGATGCTACCGCACGATCGTACCCTGATTTTAAGATATCAGGGCGGATACGGCATAGCAACTGGCCTTTTTTAACCACATCACCTTCTTTTATAGGTAATTCAACAACCTCACCAGATACCTCAGGGCTTATTTTAACCGCCACATGCGGTTTAATTTTACCACTTGCAGATACGGTTTCGTTAATGTCGCGGCTTTCGGCTTTTTCAACAGCAACCTGCGTTAGCTGTGGTTTGCCTATTATACCTGTAGCCTTACCTATAATTAATAGTACGATAAGTGCCCCAAGGCCTATCAGAATATATTTAGTAGTTTTTCCCATGATGATTTCAGGATTGTTTTTTGTGTTTAAAGTGTTATAGGATTTCCGAGATAATAGTCAATTACTTTGTTTCTGAATACAACTTCGTATTGTGCCTGTATCAGATCAAATTGCGATTTGTTAAGGTTGGTTAGCGAAGTGTTATAATCAAGCGAGTTCACCAGGCCTACGTTATACCTTTGTTGTATAATGTTAAAGGCATCTTTATTGGCATTATACGTTTGCAGGGTTGATTGATATTTTTTCTGCGAAGCTTGCACGTCCCAAACAGCCTGGTAAATAATTTTACTTAAATTATTTTTTGCAAGCTGCGCGGTAACAATGGCATTTTCATTAGTGATTTTTGCTTTACGTACTGCTGTACGGGCGGTAAACCGGTTGAAGATGGGGATCTGTAAACTTACCCCTACCGACTGGTTAAAGTTGTCGCTTAACTGCTTAAAAAATGGGTAGTTAGCAAATACAGGATCAGCACCAGGATAAGTAACGGGCATGCTTGTGTTTCCGCCAACATAACCTGTAATATCATTTCTCCCATTTGGTATAAAACCTGTATTCAGTTTACGCGCATCAGAATAGTTTGACCCAAGCTGCCCAAATAACACCACACTTGGAAAGTAGTTACCCCTTGCAACTTTAATGTCCTGTTCTGCTGCTTTTTGCCTTGCTTCAGCAAGTGATATATCCGGGTTAACAGCTAACGCTGTTTTTAAAACCTCTTCCGGGTCAAATGCGGTAACTGTATTTTTAAACTTGCTGATATCCGGTTTCTCAAATGTAATATTGGTTGCCGGTGGCATCTCCATATATTGCTTCAGGGTAAGTATAGATAGTTCCAGTTGGTTCTCAGCATTCGTATAGTTCAGGTCCGCGGTTGATTGCGAGGCTTTAGCCTGCGACAGGTCGGCCTGCGTTTGGTTACCTACATCAAAGTTTTTCTGGGCCCTGTCGAGCGTTATTTTGGCAATATCTATTTGCTGCTGTGCCGCGGTTACCAAATCCTGGTTGGTTAATATTTGCAGGTATTGGGTAACAACATTTAAAATCAGGTCGTTTTTTACTTTAGCAGTGTTACTGCGGTCGGCGCCAAGCAATAACTTATTTTCGATGATCTGGTTACGTAACTGCCCACCCTGAAAAAGTGTAACCTGCGTTGAAATATTCCCGCTTAAGGCAAAAATACGCTGGTTTATAAACTGGTTGGTAGAGGGGTCAATATTACGGCCGAAATTAAAAGAACCCTGAGGGGCTGCGGTTAAATTTGGCAGCAGGTTGTATTTAGATTGCTTCAGGTTTTCTTCTGATAATGCCTCGCTAAACTGTGCTTGTTTTATAGTTAAGTTACGCTCAAGCGTAAGGTCAATTGCCTTTTGCAGGGTTATAACTTCCTGTGCTTTTACCGTAAAATTAACTGTCGAAAGTAATATGAAGCAGGCAATAGTTACTTTTGCGATGTGTAAGTTTAGTTTCATATAATAAATGTATACAATTGTAAGTAACCGATAATTACTTTGCAAGCTCTAATTGTTAGTTAAAATTTTAAATACTTAAACGTTTTACGAATGTACCTGGTAAAAACTCCCTGGTGGCTTAAAAAGCTGTATCCTAATTTAATATGGGATACCAAGCCAGGTGCCCGTTGCATTTATTTGACTTTTGACGACGGCCCTATACCCATTGTTACACCGTTTGTATTAAATATTTTAAAAAAGCATAATGCCAAAGCTACATTTTTCTGCATTGGCGATAATGTGCGCAAGCACCCCGATGTATTTGCCGAAGTAAAAAAAGACGGCCACGCTATAGGTAACCACACCTATAACCACCTTAAAGGATGGGCTACTGATAACCAAACCTACCTGGATAATTTCTTACAGGCCGATAAGATATTGGATACCCCGCTGTTTCGCCCGCCATACGGGCGTATTAAAAGGGAGCAGGTAAAACTGCTGAAACAAGCCCGGCCCGACCTTAAAATTATGATGTGGGATGTGCTTAGCGGCGATTTTGACATGAGCCTTAGCCCACAGAAGTGTTTAAGCAATGTTTTAAAACATACTAAGCCCGGCTCAATTGTACTGTTTCATGATAGCGTAAAAGCTTTTAGCCGCTTACAATATGCCCTGCCTTTGGCTTTAGCGCATTGGAGCAAACAAGGGTATAGCATTGAGGCATTAAGCCATGCACAATTTGATACCGCTGCTGATAAAAAGTAACTCGAGTTATATCGGTATATCACAACGCAATTTTTGTGCTATTTTACTCTTACAAAATATTGGTAATACGTAATTGCCCGTGCAGATTCATTGTAATTACCCAATACAAGTGTATCGGGTGTCAACTTTTCAATTGAAGTATTAAATAGATAAAATATATTTTCGTCGTTAGCAGGCATATCTTCTTTTGAGGGTATAAAACACAAACTTTTATCGTTGTTTTTCTCTGAAAGAATCCATCTTTTCCGCAACGTCTGTTTTGTAGCTATATTAGTTTGTACAAAGGTTGAATCTGAGTTGAAAAAGAACTCGTACGATTTTGATTTATCATCTAATATAATCGGAGCATCCTTGATTACTCTGCCAGCATTCCTATGGCCAAATTGCAGCCATCTTTTGTTACAAAGCAAATCTGTTGTAGGCGAAAAACAAAATGATGACAGCAGAAGCATCAAAAATACGGCAGTAAAATGTTTCATATAATAAGGCCAACTTTAAAGATAGGGAATTATTTAGATACAGAATGACAAAATCCTCTTTACTTATTTAGAACATATCCAAATAACAATTGTACAAAACCCTGACTGTGAATAAAGTTTATATTTTGTAAATTCGCCGCAAGTCCTCCATCAGGCGGATTTCAACATCTTTTACTACTAAAAATCAAACATTATGGCTTTTGATTTAGACATGATCAAAAAGGTTTATGATCGCTACAGCACCCGCGTGGATGCTGCCCGCAAAGCGACCGGTAAACATTTAACATTAACCGAGAAAATTTTATACGCTCACCTTAGCGAAGGTGATGCTAAAAAAGCATTTGAACGCGGTACCGACTACGTTGATTTTGCACCAGACCGTGTGGCTATGCAGGATGCAACCGCGCAAATGGCGCTATTGCAATTTATGCAGGCAGGCCGCCCGCAGGTTGCAGTACCATCAACCGTACATTGCGATCACTTAATACAAGCAAAAGTTGGCGCCGTAGCCGATTTAAATACAGCGGTTGATATTAACCGCGAAGTTTACGACTTCCTTTCATCTGTATCTGATAAATACGGTATCGGTTTCTGGAAAGCCGGTGCAGGTATTATCCACCAGGTTGTTTTAGAGAACTACGCGTTCCCGGGTGGTATGATGATAGGTACCGACTCGCACACCCCTAATGCAGGTGGTTTGGGTATGGTAGCTATTGGTGTTGGCGGTGCCGATGCCTGCGATGTGATGGCAGGTTTGCCATGGGAGCTTAAATTCCCTAAACTGATCGGTGTAAAATTAACCGGTAAATTATCCGGCTGGACATCAGCTAAAGACGTTATTCTGAAAGTAGCTGGTATCCTTACCGTAAAAGGTGGTACCGGCGCTATTGTTGAATATTTTGGCGAAGGTGCACGTTCACTTTCTGCAACCGGTAAAGGTACCATCTGTAACATGGGTGCCGAAATTGGTGCAACTACCTCTATATTTGGTTACGACGAAAAAATCGCCGCTTACCTAAACGGTACCAAACGCGAAGAAGTTGCTACACTTGCTAACGCTGTTGCCGAACACTTAACCGGTGATGATGAGGTTTACGCTAACCCTGAGTTATACTTTGACCAGGTTATCGAAATTAACTTATCAGAACTTGAGCCGCACGTTAACGGCCCGTTCACGCCTGATCTGGCATGGCCTATCTCAAAATTCGCGCAGGCGGTTAAAGAAAACAACTGGCCAACTAAATTAGAGGTTGGTTTGATAGGTTCTTGTACCAACTCATCATACGAAGATATCACCCGTTCTGCATCTATTGCAAAACAGGCTATCGATAAAAACCTGGTTACTAAAGCCGAGTTTACCATTACACCGGGTTCTGAACTGGTACGTTACACTGTTGAGCGCGATGGTTACTTAGGTACCTTCGAGGCTATGGGCGGTGTGGTATTGGCTAACGCCTGTGGCCCATGTATTGGCCAGTGGGCCCGTCATACCGACGACCCTACCCGCAAAAACTCTATCATCACATCGTTTAACCGTAACTTTGCTAAACGCCAGGATGGTAACCCTAATACACACGCTTTTGTGGCCTCTCCGGAGATTGTTACAGCGTTTGCTATTGCCGGCGACCTTACCTTTAACCCGCTTACCGATAGCTTAACCAACAAAGCTGGCGAACAGGTTAAATTTGACGAGCCACAGGGTATTGAAATGCCGATAAAAGGTTACGCGGTTGAAGATGCCGGTTACCAGGCACCTGCCGAAGATGGCAGCCATGTTGAGGTTATTGTTAGCCCAACATCATCACGTTTACAACTGCTGGAGCCATTTACCCCTTGGGAAGGCACAGACATTAATGGCTTAAGATTATTGATCAAAGCACGTGGTAAATGTACTACCGACCACATCTCTATGGCAGGCCCGTGGTTGAAGTTCCGTGGTCACCTGGACAACATATCAAACAATATGCTGATAGGTGCTATCAACTACTTTAACAACACTGCTGATAGCGTTAAAAACGAAATAACCGGCGAATACGGCCCGGTACCTGCCACCCAACGCGACTACAAAGCCGCTGGTATAGGTACTGTTGTTGTTGGCGACGAGAACTATGGCGAAGGCTCATCACGCGAGCACGCTGCTATGGAACCACGCCACTTAGGTGTACGTGCCATACTGGTAAAATCATTTGCCCGTATCCACGAAACCAACCTGAAGAAACAAGGTATGCTGGGTATCACCTTTGCAGACGTTAACGATTACGAAAAAATACAAGAGGACGATGTTATTGATATTACCGGCTTAACCACCTTTGCCCCCGGCAAACAGTTAACCGTAGTATTACACCATGCAAATGGCACAACAGAAAGCTTCCCGGTAAACCACACCTATAATGCACAGCAAATAGAGTGGTTTAAAGCAGGCGGCGCGCTGAACATCATCCGCAGGCAAATGATCTCTTAAGAAGTTGAAAGCCGAAAGTTAAAAGTTCAAAGCCTTCCCGAATGGGGAGGCTTTTTTTGTGGTCGATCTATCCATCACGTCATTGCGAGGAGCGTAGCGACGTGGCAATCTCTTTAAGCCATTCGTTTATGCAAAGTGTACAATTATCCTAAAGAGGTTGCTTCGTTCATCGCAATTACACGTGGGAATTATGATCGCTTTAATATATCTTTATGCAACCTACATATCATCAATGACAATAAACGAACAAAAGCTTTGGCAAAATATCCAAGACTTTGTACTGGATGAGCCCGGCGTTGATTTTAAATTTTCAGACAGGCTTGCCCGCGAAAATGGCTGGACCAAAACCTACGCCAAACGCGTTATTGAAGAATATAAGAAATTCATATTTCTTTGCTGCGTATCTGAACAAGGCGTTACCCCGTCTGACCCGGTAGACCAGGCCTGGCACTTACATTTAACCTTCACCCGTTCCTATTGGACAAACCTTTGTAAGAATACCTTAAACCGCGAAATTCACCATAACCCAACCAAAGGCGGCAAACATGAGGCTGCTAAGTTTGACGGCTTTTACACCTCATCGCATAAACTGTATGCCGATAAATTTGGCGTGCACCCTCCTGCGGATATCTGGCAGGATAACCATACCCGGTTTAGCGATATTAACTTTCAAAGGGTAAATATTGGCAGGTATTGGCTGATCAGGAAGCCCCGGCTATCAGCATACAGCTTAATTATATTGATGTTATTTATAGCCTGCGCCACATTCATACAAGCTTCAGACACCATACTATCAGTATTATTAATGCTGGGTATTGTTACAGTAATTATGATTGCTGTATATAAATGGGAATCGGACCCTAACAAGTGGAAAAACAAAAATGATGATAAAAATGGTGGTGGTTGCAGCACAGCCGGAAGTGGCTGCAATAGCGGTGATTTCACTTCACATCATGGTGGCGGTCATCATGACAGTGGTGGCGGCGAGAGTGGTTGCGGCAGCGGCTGCTCGGGATGTTCGGGTTCCGGCTGCAGTGGTTGCGGCGATTGATCCGCTTGTGTATATCTCTAATAGCGCAGCTCTATTGACAATAAAAAAGGCGATGAATTATTCATCGCCTTTTTTAAATACTGTTCTCCTTTTAGAGGGCTTAGGAGGTAAACCGCTCCTTCAAAAACGTACCGGTATAGCTATCCTCTACTTTGATCAAGCTTTCAGGCGTGCCTTCAAATACCACTTTACCGCCGCGGTCGCCACCTTCGGGGCCAATGTCTATTACCCAGTCGGCGCATTTAATAACGTCCATATTGTGTTCTATTACGATGATGGTGTTACCATGCTCCAGCAACGCGTCGAATGATTTTAACAGCTTCTTGATATCTGCAAAGTGCAGGCCTGTTGTAGGCTCATCAAATATAAATAGCGTTTTATGGGTATTGTTCCCCTTCACCAGGAAGGATGCCAGTTTTATCCGCTGCGCCTCGCCACCTGATAGGGTGTTTGATGATTGCCCCAGTTGTACATAACCCAAACCAACATCAACCAACGGTTTTATTTTGGCCAGGATCTTTGGCTCTTTGGCGAAGAACTCAAGCCCCTCGTCAATGGTCATTTCTAACACTTCGGATACGTTCTTTTCATTATAGGTAATGTCAAGAATGTGCTGTTTAAAGCGTTTACCGTTACAAGCCTCGCAGGTCAGGAAGATATCGGCCATAAACTGCATCTCAATCTTCACTTCGCCCTCGCCCTGGCAAACATCGCAACGGCCACCCTCTACGTTAAAAGAAAATGCTGATGGTTTTAGTCCGGCTGCTTTGGCAACCGGCAGGGCTGCATACAGGTTGCGGATCTCGTCCCAGGCCTTTACATAAGTAACCGGGTTTGAGCGCGACGAACGGCCAATAGGGTTTTGGTCAACTATCTCTACCTGTTCAATTTTATTGTAATCGCCTTCAATACTGTCAAATGCTCCGCTTTGGTCGCCATTATAATTACCCAGCGTTTTTTGAAGGGCTGGCGCAAAAATGCGTTTAACCAAACTTGTTTTACCCGAGCCCGATACACCCGTAACCACGGTAAGTACACCTAACGGGAATTTAGCATCGGCATTTTTAAGGTTATTTTCGCGCGCACCTTTTATCTCAATAAAGTCGCTCCATTTACGGCGCGTTTTAGGGATGGCTATTTCTTCGCGGCCGCTCAGGTATTTACCTGTAAGGCTGTTATCGTCAACGATGATCTGATCATACGTACCGGTAAATATGAGGTTACCGCCATGCGTACCGGCTTCGGGGCCAATATCGATAATATGGTCGGCGGCTTTCATGATCTCCTCTTCGTGCTCAACCACCAAAACGGTATTCCCGACATCACGCAATGACCTTAATACGGTTATCAAACGCTGTGTATCGCGCGGATGCAGGCCAATGCTTGGTTCATCCAACACATATATCGAACCCACCAAACTACTGCCCAGTGAAGTTGCCAGGTTAATACGCTGCGACTCGCCACCTGATAAGGTATTTGATAAACGATTAAGCGTTAAATAACTTAAACCAACATTATTTAAAAACACCAATCGGTTAATGATTTCCAACAGCAGGCGTTTACCAATTTTGGCATCGGTTTCATTTAATTGAATATTGCTGAAAAAATCAAGCGCCGTATCCAGGGGCATCAGCACCACATCGGTAATGGATTTGCCCGCTATCTTAACGTATGATGCATCCTTGCGTAACCTGCTGCCCTTACACTCGGGGCAGGTAGTTTTACCACGGTAACGGGACAACAGCACACGGTATTGAATTTTATAGGTCTGCTCCTCCATTTCTTTAAAGAAAGCATCCAACCCGCGGAAGTATTGGTTACCTGTCCACAGTAAATGTTGTTGTTCTTCCGTTAACTGGTTATACTGGCGGTGTATCGGGAAATCAAACTTCAGTGCGTTTTTCACCAGTACATCGTTCCACTCGCGCATTTTTTCGCCCCGCCATGGGGCAATAGCGCCCTCGTAAACAGTTTTACTTTTATCGGGGATAACCAGGTCCTCGTCAATGCCAATTACCTTGCCGTAGCCCTCGCATTTTTTACAGGCACCGTATGGGTTATTAAAGCTAAAAAAGTTTGCTGTAGGCTCTTCAAAGCGTATATTATCCAGCTCAAAACGGTCGCAGAAGAAACGTTCGGTTTCCTTATCAGCTTCCGGCTCACGATATTGTACATAACAATCACCTTTGCCTTCAAAAAATGCAGTTTGTATAGAGTCGGCCAACCGGCTAATCGTTTCATCCTCCTCATTCTTGGTGATCCTGTCTATAACAATCCGTACTACAGAAACCGCCGGAAGCGATGATTCTACTACATCATCTTTAACTTTTGCTTTTGTCTTTTTAGTTTTTGCAGGAGCGGCCTCTTCATCCATCACCATAGATGCACCGTCGATGGTTTCATCTTCCAGTAAGGATTCGATACGGGATACCTGTCCGTTAAACTCAACCCTAACAAAACCCTTTTGCATTAAAACAGCCAATTCCTCTTTAATGCTGCGGTTATTGTGTGGGTGCAGCGGGCATAATATAGTTACCTGCGTTTCATCCGGCAGGGCAGTGATAAAATTGATCACATCCGTAACCGAATCTTTTTTGACTATACCGCCCGATACCGGTGATATGGTTTTACCTATCCGCGAAAAAAGCAGTTTCAGGTAATCATATATTTCCGTAGAGGTACCCACGGTTGAGCGCGGGTTACTGGTAATAACCTTCTGTTCGATAGCTATTGCCGGGGCTATACCTTTTATATAGTCAACATCCGGCTTGTTCATACGGCCTAAAAACTGGCGCGCGTAGGATGAAAGGCTCTCTACATAACGGCGCTGCCCTTCGGCATAAAGGGTATCAAACGCCAGCGACGATTTCCCCGAGCCCGACATGCCGGTGATAACTACCAGCTTGTTTTTGGGGATAGCCACATCCATGTTTTTAAGGTTATGTACCCTGGCCCCTTTTATAATGATATTTTTCTGCGGATCTTTTTCTGCTTCTTTGATCATATTGATAGCTCCTGGTTCATGGGGCCATGGTTAATAGTTCTTTACATCCGTTAAACCTTTTAGAAAACCTGCGGTCTAACCGGTAATTTGTAATGAACTATCACCCATTAACTATGAACTTTTTTGGAAGTGCAAAAATCCTAAAATTTTTAGCCTTATCCAAATCAGTTTGAGTAATTGTAAAGGATAAATGGTTATTAATAAAAGAGTTTGCAATATGCTGACACAAACAATAATTTGGCCGAACGCAACATACCCCGTTAAAAAATATTTGTTTTTATTTTTTAAGATTATTATATTTGAGGGTAAAATTATTCTTAACCCTAAAAAGAAACGCTATAGATAGAACTCTACTTTTAATAACGACAAAAAAATTAATTTAGTTTATTAGTAGCTTTCTATGGATTTTCAATTGAAAAGTGATCAGGATCTAATCCATCTGTACATTGCCGGCGACGAGGCAGGCCTTGTTGAACTCATCAGGCGGTACCAGTCAAAAATTTACACTTCTATTTACTTGCTTGTTAAGGACGAAGCCCTTGCCGAGGATATTTTCCAGGATACGTTTATTAAGGTTATTAATACGCTAAAAGCCGGTAAATATAACGAGGAAGGTAAGTTTTTACCATGGGTAACCCGTATTGGGCATAATTTGGTGATAGACCATTTCCGCCGTGAAAAACGCGCGCCTATGGTGAGCAACGGCGACGACTTTGATATTTTTGAAGTATTGGGTAATTATGATGAGAGCGCGGAAGACCGTTTGGTACGCGAACAAACGCATAAAGACCTGAAATCGCTCATCCAGCTCTTACCATCCGAGCAAAAAGAAGTATTAATTATGCGCCACTTTGGCGATATGAGCTTCAAAGAAATTGCCGATGTTACCGATGTAAGCATTAACACCGCCCTTGGCCGCATGCGTTATGCGCTTAATAATTTGCGCAAAATGATGCAGAATAAAGAGCTGAGTTTAAAAAACTGATTTTAAAAACGGTACAAAATATTGCAAGCTGCCCTGTAAATGGGGCAGCTTTTTTTATTTAGGGTAATTCACAATATCGCGTTGCTTAATATCGTTTAAAATCGTGTTGAAGGTGCTGATTTCAAAAGAACGAGTTAATATTCTTAATTTGAACCATGCATATAAAGCATAAATTAACTTGAGAAAAAAATTTCATTTAATTTTCATCTTCATAAAATATTACCAAATAATTCTCGTTATTTTTATATCTCAAACAAACAACAGCTTATGGGTGAAACCTTTACTTCAATTTTTAATGCGGTCACTAACAACGCCCAAGTGAAAGAATCAGAGGTACATGAAAATCTGGAGGCAGACGATGTGATATTCTATCGTTCAATCCGCGCTGATTTGGATCTTTTAAAGAAAAAGCCAAAACTGCAGACCATTCATTACATCCTCGATTATTCGAAAAGCCTGCGCTAAGTAGTACTACGCCAAAAAGCACTGGTTCATAGATCAAACAGTTTGGATGCAAATCCGGCAGCTTGATTTATGAACCTTTCTATTTTTACACCTATTCTGTCTTTAAACTCTCTACCGGGTTACTTAAGGCAGCCCTTATGGATTGATAGCTTATGGTGATGATCGCTATCATAATTGCTGCCATCCCCGCAATGGCAAACATCCACCAACTGATTTGGATGCGGTAAACATAACTATCCAGCCATTTATTCATCAAAAACCACGCGGCCGGGAATGCAACCAGCAAGGCCATTATCACCAGTTTTACAAAATCTTTGGTGAGCATGGCCACTATACCCTCTGTACCGGCACCAAGCACTTTCCGTACGCCTATCTCTTTTAGCCTCCGTTGTGTAGTAAAGGTAGCAAGCCCAAAAAGGCCAAGGCAGGATATAATAATAGAAACTACCGAGAAAACATTGAACAATACCTGCGCCCGGCTTTCTGATTCGTACATTCTATTCAGGTCCTGGTCTACAAACCCGTATGAAAAAGGCTCGTCGCGATAAACACTCCGGAATACTGATTTAAGGCTGGCTATACTTTGTTTGATATTTGCGGGATTTGTTTTGATTACAACAAAACCACCTTTATTGGTATTTCTCAAAATTAAGGGTTCAATTGGCTGTTGCACCGGTTTAAAATTAAAATCTTTAACAACGCCTACTATAGTACCTTCCTGCCCGTTGAAACTAATTTTTTGCCCCACTGCAGTAGTAGTAGTCATCCCCATTACTTTAACCGAGGTTTCATTTAATACATAATTACCTTCATCTGTTTTTAGGTTATCATCAAAAGACCGCCCCGCCAGGATATGCATGCCAAACACCTTAATAAAATTACCATCGATAACTATTTGAGGGAACAGTATCTGTTGTTTAGGGTCTTTACCGGGCCAGGTTACCTGGCTCGATCCGTTTTGCAGGTCGGTAGGTAAACTATTTATCCTTGTGTAGTCTGTTAACCCTGTTTGCTGTTGCAATGCTGCTTTTAAAGCCGAATAATTACTTTGCAGATCACCGGTTTGCGGCATCTGTATATACAACAGGTTTTGTTTGTTAAAACCGATGTCCCTGCTCCTAATAAATTTAAGCTGACTGTTTACTACAAGCGTGCTCACCATTAATATCACCGAAATGCTGAATTGTACAATAACCAGCCCGCTTCTTAAAATTGATCGTTGCCCGTTTATGGGCTTCAACCCTTTTAAAACGGCCACCGGCTTAAAAGACGACATGAAGAAGGCAGGGTAACTGCCTGAAATAATCCCTACAATAATAGCCAAAAGCAAAAGCTCGCCAATAATTTTAAGATCGAGCAGATTGATTGTAATAGCTTTAAAGGAAATGATATTAAATACCGGCAACAACACCCATGCTATGCCTATACCAATTACCAATGAAAGCAGCGCCACCAATAACGATTCGCTGATAAATTGGGTGATCAGCTGAAAACGCATAGCCCCGATTGTTTTACGCAGGCCAACTTCCTTAGCCCTTTGTGCGCCCAAAGCGGTAGATAGGTTCATGAAATTGATACAGGCGATAACCAGGATAAAAACCGCGATCAGTAAAAAAATGGTCACGTTTTGGCTGTTCCCCTGGCCGGCAACATCCCCTAAAAAATGCGAGTGTAAATGGATATCCGTAAGTGGCTGTAAGGTATAGCTGGTTTTGGTATTGCTCTTATCATTAAGTTTATAGATATTATTAATCTGCTTTTCTAACCCGGTAATAAGCGTGGGGCTGGTCTTAACCGATGCATCCAGCTGAACGTAGCTGTAAACGGAAAAATTATCCCACACGTTTCCGTTATCCTTATCATAATAATCAATAGGCAGCAGCACCTCAAATTGTAAATGCGAATTATGCGGCAGATTTTTTAGCACCCCTGTTACTATATAGTTATTCCCGTTAATGCTATTATCTACATGCAGCACTTTACCGATAGCGTTAGCCTTGCCAAAATATTTTATGGCGGCCGCTTCTGTAATAACAGCACCATCCGGGCGCGAAAGCACGGCGTTTTTATCGCCCTGCAAAAGCGGGTAATTAAACATTTGCAGAAAGTTTGGGTCGGCATATTCCAGGCTTTTCTCGGCAAACTTTTGGTTACCTACCGTAACCGTAGCATTTAAAGGCACCAACCTGGTAATGTTTTTAACCAAAGGCATTTGCTGTTTCATTGCCGTAACAACCGGCGGGGGCGTTACCGCGGCATCCGACCCGGCAACGTTGGCTACCAACCTATAGGTATGGGCGGTATCTGCGTTAAACTTATCATAACTAAGCTCATCCTGCACCCATAATAAAATAAGGATACTGCAAGCCATCCCGCTTGCTAACCCAAATACATTAAGAAAGGTAAACAGTTTAAACTTTTTCAAACTGCGAAAGGCGCTTAACAGGTAATTTTTAAACATGGCTTATGCTTTTGGCATCTAAATACTAACCAACAAAATGCCACATATCCAACATGTTGATTTTCAAATATTTGCATACACAAACAATCCATTAACTGTGCGGTTACGATACAATCAACCGTTCGTTTTCGGGTTCATTTATAAGTAGTTATACTTTACTAAGCAAACATCTTTTTGTTTCTTGTTCATCTGCCAATTATTAAAGACTTTTGCATCTATTGGGCACTGGCTTTAAGCAAGTACCAATGAACCATTGAACTAATGAACCAATAAACTAAATGCTTAAACAGGAACGCTACCGCCATTTTGTAGAATACTTTTCAAAAAACCAACCTAACGCGGTTACGGAGTTGCACTATAACAGCCCTTATGAGTTGCTTGTAGCGGTTATCCTATCGGCCCAATGCACCGATAAGCGCATTAACCAGGTTACCCCGGCCCTGTTTAAACGCTTCCCTGATGCAGCCGCACTGGCGGCATCAGATGCCGACGAGATTTTCACTTACATCCGCAGTGTGAGTTATCCAAACAATAAGGCCAAGCATTTGGCTGGTATGGGTAAAATGCTGATGGATAAATTTCATGGTGTAGTACCATCGGATTTAAATGAGCTTCAAATGATGCCTGGTGTTGGGCGCAAAACGGCCAATGTAATTGCATCGGTAGTGTTTGATGCACCGGCTATTGCTGTTGATACACACGTTTTTAGGGTTGCTAACCGCATAGGGCTAACCACCCGCGCTACAACACCATTAGCGGTAGAGAAACAATTGGTACAACACCTGCCCGAAAACACGCTTGCCATTGCCCACCACTGGCTGATATTACATGGCCGCTATATATGCGTGGCACGTACACCCAAATGCGATATCTGCCCCCTTACCTGGTTCTGTAAATATTACGAGCAGCACAACACCGAAACAGCCTTATTAAAGGCCGAAGCGGCAAACATCCGCAAAGCGAAAGATGCCAAAAAGAAAAAGGCGCTTAATGCCATCAGTAAGGAATTAGCAAAACGTAGTGTTGATAAAGATATTTGATTGGTAGGTAGCAGATGGCTAAGTTTACAGGTAAACCAAACAAATAAAAATAATTACTAAAAATATTAGTAATTATAAAATTATGTTTTATATTTGTTTCACATTAGTTTAATATGAGCAACGCAGATAAATTAAAGGCATTACAGCTAACGTTAGATAAGCTGGAAAAATCATACGGTAAGGGTACCATCATGAAATTGGGCGACTCCGTTATTGAGGCAACAGAAACAATATCAACCGGGTCATTAGGCCTTGATATTGCTTTAGGTGTAGGCGGTTTACCAAAAGGCAGGGTTATAGAGATCTACGGCCCCGAGTCGTCTGGTAAAACAACCTTAGCTATACATGCCATAGCCGAATCACAAAAGAAAGGTGGCATTGCCGCTTTTATAGATGCAGAACACGCGTTCGACCGCTTTTACGCCAAAAAACTGGGCGTTGATGTAGAGAACCTTTTGATATCACAGCCTGACAATGGCGAGCAGGCTTTAGAAATTGCCGATAACCTGATCCGTTCGGGGGCTATTGACATTTTGGTTATCGACTCTGTTGCTGCCCTGGTTCCAAAAGCCGAGATAGAAGGCGAAATGGGCGATTCTAAAATGGGTTTACATGCCCGTTTAATGTCGCAGGCATTACGCAAGCTAACCGGTACTATCAGCAAAACCGGCTGCTGCTGCATATTCATTAACCAACTGCGCGATAAAATTGGTGTTATGTTTGGTAACCCCGAAACTACCACTGGTGGTAACGCCTTAAAATTCTACGCTTCGGTGCGTTTGGATGTACGCCGTATATCACAAATTAAAGATTCTGACGAAGTATCAGGTAACCGCGTTAAGGTGAAAATCGTTAAAAACAAAGTTGCCCCTCCTTTCCGCATAGCCGAGTTTGATATTATGTTTGGCGAAGGCATTTCAAAAGCAGGCGAGATCATTGACCTTGGTGTTGAATACAATATCATTAAAAAAGCAGGCTCGTGGTTTAGCTACGGCGAAACCCGCCTTGGCCAGGGCCGTGATGCAGTTAAACAACTAATACTGGATAACCCGGAATTAGCAGAAGAACTGGAAGCCAAAATAAAAGCGACCGTAACCGGCGATAGTTTAGCAGAAGTTTAACAGATAAACTTATTTAGAACAATATATTTAAAGCCTCCCTTTTAGGGAGGCTTTTTTTGTACGTACCAATACGCACAAAAATATACTGCATATGCGGTATATGTGTAAGGGATTAATTTATAGAATTTTATAAAATATTAACCCCTTACCACTCATGAAAGCACATTTACAAAAACTATTAAAAGCATCAGGCCTGTTACTGCTCTTACTGACTGTAACCCCCTCATGTAAAAAAGAAACTACCATTAAGCCCCTCCCGCCTACACCTGAGGTAAAAGCCTCATCCCTAAAAGGCAAAATTGATGGTAAAGATTTCGCGATAAAAGAAAATGGGATAAAATCAACCCTGTACAGTACATCGGGCGATGGCGTAAAATCGCTGGAAACAGCGGCCACACTTGATGCAGATGGCAGCAAGCTAACTTTCTTTATTGATGACCTGAAGAACGGAGCTATCGCGTTAAGCAAAAAATCGGGCACATCGCTTAACCCGGGCACCAAAACCATCAGAATAAATTCGACCACACCGGTACAAAGTTATGTGTACTACTATAGCAGCGGTAATGAGTATTATGCATTCTCAGGTTCGATAGAAATTACCGTTACCGATACCGATATTACAGTTAAATGGAATATCATGTTTAAAGATGCAGGCGGCCGCGAGTTTAACTCATCGGGTTCGTTCACTATAACATATGCATCAGTAGTAACCAAGTCAAAAACTGAGGTAAAAGACCCTACCCCCGTTGCCGATAAACCTACCATTGAAAGCATTACCCCAAACAGGGGGCGCGCAGGCGATGTTGTTGCCATTGCAGGTGTTAACTATAGTACAACAATAGCCGATAATATTGTAAAGTTCAATGGCGTAAATGCTGTAGTAACGTCGGCCACAGCAACAAAACTGATGGTTAAGGCACCAACAGAAGGCACTACAGGAACTGTAAGTGTAAAAGTTAAAAACAGCGAGGTTACAACCGGCCCTGTGTTTAGCTACATTGGCGCTGCTACTTTCACCTCTTTTGCCCCGGCAAGCGCTAAAGCTGGCGATATCATTACCATTACGGGCACAAACTTCAGCGAAACATTAGCTGATAATGTAGTACATTTTAGCGGCCCTCAAAACACCGTATTTACAGGCACAGTAACAGCCGTTACCGAAACACAATTAAAAGTTACAGTGCCCCAGGGTGCCATAACAGGGAAAATATATTTAACCGTTAACAGTGGGCAAAAATTAACAAGTAATACTGATTTTACTTTAACAACACCCCAAACCACCGGAGACTGGGAGATGATGAGTTTTGATGCATCTATACAAGAAAGCAATATATCTGCAGCCTCAGGTAACGGGTTTATGTTTGCAGGCGGTAGCAACTCAAAATACTTATACTACAGCGAAGATGGAACCACCTACACCAATGTTTACGACAGGATGCAATCAACAAATGGTGAAGCAATTGAAGTACATCTTATAAAAACGGATGGCGTTTATTATTACATAACTACCAACCAAGGTATATTCCGCACCAATGGTACAACATGGAAAAAACTCTCACCATGGGCGGCATCGCCAAACATGAGCGTTACCGGATTGATAGCCTCACGCGGGGGTAATTTAACATGTATCTCGGGCACACTGTTATTCACCTCATCCGACTCCGGCGACAGCTGGACACTAAGCCAGGCTTCTACACCTAATACCAGCACATTAGATTATCTCACATCAGATGGTTTTGGCAAATATTGGTACGCGGTTGATATGTCAAGCAACTTTTTAAGCAGCACAAACCCGCGTAAAATATACAAATCAACAGATAAGGGTAAAACATGGACAGCAGGCGCGGCAACAACAGGCATCTACTTTTTCGGCAGCGGCAACCAGGATTTCATAACCGCATCAGGATACAACATATTCTGCCTGTTTAGCCCGTCGACCGCATCAATTTATGACCAGCGCCTTTACAAAACAAGCGACCAGGGTGCTACATGGACAAAATTGAGCGACGATAACGTGTATTACGTAAAATCGTTTGGAGATTATGTAGTATATGGTGATGGGCGTTTTAATGTATCTATAGATGGCGGTGCAACGTTTAAAAACTATGATATGCCTACTGGTTATCGCGTAGGCGGTGTAGAAAGATCTAACGGATATTTCTATGCCTTTGCGTTCAGCAACACAGGCAAGCAGCGCATTTTCCGTAAGAAAATTTAACCCATAACTAAAAACGGGTTAATAATTGTAAGTGTTTTTCTCAATGGCCCTCTGTAGCAATACAGGGGGCTTATTGTTATTATTTACCGCCGGTTTTCCAATACATGTAAGCTATGCAGCCAACAACGGTTATAGCCAAAACAATAAGGCCTGTTATGCCCTTACGCTTATCCTGGCGCATAAGCCATATTAAAAAAGCAACAAGCGGAAGCACAAAAACCGCCCAGAATATAAAAGAAGGAATGTTCATAATAATTAGTTCATGGTTAATAGTTCATAGAATTTTGCAGATGGTCACTTACTATGAACCATCAACTACATACTATCCTACATCGGCATTCTTGCCAATGGGGCTATTCCCTGTCCGGCAAATTCGCCTTTTAAATATTTATAATAACCGGCAATAGCTATCATAGCCGCATTATCAGTACAGTATTCAAATTTTGGTATAAAAACGTTCCAGTCTTTTTCTGCACCCAATTTAGTTAACCCTTCGCGCAAGCCCGTATTGGCCGATACCCCACCAGCCAGTGCAATATCTTTAATATCGTATTGTTCCGCAGCTCTTTTTAATTTGTTCAGCAGGATGGTCGTAATGCGTTTTTCTACCGATGCACAAATATCGCCCAGGTTCTGTTGTATAAAATCGGGATTGGCGGCAACGTTATCTCTTATAAAATAAAGTATAGCTGTTTTAACACCGCTAAAGCTAAAATCAAAACCGGGTATCTGTGGCTCCGGGAATTTATATGCATCCGGGTTGCCGGTGCGGGCGTGTTTATCTATCAGCGGGCCACCAGGGTATGGCAGGCCTAATATTTTACTGGTTTTGTCCATCGCCTCGCCGGCAGCATCATCAAGCGTTTGGCCAATTACTTCCATATCAAAATAATCTTTCACCAAAACTATCTGCGTATGCCCGCCCGATACGGTTAAGCACAAAAATGGGAACGAAGGCTTTTTTTCGGCAATAAAGTGCGCTAAAATGTGCGCCTGCATGTGGTTAATATCAATCAATGGGATGCCTTTTGCCAGCGCAAACGCCTTCGCGAACGAAACACCAACTAAAAGTGAACCTAAAAGCCCCGGGCCGCGCGTAAAAGCTACCGCATCAATATCATTTTTGTTTACTTTTGCGTTTAATAGTGCTTGCTGTACAGCCGGAACAATATTTTGCTGATGAACCCTTGAGGCAAGCTCAGGGACAACACCTCCATACAATTCGTGAATGGTTTGATTTGCAATAACATTGCTCAATATCGCCCCATCCACACAAACTGATGCGGAGGTTTCATCACATGAAGATTCGATTGCTAAAATTACAGGCACTTTAGTAAGGTAAAAAGTCAAAAGTTTAAAGTCAAAAAGACTGATTAAACCTTGACGTGGGTTATAAATAAATTCAAAAAGTAAAACACTTAGTGCGTTTTTGAATTTTTACTTTTGAATTTCTATTTAAATACAAAGTTATTAAAAAAGTACTCAAAATAGCGTTAAGCATCGTATTGATAATTTTGTTACTGGTGAGCATAGTTTTAATGCTCTTTCAGTACAAGCCGGTACAAACATGGGCTGCAAAAAAGGCCACCGCTTATTTATCAAAAGAACTTAACACTAAAGTTGATATAAAAAGCCTGTACATTAAGCCTTTTTCATCGGTTGTGTTAGAAGGTTTATATATCCTCGACAAGCAGCAGGACACCCTGTTGAGCACTCCCAAACTTGCTGTTGAACTTAGCGGGTTTTCTATTTTTAACAGTATCAAAAAAAAGAAGATCGATTTTGCTTCTATACAGTTGGATAGCGGTGCCTTCTATCTTAAAAAACAAAAAGACAGCACCACCAACCTTAAGTTCGTGCTCGATTACTTCAGCTCGGCCGACACCACAAAAACCAAAAGCAAACCCTGGACGCTAACCTTCGAGAAGATCACAATCAACAATTTTCATTTCAAGTACAAAAACTTCCTGAGGACTGAGCTGGTAAAAGGCGTAAACTTTAACGATGTTGATGTTAGCAATTTTAGCACCATCATTCGTAACATGGATCTGCAAAACCATTTGTTTAAGGCCCGCATAGGCGGTATGACGCTACGTGAAAAAAGTGGCTTTTTTGTGCGCAACCTAAATGCTAACGCTACAATTGATACTAACCAGATACTACTGCAAAACCTCAATATCCAAACGGCTTATTCAAACGTTAAAAACTTCTTCAAGATGAAGTTCAGATCGTTTGATGATTTTGACGATTTTGAGAACACCGTTACCATGGATGCTGATTTTAAAACATCACACCTATCCTCAAAAGATGTTGCTTATTTCACCAGTTCGCTTGACAAAACAACCTTTGAACTGGGGCTGGATGGCCGGGTACGCGGTATGGTAAACAACTTGAAAGCTAAAAGCCTTACTATTACAGCAGCACAAGCCACATTCATTAAAGGGGATTTTAACCTAACCGGACTGCCCGATTGGGATAATACCTTTATGCAGTTAAAATTTGAACAGATAGCCACCAACAAAAAAGATCTGGATTACCTGTATAGCCATTTTACAGGCAAACCTAATGCAAAAGTGCCTGCCATAGTAAGTAAGTTTGGTAATGTAAGCTTTAATGGACGGTTTACCGGTTTGCAAAACGACTTTGTGGCTTTTGGTACATTTAAAACAAAACTTGGCCGGTTTGACCCGGATATTAACCTCAAAATAAATAAAGCCGGCATACCAAGCTATAGCGGCAAGCTTACCACCAGCAACTTTGACGTGGGCGCTTTAATTGACAACCACACCATTGGCCGCACCACCTTATCCGGAAACATAAGCGGCAGTGGCGATGAAATAAAGAACTTAAATATTAAAGGCGACGCACGGATAGCCTATTTCCAGTTTAAGGGTTATAATTATAGCAACTTAACCACCAGCGGCACTTTTAAAAACAAAACGGCACAAGGTAAAGTAGCCATTAACGACAAGAACCTAAAGCTTAACCTGGCCGGCCTTATTAACCTTAACCCTAAATTACCGGTATATAATATTACAGGTAACGTTAGTAATGCAAAACTGCAGCAGCTTAAGTTATTAAAAGATACGATCACCATTAGCACCGATATCAATACCGATTTCTCGGGTAATAATCTGGATAATCTGGACGGCAGTATTTTGCTCACTAAAATTCGTATTACCGACCCACGAAAAGATTACGTAGTTGATTCGCTCGCATTAACAGCAAGTGGCAAAGGCGATGAACGGTTAATATCATTACGGTCTGACATTGCTGACGGAAGTATTAAAGGCAACTATGACCTGGCCACTTTGCCTTCTTATTTTAAAACCATTGCTAAAAAGTATATCCCATCATTAAAGGCAGATATTACCCCTCCCCAACCGCAAACCTTTGATTTTAACTTAACCCTTAAAAACATTGATCCTTTCACGGCTATTTTTATGCCCGACCTTAAAATACCTGACCAGGGCACTTTTGTAGGAAAATTCAATTCGAATAATAAAACAGCCACACTTAACGGGTATATTAAAACTATAAAGCTGGGCAAAATTGTGTTTCATGATTTTATTATTGATGAAAGTACAACCGAAGATTTTTTAGGCCTCAACGTATCATTAAACCGGGTTGATCTTACCGACAGCCTTTATATCAAAAACATAAACGTTACCAACTTTTTAAAGAATGATAGCTTAAACTTCAACATTAAATTATCTGATAAAGATGCGGCCAACCAGTTAGACCTTTACGGCCTTGTAGAATTTGGCAAGGATACAACCGCCAAAATATCTGTACTCCCATCGGATGTGATCTTAGAGCGCGAGAACTGGAAGATTCAGGACCAGGTAAGCATACGCTTGCTCAACGGCAAAACAAAGGTATCGGGCTTTGAATTATCAAACGGCAAGCAAAAGGTAAGAATAAACGGCTTTATATCTGATAACCCCGATGATAAGCTGAAGGTTACTTTCGAGAAGTTTAGCATGGCTACGCTTAACCAGCTTACCAAAACATCGGGCGTTTTATTAAAGGGATCGTTAAATGGAGATGTAACCCTAAACTCTATCATTAAAAAACCCGGGGTAGATGCCAATCTGGTTATTGATTCGCTGGCGATGAATAAAACCCTGGTGGGCGATGTAAAGATCGTTTCTAACCTTGATAACGATAAAGGGCTGGCCAACGTAAAACTAAATATCACCAACCATGGCCTCGAAACCATGAATGTTACAGGCGCTTATATATTAGGCAAAGAAACTGATGACAAGCTTGATTTTGATGTAAAGATGGACCATACCGAAGCCATTATATTTGAGCCTTTTATTAAAGACCTGGTATCGAATATAAAAGGCGCGGTATCAGCAAATCTTAAACTCACCGGCACCCCAGCCAAACCCGAACTTAATGGTGATGTATCTTTAAACAATACCGGCATCACAGTTAACTATCTAAAAACCGCGTATACCGTAAACGATAAGCTGGACGTAAGTAACAGTGTTGTCAAAATAAACAAAATGATATTAAAGGATATCCGTGGCGGTACAGGCGAAGCAAACGGAACGGTTGATTTGAACAATATATCAAACCCAACCCTGGATATTAAACTCGAAGCCAATAACCTGATGGCGCTTAACACCACTTTTAAGGACAACCACCTTTATTATGGTACGGCTTATGGTTCGGGTACTTTTAGTTTTACCGGCCCCATAGATAACATGAAGATCGATATTAAGGCATCAACCGGAGAGGGCACGGTGTTTAATATCCCATTAAATACATCTTCAACCGCTGCAGAATATGATTTTATAAGATGGGTGAACCATAATGATACCACCCAAAAAGTTATTGAAAAGAAAAATGCCTTTAATGGCGTAACACTAAACTTCGACCTTACAGTTGACGAAAGTACAACCGTTAGAATAAGCACAGATTATGGCGTTTTAGAAGGCACCGGCCAGGCACGTAACCTGAAACTAAATATTAACAGCCTTGGCGACTTTGAGATGTTTGGTGACTTTCTGATCACATCGGGTAAATTTGAATTTACCGCTAAAGATTTCATCAGTAAAAACTTTGTGGTTAACCAGGGCGGCACCATCCGCTGGACGGGGAACCCATCAAATGCGGAGATAAATTTAAAAGCAATATACGAGGTACGTACAAACATTGCCCCACTTTATACTGCCGCAGGCTTACAAGCCCCACAGCCAAAACAGGTATTGGTACAGGCCGAATTGATATTAACCAAATCACTACTACAACCTAATATCGATTTTAACTTTAATTTCCCGGTAGATCCATCAATTAAAGATGACTTGAATACTTACCTAGCAGATAATAATAACCGCAGCCAGCAGGCGCTAAGCATCATTGTAAGGCGAAGTTTTGCATCGGGTACCGGTAGTAATTTAACCAACCAGGTATTGGGCACCGCCGGTGAGGCTGTGAGCGAGTTTGCGTTTAATAAACTGAACAGTTTTATATCGCAATCAAACATCAAATACTTCGATTTAAACATCAGGTCGTTCAATGATGCGAGCGCGTCACTTAAATTTTTAAATGACAGGCTTATCATCAACGGTAGCTTATATTCAAACAGCGGCACAAGCGATCTGTTTAACAACCGCACCAACCTGCTGAACACCGATTTCAGGACGCTGACAAAGGATTTTGAAATTCAATACCTGATACGTAAAGACGGTAACTTAAGAGCAAGGTACTCATACCGTGCACTAAACAGCACCACACTAAACAGTATTAATGATAACCTTACTGCACAATACGTAAACGGTATTGGCTTGGTGTATCAGCGTGATTTTGACACCTTTGGCGAGTTCTTGCGTAACATATTCAGGCAGGGCCGTAACAAAGCGCCAACCAACCCGGCACCGGTACCTGCTACAAACATTACAACCCCAACACCATCAAAATCATCGGATGATAAGAATAACGAGGATACTGAAGGTGATGATTAATTAATGCTCGCGCATGATGGTGTGGTCCATCTTATCCCTTTTAGTACGCAGATAGGCCTCGTTATGTGGGTTTGACGCAATTTCTATTGGCAGGTTCTCAACAACTTCCAGCCCGTAGCCAATAAGGCCTGCGCGCTTTTTGGGGTTGTTGGTTAACAGGCGCATTTTTGATATGCCCAGGCTGCGCAAAATTTGCGCACCGATACCATAGTCGCGCTGGTCCATCTGGAAACCAAGTTTAATATTAGCCTCAACAGTATCCAGGCCATTTTCTTGTAAATGGTAGGCTTTTAGTTTATTAACCAGGCCAATGCCGCGGCCTTCCTGGTTCATGTATACAATAACTCCTTTACCCTCTCTGCTGATGATCTCCATCGCCTTGTGTAACTGAGGGCCACAATCGCATCGGCACGATCCAAATATATCGCCGGTAACGCATGAACTATGCACGCGTACTAAAACGGCCTCTCCCGGCTCCCATTCGCCCTTTACAAGCGCCAAATGGTTCTCACCGGTATCCAATTGAGTATAGGCTATCATATCAAAATCGCCCCACTCGGTTGGCATCTTTACAGATACTTCTTTGCGTACTAGCGATTCGGTATTTAAACGATATGCTATCAGATCTTTTATAGAAACTATTTTCAGGTCAAACTCTTTCGCCATCACCAACAATTCGGGTAAGCGGGCCATATCGCCATCTTCCTTCATTATCTCGCAGATAACGCCCGCGGGTTCAAACCCTGCCAGTACCGAAAGGTCTATAGCAGCCTCGGTATGGCCCGAGCGGCGTAAAACGCCACCATCTTTAGCTATCAATGGGAATATATGGCCAGGCCTCCCCAGGTCGGCAGGCTTGGTTGCCGGGTCAATTAAAGCCAGTGTAGTTTTTGAACGGTCTGTTGCCGATATACCTGTAGTACAACCGTTCCCTAACAGATCTACCGATACGGTAAAATTCGTTTCGTGCGATGTGGTGTTTCTGCTCACCATAGGCTCCAGTTCAAGCTCATGGGCACGTTGTTTAGTTATGGGTGCGCAAACCAGGCCACGGCCGTATCTTACCATAAAGTTGATGGTTTCGGGCGTAGCGTTACGGGCGGCAGTTAAAAAATCACCTTCGTTCTCGCGGTCTTCATCATCTACAACAATAATGGTTTTACCTGCTTTAATAGCTTCTATGGCTTCCGGTATAGTATTTAGCATTTCTATGTTTCTAAGTAGGATCGGCTTACCCTGTTTCGATTTGCCGATACTTCAACAAATTTATACGATAATTAGGTAATTACAGTCGGTAATTTGTAAAACTATATGGCCTTGGTTTTACGCAGTTTAAAGCGTTTAAAAAAACGTTTATACGTATCAGCATCAAACAGTGCCGAATCTGTAGCTGCTTTATAGGTTAGGAACAACCCAATAGGGAATAATACTACTATAGAGATCCAGGCGCCTATCAGTGGGGACAAGTCGCCCTCTTTGGCTGATTTTTCACCAATGGTACCAATAATGTAGTATATTAAAAAGAATATAACCGACACTACCACCGGTAGGCCAAGCCCTCCTTTACGGATAATTGCACCCAGCGGCGCACCAATTAAAAACAACACAATACATGCGGCGCCAAGTGTAAACTTTTTTTGATACTCCATAACATACCGGCGTATGCTTTTAGATGTTTCCTTATGCCTGTCGGTACGGTTCTTTAAAAATTCCTGTATCTGGTGCACCTCGCTTAAAGCATTGTTAAACACATTAGCTTTTTCGCTAACGGTGTTTGCCTTAATGCTATCTGCAGGGATAGGCTTTTTAACGTTAGCCGATTTAGCAGGAACAGTGGTATATTTAATATAAGGCGTTATGAGCGAATAGTTAACGTTCACATTACTATCAACCTCCTTATGTGCCGAATCTATATAGTGTTGCAACTGCCGCAGGTTCATCATCGCTGATGCATTACGAAACTCGTTTTCATCAGTACGTTGAATCTTAAAGTCTTCGAGAGATAGCTTCTGCTCGGTTTCGCTAAAGCGGAAGCGCCTTAGCTGTTGCCTTGGGTTATAACCTTCATTACCGGCTTCTTCTTCATAGCGCACACCATTGTACAATCTTAAAACCAGGTAAAGATCATCCTTGGTGCGGTACATTAATCCCGATTTTGCAAACGTAACCACCTGGTTAGTCTCCATCTTACCCTTTGAATAGATCATGATCTCGCGCAGGGTTTGGCCGTCTGGGTCCTTCCTTTTTACACGGATAGAGTAACCGGGGAAACGGTTACTAAAAATATTCTCGGGCAGCAGGTCGGCCGATTTTTGTTTTCGGGCGTCGTACAATAACGAATAGTATTTAAGGTTGGCCACCGGCAGCATATAATCAGAGAAGGCAAAAGCCGCTATACTAAGCACCACTACTACAATCATCATGGGGTACATAGCGCGGCGTAAGGATATCCCAGCCGATTTAATGGCAACAAGCTCATAATTTTCGCCAAGGCTGCCGTAAGTCATGATAGATGACAACAGAACCGAAAGCGGCAACGCCATAGCCACGTTAGTGGCCGAATTGTACATCATCAGCTCCAGGATAATATACCACTGGAAGCCCTTGCCGATAAGATCATCAATGTATTTAAACAAAAATAACATCAGCAGCACAAACATCACTATTACCAAGGTTACTATAAAAGGCCTTATAAATGATTTGAGCAGTAAAAGATGTATTTTCTTCATCAGGGCAATTGTATACAGGCAATGAAACGTTTATGCTTACAAATAATTGTTTATCTGTAAGCTTGTTTCACGATACAAAAATAGGGAAATTAAAATTTTAAGCGCCCAACGTGCTAATTAGGTAATCTATCTGGTTATCCCATATTTGCTTACGCTCAGTAATGGTTTCTTCGGTAGCAAAATCTGTAATACTTAAGGCTACATCATTAGTAAGCTCATCCTGTATTATCTCCATCTCAAAATAACATTGCGGCTCGTCGTCCAGCCATTTAAACCTCACCAGTTTATTTTCTTTAATGGCTATCAGTTTTGCGTTTTGCTTTTCATCATCCCAGGTAAACGTGTATATCTGGTCGCGTACGGTCACATCATCGGCAAACCATTGGGTAAGGCCATTAGCTTCGTTCAGGAATGTATATAGTATTCTGGGTGACGATTTTATCTCGTACTCAAGGTTGAATTTTTTCTTCTCGGACATAGGGGTTTAATTGTTACAAATCAATCAAGGCAGCAAAAGTGAACATTTTTTCTAAAGGAAGCGAATTTCTACTATATTTGCAAACCTTTTTCAGCAACCATCAAAATATAAGTTGATAAGGAGAAATATATACGGCGGGGTAGCTCAGATGGTTAGAGCGCAGGATTCATAACCCTGAGGTCGGCAGTTCGATCCTGCTCCCCGCTACACATGAAGTCAAAAAAGCCTTGGATCGAAAGATTCAAGGCTTTTTTTATTGCAAGCAGGATGCTTGCGTTATTTTTGGCCAAGGTTTGAGATCTCGACCAGGCAGCTTATTCAACCTATTTCGTTGATACTAAAAAGCCAATTTCTATAATATCAATTTGCAAAAACTAATTTTTCACTCTATCCGATTCCTCACCGGCACCTGTCTGGTTATGTTTGCGCTGACCGGTGACGGATTTGCCAAAGCGCATACTTAACGTGAGCAGCACAGCGCGGGTATCACTCAGCGTGCGGAAACTTGCCTTGGTTTGGTATAAATTACCTATAGCACCACTGTTAATGTTGGTATTCAATACATCATTTATACTTAGCTTAAGGGTAGCCCATGGCGAAAGCGTTTTTGAAGCCGCAACATTCAGACGTCCTTTGGCGGCGAGTGCGAATTGAGAATCTGTTTGCTTACTTTGATATTTACCATCCGTTTGTAGGTTCCAACCTTTTTTGAGCTTGAACATTAACACCGCCTGGCCCGAGAAGTTAGTGCTGTGGGTATTTAAGGTTCCGGTGTAAAAATCGCTTTTCTCGCGAATTTGCCATACATCACCGCTTAATTGCAAACTAAACCACGTGGCAGGATCAAAACCGGCATCTACATTCAGGTCATATACTTTAGTGCTGCCAATATTCCCCGGCCGGTCATAATAGTAGCCGTTACGAATTTCGATGGTTTCGGTTACCCGGTCACTGATATCCATGTAATTCAGCGTCACCGAAATTCTGTCCTTATAAATATAACCCAATTCAAAATTACCCGAATAAGATGGCAGCAGGTATGGGTTTCCAATATAGTAAGTGTATTTATCCAACGGCGAAATAAAAGGGTTCAGGTCCTGGTAGTATGGCCGCTCTATACGGCGCCCATAGGTTAGTTTTAACTGGTGGTTGCCAAGTGTATCTAGTTTGTAAAGGAAGTATAGCGTAGGAAATATGCCTGTATAGTTGCGATTAAAAGCCGAATCTGGTTTTTGTGCATTACCCAACTGGTGCCCTCGCGAATCTGTATTCTCCAGGCGAAGCCCGGCTTGAATGCTTAACCTTTTAAAATCTTTATTTAGATTCAAATAGCCCGCATTAATGGCCTCCTTGTATAAAAAATGATTGGTTTTGTCGTAATCCGGAATAGCGATGCCCCCAACCGTATTAAAATAATTTGCCTGGTTATTGGTGCTGGTGTAACTGCCCTTTACACCCGACTCCAGTTTCCAGCCATCGGCTATTGGCGCGCTGTAATCTGCCTTAGCCGCATAAATATGGATAGTTGCAGGCAAGTTCCCATTGAGCTGGTCATTTGACAGCAGTGTACCCGCAGTACTATAGTTTTGGTTCAGGAATAATTGATCATTGCCCGTAGCAAAACTTAGATAATCCAGGTTGGCTGTAATTTCCGGTCCGTCTTTTTTGAAGGTATGCTTAAAGTTCACATTAGCGCTGCCATTTTTGAATTTACCATGCTCATTGTTTTGTGAAACAACCGATGAATCTGGCTGACCTGCCGCAGTAAACAATTGCCCTTTACTATTATTGCTGCTTTCGGGCGAACGGATGATACCATTGAACAGAACACCGACGGTAGTTTTTTCGGATGCATAAATATCTATCCCCAGTTTCGCGTTATACCCACTACCGTTCCTTCGGATATAGGAGTTCTGGCTAAATGCACCCGATGGCTGCCCGGCATTGTAAAAATACGCTCGGTTGATATCTACATCATTAAAACTGTTAGTTAACGTGTAAGCAAAAGTGCCGAATACATTCACCTTATCCTTACGGTAATTGAAATCCATACTGTTGTTAGTAGCGGTGTATCGGCTTTGTCGCAGGCCAAGGCTTATTCCCAGGTTAAAACCTTGTATCTTGCTCTTTTTGGTTTTGATATTAATAATACCGGCTGTTCCGGCAGCATCATATTTGGCCGGTGGGTTGGTCATTAACTCTATCTGGGATAGCATAGATGACGGCATCGAGCGCAAGTAGTTCTCCAGATCGCTCCCGGAAAGATAGCTTGGCTTATCATCTATATAAATCGCTACACCTGATTTTCCGTGAAAGCTGATTGCACCGCCCTGATCAATGCTTACCCCGGGTGATTTTTCTAACACTTCCAGCGCTGTGGTCCCTGCGTTGCTGATCAGCGCATCCACATTAACCACCGTTCGGTCCATCTTATGTTCCAGGAAGGGCTTTTTTGAAGTGATTACCACTTCCTGTAAAGCTTTAGTATCCGGATAAATAGCGATGACGGGTAGCTGAGTAACCAGATGCTGCACATCAACTTCAAACCTATCGCTTTTATAAGGCACCTTGCCGACGGATAAGATAAGGATACGATAACCCCCATATTTCACAACATCGAAATTGAAACTGCCATCAGCAGCTGCCAGGTCATACTTAACAGTTACAGAATCTGTTACCCGGCTAAGGGATATAGTAGCACCGTAGGCTGGGCGACCATTTTCATCCATAACCTTCCCCGTTATTTTACCGCTTACGGTTTGCGCATTTACAAAATTTGAGGCAAGGCAAAGCCCTATGGCCCAAAAGGTCATTATCAGTTTCATCATTGTGGTGTTGTTAGTTTATAAGATGATGGGGGAATGTTAAACGTAGAGTTTACTTAGAACAGGGCATAGCATGCCCTTACCCGTACGGGATTTTTATTTTTTAGAAAGAAAAAGGTGGTATTACTTACTCAGTCGACTGACCATGAAGAAGTGCGCTAAGAAGCCAATTGCTAAACAAAATGCTATAATCATGAGGGCATAGATGTCTGTTAGATTGTAACAGCCAATTATGCCAAGGCCAACGGCAATAGCACCGAGTGCGCAGAACCATTTCAGGCTATTTTTGTTCTCGTTTTTACCAGTAGCTAATAATTGGGCCACCACCACTTCTGAAGTGCCTATTTCTACAATTTTCCTTTTAAGGCGATCATCCAGAAAGAGCTTGATCATATTGAGGATAAAACTCGTAACCATATAGATCATCAGAAGAATAACAATATTACGAACAAACTCCTCGAAAGAGGCTCTTTCATTAAGTGTGTAAGAATTGCTTTGCGCATGGGCCCCAATGGTAGCCGATAGCAATAGCGTTAATGTGAATATCTTTTTCATGTTTTATTTTATTATTGTTTATACCCCATGAGACCGGCCACCCGAATTAAAGTTGCAATGTTTTTTGGATTAATAATGTATCCATCCGTTTTTGATGTTCTTTAAGCAATTCTATAGCCTGGAAACCAACAATTACAACTGCGCCCGTAGCTGCAACAGCAAGCAGCACCCCAGACATGCCCTTGATCAACACAACAATGCCCGGCAAAAAGAAAACCGCCGACACAGCTACCAACGCCGTAGCTAGCACTGAGATAAGGATAGCCGCCCATGGGAAAGCCATTTTTGGTGCTGGTAATTGTTCCAGTACCAGTGCAGCAAGGTCAAAATCAAATGTGGGTTTTGGCACATCCTGAATCTGCTTAAATAGTAATATATAATTATCTGCTTTAGCCCTGCAAAGGGCACAGTTCTCAACATGGGCTGTTAGTTGCCTGCTGATTGCTTGCGGTTCAGCTACATAAAGCTGTATCTCCGTTTCGGTAAGATGTGCTGTTATCATAACTCGTTCCTTTTATATTTTAGTAAGATATTTTCTTTTAGTGTTTTTCTGGCCCTGAATATATAGCTTTTAACTGTCCCCTCGGGCAGGGAGGTAATTTCGGCGATCTCCGCATAGCTTAGTTCTTCCTGATGGTATAGGGATACAAGCATTTTATAAAGCGGCTTAAGCTGGTCTATCTCCGAATTGAGGATACCGGCGAGTTCTTTACCAAACAGTATTTCTTCAGCGCCATTCTCCGCATCTTCACTCGTGTGGCCTTCCGGCATTTCCCCATCTTTCCCTAAATTATCTGATAATACCAGCTTCTTTTTCCTTAAGTAATTCAAACAAGTATTATAGGTGATCTGGCCAATCCAGGTAGAGAGTTTTGATTGAAATTTAAATTCCGGCAAATTTTTGAACACTTTCAGGTAAACATCCTGTGCAATGTCTTTACGGTCGCCGGGGCTGCTAATCATTTTAAAGGTCATCTGCGCAACCAGCCGCTCTGTTTGTTTAATGATTATACCAAAAGCGCTATGGTCACCTCTCAACACAGCTGTTACCAGGTGCCGATCAGCTAAATTATATTCGTTTTGGTTACTCACTGCTGATTAGACCGGCCATTGCACTTATAGTTGCAATTTATTTTAATAAAATACGGGCGCTATTTAAATGTGTCTTTCTGACTTAAAATATCGGGAATAATTATTCCTCCAAACACTCAAATAGGGCTATCCAGCAAAAGAGCCACTCTTTCGAGTAGCTCCCTTACTTATATTTAGGCCCTCTTCTTAAAGGCAATCATTTTAAACAGTAAGCGCCTTTATTGGCCTGTTAAAATAGGTTTTTGGCGGGAACCCCGAAAACCGCCGGAAATCCTTTATAAAATGATTAGCATCATAATACCCATTATCTACAGCAATTTGTAAAAGGTCTTTGGAGGTCAAAGAATCCAAATCTATATAAGCGTTCAAAAAACGCCTCATTAAGAGGTAGCTTTGAGGCGAAATACCCAAATGTTTTTTAAAGTTTCTTTCCAGCCATTTATAGTTCAGGCGAACCGAATGGCTATCCAAAACGTCCTTAACTGTAAGGTTACCTTGCCTGTCTATATAATTTTGGATATCGATCAGTACCTTTGGATAGGAATAGATACTCATCTTTTCTGAAAGAAAATTTACAGTTACTTTCATTCTTTCTTCAAGGGAGGAAGAATGATAATAGGTTTCCTTAAACATTTCAAAACCATATCCGGCTATTTCGGAAAAGTCAAAAACCTGTTTCCTCTGAAAACAATCTTCGTTAATACCAAACAATTTGAAGAAAGTTACAGCGTAAAACCGGATAACTAAACAATCCCCAAAATCAAACTCAGGCTCACAATAAATATTCCTTAACACACCGCCGCAAACCCAGGTGTTACCTACACATTCTGTTTTCCCATCTATATTTACCCTAACGCTTTCGTTTTGGTTTTGCATAAAAGCTATCACAGGGTAACCGTCATTAAAAAATAGTTCTCTTTCCGCGGGGTAGCCTGCTTTAAACATGTAAAAGCCTTCTACAACCTCTTTTAAATGCTCAGGGGTCACAATTCTGAGAATATGATCGCTATTTTTATTGGCTAAATATTTAAAAAAATTGATGGGCATTAAGGCAAATATATTCAATTTCATAGCCAAAAACCTTTAAATGTCCAACTTATACTATCAGTGATGCTACATATCCCCTAATTTTGAGCCAACAAATAAGCTTATGATAATAGCGAATGAAACTGACCTTGCCGGAATGAAAAAAGTTAGTGATGCCGTCGCATTAACTTTAAAGGAAATGCGCGCATATGCCTGCCCGGGGATGAGTACTAAAGAATTGGATAATTATGGCGGCCAGTTACTGGACAAGTTTGGGGCAAAATCTGCACCTTATGTAACCTATAAGTTCCCCGGCTATACCTGCATCAGTATCAACAATGAGGTATGCCATGGTATACCTTCAGCTGATCGGATTATCCAGGAAGGTGATTTGTTGAATATCGACGTTTCTGCCGAATTGGCGGGTTTTTGGTCTGACAATGGCGGTTCACTTATTGTTGGTCAGGATATCCACAAGAAAACCGATCTGATCGATACTTCCCGGGAGATATTGAGAAAAGCTATCAACACCATCAGAGGTGGCGTTAAAATAAATGAGATTGGTGGATTGATTGAAAACGAAGCTAAAAAAAACGGGTACAAAGTTATTAAGAACCTGGGCGGCCACGGAATAGGCAGGGCTTTACACGAACTACCCGACGGAATTTTGAACTATCGGGACCGATCCGATGAAAGAAGGTTCCGGAAAAATACCGTGGTGGCTATAGAAACGTTTATAACAACCGATTCTTCCTGGGCTGTAGAGCTTCCTGATGGCTTTACCTTAGTTGGTGATAAAGGTGGCTTTAGCGTGCAGCACGAGCATACGATAATTGTTACGGACGGGCTTCCTATTATCCTGACTGAGCAAAACGGGATTTGGGATTAAAAACGTAAACTTATCCATCACACTGCCAAATACGCTATCTTTAAAAATGCAGCACCAAGAATTTGAACCTCCTGAAGAGTTACGGGATATCATCAGGTGCTTTTGGCACAACATAAGAGAATCCGGAGAACCTGAATCGAGTTTTGAGGTGCAACCTGATGGCTACGCTGAAATTATTTTTTACTTCGGGAGCGAAATTAGCATGGCCTCCAATGGGGGCTTGCAGCTATTACCATCTCCGTTTATGATGGGCTTGCTTAATCAGCCTGCTATTTTTCACACTAAAAACCGTTTAGAGATCATTGGCATCCGCTGCTACCCCTGGACGGTATTCGATTTGCTTGGACTACCCTCCAGTAAAGGTGGTGTGCACAAATTTGAGCATCCTATCGCCGGTCTTCAACCCACGTTAAATGAGTTGATTTATGCAAGTAAAATTGATGAAGCTCTGGCCGTAGTAAAACAGTATTTCCTGAATGCACGGTCAGCAAATTCTAACAGCAGCCTGTTATTCAAAGCGGGAGTTGCTATGCGGGAAGCAAACGGCACCCTGCCGGTAAGCCAGGTAGCGGCGGCGGCTCATGCCACGGTGCGCACATTAGAAAGGAATTTCAAGCAATCGTCTGGCTATACCGTTAAAGATGTATCTGCTCTGATACGTTTTGAACAGGTGCGAAACCGCTTATGGCTTTATCCGGATGCTAAACTTGCCGGTTTAGCCCACGAGCTGGGCTACACGGATCAATCCCACCTAAGCAGGGAGTTTAAACGCTACAGCGGCACCACCCCGGCCGCCTTCGCGCGGAAGGCAAAGAAAGGGAAACAAGTTGTGAGCGGCGATTTTGTCGCATTTGTACAAGCCTAACGCAGCTACATTTCAGAGTTTTGTGTTTCAAATAATGCTATTATGAACACAATACCTGAAAACAATAAATCCACACAAAATCATATTATTCACGATGTAATTATCGCTGGCGCAGGGCCAGTAGGGCTGTTCCTGGCCTGCGAACTGGCCCTGGCCAAATGTTCGGTGCTGGTACTGGAAAAGGCGGCGGACCCCCACTCACCATTGAAGCAGCTTCCCTTCGGCATCCGGGGGCTCTCAGCGCCTACTATTGAAGCACTTTACCGCCGCGGGTTATTAAGTGACCTTGAGATACATAAACGCCTCAAAAACCCGCATCAGCATATTAAACAGGGCCCTGGTCGCCAGGTGGGGCACTTCGCGGGCATTCCATTTCTTGAAGGCGATATTGATACCTCGCAGTGGAGGTACAGATTACCAAGTTCAACCGATGCCAGTTTAATTTCTGAAATGGAGGAGCTTGAAACAGTGCTGGCCCGCCGTGCGGAAACGTTGGGTGTAGTAATTAAGCGCGGAGTTGCCATTACAAACTTTCATCAAACCGGGGATAGGGTGATCGTTCAATCCGGCAATCAATCTTTTCAAGGCAAATGGCTCGTTGGTTGTGATGGAAGCCGTAGCGTTGTCCGCAAAGCTGGCGGTTTTGAATTTGCCGGTACGGAGCCGGAGTTTACCGGCTACACTACCCGTATTGATCTTGCCGACCCTGAGAAACTCAATCCGGGCCGAAACGTAACACCGGCAGGTATGTATCTACAATCGCAACCGGGTTATGTTGTGATACAGGATTTTGATGGCGGGGCATTTCATAGTTCGGAAAAGCCAATCACGCTTCAACATGTGCAAGAGGTGTTACGCCGGGTCTCTAACACCGATGTTACCATCAGTGCCCTGCATATTGCAACCACCTGGACTGACCGGGCCCGGCAGGCCACAACCTACCGGAACGGGCAGGTACTTTTAGCTGGGGATGCCGCGCATATTCACGCACCATTGGGCGGCCAGGGGCTTAATCTTGGCCTGGGCGATGCCATGAACCTTGGTTGGAAGCTCGCAGCAACCATCCATAACGAAGCACCCGAAGCTTTGTTGGATACTTATTATACAGAACGGCACCCAATTGGCGCACAGGTGCTGGACTGGTCGCGCGCGCAGGTTGCAATCATGGGGCCAAAGCCCGAAGCCCTTGCACTAAACGCCATTTTTCGCGACTTGATGGAAACGCGCGATGGTGCCACCTACTTTGCAGGCCGGGTGTGGGGCGTTAACATGCATTACAACCTCGGTGGCGGGCATCCCCTGGCCGGGCGCAGCGTTCCAAATTTTGAGTTGGAAAACGGCACACAAATTGGCGGGCTAATGCATAATGCACAAGGAATACTACTGGATTTTGAAGGAAATGCTTCACTTAAAGCGTTGGCGGGGGATTATGGCGACAAAATGAAATATGTTTCGAGTCACGCGAAAGAACAATTAGGATTGAGCGCCGTACTGATACGCCCTGATGGGGTTGTAGCCTGGGCTACTGACAATAAACCGGATTGTGAAGAACTCCAAAAAGCTGCCGCCCGATGGTTTGTTAGTTTGTAATTCTGGAATCAAGCAACTCAGGCATAAAAACGAGCTCGCAAACCCTCGTTTTTTATGCCTGCAGTTGTAAGGATAACGCCCTAAATATCATCATATTGTATATAAAAAAATATAGTTAAAAAACGGCACTTTAATAAGCCCTACCTTATACTTTTGGTTTCGCACATCCCCCAAAAAGCCATTGGTATGATATCAAAAAACAAAATTACAGCTCAAGAAACAGGTACGTATATAATTGATTTTAAAAATATTGACAGCTCATCATTAATGATTGCAGGAGGCAAGGGTGCCAACCTGGGTCGGCTGTCCAAAATCAAGGGGATACAGGTGCCGGGCGGCTTTTGCGTTACCACCAAAGCATATAAAAAGATAACCGAAAGCAACCGTGAGCTGAACGACTTGCTTGATAAATTGGCGGGGGTTAAAGCTGAAGACAGGGAAAACATCAGCGAGGTTGGTGCAAAAATCCGTATAGTTATTGAGCGTATCCCTATCCCTGATAATTTAGCGAAAGGGATTTTTGATTACCTCACCAGGTTTGATGAAAAAGATGCCTTTGCAATACGATCCAGCGCAACGGCAGAAGATTTGCCGACAGCGTCCTTCGCTGGCCAGCAGGATACATATCTCAACATTATCGGGAAGGGGGCAATCCTAACGCATATCAGCAAATGCTGGGCCTCGTTGTTTACCGACAGGGCGATAACTTACCGCCTTAAAAATGGTTTCGATCACCGTAAAGTTCATCTATCTGTGATAATTCAGCAAATGGTGTTCCCACAGGCGGCAGGAATTTTGTTTACTGCCGACCCGATAACCGGGAACAGAAAAGTGTTATCCATTGATGCCAGCTTCGGGCTTGGTGAAGCTATGGTTGCCGGCCTGGTGAATGCTGATCATTATAAAGTGCGTAACGGTAACATCATCGATAAAAAAATAGCAGCTAAGAAACTGGCTATTTATGCATTACCGGATGGTGGCACCAAAGAACAGGAGATTGAACCAGAGCAGCAGAATCAACAAACGCTGACGGATAAACAGCTTTTACAGCTTAATGGCATTGGCAGAACAATAGAAGCGTATTTTGGCAGCCCCCAGGATATAGAATGGTGTTTGGCTGATGGCGGGTTTTACATTGTTCAAAGCCGGCCAATTACTACTTTGTTTCCCATTCCTGAGACGAGTGATAATGAGAATCATGTTTATATATCTGTTGGCCACCAGCAAATGATGACCGACGCCATGAAACCACTGGGATTGTCTTTATGGCAGTTAAGAGCTGGCAGGCCGATGTTTAAGGCCGGCGGACGGTTGTTTGTTGATGTTGTGGATATTTTGGCTACGCTTGCTGGCAGGGAAAGTTTATTAGAGGCTATGGGCCAGCATGATCCGCTCATAAAAGATGCACTGCTAACCATCATAGCGCGCGGGGATCTTATAAAATTGTTACCAAATGATGAAAAAACACAGATAATTGTTAAAAGCACTAAAGGGATGCCATCTGCAGATATCCTGGCGCAAGCAGGAAGCGACCCCTCAATCGTTTCTGATCTGATTAAAGCCGATGAGGCATCGGTAGAAACGCTAAAACAAAACATCCGGACGAAATCAGGAACAGAGCTCTTTGATTTTATAGCGGAAGACATTGAGCAATCAAAGAAGATGGTATTTCACACACAACATCTGGTGGTGATTATGGCTGCAATGAATGCAGCATCGTGGCTCAATGATAACATGAGCGAATGGTTAGGCGAAAAAAACGTAGCAGATATACTTACTCAGTCCGTACCAAACAATATCACTTCAGAGATGGGTTTGGAACTATTGGATGTAGCGGATGTAATTCGCCCTTATCCTGAAGTAATTGCTTACTTACGGCAGGTAAAATCAGGGGATTTTTTGAAAGAGCTTTCAAAGTTTAATGGCGGCGAGGAAACACGCGAAGCTATTGTTACTTATCTCGACAAATACGGGATGCGGTGTGCCGGTGAAATAGATATTACCAAAATCCGCTGGATCGAAAACCCCGCGATACTCATCCCGATAATTCTGGGTAATATCAAAAACTTTGAACCCGGTGCCGGCAAGCGAAAATTTGAACAGGGGCGACAAGAGGCTTTGAAAAAAGAGCAAGAGTTATTGGATAAATTAAAGCAACTACCGGATGGTGAACTAAAAGCCAAAGAAACAAAAGCGATGATCGACCTGATCCGAAATTTCGCCGGTTATCGTGAATATCCAAAGTACGGTATAGTGAACCGATTCTTCGTTTATAAGCAGGCGTTGCTGAAAGAAGTCGAGCTACTCGTTAAAGCCAACGTTATTCCCGTTAAAGAAGATACCTTCTACCTCACTTTTGAGGAACTCCGTGAAGTTGTGCAAACCAACAAACCTGACCATCAACTCATCAGCAAACGAAAAGATGAGCACAAATTATTTGAAAAACTTATCCCACCGCGTGTTATCACATCTGATGGCGAGATTATTACGGGCGCATACAAACGAGAAAACCTCCCGGCCGGTGTTATTATAGGTCTTCCTGTTTCTTCGGGGGTTATTGAAGGGCGGGCACGTGTTATCCTAAATATGGAAGATGCTGATCTGGAAGATGGGGATATATTAGTCACCCCTTTTACTGATCCAAGCTGGACCCCGCTGTTTGTATCCATAAAAGGCCTGGTTACCGAAGTTGGCGGATTAATGACCCATGGAGCTGTTATAGCGCGCGAATATGGGTTGCCAGCCGTTGTGGGCGTAGAACATGCTACCTCACTGATCAAAAATGGGCAGAGGATACGGGTGAATGGAACTGATGGGTATATAGAAATATTATAAACAGAAACCATCTATGAAAGAAAAAGCCGCTCAAATAAGCGGCTTTTTCTGTTAATATAATTCTTTATTTCACTCGCTCAACATAGTCGCCTGTGCGTGTATCTACTTTTATTTTATCGCCCTGGTTCACAAAAAGAGGCACTTTTATTTCTACACCATTTTCAGTAGTAGCATTTTTAAGCGCACCCGATGAGGTGTCGCCTTTAACGGCAGGTTCGGTATAGGTAACTTCCAGTTCTACAAAGTTTGGCGCGGTTGCCATTATCGGCTCTTCGCTTTCAAAAGATACGATAACGTTCATCCCTTCTTTCAGGAATTTAATAGCCGGGCCAAATAATGCTTTGGGTATGTTATGCTGATCGTACGTAGTATTATCCATGATCACCATGTACTCACCCTCTTCGTACAGATATTGAAAATCGTTGGTTTCTACCCTGCATATCTCTACCTGCTCGTCGGTAGCCAAACGGGCCTCAACAATTTTGCCTGTTTTAATATTGCGAAACTTATCTAAATAGAATGCGCCGCCCTTACCGGGTGTACGATGTAAAACTTCTGTAACAGTTACCAGTTCGCCATTGAAGCGTAATATATTCCCTACTTTAATTTCAGATGCCTTTGCCATGAAAATGTGATTGTAAAATTTAAAGCGCAAAGATATATTATTTATGATAACACCTTTATTATAAAAAAAATAGCACAGGTAATAACTGTATAAACACAAAGCAGCCCCCCAAAACGAAGGCTGCTTTGTATCATAAAATAAATAATGATTAAAATTTAAATGTTACACTACCTGCAATACTGCGCAGTTGCTGAGGGTTTACTGTAGACCAGCCTATCCAGTATTTTTTATTGGTAAGGTTGTCTACCTTTAAAGCAACGCGGAAGCCCGGTTTATCATAAAAAACCGAGCTGTTTAAAAGCGTATAGGCCGGCGCGGTAAAATCACCCGAATTTTTGCTGCTTTGTAGTAGGTTAACACCTGCATAATTACCGCCGAAACCAGCCCCAAGGCCTTTAACAGTGCCTTCTGTAAAACGGTAACTTACCCAAAGGTTGGCCAGGTCGGCAGGGCCTGAGCTTCCGGGCCTCCTGCCGTTAATATCATCATCAGCGTTGGTATATTTACCATTATTATGGGCGTAACCGGCAACAATATTTAAGCCGGTAAACGGGTTAGCTATTATCTCTGCCTCAAAACCCTTACTCCTTTGTGTACCGTTTTGGATGGAGAAGTTTGGATGGTCGATATCCTGGCGAACAATATCTGTTACCTTAATATTGTAATAACTCAGCGTACCGGTTAGTTTACCATCAAACGCATCCAATTTTACACCACCTTCGGTTTGGTTAGCTTCTTCGGGTTTAAAACTACGGCCCGAGAAATCCTGCCCATTTTTATTGGTAAATCCATTCTGGTAGTTCCCGAACAGGGATACCCTGTCTTTAACCACCTGGTATATTAAGCCAAACTTAGGCGACAATTTTGTTTGGTTAAAGCCACCGGTGGTGGTTCCGGCAACAGGGTTATAGCTACCGTTGTTCTTAAAATGATCTACACGTAACGCAACATTGGCAATCAGGTTATCCGTAACGTTGATCACGTCTGAAAAGTAGGCACTCGTGGTATACGTTTTATTGATATAAGTATACGGGAATGGGTTAGCCGGGCTGTTGGTATAAGCAGAATCAACCTTGGCCTGGTTAAAGTTTAAGTAACCGGGGATATTCCCGTTGCTGTTAACGATATCAAACAGATCGCCAATTGCAGCATTGGGTGGCAACTGGCCACCTAACGACCCCATGAACGACAGGTAACGGACATCGCTGCTGTAACTGTAATAATCTACACCGGCCAATACCCTGTTTTTAACGGTACCAATGTTGAATGTACCGTTGAAGTTTTGTTGAATATCCAGGGTGTGGTCATAGCCTACCGGGTTCCAAACGTTCCTGGCAATTTGCGCATTGCCTGGCAATAAATAGAAGTACATCATTGGGCCTTTAGAATCTGTCCCGGCAACTGTAATGTTGGTTTTTGAGGTCCAGTTATTCGATAGCTTATAATTTACCTGCCCCGAAAAATTTTGGTTAGACGAATAGTGTAGCAGATCGTTGTTGATATAAGAGCGATTATAATCAATATTTAACTTATCAGCGCTTGATACGCCCAACTGAGCTACAGTAGCGTTAAAGAAAAAGATTGGCGCGGTGGTCCCTTCCGAGCGATAAATCTCTCCATCCAAAGAGAAACTCAGCCGGTCGTTTACTTTATAGCTTAGGCTGGGTGCTACAAACAAGCTCCTTTGAACGCCCTGGTCCTGCCATGAGTTTTGGGTGTTCAACGAGGTGTTGATCCTGAATAAAACGTTCTTGGCAGAATCAAGCGGCGTATTAATATCGGCGCTTAAACGGTTAAACCCATAACTGCCCGCTGTGTAAGAAACCTCGCCGCCAAATTTTTCAAACGGCTTTTTGGTTACACGGTTTATTAAACCGCCATATGAGTTTACGGCCGTACCAAATAAAGTTGCCGACGGCCCTTTAAGCACCTCCACGCTTTCTATATTGGCATTATCAATAGTTGAACTTACATTGGCCGGGATGCCATTTTTTAAATAGTTATTAACCAGGAACCCACGCAATACAAAGGTACTTCCGTTTACGCCTGCACCGGCACGGTCTGTTGATGCCCATAGTTGGCTGGCACCAGGCACGTTCCTAAGCGCGTTATCCATTGTAAATGTTACCTGTTCTGCCATCAAAGCATTTGATACCGTTGTATAAGATTGTGCGTTTTCGAGATTATTAAGCGGCATTTTGGCTACATCGTCACTTTTACGTGTTGCAAAACGGTTGGCTTTTTTACCGCTAATAACAACCTCTTGTAATTTTTGGCTGCTCTCGGTCAACATGAAACTGACCTGCAGGGCTTCACCGGCTTTAAGGGTAATTTCTTTGGTTTGGGTTGACAGGCCTATTAAACTGGCAACAATGGTGTAGTTACCCGGTGTTATATTTTTTAGTTCATAATTTCCGTTTATGTCAGCCATAGCGCCATGGTGCGTGCCTTTTAATGCTATAGATACCGCGGCGGCGGGCTTACCGTCAGATGTGGTGATCTTTCCGTTAACAGATGCCTTTAAGGTTGATTGCCCGTAGCTTAGGTTAGTGCTGAGCAGGAATATCAAAGCAGCAATAAGCCATTTAACAGGTTTAAAATTAATAAGTTGGGGTGAATTCATAATGTGTGATAAATTGTTGAAAGGATAGAAACAATTACGTAAACAGCTATAATACTGCTCAACAGCTGCAAAGTAAATTCTTATTTAGAATAAATCCAAATAAAAATAAGGATTATGCAACTTTAATCATTTTTCCAAAAACGCTACAAATACCTACTTACCGTTATGGAACACCAACATTTATAACACAGGGAATTATACCCGTTAGCAACGGATGGGAATAAAGTAAAAGAAGTTTATTAGAATATTATTTAATCCCTGCTAACCAAACATTGTTTTTGGGATCAACATCCACATCATAAGGTTTGCCCAGCACAATCTTATTTAACGTTTTGTTTGATCTGAAAGACGCGGTTATTGTTTTGTTCCCCTTTTCCCAGCAGGCTATACTCAAATCTATAGCTTGTGTGCTGCCATCTTTGTAATACACCAAAAGATGCACGGGTACTGCGGCACCTCCCTTATTGACTACTATAACACTATATTGCTGCTGTCGGTGGGTAACTTTTGTAATAGCCAGGTCGGGGGCAAATTTTTCAAAGTACCAGTTTTTCCAAAACCAGTTCAGGTCTTTACCCGCTCCTGTATTCATACAGTAAAAGAAATCGTACGGGGTAGGGTGTTTACCATTCCATTGTTTTATATAGTGCCTGATGGCTTTTAAGAACAGGTTGTCGCCTAACATCTCGCGCACGTAATGAAACCCTATTGCCGGTTTCAGGTCTTTATCAGAGAACCTCGCTTTGCCGTACAATTGCGGTGTAAGGGTCATGATGGGTACATCCTGGTCGGTACCTGCGCTATTGTTAATGTCGCTCATATCATACGTCCCGGCTAATTTAGGGTCGATTAATGGCGAAAGGCTGAATTCAGAAAATGTGGCCCATCCTTCATCCAAAAAGGAATGCTTTGTTTCATTGTTGCCTACATAAAAAGGGAAAAGTGCATGAAAAACCTCATGAACGGTAAATTCAACAGCTTCATCTTTTTCAAAAGGCAGGTTATTAACCATCATAGGGTACTCGGTAGCATCCAGCCCTTCAAAAATTGTTTGATGCGCATAAGGGAATGGCACGCCGGGTATTTTATAACTGATCAGCTCAACCGTTTTGCGGGCATAGTTAATAACCGGCTCATAAGCCTTATGTTCCGGGTTATAAACCGCATCAACCCGGGTACGCCGCTTTGTTTGGGGGTCTACAAGAACGCTTGATGCCTGCCAAACATAATGGTTGCTCATAGCGAATACAAAGTCGGTAACATTTGTAGCCGCAAACTTCCAGGTATTAGTTTGATTGGCCCGGGTAATATTACCTTCTTTAACATCCGCAGCGGTAATGATATTGGTAACCGAATCATTGTTGGTTGCCTGTGTTATGCGTTTGGCAAATTTTGGCCGATATACCGTATCCACATTGGTAAGGTCTCCGGTTGCCCAGCACTGGTAATTTCCCGGGATGGTTATATCTACCTTAAAATTACAGTAATCGTTATAAAACTCTTCTTTACCTATGTAAGGGTACTCGTTCCACCCATCGGTATCATCATAAACCGCAATCCGCGGGAAAAAATAAGCGACCATAAAGGCACCGCTATCAACCTCTCCCGTCCTGATGAACGACCCTTTGTTTAAGGTATAATTGTAAGTTACATCGAAATGAGCTTTGCCGCCGGGTGGTATCACAACCCCTCTAATATACATATTAGTGCCCCTTATCACCCTTTTCTTAGCATCTACGGGTTTATTATCGAGCTGTATTGCAGTGATATCTACCCCGGTAGTTAAGTCTTCTGGGGATACCTGCGTATTACGCATGGCCTGTTGTTGGTATAAATTGGGGTAAAGTTTAAAAACCACCTGCTTAAGGGTATCCGGACTGTTATTTTGATAGTTTATGCCAACCTTACCAGTTAATACCCTTGTGTTTGGGGTAAAACTTACATTAATCTGGTAGTCTGCACTATTTTGCCAGTAAGCCTTGCCGGGCGCACCGCTTAAACTTCGGGTATGCCGCTCATACGCTTTATTCAGGTTGGTAGCTATCGGCAACTGTGCCTGGGCATACATGATACTGGAAAGAACGGTTAGACATACAACCGCGAACCGGCGCAGTATTTTTTCAAAAAGCATAGCGTATAATTTGCCTGTAAATATAAAAGCTGCCAACCATAAATGGCGGCAGCTTTTATACGGTAATTAATGCTAAATATTTTAAGCTTTAATAAAAGCCAGCAAATCTTTATTGATGGTTGCGGCTTCGGTAGTTGGCATACCATGCGGGAAGCCCGGATATGAAATCAGTTTCCCGTTTTTCAACAGTTTTGCCGCCTTTACGCCCGTTAGTTGGAAAGGAACGATCTGGTCATCCTCGCCATGCAAAACAAGCACTGGCACATCTACACTTTTAAGGTCATCTGTAAAATCTGTTTCAGAAAAAGCTTTGATGCAATCATAATGGGCTTTTATGCCACCCATCATGCCCTGGCGCCACCAATTATCTCTAACTCCCTGTGATATTTTAGCCCCTTCGCGGTTATAACCATAAAATGGCAGGGTAAAATCCTGGAAGTATTGCGGCCTTTTTGATGCAGTACCTTCGCGTATTTCATCAAATATAGCTAATGGGATACCGTCAGGATTATTTTCAGTTTGTACCATTATCGGGGTAACTGCACTAATCAGTACCGCTTTGGCTACACGGCCTTTTCCATATTTGGCAACATAACGGATAACTTCGCCACCACCGGTTGAGTGCCCGATGTGTATAGCATCCTTCAGGTCGAGCTTTTGGGTAAGTTCGGCCACATCGGCTGCATAGGTATCCATATCGTGCCCGTTGGCGGTTTGGCTCGACCGGCCATGCCCACGGCGGTCATGCGCAATAACCCTGTACCCCTGGGCCAGGAAAAACATCATTTGCCCATCCCAGTCATCGCCAGATAAAGGCCAGCCGTGATGAAAGAAAAGTGGTTGCCCTGTTCCCCAATCCTTGTAATAAATTTCTGTTCCGTCTTTTACCGTAATGGTGCTCATCGTTTTTAATAATTAGATGTTAATGAAAATTTGGAGATCTGTTATGTAATAAGAGCAATTGCAGATGTATAATTCTTTATTATCCTATTAGAAGTGGGTTTAGATTTTGCCTATCAGCTGATAACGCGCAAATCTGAACCGAAGCTGAATTGAAAATCTAAAATAATAAATAAAGCCGGTTTTTATATTCAAAACCAGTTCAAAAACTTATCAATACTTGTTAAACGATTGATACTATTCTACAAATCAGATGCAAAATCTCTATTTAACTGATTAAAACCTAAAGTGGGGCTAACATTTTAGTTACATTCCGCTTAAAGGCTTAAACTCGTTGCCCGTTAATCCTTCTTTTATCCTTTCTAAATACGCTTTATCTATCATATACAGGTATGTGGTATAGGTATCGGGGATAGGTTTGTTATAATCGTCCATTGCCTGCACCAACGAAAGCTGCAAATACTTGCCGCTTTGTGTAAATGCATACCCATGTTTTGGCAAAGGGCTTGCCTGGCCATATTTTCCTTCTATAGCTTTTATCCTTTGATCAATGTCTTTTGTTTTTGTAGGAGCGGCCTCCGCGCATATAGCAATCAATTTGCCCTCTTTGTTGATCACCATACTCAGGGCACAGTATTTAACCCCGTTAAAGGTACCTGCAATATCGGTTATGCCTACTGCCTGGGTCCCGTACACATAACCAAATATGGCAGGATCGGCAAATCCATTCACCTCCTTTTTGTAAACAACATTACCCGCCTGACTGTAAAAATCGGCAACGTTAAACGTATCAAAATCTACGGTAGCCAGGTCGATGGCGTCTTTTAAATATCTTTTAGCAGTTTGGGCGTATGATTGCATAGCGGTCATCATCAATAAAATAAAAATGGTGTTCTTAAGCATAGTGGTTTATTGAATATATTTCGGGTTAGTGAAAAACTTATTCTGTTTATAAGAGTATGTGTACAACCAATTTTGAGGGCCGCCATCACAAATATTTACCCAGCCGGTATGTACGTTGCAATCAAAATCGGCATTTGCCGGCTTTTGAAGACTAATCATTGCTATTTGCCTCCCCTGTTTAATGACCAAAATAGCATCGCTGGTAAACACCAGGAAACGATCCTTTGTTTTTAACGCCAGGTTGGCATTGGCACGGTAAGGCAGCGGCATATTATTGAAACGATACTGCAAACTATCCGCAGTGTAACGTAAAGATAAAGCCGACTTTGACCAAACAGTAAAGTTACTGGCAGTAAACGGACTTGTCGGTTTAGCATATTGCGTATAAAATCGGCTTATGTTCGCCTCTGCGTTTTCACCTGTATATTCAAGGTTCTTGTTATGTGCTAATGTATAAGCAATGATGCCATATAGTTGTTGAAGTGAAGGATATCCGGAAAGGATAACTTCATATCGCTTTTTGTGTTGTCTGATAATTAGTTGTGGCCTGCTGATAACCGCATCATAAATCTGAATATTAAACTTTATGTTTTTGAGCTTGCCGGCGGCTACTTTTTTAGCTACAAGATTATTAAGAATTTGAGTTCTGCCTTTAAATAAAAGATTCCGGGTTTCGCGAAAGGAAGAATAGTTTTGGGTGAGGGAAAGCTCTACATAACGAAACTTAAAAACAGATTTGACACCCTCTGTTGCTAAAAGCGCGTTTGCATTCAACATTAGTAAACACAAAATGAGGCCTTTTTTTATTATTGATAGGTTTTTGCTCATGCAATGGTTTTTGAATTAGCGCTCCATGGTTTAACTATAAGTGGAATATTAATGCTATAGAAACCAATATCAGCGTATCAGGTTTTAAAGAACAGTCGAAAAATCACCAATAAGTAAAAAGCGCTCCTTGCCGGGAGCGCTTTCTGAATTGATTTATTGGATGTATGATAGGTAGATGATAGTAAGGTTACTTTTTAAAATACAACTGCATAAAGGTTACAATACTGCTGCTTTCGTACGATTGCATGGTACCCCGTGGTGCAGGCAACGCATAATTACGCCAGGTAAGGTTGCGATCCTTATCGCGGTTATTCCAGCCGGTGTTGATATTGGTTTTAACCCAATCCAGGTACTGGGTTTGTTTACCATCGGTTATCAGTTGCATCATGTACTGGGCAAAAATCGCTTTCAATACACCCTGTTCGTTAAAATCGCCTTCGGTGGGTAAAATACCATTAGTGCCCATTTTGGTCTTTGTATAATCGGCGGCTAACTTCGCATCGCTCAGATAAGCGGCATCTTTTGTTTCGTTATATAATGCCATAGCTGCGCCAATAGCGGTACCCTGGTTGTAGGTATAATCCTCATAGCCGGGCGCATTATTGCCAATTTTATGGTCGGCTATCCGGCCGGTGGCATCCATTAAATTAGTTTTGGCCCAGGCATATATCGATTTTGCTTTTGTAAGGTAACTGGCATCGCCTGTTAACTTATACAAACGCATAGCCGCAATAACCGTTGGGTAATTGATACACGCGTTTTTACCGCTATGTTGAAAATCCCAGAACATCCCGCCGTCAACGGCATCGTATGATCCGTTCCATACCCTGTTAAATCCGGCAACGGCCTTTTGCAGATACATTTGGTTACCAGTTATCTGATTGGCACGGGCCAAAGCCATTACCCACCACATCATATCGTCATAAATAAACCAGGTGGTAGTGTTATCCCAGTTATAACCATCGTACTGGTCAAAGCCGCCCTGGTAAATATCATTAACCATGGTAAGCTGCGCGGGGGTTTTGGTGCGCTCATAAACATTCATAGCCATATCCCAGTAAATAGCCTGTGTCCATATAGCGCCAAGGCCATCTTGCAGTGTGGTGCTGTAATACAGTTTTTTTGTTGGGTTATAATAGTATTTATTAAAAGCAGTGTAAGCTGTTGTTGCATCAGCTTCGGTAAATGCAGGGTCGGTTGTTTGCGGGCCATCGGGTTTTACCGCAGGTGGTTTATTCTCCGAGCCTTTACTGCAGCCCGTTACCATAATAAACACGCCGGTTAGCAAAACATAAAATAATTTTTTCATAGGTAGATGTGTTACTTATTTTTCGTTTGATAATGAGTACGGGGCATCGGTAGCTTTAATACCCTTTTGCTTATTTGGCTGCGCCGACATATTGAAATTGAGCGTAGCGCCCTTTAATAACGCCGAATGGCTAAGCCAGTTAAACGAGTAAGGTTTGCCGTTAACATTTAAGCTGCTTACATACCTGTTTTGCGCACTGTTATTAGCCGCATTAATGCTAATGGTTTTGCCGTTCTCCAGCGTAACCGTTACTTTTTTAAACAATGGCGCGCCAAGCACATACTGATCGCTGGCCGGCGTTACCGGGTAAAAGCCCATCGATGAAAACACATACCAGGCCGATGTTTGCCCGTTATCTTCATCGCCGCAATAGCCATCGGGTGTTGGTTTGTACATTTTATCCATTACATCGCGCACGTGTAGCTGGGTTTTCCAGGGCTGGCCTGCGTAATTGTACAGATATACCATGTGTTGTATGGGCTGGTTACCATGCGCGTACTGACCCATACCGGCTATCTGCATTTCGCGGATCTCATGTATTACACTGTTATAATAACTATCATCAAATACCGGAGGCAAGATAAATACCGAATCAAGTTTATTTACAAACTTTTGGTTACCACCCATCAGGCCTATCAGGCCTTGTACATCATGGAAAACGCTCCAGGTGTAGTGCCAGCTGTTACCTTCGGTAAAGGCATCGCCCCATTTAAATGGATTAAACGGAGTTTGAAATTTGCCATCCTTATTTTTACCTCGCATCAACCCGGTTTGCGGGTCGAACAGGTTTTTATAGTTGAGGCTGCGTTTTTTGTATATCTCGGTTTCTGACGCCGGGCGGCCTAAAGCTTTACCCAGCTTGTAAATGGCAAAATCGTCATAGGCGTACTCCAATGTACGTGCTGCGTTTTCGTTTATTTTTACATCATAAGGTACATAGCCTAAGGTGTTATAATAATCTACCCCGCGCCTGCCTGCCGCACCGGGGCCGGTATTGTTGGCGCCATGCAGCAATGCCTGGTAAAGGGTATTGATATCGTATCCGCGGCCGCCTTTTAAATAGGCTTCAGACACTACAGATGCGGAGTTATTACCCACCATTACATCGGCATACCCGGGGCTGCTCCACTCGGGCAGCCAGCCGCCTTCTTTGTAATCGTTCACCAAACCGGCCTGCATTTCTTTATTGATGGATGGATAAACCAGGTTCAGGAATGGGTACAAGGCCCGGAAGGTATCCCAAAAACCGGTACCACCAAACATGTAGCCAGGCAGTACTTTACCATTGTACGGGCTGTAGTGGACTATCTGGCCCTTAGCATCCAGTTCATACAATTTATTGGGGAAGAAAAGCATGCGGTACAGGCAAGAGTAAAATGTGCGGGTTTGGTCAACCGTACCGCCATCAACCGTTAGGCGGCTTAAGGTGTTGTTCCAGATGGCTTTGGCCTTTTGTTTGGTGGCTTCAAAGCTTTCTTTACCCAGTTCGCGCTTTAAATTAAGCTCTGCCTGCTCAATGCTGATGAAAGATGATGCCACACGCAGGTTAACCGCTTCGCCTTTGGTAGTTTTAAAGCTGATGACCGCGCCGGCATGGTCGCCGGTGTATTCCAGTTTGCCATCATCAATATCTTTATTGTGCCATACTGATGCGTTCTTAAATGCTTTATCTATATAAATAACAAAATAGTTCTTGAAATTTTCGGGCACCGCGCCGCTGTTACGGGTGCTGTAGCCTACTATTTTATTCTCGCCTGGGATGATTTTCACGTACGATCCCTTATCAAAAGCATCTATTACAATGTGCGAACTATCACTTTTGGGGAAGGTGAACTTAAAACTTGCGGCACGCTCTGTCGGCGTAATTTCGGTTGTAACATCATAATCGGCCAGGTAAACGCTATAATAATAGGGTTTGGCAATTTCTGCCTTATGCGAGTACCAACTGGCGCGTTCGCTTTCATCAACCCTTATCTTTCCGGTTTCGGGGAAGATAGAGAATTGCCCGTAATCATTCATCCACGGGGATGGTTGGTGCGTTTGTTTAAAGCCAATTAACTTATCGGCATTGTAGGTGTATTGCCAGCCGCTGCCCATTTTGCCTGTTTGGGGTGTCCAAAAATTCATGCCCCAGGGTAATGCTATGGCCGGGTAGGTATTCCCGTTAGATAACGAAGGTTTAGAGTCGGTACCCATCAGTGGGTTTACCAGGTCGGCAAGGTTTGTTTTGTTAACCTGCGCCGATGCAATTACAGGGAGAGCAAAAAGAGCAACTAATAATAATTTTTTCATTTAACTATTTTGATGTAATAAATACGGATTGATTATTCCAGTCACACTACGCATACATGGTTAGCCCATGTATGGTAGCAGTAACTGTTCTTAAACCAACCCCAATATTTACCAACTTAAACTAACTTTAATTCCTTCGGGATCATTTGGAAAGCCCAGGTACACGGTGTTTGAGGATGCATCCCACGATGTTTTCACATCGGCAACTTCCTGCCCCTTGCTGTCGGTAACCTTTGTGGTTTTAGGTTTTGCCGGCAGTAATACACGCATACTATTCAGCGTTTTTACAGGGCTTTTTACCACGAATGAGTAGCTTTTAGCCTGGAACACTTCGTTATAAGCCCTTGCAGCGGCAGCCAAAACCTGTGGTTTGGTTTTATTGGCAACACGGTTAACATTATATAATAATGATTGCTCGCCGGGGTTAATAACCTTTTCGGCCAATACCGGTAGCTGAGGGTCGAACAGGTCGATAACCGGTCCTTTTATGGTGAATGGTTTGCTATCAGGGTTCTCGTCCATTACCGATACAACATCGTAAGGGCCACGCTCCAGATAAAGGCTGTTTTTAAAGGTTAGTTTGCCTGCTTTTGCATCGGCTTCATAACCTTGTTTTACAACGTCAACAAATTTTGTGTCGGCGTTGGCTTCCATTACATACTCTTTAGGGTTTTGCCTTAAAATATATACCGAGCCCTTGCCAACGTTGTATTTTTCTTTATTTGCTGATGGCGTAATGTTGAGCAGTTTAAACAGGTGCTGCGATGGCGCGGTAAACTTATTACCTTTGGTATTCCACCATTCCATTACCGATTGGTATGGATCATCATCGCGGCCGGCATAGATCAATATGCCACCCTCTTTAACCCATTTTGCCAAAGCCGTGTGGATCTCGGCTGATACCGGCTTCATGTTAGCATAGCTTACCACCAGCACCTTTATGTTTTTTAAAGTTGCCGCGTAAGTAAGGTTCTCCATGTGTACGGTTTGTACCGGCACACCACGTTTAAGCAATGGCAAAGTTTGCCCGTAGAAGTTGGAGAACTGCGGATCTTCGAACCCGTTATGAGTTGGGAAACGCTGGAACATCAGCGAGTTGCTCATTAATACGCCAATACCATTTACACCCGTTACCCTGTTGGGTGATGCCGGCATGCTATTTAAAGCATTTACCATTACCTGCATTTGGGTTGAATAGTATTGCGGTATCAGTACCTTTTCGTTGCTATTGGCTACCTTATACGGATGCGTGTAGATCCGTTCTGGCCATGGCATTACTTCATAATCGGCTACGGTTGGGTATAATAGTTTAGCGGTGAAGGTTGCCTGGTAGTTCTTTTTATAATCTGCCCAATCGCGTGGCCAGTCTTCAATCGGGTCGGTCAGGAAAAACATTTTGCGGCCTGTTGGCGCGGTCATGGATACCATTGAACCGTATTCTAAAAAAGCGTTCTCAAATACACGCTCTTTCTTCTGCCCGTCAAAATAGGTCGGTTCGCGCGAGGTGCCCGTCCATACCTGTGCTATGTAGCCATCAATACCGGGCAGCGATGCCAGGCTGGCCTCCGGACTAACAATTTGCCATGATGAATAGTTAACCAGCGAGTGGGTAGCAATAAACACCTTGATATTTTTGCCCTTGCTTTTGCCGTAGGCTTTAGCATAGTTGGATGTTTCTTTTATAGCCTCATAATACAGGTGATATTTAAGCTTGCTGGACAGGTAGGTGTTCTCGGCCGATGCATCCTGTGGCTTCCATGGGAAGCCATAATATTTTTGCCATTCTTCTTTAAACGGGGCGCTGTAACCCGCCCTGGCCCAAAATTCGGGCTCCTCTAAAAAAATGTCGGTGATACCCGCGTCAATCACACGTTTGATTACCGCGGTTTTCATATACTCGATGAATGATTTTACCGGCACTACATAAGGCATATCCCTACCATGAAATATGGTATCGCCTTTTTGCGTAACCTGGCCAACACCCAGGTGGTTAATGCCATCCCACTTACCTAAAAAATAATCTTTATAATCGCCCCAGGCTATACCTGTCATAAACTGGGCCTGGTAACCATGGTCGCGCCAGGTTTTTACGCGCTGCTCAAACGTCATCCCCGGCCTGTCGTTTACACCGTAAACAATGGCGATGTCTGATCGTACATCAATTTCGGGCATCCACGGGCTGCTGGTTTGGAAAGCAGTTTTTTGCTTTAACGGGGCGGGTTTTGTTACCTGGGCATGGGCACTAACAGTTAGCGCTGCCAGACAGCAGGAGAATAAAAGTTGTTTCATAGGATTTTGTTTATTAACCTGCTTAAGCATAATCAGATACGCTTAAGCAGGTGTTATTGGCTGTTATTAAGGGACAGTTACTATTTTAACATCGGTATAGTTATAATATTTAAGGCCGTAGTTTGTACGGGCGCCTATCCGTATAAAGTATTCCCTTTTTGTTGGCAGCGGGCCGCCAATGGTGGTGAATGTTAGGGTTTGCCCAACCTGGGCATTACCTTCAGAACCGTTATATTCAATTTTTGGCGAATAACGGTTGTCGTAATTATTATTGCCCACAAACTTGTTAGAGTTTACAAATAAATGTACATCGCTTATATCCTGCTGAAAGGCAGGGTCATTTGTGCCGCGGGTAAATTTAAAGCTGGCTGTTATGGTACCATCGGCATTGATCACCGGTTCGCCAACCCATTCAATTCTCAGGAATGGTTCAACCGAAAATGTTACGGTTGTGGTGCCTTTTATCTGAACTGTCTGGCTTTTATCTACTGTAGTTGCCCCCGTGGCATCTGTTTGCACCATAGGCACAAACGGGCCCTCGGCACTTATTTTGTTGGTCCCCGGGAAAAGTTTAGTATAGTTAAACGTACCGTCCTGCATAGAAGCTATGTAGAAAGGTGTTGGGTTATCGCTCCAGCTTGTTTCCAACAGCTTTATACGGGTGCCACTGCCATTTTCTGTTTGTACCGTTTTACCGGTACCTGCATCAATCACGCTTCCTGTTAATGTTTCGGAGGGAGCTTCCTGATTATCTAGTTTACTGCAAGAGCTGGTTGCTAAGGCAACTGCGCATATAGCAAGTGTATATAATATCTTTTTCATGATTATTTTATTATTAATAGCCCGGGTTTTGGATTAACTTCTGACTTTTTTGGATCTCGCCATTCGGGATCTGCTCATAATACCAGCGTACATCAAATGTGTAGCGCGCGTTTCTTTCGTCGGTACGCGAATCAAAAAAGTACTTCTTATCGTTAGCAGAATAGAAAGGCATTAAAATTTTGTATACGGTTGAGTTTTGCTCTTTATCAGCAATTCTCCATCTCCTCATATCCCACCAGGTTTTGTTTTCAAAACCCAACTCTTTTCTGCGCTCTTTACGAACGATATCAACACTGTTCAGGTTGGCTGCACTGGCTAACATATCAGCACCAGCACGCTCACGGATCTGGTTAATAGCTGTAAAAGCATCCTGCAGATAGTTCTTATCGTTTTGGCCTAATGCACTCAGCTCATAAGCAGCCTCGGCACGGTTCAATAATACCTCGGCATAACGAAGCTCTATCCAGGTTTGATCTGAACGATTTTCCAAAACTTCTGACGTTGGCTTATCAGGCGCCAGCCATTTACGGATCGAGAAACCAGATATAGCAGCTGTTCCATCACCGCTAAACACGCCGCTTAAACCCGCGGGGTTCATTTTTGAACCGTCAGGCAATGTATAAGGAGTTTGCGTAGCATTTGATGATTGCACTATGTTGGCTGTTGGATAATTTGCTGTTGAACCAGCCGGTAACAGCGGACTGATACCACCAGCCGAACTGCCGGTGTATATACCACGGCGAATCTCGATGCTTTGGCCTTTAAATATATCGCCCGGAAGGATTACCGTTGCCCTTAACCTTGGTTCGGCATTGGCAAACAAGTCCACGGTGTTGGTGTACAGGTCATATTTACCTGCCGTCATGGTTTTGATGGTCCCATCGGCATTTTTAGGAAGGCCATCAAACATCTCCACAAAATTCAGGGTTGGGTTAACTTCTGATGAATAACCGTTACCACCCATTAACTGGCGCGGAACATTGTATGCATCATACCCGTGTACAGACTCCGGGTAGTGGTATTGCCTTACAAAAATGTTTTCTGAACTATTTTTATCAAAAAACATGTCAACATAGTTTTGATATTGGGCTGCTTTATCGCCGGCTTTCCAGCCATTTTTGTAAAGGGTGTATTTACTCTCTAACAATACGGCAGCATCATAAGCTGCTTTAAAATAAGTTACCGCTTTTGCTGCAGGGATACCACAAACCCTATTGCCGGTAGCATCAACCAATGTTATTTGGTTGTATTTGGCAATAGACCCCGCGTAAAGCATAGCACGCGACTTAAAGCCTGCTGCTGCATATTTATTGGCACGGCCGGCTTGGTTGGTTTCGGCCATGTTGGCGTAAGCAAAATCAAGATCGGCAGCTATATAATCATACACCGCTTCTTCTGACGAACGTGGTATATTCAGGTCATCTGGATTTGATGCCGGAATTTGCAGCACCTTATCAACAATAGGTACACCGCCGTAACGTTTTACCAGCGCAAAATAAGTTGCCGCGCGTATAAACCGTGCTTCGCCCAACCAGGAGTTAACCTGCTCTGGGGTGAAAGTAGATGCATATTTCGGCAGGTTCTCTAAAAAGTAGTTAACATCCCTTATCAGTTTATAAGAGTCGCCCCAGGGCGATTCGTCTACGTTTTCCTGCATGGCACCTGTTTGGTCGCGGCTCAGGGCCTCGCCGGTAACGGCTGGGAAGGGGCTTATTATCCAGAAGAAGTTTAACCCCCGTTGCGGTGAATACCTGAAATCTTCAATTGGCAATTCGCTGTAAATACGCGCCATGTAGGCTTGTATACCACCCGTGCTGGTAAAGATATCTTTATCCTGTACTACGTTTATTGGTGGTACGTCCAGCTTTTTACATGCTGTTGTCCAGCACACTAAAAGGCATAATATGATGTATGTATATTTTTTCATGATCTTAACTGTTTTATAACTTAACATTTACGCCTAAGGAGAATGTCTTGTTGAGTGGATACAAATAGCCGTAAGTGCTTGATGGGTGTTCCGGGTCGAGATATTTTAAACCGGTAAAGGTTAATATGTTGTAACCGTTCACAAATATCCTTGCTCCTTTTATACCTATTATTTTGGCAAAATTTGGCGAAATAGAATAACCGATCTCGGCAGATTTTAGCCTTACGTAAGATGCATCCTGGATATTGAACATAGAGTTAACATCGGCTGTAGTACCTGTTAGGGCATACTTACCAGGAACCCATACTGTATTTGGATTGTAAGGATCGGCGTTAGGATCGGCCGGGTGCCACCTGTCCATAAACTGGGTTAACGCGCTGCCACCACCCCAAAGTGGTATGTTCAGCTGTTCGATGTATGAAACCGTTACACCTGTAGCGCCCTGCCATACAGTATTAAAATCAAACCCTTTGTATGAGCCGCCAAGCGTTAAACCAAACTGGGTTAAAGGGGCGCTGTTGTAAGCTATAGGATGCTTGTCTTTATCGTCGATTATACCATCGCCGTTCCAGTCTTCATACTGATAATCGCCTACTACCGCGTTACGTGATACAAACTGCGTGCTGTTTAAGATATCCTGATAACTTTGAAACTGACCAGCGGCACCCTGTCCCCAATAGATATTGTTCCAGCGATCGTTGCTATTGTCATGCCAGTTGTCTTGCGAGTTACCCGAAGCTGCTCTGATAACCGTACGGTTTTTTGTACGGCTAAAAGCAAGGTTTCCTTTTACAAAATAATTGAATGCGCCAAAATGGTTGCGGTGGCTAAGTTCTACCTCAAAACCCTGTGTACGGTCGCTGTTCAGGTTTTCTTGTGGAAGGTCGGCGCCGGCTACACCCGGAAGGGTTAATGCCTGGGTGCCTAACAGTCCCGTTCTATCTCGTCTGAAAACGTTAACCGTTGCACCTAATAAGCCGTTCCATGCTTCAAGGTCTAAGCCAATATTGTATGTTTCTGCATTAAACCAGGTTAAGTTGGGGTTGGCAATACCCAGGCTTTGCGCGCCATTTACAAAGGTACCGTCGAAAACGGAACCCGGAGGCAGCTGGTTATTGTCGCCATTTGCAGGGTAACGATAACCGGTTAAAAACTGGTAGGCCAAAGCCGAATCGTCACCAACTTTACCGTATGATGCACGGAATTTAAGGTCGTTAATGAATGACAGGGCAGATGAATTTTTCCAGAAATCTTCCTGAGAAATCCGCCATCCTACAGACCCTGCAGGGAAAAAGCCCCATTGTTTAAGCGGTGAGAACCTTGAAGAACCATCGTTCCTGAAACTGAACTCGGCAAGGTATTTCGATTTATAATTATAGTTTACACGGCCAATAATAGATTTGTTTACATAATTGTAAATATCACCTGAGTTAGCCGATCCTACCTGGTTAGTAGCACTACCCGAAAACAACTGATCGACGGCCAAAGCCAACTCGCGCTGGGCGTAAAAGTTATCCTGCTGGCGGTTGCTTTCTTCATACATCAGCAAGCCGGTAAAACTATGGTTGCCAAAGCTGTGGTCATAGTTAAGGGATAGCTGGGTTAAAGTTGCAGGCCGCTCAAAAAATTCGCGCCTGAAGGTGGCCGGTGTTTGGTATGCTGTTGCTGTATAGCTGTCGTTTTGTTCATTATACACATATTGGTTATATGCTTTTTGGTATAACCTGTTGCTTGAGTTATAATAATCATAGCTAAATAAGCCTTTAGCGCTTAAGCCTGGCACAGATGGCACAGTGTAGGTAGCAGATACCTGCGACTGGAACCACTTGTTGTTGTAAACCTTGTAACCGCTTACGTCGGAATTTGAAAGCGATACCGGGTTTGTACCATCAACGCTGCCTTTAAGCAGGTAATCGGGATTATTATTGGCATAGATAGGTTCGGTAGGGATCTGCCTCCAAAACGATCTGATGATATTCCAGGCATCCTGGTATGGCTGGTTCTTTTGGTCCATTGTTGCGTTCAGGTTCAAATCAACCGTAAGGTTTTTATTTATCCTGGTAGATAGGTTTGAACGCAGGTTGTACCTTTTATAATTAAGGTCGCCACTGCGCAGAAAGCCGTCCTGGTTGGTAATACCCATACTGATAAAGTATTGGGTATTTTCGTTACCACCCGTAGCGTTAAGGTTATGCTGAGATTGTGGTACGTGGTTTTTAATAACCGGCGTGTACCAATCTGTACTTACCCTGCTGCCATTTCTAAATGCTTCGAAATCTGCTTCAGAATATTTCACCTGGCCACCGCTAACGTTGTGCAGCAATTGCTCGTTAACCAGTGTCATATAATCAATTGCGCCTACAGCTTTTGGTAAGCCAGAAGGTACCTGAAAACCATAAGTGCCCGAATAATTTAGTTCAAGCGACCCCTTTTTCCCTTTTTTGGTGGTAACCAATATTACACCGTTGGCCGCACGCACACCGTAGATAGCTGCCGATGCATCTTTCAGCACCGATACGCTTTCTATATCGTTTGGATCGAGGCGGGTAATATTATCGCGGGGGATACCATCAATAATAACCAGCGGATCGCCAAACCCACGAATACTAAATGAGTTATCAAATGACCCGGGTTCGGCAGAGTTTTGTGTAACACGCAAACCGGCTACTTTACCGGTTAACGAGTTTAAAACATTCTCGTTTTTGGTGTTAACAATTTCGCTATTGCTTACCGAAGCAATGGCACCAGTAACAGTAGCTTTCTTTTGCGTACCGTAACCCACTACCACCACTTCGTTTAATGAGGAGGAGTTTTGCGCTAACTTTACATTAACAATTTGCTGTGTGGTAATGGCTACCTCCTGGTTGGCGTAACCAACAAACGAAAATACAAGCGTTTGGCCCGAGGCCGCGTTTAGCGCATACTTCCCATTAACATCGGTTACCGTACCAACGTCCAGGCCCTTAATTTTCACGGTAACACCGGGCAAGGCACCGGCATCGTCAGATACGGTTCCCGTAACTGGTTTGCTTTGTGCAAAGGCTGAGCTGCACATCAATAAAAACAAAAACGACGTAATGCAAAACTGCACTGCCTTTTTCATTTTTAAACCATAGTAAATGCCACGGCATTCACCACAATAGGTAAAAATTTCATCCATAGGTAAATTGGTTTAAACTTGGTTTATAATAACACCGGCTATATGCAGGGGGATGGTTAGTCCTTAATGCACGTTGCTTTTACCGGCACACAAGTATAGATGGGGGTGTATTAAAATAAGGGTTAAAAAAGGGGTTAATACAGTTAAAATTTCATTAACCGCTGCATTTTAACCCGTTTGTTAAGGAAATAAACTATCCGAAACGGATAGTTATTTAATTCACATAAACACTGGAAAAGAATTACTTACAGATCTTGTCGAAATGAATGGGGTATTCACCCCCTAATGATTTGTGATACTCGGCTACAAAATCATCGTACACTTTTTTAGCATAGTCAATCCCCTTAATTTTACGCAAGGATTTCAACTTGTACTTTAACGCAATATCGCTAAACGGGTCTATGCTCAGTATTACACGCGATAGCTCAAGCGCTTTCTTATGATCGCCGTCGTCATAGGTCTTTTGAAGTTCGGGTAAGATAACCCCGGCAAGGGTTTCTTCAAAATTCAGTTTAACATCATCAAGCCAGGTTTCGGGTACCTGTTGTAATAAGCCCCCACGCGCAAACAGGTCAAAATTATCTGTTATAAACTGCCCGGCAGTTATAGCATGCTGATGCAGGCTGGTTATTGCATCGTTAACTAAAAAATAATCGCAGAAAAAAGTATCGCTTAGTTTAAAGCAATAGGTGTCATTTAAAAAAGTTAGCTCTATACCATCAATATCAGCAATAATGCTTCTGAGATGATTGATGGTAACCCCTTTTATGTTTTTGGTTTTTGCCACTTCCTTATCGGGCCATAGTGTTGTAGATATCTTTTTGGAAACAACTCCTTGCTCATCCTTACTGTTTAGCAAAATCAGTATAAACAGTTGTTTTATTTTAGGGCTAAACAAGTAAGTGATATCCTTGCTGGTTTTACTAAACACGGTAAATTCGCCAAGCAAATAAACCGCGTTGGGCTTTTTATCAGTTTCTTTTTTCGGCACGTAAAAATCGGGGGCTGTTTCACTGTCAACGGTTAGGGCCGGCCGTTTTTTCTTTTTTACAAAATACCATAAAACACCAACCACAAGTATTATAAGCGGAATAACAAACTTGTAGGCGCCACTAAACTTAGGTTTATCGGGCTGTTGCGAATCTAAATATGCCTGCTGGCTTACTGGCGTTCCTGTAAGCGCATATATTTTTACGGTAGATTGCGAAGGAGATGTAAACTCCTGTGCTGTGCAAAAAAAGCCGTCTTGCTTAGGGTTATAAAACAGGTTAAAATCACTTTCAATCCTTTCAGATGTAACCGGGATATTGCCGCTCACCACTTCATACGAGCCATCTTTAAGAGAGAATTTGTATAACCGCAGGTTAGTTTTAGGTTTTTCGTGCGGGTAGCACAAAGCGTAAAAGTATTTTTTATCCTTTGATATGACGAGGTTATTTGCCGATACAAACGGCTCTTCGTTCGGGGTAATTTCCCAGCATTTTTTTATGGTGTGGTTGGTTAAATTAACCCTATACAGATCATAAAAATGGGTACCACCCACTATCTGGTTGCCCGATTGATTACCATAACCACCAAATATATACACTTCGTTATTCTCATCTGCCTGGCTGCTCCCCGAAAAAAAACGGGGGGTTATCGTATCGCCGGTGAAAGCTATCTTTTTCCAGCTATCGGTGGCCTGCTCATACTTTAGAAAGTCTTTATGGTAGGAGAATGACCCGTACCCGCCAAAAAGATAGATGTCGGATTGATCTTTATCAAAAAAGATATTGTGGTGGTGCCTTTGTTCCTTTATAAAACCTTTGCCAACATGCTGCCACTCCAATGTGTTCAGATCAAGCGCCGCTATACTATGTAATGAATCGGGTGGCTGCACCTCGTACACATAGCATTTGTTTTGCTTATTGTTGATGATGCTTTTACCAAGCAAAAGCTTAACAGGAAGTTTGTTTTTATACGCTTTGCTTGTAGTATTGCCGCCCTGCGCGTTATAAACTATCAGCGAATCTGTTTTGTACATAAACAGGGCCTGCTGGTTTACATCAAAATTTAACCCGGCAACTTCATTAAAATGCCTTTCAAACTTTGGCGTCCAAAAATATGATTCGTTAATGAGCCATACGGGGTGGTCTACAGCCCCAAGCACATCGCCATCGGCGGTATGTACATTTTTCCCTTTCCACTCGTTTAGCGGGAAAGAATAACTTTTGCTGTCATCATTAATAACCAGGTTTTTGATTGCCATTTTAGGCACATCAGAGTAATGCGGGTTTTTGCCGAAGGTGACCGTTGGTGTTATACTGCTTTCAAACCCAAAATCGCGGGCTTTGTACCATTTGCCATTTACCAAAAAGGCTACCGCATTATTCTTCAGATCTATTTCGGCCTTAATTTTTATCCATTTGCGTTTTTTTAACTGGCTCAGGCTAAGTGGTATCTCTATCTTATTGCTTTTACTATCAATATTAAAGTTTAAGGTTGGCGACCCATTATTGTTATAAATATAGGTTAAACTGTAGGAGTTGCTTTTGGTATCGGTTATGTTGAACACATATCCCAAATGGTCGTTATCCCATAAAGAGAGATCAAAACTAATGGACAAATGATTGTTAAACGTAGGAGGATCATTTGCAAAAACAACATACGAGGTACGCTGGCTCATTAAGCTGTCGTTTGAATTGAACTGTAACCCTTGTGCTTTACCTTTAACGGCAGGCAGCAACATCAGTAAAAGAAACACCATTTTATATGCCTGAGGCAGCAGCAATAAAATTTTATCTTTTCTTATCATTTATACAAGTAACCATCAAATACAGATGCGTGAACACTGACAAAATTATACTTTTTTTTACTTAATAATTTACATGAAATTCAGGTTTATTTTACACAGTATAGCCATAAAAAAAGCCGCTTATCGCGGCTTCTTTATTTAACAAGATATGTTTATTGAACAATCTTTCGTATCCGGTTATTATTATAATCAGCAATAATGATATTACCTTGCGGATCTAACGCTATACCTTTAGGGCCATTAAACAAAGCCGTACTACCATTACCATCTGTAGTGCCTGTTAATGCTTTACCTGCCACAACACTAAATATCCTATCCTTATTTATTTTAAGCACGCGGCCGTTAGCATCTGTAATATAAAGGTTGTTGTTGGCATCTATTTTCAGATCCTGAGGGCTGCCCAGTTTAAGTGCTGCGGTGTCTATCCCACCGGCAAAAGTGGTTACTGTATAATCTTTTGTTATTTTCCTGATGGCGTTGTTTGCGGCTTCGGCAACATACATGTTACCGGCAACATCAAATGCTATACCAGTGGGTTTGTTAAAGGATGTGGCCGTACCAATACCGTTTACATAACTAGCCACGCGGTTACCGGCAACTGTTGTTACAACACCCGCAGGGGTTATTTTTCTGATAAGATTGTTATTGCTATCCGTAACATAAAAATCCCCATTAGCATCCATAGCAATACCGGCCGGGCCGCTAAATGTTGCAACGCTACCGGTGCCATCAGCAGAGCCTGATGAACCATTACCTGCAAAGGTGCTTACAACACCGGCAGGGGTTATTTTCCTGATAAGATTATTCCCCAGGTCTGCTACAAAGATATTTCCGGCGGCGTCAACTACCAGGCCCGATGGTACATAAAATTGCGCTTTATCGGCGGGGCCGTCTGCATATCCAAAAGTACCGGTACCGGCAACCGTAGTAGTTACACCATCAGGAGTAATTTTTCTAATAACCGAGTTGTAAGAATCGGCAACGTAAATATTACCTGCTGCATCGGTTGCAACAGCAGTGGGGCGGTTAAATAAAGCTGCAGTACCTGTATTGTTTTCATAACCCGCGGCTGAGCCTGCAATGGTACTTACCGTTCCGTATGCTTCGGCTGTACCACTACCCGTTTTAAACTGTACTACATTACCGTAACCGGTGTTACCCGACGAGTTGGTTCCATAAGCTCTTACATAATATACCGTATTTAAAGAGAGCCCTTTAAGTTTGCTGCCAAACAAAAATGTACTGATGGTTTCTGTTGTTTTACTATCGGTAATAGTAGGTTCGCTATTGGTAGTACTATAGCAAACGCCATAGGCTGTTACAGGTACACTGTTTGTGATTACTCCCCCTGTCCAAGCTATGGTAGATGCAGGGTCGATAACAACATCGTAAGTTGCAAGCTGGGGCAGATCATACGATACTGGCGAGCTTTTACCACATGCTGCAAGCACGGCAACAAACGAAAAAAGCAATAATTTTAAAAGAGTAGTTTTTAGTTTCATTTAAATTGAAGTAAGAGTGTTAACAAGTAAATGCAGGTAATAGGATTTGGGTGCTAATTTGAGTGTTATTCCAGTAATATGTAAGGCTGCTATTGTTAATTAATGTTAAAGAAACAAGCATGTTACAATAGCCATACGGCTAAATAACACGGTTTGTAACAACTTATACAAGAATGTATCGGTAAGAGCTGTAAATGTGCCGATTAAATTGACAGACAACACTAAGGGCATACTTTACAAAAAGGCTGATATATATATACGAAAGCGGGTATATTTAAGGTTTTAGAGCGTATTAAAAAACTCATTACAAACCGCTGACCCAATAAATTTTAACCGTTACACCTTAAAGTTATTTTTGTACTATTAACTGATAAATTTTCCCCGCTTATAAAAACTGCATGGCTGAAACTACTTTAGCAAGACGTTTGGGCCTGGCACAAGCCACCGCAATAAACATGACCGACATGGTCGGCATCGGCCCGTTCATAACCTTACCTATGGTAATACATATGATGAATGGGCCCTGGTTTTTATACGCGTGGCTGGCGGGCGCGCTACTGTCATTTATTGATGCCATGGTTTGGAGCGAACTTGGCGCAGCCTTCCCTATGGCTGGTGGCTCCTACAACTTCCTGAAAGAAACCTACGGTAAAAAAGGCCCCGGTAAACTCATGAGCTTTTTGTTTGTATGGCAAACTATGATACAGGCCCCCTTGGTGATCGCATCGGCAGCTATTGGCTTTGCTTCCTACTTTTCATACTTATTCCCTTTATCTGTTATTCAGGCAAAGGTTATGAGCGGGGGTGTGGTTATCTCTATCATCATCCTGCTTTATCGCAAAATAGAATCTATCGGTAAAATAAGCATGGTGCTTTGGGTTGGCGTATTGCTCACCATGATCTGGATCATAGCAGGTGGCCTGGCTCATGGCAATTTCTTATCGCCCATAAAACATATCAATGATGGGCTTACCGTTAATTACGCCTTTGTAGCTGCCATAGGTTTTGCCAGCGTAAAAAGCGTTTACAGCTACCTGGGTTATTATAACGTTTGCCATTTAGGCGGCGAAATTGTTAACCCATCTAAAAACATACCAAAGAGTATGTTTATTTCAATAGCAGGCATTGCGGTTTTATATATGCTGATGAATGTAAGCGTAGTAAGTGTTATACCCTGGCATCAGGCTAAGGATAGTCAGTTTGTAGTGAGCGAGTTTATGGAACGGCTATCAGGCCATGTGGCTGCAAAAGTGGTTACGTGTTTAATATTACTGGTTGCGTTTTCGTCGGTATTTTCGGCTACATTAGGTTACAGTCGTATCCCCTATGCAGCAGCGGCTGATGGCGCGTTTTTTAAAGTGTTTGCCAAATTACACCCCAAAGGGAACTTCCCTTATATATCGTTATTGGTTTTGGGTGGGATAGCATTTGTATTTAGCCTGTTGTTTAAGCTAAGCGATGTGATCAGTGCCATACTCGCCATGCGGATCCTGATCCAGTTCATTTCACAAGCGCTTGGTTTATACCTGCTGCGCAGGCGCAAAAGCGAAATCAATTTCCCCTACAAGATGCCTTTATTCCCGCTGCCTATATTTTTGGCTATTGCTATGTGGGTAGGTATTTTAATATCAACCGGTTTCCATATGGTGCTGGGTGGCTTAAGCGCCATAGCTTTAGGCACTATTGTATATTTCACCAAAGCAAAAGTGAATAAAGAATGGCCTTTTAAACCGGTCAGTGCTAATCATCTAACCGGTAAAATTCAATAGCATTCCTACCCCAAAAAAGCGCCTGCTCATTTTGGGTTAAGCAGCTAATATAATTTTCGGCAACCTTTAATACTCCTGCATACCCACCAGCCACGTTACACACCGGCCAGTCAGAACCATACATTACCCGTTTTGCACCGAATGCGTTGAACACTACATCAAGGTAAGGCGTAAAATCTTCAGGCTTCCAATTTTGCCAGTCGGCTTCGGTTACCATACCCGATACTTTGCAGGATACATTGGGGTAGGCGGCCAAGGCCTGGATATCCTGTTTCCAGCCATCTATCTTAGCAGCCTTTATATAGGGTTTAGCTAAATGGTCTATCACAAAGCGCTGATCCGGAAAAGCGGCTACCAGCTCTTTAGCATAAGGCAAATAATTCGGCTTGATGAGGATGTCATAGCTAAACCCATATTTATTTAATAACCCAATGCCGCGTTTAAACGTTGCACTCAGCATAAATTTATCATCCGGCTCAGCCTGCAAAATATGCCTGAAGCCTTTCATCTGTTTTATATGGCTATAGTATTCCAGGCGTTCTTCAATATTATTTGCCCGCAGGTTAACCCAGCCAACAACACCTTTTATAAAACTGTTTTTTTCGGCAAGGCCGAGCGTAAAGTCATTATCGGCTTCGGTTTGGTCTACCTGCACGGCAACGCAACCTGCAAACCCGTTTTGTTGTAAAATGGGTTGCAGGTGGGCTGGTAAAAAATTTTGTTGACATGCCTGCATGCTATCGTCTATCCAGGCATGCCTTTCTTTATCGTAAAGCCAAAAATGCTGGTGACTGTCAATTTTTTGCATAAGCTTTCAACACTTGCCTGGCCTGGCCCAAGCCATCAATACCTAACTCAACCACATCGCCGGGTTTTAAATAAAGCGGTGGTTTAAAGCCAAGGCCAACACCTGCAGGTGTACCGGTAGAAATGATATCGCCGGGCAGCAGGGTCATAAACTGGCTGGTATATGCTATAAGGTACGCTATGTTAAATATCAGGTTTGAGGTGCTGCCATCCTGCATGGTTTTACCATTAAGGGTTAGCCAAAGGCGCAGGTTGTGTACATCTTTAACTTCATCGGCGGTAGCTAAAAATGGGCCAATTGGCGCAAAGGTATCGCAGCCTTTCCCTTTATCCCAGGTACCGTTACGTTCCAGTTGAAACTCCCGTTCAGATACATCATTATGCAGCGCGTAACCCGCCACATAATCCATCGCTTCGCTTTCTTCTACGTATGATGCTTTTTTGCCGATCACTACGGCTAGCTCCACTTCCCAATCTGTTTTTACCGAGTTTTTAGGGATGATGATATCATCATTCGGCCCAACCAAAGCTGTGGTTGATTTAAAGAACAGGATGGGCTCTTTTGGCAACGGTGCGTTTGTCTCTTCAGCGTGGTCTTTATAGTTCAAACCAATACATACAATTTTTGAAGGGCGCGCAACAGGGCTGCCCAAACGTTCACCATCAGCAACTCTAGTTAAAGTACCTTTATTGGTGTTGATGAACTGCTGCAAGCGGTTTAACCCGTCGTTTTCAAAAAAGGCTTCGTTATAATCTTCGCCAAAGGCAGATGTATCGTATTTTATGTCGTCAATAATAACCCCGGTTTTCTCTTTACCGGCAGCGCCGTATCGTATCAGTTTCATATTTAGTGAGTGGTTGATTAGTTAAGTGGTGAATGGTTGGATGCGTGCCCGTACCTGATAGTTCTTCAAACTATTCAACCACTCACCAATCAACCATTCTCTATTTACTCCAAATTAATTGTTCAATTTTATAAAGCCGCCATCAATAGGGTAATCGCAGCCGGTAATAAAGCCAGCTTCGTCGCTGCATAGGTACAGGGCCAGCGCGGCAACCTCGTCAGGCTTGCCCATGCGGCCTATAGGCTGGCTTTTTGATAGTTTTTCAAATATCTCATCCTCTCGGCCCGCGTAGTTTTTGGCAATAAACCCATCCACAAAAGGGGTGTGTACCCTTGCCGGTGATATGCTGTTGCAGCGAATATTATCGGCCAGGTAATCGCGCGCTACAGACAGGCTCATAGCCATCATAGCGCCCTTACTCATAGAATATGCAAACCTATCCGCTATACCCACCCATGCCGCTATTGATGCCATATTGAGGATAACGCCACCACCGTTAGCCTTCATCACCGGGATGGCCGCATACAGCGCGTTGTAAGCACCTTTAACGTTTACATTGTATATGCGGTCAAGGTCAGCCTCGGTTGTCCCCTCCAGGTTGCCTACGTGTGCTATACCGGCGTTATTAACCAGTATATCAACACGGCCAACCTGCTTAAATACAGCCAGTACCTGCTCCTGTTTACTAATGTCAGCCGTGTAGCTTAAGGCATCGCCACCGGTACTTTTAATTTCTTCAATGGTTTGCGCGGCTGCATCAGCATTTAGTTCGATGATGTGTACTGTTGCACCCTGTTTGGCAAACAATACCGAAATGGCTTTGCCAATACCGCTACCACCGCCCGTAATTACCGCGTGTTTGTTTTTTAAGCTAAACATATATCCGTTTTATAATGATACCCCTCTTTTCCAGGGGATAAAATCGTCTTGTCCTAAAATTACCGCCTTGGGCTGTTTGCGGCCGCTGGCTACTTCTATTACATAATCCAACATCCGCGTGGCCGATTGTTCTATGGTTTCTTCCCCCTCTATGATGGTACCGCAATTGATATCCATAATATCGGGCATACGGTTAAATACGGCCGTATTGGTAGCCACTTTTATTACCGGCGTTATTGGGTTACCGGTTGGCGTGCCCAGGCCTGTTGTAAATAACACAATATTTGCGCCCGATGCTACTTCGGCTGTGGTGCTTTCCACATCGCTGCCGGGGGTGCACAGCAGGTTCAGGCCGGGTTTGGTTACCTTTTCCGGGTAGTCCAACACATCTGTAACAGGCGATGTACCACCTTTTTTTGCCGCCCCTGCCGACTTGATGGCGTCGGTTATTAACCCGTCGCGGATATTGCCCGGCGATGGATTAGCGTAAAACCCCGATCCGTCTGCCTCGGCACGCGCGTTGTAAGTACGCATCAGGTCCATAAATTTCATGGCCTCTGTTTCATCTATGCAGCGGTCGCTCAACTCTTGTTCCACACCGCAAAGTTCAGGGAATTCGGCAAGCACAACACTCCCGCCAAGGCCTACTAAAATATCTGACAAGTACCCCAGCGCTGGGTTTGCCGAAATGCCCGAGAACCCGTCAGAGCCACCGCACTCTAACCCAATGCAAAGTTTTGATATTGGCGCCGGCTGGCGTTGTTGTTTATTGGCTTCCATTAAACCGGCAAAGGTTTGTTTAAGGGCTTCGTGCAACAGCTTACTTTCTGTGCCTATTTTTTGTTGTTCCAGCATTACCAGGGGTTTGCTGAAGTTCGGGTCGCGTTTTTGAATTTCGGTTTGCAGTATGCCTGCCTGCGCATGCTGGCAACCCAAACTAAGCACGGTTGCACCCGCTACATTTGGATGGGTGATGTATCCGGCCAGCAAACCGCAAAGGGCATCACTATCGGTACGGGTACCGCCGCAGCCCATATCATGGTTCAGGAATTTGATCCCGTCGATATTCTCGAATAATTTTTTAGCGGATTGCCCTTCGGGCGATAATTGCAGATCGGCATTCAGTATCTCTGCTGCCGACTTACCCGATTGGTACATCTCTACCAGGCTGTCAACTTCACTCTCGTATCCACGCGGTTTGGCAAAACCAAGTTTGGCCGATAAAGCCTCTTTCAAAACATTAATATTCCGGTTCTCGCAAAAAACCAGCGGGATAACCAGCCAGTAATTACCCGTGCCTACCGAACCATCCGCCCGGTAGAAACCCATAAAAGTTTTATCGCGATAGCTTTCTGCAGCCGCGGGTACTGTCCATTCTGTTTTACGGTTGCCCAATTTAAAATCATCAGAGGCATGCTTAATGTTATCTACCGTTAAGGCTGTTCCCTGCGCAATATATTCATCGGCTTTGCCAACCAAAACACCGTACATGTGTATCGGCTCACCGGGTTCTAATGCAGTAAGGGTAAACTTGTGCTTAACTTCTACCGGGGTAAGCAATGTAAAACTTTGCCCGTTAAAGGTTATTAGGGTACCCACAGCAAGGTTAGTAAGCGCTACCAACACATTATCTGCCGGGTGTATTTGTATGTATGTGTGTTTCTCTGCGGGCATAGCTTATAGGGTAAGCTTAAATTGGTTATCTGATTTACGAATATATAAAAGCTTATAATTATTTACTGTAAAAAACACGTTTGTTGTAAAATAATATGAACAAAAAAATCCCCCACATGTGTGAGGGATTATCTATAATGGACTATCCTATTGCCGGGATGGATTATCTTATTTACTGATCAAATTGTACAATTCATCCAGTTTTGGCGATAGTACGATCTCGATACGGCGATTCTTAGACAGCGCTTCGGGTGTGTTTGCCGTATCTATCGGCTGGAACTCACCCTTACCTGTAGCGGTCAACCTCTTAGGGTCGATATTCTCAGTTTCGGTTAAATAACGGGTTACCGATGTTGCGCGCAGTACGCTCAGGTCCCAGTTATCTTTTATCTGGCCCAGGTTTTTTATTTTCTTATTATCGGTATGGCCTTCAACAGCAATATTAATGTCTGCTTCTTTATTTAAAACAGCAGCCAGTTGTTTAAGCGCTTGTTTCCCTTTCTCGTCGATAACGATACTGCCCGACGGGAATAACAGCTTATCGGTTAATGATACGTACACTTTACCATTACGGATATCAACCGTTAAGCCACTTTGCTGAAAACCAAGCAGGGCTTTCTGTAATTTCTCTTTCAGGGCGTTTGTAGCTTCATCGCGTTTGCGCAAAATTTCTTCCACCTCTTTTAAACGGGCTTCGCGTTTTTGCAGATCGGAAGATAGCTGGGTAACTTTTGACGAGCTTGCGTTATAATTTTTATCTAACGAGTTATATTTATCGTTTAATGACCTGTAATTGCCCTTTAGCCCGGCCAACTCCTGGCGGATGCGTGAAGTATCGGCCATTAGCTTTGATACCTGTTCTTCTAACGTTGTGGTACGTGTTGCAAGCGAATCGCGCTCGGCCAATAGCGCTTTATGCTTCTTGGGCGACATAACCACGCACGATTGCAGCGCGGAAACGAACAGAACGGCTAATAATAAGTGTTTAAGTTTCATGAATATGTAGATTAGTGTTTAAGCAATTGCGTTCTTTAAAAAAACATTCAGCGGGTATATCCTGCTGCACATATCAACTATCTCATCGGCGGCTTTCGCGCTGGTGATTTCCTTATCTTTTAATTGATGCACAACAATAAAGCTTTTTAACCTTAATAAGTCAATATTCTCGTTATCGGCATCATACCCTTTAGGTGTTGTTTTCAATTGGTCCTGTTTCCTGAACTCGCCAAACAAGCTAACAAATTCGTTCTCGTCAACTATCTTTTTCAGATCGGCCGCGTTGTAATCAATTTCCTGGCGGATGGCTTTCAGGTGTTCGGCCTCCGGCATCCAGTACCCCCCCGCAATGAATGATTTGCCGGGCTGTATCTGCAGGTAATATTCCACCCCGCCCAGTTTTGATCCCTGCGTAGGCAAGCTTATACCGAAGTTGTTTTTATAAGGTGTTTTGTTTTTGCTGAAACGGATATCGCGGTAGATGCGCATTACACATTTCTTAGGGTCAAGGTCGGCGCTAACGCTGGGGTCAACCTTGTGCAGTTTAGCAATTACCGCGGCAGCAAGTTCTATTACATTAGCGCGGGCATTATCGTATTTATCTTTATTGGCCTGGAACCACTCCCTGTTGTTATGCTCAACAAGCTCTTTTAAAAAATCAAGCGTTTGCGATTCTATCATTACAGAACAAAAATATTAAAATGAAAATGCAGGCTAATTAAGGCGTCCTGCTGTCAATCCAAAGCGTTCTATGCCGTTTTAAAGTCGTTTTTTGGTCTTTTAAAACGCTAATTTACGAGAGATAGCTGTGACTTAATTTAAGTTAAGTTTTTCGCTGCGCATGTTAAGGTCAACGTCCTTACGGCGGTATTTTTTATACCAAATATACGCCACGGCAGCAACCGCAAGATAAGGCGCGCCCAACAAGTACATGATGCCATTGTTTAACCCATTGGTTGTTTTATCGCCGCTTTTTGCGTTGGTTTCCACATTGGCAGCACACATGGCACATTGCGCTTTTACAGGCACAACGCTTATCACTAATAAACCTAATACTAATGCAAGATATAAGAACTTCAATTTTTTCATTTCACCCTGATTAAAAATGGTAGTATGGCTTAATCATCAAATATACAACAACACCCGATATTGTAACGAATAACCATATAGGAAACGCCCATCTTACGAGTTTCTTATGTTTTTGTACCTGCATTTGTAAGCCACGGTAAAAACTTAGCAATATTAATGGTAAAACACCGGCAGCCAATACAATGTGCGGAACAAGTATAGTTAGATAGATTGTTCTTAAACTTCCCGCTGCTGTTCGTTCACCGTCAGATAACAAGCCATTTCCATCAATATCACCATATACAGTGTCATTACGCATTAGGTAATGGAACAGTACGTACGATGCCAGGAATATGGATGATAAACAAAAGGTTAAAATATTAAGCCTTTTATGCACACTTATATTCCCCTGCTTTATAAAATACAATGATGTTAACAGCAATATGCTGCAAGTACCATTCAATATAGCATTAAGCAAAGGCAAGTAGGGCGTAAATGCAGGGGGCGTTGCGGGCCCGGGTATAAGGTGGCGGTTTAGTACAATAACTAATGCCACTACAACTATAGTGATGCCGGCAACAAATCGGAATATGAATTTATCGGTCATTTTTCTTAGATTCAAGAATCAAGACACATGAGTCAGGATCCTGTTTATTGTAATTGTTCGGGGCAAGGCGTCCTCTCTTGCCTATTGCTTTTTATATCTTTCGCCTAATAGAGCGCTTTATCAACTTTGCGCAACTCTTCGGCTATCAGCACTTTTATTTCGTCGTTAAGCTTGGTAAGGTCTGTAGCCGAGGTGCCACTATAATACCCCCTGATGCGCTTTTCTGCATCTATCAATACCAGCTTATCGCTATAAATAAAATCATCTTTACCGGCCTGTAGCGCGTTCACTAAAAAACCATTACGGGCAAGGTTGTAGATAGTAGCGGTATCGCCCGAAAGAAACAACCATTTTTTTGTTTCCTCGTACTGTGCCGCATATTTTTTTAATGCCTGCGGGGTATCACGTTGCGGGTCTACCGTTATGCTGGCAAAGTACACCATAGGGTTTTTGCGGTAGGCATACGCCTGCTCGCTGATGTTTTTATTTACCACATTGCAAACTGTAGGGCAATTGCTATAAAAAAAGCTGGCTACAAATATCTTCTTATCAAAGTTTCTGAAAGATACCGGGTTACCGTTCTGGTCAGTTAGGTTAAAATCGCTTAGTTTGTGGTAAATAGTATCGGGGATAAACGTACCGTGAAACTTATGGCCGGTTTTAGCCACTTGTTTTGGCCCGTAAAACGACAGCGGTTTGTACCTGTTTTTGCCCTTTGCGGTAAGTAAATAATATAAAAATCCCGGTAAAGCTAATATCATTACCAGGATTATTATTTTTTTCGGGAAAGAAGCTTTACGCATTATCCTATTTTCGGTCTCAAATCTACCCAGTAGTGGCTTTCATTTGTAAGTACCAATATCAACCCTATAATAAATAATATAGGTACAATGATACACAAGGCTAAACCTATTTTTTCGAATTTCAGGTGCATAAAGTATGCAACAATGTAAAACGCTTTAAACAGGGTTAATACAATATAAATAGGGTTAGCATAATGCAATGGGATAATGTTTGAAGGCACTAACCAAAGCGCTATTATAAATTCCACTACAGTTATACCCAATAATACCAGGAATATCTGTACGATTTTTTTACGGGTCATTCCCTCGCCGTGATCAGCGTGGTGAATTTCTGTTGTTTCTGATGACATATGTATATCAGTTAATTTTTTAAACTAAGTAAAAGAAAGTAAATACGAATACCCAAACAAGGTCTACAAAGTGCCAGTAAAGGCCCACTTTTTCTATCATTAAATAGCTGCCACGTTTTTGATACGTGCCTGCCAATACATTTATTGTAATAATGATATTGATAATAACACCACTAAATACGTGGAAACCGTGGAAACCCGTTATGGTAAAAAACAAGTTGGCAAACTGCTGTGCATACGTGCCGTAAGTAGCTTCAGTACCACCTTTAAACAGGTGCTTCAACTCTTCTACATTAGGTATATGCCCCCACCAAAAACCTTCGTGGTGTAAGTGGCTCCACTCTAACGCCTGGCAACCAAGAAATGTGAAACCGCCTATAATGGTTGCAAACATCCACCACATTACTTCCTTTTTCGCCATACGGTGGCCAGCCTCAACGGCTAATACCATTGTAACCGAACTTAAGATCAGGATAAAGGTCATTAAACCCACAAATACAAGTGGTTTGCCGCTATCATATAAACCCGGTACCGATTGGAAAACCAGATCGGGCGCGGGCCAGCTGCTAGAGCTAAAACGCAACGCCCCGTAGGCAATTAATAGTGATGAAAAGGTAAATGCATCCGAAAGGAGGAAAAACCACATCATCATTTTACCGTACTCTACATTAAATGGAGATTTGCCTCCAGACCACGGCGTTGTCTTTACTTCATCAATAGGTGATACTTGTACACTCATGAGTTTTTATTGTTGGTTCAAAAGTAAAAAAACATACAGATAAATCCATATAATATCGACAAAATGCCAAAAAATAGAGGACATCTGTACACTGTATAAATTTTTAACCTGCTCTATGCTGCGGTAGCTACGCCAAAGCGTATTTGCCAACAACAATAAACCGGCAAAAATGTGTAATAAATGCATCCCTGTGAATACATATATAAAGGACTGGGATGCATTTGGATTGCTAAAATAAATGCCGTTCTTCACCAGGTACGACCATGCGTACAACTGAATGCCGAAAAAGGCAATACCTAAAATTATGGTAAGCCAAAGGTAAAGCCTCTGTTTACCAAACTGTGAGCTTTTGGCGGCCTGAGATGCCAAAAACATAGTTACGCTGCTTAATATAATTACAGCGGTACTGTACATAAAGGCATCGGGCATTTTTATGTTCATGCCATGTGCCGAGCTGCCGCCTACGTATACGATAAAACCACTGGTTAATGCCGCAAAAAACATAAACGATGTGAATATGAAGATCCACATGTTAAATTTTTTGGGTGCCAGGTTTAATCTATCTTCTTGCTGTATCTTGGCCATCATTTTCCTATAAAATCAAATAAAAACATTAGTTGCACTACCGGCAAATAATAAAAAGAGCCAAACATTAACTTCTGTGCCGACTTAATTTCGAGCGTACGCAACAGGTTAAATGCCTGGTATAAAAATATAAGGCTCATCACTAACGACACACCGCCTACGTAATAACCGCCATAACCGTAATATGTTGGCAGTAAGCTTACTGGCAATAAAATCAAAGTTACAACAAAAGCTATAACTGCGCTTGTTCTGTCGCGTTTACCGGTTGGCAACAACCTGAAGCCGGCCAGTTTGTAATCGTCATCCAACACCCAGGCAATAGCCCAAAAATGCGGGAACTGCCAAACAAACTGTATAGCAAATAATATCAGGGCTATCTCATCTATCTTTGGGTGTGCCCCTACATAACCAATAAGTGGTGGCAACGCGCCCGGGATAGCCCCTACAAAAACCGCTATTGGCGATTTACGCTTTAACGGTGTATAAGCAAAAGCATAAAGCAATATTGAGAATACCGATAAATAGCCCGTTGTTAAATTAAGTTTACCTAATAAGTAAGTACCCAATATGGCCATAAACAAGCTTATTACTAATGCTTGCCCATTGGTCATGCGGCCAGATGGGATAGGCCTGTCGGCGGTGCGTTTCATTAAACGGTCAAGATCTTTCTCTATGATCTCGTTAAACCCGTTTGCTGCCGATGTTACCAGGAAACCGCCGCTTATCAACAACAGCCACTTACTCCAAAAATCCCAGCTGCTCCAGTCAATAGGGCCGTTAACCTTACTACCAATAACAAATGATATGGAGGCCGAAAATACCACCAGCAATGTTAAACGTAATTTAACCAGCTTTATAAAATCTTTCATTTGCCTGCCCCCTGCACATTAACCGAACTAAATAAGTTCAACAATAAGTAAAACTGCGCACCAAATAACAAACTTGCCAGTACAATATGCGATGCCTGCGCAAATGGCGGTAACGACCAATATGATAAAAATATGCCGGTTACTATTTGAAGCATGATCATTAAAAAGTTAAAACTCATTAACTGCTGTTGTACCGAATGCCTGTTAAAGCCTTTACGGATCAGCACGTATAAAACAAGGTTCAATATCAACACGATCACAGCCATATCGCGGTGTTGCGAAAATATCTCTCCTGCGCGGGTTACCCAGCTATCGCGGTAGCTCCCTTCTAAATGGCTGGCTACTGCATCTATTTTTTCGCGCACCTCTGTGCCAAATGTTATCTGCAAAATGCTGAGGGCTAAAACCAGCAAGGTAACTACAGCCACCAGCGGTTTGCTTTGCACTTTATACCGCCCCTGTACTTTGGCCATATGGTAAGTTGCTATACTAATGGCTAATATTGCCAAAGCAATAAGCATATGTACGGTAACTATCCAGGCAACTAAATTGGTTGATACCACTATAGAACCCAGCCATCCCTGGAACCCTACCAGTATCAGGTTAAATACACTTAGCAACACGATCAGCTTACTGGTTTTCCAGTATTTAAAAGAAAATACGGCACATAGCAATAAAAACACACCTGATACGGCACCAATAAGCCTGTTCACATACTCTGTCCAGGTGCGGGCGCTGTTAAACTCTTCGGGTACCAGTATCGATCTGTCGTTACGAATACGCATAGCCAGTTGGCTGTATCCAAAAACATCAAGCATCTTGGCGAATTTCTGATTTTTGGCCAGGCGTTTATCGGCATAAACCTTTTTGTAATTTGCCGGCAACTCAGCTATACTGGTTGGCGGCACATATCGCCCAAAACATTTAGGCCAATCGGGGCACCCCATACCAGAGCCCGTGCTACGCACAACTCCACCTGCCAGTATCAGTACAAACAGCAGGATTATGGTTATCAGGTTAACTTTTAAAAATTGGTTCCCGGATGTTTTTATGCTCATCTAAATATTTCTAACAAATTAGGGTACCTGTTAAGGACATAATGCCTGCACAGATACCCTAAAAGATCAGATCAGTATAATGTTATTTTACTTCTTCGTTACTTTTTTGAGCACTTGCCCATTTAGTATGTTCCTCTAAACCTACTGGGTTGTCCTCAAAATCGTGCGGAAGGTTCGAACTCATTGTTTCAGAAAGTGGAACTGTTTGTGGTATAAAGTCATGCTCGGCACCAGGCTTACTGTAATCATACGGCCAACGGTAAACGGTTGGGATCTCGCCCGGCCAGTTACCATGTAAGTGCTCAACTGGTGTAGTCCACTCCAGCGTATTTGATTCCCATGGGTTTTGAGGTGCTTTTTTACCCCAGAATATAGAGTGTATAAAGTTAAACAGGAAAGCTACTTGTGCTACTGCCGACATGATTGCCGCCCAGGTAACAAATGTATTTACTGATAACCATTGTTTCATTGATTCAAACTCGGTAAACGCGTAGTAACGGCGAGGTACACCATCAAGGCCCATAAAGTGCATTGGGAAGAATACCAGATAAGCGCCTATAAATGTTAGCCAGAAGTGCAGGTAGCCTAAACGCTCGTTCATCATACGGCCAAACATTTTAGGGAACCAGTGATAAACACCTGCAAGCATCCCAAATATTGCTGCTGACCCCATTACCAGGTGGAAGTGGGCAACCACAAAATAAGTATCGTGCAGGTTGATATCTAAGGCTGCGTTACCTAAGAAGATACCGGTTAAACCACCAGAGATGAAGAATGACACCATACCGATAGCAAACAGCATACCTGACGTAAAGCGGATGTTACCTCGCCACAGCGTAGCCAGCCAGTTAAATGTTTTTACTGCTGACGGTACCGCAATGATCAAAGTTGTGATCATGAACACTCCGCCCAGGAACGGATTCATACCCGTTACAAACATGTGGTGACCCCATACAATAAATGATAATACAGTAATACCTATTAATGAGTAAACCATTGCATGGTAACCAAAGATAGGTTTACGCGAGTTTACAGACATAACCTCTGATGAGATACCCATCGCCGGCATAATTACGATATATACCTCGGGGTGACCCAGGAACCAGAATAAGTGCTGGAACAGGATTGGGCTACCACCTTCGTAAGGTTGTATTTGTGTACCATTCAGTACGATATCGGAAAGGTAAAAGCTTGTGCCAAAACTACGGTCGAATACTAATAGTACCACACCCGCTACTAATACAGGGAATGATAGCACACCCAATATGGCTGTTAAAAATAACGCCCATACGGACAATGGCATTTTCCAAAGGTCCATACCTTTAGTACGCATGTTAAGAATGGTACTTACATAGTTGATACCTGCCATCAACTGTGATGCGATGAACAGCACCATACTAATAAGCCAAAGCGTCATACCCATACCTGAACCCGGCATGGCTTTAGGAAGGGCAGATAATGGCGGATATATTGTCCAGCCACCGCTTGCAGGGCCTTTTTGTACCAGGAACGATGAAAGCATGATCAGGCTGGCAATAAAGAAGAACCAGTATGATAGCATGTTCATGAACGGCGAGGCCATATCACGTACACCTAATTGCAATGGTATTAAAAGGTTGGCGAAGGTACCGCTCAACCCGGCTGTTAATACAAAGAATACCATGATGGTACCGTGTATGGTTACCAATGCCAGGTAAAAGTTAGCATCTAAACGCCCGTTTGGAGCAAAACGGCCTAATAATGTTTCCATTAAAGGGAATGCTTTGTCTGGGTAGGCTAACTGGATCCTGAACAGGATAGATAAGATCATGGCGATGAAAGCCATGGTCATCCCTGTAATAAGGAATTGCTTGGCAATCATTTTGTGATCCTGGCTGAATATATAGGTATTCAGGAAAGTGGCTTTATGATGATGTTGTCCGTGATCGTCTTCGTGATGTGCTACTCCGTGATCGTGAACTGCTAATGTTGACATACTCGCTAATCTTTTTGTATTAATTGTTTAACGCTAACCTGTTTGGTTGTACTTCTTTTTTCTCTGTTACGGCAAAATTAAGGCTCTTTTTAACCGCGTCTGTCAGATATGGTTTTTGTTGGGCTATCCATGCCTGGTATTCAGCCTCGCTAACCACACGTACAATTTTTTTCATGTTATAATGGCTACCACCGCAAATTTTATTGCAAAGTATCTCGTACTCAAAATTAGGGTTATCCAATTTGGCGCGCATCTCTGCAGTAGTGATGGTAGGCTTAAATTTAAAGAATGTAGGCAGGCCCGGTACCGCGTTCAATTGTACACGGAAATGCGGCATATAAACGCTATGGATAACATCCTGGGCATGTATGTTTAACCTAACCGATTTGCGTACAGGTATAACCATGGTATCAGCCTGTAAATCGTCGTAGCTGTTTTTATCTTTAAAATCGATACCTAGCTTGTTCAAACCGCTAACCAGTTTGTAATTGGTTTTACCCAATATACCATCACGACCGGTGTAACGAAGCTCCCAGGCAAACTGGTGGCCGGTAATATCAATGTTGATAGAAGCGGGCTCGCCTTTCGCATCAGTGTTATCGGTGATTTTTTGCCAGGTGAAGAAACCGAAAATAACCAATACTGTTAAAACGATAGCCGGAGCTATTGTCCATACTTTTTCAATAGTGTTGTTATGTGGCAAGAAATGGCCGCGGCGGTTTTTATTGTAACGATACCTGAACAGGAATGTGAACAGCAATATTTGTGTTACCACAAATACTATCATTGTTAACACGGTGGTTGTCCAGAACATCTCGTCAATCTTAACACCATGTTCTGATGCTGCGCCTGGTAATATCATGCTGCCATGTACTGTAAATTCCCAGTAAGCGCCATATGCGCCTGCAATAAGGAATATAAGGCAGCAAATACCCATTACATTGTTCCAGTTGATCGGGTTTTTGCCTTGTATCTGCTGAGTTAGATCAAACACGCGAAGTATTTTACCAACTATCCCTATAACAAAACAAACGATAAGGAAAAGCAGGATATAGTAACCCGCGGTAGGTAAGCCGTTATCCTTAACTGCATCTGCAGCAGGCGTAGCTTCTGTACCCTGGGCAAAAAGCATGCTTGTGCCCAAAAGCATAAACACAGCTAAAAGCGAAAGTATTTTTTTAGAATTAATTAAATGTTTGAATCCCATTTTATTGGTTATTTGAATTGCTGTATCCGGTTGCAAATTTAACAATTATTATATGTGATGATGCAGGCTCTCTTCCAGGAACGGATGTTTTTTAGGCACAAGCGAGTTAAACTTGCTCAGTGCATTTAACATCAGGTAAGTAAACAAACCTGCAAATCCTAAAAATATACCAATCTCTTCTACACCAAAACCTCTGTGTTCTTTTACTGTACCTGGCATTATCATAATATAATAATCAAGCCAGTGGCCAGCTACCAATACGATACAGGTCCACATCATACGGTTAGTAACACGTTTTGCATCGCGCGACATTAACATTAACAATGGGGCTAAAAAGTTCATCGCAATGTTTAACCAGAACCAGAATTTATACTCGGGCTCCCAACGGATGTAAAAATATACCGATTCCTCAGGGATGTTAGCATACCATGTAAGGAAGAATTGTGCGAACCAAACGTATGTCCAGAAAATAGAGAAACCAAAGATCAGTTTGCCCATGCTGTGCAAGTGGTCGATGTGTAACCAACCCATGTTGCCTTTTTTCTGCAGATATATGATCACCAATGCCATGATAGCTAAACCGCTTACGTGCATGGCAGCTAAATTGTACCAACCAAACATAGTTGAGAACCAATGCGCCTCTAACGACATTATCACACCGAACGCGAAGATCGGGAAGGTGAAACCAAATATTACCAGGAATATACACGACAGTTTAAAGCTTTTATCGTAGTTGCTCATGCCGCCTTCAGTATCTTCAGCTTCAGAACATTTTGCCAAAGCCCAGCCAAAGTAACTGTATGCGCCTAACAGCACTACCAGCATACCGTAAAAGAAAGGGACATTTAAGAATGCCTTTTTACCAAAAACAATAGGGTCGAAATTTTCGCTGCCGGGTATGGTTAAACCATGTGTAGCCCAGTGGGCATATAAATAAGGCACAACTTCTTCTTTACCGTGTTCAACAACTGTGTGTGTGTTAAACAAGCCAAATGTTACAATAACAATCAAAATAAGGCTTGCTATAGGTAATACTTTGGCAAATGCCTGCGGTATCCTGATAAAGGAAGCCGACCAGCCAGCTTGTGCCACGTATTGGTAAGCGCTAAAAAATACGCCCGCCGTACATACACAAACAAAGTAGTAAGACATAAGCAATAAATTGCTATAAGTACGCTGAACGTGCTCACCACCGAATAAAAATCCTGCTGCAATTGCTATTACACCAATTACAATGGCAACCAAACTCAGCGTTTTGGCGTTGCCGTTGAATTCAAATCTTTCTTCAAAACTATTATGAGTCTTCATTAAAAATAATCTTATAAATTTTGTAAATGGTGTACATACATAACTATCTTCCAGCGATCTTCTGGCGCAACCTGTGATGCGTATGAGCCCATCGCGTTAACACCGTAAGTTATAGTATGATATATCTTGCCGTCTGTAAGATCTTTCATTGCACCACCACGTGATGATTGCCCTTTTGAGTATGACGGCGGCGGCGGATAACCGTGCTGCACAACCAAACCGTCACCCTGCCCTGTTACACCGTGGCATGGCGAGCAAAATGTTGTGAACAATACCTTACCCTCTGCCAAATGCTGAGGTGTTTGTGCTATAAGGCTGGTCACATCCAGTCCTGCTTTTTCATATCCGTCTTTTGTGTTCGGGTAATCAAAGCGTTTAAACCCTATCGGTATAGTACCTGCAGGGGGTACCTGCGCTGTTTTGCCATCCTTAAAGTTAGGGTTGGCCTGGTCCGGGTCAAATGCCGTATGTTCGTACATATTGGGAGCATATTCCCAACCGGTACTACGCTTATCCTTGCATGATGTAATTACGATCGATGCAGCAATAACGATAGCCGTTGTGCCCAATATTCTAAATTTATTCATAGCTAACATATTTTCTTTCGTTATGCTTTACTTCTACTGCTCCTGCTTGTTTTAATAAATTGGTGATGTCTTCATGCGGAATGTTGCCTTTAGCGTCCACAGCTATCACAAAACGGTCATCTGTTGCACGCAGGTCCATTACACGTGGCGCGCGGCCCGGGAAAAGGTGTGTTGCTGCAAAAAACGTGATCGTCATACCAAAAGCAGTGAACAAGATGGTCCACTCAAACGTAAACGGTACAAAGTTGGGTATAGAGAAACTTGGTTTACCACCTACGTTCATAGGCCAATCAAGTACCAGCGTATAAAACAGGATACTGAATATTACCGTGGCGCCAAGGCAGCCAAAGCAAAATGCCGCGTAACCCAACCGTGAATCTTTAACGCCCATTTTATCCTCAATCCCGTGGATAGGCATTGGCGTATATACATCATAAATAGGGATACTATTTTTCTGTAAGTTATCGATGCCCTTCATCATATCATCCGGGTCATCAAATAGGCCTAATATAAATTTAGTGTTGCTCATTTTTATACTTTTTCGTAATCAGCCATGTCAATACTGTCGTACTTTGTTAAGGACTCTTTGTAATACTGAACCTCAACAGGATCAAGGTGCCCTTCTTCTATCAGTTTTTTCTTAGCCTGCTCGCTTGATGTTTTCAGCAGCAGTTTCACCTCGGCAATTGCTACCGATGGTAATACCCTGATAAATAACAGGAACATGGTGAAGAATAAACCTATCGAACCGATAAACACGCTTACGTCTACCCACGTTGGATAGAACATAGCCCAGCTTGACGGGATATAATCGCGGTGTAATGAGGTTACGATAATTACGAAACGCTCAAACCACATACCTATATTCACGATGATTGACAGGAACCACGAGAATTTAATGCTTGTACGTAATTTTTTAGACCAGAACAGCTGTGGCGAAATAACGTTACAGCTCATCATGCTCCAGTATGCCCACCAGTAAGGGCCTGTTGCACGGTTGATGAAAGCATACTGCTCATATTCAACCTGTGAGTACCATGCGATAAAGAACTCGGTGATGTAAGCCACACCTACAATTGAACCTGTAAGCATGATGATCTTATTCATCGACTCGATGTGGAACATCGTGATGTAGTTCTCTAAACCTAATACCTTACGGGTAACCAGCAATAGTGTTTGTACCATCGCGAAACCAGAGAAGATAGCACCCGCAACGAAGTATGGAGGGAAGATGGTGGTGTGCCATCCCGGCTCTAACGATGTAGCAAAGTCAAATGATACGATGGTGTGTACCGATAGTACCAGTGGTGTAGATATACCCGCTAATATCAATGATACAGTTTCGAAACGCTGCCAGGTTTTTAATGAACCTGTCCATCCGAAAGATAGTACTGAATAGATACGGCGGCGTAGGCCTGTTGCACGGTCACGTATTGAAGCGATATCAGGTAATAAACCTGTGTACCAGAATAATAATGATACCGAGAAGTAAGTTGAGATAGCGAATACGTCCATCATCAATGCCGAGTTCCAGTTTACCCAAAGTGAGCCGTACTGGTTTGGCAGTGGTAATGTAAAGTATGCTAACCAGGGGCGGCCCATGTGCGCTACAATGTATGTAGCAGCGCAGATTACGGCGAAGATGGTCATCGCTTCGGCCGATCGGTTAATGGAGTTACGCCAGTTTTGACGGAAGATCAGCAGTACCGCAGAGATTAGCGTACCGGCGTGACCAATACCTACCCACCATACGAAACCGGTGATATCCCATGCCCAGCCTACTGTTTTATTTAAACCCCACTCGCCTAAACCAAACCAAAAGGTTAAGCTGATGGATACTACCCATAACATTGCGCCTAATGATGATACGGTAAAACCTATCCACCAAGCTTTGTTGGGTTTATTTTCAACAGGGAACAAAATATCGTTAGTTATTTGGGCATAGGTGATATCCTTACCCGTCATTAACGGTTCCCTGATTATTGATTCATGATTATGAGCCATATGTTGTTATATATCTCGATGTAAAAAATTAAGCCAATGATTCAGTTCCAGTGTTTCTAACTTTTACCTGGTAGCCAATACCCGGTTTTACGTTAAGTTCTTCAAGCACATAATAAGTACGCTCGCTCTTTAAAGCTTTTGAAACTTCAGAGTTAGGGTCATTCCTGTTACCAAATACAATAGCGTTTGCAGAACAGGTTTGCTGGCAGGCTACTTTAACCTCACCATCCCTAAGCGGGCGTTTTTCCATTTTAGCCTGTAATTTACCGGCTTGTATACGTTGTACGCACATTGAGCATTTTTCCATAACCCCACGGAAACGTGTAGTAACATCAGGGTTAAGTACTAATTGTGTATGCTCGTTATTCAGGTAGTTATCAAAGCGCGAATCGTTCCAGTAGTTGAACCAGTTAAAGCGGCGCACTTTGTACGGGCAGTTATTTGCGCAGTAACGTGTACCAACGCAACGATTGTATGCCATCTGGTTTAAACCTTCGCTTGAGTGTACAGTAGCTAATACCGGGCAAACAGTTTCACAAGGTGCGTGGTCACAGTGCTGGCAAAGCATTGGCTGGTGAACAACCGTTACATCGTTAAAGTTATCAAGCTTAGCAATCTCTTTTTCTTTGGTAACCATACCGGTTTTCTCATCGGCCTTAGCACCGCCGTTCTGAGCAAAGCTGTAGTAACGGTCAATACGGATCCAATGCATTTCGCGGCGGCGGCCAACTTCTTCTTTACCAACAACAGGGATGTTGTTTTCTGCACTACATGCTACAACGCAAGCGCCGCAACCTGTACATGCATTTAAGTCGATAGCCATCACCCAGTCATAAACAGGGCGCGCGTGGATATGATCTTCGTTAGTGTTTTCCCAAAGGTCAAACATCTTTTCTTGTTCGCCTTCTTTACCGCTGCCTGCTGCCGGGTTCTTTTTGTACTCGGTAAAGCTTGCTTCGCGTATAACATTACGGCCTTCAAATGAATGGTGCGTTTGTGTTTGCGAAAGCGGGAATATATCGCCTGTACCAGCTATTGTAGCTGCTGCGGTAGTTTGGAACGTACCATTGCGGAAACTAAGAAAAGGATAAGCGTTTTTACCTACATTGTTACCAACTAAACCTGCTGCTGTGCGGCCGTAGCCAACAGCTATTGATACTGTACCTGGTGTTTGGCCCGGTTGTGACAATACTGGTAATGTTACGGTGTAACCGTTTGCTTCAATCTTAACAACCTCAAATTCATCAAGGCCTAAAGTTTTGATATCAGACGGAGACATGGCAGCAAAGTTGTCCCAGGTAACTTTAGATACCGGTTCTGGCAGCTCCTGCAACCATGGGTTGTTTGCTTTTTTACCATCGCGCATTGCAGTGTTTTGATACACCTGCAGCTCAACTTTAGCCTCTGCTAATTTTGCGCTTTGGTTTAATACGGTTTGTGCAACCGCGTTAAGGTCGTAGTTAAAGGTATATGAACCAGATGCAACTGGTGCTGCTAATACAAAACCTGTTTGTAATAATGTTTCCCAACCAGCCTGGCCAGATAAACCGCCTTTGGCTAACAGGTTATTATTCCAGTTATTTCTAACGTATGTGTAGTAATCTTTAACCGCGTTATCGCTCCATACCAGTAAGCTTTGCTCGGCCTGGCGGGTGTTGTAAACCGGGTTAATGGTTGGCTGCATTACTGTGTAGTAACCTGTAATAGAGCTATCATCACCCCACGACTCTAAATAGTGGTGGTTTGGTGCAATAATGTTACAAAGTGCAGTGGTCTCGTCAGCATGGTCAGAGAAAGATACTTTAAGACGAACATTTTTCAATGCATCTTTAACCGCATCTGCCGAATGGTAATCATAAGCAGGGTTAGCATCAAGGAATAATGCCGCACCAACAGCGCCGTTTTTTGCCTGGGTGATGAAATCAACAATTTCACCATCATTACCGGCGTACTGGCGTGATGGGTTATCCAGGTCAATTGTAGTTCCGTAGCTGCCCAATAACGAGTTAATGGCATTTACCAGTACTTGCGTAGCAACATCGTTTGAACCACAAACTACTAATGCTTTGCCTTTAGCTGCTTTTAATTCGGCAGCTACCAGCAAAATTGCTTTATCAGCGTTAGCGGTAGTTAATTTTCTTGATCCTGGTAATGTAGTGCCTGATAATGCATTGTAAAGGTTAACCAGTGCAACACCTTCTTCAGATGGTTTAATGGCGATACGCACATCAGCATTGGTACCGGTAAGGCTCATACCGCTCTCAAATTGGATGTGACGTGACATCTTTTTCTCTTCGAGCGATTTGTTGTTCCTGTTTGATACGTACTGGCGGGTAAACTCTTCGCCAGAGATCCATGTTCCCAGGAAATCGGCCGCGAAGCTTACAATGATATCTGCCTTATCAAAGTTGTAGTGTGGTAATACCGCTTTACCAAAACTGTTTTGGTTAGCTTTTATAATACCTGTATATGATACTGCATCATAACTTACGTGTTTTGCAGTAGGATATTTGGCTATGAAATCGTTAATAACAGCCTGGGTAGATGGGCTGTGTACGGTTGAAGTTACAATGCTGATGGTTTTGCCGCTTGCCGCGATAGCTGCAAGTTCGTTCTTAACAAAAGCATCTATCTGCGCCCAACCTGTTGTGCTGCCATTTTGTTGCGGGTCCTGCACACGGCTGTTATCATACAGTTCAAGCACTGATGCCTGCGCCTGTGCGCTTAAGCCACCTTTTGATAAAAGATCGTTAGGGTTACCTTCAACTTTAATAGGGCGGCCTTCACGGGTTTTTACCAAAATAGCGCTACCCTCATAAGTTGATGAGTAGTAGTTAGCTATACCCGGTGTTACCTCCTCTGGTTTTATTAAGTATGGGATTGATTTGTGTACAGGTACTTTTTGGCAAGCCGCTAAAGTAACCGCACCCACACCAAAGCCCAGCGCCTTTAAAAAGTCGCGACGGGGGGTTTTGCCCATAAGGCCGCCACCGCTTAAAACCTCTTCAATAGGTATTGGCTCGGCAAACTCGTGTTTATTTTTCTCAACAAATTCTGGTGTTTTGTTCAGTTCTTCTAAACCTTTCCAGTATTTTTTATTGCTATCCATTTATAGTTATATAAACTGTAATGTACTGTTCTTGATAATTATTAATAGTGGCACTTAGCACACTCAATACCGCCTAACACTGCTGCAGTAACTTTCTCACCCTTTTTAATTTTATCGTGGGCAGCAAGTATGCTATCGTAATAAGCGTTGCCTTTACCGTTAACCTCGGTACGTTTATGGCACTGTATACACCATTTCATTGTTAATGGCGAGTACTGGTAAACCTCTTTCATGGTTTCAACCGGGCCGTGGCAGGTTTGGCATTTAATAGCGCCAACCTTAACGTGTTGCGAGTGGTTAAAGTAAGCCAGATCCGGCAGGTTGTGTATACGTACCCACTGTATTGGTTTAGCTTTAGTGCTATCGTATTTAGCTGTATTAGGGTCATAACCCAAAGCATCATAAATTTTATGAATCTCGGGCGACTCTGTTTTAACAGATTTGTGGCAGTTCATACAAACGTTCAATGATGGTATTGAAGCGTTTTTAGATTTGAACGCGCCGGTGTGGCAGTACTGGCACTCTATTTTCATAGCGCCGGCGTGCAGCTCGTGCGAGTATTTGATAGGCTGTACCGGTTGGTATCCCTGGTGAACGTTGGTGTTCCACATGGTTACCCAGCTAAAGCTGCCCATTGCAATGGTACCGCATAACACTATAAAGAATACAAGTTTTTTGTTTTTCAGCAGCTTTTTGAACGTTGCTGCGCGGTCTGTTTTTACTTTTTCCTCTTCAGCATCATCTTCAAGCACAATACCTTGTCTGTTAAGTAACAAACGCTCAAGCGTTGCAATTACTTTGTTTAATACAAGTATTACGATGAAAGCGATAACAATAACGCCTAATAAGCCCCAGATAACCAGGCTGCTTGGGCCTTTATCTTCTGGTGTAGCATTAACTGGTGCTTTTGCTTTATCCTCCTGGATCTTTTTCCAATCGGCACGGATATAGGTAATAACATTACCCACATCAGCATCGCTCAACTCGGCAAATACTGTCATACCCGCCTGGTTGTACTCGTTAAATATTTTAACGGCCTTTGGGTTTTTGGCAGCAATTAATGCCTGGTTGTTTTGGATCCACTTGGTTAAATAGGCGTCGTCGGTCTCTTCTGTAAGCTTCGGACCTAAGGCCGGGCCGGTCATACGCGTATCTATTTTATGACATGCGGTACACTTGGCCTTAAATATAGCTTCACCTTTTGCTGCATCTGTTTGCGCATGGGCAGTTAAGCCACAAACAACCAAACCGGCAACTAGTAAAACCGACCTTGAAAACTGTTTAAAAATCAATGAGATATTTCTCATAAAAGGTATTTATGCTAAATAATTTTTATATTAAAGTGTTAAACTGACGTAGAGCTGTATGTTTTTGGCACTTTTTCAGGCACAAAAGTATAATTTATTACAGTATCGCTGACAATATAATGACAGCAATATCTAATTTATAATCGTTCTAAATTATTAAGAAAAGCCCTTTAAATAACATTCAAAGGCTTTTTTGTCAAATACAGGTTGTATTGGGTAAAAGAGAATACCAATACATACTTCCAAAACTTAATTATTGTTTTAATATCCAGGCCAATATCAAACAGCCCGGGCAGCAGGTTGCATTAAAATTGCAACTTATTTTATTTAATAACAATAGCAGTCAACTATTAATTATACCTGCAAAATTTACAGGCTTGTCATTTAAGATGCGGCTATCTCTAAACGCATCAATCAAAGAGGGCCCTTTGAATTTCTCCAAAAGGCCCTCTTTATTATTTTATATGCTAATTACTGTTTCAATATCCATGCAAAGATCAACGGCACAACTATGGTCGCATCGCTCTCTACAATAAACTTTGGCGTGTTGATGTCCAACTTGCCCCAGGTTATTTTTTCGTTTGGCACAGCGCCTGAGTAAGAACCGTATGAGGTTGTAGAATCGCTCACCTGGCAAAAGTAACTCCAGAATGGGATATCCTGCATTTCCATATCCTGGTAAAGCATCGGCACAACGCATATCGGGAAATCGCCCGCTATACCACCGCCTATCTGGAAAAAGCCTACGCCTTTACCACCCGAATTTTCAGGGTACCAGCCGGCCAGCCATGCCATATATTCGATACCGCTTTTCATGGTGGTAGCTTTTACCTCGCCTTTTATAACGTACGATGCAAATATGTTCCCCATGGTAGAATCTTCCCACCCCGGTACAACAATTGGCAGGTTCCTTTCGGCAGCAGCCAGCATCCATGAGTTTTTCGGGTCAATCTCATAATATTGCTCCAACTCGCCGCTCAGTAATATTTTGTACATAAATTCATGCGGAAAGTAGCGCTCGCCGGCGGTATCAGCATCTTTCCAGATCTTGTAAATATGTTTTTGCAAACGGCGGAAGGCTTCTTCCTCCGGGATGCAGGTATCGGTAACACGGTTGTAATGGTTTTCTAACAAATCCCACTCGTCCTGCGGACTAAGGTCGCGGTAATTTGGCACGCGTTTGTAGTGCGAGTGCGCTACCAGGTTCATGATATCTTCCTCCAGGTTTGCGCCTGTACATGATATGATATCAATTTTACCCTCACGGATCATCTCGGCAAGCGAAATGCCTAACTCTGCCGTGCTCATGGCGCCTGCTATGGTCACCATCATTTTGCCACCCTCGGTTAAATGCGTTTCATAACCTTTGGCTGCATCCATTAATGCCGCTGCATTAAAATGCAGGTAATTTTTCTCGATAAACTGAGATATTGGGCCTCTTACTGTGCTCATATTATTTGCTCTTATTTATTGTGCAAAAGTAGGTATTTTGCGCACATCAGAATTTTAAATTACAAATTCAGTAAAACAAGTGCTTTAAATTTACCTTTATGGCACTATATTGTATGAAGAAACTTATTACCGTTTTATTACTACTTGTACTTGTACAGCCCCTTTTTGCCCAGGTAAAAATATTGCCAAAGTTTATCCGCAAAATGTATTTTGAGAAGGATACCACCAAAAAAGGGAGCTTTGTTGTTTTACCTGTTATAAGCTCGGCCCCCGAAACCGGGCTGGAAGCAGGCGGTTCGGCGCTTTACTCTTTTTATACCGACACCCTGGGCAACGATACCCGGGTATCAAACATATTTGCCTACGCCACCATCACCACCAAAGGCCAGAGCCGCTTAAACCTGAGCAGCAGTTACTGGGCGCCCCATAATAATTATCATTTTACGGGGCAGGTAGGGTATATTAATTTCCCGTTCGATTTTTATGGCATTGGCAATAACACCGCAAAGGCCGATGCCGACAGGCTTGGCCAAAAACGGGTACGTGTAACCCTTACCGGCGAAAAAAAGATAGGCAGTAATATTTACATAGGCCTGGTTGCCGGTGGCTACGATTATCGCTTTAACGACCAGGAAGGTACCGGTATTTTCGCTACCGACCCAACCATTGAGGGTAAACACGGTGGCTCTATCCTTTATATAGGCCCAAGCTTCATATTCGACAGCCGCAACAACAATACTTACACCACCAAAGGAAGTACCATAACCAGCTATTTTAACATGATGAGTGGCATAGGTGGTAATAGCGGTTACAGTGGTGGCTTTTTAAATGTGGAGCTTACCCATTTTGTAGCATTAAGCAAAAAATTTGTCTTAGGGTTTGATGTACAAAGCCAGAATATGACGGGCAGCCAATCGCCATTTTACCTGCTGCCCACCCTGGGCAGCGACGAAATGATGCGTGGTTACTACAACGGCCGTTTCCGCGACCGCAACATGTTAGCCGGCCAAACCGAACTGCGTTACCGCATGAGCGAACGTTTTGGTATTGTGGGTTTTATAGGCGGCGGCGAAGTATTTAACAAAGAATTTAGCACCAATCAATTGAAACCCAACTACGGTGGTGGCCTGCGTTACTTCTTTGATGTACAAAAAGGACTCAGTATTCGCGTAGATTACGGTATTGGCGAAAAACGCCCCGGCGAAAGCAGGCAAAGCGGTGTGTATGTGGGCTTAGGGGAAGCGTTTTAGGGAGTTAAATCATTCCCCCTGGTGAATAGAGATGTATTTTGTTCCGTTCCAGTAAATTAAAGCCCCGGCCAGCTCACTCCCATCTTCAATAGCATAAATAGAAATGGCAGGATGAGAAACTTTCACTTTTTTACTTCCGGAAATGTCACCTTTGGCATCAAATAATGTTTTATAAGCAACTTTGTTTTTATGAAGGTTCCACCCATCCAACCAGTTGGTATCATCAAAACCCTCGTTGGCAAATTTATATCCTGCACCAAAAATATAATGGTTATTGCTCCCTCCGTTAATAATCAGTATCCCTCTTTTCTTACTCTTTTTGTCAACCACCTGCACAGCTATATCGGTTATTCTATCCCCGGTAAAGTCGGCTTCTAAAAAATACGGTTTAACAGGTTTTATAATCACATACCGTTCATTCAATTTTTTATCATTAAACGATTTTGTGAACCAACCAGGCAACCCTATTTGCTGTAAAGATGCTATCCAGAAAAGTGAAAAGAGTAAACATACCTTCATCTGCCTATACCTTTATCATAAAATTCTCCTTAGCCTGGCCGGTTTTAAAAAACACCAGGCCTATCCAGTAAAGGTCCACCGTGGCGGTAACATCAGGATGGTTTTTTATTTGCGCCCAGGCTTGTTTCATACCCTCGCTCCAGTAAATATCATCAAATATCAGCATGGTGCCTTCGTGCACTTTAGGCAGGCACCATTCAAAGTATTTAAGGGTGGCATCGCGCTGGTGGTTACCGTCTATGTACACAAAATCAAGCTTATCCAGTCCGGCAATTACATCCGGCAAGGTATCATCAAAGTTCCCGGTGATAACGTTAATGTCCTTCACCCCCGCCTTGTCGAAAACATCTTTAGCAACCCCGGCGGTTTGCGGGCAACCCTCCAGCGTATAAACTTTTGCATTGGGCGCGGCAGCTTGCAGGTACAAGGTGGTTATGCCCAGGCAGGTGCCCAGCTCTACAATATTTGCAGGTTTTACAAATGCCGCGAGGCGATAAAGCAGCTTGGCCAGCTTGGGTGGTTTTAGTGCATTTAGCGTAATATCGCTTATTTTTTTCTGCTTGTTATTGTTTACATGCGAGCCCGCGCCGAGGTCGGTAACGGTGATATGGCGGTCGTCTACCAGCAGCTGATCGCGTTGTTGTTCAATGCCGTCATATACAGATTTATGTCTCTTATCATAAATAACCTCATCTACCAGGCGGTACACAAACGGCGAGTGCAAACCATGACGGTTTTTTGACTTAAGCCTATGCAACAGAAAATCCTTTGCGAACGTTAAATTAAACATTGGTGTAAAAATATATAAACCTTTAGTATTTTAGCATTAGAGTATGATAAATCCGACAGAAGTAAACTCTTTAATACGACTGCTTGATGACCCCGACGCGGAGGTATACGAACATGTGCATCAAAAGTTGCTTTCTTTTGGCAACGAAGTGATAGAATACCTGGAAAATGCGTTCGAGCAAGCCTTCGACCCGATACAGCAGGATCGTATTGCCAACCTGGTGCACGAGATACAATTCAGTACCGTAAAAAACGACCTGCAACTTTGGTATCAAAGCGGCGCGTTCGATTTAATGCAGGGCATCCTGATCATCAACCGATACCAATACCCCGACCTTGACGAGCAGAAGGTGATTAACCAGATAGAGTCTATTAAACGCGATATCTGGATCCAGATGATGAACGAGGCCAGCCCGGTTGATCAGGTAAAGCTGATGAATCATGTATTTTACAGCATTCATGGCTTTAGCGGCAACACCACCAATCACCGCGACCCACAGAACAGCTACATTAGCCAGGTACTCGAAACAAAAAAGGGCAACCAGATCTCGCTGGCCATTATTTATTCTATCATTGCCCAAAAGCTGGATATCCCCGTTTATGGTGTAAACCTGCCGCAGCACTTTATCCTGGCCTACCTTGACGAAAGCCGCGAAACGGAGTTCGAAGGTGGTATATTGTTCTATATCAACGCTTTCAATAAAGGCTTTATATTTGGCCGCAGGGATGTAGATATGTTTTTGAAACAGCTAAATCTGCAGTTTGACAAGCAGTTTTATGAGCCCTGCTCAAATGCCGATATCATCAAACGGGTACTGCGCAACCTCATCAGCGCCTATGAGCATCTTGGCTCATCAGAGAAAGTAGATGAGTTGAATGAGCTGCTGAATATTTTTATAGTGTGATGCATCTTCATTCCCCCCCCTAACCCCTTCCGAGAGGGAACCTTGCCCTTCCACGTGTTCCATTTTGAAAAAAACGGAACAAGCCATAAATTAACAATTATCTGTAAATCAATTATTTAATATTTTTAACCTAATATCCATTTAGGTTTTTAGTTAACAATTTACAACCCAAAACGGTCGAATGAAGGTCGAAAAAGGGTAAAAAGAGTCGTGTTTTTACCAGGCTTTACCATGCCCGTTTTTGTTCCATTTTCCAAAAAGCGGAACAAAAATTGAATTTCAATAACCTACTGTATATGAGCCTACTAACTCAGTACGGTGAAGTTTTTGTTGAGATACTGACAACATTTTGTCAGTATTAATAAACTGATTATCAGAATGTTCCATTTGTTCCACTTGTTCCATTTCATAATGGAACAGAACATGCTTAAGCGGCTATTTACTTAACCAACCATTATCGCCCAGCCAAACTTTTGCCCACTCAAACCAAAGGCCTTTACTTTTGGAGTTAATGAGCCCGAACCCATGGCCGCCGGCGGGGAAGATGTGCATTTCGGCTTTTACCTTATTCTTCACCAGGGCATCATACATCAATAAGGCATTCTCAACAGGCACTGCATCATCATCCTGCGCGTGTACGATGAAGGTTGGGGGCGTGTTGGCGGTAACCTGCCTTTCGTTCGAGTACAGGTCAACTTTATCCTGCGGCAGTTCTTTACCTATCAGGTTCTCGCGCGATCCGGCATGCGTTTTGTCGCCAAAGGTTATCACCGGGTATATCAGCATCATAAAATCGGGCCGAACGCTGATGTTGTCTTTATTATCAATAACTACTTTATCAAAGTGCGTGCCCTCGGTTGATGCCAGATGCCCACCTGCCGAGAAACCGATAATACCGATGCGGTTTGGGTTAATGCCCCATTTGGCGGCATCTTGCCTAACCATTTGTATGGCGCGCTGCGCATCCTGTAAAGGGCCAATGGTTTTATCAACCATAATACTATCGCTGGGCAAGCGGTATTTTAATACAAATGCTGTAACGCCAATCTTATTAAATTCCTGCGCTATCTGGAACCCCTCGTGTGCCGAAGCCAGGCCTGCATAGGCGCCACCGGGGCATATCACTATAGCTGTACCATTAGCCGTACCTTTTGCAGGCAGGTATGGTGTTAGCGTTGGCGTGCTTACCCTGGTTATCCAATTGCTTTTATCGGTATTTTCTACGTACGTTGCCGGTGTGGGTTTTGAGTTGGGCACACCCTTGGGGTAAAGTAGTAATGGTTTTTCCTGGCTAAAGGCCATTGTGGTAGTTGTGGTCAAAATTATCGCAATAAAAATATTCCTGATCATAGCAGATGTATAAATTGGTTGCGGCAAGTTACAATTTACACCAATAAAAAACGATGTTACAGGTAGGTTGTGCCGGTTATATTAACCCGGGAGATTGTGCGGTGCCTTCTCCGCCTCTTCTTTAATTACCAAGTTACGCTTCACCAGCAACCTGGTCATATATCTTTTCAGAAACAGCCAATTTGCCAATTTACCCAACACGCCTAATGGCGATTCAAAAACAAATACATCCCGCATAACAGTTCCCTTATCGGTGCCCGTAAAATGATGCTCGTGCCTGAAGCTTTTGAAAGCGCCGGCAACCAATTCATCTGCAAAGAAAACCGGGGCGTTGAAATCCGTAATTTTCGAAGTAAGGTTTTGCCAGATACCGAAATGCTTTGCCCGCCAGGTAACGGTTTCACCCAATTCAATCAGTCCGCTGGTGCAGCCCGCTATAGCCCTTTCGCCGGTATGCGCGGTAGATGCCACATGCACATCAATATCCCTGGCGATATCGAAACAACGATTAATGGGGGCATTGATGATGGTTGATAGTTCTATTGTTGGCATCTCACAGGCAAATTACAAAAAGCATGTGGGTTGCCGAAACAAGTTCGGCATGACGGCTCTGTTAAACAAAAACGCCGATCATAAATAATCGGCGTAATCATAAAAATCGTATAAAAAATTGTGGTCTAAAACTCAGCGTTCTTCGGGAACCTTGGGAAAGGGATCACATCGCGGATATTGCCCATGCCGGTAACAAACAGCACCAAACGCTCGAAGCCTAAACCAAAGCCGGAGTGTGGGCAGCCACCGTAACGGCGGGTATCCAGGTACCACCAAAGCTCATCTTTAGGGATGCCTATCTCGTCCATCCGTTGCTCCAGTTTATCAAGGCGTTCCTCACGTTGCGAGCCGCCTACAATTTCGCCGATACCCGGGAACAGGATATCCATCGCGGCAACGGTTTTACCGTCATCGTTCTGGCGCATGTAGAAGGATTTTATCTCTTTCGGATAATCCGTCAGGATCACCGGTTTTTTAAAATGTTTCTCAACCAAATAACGCTCATGTTCTGATTGCAGATCGGTACCCCAGCCTTCTATCAGGTATTGGAATTTCTTCTTTTTGTTCGGGGTAGATTCTTTCAGGATCTCGATAGCTTCGGTATAAGTAAGGCGCTCAAAATCGTTCTCTAAACAAAACTGAAGTTTCTCTAACAGGTTAAGTTCAGAGCGGTCCTGCTGTGGTTTTTGTTTTTCCTCCTCCAACAATCGCTGACTTAAAAACTCAATATCATCCTTGTTCTTATCCAGCGCGTAGCGGATAACGTATTTTAACAGTTCCTCGGCCAGGTCGGCGTTATCTTTCAGATCATAAAAAGCCATTTCGGGCTCTATCATCCAAAATTCGGCCAGGTGGCGTGTAGTATTCGAGTTTTCGGCACGGAAGGTTGGGCCGAAGGTGTATATATCACTTAAAGCCATAGCGCCAAGCTCGCCTTCAAGCTGCCCGGATACGGTAAGGTTAGTGGCACGGCCAAAAAAATCTTGCTTAAAATCTATCTCGCCCGTCTCGGTTTTTGGCGGGTTGGCCAGGTCAAAGTTGGTCACGTGGAAAGTTTCGCCGGCTCCTTCTGCATCACTTGCGGTAATAACAGGCGTGTGCAGGTAAACAAAGCCGCGTTCCTGGAAAAAGGTATGTATAGCATACGACAGCGTGTTACGTACCCTGAAAATAGCCCCGAAGGTATTGGTACGGAAACGCAGATGCGCTATTTCGCGTAAAAACTCAAGGCTGTGTTTTTTGGGTTGTAATGGATATTTCTCCGGGTCGCTGTCGCCCAATATTTCTATAGCGGTTGCTTTAACATCAACACTCTGGCCTTTACCTAATGATGCTACCAGCCTGCCGGTAACGCTAAGCGCCGCGCCGGTGGTAATGCGTTTTAATAAAGCAGGGTCGGTGTTTTCAAAGTCGACAACTATCTGCAGGTTATTATTTGTCGAGCCATCATTTAAAGCGATGAACTGATTGTTACGGAAGGTGCGTACCCATCCTTTAACAGTTACATCAATGTCGGTTTTACCGCTTTCAAGCAGTGCTTTAATTTTTGTACGAGTGCTCATATAAAAAAGTATTTGAGCGGCAAAAATACAATTATTTGCTAAACCTGTAAGCAGTAAAACCCCACATTAATGCATCAAAATTAGTTTCTTGGCAGGTACAGCACAAATTGCCCCCTGGTGTACTTAACACTATCCGGATAAGTACTTGATGAAGCTGGGAACGTGCGTTTAAGTTTCAGGGTAAACTTACCGGCAATTGCCTTGTTCACTGTATCTATATCGGTAACTTCAACCGAGCTTCCGTTGGCTAAGCCAATGCTATAACGGCTAACGGTATCGGTACCAATTTTTTGGTAATATTTGGCCTGGTTGCCGGTTAACGCATAAACGCCTTTGCCTGTGTATTTAATATGCATCCTGATGCCGGCATCCTGGGTTTTGCCGATTATAGCAATTGAGTCGGTGCCTACTTTAGCACTGCCCGGTTCTGCATAAACCTGTAAGCCGTTCCGTTCGGCAACAAAGTATGGCTGGTACGGTACTGTACAGCAATCATTTTTTTGTTTTAAACAAGCGGTAAATAATAGCGACAAAAGTGCCAGTGAAGTAAATGTTAGTTTTTTCATGATATGTGTTATTATGTGTTATTTCTACTTTACGTTAAAAAAGTTGCGGGTGATACAGTGAGGCGAAAAAAAATGAAATCATTATTAACAAATTCCAGGATTATTGCTATTCACCCCTATCAATTTTAACATTCTGTAAATTCTTATTCGGGCAAGATTCCCTTAAGTTTGCAGCTCAATATTATTCATGAAACCGAAGCTGAGCCTGGTTATTGGCATCCTGTGTATTTCATTCTCGCCAATATTTGTAAAACTTGCGGCCTCGCCTGCCATTACATCGGGCTTTTACCGCATTTTTATCGCCTGGCTTTTTTTACTGCCCTACTGCATCATCAAAGGCAAACTTAAAACAACACCCAGGGCGTTAATCATCACCATTATTGGCGGTATGGTGTTCGGGGCCGATATTGCTATGTGGAACATTTCGCTGTTAAAGATCAGCGCTACGGTATCAACCCTGCTGGCCAACCTGGCACCTGTTTGGGTTGGGTTAATGAGTTACCTGCTTTTTAAGAAAAAGTCGGGAAAGATGTTCTGGGCAGGAACCATCATTGCTATTGTTGGTATGGTGATATTGGTAGGATACGAAAATGTACTCCATTTACAATTTAACGAGGGCATACTTTACGCCATAGCGGCAAGTATGCTTTATGCCGGTTACCTGATGATAACCAAAGGCATTTTAAAGCATATAGACACTTTTACCTTTATGTTTTACAATATGCTTGGCGCAAGTGTATTGTTAATGACCATAGCCCTGCTGCGCAACGATGCCTTGCTGACTTTTGATGCCGCAACATGGGGCTATTTTTTCGGCATGGGTGTGCTTTGCCAGTTAATTGGCTGGCTCACCATCAATCATTCCTTACGATACCTGGAACCCACCAGGGTAGCCATAGCCTTATTAGGCCAAACGGTTATAGCCGGTTTTTTAGCCATTGGTTTGCTGGGCGAGGTGTTGCATGTTAAAGAGATAATCGGTAGTGTGATTGTGCTGGCGGGGATAGGTTTATCGTTTTTAAAGGCCCCATCCCGGCCGGTTGCAGCAATTGAAATTCCGCAGAGAAAGTAACTTGGATAAATAATTTATTGGCCTTGGTTTTAGCCAACGGATGAATAGGGTTTTGGTTAAAACCCCTTATATATTGCATAATCCGCCCTTTGAAAAAGACGGCAATAATCTGATTGGATTTTGCTTGTTGTAAAATTCATTGCCGTTGGCTTTAGCCAACGGATAATGGATAATAAATTGTGTCTGCTGGCTTTAGCCAAATTGAGCCCCTCCCCACATTTATTTAGAATTTCTTATATTTAGGCAGCGGGTAAAAACTTACTTTTGTAACCCGCCCAATCGCGAAGCAACAAATATGATCACCAAACCCACCGTAGACCGTATAATGGAAGCCACAGATATTGTGGAGGTGATTGGCGAATTTGTGCAATTAAAAAAACGCGGGGCCAACTTTGTGGGCCTATCGCCGTTTGTGAATGAGCGTACGCCATCGTTCACGGTATCGCCGGCAAAGGGTATTTTTAAAGATTTCTCGTCGGGCAAGGGGGGCAGCGCCGTTACCTTTTTAATGGAGCTGGAGAAATTCACTTACCCCGAAGCACTTAAATGGCTGGCCAAAAAGTACAGCATTGAGGTTGAGGAAACGGTTGATACCACCGAAAACCTGGAAGAACAGAACCATCGCGAAAGCCTGATGATCGTGTCTGGCTTTGCTGCCAAATTCTTCCACGAAAGTTTACTGGATACCGATGAAGGGCAAAGCATAGGCCTCAGTTATTTTAAAGAGCGCGGCTTTAACAGCGAAACCATTAAGAAATTTGAGCTGGGCTACTCGCCCGACCAATGGGAGGCTTTTACAGGCGAGGCTGTTAAGCAAGGCTATAAAGAAGAGTTTTTGGTAGAAAGCGGCCTTTCGGTTAAGCGCGACAATGGTTCGCTGTATGACCGTTACCGTGGCCGTGTGATGTTCCCGATACATAGCTTTACCGGCAGGGTGATTGCCTTTGGCGGCCGTACGCTTAAAACAGATAAGAACGTACCCAAGTATGTAAACTCGCCCGAGTCAGAGATCTACCATAAATCCAACGTATTATACGGCCTGTACTTTGCCAAGCGCGCCATCCGCGAGGAAGATAACTGTTACCTGGTAGAAGGTTACGCCGACGTAATATCGGTGCATCAGGCGGGTATCGAAAATGTGGTGGCATCATCGGGCACATCTTTAACCGTTGAGCAGATCAGGCTGATAGGTCGGCTCACCAAAAACATCACCATACTTTATGACGGCGACGCAGCGGGCATAAAAGCATCCTTGCGGGGGCTGGATATGATTTTGGAGGAAGGGCTAAACGTAAAAGTGGTGCTATTCCCCGATGGGCACGACCCCGATTCGTTTGTGCAGAAGTTTGGCACCAACGCATTTAAAACGCACGTAGATCAAAACAAGAAGGATTTTATCCTTTATAAAACCGACATGCTTTTAAAAGATGCCGGTAATGACCCTATAAAAAAGGCCGAGGTGATCAGGGAGATCGTGGAAAGCATCGCCAAGATCCCCGATTCTATCAAGGCATCGGTATTTATACAGGAATGCAGCCGCATACTGCAAATTGAAGAACGCTCTTTAAATACCGAGCTGAACAAAATGCGACAGGCCAAGGCCAAAAAAGAGCATCAGCAGCAACAGAACCACAGGCCGGAACCATCGCCCGAAGACTTGTTGTTTTTTGATGAACCCGAGGCCAAGGTTATCAAGGAATCTGACACGCAGGAGAAAGAGATAGTGCGCCTGCTATTGCTTTACGGCAATAAAATGATTGATTGGGATGGCATTGCCAATACCTATATAGGCCCGTTTATGGTAGCCGAACTGAGCGATGTGGAGTTTGAGGAACCATCAAGCAAATATTTTCTGGAGATTTACCGCCAGGAGGTAGAGAACGGCGTACTGCCCGAAGAGCAGCACTTTATCCACCATAAGGATAAGGGGATAGTCGACCTGGTAGTTACCCTGCTGGCTACAAAATACACCCTGAGCGAGAACTGGTACGAGATGCACAAAATACTGGTACCCGATGAACAGGCTAATATGAAGGCAACGATACTGGGCGCTATCTTCCATCTGAAAAAACAAAAGGTGGGCAAGATATTGGAAAAATTGCGGAATGAGCTGAAAGTTACCACCGGCGAAGCTGACCAGGAAATTCTGATGAACCAATATATGCACATGAAAAAGGTGGAGAAAACCATATCTGATTACTTAGGCTCGGTGATACTGAAATAATGAGGTATGAAATATTTATACTTATTATTAACTATAGTTGTTGAATCAGTTTTAGTTTGGTTAATAGAAGCGTCAGATATTCCAATAAATATATTTTTCGTTTTATTCATGTTTCTATCCATAGCAATCATATTTAGAGTTTTATACAAGAACTTGAAATATATAAGTTGGGGACTGTTTTATGGTAGTTTTATAACGCTTTTATTGGGAATAGGTTACTTATTATATATCATGTTTTTATTCCGTAATATAGCTGACTAATGGCTACCCACAATGACCTGGGCCGCAAAGGCGAAGCGATGGCAAAAGCCCACCTGGAAGCCACGGGTTACGAGATCATGGACGAGAACTGGGTTTTCGGCAAAGCCGAGGTTGACCTGATAGCCTATAAAGCCGGAATAATTATATTTACCGAAGTAAAAACCCGCACCGGCAACGGTTTTGGCGAACCCGAAGATTTTGTAGATGCCCGCAAGCAACGTTTACTGGTTGAGGCTGCCGACGAATACATATATTTGATGAATCATGAGGGCGAAGTGAGGTTTGATATAATATCTATCCTTTTCGACCGTAATAATAACCACACATTAAAACATATTGAAGATGCCTTTTGGCCTTCTGCCATTTAACATGAATAAAAGAATTGCCCTTTTCGCGATTATCGCGTTATTAGCTTACGGTTGTAAAGACAATAAACAAGCCGACGAATTTACCATCAGCCCCGATGCAGGCAGCAACTACAAAAGTGGCGATGCCATTGCCCTAAAAGTAAACATCCCGGCAGGGGCAAAGATCGACTCGGTTGTGTACCTGGTAGATTCGGCCCGTGTTGGCGCGGCCAAAGATTCATCAGCCGTTAACTTAAAAACAGAAGGGCTTGCCTTAGGTGCAAGGGTAATAACCGCCAAAATTTACCAGGCCGGTAAAAGCCAGGAGTTAACCACCAACATCAATCTGCTGGCTGCCAAAGCACCAGAAGAATTTGGCTTTAAGGTGGAGAAGGTATTCCCGCATGACACTACCTTATATACCGAAGGTTTGATATACGAAAACAATGGTTTTTATGAGAGCGGCGGCGGTTATGGTATAGCAACTGGCGGGATGCCGGTTGACGGCCCCTCAAAATTAGTTAGAACAGACCTTGCTACCGGTAAAATATTGCAGAAACAAGGTGTTGACCCTAAGGTATTTGCAGAAGGCATAGTGGTTGTAGGTGATAAAATAATCCAGCTTACATGGAAAGAGAAGATAGGTTACGTATATGACAAGAAAACCCTAAAGCTGCATAATACTTTTAACAATAATGTAGGGCTTGAAGGATGGGGCATGACCTTTGACGGCAATAAGATCTATATGGACGACAGTACCAACCGCATATGGTTTTTAAATAAAGACACCTACCAACAGACTGGTTATATAGACGTTTATGACGACAAAGGCCCGGTAAATGAAATAAACGAGTTGGAATATATTGATGGAAAGATTTATGCCAATGTTTATCATAAGGATTATATTTTGGTAATTGAGCCTAAAACAGGAGCCGTAATCCAAAAGATTGACCTAACCAATCTTTATCCTGAAACCAGTCGTAACCGGGGTGCAGACGTATTAAACGGCATAGCGTACGATAAAGCCACCGGCCGCATTTTTGTAACCGGTAAAAAGTGGAATAAGCTGTTCCAGGTGAAGTTTTTTAAGAAGTAAGAAAGATATATAAAAAGAGAAAAGCCCCGATGTGTCGGGGCTTTTCTCTTTTACCACCAATGTTGGTATAGTCATCAACGTTTTTCAACGCTGATGCTTGCCCGTTTAACGCCAACGCTACCCTGCAGATCGGCCCCCTCGGCTATAATGGTGTATTTGCCCGGTGCATCGGCAGTAAAAAAGCTAATGGTAGCTTTCCCGTCCTTATCCGTCACAAAATCAGGTTCCCAGTGAATGGTAGAGCGGATATCTGTCATATCAGGCACTGTACTGATGGTATATTTAGGCGCGTAAAACTGTTTAGGAGTGGTAAAGGGCATTGGCCTGTACACATAAGTACCAATTGCTTTTTTTACAAATGGCCCGTGCCCGCCGCGTGTGGTCACTTCAATAAAAGTATGTTCCCAGGGGGTGGTCAAGGGCGGCAAATATCTTGAGGTGTAAGTGCCGGAGTGGCTTGGGTTTGCCATCACTTCAATACCCTTAATTTCTTCGGCATCGTAATAATCAAAGTATTGCTTAAGGTACTGGTATAATGTTTCGCCTTCAGGCATAAAGAACTCGGTATTTACACCATCTACAATCAGGTGTACCGTAGCACCGTAAATATTATAATATAAAATGCCTGTTTTTTTTTCAGGCCTGTAGCCAAATCCTTTTACCCTTTTAGATAGCAGGTCGCCCAGGGTAGTTCGCCCCGCTTTTTGCAGGTCCCCTTCATCAATAATTACATCGGCCTCGCCGGGGCCGTTCAGGTTTTTCGAGTCCTTAATTATTCGTTTATTTTTGATCACCACCTCCTTAAGCATCTTGCCGCGGGTAAACGTTTCCAGGTTTTGTTGCAGCGTTAATTGCTTTTTAATGATGGATAAATTGTTATTATCCGCATTAACGTACCATGGTGTTATCCTGTCATTAAGCGGGGCGAAAACCGGCGGCTTAAACTCGTCCATTTCAATCCCCACATTGCTGCTTTTACCTTTTTTATTGCGTGCCTGCAAAAAATACACCGCCGTATCTGCCGGGAAAACGCCCTTAAAGGTAAACGTACCCGTAGCGTTTGTAACCGTATCTATCATCAGCATGGGTTTCCTGGAAAACAAAAGCACCCCGGAATTAGCCACCGGTTTATTAAATGCATTGGTAACACGGCCGGTTACCAAAAACTCGGGCTCGGCGGCAAAGGGCAGGGTTTTTTGCGGTGCAAAAGCCGCATCCCAATCATACACAGCCCAGCCCTGTGCCAACAAAAGCTGATCCAGATGCTGCCATTTCGTGGCGTCGTCTGTACAGTGCTCATAATAACCCGGGGCTTCAATGCTGCCCTTTAGGTTTGATGCAAGCAGCAGGTAAGTTACAATAGAAGTGCTTTTCAGACTATCAGTTTTTACCTGCCCATCATCAGTCACCGCGAGCGAAAAACTGCCCTGTACAGGTGCGCCATCCATATCGGCAACCTTAATATTTAAGGCAACGCTATCCCGTTGCTTATATACAGGTTTGCTGCTGCTTATGCTGATGTTCAGTTTATCATTACCATCAGCAAATATCATGCGTTGATTGAGCGCTCTTTTGTCGGCACCAATTAAGGCAAAGCTTACCACGCCCCCCGGGAATATTTTTTTATTGATATGTATTTTGGCTATTCCATTTTTCAGGCTTACCAAGGCGCCATAAAATGCCATCTCGCGGGCATGCCCCATCAGGTAGTAACTGTTGCCGTTAGCGGCTTCAGGTGTTGCACCAACTGTCACCTCTATCGAATCGCTTTTAAACGGGTTGCTAACCTTAAGCGTAAAGCCCGATGGTTTAACCACGGGTAACGGGTAACTTTTATATGAACCATCCGGAAGTTTGAGTTTGGCGGTATAAACCTCGCCTGCCTGTGGCAGCAAACTAAATGCACCAATACCGTAATGTGCCGTGCTAAAAACCGCAACTTGTTGCTGTTTGCTATTGAATACCCCGCCAGATACAACTGCCCCATGCCCATCCTCATTGATGGCCTTAAATGCTATATTGGCAGGTAGGCCGGCAACCAGGCTTCCCCCCTCGGGCATAAACTGCAGGTCGATGTTTTCGGGCCGGTTAAAGGCCAGGGGCATTATCAGGGCCCTGTTGCCCTCACCTTTACGCAGATCACGTATTGATAAGTATAGATTTTTAAAATCGGCTTTTTCGGGCAGGTCAAAATTCACATTGGCAAGCCCGCCTATATCTGTATTGATGTTGTTTTTAAACCAGGTACGCTTACCATCAGTAAGGCGTAATTGCATTTCGCGTAAGCCTACCGGGCCGGTATCAAAACTATTAACATTCAGGGCAAGCTGCACGTTGTATTTATCAGCATCTTTTGCATACCGGGTGTTATAGTTGATCAGCCAATCGTTGTTGTTGGCCCCGCTGATATAAAGTGACTTTTTAAAAATAAGGGCTTCATCAAAATTGCGTATCCAGTTGGTGTAGGCCCGCAAAGTGTAGCCGCCCTGTGGCAGCAGTTTATTATCAAGCGCTATATTGCCATAAGTGATGCCGTTAATGGGCAGCATTATGCGCTTTATCATCCTGTTACTATCGTTTGCCAGCTCTACATATAAAACACCGCTTTTTTTTGATGGGCGCAGGTAAGTTTGCTCCAACAAGTAAGCTTTAAACCACAGGGTATCGCCGGTGTGGTATATGGGCTTGTCTGTTTGCAGGTATAGCTTTTCAACCGCGCGATCGGTGTTGCGGTTGTTTACTGCCGTAATTATATTGCTGATAGTGGCCTTGGGCGATTTTTGCGCTACCGCTATATATACGAAGCCGTATAGCATTATTGCAGATAGCAGAAGCCTTAATAATACCCTCTTATGATGTTTTAAACCCGGTTTTAACATACCCATACCCGGATTTAACTTGCTTTATTATATTTATTACGATACGCTACAGGCGATAACCCGGTTACCTTTTTAAACACCGTACGGAAGGCTTTGGTATCAGAGTAACCAACATCATACATCACCTCGTTCACGTTTTTGCGGCTGCTTTCCAGGTGTTTTTTGGCGGCTTCCATCTTTACACGCTGTATATACTCCAGCGGACTATTATTCGTAGCTTTTTTAAACCGGCGTTCAAAGTGGCGTTTACCAATAGCGTATTTCATGGCCAGGTCTTCTACCGATATCTTTTCGGTAATATTGGCCTCTATAAACTCCTGCGCTTTCTTTATCGGTTCATCCTCGTGCGTTTTTTGCCCGTTGAACATAATAAACGGCGACTGGCTCTTCCGGTCAATCTCCAGGGCAAACATCTTCGCGGCCATGATAGACATATCGCGCCCGGCATATTTTTCTATCAGGTATAAAAGCAGGTTCCAGTATGAGGTTGCCCCGCCGCTGCTGTACAGGCCTTTTTGCTCGGTAACAATGCGGTCATCAACCAGGGTAACCTTCGGGAACATCTCCCTGAACTCGTTTGCCGTACGCCAGTGGCTGCTGCATTCCTTACCATCCAGCAAGCCGGTAGAGGCCAGCAGGAACGCCCCTATACACAAACTGGCAGCTTCGGCGCCCTTATGGTGCTGGTCAATAATCCAGGGCATAAAGTCCGCATTACGTTTAAGGGTGGTTTTTATATCGCCGCTAATGGCTGGGATGATAATCAGGTCGGTCTTTTTAACATCCTGCAATAAAGCATCGGTATGTACCGAAAACAGCCCGCCATGCAGCCTTACCTCTTTTTCCAGCCCAATCAATTGCACGTTGAATGCCGGTGGTTTGCCTGCGGCGGCTAAAAAATCATTCACACCGGTAAATATCACGCGCGGGTCTACTATGCTGGCTAAAACCGCCTCGTTGATGATGAGGATAGATATGTGTTTCATAATTGGGTAGAGCTTAACTGGTTTACAGGAATAAATGTAGTGAAGAAGAAAGTCGTAAACAACCCTTACTTAGTCCTTTTTACACCGTACCACCTATTTACAGCGCAGGTATATTTGTAATATCAAAACAAAACAACAAATGAGAAAGCTAAAATTGCAGATGCAGGTTACCCTTGATGGCTTTGTAGCCGGACCAAATAACGAAATGGACTGGATGACCTGGAACTGGGACGATAAACTAAAAGCATATGTACAAGAAATAACCGGGCCGGTTGATACCATTATACTAGGCCGCGTACTTGCCGAAGGCTTTATCCCGGTATGGAAAGAGCGCTCGGCCGCCCCGGATGCTGACAGCTTTACTCATAAAATGGTAAACGACCCAAAAGTAGTGTTCACTAAAACCCTTACCGAAAACCCGTGGGAAAATACCACCCTTGCCACCGGCGATATTGTTGCCGAGATAAACAAATTAAAAGCCCGGCCCGGCGGCGATATTGTAGCATATGGCGGCGCACGTTTTGCAGCGGCATTAATAAAACATAACCTGGTAGATGAATACCACATTTTTGTGAACCCTGTTGCTATTGGTAAAGGCAAAAGCATATATAACGCACTTGATGATAAACTCGCCCTTAAACTGGTAAAGGCAACGCCGTTTGATTGCGGCATTACTGTACTTTGCTATAACCCTGCTTAATATTTTAATGCGCAAGTTAGTGGTATCAATGAATGTAACCCTTAACGGGTATATGGCCGGCCCCTATGGCGAGCTTGACTGGCATACCCCCTATTGGGATAACGAGCTAAGCCGGGCCCTAACCCAGCAATTGGGTAATGCTGATACGCTTTTGCTGGGGAGGGTTACCTACAGCGCAATAGCACCCTACTGGCAGGCACAGCAGGCCAACCAGTTTGGTGCCCGTGAGGATGCCGATTATGCCGATATGATAAATCGTTACGAAAAGGTGGTGTTCTCTAAAACACTTAAAAGTGTAAGCTGGCGTAACTCGCGGTTGGCTAACCGGAATATAAACAAGGAAATAATGAGGCTAAAGCAATGTACAGGGAAAGACCTGCTGGTATATGGCAGCGGTAAATTGGTGGCTGCTTTAACCAAACTTAGCCTTGTAGATGAATACCGCATTTGGGTGTACCCCGTAGCTTTAAGGAGAGGACGGCCGTTATTTAAAAATCTGCGCGAGAAGCTGAACATGCAGCCCGCTAAGATCAGTGTGTTTAGTAGCGGGGTGGTGCTGATGTGTTATGGGGCTAATTTGGCTAAAGCCGATTTGCGTGTTACTTATTCCGCCCCTTGAAAGGGACGGCAATGAATTGATTCGATTTGACATATTGCAGGAAATCATTGCCGTTGGCTTTAGCCAACGGATAGCCAAAAGCAAAAATGTCATCCTGAGCGATAGCGAAGGATCCATTAATGAACATGTAAGTTGGCTACATATCGGCTAATAGATGCTTCGCTATCGCTCAGCATGACAAATTGTTTTTTATTGCAAACTCAAAACTGCAACTGAAGCTTACCTCCAGGCTTTATACTGATTGATCAAACCGTTGGTTGATGAATCGTGACTCGTTACCTCGCTGTTGTCTTTTAACTCAGGCAATATTTTGCCGGCCAATTGCTTGCCCAGCTCAACGCCCCATTGGTCAAAACTGTAGATATTCCAGATAATGCCTTGTACAAATATCTTGTGCTCGTACATAGCTATCAGGCTGCCTAAAGTGTGCGGGGTTATTTTTTTAACCAGTATAGAGTTTGTTGGGCGGTTGCCCTCAAATACTTTAAATGGCGCTATTTTGCTGATCTCTTCGTCGGTTTTACCGGCTTTTTTCAATTCATCAATCACCACAGCTTCGGTTTTACCATTCATCAGCGCTTCGGTTTGGGCAAAGAAGTTTGACAGCAGCATGTTGTGGTGCTCGCCCAGCGGGTTGTGCGATTGCGCTGGTGCTATAAAATCGCAGGGGACCAACTTTGTTCCCTGGTGTATCAGCTGGTAAAAAGCATGCTGGCCGTTGGTACCGGGTTCGCCCCAAATAACCGGGCCGGTTTGGTAATCAACATCCTTGCCGTTGCGGTCAACATGTTTACCATTACTTTCCATATCGCCTTGCTGAAAGTATGCCGCAAAACGGTGCAGGTATTGGTCGTAAGGTAAAATGGCCTGGGTTTCGGCTTCAAAAAAGTTATTATGCCATATACCCACAAGCGCCAGTGTAGCAGGCAGGTTTTGCTCAAGCGGGGCGCTTTTAAAGTGGTTGTCCATAGCGTGGGCGCCTTCAAGCAATTGTACAAAATTATCATAGCCAACGCTTAAGGAAATAGACAGGCCAATGGCGCTCCATAATGAATAGCGGCCGCCAACCCAATCCCAAAACTCAAACATATTTTGGGTATCGATGCCAAATTTTTCCACACCCTCGGTATTGGTAGATAAGGCCGCGAAGTGCTTGGCCACATCCTCGTCCTTACCGCCGTTTTCTATGAACCAATCGCGCGCGCTGTGGGCATTGCCCATAGTTTCCTGCGTGGTGAATGTTTTTGATGCGATCAGGAACAGCGTTGTTTCCGGGTTTACCGCTTTTAATGTTTCGGCTATATGTGTACCATCCACATTGGATACAAAGTGCATGGTTAAGTGGTTCTTGTAAGCCTTTAGCGCTTCGGTAACCATTACCGGCCCCAGGTCTGACCCGCCGATGCCTATATTTACTACATCTGTTATGGCTTTACCGGTGTAGCCGGTCCAACTGCCGCTGATAATAGCTTCGCTGAATTCCTTCATATGGTTAAGCACCCGGTTCACATCGGGCATTACATCTTTACCATCAACATAAACAGGGGCGTTGCTACGGTTGCGCAGGGCGATGTGCAGCACCGGGCGATCTTCAGTAACGTTGATCTTTTCGCCAGAATACATGGCTTCAATTGCCTTATTTACACCACACTCGCGTGCTAATTGCTGCAGTAATGCAAGCGTTTGCTCATCAATGCGGTTCTTGGAATAATCCAGCAAAATATCTTCAAATTGCAGCGAAAATTTTTCAAATCGCTGATTATCAGATTCAAATAGTTCTTTTAAGCTTTTTGATACAATATCAATGTAATGGTCGGTTAAATATTTGTACGACTGGGTGCTTGTGAAATCGATATTTGGCAGCATAGTTGTGATGTTTTTTGTAAAAATAACAAGTTAAAACGGAGCCTGTCATTAAATATGAAAAAAGGACATTTTACTGTTATTTATACAATTGCTAACACCCCTTACATAGTGTTTGTTTTACACCAACAGAATTGTCATTTCAATAACAAATGTTTGATAATTTTTAGAAAGTGAAAATAAATATTCAATATATTTGTGGTGTTGATAGATAAACCTATTATTTTTCATCATTTTCTTAATTTGTTTTTTAAATACATTATATCATGTTCGAAAAACTTTTTTTGCTCGTAAAAAATAACGCCGGTGCGGCTGTTATTGATAACCCGATAATCCCTGAGAAATACCATGAGGCAGTGATGAATGATGCTTCTAGCTCTATCATCGAAGTGTTGAAAGGCCAGCTGGATAGCGGCAAGTTAAAAGACCTTGTGAAATATTTCCAGTTTTCGGCCATTTATGAAAACCCGCTTATTAACAGCGCGGTAAACAAATTTGCCAACAAGCTGAACAACTTTTACAACATAAGCACGGCCGAGGCCATGAAAATTGCTGATGGTTTGATACCGCCGGTGATGCACCAGTTGATGGAAGAATCAAAAGGCGAGCAAAATAAAGACTTTTCACTGAGCAGTATCCTGTCTAAAATAAGCGGCAACGTTACCGACATGGGTTTGCTGCTAAACCAAATGCGAATAGCTTAATATTTAGTAAATGGTTAAGTAGTGAGTGGTGAATAGTAAAAAAGATGTAACTATTCACCATTTTACTAAGCAACCACTCACCCTTGCTGCAATTTTATATATTTGCCATTATGACAAAAGAAAACATGCAGGATTTAAGGGACAGAACAACGTCCCTGAGGAGGCATCTTTGACATCGATACCAAACTCGATGCTATGCAAAAAGAACAGGACGTAACCTTAGGGCCAAATTTTTGGGACCATCCTAAGGAAGCCGAAAAAGTCCTGGCATCCATCAAAACAAAAAAAATATGGACCGATGCTTTCCAGAAAGTGGTATCGGTGGTTGAAGATACGAATGTATTGTTCGAGTTTTTCCAGAGTGGCGATGCTACTGAGGCCGAAATGAACGAACAATACGCCGGTGCATTAACCGCGGTTGAAGAGCTTGAATTTAAAAACATGCTGAGCGCCGAGGAAGACCAGTTTAACGCCGTATTACAAATTACCGCTGGTGCCGGTGGTACCGAAAGCTGCGACTGGGCCGGTATGCTGATGCGTATGTACATTATGTGGGCCGAAAAGAACGGGCACAAAGTATCTGAGCAGGATTACCAGGAAGGTGATGTGGCTGGTGTAAAAACAGTTACACTACAAATAGAAGGTGAGTTTGCTTATGGTTACCTGAAAGGCGAAAATGGCGTACACCGTTTGGTGCGCATCTCACCTTTCGATTCTAACGCCAAGCGCCATACGTCATTTGCCTCGGTATATGTTTATCCTTTGGTGGATGATACCATAGATATAGAAGTAAAAGATGCCGATATCGAATTTGAAACCTTCCGTGCGGGTGGTGCCGGCGGGCAAAACGTAAACAAGGTAGAAACCGCGGTACGCTTATACCACAAGCCATCGGGCATTATTATCAAAAACCAGGAATCGCGTTCGCAGTTACAGAATAAAGAGAATGCCATCCGCTTGCTGAAATCGCAGTTGTATGAAGCCGAAATGCGCAAACGCGCCGAGGCATCAAGCGCGGTTGAAGGGAACAAAAAAAAGATAGAGTGGGGGTCACAGATCCGCAACTATGTGCTTCATCCATATAAACTGGTGAAAGACCTACGTACCGATCATGAAACCTCAAATGCTGCTGCCGTGTTAGATGGCGATTTGAACGAGTTTCTGAAATCGTACTTAATGGAGTTTGGCGGGCCAAAGAATTAACAATATCTAAAATCCCCTCCTCAAGGGAGGGGATTTCCTTAAGAATTACTCCTTTTGATAATCCTTATGTACTATCAAAAAACTGGCACGCTCCTCTTTATGGAAAGGGATATTCCAGTTGCCCTGGTAGCTTATTTTAACAGGCAGCAACTGGTCGTTAAACCTGTTTAGCTCAATATCCATCTGCACGTTAAAATCAAACAGCATGTTGCTGTATTTCATATCGATATAACGCCCCAGGATCTGGAAGTTGTTCATATCAAAAATGGTGGTCATTTCCTGTATTACCACATCATCAGGCGATGAACTGGGCTTGCGGATAACCTTAAAACGGTATACAGGAATGCTATCCAGGTACTTGCCCCTTGCAAATTCATAATTATAATACTGCCGCATCTCCGGCCCGAAGATCTCTGTTTTACCACTGATGAACGGGATGCCACTCACTTTACGGCCCGGTGTAAATACAAGCGTTTTCAATTTGGCCCTGTAGCCTTCATTCTTGTTTTTATTTTCAGCAGACGTCCCTTCTGATTTTACAAACCCGGAATTATAGGCGTTCATAAAAATATAATCGAACATCTCTACCGTGTACAACTGGTACTTGCCGTTCTTTTTAAAAACGTTGCCGCTGTCGCTCTTGGCGGTATATTCTACCTTGTGCTTACCGGCATCGTTACTGTGCAGTATGCGGCGGTATATCTTGCCATTAACCCGGTTCTTTTTATCGTAGCTAAAAATGCGATTTTCTGCAGTAAAGGCATACAGTTTCATGTTCTGAAATGCCTTGTAGAAGCCGGTATCAGTCATTACCGCATCAATAAAATCCTGCGCGCGCAACCTGTGCGATACAATATTCACCGGCGAATCGATCACGATGGTACGGATGGTATCGGGGTTAAAGCGTGGTATTTGCTGCGCGAAACCGTTAAAAGCAAAAAGCAGTATGCCGAAAGCGATTACGAATTTCTTCATAAAATTAATTACCTAACTGTTTAACAGCCAGGTAAGCCATCAGGCCAACGCTTTGCTCCAGCGCGCTTTCTTCAATATCAAATGTTGGGGTATGCACAGACGAGGTAATTCCCCGGGCTTCATTACGGGTGCCCAGGCGGTAAAAACATGAATCGGCCACTTGCGAGTAGTAGGCAAAATCTTCTGCTGCCATCCAGATATCCAGGTCGAGCACATTCTCTTTGCCCAAATAATCCTCGGCATTGGCGCGGGTTTTGGCAGTTAGTTTCTCTTCATTGATCAGGAAAGGGTACCCCCTCATGATGTTGAACTCGCAGCTGCCACCCATGCTTTCGGCAATACCTTCGGCCATTTTTTTGATCTTTATATGGGCCTCAGAACGCCATTTTTCGTCCATGGTTCGGAAAGTTCCTTCCAAATACACCTCATTTGGTATCACATTGGTAGCGCCATTGGCAATCACTTTACCGAAGGATAAAACCGACGGACTTTTAGGGTCTGCCGAACGGCTTATAATAGTTTGCAGCGCCGTTAAGATATGCGCGGTGATGATAACCGGATCAACATTTTGTTGTGGCTGCGCACCGTGGCCGCCCTTGCCTTTTACAGTAACGTACAACTCATCGGTTGATGCCATGTACTTACCCGCACGGAAACCAACCTTACCGGCATCTATCAACGGCATAACATGCTGGCCAATTACCGCAGCCGGTTTGGGGTTTTCCAATACACCTTCCTGAATCATCAGGCTTGCGCCGCCGGGCAATTTTTCTTCTGCAGGCTGAAAGATCAGTTTGATGGTGCCGCCAAATTCACTTTTCAGATCGGTTAATATTTTGGCCACCCCAAGCAGCGAAGAGGTGTGCACATCGTGCCCGCAGGCGTGCATTACACCCGGGTTTTGCGATTTGTACGGCACATCGTTTGCCTCGGTGATAGGCAGCGCGTCCATATCGGCGCGCAGGGCTACCACCTGGTCAGACGGTTTATCGCCTTTTATCAGCGCCACCAGGCCGGTATCGGCCATTTTGTGGTATTCCAGCCCAAGCTCTTCCAGTTTATTCGCCACAAACACCGATGTTTCCACCTCGTGGAAAGAAAGCTCGGGGTGCGAATGCAAATGCCTGCGATTGGCCACTACATCATTAAAAATATCTTTTGCTAAAGCCTGTATCTTTTCTTTAATCATTAGTGATAACCGTTTTGGGTGGATTGATTTTTTCTGAGATGATAAACATTACCGGGAACCATGCTTTTAATTGCTCCTTCATGCGTTCGGCCTCAATACGTGTACGGAAATCGCCGGCACGCACCTTAAAGTTTGGTTCGTGGTACACAATATAGGTACGCATTTCGGGAAACTCTTTATTGAATTTTGCCTGGGCATTATAGGCTGCGCCGCGGTTACTGCCGCTGTATATCTGCACACGGTAACCAAATGCGGATGAATACGCCGAAGCACTACCACTACTGCCGCTGCTTGCCCCATTCCTATTGTTAAGGGCGGCCCGTTTGGCTAAAAGGGTATCAAACAATGGCGGGGCAACAACCTGTACTTTCCCCCGCTCCTGGGCAAAGGTTATTGTTGAGGATGCCAGCAGTAAAAACAAAAAGCAATATCTGATGAGGCTAAAAGGCACTTTATGATCAGATATTGCTTTTTTCATGTTATACTATAAATAATTTGTCATGCTGAACTATAGTGAAGCATCTATCGGCGACATGCTTGTTCACTATCAGATCCTTCGCTATCGCTCAGGATGACAAACCGTATTTTTTTAATTCTGCCCTACGCCGTGGCAGTTTTTATATTTTTTACCGCTACCACATGGGCAAGGGTCATTCCTGCCAATTTTTTGCTCAACCTTTACCGGGGTTGGCTTTTGTATTTCGCGGGTATCGTCCATCGGCATGCCGTTAGCTTCGCTAACCAATTCGGGTTTTGAGGTGCGCATGTTCCTCAGATCAAGCTTTGGCTGAGGTTTTGCCTCACGCACCTGCTCGGGCTCCTGATGAACCGGGATACCGCCCCTAAACAAGAAGCTAACCAGCTCTTTGTTCACGTTTGATAACATCTGGCGGAACAATTCAAACGCCTCGAACTTATAAACCAACAGCGGGTCTTTTTGTTCGTACACCGCGTTTTGTACCGATTGTTTTAACTCGTCCATTTCGCGCAGGTGCTCTTTCCAGGCATCATCAATCAGGTAAAGGGTAACGTTTTTCTCGAATGATTTAAACACCTCTAAACCTTTGTTCTCAACCGCTTTTTTAAGTGGTACAGAAACCTGTAAACCATGTATCCCGTCAGAGAATGGCACTACGATATTCTCTACGTACTGGCCACGGGTATCATAAACATCTTTTATAACGGGGTATGCCTGTTCTGCAACCGTTTCGGCTTTGCGTTTGTAAAAATCGGTAACTTCTGCAAAGGTGCTGTCAACCAGTGTAGCAATGTTAGTTGCTGTAAATTCTTCGGCGTTAACCTGGGTATCTACCGAGAATAAACGGATAACCTCTAATTTGAAACCTTCAAAGTTGTTGGCCTCTTTGTATTCGGTTACTACATCTTCAATAACATCAAATACGGTGTTGCTGATATCCACATCAAGGCGCTCGCCAAACAAAGCGTTTTTACGTTTCGCGTAGATAACGGTACGCTGTGAGTTCATCACATCATCATACTCCAGCAAACGCTTACGGATACCAAAGTTGTTCTCTTCTACTTTCTTCTGCGCACGCTCGATAGATTTTGAGATCATAGAGTGCTGAATAACTTCGCCCTCTTCAATACCCATACGTACCATCAGGTTGGAGATACGCTCTGATCCGAATAAACGCATCAGGTTATCCTCTAACGATACAAAGAACTGGGACGAACCCGGGTCGCCCTGCCTACCGGCACGGCCACGCAGCTGCCTGTCAACACGGCGGCTTTCGTGGCGTTCAGTACCTACAATGGCTAAACCACCTGCTGCCTGTACGCCTTCGCCTAATTTTATATCCGTACCACGGCCTGCCATGTTGGTAGCAATGGTAACAGTGCCCGCCTGACCGGCTTCGGCCACAATATCGGCCTCTTTCTGGTGCATTTTGGCATTCAGTACATTATGTTTAATGCCGCGCAGCTTAAGCATACGGCTCAGTAATTCGGATATCTCTACCGATGTTGTACCTACCAGTACCGGGCGACCGGCCTTTGTAAGTGTTTCAATTTCTTCGGCAACAGCATTGTATTTTTCGCGGATGGTACGGTAAACCAGGTCCTGCATATCTGCACGGCTGGCTGGCGTATTGGTTGGTATCTCTACCACATCCAGTTTATAGATCTGCCAGAACTCACCTGCTTCGGTAACAGCGGTACCCGTCATACCACAAAGTTTGTGGTACATCCTGAAGTAGTTTTGCAGTGTTACCGTTGCAAAGGTTTGCGTAGCATCCTCTACCTTCACATTCTCTTTAGCCTCAATAGCCTGGTGTAACCCATCAGAGTAACGGCGGCCATCTAATACACGGCCGGTTTGCTCATCAACAATCTTCACTTTACCTTCATCAAGGATATACTCGGTATCTTTTTCAAATAAGGTATAAGCCTTAAGCAATTGGTTAACCGAGTGGATACGCTCTGATTTGATAGAGAAATCGCGCATCAGTTCATCTTTCTGATGAACCTTCTCTTCAGCCGGTAGATTTGATTTTTCGATATTGGCTATTTCGGTACCAACGTCAGGCATCACAAAAAAGCCCGGGTCTTCGCCCGATGCGGTGATCAGCTCAATACCTTTTTCAGAAAGCTCTACCGAATTGTTTTTCTCATCAATGATGAAGAACAATTCCGAATCTACCCTCGGCATTTCTTTACCCTGGTCCTGCATGTAATGGTTCTCTGTTTTTTGCAGGACTGTACGGTTAGCGCCTTCACTTAAAAATTTGATCAGGGCTTTGCTTTTTGGCAATGCACGGTGTGCACGCAGTAAAGCTAAACCACCATCCTCAATGCCGGTGCTACCTTCGTTAATAGCTTTTTTGGCTTCGTTTAAAACGGTGTTCACATATGCCTTTTGCGCGTTAACCAAACGCTCTATACGTGGTTTCAGCTCATAAAACTCGTGCTCATCGCCACGTGGGATAGGGCCGGATATAATTAACGGTGTACGTGCATCATCAATCAACACGGAGTCAACCTCATCCACCATGGCGTAGTGTAGCTTGCGCTGCACCAGTTCTTCGGGGCTACGTGTCATATTGTCACGCAGGTAGTCAAAACCAAATTCGTTATTGGTACCAAAGGTAATATCGGCTAAATAAGCCTGGCGGCGTTCTTCGCTGTTTGGCTCGTGCTTATCAATACAATCAACAGCCAAACCGTGGAATTCATACAGCGGGCCCATCCATTCGCTATCGCGTCGTGCCAGGTAATCATTCACGGTTACAATGTGTACACCCTGGCCGGCAATAGCATTAAGATATGCAGGCAGCGTAGCTACCAGCGTTTTACCTTCACCTGTTGCCATCTCAGATATTTTACCCTGGTGCAATACAATACCACCTATCAGCTGCACATCATAGTGTACCATGTTCCAGGTAACCTCATTACCGGCAGCAAGCCAGGTATTATGGTGAATGGCTTTATCGCCTTTTATTAAAACGTTGGTTTTTTTGGCAGCCAGTTCGCGGTCAAACTGGGTGGCAGTAACCTCAATGGTTTTATTGGCACTGAACCTTCTGGCAGTTTCTTTTACCACGGCAAAAGCCTCAGGTAAAATATTTAATAATATATCTTCAAGTTCTTTATTGCGGTCTTTCTCCAGCTTATCTAACTGCGTATACAGGGTAACCTTTTCGCTTACCTCCATATTCAGTTCAGTTTCGGTACGGGTTTTAATGGCCTGTATCTCGCTGTCAACACCGGCAAGGCCGGCTGCAATGGTTTCTTTAAATTCTATGGTTTTGGCCCTAAGCTCATCGTTGCTTAACTGATCGAGCTTGGCATAGGCAGCCTTAACTTTCTCTACAATAGGCAATATGGCCTTAACATCGCGCTCTGATTTGCTTCCAAAAAGCTTACTGAAAAAATCTAACATATTGTTGTTTATATAATGCACCAAACTCAATAATTGCGCCAGTGCAATTTTAAAGTCATTTTGACATGCAAAGGTACGGTTTTGGGCTGAAAGGAGAAAGTTAAAAGGGTGATGGCAGTTAACAGAGATGTTATTGATAATAGGTAATTTTTCGGGTTTGAGTAATTTCAAATTTACTTGAATTGCTCTCCTTACTTTTTTTCACAACCCAGTTCCCTTTTTTGTCATACATATAACTGTATAAATTCGTACTGAAAACATTGGGCGACATCACATCGTAATAATGTACAATTTTAATAATATCCCGATGATCATTATACGTCATAAAGGCTTTATTCATTAAATAGCCCTCACTATTATAGGTTGACTGTGTTATTCTGAGCCCGTTTTTGTCATATGTAAAAACCTTTTTTGAGGGCCAGATATCAACACCATACCTTTCACAATATACTTCAATCAGTTGGCCCTGCTTGTTGTATTTGAAAAAGTATTTAACAGGTTTGAAATATGTACGTTCATTAGTAGCCAGGTTTTGCTGAACCAAATGCCCTTTAGTATCGTAAATATTTGTATAGATAGATTGAACTTTTCCACCTTTAATCTCAGTAAGTTTCAAAATTCTTTTCTTATCGTCGTATTTAAATTTCCAGATATAAGCCGGCGATTGAAGGCTATCAGAATAGACAGCATTGATAATGTAGCCCTGTGCATCAAATAAAGAAAAAGAACTGGATTTGATATCGGGATAGATACCATAATCTGTCATTTTCATCGTAGCCACTTTACCTTTTAAACCCTCTCTCACATTATCTGTTGTTATCTGGCAAACGCCTTTAACAGATATGCTCATCAAGATCAATAAAATAAGAGCTCTAAATAATCTGTTCATGAATTGCGATCAGGTTGCCTGGTAAATTTACAATTATCCCTCCAAAATAATTCATCTGCACATTTGCATACCTGCATATCTGCACATTAACTATATTTGCCCGCATGAATATCCTGCTCCTTGGTTCGGGCGGAAGGGAAAGTGCCTTCGCCTGGAAAATTTCACAAAGCCCCAAATGCGATAATCTTTTTATTGCACCGGGTAATGCCGGCACCGGCCAGTACGGCACCAACGTTAATTTAAAGGTTACCGATTTTGAAGGCATCAAAACCTTTGCATTGGCGAACGATATTAAAATGGTGCTGGTTGGCCCCGAAGAACCATTGGTTAAAGGCATCCATGATTTTTTCCTGGCGGATGAACAGCTAAAAAACATCCCCATTATTGGCCCGCAGCAAGAAGGGGCTCAACTGGAAGGCAGCAAGGATTATTCGAAAGCGTTTATGCAGCGCAATAATGTGCCTACCGCGGCATCGCGTACGTTTACGCGCGATACCCTGCAGGAAGGCTTTGATTACTTAGCCACCACAGGCTTGCCGGTAGTGTTAAAGGCCGACGGACTGGCAGCTGGCAAAGGTGTTTTAATTTGCCTTACGCTTGAAGAAGCCCGCCAGGAGCTTTTAGAGATGCTTACCGAAGCCAAGTTTGGCGATGCCAGCTCAAAAGTGGTGATAGAACAATTTTTACAGGGAATAGAGCTTTCGGTTTTTGTGATGACCGATGGCACCAACTATAAAATACTACCCGAAGCTAAAGACTATAAACGTATTGGCGAGGGTGATACCGGTTTAAATACCGGCGGTATGGGCTCGGTTTCGCCGGTGCATTTTGCTGATGCCGCCTTTATGCAAAAGGTAGAGCAAAAGGTTATTATCCCTACTGTTGAGGGTTTGAAAAAAGAAGGCATCCCTTATAAAGGGTTTATCTTCATAGGCCTGATGAACACCCACGGCGAGCCCTGGGTTATTGAATATAACTGCCGCATGGGCGACCCGGAAACGGAAAGCGTTATGCCACGCATCGCGTCGGATTTTGTTGACCTGCTGCTTGGCGTTGCTGAAGGCAACCTGAACGAGAAGGAACTGATCATATCTGACAAAACTGCCGCTACCGTAGTTTGCGTAGCAGGTGGTTACCCCGGCGAATATTTAAAAGATAAAACCATCAGCGGGATTGAGAACGTACGCGGTTCGCATGTTTTCCATGCAGGCACCGCTTTAGATGGTGAAGATATCAAAGCAACCGGTGGCCGTGTATTGGCTGTTACCAGTTTGCAGGATAATATGTTTGATGCCCTGCAGCAAGCTACTGCCGATGCCGCACGCATCTATTACGATGGTGTTTATTTCAGGAAAGATATCGGGTTCGATCTTTTATAACCATTTCAATTATTTAATAAAAAGGCGGGGTTAAATTTAATCCCGCCTTTTTTGTGTCGCAATAATTAACAATTTCCTTACCTATAAATTTTATTATAATAATTACCTGACACTTAACACTATCCGAATTATTTGTATATTGGATTTCATTAAAAACCTAAAATCCATGAAAAAACTAAAAGAACTTGGAAAAATCCTGACCAGACAAGAAATGAAATCTGTTAGTGGAGGAAATCCTCCGGGTGGCGGCGACTGCCTGTACAACAGCCCTAATCAGTGCGCCCCCGGATGTATGTATAATCCCGACGGCACACCCGTTACCCCTAAGGCATACCAGTGCATTCCCACCTCAACTGGTGGTATATGTACCTATACTGGCTGTGCTATTATAAACTAAAATCCAAACAAAAACGGCTGATTTTATCCAGCCATGGTCGGAAGAGCGTACTCTTCCGACTTTTTTGTTTTACTGGCGTTTTCTTTGATCGATAAAACAACTTCCCCGGATCTTTTATTTAGTGTGGGCACTATTCATCCCCGCCTTTTTGTGTCGCAACAATTAACAATTTCCTTGTATATAAATTTTATTACAATAATTACCTGACACTTAACAATATCTGAATTATTTGTATATTGGGTTTCATTAAAAACCTAAAAAATATGAAAAAACTAAATGAACTTGGAAAAATCCTGACCAGGCAAGAAATGAAATCTGTTAGTGGAGGTGGGTACCGTCCATGTGACGAAAATACCGTTTGCGGCCCTCCTTGCTCCGGAACCAATCCTAACCTAATAGAAGTAGGCTGGCGTTGTACCAGCACTGGCGGAGGGCCTAATACATGCCAGCCTTATCAGTGCGGTATCGTCAACCCAGAGTAGATTAAGATATAAACAAAAAGAGCCGGTAACCCGGCTCTTTTTGTTTATATCTTCCCAAATAACTCGGCAAGCTTATCTTCCAGGTCAAACCCTCTTAGGTTTTTACCAACTATCTTCCCGTTAGGGTCAATCAAAAAGTTTTGGGGGATGGCGCGTACTGCGTAGCTACCTGCGGGGCGGCTTTTCCATCCGGCAAGGTCAGATATCTGTGTCCATTGCAGCCCGTCTTTATGTATAGCACCCATCCATGCGTCTTTAGCGCCTTTACCGTCAAGCGATACGCCCAAAATGGTGAAGTTTTTTGTTTTATACTGATTGTATGCTTTTACCACGTTAGGGTTTTCGCGGCGGCAAGGGCCACACCATGATGCCCAAAAATCAACCAATACATATTTACCACGGAAAGAAGTTAAGCTAACTACAGCACCCGTTGTATCGGCCTCTGCAATTTCAGGAGCAGTGGCACCTAATGCTACGGCTTTAAGTTTAGGCAGCATATCGCCAAAAGCTTTACCCCCTTCTGATGCTTTTATAGCCGGGGAAAGGCCCGCGTAAAGTGGCTCTATCTCTACATAATCTGAGCTATAAGCAAAGCTTTGTAATGCATTTAAGCTAACGTAAGAGTCGGGGTGTTCTTTTATAAATTTTTGAGTGATGTTTTTTTCCTGCGTTTCTATTGCCTTTTCGTCCTTCCAGCTCTGCCTTTTATAAGCAGGTACTTCCTTTTGCTCATCAGTCAAGGTTTTTTCTTTGGTTTCTATTGCGGTGTACGCATCATTTACGGGCTTTAAAGCAGCCCGGTATTGCTCATTCTCGATGTTTGATTTTGTGCCCGCAACTGTAGCCTTTTCAATTGTATCCTGGCCTTTTACGCTAATAACTCCAGGCTCTATGTAAATAGATTTATAATCGTCAGAAGCCCGCATGCCTGTGCCCTTAGGGTTAAAAACTAAAAAGCCCTGGCCCGGTGCAGCAATTGTTCCGGTAAAGGTAAATTCTCCGTTATTTAAAACCGCCGAATCGGCAATGGTTTTCCCGGCAACACGGTATTGTATGTATGCTTTTGCGGGGGCATTGTAGTTCCCCATTTTCCCCTGTACGGTAAATTTGCCATCCTGTGCAAATGCCAATGCGGGTAAAAGCGCTATCGCGCTAAATAATATTTTTTTCATAATGATAGTCAGTTTTTTAAAGCTCCAATATCTTGCTTATTATTTAAACTTCAAACACTGTGAAAAAAATAATGGAAAATATTTGCATTTAAATATTTTCCATCTAAATTAGCCAATGGAAAATATGGCATGATAAATATTTTCCACCGGCTAATCATGACAAAAGAAGATATAGTTAAACAATCCTTACAACAATTTTTACTGCATGGCATTCGCAAAATAACCATCCAGCAAATAATTGCGTGTATGGGGATTTCTACAAAAACTGTTTATAAATATTTTAAAAGCAAGGAAGAACTGCTTGAAGCATGTTTAACCATGCATTACCAGGGTTTTAAATTAACACTTGATGAATACATACAACAGGATCTGAACCCTGTAATGATGTTCCTAAACCTATTTCAAAACTCCCTCGAAGAAGATTTTAAAGCAGCCCCCGTATTCTATCACGATCTTAATTACTACTACCCCAACTTACAGGATAAGATACAGGCAAAGGAACTATCCGGCTATGGTACTTATATGCTGCAAAGCCTTAATAAAGGAATAGAGCAGGGGTTTATAATACCTGGCATTAACCCTCCTGTGGTTCTGCACACATTCAATATTCTGTACCGTTCCATCACCCGGTCAAATGAATACATTAAATATGATCTGTCCCCTTTTGAACTTGCCGCAAACAGCATAACCGTTTACCTGCGCGGCATTTGCACGACCGAAGGCCTACGCATCCTAAATAGCATTAAATCACCATTATTATGAGAAAACTAGTACCTGTTATTTTGCTTATGCACCTTGTGCTGGCAGTAAGTGCACAAAACAAATCACTTACATCTTTAATGCCGGCACCCAAAACCATTACTGTAAACAGCGGCAGGTTTGCACTTACACCAGCCTTTACCGTAGCGGTAATTGCCGACGCTACTGATACTACCTTATACTTTGCTGTTAACCGGGCGTTACAAACCCTAAATCGCCGCACACAGCTTTATTTTGGGCAGCAGCGCATTACTGCTAATGACCGTGCAGATAGCAGTTCGCTTGTAATAACCGTGAAAAATAAAGCTGGTATAGCTATAGGGCAGGATGAATCTTACAGCCTTATTTCAACCAACGGCAAAATAAAACTGGATGCGCCAAATACTACGGGCATACTACGCGGTTTAGAAACTTTTTTACAACTGGTACAGCATGATACAAATGGCTATTACCTGCCATTAGTATCCATTCATGACTCACCAAGATTTATATGGCGCGGTTTAATGATTGATGTAGCCCGCCATTTTATACCCATTGATGTAATTGAACGTAATATTGACGCAATGGCGGCTGTAAAAATGAACATTCTGCATTTGCACCTTTCTGACGATGAGGGTTTCCGTATCGAATCCAAAGTATACCCCCAGCTTCAGATGAAAGGTTCATATGGTGAGTATTACACACAGGCCCAAATAAAAGAACTGATTGTTTATGCCAAAAACAGGGGTATTATAATTATGCCCGAGTTTGATATGCCGGGCCATACTACCGGTTTTTTAGCCGGGTACCCATACCTAAGCGCCAAAGCCGATACCGCCTACACACCCGGCCCCCGTTTTTCTTTGGGTGCTAAAAGCAGGGGTTTAGTGGATATCATGAAAATGATAAACACTTTCCCCACACCAGCATTTAACCCGGCAAAAGAATCGACCTACTTATTTCTGGATAAGTTTTTAGGTGAGATGGCTGCTTTATTCCCTTCGCCATATATACACATAGGCGCAGATGAAAACAATGGTGTATCATGGAAAAACAACCCATCTATTGTAGCCTTTATGAAACAAAAGAATTTGGCAACCACACACGATCTGCAGGCCTATTTTGTAAACCGGGTACAACAGATATTAGCCAAACATCATAAAAAAACCATTGGCTGGGAGGAACTATTATCAAAAGAGTTACCTAAAGATGTAGCTGTACAGGTTTGGCAAAACCCGGCGATGGCTAAACAGGCGGCCGGCCTTGGGCACCCTGTAATTATATCACAAGGCTTATATCTTGATCTTTTTATGCCGGCATATATTCATTATCAGAATAGCTTGCTGGATGGTAAATTATCAGACACCCTGCAAGCCAAAGTTTTTGGAGGTGAAGCGGCACAATGGGCCGAAGCAGCAGATAAAACAAATATAGAAGCACGCATGTGGCCGCGCACTGCCGCCATTGCCGAAAGATTGTGGTCGCCCAATGAAGTTAATGACGTGGATGATATGTACAGGCGGCTGGCAATAATAAGCACCCAGTTAGACGAAATAGGGTTACAGCACATAAGCAGTTACCAACGCGGGCTAAGGCGTTTAAGCGGCAGCAATGATGTGGCTACACTGCAAACATTAACAGATGTGTTAACCCCAATTAAAGGTTACAAAAAAATGTTTGCCAAAATAATGCTCCCTAAAAGCTCCAGCTATCAAACAGCTCCATTGAATGCTGTTTCGGATATTATCCTGGTAGATTCTGAAACTAAAAGAGCATTCAGAAGCGCGGTAAAACAGTACTTACAAACCCCTGATACCGACACCGAAAATTATATATCAGCCATGCTGGACATATGGAAAAATAATAATGCTAAAATAGTACAGCTAAAAAGTACAGGCCATTTAGATAATACTGTTTATCAGCATTCCAAGAACCTTGCCGATGCGGCTGATATTGGTTTGCAGGCATTAAAAAAACTAAAAAATAAAGAAACCCCGCCTGCCGATTGGATAAACGAAAAGCTAACGTATTTAAAAGAACTGAATAAAGTATTCGGCGAGACAGAAATAGCTGTATTGCCCGAAATTGAGGCTTTGGTAGCACAAAAGCTACAACCCGAGCCTAAAGAGTTCCCGATGTTTTAATACTGCCCGCTAACAAAGAAGCCCGGGTGTAAACACCCGGGCTTCTTTGTTATTTATGCTGTGTAGCAGGTATTAAATTTTTCCGAGCAGCTTTTCTAAGGCAGTATCCAGGTCATCGCCTCGAAGCCCTTTTGCCACAATTTTACCCTGTGGGTCTATCAAAAAGTTTTGAGGGATAGATTGCACACCGTATAAAGTGGCGGCAAGGTTGCTCCAGTATTTCAAATCAGATACCTGTGTCCAGGTAAGGCCATCACTTTTAATAGCTGCCAGCCATGCGGCCTTCCCGTTGGGCCTGTCTAATGACACGCCAAGCACAGTAAAGCCCTTGCCTTTATACTTGTTGTATATTTTTACCACGTTGGGGTTTTCCTGCCTGCAGGGGCCGCACCATGACGCCCAAAAATCTATCAGCACATATTTACCGCGAAAGGATGACAGCTGTACCGGAACGCCGTTCACATCGTTCTGCGTAAAATCGGGTGCCAGGGCGCCAACAGCGGTTAGTCGTAATGCATCAATAGATAGCTTTAATTGCCTGCCGCCTTCAGACTTTTTAAGATCATCTGAAAGCAGGTCGTATAATGGCCCAACCTCGGCCACATCGGGCGTAGGCCCGCTAACGCTTGATAGCGCCAATAAACTTATATAGCTTGCCGGGTGGCTGGTAATAAAGTTTTTCAATACCGTTTTTTGTTCGCCTTGCAGCACTTTGTACTTAGCCTGCATAGCATTTTGGAACGCTGGCGACCGTTGCTGCTCGGCTGTGGCTTTTTGCCCTTCAAGCGTAATTTGCTGCGCCTTATCTACAATTACCTTTAGCTGTGCTTTAAGGTTCTTATTATCATCATTTGTAGCCGAGCCTGTAATATCAGCGTTGGCAATAGAATCTTTACCGGCAATTGCCACATTCCCCTTCTCCAGGAAGAAGCTAATACCATCAGCCGTTTTAGACGGGCCGCCATCCGGGAAGTTTTGGGCAACATATTTATCAAACCCAAGGTTTTTATGATCAATAAACAACGATGCATTTACCGGGTCCATCACCACACCATCAAACTTAAACTCGCCATTAATAACGGTTGATGAGTCTGTCACACTGTTTGCACCTAAATAATAAACCAGGTACGCCGTAGCCGGGCCTTTAATATCAGTTAGTTTGGCTTTTATAGTAAAGGGCTGCGCATTCTGCGCGAAGGCAATTGCAGGCAAAAATGCTGCTATCGCTAAAAAAAGTCTTTTCATTTAAATTATCAGTAAAGTATCTATAACGGGTAAACGCCTAATGAATTGCCGCTTAGTTTAATTTTTGATAGGTGCGCCACCATAAGTCGGGCATTTCGCCAGACACTGCGGTCTTATAATCCTCGTACCGGCAGGGCACTAAATGGAAGCGTTCGTTCTTGGAGCCGCCAGTAGGGTAAGGCACCTGCATCCACCAGCGGTCGCTTTTTTTGCTTTTCACAAACACCAGTTCATGCTCATCGTGCTTAAGGCTGGTTTTATAAATAAGGTATTGCGATTTTGGGTTGAGCGGGTAATCGCGCTTGCGGTTATAAAAGCCATCAATAAAATACCATATCATCTGCGACAGCAGCATAGCGGTTTGGCCATTATTATCATAAGCCGGGTTAAACTCATAAAACCCTATCGAGCTTAGCTTGTCATTAAAACCGGCATAGCGGCATATCTGGCACGCTTCTTCGCCATAAAAACCGTTTGGTTTGGCGTTGGCGTTACCCACCGCGTCTGACGAGCGGATGGCGCCCATATCAAAGCTTACCATATTAGCATTACGGATAATAGGCTCGGCTATCGCAATGTTTTGGGTAAGCTCGCCCAGGCGGTGTACATCAAAATACAGCTTATCCATTACCCGTAAACTATCCTGATTTACAAAGTATGTTTGGTAGCCCAGATTACTGTAATTGAAAAGATAATTAGGCTCGTGCAGAATCACTTTATTCATGTACGATGCCGAGGTGGTTTCGATAGTTTCGCTAAAGCCATCGTCATCCAGGTCGAGCTGTGAATCAACCACCAGCATATCTACTTTTTGCTCGAGGGTTTCGTAACCCAGGTATTGCGCGTAGGTAAGGTCCTGCCCACCGCCGATGATCACCGGGACAATGTCCTTCTTGATCAACTCCTCAACCACCGTTTTAAGCGCATAGTAAGTATCTACCACTGTTTCGCCGCGGGCAATATTCCCCAGATCGACTATTCTTGTAGTATAACCGCCTTCGTTTAACTGGTAAAGTTTTTCGCGAACATAATCGGGCCCTAAAGCGCAGCCGGGGTTGTTTATGGCGTTGCGGTCATCCAGCACGCCAATAATGGCGATGTCCGTTTTTTGTTCCAGGTCGGGGAAATCAACCGAGTGATGGTCTATCTTATCGCCAAGCTGGCTGGTAAAATATCCATTTTTCGGTGTGATCTTTTTCAGATCGATGGGGGTAAAAAAATCGGCTAAAGACATTATTTAATTTGAAAATGAGTTGATTTGAAGATTTGAAAATCTCACTTCTATCAACTCAACAAACATATTAATTTTCAATTTCTGAAATTGATTAATCTTCAAATTACTTTTGTGCACTTTTACATTTTCAAATCAGCTCATTTTCAAATCTTCAAATTACAACATGATTTTAGTTACCGGTGCAACAGGTTTTTTAGGGGCCGAATTAGCGAAAGAGCTTATGCTGCGCGGAAACCGCATCCGTTGCACCAAACGTGCATCGTCAATCATTCCCAAAATACTGGAGCCATATGCTGCAAAAATTGAATGGATAAATGCCGACCTGATGGATGCCGCTGCACTTGAAGATGCGCTGGATGGCATAACGCAGGTTTATAACTGCGCCGCCTTTGTATCGCTAAAACAAGCTGATAAAGAACCGATGATCCGCACCAACGTACGCGGCACGGCCAATTTGGTTGACCTGTGTAACGAAAAAAACATCCGCATGGTGCATACCAGTTCGGTTGCCGCCGTGGGCGAGGCCAAGCCCGGCGAAATGATCACCGAGAACCACCACCTGGATTCATCCGCAGAAACCGATGGTTACGCCATATCAAAACTGGAAAGCGAAATGGAAGTTTGGCGTGGCATTGCCGAGGGACTGGACGCAGTTATTGTAAATCCAACTATTATTATTGGTGCCAGCGCGGGCAGCACAGGCAGCGGGCAGATCTTTGAAACCGTACGAAAAGGCCTCAAATTTTACACCAGGGGAACTATTGGCTTTGTGGACGTACAGGATGTAGCTAAATGCATGATAGCCCTGATGGAAACCAACATCAGCGGCGAGCGTTATATTATTAACGCTGAAAACAGGGCATACAAACAACTTTTTGAGGAAATTGCCGAATGCCTTAACGTACCCTCACCCAAAACATTAGCCAAACCCTGGATGATGGAACTAGCCTGGCGTGGTGCATCGTTAATTGGTGCCATAACGGGCAAGGCTCCTGCCCTGGATAAGACCAGCGCCCGGGCAGCATCTGTTACCCGTGAGTTTGATAACAACAAAATTAAGGCTGCTATCGGTTTTGAATTTAAGCCGGTGAGCGGGACGATAAAAGAAATTTGTTCGGCATTAAAGGGTCATTGAGTCATTTCGCTGCGCTGTCATTGGGTCATTGCATGGCGGTATTTTACTCACCCCGACAGCGCTGCGCAAACAGGGTGAAGGAAATCAATTCATTGCCGTCCCATTTATGGGGCGGAATAGTAGCAAGTACAGTAACGGCTTTAGCCAAACCTCTCCAATATTTCGGCTGAAGCCAGGAAGAAATTCATTTCGTTATCCGTTGACTGAAGTCAACGGCAATGATAAAAATACGTTTTGCTAATTTAGCGGCAACAGAAAATTCATTAACCCCTACCTGCACCTTCCCGAAGGAAGGAATCGCACTTACCCTACGCTTTACCTATCGGTTAATCCTTCAACAAGCTCAGGATGACAAATAGAAATTATCCCCTCAACTTTAACAACACCACATTTTCCACGTGTTGGGTATGGGGGAACATATCTACGGGTTGTATTTTAACCGTGTCGTATTTTTCTTTCAGGATCAGCAGGTCGCGGGCCTGGGTAGCGGCGTTGCAGCTTACGTAAACAATTTTGTCGGCTTCAATCTCCATGAGGCGGGCAACCACATCGGCGTGCATACCGGCGCGCGGTGGGTCGGTGATGATCACATCGGGTCTTCCATGCTCCACCACAAAATCGTGTACCAGCACATCTTTCATGTCACCGGCGTAGAATTTGGTATTGGTAATGTTGTTTATCTGTGAGTTTACTTTGGCATCCTCAATGGCCGACGGCACATACTCTACCCCTACTACTTCGCGCACGTGGCCTGCAATAAAGTTAGCGATGGTACCGGCGCCGGTGTACAAGTCATAAACCAACTCGTCGCCGGTGAAGCCTGCAAAATCGCGGGTTATCTCGTACAGGCGCAGGGCCTGGATAGAATTTGTTTGGTAAAATGATTTTGGCCCAACCCTAAAGCGTATCACATTGCCATTGACAGCAGGCATCTCCTCGTGGATATATTCCGGGCCGCGCCAGGCTACAACCTCCTGATCGAAGATGGTATCGTTCATCTTTTGGTTAAGAATGTACAATAGCGATGTGATCTGCGGGAAGGCGGCATCCACGTAGTTCATCAGCAGGTTCACCTGCTCTTCATCCGCGTGCGCAAAAACCACGATCACCATGATCTCGCCTGTAGACGAGGTACGGATAATGAGGTTGCGCAACGCGCCGGTATGTTGCCTTACATCATAATAGCTGATGCCGTTTTGTTTGGCAAAGGCATTAATACTGTTCCGCAAGTCGTTTGATGGTTCGGCCTGCAGGTAACAATGGTTAATGTTCAATATTTTATCAAACCTGCCGGGGATATGGAAACCCAGGGCGTTCATATCCAGTGTTTCGTCTTCGCGGTTCTCACCGTCATACAGCCAGCGCTTGTTTGAGAAGGTGTACTCCAGTTTGTTGCGATAGTAGCGGTCGGCAGGCGAGGGAACAATGGCATCCATGTGCTCCACATCTATCTTAGCAATGCGGGTTAAGGCATCGTGTACGGCCTTTTGTTTAAATTTTAGCTGCGCTTCGTAAGTCATGTGCTGCCATTTACAGCCGCCGCAGGTGCCAAAGTGCTCGCAAAAAGCAGGCACGCGATATTCTGACGGGGTGATGAGTTTGGTAATCTTGGCTTCGCCGAAACTTTTTTTGCTGCGGTAAACCTCAACATCTGCAACATCGCCGGGGACTGCTTTTTCAATAAACAGCACAAAATCTTCGGCTTTGCCTACCCCTTTGCCTTCTTCGGCAATATCAATTACGGTTACGTTCTCAAAGAACTTAGGTTTTTTTGCAGATCTACTCATCAGGCTGCAAAGTTAAACGTATTTATTAATTTTTAGAAGGCGGGATTAGCTATCGTAAATTTAACTACAAAGGACACAGAGATTTTCACAGAGGGCACTGAGATTTTAGCGGATAGCCATCTACTACGGTGTTGTCTTAGTTACATGATATCATTCCCAAGACCGCCATCCCTTTTTAAAGCTTTTATGCTATACACCTTGCTTTCAAGAATTTTAGGAGGATATACTATAGCGGGCTGCGGCAGGGTATCTTTTACAGTAGTTGCGGTATCAATTTTATAGTACGGTGCAACCCGGAGCATCTTTTTCACATACAGGCTATCACAATTACATTTGGTTGCTATCCACTCGTCGTCATCATATTGGCCTAAATTCATCCTAAAGTTTGTAGAGTCGGTTAAGTAAACCGAATTTAAATCGGTTGTGAGGTAACCGCTAAACGTACAATAATATTCGCGGTATAGTTTTACAGGGCATTCGTTGCTGTTATTGTATTTATTTACAGCTACAGTGCTTTTATATTCCTTTTTGCAACCAAAGCATTGTATTGCTATAACGGCAGCAATAACCCAAATAAACTTTTTCATGTATTGGATTTAATTAATTAAACCCGTTTTGGAGGAGGATATTAACCACAGAGGACACAGGGAATTATACAGAGGGCACAGAGATTGTTTGCCCATAGTAATCTACTTAGCAGCAAGCCGCTTTAGCATCAATCATGATACTGATTCAGATAAACAGGTGCAGGATATCGTTCCAGAAGGTATCCGGTTCGGTATCTTCTATATCAAACTGCTCGTCTATCAGGTCTGAAAATTCTGTTAGTTCCCTACTCATGGTGATATATTTTACTATGCAAACATAGTAAAATATATACCGAAAACCAAAACGGTATTTTGAATTTATTTTTTAGCTTGAAACGCTGTCATGTTCCTGCGTAATTTCAAGCTTATAGAAATATGATCCGCCTGCAATACAGATGGCATATGACAGCATCATATAAAAAAACTCATTATGAACATCAAATACTCTTCGCCCAAAAAAAGCAAATGTGCCAACGGTTAACAGCGCTCCCGCCACAGCTATCAAATGTTTAAGCTGCCGCGACGATGAAAAGGATGCAATAAGTCCCTTAATTATAAAAAGAAATGTTAACCACGTAAGGAATGAAAATATACCTCCAAATATCACATAAAGTAAATAATAAGGTGCATCGTTCATGTACCTGCCGAGACTTAGAGGGTGCTTATTAATACACAAATCAGTTAGAAATAACACCACTGGCGCTACAAAAACACTGGTCAGCCACACCCGTAAACTGTAAAGAACTGTGTTTGATCGCATTTTTTAAATACTACATATATAAAGGCAAATGATCTACCTGAGCAGTTGTTAAAACAGCTATAGTCTTCTTATACTTATACTGCATCTTTTTCACATACATATCAAACGTTACGCCGCCAGCCATAAAAAGCTTTTTGTGGCCATACCACACCAGCAGCGATGTTGCATGAAAGAAGTGTTTATACGCCACCTTACGCCAGGCTTTTGAAAAATTTGACTTCCCTTCAAATATGATAGCCAGCCGTTCGGTCTGGAAAACGATGTGCGGTGCTTCGTCTATCAAAATATCGGTACAGATCTCTTTTAGCAGGCGGCATTGGGTTGCATCCTTCAGCGCCTGATAAAAGATCTGCGCGGTGCTTTCTACCACAATAACGGCCAGCGTCCACAGTTCCATACTGGTGTTAAAGTAGCGCACCTTGCGGAACAGCGTATCGCCCCAGTCCTTTTTCACCCGTTTCTGGCCTATCTTATCAATGTAACGGCCCAGGTTGTTGCCATGCTTTTGTTCTTCTTTGATAAAAAGCCGCACGGCGTCCACATAATCCGGGTCGCCAAGGCGGTAGGCGTATTTGGTTGATGCCGCTATGAGGTGTTCCCCTTCGGATGTTTCGCCCAACTGCCAGGCCTGTAACGATGGCAGTATGGCCGCTATCTCATCCTGTGTAATGGTTGGCGCTAAAGCCCAGTTAACCCTTTTGTGGCGGGCATTTGCCTGGAAATACCCTATCCAATAATTGCTTGTATGCATAGTTTTGATGTTTTAGGTTTGGTAAAGGGCGCATATTGCAGCGCCCCAGTATGTGTTATTCAGATTCAGGTTTATCCCAGTTTATTTTGCGCGAAAAATACATGAGTAATGCCGTGATGATGAACAGGGCTATACTGCCTATCATGAGCGCCAGATCTTCCAGTTGGATGATGACGAAAATGAAGATGTAAATAACAGAGAGGATAAGAGCGAACAAGGCCGCGGCCCCCTTGTTTTTGAGCAGGGATGCAATGAATACCGACACCAGCCCTATGGTTGCTACCGATGCTATAACATACGCCATGTTGTAGCCCACCTGCTCGGAGAATGATAGCAGAAGGATGTAATAGATGATCATGGCGGCACCGATGAGCACGTAGTTGAACGGGTGGATACGCTGCTTGCGGATAACTTCGGTAAGGAACAGCGATACAAAGGTTAGCAGCACTATCAGTATGGCATATTTGCTGGTACGGGTAATTTTTTGATACTGGTCAACAGGCAGGCGTAACTTAACACCAAATGATGCATCCTCCTGTTTCTTCGCATCGGCAAACAAACTATTATCAACTACCCATTGCTGTGGGTAAGGGCGATTGTAATACAACATGCGCCACTTAGCCCTAAAACCAGCCGAATCTATCTTGCGGTCATCAGGCAAATAACGGCCATCAAAACTTGGTGTGCCCCAGTTGCCGGTAAGTTCAACATCTGTTGTTTTACCCAAATGCAAAAAATGCAGTTCCTGGCTACCTTTTAAATCCAGCGTATAATCAAAAGTAAAGGCCCCATCGGCTACGTTTGTTAAATTTATATTAGCCTGTAACCCGTTATTAAATAATGGGTGTGCATCAAATGAGGGTTCGGCAGTAAGCTGTTGCCCCGCAGCATTTAGGGTGGGATTATTTTTCAGGCCCTTTAAATCTGAGATACTAAATTCGAGCCGGGCCCTGTCTAAAAGTAATTGTTGGGGGCTTAACGATAAACCGCCCAGCTCGGCCTTTGCAAAGTTGCCGGTTATTTTAATAGATGAGTTATAAACTACCGTCTCAAACATCCCCCGGTGCAGCCGTTCGGGTTTTACATTCGCCCTTATTTTTAAGTTTTCGGGCAATATATACAGGTTTTCAATTACATCCCGGGTGGCTTCCTTTTTATCATTATCAATAAACTTTACCGTTTTGCGGTAAGGTATCACCAAAACGGGGCCTTTTACCATCTGGCTGCCCGACCATGTATCGGCAATGCTTTTTGCCATTTCGTCCTGCCGGCCGGCGCGTTCGCGGATCAGGTCGTCAATTAATGAGGATGGTATCAGTAATACCAATATTAAAAAGCCTATAAAGGCCAGTTTAACCGTGATCGATTCCCTGAACCAATCCATGATGCTCCTTAAAGCTGATTTTTGTTCTTGTATCATTATTTTATTTAAAAGTACTTTGAATTACAAAGTGATTAGGTAAAAAAATATAGTTTAGTTAAATCTTCTGATTTTTGATGATCTGCTCCAGCGCATCAAGGTGCTGTTTAAACGCTTGTTTCCCTTTGGTGCTGGCCTCGTAATTGGTATTTGGCTTGCGCCCCAGAAACGATTTGTGCACAGTAATGTATTCTTCCTTCTCTAAAGCTTTAAGATGCGATGCCAGGTTCCCGTCGGATGCATCCAGCAGCTCCTTCAACGAGTTAAAATCGTAACGCTCGTTCACCATCAGCACACTCATTATTTGTAAACGCAGCCGGTTCTCGAACGCCTTATCAAGTTTTTCAAATGGAATCTTCACCGGTCGTATTTTAAGTACATAATGCTACCATAAACAATGTGCAGCACGCCAAAACCAATAGCCCAAAACAACAGGCCGTAACCGGGCAGCAGGCCGGCCAGCAAACCTAAAAAAATATCGCAAATACCCAGGTAGCGCACATCTTTAAATGTAAAAATACTTGCGTTTACCAACGCCAGGCCATAAAATATCAACGATGCCGATGCTACTACGCCAAAGTACCCACGGTTTATTAAAACCAGCATTAAAGCACCACCCGTAAAAAGCGGTACCGCCATGTTAAACAAAAGTTGCCTGCTTGTATTACCCCAAACCGGCTGGCCTTTCTTTTTTGCCTTGCGGAAAGTGAGCACAACACCTGTTACTATAGATGCTACCAATACCGCCAAGGCAATTAGTATCAAAGTATATAGGCTCATGGGCTGCCGGTTAACATCGGCCATTACGTATTCGCGGTAGCTGAAGAAGCCGCCGCTGCCATAAATAATTTTGTAACCCAGCGCCGCGCCTATCAACGCGTAGATCCCGGCCAACACACCACTAAGGCCACTGAGCGAGATAAACTTTGAGGAACGCTCCATCAAACTGCGGATGGAGGTTAGCTCGTCCTGTATTTCGTTTTCTTTCACTTAAAAGTACTTTGTTATTCAAAGTAAAGGAATAAAAGTGAAATTCGCAAATTAATTATCGCAAAGTTCAATATCTTTATAAATGACCATTCAGGAACAAATATATAATTGGCTCATAATAGGGCTTCAGCAATCTCCTGTGAGGTTTTCTGAGGTTTTTTATTTCGATAGGCGGGATAAGCAGTTCTTTTCTATATTAATGACTGACTATTTTTTATTTGAACCCGATGGTGAGTTATCCAAAGATGCATCATCCACTTATTCTGTAGATACTTTAAAACTACTTAAAGACAGGATAGCACGAATTAATATTGATGCCGATGTAATTGCTTTACCCAGACTTGGCGATACAGAAGATAATTACCTACAGCAAGCCGACAGCTTTTTAAACCTAAATGCAATTAATATTGATGAAGCAACCATATGGGAAGTGGAGGAAAGCGGATCAATAACTATTAAGGTTGATTAAGTCATGATACCAGTATCGCCTTATCCTGGTCTAAGTTTTCAACTTATATCCAAAATGAGTTAAGCTTTCAGCGTAACAATATTCACTATACGCTCGCAAACTGAAAGCTTGCTTCGTTTTAGGTCTAAGTTGAAAACTTAGACCAGTACCAGAAAAATAAATTTAAACCAATATCGCCGCCTTTACCAGATAAGGTAATATCTCTTTCTGAAAAGACACAAAATTTTTGCGCACATCGCTATCGCTTACCGAAGTAAACGCGAAACTGAACACAATACTTTTGCTGCATTTAATGAGGAAACGGATGCGCTGGTGGTAACCCTCGTGCTTGCGGATGCCAGGCAGTTGGGTAAATGATTGTACCAGTAGTTCTTCCAGCTCGTTAGAGAGGTTCTTTAAAAAATCCTGCGAGTTGGTGCTTTCGCGGATAAAATCCCAGCCGATAAATTCGTTGCAAACGGTGTAGGATAGGCGGCAGGTTTTCATGATGAGGCTGCTCAGGTGCGCTTCCTCGTCCATATCGGGGGTATTGGTGTTGATCAGTTCATCAACACTCACCTTAATGTAGTCCATCAGCAAAACGTGCAAAACGGCTTCCTTACTATCAAAATACTTGTAGATGGTAGCCTTCGCAATTTTTGCGCGCTTGGCAATTTCGTTCACACTGGTTTTGTGGTACCCGAATTTGCGGAACAGATCCTGCGCTGCCCGCTTAATACTATCTTTAATTTTATCGGCTTCCATTCACTAATTTGACACAAATATCTCAAATTGTGTGGTATTTACAATGTACGACCTGAGATATTTGGTTGCGGGGGCTTTAACGGGCCCACCATCAGATAAGGAGAACTTTGATCCGCTGCACGGATCGGTGGCGGTAAAGCCCGTATCGTCAACCGAAATGGCGCATAGTTTTTCGGGCATATAACTGCTGCAACGATCGTAGGCCGCATACGATCCATCCACCTGGCGGTAAATAATAATGCCTGCAACACCTGCCCCATTGATGTAAGCATAGCCCCCCGCCGCGTTAAGCGCACTGTATCGTGGGTCGGTTTTTACAATTTTTACGTTTACCGGAACAGACGGCACTACATTCCCGGTTTTGCCGCAGCCTAAAAACAGCAGGCAAATGATAAGCAGTGCCGGTAAATTCTTCATCTATATAATATCTGTTGTAAACTGTTTTAAGAAACGTACGTCGTTCTCTGAGAATAAACGCAGGTCGCGGATCACGTATTTTAAGTTGGTGATACGCTCAATACCCATACCAAACGCAAAACCAGTGTATTTCTTGCTGTCGATACCGCAATTCTCCAATACGTTAGGGTCAACCATGCCGCAGCCCAGTATCTCCACCCAGCCGCTATATTTACACATGTTACAGCCTGCGCCTTTACAAATGGTACAAGAGATATCCATCTCGGCAGATGGCTCGGTGAACGGGAAGTACGATGGGCGGAAACGCACCTTGGTACCTTCGCCGTAAAGCTCCTGCACAAAGTGATAAAGCGTTTGCTTCAGATCGGAAAACGATACGTTCTCATCCACATACAAACCCTCTACCTGGTGGAAAAAGCAATGCGCGCGTGCCGAAATAGCCTCGTTACGGTAAACACGGCCGGGCATAATAGCACGGAACGGCGGCTTGCCGTTCTCCATCATACGTACCTGTACCGATGAGGTGTGGGTACGCAGAGCAATATCATCCGTACCATCGCCCTTGCGGATAAAGAAGGTGTCCTGCATATCCCTTGCCGGGTGCTCCTGCGGGAAATTCAGCGCCGAAAAGTTATGCCAGTCGTCCTCAATCTCAGGCCCTTCGGCCACTACGAAACCCAGGCGTTTAAATATATCGATGATCTCGTTACGTACCAACGATAAAGGATGGCGTGAGCCAACCTCAAAGCCATCACCGGGCAGGGTAAGATCAAGTCCTAAGTCCTGGGTCTTAGGGCCAGAATCTAAACTTTCTTTGATCTCGTTATACCGGCCTTCGGCAAATTGCTTAAACTGGTTCAGTACTTTACCAAAGGTGCGTTTCTCTTCGGGGTCAACGGTTTTAAATTCCTCGAACAGGTCTTTTATCAACCCCTTGGTACCTAAAAATTTTATACGGAATGCTTCCAGTTCATCGGCCTTAGCAGCGGTAAACGCCTTTATCTCGGCAGTGTATTGATCTATTTTAGATTGCATTATAACTTATTCCTTCAAAAAAATGTAACTACAAATATACGGTGTAATTATTTAATCACCTCCAACGCCTTGCCAACCTTGGTAAACGCGGCTATGGCTTTATCCAGGTGTTCAACATCATGCCCGGCGGAGATCTGCACACGGATACGTGCTTTGCCCTGTGGTACCACCGGGTAGTAAAACCCGATAACATAAATGCCTTCTTCCAGCATTTTGGCGGCAAACTCCTGCGCCAGTTTGGCATCGTACAGCATAACAGGTACTATGGGGTGCACGCCCGGTTTAATATCAAACCCTGCGGCGGTCATTTTTTCGCGGAAATATTGGGTGTTGCTTTCCAGTTTATCGCGCAGGTCGGTGGTTTCGCTCAACATATCCAGCACAGCTATTGATGCGCCTGTAATAGCAGGGGCAAGTGTATTACTGAACAAATACGGGCGCGAGCGCTGGCGCAGCATATCAATAATCTCCTTACGACCGGATGTAAACCCGCCCGATGCACCACCTAAGGCTTTACCCAACGTACCGGTAATAATATCTATTTTACCCATTACGTTATGATGTTCGTGCGTACCGCGGCCGGTTTTACCCATAAAGCCGCTGCAATGGCTTTCATCAATCATTACCAATGCGTTGTACTGCTCGGCAAGGGCGCAAATTTTATCCAGCTGGGCAATGGTCCCATCCATAGAGAATGCACCATCGGTTACAATAATACGATGGCGAAGATCCTGCGTGGCTTTCAGCTGTTCTTCCAGGTCGGCCATATCATCATGTTTGTAACGCTTGCGCTGTGCTTTACAAAGGCGCACACCATCAATGATGGATGCATGGTTCAACTCATCAGATATAATAGCATCCTGATCGTTAAACAAGGGCTCGAAAACGCCTCCATTGGCATCAAATGCCGCTGCGTACAGGATGGTGTCCTCGGTGCCTAAAAATTCAGAGATCTTTTGCTCCAGCTTTTTATGTATATCCTGCGTACCGCAAATAAAACGTACCGACGAAAGGCCGTAACCGTGGGTATCCATAGTAGCCTTGGCGGCCGCTATAACCTTTGGATGGGCAGAAAGGCCCAGGTAATTATTGGCGCAAAAGTTTATTACTTCCTGGCCGCCCTGTACCGTAATATCAGCACCCTGCGGCGATGTAATAATTCTTTCTCTTTTATATAACCCGGCGCTTTCAATATCGGCAAGCTCCTGCTGTAAAACCGGCTGCAATGTTTTGTACATAATGTTGCGTATTAAGGCCTCAAAATTAAACAATAACGGGCAATTGAAAGGTTACCCCAAACAATTAATATAAATTACAGGTAAATACAAACATTTTAGCTGTAAATACTATTAACCGTAAAACCCTTATATGAGAAGATTATTACCCCTTACTTTTCTAATAATCATGGCATTAGGTGCCTCGGCACAGCAATACATATTAACAGGCCGCATAGCCGGGCCAAAAAACGAACCGGTATCCTTTACATCGGTATATATCCGTAACTCTACCTACGGCACAACCGCTAACGAAGAAGGCCGCTATAAGCTTAAGTTAAGCCCCGGAACGTATAACGTTACTTACCGTTTTACAGGATATAAGGAACAAACAGAAAGCATTACCATTACCGACCATAACGAAGCCCATGATGTACAGCTAGCCAGTGAGATCTTTAAATTCAGCCAGGTATCTGACAAGTGGAAGGATAACCTGGACCCCGGCGATACCATTATGCGGATGGTTATTGATAAACGCCGCACACACCTGGAAGAGGTGCAGGGCTATACCTGCGCAGTATATGTAAAAGGGGTGCAAAAGCTGCTGAGTTCGCCAAAGGCATTAACCAGCAAGGCGGTTACGCAGGCGCTTGACCTGGACTCGAACGGGCGCGGGATACTTTACCAATCGGAGATGCTCTCCAATCTGAATTTTGAGCAGCCCGATAATGTGCGCGAGGTTACCATAGCATCAAAACAAGCCGGGGTGAACACCGCCTTTGATTACAGCAAAGCATCAGACCTGCAGGTGAATTTTTATAAAGATGTTTTTAAAATAAACGGACTTAGTACACGCGGTTATGTATCGCCGCTGGCATCAAATGCTTTTAGCTTTTACAATTACAAACTTATTGGCAGCACCATACAAAACGGCCGCACGGTTGATAAAATTGAGGTGATACCCAAACGCGAAAACGGGCAATACTTTCAGGGGAATATTTATATAGTAGAGGGAGATTGGCGCCTGTACAGTGCCGACCTGATGCTGACTAATAAACGCAGCAGCCTTAACCTGGTAGACACGCTAAAGGTAAGCCAGCAGTACATTCCCATTACAGATAGTGTTTGGATGCCTGCCGCGGTACAGCTAAACTTTAAAGGATCGGTATTCGGGTTTAAGTTTGGCGGTTATTACGAGGCCATCTACAATAATTATAAACTTAACCCAGCCTTCCCCAAAGGATTTTTTAACGGCGAGATATTGAGGATAGATACCGCTGCCAATATTAAAACCGCTAACTATTGGAATGCAACCCGCCCCTTGCCATTAACCCGGCTGGAAGCGCGCGACTACCAGAAGAAAGATAGCATAGCGGCCTTTAAAAAAACCGATATCTACCTGGATTCTATCCAGCATACCAAAAACAACATTAACTACTTCACCTATACCATATTTGGGTATAGCGCCAGCAACCGCGCCGAAACCGACTCGCTTTATATATTCCCTTTCCTGCAAACGTTTTATTATAACACGGTTGAAGGCTTTGGCATAAACGCCAAGGTACGTTACTCGCATAAAATAGACGACCTGCACTCGTACAGTATTACCCCCGCTTTGCGCTATGGTTTTTCCAATAAGCTTTTTAGCGCCAACATACTGGCCGAGTATTTTAACGACCCATTCCACAACAGTAAGTTTTACGTTAACTTCGGCAGCGATGTGCTCGATCTGAACAACGTGGGTACGCGGTCGTTGTATTTTAACACGCTAAGTACCATCCTTTACGAAAACAATTATGTAAAATATTACCGGTCGCAATTTGGCGGGTTTGGCTACCAGCGCGAGCTAACGAACGGTATTTTATGGATGGGCGGGCTTAACTACGCCAGCCGCACCCAAATGTATAATAACGCGTTTGGCCATTTAGTTGATGTAAAAAGCAGGGATTTTACCTCCAATAACCCCTTAGCACCGGCAGGTACCCCACCCGATGACCATTCGTTTTTGTTCCCGCAAAACCAGGCATTAACTTTTAACACATCGGTAGCCTTTACGTTCGATCAAAAATACATTACCAGGCCTACGGGTAAATTTAACCTGCCATCAAAATACCCAACGTTAACCTTAAACTACCGTAAGGGTATCAACAAGGCGTTTGGCTCTGATGTAAATTATGATTTCGCATCGGCAGATATCTCGCAATACAATATGCGGATAGGCTTGTCGGGCTTCACATCTTTTAAATTAACCGCCGGCGATTTCTTTAACCATAACACCCTGTACTATATGGATTATTACCATTACTTAGGTAACCAGGGCACCACGTTTGATCCTACCTACATCGGCAGCTTCCATTTCCTGCCTTTTTATACGTACAGTACAAGCGGGGCATTTTTTGAAGCCCATTTCCAGCACAACTTTGCCGGCTCTATATTAAGTAAGGTGCCGTTGATCAGGAAACTAAAACTGGAGGAGGTAATTGGCGCCAATTATTTAAGCACCAAAAATAACCCCAATTATAAGGAGTTTTATGTAGGCGTACAGCGCCTTATTTTCCGTGTGGATTATGGTGTATCGTACGCGGGCAATAAAAAATACATCCAGGGCTTCCGGATATTTTACGGGTTACGCTAACGCGTGATGAGTGGTTGATTGGGTGAGTAGAGAGCGGTTCTAATTTGCAAGCACCACTCACCCAATCAACTTTTCACCATTCACTCAAAATAATTATCTTTGCACCTCATTTAACACCGTTTGCAGCGGTATCAATGTAGTCATGATAAAATACAACACACTACTTTACTATTGTTATTCAACAATAGCCGATGGCGAGCAATTTGCGGCCGATCATTTAAAATTCTGTAAATCGCTTGGGTTAACCGGGCGCATCATCGTAGCCGATGAGGGCCTGAACGGTACTGTATCAGGCAATGCCGAAGCATGCAAAACCTATATGGATACCCTGCATGCCGACGAGCGTTTCGCAGGTATTGATTTTAAAGTTGACGACGTGGAAGAGCCTTCGTTTGTGAAAATGCACTGCCGCTACAAATCAGAGATAGTGCATTCGGGCCTGCGCAACCCGAATATGATAAACCCGCAAAAGCAAACCGGCAAACACCTGGAACCAAAAGACTTTTTGGCCATGAAAGACCGAGATGATGTGGTGATACTGGATGTACGCTCAAATTACGAACATTCTTTAGGCAAATTTAAAAACGCCGTTACGCTGGATATCGAGAATTTTCGCGATTTCCCGGCCATGATCAACGAGCTTGCCCAATACAAGGATAAAAAAATACTTACCTACTGCACAGGCGGCATCAAATGCGAAAAAGCATCTGCGCTGTTACTGCACGAAGGTTTTAGCGATGTTTACCAGTTGCATGGCGGCATCATTAAATACGGTAAAGAAACCGGCGGTGAGGATTTTGAAGGCAAATGCTACGTATTTGATAACCGCCTTTCTGTTGATGTGAACAGCATAAACCCTGTGGTTATTTCTACCTGCCGCAACTGTGGTAAAACAACGCCTAAAATGATTAACTGCGCTAACCCGGAGTGTAACGAGCATTTTACCCAATGCGATGAATGTGGCACCCAAATGGACGGCTGCTGCAGCGATGCCTGTAAAGAACACCCGCGCAAACGCGTTTATGATGGTACAGGTTATTACGTAAAAGTGCCGCAGCCGGTAAATACAGCCAAAAAGGGCACTATGCAATTAGCCGGCGAATAGCCATCAGGTTTTCCTCTGCAACGCTAACCCTGGTGGTTTTTAGCGCTTTTCACGTTCCATAGGGAACGTTTGATGGCCGGGGCAACAATTTGAATTGCACCTTATCACACTGTTTTATTCAATAGCAAATTGTAATTTCGTATAATTACAGCTGTTCTGTTATATCTCTATGCGTAAACACCTTTTGTTTGCTTTTTTTATCTGTATAAATCTGTTAGCCCATGCGGCCGATATAAAAAGCATAGGTGTACCCTACGTTCAAAACTATACCAAAGCACAGTACCAATCTGGCAACCAAAACTGGTCGGTAACGCGCGATGAGCATGGCATTATGTTTTTTGGCAATGCCGAAGGTTTACTATCATTTGATGGCAAATACTGGCAGCTAAACCGTATGCCCAATGGCCTTATTGTACGTGCGGTTGCGGCCGACGGCATGGGTAAAATATACGCTGGTGGCTTTGGCGAATTTGGCTACTGGCAAAACAATAAAAAGGGCTTTTTAACCTACAATTCATTAATAAATCTTATCCCTAAAAAGTATCAGCCGGTAAAAGAAGAGATCTGGAAGATATATGTTGACAAAGACAAGGTTATATTTCAGGCATTCAGTTCTATCTACATATATGCAAATGGCAAAATAACTGTAGTTAAGTCGCCCAAACCACTTTTATTTTTATTTAAAACCGGGAGCCGATATTTTGCAGAGCAGATTAACACCGGTTTGTTTGAGCTTAAAAACAACACGCTTGTGTACATACAAGGCAGCAACGTTTTAGGTAGCCGTGTACTAACTGTACTACCCTTTAGCCAGGGCAAATACCTTATTGGTACCGCAAAAAATGGTTTGTTTTTATATGATGGTGAAACGATAAAGCCATGGCAAAATCAGGCAAATGATTTTCTTAAAAATTACCAGCTCAATAACGGCGTATTTATACATGACAAATACTTTGCCTTTGGCACCATTTTAAATGGCATTGTAATTATTGATACTACCGGTAATGTTGTACAGCATTTAAACAAATCAAGCGGGTTGCAAAACAATACCGTACTAAGTTTATATGTAGATACCGAGCAAAACCTTTGGGCCGGCCTCGATAACGGGATAGACCGCATTGAGGTAAACTCGCCCCTATACTTTTACTTTGATAAAACCGGGCGCTTTGGCACCGTTTACTCCAGCATCATATTTAATAATAAGATTTACCTGGGCACCAACCAGGGCCTTTTTTATAGCGACTGGCTGCCTGGCGCCAAAAACCAGCTATTACAAGCATTTGATTTTAAACTCATCCCCGGCTCGCAGGGGCAGGTTTGGGAACTATCATTACAAGACGGGCGATTACTTTGCAGCCATAATGATGGTACTTTTCAGGTAAATGGTAGTACCATAACCAAAATAACATCCCTAAGCGGTGGCTGGACAATTAAAAAATTCAACACCAACCAACTTATACAGGGTACATACAATGGCCTTATCATTTATAGTAAGGATGCTGCAGGGAACTGGAAATTTGATCATAAGATAGACGGGTTTTCAGAACCATCGCGCTCTGTAGAGCAGGATAAGAAAGGGCAAATTTGGGTAAGCCATGCCTACAAAGGCATTTACAAGGTTACGCTTAGTGCCGATATGAAAAGGGCGGTGTCTCAAAAATATTATGACAAAGCATCGGGCTTGCCCGACAGTTATAATGTAGGCGTGTTTAACCTCGATAATAACATCGTGTTTTCATCAGATTCGGGCTTTTACGTTTATGATGATATAACCGACAGGTTTTATAAATATCAGCAGTTAAATAAAAAGCTTCATACATTTTCATCATCTAACAAGGTAATAGCCGCAATTGGAGGGAAATATTGGTTTATTAACCATGGGCGCGTTGCCCTTGCTAACTTATCTGTACCCGGAAAGCTATCCATAGACTCGAACAGGTTTAGCATCCTTAATGGCCAAATGGTGCAAAACTATGAGAACATTAACCTTATTAATAACCTTATATATTTAATTAGTATTGATGATGGCTTTGTAATATTAAACGATAAAGATGCTTTAAGCAAAACCATCATTAACCTGCCCGATGTGTTGATACGCAAGGTAGAGAACGTTACAGATAAAACAACACTATTAAGTAATATCAACAGCGATGATAATGAGATAGCTATTCCGTATAACCAAAACAATATACGCATAGCTTATTCGCTTCCCTACTACAAACAAGCCAAAATAAAGTACCAATATTATTTAGATGGGTACTCTAAACAATGGAGCGACTGGACCTTTCAAACTCAAAAAGAATTTACAAACCTAAACCAGGGCACCTATCATTTTAAAGTACGGGCAAAAATTAACGACGAAAATATAACTAAAGAAACCACCTTTACATTTGTAATACTATCGCCATGGTATGCAGGTAAAATAGCTATTACTATATATGTATTGCTATTAGCATTTGCTTTTTACATTATCAGGTTCTATTACCTGTCTAAATTAAAACGCCACCATCAGGAAATTCAGGAAAAGCTGCAGCGGGAGAAAGAGGAATTTTTGCACCGCGAGGCAATAGCTAACGAGCAGCATATTGTAACCATCAAGAACGAGCAGTTACAGGCCGACCTGGCCAGCAAAAGCCGTGAGCTGGCAAATTCGGCCATGAACATTGTTTACAAAAATGAGCTGCTGCAAAAAATAAGCGACGAGATAAATAACTTTAAAGACAGCACCGGTAAAAAGCTCTCAGAAGACCAGCTTAAAAAAATACACAAGGTTATTGACGAGGGCATGAGCGATGACCGCGACTGGAATGTTTTTGAAAACAGCTTTAACGAAGCACACGAAAACTTCTTTAAAAAATTAAAACATGGCCACCCCGACCTGGTACCCAACGATTTGAAGCTTTGCGCCTATCTGCGCATGAACATGAGCAGTAAAGAAATGGCATCTTTATTAAACATATCCTTACGTGGTGTAGAAATACGCCGCTACAGGCTGCGTAAAAAACTTAATCTGGAGCATGATAAGAACCTTGTTGAGTTTCTCATCGAGTTATAACACTACATCATTACCTCTCACACCGCTTTCAGGCATGTGCTATGCACACATAGCATTTGTAGTACACAACACCATCAAAGTCAATATTTAAAAAACTGACATACAGGTTTTTATATTTTCTTCTTAAATTTTTTGAGAAAGTATTTTTGGGCTGATGTATTAATGTAGAGTTACATTATTTGCTTAAATTATATTATCTGTCCAACTTCGACCCTACAAAACCAATTAACCCAGTACTTAAAAATTATTAACCACTATGAAGAGAATTTACACGATCTCGGGGTTACTGCTATTGTTTACTTTTTTATCAACAGCTGCATTTGCGCAAAACATTACCATAAAAGGTAAAGTTACTGACGCTGCAAATGGCGATGCGCTTATAGGCGTAACAGTTGCTGTAAAAGGTACAACAACCGGTACTCAAACCGATGCTAACGGCGCTTACTCATTAAGTGCCCCGTCAAATGCAACACTACAAGTATCCTACATAGGTTACACCACACTAGACATAGCTGTAGCCGGCCGCACTGCTATTGATTTTAAACTTCAAGGCTCCAACAATCAACTACAGCAGGTAGTAGTTATAGGTTATGGTACGCAGCGTAAAGTTGATAATACCGGTTCGGTAGCATCAGTTAAAGCAGCCGATATCAATAACCAGGCATCTACCAACCCGGTAGCGGCACTACAGGGAAAGGTTTCGGGCGTTACGGTTACTAACAATGGCGCACCGGGCTCTGCACCGCAAATATCTATCCGCGGTTTAGGTACTGTTTACGGTAATCCTAGCCCGCTATATGTAGTAGATGGTGTATGGTACAGCGATATCTCTTTCCTTAATAATAATGATATCGAAAACATTACCATTTTAAAAGATGCATCAAGCACCGCAATATACGGGGTTAGGGCAGCAAATGGGGTAGTATTAATTACCACCAAACATGGCGCTAAAGACAGCAAGCCTACTATAAACTACAACGGTTACGTAGGCTTTCAGGCGGTTACCAATCAGGTAAAAATGGCTAACGCTTCAGAGTATGCTACGGCAATTAACGAGTTGGTAGATTATGGAAATCAATTAAACCCTGATGATCCCGCTAATCCTCCCACTTTTGCCAACCCTTCAAGTTTAGGCGCCGGTACAGATTGGTACAAACAAATATTAAGAAAAGCCTTTGTTACCAGCCATCAGGTATCGGTAACCGGAGGTACTAAAGCCATTACCTACAACTACTCATTTGGGTATCTTGATCAGGATGGCCTTGTGAAAACCAATAACTATAAACGTTATACGCTTCACCTTTCTAACGAGTTTAGTCCGTTTAGCTTCTTAAAAATAGGTTACAACGCAAACGGTGTTATTAACAAATCTAAAGATGCGCCGGATGGTATATTCCACCAGATTTTTTCGGCAGCGCCTACCTTACCTGTACGCAACGCCGATGGTACATACGGCGACCCTGCTAAGTTTGGCGCCAGTAGCGGCAATAATTTTAACCCGCAGGCAACACTTGATTTTTACAACCAGGTTACTAAAAACGACAGGGTGACAGGTGATGTACACGCCGAGTTTTCGATCTTAAAAAATCTTAAGTTCAGAACAAGCATGGGCGGTGATTTCGGGACCCAGGAAGTTAGAAACTTCACCCCTTTATATTCAGCTACCCCGGCCCAGTCTACCACCACCTCTAATCTGAATATTAACCAAATAAAAACCAAAAACTGGATCTGGGAAAACACCCTTACCTACGATTATCAGGTAAAAGACCACAGGTTAACCGCTTTGCTAGGGTATAGTGCCCAAAATAACCGCGCAACACAATTAAATGCACGCGCAGATGGTGTACCGTACAACGGCTCGGGCAATTTGTACACCTCGTTCCCGGCCGATGCAGATGTAACCCGTATTGCTACAGCGGGCGATCAAATACATAATCGTACATTATCACAATTTGCAAGGGTAAACTATTCATTCCAGAACAAGTATCTGATCAACGCGTCTCTGCGTCGTGATGGGGCTTCACAATTCTTCCCTAACCCTTACGGCTGGTTCCCTTCAGTTGGTGCAGGCTGGGTTGTAACTAATGAGTCGTTTATGAAAGATCAGCACATTTTTGATGTGTTAAAACTTCGCGGAAGCTGGGGTAAAGTAGGCAACTCTGTTGTACCTATCAACCCATCAGTACAAACCGTAGCCAACGATCCGTATTTAACAGCCATATTTGGCAATGCCCAAATAGCCAATCCGGGTTCAAGTATCAATACATTTGTACCGCCGCTTATCCGTTGGGAAAAAGGCGTTTCATCAGATTTCGGGCTTGAAATGGCGTTCCTGAACAACCGCCTTTCTTTTGAGGCTGATTACTATAATAGGGTAACCCAGGATGCCATTTTTGCCATACCGGTATTAGGTTCAATTGGATCTGCCAGCGGTAACCTTATTGGCAACCAGGCCGACGTCAGGAACAGGGGTATTGAGCTCTTGTTAAGCTGGAAAGACCAGCCCAGCGAAAGCTTCTCTTACTCATTAAGCGGCAACATAGGGTTCAACAATAATAAAGTGGTTAGTGTAATAAGTGGTAATACACCAATATACGATGGCGGTAATGGCATATCTAACGGCGCGTTGGCAACCCGTACTATTGTTGGCGACCCTATCGGCGTATTTTATGGCTACAAGGTTGCTGGTATATTCCAAACCACCCAAGAGATAGCCGCATCTAAACAACCTACTGCCATCCCCGGAGATTTTATTTACGAGGACGTTAATAAAGATGGTGTATTAGATACTCGCGACCGCACAGTGTTAGGTAACCCTAACCCTAAAATAAGCTACGGTTTTAACTCAACATTTAACTACAAGAGTTTTGACCTGACCTTAGATTTTCAGGGTTTGGCCGATGTAAGCGTGTACAACGCAAACATTGCATACCGTTTCGGTAACGAAAACTTCACCCAGGACTTTTATAACAACCGCTGGCATGGTGCGGGTACATCAAATACCTACCCATCTACCAATGTGGGTTCAAATGCCAACTCTGCGCCAAATTCATTCTATGTTGAAAGCGGTGCTTATTTCAGGGTGAGGAACGCACAATTAGGTTACACTTTACCGGGCAACACATTTAAAAAGCTTGGCGTACAAAAAATAAGGTTCTATGCTAACGCGCAAAACGCCATCAACATTTTTGGGTATAAAGGTTTCACACCTGAAATTGGCGGAACTGTGGGTAATATGGGTATAGATGCAAGCGTTTACCCGCTGTTTGCTACCTATAACTTCGGTGTTAACGTTACATTTTAATTAAATCAATCATGACTATTAATAAAAATATATTACACAAAACGCTTATTGCAGGGCTTTGTGTATCCTTAGCTTTTCAGGGCTGTAAAAAAAGCTTTTTAAATGTAGACCCCGCGGGCAATGTTGCCGCAACACAGTTCTGGAAAACCGAAGCTGATGCTACACAGGCAGTAAACGCTATGTACGCCAACCTGCATGAGTGGAGTAACATTGCCTTTGCACCTATCGCAGTTGAGAGCATGGGGTCTGACGATGTAAACAAAGGTAGTACCGCAGCTGATGCATCTTACATGACTAACTTCCGCAATTTTAGCGTAAACTCCGGCGAAGGACAGGTTGAAAGTTTTTGGGATGGCGAGTATCAAACCATCAATTTTGCCAACCAAATTCTGGATAACGTTCCTGGCATAGATATGACCGATGCATTAAAGACAAGATACCTGGCCGAAGCTAAATTTATAAGGGCATATGCTTATTTTAGGTTAGTAAGGGCTTTTGGTGATGTACCGCTTCGCTTACATGTACCTAAACAGTCAGAATTTAATATTCCGCGTACACCCAAAGCGCAGGTATGGGCAGCTATAGAAACCGACCTGACAGATGCGGCCGGAGTGTTACCTACATCATATGATGCTACCAACGTTGGCCGTATTACAAAGGGTGCAGCACTCGCTTTACATGCCAAGGTGGCTATGTATCAAAAAAAGTGGGCCGATGTAGTAGATTATACTAACCAGGTAATGGGCCTTGGGTATAGTTTATTCCCTGATTACGAGCAACAGTTCAGGACCACACATGAGAATAATTCAGAATCTATCTTTGAAATCCAATGTGCTATTGTTCCAAATAACCCTGATGCATCAAATTCACAATACTCGCAGGTACAAGGGGTTGATGGCGTAACCGGCGGTGGCTGGGGCTTTAACGTTCCGAGTGCTGATTTAGCAGCAGCCTATGAAACCGGCGACACCCGCCGTGATGGAACTATTTTGTTTAGAGGCGAAACCACCCCTGAGGGTGATGTAATCCCAACTGGCGGTAACAGCCCTATGTATAACCAAAAATCGTATGTGCCATTTAGCTTATTCGTATCGGGTTACAACGAAGGCGCCCAGCAAAATATAAGGGTAATACGTTACGCTGATGTTTTGCTAATGAATGCCGAAGCTAAAAACGAAACAGGCGACGCCGCAGGTGCTTTACAATCATTAGAACTGGTAAGGGCACGTGCAAGAGGTGGTAACCCAGCTGTACTGCCCGAAGTTACAACAACAGACCAGGTTGAATTACGTGCAGCCATTTATAAGGAAAGAAGGGTTGAATTAGCCCTTGAATTTGATCGTTACTTTGACGTAATACGCCAGGGCCGTGGTCAGGCAGTATTTGGCGTAAGGGGATGGAAAGCAGGCAAAAACGAAGTTTGGCCTATCCCACAAAACGAGATTGACCTGAGCGGAGGTGTTTTAACACAAAACCCAGGCTATTAATTTAAAATAAGGCAATACATTTGATTGAGCAAGGGTTGTGCTGGGAGATCCAGGCAACCCTTTTTTTATCAGATAGTATTGTACTCATACAACAAACTGATCCATGAAGAAAATATTAATCTGTGCCTTAATGTCGATAGCATCTGCTTATTGCGTGGCACAAAAACCGGTTACGGCTGCCGGTGGTATAAAACCTGTAGGCATCATCAAAAACCTGAGCGACAGCGCCCTTTTGGATGTAGTACAGCGCCAAACATTCCGTTATTTTTGGGATTTTGGGCACCCCGTAAGCGGCCTTGCCCGCGAGCGCAGCAACAAATCAGTCGATTACGGCGATGAGGTGGTAACCACAGGCGGCTCGGGCTTTGGTATTATGGCCATGATAGCTGCCGATCACCGTAAATTCATCACACATGAGCAATCGGTTGACCGCATGCTGAAGATCGTAGAGTTTTTATTCCGCGCGGATGCTTATCATGGTGTTTTCCCCCACTGGCTAAATGGCGAAACAGGCAAAACCATCCGCTTTGGCCGTAAGGATGATGGCGGCGACCTGGTAGAGACCTCTTTCCTGCTACAGGGCCTTATATGCGCCAAGCAGTACTATGTTGCCGATACGCCAAAAGAACGCCGCATACGCGATGTAATAAGCTGGATATGGGGCGAGGTGGAGTGGAGTTGGTACACCCGTGATGGCCGCGACAACTTGTACTGGCACTGGAGCCCTAATAATGGCTGGGCCATGAATTTTCCCATCCGCGGGTTTAACGAATGTTTAATTACCTACATCCTTGCCGCATCTGCCGACCGCTACCCCGTTAGCGCCGATGTTTACCATCGCGGCTGGGCGCAAAGCGACTTTTTTAAGAACGGCAATACCTACTATGGTTATAAGTTACCGTTAGGTTTCCCGTATGGAGGGCCGCTCTTCTTCTCACAATACTCATTCCTGGGGTTAAACCCTAAAGGGTTGAAAGACCGCTACGCCGATTATTGGGAGCAAAACCTTAACCATACCCTTATTAACCGTGCTTATTGCATTGATAACCCCAAAAAGTTTAAGGGCTATGGCGAAAACTCATGGGGCCTAACCGCCAGCGATAATTACGAAGGCTACAATGCCCACTCGCCGGATAATGACCTGGGGGTGATTACGCCAACCGCGGCTTTATCGGCATTCCCGTACACGCCGGAGTATTCAATGAAAGCACTGCGCCATTTTTATTATGACCTGGGCGACAAGATCTGGGGCGAATATGGCTTCACCGATGCCTTTAGCGAATCGCACAACTGGTACGCCAAATCATACCTGGCTATTGACCAGGGGCCAATTGTGGTGATGATTGAAAATTACCGTTCGGGCTTATTATGGAACTTGTTTATGAGCGCGCCCGAAGTGCAGAGCGGGTTAAAAAAGCTTGATTTTCAGAGCCCCACGATAGCAAAAAAATAGATTTGAGCGTACGGATCTCTTGTAACGATTGTACTGATCCTGAAAAATAAATTTAATGAAGTAAATCGAAAGCCGTTAATTTACGTTAAGTAGTTTTACCAAATTAAACTTATACCACATGACGATCAAAAAATTAAGAATATTGGCAATGCTGGGTACTCTGTACCTGGCATTTCCTTTTTTAGCACAGGCACAAACTAATTCCGCGTTCGACAGAGGCTCCTACATCAACAAAACTGACACCCTGGCCTACCGCATTTTATTCCCCAAAAAGTTCGATCCCTCAAAAAAATATCCGCTGATCATTGTACTGCATGGCGCCGGCGAACGCGGTAACGATAATGATGCCCAGCTTAAATACGGGCTAAAATTATTCTTAAACGATAGCATCCGCCAAAACTATCCCGCTATAGTGGTTTTCCCGCAGTGCCCTAACAACAGCTTCTGGGCTAACGTTAAAATGGAGCAGAATACAGCCGGCAAATACATCTTTAATTTTCAGGAAGGCGGCGAACCTACCACAGCCATGCATGCCCTGCTTGGCCTGGTAGACCAGATGCTTGATAAACCCTTTGTAAATAAAAAGCAGGTTTACATTGGCGGCCTGTCTATGGGTGGCATGGGCACATTTGAGATATTAAGGCGCAAGCCAAACACCTTTGCCGCGGCCTTTGCCATTTGCGGTGGCGACAATACCAACAACGTAAGTAAATACGCCAAAAAGGTGCCTTTGTGGATCTTCCATGGCTTAAAAGACAGCGTAGTACCATTTGATCATTCGCAGGTGGTTGTTGATGCCCTTAAGGCCGCCGGCGCCGAGCCCAAATTCACCATTTACCCTAACGATGACCATAACAGCTGGGACGATGCTTTTGCAGAACCGCAGCTGCTGCCATGGCTTTTCTCGCACAGTAAATAACAAAAAAGGCTGCCCCTAAAACGAGGCAGCCTTTTTTGCTTAAGGTTTGGTTGATAATTATTTCTTATTTAAAGCCCCTGTAAATTTACCCTGTTCAACAAATGCCTCTTTACCTGCACTGTTATGTGCAACTATGTAAAATTCGCCTTCGGCCTCGGTAGCGGTAAGTTTGGTGATCTTCACTTCGCCGCCACCCGTCATGCCGCCTGTTGCAGGCAAGTCGGTACTGTATGAGCCAACACCTGTTGCAGTTTTATAATCTTTTAGCATAATGGCGCCGTTGCCATCAGTGTTACCCTGGTCTAATTTGTAGGTGCCGGTTCCTGTTACATTACTCAGTACAATAGAAATAGACTCATTACTGCCATCCTTAATTGCGCTAAGTGTCCAAACTGTTCCAACCTGCACAATACCGGCTTTTGTACTTTTAAATGCTGCGCCTGCCGTTCCGTCGAAACCATAGTTGCTGGCGGTAACCGTAGCCGCTCCACCTGCGTTATTGTTTGTGTTGGCATCGTCCTTTTTACATGATATCGCTGCAACAGCAATTAGCATTGTTAGTATAAATGCGTTTTTAATTTTTTTCATCGCTTTGTTTATTTAGTTGTTTTTGTTAAACAAAGTTGATGAAAGCAGCAGTTCCGTACAATCACGTGAAAAGGGCATATTTATCTACGTACTAACCGCAAACGCAGCATTACAAGAAAGGTAATGAGGCCGGTACTTAGATGATCTTACGCTCGTAAGCATATTTAAGCAGGCCAACAACCGTTTGGGTATTGGTTTTACGAAGGATGTTTTTGCGATGGGTTTCAACCGTGCGCTCGCTGATGAAAAGCATATCGGCAATTTGCTTGTTACCAAAATCCTGCTCAATCATCCTGATGATCTCTATCTCGCGGTCGGTAAGGCGTGAGGTTTCGTCCTGGTTGCGTTTAAACGATTTCATGAGCTGCAGGGTAATATCCTGCCCAAAGTAGTTCTGCCCGGATGCAACCTTGTTCAGCGCCTCTATCAGTTCCTGTTTACCTGTATTCTTTAATATATAACCCGATATCCCAGCGTCTATCATTTCGGCTACTACCTGGCTTTCGCTAAACATAGACAGGGCGATGACCCTGATGTGCGGGTATCTCTTTTTCACCAGCCGGGTAAGCTCTATACCGCTCATTTCGGGCATGCTTACATCTGTTAACAGTATATCGGCATTTACAGTATCCAGCACATCCAGCGCGTGCGGGGCGCTGGTACTTTCGCCAACAATATCAAACCCTTCAATCGTGTCAATGATCAGCCTCAGGCCATCTATCACCATCTGGTGATCATCTACAATAAAAATGTTTTTTACAGCTTGCATAAGGTTAGGGATAATAAGGTGGTTTTATGATGGTGTAAACCATTAAATATACACCAAATAAAAATAATACTTATTAAACACACAAAAATACCGTTTTCCACGTATTTAGGCCCGTATTATCCGGCACAAGCTATCAAACAAAATCAGAACCGCTCATCAGGTTCCAGTTTATCTGTTGATGCACTATCGTTGTTGGTTATATGGTTATCAGCGTTTAGCCCGGTGCCGGGCTCGCTTTCGCTCAGCGTTTCGGTAATACCATCGGTATCTGCCACAGCGCCATCCTTATTGGTAACCTGGCTGGCATCATCTTTATTGGTGACCGCATCCTGCTCAGCAGCGTTTACTTTTGGGTCGCCGGGTTCACCTAGCAACGGGCTGCCGGGGTTTGGGCTATCTGGAGTATTCATAATTATTCGGTTTTAAAGAATAACGGATGAGAGCTGGGGATGTTTGTCGCGATTGCATGACGGGTGTTTTACTCACCCCGACTACGCTTCGCTGGCCGCCCTCTGCTGCGCAAAGAGGATGAAGAATATGAGCCGAAGTGTTCACGTTCACTACCGTGAACGCCGTGAACACTTATATAAACCTCATAATCAGATATGTAAGAATACAAGTGACAAAACTGCGCCACCACGCTCATTATCCTGATTTTAAAACGCATTTAATCGCCCATTTTCACCAAAAAACGGCTGCCATTCGCCAAAAAAGCCAAACATTGCTGTTTGGCTTTTAACATTTGATTGAGTCGGATTTGAATATTATTTGTTGGGCTAAAGCCCTTTTTTGTTTATCCTATCTTCCGTCCCTTAAAAGGGACGGCAATGAACTAATCTCCAATCACTGATCTCTATTTCGTGTACCTGTTAATGATATCAATGATCACCTTATTCTCCTGCAATTGCGGCAGGTAATCAAACAGAATGTAATGCTTCTCCGGATCGGACGCAAGGGCCATTTCCAGGTAGTTTAACGCCTCATTGTATTCGCCTTTGGCAAACAGGTAGGCTACCATGCGGTAGTACAGCTCTGCCGCTTCGGGGTTGTTTTTAATGGCCTCCGACATTACCTCAATGGCATCAACCAGTCGTTTTTGCTCGTATAGTATAGACGAGTAATCCAGCCATGCATCCACATCAAGCGGGTTAAGCTCCACCACCTTTTCATAAGCCTGCTCGGCTTCGGGCAGGTGGCCCAGTTTATACTCGGCATCGGCAATGGCAAACCAGTAGTCGGCGTTGGCAATATCCAGGTCCAGCGCTTTTTTGTAAAAGTGCAGCGCCTCAAAGTAGCGTTCTTCAAAATCAAGCGTTACGCCAATCCCAAACCAGGCATCGGCCAGCTTGGGGTCCATCTTAACCGATTTTTTGTAAAAGGAACGCGCCTCGTCCATCTGCTCCAGCTTTTCGTAACATTCGCCAATGGCGCAATAGGTATCGGCATTAGGCTGCTCATACTCAAACGTTTGGCGGTAAACCTCAATCGCTTCGGCATATTTTTCAAGGTTTACCAGGGCGTTACCTTTATTAAAGTAAGCCGATGCAAAACTGTCTTTGATCAATATGGCGTAATCGTAAGCGTCGATAGCTTTCTCGAACAAGCTAAGCTTGGTATATGCGTTACCCAGGTTATACCATGCGGCATAACTGTAAGGCTCGTTATCAATATACTGCTGATAAAACTGAACGCTCTCTTCCTGGTTGTCCAAAACATCGTAGCAAAATGCCAGTTCGTACAGGGCATCCTGGTTTTCCATGTTTTGTTTAAGGCAAAGCTTAAGGTAGGTAATGGCGGTATCGTAATCGCCCATGTTTTGGTAAACGTAGGCAATATGCAATAGTATCTCATCGGTTTCTTCGGCAAGGTCAAGCGCTTTTTCGTAGTTCTCTAAAGCCTCGGTATTGCGCTCCATACTTTCGTACAGGTTACCCCGGATGATGTAGATATCGGCATCGCTGGCTTCCAGCATAGCGGCTTTTTCAAGCGCAGCAAAAGCTTCGCTTGCGCGATTGGTAACTACCAGTAACTGGGCCTGTTTAATTAAAAACACCGCAGCAAACGGGTGCTGGTTGCGGGCATATTCTGATACCTGCAGGGCTTTTGCCGGGTCGTTCTTTTCTATGTAGTAGTCTATAATGTTCTCAAACGCCTGCGCGTCAAAAAAGTACTGATCATGATTTCGAATCATCTCTTCGTACCGTTCTACCGAAAACTTTGGATCTTCGGTAAAACCAAATTCAAATTCTTCTTCCATTCAAGTTTATTTGCAGAACACCATATTTGCCGGGCGGATGTCTATCCGCAAGGCTTAAACATGAGTTCAAATTACAATAATAAGCATCCATAAGGCAATTAAGTTTTCAACATACAAACATTATTAAACAAGCGTTAATACAAATGGCTGATAATAAATGTAAAGCATTTTAGCCGGCAAGCGATGAGTTGAAGAATAATTGCCCTAAAGATTTTTACCTTTGACAAAAGTACCAATTATGAGCTTACCTATAAAAGATATTCTTGATCATTTACATATAAACGACATTAACCACGCGTTTAGTACTGGCAATCAATGGGGTAGCAGCGCCAACGCTGTTACGAAAGATATTGTATCGCCAACAGATGGCAAGAAAATAGCCACCGTAAAGTTTGCTACCGCCGATGAATATAACACTGTGGTTGAAACCGCCGCGAAGGCTTTTAAAACCTGGCGCACCATACCGGCACCCAAGCGTGGCGAGATAGTTCGCCAGATAGGCGAATCGCTGCGCGCCAATAAAAAACAACTGGGCACGCTGGTATCCTACGAGATGGGCAAAAGCCTGCAGGAAGGTTACGGCGAGGTGCAGGAGATGATAGATATTTGCGATTTTGCCGTGGGGCTTAGCAGGCAGCTTTATGGCCTTACCATGCACAGCGAGCGCCCCGAGCACCGCATGTATGAGCAGTACCACCCGCTGGGTATTATAGGTGTAATATCGGCCTTTAACTTCCCGGTGGCGGTTTGGAGCTGGAACGCCATGCTGGCCTGGGTTTGCGGTGATGTATGCATTTGGAAACCATCCGAAAAAACACCTTTAACCGCTATTGCCTGCCAGCACATTGCACAGGAGGTTTTTAAACGTAACAATATCGACGAAGGCGTAAGCTGCCTGGTTATAGGCGACCGCAACATAGGCGAGCTAATGAGTAATGATACCCGCGTGCCGCTGGTATCGGCAACCGGGTCTACGCGTATGGGTAAAGCGGTTAGCGCCGCAGTTGGCGCCCGCCTGGGTAAAAGCCTGCTTGAACTTGGCGGGAACAATTCCATCATCCTGACAGAAAATGCCGATTTGGATATGTCGCTTATTGGCGCTGTATTCGGCGCGGTGGGTACCGCAGGGCAGCGTTGCACCAGTACCCGCAGGCTCATTATCCACGAAAGCGTTTACGAGGCGTTTAAACAGAAATTAGTAAAGGCCTATGCCCAAATAAAAATTGGCGACCCGCTGGACGAGAATAACCACATGGGCCCGCTGATAGATCAGGATGCAGTTGCTTTGTATCTTGATTCTATTGAGAAATGCAAAGCCGAGGGCGGTAAATTTGTAGTTGAAGGAGGCAAGCTGGAAGGCGGAGCTTACGCATCTGGCTGTTATGTAAAACCTTGCATTGCCGAGGTGGAGAACCATTACAAGATCGTTCAGCATGAAACTTTTGCGCCGATACTTTACCTCATTAAATATGCTACCATCGAAGAAGCTATTGAGTTGCAGAACGGTGTTCCGCAGGGCTTATCATCAGCCATCATGACCAATAATTTACGCGAGGCGGAAACATTCCTTTCATACGCGGGTTCTGATTGCGGTATTGCCAATGTGAACATCGGCACCTCAGGTGCGGAAATAGGCGGCGCTTTTGGTGGTGAGAAAGAAACCGGCGGCGGCCGCGAGAGCGGATCTGACGCATGGAAAGTGTATATGAGGCGCCAAACCAATACTATAAACTATTCTAAAACGTTGCCTTTAGCGCAGGGCATTAAATTCGACCTGTAATTACAATAACATTAAATTAAAAGGGAACTGGAGCGCAATAATATCGAATAATGAATTTTGAATATCGAACTCCGAATTTTCACTTCATTATTCAACATTGAGCATTCGGTGTTCGATATTAAATATAAACACGATTATTAAAATATGTACAAAATCTGCAAAACCATTACAGGCGTATTATTGAGCAGCGCCTTATTAATAAGTTTAAACTCGACAGCGCAGGTAGCGCCAAAAGCCCCTGCCGAACTGCCAAAGAACTGGCACCTGATGGACCTTAAAACCGATGGCTATTTCGGCGTAAGCCTTAACCAGGCTTACCAGTTTGTAAAAGGTAAAAAAAGCAAAACAGTAATTATAGCCACTATTGATAGCGGTATTGACACCGCACAGGCCGATCTTAAACCTGTACTATGGACCAACACCAAAGAAATTCCCGGCAATGGTATTGATGATGACAAAAACGGTTACGTTGATGACATACACGGCTGGAACTTTTTAGGCGGCCCGGGTGGCAAATGCGATTTTACCGAAACTACCGAAGAGGTACGCGAATACAACCGGTTAAAAGGCAAATACGAAAACCTTACATCGGCCCCTGCCGGCAGCGAAAAGGAATTTGCCTATTGGGAAACCGTAAAACTTACCCATGATGCTACACTAACCAAATCAAAAGCCGAGATACAGCAGTTACAGCCCATCATGAATGCCCTAATGGCTACCAGTGGCTATGTTAAGAAAGCCCTTAACTTAAAATCTGACGCATCTTTTAAAAAGGCCGACCTGGCGAAGATCACCGCTACCAGCGATACTATTACACAAAGCAAAGCCGTGTGGACCTCGGTTTTTGAACAGGAAGGTGGCGACGATACTAACGCCAAGATCATTAACGACCTGAGCGAATACCTGGCCAAATTAAACAATGATGTTAACCCCGACCTGGATGCCCGCAAACGCATTGTTGGCGATAACCCTGATGAGCGCGATGGCAAACCATACGGCAGCAACCTTATTAAATTTGCTGATGCTGAGCATGGCACCGGTGTAGCCGGCTTAATAGGTGCTGTACGCAATAACAAATACGGTATTGACGGGATAGCAGATAATGTTAGAATAATGGCTATTAAAGCTGTACCTAACGGCGATGAATACGATAAGGATATTGCCAACGCTATACACTACGCAGTTGACAATGGCGCACGCATCATTAACATGAGCTTTGGCAAAAAACTATCACCACATAAAGCCTGGGTTGATGAGGCCTTTAAATATGCCGCTGCTAAAAACGTATTGTTGGTACAGGCATCAGGCAATGACAACCAGGATGTTGACGTTAAACCACAATTCCCGAATGATACCTTTGAGGATGGTTCAGGTACTGATGCCGATAACGTGATATGTGTTGGTGCATCTTCTAATAAACTGGATTTAAACCTTGCGGGTACTTTCAGCAACTACGGTAAAAAAAATGTAGATGTTTTTGCACCGGGTGTTAAAGTAACATCTGTAAATATGGATGCCGAGTTTAACACTGCCGATGGTACCAGCTTTGCATCGCCAATTACGGCGGGCATTGCCGCACTGGTATTAGAATATTATCCCAATCTGAGCGCAAAACAGCTTAAACAGGTAATATTGGAATCGGCCACGCCGCTAACCGGCACTATGGTTTTAAAACCGGGCAGCCAAACCGAAAAGGTTGATTTTACAACCCTGTCAAAAACAGGCGGTGTGGTTAATGCCTACAAAGCGTTAGTTGCCGCTTCAAAACTAAAAGGCGAAGGGATATAATTATCCGCTTAATCAATCAATAAAAAAGCCGGGCTGTTAGCAGCCCGGCTTTTTTATTGACGAAATTTTAACGCTAATACTAACATTATTCCCTATTTTGATGCGTTATTTCTAAACCTAAATGAACCAATATTTTACCCGCCTGTTATTTGCTGCAGCACTACTGCTATGCGCGCATTTTTGTTTTGCCCAAAGTGCAGGCCAGGTTGTAAACCATCAGCTACGGCAAGATCCGCAAGAAAAGATCTACATCCATTACGATAAAACCAGCTATGTAACCGGCGATACTATTTGGTTTAAAGCCTACCTTTTTACGGGGAGCAGGCGTTCACGCGTGGGTAAAAATTTTTATATGGAGTTGCTTGATGAGCATGGTAAATTATTAAACCGCTTAACCGCCCCCATTTTTGAGTCTACCGCATCCGGCAATATTGTACTGCCAACCGATAGCGCTATACATGCCGTTTACTGCCGTGCGTATACCGAAGCGATGCTTAGAAGCGACAGCAGTTTTATATATATGAAACTGCTGTCGGTATTAAATATCGAAAAAGCACCTCAGGCTGATTATACCGCCACGCCTGTAATACATTTTTTGCCCGAGGGTGGCGACTGGGTAAACAGCATACCCGCTTTAATGGCTTTTAAAACTACCGACGCAAACGGGATGCCGGCTAAAGTAACGGGCGTTATAAAAAACGGGGGCAATATCATAACCGAATTTGCCACCACACACGATGGCATGGGTGCATTTACCATGCTTGCACAACCCGGCCAGGCATATATTGCTACCTGGAAAGATGCAGGAGGAACAGAACATACCACGCCATTGCCCCAGGCAAAACCTAATGGCATAACCCTGCATATTGCTGACGTTGCTACAGGTAAAAAGTTTTTTATCTTCCGCTCAAAAGACGCCGATGCTGCCGACAAAAATTTAACGCTTGTGGCGCATGACAACGGCATTATCGCTTACCAGGTAAAAATAGACCTGTCGGCTGCCGAAATGTCTAACGGCATCATCCCCATAAAAGATATGCCATCGGGCATTTTATATATTACCGTTTTCAATAAAAACTTAAAGCCTATTGCCGAGCGTATCACCTTCGTAAACAATCATGACTATAGCTTTAATGTGGATACCGCCTTTACAAGCATAAGTAAACTAAGCCGCGGCTTAAACCAGTTAAAACTGGCGGTTAAGGATAGCATTCGTTCTAATTATTCTGTATCTGTTACAGATGCCGATGTTGATGACCCTTCGCCTAACCGGGACAATATTATCTCGCATTTACTTTTAACAGCCGACCTAAGGGGCAAGATAGTTAACCCTTATTATTATTTTGCAGACACAACCGAAGACGCTGCTAAAAATTTAGACCTGGTAATGCTTACCCATGGCTGGCGCAAATATAACTGGAGTACCGACACCACAACTAAGCTGACTGACACCATACCCAACCATCGTTTTTTAAGCCTCAGCGGCAAAGTTACCGGCATAAACGCAAATGGGTTTAAACCCGGCACTTATGCAACCATTTTTGTAGAAACACCAGACAAAAGCTCGGTAATGTTGCCCCTGCAGGTAAGCGAGAACGCAGCATTTTTTAGAGATGGCCTTATTTATTATGGTGATGCAAAACTCTACTTTAAGTTTCAGGACAAAAACCTTGCATCAAATAAAGTAAAACTAACGGTTGATAACGGCCTGGTGAAAAACTACATCTATCCATTTATAAAACCCACGCCCGATACAAGTATTGCGCCCGGTAACCCACCCTTACAATTATCAAAACGTGTGCAGGATTATATGCTGCAACTTAAAAACACCCGGCAACTTAAAGAAGTAAGGGTAAACGGTAAGGCTGTATCGAAAAAAGAGAAGGTGGATAAAGTTTATACCGCAGGTGTATTTAAAGACGGTATTTCAACTAATATTTTGGTTGGCGACGACCCACGGGCTATAAACTACGGTTCATTATTTCAATACCTTCAGGGCAAAATACCCGGCATCAGGATCAGCAACCCCTTAGGAGATGAGCCATCTGTTGTTTGGCGTAATGACCCCGTGGCTTTCTTCCTGAATAATTTTGCCTCAAGCCTTGCGGATATCCGTAATACACCTATGATGGAAGTTGACTATGTAAAAATTTACGACCCATCAATGGGCGGCGCCTTTGGTGCTTATGGTGGTGTAATATCTGTTTATACCAAACGGGGCAAAGGCTTTGTTTATGACGACAAGAATAATAAAACACTACCATTAGCAGGATACACCGCTGTAAAAGATTTCTTTAGCCCGGATTATGCAACGGCTGTAACTGCTTCCGGCGAGCGCGATTTACGAACTACTTTGTATTGGCAGCCCAATATCATATTGGATAAAGAGAAACACGAGTTTCTTATAAAATTTTACAATAACGATGTTACCCGCAAGTTTAAAATTGTGTTAGAGGGTATGAACTTTAACGGGAAGCTGGTGCATATGGAAAAAGTGTTGTAAAAGCCTTCTTGTCATCCTGAACGTAGTGAAGGATCTATTTGCGAACTCATGCATGGCGGGTATGCGTGTCGGCGATTAGATGCTTCGCTATCGCTCAGCATGACAGGGTAGTTAAAATATCGCTTCAGCTATCCGCTTTGTTGGCCCGGGGTTACCCATGGTATAGAAGTGCAATACAGGTGCGCCGAATTTCACCAGTTCTTTACACTGTTCTATCATCCACTCAATACCAATATCTTTTACATTCTTTTCTTCTTTGCAATCATGTATCGCGTCGCTCAGGGCTTCGGGGATATCGATATGGAAGGTTTTGGATAGATTAACCAGTTGTTTGGATGTGGTGATAGGTTTCAATCCCGGAATAATAGGCACATTGATACCCTCGGCACGGCAGCTGTTTACAAAATCAAAGTATTTTTGATTGTCGAAGAACATTTGCGTTACGATGAAACCCGCGCCCATATCCACCTTTTGCTTTAGGTATTTAAAGTCGGTTTTCAGGTTTGGTGCTTCAAAATGTTTTTCGGGGTAACCGGCAACACCTATACAGAAATCTGTTTTCAGGATACCTTCGTAATGCTCGTGCAGGTAAACACCATTGTTCATGTTCACTACTTGTTGCAGCAGGTCGGTAGCGTAGCAGTGGCCGTTTGGCGTAGGCACAAACGAAGCATCGCCCCGGCGGGCATCACCGCGTAAAACCAGTACGTTATCAATCCCTAAAAATTGCAGGTCTATCAGGCCGTTCTCGGTTTCATCCTTGGTAAAGCCACCGCAAAGCAAATGCGGAACGGTATCTACCTTATACTTATTCATGATAGCTGCGCAGATAGCAATGGTCCCCGGGCGTTTACGATAAGCCAGTTTTTCCAGCAGGCCGGTTTCATGCTCTTTATAAATATAATCCTCGCGCAGTGATGTTACATCAATAAACGGCGGCTTAAACTCCATCAGCGGGTCAATAGCATCGTAAATCCCCTGGATGCTTTGGCCTTTTAAGGGTGGGATTAACTCGAATGAGAAAAGCGTCTTACCGTTGGCGTTTTTGATGTGTTCTGTTATCTTCATTTTAGGTTATAGTCTTATTTTACCCGTCATTGTGGGGAACGAAGCAATCTTCGATATGCTTGTGGTACACTTTTCTATCGAAGATTGCCACGCTATCGCTCGCAATGACGGGTTTGTTTATTAGTAGTTAAGGTTCGGCCCAAGCCAACGCTCAACCGTGTCTATCGATAAATTCTTACGCTGCGCGTAATCCTCAATCTGGTCTTTACTTATTTTATTCAGCCCGAAATACCTTGCCTGCGGATGCCCGAAATAAAAACCACTTACAGATGCAGCCGGTGTCATGGCCAGGCTTTCGGTAAGGTGCATGTGGGCGTTATCTTCTGCCTGCAATATCTCAAACAGGGTAGTTTTCTCGGTATGGTCAGGGCAGGCGGGGTAACCCGGTGCCGGGCGGATACCCTGGTATTCTTCCTTGATCAGTTCATCAGTCCCCAGTTGCTCGTCTTTAGAATATCCCCAGTATTCCTTACGTACCAGTTCGTGCATTTTCTCGGCGAAGGCTTCGGCAAAGCGATCGGCAATGGCTTTGGTCATGATGCTGTTGTAGTCGTCATGATCGGCCTCAAATTCGGCAACCAACTCATCGCAGCCAATACCCGATGTTACAGCAAAGCCGCCCCAGTAATCGGCAACACCGCTGTCCTTAGGCGCAATAAAGTCCGACAGGGCATAATACGGCTCACCTTTTACCTTTTCGTTCTGCTGGCGCAACGTATGGATGCGTGTAAGCACGTGCTGGCGGGTATCGTCAGTATATATCTCGATATCATCGCCCACGCTGTTAGCCGGCCAAAAACCGATAACGCCACTGGCACGCAACAGCTTTTCGTCAACAATCTTTTTTAATAATGCCTGTGCATCATCAAAAAGTTTTTTGGCTTCATCGCCTACAAACTTATCGGCAAATATTTTTGGATAGCTGCCGCGCAGTTCCCAGGTATGGAAGAAAGGAGTCCAGTCGATGTAAGGCACCAGTTCTTCCAGCGGGAACGCTTCAAAAACCTTGGTGCCCAAAAACGTTGGCGCAGGCGCTACCGTTTTAAGGTCAATCTGAAATTTTTGCTCGCGGGCCTGCTCAATGCTTACAAAACGCTTATCGCTTTTTTTGTTGGCGTGCGCCTCGCGGGCTTTGGTGTATTCGTCTTTAATGTTTTGGATATAACCATCACGGGTATCGCGGTTCATCAGGCTGCTGCAAACGGTTACGCTGCGCGATGCGTCCAGCACGTGGATGGCTGCACCCGAATAATGTGGCGCTACCTTTACCGCGGCATGGATGCGCGAGGTAGTTGCCCCACCAATAATGAGCGGAATGGTAAACCCTTCGCGCTCCATCTCTTTGGCAAAATGCACCATCTCATCAAGCGATGGGGTGATCAACCCGCTTAAACCTATAATATCTACTTCCTGTTTTTTTGCTTCTTCTATAATGCGCTGGGCTGGTACCATCACCCCAAGGTCAATCACCTCGAAGTTGTTACAAGCCAGCACCACGCCCACTATATTCTTGCCAATATCATGCACATCGCCTTTTACGGTGGCCATTAATACCTTGCCCGCATTTGCACGGCTGCCGCTGCTGTCTTCCCCGGCATCTATCACACGTTGTTTTTCCAGTTCGATGAACGGCAACAAGTAAGCCACCGCCTTTTTCATTACACGGGCCGATTTTACCACCTGTGGCAAAAACATTTTACCGGCGCCAAACAAGTCGCCTACTACGTTCATGCCATCCATCAGCGGGCCTTCAATAACCTCTAAGGGTTTGGCGAATTTCTGTCGGGCTTCTTCCACGTCATCATCCAGGTATTCAATAATACCTTTCACCAGCGCGTGCGACAGACGTTCCTCCACCGGGTTTTTACGCCATTCTTCGTCGCGCACTATCTCTTTACCCTTACTTTTAATAGTATCGGCAAATTCAACCAAGCGCTCGGTGGCATCGTCGCGGCGATTCAGTAAAACGTCTTCCACCAGTTCCAGCAGGTCCTTAGGGATTTCCTGGTAAACTTCCAGCATCCCGGCGTTTACGATGCCCATATCCAGCCCGGCTTTAATAGCATGGTACAGGAATGCAGAGTGCATGGCCTCGCGCACCACGTTATTACCGCGAAACGAGAACGATATGTTACTTACCCCACCGCTTACTTTAGCGTATGGCAGGTTTTGTTTTATCCAGCGGGTGGCTTCAATAAAGTCTACCGCGTAATTGTTGTGCTCTTCAAGCCCGGTGGCTACGGTCAATATATTCGGGTCGAAAATGATATCCTGCGGCGGGAAACCAACTTCATCAACCAATATCCGGTAGCAGCGTCCGCAAATTTCTTTACGGCGTTCCAATGAATCGGCCTGGCCGGTTTCGTCAAAGGCCATCACTACGGCGGCTGCGCCATAGCTTAAGATCTTGCGGGCATATTCTTTAAATTTTTCTTCGCCTTCTTTCAGGGAGATAGAGTTTACGATACCTTTCCCTTGCAGGCATTTCAACCCGGCCTCAATAACCGTCCATTTTGAGGAATCGATCATGATGGGCAGTTTGGCAATATCGGGTTCGCTGGCAACCAGGTTCAGGAATTTCACCATTACCGCTTCCGAGTCGATCATCCCCTCATCCATGTTAATGTCGATAACCTGCGCGCCGCCTTCTACCTGCTGCAGGGCAACGGTCAGGGCAGCCTCGTAATCTTCGGCCAGGATAAGTTTGGAGAATTTTGGCGACCCGGTGATATTGGTACGCTCGCCTATGTTTACAAAGTTTGTTTCGGGGGTGAGGGTTACGGCTTCTAAACCGCTTAGCCTTAAATAAGGCTCTATTTGGGGCAGTTGTCTTGGGGAATATTTAGCAGCTTTATCGGCTATACATTTAATATGCTCGGGCGTGGTGCCACAACAACCACCCACAATATTTACCAGGCCCGCTTTGATGAAATCATCAACCTGGTGGGCGGTTTCGTGCGGGGTTTCGTCATAAGCGCCAAATTCGTTTGGCAAACCCGCGTTTGGATAGGCCGAGATAAACACACCCGCCTTTGCAGAAAGCTCTTCTAAGTGAGGCCTCATTTCCTTAGCGCCCAAAGCACAATTTAAACCAACCGATAACAGGTTGGCGTGACTGATCGAATTCCAGAATGCCTCAACTGTTTGGCCCGATAAGGTACGACCCGATGCATCGGTAATAGTACCGGAGATCATCACACCGCCGGTTTCCCTAAAGGCAAGATAATCTTTACCGGCTTCTTTACATTCTTTTTTATACCTGTCTATCGCGAACAGTGCTGCCTTGGCATTCAGGGTATCAAATATGGTTTCAACTAGCAACACGTCCGAGCCGCCATCAACCAAGCCGCGTACCTGTTCGTAATAAGCCTGGGCCAGGTCGTCAAAGGTAACGGCGCGGTAACCCGGGTCGTTCACATCTGGTGATAGCGAAGCTGTACGGTTTGTTGGGCCAACAGCACCGGCCACAAAGCGCGGTTTTGACGGGTCTTTTTTGGTGTATTCGTCGGCTACCTCGCGGGCAATACGGGCACCTTCGTAGCTTAATTCGTAATCAAGTTCTTCGAGGTGGTAATCGGCCAGTGATATTTTTTGCGTACTGAATGTATTGGTTTCGATGATATCCGCCCCGGCATCCAAATACTCGGCATGGATAGCCTTGATCACGTCAGGGCGGGTAATGTTCAGCAGGTCATTATTGCCTTTCAGATCAGATGCATGATCACGGAAACGCTCCCCACGAAAATCCTCCTCGGTGAGCTCGTACCTTTGAATCATGGTACCCATAGCTCCGTCAATAACCAGTATGCGTTTCTGCAGTTCTTTTCTAATATCCATTTTATGAGTGGGCAGTTGCCAGTTAGCAGTGGGCAGTTTTAACAAACAGGCATAGCGAAAACACTGCAAACTGCTTACTCAAAACTGCAAACTGTATATAGCTTATCTCGAAAAGTCGGGTATAATATTGACTTTCACTTATCTGTCCCAAACCATTCATTTGGTTTGAGTAGAATGTAGCACCTTGTTAAGTAACAGGTTGCTAAGACATCGCAGGGTCTAATCCCTCCGTCTTTCTCCATAAGCGTTACAAAGATGAATAATAATGTTGTAAAGTGCAAGCGTATAAATTACACCCTGTTTGACTGAGCAAGATAGCCTGTTTATTGTCCGTTGGTTAAAGCCAACGGCTACAATTCCCATTTCATTGCCGCCCCATTTATGGGACGGATAACAAAAGGACGATTCTGGCTTTAGCCAAAATACCCCAAAACAAAAAAGCCGCTAATTAAGCGGCTTCCAATTCTTTTAGGGTATCTGACTATCTCCTGTTGCCGCCAAATACGCGAAGTAATGCAAGGAACAAGTTGATAAAATCAAGATACAGGGTTAAGGCACCCATAACAGCCATCTTTTTTCCTGTAGCATCACCATATTCAAGGCCGGCGCCAATGCGTTTTAGCTTTTGCACATCGTATGCGGTTAAGCCTACAAATACAGCTACCATTACATAACTGATAATCAGGTCGAAACTTCCGCTTCGGAAGATGAACAGATTTAAAACAGTTGCAACGATACCGCCTATCAGTAACATGATCAGGATAGAGCCAAATTTAGTCAGGTCTTGGTGAGTGATGTAACCACCGACTGCCATAACACCAAATACAATTGATGATGTTACAAACGCGCTTGCTATCAATTCCGGCGGATACCTGTAAAATATCGAGCTCAGGCTAATACCCATTAGCGCTGAAAACACAACAAACATTAAGCCAACACCTACAAGGCTTAATTTACTTAACCCCGGCCTGAAAAGGAATACGATAATAAGCGGAGAAATCATAACTACTGTTCCCCAGATATTGTTGGCGCCCGTTTCCGTATTACGAATAAGGGATGAAAGATCTTTATTATGGGCAAAATAATATGCACATGCGGCTGATATAGCTAACGCCGCAAACATCCAAACAAATACATTAGCTATGAACCTGCGGGATGCTTCGGGGTTTTCAACGTGGCTTACGCTCTCGTAAACGTAATCATGAGTTTTAGTTTCCATTTATTTTCAGAAATTATTTGTACGAATATAGTAAATCTTGAAACGTTACAATTGTTCTATTGTTGTTATTGTTTCTTAAAGCTTACTGTTTAATGTCAATTCTTAATTAAGCCTTTTGGTGAGCTGCTCTTCTACCTTTTTAAATACCTGTAATGGTTTTAACGAGCGCCAGTTAAGTTCATCAAGCTCGCCGCCAAAGTTAATGTAGTAGTCTATATTACTTTTCTTAAACTCGCCTATTACGTGATCCTGAAAATTCACCCCGGCTATCCAGCCATCCTCAACCTCCTGAAACCACTCCTCGTAGTAACTATCGTCAGAGAAATGGAAGTTCAGCACGTTCTCGCCTATCAATATAAATTTATTAACGCCCTGGTCTATCATCAATTCAAACAGCTCGCGTTTCATCAGCATAATATCGTTGTTAATGGCATCGTTCCATTCGCCAATAAATTCTATAATGGTGTAGCCGCGGTCGTAATCAACATACAGAACCTTGAGGTACAAAGTATTTGAACCGAACGAATCCCATTGCGGGTGCAGCAGGTAATTGTAGATCTGCTTATCGTATTCAAACTCGTTGTACTGCGTAGCATAAAAGGGCGAATACTCGTCCTCCGATGCTATATAATCATCCCGCCAGCGGTAATATGGTTCTATCTCGTGCATTTTTCATTGATGTGCAGATATGCAAATGTGCGTATGTGCAGATTATTTTAATGTTATTCTTTTATTTTTTCATTTGCACATCTGCATATTCACGCATCTGCACATCTATTTTAAACTATCAACCGCTTTGCGTACGCTGCCATATTTTTTCAACAGTTCGGCGGCGGTGGCTTCATCTAACCCGGTTTCGGCCATTACCATGTTGGTACCACGTTGTACCAGTTTGTTATTGGATAACTGCATATCAACCATTTTATTACCCTTTACCCTACCCAGCTGTATCATTACACTTGTGCTCAGCATGTTTAAAACCAGCTTTTGCGCGGTACCGGCTTTCATACGGGTGCTGCCGGTAACAAACTCTGGGCCGGTTACCACTTCTACCGGGTATTGGGCCGTGGCAGCAACAGGGCTGCCTGCATTGCAAACAATACAGCCTGTAGCAATACCATGCTCGTTAGCCGTTTTCAACCCGCCAATAACATATGGCGTAGTGCCCGATGCGGCTATGCCTACCACCACATCACGCTCGTTTATATCAAACTCCTGCAAATCCTTCCAGGCCTGCCCGCGGTCATCTTCGGCAAATTCCACGGCCTTGCGGATAGCGGTATCGCCTCCGGCAATGATGCCCACAACCCAATCAAACGGCACACCGAAAGTTGGCGGGCATTCCGAAGCATCAACCACACCTAACCGTCCGCTGGTACCTGCACCTATGTAAAATAAACGCCCACCTTTGCGCATCCGTTCAGTTACTGCCACTGCCAGTTTTTCTATTTGCGGCAGGGCTTTCTCTACCGCTAATGGCACAGTTTTATCTTCCTTGTTGATGTTTTGAAGGAGCTCCAGCACCGACATATTTTCGAGGCCGTTGTAGTTGGAGTCTTTTTCGGTGTTTATTTCCATTTTTTGGCCATAAATTTTTAACAAAATTGAATAAAAAACATCAAAGCAACGAACGTGATATAAATTATCAGCAATAGCTGCTAATTATTAGATTTGCTTGGCGAAAAATTTAGATGAAACGAACTGCGGGAATTATTTTCAGAACATTGCTTTTAATACTAATTGGTGTAACCATTGGGCTGCTAATAAGCGACAGTAATTTTGGCGGGCACCGGCTTGGCCTCAACTTTGCCGGCCCCGATAAGATCTCGCGCGTGCTTGAACTGGTAAACACCAAGTACGTAGATTCGGTAAACACCGATAGCGTTGCCGGAGTAACCGTAAACGATATGCTGCAAAGCCTCGACCCGCACTCCATTTACCTGCCCGCGCAACAGGCACGCTCTATCAACGAGCGGTTGGAAGGTGGCTTTAACGGCATCGGTTTAGAATACCAGTTGCTGCGCGATACCCTTGTTATAACCCAGGTAAATGCCGATGGCCCTGCTGCAAAAGCCGGTGTTATGGTTGGCGACAGGGTAATTAATGTTGATGGTAAAGCATTTTCGGGTACAAAACTAAACGTAACCCGCATCAGCAAAATATTCAGAGGTGAAAAAGATACGCACATTGCCCTGGGGATACTGAGGGATCAATTTAAGGCCATAAAAGATTTTGATATAAAACGCGACCGGGTTAGCCTGAGCAGTGTGGATGCGGCATTTAACGTTGGTGATACCGGGTACATTAAAATAAGCAAATTCGCATCAACCACGGATGCCGATTTCAGGAAGGCGCTGGTAAACCTTAAGGTTGATGGCATGCAAAAACTGGTGCTTGACCTGCGCGGAAACGGTGGCGGTTACCTGAACACCGCAACCGCCATGGCCGATGAATTTTTACCGAATGGTAAATTGATTGTGTACACGCAGGGAACCCACGAGCCACGTACCGATTACTTTGCTACCGACTCCGGCAGTTATGAGCAGGGGCCGCTTACCGTTATTATAGATGAATACTCGGCATCGGCCAGCGAGATACTGGCGGGCGCTTTACAAGATCTGGACAGGGCTACCATTGTTGGCCGCCGGTCGTTTGGTAAAGGCCTGGTGCAGCAGCAGTTTCCGTTTGGCGATGGCACGGCTATTAATTTAACCGTTGCCAGGTATTATACCCCATCGGGCAGGTCTATACAAAAATCATATAAAAATGGGGTCATTAGTTACCGTAACGAATTGGCCAACCGCATACGCAAAGGTGAATTGTTAACTGCTGGGAGTAATTTAAGCGATAGCGCTTTCCTGGGCGCATCAACCTACCATACTACTAAAGGCCGCAAAGTTTTTAGCATGGGCGGTATTATGCCCGATGTTTTTGTACCTGCCGATACTACGCAAAACACACAGCTGGTAGATGACCTTGCGGGCAACCAGCTTTTCACCGCTTATGTGATAGACAGGCTGCAACCAGTAATAAGCAAGTACCCAACGGCCGATAATTTCATCAGTCAGTATGACATTACGGATACCGGCCTGCATAACTTTATTGCCTATGCATCGCAAACTTTAAAAACTATAGCCCCGCATGACTTGCTGGTATCGCACGATATTATTAAAACTCTCATCAAAGCCAATGCTGCCCGTTTTAAATGGGGCAACAATGCTTATTACCGGGTATTAAATACTAACGATGCTACGTTTAAAACTGCTTTGCTGCAATAGCTAAAAAGATGTGTAGATGTGCGAATATGCAGATGTGCAATTAAAAACACATGTGCGGATTGCAAACTCCTATCATCTGCACATTTGAAATCTGCATATCCGCACATCGTCTAAAAGCTCATACCCATACCGGTAGTAAAATACAGGTTTACACTTACAGGCAGTTTTCCGGTAGGTTTCATTGTACCGGTTATCACCTTTACGGCCGAGCGCTGCATGGCGTCATCTTTTTGGTAACCTACCAGGATTCCGCTGCTTTTTTCAATGCCCGGTAAACCCGCTATGGTATAAGGGTTGGCAAAAACGCTGGTTACAACGTTTGGCTTGGCCGCTAAGGCCGAGATGAGGAACTTAACATCATTGCTGTAGTCCAGCTTGCTGGCCGGGCGCAGGCGGGTATCATGGATACTTACGAAGATCTGATCGAAACCTTTTAAGGTTTGCAGCATGCGGTTCAGGTCGGTTAGCGAGGTGTTTTTACCCACCAAAAATATCATGCTGTTGGCGTACCATTTTGAAAGCTCCATCTGGAAAACCGTTGGCCTATCGACCCCGATACTTATAATGGCTGTTTTTTTGAACGGACTTTGGCGCAGGGTGCGGCTATCGCCTTTTAGTACGGTTATAGCAGCATCGCCCAGTTGCTGGATCAGTTCGGCAGCGGCGGGGCGGTTTATATCCTGTATAATGTTCCTGGGCGTAGTTGGCTTATAGGCATCCAAACCGGCCCAATATTTTGCGGCAAGCAATTTTTTAACCTTCGCCTCAAATTCGGCCTTGGTAATTTTGTTTTTACGGATGGCCTTTAAAATAAGCCTGGCCGCATTTTGTGAATTTACTGATAATTCAATCAGGTCATTCCCTGCTAAAAAGGCCCTCACATCGGCTTCGCCGTTAGGAAAGTACTTGGTAACACCCGCCATCTCCATGGCATCAGACGCTACTATACCCTTAAACCCTAATGAATCTTTCAGGATACCGGTAACGATGGGCCTTGATAAGGTAGAGGGTAAATTTTTTGTTGTATCCAGCGCAGGGATATTCATATGGGCTATCATTACACCGCCTACACCGGCGGCTATGGCTTCCCTGAACGGATACTCTTCTAAGGAATCTAACCTTGCGCGGGTAAACGGCAGCAGCGGCAGATCAAAATGCGAATCGACATTGGTATCGCCATGGCCGGGGAAGTGTTTGGCAAAAACGATGAGCCCGGCATCCTGCATCCCTTTAAAATAGGCGATGCCTTTTTTGGCTACGTTATACTTATTATCGCCAAACGACCGGTAATTGATCACCGGGTTGTTGGGGTTGTTATTTACATCCATATCGGGCGCAAAATTTATCTGGATGCCCAGGCGCTTAAAATCATAAGCTACCATTTGCCCCATTTTGTAGATGAGGTTATTGTCCTGTATGGCGCCCAGCGTCATTTGGTAGGGGTAGGAAACAGACGAATCTAACCGCATGCCCAGTCCCCATTCGCCATCCATAGCAATAAGCAATGGCACTTTAGAAAGTTTTTGATAGTTATTGATGAGGTTGGCATGCCTTACCGGCCCACCCTGGAAAAATACCAACCCGCCAATATGCTCGTCCTGTATCACCATGGCTACAGAATCTTCATAGTGCTGCCCTTTGTTGGTGTGCGCCCTTACATAAAATAACTGGCCGATACGTTCTTTACGGCTTAATCTTTTATAAACAGAATCAACCCAGTGGTTTTGCTCCGTTAAGGTGTTGATTAAACTTGCTTTTTGAGCGAACCCGCTTTGAACCGACATGCTTAGTATAAAAAGCAGGCAACATGCTATGTAATTTTTCCGTTCCATTATTATTCAAATGTAGCTTAAATCTTAATTACCGATAATTGTTTTGGCCCGCTAACATTATTTAAAGCATCTACGAATAAACCTTGGCCTTAATTTTCACTCTATAGGTTATAAAAATTAACAAACATGAAATATTACAGGCAAATGCCCCGGTATTTCAACATCATTAAAAAACAGAACCGATGAAAAAATTTCTCTTTATGGCAATATGCCTGATGGTTGTAGTTGGCTCAGCAAGTGCACAACGCTATGACCGCCGTTACCAACGCAGGGTGGTAAGGCGCCCTGCCCCTGTACAAGAAAGATATGACAGAAGGCAAAATGATTTTTGGCAACCCAAGGTTGGTTTAGCCAGTGGCGTTAACTTTTCAAATACTGTTGATGCTTACAATTCTGATTACAGTACCAGCACTATTGCCGGCTGGCACGCGGGTTTAACTTTCGACGTACCAATTGCTTACCCTTTATCGTTTGCGCCCGAAATTTTGTTTTCGCAAAAAGGCTACAAAGCCGAAACTGTTGATGGTACTTTTAAACAGCGCACCAATTACGTTGATATCCCCTTGCTGGCAAAATTCCGCCTGGTACCGGGTTTTAACTTTGTGATAGGGCCGCAGTTAACATTTATTACCTCAACGCGCAATACTTATGATAATGGCTTCAACTCAGTATCAGAGCCGGAGTATACCTACCGTGGCGATAAAAGCTACATATCGGGTGTAATTGGTGTGGGTATTGAGCTTAACCGCAACGTTGAGCTGCGTGGCCGGTACGCTATAGACCTGGACAAGAACTACTCTAACAGCTCGGCACCCGATTACCGCAACCAGGTGTTTCAGCTGGGCTTAGGGTTTAAGTTCCAATAAAAAAAGAATTTACTATTGATTCCATCAAAAGCCATTTCTGAGCAATCAGGGTGGCTTTTTTATTTAGGTTTATTTACCTGAGCCTTTTAACCACCTTTTTAGCTTGTACTTTGGCTTGTTGTATTTTTTGCGACGGGCATCTACATTAAAATCATGCTTTAACGAGGCTTCGTCGGCTTTTTTTTGTGGAACAATGTATAAAGGATGGGTTATTTCGCCAAGCGGTTCCAAGGGGATGTTCGCATTAATATTATCAGCATCATGCGTATTAGTGGAGTTTACGCCAAAGCCTATGTTTGTAATGAGGTTGTAGTTAGGAATAACCGAAAGGCTATTGTTAAAGAAATTTAAAAACCCATACTGATAATCCCAGGTATCAATTTTACCGGCTTTAACATCAATAAATATCTGTTCCCAGCTATCAACAATAAAACTGTCTTCAAAAATATTTTCAAGTTGCGGGCGTATATCGCTTGCCTCGTATTGCTTCAAATCTCTATCATAATCTTTCCAAACCCTACGCCAGCCAGCCCAACCCCAACCATGGCTTATGTTTGAGAAATAATAGCTGGCATTGCCCCATTTTTTTCCATGCTGCAAGTTACAACCACAAATGTGCCTAATGCGGCTATCATGCCTGTAATGTTCCAGCATGGTATCGCAAAACCTGAAAAAATCATTATTCGGCAAAGTATCATCTTCCAAAATAATACCCTCCTCTTCATGATCAAAAAACCAGGTCATAGCGGATGCTTCGGCTTCTTTGCATCCCAAATTATGATCACTGAAAAGTGTTTTAACCTCGCATTCCCAATCAACCAGATTCACTACGCTTCTTACCCGTTCTGTTAAAGCTGCTTCACCCACCTTATTCGATCTTGGGAAATCAGCAGCAACATAAAGCCTGGAAGGGGCAGCCTGCCTAATTTCTGCAAATACCCGCTCTGTTTGTTCAGGTCGGTTAAATATGATGAATAATACCGGGGAGGTAGTTTTATAAGATGGGGTACGCTCATTGCTCATGTCGCAAATATATTTGTTTTAGCTGTAAAATACATTGTTACCTGCGCAACAAGTTATTGCTTTTGTTTCCATAAATCCCACGCCCTGGTGATAATATAGCCCTTGCCTTTAAAATGTCTGGCCATAAGTTTTTTGGCATCGCCCTGGTAGTGCAGCGTTGCAAACTTTATTAATTTACCATCGCTAATACGTTTGCAATAGGGCAGGTTATTTTGCCAATAAATCTTTTTTACGCCATTTTCCATTTCATAACCATCGCTGCTATTTATGGATACATCCACCCCAAGCTCGTTATTAATCAGGTCTATTTTAAGAGTATCGTGTGGATGATCGCGAAAGTAAAAATGAAACAGTGTCATATCGCAAACACCTCCCATCATTTCAGAGCTGTTTGCAAACGGCTCATAATATTCATCCAGCTCTTTGATTGCTTTTTCTTCGGTGTAAGCCCGTATCAGATAATCGCAAAAATTACTTAGTGTGGTGTTATTTTTAAAATAGGTAAACGCCGGCATGCCCATATCTGCACAGGTATTGGCTATGGCAGCATTTTTAAACACCGGCACCATTTCAGTTACGTCCTGGAACAGCAACACGTCCGAATCGAGGTAGATGAACGCCTCTATGTTATTCTCCCGGCAAAAGGCTTCTATATAAAACCAGCGTAAAAAACAATTCAGTTCGTAAACCTCGCCGTTGGATGACCTGTGTTTGTATATTTTAGAAAATGCTTTTACCGCGGGCTCGTACTTATCGGTTAAAACATGGGTAATAAACGGGTACCGGTTATTTCTTTTATCGCCAAGCAAATAAACAGGCGAACCGGGGTTGAATGTGCGCGCCTGCTTAAGGCTGTATTTTAAATACTTTGAATTACCACTATGAAAAAAAATGATTGGTATGGCCATAATATCAGTTTACAAAGTTATGCAACTATAGTATAAAAAGCGCCTGCTCAGTATTCGTTCTTTAATTAAAAATTGCATCTTTAAAAATGCTTAGCAAAATAACGGGCAACGAGACCACTTATTTATTTACAGCCAAAATACTTGGCAAATACGACGTTAAATACTATCGTTGTAACGATACCGGTTTTATACAAACCGAAGAACCGTACTGGCTGCCTGAAGCGTATTCATCGGCTATAACGCAACTGGATATTGGGTTGCCTTATCGTAACTATACTTTGGCAAACCGGGTGAGCAAAATACTTGCAGAAAATTTTAATGCTCAGAAACCCTACCTGGATTACGCCGGCGGCTATGGCCTGTTTACCCGCTTAATGCGCGATAAAGGCTTTAACTTTTACCATACCGACAAATACTGCCAAAACATATTTGCAAACTATTTTGATCTGCAAGACCTGAAGGGTAATACAAAATTTGAACTGGCAACCACTTTTGAAGTATTTGAACACCTGGCAAACCCAATGGAGGAAATAAAACAGATCCTTGAGTTTTCTGACAGTTTACTTTTTAGCACCGAGCTGCAACCAAACAACATAAGCAAAGTAGACGACTGGTCATACTTTTCTGTAGAAACAGGCCAGCACGTATCCTTTTATACAAGCGCTTCATTAGAATATATTGCTGATAAATTTGGGTATAATTTTTATAGCGACGGCAGCTTTCTGCATCTCTTCACTAAAAATAAATTCGGGTATAATTTACTGGCGCCTGCAAAAGAGGGGTTCCTGTTACGCAAGGCTAAAAAGTATATCCGCAAAAGGGAAAACGCTGCCAAAATGCCCCAAAGTTTATTGATGCGCGACTGGCAGTATATCAAAGATAAGCTAAACGGCAAAGGCGATTAATCTTCGCCAAAAGTTTGCATATCAATCAGTTTACGGTAAAGGCCATTGTTATTGAGTAACTCCTGGTGTGTGCCCTGCTCTATCAACCTTCCGTTTTCTAACACGGCTATAAGATCGGCATTTTGGATGGTACTTAGCCTGTGGGCAATAACCAGTGATGTACGGTTTTTCATGAGGTTGTTCAACGCATCCTGCACCAGTTTTTCAGATTCGGTATCCAGTGCTGATGTGGCTTCATCTAACAGCATAATAGGCGGGTTATTTAAAACTGCCCTTGCAATGCAAATACGCTGCCTTTGCCCTCCCGATAGTTTGGTGCCTCTGTCGCCCACATTGGTATTATAACCATCCTCGGTTTCAATAATAAAATTATGGGCATTGGCTATACGTGCGGCAGCCTCCACCTCTTCGCGTTTGGCATCGGTTTTACCAAAGGCGATGTTATTAAAAATAGTATCATTAAATAAAACCGACTCCTGGTTCACTACGCCCATTAAACCGCGTAATGAGGTAGCTGTTACCTCTTTTAAGTCTTTCCCATCAATGGTAATACGCCCTCCCTGTGGATCCATAAACCTTGGTATCAGATCCATCATGGTTGATTTGCCCCCACCTGACGGGCCAACAAGCGCTACTGTCTTTCCTTTAGGTATCACCAGGTTGATATTTTTAAGAACTTCTTTTTCACGGTAAGCGAATGACACATTTTCCAAACATACGGCTTCATTAAAACCGTTCAAATTAAATGCGTCCGAAGCGTCGACAACCATTGGCTTTTCATCAATAAGGCTCAGCACACGCTCGCCGGCTGCAATACCCTGATGAATGTTACTGAATGAATCGGAGATGGCCTTTGCCGGCCTTAATATCTGTGAGAACAATATAATAAATGCTACAAATGCCTGTGGTGATAATGCAGAGGTTTTATTCAAAACCAAATTACCTCCATATAATACAATACCTGCAACCATGGTTATCCCCAAAAACTCAGAAACCGGCGATGCCAGCTGCTGCCTGCGCGCCATAGCTTTGGTAATATCCGAATATTTTTTATTCTCCCTGTCGAACCTGTTTTTTATAAAATCAGTTGCGTTAAATGATTTGATGATTTTGATCCCCGAGAGTGCTTCGTCCAGGTAGCTTATCATATTGCCATAAGTTTGTTGTGAAGCAGCAGCCTGGTGCTTAAGCCTTTTTACGATCCGTGCTATTATGAACCCCGATACCGGAATAATTAAAAACGAATACAAAGTAAGGCTGGGCGAGATGAGGAACAATGTTACCAGGAAAGTTATTAATGTTAATGGCTCTTTAAAAACCACCTGCAAGGTGCCGGTTACCGAATATTGCACCACTTGCACATCTGACGATATTTTAGAAATGATATCGCCTTTACGCTCATTACTGAAAAACCCAAGGTGCAGGTTCATTACATTACTAAATACTGTGCGGCGCAAATTTAAAAGTGTGTACACGCGCAAGTTTTCCATGATACGTTGCGACAGGTAACGAAAAAAGTTGCCTATTAAAGCAGATATAACAATAGTAATACAAACAAACTTTAACGCACCGCCGGCGCCATAGTTATTGATAGCGTAACGCACATAGTAATTAAAAGTGGCCATAATATCAATAAATGCAGGTTTTGGGCCCAATGGCACAATTGCGTTAGAATGATTGTTGGCAAACAATGTAGTTAACAGCGGGGCAACCAAAGCAAGGTTTAATGTACTGAATACTACAGCAACTATGGTTGTTAAAACATAAGGAATAGCAAATTTATTAATTGGCTTTGCAAACGATAATAACCGGAGGTACGTTTTCATTTAAAAAATTAATGGCTACAAAGTTAACGGTAATTAATTAATAACTATTATGCCGGCAAAAACTGGCTTACAGCCTGCCAAACATGATCAACAGTTACGGCAGCAATGCAAGGGAATGGTTGCTGCTCTTCTGTTTTATAGATGCAAAGCCAGTTACAGTAATAACAAGGCATTTTTTCATATATACAAATTGGTTTGCAGGTAACATCATCCGGGTATGGTGCAAAGCGGCCGAAGTGCCCGCCGCCAAGTATACAAACCGAAGGCGTTTGGGCGGCAGCAGCTATATGTGTGGCTCCGGTTTCGTTAGAAATAAGTAATGTTGAGTTGCCGATGAGTTCAATTAACTGTAGCAGCGATGTTTTATTGATACGGTCTTCTACGCTTCCGGCAGGTAGGTTTTGCATCAGGTATTTGCCATTTTCCACTTCGCCCGGGCCGCCAACCAGGTAAATGGGTTGTGCGGTTTGCCTAAGCATTTGCGTAATCAGTTGCAAAAACTTTTCTTTCTCCCATCCGCGTTTAAATGCGCCGGCACCCGGTAAAATAGCAATTCCGTTACGGCCATTATTAGAGGTAGTTATAACGGGCTGTTTTATTGGCAGGTTGCTCTCTAATATCGTTTCAAAAAAATAATGGTTACGATGAAATTCAAAATAACTGCTCTCCGGTAACGGCAGCAATTGGGTGTAAAACTTATCTGTTTTATTTTTGTAGCGGGCGGGAATACCTTCATTATCGCTTTGGTAACCTATTATTTGTTTGGCTGCCGTTAAAGCCGCCAAACCATCGGTTATAAAAACCCGGGTATAAGTGGGCTGCAACACTACTTCGTAGTTATTAATAAACAGTTGCCAGCCCAGCTTAAAGGTTTTTAAGGGCGATTCATAAAAACCACCGGGGCGTATAAAGTAAAATTTATTAAGAAACCGGCTATCATATTGTAACGCAACATCCTGCCAAAGCTGGTTACCCAGCAAATCCATTTGATAGCCGCGGTACTTTTCAGACAGGCTTGTTAGCTCGATAAAATTCCTGAACAGGATATAATCGCCAATTGCATCAGTTTTGATAAGCAAAATACGTTTGGCCGGTTTTCTGAAACGGCCAATAAACCGCAATAACTTAGGCAGTGTAAGTAACACAAAACGGGTAAGCCTGAATAAGTTGCGGTTTTTTATTTGCATATTAAATAAGCAGCGGCTTTTGATATTTATTTATCTGCGAATGTGCTGTCAAGCATACCATAAACAGCCTGCCTGCTAAAATTAGTATCAAACGTATATAACGCAAGCTTGCTTTGTTGCTGGTAAACATCGGTGTTATTCAATAACATTACAATACTATCACAAAAAGCCTGCTCATTGTCAGTTACCATACAGCCGTTATCGGTTTTATTAGGTAAGCCATCAACTCCGCGGGTGTTGCATACCACTGGCAAGCCATATGACATGGCCTCTACAACTTTTATTTTTATTCCCGTCCCTGAAAGCATCGGGCAGATAGCCACCCTGGCGTTGGTATAATATGGGGCCAGGTCTTCTACGAAAGCTAATTGGGTAATTTGGTTATCAAGGGATAGATGATTGTTAATTTTGCCTATTACACATATACTAACCTGCTTAGGTAACAGCGGATAAACTTTCTCAAAAAACCACTTTGCAGCCAGTTGGTTGTGCACATTATCGCTTGCTACATATATAATATCGTATTTACGATCACTGTAATTATATAAATCGGCCAAAGGCTGGCTTAACATAATGGGCAACAACTTAACCGGGGGCTTGCAAAATTGGCTGAACACGAATTGCTCGTCAGATGATATCGTCCATATTTCGTCAAATAAATTAAGCCTGTTTATCTCGTCTTCAAAAGTTGCCCCTAAATTAAAGCTCTTTTTATCCTTAAACTGGGCCGTTATAAAATCGTGTGTATCAACAATACAGTGTGCACTGCCCACTAATTTTTTATTGCTGATCAAATCCGCGCAATGTACGTAACTGATAATAATTTGGTCATAATGCTTTTGCTTTAAAAGCCCTTCAAACGAGCGCTTCAGCGCAATGGTTAAAAACGTAGGGATGCTTGACTTTACCGGGAAAGTAAACAGGTAGTAAAAAAGGTCCCAAAGCTTATATTTAAAAAAATACACTAATGGGTTTGAGGCTGCCGGCTTTCGTGGTAACAAAAAAACGTTGTCGGCTAATTGATTATCTTTAATAAATGTTACTGCTTCCGTCTCGTTATAAAAATTCCGCTTTTCTGCTTTTAATGTAGCAAAATCAACACTTATGTTTCTGGCTTTAAAGAAGTTGAGTAATTCTATTGCCCGGGTTTTGTTCCCGGCATTTAATTGCCCTAGGTTATCCGGGAAAAAATATAATACTCGCTTCATTTACATCTGTTACTCAACCGGGTGCTGCATTACTGTTGCCAATTTACATGTACCAAAATAAAGTACATTTGCGTTAAATTAACAATCGCCAAATATACTATAGGCCAGCTCAATTTGTTTATGTCTATTCAAAAAAATGCGTCACCTTCATTTGCCAAAGTTTCGGTTATCATTGTAACCTATAATGCTGCCGAAACTTTGCAGGCCTGTTTAAACAGTATTTACAACCAAAGCTACCCGGCGTTAGAAATTGTGATAGTAGACGGGTTAAGTACAGACGGAACAGTTGACATACTGCAAAAGAACACCGAAAAGATATCTTTTTGGGTGAGTGAGAAGGATGATGGTATTTACGATGCCATGAATAAAGCATTGGGGTACGTTACCGGAGATTGGGTATATTTTTTGGGCGCCGATGATATCCTTTTTAATGACTTTAGCTTGTTGTGTGAAGAGTTGAAAAACGACGATGTTATTTACTATGGCCGTGTAATGACGCTTGGTGGGCCAACTATCCCTGTAAATGCTTATGGGTTTGCCAAATATGGCCTTTGCCACCAGGCGATGATCTACCCTCGTAAAGTATTTAACAACAGGCGTTTTAACACACGCTATAAAATATCTGCAGATTACGCTTTAAATATGTCGCTGTTTAACAGCGGTGAGTTTTCATTTTTATTTAAAGATCTTTTAGTGGCTAACTTTAACCAAACCGGGGTTTCGAGCACGCATACCGATTATGTTTTTGAACATGACAGAGGCGCTCTTGTACGTAAATATTTCGGGCTGAAAATATGGCTGCGTTTTTTGATCTGGAGAATGAAAAGGGACCGCAAAGCAAGATTAAAACATTAGCTATCTAAACAATCCTGATACAGTTGCAGGTATTGCTCAGCAGCTGCCTGCCATGTAAATTGAGCAGCGTGTTTTATAATAGCTTCCGATCTGTTATTGTTGATATAGTCTTCCATCCCTGCTGTAAATACATCGCTCATATGCCCGGGCTCAAACGAATCAAAATAATAGGCAACGTTGCCACCAACCTCGGGCAGCGAAGTAAACTTTGACAGGAACACCGGTTTGCCAAAATGCATCGCCTCTATAATGGGCAACCCGAAACCTTCTGCAATAGAAGGGAACGCAAAGGCAGCACAATTTTTAAAATACCAGGCCTTATCAGCATCGCTTACAGGCCCTGTTATGGTTAACCTGTCCAGGCAATTATGTTTTTCCGCTTCCTCTATAATTTTCGCCTTATGCGGGGTTTCGTGCCCGGCAATCACCAGTTCATAATTGTTATTATTCAACAATGCGGGCAATAAATGAAAACCCTTTTGTACAGATAGCAACCCGATGGTAAAAATAAAAGGTTTTTGAGGAACGTACGCAGGTACATGGCCCTCGGGTACAACTAACTTATCTGCACCGTTATAAATAACACTTAGTTTTTCTTTGGCTTCGGGCACAAACTTTACAATATCATCGGCAACAAATTGCGATATAGCTACTACCTTATCGCAATAACTGATGTAACGGCGTAGCCTGTTGATACGCTTGCTTTTGTTGCGCTCAGATTTGAAAGATAAATGGATGTTATTGATATCATGAACGGTCATAATCCTTTTCGCTTTAACCATCCAGGGCCGCAACCTGCAGGTTTGGTCGGTAAAATGAACCACTTCGAAAGACTTGCGGAAAGGAAAAAACACCTTATGAACTAACGACCGGTAAATGATGGGGACTTTGCGCTCAAAAAAATAATTTGTAACAGCGAACATGTAATATTTTAAGCTGAACCGGCCTTTATTTTCTGCTATTAAAGCATTGCCCAAACCTTTGCCAAAGTAATAATATCCCGAGTTCGGGTACTTCATGGAGTCAAAAGTTACCAGGACAGATCTGTTTGCCATTTAGTCCGCTTATTTTTTTATAATTTTATAATTCCTGTACTCGCTAACCCGCCAGCCGGTAAGGTCTTCTATTTTTTGCAGCACCTTACGGCGAAAACTCATTTTTTTATCCAGTTCCGTCAAGTCGAGATCCAAACTCCAGTTGGTGGCGGCCAGTCGTTTTTGCATTACTGCCGGGTGTGTGCCGGTAAAATGCATCAGCCTGTCGGGGTTTTTATGGCTATAATCAAACGTAAAAGTTTCGGGCAGGTTTTGCGCCATCCACTCATCGTCATGATAAAACTGGTTAAAATTACGCAGCTTATTTGCCAGGCCCGCTGGTGGTTTTACCCAGCCGTAATGATATATATAAGCATCAATCAGCTTTACCTGTATCTTTCTTCCATCCAGTCTAAATCCCTGCGCGTCGCGGTAGGAGTGGATGGCTTTATTATTACGCACAATCCTGATCTCGCGGCGGTACCATCTGCGCGAATGCCCGTAATAATCATACGAGCCATAAAAGTGCAGGTATTTAAACAGTAAGCCCTCTACTTTAGTATCCGTAAGGTTATCCTGCATCTCCTGCTTTATTAAAGGCAGGTATTTTTCATGCACCACCTCATCGCCCTGTATATAAAAAGCCCAATCGCTATCGGCGGCAATAGCATTAAATGCTTTATCGGTTTCATCGGCAAAAACCTTACCTCCATCGCGTACGCCGGTATCCCATACCGTACGGATGATCTTTATTTTGGGCGAGTTGATATCGTTTATCAGCTTTTCGGTATCATCATCACTATCGCCAAGCGCTACAATAAATTCATCGCAAACAGGCAGTATAGATGTAATGGCCTCCGCAACCGGATAGTCGTTTTTTACTGCATTACGTATAAATGTAAACCCCGAAACCTTCATTCCAATATAGGTATATGTTTTTTGCAAATATAATTATCTAAGCCCGCTCATTTTTATATTATTATACGTGGGTTAATTATCATGTATTTTTGTTTCTTTACAGCAACAGACCATGGCCACCGCAACACAACATATTAAACCCACCTGTACCGATTTCCGATCGGTTGCACGGACTTTAACCATTGTGGAGAATAACCTTAACGGCGCTGCCGACCTTTTAAAAAGCCTTACTTTCAATATACATACTCCGGTAACTGGCATAACCGGCCCTCCGGGTGCAGGTAAAAGCACACTTGTTAACGCTATTATAAATAACCTGTTGCAGCAAGGCAAAAAGGTTGCCGTACTGGCTATAGATCCAACCTCGCCTTTTAACTTCGGCTCGTTGCTGGGCGACAGGATCCGTATGGCATCGCACTTTAACCACCCCGATGTGTTTATCCGGAGTTTGGCTACGAGAGGGTCGCTGGGGGGCTTGTCTGCCAAAACCATCGAAATGACTGATGTGCTTAAAGCATCCGGCTTTGACCATATCATTGTGGAAACAGTTGGCGTGGGCCAGTCGGAAGTGGAGATTGCCGGCCTTGCCGATCTTACCCTTGTAATGCTGGTGCCCGAAGCTGGTGATGAAATTCAGAACATCAAATCGGGCCTGATGGAAATAGCCGACGCCTTTATTATTAACAAAGCAGATAGGGACGGCGCCGACCTGTTTATCAATAACCTCAAAAAAATATTACTACAGAGCAAAGAAAATAAGGTATCGATATTTAAAACCATCGCCTCAAAAAACGAGGGAATAGATGCTGTTACAAACTTCATCCTCGCACCCCTTAAAATAAAAAACAGCCGCCGCGAGTTACTGCTTACCCAAAAGGTGTATAACATTATCCAGCAAAGCAAAATGGCCGGCATCGATAAAAAAAAGCTTCAGCAGGATATTGCTAAAGCTTTAAGTAAGGATGATTTTAACATTTACAGGTTTGCGTCCAACTACGTTGGTTAAGCAGTTAAACTGTTTGATTAAGTGAATGGTTAAGTAATTAACTACTCATCTAATCAATCGCTCACTATTTCGCGTTCATCAATTCTTCAATCTCCTCCGCTTCGATAGGTATATTGGCCATCAAATCGCGGTTACCATCTTTAGTTATTAATATATCGTTTTCTAAGCGGATGCCCAGACCTTCTTCGGGGATATAGATCCCGGGTTCGCAGGTAAGGATGTTACCTACTTCAAAAGGTTTGTAACGGCTGGCATAATCATGCACATCCAACCCTAAATGATGCGATGTGCCGTGCATAAAATACTTTTTATACAATGGCATTTTAGGGTCTTGCTTTTCAACCTCGTGTTTTTTCAGTAAACCCAGGTCAATTAACTCGCCTGTCATGATCTTGCCTACCTCATCATGGTAGTCATTCCATACAGTGCCCGCCACCAACATTTTGGTGGCGGCGCGCATTACGCGTAATACAGCATCGTAAACATCGCGCTGGCGTTTGGTAAAACGGCCATTAACCGGTATTGAGCGGCTCATATCGGCGTTATAGTTTGCATATTCGGCAGCCCAGTCAAATAGTATTACATCGCCATCCTTACACACCTGGTTGTTATCAATATAATGCAGTACGATGGCATTTTTGCCCGATGCTATAATAGGGCTGTAAGCATGCCCTGTTGCCCGCTGCCTTAAAAACTCGTGAGTTATTTCGGCTTCTATCTCGTATTCTGTTACACCTGGCTGTACAAATTTTAGTACGCGCTTAAATGCATCGTTTGTTATATCACACGCTTTTTGGGTAAGTTCAACCTCGATATCTGACTTTATAACACGCAGATCGCGCAGTATTGGTGCCGAACGTTCATAATGATGAAGCGGGTATTTCTGGCGTAATGTTTCCAGGAACCTAAGGTCGCGATACGGCACGGTGTGCGTATAACGGTCATTCTCATTGGTGTTTATGTAAATATTATCAGCATAATTAATAATAGTATGTAAAATAGCATCATATTCATGCAGCCAATAAATATGTGCTATGCCCGATGCTTTGCGTGCTTCTTCTTTGGTATATTTATGCCCTTCCCAAACAGCAATATGTTCATTGGTTTGTCTTAAAAAAAGTACTTCTCTGTATTGGTGATTAGGACAATCAGGGTATAAAACCAGTATACTTTGCTCCTGATCGATGCCCGTGAGATAATAAAAATCGGGGTTTTGCTTAAATATGAAACTTTGGTCCCCATTTCTCGGATATTCGTCATTGGAGTGAAATATAGCTACAGAGTTTGATTTTATTCTTGAAACGAAATTTTTTCTATTAATTGTAAATAATCGCTCATTAACAGGCAGATATTTCATAGATTGTAAAATATTAATTTTTATAAAAACAAATTATTTCTACCGATTGTAGTAGATATTATGATTTTTGGAACAAGATTTGGTATTTGTTTCAAACATAATTACTAATTTTGAAAAAAATCACAATTAAATCGTTTAATCTTAAAACTATGAATTATTCTACATTAAAGAAATCAGCAGCATTATCATTTGCTTCTTTGCTGGTTGCTGGAATGGTTAGTGCGCAGACAGACTCTGTTAAAACTACCACCACAACTACCACAGACACAACTTCGTCTGCTGTAACCACTGCCAAAGTGTTTGGCGGTAGAGGTCAGTACAGAACCTGGAGTATCGGTATTAACGCTGGTGCAACGTCACCAGCTTTAGCAACAGGCGGAAGTCTGAACGATTACTCAACTAAAAAAATTGAATTAGGCTACGGTATCTCTGTACGCGATCAATTAGGCCACAACTTCGGCTTACAATTAGACGTACGTGGTGGTAAAGTATCTGGCAACAATGCCGCATCTAATCCTGGCACTTATTCAACCAAATTTTACCAAGCTACTTTAAGTGGTGTTGTTAACGTTGCAACTATCGACTTTATCCGTCGTAAAAACTCTGTTAACTTCTTCTTAACTGCAGGTGCTGGTTTAGCTATGTACAACCCAACAGGTGTGTCATCTGCTGGTGTTCCATTTAACTGGAAAGATGGTGCTGCTGGTAATGCAGGTACTGACAGATGGGTTAAAGAATACGTTGTACCAATTGGTGCAGGTGTTAAATTCCGTCTGAGCGAAGCGGTTGCCCTTAACTTTGGTTACACTGAAAACTTTATTGACGGTGGTAACTTTGACGGAAAAACAACTGGTAACAACAGAAAAGATCATTACTCTTACGGTTACGGAGGTTTAGAATTCACTTTGGGTTCAAGCTCAAAACCAAGCTTAGAGTGGGTTAACCCAGTTGCTATGATGTATGACGAATTATACGATGCAGCTTTACGTCAGGAAGTTGAAGCTCTTAAAGGCCGTGTAACTAACGTTGAAAACGCAGTTACTGATCTTAAGAAAGATTCTGATGGTGACGGTGTATCTGATCAATTCGACAAATGCCCTAACACTCCTGCTGGTAGCGTTGTTGATGGTTCTGGTTGCGTTATCGTATTCCCTAAAGATACTGTTGCTGCTGTTTCTACTGCTGCTGCTTACTCAAACATCCAGTTTGAATTTGATAGCTCAGTATTAAGGACTTCATCTTACCCAGTATTAGATGCTACTTCAGCTGACTTACGTTCATCTGGTAAAACTGTTGAGATTGATGGTTACGCTTCATCTGAAGGTACTGCTGCTCACAACTTATCATTATCACGTGACCGTGCTAACTCTGTAAAGACTTACTTAGTTAACTCTGGTGTTGCTGCATCAAAATTAAAAGTTAAAGGTTACGGTGAAACTAACCCGATAGCTGATAACTCAACTGAAGAAGGACGTGTTGCAAACCGTCGTGTTTCTTTCAAACAAAGATAATATCTAATAAAAAATATTATTGAGAAGCCCCCCGAATAACTCGGGGGGCTTTCTTTTTTTTATTAAATTTGTGTTATGTACTTTTTCAGAAAAAAAGACCCCAACAGGCCAACCAGCTTCAACCTTAAAGTAATGCATATTATAAATGCTATTGCTATAAGCATGTTTGTTATTGGCATCACCTGGAAACTCATCCAGTGGTTTATTCTTAAAAAGTAATTCATCTAACGTAATACATCTAATGAAAACTATCATCAATACCAATAATGCCCCCGCACCAATAGGTCCGTACAGCCAGGCGGTTGCTGCTAATGGTTTACTTTTTGTGTCTGGCCAGATCCCCTCAAACCCAAAAACAGGCGAGATCATCACTACCGGTATAACCGATGAGGCAACCATGGTAATGGAAAACCTTAAAGCCATATTAACCGAAGCCGGAATTGGCTTTGACAACATTATTAAAACCACCATTTTTTTAACAGATATGCAAACCTTTGCGCAGGTTAACGAGGTGTATGGCTCATACTTTACAGCCAATTTCCCAGCCCGCGAAACCGTGCAGGTTAGCGCACTGCCAAAAGGTGTTAATGTAGAGATCTCTGTAATTGCGTTAAAGCCCTGATAGAACCTCAAATTGAATAATCAGCAGTTTCAAACACCCATTGAGTATTTAAAAGGTGTAGGCCTTGCACGCGCGGAAGTGCTAAAAAAGGAATTGCAGATATACAATTTTGAAGACCTGCTCAGGCACTTCCCTTATAAGTATATAGACCGTACCCGGTTCTACAAAATTAAGGATATACAGCCCGATATGCCCTATGTACAGGTATTGGCGCGCATAACCCAAAAAGAAATACTGGGCGAAAAACACACCAAACGCCTGATAGTACAAGCTAAAGACGATACCGGTTTTATTGAACTTGCGTGGTTCCAGGGGATAAAATGGGTAGAAAAAATGCTGGTACCCGGCAAGGTGTATGTAATATTTGGCAAGCCGGGGTTCTTTAACGGCAAAACCCAAATGTCGCACCCCGAGATGGAATTATATAACCCTGGGGCGCAACAGCAAAAAGGCAACCTTACGCTGCAACCTGCCTATAACTCAACCGAAAAGCTAAAGCAGTTTACTTTAGATAGCAAAGGCCTGCAAAAACTGATTGCCGGGTTATTAGAGCAAACCGCAAGGGATATTCATGAAAACCTACCTGCCTACATTCTTAACCGTTTTAAACTGACGGGAAGGCAGGAGAGCTACCGCAACATCCATTTCCCGAATGATGCAAGCCAGCTAAAAGAAGCACAATACCGTTTAAAGTTTGAAGAACTATTCTTTCTGCAACTTAAGTTACTGAAGGCTAAACTAACGCGCACGCAAAAGTTTAAGGGTAATATTTTTGATAAAGTAGGCCATTACTTTAATGATTTTTATCATGATAAGTTACCCTTCCCGCTAACCAATGCCCAAAAAAGGGTGCTTAAGGAGATCCGTACAGATACCCAACGCGGCGTTCAAATGAACCGCCTGTTACAGGGCGATGTAGGCAGCGGTAAAACCGTAGTGGCTTTAATGAGTATGCTCATAGCCATTGATAATGGCTTCCAGGCGTGTATTATGGCCCCTACCGAGATCCTGGCCAATCAGCATTACCAAACTATAAAAGACCTGGTTGGAGAGGGGTTTATTGAGGTAGCACTATTAACCGGATCTGTGCCCGCCAAAGCCCGCAGGGTTATTCATGAAAAACTGGAGAACGGCAACCTCAATATATTGATAGGCACTCACGCGCTGATAGAAGATAAAGTACAATACAAAAACCTTGGCATGGTGGTGATTGATGAGCAGCACCGTTTTGGGGTTGAGCAACGCGCCAAGCTTTGGCGTAAAAACGTTATACCACCACATGTGCTGGTGATGACAGCTACCCCCATACCCCGTACCCTGGCCATGACTATGTACGGCGATTTGGATATATCCATTATTGACGAGCTGCCCGCAGGCCGTAAACCAATCCAAACTGTACATTTTTATGAAGCCCAGCGCCTGCGCATGTTTGGTTTTATGAAACAGGAGATTGCCAAAGGCAGGCAGATATACGTGGTTTACCCGCTGATACAGGAAAGCGAAAAGCTTGATCTTAAAAACCTGCAGGATGGCACAGAGGCGATGGCACACGAGTTTCCGTTACCACAATACCGCATCAGCATTGTACATGGCAAGTTAAAGGCAGCCGAAAAAGAGTTTGAAATGCAGCGCTTTATTAAAGGCGAAACGCAGATAATGGTAGCAACTACGGTTATCGAGGTTGGGGTTAATGTACCTAACGCATCAGTCATGATCATTGAAAATGCCGAGCGTTTCGGTTTGTCACAACTACACCAGTTGCGTGGCCGTGTGGGCCGTGGCGCCGATCAGTCCTTTTGTATTTTAATGAGCAAGGAAAAGCTGAGCAATGACGGCCGCATCCGCTTAAACACCATGGTGAAAACCAACAATGGTTTTGAGATAGCCGAAATTGATATGAAGCTACGCGGCCCGGGCAATATTGAGGGTACCCAGCAAAGCGGCGTGCTCGACCTGAAAGTTGCCGACCTAACCACCGACCAGGAAATACTGCAACAAGCCCGTAACTGTGTTATAGAGATCTTTGAAAAAGACCCCCAACTGGCCGCGCCCGAAAACCAGATCCTGAACCTGGCGTTCCAGGCAAAAAACGCCGGCTTAAGCTGGGATAAAATATCCTGACAGATTGATAAATGCGTGGCAAATATTACATTTGCTTAAACGCTACTTATCATGAAAAAATCTTTCCTACTCTCCATCGTTTTATTAGGTTCAGCCATCTGCTCGCAGGCGCAGGATTCAGTACAGATCAGAAAGTTTTATGACGAAGCCCTTGTTAACGGCCAGTGTTATGAAAACCTGCGCTACCTGTGTAAAAATATAGGGCAGCGCTTAAGCGGTTCGGCCGGAGCAGCCAAATCTGTGGATTGGAGCAAAAAACTGATGGAAGGCTACGGGTTTGATAAAGTTTACCTGCAGGAAGTAATGGTACCCCATTGGGTGCGCGGCGCAAAAGAACAAGCGTATATTATTGATGGCAATAAAAAAATAGCTGTGCCTATTGCAGCTTTAGGCATGTCGGTAGCTACACCGGCAGCAGGCATTACTGCCAATATAGTAGAGGTAAGAAGTATTAAAGAGCTGGATGCATTGGGCGAAAGCGTAATAAAAGGAAAAATAGTTTTCTTCAACGGCCCGTTCGATCAGCGCTTTATTGAAACCGGTGCTGGTTATGGCTCGGCAGGTGTACAGCGTTTTGCGGGGCCATCGGCGGCAGCTAAATATGGTGCAATAGGCGCAATTGTACGCTCCATATCATCATCAGTTGACAATTACCCCCACACCGGCACCACCGTTTATGCAGATGGTGTTAAAAAAATCCCTGCGGCGGCCATATCAACTTTAGCAGCCAATAAATTAAGCAACATGCTTAGGTTGCGCAAATTACCGCTTATTAAATTTTATTTTAAACAAAGCTGCCAAACCCTGCCCGATGCAAAATCATACAACGTTATAGGCGAAATAACCGGTAGCGAAAACCCCAATAAATTTATTACCGTTGGCGGCCACCTCGACTCGTGGGACCTGGCCGAAGGTGCGCATGATGATGGCACAGGCGTTATGCAATCTGCCGAGGTGTTAAGAATCTTTAAAGCAACTGGTTATCGCCCAAAAAATTCTATCCGCGCAGTGTTTTTTATGAACGAAGAAAATGGCCATAAGGGCGGTATTAAATATGCCGAACTTGCCGCAGCAAATAAAGAAGAGCACATTGCTGCCATTGAAACAGATGAAGGTGGTTTTACGCCACGGGGCTTTAGCTTTGAAGGCGCCTCACCATCATTCATAAAAGAGGTTAATAAAAACTGGAAGGGGTTACTTGAACCATACGAAGCCGACAGATTAGTTGCCGGTGGCGGTGGTACTGATATTGGCCCGTTAAAGGAAACCATACCAACTATTCAATTAATAGGCTTCCGCCCCGATTCGCAACGTTATTTTGACATTCACCATTCATCAAACGATGTTTTTGAAAACGTAAACAAACGCGAACTTGAGTTAGGCGCAGCCGCTATAACCGCGCTGGTTTATCTGATAGATCAACATGGTTTAAACTTTTAAGCTTTTTATACCAAATACATTTTGAGGCCGCCCGATACAATAGTAAATTGCAGCCTCAAAATTAATACACTACCACATTGCCAGACGAGGACGCCCCCATACCCAAAATAGATTCATTTGCAGCCCTCAGATATAAGGACTTCCGCTCATATATAGGGATGCGTTTCTTTTTCACGTTTGCCTACCAAATGCAAACCGTTGTACTTGGCTTTTATATTTACCAGCTAACACACAGTAAAATTGCGCTGGCATTTATTGGTTTAAGCGAAGCCATCCCGGCGGTAGGCATAGCGCTTTACGGTGGTTATATTGCCGATAAGTACGAAAAGCGAAAAATGCTCCTGATTATATTTGCAGGTGTGTTTTTATCATCACTGGTAATGTTTGTAACCACGCTAACCAATGTGGCAACGCAAATACACACAACAGGTATACTGGCCATACTTTACGCCATGATAGCTTGCAACGGCCTTGCCCGTGCTTTTTATGGGCCGGCAACTTTTACCATATATGCGCAAAGCATCCCAAAAGAGCTTTACCCCAACGGCAGCACCTGGAGCAGTTCCAGCTGGCAGGTAGCATCTATTCTTGGGCCGCTTACAGGCGGGGCTATTTATGCGTTTGCAGGCCACATTATACCAGGTTTAACCGGTATTACAGCAACATTTGGCTTAACGCTGTTGTTTATGCTGGTATCATTAGTGCTGGTTTATATGCTGCGCGAGTATCCCCCGGTTTTTATCCCGAAAGAAAATATTTGGTTAAGCTTAAAAGAAGGGCTCAACTTTGTTTTCACCAACAAAATAATGTTCTACGCCATGAGCCTTGATCTGTTCTCGGTATTTTTTGGTGGTGTGGTAGCTTTACTGCCGGTATTCGCCCTTGATATTTTAAAGGTAGGTGCCGAAGGGCTAGGCATTATGCGTATGGCATCATCATTAGGCGCTGCATTAACTATGCTGGCCATGATCCGCTTTTCGCCCATGAACAAGCCTTGGCGTAACTTGCTCATTGCTGTTACGGGGTTTGGCGTATCTATTATTGGGTTTGGCCTGTCAAACATATTTTACCTGTCATTATTATTCCTGTTTTTACAGGGCGCGTTTGATAGCGTAAGCGTTATTATCCGTGGCACCATTATGCAGCTTTTAACACCCGACCATATGCGCGGGCGGGTATCAGCGGTAAACTCTATGTTTATTGGCTCATCTAACGAGATAGGCGACTTTGAATCGGGTATGGCAGCTAAACTCTTGGGCACTATACCAGCAGTTATATTTGGCGGAACCATGACGCTGATGATCGTGAGCATTACCTGGCTTAAAACAAAAAAACTAACACCATTATCTTTAAACCAGATACAAAACCCCGAAGTAAGCAAATAGAAAATATTGAGGGCAAAATCACCTTTATTTTAGGTTAAAATAAGGCAAAATACATTTGCAATATAATATTGACCTTTAGTAAATTTAGCACGTAATATTTCCCCCTACTTAACAACTATTGCGCTTTGACCCCAAAGTACCTAAACCTGCCGCAGCTTAGGCTGTTAAGCATAGTAACCTTATGGTTAATTTTGCTTACGCCCCTGTTTACCTATGGGTTAAACAAGGATAGTAAACCTGTGTACCAGCCGGGCCTTTTTACACGCTTAAAAGACACTATTAAAACCAACAGGGTAGAAGCTGCCAGGGCTATTTACCGGGTTAACTGCCGCAAGATGAATGAAGCCGATGCCATGAAAAGCCTCGACGATATGAAGCAATTGGCCTTGCGGCTAAATGATGTAAAGCTTGAATGTGCTATTTATGATATGCGTGCCGATTACTATTCGGTAAACCAGGGTTATAATTCAAAAAGCACCGCATATTTTGATACCGCAATTGCTTTTGCCCAGGAAGAACAATTGCAGTTGGAAACAGGCATCTACCAGCACCGTAAGGCCAATTATTATTTTCTTTATAAACAAAATTCGGCAGCCTGCCGGTATTATCTTTTATCGGAAGAAAACTTTCGTGAGGTTGGCTTTGATAACGTGCCGGATATTGGCAACATTTTTTCGGAAACGGCAATATTTTATTATGCCCTTGCCGATTTTGACAACGCCCGCGGAAACCTTCGGCTTGCCTTAAAATATCAGCCCGGGCCATCGCGCACGCGTATTAATATTATGAATACCATTGGCCTTACCTATCGTAACGATGGCCAGTACAATACTGCAATGGGCTATTTTAACAACGCCCTGAAGATGGCTATGGTTGCGAAAGACAGTGCATGGGTGGCCATTGCTAACGGCAATATAGGTTCAGTATATTTTTTGCAGCACCAATATGAGAAAGCCCGCCCACTTGTTGAGGCTGATTACAGGCAATCGTTAAAATTTGATCAGAAGCTGAACGCGGCCATAGCATTGCTACGCTTAATACGTATAAACATTGATAACGGGGAATCGAAACTGGCTGCGCTACAGTTAGATACTGCCGATAAAATATTGCTGCAATACAAGGAAAACGTGCTTACACAACGCGTTCAATATTATGAGCTTAAGGCAGAAATTAATGAACGGCTCGGTAATATGGCAGAGGCGGTCAAATATCGCGATATATCAGAGAAGTTACGCGATAGCGTAGCCAAACGTGATAACATTACCGCCATTGAGCGGGTAAGGCTACAATGGGTAATTGAAAAAAGCCGCGAGGAGCTTAACAACCTTAAAAAAAGCGCCGAGGTTGATGCATTTAAACAGAATACCATAATTATAGTATTACTATTATTAATAATTATTACTGTTTTGATATATAACCGCCAAAGGTTAAAAGCCAAAAAAGATAAAGAGTTATTTGCATCAGAAAAGCTAAGGGTAGATGAAGAATTAAAGAATGCCACAATGGCGCTTCGGGGCTACACCGAAAAGCTGATGCAAAAAAACATCCTGATAGATGAGATCAAAACCGAGCTTGAAAACATTCAACTAAAATATGCCGGCGCCGGGGTTGCAGGCAACCTTGATAAAATGATGCAGGCCCACATCATGACTGATGAAAACTGGACCGAATTTAAAAAGCTTTTTTCGAGAGTGTACAGTACCTTCTTTTACAATCTGCGCAATGCTTACCATAATTTGTCCGGGACAGATGTTAGGTTACTGGCCCTAATTAAATTAAAACTTAACAATCGCGAAATATCGGGGATGCTTGGCATTACCGTTGATGGGGTTAAAAAAGCCAAACAACGTTTACGTAAAAAAATGAACCTTTTGGATGGTGAAGAGATTGAGGAGGTAACAAATGGGCTCTAATTACCCTAAACACGTTTTTTTCACAATTTGTCTCAATTTTGTCCACCCTTAAAATTCTTAAAAGCGGGCATTTTACCGCATATTTGAAAAAGAAACAATGATTTAATTATAGTGCATATTATATACCTATAATTGAAAAGGCACAGGAAATTTAATTTATATGCAAAAGTTGTATATTTACATTGTAGAGGATAACCCTTTAATAGCTTATGCTTTGAAGAGTATGATCCTTAAAATGGGACACAACATTTGCGGATCTGCAGAGTGTTATGACGAAGCTGTGAAAGACCTTAAGGTTATGCATGTTGATGTTGTAATAACAGATATAATGCTAAAAGGCCCCGAGAATGGGATAGACCTTGCACATTATATTAATCACAACTTGCATATCCCTTTTATTTTTCAATCATCTGTAACCTGTGCTGATACTATTGGGTTAGCTTATCAAACCCACCCCAATGCTTTCCTGCTAAAGCCGGTAAGCAAAACAGAGATGACAAAAGCGCTCGCGGTAATAGCCGCATAATGCTATAAATATTATTGATTAATTGTTAAAGTTTACAATACCCCTGATGGAAACACGACAAAAAAAATCCTGCCCACATTGCGGCAAGGGCAAGCTCACCAGCCGCGCCCGCAGGCCCGCCCTAATGAAAGCAACCTTATTTTGGTTGCCCATAAAAAGATATTCATGCAGTCTCTGCGATAAAAAATCATACGTATACGGTTCTGTTTGGGAAACGGTAGACAAAAAAGAACACTGATTAAATGATTTAGAGGGGGATTTCTGAATCTAATTGTGTGCATCTTACCTATCGGGCATATTATGTGCCCGATAGGGTGTAGATGTTTATCCTCCTTTGTTTCAGCCAGCATTAAACGCCTTTTAACACTATTGCCGATTTGTTTGGTTTAGCCCGGTATATAACATACGGGCTGGCCTTACCCAATACGGTTATGGGTTTTAACGTTTGCGTAAAACCTCCCTGAGTTACCTTAACCGCTTTCCAATTTGCCGGGATATAGGTTTTAAGGGTAAGCGGTGTATTGTACATGGTTTTGTTAAGCGTATGTGATAGCGTTACCGTAATGCTGCCCTTGTTTGTGGTTTTAACTTTGGCGTTTTGCCGCTCGCGCATGTATCGGGTAACATCCCCAAAAGTTGCTACCCACAATTTATCTTCCCGGTTTTTAATATAGCCAAAGTACTCGTTTAGCTGCTGATGCGATAATGGCTCCCAGCCAATGCCATCAACCCCGTGTATGGTAAGCACCAGCCAGGTATTGTTTTTATTGGCAGTGGTATCTACCCAGGCTTTCATCATGGGCATGGGCGTTTTTGTAGTGGCCCCGCGCTGAAACTGTATGTACTGTTTATCGGTATTACCCGGGTTATCTTTATTACTGCGCGTTATCTCTTTTAACCATGGTTCGGGCATGCGGTTACGCAGTGCAGGATAAATTTTATACGCATAGCTCATTACCCTTTCGTTTTCGGTACCAAAAGGCCCCTCGCCCGAAAAGGTGTACCCGGCGCCTAATTGATTTAATATATCTTCCCTGCTTTTAGTAAGTTCATAAAGCATGTTGGGTTCATCCAGTATGGCCAGGCGCGGGTGCGTTATCATATGGCTGGCAAATTCATGCCCCTGTGCCGCATATTTACGTATCTCATCCCATGTGGTACCATGTCCGTCTATATATTCGGGGTTATGCTGTATGCCTGGTTTAAACTGGTTATTGCGTACTTTGCTATACAACTCATCTATCAGCTTTATAGCCTCGTCTGTTTTACCGGCATCAACCAGCGAGCCTGCGTTGTAATAATAATCCATTGGCCCAATTAAACCCAGGTATGATGCTGCCGAAGCTCGTTCAAACAAATTGTTTTTGTTGGTAGGGATGGTAGCGGTTTCTTTAATAATATCCTGCACAGGCCGGCCAATAAACTTACCGTGATACTTAGACCCGGGTATTTGCCCGGTTATGATAAAAAATGTTGCCGGGAATTTGAAGCTGTTGAGCAGGGGCAGCGCCACTTTAAACTGGTTAATTGATCCATCATCCCAGGTAATAGATACCGCGCCATTTTTATCGTCCTGCCAGCGGGTAATTTCTGTTTTGCCGGGTTGGGCGTAACACAGGTTTACGGTAAAGCACCCTGTTATAAACAATAACAATAAATTTTTCATGGCTTAAGTATATTGGTTTTAGCTAATATAAAAAGTTATGGGCAGTTAATCGTCTTATAAGTAAACAGTCACAAAATTGTTAAGGAGGGGATTATGAAAAAATAAAATAATAATTTATAAATGAATGAATATTCATTTATATTTGTGCCGGATATAATTAGCTATGCGTATAAGAAATAACGATAAGGTACAACTGGTAAAGCAAAAGGCCATAGAACTGATAGTACAAGATGGTTTAGAGGGGTTTAGCATGAACAAGCTGGCCAAAGTCTGCAATATATCTGTAGCTACGCTTTACATCTATTATAAAGATCGCGATGATCTGATCCTGAAGATTGCCATGGAAGAAGGAATAATAATGGCAGAAGCGACAATGAAAAATTTTAGCCCCGATATGCCGTTTGAAGATGGGTTGCGCGTTCAATGGTATAACCGTTATCAATACACAAAAGCTAAACCGCTGTTAAATTCTTTTTTCGAACAATTAAGAACATCCAGTTACCAGGAGGAATTTCTTGCCAGCTTTTTGAGCGAGTTTAAAGTTAACATGGGCAAGTTTATGCAGAATATTGTTGACCGCGGCGAAATTGATGCAATGGCATTTGAGATATACTGGTCGGTAGCGTTTGCCCCTTTGTACAACCTTATCCGTTTTAATAACGAGGGACAAAGCATGAGCGGCAAGCCATTTAAAATGACGGACGAGATACTCTGGAAAACTTTTGACCTGGTTGTAAAAGCCCTCAAAAAGTAAGCTTATGAATACGATTGACAATTTTGACCACATACTGTTATTTAAAACCAACATCAGCTGCAATAACGATAAGCAGCTGCTGCATAAGCTGCTTGATAACAACCCAGCCATACAATGCTGGAGTATTGATATGGAGGATAGCGATTGCGTGCTTCGGATCATATCCGAAACGCTGTCGCACACACAAATAATTGAAATGATAAAACCACACGGCTACTATTGCTGTGAATTAACTTAACCCACAATGACCAATCAACAACCGGTAGCATTTACAGGCTACCAAAAAATTGTAATATTCCTGCTGGCCATCACCCAGTTCACCGTGATACTGGATTTTATGGTGATGTCGCCCCTGGGCGATATGCTCATGAAATCGCTTAACCTTAAACCCTCGGCCTTTGGTATTGCCGTATCGGCCTATGCCTTTAGCGCCGGTATCTCGGGCTTATTAACCGCCGGTTTTGCCGATAAATACGACCGTAAAAAACTACTGCTGTTCTTTTACATCGGTTTTATAGCGGGTACCATATTTTGCGGCATGGCCGAGAGTTATGCCGTATTGGTGGCGGCCCGTATCATCACCGGCCTGTTTGGCGGGGTTATAGGGTCTATATCTATGGCCATCATTACCGATATTTTTGCATTGCAGCAACGTGGCCGTGTAATGGGCTTTATACAAATGGGGTTTGGGGCCAGCCAGGTTTTGGGTGTGCCAATTGGTATTTATATAGCTACCCTATGGCGCTGGGAAGCCCCGTTTTGGATGGTAGCTATTTTAAGCATTATGATAGCCATTACCATAGCCATATACCTTAAACCGCTTACCGCCCACCTTGCCTTGCAGCGCGATAGGTCGGCATTTGCGCACTTGTGGCATACCGTTAAAAAAAGCGATTACCGGATAGGTTTTACCTCAACCGCATTGCTGTCTATAGGTGGTTTTATGATGATGCCTTTTGGCAGCGCCTTCGCGGTGAATAACCTGGGGGTAAATTATAAGCAACTAACCATGCTGCTCATGGTATCGGGCTTAAGCTCGTTGCTGATCATGCCACTGATAGGTAAACTGAGCGACAAGATAGATAAGTTTAAGATCTTCGCCGTTGCATCCGTTTGGATGATGATCATGTGTGTGCTTTATACCAACCTTGGGGTAACTCCTTTAATATTGGTAATGGTATTTAATATTTTAATGATGATGGGTATCATGAGCCGCATGATCCCTTCATCGGCACTAACCAGCGCCATCCCCGAAATGAGCGACCGTGGTGCTTTCATGAGCATCAACGCATCGCTACAGCAAATTGCCGGTGGTATTGCTGCTGCTGTAGCCGGCATGATAGTAACCCAGCCAAGCAAAGGCGCACCCTTACAGCATTACAATATCGTAGGGTATGTAATTGTAGTAATATCTATCATCAGCATACTGCTAATGCGCCGTGTTGATAAAATGACCAAAAGGAAACTGGCAGATAAAAATGCTGCTATTATCCCCGAAGAAGCTGTTTTAAGTGAAGGGTTTTAATTCGGCATAACCCTAAAAATAGAAAGCCTCTCTACCGTAATATGGTGAGGGGCTTTTTGTTTGAACTACTTATTCTGTTATTAGCAGTTTTTCATCTCATAAATTACAAACGTGGAAGTTTATAGGCTACATATTAGCGGTGATAGGGCTGTTTGCCTATTTTCTGTACAGTTGGCACCGCACGCAATAATTTAAAACGCAATCCCTATATTTAGCTCATTATCCTTATCCATATTATAATAAAAAAAGGCCTGCTACTCACCCTAATTACTACTGCCGCTATGGCCGCAAACGCACAGCAAAAATTCGATCCGCCAAAAACCAAAGCTATACCCGTTGTTGATACGCTGCACGGCGTTAAACTAACCGACAACTATCGCTGGCTGGAAGACAAAAAGAACGAGGACGTTATTGAATGGACAAAAAAACAACACGATTACGGTGTTGAATACCTGGCCAAAACCCAAAAAGCACACCCCGACCTGAAAGAGAAAATTGCCGCCTACCTGAACATGGATTACGAAGGCCCGCTCAACACGGTTGGCAAGCGCGTTTTCCAAACCGTTAAAAAGAAAGGCGATAAACAATATAAGATCTATACCATCATTGATGGTAAAAAGATACTGATATGGGACCCGGTTGCCCTGGATGCCGACGGCAAGATCTCTACCAGCGGCACCAGCTATACTTATGATGGTGAACGAGCCGCCATCAGCGCCCAAAAAAGCGGTGCAGAAGTAAACACCGTTTACTTTATTGATACCCGCACCGGCAAACAGATCCACGAGCCTATCAAAAACACCAGCGGGTTCGACTGGGCGCATGACCAACAGCATGCCTACGTTACCCTGCGCAGCCAGGAAGATGTGGATAAACAGCGCCCCTTAAAAACCTACTACCTGAAAGTTGGCGACCCCATTGAAAAAGCCACCTTTGTGGGGACTACTAAAGATGCCCAAAACAGCTTTTTTATATACGATAACCGTTACAGCGATGTAACCTTTAGCGGCGAAGGCGATTTCTATTCAAACAGTTTAAAAATCCGCCCAACGGGCAGCCTTAAGGATGGCAAGCTCATCTATAACAGTAAAAAATTCCAGGCCTATCCCGAAGCTATTGGCAACCGCCTGTATATTAAAACCAATGATAACGCGCCAAACAGCAAGCTGATGGTGGCGGATAAGCTGCATCCCGAATACAAGAACTGGAAAACGCTTATCCCCGAAAGCAGCACCGTTATGGAAAGCTACGCGGTTACCAAAAACAGCATTATTGTCCAAGATAAGAAAGATATCCAGAGCCGCTTAACCATTTACGACCTGAACGGTAAAAAACTGCGCCCCGTACCACTGCCCGAACAAGGCAGCGTAGGCGGCATGAGCTACGACCGCGAGGAGGATAAACTGTACATATCGCTGGTTACCTTTACCTCTACCCCAAAAACCTACGTTTGCTCGCCGAAGGACTATAAATGGAAGCTGTTTTATCAAAGGGTACTGCCGGTTGATATGAGCGAGATTGTTGGCGAGATAAAATTCTACATCAGTAAAGACGGCAGCCGCGTGCCTGCCTTTGTGGTGCACCGTAAGGACATCAAACTGGATGGCAACAACCCGGTATTGTTAACTGCTTATGGCGGTTTCCAGTCGGGCATTAAGCCGGGCTACTTTGGCTTTTACGCGCCATTTATCCAGGCGGGCGGCATTGTGGTGCAGCCGGGCATCCGTGGTGGCGACGAGTTTGGCGAGAAATGGCACCTGGATGGGATGCTGGCCAAAAAGCAAAACAGTTTTGACGATTTTTACGCCTGCGCGGAATGGCTGATCAAAGAAAAATACACTACCGAAAGTAAGATAGTTGCCCTGGGCGGCAGTAACGGCGGCCTGCTGATGGGCGCCGCGGCAACCCAGCGGCCCGACCTGTTTAAAGCCATAGTATGCGAAGTGCCGCTGCTGGATATGCTGCGTTACCACAAATTCCTGATAGCCCGCTACTGGATCCCGGAATACGGCGCAGCCGAAGACCCGGAGCAGTTCCGCTGGTTATTGCGTTACTCGCCATATCAGAATATCCGTGTGGGTGTTAACCTGCCCCCTATGCTGGTAACCGCCGGTGCCAACGATACCCGGGTTGACCCTATGAACGCCAAAAAGTTTGTGGCTGCCCTGCAGAACAACCCCGGCCAAACCAGCCCCATCATCCTCCACATGGATTTTGACAGCGGCCACGGCAGCGGCCAAAGCACCCAGCAAGCTATTGAAAACTGGACGTTTGTATTTGAATATGTAATGAACCAGTTGGGCATGTAGCCGCAAATGATATAGCCAGCACGCCATTACGAGGCACGAAGCAATCTTCGATAGAAAAGAAGGCTACTTACATGTCGAAGATTATTAATGTATTTAATTTTTCTTCATGGTATTAATGAGCTCCCTTTGGTCGGTTGTCCACGCTATCGCTCGCAATGACATTAATAATTAGACACACGCAGCACGCGTGCGCCAGCATGGATAGTTAACAAGCTTAAATGCATACAGCTTGTGGTGATAACACCAACAAGGGCACAAAATTTCAGTATTTGAAACTAATGGAAAAAATATCCTTTGATATATATATTCCTGATAAAAAAAGGTTCAGGTTTACTCCAAATACGATTGTGTTAATAATTTGGTTATCCTTAATTACTATTTTTGGTATTTGGGGGGAATATATACCATCAGAGACACGTACCTATGCTTCAATAATCGGGTGTTGTATTACCATATTTTACATAATCAGGTCGCTAATCGCTTATGCCCCACTACGAGGGCAATTTAAGGGCAAAATTGAATTTACAAACGATGCAATAATTATAAATAATAAGCCATACTATATTAAGGGCATCAAAAAAATTGATTTTTATTTTGGTGATTATTATGGAGAAATTAGATCTGGATATCGGAGTGTAAATCCAAAACTCTCACAAGGGGTTAACAATTCAATTGAATTTGCCACCATTGATGATGTGCTGTATAATATCCAATTCAAGATAAGGACCCCAAAAGGATACTTCGTTTTATCGCCATTTATAAATAATGCTCTAAAAGCACAGAAAATCTCTCGATTTAGAGCGATAGACTTAATCGGAGAAGAAAATATCTATTAAAAATTCCTTTTAGTTGAAGTTTCCAAATACACTTAAAACAAGGCAGCATCTGCTTATATAAACCGAACTCGCCTCAAAAATGCTTGTTCCATTTGATAAAGAAATGGAACAAAATGTAACAAGCGTAAAATTCGCAAATATCTATAAATCAATAATTTAATACAAAATACCTTTTTGACTTCCGGAGGAATTTGACGACACAAAAAGGACGAACTAAAGTCGAAAAAAGGCTAAAAAAGTCGCTTTATATCCTGTTTTATCCGGTGTCGTTTTTGTTCCATTTTTCAAAAAATGGAACAAAAACGCAATTCAGACAACCACTTGATATATAGACAATTACCTCCAAAAAATAAAGTAAAACTTTAGATAGCAGGACAAAATTAAAACATCAAAATACTGACTATCAACATGTTCCATTTGTTCCACTTGTTCCATTTTGCAGTGGAACAGAACGGGGGTTGGCTATCGCTGCATCATTGCTAAAACATCTTCTTCCGTCCCTTCAAACGGGCCCGATGTTTCAATCTTCAATCCTGCCATTGCGGCGGCAAATTCGCCTGCTTTTTGGATATCTGCACCCTTAACACGCTTGTACAGGTAACCTGCCATATAGGTATCGCCACAACCGGTAGCATCTACCACTTCAGTAGGTTTATAGGCCGGTATAGTATAATAAATGCTATCCGCATAAATTACCGAGCCCATGCTCCCCAGGGTTATTATCACCTCTTTAACGCCCCAATCGGCCAGTATTTTGGCCCCCTCTTTAATATCGGTTAGGCCGGTTAGCACCTCCATTTCGTGTTCGTTCACCTTCAGGATATCTACATATTTCAGGGCTTCCTGTTTATCGGCCCAGTCAATCGCTTTAACACCCTGATCAACCACCTCACGCAGGTAACCCTGTGCATCAACAGAAACATTGCCCCGGCTAAACAATTCTTTGATCAACCCGGTCGACATATCGTCGGCCAGCAAAGCCCCCAGGTGGAAGATGATGGCCTCGGTATCTTTCAAATCGGCCACCGTAAACGGATCCGCCTTTTGCAGCACGCGCTGGGTGCGGTTATCCTGATTTTCGCCGTAAATGTTTTCAAAATAAACAGAGTGCGCGCTGGGCAAAGCTTTTACCTCGATGCCTTTATCCCGCAGGGCGGTAACGCTTGGCATTTCGGTTTCGGCAACGGCGGTAACCAGGCCGTATTTAACATTCATATTGCGGATAGCGTTCGAGAAATAGAACGCCGTACCCCCGGCCATATGTTTGATGGCTTTTGGGGTAACAATTTTATCTAAGGTAATGTGCCCTATGCAACAAATATCGTACATGTATAAATTCAATTTATGTTTAGCGGGGTTACAAATGTAATATTCTGCGTGTCAATTATTTGTTACTTAGTTAATATAGTAAACAACAATGTATTATGTATTTTAGCCAATCATACAAGTATATCTCACAATTACTAACCAATTACCTGCTTATTATGATTCAAAAATTATTCTCTAAAACATTATTTGCGTTAAGCCTTATTCTTGCATTGGGTTTACAAACACATGCACAAACCCCGCCCGACGACCCGCACATGGGGATCATTCCCGCCCCGGCATCGCTCACAAAAACCAGTGGAGTGTTTGTGTTCAGTCAGCTAACCCAGGTAAAAACAGATAACCCAAAAGATAAGATAACCGCTTTTCTGCACGATTTTTTACTGAACAACCGCCATTTTAATAATAAGCTAAGCAAGTATAACCCTAAGCTCAGATCAACCAAAGGCACTACTTTAATACTAACCGCCAAAGGCTCAGAGAAATTACCAAAAGAGGGGTATAAACTCACCATTACGCCCAACCGCATTACAATTATCGGTAAAGATGCGGGCCTGTTCTATGGCATGCAAACCTTTATGCAACTATTCCCGGTAGCTACATCGGGTAGTGAAAAACTGCCATGTGTGGTTATTGAGGATGCACCTCGCTTTGGATACAGAGGAATGATGCTTGATGTATCGCGCCACTTTTTTACCGTACCGCAGGTTAAGCAGGTTATTGAACTATTAGCCGCCTATAAAATAAATAACTTTCACTGGCATTTGGTTGACGGGCAAGGCTGGCGTATAGAGATAAAAAAATATCCTAAACTTACTGAGGTTGGCGGTTTCAGGTACGCTACCCTGTTTAATACCAACCGCGATTGGCCTGATAGCCTTGCGTATGGTGGTTATTACACCCAAAATGATATACGCGACGTAGTTAAATTTGCTGCAGACCGTTTTATAAATATAGTGCCCGAAATTGAAATGCCCGCCCACTCTGAGGCTGCATTAAGGGCATACCCCGAACTAAGGTGCATACAACCTGCCGATAGCAAAGCGCCGGCACGCGGGTTTAATAACCTTTACTGCCCTACCGAAGAAACCTTTACCTTTTTAGAGAATGTACTAACCGAGGTGATGGATTTGTTCCCGAGCAAATTTATACATATTGGGGGTGATGAAGCAGGTAAACAACCCTGGAAAGAATCGGCCTTTGTGCAGAACCTGATGAAGGAGAAAAATCTGAAAAACGAGGATGAGGTACAAAGCTATTTCATTCAGCGGATGGAGAAATTTATCAACTCCAAAGGCCGCAGCATCATCGGCTGGGACGAGATATTGGAAGGTGGACTTGCACCAAACGCTACCGTAATGAGCTGGACCGGAGAAGAAGGGGGTATAGCAGCGGCACGCCAGCATCATAATGTTATTATGACACCGCAAACAACCGGTAACTACTTCGATCATTACCAAAGCGGCTCTCCGCAAGAACCTGTTTCTTTTGGCAGGTATGCCACGCTTGATCAAACTTATAATTACAATCCGGTTTCTAAAGAGTTAACTGCTGACGAGCAAAAATATGTTATTGGCGTGCAAGGCAATTTATGGACTGAGTTTGTGCCTACTGTTGCCAAATTGCAATATCAGATCTTCCCAAGGCTGTTCGCCTTATCAGAAGTAGCATGGAGCCCAACCGCTAATAAGGATTATAACAACTTCGCCAATGTGCGCCTTGCTAAACATTTTGCGCGTTTAGATGCTAAAAACTACAACTACCGTGTGCCTACCGCCATGCCGGTTATTGATACCATGCTAATTGGCCAGACATTTACCTGGGCCCCTGCATCTGTTGTGCCCGGCGCTAAAATATATTATACCTTAAATGGCCGCGACCCATTAGACACCGATTGGGAATACTCTACGCCTATTACTTTTAAAATTCCGGCAAATGAGAAACGCGAGTTTAAAACACGTGTTATTACACCATCGGGCAGGCGCAGTATTGCCACGCGTGTATTAATGTATAACCGCACTACACTACCGGCAGTAAAATACACAGCTAATAAACCGGGATTAAGTTATAAACTCATTAAAAAGAAGTTTGTATCTCCAGACCAGGTGGATTATGTAACTGTTAAAGATTCGGCTATAATTAATGAATTAAATGCCGAGCCATATAAAAAAGACAATGAAAGTTTTGCTTTAGTATATAATGGCTACATTAATATAGTTGCTGATGGTGTGTATAGTTTCACTCAGGCTACGTACGATGATACACAAGTATATATTGATGGTGAAAAAATAACCGAAGCCGAACCAGCCTTACCACTTGCAAAAGGCTATCACACTATTAAAGTAAAATATATATACAATACGCCAATAACCATCCCGGGGAGCTGGGGCCCGCGCAGAACGCCATTAAAAGTATTTATGGCTGCACCAGGGGCAAGCAAAAAAGAACTGGATAGCAGTACGCTATTTAACTAACCGTATTAAAATAAAAAGCCCCTTTTTAAGGGGCTTTTTATTTTAATACATTCTCCTGAATTAAACGGATACAACCAAAGGGTTTTTACTATATCTGTTAATTATCCCGGCCACTAATAAATTTGGCACCCAACTTAAAAAAGCTATAATCAGGTAGTTATTATTAAAGTTTATTCCAAAGCCCACAACGGTAAAAAGCCATATATAAAAACGCAGCATTACCGCGCCAAATGCCAGGGCATAGCTATAGCGCATCATTTTTACATGGTTACTAACGTCGCCTTTAAGTATGTACAACCAGCCGGCTATGGTAAAAATTATCCAAAGGGTATTCTGTATCAGGAAGGATGCAAAAACGCCTGCGCCCCGGTTTACGAAAACCGTCATCACATATGCGCCCGGAGATGCAAAGAATAATACGCCAAACACATATAGTTTACCCAATGCCTTATGCAGCGGCTTGTTACGGTAAACTTTTTTTGAGAATTGAAAGTAACCGGCTATGAGCAGCACACTACTGCCTAATACATGGCAATAAAACGCAGGCAGGTACCAGCCCGTAGCAACAGCCTGCCGTTTGATGTATAAGAACTGTGTATTGTGTTTAAAGTTTAGGTATTGTACAAACGTACCCGCACACAATACGAACACCCAAAAAAAGGCAAAGTACCATAAAACTTTTACAGCAATTTTCATTGGGCGGCAAGTACCGTAGGTTTCTGCGGATTAAGCTTACTGTTTATCCAGTTAATATTATACTTGTCAATGGTGGTCAATGAATCGTCGACCGTTACGTTACGTTCTTTTTCATCTACATAAAACCTATTCTTAAATATCTCGTCCCATCTTGGGCTTTTAAACTTATAATGGTATGAGCCGTAGATCTCGTTCTTCATGTACTGCAGCATATCGTTTGTAAGATGGTCAACCGTTTTTCGTTTAGTCTTATCAGAGTAAAGCTCATTGGCCAAAGTATAACAACCCTGCAGGTAAGAATCATCCAGTTTAACAAATTGGGTGGGGAACAACCTCTGGCTTTCCATCGCCACCAATTTTCCGTTTTTAATTTGCAGGTAATGATAGTAAGGGCCTTCTTCAATATAACTATCCTTTTCAAGTAGTTCGGCGTCAAAGGTTGATGTTGTTTTAAACTCAAAAAGCGAATCGTTAATGGCCTTAAGCGAGTTTTCGCGACAATCGCCTATCAAAGGGCCGCCACCTTCGCCCTCACCAAAATAGTTACTGGCATCAAAGCCCAGTATCCGGTTTTGTTTCTTATCAACAAGTAACAGGGCTTTATTCTCATACAAGCCGCCCCTGCCGCCCAGGTAATCGTTAACAACCGAATAAAATGCGCTTGTAAACCAATTTTCTTCATCTTTTTGCTCCCCGCTAAATTTCACTTCAACATATCCGCTTCCGTCACCGTCTCCAATCATTTCCTCGGTAGGGGTACGTAGCTTATTGGGTAAGTTTAAAAACTCAGAGAGCATGTGCCACTCTACCAAATAAGATGGGGCTACAACAAGTGATGTAAAACGATTACGATCATTATACTCCATTATATTTTTAGCGCTTTCCCCGTTTACTTTATACGAATCGGCATAGTGCTTAACCTTTGGCAATACATCGGCAATTTTAAAATCAACCAACGTTTCGCCAATGGTCATATCGTTCTTAAAATATGAATAATCGTTGCCATTTTTTAGCAGGGCAAGGTTCCCCACATCATTTAAAGGCAATATCTGCTCGAAGTTTACGGGCACAACCAGTTTGCCCGTTATATCATACAAACCTTTTTTCTCTCCTTTTTCTACCTCTATCAAACCATCAATTGTTCCACCGATGTTATGGATCAGATCATACTCTACCGGGATAATTTCTTTCAGATCGGGGTTAACCAGTCCCATTTTATAATCAACCGGTTTGGTTTTATCTCTTTCGCCATGCCAATAAAAGTCATCCGGAAGTTTACCCTTCACTACATAAAACCAAGCTTTATTATCAACATGCTGAAACCACAAAATACTATCATAGCGCGCTTTAAGCTGATTGGCAGTTTTAAAGGCAGATAAAGTTTGCGGGCTAAAGAGTTTCGTTTCCGCTACAGTTCTGTTTATTACCGCATTTTGATACGCCGTGTAATCTTTATTGAATAAGGTTGCATCTACCCGGTAGATATTATAATTGTTTGCCCCACCCTTGTGAATGGTAAAAGTAATGGTAGTAAACACATCGGGTATGCTATCGCGATGAAACGTTGCAGGGACATCGGCAGTTGCTAACTCGGGGTTTATAAAGGTAATTTTGCTATCATCGGTATTTAACGTAACCTTGAACAGCGGCTTCCCTTTACCGCCCATGCTTGTTTTATTGCTTAACACATTTACCAGCATAGTTACCGTGGCCTTGTTCATGCCTTCATCAAAATACTGGGTTGCAGATTTAATCTCTCCCAACTGTATGTTGGCATTAAACTGGTTTAAAAAGGTTATGATATCTGTTTTCTCGGGCTTGGTTAAATATTTAGACCGGGCAAACAAAAAGCCACACACCAGTACTGCGACAATTGATAATGTGATAACGATAGGCTTGGTTTTCATATTACCAATAATAAGCAATTAGCCGAATTTAAAAAAATGTAAAAAACATAGTTTCTTATGCCCGATAGGCTTAAATATTTAGCGCCTTCTTAAACATTCTGCTTCAAAAGCATTAATAGAACAATAGTAACACTCAATATCAACGCATTCTATTATAGATAAAAACTATATAGTATAGATATTAAAGATAAAATCGACCCGGCTTTTATCCGTATATTTGTTGCATAAATTTTAACAAAACAACCATTATGTTAACGATAGGACAAAAATTTCCCGCTTTTAGTAAAACTGCCGTAGTTTCTTTAGAAAAAGGCAAAGAGTTTGAAACCATAACTTCTGAATACCTGGTTAATGACGATAACGTTTGGACTGTAATGTTCTGGTGGCCAAAGGATTTTACTTTTGTATGCCCTACAGAGATTGCTGAGTTCAACAAAAATTTTGGCGAGTTCCGCGACCGCGATACCCGTTTAATTGGTGCATCTACCGATAGTGAGTTTGTACACGCTGCATGGAGAACACATCATGATGACCTGCGCGACCTTAAATTCCCGATGCTTGCTGATACTTCAAAATCACTAGCTGAAGACCTTGGTATTTTAGAGCCAAATGAAAAAATTGCTTACCGTGCTACTTTCATTATCGACCCTACCGGTATCATCCGTTGGGTATCTGTAAATGACCTTAGCGTAGGCCGTAACGTTAAAGAGGTTTTGCGTGTGCTTGATGGCTTACAAACAGATGAGCTTTGCCCTTGCAACTGGGAAAAAGGCCAGGAAACTTTAACTGTATAATTAACCTAAAAGAGGTTCATTTATTTAACCACAAAGCACACAAAGAGAGAACCACAAAGTACACAGAGATTTAAGCTTTGTGCCCTCTGTGAAACCTTTGTGTTCTTTGTGGTTATTTTTTTACATCACCCATAAATATTTAACGATGAGCGAAAGCACCGAAATAGTACAGGAACTGCTGGAAACAACAGGCCTTGACAAAACATACCGCACCCCGGCCCTTAATTTATTAGAGGCTGGCGAATCGCGCTACCTACGCGACCTGAAGCTGAACTTTACAAGTACCCTAACGTCAGAACATCTGAGCGCTAAAGAATGCGCACTACTGGGCTTAAGCACTGCGGTTAATAACCAAAACGCGCCGCTTATTGCCTACTACACCGGCGCAGCCAAACAAAATGAAGCTACTGATGCCGATGTTGCTGAGGCCGCAGGCTGCGCATCGTTACTGGCATCGAACAATATATTTTACCGTTTCAGGCATTTTACCCAAAAGGAAAAATACACACAGATACCTGCACGTATCCGTATGCAGTTAATGATGAAGCCTGTAACCGGTAAAGAGTTTTTTGAGTTGATGAGCCTGGCTATATCGGCCGTTAACGGCTGCGAAATGTGTGTGAATGCCCATGAAGATTCGTTGATAAAATTAGGCACTACAGAAGAGCGCATTTTTGATGCCGTAAGAATAGCATCATTAGTTACAGCTACCGGTAAAATTATTTTCTAATTAAAGGGATCGGTTTAGCTGTGTTCAAAAATAATCTGCAATTAAATTTGTGTTTGTTAATTTAAAAGCCTTAATTTTAAAGCTTAGATTATTACTAACCCTTGTTGTCATAATAATTTTATAGCTGTAAAACATTACCGGCCCCAGGGGGGATTACAAATTTAATTGTTGATTTTTTGGAGAAACCATTCTGCTTTTAAAGGCAGAATGGTTTTGTTTTTTAGTGGGAATCCGTTACGGCCTTTAGCTTTTTAAACGGCTGCAGGTACAGCAACGGGATAGAGAATAGCATTACCAAACCCGAGATCCAGTAAGCATCATCATAAGTTAGCAGCATGGTTTGCCTTACAACGGCACCTTCAACAGCGGCATACGCCATATGTGTGGCATCTATTGCCGATTTACCCCTGGCCATAAACCCGTGCATGTACTGGTTTAAGCGTTCGGTAAACGCGGGATTGTAAGGGTTAACATGCTCAATAAGCGTGCTGCGGTGAAAACCCTGGCGAATATGTATGATGGTTGTTAAAGCCGCGATACCAAACGAACCGCCTAACTGGCGCATCATGTTGTTCAAGCCCGATCCCTGGCCAATTTCCGGCCCTTTCAGGTCGGCCATGGCTAAGGTGGTTAAAGGCACAAACAATAAGGCCATACCTACACCACGTATCAATAAAGGTATAAGCACATCCTTTTCGCCCGTTGCCAGGGTAGAGTTGCTCAGCATCCATGTAAATACAAAGAACAGGAACATACCCGCGGTAGCCATAAATTGCGCCGGGATACCCTTATTAAGCATTTTGCCAATAAAGGGCATCATAACAATTGTACACACACCACCCGGGAACAACAATTCGCCCGTTTGCTGTGCATTAAAGCCAAGCAAATTCTGGCAAAACACCGGGAATACGAATACCGAACCGTATAACCCAAACCCTAATATAAAGGAGGTGAACATCCCCACGGCAAAACTTCGATGCCGCATAATGCTGAAATTCACAATAGGGTGGTCGGTACTCAACTCCCGCCATATAAATAAGATGATGCCCAGAACCGCGGTTACGGTTAATACAATGATATAGTTTTTTGCAAACCAATCTTCCGATTCTCCTTTTTCAAGGATGGTTTGCAAGCTGCCTACAGCTACAGCCAGTAAGCCAATACCCCACCAGTCGATGGGCTTCTTTTCGGCCTTGGGTGTTTCGTTAATAAATGTATAGGTAAGGAACGCGGCAAGTGCGCCTACCGGTAAATTCACATAAAATATCCACGGCCATGAGTAGTTTTCGGTTATCCAGCCACCAATGGTTGGGCCTACTGTTGGGCCTACTACAGCGCCTAAACCAAATAGTGCAGTAGCTGTACCAATCTGCTCGCGCGGCCAGGTTTCTATTAGTATAGTTTGCCCCGTAGATATTAAACCGCCACCCGCAATACCCTGCAGAATACGGAATATTACCAATTCATCAAGCGAGTTTGCGTTACCGCATAGGAATGATGCTATGGTAAATACGATAATAGAAGTAAGGAAGTAACTCTTGCGGCCAAAGCGCCCGCCCAACCAGCCCGACATGGGCAGGATGATAACGTTTGCTACGGCGTAGCCCGTAACCACCCAGGCAACATCCTCAAGGGTTGCACCAAGGTTACCTTGTATATGCGGTATAGCTACGTTTACGATGGTGGTATCTATCAGCTCCAGGAGCGATGCCATGATCACCGTAATGGTAATAATCCATTTTTTAAAGCCAGTTTCAGCCATTTTATTTAGTCTTTTGTAATTACAGAAACATCAACGCTCATACCTGGGCGTAGTTTCGCAATCTCTTCTTTACTGCCTGTTATTTTAATTTTAACAGGGATACGTTGTACAACCTTAACAAAGTTACCGGTAGCGTTATCTGGTGGCAGTAACGAGAATTTAGCACCCGTAGCAGGCGAAAAATTATATACTGTACCTTCTACTTTCAGATCGGGGTAAGCATCAACTTTAAGGTCAACCTTTTGGCCATTTTTAATTTTATCCAGCTGGGTTTCTTTAAAGTTTGCAGTTACATAGATGCTGTTATCATTCACTACGGAGAACAATGTTTGGCCTGCCTGTACTAACTGGCCCACCTGTACATTCTTCTTAGCTACGATACCGCTCGAAGGTGATTTAACATTGGTATAAGTTAATTGCAGTTTTGCATAATCAATATCAACCTGCTTTTGGCTTACACCGGTATTGGTAACTTTTAACTGGCTGCGGCTGGTAGCAATTTGCTCAACAGCGGCTTTATATTTATCGCGTGATGCATTGTAATTAGCCTGCGCAACATCAAGGTCGGCTTTGGCCTGGTCAAATTGCTGGCGGGTTACAGATCCATCCTGTACCAGGTTGGCGTAACGGTCATAATCCTTACGTGTTTTGTCTAAACGTGCTTTTGCCGATTCAACATCAGCTTTAGCACTTGATGAGTTTGCAGCAGTAGTAGAAATTTGCGATTCGCCTACATTGATACCTGCGCTTGCACCAACTTGTGCAGCTTGCGCCTGCTCTAATTTTACTTTATAGTCGCGGTCGTCTATTTTAACCAATAGCTGGTCTTTGGTAACATGTGTGTTTTCTTCAAACATAATGCTGTCAACATAACCGCCAACGCGAGCCACAACCGGGCTTATATCGCCATCTATCTGCGCATCGTCTGTATCAACGTGTTTGCTGAAGTATATATATTCTTTTACACCGAATATGATACCCCCTAAAAGAACCACTCCCAGTATAATCGGAAGTACTTTGTTTTTCTTTTTAGGTTCTGCTTCTTGTGTTTCTTTTGCCATCGCTTTATGTATTGTAATTATTTGTTAAGTTTTCCTGTTGATTTTAATAATGTATAGTATGCAAGGCCTGCATCTGCTTTAGCCAGTTCTAAGTTTATCTCGGCCTGGTAAAGTAAGGTTTGTGCATCGGCACGGTCTGTAGCGGTTGATATATTGCTGCGGTATTTATTTTCCAGTATGCGGTTATTTTCCTGCGCCTGGTTAATAGATGTTTGCAGCAAGGTTATCTTATCAAGCGCCGCTTTATAGTTCTGGTAGCTTTGGTTCACCTCGTTCTTGATATTATCTGTGGTGATACCTTTATTAATAACCACCTCTTCGCGTTGCAGCTTGGCCTCGTTCACCTTGTTCTTGTTTGTCCAAAGGGTACCAAAATCCCAACCTAAGGTTAAACCTGCTGATATAGGGGTGATGAAGTTTCCGCTTTTAGGGATAGGGTTAGCAGCTATACCTACATAGTAAGCACTAGCCGATGCCGATAGCGTAGGCGATGTGTTTGCCTTTACGCTTTTAATATTGGTTTCGGCAACACGGGTACGCAGGTCAAACTGTTGAAATTCGGGGCGGTTGCTCATGGCTGTATCCAGGTAAGCAGTTAACGGCGCTGCCGAATGGTCTGTTTCGGTTATCTGCGCAATGGTTAACTGGGTACCTTCTGGTAAACCCAATAAAATATCCATGTTGTAGTTAATAATGCGGCGGTTGTTTTCCAGGTCGATACCGTTCAACTCAATGTTTGAACGCTGCAACTGGAAACGCAACACATCATTTTTGGTAACAATGCCCTGGTCAAAAAAGCGTTGTGCCTGTTTTATCTGCGCATCAATGGTGGTTAAGTTTTGGTCAACCACTTTTTTGCTTTGCAGCACTTTGTACAGGTTGTAATACGCATCAATAATGCTGTAGGCTATCTGGTCTTTATCGTTAACAGCATCCAGGCGGGCAACCTCTGTTAACAGGGTTGTAGATTCGCGTGCATACTTTAACTTATTGCCTTGCCATATTGCCTGGTTAACAGATAGGGTACCTAAATAAGCGTTGGCGCTTGTTGGCAGGCTTAGGCTTTCTTCGCCAAGGTTAAGCTTGTTTGCAGGGATCTGCGCACGGTTATAACCAAAGCTGGCTTTAGCGGTTGGCAACGAGCGATCTTTAGCCTGCTGGTATTGCGATACGGCCTGGTCAATACGCGACTGCGAAAGTTTAAGCGTTTTGCTGTTTTCAATGCCCAGCTTAAGGGCTTCGTCAAGCGTAATTGTTCTGTCCTGTGCGGCGGCGGGGTTTGTAACCAGTAATGCCAATAGTAACATGGCCATACTGCCCGCGGCCTTTAAGGCTTTGTTTATGCGTGAGGGTTTCAAGGGTATATATTTATTTGTTGTCATTTTTAATTCTGTAAGTAAGCTTTTAACAGTGTTTTCATATAGGCTTTAAAACGGGGCTTAAGTAGCTTGTTCTGATTATCCTGATCCATTACATCAAAACCAAGCACTTTTGAGGAGATATGCGGGGTATTAACCAGGTAACTTTTTGTACCGAATATGGTAGCAACCAAAAGCTGCTGATCTGCATCTTTATTAAAATCACCTTTTTTAATACCTTCTGCTATAATGTCTTGAAAAACATTTACATTTTTCATGATGATGTCTGTTATCTGATCGGTAAGCTCGTTCTTTTTCGATTTGGAGATCTCCCGGTTCAGCATAATGTGGAAACAATTGTTATTTACCACACGGTCTACATAACTGTCTATATATTTATCCAGCTTTTCCCATGGGTTTATATTTTCATCATTGCCTATGCTAAGCAGTAAGGATTGGAATGTAGAGATCCGGCGCTCAAATATTGCCAGGAAAACCCCCTCCTTTGAACCGAAGTAATAATTAAGCATAGCCATGTTAACCCCGGCTTCGCCAGATATCATACGCGTTGAGGCGCCATCATATCCTAATTCGGCAAAAACACGCTCGGCAACATCGAGTATGTGATCTTTCTTATCTGTTTTTTCCTTTTCCATTTTCTATTTGTCCCGCACAAAATTAATCAAGCGATTGATTAATCTAAAATATTTTTATCATGAGATTGTAATTGTTTGACTATTAGACCAGAAAAGTTAATCAATCGATTGAAAACAGGGAGAGAAGATGCAATTATGACGGTATAATTATCATACCAAATATTGCTAAAAGGCATCTTTCAGATATATTTGTTGTTATGAAGCGCATATTGCCCGTAACCATTGCCCTATTTTTAATTTGCCAAACAGCCTTTTCACAAACTTCACCACCATCGGATATCGCAAGCATCCGTCAGAATTTTAAAAAACTGAACGTTTTGGGTAGCGTACTATACATAGCCGCCCACCCCGATGATGAGAATACCCGCTTGCTTGGTTACCTGGCGCAGGAGAAGCATTATCGCACCGGCTACCTCTCACTTACGCGCGGCGATGGTGGCCAAAACCTGATAGGTACCGAACAAGGCGAGCTATTAGGCCTGATACGCACACAAGAGCTTTTAGCTGCCCGCCGCACAGATGGCGCAGAGCAGTTTTTTAGCAGGGCTAACGATTTTGGCTTCTCAAAAAATCCGGAAGAAACCCTGAAATTTTGGGATAAAGACAAGGTATTGGGTGATATGGTTTGGGTGATCCGCAAATTCAGGCCCGATGTGATGATATGCCGTTTCCCAACAACAGGCGAGGGCGGCCATGGCAACCACACCGCATCGGCCATTTTAGCGCAAGAAGCGTTCAGCGCCGCAGCCGACCCAAAACGATACCCCGAACAATTAAAGTATGTTGGGGTATGGCAAGCCAAACGCCTGTTATGGAACACCTTTAACTTTGGCAGCACCAATACCACCTCGCCCGATCAGTTTAAGATAAATGTAGGTGGTTATAACCCCATATTAGGTAAAAGCTATGGCGAAATAGCTGCCGAGAGCCGCAGCAACCATAAAACGCAAGGCTTTGGCTCGGCCAAGCAGCGTGGCGATGCCTTTGAGTTTTTCAAGACCATCCTGGGCGATGCTCCCAAAACAGACCTGATGGACGGCGTAGATGTTACCTGGAACAGGATCCCCTTCGGTACGGCGATAGCCTCGCAACTGGCAACTATTACCAAAGCCTTTAATAATGACGAGCCGCAGGCATCAGTACCGGCATTAGTAAAACTACTGGGCGATGTTGACCAAACCGTAGCCACTAATAAAGCCTTCCAAACGGTAAGGTTAACCGAAGTGGCTAATTCAAGTTACGATTACTGGCACGAGCAAAAAACAAAGGAGTTAAAAGATTTGATAGCGCAGTGCGCGGGCTTGTGGTTTGAAAGTTATGCTAAAGAACCATCGTATGCTGTAGGCGATAGTATCGTTGTTATTAACCAGGTTATTAATAGAAATGGATCTCAAATAACTAATACAAGCGTTTACAGTGGAGCAAATGTCGGAAGGGCTGAAACCGGGACAGATAATTATTCTTTGTCATCGCATGAGGTAAAGTCATTTAATTTTGAAACGCCTCAAGATAAGATCCCCGCTAAAATTATCACACAACCATATTGGTTAACGGCTCCTCATGGCATTGGCTCTTATACATTATTAAATGACACCCTGGCGGGATCTCCCGAGAATCAGAACGTTCCAAAAACCAGATTTAATTTCACAATTGAAGGTAAACGAATAACTTACGAACGCCCTATTGAATTCAAATACGTTGATCCTGCCCGTGGCGAGATTTACCAACCTTTAGAAATAGCACCACCTGTTACCGCCAACATTGCCGAAAAGGTGTATATCTACAGCAACACCCAACCGCAAACCGTACAGGTAAAACTAAAAAGTTTTACCAACGCTAGTGGTAGCATCAGTATAAAACCTGTTGCCGGATGGAAGATCAGTCCCGAAAAGATAGATTTTACCGGCAAGAACAAAGGAGACGAATGGACGGTAGCCTTTAACGTTACCCCAACCAATAACAAGCCAAACACCAGCAACCTGGAGGTTATCGCTATAGCAAACGGCAAAGCATTTTCGCAGGGCTTGCTAAATATTAAATACAACCACGTACCGGCCATCACCATCTTCCCGCCGGCGCAGGCCAAACTGGTAAACATCGATCTGAAAACCGCGGGCAAAAAAATTGGCTATATAGCCGGTGCCGGCGATTTGGTGCCAGATGCCCTGCGCGAAGTAGGTTATGATGTACACCAGTTAACCGAGAACGAGATCATCAACAGCGACCTGTCTGTTTACGATGCCATCGTTACCGGCGTGCGTGCCTATAATGTAAACGAACGCCTGGCCTATGAGCAGCCAAAATTGCTGGAGTATGTAAAAAACGGTGGCAACCTGGTTGTTCAATACAATAATAATAACGGCCTGGTTACCCGCAACCTTGGGCCTTACCCGTTCCGCGTGGTGAATGAAAGGGTAACCAATGAGGATGCACCGGTAACCATTTTAGATAAAACCAGCGAAGTATTAAATTACCCCAACGTGATTACGCAGGATGATTTTAAAGGATGGATCCAGGAGCGCAGCGTGTATATGGTATCAGGTGCAGACCCTCAATACCAAGCCCCGCTGCAAATGAACGATCCTGATGAATCGGCAAGCAACGGATCGCTGATTGTAGCCAACTACGGTAAAGGGCGGTATGTTTATACCTCGTTGGTATTCTTCAGGGAATTACCTGCGGGCGTGCCCGGCGCTTATCGCTTATTCATAAATTTATTGAGCAAACCAAAAAACTAACAATTCAATTAGGCATCAATACTTTTATACCTTAAATTTGCAGCACATTATTTAATAAAATACTATGTCACACCATCATCACCCGCACAAAGAAGAAAAAAACTACGATTACATATTTTATCTTGTTGCCTTAGTTAGCGGCATGTTTGTAGGCGCTATTGTTGAGAGAGGCTTTATCTGGATCCCTGTAGGTGGTGTTTTCGGTTTATTGACCGCAGCGCTATTCATCAAATTTTTGGTGAAGGGCCGTGAGGAGGTCTAAGGATAGCGATCTCCCCTCATTTATAAAAAACTGGAACCAGTTTTACGGTATTGTTATCGTATGGCTGGTTTTTTTAATTTTAGTATTTTGGCTCATTACAAAATCTTTTGAATGAGTTTAACCGATTGGATAGTTTTAGGCTGCACCCTGCTTGCCATAGTTGCCTACGGTGTATGGAAAAGCGGCAGCAGTAAAAATATAGACCAATACCTGGGCAACCGCTCGCTGCCATGGTACCACGTCGGTTTGTCTGTTATGGCCACACAAGCCAGCGCTATTACCTTTTTATCGGCCCCTGGCCAGGCTTACAGCGATGGGATGCGCTTTGTGCAGTTCTACTTCGGCTTGCCACTGGCCATGATTGTGCTGTGCATCACCTTTGTGCCCATTTTCCACAAGCTCAAGGTATATACAGCCTACGAATTTTTAGAACAGCGGTTTGATCTGAAGACCCGGGCGCTTACCTCTATTTTGTTCCTCATACAACGCGGCTTGTCAACCGCCATCACCATTTATGCCCCGGCTATTATCTTGTCGGGCATATTGCATATCAATACCACTTACACTACGCTTTTTATAGGTGGGTTGGTTTTGTTTTACACCGTTTATGGTGGGGCAAAGGCGGTATCATATACCCAACTACTGCAAATGAGCATCATTTTTACAGGGATGTTTGTGGCAGGTGTTTTTGTAGTGATGCTGTTGCCGCAAAATGTAGGCTTTGGCAAAGCCGTTAAGCTTGCCGGTAACCTGGGCCGCATGAACGTTATCGACTGGAAATTTGACCCCAATAACCGCTACAACATCTGGAGCGGTATCATCGGCGGTTTCTTTTTGCAATTATCCTATTTCGGCACAGACCAGAGCCAGGTTGGGCGCTACCTAACCGGCAGCACAGTAGGGCAGAGCAGGCTGGGTTTGATCATGAACGGCCTGATAAAAGTACCTATGCAGTTTTTAATATTACTGCTGGGCGTACTGGTATTTAGTTTTTACCAGTTTAACAGGCCGCCGGTTTTCTTTAATAACTACGAGGTTGAGCAGGTAAAGAAAAGCCAATACGCCCCACAATTCAATCAACTGGAAAAGCAATATGCCGATGCTTTTGATCAGAAGAAACAAAAAACTGAAGGCCTTGTAAAGGCACTGGACAGCAAAGACGAACAGCAAATAGCTACCTCGAAGGCCGCCCTTAAAACTGCTGAAGTACAAGCCGACACTATACGCAAGCAAGCCATCAGCGTTATTAAAAAAAGCAGCGGTAACAATAATGTGAACGATACCAATTACGTGTTCCTCACCTTTGTAACGCAATACTTGCCAAAAGGACTGATAGGTTTACTCATCGCCATTATCTTCCTGGCATCAATGGGCTCTACCGCCAGCGGATTGAACGCGCTTGGTTCAACCACGGTAATAGATATCTACAAGCGCATCTTAAAACCCGGCGAAACTGACCACAGCTATGTAACTGCATCGCGCCTGGCAACCGTTTTTTGGGGGCTGGTTTGTATTGGCATGGCGCTTTATGCCAGCAAAATAGGCAACCTGCTTGAGGCTGTGAACCAATTAGGCTCTTACATTTACGGTACCATTTTAGGGGTATTCATTGTGGCCTTTTACCTTAAAAAAATAGGGGGTACGGCAGTATTTGTGGCGGCGGTTATCACCGAAGGCATAATATGTGTAATGGGTTATTACGAAACAGTTGCTTACCTATGGCTTAACGCTATTGGCTGTATAGGGGTAATTATTATCGCGTCGGTATTGAATAGCTTTATTAAGGATAAGAAAGCCGTGGTGAATTAAACCGATCATTTCCCCCACCCGCTTTGCGCAGCAGAGAGGGTCGACAAGCGCAGCGATGTTGGGGTGAGTAAACTAACCAACAGGGCGCTATTCCCTAACCTTCGTATCTATTGTAATGGTCACCGGGCCATCGTTCACCAGGCTCACTTTCATATCGGCACCAAAAATGCCGGTGGCAATTTTTTTACCGGTGATGGTTTCCAGTGTTTTTATCATTTGCTCATACATCGGGATAGCCTTGTCCGGCCTTGCTGCGCGGATAAACGATGGGCGGTTACCTTTTTTGGTTTGCGCGAAAAGCGTGAATTGCGATATCAATAATATATCGCCACCAATATCTGCAAGGGCTTTATTCATTAGTCCGTTCTCATCGCCAAAAACACGCAGGCCGGTTATCTTCTGGGCAAGCCATTGCAGGTCATCGTCGGTATCGGCATCCTCAACACCTAATAAAACCAAAAACCCAATACCAATTTGCCCGGTGATGTTGCCATCAACCTTGCATGACGCTTCCGAAACCCGTTGTATTACTGCACGCATAGTACAATTATAAATGAATACTTTTGAAATAATGAAATTGCGCCCCCTGTTGTTATTGCTTTTATTATTTACAGCCTGCAGGCACGATAAAAAAACAACCGCCTCTTTTTATTACTGGAAAACCGTTTACAACGCTAACCCTGCCGAATCAGCATATTGCAATAAGCTACATGTAAACAAACTCTATGTACGGATTATGGATGTTGATATGGACGAAACAGGCACGAACCCCGTACCCATATCGCCTGTTGATTTTAAAAACAAATTACCGGATACAGTTAGCATTATACCGGTGGTATTTATCGTAAACGATATCTTAAAAAACACCACTAAACCGGCGCTTGATGCCCTTGCTAAAAAGATCTTGTTTTTCGTAAAGGGGAAAGTAGAACAATCGGGAAAGAACAGCTATCAGGAACTGCAAATTGATTGCGATTGGACATTAAGTACCCGCGATAATTACTTTTATTTGCTGAAAAAAATTCGCGAACAAACCCATCAGCAGAAAAAAACACTTTCGGTAACGCTAAGGCTGCACCAGCTCAAGAACCAAAAACGCAATGGTATACCACCGGCAGATAGGGTAATGCTGATGTGTTATAACATGGGCAACCTGCGCAAATACGGCAACCAAAACTCCATATTGGATATTGCCGAGATGAAAAAGTATGCTAATAGCAATATATCTGATTATCATTTACCTGTTGATATTGCCCTGCCACTTTTTAGTTGGGCTGTGGCTTTCAGGGGGAAGGAATACATCGGGATCTCTAAACATGTAAACTACCGCGATTTGAACAACCCTGTGCAATTTGTAAAACAAATGGGCAGTATTTACCGCGCAAAAACAGACCTGCCGCAATACGGATTCAAAATAAATGACGAGGTGCGTTGGGAAAACACCTCCTTGCCTGCCTTGCAGGATGCCGCAAAATATTTATCCGGCTTAATTAAATCAGATACCATAAATGTTGCTTATTTTCACCTTGACGAGGCAACCATACAAGCCTTTAAATATGAAGACCTGGAGAAAATCACTCATCTACTTAATTAGTTTCCTGATTTGTTTTTTTGGCGAGATCCTGGTAAACTTTGCCTGTGGGCCCGAACCGGATCCGTATGATTATTATGTGTCGTTTTTTCATAACAACCTATCACAAATCGATGGCTACCGCCCATTTACATTCACTACATATTCATTTCTATATAGCGGGGACGAACCGATAAATGAACAAGATATAAATGCTACAGAATGGGCTGCATACCTTGGCCACAATACAAAAACAGCGGATGTAAAAAGGGCTATGTATGAGCTTAGCGGCAAAACAGATACCCTTTTAAACACCGGCTTCCTGGCAGGTAAGCACCAACTGCCGGATAGCTTAATGAGTAACACTTTTTTAAAAAGGCTGCCCTCTCATACCAGCGCATTTAAATATTACGCGTTTACAAAAGACATTGAACCGCTGGTTAACTATGCCGTTAAGTATTGGGACCCTAAACCTGTTGATACCATAGGGTTAAAACAATCGGCCGATGTAGCGCTAAAACAAGCCGAAACCACAAGCGATAAATTTGTTAAACTTAGGTATTATTACCAGGCACAACGTTTATTGCATTATTCGGCCCAGTATGGCCAGGCTGCAAAGGTGTATGATAAGCATATTAGTAATTATGTGTCAAATAGCCATGTTAAAGCATGGGCGCTGGCGTTAAGGGCCGGCGAGGAGCGCCACACGGGAGATACTACGAAAGCCGCCTATTTATTCTCAAAGGTTTTTGCAAAATATCCCGAACGCCGTGTGCAAGCTTACCGTAATTATAAAGCTATAGCCCCGCAAAGGGCTGCAATATTAAATATCGCTAAAACTGATGAAGAAAAGGCAACGATATATGCCATTGAAAGTTTTGGCAACCCTAAACCCGATGCAGCAGCCATAGAAAACATTTATGACTGCCAAGCAGCATCGCCCCTGGTTGCTGTACTGATAACCCGCGAGGTAAACAAACTGGAAGAGTATTATCTAACACAGGTTTTAACCGATCCCAAAACACCTATCATGAATTCTTTTTATGGGCTGGATTGGTCAAACAAACAAGAAGGGGCCACCGCCCAGCTAAAAAAACTGGATGAGCTTTGCAACCGCATAGCCCGCGAACATAAAAACCCTGATTATGCCATTGGGTATCTCGCCTCGGCATATTTGGCCTGGATGCAAAAGAACACCGCAAAAGGTTTTTACGAGTTAAGCATGTTAAAAAATATAAAGCTTACAGAAAAACTGGAAGGCCAAAACCAAATTATAAAACTATTGCTCACCTCACAAAATATGCAGGCAAACAATCATTTGAATGAGGATGAGCTTTTGCCTTCATTGAAATGGTTGGACAACCAGGTAAAAGCAGAAACCAATGGCTATTATAACAGGCATCCAAATCCTGATGTTTATTATCCAGACAACGAAGAGCGCCGCTTCGCCATAACTGCCCGTAACTTTTATCATTCGGTTTTGGCGCCAATTTATCTAAAACAAAAAGATACGGCAAAGGCTGCTTTAGCTATGGTTGCAGGTGATATACCCGGCAAAAAACTCGATCTGAGTTATGAAACCACCGATTTTCTGCAAAACTTTCTGCACTCACAAGCATTTGTAAAGGTAATGGCGTGGCGAAACCACGCCCCGTCTGCTCCTTATTTAAAGTTTCTCACCAAAAAAATCACCGTTGCAAACCCCGAATGGTTGTATGAATTATTAGGCACTACTTATTTACGCGAGCACAAATACGATAAAGCAGTTACAGCGTTCGGCCATATTTCAAAAGCCGTCCTTAATCAGTATACAGGGCCTGATTATAGCGGAGTTGAAGGCTCTGATCCGTTTATAAGCCAACTTGCAGATTATCCTAAAATTTACCAGGATGCAGGGAAACACAGTTACAATAAACTAAGCTTTGCAAAAGCTATGGCAACCCTTCAAAAACAAATGAATAACAAACCTACTGCAGCGATGTGTTTTAAATATGCGACTGGCTTGTACAATACAGCAATGCATGGCAATGCATGGATAATGATCAGCTACAACTGGTCGGCTAATGACGCGGGGCGCAAGAGTAAATATTATTACGATACAGATTATATCAAATCGGCCAATGCCGAAATTTATTATATAAAAGCGCGTGGCTTAAGTAAAGACCCGGAGTTTAAAGCCAAATGTACCTTTATGGCTGCCAAATGCCGGCAAAAACAAATATACGCCCCTAATTATAACGACGATGATTATGAAACGGGGCGGTTGAATTATGGCAAGTTGGTTAGGCAGAACCCATATTTCAGGGAGCTACGAAATAATTATAAAACAACAACTTTCTTTAAGCGCGCAGTAAACGAATGCAGCTACCTGCAAGATTTTTTAAACGCGAAGGTTAAACGTTAAGCCCTGGTATCATTCCCATGATAAATACTCAAATAGCTATCATACCGCGATTGTGATATTTCGCCTTCTTCCAGCGCATCCAGCACCGCACAGCCCGGCTCGTTAATATGGCGGCAGTTGTTGAAACGGCATTGGTTCATCCGTTCGCGCATTTCGGGGAAGAAATGGCTCAGCACTTCTTTTTCTATATCAATAACACCCAATTCGCGGATGCCGGGGGTATCAATAATGTATCCGCCCTGCGGCAGTTCAAACATTTCGGCAAAGGTGGTGGTGTGCATCCCTTTGTCGCTCCATTCAGATACCATATGCGTGCGCAGGTCAAGATCGGGTAATAAACGGTTGATCAGGCTGGATTTACCAACGCCTGAGTGTCCGGAGAAAAGTGTTACTTTATCTTTCAGCAAGTTTTGCACTTCATCGATATTGGTACCCGCTAAGGCCGATACTGAGTAACATGGATAGCCTATATTTTCGTAAATGGCCTGGTAATCGGCAAGTATTTCTAACCCTTCGTCGCTAAACAGGTCCAGTTTATTAAATATCAAACAAGCGGGGATATCGTAAGCCTCGGCGGTAACTAAAAAGCGGTCGATAAAGCCAAGCGAAGTCCGTGGCGATGCCAGGGTAACAACTAAAAGTGCCCTGTCCAGGTTAGCCGCTATGATCTGCGCTTGCTTGGAAAGATTAATAGCCTTGCGGATGATATAGTTTTTACGCTGATGCAGATTGGTGATAATACCGGTGCCCTGCTCGGGTTCCATATCAAAATCAACCACATCGCCAACCGCCAGCGGGTTGGTAGTAGTGATCCCCTTTATCCGAAATTTCCCTTTGATCCGGCAATCGATGGTTTCGTCACCGCTTCTTACCTGGTACCAGCTCCCGGTTGATTTTGTTATAAGTCCCTGCATACGGCTGCAATTTAGGAAGATTTAAAGGCATTGAAAAAATAAAACCAATTTACATTTGGTATTTAAAATAAAATCTACTTACTTTACCGACATAATATATATGACAATTAACAACACCACAATTATTACCATTATTACCACCGGGATAAATATCGGAGGAAGATAATCGTATGGTGTAAAAACATAAACAAAACCAAATGAAAGCCTTCCTCCGCAAAGAGGAAGGCTTTTTTTATTTTATCGCAAAAAATGAAGATTCTAAAATTCGGCGGCACGTCGGTAGGTTCAGTAAATAGCATAAAAACATTACTGGAAATTTTAAAAGACGAGGATAAACCCGGTAACCGCCCGGTTGTTGTATTATCTGCCATGGGTGGCGTAACCAACCTGCTGGTAGCTATGGCCGAAAACGCGGCCGAAGGCAAAGAATTTACCGCGCAATTGGCCGAACTGGAAAAACGCCATTTTGATGCCGTTAAGGCACTGCTTGATGTGCAGAACCAAAACCCGGCCTACACCCGTTTAAAAATAAACTTTAACCAGCTTGAAGAATTATTGCAGGGCGTACTTACCCTGCGCGAGCTTACCCCAAAAACCCGCGACCAGATACTGAGCTATGGCGAACGCTGCTCGGCCTTAATGGTAAGCAAAATTGCCGCCCAGCATTTTAAAGATGTGCTTTTTGTAGATGCATCTGAACTGATCAAAACCGACAGCGCTTTTGGCAACGCTAAAGTAAACAGCGAGCTAACCGAACTGCTCATCAAAACCTTCTATCAGGAAAACAGCGACAAACTGCTTATTGTAACCGGCTTTATTGCGGGTAACGATGCCGGGCAGATCACAACGCTTGGCCGTGGTGGCAGTGATTATACTGCTGCAATATTCGGTTCGGCTTTAAATGCTGAAGAAATACAGATCTGGACAGACGTTAACGGTATGATGACCGCCGACCCGCGCATGGTGCAAAAGGCGTTCCCGCTGGAAGAGCTTACTTATACCGAAGCGATGGAGCTTTCGTACTTCGGTGCCAAGGTGATTTACCCGCCAACCATGATCCCGGCGTTTTTAAAGAAAATCCCGATCGTTATTAAAAACACTTTTGAGCCTGCTTTTGCGGGTACGGTTATCCGTCATGATTGTAAGGCTTCAACTTTGCCTATCAAAGGCATCTCGTCTATCAACAATATTAGCATCCTCAATTTAGAAGGTAGCGGCATGGTGGGTAAATCGGGCTTTAGCGGCAGGTTATTCTCCCTGCTGGCGAGGGAACAGATCAACATCATCCTTATTACCCAGTCGTCATCAGAACATAGCATCACTTTTGCCGTACAGCCAAACGAGGTAGATAAAGCAAAACAACTGATAGAACAGGAATTTGAACTGGAACTATTGGCCAATAAGCTTGAGCCACTGGTGGTAGAAAAAGACCAGGCCATATTAGCCGTAGTGGGCGAAAACATGAAACAAACCCCGGGCATGAGCGGCAAGCTGTTCCATGCACTGGGCCGTAATGGCGTTAACGTAAGGGCTATCGCTCAGGGCTCGTCAGAGTATAATATCTCGGTTATTATCTCGGCTAATGACCTGGCTAAGGCCCTGAATGCGGTGCATGATGCATTCTTTATCGAGCTAACCAAAACGCTGCATGCGTTCTGTTTAGGCACCGGTAACATTGGTAAAACCCTGTTCAACCAACTTAACGCGCATAAAGATTTCCTGCAAAAGAACAATGGCATTCAGGTTAAGATAGTGGGCATCAGCAATACCCGTAAAATGGTTTTTAATGCCGATGGTTTATCGCTGGATACCTGGCAGGACGACCTCCAGGCATCAGGCCATGCGGCCGACCTGGCAGGCTTCATCGCCAAAATGAAGGAAATGAACCTGCCGAATTGTGTGTTTATTGATAATACCGCCAGCCCACAACCGATAGCCTTTTACGAAGAGATTTTTAAAGCCAACGTATCTGTAGTTACCTGCAACAAGATCGGCAACTCGGCTTCATTTGCGCAGTATAAAACATTCAGAGATACCGCGCGTAAGCACGGGGTTGATTTCTTTTATGAAACCAACGTGGGCGCAGGCTTACCTATCATCCGTACTTTAAAAGACCTGATGAGCAGCGGCGACCGTATCCAGCGGATAGAGGCGATCCTTTCGGGAACCATCTCCTTTATCTTTAACCACTTTAAAGGCGACGCCAATTTCCACGATGTGGTAAAAGAGGCACAGGAAAAAGGCTATACAGAACCAGACCCGCGCGACGACCTGAGCGGTAAGGATTTTATGCGGAAGATATTGATCCTTGCCCGCGATGCAGGCCACGAAATGGAGGAAGCCGACGTTGATATAGAAAGCGTATTGCCAAAAGCTTGTTTAGAAGCGCAAACCGTTGAGGATTTTTACGCGGCATTAAAGGCCGAAGACGCCTTCTTTACCAACCTGAAACAGCAGGCTGAGAAAGATAAAAAAGTATTACGCTACATAGGCAAACTGGAAAACGGCAAGGCATCCATCACCCTGCAAAGCGTGGACGAAAGCCATCCATTCTACATGCTTAGCGGCAGTGATAACATTATATCTTTCACTACCGACAGGTACAAAGAGCGCCCGCTGGTAGTAAAAGGCCCCGGCGCAGGTGCCGAAGTAACCGCAGCAGGTGTATTTGCTGACCTGATAAATGTGGGAGCGAATTAACCCCCTAACCCCCTGAAGGGGGACTGAATTTAAAATATAATATGAAAAATATACATACACAAGATATTAAGCACCCCCTTCAGGGGGCGGGGGGGGTAGTTGGTGAGTCGGTTTCTGTCTTCGCCCCTGCCACTGTAGCCAACGTGGTTTGCGGGTTTGATGTGCTGGGTTTCGCGGTAAACGAACCCGGCGACGAGGTAATTATGCGCGTAACTGATAAACCGGGCATTACCATCAGCAAAATTACAGGTGATGATGGCCGCCTGCCGCTTAACCCGGCTAAAAACACCGTAAGCGTAAGCGTGGAGCATTACCTGCGCAGTATTGACAGGCTGGATATTGGCCTCGACATTGAACTGCACAAAAAAATGCCGATAGGCAGCGGCTTGGGTTCGAGCTCGGCCAGTACGGTTGCGGGGCTATTTGCCATTAAAACTTTATTGGGTGATGATACAGACCCATCCACCCTGCTGCCCTTCGCCATGAAAGGCGAGGAAATGGCTTGTGGCCACGGGCATGCCGATAATGTTGCACCGGCGTTGATGGGTGGCTTTGTTTTGATCCGCAGTTACGAGCCTTTGGATGTGGTACGCTTGCCGCATCCGGCAGATTTATGGTGTGCCATTGTGTTCCCCGATGTAGACGTTCCTACAAGAGAAGCCAGGCAGATCATCCGTAAAAACATCCAGATGAAAGACGCGGTAACCCAGTGGGGCAATATTGCAGGGCTGGTAAGTGGCCTGTTTATGCAGGATATTGACCTGATTGGTCGCAGTATGAAAGATGTTTTGGTTGAGCCGGTACGCAGCATGCTCATCCCCGATTTTTACGAAATGCGCCAGATGGCCATGGAGCTTGGCGCGGTAAGCTTCGGCATCTCGGGTTCGGGCCCATCCGTATTCGCCTTTACCCGCGATGAGGAAACCGCTAAGCGCATCACAGCCAAATTACAAAAACATTTAACAAGCATTAAAATAGGATCTAACGGTTACGTATCAACTATAAATGATGCAGGGCCAAGGGTTTTGGGATAGGTTTAAACACAAACCGTCATTGCGAGGAACGAAGCAATCTTCGATAGAAAAGTCGGCGACATGCATGTCGAAGATTGCCACGCTACGCTCGCAATGCCGAATATATAAAACAAATGAAATTTTACAGCACTAACAATACAGACCTAAGAGTTGGTTTTAAAGAGGCGGTTTTTAACAGTATGCCGCAGGATAAAGGCTTATACATGCCGGTGGAGATACCCCGCCTGGATGATAAGTTCCTGAGCCATTTGGATGAATACACCCTGCCCGAGATTGCGTACCATGTAGCGCAAAACCTGCTGGGCGATGATATCCCTGCAGATGACCTGAAGGCTATCATACATGATGCTATTAACTTTTACGCCCCCGTAGTAAAGCTGGAAGATAGCGTTTATGTGCTGGAACTTTTCCACGGCCCGTCGTTGGCGTTTAAAGACTTTGGCGCGCGCTTTATGAGCCGTGTAATGAGTTACTTTTTAGAAGAAGGCGAAAAACAACTGGACGTATTGGTAGCCACATCCGGCGATACCGGCGGCGCTGTTGCGCTGGGCTTTTTAGGCGTGCCGAATACCCGGGTAACCATTCTTTATCCCAAAGGCAAGGTAAGCCAGATCCAAGAATTGCAGTTAACCACCAACGGCCAAAATATCCGCGCGCTGGAAATTGACGGCACTTTTGATGATTGCCAGGCACTGGTTAAACAAGCCTTTACAGATAAAGAACTGAATGAGAAATTCCGTTTAACATCGGCAAACTCTATCAATATAGCACGCCTTATCCCGCAAACTTTCTATTACTTTAACGCTTATGCACAGTTGCTTCGCGAAGGGATCAGCAAGGTGGTTTTTGCGGTGCCAAGCGGTAATTTCGGCAATATAGGTGCCGGGCTGCTGGCCTGGAAGATGGGCCTGCCCGTTGAGCAATTCATCGCCGCAACCAACGCTAACGATACCGTGCCTGCATTTTTAAAAACCGGCGTTTATCAGCCAAAACCATCGGTAGCCACCCTTTCAAACGCGATGGATGTGGGTAACCCAAGCAACTGGGTACGTATTGCCGATCTGTTTAAAGAACAGCCCGAAGCACTTAAAAAGCTGATCGTCGGCTATACTTATAATGATGATGAAACCCTGCAGGCTATTGACGATATCTCTAAAACGTACAATTATGTTGCCTGCCCGCATACCGCTATTGCCTGGAAAGCACTGAAAGCTTATCAGCAGGAGCATCCGGCAAAAGATACGGCTGGTGTATTCTTATCAACCGCGCACCCATGCAAATTCCCGGATGTGTTTACTAAGGAAATAGCCGGTAAGATCAACATCCCCGAACAGGTAACAGAGCTAGAGAAAAAAGCGCACCATGCTACAAGTTTAAGTACAGATTTTGAAGATTTTAAAGGATATTTGCTGAATAATGCTTAGCAATATGAGTAGCCTCAGATCAGTCCGCTTTATTATAGTTTTTACCCTGGTATCGGCTTTTTTATTTAGCTGTACAACTAAACAACCATTTGATCGTAAGGGATGGAATGATGGCGACGGATTAAGTTTCCCGAGGCGCTACATGATGGTTGACGACCTATTGGCCACCCATAAACTTGTTGGCCTTAAGTTTAATAACGTAGTTGGCCTGCTCCATTACCCCGACCGTTTTAGCTACGATCGCCTGAGTTTCCATTATGAGATAACGCGTAAAATGAGCGGTATTGATACCCTGTACACCAAAAACCTTGTTTTTACCATGGGGAAGGATTCTGTCGTTACCTCGGTTAAGGTTACCGAACGCAATTACAAAGACGAGAAGAAGAAGTAATGATCAACACCATCATATTTGATTTAGGCGCGGTTTTGATTGACTGGAACCCGCATTACCTTTACCGCAACCTGTTCAACGACGAGCAGGAAATGAAAGATTTTTTAGCTAATATTACCACTCCCGACTGGAACGAGGAGCAGGATGCCGGCCGTTCCCTACAGGAAGCTACCGATATGCTTGTACAGCAACACCCGCATCATGAGGCTAACATCCGCGCTTTTTACGGCCGCTGGGAAGAAATGCTGGGCGATGCCATTGAAGGTTCTGTTGAAATATTTAAGCAACTAAAAGATAGCGGTAAATATAAGATCTACGCGCTTACCAACTGGTCGGCAGAGACTTTCCCGGTGGCGTTAAACCGGTATGATTTCCTGAACTGGTTTGACGGGATCGTAGTATCGGGTACCGAAAAAATGCGCAAGCCAAACCCTGCCTTTTATCAATTACTGTTGGACAGGTATCATGTTAAAGCATCCGAGGCTTTATTTATAGACGATAACCTGCGTAATGTTTTAGCAGCACAAAAATTGGGAATAAACTCCATTCACTTTTCATCTGCCGGACAGCTAAAGGCTGAATTAGAAAGCAAGTCAATAATTTAACCACAAAGGTTTTCACAAAGCGCACAAAGTTGCAGCGTGTAAATCTCTGTGCCCTTTGTGTTTTTTCCTTTGTGCCCTCTGTGGTTAAAATAAAAACTCCCATAAAAACGAAAGCCCCGGTAAACTACTCCGGGGCTTTCTTTCTAACTAAACTAACTATTACTTATTGGTTCCAAAGGGTATATAAACCCCAAAGGTTATGTTACGGCCCATGTTGTAAACCCCAAAGGTGGGGTCTTCCTGGCTGTAGCGGCCCGGCCTTAAACGGCTCAGGGCATCGTAATATGCTTTATTGGTAAGGTTGGTGCCCGATACATAAAGTTTTAAAGGCTGCTTACCAATGTTAAATGTTGCGCCAATACCGGCATTAAGTAAAGTATAACCGTTTGTTCCGGTCTCAAAAGTTTGGTCAACGCGGTTCTGTGCAAAATAGTTATCTATACCGGCATAAAAATAAAAGCTATTTATACCTTTTACTTTTGGCTCAAACCGCAGCGTGTTGTGCAGTACGCCTGCCGGGATCAGCGGCAACGGCCTGTCGAACGTTGTGTTCTGCGCTTGGGTATAACTAAAGGTATTCTCGAAGTGTATAAATGCTACCGGGTGCAGGGTAAGGTTACCTTCAAAACCGTAAAGGTTGGCGTTTACCTGGCCATAACGGTAAGTATCATATGACCTTGGCAAACCGGTTGTTTCATCAATTACGGTTGTTTGCTCTTTATTGGTGTTTGATGCGTAGATAAAGTTATGGATATAGTTTTCATAGATACCGAAACTACCGGTAACAAAGCCCGAGCCATACTCCAGCGTAGCATCAGCCTGGTAACTTCTTTCGGGGCTTAGGTTAGCATCACCTATTTCATAACGGCTGGTACCTTCATGCACACCGTTGCTGCCCAGTTCGGCAGGGTTTGGCGCGCGGAATGCTGTACCGGCGTTGGCTTTAAAGCTCAGGTCGTCGTTAAATATATGGGTGTAGCCCAAAGCTCCGCTCACGTTAGAAAATTTGTTATCAAACCCTGTAAATATCGGGGCACCTTCAGCATCGTTTTGCGCCTTGCCTTTGTTTTTAATATAATCAAACCTGGCGCCTGCGCTAAAAGTATTTTGCCCCCATACCTTTTTAGCGTACACAAATGCGCCGGTGCTGTATTCATCGTAAGCAGGTATCAGCAACTCTTCGCCCAGGTTAACACTATGGCTCAGGCTGCTGCTTAAACCAATTACCGGGTGCCATCCGTTTTTTTCGGGCAGGTAATATTTGGCATCCAGCGAGTAGGTGTTCATATCAAAAAACAGGTTTGGCGTTGGGTTATCCTCCAGCTCGCGGCGCTGGTTTTTCTGGTAACCCAGGTCTAATTTTAACGAGCTTGAGCCAAACAGGAAGTTATTGTTCAACGCCACCTTATAATGGCGGATATCCTGCCTTGGGTAATCTAAAGTGCGGCTGGTGTTATCATTGTATAAAGGGTCGCCCGGCTCAGCATCATAAAAGCCTATATTATCTTTAAAGTATGAGAAGTTTAAGTGCGAGTATCCCCATGCTTTGTTAAAGCCCAGCATACCGCTTGCATTAGTTTGGTTAAAACCACTGTTAATGTACCTGCCGGCAGGGGTATTAAACGAATAGGCGTTCTGGTAAGTACCGCGGCCTCTCCAAACAAAACCATTCTCGTTGCCGCTTAACATTACCGAGGTGTTGCTTAAGCCGTTATTGGTAGAGTAGTTTGTTAAGAACTCACCTGCTATGTTTCCTTCTGATGGGGTTGGTGGGTCGATCACGTTAATAACACCACCAAGCGCATCAGATCCATATTGTAAAGAGGCTGCACCACGCAAAACCTCTACGCGGCCCGCTGCGTACTGGTCCATTTCAATACCATGCTCATCGCCCCATTGCTGGCCTTGCTGTTTTACGCCATCATTAAGGGTTACCACACGATTATAGCTTAACCCACGGATAACCGGTTTTGATATAGCCTGGCTGGTGGTTATCTGGCTTACACCTGGCACCTGCCTGGCCAATGCATCAATTAAATTGGTTGATGAACCCTGCAGCTGCTCCTGGGTTACCACAGTTGCCGATGTACTGTTACTGCGGCTGCCCGATGTTACCGGCGTGCCGGTTATGACAACTTCATGCGTTTCTATAACACTTGCCTGCAGGGCAAATACAATTGGCGCGGTTGATGAAAAATCTACCGTTTGGGTGAGGCTTTTATAGCCTATATATTGTACCTGTACTACAAAACGGCCTTTAGCGGGTATAGACCGGAAGGTGAACTCGCCGTTGGCGTTGGTAATGATGGAAATACGAAGATCGGGGATGCTAACGGTAGCGCCAATAAGGGCCTCGTTGGTTTTGGCATCAGTAACTTTACCCTTAAAATCTATAGCGTCTGCAAATGCAGCAAATTGAACGAACAAAAATAAAAAGCAACTAATAAGCTTCAGTTTCATAATAAATAAATTAAAAATACATGGAAATGCCACATCAAGCGGCGTTTGATCAGATAAGTAATTATTATGAAACTACAGGGGGGCCGCGGCCCTGGGAAAGTATAAGGGATATACTTTTAAAATTGTATTGAAATGTTATAAAAACATGGTCAACACTGGTAAAGGGGGTATGGTACACATTGCTCAGCAGCTCCATATTGGTATGGTGCATACTATCACACAGCTGGCATTTCTCTTTAAAGGTTTGTTTTGCTGTATTGTGGCAATCGTCGCAATTAGATGCGTGGATGCTTTTGGTAATGTTGTGCTGGTGGGCAAATACCATAAACTGCCCTGTTATAAAACAGAATAGCAGCGCCCAGGCGCAAATGATATGATAAGTGCTTTTTTTCACAACAGGGCAAAAGTAGTTAATAAAACGCTAAAGATATTTTTAAAACGTAACAATGTTGTTAAATGTATGTCATCAAAAAAGCATTTAACCCGCCCGCATCCCTATATTTGCCTTTATGAAACCTGCCGAAATAAATTTGAAATGGGCCGCCCTGCAAAACCGTATCGCTACCGAGTTTGATAACGAAAAACCCGATATTAAAGTAGTTTTGTTTTTAATAGGCGTGCAGGAACTGGGCCAGGGGCCACGTAAGTTTAGTAAAAGGCAAAAGGAAGAACTGATGCATATTGCCAATTGCAAGCTATTTAGTAAAATGGGCTTTTATGAGCTGGAGGGCCTTGACCAGGACGGCTGGCCGCACTGGAAACTAGTAAAAACAGTGCCTAATTATACCATACTGGAGCAGGAGATGCTGCTAAAATCGTTAATTATTGATTATTTTGAAGCGGAGATGGAGTGGGAGTTTTAAACCTTAATAATCATATATGAAAAAACTTTTTACCCTTTGCCTGTTGCTGCTTACCATAAGCACAGCTTTTGCCAAACCGCCAAAAAACCAATACGTACGTATAAAAACCAGCTACGGCAGTGTTATTATCCGCCTGTATAACGAAACCCCTAAACACCGCGATAACTTTATAAAGCTTACCAAAGAGGGTTTTTATAACGGCACACTGTTTCATAGGGTGATACAGAATTTTATGATCCAGGGGGGCGACCCCGATTCGCGCGATACGGCTAAGAACAAGCCCGGCGCCGAGTTAGGCAACGGCGACCTGAAATACACCGTACCTGCCGAATTCAGGGATAGCCTGTTCCACAAACGCGGGGTGCTTGCCGCTGCGCGGGATGATAACCCTGCAAAGGCATCAAGCTCCTGCCAATTTTATATTGTAGAAGGTAAACGCTTTACCCCCGGAAAACTGGACACCTTAGAGAGCACCCGCCTTAAAGGCCGCAAGATACCGCCCTACCAGCGTGATATTTATACCACCGTTGGCGGTGTGCCGCACCTTGATCAAAGCTACACCGTGTATGGCGAGGTTATTACCGGCATTGATATGGTTGACCGTATTGCGGCTGTTAAAAAAGATGGTAACGACCGCCCGGATGTTAATATCCCTATGACGGTTGAACTGCTCAGTAAAAAAGAGTGTAAGCAGCTGGATGAATTACTATGGCCTAAAGTAAAATGATACGGCTTGCAACCCTTAACGATCTTGATGAGGTAGCACATTTATACCGCGATACCATAAGCACCGTTAATTTAAAAGATTATAGTGCCGAACAGGTTGCCGCGTGGGCTGGCAGATGGACAAACACGCCGGGTTGGACAGCTAAAATAACCGGTCAGCATTTTTTAGTTGTTGAAGAAAATGGTGAAATAACCGGTTTTTCATCGCTAACCAGCAATGGCCATGTAGATATGCTGTTTGTACATCGTTATCATCAGGGCAAGGGTATTGCTAAACTACTGTTAACCGAAATTGAGCGGGTGGCCAGGGATAAAAAAATCAGCATCATCACTACCGAAGCCAGTATAACCGCGAGGCCTGTGTTTGAGCATTTTGGCTTTAACGTGGTTACGCCGCAAACCGTTACGGTTGATGGTGTTGAATTGAATAATTTTAAAATGGCGAAGTCTTTACGCGCAGCATAGCCCGTTAATGGTTCTACAGGCTTACCATGATAAATAATACGATATGAAAATAATTACCTATAACGTTAACGGCATCCGCTCGGCAATAAGTAAGGACTGGCTGGCCTGGTTACAGGCTACCGATGCCGATGTAATTTGCCTGCAGGAGATTAAGGCCACGCCCGATGTAATAAAAGAGCTGGGCCTGGTTGACGATATGGGCTATCAGCATTTTTGGTTTCCGGCAGAAAAGAAAGGATATAGCGGCACAGCTATTTTTAGCAAACGCCTGCCCAATCATATTGAATACGGTTGCGGCATCCCCGATTTTGACCGTGAGGGCCGTTGCATCCGAGTAGATTTTGATGAGGTATCGGTAATGAGCGCTTATTTCCCGTCAGGATCAAGCGGCGATGACAGGCAGATCTTTAAATACCGTTTCCTGGATGAATTTGGTAAATACCTCACGCTGTTAAAAGCAAGCATCCCTAACCTGGTTATCTGTGGTGATTATAACATTTGCCACCGCCCTATCGATATCCACAACCCAAAATCAAACGCAAATTCATCCGGCTTTTTACCCGAAGAGCGCGAATGGATGGAGAACTTTATCGAGTCGGGCTTTGTAGATACTTTCCGCCATTGTAATAAAGAGCCGCATAACTATACCTGGTGGAGTTTCCGCGCAAATTCGCGTGCTAAAAACCTGGGCTGGCGTATTGATTACGCCATGGCCAGTAAAGAGCTAGAAGGTAATATTAAACGTTGCGCCATATTAGCCGAAGCAAAGCACTCGGACCATTGCCCGGTATTGCTGGAGCTGGAATTTTAACCCCCTGAAGGGGGAAAAAGCCTTGTCAATGACAAGTTCTTAAACAGAAAAGGCCGCGTATAGCGGCCTTTTCTGTTTAATATTCTGCTCCCCCTTCAGGAGGCTGGGGGGTTACCCTTTCACACGCTCTACATAGGCGCCTGTTGCGGTATCAACTTTCACCTTATCGCCTATGTTGATAAACAATGGCACTTTTATTTCGGCGCCGGTTTCAACGGTGGCATTTTTCATAGCACCGGTTGAGGTGTCCCCTTTTACAGCAGGCTCGGTATAGGTTATCTCTAACTCGGCCGAACCTGGTATATTGGCCATGATGGGCTCGTCACTCTCAAAGGCAACAATTACGTTCATGCCTTCTTTCAAAAATTTAACCGAGGGGCCAAACAGCTTTTTGGGTACATTATGCTGATCGTAGGTAGTGTTGTCCATGATCACTAATGAATCGCCATCCTCATACAGGTATTGATAATTGTTGGTTTCTACCCGTGCAATATCCACCTCTTCATCCGTACGGAAACGGTATTCAACCAATTTGCCGGTTTTAACATTACGCATGCGGGCCTGGTAAAACGCACGCAGGTTACCCGGTGTGCGGTGTAAAAGTTCCTCTACCTGTACCAGTTCGCCGTTAAAGCGAAGCACGTTCCCATTTTTTATATCAGATGCTTTTGCCATAAACTTTATAATTGAGCCGTCAAAATTAGGGATTTGATTTGAAATTTCAACACAAACAAGACGCTAAGTATCACGTATCTACGATTTGTAATCGGAGATACTTAGCCTGTTTTTACAAAAACCGTACTCGTGCTCCTGGTTTGAGCACACGATGGTAAGGCGGTTTTCACTGAATTTTTCAACCAGGCCCAGGTACCAGTCAATCCCTTGTGTATCCAGGTTTGAGGTGGGTTCGTCCAGCATCAGCATGGGGGTATCGGCACAAAAAGCAAGTGCCAGTTTTAGCCGCTGTTTCATGCCCGATGAGAAATATTTGATGAGTTTATTGCGGCTTCCTTCCAGGTTTAAAATATCGGCAACGGCATTTTTATCCATCCCGGCTTTAAACTGTTTAAATTTAAAGTGGAAATCTATCATCTCATTTAACGAGAAATCTTCAATAACTTCGAGATAAGGGGCGGCTAAACTGAGGTAGTTAAAAATCTCACCAGCTTCAATTTCTTTCCCGGCATCTTCATATTTAAGCACGCCTGCCGAGGGAACAAGGCTCCCGTTCAGTACTTGTAACAATGTTGATTTACCAGACCCATTTGCACCAAGTACCGCATATTTACCGGCATTTTCAAAGGTATAATCAATCCCCCTGAAGATCCATTCACGGTTAAAACGGCGGCCAATGTTTTGAAGGGTGATGTTCATGTGGGAGTTGATGGGTAATGGTTCATAGATCATGGTATTCCTACCATGATCTATGAACCATCAACTATAAGCTTCTTAGCTGCTTCCAAATCCCTTCATGATACCGCGTTGCGAGTTTTGTACAAAGTTGATGATCTCGTCGCGCTCAACAGTTGGGTTAAATTCGGCTTCGATGATATCCAAAGCCTTAGTCATGTTGTATTTTTTAAGGAAGATGATGCGGTATATCTCCTGAATCTCGTTAATGGTTTCGGCACTAAAACCCCTGCGGCGCAAACCTACAGAGTTGATGCCGATATATGATAATGGTTCGCGGCCTGCCTTGGTAAACGGCGGCACATCCTTACGCACCAATGACCCGCCTGATATCATGCTGTGTGCGCCAATCTCAACAAACTGATGCACGGCAGACGTACCACCTATAAACGCATAGTCGTAAACATTGATGTGGCCTGCAAGCTGCACGCCATTCGCTATAATCACATTATCGCCAATAACACAATCGTGTGCTACGTGTACATAAGCCATTAGCAGGCAATTGCTGCCAATAGTGGTGGTGTTTTTATCGAGCGCGGTACCACGGTTAAGGGTTACGCATTCGCGGATAACGGTGTTATCGCCAATGGTAACGGTGCTTGCTTCGCCTTTATATTTAAGGTCTTGCGGTGGTGCGGAAACTACAGCACCCGGAAAAATGCGGCAATTTTTACCAATGCGGGCTCCATCCATAATAACAGAGTTTGAGCCTACCCAGGTGCCTTCACCTATCTCAACATCTTTATGGATAGTTACAAACGGTTCAATTACAACGTTATCGGCAATTTTGGCCTGTGGGTGGATATATGCTAAGGGCTGTATCATATCTTATTTATATCTAACTATTTGTGCCATCAGCTCGGCCTCTACTACAACTTTTTCGCCAACCATGCCAATACCTTTCATTTGTGCAATACCACGGCGAATAGGCGCAACCAAGTCACAACGGAATATTAACGTATCGCCCGGTAAAACCTTGTCCTTAAACCTTGCATTTTCAATTTTCAGGAAAAGTGTTAACCAGTTTTCAGGGTCGGGTACGGTATTCAATACCAATATACCGCCCGTTTGTGCCATGGCTTCTATCTGTAATACACCCGGCATAACAGGCGCCCCCGGGAAATGGCCCACAAAAAACGGCTCATTCATGGTTACGGCTTTTAAACCTACCACGTGGGTTTTAGTCAGCTCTAAAATTTTATCTATCAGCAGCATTGGTGGGCGATGCGGCAATATGTTCATGATCTGAACAGTATCATACACGGGTGTCATGTTAGGGTCGTAAACCTTTACATGCTTGCGGCTGCGTTCTTTTTTTATCAATGTCTTAATTTTTTTTGCGAATGCAACGTTTGCTGCATGGCCCGGCCTTGCAGCCATAATGTGCCCTTTAAGTGGAACCCCTACCAATGCAAGGTCACCTATCATATCCAGCAGTTTGTGGCGTGCCGGCTCGTTCTGGTGGCGTAGCTCAATGTTATTTAGTATGCCCTGTGGGGCTACATTGATATCCTTACGGTTAAATAGTTTGGCCAGATGTGCGAGTTCTTCTTCATCAACATCTTTATCAACTACTACAATGGCATTGTTAAGGTCGCCGCCTTTTATCAGGTCGTGTTTAACCAGCATCTCCAGCTCATGTAAAAAGCAGAAGGTTCGGCTTGATGCTATCTCCTTTTTAAACTCGGCAAGGCTTGATATAGTAGCGTGCTGGCTGCCCAATACCTGCGAGTTATAATCAACCATACAGGTAAAGCGGTACTCATCATCTAAAGGCATAGCTACCATATCAACCTTACGGTCGGCCTCAGAATAATGTATATTATATGGGATATGGTAATATTCCCTGTCGGCATCCTGTTCCTGGAAACCGGCCCCTTCTATCGCATCAATAAACTGTATCGAACTACCATCCATTATAGGTGTTTCGGGGCCGTCCATATCAATCAGCACGTTATCTATCTCCAAACCAACTAAAGCGGCAAGCACATGTTCAACAGTACTTACGCTTGCGCCGTTTTGGGTAAGGGTTGTACCCCTTGATGTATCGGTAACATTATCAACGTCAGCATCAATAATAGGCTGCCCGGGCAAATCTACCCTGCGGAATTTGTATCCGTGTTTCTCGGGTGCCGGGTTAAAGGTCATGGTAACGCTCTCGCCGGTGTGCAAACCGGTGCCTGATACCGAAACAGGTGCTTTAATAGTTCTTTGTTTTACATTCATGTTTATGACGTTCATTGGTTCATTGGTTCAATTGTTCATTAGTGAAAGTTTATTAGCCTGTATGTTGACCCAATAACCTAATGAACACTTGAACTAATGAACATCTTTGTTCTTTAGTTCCTTAATTATATCTTCAAGTTCTTTTACTCTTTTTTCAAGATCGGGCAGGCGGCGTAAATTTACATGCGCCCGCAAATAATCTTTTACCGGCAGGTAAGGGCTGCCACCCCATTGTTTATTTTCTTCTTTTATAGAACTGTTTATACCGGTCTGCGCGCCAAACTGGCTACCATCAGCAATAGTTAAATGGCCTGCAAAACCTACCTGCCCGCCAACTACTATACGCTCGCCAAGCTTTGTACTACCCGATACGCCTGACTGTGCCGCAATTACCGTATTACTGCCAATCTCCACATTATGGGCCACCTGCACCAGGTTATCTATTTTTGCCCCTTTGCGCACAATGGTCGACCCCATGGTTGCCCTGTCAATAGTAGTATTGGCCCCCACTTCAACGTCATCTTCAATAATAACGTTACCAATTTGCGCCACTTTTTTATAACTGCCATCGGCATTAGGGGCAAAGCCAAAACCATCGCTGCCTATTACGGTACCCGAATGGATAACAACATTGTTGCCAATTACACAATCAAAGTAAATTTTCACCCCGGGGAACAAAGTTACATTATTACCCAACTTTACATTATCGGCAATATAACATCCGGGATAGATCTTACAATTATCGCCAATAATGGCATCCTGGCTAATATAGGTAAATGCGCCTATGTAAGGTTGCGCCCCTATTTTGGCCGATGAATGTATAAAGTTTGGCTCTTCAATGCCTGATTTGTTGAGCTTTATAGTGTTATACTGTTCCAGTAAAAGCGAAAAGGAGGTGTAGGCATTCTCTACCCTGATAAGCGTAGTTTTTATCGGCGCGGATAATTCCAGGCCGTTATTTACAATTACAACCGATGCACTTGTAGTGTACAGGTGTTGTTCGTATTTAGGATTAGCTAAAAATGATAACGAGCCTGCAGCGCCTTCTTCTATTTTAGCCAAATGGTTAACCATAGCAAGCGGATCGCCTTCAACTGTTCCGTTTAGCATAAAGGCTATATCCTTTGCGGTAAATTGCATCGTACAAATTTAAATGTTAATATTAAATGAACAAGCTATTAATTTGCTGGTCAGTTTTAGGCTCTTATTCATTTATTCAAACGTTATCAACCAATTCTTTACTATAGCAAAGTATATATTTTTTTACAGTTTTTGATAATGCTTCCAGGTTGGAGTTATCACTTGCCAGTGTAATATCTTTTATACTGCCATCCTTCATCAATATATGAATGTTACCATCACCCTTGTTATAGGCATTGTTGCGAATGGTGTCTGTAAATACAAAGTAGGAAGCTTCATGTTCGCTAATGCTGTATTTTTCTACTGCTTTGGCTAACAATTGTTTAATAAAGGCCTCGTCGGGCTGTTCGGCAGTGATATCAACGTGGTAAAGCCTGCGGTTTATAAACCTATGGCAAAGGGTGGCCAACACAAAATCATCACTATCTGCCCATATTTTTACCGCCGCCATAACATCGGTATCATCGAGCAGTGCAAAGGTTTTTAAATGCTCATTACTGTTCATAAACGCATCTTTGGTAATAACGTTCTCTAAAAAGTAACTCAGGGCGGGCGTTAACGGAAAATGTGTACCAGCCAACGCCAGTTCGCGGCTGCGGGTAAATATTTTGCAAAGCAACTGCTCGGCCGCTATAACCGTTTTATGCAGGTAAACCTGCCAGTACATCAGCCTGCGGGCTATCAGGAATTTCTCTATCGAATAAATACCCTTTTCCTCAACAGTAATGCTGTCGTCTTTTACATTCAGCATTTTGATGATCCGGTCAGAACTGATCACACCTTCAGACACCCCCGTAAAATAACTATCACGGTTCAGGTAATCCATCCGGTCCATATCCAGTTGGCTTGATACCAGCTGATGCAGAAAATGCTTATGGTATTCACCTTTAAATATGCTGATGGCTAATGATAACTTGCCGCCAAACTCCCCGTTCAGCTTATTCATCAGCAGTATAGAAATGTCCTCGTGGCTTATTTCCTCCACAATGGTATGCTCCAAAGCGTGCGAGAACGGGCCGTGGCCAATATCATGTAATAAAATGGCAATGGTTAACCCTTCTTTTTCTTCGGGGGTGATATCAATACCTTTATTACAAAGTGTTTCAATGGCCAAACTCATCAGGTGCATGGCGCCCAGTGCATGATGGAAACGGGTATGCAACGCGCCGGGATATACCAAATGGGTCATGCCCAGCTGTTTAATATAACGCAGGCGCTGAAAGTATGGGTGGTCTATCAGGTCGTACACCAGTTCGGTGGGGATGCTGATAAAGCCGTAAACCGGGTCGTTTATTATCTTCTTTTTATTCAAAGTAAAGTTATAGAATGCAAAAGTGTTGAATTATGACAAAACAAGCACCGTCTATTTGTTAATTAATGTTAATCCTTTGCATATTTTTACAACAAAATACACCACCGAAGGGTTATAGGGTGGTAAAATTAAATATATTATGCAGGATACCACAATATTATGGGCCGACGACGAAATTGATCTGCTGAAACCACACATACTTTTCTTAAGCGAAAAAGGCTATAAGGTAACAACGGTTACCAATGGTAACGATGCTGTTGACGAATTTAAGAAAGGATACTTCGACCTGGTGTTCCTGGACGAGAACATGCCCGGCCTTACCGGGCTGGAAACCTTACAACAAATAAAAAACATTAATAACGATGTGCCTATTGTGCTCATCACCAAAAACGAGGAAGAGTATTTGATGGAGGATGCCATCGGGTCGAAAATTGATGACTACCTGATAAAGCCAGTACACCCCAAGCAAATACTGCTTACCATAAAAAAGCTAACCGAGAACAAACGCCTGGTTACCGAAAAAACAACCATGGCCTATCAGCAGGACTTTCGTAACCTGGGCATGAGCCTGAACGATAACCTGAGCCACCAGGAATGGGTGGATGTTTATAAAAAACTCATCTATTGGGAGCTTGAACTGGAAGCCCTGCAGGATAGCGGCATGCATGAGATACTTACGCTGCAAAAAGCCGAAGCCAACGTACAGTTTTGTAAGTTTGTTGAACGCAATTATTTAGGCTGGATAAAAAGCCCGGAGAATGGGCCTACATCATCGCCGCAGTTGTTTAAAAAGAAGGTGTTCCCTAAACTTGATGGCAAGGGGCCGGTTTTCTTTATATTGATAGATAATTTAAGATACGATCAGTTTAAAATCATCAATCCTATCATTTCAGAATATTTCAGGCTGGAGGAAGAGGACACTTATTATAGCATCCTGCCAACGGCTACACAATACGCACGTAACTCTATCTTCTCGGGCCTGATGCCTTTAGAAATGGAAACCCGTTACCCGCAAATGTGGCAAAACGACGAGGATGAAGGTGGCAAGAACCTTTACGAAGCCGATTTTGTTGCCGACCAGCTAAAACGCGTTTTACGCCGTGATGTTAAGCATTCTTATCACAAGATATTAAATATTGACGAGGGCCGCGCGTTAAACGAATCGGTTAATAACCTGATGAATAACGAACTGAACGTGGTTGTTTACAACTTTGTTGATATGCTGAGCCACGCCCGTACCGATATGCAGATGATCCGCGAACTGGCCAGTGATGATGCTGCCTATCGCTCTTTAACTTTGTCGTGGTTTGAGCATTCGCCGTTGTTTGATCTGCTGAAATTCCTGGCCTCCAAACAGGTTAGGGTTGTAATCACTACCGACCATGGTACCATCCGCGTTAAAAACCCAAGCAAGATCATCGGCGATCGTAATACCAATACCAACCTGCGCTATAAACAAGGTAAAAACCTAAACTATAACGCCAAAGAGGTATTCCACATACGCAACCCGCACGATGCCATGCTGCCAAAACTGCACGTAAGCAGCAGCTTTGTTTTTGCCAAAGGCGATAGTTACTTTGTGTACCCTAACAATTACAACCACTTTGTTAATTTTTATAATGAGACCTTCCAGCACGGCGGTATCTCGTTAGAAGAAATGATCATTCCGATAGTAACTTACGGCCCAAAATAAAATTTAGAAGTATTAAATTCACCCCGTCATTGCAACAAAGCAATCTCTTTAAGTTATTAGTTTATGCAAAGTGCATCGTTAACCTAAAGAGACTGCTTCGTTCCTTGTAATGACGTTAGGGAGAGTATAATTAAAATGGACTTACACACCACATCCATCACTGACCTGCCAAAAGCAGCGGAAGAGATTCTAAACTTTGCCGGCGATGCCTGCATATTCCTTTTTTATGGCGACATGGGCGCAGGGAAAACCACGCTCATCAAATCGCTTTGCGAACAACTGGGCGTTAGCGATTCGGTTACCAGCCCTACATTTTCTATAGTAAATGAATACGAAGGTAAGTACGGCCCGGTTTATCACTTTGATTTTTACAGGCTGAAAGACCAGAGCGAAGCCCTGGATATGGGCTATGAAGAATACTTTTACTCTGGCAATTACTGTTTTATAGAGTGGCCGGAAAAAATAGCAAACCTTATTCCGGATAGCTACACCGGCATACGGATACATGTTTTAGATGCAACCTCAAGGCAAATAACAGTTGAAAACATTTAATAATCAAACCTGTTTTTTTTCTTACCTTCATCAGCCGGAAAATTAAAGTATCATGAGTACAGGGAAATACAGTGGGTTTTCAGATGTTGCTAAACAGGCAATGATGCAACCGCAGGAGTCGATGCTGGAGGTTAAGAACAAAAAAAACAAACTTTATATTGGCATCCCCAAGGAAGTTTCTTTCCAGGAAAACCGCATCCCGCTTACCCCGCTGTCGGTAGCGCTACTCATCAACAACGGCCACGAGGTAATGCTGGAGAGCAACGCCGGCCTGGCCGCCAACTTTACAGATACCAACTACAGCGAACAAGGTGCCCAGATAGTTTACGATACCAAAAAAGTTTACGAGGCCGATATTATCATCAAAATTGCCCCGCCTACCAAGGAGGAAATAGAAATGATGAAACCCGGCCAGTTGCTGATCTCGGCCCTGCAACTATCAACCCTTAAAGCCGACTGCCTGCACGCCTTAATGAAGAAAAAGATAACCGCCATGTGCTTTGAGCACCTGGAAGATGAGGGTGGTTCGCTTACCGTTGTACGCGCCATGAGCGAAATTGTAGGCGCAACATCGATACTTATAGCAGCCGAATACCTGAGCAATATTTTTGAAGGAAAAGGCCTGATGCTTGGTGGTATAACAGGCGTACCCCCAACAGAGATTGTAATTATTGGCGCCGGCACCGTTGGCGAATATGCTGCACGTACGGCCATATCATTAGGGGCCGAGGTAAAGGTTTTCGATCCGTCTATTTATAAACTACGCCGCCTGCAAAACAACATTGGCACCCGGGTATTTACATCGGTAGTGCAGCCTATTGTGCTTGAAAAAGCCATTACTACCTGCGACGTTGCCATAGGCGCCATCCGTGCTGATGACGGCCGCAGCCCTCAGATCGTGTCTGAGGCTACCGTTAGCCGCATGAAACCCAACTCGGTTATTATTGATGTAAGCATTGATCAGGGTGGATGTTTTGAAACATCAGAAGTTACTAACCACACCCATCCTGTTTTCCGTAAATATGATGTGATCCATTATTGCGTACCTAATATAGCATCGCGCGTTGCGCGTACTGCCACCTATGCCTTAACAAATATATTTGCCCCCATATTATTAGATATTGGCGAACAAGGCAGCCTTAAAAACGTTATCTGGCAAAAAGCAGGTATCCGCAACGCGGTATATATTTACCAGGGGCACCTTACTAATAAACATATGGGCGAGCGCTTCTCTATCCCCAGTAAAGACCTGGATCTGCTGGTGGTATCAAACCATTAATAGTTGGTAAAAGGCCTTACGCTTTCGGGGTGGTTTATCTCGGGCTGATATTTCTCCGGGATCTCGTTGGTATGGTGTTTCTCGCCATAATAATCTATAGCCAGCTCAACCTTTCCGTTATCCTTAATAGTTACCTTAAATAACATATCGTAATCTTCTTCATCGAGCCCTACAAAAGGCATTTCTGCGCCAAAAGCATTCAACAAAGGCATAATAGTGTTTGAATGCCCGATAACTAAGACATTACTGCCCCTGAAATTTTTTACAATAGTTTTGGCAAACTGTTTTACAACAGCAGTATCAGCATCATACACGCGTGGTAATATTTTGGCTTTATAGGCCAGTGGGCGCGCGGTTAAACCCGTACGTTTATATTTGGTAACGTATATGGCTTTTATATGCTGCCCCTTTAGTTCTTTGGCTAAAGCGTCGGCGCGTTTTTGGCCGGCGGCGCTTAAAACAGGGTCATCATCTTTGGCAATTGTGGTCGCTTTTTCCGCATGGCGTACAATCCATATATTGGTTTTTTGAGCTAAGGCATTAAAATTGCTTAGTAACAGGCAAATAAATAATAACTTAAAAAAGTTAGCAGGCAGCATTACATTTTTCATAAAATGGTGTTACTTCATTAATAACAAGGTACTAACAAATATATTCGATTTTTGATATGAATTTTTTTAGCAAAGAATATTTAAAACAGCTATGGAAAGTGCTGATGGCTACCTTCAGTGGGTTTTCTAACGATAACGGTTTAAAGTTTAGTGCATCACTGGCTTACTATACCGTTTTTTCATTAGCTCCTTTGCTATTATTAATACTATCGCTTGCGGGTATATTCCTGAAAGACGATAGCTACAGAAAAGATTTTTACGACCAGATACAGCATTATATAGGCAAACAGGGAACCCTCCAAATTCAAAGCACCATGAACTCACAGGATATTACGGGTAAAAGCGGGATAGGCCTGGGGATAAGCATTGTTACATTACTGCTTGGCGCCAGCAGTATTTTTATTGAGATACAAGACTCGCTTAACATTATATGGCGTGTAAAAGCCAAACCTAAAAAAGGCTGGGTTAAGATGTTAAAAAACAGGTTTCTTTCATTTTCGTTGATCGTAAGCCTTGGTTTTCTGTTACTGGCGTCTTTACTTGTAAACATTATTATAAGTGCTATTAGCGATAAGATAGTAGCGTTCCTACCACATTTATTAGGCAAAGGCCTTGCCGGTGTTGTTGGCGAAACATTTTTATTTACGGTTAATTTTGGGATAACACTTATTGTAATAAGTGTGCTGTTTGGCATTATATTTAAAGTACTCCCGGATGTAAAAATAAAATGGAAGGATGTACGTTCAGGCGCCATATTTACCGCCATCCTATTCATTCTTGGCCAGTATATCATCAGTTTATATATTCAGTATACAGCACAGGGGTCGGTATATGGTACAGCGGGCTCGCTTATTGTAATTTTGGTGTGGATATATTATACGGCGGCAATTTTATATATAGGGGCCGAATTTACCCAGGTATATGCCGAAGCCAGGGGCAGCCATATTGAGCCTGCCGAGTATGCAGTAGTTATACAACAAACCGAAGTAGAAAGAACAACCACACGCATGCCACTGCAAAACCCTCAATTAGAAGGTACCCTTAAACCCGATAAGGATGGCAAAAAACCCGGTGGTAAATAGTTCAATACGGCATATTGTCGGATAGTGCAAATCAAATATCTGTATTTTTTGAACGGGGGGGCTGCCTGCTGTTATTTTATAAAAAAATAACGTAGCTTTAGCTTCCAATTCATACCAGGTGTTAGCCGGTCTATATAAATATCCCACATTTAAACGTATATGGCTCACTGCCATATTAAGTTGCCTTTTTTTATCGGCAAGCGCCCAATCTTTTGAACTTGATAGCGGTCGCAAAAGTGTGAATATCCCATTCAGGCTTGTTCGTAATATGATGTTGATCAAGCTTAACATCAACAATAAGGGGCCTTTCAATTTTATACTAGATACCGGCGTAGGGCTAATGATCATCACCGAGCCCAAACTGGTAGACTCGATAAACATAACCCATAAACGCACAATAAAGCTTTCGGGCCTGGGCGAGGGCGATGCTTATGAAGCATACGTAACTCCGCCTTTAAATATTAACATATCCGGCCTTACCAGTAATAGTGTATCGGCAGCTATACTAAAAACCGACGTTTTTAATTTATCCGGCTATATTGGGTTGCCTATACATGGTCTTTTAGGTTACGAGTTTTTCAGTTCGCTGGCGGTTAAAATCAACTTTTCAGACAGCGTGATTAACGTTTGTTATCCCAAAGACCTTAAACCGTTCAAAAAAGGCCAGAAAATACCCATCAGCATTGAAGACAGGAAACCATACCTGCAAACCTACGTGAGTTTTCCGGATGGTACCAAATCGCTCAATAAATTCATTGTTGACCTGGGCGCCGGGCACCCTATCTCACTGGAGAATATGTTGCAAAAACACGGGCTGCCAAAAAAATCCATCCAGGCAAACCTTGGGGTGGCGCTTAACGGGCCAATAACCGGTTACCTAAGTCGGCTTAAAGAGGTTGATTTAGGCAATTATAAATTAAAGGATGTGATCACATCGTTCCCTGATAAAGATTATGTGCAAAGAACGTTCAATGTACCGCGCGATGGCAATATCGGCATAGGGATACTAAAGCGGTTTAACCTGATATTTGATTACCCCAACAACCTGCTTTACCTAAAGGCAAATGAGAAGTTTAAACTCCCCTTTGAGCACGATATGAGCGGCATTGAATATTACATGACCGGCGAAAATTTTGCACATTTAATTATTGGCCGTGTAGCGCCCGGTTCACCTGCCGACGAGATAGGCCTGATAAAAGATGATGAAATAACCTCTATTAATTTTAAACCAGTATCAAATATGAGCGCCGAAGAGATAGACTCGTACTTTAAAACAACCGAACGCAGCCTATTATTGGAAATTTATCACGATAAAAAATACGACAGGGTGATCATCTCCTTAAAACGGCGCATATAACAGCCCGCTCTCCTTAAACGTAACTAATTTGTTGCGGAAGCAACGCACATCAATATATTCCATAATTTTATCCATAACTAATTAATTTAACAATGAACAAAACTTTACGGGTAAATACATACCTGCAGGTGGCCGTTTTTGCTATAGCAACCATTGCAAGCTCTTGTGCCACAAAAAAACAGACGGCAGACCGCACCGTTACCTTAAAAACTACAGCCACCCCTGGCGGCTCTTCTACCGCTACAGCTACTATCGGCGCGGGTAAAAAAGAAGGTATCAAAAAATTTAGCGACCTGGTTGGCAAAACCAAAGCAGATACCGGCCTTTTCAACACCTATAAAATTGACGGCAAGTATTATTTTGAAATACCCGATAGCCTTATAAACCGCGAAATGCTGGTAGTAACCCGTTTCGTAAAAACCCCTACAGGCTTAAAATCTTTTGGCCAGCAATACGGCGGCGAAGAACTTAACGACCAGGTTTGGAAATGGGAACGCCACGATAAACAGGTTTTTGTACGTGTACCAAGCTACTCGGTACGTGCCGATAGTACCAGCGATATGTATCAATCGGTAAAAAACTCAAACCTTGATGCTATACTGGCTGCTTTTGATATAAAGGCTTACAATAAAGACACTACCGGAGTTCTAATTGATGTTACAGACCTGTATAACGGCGATGTTGCCGCTATTGGCCTGCCTGAAAACATTAAGAAACAGTATAAAATATCAGGGCTTGATAACACCCGTTCTTATATAGATACTATAAAAAGTTTCCCGATAAATATCGAAACCCGTACGCTTAAAACATACCGGGCGGCCGAATCGCCTACTGATAACAGCAACGCTGCTTTAACTTTTGAGCTAAATACTTCAATGCTGCTACTGCCAAAAACGCCAATGAACGCGCGTTTGATGGATAGCCGCGTTGGCTTTTTTGGCCAGGGCCAAACAGATTATGGTACCGATGCCCAAAAAGCTGAAGCTACAGCATACATACACCGCTGGAAACTGGAACCTAAAGATGAAGCGGCTTATTCACGTGGTGAACTGGTTGAGCCAAAAAAACAAATTGTTTATTATATAGACCCTGCTACCCCTAAAAAATGGGTGCCATACCTTATTGCAGGTATCAACGATTGGAACAAAGCTTTTGAAGCAGCTGGTTTTAAAAATGCCATTGTTGGTAAAGAGGCCCCAACCGCAAAACAAGACCCTGAATTTAGCACCGAAGATGCACGTTATAGCGTTTTAAGGTATTTTGCATCTGATGTGCAGAACGCATACGGCCCGCACATATCAGACCCCCGCACCGGCGAGATCCTGGAGAGCCACGTAGGCTGGTACCATAACGTAATGAGCCTGCTGCGTAACTGGTTCTTTATACAAACTGCTGCGGTTAACCCTAATGTGCGCATGGCTAAATTTACCGATGCGCAAATGGGCGAACTGATCCGCTTTGTATCATCGCATGAAATTGGGCACACCCTGGGTTTGCCCCATAACTTTGGTTCGAGCTATGCTTACCCGGTTGATTCGTTACGTTCAAAATCATTTACTGATAAACATGGCACTGCTCCATCTATTATGGACTATGCCCGCTTTAACTATATTGCCCAGCCTGGTGATGGTGTAACCCACCTTTACCCGCAAATTGGCGAGTATGACCTTTGGGCTGTTAAATGGGGGTACAGCTATTTCCCGGGTAAAAAAACACCTAAACAGGAAAAAGAAGTATTGGATGTTTGGACAAAAGAAAAAGCCGGCAACCCACTATACTACTACGGCAGGCAAGGCACCTCTATCGACCCTCGTTTACAAAACGAAGACCTGGGCGATAATGCTATGAAGGCCAGCACCTACGGTATTGCAAACTTAAAAAGGATATTGCCAAATATCGAAAAATGGACTTTCCAGAAAGGGGAGGATTACGATGATTTGCAAACGCTTTATAATGAGGTTATTGGCCAGTACAACCGATACATAGGCCACGTTACCATGAACATTGGTGGCATGAACGAAAACTTTAAAACTTACGACCAAAAAGGCCCTGTTTATGATTTTGTAAATAAAAACCTGCAGCATGATGCGGTTATATTTTTAAACCAGCAGGTATTTACTACACCAAGATGGCTCATTAACAGCGAAGAGTTAAGCAAATTTGATAATGGCGTTGTTATTGGCCGTATTAAAGCATTACAGGTTAACTCGGTATCAAACGTACTAAATGCATCACGTATGGCACGTATGTTTGATAACCAGGCTAAAAATGGCGCAGCTGCTTATACCGTTGCCGATATGTTTACTGATCTGCGTGGTGGTATATTTAATACAGGTACACCTGATGAATTTAAACGCAACCTTCAACGCGGTTATGTTGATAAGTTGAAAAGCCTGCTTAACGAGGATGCAAGCTTTAGTTTCCCGGGTGCTACATCAGCGCAATTGGCCAACTTTGGCTTAACACCTATCAACATAGCCCTGTCAGATATCAGGCCAATGGTACGTGCCGAGCTTGCTAAAATAAGCACAGCCTTACCAAAAGGCGGCGATGCCTTAACCGCAGCACATTATACCGACCTGCGTTTACGCATAAAAGAAGCCTTGTACCCAACCCGCCCGGTAGTTAATATTGCCGGTGCTGGCGCCCCGGGCCGTTTAACTGACGACGCCCCGCAGGCAGATACAGACTGCTTCCCGCAAACAAAATAATATGCTGAATTTATAAAGGCATAAAAAACGCCTCCGTTAGTAGCGGAGGCGTTTTTATTTTGGTATATCATTTAAAGAAAAGATCGCTGGTCGCGGGCAGCGGGTATTATTTCAACTGGCTTATATTTTCAAAAAAAGCAGTTTGCAGGTCTAATAAAGTCCTAACGCTTATTTTCTCTCCGTAAGTATCAAAGCATAAAAATTTTGCCTTGGCGTGGTCATTATTCTTCCACTTCTCAAAAAAATTAAATGTCTCAAAGAAATAATGATTTGTGGTTATTTTACTTTTTTCACTCGTTTGTGACGCATTTAGCCTAAAGCCAATAGCATCTATCCATTTATGCACTTTATTATGCAACGATCCTTTAAAGTTATCCATGGGTTAAATGTTTTTAATGTTTAACGAAAAATTCATGCCAAAAGTTTCGCGCTGATTATTAGAGTTTTAAACAAAGGTTGATAGCATTTGTGGATATCTAAAGCAACTGTTGCTCATAACAAAGAAAATTATTTCCGCACAAATTAATTTTTGAAACTAAATACACATAAGCCCGTACAAGCTTATAAACTCATAAACTAAGCATGAAGAAAAACAGACTTTTACTAGTTACGATAGCATTAAGCCTTTTAAGCATAGGCGCATGTAAAAAATCTACAACACCCGGGCCAAAAGGCGAAAAAGGTGATACAGGTACAACGGGCGCTACTGGTGTTACGGGTGCCGCCGGCCCGCAAGGCGCTACGGGTGCTACAGGGCCACAAGGCCCGGCCGGGGCCAATGGCGCTACAGGGGCAACAGGCGCTAATGGAACTACAGGCGCTACTGGGCCACAAGGCCCGCAAGGACCTGCTGGGTCTAACGGTGCTAATGGGGCAACAGGTGCTACAGGCCCGCAAGGACCTGCCGGCCCACAAGGGCCGCAAGGACCCGCCGGCCAGGATGGCACTAATGGCACCAGCGTACAAAGCTTTTTGTTAACAAATAAAAGTGTTACACTAACTGGTTTAACCAGGCTAAATGTACCTGCAATAACAGCAGATATTGTTAACCAGGGTTTAGTGCTTGTTTACTTTAGGGTAAGCGGCACAAATACAGGCTACTATGCATTGCCTTACAGCGAAACCGACCGCAGCCTTACCGTATCTAACTACGGGGTGGGGTATGTAGATATAAAGGCCAACTTTACCGGCTCTGATTTAGATTTTAGGGTTGTTGTAATATCCGGCACATCTCTTTCTACCCTATCGGTAACACATCCTGGTTTAAACGTAAGAAACTTTAACCAGATGGCGTCTACCTTTAGACTGAACTAACGCTACTATGTATTTGTATGTAAATTAATACAGGTATGTTCACAAAAGTTATAGGAAGCCCTGCATTTGCGGGGCTTTTTATTTTACAGTGTAACAATTCTATTATTTAAATATTTAAATATGTAACAATGCTATGATTATTAAATATATAAACCGAATAAAGTGAACATTTGCACAATATATGCTTGTACAGGCATGTTGTAATATACCCTTACGCCATAAAAATATCATGAAGTACCTTTATTTAATATTAGCACTTGTTTGCTTAAATATCTCCAGATCGGCTGCGCAAACACCCCGGTCGGTTAGTGGCACCGTTGTCGATTCTACTAAATTAACACTCCCGGGTAGTAATGTTAAATTACGCACCGAACTTGGCGATAGTACCATTACCATTGCCGATGCTGATGGTAAATTTACCTTCCCGTCTGTAAAGGGCAATAAGTTAACCCTCACCATTAGTTCTATCGGGTTTGAAGGGCTTATCAAACACTATACTTTGCAAAGCGATGGTAAACCCGTTGTGCTTGACCCTATAGTACTAAAATCGGCAACCAGGCAATTGGGCGTAGTTACTATTGTAGGCGTTAACCCGATTGTATTTAAAGAAGACACGGTACAATATTCTGTAGCGGCCTATAAAGTACGCGAGAATGCACCTATTGAGGATGTGCTAAAAAAGATTCCCGGTGTAGACGTTGCAACAGATGGTACAGTATCATCACAGGGTAAGCAAATTACTAAGGTACGTGTAAACGGTAAAGACTTTTTTGGCGGTGATGTACAAAGCGCAACTAAAAACCTGCCGGCAGATGTAATTGAAAGCGTACAAATCATAGATGATTACGGCGACCAGGCAAACCTTACCGGTGTAAAAACCGGCGAGCCAAACAAAATATTAAACTTCACCATCCGTAAGGATAAAAATTACGGCTATTTTGGCCAGGCAACTGCCGGCGATGGTTCAGACTTGCTACCAAAAGAACCAGGCGTAACCAACGCTAACCGTTACATAGGCCTGTTAAACTTCTTTAAATTTAAAGGAGACCAGCAGATCTCTGTACTGGGCAACCTTAATAACACCAACGTTAACACGTTTAGCTATGGTACTGCCACAGGCGCGGCTGCAGGTGGTGGTGGTTTTGGCGGCGGTGGTGGCGGCCGCGGTAACGCCCTGCGTGGCGGTTCTACGGGGTCAACCACTAATGCAAACGGTATAACCAATGCCCGTTCTATCGGGTTAAACTTCAGGGATCAATGGGGCAAAAATTTAGCGGTGTACGGCAGTTATAGTTTTACCAATAATTCAACTTTCACTAGTTCTACCGTACAACAAAATAATATTTCTAATAACCCCAGTACAAGTAACCAGCAAAGTACAGGAACCAGTTCGCCAACAAATCATCGTTTTAATTTCAACCTTGAATGGAAGCCCGATACTTTAAATTATTTAAAGGTTACACCAACATTTAGTTACGCGGGTACAGATATTACAAGTTTAGACAGCCAGACACTAAGCAGAAAAAGTGTACAAGAACTTGCTTATTCATCAACCACAATAAGTAACTCTACGGCTCCTAATTATGGTATAACCGGCTTTTTTAATCGCCGTTTCAAAAACACTAAACGCAACTTAAATATTGGCTTTAGTGCAAATACCATTAACAGCTCGGCCTTCCAAAGCCTGGTTAATAATTATACATTGGGAGAGCCGACTGCCCCGTTAGATCAAAAGATATATTCAACCAATCGTACAACCAGTTATGGTGCAAACGTTTCATATCTCGAGCCGATTGGAAAGGTGTCTTTTTTGGAAGCCAATTATGCTTATAACTATAGTTTTACATCAAATAATGTAGAAACGGATACGCTTAGAGATAACACAACTATTTATGACCGGTATGACTTTTTGAGCAATAACTATAAATATACTTTTACAACAAATCGCTTTGGTTTAAACTACAAAATCATCGAGAAAAAGTATAACCTTACTTTAGGCGTAGGCGGGCAGCCTTCGTCACTTAGCGGTACTAATATAAAAACCGGTATAGAAACAAATTTTTCTACATTTAACATTATTCCGGCCGCCAGCTTTAACTATAATTTTAGCCGCAGCCAGGCTTTACGTTTTAATTACAGTGGTACAAGCAGCCAGCCCGCGTTTAATCAATTACAACCGGTAATAGACTTTACAAATGCGCTATACCCGGTACAGGGTAACCCAAACTTAAAGCCGCAGTTTACCAATAACCTATCATTAAGATACAATGCATTTAGTTTTCAAACCGGCAACATATTCCTAATAGGGCTTAACTATACTCAAACCAATCATTATATCGCCCAAAACATTGTATCATATCCAAGTGCATTTGATGCAGCAGTATTAGCTGCAGATCCATCATTAAAAAGATACCAAAGCACTAATCTTATACAATACTTAAATGCCGATGGTTATTACCAGGCCGGTGCAAACTTTATGTATTCAAAACCATGGAGCGATCGTAAGTACACTTTAATATTTAATGGCCAGGTTAGTTATACCAACAATATCAACTTTACGCAAACAGTAGACTCGCTTAATAATATAACCCCAATGGCGAAAAATATTGCTAAAACATTAACCTTTACCCCGCAATTACGCTTCAGAATGAATGTTACTGATGTTATTGACGCTGAAGTTTTCTCAAGATTAACACTTAATAAAATAACCAATTCGTTAATTACTCCATTTACCAATCAAAATACCAATATCCATTCTATTGACCTGGGCATAAATGGTAAAAATTATATTTGGAAAGACTGGACCTTTAGTTACGATTATACCAAAACATTAAATTATGGGTATTCCAGTTCCCTTAATGTGAAAAACCCGAATATATTAAATGCTTACATTGAGCGCCGCTTTTTGAAAGATCATCGCGGAACTTTGCGCTTTGCAGCATACGATTTATTAAATGAGAACACAGGCTTTTCTGTTGTTAACACCGGTGGTGCAACAACCCAAACAAACATAAACAGGCTTGGGCGTTACGCATTGTTAACCTTTACTTTCCGCCTGCAGAAATTCTCTGGCAAAACCCCGTCTAATCCGGATAGGGGCTTCAGAGGTGGCGATGGCGGTGGTGGCAACAGGCCTCCTGGTGGCGGTGGTGGTATGGGCGGCCCCCCTCCGGGTGGTGGCCCAATGTAAGCCGTTTTAAAAAACAAAAGGCATCCGTAATTAACGGATGCCTTTTTTATGCTTGATACTTTTATTTTATTAATGAACCAATACCGAATTGATAACCCTTTCCAGGTCTTCCAGATCAAATGGCTTGGCCAGGTATGATTCGGCACCCGCGTGGCCGGCAAGCAATTGGATATCGCTGTTGGCAGAAAAATAAACTACGGGGATCTGCTTTAAAGTTTCGTCCTTTTTTAGGGTTTGCGTAGCGTTAATACCGCCTACATCAGGTATCCAGTTATCCATCAGTATTACATCAGGAGAAACACCTGCTACTTTTTCAACAATATCGTTACAATCTGTAAAGGTGTGAACCTCCCATCCCTGTTCTTCTAAAATATAACTGCAAATAGATAGAATATCCTCATCATCGTCAAAAATGATGATCTTTTTTACTTTGTCGCTCATGGGTAATGTAGAGGTGTGAAGCTATACATAAGTTTTAAAAAAAGCAAATTTTTTAATTAGAGATATAAAGAGTGAGTGGTTTGCTCATTGGGGGGCTAATAAGCATCTATAACAAGGCCGCTTTTATGCCAGCATATTTAAAATTCTTTTCTCCCTTATAAACTGCGAAATAAAGAAAAAGATAATGGCCACTCCGAATATCCACTCCGAATATTTTAACAACCAATAAGTAAACGATGCGCTGATTAGCGCCCATTCAACAATAAGTTTTAACCGCAGGTTTTGGGGATTATGATTCATCAGGATCAGATCAAGCAATAGCATACCAATTAATAACCCTATAAAGAAAATTCCGCCGTATAGCACAATTGTAAATAGCGCCATCAAAAGCATCTGCGGAAGCGCTGATATTCCCGTTTTAAACACTTCAGTAATTACCGTAAACAGGTAGGTGCCAATTGCTATCCCCACCACGTTTATCCAGTTGGTGAAGTATATTTTTAATTTAAGTCCAATTATACCCGCTATATCCCGCTCCTTTTCCATTACCCTGCCCAGCCTTCTCTGTCCAAACTCCTGAAATGGATTGCCTCTGCCAAATGTTCCAGTAGTATCTCCTCGCTGCCCGCCAGGTCGGCAATGGTACGGGCAACTTTCAGGATCCGGTCATAAGCCCGGGCAGATAGGCCCAGTTTCTCCATGGCCTTTTTCAATAAGGTTTGCCCGGCAGGGGTTATCTTACATATATCCCTTACCATTTGTGGGCTCATTTGGGCGTTGGCGTGCAGATCGGGCCGTTCGCCAAAACGCTGTATCTGTATCTCGCGGGCTTTGATCACCCTATCGCGTATCAGCTCACTTTTCTCGGCCAGCCGTTCTGATGATAGTTCATTAAAATTTACCGGCGTTACCTCTACATGCAGGTCAATCCTGTCAAGCAATGGGCCCGAGATCTTGCTTAGGTATTTCTGCACCTTGCCGGGCGGGCAAATACATTCCTTTTCGGGATGGTTGTAATACCCGCAGGGGCAGGGGTTCATACTGGCCACCAGCATAAAGCTGCTGGGGTAATCAACTGTAAATTTTGCGCGCGATATAGTTACGCGGCGCTCTTCCAGCGGCTGGCGCATCACCTCAAGGGCGCTGCGCTTAAATTCCGGCAGTTCATCCAAAAACAACACACCGTTATGTGCCAGCGAAATCTCGCCCGGTTGCGGGTTGCTGCCTCCACCAACCAACGCCACATCGCTAATGGTATGATGCGGCGAGCGGAAGGGCCTGGTAGTTACCAGCGCATCGGCAGCCGCAAGTTTACCCGCTACCGAATGGATCTTGGTGGTCTCTAACGATTCGTGCAGGCTCAGCGGCGGCAATATAGATGGCAGCCTGCGCGCCAGCATGGTTTTCCCGGCTCCCGGCGGGCCTATCAGTATTACATTATGGCCGCCTGCCGCAGCAATCTCTAAAGCGCGTTTTATGTTTTCCTGCCCGCGCACTTCGCTAAAATCGCTGTCGTAGGCGGTAAGGCTGTTGTAAAATTCATCGCGGGTGTTCACTACTTCGGGTTGCAGGGTAGTATCTCCATTAAAAAAATCGGCAACCTGTTTTATATTTTCAACACCGTAAACCTCCAGGTTATCCACAATGGCAGCCTCGCGGGCATTTTGCTTTGGTAAAATAAATCCTTTATAACCCTCCTTACGGGCTTGTATGGCAATGGGCAAGGCGCCTTTAATAGGCTGCAAACTGCCATCTAAAGAAAGCTCGCCCATGATAAGGTATTTCTCCAGATCCTCTGATTGGATCTGCCCTGATGCGGACAGTATGGCAACGGCAATGGTTAAATCGTATGCAGAACCCTCTTTACGGATATCTGCAGGGGCCATGTTCACCACAATGCGTTGCCTTGGCATACGGTAAGCATTTGTTTGCAGGGCTGTTTCTACTCTTTGCATAGATTCGCGCACGGCATTATCTGGCAGGCCAACAATAAAATAAGCCAGCTTGCCCCCGCTTATATTCACTTCAACTGTAATGGTAATTGCCTCGATACCATAAACCGCACTTCCAAAGGTCTTAACTAACACGCGATAGGGTTTTTGTTAAGCGAAAGATATAGAATTTATTTGAGGGGCAAAGGAATTAGTATCCTGAAAAAATATGTCAAACCGGCCAGGTAAGACAAAGGCATGATTACCTTTAACAAAAAAGAGCACAGACCTAATTAATAGGCGCTGTGCTCTTTTTGTTATATGTGGTTAAGATCTACCTGATAAAGCAAAGGCTGCAGGCAAATATTACGTTTACCAGTAACACAACCGAAAACAGGTTTTTATTGTGTGTGCTGATAGTTGCCAAACGGGCGTTCAGTTTTTTGAACATCCGGTTATTAAGCAGTATAAAGTGATTGATCAACAGGAAACCTACTGCGCCAAATAGTACGGCTACGTAAGTTGTCATGTTCACCTGCAGCCAGTTTGCGTTTACCATAAGTTTGGTAAACAACATGGCATTTGTTAACACCACAACCAGCAAAAAGCTCACATTAAACAATGATTTAAACTGGGGTAACGTACCCTGACCAAAATTTTTGAAGCTCCACCTGTAAAACATTACATAAATGGATTGATAGGCTTTTGTCATGATGCTAATAATTAAGTGAACAGATCGGGTTAATTCTCACAACAACCATCCGGGCTGTTGCATACTTCAATTATACGAAAAAACAATTAAAAAGATATATTGTTTTGAATTATTTTAATTATCAAAATTAAATATAGGTAAAAATCAATTTATCGGAACTAAATTATAATATATTTACAATTTAGACATCCAATTATACCAAAGGTTTAATCACTGCCCATATCAAAAGTAGCCAGCAGGTTAACATTCGGGTCTGCCTTAATAACTGGGGTTGCCGATGCCGCCGGTACGGTAAAGGTAGCTGCACTGCTTTTTACTTCCGTTTTGTATAGCTTGCCATCAACCAGGCATTCCAGGGTAAACTGGTAGGGCTTTTCCTGCAATTGGGTTATGTGGATAGCAACGGTTTTATCGGCAGCGTTGTAATCACTTGTTATTTTTAACCGGGGATGGCCAGCTTCGCGCAGCCATTGGGTAAAAAACTGTTTCAGGTCAGTGCCAGAGGCCTTTTCCATCACCACGCGCAGGTCGTCGGTATTGGCGTTACTGCCGTTATACTGCTTATAATAAGCTGCAATACCTTTCCAAAAGGCCACGTCGCCAATTTTACGGCGTAGCATGTGCAGTACCCAGCCGCCTTTTTGGTAAGCATTATCATTCAGCATATTAATCATCGGCCCTTTAAAAGTTGAATCGACCACGGGAGCGAGGTATTTTTTCTCGAAATCGAATATTATTTTCCTGTCGGCCGCAAGGCGGCTTTTCAGGGTATCTGCACCATAGGTGCCCTCCATGTACAAATTGGTCATGTAAGTGGCGAAGCCTTCGCTCAGCCATACGTGCCACCAGCTTTTTTCACTTGTGGCATCACCAAACCACTGATGGGCAATCTCATGCGCCATTAACGGTTCTATAGCTTTATCATTTACCGATTTTTCGTAATAAAATATCGCGCCGGCATTTTCCATACCGCCAAATATGGTTTTCGACTGCACGTTGGCCAGCTTTTTATACGGGAACGCGCCTATTCGTTTTACAAACCAGGGCAGTATTTTAGTAGCTACGGCATAGCTTTTAAAGCCCACTTCTTTATCCTCGGGGAAAACATACGTGTACACCGGTGTACCGCCTGGGTTGCCGGCGTTTGCCACTGCAAAATCGGCTACACCAATAACCATCACCTTGGTTGGCAATTGGGCGGTTTCGCTCCAGTGGGTTAACTTTTTATTACCAGGGAGGGTTTTCTCTAAAACCTTTAAGCCGTTGCCTACAACCTTATATTTGAGCGGTGCGGTCACCAAAAACTCTACGGAAGCTTTATCGGCCGGGTTATCTACACAAGGCAGCCAATAATGCGCACGCGTTGCCCAGTTATCTCCAAAAAAAGTGCGGTGTTGATATTGGTTGGTTGATATAATAAGTCCGTCGGTAGGTATCCCCTGGTAGGTTATTACATAGTTATGTACCGAACCCGGCGCCGCTTTGGTATTGATCACCAGTTTATCGCTATCCTGCGTAAATTTTAGCTGCCGGCTGTTCTCGGTTAATGCGGTTACCACCATGCCTTTACCTTCAGCGTTTTTTTTGTACAGGTCCAGCTCCAGTTTGGTTACCGGTTTCAGGAATTTGGCCGTAACGGTTGCCTGCCCTTTTATAATGTTATCGGCATCGGTTAGGGTAATGGCAAAGCGGTAATGTTGTATATCAACACTTGCACCGGGTTGCTGGGCAAGGGCCGGTGCCGTAGTAAATAGTAATGCAAAAAGCGACAGGTTTAAAATTTTACGCATACGTAATATTACAAAAAATACCGGCGTACTAAAGGGCGTTTAAAAACTTTTAAAAGGCGTTTTTAGGCGTTTAAAGAATCAAAAAAAGTCTTTTAAATCTACTTTTTACGCGCTGAAGCCGCCTTAATACCTTCACTTTTAGCTGCCTTTTTTGAGCGCATTTTAAGGTTCAGCATTTCTACCAGTATAGAGAACGCCATGGCAAAGTAGATGTACCCTTTAGGGATATGCTGCTCAAATGCTTCGGCCAGCAGCGAAACGCCAATTAACAGCAGGAACGAAAGCGCCAGCATTTTCACCGTTGGGTGCTTGTTTACAAAGTTGGCTACCCCGCTTGATGCCCACATCATAATACCAACGGCAACCACCACGGCGGTTATCATAATTTCAACATGTTTGGCCATGCCTACTGCGGTAATAACAGAATCGAGCGAGAATACGATATCCAGCAGCATGATCTGGAAGATAGTTGCCCAGAACGAATGCGGTTTAACTTTCCCCGCGTCTTCTTCCTCACCTTCAATTTTATGATGGATCTCAGCAGTGCTTTTATAGATGAGGAACAAGCCCCCGATGATAAGGATGAGGTCGCGGCCGGAGATGGCCAGTTTCTCTACCCACTCCGGGTCGGTAACATTAAACACACCTGCAAGGCTAAATAGCGGCGCGGTAAGCTTCATTACCCAGGTGATGGTAAGCAGCAACAGGATGCGGGTGATCATGGCCATGGCCAAACCCAGCTTGCGGCCTTTTTCCTGTTGATTTTTGGGGAGTTTATCTGATAGTATGGATATGAATATCACATTATCAATCCCTAAAACAATTTCTAATACAGTAAGGGTTATCAGCGATACCCACGCTTCCGGGTCGGTTAATATTTCCATGCAGTGTAAATGTTCGCCCTAAAAATAGCAAAACCCCTGCCGTTTATAGCAAGGGGTTTATTATTTATAGTGGGTTCAATAGTTTTATTGGAATTTCACATCGGTGAAGCTCGCGTTTATGGTAATCTTTCCATCGCTGTTATCTTTGCCGATATAACCTTTATACGTTTTTGTTGATGACCAGCCACGCGCTTCATCCGAAGGTGTTTTGGCTGTCACTTTAGTTTTATCGTCATTGTAGTTAAAGTCGCCATTTTTAGTAGTTACATCAAAATTAAAGCTTTCCGAATCTTTAAAATCAAGCTTGATTTTGGAGAATGAGGCATTAACATTGATGTTTCTAACTGATTTATCGATTGTTCCAATATTAACCCCTTCGCCGTATTTTATCCTGAAGCTTGCAGAATTTTTTAACCTATCTATACTTATGGCTGAAAAAGAAATATCCGCATCAACATTATTAAATGTGCCTGCTTTTAGTTTTCCATAACCCAATTTTAATTTACCGCCATTAAGCAACGCTATTGACGAAGGGCCATTCTGGGGGAATTTAATTTGTATATCATTTTCGCTGTTGGTAAGCTGCTGAGCTATTAAGTTGCAAAAGTTCACTACTACTGTTACCTTGCCGCTTAAGTCGGGTAACGTTACGCTGCCAAATTTATTGGTCAGGTCCAACGCGTTGCCGGCAGGCATATAAACAGTATAGTTAACTTCAATGTGATTATTGCCGTGGTGGCTGTTGTTGCGGGCCAATATGGTTTTAAACGAAACTATTGAGCCATCTTTACTATCAGTAATACTTGAGCCGTTGATCATGTTGTTTACATAATCTTCATCATCGGCACCAAACTTCATCTGCACATCAACCTTAAATTCCTTTTTTGCCCAGGTGTTTACTACCACCTTACCAAAACTGTTGCTAATTTGTAACACATCGTTGGCATCAACACTATAACTTTTGCTGTAGGTTTTCACCTTCTCAATCATTTCGCCGCTGGCTACTTTCTGTTTGTACTCTTCGTTATTGGCGTTGCTGTTACTATTATAGCTTATGCCGTTAAGGTTTTTAAAATCGCCCGAAAAGTTTGGCGCCATTTCGCTGAAACTTCCTGAAAAGTTTTTACCAAAATCCTTAAAGCTTTCGTTGAAGTTTTTACCAAAGTCTTTAAAGCTCTTATCGAAATCTTTGAAGCTCTCACTAAATTTCTTGTCGAAATCTTTGAAGGCAAACTTCATATCCATGTTCATCTTAAAGTTTTTTTGATCCATCTGTTTTTGCAGCTGTTTCATTTTCACCTTAAGGTCGGCCATGTTTTGTTTAAGTGCCTTGTCCTGCTTAAACTTATACATTTTTAGCTTTACGGGTGGCATAGGTGGCACCGCAAGCGAATCCTGTGCGGAAACGCTAGTATTGATTGCCAGCACTGCAATAGCGGCAAGCAGGGCGTGTTTAAATATCTTTGGTTTCATGTTGCTGATCTTTTTTGCTTTGATTAAATTGTTCAATTACACTCAGTTGCTGATTAAGCACCTCTGTTTGTATTTGCAAGTTCCGGATCATTGCACGTAAAACACTTTCCTTGTTGGGGCTGGTGGCTAAATCTATATTTAGTTTTTTATAGTTGGCATCTAATTTTGCTAAGTCGGCATTAAACTCGTTATAAAGCTGCGGGTCAAACTTGGCAACAAGCTTTAAGCGGGTACGCTGGGTTTCAATAACCGATGCATAATGCACCTGTTGTTTGGCATACGTTGGGTTAATATCGGCCAGGTCTACGCCGCCCGCCGGTTTTTGATTTTTCAGGTACAAACCGAACCCTAAACCCATAACTACGATCACCGAAGCGGCAACTTTTAGTACAAAAGCCAGCGAAAAGGTTTTTGCTTCGCGCTTTTTTGGCAATTGTTGCCCTTCATGCCAGGCATCAAGCTCTTTGGCAATGTTGTTCCAGATATCGGCGCGTGGTTCAAGCTCGTCAAACTCATCCCTGTTACTGCTCATAAAATCTTCTAAACGCTTGCTCATTTTTTAATTCCCTTTCTTATTAATATCTCGCCCAGTTTTCTTTTAGCTCTTAAAAACTGCGTTCTTGATGTATTCTCTGTTATATTTAGTACCTGCCCAATCTCTTCGTGGTCGTATCCTTCCAGTAAGTAAAGCGATAGTACCACCCGGTAGCCTTCGGGCAATTCCTTCATGGCTTCTTTTATCTGTGCCACCTGGTATTGTACATCGTCATCATCCCACGGCTCTTCATCAGGTACATTTTCCAGGTGGCCATCTTCTACTTCTACAAACGTTAACTTGCGTTTTCGCAAAAGGTTTATAGACCGATGTACCACAATTTGCTTTAGCCATAAACCAAAAGTGGTTTCCTGCCTAAAATCCTTCAGCTTATTAAAAGCATCCGTAAACGATTCCTGCAAAACATCTTCGGCCTCGCCAATATTGCCCACTATCCTAAAGGCGACGTTCAACATCGCTTTAGCATACAATCGGTACAACTCGTAGCAGGCTTTTTTACTACCCTGCTTACACTCAACCACCAGGTTATAATGTTTATCTACGTATACGGCTTCCAAATTACTGACAGGTTTCAGGTTAAATGACGCAGGGCTTTTAACAACGTTGCACGGGGGGCAATAAAAAATACAGGATCGGGCGTTTTTTTTGACTTATACGATTTTGAAGAATCTGCTTAATCGGACAAATCGCGGTTTATATAGGCATCTACCGCATTTACAGCGCTTTGGTACCTGTTTTGGCCTGTGCCTGATATGGTTACATAATTTGCATTGAGGGCTTGCAATTCCCGATGCCATACATCCATAAAATGCTCGCGCATGTGGGGGAAATCGCGCAGGGGGTCGTCCTGCCAGGGCAGGTCTATATCTAAAAGCAGGTAAAGATCATAAGGGTGTTTGGGCAGTTCGTCTACTACCTCCTGCGGAGATTTGCCAAAAATTTCATCACTCCAGATCTTTACAGTGATAAAAGTAGTATCGCATATCAGCAGTTTGTTTGCTTTTGGCAGCATTTCGGCCTCAAGCGCCAATTGTCCGTGAAACATGTTGATCTCGTCCTGCCAGGTGGGCGGTTCGGTTAGTTTTTCGCAATACTCGCGGGCATACTCGGGCACCCAAACCGTTTGGTAATGGCCGGCCAGATACTTCGACATATGCGATTTGCCGGTAGACTCGGGCCCGACAACGGCTATTTTAAGGATTTTGGATTTATCCATCGTATGATGTTAAGCAACCTGCTTTTTATACTCTTTCTTCCAGTCGATATAGCCCACAATGGCGATGATGATTAACACAAAAAACATGAAGGCGGTTATCTGCAGGTCCTTTTTAAAGTAAATAACGGTATATATAATATCAACAAAAACCCATATGAGCCAGTTTTGTAAAATTTTGCGGGTTAAAAAAAACTGGGCCACAAAACTGCAAGCCGTGCAAAAGCTATCGATGTAGGGGTAAGCCGGTGGGCGATAGTTAAGCTTTTGGGTAAATGTAATTAGTGTGTAGCCCAATACCGGGGTTAAGATCAGTATAAATAACGCGGCATAAAGCATTTGTTTTGAGGTGATAGATACAATAGGCGTTTTTACCTCAACTTTTGTATGGCGCCCCCAGTTATACCAGCCATACATACTGGTAAGGCATAGGTAAATGTATTGAAGCATATCTGCATAGAACCCCGTTTTATGGTAGATGTAGATGTATAATGCTGTACTTATTATTGCTACCGGCCAGTTAAGTATATTATTTTTTGCCGCCAGGTAAACACATGCAAGGCCCGTAATAACTCCCGTTATTTCTTGCCATGTTTGATGCTGCCACCAATCCTGCAGAGTGTGGATGATTTGCATGAGGTAAATATAAACAAGCAATTATTATTACAATGTTTTTTATTTAGCCACAAAGTACACAGAGAATAAAAAACATAGAGGACGCAAAGAACATCTCTGCGCCCTCTGTGAAAAACGTTGTGTGCTCTGTGGTTAAATTCTAAACCCCTACCATATCTTCACCCTTTTATCAGGATTCAGCCACATTTTATCACCTTTTTTGATGCCGAATGCTTCATAAAACTCGGGCACATCAGTAAACGGGCCATTCACACGCATAAAGCCGGGCGAATGTTCGTTGGTTAATATCTGGCTCGACAGGGATTCTTTCCTGTCCTGGCCAAGCCAGCCTAAGGCGTAGCCTAAAAAGTAGCGCTGTACCGGGGTTAAACCGTTAATGGTTTTACCTTCTTTATATTGGTCGGTTTTTTTAAAGGCATCAAGGCCGATAACTATCCCCCCAAGGTCGGCAATGTTTTCGCCAAGGGTGGCTTTGCCGTTAACATGCAGGCCATATACAGTGTATCCGCTAAACTGATCGGCCAGCATTTTGGCGCGCGCAGCAAATTTTACCGAATCCTGCGGAGTCCACCAGGCTTTCAGGTTACCTTTTTCATCATACTGGCGGCCCTGGTCGTCAAAACCGTGGGTAATTTCGTGGCCTATGGTTGATGCTGCGCCGTAACCGTAAACAACAGCATCGTCAATATTCTCGTCCATTGCCCAGGGGATCATAAAAATGGCGGCTGGCAATACAATTTCGTTATTTGATGGATTGTAATAGGCGTTATAGGTTTGCGGTGTCATACCCCACTCGGTGCGGTCAACCGGTTTACCCAGTTTATCGGCATTTACCTTATGCCAAAAATTGTTGCCGCGCATTACGTTTTGTGCGTATGATGAACGGCTGATATCCAGCGAAGAAAAATCCCTCCATTTATCAGGGAAGCCTACCTTAGGGAACACTTTGCTAAGTTTATCATGTGCCTTTTTCTTGGTTTCTGCACTCATCCAGTCCAGCTTATCAATGTGTTCACCAAATGATGTGCGTACGGCTTCAACCAAGTCAACGTATCGTTTTTTTGTTTTCTCGGGGAAGTATTCCTTTACAAATATCTGCCCTAGTACTTCGCCCATCAAGCCACCTTCTGTATCCAGTATGCGTTTCCAGCGCGGCAGTTGTTCTTTCTTGCCCGACACAACGGTGCCGTAAAAACGGAAGTTCTCGTCCTCAAAAGCCTTGCTTAGGTACGAACTGTAATCATTCACAATATTTTTGCGGATATAGTTCTTCCAATCGTCGATGCTGTACAGGGCAAGCGCTTTATTTACCGCGCGGTAATATTCGGGCTGGCCAACAATAACGGTATCAACCTTTTTGTAATCCATTTGCTCAAAGGTTGCTTTCCAGTCTACAACCGGTGCAAGTTTGCTAAGGCCGGCAAGTGGCATTTTATGATAGTTTTTGTATGGGTCGCGCAGGTCTTCCAGTTTGCGTGAGCTATCTGCCAGGAATTTTTCTATCGCGTATGTTTTATCTGTAGCTGCTTTGGAGGCGGCATCATTAAGGCCCAGCAGTTTAAACAGGGTGGGCAGATGTTTCTGTTGGTAATCGTTACGGATGGCCACGCTGTGCTCATCCGTATTAAAATAATAATCGCGGTTAGGCAATCCAATACCCGATTGGTATAACTGCATGATGATCTTCTCGCTGTTACGGTCGTCCTGCCCGGCATAGGCGCCAAACGGGGTTTGTACGCCGATAGTTTCCAGGTGGGCAAACTCTGCCACCATGCTTTTTACATCGGTTATTTTATCAACCCGGGCCAATTCATCCTTCAATGGCGTAAGGCCTTGCTTTTCTATAGTAACGGTATCCAGCCCGCTAAAGTAGAAATCGCCAATTTTTTGCGTGTTGCTGCCTTTAGCCGCGGTGGCCTTAAGGGCATCTTCATTTATTTTTTTCAGTTTATCGCGCAGGTCTTCCTGCACGATGTTACCAATACCCCAGGATGAGTATGCACCGGGTATGGGGTTCTTTTTAAGCCAGGCACCGTTGGCGTACATAAAAAAGTCGTCGCCGGGTTTTACACTTTTATCAATGTTTTTGATCAGTACATCGTTCTCGGCGTATATCTTATTCTTGTCTTTACAGGCGGTAAATAATAAAGCGCCTACTGCACAGGCAGCAATTGTATGTACTGTGTTCTTTTTTATCGTCATTTTTTATGGTTTGTATAAAATATAATACAGCCTGTGTATGGAAAAACAGAATGTTACAATTTTCTGTACACTGGCTTGCTGGTAATTTTATTTAAATGTGAGGTTAAAGGACGGTTAAAGCAAAAAATTATTAAATTATTTATGCAACAAAAAAACCACGTATTTCTACGTGGTTTTTTAAGCATACAAAATTCGTTTAAACATCTAGTTTGCTATTAAAGCGCTAATTATCAATAGTTAATAAAAAATACAGCAATGGCTAAATTTTGCCTAGAAAGCAAAATGTTCTTAAAACGAATAAATAATCAATCGGCCTTTACAGCTTTTTTATGTTTTTTGGCAATTATGGCTTGCCTTTTGTTAAAAGTTAAACAGCCCTGCATACATCCTTGAAAAATATTTCATCTACCTATGAAAACTTTTCTGATGTTAAGGCTAAAAAAACGAATTCTCAGTTGCCCAAGTTGAGATGAATATGTTCTTTTATTTTGGGTTTAATCAATAGTTTAAATTAATTAGGGGAAAAGGGAGCTTCAAAAAGGCTCTCTTTTTTTGTTATTGATTTTTTGCTATGCATGCATAATAATTATACCTTTAAACTTTATTTACCATTATGCAATTTGAACTTACAGAAGAACACCTAATGATACGCCAGGCGGCGCGTGATTTTGCACAAAACGTATTAAAACCCGGCGTTATTGAACGCGATGAACACCAAAAATTCCCAGCCGAAGAAATAAAACAACTTGGTGAACTTGGCTTTTTAGGGATGATGGTATCGCCGCACTACGGTGGCAGTGGTATGGATGCTATATCCTATTCCATTGTAATGGAAGAACTCTCAAAGGTTGATGCGTCGGCATCGGTAGTGGTATCGGTAAATAATTCGCTGGTTTGCTACGGGCTGGAGAAGTATGGTAACGAAGAACAAAAACAAAAATATTTAGTGCCATTGGCCAAAGGCGAAAAAATAGGCGCATTTTGCCTGAGCGAGCCCGAAGCAGGGTCTGACGCTACATCGCAGCATACTACGGCTATTGATATGGGCGATTATTACCTGGTAAACGGCACCAAAAACTGGATAACCAACGGCAACACGGCATCTACCTATATTGTAATGGCACAAACCGATGCCACCAAAAAGCACCGCGGCATTAACGCGCTGATCATGGAAAAAGGCATGGAAGGCTTTACGGTTGGCCCTAAAGAAAACAAGCTGGGTATCCGCGGGTCTGACACACACTCGCTGATGTTTACTGATGTTAAAGTGCCAAAAGCCAACCGCATAGGCGAAGATGGCTTCGGCTTTAAATTCGCGATGGCAACGTTAGAGGGCGGGCGCATAGGTATCGCATCACAGGCTCTCGGTATTGCGGCCGGCGCTTACGAGCTATCGGTACAATACGCCAAAGAGCGCAAGGCATTTGGTAAAACCCTGGCCGACCTGCAAGCCATCCAGTTTAAACTGGCCGATATGGCTACCGAAATTGAAGCTGCCCGTTTACTTTGCTACCGTGCGGCATGGTTAAAAGATAAAGGTTTGCCATACGCGCAGGCTGCATCAATGGCTAAACTATTCGCATCAGAAACCGCTATGCGCACTACTATAGAAGCGGTGCAGATACATGGTGGTTATGGTTTTGTTAAAGAATATCATGTTGAACGCCTGATGCGTGATGCCAAAATCACACAGATATATGAAGGTACTTCTGAAATTCAGCGCATTGTCATATCGCGCGAGGTGTTGAAATAGTTTCACTGCATTTATTACTTTTGATAAAGTATATAAAAATAGTAGACTATTTTTCACTATGATAAAAAAGATCTTATTAAGCGCGGTACTTGTTACCGCGCTTACCCAAATAACAACCGCGCAAACCAAACTTAAAACAGGGATATGGCGCGGGGCTTTAACAACCAAAGCGGCCAACCACATCCCCTTTAATTTTGAGGTAACCAACACCAGCGGCAAGCAGCAACTGGCTATTATAAATGCTACCGAACATTTTAAGGTAACCGATGTAACCACCAAAGGCGATTCGATATTTATCAAAATGCCTTTGTTTGATTCGGAATTCAGGCTAAAGCAAACCGGGGATGGGCTTCACGGTCTGTTCATCAAACATCTTGGCGAAAGAGATCAGCAGATCGAATTTAATGCGATAGCATCAACCCCCTGGCGCTTTTTTAAAACTCCGGCTACAACCGCCTATAACGTAAGTGGCCGCTGGAGCGCTATTATTGGTGATGGCGATGGCCGCGATACCACTGTTGGCGAATTTAAACAGGTTGGCCAAAAAGTTACCGGCACCTTCCTGACTACCACCGGCGATTACCGCTTTTTAGAAGGAACAGTTAGCGGTGATAGCCTATACCTGTCATGTTTTGATGGCGGGCATGCTTTTTTGTTCACCGCTAAAATAGCTGATAACAATACCCTTAACGATGGTAAATTCTTTTCGGGGCTAAGCGGTAAAGATGTTTGGACGGCAGTACGCAACGAGAACGCCAAACTACCCGACGCGTACTCATTAGCTGCCCTAAAACCCGGCTATAAAAAACTGGCTTTTACTTTTAACGACTTAAATGGCAAACCAGTTTCTTTGGATGATGCCCGTTTTAAGAATAAGGTGGTCATTATCCAGATCATGGGGTCGTGGTGCCCTAACTGTATGGATGAGACGGCTTACATGGTTAACTATTACAAAAAGTACCAGCCAAGGGGCGTAGAGGTTATAGGCCTGGCGTATGAGCGCACTACCGATTTTGCCAAGTCGCAAAAGGCACTGGCGCAACTCAAAAACAGGTTCGATATTAAATACCCGATACTGATAACCGGCTATACCAGCAATAAGGTAGAAACTGCTAAAAGCCTGCCCATGCTTACAAAAGTTGTAGGCTTCCCTACTACTATTATTATTGATAAAAACGGCGATGTGCGGAAGATCCACACTGGCTTTAGCGGCCCGGGTACCGGCGAGCATTATACCGAATTTATCAACGAGTTTGAGAAACTGACGGACGATCTGCTAGCGGAGAAGTAGTTATAATAACTTGTAATGCTGAACGTAGTGAAACATCTATTAGCCGACATGCATGTATGCGATTGCACAGTTCGCTAATAGATCCTTCGCTCCCCCTCGGGATGACAGGTTGATTTTAGATTTACTCGTTCAAAAACAAACGCTCGCTTATGCCTGGGATGATGCCTTTCTCCAGCGCGGTATCAAACAAAAGCTTTATAGCCTTTTTACCTTCTTCACCCAGATCAACAGAGAATTTATTGACGTAAAGGTCGATGTGTTTGTACATCACCTCCTCGTTCATCTCCTGAGCGTGCGAGCGAATGTACGCTAACCCCGATTTTGGATTGGCAAATGCAAATGCTACCGAGCGCTTAAGCACCCGGTTTATTTTGTGCTGAACATCCGTCGGCTGGTTACGGTTAGCCACAATACCACCTAATGGAATGGCGCAACCAGTCCGTTTTTCCCAGTAATCGCCCAGGTCTATGATTTTGTGCAGCCCTTTGTCCTGGTAGGTAAAACGGTTCTCGTGGATGATGAGGCCAACATCTACCCGGCCATCTAAAACAGCGTTCTCAATATCCGAGAAAACCAACTCCTGTTTATTGGCAGCATCCGGGTAAGCCAAACTTAGTAAGAAATTAGCCGTAGTAAACTTGCCCGGTATCCCTATTTTAAGCGATGTATCGCCTGCTTTAAGCCTTGTTTTTAAATCGTCCGCATTCCCTTTGCATATCAGCATCGGGCCAACGCCAAAACCCAGCGCACTGCCGGCATCCAGCAAAATATATTTATCGGCCGCGTAGGCAAAGGCATGGTAGCTCAGTTTGGTAATATCCAGTTCGCCGCGAAAGGCTTTTTGGTTTAGCGTTTCCACATCATCATAAAACACCTCAAAGTCCAGGCCTTCGGTGTCTATTTTATGGTGGATCAGCGCGTCGAATATAAAAGTATCGTTAGGGCAGGGCGAAAAGCCGATAGTTAGTTTCATTTCTTTGATTATAAAGCGTGTATCTCAAATCCTTTAGCAATAATTTTCAATACACTACCAGTCGAATTAGTTTCAATTAAATAACAATGAAGTTTAATGCCATCCAAATTGGTTTTCCATTTCACGTACAGTTCAGTAAGGAAATTGTCATCGTCAACAATATAAGCGCTACGAATAGATTCTGATGCAATAACGCCAAAGTTCATATCGAGCTTAGCAGAGTATACATCTGTAAATGTAATTTTGCTATTACCGCCATTTATCCACTCAATTTCAATTGAAATAGTATCGCAAATGCCGGGGTTGCTACGATCAATCTCTACTTTTTTAATTATAGAATCGTGCCATGCGAAATCGTCAAAATCCATTATTTATCTAAATTCATTTATAAGTGCCATCGCAAATGTATTCAGATTTTTAACGGCTAAACCTATCTGCCATGCATCCCGGTTACGTTTTTCAACGTAATTTGACACTGCCCTGATCTGGACAGATGGCACCCCTGCTTCGCGACAGGCATAAAAAAAGGCTGCGCCTTCCATGCTCTCTATCTGCACATTTAAACGCTGTTGTATTTTTTGAATGGATGCCTCGTTACCATGCACCGTATTTATCGTAATGGCCGTGGCTTGTTTTATTAATTGACCTTTATAAATAGTCGACAGTTGTTTACTTGCTTTAAAATTACTTTCACCAAAACCCATCTGGCTTATCGGCAAAAAGGTTTCATCATCTTCTGCGCCTAATTCGGCTATGGTATCTTCGGTTATTTCTACCATATCGCCCAAGGCAATATCGCGGTCGAAACTGCCAGCAATACCCAGGTTTATGGCCAGGTCGTATTGGTTTGTTGCCAGTTCGCGGCCAAGGGCAAATGCCGTTGCTACCATGCCTACACCGGTTATGAGGAGTGAATGGTGCGTAGAGCTAAGTGAGTGGTGCGTTTTTCTCCGACTCCCCGCTCCTATATCTGCGCTCCCAAGCAAACTTTCAACTTCAAATTCCGTAGCCGCTACAAACAATATCCGCATAAAAGCTATTTTTTTGACAGCTAAGATAAAACAACTCGCCTGTTTTTGTTTTGTATATTTGCACCATTAATTGCTATGATGATACATATTACGCGTAAGGAACATTTTAACGCAGCACACAGGATGTACCGCGAGGAATGGAGCGCAGAGAAAAATAACGAGGTTTTTGGCAAATGCGCCAACCCAAACTGGCACGGCCACAATTACAACTTGTTTGTAACGGTAAAAGGCGAGGTTACCCACGCAACCGGCTACCTGATTGATCTTAAAGAGCTTAAGGAGATCATCAACGAGTACGTGATAGAACAGCTCGATCATAAGAACATCAATATGGATGTGCCGTTTATGAAGGGCATAATGGCATCTACCGAGCTGCTTTGCATAGGCATATTTAACCAGTTGAAAGCCCCGATAGAGGCCTACCCCGGCGTGTTCTTACACTCGGTAAAATTGTACGAAACAGAAAACAACTCTGCCGAGTATTTTGGCGGATAAACCTAACCCATGACTGACCACGATAACATTCCCGACAGGGACGAGGGCATTAACGGCTACCAGAAGATTGACCGCTACAACCCCGAACTGATCCAAAACCTGTCGGCCAATTACCTGAACGTTTTAAAACAGATAGGTGAAAACCCCGAACGCGAAGGTTTGCTGAAAACCCCGGAGCGTATTGCCAAAGCTATGCTTTACCTTACCCATGGATATGACCTGGATGCAAAAGAGATCCTGAATTCGGCCATGTTTAAAGAAGAGTACAGCCAAATGGTTATAGTAAAAGACATTGAAGTGTACTCGATGTGCGAACACCATATGCTGCCATTCTTCGGCAAGGCGCATATTGCCTATATCCCCAACGGCTATGTAGTTGGCTTAAGCAAAATACCACGCATAGTTGATGTATTTGCCCGCCGCCTGCAGGTGCAGGAGCGTTTAACCAACGAAATACGCGATTGTATCCAGGAAACGCTTAACCCTATAGGAGTTGGCGTGGTTATTGAGTGCCGCCACCTATGTATGAGCATGCGTGGCGTACAAAAACAAAACTCGGTAACTACCACATCGGCATTTACTGGCGAATTTTTAAAAGGCCAAACAAGAACAGAATTTTTAAACTTAATTTCTTCGAACTTAAGTTAGTTCATTGGCTCACTGGTTCATTAGTTCATTGGGGTTAAACCCCATACCTGAACTGTTTACAAATGAACCATTGAACAAATGAACCAATAAACCATAACAAATGAAAGCATACATTTTTCCAGGGCAGGGTGCCCAATTCCCGGGGATGGGTAAAGACCTTTACGAGCAAAGTGACAAAGCGCGTGAATTATTTGAACAGGCTAATGAAATATTAGGTTTCCGTATTACGGATGTAATGTTTGATGGTACCGAGGATGATTTGAAACAAACCAACGTAACACAACCTGCAATTTTTCTGCATTCGGTTATACTGGCCAAAGTTTTGGGTGATGATTTTGTACCTGAAATGGTTGCCGGCCATTCACTGGGCGAGTTTTCATCGTTAGTTGCCAGCGGCGCTTTATCGTTTGAAGATGGCCTTCGCCTGGTTGCAGCCCGTGCTAATGCTATGCAAAAAGCCTGTGAGATACAGCCCGGCGCTATGGCAGCTATTTTAGCCCTTGATGATTTTACGGTTGAAGATATTTGCCAGCGCTTAACAGATGTTGTTGTACCTGCAAATTATAACTGCCCGGGCCAGCTGGTAATATCCGGCACCGAAGCCGGTGTTGATGCCGCCTGTATAAAAATGACCGAAGCCGGTGCAAAGCGCGCATTAAAACTAAATGTTGGTGGTGCGTTTCACTCGCCTTTAATGGAAGCTGCCCGCGTTGAACTGGAAGCGGCCATTGTAAACACCGAGTTTAAAACCCCCGTTTGCCCGGTATATCAAAATATTGATGCAAAACCTTATACTGATATTGAACAGATAAAACATAACCTGATAGCCCAGCTTACAGGCCCCGTACGCTGGACACAAACTGTTGAGCATATGCTTGAAGATGGCGCCACCTCATTTACCGAGGTTGGCCCGGGCAAGGTTTTACAAGGCCTTGTAAAAAAGGTTAACCGCGATGTACCTACAGCAAGCGCTGTAATACAATAAATTACAAGCCATCCGTTAGTTAGCGGGTGGCTTTTACTTTTACCAATGATTTAGCAACTATATAACAAATTGACAACCGCCGGAAAAATACGCGTATTACTGGGCTTACTGTTTGCCAGCTTGTTATTTACAGCTATTGTTGTTGAAAGAACCTACACGCCGGAAAACAACCTTATCCAAACGGCAAAGTTGTTAGAGAACAACCTGCACCGTAAAGAAAACTATGTATATGGCGCCATTCAAAACAAGCAGGTATTTAATGAAATAAAACAACTGCGTAATACCCCCGCTAAAGGCCTGGCTTATATTAATGAGTATACCATTAAAAACGCCATATGGATATTGGTTTATAAGAACAACCAGCTTGATTTTTGGACCGGGGCAAAAATAATCCCCCAAAACGCAACCCGGTTAAAAGAGGGCTGCTCCTTTATAAAACAACCCAACGGATATTACGAAACCATTAAAAAAACCGAGGGTGATGTATCGGTTATATTTTTCATCCCGGTAAAAACCAACTATCCGTTTACAAACGATTACCTCCAAAACATATTTGCTAAAGACCTTACTACGGATAATAACATTGCCATTGCCGATTTTACCGATAAAAACATCTATGCTGTACATGATATAAATAACGTTTACCTGTTCTCGTTAAAACTGATAAAAGGGGTAAATCATCGCTTTTTTTATTTTGTAATAGGCTTTTGGCTTTTAGCAATTTTTACCTTGTTTTTACTGGTTAATAATATTGCACGTTACCTGGTTGGCAAAGGGTATATGTATGGTGCTTTATTGTTTTTGTGTGGATTTATTATATTTTTCAGGTTTATAAATCTGCATTATGCCTGGCCTTATTTCACGCATGACCTTTCGCTGTTCAACCCCAAAATATACGCATCTTCGCCTATATACGGGTCATTGGGCGATCTATGCATCAATATATTAATGATGTGCTGGGCAGTTATATTTGCGTACGCCCACCGCACCAGTCTTATCAAAAAGGTACCCGGAAAAGTGGTAAGCTATATCATTTTTACAGGGTGTTTGCTTGCTCTTATTCTTTCGTCTACCCATCTGCTTCGGGTTTTTTATGGCCTGGTTATCAACTCTAAGATAAGTTTTGATGTAAATAACGTACTCAATCTGTCGGGGTTTAGCCTCATTGGCGTGCTGATGCTTTGCTTCAGTTTCCTGATGTTCTTTTTACTGACTGAAGTAATACTTACTGTTTGTTTTAAGCTGGATATACCTATCATGCAGCAGGCACTACTGCTTATTGCAAGCATATTTATTACTACCGCAGTGGTAACTTATTACCGGGAGTTTAGCTTATTCTATTTACTTTGGATGATAATGGTTTTGGTAAGGGGCTATGCCTTTTTATATAACGACCATAAGTTTACAGCTACATCATTTATAACTGTTGTGCTTATATGTGCTGTTATAGCATCTGTAAAACTAAACCATTTCGAATCGGTAAAAGAGCAGGGCCTGCGAAAGGTTTTGATACAACGGCTTGAAGTGCCCGATGATGTTATTGCTGATGGGATCTTCAAAAAAATAGAGAAGCAAATAATTGTAGACCCATTACTGATAGCCTATTACAAAAGTGCCGACCATAGTTCAGATTACCTGGAAACCCGTTTACAAAAGCTTTATTTTGACCGCTACCTGTCTAAATACGATTTTGAGGTACATGAGTATGACACTGCCGACCAACCCATATCGGTGGATAAAACCTACACACTTGATGTATTTAAAGACATGGTGGTGTACAGCTCGTTTAAGGTGTCTGATTATTTCTATCGCCAAAACGAATCGTTTGGGTTTCAAAGCTATTTTGCCATATTACCTGTTATAGACGGTGCTAAAAAATTAGGTACCATAGTTGTCGAACTCAAATCAAAGCCACTGCTTGCGGCGGGCAGTTTCCCCGACCTGCTGGTAGATAAAGAGGTTAAAGGCAACACCGAGGAGTTTAAAAATTATTCATTCGCTTTCTATACCGATAACGTGCTTATAGGGCAAAGTGGCACCTATGTATATAGTATTCGCAACAACGAGTTTAACGGCAAGCTAAAAAAATACACCACACAAACCACACAGAGTACCAAACACGGCTTTTCAGATAAGTTTACCACTTACAGCCATTTACTTTATAAACCGGCTAGTCGTAATCTGATAGTGGTAAGCCAGGAGAACAACATACTGCTGGCAAATATCACGGCATTAACATTTTTCTTTGTAGTGTTGCTGGCATTTAGTGCGATAGCGCTGCTTATACGGTTGTTATGGATAAGGGTGAGGATATTTAACGTAAGCAATAACCGTATTAAATGGAGCTTTAAAATAAGTTTAGACAGGATATTGTATAAAACACGCATCCAGTTCTCAATGATATTTGCGGTTGTTATAACCCTGATATTAGTTGGTATAATAACCTTTGTATCTATAAGCACTCAATACCAGGCACAGCAAGACAAGGTTATCAGGAACAAGATCATGCAAATAACGGCTGCTTTTGAGGCCGGCCCCATCAATAACTTTACAAAAATTACCGAGGATAATAAGATAAGGTTTGATGAGCTGGCCAATACTTACTCTGCCGACCTTTCCCTTTATGACCTTAACGGGCGGCTGTTGGTTTCAACTCAACCTAAAATTTATGATTATGGGTTGCTTTGCAGGCAAATGAATGCGCGTGCATTTATTTCATTGAGTGGCGCGCAAAGCTCTGAAGTGCTGAACGAAGAAAAGATAGGCCTGCTTACCTACAAAGCGGCTTACACCCCAATAAGGGATGTAAAGCACCAAACCGTGGCCTATTTGCAACTGCCTTACTTTGCCAATGCTGCCGATTATACCGAACGCATAGGCTCGTTGTTAAACATCATGATAAACGTTTACGCACTGGTATTTATAGCCATTGGCCTGTTTGCAGTAATTATTGCACGGCAGATAACAGCCCCGCTAAACTTTATACAGTACAACTTAAGTAAAACCATTTACGGTAAAAAGAATGAGCCTATAAAATGGGACCGTAATGATGAGATAGGCGCGCTGGTAAAAGAGTATAACAACATGATAGCTGCGCTGGAGAACAGTGCGCAGAAGCTTGCCCAGTCTGAACGTGAAACAGCCTGGCGCGAGATGGCCAAACAGGTAGCCCACGAGATAAAGAACCCGCTTACTCCCCTTAAACTGGGCTTGCAGCTGCTTGATAAATCGTGGAGGGATAAAGACCCTAAGTTTGACCAGAAGTTTGAACGTTTCAGCAAATCGTTTGTTGAGCAGATAGAGAGCCTGTCGTCCATCGCGTCAGAGTTTTCGGCTTTTGCAAAAATGCCCGATACCCGTATCGAAAAGATCGCGCTATTTGAAATGCTTAATCAGGCGGTTACTATATTTAAACAAATGGATAACGTAACTATTAGCTACCAGCCACCGGCCGATCCGTTTTTTGTAAGTGCCGACCGCGACCAGCTATTGCGTTGCTTTAATAACCTGCTTAAAAACGCCATTGAGGCTGCCCCGCAAGATACCGGCTGTTTAATTGATATTAATTACCTTATTACCACCAAAAATATATTGCTTACCATAAAGGATAATGGTAACGGCATACCCGAAAGCATGCGCGAGAAAATATTTGAGCCAAACTTCACAACCAAAAGCTCGGGCACAGGCCTGGGCCTTGCATTCGTAAAAAACTCTATTGAAAACGCCAATGGTAAGATCTGGTTTGAAACCACCATGGATATTGGCACCACTTTCTACCTTAGTTTCCCGGCAGCTAACGAGGAAGTAGTTTAGGTATAGCCCCGTCATGCTGAACTTGTTTCAGCAAATCACACGCTAATTTAAACAATCCGTCATTGCGCGGAGCGTAGCAACAAAGCACTCTCTTTAAGGCATTCGTTTATGCAAGGTGTACTTATCTATCGAAGATTGCTTCGTACCTCGCAATGATGCGCGGGGTGAACACGCGCGGCGAGGTGCACATAGGTGCGTACAAGTCGCGGTAACGCATCCGTTAAATTCGCGCATAAAAAAGCCCCGGTTGTAATAACCGGGGCTTCAAATAGCTATTAGGGCTTGTTATTTAAGCGTTATACTGGTTTTACCCATTGTGTATCCATCGGCGTATAAAAGCACGGTGTAGGTGCCTTTTTGGAACGGAGCGGGGTTTATCCAGTCGATAGTGTAGCCGCTGCCATCGTCCCTAAAATCAATTGATGTTTTGTAGGTGTATTGCAGGTCCTGGCTATCAGCATTGAACGTGCCCGAGTCTGTTTGAGTAATGAGATTGCCGGTTGGATCAATAATACGCACGTACACATCATGCAGGGCTTTCTCGGCAACAGCATTGGTGGCAACCGTAAAGTTGATCTTTATTTTTTGAGCCTGTTTGGCTTTGGTAACATCACTTTCCTTCCCGCTGTTTTTCACCTTATAGGCAACCACATCAGCTGTAGCCACCTTAATTGCCGATGCTACTTTCACTTTGGTATCCAACTCCTGGTTCTTTTGTTCAAGATCGGTAGCTTTTTGACTAACGGTGGCCAGGTTGGTTTTTAAAGTATCGCGCTCGGTAGCCAGCGTGGTGTTTTGCTTTTTAAGCTCCTCAATATCGGCAGTATATTTAGTAACAAAGTATCTCAGTTGTTTAATATCCTCCTGCGCTTTGCCCAGTTCGGCAACGGTTAGCTTGCCCTTAGCCAGTTCGCTTCGCAGTACACGGATCTTTAAACGCAATGAATCGTTCTTAGCTTGCATAGCTACCGACATTTTTGCACGTCCGGCATTAACCTGTTCTATCTGCGCCTCAAGGCTGTCCAGTTCGGTTTGCAACCTGGTTTTTTCGTCGTTCTGGTAAACTACCTTTATGTCCGATTTATTCTTTTGCGTGTAGAGGTAAACATCGGTACCCAATAATGCAACCACAACAGCGATCAAAAAATAAATTACGTTCGAATTTTTTTTAGGTTGCTGCGGTTGGATATCTGTTGGTTGGTATTCCATAGTAATTATTTAAAGGTTATGATAATTTAACGGGTTGCTAACCTATTAAGGCTATCTTTCTTTTTTTAATGTCTAAATAAATATAGGCAAAAAACTAACATTATGTAGTAAAAGGCCTGTTGTTTGCACTTATAATGGTACGGGCTAAAATAAGTACAATATGATTAAAACACAAAATAGGCGCAATTATTATACTAATACTAAAACTGCTTAGTTATGAGTTTATATCTTTGAGGCTTTTAAAAATAAAATATCCGCTTAATGCAATTATACAGATACCTGCTTACTACACTTTTCTTTTCAACTATATTTTCACTGTCAATAGCCCAAACCGTTACACCAGAAGAGGTTACACAACCACAACCCAAACGCGAGTTTAGAGGGGTATGGATAGCAACGGTAGTAAACCTGGACTGGCCAACCAATACAAAGGCAACTGCAGAAATTCAGAAAAAAGAACTTGCAGATGAGCTAAACATTCATCAACAAAACGGCATCAACGCTATAATGTTTCAGGTTAGGCCCGCTGCCGATGCACTTTACGCCAAAAGCCGCGAGCCCTGGTCAAAATATTTAACGGGCAAACAGGGGCAGGCGCCGGGTTATGACCCACTGGAATTTGCCACCACAGAGGCTCACAAACGCGGCATGGAGCTGCACGCCTGGTTTAACCCCTACCGCGCTACTTTTGATAACAAATTTTGGACGCTGGCTCCCGAGCATATTACCCGTACCAAACCCGAGTGGTTTTTTATTTACGATGGCATAAAGTTGTTTAACCCGGGTTTGCCGGAGGTGCGCGAATATATAGTGCAGGTAATACTTGATGTTGTAAAAAATTATGATGTGGATGGCATACACATGGACGACTACTTTTACCCGTACCCGGTTAGGGGCCAGGTGATACAGGATGCCGATGCTTTCGCCAAATACGGGCAGGATTTTGATAATATAAAAGACTGGCGCCGCGATAACGTTGATAAACTGGTACACATGCTGGCCGATAGTATTCATAAATACAAACCCAACATGAAATTCGGCATCAGCCCGTTTGGGATATGGGCCAACAAAAGCCAGCACCCCGATGGCTCTGAAACAGCGGGGGGCTCGTCATACATCGAAAACTTTGCCGATAGCCGCAAATGGATGCAGGAAGGCTGGATAGATTATATAAACCCGCAGATATACTGGCACATTGGTAACCGTGTGGCAGCATTTGAAAAACTGCTTACCTGGTGGAGCAACAATACCTTTAACCGCCATTTGTATATTGGCCAGGCACCGTACCGCTTTTATGAGCTACGCAGCCCGGCTTTCAAAAACCCATCAGAGATACCCAACCAGATACGGATGATACGCGCCAACCCGCGCGCGCAGGGCAGTGTGTTCTTCAGGTCGCAGTCGCTGATAGGTAATGCCAACCACCTGGCCGATAGCCTGAGAAAAGATTTTTACCGTTACCCGGCATTGCCGCCACAAATGCTTTGGCTGGATTCTATCCCGCCAAACGCGCCGCAAAATTTCACGGCACATACCGAAAATAAAGGCGTAATACTAAAATGGCAGGCACCATTGCCGGCCGCCGATAATGAGCCGGTTTATGGCTATGTGATATACCGTTTCCAGGAAAACGAAAAATTTGACCTGGGCGACCCTAAAAATATACTGCATATACAATATGATACCACATCGCTGTATATGGATAGCAACGTAAAGACGGGGCAAACTTATTTTTATGTAATAACCGCTATTGACAGGCTGAAGAACGAAAGCGACCGATCGCCAACCATGGCGGTTACTGTTCAGTAAAGGTTACAGATTAATGAGCCCGCGGGCGCTGAGTTTATCCAGATAGGTATTGATCTCACTATCGCCCATGCCATAAATTTTATCACCGGCCCAAAAGGCGGCGTAGATCTCCTGCCTGGTTTTAATGCCCGTGTTATAAATATCCAGCAACACCTGTTCAACATAATTTAACCCGTTGGCATTGCGTTGCAAGCGTTTTAAGTGCGCCTGCATGGCGGGTTTAAGGTTGTGCATATTACTCCAAAAAGCTGTGGCGTTTAACCATTCTTCCAGTTTGTTTGCATTACCTGCAACGTAAAGGCCCCAAGCTTCGGTAGCCAGTTCAAAATCATACTCTCCAAGCTGTACGCGGGTGTTATCATACAAGGTTTCCAATTGCTCGCCATCCAGTTGCCCCATCCCCCTAAAATCAGTTATGCCAGGCACTTCTGCAGGGCAGATCAGGTACACCGCCGGGCCCGACAGGTCGGTTTTTTGCGAAAGCAGCATCATCACCCCAAGTAGGTTTACCTGGCAATGCAGGTCGAACTCAAACCAAAGGTTGATCTCCTCATACGGCTGGCTGAATTTCTCCAGCTGTGCCATCATACTATCATTGTAATGCTCGGGGGTATCATTAAAAGTTTTAGAGATCCACGCAGCACGCTCCTGCCAAAATTTGCCCGACTCTATATTCTCTGACACGGGGCCTTCAGATAAAACCTCGCGCCATATCATTACATCACCATCAAGGCCTGTTTGTTCAAAACCGCTAAATGTGGCATCGCCATTAAGTATGTGGAGTATCGGGTTCATAGCTATTATCTCTTCTTTAAGAATGCTGTTTTAAGCACAATGCTCATGCCATCAATTTTGCAGTCAACTTCTTCATCGTCATCCGTAAGGCGGATTTTTTTTACCAGTGTGCCCTGTTTTAAAGTTACACCCCCGCCCCTTACCTTTAAGCTTTTGATAAGCGTTACGCTGTCTCCATCATTAAGGATGTTCCCGTTGCTGTCTTTTACGTTCGATTCTGCCATACAACAAAGCTACACAGATAAATTAATTAGCCGCGTTTGTTTCGGCTATATATTGCTTAAGCGATATCATGCCTATTGCTTTACGGCGTGCTTCCACATGCGCGGCATCTTTGATGGGTAAGGGCGTCCATTTTTTCGTTTTAGGGTCGCGGATGCCTTGGGTGCCGTATAATTGTTTTTGGTTAAGATTGCTTAATACGCGGTCGGTAAGGTAAGCGTAGTTCTCGCCCGATGCATTCTTGCGGCCAACTTCTTTTTTCATCAGCAATAAAACCTTTTGCTGAAAAGCTATATCATCATCGCAATGCTGCACAATAGCCCAAAACCTGCTGCTGCCACTTTCGCCAACCAGCGAGTAACCGGGATAGCCATATTTTGTTATGATGCGTTTAGCTTCTGCTTCATTAAGGCTATCGGCAGCAGCCCAGTTTTTATCCACCGTTTCCTGGTCGTAGTCCGATTTTTGGTGATTATATAATTTGGCCGATTCGATACGCCATTTTTGATCTTCCTTATACATGGCGCTTAGCTTTTTGTACAAAGCCGAATCAATCTTAGCCTGGCCGAATGTGATACCCGAGCAGCTTAATAATATTAGAATAAGGAATAATTTTTTCATAACTAAATTTTTAGGTAAAGGTATGATTAAACAAACTCCTGAAGGCATTAGCCGAGAATATTTAAAAAGCAAAGAGGCCATCCGGGTTTGGATGGCCTCTTTGCTTTTATTCCATTATAAGTTGCCCAAGGGCCTCGACAGTAAAATCTTTTAATTCGGTATTACGGCCTTCATGTATTTTTTTAACCCAGTTAGGGTCGGCCAAAATAGGGCGCCCAACACCAACCAGGTCAAAATCGCCACGGTCAAACCTTCTCACTAATTCATCCAGTGAACTCGGCTGAGAGCTTTCGCCGGCAAATGCCCCAAAGAAATCGCCTGATAAACCCACCGAGCCAACAGTTATGGTTGCTTTACCCGTTACCTTTTTTGCCCACCCTGCAAAGTTAAGGTCGTCGCCTTCAAACTCGGGCTCCCAAAAACGGCGTTGCGAGCAATGGAAAATATCTATACCGGCGTCTGCAAGGGGCGTTAACCAGGCTTCCATTTCCTGAGGGGTTGCGGCTAATTTGTTATTGTAGGCAGCCGGTTTAAACTGCGACAGGCGAATGATAACTGCAAAATCATCACCCACACGTTTGCGCACTTCTTTAATTACTTCTATTGCAAAACGGCTGCGCTCGGGCAAGGTTTTACCGCCATAAATATCTGTACGCTCGTTAGTGCCATCCCAAAAAAACTGGTCTACCAGGTAACCGTGTGCGCCATGTATCTCTACACAATCAAAACCTAACGCTTTGGCATCGGCAGCAGCCTGGCCATAAGCGGCAATAGTATCGGCAATGTCAGTTTCTGTCATAGTATTACCATTGTTAAACCCGGGCTTGTTTAAACCCGAAGGCCCCTCAAACGGTTGCGATGGCACCCATCCCGAAGCATGATTATCCATGATACCCATATGCCATATTTGCGGCCCCATGGCACCGCCTGCACTGTGTACTCCATTAATCACCTTTTGCCAGCCGGCTAATGCTTCGGGGCCATAAAAGTGAGGGATATTTGCATCATTTGATGATGCCACACGGTTAATAACAGTTCCCTCTGAAAGTATCAAACCAACTTCGCCTTCTGCTCTTTTACGGTAATAAGCTGCAACATTATCGGTAGGTACCCCATTTGGCGAGAACGAACGCGTCATAGGTGCCATTACTATCCGGTTCTTAATATCTAATGATTTCAGCCTAAAGGGGCTGAATAAACTATCTGTATTCATAAAATGTATTGGTGTTAAATTTCTGTTTCTATTAGTTTACTTAAGGCAGCAAAGGTTTCTTCGTTACGCCTATAGTAAGTCCATTGCCCTGTGCGTACTGATGTAACAAGCCCCGCACGTTGCAGGCTTGTTAAGTACTCGGATACGGTGGATTGGGTAAGCCCCGATTTGGCATGAATCTGGCCTACGCAAACTCCATTTTCAAAACCATATTCTGCCTGGCCCGGGAAATTAACCTCGGGTTCTTTAAGCCAGTTTAAAATTTGCAGCCTTGCCTTGTTTGATAATGCTTTGAAAATTTCTAGCTGATCCATAGCACAAAGATATATCGGTTTTTCTCGATATCTCAATTAACTCTGAGATATGACAAAAAAGTGATTTTACAGACATAAAAAAAGCCTCCAAACTTTCGTCGGGAGGCTTCTAATATTTAGGCGTTACAATTACTTGGTAACGTACATTACTTCTTTAACCGCTTTAACCACACGTTCCGGGTTTGGCAGGTATTCTTGTATTAAAGTTGGCGCGTAAGGCAACGGAACATCACCACCCATAATACGCAGGATTGGAGAATCCAGGTAATCAAACGCGTCTTTCTGTACTTTAAAGGCAATCTCGGTTGCTATCGAGCCTAAAGGCCAGCTTTCTTCAACAATTACCAAACGGTTTGTTTTTTTAACCGAGTTGATAACGGTTTCGTAATCGATAGGGCGCACGGTACGCAAATCAATAACCTCTGCATGGATACCTTCTTTTTCAAGCTCGGCAGCAGCAGCGTTAACCACTTTCATTATTTTACCGAAACCAACTAAAGTAACATCGCTACCTTCTTTGGTTACGTTTGCTTTACCTATTTCAATGTAGTAAGTTTCTTCAGGCACTTCGCCTTTATCGCCGTACATTAATTCAGACTCCATGAAGATAACCGGGTCCGGGTCAAGTATCGCTGATTTTAAAAGGCCTTTTGCATCGTACGGGTTTGATGGTACAACCACCTTTAAGCCCGGGCAGTTTGCATACCAGTTTTCAAAACACTGGCTGTGCTGTGAGCTAAGCATACCCGCGTTACCGGTTGGGCCGCGGAATACAATTGGCACCGAGAACTGACCGCCGCTCATTGACATGATCTTGGCTGCACCGTTGATAATCTGATCGATTGCTACCAACGAGAAGTTGAACGTCATGAACTCGATAACTGGTTTTAAACCGTTCATTGCCGAACCTATACCGATACCGGCAAAGCCCAATTCAGATATAGGCGTATCGATAACACGTTTAGCGCCGAATTCGTCAAGCATACCCTGGCTTACTTTGTAAGCACCGTTATACTCGGCAACTTCTTCGCCCATTAGGTATATATTTTCGTCCTTGCGCATTTCTTCCTGCATGGCTTCTCTTAGCGCTTCCCTGAATTGTATTTCTCTCATTATGTTATTTAAATGAAGTTTTTAGCGATGGCAAATATAAGCACTAATGTGTAAAATGCAATCGGCTGTATTATATAATAAAGTGTTTACAAATAAGCTTTAGCTTTTGTAAGTATCAGCAAATTGTAAAATAAGTTCGGGGTCGGGAATATTTTGCAGGTAATGGCCCTTTTGAGAATACCTGCCAACGCCCGGATAATCGCCTTTAGCATCACCAATATCCAGCATCAGCTGAAAATGCAAATGAGGCGGCCAGTGCCCGTTTTCGGTAGCATTGCCTAATGTAGCTATTTGTTGGTTTTTGTTGATGGATTGCCCAACCTGCAAACCTTTAAGGCTTGTTCGGCTTAAATGCCCATAAAGGCTATACAAGGCCAACCCGCCCAGATCGTGCTGCAGGATAATCGTTGGGCCGTAATCGCCAAAATTATCATTATCAGCAAAGCTATGTACCGCTCCCTTTAGTGGGGCATATAACGGCGTACCGGCATCTCCCCAAATATCTACACCCAGGTGCAGGCGGCGGGGTTCGTCCTCTGTATTAAATAAGGCGCTACGGGTATAAATAGTGCGGTGTTCCATATAGCCGCCAATACCATAACGGCAATGGTTATCGCCCAGTTTTTTATTTATCCATTGGCTAAAGGCTTCAGTATCGGCAATCAACGCTTCGGTTAATTCAGTATTGGCTACGGTAAAGTCGAGCGGGTAAAGCGCATCTCTATTAGCATCAAAGTCCACCACTTTGCCAATAGCACCGGGGTGGACTTTAATATATGCTGCCAGTTTTTCGGTAGCGTTCATTTCCGTTTAGTTCTCTTCAGTATCGGGCTGGCGCGGCTCATGGCTTATCTTATCAAAGATCTTCTCCATGCGCTCAACATATTCGCTCGTATCATCAACAAAAAATTCAAGCTGGGGTATTATCCTTACCTGGTCTTTAATGCGGGCGCCCAGTTTATAACGAATTTCTGAGGCATGAGATTTAATTACCTGCAATGCCTGTTGGTTATCGGTATTGTTAAAAAAGCTTAGGAACACACGGGCAATGGCCAGATCGGGTGTTACCCGTACCTTGGTTATAGTAACCAGTGTATGCGGAAGATAGTTCATCCCCTCACGTTGAAATATTGCGGCCAGGTCTTCTTGTATTACCCCGGCAAATTTTTGCTGACGTTTAGATTCCATAATATATTTAGTAACGCTGCTTAGGCGAATGAGTTTTTAATTTTTATTTGCGAAGGTAATGGTTAAAGCTAATGAATTGAAAATGGCTTACAAAATAGTGTGTGTAAATATGTTGTGGCGATGGCGGGATAAGTACTCTATATTTTACAGGTCTGCTTTTATCTCATCCAGCCGTTTTACGCTCAGGTTTGAACTTATGCCCGATGCAATTACGGCTATTACAATAACTGTAAAAAACACCAGCCCTACATCACTTAGTTTTAAAGCCACCGGGTAAGCATCCAATACCGATAATGACGACCCCATCTTAATAATATGAAATTGCATCTGCACTAAACAAACGCTAAGCCCAAGTATAAGGCCACCTATACAGCCAATAACAGATATCATCATCCCCTCAAAAAAGAAGACACGCCGTATAAGGCCCTTATTAGCGCCCAGGCTGGTTAAAATAGCGATATCCTTGCGCTTATCTATTACCAGCATAGTTAACGAACCTATAATGTTGAATATGGCTATGATAAGTACAAACGTAAGGATCATAAAAATAGACCAGCGTTCATAATTAATGGTTTTATACAACCCGGTGTTTTGTTCCTTACGGTTTTTTACCGTAAAATCTGCTCCTATTTTTTCTTCTATATTCTTCTCTATAGCATCCACATTAGTGCCCTTTTTGTAGATGAGTTCTATTGACGACACTTGATTAGGTTCGTCAAGCAAATCGCGGGTAAACTCAATCGGGGTGATGATAATGTCGTCAAAATCCTGCTGGATGCCAAACACCCCTGCCGGCAGTATGGAACGGAACGTAAAATCGTTCATCGGGTCGGTAGAGTTACCGGCTGTGCGCTTTGGCGAAAACACCTGCAAGAAAGTGAACTGGTTTTTCAAGCTTACACCCAGGCTTCCCTGCACCGTAGCGCCAATTACGGCAAAATTGCGGCCCTTATCTTTTAAGGTAAAAGAGCCAAATTGGATAGTGCTATCCAATGTCCTTCCTTTAAAAAAATCGTCGCTAACGCCTTTAACCGTGCCGATGAATTGCCTGTCGGCGTACCTGATCAGGGCCTTCTCCTGCAACACCTGCGTGTATGATACCACTCTTACATCACGGCCCAGGCCGGCAAGGTAGGGGGTATTCGGGTCGAAGGTTTTTCCTAAACGGGGTTCTATCTTCAACTCGGGTGTAAAGTTGCTGTATAACGACAGGATAACTTTCTCCAAACCGTTAAACACCGATAATATAATAATAAGCGCCGCGCTGCCAACCAGCACCCCCAGCATGGATATGCCCGATATGATATTAATGGCATGCGTCTGTTTTTTTGAGAACAGGTACCTTTTGGCTATATAGATGGAGGTATTCAACGGCTATTTTATAAGTATGGGTTGGTTTGTTTTTCGTAACCTATGGTTGTTTCGGGTCCGTGGCCGGGGTAAACCGTACAGTCATCGGGCAGCAAAAAAAGCTTTTCTTCAATATTTTTGATAAGCGTACTATAATTACCTCCGGGCAAATCGGTACGGCCAATACTGTTCCTGAACAATACATCGCCGCCTATCAGTATGTTTGCTATTTTATCATAAAAACACAAATGCGCGGGCGAATGGCCGGGCGCGAAGATCAGTTGCAATTCAGTATTGCCAAATTTAACGGTACCGGTTTCGGGGAGGTAAGTATCGGGCAGTGGCGATGGATCATATCTTAAACCCATAGAAGGGGCATAGGCCACAACAGCGCCCAAAACTTCCGATTCGCCTTCGTGGAACTGTGGTTTCAAGCCATACTGATCAAACACAAACTTATTGCCCAGTACATGGTCTATATGGCAATGGGTATTTAACAGCAAAACGGGTTTTAAATTATTATCCTTAATAAAGGCCACCACTGTGTTTTGCTCGGCAGCGGTGTACATGCCCGGGTCAATGATCGCGCATTCGCCGGTTTCATCAAATAACAGGTAGGTATTTTCCTGGTAGGGATTATTTACAAAGGATTGAACGGTAGCCATGGTTGCAAAAGTAAGGAAATAGTTAATACCAGCTCATGCTAAGGATGACCCAGCGCAATTTCTGATCCGCGGCTAAGTTCTCACAACTGGTGCCAGCCGCTAAATCTCCATTATCTCTTTCTTCTTTTTAGTACGCAACCTTTTCGGTACAAAATCAAGTATCTCCGTTTTCAGGGCTTCTATCATACGGCGCTTTAAAAAGTTACGGTGCATTACTATGCTTACCTCCCGGGCCGGCTCAGGGCTTTTAAAGTAGCGCACGCGGTCGCGCTGCTTATCGTTCATCTCGGCAAGGGCAAGTTCGGGTAAAATGGTAGCGCCGTTATTCATATCAACCATGCGCTTTAGGGTTTCAACGCTGCCGGTATTATACTCAAAATGCTGAAAGCCTTTGGTAGCCTTACGCCGCTGGCAAATATTCAGTACCTGCTCGCGCATGCAATGCCCCTCGTTCAGCACCCATATTTCCTCCATATCAATATCTTCGGGGGTAATGGTTTTCTTTTTATAAAGCTTGCTGTTTTTTGATGCGTATGCCACAAAGTTCTCATAAAAAACGGGGATCTCCGTTAAGCTGCTTTCATGCAGTGGGGTTGATAATATGCCACAATCAATAGTGCCCAGTTTTAACTGCTGGATGATCTGCTCGGTAGTTTGCTCCCAAACAATCAACTTTACAGCCGGGTATTTCTGGATAAAGCCATTCAGTATTTTAGGTAAAATATAAGGTGATACCGTAGGGATAATACCCACCCTTAACTCGCCGGATAATTCCTTTTGCCTGTCGCTGATAATTTCTTTTATTTTCTCGCTTTCGGCCAGCAGCACCCTTGCCTGGGCTATAATTTCCTCACCAATTTCGGTAGGGATAACCGGCTGGTGGCTACGGTCAAAAAGCTTAACCCCCAGTGTATCTTCCAGCTTTTGTATCTGCATACTAAGGGTAGGCTGCGTTACAAAACACTTATTGGCAGCGGCTACAAAACTGCGGTAGGTATCAACCGCAATTACATATTCAAGTTGAGTTATAGTCATTATCAATATAATCTATATAAAGATAGTAATTATTGATTTTTTCTATCCATTATTTTTAATCAAGTTTGAAAAAATACAAAACCAATACGTTATGGTACCTAATAAAAAGCTTACTACTGCATCAGGCAGGCCTTTTGCAGAGAACGAAAATTCTCAGACCATTGGCCCGCGTGGCCCAATCCTGCTACAGGATTACATTCTGCACGAAAAGATGGCCCATTTTAACCGCGAGCGTATCCCCGAGCGTGTTGTGCATGCAAAAGGGTCGGGCGCGTATGGTACCTTAACCATCACACATGATATAACTCAATATACACGTGCAAAAGTATTTAGCCAAATAGGAAAAGAAACCCGTACGTTCCTGCGTTTTTCTACCGTTGGTGGCGAAAAAGGGTCAGCCGATACCGAGCGCGACCCGCGTGGCTTCGCTCTTAAATTTTATACCGAAGATGGTAACTGGGACCTGGTTGGCAACAACACCCCGGTGTTTTTTATAAAAGACCCCAAAAAGTTTGGTGATTTTATCCATACCCAAAAACGCGACCCATACACCAACTGTAAAAGCCCAACCATGATGTGGGATTTTTGGTCGCTTAACCCCGAGAGCCTGCACCAGGTAACTATTTTAATGAGCGATAGGGGCACGCCTTACGGTTACCGCCATATGGATGGATTTGGCAGCCACACCTTCTCGTTCATTAACGCACAAAACGAACGCTTTTATGTAAAGTTTCACTTTAAAACCCAACAGGGCATCAAAAACTTTACCGATGAGGAAGCTGGTGAAATGCGTGGCAAGAACCCTGATTTTGCACAACACGATCTGTTAACGCATATTGATAACGGCGATTTTCCGAAATGGAAGGTAAAGATCCAGGTTATGCCGGAAGCCCAGGCGGCAACCTACCATATCAACCCGTTCGACCTGACCAAAGTTTGGCCCCATGGAGATTACCCGCTGATTGATGTGGGTGTTTTAGAATTGAACGAGAACCCCGATAATTATTTTGCACACGTTGAGCAGGCTGCCTTTGCGCCTGCGCACGTTGTTGATGGCATAGGCTACTCACCAGACAAGATGTTGCAGGGCCGCATACTTTCTTACCCCGACGCGCATCGTTACCGCCTGGGGGCTAATTACGAGCAGATACCCGTAAACCGTTGCCCTTTTATGGTGAACAATTACCAGCGCGATGGCCAGATGCGGGTTGATGGCAATAGCGGCAAAAACCCAAACTATTTTCCAAACAGTTTTGATGATATAGAAGTTGACCAGCATTACAAAGAACCAGCCTGGGATGTAAACGCACAGGTTGCCAATTGGTATGACCGTAACGCCGAAGGCGAGAACGACCATTACACCCAACCGGGTAATTTGTATCGTTTAATGGAGGATGCCGCTAAGAAAGACCTGATCAAAAATATCGTTAACTCGATGAGTGGTATTGACGGGCCTAAAAAAGACGAGATAACCAACAGGCAGCTTTGCCACTGGTTCCGTGCGGATATTGGCATGGGCATGGCTATAGCGCAAGGCCTGCAGTTAGACCTAAGTGAAACCATGAAACATATGCCGGCTTAGTTAGGTTTGAGATGTGAGATTTGAGAAAAATCACACACATACAAAAGCCGCCCGCTAACAGCAGGCGGCTTTTGTTATTTTTTTGGTTTGCGTTTGGTGGCTGTTTTAATACAATTAGGCACCTTTTTGCCATTCTTTATTTTCATCCCCGCTATTTTGTAACCAGCCCAGCATGGGCCTCTTTTCCCCCGGTTTGCCATAGTCTTAGTTTTTGTTGGTGGATGTATGGCAAGTATTGTTCCAGGTTGTAGAGAGAGAAAATCAAAGGCAAAAAAAATGTGAGATCCGAGACCATGCAGTCTCAAATCTCACATCTAATATCTCAAATTTGAGCGCTTACTCTACCGTTACCGATTTTGCAAGGTTACGGGGCTGGTCAACATTGCAACCACGCATTACCGCTATATGGTATGATAACAATTGCAATGGTATTGTTGCCAGTAATGGCACAAAGGTTTCGCCTGTTAGGGGGATCTCGATGGTATAATCAGCCATCTCTTTAACATCGGTATCACCTTCTGATACGATAGCAATTACATGGCCACCACGAGCCTTTACCTCTTGTATATTACTGATAACTTTCTCGTACGATGAGTTTTTGGTAGCAATAAACACAACCGGCATATCCGCATCAATTAATGCAATAGGGCCGTGTTTCATTTCGGCAGCCGGGTAACCTTCGGCATGTATGTACGATATCTCCTTAAGCTTTAAGGCACCCTCAAGCGCAACTGGGAATGAACTGCCACGGCCAAGGAACAAACAGTTGGTTGAATCTTTAAAGCGTTCGGCTATGGCTTTAACCACATCGTTACACTTTAAGGTTTCTTCAACCAGTGCCGGTATCTCATCTAATTCTGTAAGGTATTCAACAAACTTGCTTTGGGTTATAGTACCCCTTTGCTGAGCAATATAAAATGCTATAAGGGTTAATATAGTAACCTGCGCAGTAAATGCTTTGGTTGATGCAACACCAATTTCGGGCCCGGCGTGGGTATAAACCCCTGCATGTGTAATACGGGGGATAGATGCACCTACAACGTTACAAATACCAAAAATGGTTGCACCTTTTTCTTTGGCCAGCTCAATGGCAGCCATGGTATCGGCAGTTTCGCCCGATTGGGAAATAGCTATAACCAGGTCTTTTGACGAGATGATAGGGTTACGATACCTGAATTCAGAAGCATATTCAACTTCAACCGGCACACGTGCATATTCTTCAATTAGATACTCACCAACCAACCCCGCATGCCATGAAGTACCACAGGCAACGATGATGATGCGATCGATGTTTTTTAACTTCTCAATATACTCCTTAATACCACCAAGCGTAACAATACCCTGCTCGGGGTCAATACGGCCGCGCAGACAGTCGCGGATTGAACGCGGCTGCTCGTATATCTCTTTAAGCATAAAGTGATCATAGCCGCCCTTTTCAAGCATTTCCAGCTTAAGCTCAAGCTCCTGTATATATGGTGTTTGGATGGTGTTATCAATATTTTTGATCAACAGGTCATCGCGCCTGATATACGCAATCTCGTTATCATTAAGGTAAATAACGTTTTTGGTGTACTCTACAATTGGTGTAGCATCTGATGCGATAAAATACTCGCCTTTACCAACACCAATTACCATTGGGCTGCCTTTGCGTGCTGCTATCAGTTCGTCGGGCTCATCTTCGCTCATAATAACGATGGCATAAGCGCCAACAACACGGTTTAAAGCAAGCCTTACTGCTTCGCGCAGGCCAAGGCCGGTAACATCCTTTATCTCTTCAATAAGATGTATTAGTACTTCGGTATCTGTATCGCTCTTAAATTCGTGGCCTTTTGATGCAAGGGCTTCTTTTAAAGTGGCGTAGTTTTCAATTATACCATTGTGTATAATGGTAAGCTTGCCATCGCCCGAGGTATGCGGGTGTGAATTACGATCGCTGGGGGCGCCGTGGGTAGCCCAGCGGGTATGCCCCATACCTGCAGACCCTGCAAGGTCTGCACCTTTTACATGGTCTTCAAGTTCGCTTACTTTTCCTGCCTTTTTAAAAAGTTTTAAGCCATCATTGGCCAGTGCAATACCCGCACTGTCGTACCCTCTGTACTCCAGTCGGTGAAGCCCTTTAATTACTATTGGATAGGCATCCCTGAAGCCTATATAACCTACTATGCCGCACATAAATAATAGAATTTTTGTTTTTATTAATAGAATTAGATGTGCGGCAAAAGTAAGGAGATAAATAGCATTATCAATGCTAAAAATAAGATATAAAAAAAAACACCCCATATGGGGTGTTTTTAAAGGCTTTAAAAAGTTTTATTGATTTATTTTTGTGTAAATAATATTAAGTTTTATCCGGTATGGTGAGTTCTTACCCACTACAATTGATCTGTCGGCATAGGTTGCTGTAGGTGTAACATCAATACTTGTACCTGTTGGATTAACCGGGGCAATATAAGTGCCATAATCTATGGCTTTGCCACGTAGCAGGTCTTGCAAATAAGCGGTTATTATGAAGTGATATTCGCCTGTGGACGAATTATAGCCGCCGCCAAAGCCTGTTGACCTGGGGTCGGTTGATGAAGCATCCTGTAAAGCAATGCGCTGGTGTGCAATATCGTACTTATAAAGCGTTAGCCTTTTACTTGGTGCAAATGGGGTAGTAGTACCGGGGTCAACCTTAACAATCAATTCGGCACGGTTTAAAATTACATTATCGCTACCACCATCTCCAGCAAATATGCCTTTTACATTGGGTAATGTTAATTTAGCCCTAAGCCCCGCCAGGCCTTGTAAATAAACAAGTCCGGTTGTTGAGGGGTTATCTATGGCCGCTTGTACTTTTACACTGTGGGTATGTATAATCTCGGTAACTTTTCTACCAAGTGACAATGAAACCATAGCGGTATCAACAGTAGAGCCGTTAACGTTTTTATAATAAACGGCTAAAGATGCCGAGTCAAGATTAAAAAACAGGTTACCTCCTACGCCCGGGGTTTGGTTTTTATCCAATGAAATATATAAGCCATTCACCGTATTTTCAAAAATGGTAGGGTTGCTTAATGTGGCGGCATCTGCTGAAAAGAATCTCAGATTAATAAAATTGGGATTTATAGGGATGCGTACCTGTGGCTTAACTTTAATTAACGTATCCGGGCCCCCAGTTACAATATTTGTTATTTTTAATGTATCATGTGCCCTGGCTAAAAATGTTTTGGTGCCAATTATATCGCCAAAAGTTTCAAAATGCTTGGTGTTATAATATGTTTGTGAAGGTACTATACGCTCACCAAGCTGGCGGACATCAATTTTATAGGTGGATAACAGGGAGTCGCCATAAAAGCCATCCGCTGCATAAGGCAGTATCAGCCTTGCCGAATCAATGGTTATTGTACCGGTTGGCAAAGTGTATGCCGTGGCGCCTGGTGTTGATAGCACTGCTGCAATATGAGTTTCGGTGGTGCCAAGTTCCGGATCGTTAAAGTAGGATAAGGGAACCCTTGCCGACAAAGAACTGGTTACAACATCGTCTTCTACCGCTGTGCTTGCCACAATGCTGGTATCAACTATAAGTTTACCGGCAATCGGTGTAGCCGGGTCTAAGCCTATACCATCCTGGGTTTTACAGCTATTCAAAATAAAAAGACTTATTAACAGGGTTAATAAGCCTAATTTGTAAAATTTCATATATAATTTTAAAGCTTATGCAACATCCACCAATTGCTCATTGGTGATTTCGTCGTAAAAATTGTAATAATTTTCGAAATCAGAGGTAGAAACGTATTCTAAAACCGATTTATTGCTGTTTTTAACATTATTTAACACATCAGCATCAATATCGGCACTGCCCAATACAATGCCATCGCTGTATTGTATAGCTCCCGCGTACATTGCGGTGTTGGTACCCTCTTTGTAAACTTCGGTATGTGCTTCGGTCATATCGCCCATTACGGCTTTACGCGAAAAATCGGCATCCAGTTTCTCTTTAAAATCATTCCCGTAAATAGAGTAAACTACTTTTGAATTTTTAAAGGTAGGGTCGTCTTTATAAGTTGTTTTTAAATAAGCCGGCACTAAAGCGCTCATCCAGCCATGGCAATGGATAACATCTGGTGCCCAGCCAAGTTTTTTAACCGTTTCTAAAGCGCCTTTGCAGAAAAATATCATGCGCTCATCATTATCGGCGTAAAATTTACCGTCTTTATCGTTAAACACGTGTTTGCGCTGAAAATACTCTTCATTATCTAAAAAGTACACCTGCATGCGTGCTGCCGGGATAGAAGCTACCTTGATGATCAGCGGATTATCATTATCGTTTATGATAATGTTCATCCCTGATAAACGGATAACCTCATGTAAACGGTTCCTGCGCTCATTAATGTTCCCGAAACGTGGCATCAAAATGCGAATTTCGAAACCCTTCTCCTGCATGGCTTGCGGAAGCTGGCGGGTTATTTCGGCAATTTTTGTGAGTTCGAGGAAAGGAGACATTTCATGAGTTATGAACAGTAGTTTTGATTTACCCATCACTAATCAGTATTAATAAATGTAAAGAAGTTCAAAAAATTTGAGTGTGCAAATATAAGCATTATTATATGAACTGGCAACCACTTGTGCAAGTGGGTTTGGTAGTTTTTAAGTAATTGCACACCTTTACCAAATTTTTGCAACCTTTTTTAGTTTGAAAATATTTACTACACGCCGGCAAATCCGGGAATATCTATCCGCACAAAACCCTGCAACAATTGGGTTTGTACCAACTATGGGCGCACTGCATAATGGGCACCTATCTTTAATTGCGCAGGCAAAACTGGGCAATAACCTTGTTGTTTGCAGCATTTTTGTAAACCCCACCCAGTTTAACGACCTTAAAGACCTGGAGAATTATCCACGCCCCATTGAGGCCGATATAGCCAAACTGGAACACGCCGGCTGCGATGTTTTGTTTAACCCTGCCGTTACCGAGATGTATGACGCTAATGAGCAATGGCATTTAAACATTGGCCCGCTTGAACACTTGCTTGAAGGCGAGTTCAGGCCAGGGCATTACCAGGGCGTAACACAGGTAGTTTACAAACTGCTTGATATTGTTAAGCCCCATACACTTTACATGGGCCAAAAAGATTACCAGCAAATTATGGTTATTAACCGAATGATAGCGCTAATGAACATCCCTGTAAAAATGGTGATGTGCCCTATTGAGCGCGAAGCCGACGGTTTGGCCATGAGCTCGCGCAATATTCATTTATCCCCCACGGACAGGCAACATGCGCTTGTTTTATCAAGAACCCTGAACTGGGTAAAAACCCAATTTGACATTGATAACGTACCAAAGCTGCAGCAACAGGCAATAGAGCTGCTAAGTGCCGAAGGTGATGTACTGCCCGAATATTTTGAAATAGTTGACGGTGAAACTTTATTGCCCGCCGGTAAAAACAGCGCTACTATCGTAGCCCTTACTGCCGCCCGGGTTGGTAAAACAAGGTTGATTGACAATGTACTGATAAGGTGAGTAACCGATCATGACGCCGTCATGTATATATTACAATGCGGCGATGATGCTATAAACTTTACAGATAAAAATATTCCTACCTTTGCACTATGATTATTGAGGTATTAAAATCAAAGCTTCATCGCGTTAAGGTTACACAGGCCGAACTGAACTATGTTGGCAGTATAACCATTGATGAAGACCTTATTGAGGCTGCTAATATCATCCCGAATGAGAAAGTACAGATTGTAAATAATAACAACGGCGCCCGTTTTGAAACTTATGTTATAAAAGGCGAACGCGGCAGCGGTACCGTATGCCTTAACGGCGCAACCGCAAGGCTTGCCCAGGTTGGCGATATCGTTATCATCATGTCATACGCCTACATGGAAGCTGATGAAGCCCGCGCTTATGAACCTATCCTGATTTTCCCGGATGCGAATAATAAATTAATAAAGTAGCTATTCGTTATATTGGCTGCTAAACAGGCTAATGGATCTCTCGCCCCTTTTTAACACGTTAAACAATATTCAGATTTTATCGACCGAGCTACAATCCCGGTTCGCTGAGTTTGTTGTTGAAGAACAGGTGCCTAAAAAAACAATCCTGTTAAAAGCAGGAATGGTGGCTCATCGCATCTATTTTATAAAAAAGGGATTTGTACGAGCCTTCTATTATAAGGGAGATAGCCAGTTCACCAGTTGGTTTATGGGGCAGGGCGAGATCATTATTTCTGTTTACAGCTTTTTCTCGCGCAAACCGTCATTTGAAAACATCGAAACGCTGGAAGATTGTACCCTGCAATCCATTAGTTGGGAACAGTTGCAGGAACTATATGCAACCTTTCCAAAATTCAACATCACTGGCCGCATTATCACCGAACAATATTATATCCGTAGCGAAGAACGGGCAATAAACCTGCAAACACTAACCGCTACCCAACGCTACGAAAAGCTACTGGCCGAATATCCGCAAATAGCGCAGGTGGCAACACTTGGGCAAATTGCAACCTATTTGGGTATAAAACAGGAAACCCTGAGCCGCATCCGCGCCCGCTGATGTTTTTTGACTTTAGTCAAAACTTTTCGTCCCCTTTCGGCGGCAACTTTACAGCATAAAATTAAACGCTATGCTTGTTGTAATTCTCATTTGTTTCGCGCTTTGTTTCATTATCGAAAAAAGCAACCCCGGCTGGAAACTCCCTGCTGTACCTACCTGGACCATCCGCGTACTGGCTGTAAATTTCGCACAATTAGCTATTGTTACCATTGCAGGTTACACCTGGGAAAAATGGCTGTCGGCTTACTCGGTGTTCCATTTATCAAATTATGTACCATCATGGGCAGGGGGCATTGTTGCCTACGTAATTGCCACTTTTATATTCTACTGGTGGCACAGATGGCGCCACGAAAGCGATTTTTTATGGACACGCTTCCACCAGATACATCATAGTGCGCAACGCATCGAAGTAATTACCTCATTTTATAAGCACCCGCTGGAAATGACTGTTAACTCGATAATTGGGAGCTTACTGGTCTTTACCCTATTGGGGCTAAACACCGAAGCGGGCGCTATCTACACCTTGTGTACTGCACTTGGCGAATTTTTTTACCACACGAATATAAAAACGCCAAAGTGGATCGGTTATATATTTCAACGGCCCGAAATGCACCGCATACACCACGAGTATAATAAACACACCAATAATTATGGCGATATAGTTTGGTGGGACATGCTTTTTGGCACCTACAGCAACCCAAAAGAGTTTACAACCTCATGCGGGTTTGATACAGAAAAAGAGCTGAGACTGGCAGATATGCTCAAATTTAAAGATGTCCACAAATGCTGATATTACTTTTTGCAAAAATCTCGTCATAATCCCTGCAAATTACTATCTTTGCACCCCGACGCTGAGGTCGGGATTTTTCGCCTTTCAGCGCATAGGATTTACGTTAAATGGACTACCCATTTTTAACTTTTGAATTTTAACTTTTTGACTTAAAAAAGCCCTATGCCCAGAGATACTTCCATCAAATCCGTATTAATTATTGGTTCAGGCCCTATCATTATAGGCCAGGCGTGTGAGTTTGATTACGCGGGTTCGCAGGCAGCCCTTTCGTTAAAAGACGAAGGCATATCTGTAACCATTATCAACAGCAACCCGGCAACCATCATGACCGATAAGGTTATTGCCGATCATGTTTACCTTTTGCCGCTTGAACCTGAAAGCATTGAGAAAATATTACAGGAACGCCAAATTGACGCGGTGCTGCCTACTATGGGCGGGCAAACAGCGCTCAACCTTTGTATCAGTGTTGCCGAACGCGGTATCTGGGAAAAATATGGTGTTAAAATAGTTGGTGTCGATTTAGATGCTATCGAAAAAACCGAAAACCGCGAAGCCTTCCGTCAGCTAATGGTTGATATAGGCGTTGGGGTTGCAACATCAAAAATTGCCAACTCGTTTTTAGAAGGTAAAGAAGCCGCGCAAACCATTGGTTTCCCACTGGTGATACGCCCAAGCTATACCCTTGGTGGTAAAGGCGCAGGCTTTGTACATAAAAAAGAAGATTTCGACGCAGCGTTAAGTCGCGGCCTGCAGGCATCACCAACCCACGAGGTTTTGGTAGAGCAGGCAGTTTTAGGCTGGAAAGAATACGAACTTGAGCTTTTGAGAGATAGTAACGATAATGTGATCATTATCTGTTCTATCGAAAACTTCGACCCGATGGGTATCCACACCGGCGACTCGATAACCGTGGCCCCGGCCATGACCCTGAGCGACCGCTGCTACCAGGAAATGCGTAACCAGGCCATCAAAATGATGCGTGCCATTGGCAACTTCGCAGGTGGCTGTAATGTACAGTTCTCGGTTAACCCGGCCGATGAAGAGATCATCGCTATCGAGATCAACCCGCGTGTATCGCGCTCATCAGCATTAGCATCAAAAGCAACCGGTTACCCAATAGCTAAAATAGCTGCAAAGCTGGCCATTGGTTACAACCTTGATGAAATAGAGAACCAGATCACCAAAACAACTTCGGCATACTTTGAGCCAACGCTGGATTATGTGATCGTAAAGATCCCCCGCTGGAACTTTGATAAATTTAAAGGCGCTAACCGCGAGCTTGGTTTAACCATGAAATCGGTTGGTGAGGTGATGGGCATAGGCCGCAGTTTTATTGAGGCTTTACAGAAAGCCTGCCAGAGCCTTGAAATTGGCCGCGCCGGCCTTGGTGCCGATGGCCGCCAAAGCCGCAACCTTGACGAGATAATGCACAGCCTGGAGCATCCAAGCTGGGACAGGTTGTTCCACATCTATGATGCTATGAGCCTGGGTGTGCCAATCGAATCGATCCGTAAAGTAACAAAGATTGACCGCTGGTTCCTGAACCAGATACAGGATGTAGTGAACGTAGAAACAGAGCTGCGCCGCTACTCGCTGAATAATATCCCCGAAGATTTCTTCTTCACCCTAAAACAACGCGGTTTTTCTGACACCCAGATAGCCTACGTTTTAGGTAACGTAACCGAGGAAGATGTTTACAAGCGCCGCAAAGCCTTAAACATTAACCGTGTTTACAAAATGGTTGATACCTGCGCGGCAGAGTTTGCGGCAAAAACGCCGTACTACTACTCTACTTACGAGGGCGAGAACGAATCTATCGTATCTGATAAAAAGAAGATCATCGTATTAGGATCGGGCCCTAACCGTATTGGCCAGGGTATTGAGTTTGATTACAGCTGTGTACACGGCCTGCTTGCCGCTAAAGAAGCCGGTTACGAAGCCATTATGGTTAACTGTAACCCCGAAACTGTATCTACCGACTTTAACATGGCCGATAAGCTGTACTTTGAGCCCGTTTTTTGGGAGCATGTACGCGAGATCATCGACCTGGAGAAACCGGAAGGCGTAATTGTACAGCTTGGTGGCCAAACTGCCCTGAAGATGGCAGAGAAGCTGCATGAGCATGGCATCAAGATCATCGGTACATCATTCAATGATATGGATGTAGCCGAAGACCGTGGCCGTTTCAGCGACCTGCTGAAAGAGCTTGGTATTCCATACCCTAAGTATGGTGTTGCCGAAAGCGCTGAAGAAGCCATTGAGGTTGCACACGAAGTTGGCTACCCGGTATTGGTGCGCCCAAGCTACGTACTTGGCGGCCAGGGTATGAGCATTGTGATAAACGATGAAGACCTGGAGAAAGCGGTGGTCAATCTGTTGAAGAATTTACCCGGTAACCGTGTATTGATAGATCATTTCCTTGACCGCGCTGCCGAAACCGAATCAGATTCTATCCATGATGGTGATGATGTACACATTATTGGTTTGATGGAGCATATTGAACCTGCAGGTATCCACTCGGGCGATTCATTCGCGGTATTACCACCGTTCGACTTGTCAGACAATGTGATAAGCCAGATGGAAGAATACACCGAGAAGATAGCACGCGCGCTTAACGTTCGTGGCTTGCTGAACATACAGTTTGCCGTTAAGGATGACAAGGTGTTTGTAATAGAGGCTAACCCCCGCGCATCACGTACAGTGCCGTTTATAGCTAAGGCTTACGATGTACCGTACATTAACATTGCCGCTAAAGTAATGCTTGGCGCTAACAAATTAAAAGACTTTACTATTGAGCGCAAGCTTAAAGGATATGCAATAAAAGAACCCGTATTTTCGTTTGATAAGTTCCCGGAAGTAAACAAGGAGCTTGGGCCCGAAATGAAATCAACAGGCGAAGCCATCAGGTTTATACCTGACCTGGACGACCCGTACTTCAGGCATCTTTACAAAGAAAAATCAATGTATTTGAGTAAATAATTCAGAAACTGGCATCAGTTTTGAATTTAAGGTTAGCCGCCGTGTAATTACGGTGGCTACATGGTTTAATTTAGTACTATAGTATTGAAAGTTAATTTAAAGAATACGCCGGTCGTTAATTTAAGCAATATCGACCCGGAGGATGTAGGTGATGTGTTACTAAAGATCGAAAGATCATTCAATATCAGGTTCACAGACGAAGACCTTACACACATAAAAACCTTTGGCGCACTTTGCGACCTGGTTGTTGATAAGGTGAAACAGGTACAAAGCGATAGCTGCACAACGCAGCAGGCTTTTTACAAATTGCGTAACGCTATTAACGCTAAAAAGCCCATTGACAAATGCGACTTGAAGCCACAAACCAAACTTTGCGAGCTTTTTCCGCGCGATAACCGTATTGAGGTTGTTGCCGATCTGGAAAGCGAGATGGGTTTACACATGAACCTGTTACGGCCTAAACCAGGCATTGTTTGGGCTTTTGTTATAGCCCTTATTGCATCTATAACAGTAAGCCTGGTTTATGGTGTAGTAGGTTATATAGGTACAGTAATAGCTATCACCGGTTTAATACTGGCCGGTAAATTTGGTAAGGAGTTAAAGGTGAAAACGCTTGGCGACCTATCTGAAAAAATTGCGCGGGAGCATTATCTTAAATGCCGCCGAGATGCTTCAACCGTTAACCGCGGCGAGGTTGCCGTAAAGGTAAAAGAGCTTTTTGCCGAATACCTTGATGTGGAGCCCGCATCGCTTAAAAAACAAGCGAGGTTCGCGTAAGCAAGCGTATAAAAATAATATCAGATAGCGATGGGTTTATATCCATCGCTATTTTTGTTTACACGAAGTATTTAGGGTCATCCTGAGCGCGTTGAAGGATGCGCGCATGGGAATAGTGTGCTAATGGTTCGACATGCTCACCATAACAAAGCTTGCCAACTGCAAACTCCCTACTGCCAACCTTACCTATCCACCATTAAACCCCACACCTCAAAAGTTATGCGTGCTTTTGGGTTTATCTTCTCTTTATGCTGCTTGGCTCCTACAACCGTATCGCCGGCAAAGTGCTGCATATCATCCGCTGTTAATAATCGTTGGGCAACGCCCTCAATAATTACAGTACGGCCCTTAATAGCCTGCGGGAGTTTTATGTTGTAGTTTTTAAAATGCGCAGCAATAATCTTCCCCTGGCCGGCATCCATTTCAAACCAACCGCCTTGTTCTTTAGTCACTTTAATAATTTTGCCCACAAGCGCCGTGGTCTGGCGGATCTTGCCGCCCATAAAAGCCTCTATTTTATATGCAGGCACGGGTGCAATATTTTTTGGCTTATCACCAAAAACCATTCCGTGCGGTAATGGGCTATGCTTTTGGGCAAAACCATTTATTGTACAAAAAACAAAAACAAGTGTAAATAACCGCTTCATTAGTATAGTTAACATACGGTATAGCTGTTAGTTTTAATTTTCGGAGAGTGATGCCGGGCTGTTATCATCAAAACAAAAACCCTCTTATACAAGTAAAGCCCCTGATGGGCAGGGGCCTTTACTAACCAATTATAAACCTAAATTATGAGAAGAGCTGTAGGAGAAGGGGTCGAACCTTCAAAGAGTGGTTATTCTTATTGCTAAGAGTTTCCCATGATCTCCGCCACCGCGACAAGGAGGTGTGTCTGCCAAAAATTTCACCATCCTACAGGATGTAAATCAAACCTTACGATTTGAAGTGCTGTTGGGGAAGGGGTCGAACCTTCAAAGAGTGGTTAGCCCGCTTCGGGTTTCCCATAATCTCCGCCACCGGGACAAGGAGGTGTGTCTGCCAAAAATTTCACCACCCAACAATGTTTGTTTTTAAAAGAACGATATAGCAATTGTCATTTGCTTTATACAAATCTAAAGGAGTTGGCACTTTCTTGCAAATATTTCAACAAAATATTTTTATTTTTACTTTTATTATAATTATACTTGTATTTGAATATAGATATTTAAAATTATGCCTCACAGGAAACCTCAAAATTTAGAAATTGATAATCTTGACATACAGATTTTATCAATATTAATGAAGAATGCGACCACTCCTTACACCGAAATCGCAAAAGAATTGATAGTTTCTGGCGGAACCATACACGTGCGGATGAAAAAACTGGAGGAGATGGGTGTAATAAAAGGTGCCAGCCTGGAAGTGAATCCGCAAAAGCTGGGTTATGATGTAACCGCTTTCCTGGGCATCTTCCTGGAAAAGGGTTCGCAGTATAACGAAGCCGTGAAACAATTAAAAATGGTACCCGAAATTGTAGAACTGCATTACACCACCGGCAGCTGGAGCATTTTCGCCAAGATTGTTTGCCATGATACCAACCACCTGCGCGAGGTATTGAACGAGAACATTCAAAGCGTTAAAGGCATACAACGTACCGAAACATTTATATCCTTAGAGGAAAGCATTAAGCGCCAGATAACACTGGACTAACTTTTACTTTAGGTTTCCTGCCAAATAGTATACTCTCCGCAGCAATGCGGGAGAATGGAGCAACCTCTGAACTATGTACCCGCTACATGGTTTAGAGGTTGCTTTGTGGTTTATTGCCTGGCTAATTACCTACTTATGGGTATTTTTTGAAACGGCCATCCAGCTATCTTTATTCATGTATACCAATATCTTACATCACATGAAAAAGCTACTGTTCAGTGCGCTGTTTACAGCCATGGCAATTACCGCCTTTGCCCAAAAGGTTGAAACCTTTACTATTAATAACAATACGTATTATGGCACCAAAGCTATCCCCGCCGAAATTGTTGGCCATTACAGTTATGAAAAGGATGGCGACAAGGAACCTATTGTAGATGTTAATAAAGATGGAACGGGGAAATTTCAGGTACATGACGTACCAGCCTACCCGGTAGAGTTTTGGATTGAGACTGATGCGACAGGTAAAATAAACGTGCGCAAAAGTGATGTAAACGCAAACTACCAAATGGTACTGGTACTAAAATATGGCAGTAATGGCGAAAGCGGCTGGCGTGGTGCCAATGCCGGCACATATGACCGTATTGAAGTAACCGTAGCCAAAACAATGGGTTATGCCATTATTTTAGGCGAACGCTATATGAAGCTGAGGTAAAATTATTTAACCACGTCATTGCGAGCATCATAGCGACGTGGCAATCTTCGACATGCTTGTCGCCTACTTTCTATCGAAGATTGCCACGCTATGCTCGCAATGACGAATTTATTATTTACCCTACCAAACACGGCACAAAAGCCCTTTTAAATACTCCCCTTCGGGGAATGATGCCCTAACGGGGTGGTCTTCGGGTTGGTGGAACTGGTAGATGAACTGCACTTGCTTCCCGGCATCTAAAGCGGCCCATGCAAGCACTTGTTTAAAGGTTTCCATATCCATAGCCCCCGAACAGGAGAAAGTGGCTAAGAGACCTCCGCTGTTAAGTAATTGCATGCCCAGGCGATTCAGGTCTTTATAAGCCCGTGATGCCCTGTCAAGCGCAGAGCGCGACGGCGCGTACTTGGGCGGGTCGAGCACAATAACATCAAATTTTTCGCCTTCATCCCTAAATTTGCGCAGCTGCGCGTTCACGTCAGATTTTATGGCGTTATGTTCTGTCCCTTCAAATTTATTGAGGCGGATATTCTCTTCAAGCGTTTCCAACGCCAGGGCAGAGCTATCTACACTGGTTACCGAAGCCGCACCGTTTTTAAAACTATTTAAGGTAAAGCCGCCAGTATAGCTAAAACAATCTAACACCTTTTTGCCTTTGGCGTAGCTGGCCAGCACCTGGCGGTTATAACGCTGATCACAATAAAAACCCGATTTTTGGCCTTCGGCGATGTTAATACCGTAGCTGATGCCATTCTCTTTTACCATCACCAGTTCGGGCGGTTCATTACCGGCAAGTAATACGTTAGTGGTTTCCAAACCCTCGTGCGAGCGGGATGTAGCATCGCTTTTATCAAATATGCTGGCGGGTTTCAGCAGTTGGTTAAGTTCATCAATAATAACAGGCATCGCGTTTTGCATGCCTGATGTAAGCACCTGCACGGCTAAGTGATCGGCGTATTTATCTACGATGAGGCCCGGCAGGTAGTCTGATTCGCTGAAGATGAGCCTGCAGGTATCAGTACTGCCATCGGCTAAAATATGCGCGCGGCCTGCAACAGCTACCCGGACTTTATCACGGAACCAGTTATCATCAACCGCTACGGCTTCGTCCCATTCCAGCAAACGTACCGCCACGCGCGACTGATCGTTATAAAAGCCATAGGCCAGGAAATCTTTCTTGCTATCCAGCAGGCGAATGATCTCGCCATTGGCGGGTTTGCCTTTTACGTTTTCTATCGCGCCCGAAAACACCCAGGGGTGTTTGTGCAATACGGCTTTTTCTTTACCCTTTTTTAATACAACATCTATCATACGGGTGCAAAGGTAATAATATCATTGCCAATGTTATTCCCTGCCGGGGATGGCTCCAAGCAAACGTATAAAAAACAGGTAGGCCCTTATCGCATTTTCTGTTCATGGTGTTCACGTTCACTGGCGTAAACGCTGCGGATACTAATTAATATATTGATAATCAAATAATTATCACCTACAAAAATTTGTCAGTAACAGGCAAATACGTTTTTTAATCATTCCCTGCCGGGGATGGGTGTGTTTTTTAGCGCCTTAGCCACAGCCACCACATTTGCCGCCGCCGCTTTTCCCGTTTCAACAGACCACTCCTTGCGGTAGTCGCTCTCCAGGTAATTATCGCCGGGACCAGGGCCGTTGTTCCAATAGGTGTATGACTGCGGCGCTATGGTAAAGCCAACATCCATCAGCGCACCGGCAATTTCAGATACCACATGCCGGGCGCCATCCTCGGCGCCGGTCACTACAAAACCCGCTACTTTGTTAAAGGTAACCGGGCGGTTCTGTGCATCGCGCTTGGGGTATAAGCCGTTTATGCGCTCTAAAACCTTTAGCGCCTCGCTGCTCATGGTGCCCATCCAGGTTGGGGTAGCTATTATTAGTATCTCTGATGCTAATAGCTTTTTCAGGATTGCCGGCCAGGCATCGCCCTCGCCCAGGTCAGATTTTATACCGGTGATGATATGATGGTCGGCCACGCGGATAAAAGTAGTCTGCACGCCCAATCGTTCCAGTTCGGCAATAAACTCTTTAGCCAGTGCTTCGGTATTAGATACAGCAGGCGATGGCTTTAGCGTGCAGTTTAATATAAGGGCTTTCATGTTTTAATCCTGTGTTATTGGCTGATGGTGCGCGTGGCATGCATCCGCGCATTTGCGGCAGGCATCGGCACATTGCTGGCAATGGTCATGATGGTGCATGCCACATTCTTCGGCACACATCCGGCAAATCTCTTCGCATAGCAACAGGTATTGGTGGGCCAGTTCAGATCTGCGCTGCAATAGCCTGGCGGCCTGGCTGCAAATATCGGCGCAATCCCTGTCCAGGCTAATGCATCTTACCATTGGTTTAACATCAATTTCCTGCAGGCAGGCCGTACTGCAATTCTCGCATGCGGCCACACAGGCCAGTAGCTTTTCTATTAACGCGGTATGATCATGATTTTCCATCGTATTGAATATTAAAGGTTATTAATATCAATACAATGCGGTTAAAAAATGTTTCGATAAATGTAAATTAGGCTACCAGCCCTTCAGGGTTTTGATGTATGCGGTAAGCTCTTGTGCAATAATGGCATGCTCATCCGCGTCCGGGTGGTTATCGCAGCCGCTGTTAAAGCTCCGGCTGAAAAAGAATTTGCTCACCCTGCTGTCGCCCCGTTTATTGGCTGCCTGCACAATCCCGGTAAGGTAGCGTTGAAGCACTGTAGTAAGTTCCTGATTGGCCATGGGGCTGGATAAACAAACAATATCCGCATTAGCATATTTACTGCGGATGGTATCTATCAGCCGTACGTATTCGCTGCAAAACTTTACCGAATCCTGTTTACCGTCGTTTTGGCCGAGGCAAATGGTTACCACATCTGGCTGGTACTGTTTAAAATCGTATTTGATCGAATCGCTGCGCAGGTAAACCTTATCATAAACCTGCGGCAGCAGTATATTCATCTCGCAGCAGCTATGCACCAGGCCAATACCGGCAACAGCTGTTAGCTGCCATTTAGCATTTAAAGCACGCGAGGTACGCGCACCATAAGTCAAGTAAGCGTTATGCTGATCATACCACTGGCCTTTGCCACAGGGCACCTCTGATGCATCAACACCGGCCCCGGCGGTAATGGAATCGCCAATGTATTCTATGGTGCGTTTTGGCTCATCGGGCATCAGCAGTTTTTCGCAGCGCAGGCCAATAAACTCCAGGTAGCCCATGCCCGATTCTGTATCTTTACAGATGAGGAGCGTATGCACCCCTTTGGATAAGCCCTTTGCTATTTCTATGCTATTGGTTTTACCCGTGGTTTGTATGCGCAATGCTTTACCATCTATCACCACCTGGATGTAGTTATGCGTTTTGCCATACATTTCCTCATCGTTTATCAGCAACTCGCAGGTGGGGCCTTTAAACCGTGTGGTAATATACACCCCCGGCGACCAGAATTTTGGTTTCTGCGGATCAGTAAAATCAACCCGCCCGGTATATTTGAAATGCTGATCAGCCGCTGTAAATAATTTTATTTGTGGCGATGCTTTGCCCAGGGCGGTGATAGCAAAGGACAAGAATGCAAATAAGATGGTGAGCAGGGATCTTTTCATGGGTAATTGGTCAGCATAAAACTACGCAACTGTGGCAGGCTTGCCTAATACTTTTATAACATTTGTTTTAAAGTTTGGCGCACAAAAAAGGGTGGGTGCCTTTTGGCATCCACCCTTAAATAAATTACATAACTATTAATTGTTTGTATCGTCGGCAGGTTCGTCGGTTGATAAACCTACTACTTTGTAAACTTTGTTGTTAGCGCTGTCGCGGCTTTCCTGGAAATAAGTTCCATCTGGCGCAACATACAATTTTTCACCGTTCACTTTTATTTTACGGCTATCCTGTGGCAGGGTGGTTAAAACATCACCTATTTGGTAAGGCTGGTCATACTCGCCACCAGCGCCATTGTCGTCGCCTGTGTTCAGTTCGCCATCTTTACCGGCTACTTCGTACACTACGCTGCCGTCATCTTTAGTTACCGCACGGTAATAAACACCGTTCGATTCGTAATACTGCTCGCCATTAATGGTAATAGCCTGTGCTTTTGAAGGCAATGAGTTTACCGATGCACCAACCGGTGGCTCAACTACGGTATATTGGTTATCATTATACTGATAGTATAAACCATCGCTGTAGTAGTATTGGTAATCGCCCCAATAGAACGGGTAATAACCGAAAGGCAATACACCGATACTAAAGCCAAGGCGTGGCGCGTAATAAGAATTGTAATAGCCACGGTAGTTGTAATAACCACGGTTAAAATAGCGTGAACCGCCATAGTAACCACCGCCCCTGTTGTAACCATAACCATAACGGCCATAATTGCCACCACGGTAACCACCACGGCCGTAAGTGCCACGGTTGTAATTGCCCATTGCCGGGCGGCGGCCATTAACACCTACGCTGCCATTGTATGCATTGGTACGTGAGCCACCGTATGAACCCCTTGAGCCTGGTGAAACACCAACACTGTTAGGGCGGTTAAAGCCACCAGAAGGCCTGCTTACACCTACACCGCTTGAATTAGGGCGGCTAAAACTACCCGATGGGCGGCTTACGCCTACATTACCTGATGACGGACGGCTAAAACCACCGCCACTATTGCCGGATGAAGGCCTGCTGATGCTACCACCACCGCCACCTGAGGGACGACTAAAGCCACCACCGCCACCGCCTGATGGACGGCCACCACCGCCACCACCGCCACCACCTCTGCTGTGTTGCGCGTTGGCAGATAAGCCCATACCCAGGAACAACATTCCGCTTAGGGCTATACTTACTAGTTTTTTATATCCTGTTTTCATCTTGAAATTTATAATCGACCGGCGTATTATTGCCGATGTATGTATATGACTAAGAAATATACCAACGGTTTAATTGATATTAAATTATTTATACAAAAAACGCGCCTTTAATTACGCTGTTTGTCAGGCGTATATCCTAATTAAATATCCTCTGCTATAAAAAGCATCCCGTTATCAAACTTAAGGTTTATAAAGCCATCGGTGGCAGTAACAAATTTGTTGCTGCCGAGGTCTTGTAATCCGCTGGTTTGCAGGTTTAAATGTACAGATAAGATTTGAAGATTCTCACCAGCCGGCTTCCATTTGCTAAAGCCTGAATTTACCGCGTAAATTTTTTTATCGCCACTGTATATTACAATGTTCAACCGGGCGGCAAATGGTATAAAATCTGCCAGGTCTACCATATCGGCAACCACGTTAACTGCTTTGTAGTCGTTTTGGATAAGATATTTTAAGGCTGCCTCGGTTTGCGATGCCCCATTCTGAGGGATCTGCTTAACGTCCGACTGCAACACCTCGTCAATCACATCGGCTATGATAATATCTATCTTTATTTCGTAAGCGTTTATTTGCTCGGCAACTAATGGCGTAGTGATAACCGTTGGGCTCCACTCCAGTAACTGGCCCAGCAATTCTTCCGAAAAATTATTGAGGCTCAATAATAACAGTGCCGGCTCCTGCTTTTCGCGTACAATGTGGTGGGATGACATGATAATATATACTGCGGATGAAACTAATTTTGCCAAAGGTAATTTAAATAAATAGTTTTAATATTTGTTAGATTGGTACGGGTGGAAGAAAAAGAGATACAAGTGCGGCGCAAAATAATCCATATTGATATGGACGCATTCTACGCATCTGTTGAACAGCGCGATTTCCCCGAATACCGCGGCAAGCCCCTGGTGGTTGGCGGCCTGCCCGAAGGGCGTGGCGGTGTTGTTGCAACAGCGAGCTATGAGGCCCGCAAGTTTGGCATCCGGTCGGCCATGTCATCTAAACAGGCGCTGCAGCTTTGCCCGCATGCTATATTTGTAAGGCCAAGGTTTGCTGCATATAAAGAGGCATCGCAAAAAATAAGGGAGATATTTGGGCGGTATACCGATCTGATAGAGCCTCTGTCATTAGATGAAGCTTACCTGGATGTTACTAATGATAAGCTTGACATAGGCTCGGCAATTGAAATAGCGCAGCAAATAAAGCAGGCTATAAAGGATGAACTGAACCTTACAGCATCCGCAGGGGTATCTATCAATAAATTTGTAGCCAAAATTGCCTCAGACATTAAAAAGCCGGATGGGCTTACCTTTATAGGCCCTTCATCCATAGAAACTTTTATGGAGAACCTGCCCGTTGAGAAATTTTACGGCGTAGGCAAGGTTACTGCCGAAAAAATGAAAAAGCAGGGGCTGTTTACCGGGGCCGATCTTAAAAAACTCAGCCTTGAGGAAATGACAGGCCGGTTTGGTAAAGCCGGCGGCTTTTACTATAATATAGTACGCGGTATGGATGACCGCGAAGTGCAGCCTCACCGCGAAACAAAATCAATGGGGGCCGAAGATACCTTTGCTTACGACCTTACAGGCACCGAAGAAATGCATACCGAATTAGAGAAGATTGCCAAAACCGTACATGACCGCCTTTTACGCTACCAGTTAAAAGGCCGCACCATCACCCTTAAAATAAAATACAGCGATTTCAGGCAGATAACCCGCAGCCAGTCGCTGCCCGGTTGTATTGATGATATGGATACCATATTAAATACATCAAAAATGCTGTTAGCGGCTACCGATATCGAAAATAGCCGCATCAGGCTGCTTGGTATAACCGTTTCTAATTTTTCACCGGTAGAAACCAAGGGGAAAGCACAATCTGATCAGCTTTCTTTGTTTGAAGATTGAAATAAATCTAATAATTCTTAAAATTTCTTTTAAAATTTCATAAAAATTGAAATTTCGTCACCATATTTTGAAAATAAGCTATTTTATTATCAAAAAGCCGCTTTATCCCCATAAACAAATCCAAAAAACAAGCAATTTTTTCATTTTTATTGCATTTTTTTAAAAAAAATAATAAAATTTCATTGTTTTTATTGACAATATGATTTTAATATTGTTATTTTAGCATATGCAATTGAATGAAAAGAAATACATTTTGACTTTTTTACCATCATTTAATGGCATATGTAGAGTTATTTCAGCTGTTTTTTCCGAATTAACACATATATCAAGAGATTTCATCTTAAAAAATAGCAACAATGACGGAATTTTGTCAAACTCAACTACAGTTTACTCTTTTAAGCATGATAAAAATTCAAAAAAAGAACAACTCCTTCTAAATAAAGAATTAAACACCGCGACAGTTTATATCAATCACAATTTAGTTTATGCAGCATCGGCATGCAGGTTGCACCCTGGGCCGACGCTGTATACACGTCACACCATTTGGCGAACAACACGGGGCGGCAATTAACTATCCACCCTTCAAAAAAAGATACTGACCTGAATAATACAAACTATTAACTAACTAAACTTATCCACTTAAACTAAAACAATGAAAAAAATTGTACCCTTTGGAATCCTCGTTATTGTAGTGATACTCGCGTTCTTGTATCCGGGTAACGTTGTGGCAGCTAAGCCGGCTACATTTGATAAAGCCGACGTAGCATGGTTACTGATCTCTACAGCGCTTGTACTATTAATGACTCCGGGCCTTGCCTTCTTTTATGGCGGCATGGTGCGCAAAAAGAACGTAATCTCTACCATGCTGCAAAGCTTTGTATGTATGGGCCTTATCACCATCATCTGGGTTGTGTTTGGTTTCAGCATGGCTTTCGGTACTGATGTTGGCGGTTGGGGTATAATTGGTAACCCTAAAACGTTCTTTATGATGCAGAACACCTTAGGTGTTGCATGGGGTACAATCCCGGTTATTTTGTTCGCTATGTTCCAGTTAAAATTCGCGGTTATTACACCTGCGCTTATTACCGGTGCATTTGCAGAGCGTATCCGTTTCAACTCTTACTTAATTTTCATCACACTATTCATCATCGTAATTTACATCCCTCTTGCCCACGCAACCTGGCATTCTGAAGGTATATTCTTTAAATATGGCGTGTTAGACTTTGCAGGTGGTACTGTTGTACACATGTCTGCTGGTTGGGCCGCATTGGCATCAGCGTTATACCTTAAAAAACGTACCGGTGCCGAAGAGGTACACACCCCTGCACGTATCAGCTACGTAATATTAGGTACGGGCTTACTATGGTTCGGTTGGTTTGGCTTCAACGCTGGTTCGGCATTAGGCTCAGGCGAGCTTGCTGCAACCGCATTGGCTACTACAACTACCGCATCTGCCGCTGCTGCCATGTCATGGATCTTCTTTGATATCCTGCGAGGTAAAAAACCATCAGCCATGGGCGCTTGTATTGGCGCGGTTGTAGGTTTGGTTGCTGTAACACCTGCTGCAGGTTTCATCACCGTATCAAGCTCGCTTATTGTGGGTATAGTTGCCGCGGTGGTAAGTAACCTGGTAGTTATATGGAGAAGCAAAACCAACATTGACGATACTTTGGACGTATTCCCTTGCCATGGCGTAGGTGGTATGGTTGGTATGTTAATGACCGGTATATTCGCTACCAAAGCGGTTAACAGCGCTGGTGCTAATGGTTTAGCTTATGGCGAAACCGCATTATTTGTTAAACACGTTGTTGCACTGGTTGCAGTATCGGCATTTGCTTTTGTAGGTTCATTTATCCTGCTGAAAGTAACCGACCTGATAAGCCCGCTGCGCGTTACCCCTGAAGAAGAGCTTGCAGGTTTGGACGTAACACAACACGACGAAGAACTATAATAACTGAACTATAACTGACTGACTAACTAAGAAGAAAAGGGGGTGCTACGGCATCCCTTTTTTGATTTAAAGCGGTTTGGTTTTTTTACCACAAAGGATTTGCAATTCGGCTCTGTGGTTAATTATTCGATATTCAATCTCAAATTTGCCGTGTCATTTTGTTATTATATAATTTTCAACCCCAACCCAGCCTCATCACTCAATATCCATTTACCATCAGCCATCTCCGGCATTGTGTAGGGGTTATTGGTAGTAAGCAACGGCCCGTCAAGATCGGCCCAGTCGCATTGGGGCGCAAGGGCGGCGGCGGCAAGGGTAGCGCAGCTGGTTTCGCTCATGCAGCCTATTAATATTTTCAGCCCCAGTTCGCGGGCTTTTTGAATCATCTGATGCGCCTCATGCATCCCGGCAGATTTCATAAGTTTAATATTAATGCCATGATAAACCCCTTTAGCTGCTTCAACATCTGTTAAGCGTTGCACAGCCTCATCGCCAATAATGGGAATAGGGCTATGTTCGGTAAGCCAGGCGTTACCGTCAATATCGGTTTTTAACATGGGCTGCTCTATCAGCTGTACGCCCTGCTCTTTAAGCCAGTAGATGAGGTCGAGGCTTTGCTTGCGGTCTGTCCAGCCCTGGTTGGCATCAACATAAAGCGGAACATGGGTAACCGAACGTATAGTTTGGATCAGCTCTTTATCGCTATCGCGGCCAAGCTTTACTTTGATCACTTTAAGGCCTTGGGCTTCTTTTACTTTTTGGATGATGATGGCTTGGGTATCTATCCCCACGGTATAGCTGGTAACCGGCATCTTGCCCGGGTCGCTGCCTAATAATTGCCAGCAGGGTTTGTTTTGCAATTTGCCGTCCAGGTCATGCAGGGCTATATCAATGGCGGCTTTTATGGCAGGGTTGCCGGGTGCAATACTATCCAGGTAATTAATGATGGCTGCAAAATCGAACGGATATTTAAACTGGCTTACATCAACCTTGCTTAAAAAAACCGCAGCGCTTTGATGGCTTTCGCCCATGTAAGGCACCATTGATGCTTCGCCATAGCCGGTGTAGCCTTCGTGTGTTACCTGCACCAGCATCAGCGGGGTTGATGTACGCGAGAACTTAGCAATAGTGAAAGTATGCTTCAGCAGTAGTTCGTATGGTTGATAAGTAAGCTGCATGTCAAATATCAAAGCTAAAATTTTAGTGTTAAAAACCTGTGTATCTTTGCAGCCATGCCGGCAGAAATTTACGCACCGTTCGAAAAGTTTAATTTTAGCAATACCAAATGTTTCCTGACAGGGGACGCATTGCAAAGCGAGGAAGAAAAGATCCAGGTTTTTCCGCAATGGCTAATGAGCCTTTACAACCTGGAAGACCAGCCTTTTAAACTGCTCGATGAAAGCATCGCTACCTATAAAGACCTGAAGATACCCTGCTCTGCACGCGTAAACGATGAGTTTTTAGAGCCGCTTGAAAACGAGATTGCCGCAGCATTTAGCAAAGGTTACGAAGGCGTAAAAGCTTTGGATGAACTAAAACTTTTCCAGTGGACCAGCAAGCTTTTGTATGGCATTATCTTTAACGAGATCCAGTCGGGCATAAAAATGATGCATGCGCAGGGCGAAGAGTTTAACATTTCGCAGGCCATCATCCATAAATTCAGCCACCTGCACCTGATGCTGCAAAGCATTAACCTGCCTATCCATTTTGAAGAATTTAAACCCTTTAGCCTATTTTTATTTAGGGTAGATAACAAAACTGAGGAGTTTGGCTACCGCGATGAGATCAACACCCAAACCTTCGCCCTCCGGATAAAAGATTTTGGGCTGGTAATATGTTTACAGGATAACAGTGCGAATTTTGGCTATCATCATAAAATTTACAGCCAGATAAAAGAGGATACCCTGCACCCCATACAGTTTGAGGAATTTAGCGGCCGGGTATTTTACTCCAATTACCTGTTTAACCGCCTGCCCGAGTATAATATACTACCCGTTGGCGAGGATGTTTATATTGAGGATATGCCCCTGCGCGGTATAAGCAGCAAGCCTTTGTTTGATGAATGGCAGAACAAAACCTACGGGCAGGTACTGGAAAACTTCTGGAAAAACTGGGGTTTCCTGCTGTTAGAGATCATCAAAAACCCCGAGAAGCCAATGAGCTACCTGTTTGATGATGCCGGCAACAAAATAAGCGCCGATACTATTGCGCTGCCCCTGTAAACTGGCTTACAAATTCATTAAAGATATTGTGGTGCAAAGCAAAGGTGATTACTATACCGCTTAATGCGCCATACAAGTGGGCATCGTGGTTAACATTATCGCGCGCGTGTTTGGATGCAAAGTGGCAGTACACCAGGTACAGTATGCCAAATATCCATGCAGGGATAGGTATTGGGATAAAAATTAAGCCCATTTTAGCCGTGGGAGCAAACATAATAAAGCTAAACACCACCGCACTGATGGCCCCGGAAGCACCCAGGCTGTTATACCAGATATCGTCTTTATGTTTTTGAATGGAGGGCAGGTCGCTTAATATCAAACTAAGCACATACAACACACCAAATTGCCAGTGCCCTATTAAACCTTCCAGCATAAAAGCGAAAAAGTAATACGATAGCATATTAAAGAACAGGTGGTTCCAATCCTTATGGATAAGGCCGCTGGTAATAACGGTATATACCCTTTGCCCGCGCGATACGCCGTAAGGGTTCAGTATAAAATTACCGTAGATGTTTTCGTTAGAAAAAGCCATTAACGATGTAGCCAATGTTATTACAAATATAATGGAGGCCACGGGGGCGGCCAAAAAGGTTTCTATCATTTTAAATCGAGGTTAGTATTGGTTAACAGCCTGCCCACAGGGTAACGAAGGTATGTTTTTTCAAAATAGGGTGAGTTGCGGTACACAAAATTTAACTGGGCAGCGGCACTGGCAGCCAGTTTTGGGTCGGCTGCTTTTGCATCATCCAGCTTTTTGCGCAGAGCGGGGTCGGCCTTTAACATCTGGGCGGCAACATCTTCAAACACATAATCCGAAAAGTATTCTTTTTGCCCCAGGATGCTATCAAAAAAGTTCCAGGCAAAAAAGGAGTCTACACCTTGCGGCTCCAGCGTTTCTACAATATAACGGTTAATGGGCTGGTTTACATATACCACGTAATCGCCTTCGTAAAAACGCACTTTGGTATCAATAGGGTTTAGCTGCACATTGCTGTGGATGTAATGCCCTTCGTAAGGTTTCGCCGGGGTCTTATAATCGCCGATGCAGTACATCTGTAAGCTAAGGGTGGTATCATGCGCCAGGCGGCTCATGGCAACTTTATTCAGCTTAAACAGATCGATAACTTTGCCCCATGCCTGCGGAATAATATAGGCCACCGGCTTATTAACCGTAGTGGTTGCTTTATAGGTGTTATAGAACTTTATAGGTTTGGTATAGGGCGAACTACGGTCGTAAAAAAGTCGTTTAAGGCCGCTTACGTCGCTGGTTTTGTATTCGGCGGCGTAGCCCTTAAAGGTAATGGTATCTACCTTGCTTTCATCCAAAGCCCAGTTTAAGGCAAATGTTTTTTGTTTGCTTACTTCGGCATCAACCTGCTTTTTCATGCTGCCTAATAGCCGGGCATCGCGCTGGCAAATGCTGATGAGGTGCTGCATAAAAGTATACGTAGCCCAAACCCTTTTGTCGAAAGGTTTCAGCATGTGCGTTTCCGTCATGTAACTGATCATGTTGTGCTGGGCCGCAAAACCGGTAGAAAAGCGTGGCGTTTCCATAAAACTCACAATGCCGCTATCGGGCAGGCCCTGCTCACCGGCACCATAAGGGATCATCTCAAAACCGCTTTTTTTCATGTTTTTATATAAGTCGGCTGTAAGTGTTTTACTGGTATAGCTGGCCAATATGGGGTTTTGCTTATCTTTTTGGGTTTCTATCAGCGTCATTACGTACTGGTAATCGGCGCCATCGCTGGTGTGATTATCCAGTAAAACCTCGGGCTGCCAGGTGTTCAGTATCCGGGCAAAGGCCAGGGCGTTTTTACTATCGCCTTTTATAAAATCGCGGTTAAGGTCGAGGTTACGATAGTTACCCCTAAAGCCATACGCACGCGGGCCATTCTGATTTATACGCGATACTCCCCGGTTAATACTGCCATCAATATTATATAGCGCAATAAAGCATAGCACTACATCTTTCGGCAATTGGTTCTTTTTAAGCAGGTCGCGAACCAGCATCATACTGGCATCAATGCCCTCTGGCTCGCCCGGGTGGATGCCGTTATTGATAAGTAATACCCTTTTGTTTTGCTTTTTGATAAGTGCGGGGTCAAACACTTTACCCTTCGATAAAACAACCAGCGTTAAAGGCTTGCCAATATCTGTTGAGCCATAATTAAACAGGCGCATTTGCGGCTGTTGTTTTGCCAGGGCTTTGTAATAGGTTATAACCTCGTTATACGTGGCTGTATAGTTTTTATCCTTGCTTAGTTCAAACGGGGTTTGCTGTGCATATACATGCAGGCAGCAAAAAATGGAAAACAGCAGAAAGATAGTTTTTTTCATACCATTATTCGCCGGCAATTTCGGCTTGTAGTTTTTTAGGAAGGCTTTTTAAGATCAGGTCGTAAGAATGGTCTATCATATCGCGCAGCTGCTTGTTGGTTAACGAGCCATCGGTGCGTACGGTATTCCAATGCTTCTTATTCATGTGGTAGCCGGGTGTAACTTCGTCGAATTGCTCACGTAACTCTACTGCTTTTTCGGGGTCGCATTTTACGTTAAAGCTGGGTTGGCCAAGGCTGGTTATCAGGAATATCTTTTCACCAACTTTAAATACCAGCGTATCTTCACCAAACGGGAACCCCTCGGTAACGGCCGGTTTAGCCAGGCAATAATCGCGTAGTTCTTCTATATGCACGTTAGTTACCCCTTATGTCTCTATCGTAAGAGCCCTCGCCACCAAGGTTAACCTTTATACCAATGGTTATTTGCCTGTACTGGTCAGGCGCGTTGTTTTTAAACTTTGTAGGCGGGTCGTTATAACCATCAAGGCCTTCGCCAAAGGTAATGTTATGCTGATAACCAATATCCAGGCGTATGTTTGGCTGATCATAAGCGTTATAAAACTTAAACTCGTAACCAAAACGCAAAGGCACAATTAAATTAACGCCGCTATCCTTACCTGGGAAGGTGTAAAGTGGCACTGACCCGGCCTGGGTCCTGTTTACGTTAACATTGTTGTAAATACCGCCCACGCCAGTACCCGCGTAAAAATTTTTAATAATGTTTAAAAAAGTATTCCGCTCATAATTTATAACCTCGCCAAGCTGTACATCCATATGAAGGATAAGCGCTTTATAATTATTTTCGTACCTGCGAAGATCTTTATCAAGATCAACCGTATTGCCACCGCCTGATAATTTCCCAAATTGGAACTCTAAGCCAATAGGCACATAAGGGGTAAAAAAGTAGTTAGCTGTTATTGCATACGATTTGTTATTATACTCCCTTTTAAGATCGGCATAAGGCCGGTTTTCGCTTGCGCTGATGCCAATGCCATACGTTGCATAATTTAAACTACCCTGCGCTTTGCCTTTATAAAAACATAAGGCTAATACAATAAATAAAAGATACTTTTTCAATGAATTTTATGTTTGATATTTACAATTTAGCTGCCGGCTTAAGAATGCATCCGTGCAAATAAATTTTTTACTAATATAAGCTTTCTATGGATTTTAATACATCGTTAAGTTTTACTGTTACCGACAGGTTTTTAAGATATGTGAAGATCGACACTCAGTCGGATCCCGCATCGCCAACCACCCCATCAACTCAAAAACAAAAAGACCTTGGCCGCTTGCTGGTGAGCGAACTTTTAGAGATTGGCATTACTGATGCGCACCTTGATGAATACGGCTATGTGTATGCTACCATCCCGGCAAATAGCGATAAGAAAGATGTCCCGGTGATCTGTTTTTGCTCGCATATGGATACCGCGCCCGATTGTAGCGGGACGGATGTAAAACCACTTGTTCATAAAAACTACACCGGTGCCGATATCGTTTTGCCTGATGATGATACACAGGTGATCCGCATGCAAGACCATCCCGACCTTAAGAATCAAATAGGGAACAACATAGTAACGGCATCTGGCAATACCCTGCTTGGCGCGGATAATAAAGCCGGCGTGGCCGAAATTATGGATGCCTGCTACCAGTTAATGAACCACCCCGAAATTAAACACGGAACAATTAAAATACTTTTCACTCCCGATGAAGAGATTGGCCGCGGGGTAGATAAGGCAGACATTGCCAAAATTGGCGCCTTTGCCTGTTACACCATGGATGGCGAAAGCGCGGGCAATATGGAGAATGAAACTTTCAGCGCAGATGGGGCAAAACTAACCATACACGGCGTGAGCGCGCACCCGGGTTTTGCCAAAGGTAAAATGGAGAGCGCCATCAAAATTGCCGGGCAAATTATAGCGGCGTTACCAGACAATTTATCGCCTGAGCACACTTCAGATATGCAGGGCTTTGTACACCCGGTAGATATTAGCGGGCATGTAGAAACCGCCACTATTGATTTCATCATCCGCGATTTTGAGGATAATAAGCTTGCTGAACACGCCGGGGTTATCCGCAAGGTGGCAGATGAGGTTTTAAAGCATTTTCCAAATACTACTTATACCCTGCAAACACACGAACAGTACCGCAACATGAAGCATGTGCTGGCACAAAACCCACAGATAGTTGACTACGGCATGGAGGCCATGCACCGCGCCGGGCTTAATGCCAAGCTTTGCAGCATCCGCGGCGGAACGGATGGTTCGCGCTTATCATTTATGGGCCTGCCAACACCAAACATTTTTGCAGGCGAACACGCGTTTCACAGTAAACAGGAATGGGTATCTGTACAGGATATGCAAAAAGCGGTGGAAACTATTTTGCATTTGTGTATGGTTTGGGAAGAGATGGCTTAAGCCCCCCAACCCCCTGAAGGGGGAGCCAGATAGTTGAATTTTTAACTACTCTTTTAGGAAATCAGAGTTTAATATGCAAAAGTGCTGATTATAAGACAGATACGAATGTGCAAAATAGCCAACGTATTGATTATAAGATATGTATAGGCGTTCACATGGCGCGCATGGCTGTGAACGTGAACACTTTGCACTTTTGGGGCTGTTTTAAAGCGTTTCAGGTCGTTTTAAGGCGGTGTTTGGCCGGTATAAGGAAGTATAAAAGTAAGGATTAGTACCCTACTTGCATGCAATATCCTTAATACAACAAATTATCATATGGGTATCTCTCCGTATGCACTTTCTTTACGTATTCGTAAAGCAGTTCCCTAAATTCGTCTACGTTCTCTTTTTCGGTAGCCGAGATGAATATAGCCGGGCTGTTATTCTTAGCCATCCAGCTGTGTTTAAAATCATCCAGCGTTAACGCTTCTTCGGTTACGTCAACATGGTGCTGCTCGGGCACAAAGGCATCTATCTTGTTAAACACGGTTATCATTTGTTTATCAATAGCGCCAAGCTCTTTCAGGGTTTCATTAACCGTACGGATCTGATCTTCAAAGCTTGGGTGCGATATATCTACCACATGGATCAGTATATCCGCCTCGCGCACCTCATCCAGGGTCGATTTAAAGCACTCTACCAAATGGTGAGGCAGCTTGCGGATGAACCCAACGGTGTCTGACAATAAGAACGGCACATTTTCAATCACCACCTTGCGCACGGTAGTATCCAATGTTGCAAACAGCTTATTCTCTGCAAAAACCTCAGATTTTGCCAGCATATTCATGATGGTTGATTTACCTACGTTGGTATAACCTACCAATGCCACACGAATCAATTGCTGACGGTTTTTGCGCTGGGTTTCGTTCTGGCGGTCAATCAGCTTCAAGCGCTCTTTCAGCAGCGAGATTTTATTCAGGATCAAACGCCTGTCCGTTTCTATTTGTGATTCACCCGGGCCACGCATACCAATACCACCTTTTTGGCGCTCTAAGTGAGTCCAAAGGCGGGTTAGGCGGGGCAGCAAGTATTGTAATTGTGCCAGTTCTACCTGTGTTTTGGCCTGTGCTGTTTGGGCACGACCGGCAAAAATATCAAGGATCAGGTTGCTCCTGTCCAGTATCTTTACATTCAGCTCACGCTCAATATTACGCAGTTGCGATGGGGTAAGCTCGTCATCAAATACAACAATGTCTATCTCTTCGGCAATAACATATTCTTTTATCTCATCCAGCTTACCGGTACCTACAAAGGTAGAGCGCTCGGGGCGCTGTAGTTTTTGTGTAAAGGTTTTAACGGTGAGGCCGCCTGCAGTCTCCACCAAAAATTCTAATTCCTCTAAATATTCTTTTTCACGTTCTTCGGTTTCGTTTGGTGTTATTACACCAACCAAAACCACTTTTTCCTGCTTCACAGCAGTATCAAAAAACTTTGGCTTCATTTAAAAATGATTAACAATTAAAGTACAAAGGTAACAACATATATTTTGATGTTTTGTGCCGATTTATATCTATTAGCTTATCCACCAGTTATTTTCAAGATGCAGCTGCGTTCGTGCCCGCGTTATTGATGTGTACCACCATTTACAAAGCTCCAGCCTGTCCATCCCGTACATACTTTTCTCCAGGAATAAAAACACGTTATCCCATTCGCCGCCCTGGGCTTTGTGGCAGGTAACAGCATAGCCATAGGTTGCTTTGAGGCAGCCCAAAAATTCATCCTGCCGCATTGCTTTGTTATATTCGGGCGAGTTAGGCTCAATCTTTTTGCCCTGCATCCTAAAGCTAAAGTCAACCATCAGCTCTTTACTTTGCTCTTCGGTAAGGTTACCTTTAATATCGTTCACCGCATCCAGCGAGAGCAGCAGCGTAAAGTCAATCTCTACCGAAATAGGCCTTACTTTTACCTTTTGAAACTTCATCCCTACTTTGTTAATAATAGCTCCCAGCTCGCGCACCTCCACAAAATCGCCGTTTGATAATGGCACGGCGTAGTTGTTTTGGGTAACCAGCAGTATCTCGCCAATTTGTAATGGCTTGTAAGCATCGCCAAATAATTCGCGGCGCATATCGCGGTTTATTTTTTGCACTGTTTTATTGCTGCGGGCAATAGCCAGTGTTTCATTAGCGCCGTGCTCCCGATAGTTTTTAAGGTATTGCGTAAACAGATCGTCTGTTGTTTGATGTAGTTTTACGTTGTTCAGGTCTGATGCCGGTAATTTAGGGAAACGTTCCCAGGCATTTTGCTGGCTCATATCGCGTATGGCTGTTGCCAGCCTTAAAATATCATTACCGGCGGTTACACGCTCTATTTTTTGCAGTGTGTAGGTTACAGCTACCCTGTTTTGTTTGGCCAGCCAAGTCATATCCAACGCTGGGCTACTATTTTGCCCCACAGGTGGCAGCTGGCATGGGTCGCCTACAAAAATGATCTTGTTGTTGCCCGCAACTTTAAAAAAATCGTCGAGCAGGTTACCCGAACCAAAATTTGTGAAGGATGCGTTTTTGGGTGCCTCACACGATAGCATGGACGATTCATCAACAATATAAACCCGCTTATTCTCGTCTGCCGAACGTACCATAAATTCCAGGCTCATTTGGTTGCTATTTTCGGCAGCCTTATCGTTCATGAAATGTTGGATGCCGTCCACCTTACTAAAATTGTAAAGCTCGCCGTGTACGGTTTTAGTTTCGTAACCGGTTTTGCCCTTTAAAACGGTAGCTGCCCTGCCTGTGGATGCCAGCATGCAAAATTCCTGCTCGGTATCGGTAAGCATTTTGGCCAGGCGCTGCATCAGGAAGGTTTTACCGGTACCGGCGTAGCCTTTCAGCACAAAAACATTGGCAGCGGGATGCTCCAAAAATTTCTCGATTGCCTTAAAAGCTGCTTTTTGTTCTGTGTTTAAAGTGATCTCGGCCGACATGCGCGCCTAAGGTATTGAAATTATATAAAAGACTAAAAAAATTAGCAATAATAATTATCCATAGTATATCTTTAAGCACTCGTCGCAGACGAGCGCAAGGTTAACTCATGAATATTACCTCAATCCCTTCACAAACTCCCGCATGGCCGCGCCCGGGTCTTGTTGCTTCATAAAGTTTTCGCCAATTAAAAAGCCGTTAAAGCCAACTGCTTTTAATTGTTTAATGGTTTCGGTATCGCTGATGGCGCTTTCCGAGATCTTCATGAATTCATTTGGGATATGGTCGACCAGCTTATAAGAGTTTTCTACCGAAACGGTAAAATCGGCAAGGTTGCGGTTATTTACACCAATGGCATCCAAATTGGTATCTATGCTGCGTTCCAGTTCTTCCAGGTTATGTACTTCTAAAAGTACATTCAGCTCAAGGCTTTTGGCAAGAGCGGCCAGGTTCTTAATTTCGGCAGGGGTAAGTATGGCGGCTATCAGTAAAATAATATCAGCACCTAATGCTTTTGCCTCGATTACCTGGTACTCATCAATCATAAAATCCTTACGAAGGATGGGGATATTGGTTGCCCTGCGCGCACGGGTAACATCCATTTTGCGGCCCATAAAAAAGCCGTAATCAGTTAGCACCGAACATGCCGAAGCACCTGCCGCGGCATAATCTTTTGTTACATCCTTTACCAGCGCATCATCATTAATAATGCCTTTTGATGGCGATTTACGCTTAAACTCGGCGATAATACCGGTACGATCAGGCGCCAGCAAAAAATCTTTAAAAGAGTAAGTTTCCCGGTGGAAATATTCAGATTCCTCCAGTTGGGTATAAGTGGTGCGCACTTTATCCCGTTCAACTTCCTTTTTTTTATGCGCAACTATTTTATCAAGTATTGTCATGATTCCTTTGTTGTCATGCTGAGCGATAGCGAAGTATCTAATGGCCGATAGGATAGTTCGCGAATAGATCCTTCACTACGTTCAGGATGACAAATCTAATTAATTTTAAAAATTACGCCTTCAACCAGTTCTGCATCATTTCTTTACCGTACTCCGTCAGTACCGATTCGGGGTGGAACTGTACACCACGAACATTATATTCCTTATGCCTTAAAGCCATAACCGAGCCATCTTCCTCATCAATGGCGGTAACTTCTAATATAGCGGGCAGGTCTTTCTCTACTACCCACGAGTGGTAACGGCCAACTTTAAACGTATCGGGCAAGCCGGCAAAAAGCGGCTCACTGGTATCTGTTACTTTAATGGGCGTGGCAATACCATGCATGGGTTGTGGCAAATTGTAAATTTTGCCGCCAAATACTTCGGCAATGGCCTGCTGACCAAGACAAACACCAAACATGCTTTTTGTCGGCGCGTATTTTTCTATCACCTGCAAAAGCAAACCTGCTTCTGATGGTATCCCCGGCCCGGGCGACAGGATGATATGACTAAACGCGTCTACATCTTCTATCTTAAACTGATCGTTCCTCCAAACCTCGCATTGCAAACCTAATTCGTTTACCAAATGCACCAGGTTATAGGTGAAAGAATCGTAATTGTCTATTATTAGGATACCCCCCAGCCCCCTGAAGGGGGAGTTTTCTGTATTTGTATTTTCGTTCATTATAATCTTTTCAAATATGATGTTAAACTCCGGTTCCCCCTTCAGGGGGTTACAGCTCTTCCGCCAACTCTATCGCTTTGCGCAGGGCGGCTATTTTATTATCAACCTCTTTCAGTTCGCTTTCGGCAATTGAGCCGGCTACTATACCTGCGCCTGCCTGGTAGTGCAGCGTATTATTCTTACTCAAGAACGAGCGGATCATAATAGCGTGGTTAAAATCTCCATTAAAACCGAAGAAACCTATGGCACCGCTGTAAAAGCTGCGTTTGCTTTTTTCGTTCTCATCAATAATTTCCATAGCCCTGTATTTCGGTGCGCCACTCAGCGTGCCCGCCGGGAATGTATCGGCCACAATTTTAAATGATGATGTACCCGGTTTTAGTTTACCACTTACATGCGATACCAGGTGGATGAGATGCGAATAATACTGTACCTCTTTAAACGCATTTACCGTTACCTGCTCGCAATGGCGGCTCAGGTCGTTACGGGCAAGGTCAACCAGCATTACGTGCTCGGCAGATTCTTTGGGGTCGTTCTCTAACTGGCGGGCAATTTCGGCATCTTTCTCATCATCGCCGCTGCGTTTAAAGGTGCCGGCAATCGGGAAAATGCTGGCCACCCTGTTTTTGATGGTGATCTGTGCCTCGGGCGATGAACCAAAGATCCGGAAATCGCCATAATCAAAATAGAACAGGTAAGGTGATGGGTTGATAGAACGTAACGCCCTGTACACATTAAACTCATCCCCTAAAAACGTTCTCGAAAAAGCCCTCGATGGCACTATTTGGAAAACATCCCCACGGTAAATGTGCTGCTTCATCTTCTCAACAATGGCTATGAACTCCTCGTTAGTGAGGTTCGACTTCTCGGCATCCTTGCTTTTAAAACTGTATTCGGGGAAGTTTTTGTTCTTGATCAGGTCTTCAATTTTTTCTAACCCATTGGTTTGGGGCTGGCCTTCTACCTGGTTATGAAAAATATAAAGCTCATTTTTAAAATGATCTATAGCGATAATGTAACTGTAAATATGATACTGCATCACCGGGATCTTGCGTGTGGTATCGGTACTTTCTTTTAAGCGGATGGTTTCGAAATGTTCAACCGCCTCGTGGGTAAAGTAGCCGAACAGCCCGTTCGACAGGATCTTGGAGTTATTAGCCTCCACCTCAAAACGAGCGGTAAAATTGTTTATCTCGTCGGTTATGTCAAACTCGCCGGGGTTGCGTACCTCTTCGGTGCCATCCGGGAATTTCTTTTTTAGCGTATTATTATCCAGTATCAAGCCGCTAATAGGCGCGCAGCAAACAAAGCTCAGGCTATTTTCGCGGCTATGGTAATCCGAGCTTTCAAGCAGCAGCGAATTGGGGAACACATCCCTTAAGCGCAGGTAAATGCTTACCGGCGTGGTGGTATCGGCAAGTAACTTTTTTTGAGTGGTTGTAATTTTATATGTTTTCATTAGTGGTTATCTCAGAGTGCATTAAACAAAAAAACCCGGCGAATTGAGCGTTCGCCGGGTTTCAAATTAGGTTTACATTTGATTAGTACTGCATATCAAAAACTATCCGGCCTGCCATGTTTTCACATAGTGCCACCAATTGGTATTAAGGATAGTTGTTTTCATATCGTGGCAACAAATTTATATAAAAAAATGAATTATCAAATTTTTTGTCGACTTTTTTAGTGGGATATCCCAAAAAAAGCTCTTTTACTCTGAATTATGGCTACCGCAATAACCACTAAAGCCAAAATATAGAAGATAGCGATGGCTCTGTGCTTACCCTCTGGCAGTGCGATTTTCTTTGATTTGCTATGGCCAATGGTTATTAAAACAATGGCAAACAGCATCATAGCAATGTGCTCAACCGTCCAGTAACGAGCCTCAGCATCCTTCATTACTCCGGCACCAAACCTTACAAATGGGCTTAAAAAGTAAAGCACCAGCCCCAGCAAAAATTGGGTGTGTGCTGATATTAGTGCAAATAAATTGATTTTACGGTTACCCTCGGTATATGGTTTTTTGCCAAGCCAGCCAGCCAATGATTGAAAAATGGCCAGTAAAACCAGTATGATAACAATGTACCTGAAACCCGAGTGGAAGTACTTGAAAAAGCTATAAGCATTCATGCGTTTAAAATTTTGTTCGAATATACAGATAAAAGTTTTTCAATTTAAGTGGCGTATTGGGTTGGTTAGTTTTACCACAGAGAGCATAGGGAAAAAAACAGAGATAACAGAGTTGATTTTATCTCAAATTCCCTCTGTGAAACCTCCGTGTGCTTTGTGGTTAAATAATCAAAGAGGAAAACTAAACTTCCCCATCAGCACAGCCGGGTTATCCCCGATAGTAATCGGTTCGCCGCATAGCGCTTCATTGCCAAGCAGGGCAAATAATATAGCTTCCTTTGCATCGGGGTTTATCCCCAATTCACCCGTGTTGGTTATCACCATATTGGGCAAAGCATTTTGGAGGTAATTGATCACATAAGGATTTCTTGCCCCGCCGCCGCTTACAAATATTTTAAGCCCCGATATATTAAAATGCGTTTTGATGAAATTGCTGATGGTGCGGCCGGTAAAAGCGCTTAGCGTTGCTACCAGATCAGTTTTATTGATGTTGAAACTGCGCGATGTTTGCTGTGCATTGGCTACAAACTCCAGGTTAAATAACTCGGGGCCGGTAGTTTTGGGTAGTGTTTCGTTAAAAAACGGGTGGTGTAATAAGTCCTCTAATAAGGCTTCATCAACCGTACCTGCATTGGCTATCGCCGAATCTTCATCATATGGTTTATTAAAATATTGGCGGCAGGCGGCATCAATTAAGGTATTGCCGGGGCCAATATCGGTGCATAAAACTTTTGAGGTATCGCCATCTGCAGGCAGGTAAGTAAGGTTGGCTATGCCGCCAATGTTTAGTAATATCCGTTCCTCACCGGCTTTACTACCTAATAACACATCGCCATATAAAGCTAAGGGCGCCCCCTCGCCACCGGCCGCTATATGCTTTTGCCGAAAATCGCTTATGGTTAGTATACCAGTTTTCACTGCTATATGGTCGCCGTCGCCAATTTGCAGGGTGGCATTACCATAACCGGGTTGTTTATGCTGATGTTTTGGCGCATGGTAAATGGTTTGGCCGTGGCTGGCAATAAAATCAACCCCGGCGGGTTTAATATTCCATTGCGCTAAAGCCTGTAATATCAGCTCCGCATGGAAAGTGCCGATGTAAGCATTCAGTAAACAAACCTTTTCCAGGTCGGCCTGCCTTTTTGCAAAAACCTGCTGCACTTCCTGTTTAAAGTGATCATCATAAGGGATGGTAATAAATTGCAATAGCTCAAAATTTGTATCAGTACCATTCCCGTTGAATTTGCATAGGGCAATGTCAAGGCCGTCTAAAGAAGTGCCCGACATAAGGCCGATGCCCAGCTTCTCTTCTTTTTGGGCAATGGTAAATAGTTTCTGCAAGTTTTTGTTGAGTGCGGGCATGCGCTAATTTACCTGTTTTGCCCGCTTCACAAAAGATAAATTTAAACCGCCTGTATATATATAATCTGATATATTTGTTTAGAAGCATTGTAACCAATTACAACCTTAAGCCCATGGCCAGATTAAACTTATTAGAAGAGACACGATACGAGAAATTACCGGTTACGGTTTACTCAGATCAAAACGCTGCTTCGGTAGCTGTTGCAAAACGCATAGCCGAACTTATCCGCAAAAAAGAAGCCGCCGGCGAACAGGCTGTGCTTGGTTTAGCAACGGGTGTTACCCCAATTAAAGTGTACGCCGAACTGGTGCGCTTACACAAACAGGAGGGGCTATCGTTTAAAAACGTTATCACCTTTAACCTGGATGAGTATTACCCCATGAAGCCCGACGCGGTGCAAAGCTACGTTACCTTCATGAACGAGAACCTGTTTGATCATGTAGATATCAAAAAGGCTAACGTACACATCCCCAACGGGACACTTGCGCCGGATAATGTTGCCGCTTTTTGCTTAGAATACGAAAAGCAGATAGAAGAACTTGGCGGATTAGACCTGCAGATATTAGGGATAGGCCGTACCGGCCACATTGGTTTTAACGAGCCGGGCTCGGCACCAAACTCGGGTACGCGCCTCGTTACCCTTGATGACCTTACCCGCCGCGATGCTTCGCGCGATTTTGGTGGTAAACAAAACGTACCTACCAAAGCCATTACCATGGGTGTGGGTACTATCTTCAAGGCACGTGAGATTATCCTGATGGCCTGGAGCGCCAAGAAAGCGCCTATAGTCCGCAAAGCGGTAGAGGGCGAGATCTCTGGGGATGTACCGGCTACCTTCCTGCAGTTATCAGATAGTGTTGAGTTTATACTGGATGTGGATGCCGCATCAGACCTTACCCGTTTTGATACCCCATGGCTGGTTAAAGACTGTGTTTGGGAAAAGCAACTCATCAAAAAAGCAGTGATATGGCTATCCAATACGGTTGGCAAACCCATCCTGAAATTAACAGAAGAAGATTATAACAGCAACGGCATGGCGCAGCTTGCCGTAGAGCAGGGCCCGGTGTACCAGATCAATATTGATATATTTAACCAGTTACAGCATACCATTACCGGCTGGCCGGGCGGCAAACCGGGAGCTGATGATAGCCAAAGGCCCGAGCGTGCCGAACCTGCGCACAAGCGCTCAATCATCTTCTCGCCACACCCGGATGATGATGTGATCTCGATGGGTGGTACTTTTATTCGTTTGGTTGACCAGGGGCATGATGTACACGTAGCGTACCAAACGTCGGGTAATACTGCTGTATGGGATGATGATGTACTGCGCTTTATGGAGTTTGCTATAGACTTTAAGGAAAGCATTGACGAAGACGCCTCAAAAATGAAAGCTATTTATGAGGATATGCGCAAGTTTATGGCGGTTAAGCAGCCCAACCAGATAGACTCGCTGGAGATTCGCGATGTAAAAGGCTTTATCCGTAAAACAGAAGCCATTGCGGGCGCGCGCTATGCGGGCGTGCCCGATAGTAATATCCATTTCCAGGCCTTGCCGTTCTACGAAACAGGCAAAACACAGAAAAATTCGGTAGGTGAGGATGATATTAAGCTAACCATGGAGTTGCTGCAAAAAGTAAAACCACAACAGGTATTTACCGCCGGCGATTTTGCCGACCCGCACGGTACACACATTGTTTGCTTTAATATCGTGATAGAATCGTTACGCCGCCTGCGCAAAACCGAAGCCTGGGTAAATAATTGCTGGGTTTGGATGTACCGCGGAGCATGGCAGGAGTTCCCTACGTATGAAATAGAAATGGCGGTGCCATTATCACCGGCAGAAGTACTGCGTAAACGTAATGCCATCTTTAAACACCAGTCGCAAAAAGACAGGCCCGTTTTCCCGGGGGATGATGCGCGCGAGTTTTGGGTACGTGCCGAAGACCGCAACCGTGAGACCGCCCAAAGCTATGATAAACTGGGCATGGCGGAATATGCCGCCATGGAAGCTTTTGTGAGGTATAAATTTTAGATAAGAATGATTAAGCTATACCGAAGAATAAATAACCAGTTACATTATTGGGAAACCTGGGATAAAGACTCCGGTACAGGTATTGTGCACTGGGGAATTGTTGGCTCAAAAGGCGAAAGCAAAGAGGTTAAGTCAGGATTGTTTAAAAGCTTTAGAAGTAAAGTGCAAAAAGAGATTATTGAAAAAACAAACAACGACTTTAGGGAAATAGATGTAGATGACCATATCACCCTTTTAATTGAATATAAAATAGATGGAATGGGCACCCCTGCGGATCTTGAGAAAAGAACAAGGCTCCAAAATAAAATGGACAGTTTACTTGGCTGGACAGGCCTTGGCCATTGTGACGGTGGAAGTGCGGGAAGCGGAACAATGGAAGTGTGTTGTTTAGTGGTAGATTTCGATATAGCTAAAAACGAAATAGAACAGTCGCTGATCAATTCTGAATTTGCAGACTACATCCGGATCTATAACGAAGCAGAATAATAACACTTTAAACTACTGGAATACATGAAATATAAATTCTTAATCATTGCCCTATTTATCTGCATAGCAGCAAAGGCGCAAACAACGCCCAACATTACTCCGGCGCATTTAAAAGCTGCCGAGGATGTGCTTTTGGCATCAGGCGCAGGCGCGCAGTTAAAAGAGAATACCCTGTCAATGATCAAGCAAGCCAGCGTGAATGTGCCTGAGGATAAAAAAGCAAAATTCATCCAGGTGATGAATACCTTTACAGATAAATACATGAACTGGGACATGATTAAAGACCAGATGGCTGCCATGTACGCGCAGGAATTCACAGAAAAAGAACTTAAAGACCTGGCCGTATTCTACCGTTCGCCGCTGGGTGCCAAGCTTAATCAAAAACAACCTATCCTTTTCCAAAAAGGCGCCCAATTGGGGCAGCAGGCAGTACAAAGCCACCAGGCCGAATTACAGCAAATGATGCAGGAAGCATTTAAAGATCAATAAACAATTTGTAACTAAGATATTCGTTTAGCATCTTAGTAAAATATTCCTTTTTAATTTAAATATGAACATTAACAGAGCTTTATCTGTTGCCACACTTGCCCTTATCATCGCATCGGGCAGTGCAACAGCACAGGTAAAAAGAAAACCTACCCCATCCCCAAAAAACAAACCTGTACCTGCTGCAGTTGCACTTCGCCCGGCCAGCAATGCGCTACCGGTTGATAAAGATGTACTGATAGGCAAATTGCCAAATGGTTTAACCTATTACATTCGCCACAACGAGCAGCCACAAAAACGTGCCGAACTATACCTGGTTAATAAAGCCGGGTCTGTTTTAGAAACAGATGCACAGCAAGGCCTGGCCCACTTTACCGAGCACATGGCCTTTAATGGTACCCGCGATTTCCCAAAGAACGCGCTGGTTGATTACTTGCAAAAATCGGGCGTAAAGTTTGGGGCCGACCTGAACGCTTATACCTCGTTTGACGAGACCGTGTATCAGCTACCCTTGCCAACAGATAGCACCGCTGTTTTTGAGAAAGGGTTTAACATATTGGCAAACTGGGCTGGTTATGTAACATTCGACCCTGCCGAAATAGATAAAGAACGCGGCGTTGTTTTAGAGGAAGCACGCCTGCGTGGCAAAAATGCACAAGAGCGTTTAAGCCTGCAAACCTTGCCTGTTCTGTTAAATAACTCGAGGTATGCATTGCGCCTGCCGGTAGGTAAAGAGGATATTATTAAAAACTTTAACGCCGAAACCATTAAAAGCTTTTATGCCGATTGGTACCGCCCAAACCTACAGGCGGTAATTGCCGTAGGTGATTTTGATGTAAAACGCGTAGAGCAATTGATCAAAGCAAATTTCTCGGGCCTTAAAAACCCGGTTGCGGCTAAACCACGTACCGAATTTAATGTAGCCCCAACACCAGGCACGGTTGTTAAGGTTGTTACAGATAAGGAGTTCCCGTACACCCTTGCCCAGATTGTTGTAAAGCACCCCCAAACGGTTGTAAAAACAACAGATACTTATATGCAAAGTGTGCGGGTTTCATTGTTCAATTTTATGCTGAACCAAAGGCTTGGCGAATTACAGCAAAAGGCCGAACCGCCATTTTTATATGCCCGTACTTCTTATGGCCCGCTAATTGGCAATCAGGATGCATTTTCGTCTGTCGTAGTTGGCAAAACGGAAGCTCTGGAAACTGCTGTAAAAGCCGTTGTTGCCGAAACCGAGCGTGCTCGTAAATTTGGCTTTACCCTTACTGAGCTTGAGCGTGCCAAACAACAGGCATTAGTAGGCATCCAAAATGCTTATTATGAAAAAAACAAAACCAACTCGGCAAACTATGTAAGAGAGTATCAGCTTAATTTCTTAAAGGGCGATGCTATCCCGGGGATTGATTTTGAGTATGATTTTTACGTGAACAATATCAACAAAATAAGCCTTGACCAAATGAACGCCATGGCCGGTAAATTTATCAGCGACCAAAACCGCGTGATTATTGTTGAAGGCCCTGAGAAAGACAAGGATAAGTTACCTGATGAAAAAACCATCTTAAGCTGGTTAGGATCTGCCGGCAATAACCTTACTGCTTATGTAGATAATGTTACCAGCAAACCTTTAATGGAAAAAGCACCCGAGGGCTCAAAAGTAGTATCAGACACTACGGATGCGGCTATTGGCACCACCACATTAATACTGGGGAATGGCTTAAAGGTAATTTTAAAACCTACCGAATTTAAAAACGACCAGATATTGATCAATGGGTCGGCCTTTGGCGGTACCTCACTGGCAAACGATGCTGATTATACATCGGCAAGTTTTGCAGGTTCGGTTTTTGGCAGCAGCGGGATATCAGAGTTTAACCAGGGGCAGCTGGATAAAATGCTGGCCGGTAAAAATGTAAGCATCTCGCCTTATATCAGCGAAATTACACAGGGTATAAGAGGCAGCGCATCTCCGCGCGATTTTGAGACCGCCATGCAATTGATCTACCTGTATTTTACACAGCCCCGAAAGGATGCAGAAATATGGCAGGGAACAATAAGCCAAACCAAGGCACTGCTTACCAATCGTTCGCTTGATCCGCTCAGTGTTTACCAGGATACGTTATCCAACGTGTTAAGTAATAATAATTTCCGTGGCGGGGCTACTACGGTTGAAAGGCTAAACACCGCCAATATTGATAAAGGATTTGCCTTTTATAAAGACAGGTTTGCCGATGCAAGCAACTTTACGTTTGTTGTGGTTGGTAATTTTACAGTAGACCAGATAAGGCCTTTTATGGAAACCTACCTTGGTGCTTTGCCATCAACCCATAAAAAAGAAACGTTTAAAAATTTAAAAATGTACCCGGCCCCGGGGCAGATAACCAAAACTGTTTACAAGGGTATTGATGATAAAGCCAACGTGCAAATGATATACAGCGGCGATTATGTTTTTAACGAAGCAAATAACATGCAGCTTGATGCGTTGGAAGAGGTGTTGAACATTAAACTGGTTGAGCGCCTCCGCGAACAGGAGAGTGGTATATATGCGCCGGGCATAAGGGCTGCTTATGTTAAAAACCCACAAGGCAGGTACACAATAACCATTTCATTTACATGTGCCGCCACAAACGTTGATAAACTGATAGCTGCAACGCTTGATGAGATAAACAAGATAAAACTGACAGGTGCACAGCCGGGAGATATTGAAAAGTTTGTTGCCGAAGAAGCCCGTTCAACCCAGGTGCAGTTAAAGCAAAATATTTCATGGTCGGGATACCTGGCAGGGGCTGTTCAAAACGATCAGGACCCTGATCAGATTTTGAGCCACGTTAAAAACCTGGATCAGATAACTGTGCAAAGCACAAAAGAAACTGCTGTTAAATACTTAAATAATAATAACCTGGCAAAAGTTATCCTGATGCCTGAGAAGAAATAACACTCGATTTTAAAGGAATAAAAAATGCCTCCCCAACTGGGGAGGCATTTTTTATTTAAGGGCCTTTAAGCTTGAAAAGAACGGCAAGTAAGTACTTGCAGCCTCCCGGCCGGGTTCGTGCACGGTAATGCCGGTAATGATGTCCTTATCGTCAACATCAAAGGCAATACCTCCTTTAATATCATCATAAAGGCTGCGTTTGCTGCCTTTATCGGTAAATGTTGCTACCTTTTTTAAATGGTATAACGGCCAAACACTTTTTAACGGCACGCCCGTATGCAGCTTGCTATTTATTTTAAACACCGGCGAAGTAACCCTTATCTGTTTAACACGTTTCACCTCGTCATCACCCTGCCCGCGCGAAAAATACATCTGGGTTACGTAGCCCGTAGTATCGTGGTTGGCGTACCAGATAGATATACTTTTACCCATGGCTGCATCGCCGGCATCCGGGATACCTAATCTTTTATGTACTTTCTCGCCGCTTTCGTTTATAGTTGTTTGCCCAATGCTTACGCCCGGCACTATAAGTTGTGCCAATGGTGCGGCTTTATCTCCGGGCAGGTTAACAACACTGGTATCTGCCGCCTTAATTATACTGTCTGGTTGCGAAGTGCCCATTTTGTCAATAACGGTATCGGCTGATGTTGGTGCGCTTTTTTGCTTACATGAAAATAATGCTATGGCCAGTACCGGGACTATAAAATATTTTGAAGAATTCATGTTCGTAACAATTTGTTTAATTTACAGTTGATAGATATAACCAATAATAAGGTATTTTGTTACCATAAACAATGACATCCAAAGGGCAAAAGGTAATACAGCAGTGGTACAAACAAAAAAAATGGAAGCAGTTCCCGTTTCAAAAAGAGATGGAAGAGGCTTACCTGTCGGGCCTATCGGGCTTGCTGAATGCACCTACCGGAAGCGGTAAAACCTTTGCATTGTTCCTGCCATTTTTGGCCGATTTTATTAATAAGCACCCCGATACCTATACTACCCAAAAAGATAATGGCCTGCTAATGCTATGGATAACGCCCCTGCGTGCTCTAACAAACGATATCCGCAAGGCGATGCAGGAGGTATGCGATGATATTGGCCTGCCCTGGCGTATTATGACCCGCACCGGCGATACGTCTGCAGCAGAAAAAGCCGCCTTAAAAAGAAAATTACCCGAGGTGCTGTTAACCACCCCCGAAAGCCTGCACCTGATGCTTGCCCAAAAGGAATACGCCAAAGTATTTAAAGGCCTGCAAGTAATGGTTTGCGACGAGTGGCACGAACTATTAGGAACCAAACGTGGTGTGCAGGTGGAATTAGGCCTTTCACGCCTTAAAGCTCTCGCTTTAGTTGGTAGTTCTGAGTTGGCAGTTAGCACCGAAAAAGAAAGCAAACTGCAAACTACAAACCGCCGACTCCGCATCTGGGGTATCTCTGCTACTATTGGCAACCTTGAACAAGCTGCCGAAGTTTTGCTGGGGAATGATTTCCCGGCCGAACAGGTCAGGATGATACGTGCCCATGTGGATAAGAAACTGGTGATAGAATCTGTCATCCCCCCAAATATTGAGAACTACAGTTGGGCGGGGCACATTGGTGTTAAACTCTTGCCACAGGTAATGGAGATAGTGGCCAAAAGTAAAACCACGCTGATATTTACCAATACGCGGTCGCAAAGCGAAATCTGGTACCACGCTATTATTGATAATTATCCCGAGTATGCCGGCATCATGGCCATGCACCACGGCTCGCTTGATAACGAATTGCGTAACTGGGTGGAGCAGGCCCTGCATGCCGAGGCGCTAAAGGTAGTGGTGTGCACTTCCAGTTTAGATTTGGGGGTAGATTTTCGCCCGGTAGATACCGTGGTACAGGTAGGCAGTCCAAAGGGCGTTGCCCGTTTTATGCAGCGCGCCGGCAGGAGCGGCCACCATCCTGGCGCGATATCAAAAGCCTATTTTGTACCTACCCACTCATTGGAGTTACTGGAAGGTGCCGCATTAAAACAAGCTATTAAAAATGGTGTGTTTGAAAGCCGCGACCCTATGCTGCTCACCATGGATGTGCTGATACAGTTTATGGTAACACTGGCGGTATCTGATGGCTTCCGTGCTGATGAATTGTTCCGCGAGGTAAAGACCACCTTTGCCTTTGCAGACCTGCGCCGGGATGAGTTTAACCAACTGCTAGACTTTATAACCAACGGCGGTAAAACCCTTGCCCAGTACGATGAATTCTTAAAGGTAGAAGTAGAGAACGGCTTATTTAAAGTGAACAGCCGGCGTGTAGCCATGCGCCACCGCCTTAGTATCGGTACGATTACCAGTGAACTGAGCATCCGGGTAAAATGGCTTAGCGGAGGCAGTTTGGGTACGGTAGAAGAAGGCTTTATAGCCAAATTAAAGCCAGGTAATACCTTTTGGTTTGCCGGCCGTAGCCTGGAATTTATCAAGGTTAAAGAAATGACGGCCTACGTAAAAAAATCAAAATCGACTAAAGGACTGATACCAAGCTGGAACGGCGGCAGGATGCCCCTATCGTCACAACTATCTGCTGTTTTTAGGGACAAGCTGGATGAGGTAGCTAATGGTATTGAAACAGATATAGAGGTTAAGGAACTTAAACCACTTTTTGAACTGCAGGCCAAGTTGTCGCACTTGCCGCAAAGCCACGAATTTTTAATAGAATCCTTTAAATCGCGCGAGGGGCACCATCTTTTATTTTACCCTTTTGAGGGGCGTTTGGTGCATGAGGGGATGGCATCGCTGCTTGCCTACCGGATCTCTAAAATTAAACCGGCCAGCTTCTCTATCGCCATGAATGATTATGGCTTTGAATTGCTGACTGATGAAGATATCCCTATTGAAGAGGCCTTGGAAGATGCCGATTTCTTCAGTATCAATAACCTGATAGACGATATTCAGCATAGCCTCAATGCTAACGAAATGGCCCGGCGCAGGTTTAGGGATATTGCACACATTGGCGGGCTGGTGTTTACGGGCTATCCCGGGCAGCCGGTAAAGAATAAACACTTACAAGCGTCTACATCCTTACTGTTTGAGGTGTTTAGCGAGTACGAGCCGGACAACCTGCTGGTACGACAGGCGTACAATGAGGCATTGGCTTTTCAGTTAGAAGAGTTCCGCCTGCGTGCTGCTTTACAGCGCATCCAAACACAAAACATCATTCTGAAAACGATTGAGCGGCCTACACCGTTTGCTTTCCCCATACTGGTAGATAGCCTTGGCCGCGAACGCCTCACTACCGAAACCATGGAAGAACGCATTGCCAAAATGGCCCGCCGTTATGGTGCTGATGAGGCTACGGATAATGTTAAGCCAAAGGTTAGGAAGCCAGGTGTTACGAGGAAGAAGGGGTTTTAAACCACCGCGCGTCATTGCGAGCGCAGCGTGGCAATCTTCGATAGAACATTCGGCGACAAGCATGTCGAAGATTGCCACGTCACTACGTTCCTCGCAATGACGGGCCGGATGTACAGCCACAAAAAAAGGACGGTTATACAACCGTCCTTTTCAATATTAAGTAAGTAGCTATTAGGCTAATTTACGTTTTACTTCTACGTTTTCGTATGCTTCTACAATATCGCCAACTTCTATGTTGTTGTAGTTAGCTATGTTCAAACCACACTCGTAATTGGTTCCAACTTCTTTCACGTCGTCTTTGAAACGTTTCAATGAAGCCAGTTCACCTGTATGGATCACTACACCATCGCGAACGATACGGATCTTACTGTTACGGGTAATCTTACCATCCAATACCATACAACCTGCAATAGTACCCACTTTGCTGATCTTGAAGGTTTCGCGGATCTCTACGTTAGCAACGATCTTCTCTTCAAACGTTGGTGCAAGCATACCTTCCATCGCCGCTTTTATCTCATTGATAGCATCGTAGATGATAGAGTATAACCTGATATCGATCTGCTCGGCCTCGGCAAGTTTACGTGCACCTCCCGAAGGACGTACCTGGAAACCAATGATGATCGCATCTGATGCAGAAGCCAGCAACACGTCTGATTCGGAGATCTGACCCACTGCTTTTGATATGATGTTAACCTGGATTTGCTCGGTAGATAGTTTCAGTAACGAATCTGATAACGCTTCGATAGAACCATCCACGTCACCCTTAACAATAATGTTAAGTTCCTTAAAGTTACCAACTGCCAAACGGCGGCCAATTTCATCAAGCGTGATGTGTTTCTGTGTACGTAAGCCCTGTTCGCGTTGTAATTGTAAACGTTTGTTCGCAATTTCGCGTGCTTCAGGTTCGGTATCTAATACGTTAAACTTATCGCCCGCTGTAGGTGCGCCCTGCATACCCAACACCTGTACTGGTGTTGATGGCCCTGCCGATTCAACCCTTTGGCCACGCTCGTTAGTTAACGCTTTAACACGCCCGCTGTAGCAACCTGCCAATATAGGGTCGCCCACTTTTAGGCGGCCTGCCTGTACAAGGATGGTGGTAACAATACCACGGCCTTTATCTAAAGCGGCTTCAATTACAGTACCAACGGCACGTTTGTTAGGATTAGCTTTTAGCTCAAGCAATTCTGCTTCAAGCAATACTTTCTCTAACAACAGCTCAACGTTTAAGCCGGTTTTGGCCGATATTTCTTGTGTTTGGTATTTACCGCCCCACTCTTCAACCAAAATATTCATGGCTGATAGTTGCTCACGTACCTTATCGGCGTTAGCACCCGGCCTGTCAATTTTGTTGAAAGCGAAGATGATTGGTGCGCCGGCAGCCTGCGCGTGGTTTATGGCCTCGCGGGTTTGTGGCATCACGCTGTCATCAGCAGCAATTACAATGATAACAATATCTGTTACCTGTGCACCCCTGGCACGCATGGCGGTAAACGCCTCGTGGCCCGGTGTATCCAGGAAAGTGATCTTTCCTTTATCATCCGGCAAGGTAACTTCATAAGCGCCAATGTGCTGGGTTATACCCCCGGCCTCGCCGCCAATTACGTTTGTTTTGCGGATAAAATCCAGTAGTGATGTTTTACCGTGGTCAACGTGGCCCATGATGGTCACAATTGGTGCGCGCGGTATCAGGTCTTCCGGCTCATCAGGCTGATCGAGTATAAACTCTTCGTCCTGTGGTTTTACAAACTCAACCTGGTAGCCAAACTCATCGGCAACAATGCTTAGGGTTTCGGCATCCAAACGCTGGTTAATAGATACGAACATCCCCAAACTCATACAGGTTGAGATGATCTGCGTTACAGACACATCCATCATGAGGGCTAATTCATTTGCTGTAACAAACTCGGTAACCTTTAACACTTTAGATTGTGCATCCTGCTCCATTGCCAGTTCATCAGCATTGGCAGCAACATCATCACGTTTTTGACGACGGAATTTTGCACGCTGCGCAAACTTGCCCGACTTACCTGCCCCGCTTAAGCGTGCAAGTGTAGCCTTGATCTGGTCTTGTATATCTTTTTCTGATGGTTCTTCTTTAGGGCCTGAACTTGCAGGTGGCCTTCCACCTCTAAAATCGGGACGGTTGCCGCCACCCGGAGGGGCTGTAGGCCTGTTCCTGAAATCGGGACGGTTAGGGTTAATGGTACCACTTGGCGGTGCCTGTTGCTGGCCTCCTCCGTTACCACCCTGCTGATCTTTACGCTTACGTTTGCGTTTCTGATCGGCTGCGCTGCCTGCGGCGTTTGATGATGCTACCGGGCCACCGCGTTTAGGCTGGTTAACCGGCAACTGTATCTTACCTATAATTTTTGGCCCTGTTAAACGCTCTGCATTCGCACGGATCACTTCATCCGGTTCAGCGTCGTCTGTTGGGGTTTGTGCCTGTGGTGGTGTTACCGGGGCTACAGGTGTTTCTGCTTTAGGCGCTTCTGCAACTGGTGCAGGTGCAACGGGGGCCGGTGCAGGTTTCTCTGCAACTGGCTCTGGTGCTTTTGGCGTTTCTACTTCTGCAACTGGTGCCGGTGCCGGTTTTTCTACAACTGGCTCTGGTGCTTTTGGTGTTTCTACAACCGGTGCAGGTGCCGGCGTTTCAGCAACGGGCTCGGGCGCTTTTGGTGCCTCGGCAGGTTTTTCGGCTGCGGGCGCCTTAGCGTTAAGGTTATTAAGGTCTATTTTACCAATTACCTTTACACCCGGCAATGCTTCGTTACGCTCTTCGGTCTTCGCCTTTTCAGGTTCGGCCGGTTTTGGCTTTTCAGCCGGTGCTGAAGCGAAATGGCCGGTGTTTTTGATCAGTATCTCCTCGTTCTCAAAATCTCTTGAACGGCGGGGCTCAACAGGTTTTTCAGGTGCCTGTCCGGGCTCCTCTTTCCTGATCTTGCCTATGCTGATCTGCTTGGCCTCCTCCTTAATAATTTTATCAACAGCAAACTCTTTTAACAAAGTAGTGTACATATCGTTATCCAGCTTGGCCATCGGTTGCTTTTCAACCTTGTAACCTTTGGTAGCTAAAAAATCGACAATGGTACCCATACCAATGTTCAGTTCTTTTACTGCTTTAATTAATTTTATGGATTTGTCTTCTGACATTTATTAAATTTTCTCTGCTAATTATCGCAAAAATACGATTTTTTATTCGTGTTATTTCGTTTATTCAAATTCTGCCTGTAGAACTGATAAAACTTCTTTTATTGTTTCCTCTTCAAGATCGGTACGTTTTACCAGTTCGCCAACAGATAATGCCAATACAGACTTAGCCGTATCAAGCCCTATGCGTTTAAACTCATCCAGTATCCAGCTGTCAATCTCATCTGAGAATTCTTCAATGTCCACATCCTCATCATGCTCATCAGCTTCGCGGTAAACATCAATTTCATAACCGGTTAACTTGCCGGCAAGCTTAATGTTATGGCCGCCACGGCCAATTGCTAATGATACCTGGTCGGGCTTTAAGTAAACCGCCGCTGTTTTTTTCTCATCATCTAATTTAATAGAAGTGATTTTGGCAGGCGATAAAGCACGCTGTATGTATAGCTGGATATTATTGGTAAAGTTTATTACGTCTATGTTTTCGTTCTTCAACTCGCGAACGATACCATGGATACGTGAACCTTTCATACCTACGCAGGCACCAACCGGATCGATACGGTCGTCGTAAGATTCTACCGCTACTTTAGCCCTCTCTCCCGGTTCGCGAACAATTTTCTTGATGGTAATTAAACCGTCGAAGATCTCCGGAACCTCCATCTCGAACAAACGCTGTAAAAACTCGGGCGCTGTACGTGATATAATGATCTTAGGGTTACTGTTAAGCATATCAACCTTGCTGATGATCGCCCTCACACTGTCGCCTTTTTTAAAGTAATCGGCAGGTATCTGCTCGGTTTTTGGTAATAAAAGCTCGTTACCTTCATCATCCAATACCAGGGTTTCTTTTTTCCAAACCTGGTAAACCTCTCCGGTAACAATTTCACCTACGCGGTCTTTATATTTTTTGAAGATCTCGTCTTTCTCCAGTTCAAGAATTTTTGATACCAGCGTTTGGCGGGCAGCTAAAATAGCGCGGCGGCCAAAGCTTTCTAAAGTGATCTGCTCAATATAGTCGTCGCCAACTTCCAGGTCAGGGTCAATTTTGTGGGCTTCTGCCAGTTCTATCTCCAGGTCATCATCCTCGCTAAAGCCATCTTCCATTACGGCACGTGTGCGCCATATTTCCAAATCGCCGTTGTCTGTGTTCACAATTACATCGCAATTCTCATCTGTGCCGTATTTTTTCCTGATCATGCTTCTGAAAACGTCTTCCAGAACGCTCATCATGGTTGGGCGGTCAATGTTCTTGAAATCTTTAAATTCCTGAAAAGAATCAATTAAATTAATATTGCTCATCTTCTACTTGAATGATATTAAAACTTTTGTTTCTGTTATTTTATCTGTCGGGATAGTGCTTTCAACAGTTACAGCCTTTTTCCCTTTTTCTTTTATTATTTCTTCAATTGTTATTTCGCTGCCGGCAGCGCTTAAAAGTTTGCCTTCGCGTTTGGCGCCGTCATCCATCTTTATTGATAACGTACGGCCAATGTTTTTCGCATATTGCCTTTGCAGCGTTAGCGGTGTATCAATGCCCGGCGATGAAACCTCCAGGTTGTAGGGCGTATCTATCACGTTCTCTTCTTCCAGATGAAAGCCTACATGCCTGCTTATGGCCACACAGTCGGCAATTCCTATCCCGTCATCCCCGTCAACCAGCACGATCAGTTTACCGTTCAGATGCATTTTAACATCCACCAAAAACAAGTTTGGCATATCGGCAATTTTCTCCTCTACCAGTTCAGCTGTTCTCTTTTCAATATTCATTATCGTATGTTTTTACCGGTACCCCCGATAGATAAACAGGGCGGTTGATAATTTGATTGATAAAATAAAAGAGGGGACAAATGCCCCCTCTTTTTTAATTCAGATGCAAATGTAACAACTTTTTTTGATTTTTCAAAGCTTATTGCTTAAAAATCAAATCAATAAAACGCACTTTCCCGGGTTGTGACCGGCTTTTTATATAATCTATCAATGCGGCGCCCTCACCAAGGCGGTAATTGCGTACAAAGTAAGTTCGGCCTTTTACAAAGGGCGTATCGGGCGTAAAAATCACTACGCTGTCTTTTAACAGATAACGCCCCGGCTGCACAGGCTGATAGTTTTTCATATCGGTATCGGCAGGCATGCGGTAAACCGGCACCAGGCTTTGCCAAACATCTTTATTGGTATCGCGGGCTATATCCTGCATCACCACATAATTTAACCCCTTAAACTGAACGGATTGCCCGTTATTTACCAATGACACCTGTACACCAGCCGGGTGTTTAACCGGGGTGCAGCCCACTATAAGCAAAACTATTATCATCAAATATTTATTCATTACCCAAATAGCTATTACATGATATTACAAAAGTGATTGTTTTATTTGTAACCTTTTACAAAAAGATGTACTCTTAACAGCATGAGAAAAACCTTAGCCTTAACCATACTACTGGTTAGTTTTTATACACAATTAACGCGTGCACAAGATAGCCTTGTAACCAGCCTGGCAAAAAGCAACACAACCTTGTTTACCAAAGATGGTAATAAATTTACAGGCGCGGGTTGGGACAAAATTTTAACCCGGGCCAAAAGCAGCAATAATGTGCTTGTTGGAGAAGACCATTTTACAAACGAAACACCCTTCTTTGTATCGGCACTGGCATCTGAAATAAAATTTGATAACTTTTTTTGTGAGATAGACCCATTTACAGCGCGTATCCTGCAGGATAAGATCAAAACCCTATCGGCTCCCGAAATGGAAAAATATGTGGCCGAATATGGCAACACCTTCTCTTTTTATGCTTTTGCCCCCGAATTTGAACTGCTTAAACAATTTACCAAAGCTAACACTACCATTAATGGCACGGACCAGATATTACTGGTAGGTGATGCCCTCATTTGTAACGAATTACAAAAAACCACCAAAAGCACCCGCGCGAAAGAAATTTATGAGCTTATCAAAAACAACTCGAAGACCTATTTCGCCAACTTTTTAAAAGACCAAAGCAAGCCCTTTTATTTACTTACCCCCGAGTTTGAAAAAAACCTGGATGAACTATCGGCCCTGAAGCTTAGCGAACACGAGGTTAAAGTAATACAGGCGATGAGGCTGAGTGCCAAAATATACAAATCGCAAAGCCACCACTTGCGGGTACAACTCATGAAAAATCAACTCATGCAGGTTTACGCCCAATGGCAGGATAAAAAGAACCTGTATAAATACGGAGCAAACCACGTTGCTAAAGATGAGGGCTTAATGGATACTTACGATATTGGAAATTTAGTAAGCAGTATTGAAGATAGTAAATTCAGCAGCTCATACCACATCATTTTGCTTGGCGTATCGGGCACACAAGCCTCGCCGTTTAAGGGTTTCCCTAATGAGAAAGTTGATGCCAATAGCGGTGTGCTTAAATCATTATCGCCCCTGTTAAAGGCCGCCGAAAGCAATAACTGGCAATATATAGACCTAAAGCCTTTACGCGCTGCTGTAGAAGATGGAAAGTTAGTTATTAAGGACAATAAGCTGTTGCGGATAATAAAAGGCTACGATGCCTTCGTTGTAATCCCCGGGGTTACAGCTTCGGCATTCGCCGACGGGAGATAATATTCATTTCGCCCTTGCTGATGACAACCAACAAGGGCGGAATGAATTACCCTAAATGCTCGGGTGAGGACAACTGAGCAGGGGAACGGAAAGTTTACCTTATCCCTACCCGGTGCAGGTGTCCTCACCTGCACTTATTAAGCTATTTTTTCAGCGTTTCCTCAAACAATTTATAAATGCGTTTATACTCGTCTGTCCAACTGCTGGGTTGTACAAAGCCGTGGTCTTCTACCGGGTATGGCGCAAGCGACCAGTTCTCTTTATGCAGCTCTATCAGCTTTTGGGAAAGGCGTACAATGTCCTGGAAGTTCACATTTTGGTCTACCATACCGTGCAGCATCAGCAGGTTGCCTTTTAAGCCATTGGCAAAGTATATAGGTGAGCTTTGGCGGTAAGCCTTTTCATCCGTAAATGGCTCGTTCAGGATGTTGGAGGTATAACCGTGGTTATAATGCGCCCAATCGGTAACCGAGCGTATTGCCGCGCCCGATGCAAAAACATCCGGCTCGGTAAACAGGGCCATCAGCGTCATAAACCCGCCGTATGAGCCGCCATATATACCCACATGTTTGGGGTTAACACCATATTTTTCTACCAGTAGTTTTACACCGTCAACCTGGTCGGTAAGGTCGGCGCCGCCCATGTGGCGGTAAATACCGGTACGGATATCGCGCCCGTAGCCCGAACTGGCGGTGTAATCAATATCCATAACTGTGTAGCCGTTATCAACCAGCATGTTGTTAAACATATACTCGCGGAAATAGCTACTCCACCAGTAGTGCACGTTTTGCAGGTAGCCCGCGCCATGTACAAATACCACCGCAGGTTTTGCCGGGTCGGGGTTTTTAGGCACGTAAACACGCGCGTAAATATCCTTACCATTACGGTTTTTAAAGCTGATCACCTCTGGCTCGCGCCATGGGTACGAGTTAAATTCGGCCGTGGTTGAACTGGTTACCTGTACCGCTTTTGCGCCAGGTTTATTTGGCTGCACATAAAGTTCCCAGGGGTTGTTGGAGTAGGAATAACGGATAGCCAGCCATTTTTCATCAGGCGATAGTTCTACCTCGTTACCACCCTTCATCCCGGTAATTTTAACCGGCGCGCCACCCGTTACCGGGATACGGTAAAAATGTGTAATGCCGGGGTGCTCTATATTGGCAGTAAAGTAAAAGGTTTTTTTATCGTTCGACAGGTGAAGGGTTTGCACTTCCCACTTGCCTGCTGTTACCTGTTTCTTTTCACCGGTTACTACATCTGCCATGTACAAGTGCGAGTAACCGCTGGCTTCGCTCTGGAAGTAAAAGTGAGTATTATCTGTAAAGCCCATACTGCCTGAGCCAAACCAGGCACCTGTGCCCGGTCCGCCTATCCATGCATCATCGTGCTGCCTGTCAAGCAGGGTAAGTTTGCCGGTGGTGGCATCAAGTTTCATCAGCCATCGGTCTTTATTGTCCTGCGCATCAATATTTACAATGCCGTATTTCCCATCGGGACTCCAGTATGGGCCGGCTATGTCAACCTTACGGTCGGCGTTTAGCTTTTTAAGGGCCTCCAGTTGTTTAGGGTAATCTTTTATAAACTCGGGGATATCCTTTATGCCGGGCAAATCTTTGGTAACGATGCTATAAACGGTATCGCGTTGCCTGTCGTAAATAAAACTCTCAGAGGTTGCTTGCGGGCTGCCCACTTTCGTGCGGTTAGGGATATCTTCGGTGTAACCTGATGATGTTACATAATCAGGCACGATGCCGCTCTTTGCGCCCTCGGCCATCTGGATAAGGCGGTAGGTTACGTACCTGCCATCCGGACTAAGCTGCGTGCCGGTTAAGCGTTTATCTCCAAATACAAGTTCCTTTAATTTTGAAGGTTTGAACAAAGCCCGCTCGGCCGAATCAAGTTTGCGGTCTTTCTCGTTAACTTTTATAATATCAAACAGTTCCAACTGCTGTTTTTTTAGCCAGGCAGCCTGTTCACCATCTTTGGCGGGTTTCTTTTCGCCGGTGGCTGCTTTCACAAAATTGGTAAGCTGGGTAAGCTCGCCTTTATTTAGCTTTAACTGGTACAGGTTATTATCATTGGTAAAAATGATGCTGCCCTCGTCACCGCTAAAGGTTGGGTTATTTTCGCGACTGGTAGTGTTGGTTAGCTGGGTGGTTTTGCCCGTTGCTACTTCCAGCAGGTAAATGTCGCCGTTTTTCTCATAGGTTTTTAGCGTGCGCTTTTTGTTCCACTTACCGGTTTCGGGGATCATATCACGGCGGTCGGCAAGGCTAACTTTTTGTGGTTTTGTATTGCCCGGGGTAATGTAAAACAGTTCATCCCGTTCTGTTTTATCGGGGTTCCAGTTAAAATAGATCTTTTTGCTGTCGTCGCTCCAGCGGATGTTTGACGGTGATACGCCCATCCATTTGGGGTCGCGCATTATTTTTTCGACAGTAAGCGGGCCAAGGGTTTGCGCTGAAGCGCCCAGGCTAAAGCAAAGGAATAATAAGGTAAAGCTTTTTTTCATGCTAACACATTTTTCGGATGGCAATTTACTGAATACCGAACTATTTATTTGTGCTGATTATTGTAACTTGTTTACTACTTAAGCACTGGCTATTGTTAGGGATAATGGCATAGCATCTAAGCAATTGATCCGGTTAAAATATTTTCTCTTCTTTTCAAAATATAAATACATTTAAAGCGGAAATGAAGGTTTTGCTTGCGCAATCGTTTGCGCGGGACGAAAATTTTCTTCGAAACCTGAAATATCCTACATCAATAATTAAATAATGAAAAAATCACCTTGGTACGCAAAAAAATATAACCAGATTTTGCTGGCTCTGGTTTCCCTGTTTTGGGTTTCAGCCCAGCCGGTATTGGCGGCTAAGAATTGGCAGGAGCCTAAAAGTGTAACACAGAAAAGTGCGGCCATTTTAAGTGCGCAGAAAATTAATGAGCATACCATAGAGGTATTACTTACCGATAATAAAAAGATGTTGGTAGACTTTTATGCCGACAATATCTTCCGCCTTTTTCAGGATAATTCTGGTGGCGCCCTCCGCGCCCCGGAGGCAAAACCCGAAGCGAAGATTTTGGTTGATAACCCCCGTAAACCCCTTTCTGCATTAACTTTAAGTGATGCAGATAATCAGCTCACGATCAAAAATAAGCGGATAACTATTCTGTTTGATAAGCAAACCGCCCAATTCAAGGTGTTGAACACGGCAACGCAGAATACGGTGGTGGAACTTACCACGCCCATAAATTTTGAACTTAAGCAGGTAACACTAAGCCTGAAGGAGAGTGCGGATGAATACTTTTATGGAGGAGGCGTGCAAAACGGACGTTTCTCGCACAAAGGAAAGGCAATTGCTATTGAGAACCAAAACAGCTGGACCGACGGCGGCGTAGCTTCGCCAACGCCTTATTACTGGTCAACCAAAGGGTATGGCTTTATGTGGTACACCTTTAAAAAGGGGAAATATGATTTTGGCACTAAAGAAAAAGGCACGGTTAAGCTCTCGCACGAAAGCCCTTACCTGGATGTGTTTTTTATGGTTGACCAGGGTGCCGTAGCTTTGTTGAATGATTTTTACCAGTTAACGGGCAACCCGGTGCTGTTGCCTAAGTTTGGTTTTTATGAGGGCCACCTGAATGCCTATAACCGCGATTATTGGAAAGAAGACCCCAAAGGCATTTTGTTTGAAGATGGTAAACATTACAAAGAAAGCCAAAAAGACAATGGTGGCGTTAAGGAATCGCTAAACGGCGAAAAGAACAACTACCAGTTTTCGGCACGCGCGGTGATAGACCGGTATAAGAAAAATGACATGCCCCTGGGTTGGATATTGCCCAATGACGGTTATGGCGCAGGCTACGGGCAAACAGAAACATTAGACGGGAACATCAAAAACCTGAAAGACTTTGGAGATTACGCCCGTAAAAACGGGGTGGAAATAGGCTTATGGACACAATCGGACTTGCATCCAAAGCCCGAAGTAAGCCCTTTACTGCAACGGGATATTGTTAAAGAGGTACATGATGCCGGGGTACGTGTTTTAAAAACAGACGTGGCCTGGGTGGGTGCAGGGTATTCTTTCGGATTGAACGGCGTGGCCGACGTGGCGCAAATTTTGCCTAAATATGGCAACAACGCCCGTCCGTTTACCATATCGTTGGATGGATGGGCGGGTACACAGCGTTATGCTGCAATTTGGTCGGGCGACCAAACCGGGGGCGTTTGGGAGTACATCCGTTTTCATATCCCAACGTATATTGGCTCGGGCTTATCGGGGCAACCCAATATCACCTCTGATATGGATGGCATTTTTGGGGGCAAAAATGCGGCTGTTAACATCCGCGATTTTGAGTGGAAGGCCTTTGGCCCTATGCAGTTAAACATGGATGGCTGGGGATATAACCCTAAATATCCGCAAATTTTAAGCGACACCGCAGCGTCTATCAACCGTAATTATTTGAAGCTTAAATCGGCGCTTATCCCTTATACTTACAGCATTGCCAAAACTGCGGTAACAGGGCTGCCTATCATCAGGGCTATGTTCCTGGAATATCCTAATACCTATACCCTGGGTAGGGCTACACAATACCAGTATTTATATGGACCCAATTTTTTGGTGGCCCCAATTTACCAGGCAACAAAGGCTGATGCTAAAGGCAACGATATACGTGATGGCATTTACCTCCCCGGCGGATACTGGATAGATTATTTCTCGGGCGATAAATATGAAGGTAATAGAGTTATCAATAATTTTGATGCTCCTATATGGAAATTGCCGGTGTTTGTAAAAAGCGGGGCTATCATCCCCATGACCAACGCCAACAACAATGTATCAGAAATAAACAAAGCAGCCCGCATTTATGAAATTTACCCTTCGGGGAAAAGCTCATTTACCGAGTATGATGACGATGGCACTACAGAAGCTTATAAATTGGGTACAGGGGTAACAACTGTAATTACTTCCAATCTCGATAAGCAAAACACATTGCACCTGCTGGTACAACCCACAAAGGGTGGTTTCGCCGGCTTTGTGAAACAAAAATCAACAACGTTCCGGATCAATGTCACCGAAAAGCCTAAAGGGATAGCAGCAAAAATTGGCACTCGGGCTATTAAATTACAGCAGGCAAACAGCATGGCCGATTTTAATCATAAAACCAATGTTTACTATTACGATGCGGCCCCCAATTTTAATGCCTTCGCCACAAAAGGGAGCGCGTTTGAAAAACAACGGCTCATTAAAAACCCGCAGCTATTGATAAAACTGGAGCCAGCCGATGTAAGCAGCAAACCCGTATCGGCAGTGATCAGCGGATTTAAGTTTGCCCCTGCCGACAGGTCCCGGGTTTTGAAAGGCGCCCTTACGGCACCACTCAATGCCGGGGTTAAGCCCGAAAACAAGGAAGCCTACACGCTGAAACCTACCTGGAGCAAAGTAAAGAATGCCGATTTTTATGAGATTGAATTTAATAACATGCTTTACAGCACTATTAAAGATACCTCGCTGTTGTTTGATGGCTTAAATGCCGAAACCGGTTACTCTTATAAACTGCGCGCGGTTAATAAAGACGGGCACTCTGACTGGGCCGAATTTGAAGCTACGACAAAAAACAATCCGCTTGAATTTGCTATTGCTGGCATTGCTGGCGAAACCTCTGTAGCAAGCGAGGAAGATACCGAAGTGGATAAACTGTTCAACTTTGATGAAGCGGATATGTGGCACACCAAATGGGGCGTAAAGGCCGTTCCGTTTGATCTGGTAATGGACCTCAGGTCCATCAATCAGCTGGATAAGTTTAATTACCTGCCGCGTACTGGCAGGGGCAATGGCATATTACTAAAAGGGACTGTTTATTATAGCAACAATAAGGAAGACTGGAACCCTGCCGGAACATTTGAGTGGGCAAATAACGATGCTGTTAAAGCATTCAATTTTGACAAACACCCTACCGCACGCTATATTAAACTAAGTATTACCGATGCCGTGGGTGGCTTTGGATCGGGCAGGGAGTTGTATGTATTTAAAGTGCCGGGGACGGAGAGCCTGCTTCCTGGTGATATCAATAACGATCATTTAATTGACAGGAACGACTTTACCTCGTACACCAATTACACAGGCTTGCGTAAAGGCGATGCCGATTTTGAAGGTTATGTAAGCAATGGCGACATTAACAAAAACGACCTTATTGATGCCTACGATATTTCGGTAGTGGCTACCCAATTAGACGGTGGCCTGGCTGATGATAAAGTAGAAAAAGTGGCCGGGAAAATTGACCTGAGTACGGCTAAACAAAACTATAATGCCGGAGAGATAATTGAGGTGCTGGTAAAAGGGGTTAACCTAAAATCGGTTAATGCCGTAAGCTTTGCCTTGCCTTACAGCCAGCAGGATTACGAATTTGTAGCCGTACAACCCTTAAACGTTAAGGGTATGGAAAACCTGACGAACGACAGGCTCCACACAAATGGCACAAAGGCCTTGTACCCAACCTTTATAAACGTTGGCAATAAAGCGGCTGTTGAAGGTAACGTGGATCTGTTTGTTTTAAAGTTTAAAGCCAAACGCAAATTAAAGTTCGACTTGAAAGCCGTTGATGGATTTTTGGTTGATAAAAACCTAAACACCGTTAAATTTTAAGCTATTTTTAAGAAAGGCCGGCTGTTTATCCCGGCCTTTTTAACCATCATTATATATGGAAATAAAGGGAAGCCGATTTACACTGCGGCACTGGCAATTAGCTGATGCCCCGGCACTGCAAAAACATGCGGATAACCCTAAGGTACCCGCGTATTTGTTGGACAGGTTCCCCTCACCGTATTCGTTAACTGATGCTGAAGCTTTTATCGGCCTGATGATAAACCAGCTGCCCATTACCAATTTCGCTATAGAAATAAACGGAGAGGTTGCGGGCGGTATAGGCTTAAACTTCAGGGCAGATGTTTACCGCAAATCGCCGCTGAGGCTATTAGCGAACAATACTGGGGCCTCGGCATTATGACCGAAGCGGTTAAATTGGTGACTAATTATGCTTTTAACAACTTTGACATTATTTGCGTAATGGCTTTTATTTTCGGCAAGAACCGTGGCTCAATGCGGGTGCTGGAAAAGGCGGGTTATGTTCAGCAGGGTGTGTTAAAACAAACGGTAATAAAAGCCGGGGAAATAATGGACGAACATGTTTATCTGGCGTATCCAAAAAGATAAAAACCAATTGTCATGCTGAACGTAGTGAAGCATCTATCGCCGGCATGCGTTTAGGCGATTGCACAGTTTGCTAATAGATCCTTCTATAAATCTCTTTCACCATACCAGCCGGGTCTAACGACAAATTAACCGCCGAAGAAACAGCGATGCCGTAAACGCCGGTTTGCATCAGTAACTCCACATCTTTTAATTGCACCCCACCAACTGCAATAACAGGTAGCTCAATGGGCTGTTTTTCTAAAACACGATAACCTTCATAACCTAACAGGGGCTTGTCATTTGGCTTGGTATCGGTATGGGCAAAAGGGCCATAGCCGCAATAATCAACCACGCCGCTGTTTTGTATGCGCAGCAGGGCTTCTGTGTTGGTGGCAGATGCGCCCAGTGTTTTTTCGTCGGTTATCGCTTCGCGGATAGCTGCGAAATCGGCATCAAAAGCTTCAATATGTACGCCCTGCGCATCAACCTTATCCAACAGGTGGTAATGATTGGCTAGAATAAGCGTTGCGCCCCAGTCATCGCAAACAGCTGCTATCTGGTGAATCTCAGGGATCATTTCTTCATCACTTTTACTCATGCAGCGGTACTGAACCCAGTTGGCTCCGGCTTCGCAGGCGGTTTGGGCTTGCGCTACATGGCTGCGATCAGGTAAGTCTTGTGTGAGGTAATGGAATTTGGATATATATTTTTTCATTTGTTCGTTTAGTTTTTTACCACAGAGGGCGCAAAGATAAAAACACAAAGGTCACAGAGATTTAAATTAGCCCTCTGTGACCTTTGTGAAACCTCTGTGTTCTTTGTGGTAAAATTAAATCTACCCTGCCATGCTTCACTATCGTTCAGCATGACAAATATATTTTGCCTTATTTCAATACCTCGCCAATAGCTGTACCAATGTTGCCGTTTGGCGCCTGGATGTGCAATAGTTCAGCAACGGTTGGGGCTATGTCTGTCATGTGGGTTTCGCGGGTCAAGCTACCGTGTTTAATACCCCATCCCATAAATACCAATGGGATATGCGCATCATAAGGGTTCCAGCTACCGTGGGTGGTGCCGGTTTGGCCACCGCTAAACCATCCCGGTTTCAGCACAATCTGGATAGCGCCACTACGCTCAGCATTGTATCCGTTCTGGATGCGTGTACGCAGTTCATCAGGTATGGTGGCAGCCTGCACACGCTGCATATCAACCGCGTAAGCAATTTGTGGCTCCTGCTGTAAAAGCTGGATGCACTCAAACTTTAAAGCGTCGGCATTCAGGTTCTCTTTTTTAATGGCCGCGTTGTTAAAGTTTACCTGGTAGTTTTCAATATTTAACACCACGCCTTTTACTTTATATTTATCCTCAAGCAATTTGTTTAAGCGTGTTACTACATCACCGCTTTTCCAAACACCCGCCGGGATATTATGGTCGATCAAAAAATTAGGGTTATGCGCGGCACCGTGGTCGGCACTCAGGAAAACGGTATAGTTACCTTTACCAAGTTTGCCATCTAAATAAGTAAAGAATGATGCAATATCTTTATCCAAACGCAGGTAGGTATCTTCTGCCTCAACCGAGTTGGGGCCAAACTGGTGGCCTACATAATCTGTTGATGAAAGGCTTACGGCCAGAAAATCGGTTACTGTACCTGCACCCAGCTTTTCATTTTCAACGGCTGCTTTGGCCAGGTCAAGCGTCATGCTGTTACCATATGGGGTAGAGCGGATCATCCCGGCTTTACCTTTATACAATTCTGATGTTTTTATGGGGAAGGTTGGCGCGTCGGTCCCGGCGAATTTACCTTCATATTTGGGGCTGTTATCGGGCGCACTTTGTACATAGGTATTAACCGGGTAAAGGGTGTTCCAGTCTTGTTTCAGGTATTTTTCGGCCGGTTTTGTAGCGTTAAAGGTTTTTACCCATGCAGGCAGTTCGGTCATATAATAAGTGCTGCTTATCCAGGCGCCGTTGGCGTCATCAAACCAATAAGCCGCGTTTGCCGCATGGCCGCCGGGCAAAATACCGCCGCGGTCTTTTAGCGCTATCCCGATTACTTTTGAGCGGAAATTTGTCGCTAACCTCAGCTCGTCTGTAACAGTACTTACCAGTAAATTGCGTGGCGACATTTTGCCAGCCTTTGAATCGCTGCCTACGGCATTAACCGTGCTATCGTCAGTACAGTACATTGATTTGCCCGTAGCCTGTATGATAAAATCATTGCCGGCAATACCATGTATAGCAGGCACCGAACCTGTATAAATAGACGAGTGCCCTATGGCTGTAACGGTTGGGATATATGGGATCAGGGTATTTTCGCAGGTAAACCCTTCGTTAAGCATGCGTTTAAACCCCCCGGCCTGGTAACGGTCGTAATAGCGGTACAGGTAATCCCAGCGCATCTGGTCGACCACTAAACCCACAACCAGTTTTGGCCGTGGTAAAGTTGTTGAAACGGTTGTCGCGGTTTTTTTTGTTTGGGCCGATAAGCTAAATACGGCGGTTGCAAAGGTTAGCGTAAGCAGAAATTTTATCTTCATAGCGTAGATGTTAAAAGGCAAATATCAGGATTGCAATATATAAACAATGTGATATTTGTGTTACTAAAAATAAAAACTAACGCTAAATGTTACGCTAAAAAAGTAAGTAAAGCATGCTGGCTTGCTGTATGCAGGTCGCGCCAAACCCGGTTGATCTCGCTATCTGGCGATGCCGCCAGCAGGCCGCAATAAGGATATAATTCATCCACGCATTCGCGCGATACTTTGGCCAGAACGCGGCTGCTACGGCTAACCTCTTTTAACAAACCCTCTTTTGTTGGGTTGGCCCATGATGCTGCAACTGCTGTAAAAAGTGCAGCACGCGCCTGGTTTAGCTGTGTTGTAGCCAATTGCAAAGCCTCATCCATGATCAAAACGTTTGCCGGGCTAACCCTCCGAATGTTGGTTGCCTTATTGGCAAAAGCCGGCACGCACAGATCAACAAAATGCACCGCTATGCCCGATAAATTGGCGGCCAGTGTCGCCTCTGCCAGTTGGAAAAACGGATAGGTGTAAAGCAGTTGGTCAATAACAGCTGTCGCAGGTTCTATTTTAAAGCAGCGGTTTTTATCTACATATAAGTTAGTAACCGAATAGGCATCGCTGCCGGTGGCTATCATCCCTATGTATTTCCAGCCGGATAACAGCTGTACATCTTTCCTATCCAGTACAAACGGGAGGATAAGCGGCGTACCGTCGTTATTTAAAACAGGGGTTTCACCATCCATTATATTACAGTTAACCGTAATGTAGGTGGCATGGTGCACGCCGCTGGCGTATTTCCAGTTACCTGTTATAATGTACCCCTCGCCGTTAATGGTAGCTATGCCGGTGGGTGCGCCGCTGCCTGCTAAACAAGCTTCTTTATCGCTATAAATTTGATGCGCGATGCCCGGGTCAATAAAGCCGCCAAACCAGCCGGCACCACAGCATAAAGTAACTACCCAGCCCAGGCTACCATCGGCCCAGCTTAGGGCTTCTTCTGTTTTTATAAGTTCTGGCAGTGGTGTTTGCAGGCCGCCGTAAACAGCAGGGGCTAACAAATTAAACCATTGCCGGTCATAAACCAGTTGCAATTGGGCGGGATGCAATTTGCCTAAACCCTCTGCCTCCGGGGCGTTATCACGAATGATAGCTACCCATTCGGGCTTTAGCAGGGTTGACGGATGTTTAATGTTTTCCATATCAATTAGCTGATTGATCTTTCCTGCCGTGCTATCTTCCGCCAATCGAAATAGCCAAACACGGCAACAATAAATAAAATGAGGGTAAGCAGGGCAAACATTGCCAGGTTTTTGTGGTACAATAACGGGATGGCAAACAGGTTGCTTATGTTAAGCAACACCCAGTTTTCAACCTTGCGCCTGGCCAGCAGCCACATACCCGCCCATGCCGTTGACGATACCCACGAATCCCAAATTGGGACAGTTGAGGGCGTGAACTTAACAAGGACCATATATAAAACTGCCCATCCGCCAAAAACAATTAATAAGGTTATCATCCATTCCTGCCGGGTGGAAAAGCTCACTTTTACAGCCGGTTCGTGTCGTTTTTTTATCCAGTGGTACCAACCATAAACGCTCATTACAACATAGTAAAGGCTCAGCAGGCATTCGGCATATAGCATGGCATTCAGCAGCAGGTAAATAGAAATTAAAGTGGCGGCTATACCGGTTGGGTATAGCCACACTTTGTTTGCGCGTGCCAGCAGTACTTCGGCCACGCCTAATATTACAGCCGCCCACTCCAGCCAGGTAGTTGCTTTCACCTGCTCTATGAACAGGTCTATCCAGTGTTGCATCAGCTTAAAAACTAAAAGTTACCGATGCCAGGAAGTTGCGCGTTGCCTGCGGATAATAGTAATTATAATTTACCATTGTGCCAGCATCTACCTCGCGGTAGGTTGCGCCGTTGGCTTCGTATTTTTTGCTGAAAATATTGTTCACCAGCAACCCTACGTTTATATTTTTAATGGCGCTGGTTTGGATGTTATAGCTCAGCCTTACATCATTTACAAAGTAGGCTTTTAAAAGCCTGTTTACAGCGTATGGGTTGTTAGCCACATCCGGCGAGGTGCTGATACCGGCCGGGTTAACATTGGCAGAATTATCCAAATACTGCTTGCTCACATATTTGCTGATAAAGGCTATGCTACCATTTTTTACCGGCGAGTAGGCTATCTCGCTACCGGCAACAAACGAAGGCGAAAAAGCGATATCGGTCTTTTTAAAAGTTTGCAGTACTGGCGGCAACGGATTGTAGTCGGCATCGTAGTTTTTTAACGCGATATTAAGGTCTTTAATTTTATTGGTGCTAATGGTTGCATTGGCAGCCCAGCTTAACTGGTTTGTTATTTTAACACGGCCATCAATCTCAATACCTGCGCGGTAGCTGTCGTCAACATTCATACGTGTTGCACCGCCTACATCATTTAATGCACCGGTTAATATCAGCTGGTTTTTATACAGCATATAAAACAGGTTGATGCCCCCTTTAAATACATCGCCGCTGGTGCGGTAACCGGCTTCAAAATCCTTCAGATTTTCGGGTTTAGGCCTGCTCAAGGGGGTAGAGTTGGTATAATCATCTCTATTAGGCTCGTGGTTACCTACCGCGAATGAGGCATAGATGTTATTGTGCTCATCCAGCTCATAAGTTATACCCGCCTTAGGGTTAAAAAAGTTAAGCGTGGCATTTTGCTGTACGTTGTTCAAATTCCTGTCGTATCCTAAGAAAGAATAGAAAATTCTGCGGTATTGCATATCGGCAAACAAGGTGGCATTCCCTATTTTGTATTCGCCGCGGCCAAAGATGTTAAAATCATTCTTTTTGGCATCATCACGATAGTACTCGTAATTTGGTGGTATGCCGGCGCTTTCTTTAGTATAAATAATGTTGCCGTAATGCGCACCGGTATAGCGGTTGTAAGCCCCGCCCAAAGTAAAATTAAGGTTGCTTTGCGCCTGGTATTTTAAGGCATAGGTAATACCATAAAAATCGTTATTAAGCCAGAGGCGGCGTGCCAGATCAGATGTGTCTATGGTTTTTGCGCCATAAGTTACCGGCTTTAAACCATAATTTTTCAAAGAATCGGCTTTCTTAAATTCCTCATAATAACCATAACCTTTTGTATAATGCAGGGCCCCGCTGAATGATAGCTTATCAGACAGTTTATGATCGTACAATAACTGGTAATGGTTTTGCTGGTAATTGTCTACCTGGTCTTTATAATAAGTACCGTCAGGCATCAGGCCAAGTCCGTTAAAGGTACGGTTATCCTTAATGGTATTATCGCCAATAATATAATCGGGCACACCGTTCCAGGCCTGGCCGGTACGTTCAATGCCTGAGAAAACATTAAGCCTTAGCGTACTGTTTTTACCATAATAAGCGCCGCTTAAAAAAAACGACCGCAGGCTGGATGATGCGCGGTCTATATACCCGTCAGATTTTATCCTCGACAAACGGCCATCCACACTAAAGTGCCCGCCCAGTAAACCTGTGCCCAGGCTAACCGTATTTTTTACCGTACCGTATGACCCGGCGGTTGTACCAATTTCGGCGTAGCCGGTATCGCGGCGGGTAGCGGTTTGTATATTGATGCTGCCACCAAAAGCGCCCGCGCCATTGGTTGATGTACCTACACCGCGTTGCACCTGTATGTTGTTAACAGACGAAGCCAGATCTGGCAGGTTGATGAAAAACGAGCCCTGGCTTTCGGCATCATTTAAAGGGATACCGTTAATGGTAACATTTACCCGTGTGCCATCGCTGCCGCGGATACGGATACCTGTATAACCAACACCTGCACCGGCATCAGAGCTTACCACTACCGATGGCGTTTGGTTGAGCAGATAAGGCATATCCTGCCCGAAGTTGTTTTTCTGCAGGTCTTTTTTGCTGAGGTTGGTAAAGGCCGTTGGCGAGTTTTTGCCCGCGCGGGTGGCCGTAACCGTAACTTCCTCGGCGCTGAAGGTGGCGTTGGTAAGTGAAAAATTTAAGATTTGGTTACCGTTTAAAGTAACCGTTTGAGTAGTAATTTGATAACCAATATAACTGGCTTTAATGGTGTAAACACCGGCCGGCATATCGCCAATGTGGTAATTACCTTTTACATCGGCCTGTGTGTTTACGGCCGGGTTGGAAATGGTTACGGTTGCGCCGGGCAAAGCATCGCCGGCTTGGTTAGTGATTTTTCCGCTGATGGAAAATTGGGCCGATGCCAGGACAGGCAGCAGCAGGGCGATAAGCGCCGCAAATAAGTTTTTCAATTTGTTTGAACAATAAAAATGAGTTAAACCATCTGCTCACCAGGGTATAATGGCAGTACACTTAACTTGTTACCTCTCCCTACGCCGGCATTACCCGGATCAGGTGTCACTCCCCAGTTTCCTGAGTAAAGGAGCCTAAGATCTTAGTCGACTTAAGATAATAGCTCCCCCTTCAGGGGGTTGGGGGGTATGGGTTTGATCTCAGCCTGTCTTTCAGTTTTGATTGCTCAAAGCAAGGCACCCCTTGAGAATTATGCAGCAAATATAGGCTTTGATTTGGAATATTATAATAAAAAGAGCCGATGGGTGGTATAACCGTATCTTACATTAAAATCGGGGCATCATTTTTTAACATACAGGGCGTTGGCATAGCCAAGCCTGGTTCTATCATTATAGCGGTGCTGTAGCTCATATATATTTACAAGCTGAAAACCATTGTCCTCCATAAAAGCATCCATATCGGTAAAATGCGTTTTGGTTGTGCATCGTTCAAATCCAATTTCGGCAATTATGTACTTTATATTAGCAATAAAACTGCCTGCACCTTTAAGCGCTTCCAGTTCATAACCTTCAATATCAATTTTTAAAATATCAATATGTGTAAGTTGGTTGTGGCGCACAAACTCATCCAGCCGGGTCACAGTTATATTTTCGGCACCAATTGGCGGGCTATCGTATGCTGCATTTTTAAGTGTGTTAATTGTGCCTTCGCTGTACAGCGGCATTTTTACAATACCGGGTACATCTCCTGCCGCTAATTGGTACCCTTTTATATTACTTATGGCTTTGGTGTTCCTTTCAAAATCAGCAAAAGATGAACTTACGGGCTCAAAAGCCCATATTGTGGCCACGGGGAAACTTCTGTTAAGTTCTAAAGATACATGCCCCACATTTGCACCGATATCAAATATTATTGCTGCCCCTGGCATTAGGCGCTTAATGTCATATACCCAATTTTTGCCATAAGGGTAATGGTTATTTACAAAGCTGATGCCCGAATTTATTATCAAATTGTTGCCTTTTTCCAACAATAGCCCTGCCCATAATTTCCATCCCATATGGCTAAAATATTACTTCCCTCATGTTCTCACAAATTTATTTGGAGCGTGTTCTTTATACACGCCGCAATTGCTCTATTACCTATATATCAAACCTTTCGCCTTTTACCTTTTACCTTTCGCCTCAAAAACGTAGTTTTGCAGACTTTTAACAAAAGGAATTATGCTTAGAACACATACCTGCGGACAATTAAATATCAGCAATTTAGGTGAAACGGTAACCCTTTGCGGGTGGGTCCAAAAATCGCGCGATTTAGGCGGCACCACATTTATTGATGTGCGCGACCGTTATGGTTTAACCCAACTGGTTTTAAATACCGATACCGATGCCGACCTGCGCGAAGCCGGAAAGCAACTGGGCCGCGAGTTTGTTATTCAGGTAACCGGCACCGTGGTAGAGCGTTCTAACAAAAACACTAAGATACCGACCGGTGAGATTGAAATAACCGTTACCGAACTGGAGATACTGAATTCTTCCAAAATCCCTCCGTTTTTAATTGAGGATGAAACCGATGGCGGCGAGGAGCTGCGCGCCAAATACCGCTACCTTGACCTGCGCCGTAACCCTATCCGCAACAACCTGGTGCTGCGCCATAAAATGGCACAGGAAATACGTAAGTATTTAGATGGATTAGATTTTATTGAGGTAGAAACCCCGGTACTGATCAAATCGACCCCGGAAGGCGCACGCGATTTTGTGGTACCAAGCCGCATGAACCCAGGCGAGTTTTACGCCCTGCCGCAATCGCCGCAAACGTTTAAACAATTACTGATGGTAAGCGGTTTCGACCGTTACTTCCAGATAGTGAAATGCTTTAGGGACGAGGACCTGCGCGCCGACAGGCAGCCGGAGTTTACGCAGATTGACTGCGAGATGTCGTTCATCACGCAAGAAGATATCCTGAATATTTTTGAAGGGTTAACCCGCCACCTGTTTAGCACCGTTAAGGGCCTTGAACTTGGCGATTTCCCACGTATGCAATACGCCGATGCTATGCGTTTATATGGTTCTGACAAACCTGACACCCGCTTTGGGATGCAGTTTGTTGAACTGAACGATGTGGTTAAGGGCAAAGGTTTTAGCATTTTTGATAATGCCGAACTGGTTGTTGGTATCAATGCCAAAGGCTGTGCAGGTTACACCCGCAAGCAAATTGATGAACTTACCGAGTGGATGAAACGCCCGCAAATTGGTGCTACCGGTTTAATTTATGCCCGCCATAATGATGACGGAACGTTAAAATCATCAGTTGATAAATTTTACAACGAAGAAGAACTGGCCAAATGGAGCGCTGCTTTTGAAACAGAAAAAGGCGACTTGATTTTGATATTAGCCGGCGAAACCGAAAAAGTACGCAAACAGCTGAATGAACTGCGCCTTGAAGTTGGCGGCCGTTTAGGCCTGCGCGATAAAAATAAATTCGCGCCGCTTTGGGTGCTTGATTTCCCGCTGTTAGAGTGGGACGAGGAAACAGAACGTTACCACGCTATGCACCACCCCTTCACCTCACCTAAACCTGAGGATATTGCACTTTTAGATACCGACCCGAAGAACGTACGCGCAAATGCATACGATTTAGTTATAAACGGCACCGAAATAGGTGGTGGCTCTATCCGTATCCACGACAGGGAACTGCAGGCGCTGATGTTTAAACATCTGGGCTTTTCAAAAGAAGAAGCACAAAAGCAATTTGGCTTTTTAATGGATGCCTTTGAGTATGGCGCCCCTCCGCATGGTGGTATCGCTTTCGGGTTCGACAGGCTTACCTCTATCTTTGCCGGGTTAGATTCCATTCGCGATGTTATCGCCTTCCCAAAAAACAATTCGGGCCGCGATGTGATGATTGATTCGCCATCAACTATAGCCGATGCACAGTTGAATGAATTAAAAATTAAGACAACTGTATCTCCTGCATAGTTTATTGCGTAATCATAACATGAAAAAATACATTCTAATACTAACAGTACTCGTATCGGTTTTTGCATCGTGCAAAAAGGACGACGCTTTTGACGCTAACAAACAGGCTGCAAAAGATGAGACCGATATACAAGCCTATTTAAAAGCCAACCCAAGCATCAATGTTACCAAAGATGCTAACGGCGTATATTACCAGGTGCTAACCGAAGGGCCCGGTGCTAACCCAACAGCCACCAGTACGGTTACCGTAAACTATGAAGGTAAACTTTTAAACGGCACCGTATTTAATACCGGCACAGGGTTTGCCGCAAATTTAAACGGCGGCGTTATTAAAGGGTGGACATATGGTATCCCTCATGGTAAAGTTGGCGGCCGTTTGCTGTTAATCATACCATCTGCTTTAGCTTATGGCAATAGCTCGCCCGGCACAGGTGTTCCTAAAAACGCCGTATTGGTTTTCACTGTTGATATTTTAGGTGTTAAATAATTAAACCAAGATCAAAAAAATTAATAATTATGAAAAAATACTTATTTATACTAAGCGTGCTGGTTATGGGCTTAGCCTCTTGCACAAAAAATAATACAATCACACTACCCGTGGTTGACCCTGCTGTACAGGCCAAAGCTGATGATGATGCGATTGTGGCCTATTTAGCTGCACATACAACTATTACAGCGACCAAGGATGCTACCTCGGGTTTATATTACCAGGTATTAGAACCGGGTACCGGCGCCGCTATAACCGCTAACTCTACACTTGTTGTAAATTATGCTAGCAAGAACATCAAGGATGTGCAGATCGAAGCAAATGATAACGTTAGTTTTAAACTCTCAACGCTGATACCCGGATGGCAAATAGGATTGCCTAAAATTAAAAATGGCGGTAAAATTCTATTGATCATTCCTTCGGGTTTAGCTTACGGGCCATATGGTAATGGCACTATCCCACCTAATGCAGTGATAATATTTACAATAACTGTTAAATCTGTTGACGGCGTTACGCCGGTTGTTGATTAAAACAGAATTATCATTTTTTTATATTTCGGGGTTAAAAGTTTATCTTACTGCACTAAACCGTAGTAATGAAAAAGCTTTTAACCCTTCTTTTTTGCCTGTCTGTTTTACAAGGGATGGCGCAAAACACTCCATTAAAAAAAACAGTAAGCGTTAAGGCCGATGCTTTGCAAAGCAAAATAATAGCCTGGCGGCGCGATTTTCACGAACACCCCGAGCTGGGTAACCGCGAGGTGCGCACATCGGGCATTGTTGCCGCACACTTAAAATCGTTAGGGATAGAGGTGCAAACCGGTATTGCCACTACAGGTGTTGTGGGTATACTAAAAGGTGGGCAGCCCGGCCCGGTTGTGGCCCTGCGTGCCGATATGGATGCGCTGCCGGTTACCGAACGGGTAGACCTTCCCTTCGCATCAAAAGTAAAAGCACAATATAACGGGCAGGAAGTTGGCGTAATGCACGCCTGCGGGCATGATTCGCACATGGCTATCCTGATGGGCGTTGCCGAGGTATTGTCGTCCATGAAAAAAGACCTGCACGGTACCGTAAAATTCATTTTTCAACCCGCCGAAGAGGGCGCCCCCGTTGGCGAGAAAGGCGGTGCCGAAGAAATGGTGAAACAAGGTGTACTTGAAAACCCAAAGGTTGATGTGATTTTTGGTTTACACATCAACTCGCAAACCGAGGTTGGCAAAATAGTTTACCGCCCGGGCGGTACAATGGCAGGCGTAAAAGACCTGCAGATCATCGTAAAAGGGCGCTCGGCACATGGCGCTTACCCCTGGAGCAGTGTAGACCCCATCGTGGTTTCGGCCCAGATCATCAGCAGCCTGCAAAGCATCGTTAGCCGCAACATCAACGTTACTGAAAACCCCGCAGTGGTAACCATCGGCGTAATTAATGGCGGTTCGCGCTTTAATATTATCCCCGAGAGCGTTAAAATGCAGGGCACCGTAAGGTATTTTACCGATGCCGACGAAAAACTGATCACCGAGAATGTAAAACGTATTGCCACCAAAACAGCCGAAGCTTATGGCGCAACAGCCGAAGTGCAGATACCCTATAGCAATAAATATCCCGTTACCTTTAATGATATTGCCCTTACCGCCAAAATGCTGCCCACACTTGAAGGCACCGCCGGTAAAGAAAACGTATTGCTGCGCCCACCTGTAACCGGTGCCGAAGATTTTAGCTTTTACCAGGAAAAAGTACCGGGCATTTTCTTCTTTTTAGGCGGCATGCCAAAAGGCGGTAACAGCATAACTGCCCCATCGCACCACACACCCGATTTTTTTATTGACGAAAGCGGGTTTACCCTTGGCGTAAAAGCCCTGTGTAATTTAACGCTGGATTATATGAATGCAAAAGGGAAATAGTATGAAACGGGTTGGCCGCAGAGTTACTACTACCCCTGTCATTTCGAACGAGGTACGAGGAGAAACCTTGTTGATTATTCAAAGTTCGCTGCGCGTCAATTGAACAGGATTTCTCTCTACATTCGAAATGACACAGTGGTAAGCCCGGCCCGGTCGAAGTTTAGTGGATCGCCCTGTAATATAATAAGCTTTCGGCTTTAAAACTTGTTCCATTTGATAAAAAAACGGAACAAAATGGAACAAGTCTAAAATCAATAAACACCTATAAGTCAACAATTTAATACAAAATACCATTTTGGCTTTCATGTGATTTTCACGGCACAAAAGGGTGAACTGAGGTCGAAAAAAGGTAAAAAAAGTCGTTTTATATCGTGTTAGATCGGTGACGTTTTTGTTCCGTTTTTTCAAAAAGTGGAACAAAAACGGTAATTTCATAAAGTGCTGTATATAAGCATCAAAGCAGCCAAATGGTAAAGTTTTAGTTGAGCTAATGACAAGATTTTGTCAGCAATAACATACTCACTATCAATATGTTCCATTTGTTCCGCTTGTTCCATTTTTCAGTGGAACAAGCTAAGCCATTCTATCGCTCCACCTTCCTGAAATCGTAAGGGTCTTGCTCCACAAAATCGGCTACCTTAACACGCAGGTTGGTTACCTTACCATCTTTCACCGTAAAAGGGAAAATAGCTTTGCCAAAAACCGGGTCGGAGAAGGTTACATAAAAGCGGTTACCCCCCAATGGTTGTAGTTTGGCATACATTTTTGGATGGTGCTCAAAGCGGATCTCCAGGTCGTTGCCGGTTTCACCTCGGGTTATTTCCAGGCTCCCGTAAAGGTCGTTTACGTATTTGCCGGTGTATTTATTAACGGATAGTTCCGGCTTAAGGTTAAGCAAAGTGCTGTCGCGTAGTTTTTTATCAGCGGCCAGTTCTTCTGTAGTATTGCTTTTATTATAGGCCAGGTAGGTATCGTTATAATGATAGTCCTTATTTTTAAAATAAGCGTCTATAATATCCCAGCGCAGGGTTTCGTAAAGCGCGTTTTGGTCGGTATTGGTTAATATTACAATGCCCAGTTTTTCTTTTGGCACCAGCGTTACCGATGATACGTAGCCGCTAACCCCGCCATCGTGCATAACCAGGCGCCGCCCGTCGTAATCCTGTATAAACCAGCCAAGCCCGTAAAGCTGGAAGCCGCTGTCGCCGTTTAAATGATTTACGTTGCCCACATAATCCTGCGGTTGGCGGGTAGCTGCAATTGCCGCTGCCGGTATTGCCTGTTTGCCGCCCACCTTGCCATTATCAAGCAAAGCCATTACCCATTTGCTCATATCATTAACAGACGAGCTGATGCTGCCCGCAGGTGCCAACCCGTCTATATTGCAATACGGTATAGCGGTAAGGCGGCCGTCAACCAAAGTATGCGGGACGGTGCGGTTAAGGGCTTTTGGCATCTCTACGCTTAGCGCCAGGGTGCTGTTCATGCCCAGCGGGGCAAAAATATTATCCTTTAAATAGGTTTCCCATTGCTTGCCGGTAACCCGCGGGATGATCTCGCCGGCGGTTAAAAATGCCGCATTTGTATATCCCCATGTAGTACGGAACGGGTAAGTTGCCTTCATTTTACCAAGTTTTTCTATTATCTCGTGGCGGCTTAGGTTACTGTTGTAAAAAGAAAAATCGCCCTGAAAAGTGCGGAAACCTAAACGGTGGCTCAGCAGGTCTTTCACAATGGCCATTTCGCCCGCGGCTTTGTTCTCCAGTTTAAACTCTGGGATATATTTGGTTACCTTTTCATCAAGCGATAATTTTTTCTCGGCCTGTAGCATAGCTAACGCGGTTGCAGTAAATGCTTTGGTGTTGCTGCCTATCATAAACAGAGTGTTTTGGTCAACCTTGCCCGGCAGGCCAAGCTCTTTAACGCCATAGCCCTTCATCAGTATAATCTTGCCATCCTTTACAATACAAACAGCAGCGCCCGGTATACGCCAGTTGGTAAGCGCTTTGTTAATGTAAATATCAAGGCTATCAGCAATAAATTTGCTCCTGTCAACATTTTGGGCGTTAACAGTTACAAAGGCCAAAAGGCACAAAAACAGCAAGTGTAATTTTTTCATGAGGGATAAATATCAAAGGCTTTAAAATGCTAATTTAACGCAAAATTTACAGCAGCATTATTTTATTAAAAAATACTCATCATCAATTTTAACCAATATGAATATTAAAGTTTACCGCACAGGGATATTGTCCCTTGCGTTTTTATTGTTATTGCTTTTGCAGGATAAGGCGATAGCACAGATCCCATCTACCCATTGGGCAAAAGATGGGTACCAGTATTATAAAGCGCAAAGCGGCGAAATTGTAGTGCTTGACGCACGCGATGATGCCAAAAAAACTATCCTGTTAAGCAAAGAAGCCCTTACCCCGCAAGGGCAAAAACCAATTGCCGTACGCAACTTTTATTTGAGCGATGACGGTCAGAAAGTATTGCTTTACACCAATTCAAAAAAGGTATGGCGCTATAATACCCGTGGCGATTATTGGGTTTATGACCTTACAGCCAAAAAACTAACCAAACTGGGAGCAGACAAACCGTCGTCTTCATTAATGTTTGCCAAATTTTCGCCGGATGGCAGTAAGGTTGCTTATGTAAGCGGGCATAATATTTATGTAGAAACCCTTGCCGATAACAGCATTAAGCAATTAACCGGCGATGGAACGGATAAACTGATCAACGGCACGTTCGACTGGGTTTATGAGGAGGAGTTTTTCTGCCGCGACGGTTTCCGCTGGAGCCCGGATAGCAAACAGATAGCTTACTGGCAAATTGATGCCAGCAAAACAAAAAACTATTTGATGCTCAACACTACCGATTCTATCTATCCTTATGTAAAACCGGTAGAGTACCCTGTAGCCGGCGAAGCGCCATCGCCATTTAAAATTGGCGTGGTTGGTATTGCTGGCGGCGCTACTAAGTGGATGGAGATCCCGACCGACCCGGTCCTGCAATCGTATGTGCCGCGTATGGAGTGGGCAGCTAATAACACCGAACTTATTATTCAGCACATGAACAGGGCACAAAACAAAACCGAGGTAATGTTATGTAATGTATCTACCGGCAAATCAAACACCATTTACCAGGAAACAGACGCTGCCTGGATTGATATATTACCCGAATGGGAAGAACATTATTACTATGGCGGATGGGACTGGTTTAAAAAAGGGGCTGATTTTTTATGGGCCAGCGAAAAAGACGGATGGCGCCACTTATACCGTATAAGCCGCGATGGCAAGAAAGAAAAACTGATAACCAAAGGCAACTACGATGTAATGCAGATAAATGCCATTGATGAAGCATCAGGTTTCGTTTATTTTTCGGCTTCGCCAGATAATGCGACCCAAAAATACCTATACCGCACCAAGCTTGATGGCAGCGGCAAGGCCGAGCGCCTTACTCCTGTAAACGAGCCTGGCACACATGAGTATGATGTATCGCCAAATGGTAAAGCAGCAACCCATGCTTTTTCAAACTACTATACCAGTGCAGTAAGCGAAGTAGTTTCGTTACCTGAGCATAAAACCTTTGATAAGTCTGAGAAAGCGCTCAAGGCCATTGCTGCGGCCGATAAATCAAAATCGAACGTGGAGTTTTTTAAGGTAAAGACCGAAGATGGCGTTGAAATGGATGGCTGGATGGTAAAGCCCAATAATTTTGACGCGACTAAAAAATACCCGGTTGTGTTATATGTTTATGGCGAACCATGGGGCCAGAATGTAAAAGATGAGAATGGCAGTAGTTTTAACTTCATGTACACCGGCGATATGGCTGCTGATGGGTACATCTACATGTCCATTGATAATAGGGGCACCCCTGTACCCAAAGGCCGCGAATGGCGTAAATCTATCTATAAGGGAATAGGCACTGTAAACATCCGCGACCTGGCCATGGGCACCAAACAGCTGTTAAAAGAACATGCTTACCTTGATACCTCGCGTGTGGCCGTTTGGGGCTGGAGCGGCGGCGGCTCATCAACCTTAAACCTGATGTTCCAATACCCCGAGATCTTTAAAACAGGTATTGCTATTGCAGCGGTTGGTAACCAGTTAACTTATGATAATATTTACCAGGAACGTTACACCGGTGTACCTGTTGATGAGGCAGGAAGAGCAGCTTTCTTAAAAGGATCGCCAATTACTTATGCCAAAAACTTGAAGGGTAACTTATTATACATACACGGGACCGGCGATGACAACGTGCATTACCAAAATGCTGAGTTATTGATAAACGAACTGGTGAAATATAACAAGCAGTTCCAACTAATGCTGTACCCTAACCGTACCCACAGTATATCTGAGGGCCCGGGTACTGTTATGCATTTACGCACGCTGTACACCAATTATTTAAGAGAGCACTGCGCCCCTGGCGCAAGATAGAATGCTTATAATATTGATACTCATTTATTCGATATTTCTCTGAATAACAAAGCCCCGCGGTTATACCGGCGGGGCTTTTATATAAATATATTTACAATTAGGCTAAAATGGGAGGTCGTCCGCATCGTTATTGCGGTAACCATCGGTGTCGGACGTTTTCAGGGCCTGGCGCGGGGCGCTTTCGTTCTCAAAGTCAGTTTTACGGCCAAGCATGGTAAAGTTTTCGGCAACTACTTCGGTAGTGTACTTTTTGATGCCCTCTTTATCTTCAAATGAGCGTGTACGTAATTTACCTTCTATATAAACCAGCTTGCCTTTTTGTAAAAATTTAGCGGCAACATCAGCAAGCCCGCGCCACATAACTATATTGTGCCACTCTGTTTGCTCAACCTTACGGCCATCTTTGTTAAAGGTTTCAGATGTTGCTAAAGGGAAGCTTGCAACAGCTACACCACCCTCTAAATGCCGTACTTCGGGGTCCTTACCTAAATGCCCAACCAGTATTACTTTATTAATTCCAGACATGCCATAAATTAACGGAGAATTATTTAGAAATTAAAAAAATATTTTATAAATATAAAAATGGGTTTCGGAAGCGCTAAATCTTTCAGATTTTCAACATCGGTATAAAACCAGTTTTCCTGCAATTTTTCAGGGAAATCTTTCAGCATTAAAAACCTTACGTATAAATGCTGATGTGTTAATAAATGCTTAATTACAGCCGAATTATCCTTTAAAGCAACATCGTTACCAAAAATTTTCATCTGAGGCAGGTGCAATAATTCAACCGGATCTGTTAATTCTAGTGTTTCAATTAGCGGCAAATCATACATATTTGCCCAGATATCGCTTTCGTTTCGCTTATTCATCAAGATCTTTTCACCATCAGATATTAACATATAGTTAAAATATCTTTTACGTATCTTAATAGTCTTTAGTTTTACAGGCAAATAGTTTATTGCATTTGTTTTAAAAGCAACACAGTTTATATGCACCGGGCAAATAACACAAGCAGGGTTTTTAGGCTTACAAAGCATTGCGCCAAACTCCATTATGGCCTGGTTATGCAGGGCGGGGCGGGCATTATCCAGCACATCGTCGGCAATTTTTTGGAACATTTTCTTGCCTTTGGGTGAATTTATAGCCTCATCAATGCCAAAATACCGGGCCAGTACCCGGTAAACATTACCATCAACAACCGCCCTTGCCTCGTTTGATGAGAAGGAAGATATGGCCGCAGCGGTATATTCGCCTATCCCTTTTAATTTGATCAGCTCATTATAACTAACCGGGAATATGCCCTTATATTGTTCTTGTACAAATTGGGCGGTTTTGAGCATGTTACGCCCACGCGAATAATAGCCCAGCCCCTGCCATAGGCGAAGTATCTCGTCTTCATGTGCTGCTGCAAAGGCAGTTACGGTTGGGTATTTTTCTGCAAAGCGATAAAAATAAGGCATGCCCTGTTCCACGCGTGTTTGCTGAAGTATAATTTCAGACAACCATATTATATAAGCATCTGTAGTATTGCGCCATGGCAAATCGCGTTTATTATGGATGTACCAGGCTATCAGTTCGGCAGAAAAATTCATTCTGTGCAAAGTAACATCTTATCATCGCTGTATCATAATTTGAGGCAAAAAAGGCTGTCCGAAAAAAAATCTGCTATTTATTTTAATCTTTAATTTTAAAGCGATACTTTTGCAACCCCAAAACAGTTAAGTATTTATACATTTAAATAAAAGAAAACAGGATATGACCAAGGCAGAAATTATAGCTGAAATCTCATCTAAAACAGGAATAGAAAAAGTGGACGTGCAGGAAACTGTTGAGGCGTTTTTCAAAGTAGTTAAAACCTCAATGGTTGGCGGCGAAAACGTATACGTTAGAGGTTTCGGTAGTTTTGTAGTTAAAAAAAGAGCTAAAAAAACAGCCCGTAACATCTCAAAAAACACTGCTATCATTATCCCTGAGCATTTTGTACCAAGCTTTAAACCGGCTAAAACTTTTGTTGAGAAAGTACGCAGCGGTAACAAAACTACAAAAGCAGCTAAATAATCGTTATGAAGAAGAAACAGATAGTCGTTGCCGTAGCAGTAGTTGCTATAATGGGCTATTTGTATTCATTACCGGTTAAGGGTTTAATAAAACCCGAAGCAACGCGCGGAAATGCCAAGGCTGCAACAGCGCCTGCATTAAAGCCCAATGCTAACATAAATGAAGCTTCGGTATCGGCATTGGCTAAACCCAATATTGATGCTACTATTGCACAAGAAATAACCGCGCTTGAGGCGAAACTTAAAACAGCCGGCGAAACTGATAAAATTACCCTGCAAAGGCAAATTGCCAAAGCTTGGGATAGTGTTACCCAGCCAGCCCCTGCTGCCTTTTACTACCTGGATATTGCCCATAAAAGCAATGAAATGGCAGACTGGGTAAACGCAGGTAACCGTTTTAACACAGCCTATAAATTATCAAGCGACACTGCGGCACAAGGTACGTATGTTGCAAACGCTGTTGAGGCGTTTGACCATGCTACCAAACTGCAACCCACCAGCCTTGAGGCTAAAATGGGTTTAGGTGTAGCTTATGTAAATGGCGGCGCTATGCCAATGCAGGGTATTGCACTTTTGCTTGAGGTAGTAAAACAGGACCCAAAAAACCACGATGCACTGCTAAACTTAGGCATGTTTGCCATGAAGAGCGGCCAGTACGAAAAAGCGGTTGACAGGTTTAAAACGCTTATTGCGCAAAAGGAAGAGATTGAGCCTTACTTTTATTTAGCCGAAAGCTATAAACAGCTGGGTAAGAAACAGGAAGCGATTGCAGCTTATGAAAAATGCAAAGATTTAATGGGCGACCCGGTAGCGGGCCAGCGCATAGATGAGTATATAAAGGAATTAAAGAAATAAATTAATCACATTTAAAAATTATTACTATGCCAAGCGGTAAAAAACGTAAAAGACATAAAATGGCTACTCACAAACGCAAAAAGCGTTTAAGAAAAAACAGACATAAGAAAAAATAAGCTAAGTAATTAGCTTACACCTCGCTTTGCGGGGTTTTTATGTGTGTATTTTACCCACTTATTAACTTGCGGCGCAATTGTGCGCCGTTTTAAGAAATGGAGTAGCAGTTGATAAAAGAATTAATTATCGATTCATCCCCCAACGGGGCTACCATTGCATTATTACAGGACAAACAACTTGTAGAACTTCATAAAGAGCAAATCACTAACAATTATACTGTTGGCGATATTTATTTAGGCCGCATTAAAAAAATTATGCCAAGCCTGAATGCTGCCTTTGTGGATGTTGGTTACGAGAAGGATGCCTTTTTGCATTATCTTGATTTGGGGCCGCAGGTACAAAGCCTGCTTAAGCTAACCAAACAAGTACGTAGCGGTGGGTACCAATCGAAGCTTTTAGATAATTTTAAGCCGGAAGCTGATATTAACAAAGGGGGCAAAATCTCTGATGTTTTATCAAAAAGCCTGCTTGTACCTGTACAAATAGCTAAGGAGCCAATTTCTACAAAAGGCCCCCGCTTAAGTTCCGACCTGTCAATAGCAGGGCGGTACGTAGTATTGGTACCTTTTTCTGAGGTGATATCTATCTCAAAAAAGATCAAAAGCAATACGGAACGCAACCGCCTGCGTAAGGTGGTTGAAAGCATTAAACCAAAGCATTTCGGCGTAATTATACGTACCGTATCTGAAGGTAAAGGTGTGCAGGAATTGCAGAAAGATTTGCTTGACCTGATATCAAAATGGGAAACCTTTGTTACCAAGCTGCATGGCACCGAGCCTTCTAAAAAGGTATTGGGCGAAATTGGCCGTACATCAACCATATTAAGGGATATCTTGAATCCCGATTTTCAGCATATTTATGTGAACGAGCAGAGTATGTATGAAGAGGTACGGTCGTACATCCATGAAATTTCACCTGATCTGGAAGGCATTGTTCGCCTGCATAAGCACAAGGAGCCTATTTTTGAGCATCATGGTGTTGATAAGCAGATCAAATCAACCTTCGGTAAAACGGTGAACCTTGCCGGTGGCGCCTACCTGGTTATTGAGCATACAGAAGCCCTGCACGTTATTGACGTAAACAGCGGTAACCGTACAGCTAATAAAGAGAACCAGGAAGAGAACGCATACCAGGTAAACAAGGAAGCCGCCAAGGAGATTGCCCGCCAGCTGCGCCTGCGCGATATGGGTGGTATAGTGGTTGTTGATTTTATTGACATGCACAAGCCAACCAACCGTAAGGAGTTGTTTGACTATCTGAAAGCCCAAATGGCTGATGACAGAGCGAAGCATACCATATTGCCGCCAAGTAAATTTGGATTGATACAAATTACCCGCCAGAGGGTAAGGCCCGAAATGAACATTGTTACCAGCGAGGTTTGCCCTACGTGTGGTGGCACCGGCACTATAAGGCCAACCATTTTGCTGCTTGATGATATTGAAAACAATTTCAACTACATCCTGGAAGAGCAAAATGAGAAAAATATTACGCTTTGTGTACACCCGTACATTGAGGCATACATCAAAAAAGGGTTATTTACCCGGCAGATGAAATGGTACTTTAAATACAACCAGTGGATAAAGGTGAAAAGCAACCCTGCTTACCAGATCACGGAGTTTAAGTTCTTCTCAAGTAAAGACGAAGAAATAAAATTATAAGTAGCCGATAAGGCAGATATAGGAAGAGCAGATGTTTTAAGTAGCATCTGCTCTTTTTTGTTTTATATTTAAATGATGTTAGAGAACAAAAAATTAATTCTTACCCTAAATGAAATAATTATTCAAGCTGAAGGGATTAGATTGCCGCAGTCCGATTTAAATATTGCTAAAGAATATATTGAATACAATGAATTTGGCGCTGCTCTTGAACATATAATCGATCAGCTATTTGAATTTGATATCCAGATAAATAAGACAATATACGATTTGATAATTTTAGCGGGTAGAACGATGGAGATGGACGAGGCTAAACTCTACCCTTTTAAAAACCTTCCTTTTATTAAAAATTAGAACCAATCGTAAAATTGCAAATTATTGAAATTTTATTGCGCCGGGGCAGGGTCTATTCTTATTTGTTTATATGCCCAGTCGTACCCTCCAGTGCGGGGATTTATCTGGGGGTTTCCGTTTAACTTTTCCATGGTGAAAGAAATAATTACGTTCTCATCGTAATGATGCTTTTTACCGTCATTGTCGTATAAAACCAAATCTTTATTGGTGAATTTTTCAGGGATAAAAAATTCATTTTTACCATCCCCACGGTAAAGTTCAAAATGATCTATATAATCAGCTTGCGGCGTCATAAAACTTAAAGACATTGGCCGCCCCAATACAATTGTAACATTTGAGTTGGCTATGTCGCCGCGCGCAACAAGGGCAACTCTTTTACCAGCCGATGTATGATCCTTTTTCAATTTTTTGAATTCAGCAACAGTTATTATTTCACCTCTTTTACCAGAACCGGCAAAAGGGTTATATCCTGTTTGCCACATAATAATGGCTACTATTGCAACAAGGCCAAAGGCATATTGTAGAATGTTTTTCATGGTTATTAATAATGTTTAGTTCATGTTGTTTAAAATTATCGATTAGATGCTAAATTTAAAACCGGTTGTTTTTGCTTCTTTGTAACATTGCACTGCTAAAAATAGTTTTTCGAATTAAATACTAAATATATTAGTAAATAGATAATAATCTGCATATTTGCAAATCTGATCCCGATAACAATCGGGGCTGCACATCAAAAGTATGGCTAAAACTAAAATCGCTTATTTCTGTCAAAGCTGCGGCTACGAATCGCCAAAATGGCTGGGTAAATGCCCAAGCTGCCAGCAGTGGAACACTTTTGTTGAAGAAATTTTAGAGAAATCTAACGCGTCTGTACCCAATTGGAAGAGCAGCCCGGCTTCATCGCAGCGGGCAAATAAACCAGTTGAGGTAGCAGATATCACTTTTAAGGAGGAACACCGCCTGTTGACGCCCGATAAGGAGTTTAACCGCGTTTTAGGCGGCGGGATCGTAGCCGGCTCACTGGTATTGATAGGTGGCGAACCCGGCATTGGTAAATCAACCCTGATGCTGCAACTGGCACTGAACATGCCCAACGTAAAAGTACTGTATGTATCGGGCGAGGAAAGCGATCACCAGATAAAAATGCGCGCCGAGCGGTTGGTATCGTTAGATACCCAGCAAACAAGGGCAAAAAACAAAGAATTGAAGGATGAATTTGGTAAAGGTTGTTTTATCCTTACCGAAACATCCACCCAAAATATATTTAAACAGATAGAAGAGCTACAGCCAGATATCCTGGTGATCGATTCTATCCAAACGCTGCATTCCTCGCATGTGGAATCAACACCGGGCAGTGTATCTCAGGTACGGGAATGTACCGCAGAATTGCTTCGCTTTGCCAAGGAAACCTCTACCCCGGTATTTTTAATAGGCCATATTACAAAAGATGGCATGATTGCCGGGCCGAAAATACTGGAGCACATGGTTGATACCGTGCTGCAGTTTGAGGGCGACCGCCACCATGTTTACCGTATACTGCGCACTATCAAAAACAGGTTTGGCTCATCGTCTGAGCTGGGGATATATGAAATGCTGGGCGAGGGGCTTCGCGAGGTATCAAACCCATCTGAGATCCTATTATCCCAACGCGATGAACCTTTGAGCGGCATCACCATATCGGCCACTTTAGAGGGCATGAGACCTATGCTGATAGAAACCCAGGCGCTAGTGAGCACATCGGCTTATGGCACGCCACAGCGCACCGCAACAGGCTTTGATACCAAACGGATGAGCATGCTGCTGGCCGTGTTAGAGAAACGCTGCGGTTTCCGCCTTGGTGCTAAGGATGTGTTCCTGAATATTACTGGTGGTATCCGTGTGGAAGACCCGGCTATCGACCTTGGCTTGGCAGCGGCTATTATCTCCTCGCACGAGGATATCCCCATCCCTTTTAAAACCTGTTTCGCGGGCGAGATAGGCTTATCGGGCGAGATCCGCGCGGTTAACCGTATAGAACAGCGTATTGCCGAAGCACAGAAACTGGGCTTTGAGCAGATATTTATTTCCAAATACAACATGCCAACCGCCGCGAAGGATAAAAACCGGCTCGACCTATCGCGCTATACCATTGATGTAAAAGTGGTGGGAAGAATTGAAGAGGTTTTTGGGTTATTGTTTGGCTGATTTAAAAAAGCGTCATTCCGAGCGTAGCGTGGCAATCTTCGATAGAGAAGTGGGGTACATGCAAGTTTAGGATTGCCACGCTACGCTCGCAATGACGCCCGGGCTATCAGCCTTACGATATCCGCAGCGTCAGCAGCGTAACGTCATCAATGGGTTTACCTTTTACTACCGAATTAATGTGGTTCATCAATGCCTCGTTAAACTCATCCGGGGATAACTCACCGTTGGCTATTACAAATTCAAGCAGCTTCTCTTCGCTCCAGTTTTTGTTTTGCAGTTCGTAATCCATCAACCCGTCCGTATAGTTAAATATCAGGCTGCCCGGTTCAAGGTCTACCTCGCCTTCATTCAGGAATGGCAGCTCGTCAAAAGCGCCTATCATGGTAGTACCCAATTTCAGGGGGATAGCCTCACCTTCTGAGTATAATATAGTTGGGTTATGCCCCGCGTTAATGTAGTTTAGCTTACGGGTTTTCTCGTTATACTTGGCCAAAAAGAGGGTTATAAAACGCTCGCCTTTGGTGTTTCTTATCACAATTTTGTTCAGGCGTTCAACCACGGTGGTCAACTCATCCTCAATGGCTGCCAACCCATGCAGGCTTGCCTGGAAATTGGCCATCAGTAAAGCTGCCGAAATACCCTTGCCTGATACATCGGCCACGCACCATAAAAATTCGTTCTCGTTAAGGCGAAAGAAATCAAAATAATCGCCGCCTATATCCTGGTGGGGCAGGTACCGCGCACCTACTTCAACGCCGTCATCTTTATGCTCGCGCAGCGGGATCAGCATATTCTGCACCTCAACGGCCAGCTCCATTTCGCGTTTAAAACGTTCGGCTTGCAGGCGCTCGCGAAAAAGCTTTTTATTCTCCAAAGCCACTACTATCACGTTGATCAGGGTCTGTATAAAATTCAGATCATTGTTCAGCATATCGCCCGATGTGTTAAAATCGCCAATGAGGGCGAAGGCAAGCGCTTTATTTTTATGATAGATGGGTATGAAGTAATTGTATTTGTTTAATAAGGGGTCGGCATGCCCGGTTAAAGGCGCAGGTGATTTTATTTTATGGAGATGCGCCCAACTCTGATTAAGCGCAAGAGGCGGTTCAATTACACCACCATATTTAGAGATACAGGTAAACGTATTATCTTTTTCTATCAGGAAACGGAATTTCCCTATCTGCAGGTAGTTTTTAAGGATCACCTCCAGCATCTGCACCAAAACCGGCGTTGCGGTGTTTTTATTAATAGCCCGGGTGACCTCCAAAAGAGAGTTCAGTTCCGACTGCCGTTTAAGCAGCAGGCGGATCAGTTCGTCCTCGCCAGAACTATCGTTGTTGTTTTGCATTATTGTTTTAGGCAGCCTAAAATAGCTAAATATTCTTTTTTAAACGGATACGTTTAAGCCTTTTTTACAACCGTGCACAAAATGAACAGGCTTAACGTACTGTGCGCCCCTTCCACACATATTTTTTGGTGTTGCCAATAAGGCCAACGTACACAAAATAAATAATATGGATGGGGATAAGTATAATGAGCAGGCCTACCAGGTTTACGCGTTTAAAGAATGAGGCTATGGGTAACAAAAAGGCTACCTCTATCAGGTATTTAAACAGGAACTGAACCAGGAAAAGTTTAAAATAAAATATATTGTAAAAGCCCAGCCCCGCATTAACCAATAACGAAAGGTTAAACAGCCAGATACAAACAGCCAGTGCTACCACCTTTTTATCTTTATACCGGGTTGATTTTGATGCCCAGCGCCTGCGTTGCTGCAAAAACTCCTGCAGGGTATGCTTGGCATGGGTAAATACAACGGCATCGCGGTTTTTAAAGAACCCTATTTTATCGGGATATATCTCGGCCACCTTTTGCAGCAGCAACTCGTCGTCGCCCGATGCCAGGTCATCTATTCCTTTAAATCCGCCAACTTCGTAAAAAATATCTTTTCTGTACGCAAAGTTGGCTCCGTTACAGGTTGATGCGCGCCCATTACCTATAAACGCTGCGCCAATACCTATCAGGTATGAAAACTCAAGCGTTTGCAGGCGTTCAAACAAGGTGGTTTCCTCAAAATAGGTTACCGGCGATGAGATCATAACCGGTTGATGGCTTTCGTAATACCCTACGATAGATGACAGCCAGCTTTTACCCATACGGCAATCGGCATCGGTACAAACCATCAGTTCGCCGGTTGATAGGGCAATGGCTTCGGCAATGGCTTTCTTTTTATAGGAGTTTAAAGGTTTGTCCTCATTTAATTGCAACAGCTTAACGCCCATGTGGGCATAGCTGCTGATGATGGCGGCGGTATCGTCTGTAGAGTGGTCATCTACAATAATAATTTCGGTAAGCTGTTTGGGGTAATCCTGCGCTATGATATCATCAATAGTATAGCGTATCCGGGCAGATTCATTACGTGCAGCTATCAGTATGGTAACTTTTGTGGTGAAACCACCGGTGCTGATGCTTGGCCGTTTTAATGCCGCCCAGCCTTTTATTAAATAGGCAACTACCAGCAGGTATAAACCTGTTAGCAATAACGAAATGGTGCTATGCAGTACGATCAAAGAATTTGAGTTTAAAAACAAATACCGAACCTATAATGGCAGGGATAATAAGGTTGATCAGCCAGATGGATGAAACCGCTGCAATTATAGCTATTTGCTGGTTGGTTACATATAAAAATAAATGCATGGCGGTAAAACTGCGTACACCAATATCCAGCAGGTCTAACGATGGCATAGCCGATTGGATAAAGAGGAAAACGAATACCGTCATCATCATATTAAAAAACGGGATGTTGGGCAGCAGCAGGTTTATCACCAGGTAATACTGCAACGAGAATACAAAGAAGCGGGCCAGGCTATAGCCAAATACCACCCAAAGTTCATCTTTGTTATAACGACCCATGATCTCGAAAAAGCGATTGTACTTTCTGAGAAATTTGATACGGTTAAGCCAGATAACCAGCCAGCTGATATTAAAATAAAATAGCAGAAAAAGGCCCAAAAAAGTCAGCGACAATACGGCTATACCCAAATACAGCCAAATATTGATGTTTAGGAAATAATAGATAAACCATAACGAAGCCAGTATACCCACCAGGTTGGTTATTACGTTTTGGGCAAAGGCGCCTACCGCCATGGCAAACACTCCGTGGATGCGTTTACGGTTTGGCAAAAACATTACGCGGCCGCCATACTCGCCTATGCGGTTGGGAGTAAAAATGGCCCAGGTTAGTCCGCAAAAAACAGCTTCGACAGCTACCCATACCGATATTTTGGTTAACTTTTTTGCCAAATACTGCCATTTAAGGCTTTCTAAAAACCAGTTGGCTACCATTAGCAATACTACTGCTGTTAAGGTATAAACAACCTGTGTGCGGCTTATTTGAGCTATCAGGCTTTCAAACCGTTTCAAATCATCGTTTTTCCCTAAAAATTTGTTGTATATAAACAGAAAAGCTAAAACAACAATGCTTGCTTTTAACAGGTACGAGAATATTTTTTTGGCGGCGGCTGTCAATCTAAAAATTTGTACAATGTTACAAAAACCAAGTTACAAGCCGGGGGCAATAAAGCCGTATACAGTATAAATTTTGTTCATATCTAAAAAAATGTGATAGCCGTGATGTTAAGTTAAGCTAAATACAACATTAAGATTAATTTTGTTTGAGGCCGTAATTTTTAGATAGGAACAAGATTTATATATTGCGTATGCTTTAACCCTAAAAGGTATTTTATCTGTTACAATATTCAATAATTGAAGCCCATCCGGGATTGAATAACGATATTTCTAAACTAAAACGCTACTACCATGATCAAACACAAAAAAGCCCTTTTGCTGGGAATAAGTTTTTATGCTGCGGCAACAGCCGCTTATTCCATTACACCAATGCAGCGCGATACCACGCTGGCACCAGTAGAAACGCAAAGCCCCAACAGCACCTACAAACCGGCCTTTAGGGGCCAAACCCGTATAGGTGGTGTTAAAACAAAAACACCTGTTGTAGTAACCGTTATCAATAGCAACCTGAAAAACCCATGGGGCATCCATGTATTGCCTGACGGCCGTTTCCTGGTAACCGAAAAGGCCGGCAGCATGCGCATATTAAAAGCCAGCGGCGAGTTTGATAAGCAAATAACAGGTTTCCCGGCAGTGCTATACCGGGCCCAGGGCGGTTTGCTTGATGTTACCATCGACCCAAATTACGGCACAAACCGTATGATCTATTGGGGTTATGCCGAGCAAACAGATGGCGGCTCACTGCTGGCCATAGCCAAAGGGAAATTATCGGCAGATGAAACCAAACTGGAAAACGTAGAGGTAATATACAGGGCTACACCTGCTTATAAAGGCAACCTGCAATATGGTGCGCGTATGGTGTTTGATAAACAAGGCAACCTGTTTGTAAGCACAGGCGAAAGAAGCGGCAGCGATATACGTATGAAGGCACAGGACCTGAGCGCCGGCATAGGCAAGATCCTCCATATCACCAAGGCTGGCAAAGCCGTGGCTGGCGGCCCTTTTGCAGGCAAGGCGAACGCCTTGCCTGAGATATATGCTTATGGCGTACGCAACCCCGACGGGCTGGCCTGGAACCCTGCAACAGGGGAGCTATGGGAAGCCGAATTTGGCCCGCGCGGTGGTGACGAGATCAATATTATTAAACCGGGCAATAACTACGGTTGGCCTGTGGTTACTTATGGAATTGAATACAGCGGCGAAAAAGTAGGCGATGGCATCCAACAAAAAGAAGGTGTAACCCAGCCCATTTACTATTGGGACCCAACCATATCGCCGGGCGGCATCACATTTTACACCGGTAACATTGCCGAATGGAAGAACAACCTGTTTGTAGGCGGCTTAAGCGGATCGCACATTGCAAGGCTGGTAATCAGGAACAATAAAGTTATTGGCGAGGAGCGTTTACTACGCGATAAAAACGAACGCTGGCGTGCCATTGTAACCGGTAAAGACGGTGCCCTTTATGGCTTAACCGATAGCGGTAAACTATACAGAATAGCCAAGAAATAGGTGTTTCGGTGAGGACACCGAAACCGGGGGTATTTATTAATGGATGGCGTTCTTCGCCATCCATTTTTTGTTATTCTTCTCGAGCAGCGACAGAAAAACCCCTTCTTATTTACCCCAGTATTTCTTTAATATCATCAGCAGTAAGTGATTTAATGAAGCTATCCTCAGTAGTGATCAGCGCGCGGGCTACGCTTAGCTTACGTTGCTGTAACGCCAGGATCTTTTCCTCAACCGTGTCTTTAGTGATAAATTTATAGATGAACACATTTTTTGTTTGGCCGATGCGATGCGTACGGTCAATAGCCTGCTGCTCAACAGCCGGGTTCCACCATGGGTCAAGGATGAAAACGTAATCGGCTTCGGTGAGGTTAAGGCCCACGCCGCCTGCTTTTATCGAGATCAGGAACACCCTTGTACTGGTATCTTCCTGGAATTGTTTTACTACATCGCCACGGTTTTGGGTGCTGCCATCCAGGTAAACATAAGCGATGCCCTCTTTATCAAAATGGTTACGGTAAATGGTAAGCTGCTTTACAAACTGCGAAAAGATAAGCACCTTATGCCCACCATCCAGCACGTTGGCAAGGGTATGCACCACGTTCTCGAATTTGCCGCTATCCCCTTCGTATTCCGCATCAATCATAGATGGGTGGTTGGCTATCTGGCGCAGTTTAATTAAGCCTTGCAGCACCTGTATCTGCGTTTTGGCGTAGGTGCCATCCTCAATACTGCGCAGCAATTCGTTGCGGTATTCTGATTTCACCTTGTCGTACACCTCGGCCTGTTCCTCACTCATTTTGCAATAGAAAAGGTTTTCGGTTTTTGGCGGCAGCTCGGTTGCTACCTGTTCTTTGGTACGGCGCAATACAAAAGGTTTGATGATGGCCTGTAGCTTACGTGCTTTGTCCTCGTCCTTTTTCTTTTCTATGGGTGTTACAAACTCATTCTGGAAGAACTGCTGAGCACCTAACAAGCCGGGGTTAATGAATGACATCTGTGTCCACAAGTCGTTCACCGAGTTTTCTACAGGCGTGCCACTCAGTATCAGCTTAAATCTTGATTTTAACTGCCTTACCGACTGGAATGATTTTGACGACGGATTTTTGATATTCTGGCTTTCGTCCAATATCACATAATCGAAAAAGTAGGCCTTAAACATTTCAATATCTATCCGGCTGATGCCGTAGGTAGTTATCACCACATCATAGTTGGCAAACACCTCTGCCGATTTATAGCGGAACGCACCTGTATGCACCATCAGCCTTAATTGCGGGGCGAATTTTTTTGCCTCGTTAAGCCAGTTATAGATCAACGAGGTAGGCATGATCACCATCGATGTGGCCCGGCTCCCGGCGGCCTCGGTATCTTCTTTGTGCTTTTGCAGCAGGGCAAGGGTTTGGATGGTTTTACCAAGGCCCATATCATCGGCCAGGCAACCGCCAAAGTGGTATTCCTTTAAAAAATGGAACCAGTTATAACCTGCTTTTTGGTATGGGCGCAGGCTCCCGGCAAAATTTACCGGCATGGGGATATCTTCGGTCTCTTCAAAATGGGTAAGCTTTTGCAGCTTGCGGTTCATAGATACTTCGGCCATTTCGCCGTCGCTCAGGTCATTCACTAAACCCAGGTGATGTCTACGCAGTTTAAGTTCGTCGCCACCCTCGCTAAAATGCAGCAGGTTACCGTATTGCGAGAACCAACTCTCGGGGATGATGGCTATCTCGCCTGATGGTAGTAAGAATTCCTTTTTATGGTTAAGAATATGGTTTTTTAACTGGATAAACGGGATACGGTACGGACCGAAATAAACTACGGCGTTAATATCAAACCAGTCGTTATTCTCGTTTATTTCCAGGTCTATTTTAGTGTTACCAAAAACGTAGCGCTTTTGCCCGTCGGGTTGTTCCAGTTCAAAACCTTTTTCCAATAATTCGTCATGATGTTGGTTTAGCCATTCAAAAACCGGGAAAGAGCGGTCGCTTTCTTCATCGTGTGCGGCAACCTCCAGATTTTGGAACAGTGATGAAACCGTTTTTAGGCCCATAGCCTCTAATTGCTGCAGTTTGCCTTTCTCCCAGGTAACCGAGCGCTTAATGCGATGGAACAGGTAATCGTCGCCGGTTTTCTCCATGCGTACGGATACATGCCTGCCATCCCCGTAAGGGAAAATATAACCGGCATACTTAAAATAAAGCTGTAACTGCGATGTGCCCCCCTCTACGTATATGGGTTTCAGGAAAGCGGTGGCATCGTACTTTTCGGTATTGATGGTAAAGCCTTCGGCGTAAACGTTATGTTTTTCTATGAGCGGTGCAACAAATTTTTCAAAGTATGATTGCTCAGACGATTTCGGTATGGATATAAACCGCTTATTTAGAAATGGTTGCAGCTTTTTGCCTTCTATCTCTTTATCAAAATAATACAGGGTATCATCAAGCAGCATCCAGGCGGGGTGGTTGCAAATGATCTCGGCATCCTTAAACATAAATTCGATGCGCATGCCCTGATATTTGATAGTTGGGAAGTACCGAATTTCGTCCTCAGTTCGCCTAAAATGGAATAAAACCGACCCTGGTTCGTCCGCAATGTGTAGTTTACGGCCCGCAGGATAGCCCTCTTTGCTCATCAGGTAAATTTGCTTGTTGCCAAGCAAGCTCAGGGCCTCCACCAGCTTTTTTTCAATTTTTGGGCGGATGGTATCAAAGAGCTGATCATTAAAGATCTTGGCAAAAAACTCGAACGGGCGGATAGGCTTTTTGTAGAATTTTTTAATAATGTTACCCTGCTCAATATCCTCCAGTATTTTGATGAGCTTGCGGTCGGTATCATCAATAAATGGAGCGAACTCCTCGGCTGTGTTTGAGAATAAGCGCTGGTGGGTAAAAGAAAATTCGCCGTTGGGGTTTAACTGAACAACATGCGGTTCTATCACGTACGACAGGTAATCGTGCCGGGCAATAGCATAAATAATTTGGCAAGGTTTACTGCTGTCTACACGTAACATGAACTTTCTTTAGGTAAAAAAATTAAAGAAAGCTACATCGAGAAAAAATTCAAACCTAACGTAAAATATTTACAACCGAAAATTTTCGGCTGTAAATATTTTAGTGATTAGTTATGTAAGCTTAAGAGTGTTCACGTTCACTGCCGTGAACGCATGTGAACACTGGTAAATATTTAATTATCAACCATTTCAGAATCAGGCTACTGGCAAAACATTGCCACCATTTATATGGATAATTACGATAAACGACAAACGGCGCACGCTCGTTATCGTTTATCCCTCCACGAGTTGTTTTATATCTTTTATCTCGAGGATGGGTTTAAAATACCCCTTTAATGCAGCGTTTATCATCGCAACGCCAACCTGCTTCATTGTTAGCGTTGGGAACACAAACTTTAGCAACGGGTAAAGAAACACCATCACTTTGAAGAGCGATTTAACGTTACGCTGCCCCTCCGTTGGTTTCATAAAACCGGGGCGGAACGTGTAAACCGCTTTAAACGGAAGTTTTAACAGGGCGTTTTCGGTTTTGCCTTTTACCCTTGCCCACATCATGCGCCCCTTTTCGGTACTATCGGTATGCGAGCCGGATATAAAATTAAACACCATGGCGGGGTTGAGTTTTACAAGCGTTTCGGCAAAATGCATGGTAATATCATAGGTGATGTGGCTGTATTGCTGTTCGTTTAAGCCGTTTGAACTGATCCCCGCGCAAAAAAAGCAGGCGTTGTAGCCCTTTAGCTCCTCTATAACACCCTCCAGGTTCATAAAATCGGGCAGTAATAGTTCCTTTAATTTGGGGTGGCTGATATTGAAATGCTTGCGGTTAACCATCAGCACCTGTTCAACTTCGGGGTGGTTGAGGCACTCCATCAGTACGCCTTCGCCCACCATGCCGGTTGCACCTGTAAGTATTACTTTTAGTTTCATTAGCTATTGTATATACGTACGCAGACGAATGAGCGGCAAAAACATTTTAAAATTCAGGCGGATTATTTGACTATTTCTCCGCTCGTTATTGCGAGCGATAGCGTGGCAATCGTCGATATGCTTGTAGCCAACTTTTCTATCTAAGATTGCTTCGTACCTCGCAATGAGGACTACTTATACAGCTTGCTTAAAGTTCTATCTCTCCCTCAAAAACCAACTCGGCAGGCCCTTCTAAAAATATATTACTGAAGGTTGCACCATCATAGTCAAAGCGGATATTGAGATCGCCGCCCAGTACTTTTATGGGGGTAGTTACCGTGCCGGTTTGGTGGTTGTGTTTGGCCATGGCCAGCGCAACAGCTGTAACGCCTGTACCACAGGCGTAGGTTTCGTTCTCTACACCGCGCTCAAAGGTGCGCACAAAATAGCCATCTTCGGTTTTTTCAACAAAGTTTACATTGATGCCATCCTGTTTGTAGGTAGCGTTATTGCGGATAGCGTAACCCTCATTGTAGACATCTTTAACATCCAGGTTGGTGGCCAAAGCCACATAATGCGGCGAGCCGGTGTTAAGCACGTAAGCCTCGCCATCTTTATTAATATCGGCTACATCTATCATTTGCAGGCTAACCCAGTTGCCCGCTTCTGCAATTTTGGCATGGTGCACACCATCCGTAGCCAGAAATTTTGTCGTATCGGTTATAACGCCCAGGTGTTTGGCAAAAGCCACTATGCAGCGGCCGCCGTTTCCGCACATGCTACCCTCGTTACCATCGGCATTATAGTAAACCATTTTAAAATCGAACCCGGGCTCGTTCTCCAAAAGCATCAACCCATCGCCGCCAATGCCAAAGCGCCTGTCGCAAATTTTTGCAACGGCTTGTTTATCAATGTTTTTTACGATAGAATTGCGGTTATCAATCAGTATAAAATCGTTCCCCGCTCCCTGGTATTTATAAAAGCTTATTTGCACAATGGTTTCCTATCTTAGTCGTTAAATAATTTACTATAGCAATACGTAACAAATATAGCTTGCCGTTACGCTTAATTTAACAAATTTTAACAATATTACATATACCTTATTATTGATAATATCGTCTATATGGTATTAAATTTGAATCCCGTACCAAAAAGTAAAAGAAAATAATAACATGAAAAAAATTGGTTTAACATTATTAACCGCCTTTGCTGGCGGCGCCATGGCGTTAGGCATATATAAACTTGCCGAAAACAAATACGCCGATAGTATGAGTATTGAGGACAAGCAAAAAGTTTATTTTGCGAATAACCCTTCTACACCTGTTGTATCATCGGCAGGTGCTGTAGATTTCACACAGGCAGCTGCCGATGTTACCCCGGCGGTAGTTTATATCCGTACTACCTATGCCGAAAAAAGCAATGGCCAACAGGACCAGCTTGAGCAGATGTTTGGCCAAATGTTTGGCCAGCGTATGCGCCCGCAAGGCCCGCAAATGGCGTCAGGCTCGGGTGTAATTATCTCTCCTGATGGTTACATTGTAACCAACAACCACGTGGTTGCCAAGGCAGAGAAAATACAGGTTGTTACTAACGACCACCGCCAGTTTGAGGCGAAGGTTATAGGTACCGACCCCAACACCGACCTTGCCCTGATAAAAATTGAGGGTAACGGCCTGCCTATTGTAAAACTGGGCAACTCTGACGCGGTACGCGTTGGCGAGTGGGTATTGGCTGTTGGTAACCCATTTAAACTTAACTCAACCGTAACTGCAGGTATAGTTAGTGCCAAAGGCCGTAATATTGGCATTATTGGCCGTGGTGATGAGGACGATGATAACCCATACCCGGTTAAACAACAGGACAACCCTACTTTAAAGAAAGGTATAGAATCGTTCATTCAAACTGATGCCGCTATTAACCCGGGCAACAGCGGTGGTGCATTGGTAAACACAGCCGGCGAACTGATAGGTATTAACGCGGCTATTGCTTCGCATACCGGATCGTACGAGGGGTATGGCTTTGCTATCCCAATAAACCTGGCCAAAAAGGTTTTGAATGATATTAAAAAGTTTGGTGCTGTTAAACGTGGTTATGTAGGCATTAGCTTTGCAGACCTAAGCGACCCTGATGCTGCTAAAAGCGTAAATAGCGATAAAACAAATGGTTTATATGTAAACAGCCTGGTAACAGGTGGCGGTGCCGAACAGGCAGGTATTAAAACCGGCGACATTATTACTAAAGTTGAAGGTAACCAGGTTTATGAATCGTCTGACTTGCAGGAGCGCGTTGCCCGTTTGCAACCCGGCGATAAAATTAACCTGACCGTTTTACGTAGCGGCAGCGAAAAGAATTTTGCAGTAACACTTAAAGCCGATGCACCTGCACCAAGCACAGCAGCGGTTTCAAAATCGGCTACAGAATTGTTTAACAAACTTGGGGCAAGCTTCCAGCCGTTAAATGCAGCTCAAAAATCCAAGTTCCACATCAACTCTGGTATTGTGGTAACACAGGTTCGCCCGGGTGGTATATTTGATGATACCGAGATACCGGTTGGTTCTGTAATTACTTCTATCAACAAGCAGCCTATTGGCAGCGTTGCTGATATGGATAAGGTGATCACTAATTTAAGGAACGGCCGACTGATCATTACAGGTTATTACCCTGATGGTGGCAGTTTCAGCAATGTTTTTGCGGTTCAATAATTAAATAGCAAGTATTATTCTAACTAAAGCCCGGTTATAACTAACCGGGCTTTTTTATTTCCGCTTATTAATATCTAATCCGATATTTAGGAACAATAAATTTTACGTGAGCCAACCTGCCGATCCTTTTCATCCTGCCAAATTTTATGGGTTAGACCACCTGCGCGCTTTTGCCATTACCTTTGTGCTGGTTTTCCACTATCAGATGTTTGGCCACCCGCACTGGATAGAAACCGTGGGTAAGTTTGGCTGGACGGGCGTCGACCTGTTTTTTGTATTGAGCGGTTTCCTGATCTCGACAGAACTCTTTAAAGAACTATCAAAAACACAAACCCTCTCGCTCAAAAACTTCTTTATCAAACGCAGCTTTCGCATCCTGCCAGCCTATCTGCTGGTGGTTGGGGTCTATTTCCTTATTCCGGCGTATCATGAGCGTGAAGCGCTGCCGCCGCTTTGGCGCTTTCTCACCTTCACCCAAAATTTCGGACTCGATCTGGGTAAAACCGGCACTTTCTCGCACGCCTGGTCGCTTTGTGTGGAAGAACAATTTTACCTGTTGCTGCCGCTCGCCCTGCTGGTTATTTTTCGCACCCGGGTCTCAAAAAATGGCATTTATATTTTAGGTGGATTGGTGGTGTTAGGGTTTATTATCCGCTTATTGATCTGGCACAGGCTGGTGTTACCATATGCCGATACCGACGATTTTGTGATACACTGGTACAAACACATCTATTACCCTATTTATAACCGGCTGGATGGCCTGCTTACCGGCATAGCTATAGCAGCATTATTCCATTTTAAGCCTTTGCTGGCAGCCCGGATAGCTAAACACGGTAATTTATTTTTGCCTGCGGGCCTGCTGATACTTGCCTGCGCCTATATTTTATGTATAGATGCGCACAGCTTTTACGCCACTATCTTTGGCTTCCCGCTAATTGCTTTGGGTTATGGCTTAGTGGTTATTTGCGCTATTTGCCCGGGCAGTATAATGCATCGTTACTCCTCGCTAATTACCGCGAAGCTCGCTGGGTTATCCTACGGCATTTATCTTACCCATAAAGGCATTATCCATTTAGTACAAAAGTATGCCGGGGGCATGGGTGTACCAGCCAATAGCAACCAGATGCTTTTGCTATGCCTGCTATTTGTTTTGCTGGGGGCTTTATTGCTACAATACACCATAGAAAAGCCTTTCTTGAAATTACGGAAGCACATTCTTAAACAAGGCGGCTTTAATAAAAACACATCAGCACAAACACATCAGCGTTTTTAGCATTTGTACTATTATAAGTATGAAAGCTAAAAACAATGCCTCTATTTACAGCGCGCTTGCGGCCAACCTGCTTATTGCCGTAACCAAATTTATTGCGGGGGGCTTTACCAACAGCTCGTCCATGATATCAGAAGGCATCCACTCTATGGTTGATACCATAAACCAGGTGCTGCTGTTATACGGCTTAAAACGCAGCCATAAGGCGCCGGATAGTTCAAGGCCATTTGGGTATGGCAAGGAGCTTTATTTTTGGTCGTTCATTGTATCTATTTTGATATTTGGGCTGGGCGGTGGCATCTCTATCTACCAGGGCATCCAACATATTATTAAACCCGAGCCGGTTACCAACCCGCTTTGGAATTACATTGTGCTGGCTTCGTCTGCTTTGTTTGAGGGTACATCGCTGGTTATCGCCATCAAAGAATTTGATAAGCTGCGTAATGGGCAAAGCTGGTGGGCAGCTATTGTAAAAAGTAAAGACCCATCCAGTTTTTTGGTGTTGTTTGAAGATGGCGCGGCAGTGCTTGGCTTGTTCATCGTATTTGTGTTTATGTATATAGGCCATAATTACGATATGCACTACATGGATGGGGTGGCATCGGTATTGGTTGGCTTATTGCTTGTTGGGGTGTCTGCCATTCTGGCAAGGGAAAGCCGCAGTTTACTGATGGGCGAAGGGATAGCCCCTATAACCCAGCATAAAATAAGGCTGCTTGCCGAGAAGGATAAGGCGGTGATACGCGTGGTAAATGTGCTATCTACCTACCAGGCGCCCGATGATGTGGTATTGATGCTGATTGTGGAGTTTGAACCTGATATTGATACCGAGGATATCACCGCATCCATAGAAAGGGTACGCTTGGCCATTAAAACGGCGTTCCCGCTCATCAAACTTGTTTTTGTACAACCCCAAACCTATACCCGCATCCCCAATAATTTATTCGACGTAAAAAAGCCCTGAACGGTTAACGTTCAAGGCTTGCAGAATTTGGTTTATAGTTGGTTTATAGTTGGTTTGGTTAGTCTTTAGCTTGCGCAATAACAGCTTCGTTCAGTCGTACATATTCCTCATCGTTGCTTTCTTTAGCCAGTTTTACACCCTGCTGGGCAGTAGCAATGGCAGCAGCTTTGTTACCCATTTTTAGCTGGATACGCGCTTTCCACAATTTGTACCACGGGCCGTTTGGTTCAAGTTTTTCGGCCTCTAATGCCCATTGCATGGCTTTTTTAAGGTCTTTATCGTTCTCATAGTAATACTGTATAGCGTTAAAATAAGGGCGCTTTTTGATATCGCCTTGCATAAGCTTTTCAATATTAGCGGTTATTTGTGCATCGTCATCTGTTTGCAGGCGGATAGGCACCGCTGTGTGGTCCCAAATAATGTACAGATCGGTAGTCTTTGTGGTTGAATTGGCGAACGCCATGGTAAAGGTTTCGCGTTTTTCTTTAACCGTTATAGGCTTTACGGTAAAGCGTAAAAGATCATCTTCTTTTTTATAGCTGTAAGCACCCCACTGTTTAACGGTTTTGTTCAGGATGATAGTCCAGGTGTTTTGTTCAGGGATACTGAATAATGAATAAGTGCCCGCCGGTACTTTATTGCCCTCAAGCAATACGTTTTCGCTGAAAGTGATGGTGGTAGCAGCATTTGCCCCTGTACGCCAAACCTCGCCATATGGGTTTATGCCACCAAATATTTTACGGCCTTTAACATTTGGGCGCGAATAGGTGATGGTTATTTTGCCAAGGCCAAAATCTTGTATAATGGTTTGTGTTGAACTTGCCTCGGGTATACGTGGCTGTTCTTGCGCGTAAGTATTTAGAGTTGCGCATGCCAGCAGCATGCTAAATGCATATATAATTGCTTTTTTCATTAGTATAATTTACCACTAAGTTACTAATTGTAAGATGAATTTTGGGTGAAAAGAAAAAAGCCGGGCTCACGGCCCGGCTTTTTAATTATTTACATGTTTTATTACACTCGCCCGAAGACTTACACGCTTTGCTGCAGGTTTCTAAGCAATTTGGTTTAGTGCAAGACTTTGCACATTTGGTACATCTGTTCATTTTACTGTTACAGCAAGGAGTATTAGCAAAAGAAACAGCACATATAGAGAACATCATCAACATGGTGATGAAAATAAATTTTTTCATGATCTTGAATTTTAAAAATGATTTTAATAACAATAAATAATGCCCGCAGTTATCAGGGCAATGCCTTTATTATTATACCCTTGGAGGGTTCCACCAAGAAAGTGAATAGCCGGTTAATTTATTTGTGGGATAAGATGTAAAAGTCGATTTTTCTAAAACGGGAACTATAGCTGTATTATTAATAACATCAGCAATAAAATAACAGCAATTGTTACAGCGCAGCATACTGCACCTCTCTCCGTTACACTTGTTTTTTTGTTGATTATTATGTGTTGTATTACTACACATTTTATGGCAGCACTCCTTTTTGAGTTGGCTATCCGCAGCATATATTTTTCCCGGCATAGCCGAAATTAATATCATGCAAAGGGCTAATATGAGGGCTGCAAATTTCATTGATTACTATGGATAACGAGAAGCCGTTGTATATATTATTATATACCCCTTAAAAAATAAAAGCCTCCCAACCTTGCGTCGGGAGACTTTCAACCTAAACCTTATCACAATTAACCGGCAAGATTGCCGGTATGCATAGGTTAATACAAATACTGTACCAAATATTACTAAATGCTTAAGCTTATTTTAAATGTGTCGTTATAACGCAATGAGTGAAGATTTTATACTAAATTAATCTGTCATTAATATGCGACAAGCTGTCGGTACGACCCTTTTTTATACACAAAACGGACGTTCTATTACTCTTTTGCGGTCGTTTTGCGTCGTAAATAATGGTCAAGCAGGAATAGCCCCATTACCAGATCAAAAAACAGGAATGCTTTTACCACCGGGCCTGTAAAAAATGTATTTACGTGCGGTACCTGTATATTTAACTGTTCAGGAATTTGAACACCTCTGCCCGCCGACCAGTTCACTGAGCTGAACATATAAATAACAAGTACCGAAAGGGTAAGCATAAAAAATGCAGCTATACCCATTATAATACGTTTATCAACAGCGGCCTTCAGGGGCTTTTGGGCGTGTTCGGTACGTATGGTTTCCATTACATTGTAGCTAAAAGCCATAGATGGCTCATCAAGTTCCATAGCGGCAAACTCGCTGTTAAGCTGCAGTAACTCATTGTACTTTTTACGATATACCTCGTCCTGTTCAATGAGCATAGCAATGGCTTTCTGCTCGCCGGGCGTGCAGCTGCCATCAATGTAGTTCCAAAGTTTTTCTTCTATACTGTTCATATCAGTTCGTTAACTTCGTGTTTTAAATTACGCTCCAGCCGCTCTTTTAAACGCTGGCGCGCCCTAAATAGTTTTACCTTAACGGTATTGGCCTCTATCCCCATTGCCTGCGCAATTTCTTCAAGGGATTGTTCGCCTTTATAAAACATGGTTATAATAGTAGCATCATCAGGTAGTAGTTGCTCTATAGCCTGATTTATATAATACGATCGCGATTTGTTCTCCACGTTATATTCGTCGTAACCGCTGGGTTTGTTCTCTATTTGTATATAGCTTTCATCATCATCAATAGAAGATGTGTCCAGCCTTCTCTTACGCAAAAATGTCATGGCGGTGGTATAAACAATACTATACAGCCAGGTACTGAATTTTGATTGCTGCTGAAAAGAACTTAATGAGCGGTAAGCTTTAATAAAGCAGTCCTGCGCAATTTCTTCGGCATCTTCGCGGCTTTTTGCAAACCGTAACGCCAAAGTAAATACAAAACGCTGGTGGCGTTTAACCAGGTCGGCATAGGCCGATTGGTTGCCCCCAAGGGTTTGTTCTATCAACTCAATATCTGAAAGCTTGCTTTGCATATTATACAACCTCTCTGACTACACGCCGTAAGGTTAGGTTACAGCTTATTTACGATTTTGCCTAACCAGCGTAAATTTACATATTAACACCCGGATATATACATACTTATAGCCTATCTACAATCGTAAATCTAAATTCTAAAATATTTTCATTCAGGGTGTAACCTCATTAAAAAAGCTGTGGTCATAGCTTACAAATACACCGTTTTGGTGGTTTACAAAACAAAAATTATTAATTTATTTAAACTTATATTATCATGGACGCAGAATTTTTAATCCCAATCTCTATTTCACTTGGGCTTTTCGCAATGATCTTCGGGATCTTTTATATCAGGAACCGCGAGCGTATGGCAATGATAGAACGTGGCATGGACCCACGCAGCTATAAAGCACAACCGGCACCTTACCAAAACCTTAAATGGGGTTTATTACTCATTGGCGCAGGTTTAGGTTTATTTTTAGCGTACCTGCTTGACCGCACCGTGTTTGTTAATACCCACGACGAGAACGAAGCTATCTACTTTGGGTTAATAGCCATATTTGGCGGCCTTGGCCTGGTGCTTTCTTACCGCATAGAAAAGAAAGAGCTTTATGATAACGGGCACAAAAAAGATGCTTAATTTATAAATATATTGTAAAGCAAAAAGGCCTGCCGGGATATCCCGGCAGGCCTTTTTGCTTTTATAAGTAGCGCTCATTTATAATATCCAGATGATAAAGCTCATGCCCGGCGGTAAGAAATAGCAGGGCGGCTACTTTAACCAATGCGCCGCTGGCAACTCCGCTCCGGCTTAATTGTTCTTCGCTGAACGAACGGTACAAAAACAGGGTGGCCTCGCGTACGGCCTTAAATTCATCGGCGAGGCTTTGTATGGTACGGCTGTTAAAATCGGTACTAAGCACGTAGGTTTCCTGGTCGAAACCCGGCAGCGAAATATCCTCTCGTGAGAATACGAACGCGCGGTATGAGAATACGCGCTCAGTATCTATCATATGGCCAAGCACTTCTTTTAGCGTCCACTTACCTTCGGCGTAGGCATGCATCGCCTGCTCTTCAGTGAGGTTATGGAACAATTTATACGTTGATGCCTGGTTATCTGCTAATATCTGCAATATGTCCGCGCCATCGGGCACCAGGTTTACATAGCCGGCGGCATAAGGCGCGTAATCGTCAGATTTTGGCTTGCTTATCATATCTAATGGTTTTTAGTACTATCCTAAAGGTTGTCCCTTTGCCTATTTCACTGTCTTTCACAAAAACCTGCCCGTTATGGTAGTTCTCTACAATACGCTTGGTTAACGACAGTCCCAAACCCCAGCCACGCTGCCTGGTGGTGTAACCAGGCTGAAAAACGGTATCAAACTTTGATCGGGGGATGCCTTTGCCTGTATCTGTAATATCAATAAATATTTGTTTTTTTTGTTTACTGCCGTGTATCTGCACTTTAATACTGCCGGTCTCGGCAATAGCGTTAACAGCATTTTTTAAAAGGTTTTCAAGCACCCAATCAAACAACGGGATGTTTAAACCGGCCGTTAAGCGGCGGTTACCCGTCATCTCGAAGGTTATTTTATTACTTACACGTACTTTAAAGTAATCCACAAACGCTTTTACCTCATCATAAACCATATGCTCTTCCAGCTTTGGTTTCGAGCCTATTTTTGAGAAACGGTCGGCCACTATTTCCAGTCGCTTCACATCGTTCTCCATTTCGGCCATTAGCGGGTCGTCCTCGGCGTTAAACTTATCTTTTATCAGCTCTATCCAGGCCATTAACGATGATATTGGCGTACCCAGCTGGTGGGCGGTCTCTTTGGCTAAACCCACCCAAACCTGGTTCTGTTCAGATTTTCGGGATGAACTGAAAGCCGTATAAGCCACCATTAAAAATATGGCGATGACCGAGAGCTGAATGTATGGGAACATCTTTAATTGCGAGAGCAGGGCGGAATCTTTGTAATAAACAAAATAAGGTTCACCAAGCATGGTTATCTTAAATGGCTCATGCTGGCTTTTCATATAAGCAAGCTCGTCCTGAAAATATTTAGGATCGTATTTTCGTTTGCTTGCTTTTAATTCCTGAGGATCAAGTTTGATATAAACCTTTGTAGAGTCGAGCCCCCGGGTTGTTTGTATCTCGCCGTTTGCCTTAGTAACTATGGCGGGTACTACCAAACTATCGCGTACCGCAAAAACATACGATAGAAAATCATTATCATAAGTATTAGCGAGTTGTTTCATGCTCAGGGCCCAAACCTGCGCACGGGTACGCTCGCTTTTGGCAATGTTCCTCACTAGGTAGCTGGTATAAAACAACGACCCGCTGGCAATAACCACGGCAAAGGCAAGCAAAAAATATTTCCAGCGGCGTTTTTGTTGGTACGGGTTCATAACAGATACATCAAATAACGGGATTTTTTTTAGAAACCGCGCCTTGCAATACAGATCATTTAAGGCCTTTTTCTACCTGTTCTATCACGTTTGATAGTTCTTCGGCGCGTTTATCCCAGGTGTTGTTTTCGGCAGTTTTTAAACGTGCGGTACGTTTTTCGGGCGTATCGCCGGCAATTTCAGATAAAACGTATTGTAAAAACGCCTCTTTATCATCGGTAATTTTAATGAGGCCGGCAAAATCTGCAATATCACCAAACGCGGTGCTTACCACCGGCAGGCCGGCAGCCAGGTACTCGTTTATCTTCATAGGGTAAATACCCTTCGTAAAATCATCCTTAACAAATGGTATTATCCCTACCGAAAATGTTTGCAGGTAAGGCGGCAACTGCTCGGGCATTTTTGGCCCTTCTATTTTTACATTAGGATATTTACTTAATATACCCTGCCCGCGTACGCTTAATATGCGGCCTACAAATACAAATTCGGCATCGGGCATATTGGTAAACAAATGATGCAGCAGGTCGTAATCGCTGCGGTCGTCAACAGTACCCACATAACCAACCACCTTTTTGCCGGGGTCAGGGTTATGATTAAACCCTTTTTTAAACAGATCAACCTTTACTGCGTTTTTCACAATAAAACACTGCTTACAAAAATCTTTTTTACTCTCGTACAACCCTTGCGAGGTAACAATAACGGCATCAACCATTTTCATAAAGCCCGCCTCAAGGCGCAAGCCGTGTTTGCTTAACCAAAGCGGGGCACCCTTTATCTCATCATAGCAATGGTATATCAGGGTTTTCTCGTTAAAGGTTCGGCCGGTCATTAAACCCATCCCGGGGTTAAATGATGTAAAATTGATCAGCTCGTTTTGCATATTCAATTTTTTCAGGGCCTTTTTTACGGTGCGGCGTAATAACCAGGCATTAAAGCTAAGCAGGCTTTTATACAGCCGCCCATTGGGTAAAAAATTAACCGGGAACACCAGCGGAGGGAAAAGAACATTTACCGTACCGCCATTATCTGTACTGATGGTGCGGATCCGGTTTTTAAAGCCGAAGGCTTTGCCAAAATCTATTTTATCCTTATCGCTTACACCAGCAATAGCATCTTTATAGGTATAGGCATTCTCAACAAAAAGGATATTGTTTTTAACTGACAGCACTTTCATCAGCTCAACCACCGCTTTAATATAATTACCGTTCCACTCGGTTCCGCTAATGCATAATATATTACGGTTGTTTAACATGCAAGGTATTATTTATTGCTAAACTAATAATAAAACACGTTTATACTAAACATTTGCAGGGCTAAAAGAGCTATTTGTGCTGAATTATATATTTTAACGCGTTTAAATATTCAGCAAAAATAAATTACCTTTAAAACGGTAAGTAAAACTACCGTTTTAATAAAACCCCTTATAAAAATGTCTGACAATAAACTGTACGTTCATTATGGTTGCGGCCAAACAGCCCCTGCGGAGTGGAAAAATTTTGATGTATCGCCAACGCTTGTTATTCAAAAAACACCCGTTGTTGGGTTTTTACTTAAAAAAAGCCTTGGGCAAGTATTTGATAAGAATGTACATTATGGTGATATTACCAAGGGGTTGCCGGGTATAAAAGACAATACTGCCGATGGGGTTTACTGCTCACACGTGCTGGAGCACATGTCGCTTGAGCATTTCAGGATAGCTTTACGCAATACCTATAAAATGTTAAAACCCGGTGGCATATTCAGGATGATAATGCCTGATCTTGAAGTGCTGGTGCGCGATTACATTACCGATAAAGATGTAAAGCACGACCCGGAAGCATCTGTCACCTTAATAAAAAGGATGATGATGGGTGTAGAGGTAAGGCCGCGTAGCTTTAAAGCGGTAACTAAGCATTTATTTGGTTACCTGGAACACCTTTGGCTCTGGGACTGGGAATCGACAGAGAAAGAATTGCGCGATGCCGGGTTTACAAACATCCGCCGTTGCGAATATAACGACTCGGCCGACCCATCGTTTAAACTGGTAGAAAACCCCAAACGCTGGGAATTGGTTGTGAAGTTTGAATGTATTAAATAATAATACCTATACGTAAAACAAAAAGGCTGTATTTACCCAGGTAAATACAGCCTTTTTGTTTTACTAAGTAATTTTTTAACCGCCGGGGGTAGAATAAATAATCGGCAATTAACTAATTTAGCGGGTATTATGCCCCTGGTTAAATACTATCGCCTTTTTAAAAGATCGGTTTTGAGTTTTACTTTAAGTACACTGGTCTTTGGTACTGCCTGCGCCCAAAAGCAGTACGACACGCCACAGCTCAAAAAAATAACTCAATTTAATAATATCGATTCGGCCAGGCGATACAGCGATTCGCTTTTGAACGTAGCGCGCCAACAAAACAACAAGGTTTTTGAAGGGCAGGTGCTTTATCTTACCTCGTTTAAATATTACCAGGCTGGCGAAGAGGTAAAGGCGCTTGAATACGCCCGCCGTGCGGTTGCTAACAGCAGCCCCGAAAGCGATTCTTCCACCTATGCAAAATCGCGCATCATGATAGCCTACATGCTAAGCCGGAGCGGTAAAAACGAAGCGGCACTTAAAGAAGCCTTTGATGTTTTAAAGCTAACCGACAAATATGGGTGGCGAAAACTACGCATTGAGTGCCGCATCTGCATAGCCGACTTGTACCGCCCCCTGCGCGATCGTAACAGCGCTTTACCTATTGCATTGCAGGCTGTAAACGAGGCCCGGGCCATTAAAGATACTTCGTTATACATTGCGGCGGCAAGCATGCTGTCAAACGTATATTCAAATGCAATAAAGCACGGAAATATACCGCCTGCAGATATTACAAAGGCTGTTTTTTACCTGGAGCAGGTACTAAACAAACCTTACCTGCAAAAGCTATCGGCCTTTAAAAAGGTTAATTACATGGGCAACCTGGGCCGCTTGTATGAAATGCAGGGCCGATATGACAAAGCTGAAGAAGTTTTAAACAGTTCGTTGGAGATTGCTTTAAAAAACAACTACCCATCGCTTGCCAAACACAACCTGAACGAGTTGATGACCCTGAGTATCGACCATAAAAATTACAGCAAGGCTGTAGCATATGGGCAAAGGGCGCTGGCCATACAATCAGGCGTAAATGGCAACACCACCCTGCAACGCAATATCTATAATAAATTAAGCACCGCTTATGAGGGGTTAAAGGATTATAAACAGGCCTTTACTTTTGCGGTAAGGGAGAATCAGTTAAACGACACCATCCTCACCGCCGAGCAAACCCGCGCCGCCGCCGAACTCGATAAAAAATACCAAAACGATAAACGGTTATTACAAGCAGCAAATCGTAACAGCTTATTACAGCAACAACGCAACTTTACCATCATCATAGCCATATTTATACTTTTTGCCATTATTGCAGTTTACCGCTGGTTTGTTTACAAAAAGAAAAAAGAAGCTGCCGCCCTGGCGCTTGAACATAAGCAACTTGCCAGGATGGATGCGATGAAATCAAAGTTCTTCGCTAACATCAGCCACGAATTAAAAACGCCATTAACCCTGATCATAGGGCCCGCGCAGCAGTTGCTTAATAATACACAGGCTACCGGCCCCGGGAATGATAGCCTGCAAACGATAGCCCGCAACAGCAAAAAGCTGCTTAATATGGTTAACGAACTGCTTGATCTGGGGAAGATAGAATCGGGCACGTTGGCGGTAAAAGCACAGCCTGTACAGCTGGCCCCGTTCATCAAACTTATTTACCAGGGCTTTGCCTCGGCCGCCGAATATAAGGATATCACTTACACCCTCGCTTGCAGGGTTGATGAAACCCTGTACGTATCATTAGACCGCGATAAATTTGAACGTGTAGCCAATAACTTTATTAGCAACGCTATTAAATTTACCCCGGCAACACGTTCTGTAAATATTGTGACGACTGCAGAAGACGGTATGATCTGTTTCAGCGTGCAGGATAACGGCCCGGGCATCCATCCACAGGATCTTTCGCAAATATTTGACCGCTACTACCAGGGCAATCAAAATAGCATGAATGCCGAAGGCGGTACCGGTATCGGCCTATCCATCGCCAGGGAGTTTACCGAATTGATGGGCGGCCGGGTTGAGGTTGAAAATAGTTATGGCGAAGGGGTTACCTTTAAGGCCTGCATCCCGCTGGTACCGGTTACTGTACAAAACAGCCAGGTTACTTTACAGAGTGATGTGGTACAAATACAACCAACTGACGCAATAACAGCTAACAAATTTATTTTACTGGTTGAAGACCACGACGAAATGGTAAGGTATATTGCTTCGATACTTTCGCCTTATTACAGGATACAAACCGCCAATAATGGCATTAAAGCGCTGGAGATTTTACAATTGGCCGATGTGTTGCCGGACCTGATCATATCTGATGTTATGATGCCCGAAATGGATGGCTTTGCCTTGCTCGGCAAATTAAAAGGGCATTCTTCTTACTGCCATATACCCGTTATTATGCTAACCGCCCTGGCCGATAGCCGTAATAAACTGCACGCACTAAACATTGGGGTTGACGATTACCTGACCAAACCTTTTATAAGTGATGAGCTATTGGCACGCGCCAATAATTTGCTAACTAATGCAGCCGACAGGAATTATGAAGATAATGATAAGGAAGCATATGGTGGCGAAACAGACAGATCAATAGCCATTGAGCAGGCTATAAAACAACACAAACCGGTGCAGGTGCAACCATCGCCGGCCGACCTGGCCTGGCTAAACGACCTGGAGAAGACGGTAAGGAGATACATAGGCAAAACCAATATTAACCTGCTAATGGTGAGCGACGAAATGGCCATCAGCGAGCGGCAATTGTTTCGCCGTATAAAAAGTATTACGGGGCTAACACCCAATAAGTATATCCGCGCCATACGCCTGCAGGTGTCTCGTGAAGCAATTGAAAGCGGTAAATATCGTACCATCGCCGAAATTTCATACATGGCAGGGTTTGAAACACCTGCCTATTTCAGCAAGCTTTTTAAAGAGTACTATGGGCGCGATGTAAACGGCCTTTTATAGTATAAAGCAAACCATATTTAACATTTGCTCAAAAATGGCGGCTTTATTTAGTTAAATGGCGGTTTTGTTAATATCAGTGGCAGTTTTGTTTTATGCAAACACCTCAATTTTGGGGAAACCCCTTAATGAAATGGAACTTATATTTAACCAGCAAAAGGCTGCCCCCTCAAGTAATACGAAAGTTAAACAATTTGTATCATGCCCACGGTGTGGTAAAGGTGGCTGCGAACGTATAAGGCGCGGAACAATTGTAAGAACATTTTTGCCCTGGCTAAAACTAAAGCGCTATCAATGCCATGGTTGTATGCGTTATTTTTATAGGTTAAAAAATTAGTAACTGAAATACCCTTACCCTACATCTGCAATTAAATTATAAAACATGGTAGTTTGTTGCTAATATTACGGCGGATAGCGGCGATAAAAAACCGCATCCGTCTTAAAATTGCCGGCAATGAAACATTATGGCCTGATAGGGTTCCCGCTTTCGCACTCATTCTCGAAAAAATACTTTACCGAAAAGTTTGAAAAGGAAAATATAACGGATTGTACATACGAGCTTTACCCTTTAGAGAATATTAAAGATTTATCAAAACTATTGCACGAGGTACCGGATCTGTGCGGCCTTAATGTTACCATTCCGCATAAAGTAAATGTTTTAAAACAGCTTGACTGGATTGAACACGACGCCAAGGGGGCGGGTGCTGTTAATTGTATCCGCATTACCTCAGAGAGCCCTGTGCAGGCAGCATTCTCGGGCGAACTGGGCATAAAAGGGCATGATTTTAGGCTGGAAGGCTACAATACCGATATTTATGGGTTTGACATGTCGTTAACCCCGCTGTTAACAGACCTCCATGATACAGCGCTGATATTAGGCGATGGCGGCGCGGCAAGGGCCGTTAAATGTGTGCTTGATAATAAAGGCATCACCTACAAATGCGTAACCCGCAAACCGGCCGAAGGGAACATCCTGTTCAGCGACCTTAAGCCAAAACATATCAGGGATAATAAACTCATCATCAATACCATACCTGTAGGTACTTACCCTAACGTGGATGAATGCCCGCCAATACCGTACGAAGCCATAACCGATGACCACCTGCTGTTCGACCTGATCTACAACCCCGAAGAAACCCTGTTTCTGAAAAAGGGGGCTGAACATGGTGCCGCTACAAAAAACGGATATGAAATGTTAGTATTGCAGGCAGAAAAAGCCTGGGAGATATGGAACTCTAAAGAAAAGCACCCGTGAGATATTTCACCCTCATTATATTTGTTTTATTATTCGCTGCTTGCGGCGGCAGTGCCGATTTTTCGCCCAAACCCCGGGGATACTATCGTATTGAGTTCCCCAAAAAGGATTACCAATCATACAACGAAGGCTGCCCCTTTACTTTTGACTACCCCAAGTACAGCAAGGTAGAACCCGACAGATCTGCCAATGCAAAACCCTGCTGGCAAAACATACAGTTCCCGCAGTTTAATGCCACGCTGCATTTAAGCTATGAGAACATTCAATCAAAAAAGGAATTTAATGAGTTGGTTGAGGATGCGCACAAACTAAGCTTTAAGCATACCGTAAAAGCAACCTCTATTGATGAAGGGATAATTGCTTACCCCGATCGTAAAGTTTACGGTATTTATTATACCATTGATGGCAACGCGGCATCATCGGCACAGTTTTTTTTAACCGATAGCACCAAACACTACCTGCGTGGCGCGCTCTATTTTAACTCCGAACCACGGTTGGATTCCATACAGCCTGTTCTTAGTTTTATTAAGAAGGATGTAGACGTGATGATTAAAACTTTTAAGTGGAAGAGTAAGTAAATGCGCAGCCTATCCTAAGCATGCGCGTTGAACTTTGCAGTAATATTATTGGTGGGTAACCGTTCTTAAGGCTTCCACAATTTTTTTAGCGGTATCGGCCAATTCATCTTGCGTAGGCGTAAGTTTCGGCCTGGCAAAGTTCATATCATCAACACGGTTCATGGGTATTAAGTGGATGTGTGCATGCGGCACCTCTAAACCAATAACGGCTACACCAACTTTTTTGCAGGGGATGGCTTTTTTTATACCCGTAGCTACAATTTTGGCGAACATCTGCAAACCCATATAGGTTTCATCCTCCAGGTCAAAAATATAATCAACTTCTACCTTTGGGATAACCAATACGTGCCCCTCGGCCAATGGGCTGATATCCAGAAAAGCAAAAAATTCGTTTGTTTCCGCCACTTTATGCGCCGGGATTTCGCCTGATATGATCTTTGAAAAAATAGACATGGTGAGTGGTTGATTACGTGAGTGCTGAGTTTTGTAAAATAGTTTGGATGAGCAGTTATGCAACCACTCACCCAATCAACCATTCACTATCTGCTGATTTCTAATACCTCAAATTCAATTTTACCGGCAGGTACGGTTATCTCGGTTATTTCACCAACTGATTTACCTAACAAGCCTTTAGCAATAGGTGATGTTACCGATATTTTACCGGCTTTCATATCCGCTTCGCTTTCTGATACCAGCTGGTAGCTCATGGTAGCGCCGCTTTTTACATTCTTTATTTTTACGATAGATAAGGCAAGTACTTTAGATACATCCAGTTTAGATTCATCCAACAAACGGGCGTTTGCCAGCGTTTCCTGCATCTGCGATATTTTGCCCTCATGTAAGCCCTGAGCTTCTTTTGCAGCATCGTACTCGGCGTTTTCCGAAAGGTCGCCCTTGTCGCGTGCTTCTGCTATAGCCGCACTAATATTAGAACGGCCTGTAGTTTTTAAGTATTGTAATTCTTCTTTTAATTTTTCTAAACCTTCTTTGGTATAGTATGATACCTCTGCCATAACACAATATAATTAGTAGTTTATTATCAGTTTGCGCCAAAAAAAACCGCCCCCCTACTTTTTCGATAGAAGAGCGTGATGGCCTTAAAAACAAACAAGACTACGTGGGCCGGGCCTGCATAGTCTTGTTTAGTGTAAAACGAAGATAGTATAATTAAATTTTAATATCCAAATTTTTTAATTGAATAATACCCTTATTGAATGGAATTTCTCTGATTTACGCTAACCCTATTTCTCCAAGTTTCCGGGCCATTACCTCGCTTATTTTGCGGTAACTTTCAAACGTCCACCCGCCAACATGAGGGCTTAATATTACCCTGCCGTTTTGGCGCAATTCATCAAACCAGGCCTGTTCTGCCAATGCCGGGAATTTTTCTACTTCCAGCACATCTAACCCGGCAGCAATTATTTTGCCCTGCTTAATAGCATTAAGCACCGCGCTGGTTTTAACCACCTTGCCGCGTGCCGTATTGATGAAAAATATAGGCTTTTTAAAATGATAAAAATATTCATCGTTCACCATGCCGTCGGTTTCTTTGGTTAGCGGGATGTGCAGGCTTAACACATCGCTATGTTTAACTATCTCTTCCATACTTACCTCGCGGGCGTATTGGTCGCTAAAGCCGGTTTTGTATTTATCGTAAGCAATAACGTTTACCCCAAAGCCCGATAGCTTTTTGGCAAAGCTGCTGCCCATGTGCCCATATCCAATAATCCCAACGGTGCGTCCCTTCAACTCATATCCACGGTTTTCTTCGCGGCGCCAGCTCCCTGAGCGAATCTCCGCATCGGCGGTATTCATATTATTCATTAGTGATAGCAGCAGGCCTATGGCGTGCTCACCAACCGCGTCCATATTACCTTCGGGCGCGTTTATCAGCCTAATGCCTTTTTCCAGGGCATAATCTTCATCAATATTATCCATACCGGCACCAGCGCGGCAAATAAAACGCAGGTGGGTAGCCTGGTCAATAAACTTCCTGTCTACCTGGAATTTGGAACGGATAACCAACCCATCGTAATTATTAATGATGGCATATGCCTCATCAAGCTTCATATCCGGCTGGTAATTTATGGTATAGCCAAAGCTTTGGGCTTGTTCTATAAAAGCAGGATGCAGATCGTCGACTATCAGGATGTTGTTTTTCAATGGAGTAAGTGTTTGATGGGGCAAAATTACAAATTTAGAAAGGATAAGGTAGCGGAAGGATAATTATGTGGTTTAAGCATGACGGATTCTACGTTTATCAAAACTGGCACGCAAATAGCATAGTATCAATTATAATATAACATCCATGAAACTTCCATTTAAAAAAGCCCGTACCGATATAAAACAATACGTAGATACATTATCGCACGATGGCTTCAGGCATATATTTGACCATATAGATCAACTCAGCATCAAAAGAGGGGTCGACAAGAATGGTCTTGATAAATTTATAAATCAATGCGCGTATATGGCAGCAGGATCGGGGGCTTTAGCCGGCAGCGGCGGCATCATGACCATGCTGGTAGGTATGCCGGTAGATTTTGTGAACCTGATAACCCAGCAGTTTAGGGTTACCATGGCCGTTATGTATTATACCAAAGGCAACTACAGAATAGGCTTTGACGAGTTTATGCAACTGGTGGCCACCTCTTTTAAAGTAGAAGCCGGCGTAGCTGTTACCAAAACCATGATGGAAGGCATTGCCGAAAAACTATTGCTGGCCTTTGGCGTACGCGCTGCCGAAAGATTGGTGCCGGTTGTAGGCGCTGTAATTGGCGGCACGGCAAATTACCTGTTTGTAAAACGCATGGCGCTAAAAGTGAAAGAAATGAAGGGTGCGGATAAAGTTGTGGTGATACCGATAGATTAGATTCGGCCCTCTGCAATCTCATTCGTCAATTTCACAAAATCTGCCACGCTCAGGCGTTCGGCACGCAGGTCGAGGGTTTTGTTGTCCACCATCTTCTCTTTGTTTATTAATGATGATACGGCATTACGCAGGGTTTTGCGGCGCTGGTTAAACCCGGCTTTTACCACCTGCCAAAAAAGTTTTTCGTCGCAGCCGAGGTCGGCAGTTTCATTACGGGTTAGGCGGATGACGGCCGAAAGTACCTTTGGCGGCGGGTTAAACACCCCGGCCTTTACAGTAAACAAGTATTCAACCTTATAATAGGCCTGTAAAAACACACTCAGGATGCCGTATTCCTTACTGCCCGGTTTGGATGCACAGCGTTCGGCAACTTCTTTTTGGAACATCCCCACAACTTCGTGTACCTGATCGCGGTGTTCCAATATCTTAAAAAGTATTTGTGAGGATATGTTATAAGGGAAGTTGCCTATCACAGCCATCTGCTTCTCAAATTTGGCTTTAAAATCCAGCTCCAAAAAATCGGCGTTGATAAGGCGTTCGCCAAGGGCGGGGTATTTCTTTTTCAGGAACATGTACGATTCGGTATCGATATCAATCAAAAAAGTTTCGTACTCAGGCTTTTGCAATAAGAAATCGGACAGGATGCCCATACCCGGGCCAACCTCAAGCACTTGTTTGTACCGGCCCTCGGGGCGCAGGCTATCCACAATTTTCGAGGCAATATTTTTATCAGTAAGAAAGTGCTGCCCTAAATGTTTTTTTGCTCTTACTAATGTCATTATCCGTTTTTATTTGAGCAAATTAAGGCATATTTGTGCTTTAATCAGAATTTATAAACTTAAAATCTTTTTATTTGCATGTTGGGCGGTGGGCTAAAGGCCTAAAGCACAAAGCAAAATATAAAAAAACCGGTAGCAATATCCATCTGCATTATATCATAATCGGAGGAATCAAGCTGCAATCGGTGAAATCATCATATAATCATGAGCGACAAACCTAAAATAGGAATAAGTATTGGCGATGTTAACGGGATAGGGTTAGAAATAATCATCAAAACCCTGGCCGATGCAAAAATATACGATTACTGCACACCCATTGTTTACGGGCATACCAAAGTGGCATCATTTCATCGGCGCAATACCCATATTAACGAGTTTAACTTTAATGTGATTGATAACGCAACCGATGCGCAGCACCGTAAAGCAAACATGATAAACTGCTGGGAAGAAGATGTAAAAATTGAACCCGGGCAGGTTACTGCCGAAGGTGGCAAGTACGCTTACATTTCCCTGCAACGCGCTACAGACGACCTGCTTGCCGGTAATATAGACGGACTGGTAACTGCTCCTATCAATAAAGATAACATCCAGAGCGAGGAATTTAGCTTCCCCGGCCATACTGAGTATTTACAGCATCGAGATAGCAAAGATGAATCGCTGATGTTTTTGGTGAGCGATACCCTGCGTGTTGGCGTGGTAACCGGCCATATCCCGGTATCAAAGATCTCGGAAAGCATCACTACCGATAAAATTATACACAAATTAAAGCTGATGAACGCCAGCTTGCAGGATGATTTCTGGGTCCGCAAACCAAAAATTGCTGTATTGGGCTTAAACCCCCACGCCAGCGATAACGGCCTGATAGGCAGCGAGGAGAAAGATACCATTATACCAGCAATTGAAGAAGCGCGCAACAACGATGTGCTTGCTTTTGGCCCATACGCTGCCGATGGCTTTTTTGCCAACGGAACATACCTGCAGTTTGATGCTGTACTGGCCATGTATCATGACCAGGGCCTGATCCCTTTTAAACAAATAGCGTTCGAATCGGGTGTAAACTATACCGCAGGGTTAAGCTTTGTGCGCACCTCGCCAGATCATGGTACCGCTTATGACATTGCAGGTAAAAACATGGCTTCGGAAGTATCCTTCCGCGAGGCGTTATTCACCGCATTGCACATCATCAAACACCGGAGAGAAACCGCCGAGCTAAACGAAAACCCTTTAGTGTTTGCCAAATTAAGTCGCGATAGGGACTAATAAAGCCTTCGCCGAGATACTGTTTTAAATTTATTACCGTTAGATTAAAACATTTATCTATAAATATCATTTTCCTGTTTAATGAGTAATTTAATTAACCGCATCAGGTCAATTGATGCGTTTCGTGCAGTTACCATGTTCCTGATGATCTTTGTGAATGATCTGGATGGTGTGCCCAATACCCCGCAATGGCTCAAACATGCAGGAATTAATGCCGATGCTTTAGGACTTGCCGATACCATATTCCCAGCCTTCCTGTTCATAGTAGGCTTATCCATACCGTATGCCTTTAAAAAGCGGCTGCATAACGAGAATGCGCATATCCCTATGCGCATCATCACGCGGTCGTTTGCACTAATATTTATCGGGTTTTTCCATGCAAATATGGAAACATATAACGACCCGGCCACCCTGTTACCACAACCCGTTTGGGAGAGCCTGGCTACCTTCAGTTTCTTCTTTATCTTTTTAGATTATAGCAAGGTAGAATCAAAAACCAAGCGTTACCTGTTCCAGGGATTTGGCATTGTGCTACTGGCCGCTATGTGCCTGTTGTATAAAAGCACCGACCCCAACCACCCCTGGCTGCATTTAACCTGGTGGGGCATACTGGGGCTTATAGGCTGGTCGTACCTGGTGTGTGCATTTATCTACTACTACAGTAACGGGGTGCTTTGGGTACAGGCCGCCGCCTGGATCTTCTTCATGTTCTTTAATATCGATTTCCATTTCGGGATGCTTAACTTTTTAAGCGGCATCCAAAAATATATGTGGATAGCCGGCAACGGGGCTATGCAGGCATTTACTATGGCCGGTGTTTTTGTATCGGTACTGTACATGCGCCTTACCGCAAATAAGGAAATTAAGATGCTATGGGTAGCTATGCTGCTGATGGCTGTAATATTGTTTAACCTGGGCTTCATCGTCCGTTATTTTAGCGGGGGCATATCCAAAGCGCGCGATACCCCTTCATGGGTGCTTATATGTACCGGCATTAGTTTAGTGGTGTACGCATTCTTTGTTTTCCTGGTTGATGTGAAGCACAAATTCCATTGGTTTAAGGTGATTGAACCCGCGGGTACCAGTACTTTTACCTGCTACCTGCTGCCCTTTTTGTTTTACCCGCTTTACCAGATGACTAACCTCGGCTACCCCGAATTCTTTAACCAGGGCCCCGGCGGGCTTATCAAATGTATCATCTTCTCGTTTGTAATGGTATGGCTAACCGGCCTGCTGCAAAAGATAAATATAAGGTTGAAGATATAATGTACCACAATATCATGATGCTAATGGAACGTGATATATACGGTTACACACATCAATTTTTAGTAACGCGCATTGCAAAACCGAACGGCCTCATGTCCGCTATTGTTACATGAATTAGCATAAATAAATCGCAATTTGCTATATATTAGCACATTACCTGTTTGGAACACGGATTGAGGTAAAAAAACCTTGAACACATATATCTTCCATATCACCCCCTATGATCTGGGCTTCCTGGGAGGGATATTTATCGGGTTTTCTTTTGCGCTGCAGCTGGGGTTTGTTAAAAGGACCAACCGGGCTGCAAACCGCTTTTTGAGTTTGGCCCTGGCTACGATGATGCTATGGCTGCTTGGGGTACTGGGCCGGGACATCGGCCTTGAAGCTTATTTTTCTCATTGGAGCTGGCTGCCGCTACAATTTTCGCTTGCATTTGGGCCACTCTTATATTTTTATGTGCTCAAAATAACCCGGCCCGAATATAAATTTCGGCGCAGGGACGTGCTGCATTTTAGTCCATTGCTGCTGCAATTGGGGGCTCACGCATTAGAGGTTGGGCAAAGTATAAAAACCGGCGCGGCTACTTATGAAACGCGCACCTTTCAGCAACTGAACCCGGCATTGCAATTGCTGGCGTTTGTTTCGGTCATCATTTACCTTTACCTGGCCCACCGGCTCATAGAACACTTTTACCAGCGAGTAAAATTTAATGGGGGCGACCGGTACCGGTACGAATTGCAGTGGCTGCATCGCTTACTAAAGGGCTTTGGGCTGCTATGGTTATTGTGGATACCAGTTACAGCCACAGATTTTTTTTATTACCATTATCAATTAAGCACACACGCTTATTATATTCTATATCTTCTTTTAGCGGGAATGACCATCTGGATAGCGGCTATCGCTTTTATAAGGCAGGAGGCTGGCTTACTGGCCGAAACCACTCCATTTTTAAAGCCGCCACTTCCGGCAGAAATGAAGCTAAGGGGTACTTGGTTAAAGAAAGCCGTGCAAACCGGCTTGTATTACCAGGACCCGGAACTAAGTTTAAGCTTACTGGCCGAAAAGCTTGAGCTGACTACCCATGAATTATCCCGGATCATCAATACCGCGCTCAAAAAAAGCTTTAATGATTTCATCAATGAATATCGTGTTGCTGACGTTGCCCGGAAAATGCAGGACCCGGCTTATAGCCACATCACCCTGCTTGGTATTGCATTTGAATCGGGGTTTAATTCTAAAACTACTTTTAACCGCACTTTCAAACAAATAACCGGGAAAAGCCCGGTAGAATATAAAACTGAATTTAAAAAAGAAAGCCCATCTTATAACTTGGGGCGTCATCCCCGGTTTGCGACGTTAATTTCGAATCATGAAACCTCCGCTAAGTGGTCTCATCACAAATTAAATCGCACTGATATGTTTAAAAATTATTTGAAAATAGCCTGGCGCAGCCTAACACGCAATAAAAGCTATGCCGCTATTAATGTTACCGGCCTGGCTGTGGGTATTGCTGTTTGTATGGTAATATTTATCATTATACAATATCAAACAAGTTTTGATAATTTTCATGCCAAGAAAGAACGCATCTATCGTGTGTTAACCGAATACCACCAGACCTCATCAACAAATACGTCTTACGGGAAAGAGGTCCCCCTGCCTATGCCTACAGGGTTGAAAACGTCTTTCCCCCAAATAGAACAGGTAGCACCAATTTTTGCAAGCCAGGACGATCAGTTGCAGATAGCCGGCAATAACGGCACCCCTGAAAAAATATTTAAAGAGCAGAGGGGCGTATTTTTCACAGCGCCCTCATTCTTCAAGATATTTAATTTCCCCCTGCTCGCAGGTTCATACGCTTCATTAAACGACCCGAACAATGTATTGCTTACCAAAGAGATAGCTGAAAAGTATTTCGGCGACTGGAAAACAGCCATGGGCAAAACCATTAAACTGCAGGCAGGCGGCTACATATTTGAACACGGTACTGAAGTATTGAAAGTTTCGGGCATCCTTGCCACCATACCGGCAAATACCGACTTTCAGCTAAAACTTGTGGTGGCTTACGGCACCGGTTTTACCGGCAGTATTATAGCAAAATCTACCGATTGGGAGGATAGAACCACGTCTGATTTTGGCTGCTATATTTTGTTGCCGCCCAATACTTCGGCCGATAATTTTAATCAGCAATTAAGGGCATACTCGCAAAAAATGCAGTCTGCCGCCAATAAGGATAGCCATATCATACAGCCATTAAGCGCGGTGCATTATGATACCCAAACAGGTAATTACAGCAACAAAACAATCAGCCACCAGCTCATCAATGTATTGTGGCTAATTGCGGCATTCATCCTGTTAATTGCCTGTGTAAACTTCATCAACCTTGCTACCGCGCAGGCTGTTAACCGCGCAAAGGAGGTTGGTGTAAGAAAAGTTTTGGGGAGTAGTAAATCTCAATTGCAAATTCAATTTATCACTGAAACATTTTTGATAGTTACCGGTGCTGTAATATTTGCAGCTATTATTACCATTCTTGCATTACGTTCTGTAAGCCGGCTTTTAGACCTTTCCCTTTCATTCAACATCCTCAACAACCCTGCAATTATTTTATTTCTTTTAGCTGTAACCATTCTTGTAACCGCACTGGCCGGTTTTTATCCCGCTATTATTTTATCGCGCTTCAACCCTGTAAATGCTTTGAAGAGCAAAATAACAGCAAATACGGCAAAGGGGGTCTCCTTAAGACGGGGGTTGGTGGTGTTTCAGTTCATCATTGCACAGGCGCTCATCATCGGCACGCTCATCATTGTAAAGCAAATGAATTATTTTATGGATCAGCCGTTAGGCTTTGATAAAGATGCCATTGTAAATGTTCCTTTCCGGGTAGATAGCCTTCGTATGAGCAGACTGGATTATTTAAAGCAGCAGCTACTGTCAGTAAACGGCGTGCAAGCGGTAAGCTTCAACTCCAACACCCCTGTCGAAAATGGGAATGATATATGGAGCACCTTCAGGTTTAACCATGCCATAAAAGAAACAGATTTTAAAGCTATTACCAAATTTGCCGACAACGGATACGTGCCGGCTTATAAATTACCGCTAATAGCCGGAAGAAACTTGCAACCCTCTAATTACACAAGAGAAATTTTAATCAATGAGTCGCTGATGAAAAGCTTGGGAATAAAGAACCCCAATGACATATTGAATAAAGAAATAAGCATATGGGGCGATAAGATAAAATGCCCGGTTGTTGGTGTACTGAAAGATTTCAATGACAGGTCTTTTCGGCATAATCTTGCACCATTACTTATTACCACAAACATAACCATGTACAACCAGGCGGGGATAAAAATCACAACAACAAATATTCCATCTACAATGCAATCTGTTAAAAAAATATTTGAGCAAACCTTCCCCGATTTTGTTTATGAATACAAGTTTTTGGATGATAAAATTGAAAGCTTTTACAAACAGGAAACCCAGTTAGCCGCTTTGTATAAAATTTTTGCAGCAATCGCAATATTCCTTAGCTGCCTGGGGTTGTATGGTTTAGCTTCATTTATGGCAGTACAAAGGATAAAAGAAGTAGGTATCCGTAAGGTACTGGGTGCCACTGCAAGCAGTATCGTTTACTTGTTTTCAAAAGAATTTATCATCCTCATTGCCATTGCTTTTGCCATTGCTACACCCCTTGCCTGGTATTACATGCACCAATGGCTGCAAGCTTATGTTTATCGCATCAGCATCAGTTGGTGGTTATTTGCCGCAGGCGGGCTTGTGGCCATAATTATTGCACTTGCTACAATAAGCTTCCAGGCAATACGGTCGGCAAGAGCAAACCCGGTGAAGAGCCTGAGAAGTGAATGATATAAAACCCGCTTTTAGGGTAAAGAACTTGGATCAATAACATGAGATCTGAGATTTAGTTGACACATTTATTTTATGTGGTGCGTTCCGGGGGTGAGATACGGAACGCATTTTTTATGAAAGGAAAATATTACCTTTTAGTTGCCGCCGGGCTCTCACGTCTTGCATACGGTGCAGGTTCTTATTAAAGATACAGCGGGCATGTAACCTCTGCGACCCTGCACCAAAACCCCGCCCAGTTCCGCCCTCCAACAGCCATTGTTAACAACCCAAAATCCAATTAAAAAAAACACTTTCCAGTTTTCGGAAATTTACCTACATTTGCGGGCTAATTGTTGCTCATTGAAATCGCTAAAAACATATTCAATACCTTTTACCGGCCTTAAGCTGGGCAAGCATTATTTTGAATACGAAATAAACGATGCTTTTTTTGCCGAGTTTGAATACTCATTAGTTAAAAAGGCCAACCTTGTTTGTAAGGTTGAACTGGATAAGCAAGAAACAATGCTGATCCTGAACTTTGACATTACCGGCACCGTAAACGCCACCTGTGATAGATGCTTATCTGATTATCTGCAACCGATAGATATTCATGAGCAGCAGATAGCGCGCTTTACGGAAGAGGAAATGAGCGAAGATGACGAGATAATTACCCTTGGCAAAAACGATCATGAGATTGCATTAGCCGGGTTGATATATGAATATGTTAGCGTAGCGCTGCCGTTTATTGCCAATTGCAGTAACCAGGGCGACGGGAAACAATGTGACGAGGAAATGTTGGCAAACTTAAATAAGCTTGCGGCAAATGATGAAAAAACCGAGAGTGTTGACCCGAGATGGGCAGCTCTTAAAAAATTAAAATAATATAATAACTAAAAGTTATGGCACATCCAAAACGGAAAATTTCAAAATCAAGAAGAGATAAACGCAGAACGCACTACAAAGCCGAAGCGCCTACTTTAACTACTTGCCAAACTACTGGTGCAGTACACTTGCCACACAGAGCATACACTGTTGATGGTAACGTTTACTTCAACGGAAAAATCCTTATTGAGAAAGCAGTAGCAGTTTAAGTTTAATTTTCTGAAAATGAAGATTGGCTTAGATATTATGGGCGGTGATTTCGCCCCCAAGGCAGCAGTTTTAGGGGCAATTGAAGCTTGTAAAGTTTTATCTGCCGGGCAAAAACTTGTGCTCATTGGCGACAAGGACATTGCACTAAGCTTACTTCAGGAAAATAATTTTAGCCCCGATAACTTTGAGTTTGTACACACAACCGAAGTTATTGGCATGGGCGAACACCCCACCAAGGCTATTGTTCAGAAACCCAACTCGAGTATCAGCGTTGGTTTCCAGCTATTGAAAGAAGGTGCCTTACAGGCATTTTCATCGGCAGGGAACACCGGTGCTATGCTGGTGGGCAGCATGTTCAGCGTAAAAACCATACCTGGTGTAATACGCCCGGCCATGACAACCATTGTACCCAAACTTAAAGGCGGTTTGGGTATTATTTTGGATGTAGGAGCCAATGCCGATTGCAAGCCCGATGTGCTTTTGCAATTTGGTATTTTAGGCAGCCTGCTTGCCGAATCTATATACGGGATACCCAACCCACGTATTGCGCTGATGAATATTGGCGAAGAAGAGGAAAAAGGCAACCTGCTTTTACAGGCCACCTACCCTTTAATGAAAGAAACCAAACTGTTTAACTTTGTAGGTAACGTTGAAGGGCGCGACCTTTTTGCCGATAACAACGATGTTGTTGTTTGCGATGGTTTTACAGGGAACGTTATCCTTAAGCTTGCCGAATCTTTTTACGTTATTACCCAGAAGAAAAGATTAAAAGACGAATTTTTTGACCGCTTTAACTACGAGCAATACGGTGGGAGCCCTATACTTGGGGTTAACGCCCCAGTTGTTGTTGGCCACGGTATTTCAAGCCCCGAGGCTATCAAAAACATGGTGCTATTGTCAAGAAACATGATCGAGACCAACCTTATAGACAAAATTAAACTGGCTTTTCAGTAAAAAAATATAGAATGAGCAAAATTACTGCTGCTATTACCGCTGTAAATGGTTACGTACCCGAGTACGTGTTAACCAACCAGGAGCTGGAAACCATGGTGGAAACCAACGACGAGTGGATCATGAGTCGTACCGGCATTAAAGAGCGGAGGATATTAAAAGGTGAAGGGCTTGGCACATCAGATATGGCCGTACCGGCTGTTGAAGGCCTGCTAAAAAAACGCGGCATTAGTGCAGAAGAGATAGACCTCATCATATTTTGCACCACCACGCCAGACATGCCTTTCCCGGCTACGGCAAACGTACTTGCACATAAAATTGGCGCCAAAAATGCCTGGGGGTACGATCTGCAGGCCGCTTGCTCGGGCTTCATATTCGGCCTGGCTACCGGCGCGCAATTTATTGAAAGTGGCAAACACACCAAGGTATTGGTAGTAGGGGGCGACAAAATGTCGTCAATCATCAACTACGAAGACCGCGCTACCTGTATCATATTTGGCGATGGCTGCGGCTGCGCCCTGCTTGAGCCTAACACAGAAGGTTACGGTATTATAGATTCGGTGCTGAAAAGCGATGGCGCGGGTTCACAGCTTTTATTCCAAAAATCGGGTGGCTCGGTTAGTCCGGCCACGCACGAAACCGTTGCCAATAAAGAGCACTACGCATACCAGGAAGGCCAGGCGGTATTTAAATTTGCCGTAACCAACATGGCCGAGGTTGCCGCCGAAGTAATGGACCGCAATAACTTAGTTGCCGATGATATTGCATGGCTGGTACCGCACCAGGCAAATAAACGTATTATTGATGCTACCGCTAACCGTACCGGCATAAGTGCTGATAAGGTTATTGTAAACATTCAGCGTTATGGCAATACCACAAACGGTACCATTCCATTATGTTTATGGGAGTGGGAAGACAAATTTAAAAAGGGTGACAACCTTATTTTAGCTGCCTTTGGCGGCGGGTTTACCTGGGGTTCTATTTATTTGAAATGGGCCTACGATAAAAAAGATGCGTAAGTTTTAAGGTGCAGGCTCTGCACTTTTTTAATTAAAACATCTGTCAATTAATTAATGTTACTTTAAATAGTAAAAATTCATTTGCACATCTGCATATTTGCACATCTGCATATTTTATACATAACTTAGTTATTAAACTTTTATCCAAACCAATTATCGCTTATTATGGATATTAAACAGATTCAGGATCTTATACGCTTTGTGTCAAAATCGGGCGTAAACGAAGTATCGATCGAGCAAGAGAATTTTAAGATCACTATAAAAACTAACGAAGCACCAACTTATGTAAACGCTTCGATACCAACTCATCAGCCGCTTGCTGCAGCCCCTGCGCCGCAGCCTGTAAGCCTGCCATCAGCAGCACCTGCTGCCGATGCTGTAGCTGTTGCAGACACTTCACACCTGATTACCGTAAAATCGCCGATGATAGGTACATTCTACCGCTCATCATCGCCCGATAAACCGTTATTTGTAAACGTAGGCGACGAAATAAGCACAGGCAGCGTATTGTGTATTATCGAAGCTATGAAGCTTTTCAACGAGATCGAATCTGAAGTATCAGGCCGTATTGTTAAAATATTGGTAGACAACGCTTCGCCGGTTGAATACGACCAGCCTTTATTTTTAGTAGAACCTAAGTAAATTCGTTGATGTGCAAATATGCGGATGTGCAGATGAGCTGCGCATTAATCTGCATATTTGCACATCTGCATATCTACACATTCGAAAGTCATGTTTAAAAAAATATTAATAGCTAACCGAGGTGAAATTGCCCTGCGAATTATTCGCACCTGTAAGGAAATGGGCATTAAAACCGTAGCTGTGTACTCAACCGCCGATCGTGATAGCCTGCATGTGCGTTTTGCAGATGAAGCTGTTTGCATCGGCCCACCGCCAAGCCGCGATTCATATTTAAATATCCCCAACATTATCTCTGCAGCCGAACTTACAAACGCTGACGCGATACACCCGGGATATGGATTTTTATCTGAAAACGCTAAGTTCTCTGCCATTTGTGCCGAGTATGGTATCAAATTTATTGGTGCCACAGCCGATCAGATCAACAGGATGGGCGATAAAGCTTCGGCTAAAGAAACCATGAAAAAGGCCGGCGTACCCATTGTACCGGGTTCAGAAGGGTTGTTGACCGATGTTAAACAAGGCATCGGCATCGCTCATAAAATTGGCTACCCGGTTATACTAAAAGCAACCGCCGGTGGTGGTGGCCGTGGTATGCGTATTGTTTGGAAAGACGAAGAATTTGAAAATGCCTGGGATAGCGCCCGTGCCGAATCTGGCGCAGCCTTTGGTAACGATGGCCTATACCTTGAAAAATATGTTGAAGACCCACGCCACATTGAAATACAGGTAGTAGGCGACCAGTACGGCAAAGTTTGCCACCTGTCTGAACGCGACTGCTCTATACAGCGCCGCCACCAGAAACTGGTAGAAGAAGCACCATCTCCTTTTATGACAGAGAAACTGCGTAAAAAAATGGGCGAGGCTGCTATTAAAGGTGCTAAAGCTGTAAAATACGAAGGCGCCGGTACAGTAGAGTTTTTGGTTGATAAGAACCGCAACTTCTACTTTATGGAAATGAACACCCGTATCCAGGTAGAGCACCCGGTTACCGAAGAGGTGATCAACTTCGACTTAATAAAAGAACAAATAAAAGTTGCAGCGGGCATCCCAATATCAGGCAAAAACTACGAGCCAACCATGCACGCCATTGAGTGCCGTATCAATGCCGAAGATCCTGCCAACAACTTCCGCCCTTCACCGGGTAAAATAACCAACTTCCACTCGCCGGGTGGCCATGGTGTACGTGTAGATACACACGTGTATAGTGGCTATGTTATCCCGCCAAATTACGATTCGATGATAGCCAAGGTTATTTGTATGGCCCAAACCCGCGATGAGGCTTTGGCAACCATGGAGCGTGCTTTAAGCGAGTTTGTTATTGAGGGGGTTAAAACCACTATTCCGTTCCATTTAAAGCTGCTGCAAGACCCTAACTTCCGTGCGGGTAACTTCACCACCAAGTTTATGGAGACGTTCGAATATTAATATTTAATAAATCTTCACGGGTTAATACAACGTAAATAGCATTCCGGCGTTAATACTGCGGAAAACAGGTAATGAGCGAAAACAAACTAATAAAAGCAATAAAAGAGAAAGGCCAGACCATGGAGGCCGAAATGTCGTTTTTTGATCACCTGGAAGCCTTACGATGGCACCTGGTGCGGTCGGCTATTGCTATTGTTATTTTTACCGGTGCTGCTTTTTACTTTTACGATTTTATCTTCGATACCATCATCATGGGCCCAAGCAAGCCAAGCTTCTGGACCTACCGGATGCTTTGTAAACTGGGCGATTACCTGCACCGCGACGGCTTTTGTATCACTAAGATCAACATCAGCCTGCTTAATACCGAAATGGCCGGGCAGTTTACCCTGCAGATCAATTCGGCATTGCTTATCGGTATAACAGCTGGTTTCCCTTACCTGCTTTGGGAACTTTGGCGCTTTATACGCCCTGCTTTACACGAGAAAGAACGTAAGGCAGCCTCAGGGTTTGTTATTTACGCTACCTTTTTATTTATCATAGGGGTGATGTTTGGCTATTATGTTATCACGCCCGAGTCAATAAACTTTCTTGCCGGCTATACCATCAGCCCTACTATAGAGAATAAGTTTTCTGTCGATTCTTACCTGTCATCAGTAGCCACTTTAACACTGGCAACGGGGATAGTATTTGAATTGCCAATACTGGTGTATGTGCTGTCGTCATTAGGCATCCTTACCGTTAAATTTATGCGCGAAACCAGGCGTTACGCTGTGGTTGTGATATTGATCATAGCTGCCGTGGTTACCCCAACGCCTGATATGATGACCATGACCATTGTAAGTATCCCTTTATTTATCTTGTATGAGGTAGGTATATTGGTTGCCGCCGTGGTTGAAAAACGCAAAAAAGCAAGAGAAGAAGCGCTATAATTTGCTTGAGTAATATCGAATAATGAATGTTGAATTTCGAACGTCGAAGTGCGCATTCATTATTCGATATAATTTGCACTTCCTCACTACACTATCCTCCTCAATTCCAACAAAATCTTTACCTTCGGCAACACAATAATCTTATAAATTTGAGTTGATGAAAACAGGGTTAAAGATAGCCATTGGTGCAGACCACGCCGGGTTCGATTATAAGCAGGCCATTTTAGGCATGTTTGGCGACGATATTATATTTACAGACCACGGCACCTACTCTTCAGAATCTGCCGATTACCCCGATTTTGCACACCTGGTAGCCAGCGCCGTTGAAAAAGGCGAGGCCGATTTTGGTTTCCTGCTTTGCGGCAGCGCCAACGGCGTAGCCATGACGGCCAATAAACACCAGGGCATCCGCGCGGCACTATGCTGGAAACCCGATGTTACCATCCCCGCCCGCACACATAACAACGCTAATGTGCTTTGTATCCCGGCTCGCCACGTATCTATTGAGGATACCAAAAAAATAATAGAGATATTCCTGACCGAAGAATTTGAAGGCGGACGCCATGCAAACCGCGTTAACAAAATTGGCTGCTAACCAACATACCATTACAACACATTAAATTAAATGAAGAAATTATCATTATGGCTCACCGGTATTGCCTTCTCAGCAACGGCCTGTGCCCAGCAAAACCCAACCGCACTTAAGTACGGCAATGTTATAAACACCACCGATGCTAAAAAGCACTTAAGCATACTTGCATCAGACGAGTTTGAAGGCCGCGAAACCGGTAAAGCCGGTGCCGAAAAAGCTGCCAACTACATTGCAGCCGAGTTTAAAAAACTAGGCTTACAGGCACCTGTAAATGGTTCTTACTTTTTAGATGTACCATTAACCGAAAGCTCTGTAAACGTTAGTACCTTAACTATTAACGGGCAGGCTTTTACTAACTGGAAAGACTTTATATTCCAGGGATCAGCCGATACAAAAATAACTGCAGCCGATATTGTTTTTATTGGTTACGGAACAACCGACGAAATTGCAGATGCCGACCTTACCGGCAAAGTAGTGGTTTGGATAAACGAGGATAAGCCGGAAGATGGTAAAACACCAAATAACAGTTACCGCATGTCTACTACCCGCCAGGCTATCGTAAAAGCCATACAAGCTAAAAAACCGGCTTTAATATTAGCCGTTAACGAAGGATTAACTACTGTGCTTGCGCGTTATAATGGTGTAAAACCTGGTGGTTCTTCGCGTTTGTCGCTAAAAAAAGCCGAAACAGAAGTAAACAAAACAGCCCCTCTGTTTTTGGTAACAGGTGCTATAGCTGATGCAGCGGTTAAAGCCACCGGCAAAACCTTTGCTGACCTTAAAGCTGCGGCAAAAACAGCCAAACAAACACAGGTTGTTAAAGCTACTGCCGATGTTGCTATCTCATCTGCTAATAAAGATGTAAAAGCGGTAGACGTATTAGGCTTTATGCCAGGTTCTGACCCTAAGCTTAAAAATGAAGTGCTGGTATTCTCTGCACATTATGACCACATTGGTTTAGTTACCAAACCGGGTGCTACTGATAAAGTAAACAACGGTGCCGATGATGATGGCTCTGGTACTACCGGTATCCTGGAGATTGCCCGTGCTTTTTCACAAGCTAAAAAAGATGGCAAAGGCCCACGCCGCAGTGTATTGTTTTTAGGCAACGTAGGCGAAGAAAAAGGCCTGTTAGGTTCAGAATGGTATACCGATCATCCGGTTTATCCGCTGGCTAACACCATTGCCGACCTGAACATTGATATGATTGGCCGTGTTGGTGAAGAATACATTGGCAAGCCCGATTCTGCAAACTATGTGTACTCTATAGGCTCTAACATGCTAAGCTCTGATCTGCACAAAATTGGCGAAGAGGCAAACAACACCTACACCAAATTGAAGCTGGATTACAAGTACGATGACCCTAACGATCCTAACCGTTTCTACTACCGTTCAGATCATTATAACTTTGCCCGTTACAACGTGCCAATTATATTTTACTTTAACGGCGTACACGCAGATTACCACGCCCCCGGCGATGAGGTGAGCAAAATTAACTTCCCATTATTGGTTAAACGTGCACAATTGGCATTCTTTACCGGTTGGGAACTGGCTAACCGCGATGCCCGCCCTGTTGTTGACAAGGCTGACGCAGCCAAAGGCACAAGATAATTTTATCTATATAAAACACCAAAAGCGGCCATTAGGCCGCTTTTGGTGTTTTATAACCTTGTATAATTAACCTATCTTGGTTTTCGCTTATTTCAGAATAATCCTTTAGCTAATAACTGTTTTTATGAGTAAATACATTCCAGATGAAATCCTAAAAGCATTCACAACATCTTATGAAAACGAAGATGTTTGGCAGATACACAGCGATAACAACTGGCTTACTGTTTTTTTGTATAAAGAAAGCCAGATAGAACCCAATCAAAATTTGCCTAAGTATCTTGAAATGAAAGAAGGGTATTTAAAATTGATCCGTAAGTATCTCGACCCTCCGGCATCAGAAATCAAGGAAATTGCATTATATTTTGATAGTAAGGAAAACTTTGAGAAAAAGTATGGAGGGAATTGGTACGATTACTATCATTAATGCCTCACTTTAAATCACAATCTTTAATTACTATCGAACCTAATTGGTCTTTTATATTATTAACCTACCGCCAATAAGGGTAATTTACTATCTGGTTTAAATTCATACCTGCTTATTGCAATTTCAAATGGCTTTTTTCGGGAATGAGGGCATCTAAATGTTATACTTTGTTTAATTTCGCATAAATGGGAAATACCGCTGAAGAATTTTTGGTAGCCTCAGAGCAAAAGGTGTTTGAGATAGATCATCGCAACATTATCAACAAAAGCATCGGCAAGTACGATACCGCTTTTGACAGGGGTATCTCGCGGATGATCAACGTTGAAAACACCAAAAAGAAAGGCCACACCATTAAATGGAAGGTGATGGAAAACCTGGACAAGTTTTTGCCCGAGTTTGAATCTAATTTCCAAAAGCGCGGCGGTAAGGTTATCTGGGCAAATGATGCCGAAGAAGCCAACCGCGAGATTCTGAACATCATCCAAAAAGCCGGGGCCAAAACAGTCATCAAATCAAAATCGATGGCTACCGAGGAGATCCATTTAAATGCTTTCCTGGAAAAACACGGCGTTGAATCGTTAGAGAGCGACCTGGGCGAATACATTGTTCAGCTGCTGGGGCAGGAGCCTTACCACATGGTAACACCGGCCATGCATCTGTCTATAGAAGATATTGCCAAACTGTTTAACGAGAAATTTGGCAGTCCGCTGGATAGCACCGCCGAGCAACTTACGCAAAAAGCCCGCGAATTGCTGCGCGAAAAATACCTGCAGGCTGACGTTGGCATTACCGGTGCTAACTTTTTAATAGCCGATACCGGTAGTATTGCCATTACGGAGAACGAGGGGAACGCGCGTTTATCAACCAGCTTCCCCAAAATACATATTGCCGTGGTGGGTATAGAAAAAATGGTGCCATCCATAACCGACCTGGATACTTTTTGGCCTATGTTGGCCACACACGGTACCGGCCAAAACTTAACGGTTTACAATACCATATTAAGCGGCCCCCGCCAAACCAATGAAACCGACGGCCCGGAAGAAATGTACGTGGTGTTACTTGACAATGGCCGCACCAACCTGCTGGCACAAAAAGAGCAGCGCCAGGGTCTGTATTGCATCCGTTGCGGGGCTTGTCTTAACGTTTGCCCGGTGTTTCAAAATATTGGCGGCCACACTTATGATACCACTTATGGCGGGCCTATAGGGTCTGTAATTGCGCCACACATGCGCGGCATGGAAGAGTTTAAACACCTCAGCTATGCATCAAGCCTATGTGGCAAATGCACCGAGGTTTGCCCGGTAAAAATAGAGATTCACCAAATGCTGCTGCTTAACCGCCGCGATGCGGTTAACGAAGGCCTTGTTACTACTAAAGAAAAATGGGGATGGGCCGGCTGGAAAAAGGGGATGCTTAAGCGCAGCCTTACCGACTTTTTTAGCGGCAAAACCAAGAACTTTTTGATGAAAACCCTCTTCAAAAAATCATGGGGGCATTATAAAGAGATGCCGCAGGTATCACCAAAATCATTCAGCCAGATGTGGAAGGATGGCAAACGCCCAGAATAATTTATTATGCGTAAAGTAATTTTAAACCTGGCTGTAAGCCTTGATGGGTTTATTGAAGGCCCTAACGGCGAATATGATTGGTGCCTTGCCGACCAGGACTACGGTATGGATGCGTTTTTTGCCCGTACCGATACCATCTTCATCGGCCGTAAAAGCTTTGAACTGATCCGTAATGACGCGGGTATGTTCCCGGTAAATCATATCTATGTATTTTCGGATACATTGGTGCCAGAACCCGGCGAAAATATAAACGTTATCTCATCTGCTGAATTTGAAAGCACGGTTGCAGCAATCATGGAAGCCGAAGGTGGCGATATCTGGTTATTCGGCGGGGCCGAGCTGGTAACCCTCTTTGTAAATAAACGCCTGGTAAGCGAGTTGCTGTTAGCCATACACCCTTTGCTTTTAGGCGAGGGAAAGCCCCTGTTTCAGCAGATTAAAGACAGGGTGACGCTTACGCTTATCGACCAAAAAGCATACGACACAGGCTTGCTGCAGGTTAGGTACGAGCTAAACCCCTGGTTCGATCCGGAAAAAATTCCGTTTTTAGGATAGGCTTGTTTGTGTTCTTAAAGTTCCACTTTTTCGCCCTTTTCCAAGGAAATTGCACTCATCCGGGGCGCTAACCTATTAGCTATTTAGTGCTTATCCCCAAAACCAAACTCTTTGTAGGTATTCGGCTCGTCATCATGGTTGGTGAATGAGAAGGTGTACGATGCTACCCACGATTGGTAATCAGCGTCTTTGTTTTTCGATTCTTCAAACTTGGTAGCCCTTATCAGGTATATACCCTCGCGGCTCATATTAAAGTAAACCTGGCCAGATGCATCGCTGGTTAATTTTTGCGGATACACATTGCCCGATTGGGTTTTAATATACAACAACACTGGGCCGGCGTATGGCTTGCCTTTAAAAAGCACGGTGGCGGTAAGGTCATCCCCGTAGTTTAATTTATAGGGGTTCTTTTTCAGGGTTATCTCAAATTCATCGCCCAACACTTTGCTGTATTCACTGCCACTTTCATTATCAACCCGTATCAGGGTTTTTAAATAGCGGTTATATTTCTCGGTAAAGTTAAGCGCGTTGCTGTTCTTCAGTTTATCGGCAATCTCATCATAACCCTGCTCGGTTAAGTAAGGTAAAAAATCCTCGCGGGCAATATCGTTTAGCTCGTTAGTATTCATTTGCACCAACGCAAGGCCGCTGTTATCCATGGCATAACTTAACAATGGCGATGCATCCTTTTTTACAACAGTGGTTAGGTCGGTTTTTTTCTTGCCCTCGTATATTACAAACTTGGTGGTTTGCTTGGCTTCGTAAGGGACCTCGCGTTCTTTAATGAGGTTTTCGCCCGATAAAAGGTGCAGGTTAAACTTATCTCCCTTATGCAGGAAGAAGTTTTCGGGCATCAAAAATTGGTCGGGAATAAAAGATACCAAACCAATAAATGCAAACATTATAAGGAATCTGACGTACAAGTGCTTCATAGTGAAAAGATGTGTTGCTCAAACATACAAAGTTTTAAAAACTTCTTAGCTTTACCCGATGATTTTTGACCGGAAAAAGATAGATAATGACGGTTTGATAACGTTTTATAAGAAACTGTTATTGCCCCGCCTGGTTGAAGAGAAGATGTTAATTCTGCTCAGGCAGGGCCGTATTGGCAAATGGTTCTCCGGTATAGGGCAAGAAGCTATCTCTGTAGGCAGTACAATGGCCTTAAATGCCGATGAATATATACTGCCAATGCACCGCAACCTGGGTGTATTTACCTCACGTAACATTCCTGTTTCACGGTTAATGGCTCAGTGGCAGGGCAAGGCATCCGGCTTTACCAAAGGCCGCGACCGTTCCTTCCACTTTGGCACGCAGGAGTTTAAAATCATCGGCATGATATCACACCTGGGCCCACAGCTGGCCCTGGCTGATGGTATTGCCCTTGCCGACAAATTAAGAAAAGATAAAAAAGTAACGCTGGTGTACACCGGCGAAGGGGCCACCAGCGAGGGCGACTTTCACGAGGCGCTTAATATTGCCGCCGTGTGGGACCTGCCCGTTATTTTTCTGATAGAGAATAATGGCTATGGCCTGTCTACCCCAACCAATGAGCAGTACCGCTGCGCGTCGCTGGTTGATAAAGCCATTGGTTACGGCATTGAAGGCCGCCGCATTGATGGCAATAACGTGCTGGAGGTTTACCATACCATTAATGAACTTGCGGAAGAACTAAGGGAAAAACCGCGCCCGGTACTCGTTGAGTGTATGACCTTTAGGATGCGGGGGCACGAGGAAGCATCGGGCACCAAATACGTACCGCAGCAGTTATTTGACGAGTGGAAACAGAAAGACCCATTGGATTGCTTTGAAAAATTCCTGCTGGATGAAGGGGTGCTTCGCCCGGAATGGGTACCTTATTTAAGAAATGAATTTACTACGCTGATTGATGCCGAGGTTGAAAAGGTATTTGGCGAACCCGATATTATACCGCACGCCCCAACCGAAATACAGGGCATGTACCGCTTGTACAATACGCCAAGGCATACACCATCAGAGGTTAGCACCAACAAGCGCTATATTGATGCCATAAGCGATGGCTTAAGGCAAAGCATGCGCATGCATCATAACCTGGTTATTATGGGGCAGGATATTGCCGAGTATGGCGGTGCTTTTAAAATAACCCAGGGCTTTTTAGAAGAATTTGGCAAAGACCGCATCCGCAACACCCCGATATGCGAATCGGGCATTGTAGGTACGGCCATGGGGCTTGCCATAAATGGTTATAAGGCCATTGTTGAAATGCAGTTTGCCGATTTTGTAACCTGCGGCTTTAACCAGGTAGTGAACAACCTGGCCAAAACCTATTACCGCTGGGGCCAAACGGTTGATGTGGTGATCCGCATGCCGGCAGGCGGGGGTACAGGCGCCGGGCCCTTCCACTCGCAAACCAACGAGGCCTGGTTCACCAAAACACCCGGGTTAAAAGTGGTTTATCCTGCATTCCCTGATGATGCCAAAGGTTTACTGATGACCGCCGTGGATGACCCCAACCCGGTTATATTTTTTGAGCACAAAGCCCTGTACCGCAGCATGAGCGGCAATGTGCCCGATGATGATTATTACGTAGAAATAGGCAAAGCCCGCGTTGTGCGCGAGGGTACAAAAGCCAGTATTATTACCTATGGCCTTGGCGTACACTGGGCCATTGAATATGCCGATAGCCACCCCGACCAATCTATAGAGATACTTGACCTGCGCAGCCTGCAACCATGGGATAAAGAAGCGGTGGTAAAAACCGTAAAGAAAACTTCGAAGGTGCTGGTATTGCATGAAGATACACTCACCAGTGGCTTTGGCGGCGAAATAGCAGCCTACATAGGCGAGCACTGCTTTAAATACCTGGACGGGCCTGTAATGCGCTGCGCCAGCCTGGATACCGCTATACCCATGAACAAAGCACTTGAAGACCAGTTTTTAGCCAAAGCACGACTGGCAGAAGCGATGGATACGTTATTGAAATTTTAGGGGGATAATGGACGGATAGATCTCACTTGGAATTGGGGTTAACAAATACAATCAGATTTTTTTGCTTGCATTTTCCTTTCTGATGATTATTGCTAATTATTTTATCGGTTCATCCGGTATCTTTTGGGTAGCTCTTTTAATAATGATTGCTGTGATGAACCTTATCTATTATGCATTTAGCGATATCAAATACAACAGCGAAGCGTTTATAATCGAGAAGCTGTTTTCAAAAAAACAAGTTTCTGCAAAAAACTTCATTAGCGTTGAAAAACGCTTGTTCAATATATCTATCATAAAATTTACTGATGGTGTGTTTTATTACTTCGGCGACTTTAAAGCACTTTTTGAAGACATTTCAAATATTAACGAACGAATTAAAGCCCGGTTAAGTAATTAATAAAGATTTGCGTTTTGGATTGAAACGAATGCCTATCGGGGATTGCTTCGTACCTGGCAATTGCGAGCGTAGCAGAGAATTATATTATTACAAACCGTATCTTAGATAAACCTGTAATACACCTATAATAATGAGAACAGTTACCAAGCTTGCCTTACTCCTGCTGTGTTTTATTGTTTCTAAAACCTTCGCGCAAAACATTAATCCCCATCTGCTACGCAAACAATGGAAGGCACAATGGATAACTGTCCCCAATGAACCTAACAACGGGTACGGCGTTTATCATTTTCGTAAAAGCGTTAACCTGCCCACTAAACCCGCCAAATTTGTGATCCACATATCGGCAGATAACCGTTATAAATTATACATAAATGAAAAGCTGGTTAGCATGGGCCCAGCCCGTGGCGATACCTATTATTGGAATTATGAAACCATAGATATAGCCCCTTATTTAGATGCTGGCAAAAACACCGTAGCCGCTTTGGTTTGGAACGATGGCGACACCCGCCCCGAAGCACAGATCTCTGAGCGTACGGCATTTATTTTACAGGGGGATACCGAAAAAGAAGAGATCCTGAACACCAATAACACCTGGAAAGGCATCCGTAACAAAGCCTACGCCCCGTTAACAGGCGTTGGGTACGCTACCTATTACGTTGCCGGCCCGGGCGAAATGGTAGATATGCATCAGGATATTAAAGACTGGGCTGCTAATACCTTTAATGACAACCAGTGGCTGCAAGCCCAAAAAATAGATAACGGCAACCCAAAAGGCATAACCAACGGGTTCGGGTGGATGCTGGTACCATCGGCCATTCCGCAAATGGAATTGAAAACGCAGCGGTTGGCATCGCTGCGTAAGGCAAAAGGGTTTGTTGCGCCTGCAAATTTCCCGGCTACCCAAAGTGCGATAACCATCCCGGCCAATACCATAGCATCCATGCTGCTGGATCAATCATTTTTAACCAATGCCTATTTAAACCTGAACATGAGCGGGGGCGATAAGGCTGGTATCTCGTTCACCTACTGCGAATCGCCAATGGTGAACGTAGGTAATACATATGAAATGGTAAAGCCTAACCGTAACAATGTAGATGGTTATAAATTTGTAGGCCGTAAGGATAGCATTACTGCCAATGGTTCGGCACATCAAAGTTTTACTACGCTGGCTTTCCGCACATACAGGTACATATTGGTTAACATCACCACAAAAGACCAACCGCTTACCATTGATGATATTTATGGCACTTTCACAGGCTACCCTTTTAAACAGAACGCCACAATACATACCGGCAACCCCGAAACACAGCAGATAATGGACATTGGCTGGCGCACGGCCCGCTTGTGCGCTGTTGAAACCTATTTTGACTGCCCTTATTACGAGCAATTGCAATACATTGGCGATGGCCGCATCCAGGCGTTAGTATCCTATTATAATACCGGCGACGACCGCCTTGCCCGCAACGCTCTTAACCTGATAGACCACTCGCGCATTGCCGAGGGGATAACCCTGAGCAGGCACCCATCATACAACCCGCAGATCATATCTACTTTTTCGCTTTGGTATGTTGGCATGCTGCACGATTACTGGATGTACCGCAACGACCCTAAATTTGTAAAAGATAAACTTGATGGCGTGCGCCAGGTGCTGGCCTTCTTCAGCAAATACCAACAGGCAAACGGTTCGCTAAAAAATCCACCGTATTGGACGTTCGTCGACTGGGTAAGCAACAAAGGTTGGGACTTTGGTCAGCCACCCAAAGATAAGGACGGCAATTCGGCCATGCTGGATATGCAGCTATTATGGGCCTACCAGCAAGCTGTCGAAATGGAAGCCAAACTGGGGGAGCCTGCTTACGCACAAAAATATGCCGCTAAGGCCGCGCAGCTAAAACTCACCATTCAAAAAAACTACTGGGATGCCGGGAAAGGGCTCTATGCCGATACCAAAGAAAAAGCAACCTGGTCGCAGCACGCCAATGCGCTGGCCATTTTAAGTGGGGTATCAACAGGTGTAAATGCCGCTGCGCTTAGTAAAAAGCTGGAGAATGATACCAGTTTGGTACAATCTACTATCTATTTTAAATACTATGTACACCAGGCTATGGTAAAAGGCGGCTTGGCTAACCATTATATGAACTGGCTGGATATTTGGCGTAACAATATCAAAATGGGCCTAACCACCTGGGCCGAGATCTCCGATCTGGAGCACAACCGGTCCGACTGCCATGCCTGGGGGGCAAGCCCGAATATTGAGTTTTTCCGCACGGTGCTGGGGATAGATAGCTATGCACCGGGCTTTAGCAAAATTAAAGTTGAGCCACATTTAGGCAACATGGAAAACGTATCCGGCGAAATGCCGCACCCCAACGGCACAGTGGCGGTTAATTATATTAAGAGTGGTACCCAGTGGCATATCAGCATCAGCCTGCCAATAAAAACCGATGGGGTGTTGGTTTGGAAAGGGAAAAGCTATTATTTAAAGGGCGGCATTAATAAATTTGCGATTTAGCAAAGCGTTATATTTTACGCGCGTCATTGCGAGCGTAGCGTGGCAATCTTCGATAGAAAAGTAGGTGGCAATCATATCGGGGGATTACCAAGTCGCTACGATGCGTAGGTTTGTTAACCCCCTATTTCCGTTGCTTCAATGTCATAAAAGCCAATTAATAAAAACCGCTTTACAGTAATGGGGTTAGTACTACAACGTGTTCGTTAATAAAATAACACCCGCATTACAATTATGTTATTCGTATGCTGTTTATTTGGCGTTTAATATTATAGCTAAATAATATCTATTTATTATTAAAAATGTGATATTTACGCACTGAAACCTGCTAATACATTCAACCCATATCACCGGTTACATGAAAACAACGCCTTCTAAGTTAAAAATCCTTTCAATTGATATCGGTGGCTCCAGTATTAAAGCTACCATCCTGAACAGCAAGGGCGACCTTACCATGGATTACAAAAAAATAGTAACCCCAAAACCGGCCAATCCGGCTAACGTGGTTAAGGCTATTAATACACTGGTGAAAGATTTCCCGGCTTTCGATAAAATATCGGTAGGCTTCCCGGGCTATGTACGCAACAGCATTGTAAAAACAGCACCAAACCTGGGCAACGATTTTTGGAAAGACGTTGACTTTAGAAAACTGTTGCAAGACGACCTGGGCAAGGATGCGCAGGTGGTGAACGATGCCGATATGCAAGGCCTTGGCGTAGTAAGCGGCAAGGGGCTTGAAATGGTAATTACCCTGGGCACTGGTTTTGGCACCGCCCTGTTAATGGACGGGCACTTACTGCCGCACCTGGAGGTATCACATCACCCGGTATCAAAGGGCCGCGATTACGACCAGTATATTGGCGATAAGGCGCTTGATGAAATAGGCGAGAAAAAATGGAACCGACGCATCAAAAAAGTTTTTGAAATATTAAAAACCGTATTCAACTACGACTATTTATATATAGGCGGCGGCAATTCTGACCTGCTTGATTTTAAGCTGGACAAAAACATGAAAATAGTAACCAATGCCGACGGCATTAAAGGCGGGGCCAAGTTGTGGCAGGAGGATAAGCACCCCGTTACACATACCGCAATGGCAACCCCAACAAAATAATCATCTTTCTTTTTTTACTTACAACAATGGAAAAACAAAACAAAGAACTGGAACAATTAGCAATAAATACCGTAAGGATACTTGCGGCAGATGCAGTACAAAAAGCAAATTCGGGCCACCCGGGCACGGCAATGGCTTTAGCCCCAATGGGCCATGTACTTTGGACCAAGTTTTTAAATTATAACCCAAAAAATCCTGATTTTGCAAACCGCGACAGGTTCATCCTTTCTGCCGGTCACGCTTGTATCTTACAATACAATTACTTGTATTTAACGGGGTACGACCTTTCTTTGGATGATATTAAACAATTCCGCCAGTTAAACAGTAAAACTGCAGGCCACCCCGAGTACGGTTTGGCACCTGGCGTTGATGTTACAACCGGCCCGTTGGGACAGGGTTTTGCAAATGGTGTTGGCTTTGCCATAGCCCAAAAACATTTAGCTGCGCGTTACAATAAACCAGGTTTCGACCTTTTCAATTATAACATTTACTCTATAGTGAGTGATGGTGATATGATGGAAGGTGTAACTTCTGAAGCAGCTTCATTAGCTGGTCACTTACAGTTAGGTAACCTGATCTATTTATACGACGATAACCACATCTCTATTGAAGGCAGTACTGATATCGCTTTTAATGAAGATGTAAGCGCCCGTTTCCGCGCATACGGCTGGCATGTACAGGACCTGCCGGATGTTAACGATACCCACGCTTTAGAACTGGCGTTGATCAATGCAAAATCTGAAACACAGAAACCATCGTTGATCCGTGTACGTTCATTAATTGCATACGGTAGCCCTAATAAATCGGGTACCGCTGGTTCACACGGTTCGCCGCTGGGTGCCGATGAGATAAAACTGGTGAAAGAATTCTTTGGCTTCGATCCGGAGAAATCGTTCAACGTACCTGCCGAAGTGTTAAAATACTACCACGAAAAAGGTGCGCGCGGCGAAAAAACCGAAGCTAAATGGAACGAGCTTTTTGCCAAATACAAAGAGAAATTCCCTGAACTGGCTGCCGAGTACGAAACTGCTTTTGCAGGCGACTTGCCAAAAGGCTGGGCAGATAAACTGCCGGTATTTAAGGGCTCAGACCCTAAAATGGCAACCCGCCAGGCATCTGGTAAAGTATTGAACGCCGTGGCTGCAAGCCTGCCAAACCTTATTGGTGGTGCTGCGGATCTGGCGCCATCAACAGAAACCAACCTTAAAGATTTTGATTCATTTACATCTGAGAACAGGGGCGGCCGCAATTTCCACTTTGGTATCCGCGAGCATGCTATGGGTTCGGCATTAAACGGTATGTCCTTAACAAAAGGCTTGTTACCATTTGGCGCAACCTTCCTGCAATTTGCTGATTATATGCGCCCGCCGATCCGCTTGGCGGCCATTATGAAGATAAGCCCGATATTTGTTTACACGCATGATAGTATTGGCCTTGGTGAAGATGGCACAACCCACCAGCCTGTAGAGCATTTATCATCACTGCGCGCAATCCCGAACGTAACCGTTATACGCCCTGCTGATGCCAACGAAACCGCATTTGCATGGAAGGTAGCTATCGAGAAAAAAGGCGGCCCAACTGTGTTGGTGTTCACCCGACAGGCATTACCTATACTTGATCAGGACAAATACGGTAAAGCCGCCGACCTGGAAAAAGGTGCGTATATTTTATCAGAAGCCAGCAAAGGTGTTGATTTGATATTACTGGCTACCGGTTCTGAAGTGGCATTAATATTAGACGCGCAGGCTCAGCTTGAAAAAGACGGTATCTCTACCCGCGTGGTGAGCATGCCATCATGGGAGTTGTTTGAGAAACAGGATGCCGCCTACAAAGAGAAAGTATTCCCTAAAGCAAGCCGCAAACGTTTAGCTGTTGAAATGGCATCGCCAATGGGATGGCATAAATACACAACCGACGAAGGCGATATGCTAGGCATGACCACCTTTGGTGAATCGGCCCCGGCAGATGACCTGTACAAACACTTTGGCTTTACAATTGAAAACGTAGTTAAAAGAGCGAAAGCGCTTTTGTAGATATGAGAAGTGAGATTTGAGATACCAAACAAGCTTCGGCACGTTTTTATCTCAAATCTCATATCTAACATCTCAAATCTCATAAAATGGATAGTTTAATCAGTACACTTCAATGGTCGTCACAGATCGTTAACCCGGCAGGCAAACAAAAAGTAGCGCAGCAAATTGCCGCAATGGTAAAAGATGGCGATGTACTTGGCGTTGGCTCGGGCTCTACGGTTTATATGGCGCTGTTGGCCATATCCGAAAGGATAAAGGCAGAAGGATTGAACGTATTAGCAATCCCAACATCGTTAGAGATAACCATGTTTTGCAGCAAGCTGGGCATCCCGCTTACTACTTTGTTTGAGCATACCCCAGATTGGCTTTTTGACGGAGCCGACGAGGTTGACCCAAACAACCGGCTGATAAAAGGCCGCGGTGGCGCCATGTTTAAAGAGAAGCTATTGATAAGCAGCAGCAAAGTAAACTATATTATTATTGACGATAGCAAGCTGGTGCCAAAGTTGGGTACAAACTTCCCGGTACCGGTTGAGGTTTTCCCGCAGGCTTTACTGCATGTGGAGGCCGAACTGAAAAAACTTGGCGCAAACAGCATTGCCTTAAGGCCTGCAAAAGGGAAGGATGGATCTATTATTACCGAAAACGGCAACCTGATACTGGATTGCTATTTTGATAAAATAAAAGATAGCCTTGAGCGTGATATAAAAGCCATAACCGGCGTTATAGAAAGCGGACTTTTTATTGGTTATAACCTGCAAATTTTAACAGCAGAGAACAACTGATATTGTGACTTGGGCCTAACATAATAAGGAGATTAGGATTACACTATCGGGTACATTAAACCGGAGATTTGTACAACAAAAAATTAATAATTAACAAGAATTTAAAACAACACTATATACATTCATCATGGCAAATAACGTAAAACAAATACATGATTTCGGCCAGAGCATCTGGCTTGATTTTATTGACCGCGAAATCATCTCATCGGGTAAATTACAAAAACTGATAGACGAGGATGGCGTAAGAGGCGTAACCTCAAACCCCGCGATATTTGAAAAAGCCATAACCAGCAGTTCTGATTATGATGCGGATATAAAAACACTTGGCGCAACCGCCAAAACTACCGAAGAGCTTTTCTTTGGTTTAGCTATCAAAGACATCCAGGCTGCTGCCGATCTGTTCAGTGGTGTATATAACGAAGGCGTTAAGGGTTCTGACGGTTACGTAAGCCTTGAGGTTTCTCCGTTTTTGGCTTTAGATGCCGAAGGTACTGCTAAACAAGCTGAGTTACTTTGGAAACAGGTTGACCGTGAGAACGTGATGATCAAAATCCCGGGTACAAAACCGGGTTTAAAAGCTATCCGCCAGTCTATCGCCAAAGGCATCAACATCAACGTTACTTTACTATTTGGTTTAGAGCGTTACGAAGAAGTTACCGAAGCTTACATCTCTGGTTTAGAAGACCACTTAGCTGCCGGCCATAACATCGAACATATCTCATCAGTAGCAAGTTTCTTTTTAAGCCGTATTGATGTGGTTGTTGACCCATTACTACAGGAAAAAGGCGAAAATGGACTGGTTGGCGAAGTTGCTATCGCATCTGCTAAAAAAGCATACGAAATTTACAAAAGGGTGTTCAGCACTGATCGTTGGAAAGCATTAGCCGCTAAAGGTGGTAAACCACAGCGTTTACTTTGGGCAAGTACCGGCAGCAAAAACCCTGCGTTTAAAGACACCAAATACGTTGAAGCCCTAATTGGCCCCGATACTGTTGATACCGTTCCTTTGGAAACTATTGAAGCATTCCGTGACCATGGTATTGCAGCTGATACTTTGATATTAGGTTTAGACCAGGCTACCGAAACTTTAGGCAGGTTAAAAGCCTTGGGTATCGACTTAGATAAGATCACACAAGATCTGGAAGATGAAGGCATTGAGAAATTCAACAAGCCTTTTGAAAAATTGCTGAAAGCTATCGAAGACCAAAAAGCTAAAGCATAAACACCGTGGAAGCTACATCAGTAAAAGTCTTATTTTTTGATATTGGCGGTGTATTGCTTACCAATGGCTGGGGGCATGAGTCCCGGCAGGAGGCTGCCCGGCTTTTTGGGCTGGATTATAAAGAGCTGAGCGAGTTGCATACGTTTATATTTAATGTATATGAAGCCTCAGGTGTTGACCTTGATGAGTACCTGGACACCGTTATATTTAACCATCCGCGCGATTTTACACGTGAGGACTTCAAAAATTTCATGTTCAAGCAGTCAAAAGAACTGCCTGATATGTTGAAGTGGTTAAAGGAATGGAAAAAAGATTGTGGTTTCCGCATCATAGCTATCAATAACGAGGGCAAGGAGCTGAATGATTACCGTGTAAAAAAGTTTAAGCTGCATGAGGTTTTTGATGCTTTTGTGTCATCATGTGAAGTGAAGATACGGAAGCCAGACCCGGCCATATTTAAGCTTGCCATGGGCATAGCCCTTGCCAGCCCGCAGGAATGCGTGTATTTTGACGACCGGAAAATGTTTGCACTGGCCGCCGATAAATTAGGCATGCAGGCCCACCAGCATACCTCCTTTGAAGCTACTAAGGAAATATTAGAAAATTTAAAAAAAGAAAACCTCAAATAACATGAGCGCAACAACAGATAAATATGCTTTCGGTATGATAGGCTTAGGCGTAATGGGCCGTAGCCTGCTCCTGAACATAGCCGACCACGGTTATGCAGCTGCCGGTCACGATAAAGACGCTGAGAAAGTAGCTTCTTTAAATGAAGAGGCCGGCGACAGAAAAGTAAAGGGTTTTGGCGATGTAAAAGAGTTTATACAAAGCCTTAGTACACCACGTGCTATTATGATGCTGGTACCTGCCGGTAAAATTGTAGATGCCGTAATTGAGGAGCTTACCCCGCTTTTAGATAAAGGCGATATTTTAATTGATGGCGGTAACTCGCACTTTACCGATACCAACCGCCGTGTTGAGGAATTAGAGGCTATAGGCCTGCATTTCTTTGGTATGGGTGTATCTGGTGGTGAAGAAGGTGCCCGCCGCGGCCCAAGCATGATGCCGGGTGGCGATAAGGATGCCTACAACGTAATGAAGCCGATATTTGAAGCCATAGCTGCTAAAGTTGATGGCGCACCTTGCGTAACCTATATTGGCCCCGGTGCATCCGGTCACTTTGTGAAGATGGTGCACAACGGTATCGAGTATGGTATTATGCAATTGCTTGCCGAAACCTACGAGATCATGAAAAAAGGTTTGAAGCTGGATAACGATGCCATCGGTAAAATATTTACCGACTGGAACAACGGCCGCCTGCAATCGTTCCTTTTAGACATTACAAAGGATATTTTCGCCTTTAAAGCGCCCGGAACCGACCATTTGCTTTTAGACGATATTAAAGACGAGGCCCGTGCAAAAGGTACCGGCAAGTGGACATCGCAAAGCGCTATGGATTTACAGGCACCTATCCCAACGGTAGATACCGCTGTTGCCATGCGAGATCTTTCAAAATACAAAGCCTTGCGCACAAAAGCGTCGGGCATATACAGCACAAGCGATAATCAAACTATCGAAGGTAGCGTAGATGAGCTGTTAACCGCTTTAGAGCAGGCTTTCTATTTCACTATGATCATTAGCTACTCACAGGGTATGCATATGCTGTCACTTGCTTCTGCCGAGTACAAATACGACCTGAAGCTTGACGAGATTGCCAAGATCTGGAGAGGCGGCTGTATCATCCGTTCAAAATTCCTTGAAAACATTTACGGCGCTTACGGCAAAAACAAAGGCCTGGAGCATTTGCTTTTAGATGCTGATGTTGCTGCCCTGGTTAAAGGCACACTTCCGGGTATCCGTAAAATAGTTTCTTCTGCTGTTAACGCGGGTATTGCAATACCTGCCTATGCGGCGTCTTTAGAATATTTTGATAACTTCCGTAATGAAAGGATGCCATCAAACCTTACGCAGGCACAACGCGATTATTTTGGCGCACACACCTACGAACTGATAGGCAAAGAAGGTACATTCCATACACAATGGGCACCGGTTGACGATAAATAAAGAAACAAGAATGAGGAGGCAGGAATTAAGACACTTAGCCTCCTTTTTTAAATAAAAAACATTACTATCATGAGTAATAACAGCACAAAATCCGAACCTACTATATTTATCATATTTGGCGGTACGGGCGACTTAAACTCCCGCAAAATTGCCCCGGCATTGTACAACCTGTTCTTAGACGGATGGATGCCGAACCAGTTCTCTATCATCGGTACCGGCCGTACTAAACTGACCGACGAGCAGTTCAGAACCAATTTGCATAACGATATCGACCAGTTCTCGCGCAGTGGTAAAGCCGATGCCAAGAAATGGGCCGAGTTTGAAAAAAGCATCTATTACCAGGTATCTGATGCTACCGATGCCGAAACTTACAAAGAGTTTGGCAAACGTATTGATGCACATAACAAGGAGTGGAAAACTACTGCTAACGTATTATTTTACCTTGCAGTAGCGCCAAACTTCTTCCCTATTATCGCCTCAAACATATCAAAAGCCAAACTGGCCGAGGATAAACAAAAGGTACGCATCATCATAGAAAAACCGTTTGGCCACGACCTGGAAACAGCAAAAGAGCTGAACGAATTACTGAAAGGTATTTTTGATGAATGCCAGATTTACCGTATAGACCATTACCTGGGTAAAGAAACCGTGCAGAATATTATGGCGTTCCGCTTTGCCAACTCCATTATGGAGCCACTGTGGAACCGTAACTATATTGAACACGTACAGATCTCGGTTACTGAGCAGCTGGGTGTTGAAGAGCGCGGCGACTACTACGATGGATCAGGCGCTATGCGCGATATGATCCAGAACCACCTGTTGCAATTGCTTTGCCACGTGGCCATGGAACCACCGGTTAGCTTTAATGCCGATGAGGTACGCGACCGCAAGGTTGATGTATTAAAGGCCATGCGCAGGTTTACACCCGAGGATGTACGTAATTCGGCCGTTAGGGGCCAGTACGGCAGCGGTTGGATGAAGGGTAAAGAAGTGCCCGGCTACCGCGAGGAACCAAAGGTTGATCCGCAATCGAACACCGAAACTTTTGCCGCTATTAAATTTTTTGTTGATAACTGGCGCTGGCAGGGTGTGCCGTTTTACCTGCGTACAGGTAAGCGTATGCACCAGTCATCATCTGTTATAACTATTCAGTTTAAGGATGTTCCACACTTAATATTTCCTGCCGAGGCTACCGAAAGCTGGCAGCAAAACAGGCTCATCATCAGCATACAGCCAGAGATGAGCATCCGGTTACAGGTGCAGGCCAAACGCCCGGGTATTGATATGGTATTAAACGCTGTTGATATGGTGTTTGATTATAAAGGTACTTACACCAACCAGGCACCCGAGGCTTATGAAACACTAATACTGGATACTATGCATGGCGACCAAACCTTGTTTATGCGTGGCGACCAGGTAGAAGCTGCATGGGAACTGGTAATGCCGATACTAAACACCTGGCAAAATAAAAAGAGCCTGAATTTCCCTAACTACAGCGCCGACTCATGGGGCCCTGAATCTGCCGAGGCATTAATTGCCCGCGACGGATTTAACTGGTTCACCCTGCCTGTTAACGGTAAAAAGTAATGGATATGAAGCTGAATATTTTTAAAACGGATACCGAAGTATTGGCCGCACTGGCTAAGTACTTTGCGGATGCCGCCAAACAGGCCATAGAAGCCCGTGGCCGCTTTAGCGTGGCGTTGAGCGGCGGTAGCTCGCCAAAGAAATTACATGAGCTGCTGGCCAGCGAATACCGCGACAAAATTGAATGGAACAAAGTGTACTTCTTTTTTGGCGACGAGCGCGATGTGCCGTTAACGGATTCGCAGAGTAATTACCTGATGGCCAAGCAAACCTTGTTTGACCCGTTGGGGATTGATCCATCGCATGTTTATGCCGTGCAAACCCCTTTGGGTGCCGAAGAAGCTGCTAAAGACTACACCCGCCACCTCGACCATTTTTTTGACGGCGAGAATGCCTCTTTCGATCTGGTGATATTAGGGTTGGGCGACAATTCGCATACCGCATCATTATTCCCGCATACCTCTGTTTTAACAGACGAAAGTGCATCGGTACAAGCATTGTATATAGACGAGGTGAAAATGAACCGCATCACCTTTACTGCCCCGCTCATCAACAACGCGCATCATATCGCATTTTTGGTGTACGGCGCAGGCAAGGCAGAAGCTGTAAAGCATATTTTGGAAGACCCTGAAAATATACAGGAGTATCCTGCTCAACTTATCAAAGGCAAAGACCTCCAATGGTTTTTAGATGAACCCGCAGCCGCTAAGCTGGAAAATAAATAAAACAGAAAAGCCTCCAAATCGGAGGCTTTTCTGTTTAGGTTTCTCTCGCCAGGTGTTCACGTTCACTGCCGTGAACACTTGTGAACATGGTTAATTATTTAATAATCAGCAAATTAAATAAACACCTGCTGACAATATGTTGTCACCATGGGTTTGAATAAAAATTATATATGGCTGGGTTGTTAACGGGGGAAAGCAAGTATTACACGATGCTTAACCCGTGTCATTTCGAACGAGCGATAGCGAGGAGAAATCTTGTTCAATGTGCAAAGTCTGCGACATGCAGAGCTCCCACCTGTCATATGAACAAGATTTCTCCTCACCCCATTTCACAACCCTACCCATGTTCGTTCGAAATGACAACAGGGTTAATGTAATAACAAATGGGTTTACTCCCCATCTTCCCCTTCAGCAACTTCTAACAAACCTTCCGGTTGTTTAAAATTGCTTTTTACAAAGTGGCACCAGTCGCATTCTTTTTTGCCGCAGCCGGTGTTAAAATCGTGGGCCATTATTTTTTGGTGAACGGTGGTTATCTGTTCGGTAACATCCTCAATATCCTGCGGACTGATCACAATTTTTGCTTTGTAATATTCGCCCTCCTTTTCAGGTTCCACAAAATCAAAAATGGTGTTTACCACTTCCCAATCGTTGGTGCGGTCGTTATCAACCAGTATCTTGTAAAATACCGCCTGGCGCCAGTAGTCGCCGCCGTTGGGATCATCCGTAGTTGGGCGTTCCAGTTTTGGTTTGGCGTTGCGCACGCGGCCGGTTTTATAATCAACCACGGTTACCAGCTTGCCGTCAAACTCCATCTTATCCAGATTCCCTTTTATGGGTACGCCCTGCACCTCAATATTTTTGATGCTACGTTCGGTTAGGGCCACCTTGTTCCAGGTGGCTATGTTTTGTTCATAGTAGGGTGGCAATATCTTATCGCCATAAGCCATGCGGGTTTTAAATTCATCCTTGGTGAACGAATCGCGGTTGCGGGCCATATACCAGCCAAATTCCTTTAAAAACTCTTCGGTGGATATGAACTCGTCGTTATTCTCTTTAAGCCTCCTGAAGGCTTTATTTAATGCCCAGTGGACAGCCTGCCCAAAGGTTGCCGACGGACTTTTACCCGATGGCACCCGTATAAGGCACTGGAAGTAAAACCGCAGCGGGCAATCCAGGTAATTGTTAAGGTGCGTAACTGATAGGGTATAGTTTTGCAGCAGCTGGTTAATGTAGTTATGATCCAACAGTTCAACCACCGGCTTATCGGCTTCGCTGAATTGCGTGGCGAAAAACTCCAGCATATCATCGCTGCTTACATGCGGGCGTTTTACCTGCAGGTGCGTATCGGCCAGTATCTCGCCGATAAACTGCGATGGTTCCTGGTCTTTACCGTTCTTGTCTTTACCCGAATAAGAAATGTTTAAGCACTGTTTTGAGCGGGTAAGCGCTACATAAAACAACCTGCGCGATTCTTCTTTTTGGGCGATATCGTCAGATGCGGCCCTTGTCAGCGTATCGGGGTAACTAAAGCCGGTGTTGCGGCCTTTGCTGTCCCAGGTTTTTTTATCGCAGCCAATGAAGAACACGTGTTCAAACTCCAATCCCTTTGAACCATGCGCGGTCAAAAAGTTGATACCGTTATCAGAGAAGATCACTTTATTCAGATCCATCCGGATATTATTTTTGCGCATCAGGTCGATGGTGGCAATCAGGTCGGGCAGTTTTATTTCGGGGTTCTTGCGGCTTTCGTCTTTCAAAAAGTCGAAGAAGCTGGTCAGCATTTGCATATGCACGCCTTTATCCGGCTGCTGCATAATGTATTTCAGGATGCCCATCTTGGCAATCACGTCCTGGAAAAACTGCTGCAGCGTAACACTCACGGCATCCTTCAGCAACTCGTCAATATCATTGATCAGGAACTTCATTTCCGTGCCTGTTTGCTTGCTGAACAGGTCGGGTTGCGCTGCCAGCTTTATCTCGTGGATATAGCGGCGCAATGATGTTTTTGGCAGGTTATTACTTGCTGTACCAAAGTTTTCTTTTGATACGGCTATACTGGCCTTGGCAATCTCGATAGGCGGAATGTTAAAGAAATCGTAATGCAGTATCTCGAACAGTAGTTCATCCCCGCTATACGGCGAATCCAGCTCCATGGTGAGGTAACGCAATATGTTGATGATCTTCTCGCCAAAGGGGATAGTGAGGATATCTATTTTACGTTTGGTGTTAACGGCAATTTGCTGGGTATCTAAAAAATGCAGCAGCTCTTCTACCTGGCTATGGTTGCGGTATATCACGGCTATTTCGCCGGGAGGGATGCCTGTTGTTACCAGTTTCTTTATTTGCAGGGCAACGTCAACCAGTTCCTGGCTTGGGTTTTCGTATTCAAATATGGTAGGCTCAACAACCTTGCTGTTAAAGCGTGGGTGCGATGCCTTCAGGTTTTTATCAAGGTTTAACTGTGCAGTTAAGCGTTCGTTATTGTTGTTGATCAACGCCCTTGAGATATCCAGGATTTGCTGATTAGAGCGATAGTTATGCTTCAACACAACGGTTTGCAGGGTGTCTACATAATCGCCTGCAAAATCAAGAATGTTCTTCATGTTTGCCCCCTGGAATTTAAATATCGACTGGTCATCATCGCCTACCACAAACACGTTTGGCGTTTCCCAGTAATTCAGTAAAAACCTAAGCAACTGGTTTTGCGAGCCGCTGGTATCCTGAAACTCATCTACCAGAATATATTGATAGCGTTCCTGGTAACGGCGCAATATCTCATCATTTTCGCGGAAGGCTTTCAGCACCCAAAGGATCATGTCGTCATAATCGTACCGGCCGCGGGCTTTCATTTTGGCATCGTAGCGTTTGTATTCGGCAACAGCGGCAAGCAGCTTCTCCATGGTTTCGGTAGCCTTGTCGATATCCTTTTGCTTGGGGTCGCCGGCTTTGATGCCCGCCTTGGCATTTGCTTTTTTGTAAATGAATTCCTCGCGATTGGGCAGGTCTTCTAAATATTCTTTTACGGCCTGCCTGATCAGGTCTTCCGTCCAGTTCTCGGTCTTCATGGTCGAGAACAGTTTTTTCAGGCGCGGGGCGTCGTAGTATTTATCGCCGGTGAAGCGTTTAAGCAGGTGGTCGTTCTCAAATTCATCTATCAGCTCCTGGAAAAACATGGCCGATTCCAGGTCAGACAAAGCCTCCAGATTCAGCTTGCCAAAATATTCCAGGTTCTCCTGGATAATCTCGTTACAAAACGCGTGAAATGTGTAGATGTTAATGCGGTAAGCATCCGGCCCTATAAACTCGAACAAGCGCTTGCGCATGGCAACCGCGCCTGCATCGGTATAAGTTAAGCAAAGGATCTCGCTTGGCAGGGCATCGGTATCGGTCAATATTTTACCAATGCGTGCTGCCAGGATCTGCGTTTTACCCGTACCCGGCCCGGCTACCACCAGCACAGGGCCATCCATTTGGTTAACGGCTGCCAGCTGCTCGGGGTTCAAACCGGCCAGCGCTTCCTGAAATTTGATGTTATATTTATTGAGTGGAGATTGCATAATTGAATAAATGTGGCGTCCGACTAAAGATCGAACAATGGCTCCTGCCTGTTATCCCAAAAGAATAAAATATTTATTGAGGTTTCCTTCACCTCATAAAACACAGAGGTTTGTTTGGATATGATAGCCTGCCGCAAATCGCGGGTGGCTCATAGGTATTTGGCATACTTAGCCATTACCTCGTCATGTGGGGTTAACTTACCTTCTGTCACTTGTTTTTTGGCGCGCTCAATTCCCTGCTTTACATTTTCCGGCAGGTCATCCCAAAAATCCTTCCCATCGTTATCGAGCACTTGTTTAAGTTGAAGCAATAATCCCTCGTCTTCAACGTCCAGCAGGCGTTTAGCTAATTCTAATTTTTCGGCGATCAAGTTCATACTCAAATTTAATATTTAAAACTCAGCAAAGCAATAAATAGTATGGGTTTACTCACTCCGGCTATGCTTCGCTGGTCGCCCCTTTCCGCTGCGCAAAGAGGGTGTAAACAAAAAAGCATCTGCCTGTTGGCAGATGCTTTCAAATCTTATATCGGTTAAGTTACTTTTGCCTGAACCAAACCTGTATAGGCGCGCCCGAAAACTCAAAGTTCTGGCGCAGTTGGTTTTCTATAAAGCGGTAGTATGGTTCTTTTACATACTGCGGCAGGTTACAGAAAAACGCGAACATGGGTGATGTGCCCGCTATCTGCGTAATGTATTTTATTTTTACGTACTTGCCTTTTAGTGATGGCGGCGGATATTTCTCGATGATCGGCAGCATGATCTCGTTCAGTTTACTGGTCGGGATTTTACGTGCCCGGTTTGCATACACCTGGTTGGCTACTTCAATTACCCTTAACACACGTTGTTTTTCGGTAACGGATGTAAATACAACGGGTACATCGGTAAACGGCGCTATCTTTTGGCGGATAGTCTCTTCAAATACCTTTACGGTTTTGTTATTCTTTTCTATCAAATCCCATTTGTTCACCACGATAACGATACCCTTCTTATTCTTTTCGGCCAGGTGGAAAAGGTTCACATCCTGTGCTTCAAGGCCTTCTACGGCATCAATCATAATGATCACCACATCCGCTTCTTCTAAAGCTTTAATGGTACGCATAACCGAGTAAAATTCTATATTCTCTTTTACCTTGGTTTTTTTACGCATCCCGGCGGTATCTATCAGCATAAAATCATGACCATACTGGTTATAATGGATGTGGATAGAATCGCGGGTGGTGCCGGCAATCGGGGTTACAATGTTACGATCTTCGCCAATAAGCGCGTTGATGATAGATGATTTACCTACGTTAGGGCGGCCAATAATGGCGTACTTAGGGCGTTCGTTTTCGTCAAACGGTACATCCTCAAAATGCTTAACAACATCATCAAGCAGCTCGCCTGTACCAGAACCCGTCATTGACGATATGGTGTAGATCTCGCCTAAGCCCAGGCTATAAAACTCGGTAGCATCGGCCAGGTTTGCGTTATTATCAAGCTTGTTCACTACAACAAATACAGGCTTTTTGCCTTTGCGCAGGATGTTGGCTATTTCGTCGTCAAGGTCGGTTATACCGGTGGTAACATCAACCATAAACAAAATAACGGTGGCTTCCTCAATGGCGATAAGCACCTGCTCGCGGATGGCAACCTCAAAAAGTTCTTCGGAATTGGCTACGTAGCCGCCGGTATCAATAACCGTAAATTTTTTATCTATCCATTCGGACGTGCCGTAATGCCTGTCGCGGGTTACGCCGCTAAAATCGTCAACAATAGCTTTACGGCTTTCGGTTAAACGGTTGTATAAAGTGGATTTGCCAACGTTTGGCCTGCCTACTATAGCTACTATATTACTCATTTCAATTTTAGATTGCAGATTTTAGATTTACGATTTATCGCATCCCAAATCCATATGCTAATTTACAAATCCGATCAGCATAAATCTAAAATCGCAATTCGTAAATCGTAATTATTTATTATTCGTACCCGAATTTTTTCAGGTAATTTTTTTTGCTGCGCCAGTCGGGGATAACCTTTACAAACATTTCCAGAAAGATCTTCTTCTGGAAAAACTCTTCCATATCCCTGCGGGCGTATGTGCCTACAATTTTCAGCATTTCACCTTTGGTGCCTATGATGATGTTTTTTTGCGAATCGCGCTCAACAATAATTTCGGCGCTGATTCGGTGCAGTTTTTCGCCCTCAACAAACGCGGTAACGATAACCTCGGTGCTGTATGGAATTTCTTTTTTGTATTGTTTAAAGATCTGCGCCCTGATCATTTCTGATGCAAAGAAGCGGTCGTTCCTGTCGGTTAATGCATCCTTTTCATAATAAGCAGGGTGCTCGGGCAGGCCGTCCAATACAAAATCCATTACGGCTTTTATATTATGATCAAGCAGGGCAGATATCGCGTAGATAGCTTTAGGGTTTAATTTTTCCTGCCAGTACTCTACTTTCTCTTTTACTTCCTCCTCGCTCGAAAGGTCTATCTTATTGATCAGGACAACCAGTGGTGCTGTTGAGCCCGCCAATTTTTTGACCACGTCCTCTTCGTTAAATTCCTCGTGTATATCGGTAACCAGCAATATCAGGTCGGCATCTACAATAGAGCCATCAACCTGGTGCATCATACTTTCGTGTAATGCGTAGTGCGGTTTAATGATGCCAGGGGTGTCTGAAAACACGATCTGGTAGTCGTCAGTATTAACAATCCCCAGGATACGATGGCGGGTGGTTTGCGCCTTTGGGGTGATGATTGACATTTTTTCGCCCACCAATGCGTTCATAAGGGTTGACTTACCCGCGTTGGGCTTACCAATTATACTTACAAAACCTGCCTTATGCGCCATAAAAAAATAATTAAAATATTATTTGGACTGCAAAGAAACGAATTATATCTTTGCAGTCCAATTAAAAGGAACAGCAAATTGCTTTTTTGACAATTGGAACAAACATTTCGGAGTTATGCCCGTTATGTAATATACCAAAAAGATAGTGCGGGATGGAGCAGTTGGTAGCTCGTCGGGCTCATAACCCGAAGGTCGTAGGTTCGAGTCCTGCTCCCGCTACCTCAGAATTAAAAAGCCTCAAGTCGAAAGATTTGAGGCTTTTTTGCGTTTGGATGAGTTTATCCTGCTCAAATTAGCCGCTATGGTTGTAGGTTCAAGTCCTGCTCCCGCCTGCTTTGTATGAAATAATTATTTATTTATTTTTCCGAAGCAAGCTTACACCTATAAATATCGTCCAAATCGGGAGGGTTAATACGCCTATAAATGAACCAATATAAAGAAATTGATGTATAAGGATATTTGCGGGAGTTTCAGCAGGGATTTTGTCCATCACTTCATTAGATGGTGCCGGTATTTGAAGAATAATAGGATCAACAAAAATCGCATATCCAACCGGGAATATGCCCACGAGTGTAAGCCCAAAGCCAACTAGTATTCCAAACCATCTGAGCCAATTAGCAACTATTCCTTTTAGGCGCCAAGATGCAATGATAACCCAAACCCCAAAAACACCTTGTGGAAACATATACCATGTATCTGCAAGAACTTTTGGGAAGATAAGCAATAGAAAAAGTATTGTAAAGCCAAGCGAACCAACTCCTACATTGATCATAGATTGCGATATGTTTGAAGAACGTTCCTGAATAAGCTTAAAAAGCGCCGTTACAACTGGAATTAAAAAAATAAATTGAAGAATAACACAGGAATCATGAACTCTGATTGGTAAAACCCCATTTTGTGCATCTTGACTGCGAATTAAAAGAAATCCAATTAAAAAAACATACGCTACAATGCCAATTACACCGCTTGCGATTGCCGCCTTTCCTGCAGAACGATAAGATAATATCATATGTAATTTGATGATCTGGTTTATTAGATTACGGCAATTTCTTCATCATTGCAATACCACATAAATATACAAACCTTTTAGCGCCTTAAATGCAAATCTATCAAGCAATTAAACAACATAATAGAAGCTGGATGTTGAGGACTAGTCTTGAGAGCGGGCTCGAACCATTGTTCAGGTTGTAAGCGATTTGAGGTCATCCTGCTCTCGCTGCCTCAGAAGAAAAAAAGCCTCAGGTCGAAAGATTTGAGGCTTTTTGCGTTTGGCAATAATCATCAGGCTCAGCCCCGCAGCCGTTTCTTCCAATAAAACTTATCAAAAATTAAATGATAGATGTTATCCTCCCGTTTTTATTTGTTTCAAATAATAGGTTACCTGTTAACCACGCTACTTTAGCTGAAAATATAAAGTACTAATCTTCATTTATACTTTTCTTTTTTTTAATTTTCTATGTAACCTTTTTTATCCATTGGGATAGTACTATTAAAAGAGCCTTTATAAATGACCGACGAAGCCTTAATGTTATGTATTAAAAATGATGATCTAGACAAGGCGGCTATTATTTACGACCGGTACAAACAAAAGCTTTTTAATTTCTTCCTCTTTAAAAACCAGTTGAACCGAGAGTTAAGTAACGACTGTGTTCAGCAGGTTTTTTACAGGATGATAAAATACCGAAAGTCGTATAACGAAGTGTATGATTTTAGTAAATGGGTATACGGCATTGCCAAAAACATTCACAACCAAGATATAAATGCGCGAAAAAAAGCAGAGAGCCTGCAAAATAATTATCGCGTAGAGGAAGCATACGAGATACGTAACGACGAACATGAGGCTTTACGGCAGGCTATTGAAAAGCTGCCCGAGCCTTACCGCGAAACATTGCTGATGAGCAAGTTTCTGCAAATGAAGTACGAAGAGATAGCCGAGCTGAATAATTGCTCGGTTGGTGTGATAAAAACCCGTGTTTTCAGGGCTGTTAAAATGCTGCGCGAGGTGTATCTTAAAATAAGCTGAAAGATGGAAAGAGAAGAAATTGAAGAATTAGTAGCTGAATATATCAGCGGTGATATGCCGCCTGCAAGAAAAAAACAATTGCTGCAGTTGTTTGAAAGCGACCCGGTATTAAAGCGGGAAGCTGAGGAAATGCTTGTTGCCTGGCAATTGCTTGATGGTGCAAAGACGGCAGTTGATAGCCAGGCAGATGCGCAGTTTTATGTAATGCTTAACAATGAAAAAACAAACAACGGTAACCCGAAAATAATAAAGCTGAATTGGCTGATAAATATTGCAGCAAGTATAATATTGGCTGTTATAGCGTTTGTACTTGGAAGGCAAACCACCCCGGTTAAAACATCCTTTGTTACAAAAACAATAGTTGTTAAACAGCCTGCACCGGCTGCACAGATCATCACCAAAACGGTTTACGTTAAACCTGATGCCCGCCCATCCCCAAAAGCAGCGAGGAAACCTGTACCTGAAATGAACGATAAAGCACAGCAGTCCGCATGGTCTGTTTATCCCTCAGAGCGATTGGCCGCAATAATGAAGATAGCTCAAAAACCACAGTTGAATACCGCGGATCTTGATCAGCTTACATTGGTGCTTAAGGAAGACCCCAGCCCCAACGTACGCCTGGCAACAATAGACCTGCTGCGCCCCATGGCCGGGCAAAAAAATGTGCAAGCCGTATTGATAAGCGCACTTAATGACCAGGGCGATGGCGCCGTTCAGGCATCAATTGTTGACATTTTATTGGACAACCGCTTAAAGCAGGCTATACCGCAAATGGTAAACCTACTTCAAAATAAAAACACCACGGCGATGGTACAGGATAAAATAAAAACCGGTATAGAAAGCTTTTTAAACTAAACCTTAACATCATGAAAAATCTATTTTTTTGCATGGCCATTATTTGCATGCACAGGGTATCTTTTGCCCAAACAAAAGAGTTTCGCATTAATCCTTCTGACAAACCCATCATTCTCCGGCTTGATCAGGTATCTGCCGATGTAGTTGGCTACGACGGCAACGAGGTAGTTATTAAAGCGATCTCAAAAACAGATAAAGATACTACGGGGTTAAAACAATTACCCATTTATGGCCGCAATGCTATTGATAATATTATTAACCCCAAAGTACAGGCGGTTAATAATGCACTTAAGATAACAGTGCCGCCAGGTAATTTTAAACACCTGCTGATAAAGGTTCCGCAAAATGCAGTGGTATCCGTTGAAATGCTCGCTTTTTTAAATGAGAATAAGCTCACCGTTAACCATGTTAATGAAATTTATATAGGCGCTACTGTAGGCGATATAGAAGTAAATGACGTCTCGTTTTTCTCTATCTCGTCTGGCGGGGCTATTGCAGGCAGGCGAATGTCAGATAAAGTAGTACTCTCAAACATAAGATGGAGCGATAAGCCTGTTTATTTGAATGGGCAGCCCAGGCCCAGGATATATCATGTTGGCGCAAGTAGTGCCAGCATTACATTGCTGGCACCCGATAGCTTAAAAAGCGATATTTTTTTTACATCGCGTAATGGGCGGGTATTATCGGGCCTTCAAACTACGCCACCTGATGCGGCTACTGATAAATCTATCATTGCATCGCAATTCCCAACTGACGCTAACGTTCGGCATGTTTCTCAAAATGGGGGCGGCATCAAGGTTAGTTTATCTAACGACTACGGAAATATTTATTTGAAAAAAGAAAGTAAATAATTGATAACCGGATAACATTATGAAAAACATATTAATAATAATTGGCCTCGTTTCTGTATGGGCGAATGCCTATTCACAAACAACATCTGAATTTGCATTGCACGGCCGGCAATTATCCCTTATTACCAAAAATGCATCGCTTGAGATTATTGGGACAGATGATGATAAGCTGGTTATAGAATCAGCTGTTTCTGAAATGTTACCTGAAATCCCGGCAGACGCCGCGGGATTGCAGCTGATTTCTTCGGCCATAAAAAGCGAAAACGGTTCTTTTACACCCCAGATGGTGAAGTATGATGATAAGCTGATGGTTATAAATATACCTGAAAGCCAATGCCGCCATTACCGCATAAAGGTACCCAAAGGCGGCCATCTCAAAATAGCGTTTGATATATCGTCGCCCTATGGCAAGGTATCCTTTACCAATCTCTCGGGTGAACTGGAGGCGTCAGGTAACGCGCCTGTAATAAATTTTAGCTACGTAACCGGGCCGTTAACATTGTCGTGCGGAGAAACGGGGTTTTCCATAGGCGCATCAACGCAAATAAATATTTCACATCTGCAATTCAAAAACACAGCCTATAACAAGGATACGCCGTTTATAAATATTATATCCAGCTATGCTGATGTTAATATCAGCCTGCCCAACAACATTGGGGCCAGCTTACAGGTCGATTCACAATACGGTAATTTATATTCAACATTAAATTTTGTTACTAACTTAAAGATGCCCCCGGTTAAAAACCGGTATTACGGACTTTTGAACAGCGGTGGACGGGTGCTTACTATAAACTCTACTTATGGTAGTATTTATATAAGAGGAGAAAAAAAATTGTAATGATGCACAAAGGGTAATGATGTCAAATTGATCTAACTCATCTGATAAACGGCCCGGCTTTAGTTTTGCTCTCGCTACCTCAAATAAAAGCCTCTTAGAGAAATCTAAGGGGCTTTTTGGTTACCCCACTGGTATAAAAACAAAGAAGCTTGAACTACGGCCCGGTATGCTTTCAAAGTCTATTCTACCATTCTGTCGCTCAACAAACTCTTTACATAAAGTTAAGCCCAGGCCAACTCCTTTTTCATTATTTGTGCCAAAGTCTGGTTCGGCATTAATAGAAAATATTTTTTTCTGTTTATCAAGCGCTATCCCCTTGCCGTTATCGCTAACCGTTATCTTACATTCTTGCTGCACAAGTTGTGCATTTATATTAATTATACCGCCATTTGGGGTAAATTTAATGGCGTTGCTAATTAAGTTACGCACCACTAATTGTAGCATATTTATATCCGCAATCAACATCAGCGCCGGATTAATGTCATAGTTCAGGATGATATTCTTTTTACCAGCTTGCATTTTGCCCATATCCAGCGTGCTTTTCATTATGTCCAGTAGGTTTGCCGGCCCCAAACTAACCACCGACCCCTCCATTTGTGATTTAGACCATTGCAGTAAATTGGTAAGCATATCCATTGTACTGTTGGTATCAGCCAGCAACTCTTGCTCTATTGTTAGCCGTAGTGTGTTGTCCAGCTCATTCCCGTTAAGTAATTGCAGGTAACTTTGTATGTTAACTAATGGCGTCCGCATATCATGCGATATAATTGACATTAGCTTATTCTTTTCGGCATCACTTTTCTCAATCTGCTCTTTTTGAAGCAGTATTTGCCGGTTTTGGGCTTCAATAGCTACGGCCTTTTCTTCAACGGCTAAACGCTCTTTATCGTAGTTTTTTCGGAGGTATTTAATAACGATATAAATTGTGATAACCGGCATTGGGAACGCAGTGATCCTGTCTATTAACTCGCCTTTTCCTGCAGTAAAAGGATGCTTAACCAGCATTGGGTTATAATAAGCTACAAGGTGCAGCACCAGAAAAAGCACAATATAGGCTATTAGCCAAGCCAGGTGCTGCCGATAGGGAGAGATAGCAAATACCAGCAACAAATAGGCTGGCCATATAATATCAGTTGAGCCATTAATGCCCGAATTGGCGAAATAGTTAACCGAAAAAATAATTATCCCGGTTACACCAAATAAAATACTGCTGTGCGGTTTATTATTAAAGCGCGAATTATAATACTCGTATAAAAAAAGCAACCCTAGTAGCAGTGCAGATAAAGAAGCTACATAAAGCCCGGCAAAAAAGTTATAAGGAATATAAAAAGCAGCCAGTATAATTAAAGCAGCACTAATAGAGTGAAATATTCTACTTTCTAAAGAGAAATTTGAAGAAGCACCTATTAGCTTAAGCCAAATAATATTCACTTTTTCAACCATAGTCTAATAGTAGCGTCTAAAATAACTCAATTTATAGGCTTTACGTAAATACGGGGTATTAGTTGCCATTTTTTTTATAATCGCTCTGAGAAAAGTTAATAGCAGATTACAATGAATAATGCTGTCGTAGCCCGGGTCTTGTTCCCTATACCTCATATGTAAACCAAACTCCCGCTAAGTAAGCGCCTAAAACTAAACTTTCAAAATTAGCGTTTTTAATGCATGAGACAATTGCTCTGTGTATGCATTTTGCTAATGGGTTTTGCGTCGAAGCTTACTGCGCAAGATAAAAAGCCCGTTATTGCCTTCACCAGCGATACGCAGGAACCCATGTGGATCGAAAAACTATTTCTGAAACAAAATCATAACCTTAAGGCTACACGAATGATCTTTAAGGATGTTGATACGCTGCGCCCATCTGCTTTATTCATTCTGGGGGATGTTGTTTCCTTGGGTAAAAACAACGCCGCCTGGAGTAATATAGATAAATATATCCAGCAACTGCGTAAAGATTCTATACCTGTTTTTGCAACATTGGGTAATCACGAGGTGATGTTTAATACGGCCAAAGGCACACGAAATTTTCAGCGCCGGTTTCCTTCATATAAACCCGAGGGTTATGCCGTTATAGTAGATTCTGTCGCTATAGTGTTACTTAATTCCAATTTTGGGGCGATGACCGTGTCTGAGATTACAGCGCAGGATAATTGGTATAAACAGGAGCTTTCCTTGCTTGACAAAGACCCGGCAGTTAAATTTGTGATAGTTGGTTGCCACCATTCACCTTATACCAATAGCAGGGTAGTTAACCCGTCCGTAGCCGTACAGGAAAACTTTGTTGAGCCATTTCTGCACGCTACCAAATGTGTGTTATTCCTTTCCGGGCACTCGCATAATTATGAACGGTTTAAGATGAAAGGCAAATACTTTTTGGTTATTGGCGGTGGTGGCGGTTTACATCAGCCATTAAAAGCCAATAATGATATAATACATGATATTTCTGCTGATTACAAGCCCGCATTTCATTACCTTAAAATCAGCCGGGCACAAGAAAAGTTAGAGGTTACCTCCAGGAAATTAAAGCCCGACTTCTCCGGGTTTCAGGATGGGTTTTCATTCTCCATAAGCAACCCACTGCACTAATTTTTGTAAATGATCAAAAAACGGTTGGGCCGGGTCCTGTTTTAACTATTTTTTAATTTCATAGTGCAGATCAACTATTCCATTTTTGTAGGCCGTAGCGCCTTTTAAGTGCAATGCCTGCTCATGCCCAATAGCATCAAAAAAAAGTTTCCCCTCACCTAAAATAATGGGCATAATGGATACCCTTATTTCGTCGGCCAACTTTAAACTAATCAAATCTTTGGCAAGTATCGCACCCCCTGCCATCCAAACATTCTTGTAGTTCGGTTTTAGCCGTTCATTTACAAGAGTATTCAGGTCTCCCGAATAAAACTCCACGTTCTGTCTATCAACAGGCAAATTTCTGTGCGTTAATACAATTACCGGCACGTCGCCATAAACCCACCCGTAAGATTTTGAAAGTTTTAGCGCGTGCTCGTATGTATGGGCGCCCATTATATAACAATCTATGGTTTTCAGAAAGTCCGCCATATCCTGTTCTGTCAGTGTAACTCCGTTCTCATAGTAATCAACAGTCTCAAACCAAGAAACACTATTGTCTTTTTTCGCAATAAAACCGTCAAGGCTCGAAACCATGTGGATGGTTAATTTGAATGCACTTTTCTTCATTGTGGTAAGCTTTGTTGTGCTGGTAAAGCAATATAATAAAAAACAAGGGCACCAGAATTAAACGTGCATTTTACTCATTTGCCTATCAGAGCCTTGCTCCTTACACCGAGGTAAAAGCCTTAAGCCGAAAGATTTGAGGCTTTTTTGCGTTTATCTGAAAACTGAAATCATTAGATTAGCGAAAAACTAACGCTATGCTACGCAATCTGCTTCTGGTTACCTATCGCAATCTGGTCAAAAACAAGTCTTATACCTCAATTAATGTGGTAGGGTTAAGTTTAGGGCTTGCGGCATTCATTGTTATTAGCGCATATGTACATTTCGAGAAGAGTTTTGATCAGATGTACCCCGGGAGTAACAATATTTACCGTGTGGAAAGTCAGTTTTACAGGTCGGGAGAACTTACCGATAGCTGGGCAACCGCCACCAACGGCTATGCAAAAGCCATGTACGACAACCTGCCGGGCATAGCCAGTTATGCGCGCATCAGCTGGAATGATAATGAACGGGTAGTACGTTACCAAAACGTAAAATACCGCGAGCAACGCGTGTGTTTTGCCGATAGTAATTTCGTTTCTTTTTTCGGGTTGCAATTGCTTAAAGGTGAGGCATCGTCGGTATTGAAAGATGTTAACAGCGTTGCAATTTCAGCATCCGAAGCAAAAAAATACTTTGGCAATGCAGATGCTGCCATGGGGAAAATGATGCAGCTATCGTCAAGGTTTAATAGCTACAACTGTATGGTTACCGGTGTATTTAAAGACCTGCCGGTAAATTCAACCCTGCAATTTAATATGCTGGTATCATGGGCCACATCACCCGCCTGGATCAAAGAGTTTTGGTACCAGCATGAAAATTATACGTTTTTAAAACTCAAGCCGGGTGCAACGGCTGCGGGTATCGAACAAAAGTTCCCCGCTCTTGCCGAACGCTTTAAAACCGAAGCGCCTTTAAAAGAACTTAAATGGAGCGTAAAACTGGTGCCCCTTGCCGATATCCACCTGAATACTGCAAAACCTTATGAAATGGAAGCAAAGGGTAACAGGCGGGCAGTAAACTTCCTGGCAATAATGGCATACGGCATCCTGCTTATTGCCTGTATCAATTATATTAACCTGGCGACCACAAAATCAGTTGACAGGGCCCGGGAGATTGGGATAAGAAAAGTTAACGGTGCCCATACTTCTCAACTCATATTTCAATTTTTTATAGAATCATTTATCATCAACCTGATATCACTTGCCGTTGCCGCCCTGTTGGTTGTATTGATTAGCTATCTGTTGCAGCAAATAGCTGGCGATACCCAAACCTATCGGTTATTGATAGATGGCAGCCTGATTATAAAAGTTGTACTTGTTTTTATTGGCAGCATATTGTTATCGGGCATTTATCCGGCAACAGTATTATCACGGTTACAACCTATCAAAGTGCTCAAAGGCCGGTTTGCGTTTTCAAAAAGCGGCGTGTGGCTGCGCAAAGCGATGGTGTCTTTTCAATTCGCGGCATCCCTGCTGCTGCTGGCCGGTACGTTTGCTGTTTACAGGCAGTTATCGTATATGAGCAGCCAGGAAACCGGGATAAACTTAAAACAGACCGTGGTTATTAAGGCGCCCTCCAATACAGATAATTACATACAAAAAGTTAATAGCTTTAAAAACAGGGCTACGGGAGTTGCAGGGGTACAAGAAATCAGCGTATCGGGTGCGGTGCCAGGCAAGCAGGTTGGTATGGCTGCGGCTTGCCGGAGATACGGCACATCAAAAAGCGAAGAACGGACCTACGAGATGTTACGGGTTGATTTCGATTTTATGAAGATGTATAAATTACAACTCATTACCGGCAGGAGTTATGATAGTGGCAACCCCGGCGATTCAACCAAGGTGGTGCTTAACGAGGAGGCAGTTAAGCAATTTGGTTTTAAATCGCCAGAGGATGCCGTTGGCAAAAAAATATGGATAGAATCTTTAGATAAAGAACCGAATGAAGTAATTGGGGTGATCAGGAATTACCACCAGCAATCATTAAAAGAAGCGTACACTGCAACCGTACTTTTTATGGACCCTAAACTTACCTGGGTACCACTAAAGTATATATCTGTACAGGTAGACCAGGCACAAATGACGGGTTCTAACCAGAACCTCGGTCAGTTATGGACGGATATTTTCCCCGAGTCCTCCTTTGATTATTTTTTCCTGGATGATTTTTATGCGAAGCAATATCAACAGGATATACATTTCGGGCAGGTGTTTATGCTTTTCTCATGTATGGCTATCGTTATTGCCTGCCTGGGCCTGTTTGGTTTAACAGCCTACTCAACCGCCAGGCGTAAAAAGGAGATCGGCGTTCGTAAAGTACTGGGCGCATCGGCCCAAAGCATTATACAATTGCTAACAAATGATCTGTTAAAGCTGATACTCTCGGCAAGTGTGGTTGCCTTGCCGGTGGCCGGGGTGCTTATTTATCAATGGCTGCAAGGTTACGCTTTTAGGGTACAGATAACCTGGTGGCAATTTGCGGTACCAATTGTAATATTAATGCTTATCTCCTTCTCGGCAACAATTTATCTTACGTATAAGGCCGCGCTTACAAACCCTGTAAAAACCCTGCGCGACGAATAATTTTTAAGCAAGTACGGGGCTTGGCCAATCAGCCAAACCCCGTACTTGTATATATTAAATGGTTAGGAGCGTCTATTTCCAGCCGCCGCCAAGTGCCTTGTAAAGGTTTACAATGGCTTGCAGTTCCTGCAGGCGGTCGTTAACGCTGCTCAGTTGGGCTGCTAACAGGCTCTGTTCTGATGTTAATACATCAGTATAGTTAGTGGCCGAGCTGTAGCGTAAAAGCTCTTTCGTATAATCAACAGATTTTGTTAAAGCTTCCAGTTGCCTGGTTCTTGACCCTTGTTTCTCTACTGCGTTTTGGTAAGAGTACAAAGCGTTGGTAACCTCCTGCCCGGCTGTTAGCAATGATTGCTGAAAAGCATAGTAAGCTTCTTTTTGTTGCGCTTGCGCGGTTCTTAAACGGGCTTTGTTTTGGCCCTGGCTAAATATAGGCTGGGTTAAACCCGCAACAAAGTTGTAAAAGATAGAGTTATCAAAAATGTTTTTTAATTGCAGGCTTGATACACCACCCTGGCCGGTAATGGTTAACTGCGGATAAAAATAAGTACGTGCCAGGTTGGTGGTTTCAAACGCACTCCTGAAAGCAAACTCTGCCTGTTGTACATCCGGCCTGTTTTTTAACAGTTGGGATGGTATGCCAATATTAAGATCGGCAACTGGTTTTTGGTCGGCTAATAAGGTACGTTTAATAGGGCCGGGCGCGCGGGCAAGCAAAATGCTTAAAGCGTTCTCCGCCTCGCGGATGCTCTGGTTAAGATCTGGTATGGTAACCTCAGCAGCGTAACGGTTAGCCTCGCTTTGTACTACTGCGGCACCGTTTACAACAGCACCTTCTTTTAAAGCCTTAACAGTTTCTACATCTTTTATGCGGATCGCCAGTGTTTGTTTGGTGATGGCCAGTTGCTGGTCTAAAGCTAACAGGTTATAATAGTTGTTGGCAATATTAGCTATCAGCTGGGTTTGTACCGCTCTTTTTGCCGCATCGCTTTGCAATAGGGCAGCCAGTGCCGATCTTTTAGCACTACTTAGTTTCCCCCATATATCGGCCTCCCAGCTGGTATTTAAAGCAGCCTGGTAGGTAGTGGTTTTTAGGTTGATAGAACCCGCAAAGTCTGCCGGGAAGTTTAAACTTGCCGCAGATGATTTTGCCCTTGTTGCCTGCACGGATCCACTTAAGCTTGGCAAGAAGGCCGCTTTGGTTTGCCCCAGCGTTGCCTGCGCTTCGTTAATGCGTTCAACAGCCGTTTTCAGGTCAAGGTTTTCTTGTATGCCCTCGTTGATGAGATTTACCAGTACCGTATCAGAGAACAGTTGGTTTACCGGCATATTAGCTAATGACGAAGTATCGGTAAGTGTACTATCGCGATATAGCTTATCGGTATTAACTACCGGCGGCTGGTATTTTTTGGTGACACATGAAGCAAATACCAGCGTTGTAACCAGCGCGGTGTATAGTTGCTTTTTATATGAATTGATCATGATATTTTTTTCAAAATTTTTAATAAATAGCTTAGTTATGCTGCTTTGGTTTCCTCAGGTATTGGTTTGCTGCTTATTTTTTCCTGTAAGGATTGGAAAATGATAAACAGAACCGGTATTACAAATACACCGAAGATAGTACCAACAAGCATCCCGCCTACGGCACCTGTACCTATTGAACGGTTGCCTACGGCACCCGCTCCCGATGCGATCATCAACGGCACTAAGCCCAATATAAAGGCAAAGGAGGTCATCAGGATAGGCCTTAAACGGGCTACTGCGCCTTCTACTGCCGCCTGCACAAGGCTTAGGCCATGCTTACGGCGGGCAACGGCAAATTCCACTATCAGGATGGCGTTTTTGGCTAATAGACCAATTAGCATGATCAGGGTAATTTGCAGGTAAATATTGTTTTGTACCCCAAATATCTTGGCAAAGATGAATGCACCAGCCAAACCAATAGGTAACGAAAGCAATACCGCAAATGGAAGAATGTAGCTTTCGTACTGCGCACTTAGCAAGAAGTACACAAATATTAAACAAAGCATAAATATAAAGATAGTTTGGCTGCCCCCTGCTAACTCCTCGCGGGTAAGGCCAGAGTATTCATAAGTATAACCTACAGGGAGGGTTTTAGCTGCAACCTCTGTGATGGCTTTAATGGCATCGCCCGAGCTAAAGCCCGGCTTTGGCGACCCCTGGATAGCTATTGCCGTGAATAGGTTGAACCGGTTAATGGATTCGGGGCCGTAAACTCTTTTCAAGGTTATAAATTCAGATATTGGCGCCATTACATTATTACCATTGCGCACATATATCTTGTTCAGGCTTTCGGGCGTACCACGGTAATCGGCATCTGCCTGTATCATCACACGGTATTGTTTACCAAACTCGTTAAAGTTGGAGGCATATAAACCACCATAATAACCTTGCAGCGTACCTAAAACAGTGTTTACAGTTAGCCCGGCCTCTTTAACTTTAGGCACGTTAACATCAACCTGGTATTGCGGAAAGTTGGTATTGAACGATGTTGCTGCGTATTGTATTTCGGGGCGTTGGTTCAATGCCGCTAAAAATTTATTGCTAACATCGCTGAACTTGCTGATATCGCCGCCGGTTTTATCCTGCAGCTGAAACTCAAAGCCATTACTGTTACCAAAACCCTGCAGGGTTGGTGGTGCAAAAAACAGTACCTGTGCAGATTTGATGCCGGCTGTCATCCCGAAAAGTTTACCAGTTAGGGTGGTAAGATCCTGCCCTTTACCGGTGCGGTCGCCCCAGGGTTTTAGCTTGATAACGATCATGGCGTACGAACCGCCCGCACCTGCAATAAAGTTTTGGCCGGATATGCGCAGGGTAGATTGTACCTCCGGTAATTTTTTAATAATGCCGTCAACCTCTGCCGCTACCACTTCACCACGTTCAAGCGATGAACCGGCGGGTAAGCTGATGTTGGCGAATAATACACCCTGATCCTCATTGGGCACAAAACTAGATGCGGTAGTTTTGATCAGGAACCAGAATATCACACCAAAAATTGCGATGCCCGCAATAGCCAGCCATTTGCGGTTAATTAAAAAATTAACTGATTTTTTGTACTTACCGGTTACGGTTTCAAACGAGGTGTTAAAAGCATCATAAAAACGTTGCAGGTAGGTGGTTTTGTGTTTCTCATCAGGCGCATGCGGTTTTAATAACAGGGCGCACAATGCGGGGCTTAATGTTAATGCATTTACCGCCGATATAATAATAGCTATAGCCAGGGTTAAACCAAACTGTTTATAAAACACACCGGCCGAACCTGTAATGAATGATACGGGTACAAACACCGCCGCCATAACCAATGTAATAGATACGATGGCGCCGCTGATATCGCCCATAGCCTCGATGGTTGCTGTTTTAGCTGAGGTTGCGCCGTGGTCTAACTTGGCGTGCACGGCCTCAACCACCACAATGGCATCATCTACCACAATACCAATGGCCAGTACCAATGCAAACAGCGTAAGCAAGTTAATGGTAAAACCAAACAGGTTGAGGAAGAAGAAGGTACCCACAATAGCTACCGGTACCGCAATAGCGGGTATTAATGTTGAGCGGAAATCCTGCAGGAAGATGAATACCACGATAAATACCAGTATAAAAGCTTCTATCAGGGTATGGATAACCTTTTCTATAGAGGCATCCAAAAAATCGTTGGCATTTAATAACGAAGTGTATTTTATGCCCGGAGGGAACGATTTTGAAGCCCCCTCTATAGTTGTTTCCAGTTGTTTGATCAGCTCGTGAGCGTTAGAGCCGGCTGTTTGGTTAATGGCAATACCTATTGATGGGTTGCCATCTGTTTTGGTATTACCCGAGTAGCTTTGCGACCCTAACTGGATACGGGCCACATCTTTAAGCCTTAACACCTGGCTTTTACCGGTAGATTTGATAACAATGTTCTCAAACTCGGCAGGGGTTTTTAAACGGCCTTTATATTTGATGGTGTACTGGAAAGATTGATTGCTATTCTCGCCAAATTTACCCGGCGCAGCCTCAACGTTTTGTTCGGCTAATGCGGCATTAATGTCATCAGGGATCAAACCATACGTTGCCATTGCATCGGGCTTTAACCAGATACGCATCGAGTAGTCTTTTGAGCCGAATACACTGGCATCGCCGACACCTTCAATACGCTTAATTTGTGGCAACAGGTTAATGTTGGCATAGTTCTGCAAAAAGGTTTGGTCGAATGATTTGTTATCGCTGTAAAGCGAGAAGATCATCACCATACTGCTTTGGCGCTTGCTGGTGGTAACACCAGATTTGGTAACCTCGGCGGGCAATAAGCTGGTTGCTTTTGACACCCTGTTTTGCACGTTTACTGCTGCCAGATCGGGGTTTGTACCCAGTTTAAAGTAAACTGTAATAGCGGCAGTACCATCATTACTGGCGGTAGATGTCATGTAGGTCATGTTCTCAACACCATTTATCTGCTCTTCAAGCGGAACGATAACGCTGTTCATCACCACATCAGCATTGGCACCCTGGTATGATGTGGATACCTGTACGGTTGGCGGTGCAATTTCGGGGTATTGAGAGATTGGCAGCGAGGTTAAACCCAGCACACCAAGTATTACGATGATGACCGATATTACGGTAGATAGTACCGGCCGTTCTATGAATGTACGTAACATAATATTTATGTTGAATAAGTGATACGGGCTTTTATGCCCGTGTAAATGTGTTGGGTTACTTTAAGCCTTCGTAAACTTTGTCGTCGGCCATGGGTTCGGCTTTTATTGTGGTAGCATCTTTTAATGAGCTTGTGCCATCAAACACCACCTTGTCGCCCGCCTTTAAGCCGCTGGTAACCACATAAAACTGGCCGGCTGCCTGGTCCATTATTTCTATCTCGGTGCTTTTAACCGCATCGCCCTGGCCTACTACGTAAACAAAGTACTTACCCTGCAGTTCGTAAGCTGATTTTTGCGGGATAAGTATCCCGTCTTTTATTTGTTGCGGGATGCGTACTGTAGCACTGCTACCGCTGCGTAATAAACCAATGGGGTTAGGGAAGGTAGCACGGAAACTTGCCGAACCTGTTTCGGTATTAATTAAACCGCTGATGGTTTCTACACGGCCTTGCTCAGGATAGCTGCTGCCATCAGATAAAAGCAGGGAAACCGCCGGTGTGTTGGCCAGTTTCTGGTTCATGGTGGTACCTTTTACCGTACGGCTAAAGTTTAAAAGTTGTTTTTCATTCAGCGAGAAGTAAGCATAAACTTTACCAATATTAGATACCGTAGTTAACGGCTGCGTATTGGTGCTGCTTACCAAACTCCCTATTTTGTATGGGATGCTGCCTACAACGCCGTTAACCGGGCTGGTAATATTGGTATAACCCAGGTTGGTTTTAGCATTTGCCAAAGCTGTTTTAGCTTGCGCCAAAGCTGCTTTACGGGTTTGCAAGGTAAACTGTGCCGACTCTAAATCGTAATGGCTGATGATATCTTTTTCTACCAGTGGCTTGGTTTTATTAACCTGAAGCTGGGCCGCGCTTACATCAGCTTCGGCGCTACTGATTGCCGCTGCCGAGTTGCGCACATCCTGCTCGTATTGGGGCGCCCTGATACTAAATAAAGGCTGGCCTTTTTTAACAACCGAACCCTCATCAATAAATATCTTTTCAACAAAGCCATCTACCTTCGGGCGGATCTCAATGTTTTGTTCGCCCTGTAAAGTGGCAGGGTAATCACTGCTGAGCGTTGCTGCCTTTGGTGCTATTGTAAAAACCTGGTAGCTTGCAATGGGTGGGGCGCCACCCGCAGCTGCGCCATTGGCTTGCTCTTTCTTGCCGCCACAGGCCGATAATGCTATTATTGCTATGCCTGTTAAAACAGGGAATGTTATTCTTTTCATTTTAATAAGATGATTGTTGTTTTTGTATATATGTTTTGTTTGTTGTTGACTAGACTGTTTGACATTTACGTCAATTTTGGAGTAAAAAAAATCTTAACAGAGCAGCATTTCGAGTATCATTTTCTTTCGGTCGTGCAGCAATCTTTCAAACTCTACGTCGCTCAGTTCAAAAAGCTTTTTAAACAATGGGCGCGTAAGCAAGGGGTAAGCCAATAACGAAAAAAGGTTGAGCATAAAGTTGGCAGGCCTCATTTTTTTAATGGTGCCCTTCTCCATTTCCTGCTGAATATCTTTAATGAAAATGCGTAAAGCCGGCGATATCTCTTTTTTATCAACGTCAAACTCGTGAGAGTTGATCTCGCTGATCATGAATGATTCTTTATAGGGGAAAGCCGTTACTTCAGCGTAAAACATATCAATAAAGCCTTCGAGTTTTTTCCTGAACGGGAGTTCTGCTGAAAGTACAGCATCAAACTTATTGCGCATATCAAGCATGGCCTCGTCAAATACCTGCCTAAATAAAATATCTTTACTACGGAAGTAGTAATTTACTAGTGTGCGGGTAACACCTGCTGCATCAGCAATATCCTGCGTGGTTGCATTTCTTTTCCCTTCGGCAAAAAAAATGCGTTTTGCAGTGTCTTTAATTAATTGCTCTGCCCCGGTATCTCTTACGGCCATTTTGTGCTGACTGATTAGTTTGACATTTTTGTCAGACAAAACTAATGCTTAAATTGAATACCTCTGTCAGGTAATTATCATATTAAACTCTCATCAATCCGCAGTAGATTATTTAATCGATTATAAAGCTTTTAGAGCATCCCCTTCAAAAATTATCCCCGGCCAGCCATGGGCCATAAACTGCCGTATGTTTTGATGGTCTGTGCCATCGGGGTTAGCCAGTACCGCCTGGTAATGTTCGGCAAAAAGGGAAAGGGTATCTGCCGGGTTTAGGCCATTTAGTTGAGCAAAAGCAAATACTTTAGCGCTGCCCTGGTTTTGCGTTGCCTCATTGTACGCTTCGCCATTTTTAAATGCAGTTGGCTGATGTTGGTAATACGTCTGAATGAATTCGATAACATCATTAAATGATGCCGAGTTTTCTTTTAATCTTATAATTAAGGCACTTAGTTGTTCTTTCATCTGAAATAATATTCGCCGAAAATAGCTAATACGCCCTCCCTATGCAATCAGGATGGATAATACTTTTATAATCTATCCTAAAAGTTTACAAATCCGCCCCGCCTCAAGGTAGAATGGCGCGGGCTTTATTTGAAGCAGCCCCCCATATACTACGCCTATGGTTCAAATAATTAAAAACCCGGGTAGCGTTTCGTATGGGTGGTACGTATTTGTAATGGATTGCGGGTGCAGTTCCATCATAATTAAACCTCATGACCCCTAAATTAAACGCATTGATATTATATGTCTTTATTGTAATGTTATTACTTGGCGGCATTGGCCTGTTTGCGTATTTGTTTTATAGTACCCTTATTTGTTGTACCTCACCAATAATGGTGTTTATAGTAACATTTTTAATTATTATTACCCTGATTGTTTTTGCCATGTGCCTTCGTAACGATATTAGAAATAAATTTAAAAATCATACCCGCTTTTAGCGCTTAAGGTTATATCACATAAAAAAGGCCTCAACTGGAAAAGTTTGAGGCCTTTTATCAATCCCACGTTAATGGCTGTGGGTTATAAACTAAAATTATAAGCTAAACGGATGCCTACAAAAGTTAGGTTATCATCAGAGTTTTTTATTTCGGAGCTTTGATATTTCACACCAAGCTCAAGGTTTGTGAAAGAATAGCTTACACCAGTTGCCCATCCAAAATTAGTGCTGGTGCTGCTGGCAGAACCTACAGATGATGAACCGGCAACCTTGTTGATAGATATACCCGCTTGCGGCTCGAGGTTGAAGTTACCAATCGTATAACGGTAGCCGGTATAAATAGGTACAGCCGAATAGCTGGCATCCACTCCACTGGGCAGGTTTTTCACAGAGAACCTGTCATAACCAACCTCAAGTGTTACATGTTGTTTTGTTACGCCAAAACCATACATGCCTTTAATAGCGGCACCGAAGCCGGTTTTTACTACATCGGCCAAATTGGATGTAGGCAGGGATGCCTGCCCGGAGATTTGAAACAGATTGTCTCCTTTTTGCGCTTTTACTGTGCAGCTGAAACTTAAAATAATAGCTAAGAGTAGTAGTGGTTTTTTCATGAAATAGAAGTATTAATAAACTAATGTGTATATGTTGTTGAATATTATACGGGTTTTAATTTTAAAATGTTTGGCTCAATCATCACTCGGCAACCTTTTCGTATTCTAACGTGCCGAGTTCATCTGATGTGATAATGCGTTTTTTTGTGTCGAAGTAATCGATTTTTGAGTTTACTACGAAAACTCCCGATCGGATAGTTAATATGGTGTTGTCTTTAGATAATTTCCACTTCCCTTTATGTTGCTTATCTCCGTTAATGCTTATAAACTTGTTTTTTTCCTGAAAAACCTGGTAAACCTGATCGGTTTTAAACTCCGAAAGGATGTTTTTTTCTTTACCCTTCTTTGTCCATTTAACCAGTTTCCATTTACCAATTAATTCGTTTGCTGTCTGCGCATTTACAGTTCCTGTTAATAAGCAAAAGGCAAATGCCAGTAAAAACATTCTTTTCATCATTGATTTTTTATATAGTTATTATTAAATTATATACTTATTATATAGCTTCAAACCGCACTAATGCCATCCCCTTCATTTGCCTTATCGGGGTGGTGGTGGTAAACATCCTGTTGTGGAAAAGGCATTACAATTCCATTCACCCTGAATGCCGTGGTAATGGCCATAATGATATCGCTCCGGGTAGCAAAAGCATCCTTGATATCCTTAGGCCAAAAGTAGATTTTAATCTCAATAGCGCTGTTGTTAAATTGTTCATATTGCACAACAGGGGGGCCTTTATGTTTACTAATGCGATCGTCGGCATTTAAGATTTCGTTTAAGATCTGCTTTGTTTTTCCGAGGTCGGAATTATACGCCACTCCGATCAAAATAGACATCCGTTTACGGTTTCCGCCAAGCGACCAATTGGTTAAATGCGAGTTCAGCAGATCGCCGTTGGGCATTACCACGTCGGCACCATCCCAGGTTGCAATTACACTGCTCCTAAAGCCGATGGATTTCATGGTGCCGCCCTGCCCGTCAACATCAACCACATCACCAACATTAACAGGTTTTTCAAACGCGATGATAAGCCCGCTCACTAAATTATTTACCAGCGTTTGCAAGCCAAAACCAATACCTACACCCAGCGCGCCCAAAACAATGGTTATCCTGTCCATGGGGATGCCTGCCGCCGCTATAGCCAGAAATAAGCCAATGCTAAGGATGGTGATCCGGATAAGCAGCAGCCAACTGCCAACCCCACGTTTACCATCTTTATCAGATGACAAATGCTTGTCTGACGCGAAATAGGATACTATTTTGGATATGATAACCGAAACAGCCATGATAACGATAAACAGAACCAGGGTATTGATGCTAAAAGTATAATCGCCAAGGGTGCGCTCCCGGCTAAAGAACTCCCTAAGGGGCTTGGCAATAAATTCAAATCCGGCAAAATTACGTCCGAACAACACCACCCAGCCAGCAATCAGCAGCACATAAAAAAGAGAGGGGGCTTTTTTACCAACCTTATCAAAGTTCAGATAGAAAAGCTTGCGGTCCTGCCGGGTATATACATTAAATGCCAGGAACAGCCCCTCGTTAATGAGCCTTACGGTCCACAAAAAAAGGATGGCAACAATCACATTCAAAAAGCCGGCTATCAGTAACGCTTTAGACAGGTTATACCGCCCCAATATATTGGCGAGTGCTGAAAAAACTTCAAGCACAGCCATAAAACCAATAGATATTACTATCCATTTTTCTCTTAGCTCGTTTGTTCGGCCTTTTAAAAGTACAACTACCCCGGCAATAACTCCTGATATAGAGGTGAGCAGCATGAACCAGCGTTCGGCGCGTGTTGCCTGCAATATCAGGTTATCCAAAACGGCTATGATGAACAACGACACCATAATAAGCCACACATTTGTCCAGTATCTGGTGATAAAGTTTTTAAACAATATGGTTAAGCAGACGCAGCCTGTCGTCCAAAAAATAACGCTTAGGATAAAAGGGGGCGAGAAAAAAACAAACTGGAAAAGATTAACAATGATAATTACTGCCGATAACAACGGATACCTGAGCACCAGCTGGCCTTCAAAGCTGCTATCCAGCAACTTGTTTTCTATGTAGATGCTTTTTAATGATCGTAAATAGATGAAGGACGTTATTGCTAATAAAAGCATTACCACCAGCTTGCCGCTATTATTTTGTACATAAAACGACAGCGTAAGAATACCCTTGGCTTTTGCCTGCGATAAAATCTGATCAAAGGGCCTGTAATAACCTACTGTGCCCCAGATGTTATCAAACTCCCGTTTGAAGGTATTATCAGCCATTTGCCTTTGGTACAAGTCTATCTCTTCCAGGCTGCTTTGCAGTTTAAAAACCGTCATGTTAATCTGGTTAAGCTGCGCCTGTATATGGTTGTTTGCCTGTTTAAGGGCGCTATCTACCGGGTGTACCTGGTAAGCAACTACAACTATTTGCTGAATGTATTTTGAAAGAACTACAGAGTCGGTAGAAAATTTAAACAATGCGGGTGTGCTCAGTAGCGAATCTAACTGATATCTGAAGGTGTTCAGTCCCTGTTGGTGCGCGTCGAGCCTGAGTTTTCGGGATTCTGCCTTGCTCAATAACTCTTTTATTATTTTTGATGTAGCGGTTAGGTTCCTAAAAGTTTGTGACGTGCCTTTGTTGGTAAACACGCCGTCGCCGGCAATAACAAAATCTTTTTCTATTTCAGCCAATTGCGCTTTTGTACCTGGGGTGTCAACACCAGTTTTAAGGTAGCTCTTGGCCTTCTGCATGGTCTTCTTAATCTCCTCAAATATCTTGTTCTGCGCCAGCGCCGCTTTATCCGCGTTAAATTCATCCGAACTCTTTTTGGCCTCGGTCTTAGCAAATAATTGCATTTTGGTCACAAAATCTACTTTAGCCTTAACAGCCGCTGTATCTTTTATTACAGTATCTTTTTTTTGAGCATATGATGGCGAGCCGAAAAACAAGCTTGTAAAAAATATGAGCAGATAGCAGGGGATTGTTTTTATCATAAATGGAAGGTTACTGCTCGTGTAGATGTTATAAAAATAAAAGATATTATTTTTAAATCAAACATATATTGCCTTGCGCGAAATATTTAGGCAAACGCCTATATTTGATTTAATAAATGATCACCTCTATGAAAAAAGCTTATTTACTTATTATTACCTGTTTAGTTTCCATTTGCTCTTTTGCACAAACCAAAACAGCTACAAAACCGGATGTTATTTTAAAGACCAATGGCGATGAAATGAAAGGTAAGGTAACCAGGATAAATGATACCGACGTTACGTTTATTTATCAGGGAGAAACACTGGAATACACCATCAAGAAATCGGATATTTTAAAGATCACTCACTCCAGCGGCAGAGTGGAGATGATGAGCCAGCCTTCGGTACCTGCTCAGGACAGGCAAAAGGATGCGGTAAGTATGACCGCGAGCCCCGTTGACCATCATAACAAAATAGCTATACTGCCTTTTACTTATTTATTAGACAACCAGCCCGGGGCAGAGCAAATTGGTTACAAGGCGCAAGAGGATACCTATACCATGTTATCCCAGCATTCTGCCGGTTATACTATATTAGACCCGCGCACTACCAACGCCTTATTGGTTAAGGCCGGCGCCACCAGGGATAAAATGATGGGTTTTACCATGAAAGAGATTTGTGATATACTGGGTGTTGAATATGTAATTGATGGTACCGTTATGCAAACCAAAGGCATGCAAACCAGCAGCACCAGTGGCAGCTCAAATACAACCGTTAAACGTAATGGCGATAAAGATGTAAAAGGGGTATCAACTTACGGCTCTAACTATAGTAATGCAGCCCAACGCTATGAGGTGGCGGTAAGCCTGCATATTTACATGGATACGAATGCCAGTATCTACAATCAAAGCCATAAAGCATTCTGGACAAATACCGATGGTTCATACAACAGCCCGCTTGAGTATTTGCTGAAACGTTGCCCGCTATATAAAAAGTAAAGTTGTTACACAATTCAGGGGGTTATAAGTGGCACAAACGCGTTTAAACTCACCTCAGCTATAAAACCAGTAAAATATTGACAGTTATTCCACAAACCGGTTACCTTTCGCCTTTTAGCTTTCACCATAAAACCTTAATTTTGATACTGAGGTAGCAATTGGATAAAGTAAAAGTATTAGAAAAATATCTTCCGCCTGATGCGGCGCCACTTATTGGCCGCTGGATAGATTACTTTAAGTGTGAGTTTAAAATATCGCGTAACCGCGGCACCAAGTTTGGCGATTACCGCGCCCCCTATGCCGGCAAAGGGCACCGCATATCTGTAAATTTCGACCTTAACCCTTACGCTTTTCTGGTAACCACCGTACACGAGTTTGCACACCTGCACACCTGGAACGAGCATAAACATAAGGCTAAGCCCCACGGCACCGAGTGGAAGAACAATTTTAAAAAAATGATGCAGCCTTTTTTTGAAAAGGATGTATTCCCGCCCGATGTGAAGCAGGCTATTACCGGGTATCTTAATAACCCCGCCGCATCCAGCTGTTCCGACCTCACGCTCTACCGCTCCCTGCGCAAATACGACACGCCGAAGGAATCTGTGCATACAGTAGAGAAGCTGCCGCTAAAAGCTATATTTAAGCTAAAGGATGGCCGCGTGTTTCGCAAGGAAGAGAAACTGCGCAAGCGTTATAAATGTGTGGAGATAAGCACCCGTAGGGTTTACCTGTTTAGCCCTGTAGCCGAGGTGGAGGTAATAGAGGAGGGGTAAATAACTACCCATGTGGAGGGGGGGGGGTATAGAATTACCTCTTCATATCCTTCGCCATAAACTCAAGCGCGGCTTTGTCTTCTAATGGCTTAGCCACAGGTTTTTCACCCAGGTACATTACCTGGTTAGCAGCGGTATTAAATGCCGGCCATACTGGCAAGCCAGCACCATTGGGGTTACCGCTTTTAACAAAGTTCACCCAATAGGACGATATGGTTTCGGCCAGCCGATCGTCCACTGGCTCAAACGGGCGATGTAAAAACTTCAGGTTGTTGAATACATAAGCTACTTCGCCGGTGTGGAAAGCGCCGTACTTTTTAAATGCCTCGGTGGCGGGCAGGCGGCGGGTAAAGCGGTATACATAAATCTTTGCTCTGCTTTTTGCGCTCTGTACTTTAGCCCAGGTATAATTTTGTACGCCGAAGGTTTGATCGCGCGAGATATTTATCTGCGACCTTGCGGCTTCTTCATTGTTCGATGCCGGGTATAGTTTTAAAAATTCTGGTGTGCTTTTACCATATTTTTGTTTTGCTTCGGCGGTATAATCTGCCGCATTCTTTAGTTGACCGATGAATGCATCATCGGCGTTCCAACCGGTTAATACTGGTACCTTATTCTCCTTATTTGCTGCAAAAATTGCAGCAATGCTTTCTGGCAACACATACCCATCTACAATTGGCCGGCCACCAAATTGCTTAAGCAATGCTTCGGCAGGTAGTTTACGCAGGTCGGCCAATGATGCTGCGCCAAGCCTTTGAGCGGTTTTTAATCCTTCGGCTTCTGCCTTTTTTAGCGTTATGCCACCAAACGGGCCTTCAAGAAAATTTGCCCCGCTTTCGGCAATAGCTTTATTAAAAAGCCCCTTGCCCAAAGGGGATGCAACCAGGTCATTCACACTCATAGATCCTGCCGATTGCCCTGCAATAGTTACATTAGCAGGGTCGCCGCCAAAGGCCGCTATATTTTTTTGAACCCATTTTAAAGCCGCCAGCATATCCATTAACCCGTAATTGCCCGATGCACGGTTAGGCGATTCTTTGGTCAGTTCCGGGTGGGCAAGGAAGCCCAGTATGCCAACCCGGTAAGTAATGCTTACTAAGATGATCCCTTTTTTAGCCAAAGCCTCACCATCATAAATAGGCACATTGGTACCGCCGCTTACGAAGCCGCCGCCATAGATCCACACCATCACAGGCCTTTTTTCGGCTGGTGCTTTGGCACCTGTCCAAACGTTCAGGTACAGGCAATCTTCGCTCAGCGGTTCATCCTTGATCAGGAACTCGCGGGTGTAAACACCAAACTCGTTGGGTTTGCCCTGTATCGGGCTTTTTGCAAAATCGGTGCATTCCCTAATTCCGCTCCAGGGGGTAACAGGTTGCGGCGCTTTCCAGCGTAAGTCGCCAACAGGCGGCGCAGCAAATGGGACTCCCTTAAATATATGAATGCTTTTATCATCACTTGCTGTTCCTGATATTTTACCGGCATCGGTTTGCACTACGTTGAGATCGCTTTGCGCGATGGCATAACAAGCAGATATAAGAAATAGTGATAGAGTAAATATGCGTTTCATAATTTTATGTTTTTACCACAGAGTACACAAAGGGAAAACCACAGAGAGCACAGCGTTTTTTTTAACAAGTTTTTTTGCGCCCTCTGTGAAAATCTCTGTGTACTCTGTGGTTAAATAATAAACTAAACCGAATTTACGGTTTTACAGCAGGTTTATTATACCTTGCTGTGCGGGCATCTTTGATAATACCTTTCCAGTTTAAGCCGAAACCAAAATCGTAAGTATGGCCTTCAGAATCGGTGTAGCATTTCATATCATGCGGCACGTCTTCATATTGCGCCTCTACTACTTTCATATCCAATGGCATTTGCAGGGGTAATAAGGCCGATGGTTCTGCTTTGCCGGTCAGGATATCCAGGCTTGCCTGTCCCTGTACACCAAAATCGGCAATAATAGCGCTGGCCTGTTTTTCCAGTTCGGCAAAAACCATGGGGTTGTTGAGGTTTACCGATACAATAACCGGCTTGCCTTTCATTTTGGCGTAAGTATCAGTCACCATAGCCAGATCGGTAACGTTGGTTGATATTTCTGATTTGCCCTTGTAACTACGGTTGGTGAATGTTTCTAAGGGGTCGCCGCCGGCCAGGCTGGTTTCGCGGGCCGTTTCGGCAGTGTATTTACCATATTGTAAGGATACCGGCAGGTAGCCATTGCCGCCGCTTTTAACATCATCCTCGCTATACCCACCATGGCCAATAGGGCTGGCAATAAATACCAGCGCGTAATCGGCCTCATCAGGATTTTCGGTCACCTTAAAATATTTTTTTACTGTTTCTATATTAACCGGGTATTCTGTTTTTTCGGGATAAGGAATACCCAGGAAATTTTTGCCTGCCGGAGTATATTTTTTAGGCACATAAACGGTTTTGCCCGTTTGCAGCGGTAAAACGTTCGCTTTGTTTTTCAGCATCACGATAGATTTTAGCTGCGCCTCATATCCCGCTTTCATAAATCCAGCGTTGCCAACTGTCTTTTTGGTTACTTCAACATCCAGGTATGGGTTCTCAAATAATCCTGTACGGAAACTACCTCTCAGTAAACGCACGGCCGACTGCTCAAACCTCGCGCGCATAAATGCTTCTCCATGGTCTTTTACGCCCATTTTGTATGCCTCTAAAACAGGGGCCATATCGTTATTGCCGCCAAACTGATCAACACCGGCCATCAGTATTTTGTAATGGCGTTCGGCAATGGTCGCTTTTTCCATCCCCCATGATTTCCCCGACAGGAAGCTATTGATAACCGTTTCGTCGCCGGTAACCAGCCAATCGGTACAAACCACACCGTCGTAATGGTATTTATTGCGCAGCAGATCGGTAATAATGTATTTGTTGTAATTGTTGGCCACATTCTCGTGGTTTTTGGTATCCTGGTTGAATGATATGGTATAATACGGCATTACCGCGGCTGCCATACCCGTTTTACCGGCAAGTTTAAATGCGCCCTGGGTAAAAGGGATCATGGCTTCATTAAAGTTATTGCCGGGGTAAACGGCATACTTACCAAAGCCATAATGGGCATCGCGGCCGCCCTCGCCTGCGCCACCACCCGGCCAGTGTTTTACCATGGCGTTAACACTGTTGTAGCCCCATCCGCCGCTTATTTCTTTTGTACCTGTTGAGGTTTGAAAACCGTCGATATAAGCACGGGCCATATCGGCGGCCAGCTGCGGGTCTTCACCAAAAGTACCGCTTACACGGTTCCAGCGCGGGTCGGTAGAGATATCAACCTGTGGCGATAGCGCTGTGGCTATACCCAACGCACGATACTCCTGCGCGGCTATGTTGCCAAATTTTTGCGTCTCTGCGGGGTTAAATGTGGCGGCCATCCCTAACGAGCCAGGCCACATGGAAATAGTACCACCTGCACCGCCATTGTATTCGGCAGTAGCCACGGTGCCATGGCGTGGGTCTGAACTGTTGTTGGCCGGGATACCCAGGCCAATGCCTTCTACAAAGGCTTGCGCATTGTTGCTCCACTTTGCGGCCACCTCCGGGCTTTGTACCGAGGTAACCAACACATGGCGCACGTTATCTTTTTCTAAAAACTGTTTCTGCTGGTCGGACAGGTCGAATGGGTTAGCACCGCTTTCGGCGAACGCTTTACCGCCATAAAAACCCGCGAATGGCCCAACCGGTGCAGCGGGGATCATCTGGTGGCGGCTGTACAGCATCAGCCCGGCTATTTGCTCTACACTCATTTTAGAGGCGAGGTCTTTTGCGCGTACATCAACCGGCAGGCGCCAGTCTTCATACTTATCCAATTTGCCGTTCTTGTTCAGGTCTTTAAAGGCAAGGCCATCAACCGTTAAAATTTTAACACCCGATGTGGTTGAATACCCAAGACTTTGGCCGCCTTTGTTGTTTACAAAGGCAATGTTCCCGCTTTTGGTTTCGGTCCATTTGGTTTGTGCGGATACAGCAGCAGGCAACAATGCCAGCAGCAGCAGGTAATTTTTATTCATAAAGAGTTTTTAGCGTAAAGGATTAACAGCTATGGTAATTGGTTACATTATGCCCACAACAATTAGCATTGTGTCATTATTACACAATGCTAATTATTATAATTGTAAATAGCAAGGGTTTAGGCAATTAGGCTGTTTGTTTTTTGCTGATGATAAAACCATGTCGGTATTTACCCTTTAAATAGTCGCATTAACACCTCATAAATGTTTAACTATGGCAATATCTTTGAGTTATAATATTAACCAATAAAAACTAAACATCATGACAAAGGAATTATGGATGAACCTGCCGGTTAAGGATCTTAACCGTTCGAGAAAATTTTTCACCGCTATCGGTTTTTCTTTTAAAGACGGGCCGGGAAACAGCGATACAATGGCACCACTTGTAGTTGGAGATAAAAATACTATTGTGATGCTTATAGTTGAAGATGTGTTTAAAGGGGCAACACAAAATGCTATAGCGGATACTGAAAAAGGTACCGAAGTAATCTTTTCTTTTAGCGCCGAAAGCCGTGCCGAAGTGGAAGAGGTAGCCAAAAAGGTGACTGCCGCCGGCGGTAACGTTTTTGCCCCACCGGCCGAGATACAGGGGTGGATGTATGGCTGCGCTTTTGCCGACCTTGATGGCCACCGCTGGAACGCGTTGTTTATGGACATGAGCAAGCACCAATAAGTTGTAAATTAGCGTTACCCAAACCCTGATTATACGGCTATGCAAAAACCCAACAACGCAGATGAATATATCGCTGCCTTCCCGGCAACTGTACAAAAGCGCCTGCAACAAATTAGAGCGGTAATAAAAAAAGCCGCGCCGCAAGCACAGGAGGTAATAAGCTACGGCATGCCTGCATATAAAATAAATAGTGTGCTGGTTTATTTTGCCGGCTGGGATAAGCACATAGGTTTTTATCCCGGCGCGGGGGCAATAGCCCATTTTAAGGATGACCTATCGGTTTATAAAGGAGCAAAGGGTTCAGTACAGTTTCCGCTGGATGAAGCGCTACCGGTTGATATGATAAACAGGATAATAGCCTACCGGATAAAAGAGGATGAGGAACGCGCTTTGGCAAGACGCATACAAAAGGAAAAGTAATATCCTCTTCCTGGCTTAACGGTTAATTTATAGATGTTTAAAAAAATCAAAGTAAAATATGCTTTGATTTTTTTATTTTCATTGCCGTATGCAAAAAAAATCCATCCGTGTAATAGCCTTGTTTGTTGTACTATTACAAGCCTTTTTTGTAACTGCTGCTAACGCGGCGGCCCCTGTTGTTCATATCTCACCTAAGCCGGTTTGGCTTAATCACTACAAAATATACGATAAAAAAGTAGCTTCGCGGGATGTTGCCAACGGCTACTTTTACCAGGTATTTGAAGAACAGCTGAATCTTGAAAAGCAAGCCGCTTATACCCATATTATCAAAGAAATTGTATCGGAGGCGGGGATCCAGAATGGCTCATCCATCAACATTGGGTTAGATCCATCCTTCGAACGGCTTGATGTGCACGAGATCATCGTTTGGCGTAATAATGTCCCGGTGAACAGATTGTCGGCAAATTCTTTCAAGGTTATCGCCGATGAAAAGGAACTATCGAGATTTATTTACCAAGGGAGCTATTCGGCCTATTGCATACTGGATGATATCCGCAAGGGTGATAAAATTGAATACTCTTATACTCTTACCGGTCGCAATCCTATCTTCAACAATAAGTTTTTCAGGAACCTGTATTTTCAATCCTCTGTGCCGTTTGCTCATGTTTATAAATCTATCCTGGTATCGCCCTCGCGAAAGCTGAATTTCAAATCGTTCAATAAAGCACCGCAGGCATCTGTTACTGTAAAAGATGGCTTAACAAATTACCAATGGAACGATTACCAGGTAATGCCAGCGCCATATTATGATAACCAGCCCGGATGGTATAATAACTATGCTTATATACAGGTAAGCGATTATAACAGTTGGAAAGAAGTTACCGATTGGGCATTAAGCATTAACCCCGTACTGCCCGTAACTAATGGAAAACTCGCCGTAAAGGTTGCCGAGTTAAAGGCGGCGGCAAAAGGCGATAAGGAGAAATATTTTAGGGGCGCCGTAAAGATGGTGCAGGACGAGGTGCGCTACATGGGAATTGAAATGGGCGAATATTCGCACAGGGCAAACAACCCCGAGAGGGTTTTTAATCAGCGTTATGGCGATTGTAAGGATAAATCCTTACTACTAGCATCCGTTTTAAAAGCCGGTGGTATAGATGCCGCAATGGTTCTGATAAACTCGGGCGTAAACCGGGGGATGGAGAATTATATACCAAGTCCAAATGCATTTGACCATGCTGTTGTGTTAGCCACATTAAACAATAAACAGGTTTGGGTAGATGCCACCATTGCTTACCAGCGGGGCACCGGCACAAATATTTATTTCCCTGCGTATGGCATGGGCCTGGTGCTAAAACCCGGCAATGATAAATTAACGGCCATTATCCCCCCTAATGCCGGGAAAACTAAAATCAATGAATGTTACACTATTACCAGCGAAACCAATAAGGTTAAGCTTGAAGTGACGTCTGTTTACACACTGGGTGAGGCGGATAAAATAAGGGACAAGCTGGCTTCGGCAAGTATCAGTGAAACGGAGAAGAGCTACCTGAATTATTATACCAAAATACACCCTAAAATAGAGCAAACGGATTCGCTTACTATTATTGACAACGAAGAAGCCAATAAACTAACAACCATAGAACATTACAGCATAAATGGATTGTTAAAAAAAGGCAAAGAAGATGGCCGGTATACTGCGGGGTTTTACGCTAATTCTATTAACGACCAATTGCCCAACATCCCCAACAAAGCGGTAAGTCCGGTAGCTTTAGCATACCCGTTAAATTTAGATTACACTATACAGGTAGTAATACCAAGCGGCTGGAATATTGAGAAACGAGATAAGGAAATAAAACGTGATGCTTATTTTTTTAAGGCACAATCAAACGAACGGGGGGATACCCTTTTGCTGAATTACAAACTTAATTACCTCAGCGATTTTATCCCCGTAAATAAGCTTGACGAAAGCCGGGACGATGTTAAGAAGATATCAGACGATGAATTATCCTACAGCTTTACCTACACGCCCGATGTTTCAAAACTATCGTACAATGTAAATTACTGGATGATTGCACTGGTTATTGTTTTTGTAGCAGGCCTGGTTATATGGGGTGTAAAAATTTATCGTACAGAAACGCCAAGCCTTAAATTGGTAAGCTGGCGTTATCAGCCACCAATTGGCGGTTGGCTTATTTTAGTTGCCATTGGGCTGGCCATAACACCATTGCTTATTTCGGCTACTATTTTTAACAATGGCTCGTTTAATTTAAATAAGTGGGGCTTAAGTATCCGCGGGATGAGTACGGCTGGTTATAACGTCGCGTTTTTATTTGAAACGCTTGGAAATGTTTTCTCGGTATGCTATTCTGTATTCTGCTTTTACCTGCTTATACAAAGGCGCGATATTTTCCCAAAATTCATGATCGGCCTTTATGCATTCTATATAGTGTTTGTGATTACGGATTATATCATCTTACAATCTGCGGGTATAAAAGCAGATAAGGACGCCGGAGTGGCTATTTTCCGTTCCATGATAGGGGCGGCAATCTGGATCCCTTATTTTATTAAAAGTACCCGGGTACAAAAAACATTTATTATCCCCTATCCGGCAAACAATTATGCTTTTGATACCAATATAGCGCAGCAAACAGGGGAACAGGGAGCTACCGAAGAATAAAATACAATTGCCACAGCACTTTAAGATTAATTGCAGGTGCTAATATTAAAACGCTACACCCATTTTATCACCAGCGTTTCCTCGGCCTCTATGCTGATATGATTGCCGCCTGCCTTACCACCGTTGTTAGCGAAAATAACGATTGGTTGCAAGGCGGTTTCACGAAGGATCAGTTTAAACTCGCGCCGCACCTCTGATTTATTGATAATGATAGTTACCCACTCTTTAGCGTTGCCCATTACTTTCATCAATACAGCTTTTTGAGGCTCTTCAAAAATAAAGGGCAGGTTTAACGAGGTGTAGCTGAGCGACCTGGCAAGGAACAAATTAAGGTGGTTATAATCGCCAAAAACGCGACTACCCAGGCCAACCATTGATGGCAGCCAGTAAACCACGCCTTTACCATTCCGGTTTTTTGTAGCCGACGGCTCATCGCCTTTGTGAGCCAAAACGGTTGCTGTTGTTGCTTTTAAAATACCCTGCCATTGATACGCAGGCAGGGCAATGCCATCGGCAATTAACTCTTCTATATCATCAATAGTCTTGTATTCCAGCACATCGGCACCGAATAAATTACGCAGCGGGAACCCTAAACGCATGGTGGCAACAGCGTTCTCATCATAATAGCCGGTTAAACCGTCGGCAATTAATTTACCTCCCTTTTGTACAAACGCTTCCAGTGGGCGCCAGTATTTTGAGGGGATAGAGATTTGATGCGGCAGGATAATGGTTGCATCTTCGTAATCATCGGCCGTAAAATCAAACTCGCTGATCTCTTTAAAATTGGCCTGCAACCCAGCCTCGCTCAGTGCCTCAAAATAAGCAATGGCCGACTTCATCCCCCCGCCCTCATCGCGCCCTTCATAGCTTTTACCGCCCATCTGCAATTTTTTCTCTATCCAAAGCGATTCGCGGGTGTACAGAATATTGATGCCGGACGATACCTCTTTTGCGTTTTCAAAAAACCCGATATGTTCATTAAGGGTATCTATTACATCAGTGGTAGCTTGCAGCCTGTCGGACGGTTCATTATGATAATTAAGCATGGCCCATTCCCCCGCTTCCATGCCAGACGAGCGCGGGTTTAAACACCAGAATATAGCGCCCTTGCTTTCGCTGCCGATGGCAATCCATAGCCACTGGCTTATTTCTTCTTTAGTAGGGCACAGCGCTAAAAAGCCGCTGTAAGTATTGTTGCCACCCTGCAGCTCGGTCATAAACCAGGGGATCTCACCCGCGCCCGAGCGGATGATCTCGCAATTAGCGGCAACAGCCAATGCATATTGTTCGCGGTTAAAATAACCAAAATGCCAGCTGGCGTGTGCCGAGCCGCCAAGGCTGGTCAAAAAATCGCGCCAGCTGGTAAAATCATATTCGGCAACATTTTTAAATATGGCGTGATTGTTTACATGAATAATGCTGCCGGCATCATGCTTATGGATCTCGTCGGTAAGCCATTTCAGGAACCAGGTATTGTAGTAAAGATGAAAACGCTCGTCGGCAAAATCAAAATGATCATAGCCGCCGCTGTTATAATCGGGGTTGGCCTGTTCCTTTTTCCATGCCTGGTATTTATCGGTAGTAAATTGCTCTTGTGGGAAATGGCCTACCCCCGGTTCATTCACGGGTACCCAGCCATAACAGGAATTGAATTGTTTAAAATGCGAAACTACATGCTCAATATACCGCGCAATAGCGCCCAGGTGATCTTCATCCTTGGGGAATTTTAACCCACCCAGATCAGTAAAAGCCGTAGCGGGGAACAGATTGCCATAAACTTTAATACCGTATTTATCTGCAGCTTTGTAAGCCTCATCAAATAATGTATAATCCCACTTGCCATCGGGCTTATGCATATAGGTTTCAAACAGGCGGATGCGTGTAACCGTCATGCCTGCCTCCTGCAGGCGGCGAAACCAGAGGTCTATCTCTTCAGGTGTTTGCCCGGGCTCTATAAAAACCTCGGCACCTATCATAATGGGTGTAGCTTGTTGTTTTGATGGATATGGCATACTTACTTACAGGAGTATTAATCCTGTAAATATTAACTTTTTAAAGAGTGAATGGTTTTAAACGCTTGCTATGTAGATTGGATATAGCTGTGCAATTGCTCAATGGTTTCTTTTTGTGAGTGGATGGTTTCGTAAACCACATCGTTGATGGAGATGATACCGCAAAGTTGCTCCTCCTTGTCAAAAACCGGCAGGTAGCGGATATTGTTTTCGCTCATGATAAGCATACAGCTATCCACCGATGATTCGGGTGTTATTTTTGGGAAGTTATTGCTCATGATCTCGCCCACGGTGGTATCGTCAGAGTGTTTACCCATTAATATGATCTTACGGGCATAGTCACGCTCGGTAACCAGGCCAATATAAGTGTCATTCTCGGTTACCACTACCGAGCCAATATTCTTTTCCGACATCAGCTTCAGCACATTTAAAACGGTAGTTTTGGCAGGCACAGCAATAACATTGCTGCCCTTGCGGGCAAGGATGTGTTTTACGCTTTTCATACTTTGGGGTTTATTTGGTATTTGAATTTACGAATAACTAATAGAAAAACAACAAGTTATACCGAAATAAATTTAATTAGCCCCGTGCGCCTGGCCGGTATAGCACTTATGAAAGCCCTGATTTACGCATCTGCGCTACCCAATCGGGCAAGTGTTCACGTTCACTGCCGTGAACGCTGTTAAAATTTATAAAGTGCTTATAATCAATCGTTCATAAAAAAAGCAGGTAACAAACTATTGCAACCATTTTCTAACTATATTATCATACAGCACCGGCAGCAAAAAAGGGTATTATAACGCTTTAATTCGCCAATAAACGGCCTCAGAACGCCCCTGCCGTATCAGCCAATGGCAATAACCTTATCTTTTAACACCCCGAACACCTTATCGGCTTTGCGGCTCAGGATAGCTACTTTACCCGTAAACTTACCGAAGGACGGCAGTATGGCCTGGTTTTTACCAAATGCGAAACAAGGCAGCGTAACGCTTTGCCTACCGCGCCCAACCAAACTAACCCCGGGGTGGATGTGCCCGCAAAGCACGTAGCCGCCTTCAGCTTTTACTTCCGGATCGGGCAACGGGTGGTGCAGCATCAGGAAAGGGCCCATCGTTAATTCCTTGTGCAATGTGATGCCCAGATCGGTATAATGCTTATCGCTGATGATATCGTGGTTGCCTTTGATCAGGATGATCTGCAGTTTGGGGAACTGGCTGCGCCAAAGCACAAACCAGTCCCAGTCGTTATTCATATCGCTGTGGAACAGGTCGCCCAGGAAGATCAGTTTTTCGGGTTTGTACTCGTGGATCAGGTCGGATAATACGGCCAGGTCGTCCTGCTCCATATTACGGGGAATGGCGATACCCGCTTTACGGAAATGCCCCACCTTGCCAAAATGCACATCAGCCGCCAGCAGCGCTTTTTCCTGCTGCCAGTAAATAGCCTTTTGCGGTAACAGTAAAAGGTCCTGATCTAAAAATTGGAAAGGGGTGCCCGCACTCATCGTCATATCGGGTACAAAGATAAGGGTTTTGGGGGGTTGGTGAGTGGAGAGTGGTTTATTGGGTGAGTGGTTGCCGGGCGGCGAGTTTACTCACCCCGCGGTCCCAACAGCCGTCGGGACGCGCCCCTCTCTGCTGCGCAAAGAGGATGAAAAATTGATATAGTTTTCAAAACCCTCTTTTCGCGCAGCGAAGAGAGGGGCGACGAGCGAAGCAAAGTCGGGGTGAGTTAACCCGCAAAGCGATGTATTAACCCTTTCCTAAATTATTGTAATATTGTTTATGGAAATTAAAGAAGCGCAGCATCTTGTAGATAACTGGATAAAAACAACCGGCGTTCGGTATTTTAATGAGCTGACCAATACCGCCATGTTAATGGAGGAGGTTGGCGAGGTAGCACGCATTATGGCAAGGCAATACGGCGAGCAATCTTTTAAAGAATCGGACAAGGAGGTGAACCTGGCAGATGAAATGGCCGATGTGCTGTTTGTACTGATCTGCCTGGCCAACCAAACCGGGATAGACCTGACTGATGCGCTGGAGAAGAATATGCAAAAGAAAAACATCCGCGATGCAGACAGGCACCAGAATAATGATAAACTAAAATAGCTATCTGCGTTATATAATTCCACCAGAACAAATAAAACAAAATAATATTCTGTTTTATTTGTTTGTTCGAAATATAATAATGTAGATTTGCTATTAACTAACCAAATCTATGTTATTATGAAAAAGCACCTGTTATTTATTCTGTTTGCCTTTGGGGTGGCATTCATCGCTTGTAAGCATAAACCCAATGAAAATTTGTCTATTGCCGAAGTTCAGCTTGCGCCCCCTATTGCAAAGCCGGATAATGAGGTGAGGGAGAAAAATAAAGGCTATGAACCACCTAAATTGCAAGCAATTGAAGCAGATGAAGCCGTTGGCAACAGTGATGTGAAACCTGTAGCCAATGTAAATCCTGCTGATATCGAAAAAAAGATCATCAAAGAGGGTGATATCCGTTTTGAGAGTAGCGATGTTGCAAAAACCCGTAAACAGATCATCAGTTCCTTAATACATTTAGGGGGCTATGCCGAAAACGACAGCGAAACAACCGATGGCGCGCTGAATAGCAAGGAATACACCATTGTCATCCGCATCCCGGCCAAAAATTTTGACGCTTTTTTGGGAACAGTATCATCAACCGCTACTAAAATTGATAGCCGCAACATCCGTGTAAAAGATGTTACCTCGGAGTTTATTGATACCAAAGCACGGCTGGATAATAAACTGCAACTGGAAAAACGCTACCTGAACCTGCTAAGCCGTGCCGGTAAAATGCGCGACCTGCTGGACATTGAAGAAAAATTAACCGAGATCCGCAGCGATATTGAGGCTACCCAGGGCCAGTTGAATTATATGAGTAAACAGGTTGCTTATAGCTCATTAAACATCACTTTTTATACCGTACAACCAGAACAGGTTGCCGCCGGTAACGGCTTTGGTTATAAATTTAAGCATGCCTTAACAAATGGCTGGGATTTTCTGCAGGATTTGTTTTTTAGCCTGATAGGTAACTGGCCTTTGCTGATTGTTTTTGTTGTTGTGTTTGTATTGATAAAAAGGTGGAGGGGACGAAGGGTTGTTAAACAAGCTTAACCAGCTTTTCTCCCTGCAATACAGGGATAGCGGTAGTCAGATCTACCTGCAGGCAAAACGCGATATCTTTTTCGATGCCCAGTTTTTTGAGGCGTTCGCCGTGGGATGTTTTGCCCAGGTATTTACCTATATCATTTTTGCCTATCTGGAACAGGTCGTTGGCGGCGATGGCGGGGTCATCTAAAGTGTAGCCGCTATCTTTTAGCTGTTCAATAACCGCACCGGCAAAAAGGGTATCCTCCAGGTTAAAGTTATTTTGCCAGCCGGCGCAAACCAGCAGGATATTGCCTTTAATGTTTTTTAAATAGGTACACAACGAGGTTATATTCAGGAAAGACCCGATCAAAACCTGCCTCGCGCTGCGCGAAAGGTGCAGGGCGTGAGTACCATTGGTGGTAGTTAATACAACGGTTTTACCGGCCACCTTTTCGGCGGTGTAAGAGAACGGCGAATTGCCAAAATCAAAACCCGCAACCACCTCGCCATTACGCTCGGCTGCCAGCAAATAATCCAATCCTTTTTCGCGGTAGGCGGCGCATTCTGCTATCTCAGCTACCGGGATAATGGCTTCGGCACCGTTCTCTATCCCATAACAGATAGAAGAGGTAGCACGGAAGATATCGATGATCACCACGGTATAATCTTCTACCTTATATAGGGGGATTAATGCGGGGGTAAGGCAAACGTCTAACCCCCTAACCCCATGAAGGGGGAACTTTTTATCAGCGTGGTGTTCGGAAATATCCATAATGGCTCCCCCTTCAGGGGGGTGGGGGGTTACTTATAAAACGGTGGCTTTACAACCTGTGCTTTTACTTTATTATCGCGGATGCTGATGTAGATCTCAGACCCTTCTTTGGCGAACTCGTTTTTTACATAGCCCAGGCCAATTGCTTTTTGCAGCGATGGCGATTGGGTACCCGATGTTACTTTGCCAATAACGTTGCCGTCGGCATCAACAATCTCGTAATCGTGGCGGGGGATACCGCGGTCTATCATTTCAAAACCAATAAGCTTACGCTCAACACCTGTTTGTTTTTGCTGCTGCAATGCCGCCGAGTTTGTAAATGCTTTGGTAAATTTGGTTACCCAGCCCAGGCCGGCCTCTAATGGCGATGTGGTATCGTCAATATCGTTACCGTACAGGCAAAAGCCCATTTCTAAACGCAGGGTATCGCGGGCGGCTAAACCAATTGGTTTGATGCCAAATGGCTCGCCTGCTTTAAATACCTCGTTCCAGATATATTCGGCATGTTCGTTATCAAAATAAATTTCGAAACCACCGGCACCGGTATAACCCGTCGCGGATACTACCACATTATCAATACCGGCAAATGTGCCTTTCTTGAAGGTGTAGTACTCCATCGAACCCAGGTCGATATCGGTAAGGCTTTGCAGCGCATCGGCTGCTTTGGGCCCCTGTACAGCCAGTAAAGAGGTGCGGTCAGAGATATCTTTCATATCCACACCTTCGGTGTTGTATTTAGCTATCCAGTTCCAGTCTTTTTCAATGTTTGATGCATTTACCACCAGCATATAGGTTTTCTCGTCAATACGATAAACCAGCAGGTCGTCAACAATACCGCCATCTTCATTTGGCAGGCAAGAGTATTGCACTTTGCCATCATATAGTTTTGAGGCATCGTTACTGGTAACACGCTGTATCAGATCAAGCGCTTTCTCGCCTTTTAAAATAAATTCGCCCATGTGGCTTACATCAAATACCCCTACGCCTTTACGCACGGTATCGTGTTCGGCATTGATGCCAACGTATTGTACCGGCATGTTGTATCCGGCAAAAGGTACCATTTTAGCACCCAGATCGGTATGTACTTGTGTTAAAGCTGTGTTCTTCATATATATATTTTGTCGCGTGGCAAAAATAATAAAATAGTGTTACTATTCAGTTCCAATTTCCCGGTGAAAGGTTTGGAAAGAGGCTAAATAGATTCTGGAATAACCAAATGTTATTTTAACCACAGGGTGCACGGAGGAAAAAGCACAGAGAGTTTGTTGATCATCGAAGTAATTCACAGAAAATCGCTGTGGTTCTCTGTGAGAATCTCTGCTAACGCTGTGGTTAAATAATATGCTATACAGCTGTATTGTACAGGGCTGTTTATACAATTGATTCGTAAAAACCGGCAAGCTGGGGGGTCACGGTGTTTACATCGTGCTGCTGCTCTATCAGCTTACGGGCGTTGCGGCCTATCTGGCGGCAAAAATGTTCGTCGGTGATGCATTTATGCATGGCGTTATAAAACTCGTCGGTATTATTGGCAATAATAATATTGCTGCCATTTTTAATGTTGATACCCTCGGCCCCAAGCGTGGTAGATATGATGCATTTTTCCATAGCCATGCCTTCCACAATTTTTACACGCATGCCCCCGCCCGATAACAGTGGTACAACCATGATGCTTTTGCTGTTCACAAACTCCAGCGCGTCATCAACCTCGCCATGTATAAACACTTTGCCCAGCACCTCATAATCATCAAACTGCTCGGGGATGTTATGGCCGGCTACATAAAACTTGGCTTTCAGGTCGCCGTCAACCAGGTCTTTATGAAAATTATCAATAAACCACTCAATGCCCTCGCGGTTGGGCAGCCAATCCAGCGACCCCAGGAAAAACAGGCTCGGGAAATCGGTTTTACTATGATCGGGCTTGTAAAGGGCCAGGTCTATCCCGATAGGTAAAACCACAATAGGTATTTTTGCCCCGTAGGATAATATCGAAGCTTTATCCTGCTCGGTAAATGCTACAACACCATCAAACTTATTAAACAGCTCAAGCTCGTAGTTTTTGATGCGGCGGGCCAGCAGTTGCAGGTACCAGCGCTTAAACGGGTCGCTTTTTTGCTGGGCCAGTTTTTGCCAAACCTGGTGCTCAATATTATGCGCCCTGAAAACGACCCTGGCTTTCGAGTTTTTGCGAATAATGTTCAGGTACGGCGCTACAAATATCCCCTCAATCTGTATAATATCATACTTATTGTCGGTTAGGTTTCTAAACAGCAGTTTTTCAAACCCCGCGTTGTAATACCTGTCAATATTATAGGAGTTTTTGGTGAACAGGTTACTCACCGCCTCAACAGCTGTAATGCGGATATCAATATCGTACTCAATATAGTTTATCTGATCAAGCAGGGCGTCGCGCTCAACAAGCACACTGTTCTTTTTTACGTTGAGGGATATGAGGGATACATCATGCCCAAGGGCCACCAGGCCTTTTATGGTATTGCCTACCACAATAGGGTAGCCGCCATTCTGTGGGAACGGGGCGCGGTGTGTTAATATCAGTATCCTCAAGGCCGGTAAAATTGGTTGCTTCAAAGGTATTAAACCTTGCAGGGTTTGGCAATTAACTTTTATAAAACAACCTGCTCAGGCGCGGTTACCCTGAAAGTTTTACGATGATATGGCGTATGGCCCAGGTTCAGCACTATTTTACGGTGGCTAATGGTAGGGTAACCTTTGTTACTGTGCCATTCGTATTCGGGGTGTTCTAAAGCAATTTGCTTCATGTAATCATCGCGGTAGGTTTTGGCCAGGATAGATGCTGCCGCGATGCTGAAGTATTTTGAATCGCCCTTTACGATACAGGCATGCGGTATATCGGCATATTTGTTAAAGCGGTTGCCGTCAATAATTAAATACTGGGGGATGCAAAGCAATTTATCAATAGCGCGATGCATAGCCAGGAAAGAGGCGTTAAGGATGTTGATCTCGTCTATCTCCACATTATCGCACCAGGCTACGGCGTGTGCTATGGCTTTTTCCTCAATCTCGGCACGCAGGTCATAACGGGCCTCTTCGGCTATCAGCTTGGAGTCGTTAAGCAGTTTGTGTTTAAAATTGTGCGGAAGGATAACGGCAGCAGCAAAAACAGGCCCTGCAAGGCAGCCACGGCCAGCCTCGTCACATCCTGCTTCAATAAACTCTTTCTGGTATCGGGCTAATAACATTCGCGGTTGTATCTTCCTTTAATTATACAAATATCTTAAAATAAGCGGCCTGCTTACAACACCTGTTGAAAAAATAAAAGGCCGCGGTTTACGCCGCGGCCTTGGGGGTTTGAATTTATTGATCTTTATTAAAAGAATTTAAAGCCTACGCTTAACGCCCAGATGTTTTGGCGCTGGCCGTAGTTCTCGTTTATTTTGGTAAGCCCGCCCTCGTAACGCAGGTCGGCAGTAATGTGGCCAATATCAACTCCACCGCCTACCTGGTAGCCCAGGGTGCTTTTTTTGTAATCGCCAAAATCATTCAGCGCGCCGTTTACGTTGTCGCTAAAGCTTTGGTTTTTATCTAATACGTAACTAAAAATTGGCCCGGCCATCACCCTGAAATTAAGGTTATCGCCGCCAAAACCTTTACCTATTAATAGGGGCACGTTTAAAGTGGTAAACCTAACTTTTCCTTCGGTGGTTACCGTACCGCCGCTGTTGTTAAAATCAAACTTACCGCCACTGCTGCCCAGGTAAACCTCTGGCTGCAGGTAAAGGCTGCTGCCAAACCTGGCGAACAGGCCGGCCTGGTAACCGGTAATGGTTGATTCGCTTACGTTGTTGGTGTTGATCTTAGAGAAGTTGATACCGGCCTTAGCACCCAGCGAAAATTGCGCTTTGGCACTTATGGCAGCCATAAATAATAGGGCTACGCTTAACAAACATTTTTTCATAGTAGTATGGTTTTAGTTTATAAAAACGGTTTGAGGCGCATTTGTGTTAAAAGTTTGACACGCCGCAGCATATTAAACGTACTCGGCGGTGTATTTTTTATATTTTTGCCTAAATATTTTATTTTATGGCAGAGATAACTATCAGTAACAAAGACTGGGAGCGTATAAAAATAAAGGTGCAACGAAAGTATAACCACCTTACCGATGAGCAGTTGCAGTACACCGAAGGGCAGGAAGAAAGCCTGATAACCCGCCTGATGGACCTGGTGAACCGCGACAGGAAATACGTGGTATTTACCCTTACCAAAGCTTTGGTGAACATAGATACTAACCGGCTGTAAAAACAGTTTATTATAAAAAGCCGTTAGGCTTTTATATATTTATATTTCAAGAGGTTAACGGACGATGGACAAAAGGATGATAAGCAAATACAAAAAGCCGGCGCTATATGCGGGGGCTTTGGCATTGGCTATAAGTGTGTGGAGTTTTCAGGACGATCTTTTCCAGATATCTAAAAACCTGGATGTTTTTGCATCGGTATATAAAGAGGTTAACATAAATTATGTTGATGATATCAACTCGGCCAAGCTGGTAAAAACCGGCGTTGATGCCATGCTGGATGGCCTGGACCCCTATACCGAGTTTGTGCCCGAATCTGAAATTGAAGATTACAAGCTGCATTACGTAAGCACCCAGTATGGCGGCATTGGCGCAAGTATTTTTCTGCGCGATAACAAGGTGTACATATCTGATGTGTTCACCAACTTCCCGGCGCAAAAGGCTGATATACGCCAGGGCGACCAGATGCTGAAGATAAATGATATTGAACTTGCCGGTAAAACCAACGACCAGGTGAGCCAGCTGTTAAAGGGATCTAAAGGCGCGACAATTAAATTGTTAATGAAACGCGATGCCGAAGCCCCGGTAGTAAAAAGCCTGGTGCGCGACGAGATAAAACAGCCCAACGTGGTTTATTCAGGTATGGTGGCAGGCAATATGGGTTACATCAAGCTCAATAAGTTTTTAGAAAATTCGGCCGATGAGGTAACCACCGCGCTTGCGGCTATCAAAAAAAACAACCCTAATGGCATCATCCTGGATCTGCGATCAAACGGTGGCGGTATTTTGCAGGAGGCCGTAAAAATTGTGAACCTGTTTGTACAAAAGGATGTGCAGGTGGTATCGCAAATAGGCAAAATAAAAGAGAAAAACTTTACGTACAATACGGTTTCAACACCAATGGAGCCCAACCTGCCGCTGGTAGTGCTGGTAAACAGCCGCTCGGCATCAGCTTCAGAAATTGTTGCAGGTGCCTTGCAGGACCTTGACCGGGCTATTATCATTGGGCAGCGCAGTTATGGTAAAGGGCTGGTACAACAAACTTTTAATTTACCGTATAACAGCCTGGTAAAAATAACGGTTGCCAAATACTACGTACCATCGGGCCGTTGTGTGCAGGAAATTGATTACACCCACCGCAAGGATGATGGCAGCGTTATCAAAGTGGCAGATTCGGCCATACATGAGTTTAAAACAAAAAACGGTCGCTCGGTATATGATGGCAGCGGCATTTACCCGGATGTTTTTATCAAGCAGGAACGTTTTGCCAACATCACGCAAACGCTTATCAGCAAGCTGCTGATATTTGATTATGCTACTAAATACCGCAATACGCACTCAAAACCTATCGACCCAAAAGCATTTGCGTTGACAGAAGATGATTATAATGATTTCATCAAGTTTTTGGACGGGAAAAACTACACCTATAATACCGTATCTGAAAAAATGCTGAACAGCCTTAAAACGCAGGCAACTAAAGAGAAGCAATTTACCGAGATCCGGGCCGAATATGATGCCCTAAAAGCCAAAATGGCCAGCAGCAAAAAAAACGACCTGCAACTGCATAAGGATGAGATTAAACAGGTAGTTGAAAACGAGATTGCATCCCGCTACGAGTATGAAAAAGGCCGCTATGAGATTAACTTTAAATACGATAAGGAACTTGCAGCAGCCGTAAAAGTTATGCAGGATAAAACACAACTGGCATCAATACTAAAAGGTGTAGGCGATTACAAAACCATTGGCAAGCCTATGCTGGCCATGGCTGCTAAAAAGCCCGCCGATAAAGATGATGATGACGATTAGCCCCCTAACCCCCTGAAGGGGGAACAAAATATTAAAAGCCTGTTCTTACCCGACAGGCTTTTCTGTTTAGGATAATTCGGCTCCCCCTTCAGGGGGCTGGGGGGCTTCTGTAACATCGCTGTTATAACCCTCTTTTTATTAAACTATAGCTGGTGGCGGTTGTCATACCTACAAAAACACACAAAATGAAAAAGATAATTATTACAGCAGCCATATTTTTTAGCTGCATAGCATACAAATCAGCCGAGGCACAAATTAGTTTAAGTATTAACATTGGCAGCCAGCCAGAATGGGGCCCAACTGGTTACGACCATGCAGATTATTACTACATGCCCGATATTGATACCTATTATGATGTACCGGCCCATCAATATGTTTACCTGGAAAATAACACCTGGGTACGCAGGGCAAGTTTACCGTCAAGGTATAGTAACTACAATGTTTATAACGGGTATAAAGTTGTTGTGAACGAACCAAACCCATGGACCCATGCAACAACCTACCGTACTAAATATGCTAATTACAGGGGCCGCACCGGCCAAACCATTATACGCGATAGCCGCGATGTTAAATACCGTAACCATTGGGCAAACAATAATCGCCCGGTGCGTGTAGAAAACCGCAGAGTGGTAAAGCATACTACCAAAATTGTACACCGTGATAACCATGGTAACAATAGGGGACACGGCGATGATAAAGGCCACGATCGCGGGCACAGGGACTAATTCAGCCCATTGATATATAAAACAAAAAGGCCCCTCAATTGAGGGGCCTTTTTGTTTTTGGGGAGAATAACTATTTATCCAAAATTCCCGCAACCAGCGATTTCCATTGCGGGCCGGAAAGGCCTTCACGGGCGGCGAGCGCTATAATGGTATTACGAACGGTATCATACAAACCCACATCCTTATTATTAGGTGTTTCGTTACGGCCATATGAAGCGGCACTAACATGGTTCAGATAGCGCTCTACAATAAATGTATTAGTGGAGTGATGGCCAAAGAAATGCGCGGTGGCTTTATCGGGGTGCATCGGGCTGGCAACGGGCCTTACCGTCATGATGATGTATTCGCTTTCGGCATTGGCATCATCAACCTCTTCAATGGCTTCTATCCGCACCCATTCTTTACCATCGCCGGCAAGCGGGCCAGGCGCGGGCAGGTTTATATAAAAAAGGTCGCCTTTTTCGGCCATTTTATAAACTTCGTTACCAGCAGCATTTGTTATGGCAAACTTAGCCGAGTGCGGCCCGCTTAATACATGCCATTGCGAAATATCTTTAAGCCTGTCTTTAGCCAGTAAAAATAAATGATGCGCTTCCTGTACCGATTCGCGGTCGGCAAAGTGTATCACATCTGTTTTTTCGCCCTCGGTTTGTGGCGGGATGTTGTCGGCAGGGTTATTCATGGCTTGTTGGTTTACATCAATAACAAAGCATTATGTATGGTTGTTTTGATACCCTTCACACAAAAAAAGCGGCCTTTCTCAAAGCCGCTTTTACATATAAAGTTTAATGGTATTACCAGAAGAATGAGTACAGCGCTATAATAATACCGCCTACTATTAACGCACCGGCAGTAAACGCGCGCGATGTTTTAAACATAGATGCATCAATTTCCAACCCATTGGTTTTAACGCCTTTGGCCTGGTCAATTTTCGATATGATAACCATCCCTATCACACAAAGTGCAAACACAAACCCCATACGGTCAATAAAGGGGATCTCATATAGCTTAGTTATCTTATCATCCTGTAAGGCTTGTTTTGCAAAGCCGTAAGGGTACAAAAAGCTTAGATCGGCAAACCTTGGCAGCAATTTAAAAAACACCGAAAATATAAACCCGCCTATGGTAGCAAATAGCGCCGCGTTAGATGATGCTTTTTTCCAGAAAAAGCCCAGGATGAACATGGCAAATATACCCGGTGATACAAAGCCCGTGTACTCCTGTATATATTGGAAGCCTTGTTTGCCCTCGCCCATTAACCGCTCGCCAATTACCAGCGACATGATAACGCCTAACGCCATAGCTACCAAAACAGACCATTTACCCAATACCACCAATTTTTTTTCGCTTGCCTGCGTATTGATGGCTTTTTTATAAACATCCAGTGTAAAAATAGTGGCAATGCTGTTTGCCTTGCCGGCAAGCGAGGCCACTATAGCTGCTGTAAGCGCCGCAAACGACAACCCTTTTAATCCGGCAGGTAAAAGATTTAAAAGCGAAGGGTAGGCTTTATTTACATCTACAACGCCCGATGAGCTTAACATTTCCTGGTGGAACATCCCCCTTTGATAAAGCACATAGGCTGCTATACCAGGCAATACTACAATAACCGGCATCAGTAATTTTAAGAACGCCGCAAACAGGATACCTGCGCGGGCGGTTTTAAGATCGGCCCCCAGCGCGCGTTGAGTAATATACTGGTTACATCCCCAATAGTTAAGGTTCACGATGATCATACCCCCTATTAACACCGATAGGCCGGGCAGATCCATATAATTATCGTTTTCTTTCTTAAATATCATATGAAAATGCTCCGAAGCCTCGTGATGGAGTATTTTCAGGCCTGAAAGTATGGAGTGATCGGTAGCAGTTTTTGTTAATTCGCCCAATGCTATGTATGTGGCGGCTAATCCACCCAATATTAATACAAATACTTGTATAACGTCGGTGTATCCAATTACCTTCATGCCACCCAGCGTTATAATAACGGCGAATACGGCTAGAGCAATTATACAGAAGTATATATTTAAACCGGATATGCCACTTATTGCCAATGCCCCAAGGTACAGGATAGACATTAGGTTAACCACGATATATAATAACAACCAAAAGATGGCCATAACCATAGCCACCGTACCATTGTACCGCTGATGCAGGAACTGCGGCATGGTAAAGATCTTGTTCTTGAGGTATATAGGGATAAAGAATATGGCTACAATGATAAGGGTAGCGGCCGCCATCCATTCATAAGTAGAAATAGCCAAACCCATTTTAAACGCCGAACCACTGGTGCCGATAAATTGCTCGGCAGATATATTCGACGCAATAAGCGATGCGCCAATAGCCCACCAGGTAAGGGAACCTTCGGCCAAAAAGTAGTCTTTTGAGGTAGCATCGGCGTTGCGTTTGCGCCTGTAGATCCAGTACCCGTAAAGAGATACGACCAAAAAATAAATAAGAAAGACGATCTTATCGCCAAGGGTAAGAGAGTTCATTTATATGGTTTAAAATAGGTTTATAATTCTGAAGGTTAATAATAGTTATATATATCGGTTAATCAAACTTCCGGGTTATTCTTGTTTCCCTGCTGTTGTTTGCGCGGGTTCTTGAACAGCCTTCCGGATGGTGCTCCAAATAACGTTATCGCGCAGCCTTTTTTGTCCTTTACCCATAAAAATAGGCTCGTACACCTTGTAGAAAACACCAATTACAAAAAATATTTTCAGAAGCGTAACCAACTTTTTTATTGCAAATCCCCGGCGCTCGCAGCACTTACCCCCGCCAACTATCGGGCGACTGTGCGTACCAACCCGCTTGCGGCTTTCTATCGGCAGTTCCCCGCCAGTATTTTGAAAAATAGAAACAACTATCTGGCTTTCAGAACAATCAATACATTTTTTTGCTGAAGAAACACCTGCATTAATGCTTAATAATAGCATGCTATTATTCCTTAAAAATTACGCGGGCTGTTAATAATTGGATCTCAAAAAACGAATTTAAAGTAATTTTTTTGACCCTGTCTGTTTGACGGGAATAAAGCCAAAAACAATAAAAATGATAATTTTTAAAAAAGAGTTGTGTAAAACAAAAAGGTGCGTATATTTGCAATCCCAAACGGAGTGGTAGTTCAGCTGGTTAGAATGCCTGCCTGTCACGCAGGAGGTCGCGGGTTCGAGTCCCGTCCATTCCGCCCCAAGACAAAAGCCCTTTAGATGAAAATCTGAAGGGCTTTTTGTTTATTAATGCAAAATCCCGGGCAGATCAAATATGTTGTTAAATATCGTTACAAATGGGGTTAATTATATGTTATTAAATTTGCCTACCATTTAATGAGCATTTCACTACAAATGCTTAATTATTCTTTCTTTGTTTTTAAAAGTGTTGGCAGCGAATATGGAAACAAACAATAACAAATTCATTCAAAAAATTTATTTAAGGAGATGGTTTGCTTATTCCTTTCTGTTAATTTTCACAATTGCTTGCTCGCTAACCTTCTTTATTGCGACAGTAAATGAAACCTCGTCAATTGGAAAACATCTGCTTGGTGAAGAAAGATATACTGCAAGAATGAATGACAGCTATCTGTTTTCTGTGGCTATCCTTTTGCTTACTACACTTCCGCCATTAATTCCAATCAATCTGTTCTTTAAAAGATATATTAAAATTATAGAGACGCTTTCTATAATGGATATGGAAAAGTTGGAAAAACAAAATGAAATGGCCCCTTTTTTCAATAAATATTTACCCGGATATATTATAAAAGATAAGCATGTTATTTTCTTTAAATTTTTTAACATCACAGAAATACAACTTATGGATATCCAAAAAATTAGTTTATCAAAAGGCAGAGCCGGTTATTATATTTATATCAAAACAACTGCTTCTACTTTTATAGGTGCCATGGCAGAAAATATTGAAAGTTTATCTTACCTCATCAACTATGCTTCACAATTAAACAAAAGCATCATTTTCTCTATGCCTTAATGATTATTGTTTAGCCATTCGCTTAACGAAACACCTTAGATTATGAATAATTATCTTTTAAGCATCCTATTTATTTTGTTTTCAACACAATCGAATATATATGCACAAAACAAAAAGAGCGAAAGCAACTTTAGTGAAACAGTAAGAGATGAGCAAGGCGACTTAAATCATGACGGGCGTGTAGATAAAGTCCTCGTGAAAATGGATATAATCAATGCAACAAGGCCATTATTATTGCAGATTTTTTTGTCTCAACCTAATGGAAAGTTGAAATTAGAAATAGCCTCTATAAGAATAATTGAGGCACAATACCCTATTGAAAAAAAAGGCAAATTTAATGGGTATCAAATTCCTGATTTTTTTATTGAAGGTGGAAATTTAATAATGCGATCTGAAATTAAAGAGGGGAATATTACTCACGAGTTTAGATTTCAAAATGGGAATTTTGAATTAATCAAAGTAAACAAATTTACTTATGATGGCTTAAACACAACAATTGAAAGCGAATTCAATTTATTAAGTGGGATTAAAATAGATGTTGAAAAGTCATTGGGTTCGGAAAAAATAATCCTGAAAAGTAAAAAAACAATTATAATTAAGCCATTACCCAAAATACAGGATTTCAAATTTATCGATAAGGAAAAATATTAGAATGCCAGGCACTAACAAGGTTTTACGTAAGGGAACAAGATCAACGTATAAATATTGTAAACGCCATTAGCTAAAATCGTATTGAAGCGACCAGGTCGCTTAACGCCCCATCAAATTGAGCCATAAAAGCAGCTTACATTTCCATGACTTGCTTAGACTGTTTCTAAATAGTCAATATCATTCCTTTAAGCCGAAACCATTTCTATCTTTTGGTACTTTTGCGTAAATAAATCTGATCAATAATGAGCGAATTTAAACAAACCTTTAACTCATCACTGGGAAAGAAGCTGATAATGGCTTTAACTGGCTTGTTTTTGTGTACTTTCTTAATTGTGCACCTTGGCGGTAATCTTTTATTATTTAAAGACGACCAGGGCTTTGCATTTAACAGCTACGCAAATTTCTTAACGCATTTTCCTCCTATAGAAGTTATAGCCTATTTGCTGTATCTATCTATTATTGTGCATGCTGTTTATGCCCTGGTGTTAACTATTAAAAACCGTAGGGCAAGGCCGGTGGGTTATGCCGTGCAACCCAGGGCAGATGCTTCATGGTCATCAAAAAACATGGGCTTGCTGGGTTCCATCCTGCTGCTGTTCATTGTAATACACATGGGCGATTTTTGGTTCACCTACAAGTACAACAATGTGTTGGGCTTTAAAGAGTACCGTACCAACCTTGCCACAAACGAAACAACAGTATCTGACTACAAACCTGAAGTTGCCGATTTTGAAAGATCGATATCTACCGAGAACAATGTAGAAATAGTGCGTGTAAAAGATTTGCATGCGCGTATCCAAAGCAGCTTTAGCCATTTATGGTATGTTGCATTTTATGTAATTGCAATGGGCGCAGTATCATTCCACCTGCTGCATGGCTTTCAAAGCGCGTTCCGCACGCTGGGCTGGGTACATAAAAAGTACACGCCTATTGTTTATTTCTTCGGTACATGGTTGTTTGCGGTAGTTATACCGATAGTCTTTGCCCTGATGCCGATTATATATTATCTAAAGAGTTTATAAATACGTAGAGAATGGTTGATTATGTGAATGGAGAATAGTTTAGCCACTCACCCAATCAACCGCTCACCACTCACTAAATATGAAGAAATGAGTTTAGATGCTAAAATTCCGCAAGGCCCATTAGCCGAAAAATGGAGCAAGCATAAATTTAATTTAAAGCTGGTTAACCCCGCTAACAAGCGTAAATACGATGTTATAGTAGTGGGTACCGGTTTGGCCGGCGCATCTGCAGCGGCATCACTGGCCGAGCTTGGTTATAACGTTAAATCATTCTGCTTCCAGGATAGCCCGCGCCGTGCGCACTCTATTGCTGCACAGGGTGGTATTAACGCTGCTAAAAATTATCAAAACGATGGCGATAGCGTTTATCGCCTTTTTTACGATACTATTAAAGGTGGTGATTACCGCGCCCGCGAAGGCAACGTTTACCGCCTTGCAGAGGTGTCTGTAAACATTATTGACCAGTGCGTAGCACAGGGCGTACCATTTGCCCGCGAATACGGCGGCTTGCTTGATAACCGTTCGTTCGGTGGTTCGCAGGTATCACGTACGTTTTACGCACGTGGCCAAACAGGGCAGCAGTTACTATTGGGTGCGTACTCGGCATTAAACCGCCAGATCCACCTGGGTAAAGTAAAAATGCACACCCGTACCGAAATGCTTGATGTGGTTGTTATTGACGGCCACGCCAAAGGTATTATTACCCGTAACTTAAAAACCGGCGAAATTGAAACGCATACAGGCCACGCAGTACTATTGGCAACAGGTGGTTATGGTAACGTTTTCTACCTGTCAACAAACGCTATAGGCAGTAACGTAACGGCAGCATGGCGCGCACACAAACGCGGTGCTTACTTTGCTAACCCTTGCTATACACAAATTCACCCAACCTGTATCCCGGTTACCGGCGACCACCAGAGCAAGCTTACGCTGATGTCTGAATCGTTACGTAATGATGGCCGTGTTTGGGCGCCAAAAACAGTTGAAGTAGCACAAAAGCTTCAAAAGAAAGAGATCACCGCTTCGCAGGTTAAGGAAGAAGACAGGGATTACTTCCTGGAAAGAAAATACCCATCATTCGGTAACCTTGTTCCGCGTGATGTGGCTTCTCGTAACGCCAAAGAAATGTCTGACGAGGGCAGAGGCGTGGGTACAACAGGTTTAGCCGTTTACCTTGATTTTGCCGAGGCCATACAACGCTTAGGCGAAGATACCGTACGCGCTAAATATGGTAACTTGTTTGACATGTACCTGCAAATTACTGACGAGAACCCGTACAAGCAACCAATGCGTATTTACCCTGCTGTACACTATACCATGGGAGGCCTTTGGGTTGATTATAACTTAAGCACAAACGTACCGGGCTTATACGCCATGGGCGAATGTAACTTTAGCGACCACGGCGCAAACCGCCTTGGTGCATCAGCATTAATGCAGGGTTTATCTGACGGGTACTTTGTGATCCCTTACACACTGGGCGATTACCTGGCTACCATCGGGCCTAAGCCTGTTGATAAAAACCACCCTGCCTTTGAAAAAACCAAGCAGGATGTAATTGCATATAACAACAAGTTGCTTGCCCTAAAGGGAAATAAAACTGTTGTTGAATACCACCGCGAGCTTGGCCACATTATGTGGGAGTACTGCGGTATGGCACGTACCGAAGAGGGTTTGACCAAAGCAAAAGCCCTTATCAAAGCGTTAAAAGCTGATTTTTGGGTTAATGCTATCGTAACCGGCGAAAATGAAGAAGTAAACGCTGCCCTTGAAAGAGCAGGCCGCGTAGCCGATTTTATTGAGCTTGGCGAACTGATGGTTACCGACGCGTTAGACCGTCGTGAATCATGCGGCGGCCACTTCCGCCTGGAGTCGCAAACAGAAGAAGGCGAAGCCTTACGTGATGACGACCACTTTGCTTTTGTATCGGCATGGGAATATACCGGTGAAAACCAGGAAGAAGTGCTGCACAAAGAGGAGCTGATTTTTGAAAATGTTAAGTTAACACAACGTAGTTATAAATAGAGAATGGTTAATTGAGTTGAATATAGAATGGTTAAAACCACTCACTACTTAACTTAATCAACTACTCACTAATCTCAATAAACATGAGTGGACACATGAACCTGACGCTGAAAGTATGGCGCCAAAAAAACACACAAACACCGGGCAAGTTTGTGACCTATAAGGCCGAAAACATTTCGCCGGATATGTCGTTTCTGGAAATGCTTGATGTGGTGAACGAGGACCTTACCCGTAAAAACGATGAGCCTATTTATTTTGATCATGACTGCCGCGAAGGTATTTGCGGTTCTTGTTCATTATATATTAATGGCCATCCGCACGGGCCTAAAAAAGCCATTACAACCTGCCAGCTACACATGCGTACCTTTAGCGATGGCGAAACCATCACTATTGAGCCATGGCGCTCGGCCGCGTTCCCGATAGTGAAGGATCTGGCAACAGATCGCTCTGCTTTCGACAGGATCCAGCAGGCGGGTGGTTACGTATCGGTAAATACCGGTGGTGTACCCGATGCCAATATCATCCCTATCCCTAAGGTTATTGCCGATGAGGCTTTTAACTCGGCTACCTGTATTGGTTGTGGTGCCTGCGTTGCCGCTTGTAAAAATGCATCGGCCATGCTGTTTACCTCAGCAAAAATCACCCAGTTGGGTTTATTGCCACAGGGCCAGACGGAGCGTTACAGCCGCGTACAGGCCATGGTTGCCCAAATGGATGAAGAAGGTTTTGGTAACTGTACCAATACCGGTGCCTGCGAAGCAGAATGCCCTAAAGAGATCAGCCTGAACAATATCGCGTTCATGAACAATGATTTCTTCAGCGCCAAACTATTCCGCGAAGAGCACGCGCATGACCATGCCGGCGGCGAATAATTTATAATACGTTATTCTACAAAATAAAAGCCCGGTTGCGTTTGCAACCGGGCTTTGTTATGAAAGGCATCTCAGCCTTATATCTTCTTAATTGCCGTTAACAGGTCTGTTGCCTCTGGTTGTTTTTCAAAGGCCTGTATCAGTTTGCCGTCTTTCCCATAAATGGCCACGAACGGCGTATGTTGAAGCTTGTAAAAGCGCTGTACAGTATATGTGTAACCTTCGGTACCTAAAATAAAGTTTGGATATGCTTTTAATCCGTAATCGTTCTCAAAGGTTTTTACCATACGTATATCGGTAAACGTTATCATTATCACCTGTATGTTTTTGAATTTAGCCATGGATGGCTTCATGTCATTGATCAGTTTCTGGCAATGAGGACAATCCGGCGCGAAATAGATGATCATTAACGGTTTATTCTTTTCCAGGTCTGCCGGGGTCCGTATTTGGTCTTTAGTTGTAGTTATTTTATACGGGGGGATGGTAAGCGGTATAACTTGCTTTTGAGTTTGAGCTTGCGTGCATGCAAAGCCGGCTATTACCGCAAATAATAAAAATATAAGTTTCTTCATTTGTTTTATCGTCATTGAGAATAGAATGTTAATTAAGCCTCCAGCAGTTCCAGCTGCCAGGCAATATGTTCTTCGGTTACAGGGAATAACGCATTATTGCGTATTGTATGATATACCGCATTAAATATTTCATTATAATCACCCTTTTGTGAAGGTACAGTTTCGGTGCTTTTTTGGTTATCTACGCCTACTGTTATTAATTGGCCCTCGTTACCGGCGGGCTCAATGCCATAAGCCGGGTTGGTAGGCATCATACCTTTATCCAGCTGTGCTTCCTGTACGTCGCTACGGTTTTTGATGAAACTGCCTAAGGTACCGTTTATCCAGAACCCCGGGGTATCTCCCGCAATTTGCAAGCCCGATGTTAAATAAACATTGAGCTGATTGGGGTATATTAAATGGTAATGGAAGTAATCGGGCACTTCAGATCCTTCGCGATAAATACCCGTGGTTTTATGGAAGGAGGTAGGTTTGCCAAATAACGCGATGGTATTATCAATTAAATGCGCTCCAAGGTCATACACCAAACCACCGGCCGGTACGCCTTTAGTTTCCTTAAATGATTTTACACCAATTGCCGCCTTATATCTATCCAGCCTAAAGGTAACCTCTATCAGGTTACCCAAGCGGCCGCTTTCTATTACTTCTTTGGTGGATAGAAACCCACTATCGTACCGGCGGTTTTGATAAACCATCAGGTGTTTATTTAACCTGCGGGCGGTATCAAAAAGTTCTTTAACCTGGGCTGATGTTGCTGCCGCAGGCTTTTCAAGCAGTACATGTTTACCTGCTTTCATGGCCAGCAAGGCGTGCTCGTAGTGCAAATTGCTTGGGGTGTTTACCACAACCAGTTCAACCTCTTCATCTCTCAGCAATTCATCAATGGAGTTATACCCCACAATATCCGGATATATATGAGCAGCCTTTTTTTCGTGGCGTTCAACAATCCCCTTTAATTTAAAACCGGGGTTGGTACTAATGAATGGGGCATGAAAAATCCTACCCGACATGCCGTAGGCCATTAAGCCTGTAACTATTGGTGCTGCCATCTATTTATATGATGCCCTTTTAGGGCGTTTGGTTTAATTATTAAAATATTATTCATCTGCAGTTCCTATGGGCGAGCCATCGGGCATTGGTAATGGTGGTTCAGGCTGAAACTTATCCGGTGTTTGCTCAAACATTTTTATCTGCGATAAGCCGAACAACAAGTTTGCCTTTGTGCTGCCGGTGGCTGTTTTCAGCGCACCCTGCATGTATTGTTTAAGGTCGCTTATTTCCATCAGGGCAATACCGCGTACATTCTCGGCCGCATTGGTATTGGCTGCCAAAGTTAACAACTTCTTTAAAGTTAAATTGTTCACCATGCGTTGTAATTCGCCTTTGTAGCCGGCAGGCTGCGGGGCTCTCCAGGTTTGTGCTATCAATTTATTTAAAACGGGCAGCAAGCCGGGTTGTGCACTATTGCGGGCCTGGTATTCTATTAAACGGGCAGCGCGTTCGGGGTTTAGCATAAATGTTAAGGTTGTACCCGCCGCCGATTCTGCCGCTGCTATCGGATCAAAAGTTACGCCCGTGCGCGTTTTAAATGTTTCGCGCGTACGTGGGAAACCCACAGGCCTTGGCGGTATCATTGCTATCAGCTTTTCGGGCAGGGCTAAAGCATCCGGCGTTAGCGTGGCCATCAATGCATCAAATGCTTTCCATTGTTCTGCCGATGATATAAATTTAGTGACGGTTTGCCCATCGTTTTTCAAAGCAAAGGTATAATACAAGCCGCCCAGCACTTTTGAGGTTGCCTCTACCTGGTACCTGTGTAGCAAGTACATGGGCACTAAAACTTCTTCCATAGTAGCCATTGGCGCATCCTGCCTGATCGCTTTTGTCGAAAAATTATCTAAAATGTGTTTACGCAGCAGCATCAGGCGGTTTAGCTCGTCGGGAGCGCTTGCCCCGCTATCCCATAAATGAGCGTATGGGTGCGCACCGCCGGGTGTGCGGGCGTCATCATCTGATATAAACTGGTGCCCTTGTTTAATGGTTTCGGTAATAATGCCCTTTAACACCTTATCTTCGTCAACGCCTTTTGCAAAATCCTGGTAACCGTAAAGAATAGCGCGCTTATCGTAGGCGCCAATTTCGGTTGTATAAGCCTTACTTAAATCAACCGAGCCATCGGCATTAAGCGTTACCAGCGGTGGCGGATAGTCCATTACGCTGGCCCTGTTATTTACACTTGCAGCAAAATTATGCTGCAGGCCAAGGGTGTGGCCTACTTCATGTGCCGCAAGCTGGCGCAAACGGGCAACGGCTAATTTCAACATTTTATCGCTTACGGGTTTGCCGTCCTCATAAGGTTGCACAAAACCTTCGGCAATTAAAAAGTCCTGCCTGTCGCGTAACGATCCTAATGAAACCTGCCCTTTAATGATCTCGCCGGTGCGAGGGTCTGTAATTGACGCCCCGTATGACCAGCCCCTTGTAGAGCGATGTATCCACTGTATAATATTATAGCGTACATCCATGGGGTCGGCGCCTTCCGGCAATAATTTCACCTGGAAAGCATCCTGGTATCCGGCCGCTTCAAATGCCTGGTTCCACCATGATGCACCTTCAATTAATGCACTGCGTACCGGCTCGGGTGCGCCGCGGTCAACGTAATAAACAATGGGTTTAACTGGCTGGCTAAGGGCCGCAGTGGGGTCTTTTTTCTCCAGCCGGTGGCGGGCCAGGTACCGTTTGGTTATGGGCTCGTCTATCGGCGTGGCATAATCCATATACTCAATATTAAAATAACCCGAGCGCGGGTCAAACTTCCGCGGTTTATAGTTTGCATCGGGCAGTTTAATAAATGAGTGGTGCATGCGCACAGTAACCGCATCAGCATCGGGTGTTACCGAATTAATCTCGGCCCCGGTGCCCTTACCGGCTAATGTAACAATAGCCTCAAATTCGGAGTTATCCGGGAAGCTTTTTGTATTGGGTAAGTAAATAGCAGACCGGTTCTCATCTGGATTGTAGTTGCCCTGGCCTTTTAATCTGTCGGCTAATTTATGGCTATCGCGAAGCAAAAAAGAAGTAATATCGATAAGTGCTTTATCGCCATCTGTAGCAACAGCGGTAAACCCATATATGGCCGATTGTGCAAAGGCTTCTTCTACAGATTTACGCTCATCGGCATTGGTACTGTTTGCCCTGTAACTATAATTAGGCTGTATCAATAATACCTTGGGGCCTATTTTAATAAACTTAACGATACGGCTATCGCCTATTTGCCCACGGTCTAACCCCAGATCGTTTGAGCCAACACCCGAGGGAAGGGAATTTACATACAAAAACTCCTTATCAAACCCATCAATTTCCAGGTAGATCTTACCCGTTTTATTGTCCCAGTAAAAATTGAAATAACCGCTGTATTTAGTTAAGCCCTGTACTTTGGCCTGGATATTATCCTGGGTTTTTTGTGCTTTAAGTAGTGGTGAGCAAAATATTGTTAAAAAAATAAAGAGTAGGGCTTTCTTCATATGGCCGGAGGTAAGTTTGCTAAAAATATCGTTTTTAGCGGCCTTATGCAAATTGGCAAAATAAAAAAGGGACGGGTTTTACGCCCATCCCTTCATCTTTACAAAAGACCAGCTTATTTCATGCTTTTTTGTATTGCTTCAATTTTAGCTAAGTGCATTTTAACTGCAGGCAGGGTTTTGGTAGCAAAGGCCATCAGGTCGGCATCTTTGCAATTTTTAGAAGCATCTTCTAACATCGATGCTACTTTTTTGTGCCCGTCAACCATGGCATCAACATAAGCTTTGTCAAAATCTTTACCTGTTTTTACCGACATGTCAGTCAGCATTTTTTGATGATCTGCATCGGGTGCAGTTGGTAACGTGATGTTTTTAGTTTTTGCTATAGCCATCAGTTCTTCGTTAACTTTGGTATGGTCGGTAACCATCATGGCGGCAAATTCTTTAACCTGTGGGTTTGTCGCTTTTTCTGAAGCTACTTTACCAGCCGCAACTTCGGCCATGCCTGCGTTGGCTGCGTCGGTAGCAAATTTCGCGTCGTTAGCATCTACAGCTATACCTGTAGAGCCATTGGTGGTAGTGTCTTTAACCGCATTTACACTGTCGGCGGCGGCTTTACTGTCTTTTGCGGCATTGTTACATGCCTGGAATGATAAGGCTGCAACAGCCATCATTGCCACTAAACTTAATTTTTTCATTTTAGATAGGTGTTTTTTAGTTTTTATATTATTAGTTAACAAATTTTACGCCGTTTGGTTTTTCGATTACACTTAATAAGTGCGTGTTAAAATTTTGCTTGCTGTTGTTATCCCTTAAAGTTTTATTATTTTTGACAACATAAATCAATCGATATGAATTTTCCTGCAGAGTTAAAATACACCAGCGACCACGAGTGGATAAGAATTGAAGGCGATGAGGCTTACATTGGTATAACCGAGTTTGCCCAGGGCGAATTAGGCGACATTGTTTATATAGACATTAATACTGTTGGACAGGACGTTACCAAAGAATCTGTTTTTGGCACCGTTGAAGCCGTTAAAACCGTATCAGACCTGTTTATGCCTATTGATGGAACCATCCTTGAGGTGAACAAACAACTGGATAGCCAGCCCGAGCTGGTTAACACTGACCCATATGGCGATGGCTGGATGGTTAAGATAAAAATTAGTAACCCTGCCGATGTTGAGAAACTTTTAGATGCAGATGCTTACAAAGGCGTTATTGGCCAATAAGTTTAAATGAAACAAACACTAAAATATTATGGGCCTGCAATTTTGTGGGCCCTGTTTATTTTACTCATATGTGCCATACCGTTTGGCAGCGTTGGCAACTCGCCCCTGTTTTTCCCGGGGTTTGATAAGCTGGTGCACTGCGGGCTGTTTTTTGTGCTATCGGTATTGTATTGTGCAGGGAGTATCCGTAAATGGAATACGCGCAGCATCCGGATAGAGATTGCGATGAAAAACACCATTGTGCTGATCAGCTACGGCGCTTTGATAGAGGCATTGCAGTCAACAGTTTTTACCTGGCGCAGCGGCGATTGGAACGATTTGCTTGCAGATGCTATTGGTGCATGCATGGGAATATTCGGTGTGTTGTTAACCAGTAATGCTATCAATCATGAAAACAGTTAAATACTTATCCGTGGCTTTACTCATCACTATGGCGCTGTCATCATGCGGCATATTTAAAAAGGACTGTAACTGCCCGCATTTTAGTAACGCAAAGGCTGTTAACCCTCACACCCACCTCGCGTAAGTTAATTTCACGCAAAGACGCGATTTTGCTGAAGTTAAAAGGACTTTCTTCAACTCCTTATTGCGTCTCTGCGTCATTGCGAGAAATAAAAAATAGATTTCACATTCACATCCTGCCTGAAAAAGGTCTTCTCCAAAACTTTACTCAAACAACACAATCCCCTTATTTGGATTTGTTATAAATAAGCTTACATTTGTATTCTAATTTTACGCAAATGACGCTTGAACAGCTTGGAGTAGGAGAAACAGGAATAGTAAAGGAATTTACTGACCTTGAAATGTCTGTAAAGCTGATGGAGATGGGTTGCCTTCCGGGCGAGTCTGTCAGGGTTTCCCGTATTGCACCGCTTGGCGATCCTATCGCTATCCATGTTTCGGGCTACCAGCTAAGTTTGCGCAGGTTCGAAGCATCCACCATAATTTTGCAATAGCACATCTATAACACTTGAAAGCCGATATCAGAGTAGCGCTTGTAGGAAATCCAAATACCGGTAAATCGACACTCTTTAATGCACTAACCGGGTTAAATCAAAAGATAGGAAATTTTCCGGGTGTTACCGTTGATAAAAAAATTGGTTACAGCCAGCTTCCTGACGGGCGCCGTGCCGAGATCATCGACCTTCCGGGCACCTATAGCCTTTACCCAAAAAGTAAAGACGAATCCATTGTATTTTCTGTACTAGCCGAAAAAGCTACCGAGCTAACGCCCGACCTGGTTATCGTTATCATTGATGCCACCAACCTTAAGCGTAACCTCCTTTTATATACCCAGGTTGCCGACCTGAAGATACCGGTTATCATTGCCTTAAACATGATGGACCAGGCAAAAAAGGCAAAGATTGAAATTGACGTAGAGCTGCTTTCGCAACGTTTGGGCGTACCTATTGTACCGGTATCTGCCCGTAAACTGGAGGGGATTGAGCAACTAAAAAATATCATATCATACGCCAACAAGCTTGCCCTGCAGGTGGATAGCATTGATGTAAAAACCATTGCCCCGGCATTAATAGCAGATATAAGCAGCGAGATAGATACCGATAACCCGTACTTTGCCCTGCAACTGGCGCACCAGCACGAAACCTTAAAGTTTTTAACCCCGGCCCAAAGCGACCGCATAGAGGAGTTGGAGCGCAAACACTCCTTCCACTCGCAAAAGGCACAGGCTACAGAAACCATTGCGCGCTACAACTACATTAACGATGTATTGTACGACACCGTGCACACGCCCGTAACCGCGCACGACGAATCGATAAGTAATAAGATAGACAAGGTGCTAACCCACCGTGTATTCGGCTTTATCATTTTCATGGGCGTATTGCTGTTCATGTTCCAGTCGATATTTGCCTGGTCAGCGTACCCCATGTCGCTGATTGAAGACATCTTTGTTTGGATAGAAGGTGGCCTGCGCAGCGTATTGCCCGGCGGCCCGCTTGCCGACCTGCTAATAGATGGTGTTGTTGCCGGCTTGAGCGGCGTAATTGTATTTATCCCGCAGATAGCCATCCTGTTTGCCTTTATCTCCATTTTGGAAGATACAGGGTATATGTCGCGCGTTACATTTATGATGGATAAGATCATGCGGAAGGTGGGCCTTAACGGCAAATCAGTAGTGCCGCTGATAGGTGGTTTTGCCTGCGCCGTGCCATCCATTATGAGTACCCGTACCATCGAGAATTGGAAGGACAGGATGATCACCATTATGGTAACACCATTGGTAGCCTGCTCTGCCCGTTTACCTGTTTATACTTTGCTTATAGCGCTTGTAGTGCCCCATAAAAACGTTTGGTGGATATTTAACCTGCAAGGCCTGGCCTTAACGGGGATGTATGTATTAAGCCTGGTATCGGCCGTTATTGTAGCTTATGTAATGAAATTTGTATTGAAAGCCCGCGAACGCGGTTACTTCATTATGGAACTCCCTGTTTACCGCATGCCAAGGTGGAACAACGTATTATTCTCGATGTATGAGCGTTCCAAAACATTTGTGCTGCAGGCGGGTAAGGTTATCATTGCCGTATCGGTAATATTATGGGTGTTGTCATCATACGGGCCGGGCAACAGATTCGAAAAAATAGAGCAAACTTACAGCCAGCCGCAATACACCAAAACCATGACACCGGATAGCCTGAGGCGTGTTATATCAACCGAAAAGCTTGAAAACTCATACGCCGGTGTTTTAGGCCATACTATCGAGCCTGTTATTAAGCCTTTAGGCTTCGATTGGAAGATTGGTATCGCACTGATCACCTCCTTTGCCGCGCGCGAGGTATTTGTGGGCACTATGGCTACCATTTACAGTGTTGAAGGCGATGCCGACAAGATAGACTCGGTACAGGATAAAATGCGCAACGCTAAAAACCCGAAAACCGGTCAGCCTGTGTTTACACTCGCGGTAGCGTTTTCGCTAATGATGTTTTACGCCTTTGCCATGCAATGCGCCAGCACTGTTGCCGTGGTGTACCGCGAAACTAAAGACTGGCGCTGGCCGGCCGCCCAGTTTGCCTACATGACTGCGTTGGCTTACGGGGCTGCGTTTTTAGTTTATCATCTTTTAAAGTAGCCGAGAAGCTTACCCTAAATTCGCCTTAAAAAAATCAATGGTACGCTTCCAGGCAAGCTCTGCCGCTGCTTTGTTATAACGCGGCGTGGTATCATTATGGAAACCATGGTTGGCCCCTTCGTATATAAAGGCTTCGTATTTTTTGCCATTTGCTTTTAAGGCGGCTTCATATGCTGGCCAGCCACCGGTTATGCGGGTATCAAGCGATGCGTAATGCAATAATAACGGTGCTTTAATTTTCGGTACATCTTCAATAGCGGGCTGGCTTCCGTAAAAAGGAACAGCTGCCGCCATGTCGGGGATGCGTACGGCCATCATATTGGCAATACCACCGCCGTAGCAAAAACCAACCACACCAACTTTGCCGTTACAATCCTTATGGTTTTTGAGGTAATTGTATGCGTCAATAAAATTCTGCTCCATTTCGCCTTTGTCGCGCGTGGCCTGCATTTCGCGGCCTTTATCGTCATTACCGGGGTAGCCGCCAAGGGGGGTTAAGGCATCGGGCGCAAGCGAGATAAACCCTGCCAGTGCCGCTCGCCTTGCCACATCTTCAATATATGGGTTCAGACCCCGGTTCTCATGAACAACAATGATGCCTCCCAGTTTCGCTTTCGCATCCACCGGTTTTGATAATAACCCTTTTATATTTCCGCCACCTTTGGGAGAAGGATAGGTAATGTATTCTGATTTTAAACGAGGGTCGTCTGCTTTAACCTGGATATTTTCCTTGTAATCGGGCATCAGGAAGCTCATCAACGCAGGTACGGTTAGCCCACCCACCGCATACATGGAAAGCTTTTCCATAAATGTGCGCCTGTTTAGGCGGCTGTGCGCATAATCATCATACAGGTCAAACACTTCCTGTTTAATATCTTCTTTTTTTATCTGGCTCATACTAAAAGGCTTTACTCAAATTTAATTATTCGCGGCAATGCTGCGGGCATACAATTTGTAACAGTGTAGTTACCGCCAATGTTTTAATAAGCAGTATGTTAGTTAGGGCTTACTTTTAGCCAGCCGGTAATGCTCATTCTTGGTAAATGAGTTAACAAAACCTCGTGTTCCAGTTCGGTGCTTTTAAAAAACACGCTTTTACCTGCATTAGGCGTAATATCCAGCGAACCGCCATCCTGGTAAATGCGCAGCTCGCCACCATCAACTTCAGCATTTAAGTAAATGATCATAGAGAATGCCCTGGTACCGTTCTGCTTAAAATTATCGAGGTGCCGTTTGTAGAAACTCCCCTTTTCGTAAAGCGTATAATGAAACTCATAGCCGGTAATGCCGGTATAGCAGCTACTGTTCAGGTAACTTACAAAACTGTCCATCAGGTCAAAAAAACTGTTTTCATGAACATCGTTATGGATGCGGTCTAACCAGTAAATTTTATCGCTCCGTACCAATTTATTATGGTTAACCAACAGGCTATTGCCGGTACCGGCAGCAAGTAGTTTATTACCGGCATGCAGCGCAGTAATATTATTTACCAACTGCGCCGCCAAAGCTTGGCTGACAAAGTTTTTTACGGTGCCGATGTTCGTAGCCAGGTAACTGTCTATGAGTTCGTTAAATATGATTTCCAATTGGGGTAAGGTACGCTTAATAAACCCGGGGATGGTGTTTAATGAAAATATAGTGGTGATAGATAACAATGCGCCCGCCGGGTTGTTACATAACTATATCTTTTAGGATATTTACAGTTATGGAAATTAAACGAATTGGCTCACAGCCATCAGGGAAAGGCCCCGCAGAATATTTTACCGGAACAGTACGCATCGACCCGCTTTTTGCACCACCAGAGCCGGCACGTGTGGCTATGGCACTGGTTACATTTGAGCCGGGCGCACGTACCGCATGGCATACCCACCCGCTTGGACAAACCCTTATTGTTACTGCGGGCAGCGGCCGTGTACAGCGAGAAGGTGGGCCAATAGAAAAGATCAGCCAGGGCGATGTGGTTTGGTTTGCACCCAATGAAAAACACTGGCACGGGGCAGCGGCCACTACTGCGATGAGCCACATTGCCATACAAGAAAAATTGAACGGCTCGCCGGTTGACTGGATGGAACAGGTTACGGACGAAGATTATAATAAACAGCAGGCATAAACATGCCCTTGTTTATAAGAAGTTTTCCAACGGAAGCATTGTCGACAATAAAAGAAAGCTTAATAACTTTTCCGGGCCGGGACCAGGCATCTGTAACACTGGTTTTTCGGTAACCTTTTTCCAGATAGAGTAGCCGCCATATATAAACATGCAGGCAATAAAAACATACACCCATGCCGGGATATTACGGCCTGCTATAATCAGGTACATATAAGGCAGGCTAAAACTTACAGCCGCAAATAGCACAATGGTAATAATTGGCTTTTTTGCGCGCAGGTTTCTTAACAACAGCCCAATAAAGGTGAAAAAGGATAGTTTGCTCACTAAATAAAGGCAGCCGAGCAACAACGGATCAACATCGTGCTTATCGCCTAAGGCAATTATCCAGTCTTTTAAAAGGGTAAGGTACTCGGTCATTAAATGCAATTTATGAATAACAGTTACTTAACGGTAATTTACAAAAAATAGCGTGTTATTTTTTGTTTAGCGTTTGTTTTCTTTTTGCGCTTAAATACTTACGTACAGGGATATCATAAACCACCATAACCAAATAAGCAAAACCCACTAAAAGCACCATACTTGTTATAATAATAACGGCCAGTTGGCCTGTGCCCGGTTTATGCGCCACATAGTAATTGGCAAAGATCCATATTACTGCGTAATGGGTCATATACAGCGGGTACGAGATGTTACCCGAAAATACGCAAAGCTTTTTAAGCCCCGGCGAGAGCACGGCCCCGGCGCCCAATGCAACCAATAGCGGGAAATAAAACAGCACAACCAGTGGTTCTGTTAGCCAGTTCCATTTGGTAAAGGGCATTAAAAATGCCAGCATCAGCATGATGGCTACCCCCATAAAGCCAAGTTTGTTTTTGATGATCCAGTTGCGCCGGTAAATAAGCAGCCCCGCTAAAAACGAGTAACAGATGCGCGCGCAGCCATCCCAAAAATTGCCCTTGCCCCATCCGCCCATAATATTGCCTGCACTGTAGCTAACATAGCAAAGCGCCAGGGCTGCAAGTATGGTTAATAAAATAAGCCAGCCTCGTTTTACGCGGAACAATACAAAGCCGTAAAAAACATTAGCCACGTATTCCCAAAACAACGACCATGCCGGTGCATTGAAACCAAATTGGTTAAAAGCACGCTCGGGCATTACCGGGGAGGGGATAAGCAATATGGAGCACAAAAATATCAACGCGGTTTTACCCACGCTGTACAAACCCGTCGGACTAACAAATGGGTCAAATAAAAATGCGAGCAACCCCAGTATCGAGCCGAAAATAACCAGCGGGTGCAGCCTGATGATCCTTGACTTAAAAAACTCCAATACGCCCATTTTGCCAATCCGGTCGTCATAAGCATACCCAATAACAAAGCCGGACAGGCAGAAAAAAAAGTCGACCGCCAGGAACCCATGCCCTATAAAATCCTGGCTATAATCAGAATAAGCTACCTCCATAAAATGGAAACACACAACAGATAGGGCGGCAACGCCCCTTAAGCCATCCAATATCTCAAAGTGTTGTTTGGTTTTCAGGATTTCGGGGTTTAGCGTTTGTTCTGTCATTGTTCTTTTTATACGGTATCTGTCGTTTCCAAGAATAGCAAATAATACCGACTTATTGTAAATTTTTAATAAGATTAGGGTACAGTTAGGCACACCCATCAAAAAACAAATATTTATTATTGTTTATCATGAAGAATAAAAGCACCCGCTTTTTAGCATTTATTACCGGTTGTGTGATTTGCCTTTCAGCGTTTTCGGTTTCTGCACAAAAAGCCGGTTCCGAAACTACTGGCCAAACGCCAAAAATTGTAAACATTGTTAATTTTATACGGTTGCTTGAGCCGCGCGACCCGGCCATAACAGAAGATGTGCTTTACCAAACCGTAGTTAAGCAAATAGCCATCATGAATAAGTATAAGCTTGGCGGTACTTTTTTATTACAGTACGATGCCCTGATAGACCCTCGTTACCAAAAATTGCTTAAGGCATTACCCCGGGGTTCTTTTGAAATAGGTGCCTGGTGGGAGATCCCGCAGCCACAGGTAGAAAAAGCCGGGTTGAAATGGCGCGGCCGCTACCCCTGGGACTGGCGCGCCAACATCGGGTTTTCTACCGGATACACCCCAAAAGAGCGCGAAAAACTGGTAGATGTTTACATGGCCGCGTTTAAAAAAGTATTTGGATATTATCCCAGATCAGTAGGGTCGTGGTTTATTGATAGCTATAGCCTTAACTATATGTATCAAAAATACCATATCGTAGCCTCAAGCAATTGCAAGGACCAATATGGTACAGACGGTTACACCCTATGGGGCGGATATTGGAACCAGGCCTACTATCCAAGCAAGATAAACTCCTACATGCCAGCCCAGCACGAGGCTAACCAGATTCCCGTTCCTATATTCCGTATGCTGGGCAGCGATCCTATCCGCCAGTACGATAATGGGCTGGGCACAACGCGCCAGGGTGTAGTAACGCTTGAGCCGGTTTATAAATTTGGCGGCGGCGATTCTACCTGGGTAAACTGGTTCTTAAAATCATTTACTGAGGATAAGGCCTTAGGTTTTAATTACACCCAGGCCGGCCAGGAAAATTCCTTTACCTGGGATGCCATGGCTAAAGGTTTTGAGATACAAATGCCGCTGCTTGCCCGTTTACGTAACGAGCATAAAATACGGTTGGAAACCATGGAACAATCAGGCCTGTGGTTTAAAAAGAAATATAAAGTTACACCGGCAACCTCATTTACCGTGAGCAAGGATATAGCGGGAAGCGACCTTAAAACAGCCTGGTTTAACAGCCGTTTTTACCGCATAAACCTTCTGTGGGAAAACAACACCCTGCGCATCCGCGATTTGCATTTGTTTAACGAAAATTTCCCTTCGGCCTACCATACTAAGGTTGCTACATCTAACGAATGCACCTTTTTCACCCTCCCGGTTATTGATGGCTACATTTGGAGCAAACCCAACCAAATTGCGGGCATGCGCCTAAAGGCAATAATTGATGGACAGGAAATTCTATTGGCAGGGAAAGACCCGGTGTACACCCACCCAACACCCGGTTCCTTACACATATCGTGGCCGTTAACATCTATAGATGGCTCGCTTGAGTTTGACCTGGATGAGCAGAATTTAAAAATAAAGCTGCTGAGCGCCAAACCCTGCAACTGGTTCTTCGATCTGAATACAGCCCCGGCAGCCGAACTACCATTCCAAAAAATAAGCGCTAAACAGCTTGATTGTCGTTTTGAGGGCATGGACTATCATTTAAAAACGGTTAAAGGCAACTTCTCAAACCCGGGTAACGATGTTAAGCTGAGGATTACCCCCCAAATGAATATTATACAGTTTAACCTGGCTGATATTACAAAGCCATAGGGGCTTACAGTGAGTGGTGGATTAAACTGACCTAAGCCTCTGCCAGCTCTACCCACACCGGGCCATGGTCGCTGGTTTTTTCCCAGCCACGCACGTTGCGGTCAACCCCGGCGGCTAAAAGCCGCTTATCCACATCGGGGCTCAGCAAAAAGTGATCTATCCTTAAACCGGCATCCCGGCCGTAAGCATTGCGGAAATAATCCCAAAAGGTATAGATCACCTTATCGGGGTTAAGCTTACGGATGGCATCCGTCCAGCCCTGGTCAACCAGAGCCTTGAAAGCCACCCGTGTTTCCGGGCGAAAGAGGGCATCCTCTACCCAACGCTCGGCTTTGTAAGCATCCAGTTCGGTTGGTATGGCGTTATAATCGCCGGTTAATACAACAGGCTTGCCCGATGCCAGCAATTCGGCGGCGTGGGCGGTAAAGCGTTCAAACCAGCGCAGCTTATAATCAAACTTTGGGCCGGGGGCGGGGTTGCCGTTTGGCAGATACAGGCAGCCAATAGTAATGCCGTTTACTTCAGCTTCAATATAACGGCTATGGGTATCATCCGGGTCACCGGGTAAGCCGCGCTGGGTTTCTTTGATATCTAAATTACGCGCCAGTATGGCTACCCCGTTCCAGCTTTTTTGCCCGTGCCATATAGCATTATAACCCGCATCCTTAATGGCTTGTTCGGGGAATTTTTCGTCGGGTGCTTTCAATTCTTGCAGGCATGCTACATCGGGCGCGGTTTCTTCCAGCCAGCGTAGCAGTACCGGCAGGCGGCCATTTATCCCGTTAACATTATAAGTAGCTATTTTCATGCTGATGCGTTTATTTTAATGCTTTTGCAATGGCTTCGTCTGTTACTTTAGCCATTATTTTATACCCTGCGGGGTTGGGGTGTACGCCATCAATGGTCAGTTCGGCACGCGTGCCTTTTTTATCGTCAACCAAGGGGCTGTAGTAGTCTAGTAAGATTAACTTATTTTGCGCCGCGTAGGCTGTTATCGCTTTATTCAGGCTTATTATTTTTTCTGCTGCCGGGAATCCTTTTCGCCACGGGTATTCATTAATTGGGACGTACGCACACAGTATGGGTGTAATTTTATGTATCCGGCATAGCTCTACCATCGATTTAACGTTATCTAAAATACGCTCGTTGGTTACATGCCCCGTTGTGCTTGCAATATCATTACTCCCGGCCAGTATAATTACAGCTTTGGGCTTCAGGGCAATTACGTCCTGCTGAAACCGGAGCAATAATTGTGGGGCGATTTGCCCGCCAATACCTCTGTTGATATAGTTTTTATGCGCTTCAAAGTATTCGGGCAGGCGCGTTTTCCAGAATTCGAAGATCGAGCTTCCTAAAAACACAACTCGCTTTTCACCGGCTGCAGGTGCTGGCAATAACTTATTCTCGGCTTCGTAATGGCGTAGGTCGGCCCAGTCATCGCTAAAATTTTCTTTTACAGTAGCGGCGGTGGTTTTGGTCGCGATATCTGTTTGCGCATAAACCGATGCTGTTAATAATAACGTAGGTAAAAAAAGTACAATTTTCATTTATATGCAGATTGGTTGATGATTTTCAAATGTACATGCTCCGTTTAAAAAAGCAAGCAAAAGCATTAAATATAGTACCAGATAAATTAACAGGCACATTATAAGTCGGTTGCATTTAATTCGTCCTTTTCGACAAAAAGGCATTAAACCAGTTGGCTGCACCTCTGTCATACAGCCGATTTCTAAATCAATTAACAAACCTTTTAAACAATTAACATGTACAAAAAACTCCTTTTGGCATTCGTGTCAATCATTGCCATCCAATCCGCTAAAGCACAAACAGAAAAAGGCAGCCAGATGCTGGGCGTTAGCTTTGGGGTAAGCACCTCCAGTTCAGATTCTAAATATCTGGACTACAGCACCAATGCTATGACCAACGTTCATGGAAAAGCAACAAGCTACAGTATTGCGCCAACTTACAGCTATTTTGTTGCCGACAAGCTGGATTTAGGACTGTCTATAGGATACGGCCAATCAAAACAGGACTATAGCAGCATTTATAATCCGAGCAATACGGAATCGAATGGCTTTAACGCCGGCATTTACCTTAGAAAGTATTTTCTATATGAAAATAAAATTGGGATTAGGACCGGTCCAATGTTTAATTACCAGCATGGTAAATCAATCCAGGAGTATGCATCTAACCCGCAAAGCAATTCGGAGAATATTAGCAACACTTATTCTGGCGGCCTTGGGTTAGATTTTGTTTATTTCCCGATTAAACGACTTGGATTAACCGCCGCTTTAGGAGGCCTGACCTACGCACACCAGGATGTTAAAGGTACCACCCCTTCGAGCACTAATAGCTTTGACGCCAATTTTATAAACCGGTTTGTTTTTTCGATCAATTACGCGTTCGGCAATTAATAATAGCCTTCAAAATATGCAACAGAAAGCCCCAAGCTAAAACTTGGGGCTTTTATTTACTAAACGCTTCGCTATTGGGCAAAAATTACGGTTGGGCTAATAAATAATTTTGCTTTAATTTATAGCTGCAATATGAGCCAGCAGTTAGCCCCAAAAAAGTTCCTGAATTTAACCGGTTACCAGTGGACGTGCATCCTGTATATTGCCGTAGCTGTTTTTTGCTGGCAGCTCAAATATTTCAGGCATATTGATAATAATTACATCATATTCCGTACATCGTTCTATCACTTCAGGGACCATATAAACCTATACCTAAACTACCCCAAAGAGTATTATGATGTGTACATATACGGCCCTGCATTTACCGTATTTATTGCCCCGCTTGCGTTAATGCCCGAAGGCTGGGGGTTCTTTTTTTGGGAGGTTGGCAACGCCGCCGCTTTTTTATGGGCCATTAATACCCTGCCTTTTACTAACCGCATAAAAACCATTATCCTGCTGCTTTGCGCTATCGAGTTTGCCAACTCCAGCCATTACATGCAGTTTAACCCCATTATAGCGGCCATTATTATATTAAGCTTTACCATGGTAAAGCGACAAAAAGAGCAATACGCCACACTGTTTACCGTGTTTGGTACATTAATGAAAATCTACCCCGTTGTTGGGGTAGCATTTTTCGTGTTCTCAAAAAACAAGCTTCGCTACATCATCTGGTCGTTTATTTGGCTGGCTATATTGCTTTGCCTTCCGGCGATTATCTCTGGGCCACAATTTTTAGTACAAACCTATAAGGATTGGTTTGCGGCGCTATCTTCTAAAAACCTAACCAACCAAAGCCTAACCACCGGGTTCGACTGGTGTATGATGGGGGCCGCAAGGCGCTTGTTCCAGGATAGCAGCATCCCTAACTGGCCATTCCTGCTTGGCGGCGCGGCCGTGTTTGGCGCGGCGCTGTTAAGGTTTAAACAATACGCCTCGTTAAAATTCAGGCTGCAGGTAATGTGTTCATTGCTGCTAATGGTGGTCATCTTCAGTACCGCGTCAGAGCATCCTACTTTCATCATCGCTACCGCAGGTGCCGTAATCTATATTATGATGCAGCAAAAGCCGTTTACACCATTTACTATTGTGATGTTGGTGCTGTTGCTGGTGGTAACCGGCCTCGGCCCATCGGATGCTTTCCCGAAACCCGCCCGGGTTTGGATGCAGAACTATGCCATAAAAGCCTACCCATGTATCATTATCTGGTTTAAAATAGCCTGGGAATTGCTGTTTAAGGATTTTACGACCGATAAATTACCCGCCGGAACAAGAGAAGAAGCATTGGCTTAACCTTTCTTTCTGTTTTTAAATCTTTTCGCCTAACAAACACTATTGAGGCTCACTTGTTTAACAAGTGTTCGATGCAATTACACTTCAAATAGCCGATAAGCGTTACCTTCCGAAGCCTGTTTTTCAAAATATTGAGATATTTATTCTATTTTAATATAAAATTTGCATAAATCAATCATTATTTTTCATAATTTACCAAGAAATAAGCAAATAACATTATTTGGATTGTAAATATCGACACAACCAGTTGCTAATTGTTGACTTTTTAATTTATTTAAGGGTTTTTTATGTACAAATCGCAGCATTTTGAAAAATACAATCTTATAAATGGCGTATGGGACGAGATGTACAACGAAAAAAGCATCGTACGCGACCATTATCAGAAAGTAATTGACTACCTGGCCAAAGAATCGCCGGATGACCTGAATAAAAAAGAAGAACTGGCCAAACGCCTGTTCATGACCCAGGGTATCACCTTTACCGTTTACAACAGCGGCGAGGGAATAGAGAAAATCTTTCCGTTTGATATCATCCCCCGGGTTATCACCGCCGCCGAATGGGATTTTGTAGAGAAGGGTATCAAGCAAAGGCTTACCGCGCTTAATCTTTTCCTGAAAGACATTTACCATAACCAGTTCATTGTAAAGGATGGGATTGTCCCGATAGATATTGTGTACTCGTGCCCGCACTTTTTGCGCGAGATGTACCAGCTGAACGTACCCTACGATGTGTATGTTCATATTGCCGGTATCGACCTGATCCGCGATCACGACGGCACCTTTTATGTGCTGGAAGACAACCTGCGCACGCCATCGGGTGTAAGTTATATGCTGGAAAACCGCGAGATAACTAAACGGCTGTTCCCGGACTTGTTGCCAAACTGCGGCGTACGCAGTGTTACCGAGTATCCGTCCATCTTATATAAAAACCTGCTGTCATTATCGCCGAGGCAGATCAGTAACCCAACTATTGTGTTGCTTAGTCCGGGTATTTACAACTCGGCTTATTTTGAGCATACCACCCTTGCCCGTTTAATGGGTGTTGAACTGGTTGAGGGCCGCGACCTGGTAGTGAACAACCATAAAGTTTATATGAAAACCACCACCGGCCTGCAGCAGGTCGATGTGATATATCGCCGGGTGGACGATGACTTTTTAGATCCTTTGGTATTTAACCCCAACAGCGTTTTGGGTGTTGCCGGACTAATGGGCGCTTATCGTAAAGGTAATGTGGCTATAGTAAACGCCATAGGTAATGGTGTTGCCGATGATAAGGCCACCTATATCTACGTGCCGGACATGATAAGGTATTACCTGAACGAGGAACCATTATTAAAAAACGTACCCACCCATCGCCTTAGTAATGATGACGAGCGCGAGTTTGTTTTTAAGAACATCAACAGCATGGTAGTGAAAAAAACCAACGAAAGCGGCGGGTATGGTATGCTGATGGGCCATGCATCCACGGAAGAAGAAATAGAAAAGTATAAAAAAGAAATATTGAAAGACCCGCGCAATTTTATCGCGCAGCCAACCATCAGCCTGTCGGCAGCGCCATGTTATATAGGCGGCGTGCTGCAACCAAGGCGTATCGACTTAAGGCCATACGCCCTTTGCGGGCCGGATGGTATTGAGATAGTACCCGGTGGCCTTACACGCGTGGCCTTAACAGAGGGCTCGCTGGTGGTAAACAGTTCGCAGGGCGGCGGGAGCAAGGATACGTGGGTGCTTTGTTGAGCCCCCCAGCCCCCTAAAGGGGGAATCAAATAACTAAAAAACAACTATATGTATATCTATATAAGTAAAATATTTCATTCAAAAAACTCCCCCTTCAGGGGGCTGGGGGGCGTATGTTAAGCAGGGTAGCAGCAAGTTTTTATTGGTTAAGCCGTTATATTGAACGGAGCGATGGTATCCTGAGGATGCTGAAGACGAATTACGCGTCGTCGCAGGATTCGGTAGCCGGGTTTACCTGGGAGCCGGTTATCCGCATTTTTTCGGGCTCAGACGAAGAGCTGATCGGGCAATTGGGCGATGACAGCCGCGCAGTTTTAAAGTATATGGTGATAGATAAGGAAAATGCCAACTCCATCGTTAACCTCATCACCCTTGCCCGCGAAAACGCCCGCAGCGTGCAGGAACACATCCCAAAAGACCTTTGGCAATGCCTGAACGAATATTACCACACCGCCAAAGAACCCCGCATTGTGGCCGGCCTAAAAAAGGACGACCCCATAGGTGTTTTAGATGTGCTGATCAAGCAGGTGATGCTGTACTACGGCACGGCCGAAATTACCATGGAACGCGGCCAGGCCCGCAGCTTTATGAATATTGGTAAATACCTGGAGCGCGCCATCCAATCAATAGATATCCTCGACGTAAAGTTTGGGCCCATCAATAACAACCCCGACCTGCTGCTGGATATCACCTACTGGAAACACCTGCTGTTATCAATAGGCGGGTACGAGCTTTACCAGAAAACCTACCGCGACGGGCTGGAAGCACATAACGTAATTGAGCAGGTTATTTTGAATAACGATTTCCCGCGCTCGGTTATCTATTCGGTAAATAACATCCAACGGTATTTCGACAGGCTGAAGAACAACAGCAATGTGAACGATTACCGGGAGATCTCTTTTCATATAGGCAAACTGCAAAGCAACATCAAATACAGTTCGGTTAAAAGCATCAGCCAGATGGGCCTGCACGAATATTTAACCAGCCTGCGCGAAGACCTGTATCGCATTGGCAACTCATTAAATGAATATTACTTTGCAAATTCTTAATCAATTTGAAAATGTGCCGATTTGAAGATTTTAAAATGAAGGGACAAGCATTTTCAAATCTTCAAATCCTCAAATTAAAAAATTAGCATTATGCCCGAATTTAAAATACAACATACCACCAAATACGCTTACGATGGCTTTGTGCGCGATAGCGCCAACAAGATTATCCTGTACCCCATTGTTGATATTTACCAGGATGTTTTAAAGCATGATCTGCAAATTAGCGGCCACCCGCAGGTAGATACCTATGTAGATTATTACGGCAACGAGGTTGGCAGCTTTACCTATACCGAGCCACATAACCTGATGGTGATCAACTCGCAGTTATCCATCATCACCCATCCAAGGCCTTTACCGCTGGATAATATCTTCTCGGCCGAGCAATGGAACGAGCTGTTTAACCTGCGCTACATTGTGCCCTATATAGATTTTTTAAAACAGGAATATTTTGAAGGGCTGAGTGAACTACGCCCCGTGGTAGAAACCGAGCGCAAAGCAGAAGATACTCCCTACCACACCGCGCTGAAATTCTGCAAGTACGTTTACAAAAACTTCGATTACATAAAAGGGGTAACCACGGTTGAAACCACCCTGGATGAGATCTGGAAACTCAAAGCCGGTGTTTGCCAGGATTTTGCCCACCTGCTGATGGTGATGCTTCGCCTGGTGGGTATCCCCGCACGTTACGTAAGCGGCTACATTTGCCCCAATAAGGATGGCATGCGCGGCGAAGGGGCAACCCATGCCTGGGCCGAAGCTTACCTGCCTGGTTACGGTTGGCTGGGTATAGACCCCACCAACAACTGCGTGGCTAATGAGAACCATGTGCGCCTGGCTGTTGGCCGTAACTTTAGCGACTGCTCGCCGGTTAAAGGGGTATATAAAGGCGCGGCAGGCCATACGCTGGAGGTATCCGTTTCCGTTGGGTACGAGGACGGGCAAGTTCACGAAGAAAAAGATATATTTACCGTTTCAACCGCTCCAAAAGCAGCGACAGCTATTGCCCGCAACAGCTATGCAAAGTACATGGAGATGATTGAGCAGCAGCAACAACAACAGCAGCAATAGGTAACTATAAAACATCATGACTTACTGTTTAGGGATCAAAGTTAAAGAGGGCTTAATAGCCATTGCCGATACACGCATTACTTCGGGTACCGATACCACCATCAAAAAAAAGATAACGCTGGTACAAAAGGATGGCGGCGCGCTGTTCATCATGACCAGCGGTTTGCGGTCGGTACGAGACAAGGCTGTTGTTTATTTTAATGAACTGGTAGAAACCGAAACCTACGACAAGCTTTACCAAGCTGTAAATGCGTTTGGCCAGCAGGTACGCCGGGTTGCCGAAGAGGACAGGGCTTACCTGGAAAAAGCTGGTTTTAAATTTGACCTGAACACCATTATTGGCGGGCAGCTAAAGGATGATGAGGAGCATAAATTATTTATGCTTTACCCCGAAGGGAACTGGGTTGAGCTTGGCCTTGGTGCGCCCTTTGTAGTAATAGGCAACTCGGGCCATGGCAAGGCGATACTGAACCGCACACTGGATGAAGATTCGGACATGCGGGAGGCTTTAAAGGCCGGTTTTTTATCGTTCGATTCTACCCGGGTAAGCAGTAATAATGTTGATTTCCCGATAGATGTGATCCTTTATAAAAAAGATACATTTAAACTGATAGAACAGCGTTACACACAAAAAGATATGGCCAGTATATCGGCGCAATGGGACGATGAATTAAAAAATGCCCTGCAAAACATCCCGGGAGATTGGATGGACAAGGCGTTTGCAAAATTACCACAGGTAAAAGATGAAGTTTAAAGTTTCGGCGGCGTTAGGATATGAGGTTAAGGCGCCCAGCACTTTAATATTAAATGTACACGCGCTGCGCACCGCGCATCAAACCATTATAGACGAAAAACTAAGCATCGATCCATACATCAAAGCCGAAGAACTCCCGGCCATTAACGGCGAGAACCGCTTTGTACGGCTGGACATTACCGATACCGGCACGGTTAACATAAAATACGAGGCCACGGTTGATAATTACTACGAGATAAAAGACTACCGCAGTTTCCAGGAAGTACCGGTAAGCAAATTCGACCCGGCGGTGTTAACTTATTTAAACCCCAGCAGGTATTGCCAGTCGGACAAGTTGTACCGCTTGGCCAACAACACCTTCGGGCAAATTGATAATACCTACCGCCAGGTGGTTGCCATTACCGACTGGATCCATAAAAATGTAGAATACCTGAGCGGGTTCAGTAATTCAGAAACATCCGCTTATGATACCGTTACCCAGCAGGCAGGCGTTTGCCGCGATTTTGCACATTTAGGGATAGCCCTTTGCCGCGCCTTAACCATCCCCGCCCGCTACTTTACCGGGTACGCCTATAAGCTTGTCCCTGCCGATTTTCATGCCTGTTTTGAAGCCTACATAGGCGGCGACTGGATCTTGTTCGACGCCACCAAACTCGCCCCGCTAAACGGATTGGTAAAAATAGCCACCGGTCGCGATGCCGCCGATGCCGCCATTGCCAGCATATTTGGCGATGTGTTTTGCACCAATGTAAAGGCCGATTGCCAGATGTTAAATGATGAACCCTTTGAACCTATCTATTATACAAAATCGGTTTTTGACGGGGTTACGTATTTGTAGGCGCTTCTGAAAGGGTGAGCTTGTCGAAGCACAATTAACACCACCTTAAACTGCCTAAAACCGCCATTAAAACGTCCTCAAACGCCGCAAGTGTTCACGTTCACTGCCGTGAACACCCGTGAACGCTGTCAATAATCTGACAATCAGCCGTTTCCTATTATTACACATAGCAACAACCTGACAATCAAATGTTTACTGTTATTAAATCCTGGCAATATTGCGCCACATTCCTGCCACATTTTACATCAACCTTTTGGCTTACGGTTAATAGGGTTATCTTTGCTGTGCGATGTCAGATAAAAAAGTAAGAGTCCGTTTTGCGCCAAGCCCTACAGGTGGTTTACACCTGGGTGGTGTGCGTACCGTTTTGTTTAATTACCTGTTTGCCAAAAAGCATAAAGGCGATTTTGTTTTACGTATAGAAGATACCGACCAAACCCGTTACGTGGATGGCGCCGAGCAATACATTTTAGATTGCCTGAAATGGTGTGGCATTACGCCGGACGAAAGCCCGGTTGTTGGCGGCCAGTATGCCCCATACCGCCAAAGCGAACGCAAACCCATCTACCGCGAATACGCCGAAAAGCTGGTAGCCCAGGGCCACGCCTATTACGCGTTTGACACAGCCGAAGAACTTGATGCAAAACGTAAGGAAGTGCCGAATTTTCAGTACGGCCTTGCCACACGCAACAGCCTGCGCAATTCGCTGAACCTGCCTTTGCAGGAAACCGAAAAGCTTTTGCAGGCGGGCACGCCGCATGTTATCCGCATAAAAATGCCGAAAGAGGAAACCATCAGCTTTAATGATATGATACGCGGCCATGTTAGTTTTGAAACCAACCAGGTTGACGATAAAGTTTTGCTAAAAGCCGACGGTATGCCAACCTACCATTTAGCCGTGGTAGTTGATGATTATTTGATGAAGATCACGCACGCTTTCCGTGGCGAAGAATGGCTACCATCTGCACCGGTACATATCCTGCTTTGGGACTATTTAGGCTGGAAAGCCGACATGCCGCAATGGGCGCATTTACCCTTGATATTAAAACCCGATGGCCACGGTAAGCTAAGCAAACGCGATGGCGCACGCCTGGGTTTCCCTGTTTACGCCATGAACTGGTTTGATGCGAAAAGCAACGAACTAACCCCGGGTTTCCGTGAGTTGGGCTTTTTGCCAGAAGCGTTTTTGAACCTGCTGGCTATGCTGGGCTGGAACGATGGCACCGACCAGGAAATTTTTACGCTGGATGAGCTGATCGAAAAGTTTTCAATAGAACGTATCAGCAAAGCTGGCGCTAAGTTCGATTTTGAAAAAGCCAAATGGTACAATGCAGAATGGATAAAACGTACCGCTGCCGAAACCCTGAAAGTAAAAGTTTGGGAGATATTAAAAGCAAACGGCGTTATTGTAAAAGACGAAGCTTACCTGCTGAAAGTTATTGATACGGTTAAAGAACGCTGCGTTTTACTACCTGATTTTTACCAGCAGTCGGCATACTTTTTCCAACAACCGGCAGAGTATGACCTGAACGCCGTTAAACCAAAATGGAACGACGTTAAAACCGATTTCTTTAACACGTTCATCGGCATACTAAGCTCGCCCGATACATTTGATGCTGCCGAACTGGAAGCCAAATTCAAGGCCCTGGCCGAAGAAAAAGGCCTGAAGCCGGGCGATGTAATGCTGCCCTTCCGCATTATGCTGGTAGGCGGTAAATTTGGCCCGCATGTGTTTGACATAGCCAAGCTGCTTGGCGAAAGCGAAACCATTATCAGGATAGAAAAAGCGATAGACGCGTTTACCGCGTAACGCCATTTGTCATCCTGAGCGATAGCGAAGGATCTAATGTACAACATGCATGTCGGCGAGTAGATGCTTCACGATGTTCAGCATGACAAAAGGGATTAAAGGGAAAGGCGCAAATAATTGCGCCTTTCCCTTTAATAAAAAACCAAGTCATTGCTGTGAGGTAGCAAGCATCTTATATATTCCTGGCGACCCTAAACCCCAGGTCATCAATTTTGAATGAAGTGGGGTGGCTGCGCCTGCGGTTAGTAGCCATACAGCCCCGTTCCTCGTCGCTCCAGCCGCCGCCTCTGATGATGCGGTAGGAACCGTAAACGGTTTCGTCATAAATATCAGAACACCACTCCCAAACATTGCCCAGCATATCATAAAGGCCCCAGGCATTGGGTTCTTTCAATCCTACATCATGGGTCGATTTATTCGAGTTTGCTTTATACCAGGCAATGGCATCTAACTCACCATACCTGATGCCGGTTGTTCCCGCTTTACAGCCATATTCCCACTCGGCTTCTGTTGGTAGTCTAAATCCGTTTGCATCTGGGTCAAAAGTGATATCTTCCGCCTGGCCAACGGAATAACAGGCCTTTAACCCCGCCTTTGCCGATAATAAATTACAAAAGCTAACCGCGTCTTTCCAGCTTATCGTTTCAACGGGCAGCCTATTTCCTTTAAATGTGCTTGGTGATGCTTTCGTAACCTCAAAATATTGGGCTTGGGTTACCGGGAATTGGGCAAGTAAAAACGGGGCGAGCTCAACCGTCCATTTTTGTTTTGTGCGGTCGTCCCGCAGTTCAATGCTTCCTTTTGGCATCTCTACCATTTGGACCGAGGGAATATCAATGGGGTTATTTATATCCGGGTTCATCTGTTAACATATCATTCGCTGACGCGAATTAACACTATGCCTTAAGGCTTTTTATGCTTTTTTCGAGTTCTGCATCAAAATAATCTAACAAGATATATGCCTCGTTCTTACCGGCCGATAATTTAAATACCCTGTAGTCGAAGGTTTGTTTAAATACATTTTCATCCAAACTATACACCTGTTTAACCGGGTAAGGCACTTTTTTAATTTCTATACCCGGGGTATTAAATCGTATGTTTTTAGCCTGCCTATTTATAAAATACAGCCCTTTGAAGGGGTAGGTTACTATAGTAACAGCATTGTTTTCTATCACAACATTTGTTGCTGTATTATTTATGATGTTGCCTTTTGACGAGATCGTATAATATTGCACAGCACCTAATAATAACACAAGCGAACCTACGGCTATAAACAAACTGGTGTCAACAATCTGGTGATTATGAAAATAATATCTCACAATGCATAACAGAACGACAAAAACACTCCATAAAGCATTTTTTATAAATATCTGCTTCAGTGCCACCATAAACACTGCAACCGATTCGGCTATCCGGTATTCCATTATAACGCCTTCCGCATCACAAAATCATTCATCCAGTATGGTCCAATCGGGATATCTTCCTCATAAACCACCTCAAAACCCATTTTCTCGTAAAAGCTTTTCGCGTTATTATAGCGGTTCACATTCAGGTCTAAAGTGTTTTTGCCAGCCTCCCTGGTTTTATCGGCAACGGCGTTGATCAGTATCTTGCCATAACCTTTGCCCTGGGTAACGGGCAGGCAGTATAACTTGTGCAGTTTGTAGATATCCGCATCTTCCTCCCGTGGCGAGTAAGCGGCAAATGCCACAGGTTGCCCATCTTCTATAAGCAATAAAAAGGTTTGCTGTTTCTCCGCTATTTGCTTGCTTATCTTTTCGGGTGTATATAATTCGCCCAGCATATAGGCAACCTGCTCTTTACCCAATAAAGGCTCGTAAGTAGGCCACCAGGTTTGGTGTGCTATTTGCAAAATTGCTTCAACATCGGTTGTTGCAGCCTCCCTTATCAAATACATAACGTTTTATTAGTGGTTCTCTTCTTTATCAACCGTTACATTGTAACTGGCGGTACTTTGCCCAACGCCAAAGTACTCTTCCAATTCGGACAGGGTAGATGAGCTTGTAGCGATATCTTTAATTACCACACCTTTTTCCATTAGCAAAATGCGTTCGCAAACGTCTGTTACGTGGTTCAGGTCATGGCTGGATACGATGGTTGTAACACCGTGGTTCTTATTCTGATCTTTCAGGAGGTTCTTTAATCTGAACTGTGTACTCGGGTCAATATTAGCGAAAGGTTCATCCAGCATCAGTAATTCGGGCTGTTGCAGCAGGCAGGCACCAACACCAACCTTGCATTGGTTCCCCTTTGACAGGTCGCGGATGTATTTGCCTTTGTTGATGATCTCGCCATTAAAAAACTCGGTTAAACCGGCCAGTTTTTCATCTACCTGGGCTTTGTTTTGCTGATGCAGGCCACCAATAAAATACAGATACTCTTCGGGCGTAAGGTAATCTATCAGGAACCCCTCGTCCAGGTACGATGCTGTATAGTTTTTCCAGGCTTCGGCACCGGCAACGTTTTCGCCTTTAAGTAATACCTCGCCTTTTTCGGCACGTATCAGATCCAATATCATGCGGAACAGGGTAGTTTTACCTGCGCCGTTATTACCTACAAGGCCAATGCTTTCGCCTTTGTTTATTTGCACATGCGGTACGTTTACTACAGTTACACCATTGTAAACTTTTTTCAGGTCTTTAATCTCAATCATGTTATTTATTTCTGAAGCCTTCGGCTATTTTATATCTTTTTGTGTAAAAATCTGCTTCCAGTTTTTTGATCCAGAAGTCGCGGGTGATGATAAACGCCACACCTAATATTGCCAATATAGCCAGGGCTATGTTATCATATCCAAAGTGCGCAAGCGGCCAATATATTACGTATGGGAATGCTATTAAGGGGAACGACAACAGCAGTTGGCTTGCGCCTACACCTTCCCAGTTAAAGGAAGCGCCTTTGCTCAGGTCGATGCGTTTGTAGTTTCGGTTGGCAAAGTATAATACGATGGTTGTGTTGATGCCCAAATTCCATAGGTACATTACAAAGTGGATCATCACGGTTCTCCAGCCAAAGTAAATATATGGTGTGGTGAGTATAAACGCCACGGTAGATACGATAGTGAACAGCAGGTATTTTGCTTTTAAAAAGTCGGTGAATTTAACCTTGCTCACCAGTATACCATCAAAGTGTGCTGCCTGCCAGCTAAACATAAACTGCCCGTAGTTGATGATGAAGATCCCCGTCATAAACATGCCCACAAAAACCTTGAAGCCTTCGCCCATTTTAGGGTTGGTATAAAAAATGAGCCCGTAAAACATAAAGAACAAACCCATAATGAGGGCCGAGCGTGGGCGCTTGTTACGCAGGATCAATTTTACTTCATTAGCTATCAGGTCGCCTACATGGCCAAAGCGGTTTAGTAACGGTATTTCGGTACTGCTTTTTGCCGCCTCTTTTTTAGAGCTTAATTCCTCTAAATATAGGTTAGCCTTTAAGTAATAAAAATTAAAGTAATACATGGCAACTGCAAGTACTACAGGCAATATAACCAGGTATGGTTTAATAATAAGGTTACCAAAAAACAGGTAAGATACAGCCTTTAATGAATACAGGTGCCATACAAAATCGCCGGCCACAAGTAACGAAAACCCGCCTGCGGCAATTAACATTACCCAACCATTAAGGTTAGCCTTCCGTTTAATATATAAGGCCAGGTAATTATTGAAAACCGATAATGCCATTAACGAAATTATAAACACCGTTGCCGTTAAGCCACCCAGTTTAACTGCTATCACCTTAAAAATGAAAGGCCCGAACAGTATAAACGGCCACAAGTTAAAGAACGAGAACATGGCAGCCAGCGCAAGGTAACTAATTACCGTGTTGCGCTTAATGGGTAGCTGCAGGTATGGTTGTACTTTAAGCGTTGGCAGCTCTTGTAATTGCAAGCGCATCAACACATCTACCAGATAATAAACCAGCACTATGCCACAAAATCCTGCAATAATATTTTCGTTAGGGGCGCTTTTTGCCAGTATCCTATCCAGGTTAAAACCAATGAACGCGGCTATAGCCAAAAAGTAGAGGATAATAAGCCCCATAAATACTTTTACCGCTATACTTTTGCCTGTGTTTTTTGAGCGCCAGAAGGCTTTTAGTTCGTGATCGAAAAAGGTAGATATCATTGAATGATCGTGAAAAGTTTAACCTGAGATTAACCAGCGGTTAAGATACTAATATTTATATCTGTCGCCCCAAAGTTTCTTAAGCTTTTCTTTTGATTCATTCTCGCGCGCATTGTTACCGGGATCATAAATTTTTGTTCCCCTGATGGCTTCGGGTAAAAAATCAAGCTCGGCAAAGTTGCCCTCAAAGCTATGGGCGTACTTGTAGTTTTTGCCGTAGCCTATGTTTTTCATCAGCTTAGTTGGCGCGTTGCGCAGGTGTAGCGGAACGGGCAGGTCGCCAGTTTGTTTAACCAGCGCAATGGCTGCGCCTATGGCCGTTGTAGCCGAGTTGCTTTTTGGCGATGTAGCCAAATAAATAACCGTTTGGCTCAGTATCAGTTGCGACTCGGGCATACCAATAACCTGTATGGCGTTAAAGCAACTCTGCGCCAGCAGCAGGGCGTTGGGGTTGGCATTGCCAATATCCTCTGATGCCAGTATCAGCATCCTCCGGGCGATGAATAGCGGGTCTTCGCCACCTACGATCATTCGGGCCAGCCAGTACACAGCACCATTGGGGTCGCTGCCCCGCATGCTTTTAATAAAGGCAGATATTATATCGTAATGCTGTTCGCCGGTTTTATCGTACAGGGCCATGTTTTGCTGTACATGCTCCAGCACCACATCATTGGTCAGTACTATCTTTTTACTATCGAACGCGTTTACCAGCAACTCAAAAATATTCAGCAGCTTTCGGGCGTCGCCACCGCTAAGGCGTAACAACGCTTCGTGTTCTTTTATGATGATGTTCTTTTCTTTCAGTACAACATCTTCTTTTTTGGCTTTATCCAGCAGGTCGAGCAGATCCTGCTCTTCCAGTGGCTGTAATATATATACCTGGCATCGCGACAGCAAAGCGGAGATCACCTCGAACGATGGATTTTCTGTAGTAGCACCTATCAGGGTTACAATGCCCCGCTCAACCGCGCCCAGCAACGAGTCCTGCTGCGATTTAGAGAAACGGTGGATCTCGTCAATAAATAGTATCGGTAATATCTCGCCCTGCTCTTTCAGCAGTGAGGCTTTTTCTATCACCTCGCGTACATCTTTAACACCCGAGTTAATGGCACTCAGTGCAAAAAACGGGCGGTACAGCGATTGCGAAATGATATAGGCCAGCGTAGTTTTACCAACGCCCGGCGGCCCCCAAAACAACATAGAGGGTAATGAGCCACTCTCAATGGCCTTGCGCAAAACCGCGCCCTTGCCAACAAGGTGTTTCTGGCCCACATAATCATCCAATGATTTTGGGCGCATGCGTTCGGCTAATGGCGGCAGGTTGTTCATAAATGTAAAAATCAGAAATAGAAATGCTAAATCCTAAAAAAATTAGTAATTTTAAATTAACAATTATATGCCACAACAGTTTACCAAGGCCAATTATAACACCATCTGCGATGAGCTTGCCCAAATTGATGCTGATTTTGCAGGCGTTATCCGCCTATATGGCTACCCGCCAATGTGGACGCGGCCTAACACGTTTGAAACGCTCGTCCACATTATATTGGAGCAGCAGGTATCACTTGCATCGGCCTTATCAGCCCTGAACAAACTGCGCGAGCGGGTGCAGGAAATCACCCCGGCAAGGGTATTGTTATTGACTGACGCCGAAATGCGCGAGTGTTATTGCAGCCGCCAAAAAACAGCCTACATTAAGTACCTGGCGGAAGCTATCATCAGCGGGCAAATTGATCTGGAAGCTTTTCAACAAATGGAGGATGCAGATATTCGTAACAGGCTAACCGCCCTAAAAGGTATCGGCAACTGGACGGTAGATGTTTACCTGATGTTTGTACTACAGCATACTGATGTTTTACCCATCGGCGATCTGGCAATAGTTAATGCCATTAAACGATTGAAGTCGTTGCCAAAAGAAACGCAGAAAGAAGAGTTACTAATACTGGCTGAGCAATGGAAGCCTTACCGCACGGTAGCAAGTATGTTGCTATGGCATTATTATTTAAGCGATAGAAAGCCCTCCAAATAACTTGTCATCCTGAGCGATAGCGAAGGACCTATCGGTGAACTTTGCATATCCGATTTGCATGTTGGCGAATAGATGCTTCACTATGTTCAGCATGACAAGCAGGTACATAAAAAGCCCGGCTGAAAAATCAGCCGGGCTTTAAGCTTTTCAAACGTTTAGCTTATACGTTAAACAAGCCGTTTCTTTCCTGCTCCTGGTAGTTTTGTACCGTTTCAATGGCGTTATCAACCACATCGCTTAAGGCGGTGATAAATGTACCCGGCTGGGCCAGGCTCATGGCGTGTTTAATGGCATCTATTTCTTTTGGCACCACCTCAAAGCGCTTATTAATATCTACGGATTTTATACCGTCTGTTAACAAACTCAGAATATTTTCTGCCGTGCGGCCACGCAGGTGTTTTTCCTGGCGCAGGATGATATAATCAAACATCTCGGCGGCTATCTTACCAATTTCGCGGATGTCATCGTCGCGCCTGTCGCCGGTGCCCGCTATGATACCTATTTTCAGCGGCGAATCGATATGGCTCAGGAAGGTTTTGATACCGTTGTAGCCATCCGGGTTATGCGCAAAATCTATCATGAAACGGAAATCTTTAAACTCAAAGATGTTCATCCTACCCGGCGTTTGCGCTGCCGACGGGATAAAGGTTTCCAACGACATTTTAATATCCTCGGTTTTAAAGCCGTGCAAGAAGGTAGCCAGCGTTGCTGCCATTACGTTATCAATCATAAACGGCACGGTACCGCCAAACGTAAGCGGGATTTGGATGGTGCGCTGCACGCGGATCTTCCAGTCGCCTTTCATAATGGTGATAAAACCATTTTCACTAACGCAGGCAATACCGCCTTTTTTGCAATGCGATACAATTACCGGGTTCTTCTCATCGCGGCTAAAATAGGCTACGTTACAATCGGCTTTTTTGCCAATTTGTACACAGTATTTGTTATCGGCATTCAAAACAGCCCAGCCATCTTTTTTTACCGAATTGATCACCACGCTTTTTACACGGGCAAGGTCATCAAGGGTGTGGATATCGGCCAGGCCAAGGTGGTCTTCCTGTATGTTGGTAATAACACCAATATCGCACCGGCTAAACCCAAGGCCCGAACGCAGGATGCCGCCTCGGGCGGTTTCAAGTACGGCAAACTCAACCGTTGGGTCTTTTAAAATAAACTCGCTGCTTACCGGCCCGGTGGTATCGCCTTTCAGCATCATGTTATTTTGCACGTAGATACCATCACTTGTGGTAAAACCTACACGCAGGCCGTTGTTTTTCACAATATGCGCTATTAAGCGGGTGGTGGTGGTTTTACCGTTGGTGCCGGTTATGGCAATAATAGGGATGCGGGCAGATTTGCCCGGCGGGTAAAGCATATCAATAACATGGCCGGCCACGTTGCGCGCCAAACCTTCGCTTGGGGCAATATGCATCCTGAAACCGGGTGCTGCGTTAACCTCTAATACCACACCGCCATTTTCGGTAAGCGGCTCGGTGAGGTTTTTGGCCATAATATCAATACCGCATATATCCAGCCCGATGATCTTGGAGATGCGTTCGCAAATAAAAATGTTTTGCGGGTGCACGTGGTCAGTAACATCAATAGAAGTGCCGCCGGTGCTCAGGTTGGCGGTCGATTTTACAAAAACCTTTTCGTCTTTAGCCGGAACGGTTTCCAGGGTATAGCCTTTCTTTTCCAGCAGGTCCAGCGTATCGCGGTCAATATCTATCAGCGTAAGCACATTCTCGTGGCCGTAGCCGCGGCGCGGGTCGCTATTTTCTTTGTCTATCAGTTGCTGAATGTTCAGTTCGCCGTCGCCAACAATGTGGGCTGGGTCGCGCAGGGCGGCGGCAACCATTTTATTATCAATCACCAGTACCCTAAAATCGTACCCGGTTACAAAACGCTCTACAATTACCCGGCGCGAGATGCGGGCTGCAAATTCATAAGCTGCAATAGCATCTTCGGTGGTGTTGATATTGATGCTGATGCCCCGGCCATGGTTACCATCAAGCGGTTTAAATACCAACGGGAAACCAATTCGGTCAATAGCTTCTATCACCTGCTCGGTTTTGCTGATGGTCATGCCCTTGGCAACCGGGATAGCCTGTTCCTGTAAAAGGCGTTTGGTTTCGTCCTTATTGCTGGCAATATCAACAGCAATACTGCTGGTCTTCTCGGTCATGGTAGCACGAAAGCGTACCTGGTTTTTACCGTACCCCAATTGTACTAATGATTGATTGTTCAGCCTGATCCATGGGATGCGGCGCGCAATGGCCTCTTCCACAATAGAACCCGTGCTTGGCCCCAGGCGGGTATTCTCGCGAATTTCGCGCATGGTTTGTATATCCTTCTCCAGGTCGTATTCGGTACCATCAATAATGGCCTGTACAATATTTACAGCACTTTCTGCCGCAAAAACGCCTACTTTCTCTTCCAGGTAGGCAAACACTACGTTGTAGGTGCCAGGTGTTTTGGTTTCGCGGGTGCGGCCAAAACCGGTATCCATCCCGGCAAGGGTTTGTATCTCTAATGCTACGTGCTCTATCACGTGGCCCATCCAGGTGCCGGCAATAACGCGCTCAAAAAAGCCGCCCGGCACACCCGGCGAGCAGCGGTGACTGTACAAGCTCGGTATCAGTTCTTTTAATCGCTCGTAAAACCCATCAACGGTATTTGATGGGCGCTCTTCCATTTCCTGCAGGTTTAACCGCATTTGTATTAACTTTTTGCGGCTAATGCTCCAAATGTTCGGGCCTCTCAGTACTTGTATATTCTCAATTTTCATATAGGGTTCAAAAGTCAGTAGGGAATTTCTCTTTAAATCTAAATAACTTATCAATCTAATAAAATGTTTCGGCCAAAAAATGCACTATTATTAATTAATCCATTAGTTTTTAACCAATTTTTTTTTAATTTGTATATAACTGATACAAAGATTATGGATGTGCCGAAAGGAAAACTGGTAATAATAGGCGGAGCTGTTGATATGGGGAGTAATGTGAGCGTGGTAGAGCATATTATGCAGCCCAACTACATTAAATTTTTTGAAAAGGGCATCCTAAAGCGCATCATTAACGAGTCTGACAAGCATGAAGGTTCTGTTGTTGAGGTAATTACTACCGCATCGCAAATACCCGAACTTGTGGGCAACGAATACATTAAAGCGTTTAACCAGCTTAATGTTACACACGTAAACGTACTGCACATTAAAAGCCGCGAGGATGCCGCAAACCCCGAATATTTAGAACGCATCAGCAAAGCGGATGTAGTGATGTTCAGCGGGGGCGATCAGCTGCGCCTGACGGCCATTTTTGGTGGTACGCAGTTCCTGCAGATCCTGAAACAACGCTACCAGGCCGAGAATTTTGTGATAGCCGGTACATCGGCCGGGGCGGCGGCGGCATCAACCCACATGATCTATCGCGGGCAAAGCAATGAGGCCCTTATTAAAGGCGAGGTGCAGATAACCGCCGGGCTTGGCTTTATAGACTCGGTTATTGTTGATACACATTTTGTACAGCGCGGCCGCATTGGCCGTTTGCTATATGCCGTTGCTACCAACCCCGGCATACTGGGCATTGGCCTTGGCGAGGATGCCGGCCTGCTTATAACCGAGGGCAGCATGATGGAAGCTATTGGCTCCGGATTAATAATGCTGGTTGATGGCAAGAATATTGTAGAAACTAACGTTTATGATGTAGAGATAGGCGATCCTGTTTCTATCGAAAACTTAAAGGTGCATGTCATGTCGATATTTGATAAGTACGACCTGCAGCAGCACCGCATGATCATTAAGAAAGCGATAAAGGTTGAGGAGGACGTTTACATAGGCGCCCATGATAGTGATAATAATGATTTACAATGAAATTAATCATACACGGTGGGTTTTTTAGCGAATCGCTTACAAACCGGGAAGTAAAAGAAGCAAAGCAGAATGCCCTGCGTGAAATTGTTACGCTTGGCCACAAATACCTGGAAAGCCATACCGCTGCCCAAACCGTTGTGTATACCGTTTGCCTTTTAGAAGATTGCGACCTTTTTAACGCAGGCACCGGGTCGCAGATACAAAGCGACGGCAAAATAAGGCTCAGTGCCTCCCTTATGGATGGCAAAACCCAAAAATTTACAGGCGTTATTAACATTGAGGATGTAAAAAACCCGATCTGCATTGCAGAAAAACTGATGGATTATGACGACCGCGTATTGAGCGGGCTGGGCGCTAATGCCTTCGCAACCAATAACGGCGTAGCCTATTACAACCCCGAAATACCCCAGCGCCGTAAGGAATATGAAAAGAAACTAAGCGACTCCATTCGCCTGGGTACCGTAGGCTGCGTAGCGCTTGATATTTATGGCGATATTGCCGCCGCAACCTCAACAGGGGGCAAAGGCTTTGAAATACCCGGCCGCGTAAGCGATTCGGCAACTACCGCGGGTAATTATGCCAACGCTTATGCGGGCATTTCGTGCACCGGCGTAGGCGAAGATATTACCAGTGCATCGGTAGCCACTAAAATTGTTACCCGCGTAACCGACGGCATGCCAATTGCCCTCGCGACAGCAAAAACCCTTGACGAAATGAAACCCTACGACGGCTTTGCCGGTATAATAGGCATTACCAACACCGGCGATATTTACCACGCCGATACCCACCCTTATATGGTTTGGGCCCTGCACGATGGCGAGGTGGAGGTTTTTGAATAGCTTTATACTTTAGGCTTACGCTTTGTTAACTTATTCGCTTCTTTTATGAAAGTGCTGCCATTAAATGCAAAAACGCATTTGCATTTTTTTCCATAATTGGGCGTTTCATCCCCTGCACTGTCTACACCTTCTTTTGCCTGCTGAGTGGCTGAATCATCACATGTGCATATGGGTGCCTGATCGTCTGTCGTATAATCAACCACAATCTTTTTAGCTTTTTCATCATACGTTATCTCACCTTCCATTCTTGTAGTTAGCATATATGAAAAATCGTTAACAAAAGTCCCGTCTTTAAAAGACGCCAGGGTAACGTAATTGCCGCTACAGGTATTGCACCCAATAACCTCTCCAAAAAGCAAGTACTTTATGCCCTGTTTTGTATTGAGCGTTGTTATACTGGAATAACCATCGCTAAAAAATACATCGCCGAAGGTGTTCCCGTTTTCAACCCCCCCGTACGATGTACTGTTATATAACTTCCCATCTGGTGCCCTATAATGAATAAACGAGATGCGGCTTTTATACGAACCGCCTGTCTGGCCATCCATTACCAGGTTATAAAATCGGCCATCGGCCGAAACAATGATGTCTATCCCAGCTAAGATGTCATTAAGCTTATACTTTAAAACTTCTTTGTTTTTTAAGATGGCAATCAGGTTTGCACCTATTTTATCGCGATAATAATCGGCAAGGCTTAAGCCATCAATTACTGTTGTGTTTCCGGCTGCTTTAATGATCGAATCCCTATCCGCCTTTGACCCGATAAGATCCTTCACCGGGTATTCATCAAATAGTCTCACATCGTTATAAGCTGTCAAATAATCGTTTACCGTATCAACAAACTTTTTGAGTGCCGGTTCGATTATTGCCCCCGAAGTTTCCGTACTATCTTTTTTAATTGCAGAAACGGTGCCTGGCTTAAGCGGCTTAACGATAGAGGGTTTGGGGTTATGTGTACATCCATAACAGCTAATACATATAGTCAGCAATAGGTTAACCGATGTAATTCTCATTAAATAAAACTAAAAAATAATTCACACAGCCCAAACAATATTTTCCTGCCAGTTCCGTTTAGCTAATTCGTTGTATAAGGCTAAAAATCAACGCTGTTTATACCCATCTTAAGGTATTGTAAATCAGAAAACTAATTTTTACATTTGCATACCAGTTAATTTAACTATACCCCCGCGAAAGATTTAAATGCGATATATCATCTTAATAATTCTTTGTGCTCTCAACCTTTCGGCATCAGCCCAATGGTGGCGCGGCGACTTTAAAAAGCATACAAGATACCCTCAAATTGCCCAGGTTAAAGATCATTCGCTAAAAAACTACCTGGCAGCACGCAGGCCTTTTTATAATCCACAAAAACTTTCAGCAGCGGTTATTCCACGCAGCCAGTTCAACCTGGAAATAAACGAGCGTATTGTAATGCGCGCGGCACAACACAATATGCGTTTCCGCGAGTATGCGCAGGCCAGCTACCGTTTCAGCGAACTGGCCAAGATCTATGTTGGCGAGAACCGCCTGTCTGAAGCCAAATGGTATTACCTGCAAAGTATTCTTATTTCAAAACAACAGGGCGACTACCCGCATACTATAAATAACCTGGTAAGCCTTGCTTTAATTAAAGCCGATTTAGGCGATATGACCCAGGCCCAGCAAGACCTGGCTGAAGCGCGCGACCTTGCACGCAATACCGGGCGTACTCAAGACGTTAAAATGGTAGACGAAAAGATAAAATTTGTGCAAAGCAATAAGGTTTGGTTACCAAAATCAGAGTTGCGTTATGCCGAGGCGGTTGATACTACGCCAAAATCGAAATAACACGCTGTTTTTGTAACATTTGCGTAAAATGGAGTGTCTATAATAAAACAAACCAAACATTATTGTAATATTGTTATTCAATATATTAGCGGGACGGCTTAGTGGCTGTCTCTTTTTTTATAGGTAAATTAAAAACAGGCACAAGTATTGATGTTTTATTCAGGTCCCGATTTAAATAGTGTAAAAGATATGTTCAAGAAATTATATTTAATGCTGGTTTTAGCGGCTGCGCTTGCCTGCAATGCAGCCCCGTCAAAAATTAACTACAAACACGCAGGCCCTAATGACTTGCAGCCCGATGAACAGCAAGCTGTTGTTTTAAAATATGTGTCTACCCTTATTGCCGATTATAATTACAAAAAGGTACCGTTGAACGATTCGGTATCGGCAATTATATATGACCGCTACCTGAAAAAGCTGGATGAGAACCATAACTACCTTTTAGCATCAGATGTAAAGGAGTTTGACCAGTTTAAAACCCAGTTTGATGATGATATTAAAGCCGGTAACCTGGCTAATGTTTTTTACATGTTCAATGTGTTCCAGAAACGCTATAACGAGTATGTGGCCTTCTCGGTAGCAGAGCTTGGTAAGAGTTTTGATTTTAGCCAGAATGAAACTTACACCTATGACCGTGATAAACTGCCTTGGGCCGCATCAGAAACCGACCTGCATAACCTTTGGGCACAACGCGTAAAATACGACCTGCTTAACCTTAAGCTAACCGGTAAAGAGCTTGCCGCGAATAAAGAAACACTTAAAAAACGTTACACCAGCATCCTATCGCAATCAAACAAGCTTTCAAACCAGGATGTTTTCCAGGCATTTATGGATGCCTTTACCGAAGCTATAGACCCGCACACCAACTATTTTAACCCTGCGCTTGCCGCAAACTTCAATATTGATATGTCGCGCTCATTAGAGGGTATCGGCGCATCATTACAAAGCGATAACGAATATGTAACCATTAAAGCCGTTACGGCTGGTGGCCCTGCCGATAAAAGCAAACTGGTAAATGTTGACGACCGCATCATTGCTGTTGCCCAGGGTAAAACCGGCGAGTTCCAGGATATTGTAGGTTGGAGGATAGATAACGCTATAGCCCTTATTCGCGGAGCGAAAGGTACCGTTGTAAGGTTGCAGCTATTAGCAAAAGGCAGCGCGGCTACAGCAAAACCACGCATTATTGAATTGGTGCGCGAAAAGATCATTCTGAAAGACATCTCTGCTAAAAAAGAGATCCGTACGTATAACAGTAATGGTAAAACCGTTAAAATAGGGGTTATCTCTATCCCGGCGTTCTACCTTGATTTTGCCGATTATAAAGCTGGCAACCCCAACTACAAAAGCACCACCCGCGATGTGAAGCTGATATTAGACACCCTGAAACGCGAAAACGTTGATGGTGTAGTACTTGACCTTCGCCAAAATGGTGGCGGTTCATTAATGGAAGCTATTGAGCTTACCGGCCTGTTTATTAAAGATGGCCCGGTAGTACAGGTAAGGGACGCCCGCAACCAGATAGAAGTTAATAAAGATGAAGACCCGGATATTGCCTACGCAGGCCCGTTAGCCATTATGGTTGACCGCTTCAGCGCATCAGCATCAGAGATCTTCTCGGGCGCTATACAAGATTATGGCCGCGGCCTTATAGTGGGTACCCAAACCTATGGTAAAGGCTCGGTACAAAACGCAATCGACCTGGATAAGGTGATCGCCCCATCGTTAAAGGATAAATTACTGGCTATGGCCGGTAAAGCCAAAACAGTAGCAACCGGCAGCCAAAACAAATTTGGCCAGCTTAATCTAACTATTGCTAAGTTTTACCGCATCAATGGCAATTCAACACAGCACAAAGGTGTAATGCCCGATATCAGTTTCCCGTCAATTATCCCTTTGGATAAATATGGCGAGGATACAGAGCCATCTGCCATGCCTTTTGATATGATCCCGAAAAGCGATTACACCCCGGTTGGCAGCTTCGCTACGGTATTACCACAGCTTAAAAAACTACATGACGACCGTATGGCTACCAGCCTAAGCTACAAATACCTGCTTCAGGATATTGAAGATTCAAAAAAACAGGAAACTGAAAAAAGCGTAACCCTTAACGAGCAAAAACTTAAACAACAGCGCGATGAGGACGAGAAAAAAGCATTTGAGCAAAACAACCTGCGCAGGGTGGCTTTAGGTTTACCGGCATTGAAAAAAGGCCAGGCAAAACCAAAAAATGAAGACCTTGATTTCTTACAAAAAGAAGCCGGACAGATACTGACGGATTACCTTACACTGGGTAGTAAATTAACCAGCGTAAAACCAACTGGCACTAACTAAAAGCTTTTAAATACTATAAATAAAAAGAGAGGCGCAAATTATTGCGCCTCTCTTTTTATTTAAGGGCTTTTTGCCGATCCCCGCCGCTGAATAATTTACACTTCCGTGTACAAGTAAGCTGAAAATGTGTTTATATTTGTTTGACTAATAATTAGCATGACAACTAAAAAATTCGACAGCTATTCTTACCTGCTTGACCGCACCGCGCGCCGGGTAAAGGGCTATGCTCAGCAAAGGTTTACCAACGGTAATTTCGATATCACGGTTGATCAGTGGCTGATCTTAAAAAGCCTTGATAACAACCGCTACCTGAAACAAAAAGAGCTGGCAGAAATTACCGGCAAGGATAACCCCACGCTAACCCGCATTATTGACCTGCTTTGCAAAAAAGGGTTAACCGAACGCATTGCCCACAAGGACGACCGCCGGAGCTTTACTGTTCACCTGACTGAAACCGGCAACGCTAAACTGGCCGAGCTGTCTCCACAGGTTGATGATATCCGCATGAAAGCCTGGCAGAACCTTACCGAGCAGGATTATGAGCAGCTAAAAACCATCCTGAATAAGATATACCAAAATTTAGAATCTTAACACCAATGATATGATAACCACAGATATAGGCATCATCGGCGCCGGGCCCACCGGGATGTTTGCCGTTTTTGAAGCGGGCCTCCTGAAAATGCATTGCCATTTAATTGATTCGCTGCCACAAGCCGGCGGGCAGCTATCCGAAATATACCCGCAAAAACCCATCTATGATATCCCCGGTTACCCCGCTGTTAACGCACAGGAACTGGTTGATAAACTATCTGAACAAATAGCCCCTTTCCATCCCGGTTATACGCTTGGCGAACGGGTTGAAACCCTCCAAAAACAAGACGATGGCACCTGGATCATCGGCACAAACGAAGGCACACAGATCAGCTGCAAGGTGGTGGTGATAGCCGGCGGCCTGGGTTGCTTTGAGCCTCGCAAACCCGAGGTTGACCGCCTTGCCGAATTTGAAGGCAAAGGCGTACTATACGCCGTTCGTAACCCCGAAGTATTCCGCGATCGCAACATTGTAATAGCCGGTGGCGGTGATTCTGCTTTAGATTGGACCATCTTTCTGGCCAATGTAGCTAAAAAAATTACCCTGGTACACCGCGGCGATACCTTCAGGGGCGCACCGGATGCTGCCGAAAAAGTGGCCGAACTGGCCAAAACAGGCGCTATCGACCTTGTGCTTAAATCGCGCGTGGTAGCATTGGATGGCGCCGGGCATTTAGAGCAGGTAACCATTACCGGGCCCGACGGGCAAGACAGGCATTTACAGGCCGATCATTTTATCCCGCTGTTTGGTTTGAGCCCGAAGTTGGGCCCGATAGAAAACTGGGGCTTGAGTATTGATAAAGCTGCTATTGAGGTAAATACCGTTGATTACAGCACCAACGTGGAAGGTATTTATGCCATAGGCGATATTAACACCTATCCGGGTAAGCTAAAACTGATCCTTTGCGGTTTTCATGAAGCGGCCCTGATGGCGCAGAGCGCATTCAAACATGTGTACCCCGACCAGCGCCTTACGTTTAAATATACAACCGTTTACGGCATAACAGAACTGGCATGATCACATTTACAGTAGAAGGCAGGGACGGAACACGCCTGCCCATAGAAATACCCGAAGGCATTAGCCTGAGCCTGATGGAAGTTTTAAAAGGCAGCGATTACCCCATATTGGCAACCTGCGGCGGCATGGCTCTTTGCGCCACCTGCAGGGTAGAGGTGCTTAACGGATTAGACCAACTGCCACCCGCCGGGGATGCGGAACTGGATATACTGGACACCCTGCCCTTTGTAGATGAAAGCAGCAGGCTATCCTGCCAGCTGCGTGTAAACGAAAGCCTGGAGGGCTGCCTGTTCCGCATCCCGCAGGAAGATTGAAATTGTAGAGACGCGATGCTATATATTACTTTATACCAATATTAATGAGATCTTTCAAAATCATTGTGGCCGCATTTTTTATACTTACAGGGATTCTCTTCTTTATCTTTTTACTGGAGCTAAATGACCCTGAAGTTGAAGGAGAATCAGGAAGGGTCAGCTTGGGTGAATATTCCATTTCCCTTATCCCCATAGCAATCGGTGTAATTATGCTGTTGCTTCAAAAAAGCAGTAAAAAATCAGCCTGAACATCTCTGTGTACTTTGTGGTTTTCTCTCCGTGCCCCACTGTGGTTAAATTCCCATATTGAAACCAATTCCCCCTCCACTGGTTATTACAACATTATGGCCAAACCATTGCTGGAGTTTACAGACAGGGGCATTTACTGCGCGCAGGGGAAATTTTACATCGACCCATGGAAACCCGTGGACGATGCCGTGATCACCCACGCCCATGCCGACCACGCTTACGTTGGCCATAAGAATTACCTGGCGCACCATCTGTCAAAAGAAGTATTGTATTATCGCCTTGGCGAGATCAACCTGCGCACCATTGAATACGGCGAAACCGTAACCAAAAACGGTGTGCAGATCTCCATGTTCCCAGCCGGCCATGTTATCGGTTCGGCGCAGATACGGGTGGAATACAAGGGTGTTGTTTGGGTGGTATCAGGAGATTACAAGACAGACGATGACGGCATCTCCACACCTTTCGAAACTGTTAAGTGCCATCACTTTATTTCGGAGTGTACCTTCGGGATGCCCGTTTATTCGTGGAAACCGCAGGCCGAAATTTTTACCGATGTAAACAACTGGTGGCGCGGCAATGTGGAAAATGGCGTGGCTACCGTCATCGTTGGTTACTCCTTAGGCAAAGCGCAGCGCATCCTGCAAAACCTCGATCTGGATATCGGCAAGGTGTACACCCACGGCGTTATCGAAAACACCAACGAAGCCCTGCGTCGTAATGGCGTGATATTAAATCCTACACATCGCATCACCGCTGACTCGTCAAAGGAAGAAGTACGCAAAGGGATCATCATTGCCCCGCCGTCATCAGTAGGTACACCCTGGATGCGTAAGTTCGGGCCCTATAGTTTTGGTTATTGCAGTGGTTGGATGGCCATTCGTGGTGCCAAACGCCGCCGCGCTGCGGACAGGGGGTTCATCATGTCTGACCATGCCGACTGGAACGGACTGGTAAGCGCCATTGATGCTACGGGCTGCGAATGTGTTTACCTTACGCATGGTTACACCGCATCATTCACCCGGTATTTAAACGAGATAGGTTTTAACGCCCGCGAGGTGCATACCCTTTATGGCGGCGAGGAAGAAGAAGCTCCGGTAACCGAGCGTGAAGAAGTAAAAGAAACCGCGCCATCCGGCGATGTAGCGAAGGAGGATGCGCCATGAAAGCATTCGCCCAGCTCTTCCTCTCGTTAGACGAGACCAACAAAACCAACGAAAAGGTTAAGGTACTGAAGGATTATTTTACCAGCGTACCCGATACCGATAAAATGCACATGCTTGCCTTGTTTACCGGCAGGCGGCCAAAGCGGCCCATCAATTCTACCCTCATCCGCAACTGGGCTATCGAAGCATCCAACATACCGCAATGGCTTTTTGAAGAGAGCTACCACGTGGTAGGCGACCTGGCCGAAACCATGTCGCTTTTAATGCCCGAAAGCCAAAATAGCAGCAGCAAAACCCTCACGGAGTGGATAGCCGAGATAAACGTGCAGGCCGCCCGTACCGAGGAAGAACGCAAACTTTGGCTGATGGATTCGTGGGCGATGCTGGACAGGCAGGAGCGTTTTGTGTTTAACAAACTGCTTACCGGCAGCTTCCGCATCGGCGTATCAAATAACCTGGTGGTAAAAGCACTGGCCGATATTACCGGGATAGAAGCCCCTGCGCTTACCCACAGGATTATGGGCAGCTGGATGCCCGAGGATTATACGTACGACCAATTGGTACAAGAGCAAAACGCCGCCGATAACATTTCCCGCCCGTATCCCTTCTTTTTGGCCTACCCGATACAGGAAACCTCCGAGAAGCGTAAATCGGCAGAAGATGTGGGCAATGCCCTGGGCGATGCGGACCAATGGCAGGCCGAGTGGAAATGGGACGGCATCCGCGCGCAGATGATCAAACGCGGGGGTGAGATTTTTATATGGAGCCGTGGCGAAGACCTGGCAACCGAAAAATTCCCCGAACTGCACCCATTCCTGAATGCCCTGCCGGATGGCACCGTGCTGGATGGCGAGATCTTGAGTTTTCAGAATGGTTTGCCCATGCCCTTTAACGTTTTACAAACCCGTATAGGCCGTAAAAATTTGAGTAAAAAAATTCTGACAGATAGCCCCGTGGCGACCATTGTTTACGATTGCCTGGAATACGCCGGGGAAGATATCCGCTATAAAACACAATCGGAAAGGCGCGAGATCTTAGAAAAGCTGCAACAGGAAACCGAGTTCCCGGAAGTGTTCCGCATTTCATCGCTCATTCAGTTCAATAGCTGGGAGGAATTGGAAAAAACCCGCGAGCAATCCCGCGCCATGATAGCCGAAGGCATTATGCTGAAACGCAAAAGCGCCACCTACCAGGTTGGCCGCCGCCGTGGCGACTGGTGGAAATGGAAGATAGACCCGCTATCGGTTGATGCCGTAATGATCTACGCCCAAAAAGGCCATGGCCGCCGTGCCGACCTCTACACAGACTACACCTTTGCCGTTTGGGATGGCGATAAATTAGTCCCTTTCGCCAAAGCCTACAGCGGCCTTACCGATGCCGAGATAAACAAGGTGGATTATTTTATTAAACGCAATACGCTTGAGAAATTTGGCCCGGTGCGTACCGTAAAGCCCGAGCTGGTTTTCGAGATCGGGTTCGAGGGGATCAATAAGTCAACGCGTCATAAGTCGGGCATTGCCCTGCGTTTCCCCCGTATCCTGCGCTGGCGGCACGATAAGCCCAAAGAGGAAGCTGATACCCTGGAAAGTTTAAAGGATTTACTGGGGGAGTAGCGCTATTGTTTCGTTATCCTTATCTTTTTTTCTTCTCCTTTTTTGTTTTTTATAACCAGGGTTGCCTGCTCCTTACCGGCAAGTACCGGCCCATTATTAAGCAAATCGCAAATGCTTATTTTAGTACAATCTTTATTATCAATTGATATTATTTGCTGCCCGGGTTTTACTTCTTTATTAGCTTCTTTCCATACCAGGCCTACTATCAATTTTTCGTCCTTAAACACCGGTTCAAAAGGCCATCGTTTCTCGTCCATATCATTGCTTTCTGCTTTAGCATCAAAATAAAATTTACCATTAATAAAATCCATTGTAACAGTGCCGTAATCAAGTAGCCGGGCCCCTATGCCGGGTATACCGTTCTTGTTCGTTTCAGTAAAAACATTTGTAAACCGGGCCATGGCTACAGATAAAAGTGGAAATTTCAGCAAGTATTTTTCTGCATTAGGCTGCAGGCCTTCAGCGCCTTCAGTACTTGCACCGTAGCCGCTATCTATTGTTTTGTAAACATTGCTATCTGCTATTTCTGTCATCAAATCCTCAGATAAACGTAAAAAACCATTGTCGCCGGTATCAAAAGGTAAATTAAGCGTTAGCTTGTTTTTTAGTCTTACTTGTATAAAGGGCGTGCTTTGATCGTTATTGTCCGTAAGCATCGCGGTACTATTTGCTTCGTTTAAAGTAAGCTTTTCTGTTTGGTCTGTTATAGTAATAGTATGTTTATCGGGGTTAATACGTACAATGGAATAACGGAGTATATTACTGCCTATAACCCCATCAATGCCCCAGCATTTGTAAATTTCGGGGAAAATATCAATAGCTGGTATATCATTAAAAGCAACGTTACCTAATTTTATCTCATCAATACTAAATACGTTGGAAGAATCTCCTCTGTTATTAACATCCTGAACATATATTCTATCAATAATTGATAATTCAAGTTCATTGGCCAGTTCTTTACTTATAGCAACAGGCGCCCCGGTATCAAAAAGAAACTTATGCTTTTGGCCCGCCAACTCAACATAAATAAACATTTTGCCGTTGATGGTTTCATACGGCAGCTCTTCAAAATAGTTTACTGATTTAGGCGTACCGATGTTTAATATAGATTCTTGAGCAAGGCCGGTGAAAGCTAAAAACAGGCATAAAAGCAATAGCAGGCCAAATTTCATATTAATGGATTCGTTTAATTAACGTCAATAATATAATAAATTTAACTGCGTAATTAAAAAATCATCTACACTATTATCAGCAAACTTTCCCCAAACTTTTGCGAAACGGTTTTCTGTTCATTTCCTTCAATGCTGATCACCAGTGAACTATCAAAAGGGATCTTTTCTATTAATTGAATTTTTGTGCCGATGTTGATATTCAACTTTATTAAATATTGCAGGAAAGCGCTGGTAGTATCCTTTACCGCGGCAACGCGGCAATGCGCGCCGGCTTTAACATCGGCCAGGGTGGTGGAGTAGCGCTTGGGCATTTTACCGTTGGCTTTGGGTATCGGGTCGCCATGCGGGTCGTACTCCGGGAAACCCAGGAACTTGTCCAGCCGATCGGCAAGAGTGGCATCTTTGATATGCTCCAGTTCTTCGGCAATATCATGGATCTCGTCCCAATGGTAGTCCAGCTTTTCCAGCAAAAACACCTCCCATAAACGGTGGCGGCGCACAATGAGCGTAGCATATTTTTGCCCTTCCGCCGTAAGCTCTACGCCTTTCTTTTTATCATAAGCTATCAGCTTTTTATCGGTAAGCTTACGGATCATATCTACCACGGATGCGGGATTATTCCCGAGCGATTCGGCAATGGCCGTAGGGGTAATCTTCTGCCCTTTGTCCTGCAGGCGGTAAATACATTTCAGGTAGTTCTCTTCCGATAGTGTGTGCATACTCATTTATTGGGTAATACAAACATAAACAAAATAGTATAGTTATAAATAAAATTAGTCAAGACTAATTTTATTTAATAGATTAATTAAATTATTTATATACGTTTGTACAAAATAATTATCTATGCGCCATCTATTACTATTCGTCTTAACTACATCAACACTAACAACATTTGCACAAAAAAACAGCTTAAAAGGAGTTGTAATGGCAAATAACACCCCGCTTGCATATGCTACCATTGTACTTAACGGAACCAAGCACGGCACCACTACAAATGACAAAGGCTTTTACGAAATCAAAAACATTGCCCCCGGCCAATACACCGCAACGTTCAGCAGTATTGGCTATTTTCCCGAACGGATTAAAGTATCTATTACCGAAAGCGCCCCCATTACACAAAACATCGAACTGAAAGAAAACAGCTCAAAACTGAGCGAGGTGGTGGTAACGGGTGTTTCGCGCGCTACCGAACTTCGCAGCAACCCGGTGCCTATAGTGGTGCTGAGCAAAAAAGATATCGACCAGCATGTTAACAACAACATCATCGATGCCATTGTAAAGGGCATACCAGGCGTAACAGCGGTTACAACGGGGCCAAATATATCCAAGCCATTTATCCGCGGGCTGGGGTATAACCGGGTGTTAACGCTGTACGATGGCATCCGCCAGGAAGGCCAGCAATGGGGCGATGAGCACGGCATCGAGATTGACCAATACGACATTGCCCGCGCCGAGGTGATCAAAGGGCCGGCAAGTTTAACCTATGGGTCTGACGCACTGGCGGGGGTGATCAACCTGATACCTTATATCCCCAACGGGCAGGACGGCAAGCTGAACGGCGATATCATTACTGATTATCATACCAATAACGGCTTAATCGGTTCCTCGCTTGGTTTATCCTACAAAAAAAACGACTGGAAATACGCCTTTCGCGCCACGGGTAAAATGGCGCACAATTATCAGAACAAGGTTGATGGTTATGTTTATAACTCCGCGTTTCAGGAGTACATCCTATCCGGGATGGCGCGGGTTGATAAGGGCTGGGGGTACTCGCAATTTGCAGCAACCACTTATGATAACAAACAGGAGATCCCCGATGGCAGCCGCGATTCGCTTACCCGCAGGTTTACCATGCAGGTTGCCGAAGCCGGTAATGATGATATCAGGAACCGCCCCATCGCACCGCAAAGCTGGCTTACCTCGTACGGTGTTACGCCACTGCACCAGCACATACAGCATTACCGTGTTTACAACAAAACCGAAGTTAAACTGGGCGAGGGCATTTTTGCCTCGGCGCTTGGCTGGCAGCAAAGCGTAAGGCGCGAATATAATCACCCTACACAGCCCGACCAGGCTGGATTATATGTAACGCTCAACACCCTGAATTACGATTTCAGGTACAGTCCGCAAGTACTCAACGGCTGGGAAACAGCCTTTGGGCTGAACGGCATTTACCAAACCAACCGCAGCAAGCAAGCTACTGATTTCCCTATACCCGATTATAATTTGTTTGATATCGGCGGGTTCTTTTTTGTGAAGAAGAGTATCGGCAAAATGGATATATCGGGTGGCGTAAGGTATGATACCCGCAACATCCGCTGGGATGATTTTTACGTGGGGGCTAACCCGGCCAATGGTTTTGAGCAGCGCGTTACCGCGACAGCCCCCGGCGGACGGTTACAATTCCCCAATTTTAAACATACCTATCACGGGGTATCCGGCAGTTTAGGCTTCACTTATAACGTGAGCGAGCGGGTGCTTTTAAAAGCCAACATTGCCCGCGGTTACCGTGCGCCAAATATTACCGAAATTGGCAGCAACGGCCTTGACCCTGGCGCGCATATTGTTTACCTGGGCAACCGCACCTTCGAGCCCGAGTTTAGCCTGCAGGAAGACCTGGGCTTTATTGCCTACCTAAAGGATGCCGACTTTATGCTGGAGGTTTTCAACAACCAGATACAGAACTATATTTACCAGTCGCGACTGAACGATGCCAACGGCAACCCGGTTATTATTGTGCCCGGCAATACCACTTACCAGTACCAGCAATCAAAGGCGCGCTTGTATGGCGCCGAGTTTACCTTTAACCTGCACCCGCGCAACGCCCGGTGGCTCGAGCTGAATAACAGCCTGGCTTATGTGGTGGGCATCAATCAAAACGAAGCGTTGATTAAACAAAGCGATGGCGCGGCTAAATATCTGCCGTTTATTCCGCCGCTGCACATCCGGTCGGAGGTGAAATTGAAATTACAGGGCACCTACGGCATTTTTTCTAAAGTATATTTCCGCGCCGAAGCGGATGCTTATACCGCGCAAAACCGTTACTATGCCCTTAATGATACCGAAACGCCAACACCGGGCTATACGCTCATCAACGCAGGCATTGGCAGTACGTTAAAGGCCAAATCCGGCAAAACCATTTGCGAATTGTTTTTACAGGCCGATAACCTGTTTGATGTGGCCTATCAATCAAACCTTAACCGTTTAAAGTATTTTGAGTATTATAACGCATCACCAAATGGCAGGAGCGGTATTTATAATATAGGGCGTAATTTGAGCATGAAGGTGATTGTGCCGTTTTAGGTTTGTTATACCCACGATTGTCATTTCGAACGAGTTACGAGGAGAAATTTTTTACAACATACTGGTAAACGCCATATCAGGATGCAAAGTGTAAAATATTTCCCTTCGCTCCCCGCACCACCATCCCCGCTCATTCGAAATGACATATAGGATAAAGTTGAAAAATATCCGTTTGATTTCTCCCTAAACATTCAAAGGTTATCAAATCTTTACCCATTCAACAACCTGGTTATTATTTTAATTATTTGTTTATGGAAAACTGTTAAATGCAGCATCTGGTAGTTGTAAGGCGTAAAACCCTATGAGCATCCATTTTAGTATATTTAACCATATATCTTTAAACCTGAATTGAAAACACTAATAAACCTGTTCGCCTTAATTGCCCTGGCGGGCTGCTGCCATGCTCAGATCACCATAAAAGATACCGCTAAACTTCCCTTTTTTAAGGATGCGGTAAAGGCCTCGCTCAAGCTGTCTCCCTCTTTTAACGGCAGCCGCCTGGATAGCATCGGCCACGAGTTACGCCGGGGCGACAAAAGCGCTCTTTTGGCCATCGCACCTTACTTTGATAGCACTACCATTGTGACCGAGTTTTTGGGTCATCATATTTTACATCCGCAGCAACGGTCAATAGCCCAACGGCTTATTGATGAGAACAGTTTATTTTTACCCGCCGAGATCGTCATTGATGAAAACACCTCCGCGGCGCAGTTCCTGGCATTTATTAAATCAAACTTCGACGCTATTACTTTTGATAAAAATGCTGCCGCCTTTCTGCTTACTCCTTTAACCCGGCGAAATTTAGTTTTTGAGATAACCGGAATAACCAACGGCAAAAAAATAGCGTTGCAGCAAGGTGCCACTAAACTACTAAACCAGCCCTGGGTAAAAGCCAACTATGTTAATATACATGTTGACCTGCACCAATCTAACGCTCTTTTCGAAATAGCAGCCGCTATGTTCAGAAACAGAAACCGGTTTAATTATTACGATTATAAGAATAATGAGTATCCCGATCTGCTGCAGCATTTAACCGGCGAAGACGTAGGTGTAGAAAACGAACTGCACAAAATAACACATCATATAGCAGATGATTATTCGGCAGATTCGCGCTTGAACCTGCTTGTTTACTATGCTAAATACGCCTACCTGTATGAATGGAATGAGGCAAAAAAAGTGTTTGTTAACCCCACAACCCCGGCAATTAAACCCGGTAAAGAAAAAGAATACTTTGAAAAACTTGGATCGGAAGTTGATTCGGTAGCCGTAAGCGCATTTATAACCCTTACAAATTCTAATCCCGTTAAGGTGGCTCTATTAACCGACGAATATAACAAGGCTGATATTAAATCCAACCGGGTGTTGCCGATATTCCCTTACCGGTTTTTAAAGCAATTGTCTGCGTTGACATTGTATTGCAGGGATAATCATATTAATTATGTTGGCTCTAAAATATTACGGCAAAACATAACCCGCCTTAAAAGTTCTCTGTCGTTTCGTGACAGGCGCTTGCTTGAGGATAAAATGATCAATACCCTTACGCTTGATGAGATCGTTGCCTTTGAATACTGGAGCCTTATTGATGAAGAAAGCTGGGAACTCACCTTTTCGGCGGGTAGGATACTGGATATTTTCTATTCAAAAAACTGGTGGGGCATCATTAGCAGCCCCAAACAGATGGACGCCTATTTAAAACGGGCTATGTTATATAATAATTTGGGCATCATAGGGCTCTGTAATAATTATCTTAATAAATTTATTAATGCTGATAACCGCACGCTTAACCTTTTAAAAAACCATACATCAGCCGATAAGGACGTTCTGTTTCAAAAAGAAAAAGCAATAAACATGGTATCGGCTAAAAAACCGGTTCTGTCATCAAAAAAATATAACGATGGTAATTATGATGTTGAACTGAAAAATTTCGAATCGGCGTTTTTGGCTGCTGAAAAATTGGATTCGGCTGCAAGAAAAGACAGTATCTCACGTATCTTATCAAAAATAAACTATGAACAAATTGGTTCCGCATTAAAACTGATCGGCAATTACAAATGGTCAAAGTTTGATAACATCTATTCATTCATGAACCGGGATTTTGGTTTCTTAACCGTCGATTTCAACACTCCTGAAGTAAGAAGCAGTTTTTTAGCGTATTATTCCAGGCACTCGGAGTATCAAACTTATGCCTACTATTTAAAAAAAGCCGGGATAAATTATAAAAATGCCGCCAATAATTTAGATTATGATAAGATCTACAATATCCTAAAATATAATAGGGTTGTGGCATTTAGCGGTGGCGGTGGAGCGGCGAGGGATAACGAAGTTTATGAAATTATAAAGATATTAGAACTTACCTTTAAAACCCGGTTAGGGTTTCCTAAAAAGCTTTGCAACTCCAATAATATGTATGGCTGCGATACAAAGGAACGGGCGATAGAATGGATGGCTTATTTAAATAAACATCGCCTTTTAAAACTGGTACATAACGATCCGGTGTCTTTCTCTTATATCGAAAGATAAGGCTCATTTTGTTGACAATCTTTTTTTGATTTTCATTTCTATTCCACCAACTTCGCATTCCCGGTAATCATGATCGGTGAAATCAATTTTTCAATCTGTGGAATCTACAAATCATAATATTAAAATAGCGCAGGAGCTTGCTGTTGGCAGCAAACAGGTAAGCGCAACCATTGCCCTGCTTGATGAGGGCGCAACTGTACCGTTCATATCCCGTTACCGTAAGGAAGTAACCGGCAGCCTTGATGAGGTACAGGTGGCCGCCATTCGCGACCGCGTGCAGCAACTGCGCGATCTGGACAAACGCCGCGAGGCCATCCTCAAATCGCTTACCGATATGGGTAAGCTTACCCCCGAACTGGAGAAGCAGATAAACGCTGCCGAAACCATGGTGCTGCTGGAGGATATCTATTTGCCATATCGCCCTAAACGCAAAACCCGCGCCACTGCAGCACGCGAAAAAGGTTTGCAGCCGCTGGCTGATGCCGTTTTAACCCAAAAGGGTTTTGATTTGGAGCTGGAAGCTGGTAAATACATCGACGAGGAAAAAGGTGTTAACAACATCGAAGATGCCCTGGCCGGCGCCCGCGACATTATTGCCGAGCACATTAGCGAGCATGCCGAAACAAGGGCAAAAATGCGCCAGCTATTTACCGAAAAAGGCGTTTTTGAGTCGAGGGTTGCACCGGGGAAAGAAGAGGAGGGTATTAAATACAAAGATTATTTCGAGTGGACGGAGCCGGTTAAATCGGCACCTTCACACCGTATCCTGGCCATGCGCCGCGGCGAAAAGGAAGAGATCCTTTACCTGGACATCAAACCTACCGAAGAGGACGCTATCGCTTTGTTAGAGCGTGAATTTATCACCTCGCGCAATGCCGCGGCTACTCAGGTTGGGCTGGCCGTTGCCGATGGTTACAAGCGCTTGCTTAAACCATCTATGGAAACAGAGATCCGCCTGCTCACCAAAAAGAAAGCCGACGAGGAAGCTATCCGCGTATTTGCTGAGAACGCCCGCCAGCTTTTATTGGGTGCGCCGCTTGGCCAAAAACGTATGATGGCTATCGACCCGGGTTTCCGCACCGGCTGTAAGCTGGTTTGTTTGGATGAGCAGGGCCAGCTGTTAGAGAACACCGCCATTTACCCGCATACCGGTGCAGGGCAAGCAAAAGAGGCCGAGAAAACCGTGCAGCATCTTTTTGAGCGATACAAGATCGAAGCCATCGCAATTGGCAACGGTACCGCCGGCCGCGAAACAGAAGTGTTTGTGCGCAATTTGAACCTGCCGGGAGCAACCATCGTGATGGTAAACGAGAGCGGGGCATCCATCTATTCCGCATCGGATGTTGCCCGCGAGGAATTTCCGGATAAGGATATTACCGTGCGGGGTGCCGTATCCATCGGCCGCCGTTTGATGGACCCTCTGGCCGAGCTGGTGAAGATCGACCCAAAATCTATCGGTGTGGGCCAGTATCAGCACGATGTTGATCAGAACAAATTACAAACCTCATTGGATGATACCGTGATGAGCTGCGTGAACGCAGTTGGGGTGGAATTGAACACCGCCTCGAAACAGATCCTGGCTTATGTATCCGGCCTTGGCCCGCAGCTGGCGCAAAATATTGTGGAATACCGCAACCAGAACGGCGCTTTTAAACGGCGCGACCAGTTGAAGAAAGTTGCCCGCCTTGGCGATAAGGCCTACGAGCAGGCGGCTGGCTTTTTACGCATCCGCGGAGCGGAAAACCCTTTGGATAGCAGTTCCGTTCATCCCGAACGTTATACGCTGGTTGAGCAGATGGCCAAAGACCTGAAATGCACCGTACAGGATTTGATGCGCGACAGCAACCTGCGTAAATCCATCCCCTTACAAAAATATACTTCTGACACGGTTGGCTTGCCAACGCTGAACGATATTATGGCCGAACTGGCCAAACCCGGCCGCGACCCGCGCGAGCAATTCGAAGCCTTTAGCTTCACCGAAGGCGTTAACGCCATTAACGATCTAAAGGTGGGCATGAAGCTGCCCGGCATTGTAACCAATATTACCAACTTTGGCGCCTTTGTGGACATTGGCGTTCACCAGGATGGCCTGGTGCATCTGAGCCAGATAACCAACCGTTACATTAAAGACCCGAACGAGGTTTTAAAAGTTCACCAAAAGGTTGAGGTTACCGTTACCGAGGTTGATGCGAACCGCAAACGCATTTCGCTATCCATGAAAGAGAACGAAAAGCGTGAACCCGCCATCCAAAAACCGCGCGAAAATAGACCGGTGCAAAAAGCCTATCCACCAAAACAAACCAGGCCCGAACCCGAGCCCGAAATGGATATGATGAGCAAATTAGCCGCGTTAAAAAACAAATTCAAATAATTGAGCTTTAGGGTCGTTAGTTTACCATTTGTGGCTTAATATTGGAAACTAACGGCCTTTTTAAAGTCGGTTTTTGACGTTTGAAAGTCGCTTTAGGGCGTGGAAATTTATCACCCTTTATGATGTTTCCTTAAACTCTGGAAATCGATATAGTATAGCACTTTAACTGAAACGTTGTTGTTTTGCGGCAGGTTGTAGGTATCCTTAAAGTTGTTGTAATAGTTTTGGTTGCCCAGGTTGGTATAGCTCTGTGCCGATTGCTTCCAGGCGAGGCTTAGTTCGCTGCCCGGGGTAAACTGCCAAACGTATATCATATCAATATTCCACAGGTTTAGGTTTTGGTCAACATTGTGGTTAAAATCGGTAGTGGTTAAATTAGCCAGCGCACCATCCTGCGCCAGGTCAAAGAACCGCTTGTAATTCACCTTGCTCCAGTAATGCCTTAAACGGAAGGTAAGCCCCATAATGTTGCTGAAAGTGTACTTTACGTTAAAGATGTTTTGCACCGTTTGCGCATCGCGTAAGCCGATAATAGGGGTTACGTTGTCATTGGCCACGGTGGCAAAGCCGGTATAGTTTTTCCGCGGACTAAGCGTTAGATCGCCCCCAACAGAAAATTTGTTGCTTACCCTGTAGTTGTAAAACAGCTCCAGGTCGTTCCCCTTGCCGTTAAAGCGGTTTAGCCAAACGTTTGAATAAAATACCCCTACCGAGAATGGTTTGGCATCGTTGGTTTGCAGGTTCAGGTTAAACACAAAAGTTTCGGGCGTGCGGAAAACGCGGCCCGGTACACGCGGCTCGTAAAAATCGTTCCCGCTCATGCGGATGTGGCCGTTAAAGTTGGCGTACCAAAAGTTTTTAAAGTTGGCTTCGGCACCAAAATTCTGGTTAAAATACTGGTAGGCCGATGGCGATACGCGGGAAGAAAAATAAGTATTTGTCCAGATATCCCACTTGGTAAAAAAGTGCTTAGGCTTGTAGTTGGCATACATAAGGTTTATATTATGATCCAAAAAGTTGTTGTTGAACAATATGCCCAGATCATTAGGGTCGTATTTGCTATCCACCCTATCTTGCGATACATTCCATGTAAAATTGCCAAGCGTTTTACCAAATACTAATTCGTAATTATAACCTGTAATGGCTTGCTGCCCTTTGTAAAATTTATTACTCATTAAGCCATAACCCGATAGGTTGTACGAGTTTTTCTTGTTGTTAAGGTTAAACACAAAACCGCCTACATCTGCGCTGTAATCTTTACCAAAGCGGTTAACATTTGTGTTGATCAGCGTTACCGACGAGTTGTTCTTCAGGTTCTGATCCAAAACGATGATGTTATAATTGGTAAGCGGGCTGGTTTCTACCTCGCGGCGGTTACCGCTGGCGTCCTCAATAACCGCGTAGGCCGTATTGGTAATCCCATTAAACACGCCAATACCCAATCCTTTTGATGTGCGGCCCGAAAGCTTGAACGCATTGATCAGCTTGGTTTCGGTAGGGTTACTGATAACCGATTCCCCGTCTTTTAAACCTTCATACGCCTTGTTATAACCAATAGGCTGCCCGCCAACACGCCGGGTATAAAACAGGTTACCTTTATTAAACAGTTCGGTGCCTTCGGTAAAAAAGGATCGGTTCTCGTTGTACTTTACCTCAAAGGGGGTAAGGTTCAATATCTTGTTATCGGACTGCACCTGCCCAAAATCGGGTATCAGGGTCAAATCGAGCGTAAAGCTTTCATTGATGCCATATTTCACATCCATGCCGCCGTTTACCGATGCCTTGGTGTTGGGTATGCCCGCTGTATTGTATGGGTAATGGTTTACATAGGTAGAAAAGTATGGGTAAAAGGCCAGGCGCACCGGCGGCACAATTTTTTCTATCCCGGTAAGTACACCCTCCTGGTTCATCATCCCATTTTGTTTGGGGTCCAGCTCGTTCCACCAAAGCTGCTGCTGCACATTCTGGCGTTTGCGGATAAGGTTCATCCCCCAGGTTTGAATATCCTTTTTGGCAAAGCGCAGGGCAGAATAAGGAACTTTAAATTCAGCTGTCCAGCCCAGGCTGTCAATTTTTACTTTGCTTATCCAAACTGCGTTCCAGGTAGGGTCTTCGGTATTTCCTTCGGCGTTTGGCAGGGCGTATTTGGCATCAAACTGTCCGTTGGTTGAGGTTACAAAAAAACCGGAGCCGTTGATCCCATCCTTATACGTATCAAATATTATCCCGATGAAATCGGCGTTGCCTACCTGGTCGCGTGTGGCAAATTCGCGGGCAATTTTGCCGGGGTTTGCCTCATACATGCGGGCACCAATATAAATGGCTTCATTATCGTAAATAATTTTTACCTCGGTGCGGTCCTCATGTTTCTCGTGCGTGCCGGCGTTGGGGCGCAACTGCACAAAATCGGTAGCAATGGGCACATTTTGCCAAACGGCATCATCCAATTCTCCGTCAATTTTTGGGGCAGCCTGGGTTTTTATAGCAACAAGGGTTTTCTTTTTCTGTTGAGAAAAGGCATTTAGTGTTATAGCAGATAGCAATATGAGTATAAATACCTTCATTTAGGTTGGTTAACGGTTCCCATTAAGATGCGCAAAGCAACATAAACGTTACACAACATGTTGTTAAATAATGGTTAATGGGTGTTAACGTTTAGTAATGAGCTTATTGGGCGAATTTTATATCTTCACAAGCCTAAACCAATTATAGATGAGCAAAAACCTGATTGCATTTTTTTTAACACTTGTTACGGTCACGGCATACGGTCAGGATAACGGCGGGGTAGCCATAGCTAAAAACATTACCCTGCCAAAAGATACGGCTATTTCTCAAATAACAACCGCGCTGAATGGCCTGCTTGGTCAAAAAGAAAAACCCAATAATGAGAACCGCTTTGTTTTTAAAGACCGGCTTTTAGAAACATCCGCCTTGATGGACGAAATGAAAGGTCTCGATAAAGATTCCTCTTATAAACCCTACATTACCAATATTGTGAAACAGGGCGAAAAGTACGTTGTGCAATTCTCTTATCTCGGCATTGCCGATAACGCACCTGCTATTAGAGCAACCTTTAAGCTATTGGCCCTGAAGCGGGCCGGGCAGTTCTATTTTTATTCGCCATTACAGCAAAACACTACTAACTGGAAAACAAAAACGGTAAAGAACATTACTTTCCGGTATAAAGATACATTGGGTGCCGCCGATGCAAAAGAATTTGAACGGATGGTGGCTTTTTACGATAAAAAGTTAAAAACCAACAGCCCTATTATACAATACTACTGTGATGATTTTTTAGAAGTACAGCAATTGCTTGGTTTAGAATACAGATCTGATTATGCCGGTGTGGTAGAAAATATACTTACCGCAAAGGAAAACGATCAAAGCCTGATCATTAATGGCTGGGGTAGCCAAAAACACCGCTTTGACCCCCACGACCTGTTCCATGAGCGACTGAGCACCGTGCTCAACAGCGATATTACCAATCGCCCGGTTAACGAAGGATGCGCCTATTTATACGGCGGTAGCTGGGGCTTTACCTGGCCACAGATCATCACAAAGTTTAACGCCTACGTTAGCCAAAACCCCAACGCCAATTGGTTAACCCTTTACACCGACGGTGCAAATTTTAATAACGAAGCTAAAATCCTAAAGATCTCCTATGTTATCAACGCGCTGATCGTACAAAAACTCGAAAAAGAAAAAGGGTTCCCGGCGGTGATGGAACTGCTTAGCTGCGGTAAAAAAGAAAAGGGTGATGAAAATTATTTTAAAGCGTTGGAGCGCATTACAGGGATTAGCAAGGCTGATTTTAATGCGAAAGTGGCGGCGTTGATAAAGGCGGATAAATAATTCGGGCTGGTTGGTTTGAGAAGGCTTCGCGGGGGCTTTCTCCGCTACAAATAACCCATACGTCTCATTTTCATATATATTAGCCAAATCGCTTCAAAATCTTAACTTTGCAAACTCAAAAATTAGGAATTTTATAATGTTTGAAAATTTATCGGATAAACTCGACAGGGCGTTTAAAGTACTGAAGGGTCAGGGATCAATTACGGAGATAAACGTGGCCGAAACCATGAAGGAGATACGCAAAGCCCTTCTGGATGCCGACGTTAACTATAAAACCGCCAAAACCTTTACAGATGATGTAAGGCAAAAGGCACTGGGCGAAAACGTACTAACTTCTATTTCGCCGGGCCAGCTTTTAACCAAGCTGATGAACGACGAGCTTACGGAACTGATGGGTGGTACAACCGCCGAGCTGGACCTGAAAGCATCGCCAACCATCATCCTGATAGCAGGTTTGAACGGTGCGGGTAAAACAACCTTTACCGGCAAGCTGGCCAATTACCTAAAAACACAAAAAGGCAAAAAACCATTATTGGTTGCCGATGATATTTACCGCCCTGCGGCGATAGACCAGTTACAGGTTCTTGGCGAGCAGATAGGCGTACCCGTTTATGCCAACCTTGAATCGAAAGACCCGGTGGCTATTGCCCGCGAAGGTATTGCCCTTGCTAAGCAAAATGGCCACAACGTGGTTATTATTGATACTGCAGGCCGTTTAGCTATTGACGAGGCCATGATGGTGGAGATAGAGCAGGTTAAAGCCGCTGTACAACCACACGAGATCCTGTTCGTAGTAGATTCAATGACCGGCCAGGATGCCGTGAACACCGCCAAGGTGTTTAATGACCGCCTCGACTTTACCGGTGTTGTTTTAACCAAGCTGGATGGTGATACCCGCGGTGGTGCCGCCTTATCTATCAAATCGGTTGTGAACAAGCCGATAAAATTCATTGGTACCGGCGAGAAGATGGAAGCGCTTGACGTTTTCCACCCTGATCGTATGGCATCAAGGATACTGGGCATGGGTGATGTAGTGTCCCTGGTTGAACGCGCGCAACAACAGTTTGACGAGAAGGAAGCTGCTGAGCTACAGAAGAAGATCCGTAAGAACAAATTCGACTTTAACGATTTTTACAGCCAGATCCAGCAGATCAAAAAGATGGGTAACATGAAAGACCTAATGGGCATGATACCGGGCGTTGGTAAGATGATGAAGGACGTAGAAGTTAGTGACGATGCCTTTAAAGGCATCGAAGCCATTATTAACTCCATGACGCCGAAGGAGAAGCAAAACCCAGACCTGATCAACCCAAGCCGCCGCAACCGTATTGCCCAGGGCTCGGGCACCGACATACAGGAGGTTAACCGCCTGATGAAACAATTTGACGATATGCGTAAGGTGATGAAACAAATGAGCAACCCCGCAGCCATGGCCAGCATGATGCGCCGGATGCCGAAGACGTAAATAATACCGCGATGAGAGTATCTAAACGAACTATAATTTGGATATTGATAATCGCGCTGCTAATAGCTCTTGTTTTATGCACACTTATTTATTTTGGCCTGTTATTAATGGGCGAGGAAGATAAAAAATCAACCATTGCTATGATAATTTAAAATAAAGAAGCCCCTACCAAAGTGTAGGGGCTTCTTTATTTTGCCATCCACGTCTTGTCCGTCACGCCATTTCGCGGGTTTGTGGATTGCGGTCTCTTTACGTTAAGCTATTACGGGAACTTATACAATACCCCAAGAGATAACCCCTCGGTACCCTGCACGTCTTTTATGCCCGTGTTTTTATCAAACAGCAGCGTTCCGTTTAGTGATACATTGATGAGGCGGTTTACTTTTGCCGATAGTATGGCATCTAAACGGTGGCGTGTATAGCTAATGGGTTGCCCGTAAGGTATAAACATCTCGTAACGCGCATTCAGGTGCATGTTTTTGGCAATGTCTTTATCAAAGATCCCCACTATCTGGAACGCGATGTCGTTACGCACAGTTTTCCCATTGGCGGTATCAACACCGTATGATTGTATTTTGCGTACAGAATCGTCTAACACAAATGTTTGGCGGGCGGTACCCGTACCTAAACGAAGATCGAAATAGGTGGTAGGCTTAAACTCGAAACCGACAGATTCTGTAATATAACCCGGCGCCATAAAGTTTGACATCAGCACCGGCGGTAGTTGATTGTTAGCGTCGTACTGATATCCCTTGTCAAACTGCGACTCGAACGTTAACGACCCGAAAAAGAACCAGTGTTTTGACATTTGGGTAGCGATCTTGTTATCCCAAAAAATACGATCGTTTGTTTTGCGGGATGATTGCCCCTTATTTTTTGATTTACCGTATTGCAGATTAAGTTCTGACACGTAACTGAACGGAGCTTTATTATACTCCACCCGGTACACAAAGGTAGAACCCAAGGCTATAGAAGAAACTCCCCCTGCAGAATAGTTATTACTAAAAGCCGCCTGGTTAAAATTTAACCCAAAGGTTACAAACTTGCGCCAGTAGCTTATCTTATAATCAAGCATCGTTACCGGTATCAGCTCCTGCTGTATTTGCAGCGGAGTTGGCGGTACCGGTATGGCATTCTTTTTTGTTTGAATGCGATAATTATTAAGCTTATTGGTATCTATTTTAACCGAATCCCTTTTAACGGTATCGGTAGTTTGCGCATTTGCCGACAATGCGCCTGTGAACGACAGTAAGAAAAATAGCCTGATACTGGTTTTCAACATATCCCACAAATAAAAAGCAAAAATCTGTTATTTCCTTGATTTAATTAAAAATAGCTGCGGCCACACACCTTCCGCGTTATTTTATCCTATAATTAAAGGGGGTGGGTCAATAGCATTAACTAAACCGCGGTTACTATTTTGTTTCCGGTTCCCATACAACTTGTGGTAACGGCGGTAGCTCATATGCCCTTGGGCGCCGCTGGTAGCGTTTTAAGTTGGCTTTGATATAGGATATAAACTCGTAATCGGTTGCGGTGGTAACCAGGTAATAGCCCGGGCGGTATTTGTGCATAAAGTCGGTTAGCTTAGGTTCTTCCAGATGGGTTATACCTTGCACATAGGCTTTGTTAAAGCGGTAGTCGATAACGGTTTGTTTATATTCCGCGTCTATCAGTCCGCGTAATTTTTCGGCGTTGCGGCCGCTTTTACTGAACGCGCTGTACAGTGCATCAATACTAAAGCCAACACCGCCCGAACCAACATTAAGCAGGTCGGCGTTATAGGCCGATCCGTAGATCTTGCTGAATTCTTTCTGAGTGTTTGCCAGCCTCCGTTGTGGGTTCAAAACGCTATCGCGTATGGTTACCTCCTGCAGTTGAATGGCGGTAGGCCGCATATAAACGGCCATCGGAGAATAGTTTTTTACGGTAAGCGTATCGCTATGGTGGTCGGGCTTGCTAAAAACAAGTACATCGCCGGGGTTGGCGCCAATGGTAAATTCCCCTTTAAAGTTATTGTATACCCCTTTGCCCGATGTTATGTTCAGCACATTTACTTTGGCAACGCGCGCATTACTATCCTTATCAAACACAATACCGGTAACCTCTTTTTGCTGGGCAAAAACAGATCCGCATACTATGCATAAAAAAAGGGTGGGCCATAACTTCATTATAAAGTTTAAAGCTACTGGTTTGGGGAGGGATAATTTATACTTTAACAATCTTTAACACACTATTTCACTACAACAAGTTTCTGCCCAATTTTAATGCCGGTATCCGGCAGTTTATTAAGCTCTTTAAGGTCATCAACAGTGATACCAAAACGTTTAGAAACATTGTATAGTGTGTCGCCCTGTTTTACAGTGTATATTTTATCGTCGGGCGTGGTTTTGGCTATGCTATCCTGTTGCGGCAGGTTAGCCGTTTCGTTTATTTCGCCCAGCACCCGGTCTTCGCGTTTAATTTTAGCGAGTTCGCCTTCCGGGCGGTCATACTGGTCAAGCTGGTATTTGGTGATAATATTCAGTAGCAATTTCGGGTATTGGGGGTTGGTGGCATAACCGCAGGCCTTTAAACCATAGGCCCAGCCATTAAAATCATTCTTATTCAGTTCAAAAAGGCGGGCGTAGTTCTTTTTCTTTAAAAACTCGGAATGGTCGCGGAACGATTCTTCGGGGTTGTTATAAACCCTGAAACAATCATTCTCGTTATCATCATTCTTGTAATAGCTTTCGCCGGTCCAGGTGCTGCCGCATTTTATACCAAAATGGTTGTTGGCAATTTTAGCCAGGTCGCTGTTACCGCTACCGCTTTCAAACAGGCCCTGTGCCAGCGTAATACTTGCCGGGATGCCGTAGCTGTTCATTTCCTGTATGGCGATGGCTTTAAAACGCTCTATATACTCCAGCGAGGTGAGGTCCTTATGTGCCGCTATAGATACGCGGTTACGCTTTTGTATGGCTTTATTGTTTTTGCGGGCTTTGCCGCTGCTGATAGCGCTTTTATGTGCCGAGCACGATGTAAATAGTAAAACAGCAACTAATAATGTATATATCCTACGCATGCATTTAGCTTATTTTAGCCAAATTTAAGGTTAAAAACATAATTATTACTGGTTGTTTACTAATTCTTGCCTGGTGCTATCGGGTGCGGCATCGTCATCAAGCTCGTTAAGATCATATTTATTGATGATGCCTAAAACCTGTGCGGCCCATTTTTTACTGCTGGCGTAGCCGCCGCGCTGTATGCCTTTCGCCCATCCTTTATAATCAGAAGTAGAAAACTTATCCAGCAGGTGGCTAAACTGCTTACGCTCCGTCATGATACGAGCAAAATCTTTAAATGAATCCATTACGCTATCGTAGCGTTTGTATGACGACCGTACCTTTTTGTTGTTTTTATAGTACACCGAGCTGCCGCCGCCTTTTACACCAAACTGGTTGTTAAGGTTTTTGGCTATCGCGCTTTTTCCGCTGGCGCTTTCGTGCATGGCAACGCCCAGTATGATACTTGCGGGTACGCCGGTTTCGTGCATAATACGAATGGCATTATCTTTGAACTTCTCGATGTATGATTGTGCTGCACTTTGGGCCGAAACGGCCGACGTAGACGCTATGAAAAGGGAAACTGAAAGCAGTGTAATAGTTAAGAGTTTCTTCATAATTATTTTTTTCTGATGATCAATATGCCATCACGCACGGGTAGAATAAATTTTTCAACCTGTGTGTTAACGGTTATTAGTTCATTTAGTTTGCGGATGTTCTCAGTATCGGCATCAGTTTCGGCGCCAAACACCTTTCCTTTCCACAAAACGTTATCAATTATTATTAAGCCTCCTGGCCTTACTTTATCAATTATTAACTCAAAGTACTTAAAATTATTTCGTTTATCCGCATCAATAAACACAAGGTCGATGTTAGTAAGCTCTAAATCAGCTATTACAGCCTCTGCTGCGCCAAAATGAAGCTTTACTTTTTTATCCACATTTGTTGATTTGAAATGTGAGTTAAGCATTTCTTCAAACTCGCGGTTAACCTCAATGGTATGTAAAATGCCGCCTTCTGCCAATCCTTCTGCCAAACAAATGGCCGAGTAACCGGTAAAAGTTCCTATCTCTAAAATAAGTTTGGGCTGTATCATTTTACTGAGCATACTCAGCACCCGGCCCTGGTAATGACCTGATAGCATGTGCGGTTTCAGCACCTTCAGGTAGGTATCCCGGTTTATTTTTTGCAACGCCTCGGGTTCGGGGTCGCAATGGTTATCAAGGTAGGCCTGCAAGGCCGGATCAAGGATTTCCATGGCCGCAAAGGTAAGGAAATTATTTTAATGGGGTTTTGGACAATGATTTACCCGATTGAACCATGTCATAATGCTTGCTGCTAAGGCGCCCTGTTACTATGAACGCCTTTTAACCGTAATTCTGACGGTTATGTTCACGTTCACTGCCGTGAACGACCGTGAACGACCTTAAAACGCCAGTAATCAGCCTATTAAGTTTTTTACTACTGACAAAACAATGCCACCAATTACTTTAAGGGTGTCTGAACCATGATTTCCTTGATTGGAGGATTTTTTGATTTTATATAGTTTATGAATATGCAAATGCCTGTCAGGAGATTGCTTCGCACAATGACGCGTGGAGAGAAATTAATAACTCTTACTCATCCAGCTCTGCAAAAGTATCACCGCCGATATTGTATCCACCAGCTCTTTATTTTGCCTTGCTTTTTTACCCATACCGCTTTGGGCTATGGTGGCCGATGCCATCTTGGAGGTGAAGCGCTCGTCAAACATCTCTACCGGGATCTCGGGAAAGGTTCTTTTGAGCAGATTGGCAAAGCCTTTTACATGCATGGCCGATTGCGAGGGGGTATTATCCATCTGCTTTGGTTCGCCAAGTACAAATAGCTCTACCTGTTCGGTTTGCAGGTATTTTTTCAGATAATCAATAATTTTTAACGGATGAATCGTATCCAGGCCGGTAGCGATGATCTGCATCGGGTCGGTCACCGCTATGCCGATGCGCTTGGTACCGTAATCGAAAGCCATTATCCTCATGGCTTCGCAGATATGAGATGTGAGATTTTAGATATGAGATGTCGCATGGAAAAAAATAGCATCTATTTCATTCAAAGATAGCGTAATCCCGGCCCTGTCTCAAATCTCATATCTAAAATCTCACATCTAATTTTTACCTTGCACCAAATGCAGTTTAAAGACATCATCGGACAGGAAGCAATTAAGCAAAGGCTCATCAACTCGGTAAACGAGAACCGGGTAAGCCATGCGCAGTTGTTTTTAGGCCCCGAGGGTGCGGGTGGTTTGGCACTGGCCGTTGCCTATGCACAGTATTTATCGTGTGAGGATAAGCAGCCCGATGATTCATGCGGTGTATGTTCATCATGCCGCAAATACCAGAAACTGATGCACCCCGATCTGCATTTTTCATACCCGTTCTTCGCCAAACATAAGGACGATACCGCGCTTACGTTTATAGAACAATGGCGCGAGGCTTTTACGGCCAACCCATATCTAAGCCTGGATGTATGGCGCGGATACCTGGATGCCGATAACAAGCAGGCCAATATTAACATTGCCGAGTGCCACCAGATTATCAAAAAACTGAGCTTTAAGCCATTCGAATCGGTTTATAAGATCCTGATCCTGTGGCTACCCGAATACCTGGATAAAGAGGGTAACGCACTGCTAAAAGTAATAGAGGAGCCACAACCAAACACGCTGTTTTTACTAGTGGCCCAAAATCAGGACCAGATACTGAACACCATCCTGTCGCGTACGCAGCTGGTTAAGATCCCCTGTTTAAACTACGCGGATATTAAAACCGAACTGATCAGCAAGCACCATCAAACCGAAACTGCCGCATCAGAGATTGCCTACCTCAGCAATGGTAACATGACCGAAGCGCTGGGCATGCTGCAGCACGATACTAAAAGCTACCACACTCTTTTTGTACAGTGGTTGCGTTTGTGTTTTGGCAATAAAGGGTTAGAAATTTTGAGCTTTGTTGACCAGGCATCAAAAATGGGGCGCGAAAACCAAAAGAATTTTTTACGCTATGGTACCAGCTTTATACGCGAGTGCTGCCTGCTTAGGGCCGGTGCCGAACGGATTGTAAAACTGCCTGAGCAGGAACTGGAAACCGCCAAAAAGATGTCGGCAGTGATCAGTAATGCCATGGCGCAGGCCATTATTACCGAGCTGGAAAAGGCTCATTATCATATAGAACGTAATGCTAACCCTAAAATCTTGTTTTTAGACGTATCTTTACAAATTATAAAAGTACTAAGTTTTAAAATTACCCCTACGGGGACTCATTATATACCGAATTAATTATGGGATGCGGAAGTTGCTCAACAGGCGGCGGTTGTTCGCCTGCAGGCTGCAAAAGTAATGGCTCATGCCTTACAAATGGTTGCAGCAAATTAGATGTACACGATTGGCTATCGCATATGGATATGCCAACTAACTATAAACCTTACTCAATTGTAGAAGTAAAATTCAAGGGGTCGCGTAAGGAGTTTTATCATAACAACGATAACATTTATCTGGAAGCAGGTGACCTGGTAGCGGTTGAAACCACTACCGGTGGTTATGATATTGGCCACGTTTCTATCACCGGCGAACTGGTGCGCATGCAAATGACCAAGCGCCATGTAAAAGAAGCCGATGTGGCTAAAAAGATCTATCGCCGTGCTACCGTAGCCGATGTAGATAAGTGGAAACTTGCTAAAGACATGGAGTGGGAAACCATGCACAAATCGCGTACGCTGGCGCTCGATCTTAATTTATCAATGAAGATAAGTGATGTAGATTACCAGGGCGATAAAACCAAAGCAACATTTTATTATACGGCAGAAGGCCGCGTTGATTTCAGGGAACTGATCAAAAAAATGGCCGAGAGTTTCCGTATCCGTATTGAGATGCGCCAGATAGGTATGCGCCAGGAAGCGAGCCGCCTTGGCGGTATTGGTTCATGCGGCCGCGAGCTTTGCTGCAGCACCTGGTTAACCGATTTTAAAACCGTTTCTACATCTGCCGCGCGCTATCAAAACCTATCGTTAAATACGCTTAAGCTGGCCGGGCAATGCGGTAAATTAAAATGCTGCCTTAACTTCGAACTGGATACTTACATGGATGCCTTAAAGCATATCCCTGATAATGTGAATGTGCTAAGGACAGAAAAAGGTGATGCCCGCCTGCAAAAAACCGATATCTTCAAAAAAATAATGTGGTTTAGTTACCCGCGCGAAGAAGCCTGGGTACCCATGCCTATTGCTAAGGTAAAAGAGATACAGCAACAAAACCGCGAGGGTATTATCCCTGCCGACCTGGGCGAAATTGTTGAAATAGAAACCAAACCGGTAAAAGTGCTGGATTACGAGAACGTTGTGGGCCAGGACAGCCTTACCCGCCTTGACGATCGCCGCAATCAAAACAACAAGAATAAGAACAAAAATAAAAGCCGCAGCCGTAACCAACAGGGAGGCAGCCGCCCCGATGGGCAGCAAGCGGGGCCAAGGCCCGATGGAAACCGCCAGCAACACCAGCAAGGCGGTAACAGGCCTGAGGGACAAAGGCCTGAAGGTGGCGGCAACCGCCAGCAGCAGGGCACCAGGCCCGATGGTAACCGCCAGCAACACCAGCAGGGTGGCAACAAGCCCGATGGGCAGCAGGCGGGGCCAAGGCCAGAGGGTGGCGGCAATCGCCCGCAGGGCAACAATAACAGGCGTAGCAATAATCGCCCGCGGCCAAACAACCCAAATGGCAATCAACCACGAAACGATAATCCGCCCAAAGCTGAATAAATGAATGCGTTTAAATTTATTTTTTGCGGATTAGCAGCCCTTGTGCTTTTTACAGCACAGGGCTGCACTGACCCAAACGCCGTTATTGATCAAAATACGGAGATAGCCAATCATAACTGGTCGTACGTTAACCGTATAAAGTATGACGTTAAGATAGATGATATCAGCGTGCCGTATAACCTTTACTTTAATGTAAGGGTGAGCGGCAGCTATAAGTATGCTAATTTGTTCGCGCTTTTGTCGCAAACATCGCCGGGCAAAAAAACCCATACCACCCGTTACGAATTTAAGCTGGCCAATAAAGATGGTGAATGGCTGGGCAGTGGCAGTGGTAATTTATATAGCTACCAATTGCCTTTACGCACGCAATATAAATTCCCGGCCAAGGGGGTTTACCATTTCGAAATTGAGCAAAACATGCGCGATAACCCGCTCCACGAGGTTGTTGATGCTGGCTTAAGGGTAGAAAAAGCGCAGTAAATTACTGTACCTGGTACTGGAATGTTTCGGTAGCGTGTGATATAAACTCCTTTGCGCTTTCTTGCTGTACAACTGTGCCATTATCAAATATTTTGTAGGTAATGCTATTCTCCGTATCCGATGATAGTTTTAAGAATATATAGTTGCCTTGGGTTGCATCTGTAGAAAACTCGAAAGATGTCCCCTGGGCTACCGTAACATTTTTAACAATGGTTTGTGCTGCGCCTAAATTCGCGGCTGTTGATATAACGGCAGCAAAATCTGCCGTGCCCGAAGCGGTTATTTTTATGGTATGCTTTTGGTTTGCCGGTGCGGTGTTATCATTTTTTGAGCAGGCAGTTACTATTAAACAAAGTATAATTCCGGTTAAAAGGGTTAGTTTCTTCATTGGTTTAATTTATATCCTAAAATAATTAAAACACGCTAATGTTACGGTTTGTAGTTAAGTATATCAACACGTTAACTATGAAAAGGTTGTTTTTTTATTTATTCGCAATAGTAGCCATAAGTTTATCAGCATGTAGGGGAAATTCTGCAAAAAAAGCAACAGATAGCGCGGCTAAAGACTCCGGACAGGTGCATGTAGGCAATGAGAGCCCTGCCGATACCAATAAATTACCGGCAACACCTGTAGAAACCGGCGGAAAAGACACCAGCGGAAATGGCACCGGCACAACCAATGCGCCAAAGGATACCTTAAAGAAAAACCCCTGATTATTACGCCCCGGGTCAAATAACAATGTGTGATTTGAAACAACCTCGTCATTTTTGTTGTTCAATACCCAATAATCTATACTTTGTTCCTTCGGTACCATTAAACCATACTAATCGCAATGAATAAAAAAACACACGCAGGCATACCCTATATACTAGGTTTGTTTATTGTTTTATTTGCCGCCTCCTGCTCAACGTCTTCGCTCGAAGATGTAAAAACCAAAGATGATTACATCAAAAGGATCTCTTCTTTATCAGACAGTAAGCTTCAAAAAACTTTAAAAGCCGATATTGACAGTTTAACTTCCCTAAAAGAAGAAATGGATGGGTTTAATATCTATATCGGCTTTGGTCTCTCCATGAGCGATGGTAGCGGGAAAAAAGCAGAAGTTAAGCCTGATTCTGCCTTTAAGATCAATACCGACTTTGCGGCTATTAAGCAAGATATTAATGAATACTCAAAAAGGTTATACTTTATACAAACGCCCGAGCTTCCGAATTCCAAATTCCACGTTGCTATCGATGAAAAACTTGGAAACATATCAACAGACGATATTGATGTAAAATTAAAACAGGTATATACCAAGGGGAGGGCCTATCCCGAAGATAAAGTTGGCATGGTAAAGGCCGATAGCGCTACGGTTGATTTTAAATACGAATACCCAAAAAGCTTTGAAACCTTTAAGTTTGATCCGAAAAGCAAAAAAGAGATCGCTTATAATAAGCAGATCATCGAAATAAATTCGGCCGGGGATGATAATGTCGAGTTTGACACCCCTTTGGCTTTATATAAAGACATCCTATCGTACCAGGCCCTGAACCCTTCTGGTGTGCTCATGAATGCATCCAGTAATTCTGCAATGCCGCTAACAACCATTAAAGGCAGTATCAAAAACGACCTGGCTTCGGTTTTGCAAATCCTTAAAGCCGCCTCCAAATTAAATAACAAAGATGCCATTACCCGGGAGTTAAATAAAATACCTTCGTCTCTTTTCCCGGCTATAGCCAAATACCACCATTTTAACACAAAATATAAAGCTCTTGAAGATGATAAGAACTTAAAAGGCTTTGATGCCATTAAGCGTCTTAAAGAACTTATGGAAGAGGATAAAGACTTATTTGGACTAGAAAAACAAAGGTTTACTTTAAAATTCCCTGATAAGATTGCAGAACTGATCTTATACATTACCCGCGAAAAAGAAACAATAGCGCAGTCTGCAGTTGCAAAAATTACACAGATTGCTTCGCCTTATCAAACATTTGCTGATAACCGGATTGATAAGTATGGTATAGTAGATAGTAATTATACCATTGTTATCCCTGCCTCACAAGCCCGGTTAGACCGTGCCGACAATACCGGCTTGTATTATAAAGACTATAAAGAAAAGCAGGACTTTCACCTGGATGTGCATAATAAAAAGCTTATCCCTATTAAAAAGGGCTATACTTATATAAAGGATATTTCAGATCATTTAACCTTGTTTTCCGACTCGAATAAATACGTTGGCATTTTAGAGAATGATGACAAGGTGGTTATCCCTTTTGAATACGATGAAATAGAAAAAACAGGAAATGTGTTACTCTTAACCAAATCAAAAAGGGGCCGCAAGAAATACGAGATCAGAACCCTGGATAATAAACTGGTTAATGATCTGAAGGGTTTAAAAATAACCCCTTACCCTGATTATGGCGTGCTAATAGTTGAAAACGAAAAAGAGAAGTTAGGACTGATAGATAAAGATGGACGAACTGTTATTCAGCCAACGTATGTTAATCTGAAGCCAATTGATAAGGACCTATTGCTATATTCTGAGGGTTCCAATAGCTATCAAAAGGGTATTATGAAGGGTGATGGAACCAAAGTGACAGAACCTAAATTTAATTATATAAATGATTTCCAGGAAGGCTTTGCTGTATACCGCACGGACGACATCAATAGTTCATACGGGTATTTAAACAAATCTGGGCAGCCTGTTTTTGGAAAATACAGCGTCGCCTATGGTTTTGCCGGTGGTTATGCCCTGGTGTATGATAATAATGTTTTTAGCCTTATTGATACCTCGGGGAAAAAGGTTAAACAAATCCCATATAAAACATTGGGCGACCCTACTATCTCGCTTACCGGCAAAAGCACCATTTATGAGATCGATGGGAAAAAATATACCTACGCAGGCCAGCCAATTAATTAAATAGAAACGACACATGAATAAAGTACCTTTTTTGTTTGTAGCCGTATTTGCGGTCTTGCTTTTCGGCTGCTCGTCAAACCAAAAACCACAATTTGGTAAGGCCCCATTGCACCTCGATAATTTTGGTTTGAATTTAGATGTTGAAACCTTTTTTGGCGACGAAACCCTTTTCAGGAATAATGAAAAATATTCGGTTAAATCTGAAGAACAAACCATACAAATTGATGGGTCTGATTCCACACTCAGGTTTGTACAATATACCGTTTCTTCTTCGCCCGTTGGGGATACCCTTGCACGTTTTAACGATTTCTATTTTGGCGACCTGAATGTAGTGATGGATTTTGATGATAAAGAAACCTTTATGGTTGCGGCATCCAAGGAGAATGTGCCTCCGGGTAAACTTGATGCTTTGATAAAGGAAATCTCTGCCGAATATGGTAATGTTTTACCATCCGATAAAAATAACGAACCAAGGTATATTACTTACGAATGGAAAAAAGGGAACAAACTTGCCAAAATAGTTTTAAATGTAGAAAACCCCCTTTCCTCCAGTAACAATAGCGAGGAAACGCCCAATATAAATAAGCTTTATGCCGATGCGTATCATAAGGCAGATAATATTTCGGTTACCTTTTTTATCACAAACCCCATGTTTGATCATTACCTGAAAAAAGCGAGATCAATAAGCGGGCTTTTAACCCGGTATTAAAACACCGGCTTAATTACTAAGCTTTTTATTTTAATAGTAAAATACCTACATTCGTTTTGCTAATATTTTTATCAAAATGGATGTTACTATTATCATTATAGCCGCGATTGTTATTGTGGACCTGCTGTTGTTTATTCTATTACGAAAACCTGCCACCGCACTTATTTCTGCGGGTGAACTCTCGTTGTTAAAAACCGAAAATGAATCGTTAAAGATAGCGATAGCAAAGGCCGAAGAAAAAGCAGCCGGTATTTTTACTGAAAAGGAAAACCTCACCAAGCATTTTAAGGATGAGCAAAGCCGTTTGTTGGATGAGCTTTTATACGAACGTAGCCAGTTGGCCCAGGCTAATCAATCTTTAGAATCATCCCGGTCGTACTTTAAAGCCCAACAGGAGAAACTGGCCGAGCAGAAAGAGGAGATTGAACAAACCCGCCGCCATTTTCAGCGCGAGTTTGAGAACATTGCCGAGAAACTTCTCAAGGAAAAATCGCGTGAGTTTACGGATGTGAATAAGCTGAGTATTGATGCCATACTTAATCCGCTTAAGGAAAACATTAAAGCATTTGAAGACAAAGTAGATAAGGTTTACAATATGGAGGCCGCCGAGCGTAATACCCTTAAGGGTGTTATTACGCAATTAATGGACCTGAATAAACTGATCAGCACTGAGGCCTCAAACCTTACCAAGGCTTTAAAGGGCGATAATAAAAAACAGGGCAACTGGGGCGAAGTAATCCTGGAGAAAGTTTTAGAGCGTAGCGGCCTGGTGCGCGACAGGGAATACCGTGTGCAAGCCAGCCTGAACAACGCAGACGGCAGCAGGCTGCAGCCCGATGTAATTATTGACCTCCCGGATGATAAACATTTAATAATTGATTCTAAGGTATCCCTGGTAGCTTATGAGCGTTTGGTAAATTGCGAAACCGAAGAGGAACGTAAGCTTTATTCAAAAGCGCATATCGAATCGATACGGAACCATGTACACGGGCTATCCTCAAAAAGCTACCACGACCTGTACCAGGTAAACTCGCCCGATTTTGTTTTGCTTTTTGTGCCGATAGAATCGTCCTTCAGCTTTGCCGTGCAACTGGATGCCGACCTGTTTAGCGATGCCTGGGATAAGCGGGTAGTAATTGTTAGTCCGAGTACTTTACTGGCCACCCTGCGCACCATTGCAAGCATCTGGAAACAAGAACGCCAGAACCGCAATGTACTGGAGATTGCCCGCCTAAGCGGGGCTATGTATGATAAGTTTGTAGGTTTTATGGCCGATATGGAAAGCATTGGCAAAAACATTAACCAAACACAATCGGTTTATAACAGCGCCTTTAACAAGTTGGTAGATGGTAACGGTAATTTAACCAAAACCGCCGAGAAGATAAAGGGGTTAGGCGCTAAAGCTAACAAACAGTTGGATGGTAAGTATTTGGATGGAGAATAAGTTTGCTGTTACCAGTGCGCAGTTGGCACTAAAATAACAGCAAACTTAAACCCGGCTACTGCCCACTTTTAAACGCATTCCATCCCTGTGCTTTTAACTCATGTACGTTGCCCGATTTTGTAATTAAACTACAGCCCTCATTTGGTTCGGTGATATAGCCAATGATAGAGAAATCCATTTTATGTTTTATCTTATCATAATCGGCTTGTTTTACCGTGAAAAGTAATTCATAATCTTCGCCGCCGCTTAGCGCGCACACGGTTGGGTCAAGGCCAAACTCGCGGGCAGTTTCGTAGGTCATCGGGTCAATAGGTATCTTTTCTTCGTAAAGTTTACACCCCTTATTGCTTTGCTTACATATGTGCAGTATCTCGGACGCCAAACCGTCAGATACATCTATCATAGCTGTTGGTTTAACGCTTAGTTCTTTTAGCAGGTCTATAATATCTTTACGTGCTTCGGGCTTTAGCTGGCGCTCAACTATGTAATCCTTACCTTCCAGGTCGGGCTGTATATTTGGGTTTTCTATATAAACCAGTTTCTCGCGCTCTAACAATTGCAGGCCGGTATAAGCGCCACCCAAATCGCCCGATACACAGATCAGGTCGCCTTCTTCGGCGGTGTTGCGGTAAACCACATCTTTTTCATCGGCATAACCAATAGACGTAATGCTGATCACCAAACCCTGTTTTGAGGCAGAGGTATCACCCCCAACAATATCCACATTGTAATTACCACAGGCCAGGTAAATACCTTCGTACAATTCTTCAATAGCTTCTAACGGGAATTTACTGCTCATACCAATAGAAACCGTAACCTGGCTGGCCGTACCATTCATGGCGTAAATGTCGCTCAGGTTTACCTGTACGGCTTTATACCCTAAATGCTTAAGCGGTGTATAAGCCAGGTCGAAATGAATGCCTTCTAAAAGCAGGTCGGTAGATATCAGGGTTTTCTTTCCTTCAAAATCAAGCACTGCGGCATCATCTCCAACCCCTTTAATGGTGCTTTTTTGGGTAAGTCTTATATTCCTGGTCAGGTGGTCTATCAAACCAAATTCTCCAAGGTTCTCTATATTGGTTTTCTCTTCGTTTTCGAACATATTTATTCAATAAAGCACAAAAATACAAAAGCTTAATGCAATAACCTTAGCCTAATTGCTTAATCGCCTTACTGTTAGCTGTTGTGTAATATTTATCATACAAACAAATAATTAACACTTAGTTAATACTTATGAATTATTTTTGCTTCACTAAATATATTTATATGAAAATCAGAAAATTACTCATTTATTCTTCGCTTGTATTACTTATTGCAAGCTGTAAAAAAGACACTACCCCAACACATCCTATAGATCCACCAGAGCTACCAAAGCCTTATGCCATTGTAGAGGATTTTGAAACAGGCACTAAGGGCGGTTACCTAATATTGGATGTTCAACTAAAAACAGGTATATGGAGTTTTAACGATGCCTTACTAGGCAATCTTGCTGCTGATGTTAAAGCCGATACCAAAGCTGTACGATTACGTACCGGTGATCTTACCATGAAATTTGATGTTAAAAATTTAGAACAAATAAGCATTAAACATGCTAAATATGGCAATGATGCTACTTCAACATGGCAATTGATGATATCAGACGATGGTGGTAATACCTTTACCCAGTTAGGTACCGATATTACTGAAACAAACACCACCCTGGCTACCGATTCTTTTAAAATTACTACTACAAAACCTGTTCGTTTCCGCATCCAAAAAACAGCTACTACCCGTATTAATATTGATGATATTACCTTTAAAGGGCATGGCGAATCGGGCATAATAATAAGTACACCAGATGATGGTACTGATGACGGAGATAATGGCCCCGGTACCGGCACCCCAACCGGCGAACGCGGTGTAATTGTAGGTAATGATGCGCCGCCTGCATCTGGCGATAACAGCAATATTTTATTTGGTAACCCATCAAATGCGCAACCTGCTATTATAATGCCTGATAATTATTTGATAGACCAGGGCTATTACGTAGAATCTTATAGCAGCAGCCGTGGTACACCAAACTGGGTAAGCTGGCATTTAGATGCTACCAATACTACTAATGCTTCGCCACGCAGGGATGATTTTGCCGGCTTTATTGGCTTGCCAAATACCTTTTATCATGTTGAAAGCAACAGTTATTCTGGATCGGGTTTCGATAGGGGCCATAACTGCCCATCTGCAGACAGAACAAGTTCTGCTGATGCAAACTCGGCCACTTTTTTAATGACTAATATGATACCACAGGCGCCACAAAATAACCAGCAAACATGGAATAATTTAGAAGGTTATTTACGCACACAAGTTGATGGCGGTAACGAGGTTTATATTATTATGGGTAGTTACGGCATAGGTGGTACAGGCTCAAAAGGTGCAGTAACTAAAATAAATAACGATAAGGTTACCGTACCAAGCAATGTTTGGAAAGTTGCTGTAATTGTACCCAAAGGTGATAATGATGTAAGCAGGGTATCTGCAAGTACGCGTGTTATTGCGGTAAATACACCAAACATCAATACCACAAACAGCGATTGGAAACAATACCGTGTAACCGTACGTGATATTGAAACCGCAACGGGTTATAATTTGCTGTCAAACCTGCCACAAAATGTACAGGATGCAATAGAAACTAAGAAAGATAACTTGTAAACTATAGTTAAACAATTAAGTTATTTTACAAGAAAAGCTCTTCAGTACTGAAGAGCTTTTCCTTTTTCTACACGTCATTGCGAGGTACGAAGCAATCTCTTTAGGACAGTTATACACCTTGCACAACCGATTTGCTCAAAGAGATTGCTTTGTCGCTACGCTCCGCGCAATGACCTTCGGGGTTATTACAAGCCCAAACTTGCTGAAATCTCCAGCATTCTTTCAATAGGTTTTACTGCTTTTTCAATAATGTGTGCCGGGACTTCAATTTCCGGCATTTCATTTTTCAGGCACAGGTAAAGTTTCTCAAGCGTATTACGTTTCATGTGCGGGCAATCGTTACAGGCACAGGTATTATTTGGCGGTGCCGGTATAAAGTTTTTATCCGGGTTATCCTTCTGCATCTGGTGTAAAATACCTGCTTCGGTAGCCACAATAAAATCTTTATCTGGGCTATTGGTAGCGTATTTTAGTATCCCGGTGGTAGATCCAATATAATCTGCCATCTGCAATATAACTTCCTCACATTCAGGATGCGCCAGTAGCTTTGCATTAGGGTAGCGTTCTTTCAGTTTAGTAATTTTTTCACGGCTGAATATCTCATGTACCATACAGGCACCATTCCAAAGCACCAAGTCCCTTCCTGTTTTTTTAGCCACCCAGGCACCTAAATTTCTATCCGGCCCGAATATTATCTTCTGCTCTTTTGGCAAACTTTCTACAATCTGTACCGCATTGCTGGATGTACAAACAATATCGCTAAGCGCCTTCAGTTCTGCCGTGCAGTTTACGTAGGTAATTACCAAATGGTCGGGGTAATTCTCTTTAAACTTTTTAAACAAATGCGGCGGGCAGCTGTCGGCCAGTGAGCATCCGGCTTTCAGATCCGGTAGCAGAACTTTTTTGTTTGGTGATAATATTTTTGCTGTTTCGGCCATGAAATGTACACCGGCAAAAACAATAATATCTGCATCTGTTTTGGCTGCCTGCTGAGATAGGCCCAGGCTGTCGCCAATATAATCGGCAATATCCTGAATATCTCCTTCCTGGTAATAATGGGCCAGTATAACGGCATTTTTCTCTTTTTTAAGTTTTTCTATTTCGGCGAAAAGGTCAAGCGACGGATCAATGTATTCGTCGGCAAAACCTTTCACTTTTATTTCTTCGAAGATATCCATTCCACAAATCAATTAATAATAACTCTTTTTATATATATAAATAAAACTATTGTTATTAAGGTGTTAGTTATGTTAAGAAGTTGTGATACGATTTACTGTAAATGTTGTTTTTCCATTTTTACTAACATTTATAAACAGTTTTTTATTTTTTACTTTATTGATTTTAAGATTAGTATGACAAACAAGTTTTAATTTAAATACTTATTTGTTAATAAATACATGTCCAATAAAATGTTAGTTTCGTTGTAATATCGTCTCACAAATTGCTCAAAAGTAAACGTAAAAACTGTAAAATTCAGAGTTATCCACTATTCCATTTATTTTTAGAATTTTACTTACACAAAGTTAACATGTTTTATACCCCTTATTAACATTAGTACTAATTTTACACAATACATATACCAAACATGACCAGAACTGTTGATTTCCTTGTTGTAGGATCGGGTATTGCCGGATTAAGTTTTGCATTAAAAGCCGCAAAGCATGGTAAGGTTCTGATAGTTACAAAAGCTAATGAAGATGAGAGTAACACTAAGTATGCCCAGGGCGGTGTTGCAGTAGTTGTTGATAAAAAAGAAGATTCTTTTGAAAAACACATAAATGATACGCTAATTGCCGGCGATGGCCTTTGCGACCCAATTGTTGTAGAAGCAGTAGTTAAAGAAGGCCCGGAACGGATCCGTGAGATTATTGACTATGGAACCAATTTCGACAAGACCAATGAGGGTATTTATGACCTTGCAAAAGAAGGCGGGCATAGTGAATATCGTGTACTGCATTATAAGGATATTACTGGTTTTGAAATAGAACGATCGCTTTTAGAAGAGATACATCGCGAGCCTAACATTGAGATATTAACGCATTATTTTGCTGTTGACCTGATAACTCAGCACCATTTGGGCGAGTTTGTAGATAAATCATCTGATGATATCAAATGTTACGGTATATACGCTTTTAATACAGAGAATAACCAGGTAGAAAAAATAGAATCAAAAATTACGATAATGGCATCGGGCGGTGCCGGGCATATATACTCGGTTACTACTAACCCTGTTATTGCTACCGGTGATGGTGTGGCTATGGTTTACCGTGCAAAAGGTAAAGTGCGTAATATGGAGTTTATTCAGTTCCATCCTACGGCTTTATATAACCCTGGTGAATATCCATCCTTCCTGATATCTGAAGCAGTACGTGGTATGGGTGGTGTATTAAAACGTACCAATGGCGAAGAGTTTATGCAGGAGTATGATCCCCGTAAATCATTAGCGCCAAGGGATATTGTTGCCAGGGCTATAGATGCTGAAATTAAAAAATCGGGTGAGGATTTTGTTTACCTGGATATCCGCCATAAAAAGAAGAAAGATATTATAGAACACTTCCCTAATATATACGCCAAGTGTTTAGAGATAGGTATAGATATGACGCGTGATATGATCCCCGTAGCACCGGCTTGCCATTATATGTGTGGTGGGGTGCTGGTAGATCACCAGGGAAGGTCATCAATCAATCGCTTATATGCATGCGGTGAATGTTCATCAACAGGCCTGCACGGTGCAAATCGTTTGGCATCAAACTCTTTATTAGAAGCATTAGTTTTTGCACACCGTATTTATAAGGATGCTATTGTGGACTTTGCCAATCTGGAGATCCCGTCAAACATCCCCGACTGGAATGAGCACGGCGTGCAGCTATCAAACGAGGATATTTTGGTTACGCACAACATCCGCGAAATGCAAAAGCTGATGAATGATTACGTAGGGATTGTCCGTTCAGATTTTAGGTTGGAACGAGCGATGCGCAGGCTGCGTTTATTATATGAAGAAACTGAAGATTTTTATAAGAAAACCAAACTCTCCGTTAAGCTTTGCGAATTGAGGAACCTGATACAGGTGAGTTACCTGGTAGTAAAATCGGCCATGGCCAGGCACGAGAGCAGAGGGCTGCATTATACTACCGATTTTCCTGAACATCAGGATGTTTTGGAGGATACGGTTTTTTAAGTTGAGCGGAAAACGGGATTCGAACCCGCGGCCTTCAGTTTGGGAAACTGATGCTCTACCAGCTGAGCTATTTCCGCTTATATTAGTGCGTCTAAAATATTAATTATAAATGAATAAAAAGGGTAAATATGTAGATTATGCCTTCCTTATAATTATAGGATTGCTTACATGTCTTACAATATACAGGCACTACTCTGCCGATTTCATTTTATCCATTAATAATTACCTCGGCCTATTACTGTTTATAGTGGTAAGCGTGCTTAAGTTATTTAAGCTTCCACAAAATAAGTATCTGGTTTTTATCCTTTTAGTTTTTTATACGTTTAATATTATAAATTTTACTGTCGAAAGATTTAATATAAGTATAGGGATTGACCCCGGCGAACTACAGTATAATACACCATCAATTAATCCTGTTGCTGTAATTCTTTTGATAGTTTATTTGTTTTTGAATGGAAGTGTTATTAAGCAATTATATACAGATACAGACGCCGAGGGTAAAGAAAAGTCTAATAAGAAAGTAGATTTTTATCATCACAAGTTTAACAGTTGTTCAGATACAGAGCTGACAGACATTTTTAATAATTACGATAACTACCCGGATGAAGCCCGTACTGCTTTAGATAAAATCAGATCTAACAATAAATAAACTATGCCTGTTATACTACCCGTAAAAGATAAATCGCCCAAATGGGGCACGGATTGTTTTATTGCTGAAAACGCCACTATTGTTGGCGATGTAGTAATGGGGAATAACTGCTCGGTATGGTTTAATGCCGTTATCCGTGGCGATGTACATTATATTAAGATAGGCGATAATACCAATATCCAGGATGGCGCTATAATCCATGCTACCTATTTAAAAGCGCCTACCAACATAGGTAACAATGTATCTATAGGCCATAATGCTATTGTGCATGGCTGTACGCTGCGCGATCATGTTTTGATAGGTATGGGTGCCATTGTAATGGACGATGCCGTAATAGAAGAATATGTAATAATAGGGGCAGGCTCCGTTGTATTAGAGAAAACCATTTGCGAATCGGGCTACTTATATGCAGGCACGCCAGCCAAAAAAATAAAGCCTCTTACTGATGAGCAAAAGGCTTTATTGAATAAGTTACCACAAAATTATATTATGTATTCCGGCTGGTTTATGGAATAACAGGCTCTTTCGGTATATCTAAAGGTTCTTCCGCTTCCCAGTTTGGCCTTAGGGTAATTTCCTTTTCATACAGCCATATATTTTCGGGTTGGGTACGTAGTTTAACATTACCGCTATCCCAATGGCCATTTTTATTTTTATCGTAAACCACGCGTACCTTATACTTTTGCGTTAAAATATTGCTATATATAACCGAGGTATTTGAGGTTACAACATCTGTATGCACTACATTTTTCTGTTCATCCAAAAGCTCGATAACATACTGTTTGTTTGGCTCGGGAACGTTTACTTTTAAGGTAAGCATACTGTAATTCTCGGGTTTATCTGCTGCAAAGGCAATCCCCGCGCGTTTATTTTTATCGTTATAAATATCTGTAATAGCCGCTTCATTAATAAGCAACTGGTATTTGCTTCCTGCCCGCCATCTGTATTTTATCAATAAGTCGCGTGTGCTGGCGGTATCTTTACGGATAGTATAATTGCTTACATTAACAGAATCTTCGGTTAATACGATCAGCCCTTGTTCAAACGATTCAATAGGTAAGTTTACATTAATGCGCAGGTCTGTATTAGGCTTTAACTTATTATCACGGTTTACACCATATTTAAATGAGAGAGTCCTGGTAAAGCTTTCTTTTTTGCCTTTTAGCTGGTAAATAGTATCAATAGGCTTATTATTATCATAGATAGCAACCCGTAGCGAATCGAAATCCATATTGCGCATATAAACAAGCGCTGTATCTTTAGTTTTACTTATTTCAGATATTTTTTGACTATCAAAACCAGGTGGATAAATTATTTTAACGGAAGGGTTTTCTAACCGTTTATTAAACACCATAGAGAACACGCCATTCGGAGTGAATTTCTTTTCGCTAATCCTGAACTTTTCAGGCACTTGCTGAAATAACGCCAGTTTAATATCGGAAGTATCTTTGTTCAGATTGATCGTCCGGTTTGAGAAAGCTATCAGTTCTTTGTCGTTATCAAATATCTTATTAGGCGATGTTTCCTTGAGCGCGTAAATTCGGTATTCACCATCGTGTAAGTTATTTAAGGAGAAATTACCCGATGAATCTGTAGTGGTATAAATTGTGGGTTTCTTTTTCCCAAACAGGAGTGAGTCTTGCTTCAGCGGGAAGATCATCACGGTTACGTCTTTTTCTTTTTCCTGGGTAATGCTGTTGGTTACATTGCCCGACATGCTTAACGAGTCGATATGCGGGCCGGTAGAAAAAACGTAGGTAAAATTTGTTAGCGTGTTACTTTCGTTAACATCCTGTATAGCCTTACCAAAATTGATAACGTAAGTTGTGTTTTTTTGGAGCGAATCTTTAAAATCAATATTTAGTATTTTCCGGTTCAGGTTATATTCCGGTAATTTTTCCATGGCAGGGCTAATGCTTATTTCCTGGTACTGATTATTCAATTTAAAAAACTCATCAAATTCCAGCCTTATTTGTTTGGCCGAAAAATTACGGGTCATATTTTCTGGCGTGGCCTTTAATAATTTTGGAGGGGTGAGGTCACGCGGGCCACCCATGGGTTTTTGGATGCTTGCGCAACCAAAAATGGTAAGAGCCACCAATAGATAGAAAAAGTTTTTACCGAAAAAGGCCGATTTTGGTTTTAACATTGTTTTTATGCCCTGTAAACGATTTTTATATTTTTATGAATTGTGATATTAAAAAACCTAAAAAATGCCCTATAAACGATATTTTATAATATGCTGATTTACAGCTATTTATATGTTATCTTGACACATGTACCATCAAAACCGACACATCCGAAGGTGAAACACCCGAAATACGAGATGCCTGGCCTAAAGTACGTGGTTTTATCCTCATCAATTTTTCTCGCGCTTCTTTTGAAAGGGAAACCAGTTGGCGATAATCAAATTCGGGGTTAATCTCCCTGTCTTCCATTTTCTTCATCCGGTCAACAATCTCCAATTCTTTTATAAAGTAACTCTCATATTTGATTTTTATTTCAGCCTGTTCAATAGTTTCTTTATCATAAGCCGATAATTTATCTGAGAGAGAACTGTCTATCCGTTTTAATTCATTAAAGCCTATTTGTGGGCGGCTCAATAAATTAAACAGTTTAGCACTTTGGTTAATAGGTGAGGTGCCCGCTTCTTCCAGCATGCTGTTTACTTCAGTAGGATTGATGCTTTTGCTTCTGGTAAAAGCAACTATATCATCCGAGTTTTTAACCTTGCGGTTCACCTTATCTAATCGCTCGTCGCTTATTAATCCTAAGTCGTGGCCCATTGGGCTCAATCGGATATCAGCATTATCCTGGCGTAGCAGCAACCTGTGTTCGGCCCTTGAGGTGAACATTCGGTAAGGCTCTTCCGTGCCTTTTGTTACCAAGTCGTCTATTAAAACACCGATGTATGATTCAGATCTTTTCAGGATCAGCTCATGTTTATCGTTAATTTTTTGATGTGCGTTGATACCCGCAATGAACCCTTGCGACGCGGCTTCTTCATATCCGGTAGTTCCGTTTATCTGCCCGGCGAAGAACAGGTTGCTGATCTGTTTCGTTTCCAGTGTTAAACCTAACTGGGTAGGCGGAAAGAAATCATATTCTATTGCATAACCCGGGCGGAACATTTTTGCATTCTCAAAACCTGGTATTTGTGTTAGGGCTTTGCATTGGACGTCCTCGGGCAAAGAGGTGGAGAAACCATTTACATAGATCTCTACCGTGTTCCACCCTTCGGGTTCAACAAATATCTGGTGGCGGTCGCGTTCAGCAAAACGATTGATCTTATCTTCGATAGATGGGCAATATCTTGGGCCTAAACCTTTGATGCGACCGGTAAACATTGGCGATCTTTCAAAGCCTTCTTTAAGTGTTTCGTGCACTTTGGTATTGGTGTATGTGATCCAACAGCAGCGTTGATCGGTGGCGAGTTCAACATCGGTGTATGAAAAACGACCGCGTTCTTCATCGCCCCATTGTTCTTCCATAAGTGAATAATTCAGGCTTCGGCCATCCACGCGGGGAGGGGTGCCTGTCTTCATTCTACCCGAGTCAAAACCCAGGGTAACCAATTGCTCAGTCAATCCTGTAGCTGCTTTTTCGCCAGTACGGCCGCCGCCAAACTTCTTTTCGCCTATATGGATAACACCATTTAAAAACGTGCCATTGGTAAGTACCACAGAGTCGGCTTCTATCTCTACACCTAATGATGTTTTTACGCCTACTACGGTATTTCCCTTGATTAAAAGAGAGGATACCATGTCCTGCCAAAAATCCACATTGGGCGTTTTCTCCAATGCAATACGCCACTCTTCAGCAAATCTGGCACGGTCGCTTTGTGCCCTTGGGCTCCACATAGCGGGGCCTTTACTTAGGTTAAGCATCCTAAATTGCAGGGATGTTTTATCTGTTATGATGCCCGAGTAACCACCCAGCGCATCTATTTCGCGAACTATTTGCCCCTTGGCTACACCACCCATAGCGGGGTTGCAACTCATTTGGGCAATGGTTCCCATGTTCATGGTGATGAGCAAAACAGACGACCCTAAATTGGCAGCAGCAGCGGCGGCTTCACAGCCGGCATGCCCCGCACCAACAACTATAACATTATATTTCTTAAACATATAACCTCCATGTTCCACGTGGAACATTATGTGATTTTTTACTTAGATGTTCCACGTGGAACATTAAAAAACGAATAAAGGGCAAATGCGCCCCAAACACCTTCTAACACTACAAACGGATAGAAGCCTATTAAATAGGATGAAAAACAGCATATTGCTGCGCCTAAAAAGTTCATTCCAGTATAAATACGTCCTTGTGCCGAAACCTTTTTATACATGTTCAGCAAGAACGCTATTAACAGAGTGATGACGCCTACAGAAGCAATGATGTCTGATGTTTTCATTTTTCTTATGCTTCTTTTAGCTCGCCTAACTCAATCCAGCGTGCCGATTTTGCATCCAGCTGTTTGTTCAGGTAAGCTATTTTATCCGTCAATTTGGTTAACTCTTTTGGGTCGATATTGGTTGTGTTCAATGCTTCGGTTGTTTCCCTTAGCTTGTTTTCAATATCCGCAATTTCCTTTTCCAATCCTTCAAATTCCTTTTCTTCCTTAAAGCTCAACTTAGCTTTTTTGGGAGCTTCGGTTTGTACGGCGACAGGAGTAGAAGCGGCCTTTTTATTTAGCTGTTTGCTTTCCTCCAATTCTATTCTGTATGATGAGTAGTTGCCGTTATAGATCAAAACTTTCCCTTCTCCTTCCATAATGAAAAGCTGGTCGGTAAGTTTATCCAGTAAATACCTATCGTGCGATACCATGATCAATATGCCCGGGAAGTTGGTTAAAAACTCTTCCAATACATTCAGGGTATCTATATCCAAATCGTTGGTTGGCTCATCCAAAATCAAAAAGTTTGGATTCTTGATCAGGATGCTCATCAGGTGCAGGCGCTTCTTCTCGCCGCCACTTAGTTTTGATACCATGCCATATTGCTTGGCAGGAGGGAACAGGAACAGCGTAAGCAGAGCCGAAGCCGAGATCAGTTTGCCATCTGCCATCGTGATAAACTCGGCAACGTTCTTTACAATATCAATAACGCGCTCGTCCTCTTTAAAGCTTAAGCCTGCCTGGTTAAAATAACCAATCACAGTCGTTTCTCCTTTAACAATTTCGCCGCTATCGGGTTGCAATCCACCGGTGATCAGATTCAGCAAGGTTGATTTGCCGCTGCCATTCTTCCCGGCCAAACCAATACGGTCGCCTTTTTTAAAGGTGTAGCTAAAGTTTTTAATATAAGTGTTGCCATTAAATCCTTTGCTGATGCTGTGCATCTCCATGATCTTGTTGCCTTGGCGCGAAACCTTAACACTTAGTTCAACATTTTCTTTAGCACCACGATCTTTCGTCTTGGCTTCCAGGTCGTAAAAGGCATCTATCCGCGATTTTGATTTAGTACCACGGGCCTTAGGTTGCCTGCGCATCCATTCCAGCTCTTTACGTAACAGGTTCGAGTTCTTTTGGAAGCTGGCCTCGTCCGATGCTTCCCTTTCGGCCTTTTTTTCCAGGTAGTAACCGTAATTGCCAATGTAAGGGATTATTTTACCCCGGTCTATCTCCAAAATCTCGTTACAAACGTTATCCAGGAAGTACCTGTCGTGCGTAACCATCAATATGGTTTTGCTGCCTTCGGTCAGTAATTTTTCCAGCCACTCAATTGTATCAATATCAAGGTGATTGGTAGGCTCATCTAAAATATAAATTTCCGGGTCTTCAATTAACAGTTTAGCTAAAGCTAAACGTTTCTTCTGCCCACCTGACAGCGTGTTAATGTGCTGGTTAAGGTGATGTATATCAAGTCTTCCTAAAATGGTCTTGATCTTATACTCATATTCCCAGGCATCAATCTCGCTCATCTCCTCCATTACTTTATCCATCTCCTTCATGTTATCCGGGTCGTTCTCCAGTAATTCCTCGTAACGGCGGATCAGCTGCTGCTGGATATTATCGGCATGGAAAATGTAATCGCTGATAGTAACGGCATTTTTAAAATGCGGGTCTTGCTCCAGGTAACCAACATTCAGGTCGCGTGCTTGCGCAACTTTGCCCTCGGTTGGCTTTAACGAACCGGAAAGGATTTTTAACAAAGTTGATTTACCAGCGCCGTTAACACCAACCAATGCAACCCTGCGGCCGCGATTTATGCCAATAGTCAGGTTTTTAAACAACCAGTTATCATGAAAGGAATGGCCTAAATTCTCGGCCGAAATATAAGTGCTCACTAAATAGTATGTATTTTATCTGATGTATATATAAAAGTGCCCGTTGCACTTTCTAATGATTTTTTAAACATAGCATGGGCAACCGTTGCGCCTTTAATGCTCCTGTATTTTTTTAAGCCGCCTACAAGCAGCGGGTCTATAACTTTAAAGATGCCGGTTGCTATCCTTTCTAACCAACGGTTTCTTTCCCGCTCACCCATCAGCATTGATGGCTGGTAGATGTGCAAGGTTTTTAGCCCCTGTTTCTGCAATTCATCCTCCAGTTCGCCTTTTAATTTTAGGTAAAAGGTTGATGAGTTTTTGTTTGCCCCAAGCGCGGTTACCACATGAAACTGCTCAACACCGTTTTGTTTGGCTATCTGCGCCAGCTGCAAAGGATAATCATAATCTATCTTCCTATATAGTTTCTTATCCGGCGTTTGGCTTTTGGTTGTACCCAGGCAACTAAAAATAACATGGCCTTTTATTGCCTCGGTATGCTTATCCAGCTCATCAAAATTGATAACCAGCTGCACCAGTTTTTTATGCTGAATGGGCAATTCTTTTCTAACTATCACTAAAACCTCGGCATATTGCGGCGCTTCAAGTAAAATATTAACCAAATTACTGCCAATAAGGCCGCTTGCGCCCGCTATAATTGCTTTATATGCCATTATGGTTGGTTTTAACGCGCAAAAATACGCATAATTAAATTGTGGAATAAATATTGCGTGTTTAAACATGTATTTAATGACAAAACATTTATTTAACGAATTAAGGAAGAGAATCATGAAAACAGTATTTCATCCCGCAAACGAAAGAGGATATAATGATATAGGTTGGTTAAAAGCAAACTTTTCATTCAGCTTTGGCCCTTACCATAACCCTGATAAAGTGCATTTTGGTGCTTTACGGGTATTAAACGACGACTTTATTGCCCGCGATAACGGCTTTGGCAGCCACCCGCACGATAATATGGAGATAACCACCATTGTACTACAGGGCGCGTTAGAGCATCAAGACAGCATGGGTAATAAAGGCGTTATCAAAGCCGGCGATGTGCAGGTAATGTCGGCAGGAACAGGCGTTTTCCATTCGGAGTATAACCCGTCAAAAACGGAAGACACCTTATCATTACAGATCTGGATCTTCCCCAAAGTAAGGAACATTGAGCCGCGTTACGACCAGAAGAATTTTGGCGACAAGTTTATACAAAACCAGTTTACTACGCTGATATCTCCCCTAAAAAGCGATGATACGCTTTGGTTGAACCAGGATACTACCTTTTCGCAGGGAAATTTTGATGCCGGGCAGCAGTTAAACTACACTATAAAAACGCCTGGTAACGGGGCTTATGTATTTGTTTTAGAAGGAGATGTAACCATAGCAGGCCAGGCCTTAAACAAAAGGGATGGTATAGGCGTTTACGATACGGAAGGCTTCGCGATAGCAACCAACAGCGAAAGCAAATTATTGATCATAGAAGTGCCGATGCTTTAAGAAACATCAAAATAAATTTCGGCAATCAAAACTTTTCACCAATAGTTTGTTTATAACTGGCAAGTAATAAATAACTTATGGCAGAACAGGCAATTACCGGATATAAAAGATGGCTGGAAAGCATAGGGGAGCAGGGTGTGTTCTTCAAAAGCTTTTTCCGCAATATTTTTAGGGGCGGTTTTGAGTGGTCGGAGTTTGTGCGCCAGTGCTACGAGATCGGTTACCGCTCCATGATGCTGGTGGGCATCACCTCCTTTATTATGGGGCTGGTGCTTATCCTGCAGCTTAGGCCTTCTATGTTACAGATGGGGGCCGAAAGTATGCTCCCAAAAACCCTTGCGGTATCTTTTATACGCGAAATAGGGCCGGTTATCATCGCTATTATCTGCGCCGGCAAGGTAGCATCGGGCATCGGTGCCGAACTGGGCAGCATGAAGGTTACCGAGCAGATAGACGCCATGGAGGTATCAGGCGCAAACCCGTTGCAATACCTGGTTGTTACCCGCATTATTGCCACCAGCCTAATGATACCGCTGCTTACTATTATTGGCGATGCGATAGGCCTTTTTGGCGGTTTCCTGGCCTTAAACTTTACCGACGATATCAGCTTTTCCCTCTATTTTCATAAATGTATCTCCTCGCTCGAGTTTATAGACCTTTTCCCGGCGCTTGTTAAAACCATATTTTTTGGCTTTGCTATTGGCTTTGTTGGGTGCTACAAGGGCTATAATTCTAACAAAGGCACCGAAAGCGTGGGCATTGCAGCCAATTCGGCGGTGGTTACTGCATCCTTATGGATCTTTGTGATTGATGCCGTAGCCGTACAGGTCACCAGCTTATTATTTTACAGGTAAACCATGGAAGACAAGAAACAAAACAACCCCGACATGGCTAAACCTACCAATGAGATAGTGGTGGATATTGACCATATATCAAAATCATTTGGTACCAAAGAGGTGCTGAAAGATATTAACCTGCAACTAAAGCGCGGCGAGAACGTAGTGGTGCTTGGCAAATCGGGACAGGGAAAGTCTGTTACCATACAATGCATTGTTGGCCTGCTTACGCCGGATAATGGCTCCGTAAAGGTTTTTGGTGATGATGTAGCCCAGATGAATGACGAACAGCTAAAGGAATTACGTACCAAGGTAGGTTTCCTGTTCCAGAGCGGGGCGCTATATGATTCGATGACAGTTAGGGATAACCTGGAGTTCCCGCTTACGCGTATCCTGAAAATTACCGACCAGGCGGAATTGGACAAAAGGGTAGAAGAAGCCCTTGACGGCGTAGGCCTTGCTGACGCGATAGACAAGCTACCATCAGACTTGTCAGGCGGGATGCGCAAACGTGCCGGGCTGGCCAGAACAATGATTGTGAGGCCTGAAATTATGCTCTATGATGAGCCTACCACCGGTTTAGACCCCATCACCTCGCGCGAGATAAGCGAGCTGATACTGGATATGCAAAAAAAATATAAAACATCAGCCATCATTATAACCCACGATATGGAGTGCGCTAAAATTACCGCCGACCGTGTTGTGATCATGAATGAGGGTACATATATAGCCGAGGGCTCGTTTGATGAGCTCAAAAAATCGGACAACGAATTGGTAAGGTCATTTTTTAACGAAACAACATGAAAACCACATCATCTCAAAAAATAAAGATCGGGGCATTTACTGTAGTAGGCCTGGTTGTACTGTTCCTGGCGGTGTTTTACATCGGGAACCAAAAAAGCCTGTTCAGCTCTACCTTTAGGGTGTATGGTACATTTAAAAACGTGAGCGGGCTTACCGTGGGCAATAACGTGCGCTTTGCAGGTATAAATGTGGGCGTTGTTGAGGCCATTAATATTGTAACCGATAGTTCGGTACGGGTGGACCTTACGCTGAACAATTCCGTTAGAAAGTTCATCAAAACCGACTCGAAAATGAGCATCGGCAGCGACGGTTTAATGGGCGATAAGCTTGTTGTAATTGCCCCCGGCGGCATTAAAAGCCAAACCGAAGTGCAGGAAGGCAACCAACTGGGTGCAGTTAACCCGGTTGATGTGGATAAGATCATTACCAAGCTTACTAAAGTGGCCGACAATGCCGAAAGCCTGACCAGCGACCTATCAGAAATTGTAGCGAAAGTGAATAGCGGCAAAGGCAGTATAGGGCGCTTACTAAACAACGATAAAATAGCCAAAGACCTGGAGGGTACCGTAAGGCAGGCTAACACTACCATGAAGGGCGTACATGCCACTACTGCTACTTTAAATGAAGACCTGAAGGCTGCGCAAAGCAACTTTTTGTTAAAAGGCTTCTTTAATAAGAAAAAGAAAGCCGCCAAAGCCAAACAGGATTCTATCAAAAAAGCGCAGGAGAAGATCCAGAATGCTAAAGACAAAGTAGCTAAGGATGCGGCGAAGAAAAAGGAAGATAATTAAGGTGCGCTTAACAAAATTGTCATTGCGGACTATAGAATCCCCGGCGGGTCTCTAAAGGGTAAATGACATAGAAAAAAGAGAGTGTTAACCCCGGGCTCGTCAAAAGGCTCGCGGATTTTATAACTCACCATTACAGTTCAAGCCGGCATGTTGCTGATTATCAGTTTGTTTAAGCCTTCAATAACGCAAAGTTGCTGATTATCAGTTTATTGAAAGCGTTCGCGGGTGTTCACGACAGTGAACGTGAACACTTAAGGTGTTTGAGGGCGTTTTAAAAACGGTTTTAGGTGATATAGATCGCGGTTCGAAAGGCTTAGCATCCCACTTAAAATATGTCGTGGGTAGCGAGGTCTACACATATCCTATGAAGATAGCCAGACTAACGCAACGACACAGGGAATAATAGAACAAACAAAAAGGGAGGCTAATTAGCCTCCCTTTTTGTTATAATTCTTTTGTTATCTCGTCAGATAATGGTTTTACGGTTGAGCGGTAGCGGTGTATCAGCCTACCGTTCTCATCAATCAGGAATTTTTCGAAATTCCATTTGATCTCGCCTGTAAAGTCAGGGTTAGGCTCATTGGTTAAGTATTTAAACAATGGATCGATATCATCACCTTTAACGCTCACCTTTGAACTTAACGGGAAGGTAACGCCAAAGTTTTTCTGGCAAAACTCTTTTACCTCGCTGTTGGTGCCTGGTTCCTGGCCGCCAAAGTTATTTGCCGGGAAACCAACAACCACAACCTTGTCTTTATACTGGTCTGCAAGTTTTTGCAATTCAGCATATTGTGGGGTAAAGCCGCATTTTGATGCCGTGTTTACAATAAGCAATTTTTTGCCTTTGTATTTGGCCAGCGAAAAATCTTTACCATCAATGGTTTTCAGTTTAAAAGTATAAACTGTTGAGGGCGCTGATGTAATGAACATCATGGCGCATATTAATGTCAGTATTTTCATGTTTTTAAATTGGTACGAATGATTTAAGAAGATGGTTGCTTAACTGATGTAAAATTAGCTATTAAAAACCTCTTTTATCCAAATAGAAATCTTCTTTGGATGTCATTTTTTTCTTATCAGCAGGCGATTTGTCCGTGTACCCCAGCAAGTGAAGCGCACCATGTATCAATACGCGGTGCAACTCTTGCGCTTCTGTAACATTAAATTTACCGGCGTTCTCGCGGATGCGCTCTATCGAGATGAAAATATCACCTACAATAACCCCCTCATCCTCCGTATTATCAAACGTGATGATATCGGTATAGGTGTCATGATCAAGATATTGGCGGTTTATTTGCAGCAGGTATTCGTCTGTGCAAAAAATATAGGTAAGCTCGCTCAGCTTATAACCCTCGGCAACAATGGTATCGGTTATCCACTTGCGTACAGCGGTTTTATGCTTTAGCTTATAGCTGATGTCTTCCTCGTGAAAAGTAATTGCGGGCATTATATCTTAAAATGTAGTTCAACCTCGTTGCCTTTTGCATTAAATATGCATTGGTCTGCCAGGTGTTTTAATATAAAAACGCCACGGCCGGTTAGTTCCTCGAGGCGGTCGGCGGCTGTTGGGTCTGCCAGGTTATTGTAATCGAAGCCATCACCTTCATCGGTTACGGTCCATATCATGCGTTTGCCGGTCACCTCTACGTTAACAAACACTGTTTTATCCGGGTTTTGTTTATTGCCATGAATAATAGCGTTTATAACGGCTTCGTTAAGGCAGGTCATCATGTTGGCAAAGGTGTCTTCGCTAACCTGATATTTATCCGCTACCGTTTCTATCAAAGCCTCCAGCTGTGTTATGCTTTCGTGTTTTGAGGGAAGTTGTAACGTATAAAGTTCACCCGTCTGAACATTTGCCTGTGCCATATCATTTTCCATTAAGTTGATCAAAGTACTTTTTAATTTTTTGCCTGTAATATAAATTAAGCGACGCTGGGACTGTTCGTATCTGTTCCGTTTGCTTTGACTTAACCTGCTCGTAATCCTGCAAAGCTTTAATATACCCCGGCGGCATATTACTTGCCGCGCGGCTCTCCCTCTTTTGGTCCTGCTCCCGCTCTTGTTCTGCCTTTTCGGCCTCCAGCAAACGCGAATGTATTTGCTGCTGCCTGTTTAAAGCATCATTTGTAATTCTCTTGTTTACGAGATCGTTCTCAGTTTGTTCCATTTCTTTTGCAATTTTATCCAAATCACCTAAGCCATTGGTGCCGTCTTTATTGTTATCCTTATTAATTTGTTGTAAGGATTGCCGTATTATTTGCTGCTCGCGGGCCATTTTGGCAAATTGCTCGCTCATGCCTTGCTGCCCGCTTTTACCTTGCTGCGGGTTGCCCATTTTTTGCATTTGCTCGCGCGCTTTTTGCATATTCTGGTTCAGTTGCTGTTGCATTTTGCTCAGTTGCGATAGCGAGGGCTGCTTGCCTTTACCCTTGCCGCTTTTGTTTTGCTGTTTTTGCAACTGATCGAGCGCTTCGCTCAATAGCAGTGCCAAATTGTTCATGCTGGTCATGGCAAATTGCTGGTTGCGCAATGCTTCGGGCGTTTTGCGCTCGCCTAAATTCTCCAGCGATTGGTCTATCTGGTCGTTAATTCCGCTTATTTCCTTATTAACGGTCGACTGGATCTGCGGAATGCGACGGCTTAACGAATACAGGCTATCCTCGGCTGTTTTTAAATTGTCTTTAATGTCTTTTTGTTTTTGTGCTAACGCGATGTAACCCGGGTCGGTTGGGTTGGTGACGCGTAATTGCTGCATTATTTTTTCCTGGGTGAAAGAACTGTTCACCAATGATTTTAGCAGCTCGCGCAATTGCCTTGCATCAACAGCATTATCGCTTTCCTGGCCTTCGGCATCGTCCTGCTGCATTTTTTGGGCCAGCTGTTTCATTTTTTGCGCGGCCTGTTGCTGCGCTTTTGATGCTTGCGGGCGGTTGTTCTTTTTTAAAGCGTCTTCGCCCTGCTTCATCTGCTCGTCAATAGCCTGCTTATCGGCTTCCGGGTTTTTAAAATCCTGTTTGTTGCCGCCTTTTTCGTTCTCCTTTTGCAGGTCGTCGAGCGCTTTTTTGATATCATCAAACTGCTGGCTTAGCTTTTGCTGCTCCTGTACGTCTTTATTATTGTCGCCAGCTTTCTGGGTTTGGTCGGCCAGTTTTTTTTGCTCTTCGGCCAGTTGGTTTAACTGGTTAATGTTTTGATTGAGCTTCTGTTCAAAATCAAGCTTTTTATAAAGTTCCAGGATGCGGTCGAGCTCCTTTTTAAGCGATTTATTGTCCATCTGCATTTTAGATAATTCATCGCGGGTGCTGTCCTTCTGATTCTCCTGCAGCATTTGCTGTAGCTTTTGCAGCATCTCTTTGGTCTTTTGGTCCAGCACGTTATTAAACAGGTTTTCAATCTGTTTTTGCATCTCCATCAGTTCCTGTGTTTGCTGCTGGTTTTCCTGGCGGTTGTACAGGTTCTTTTTATTATCGGCCTGTATATCTTTTACAAAATCTTCCAGCTCCTTGCGTTTTTGCAGCAGGTCTTCTACCTGTTTCTTCTCATCAAATGACAGCGTGTTTTTATCTAACAGTGATTCGGCCAGTTTTTGCGCACTTTTTTCTATCTGTGCGGCCATTTTTACTGCCGAGAGCATTTTTTGCTTTACCGCTTGCGAACCCGCGTTTAACTCCTCGGCCAGTTGAGCGGCATCGGGGACGTTTAAAGTACGCTCGGGTGTGCGGGCGGTTTTTGGGCCGCTAACACCATCATTATCGGCAACCTCAAAATAATAGGTTACAGCATCGCCGGGTTTTATGCCCAGCTCTTTCAGGTTCCAGAAGTAAAAGAAATCCGACTGTGTAGCGGCCAGGTCGGCCTTAACGGGTTTGCTAACGGCACGCTCCATACCCTTGCTGCCAACTTTATAATGGAACGTAAGCGATGAAAAACCATGGTCGTCCTGTATGCGGCCGTTAAAGTAAAAGGCTTTCATGCTTACCGAGTCGGGCTTTTCCAGAACCTCAATAGCGGGGGCTTCATCGGCAATAATGGTTATCCTGTAACTGGCAGAATCGCTGCGCTTAACCGTATTGTTTAGTGGGCTAATATTATACGCCGTGTTTTTCAGGATCCGTTCGCGGTGCTCATATACATCATTGCCGGATGGCTGTATTGTTGTATTGTTGCCACCGAGTTTAAATAATAGGGCTGTAGCGTTTTGGGTGTAAAGTTTCCAGTTTATAGTTGTGCCTGCAGGCAGGGTAAGGTCGCCCGCGTTGGCAACGGTCTCATTTTTTTTGTGCAGATAGGCCGGGTAATTCAGTTCGGCATCAAAATGCAGCAATACGGGTTTAAGGTTAACCTTAATTTCGTACGGGGCGGATGTAAAGCCATTCCCTAATAACCTGAACGATGTGTTTTGCTGCAGATTTGTAAACAGGTAATGGAAACGGCTGATATTTTCTTTATCCAGCTTAAAGGTGGTATTGGCGGTTTCTACATAAACATCGGCAGGCAGCTTATTGCCAGTAAGCTTCAGGTCGAGCTTGTAATCTTCGCCTTGTACGGCCGACAGGTTCTGGTTGAGCAATATAAACTGAAAAGGTGCTACCGGTGCAAAGTATTGGTTATGGTGGATAAGCCGTTTGGTGCTCTCTGTTAAAACAGATGGCGCCGCGAACGCGATGATACAGATAATAGCCGCGGGCGGGATAACCCACTTCAGGTATTTACTGTTCTCGCGGATGTTTACTGCCGATGGGAAGCTTACCGGCTTTAAGGTTTCTATTTTTTGATTGATGCTGGCCTCAATCAGCTCCCGGTGCGCGGCGTTTTCGTTAACCTGTTTTTTTAGCTGCAGGGTGTTCAGCAGCTTATCGTGCACATCGTTAAAGTGGCGGCCTATAATCTCGGCGGCCTGGTCGTGCGTTAGGGTTTTGCCCAGTTTTAACCGCGCCAGTAAAGGGGGCAGTACCAGCCAAACAATAAGCCCTAAATTAAGCAGGATAAAAAAGTAAAAGAGGATAGTTCGCAGCAGGGTATTAAAGTTGCCGAAATATTCGCCCAGGGTGATAACCACATAGGCCGAAAACAAACCCGCGCCCAAAAATATCAGCCCGCGCAGCAGGTTGTTATAATGGTACTTACGGATGAAAGTGTTGATCTTTTCGATCAGCAGATCATAGTTTTCAGCAGAGGTCATATTAGGGTTAAGCTACCAACATACGCAATAAACGAAAATAAACAGTTAATTAATATGCGTAAAGGGCTATTTCCACTTAATTACCACCCCTTTATACCACGCAAATGCAATTATCAGGTAATTTAATTATTACAACGGTTTATAAAAACAATTAAGGGCCGATTTTTGTCGTTGAAACAGTATCTAATGAATATCAGCACATTTCAAGCCTTTCGCAGTCGTAACTATCGTTTATATTTCGCAGGTCAATCCGTATCGCTTATCGGCACCTGGATGCAAAAAACAGCCGTAAGCTGGGTTATCTACACACTTACACATTCTACATTTATGCTGGGCGTTACGTTATTCGCCAGCCAGTTCCCCTCGTTTTTATTATCGCTTTTTGGCGGCGTGGTATCAGACAGGTATAACCGTTTCCGGGTACTGCTTACCACACAGGTGGCATCTATGATACAGGCAACCATTTTAGCCGTGCTGATACTGATGAAGCATTACGCTGTTTGGGAAATATTGGCGCTGAGTGTGCTTCTGGGTGTAATAAATGCGTTTGATGTGCCGGCCAGGCAATCATTGGTTTATGAAATGATAGAAGATAAGAAGGACCTGCCCAACGCACTTGCCCTTAACTCATCCATGGTGAACCTGTCCAGACTGATAGGGCCGGGTATTGCCGGGTTTATTTTAGAATACTGGGGCGATGGTGTTTGCTTTGCCCTGAACGCCGCCAGTTTTATTGCCGTTATAGGGTCGTTACTATTGATGACCCTGCCCAAATATGTAAAGCAGCCGCATACCAAAAACGTTTTTGGCGAACTACGGGAAGGCTTCGCTTATCTGAAAGCCACCCCGTCTATCTCTTATGTAATTATGATGCTGGGGTTGATCAGTTTACTGGTTTTGCCGTTCAGTACATTGATACCTTATTATGCCCGTGAGGTTTTCAAAGGCAACGCCACCACCTTCGGGGTTATTGATAGTGTGATAGGCCTTGGCGCATTTACCGGCGCAATATTCCTGGCCTCGCTGCATGCGGGGAGCAACCTGAAAAAGATATTGAGCATTAACACGCTGGTATTTGGTGTGGGGCTGGTGCTATTCTCGCACGAGAACACGTATTGGCTGGCGCTGGTGTTCGCCACCATTGCAGGCTTCGGCATGATGTCGCAGATCACCATTAGCAACACCCTGATACAAACCACGGTTGAACCCAATATGCGCGGCCGGGTGATCAGCTTTTACGCCATGGCCTTTTTTGGCCTGCAGCCTCTGGGCGGGCTGTTGGTGGGTTCGGTATCAAAATGGATCGGCGCGCCCGATACCATTTTGTGCGAGGGTATTGCCGCGCTTTTGATTGGCCTGATGCACATACGTTATTTGCGTAAAGAAAAGCTGAAGCAGCAGCACAACGTAATGGCCGTGGAAGAGCAGCATATGCAAGCGGTTTAACCCAATAAATACCGTTAAATAACGGGTTGCAGCGATTTTGTAAACACCTATTTTAGGGCATGCTAAATAAAGAACGCGTACCCAAACAATTAGTACCCCAGATTGAAGCATACGCAGCCGCGTTTAACAGCTTACCCTGCGCGGTAATTGTTCATGATCTGCGGGATTGGTCGGTTGTTTATATGTCTGAACGGGGGCTGAAAAGCCTGAATACAACATTGCGGGAGATTACGGCGCTGTCATCTGGCGATTATTATAAATTATACTTTAATCAGGAAGATGCAGAAGATTATGTGCCCAAAATACTGGCCCTGCTGGAAAGGAATAACGATGATGAGATGGTAACTTTTTTTCAGCAGGTTCGATTCCCGGACAAGGATGAATGGAACTGGCACATGTCAAGCGTTAAAATATTTATGCGGGACGAAGCCGGAAAACCGAGCCTAACCATCACTATAGCGGTGCCTATTGATGCCATGCACCACATGACGGCCAAAGCAGAGCGGCTGCTACAGGAAAACAATTTTTTACGACAGAACTACAAGAAGTTTTCTACATTAACCAGGCGCGAAAAAGAAGTGCTTGCCCAGATGGCTTTAGGAAAAAGCGCTGTGGAAATTGCGAACACGTTATATATAGCGGTAACCACGGCCGAAACACACCGCAAAAACATCAAACAAAAATTAAATGCCGGCACCTACGAGCTGATGCAGTATGCCCGCGCGTTCGACCTGGTATAAACAAGCGGCACTTAGGTGTGCACACAAAATAGTTAAGCATTACTACTTTTTTATTTTATAGCTTTAGAGCTATGGCAGATGAGTTTGTTTTACAGGGGAAAGTGATGTGGAGCTATGATTACGAGATGGTGGAATTTACATCCGCCCAAAAGCTAATTACCGGGCTAAGCGGCATAGGCGGCCCCCTGCATAACCACCAGGGTTATATAACCCTAACAGACGAACAACTTTTAATAGAAGGGCAAGAGGGCGATGAGGATCTAATTATCCCGTTAGCATCTATCAATGAGCTTTATCTGGGATATGATGATGTTTTTACCGCCAGTTCGGTTAAAAACGGGGGCCTGTTTTGGCAACCGTTAAGGTTGGAATATTTTAGCAGTAATTACCAAACCAATAAAGTGTACCTGATAATTGATTACAATGGGTTTTATAGCCACAATAAAAGGTGGTATGAAACATTAACCACAATGCTTCAATAAACCAATAGGCTTTGCCGCGTACCTGCCTGCAGGCCGCTTTTAATTGATGATAAGGTTTAGGAACCACTAAAATAGGCCTGCAACAATCAATTATCAATACCCGAAAGTGGGTAGATTTTAACCGGTACGTATTTAAAAAACATAAATTAGCGTTTACGTTTTATACCTATACACCATGATACCATTATACGAAATTGTGATACGCCTTGCGCTGGCATCATTGCTGGGCAGCATTATTGGCCTGGAAAGGCAGCGCCGCGACTGGGCCGCCGGCTTACGTACGCATATGCTGGTTTGCGTTGGCTCTACCCTGGCCATGATCGTATCGATGGACGGCTTTGGCGATGTGCTGAACAAACCCGGCATAGAGCTCGACCCTTCGCGGGTGGCCGCGCAGGTGATCAGCGGGATAGGCTTTTTAGGGGCCGGCACCATTTTGTTTATGAAAAGCGAAATAGTGAAAGGCCTTACCACAGCCGCCGGCTTATGGACGGTTGCCGCCATTGGCCTTGCTGTAGGCGGAGGGCTATATTTACCGGCAACTATAGCCACCGGGATCGTTTTTATCATATTAGCTGCCATTAAACCGATAGAACGCCGTTTATTTAACCGCAACAAATACACCGGCATAAACCTTACTGTTGCCCGCAACCAAATAGATATGAAAAGCATTGAGGAGGTTTTGCAGAAACACCAGATTACCATAAACGAGGTAAGGATATCATCGGCTGATGAAGAGAACGACAGCATTAAAATTTCAATTCAGAAAGTAGCTTCCAAAGACCCTGTTTCGCTTACCGTATTGCACGATATGCAGCAGATAAATGCGGTGAGTATGGTGGAATTTGTTACAGCGTAAGAAAACGACTGAGCTCATTAAATTATTCCGGTAATTTTAATTTGATAATAAAGGATGGGATTTGAAATAGATAAGCAAACCTTAAATGATCTTGAAATATTTACTTCAGAGAGTGGTGATACAATCTATTCTTTTTTTAATGCATGTACTACTGTTGGCGGGCGTAAAAAGCTCGAATCAATGATGAGAAACCCATCTAACGACCTATTGCTATTAACGGAAAGGAAAAAGATAATCGAGTTTTTTGTTGTTAGTAAATTATCAATTCCTTTAAAAAATTATGAGTTAGAAATCGTTGAGGAATATTTAAAGCTAAACACTGATCATATAACGCCTAATTTTAGTTCGGTCTTAAAGCTTGAAATTAAGCGATCGTTTGGAACGGATCAGGATGTTTACAAAATAGAAAGCGGTATAGGGCATTTAGCCAGCTTGTTAACAAGCATTAAAAGGAATATTTCGACATTAGAATCGGCCGGCTGTCCGGAATTTATATCGTCATTTATAAGCGATTTTGATGCTTTAACAACGTCGGCATTGCAAGGGGTAATGGTTTTGGAGCCGGCTAAGAAGATATCTACGAATAACATCGCCAGGTTTGACCAAAAAATCAGAAAGGGGGCACATCAAAATATTTTAAATCTTATACAAACATTATACGAAATTGATGCCTATCAATCTATAGCAAATGCAGCGTTGAAACATAGCCTTTGCTTTCCGGAGTATTTAAGAGAGCGTGAAGGTTCGGCTGAAATTACAGGGTTATATCATCCCGGCATATCACAGCCCGTGGGTAATGATATAACTATTGATGCAAATAGTAATGTGTTTTTCATGACCGGTGCTAACATGTCCGGGAAATCTTCATTTCTAAAGGCGTTAGGGTTAGCCATTTATTTAGCGCATATAGGGTTTCCGGTACCGGCTAAAAGTATGCATACACGGGTGTTTAACGGACTGATAACTATGCTGAACTTAGCAGATAATATCAATTTGGGATACAGCCATTTTTATAGCGAAGTGATGCGCGTAAAAGAGTCGGCAATTAAATTGGTTGAACAGAAAAACATGTTTGTTATTTATGATGAACTTTTTAGAGGAACCAATAACAAAGATGCATACGACGCCTCGCTGTTAATAATTCCGTTATTTACCAAAATAAAACATAGTGTGTTTTTTGTATCGTCGCATGTCTTAGAACTCGGGGATGAACTCCGGAAGTTTTCGAACATTACGTTCAAATGCTTTCATTCCCGTTTCGCAGAAGATTCGTTGTTGTTTGATTACAAACTTTATGATGGTATTTCAACAGACCATATTGGAATGTACATTGTTGAAAAGGCTTGTATAGTTGAAATAATAGAACAGGAGAAGAAGCCCAGCGTTAAGACATGAGCATGGGCCGTTAATCTTTCTAAATAACGGGTAAAGGGGGAGGTTGCTCCCCTTCGTAGATGGTAAGTGGTTGCTACCTGATCAGTGTAATGTAACCACTCTGCTTTTTCTGAGCATTCGGGATTAAGATGACATAATAATAAACCCCTGCGGGCATTTCCCTGCCGTTGTAACGACCGTCCCACGGGTTGTATTGTCTGCGCGACTCGTATACCAGGGTGCCGTAACGGTTAAAAATGCTAACCGTTGCACCTGGCCATGCGTCCAGATTCTTAATAGTAAAGTAATCGTTTATCCCGTCATTGTTTGGTGTGAAGCTGTTGCTAATCTCCAGCTCGGGTGCCACATTTACCGTAATTTGCTGGCTTTGTTCGCAGATGCCGTTTGATGCTGTAACTATATAGGTAGTAGTAACTGCCGGGCTGGCAAAAGGATATGGGCTGCCCGGATCGCTTAAGCCGTTTGCCGGCAACCAGGTGTAACTGGTTGGGCTACCTTCATAGACAAGCGCGAGCTTGACCGGAGCCTGACTAAAAGTAAAGGTGTAATCGCCGGAAATCTTGATTTCCGGCCGAACTTCTACCTGGATACTTGTACTGCTCTCACAGCCAGCAAACGATCTGAAATGATATGTCACCAGGTGCGTGCCTGGGCCTGCAAGCTGCGGGTCAAAAAAGCCGGCTTGCGTTATCCCATTACCGCTGTAGCTGTCTGTTCCGGTTACACCATTGCTTACCGTTGCACCAAGCGCTACAGGTTGGTCCTTAACACATAGTGCAGGTAGATCAGTAAAGAAAAGTTTAGGTGCGGCATACAACGTATAGATGGCCGTTTTTTCACTGCTGCAGGTAGTTCCGGAATAAGCCACCAGTCGTATACTAACCGGCCGCGAGGGCAGACCCGACATAGCCGGGTAGCTGAAGCTAATTTCCTGGCCGTTTGTAGGGTTATTAAAGCTGAGTTTGTCATTCGGCGCATTAAGGGCGTCAAAGTATACTTCTATGCGGGTGATGGCACCCGTGCCGCTAATTGTCGATAAGTTGCGGATGGTGGCCGGTGCATCGGTACACAAAGTTGCTGTGGCCAGTTCAAACGCGGCATTCGGTGGGCCGCTAACAGTAATGGTTTTGCTGGAGGTGCTTTCGCAACCGGCTGGGTTGCGGGCAGTAAGGATAACCGTATAGCTTCCCGGGGCGGTGTACAGGTGTTGCGGGTTCATCTCGTTCGATTTGTTGCCGGCGGGGGTAGCCGCATTGTCGCCAAAGTCCCATTGATATTGCAGGCCGGCAGGTTGGCCGGATATTATCGCTGTAGTAAATTGTGCAGGGGCGCTGGTACAAGTTTGTTGTGCAGTAAAATCAACCTCGGCCTTTGGCAGGACATTTTGGAGGTTGTTGGCTGTAGCTGTGCTGCAGCCGGCCGCGTTGATTAAGGCCAGGGTCACCGTGTAAGCGCCGCTGGCAGTGTAGTTGTGGCTTACGGTTGCCGTTGGTGTTGTGATGCCAGAGCCATCGCCGAAATCCCACACCCATTTAACCGGCGTAAACCCGGCAAGGGGCTGTGCTGTAAAAGAGGCTGCCGTGCCGGGACAAACAGGAGGGTTGGTGCTGAACGCCGGTTGGAATACCTGAACAGTGATTATTTTGATTGCCTCTGCCTGGCAGCCTGCCGAAGAAATTACGGTGAGTTTAACCGTGTAGGTGCCGGATGCCGAAAAGCGGTGAGTGGCCACCCGCTGAGAAGATGTGTTTGCGGGACTATTCGGATCGCCAAAATCCCATTGGTACGCAATAAGGGTCTGGTCTGCTACTGTTTGCGGTGCGCTGAACGCTATGCCTCCTGAACAGTCAGGGGGCATAGCACTGATTTCCGGCGTAGGCTTATCAAGCGTTTTGAAAGTATATTCACTGATCTCTTCTCCGTTATTACAGCCACCGGCCAATAAGCTATAAGCGGCTGTAACCTTAATTTGATGGCTGCCGGGCTGTGCCAGCAGGGCGGGCTTTGGCAATACGTATTGATATGAAGTACGTATGCCGTCATTAACCTCGGTGTAAGCCGGATGGTCCTGTATGACCGGTGCCCCGCCGCTGAACTCCCAGGTGATCTTAGGTGAGATGAAGGGAAGGGTTATTCGGAGAAAAAATGACTCATCTGGGCAGGCGCTGTCAATGGGTTCCAGGTCGCTGGTGCGAACGCCCGTCACATCTATGCTGGCTGCCAGGTTAGTGCCTGCTGAGTACGAATATGATTCTACGAAGCCGAACCCGTAGGCAATAGCATTAAAACCCTCGTCGGCAGTTAGATGAAAGGTTTGTACCGCGTTGCCAGTCAGGTCTATCTGATTATAAGAATAGCCGGGTATTTTTGCTGCAGGAACAAAAGGCGTAGGCGGCGGTGCGCCGTTGATAAGGAAACTGCTTGCTGCGCTTGATTTGATCAGAACGTTTACGTATTGTTCAAGAATGTGCTCTTTGGAGGATGAATAGACCGTAATATCCCGAATATTATAATTAATAGGGTTGAGAATTACCATATCTGGGTCGCTGTATTTAGTTTCCCATGGGCCTTCAATTGTTGCACAGTATTGTGACAGGGCATACTGGGCCACGGTTACGGGATTGCTCGCTTCAATAAAAGTTGCCTCTGCAACCGGTTCCGGAGAGGTATAAAAGTGACCCTCGTCCAGCGTTGCCGCTACGCTACCGTTGAGCTTGACGACCGTTCCGTTTTTTCCGGCCAATACACGCAAGTATTGCCCACGCGTGCGTACCGGAGAAGGGTTGTTTTTGCTGGTCATACTGAAAGGAATAAAACCATATGTTTTTCCCCAGCTTTCTACCGGATAACATTGCTGGAAAAGCGGGTCTTTAGAAGAAGAAGTGCAGCCGGGAGGACTGATAATGATTCCGGAACTGCCCGAAAATGCAGCAAAACGCTTGCATCCCGAACTTGCCGGATCTGCATAGATATGGACGCCGGTCAGGTCTTCAGGGTAAGAGTATTGATAAACGTCGTTGGCGTTCTGCAGCAAAATGCCGCCCGGGACAAGCTGGTTGTCGCCTTTTTTGAGGAAAACGCGGGTATTAGGCTCAATTGCGACAATATTTATCAGGTTGTTCCCGTCATAATAAGTTTTTTGTGGGAAATTAACGGCGTAATAATCCTGGCCCAGAGATTCCTTGGGCAGTACAAGGGTTGCTGCAGACCTGTTACCAGCGAAGATGTGCGCATAAACAGCCACCTTTGGTGCACCTTCAGATACCTTAATGTGTATGGCGTGGTTGATCGCCATTACGCCAACCTCTACAATGCTGGGGATATAAACCCCGTCCCGAGGTACCTGTACCTCAGTTACCTGGTTAGCCTGTACTGTAAAGTTTTGGGAAAAACTGTTGGCACTAACCGTCCCGCTGGAATTATGATCGCTGGTTATAAATATGCTCATTTTGGCATACAAGACTGCCTGAGTCGGGTCAATGTCGGGAATATGGGTAGGGAATGGCACCCAAAATTCGGTTCCACTGTTAGAAGTCGACTGCCCGCATGATGCATGGGGCGTCAGGCCCGATGCAACAATCACCAATAGGAGCCGGAAAAAAATGCTCCGGATGCAGCGATTCAACAGCATTATATGATTAGGGTGTAGACAACGTATGTTGAACAAAAATAGTATAAATTATTTTGTAAAAAAGTTGTTATACTTATTTAATAAGTATTATTTTCGTCAAAGTTATTTAAAATAAGGGTGTTGCTAAAATATTAATCATAGGGAAGATTCTGTGTTTTATTACGAACATTTCTTTCTCGCCGATTTTTGGCTCGCCGAAAATTTGAAATAGTGACCTAATAAACCATTGGTTAAATATCTACATGTATAAACCTTTTTCACGTGCTTTGTTTTTTGCGCTTGTTTGCTTGTCGGGAATAACCCTGGCTCAAACACCGGCATTAAAAAAAACAGAGGCTGATGCCCGAAAGCTGAAAGACAGTTTGCAGCATACGTTGAATGGCGATACCATTTCTGGTATGGCAAAGAAAACAGCAAATGCGACTGTTGATAATGCCAGGCAGGCACTCGGGGCTAAAACATCTCTGGTTAAACAACAGGCTACTCAATTTTTCAGCGCGCCCGGCCAGGCAAAAAAGGCATTCAAGAAAGTTACCGGAGATAGTTTGCGGCATACGTTAAGTGGCGATACCATTTCTGGTATGGCAAAGAAAACAGCAAATGCGGCTGTTGATAATGCCAGGCAGGCACTCGGGGCTAAAACATCCCAGGTTAAACAACAGGCAACCCAATTTTTCAGCGCGCCCGGCCAGGCGAAAAAGGCATTCAAGAAAGCAACCGATAGTCTTGCCAATCTCAAGCAGCTGCGGAAATCACTAGGGTTATCCGTACCCGATGTTTCCGGTATCAAGGGTGCGGTTTCCTTGGCCAACACCAAATCTGCGGTGCGTTCCCGGGTTGGCGAAACGTCTAAAGGGATCCTTTCAAAAGCGAAGAAATTTTTAAATCCAGACCTCGGCCTCAAAATGACTATTGAAGATGCGGTACGTTATCAGCCGGTTCCTAATCTGGGGGCTTTGCGGCCGGTAAAATTCGCAAATGTTATTGGTGCCAACGGTACTATCACAGCATTTGGCGTTCCTGTGAACCTCGATATCTCTACAGACCGTGCTTCCTCTATGCCTGGAGGAGGGCTGTATAATGACCTTTTTAAGTTTGACTTTGACCCCAAAAGCCTGAAAGAAGCTTTCAGAAGCGACTTGCAGCAATACGCAGACGTTAAAAATCAATTTTTGGGAGGCAAGGATATCAGCACTTTTGCTAAAAGCCAGCTGGATGAAAAAATATATTCAAAAACCAGCGGCTTCAAATCCGCCATCAAAAATAAGCAGCTTACTGCCTTTCTGAACAAGCCGGCCAACATTCAGGAATTGCTGACACTGGACAGGGCCGCGATGACTAAAAAGCTACAACAGCAGGCTGGTGGAGTTGAGACTGCCGCCACGGCAACCTCCGGAAAATTGATGGCTTCACTACAAGAAATACAGAATGCGAACAGCCTTCGCAGCACGCTGCTGGCCAAAAAAGAAGCGCTTGCGGGTATCAGCAATAATGTGGCGATAAATAGCTATTTTAATGATCCAGCTAACATCGACCATATCCGGTACATGACGAAAGAGCAGATTTCCGGACAATTGTTGAAACTGGAGGGTGCGGACAGTAGCCATACGCACGCCACCCTGAACACAGCTGTAAAGCCCCCTGTTGAGGGTGGCAGCATTTTACCGGATAGCCTGGTAGCAGCACAGTCGGCAAAGGATACTGTAGTTAGCGAGTTGGCACAAGAGATTTTTATTAATGCGAGGGCTGGTGACAAGGTTAATCTTACCCGGCAGATAAATGGCATGGATGCCGGCATCGCACAAAATATTGCCAGTTTGGGCAATTTAGTTAATAGCCCCAATGGTACTCCTGTTTCGCCATTAGTAGGAAAAGCGTTATCAAAGTTTAATACGGACATTGAAATTGAAAAGGTGGCCGCTTCCTTAACCGAGGTTAAAAATGAATTGCAAAGTAAAGGCCTCGACGTAAACAAAATGGTTGAGATGCAGCGGTTTCTGAATGAAGGGGATTTCCGTGCAGGTGCTTCTGAGCTTGGTGGGCGACTGATGGGCCGTACGTCTGGTGGGCCGGCGCAGCATCTGTTCGGTAATATTGATGCCCTTAAGTTAGGTGCTTTCAGTAATCATGTTCCGGGTGCTACCAATGATCAGGATCTCTTTTTAAAAGGAGGATCCGTAACGCTGCGAACGGGCAGGACGCCGCTCACCTTTGGATATGGCAGCGTTAACGATATGAGTGCAGGAAAAGATGCTGGTTTCCAGGGGTCTGTATTCAATGCGCCACGAAATGTCACGTTCATCAGTGCTGATTTTCGCCGCTCCGGCAAGGGTAATCTAAAGGTTTCCATGATCAGTTCAGTCAGCAGGCAGATCAAAAACGAGCTTTATCTCATGCCCTCCATATCATCCAACAACGTTGCTTTAACCGTATCAAAGGGATTGGATATCGGCAAAATGGGCATGCTTGATTTTGAAGCTTCAAAATCATCCACCCTGTATGCCAACAAGTATCAGTCGGGTGCCCTTGCGGCACTGGACGCTAGAAATGGTGTAAAAACTGATGTGATGGGAGATCTGTACAACTCACTTGCTTTAGGCGTTTCTCACCGCCTTGACTTAACCAGTGTGGGTGCCTCAGATAATTTTTATTTCAAATATTCGGGTGTGGGATACCAGAACCCAGCGAATAACGGATTCGGGGGCGCCCGGATGAAATTTGGGGGGAATATCCGTAAAACACTTTACAATAACCGGGTTATGCTTAACCTCCGTTCTGACATCAGCAATATGCCGATCAGCTACAGTTCAAATGACAGGTGGAAAACTTTCCAGGTACAAATGGACAGCCGTTTCATGGTTAGTAAAAGCTTCAATGTTAACCTGCGCTACGCAAATAACGGTACAGACAAGCGGGTGGAAGGAATTAGCAGCCGTGTTTACTCGTTCCAAAAGTTTCAGGTTGATGGCAACGCCTCGTATAAAATTGGGCGCAAATTTTCCGTCAGCCATTTCAGTTTGGGAACGCAGGCCGTTAGCAACACTCCTATCAGCGGCCAGTCTGATGGAGGCTCCCGGCTACTGTTGTTAAATTATGTACAAACGATGGTGATGAAGAAAAACGTGCTTTCATTTAATCTGCTGTACAACCGGGAACTCACACCGGTTCACCTGATAGGTGATATGCTGAATACTGATATCAGCTACCAGTTCACGCTTTTCCGGAAAATGAGTTTTACCTCTGGTGCCACGTTTTTCGATAACAGCGGAATTGCCCGGCAGGCGGGCCTGAAACAAAGTGTGCAATTATTTTCCGCGGGCCATTTTGATTTTGGCACTTATGTAGATGTTCGAAAGAACCTGATCAAGCCGCTTTATGCAGACCTGTATCCATCCTGCCGCGCGGAGTTTAATTTGAAATACCACCTTAACGCATTATAATGAAACGGGGATTTTTAATTCTATTATTTACGCTTTCGGTTATGGTATCCCGTGCAGATATCAGCTTTCAGTTCGTTCCGGAGATTTATGGGCGAAACGTGAATGGCTTATTTAATTGCCGTATTGCCGGGGCACAGAATAGTTTCATGGGGCGCCTCACCATTACGGTGTCTGAGCGGAATGCCGGAGTGATCTGTATCATCAATACGCCCGAATTTAAAATTTATCCAGGTGCCAATCCAATACCAAATGCAGCGGCCTCCGGTGCGCGGATCCAATTTTCTAACAGTAATGTGGGGCGTATTACCGCTGCATCACGTGCGTTTCCGCAGGGAGACTATGATTATTGTTTTTCGCTGGCGATATCCGGATCTGATAACCCGCCGGTAGAGCAATGCTTCGGCTATGTTCTTGCGCCTTTTGCGGAGATGAACCTTATTGATCCTTATAATAAAGATAATATCTGTGATAAACGGCCTTTATTGAGCTGGCAGCCGCTTATCCCCGCTGTTCCCGGGTCTGCTTACCAATTGGTATTAACGGAGATCAAAACCGGCCAAAGCGCTACGGATGCGCTTAATTATAACCTGCCGCTGGTAAACCAGTCTGGGATCCTTTCACCGGTGTTGCCTTATCCGTCTATCTCCCGGGAGCTGGAAAACAAGAAACGTTACGCCTGGCAGGTAACCGCGTATAAAGATCAGACGATACTTAACCGGTCAGAGATCTGGGAGTTCAGGATAGACTGTAAGGACAGCATAAGAAAAGTGGATACGGCTGCAAGTTACCGGGATATTGGCGATATGAGTGGAGGTAATTTTTATATCGCAGATGGATACCTGAATTTCTCTTTTGTTAACTCCTACAACGCGGGCCCGCTAAAATACGAGATCAATTCATTGGAGCAGCCTGATAAAAAGATGAAACACATGCCTAAGGTAAATGCAGTTTCCGGCATTAATAAAGTTAGCATTAACCTGGACGAAGCAGGGGGGTTTAAAGACAATACATATTATACCCTTCGTGTTTGGCTGCCGGATGGGATAGTGAAAACACTCAGGTTTTTATATAAAGAACTGCAATGAAAGTTTCGAAATATTTAATTCCGATGGCGATAGCCTATGTATTAATAAGCTGCGGGCACCGCTCGGAAGGTTATCAGCATGTTGGCGACAGCGATCTGGCCTTTCAGGTATTGCCCGGATCTAAAGGAGCAACCGGTAGCACACGGGGCACATATCTGTTCAGAATTATACCTTCAGCTGCACGTTATGAGGCGCTGTCTGCACATTTACGCGATTCGCTGGTGCTGCATATGGACAGCTCCTTTCATGCCGAGATCCACGGGAGGACCATTTCGCCACTGTATGTACAAAATATTCCAAACGGGATAAAAGGAACCTTTGAATTTATGGCAGACTTTGATCTCAATAAGGCCGAAACGGGAGATACGCTTCAAATCATCTACCAGGATAAATACATTAACGAAAAAAAGTACCGTGTTAAAACGGTTGTTAAATAATATGACGCACAAATACTTATTCGCTTTTTCGCGTAAACGCCGCCGTCTGATTGCCAGGGCTATGTTATTGATCTGGCTGCTTAATTTGATACTTCCGGCGTCGGTTTATGCGTTAACTTCCGGCCCTGCTCAGCCGGAGACGCTGGCTTTTCAGCCAGCGGGCGTTTCGGATATGGTGGACCTGAAATCAGGCGACTTTAAATACAACGTTCCGCTGATGGATATTGACGGCTATCCCATCAACCTTTCGTACCAATCTGGTAGTGGTATGGATGATGAGTCCAGCTGGGTAGGTTTCGGATGGTCGCTGAATACCGGCGCAATTAACCGGCAGCTGCGCGGCGTGCCTGACGATATGGATGGGGACAAGGCGAGTGTAGAACATTATACGAAGCCTTCTGTAACCGTTGGTGCGAGGCTGACCGGAAAGACGGAAATGTTCGGACTGGGGCTGTTAACCGGCACAGCCTCCATGAGCTATGGGGTTTACACGAATAATTATATCGGGTTTGGTGCTGAATTCTCAGCGAATGCCGGCATATCAGGCTCAAAATTTACGGGGGGATTGATGACTGGCTCCCTAGGCGTTGGCATCACATCTGACTCGCAAAAGGGCGTTGATGTTTCTCCAAAGGCATCGTTGGATTTCAGCGATTACATGACTGATAAGATGCTGAACGTACAGGGTTTGAGCGCAAGCCTTGGTTATAATACACGCAGCGGGATGAAATCACTTTCACTCGGCGCAAGTTTTGCACCCGGCATCGTAGAAACTAGGAGGAGGGTTGGGTACCAATTTCTCGTACAATACCGAAGCGATCAACCCCAGGATCATGGTGCCTTATAAAAGTTCCAGCAATTCATTCAGTATAGATGCCGGAGCGGCGGTTTTGGGCGCATTTTTCGGCGGGGGGATCACGGGGTATAAAACCTCACGCGAAGTAAGTGACCCGATGATCAACCGCCCAACTTACGGCCTCTTGTATGCCGAGGATGGCAAGAAGGACCCAGAGGCCGTGATGGACTTTATCCGTGAAAACGAGAATCCGGTTATTCCGGAATTACCAAACCTGGCCGTGCCGGTTCAAACGCCGGATATGTTTTCCTACTCTGGCCAGGCCGGAAGCGGACAGTTTCGATTATACCGTGGTGGCACAGGAATATTTTTCGATAATTTAACCGACGATCAGAACCAGTCGAGTTCAGATGGGCTTGATATTGGCGGCAGCCCGAATGATATCCACGTTGGTGTTACCTTCTTTAATCAGGATGTGCATAATTACACCCGAAAATGGACAAAAGCGAATGATTACCTGGCAAATGGGGATTTTCAAGAAAAAAGCCTGACAACCTTTAACAAGGAACATGCTTACTTTAAGGAAATGGGTGAATTGACCGCGCAGGACGCTAGCCTTGCTGCGGCAATGAAAAATACGTCACCGGTTATGGTTCAGCTTGATGCAAACAATCGCGCGATGCCCAATTTTGTCGGAGCATCTTCTCAAAAGATTGAACGACAGACCCGGCAGCCTAAAAAGACGCTGATTACTTACCTTACCGCGGATGAAGCTACACATGGCGGCCTCGATTCGGTAATCTATAATTACGAGATGCTCGATAAGGCCACGCTGCCTCAGACGTTGCCATCTTCCCCCATCTTGAAAAAGGCTTACCCCCGCATTGATCCATTAAAAGAAACGGGTAAGCCCAACCCGGATGTAGCCGATTATCCGAACGTTAATGACGACAATGTTTATCCCGTACGTAAGCCCAGGCATATATCAGAGGTGCTGGTGACCGATCCATCGGGTAAGCGGATGGTTTACGGGCTTCCGGTTTACAATGTTGCGCATACGGAATTGTCTTTTGCTCTGGGCCGTAATTACACAAAAGTTTCCGGGACTAACCGGGCTCCATTCATTGGGCGGGGGCTGGGTATTGACCAGTATTATCACCGGGAGACGAAACCGCCCTATGCAACATCTTACCTGCTTACGGCAATTTTGTCGCCAGACTATGTTGATAAAACCGGCAACGGGATTTCGTACGACGATCAGGGAACCGCCATTAAATTTAATTATTCAAAAACAGCATATAACTACAACTGGAGGGCTCCGTTCGACAATGCCAATGTCAACAGGGGGTTACTGGCAGACGCAGATGATGATAAAGGAAGTATCGTTTACGGAGAAAAAGAGTTATGGTACATAAACTCAATTGAAACAAAAACCAAGATCGCCTATTTCATTACCGAGGAGCGGCTTGACGGTGTAGGCGCCAACGGTGAGCAAGGCGGGGGGCCAAATGGAACCCGGAGGCAACGCAGGCTATCCGAAGTACGGCTGTATTCCAAAGCGGACATGACCAGGCCTATTAAGGTGGTGAAATTCGACTATGATTATTCGCTTTTTGGCAGTGTACCTAACTACGTTGCCAAGAGTGGCCAGCCGGTAACCGGAGGGAAGCTAACTTTGAAAAAAGTTTGGTTTGAATACCGCAACATTGACCGCGGTAAATACCACTTTTACGAGTTCAATTACAATGCCGGCAGTAATTATAAAGACATGGCTACCGACCGCTGGGGCATGTACAAAGATGCTGCTACAGAAAACCTGACAGCCTCGCTCACAAACGAGGAGTTTCCTTATGCCAACCAAAAGGACCGGAGCGTTACCAACATTAATGCCGGCATGTGGCAGCTTAACAATATAAAATTGCCAACAGGGGGGGAGATCACGGTAAACTATGAGGCGGATGATTATGCTTATGTACAGAACCGTAAAGCGATGGCCATGTACCAGATTGGCGGTCTTTATAAGGGAACATCGGCTTCGCCGGTGCTGATTAACCCTCAAACAGAGGGGGCGCTTTACGACATGCAAGCCCTAAAAATCGACCTGCCATCCGGAAAGATGCCGCCACAGGGCCAAGCTGATCTCCTTAGCTGGTTCCGCAAAAATTTCTTGAACGGTTCTGAATACCTGTACACAAAGCTATATGTGCGGATGAAGACCAACAATGACAGTCAGTCGCCGGAGGATCGCGCCTATGATTATGTACCTTGTTACGCAAAGGTGGCTTCGGTTGGCATACCGGCAACCGGCAATTATTTACTGGTTTATCTGGAAAACTTTAATAGCGATGGGTTGAATACCAACACTATTATGCACGCGGCTTTACAGCGCCTTAAAAATGAGTACCCGCGTTTTGCCTATCCTGGCTTTTCACGACGGGATGATGGCACCAACGCATCAGGCCTGATGGCGATGCTAAACGCAGTGATCACATCTATTGGTAATCTTGGCGAGCTGTTTCAAAACTTTTACGATACTGCCAAAGGCAAATATGCAACGCAGGTTGACTTGAACAAAAGTTTTATCCGCCTTGCTAAATATGACGGATATACGGTTGATAACCAGGAAATAATTGCTAAAACAGGAGGCGGGTCCCGGGTAAAAAGCATTTACATTTCAGATAACTGGCAACCCAATACGGCTAATTCAAACCCGGATGTTGCCGCATATGGCCAGGCTTATACGTATACTACCACCGAGAACGGAAAGACGATCAGCAGTGGAGTGGCGAGTTACGAACCAGGCATAGGTGCTGATGAAAACCCTTTTAAAATGCCGGTTCCGATCATCCAAAAAATCAAGGGCGGGATAGACAATTATTTCGACCTCGAAGAACCGTTCGGAGAATCTGTATTTCCTGCACCAGGCGTCACTTATTCAAAGGTTACTGTCCGCGACCTTGTTAAAATCGGCGTTAATAGCTATGCGCCGGATCCGGATGCCAGGACGGGTTATGTGGTGAACGAATTCTACACGACGAAAGACTTCCCGGTACGCACCAATGTATTACCGATCGACACGCGCCGGTACACACCGCATAGCTATTTTAGCTTTATAAAAACGGTTAGCGATGATGAGATGTTCATGTCGCAGGGGTACAGCATCGAATTAAATGATATGGACGGTAAACCACGGGCTACCCGGATTTTTAACCAAGCAGGCGCGCAGATCAGTGCAACCGAATATTATTACAAATCGACGGATGTAGGCGGGGGAAGTTATAAGCTAAATAATACGGCATCTATAGTCAACCCTGATGGCACGGTGACCAATACGGTACTCGGGCAGGATATTGAACTGTATGGCGATTTCCGTGAACAGGAATCTATCAATAAAGGTACAGCCGTCAATCTTGGTTCGGAGACCCTGTTGTTTTTTATATTTCCGCTTTTCATTCCCCATTTGCCGGTGAAATTGAATGATGATTACCGATTGTTCAGGTCGGCCTGTATGTTCAAGGTTATTCAAAGTTATGGCATATTGGAAAAAGTGGTTAAGATTCAAAACGGGTCCTCCATTGCAACTGAAAATGTGGCGTTTGACGGACAAACCGGCGATGTTATTATCAGCAAGACACAAAACGAATTTAAACAGCCGATCTATACGCTGAATATCCCGGCTTACTGGGGCTACAAAGGCATGTCCGGGGGTTATCAAAGCTCGGGCATCGTTCTTATGAACCTGACTACCAACTCAAAAGGGGTGTTAACGAGCTATTCCAGTAGTTTTTCACCCGGTGATGAAGTGATCGACCTCGACCTTTCAAAGAGTGCCAACTCGCATTATTTCGGGCAGCATTACTGGGTGGTGGAAGAAATCAGAAGCGGGTTACCAACGGCTCGTTACCTGATGGACCGCTGGGGCGGCATCAAAAACAATTTCAGTTCATCGCTGGTGAAGATCGTTCGGTCGGGTAACCGCAATGTACTGGATGCAAGCATTACGCAGATAGTAAGCCTTAACAACCCGGTAGGTGCAAATAATAAGCTACTGATGACTGCGGACAGTGATATCACTACTGCTTTAAAGGCCATTAATGCATCTGCATCAACCTATGATGAAACCTGGGCAACCGAGATACCGGATATCCACGCTTCGAAAAGTGATGATGATAATGATTTCGGGATATATCAGGGACAAAGACCGAATGTTTCAAGACCGTTCTTTATGCACTGTAACGATGGAACCTTCCTTCCGAATGAAGGCGGTTATATTGCAAGCGGCCTCGACATGGCCAGTATCAGTGATAACCCAGCCAAACCGCTTTACTCTAACGGAAATGGAAATGTTATAGGTATCATAGCAGACTTCTATGTCCCGGAAACAAAGGATTACTGGGTTGCTTACAAATCCCACTGTGATTTTAAGTTCAGCACCGCATTAAATTGTTTGAAAACCAACTGGGAAAGTTCGGCAAGAAGTCCTGACGGGCGAACGGACGTTTATGTATACAAAAAACAATTCACCAAAGGATGGAACAAGGTTCATATGGAACTTACGTCCGCGGGGATGACCGGTAGTGACGGGCCAACAGCCGCCATTGAGATATATAACAATACGTTTAACGAATTAAAATCCACTTCCCCGCTCAATAGAATATTTTCTACCGGAGCCCTGCTTAACGGCAGTGCTAAAGGGTTGGTTTATATTAAAACAGCAGTGGATCAGAAGTATCATTATTCGGTACGTTATAACGATTATGTAAGGACGCCATACGATTTATGCACATTACCGAAGACATCTGTTAATCCCTATGTGCTTGGTTACGCGGGTAACTGGAAGCCTTTCAAAACAAAAGTATTTCAACGTAACCGAGCTTATGGTAACCTGACGGAACCATTGACGAATGCGGTCAATGTCAGGAATGCGGGTTACATGGGTAATTTTTTCAGTAACTGGTATTATAATGCCGCTACAGGTATAAAACGTTGGGTGGAGACAGGTGCGACCAACAACCGGTGGACAACAGCTAACCAGGTCACTATTTATGACCGTTTTGGCCAGCAATTAGAGAACCAGGATGCCCTTGGCCGTTTCAGTGCAGCCAAATTCGATTTCAACGGCGAACTACCCGCCGCGGTGGCGTCAAATGCCCGTAACCGTGAGATTTATGCAAATGCATTCGAAGACAGTAGGTTCTCATTCGGTGTTCCTGCTTATTATGACCCTGTTACGCCCTCAAAAGAATTTATAAGCAATGGAACGTATCCGGAGCTAAAAGCGATTATGACAAGCGACTATGCGCACTCTGGAAATTACAGCATTGTGTTACCTGCAGCCGGTATCTCCCTGACAACGGGCCGGTATAGCGGTAAAGAGCAGAAGTCGTTCCCGTATTTTGACTTTAACGCAAATAATGAGTACATCAAACACCCGCAGGCTGTTTACCCCAAAGGTTATGAACCGTCTCCCGGAGATTATATAGTAGATGTGTGGGTTAAAGACAATAAGCCTTTTAATAATGCGAATAAAGCTATTACGGTAAATTTCAACCAAACGGCTGTGAATATGACAGTAAAGGCATCAGTTGAAGGTTGGAAGCTTTTGGAGGGAACATTAAACATCCCGGCCACACCAACAACTGATTTTACCGTTTCGATCCTGCCGGTTGCCGGAAACGGTACAGTTTACATTGATGATCTGCGTATACATCCTAAAGATGCACAGATGAAGACCTATGCATACGATGATAAAACACTACGCCTGATGGCCGAGCTGGACGAAAATGCATTCGCAACTTTTTATGAATATGATAACCAGGGCTTATTGATCCGTGTAAAAAAAGAAACTGAAAAAGGCATCATAACCCTTAAAGAAACCCGGTCTTCTTACATTAAAAAGAACTAATTAAATGAAAAAATATAAGTTTTTAAAGATTTGTACGGCTATCCTGCTGCTTGCTGTTGCTACAGCAACGGCATTGTCAATGCGTAAAAATAAAACGGAGGGCAAACTTTTGCCGGCGCCTGTTAAGAGTAGCCCGCAAATTTTTCTTCAAAGAACAGCAGACCCCGCATTGGTGCGCCGGCTAGACAGCGTATTGAACACGTTAAAGATGGACATTCCGGAGCTTACCATAGCCGGAAACGCAGTGATGGTTGACCCTAAAGAAACAGCCTTGTCCGGCCATCGTTTGCCCTTTGTATTTGCCAAAAAGGACGGCGACTATTATTACCGGTTTGGTAATGATGAATCGATCAACAGTCAAGGCCGATTTATCAGCATCAACCGAGACACAAGAACGGTTTTTACGGCCAAACAGAAAAAACTCGCAGGGTTGAACATTCTGGACAGTAAACAGCTACAGGCGATGATCAACGATGGGGGATTCGGTTTGACCGTTGTACAGGAAGGAACCATGATGATTTACACGCTGGTTAGCGATACTAATTTGATGTGCCGCCTGTATCAAATTGGATTTGACACCCAAAAACAACAGGTAGGTTTTATTGAAACCGTCATGCCCGATGCTGGCCAACCTGAAAACCGCAAGTTAGATCGTTCGGTAAAAATATCACTGGCCACTGTAGCCCGTTTCGCAAAGCTCTCCGGTTATCCTCGCATTGCTGATGTAATAGATGAGAACGGACGGTTGAAGGAGGGTTTTACTGCTTTTAAATTAATCAGATTTTAACGCGCTTATATAAGCATGAAGAAATTCTTACATATTTTATTTTTCCTGGCAGGCATCGTTTATTCGTTGCCGGGATATTGCTCAATCGATAACACGCGGGCAATAACGGATAAGGACAGGGCCCTTTATAACTACGGTAACTTTGAAGTAAGAGACGAGAAGTTTGGAAACGCCGCGTTTGATTATTCCAAATTTCAAACGTTAAGCAAACAAGCCTTTGTTTCCTTGCGGGTTGGGGATATCCCATCAGCCATGTTGAGTGCTGCCAGCGGCTCGGTCCTTACCTTCCAGGTAGATGTCACGATTACGCCGTATAACGACCTTGCCAACCCGGATGTTGCCGGAGCCCCAGTGACTACAACGCTGACGGTTACTTACAACAAAGACAAGGGTACCACCTTCAAGGGCATCGATACCTATGAACTTACCGGGGGCGCATACCGCATGAAAATTGCGATAACAGATGTAAGGTGTCCAGAAATAACCGCAACTGTTACTAAAGCTAACATCAAAGGGCTGCAGCTTGAGGCGAATGTGGTGATTAACCGAAAATATATTTTGCAGGCGAGCGGAGTGGTTGATGTGGGTGCTTTTACCGTGTTGAGCACGCTTCGTGCAACTGCCAAACAGCTTAATATTGCTTGCCAGGCTATCGGTGCAGAAGATTTTGATATTGAATTGGCTACCCTTGATAACGGAAGTGAATTTACTTCGACCATTAACGGCATGCTGGCCAATAGCCAGACGCTTACCGACACCCAGCTTGACCAACTGTTCCTCAATAATGCAACGCGGGTTGCAGCGGCGCCACTTACTAAAGACCATACTTTTTCCCTCATTTTTGACAATGATTATGTGGTTGTACGGACACGTACGGTTAATTTCGATGCTGCTGGTAACCGGATTACCGGAAACTGGAAGTACAAGTGTAAAAAAGACGGTGGAGCCACTGAAAGTTATACGATTTTTAATAATGTTTGGAACGACTCACAAAAAAATTGGCAGTATGCCGCAGCCTTTGCCGAAAATGGTAAAAGCAAGGAAACGATCAGCTACTTTGATGGCTCATTAAGGAACCGGCAAACCGTTTCTATTGTTAATACAGAAACCGGCAGCACGCCTGTTGTACAGGAGGATATCTACGACCAGTTTGGGCGTAAAGCTGCAAGTGTATTGCCTGCCCCGGTCCTTGATACCGACCCGGCAAACCCATCGTTGCATTATTTCGAAAATTTTAATCAGAATAACGATGCATCACCCAAACCATACAGCATAGCAGATATAGCCGGCTTGGCTGGTGATTGTGAGGTGCTGCCAAAAAAAATGAGCAACGGCTTTGGCGCAGCTAAATATTATTCATCTGGCAACCCGTTTCAAAGTACAATCTTCAAAAATAATTCAGCCATACCTGATGCACTGGGTTATCCCTTCTCTGTATTGCAATACACCAGGGATAATACCGGGCGCATTAAACTGCAGGGTGGTGTAGGCCAAACATTCCAGCCGGGTTTCGGCGGCAGCGGCGTTCTCAGTCACACAACCAAATACTTTTACGGAAAGCCGGAACAATGGGAGCTTGATCAGATGTTTGGCAACGATGTGGGTTATGCAGAGCATTACACCAAGAACATGGTTATCGACCCGAACGGGCAGATCAGCCTGACTTATCAGAACGCCAGCGGAAAAACAATTGCGACTGCGTTGACGGGGCCCTCGCCAGCAAATTTAGATGCGCTACCTTCAAAAGACGAAAACGTAAGGAAGACAAACACCCGTTTATTAAACCCCTCTCAGTTTTCGTTTAGCGGAAGTGACCTGAAAATTACGGCTACAACCACCTACATGGCAGCGTTGCCCGATAATAACGTGACGCTTGAGGTAAATATACAGCAGCTAAAAGAGACACATCCCAACAATGGCCTTTGCAGCAATTGCTATTACCGTTTAACCCTTAACGTTACTGACGATTGCGGTAATGTCGTTTACACCAATGGTGCTTTGAACAGGGAAATAGGTTCGAAAACTTCAGACTGCCTTTACAATGACGCAACGCCTATTAAAACCTTTACCGGTATCAATTTCAGCAGGCCGGGTGAATATACCGTCAGTATCGAGTTTGCGATGGATAAGGACGTTATAGAAAACTATACCGACAACTTTGTAGTGTCGGCCATCGGTACCGGCTACTTACAAAAAAAATATACGTATATCAGGCAAAAGTATCTGGCGTCTATTAATCTGGCCGGCAGTTATAAAGATTGTACTACCTGTCAGTTGTTTGAACAGCAGGGAAAACCGGCGTTTATTAGCCGCCTTCAGGAACGCTTTAATGCCTTTGGTATTGACGTAACGACTCCGTCTGCCGACAAAACAGATTTCGGTGAATGGGCTGATAGCCTTTTCGATTCGCTAAAGTTGCAGTGTGAAGCACTGAGGGACGGGTGCGTATTTTCCCCCTGCAGTTCTGTAGAAACGCTGATGCTAAGCGACGTAAGCCCAGGAGGGCAATACGCGAGGTTTACCGGCGATGCTCCCCTTGAACAAGGAATCAATGTATTGAGCCGTAGGTTTGGCGACGTATTTGGCCCATCTCATCTTCCTTCAGGTGCTTTAACAGATGACGACTATATTACCATCAGCGATGGGGTAAAAATGAGCGTCTATGATGCAAATTTTGATTTCGACCTGATGCTAAACTATTGGAACCCTAATTGGGCCAGCAAGTTTCTTAAGTATCACCCGGAATTCTGCAAGTTGCAATTCTGCCAGTTAAATAGCGATTCTAAAGAGTGGGATGAAAAGGTTAGCAACTTAGTTACGAGAACCGACAACATAAAAATGATCAATGGCGGTATAGATATGGCCTACACAGATAATACTCCGGCCTTGCTACTTGGGTTAGACCCGTTTTTTAAGACCCCTCAAGGCCAGCCATATTATAATGACATGTACCAGGATTTGCAATTTTATACGTCACGTGTATTGCAATTAACAGGTGCTAATTTTCCAAATTCTATTTCACTTTCAAAATATGTGCGTGCCCTTCTCTCTTGTAAAACAATCAATTCTCAGGGCAAAGAAGCCATTGACTGGAATTGCACGGCAACCTGTATTGCACCACAAAAAGAATGGCAGCTCTACCGCGACCTGTACCTCCAATTAAAGGAGCAGTATTATCAGAAAGTTATGGCGGCGACCACCTGTTTGGGAGTGGACGCCTGTCCTATCGGCACGCAAGTAGATATTTCTGTTGGTGGATTAACAAGCACCTGCCCGCTTCCGGGAAGTTTTACGTTTGACTGGGATACCACCCGCCCGCCATGTGAGGCTGCAAAAACCATCAAAATCACTTATCAGGGAAATAATATACGAGGGAACACCATCCTTAGATTAACTTATCCGGAAGATGTGGTTACCTACAGGCGGTATGTCTCCAGTTTTCCTGAGGCTCCCGCAATTGCATTTCCTGTGCTGCGTGAAATTACTTTTGTACCCGGGCAGCGCGAAGCTTACATATGTGTTCCTGATCATGCAGATATTAAGGGAATTCGTGTGCAGTCTGTTACCTGTGCAACCCCGGCCGCCCCTGTTGCCGGGCGATATATTAAGTTTAAACATGAAGTTACAACTAATTGGGTAAGGTTATTTCAATGGTACGATTATCTTTTTGGCATTGGTGCGCATAAATGGGATGATTTCCCGAATAGCGTTGATAAGATAACCGCCACCCTTGTGGACGAAAGTGGAAATACCGTAAAAGCTACAGCCGAGATAACAGTAAACCTCAAATATGAAAAAAACTATATAGTTGAAAACAGTACCGCTCATCATGCCGATAACATTGCCATTGTTTATGACCGTCCGCTGATCATTCCTAACGATGCATCTGAAGGCGTAATCTCTGTACAGGTCTCACGTTGGTATCGTACGGATTATCCGAATGCAAGGATTCAAAGCGATTTAAACAGAAGCATGAACCAGATTACGTTACCTGCGGGGTATAATCTTTACACGCGTGACGGCACATCAACCAACGTAACAGTAACAACAACCACTACTACCGTTTCAACGTGTAACCCGCTTTTAGCATTTAAGACGTCAAGGTTTGCCCAGGCAATTGTTAATGCACCTGCTGCAACAAGGTTAACCGATGCCGATATGGCATCAATGTTAGCCGAGAACCAAAATAAGGCAAGTGAGGCGGTTGCCATTAATTGCGCAGCAAATGTTGACTTGCTAATGAGCAAATTGCAGCCATATATTCCTGCAGGAAAAGTTGTTGAAATGCGGGCGAAGCTGATCGATGTTTGTATAGCAGGCGGCGATATAAACCACTTTGCAGGTGCAAGTGTACTGGCATATAATGCTAGCCCATCCTATAACAGCACACCAAAGTCTATGTCGCTTTTGGGTCATACGAGTTTCGGGAGCGTGATCAAGCAGGTGGCAAGTATATCTTCATTTACTAATGATCTGAACCCATGGCTGATTGGTGCACCTGTGCCTTATGACATGCCGCAGCAGGCAACCACCAAAATGATCGCGAGCACCGATGCCTCGATTTGTGCAAGGCTCACATCATTGAGCGGTATGTACACCGCAACCCTTACAGGTGGTCAAACCTATTCAGATGCCGGGTTTTATAATTACCTGGTAAATAAGTTCGGCTCGGGGATGACCATTTCGCAAAGCCAGTTAAGTTCAATCATATTATCGTGCGGTAATTGCAATGAATTACTCCCCAAAGGGGTAATCCTGCCGCCATTCTTCGACCCTTCCGGTACGGGTTATATCTCTAAAACACAATATACTGCTGCTCTTACTGATCTTAATACACAGTTTAATAACAGTATCAATGTCAACTCGTCAAATTATGAAACGATACTGACCAACTTTATGAATATGAAGTTTGGGTTTTCGCTGGCGTATAAAGCGTATAAAGATTTTAATGATAACCCATCTGGCTCCGCATTGCTTGTTAATGCACCGAGGTTCAAAGAGGTGGAAATTGATCCTTTTGCGCGCGCCGTTTCCCTGGTAGACAATGCACTGGCAACGGGAGCGCTGGACTATGACCGGTACATCAACGATGCCAAAGATGTGTTCAGGGCAAAGTATATTGCAACGTGCTCTGCTGCCCAGGCTTATACAAATATCAATACCCGTACCCCTCAATATCATTATACCCTGTATTACTATGATCAGGCAGACAACCTGGTGAGAACGGTACCTCCGGAAGGGGTGAGGCTGATTACTGATGAAACCCAGCTGCAAAAGGTTCAGGATGCGCGCACGCAGCCTGTTGTTACCGCGTGTACAACGGGGTACAATGGCCCGAAAGTGAACAGCACCCCTGCGCAGATATTTGGCGCGATGGAAACCAACTTTAACGATAAGGTGGGCGGTACAATCGAGATGTGGTTATATAACGCCGGTTCAAACCCGAGCCGGGTGATCCAGGCAACACCCAACGGCACTTATCAGTTCCAATTGGTACAGAATGGTTCGCTGTTAAGCGTTGAGATTTTATCATCTCCTTACAACGGTTCGTTTCAGAAAAATAATCGCGTAGTCCTCAATCTTGCAGCTACAGCCACGCTGCAGGCCTGGAATCATATCACTATCTACAGTTCAGATTTTGTGTCTGTAGCTCCGCAGGTGCTCATCAACGGTATTATGGCGCCGCGTGCAAATTTCCAGGGCAGCTGGTCTGTCAGCGGCAGCGATCTCAGTTCGTTGAAATTCCTGCGCTTGTATAGTGGCCGGAAGATGCCGATCGGTGAATTGCAGCTTAACGCGCTCAGCAATTGCTTTACGGCCTTGTATACCGACCACCAGTGGTTCCGCTATAATTTGCCAAGTGTGGGCGGAGAAACCACCACCACAACAACAGGTACGGTTGAATTTAAAGATCCGGGCATTTACCCAACCCATAAGCTCGCCACCACCTATATGTACAATACCACCAACCAGGTGGTTAAGCAAAGTTCGCCGGATGGGGGGACGAACCGGTACTGGTATGATCTGCTTAGCAGGCTCATTTTCTCACAGAATGATAATCAGAAACCGAACAACTATTACAGTTATACGGTATACGAGGCGACCTTAGGCCGCATCAGCGAGGTGGGGCAGAAAAAATATACCGGAACGGTACTAACCGAACCCGATTTTGTAGAAGATGTTGACAGGGCGGCCATTTTCGCCATCACCGATAACACCCAGATCACTAAAACGGTGTATGACGCCCGCCCCGGAACCGGAAGCGGACTGACAGGCGCATTGATTCAGGACAACCTGAGGAAACGGGTGGCGGCAACTTATTACAGGGAGACGGCAGCATCGGCGGTTACACAGGCAACATATTACTCTTACGATGTAACCGGAAATGTCAAAACGTTGTGGCAGCAGGTTGACGGCCTGACCGCAACAACGGCGCCAAAGCGTATAGACTATGAATATGACCTGATCAGTGGTAAGGTCAATTTTCTTCGTTACCAGGATAACAGCCCCGATCAGTTTTATTATAAATTTAATTATGATGCGGAAAACCGTATAACCGAAGCCTGGAGCGGCACAAAAGCTGTTGTTGACCAGTATACGGGCAGCCGTTTGGTTAACGGCAACGCCAGGCGGGATGCTAAGTATTATTATTACCTGCATGGGGCGCTGGCCAGGACGGTTCTTGGTGACGAACTTACTCCTGTACAGGGGGTGGATTACACTTACACTTTGCAAGGCTGGCTGAAAGGGATCAACAGCACCAATCTTGGCTATGATAAAGATCCGTCGCAAGACGGCTCACCCGGTTCGTCGCTGCAGGGCAGCACATTGAAAACGAAAGATGCCTATGGCTTTGCACTACACTATTTTGGCGCAGATGACTATACACCAATTGGCGGCGTTAACCCTTTTGCAGATGCATCCGGCGCTACCGGTTTTAACGCGTTGTACAATGGCAACATCGCGGCAAGTTCTGTCAATATTGCCTTTCCTAATGCTACGGCTATTCAGGGCCCGTTGTTATATAATTACGGGTATGACCAGCTGAACAGGCTGACACGGCAGAATGTGTTCCAGGGCCTCAGCCTGACGAGTAACACCTGGACGCCTGTAGCGACAAATGCTTTCAAGGAAGCGGTATCATATGATGCCAATGGCAACATAAAAACCTACGATCGTTATGATAACAACGGCGCCAAAATAGATGGCCTTACGTATAAATATGATACAGATATAGCCGGGAATCCAATCAGCAATAAATTAAATTCAATAAAAGATAATGTTTCTGCGAGCGTATCAACAGTAGATATAGACAACCAGGCGGATAATAACTATAAATACGATGAGATTGGAAATTTAGTTGCCGATGGGACGCTCACCTACGAGTGGAACATATACGGCAAACTGAAAAAAGTAATTAACCTTGGCCTCACCTATGGTTATAATGCGGCGCAGCAAAGGGTAAGCAAATCAACCACGGCCCTTAAAACGTATTATGTGCGGGATGCGCAAGGAAACACCCTGGCCATTTACGAAAAGGCGGGCGCTAACCCGGTCAGCTGGAAGGAACAAAACCTTTACGGGTCCGAACGGCTGGGGAACTGGCTGCCGAATATCGCCAATATTGATAATAGCGCAGGGCAGGCCAATACGCAATGGCAAAACTTCGGGCTGAAGCGGTATGAGTTGAATAATCACTTGGGCAATATGTTGGTCACGATTTCAGACCGCCAGGTAAAAGATCCGACAGGTGCCAACGACTTTATGACCGCCGATGTCATTAATGCGCAGGATTATTATCCGTTCGGAATGCCGCAACCGGGAAGGCAGTACGCGTTAAGCAGTGTTTACCGTTATGGGTTTAATGGTAAGGAAAATGATAATGATGTAGGAAAAGGTAATGGAAATCAACAGGATTATGGGATGCGGATTTATGACCCGCGGGTGGGGAGATTTCTAAGTATAGATCCTTTGTCCCCTACATATCCTGAATTAACACCCTATCAGTTTGGTAGTAATAGCCCAATTGGCTTTATTGATTTGGATGGTCTTGAAGCAGCTAATCCCAAAAAACATGTTGATTATTATGACTATTTCCTTAGGGGTTTAAGAAATGGATTGGCCGATCAAGGCGAAGAGGCGATAGCGTTAGCACAGTATTTAACCTCAAAAGACGGACAAAAGAGGGTAAATTCGATGGCTGATCAACTCATGAGGAATCCGGCAAAATTTTTACGAGAAATTGACAAAAGGCTTTCGAATAGCGCTAAAGATGTAGCAATTGACGCGACGATCGACATTAGTAAGATAGCTCTAAATTTATTAATAGGAAACAAGAAAAAGGCCGCCTATGAATCTGGTGAATTTGTTGCAAATTACGGATTGATTTTACTTCTGCCAGAAGAAGAGGGAGCGGCGCGTTTGGCCGAAAAGCGCGTATCCCAAACACTATCAAAAGATGTACTTGGTAAAACTCTTGCTAAAGGTGAATGGGAAGTATTAACGACTACCATGAAATACGATAAAGGAGCGCATGCCCTAGCAGAAGAAATTAACGGAGTTGCACAAGCTAGATTTAAAGGCTTGGATCGAGAATTTGACGCAATTAGTGATAAATATATAGGACAACATAAACCAGCTTTAGGCGACAATATTGGAGGCCGTTTTAAAGAGCAGGCGAGGGCAACATTTGACGCTGCAAAAAAATCAGGCAGGGAAGTGTTCTATCGTTTTGATAGCCGACCAAGTCAAAAGGTTATAAACAAATTGAATCAATACTCTAAAGAATATGGGGTTAAATTAACAATAAAATATTGATATGATAGAAATAAATGGATGGATTTCAATCAATTTTTCAACTGATGGAGAAGTTGAACTGCCAAGTGAAGTTATTTTGGAAATAACTCAAGCTGTTGATGCTTTAACAGATTTTAATCAATTTTTTAAAATATCATCGCTGAATGGGCTTCATTTTTTATCAGTTGGATTGTGTCATAATCATGATGCGGGGTATTCAGATTTGATATATAAATTACTAACTGATATCTGTAAACGGGCTCCAGGAACTTATGGTATAGTCTATATTCGCAATGATGAAGATGTTCATGATTATAATAAGTTTAAAGTATTAAAGGTTGCTAGAGGGAAGGTGTCGACTGAGGAGGATCGCTTACTTTCACCATGTAACCCTACAATTGAGGATTAACATATGGCTTTTACTAGACATCAACAATCGCTATCTACAAATTTCTGAAATTGCAATAATTAAATAAGGTTAATGCTCTAAAAGCACGATAAATTCATTTAGAACAGCGGTAAAGCGCCGGGGCAATTTACATAAGTAATTATAAGATTAAATATTAATGAAATTACAATTATACCTGCTAGTTATAGTATTAGGCTTATTGCTTTTTAGCTTCACAAGTTACGGTCAGGTTCCGACCATTTCTACTTTGTCACTGTCAAAAAGTAATACCGGCACCGCTATTACAATCGCCGGAACCAATTATAATATAACAGCAGCAAATAATTTAGTATTTTTTGGCAGCACCAAGGCAACGGTAACAGCTGCAACAGCAACTTCATTAACGGTCACGGTTCCTTATGGTTCTACGGCACAACCATTATCCGTAACAAATACTGCAACAAAATTAACCGGTTATTCCTCTATACCCTTCGTGCAAAGCTTTTCTCCGGCTACAAGTGTTGGATCGTACACCTTCGATCCGGCAGTATCTTTTGATGCTGGTGAAAACCCATATTCGGTTGCCATTTGCGACCTCGATGGTGATGGTAAACCCGACTTGCTGTCTGCTAACAGCACCGGAAATACGCTGACCGTTTTTAAGAACCGGGGTTCATCAGGCGCCATAGGCTCCTCCTCATTTGCCGATAAACAAAGCTTTGTAACCGGCCCGGGCGCATCGGTCGTTAAAACGATAGATGTAGATGGCGATGGCAAGCCGGATGTTGTAGTCGGCTACCATACCGGCAACAGTATATCTGTTTTTATCAATACTACCACTGCGGGTACGATATCCTTTAATACCCGGATCGACCTCATTGCGGGCCCTGCGCCCGCAGCGCTGGATGTAGGGGACATTGATAAGGATGGCAAACCAGACATCGTTACAGCCAATACTAAAGGTAATACCATCAGCGTAATACGCAACACAACCACCAGTGGCGCTGTATCGTTTGCTGCACCTGTTACCTTTGCTGTTGGCAGCAGGCCTAACGCGATCGTGTTGGCCGACCTGAACCGGGATAACAAACCCGATGTTATCGTATCTAATTTTGAATCTAAAACGCTGTCTGTATTCAGGAGTACGGCTACTGCAGGCGTTATTAATACAGCCACATTTGCAGCCAAATTTGATCTTGCCGTAGCCGGTTCGCCCACAGCGGTAGCCGCAATAGATGTTGATGGCGATACGAACACCATGCCGGAGATCATCGCGACGTACTACACACCTACCAAAAGTGTGGTTACCATTCGTCGTAACGCCATAGCCCTGGGTGCAACTTTTGTTGCCACGGGCTTTGCAACCCCTGTTGAATTCGTGACAGGGTCCGAGCCGGTGGGCATAGCGTTCGGTGATATTGACGGTGACCAGAAGACGGATATTATTACTACAAATTACAACGCCAAATCAGTCAGCGTTCTTCGCAATACGGAAACGAACAAAACCATAACCACGGCTTCTTTCGCCGCAAAGGTTGATTTTGCTGTTGGCGAGGTGCCTGTTGCTGCAGTGGTTGCCGACCTTGATGCCGATCAGTTTCCTGATATTGTAGTAGCTTGCTATGGTGATAACAATATATCCGTATTACATACCGTTAACGCCGCCGGGTCGCTTGGCCCAGCAGCGCCCGAATCCACAGCTTCCAATAGTGCGGGCAGCTTCATTAACACCGATATTTATGATGCCGAATGGGCGCTGGACGCGCCGGTAGGTTATACCATTGCCACACACGATGGAACCACCATCAATGCGGCGGGCAATGCACCGGCTAATGCAGGGAGGTTCGTTTATTTCTCCACCCTCGGCACAGTCAGCCCTATACAATACATTTCCGGCTCGCTGCAGTTTACCGCAAAGGGATCAGGCTCGATCGAGGTAGAATTGATCACGACATGGAACATGCAGGTTTATGCCCGCAAAACTTTCGCGCTTACCTCCGCTTTTCAGGATTATTCCTGGACGCTTCCAAACCTTTATCCGCAAAACGAATATGTATTTGCAGTAATGGTTAATGGCGGCAACTCCTCTGTGCAAGCTAGCGCACAATTTAAAAAGAACATAACGCTTTCCATGCAACAGGCCGGCATGTCGGGCATGTTCAAGCGCTTTCGTGCCGATGCATCCACATTGATCGGAAACGTGGAGACCAACTATGCCGGCTACAGTGACCAGTTTTCGGCCGATCGTAAAAAGTACCTGCAGCATTCCGCATACGCACGAATGCGGTTCACCACGGATGCCAATAAGTTTATGGTAGAGTACGTGCGCGATTCGTATGATAAACAGGTAGTCAACCTGTTCCCCTATACCAGCGCGCAATTGAATGTAGATTTCAACGCCGGCGGAAATATGATTGCAGGCGCCCATTCTATATCTGACGGAACTAAAGTTGTTGCCGGTAAAACATACACCATTGCCGGGCTCAAAACGACGACGCCTATGTATGTATGGTATAACGCTGCCGGGGCGCCGCTGGGGGCACCGCAATCGCTTACTAATGTGTCGCCGGGTACGGTCCAGAATCCACTTTATGAACTTACCGCCCCGGCGGGAGCTGTAAAGTTAGGCCTGCTTGTTCAGCGAATCACCGACCTCACCAATTACCAAAGCCCGGTCAATGATACCTTTAAAGCCTATTCTGAATGTATTATTAAGGAGGGAACAGTAGCCGCTCTTACTGCCGGCGGGCCCATTGTGTTTACACCGTACACGGGCATTGTTCCGTCGCGCATCTCCGGCATAGCGGTGTATGTGAATGGCAAGCTTTACAATTATTATCAGGTAGAAGGAACGGACCAGGCCAAGCGTGTTTGCTACCTGACCGACAACCTGCCTCCGGGAACCAAAACGGTAGAGGTAATGATGAACGGACAAGGTACCTACACATCAAACGGTGTAATGCAGGACCCTTCTATCCGCCGCACCGGTACTTATTTACGAGCGGTTTATTTTCCGGCAGGCAATACCACGGTCTTTCCGGCAAGTACAAAGGCAACCAACAGTGTCCTGTTTATTCATGATTCCATCCTTTCGGGGTTCAATATTTCTGAAGATTCACAAAATAACGTGTGGATGATGAAGATCAGGAATGACCCTGCATATGGCTTTACGGGAGATATTTTCTCGGAGGGGTATGCCGGTCGCATTTTATACACCGATATTGATACCGATGTGAAGGCGGATGCTTTTGCCGCCAAACTCATTTCCTTCGGCGTAAAAAATTACTGGTTCCAGATCGGTGTTAATGACTATGGTTTCCTTACCCCACTGCATCGGTTTTACAAGCAATACAACAGGCTGGTAGAACAAATGAAAGTATTGAAAACCGATGTGAAGATTTTTATTCAGGCTATTGGCCCGATAACTTATTCATCTGCAAACGGTGAAACGTATGCGGATAACGGCTTGTCGGCAACCGGTCCGTCGGCGAATGACTTTATAGATGTGCAGCATGCCATTGCAACGGCACCTGGCCATACCTACTGCGAATATGTTGATTTTGAGAATCTTTTTCCGGCAACCATTGACAACGTTGCGGATGGTATTCACCCGACCGACGCCGGGAACGCGCTATATGCAGCGGGGGTAAAAAGCAAAAGCACCCTGCTTGGATCAACCCCGGTGGCTGTACCGCTCGCTTTTGCACGCACGGCCATTCGTCAGTTCGTCCAGACCATCGAAACCGTATCTGTTGTTGCAGCCAAGGGCGGGAAAGTGCCATATACATTTACCTGTTTAAGCAACAATTTGCCGGCCGGCCTTACATTTAATCCGGATGGCGTTATTACAGGTACAGCGACAGAGAGTGGCACTTTTTCGCTATATATCCAGTTGAAAGATGCCAATAACATCACCATTACGCAACCCTTTGACCTGACAGTAAAACCGGTTCCGACGGTCAGGGTAGCCCCCGGTATTATTGCTAACGCACAAACTGGGGTACCTTATACTGCTACATTGCGCGGCTCTGGTGGTTATGGCAAATACGTTATCAGCAAGTCGGGGACGTTTCCACCGGGTATAAGCTATGATGTGAATACAAACGTACTTTCCGGCACCTGCAATACTGCCGGGACGTATAGCTTCACGCTAACAGCAGTTGACCACTGGGGCTTTACAGGTGCAACAACTTACGCTTTTGTTGTAGGTACATCCGCGCCGCCGCCGTTAACAGATAAATTCGAAATAACAGCTGAGGTTAATGCTCTTGGGGAATTGGTTGCAACGCCTAACCTGCATGATGCTTACTCTCAAACCATCTACGGGTATTATGACGCGTATTATCGCGGCCCATCCGGCCCGGATGTATACAAGACGAGTAAAAGTATGATCATCTACGCAGGGTCACTAACCGGCCCTACTGTGAATTTTGGCGGCGTGCCTGCTAACGGCGCGTTCACCGCTCGTTTTGACGGGTACCAGGTTTCACCCCAAAATAGTGATGGGAAAACCTTTACATGGGATGCACAAAAGCTGTTTAATTTAACCTATGGCACTTATACCGGGCCAACGCACCCGGCTACAGATAACTATGCCATTACCGCCAGTTTGAATGCAAACGGCGATGCGATGATCAGGGGAGACCTGGGTTACAGCTATTCTCAGGGTATTTACGCCTATGTTGATGTTTATGTAGTAAAGAATGGGGTAGAATACTGGTTGAATGGATTTAACCTGACCACCGCAATTGGCAATATACAATCTGCTACGGTAAATGCAGGCCACGTTAATTATGCAAAGCCTTTTTCTATCAAGATTCACAATTATGGCCTTTCCCCCGCTACGAGTGATGGAACGACTTTTATATATACGACAGATACTTCAATCCCATTTAACTAATGAGCCCTACAAAACGATATATTATCTTTTTCTTATTTCTGTTTTTAATCACGGGGCTGTCATTTCAACGGGCAGCCGCGCAGGCAGATACCGCAATCTTCAAGCGGACGCCGCTGGTGAAGCTGGTGAGCAGAAGAGAAGGACTGGCAGATCAAACTGCCGAACTGCTTATGCAGGTTTTGAAGATACATGATTCACGAAAAATAACGCTTGTAGTGCAATCCGGACAGGGCAGCTCATTTTTGGTTGACTCTACACATGTAACGGCAATATCTTTTGCCGACAGCAACCGCGTTGAACTAAAAACAACTTTTACGGTACGTTCATCATTCGGGGGCATGGGGTTTGGATGCTTTGTATCGCTGGACTTTGATCTGACAGACGAACAATACCAGATACTTAAGGAAGGTGAGGTGACCAAGATCGATGTGGCCTATAGCGAAGGTGTTTTTTCATTTGACCTGAACGAACCTGCAGCTGCGCTGTTCAAGGAAACCGCAGCCCAAATCAATTAACCGCTTTTGTATCTAATGCTGAATCCAGCCTTCCGGCCAACGGGCGCCCGTTAGATGAATACAGAAACTTGACGAATTAATTCCCATTATTATATTTGTAACCGAATTTTTTCGGGATGTAGCGTAGCCCGGTATCGCGCCAGCATGGGGTGCTGGAGGTCGTAGGTTCAAATCCTGCCATCCCGACATAAGCGACATCAATTAAACAAAACCCTCTGAATTGAAATTTCAGAGGGTTTTGTTTTGCCCGCCCAGGTGCATTCCTGCTACAGGAATACGATTATTTTTCAACCAATCATTAATTAACGCCCTGTTATCAACGCGTTTCATAAATTTGCCTATCTGCAGATAACATGCAGCTATGAGTTTAACAGGCTCATATTTTAGCAATAAACCTTATCAATACCCCTAGCCCATGTTTAAATTAAGTATAAGACCCTATCTCCCAGGTGCGAAACAGAACCTGATCAAACTAATTTATAGTAAACGTTTTGTATATACCATTTGGTTTGGTGTAGGGCTATTTATTGTATTGCGCGGGCTTGTCAGCCATCAGCCACCCAATAACTATCTTATTTTTAAACATAATTTTTTAAATGTAATACATCAGCAAAGCCTGTATACCCCTCAGCCCGAGTATTATTATGACCGCAACCACTATGGGCCGGTTTTCTCCCTCATAATTGCCCCATTCGCCCTGTTGCCCGATGGGGCTGGCGTGGTGCTTTGGGTGCTGTTTAATGCTTTTGTATTGTTTAAAGCCATCCAGTTGTTGCCGCTTAAAAACAATAGCTATATCATCATTTTGTTGCTATGTGCTAATGAGATCATCGCGTCATCAATTTTTTTTCAGTTTAACCCCATCATAACGGCGCTTATCATACTCAGCTTTTATTTTATCAGAAAGAAACAGGATTTTTGGGCTGCATTAATGATAGCATTAGGAACGTTTACCAAGTTATATGGAATAGTTGGGCTGGCATTCTTTTTCTTTTCGGATAATAAACTGAAATTAATAGCCAGCCTTGTTTTTTGGTCGGTAGTGTTATTTGTATTGCCAATGGCTATATCCTCGCCCAATTTTATCTTAAAAACATATTCGGCATGGTATCATGATCTGTTGGCAAAAAACACGGAGAATGTAAGTTCGGATATGCAGGATATTTCGGTAATGGGCATCATTCGCAGGGTGTTTAACCCCGGGTTTAAAAACATATATGTGATAGCACCGGCTACGTTTGTATTCGCATTGTCGTATATCCGGGTGAAATATTTTAAGTCAACCCAATACCAGTTGCTAATCCTCGCTTCGGTATTAATTTTTACGGTTATTTTCAGCAGTTCGGCCGAATCGCCTACATACATCATTGCTTTTAGCGGGGTTGCCATCTGGTTTATGAATTTAAATCGCCCGGTCACTATTCTGGAAATTTGTTTGCTGGTTTTTGCAATTGTTATTACCAGCTTTCCTTTTGCTGATGTTTTTATAAAAAATTTCAGTGCTACCTATATCCGTCCTTACAAGTTAAAAGCATTGCCATGCCTGTTAGTATGGTTATATATTATATACGAAACGTTAACCCGTAAATTCCCCAGCGAGCAAAAGCTGGAAAGCGCTGAATAGTATTTCAATAAACCGCATTAATTAATATATTCTATAAAAAACAAACAGGGGGGTGTTATAAATGCCGTATTGGTTACGTAATGTTTAAATTGTAATATTTCTGTTGCATTCTGTCGGTGTATTGTAATGTTTTAGTTACAGTACCGTGCACTTGTAACATTTAAATTACAATAGTATCTTTACAACATTAATACCCCTATGCGTAAGATTTCTATAATTATCCCCGCTCATAATGAAGAACGGAATATAAGTTATATGGTTAGTGAGCTTCAAAAGCTTTTTAACGATACTAACTATATTTACGAATGTATTTTTGTTGACGACGGCAGTACCGATAATACATTAAATGAGATTAAGGTACAGCATGAAATGCATCAGCATGTTTATTTTATTGAATTGTCCAGAAATTTTGGGAAAGACCGGGCGCTACAGGCGGGTATCGAATTTGCCAACGGAGATGCAGTAATTACAATTGATGCAGATATGCAGCACCCGCCGCATTTAATACTTGAAATGATAAAGCTTTGGGAAAACGGCTACGATGTGGTTTACACCTATCGGGAAAAAGCAAATGAGCATGTTGGGTTTTTTCAAAAAATAGCTTCTAAATTATTTTATAAAGGCGTTAACATGTTATCCGAGATCCGGATGGAAGACGGCATTGCCGATTTCAGGCTGATAGACAAAAAGGTTGTTACCCAGTTAAAACAGATAAACGAATACGATATATTTTTCAGGGGGATGATCAAGTGGGTTGGCTTTAAACAAAAGGGGATCCCATACACGCCGGCGGCACGTTTCTCGGGTGATGCGAGTTACTCACTTTATAAGTTGTTTAAATTAGCCCTTAATAGCACCATGTCTTTTAGCGTGCGCCCATTATATGCGGTTACGCTTTTAGGTCTGGTTTTTTCATTGGCATCCTTTTTATATATTCCATATATAGTGATAAGTCACTTTTTTGGTTTGATCGCGGTATCAGGCTGGGCATCGCTTATTGCAACCGTTGCTTTTTTTGGAGGGTTGCAATTATTTGTACTAGGCATGATAGGCATGTACTTGGGTAAACTATTTATGCAGGCAAAACAACGGCCCAATTATATAGTACGTACAACAAATCTTTTGGGGATACCTGAAGAATTACCCGCGTAACCAATGATATTACTGGGTTTTGATTTAGAAGAATTTGATTTGCCCGCCGAGTACGGTATCAGCATCAATTTTGAGGAGCAGCTTTCGGTGTCTACACAAGGGGCCCTCGCTGTGCTTGATGTTTTGCGTTCGGCAAATATCAAAGCCACATTTTATTGTACGGCTAATTATGCCATTCACCGCCCCCTGGTTATTTCACAGCTTGTAAACGAGGGGCATGAAATAGCTTCGCATGGCTTTTTTCATTCGGCGTTTCAAACAGAAGATCTGTTGCAATCGAAATTGAAACTGGAAGAAATATCTGGAACGACAGTAAATGGGTTTAGGATGCCCAGGATGATGCCGGTAGCAACAGCAGATTTAATAAACGCAGGTTATAGTTATAACTCATCTATAAACCCTACCTGGTTGCCGGGCAGGTACAACAATTTTCACGTATCCAGGACCTGGTTTTATGACCAACAGCTGCTGGAGTTACCCGCATCTGTATCGCCAGGCATCCGCATCCCGCTTTTTTGGTTAAGTTTTCACAACCTTCCGCTCTCCCTTATCAAATGGCTGGCATCGGCTACCTATAAAAAAGATGGTTACCTGAATCTGTATTTCCACCCCTGGGAATTTACAGACCTAAATCAAAGTAAATTTTGTTTACCCCGGTACATCTATCATAATTCAGGTATCCCGTATGCGCATCGTATTGCAAAGTTTATTAGCTGGGCGCAAAAGGCTGGTTATTCATTTGGAAGGACAGGCGATTTTGTTGATGTAATTAATTTAAAACAGGCTGTTTTTTCAAAATAAGTTAAGGAACTATTGTTTCATCAGCATTTTTAAAAGAGGTTCATCCCGCTGATAAATATCATCCCTGAAATTCAATGCCCCGGTATGGTCAACAAATGCTGTAAAATACCCTATATAAACGGGTATCTTTTGTTTTAATACCACTGATTGTTCTACACCGCGGTTCATTGCAGCGCGAATTTTTTGTGTGGTCCAGGCCGGGTCCTGTTTCAAAAGCCGTTCGGCCAGTTCTGCGGGTTTAGCTACCCGGATGCATCCATGGCTAAACGCCCTTACATCCTCATTAAAAAGCGACTTAGAGGGGGTATCATGCAAATAGATATTGTTGGAATTTGGAAAGATGAACTTTACCAATCCTAATGAATTTTCTTTACCGGGCAACTGCCTTACATTTCCGCCATTCCATTCCATCCGGTGGTTGGACAAGTAGTTTGGGTTACGGGCAATTCCGGGTTTAATTTCCTTTTGAATAATGCTGGGCGGGATGTACCAGTACGGGCTAAATACAATGTATTGCAGGTGGCCGCTAAATATTACAGTTTTGGTCATTGATTTTCCAACTACTACATTACAGGCCCAATCAGGGCTGTTATTAGTATAATAGTGTAGTTTAAATTCGGGGATATTCACCAGTAAAAACTCACCGCCATGGTCATCTGCCGGTATCCAGCGCATACGCTCAAGGTTTACAATTATTTGGTTAATGCGCTGATGCAGCGGAACATTTAACTGTTTCAAAAAGGCGCTGTTAATCTTCCTGTCGGGCTTAAGGCCATGCCGGTCTTTAAAACGCAGAACTGCACTGATAAGTAGTGTATCGTAAATGTTTGAAAAACTAACCGTTGAATCTCCAAGTTGCCTCAGCCTGCTTTTTAATAGAATAAGTAATGCTGAGGTATCACCTGGCGATAGCGTATTCAGTGGGCTTTTTGAAGGTAAAAGAATGTCCGGTCCCGCTTTTTCAACTTGCTGATAATGGTTTAAGGCTTTTTTTAGCATCATATACTGCGGTATTACCGCAACCTGCTCTATACCGACTGCATCGCTTTTAAGGTTGTGCGCCAGCAAATCCGTATACGAGAGTTTTTTGCGTGGTAAGTACCAGCCTATATCTTTTGCTTTTTCGGCCTCGGCCCCTCCCCATACATTTTTGGCATAGTTAAAATACTGCCCTGTCAGCATCAGTTCAACGGCGATAGATGGTGGTTTAATCTTACCTGACTGAAGGCTTTCGTTCATCTGTAAAAAATCCTCTTTGTAAGGGATTTCTCTTAATATACCGTCGCTTTGCTGAACACCAACATGGTTAATGAGGTTACCTGCCGATTCTGTTAGCCCTTTGCTATCATACCATACATAATGGTATTTGTTGATGCGGTAAAATTTGGCATATTCGGCTGCGAAGCCATTTAAGTTGGGGTGCTTTTCTAAAAACAGGGCTATTGCTGTACTATCAAATTTAAGTTGTGGCGCGGCATTAAAGTTGCCTTTTATAAGCGTGTCGGCATGGCTAACAGTGGCTTTAACCTGTTTTTTCCCGGGCGAACTATGGCATCCATAGCTTGTGCACAGAAAGGAAAAACTCAGCAGCAGTAAAATAATAGGTATTGGTCGCCTCATTCTAATGGTTGATAAGATTTTCTAATATACTTAAATAGTGCCAAATCTATGAGTCTAACTCCCCATGATCAGAAACTTTCCGCTTGTACATATAGGTAGCATGCCCACCCCCAATAAATAACCCCAATTTTAGCATAAAAGGGCTTGGCCGATTGAATCCCATTGCTATATTTGCAACCTGAATTTTCGGGATGTAGCGTAGCCCGGTATCGCGCCACATTTGGGATGTGGAGGCCGCAGGTTCGAATCCTGCCATCCCGACGTTTTGTAAAAGGACTTACAGCTAATCGGTAAGTCCTTTTTTGTTGAGGAAACATTTTTCCTGGTCAGCTAATTACATCATCGCAAGTTTTACTACATTTACTATTGTATAGGATTGATCTGTATCAAGGCCTATACCAATAAACCAGTAATACATCAGCTACGCCTATGGCTTTCCCTCATTACCACCAACCTGATCAAATGGATTGCGGCCCTACCTGCCTGCGCATGGTGGCTAAGTATTACGGGCGTAATTTTAAAGTGCAAACATTAAGGCAGCTTTGTGAGATAAACCGCGAAGGGGTATCCCTTTTGGGCATAAGCGATGCCTCCGAAAAGATCGGCTTCCGGTCGCTTGGTGCAAAACTCAGTGTAGCCGACCTGAAAGAGGCCGAACTCCCCTGCATTTTACATTGGCGGCAAAACCACTTTGTGGTGCTTTATAAAATAAGCAAAGGCAATTATTACATTGCCGACCCGGCAAAAGGGCTTGTAAAACTAACCGAAGCCGAGTTTAGCCGCTATTGGGTATCTGATACCGATAAGGGAGAGGGGATTGCGATGCTGCTAAGCCCAACACCGCATTTTTACGAGCAGGAAGATGAAAAGGGCACCGAGATAAGCTGGAGTTTTTTGCTGCGCTACCTGGTTACCTACCGGCAACTGGTTATACAATTGCTTTTTGGCCTGGGCATTGGCACACTATTGCAACTGGTAGCACCATTTTTAACACAATCGGTAGTTGATATAGGTATCAACACCCGCAACCTTAACTTTGTATACATTGTAATTATTGCGCAGGCCGCGCTCATCATTGGCCGGGTAAGCGTAGAGTTTATCCGCTCGTGGATCTTGCTGCACATCAGCACCCGGGTAAATATCTCTATCCTTACCGACTTTTTGATCAAGCTGATGAAGCTGCCCATGAGTTTCTTTGATACCAAAATGACGGGCGATATTATGCAGCGCATGAGCGATCAGCGCCGTATAGAGAGTTTTTTAACGGGCTCTACCCTGAGCACACTGTTCTCTATGTTTAACCTGGTGGTGTTTTCGGTAGTGCTGGCGTATTATAACATCGCCATATTTTTTGTTTATGTAGTAAGCAGTGTGCTTTATATTGGTTGGATAGCAGCATTTTTAAAACGCCGCCGCGAGTTAAATTATAAAAGCTTCGATATCTCCTCAAAAAACCAAAGCAGTATTGTACAACTGGTAAACGGCATGCAGGAAATAAAATTGAACAACTGCGAACAGCAAAAACGATGGGAATGGGAACACCTGCAGGCGCGCCTGTTTAAATTCAATGTAAAAAGCCTGGCGCTTAGCCAATACCAGCAGGGGGGCTCAACATTTATTAACGAATCAACCAACCTGCTCATCACCTTTTTAAGTGCAAAGGCGGTTATTGACGGGCAGCTAACCCTTGGGGGGATGATAGCCGTACAATATATCATTGGGCAGCTAAACGGGCCAATACAGCAGTTTTTAGGCTTTATACAAGGTTTTCAGGACGCTAAAATAAGCCTGGAGCGCTTAAACGAGATCCACCAGATGGATGACGAGGAGCCGGTGGATAAGGAATACAACCACTCGCTGCCATTAAACAGGGGCTTAAGTATAAACAATTTAACCTTCAGGTACCCCGGCGCTGGCAATGAGCCCGTTTTGGCAAACATTAACCTGGAAATACCACAAGGTAAAACCACTGCCATAGTAGGCATGAGCGGCAGCGGTAAAACCACTATATTAAAACTGCTGCTCAGGTTTTATGAGCCAGAAAAAGGCGATATAAAGGTTGGCGGGCTGGCGCTTTCAAACATTGGGTTTAAAACCTGGCGAAGCCATTGCGGTGTAGTAATGCAGGATGGCTTTATTTTTTCTGAATCAATTGAACGTAATATTGCCGTTGGCGATGATTACCCCGATAAGGAAAAATTACGCCATGCTATACGTGTGGCCAACATCCAGGATTTTATTGACGGGCTTCCGCTGGGCCTTAATACCAAGATAGGGGCAGAGGGGAATGGGATAAGCCAGGGCCAGCGGCAAAGGCTTTTAATTGCCCGCGCGGTATATAAAAACCCCGAGTATATTTTATTTGACGAAGCTACCAATGCGCTTGATGCGAATAATGAGCGGGTGATAATGGATAACATGAAGGAGTTTTTTAGCGGCCGTACGGTATTGATCGTTGCGCATCGCTTAAGCACCGTTAGCAATGCCGATAATATTATTTTGCTTGATAAGGGCCGCATTGTTGAACAGGGCACACACCAGGAGTTAACCGCATTAAAGGGCGATTATTACCAGCTGGTAAAAAACCAGCTGGAATTGGGTGCCTGATAGATGCGCAGATCAGGAACTCCTGTAATCAAGAAAATCAAGGTTCATAAAAGAATTAGAAAATAAAACATGCCATTAGCATCAAACATAGACCAACAAACCAGGCATAGCGATGATATGCAGGATATTATAACATCAGTACCCTCGTGGATACTGCGCTGGGGTATTACGTTGTTTTTTACCATACTGGTGTTGCTGTTTAGCCTGTCGGCATTTATTAAATACCCCGATATTGTAAAAACCCAGCTCAAGATCACATCGCCGGATATGCCTAAACAGGTAGTGCCCAAAATTACAGGCAAACTGGTTAATCTGTTAATTAATAACAATGATGTAGTAAAAGCCAACCAGCCTTTGGCTTATATTGAAAGTACCGCCAGCCATGATAAGGTGCTGCTGCTGTTAGCGCAATTAAAACAGATACAAACCCAGGTGGCGCAAAATAAAACGGTAGACAAGGCCTTGTTTGCCAACGCATCTAAATATGAGTTAGGGGAGCTGCAGTCAGCCTACCAATCATTTTTCCAGGCGTATATCACCTATAAATCTACTGTAGAGGATGGTTTCCTGTTAAAAAAACGCACTTATCTGCAACAGGATGCAATTGCCTTAAATAAGCAAACCAGCCAGCTAAACGCCGAAAAGCAGTTACAACAGCGCGACTTCGACCTGGCGGAAGACGAGTATAACATGCACAAAAAGCTGGAAAAAGAAAAGGTTGAAACCCAGGCCGAGCTAAGGCAGCAGGAAAGTAAATACCTTTCTAAAAAAGCCCCCATGATACAAACCGACCAGGCTTTGATAGCGGCCAGCACCAACACGCTTGCCAAGCAAAAAGAGATCATGGAGCTGGATAACCAGGTGCAGGAAGAGAAGTCGAAATTCTCGCAGGCATTAAACAGTTTAATAAGCCAGGCCGAGGATTGGAAATCAAAATATATACTAACGGCATCGCAGGCCGGGCGGGCAACCTTTGCAGGCATCATACAACGCAACCAGGTGATAACTGCGGGGCAGGATGTTTTTTATATTAATGCGGGGAACGAACAATTTTTTGGTGAAATGAATATCCCGCAGGATAATTTGGGCAAGGTGAAAGAAGGGCAGCAGGTATTGGTAAAACTAAGAAGCTACCCGTTTGAAGAATACGGCATGCTAAGGGGTAAAATATCCTATTTATCTGATGTGCCATATAAGGATAGCATATTCATTTCAAAAGTTGTTTTTCTCTCCAAATACGCATCCGACCTGAAAAAACCTGTTCATTTAAAGCAGGGTATGATAGCCGATGCCGAGATCATCACCGAGGATGCCACTATTTTGCAAAGGCTAACCCGCAATATTGTTAAGGTGATTAATAATAAGTAGGTTAGAGAAATTAACTGGTTGGCTGTGTTAGTCCCTTAAACTCATATAGCGCATAAATATCATCGGCAGGCCCGTTTACACAGCCTAGCCAGTTTTGCTGTGCAACCTGCGGCGAGCAGGGGCCATAGGTAAAAATGCGTATAGGCCTTTTAAACGATTCGCATTTCAGGTTATCCAGCATTTGCTGCAGCATTAGCCCGTCAAATGGGGTGTACATAAAAAACACAGAGCCGTTTGTGTAGTCGGCGTTTTGGGCTGTTGTGTTAATAAACGCCACGTTGGCCAGGTTTAATCGTGATACACATGCGGTTGCGTAATCACAATAAGCTGGTTCATATTCAACACCGCGGGTTTTTGCCCCGGTTAGCAAATTAACCAGGAGGGGTACATGCCCCAGGCCGGAGCCGATGTCAAAAAACACATCATCGGGTGTAAGGCTTGCCCGCCCGGCCAATTCAAAGATCACCCTTGCCGGGGTTTGCTGATAAAACACCATTTCGGGCTCGCGCGAGATGCCTGCTTCGGGCAGGGGCTGGTCAGATAGCAGCCCGTTAACAAAAACGTCCAGATTATCATAGCCTACTTTACCCAAGCCGATACGGAAATCTCCTCCCAGATATTTATTAATCATTGCTTTGAAAGATACCGGAGGATAAAAAGCCGAAGTAATTTCTTCCCGAAGCCTTTTAAATAAATTATTATCAATGTCTTCCAGCCGTTGTTTGGCCTTCTCCGCACGTTGTTTTAATGTTTCAAGCTCAGCATTGGGTTCGGTAGATAGCAAACCCGCTATCCGGCCAATGATATGGAAATCAATAAAATCGATAGCGTTTGCGCGGGCATTAAAATGAGCTTCATGGTAAATGCTCACATCTTCTTCTATGCCTTGGATGTCAGATCGGATCTCGGCCATAAGGGGTGTTAATTCAAAACTCATTACCGCTAAAGATAAGGCATCATTACTAGGGTAATAATAACAAAAAAGGCGGCCAGTTGGCCGCCTTATATAAAGCTATATAGCAATTATTGTTTTACGGGTTGGTTTTCGGGCGCTTTACCTATCAGGTCCATAAACTGATCGAGTTTTGGCGTGATGATGATTTGCGTACGCCTGTTTTGCGCTTTCCCCGATGGGCTGCTGTTATCCGCAATAGGGTTATACTCGCCACGGCCACCTGCGGTTAAGCGTTTAGGGTCAACCTGGTAAGTGGTTTGCAATGCCATAACTACCGATGCTGCTCTTAAAGCACTCAAATCCCAGTTGTTGCGGATGTTTTTCTGGGTGATAGGCACATTATCGGTATTACCTTCTATCAGCACATCGTAGGTGTTATAGTCTTTAATGATCTTTGCAATTTTACTAAGCGTTTCGCCCGATTTGTCAGAGATCTCGTAACTGCCTGATTTGTAAAGCATGTTATCGGCCAGTGAAATGTACACCACGCCTTTTAACACTTTCACATCAACATCCTGCATTTCCGATTGGCTTAACGACCGGGTAAGGTTATTGGTTAACACCATGTTAAGCGAATCGCTCTTGTTTTTGGCGTTTACCAGTTGTTGTATGTATCGGTTAGAGCTGTTGATCTCGTCAACCAGTTTAGAGATATTCAGGTTACCCTGCCCGCTTGAGGTTAAACATTTATCAAGGGCAGATTGTAATTGTTTGTTGTTTGAACGCTCAGACGCCAACTGGTCGTCAAGGCTTTTTACGCGGTCCTGCGCAACGGCAAAGTTGCGTTCGGTAAGTAAATATTTACCGCGAAGGTCGCGGGTGTTGCTATCCAGTTTGTCATAACTGGCTTGCAGCTCTTTATATTTCTTGCTGCTAACGCAACTGGAAGCTACCACCGCTAACATAAATAGCGAAGGTATCAAAAAACGGATTTTCATATAATGGGGTTTTGGTTAAAAATTTAATTACTAAACATTTAACGAAAGATACAACATAAAGTTTTAAATCGAAGGGTTTGAGGTATCACAATATGGTAAAAAACAAGGCCGGCTATTTTAGGACCGGCCTTGTTTTCAACTATAGAATGCTTCCTCAGCAGTCGATTCTTCCTCTTCTTCTTCCTCTTTTTTTACAACTGTTTCGGTGTTTATAATGTTTTGGTTTTTGGCGGGTGTTGGGGCTGCGCCCGTTAGCGATACCCCGCCAATAGCTAATAACAAAAACAGCATCAGGCCGCAAAGCCTCAGTGTTTTTTTGAGCCTTTTCATATATACAGATAAGCGCAGGCTATAAACAAAGCATAGCCATGCCGGTTAAAAAAATCAATTAAATAACAGGGAGCTTATGCCTGGTGCGGCGGTTCTGGAGCAGTAGGCATATGACGATGAATTTGCCTGAATCCGGGTAGCCGGGGGGCTATCGGGGTAGCTAAACAAATGTGTTGTGTTGTAACAGCGCGGTTAAAGGTTGCTATCGCGATAGCAAACAGCGTACGCCTGGGTATATAGAGGTGTTGCCTGCTGTTAATGCCCCGGGTTATACGCGAATAACCAACAGTGCTTTTAGCTATTCGGTCTGCAGGTAAAACCAATTCTGATTGTATGTGCAGGCTGTTTTGCTGCGCCATACGTACACTACCCGAAAAAGTGAAAATGCTAAGCAGCAAGGCCAAAAGAAGCATTGCTTTTTTAGCTTTGTTTTTTAAGGCGATATGTTGTTTATAATGTGGCAATAAGCAAAGGTAATGTTTTATTATTATTTGCTTTTAATAATGAGGCCGGTAACATTATCGCTAAGTATTTGTTGATGCATATGGTTTTAATAACTTGCCACAGAAACCGCACCGCCATGATGAAAAACTACAGAACCATACTGATAGCCTGCTTAGCCTTACTGGCTCAAACTGGTTTTACCCAGCAGGTAAAACTATCGCCCGAAGTTAAACAGGCCATGGACGCGGTAAGCGCGGATAAAATTAAAGCCGATATTACCTACCTGGCTGATGATAAGCTAAAAGGCCGCGGCCCCGGTACCGAAGGTTACCAGATGGCGGTTGATTACGTAGTTGGCCAGCTAAAGGCGGTTAATGTAAAACCAGCCGGGGAAGACGGTACCTGGTTACAAAAAGTACGCTTGCGCAAAGCCGTACCGAAAGACGAGCAATTATCGGTTAACAACGAAACGGCCGCAAAAGGGAGCTTTGCGTTTTTCCCCAATCCTGCGGATGCTCAGGTAAACCTCACTGCCGGGCTGGCATTTGCCGGTTATGGCATAAGCGAACCCGGCCTTGGGTATGATGATTATGCCGGGCTGGATGTTAAAGGCAAAGTAGCGATTGTTACGCGCGGCGCTCCTGAAAAATTCTCATCATCGGTTATGGCGCATGTAATGAGTATTGATAATATATTAAAAGTGGCGGCAAACCACGGCGCAGTGGGGGTATTCATCGTGCTGACGGGGCCAAATGCACGGGTGCCTGATTTGAGCCGTGGTTCTTACAGCGTAATGGGCGATAAAGGCGAGGTTGTTGTATCTGCCACCTCCAATAAAAAAATAAGCGTATTGGCGGTCATAAACGCGTCTGTTTTAACGCCGTTAATGCAGCAGGCCGGGAAGGATATACAGCAGCTAGCTGACCAGTTAAAGGGCGGTACGCCAGGGTCCTTCGCTATCGGCTCAAAGGTAACGCTCAGCTACGCCTCAACCTACCAGGATATTCTAAGTTACAATGTGATAGGTAAAATAGAAGGAACGGATGCTAAACTAAAAAGTGAATACGTTATTCACAGCGCGCACCTCGACCATTTGGGCATCGGTAAACCGATAGAGGGCGACTCTATTTATAATGGCGCGCATGATAACGCATCGGGCACGGCCAGCGTGTTGGGCATCGCCAAAATTTACAGCCAGATAAAAGAAAAACCAAAACGTTCCATATTATTTGTACTGATGACCGGGGAAGAAATGGGCGATTTGGGTTCGGGTTATTTTGCAAAGCACCCAACAGTGCCTGTTAAAAGCCTGGTGGCCGATGTAAATACCGATATGCCAACCATTATTGCGCCATTGCTTTCTATTACCGCGTTGGGTGCCGAGCATTCATCACTGGCCAACCAGGTTGACCAGGCGGCGGGCTATCTTGGCCTTGAAGTACAGCCCGACCCCGAACCAAAACAGGTGCGCTTTGTACGCAGCGATCAATACAGTTTTGTATTGGCCGGTATCCCCGCCCTGCACGTAAAATATGGTACCAAAACGGCCGACGGCAAAAACAACCTGAACGATTTTGTAGCCACCTGGCGGGCCAAATACTACCACAAACCGCAGGACGATATTAACGGCATATTTGATTTTGAAGCGGGTAAAAAATACGCACAGCTTAACTTTTTAATAGGTTACCTGGTAGCGCAGAATGAGGAAAGGCCAACCTGGAACAAAGGCGATATATTTGAAGTGAAATAGAAATAGCCTTAAAGGTGATTGAATAAGATATGATAACTTATACGGAGACAGGTACAGGATCGAGATTGATAAATTTAAAATGCCCGGCATGCGGTGCCGAATATGATGCATCTGTACCGAATACCTTTTGTAAGGTAGATACATGTAACAGCACCCTGTTTGCGCAGTACGACCTGGGCCAACCACTTGATAAAGCCATTTTAAAAGACCGCCCGGCAAGTATGTGGCGCTACCGCGAACTGCTCCCCGTTATTGGCGAAGAAAATATTGTGACCATGGGCGAAGGCTTTACGCCCATCATCCCCATAGAAAACCTTAAACAAGCTACCACAGGCAATGAGGTTTACTGGAAGAACGAAGCGGGTAACCCAACCGGATCATTCAAAGCCCGGGGGATAGGCATGGCCGTATCAAAAGCAAAAGAACTGGGCATAACAATCATTGCTACGCCAACAGCAGGCAATGCTGGCGGCGCGCTTGCCGCTTATGCAGCACGGGCCGGTGTTAAAGCGGTGGTGTACATGCCCAAATTAACACCACAGGTTTTTAAAGATGAGTGCCGCCTGTATGGTGCCGAACTTATTGAGGTTGACGGTAACATAGCCGATTGTGGTAAACTGGTTGCCGATGGCGCTGCCGAACATGGCTGGTTCCAGATCTCGACCCTCAAAGAACCGTATCGGCTGGAGGGAAAAAAAACCATGGGTTTTGAAATAGCCGAACAATTTAACTGGCAACTGCCTGATGTGGTATTTTACCCAACGGGCGGCGGTACAGGGCTTATCGGTATCTGGAAAGCCTTTGACGAATTGGAGCAACTGGGTTGGATAGGCAGCAAGCGGCCCCGCATGGTGGCGGTGCAGTCCGAAAGCTGTAACGGCATCGTAACCGCGTTTAACGGAGGGCAAAGCAGCGCCGAATTTGTTGACGGCGGCTTTACCATTGCCAACGGCCTGCGTGTGCCAAAATCATTTGCCGATAAGGTGATATTAAAAGTGCTTCGCGATAGTAAAGGAACTGCATTATCCATCAGCGATGCGGAGATGAATGCTGCTGTAAAAGAGATAGCCCGCCACGAGGGCATGCTGATAGCACCCGAAGGTGCCGCACTGTGGCAGGCCTATAAAAAGCTAAAAGCTTCGGGCTGGGTTAAACCGGGCGAAAGGGTGGTGCTGGTAAATACGGGCAGCGGGTATAAATACCTGGAGAATATCGAAATCTAAACGGTTGTCATCCTGAACGTAGTGAAGGATCTATTAGAGAACTATGCATATCGACTTGCACTGCAAATAGATGCTTTACTACGTTCAGCATGACAGGAAAGGGGTGTTACTTTGTTCTTCATCCCAGCCATCTAAATAACAATCAAGGCTCCCGTTGTCGGGATATGCCCCTAACTTGTCGCGTACACACCCTCCTTTATCCATTTATTGGCAGCAATTTTGTATCTGTATCCTTATCAAACCAATTTAAAGGGAACGTTATGGAAACAGAAGTGAGCGAATTGATTGACCAGAAGCAGATACAGGCCATCATCGATAAAAAGATAATTGGCATATACAACCGCGATGAACATGCCGTGTTATCCGTATATGCGCCCAATGTGGTGTCGTTTGATCTGGCGCCGCCATTGCAAAATAAGGGAATAGCAGGAATTAAAGAACGCCTGCAAGGGTGGTTTGCATCGTACATGGGCCATATAACTCAAAAGGTAGCGGATGTAAACATTCTGGTTAATGGCGAAATCGCTTTTAGCCATAGCCTAACCCGCACTTATGGCACAAGCATACAAGGCGAAGATTTGGATATGTGGTACCGCACTACTACCTGTTACAAAAAAACAAATGGGCAATGGCTTATTGTGCATGAGCACGTATCCGACCCGGTAGATTTTGAAACAGGCAAGACCCTGTTCGACCTGAAACCCAATAACTAATCTATAAACCCAAACGTTATGTTAAAATATTCAAAAGCATTCAGTGGTTTTTCGGTAAATGATATCGATGCCGCCAAAGCATTTTACGGCGAAACCTTAGGCCTGCAGGTTGATAAAACCGAAGATATGGGCGGTATGCTCACCATCCATATCAATGGCAATAACAATCATATTTTGGTTTATCCCAAGCCTAACCATCAGCCGGCAACCTACACTATTTTGAACTTCCCGGTTAAGGGTGTAGAAGCAACCGTAAAGGAACTGACCGCCCGGGGCGTAAAATTTGAAATTTACGACAGCGAATATTTAAAGACGGACGAACACGGCGTATCTAAAGGAAACGGCGGCCCAACCATCGCCTGGTTTAAAGACCCGGCAGGTAATTTCTTATCGATGATAGAGATCGACTCCGAATAATCTAAATGCTTAAAAGCGAGCCGGATGATAAGTATCCGGCCCGTTCTTTATCAAAACCATATTACAGGCAAAATGTTAAATTAATAATTAACATGTACTATTATGAGCCTGGAAAAATACGCCGCCAAGCGCGATTTCACAAAAACCGCGGAACCAAAAGCCGGAATAAGCAAGGATAAGAACAAGCTGATGTTTGTGATCCAAAAGCACGATGCATCGCGCCTGCATTACGATTTTAGGCTGGAGATGGATGGCGTATTAAAAAGCTGGGCTGTACCCAAAGGCCCCTCAACCGACCCGAAGAATAAACGCCTGGCCATGATGGTGGAAGACCATCCTTTCGATTACCGCAACTTTGAAGGCATCATCCCACATGGCGAATATGGCGGCGGTACTGTTATTGTTTGGGACGAGGGTACTTACGAGCCAATTGAAGAGATAAAGGGGGGCAAAAAAGCACAGGAAAAACATCTGCTGAAGCAACTGAAAGATGGCTCGCTCAAAATAAAGCTCCACGGCGAAAAACTGGAAGGCGAATATGCCCTGGTAAAAACCCACGGAATGGGCGAGAACGGCTGGCTGCTCATTAAACATAAAGATGACTTTGCGTCTGCTGCGGATATCACCAAAAAGGATAAGTCCGTACTCTCCGGCAAAACCATCGAAAAGATGGAGAAAACCAGCGATAAGGTTTGGAAGGATGGCGAAGAGCAGGATGTAGAAGAAGAAAAGCCGAAGAAGGCGGCACCTAAAAAAAAACTTCATGAACCGGTAGCCGGTCTGGCTAACAAAGCAGAGGAAACAACCGAAGATAAAAAGATAGATACGGAGGCGGTTTTAAAAAAAGCCCCCAAAGGTAAGATACCAACAGGCATAAAGCCCATGCTGGCTACTTTGGTAAACGAACCGTTTGACGACCCCGATTGGGTGTACGAGGTAAAGTGGGATGGTTACCGCACGCTTGGGTTTATTAACAAAGGCGAGGTGCAGCTGCTATCGCGCAATAACAAAGATTTTAATGAGAAGTATTACCCGCTAAAAAAACTGCTGGAAAGCTGGAAGCTGAACGTGGTTATTGACGGGGAGATACTGGTACTGAACGATAAGGGGGTATCAAACTTTGGCGCCCTGCAAAACTGGCGCAGCGAGGCCGATGGCGAACTGGTGCTTTATATCTTCGACATTCTTTGGTACGAAGGCAAAAACCTGATGGACTTGCCGCTGGTAGAACGCCAGGCCATTATGCGCGAGGTTATCCCTACCGGTGACGACCGGGTGCGCCTGAGCCAAACCTTTAAAGCCAATGGCACCGAGTTTTTTGAGGCTGCCGGTAAAATTGGGCTGGAAGGCATCATGGCTAAAAGGGCAGGCGGTACTTATTCGCCGGATAACCGGTCTAAAGACTGGCTGAAGATAAAGATCAACAAAAGGCAGGAGGTGGTGATTGGTGGCTTCACCAAAAATGAGGGGACGGCCAAGCAATTCAGCTCGCTTTTGCTGGGCGTTTACGAGGGTGAAAAACTGCAATATGTGGGAAAAGTAGGCACCGGGTTCTCTGATAAACTACAAAGGGAAATGATGGCGAAATTTGACGTTCTAAGGGCGGAAAAAAGCCCTTTTTGGTCGGAACCAGACGTGAATAAGCCGTCGAGATTCCGCCCAAATCCGCCGAAGGCCAAGGCTATCTGGTTAAAACCGGAGCTGGTTTGCGAAGTAAGTTTTGCCGAGGTAACCAGCGACGGGGTGTTCCGTCACCCCTCGTTTGAGGGCATGCGCGATGATAAAAAAGCCAAAGAGGTGGTCCGCGAAACAGAAGCCGAAACCGATGAAATAGTAGAAGCAGAACATGATGCCGAAACGAAGCCAGCGCTTAAGCATAAATTGGTAAATGCGCCTAAAGAAGCTGCAAAACGCACTCTGCTAAATCCTAAGGAAGAAACCCAGGTAAAAAAAATCTGCGGGCACGACCTGAAATTTACCCACTTAAGTAAAGTTTACTGGCCCGAGGACGGCATCACCAAGCGGGATATGTTTAATTACTACTACCAGGTAGCCGAATATATTCTGCCTTATTTAAAGGATAGGCCGCAATCACTAAACCGTTTCCCTAACGGGATACATGGGCCAAGCTTTTACCAGAAGGATGTGCGCGGCAAATCGCCCGATTGGGTGAGGACGTTTCCCTATACCACCAGCGAGGGCGAGGACAAAGATTACCTGGTGGGGCATGATGAAGCTACCTTGCTTTGGATGGCATCCTTAGGGTGTATTGAGATGAACCCCTGGTTCAGCCGCATCCAATCGCCGGATAACCCGGATTATTGCATCATCGACCTTGACCCGGATAAAAACACTTTCAACCAGGTCATAGCCGCCGCTCAGGAGGTAAAAAAGGTGCTGGATGCCATTGATGTTCCCGGTTATTGCAAGACATCGGGCTCTACAGGCATGCATATCTATATCCCGCTGGGCGCTAAGTACGATTATGACCAGTCGCAAATGTTTGCCCGGCTCATTGTAAACATTGTACACCAGCAGATTCCCGATTATACCTCGCTGGAACGCATGGTTAAAAACCGAAATGGCAAAATGTACCTCGATTTTTTACAGAACCGCCCGGGTGCAACTATTGCCGGCCCGTATTCCTTAAGGCCAAAACCAGGCGCAACCGTTTCCATGCCCCTGCATTGGGATGAAGTAAAAGCCGGCCTCACTATGAAGCATTTTACGATCCACAACGCCATAGAACGCCTCAAAAAGGAAGGCGACCTGTTTAAAGGGGTTTTAGATAAGGGCATCGACCTGGAAAAAACCATTAAAAAAGCGCAGAGTATATTTCAATAGTATATGGCTACCCCGGCAATTTGTTAATAAATACAGGTGCGAAGTGTTCACGTTCACTGCCGTTGCAGAACGTGAACATGAGTAGTTGTCTGATAATCAGCCGAATCATGAATTTGACTACTGACAAAATAGCGTCACCATAACTATGGTATAATTTCTTCGCTGCGATCGAAGCTTCCCGCGCGTCATTGCGAACGAATCTTGCAATCTTCGACAAGCAGGTCGCCTACTTTTCTATCGAAGATTGCCACGTCGCTATCCCATCTCGCAATTACATGTGGGGTTAACCTCCGCTCATAGGCAATCTTTATAAAAATTATATACCTTAAAATCAATTAGTTAAGTTCTTTGCCCTGAGAAATACTAACCCATTAGTTGCAATACTAATTGATTAGTAGTAAACTTGTTTTATAATTAGAATTTTATGCAAAAGCTGGCTAAGCGCGAAGAACAAATAATGCAGGTGTTTTGGAAACTGGGAAAAGCTTTCATCAAAGAGATCATCCCCGAAATGCCCGACCCTAAGCCGCATTACAACTCGGTAGCTACCATGGTGAAGATACTGGAGGAGAAAGGGTTTTTGGATCATGACACCATCGGCAACATCTATCATTACTACCCAAAAGTGAGCCGGGAAGAGTACCAGAAACATGCCATGAAAGATATTGTAAGCCAATACTTCGACGACTCGTACCCAAGCATGCTGGCCTTTTTTGCCAAAGAGCAAAAAATTAGCGAACACGAACTGGAAGAGATCTTAAACCTGATTAAAACCAACAAGAAATGATACCATATGTATTGCATGTTGCACTGCTGATAGGCGTTTGCCTTTTGTTTTATAAGTTGTTATTGCAAAAGGAAACCTTCCATCATTTAAACCGGTGGGTGCTGCTGGCTTGCCTGGCCCTAACATTTGTGCTGCCGCTACTACGGGTTCCGCAACAATGGACTTTACGCAAAGCGCCCGAAGCTGTTGTAGTATCCATGCCCAATGTAAAGCAGTCACCGAAAAAGCCGGTGCAGTTTATTGAGCGCCCGGAACAGCAGCCGGTAAAACCAGTTGTAGTGCCTGTTAAAGAAGCATCAGTTACCGAAACGGCCGCCGCAGTTATGCCTCAAATACTAAAGTGGACACTATGGCTTTACTGGTGTGGTGTAGTGGCCTTTGGGTTAAACTTTTTGCTGCAGGTAATTGTGCTGGTGCGCCAGGCCTATAAAAGCCCGGCGATACAGGATGGGCAATACCGGATTGTAGAACTGGATACTGATAAAGCCCCTTGTTCTTTCGGCAATTATATTTTTATCAATCCGGCTAAGTACGATTGGGAAACCTACAGCCAGATATTGCTGCACGAGAAGATTCACATTAAACAAGGGCACAGCTTTGATTTGCTGTTTGCCGAACTGACGCTGGTTTTCCAGTGGTTTAACCCATTTGCATGGCTTTACCGCAAGGAGCTGGAGAATAATCTTGAATACTTAACTGATAGCGATGTGCTAAACAATAACGAAGTAGAGAGGGAAATATACCAAATGAGCCTGCTGAAGGTATCGGTACCCAACCTGTCGCTTCGGATAACAACCAACTATAATCAATCACTCCTTAAAAAACGAATTGTTATGATGAACGCAAAACGATCAAACATCCATACCACCTGGAAATATTTTTTCCTGCTGCCGCTAATGGCATTTTTAATGTGTGCCTTTAATGAGCCAATGGCAAGCCGACGCCCGGTAACGCTGAAAAGCGAAACGAATTTTGTTACCACTGATGATAATAAGGATGAGGGCACGTGGACCGCAACCATAAGAGGCAATAAACTGGACGTGCAATTTAACAGTGATGGCGACAAGAACCACATGAGTAACAGCGATTTTCTGGTGAGTGAGTTCACCTCGTTGCCAAGAACCGCCAATGGCGATTTTAAACTGATCCGCGAAGCAGGAACAATGAACTTTAACGGCAAGTTTGATGGTAACAAGGGCAGCGGCCATTACAAGTTTATAACCAACACGGAATATATTAAATACCTGCGAAGCCAGGGTATCAGCGATATTGATAAGAACGACGAGATGGCCTTTTTTATGATCAATATTAAAAAAAGCTATGTAGCTATGATGCACCGCCAGGGATACAAAAGCCTGTCAAAAGGCGACCTGATAGCAACTGCAGCTTTAGGCGTAGATGAACCGTACATTGTATCATTAAAGCAAAACGGCTTCCCTGATATTACTGAACAGGAGTTGATAACCGGCAAGGCAATGGGGATTAATGGTGCCTATATTGCCGAGATCCGCAAAGCGGGTTATCCAAAAGCATCATTTGATAAACTGGTAAGCTTTAAAGCCCAGGGCATCAACGGGCAGTACATTGCTAAATTTAAAACCGCACGCGGAACCACACCTGTTAATATTAAAAAGGCGGCAAAGGCTTCAAAAACGGATGAGGACAACGCTGATGATATGATTGCATACAAAGCTCTAGGTGTAGACGATGAATACGTGAATGGCTTAAAAAAAGCAGGCCTAACTAACCTGAGTAGTAGTGACCTTACCGGCATGAAAGCTGTTGGCATTACGCCCGAGTATATACAGAGTTTTAAAAATGCAGGATATACGCTGGGTTCTGAAGATTACGTATCTATGAAAGCATTGGGGATAACGCCCGATTATTTAAATGGTTTTAAAAATGCAGGGTTCAAAATAAATGCCGATAAAGCCGCCGGGCTAAAAGCAATGGGTGTAACGCCTGAATTTGTGAAAAGCTTTAAAAGCATAGGCTTTAATGATATTTCTTTAGATGATGCCACCGCGTTGAAGGCTTTAGGTATTACTCCGCAGTATATCACAGATATGCGCGAAAAGGGCTTTAAATCAAACGATATCAATAAGTATATCACCATGAAAAGTGCCTTTTAATTGACGTATGAAAAAAGCAGCTATTTCGGCGCTGGTGAATTTTCTATTGATAGGGGCCACTTGCCAGGCTCAGACAGATATCAGCGCCGGGATAGATTCTATATTTGCCACACATGGCACTAATAACCCCGGTTGTGCGGTTGCTGTTGTAAAGAATGGGCAGGTAATATTTACCAAGGGATATGGCTTGGCCAGCATGGAATATAAGGTTCCAATAACCGCATCAAGTATTTTTGATGTTGCCTCTCTATCAAAACAATTTACCGGCTTTGCTATATCTACATTAATACAACAGGGCAGAATATCATTGAATGATGATGTACGAAAATACCTGCCCGATTTCCCGAAGTTTGAAAAGGTTATCACCATAGGTAACCTGGTGCACCACACCAGTGGCCTGCGCGATTGGCCCGAGGCTTTAGAAGCTGCTGGCTGGCGCTACAGCGAACTTTGTTCGTTTGATGATATCATGAATTTGGTTAAACATCAAAAGGAACTGGATTTTGAACCCGGTTCCGAACACTTTTACTCTAACACCGGCTATAATGTTTTGGCGACAATAATAGAAAAGGTAACCGGTAAAATCTTCCGTGAATGGACAAGCGAAAACATTTTTAAGCCATTGGGCATGGATGCTACTTTCTTTTTAGACGATAGCCGGAAAATTATCCCGGGGCTGGCATCTTCTTACTATCTGGATAACGATGTGTTTGTGAAAAGCTCCGATGTGCTTACTGCTTATGGTTCAAGTTCGCTTTATACGTCAGTTGATGACCTGGCTAAATGGGCAATACATTTTGAAAAGGCCATTGATGCGAAAGACCCGGTTTACACACGGATGCTTGAAGGAACGGCACTAAATAACGGGACTAAAATATCGTATGGGTTTGGTTTAGAAACAGAAGATTATAATGGCTACAAAAGTGTTGTGCATACAGGTGCCTGGGTGGGTTATCGAACTATTATTAGGATGTTTCCCGATCAAAAATTAGCGTTTATTGTATTGGGAAATGCTAACGACAATAACCTTAGCGGAGGGCTTGCCGGGAGGCTTGTAGGCCTGTTCCTGGAAAAGAAGAATAACACGGCTGCGCCGACGAAAATAACCGTAAGTTATCAGCCAGCCAATGCTGTATTAAACAAATATACCGGTAATTATAAATGGGGTGGTGGTGAAGTTGCCATTACTCAGGATAAAGGCGTATTAATGTTTCAGTACAGCGGAGAGGGCGTGTACCCTACGGTCGCCCTGTCAGATTCGGTGTTTTTGTTAGAAGCCGCAAATAAAACTGTTACTTTTCATGTCGATAAAAACGGCGCGGTAAATTCGTTTACGTTTAGGGATAAACCGGCTAAACGCTTTATGATTTATAAAACGCCACCTGAAGAATTGCCTCAATATACAGGCGTTTATTATAGCCCCGAATTAGAAGCCCAATACTGGGTGTATGTAAAAGATAGAAAACTGTTTATCCGCCATTTTCGCAGGGGCGATTTTGAACTATCGTCAAACACGAAAGACGAATTTACCGGCGATATTGGTACGTTGGCTTTTTACAGGGATACTAAAGGCATATCCGGCTTTAAGCTTTCGGGCGGCCGGGTTCGGAATATCCGGTTCAATAAATCAAAGGAATTGCCAATCAATTAAGCCGCTAATTGCATAGCAACCTTGTTGATAAGTGCGCTCATGTCAAACGGTTTATGTAATACATCATTTGGTGCACCAACCTGGGTTAATGAAGCATCCAGGTTGTCTTCAGACGAGCAAATAATAACAGGCAGGTCTTTGGTTGCTTTATTTAGCTTTAAGATCTTGCAGATGTCACGGCCATCCATGCCGGGCATAATAGCGTCAATGATCAGCAAATCGGGGTGGGTGTTTTTCACCGCTTCAATTACATGATCGCCATTGGGCAGCGATGATACTTCATAGCCGCTATTGATCAAGATGTAGCTCATTACTTCTACAATCAGCTCGTTATCGTCAACTATTAATATCTTCTTGTTCATGGCTTTGTATTTCAATAAGTTATGCAAAGCTCATGCCGAAATTAACTTCAACGTAAAAAACAACGCAAAACAAAGGGGCGAATAAATACCCGCCCCTTTGTTTTATAGGATAGTAAACACTTATACGTGTATAAACAGTTCGTTTGCAGGCCTGCGTACCTTTGCTGCCTGGCTTGTGGCATCATCATCGGCGCGGTAGCCTATGGTTGCAATAACGGTTGCTGTTAAGCCTTTTTCTGTTAAACCCAACACTTTATCAAAACCGGCAGGGTCAAAACCTTCCATCGGGCAAATATCAACATCTTGCTCTGCGGCGGCAGTAACTAATACGCCAAGGCCAATATAAGCCTGTTTTTGTGCCCAAACCAGTAGCTGTTCAGGTGTGCGTGCGTTTATGGCGCCTAACACCATACCTTCAAACCCAGCTAAAGCCTCGCGCGGAACATTGCGCGTAGCAGCAACATTATCAATATATTTTTTACCAAAAGCTTCGTTAATGTTGGTTTCGGCAGCAAAAACAATCAGTTGTGAAGCATCTGTAATTTGCGGCTGGCCGTATGCAACTTCGCGTAATTGCGCGCGTATAGCGGCATCTTCAACTACCAGTATGCGGTAATGTTGTAACCCTAATGATGAGGGGGCCAATTGTACAGCATCTAATATGTTTTGTAATTTATCGGCAGCTATCTTTTTGGTGCTGTCGAACTTTTTGGTGGCGTAACGCCAGTTTAATTTATCTACTAATGACATGATATTTTCTTTGTGTGTTTAATTACGCGGGCAAACATATGTGTTTAAACATGTAAAATGGTCATGCAGAAGTAAACACTACAAATTTGGTAGATTAAAATAAAAAAGAGTTAAAATTCGTTGGCTGTTGTGGGCATCTCGGGGGTATCGCTTTCAAAATGTAACAGGCTTTCCGCGGGAACAAAGCGAAAATTATAATAGGAGTGCTGGTTAAGGTGGTCTTTAATCACATCTTCGCAGTCAAAGGTTAGTTGCATATCATATATCAGGCGCAGGCGGCCTTTTAAGCTAACGGGGTCATACTGCACCACGTCAAAACGTAAATTAGTGATGGCCGATGGCCCGAATTTAGGTTTGTTTTCATACTGCAAGGCAGATGTAAGCCCGGGCGCAGCGGCACTACCGGGGGACAAAAGCAGGTCTAAACTTAAAGTTAACTGTTCCTTATTTTCAGGAATGGCAAAGCTTGGTGTCAGAAGGGCATCAAACTGTTGCATATTAAGGCATACGGTCTTTTAACTCTTTCACCTTTTCTTTACCCTCATCTTTCAACCGGTTTTTCTCGGCTTTTATCTCCTTTTTGGTTCTGCCGGCAGTATCAACATTATCTACCCGCAGTTTATAATCGGCTTTAACTTTTTCTATTTCCTGTTTAAGGCGCGTCTTTATAGCATCATTGGTTTCCTCTATCTTCTTTTCAAGCTTGGCGGCAGTAGTATCTTTTTTACCAAACAGGCGTTGGAAAAAGTTAGGATGCTTCGGCTCTTCAAAAACAGGGGCAATACCAACACCCACGCCGCCATCATCTTCGGTTTGGTGCATCAGGCTATCGGCAGCCGCTGTATCAATAGGCGCTATAGTTCTGCGCAGGCCTTCGCGCAAGCGCACCTCATAAAAGCCATAAGCGTTCGTGTCGCGTGCGGTAAGGCCCTTTCCGGCCATCAGCCGGCCTATCAGGTTAAAGTACCCGTGCAGGCCTTGTCTGAGCGTCCCGTCGGGCTGAAAAGCATACAGGCCCGCTTTAGGGTTGGGTACAATGCTGGCCAGATAAATACTCTCGCCAATGTTAAGCTCTGACGGCGACTTGCCAAAGTAATACCTGGCGGCTTCGTTAATGCCATAAATGCCACGGCCCCATTCAATAATATTAAAATAAACCTCGAGCATGCGGTTTTTGCTCATAATGTGATTGTTCTCTATCAGCCAAACAATCAGGATCTCCTCTATCTTACGCGACAGGGTTTTGTTGCGGCTTAAAAACGAGTTTTTGATCAGCTGCATGGATATAGTGCTGCCCCCGCGTTTAAACTTCTTTTCTTTGATGTTTGTGATGAACGATTTGCGGATAGATTCGTCAACAAAACCACGGTTGGTGTAAAATGATGGGTCTTCGGCCGTCATCACCGCGTTACGCACATTTGGCGAGATCTGTTCTAAAGGGGTAAAGTTTGATGCGCCAGGCCCAATGGTATGCGGTGGCATTGGTTTGCCCAGCTCGTAAGGTACGTAAACAAAGGTTTTGTTAAGCTTGCCCAGGTCGGCCTTGCCGTATTTTAATATCCTGAAGTCTTTATCCTTTTGCAGGCGCGAATCAAAAACCATGTCATCAATATGCGCGTTGTTCAGGTACAAATTAAGGCTGTAATTTAACTGGCCTGCTGCCTGTAACCCATCTAATGATTCGAACATCCCGGTTGGGAACGAATCAAAAACATCCTGCGCCTTTACCCACCCGGTGTTTAATTTTACCTCGTATATTTTAACGGGGTTAAGCGTATATTTTAAGTATGGGTTTGCGGTAAGTTTTTTGAGGTGGATAACAGACGAACTATCTAAAGAGATGTAATTAGTGCCCACAAATACGTTAGCATCTATTGAACCATTGGGGATCACAATATCACTTACTGAAAGCCCCGGATGGTTTAATAACAGGTTTCGCACGCTCCAGGAGCCAGATACTTTTGTTTCGCCAGTGCTATGCTTAACGTTGGTAAGCTTGGTGCTTATCGTATCAAAATTCAGTTTTAGTTTAAATTTTTTCTCGATGATGGGAAGTTCTACCTTTTTTCCTTCGGCATAGAGGTGTACATCAATGTCTTTGTCTGACGGCAGCATTTTACCATCAATGTGCCATGTTGAAACCCCGTCATCAACTTTTATGGTTGATGCCAGTTTGCCATTTTTAATAATGGCGGTTTGGGCAAGCATTTTTACATGTGCGCTATCGTCAACAAAGCTCACTAAAAAATTATGCAGCGACAGGTTATCAGGAATCTTGTAAAGCACCTCGTTGATCAGGTTGTTGGATAGTTCTGAAAGATCGACCTTGTTGCCGGTGTTTGTGGTGTCTTTTTTCTTTTTAAACAGAAAATCGAAGTTTTTTACTCCTTTTATGCTGGTCAGGTTCAGGTGCCCGTTCTGCAGGATAACATCTGCCAGCTTTATATTGCCAAATATCAGTGGGAGTATCTTTACGCTTACGCTAAAATCTTTTACGGAGAACAGGCTGTCGCGCTCAAACGGCACCACGCTGATATCAGAAAACGCAACTGTACTTAAGCCTGTAAAACGTGCCGAACCTATTTTTACATCTAAATTATAATCCCTTTTGGCTTTTGCTTTAGCTTTGTAAATGGCTTTTTGAAGCAATACCTCACGTTTAGAATAGGCAACGTATCCGCCTATCAGCATAATAACTACTAATATTAGAACGGTTATACCTGCAATACGGATATATTTGGGGTTGATACGGCGCATATAGGAATTTTGCTTCAAAACTAAACTAAATATGATGTGGTGCAAACGGTTGCAAGCTGCAAATTGTTTTCTTAACAAACGCATAGCGTAACCTGTTTTCGTATTTTTGCGATTAAATAAATATGGAATTTACTAAAGAACAAGTTTTACAAGCCCTCGGAAATGTTGAAGAACCCGATCTTAAAAAAGACCTGGTAACCCTGAACATGATCCAGGATATACATATTGAAGGCAACAAGCTGAGCTTTTCGGTTGTGCTTACCACACCGGCGTGCCCTTTGAAGGCTTTAATTGAAAATGCCTGCCGCAACGCCATTGGTCATTTCATCAGTAAAGAGATTGAAGTTACCGTTAATATGACATCGCGGGTTACATCGCAAAAAAACACCGGTGTGCCGGGGGTTAAAAATATTATCGCGGTAGCATCTGGCAAGGGTGGGGTTGGTAAATCAACCGTATCTGTTAACCTGGCGCTGGCGCTTTCAAAAACAGGGGCAAAGGTGGGGTTGATAGATGCCGATATTTACGGCCCGTCTATCCCTATTATGTTCGGCCTGGAGAACCAGCGCCCTAAAGCTACACAGGAGAACGGGAAAACGCGCATAGAACCGATAGAGAAATATGGTATTAAATTACTATCAATAGGTTTCTTTACCGACCCTAATCAACCTGTGCCATGGCGCGGGCCAATGGTATCAACCGCTGTAAAGCAATTGTTTAATGATGCCGATTGGGGCGAACTTGATTACCTGGTGGTAGACCTGCCGCCGGGCACCGGCGATATACATATTACGGTTACGCAGAGCTTCCCGGTTACGGGCGCGGTAATAGTAACCACGCCGCAAAACGTAGCGCTGGCCGATGCTAAAAAGGGTGTTGGCATGTTTATGATGCCGGCTATCAATGTACCTATTATGGGGGTTGTGGAGAATATGGCCTATTTTACCCCTGCAGAATTGCCCGATAACAAATACTACATATTTGGCCAGGGCGGCGGTAAAAAACTTGCAGAAACGTTAGATGTACCATTTTTAGGGGAAATACCGTTAATAAAGGGCATAAGCGATTCTGGTGATGCAGGTAGGCCTATTGTAATGGACGATGATGGCGTAATGACCACCGCATTTATGGAAATGGCCAGGCGTGTTGCCCAGCAGGTTTCTATTTGTAACGCCCAAAAGGCCGATAACTTAAATGTGGTAAATAATTAATAACTTTACTTTAATAATTTAAATAAAAATGAGTTTAACAGATCAGGTGGAAGCAGCGTTGGATACCATAAGACCTTATTTAGAGGCCGATGGTGGGAACGTATCTATTGAAGAGATCACCCCTGAAAAAGTGGTAAAGCTAAAGTTGCTTGGTTCTTGCGGGTCGTGCCCGATGAGCATCATGACGCTTAAGGCTGGAATTGAACAAGCCATTTTAAAGGCCGTGCCGGAAATTACCGGGATTGAGGCAATAAACCTAACCGACATTGACGACCCCAATGCCGTGCTTCCCGAAAATTTAAGATAGTGTTAAGATGTGTTAAATACGTGTATTGATATTTTTCAATAACGTATTTTTACCCGCTTGTTTAAAAAAACTAAACATGGCAGGTAATTTGTGTAATAAAGGTTAAATGAAAAGATTAATTGGCATATTATTTTTACTGACATCTTTATCAGCGTTTGCCCAAAAAAAGGAAGCTCCGTTGGTACAGTTTACCGGTGTGGTATACAATGCCGATAGCGCAACTGTTATAGTGCCTTATGTAAGTGTAACCAACATTAGCCAGCATAATACCGTGGTTGTAACCAGTTTTAAAGGTTACTTTTCATTTGTAGCGCATGAGCAGGATTCATTGCAGTTTACGGCTATTGGCTATGCTCCGGTAACGGTTGTTATACCGGCCAATGTTAAAAGCAATAGCTATACTGTACGCGTTTTAATAAAGCCGCAGATAACCAACCTGCCAATGGTTAGGATATTCCCTTGGGCTACAACAGATGAGTTCAGGAAAGATTTTGTGAACGCCAAAATAGCCGACGACGACCTGGCAATTGCCCGGAAAAATATTAGCCGGTCATCAATAACCGCCATGACCAATAACCTGCCGCGTGATGGCCAGGAGATACAATCGGCCAATGCGCAGGCATTTCATAATGATATTGTTAACTCGCATTCGCGTACCAACCCTTTACTTAACCCGTTTGCCTGGGGTAGCTTAATTAAATCAATAACCGACGGGGATAGTAAGTAAGTTTAGTGGGTTGTGATTAGTGAACAGAGGTTAGTTCAAGACATAAAAAAAGCAGGATGTTTAACACCCTGCTTTTTCTTTTATAAGTTATGTTAACAATGCTTACTAACCACTAATTAACTAATTTCTACCTTCCCTTCTTAGCCGCCGGGAATTTCATGCGGTAATCTACATCAACGGCCCCTTTTGAAATATCGTTCAGCTTTTTCTCAATCAGGCGTTTGCGTAGCGGGCTTAGCTTATCGGTGAACAGCTTACCTTCAATATGGTCATACTCGTGTTGTATAACACGCGCAGCCATACCACGGTAGGTTTCTTCGTGATGCTTCCAGTCCTCATCATAGTAAGATATGCGGATAACCGGCTTGCGGCTTACATCTTCGCGAATATCCGGGATGCTCAGGCAACCTTCATTAAAGGCCCACTCTTCGCCGGTTTCTTCTAATATAGTAGCGTTTATAAATGCTTTTTTGAAATCTTTTAGCTCCGGCTCTTCATCATCAAAAGGGGTAACATCAATTACAAATAACCGCATAGACATACCAACCTGCGGGGCTGCCAGGCCAACGCCCCGGGCGCCATACATGGTATCGAACATGTTGCCTATCAGTTCTTTAATATGAGGGTATTCATCGGGCTCAATAGAAGTGGCTTTTTTCCTTAAAACCGGGTCGCCGTATGCTACTATAGGATATTTCATAGGTACAAAGGTAAAAGTTTTATTACTTAGGCTCAAATAATAAGGTTATCATACGGTCATTATCAAATATTTCGTTGCTGATTTCCAGCAGGTCTTCGGCGGTAACCGCATTTATTTTAGCGAATATGTCCTCCAGCGAATCGATCCGGTTAAAATCGAGCAGGCTTTTCGCCATAGATATGATCAGGCTCATGCGGCTCTCTTCGGCTAAAGCTATCTGGCCAATAAACTTTTCTTTGGCTTGTTTTAACTGCACTGTCCCCAGCTTATTATCGCGCAGTTTTTTTAACTCTTTGTGTACCAGTTTCAGCGCTTTTTCGGCCTTTCCTGCATCGGTACCAAAGTAAATAGAGAAAATGCCTGTATCGGTTAATGAGGTGTAGTTTGATTCAATGGTGTAGGCGATGCCGTGTTTCTCGCGGATCTCCAGGTTTAAGCGGTTGCTCATGCCCATACCGCCCAAAACATTATTCAGCAACAACAAACCGTACTTGTTTTGATGTGCCGATGGGTACGCCCTGCCACCTAAAATGCAATGCGTTTGCGATATGGGTTTTTGTAAGGCATATATGCCATGGCTTATAGCGCCAGGGGCTATCCTGTTTTTTTGACTGGTGTTTTCGGGCACACTGCCAAAATACTTTTCGCACAGTTTTACCAGTTTCTTAAAATCATAATCGCCATAAACAGCGAATATCATTTGGTGCGTGTTATTATTAGCCGTGGTGAATTGTTTAATATCGGCACCATTTAATATGCCAACGCTTTCTGGCGTGCCTAAAATATTGTTACCTATTGGGTGGCCTTTAAAAAGGTATTCTTCAAAATCGTCCTGTATGGCTTCCTCAGGCTGGTCAAGGTAGGAAGAGATCTCGTCCAGTATCACACCGCGCTCTTTCTCCATTTCATCTTCGGGGAAGGTAGAATGGAACAGGATATCCTCAAATAAGTCGACAGCGCGTTCCAAATGTTGTTTTAATAACGAGGCATGGATACAGGTGTACTCTTTGGTGGTATAAGCATTCAGATCAGCACCAACCAACTCCAGGTGGTTTAGTATCTGCGGGGTGTTGCGCCTTTCGGTTTCTTTAAAAAGCAAATGCTCAATAAAGTGGGCCAGGCCTTCTTTCTGTGGCAATTCATCGCGCGACCCGGCGTTTAGTACAAAACAGCAGTGCGTAATAGGCGAGGGCGAATGTTTAAATAATATGCGGATGCCATTTGGCAGCGCGTGAACCTGGTGATCTGTCATAAAAGGTTCAAAGATAGCGTTTAAACCTCCAAATTGTTTGCTATTGCTTATGTTTACCGTATGAAATTACAAATTGCCGACCTTGAATTTGAGCCCCTGTTTCCGCACGAGGTTATACAACAACGTATAGCCGAGCTTGCACAGCAAATAAATAACGACTTTGAAGGCCGCCAACCCATATTTGTTGGCATACTGAACGGTAGTTTCATGTTTGCTTCAGACCTGTTGAAAGAAATTGTAGTACCCTGCGAAGTAAGCTTTACCAAACTGGCTTCTTACTTCGGCGGCCTATCAAGCACCCGCACCATTCGGGACGACTTTGACCTGCATGTAAATATTGAAGGTAAGGACGTTATCCTGCTGGAAGATATCATAGACAGCGGGAACACCATTAAATACCTGATAGAAAAACTGATGGTGCGCAACCCGGCATCAATTACCGTATGCACCCTGCTTTTTAAACCCGATTCTGTTGAACATAGCATAGAAGAACTGAAATATGTAGCCTTCCAGATACCCAATAAATTTGTGGTGGGTTATGGTTTAGATTATAAGGAACTGGGCAGAAATTTGAGAGGCATTTATAAAAAGGTGGGGTAGTTTATGAAAACGCGTAATGGCTGTATTATATACGCCCCTCAAAAAAGTGTGACTACACAAAAATTAATAGGGAAAAATGTTACAAATGCATTTGAGAGCATATCCCAATTTATTAAAAATTGCACTACCGGCGATCCCAACAAACCCTCAAGTATTAATTTGGTGGCATTTTCTGCCTTTGATGGCGATGATCCCATAATCGGACAAAAAAACGTTTCGGAAATTACTGCCATTTTTGGCCCAGGCAAAACAGAGCCTATTAGCTATTCTTACCCAAGTGGACAACCATCCAATGAAACTAAAACAGAATGGATAATTGATAATGCGAATTTAATACCTGCATTAACTTATCTAATAGCAGGGCAGCCCTGGCCAAAATATACTTTTGGCCCTGTCAAGTTAATAATGAGTTATAGTTTCAAGTTTATTGATCCCGAAACCAAAGGGGTTTTAGCTGAACAAGACTCCGACTCTCATTTAATGATATGGTTATCCCGTACAAACAGCTGCAGCCCCACCTTATATTTCCCATTTGTTACCGCAAATAGTTCGTTTGAAAAATATGTTCTCAAAATAACACCTTTTTTGCCTTTCCTTTTCAAGCGGAAACATCTGAGGAGCTTTCGTAAAGGAAAAAACGGTTATATTTTTAAGAAGTTGTGACGTTTAATTTTTATACCCCAACCACCATCATCTCCTCAAGCAATTCCAACGCTTCATCAATATTGGCCACACGGTCAACGCTTAGGCGCAGGGTGTTTTTTACTTCTTTAAGATTGGTGCGGCGGGGGTTACGCTGTACAAAGTTCAGCACCTCCCTAAAGGCATCAGTTTCAAAGTAAGCCGATTGCTGGTTGGTGATAAAGTAGCCACGCAACACATTCTTTTTAAGCGTTACTTTTTCAAAGCCAATGGCTTTGCCCAGCCATTGCAAACGCATGGAGTTCAGCAGATCGTTCACCTGTTCGGGGATAGGGCCAAACCTGTCATGCAACTGCTGTTTAAAGGCCTGTAGTTCGGTTTCGTTCTCCAGCTTGCTTAGTTCGGTATATAGGTTATAACGTTCGGCTATGCTGGTTACATACTCGTCGGGGATCAGGATCTCCTGGTCGGTATCTATCTGGGTGAAGCTGATGAATGGCCTTGGTTTGTCATCCGGGAATACGCCTTTAAATTCGTCATCCTTCAATTCCTGTATGGCTTCGTCAAGTATTTTGTGGTACATTTCAAAGCCAATTTCGGCTATAAAACCGCTTTGTTCGGCCCCCAAAAGGTTCCCGCTGCCGCGGATGTCCAGATCGCGCATGGCCACGTTAAAACCGCTGCCCAGGTCGCTGAATTCTTCAATGGCGCTCAGGCGTTTTCGGGCCTCGTTGGTCAAAGTGCTCAGTGGCGGACTTAACAAATAGCAGTATGCCTTTTTATTACTCCGCCCAACACGGCCGCGCATTTGGTGCAGATCGCTCAGGCCAAACATGTGGGCATGGTTAATAATAATGGTATTGGCGTTAGGGATATCCAAACCGGCCTCAATAATGGTAGTGGCCACCAATACATCATACTCGTGGTTTACAAACTTTAGCATCACATCTTCCAGGGCGTCGCCCTCCAACTGGCCGTGGGCAATACCTATGCGGGCTTTTGGCACCAGCTTATGGATCATTCCGCCAAGCTGCGGCAAATCGGCCACACGGTTATGAATGAAGAATACTTGTCCGTCGCGCTCAATTTCGTGTTCAACGGCTTCTTTGATCAGCGTATCGTTAAACACATGCAACTCAGTAACTACCGGCTGGCGGTTTGGCGGCGGGGTTGATATGATGGAAAGATCGCGCGCGCCCATCAACGAAAAATGCAGGGTGCGCGGAATAGGCGTTGCTGTCAAGGTAAGCGTATCTACATTGGCGCGCATTTGTTTTAGCTTTTCTTTGGTAGATACGCCAAACTTTTGCTCTTCGTCAATGATCATCAGGCCAAGGTCTTTAAACTTCACATCCTTGCTCACCAGGCGGTGCGTGCCTATGATGATATCCACCTTGCCCTCTTTTAAACCGGCAAGGGTATCTTTGATCTGCTTGCTGGTTTTAAAGCGGTTTACGTAATCAATATTTACGGGGAAGCCCTTTAGCCTGTCGCTAAAGGTTTTGTAATGCTGGGCCGCTAAAATAGTTGTAGGCACCAGTATGGCTACCTGTTTGCTATCAGCCACGGCTTTAAACGCGGCGCGGACGGCAATCTCTGTTTTACCAAAGCCCACATCACCGCAGATCAGCCTGTCCATGGGGTGCGGCGATTCCATGTCCTTCTTGAAATCGACGGTGGCTTTTTCCTGGTCCGGGGTGTCCTCATACAGGAAAGATGCTTCCAGTTCCGTTTGCAAGTAGCTATCGGGCGAAAAGGCATTACCATCCTGTGCTTTGCGCAGGGCGTAAAGCTTGATCAGGTCGCGGGCGATGTCCTTAACTTTTTTTTTTGTGGTTTTTTTGAGGCGTTCCCAGGTATCGGTACCCAGCTTGTTCATGCGGGGTTGGGTGCCTTCTTTGCCGCTGTATTTGCTAATGCGGTTAAGCGAGTTGATGTTTACGTACAGCAGGTCGTTATCGGCGTAAACCAAACGGATCATCTCCTGTGTTTTGCCATTTACTTCCACCTTCTCCAGCCCGGCATACTTGCCAATACCGTGATCGATGTGGGTAATGAAATCGCCGGGTTTTAATTCGCGCAGCTCTTTTAACGTAATAGCCTGCGAGCGTTGGTAACCTTTTTTAAGCTTGTATTTATAGTAGCGGTCGAAGATCTGGTGGTCGGTATAGCAGGCCAGTTTTTGTTCCCGGTCAATAAAGCCCTCGCGTATGCTGATGCTTACCGGGGTAAACTTTACGTTCTTGTCCAGGTCTTCCAGTATGGCGTAAAGCCGCTCTACCTGCCGTGCCGAATCGGTTAGGATGTAGTTCTCTATCTTCTCGGCATCGTTATTCTTAAAATTATGGATCAGCAGGCTAAAGTCTTTATTGAACGATGGTTGCGGGCGCATATCAAAACTGATCTGCGTAGCATCATGGTAAAAGAACTGTTTGCCAAATTCAACCAGGGCAAAATCATGCAGCTGGTCGGCAATCAGTTTTTCGTCGGTAAAGCTAAATTTGGGATCTATCCAGTCCGGGTTTTGGTTTTTTTCATCTGCGGATAGCGCTTTCCAAAGCTGAGTGGCTTTTTTATGCCCGGTTTGGATGATATCCAGCGTAAACTGTACATCCTTTATCCACACTTGCGTACCGGGTTCCACATATTCCAGCAGGGAGATGTTATTCTCTGTCAGGAATTTTGACTGTACGTTTGGTACAATAGTGATGTTTTTTACCTGCTCAACAGAGAGCTGGCTTTCAATCTCGAACGTACGGATAGATTCGATGATATCGCCAAAAAACTCCACCCGGTAGGGCAGGTCATGCGAGAATGAGAAGATATCTACAATGCCACCACGAACAGAGAACTGCCCCGGTTCGTAAACAAAATCAACCCGGTCAAAATCATACTCCACCAAAAACTCGGTGATAAAATCAATGCTGAGTTTATTGTTTACAGAAATTTCGAGGGTATTCTTCTCCAGCGATGAGCGGTCTATCACCTTTTCGGCCAGGGCCTCGGGGTAGGTAACAATCAACTGGCCGTATTCGGTAGCGTGGTTAAGCTCGTTCAAAACCTCGGCGCGCGCAAGTACGTTACTACTGTCGGGCTGGGTAAATTCAAACGGTTTGCGGTATGATGAAGGGAAAAGCAGGATATCTTTTCCGGTTAAACTTTCCAGGTCGGCCAGGAAGTAAGCAGCTTCTTCGCGTTCGGGCAGTACAAATATCATGTGCTTGTGCTGCAAAAAATACAATGCTGCCGCCATGGCCGCATCACCCGATCCGACTAAACCACGAAGCTGCACCCTTGGATTTTTACCGGCATTTAAAGCTTGCGCTAATGCCTTTATCCGATCGTCAGCCTTGTATCGCTCTAATATATCACGGATGTTCAAAACGGTGCAAATATAGGTAAAAAAGGCCTTTTTTATGGGGCGGAATATTTATCATAAAATTAAAGCAAACAATTTGCGCTTATGTTTACTTTTTAATGATATTTCGAAACCACAATAAAGCACCAAACTTTATACAACATGAAAAACTCAGTAATATTTGGATTAGTAATAGGCGTTTTAAGTTTAATATGGCTTTTTGTAATGCGCCAAACCGGTTATAACTTAAGCGACAGTAAAGCAAACCCCATAGAGTATGTATCGATACTGATACCGCTTATTGGTTTATATTTTGGCGTAAGGCAGTTTCGCGATGGTGAGCTGAAAGGGAATATGGGCTTTTTGGAAGCATTGATACAAAGCTTTAAAATTTTACTGGTAGGTGGTGTTTTAGCTGTATTTGCCGGTATTATATTCATCAATTGGGGCAATGGCGATAGTAACGATACCACCTTTGAAAGTTTTAGCGGCCGTATTTTTGGCGCACTGCTTGTTGGTGTGATTGAGGCGTTTGCAGTATCTTTACTGCTAACCACCAAGAGTAACCGTGTTGATTAGAAAATACTTTAACCGATATTTTGAATTAACCTTCTGGATAGTGGCTTTGATTTGCCTGGCGTTTACAAACCCGGCAGGTGAAAGCCACTTTAGTTTGTGCCCCTTAAAATTGCTGGGCTTAACCTGGTGCCCGGGCTGTGGCCTTGGCCATGCCATTTCTTACCTGTTTCATGGCGATATAAAAAGCTCATTGCATGCACATTGGCTGGGCATTCCCGTGCTGGCTATTTTGTTATACCGCATCTGTACACTTGCTATTGGGCATAAATATCGCTACAGCCCGCCTAATCGGTGAAAAAAGCTCACTCAATTCGCCGAATAAATAACCGCGCTTACCGATATATTATAACAGGCCGCCAATTTCTCATAGGCGAATTTTAGTTTCGATAGTAGTTTTACATCATCAATCACAAAGTAAAACTTAAAAAAATGAACACTTACAATCCTTATATGTCACTGCCAGGCATCACAACTGAGGAAATGGCAGTTTTGCACCAGGCAACAAGCAGCTTGAGCGATACCCAAAAACAAACCTTTTACATGATCTATTCAGGTAAAAGAAAAAGCGCTCAGGATGTCCTAATATTCACGCTGCTGGGTTTCATACTGGTTGCCGGGGTACAAAGATTTTTGCTTGGCCAAGTAGTTATGGGCATTATATACATACTTACCTTAGGCTTTTGCGGGATCGGTACTATTGTCGACCTGATCAACCACCAGTCGCTTGCAAACGAATACAATCAAAAAATGGCTTACGAAAGCTTCAACATAGCCAAAATGGGCCTTTAATTAATTAATCATATAAATACTAAACCATATCACAATGAAAACGCTAAGAAAACCAATCGCCAATAAATTAATGTCTCGTTTCGATAAAGAACTGATGAACATTTTAATGAACGACCTTAAAGCTGCAAAAGCAAAAGTACGTTCTAAGATATAAGCAACGCTTTTTAAGCTATACAAGGATCAAAACGCGGTGAGCGTTGGCAAATCGATTAACGATTTGGGCCAAAGAAAATATCACTGGTTGTTTTGATCTTTTTTATTTACCCCTCCCTCCGGTTTCTCATATAACAAAAGCATAGTTAACCGTTATATTTACACACCTGTTTATTTAAAATGGAAAACTTAAAAATTGCGACCGCACAATTCGAGAATAAAGGCGGCAACAAAGTATATAACCTATCGGTTATCAAATTATTAGCGGCAAGGGCTGCAGCAAAAGGTGCACAGGTTGTGGCTTTTCATGAATGCTCTGTAACTGGTTATACTTTTGCCCGTAAGCTAACTAAACAGCAAATGCTTGATGTTGCCGAGTTTATACCCAATGGCCCAAGCATAAAAAGGCTTACAGAAATAGCGGCAGAATTGGATATAGTGATATTGGCGGGCTTGTTTGAAAAAGATGCGGACGACAATTTATATAAAGCACATGTTTGTGTGGATAAGAATGGGTTGGTTGCCAAATACCGCAAGCTGCACCCCTTTATTAACCCGCACCTTACGCCCGGTAACGAATACGTGGTGTTTGATATTAAAGGCTGGAAATGCAGCATTTTGATTTGTTATGACAACAACATTATTGAAAATGTAAGGGCTGTAAAATTACTTGGCGCCGATATTGTTTTTATGCCACACGTAACCATGTGTACCCCATCTACCCGGCCGGGTGCGGGCTTTGTTGACCCGGCACTATGGCAAAACCGGGAAGCCGACCCAACTACCTTACGGCAGGAATTTGACGGGCTAAAAGGCAGGGCATGGCTTATGAAATGGCTGCCCGCACGGGCGTATGACAATGGTATTTATGCTGTGTTTTCTAACCCTATTGGCATGGATGACGACCAGCTTAAGAATGGCTGCTCAATGATACTTGACCCATTCGGCGATATAATTGCGGAGTGCAGGACATTTGACGACGACATAGCTGTTGCTACTATTACCCCCGATAAACTTACAATGGCCGGTGGTTACCGCTATATTAAGGCCCGCCGCCCTAACCTTTATGGCGGCGTTATCTCACAGCCGCATAAGCCCGAACAAAACGTTGTTTGGCTTGATGAAGGCGAGGGGGTTAAGATCAAAGAATAGCATCTTTTATAGTAAACCCTTTAAATCTCCGGTATACTGCATTACCTTAGTACAATTATGAAATTAGCACAGCTAACCGCTTACCTGGAAAGCCTGGCCCCGCTGGCCTACCAGGAAGATTACGATAACAGCGGACTGATAGTAGGCCAGCCTGATATGGAAGTACACCAGGCGCTGATCTCATTGGATTGCACCGAAGCGGTGGTTGACGAAGCCATTGCGACAGATTGCCAGGTTATCATATCGCATCACCCTATCGTTTTTAAGGGCCTGAAAAAATTTAATGGCAAAACCTATGTAGAGCGCGTGGTAGAAAAAGCTATCCGTAATAATATAGCGCTGTATGCCATCCATACCAACCTGGATAACGTTATGACCGGGGTAAACGCCCGCATTTGCGAAACCCTTGGCATCGGCAATACGCGCATTTTGGCGCCAAAGCATAACCTGTTAAAAAAGCTGGTTACTTATGTACCCATAGCGCAAGCCGAGCAGGTGCGTAAAGCCTTGTTCCATGCCGGGGCAGGCCACATTGGCGAATACAGCGAGTGTAGTTTTAACGCCGAAGGTACCGGCACCTTCAAGGGCGGCGAAAACAGCGACCCATACGTAGGGGAGCCTGGTGTACGCCACCACGAGGAAGAAATGCGGATAGAGACCGTTTACCCGGCCAACCTGGAAAGCAAGATTATTATGGCGCTGGTTTTGGCGCATCCGTACGAAGAGGTAGCTTACGACCTTTATAACCTAACCAACCAACACCAGGAAATTGGCAGCGGTATGATAGGGGAGATTGACGCACCAATGGACGAGGCCGAATTTTTAGCTGATGTAAAAACATGCATGGACGCACAGGTGATAAGGCACACCGCGTTTACCGGCAAGCAGGTTAAAAAAGTTGCGGTTTGCGGTGGCTCGGGCGGGTTTTTATTGAAGCAGGCCATTGCTGCAGGGGCAGATGTTTTTATCACCGCCGATTATAAATATCACGAGTTTTTTGATGCCGAAGGAAAAATACTGATTGCCGACATCGGACATTTTGAAAGTGAGCAATTTACGCAGCAATTATTGTTCGAAATTATTCAGAAAAAATTTGTTAACTTTGCCATCCGTTTAACAAAAGTGAATACAAACCCCGTCAAATATTTTATTTAATGGAACAAACCATAGAACAAAAGCTGAAAGCTTTATACGACCTGCAAACCATCCACACCAAAATAGACAAGATACGCCAGGTAAGAGGTGAATTGCCTATGGAAGTTGCAGATCTTGAAGATGACGTTGCCGGCCTTGAAACCCGCATACAGAAGATCAAGAATGAGCTTGATGACCTTGAGGATGAAATTGTAACCCGCAAGAACCTGATAAAAGACTCACAGGCTAACATAAAAAAATACGAAGCTCAACTTAACGAAGTTAAAAACAACCGCGAGTATGATGCCATATCAAAAGAAATTGAGATACAAGGCTTAGATATACAAGTGAGCGAGAAAAAGATTCGTGAGTATGGTTTCGAGATCGCATCAAAAACCGGTATCTACGAAAAAGCACAGGCCGATCTTGATGCACGCCGCAGCGACCTTGATGCTAAAAAAGATGAGTTAGGCACTATTACCGCCGAAACTGAAAAAGAAGAAAACGAACTAACCGGCCTGGCCGATAAAGCTACCGGTAATATTGATGAACGCTTGCTTATTGCTTACAACCGTTTGCGCAAAAACGCTAAAAATGGTTTAGCAGTTGTTACTATTCAGCGCGATTCATGCTCTGGTTGCTTTAACCAGATTCCGCCTCAGCGCCAGTCAGACATTCGTCAGCGTAAAAAGATCATCGTTTGCGAGCATTGCGGACGTATCCTGGTTGATGAATTGATGGCCCTGGAAGAAGAGAACGCATAATTAGCAACCACGTTCATAAACTTATATTTAAAAGGCCCCGTTTACAGGGCCTTTTTTTTGTTATATCGAAGCGTCATTGCGAGCGTAGCGTGGCAATCTTTGATAGAAAAGTAGGCGATAGGCATGTCGAAGATTGCCGCGTCGCTATCGCTCCTCGCAATGACGCTTCATTTATAAAGCCACTAAATTTTCAAATAAAATTCCCCCTCCCAAAAGAACGGCTATCTTTACGGCCGAGAAGATTAGAGATATGGGATTACCGCTACGGATTACTTTTAACGACAAAGATTATGTTTACCAGATTGTAAACAGTCGTTTAATTAATCAAAACACTACCGAACTTGAACTGCTGCTGAACGGCGAAAAGCTGCAGCTGATAAAAGAAAACACCATCTGGATCCAAAAAGAAGGCGAAGAACAACTCGATCCTAATTTTGTACAGGCACTGGGCAGGTCGGTATCATTGAGGTTGAGGATGTAATATTATTCTACTGCCGCCTATTATCACCACGCGTTATTGCGAGGTATCGGGAGATTGCTTCGCACCTACCCATGGCAAGTTTTAGGTGGGCTTTAGTGAGCTCGTCGAACCACATCATATCACCTAAAACCGCCCTTAAAACGTCCCAAACCGCCCCTCCCTCCCCCGAAGTGTTCACGTTCACTGCCGTGAACACCCGTGAACGCTGGCAATGGCCTGATAATCAGCAATTTCAAATTATTTAATACTTGCAATATTACCCCATTGGCAGCATACAGGGTTTGAACTACCATGGGTAACGAGCGTGAAGCATCTAACCGCTGATATGCACCTCGCTAATAAATCCTTCGCTCTCGCCCATGACAGACCGGCTCACCACCCCTTTTTAATGTCACCTCCCCTTAAAAGCCCCGCCGGGATGCTATATCTCCAATGACGGTTTATTAACTGGTGCAGGCTATTGCCTCTAAAACATACTCGTTTGTTTCCCGCCTTTAGGTGTAAACAATGTAAAGTCATACGGCGGCATTTCGCGGCCGGCCAGGAAACGTACGCAGGCCATGCGGTATAGTTGATGGATAGACTGCGCAACATGCCCCTCGCCGCTCATACGGCGGCCAAATTCACTATCGTTAAGGCTGCCGCCATGGCAGGCTTTGATCATGTTTAAAACCTTTTCGGCCCTGTCGGGGAATGCTTTGTGCACCCAGTCGGTAAAGATCTCGGCAATGGCACCATTTAGCCTCACAATGGTGAACCCGGCAGCTACTGCGCCGCGGTCGGCAGCGGCTTTTATAATATCAGGGATCTCGTTACTATTTAACCCCGGGATGATGGGCGCTACCATTACCCTGCATGGGATGCCTTTCTCCGTTAGTTTTTGAATAACGCCTAAGCGGCTCATTCCTGTAACGGTGCGCGGTTCCAGCTTTTGCCGTAACGATTCATTTAGTGTGGTGATAGAGACGTTAACATGAGCCAGATTCATGCTGGCCAGTTCTCCCAGGATATCCATATCACGCAGTACCACATTATTTTTGGTGATGATGCTTACCGGGTTACGGTATTTTAAAAACACCTGTAATAGCCCGCGGGTTATTTTAAGCTTACGTTCAATGGGTTGGTAGCAATCTGTATTGCCCGATAGTATAATGGGTACCGGCTCATATCCCTTTTTATTAAAATATTTTTCGAGCAGCTCCGGGGCGTTGCGTTTTACAATGATCTTACGTTCAAAATCGAGCCCGGCGCTAAAGCCGAAATACTCGTGGCTGTTGCGGGCATAACAATAAATACAACCATGTTCGCAGCCCTGGTAAGGGTTTATGGAATGGAAGTGACTTAGATCGGGACTGTTAGATTCACTTACGATCTTTTTTGGCGTTTCCTCAAAAAGCTGCGTGTGCGTGTTCTCCAGCAACTGTTCGTCAAGCCCCTCAATGTGCTCCAGCACATATTTATTCTTTAAAAACCTGTTGTGGGTGTTTACCTGTGCCCCTCTACCCTTAAAAAATTCATCGTTTTCCGCATGTGACATGGAAACAAATTTGCTAATAATTTTAGCAAATTACAATTCAATCATGTTATTTTTTATCGCGTATAAAACCAGCCCTACACGGCTTTTTATCTGCAATTTTTCAAAAAGCTGGTCGCGGTAGCCATCAACAGTGCGCGCGCTGATGCACATTTGGTCGGCAATTTCCTTGTAGGTGAGTTCGGTGCCGGCAAGTTTTAAGAATTCAATTTCGCGGGCATTTAGTTTAACCTGGTCGGTGTTTTTGTTGAAGCTTTGTACCAGGTGGCGGGTTACAAATTCGGGGTAGTACAGTTCGCCTTGCGATACCTTTTTAAGCGCCTGTTCAAATTCGTGGGGTTCCGCATCCTTTAGCAGGTAGCCTTTAACCCCCATTTTTACCATGTTTAACACTTTCTCGGCATCTTCAAACATCGATAGGATGATGATACAAACGTCGGGGTAATTAGTGCGCAGCCATTGCGCGGTGCTGGTACCATCCATTACAGGCATATTAATATCCAGCAAAACAATATCGGGTTTAAACTTGGGCGATATTTTGCGTGTAAGCTCCTCGCCGTTGCCGGCCTCGAAAAGTATTTTATAGCCGGTAATGGAGTTTATTAATGATACGATGCCGCTTCTGAAAAGGCGGTGATCATCAACCAGTGCTATCGTGGTTTCCGTTGGCATGGGTATATTGTGTAAGGGGATCAATAGTAATTTTTATACAACAACCCTTGCCTGGCGCGCTGTCAATAACAGCATCAGCACCAATTAAGGCAGCCCTGTTCACAATGTTTCTTAAACCCGATCCGCTGTTATTCAGCTTACCGGCAGGAAACCCAACACCATTGTCTTGAATGGTTAAGTTAAACAAATGATCAAAATAATCCAAATTGATCTTTAGATGCTTTGCGCCCGAATGTTTTAAGGCGTTATTAAGCGCTTCCTGGAAAATACGGAACAGTACCAGTTCGCGCTGTTCGCCCAGGTTACGGGCATCGCCGCCAACGGCAAGGTCAATTTTAATAATCCCGCTTTTATTGATCCGGTCGGCTTCTATCTCCATAGTTTGTACCAGGCCCAATTGAATAATATGTTCGTAACTGAGGCTTTTAGACAGGTCGCGCAGATCATTAATAACCTGGGCAACCAGGTTGCGGCTTTCGCTTATTTTTTGTTCGGCCTGTTCTGGTGTAGCCTTGGCGGGTATGGCCAGGTTTAGTTTTACGAATGATAGTACCTGCGTAATATTATCATGTATTTCGCGGCTAATGTGGTTAAGCGTTTGTTCCTGCATTTCCACCTGGGTTTTTAATAGCTCTTGTTGAAACTGGGATTTTAGCTGCTCTTGCTGAGAATAATATGAATTATGCCTTTTTTGATATAGAAATAAAAATCCAATTATGAATATAATGAGGGTAAGTAATATAACCGTACCAGCTATAACTATCGATATTATTCTTTCGTCCATTGAGTGCATAAAAAACAAACTGTTAAGCAGCTATACAAAACAGCATTAGTTATATTTGAGATTAAGCGCGATAGCATTAAAAAGTCATGATTTTTTTTATATGCCAACTCCGTAAACGACGCGAAGTATAAAAAATCGCCCGCGAAAAAAAATAACACACCCACATTAAGCCAAAATCCCGGTTGCTTAACAAGCCGCATAGGTGTAGTTAGCGGCGTTTCCATTAATTCTAAAAAATAACGGCTTACAATAAATATTATAATTAAAGCCTGTACAAGTATTGGCCCAGTATTTAACCGCCAGATACTTTCTATGAGCACATTAACGATGCTATAAAGCAGGCCTGCGCCAATAAGCCAGTTGAATATTTGCTTATACTTGTTGCTTATTAATTGGTTGCTGATAAATAAACTGTAAAATAAAAACTCTACACAGGTTACAATATTAACAGCCCATACATTATTGTGCTTGAAAACATTATAATAAGAGCATAGTTCATATGTAACTATTACTGCTAAAAAAGGGATAAATAAACCATACGTACTTAAAAAAAGCTTTTTTATTAAAACTATAGCAGTAATTAAAGCAACAAGCTCAAAGTAAAAATAGAGTCCGAAGATCATATATTGTGCTATGGGATAAGGTAGCACAATATATGATTTTAAGGAGCAAAAATTTAAATGGTACCGCACTTTTCAGGGGGGCAAATTTTCCCATGGTCCAAGCCATCGCCACCACCAAAGGCAGCTACCTCAGGCAAACCCGCTACCTCAACCGAGTTCAAAAGGTCAGCAAGCTGATCTTCTGGCCCATTGCCGCTATCCCTGGTTACAACCAATACAACCATTTCTTTTTTATCATTATAGACCGGAATATCTGTTAGAATGTTTTTTATATCGTGTACGCCAAGGTATATCCTCAGGCCAAATTCTTTACTGTTGGCAGCGGTTAGCCCATTCTCTATAAATAACTGATCAATAACATCTTTTGAGAATAGAATAGAGCGGGAATCTACATTTCGTTGAAGCGCGGCATAATTACCCGCAGGGTTTATTCTGCCTAATTGCCTGTGGTGGTTTTCTACAAGCATAATGATCTGGCTTTTTTTGATGCCATTACCGGCGATAGAATTTTCAGGAATTACTTTAAGTGACATAGTTTTTATGTTTAGGGTTAATAATATTACTAAGTTAATGTATCTTATAAACAATGTATTATCGCAGGTTAACGTAATTGTTATTTTTTAAAATAAGCTGTGCGCTTTCCGTCGGCATCGGTGGTAGATAACACCAATTCGCTGCTTGTAAGTTTTTCAACAGTAGCCACGTTGGTTTGGTTATTTGAAATGATAGTTAGCTTGTTGCCCGATAAGCTCCATTGCCCATTATCATTGTCCATGCTGTCGTAAGCGGTACCATCTTCGTTAAACTGAAAATATTCGCCATCCTCAAAAGTTTCGGTGTCGCCATTCTCAACAAACTTTACGTATAGCCATTTGCCAACCAGTTTGCTTTTTGATACCGAGCCGGATGATGCGCTATCATCATTTTTTTTGCTGCAACCGGTAAATGCCATGGTGCTGCCAATAAGTAATAAAGTAATTAATAATAGTTTTTTCATGATCGTAATAATTAATGTTTAGTGCTGATTTGTGACTGCTAAGTTATTTCGGCAGCCTGAGTGCCAGCCCCGTGTTTTCACGGTATTTGCACAGCTTAAACACAGTGTAATTTGGGTGATATGCGCATTGATGCGCCTTGCTGCTAAACGGAGATTTGTGTTAAGCAATTGAAGTTAATTGTGGCCGGGAAAGCCGAAAACGGAACAGAGTAGGCAACCAGAACTAAAAACATGAAAAACCTTAACCTTTCAAAAATTTTATTTATCCCCTTACTGTGTGCAGGCATAACAGCTAGTGCCCAAACCAGTAGCCTTACCGGTAACGCTGCCCCGGCAGTTAACACCAGCGCTACAATTGCTTTAGTTAATAAGCCTGTTAATTTAAGCCCGCTAGCCAGCGAAAAGAACCTGTTTGAACAAAAAACAGCCCTTAAAAATGTAATCGCGGCAGATGCAGCATCCTCATCAACATTCAACTTTGGGTTAGAACTTGAAGGCCTATTGCCGTTAGGCAATTTTAAAAATGCTACGTCAGTTGGTGTTGGCGTTAACGCGGTAGGTTTATACCATATAAGCGATGTTGGCGCGGTTACAGGCAGCGTAGGCTACAATTACTTCTTAAAGAAAGATGAGGTAGACCTTAAATACTCGGGCATCCCAATTAAAGTTGGCTATTTAGCAAAGCTTGGCGATATGTTTTTTGTTGAGCCGCAAATTGGCGTATATAACCTGCGCGTATCTGATGACGATGATAACTCCGCTAGCAACACCAATTTATTGCTGGCTGTCAAAGCTGGCCTTAACGTAGGCGAGAAATCTCATTTTGGCATAGGCTATAACTATATCAAAGTAACCGGCGGTTCATATGCTTTTGCAAATGTTAGCTACCTGTTTACTTTCTAATATCCATTTATAAACAAGCACTAACACATAATATTATGAAAACATTAAAACGTAATTTATTTTTAAAAAGCCTGCTGCTTTTAATGGTGGTAGCCTTTTTAGGCGGATGTAAAAAAGATGGTGACGGGGGCGATGATATTGGCGGTGGCGCAACCGGTACATTTACCGTTAAGGGCACAAAGTTTAGCGGCCCGTGCCAGTCAATACCTGCCACAAGCGGGGTATCGGGTAATATAGATGTGATCATCGCATCAAGCACAGGCGCGTCTTTTACCGTTTATAATATGCCAACCGGCAGCAGCGGTACAAGCAATGTGGCTAATTTTGATGACAACACAGGCTTTTCTTCACAGCTGTACGCTTTATGCGTACCTAATAACGGTAGCACGCTTTATTCATCAACCGGGGGAACTGTTACCAAAAAAAGTTCAAGCTCGTACGAGTTTTCAGTTAACATGATAGACCTCACCACAAACGAACATGTTACGATAACCGGTAGCGGCAAATATTAATTTCTAAACCTTACCACACAATTCCCAGCGGCGCATGTTAATCCCCACATGCGCCGCTTTTTACAACGCTTACTGTATAAACCCGTATTACGCCTGGCCGATAAATTCTCATCGCGGCCGGATAGGGCAAGGGTTAATAAGGCGTTAAACGCTTTATACAAAAGCATTGTTACCAGGCCCGGTAAAAAGGGATTGGTAATACCGTTTGACCCCGGAAGGGAGAAATTCATCATCTTTTCAGACCAGCATAAAGGCGCCAGGGATGGGGCCGATATATTTGCCCGTTCGGCAAAGAATTACCTGAACGCGCTTGATCATTACAACAAAGAAAAATTTATTTATATAAACCTTGGCGATAGCGAAGAACTGTGGGAAAACCTGTTTGTAACCGTAAAGCGGCACAATAAGGCCACTTTTGAAAAAGAAAAGCTATTTATGGAGCACAACAGGTTTGTAAAGATATTTGGCAACCACGACCTGTATTGGGGGAATGACCCGCTTGCCGCGGTTAGCCTGATGCAGATCTACGGTAAAGCTATCCGCGTTTACGAGGGAGCCGTTTTACAAACACAGGTGGCAGGCAAACCATTGGAGATATTTTTAACCCATGGCCACCAGGGCGATCTGCAAAGCGATGGCAACTGGTTCAGCAAGTGGTTTGTATCTGATATATGGGGGCCGCTGCAAGGGTTTTTGCAGATAAACCCGAACACGCCGGCCTACAACAACCAATTAAAAACCGACCATAACCGTATAATGTATGAATGGAGCAGCCAGCGCAAAAATACATTGCTGATAACCGGGCACACGCACCAACCGGTGTTCCGGTCGTTAACTGAGCTGGAAAACCTTTACATACAGCTTGAGCATGCTAAAAAGGCTAACGACGCTGCCAAAACGGCCGGGCTGGAAAAGAAAATAACCGCGCTGCACCTGCAGGGAAACGCCCCTCCCGATTTTAACGGCTACCTGGATACCTATTTTAATAGCGGCTGCTGTTGTTTTAACGATGGTGATATCACGGGGATAGAAATAGCGGATGGCTGCATCCGGCTCATTAAATGGGCTTATCGTCAAAAAATAAGTGAAAGGGTTGTATTGGAGGAGTGTAAGCTGGAGGATTTGGAAATTTTAAGAGGAGCGGAGTGACGGTGGGAAGAACGCGTTATTTGGAAAGGAGCGGCAGTGGCCGGTGTGAATAGCGCTCCCCGCTCCGTAAACCACGCTCTGTTACCCATCCAGCAAAAACACAAATAATTCCTTAGGGCCGTGGGCACCCAAAACAAGTGTTTTCTCAATATCAGCAGTACGGCTTGGGCCGGTAACGTGTGTTATCATTGATGGGATGCGGGTGCCATATTTTTCCTTCAGCAGCTTAAACCCGTCTTTCAGGTCCAGCACCAATTGCGAGGTGTAGGCCAGCACAATATGTACCGGTGGGTAAATACTTAAACGCCTGCCCGCGGCATTAGCGTTTGATAATAAGATAGTGCCATTGCGGGCAATTAAAGCTTCGCAAAGGGTAAAGCCAACTTCGGCCTGGTCAAAATCTTTATCGGTTTCAAAAAATGGATATTCGTATAGTTTAAGCATGTCCTGCAAAGGTGGTTCCCAGCAGTATATTTTATGCCATTTACGTTCTTCGGCAAGCTCAAGCAGGTTTTCTATAAACTGCACTTCATCCTCGCAAAAAACAAACTGGCCGCTAACCGCCGTAAACTCTTCGGCAAAAAGCACCTCCAGCATCTCGTCATTAGGCGGGTACATGGGCAGGTCTTCCAGGTTGGGGTAGGGATTATCGCGTTTCTCTAAAAGGGCTTTGCGCACCTTTTTCAACAGCTTTTCTTTAGATGTAGTAATATCCCTCATTTCAAATCAAAAGTAATAAGTATAACGTAAAAAGCCGCAAGCCTAATCCAAATATTGAACTATAGACTTGCGACTTCGCACGGTTAAATACCGTAGTTATTTCTCAATCGGGGCTTCACTAGTCCCATCTATTCTTGAAAGCTCGGGGTTAATAAGGCTATCCGGTATGGCGTTATTGTCTGGCACAAGGCCTTGCTCACCATTTACAAACTTATCATAAGCTGTACGGTGCTCAAACGGACGTTTGCCTAAAATCTCTTCCAGGTCCGATTGAAACAGCACCTCTTTTTCTAATAGTTTGGCAGCCACATTTTCAAGCCCTTCGCGATGCTTTATCAGCAACTCTTTTGTGCGGGCGTAAACAGACTCAATTAAATTACGCACTTCGGCATCAATCAACTCGGCAGTGGCATCAGAGTATGGTTTTACAAACTGGTTGTCACCTTGCGGGTCGTAAAATGACAGGTTCCCTACCTTTTCATTCATACCATATATTTTAACCATGCCGTAAGCCAGGCGTGTAATACGTTCCAAATCGCTTAATGCGCCGGTTGTTATCTTACCAAATACAATATCTTCGGCAACCCTGCCGCCCATAGATAGGGTCATATCATCTATCAGCTCTTCTTTGGCAACCAGGAACCGTTCATTAGGCAAATACTGGGCATAACCTAATGCTGCAACACCACGCGGCACAATCGATACTTTTACCAATGGGTCTGTATGTTCCAGGAACCAGCCGGCAATAGCGTGCCCGGCTTCGTGATAGGCCACTACGCGTTTTTCTTCGGGCGTAATAAGTGTGTTTTTCTTTTCAAGGCCGCCAATAACACGGTCAATAGCATCCTGAAAATCAATCATATCAACAGCTTCTTTGTTTTTACGCGCTGCAATTAAAGCGGCCTCGTTACAAACGTTGGCAATTTCTGCACCTGCAAAACCTGGCGTTTGTGCCGATAGTTTTTTAGGGTCTACACCATCGGCCAGTTTAAGTGGTTTTAAGTGTACTTTAAATATCTGCTCACGGCCAATTAAATCGGGTTTGTCAATAGATACCTGCCTGTCAAAACGTCCGGGGCGCATTAAGGCGCTATCCAGTACATCGGGGCGGTTGGTGGCAGCAAGTATGATGATACCAGAGTCGGTACCGAAACCATCCATCTCAACCAATAACTGGTTAAGCGTGTTTTCGCGCTCATCATTACCACCCATCATATTGTTTTTACCACGGGCACGGCCAATGGCATCAATCTCATCAATAAAAATGATACATGGGGCTTTATCTTTTGCCTGTTTAAACAAATCGCGCACGCGTGATGCACCTACACCCACAAACATCTCCACAAAATCGGAACCCGACAGCGAGAAGAAAGGCACCTGTGCTTCGCCTGCAACGGCTTTGGCCAATAATGTTTTACCAGTACCCGGCGACCCTACAAGTAGTGCGCCTTTTGGTATTTTACCACCCAGGTTGGTATATTTTTTAGGGTTTTTCAGGAAATCTACAATTTCCATAACCTCTTGCTTGGCTTCTTCAAGGCCGGCCACATCATTAAATGTAACCGATACCTGGGCCTCTTTATCAAACAAGGTAGCTTTTGATTTACCAATGTTGAAGATCTGGCCACCGGCACCACCGCCGGCACCACCACCCATGCGGCGCATAATAAACAGCCATACGCCAACAAGCAATACTGCCATTATAACACATTGTACTAACCAGTTGCTCAACAGGTTTTCTTTACCTTGTTGGTATTCAATAGCTGTTTTTTGTGCATCGGGTATGTCCTTTTGCGCTGCCGCGATAGATTGTTTTAAACTTTCGTAAGAGGCATCGGTAAAGTTATACTGCGGCTCCTTGGCAGATATGCCCAGGCCCCGCTGCCCTTTGCTGGCGTCGCTGTACTCTGGTTTTGTTAAACTGTCTTTTTTAATAAAAACTTCGGCTGTTACCAGGTCGCCGTTTTTATAGGCCACAATTTTTTCAACATCGCCGGTGCGTAGCATATGGGTGCTAAACCTTTGAAAATCTATCTGTACACCGGTGCCGCCGCTCATTAGCGTAGGCACTATCAGTATACCAATAATAGCGATGGCGTAGAGCCACATCAGGTTAAACTTTGGTGGTTTTGGCGTAACTTTTTTATTCGGAACCTTGCGTAAAGGTTTTGGGGAATCTGACTTTTTATCTTTAATTTCCATGTTCTACAAGCTCAACTATCAATTCAATAAGTAATTTTAAGGGCGTTTATTTGAGCTTTTTTAAGCGCTTTTATAGCTTTTAATTTCAGCATCACCCCATAGGTCTTCAACACCATAAAACTCGCGTTTATCAGTCCTGAAGATGTGTATGACAACATCTATATAATCAAGCAGTATCCATTCGCCGTACTCAAGCCCCTCTTTGCGCCAGGGGTCCTGCTGTATAGCTTTATAAATTTCTTCCTCAACACTGTGTGCAATTGCTTTTACCTGTGTGGCCGAATCGGCATGGCAAATTACAAAGTAATCTGCTACCGAACTGTTTATATTACGAAGATCAAGCCTTACCAGATCATTCCCCTTTTTTTCCTGCATGCCATGTATGGCAAGTTCAGAAATGTAGGTGGATTCATTTATCACTTTACTTTTTACCATTAAAAAGATTTAGTTTTGAAACGATTTCGGGTTTAATAATATTATACGTTGCAAAATAACATATTTTCAGGATTATTTGTTGGACAAAATTTAGTGACACTAAAAGAAGTTGACTCTACAAACACATTCCTCAAAAATATCCTGTCAAATTCCAAGCCAGTACCTGATGGAACGGTCATTATGGCAGAGCGCCAGTATGCGGGCCGTGGCCAGCGCGAAAACACCTGGCATGCAGAGCCTGGCAAAAATTTAACCTTTAGCATATTGTTGCGGCCATCCTTTTTATCGGCATCACAGCAGTTTTACCTTACCTGTGCCGTTAGTATGGGTGTATATGACGCACTGTACCCCCTGTTACGTGACAGCCTAAAGATAAAATGGCCAAATGATATTTACTTTGGCGATAATAAGCTTGGCGGGATGTTGATTGAAAATATATTGCAGGGCAGCCAGATAAAGCACTCGGTTATAGGTATTGGCATTAACGTAAACCAGGAAACTTTTGCAGTGGATGCCGTTAATGCTACTTCTATAAAGAAGATATTACAGAAGGATTATGATTTAAGAAATATATTAGCTGAAATTTGCAACCATATTGAAGGATATTACCTGCACCTTAAAGCCGGCAGGATGGAGTTTGTAAGGAATGTGTACTTAAGCCGACTATATTGGTTAAACGAAACAAAACAATTTAAGTCGAACGGGCAGGTTTTTGAGGGTACTATAATAAATGTTAAAGAAAACGGGTTACTTGTAGTAAAGCAGCAAACCGGCGAGCAGGAATATAACTTAAAGGAAATAGAATTTTTAAATAAGTAAGATGAAGAAATTATTTTTAGCGGTTACCGCATTATTAATAACCATTGGTGCAAAAGCACAGGTAGAATCGCACGTGAAATGGGCGTATGCAGCCAAAAAAACCAGCGCGACAGAGGCCGTAGTTTTAATAAAGGCTACTATTGACAAGGGCTGGCATATTTATTCGCAAAATGTTAAAGAAGGCGGGCCAATTAAAACCAGCTTTACATTTAACCCATCGACTGATTTTGTACTTGTTGGCAAGCCCAGCGAACCAACACCGGTAACCAAATACGAAAAAACATTCGGTATGAATGTGGGCTATTTTGAAAATTCGGTTGTGTTTCAGCAAAAAATAAAACTAAAATCAGCAAAAGCTACCGAAGTAAAAGGCAAGCTGGAGTTTATGACCTGTAACGATTCAAAATGTCTTCCACCAGACGAAGTAGAGTTCTCTATCCCGTTAGGTAAATAATTATAATGAAGACAATAGCCATTAAGCGCACCCTGCTACACAGCGCATTTTTATTTTTAGTAACCCTTTTTGCTTTGGTGGTTTTAGCACCGCAACAGCTTAGGGCGCAAACCGCCGACACCGTTTCTACAAACGATGTGGAGTTTACGGATATACCAGTTGTTGATAATGTAGCCATTAAGAAAAGGGCTGATTCTTTAGCCAAAATAAAGGAAGACTCCATTATCAATTCGAGAGCTGCTGTTTTTACAAATAAACAAGCAGCGTCAGATGATACATCTACGAGCCTTTGGCAATTATTTATCATTGGTTTTGTAGGTGGTTTCGCAGCGTTTTTATTACCATGTGTTTATCCTATGCTGCCACTAACGGTTAGCTTTTTTACAAAAAGAGGGGGGAGTAGGGCTAATGCTATATGGCAATCCTGCCTGTATGGCTTGTCTATCATTTTTATCTATGTAGTTTTCGGCCTGCTGATCACTATTGTTTTTGGCCCGGCGGCACTAAACGGCTTGGCTACTAATGGCGTATTCAATTTCTTTTTCTTTTTGATGCTCATCGTTTTCGGGGCCTCGTTCCTTGGTGCGTTTGAAATAACATTGCCCAGTTCATTAGCCAACAAGATGGATGCAAACTCTGACAAGGGTGGCCTTGCCGGCATCTTCTTTATGGCAGCTACCTTAGTAGTGGTGTCTTTCTCGTGTACCGGCCCGGCAATTGGCGGGGTGCTTTCAAGTGCTTTTACCAAAGGCGACAGGCTTGGGCCAGCCATTGTAATGTTCGGTTTCTCGTTGGCTATTGCCTTGCCGTTTACCATATTTGCTATGTTCCCTTCTGCTTTAAAAAGCCTTCCAAAATCGGGTGGCTGGTTAAACAGCGTTAAAGTGATCCTGGGTTTTATTGAGATAGCGTTTGCCTTGAAATTCTTATCAAATGTCGATCTGGCTTACCACTGGAACCTGATTGACCGCGAGGTAGTTTTGTCTCTTTGGATAGCTATTGGCATATTAATGAGCCTGTACCTTATAGGTAAGATCAAATTCTCGCACGATAGTGATGTTACGCATTTAACAGTAACACGTACGTTTATTGCCATGGGTATGTTTGCCTTTACTATATATATGGTACCCGGCCTTTGGGGCGCGCCGTTAAAAGCCATCAGCGCTTTGCTGCCACCTTTAAGTACGCAGGATTTTGATATTTCAGGCGGCGGCGGTGCTGCTATTGCAACGCCTGCAAATACATCAACCATAAAAGTTAAAAAATACGAAGAGCTTTTTAAACGCCTGCCAAAGGTAAAAGGGCTTGACGAGTGGTACGATTACGACCAGGCGATAGAACTTTCAAAGCAGCTGCATAAACCCATTTTGATAGATTTTACAGGATGGAACTGTGTTAACTGCCGCAAAATGGAACAGGAAGTGTTACCAATCCCGGCTGTATTAACAAAATTGCAAAATGATTTTGTAATACTGCAAATGGTAATTGATGATAAAACAGACCTGCCCGCTGCAGAACAATACAAATCAACCGTAACCGGAAAAAATATTACCACCCTGGGTGGTAAATGGCTCGATCTGGAAATATCCAAGTACGATACTAACGCACAGCCTTATTATGTTATTATTAATGAAAAAGGCGAAGCGCTTGTTAAGCCGATAGGTGCTACGGATGTTAAATCCTTTATTTCCTACCTGGATAGTGGACTAGCAGCCTATAAAAAATAGGCAGGTAAAAAAATTTAGTGTAAATTCGCCGAACTTTACGAAAACGATGTAGCAACACTGCATGGCTTTTGTAAAGTTCTTTCTGTTTACACTTACAAAGCGACAGCGCCCTTTTAAAAATGACGCAGATCAAAAATATAGGAGTTTTTACTTCAGGTGGTGATGCACCAGGTATGAATGCCGCTATCCGCGCGGTAGTACGTTCGGCAACTTATTATGGAATTGAGGTTACCGGTATCCGCAGAGGGTACGAGGGAATGATCAATGGTGAGTTTTTTACCATGGACAGGAAATCTGTTTCCAATATTATTCAACGTGGTGGTACTATTCTTAAAACCGCCCGCAGCGAACAATTCAAAACAGCCGAAGGCCGCAGGTTAGCTTACGACCAATTAATAAAGCATAACGTTGATGCCCTTGTTGCCATTGGCGGCGATGGTACCTTTACCGGCGCGCGCATTTTTGGCTCCGAGTATGATATCCCTGTAGTTGGTTTACCCGGCACTATTGATAACGACCTTATGGGGACCGATTTTACCATCGGTTACGATACCGCTATTAATACCGTAATTGACGCGGTTGATAAGATACGCGACACTGCAGAATCGCACGACCGTGTGTTTATTGTGGAGGTAATGGGCCGCGATAGCGGATTGATAGCCCTGCGTACAGGTATCGCATCAGGTGCGGAAGCCATTGTGATCCCAGAGAGTAAAACCAATATTGATGCCCTTTGCGAACGTTTAGAGCATGGCCGTAAGGATAAACTATCAAAAATTGTGATTGTTGCCGAAGGTGACGATGCCGGTGGCGCTTTCGAGATAGGCCGCCATGTAAAAGAGCGTTTCCCGCATTATGATACAAGGGTATCCATATTAGGCCACATCCAGCGTGGTGGCAGGCCGTCATGCCAGGACAGGGTATTGGCAAGCCGTGTAGGCGTTGCCGCTGTTGAGGCTTTAAGGGATGGCCACCGTAACGAAATGATTGGTGTTATCCATAACGAAATATCATACACCCCGTTTGAGCATGCCTGTAAACACAATGTTGAAATAAACCCCAACTTTTTAAAGATAGTAGAGATACTGGCAATATAAGTTTGGTTGAACATAAAAAGGAAAAGCCGCTCAATTGAGCGGCTTTTCCTTTTTATAACCCGTCATTGCCACGCTATCGCTCGCAATGGCGGTTGGTTTATTACTCCGCCTTCGGCGTTACATCCACAACCTTCGCTTCGCTTTCACGTTGCAGCTTTTTAAGCATCTCGGTTCCAATTAAAGCGTCTATCATGCCATTGCCACCACCGTTTTGGCCGTTAACCAAAATTTCGGGCACCAGTTTAATACCATTGCTGGCTAAAGCTTCGGCTACACGTACAATGGCGTATTGCTCGGTACCCATGGCTTCGGTTTTTTGTTTGGTAACTTCGGCCTCGGCCAAACCTATGGCCTTTATTTTACCGGCATCGGCGCTACCGTTAACTTCGGTTGCGTTGGCATCCGCTTTTGCGTTAATGGTTTTGGCTTCAGCATCGGCTTTGGCTATAATGGTTTTGTTCTCGGCATCAGCTTTGGCGTTAATCACCCTCGATTCGGCATCACCCTTAGCAGCAGCAACCTTTGAGGCGGCCATCTGGGTGTTGATCTCCACCTGGCGGGTTGATTTTACCACCTCGGGCTGCATATCGGCACCGGCTTTTGCGCTTTCAAACTCCTTACGCTCTATCTGGGCGCTTTTTTGTATCTCGTAAGTAACGCGTTCCTGCTCGGCTATTTTACGGTCGGTAAGGGTTTTCATCAGGGCTTCCGGTGGCACAATGTCACCTATCAGCGTATCTACACCCTCTACGTTATAATCGGCCAGTACTTTGCTGATCTGCGCGCGGGCATCCTCCTGCCTTTGCGACCGGTTGGTCAGGAACTCTATCACACCACTTTTTTGTGCCGAGTTACGGAAGTAGTTGGCAATAGTGGGTTCCAGTACCTGCGATACCAGGTTTTTTGTATTACCAAACCTGGCAATAACCTTTGGCGCATCGTTACGCGGGATGTGGATGATCTGCGACACATCCAGATTGAAGGTAAACCCATCGGACGAACGCACACTGATGGTACACAGGTTCTTATCCAGCTCGTGGCTTTCGGTGCGGCTGTTAGCCCAGTTCAATACTATATTGGTGGTAGGTACAATCTCTACCGTGTGGGTGTAAATGTTCACGGGGTGCTTGCCCGGGTCTAAAGGCTCATCCCAAACACCTTTGTCGTATTTCTTAACAATGTTACCATGCGTAAAGCCCACGCCGCTGGTATCCTTACCCTCGGGGCCTACAAAGGAGTTAACCACACCCACATAACCGATGTGGATATGCACCATCTCTACCTGCTCTACAATGGCAAACCATGGGTTTAGGTAATAAGTACCGGCCAGTATCACATCCTCTTGCAAGCCTTTTTTACCGCCGGCTTTTATAAACGCCATAGGGTCCTGGTAGTTACGGTGCCCATCAACCGAACCACCGGCTATCTCGCCTTTATCCAAAGGTTCACCATCCAGCGTGGTTACAATACCCACCTTGTTTTCGTGGATGCTGGTAGTAGGCACCATCACAATCTCGAACAGGAAGGTATTGATACGATAGTTACCCGGCGTTAAGAATGCGGCTTGCGGGCCTTTTTGCCCGTTGTTTTCCAGAAAGGCCTGCGAGTCCTGGAACTTATCGCAATCTACCGGTTTGCCCAGCACGCGGCCAATATCCATTGGTGCACCATCCTTGGCTTTTACCAGTCCCAGCTTATCCTGCGGCACAACGGTAAAGGCTTCCATGGTAATTACATACTGCCATGGCCACATGCGCCAGTACAAGCCCGGGGCAAGCGGTTTGGCCTGCATACCCGCTTCGCCGTTGATGGCGATGATACGGCCATCGGGCAGCCGTTTGCTCCCATAAAGGGTAAATTTTTTAACAACCAAACCGATACGGTCATCAGGAACGATGATCATACCACATAAAACGCGCAATACAAATTTGTACAGCAGAACAGCACCCACCAGCGGAAATACCCACCAGAATTGGATCAATAAATTTTCAGACATTTTGTTTAAGTGATTAATTTAACGGGGCCCTTAAGGTGCGGGCTCCTCACAATAACTTATAGCTTTATGAGACCTTGGCTATATAGCGATATTATGATGCAGGTGAATAATTCTTGTTACAAAAAAAAGAGAAAATATTTTTTGGAATGTCCTGCTTGCAATTTAACTAACCCCGCGGCACTATGTGCGCGCCCCTCTCTACTGCGCAAAGAGGGTGAAGAAAAGAGAAAAAAGAACCTCTCTTTGCGCAGTAGAGAGGGGGCAGGGGGTGAGTTAACTAATAAAGAAGACATTTACCCGCCATTGCTTCAAGGAATCTTCCTACCTAATTAATTACAAGTCTTTTATATATAAATAATAATTTATACCTTTGCATCCCCGCAGAAAGAACTCCGGGGACAATGTTGAATACATAAAAATAAAAGAATGGCAACTAAGATCAGACTGCAAAGACACGGTAAAAAAGGAAAACCTTTTTATTACATCGTAGTAGCAGATGCCCGTGCTCCAAGAGACGGTCGTTTTATTGAGCGTGTAGGTTCATACAACCCTAACACCAACCCAGCTACAATCGACATCAATTTCGAAAAAACTCTTGAGTGGGTAAACAATGGCGCACAGCCAACAGACACTTGCCGTGCAATACTGTCATACAAAGGCGTATTATACAAAAAACACTTACAAGGCGGTGTTAAAAAAGGTGCTTTAACCGAAGAACAGGCAGAAACTAAATTTGCTGAGTGGTTAGATCAAAAAGACGGCAAAATAACAGGTAAAAAATCAAACCTTAACGCTGCAAAAGACGAAGCCCGTAAATTGGCTTTAATTGCTGAAGCTAAAAAGAAAGAAGATAAAGCTGCAGCTATCGCTGCTAAGAACGCTCCTGTAGCTGAAGTAGTAGAGGAAGAAGAAGCAACTGAAGCACCTGCTGAAGAAGCTGCTGCCGATACCGAAACTGAAGCAGAAAGCGCTGAATAATTATTTGAACGTAAGTTCTTAAAGCAAATGGCGAAGCAACCCAACGGTTCTTCGCCATTGTTATTTAAAAGTATTATTATGAAAACAGAGGATTGTTTCAGGCTGGGCAGCATTTTAAAAACCAAGGGCCTTAAAGGCGAGATGCAGGTATATATTGATTTTGAAGGTGCCGAAGCCATCAAGATCAAATCATTATTTGTGGATATTGCCGGTAAACTGGTGCCGTATTTTGTAAGCTCGATAAAGTTTTTGCAGAAGAACCAGGCCTACTTGAACCTGGAAGATATAGATACCATTGAAAAGGCAAACATGCTGGTAAAAAAGGATATCTACCTGCCCAACAAAGTAAAACCTAAAAAGAAGAAGGAAGAATTTACCCTTAAAGATGTAAAAGGCTTTATTGCTGTTGATGAAAACCACGGTGAGCTGGGCGAAATACTGGATGTGGTTGAATATCCGCAGCAGCTTATTGCATCGGTAAACTTTAAAAATAAAGAAGTGCTGTTCCCGCTGAATGTAGAGATCATTAAGGGGATAGACGTTGAAGGCGGCGAGATCTATATTGCCCTGCCGGAAGGTTTACTGGATGTTTATCTGGAGGGATAACATAACCTGATTTTATTCATGCAGAGACGCTAAGACGCACATAGATTGCGTTTTAGCGTCCTTTTTGTTTATAAAGGTTGACACCCGCCATTAGCGTCTTTGCGAGAGAATAAAAATAAAATGTCAAATATATTTGACATTTGTAAAGTTTGTTTTACATTTGGTAAATCAAACTTTACAATCATGAAATCACAATTTCTATTTCCAACCTGGACGCGATGGCTTGGCCTCGCGCTTTTCCTGGTTCATTTACCGGTGATGCATATCTGGGATATATATCACATCCATTCGTACAATGATGGCAACCTGTTTAGTTTATCGCATTTGTTTTTTATCTCCACGGTAGTTTTAATGGTGCTGGGTTTATTCCTTATTGCGTTCTCGCGTGAGAGGATAGAGGATGAGCAGATATATCAATTGCGTTTAGCATCATTGCGTTGGGCTATTTTCGCAAATTATTTTGTCCTTATCATCTGTCTTATCTTTACAAATAACAAAGCCGATTATAAAGATCTTTTACGTTTAAACTTATGGGTGCCTTTGATGTCTTTTATCCTCATTTTCAGGTGGAAAATATTCAGGCTTAACCGGTTATTAAAAGCAGGGGAATAATTTATGAAAAATACTTTGCGTGTAGAACGTGCCATCAAAAATATAACCCAGGCAGACCTGGCCGAAGCCATAGGCGTATCGCGCCAAACCATCAATACTATCGAGAGTAATAAATACGTACCATCCACCGTGCTGGCTTTAAAAATAGCCCGGGTTTTTAACAAACCGGTTGAAGCTATTTTTGAACTGGAAGATGGTGATTAATAAACTATTACCTAAATTAGTGTATGGCAACACCAATATTTGCACCCATGCTCATCATCCCCAACGGGATAGCCGATGTGAGTTTTTATACCAAAGCATTTAACGCCGAAGAGCTGCGCCGATGGAGTAATGACGATGGCAGTATCCACGTAGTAGAGTTTTCTATTAACGGGGCAACTTTTCATTTACACGAGCAATGGGAAACAAAGTTGATAAGCCCACAACGGGCAGGAGCAAGTACCGTATCGGTAAATCTATTTGTAAACGATGTGGATGCCGTTGTAGAACAGGCCGTTGCTGCGGGGGCTAAAATCACCTCGCCCGTGCAGGATTTTGATTACGGATATCGCCAGGGCGACATCATAGATCCCTTTGGCCATTGCTGGCAAATACAGAAGAAGATATAAGACCCCCTAACCCCCTGAAGGGGGAACCGGATTTGAGCTTTAAGCTTTTCAAAAATTCCCCCTTCAGGGGGTTAGGGGGTTTTAGTATCTTTGCCCCATGCGTTTTGATATCATCTCTGTTTTGCCCGGTTTGTTAGAAAGCCCCTTTGCCCATTCTATTTTGCAGCGTGCGCAAAAAAAGGGAGTTGCGGAGATTGTGGTGCATAACCTGCGCGATTATGCTACCGGTAAGCAAAAAAGCGTTGACGATTACCCCTACGGTGGTGGGAGCGGTATGGTAATGACCATACAACCCTTTGCCGCCTGCATAGAAAAACTGAAAAGCGAACGCGAATATGACGAGATCATTTTCATGAGCCCGGATGGTGAAACGCTGAACCAGAATATAGCCAATCAGCTCTCTATTAAACAAAACATTATTATACTTTGCGGCCACTATAAAGGGATTGACCAACGCATCCGCGACATCTACGTTACCCGCGAGATCTCTATAGGCGACTATGTGCTCTCGGGTGGCGAACTACCTGCAGCGGTGCTGGTAGATGCCGTGGTGAGGCTGATACCGGGCGTGCTGAACGATGAAACCTCGGCATTATCTGATTCTTTCCAGGATGATATGCTGGATGCACCTGTTTACACCCGCCCGGCCGATTGGAACGGACATAAAGTACCAGACATCCTGCTAAGCGGCAACACCCCCGAAATTGAAAAGTGGCGTTTTGAGCAAGCGCTTGAAAGAACCAGGATAAGAAGGCCCGATCTGTTGGAGTAGTTTTATTATCTTCAGGCCTTTAATCGAACCTTATCCCCATGAAACCTTTTATTGTTTCCCTCCTGGTTGTATGCACAGCATTTACTGCAAGCGCGCAAGTCAAATTATCTGATAAAGATTTTGGCAATTTGATAGCGCTTAGCCAACTCTACTCGCACGATAATATGTTTAATAAAGCAGGCACTGCCAAGTCTGCCGACTCCTTACGCGCACCCGTATTAAACCATATTATTGACGCCCTTGAAGCAGAAGGCCGTGCAGATACAAGTGTGATTTCAAAACGGTTTCTTCAGCGGCCGGACAACGTGGAGTTGAAGTTATGGTACGTTATTCGCGGGGTGCATTATAATAACATAGATACCGTTAAGGCGCGCCGCCGGCCGGCGCAGCAGGTTGCCAACGATATATTGGCGAAAGAAATAGATGAGCGAATATTGCTGAACAACTACTATTCCATGGCGCTGGGATCAGGCATAGCATTTTTGTTTAACCAGGCCGATCTTAGTAAGTACAATTTTGACCTGGATAGCTATGGCTTAAAAAACCAGACGGAAAAAGCCATATTGTTTTTTAGGTTGGTTGACCCTTTGATACGTGGACGGTTTATGGTTCTTAGCTATATGAAAAAGTATGATAAATTAGAAGCGGTTATTAAACGGCTGCCCACTTTTAACGGGAAGCCATATTATTATTATAACGATCTGAACTTTCCTGATTTTGATGAGGAAAATTTATACAAGAAAGAATCATTCAAGAAATTCAACATCAATTTTTTAATGCAAAGCGAGCTAATACAATTAAATACTTGTGCACTTACAAACAAAAAAGAAGAGGGGCGTGCCATTTACGAAAATTCAATTTTGAGTAAGCCAGAGTACTTTGATTATACCGAGGGAAAAGAGATGCTGCAGAAGTTTTACGACGCAAGAAAAAAGTAAATATTTGCTGAAAATGTTAACAAATCACAAATTGTGGAATTTTTTAAAATAGGTTTTTAAAATTCAAAAAATATCCTTATTATTGCACTCCGATTTTTACGGGTTAAAAATCGCTTTAAGAGCTAAAAATCATGGATTTAGTAAAATTTGTAGAAGAGCAATCAGTAGTTAAGAATACCTTCCCGTCATTTAAGGCCGGTGATACTGTTAGCGTGCATTATAAAATCAGAGAAGGTAATAAAGAACGTATCCAGGTTTACCAGGGTGTTGTTTTACAACGTAACAGCGTTGGTAACAGCGAAACCTTTACCGTACGTAAAGTTTCTAACGGTATAGGTGTTGAGCGTATCTTCCCTTACAACTCTCCAAACATTGATAAAGTTGAAGTTAACAGCGTTGGTAAAGTACGTCGCGCTAAACTTTACTACCTGCGTGCCCTTACCGGTAAAGCAGCTCGTATCAAATCAAAAAGGGTTTAATTATCCTTTCGCCGCAAGGCGGATACATATATACAACTTACAGAACCTGCACTTTTCAGTGCGGGTTTTTTTGTGTTGAGCCAGATTAAATATTTTACTTGAAAGGCGCTACGTCGGAGCGCTTTAACCACATAGGGCACAAAGAAAGAATACACAAAGAACATAGAGAGGTTTAAAAACGAGGTTACAAGCTCTGTGCCCCCTGTGAAAAACGCTGTGTTCTCAGTGATTAAAATATAATAAGCACAAAAAAAGCCCCGATGCAAATACATCAGGGCTTTTAATTCTATTGAAGAATAATTATTTCTTATCGTCCTTTTTAATTGCTTTGGGTTTTGCAGCAGCTTTTGCAGCTGGTTTTTTTGCAGGTGCAGCTTTAGCTACGGGTTTCTTTTCAACAGCAGGTTGCTCTTTTTCTAAGTCGTGTTCAACAACCAGCGTTTCTTCGCCGTGCTCCTCTGTTAGCGGCTCGGTATGATCGGGGATCTTTTCGTTTATAACATCCGATGTTTCATCAGGCCGCGCCACATTATTTGTTAGCTCGGCTAGCACTGTGCGCCCGCCTTTAACAACCTGGTTAAGCTCCACGTTTATTTTAGTGCCCAGGGGCAGGAATATATCCACCCTCGATCCAAACTTAATGAAACCGAACTGCTGGCCCTGTTCAACCACATCACCTTCTTTTACATACCAAACAATGCGGCGTGCAAGCGCGCCGGCTATCTGGCGGAACAATACCTGTATGCCCTGGCTGTTTTCGGTTACAACGGTTGTACGCTCGTTCTCGGTTGATGATTTTGGGTGCCAGGCCACCAGGTACTTACCCGGGTGGTATTTAAAATATTTAACAACACCACTTATGGGGTTGCGGTTTACGTGCACATTTACCGGTGACATAAATACCGATAGCTGGATGCGCCTGTCTTTTAAAAACTCAGGCTCGTCGGTTTCTTCTATTACCACCACCTTGCCATCTGCAGGGCAAAGCACCTGCGACTCATTTTTGCTGATATGCAATTTGGGGCTGCGGAAAAACTGCACAATAGTTACAAAAAGTAAAAACGACAGGATGTAAACTATCCATTTTACAACATGTGCATCCGGGAAATAAAATGATATTGCGGCATTAACCAAAGCTATAACCAGTATAGTTAAGGCAAGTGAGGTATATCCTTCTTTATGAAAAGTCATTATATAGGTAATAAGTTTCTACAAAATTAAACATTTACAACGAAGTACAAGTATGTATAAACAACAGGCGCGGCTATCAGTAGTCCGTCAAACCTATCCAGCAGCCCGCCATGGCCCGGCAATATGCTGCCCGAATCTTTAATATTTATACTGCGTTTAAACATAGATTCAACCAGATCGCCAAGGGTGCCGAAGCAGGAGATCAGTATCCCTACAGATACCCAGTGTTTCCAGTCCAGTTCGGGGAAGTACAGGCTGATGATATAGCCAACCCCGGCACTGATCACTACACCGCCAATAAAACCCTCCCAGGTTTTTTTAGGCGAGTGGCGTTCAAATAGTTTGGTGCGGCCAATACTCATCCCCACAAGGTAGGCGCCCGTATCATTAGCCCAAAGCATTAATAAAAACCCAAGCGGGATGTGAACAGTATACGGGCCGCTAACATAGGCCAGCGCATGAAAAAACGTAAAGGGTATTATCACAAACACGATACCTAACAGGGTATAACCAATATTGGCAAAAGGGGCAACAGATATTTTAAATAGCTCGAAAATAAATACCACTATTACAGCCAGGGGGACTAAAAACAACAAGATATAACCTATATGTCTGCTACTTTCGCCGGCTGGTGCTAAAGATGCGGCATAAGTAATAAAAGCAAAAGCTGCGTAAATAAGGCCCCCGCTTAGCAAGCCTGCGGGTATGTTAGGGGCTGCAGTATCTTTCTTAATAAGCGTATAAAACTCATACAGGCAAAAACCGCTTAGCAATAAATAAAATGCCCCGAATACATTATGGCCCAGTAAAAAAGAGCCTATCATCACGATAGTAAAAAAGAAGCCGGTTATGGCGCGTGTCTTCATAAATTAATCTGGTTCAATATCATTATTTCGATAGCGCTGCTAAAGTTTTCCTGGTGAACGTAAACCTCAATATCGCCAAAGGCCTGGTGTGATGATGCCTGCCGATTAAGCAATACGGCATCTATCTGGTACCCGGTAAGCACCTGTTTCACAATTTCCGACTGATAAAAATTTGACGACGTAAAAATTTTAACCCAGTTCTTCTCCATTTAATTCGGGCTGCTTTTTGCCCAATGCTATCTTTTTATAAACTAACAGCAAAATTATAATAATAATCAGGCTAAAGATATACTGCCACCAACTAAATACATTAGTATCATCGGGGTTTAGCTTAATATGCTTTTTTTGATACAAATAAGTTACTAAAACTGCCGAGCCGTTATTTAAAAAGTGCCCCCAAACAGCAGGCCATATACTGCCGCTCCAGGCAACAAAATAGCCAAATAGCGCGCCCAGCAAAAGGCGGGGTAAAAAGCCATAAAACTCCATATGAAAAGCGCTGAAAATTGCAGCCGTAACCCAAATGGCAACGTGCGTGTTTTTGGTCCACTTTTGCATAATGGTTTGTATGCCGCCGCGAAACATAAACTCTTCGGCAATGGCGGTTAGCAAGCCAATCAGTATAATGTTTTTAATACAATCCCAAAGGGTTTGCATTTGCAATATGGCCATCGTTACACGGCGTGCGCTTTCTTCGCTTTCTTTCATCCACCTTTCAAGCCCGCTTAACCATTTTGGCAAAACCATTTGCTGGTTAATGTTGCTCAAAAATTCAATAAGTGGCGATGAAACCAGCATCACAAAAAAGGTAACGATAAAAAGCATCCATGGTATACGGATGGTTGGCTTTATATATTCGGCCGGGGCTTTTGCAACCCAATAGCCAAAAATAACCGGTGCTAAAAATATAGGGATAGTAGTGGTTACAATTTGTAATATGTATAAAGCGGCAATGCTTTGCGGGTTGCTAAAGTTTAGCTGCGCAATCTCCATCACTACGTTAAGGCCGTAAGTAACGGCTATAATGGCTATCCCCAATAAATTACCAATGATAAATATCGCAGCAAAAACAACCACAAAAAGCAGGAATTGTAATCCCGGTGACATTTGATTTACAGGCGTTTTCATCATATAGGTTAAATTGCGTAAATTTGCAACGAATATAATCCATGTCTGTACAAATAGGAAATATTGATTTAGGGGAGTTCCCGCTGCTGCTGGCACCGATGGAGGACGTGAGCGATCCGCCTTTCCGTTACGTGTGTAAGCAAAACGGGGCGGATATGATGTACACGGAGTTTATTTCATCCGAGGGGTTGATCCGCGATGCCGCCAAGAGCCGCAAAAAGCTTGATATTTTTGAGTACGAGCGCCCTATTGGTATACAGATCTTCGGCAGCGATATCGACCACATGCGCGAAGCTACCGAAATAGCATCCCTTGCAGGGCCCGATCTGATGGATATTAACTACGGCTGCCCGGTTAAACAGGTGGCATGCCGTGGCGCCGGCGCAAGCCTTTTGCAGGATATTGATAAAATGGTGGCTATGACCAAAGCGGTTGTGGAAGCTACCCATTTGCCCGTTACCGTTAAAACCCGCCTTGGCTGGGACGATAACACCAAAAACGTTTATGAAGTTGCCGAACGCCTGCAGGATGTAGGTATTAAGGCATTAACCATACATGGCCGTACCCGCTCGCAAATGTATAAAGGCGTTGCCGACTGGAGCCTGATACATGAGATAAAGAAAAACCCACGCATCAAGATCCCGATATTTGGTAACGGGGATATCGATTCGCCAGAGAAAGCAGCCGAATGGCGTATGCAGTTTGAGGTTGATGGGATGATGATAGGCCGCGCGGCCATTGGTTACCCGTGGATATTCCGCGAGATAAAACATTACTTTAAAACCGGCGAGTACCTGGATAAGCCAACCATTGCCGAGCGGATTGAGGTTTGCAAAACCCACCTGCAAAAATCAATGGAATGGAAAGGCCCTAAAACAGGGATTTTTGAAATGCGCCGCCATTATAGCAACTACTTTAAAGGCGTTGCCGACTTTAAGGAATACCGTATGAAACTGGTTACTGCAGCTACGGTTGAAGAAATTATGGATATTTTAGCACAGGTTGACAAAAAATATGCCTTTGAAATGGCTTAATATTTGTTTGCATGCTATATATTTGAATATAAAGACACAATAAACAATGGCCACTACTATAACTGAAGGTGTTAAAGTTTCAGTTGAAACAATTTACCAGCCCGAATATTCAAACCCAATGAATGACCACTTTATGTTTGCCTACAGGGTGAACATCGAGAATATGGGTAACTATGCGGTGCGCCTGGTTAGCCGCCATTGGTACATTTTCGATTCGAACGGAGCTAAACGCGAGGTAGAAGGCGAAGGTGTTGTTGGTTTACAACCCATTATTGAACCCGGCAGCTCGCACGAATATGTAAGCGGCTGCAACCTTAAAACAGATATGGGTAGCATGAAAGGCGAATACCAGATGGAGCGCCTGCTGGATAATTCGGTATTTAATGTACAGATACCCGAGTTTTATTTGATTGCACCTTACAGGTTAAATTAAGAGAATAGAATTAAGACATAATTCAAGAAAAAAGATATACGCCCCGGCAGGAATGCCGGGGCTTTTTTGTTAATCGGTATATTGGCTTTTGCGCCATATAATATTTAAATTGGGGGTAACCCCGGTTATATTTTTAATGTATCCCACCGGGGCGGCAGAGTCAAAACGGTCATAGTAGGTAATGCTGGTGTTGCCTATCGATTTTACCTTCCCCTTTATTTCATCATTGTCAAAACGGGTGTAATAGGCATACTTAACAATCCCAATCGATTTTATTTTCCCCTTTACTTCGTCGCCGTCAAAACGGGTGTAATAGGCATACTTAACATTCCCTATTGATTTTATTTTCCCCTTTACTTCGTCACCGTCAAAACGAGTGTAATAAGTAAACTTAACATCCCCTATCGATTTTATTTTTCCCTTTACTTCGTCGCCGTCAAAACGGGTGTAATAAGCATACGTAACGTTCCCTATCGATTTTATTTTTCCCTTTATTTCGTCGCCGTCAAAACGGGTGTAATAAGTGTACTTAACATCCCCTATCGATTTTATCCTCCCCTTTACTTCGTCGCCGTCAAAACGTGTGTAATAAGTGTACTTAACATCCCCTATCGATTTTACTTTCCCCTTTACGTCATCACCGTCAAAACGGGTGTAATAAGTGTACGTAACATTCCCTATCGATTTTATTTTGCCCCTTACGTCGTCACCGTCAAAACGGGTGTAATAAGTAACCGTAACATTCCCTGCCGGTAATACTTCCCCCCTCGATTCACCCCTGTCACCGGCATCGGGATAATCTAAATTAGGTGATACGGTGCCACGCGTGTGATGGTCGCGGTTATCTCCATCCCCAAAATCGTTATCACCGTTATCTTCAGCATCATAATTTAACATTAACCTGCCGGCACTATCAATATAAATGGGAGCATTATTATCAATAAAATGTATTGATGAAATAAAGGTTCGGTCTTTGATTACCCGGAGGTTTATTTTAAAGGCATCCTGTGCCTTACAGTGGCAGCAAATGCTTACTAATAAAAAAAATAGAAAGAGGCGTTTAAATATCATGTGTATAAGTTATGGGGATTGCAAAGGTATGATTAAGAATAGCCGGTATAGTTTAGCGAGGTGTAAACTTTTCCTGTAATTTATCTGCATTACGAGTATTTGGGATACTTATTGGGTACAAAAAAAGCCTCCCTTAAGAGGTGGCTTTTAACACTAAACTAATTAAAACTAAAAAACTACGGTTCGCCTAAAATGGCTTTATATGCTGCTGTATACTTACGCTTTATTATCTTTTATACATACATGACGTTGCAGTAAACAGATGTGTTACAACCCAACAAAAAAATCGCCCCGAAATTTCGGGGCGATCCATCCTTTGTCTTTAATCTTTTTGTCTTTTATCTAAAAAAGCAGCTTAGTTGCGGCGGTTAAACAGGAACGATGCATAGTAAACCAAAGTAGCGAGGGCACTTAAGGCTGCCACTACATAGGTCATGGCGGCCCACCAAAGGGCATCTTTAGCCTGCTCGTGTTCCTCGCGGGTTTGCATAACAGTATAGTTATTATTTAACCAGGCCAATGCACGCTGGCTGGCATCAAACTCAACCGGCAGGGTAATAAAACTAAACAGGGTTACCAATGCCAGTGCACCCACACTAACGGCCAGCACAAGTGGGTTATGCGTAAAAAACAACAGCATAATGCCTATCATCAACGTCCATTGCGTAAGGGTTGATGCCACGTTAACCACCGGGACCATTGATGAGCGAAAGCTTAGCCAGCTATAAGCCTTGGCGTGTTGCACAGCGTGCCCGCATTCGTGCGCAGCAACGGCTGCCGCGGCAATGCTTCGGCTATGGTAAACATCGGGGCTTAGGTTAACGGTTTTATCTTCGGGGTTGTAATGATCTGTTAGCTGGCCTTCTACAGATATTACACGAACATCGTAAATGCCATTATCTTTCAGCATGCGCTCGGCAACATCTTTGCCGGATAGGCCCGATGATAAGGGTATTTCTGAATACTGCTTGAATTTGCTTTTAAAACGCCATTGCACAATAAAGCTTACCAATGCCACCACGATCATGAGCAGCAAGGCCGAATTGTAGGATACAAATAATAGGTTTATCATTTTTCAATAGTTTTTTGTAAGAAAGGTATTTCAAAAAGTATTCCATGTTAATTCAAAAGGCACAATTTAAAAGTCAAAAAATGAATTGCCGATAACCCGTGTTTTGATTTTTTACTTTTTAAATTTGACTTAATGGACAACCATAACTTCTCTTACTGGGAGCGTACTGTTTTTATTGACGATGCAGATGTGATTATCATTGGGAGTGGCATTGTAGGCCTTAGTGCCGCGTTGCATTTAAAAACCCGAGAGCCAAAGTTGAAAGTGCTGGTTTTAGAACGCGGCTTTTTACCAAGCGGCGCAAGCACAAAAAACGCCGGTTTTGCTTGCTTCGGCACAGCATCTGAGCAATTGGAAGCACTTAAACATACGCCCGAAGAAGAGATTGTACGACTGGCAAACTACAAATGGCGGGGGCTGCAGCGGCTTCGTCAAAACCTTGGCGATGAAAATATCGACTACCACCAGCACGGAGGATATGAGCTTTTTATGCACGACGAAAATAGCAGTGCGAATGAAGCTATAGTTCATATTGAACGGTTGAATAATTTATTAAAACCCGCGATTGCCGGGCATGACATTTATGCAGTTGCGGATGCTAAAATTGCAGGTTTTGGTTTCGATGGAGTAGCCCATATGATCTATAACCCGTTTGAAGGGCAGATACATACCGGCAAAATGATGCGGGCTTTACTTAATAAATGCTACCAAAAAGATGTACTGGTTTTAAACGGCTGCGAGATAACAACTATAGATAATGAAGACGGCCACATTCATCTAACATCCCCGCAGGGAAACTTTAAAGCGGCGAAAGTAATTATGGCAACCAACGCTTTTGCCAAACAACTTTACCCCGACTTGCAGGTTGTTCCCGGCCGGGGGCAGGTGCTGGTTACTAAACCCATAGCCGGGTTAAAACTAAAGGGCACATATCATTTTAACGATGGGTATTATTATTTCAGGAATATAGATGGCCGTGTGCTTTTTGGCGGTGGCCGTAATATAGATTTTGCCGCCGAAGAAACGCCTGAGTTTGGCCACACCGATGCCGTTAAACAAAAACTGACCCATTACCTGCATAACATAATCCTGCCCGGGCAAAATGCCGAAATAGACTACTGGTGGAGCGGCATTATGGGTTTTGGTGAAGAATTAAGCCCGATTGTTAAACAGGTAGAGCCCAATATATTTTGCGCCGTACGCTGCAATGGCATGGGCGTAGCTATGGGCAGTTTGGTAGGGGAAGAGGTAGCGGAGTTGGCTTTGGTCTCATAATGCCTCTCTTGAGAGGGGGGAAGGTAATAACATGGCGCGATCTTTCCGTTCAGATTAACCAGAATGTCTCGTCCTAAAAAAAGTTTACAGGTTTTAAGATAGTCCTGTTATGTATTTA
>JAZJYI010000003.1:0-400545 GCA_040390445.1 Bacteroidota bacterium
TTGCGATATCTTTTAAATATAAAACAAACCTAATGGATTGCAGCGGATACCGGCCCGCGCTTAAGGCCTGTGTGCGTATGAGCGGAAAGCCCGGGCCGCAGGCAACGCCATAATAATTGAAAGCAGCGATTAGAGAATGGAAATTAGTTGATTTTGTAGGTGATAATATCAACAACGACAATTAAAGAACACACAGTGCCTCGTTAACACACCCCTAACCTCTCTCAAGAGGGGAACAGAATGCGCGATTAATATCTCGGCGACCAATTTCAAATTCCAACTCTACAAAACCAAAAAAAACTATCTTTGGCTATCATGAAAACCATAAACGTAGCTCTTTTGGCCGGTGGCTTTACCGGCGAGTATGAAGTATCTATCAACAGCGCCAAAAATATTGCAGCCAGTTTGGATGCATCAAAATATAACGTATATACCATACTCATAAATCGCCACGAGTGGATCTATGAAACCGGCGATCAGCGCGTTAATGTGGATAAGAACGACTTCAGCGTTACTGTTAATGGCGAAAAGGTGAAATTTGATTTTGCTTTCATCACCGTACATGGTACCCCCGGCGAGGACGGTAAACTGCAAGGTTACCTGGATCTGGTAGGCATCCCATACAATACCTGCGATGCTACCACATCGGCCATCACCATGAACAAGGCTTACACCAAAGCCATTGTGAACGGTATACATGGCCTGCATGCTGCCAAATCTATCCAGTTGCACCAAAGGGACGAGCATGATACCGCCACCATCGCATCGGCACTGAAGTTTCCGTTGTTCATCAAACCTAACAATGGGGGCAGCAGCGTGGGAATGAGTAAGGTATATAATGTAGGCGGCCTGCATGAGGCTATTGAGAAGGCGTTTAAGGAAGATTCGCAGATCCTGATAGAGGAATTTATAAAGGGTCGTGAGTTTAGCATTGGTATAGCTCGCTTGAACGGTAAAATAACCGTATTGCCCGCAACCGAGATCATCAGCTCAAAAGACTTCTTTGATTACGAAGCCAAATATACCCCGGGAGTTTCCGAAGAAATCACCCCCGCCGATCTGCCCGCAGCCAAAGTGCACCAGATTGCTGAGATTGTTACCCAAGTGTACCTGCGCTTAAATTGCCGCGGTATGGTGAGGGTAGATTTCATCTTGTTAGAAGGTACGCAGGAGTTCTATTTCATAGAAGTGAACACCACCCCGGGCCAATCGGCAAACAGCCTGATCCCACAACAGGTAAGGGCGGCCGGCATGAGCGTTACCGACTTTTACGGGCAGCTTATTGAAGGCGCAAAGTAAGCGTTTTGGGGAGTTTGCAGTACTTTTAAATATCATTGAAGGCGTTTTAGGGCGTTTTGAAGCGTTTCAGATCGTTTGAAATCGTTATGAGGCGGTAATTTTCAGCGATTTTTGGTTGTGTGTTGTTTGAATTTTGTAACTTTGCCATATGGCAGCTACAGAAACAATAGAGGATTTTTACAAGCAGAAGTTTAACTGGTTACCCGATAACCTGGGTCAGGATATTGGTCACTTCAACGTTTTTAAGTTGGAGGATTGTTATAAGCCGGATGCCAAGCCCATAGTTTATGCCCGCCGCGATTTTTATAAGATCAGTATGGTACGTGGTAAAAACGTGGTGCACTATGCCGATAAAAGCATAGAAATTGACGGGTGTACGCTTGTTTTCTTTAACCCTACGGTGCCCTATAATTTTGAGCATCATAGCGATATCCGCTCGGGAGCGTTCTGTATTTTCAGAGAATCGTTCTTTACGGAGATGCTGCGCCGTAATATGCACGAGCTGCCCATGTTCGCACCAAACGGCACACCTACTTATTCCCTGAACGCCGAGCAGGAGGTGTACGTAGGGCAGGTGTTCGATAAAATGCTTGGGGAGATCAACTCCGATTATCGCTTTAAATACGATCTGTTGCGTAATTACCTTACCGAGTTGGTTCACTATGCGTTGAAGATCCAGCCGCAGGAGGTGTTGTACCAGCACCCGGATGCCAACTCGCGCATCACCTCTATATTTACCGAGCTGCTGGAGCGCCAATTCCCGATAGAAACGCCTTCGCAGCGTTTTAACCTGCGTTCGGCTAAAGATTTTGCCGACAAGTTAGCCGTACACGTAAACCACCTGAACAGGGCTATCCGCCAAACCACGGGCAAGACTACCACTCACCATATCTCTGAACGTTTAGCCAGCGAAGCCAAGGCCCTGCTTAGGCACACCAACTGGAATGTATCTGAAATAAGCTATTGCCTGGGCTTTGAAGAACCTGCGCATTTTAACAATTTCTTTAAAAAACAAACCAGTTCAACTCCATCTTCTTACAGGTCTGTTTGAATTTTGTAGTTATTTGTTTGAATCGCGCAAACGCATGGGGTGCTGTTGTTTTAATTTTGTAACATGCAAAACAACAATATCACAAACAACACAAAAACATGGTTTATTACAGGCGCCTCTAAGGGGTTCGGGCTTAGCCTGGTAAAACAATTACTGGCCAAAGGCCAAAACGTAGCGGCAACATCACGCAACCTGGCCGAACTGGTAATAGCTGTAGGCTCGAATGCCGACAACTTTTTCCCGCTTGAGGTTGACCTGACCAATGAGGATAGCGTAGGCTGCGCTATGCATAAAACAAAAAAGGCCTTTGGGCGCATTGATGTTGTAATAAACAATGCCGGCTATGGTATTGGCGGTAGCATTGAAGAATTAACCGACGATGAAACCCGCAACAATTTTAATGTAAATGTATTTGGCACACTGAATGTTATACGCATGGTGATGCCCTATATGCGCTATCAGGAAGCCGGCCATATTATCAATATCTCGTCAATAGCAGGCTTTGCACCGGGCACGGGCTGGTCGGTATATGCGGCTACCAAATTTTCTATCGAGGGGTTGTCGACCGTTTTGGCCGAGGACGTACGCGAGTTTGGTATTAAAGTAACCGTGGTAGCTCCCGGCGCCTTTCGTACCAGCTTTTTAACGCCCGAATCGTTAACCATAGCTAAAAACCCGATGGAAGAATACCAGGCCGTAAGGGCAAGCCATGGCAAGTACCTGCAAATGGACGGCCAGCAAGCCGGCGACCCGGAAAAAGCGGCAGCAGCAATTATCAACGTAGCGTACCAGGAGAACCCGCCGTTGCATTTACTATTAGGAGCCGATGCTTACGACCGAGCCATGGCGCAGCTGGAAAAACTGGAAAAAGAGTTCCGGTTTAATGAGGAGCTGAGCCGGTCAATGGCTTACAGTGCTTAAAAAAAATTAACTCATTGTTTGAAATTCGCAACTTATGGAGCCGATTTTAATATGATCCTAAAACGGCCCTAAATGTGACTCAAAAACCGGTTTTAATGCTGAAAAACACTACTTTTTATCGGCTTCAGAACGTCCAAAACCGACTTTAGAACGCCCTTAATCGTCAAAAAAGTGATCGTGAAATAGCCCAATTGACTCCAGAATCATCTAACAAAAACATAATATGAACAATCAAAAAGTATGGTTTGTAACCGGCGCCTCAAAAGGCCTGGGGCTAAGCCTTGTAAAACAATTATTAAATAAAGGGTATAATGTAGCGGCAACATCACGCAGCATTGCCGACCTGGAAAACGCAGTAGGTAAAACCGAAAGCTTTTTACCGCTGGCAGTAAATATTATCGATGAAAACAGTGTGAATGATGCGATAAGCCAAACTATCAGTCTTTTTGGTAAGATAGATGTGGTGGTGAACAATGCAGGTTACGGCATGGTAGGTGCGCTTGAAGAATTAAGCGATGCCGAAGCACGCGCTAATTTTGATGTAAACGTATTCGGTTCGTTAAATGTTATCCGTGCTGCGATGCCGCATCTGCGCCAACAGGAATCAGGCCATATATTCAATATAGCATCAATAGGTGGCTTTACCGGTAACTTCCCGGGGTTTGGCATCTATTGCGCCACTAAATTTGCCGTGCATGGCTTTACCGAATCATTAGCAGCCGAGATCAAGGCATTCGGTGTAAAAGCAACCGTCGTTTCGCCGGGATACTTCAGGACAAACTTCCTGAACCCAGATTCGTTGAGTGTGCCAAAAAACGAGATAGCTGAATATAAAGCTGTACGCGATGTGCAGGCAGCCCATCAGCATGATATAAATGGCCAGCAGGCAGGCGACCCTGAAAAAGGCGTTGCGGCTATCATTGCCGTTGCCGAGGCTGATGAAGCACCATTGCATTTATTTTTAGGGCAGGATGCTTACAATGCAGCCAGCCAAAAAATAGATGCTGTAAAAGCTGATATGGAAACCTGGAAGGAATTAGGCACTAACACCGGATTTTAAGTTTAAGCATATCCAAAATGAAGCATTATTATTTTAATTTATGACAAACTTTGGATATGATGTAAGCTGATAAGCATTGTATATTTGATTAACGAAAAACTAAAACAACAAAAACCAAAAAACATGATCTCAGCAAAAGCGTATGCGGCACAGGATGCCCAAACAGACCTTGCACCATGGAGCTTTGAGCGCCGCGAAGTTGGCCCCCATGATGTGCAATTTGATATTCTATTTTGCGGTGTTTGCCACTCCGATCTGCATCAGATTAAAAACGATTGGTTCCCGGGCATATTCCCAATGGTGCCCGGCCACGAAATTGTTGGCCGTGTAATAAAAGTGGGCGACCATGTGAAGAACTTTAAAGTAGGCGACCTTGCCGGTACCGGGTGTATGGTAGACTCTTGCCAGGTTTGCGAGAACTGCAAACAAGACCTTGAACAATATTGCCTTGACGGTGGCAGCACCCAAACTTATAACAGCTTTGAGCGCGACGGTAAAACGCCTACTTATGGCGGTTACAGCAACACTATTGTGGTGCGTGAGGAGTTTGTACTACACATTTCAGAAAAGCTTGACCTTGCCGCTACTGCACCATTATTATGCGCAGGTATTACCACCTACTCGCCGTTAAGGCATTGGAAAGTTGGTAAAGGCCATAAACTTGCCGTACTTGGCCTTGGCGGCCTTGGCCACATGGCTGTTAAATTTGGTGTTGCCTTTGGTGCCGAGGTTACTGTATTAAGTACTTCGCCTAAAAAAGAGGCCGACGCTAAAAAATTGGGTGCGCATCACTTTGTGGTAACGTCAGACCCTGAGCAGATAAAAGCGGCTACCGGTACGTTCGATTTTATATTGGATACCGTATCTGCGGAGCACGATTTTAACATGTACCTAAGCCTGTTACGTACCAATGGTACTATGATATGTGTAGGCGTACCATCTGAGCCTGCACAAGTTGCTGCATTCAGTTTACTGGGCGGCCGTAAAAGCCTTGCCGGTTCGGGCATTGGCGGTATAGCCGAAACTCAGGAAATGCTTGATTTTTGTGCCGAGCATAACATCGTTTCAGAAATTGAGATGATCGATATCAAAGACATCACCAAATCATACGAACGGATGCTGAAAGGCGATGTGCGTTACAGGTTTGTGATTGATATGGCAACGTTGTAAGTAGGAAATAATTATTAAAAAGGCGGATGATCTGATAAAGGTTATCCGCCTTTTTAATTGGTGATTATTTATATTTTTGCACTAAGCACCTAACCGTCATGACAATCAAAACCCAAATCGCTTTTAAAGAGTACCTGAAATTGATGTACTTCCTTACTTACAGAAAAGGGTGGACTATATATGTATCAATCATAGGCGCTATCATGTTTATTAGTGCGATTCTGGCTTTGCTGCATGTTTATGATTATCAAACCGACCCGACATTCGCGCTTGTTTTTGGAGTATTTGTGATATTTGTGTTGCCTGGTTCCATTTACTTTTCGGCTAAAAAGAATTTTGCTTCAAACAAGAGGTTACAAGAGGAGATCGAATACGAGTTTACCGGGGGCAAAATGATAATTAGAGGGAATAGTTTCAGTTCTGAGTTAGGTTTAAACGAGTGTTTTAAAATTGAAGAACTAAAACAATGGTTCCTGGTCTATCAAAGTAAACAAACCGCTAACTTTATACCTAAAGCCAATTTAGGCCAGCACGAACTTGATGAATTACGGTATATATTTAAAGGCCTTTCGGGTGTAAAAATTAAAGTGAAGCGATAATAAGACTTCCAAAGTTATCAGTATTATTTCTTTGTTTACTGTTATAAAGTATAGCTTAATAATTGGTTTTCACGATATTGTTAATATAAATTGCACTTATATTATATAACCAACCTACCGCCATGGCCAGCAAAAGCAAAAGTACCTTTGTTACAAGCATTATCATTTCATGGTTAATAGCGGGCACACTTGATGCCCTTGCTGCAATATTTATACTTGCCCACGGGCAGGCGGCCAAGGTTTTCAGGTACGTTGCCAGCGCTGTGTATGGCAAAGAGGCCTTTTTGGGCGGGACAAGCATGATCTGGACTGGCGTGGCTTTCCATTATTTAATAGCTGCTGCTTTTACGGTATTCTTTTTTGTTTTATATAGCTATGTGCCGTTGTTAAGAAAAAATACCTTGCTGGTTAGTTTAATTTATGGTGCGTTTGCATGGGTAGTTATGAACCTGCTGGTATTGCCTTTAACCCAGGTGGTTTATACCATTACTTTTGCCGGCGCTGTTAAAAATATCCTGATACTGTGTGTTTGCATCGCACTGCCTGTTGTAATAATAAGGCACAGGTACGAACAATTGGAAAAATCTTTGTAATAATCTCTCGGTTAACTATTACCTGCTTTTTTATTAAGCACCGGCTGTAACAATCTTACAACTTATATGTATATTGTATAGATATACAATATCCTATCATCATAATTTATTATTTAGAAGTATAATCTATACCATCGCGCTACTAATGGATAATGAAACAGGGTTGCCGCCCGAACTAACACATCTCGATATACAAAAAATGCTTACCCGGCTTCAGCAATCTGAGGCTCGTTTAGATATGGTTGTTTCATCTACCAAATTAGGTACCTGGGATTATAAACCGCTAACCGGCGAACTGCTCTGGTCAAAAGAATGCCGGGAAATATACGGGCTTGCACCCGGTGTAAAGGTAGATTTTGACTTGTTTGTAAAACAGTTGCACCCTGCGGATAAACCCTATGTATTGGAACTGATACAGCAGGCGATGGATCCCAACGGCGACGGGAAGTACGATATGAGCTGCCGTATACTCCGGCATGATGATGGCAGCGAGCGATGGGTGCGGTCGCAGGGGAAAGTAAGGTTTAATTTACTGGGCCAGGTAGAGTTTTTTATAGGCACCATATTAGATGTTACAGAAAACCGTTTAGCAGCCGAGAGAAGCGCCCGGCTGGGGGCAATCATCGATTCATCGGAAGATGCGATCATCAGCAAAACAACGGAGGGTATTGTTACCAGTTGGAATAGCTCGGCAGAGCGGACGTTTGGCTATACAGCCGAAGAAATGATTGGCCAGCCGATATTAAAACTGTTGCCGCCCGAAAGGCTGGAGGAAGAACCCATGATACTGGCCAGGTTAAGAAATGGCGAACGTGTAGAGCATTTTGAAACGGTGCGCGTTACTAAATTCAACAAAAAAATAAATGTATCCTTAACCATTTCGCCTATAAAGGATACGCAGGGGAATATTATTGGCTTATCAAAAATAGCGCGGGATATTACGGAGAAAAAGCAGGAAGAGCTGCGGAAGAACGATTTTATAGCCATGGTAAGCCACGAGCTTAAAACACCTTTAACATCCATCCGCACCTATATACAGGTGTTGCTTGCCAGAACAAAGAATGATGAAGACGCGTTTAAAACAAATGCCTTAACCCGGGCAGATGTACAGGCAAAAAAGATGACCTCGATGATCCAGGATTTTCTAAGCCTCGCAAGGCTGGAGGAAGGAAAGATCCGGATCACCAAAGAAGCGTTTGAACTGCATGATCTGATAGAAGAAATTGCCAGCGATGCGCAGTTTCTGACCTCCTCGCATGAGGTTAGGTTAGTAGATTGTAAGGATATACGGATAAATGCCGACAGGGATAAAATAGGGCAGGTGTTAATTAACCTGTTAAGCAACGCCATTAAATATTCGCCTAAAGGGGGCACCATTACCATCGGTTGTACAAAAAAAGATAATGATGTTAAAATATATGTAAGCGACGAGGGTATAGGTATAAGCCCGCTGGATCAGAAGCGCTTGTTTGAAAAATTTTACCGGGTTAAAGACGAAAAGATAAAAACCATCTCGGGCTTTGGTATAGGCCTTTACCTGGTTGCCGAAATTTTACGTTATCATCATGCCGAAATTAAGGTAGAAAGCACAGAGGGGGTGGGGTCTACCTTTTACTTTATGATGAAGTGCTCTTAAATCCCGCTAATCCTATTTAGAGAGGCGTTCGTTTTTTTCGGCTAAAAGCCCCTATGCGGTCGGCTCGCTATTCCGTTGGCTTTATGAGACGGGATAAATAAAACAAAAAATGGGCTTTAGCCCAATCTTCAATTATTGTCAACCCCAATATTAAGGCAACGTTGTAAAATCGTAAAATGGCAGTTCTTCATAGTTATCTATAAAGGCCATATGGTCTTTTAGTACTTCAAAGGCATTCGGGAATTTTTTATCGTTTATGGTTACAATAACCAGGCCTTTTGGGGCTTCTTTCCCATATTTAGCTTTTACCACATCATCATCAGGGAAATTAACCGCCGCCATCCATTGCGGGTCGAGGTATTTGATAGCGCTTAGCGTATCTATCTGAAATTCCTTTTGGTTGGATACGATCACCCAAAAAGGCGATTTGCCGTCGTCTGTTTTAACGTGTTCAACAGTTTTTTCTTTACCCATGCTTACCATGGCCCACTCACGCTTCTGCGCAAATGTAATAGTTGGGATGCTTAAAAGGGCAAGTATAGCGAGTGTTAATATATTCTTTTTCATGCTGTTATGTTATACATTGTATCATCTAATACAAATAACAAGCCAAATGTTACCCCTGTAACGCACACGCCATGTTAATAGTGCCTTGTGATGACGCAAACAGCTATATATTACATTTAAATGTTGTTTGTTTTATGGTTTACGGCACCTAACTGCCATAGGTTACATTGTTTTGAAAAGCACTGCTTTTTAGTGATATTGCCGCATACGTAATACACCCCTATGAAAACCGAAAAAGAAAAGATGCTTACGGGCGAGTACTATATCGCCAATGACGAAACCCTTGCAAGCGAGCGTAAAAACTGCAAACAACTGTTAAAACAGCTTAATGTTGATGCGTATGTAGTAAGCGGCCAAACCGCCGCTATACTGCAAAAACTAATCCCCAACGCGCCAAAAAGCCTTTATATAGAGCCACCTTTCCATTGCGATTATGGCTACAACATTACCTGCGGCGAAAACGTGTATTTTAACGTGAACTGCGTGGTGCTTGATGTAATGGAGGTAAAGATAGGCAATAACGTGTTCTGCGCCCCGGCCGTACAAATCTACACCGCTACACACCCCTTAGATGCTGAGGCCCGCCGCAGCAAGGAAAACGCCAAACCCGTAACCATTGGCGATGATTGCTGGATAGGGGGCGGGGCTGTAATATGCCCGGGTGTTACCATTGGTAACCGTTGTGTAATTGGCGCCGGATCTGTAGTTACCAAAGATATCCCCGATGATTCATTGGCGGTTGGCAACCCGGCAAAAGTGATCAGGAAGCTGGATAAAAGCGCGTAGTTGGCTAAATCGAAAATGGAGTCACAAATCTGTTACATCGGGTTGAAATTATAGGCTTAGTGTATCAATTGATGCTATATTTTCTTAATATTATGTTTTTCCGGATGGTTGGTAAAATGGCTTTCGGGAATAACAATTACTGACTAACATTAAACATATGAACAAAACTTTAAAGTGTGTATTACTGGCACAGTCTATTGCGGTAATGGCCATAACGGCCAACGCCCAAACGGCTGCGCAGCCAAAGCTGGTAGAGAAAGTTACCCGCAAAGGCACCGAACTGGTTATCCCTTATGAGAAGTATGTGCTTCCGAACGGATTGACCGTAATTTTGGCCGAAGACCATTCAGACCCATTGGTACACGTTGATGTGACTTACCATGTTGGTTCGGCCCGCGAAGAAATTGGTAAATCGGGTTTTGCCCACTTCTTTGAGCACATGATGTTCCAGGGGAGCGATCACGTTGCCAATGGCGACCACTTCAAAATTATTACCGAAGCCGGTGGTACCCTAAACGGATCAACCAACCGCGATCGCACCAACTACTACGAAACTGTACCCGCAAACCAGTTAGAGAAAATGCTTTGGCTGGAGAGCGACCGTATGGGCTTTTTACTGGATGCCGTTACCCAGCAAAAATTTGAGGTGCAGCGTGCAACCGTTAAGAACGAACGCGGCCAGAACTACGATAACCGCCCTTACGGTTTAGCCAGCGAATACACTTCTAAAAACCTGTATCCATATGGCCACCCATATTCGTGGTTAACTATCGGCTATATCGAGGAGTTGAACAAAGTAGGTGTAAACGATTTAAAGAACTTCTTTTTAAGATGGTACGGCCCCAATAATGCAACCATTACCATTGGCGGCGACCTAAACCCTAAGCAAACTTTGGCATGGGTAAACAAATATTTTGGCAGCATCCCACGTGGGCCGGTTGTTAAAAATGCATCGTTCCCGGCACCAGTATTAACTGCCGACCGCTATGTATCATATACCGATAACTATGCGAAACTGCCTTTAATGTCAATCACCTATCCCGGCGTAAAGATCTATGATAAGGATATGTCGGCATTGGATGCCTTGTCAGAAATTATTGGCCAGGGCCGTAACTCTATCTTCTACAAAAACTTCGTGAAAACCCGCAAGGCTGCGCAAGCATCCATGAACTCGCAAAATACCGAGCTTGCCGGCGAGATCAGCATGCGCGTGGTATCGTTCCCGGGTCAAACCCTGGCCGATGCTAAGAAACTGGTAGACGAATCATTGGCCGAGTTTGAAAAAACAGGTGTTAGCGATGATGCGCTGGTTCGCTTTAAAGCAAGTGCCGAGGCAAATGCTATCGATGGCTTATCAAGTGTTAGCGGTAAAGTATCTGAGCTTGCACAGGCGCAATACCTAACCGGCAACCCTAACCAAATTGGCCGCGAACTGGCCGATATACAAGCGGTAACTAAAGAGGATGTTATGCGTGTGTATAACAAATACATCAAAGGTAAACCAGCGGTTATATTAAGCGTATTGCCAAAAGGCGGTACAATTGCACCGGTTGCGCCCGATAATTATACCATAAACACCGCCAGTTACAAAGCGCCCGATTATGGTTATAACGGCCTTACCTACAAAAAAGCTACTGATAACTTTGACCGTGCCGCTAAACCGGGCGTGGGTGCAAACCCTGCAATTAAGGTCCCGGCTATATGGTCGGCCACTACGCCAAATGGTATTAAAATAATAGGCACGCAAAACAGCGAGATCCCATCAGTTTCTATATCCATATCAATAAAGGGTGGAGGTTTATATGCTATAAACAACCCTGCAAAAGCGGGCTTGGCCGGTATTGTAGCCCGCATGATGGGTGAGGACAGTAAAAATTATACAGCAGAGCAATTTAGCTCCGAATTGGATAAACTGGGTAGCAACATCAGCGTATATGCAGGTGCCGAAGGGATTTATGCTAATATATCTTCGTTAACTAAAAACCTGCCAAAAACAATGACCCTGCTGCAAGAGAAATTGTTTAACCCCAAATTTACGCAGGACGCTTTAGACCGTATCAAGAAACAAACTATAGAAGGCTTAAAGCAAGCTAAAACACAGCCGGCGGGTGTAGCATCAAGCGTGTACAGTAAAATACTTTACGGTACAGATAATGTACGCACCTATGCAACAACCGGTAATGAAGAAACCGTAGCAGCAATTACCCTGCAGGATGTGCAGGATTATTACGATAAGTACTTCACCCCGTCTGAAACGCAGATTGTTGTTGTGGGCGATGTGAATGAAGGTACAGCAAAAGGTAACCTGGCTTTCCTTAACGCATGGGCTGATAAAAAAGTAACCATCCCAACACCGGCCGAAGGTAAAACTTTTGATAAAACAACTCTGTATCTGGTTGATATACCGGGTGCGGCGCAATCAGAGATCCGCATTGGTTACCTGGATAAGCTGAACTACGATGCAACCGGCGACTACTACAAGCTGGGTATAGCCAACTACATTTTAGGTGGTGCATTCAATAGCCACATTAACCTAAACCTGCGCGAGAAAAAAGGTTGGACCTACGGCGCGCGTTCGGGCTTTAACTCGGGCCATTACGGCGGCGATTTTACTGCATCTGCAGGGGTACTGGCTACCGCTACAGATAGTTCGGTTTATGAGTTTATCAAAGAGATCCGCGATTACCAGAAAACAGGTATCACGCCTGATGAGCTGAAGTTTACCCAAACATCAATAGGCCAGAGCGATGCCCGTAAGTACGAAACTAACGCACAAAAAGCAGCGTTCCTTTCGCGTATACAGGAGTATGGCTTAAAACCTACTTATGCCGATGAGCAGAACAAGATCCTGTCAACCATTACCCCGGCCGAGCTTAATGCGCTATCGACTAAGTACCTGAATACCGATAACATGGTGATACTGGTTGTGGGCGATAAGGCAAGGATATTGCCCGGCCTGCAAAAATTAGGTTACCCTATTGTTGAGCTGGATGCCGATGCTAAAGTGAAACAATAAGTAAATATATTATAAATAAAAAGCCCTCCCGACGATAGTTGGGAGGGCTTTTTTGTATCTTACATTCAATGAAAAATATCTTTTTAATAGTGGCAATTATCGCAGCCACGGCATTGGGTGTTAAAGCACAAGGCGTAGGTAGCGCCATAAAGGTGGTTGCCAACTATGAAAACGTAAGCAGCATCAAAGACCTGTTGGCCATTTTTAACGGAAAACCGGTATTTGTTGATATGTGGGCATCATGGTGTGAGCCATGTAAAGAGGAGTTTAAGTATAGTAAAACCCTATACGCCGAACTGCAGAAACGCAATATAGAAATGTTATATATCTCTATTGATAAAGACCCCACAGATACTGCCTGGAAAAAAGATATGGAGTCCTTCAGCCTAAGCGGTAATCATATAAAAGCAAACAAAGCCTTACGGGACGAATTAACTACTTTGATTTGGGGTGGGATTGATGCCTTCTCGATACCTAACTATGTGCTATTTGATAGCGATGGTAACGTGCTGCTAAAAAGCGCTATGACACCCGATACCGGAGCGGCTTTACTTAAACAATTGGACACCGTGCTTGCAAAAAAGTAATCCACAAGTATTGCTTAATAATTCTTAATAAATGATAAGCTGGCGTTCCTATACTCCGGCTTCTTCAACTGTAGCTTTAGCTTTTTAAAGCTTTGCGTAGGCCCTTCGGATGCTACCATGTTTACCAGCCATGCGGGCAGGCTGCCGGCAGGGTCAACATGTAGGGTGTATTCAACTTTTATTTCATCTTTGCCAAGCGGGGTAATTACCCATTTGCCTTTAGAGTTGGTTACGCGTACAATACCATCCTTAAGGGTCACTAAACCGTTCACAGCGGGGCCGTCAACCGTTACCACTTTTGTTTCTTCATCCTGGCTTACTATCAGGTGGGCTACAAAATCGCGGTTACTGGTGGGCCATGGCAGGCTCACTTCCGAGTAGTAATAGATCTCTGCAGGAGAGGGCTGTTTTAACAGCGTGATAGATTTGGTATGGTAAACCCATTCGGTGCAGGTTTTAACATCAAGCAAAACGGTTACTAATTGCGCCAGCGTTGCCTGGAAATTGCACTCCACCCGTAAAGCCTTAAACTTTGAATCGGCCACGTTGCTGCTATAAACCTTAATACCGTCGCTGGTTGATTTTAACTTCCAGTCGGTTTGTGCAGACGCGGCAGTAGCCGTAATAAGAAAGAATAAAAGGGGGAGCAGGTGCTTTTTAAACATTTGTGTAAAAGAGATTTCGGGCAAATTTAATTATCCGCCAGAAAACCCATGTCATACCTGCACCACATTTTAGCCCTTACGCCGATGCTACCAGCCTGCTGGTGCTGCGGTAAACATATTCGTTATAAATATGCCTGCGTGCAAACCTGCCCGGCGAATCGGCATTTACCAGCTTAACGTAAACTGCGCGGGGCACGTCAAAGTACTCGTAAGAGTTACCGTCGGTAAAGTCAACCCTTAACACTTGCGATTTGTACTCAAAATCAACAATAGCAGCGGTAGAGGTGGTCAATGTATATTCTGCTAACGATTGCGCGCGGGTTTCGGGAGCTATGCTCACTAAAAAGTGATAAGCCTCGATGATGGTCTTGCTTTTTTCTTCGGCTTCCAGCTTGCTTTCGGCGCTGTCCTGAAATTTATCAGGGTGCCAGGCTTTCATTAAGCTGCGGTAAGTGGTTTTTAATTCCTGTAGCTCGGCAGCTTCGGTAACACCTAAAAGTTTCCTGTAGTCGACAATTTTTTTCATTGTATTGATATTGTAATGTTTATTGTCGATGAAAACTTTATTCAAAGAAAATAATTTTGCAAAGGTACGCTTTATTAACACGCCACGCATCAGTTGTATGCGAAATATAATTTGGCGGTTGTATTTGCCATAAAAAGCAGTTAATTTGTAAGAAAATTTTAGTCACAATAATCAATTTGGAAAATATTCAGGCAGATATAGATGCAATAAGCCGTATTGACGCCGTAACCTCTATTTTAGAAGTAGTTTGTCGTACAACAGGTATGGGGTTTTCTGCCGTAGCGCGTGTTACTGATGATAAATGGATAACTTGTGCAGTACGCGATGAAATAGCCTTTGGCCTTATACCCGGAAGCGAACTAAAATTAGAAACCACCATTTGTAACGAGATCCGCCAGCACCATAACCCGGTAGTGATAGACCATGTTGCCGAAGATGAGGACTTTGCCCATCACCATACCCCGGCTATGTACGGCTTCCAGAGCTACATATCATTTCCTATAACATTAAAGGATGGCAGGTTTTTTGGGACGCTTTGCGCCATAGACCCTAACCCCGCTCATTTAAAAAATACCCAGATAATGGGTATGTTCCGTTTGTTTGCCGACCTGATCGCTTTTCACCTGGATGCCCAGGACAGGCTTGCCTTATCGGAACTTAAACTTATAGAAGAACGCAAAACAGCCGAACTGCGCGATCAGTTCATTGCCATTTTGGGGCATGACCTGGGTAACCCGGTAGGGGCGGTTTTAAACGTTGCCCAAATGCTGCTGCGCATCCCTGGTGATGAACGCATAAAACGCCTGGCCAGCATCCTGCAAAATTCATCGTACCGGATGAAGGCGCTGATAGAGAATATACTTGATTTTGCCCGCGGCCGACTTGGCGAGGGAATTATTTTAAACAGGAGCGACGATGATTTGGTTGAGGATGCACTGAACCATGTGATAACCGAACTGGCAATAGTATGGCCCGATAAAACCATTAACACCCATTTTGAGTTGCATGGAAGCGTTAATTGTGATGTTAAGCGTGTATCGCAGGTACTGTCAAACTTATTAGGGAATGCATTGATGCATGGTAAAAAAGATAGCCCGGTAACCGTAAACGCTACATCTACCGGAAAAGGGTTTACGCTTAGTGTGATAAATGAAGGTAAACAGATCCCTGATGCTGTGCGCAATAAACTTTTCCAGCCGTTCTCCCGCGGCGAAGTGGTGCCAAATCAACAGGGCCTTGGCCTTGGGTTATACATAGCTTCAGAAATTGCACATGCCCACGGCGGCACGCTTGATGTAGAATCAAGTAAAGAACAAACCACCTTTACGTTTAACATCCCGGTTGCGTAGAAACCCAAACGTTTTTACAAACCAATAAATACCGCTACAAAGGCGACAACGGCAGGCAGGGCTTGCTTGATCAGGATTGACCTGGTTGCTGTGAAACCACCGTATAAACCGGCTACAATAACGCATCCGAGGAAAAACAGCGCTACATTTTTACTCCATAATGGGTCGCCAATGAGCAACGACCATGCGAGCCCCGCAGCTAAAAAACCGTTATATAAACCCTGGTTGGCTGCAAGCGCGGTGGTTTGCTCAAATAATTCGGCAGGGAAGCTTTTGAAGGTAGCTTTACCCTTGGTTGTCCAGGCGAACATCTCTATCCATAAAATATAAATATGCTCAATAGCTACTATGGCTATCATGATATGGGCAAATAGTTTCATGCGGGTGTGTTTAGGTTACTAAGATAAACCATCTTGTACTAACTCAATAATCAGCATGTCAGTCTGACTAATTACAATGTCAGTCTGAGCTTGTCGAAGACTTGTACGTATGGTAAATGGTTGTGCATGCTCTCCATTACAAATTGATCACTAATTAATCGTTAATCACCCAAGGGTAAGGTAAACCAAAAGATACTTCCTTTACCGGCTTCGCTGTTCACGCCAATTTTACCCCCATGGCGCTCAACAATTTCTGCACTGATGTATAAGCCCAGGCCCAGCCCCGAATATTGCACCCCGGCAGCATCAACCCGGTAATAACGCTCAAACAGGTGGGGTATCTTATCATAAGCTATACCTTCGCCAAAGTCCTGTACAGCTATTTTTACGGTTTTTGTACGGCGCGCAACATGAATAATTATCCTGCGCGACAGGGGCGCATACTTTACCGCGTTATTTACCAGGTTAACAATTACCTGCTCAATTTTACTGCGGTCGGCGTATAGCTCATTATCCGTGTCGCCGGTTATAATAAGCTCATGATCGCCCGCCATACGTACGTGGTCGCAGCTCTCTGTTATCATATCACCTGCTTTAAAATGGCTTTTGTTTAGCGCCAGCTGGCCGGCCGTTATTTTTGATACATTGAGCAGGCTTTCTATGAGGTGCTGCATTTTTGATAAGCTGATGTTTGCCTTTTCAATAAAGGTGGAGATCTTCCCTGTGTCGCCGTTAGTTTTGATCAGCTTATCCAGGATCTGTATAGATGCCTTAAGCGATGTCATGGGGGTTTTAAGTTCGTGGCTGGCAACGCTTATAAAGTCGTCTTTTTGTTGTTGCAGGCGTTTAAATTCGGTAATATCTAATATAGTGCCCAGCATACGTACCGGTGTGTTATCGGTATCATAATATGTTTTTGCCTGGGTGCGGATCCAATGTACAGATTCGTCGGGGTGAATGATGCGGGCTTCATAAAAAAGGTAACCGGTTTTATCTGCTTCTTCGTGGGCACGGTTGCGTATAATACGGTCTTCGGGGTGGAAACTCTCAATTAACTTTCTGCGGGGCACGGGTTTATCAAAACCAAAAATGGCGTTAAACCTGTCGGATGTTACGGTTATCTGCGTCAGTATATTTAAGTCAAATGTGCCAATTTCGGCTGCTTCAATGGCCAGCCTGCCGCGCTCCTCAACATCTTCAATACTGCGCCGGGCAATAACCTGGTCGGTTACATCAATGCCAATAACCATTATGGCGTTTATAGATCCATCAAAATGCGTAACGGGCTCGTACACAAAATCGATAAAAAGCATCTCCGGTTTACCATTACGAATCAGTACAAGCTCAGCCTCTTTGGCTGTATAAGCTATGCCTGTATCTATTACCCGGTTCATGATAGGTGCATATGATTCGGCTGCCTCTGGTATGGCATCCCAAATAGTATGGTTTTCAATCTCGCGGCGTTTACGGCCAACCAATTCCAGATAGGTATCATTCACAACCTCTATCATCAGGTCATCGGCCCGTATAATACAGATGCCTACAGGGGCCTGCCTTACCAAATTATAAAGCGTCATTTCGCTTTCTTCAACCGCTTGTTTTGCACGTTCAAGTTCGGTAACATCTGTATTAAAGGCGGCCACGCCATATACCTTGCCATCGGCATCGTACATGGGCTGGTAGGTAAATTTATAATAGAAGGTTTGCAACCTGCCGCCTACCATCAGGTCAACGCGCGAGTTATCGCTGTAAAAAGGTTTACCGGTACGGTAAACGTTTTGCAGATAGCCTAAAAAGGGTTGGTCTTCCAGTTCGGGGAGGGCCTCAAAAAAAGGTTTGCCAATTACCGAGCTATCCCTGTCCCAGGCTTTTAGCGTGGCGTTGTTTGCTACAGTGATGATCATGTCATCGCCGGTGCATACGTAAACAGGGAATGGTGATATCTCAACAATATCGCGGAAAGTACTTGCTGTAGGCTCCAAAAGTGTATTTCAAATTAAATAAATTGCTCAAATCAAAAATAAAAAACCTTTCCATACATAAAAGCCTAAAGTCAGTTTTGTTTTAGCATGCTGCCGATAATCATAAAATTAATATAATGAACAATTTTATAAAACCATTTGGGGGTGAAATGCATTATAAGTTTATTACCTTAACAGTATTTTTATGAATTATTGTTGATGGCTTAACCTTTATCAAAACATACCATATTGATTTTTTTACCGCGACATTTTGTAGTATTATTTTTAATGGTTCTGTTACTGGCGCCGGCACTTGGGTATTCCCAAACCTCGCAGGATGCACAGCGACTGATAAGAGATAGCATCCCCAAGGTTACACACCGCAAGCCGCACACGCCTTTTTTTGGCCCGGTACCCGCCACTACCAAACGTTTTGGCCGTGCCGCAGCCGAGTGGGGCTTAGCGCAAGCCATACCTTTTAGTTATGGCAAGTTTATAGTACATGCACCTTATTCTAATGTTACCGGCGCAACCATCTGGCGTAATTTAAACCCCGGGAGCTGGTCATGGGACCAGGATATTTTTCGTACCAACCAATTTGGGCACCCGTACCAGGGAAGCCTTTATTTTAGCGCGTTCCGAAGTAACGGTTATTCGTTCTGGCAGTCGGCACCGGCTGCAATGGCGGGCAGCTATTTTTGGGAAACCTTTGGCGAAAACGAGCGCCCATCGCCCAATGATTTTATAAACACCACTTTTGGCGGGATAGTGTTAGGGGAGATGAGCTACCGCTTATCAAATAAAATTGTAAATAACCGGCACCGGGGCTTTGGCCGGCAAATGGAAGAGGTGGCAGCCTTTTTGGCCAACCCCATGAACGGGCTTAACCGTTTGCTTGATGGTAAATGGGGCAAGGTTTACGGTAACCCCCGCGACCGCGACTCATCACTGGTATCTATGGAGGCCGATATAGGCGCGCGCCGCTTTAGTAGTATAACAGGTAACGTTAAAACCAATGGTAAAACAGGCTGGTTTGGCCGCGCCAAGCTGATGTACGGTAGCCGGTATAAGGATTTCAGCACCCCGTTCAGTAATATTTTTATAAACGTTGAAGTTGGTAGGGACGATAGTTCGCTGGTAAATAATTTGAGTGTTTACGGGTCGCTGGCGGGCTGGGAACTGCAAACGGGCAAAGACCTGCAGCACCTGGTGATATTATCAGCCAATTACGATTATCTAAGCAACGAGGCGTTTTTTTACGGGGCGCAAAGTGTTAAGGCCAACCTGTTCTCTACTTTTGAGATGAGTAAGAAGATAACCATTAACACTAACATAGGTACCGGCCCGGTACTTTTGGCGGCAGTGCCCAATACCTACAACTCTAACGGCCGTAATTACGATTATACATCAGGCTTTGGTATAAACGGGGGGGCGGGGTTAAACATCGCCTCTAAATTTTTTGCCAGTGTTGATTACCGGGGCGGATGGCTTTACACCATAAACGGTAACAAGTCGCACTACTTTTTGCATACGGTTACCAGCGAGGTACGGTATGCTTTCAAAAATGGCCTCTCGCTTGCGGCCGAGCCAGGGTATTTGTTTTTGCGCGGCAAGTATGATGAACACCCCGATGTGAACAAACGGTACCCTTACCTGCGGGTATCCACACGCTACAGCATGAATTTTTAAACGTTTTAATAATGCTTATCTTAGTTGGAGCCTAATTTAAGCCTGCTATGAAAAAGATATACCTTTTCGCCCTGTTTTGTGTAATTGCCCTTGGCGTAAAAGCACAGGGCACCTATAATAAAGCTTTAGCCGATTCGCTGGGTGCTGATGAATACGGCATGAAGATGTACACCCTCGTGATATTGAAAACCGGGGAGAACAAAACAACCGATAAAGCCAAAATAGACAGCGCCTTTAAGGGCCACATGGCCAATATTGGCAAACTGGCCGCAAACGGTAAACTGGTTGTTGCGGGCCCGATGGGTAAAAACGATAAGGGTTACCGGGGGATATTTATCTTCAATGTAAAAACAGTTGCCGAAGCGCAGGAATTGCTAAAAAGCGACCCAGCAGTACAAACAAAAATTCTGGAAGCCGAAATTTACCCGTGGTATGGCTCGGCGGCGCTGCCTGTTTACCTGGAAACGCATAAGAAGATAGAGAAGACATCTCACTAAGTGCATGACCATCAGGGGGTAAAAATGTGCCGGTAGGGTTAAACCAAGCGACTTTTTTAAGGTCATACAGTATATATATAAACCTTATGAAAGTATCCTCTCTTTATTGCCTTGCCGCCGTTTGTTTACTACTGGTATCCTGCGGGACTGTACGCCCAAACTATTTGGGTACAACTTACCCTGCAACACAAACTATTGACAGCTATTATGCCGCTAAAGATGTAAAACACACTTACAAAGTGATCGGCCATTTCGCGGTTAAATCGCCAGAATTTACAGAATACATGGAAAGGACGAAGAAAGATATTATTGAAGAAGCCAAAAAACAAGGAGCAGATGGCCTTATCTTTTCGTCTATTGATTATGAGGATAAAAGTTCAGGAATGATCACCATTAAGGCCGATGCTATAAAGTATGATAAGTAAACTTTGTTGGTGGTGATACCACAAAGGCGAATAGGTCAAACTTATTTTAATTTTACAAACTCTTCAGGGTTTGCCCTAGCATATTTTTCAATCATGTCCATTGTATTATCATGTATATCATAATACCTGTTATCGTATGCATCAAATAATTCTTGGCTGTAAAGGGGTTCCCAATCACCCTTTATTTTTTGCGCTGCGAAAAGGTTCTGGGTTTGAAAATATTTATGATTTGCTTCCTGTATCAATTTCAATAATTCAGTATCTCCTATTAACAGCAATCCGTTCTTAATTGTAGGAAGATATATCTGATAATCATTCCAATAAAACTGAACGAACCCGCCATTTGTAACAGCAGCATCCAGGTACCAGAAAAAATACAATGCTTTTTGTCCGGGTGAAAACCTGCGGGAAAGGGCCTCATCATCTTCACGTGATTCTGCAATATTGATAAGAGATAAAATTTCCCAGCCGAAGTCCCAGCTATGCAATGCTTCAAATTGGATTTTATCAAAATCGGGTTGGAGGTGATTTTCTTTATCAAAAATATTATGAGCTTCCATGGAATTATATGCCGTAATGCTCAATAACATCCTCCGGTACCTTAACACCCCGGCCGGTGGCCATATCTATCATCACATAATCAAAATAACCATCGCAGCATATTTTGTTGGTGGCTTTGTTAGTTAGGGTGAAGGCTACGCGGCAGCCTTTGTCGTTAATGGTTTCTATGCCTGTTTTTACGATGAAGTAATCGCCCATGGTGAGGGCGCGCTTATAATCAACATGTGCGGTGCGCACTACCCAACCAAAGCCGCGTTCCATAAACTTCTCCATGGCCATGCCGTAGCAGCGTTCCATCTGGTCGTAACGGGCAGCAAGCACGTAATCAAAATACTTACTGTTGTGCACATGCTGAAACATGTCTATATCATCGGGGCGTACACGTAGTTCGGTTTCAAAAGTGGAGTAGCTCATTTAAATCAAAAGTAAAAATGTTTTTTATTGTTTTAGAATTTCACGCAAAGACACGAAGGTTGAACTTTGATTGCGTCTTAGCGTCATTGCGTGAAATAAATAGCTAAATAAATCCTCTATGACTATTTAAACCAACGTTTTCTTCCATTTGCCTTTTTTAAACAATATATATGCGGCAATGGCTAACCCGGTTTCGGCAACGGGGATGGCTATAAAAACACCTGTTGGCCCCATTTCAAAATATTTGGCCAGTAAATAAGCAAACGGGATCTGGAACAGCCAAAACGTGAAGAAATTTATTTTGGTGGGTGTCCAGGTATCTCCGGCACCATTAAAGGCGCTGGTGAAAACCATACCCGTGCCAAAAATAATAAAGCCCCCGCTTAAAATTTGTAACGAGCGGGTAGCCACTTTTATTACAACAGGGTCATCTGTAAAAAAAGACGCGAAGAGGTGCCCGCAAGATAAAAACAATACGCTCACTACCCCCAAAAAAACAACGGTGTATTTTATGGTTTGATACACCGACTGCTCGGCCCTGTCAACACGGCCCGCGCCAAGGTTTTGCCCAACCAGTGTGGCGGCGGCATTACTAAGGCCCCATGCAGGCAGCAAAAAGAACATCATTAAGCGCAACGAGGTTTGGTACCCTGCCGAACCCTGGTCGCCCCCGGTGGTGGCAACCAGTTGCGCCAAAAATATCCAGCTGCAACTGGCTATTACAAATTGCAGGATGCCCGGTGCCGCCACTTTGATGATGGCTTTGATCTGTTTCCAATCGGGTATAAAGTAGCTTAAACGTACTGTTAAGGCATTTTTATTATTAAACAAATTATAAACCTGGTACAATACCCCCAGGCCGCGGCCAATGGTTGTGGCTATGGCCGCACCCGTTAAACCAAAAGCAGGGATAGGGCCGAGGCCCCTGATAAAGATGGGGCATAAAATAATGTTGGCAATATTAGCTATCCACAGGCTGCGCATGGCAATGGCTGCATTACCTGCGCCCCTGAAAATGCCGTTTATTAAAAATAATAATACGATGATGATACTCCCACCCATCATAATACGTACGAAGGGAGTGCCGTGGTCTGCCGTTTCTGTAGAGGCGCCCATCAACAGCAGCAGGTCGCGGGCATGTAACAACCCGAATATGCTAATGATTATATTTATAACCACAGCGATTACAATAGTTTGCATCCCTGCTTTTGATGCCGCCTCCGGGTTTTTTTCGCCAACGCGGCGGGCAACAACCGCTGTTGCGGCCATACTTAAACCTATGGCTAAAGAATATATTACGGTGAGCACAGATTCGGTTAAGCCTACTGTTTGAATAGCGTGACTGCTGTTTTTTAAGTGACCGACAAAATACAGGTCAACCAAAGCGAAAACAGATTCCATGGCCATCTCCAGCATCATGGGGATAGCTAATAAAACAATGGCCCTTTTTATACTGATAGCGGTCAGGTCTACATGTTCGCCTTTTAATGATTGCTTTAAAACGCTGAAAAATGAAAATACTTTGCTTTGGGGCTTAGCGGTTTGTGACATGCAAGGTTTATTTAAACAGGTGCTTACTAATATATAGCCTTACGGCATAAGGTAACTAAATGTAACTTGCACAAATCTACATCGAAATTTAATTATCCATGCAGTGTGTAAATGACATAAGCAGGGGGCAATTGCGACAAACTGCGCTCAGGTATAAAAAGCATAACCGCTCAGCAATCAACCATTAACTAATCACCCAAAAATCATTTTTACTTTTGAATTTAAACCGTATCTTTGCACCCAATTAATAGAATTATTTACGCTTTAATATTATTCAGGTAATGTATTTAAGTAAAGAAGCAAAGGCAGAGATCTTTGCAAAACATGGTAAAGCAGCTACAGACACAGGTTCAACCGAAGGTCAGGTTGCGTTATTCACAACTCGTATTGCACATTTAACCGGTCACTTGAAAAAGAACAAACATGATTTTTCAACCCAGTTATCACTGCAAAAATTAGTAGGTAAACGCCGCGGTTTGTTGGCTTACCTATACAAAAAAGACATTGAAAGATATCGTGCTATTATCAAAGCGTTAGCGCTTAGGGATATCATCAAATAACTTTTACAAGTTTTTAATAAAAAGCCGTCCGTTTATTTTTGGATGGCTTTTTTACTTTTGAAACAAATATACACACACATAAAAAAACGATGCGCTCCGAAAGATGAAAAGCGTGTCACAAAACAAACAAGATGAGTTTAAACGTAATTAAAAAGGTTATTGATTTAGGTGACGGCCGCACCATTGAGATCGAAACCGGTAAACTGGCCAAACAAGCCGATGGCTCTGTAGTAATAAAAATGGGTGATACCATGTTATTGGCTACGGTAGTATCATCGCAGGAAGCAAAAGAGGGTATCGATTTTTTACCCCTTTCTGTTGATTATCAAGAAAAATACGCTGCCACCGGTCGTATCCCGGGTGGTTTTTTACGCCGCGAGGCACGTTTATCAGACTATGAGGTTTTGATCTCCCGTTTGGTTGACCGCGCATTGCGCCCCATGTTCCCGGATGATTATCATGCTGATACACAGGTGATGATCTCTTTAATATCTGCCGATAAAGATATTATGCCTGATTGCCTTGCAGGTTTAGCTGCTTCTGCTGCTTTAGCTTGTTCTGATATCCCTTTCAACGGCCCGATATCTGAAGTACGTGTTGCTAAAGTTGATGGCCAGTTAGTTATCAACCCAACTTTAACCCAGTTACAAACTGCAACTTTAGAGTTTATTGTTGCCGGTAGCGAGCATGACATCAACATGGTTGAAGGCGAATCTGCTGAGATCCAGGAAGCTGAATTGGTTGAGGCTATTAAATTTGCACACACTGCTATTAAGGTACAATGTTTAGCTCAGAAAGAATTAACTATCGAGCTTAACAAAACCGTTAAACGCGTTTACAACCACGAACACAGCAACGAGGATTTGAAAAAAGCCATCTACGCTGCTACTTACGATCAGGTTTACGCTATTGCCGGAGCTGCTTCAGCTAAAGAAGAACGTTCTGCAAGCTTTAAAGCGGTACGTGATGCATACATCGAAACGCTTGGCGAGATAGATGATATCACAAAATCATTAGCAAAAAAATATTACCATGATGTAGAGTACGATGCTATCCGTAACCTTGTATTAGACGAGGGCAAACGCTTAGACGGCCGTACCACTACCCAGATACGCCCTATATGGAGCGAAGTTGGTTATTTGCCATCTGCGCACGGTAGCGCGGTATTTACCCGTGGCGAAACACAATCATTAACCACCGTTACCTTAGGTGCTAAGGATGATGAGCAAATGATTGATGGCGCGTTCATCAACGGATACCAGAAATTCCTATTACACTACAATTTCCCTGGTTTCTCAACCGGTGAGGTTCGCCCTAACAGGGGTGCAGGCCGTCGCGAGATTGGTCACGGTAACCTGGCTATGCGTTCATTAAAACGTGTTTTACCAGCTGAGGATCAAAACCCTTACACTATCCGTATCGTTTCAGATATCCTTGAATCAAACGGTTCATCATCAATGGCTACGGTTTGTGCCGGTACATTGGCTTTGATGGATGCAGGTATCAAAATCTCTAACCCGGTATCTGGTATCGCGATGGGATTGATCACTAACGAAATGGGTACTAAATATGCTATCCTTTCAGATATACTTGGTGATGAAGATCACTTAGGTGATATGGACTTTAAAGTAACCGGTACCAAAAACGGTATTGTTGCTGTACAGATGGACTTGAAAATAAACGGACTTTCATACGAGGTTTTAACCAACGCGTTAAACCAGGCTAAAGACGGCCGTTTACACATCCTTGGCGAAATGGCTAAAACCATGACCGAGGCACGTGAGGATTACAAACCACACGCTCCGCGTATCGTAATGATCAAGATCGATAAAGAATTTATTGGTGCGGTTATCGGGCCCGGTGGCAAGATCATCCAGGAAATGCAGCGCGAAACAGGTGCAACCATCTCTATCGAAGAAAAAGACAACCAAGGCTTTGTACAGGTATTTGCCGATAATAAGGCAGCTATCGATGCAGCTTTAAGCCGTATTCGCGCCATTGCTTCTAAACCAGAAGTTGGCGAGATATACGAAGGTAAAGTAAAATCAATTATGCCATTTGGTGCATTTGTTGAGATTATGCCTGGTAAAGATGGTTTATTACACATATCAGAAATCGACCACCGCAGAATTGAGACCATGGATGGTATCTTTAACGTGGGCGACGAAGTGCGTGTAAAACTGCTTGATGTTGATAAGCAAGGTAAACTAAAGCTTTCCCGTAAAGCGTTGTTGCCCCGCCCAGATCAAAACAAACCTGCTGATAATAATTAATCAGCCTTAATTTATAATGCAAAACCCTCTTTTTAGAGGGTTTTGCTATTTTATTCAAAAAAAAATTAAAAAGGTAAAACAAAACATGAACCTTATTGGTTTGATTTAGTTAAGAATAATAAAAGAGAAACAATATCAAGCCGGCACTAATTTGCTAATGACATCTACTACTAATGATCCTTTAGATTTTCTCAATAACTCTCAAGGGATACAGGCCGGTGCACAAACGGACCTGATCCAGAAGTTATTGTACGAAATTATCAGGGTTAAAGAGCTTATTACGTATTATGATTCCATCCCCAATGGAGCAGGGCAGCTTGGCTCATCTATTTTGAACGAGCTGGTTACCGAAGCCTACAATTCCCTTGTGAACTACGATACCGTTTTAATGAAAAAGTATTACGATCTGCTGCTTAACTGCGATTGATACTTAACAAAGCTTAACTTAAAACATTCTCACGCAATTCTTTCGAAATTTCATCCGTGATCTTAATAATATCGGCAGCTTCCTGAGTATTGTTGATGATGATCTTGTCGGCCACCTCGCGATAAGGCAGCAAGTACTCTTTATAAGCCGGTACAACGTGGTTTACCCATTTGTAGTATGCATCTTCGTTAGAGTAGCCGCGTTCTTCCAGGTCGCGCTTTAGGCGGCGCTGCAGGGCTATGTGCTCGTCGGCCTCAATAAATATAGTCATATCAAGTACGTCCTTGATTTTGCCGAAGTGCATGATAAAAAGGCCTTCCACAATAATAATGGGTGCAGGCTTTATCTCCAGCATTTTGGGGATAGCATTTTGGTTATTAAAGGTGTACTCCTGCTTCATGAACGATTCGTTGTTCAGCAGCTTAAAAATATCGTTCTCAAAATGCTCATGATCGATGGTTGACGGCAAGTCGAAATTATAATCCCTGTTCTCCAGCTTGGTCATATTATGCGCCACCGGAAAGTAATAGTCGTCCTGCGATACCAGGCACACTTCGTCATCGCTGAAGTGTTCAAGGAATGATTTTAAAAAGAAGGTTTTACCAGATCCGCTGCCACCGGCAACGCCAATTACATAAGGTTTATTCATTAGGAGTGCCGTAGCTTATATTTACTTGAAAGCGTTTGTCGAGCGCGCCTAAGGCAGCGGCTACATTTTTGGTCATTACAATTAGTGCGTCATGGGTGCTTTGGCTGTCAGTAAAGCGGCCTACCACTTTGGCAAAAGTTGTGCGGTTATTCATGGGGTTGGTTATACGCATCACAGTGCCTATAGGGGCTGTACGGTGCAATATAAGCTTTTTGTTAGGGTCAAGGCTGGCATCATCAATCCAGGTGGCTACGCCTTTCTCGTTCTTCTCAAACAGGCCATATTTATTGGCGCCTGCCTTATGGTTTTCCAAGCTATCTGTAACAGCTACGTAGGTCGAGTCGCGTTTAAGCGTATCAATATGTGCCGGCGCTACTGCTGTGGTAGCGGGCTGTTGCGGTGCAGGCTCGCCATTAGGTACCAATAGTACCTGCCCAGCCGTTAGGTTGGTAGATTTTAAATTGTTCAGCGTTGTAATAATCTCAACCGTGGTATTAAAGCGCTTGGCTATGGCGTAAAGCGTTTCATGTGCCGATACCTTATACTGTTGCGTGGCTGCTGTTGCCGCAGGGCTTACTGGTGTTTGTGCGGGCTTTTGTTCGTTTTGTGCAGGTTGCTGTTGTTGTGCCGCAGGCTGTGTTTTTACAGGTGCCTGCTCCACGGGCTTTGGTTCTGTTTTAGCGGGTACCTGCTCTGCAGGTTTGTTTTGTATTTGTACGGGTGGCTGCACAGCAGGTGTGGGTTTAACCGTTTCCATTATCGAGCGCTCGGTAGGTACTTTAATGATCTGGCCAATTTGCAAACTGGCGTTGTTATTAAATTTTTGGATAACCTTTGGGCTAACACCGTATTTGCGGCCTATAGAGTAGTAGTTATCTTTCGGATCGAGTTTATGCAGGATCACTTTTTTACCGTTCAGGTTCTCCACCCCAACAGAATCAACCGGGGCCGATGCAAAAAGGGTAGAAGTGAGGCTAAGCAAAATAGTGGATAATAATAGTATTTTAAATTTCATAATAAATTCTTATTCAGTAATTTATATTTCTAAAACCTTTATTTCGGCCTTGTCTTTTATATAAATGAGGATGTTTTTATGTAATACAAACGCCTCGGGTTGTAATTTTTGTATATGCCGGTTCAATAAATCGTAATAAACCACTTCGGCATTTTTTAAAATATAAAGGTGCTGTTGCAGCGCCCCATTTTTTAAAGTGTGCAAAGATACAATTCTGTAACTATTATGGTTTAGATAATGCACCATATTTCCATACGGCTCATCGGGCAGGCTGCCGGGTAGCAATTGGTTGGCAGGTACCATATCTGGTATCACTATCTCCTGCTCTAAAGGTTTATCTTGTATGGCATCATAGGGCCTTATGGTTTGGCCGGTAAGTACATCAATCAGCAGTAATTTTTTTGGCTGTATATTGGTATTATATACCACAGGGCCATTAACGGAGAAATGGTCAAACGCCAGGTTATAATTGCTCCAAACTTCTGCAGCTGTTTTGGCATCAACAGCAATAATGGTTTTATGCTCGGGGCCACTCTCGTGCTTGTAATAATGCAATAATATTACGCCATTATAAACAGCTTCGATGCCGGTAAGCCAGCGCTCGGGCATAACCAGGTTATCAAAGTGTACCTCGCCGGTAAGTAAATTCAGCGATGCAAAACTCGTTTGTTTCTCCTGTTCGTTGCGTAATTCAACAGCCATTATGCCTGTTTGCCCGTCAATTTGCAGGCGCCATACGGTGCCGTTAAAGGTTTGGGAGATGGATGGTTGTAGCATTGTCATTTAAGGGTACAAATATGGGTATTAATATTAAAACTGTTTAAATTTGATGAACAAAGCCTGGAAAGGGCTGTTATCACAACAAACAAAAATCACACACATCATGGACGCTGAAAAAATAAGCCTTGAAGAAAAAAAAGTAAAACCCGTAGTTGATCACCTGAACGATCTGCTGGCAAATTATCATATTCATTACCAAAAATTACGTGGCTGCCATTGGAACGTTAAGGGGTCAAACTTTTTTACCTTACACGTTAAATTTGAAGAGCTATATACTGCTGCTTTAACTACAATTGATGAGCTTGCCGAAAGGATACTTACTTTAGGTAAGCCGCCATACAGCACTTTTAAAGATTATATAACTACATCTACCATCCAAGAGATAAACACCATCGGGCTAAAAGATAAAGCCATGGTGAAGGCTATTATTGAGGATATGGCCGCCCTGATTGAAATGGAGCGCGAGATATTAGCTATCACAGCTGATGCAGGCGACGACGGCACCAACGATATGGTAAACCGCTTTATGCAGTTCAAAGAAAAGAACACCTGGATGCTGCGCTCATTTGTGAACGAAGACTAACCCCCAGCCCCCTGAAGGGGGAGCAGAATAAAAAAAGCCGTTTAAGATAAGTCTTAAACGGCTTTTTGCTTTTCAAAAACTCCCCCTTCAGGGGGCTGGGGGTTAGAAACGGTATCCTAAAGTTAAGTAAGCGTTGTCATTACTGTTTCTTAGCATAGCAGCCGGGCTGTTAGTGCCAATATCATAAGGGAATATGGTTTGTGTACCGGTTGAATGCGCATAGGTAGCATCAACATAGTAAGCGCCAAAACGCAGGCCAATGCCGCCGCTGGTAGTTTTAATATCGCTGCCGTAATCTTTACGGGCATCACCCTGTATGCCGTAACCGCCACGCAGTAAAAAGAAACTGGTTATGCGGGCTTCTGCACCAACATGCGCGTTAATAGCCGATTTGTATAAATTTTTAATATCGCCGTTGTCACGGTAATCGGCATTATAATCGGGGTTGCTGCTTAGGTGGGCGGTGCTGTAATCAACATACTCTACATCGCCGGTGATAAAACCAAAGTTTTTAATAAATACAGCTGCACCACCTGCTAATTTTAAAGGGGTACGCAGGTTGTAGTTAAGCGTATAATTGCCCGAGTTTTGTGATACTGTTGCCTCATTGTTTATGCTTGATGCAATACCCTCGTTGTAGGTATCATCAATATTATAAAAAGTAGGAGAGGTGAATGTTGCACCTAAACGTACTGCTTCTACAGGTTTGTAAATAACACCAACCTTGGCGCTAAAACCGGTACCCCTGGTTGCCTGGTTCTGCGAGTAAGCCGAAGAATAGCTGCGGTCTATACCAACAGGAGGGGTGCCCTCAAACCTTGATAAAGAGCCATCTTCGTAAAAGGTGCTGAACGAGTTATAGTTGATATCGGTAAAGCTTAAGCTTAAACCCAGGTATAATTTATTGCTATAGTTAGCGCCGACAGAAAAATCGACAGCCGACTGGCTACCCGAACGGTTAATAAATCCTTCCTGGGCAACAGGCACTAAAGAATTATCACTCCTTAAAGAATTATTACTCCTGAACTCTGAAGTAGGAGGAGTAGTGCCAAGGTCATATTGGTCTATCAGGTTTTGTTTATAGGCCATATCGGTTAAATCACCATTACCTATACCAAACTGGTTAGCCTGGTTCGCGTAGTAGTTATTAATGGAACTGGCATTGTTTGTACCGCCATAATGAATATTCTGATCGAAATTATTGGTACGGTTAAAAGCTACACCGTAGTTTACGCTAAGCCAGCCTTTGCTTTTATCAGCGCCACGTGGTTTGCTTAGCTGGTTGTAAAGTACCAGCGATGCATTATTTAGGTTAACCTTATTCTTGGTTGCAGAGTTGGCCTGCCCGAAGTAAGTAGATTTTGATTTTGAATTATCGTACTCGGGCGTAATGCTAACTTCCGACCGGGTAAAAAAGCCTAAACCGGCCGGGTTACCGCTGATGTTACTTAGATCGCCGCCTACTGCGGTGCCCGCGTTGCCAACAGCTTTGATACGCGATGTTGATCCGTTTACGGTTTGCGAGAATCTGATGGCATCCTGCGAGTACTGGGCAAAGCTATTTTTGGTAAATGCTACTATAGCAATTACACTTAGTATATATTTAATTTTCATAAAATGTGTTAGGTTGATGTTATCAATTAATTCCTTACCGGCCTGCCGCCACCGCCGCCGCTTGAGCCGCCACCGCCTCTTGAACCGCCACCACCAAATGATGAAGGTGCAGAACGCTCAACACTTGGTTGATAGGTAGGCCTGCTAACCGGGCGTACACCTCTTGTGGCGCGTGTATCGCTATAACCCGGCCTGCCACTAGTGCCGCTGCTAACCCCACGTGTGCCCCTATATGGGATATAGCCTATGCCATTATTGTTTCCGTTATAGGCGGAACGCGAACGGTTGCCAAATGCCTGGCTGCCCGGGCTGCCGTTACCCCTGAATGGGCGTGCATTATTATATGCAGAAGAACCCCAGAAGCCAGAACCGTAGTAGCCGCCCCAGTATGGTGAATAGTACCCGCCATAGCCATAACCACCCCACGGATAGCCAAAACCTAAACCGTAGCCAAAGCCACCACCATAATACCATGGCGAGCCATAACCAAAACCACCACCATAACCAAAACCAATGCCTAAGCCGTAGCCACCATAGCCGTAGCCATAAGGCGAGTAAAAGTTGTCATAATAACCAAATGGCGAGAAATAACTGAAACGGTTTATACGCGATGCGTAATCATCGTAATAGAAATAATCTTCATCGTCGCTGTTTTCGTCGTCGGCATCCTGGTTATATTGCTCATTTCTGGTAATGTAAACAGGCTCTTCGGCCGCGGCCGCGCGCGAGAAATACACGTCGTCGTCGTTTTTTGAGGTGGATGCGGTTTTGTTAACGGAGCAGGAACTCAGCGCTATAGCACCGATAAAAATCATTCCTTTAATAAGGTTCCTATTCATTTTTGTAAGGATGTAAAGTTCTAGGGCCAAATAAACGTATAAATTTATAAATTTGACTCCTGCTAAATGTTAAATATCAGATCAAATTATAATCCAAATATCACAAAATGAGCAAAGGTGTCATAAGTAAAGACGAAGATTACTCGCAATGGTTTAACGACTTAATAATTAAATCTGACATGGCCGAGTATTCGCCCGTGAGAGGATGTATGATCATTAAGCCGTATGGCTATTCTATATGGGAAAAAATACAGGCAGTGCTCGACAAAATGTTTAAAGAAACAGGGCATCAAAATGCTTATTTCCCGCTGCTCATTCCAAAGTCTTTTTTCTCAAAAGAGGCCAGCCACGTAGAGGGCTTCGCAAAAGAATGTGCCGTTGTGACACACTATCGCCTCAAAAACGATGGAGAGGGCAATATTATTGTAGATGAGGACGCAAAATTAGAGGAAGAATTAATTATTCGCCCAACATCCGAAACTATCATCTGGAATACCTACCGTGGCTGGATTCAAAGCTACCGCGATCTGCCTATTTTAGTCAACCAATGGGCCAATGTAATGCGCTGGGAAATGCGTACCCGTTTATTCCTGCGTACCAGCGAATTTTTATGGCAGGAGGGGCACACTGCCCACGCCACGTCAGACGAAGCGATAGCAGAAACAGAGCAAATGCTTGATGTTTATGCCAATTTTGCCGAAAACTGGATGGCACTACCGGTGGTAAAAGGCCGCAAAACACCAAACGAACGTTTTGCCGGCGCGTTGGATACCTATTGCATTGAGGCTTTGATGCAGGATGGTAAAGCGTTACAGGCGGGTACATCGCACTTTTTAGGGCAAAACTTTGCCAAGGCGTTCGATGTGAAATTCACTAATAAAGAGAATGTACAGGATTTTGTTTGGGCAACTTCATGGGGGGTATCAACCCGTTTAATAGGTGCGTTGATCATGGCACACTCTGATGATGCGGGTTTGGTATTGCCACCAAAACTGGCGCCAATACAGGTTGTTGTTGTGCCTATTTACAAGCACGATGAAGAACTGGAAAACATCACCACGTTTGTAAATGCTTTAACAAAAGAGCTGCGTTCAAAAGATATCAGCATAAAATTTGATAAACGAGATACCCACCGCCCCGGCGCCAAGTTTGCCGAGTACGAACTGAAAGGTGTGCCATTGCGTGTTGCTATTGGCAGCCGCGATATGCAAAACGGAACGGTTGAACTGGCACGAAGAGATACCAAAACCAAAGAAACCGTAAACCAGGAAGGCCTTGCAGCGCATATTGAAGCTTTGCTGGAAGAGATCCAGGCGAACATCTACAAAAAGGCTTCAGATTTCCGTACGGAAAATACTACCGAGGTAGATAGCTACGACGAATTTAAACGCATGCTTGATGAGCAGCCGGGCTTTATATCGGCCCATTGGGATGGTACTGCCGAAACCGAGCAAAAAATAAAAGATGAAACTAAGGCTACAATCCGTTGTATACCTTTGAACAATAAACAGGAAGAAGGCAAATGCATCCTGACGGGTAATCCGTCTACACAAAGGGTGTTGTTTGCACGGGCATATTAATTTGGTGCGGGGTGTGGGGAGCGAAGCGCGGTTAAACGCACGTCACTCCCGCACTTCGCACTCTAATCATCGCACTAACCATGAAATTCGGAACAAAAGCAATACACGCAGGGCAGGAGCCCGACCCAACTACCGGCGCTATCATGACGCCGATATACCAGACATCCACCTACTGGCAAAAATCGCCGGGAGATAATAAGGGGTACGAGTACTCGCGCGGTACCAACCCAACCCGCAAGGCACTGGAAGATTGTTTGGCTGCCCTGGAGAATGCTAAGTTTGGCCTCGCTTTTTCGAGCGGTATGGGCGCTACCGATGCCGTAATGAAACTGCTTGCCCCGGGCGACGAAGTTATAACCGGTAACGACCTGTATGGTGGTTCGTACCGTATCTTCACCAAGATATATGCTAACTATGGTATCAAATTCCATTTCCTTGATCTGTCGAATCCTGATATTATCAATGAATATGTAAACGATAAAACCAAGTTGGTTTGGATAGAAACACCAACCAACCCAACCATGCAGGTGGTAGATATTGAAGCGGTAGGCAAAATAACCAAAGCTAAAAACCTGCTGTTTGTGGTTGATAATACCTTTGCCTCGCCATACCTGCAAAACCCTATTGACCTTGGCGCCGATGTGGTAATGCACTCGGTTACCAAATATATTGGCGGCCACAGCGATGTAGTGATGGGTGCCCTGATGCTAAATGATGAGGAACTTTACAAAAGGCTTTGGTTTATTTATAATGCCTGTGGTGCTACACCGGGCCCTATGGATAGCTTTTTGGTACTGCGTGGCATCAAAACCCTGCACCTGCGGATGAAAGCGCATTGCGAGAACGGCCGCCAGGTTGCCGAGTTTTTGAAAAACCACCCACGGGTAGAGAAAATCTACTGGCCTGGTTTCCCTGATTCAAAGAACCACGACATCGCCAAAAAGCAAATGCGCGATTTTGGCGGGATGATCTCTATTGTGCTAAAGGATGCTACATTGGAGGATACCTACCGTATTGCAGGCTCTTTTAAAGTATTTGCCCTGGCCGAGTCATTAGGCGGTGTAGAATCATTGATCAACCACCCCGTAAGCATGACACACGGCAGCATCCCTAAAGCCGAGCGCGATAAAGCCGGTGTGGTAGATAACCTGCTGCGCCTGAGCGTAGGGGTAGAGGATATTGAAGACTTGCTGGAAGATTTGAAACAAGCGTTAGCTTAACAAATACAACTCACGCGTCATTGCAAGGTACGAAGCAATCTCTTTAGGACAATTTTATACACCTTGTATAAGGGAATAACTTAAAGAGATTGCTTCGTACCTCGCAATGACGTTTTTTGATTGCCATGAACGATAACCTCAAAGCCTTCCTCGACCAAAAAGTAGCCCAATACAACCGGCCGGAGTTTATTGCGAACGACCCGGTGAGTATCCCGCACATGTTCAGCAAAAAGCAGGATATAGAGATCATGGGTTTTTGGGCGGCTACACTGGCATGGGGGCAGCGGGTAACCATCATCAATAAGTGTAAAGAACTTATTACCCTGATGGATGGCGCCCCTTATGATTTTATCATCAATCACGAGGAACCCGACCTGAAGAAATTACTGCACTTTAAGCACCGTACTTTTAATGATATTGATACGCTGTACTTTATATCATTCTTCAGGTGGCATTATGAGAAATTTGAGAGTTTGGAAGACGCGTTTGTGCCCGGTTCTGGTCTTCGACAAGCTCAGACTGACATTAACGCCGAATCAGCCCTGAACCATTTTCGCACCTATTTCTTTTCCCTGCCCGATTTTCCGCACCGTACAAAAAAGCATGTGTCGTCGCCCTCGCAAAAATCTACCTGCAAAAGGCTGAATATGTTTCTGCGCTGGATGGTGCGCAACGATAATAACGGTGTTGATTTTGGTATCTGGAATAAGCTAAAGCCTGCCGACCTGATCTGTCCCTGCGATCTGCATGTAGACCGTGTGGCCCGTAAGCTCAAGCTCATTAACCGCAAACAAACCGACTGGCAAACCGCCCTCGACCTAACCGAACGCCTCAAAGAGTTTGACCCGAAGGACCCTGTTAAATATGATTTTGCACTGTTTGGCCTGGGTATTGAAGAACGTTGGGGAATTGAAGGGATACTGCCGGAGTTTGATTGAGCAAATAACCTATCCCACGCGTCATTGCGATGTACGAAGCAATCTCTTTAGGACAATTTGACTATATTTAATTAAAGGACACACCTATGGCAGCATCAGAAGAATACCATCTATCAGATTTCCTGACCGGTAAAAGCGAACACACCCTCGCCCTGTTTAACCATTTTATAAACAGTTTCAACACTATTGGGCATATGCAGGTAGTGCCGTTAAAAAGTATGATAGGTTTGGATAGTGGCCATAAACGAATTGCCTACATTACCCAGTTAGGCAAAAACTTTATTCATGTAGTATTCCCTTTTAAGCAAGAGTACCGGGATAACCTGTGTTTCCAGAAAATAGCGCAGGTACCCGGGCAACAACAATTTAATCACCATTTCAGAATGCTGAATATGGATGATGTGAATGAGGAAGTACTTGGCTTTATGCAACTGGCTTACCGTGGGTAGCTTGAAGGATAAATTATACTAAGCTAATTTCCAGTCAGGCCGTTCAAAATGGCATGTGTATCCATAAGGGTGCTTTTTTAAATAATCCTGATGTTCCTCTTCCGCGTTCCAAAAATCAGTTTCAGGTACCACTTCGGTAACAATTTTACCTGGCCATATACCAGACGATTCCATTTCTGCTATCAGGGCATTTGCCGTTTCGTGCTGGCTTTCATTGGTGTAAAAAATGGCAGAACGATACGAAGTGCCAATATCGTTACCTTGCCTGTTCCGTGTTGTAGGATCATGGATTTGGAAGAAGTATTCCAGCAGTTTACGATAAGATAAAACCGACGGATCAAACTCCACAGCTATTCCTTCTGCATGCGTGCCATGATTCCGGTAGGTTGCATTGGGCACATTGCCACCCGTGTAGCCCACAACGGTAGAAACAACACCCGGGTAATGCCTGAACAATTCCTCTACTCCCCAAAAACAACCGCCTGCCAAAATAGCTTTTTCAGTACTCATATCATGTTATTATATTAAACTAAGGTATGTTACAAATAATTAAATGGCAACAATACAGCATCGCAATCCGTTCATTTTACCTTTAGCTTACATACTAAAGAATATATTAACGGATTTTGTTTCTGGTGGATATTTGGTATTAACAACCTGTGGCTTTATCTAAGCTTCTTCCTTAAAATAAACCTTATAATAATTCATGGCTTTATCATCATCAAAGCCTTTTTCAATCAGCTTATTATCGCCATGAATATAAATATGGAAGTTCTTATCCAGCTTTAAAACACTTTTATAGATACGGGCTTGTTTTTTAACGGCGTTGCCTGAGATTTCAAAACTATCGCCGATAGGAGTATCAAACTCTTCCTCGTACTGGCTCTTAAATGTTTTAAAGGATGCTATGGCTTCTGGGTTACTGATCACCTCTTCGCTAAACTCATCCAGGTCGAAGGTTTCTTTTTCCTTAAAATACTTCATGGAGCGGTTCAGCAGGTCAATCTTATCGGCTTTGCTCATTTCAAATTCATCGTCGAGCTTTTGGGTAACAAAGTTTTTGTACACGCCAAGGGCATTACTGGTTTGGTTAAAGCTATCGTTACGAATCTTTAATTGTAAAAACTCGTCCTTCCAATAAACTGCGGCGTCCTGCCCGCCGGTAACTTTATCAACCACTACCACTTTGTAACCGTTCTCTTTTTCGATATTGAAAATAAGCACGCCTTTATCAAGTTTATTGATGTTGATAGCATCCTGTTCATAATCAACCGCGAAACCGCCCTGGTCCGGGTAAACTTTTAGGTAAGTTTCTTTGTTCTCTGATTTAAATATACCTATGGCATCCAGCGGGTTGCCTTCTATCTGCACGTTGTTGAAATATACAATGTACAATTCGCCGCCCTTTATATTAGGGTGGGTGCTAACCTTGTACAGGTGTTTAGCGATCTGTTCAGACATTTCGTGGAATCGCTCCTTATCCTCAAAAACCTTAGTGGTAAAGTTATGCAGTTCGTTAAGGGCCAGGTCGCCGCTGCTATGCATCAGGTGGTAAACCTCGTTTGCCTTTTCAAATGGTTTCAAAAAATACTGCATCAACAGGTTGGGGATGATCTCATCTTTCAACTCAAGTGGTTTTCCAGACAGGGCGTACATTTCACCCACAGATTGATTGCCAACATGGTGTACAGAAATAGTATCGAGCGAAGCTTCAAAAAAAGTTACCATAGTGTGGCGAAAATAAAACTTTTAGTTCATAGTAAATTACGACTTTTGCAGATAGTAAAATGGCACAAAAAGAAGAAACTATAGTAGCGCTTGCTACACCAAACGGCATAGGGGCAATAGGGGTGATCAGGCTATCAGGCCCCGATGCTATAACTATTGCACAAAAGGTTTGGAAAGGGAAAGACCTAACCAAGCAGGCCTCGCACACGCTGCATTTTGGGCGTATTGCAGATGGCGATATAGAACTGGATGAAGTAGTTGCTTCGTTATTTGTAGCACCCAGATCATACACCCGCGAGAATGTGGTAGAGATCTCTTGTCATGGTTCAAATTACATTATCGAGTCGATCATTAAACTGCTGATCAAAAACGGTGCACGCGCTGCTAAAGCAGGCGAGTTTACCCTAAGGGCATTCCTGAACGGTCAGCTCGACCTTTCGCAAGCAGAAGCTGTTGCCGACCTGATAGCCTCCAACTCAAAAGCTTCGCAGCAGATAGCTTTGCAGCAGTTACGCGGCGGGTTTAGTAACCAGCTTGCTCAGTTACGCGAGCAATTGGTTCAGTTTGCATCATTAATTGAGCTTGAACTTGATTTTGCAGAAGAAGACGTAGAATTTGCCAACCGCGATCAGTTAAAAAAGCTAACACATGATATTACCCGCATTATAGGCAGCCTGATACAATCGTTCGAATTAGGTAACGCCATCAAGAACGGCGTAAATACGGTTATTGCGGGCCGGCCAAACGCAGGGAAATCTACCTTATTAAACGCTTTATTGAACGAGGAACGTGCTATTGTAAGCCATATCCCCGGCACCACACGCGATACTATTGAGGAAGTACTGAACATACAAGGCATTAACTTCCGCCTGATTGATACTGCGGGTATCCGCGAAGCTACGGACGCTATTGAACAAATAGGGGTGCAGCGTACCATGGAAAAAATAAGCCAGAGTGCCTTATTAGTTTATGTTTACGATGCAGAGCAAATAACCCTTGCCGATTTAAATAGCGATATAGAAAGCCTGCAAAAGCCCGGTATAACCATGTTGCTGGTAGCAAACAAAGCCGATCTGCTAAACCAGGAGCAATTATTGGCCCTGCCGCATACCGATAAAGCGATCATTGTATCCGCCAAAGAAAAGCAGCATATTGATGAGCTGAAAAGCAAAATATACCATGCTGCCATAAAAGAGCAATTAAGCGGACACGAAACACTGGTAACCAACATCCGCCACCTGGAAGCCCTGCAAAAAACCGAAGAAGCATTGATAAGGGTACTAAGCGGGATAGATACTGTTACTTCCGATTTCCTGTCGATGGATATAAAACAAGCCCTGCACTATCTTGGTGAAATAACCGGGGCCGTTACTACAGATGATCTACTGGAGAATATATTTAGCAAATTTTGTATCGGCAAGTAGACCTGGAAATATCCTAAAATTAGGTAAGCTACGAAGGGTAAATTTAAATCAAAGTCATCCCTAAATTTCGCAAATGATCCATCTTAGGGTTATCTGCGGGAAGATTGGTTATCAATCCGCTTATATCTGTTAATTCACACACTTTGTAATGTTCCGTTAAATTAAGCTTGGCGCTATTTACAAGGGCGAATGTTTTGATTGAATTTTTAAGCATTTTTTGTTTAAGCTCACCGTCTGCCTGGAATACAGCTGTGATACCGAAATCTTTATGTAACGCACACGTGCCCATGAAATAAATATCCGCAACAAAATTGTTTATTTCTGAGCGGGCCTGCTCTCCAGTAGTTATCTCTGTTTTTTGGTCGTAAAGGCCGCCAAGAATGATTAATTCTATCCCTTTAAAATTAGATATGATTGGCACTAACGCAAGATTATTGGTTATTAGGCGAAAGCTGGCATTTGAGGGCAGGCTCTGTGCAATTGCACAAATTGTCGTCCCTCCGTCCATAAATATCGTTTGTCCACTTTTGATGAATTGCTGTGCTTTCAGACCGATCAGATTCTTTTCTTCAGAAAGATAACCCGTCCTGTCCTGGAAAGTGAGCGGGTTTTTGGACTGAGAAATGGCGCCTCCGCGTACCTTTATTAATAAGCCATTATTATGCAATGCATCTATATCTCTTCTGACGGTATCTTCAGAAACTTTCAATTCCGAGGATAAGGTATCGAAGGCAACCTTTCCTTTTTTTTTCAGGGCGGTAAGAATATGGTTAAATCTTTCTTCTTTTAACATTTCAGAGATAAATAACAAATATAGTATTAGCAATGGTTGTATACAATCGTTAGTTAACGGGGTTCAAATGCAAAATACAATCTGAACCTGGCATAAATCTGCACCTTTAAAAAGCTATTTATTAAACACAAATCTCCACAAAATTTCCTTCGGGATCGAGAATTACGCTCTCGTAATAACCGTCGCCGGTTCTTCTTGGTTCCGATGCGATAGCATAATAATTATTCCTTAAACTTTCGGTCAGGTCATTTACTGCTGATTCACTGCCTACTGAGATAGCAAAATGTGCCAGCCCCATTTTTATACCCCGGGATAAATCGTTGTCTGTCATTGCATTTTTGTGCATAATTTCCAGCCTTATATTAGAGTTCTCAAACGAAAGAAAATAGGACGAAAACCCTTTTTGTTCATTAATATATTTATCCCCGCTTATCATACCAAAGTATTTTACATAAAATCTACGCATAGCTTCCAGGTCGCTTACCCAAATCCCCAGGTGGTCAATTTTCATATTTATTGATGTCTAACAATCGCCTAAGGGCCATTACGAATAACAGCCGTTAATTATAATTTTAGCGTTAGCAGATTATTGAATTAATGACACGATAACAATAGCTCGTTTTTTACATTAATTTCCTTTTTAATCAATTATCTGTTGTCCTCCTAAACCAGTAAGAAACACCCACTGCAAATAGAAGAAAACCAGTAAATCCGAGCGCCACCGGCAGGGAGGTATGATGGGCGATAAACCCCAATGTGGCCGGGCCAGCCAATTGCCCAGAATAACCAAAGGTGGAAATAGCGGCAATTGCTGCGGTAGAAGAAACATTTTTAAGGCGTCCGGCTTCGCTGAAAAATACAGGAACGACGTTAGCGGCTCCGATGCCCAGCAAAACAAATCCCAAAAGGGCACTAAAAAGCCAGGGAGTTAACACGACTATGAAAAGCCCTGCCGCAGCTGTTAAAGTTCCATATACGACCACCCTTTTACTGTTCAGCCGGGCTACGAGATTGTCGCCCAGTAAACGCATAGTGGCCATTGCAACAGAAAAAGCTGCATAGCCAATGCCGGCAAAAGCCAGGTTAACGCCCCTGTTTTCTTTTAGAAAGACCGCGCTCCAATCCAGCATTGCTCCTTCGGAAAGAAATACTGCAAAACACATCAGCCCCAAATACATAACACTGCCATTTAACCATTGCAATCTGGGCCTGGGTTTATCATCAGGCTTTTTTTCGAGATGGAACTTGTTACTTATTTCTTTTTCATACGATGCTGTTAATAATGAACGGTACTGTGTACCAACAATTAGTAAAAGCATAGCGGATATTGTTACTGCAGCAACCGCCGGAGAGAGACCTGTTTTAATAAGAAACCCCAATCCAAGGGAACCAAGCAGCCCCCCAACGCTGAATAGGCCATGCAACGATGACATAATGGGTTTCCCGATGATGTTTTGAACCTGAATGCCATGGGCATTCATAGCCACATCAACAGTGCCAATTGCTGAGCCAAATATAAAAAGGATTAAACCCAGTGAAACTATTGTATCCATCAATAACAATAATGGTAAGGTAATAGCAACAACCGTAGCGGCTATCATAATGATTATTCTGCTCCCAAACCTTGACATTAAAATACCTGTGACTGGCATCATGGAGATGGCTCCAACCCCCAGCAATAGTAACATTAAACCCAAATCGCCATCATTTAACGAAAGCCTATGCTTTGCAAACGGCACCATCACCGCCCAGCTTGAAATGCCAAGCCCGCAAATAAGAAAGATTGCCTTTGTTGCTGTTTTGGATTTTGTAAAATCCTCTTTAGAAAAAGTTTGTGAATTTGAAAACATTTTGCAATTATATGCAATTTTGCATATAATTGCAAGATGTAAATGAATACTAAATCAATAAACTATGTTAAAGAATCTGGTTTTCTTAATTGCGCTATCAATTGCCATATCTTCCTGTGGCGGCAGCAGTGATCAAACACGAAATCATGCCGACAGCACTGATACCGTAAATTTTAATAAAAACGTAAACAATGCTGATAGTGTTGGATCATCCGTGCCGGCTGTTTCAATTGCCAATTCATCAGACAAAGGGGCGCAGCTGATAATTCAGAGCGACTGTAGGAATTGTCATAAAGAACAGGAAAAGTTGATCGGCCCGGCGTTCAGTGCTATTGCAAAGAAATATACGCTCAATAATATCGACTCCCTGGCTAATAAAGTCATCAAAGGTGGCGCAGGTAGTTGGGGCGATATTCCCATGACCCCTCATCCATCTCTTAAAAGCAATGATGCAAAAGAAATGGTTGCTTTCATCCTTAAAGTGAAATAGTGGCTTTGCCTGAATCAATTATATGAGCATAACTATCAATAATAAACCAATTAAAAAACATCAATCATGAAGAAGAAAAACAAAATTGCAATGATCACAACAGTCATACTAGCGCTGATCATTAATTGCTATGCAACTATTAATAAAGAGAATAATGTGCTTACGCCCAGCGAAAAAGCAGCCGGTTGGAAGCTTTTATTTGACGGGCACTCTACAGTCGGCTGGCATTTATATAATTCTAAAGGGCCATTTACCATTTGGAAGGTTAGAAACGGTGAACTGTTTTGCGACCCTCAGGATAAATCTGGTGTGGGCGACCTGGTGAGCAATAACCAGTATAAAGATTTTGACCTGAAATTTGACTGGAAATTGCCCAAGGGTGGAAATAGCGGCGTTTTTATTAATGTATTGGAAAGGAAAGATATCCCGGCCGCCTGGGCCTCCGGCCCTGAATACCAGCTGTTGGACGGTTCGCACCCTGATTTTGTGAAGCCACAATCCCGTTCAGGATGTTTATATAGCTTTTCACCACAAAAAAATGCTGTCAAAAGCAAGCCCGCTGATGCCTGGAACCATTCAGAGATAAGGCAAAAGAATGGTCGAATTGAATTTTTCCTTAATGGGGTTCTCACTGCAAGGGAAGATCTTAAATCTGATTCATGGAAGAAAAAAATAGCTGCATCTCATTTTAAAGCGTTCCCTGAATTTGGGAAACATTACAGTGGCAGTATATCATTACAGGACTGGTCGACGGGGATTTCGTTCAGAAACATAAAGATAAAAGAGCTTTAATTCTCTAAACCTCAGCATCACCTTCCTGTACTTTTTTTACGGCACAGATACCTGGTGACTCACAAAACAATTATTAACAGTAATAGCCATTAATTGCGCCGTTGCAATAAGCTGCTTTTCAACTTTGTAACCTTTAAATAAATTTCATGATAAACAGAAGATCTTTTTTACAGCAAACAGGCGTTATTTCTGCCGGTATTGTGTTCATGCCGGGGTTTTTAATGGCAAAAACAAACCGCCAATACGGGTTACAGCTTTTCGCTTTCAGAGAACAATTGGCTAAAGAAGTTAATAGCATTATACCTAAAATTGCCAGGGCGGGCTATAAACAGGTAGAACCTTTTGGTTATTCAAAAGCGAATGGCTTCTGGGGCCTTACTGCATCCGAATTTAAAAAGCTGCTTGATGATAATGGTTTAACCGCACCGAGTGGTCATTACTCCCTCGACTCATTCCTGTCATCAGGAGATACTGCCCAGATAGACGAAGCGATTGAAGCAGCAAAGATACTGGGGCAGAAGTACATTGTTTTACCTTATCTTACTGAACAATATCGCAACAGTTTAGATGCCATGCATGCTGTTGTTAATAAAATCAATATTGCTGCAGATAAGATACAGCAAGCCGGATTAAAGATGGCTTACCACAATCATGATTTTGAATTTAAAAATATAGAAGGGCAGCGTTTGTTTGATTTACTGCTAAATAATACAAATACTGAACAGCTGGATTTTGAGATGGATATTTACTGGACCATCAGGTCTGGAGAAGACCCTTTGAAATGGTTGAAGGCTCATCCAAACCGTTTTAAGCTTATACATATTAAAGATATGGAAAAAGCTGATCCTGCATTGAATACAGAGATTGGAAGCGGGACCATCGATTACAAAACCATACTTAAAAAAGCTCGTTCCGCGGGAGTGAAATATTACATAGTTGAGCAGGAAAACTTTAAAACCGATCAGTTTTTAAGTATTGAAAAAAGCATTAGTTACCTTAAACAAATAAGTTAAACTCTTCGCTTTTGCTATTTAGTTATTTAAGGCTTGTTAAGAATTGCCAAGTGTTTGCGTAATTTGAATGGGGGCAGCAATTAAACATTGGCTGCTCCCTATTTTTGATTTTAGGTTATTGCTAATGTCTATTAACTGAATTCAGAAAACAATTGAAAAACTCAGGCTGCTTGCGCAAGCGCCACTGGCTTAAATGCGGGTAGTTCAGATGCGTGTTATCCAAAAATAGTTCACTATCTTGTTGATTCCCTGACAATTAGTTTTGATGGTACTACAATTTGTTGTAGTTGTTTTATTGGGGTTTTATTTTCCAGCTTATCTAAAAGTATTTTAAAAAGTTCTACAGCCATTTGTTCCAGTGGTTGCGCAACAGCAGTTATGGTAGGGTTATACAGGCCAAAAATTTCATGATCATCAAATGCGATGATACCAATATCACGGGGGATTTGTAGTTGCATATCATTAATAGCTTTAACACCGCTTAAGGCAAGGTAGTTGGTTGCAAATACAATACTGTCAATCTCATGATGGTCATTCAAAAAAGATGTCAGGTTTTTGGTAGTTGTATTGGCATCATTCTCAAATGGAATTTTTAGCAGGGCGGGGGTAAGCTCATACTTGCTTACAGCATCAAAGTAACCGGCCTCGCGGTCTGTCATCTGTAATTGCTCAGATTGCAGGGTAACAAAGGCAATGTGCCTGTATTTTTTATCAGCTAAATGAGCAACGGCATTGTAAGTGCCCTGGTAATTATCAAGCACAACATAATCGGTATCAATGCTTTTGAAATGCCGGTCAAATAAAACTACGGGCAACTCATCATTGATCAGCTCCATAATTGCCGACTCAATACCCGCCGGTGGCGTAATAATATAGCCATCAACATGCCTGTCTCTAAATAATTGTATCAGTTCACGTGTTTTTTCAGGGTCGTTTTCTGTACTGCAATAAATGATCTTGTAACCGCTCTTATAGGCTAAAACCTCGAGATGAAAAGCAATATGAGAGAAGAAATAATCAGATATTTTTTCAACCATCAGGCATATCATCTTGGTTTTACCTGTGCTAAGGCTCCTGGCCAGTTGGTTGGGTTTGTAGCCTTTTTCTTTTACATATTTTAAAACACGTTCTGCCAACTCGTCGCTTATCCTTTTCTCTTTAGCCTTACCATTAAGAATAAAAGAAATGGTTGATTTTGCCACATTTAATTGACTGGCAATATCATTAATTGATAGTTTTTTCTTCATTTACAGCGGCCCGTTATTCTAATATTCATCTAATTAACTTATTTAATAGCAAAAAACAATAATATATGTCCGGCAATGTGTTTTGTTGCGTTTTATATAATGCAAATGTAGCTTGTTTTTGTTAGAAAACCGGTTGTGCAACTTGGCAACACGTATTTTTATAATCATTTTAATAAGCCACAACCCGTGATTATTGAAATCTTCATATCATAATATTTGTTTTTTTAGCTTTTTCACATTTCTTCAAAATATTCAATAATCCTTTAAAACACATTTGCAAAACCGGTTTTATTGCCTATAATTGTTTCGTACTTCAACCAATTAATATTTCCTGTTTAAAACACTTAAATAAGGATCGCCGCTACTAAAGCAAATTATTATAAACTATATCAATGATGAATAAACATCTATTAAAATTTACGTGGGTAGTTACGTTTTTTTTATGCACCCAGTTTGTTACCGCACAAGACCAGAATGTATTGCCTTCATGGGCATTAGGTGGGTTTGTAAGGCCAGACGCTATCAATCCAATTATATCACCAAAACCCGCGTCAGTTTTTTACGACCCTATGAGCAAGAAAAATGTTCACTGGGAAGCTAATGATACGTTTAACCCTGCAGCGGCTGTAAAAAATGGGAAGATCATTGTGCTGTATCGTTCAGAAGATAAAACCGGGATAGAAATTGGCATGCGTACCTCGCGCCTGGGCTATGCCGAAAGCAGCGATGGCCTGCACTTTACCCGTAAAACCAAACCGGTATTTTTCCCGGGGGATGATTCGCAAAAAGAATACGAATGGCCGGGTGGTTGCGAAGACCCACGCGTGGCTGTTACAGAAAACGGTACCTATGTTGTTTTCTATACCCAATGGAACCGCAAAACACCACGCCTTGGTGTGGCAACTTCTAAGGATTTGATTCACTGGAAAAAACATGGCCCTATATTTCAGGATGCTTATAAAGGTAAATTCTTTAACATCGCTCATAAGTCGGCCTCAATAGTTACCCGTATAAAGGGCGACAAGCAGGTGGTGGCAAAAATAAACGGTAAATACTTTATGTATTGGGGTGAAACCGCCGTTTATGGTGCAACATCAACTAACCTGGTAGACTGGGCACCGTTAGTGGATAATAAAGGCGAATTAAAAGCTTTGGCATTAACCAGGCCTGGTTACTTTGATAGCGACCTTACCGAATGCGGCCCGCCCGCCATACTTACAGATAAAGGGATCGTTCTGCTTTACAATGGCAAAAACCACCCTGGTGAAGGCGGCGATAAGCGCTTTAACGGTAACTCTTATTGCGCGGGGCAAATGCTGTTCAGCAAAACAGACCCAACAAAGTTAATAACCAGGCTCGATGTACCTTTTTTGCGACCTATGCAGCCTTTTGAAAAGAGCGGCCAATATGTTAATGGAACCGTATTTATTGAAGGGATGGCCTGGTTTAAGCATAAGTGGTACTTATACTATGGCTGCGCAGATTCAAGGGTGGGGGTTGCCATTTATGACCCGGCTAACCCCGCACCGCCAGACCCTATAACCGGCGACGGTAAATAATAACCTGTTTTATTATAATATAACCCTGCCGGGTAAAAACCGGCGGGGAATTTTAAAACCATTTTGCCGAACCGGTTTTTCTGTATAAATAAGCCTAATTGCCTTTATACGGATGCCTATGAGATTGTATACTAAGTTCTAAAACCAATTTAAAATAAACAAATGATGGAAATTTTACAAAAGTTTACGCAAAAGGGAAGTGATCCGGGACGGATACTTTCTAAAACTAAAAGCGTAAAAAAACACCTGAAAAGCATGTTGTGCTTTTTGGCTGTTTTTACAGCGCTTACCTGCAGTAACCTGTTAACCTATGCCCAGGCACCGGTTAAAATAAGCGGTACTGTTGTCGACGAAAAGGGTATCACCTTACCGGGTGTTACTATTAAATTAAAAAACGGTGCTATGACTACCTTTACTGATAACACCGGCAAGTTTAGTATTAATGTACCTGATGGGAGGGGGACACTGATATTTACTTATATAGGTTATGTTTTGCAAGAGGTTGCTATTGATAATAACGCTGCTTTAAACATTAAACTTTTGCCCGAGGCAAGATCATTAAATGATGTTATTGTTGTGGGTTACGGTACGCAAAAAAAGAGCGACCTGACCGGATCTATCGTGTCATTATCAGAAAAGGATTTTAAAAACTACGCGGTACCAAACGTATCGCAATTATTGCAGGGTAAGGTTGCCGGGGCTTATGTAGCCACTAACTCGGGCCAGCCGGGCGACGCCGCTGTGATCAGGATAAGGGGTTTTGGAACTGTAAATGATAACAACCCTTTGTACGTTGTTGATGGGCAGCTTTTTGATAATATCAATAACCTTAACCCAACTGATATTCAAAACATCGAGGTATTAAAAGATGCTTCTGCAACGTCAATATATGGCTCGCGTGGCTCTAACGGTGTTATATTGGTAACTACCAAAAAAGCTAAGAAAGGCGAAAGCGTAACTTCATTCGACTCGTACATCGGCACTAAAGACAGTTACCGGTCGCCTAAAATGCAAAACAGCGAGCAGTTTTATAACTTTATTACCACCGGGTATAAAAATGGTGGCTCCACGCTCGATCCTAAATTTGAGCAGCAATATAAACGCGGGTTTGATACCAACTGGTGGGACGCTGTAAATCAATCGGCACTTACGCAAAACTATAACCTGAGTGTGCGTAACGGTGGCGATAAAGCCCGTTCTTACTATAGCCTTGGTTACCTGGATGATAAAGGTGCTATTATCACTACCCGTTTTAAAAGGCTTACGATGAAGCTGAACAACGAGTACGACCTGTCTGACCGCATCACCGTGGGGGTAAATGTTGGCTTGGCAAAGTTCCAGTCGCGCGATACAGGCTCATTACCTGCATTTAATTTCGTGCTGCAGGCAGACCCGTTTACGCCTGTTATTAACCCATTGGTTGACCCGGGATCTGTTGATTATAAGTATAACAAGTACGCACCTACAGAATGGGCATTCAATCCAAACCCGGTATCGGTACTGGAGCTTAATGACAGGCTTACCGAAAACCTGAACATTTATGGAAACGTGTACGGTAAAGTAAAGCTAACCAAAGACCTTAGCTATTTTGTACAATACAATTTTGATAACCAAACCAGTACATTTAAGCTTTTTCAGCCCATATATCACTCCGTATTTACAGAAAACAACCTGGCTAACAGGGAAGATAAATACCGCGACCAGACTCAGTTAACCAATAATGCAGGCAAGGTGCAGAATAATGTAATTGAGCAAAGGCTAAATTATGTTAAAACAGTAGGCAAAAGCTCATTTGACGCTATGGTAGCTATGACATATGAGTCAAATAGTTCTGAAGGTATTAATGCTTATAAAACCACGGCCCCAGGCAATGATCCTGCCTTCCAGGTATTAGATGCTGCAACTTTAGGTGCGCAGGCAACAGGCGGTAAATTAGAATCATCTATATTGTCTTACCTGGGCCGTATCAACTATTCATACGGCGATCGTTATCTGGCCACAGTAAATTTCCGGGCCGATGGTTCCTCAAGATTTGCAAACGGCAATAAATGGGGGTACTTCCCGTCGTTTTCATTAGGATGGAGAATTAACAACGAGGCCTTTTTTAAGAACCTTGGTTTAGATAAAACCATATCCAACTTAAAACTACGTGGCGGATGGGGACAAACCGGTAACCAACGGATAAACAGCAATGCGCCTATTACCCTTATCGGGTCAAATATCGAGCAGCAGTGGTATTTTGGTAATGGCTACAGCCAGGGTTACGTGCCCATTAACATAGGTAACCCTGATATTAAGTGGGAAACCTCTCAACAGGCAAACATTGGGTTAGATGCAGGCTTTTTTAACGATAAATTAAGCGTATCTATTGATTACTTCAGGAAAAGCACCAAGAATATGCTTTTACAGGTACCTATCCCTGCTATTTCCGGCTATCCAAACTACCCGTATTCTAATGCTGGTAACGTAGACAACAATGGTTTTGAAACCGCTGTTAACTATCGTGATAACATAGGCCAGGTGGGCATTAACGTGGGTGGTAACATATCTATATATAAAAACAAAGTAACCTCGTTAGGCAATGGCGGCTTACCATTATACGGTAATGTAAGTAAAACTGAAATTGGCGGGCCAATGTCAAGATTTTTCGGTTATGTATATGAAGGCATTTTTCAGAACCAACAGCAAATTGATAGTTACGTAGGCCCGGCTGGTCAAAAAGTACAGCCATTGGCAACCCCCGGCGATTTTAAATTTAAAGATTTGAACGGCGACGGTGTGCTGGACGATAAAGACAGGACTTATATTGGTAACCCGCACCCTGATCTGATCTACGGCTTTAACCTTGGGGCTACCTATAAAGGGTTTGATTTTACCGCGTTTTTCCAGGGTACTATCGGTAATGATATTTGGAACGGCCTAAAAAGCATGGCTACAGTAGGTTATCAAAACGCACTGGCAGATGCTTATACACAAGCCTGGACAAAAGAAGGCGACAACGCTTCATATCCAAAAATATCTACAAGTAATAATAACGATAACTACCGTGCATCAAGCTGGTGGGTAGAGAAAGGATCGTACCTGCGTTTACAAAACGTGCAATTAGGCTATAATGTGCCGCCGGCTTTTTTACAGCGCCTTAAAATATTACGCACCTGCCGGTTCTACATAAGTGGGCAAAACCTGTTCACCTTTACCAAATACAAAGGTTTAGACCCCGAAATTGGAGCTAATAATGTTCTAAACCTGGGTTACGATGCCATCAGGTACCCATCATCCAGAACAATTTTGGCAGGCATAAACGCGCAGTTTTAATTCTTAAAATATCAGAAAACATGAAAAAGATTATTATATATTTCAGCCTGATGCTTTTTTTATTACTGAATATCCAGTGTAAAAAAAGTGCTATTGAAAAGCCCGTGTACGGGACACAGTCAAACGCTACGTTTTACAAAACCGATGCGCAGATCCAGCAAGCCCTTACCGGAGTTTATTTGCAGTTACGGGTAACCTGGAACGAGTATGCCAAATACCATTATTTTGTTGGCGATGTATCTACAGATGATGCCTGGAAAGCAGGCAGCAGCGACGGCGATTATGGCGAAGCACAGGATATGTCGAACTTTATTTTAACACCAACCAATGGTTTGGTAGCGCAAAGGTGGGGCATTTTATACAACCTTATTGCAAGGGCAAATGAGGTTATTGCCTATGCACCTGATGCCAGTGGCGATAAAACGCTTATAAACCGGTATATTAACGAGGCTAAAGTTTTAAGGGCATTTGGTTATTACTCGCTGGTAACTACAGAGGGTGGTGTACCGCTTGTAACAAAACCAATTACCCCGGCAGAAGCAACCTCAACACCAAGGGCAACTGCGGATGCGGTGTTTAAACAAATTGAAACCGACCTTACCGAGGCCAGTAATGCACTGCCTGCCTATACAGCCTATGGGGATGCCGATAAAAACCGTGTATCGCGCGGTACAGCACTTGCTATTTTAGGTAAAGCATACATGTTTCAGCTAAATTATGTGAAAGCGGAAGAAACATTCAGACAACTGGTTAAATCTAACGATTACGCTTTGTTGAACGATTACGGTGCTAACTGGAGAGATAATTTTAACACAGAATCTATTTTTGTAATAGATAGCCGTATGCAGGATAAAGATGTAGCTATAGGCTCAAATATCCCGCACTTTTTTACTACACGTAACACGCCGGGTTACCAGGGATATGGTTTTCATGCCCCAACAAAAGACCTGCGTGATGAGTTTGCAGCCGACGACCCACGCATAACCTACACATTTACCATGACAGGTGACCGCTACCTGCAGGATAACAATGACCAGGATAATGCAGGTTCGCCGGATGGCTACTACGATCGTAAAATTGAAGTACCTCAATACCTGCGTTTAGGATATAACCCCTGGATCATTAGCTATAATGTTAGGTTAATACGTTATAGTGATGCCCTGTTAATGTTTGCCGAAGCATTAAATGAGAATGGAAAGGCTGATGAAGCTTTAACTTATTTAAATATGATCAGGAAAAGGGCAAGAGAAACCCCTCCTAAAGATCCGCAACGCCAGAAACAAGTATACATCCCGGCTACAACAGCAGCCTCTTTACCAGATGTAACCACAACAGATCAAACAGAGCTGCGTAAAGCAATATGGCACGAAAGGCGCTGCGAGTTGGGTATGGAAGGCTGGAGACGAGAAGACCTTGTTCGCCAAAAACGGTTTGGAGAAATTATGCGTGCTTTTGCTGCAAAATATAACACCAACAAAGGCAAACTGTTCAGGGATGACAGGGATTACCTGTTCCCGATACCACAAAACGAGATAGACTACTCTAATCGTACCATTACACAAAACCCGAACTATTAAAACGGTGTAAAGTGCCCGTCATAAACGGCGGGTACTTTATAAAATAAATGATAGGGCTGAGATTCCTTATCTGATTAGTTGATAAAAGGCAGGCGGATGGCCGTCTGCTCTTTTTTAACCTTATGAGGTGCATACCATGCGCCTGTATATGATCTTCTCCTGATGAAAATATCTGATAATAAAATTACTTCTCCATACATCCTGACGGCTGACATAGGGGGCTCGCATATTACGGCCGCAATTTGCAATACAGACACTTATAATATCGAAGAAAAAAGCATTGTAAGGTTAGAAGTTAATAGCAAAGCCACTGCCGCCGATATCACCGGGAGCTGGCGCTCGGCTTTGCAATTGGCACTATCTGATGCCCAGGTTGAAATTGCCGGCCTTGGCGTGGCGATGCCCGGGCCTTTTGATTATGCCAAAGGTATAAGCTATATAAAAGGGCTCAATAAATACGAAGCCATTTACGGCATGGATATTAAACTGATGTTTGCCGGCTTTTTAAACATGGATAACAGCCTTGTGCGTTTCCGCAACGATGCCGAAGCAACTATTGCCGGCGAGGCATTGGCCGGGGCTGGGGCAGGCTACAAAAGTGTGGCCGGCGTTACACTGGGTACCGGTTTTGGATCGGCATTTTGCGCAGAAGGCACAACCCGCGATCTTAACTACGGCAGCGACCCGTATAAGGAAACCATTGCCGACGATTACCTGTCAACCCGCTGGTTCCAGAAACGCTACCATGAATTAACAGGGAACAAAATACCAAATGTAAAAGCCTTAGCTGCTTTAGTACCCAATGATGATGATGCGAGGCAGGTGTTTGATGAATTTGCCGTTAATATGGCCGATTTTCTGCAAAATCCCTTGGCTAAATTATCGCCGGATGTACTGGTGCTTTGCGGTAACATAACCAGGGCCCAGGAGTACTTTTTACCACAATTAACTCGCAATTTACCTACCATAACAATTAAAACGGCCCTGCTGGGCGAAAAAGCGGCACTCATAGGTGCTTCTGCATTATTTACAAACACTAACGTTGTTCAATCATGATAAACAAACCAGCTTTTACCGAAAAGAAATATGTTGTTATCTTTATTTTTGTAACCTCTTTGTTTTTAATGTGGGGGCTACTACACTCCATGAGCGATGTGCTTAACAGGCACTTTCAAACGGTGCTGAATGTTTCCAAATCCCAATCGGGCCTTATTCAATTGTCGGTTTTTGGTGCCTATTTTATCATGAGCATACCGGCTGGTATGTTTTTAAAACGCTTTGGTTATAAATCGGGGGTAGTATTGGGTTTAACCCTGTTCGCTATCGGTACTTTCCTTTTTGTACCTGCAGCAAACGCAGCTTCGTTTGGTTTTTTCCGTATTGCGCTATTTATATTGGGGTGTGGCATGGCTACTTTAGAAACCGTTGCCCATCCATTTGCGGCAGCCCTGGGCGACCAGCGAACCAGCGACCGGAGGCTCAATTTTTCCCAATCGTTTAACGCAGTAGGGGCTATTATTGGCCCTGCTATTGGCTCTTACTTTTTGCTAAGGGCAACCGGCGGTAATTCAACAGATCTGTCATCAGTAAAAACCCTTTATATTGCTATAGGCTGTGTTATTGTATTCATCGCCATCGCTTTCTTATTTGTAAAGATCCCGGCACTTACCGACCCTCATACCGCCGTTGACCCTGAAGCTGTAAACGTTGATACCACACCGGGGAAGAAACTATATCAGCATAAACACTTTGTGTGGGCTGTTGCAGCACAATTTTTTAACGTGGCCGCACAGGGTGGCACCTGGGCATTCTTCATTAATTACGGGCATGATGTTATGGGCTTTGACAACCAAACCGCCGGTGGTTACATGAGCATTTTTATGGCTATGATGGCTGTTGGGCGTTTTGTTGGAACATACCTGATGCGTTTTATAGCGCCAAATAAACTGCTTGCCATATTTGCTTTCGGCAGTATCCTGATGTGTATCATAGTAGCGCAGGGCTGGGGGTGGACATCGTACGTGGCCCTGATGATGATCAACTTCTTTTTCAGTATCATGTTCCCTACCATATTTAGCCTGGGCTTGAAAAACCTTGGGAAACACACACAGCAAGCATCGTCATTTATATCTATGGGTGTTGTAGGCGGTGCTTTTTTTCCTTTACTAATGGGTAAAATAGCCGACCATAGTGTTGCACAGGCCTATTATCTGCCTATTATTTGTTATGCCGTGATATTTATGTTCGGTTACAAATTATATAAAGTAAAGCATTAATTATATGATCACCCGGTGATCTTTAACTTAAACCAAAACCTATGAAAAATTCATGTTTGTTTTTTCTACCACTTTTATTTATCACCTACGGTACATCTGCGCAAGCACCTGTTAAGCAAATACCTATCAATGTGGTGGCAACAATGCCCAATATGCCAACTCCTTATAAAATGAAAAACTGGAAACAGATTGGTATTAAACAGGATGCACTTTTGTATGATTTTAATGCCAAAGGGGCCTTACTGCCATTAATTTGGTGGGACGACAGCCATGTAAATACAACGGAGCGTTCATTTGGCTTGCCCAGCTACGTAGGTTCGTTAAAGCAAAAGGGTAGTGGCGAGTATGAATCGTTACCGGTTATGGGTTCTTTATTAGGTGCATCCCTGCTTGGTATAGATAAAAGCAACATTAACGGTGTTGATTTTGTAGGGATGACCAAACATTTTTACAACACGGCCAATGGCTTAAACCTGATCATGAATAAGGGTGATCTTAAAATGGGCCATACTTTTTGGTACGAGATATGGCCAGGCATGGCTTTTAGCATGCTGGCGGATCAGTATCCGGCCAAGAAAGACCTGGCTGCTATTATGCAGGCAAATGCCACGCACTGGCTGGATGTTATTAATGGTTTATCGGTGAACAGGCCGTTCCCTGATTTTAATTTTACTTCTTATAACCTTGAACAGAAAAAGGGTGTTTATAACGGTGTTTGGCACGAACCCGATGCGGCTGCCGGTTTGGCCTGGCTTGAATTTGCCGCCTGGAAAAATTCAAAAGATAGTAAATACTTAAAAGCAAGCCAGGCTTGTATGGCTTTTTTACAGGACCGTGCAGCAAAGGAAGGCCCATTTTATGAAGTGATGATGCCTTATGGCGCTTACCTTGCTGTAAGGATGAACGCTGAATTGGGTACTAAGTATGATGAGCTAAAAATGCTGAACTGGTGTTTTGATGGCAATAACTCCGATCGTGATGGCTGGGGTGTAATATCCGAAAAATGGGGCGAGGATGATGTGTATGGTTTAGTGGGGCAAAAAAAGGAAGAGCAATATGCCTTTGCTATGAATACGTATTCGCACGCTGCGGCTTTGGTACCCATTGTTAAATATAACCCTGCCTATTCAAAAACTATTGGTAAATGGTTGCTTAACCTTGCCAATGCAAGCCGCTTGTTTTATTCGGATGAACATCCAAAAAACAGGCAAACAAGTGCGGTTTGGCAAGGCGACCCCGAGCATGTAATAAGCTATGAAGGTTTGCGTAAAGACCTTGACCATGGCAACGACTTTGCTGTGTTTAAAGGTATATTGACTGATAAAGGCCCTTATGCCGTAGGCGACCAGGTAAAACAATATCGCTCTATGACTGATATTTGCCCTTATGGCTCGGCATGGGTGGGTATGCTGGGTGCAATAGTTGATACCACTAATGTAAAGGGCATATTAAAGTTGAACTGTAATACAACAGATTTTTATTCTTCCAGGAACCTGCCTTCCTATCTGTTTTATAACCCGTATGCCACTGTGCAATCCGTTGAGCTAATGGTAGGAGACAGCAAAACAAATGTATATGACAGGGTATCAAAAAAATACATCGCTAAAAATGTAAGCGGCAATATCAACATTTCTATAGCCGGCGATAATGCGGTTTCCCTGGTGTTAATACCGTCTGATTTAAAGGTATATAAGAAAGGGAAACAGCTTGTTACAGGTAACGAAGTTGTTGATTATAATTATAGCGGTAATTAAACGCTGCAGAATCTCAGCTATGGATCGGCAATCATTATAAAGTGGAATTTTTAAACAAACCTTATATTAAACAATGCTACAGTTTAAAATAAATTTATCGGTATTTGCTATTTGCATTATACTTTGTTTAACATGTGTGCAGGGTTTTTCTCAGCAGCTTTCACTAAAAGCAGCGGGGGATGAACAAAACGGGTTTCATGTTGATGTTTATAATGGAACACAACAGGTAGTTACTGCTACTGAAGAGTTTTCCCTAAAGTTGTACAATCAGGACCTGAGTACGAGTGTAAATCTGGAACACATTACCGGCCAAAAATGGGCAGGCGATGGCAATAACATTACGCTAACCCGTGAGTTATACGTAAAAGAATTTGATGCCAACCTATCGGTAGCTGTAAATTACCAGGTAGTGAATGCTAATGTAGTTAAGAAAACCATTAAACTTTTTCAACCATCAATGCCGGGCTTGTATTATATTTTAAAACAAACAGCCCGGCCATATCAAAAGCCAAAACGCTACGTTACGTTCGAAAATGATAAATTTCCCGGTGGCTTTGCTCACGAAATGTTCCCGGCAGCGGGTTTTATTACACCCGGTAATGATGTGGTAGGTTTTTTAACAGACGCAGGATATAAAAACCAGTACACAAGAAATACACGCCGCCGTTTTAGCGGGCGCGACGAAGGTTTTACCGGTTTGCGCCGTTTGCCCGATGTTAATTTAATGTATGTAGCCAGCCCGGCAGGGCAAAGTAATGGTTTTGTGAGCCAAACATTTGGTGAAATGTACAACCTTGATGCCGGCGACTTTAAAGTACTGCATGCCGGTACAAAGTTTAAGGCTATAGGAAATGCAGCAGTTAACACAACCGCGGGTATTACTACTATAAAAGGTAAAGGTACCGGCCAGGCCGGGATAGAGCTGATAGCGCCGTTTAAAGAACAGAAAGTTTACACCATTTCCTTTTTATGCAAGGGCAACTCGCCGCTGGCAATAAAGCTTTTCAGAATTAAGAACGGGCATAAAACCCTTGAAATGGAAGATGGGTTAAAATATGTAGATAACTTTCAGGTGAATACCAACCAGTGGGCACTATTTAAAAGAAGCATATTGGTACCTTATATAGAAAATGATAGCGTTTCGGTATTTATTGGGTCTACCAAGGGCAAGAGTTTTAACGTGCAGATCAAAGATCTTAAATTTATAGCGCATCAGCCAAAACAGGAACCTTATAATGTGCTGCCGCTTGGCGATAGTGTAACAAAAACAACCTACATGTTTGTAGAACCCTGGAAATCGCATCAGCAGTTTATGATATCGGCCCAATCTCGCTTGGCTGAAGGGAAGGGCTTTAAAGGGTCACTTTTCGAAAAAATGTTGTACGGGAATTTCAATATGCTTACCTGGATAACCGATGTAAATAATTTTAAGCCCTTTAATGTGCCTAATATGAATTATGCACCGGATATGTACAATCGCGACTCGTTTTTTTCTACAGTTTCTACCTACAATAAAGAGTTAAACCTTTCTATATGGGAGCAGTGGGGGAATACACAAACAGCAAAAGGTTCAATCGGGACAATTATTACCCCGCTAATGGGCTCGGTAGAGGCAAAAGATAATGAAGCTACTATAGAGTGGCTTGTTTGGGCAATGATCAATAAGCGCCGGTTTGGTGTTGAGCTTCCGCATGAAAAAATAAAGAAAGCCGTTGATTATGTATTGAATGAATTTGATGCAGACAGGGATGGGAAATGTAAAGCACACTTCCCGATGTCGCAAATAGATATTATTGATTACGACCCCAAAACCGACCGGCTTGCAGTTAACCAGGGTATGCTGGTAATTGCACTAAAAACAATTAAGGAACTTGGCTTTGATATCAGTAATGATTATATTAAAAAGGCAGAAAACGAATACCGTAGTTTTTATGACGCCAAAAGAAAGCATATTTTATTTGACAGGGATTTTCCGGATATTATATCCCTTACTGATCTTGAACCTGAGTTTTTCTCGTTATGGCTGTTTAAAGAACCAATGCTTACCGATGAAATGGTTAAAAACCATCTGGACCTGATGCCATTACTTAATAAGGTTGCAAATTCGCCGCATCCGCAGTATGGTACTACCGCGCCAATACTTATCAGGCTTACAAATGATGCAAAGGGCTATGCGTATCTTTCGGCCGATTACCAGCCCTTCGGGAAATTTGGACAAGAAAACTATGCCGATGGCAAAAATGACGGCTTCTACTATAATGGAGGCAGTTGGTTTAGGCCAGAGTACTGTGCTTATGTGGTAGGTTTAAAACATGGATGGGCCAAAGCTATACCAATGATGGAAAACCGCGCCTGGGCCGAAATTTACCTTAACCCGCAATGGCCATTCAGTAAAGAATTTACGCCAACAAAATGGACTTCTACAAATAGTTGGTGGCCTTCTACCAAAGGCTTGTGCTGGAATGTTTTTATGCTGATGGCTGATGAAGTGGCCGGGATACGTACACCAGAAATGGACCCTGATTTTAAGAAGTAAAACCACTAGTCTGTTACTAATAATTACCTGACGGAGGTATTGGAATAAAGTGCCATTTGTCAGTCGCTTAAAATGGCAAGTAAGGCAAGCCCACGCGTATCAAGGTAAATCGGGCTTGCGTTCCCTGTAGGCTGTCTGTGCAATGCATACAGTTATAATTAAGTACACAAAACACCCTTTTTGAGTTATAATTGGTGTTTTGTGTACTTAAATGATACAATAGTGGATTAATTCACGCCCTTTAAGTTCCTAATATTGTCCTCATAAACCAATTAAAAATTTATGAGGACAATTTTTTACACAACATTTATTTGTGTGATCTTACTTTGCGTTAACGCGGCAAGCGTGTTAGCCCAGCAAAGGCAGGTTACAGGGCTAGTAACCGATGCAGAAGGTATAACCCTGCCGGGTGTTACTATTGTGGTAAAAGGTACCGCCACCCGTACGGTATCTGATGTTAAGGGTAGTTATACCATTAACGCACCCGGCGGTGCAACTTTAGTATTCACATTTATTGGGATGCAAAGCCGCGAGATTGTAGTGGGCGCACAGCAAAGCAAACTGGATGTTACCCTGCAAAACGCCACCCGCGATCTTAACGATGTGGTGGTAGTAGGTTATGGTGTTACCAAAAAGCGTGATGTTACCGGTTCGGTAGGGTCTATTAAAGGCAGCGACTTAAACCGTGTACCATCAGGCAACGTCGACCAGCTTTTGCAGGGCAAAATTGCGGGTGTGCAGGTTATGGCCCCATCAGGGCAGCCGGGCGCGGGGGCAACTATCCGCGTACGTGGCTATGGCTCGCGCAGTGATGCCAACGCTTTGGTAGTAATTGATGGTATCCCCTTGGGTGATGCCGGCGATATTAAGCAGGTAAACCCCGATGATATCGAATCGATTGAGGTTTTAAAAGATGCATCATCATCGGCCATTTACGGTTCAAGGGGGGCTAATGGCGTTATCTTAATTACTACACGCAAAGGTAAAAGTGGGCAGGCGCGCATTACGCTTAATGCTTTAACTACTGTATCAACATTAGGTAATAAACTGGATGTTTTTCGCGACCCGGTTGAATTTGCTACCATAAATAACGAATCGCGTATAAACGGCGGCGAAGCGCCACAGTATGTTGGCCAAAAAATAGGCGATTTTTACTATCCATCGGTAGCTGAACTGCGCGGTATTGACCCATCAAAGCCAAAATGGCCCTACTATACCGATTGGGCAAAGCTGGTTTACCGCAACCCGGTATCGCAAAGCTATACCCTTACTGCCGATGGTGGTAACGATAAAACCATTTACGCTATATCTGGCAACTACTACAACGAGCAGGGCCTGGCCATTAAAAATGGCTATGAAAAATATGTTGGCCGTGTTAACCTGGAGCAAAAATTAAAATCAAATGTTACAGCAGGGATAAATGTTATAAGCACCTGGACTAAAAATTACGGGCAGGGCCTTTCAGTAGACCGTAATATTATTTTCCCGGCCCTTAATGACGATGGTAGTTACTTCCATATTGGTAGTAACGATTATGGTAACCCCTTGCAAATTGCCAATGAGGTGTTAAACCAAAGCAAAACTATTGACCTGCTATCGTCGGCTTTTGTGAGCTGGGATATTATTAAGGGACTGAACCTGCGTAGCCGTATCAGCAATGCCTATGGTAATTCTATCAGCGATAACTACCAGCCACGTGATGCTACCGGAACAGGTTATCAGTTTCAGGGATTTGGGCAGTTAAGCAACTACAGCTCCAACCACCTTATTATAGAAAACTTTTTGACCTATGACCGCGATTTTGGAAAAAATCACCACATTAACTTTGTAGCAGGTACAAGTTATGAGAATACTAACGTGCGTACTTCGCTGATACAGGGGCAAGGGTTTGTTAATGATATTTTAAAGAACGAAAATCTTGCAGGCGCAACAACTTATGTGGTGGCCAATAACCTTACCCGCACGGTTTTAGAATCGTACTACGGCAGGTTCAACTATTCGTTGTTTAACCGCTACCTGTTTACTTTTACCGCCCGTACAGATGGTTCATCAAAGTTTGGCGACAACAACAAGTATGCATTCTTCCCAACGGGAGCAGTGGCCTGGAAGGTAAACGAGGAAGCCTTTATGAAAAATATCCCGCAGGTATCTGAATTGAAACTGCGCGGTAGCTACGGCCTGGTTGGTAACCAGGGGATCTCTCCATACCAATCTCTATCGTTATTGGGCAGCTATAAATACTTTACCGATGGAGGTTTCCAAACCGGTTATGGCCCACCCTTTTTTAACGACGGTACAAACGTAAACGGTAAAGTATTTAATGGCCTTGGTAATAAGAGCCTTAAATGGGAAACCACCCGCCAGTTAGATTTGGGTGTAGATATAGGCTTGTTTGACCAGCGTTTTACTATCAGTGCTGATTATTACTATAAACACACTACCGATCTGTTGCGCCTAAACCAGATAGCGCTCTCATCAGGATATAGCGTTATCCAGATAAACGATGGCGTTATTGACAACAAAGGTTTTGAGCTGGGTGTTAATGCACAGATATTACAGGGCGAATTAAGCTGGAATGTAGGTGGTAACCTAAGCATTAACCGTAATAAAGTATTAAACATTGGTGGTGGTAACAGTATTGAAGATACCGGCGTTATCGAAGCCATCCGCGCACCATTAAATTATTTTATTAACGGGCAGCCGGCCAATGTTTTTGTTGGATATATGTTTGATGGTATTAACCAGGTGGATGGCAATATATCGCCGGTTGATAACGCGGTACAAAAAGCAGGGGATATTAAATACCTTGCAGGCGGCCCGCTACCTGTTGGCCAGAATGGCGAGTATATTATTGGTAACCCTAATCCTAAATTCACGTATAGCCTTAACACGTCGCTTAAATACCATAGGTTTGATTTTTCTGCGCAGGTATATGGCGTACAGGGTAACGATATCTTCAATTTCTCAAAATTCACCCCAAGCGCACAATTACAACGCTGGACACCAGATAACCCAAGCAACGTTTACCCAAGCGTAAACTCTACCCGTGTAAATTATGCATCAACCTGGTACGTGCAGGATGGTTCGTTCCTGCGTATTCAGAATGTTAACCTGGGTTACAACTTTAAGCCAAACGCGTTAAAAGGCATCTCAAACTTAAGGGTTTATTTCTCTGGCAACAACTTGTACACTTTTACCAAGTTTAACCCAAGTTATGACCCTGAGGTGGGCGAAAACGGGCAATTTGGCGGCAATTACCGCAAACCGCGTGCATACTCGCTTGGCCTGAACGTTACCTTCTAATTTCTTAAAAGGATATCAATATGAAAAAACTAAAATATATAGCGCTTATACTGGCAGCAACATCATTTACCGCCTGCCGTAAACAACTGGAAGAGAAGCCCTACGGGTTCCTTTCAACAGCAAACTTTTACAAAACAGAGGCTGATGCCAATTCGGCATTAATATACGCGTACTCCATCCTTCCCGATCTGGATTATTACTCGCGTAACTTTATCACCTTAACCGAGGCGCCAACTGAGAATATGGAAATAGCGGCAGGTAAAAGCGCTGATAACGTATTGCTTGATAAATTGGCTGCCACATCGGTAAACGGGACATTAAGGCCGGGCTTTCAGTTGCCATATGTAGGCGCAAACCGGGCTAACCTGGTTATAACTTATGTGCCGGGAATTACCACCATGAGCGAGGCCGCCCGTAACGAGATAGTGGGCGAGGCATACACCCTGCGCGCACTGCATTATTTTAACCTGGTGCGTTTGTTTGGCGCGGTGCCTATGCACCTGGAACCTGTGGACGACCCAAGCAAAACCAATTTGCCAAAATCGTCTATTAAAGATATTTACGACCAGATCATATCTGACCTTACCAAAGCGCAGGGCATGATGGACCAGGTGCGCCACGTTGGCCGCATTAACCAGGTAGGGGCATGGGGCTTGTTATCAAAGGTTTACTTAACGCTCGCATCTGCTAAAGACACGGGCTCACCGGGGTACGATTTTGTTACGAATGCCGATGATATGTACGCTAAAGCAAAAGAGTATGCAAGCAAAGTAGTTAATGACCAAACCGTGTACGGACTCGATCCTAATTTGGTTGATATATATGATGTAAATAAAAAGAACGGCCCTGAGCACCTTTTAGATGCATCTGCCGACAGGACCGGTACCAACGAGGGTTTGTACTCAAAGCTGCCAAAAATGTTTATGCCCAACCTGAATTTTAAATTGCCAAACAAGGTATTTGTGCCGGGCGGATTTAATGAATTTTTAACCGAGGCCGCCCTGTACAACAGTTTTGATAATAGCGATAAAAGAAAAACCCAACTGATCATATCAACTATTTATGATGTTGGGGCAGGTAATTCTCCATTTGTGGGTACGCCTCAAAACCTGAGTATAACCGATGCTTACACAAGGCCGTTCAGCAATAAATACAACGATAGCGGCTGGCAGGCCGGCGACCAAACCAGTTGCAACACACCAATACTGCGTTTCTCAGATATCCTGTTGGTTTACGCCGAAGCATGCGGCCCAACATTAGAGGGTTACAATGCTATAAAAGCCATCCGCACACGTGCCGGTCTGGGCGATCTGCCGCCTAACCTAACGGTTAAACAATTCAGGGATGCGGTTTTACAGGAACGTTCATGGGAATTATGTTTTGAAGGGCAGCGCTTATTTGACCTGCGCCGCACGCATAATATGGAGAATATACTGGTAAATAAATATGGCAAAACAATTACCGGCGATGCTTATTTCTTCCCCATCCCGCAATCAGAGGTAGACAGGAACCCTAACCTAAATAACTAATTAAGAAGTGATCATCATGAAACGTATAAATTACCTATTCATAATAGCTATTATTTTGCTGGGTTCTTGCAAAAAAGACCCCAACGAAGGCATACAGAGCCATGAGCGCGCCGTTGAGGCCGTTACCCTTGGCGACGGTTTGGTACAGGTTGGCCCTGCCGTGGTCGACAGATTGAACTCAAAAGTTACCGTACGCGTACTATTGCAGGCCGGTACAACTTTTGAAAGTGTTAAACCCAATATCCAAACTTCATACAAATCAACCGTTAAGCCAGAGTCTGGCACTTCGGTGAACTTTACGGCAAACAGCAATCAGGCTATTTACACAGTAACTTCAGAAACAGGTGAAACCCGCGACTGGACGGTAGAGCTTGTTCCATTCACCGAGCCTTTGCTGGGTACCTTTAATGTACAGCAACTGGTTGTTTATGGTGGTACCGGCCCCGAGTATGGTGGCGGCGGTGTTGTTAAAATGACGGATAAACCATGGGCGTGGCCTGTTGACGGAGGCCCCGCTGCTGAGCAGGATAATACCTTAACATTTGTTTATACCGGTGTTACTGCCGATGGTAATACCACAGGCAAGGTAACCAATGATGCAGGCCCGGATGGCAAGTATGCCAACTTTCAGTATATCCTTACCCCGGCTACTGATGTAAATGGCTTTTACAGGGTTATACCTAAAGGCGAAAGCACCTGGGTGCATGATTATAATGCCAACAAAATAATTTTTACATCGGCAGATGGTAAGGTAACCTCAGCTACTTTCGAAAGTGCCAGAACGGTTGATGTTGGTAACGGCCAGTCGAAAGTTATTACCGATAATTCTTTCTCATTCGCGCTTAACGGTACCGATGACTGGAATAGCATCTATTCGGATTACGACAAGTTTGTAAAGCATCCAAGGATTTTTTGGATAGATGTAAAAAAACAATAAGTACCTGCATGGCGGCCGGTTTAGGCCGCCATGCATTATAAATGTTCCTAATTAAAAACTAAGTTTTCTGAAAAATAAAAGTGTCGATTCAAATAATAACAGACCTTATGAAAAAAAGATATTTCCCGTTGGTGTGCCTGTTAAGCGTAGCTGTGCTATTTTTAATAATAAGGTGTGGTAAAGATGGCGGTAACGATGTTGCACCTATTAAGAGAGAGCCACCTGTGGTAGTAGAACCGCCAGTTATCCCTAACACGCCGTTTAAATCCCTTAAATACCTGTATAGCATATCGGGTACAAAAACGCTGTCGGGCATACATAACCGCGAACCCAATGCTACACCTAAGGTATGGACAGAAAAAGCCTTTAGCGTAACCGGCAAATACCCCGCTTTGTGGAGCGGCGACTTTCTTTTCCAGGCAGATAATATCAATAACCGCCAGCTGATGATAAACGAAGCAGAAGCTCAATTTAAAAAGGGCGCTGTTGTAAATATTATGTGGCACTCCTGCAACCCGGCCCTTGCCGAGCCTTGTGGTTTTGATGCTAACGGTGTACAAAGCAAATTAACGGATGCCCAGTGGGCTGATCTGTTAACCGATGGTACGGCCATAAATACACAATGGAAAAACCTGGTTGACGAGGTTTGCGTTTACCTGCAGCAATTGAAAGATAAAAACGTAGAAGTTTTATGGCGCCCGTATCACGAGATGAACCAGGGTGCATTTTGGTGGGGCGGGAGGCCCGGTGCAGATGGTACGCGCAAGTTATACCAGCAACTGCATAATTACATGACCAAAACCAAAGGCCTTACTAACCTGATATGGGTTTGGGATATACAGGATTTTGGTACCCTTGCAAGCGATGCCAACGCTTACAACCCCGGCGATGAGTACTGGGATGTTGCCGCGCTTGATGTTTATGACGGTAGTGGCTATACCGCCGCAAAATATAATACGATGGTTGAAGTAGCTAAAGGCAAGCCCATTGCCATTGGCGAGTGCGATAAATTGCCAACTGCCGCCCAACTGGCTGCGCAACCAAAATGGACTTTCTTTATGAGTTGGTCTGAACTTACTTTTTCGGCAAATACCGATACACAGGTAAAAGCTTTATATACTTCGCCAAACGTGGTTAATTTAGACAAAATGCCGGGTTGGTAATATAAATATTGAATGAAAAGCTTCTATAAAATAGTTGGTATATTGGTTGTAGTATCGCTACTGCGCGTGGGCATGGCCTGCGCGCAGCCCGGCGATATTAGTTACGCTCCTGCAACCCAAAAGGTATCCGAATATGAAAAAGCGGAGTGGGATATTAAATTATCTGCACCGTTTACAAACCCTTACGATCAGCAGGAGATAAGCCTGGATATGGTGCTCACCAGCCCATCAGGCAAGCCGTTGGTACTGCCCTGTTATTTTGAAAATGGCGATAAGCATTCATCAGCCTGGAAAGCCCGTTTTGCCGCGCAGGAAATTGGCGTTTATAGTTACTACTTCAGCCTTAATAGCAAAGGCAAAACAACGGAAAGCACAATATCGAAGTTTACAGTAGTACCATCCGCTAAGGCCGGGTTCTTGCATAAGAACAACCTTTGGACCTTTAAATTTGATAACGGAAAACTTTTCAGAGGGATAGGTGAGAACGTGGCCTGGGAGTCGCGCTCATTTGAAGATGATCAATATACTTATGACCATTTATTACCAACACTTTCAAAAAACGGCGCTAATTTTTTTCGTACCTGGATGTGTTACTGGAACATGCCGCTGGAGTGGAAAAAAGTGCGCTCAACCAAACGATATACCAATAGCAACGAATACTTTAACCCTGGCGCCGTTAAACGTATGGACGAACTGGTGAACCTGACAGATTCTTTAGGCTTGTACTTTATGCTTACGCTGGATTGGCACGGACATTTAATGGAAGAAGGTGGTTGGAAAAGCAGCCCGTATAATCAAATAAACGGCGGCCCGGCAAAAACACCAACCGAATTTTTCAGCCTGACATCTGCGAAGCAAAAGTATAAGAACAAGCTGCGTTATGTTATTGCCCGTTGGGGATACAGCACCAATATTGCTGCCATTGAATTTTTTAACGAAGTAGACAACGCCGCTTTTACCAAAGAGGACAGTATATTGATACCCCACAACTATATTACCCAATGGCATGACGATATGAGCCGGTACTTGAAGGATATAGACCCCTACAAACATCTGGTAACCACCAGTGTATCGCACCGTGACATTGAAGGGATGAACTCGCTCGCTTATCTCGACTTTAATCAGAAACACATATATAAACACACTGAAAAAATCCCGGCCATTTATCCGGATTACATCGAAAATTATCGCAAGCCGTATGTGGTTGGCGAGTTTGGTTTTAGATGGGAGGATGCTGATAAGAAATACGCTAAAGAAGCCATTTTTGATTATAAGCGCGGTTTATGGTACGGTATGTTTAGCCCTACGCCTATATTGCCCATGAGCTGGTGGTGGGAGCTGTTTGATGATGAGCATATGGCACCTTACTTTAAAGGCGTAAGGCAGGTTAGCGATATGATGCTGAAAGCAGGTAACGGTAACTTTGTACAGGTTAATGTAACTGCAGGCAGGCTACACGCCCAGGGCGTAAAATGTGGTAACCAATACTTTATTTACCTGCTCAATACAACCGGCGAAGCTTTAACCACGGTTATTTCTTTAACTTATACAGGGAATAATAAACCAGCAGGAAAGGTATTTTATCCATCAGTATTAAAAATGGGGCAAATGGCTCAACCAAAAGTAGTTAATGGCCAAATTAGCGTGCCCGGGTTTAAACTGGATGCGGGGCAGGAGGCTGTAGTTATTATAGCGGTAAATTAATCTTTTAAAATATTATAGTGTGTAATTAGTACATATATAAAACGTTTAAAAATGCGCTTTTTGTTGGCCTGAAGGCCTTTTAAAATTGATAAAGCATTATTAAAGGTTAAAATAGTATTACCCATATACCGGCTTATTTTTTAAGTTTGTTATACCAGTTATAAACACCTCTTCCTGTTTTATGAATATTATGCCTGCTATTCATATGCAGGATATACGTTTATAGCTGTTTATACTACTTGTATATGAGGTATTTATACGCTTTATTCATTGTTGTCGGGTCTGTGTTTTGGTTTGATGAATGCCGCGCGCAATACACCTATCAGCAAATTGATAATAGCACGGGCTTATCAAATAGCTGCATCAATACCATTTACCAGGATTCTGATAATATCATCTGGTTTGGCACCTGGGACGGGCTGAACTTTTATGATGGCAACAACATTCACGTTTTTAATTACGAAAAAGATGATAACAGGCGTGCTATTGCCAGTAACGTTATTTACCAGATAACAGGCGATAAAAAACGCAATATCTGGATAGGCACTGTAGAGGGCCTTTCCCGGTTCAATAAAAACACCGGAGATTTTACCAATTATTTTTACAACCGCCAAAAGGTTATCTCTAACGGTTATACCGTAGTTGTTGATAGCCATGATAATGTTTATGCGGCAAGGCGCAATAGTTCGGAGATCTTAAAGTACAACCCGGCAAAAGATGTTTTCGAAAAGGTAAAGATGAATGGTACCGGAGAGTTTATGCTGCTGCGGATCTTTTTTGATGAGCAGGGCACGCTGTGGTTATTAAAAGATAAAGGCAAGTTGGAAGCTTATCAAAATACAGCGAATGGTTTTACCCTGCAACCGCGTTTTAAAGCCGTAGAAGACGTTGATAATATATTTATGGCTAATCACGAGGTGTTTTATACTACCCGTGCCAGTAACCTGGTTAAAATCAATCATAACTTTCAGAAGCAGGAAATCCTCAAACTTCCCCACGAGGTGCGCTCTATGGATTTTTTTAAGCAACATTATGTTTTTGCATGGGCCTCAAAGGGCATAGGTGAGTACGATGAGCAGTTTAAACCGGTCAGCACTATTGCAGCACAAATCCCCGTATTACAAAATGTGCGCGTTACCTCGTTAATGAATGATGCTACCAACCTGCTTTGGTTTGGTACGGATGGCAATGGCATTTTAAAAGTTGTTAAAAAAGAAAATTATTTCGGCATCGTACAAAAACAACCTAATGGCCAGTCGTTTCATATCCCGGTACGGGCTTTTTCTGATATCAACGGCGAGCTTTGGATCGGTACCAAGGGGAACGGCATTATTACTATAAAAGACTGGGGTAAAAAAAACGCCTCCTTCTCGGCCATCAAATCGTTTCATACCAGTGTCGATTTGCTGGATAATTGTGTTTATGCCATTGAAAAAGGAAGTGACGGGCTGGCATACATTGGTTCTGATGCACCTGGGGTTACCTTGTATGATCTTAAATCAAAGCAATTTATCAAATGGGAAGATATCAGTAACAGTAAAGATTATCCTGCCTTTGGTTCTGTCCATTGCATCCTCCCGGATGAAGACGGTTCTGTTTGGATGGGACTGAACGAGAGCGGCATGATACATCTTAAACTGGAAAAGAATAGTGCTGGCCAGGTAAGGATCAATTATTTAAAAGCATACCATTACACGGGCCAACCCAATGGGCCTGGAGGTGATGTGATCTATACAATTGTTCGGGGTACTAGTGATCGGCTTTGGATAGGGTGCAGGTATGGTGGCCTTAGTTATTTTGATAAAAAGGAACAAAAATTCACCACGCTGAAGGCTTACGCCTACAAAGGGAGTTTATCAAATAACGATGTGCTGTCATTATACCTGGATAAGGCAAAGCGATTGTGGGTAGGTACCAGCTTCGGCCTTAATTGGATAGACGAGGCAGCCGCGGCTAAAACAGCTACCCCCGTTTTTAATAAATTGCATGTAGATAACGGCTTGCCCAATAACACTATCCACGCCATAAGCGAGGATGAAAAAAGTAATATCTGGATCAGTACTAACAAGGGCCTGGCCAAGATCAACCCTCAGGATTTAAAAATAGTACATTACAAGGAATCTGACGGGTTACAAAGCGACGAGTTTAGCGATAACGCAGTTTGGAAAGATAAGAACGGCGTGATGTATTTTGGCGGTATTTATGGCTTTAATTACTTTATGCCACAGAATATCCATGTGAGTAACGAGCAGCCACATTTGCTGATATCTGATATGCAGTTTGCCGGTAAGAACCAGGCCGAGCGCGGCCTTAAGGTATTAACTAAAGATGGTTCTGTTATTAACCAGCACTATATTTTAAAACCACAGGACAATTACTTCGAGCTGAACCTGCAACCTATCACCTACGTAAATTCTCAAAAATGCCAGTATGCATACTTTTTAGAAGGATCAGACAAAGATTGGCACTTTATTGGCAAGCACGAAAAAATTATTTATAATAACCTGCCTCCCGGCAACTACACGCTGCGCATCAAATGGTCAAACGGCGAAGGGGTTTGGACGCGCGGCATCACCGCTTTTACCATAACCGTAGAGCAATACTGGTGGTTAACCCTATGGGCATTTTTAAGTTATGCCGCTTTAATTTTGGTATCGGGCTTCCTGTTTGTGCGCTACCGTAAAAATAAGTTTGTTATGGAGCAGGAGCTGAAAATGGAACATATGCTGCGCGAAAAAGATGAGGACCTGCACCAGGAGCAGATCAACTTTTTTACCAATATAGCCCATGAACTTCAAACCCCTTTAACCCTAATCCTGGGTTCATTAGAGCGGTACCTGTTCAAAAACAAAACAAATGACCAGCCAACGCAAAATGGTAACTTCCTATCTATCGTAAAACAGGAAGCATCCAGGTTACACTACCTGGTACACCAGTTACTGGAGTTCCGCAAGGCAGAATCTGGTCAGCTTAAAAACCACTACACCCATTTCGATATCTCTGATCTGTTAACAAATCGTGCGGGTTTGTTTAATGCTTTGGTAGAGCAGAAAGAACTGGATTACTCGATACACATTGAGCCGGGCATTAGTATATGGATGGATAAGGATAAGCTTGAAAAGATAGTTTTTAATCTTTTATCAAATGCATTTAAGCATTGCGATCATAACCAGTACATCATCTTCTCGGTACATAAAGTGAAAGAGACAGGCCAATTAGAAATTGTTGTGGCAAATTCAGGCTGCAAGTTGTCCGCAGAAGAATTAAACCGTTTGTTCGATAAGTTTTTTGTGGTGGATGGCAGCCAGCGCAATAAAGTAAGCTCGGGTATTGGCCTGGCCTTTACCCGGCAATTGGTGCAGCTGCTACATGGTAATATCTGCGTAAAATGCGAGAATAACTGGGTGTCGTTCCATGTTAATTTGCCGTTTGAATACGTGCCGCCGGCAGATGAGCAGCTTACAGACCCGGATAAGGCCGAAAGTTCATCATACATCTTTAATTCACTCACAGCGGCTCCGCATATCAATACGGTTACGGTGGGCGATAATAATAAAAGATCAATGATCAAAAGCCTGGAGCAGGAGGAGAAAAAAGTGATCCTGATAGTAGATGACGAAAAATTTATCAGGTATTTGTTAAAGGATATCTTAAGCGATACTTATATTATTTATGAGGCATCTACAGGTAAGCAGGCGCTCGAGGTGATCCGCCGGGCAACACCAGATCTGATCGTAAGCGATATTATGATGCCGGATATGAACGGGCTGGAGCTTTGTAACCTCATCAAAAACACATCCGAAACCTGCCATATACCATTTGTATTGCTCTCTGCCCGTACCACTATACAACACATGACAGAAGGTTACAGCTGTGGGGCTGACGCGTACATTCCCAAACCATTCCAAACAGAGCATTTACTGGTGAGGGTTCAAAAACTTTTGGAATATCGCACCAGGTTACACCAACTATTTAATAGCGGTAATGTGGCCGCGCAACTGGATAATAAAGACGTTAGCGAAAGCGATAAAAAATTCATTGAAAAAGTAACGAGGGTAATAGAAGAAAATATTGACCAGGAGCTTGATGGCGCCTTTTTGGAAAATGCGCTTCATTTAAGCAAAATTCAATTATACAGGAAGATCAAGTCGCTGTCGGACATGACACCGACCGAACTGATCAGGAACATACGCGTACAAAAAGCGGCAGTTTTGCTTGCCAGTTCGGACCTGACGGTTTCCGAAATTTTTTATCGCACGGGTTTCAATAATAAAACCTACTTTTTTAGAGAGTTTAAAAGGATTTTTAACTGTTCGCCTAACGAGTTCAGGTTGCAAAACAGGCTTCCTAATATAAACGTCTCAAAATCCGGTTAGGATGTTAGAATAGTTTTCTGTAGAGTAAGGGTAAACCCAATGTTATGTGTTTAAGTGTGGAATTAATAAGAAAATTAACCCACAACAAACATGAAAACTAAGGTTTTGTATTTTATCGCATTCGTTTTATCGGCATTTCAAGTAAAAGCACAGGCGCAACAAAGTGAAGAGGCCCCGGTGCACCTTCAGTTAGGATCGTTCAGCTCCCAATACAGTTATTCGCCATTTACCATTGATGGAAAAAAAATGAATATACAGCAGGTAGGAGGGTCACTTACGCTGCCTGTATTTTACACCATGAAAGATAATAAGCTGGACTTTTTACTTGCCGGTGTTGACTATAACGGGCTATTCCTCTCTGGTACGGGCCCGCAATTTGGAGGTACACAGTTTAATAGCTTTTCGGTGCCAATCACTTATCAAAAATCATTGTCGCCCAAGTATGCGCTTTTGGCATCGTTTATACCAACGCTTTCTTCAGATCTTAAAGATGTATCAGGAGAAGACATGCTTTATTCGGCAGCTGTTATGTTAAAGATCAGAAAATCGGCAACGTTTAGCTATTCGATAGGTGCGGTCTACTCCAGGCAGTTTTTTGGAAACGTACTGATACCGATTGTAGGTATTGACTGGAATATAAGCGACCGCTGGACCTTTAGCGGTACACTGCCTGTTTCCGAAAAAGTTAAATATAAGTTATCCAATAAAAGCTTTACGGGTGTAAGTGCCGATTTTAGTGTAGGCGGCGGTTCTTACCGTTTGTCGGAGAAAACCGGGTCCGACTATTTACAGGTACAGCAGGTTAGAAGCAGTTTATTTTACGAATACATGCCGGCAAAAAACTTTTCGATACAAATAAGCGCAGGCTATAATTTCTCACAAAAGTTAGACCGGTACACAAAAGATCAAAAGGTGGGCGGCCTGGTGCCCTATAATAGCCTGAACAACAGGGTGCCATCGGCTGAAATAGAGAAAAAAGGGGTTGCCTTCCAAACAGGTATTAATTACCGTTTTTAATTTTACAAAAAATGATCAGTAAAATGATTGAGGTTTTTAAAACAGATGTGCAAAGTATTGAGCAATCAAAGCCGCTTATCAGCAAGCTTAAGAGCAATATACCCGGTAGTCGCGTAAATTTCGATCTGGAAGATTGCGATAAAGTTTTACGGGTTGAAGGGGACGGTTTTTCGGTAGAAAGTGTTATTAAACTACTGAATAAAAACGGCCACCATTGCGAAATTCTTGATTAACGAATGTTAGTTTAACCGCCTTTATACCCTTACTGCAATTAACGGCACCCGCCGGGATATCTTTTTACGATATTTGTATAATTGCAGTAAGGGTAAAGTTGAATGAGTGTGTCATGCTGAAGCTGGCCGCCAATATTCGTACGCGTAATGCGTTATGAAAGTCAACCTAAATAGGGCCGTTATAACAAATAATGAATTTCAAATTCACATTCCGATCCCTTTTTTCTATAATATGGTTAGTTGCATCAGCATGTACAACAGGCTATGCACAAAATAATTTAGCGCGGGTAGTCTCTGTAGGTAATGTCGATCAGCAGCAAATAGGGGCGGTATTAAAAAAAATATCAGGTACCGGTAATTTCAATTTTGTTTATAACAACCAAACAATACCTGCAGATAGTGTGGTATCGGTTGCAAACTACCGCGGAACCATTTATAACTTTCTGAACAACCTGCTCGGCGCCGATTATGAATTTAAAGAGGTACCGGGCTATATAGTGCTTAGGCACGCCCCCCGTAAATTAAATTTAACCGCCGAAGTGAATACCGACCCGGGTAAGCAATGGGTAGTTAAGGGCCATGTAACCGATGCGGCAGATAACCGGGAGATGAATCATGTAAGTGTTTATGAGAAAAACCTGCTGATATCAACCCTTACAGATGACCAGGGCAATTTTGAACTTAAACTTAAAAGCTGGAATGGCGCTGTAGTATTAACCGCTACCAAAGAAAACTATCGCGATACCTCACTCTTTGTATTGCAGGATGTTCATGTAACATCAAAGAGCTCTAAAAAACGTTATGAATATTACCCCGAAGGCGACCAAACAGGCGGGCGCTTTAGCCGGGGTTTTGCCCGTTTATTCGTCAGCTCTAAACAAATGATACAGGGCTTAAACCTGGGCAGTTTTTTTGCTTTAAGCCCTTACCAGATCTCGCTCACCCCGGGCTTAAGTTCACACGGTATGTACAGCAGCCAGGTTATTGATCACATTTCGCTTAATTTGTGGGGCGGCTACACTGCAGGTGTTCAAGGGGTGGAGTTGGCCGGTATATTCAATATTAACCGTACAAATGTGGGCTTCTTGCAGGCCGCAGGATTGTTTAACATTGTTGGCGGTAATACTTACGGTGTACAGTTAGCCGGCCTTTATAACCAGGTGTTCAACAATGCAAGTGGTTTTCAGGCGGCTGGTGCTTTAAATAAAACGCATACATTTTCGGGCGGGGTACAATTAGCCGCATTAGGTAATATTACAGACCACATAAGTGGTGTTCAAATTGCCGGCCTTTACAATAAAACTAATACTTTAAATGGCATGCAATTTTCAGGGTTTATAAATCGTACGCACAGCGCAAAAGGACTACAGCTGACAACTCTGTTAAACAGTTCAAAAGAAAAAATAGGTTCGCAAATAGCGGGGGTGGCTAATATCGCATCAAAGGTAAATGGAGTGCAAATTGCCGGATTGTTTAATATGGCCGATAGCAGCGATTACCCAATAGCCCTTTTGAATTTTATAAAAAATGGTAAGAAGACTATAGCTATTAGCACCGATGAGTTTTTGTTTACCCACGTTGATTTCCGGTCGGGTGGGCGTGTATTTTACGGTTTGATTGGTGGCGGGTATAAATTTACTAATGAGCCCTTAAAATATGCTGTTGACGCGGGTTTTGGCGTACATGTAAAAAATGGCACCTTCTTTACAATGGATGCTGAGTATGTTTACCGTGCTACATTTGGCGACAAAAACAAATCGTACAAGGGGAATTCCTTAAAATTATTACCGGGCTTTAAGCTTAACCGCACCCTGCAGCTTTTTGCAGGCCCCAGCTTTAACCTAACCTCTTTTGATAAAGAGAATAGCGTAAATATCCCCGGCTGGGAGCTTAGCCGGCATACCGGCGATCCCAATATCACCGTAATGCACGTTGGGATAACCGGAGGCCTGCAAATAGTACTGTAAACCCTATTTTAAAATAATACCATCCTTTGTTTTCTCTACATGTATCTCCGGTGTGGAGAGTATAATCACGCTCAGTATCTTATCGAGTGAGCTGTTTTGCTGAAATGTACCGGTTATAGGGGCGTTAGCCAGGGCTTTACCTTCTATCCGGATGTTTGCCCCGTAAGCCTCATTTAAGAGGTCAACTAAGCGGTGCAGGGGGGTGTTAGCGGCAACAAACTCATTGGTGCGGTAGTACTTATATAAAAGGTCTTTTGTAGGCTCTTTATTCAGGTTCTTATCATCGGGTTTAATGGTAACCATTTCTTGTTTTTCAAGTTCAACCGAATAGTTTTTTCTGCTTACCTCAACCACGCCGTTCTCTACAATAACTTCAATCCGTTTATTATTACTGCTGATGTTAAAAGAAGTGCCTACATCACTTACGGTTACATCACCCACGCGCACCGTAAACGGTGCCGAACTATCATGCACCACATCAAAAAAGGCTTCGCCTGTGAGCTTAACTTCTCTGCGTGTTTTAAACTTAGCGGTGTAAGTTATGCTCGATCTTTTGTTTAAGTGTACAACAGACCCATCCGGCAGTGTATCGGTAAGTACTTTGTTAGAAGCTGTAAGTGTTACAAACTCCGTGGTTTTGCCTTGCAAATTATAGAAATAATAACCAGCCCAGGCCGCACCCGTTACTAGCACCACTGCTGCTGCAATACGTAACCAACCATTAAGCCCCGCTATTGACCGCACAGGTGTAGCCTTTTGCCTATTGCCCCGCTTTTCTTTAAACCTGTCCCAGGCCTCTGTTTCGCTTACCGGGCTAACCTGCGCAAGGTTCTTGCTGGTTTCTAAAATAAACTTTGTTTGCTCAAACTGGCGGGCATTGGCATCGCTGGCGTTTATCCAGGTTGTTATGTCCTTTATTTCGCTTTCGCTTGCTTCTCCAAGCACATACCTGATCAACAGGTCCTCTGTTACATCCTGTTTCATGATCTGAACATATTTATAAGCATAAGCGCCATTAAAGGCAAAAACTCCTGCATTTCTCTTCTTAATATTCGTAAAGCTTTTACCATATGGGTCTCCACTGTTTTTATTGATATTTCGAGCTGGTTGGCTATCTCCTGGTATTTTAACTGTTCAAACCTGCTCATATGAAATATGGCGCGGCATTTTTCGGGCAGTTTGTTAAGGGCAAGGTGCAAATGCTGCTCTACCTCACTCAGCTTCAGTTTATTTGAAGCATCATCTGTTTCGTTTTTTAGGGTATGCGCAGTTAACGTCTGATACCTTAAATGGGTCTTTTCCCTTCTCATAAAATTCAAACTATCATGATATACACACTTGTATAAATAAGATCTTATCGACGTATTGATGTTTGTCCATTCGTTCTTTTCCCATAGTTTAAGAAACAACGCCTGCACAATCTCTTCCCCGGTATCCCAATCCTTTAATAAAGAAAAAGCATAGGCATGAAGCTCCCTGAAATAGGTTTTAAATAAATATTCAAAACCGGCCTCGGTATTGGGGTTCATATGTATCGTGTTTTCTTTATCCATCAGCAGGTGCTCGCCTTTTTTAAAGTAAATATATAGAGAATTAAAAATGAGCAAGCGGAAAGCTCAAATATACCTCCGCTTGCACATCGCGTTATTGAAACTTGAAGCCTACAGCTAAACTAAATATGTTTGCCTTTTGCCCCAGGTCCTTGTTAAGCTTGCTTAAACCTAAGCTGTACCGGGCATCAAGGGTTAAGCTGCCTAAATCTATACCAACATCGGCTGCACCGCCGGCACTAAACTTTTTATATTCAGTTCCTGTTGGTGCTACATGCTTTTTCAGATCATAGTACAGATCGGGGCCGGCAGAGATGCGCAGGTTCATGTCTTTATCGTTGATGAGTTTGTAACCAACTAATAAAGGGACATTGATGGTGCTGAATTTTGCATCGTATTTATTTGCATTAAAGCTATACTTATTGCTAAAAGTGGCATAATTTACCTCGGGTTGAAAGTAAAGCGCATCACCTGCCCTTGCAAAAATACCGGCGTTAAAGCCAACCTTGCCCGATTTATCACTTACCGCGTTAAGCCCGGTTTTTAATGTTGAAACGCTTATACCCGCCTTAACACCGATGGTGATGTCGCCGCTTTGCGCTTTTACCGAAGTAATGCCGATGGTAAGCAATATTGCTGTTGCTAATAATTTAATAGTTTTCATTTTTTTGATTGTTGTTTGTTAATTATATAATGTGATTTGTTTAAAAGCTTTGTTTACTAACCCTACAAACGTACCTGTACGCCCGCCGAGTAACCGAAATAGAACCCATGGAAATCATTGCCGTTGTTACCGCCCCATGATGAGGTGTACTTGTTGTGCATGTTCTGCCCTTCTTTAGTATCGGTGTTTACATAATTATAAGATGGGCCGGCAAAAATATCTATGCGGTTTGCCAGCCTGATAGATGGCAGGAGTGCAAATGACGACCTTAAATAGCTGCCGCCTTTAAAGCTTTCCAGCCCGTTTTGCGTTAGTTCGGTATTTAAGGTGAATATGCCTGCATTTAACAAGTGTGCGCCTAGCCCTGCCTGCCAGGCATATTTTTGGTGTTTATTATTAAAGTTGTACCCCACACCCAGTATACCGTACATCAGTTTACCTCCCGACCGGAAAGTGACCAGCGTGGTTTGGTTTTCATCAATAGTAACGCCAAGGCTTTTTGTGCCATTTTTAGAGATGTTGATGATACCTATCTGGCAACCGGCGCTATCGGCCATATTGATAAAACCGGCAATTTGCACGCCTTTAACTTTTTTGGCTATGTTCATAAAACCGGCTATCTGGCTGCCCTTTACATTGTTGGCAATATTGGTAAACCCTGCCACCTGTACTGCCGATACATTGCTGCCCATATTTATAAAACCAGCTATTTGTGTACCGCTACTGGTTCTTGCAAAGTTTCCAAAGCCCGCCATAGCGAAGTTTTTGCCATTGCCATAAGTGTTTAGGAAACCGGCGAACATGGTGCCATTGGCTGTTTGCCCTACGTGGTTAGAAAAACCGGCTATCTGTAACCCTGTTGTATTATGGCGAACAATATTAGAAATGCCGGCTAAGGTAAAGCCACGTTCGGCGGCAGATACACCGGCTATTAGGTTAAGCGAAAATTTGTTGGTGTCGTTTGGCGCATCTTTCCAGTTGCTGCTTAAAGGATAGAGTAACCCGATGTTTATTTTATCCTTATCGCTTTGTGCAAAACAGTTTACCTGCCGCAGTACTAATACCAGTACCAGGATAATTGAGCGTAAAGCAATAGTAGTTTTGTAATGATAGTTCATAGCAATTATATATTTATTGATGCTATGACACGTTCAAAACATTATACCCTTACTGTATTTTGGAAAAAATAAACTATGCTGGTGTAAGCGGAGTGGGTAACATGATTTTATTTTAGTTCCGTGATATATTAGGTATTGATGGGTACAGTGTTTTTTTAAAAAATAAATAGATTAGTGCGATATAATTATCCCCGATGAAAAAGAGAGCTGGTTTATCTGTTTTAGCCGTATTGGTTGCATTTTGTTGTGCAAATGCACAGCAAAAAACTATAGTGCAGGGATTGGGCCCGGAGTCTGTTAAGTTTTCTGTTGAGGCAGATACCGCATGGACTTCCTTACTAAAAAGGTATTCGGGCTGGTTTGGTGCCGATGGTATTTACACCATCCCTTTTAATGGGGTAGAGGGAAACCAGTCTAAACAGGCTGATAGTTCCCTGCTGATATTTAGCGATACCATGATAGGCGAAATTAGCGGCGGTACCATGCAGCCGGGTTTTAAAATGATCCACAACTCGGTAGCTGTTTTAAAGGGTAACGAACCTAAAGACCAAAACATAAAATTTTACTGGAATAAAGATAGCAAAGGCGAAGCGGAATCGATATTCGCACCAAATACACCGCAAACAAAAAAAGGCGATTACTACTGGCTGGGGGATGGCTTTGTAAACACCGAAGGAAACAAGGCACTTTATATTTTTGGCTACCGGGTAAGAAATGTAAGCAGCGATGCCTTTGGCTTTAGAGAGGTTGGGAATACTCTTATTAAGCTAAACCCGGGTAACGCCCCTTATTTTACCAAACAGGAGCAAAAAGATACTCCATTTTACCTGACCGATGAAAAGAGCGATATCGGTTCGTTTGGTGCGGGTGTGTATGTGAACACAAAAAGCGCAGGTGCGGTTAATCCGGACGGTTATATTTATGTGTACGGCGTTCGCGGTATGGTTAAAAACCTGATGGTGGCCCGTGTGTTGCCAAAAAACTTTGATAATTACAGCCAGTGGCGTTTCTGGGACGGCACACAATGGGTAGCCGATATGAATAAGGTGGCCGATATTACCAACCATGTATCAAACGAATTGAGCGTATCCCGCCTGCCTGATGGCCGTTTCGCGCTCATCTTCCAGGTAGATGGTATGAGCCCGAGCATTGGCATGCGTTTATCTAACAGCCTTACCGGCCCATTTGGGCCAATTATTAAACTATGGGACTGCCAGCCAGACCTGATCGAAAAAACATTTTTAGTGTACAATGCCAAAGCGCACCCAAGCCTCTCAAAACCAGGCGAGCTTTTGATCAGCTATAATATCAATTCGCTTGAATTTATAAAAGATCTGCAAAAACACCCCAACTTGTACAGGCCGCGTTTTATACGGGTTAAGTTTTTAAAATAGCCCTACCAAGCAATGCATTATTTGCATTGTAAAAACAATTTTACAATATTTGCTAAATCGATTAACTAAATCAGATTAGTTTTATATACATTTGTTTTTATAACCAATTAGCGCTCTATTTTTAATAGCCGTATTACATGTTTAAAGCTTTACCGTTTTTTATTACGATATGCCTTTTTGCGCAATCGGGTTTTGCACAGCAAAAAGCAACTGAAACCAATGTGCAGGGAAGCCCGGTAGCTTTTAAAGTGAACCAGGTGCTGCAAAGTAATATGGTTATTCAGCAAAACAAACCTTTTAAAGTATGGGGGCAGGCTGCCGCGGGCCAGCCGGTTACTGTTAAAGCCGACTGGGCGCAACAACCAGTAACAGTTATTGCCGGTGCTGATAATAAGTTCATGGCCATAATCAACGTGCCCGAAGCAAAAAAAGGGGATTATACCGCCCATACGTTAGCTGTAGAAAGCAATCATCAAAAAATAACATTAACAGACCTGCTGATAGGCGATACCTGGTTTTTAAGCGGTCAATCCAACATGCAGTTCGCTATGCGCGAGGTTAAAGATGCTGCTACCGAAATAGCCGCTGCCAACAGCCCCAACATCAGGATACTGAACGTGGGCTTTAACTGGAACACTAAACCCATTGATACTTTAAAAGGCGATTGGCAAAAGATATCGCCCCAAACGGTGAAGAATTTTAGCGCGGTAGGTTATTACTTTGGTAAAGAATTACAAAGCAAACTGGATATCCCCGTAGGGCTTATTTATTCGGGTATTGGCGGCTCGTGGGAGCAGGCCTATGTGGCGCAGGATGTAATGAGCAGCGATTCGCTGTTAAATGCCTTTTACCTGAAACCATTTTTCGATAACCCAAAATCAAAAGAAAAATTGGACGGCGTTTTCTCGTTCGACAGGGTTTACCAGCCTTTTCTGATTCATAACGCCATGATTTATCCATTTTATAACTTATCTATAAAAGGTATCTGCTGGTACCAGGGCGAATCTAACCGGGCCGAACGCGAAAGTTACCTGCAATTAAGCTATGCGCAGATAAAAAGCTGGCGCAAGGCCTTTGCACAGGGCGATCTTCCATTTTATTATGTACAGGTTGCGCCGCATGCCTACGAAAAATTTGATTCTACGCTAAATGATTATGCTTTCTTCCGAGAGATACAGGAAAAAGTAGGGGAAATGAATAATACAGCCATGGCAGTTACAATGGATGTGGGCGATGCGAAGAACATTCACCCAACTAATAAAAAGCCGGTTGGCGATAGGTTAGCCAGGATCGCTTTAAACCGTACTTATGGTATGCTGTATGTTAATTACCAGGGGCCGCATGTAGATTATGTAACTTTTTTAAAAAAGAAAGCCATTGTAAATTATTTACCGGCCAGTATAAAAACGGGCCTGCGTACCAATGATGCAGCCGGGCCTAAATATTTTATGGTAGCGGGCGATGACCAGCTGTTTTATGCCGCAGAGGCAAAAATTGTAGGAAATACCATCGAGCTTACAGCCAAACAGGTTAAAAAGCCTGTTGCTGTACGTTATGCTTTTACCAATTACCCAACAACCAATTTAGAGAACGGCGACGGCCTGCCAGCGGTGCCGTTCCGTACAGATAACTGGCCTGAACCAGTTGTGGCTAAAAAATAAATATGCATATGAAAACAATTAAGATCATTCTTTGCCTGGTTATTGCCGGTACACTCAGTGCCCGCGCGCAGCAAACCGAAGAGCAAAAAAAGGCTGAGGCCTGGGCTAACTTCCAAAAAGTTGTTGAGGAGCGTGTACATAACGACTGGGCCTGGATAAAACGTTACGAAGGCGATAACGAAAAACTGCCGGCACCTGCACCCGGCGAAAAGCGTGTGGTTTTTATGGGTAATTCCATCACCGAAGGCTGGATAAATACCGACCCCGATTTTTTTAAAGGAAGGCCCTATATAAACAGGGGTATTGGTGGCCAAACTACTCCGCAAATGCTTGTGAGATTCAGGGAGGATGTGATTAACCTGAAACCAACCGTAGTAGTAATACTGGCCGGCATCAATGATATAGCCGGGAATACCGGCCCGTCAAAAATAGAGAATGTGGCGGGTAATATTTTTTCGATGGCCGAACTGGCTAAAGCCGCGCATATTAAAGTTATACTTTCGTCAGTATTACCGGCCGCTGCATTTCCTTGGAAACCGGGGGTAGATCCAATACAGTCTATTATACAGCTTAATGGCATGCTTAAGGCATATGCAGAACAGAACAAGCTGGGATATATAGATTATTATACCTCAACGGTTGATGAGAACAAGGGCTTTAAAAAAGAACTTTGTACTGATGGCGTACACCCCAATATGGCGGGTTATAAAGTAATGGAGCCACTTGCAGAAGCGGTAATTAAAAAGGCCTTGAAATAGGCTTTTTTTTGCTATTACAGCTAAATCGATTTATATGAATAAAAAACTTTATACACTTTTCACTTTAATAGTATCTTTTGGTATTGCGCATGCCCAGCAAATAAAACCCTTTAAAGCAGGGGATAGGGTGGCCTTTACCGGCAACAGCATTACCGATGGCGGGCATTATCATTCCTACATCTGGCTGTATTATATGACCCGCATGCCAAAAATGCGTATTGATGTATTCAATGCAGGTATAGGCGGCGATGTAGCCAAACAAATTGATGAACGGCTACAGGAGGATGTGTTCGACAAACACCCAACCGTAATGACGTTAACCTTCGGCATGAATGATACCGGCTACCAGTGGCTCACCGGTGCCAAAGCCGATTCGGCTTACAACGCCAAGGTTGCTACCTCATATAATAGCTTTTCAGATATCCAGAAACACTTGAAGGCGCACCCCGGGGTACGTAAGATCATGATCGGTACATCGCCTTATGACGGTACCGCCAAAATAAGCCCTGGGGTACTGTATAATAAAAATGCTGCTATACAAAGGGTAGTAAAGTTTCAACAACAGGCTGCAAAAGCCAATAAGTGGGAGTTTTTAGATTTTAACGCGCCTATGGTGGCTATTGACGAGCAGCAGCAAGCAAAAGATTCTACATTTTCCATGCAAAGTTTCGACAGGATCCATCCAACGGTAGATGGGCATATGGTAATGGCCTACCTATTTTTAAAAGCACAGGGTTTTGCTGGCAAAAAGGTAGCGGCTGTTAATATCAATGTAAAAACAGCATCGGTTATTAAAACCGAAAACTGTGTATTAACCAATCTGGCAGTAACAAAAAGTGGTTTAAGCTATACCTACAAAGCAAACGCCTTGCCTTACCCTATTGATACTATGGCGCAAAGTGTTGGTAAGCAGGCGCGCACACAAGCCGATGCCTTAAAGCTTGTTCCTTTTCAGCAGGAGTTTAACCAGGAGATTTTGCAAATGCAAAACCTTGGTGTAAATAAGAATTACGAGGTGCTGATAGACGGTAAGCTTATTGGTAAATGGAACGGGCAGCAGTTACAAACCGGGGTAAACCTTGCCGAAATAACTGCCACCCCGCAATACCAGCAGGCATTGGCAGTAATGCACCTGAACGAGGAACGCTGGGCAATAGAACGCCGCCTGCGCGAATACTGGTGGCTGCAATACTCCATCATGAAACCACACGGATTGCTGCATAACGACAGTGAGGCTACTGTTGACTCCCTGCAGAAATATGCCAAAAAAGACTTTTTTGTAAGCGTAACGCTTAATACCTATTACAAGGCCCGCCTTAAACCGGTACGTGATGCATGGCAAAAAGAAACGGCCTTGCTAACCGACCAGATCTATACCATAAACCAACCCGTAGCTCACCGTTTCGAGATAAAGGAAGACAACCAAACCGAACATGTTATCACACAAAAATAAATTCTTAAAAAGTACTGTTTTAGCCGCCACATTTATGCTGGGTAGTGTAAAGGCATTTAGTCAGCAAGCTTATTATATTGATGGTTACCACGGTGGCATTTGGGGGCATTACCCTGATTGGAACACCCGCTTTATAGTTGATAACATGAACCAGCACCCATATTGGAAAATAAACCTGGAGATTGAGCCCGAAACCTGGGACAGGGCTGCAAAGGTTGATCCGGCTGCGTTAAAAGAACTGCAATTGCTGATGGCAGACCAATCTGCTAACGGGCGTATAGAATATGTTAACCCTGCTTACGCGCAAAGTTATATGTACAATATTGATGGTGAAAGCATCATCAGGCAGTTTGCATACGGTATGGATAAACTTAAGGGGTATTTCCCGGGGATTACTTTTAACAGTTACTCTACCGAGGAACCCTGTTTCACCAGTGCCTTGCCGCAGGTATTAAAATCGTTTGGGTTTAAATACGCATCGCTGAAAAACCCGAATACCTGCTTTGGTGGCTATACCCGCGCCTTTGGCGGCGAACTGGTAAACTGGATAGGGCCCGATGGCACGGGTATTACAACCTCTCCCAGGTACGAGGTTGAGGCGCTTTTGAAAAAGTCTACCTGGCAAACCAACGCCTGGAATAACTCGCCGGAGTATATTAATGCTGCCGTAAAATATGGCATAAAACACCCCATTGGCATGACCCTGCAGGATGCCGGTTGGAAAGGCGGCCCCTTTTTAGGCAATGCAGATAAAGAGCAGCAGAAAAATAAGTACACCACCTGGCACAATTATTTTCAGAATGTAGCCGGTAAGGATAAAAAGGAGGATTGGAAGTTTAGCCAGGAAGATGTTTTGGTAAGTTTAGTTTGGGGATCACAGGTTACGCAAAAAATAGCCCAGCGCGTACGCGTTGCAGAAAACAAAGTGCTTGGTGCCGAAAAAGCAGCAGTTATGGCTGGTTTGGTAAGTAAAAATACCAGCTGGCCAAAAGCAGGGGTTGACAGTGCCTGGCGTACCTTATTGCTATCCCAGCATCATGATTGCTGGATAGTACCTTACAATGGTAAGCAAGGCGATACCTGGGCAGATAAAGTAGTGGATTGGACAAACAACACCAACCGCATAAGCGATAGCATCGCTAACTTATCTGTACAGCAAATGGCAGCTAAAAATGGGCAGGATTATACTGTTACCGTTTTTAATACGCAGGTGAGCAATCGTACCGAACCTGTTTCTATAGCTATACCATCAGCATTAGCAGGCAAAAATATTTCGGTTAAAGATGCAACGGGCAAAAATATCCCTGCACAGGTAGTTCAGAATAATCTGTTATTTACGGCTGCGGTACCATCTTTTGGGTATAATATCTATACTATCTCCACAGCTACTGAGGATACCGGGAAAGGTGCAATGGTAACCGAATTACCCAACGGGAGTATCAGCATGGAATCTGATTTGTATCGTATTACCATTAACCCTAAAAAAGGAGGGAGCATTACTAGTTTATTTGCCAAAAAACTTAACCGGGAGATGGTAGATCAAACAAACAGGAATGGCTTTAATACGCTTCGGGGTAACTTTTATAACGATGGCGGGTTTAAATCATCAACAGATGATGCTGCAACGGTTACCATTTTAGAGAATGGCCCCATCCGCGCCAGTGTGCAAATAAAAGGTAAAATAGCCGGTACAGATATCACCCAGATGATCACGTTAAATCGGGGGCAAAAAATTATCGATCTGAATGTAAATATCGACTGGAAAAAGGATATTGGCGTTGGCGAAGATGTTGAAAAAAGCACTTACAAATGGACAGATTACAAGAAACCATTTTACAACGATAGCAACAAACTTGTAACCGTATTCCCATTGAATTTAAAGAACCAAAAGGTGTACAAAAACGCGCCGTTTGATGTTACCGAAAGTAAGCTGAAAAATACGTTTTATAATAGTTGGGACAGTATAAAAAATACGGTGATATTGAACTGGGTTGATGTGACCGATGGCGACGGCAAATTTGGCATGGCCATGTTTACAGACCATACCACAAGCTACACCCATGGCGAAAACTTCCCATTAGGTTTGGTAACCCAATACTCGGGGATGGGGTTATGGGGGCGTGGCTACTATACAGAAGGGCCTACTAATATCCATTACGCCATTATGCCGCATGCTGGTAAATGGAACGAGGCGGGTGTATGGTCGGCATCGGCACAATGGAACGAGCCTATGTTAACAGCAGTGAATGCATCTTCGGCCGTTACGGCTCAAAGATCAATGGTAACGGCGCAAAAAGGTGTGGTCTTAACATCAGCAGAAAAAAATGGAAGCGATATTTTGCTACGTTTTTTTAATGCTGAAGGCGGTTCAGGTAAAAAGAAGATAACCCTGAATTTTAAATTCGGCCAAGCCCGGCTTGTAGAATTAAATGGGAAAGTAACTGCTGAATTAAAACCAATTAAGGATGCTAAAGGGCAAAGTTTCTTTGAATTAACGATGCCTCAGTTTGGGTTCCGGACCATCAGGGTTAAAGGAATATAATGATACAGGCAAGAAATTTTACAGATTTTTTGCTAAAACGTTTTATTTGATATATTTGTCGATAGCCAATTACTAATGCTGTATCTTTTGCTCAATAAAAGATAGCTGTATAATAAATAATACTTACAGAATGAGATTTAAATGTTTACTAACATTTTCTGTTATAACAGGTTGTGCCTTTACGTCGGCGGCACAATCGCCCGCAAGCTATGTTAACCCTTTTGTAGGGGCAAGTACAAGTACAAAAGCAGCCGGTACATATCATGGGCTTGGTAAAACCTTTCCCGGGGCCGATACTCCGTTTGGGATGGTGCAGGTTAGCCCCAATACCATTACCGGTGGCGATAACGGCTCGGGCTACAGTTATGAGCATACCAGTATTGAAGGTTTTGCTTTCACACAAATGAGTGGCATTGGCTGGTATGGCGATCTGGGTAATTTCCTGGTGATGCCAACCGCGGGTAAACTTAAAACGAGCGCAGGCACACTGGAGCATCCCGAGGGTGGCTATCGTTCCAAATACGCAAAGCCAAGTGAAAAGGCTTCGGCGGGTTATTACACCGTAAAACTTACCGACAATAACATTAAAGTAGAAATGACGGCTGCGCCCCATAGTGGCATCCTTAGGTTCACATTCCCTAAAAACAATCAGTCACGCATCCAGATAGACCTTGCACGCAGGGTAGGTGGCACATCAACATTGCAAAGCGTAAAGGTAGTAAACGACCACGCTATTGAGGGCTGGATGAAGTGTACGCCCGACGGCGGCGGCTGGGGCAATGGCGATGGGCATGCAGAATACACGGTTTACTTTCATGCCGAATTTAGCAAACCGCTGAAAAACTACGGTATTTGGAGCGCCGATATCCCGGATGACTGGAAACGTAAACGCGAAGACGTAGAAAGTGCCAAATACCAGGCGCAAATAGCCAACGCAGAAATATTAAAACAGGTAAAGGAGAAAGAAGGCAAACACCTTGGTTTTTATACCGAGTTTGCCACCCGTGCCAATGAGCAGGTATTGATGAAAACCGGCATCTCTTTCATCAGTGTTGATGGGGCAAGGAATAACCTGAACAAAGAAATAACCGATTGGAACTTTGATGCCGTACACCAGCGTGCTGTAGCATTGTGGAACAAAGCCCTGTCTGCTGTGGCAGTAGAGGGGGGCACCAAAGAAGAAAAATCGGTGTTTTATACTGCGCTGTACCACACCATGATAGACCCGCGCATTTTTGAAGATGTGGATGGCCGGTACTGGGGTGGCGATGGCAAAGCCCATACATCTGCAGGATTTACCAAGCGCACTATTTTTAGCGGCTGGGATGTGTTTAGGAGCCAGATGCCTTTGCAAACCATCATTAACCCGGCTTTGGTGAACGATATGGTTAACTCCCTGGTTACCCTTGCAGATGAAAAGAACAAGAACTATTTAGAGCGCTGGGAACTATTAAATTCCTACAGTGGCTGTATGTTGGGGAACCCGGCAGTATCGGTAATTGCCGATGCATATGCTAAGGGTATCCGCGGGTTCGATCTTAAAAAAGCCTATGAGTTATCTGCAAATTCGGTAGAGAAATTTGGCAATGGCGATAAAGGTTATACCCCGGGCGGACTGAGCCTTTCATACACCTTAGAGTATGCCTATACCGACTGGTGCGCCGCGCAGCTGGCAAAAGCGGTAGGTAATAACAAGGATTACGAAAAATACACTCAACGTGGGCAGGCTTACAAAAATATATTCGATAAGGATAAAGGCTGGTTTCGCCCGAAAGAAGAAAATGGGCAGTGGGCTGCCTGGCCAGATTCGGGCAGGTTAAAAGCATGGTATGGTACTATGGAAAGCAACTCATACCAGCAGGGCTGGTTTGTACCGCACGATGTGCCCGGTATGGTTAAACTAATGGGTGGCAATGCAAAAGTAATTGCCGACCTGAACAACTTTTTTGAAAAAGCCCCGCAGGACATGATGTGGAACGATTACTATAACCATGCTAACGAGCCGGTGCACCATGTACCTTATTTATACAACCGTTTAGGTACACCGTGGCTAACCCAAAAATGGACGCGGGCTATTTGTAAAAGGGCGTATCATGATGGGGTATTAGGTTTGGTAGGTAATGAGGATGTTGGGCAAATGTCGGCTTGGTATGTATTATCGGCTATAGGTATCCATCCGGTTTGCCCCGGCGATACAAGGCAGGAAATAACCAGCCCGGTATTTAATAAAGTGAGCGTTAAGCTTGATAACCGCTATAATAAAGGTAAACTGTTTACCATACTGGCGGTAAATAACTCGGCCAAAAACATCTACATTCAAAGCGCGCAGTTAAACGGCAAACTGTATAAAAAGTGTTTTATTGATTATAAAGATATAGCGGCAGGCGGCACACTTAAACTGCAAATGGGTGCCCAGCCTTCAAAAACCTGGGGGTTGGCTAATTAGTATTATGAAAGCGAAACTATTAATTCTGTTTGTTTGCAACCTGGTTTTACCCGGCGTAATGGCCTGCGCGCAAAACCCATCAGAAGTGGTTGAAGTAGCGCCGGGTATACAGAAAATAACAGTTGGCAGCCCTGATAAATTTACACCATACAGTTTTTCTTCGGCACCGCCTGATGTTAAAGCACTGGCATCATTACCCGTAGCCGCTGTGCCATTTAATATCGGTGATATCCACATCCGTTTTACAGACAGGGGCGCAGTTGTAGAAATCCCTTTGCAGGATAAAGAACAGCTTTATGGCTTCGGCCTGCAGATCAATTCGTTCAATCAGCGCGGTTTGCGCAAAAGGCCCATAGTGAATGATAACCCATTGAACGATGTAGGCTACACCCATGCGCCAATGCCTTATTACGTATCAACAGCAGGGTACGGCATCCTCATCAATACCTCGCGCTACACCACCTTTTATTGCGGTACGGCAAGCAAGGTTAAGGCTGGCGGTGCTGTCAACACGGCGCCTAAAAATGCACTTTCAACCGACGACCTTTATAAAAATAACAATACTGCTGCTAACTATGTAACCGTAGATATCCCCGGCGTAAAAGGGATAGAGGTTTTTGTAATTGGCGGGCCTGATATAAAAACCGCTGTACAGCGTTACAACCTGTTGTCGGGCGGGGGCATTATCCCACCGCTTTGGGCATTGGGCGTAAAATACCGTGTAAAGGCCGACTTTAATGCCGGGCAGGTTTATAAAATGGCAACCTACTTTAGGGATAAACAAATTCCCTGCGATGTTTTGGGTTTAGAACCCCAATGGCAAACCGCTGCATATTCATGCTCTTATGTGTGGAATAATAAACTGTTCCCAAATCCGCAGAACCTTATTGATAGTCTTAAAAACAATAATTTCCATGTGAATTTATGGGAACATGCCTTTGTAAATGAGCAAAGCCCGCTTTATAGCGCCTTAAAAACCAAATCGGGTAATTACACGGTGTGGAACGGATTGGTGCCTGATTTTGCTGATTCGGCCACGCGTAATACTTTTGCGGCTTATCATAAAACAACCTTTGCTGATAAAGGGATCTCGGGCTTTAAACTTGATGAGTGCGATAACTCAAACCTGGCTTACGGTAGCGGTACCTGGAGTTTCCCCGAACTAAGCGAATTTCCATCGGGGATTGATGGGGAGCAAATGCATCAGCTGTTTGGTTTGCTGTATCAAAAAACGATGTTGTCAATGTTCAGGGCAAACAATACGCGCACTTTGCTGGATGTACGCTCGTCAAACGCGTTCGCATCATCATACCCGGCAGCGCTGTATAGTGATATTTACGGGCACGAGAATTATATCCAGATGATACCCAATTCGGGTTTCTCGGGGGTGTTATGGTCGCCCGAGGTAAGGGAATCCTCTTCATCAACAGAGTTATTAAGACGCACGCAAACCGCTGTATTATCGGCACAAACCTTATTCAACAGCTGGTATTTGCAAAACCCGCCATGGCTTCAGTTTGATAAGGCAAAAAATAATCATGATGAGTTTATGGCAGATGCCAAACAGGTAGAGGCAAGTGTAAAAAAACTTCTAAATTTCAGGATGAGTCTCATCCCATACCTGTACAATGCCTTTGCACAGTACAAATTTAAAGGCATCCCGCCATTCCGCGCACTGGTTATGGATTACCCCGGCGATGAAAATACCTACAGCGTAGATAACGAATACCTGATAGGTGAAAGCTTATTAGCTGCGCCTTTAACAGGCAATTCAAACCAACGTAAGGTGTATTTGCCTGCTGGTAACTGGTATAATTACAATACCAATGAAAAGTATACTGGTGGCAAAGAGTACGTAATTAAATGCGATCTGGATAAATTGCCCCTTTTTGTAATGGAAGGGAGTATTTTGCCCGTTGCCAGGCCAGTACAGTTTACCAATGTAAAAACAGTATTTGAGATAGATTGCAAGGTGTATGGGCAAGCCGTTAAACCCGCCGCGCTTTATGAAGATGATGGCTTAACGTATAATTACGAACAGGGGCAGTACAATACCGTTAACCTTACCTGGGCAAACGGTAAGGGGAAGGTAAAACGTTCGGGTAATTACAAATCATCAAGATATAAGATAAACAATTGGGTAAAAATTGATTAATACTCATAAAACGCAATAATTATAATTAATAACTAAATCGATTAACTAAATAAAGTGGAAATACAATTTAAAAAGCGCGCAAAGTGGATTGCTTGCGCATCAGCAGCGATATTTTGTTTGGGTACAACTTCGCTTAAAGCGCAGCAGGCAGCACCCTTTAAAAACGGCGACAGGGTAGCTTTTGTAGGTAATAGTATTACAGACGGGGGGCATTTCCATTCGTATGTGTGGCTATATTACATGACGCACTTCCCTGACATGCGCATTACCTGTTACAATGTAGGCATAGGCGGCGATGTGGCCAAACAAATAGCCCGCAGGTTTGATACGGACGTACTTACAAAAAATCCTACAGTTGTAACCCTTTCATGGGGAATGAATGATACTGGTTATATCGAGTGGTTCCGCAGTGATGCACAGGAAACCATTAAAAGCAGGTTGGATACATCTTATAAATACTATCACCAGATAGAAGCTAAGCTAAAAAAGCTGCCTAATATTAAACCCATATTGATTGCATCATCGCCATATGATGAGTTTACCTACGCTACCCCAAACAATATATACAAGGGTAAGAGCGCGGCGTTGCTTCAGGTTGCTGAGTTCCAGGAAGCTGCCGCAAAACAAAACAACTGGGGGTTTATTGACCTGAACCGCCCCATGACAGCCATAAACAAACGCGAGCAAGAGAAAAATCCTACTTTCAGCCTTACGCCAAACGACCGTATCCACCCTGACAACGACGGGCATATGGTTATGGCTTACCTGATCCTGAAAGCACAAGGTTTAGCAGGTAAAGCAGTAGCTGATGTAGTGATCAGCGCTAATGATAAAAAAGTAGAAAAGGCCGAGAATAGTAAGGTCAGCAAAGTAGTAAGCACTGCCGATGGGATCTCATTTGATTATTTGGCTAAATCCCTGCCATATCCTTTAGATACCATCCCAAGAAGCTGGGGTAATCATAAAAAACAAGCCGAAGCAACAAAGGTTGTGCCGTTCATAAACGAGTTTAACCGCGAAATGCTTACTGTGAAAGATTTGGCAGCAGGTAACTATCAACTTAAAATTGATGATGAGGTGATAGGGAAGTGGTCGGCAACTGCTTTGGCTAATGGTATAAACCTGGCTGAGCAAACTAATACGCCACAGTATCAGCAAGCCATACAAATAATGGACCTGAACGAGGAGCGCTGGGAAATTGAAAAGCGTTTACGCAACCACGCCTTTATAGCGTATAATGTACTTTTTGACCGTGGTTTGCTTAATGCTGATAACAAAACCGCAATGGATACCGTAAATGCCCGCGCCGCTAAAGAGATTTTTGTTGCCGGTAATAAGCCTAATTACCTGTTGTCCCAATATAAATCGGTAAGGGAAGCATGGCAAATGGAAATGGATGTACTGGTAAACCAGATCTACAAAATAAACAAACCAGTTACCCATAAAATATCACTAACCCGTATCAACTAATAGTTATGACTAAAATTATCTATCAAAGGTTACTTATTGTTTTATTTGTTTGTTTAGGGATAAATGCCAGTGCCGCCAAAGTAGATACGGTACTTACGCATAGCGATATCATGAAAAAAGATATCAAAGCAGTAGTGATATTGCCCAATAATTATTCAAAAAATGCACACTACCCGGTTGTTTATCTATTACATGGCTTTAGCGGTAACTATGCTGATTGGATAACGAAAGACGCCCCGGTGCAAAACCTTGCCGATCAGTACCATTGTATAATAGTTTGCCCGGATGGCGCATTTGCAAGCTGGTATATTGATAGCCCGGTAAATAGCTACTGGATGTACGATACCTATGTTTCTAAAGAACTGGTTAGCTATATTGATGCGCATTTTTCTACCATCAAAAACCGCATGGGCAGGGCTATAACCGGCTTAAGTATGGGCGGGCATGGGGCCTTATCAATGGCTATCCGCCACCAGGGGGTTTATGGTGCAGTGGGCTCAATGAGCGGGGCTGTAGATCTTAAACCTTTTGCTAAAGATTTTGCTATTAATCAGATACTTGGCGAATATAAAGACGACCCTAAAAGTTGGGCAGACCATAGTGTTGTTGGCATGGTAGATCAGTTAAAACCGGGTGTGCTAAAAATAACTTTTGATTGTGGCGCTGATGATTTCTTTATTGGCGTAAATAACGCCTTACATGAGCAATTACTAAAGGCAAAAATAGATCATGATTACACTGTGCGCCCCGGCGCGCATACCTGGGAGTATTGGAGTAATTCAATTAATTATCAAATGCTGTTCTTTAGCAGATATTTTAATAAGCTAAATTGATTTATTATGCTCAAATCATTGATAATTAAATATTAAAAGGCAATTTTATGTATCAGTTTTATATATAATTATTGCAAGTATTAACAAAAATTTAAAAATGATTAACAGGGCAATAAATAAATATTAAATATTTGCTAAATCGTTTTTATGATTTATATTTGATTTATAATAACCAATTATAACGCCTGTAACCGGGCGCTTGCTAAAACAACTTTTATAAGAAGCTTTTAAGCTTTGTTGAACAAACTTTATGCTATGAGGAAACTTTACATTCTTAGCTTCTTTTGTGCTGCTGCAACTATACTTTTTTCGTGTAAAAAAGAAGGGTTTTTAGGCCAGACACAAACAAGCAACCTTACCGAAGAAGCTGTTTTTAAGGACAGTGTTAACACTACAGCCTTTTTGTCCAATATTTATTTAAAGGTTGGTTTTAGCGAAAGCGCAACCCGCTTTAGTAATGGTGGCCTTGACGTAGCATCTGACGAGGCCGAGCCATATGATAATAGCGAGGTAACTACTATCGGCTTTGCCAACGGTTCGGTTGATGCAAACACCGTATCAGGTGATGCTTACAGTACTTGTTATACCAACATCCGGTCGGTAAATGTATTGTTAAAACATTTGCCAACTACCCCGTTCAGGGATGCCACCAAAACAGAAATAAAAGCAGAAGCCCGTTTTTTGAGGGCATGGTATTACGCTATATTATTAAAACATTATGGCGGTGTGCCTTTAATTGGCGATACGGTATACAATTATACTGATAAGATACCTGCAGAGCGGGCATCTTATGCAGATTGTGTGGACTATATCGTTTCTGAATGCGACCAGGCCGGTGCCGATTTGCCGTTTATGCAGGAGGGGCCGCTTTATGGAAGGGCCTCAAAGGCAGCATGTATGGCATTGAAAATGAGGGTGCTATTATATGCGGCAAGCCCTTTGTTTAATGATAAGACCCCCGTGCCCCAGTCAACACCGCTTACTATTGCAACGGATAATAAGATCAAAGCCCTTGTTGGTTATCCGGACTATAAAGAGACACGCTGGCAAGATGCTGAAAAAGCAGCTGAGGCGCTTTTGAATGGGCCGTTTCAACTATATGTTGATAACACAACTCCCGGCTTTGGCTTTCAATATGGGTTTACGATTCGCCCTAATCAGGAAAACATCTGGCAGCTAATGCGCTCCTTTAATCAGGATCTGGAGAATGCTTATGATCCACCATCACGCGGAGGCCATGGCGGTGGTTTTCCATATCAGGAACTGGTTGATGCTTTCCCGATGGCAAACGGGTTAGATATTCATGACCCTGCCTCACATTACGATCCCAATCATCCTTACCTCAATCGCGACCCGCGATTGGAATATACGGTTAATCATGACCAGTCAAAATTAATTACTGCCAGTTCGTTAACACCAACGCCTATTAATATTTATACGGTTAATGGTTTGGGTACCGGTGTTGATGCAATTTACGCAGGTACAAAAACGGGTTATTATGGTAATAAGATGCTCGACCCAAAAGCCGTTCCAAATTCTTTCAGCCAAACTGCGAGGTGTATACCTTTAATACGCTATGCAGAGGTACTGCTAAGCTACGCCGAAGCTGCGAACGAATTTGAAGGCCCTGCAAAAGCATATGAGTATGTTGAAAAGATAAGGATGCGTGCGGGATTAGATCCATATAAATTACCTGCTGGCCTAACCCAGGAAGAGATGCGTAAGGTGATACAGAACGAACGCCGTTTAGAGCTCGCTTTTGAAGGTCATCGCTTTTGGGATGTGCGCCGCTGGAAAATTGCACCGCAAGTCCTTACCCAGCAAATGACAGGCCTGGAGGTTCAAAGGAACAGTGCGGGCGAAATTCAAAACCTAAAACGTATTGATGTGCGCAAACATGGGTTTAAACCGGCGCTTTACCTGTGGCCATTACCAACAACCGAGGTGGCAAAATCGCCGTTAACCTACCAAAACCCCGGGTATTAATTATTAAAGCAGACTGATATTAAATAACAAACTATGTATAAAATATTAATGCAGTTAAGCCAGCGAAAGGCGATCGGAATATTACTTGCAAGCTGCATGTTGTTTGCAGTATCATGCAAAACAGAGAATATGGTGCCTATGGTGAATGAATCTGTTAAAAACATTGACGGTACCTGGAAAATAGCATCAGCAACATTAAACGGAACGGATATATTAAATACCATACCCGATGCCATGACTCATTTAAGCGGGTTTGGTGTAACCTTTACTAATGGGAAGTATACGCTGGCAAATCCTATACCTTTTATTGTAGATACAGATGGTACGTATACTTTTAACGATCCTCAATACCCGTTTGATATAAGTTTTACACCAACCGGGGCAACAACGGCTGTTAAATCTACATTCCAGTTTCCGGTAGTGCAGGGGCAAAGGCGGGTTACGCTAACCTTTAGCCCGGGTTGCAGCAAAAACATTTACGTATACACACTTAAAAAAGATAACTAACACATAACAATTGTTATATGATAAAACATTTACGTAACACGCGAAAAAAATTACCCAGGTACGTATTCCTGACGGTGCTTATCCTGTTCCTGAGCAATTGTGCTACCATTATTAATTCTCTCACACAACCTACAACGGCAACTGTAGGGCAGGAGATCACCGCTGTATTAGATGCAAATTTTAATGTAGATGGCGGTCCATACACAAAACAGATAATAATAGGCATACTTGCGCCCAAATCGTGGAAGATAGGTGAAAACGCAAAACTTACTTTTAGCGGGGATAAAGGTACGGGTACATTAACCCTGATGCCATCAAACCTGGTTGCTGCCGGCGCAAAAAATGGCGAAAACTGGGCCACCCGTATGAAGAATAAATTTGGTATTGGCACAAACTTTATTGATGATATGGAGTGGGTGCCATTCCAAACCACAGAAAGCCTTACAGCAAGTAATAACGAAAAAGTAAACGCTAAGTTTCAAATAAAAATGAAGGTGGGTGTTGACGGGCAAAACACATCAGTAAAACTGGGTTATGTTATTTGTAATAAAGACGACGGATTGCCTGATGATAGCCAAGATAAATATGCTGTTAAATATGCCGATTGTTTGGAAGTAACCGGTGGTACCGGCGATCTGATTGATTTTTGTAACCCATCTTTAGCGGTGCTTTCTCCGGTAAAAGTGCTTGATAACGATTTTGAAACCATCACATTTGATAATACGGTAACAACAACGGCCTTGAAAGATGTGCAGAATATTTACTTATGTGCAACCGCCCATACCAGTGATGGCCAGGATATTGTTGTTTGCTCGCAGGATGAGCGTTCAAAAATGATAAATATTGCCCCCAATAAATTTCAGATAACGATTTGGCCACGTGGGTATTTCAATGTCCCGGCGGGTAAAACACTAACCGGCGTCGACTATTATTTTACCGATCAGGGAGGGACGGTAAAAGTGGGGTTTGGTAACGTATCAACGGTACCTTTCAAAATTAAATTTCTTTGCGATTAAATTAAAATAGCACGGGCAAATAATAATTATATGCAGCAAGGTTTGCCAATAAAACAGCACCTGTTTAGCCCTAATTATGCCCTTTAATTACAACTTATAAACCTGATTCTATGCAATATAATTACTTAAAAAAAAGCATTTTAGTGTGGCTCATGCTTGTCATGATCGGCACTGGCCTTGCCTCCGCACAGGATATAGTTAAAACTGTACCCGCCGGATATGTTAGCGGTAAGGTTTTTAATCAGTTTAAAGAACCCCTGGCGGGCGTAAAGGTGGTTGTAATCAAAACTACAGATACGGCAACTTCTGATAAAAATGGAGTGTTTCAAATACCGGCCAAAAAAGGCAGTGTATTGCAATTAACGGGTATTGGCTATAACACTGCCCATTATACGATCAATCATGCAGATAAAATAAACATTCAACTATCAGACCAGTTCCTGAAAAGTACTGATAAGGTAGATGTGCTGTACAACACCGTAAGTAAAGAAGAAAATTTGGGCGCCGTATCAACCATATACACCAACCAGCTTACAACAACGCCGGCATCATTATATACTTACGCTTTACCCGGCCAGCTGGCAGGTTTATATACCAGGCAAACAAGCGGTTTTGGAAACCCGCAGGCAGGTTCGCCAACTACAAACTCATTCCTGGTAAATTATGTAACAAGCCGTAACATTACTTCAAATGATAATAACGGGCAAATAAGCTTGCAGGTAAGGGGGGCGGTTAACGCCTTTGGTTTTGCCTCAGCGCCTATCACCATTATTGATGGTGTTCAGCGCGAGTTATCGTCAATTGACCCTGAAACTATTGAATCAGTATCGGTTTTAAAGGATGGCTTATCAAACATCCTGTTGGGTATAAACAGTTCTAACGCGGTATTATTGGTAACAACAAAAAAAGCGCAGCCAGGGCGCACGCTAATATCTTTTACAGCACAAACCGCCATACAACAATCATTAGGCCTGCCAACACCTTTACCGGCTTACCAATACGCTTATTTGTATAACGAAGCGTTACAAAACGATGGTAAGGCACCGTTTTATACAACTGCCGATTTTGATGCATACCGTAACCATACCGACCCAATTGGCCACCCTGATGTAAACTGGTTTAACAGCATACTGCGTAAAAATTCGCCTATGCGTAACTATAAACTAAACATTACCGGTGGTAATAATATAGCCAGGTATTCGGTATCATTAAATTATTTGAACCAGGCCGGTATATTACAGTCAGATCCATCACTATCATACAATACCAATAATAATCTTAGCCGCTATATCCTTAACTCAGATATAAACATCAGCGCTACAAAAGACTTTACCATTGACCTGCAATTGTTTGGCCGTGTACAAAGCATTGGCTTTCCAGGCCAGGGCTCAACAGGTTTTAGCAATGTACTTTCTACGATGTTTGGTACGCCAAATAATGCTTATCCTATATACAACCCTAACGGTAGTTTTGGTGGCACCAACCAAAGTTTTTATCAGAACAACCTGCTGTCTATGTCACAGTATTCGGGGTACACCTTAACGCAGAATCATGATATATTAACCAACCTTGATCTGAAGTATGATATGGGGAGTTATCTTAAAGGGTTATCGCTGCGTGCCAAAGGTAATTTTGCTATAAACTCTCAAAACTATATCGACAGAAGTTCACAGAACCCCGTTTACCAATATAATTCTAACGGTACCTACAACGTGTTTGGTTCGCCAAGGGCACAAAGTAACAGCTTTAATAACGTATCAAACTCAAGATATTCATACGCCCAGGCTGCTATAGCTTACGATAATAGTTTTGGTAAGAATAACTTTAACGCGCTTTTGTTTTACGATTTCAGGTCGATCATACTCACTTACGATTTACCCCGCCTGATCCAGAACCGAGCCTTGCAGGTTTCATATAATTACGATGGAAAATATTTTATAACAGGCGCTATCAATAACAGTGGCGACGATCGTTATGCGCCGGGCCATAGGTTTGGCATGTTCTACGCCGGCGGTCTTGGCTGGCAAATGGGCAAAGAAAACTTTATTAAAGACAACGTATCATGGATAGATTCATGGAAATGGCGTGCAACTTACGGCAACACCGGTAATGGTAATGCCGAAGTACCAGGCTACTTCGCGTATCGCAAAACCTTCGATTCCAACAATGGGAGCAGTTACCCTCAAGGCACAGGCTACGCTAACGGGTCGGGTTATGGCGAAACCAATGGTGTTGTAAATCCAAACCTTGAAGCCGAGCGGGCACACAAAATAAATTTTGGTACCGATATAGCTATGTTTCATAACAAATTGCAGATCACCGCCGATTATTTTTATGAGCGATATTATGACCTCCTAAAAACCCGCGGAAACAGCAACCAGTTATTAGGCGCAAGCTATCCTTATGAAAACATTGGTGTAAACCTAATGCAGGGCGGCGAGCTTACCGTAACCCACCAAAGCCACATAGGCGATTTTAATTATTTTGTTACCGGTAATGCAAGCATTGTAAAAACAAAACAAGTGTTTTTTGATGAGCTGAAGCCGCTATACCCATGGATGGTAAGAACAGGTTTGCCTGTAACTGCTTTATATGGTTACACCGCGTTGGGTTTTTTCCAAACCCAGCAGGAAGCAAATACCAGCGCCACTACAGCAGGTTATACAGCTAAACCGGGCGATATTAAATATAAAGACCTGAACGGGGATGGCATCATCGATCAGAATGATGTATCGGCTATTGGCAATTTAAAACCGCTTATTTTTTACGGCCTAAACTTTGGCTTTAACTACAAAGGCTTTAACGTAGGCGTTATACTGCAAGGCGTTGGCAATATGCAAACTATTTACAATCAGGGCGATATTACACAGGGTTTTATGGGCAAAGGTGGTTTTGGCGGTGCGCCGTATGGCCAGGCTTACACTAATATACTTAACCGCTGGACGCCCGAAACAGCTGCCACAGCCACCATGCCAAGGCTTAGTATAAGTGCAAACTCTAACAACGGTGCGTGGTCAACATTTTACCTGCATTCGGCCAATTATATCCGTTTAAAAAATGCCGAGGTAGGGTACACAATCCCTTATATCGTAACATCAAAATTAGGGATATCAAGCTTAAGGTTTTTTGTGAATGGCGAAAACCTGGTAACCATAGCAGGTTACAAAGGGATGGACCCGGAAGTGAACGGATTAGCTTACCCTATACAGCGCGTGTTTAACGCCGGTGTAAGTGTGAAATTATAATATTAACAGTAAAGGATATGATTATGAAGACCTTTAAATATAAAATACTATTAATAACAGCTGTAGTAGCTGTGGTTGCAGGCTGTAAAAAATATGAGCAGTACCCCGCCGAGCAGCGTACTATAGATTATGTTTTTGATAAGAAAGACTCGTTAGGTACCAACGCTTATTCTTTTCTGAACAGCACCTATGCGCTTTTAACCAGTGGGCACAATAGGGTTGGGGGCGAGTATCTTGATGCCGCATCGGACGACGCGATCTCATCAGCAAATAATACAACCTCCGTTCCGTACTTATTATCAACAGGTACATACAATTCTACAAATTTACCCGGCGACGAAAATATCTGGCAAAACGCCTATGTGGCCATACGCAAAGCAAACGTATTTATTAGCAACATTGATGTGGTGCCGGTAAAAGACGAGCTGCGCCCTGGAGTATCTATGAAATTTGCCTGGAAAAGCGAAGCAAGGTTTATAAGGGCCATGTTTTATTTCGACCTGCTTAAAAGATACGGTGGTGTACCCATCGTAGGCGATAAAGTATTTACGTTAGATGATGACTTGAATGTACCGCGCAACAGCTTTGAAGAGTGTGTAAACTACATAGTAAGCGAATGCGATGCCATAAAAGATAACTTACTTACCGTTCCGCTTGTAAGCCCTACGGCTAATTCGCAAAGGGTTACCAATGCAGCAGCTTTAACTTTAAAGGCTAAAGTTTTGTTATATGCAGCCAGTCCGCTTTTTAATGGAGGTAACATTGATGGTAGTAACCCACTAACCGGGTACGCCAACTTTGATGCAAACAGGTGGGCTTTAGCAGCTAAAGCAGCTAAAGATGTAATGGCCCTTAATGCATTTTCATTAACGCCCGATTTTAAGAACGCCTTTATAACCCAGGTGCCTGTTAATACCGAAGTTATTTTTGAAAGGCCGAACGGATCAACAAATACGGTAGAGTCAAACAACGGGCCTATCGGGTTTGCCACAACACCAATTGGCCAGGGTAAAACAAGCCCAACGCAAGACCTGGTTAACGCCTTCCCGATGAGTAACGGACTGGCAATTGATGCGCCGGGTTCTACATATGATCAGAACGACCCTTACGCCAACCGCGACCCGCGCCTGCGTGCTACTATATTTTATAATGGCGCGCCGTGGCTAAGCTCGTCAGTGTTAACTTACGAGGGGGGGCGCAGCAAACCAAACATAGGCAACCAGCAAACCACAACAGGTTATTACATGCGTAAGTTTATGGGGCTGTACGAAACTTCAACCAATTATGGCTCAGTATCTGAAGACTGGATGTACTTTAGATATGCTGATGTTTTACTGGCATACGCCGAAGCACAGAATGAAGCACTTGCAGCGCCCGATAATACTGTTTATGAAGCAGTAGAAAAAATACGCCAGCGTGCAGGCCTTAACCCATATCAACTTACACCCGGCCTTAGCCAGGAAGCAATGCGTACTGCTATACGTAACGAGCGCCGTATTGAGATGGCATTTGAAGAAGACCGCTACTGGGATATACGCCGCTGGAAAATTGCGGAAGATGTAATGAACAAGCCCAGGAGAGGGGTTGTCATAGCAAATACTACAGCAGGCTATACTTACACTTATACAGATGTACTTACTACAAAATTTAAGGCGCCTGCTATGTACCTGTACCCAATACCTTACAACGAAACGGTGAAGAACTCAAAGCTGAAACAAAACCCGGGATGGTAATTAACCTATATTAATTATTGACTTAAGAACTTATCATGAGAAAAAATATACTATTACCAATTATAATGCTGTTACTACCGGTGGTGTTATTTGCCCAAAGCAGGTCAATTACCGGTACCGTAAAAGATGCTAACGGCGTTTTACCAGGGGCAACTGTGTTTGAGAAAGGCCTGCCTCAAAATATAGCTATTGTAAACACCGGCGGTAAGTTTACAATAACGTTAAAGGGCAGCTCGGAGGTTGTTATTGTTAAATTTATAGGGTATGTGCAGCAAGAGGTTAAAGTAGCCGATAAAAGCAGCATTGATATTATAATGCAATCTAGCAGCCAGGATATGAACGAGGTAGTTGTATTGGGTTACCAGCCTAAAAAACGTATCACCAACACCGGCTCTGCCAGCCAGATATCTGCTGCTGATGTGCGTACTGTGCCAACAGCAAACGTTCAAAATACATTGTCGGGCAGGTTGCCTGGGTTTTTCTCCCAGCAAACATCAGGGCAGCCCGGGCGTGATGCCGCATCGTTTTATATCCGTGGTTTAAGTTCAATAAATGGCTCAAACACACCACTGATAATAGTTGATGATGTAGAGTACCAGGCAGATCAGTTACAACAGATAAATGTTAATGAGATAGAAACCATTACTATTTTAAAAGATGCATCAACAACGGCCATATACGGTGTAAAAGGTGCAAACGGCGTATTGGTAGTTACAACCCGCCGTGGTAAAATAGGGGCGCCAAGCGTAAATTTAAGGGTGGAAAGTGGTGTACAATCACCAACCAAGATCCCCAAGTTCCTTAATTCTTACCAAAGCGCACAGCTCATTAACGAGGCAGAGGCAAATTATAATAAAGCATACAATCAGCCAAATGGCGGCCTGTCTTTTACCCCGGCCGACCTCGAAGCATTTCGCACCGGGAGCGACCCTTACGGCCACCCGGATGTAAACTGGTATAAAGCCATTCTTAAGAATTATACTTTTCAAAATAATACCAACCTGGATATCTCCGGTGGTACAAACGTTATCAAATATTTTATAACAGGAGGCCTTTTTACACAAAATGGTTTGTTGAGGAATTTTTCTGACCCGCAGAATGAGATCAATAGTAATTATAACTATAACCGCTATAACTTCCGTTCAAATCTTGACCTGAAGGCCAATAAAAACTTGAGCGTACGTTTAGACCTAAGCGCCCGCTTTGGTACCATAAACCAGCCGCACAGCCAAAATATATTAGGCGAGATATACGATTATACAAAGGTAACACCGTTTTCGGCCCCGTTCTTAAACCCCGATGGAAGCTATGCTTACGCATACTCACAGTTCAATACGGTATCGTTAAAAAACACACCGCAGCAGTACACTACCATAAATGCAAGGCTGGCAAACGGTGGGTATGACCGCAGCACCCGTACAGATTTTAACTCATTGTTTGATATCAGCGAAAAACTGGATGACATAACCAAAGGCCTTGCAATTACCGGCCGTTTAAGTTATTCAAGTATTGAGCAATACACCAAGCAATTGTACAGGTATAATACCTCGGGCGCATTCTCATACAACCCGCCAAGTTACCATTACAACCCGGTTAATGATACCTACACACTTGACCCCCGCGGTAAGTACGTACTATCAGATTATAACCTGGCAGGTAACACCGATACTTATGTTACCAGGGTAAACGTACAGGGTTTTATGACGTACGACAGGATATTTGGCGGCGACCACCACGTTAACGCTTTATTACTATACAACCAATACCAGGATAATAGCCAGGCCGACCCCCCTTCAAAGTTTAGCGGGCAGTCAATAAAAGTTGGGTATGGTTATAAAGATAAATACCTGATTGATTTTAACGGCGGTTATAACGGTACAGACCGTTTTGCATCTGTACACCGTTTTGGCTTTTTCCCGGCAGTATCCATAGGTTACAACATTGCTAATGAGGATTTCTTCAGGAAGAGTGTATCATTTGTTGATTACCTGAAAATACGTGCATCATACGGTAAAGTAGGGTCAGACGCTATTGGTGGCTCACGCTACATTTACAGCCAGTTTTATAACAACAATATCAATAATTATAGCTTTGGTGTAAGTAATAAGGATGCCGGTGCTATCTATGAAGGCACATTGGCAAATACGGGCGTTTTCTGGGAATCGCAAAAAGAGCTGAACGTAGGTTTGGAGGCTAATATGTTTAACAACAAATTAAGCCTAGTTGTAGAGTTTTTTAGAAACATCAGGTATAATCAATTGATCTACCCCGGCGATATATCTGCAGTATTAGGTGTAGGGGCGCCAGCCGTAAACGCGGGTAAATCTATCAACCGCGGTGTTGAAGGCCAGATTGGTTATCACACAACAGTAGGGCAGGTGCAATTGCAATCAAACTTTGTATTCTCGTATGCCAAGAACAAGATACTGGAGCAGCGCGAAGCTACCCCGGCTTACCCATGGTTATTCAGAACAGGGTACCCTATTGGGCAGCCATTTGGTTACCATTTTATTGGTTACTATACCCAGGAAGATGTTGACAAAATTAATAGCGATGCTCCCGGTAAGCCCGCTACACCGGCTAACGGTGCCAAAATACAACCCGGCGACCTTAAATACCAGGACCTGAATGGCGATGGTAAGATAGATGTGTACGACCAAAGGGCCATTGGCAAACCAAACCTGGCCAATACCACCCTGGGCTTAACCCTGGGGGCTGCTTATAAAGGCTTTAGCGTAAGCGTATTATTGCAGGGCGCTTTTGGGTATAGCTTTGCCGTGATTGGCACAGGTGTAGAACCATTTAAAAGCCAGTTTCAGCCTATCCACGAACAACGCTGGACACCCGCAACAGCTGCTACAGCCCAGTTCCCGAGCCTTTCAACAGATCCGTTATCGGTTAGCAGTCCATCAAACTATCTGTCAGATTACTGGCTGATCAATGCGCATTACATCCGTTTAAAAAGTGTGGATATAGGTTATCAGTTCCCAAGCAAAATGCTGCCTTTCCACTTTAAATATGCAAGGTTATACCTAAGTGCATATAACTTATTTACATGGACAAATTATAGCAAATATCAGCAGGATCCTGAGGTGGCTACCAGCTCGGCAGGTGATGTTTATCCAAACGAACGTGTTGCAACCCTGGGCTTACAAATCACGTTCTAAGGTCATAAAAATTAATACAGATTAAGCCTTCGGGCTTTTTCTATAGCAGTTTGCTAAATCGTTTTATTTATATATTTTTGAGAATTGGGTTTGGTTTTGTAATGCAATATCCGGAAGATATTTTCTTCCGGATACTTTGCTGATAATGATTACTAACCCGATATTTAACATCTTCTTATCATCCAAAAAAACTTAAAGTGTTATATCAAAGCATCAACCTGAAAAAAACATTGTTATTGGCAGCGTTACCCGTGTTGCTACTTAAAACAGCTAAAGGGCAAGAGCAAAACCTTGTACATTATGCCAATACACTACAAGGAACAAACAGTAAGTTCGAACTATCGTACGGTAATACATACCCTGCAACCAGCGTGCCTTTTGCTATGAACACCTGGACACCACAAACCGGCAAAAACGGAGATGGGTGGAAGTACCAGTACTTTGAAAACACCATCAGGGGGTTCCAGCAATCGCACCAGTGCAGCTCATGGGTAAATGATTATGCGGTGTTCTCGTTAATGCCTGTAACCGGCAAACTGGTGGTGATGGATGATGAGCGTGCTTCTAAATTCGATCATAAGAATGAAGTAGCCCAGCCAAACTATTACAAGGTTAAATTTGATAACAATATTACGACCGAAATGACCACTACCGAGCGTGGCGCGCATTTACGGTTTACCTTCCCCAAAGCGGCCGCATACCTGGTTTTGGATGGCTATACAAAAATGAGCGGGGTGAAGATCTACCCCGCAGAACATAAAATTACGGGCTGGGTAAATAACTGCCGCTGGGCTCCGCAAAACTTTAAAAATTACTTTGAGATAGTGTTTGATAGGCCATTTAAAGCCTATGGCACCTGGGAAAATAAAACAGGCAAAATAAACGCCAATAACTTAACCGACGAGGGGGATGGCCGTGGCGCTTACATCCAGTTTGCCGATGGCGATGTGGTGCAGGCAAAGGTTGCATCATCATACATTAATCCTGAACAAGCTGCGCTGACCCTGCAAACCGAACTGGGCAAATTCAAATCGTTTGAGGATACCAAAGCAGCATCAACCAAAATATGGAACACACTATTTAACCGTGTTTTGGTTGAGGGGGGCACCGAAGAACAAAAGGCTACTTTTTACTCCTGCCTGTACCGGGCAAATTTGTTTTCGCACCGTTTCTATGAGATTAATAAAGAAGGTAAACCATATTATTTCAGTCCGTATGATGGTAAGATCCACGATGGCTATATGTATACCGATAATGGTTTTTGGGATACCTTCAGGGCGCAATTCCCACTGAATACCATACTGCATCCAAAAATGGAAGGCCAGTATATGCAGGCCCTGCTTGCCGCGCAGGAACAATGCGGCTGGTTCCCGGCATGGTCATTCCCGGCCGAAACTGGTGGTATGTTAGGTAATCATGCTATCTCTTTACTGGCGGATGCCTGGGTAAAAGGCATCCGTACGTTCGACCCGGAAAAGGCGTTGAAAGCCTACGCTCACGAAGCGAACAACAAAGGCCCGTGGGGAGGCGCAAATGGCCGGGGCAACGCTAAAGAATACAATGCAAATGGTTATGTACCCTATTCGCAAAAAACGCTGGGGGCAACCGCGCAATCTTTAGAGTATGCTTACGATGATTTCTGCGGATACAGTTTGGCCAAAGCCGTAGGCAACAAGGAGTACGAAACCGCCTTCGGAAAAAACATGTACAACTACAAAAGCCTGTATGACCCCGGTACCCGCTTTATGCGCGCTAAGGACGAGAACGGTAAATGGGTTGAACCCTTTGACCCGCTGGAGTGGGGCGGCCCTTATACCGAAGGAAACGCATGGCATTGGCAATGGTCGGTTTTTCAGGATATACAGGGGCTGATCAATCTGATGGGCGGCAATAAAAACTTTACGGCTAAAATAGATTCTGTTTTCTCGCAGCCATCAACCATAAAAGTTGGCGAGTACAAGCAGGTGATCCACGAGATGACAGAGATGGCGCTGATAAACATGGGGCAATATGCGCATGGTAATCAACCCATCCAGCATATGATATACCTGTACAACTACGCAGGCCAGCCCTGGAAAACCCAGCAGCATGTTAGGGAAGTAATGGAAAAGATATACAATTCTACCCAAAACGGTTACCCCGGCGATGAAGACCAGGGGCAAATGTCGTCATGGTATGTATTGAGTGCTTTGGGTATTTACAGCGTAACCCCGGGTACAGATCAGTACGCTATTGGCAGCCCTGTGTTTAAAAAGGTGACCCTGACGCTGGAGAATGGCAAAAAGTTTATTATACAAGCTAATAACAACAGTAAGCAGAATGTGTATATCCAATCGGCTACGCTAAATGGCAAACCGTATACCCATAACTGGCTTAACCACTACAGCATTACAAACGGCGGGATATTAAAATTTGAAATGGGGAGCAAACCCAACTTTAAAAGAGGGCTTGCACCACAGGACAAACCGTTCTCCTTATCGAAGGCAAAGTAAAAGGGGCTATCTCCGCAAAGCATTATTGCTGATTACGGATGGCCGGTGGCAACAATAGAATTTACTTCCAGCTAAAATAAAAAGCGGCTCCGGGTTGATTGCAAGGCCATATTATGTTATAATTGTGTGCCAATTAATTAAACTTCCATAATGGAGAATAAGCCCAAATTCACCGAGAGAAAGTATTTTTTAGTTATTGCTTTTGTTACCTCTCTTTTTATGCTGTGGGGTGTAGCCATGACTATGGGCGATATTCTGAATAAACATTTTCAAAACGTATTACATATTTCCAAATCCCGGTCGGGCCTGGTACAACTCTCTATTTTTGGCGCATACGCAGTGATGGGGATTCCGGCAGGCTTGTTCATGAAACGGTTTGGATATAAAAGAGGGGTACAGCTTGGGTTGTTTTTGTATGCTTGCGGCGCTTTCCTTTTTATCCCGGCATCCGATGCCGAATCCTTCGGGTATTTCAGGATAGCCTTATTTGTGCTGGCCTGCGGCCTGGCTACGCTTGAAGCCGTTGCCCATCCTTTTGTGGCCGCACTTGGCGACCAGCGTACCAGCGATCAGCGTATTAATTTTGCACAGGCATTTAATGGGGTAGGTGGTATTATTGGGCCTTTATTGGGCAGCTATTTCATCTTACGCAGCGATGGCGGCCACGCTAACGACCTGGTATCGGTAAAGCACATGTATATTATTATTGGATTAGTTATCACTGGGGTAGGTGTGCTCTTTTCATTTGTAAAAGTCCCTGCGTTAACCGATCCGCATGTGGTAGCAACGGATGCATATGCTGTTGGAGAAACTCTACATGCCGATAAGAAACTTTTTCAGCATAAACATTTTGTTTTTGCGGTAATAGCTCAATTGTTTAATGTGGCCGCGCAGGGTGGTACCTGGGCTTACTTTATCAATTACGGGCACGAAGTGATGCATCTTTCAGACGCGCACGCAGCTAATTATTTTGCCTTCAGCATTTTTATGATGATGATAGGGCGCTTTACCGGCACCTTCCTGATGCGTTATGTAGCACCAAATAAGCTGCTGGCCATATTTGCAGCATGTAATATTGTAATGTGTATTATTGTTTCGCAGGCGTTTGGATGGGTGTCGTTCGGGGCGCTGATCATGATCAACTTCTTTTTTAGTATTATGTTCCCTACTATATTTAGCCTGGGGTTAAAAGATCTGGGCAGGCACACCCAGCAGGCATCATCATTTATTGTGATGGGGGTTGTAGGCGGAGCGCTGTTCCCTCCGTTAATGGGGTTAATTGCCAACAAAAATGTAGCTACTTCTTATTTACTGCCTATAGTTTGTTACGCCGTTATATTTTCCTTTGCCTATAGCTATAAGCGCGTAAAAAAGCTGGTGTAATGGCTGTATTACAGATATTGTTAATCATAATAATAGTATCATCTATTTTAAAAACATAAAAATAAAATTTACATTGCGTTTATATTGTAAATCGGTTTAGTATGAATAAAAAAATATCCATTGTTGATATTGCCAACTTATTAAATATTTCTAAAACCACTGTATCATTCATATTAAATGGCAGGGCGCAGGAAAAGAGGATCAGCGAGGAGCTGGTTCAGAAAGTTTTAAAACTGGTTAAGGAGGTTGGTTATAAGCCAAACTCGCTGGCCAAAAGTTTGCGCACGGGTAAATCAAACATCATTGGGTTAATGGTTGAGGATATTTCTAACCCGTTTTTTGCCAATATAGCCCGCTTAATTGAAGATAGAGCCTATGAGAAGGGCTACCGTATTATTTATTGCAGCACCGATAATGATACCGGGAAAACGCAAGACCTGATAACCATGTTTCGCGACAGGCACGTGGATGGATACATCATGGCCCCGCCAAAAAATATTGAAGAGGATGTACAAGAGTTAATAAAAGGTGGCCTGCCGGTAGTAATGTTTGACCGTTACCTGCCTAATGTTGATACCGATTATGTAATTGTAGATAACCAGTTTAGCACTTATAACGCTACACGCCATTTAATTGAACAGGGGTATAGCAAAATTGCTTTTATAACCTTCTCTTCAGAGCAAACACAAATGCTTGACAGGATGAACGGTTATAAGAACGCTTTAAAAGAGGGCAAACTAAAACCCTATATTAAAGAGATAGATTTTAACCGTAACGAAGAGCTTATCAAAGAACCGCTAAGCGCATATCTTAAAAAGAACCCGGGCATTGATGCCATTTTATTTGGTACCGACCATATTGGCACTTGCGGCCTAAAAGTAATAAACCAGCTGGGCCTTAAAGTACCGCAGGACCTGGCCATTGTATCTTTTGATGATTACGATGTTTTTGAATTATACTCGCCATCGGTAACAGCTATTGCACAACCTGTTGAAGCTATAGCCGATAATATAATCAGCCTGCTGCTTAAAAAGCTGGATGCCAATAACAGTAACCAAACCACTCAAAAAATAACCTTATCTACCACTTTAAATATCCGTAATTCATCAAAGCAGGTTCTAAAACCGGTGAGTTAATCGGGTAGATCAAAGCATTGCTTATTTTTATTTTTAGCGGTTCAGTTAGTTGTTGTAAGGTTTAATATTTAAGCTAAAGTTTTTACCAAGCAGCTTAGGGTCAACCTCCACTTTAAGCGTTTTTGTTTCGCCCTGCATTAATGAGAAATACCCATCGTTATACAATGCAGGTAGTATTTGCCCGCCCTTGCTATCTAATAATTGCGCCCTTACACCAAACGCCGGGGCGGTCTTTGAATTGTTTACAATGGTATAGGTAAGCAATTTGTTAACGCCATTTTTTGCAGCTGTAATGCGCGGTTTACTTACCAATATCTGTGAGCGTACCGCCGGTATTTTGTTTAAAGGCGTATAGTTTAAATAGGTGTTGCCTATCCAGTAAAAGTTATTGGAAACGATATTGCCTTTGGCATCCAATAATTTAAGTTTTAAAAAGTGCACATCAGTTAAAGCAGGGAGTTTACCACCGGCTGTAAAGGCAACAAACGCTTCAGCGGCAGATGCGGCGCTTACATCAATTTTGTGGGTTTGGGTATAAGCGGGGACAATTTTACCGTTCATGTCATAAACTTCTGCACGGGCAGTGAGCCCTTGTATATCATACGGTTTGTTATTAATTACTTTAACCGAGTTTGTGGCCGCATTCCATTGTATGTGTACAGGTTCGCAGGCGGTTTTGGCACCAAAATAAGCGCCCGTAAGGTCGTAATAGTAATCATACGTTTGCCATATCATAGTAGGGTAAGCCGACTGGCTCATCCACATCAGCATGCCCGATGCATCTTTCCACATATGGTCGTTCCAGGCTTCGAACATGGCTTTGGTGGTTTCCACATTCAACAGCTGTGCTTTTTTGCAGAAGTCTTCTAAAGAGGTAGCCGCACCATAACTATCATTTACCGAATTAATATATTTAACAGGTTGCGAGCCGCCACCCAGTTCACCATCGGTACTAAAATAATGTTTGGCCCACATGTTGGTTTTACTGTCCACCGATTTTGTGGTAGGGGCAACCCAGTAATCCTTCGGCATAAATTTTTTGAAGCTTTCGATATTTACAAATGCTGCCGATCCGAGTTCGCTGCGCATGCCGTATGAGTCTTTTGAGAACAAATATCCGTTATGAGGGTCGGTAAAGTACGTTTTAGGGTCAACATTGCCCCAAATACCACTGCCCGATAAGTTACGGCTGCCACCATGTATAGAGAAGTTAGGGTTTGTAGTGCCCGCGTTTGAGCGTGGGATGTACAGGCGGTCTTCACCGTCATTATCTTTAATGGCGGCCATTATGGCTTTGCTTAATGGGCCTTTCGGGTCGCCGCCGGGCACCCCTTCATTAGCGCCACACCAAATTACAATTGATGGATGGTTGCGCAGTTTTTTTACCTTTTCAATAGCATTGGCTTTAAAAATGCCCAGACTGTCGATAGGGCCAAAGTTGTTGAGCCAAAAATCATCCCAAACCATTATGCCGTATTTGTCGCAATAGTTATAAAAGGCTTCATCGGTAACTTCACCCGTCCAGTTCCTGATCATATTAAAGTTCATATCCTGGTGAAAGCGGATGCGGGCATCATAATCCTTTTCTCTGACCTTTAGCATATAATCGCTCATGCCCCAGTTGCCGCCTTTTAATAAAACAGGCACATCATTTATATAAACCCGCATAGGGCCATTAAGCGCTGTGGTATCTGCCGAAACCTTCCTTATTCCAAAGGTTTTAGTGATCTTATCAGATGATGTGTTACCGTTAACCTCAAAGTTTACCGCACAGGTGTATAAGTTTTGTTTACCGTAACCATTTGGCCACCATAGGCTTGGGTTTTTTATACTAAGCTGTGCAAAATCATTTTTATCATAATTAACCGTTTGGCTGCTATTTGCATTTAAAGTAACATCCGGACTGATCATGGTAATATTCCCCGGGTTTATAGTTAGTTTAACTTTACCGGTAACGGTGTTTGATGTAGCGTTTGTGAGTTTTAAGTTCACTGTCAGGTCCGCCTGTTTTTTATCCGGCAGGCTGGCACTAATCCAGGGGTCTTCTACCGCTACAGGGCCGGTAGCGGTTATGCTAACCGTATCTGTAAGGCCGCTGTTTAAGCCCGGTACGGCGGGCATCCAATCCCAGCTACCACTGCTTAAATAAGTTGGCGCCTGGCGGTTAGCCAAACCATAACCTGCATTTGGCGGTACTATCAGCACGGCTACGGTATTTGCTTTGGCATTGCTCACCATATCCGTAATATCATACCTGCCACGCTGCATAAGGCCTTTAATAGTGCCAATGTGGCGGCCGTTTAAATATACTTCGGCCAGTTTATTTACACCATTAAAATTTAACCAGATGCGCTTACCGGCAGTAAAACCTTTTGTAGAAAATTCGGAGCGGTACCAAAAGGGTTTGTTATACTTTGCTTTATCTACTTTGTAAATATTATCGGCGTAATCGGGGTTAGCCTCTTTACCGGCAACAACATAGGAGTAGAACACGGTACCTGGCACTACAGCATCTATCGCGGTTTTTGTGTCGAAACCGGCCACTGATATCTTATCGGCAGTATATTCCGTATCGTTTTGTGGAAATAACTTCCATTTTAAATTTACAGTTTGTGCTATGGCTATTTGCTGGATGCAAACAAAAAATATTGCTGCAAGAAGTAAATTTCTCTTCATGGAATCAGGATGTAGATTTGGTATGGTTTATAAATTTCGACAATAATACTAAAACTTTGCTAAATCGATTTATCTATTTAATATTTTTTATTAAAATATTGATTACTAAAGAAAAGGGGATGGGCTATCCCTAGTAAAATCCAGCTGTGTTGGCACGCAAATAAATTTAACTTTGTGCAATAAGCATCAGCAATGAATACAACACACCTGGTTAAACCCTTTCAGCAACTTAATGTAAACCAACTGTATGATCTGCTGCGTTTGCGCAGCGAGGTATTTGTACTTGAGCAGAACTGTGTTTTTTTGGATCAGGATAATAAAGATCAGCAATGCTACCATTTACTTGTATTTGAGAATGATGAACTGGCCGGCTATAGCAGGTTGGTGCCTGCCGGCATATCCTATCCGGAGGTATCTATTGGCAGGGTGATTACTGCACCCGCTTTTAGAGGCAAAGGCTTTGGCCGTAAAGTGATGGAATTAGCCATCCAAAATTGCCGGGAGCTATTTGGCCCGCTTGATATACGTATAGGGGCGCAAACTTACGCGCAGCAGTTTTATGCTTCCCTGGGTTTTGTGCCCGAGGGCGATGTGTATGATGAGGATGGTATTGACCATATAGAGATGGTGAGGAAACCATAAGCCCGTATATTTAATTGTTTATACATCCTTAACAGCGCTAAACTACAAATGGAAAACTACAGTATTGTAATATTTATACTGGCCGTAATGATAGGCCTGTCGGCTATTGCCGATAAAATAAAACTCCCGTACCCGGTGTTGCTTATAATAGCGGGTATAGGCGTTGGTTTTATTCCGTCTATCCCTAACATTGCGCTAAACCCCGAGATCGTTTTCCTGATATTTTTACCACCGCTGCTGTACGATGCTGCTTTTAACATCTCCTATAAAACTTTTATGACCAATATTAACACTATTGGTACACTGGCCATTTCACTTGTGTTTATTACAGCATCGGGTATAGCTGTCGCCGCGCATTATTTAATACCCGGCATGACCTGGCCGCTGGCTTTTGTACTTGGCGCCATACTCTCAGCAACTGATGCCGTTGCAGCCATGAGTATTACCAAAGGGCTCGGGCTTTTGCACAATACCAATACCATACTGGAGGGCGAAAGCCTGGTGAACGATGCATCGGCACTGGTAGCATACCGTTTTGCTGTGGCCGCGGTAACGGGTACGGCGTTTGTTTTTTGGCGGGCTTCGCTGCAATTTGTTGTATTGATGGCGGGTGGGGTACTTGTTGGCTTGGTTATGGGGAAGATATTAGCTTTTATTATTCAGCGGGTGCAGCATAACAGTTTAGCTACTATTAGTTTTATGCTGCTGATGCCGTTTGTTACCTACCTGGTTGCCGAAGACTTGCACGTATCGGGCGTTATTGCGGTTGTACTGCTGGGTTTAAGCATTGCCCGTTTCAGTAATAAAGTTTTCCCTACCGATCTCAAAAAACAATCAAAATCTATTTGGGATATCCTTATCTTTCTGTTAAACGGATTAATATTCATCCTGATAGGTTTACAGTTCCCTTATGTAATAAAAAGTATTGACAGCAGCCAGGTATGGCCTTATGTTGGGTATGCATTTATGATTACTATAGTTGCCCTGGTGCTGCGCATAGCGCGTGTTTTTTTGCAACGGATAAACCTGCAAAATGCTTTTAAAAAGGGAAGGCCCAGGATCACAGAGGAAGCCCTGCTCGATTTTAAAAGCAGTTTGATTATCAGCTGGTCGGGTATGCGGGGCATTGTATCATTGGCTATAGCTATTGGTTTGCCAACTACACTTACCGATGGTAGCCCGTTCCCCGAGCGTAATGCTATTATATTTATATCGGTAGTGGTGGTGCTGTTTACGCTGATAGGGCAGGGACTTACCTTGCCATGGATTGTAAAGAAGTTGAATGTTAATTAAAAAGGTGCGTAAATAATTTTATGCACCTTTTTAATTAATGCGATTATTGTTTCTTTAAAGTATTTACATTAATGTGCGGCCACATAATTTCCCCTTCTTTCATCGGCGGGAATTTAGGCATAAAGTTAAGATCGGCCTGTTGCGAGTATTGCAGTTGCATAAATTTGGTTACACCATCGGCAAGGGTAACATCCTCTATCCAATAAGTGGCCTGGAAACGGGTAGGATCTACCGTTTTTTGCACAAATGGTATGTTGATGATAGCGCCGCCGGTAACCTGTGTATCAAGTTTAATAGTTGTTACATTACCAATATTCTGGCCTTCAATTGCCTTGCGTAAAGCCATATTTACGTCTCTTGCAAAAAACTCGGTACGTGGGAAACCGGTAAAAGTATACTGATCTAAATAACCGCGTAGGGGTGGTTCCCCAAAATCAACAGGCTGGCCTTCCAATGGTGGTATTACTGGTGTGCCTGTAGATTGTATCGCGTCGCCCAGGGCAACCACAACATCGCCATGCGGGATGCTGGCCTGCCTTGCTATCGTAAAAAAGTGTTGCGGGATGCCTGCTTTAAAAGGGTCCTGGCCTTTATCTGGCTGTACCTGTACATCTTTCATATACAGCCACATACCGTTCTCAAGGTGCAATACACCGCCGTTAGCTTTGTTTTTTACCACCAGGTTATACATTAGCCCGGTAATAAACTGTATGTTATCACCACCGCGGTTTGGTACGGGCGCGCTAATGGGCGTAAAGGTTATGGTTTCCGAGTAATTTTGTACCAGCAGTTTAAAGCCTTTTATGCCTTTATCATTTGATGGTACGGCTATCATGTTCCATCCCTGGTCGCCCTCCCAGGTGCCTGTAAGGCCTGCAAGGGGGCCAAGTTCCTCGGCTATCTCTTCCTGCGACCCGCCTAAGCGGACAAAGCCTACCGGCAGGTCCTTTGAATTGTCTGTTGTCATGGTGATAAGGTTTAGGTATTACAGTTCTAATTTACAGGTAATGAAGCATATACATAAAGCTGTTTTTAGCTTTTTTTAAGGTGATAAAAAAGGTATGGAGTGGTTACAGCTTGTTCGCTGAATATACCGGCTAAAATTTCTTATTTTGCAGTACCAATTATTGTAAATTAGTTTGAATGAGAACCCGTGGCCAATATAAATTAATACTGAGTTGTTGCTGTTTATTGCTTTGCATCCTCATACAGGCAAGCATAGCAAAGGCTGCCGTTAATATTGATAGCCTGCAAAAAGTGCTGAACAAAATATTGGATAACAAGGTAGCGAACGATAAGGCAAAGTTTACTGAAATTGAAAAGATTAAACTTGAGTTAAAAGCCAACTACTCATCGTTACCGGCACGATATAATGATTACCAAAAACTATTTGATGCCTATAAATCTTTCATACACGATTCGGCCTACGTGTATTGCAAAAAGCTAAATGAAAGCGCTTATCAGCTAAAGGATAACAACAAGATAAATTACGCCAAGGTTAATATGGGCTTTGTGCTGATATCTGCCGGGATGTTTAAAGAGGGCCTTGATACTTTGAGCAAGGTAAATACCCGTTATTTAAACGAACAGCAGCGTTTCGAGTACCTTTTCCTACAGGCCCGCAGCCATTTTGATATAGGTGATTTTGATAAGATAGATGACTATTATTACCACTATAGCGCAATCGGCCTTAAGTATTGCGATTCGATACTAAACGCCCACAAACCAAATACCTACGAATACTTATCCGCAGCAGGCCTGAAAGCATTGCGCAGTGCCGATTATAAAGCGGCTTTATACCCTTACCTGGCTATCATGAAATTACCGCAAACCTACCAGGACAGCGCGGTTAACCTGAGCTGCTTAAGCTACATTTATTTCGTTAACAAAAATAACGATTTGGGGATGCTGCATTTAATGCAGGCCGCCATTATTGATAACGTCCACTCCACCAAAGAATCTGTTGCGCTTACAAATTTAGCCACACGGTTATATGAGCAGGGCGATACCAAAAACGCGTTCTTGTACATCCACAACGCTATCAACGATGCTACTTTTTACGGTGCCCGCCACCGCGAAGCACAAATAAGCAGCATATTGCCCATTATAGAGAACGAAAAGATAAACGGCATAGAGAAACAGAAGCGCTCGCTGATGATGTATGCTTCTATTATTACTTTACTTATTGTTGTGGTGATCATATTCGCGGTAATTACCTCAAGGCAGCTAAAGAAATTAAAAATTGCGGACGAGATCATCGTTAAAAAGAACAATGACCTGAATATTGCCAACGAGTCGCTTACCAAGGTTAACCAAAAAATGGACCTGGCTAACCGATCGTTAACCCAAACCAATATTAAGCTGGACGAGGCGAATATGATCAAAGACGAGTACATCGGTAATTTCTTTAATATCCACTCGGATTATATTGAGAAGATAGACCGCCTGAAACGATCGATAGAAAAGATAGTAAAAGAGAAACGCTATGATGAGGTGCAATTGGTACTAAACCGGCTAAACACCAATTTTGAGCGCGAGAACCTGTCGCACAGTTTTGATAAGGTATTCCTGAACATCTTCCCCAACTTTGTGGAAGATTTTAACACCCTGTTTGATGCCGACCACCAAACCCACCTGGCCGAAAACCAATTACTGAATAACGAACTGCGCATCTTCGCGCTTATCCGTTTGGGGATTGATGAGAACGAAACCATCGCCAAAATTCTTAACTATTCCGTTAATACTATCTACACCTACAAAACCAAAGTGAAGAACCGTTCGTTCGTACCCAACGATGAATTTGAAGACAGGATCATGTGCATCAAAGCGGTTAAGGAACAACCAGTGATAATTTAGCCGGTATTGCGCTTTTGTACACCATTTATTTGATAGTTTTTACACCTCATAGTGTATAAATACATGCCAAAATTCCATATTGCTTTCATGATTATCTATACAAACTTCAATCTTGAATTGATATAAATATCTAATTATCAATTATTTAATTAAATTAATCGCTCTCTAATTTTAATATCGGTTTCCATACATATTGTATGCGGGTTTAAAGCTTCTTTACTTTGATAATGTTTGCCGGCTCATACGGCAACCTGATTATTAAACCAATTAAACCCTTTTAAATGAAACACATTTCCTTATTCAAGTACGGCTTGACCGTGCTTTCTTTACTTTGTGCTACCCTAACATTCGCGCAAAATGCACCGTTCACAGGTAAGGTGGTTGATGAGAACAACCAGCCATTACCAGGTGCAGTTGTGCGTGTAAAAGGCACAGAAACCGCCACCGCTACAGATGTTAGCGGCGCCTTCCGGATAAATAGCACCCAGCAGGCAATTGTTATTACCGTAAGCTTTGTTGGTTATGATGTGGCAGAGAAGAGCCTGGTAGCCAATCAACCCTTAACTATACAGATGCAGCCAAACTCTAAATCACTGTCAGAGGTAGTGGTTGTGGGCTACGGTACCAGCAGGAAATCGGACCTTACAGGTGCGGTAACCAACCTGGGCACTAAAGACCTTAACCCCGGGCCAATTACCAACCCGCTGCAGCAACTATCTGGCAGGGCAGCAGGTGTTACCATTACCCAAACAGGCAGTGAGCCCGGTGCCGCGCCAAGCGTACGTATCCGTGGTATCACGTCGCTTATTGGCGGTAACGACCCATTGGTTGTTGTTGATGGTGTGCAGGGCAATATGGACCTGTTAAAACAGGTACCGCCAAGCGAGATCGAATCTGTCGATATTTTGAAAGATGCATCGGCCACGGCCATTTATGGTTCTCGTGGTGCCCCAGGTGTTATCATCGTAACTACTAAAAAGAACAAGGCCGGTAAAACAAGTGTAGAATACACCGCCAACGCATCTGTTGATGTATTGACCAGGGAGTTGAAAGAACTGAATGCTACACAATGGTGGGAGCAGGCGCAGCTGTATAACGTACCTGCATCATCCAACCATGGTTCAAGTACCGACTGGGCCGGTTTGTTAACCCAAACCGGGTCGACCCAAAACCATACGGTTGCCTTTGGTGGCGGTGCCGATAAATTCAGCTATCGCGCCTCAGTTACCGGTGTTTTGCAAACAGGTACGGTTATCCACTCCAACTATAAGAATTATATAGGCCGCATCCAGGCAACACAAAAAGCGCTGGACGACAGGTTAACCCTAACCATGAACCTGAACAGTGGTGTAAACGATGCCAATTTCAGCCCGGCCAGTGTTGGCCGTGCGGCGTTCACCTCAAACCTGTATAACAACGTTTATGTAGCCAGGCCAACCGACCCGGTGCTTAACCCGGATGGCAGCTACTATACCGACCCTAACGTATTCCAATACATAAACCCTTATGCTGTTGCCAATACCATTGTTAACAAAACCCATGAGGATAATATGTTTGGTACCCTGCGTGCCGACCTGCAATTAACCAAAGGCCTAACAGCCGGCTGGTTTGGTAGCTGGCGAAGGATAAACGGTAACTCGGGTAATTATTTGCCTGCTATGTCAACCATATCTTCCGCAGTGGATAATAAAGGGATAGCCAACATTAACAACTATCATACTGATGAGAAGCTAAACGACATCAGCCTGAACTATAAAACCGATTTTGGCAAACACCACTTGGATGCCGTAGCGGTATACGAGTACCAGATCCAAACGTACAACGGCAATTTTGCACAGGCAAAAGGCTTTATTAATGATATTGCAACTTACAACGCTCTGCAATTGGGTGATATTACCAAAGTTACCCCCGGCGATTTCAGCTCTTACAAAAACGACAGGAAGCTGGTATCGTACATCGGCCGTATCAATTACTCATACAACAATCGTTACCTGTTAACGGCAAGTTTCAGGAGGGATGGTTCATCAGTATTTGGGGTTAACCACAAATGGGGCGATTTCCCTTCGGCATCGTTAGCATGGCGGGTAGACCAGGAATCGTTCATGAAAGATCAGCGCATCTTTAGCACGCTTAAACTACGTGGCGGTTACGGTATTACCGGTAACCAGCAGGGGCTATATCCGCAGGGGTCAATCCCGTTGGTAGGCAGCGCACCGCCGGTGTTTTTTGGCGGTGAGCTAATCTCTAACTTTATTGCCAGCCAAAATGCCAACTCTGATCTGCGCTGGGAAACCCGCAAGCAAACAAACCTTGGGGTAGATTTCGGCTTGTTTAACGACCGCTTACTGGGTTCGGTAGATGTTTATACCGCAACAACCAATAACCTGTTATTTAATTACTCGGTACCGCAACCCCCATTCCCTTACGGAAGCATCCAGGCCAACGTGGGCAGCATGGTAAACAAAGGTTTAGAGGTGACATTAAGCTACCAGGTTATTAAAAACAACACCACAAGCTTAACACTGGCTGGTAACGCAACCTTGTTAAAAAACAAAGTGCTAAACCTGAGTGGTTCTATCAACGGTGTGCCGCTTAATACCAATTATGTGCCAAGGGGCGGTAACAGTTACCTGATAGAGGGCTACCCTGCGGGCGTTTTCAATATCATTAAACACCTGGGTAAAGATGCCACAAATTCCGAAACGGTGGTTGACCAGGATGGCAATGGCATTATTGACCAGGGCGACCGCAGCCCGGATAGGGTGATAGCAGGGCAGGCTACGCCTAAATACACTTTTGGGTTTACGCCAAGCTTTAGCTACAAAAACTTTGATGCATCAATGGTGTGGCGCGGATCTGGCGGTAATAAAATTTACAATGCCATCCGTGCAAACCTTAGCTATTTTGAAAACCTGGGTAAAGCAAACGTGCTGCAAAGCGCTGTGCCGCTGGGCTTGTACCATTCGCAATATGGCAGCGACTTGTGGTTAGAAGATGGCTCGTTTATCCGTTGGGAAAACCTGAACCTGGGCTACCGCATCCCTATTAGCAATTCAAAATACATCAGTTCGGTTAGGTTCTCGGTAACAGGTAACAACCTGCTATTGATCACCAAATACACCGGTGCCGATCCTGAGTTATCTACCGATGGTAATAATACAACCGGGATTGATAATGGTATTTATCCGCGTACCCGCACAGTGGCCCTGGGCTTAAATGTAGTATTTAAATAATATTGATTAGAGATGAAAAAGATATTAACAAGCATTTTAATTATTGGCCTGGCCGCCCAAAGCTGTACCAAGGTTAACGAAAATGTATACGATAAGTACCCAACGCAGGAGTTTTACGCATCGCCCAAAGGGGCCGATGTGGCCCTGGCTAATGTGTACTCGCAAGTGGGCGGTAACTGGAACGGTGTTGGCTATGCCGGCGCCGATAACGGATGGTACGACCTGAACAGTTTCTCGAGCGACGAGCAGGTGATCCCGCACCGCCGTACAGGCGACTGGCAGCTTGATTTTGCACAGCTTTACCAACGCCAATGGCTGCCAAGCATGGGCATCATCAGCAACACCTGGAACTGGCTTTACAAATCGGTTTATACCGCTAACCTCGCGGTCGATCTGTTGGAAACTTCCAAAGCCGACCCCGCTAGAATTGCCGAAGCAAAGGTGTTGCGTGCCTTCTTCTATTATTTGCTGATAGACGATTTTGGTAACGTGCCTTTTTATACCGATAACAACATCACCGTTGATAAACTACCACAGGTAGACCGCAAAGTGGTGTATGATTTTATTGTAAAGGAGCTTACCGAGAACGTTGACCAGTTATCTGAAACTAAAGGCGGCGAGTATTACGGCCGTTTTAACAAATGGGCGGGTTATACTTTGCTGGCCAAAGTTTACCTTAATGCAGGTGTTTACACAGGCACCCCAAAATGGGCCGAGTGCCTTGCCGCTTGTAATAAAATTGCGCAGGGTGGTTTCTCGCTGCATCCGGGTACGGCAAACGCTGCAAGCCCGCTGGGTTACCAGTATTACGAGCTTTTTGGTGATAAAAACCCAACCGACGAAACCATACTCTCCATGTTTGTAACGGTTGATATCGTGTCGCGTAATATCCTTACCATTCGCAGCTTAAACGGGCCGAATTTCAACTCGGTTTATGGCTTTAGCGGCTGGAATGGTAGCATCATCCCGCAGGAGTTCTATGAGAAATTCGCTGATAACGATATCCGTAAAAAGCAATTTTTGATTGGTGCACAGCCGGGCGGTGTAAATTATACTGCTGAGGTAAGTTCGCTTGATGACCCGGGTGCGTTCCCTGATGAAGGTGTGCGCGATACCAAATTTGTACCGGTATTGCCCATGAATGGCGGCGGTGCATCAAACGATTTCCCTATCTATCGCTACGCAGATATTATGCTGATGCAGGCCGAATGTAATGTGCGTTTGGGTAACGCACCTGCTGCAAAAACATTTGTAGATGCAGTAAGGCAGCGCGCGGGTTTAGGCGCTTTAGGTGCCGACCCAACCCTTACCGATATTTACAACGAGCGTGGTTTTGAGCTGAACTGGGAAGGCCACCGCAGGCAGGATATGATCAGGTTTAACACCTTTACCCTGGCCCATGGCTTTGTGCCTGCCGTTGGCGATTTCCGGAAACTATTCCCGATACCAACCAGTGCGCTTAACACCAATACCAACTTAAAACAAAATCCTGGTTACAATTAATCCGAATCAAGATCATGAAAAAAATATTTAGTCTCGCTATACTTTTGGTCGCCTGTATAGCCTATGGATGTAAAAAGGAGGCCAGTTTAACTGTACTTAAAACGGTATCGTTTGGCGATGGCTCTTCATTGAGTGCCTCGGCCACATCGGTAACCCTTTCAAAGGCAAATGATACCACTTCGGTAGTAACCTTTGCCTGGCCGGCGGTTAAGTACACCATTAAAGCATCGGTAACCTACACTTTGCAGATTGATGTACCTGCCGATACGGTTGGCAAAAATGCCTGGGCCAATGCCAAATCGGTTGTTATTGGTAACGATGTGCTGAGTAAATCGTACTTAGGCAAGGATTTGAATACGCTTGCTTTAGATAAGGGGATTGAACCCGGTACAGAAGGTACCCTGGTGGTGCGTGTGCAATCATACCAGGATCAGTATGCGTATAGTAAAACAATTGTTTTAAAGGTAAAACCTTATCAGCCGGTTGCCACTTATCCGTTGCTATATATACCGGGTAATTACCAGGGATGGAGCCCGGGCACAGCGCCAACAGCAGCAGCCCTTAAACCAAAAATTTACGAAGGCTACGTGTACATGGCGCCGGCAGATAATTACTACTTCAAATTTACCAGCGCGCAGGATTGGGACCACATCAATTATGGCGATGCTGGCGCGGGTGCTATCACCACAGATGGTTTAGCAGGTGGTTTATTATCGCCGGGATCGGGGTATGTACAGGTGTCTATCAACCTCAATACCAACACATGGTCGGCAGTGCCAACTACGTGGTCAATACTGGGCGATGCATCACCAGGTGGGTGGAACACCGATACGCAGTTAACCTATGATGTAGCCAAAGAAGTATGGACAGTTACCTGCGATATGAAAAAGGACGGCTCGTTCAAATTCAGGGCTAATAATGCCTGGGTGATAGATTTTGGCTTAAATGCCGATGGTAACCTGGCTTACGCGGATAGCCCCGTATTTGGTTATGATGCATCTGTACAGAACATCACAGTGCCTGCTGATGGTAATTATACCATCACGCTCGATCTGCACGACCCGTCAAACTACAACTATAAATTAAAGAAAAATTAATTCACAGGGCGGTTTACGCCGCCCTGTTTAATTTGATATTATGAAATTAAAACCAACACAAACTCTAATGAAACTGCTGCTTTTATCGCTCATTACCGTTTTTAGCTTTTGTAAAAAGGATAGTAACAACAACGTAAAAACCGACCCTGTTTACACGCAGTACGGTACACCATTTGCCGGTGTACCCAATGTAAGTGATGCTGCCATTTACCAGGTTAACCTGCGCGCGTTTAGCGCCAACCACGATTTTAAAAGCGTTACCGCAAAGCTGGATGCCATAAAAAGCCTTGGAATAAATGTAGTGTACCTGATGCCTATATACCCGGTAGGGGTAAAAAACTCGGCAGGGGGCTTAGGCTCGCCATATGCTGTTAAAGATTATAAAGCTGTTAATACCGAATTTGGCACCCTTGCCGATCTGAAAGCTTTGGTAGATGCCGCACACGCAAAAGGTATGGCCGTAATGCTGGATTGGGTTGCCAACCACACCGCCTGGGATAACGCCTGGACAGCCAACAAAACCTGGTACAAGCTGGATGCACAGGGCAATTTTATCCCGCCTGCGGGTACCAACTGGAGTGATGTAATAGCGCTCGACTATAACAACAAGGACATGCGTGCCGCCATGATAGATGCCATGAAGTATTGGGTTTATAATGCCAATATTGATGGCTACCGCTGTGATGCCGCCGACTTTGTTCCGCTTGATTTTTGGAAAGAGGCAAATGATGCCATGAAAAGCATTACCACCCACAAACTGCTGATGCTTGCAGAAGGTACCCGTAACGATCATTTCCAGGCAGGTTTCCAGATGGTTTACGGCATGGGCTATTATTCCGATCTTAAAAACAAGGTGTTTGATAAAGCAAACTCGCTTACGCTTTTGCAAGGCCTTAATGTTAGCGAATATGCTACCGCAAAACCCGGTTCGCAGGTAGTTAGATATACCACCAACCACGATGTTTACCTGAGCGATGGTAGCCCTGTAACCATTTACGGCGGCAAAACAGGTTCAATGGCTGCTTTCCTGGTTACGGCTTATATGAAAGGTGTGCCTATGATATATAACGGGCAGGAAGTTGGCACTACGCAAAAGATAGATTTCTTTTACAACACGCCGATAGACTGGAGCACCAACCCGGAGATGACCACGGAGTATAAGAGCATCCTCAATTTCCGCGCGGGCAGCGATGCCGTTAAAACCGGCGACCTGAGCGTTTACAGCAGCGACGATGTGGCGGCGTTCACAAAATCAAACGATAAGCAGAAGGTTTTGGTAATAGCCAATATGCGCAACAATAATGCTACCTACACCATCCCGCCGGCACTGGCCGGTGCCGGGTGGAAAAACGCCTTCAGCAACGCTACAGTAGCCTTAAACGGCCAGCTGTACCTGCAACCATATCAGCATATGGTGTTAGTACAATAATTAATTAGTGGTTAATTATATTTGGTTTAAGCCCCGCAGCCTTTGGTTTGCGGGGCTTTTTGTTTAAGTTCATTTATCCCCTTTATGGCACGTTCATGTACTTTATCTTTTAACTTTATCATCAATTGCGTTGCTTTGGGTGTATCAAATAATTAAAGCGTTGAATAATAAGCCACAACTATCCCTTTATTGGAAATGCCAGCTCATAGGCTGGTCGCTGGCTGCGCTTTATTGGGGGTATTCGGGCTTTGTAGGCGGGGGCTTTAACTGGTGGTTCGGTATCATACAGTTTGTTACCGATGTTACCCTTTACATTTTACTTACACATTTATACCGCAACTTTTCGTTAAGGCACAACTGGCAAAACTTAAACCTTAACCAAACGGTAAAAAGGCTTATCCCGGCTGTATTGGTAATGGGCATTGCCTATGCATTATTTACGATTATTAAAATATACCTTTTACGCAAGCTGTTTATGTACGGGTTTGATCAGCCTTTCTCTGTTTTTGCCGGTATTAACGGCTTAGGCGTTTTTATAACAGGTATCAGGTTAATGTCCATATGGTTGCTGGCGTATCACCTGTATCAATACGCGCAGCGCGAAATACGGATAAACAAAGAAAACGCCCGGTTGGCCATCATCAGCAGGGACGCACAGCTGAATAATTTATCGGCCCAGCTAAACCCGCATTTTCTGTTTAATTCGCTAAACAATATTAAGGCGCTTGTTATTGATGACCCCAAGTCGGCACGGCGGGCAATTGATCTGTTGTCAGACCTGCTGCGGAATGCCCTTTACCAGAATAACGGGCAGCTATCCACCATAAAAAACGAAATGGACCTGGTGAAAGATTACCTGGAACTGGAGCGGCTGCGTATTGAAGACAGATTGCAGCAGGATATCCATGTGGACGATGCTTTATCGGGCGCAACAATTCCGCAATTTAGCATACAAACCCTGGTAGAAAATGCCATTAAACACGGTATAGCCCAGCAGCAGGATGGCGGGACTATCAGTATTAATATCGCTGCAAAAGATAGTTTTATACAAATTACGGTTGAAAACCCCGGTACGTTAAATACTGAGCGTTTAACTACAGGCATTGGCCTCAGGAATTTACAGGAGCGCCTGCAATTGCAATATCAGGGTAACGCAAAGTTTATGATTGCACAACAACCCAACGGAATGGTTTTAGCCACTATATTAATCCCGCTATTATGATAAAGATAAGAACGGTTATTATTGATGATGAGCGCGCCGCCCGGATTGAACTGAAAAGATTGCTGGAGAATTACCCCGATTTTGAAATAGTTGGCGAGGCCCGTAATGCAGATGAAGCTAAAGTACTGATACAAAGTATACAGCCCGATCTGATCTTTTTGGATATTCAAATGCCCGGTAAATCGGGCTTTGATTTGCTTGAATTACTTGAAAAGGTGCCGCAGGTAATATTTGTCACCGCTTTTGACCAGTATGCCGTAAAGGCCTTTGAAGTGAGCGCGCTTGATTACCTGATGAAACCCATTCGCGATGAGCGTTTTGAAAAGGCTATCACCCAGGCAAGGGCCAAATTGGCTACCCATAAGGATGAGCAGATATTTGTGAAAGACAGGCAGCAGTATCACTTTATAGCATGGCGTGATGTGTACCTGATAGAATCGATGGATAACTATGCGCGTTTGTACTTTAAGGATAAGAATGTGTTCCTGAAAAGCTCCCTGAATGAGTTAGAGAAAAAGCTAAACTCCGATACGTTTTTAAGAATAAACCGGGCGCAGATCATCAACATGAATTTTGTTGATAAAATAAACGGCATGGCAAACGGGCAGGTAAAGTTAACACTAAAAACAGGGGGCGAATATGAAGCCTCGGCAAGGCGATCGGTAAAAATTAAGAGTATGGGTCGCGTTTAAATAAAAACAATTTATTAAAAATATTATGAACAGAAAAAATCTCTGTATGGTAGTGCTATGCCTTTTTGCTGCCTTTTACTGTAAAGCACAGCAAATTCATCTACCCCAAATAAACGTTAACGACAGCGTAGCAATAGCGAAAGAAATGCCTGTAATAGCGGCCGGTGCGTTATTGAAATATAAAGGCGAAGCCGATGAAAAAACGCGGCTCAATAATTTATTCAGGTTGCAGGCGCTTGCGGGCAACTATAAAGAGTCGGCTTTAAGTATTACGGCCTTACGCGCAATTTCCGGGGCAGACGATAAGCAGTTTCCCGGTTTGCTTTATGTGCAGCATCAATTATTTGTAAACGCTATGCAAAAGCAGTTTGCATCAAACGTTCCGTTCAAAACAGTCTTCCCTGAATTGCTTGATAGTTTTCTGCGTAAAACCACTGATCAGGAAGCGTTCCACATTTACACAGCTTTTATAACCAGAAACGGTGTTGGCGATTTAAAAACCGATTTCCAAAAATCACTGGCTAGCATGCAGCAAAAAGATAGCATAACCTTAAATGATGCTATAGTGCTTTGCAAAAGTTACTACCTTTTAAATCTGTATAAAAACATTGAGGAGGTTTCAAAGCGCCTGGTTAAACAAGACCAGGAAAGGCGATATTCAATTCAGCATGTGCTGATCAGGACAAAAGATGGCGCTTCTATATCATCCGTTATCGTAAAAAGAAAAGGCATCACCCGGCCACAGCCGGTTGTTTTACAATACACTATTTATGCTGATAGTATTGATATGACAGCTATACTGGAACCGGCAGTACATGGATACACCGGCGTAATGGCTTACACCAGGGGGAAGGCGCTCAGTCCGGATGAAATAATCCCGTTCGAAAACGATGGCAGCGATGCAAACGATGTGATAGACTGGATAAGCAAACAAAGCTGGTGTAATGGCAAAATAGGGATGTATGGGGGCAGCTATAATGGTTTTACGCAATGGGCGGCTGCAAAATATCATCATCCGGCGCTAAAAACCATAGTACCCTACGTTGCAGCAATCCCCGGGCTTGGTTTGCCAATGGAAAATAATGTATTTATAAATGCTAATTACGCCTGGGCTTTTTATACCACGGATAATAAATACCTGGATAATAAAACTTATGACGACGCTGAACGCTGGAACGCGCTCCCCAATAAATGGTATGCAAGCGGTGCCGCCTACAGTAAAATAGATAGTATTGACGGCACGCCAAACCCCTGGCTGCAGCGCTGGTTAAAGCACCCGGATTACGACAAATACTGGCAGGATCAGGTGCCTTATAAACAGGATTTTGCTAAAATTAATATCCCGGTGCTCACTTTTACCGGCTATTATGATGACGGGCAGATCTCGGCAATGCATTACGTTAAAGAACTTTACAAGTATAACCCCAAAGCCAATCAATATTTAATTATTGGCCCGTATGATCATTTTGGGTCGCAAAGGGGAGGAGTGCCGGTTTTACGGGAATATAAGGTTGATTCGGTAGCGTTGATTAGTACACGCGATATAACGTTTAAATGGCTGGATCATATATTAAAAGGGGCGGCCAAACCTGAAATCTTACAGGATAAGATAAACTTTGAGGTGATGGGTGCCAACACATGGAGGCACGTACCCACGCTTGAGAAAATGGCAGATAAAACTTTAACCTTATACCTTACCGATAAAAAAGAGCTGGCAAACTACATGCTATCGGCAGTAAAGCCGGTTAAGGTGGAAACCATTACCCAGGAGGTTGACCTTGCCGATAGAAAAGCTGATTATAATGATTACTATCCCTATCCTATTATACGGGAGGTGAGCCGCGATAACGGGTTGTTTTTTATAACCAAACCTTTTGATAAGGCAATAGCTGTAAACGGCATTTTTACCGGCGAACTAAAAGCTATTATCAATAAAAAAGATATGGATATAGGCGTTACTTTATTTGAAGTAATGCCTGATGGCCGGTATTTCCAGCTGTCGTATTTTTTAGGCCGTGCCAGTTATGCAAAAGATATGAGTGTGCGTAAGTTGCTGCACCCCGGCCAGGTAGAAACTATCCCGTTTGAGCGGACAAGAATGGTTAGCCGCCAGTTAAGTAAAGGCAGCAGGTTAATGGTGGTGTTAAATATCAATAAAAACCCTTTTGCCCAGGTCAATTATGGCACAGGTAAGGATGTAAGCAGTGAAACTATCAAAGATGGCAAAGTGCCCCTTAAAATTAAATGGCTTACCAATAGTTTTATAAAAATACCCGTATCAGAATAGTTAATGGTTACGCAGATAAGGGGAGTGTGAACCAAAAGCTGCTCCCTTTACCTACCTCGCTATCCACGCCAATTTGGCCGTCGAGTTTTTTGATGATCTCTGCGCAGATGTATAACCCGAGGCCCAGGCCCGAATATTGGGTGCCGCTTTTATCAACCCGGTAATAACGGTCAAATAAGTTGGGTATCATTTCTGGCGCAATACCGGGGCCTTTATCACTTACCGATACCTTAATCATTGTGTCTTTTTTTTCTATATTGATGATGATCTCTTTTGATTGTGGTGCGTATTTTATGGCATTATTTACAAAATTCACCAGGATCTGTTCAATACGCCCTGCATCGGCAAATACCTGCAGCGATTTGTTACCTGTTGTTTTAATGGTAAAGATACCTTCGGCACGTACATCATGGCAACAGTTATCAATTACATCGGCTACAAAAAAAATGCTTTTATGGATATGCAGCTGGCCCTGGTTTAGTTTACTAACGTTCAGCAGGTCTGCCACCAGGTTATTTACTTTCTCCATGCTTTTGTTGGCCACGGTTATCAGTTTACTTAACATGGCAGGTACAGGCGCATCCTTCATCTTATCTAATAACTGCAATGAAGCTTTTAAACTGGTTATGGGTGTTTTTAATTCATGGCTGGCAATGCTCATAAAATCGTCCTTCTGTTTTAACAACTCTATGGTAGCTTCATCCAGCATTTTTTGTACAGAAATATCCAAAGATGTACCTACAAATCGGTAGGCAATTCCACCTTCATCAAAATAAGCCTTGCCCTTAAATTTAAGCCATTTAAATTTTTTGTCTACAGATTCTAAGGTGCGGAACTCTTCATCATATTCGCCGCCATTATGCCCCGCCAAGGCATTTTTAAGTGCTTTATCTACTTTTTCTTTATCATTAGCATGGATCAGGTTAATAAAGCGTCCATATGTTATTGAATCTTTGGCCGATAGGTTAAACATCTCTTTACAGCGGTGGTCCCAGATCAGTTCACCGGTTAAGGTGTTATAATCCCAGGTGCCCAGGCCTGCCGCGTCTACCGCAAGTTTTAACCGTTCTTTGCTCTCGGCAAAAAGTTTTTCAACTTCGGCTAAGCCTTCTTCAATCCTGCGTTTGTCGGTGATGTCAACAATGGCTAAAAGTATCAATAGCTCGCCGTTCATTTTTTCGAGCTGGCGGGCATTCAGGTTCATTATTTTGCGGCCAATGCTCGGGAAAATATGCGTCACTTCGTAATCAAGCACTACCTTTTGCTGCGGAAGTATATTTTCCAGCATAGTACGCAATGCGGGGATATCCCATTGCTGGTTCCCAAGGTCATAAATATAGCGCCCCTCAGTTTCCTCTTCGTTAACCCTAAACTTGCTGTAAAAACCATTGGTTGCCTGTTTAACCCTTAGGTTTTCATCCAGGATGATCAGCGGGTCGCCGATGGTGTTAATAATACCATCGGTAAACGTACGGGCGTAGGTGAGGTCGTCATTACGGTCGCTCAACGCATCGTTGATAGACATGATCTCCTCGTTGGTGCTTTGCAACTCTTCTTTAGAGGTTTCCAGTTCCTCGTTGATTACCTGCATCTCGTCGCCGCTGGATAATAGTTCAAGGTTAGCGCTTTGTAACTCCTGGAAAATAGCCTCCTGCTCGTCGGATATCGAATCCATATCTGCGTGCGTTTGCGTTAGCTCATCCTCAAGCTGCTCAATCCGTAACCGGTTTTGGTTGTTTAATGAACGGGCTTTATCTGCATACATGCTGCCTTCTTTAAACAGTACCAGGAAGTGTATGCCTGTGGCGATGATTATAGGTGTAACCTCTATATCAACATATTGCTGCCCCTCGGGGCGAAGGAATAAAATATTATGTTTTGATGCAGGGGTGTTTGATTTTTTTGCCTGGTGCAGTAAATAACGCAGTTCGAACACTAAACCCTCCCGCGCTACTTTTAGTAAGTTTACTTTGGCACCTTCCATTGTTGGAGAGAGCCAGGCATCAGTTTTACCCCTGAACCGTATGATGTTGAAGGCTTCGTTTACAACCACACACGCCGGCGGATACTTGGCAATAATAATATCGTCGGCAATTTTAAAAACATCGTTATTGATATGGCCGGAAGTTAACGAAGTGTTATTTACAAGAATATCATCAGCATTTACCTGCGGAGGCACTATTTTAGTCATTGTATCAACGTAATATGATGGAGAAACGGGAAATATTATGACTACAATAATTATTGCAGAAAAGAGGGTGTTAAAAAATAGAAAAGTAAGTATCTAAAGGTAATGTTAATTAAATTAATAATATCAAATATTAATCTGGGCGATGGGCGGGCAAACCTATTTACTTATAAATGATACTTAAGTTGTAGCTATCAATTAAGTTTGCCCGTACAGCACTATATATAATGACACATATACTTGATAACCCCATATACAACGCACTTAAAACAGGCAGCAAAAAACTATCTATTGGTGATGGCCAGGTAAACATTTTTCGCCGGGATGTGGCGCCATTTGCCGGGATGCAAAGTAATAGCAAAGAAGATTTTGAAGCGCTTACCGCCCTTGGCCCGCAAATAAACCCGGTTGTTATTTTTAGCCCGGTAAAATATAAACTGCCCGGTAACTGGGAAATACTAAGGGAATTTGAAATGCTGCAAATGGTGCATGAAGGGCCTGCGCCAACAAACCCGGCATCGCAACAAATAACAGATCTGGATGATAGCCACATCCCTCAAATGATAGAGCTGACCCAGCTTACCAAACCCGGGCCATTTTTGCAGCGCACTATTGAATTTGGGAACTACACAGGTATTTTTGAGGATGGCAAATTGGTATCAATGCTGGGGCAGCGCATGCAGCCATCGCCGTATATAGAGATAAGCGCTGTATGTACGCATCCTGATCATCTGGGCAAAGGTTACGCCGGCATATTATTGCAGGAGCAAATTAAACGGGTTAAGCAAGCCAATGGTATTCCATTCCTGCATGTACTGGCCGATAATGAGGCGGCCATAAGGGTTTATGAGCGTGTTGGTTTTAAAGCCCGCAGCCCAATGTTTGGCTATGTAGTTAATATCCAGGAATAAATGGTTGATTATATCCCCGAATAATCTGTTGGTACCAGCATGGTTGATGTTATTTTTGATACCAGCAGGGCATCGGCATATTCAGGTACCGAGCTTATCTTTTTCCATTCGGGGTCGTCCACAAAGCTTTTCCAGTGGGCGGCTTTATCGTCCAGATCTTTAAAGGTGATCATATAGGTTAGGTTTGGCCTGTCTATCCCAAAAATGGTTTCGCCAAAAAATACCGGTTTAAAGCCAAGGCGTTTAAAAATATCTATCTCGCCTTTATCATTAAACATTTCAATTTTCTTTTTACCGGCGGCTTCGCTGGCGCTTTTATATTGGCGTAATTCAAAAATACGTTGCTCGCGTGGCGGGATCTGTTTAACGCGCATGTGCATAAAAGCCTGCATTAAAGAAGTATCCATACGCTCAAAAGCAGGGTTGCTTGCCGGTGCGTTCAAAAAAGCTGCGCCCTTGGCCCAGTATTCCTTATCGGTTTCCAGGGTGTGGTTTAAGCCCGCGTAACGCTCATAAACATTGTAAGGTATTAATACATATAGCTTAGTTTGCCCTGCCGGGTTCAGCTCGGTAAAAACACCCACGGGTTCATGAAGCTCTTTTCTCACCACAGGCAAAAAAACATCCCGGTAAAAATCTTCAGTCGTTTTTTGTTGCTGCTCGTTTTTAAAGGTATAAACCCTTAATTCGTAATGTTCGCGGTAGGGTGGGCGGTCAAACTCGGGTTTTGCCATAGCTGCTACTGGTGCAATAGCGGCTGCTGCGCCACTTATTAATGATCCTTTTACGAACGAGCGTCTTTGCATTTTACTTAGGGATTGGGTAGGCCTAATATAGGCATATTATCCTACTCAATTCCCCGGCATCGTTATTCGGTAAAATTTACCCGTTATTATTGGGGTCAAATTCCACTATCCATTCAATACCATATTTGTCCCTGAACATCCCGGCGTACGTGCCCCAGGGGCTATCGCCAATAGGCCCTTCAACAGCTCCGCCTGCCGATAGTCCGTTAAATATGTTATCTGCTTCTTCGCGGCTTTCTGCACTAACCGATATTTTAGACCTGTTTTCGTTTTCGTTTACCCGGCCCATAAATTCGGGAACATCATTAGCTATTAACACATTGTTTTTGCCAATCGGCAAAGCAATGTGCATGAGTTTGTTTTCCTCATTTTCAGGCACAGAAAATTCAGCGCTTGCTAAGTCCTTAAAACGAACGATCCTGGCAAACTCGCCGCCAAAAACCGATCTGTAAAAGGTGAATGCTTCTTCGGCATTCCCGTTAAAGTTGATCCAGGGATTAATAGCTCTCATGATTTTTTTATTTAAAATGGTTAAGTTTTTTAATTATCTCTGCGATAAAGTTTTATCCTATTCAAAATCCTCGTCTTCATCCTCAGGCTCGGGTACATAATTAGTTATGGCCTGGCCAATGGCATCAACCTCGGGGTTGTTATCAAATAGTGGGGTATCGGTTTCGGGGTCAAGCAATAACCAAACATTATCGGTGTCCTTTTCTATTTTGCCAAACTCGGTGCCGGCCTTAAATATGGTATAAACATTATCTTCTTCGGGAAAAACAGCATAAACCACTCCATTCACCAATACATCAAACGGCTCTTGTAACTCTTGCATAGTATATTATTAAACGGTGCAATTTACCACTTTTACAATTATAGCCGCAAAAGCATGTAAAAGTTTACCATTGTGTTGCTTTTTTAATGGCATACTTGCTTACATTTGCGCCCACAATTGCAACGGCCCCGGTATTAAAACTTTGGCTGGTTTTTAGCAGTTAATTAAGCATGAAAAGAGTTGTTATTACAGGCCTGGGTGTAGTATCGCCGGCCGGGAACGAGATGAAAAGTTTTTGGACGAACATTGTAAACGGGCGCAGTAACGCGGCCAACATTACACGTTTTAATGCAGAAAACTTTAAAACCCATTTTGCCGCCGAAGTAAAAGATTTTGTAATGGCCGAACACCTTGACCGTAACGAAATTAAACGCAGCGACCTGTATAGCCAATACGCTTTAGCTGCTGCCAAACAAGCCATTGAAGATTCGGGCTTTGAGCTGGATAAAATGTCGCCTTTTGATGTAGGCGTTATTTTAGGCTCGGCACAGGGCGGCTTTGAAACCTTTGAACAACAGGTAAGGGAGTTTGCCGCTAACGACTTTAACCCGCATTTTAACCCTTTCTTTATCCCTAAAACGCTGATCAATATGGCCGCAGGCCTTATTTCTATCAAATATGGTTTTATGGGGATCAACTTTTCGGCTGTTTCAGCCTGTGCATCAGCAAATACTGCCATTATGGATGCGCTGAACTACATCCGCTGGGGTAAAGCCAAAATTATTGTAACCGGTGGTGCCGATGCGCCTATCAGCGAAGGTTCTATTGGTGGCTATAATGCGTTAAAAGCATTATCAACCCGTAACGATTCGCCTGAAACCGCTTCGCGACCGTTTGATGTGGAGCGCGACGGTTTTTTAATGGGCGAAGGTGCAGGCATACTGGTGTTTGAAGAGTACGAACATGCTGTGGCACGCGGCGCGAAGATCTACGCCGAAGTTGCAGGTGCTGCCATGACATCTGATGCTTACCATATTACCGCTACCCATCCCGAAGGTAAAGGCGCTATACAGGGAATGAAATTTGCCCTGCATGATGGCGGCCTGAATGCCGAAGATGTGAACTATGTAAACGCCCACGCCACCTCAACATCGGTAGGCGATTTGAGCGAGGCCAGGGCTATAAACGCTGTATTTGGCCATAATAAAGACTTTTCGGTAAGCGCTACCAAATCCATGACGGGCCATTTATTGGGCGCTGCAGGTGCTATTGAATCTATCATAGCGGTAAAAGCTATTACAGACGGCATTATCCCGCCAACTATCAACACCCATACTATTGACCCTGAGGTACCGGCTAATTTGCATATTGTTATTAAAGAGGCCATCAACAAAAAAGTTAATGTAGCCCTGAGCAACACCTTTGGCTTTGGCGGCCATAATGGTATAGCGTTATTTAAAAAGGTATAATTGCTTATAGCACCTTTTTAATATATTTATACCGATGGATCACAGCCTTTTGCTTAGCAGTATTGCCAAACACGTTACGCTTGATAAAGCGGAGGAGGAGTATTTGAGTTCCCTGCTGCATTACAAAAAGGCTAAGCGTAAGCAATTTGTGCTGGAAGAGGGCGATGTAAGTTCAAGGGTGATCTTTGTTACCTCGGGCTGCCTGCGCAGTTACGCGGTTGATAAGAACGGTACCGAACATGTGCTGCAGTTTGCCCCATCGGGCTGGTGGATAGTAGATATGCGCAGCTACATTACCGGCGAACCTGCCCGCTTAAACATAGATGCCATTGAGGATACCGAATACCTGTTTTTGAATAAAGCCGATTTTGAAGAACTGAACCTTAAGGTACCAAAATTTGAGCGGTTTAACCGTATCCTCGGGCAAAACGCTATTGCTACCTATCAGCACCGGCAAATTGATAATGCCATCTTTGCGGCTATGGAGCGCTACGCCAACTTTTGCCAGCTTTACCCGTCGCTTATTAAAACCCTTCCGCAAAAGCAGGTAGCATCGTACATAGGTGTTACCCCCGAGTTTCTGAGTAAAATGCTGAATACGCAGATCGTTAAGTAAACCGGCGTGTCATTTCGATGCGCTGCGGAGAGAAGTGCGGGGGGCGAAGAGAAATCTTATAAGTAATACTTGTCGACGCCCAACCCGGCTTAGATATCCCAAAAAACGGTGTTCCATTCGGAACAAAATGGAACCGATCTTAAATGATTAATATTCTGTTAGTCAACAACTTAAGTAAATGTCTCTCATGGGCTTACATTTGCTTTTACCAAGCCAGAAAAGGCGAACTGAGGGCGAAAAAAGGCGAATGAAAGTCGTTATTTTGCTGTTATTTCCGCTAAAATTCTTGTTCCATTTTCCAAAAAGTGGAACAAAATGGCGGTTTTCGTAAAGCGCTGTATGCGAGAATTTTAAATAACAAAAGTTAAAGTTATTGTTGAGATAGAAGTGCTTTTTAAAAATGATAATGTGTTTATTATCAATACGTTCCGTTTGTTCCACTTGTTCCATTTTACAATGGAACAAAACGGGTTGTAAATACAGGTTGATCAATCGCTAAATAGGTTCCACTTAATCTACATTAAGTTTCTGTCTTAATCTGCCATAAGTATTGGTCTTAACCTACCTTATTGGGCTGCGTGCACTTACACGGTATCTTTGTTATATCAAATCGAAAGAGATATGAAAAAGAAGATCCAACACATTCTTGCAGGCCGCGAAAAGCAAATAACCAAAGAAGATACCGTAAGGCAGCCATTGCCACACATGGATTTCAGGTTTGCCAATCCGTTCATTGTATTGCACCATATGGAGCCAAAAGAAATTACCCCCGGCCAGGAATTGCGTATCCACCCGCACCCGCACCGTGGTTTTGCACCGGTTACTTTTCAGCTCCAGGGCGAAGGTTACCATAAGGATAGCGCAGGTCACGATGGCATCATCAAAGCCGGCGATGTGCAATGGATGTTTGCAGGTAAAGGCGTTTTGCACAGCGAAGGCCCAACTGCCGACCTTTTAAAAAATGGCGGTACACAGGAGCTGATACAGCTTTGGATAAATGTACCCAAAGCAAATAAATGGGACGAGCCCACTTATCAATCGGCCACCAAAGCACAATTGCCTAATGTTTTGCAGCAGGATGGCGTAAGCTTAAGGCTGGCAAGCGGCAATTTCGACGGTAAAAGCGGTCCGCTGAAAAGTTATACCCCTATTGTATCTATAGTGGGCGAAATAACACAAGGCAAACAGGTGCAATTAATGGCAACCCCGGGATATTGGACGCTGCTGTACATAGCAAAAGGCAGTGTAACGGTAAACCAGGAAACTGTAGGCCAATACAACCTGGTTGTTTTTGAGAAGGATAATGAAGAGATCATTCTGACAGCAGAAGAGGATGCGCAGATATTGTTTTTAAGCGCCGAGCCTATTGAAGAGCCGGTTGCTGCTAAAGATAACTTTGTAATGAACACCGCCGAAGAAACTAACCAGGCCATTGAGGATTATAAAAATGGCGTATTCGGCACACTTGAATTTTAATAACAAACTAAACATAAATAGACACACATCATGGAAAATACAATAAACGGCATACACCACATCACAGCAATTGCAGGCAACGCCAAACGTAATCACGATTTTTATACAAAAGTATTGGGCCAGCGTATGGTTAAAAAAACCGTGAATTTTGATGACCCGGAAACTTACCACTTATACTACGGCGATAAACAAGGTACGCCCGGCACCATCCTTACTTTCTTCCCCTGGGAAGGTATTGGTACAGGCAGGAGGGGCGCAAAGCAGGCAACCGAAATAGGTTATTCTGTTCCCGAAAATAGCTTCGATTTTTGGTTAAAACGTTTCGAAAAACATAACGTTACCTATAATAAGGTAGCTGAGAAATTTGGCGAGCAATACCTTACCTTTTTAGACCCAGATGGTTTAAAGCTGGAACTGATAGCCTCAAAAACTACCGATACCCGTTTGCCATGGGAAACTGACGAGATCAAAGCCGAAAATGCTACCAAAGGTTTTCATAATATCACCATCACCACTAATAAAATGCAGCCAACGGCCGATATCCTCACCAATGTGTTTGGCTACCGCTTGTTAGAGCAGCATGTAAACCGCTACAGGTTTGTAACTGATGCGGTAGATAACGCTAATATTGTAGACCTGGTTGAAGTGCAGGGAGAAGTTGCCGGCCATGTGGCAGGTGGTTCCGTTCACCACGTGGCATTTAGGGTTAAAAATGAGGAAGTGTTGATGCAATACCGCGAAAAGATAGCTGCTTTGGGGTTGAATATTACCGATAAGATAGATCGTAACTACTTCTACTCATTATACTTCCGCGAACCGGGAGGCGTATTGTTCGAAATAGCTACCGATAACCCGGGCTTCAGTGTTGACGAACCTGTTGAAGAGTTAGGCACGCACTTGAAATTGCCTGCACAGCATGAAAGGTTCCGTAGCGCTTTAGAAAAATCATTGCCAAAATTAGACTAAGCAAATGTACACACACAGCAAACAAATAAGCATTGGCGGCATACCAGCCGCCAATGCAAAAGCTGCCTTGATTATGCTACATGGCCGCGGGGCTTCGGCTGCTGATATTATGCGGCTTGCGCATGAGCTTAATGCCGGTGAAATGACTGTTTATGCACCTCAGGCTACTAATCATAGCTGGTATCCCTACAGTTTTTTAGCACCTGTTGAAGAAAATGAACCGGCCTTAAGCTCTGCTTTAGCAATTGTTGATGAAGTAGTAGCACAGGCTTTAGCAGATGGCTTTACTGCCGATAATATCTACTTTGCGGGTTTCTCGCAGGGTGCATGTTTAACGTTGGAGTATATTACCCGTAATGCTAAACAATATGGCGGCGCGGTAGCTTTTACAGGCGGACTGATAGGCGAAGAACTAAACCTAAGTAACTATAAAGGCGATTTTATGGGTACGCATGTATTAATTACCACCGGCGACCCCGATCCGCATGTGCCCTTGAGCCGGGTACAAGAGAGCGCAGAGCAATTAAAAAGCATGAATGCTAATGTTAGTGTAAAAGTTTATAAAGGCCGCCAACATACCATTAGTTATGACGAAATTGCATTAGCTAATCAGCTGGTGTTTATATGAAAAAACTGATCGATTATTTATTGGCGCTGTGGACATCGCGCCAGTTTAAAAAAGTAAGAAAATGAATTACGATAACATCGAACTTGTTAATAACGAAGCCATACACAATTTTGAACTGGTTGTAGACGGATACCGCTCATTTATTGATTACAGGCTAAAAGACGATAAGATCTATTTAGTACACACCGAGGTGCCCGCCGAACTGGAAGGCCGTGGTGTTGCTGCAGCTATTGTAGAAAAGGCGTTAACTTATATAGAACAAAAGAGTTTGAAACTGGTGCCGCTATGTGCCTATGTACAATTCTTTTTAAAGCGCCACCCAGAGTGGAACCGCATAGTAGCATAACATGGAAACTTTTAAAGTTACCCGTGTTTATACTGATGAAAGTGGCGAAAGCCAATTTGGCGAGGTGTTTTATCCTTTAACGGATGCCGGGCCAATCGGTCACCTGTCACAAAATGTTGATGTGAAAAAGCTACAGTTCAGAAAAGTGCCTGCCGGCTATAACGATTTACATAACGCGCCGCAAAAACAATATGTGGTTCTGTTGGATGGCGGCGTACAGATTGAAACCTCAACCGGCGAAAAGCGGGCTTTTCAACCTGGCGAAATCTTGTTGATGGAGGATACTACAGGCAAAGGCCACCGTAGCAGTAATCTTGAACAAAAGGAGCGGAGTTCGCTATTTATTATCTTATAGCAACAGCACATCTATCCGGTGTGCGTGTACCATATTCAGCTCTACCGACCAGGCAAACACCGTAAACTGCCCATCCTGCGAAGCCACCAGGGCAACTGCATCATGCTGGTCGCTTACAAATTGAGCGGCTGCTAAATGGCGGCTGCCACCACTTTGCGCCGGATGCATCCTTACCGCTTTACCATCTGCAACCGGTTCGGTCATAATAATTTGCCCTACAGGGTTACTGTGTTCTGAGCGGGCAGCTTTGGCTCCAAAGGCAAGCAGATCGTATTTATCGGTAATAACGGTAGCGCCATCAACGGCGGTAAAACCGCCTATCAGGTCAATAGCTTCCAAAAGCGATTCCTGCCACTCCAATTTTTTACGCTCCAGCTCGGTGAGTTTTAAAAGCTCGTCAATAGCACCGTACGCAGGTATAACCGGGTACTTTACCGGCTGTACTATCGATGCCTTCCATTTATCCGTCCCTGCGGGAACCATCAAAACCAATCCGCCGCGCCTGTGCTTACGCATAGATGCCGCCAGTTGTACCAGTACGTTAAACGATTCGCCCATGTACGATGGCAGGGGCATATTGGCAAGCGATTTAAGCAACTGCGGGCAGTCGGCCACACCCATGGTGGCTTCATCTAAAACTTTTATCTGGTCGCCCTGTAAAACGGCAACATTTACAAACTTACCAAAACCATCCACTCGGCGGTGTTTAATAACCAACAGCCCGGGTTCAATCACTTCCAAAACAAAACATATAGCCGGTACGCTATGCGTGGTGCCCCATATAAACAGGTCGTCGCCCTCAGGCCAAACGCCTAAATGTATACCGGGCTGCTCAACAGCGGGGGCAAGTTTAATCAGGTTTTGGGTAGTTAAGCGGAGTTTATCGCCAAAAATAAGGGGCTTGTCTGATTGTGAAGGTTGTAACAGCGCCAACGATATATTGGGCGATCGCCCTTCCTCACGCCGCATACTGGCCCAAAACGCAATATCAATAACCGCTTCAATAATGTGGCTATCCGGCGCGGTAGCTACATTACTATCGGGGATGCTTTGCGCCGCCAGTTGGTGCTTTTTAAAGTGCGCCTCAATTTCGGGGGCAACCATACGGGCGGGTAAGTAGGTGGGTTCAGATAGCATCGGTACAAGAGTTTTTCTATACAATTATAGTTAATATCCGCGGGCATTAGTGTTAATGTTATGTAAGTTAATATTGTTTTACATGCATGATAGTTCAACATGCTCACCATAACAATAATTTTTCCTATGTTGAAAATTAACCGCGCTAAAGCTTTTAGTATTTACACAAAATGTTTTACTTTGTAGCTATGCCGGTGTTTATAGCGTCATTGAATTCGGGGAGTAACGGCAATTGCTATTACGTTGGTAACGAGCGTGAAGCGGTACTGGTTGATGCCGGCATATCCTGCCGCGAAACCGAAAAGCGCATGGCCCGCCTGGGGCTTTCCTTGCAAAAGGTAAAAGCCATATTTATATCGCACGAACATACCGACCACATTAAAGGCCTGGGCGTTTTAGCGCGCAAATACCGCCTGCCGGTTTATGTTACCGATGGCACAGTACATCACTGCGGTGATGTGCCGAAAGAGCTGTGCATCCCTTTAAAATCATATTTGCCGGTTAAAATTGGTAATCTGGAAGTTATCGGTTTCCCTAAACACCATGATGCTGTAGAACCACATAGCTTTATGGTAACCAATGGCGATACGCGTATAGGCGTATTTACGGATATCGGTGCGACTTGCGAGCACCTGATACGCCATTTTACGCAATGCCACGCCGCGTTCTTAGAAGCCAATTACGATGAGGAGATGATGGAGCAGGGCAGATACCCATACTTCCTGAAAAGGCGGATACGTGGGGGGAAAGGGCACTTATCAAATAAACAGGCGCTGGATCTGTTTATCGAGCATAAACCAAGTTATATGAGCCACGTTTTACTGGCGCATTTATCAAAAGATAATAATTGCCCCGACCTGGCGCTGAAGATGTTTGCCGAACATGCGGGCAATACCCATATCAGTGTGGCATCGCGGTATGAGGAAAGCCCGGTTTATGTGATAGACCCGCTGCCGGTTGCTGCCGGCGAAAGCAATGTGCTTAACCAAATTACCGGGCAGTTTCAGTTTGCTATAAGCTAATATTTATCGTTTTGTTCCATTTAAAAATGGAACAAGTGGAACAAACGGAACATATTGATAACCAGATTATTAACAGTTTTATTTTTTGCTTCTATCTAAAGTAAAACTTTATGGTTTTGGTTTAAGTTAATGATATACAGTAATTTATAAATAAGACGTTTTTGTTCCACTTTTTTAAAATGGAACATGCTAATTTCGCCTTTTTACAGCAAACCCAACTTCATGCTCGACATCCTATATCAAGACGAAAACCTGATAGCCATTAATAAGCCGCATGGCTTGCTGGTGCACCGCTCATCCATAGCTGCCGATGCCGAAGAATTTGCTTTGCAGTTGCTGCGCGATCAGATAGGAAAGAAGGTGAACCCTGCCCATCGTATTGACCGGAAAACAGGCGGTGTGCTGCTGTTTGCGTTTGATAAACCTACCGAAATAGCGATGCAGCAAGCCTTTATGGAGAACCGGGTGAAAAAGAAATACCTGGCCATATTGCGAGGCTACACGCCCGATGCTGAAGAGATAGATTACCCCTTGCGTAAAGAGAACGGTACTTTACAGGAGGCCTTAACACGATACGTAACCCTGAACAGGGCCGAGCTTGATGTGCCTTTTGGCGCTCATCCTACATCACGCTATTCATTGATCGAAGCATCGCCGGAAACGGGCCGGATGCACCAGCTGCGCAAGCATTTTGCTCATATATTTCACCCTATTATTGGCGACCGCACACACGGTTGCAATAAGCAGAACAAATTTTTTAAAGAAACCTGGGAGATGGAAACCATGCTGCTGCACGCATCATTATTAATGTTTACGCATCCGGTTACGGGGGAGGAGGTAACGATCGAAGCGCCTTTACAACCCGAGTTTATGCGGGTGATGCAGTTAATGGGATGGAAAGGATAATTTAAGGGAAAATAACGAAATTTCAGCGCCTTTAAACGCCTTGAAACGGCCTCAAAACGTCCTTTTTAGATTGTCTTTTTCACTCGTTATAAATTAGGTTATTTTTAAGTAAACATCTGGTTTACAGCCTAATATATTGTTTGTGAAAGGTTGGGTAGTGTTCCATTTGTTCCATTCGGAACACTGCTGAAAACGCTAAAATTTGAATTGCCCCTTACTCACAAACAATATTTATATTTGCAGTATGAGCAATAACGATATCATGAAAAAGCTTCGCGTGGCCCTGCAACTGCGCGATGACCAGATCGTAGAGATACTTAAACTGGCTAACTTCAGGACTACCAAAACGGAGCTTAGCGCTATCTTTCGTAACGAAGACCATCCAAATTTTCAGCCTTGTAAAGATCAGTTGCTGCGCAATTTTCTGAATGGCCTGGTGCTGCACCTGCGTGGCCCTAAAGTAGAAAAAGCGGTAGAAAAACCTGAGTAATTAGTTTTTGGGTATCAAACGGTACTTGCCGCTTTTTATCAATTTTTGCTGTTCTTCGCTAAAGGGTTCGCGGCCACCAAAATCCTGTACCCAGTATTTGTTGTTTTCGGCAACGCCAACCTCTTTAAAGCCCGGGTTCATCAGGTTTTTACAATGGCCTTCGCTTTTAAACCATCCGGCCATCACTTCGGGTATGCTGGTTTGCCCAAAGGCTATGTTTTCGCCTATCATAAAGCTTTTCCAGCCTTTAAATATATAACCGGCAGTAACAATGCGGGTGTTCATGGTGCGGCCGTCTTTGCTCTCGTGGCTAAAGTAATTTTGCCGGGCCATATCTTTAGCGTGGCCTTTAGCCGCTTCTTCCAGGTCGTTGTTCCAAATAATGGGTGGGGCAGGCGGGTACCAGGTGTTGCCGCAATTGCAGCCCTTAGCGCGGGTTTTGTTGATCAGGCTTAAAAACTCCTGTTTAAAGGAGGCGTAATCATCAGCGCGGTTCATCAAAATAAACGAGCTGAACGCTAAAACGGTTATAGAAAGTAAAACGCCTAAAATGTATTTCTTCATGCCGGTAATTAAGACACTATTAACGTATTATGGTTTAAAAACATATATAAACCACAGCGTAAATTTCATGAAGTTTTTAGTGGGATATTACAAAGAAGCCAGTTTACCTATTGACGACGACTTTGCCGGCTTTTTTGCGACTACTAACGCTTTCTTTTTTTTTGCTACGGGTGCCTTTTTATCTTTTACAGGGGCAGGGGTGTTATCAAAAGTAATGGTAATGCCTTTTTCTTCGTCGCGTTGCATTTGCTGGGCTATTTCAGTAGCCCTTTTTTCGGCAATATCGCCTTTGTCGTAATCTTTAAGTCGATTATAGAGGTACGCATAATTTTGCTGTACAACGGCTTCTAATGCCGGGATTTTATTATCTACCGACCATCTTAAGGCTTCATTCAAATCGCGCATGGCCATTTTATACTCGCTCAGTTCCATTTTTATGGCCGATAGTTTTACCAGTGAGCTGATGATGTTAGGTATATCTTTTACCTGGCGCGATATTTTGTTTGATTGCAGGGTAAACCATTTGGCTTCGCTGTATTTTTTTTGTGAGGTATAAACCCTGGCCAGGTCATCAAAGCTGGAGCGGATGCCCGTGGTATCTTCGTAATAACTATAATTATGAAGGGCCAGTAGTGTATAGTGGATAGCCTCTGTTTGATAAAAGGCCCTCACATTACGGTTAGGCTGTTTATCAAATTTCAGGTACTCGGTTGCAATTTGGGTGTATATGGCGCCTTTCAGGGTATCGTTAGTAGTAAGCTGTAATTTTTGCTTAAGGCTGTCAATGCTGCTTCTGTCAACATCATCTGCATGCGCGGCGAATGTAGTAGCGGCTAATATAAATGTGATAAGTATAAAAAGTTTTTTCATCTGCAAACAGATCTCAATATGTATGTTATACTGTTATCAAATTTTATGCCTGTTTATTTAATATAAAAACGGCGGGGGATGCAAGTTACAATAAACATTGCTAATTGTATAATTGATTTGATTTATAGGTTGTTACGCTATCAGGAGGCGCTAAGTATTGCGCCTGTACATTTGTTGCCGCCAGTATAAACGCGATAGTTCGTGCCTCACACCGTTTGTTTATTAACAATATTAGTACACCGTATGTACATAATAACAGATTTTTTGTTTTACCGGATGACGGTTTCGTAACGATTAATGAACCTGTTGAAATAGGCTGAGGCGGATAATACCCAATTAAACAGCAGGATGCCTAATGTTGCAGTCAAAATCCCGGCTATTACATCAAGCACATAATGATGGCTCGCGTAAACGGCTGTAAACCATATACCCACCATTACCACACCAAAAAACCAATTAATAAGGCCAAGGCGGTTTTTAATGCCATAGTAAACTACAATAACCGGGTAGGATGAATGCAGTGATGGCATTGCGGCAAACACGTTTGAGCCCTTTGAGTAGATGGATTTGAACAGGTTGATGTTAAAATATTTATCAAACCGTGCCAGGCCGGCTGTATTGCCCTGTGTTAACGGGTGGAAGCTAAAGCCATGGTACTGTACATACCAGGGCGGTGCTGCCGGGTAAACGTAATACACTACAAAGCCAAGCATATTTACCAGTACAAAGGTTAATGAAAAGTACAGGAACTGGCGTTTGTTTTTAAAAAACAGGTATGCAGCAAAGGCAAGCGGCACGGGAATCCAGCATAGGTAGAAAATGCCGGCCGCTACATCAACCAGGCTGGTGCTTTTAAGGCGCAGGTACTCGTTAGGGGTGAGTATATTGCCGTTAAATTTTATCCCAAAAAGGCTTTTTTCGGCATTATATAAACTTTTTATAGAAACAGTATTATAATTATAATTAGGGAATGCCTTCATATAATCAAAAATGATCCAGTAAACAATGAATATAGAAAAGCCCAGTATAAACTTGCGCGTTATTACCGATGCGTAAAATAACACATTGAATATGCCAATCAGAATTAGCTGGTCTGTTTTATAGCCAACCAATAAGATAGATAAGATGAGGTATGCGATAGAGATACCGGTAACAATACTTATACTTTTTGCATTTACCTGTATACTATCGCCGACAGCGTTAGCCATTCTGCTTTTTAATGAAATCTGAATTAAATATCTTGTCCCATAGCGGGGAACTTACACCGTAACCTTTGGTAGGGTCCTGGTAGTGGTGCAGCATGTGGTGTTGTTTTATGTTTTTCCAGAATGCTCCTTTAAAGTTAAAGTGGTGTATGGCATAGTGTGATATATCATAAACCAGGTAACCTAAAATAAAGCCCGGGAAAAAGCCAAAAATATAATTAGCAGGCAACAATGCGTTAAACAAAAAGTAAAAAGCTGTAGCCAATGGTATACTTGCCGATGGCGGCATCACCAAACGTTTTGCATCGCTAGGGTAATCGTGATGTACGCCGTGGAAGATAAAGTGTAAACGTAATGCCCATTTAGCCTTTGGTACAAAATGGAATACAAAACGGTGCATAATGTACTCGGTAAGGGTCCATACAAGCAGGCCCGCTAAAAACAGCCAGATATAGTTACCTACACCAATTTGCCTGTCGTAAGCAAAATAGCTGGAAACCAAAATTACCGGTACAAAAATTATAATAGGTACAAAATAATGCACCTTTGATAAACTCTCTAAAAAACTACTCTTAAACATCCTCACAGATTCCTGTGAATTTGAAACAAAATTCTTAGCCATAACACTTAAGGTTTAAAACGTTCTGTAACCTCTTTTCCAGTAACAGGGTCTGTGCCCTTCATCTCTATATAAACAACATTTGGTGACCATAAGGACCCGCCATCAATCTGAATAAAAATATTTTGAAGCAACATTTGCTTTTTGGCCACAGTTGCGAAGATATGATATTTTCCGTCGGCAGCCCTCATTAAAGTAAGCGGAATTTTTTTGTATGACATAATTCTGATATCATACCTATCATTCCCCAGTGCGTTTGACGATACGCCATACGCAAATTTACGCTGTATAAAAGTTAACTCGGATGGTTCGCCGTTCTTTTCGGCATATTGCAACCAGTATATATGCAGCGGCGAATCTTCATCGGGTTTACCCGTATCTTTATCAATGTTAATATCGTACGATAGTGCATTGATGTTTGTTGACCGCTGCAAATAAAACAGGCGGTCAGCATTTGGAGGCAGTGGTGGGTAAACCTTGCCGTTATTGTCCGTTCGTACTTTTGTGGTATCTGTTTGGGTTTGTTGCGATGGGTTTAAAACGCGGGTAGCTATATTTAAGCCCGATGCCGTAATAGCTACAAACATTACCAATAAAAGCGCTAACGGTTTTTTGATCATTCTCCTCTTTCAGCCAATGCTTTACGGGCATTTACCAGCCTTTTAAAGGCCGTTAAATTGGTTAACACAGCAAGTATAGTAATAGGGAACGTGAAGATGGACATGGTTTCGAACACATGCCATTTAATACCCGGAATATACAGTTTATAGTCGCCACCAATATATGATGAAGCCACACCACAGGCAATAGCGCATACCCCAATGGTTATAACACGTTCGGGGCGCTGCATGAGGCCGCCTTTAGAGTCGACCCCAAGGCCTTCGGCGCGTGCGCGTACATAACTAACCATCATAGAACCAATAAGTGCTATAAACGCGAATATAGAGCTCAGGAAGTAGTGGTGTGCAACTAGGTAATAGCAGATACCCAAAAACATGATAAGTTCGCTGTAGCGGTCAAGTACAGAATCGTACAGGGCGCCAAAAACCGATTTCATGTTACCCAAACGGGCCACCTGCCCATCAAGCATATCAAAAAGGCCTGCAAACAATATTAAGGCACCGGCCCAGCCTACGTAACTAAAATCTCCGCGGTTGCCATCTTCGGCACCTATAATAAATATGGCTGCAACGCCTACATTTAAAACAAAGCCTATTGAGGTTACCGCGTTAGGTGTTAACCCTACTTTAATCAGGAGCTTAACAAATGGGTCGATAATTTTATATATCCCCAGTTGCAAACTTGTGCGTACTGATGTTTGTGGTTCCATTAGCTATAAAAATAAATAAAATAAAACATATTAAAAATCAAACTTAATCTTTACCCGTATACCCCATGGGGCAATGCCGGGGTGGTCCAGGTAGGTAAACCTTTTTACTGCATCAACCCTGATGAATTTAAAGATGTTTTCAACGCCAACGCTACCTTCCATATATGGTGTTTTGCCAAGTGCATAGGTTATTGGTACGCCGTTCTCATCAACCGGGAACTGGTACAGGTTTGGATGTAATGATGGCGTGCTTTGGTCGCTTAAGCCGCCATAAAGCGCCTTAAATGACATGGTTTCGCGCCATTTTAGTTTTTTGAACAACGGGATCTTGTTAAAGAAGAAACCGCCGAAGTGCTGATCGATATTGATGCTTACGGAATGATCGCTCACGAACTCCAGGAAGTTCATTAAGTTGTATGAATCAATAACGTATGCGAATGTTTGGTTGGCACGGTGAATGTTAAGCAGGGGGTAAGGTACCTGCCCAAAAGTTTTTGAAGCCTCTAAAACTACATCAGTAAAACCGAACGGTGCTATATAAAAGCGTTTATCGCCCCGGAAATCAAGTTTCTGATAACCATACTCGCCGCCCAGCGCATTTTTTAGCCCCATTGTAAAATCTAACGATAATATAGGGTATTGGTTAATAATAGGCGCGCGGAACAGTTTACCCTGGTAATATTGCTCGTTAGGGGCATAACGGATACCGGCGCTAACCTCGCTGGTGGTTAAATGCTGGAATGTATTGGTGTTTAATGTATTAATGAACGGATATAAGCTACCCGCTGGGGTTTGCGTTAGTTTTTTTAGCCCTATTTTAAATGACAGGTGGTTCTCAAATTCGCTTACGTAATCAATCCGGTACGAGTCGTTGTAAAGATATTTATCGTTTTTACCACGCTTAAATGACAGCAGGAAGTTATCTTCCTGTATGAACGCCAGTTCCTGGCCCGGTATTTTGGTATCGCGCTGGAAGCTTGCACGGATATAATGCTGCGGGAAACGGTAAATGCTTTTATTATTTAAAGAATAAGTGGTAGCGAAGAAGTACTTCCAGCGGTCGTCTTTAAAACCGTAGGCACCGTAGCTTTCAAAGAAGATGCGCTTGCTAAAATCGGCAGTGGTGCGGCCACCTACACGCAGCCTGAGGCCCTCAACCGGGTTAAAGCTGTAAAATGTGCTGGCGGGGCCAATCTCAAACTTGCCAAAGTTTTTAAAGCCTGCAAACAGCAGGTTTATAATATCGGCCGTACGCCTGAAGGATGGCATATGTACCAGGCTATCAATATTCTTATAAACTTTTGATTCGGCTGTGGTTAACGTATCTAAACGGTTTTCGGCCCAGAAACTTTCGGGGCGGTTACGCAGTTCTTCGTCTCCCAGTTCGGGCCTTGCCTTATACAGGGTATCCTTGTGCGGCACATTAACCGCGTAATTCTTTCGTGTGAGCGTCCGGGTACCAAATAAACCGCTTTTCCGCTTTTCGGTAATGCCGAAATCGGCAAAGGTGTTGCTTTTGCTCAGGTGATAACGGCCATCGGGGTTCAGTTCAAAATCCTGGTCAACATTCATGCTGCGCACAAAATTCACGTTGATGTTCTTGTTTATCCTTAAACCTGCTTTTTGCACGGCATAGTTACCATCAAGGGTGATAAATATCTGCCCTTCAAAAAGTATGTCGTTGGTGTTGCGCGGCGTAAAGCTAAGTTCAACCAGCTTTTTGCCATTATCGAGCGTAACGGTATCGGTTATAAAATATTTATAGAAGGTAGGCGCGCTATTGGCTATAGGGCTTAAAAACTGGCGGCCCAAAAGCAAAATGCTGTTATCGTAAATATCTACCTTTTCGTAAAGGTGTTTAAAGTACTGGCCAACGCCCTCTGTATCAAAGCCGGGCCCAAAATCAACAGATTTTTCGCCCAGTATTACATCGCGGGTTGCTTCTGGATTTTTGCGGTAATATACCTGTGATAGCCGCTCTTTCAGGTAAATAGGTAACAGTGTTTTGCCGGGATAGGTGGTACTGTCCTTGTTTTCAAACACGAATTTGTACTTGCGGAAAAGCTTTTTCTCTTTAACCTTATCAGATATATTGCTGAGCGAGAACTGCATCTTATCGTACTCTTTGTACTCCACAAAATCGTAGTTCTCGGGGCGGTTTTTGTCTTTGTTCTCAATAACCTTGCGTATTAAAGCTACGGCGGGGTTATCGTTAATATATTTTGTTTTTTTAGATCCTTTAACAGTTACCTGGCCCAGTTGAGTTGATGAGGGGATCATCCGGATATTGATCACCTGCTCTACACCCGGCGCCACATTATAAGTAGCCTCCTTAAAACCAATGTAACTTACTTTTATTTTTGTTTGGGGTTGGGTAGAGGTTAATTTGTAATAACCCTGGCCATTGGTGGTAACACCAATAGTGGTGCCTACAAAAGATACCGACACAAACGGAAGGCCGTCTTTATTACCACCATCGGTAATTTTGCCGCTTACAACAGTAACCTGCGCCGTTACAGCAGCGCTTATCAATAAAAATAGTACAAGAAAAAAATACTTATACGTGTATTTAAAAACCATTAACCTTATTCAATATTATGCGAAAACAAACTTTTTTTGCAGGAAGTAATTGTAAGTAACCCCAACAGTAAACGATACCAGAACCTTTGATATTTTATAATCTAACCCTATATAATGCGTAACAACAAATACGCCACCGGTGTTTAGGGCTACATTGCCACCCCATACCAACATGTATTTGAAGGCCTGTACAGGTATAGTTTTTTCTTTACGTTTTTTAAACACCCAAACCCTGCCTAATGCAAAGTTTGTTACGCCCCCAACAATGGTTCCGATTAAGCTTGCTATAACGTACCAAAGGTAGAAAAATTCCTTACAGACTATTGTGGTCAGAAAGTCAATTAAGGATGCTATAAAGGATGACGCTTGCGCTTTAACAAATGTTGCCATTCATGTTTTAAAAATGTCCGGCTTTGTTTTTTTTTGACCTTGCCGTAAGATCTTAGTTGCACTGTTTGCTTTACATCAATTATCAGACCACGTAACTAACTCATCGTTACTATCTACGTAAATAAAGCAATTGTAGTATAAACTAAAAAAACACCCTCGGGGGGAGGGGAGTTTTCGGTCGCGAATATCGTTATTTTTAACCAAATTTCCTTTAAATAAAAAAACCGGTTACCACCTTGTAAGGTAATAACCGGTTTTTTATTTAACGCGTTATATTATTGGCCAGCAAACATATCGTCATAATAGTCAAGGCCCAGATGCGTGATCAGGTCTTCGCCCATTAGGTAACGTAAGGTGTTTTCCAGTTTAATAAGCTGTTTAAATATATCATTCTCGGCATGTAAACCAGGCGCAGTTTGCGGCGATTTAAGGTAGAATGATAACCACTCCTGTATACCGCTCATGTTGGCACGTTTAGCCATATCGCAAAACAAAGCTAAGTCTAAAGCGATAGGTGCAGCCAGGATAGAGTCGCGGCAAAGGAAGTTGATCTTGATCTGCATTTTGTAGCCTAACCAGCCAAAAATGTCGATGTTATCCCAGCTTTCTTTGTTATCGCCATGCGGAGGATAGTAATTGATACGAATCTTGTGGAAGATCTCGCCATAAAGCTCAGGGTTATCTTCAGGGCGTAAAATATCTTCTAATACACCAAGTTTTGATACCTCCTTTGTTTTAAAGTTATCCGGGTCGTCCAGTACCAAACCATCGCGGTTACCCAAAATGTTGGTAGAGAACCAGCCGTGTACACCTAATGAACGTGCTGCAAGGCCTGGTGCCAATACGGTTTTCATTAAAGTTTGGCCGGTTTTAAAATCTTTACCTGCAATTGGTGTTTTGGTTAGTTTGGCTAACTCAATCATCGCAGGGATATCAACCGTTAAGTTGGGGGCGCCGTTTGCAAACGGTACACCAAGTTTTAAAGCTGCATAAGCGTATATCATGCTTGGCGCAATACGTTTATCATCATCTTTTAAAGCTTGCTCAAATGCGGCTAAAGTTTGGTGTATCTCTGATCCTTCAAAGTAAACCTCTGTTGAACCACACCATACTAATACCACACGGTCAAGGCCGTTATCTTTCTGGAAGTTTTTAATGTCTTCCATAACTTGCTGTGCAAGCTCATAACGTGTACCGGTTTTAATGTAGGTACCATCAAGGTTTTTAGCGTAGTTTTTATCAAACGCAGCCTTCATTGGCTTAATTGATTCTAAACCTTCCCTTACTGAATCTAACAGGTCGCGTTCAAGTACTTTTGCGTTTACAGCTGCCTGGTAAACGTTATCTTCATACACATCCCAGCCACCAAAAACAACATCGTTAAGGTTAGCCAATGGTACAAAATCTTTAATTTTTGGGTGGCGGGCTTCGGTACGTTTGCCTAAACGGATGCTACCCATTTGGGTTAATGAACCTATTGGTTGCGATATGCCTTTTTTCACAGCTTCAACACCGGCAATTAGTGTAGTAGCTACTGCGCCTAAACCGGGTATTAAAATACCAAGTTTACCTTCTGCAGGTTTAATGTTAATTTTCATTACTTGTTTTTTGTTTTAAGGATAATGCAGCTATCATACAACACGTAGGGGGCATGTTATATGATAGTTTTCTTGTTTATGTTTGTATTATAGTAGTGCCAAAGCACGGTTACTATCTTTTTAGTGCAATTAAAGCATACATAACCTAAACTTTAATTGAGGGGCAAAAGAATATAAATTTTGTTTGAAAAATTTATATTTCTATAAAATTTACAGGCAGATGAAGATTGGCTGTATTATAAAGCCTTTTCGTATATCCTATAGGTTTTGTACTGGTCGCCGCCAATGGCTTCAATAGCACGGTTTACCATATCATTGTTTTCGAGTGTCCATGATGCTTCTGCATATTTTAAGCCTTTGCGCCTGTACTCTTTTATAATGCTACCGTAAAGGCTGGCTTCGATACCTAACTTACGGTAACCATCAATTACACCTAAAAGCATAATACGGATACCGGTAACCTTCTTTTTGTTTAGCAACAGTTTAAAGATACCTGTAGGTAGTAAACGGCCTTTTTTTATGGTTTTAAGGATCTGGTTAATATCTGGTATGGCCACGCCGAAGCCAACAATTTTACCATCCTGCTCGGCAACAAGTGCAAAATCGGGGTCAAGTATCATTTTAAGGTCTTTGGCGGTATAGTCAAATTCCTCATTGGTCATCGGGAAAAAGCCAAGGTTTTTATCCCAGGCTTTATTATATACATCGCGCAGGGCATCGGCCTCCTGCTTAAAGTTTTTCAGGTTTATTTTACGGATGGTGATGTTACTGTTGCGTTTAAGGCGGTCTTGCAACATATCCAGCATCCTTAACGATTTATCGTTGTAGTTAGCACCATCCCAGTACCAGGCCAGCAGGTCGGTTTGTTTTTTGAAACCGGCACTCTCCAGTAAGGTAATGTAGTATTCAGGGTTGTAGGTCATCATTACCACCGGCGATTTGTCAAACCCTTTTATAAGCAGGCCGCAGGTTTCGTTGGTTGATGGGTTTACCGGGCCAACAATGGTTTTAGCGCCTTTTTCTTTTAACCACGTTATAGCAGTATCAAAAAGCAGGTTAGCTGTGTCCTGGTCATTTACACACTCAAAAAAGCCAAAAAAACCATCACTAACATTGTTAAACGTGTTGTGATTGGTGTTGAAAATGGCTGCTATACGCCCAACAACTTTATCACCATCATAAGCCAAAAAGGTTTGTAATGAAGAGTGTTTGTGAAAAGGGTGCGTGGTTAGCAGGTCCTTTTGTGCAATAAATAGTTCTGGTACGTAAAGTGGGTCGTTTTTGTAGAGGTCATGCGGGAAGTCAATAAAAGTAGCAAGCTCTTTTTTCGACTGTACCGGAACGATTTTTTTCATTGTTGATGTTAGGTTAATACCGGTACCATGCAGGCAGTAGTACCGGTATATTTAAAGAGGTTATATGTTTTCTTTAATAGTATTATTAGTTACGCCTACAACTTTAAATGCCTGTATAAGCTTTTCTACTGCCTCATCAATCTGTGCGAATGTGTGGGTTGCCATTAATGAGAACCTTAACAACGATGAATCAGACGGAACGGCAGGGGATACAACCGGGTTAACAAACACGCCCGCGTTTTGCAGGTAATTAGTTACCTGGAAAGTTTTTGCGTTATCGCGAATGTAGATAGGGAGTATTGGGCTTTCTGAAGCGCCAATGTCAAAACCTTCGTCGCTTAGTAATTTAACGGCGTAGTTGGTGTTGTCCCAAAGTTTTTGGATACGTTCAGGCTCGGCCTCAATAATATCAAGGGCTGCAATTACACTGGCTACAGAGCCCGGGGTCATGCTGGCACTGAACATTAATGAACGTGCGCGGTGTTTAATATAGTCTATAGTATCATGGTCGCTGGCGATGAAACCGCCAAGGGATGCCAGTGATTTACTAAAGGTGCTCATAATCAGGTCAACCTGGTCGGTTAAACCAAAGTGCGATGCGGTGCCCGAACCATTATGGCCAATTACACCCAAACTGTGTGCATCATCAACCATAATATTAACACCGTATTTATCGGCAAGTTCAACAATTGCGGGTAGTTTAACAATATCACCCTCCATGCTGAAGATACCATCAACAACAATAACTTTTACGGCTTCTTCTGGCAGCATGCTTAGCTTGCGTTCCAGATCAACCATGTCATTGTGGGCGTATTTAATAACCTTTGAGAACGATAAACGTGTGCCGTCAATAATAGAGGCGTGGTCGTATTCGTCAAGTATCAGATAATCATTTCGGCCGGTAATGCATGACAGAACGCCAAGGTTTACCTGGAAACCGGTACTGAATAATACCGCGGCTTCTTTGCCAACATACGTTGCAAGACGGTTTTCCAGCTCGATGTGTATATCGAGCGTTCCGTTTAAAAACCTTGACCCTGCACAGCCAGAGCCGTACTTGTCAATCGCTTTTTTTGTTGCTTCTTTTATTTTTGGATGGTTCGTGAGACCTAAATAGGAGTTTGAACCAAACATTAAAACACGTTTGCCGTTTATGATCACCTCGGTATCCTGTCCAGACTCTATTGGCCTGAAAAAAGGATACAGTCCCTGTGCCCTGATCATATTTGCATCCTGGAACTGGGCAATCTTCTCGTGTAATTTTTTAACCATTTATAAACACTGCTTAAATTTTTTGTAAAAATACCATGAATAAGCTTATAACTTGCATGTGGAATGTAAATTTTTTACACACCACCTTAATAGTATGTTAATATACTTAATGGTATGGTAATATAATTCAATATACTTCCATCAGGCAAATTAATTAAATTTTTTATTTATTCGCCACCACTATTTTACATTTTGTTTGAAAAAGTTGAAAAATCGTGCCAATTATCATTGAAATCTCCTTATTAGGTAATATTTTTGTTGTGTATTTTTTATTAAAATAGAATAAACGCATATTCGTCTCCCTGTTAATAACCTCGAAAATAAAGAGAACCTTTCTGCAAAATTTTCGTTTTTATATGTTCGTATCAATCCTTTATGAAAAAACTACGCTACTTATTCCTTTCTCACATACTCATTTTCTCGCCGGTAGTGCTGTTTGCACAAACCGTGGCAGATACAACCACCGCTGTAGTAACCCTTAAGCAAAGTATTGATTTTGCCATCCGCAACCAGCCGCAACTTAAACAGGCCAATATCGACGAGCAAATTAACGAGCGTGATATTAAGATAAGTTTATCAAATTGGCTGCCACAAATTGGTACCACCGGCCAATACCAGCATTATTTTCAACGGCCTGCACAAATTGCGCAGGGTAGTGGCACAGGCGGTACCGGCGCCGGCCAGCAAAATTTAGCCATAGCACATAATGTATCTACCTTAGGGGTACAGGCCAGCCAGGTTATATATAATAATGACGTGTTGCAGGCTTCACGTGCATCAAAATATTCAAGACAATATTATAAACAAAATACCCAGGGCAGTAAGATCGACCTGGTATCTGATGTAAGCAAGGCGTTTTATGATGTACTGTTATCACAACGCCAACTGGATATTATTAAGGAGGATATTGTAAGGCTTCGCCGTAGTTTAAAAGATGCGTACTCGCGTTACCAGGCCGGCGTGGTTGATAAAACCGACTATAAACAGGCTACCATTGCATTAAATAACTCGCTTGCATCGCAAAAGCAAATACAGGAGGCTATAAAAAGTAAAACTGCCCTGCTTAAACAGATAATGGGCTTTAACCCCGACAGGCAACTAACCCTTGCTTATGATTCGGCACGTTTACAAGGGGAAGCAGTTATTGATACTAACCAGATTTTGAATTATTCAAACCGTATTGAATACCAGTTACTGCAAACCCAAAAAAACCTGCTCAACTTAAATGTATCTTATTATAAATGGGGCTGGCTACCATCGTTATCGGCTGTTGGCGGGTATAGCCTGGCTTATTTTAATGATACTTTCTCTAAAATGTATAATGATGCATACCCAACTTCATTTGCAGGCCTGTCTTTATCCATCCCTATTTTTACGGGTGGCAAGCGTTTGCAGAATTTAGCAAAAGCGCGTTTACAGGTGGAACGTTCAGACCTTGACCTGGTGAACAGCCGAAATACTATTAATACCGAGTACACGCAGGCTTTGGCAAACTATAAAAGCAATTATTATAACTGGCAAACCCTTAATGAGAACGTTACCCTGGCTAAAGACGTGTACAAGGTTGTTGACCTGCAATACCGCGAAGGTGTTAAAACATACCTGGATGTTATTGTATCGCAAGCCGACCTGCGTACAGCCGAACTGAATTATTATAACGCGCTGTTCCAGTTACTGTCAAGTAAAATTGACCTGGAAAGGGCGATGGGTACACTGCCAACAGAATAATCAACTTTATCATCATCACATCACACTCCACAACTTATAACATGAAAAATACATATATCTACTGCATCGCTGCCCTGGCAATACTTACAGCTTCGTCATGCGGCAACAAAGGCCCTAAACAAGATGCAGCCCCACCCGCCACACCGGTAAACGTTATTAGTGCAGAAAAAGCCGAAGCTTTGTATTATGATAAATACCAGGGTACAGTAACCGCTTTAAACGTGGTTGAACTGCGCAGCCAGGTTAGCGGGTTTATTACCGGCATGTTTTTTAAAGAAGGTACCGTTGTAAACAAAGGCACCATATTATATGAAATAGACAAACGCAAGTATGAGGCGGCTTACCAGCAGGCTAAAGCAAACTTACTAAGTGCCAAAGCCAATCTTAACAAGGCACAAAAAGATATTGACCGCTATAACATGTTATTAAAAAATGACGCAGTTGCACGCCAAACGGTTGACCAGGCTACCGCCAGTTTTGAAACTGCCCAAAGCCAGGTGGCTGTTGCGCAGGCGGGGGTAGAGTCGGCCGCTACCGATCTTTCGTATGCTACCATCAGGGCGCCATTTACAGGCCGCATTGGTATATCGCAGGTTAGGCTTGGTACACAGGTTACGCCGGGTACTACTTTGCTAAATACAATATCAACAGGTAACCCAATAGGTGTTGATGTGGTAATTAATGAGCAGGATATCCCCCGTTTTTACAAATTGCAAAAAACAAGTTCAGATACCACCTTCAGGTTACAATTGTCAGATGGTACTACATTTAACAAAACCGGGAAGATATTTGCTATTGACCGTGGTGTAAGTGGCCAAACCGGTACTATAAAAGTAAGGGTACAATTCCCTAACGCTGATGATGAGCTGAAAGACGGGATGAGCTGTGTGCTACAGGTATTGAATAATAACTCGGGCGATCGTGTACAGATCCCTTACAAGGCTATAACTGAGCAAATGGGCGAGTTTTTTGTATTTATATCAAAAGATACTGTTGCCGAACAGCGTAAAGTTACAATAGGCCAGCGCATTCAAAGTAATGTGATTGTACTGGATGGTGTTAAACCGGGCGAAAAGGTAATTACCGAAGGTTTCCAAAGGTTACGCGATGGTGGTAAGATAACACTTGGCCCACCCGCAGGCGCTGCACCTGCAGGTAAAGATGGTAAAAGTGCACCTGCTGCAAAATAATTAATTTGATACATCTATTAGGATAAGCTAAGCGGAGTAGATACTCCGAAATATATAAGCAAAAGACATAAATAATGATCGCAGATACTTTTATAAAACGCCCGGTAACCGCAATTGTAATATCGCTGGTGATACTGATCGTTGGGATGCTGGCTATATCAAGCCTCCCAATTGGGCAATACCCGGAAATTACACCGCCAACGGTACAAGTAACAGGTACCTATACAGGTGCCGATGCGCTAACAGTTGAGCAAACTGTAGCCACACCGGTAGAGGTACAGGTAAACGGTACCCCGGGCATGACCTACCTGCAAAGTAACAGTACAGGTAACGGTGCCATGAGTATGACCGTTAACTTTGAGGTTGGTACTGATATTAATAATGCCGCGCTTGATGTACAGAACCGTGTAGGTATAGCCCTGCCAACCTTGCCGCAAGAGGTACAGCGTTTAGGGCTGATAGTGCGTAAACGTAACCCAAGTATTTTAATGCTTGTGGCATTGTTCTCGCCAAATGGCAGCCATAATGTAACTTTTACAGATAACTATACCAACGTGTTTATAAAAGACGCCCTATTGCGTACCAAAGGTGTGGGCGACGTAATTACACGTGCCGATGACTTTAGTATGCGTATATGGCTTAAGCCTGATAAACTGGCCGCGCTTAATATGACAGCAGCTGATGTTACCGCTGCTTTAGCCGAGCAAAACGCGCAGGTAGCCGCAGGTACAGTAGGTGCAACCCCGCAAATGAAGGGGCAAACCTTTGAATATTCTGTACTGGTAAAGGGCCGTTTAACAGATAAGTCGGAGTTTGAAAACATTGTGGTTAAAACCATGCCGCAAACAGGTGCCGTAGTACATTTAAAAGATATAGGCCGTGTTGAGCTTGGTAAATTCAGCTATGCAAGCAATTCATATGTTGATGGCAAAAGAGCCTCATACCTGTTAATATACCAGGCGCCGGGTAGTAACGCTATAGAAACCGCCAGCAATGTTACTGCTACCATGAATGAGCTTAAAAAAGCTTTCCCTAAGGATATTGATTATGTAGTTCCGTTCGAGTCGGTTACCGTGGTAAAGGTATCATTAGAGGAGGTTATAGAAACCCTGGTAATAGCTCTTGCACTGGTAATTGTAGTGGTGTTTTTATTCCTGCAAAACTGGCGTACAACGCTTATCCCCGTACTGGCCATCCCGGTATCTATTGTGGGTACGTTCATCTTCTTTATCCCGCTGGGCTTTACTATTAATACCTTAACGCTGTTTGGTTTTGTGCTCGCCATTGGTATTGTGGTGGATGATGCCATTGTGGTGGTTGAGGCCGTACAGCACTATATGGACGAGAAGGGCATGTCGCCAAAAGAGGCTACAGAACACGCCATGCGCGATATATCGGCCCCGGTAATTGCCATCGCCTTAATTTTGGCGGCGGTGTTTGTACCGGTAGGTTTTGTACCGGGTATAGTTGGTCGTTTGTACCAGCAGTTCGCCATCACTATCGCCATATCGGTACTGATATCGGCATTTGTGGCCTTATCGCTAACACCCGCATTGTGTACCATATTATTACGTCCGCATAAAATAGATGAAAAATCTGGTGGGTTAAACAGGCTCTTTTATTTGTTTAACCAGTGGTTTGACCGGGTTACCGGCCGTTACCGAAACGCGGTAGACAAGGGGATCAAACACTCCAAGTTTATTGTTATTATATTGGTATGTATTGTTATAGGCACCGTGCTGCTATTTAAAAACAAACCATCAGGCTTTATCCCGTTGGAGGATGAAGGCCGTATATATGTCACCTACGATCTGCCGGAAGGTTCGTCAACAGAGCGTACCGTTACGGTTTTAAACCAGATGATGGCCGTATTGGATAGTGTGCCGTCTATAGGCCATTACGCAGCTCTTGGAGGTTTAAATGCGGTTAACTTTGCAACAAAATCAAACAGTGCAACCATATTTGTTCAGCTAAAACCATGGGACAAGCGTAAAGAAGAAAAAGACCAGTTAGATGGTGTTATAGCAACCCTGCAAAAAAAGCTGGCCAGGTTTAAAGAGGCCAGTGTGGTTGTAATTTCTCCGCCGGCAATACCCGGTTTAGGTAATACAGGTGGTTTCTCTTTCATATTGCAAGAGAAAGAGGCTGGTGGCGATATCAAGAATTTTGAAAAGGTGCTGAATACTTTTGTGGCTGCTGTAAATAAGCGCCCCGAAATTGCCAAGGCGTTCTCGTTCTTTGGTGCGCATACGCCTGCTTACCAGTTAACTATTGACAGGGAGAAAGCTAAAAAATTGGGAGTCGCAATATCTGACGTAAACAATACCCTGCAAACCTATATGGGTAGCGCATACATTAATGACTTTACCGTTTATGGCCGTAACTTTAGGGTAGTGGCCCAGGCCGATACAAACTATCGTACCAATATTGATAATATAGGCCAATACTTTGTACGTAACCAGGCTGGCGCAATGGTGCCGCTAAGCACGCTTACCACTTATAAAGTAATTGAAAATGCGCCTTTAATATCACACTATAACCTGTTCCGCTCTGCCGAGATAAATGGTAGCACCAAACCTGGTTTTAGTAGTGGCGACGCTATTACAGCCCTAAAAGAGGTTGCAGCCGAAACGCTGCCGCAGGGTTATGGCTATGAGTTTTCGGGCTTAAGCCGCGAGGAGTTATTATCTGGTTCAAAAACCATATACATATTTGCTTTATCAATAGGCTTTGTGTTCCTGTTCCTGGCCGCGTTGTACGAGAGTTGGTCGGTACCGTTCTCGGTATTGCTGGCTGTGCCGCTGGGCGCATTCGGAGCTATATTGTTCCTGAGCTTCAAACCGGGCTTAACCAATAACGTTTACGCGCAAATAGGTTTAATAACGCTGATAGGTTTGGCCGCCAAGAATGCCATCCTGATTGTGGAGTTTGCCAAGGAGCGTGTGGATAGGGGGATGAACCTCGAAAAAGCTACGCTTGAGGCTGTAAGGCTGCGTTTAAGGCCAATCGTGATGACGTCTATGGCGTTTATACTGGGTGTATTACCACTGGTAATTGCATCTGGTGCAGGTGCTAAAGCAAGGCAAACTATCGGCTGGACGGTATTTGGCGGGATGCTTGCTGCAACATCACTGGCTATATTTATAGTGCCGGTGTTGTACTACATCATCACCAAATTCTCTTATGGCGATGCTAAGCTCGCCGAAATGGAAAAAAATTATAAACCCGACCCGGAGATAGATCCGGAAGTATAATATTAAAAGCCCCCGTTAGCTAACGGGGGCTTTTTTATTTCACTGTTCCGCCCTTATAAAAGCCATAGTGGCATGAAAAACAGATGAAATTTACATATTGCAAAAACCATTATATACGTAACACCATACACTTCTGTAGTTAATCAGACACGTAACTTTATACATACTGATATTAATAATATATAAAAATAACATTGACTGCCATTGCCTGTATGATGTAGAACCAGGTTGATTATCAGTATATAAAAGGCTTAATTAATGTAGAAGAAGGCATTTTTGGTTTGTTATTTGAATAAAATTGACTGCTGTGGCAAAGTATTTGATTGTAGCCGTGTATCACAATTAATAATTGTATTACTAAAAACACGACAATGAAAAGAATGACCAAACTAATAGCAGCAGCATTTACAGCAGCAGCTTTATTTATCGGAACAAATGTTAATGCACAGTCTACCCCTAAAAGCGCACTTCGCTTCGGTATAGGTCTTGAAGGCCTTGCGCCAGTTGGTAACCTGCACAATGGATCAAATTTTGGTATCGGTGGTACCGCGCGTTTACAATATGGCATAGCTGATAACTTGGCTTTAACTTTAACCTCAGGTTACTATAACTTTTTTGCTAAAGAAGTGAATGGTTTTAAAGGAGACGATTTAGGTATTGTTCCTCTTAAAGCAGGTATCAAAGCCTTTGTATCTCAGAATGTTTATTTAGGTGCAGAAGTTGGTGCTGGTTTTGAAACACGTAGCAATGGCAACACAAAACTAATTGCATCACCGGGTATCGGTTGGGCTAATAAATCATGGGATATCGGTGCGCGTTATGAAAACTTCTCTGGCCAGAGCAATAACTATGGTACAGTAGGTTTACGTATAGCTTACGGTTTCGGATTGTAATTATAGCCGAAACTTTTACTCAATTAAAAAACCCCTTGCCAATTGGCAAGGGGCTTTTTGTATTATGTTATCAGTGTTATCAGTGCAGGATAACAGGTTGTTACACCAATTTAGCCAGCGCAGCTTTTATCCTTTTAACAGCCTCTACCAGTTTATCTTCGGCAGCAGCGTAAGAGATGCGGATAGATTTTTTATCGCCGAATGAATCGCCGCCAACGGTAGCAACGTGCGCTTCTTCCAGTAAGAAAATGCTCAGTTCATCAGCATCATTAATGGTTTTGCCATTAAAGCTTTTACCGAAGAAGGAGGTTACGTTAGGGAAGAAATAGAAAGCGCCATCGGGCAGGTTAACCGTAACACCCGGAATTTCTTTTAACAGCCCGTAAACCAGGTCGCGGCGTTTCTGGAACTGCTCGCGCATTTGGTGAACGCTCTCTAAACCGCCTGTGTAAGCAGCAACGCCGGCTTTTTGGGTGATAGAACAAGTACCTGATGTGATCTGGCCTTGTATCTTATCGCAGGCAGCAGCAATTTCGCTGTTTGAGGCTGTGTAGCCAATTCTCCAGCCGGTCATGGCAAAAGCTTTAGACCATCCGTTTACAATCACCACGCGGTCTTTAATGCTGTCAAACTGGGCAATAGACTCGTGCCCGCCAATAAAATTAATATGTTCGTAGATCTCATCGCTCAGGATGTAGATATCGGGGTGTTTTTCAAATACTTTAGCCAGGCTTGCCAATTCTTCCTTACTGTAAACACTGCCTGTAGGGTTACATGGCGATGAAAACATGAATAATTTAGTTTTAGGCGTAATGGCAGCCTCTAACTGCTCAGCAGTAATTTTAAAATTGCTTTCAACAGTAGTATCGATGAACACGCTTACACCTTCGGCAAGTTTTACAATTTCTGAATAAGAAACCCAGTAAGGAGTAGGGATAATCACCTCTTCGCCCGGGTTAACCAAACACAATACTGTATTGGCAAGGGCTTGCTTAGCACCGGTAGAAACTACAATTTGCGTATCAGTATAATCCAGGTTATTCTCGGTCTTTAACTTACCAACAACGGCCTTGCGCAGATCAGGGTAGCCTGCAACCGGCGTGTAATAGGTGAAGTTTTTATCCATAGCTGTTTTTGCAGCGTCCTTAATGTGCTCAGGGGTGTGAAAATCGGGCTCGCCAAAGCTAAGGCTTATTACGTCTACACCTTTAGCAGCCAGTTCGCGACCCATTTTTGCCATTTTAATGGTTTGGGATTCTGACAGGTTGTTTATCCTGTTACTTAATGCGCTCATATTGTTGTTTTTATTATTGCGGCAAATATAGAAAATTTGTTTACTGATGGTTATCAAAAGCAGCATAATTAGGCATGTGTTTACATATATTTTTATTCATACAGAAACTATTTACTACCTGTAAGCCTTTATATAAGGCTACCCATCCATAAATGAATAACTACGTTAATTTTCAGGAAAAGAACATCACCGACGTTGGCGAAAAGGATAAGAAATTGAGCCGTCCTGATAAGCTGTTTATTGGCTGTGTGCTGGCATTCATGCTGATTGTTTATGTAGCGACTGATGTACGTTTCGAGATGTACACCCAAAACATTAGCCGGGCCGAATTTACAGGGTGTGGCATAGTGGCTTTTATAATACTAACCTACTTCTGTGTAAAGTACATAGGCCTAAAGCGGGTTATGGCCTATGTGAACATCATAATCGGTACGTTTTTCCTTTCAGCACTGTTGGGGATAACTTTGCATAATGTTAAATTGCTTTACCACGCCGCAACAGGGAATACAACAGTTACGCGGATTGACATAAATAACGTTAAGAAACATATGTCTAAACGCTCCTTTATGGGGAGTTTTATCTTTGCCGAGTATAATCATCGGGAAGTTAAGTTCGAGTCGTCGCGGGTTAATTACTATGCTTTAAAGAACGCGCACAGTATGCTTGCCGAAATAGGCAACGCCGGGGCAAACAATTATTATATTACTAAAGTGCAATGGCAGGCTAATCAAAAAGCCGAAGCCCGTAAACAATACTGGGCCTACTGGTTTAGTAACGCGCTGGTAGTTGTTTATGTAGTGGCGGGTATTATAGCGGTGCTGGTGGCGGCAATTTTTCTGAAAGCAAAGCTGGGGATAAAAAAGCCGAATTTCTTTACACGGTTATCGGGCCTGCAAACCATATTATTGGTATTTGGTGCCATTGTTGTACTAATGATATTGGTTGTACTGGTAGCATATAGCTACATGCTGATACGTTATGGTAAAATAGGTAGGTATTAAGTTGTTGTTTTTTGACATTAGCTTACCCGTAAGTCTAAATTTCCGTAAGTTTGGCCTCTCTAAAAAAGGTTGGTTTTGAAAGAACAAAAAAGGATAATTCTGATATCGCTTATTACCGGCGCAGTGCTGATGGTAATGAAATTTGGCGCATACTTTCTTACAAACTCCAATTTTGTACTGACCGATGCTGCCGAAAGTATTGTGAACGTGGTGGCAAGCTCTTTCGCGTTCTTTAGCATTTACCTGGCATCGCAGCCACGGGATGAGAACCACCCTTATGGCCACGGTAAGGTGGAGTATTTTTCGGTGTTTATTGAAGGTTCGCTCATTGGTATAGCGGGGCTTATTATCATTATCAAATCAACCTATAGTATTTTTTACCCCGAGGTTATTCATGACCTGTTGCTGGGTGCAGTTATCATAGGCATTACAGGTGCCGTAAATGGTGGCTTAGGTTATTACATGATAAAAAAGGGGAAATCCATCCCTTCCATTACCATAGAGGCCGACGGGCATCATTTGTTAACCGATACCGTTACCAGTTGCGGCCTTGTTGTAGGCTTATTGCTCATCTATTTTACCAAAATTTTATGGCTGGATAGTACACTCTCTATATTGGTTGGGGTGTATATTTTATATACAGGTTATAAGCTTATCCGCCGGTCGGTAGCGGGCTTAATGGACGAGACCGACTTTATCATCATCAGTGACGTGGTAAAGGTTTTGGGCGAACAACGCCGCGAAGAATGGATAGATATCCATAATCTGCGCGCTCAAAAGTATGGTAACGAACTGCATATTGATTGCCACCTTACCCTGCCCAATTATTTCGACCTGAACAGGGTACATGAAGAAGTTAAACTGGTAGAAAAACTGGTGAATAAGAATGCGGGCATCACTACGGAATTTTTTATCCATACCGACCCATGCCTGCCGGATTGCTGCCACTACTGCAGTATGCCTAATTGCCCCATCAGGAGCGAGGCTAAAACGGAAGATATCCCGTGGACGATGGATAAGGTGATGCGTAATAAAAAACACTATGAGTAAAAAGTTTTTCAACGTACGGGTTTACGGTTTGCTTATTAACGATGATAACGAAGTACTGATAAGCGATGAGCAGGAGTACGGTATCCGCTTTACCAAGTTCCCGGGCGGCGGGTTAGAGTATGGCGAGGGATTGATAGAAGGCCTTAAACGCGAATTTGTTGAGGAATGTAATACCGAAGTAGAGGTGATCAGTCATTTCTACACTACAGATTTTTTTGTAAAATCGGCCTTTAACAATTCGCAGATCATCAGTATTTATTACCTGGTAAAAGCGGTATCTGACCTGCGCTTTACCACTAAAACCGCTGTGTTTGATTTTGACGGGGAGGGGGATACCCTGCAAGCTTTCCGTTGGATAAAGTTAAGCGAACTTAACGTAGATAGCTTTACCTTCCCGACAGACCAATACGTGGCCGACCTTTTAATTAAAACAATATGAATTTAGCTGAACGCGACCTGCAGGTAATATGGCACCCTTACACCCAAATGCAAACGGCGCAGCCGCCAATACCCATTGTTAGGGGCGAAGGCACTTGTTTATATACCGAAGACGGTACAAAATATATAGATGCGATATCATCATGGTGGGTAAACATACACGGGCACTCACACCCTTATATCGCCAAAAAAATAACCGAGCAATTATTACAGTTAGAGCATGTGATTTTTGCGGGTTTTACGCACCCCGGGGCTGTTGAACTGGCCGAGCGCCTGCTGGCTATCCTGCCATTAAACCAGGCAAAGGCATTTTATTCAGATAATGGCTCAACCGCTGTAGAGGTGGCTATAAAAATGTGCCTGCAATACTGGCATAATAAAGGGGAACAGCGTAAAAAGATCATAGCTTTTAAAAACGCCTACCACGGCGATACATTCGGTGCTATGTCGGTTAGCGGGCGAAGTGCCTTTACCGCTGCTTTTGATAGCCTTTTGTTTGAGGTTGACTTTATTGATCTGCCCAATAGTGATAATATCGAGATGTTAAAATCTCAGATCTCTGGTCTCAAATCTCAAATCTCTTCCTTCATATTTGAGCCTTTAGTACAAGGTTCAGCAGGGATGATCATGTATGAAGCCAAGTACCTGGATGAGCTGATGGCGCATTGCCGTAAGGAGGGTGTAATGCTAATTGCCGATGAAGTGTTTACGGGCTTTGGCCGTACGGGTAAGGCTTTTGCCTGTAACCACCTGCAAACCCAGCCGGATATTATGTGCTTCTCAAAAGGCTTAACCGGCGGTACTATGGCATTCGGGCTAACCACCTGTACGCAGGATATTTACAACGCATTTTTATCTGACGATAAGATGAAGACCCTTTTCCACGGGCATTCATACACTGCTAACCCCGTTGCCTGCGCCGCAGGGCTTGCCAGTCTTGACCTGTTTTTAGACGCGTCAACACAAAAAAACATCGACAGGATAGCTGCTAAACACACCGCTTTTGCCGGTAAAATAAAAGGGCATAAGTCATTAAAGGGAACCCGGCAAACCGGAACTATTTTGGCAATGGAATGGGAAACCGGGAATAACACCTCGTACTTTAGTGGCCTGCGGGATAAGCTTTACCATTACTTTTTAAATGCAGGTATCATACTAAGGCCATTGGGTAACATTATTTACATTTTACCCCCATATTGCATAACTGATGCCGAACTCGATTACATTTACACCACCGTTGAGCAAGCCCTTAACGAGATTTGAAATATGGAATTAAATACAATACTACCCCAAATAATTGCCGATAACCATTTACATGCCCGCTGGTTAAATACATTATCATTAATGGAGAACACCGGCGCCCGCAAAATATCTGCAAGCGAAGACCCCGCAACGGTTACCTACATTATATTAAAACATGCTGCCGAAGAACACAGGCATGCCTTCTACCTGAAAAAGCAGATAGAAAAAACAGGCAAAGAATTACCAACCTACGCTGCCGAATACCTGATAGCACCTGCATTTAGCAAATATTATTTAAACCAATTGGATATTGATGTTTGCCGTTACCTGAAAAAGGAACTGCATTTAACAGGCGCCGGGCTGCGTTTTGCCGCTTACCTGCTGGTAACCTACGCTATTGAAGTGCGTGCCGACGAGCTTTACCCAATTTACCAGGATGCATTGGATGCGGTTGGGAGCAAGGTGAACGTAAAATCTATCATACTGGAAGAAGAAGGGCACTTGGAGGAGATGATCAATCAGCTGCAAAAGTTTTCACCAGATTGGGAGTTGCATGCGCAAAAGTCGGTTGATATGGAAGCGCGTTTGTTTCAGCAATGGGTAAACAGTTTATCAACAGAATTGAATTAAAAAACAAAGCCCGGTAATTATAAACTACCGGGCTTTCATATTTTAAAACGGGTTGGCTTAGTTACCGCCGCCGCTCATTGCTTTAAGGTCATCTAAAGTGATCTTGTCAAAATCAGCCGGGATACTAAAAGTACCTGCAGGTGCTTTTGCTTCGGTTAAGCTTTTAACAGTAACCTCGGTAGACTGGCCGTCGCGGAAACTGGTGTACTGTACCGGGAAACCGCCAATAGTAGCATAATAACCCTGAACTGCTGTTGATGGTGCAGAAACATCATTGGTGATCCATACATCAAAAGTTTTACCCGATTTAGAATCTTTAGCTACAACTTTTTTGCAGTTAAAACCCGAGATAACTTTGGTTTCGGTGCCTGGTGTAAAAGTTAAAACGGGCATTTTTGCCAATTCTTCTTCAACTTCGGCCGGCGAATAGATAGCAGCTTTCTTGATAGAAGCTACGGCTACATCAACCAAAATAGCCATATAGGTGTGTTTAGCATCGGTTAATACCTTAATGTTTGCCGGGCCGGCAGAGAAAGTTGCAGCGGCACTATCTGCCCTGAAATAGTTTTTAAGCTCAACTGCCTGGCCTTGCATGTTTGTGGTAACAACCATAACACCCTCTTTATAAACTTTTTGTGCGCTTGCGCTGATAGCTGTTGCGGTAAGGGCAAGGCCCAGTGCAGCAGTAAATAGTTTGTTCTTCATAGTTTTATTTTATTAGTACAATTTAGTGTGTAATTAACTCGTGTGCAAGTTTTTTTAAGTTATTTTTTAATTATTTGTATGGTTTAGATGCCATATTCAACGATTTGTTACGTTTTAACACATAGTATTGCTGATGTGTTTTTCTAATTATTGGTAATAAGCTGTTTATATATTCATCCGAGTTGCTGCTGCCAATAATGAGCATTTTATTTTTAAGCATATTGGTATCAACAGCCAGATTATCGCTCAAATACAAATAATCTATCTTTAATTGCTGCGGGATAGACTGTGTTTTCTCCTTATCGTTTAAAAGCAGCAGGTTTTTATTTTGAAAAGCGATGAGGTTACCCTGTTTTAAAAGGTGCAGTGTTTTGATATCTGTATTCAACGGATATACCTTATAATTGGTAATGCGGCTGCTATCCAAACAGGGCTGTACAGCGTATTGGAAGTTTTTGTCGTTTTCGGGCAGGTCACTTATTACAACTCCGTTGTTGCCATTTTTAAATACTATGCCCGTATGTTTCCGGAGGTTTAAAAAAGTTGCCGAATTTGTGTTATCCGCATTGAATTTTTTAAGGCTGATACTTATGCTGAACAGTAAGGCACAGGAAAGCCCCGCCATTACAAGCCATTTTCTTTTATTATATAAAAAGTAAAACGCCAGTATAATTATCCCATACAGCAGCAGATATTCCAACTTGCTGAGCCATATTTTGTTAAGGCTGGCATATGGCGAGTGTTCAATAACGGCCAGTGCTTTATTCATCAGCAGTATGGTATGCTCAAGTACATAACCTAAAATTTTGGATACATAAGGTATTTGCGGCAGCGCCAAAAGCAACAGGCCGCTGTACATAATAATACTTACTGGGATAATAATAAGGAGGTTGCTCACCAAAAAATAAACCGGGAACTGGTGAAAGTAATACGCGCTGAGCGGAAAAGTAATTACCTGCGCAGCTATTGATACCGAGCAGGCCAGCCATAATTGAGCGGCAATGCTATTCTTAAAGCTAAACCATTGGTAAACCATCGGCTGGAATACAACCAAACCACCCACCGCGAGGTACGAGAGTTGAAAGCCAACATCCGTCAACAAAAAAGGATCATAAAGTAACAGCGCGAACGCCGAGGCGGCTAGTAGGTTTAAACTATTGATATACCGGCTGTATGTTTTACCGCTGATAACCAAACTGAGCATGACAGCGGCCCGGCACACCGCCGGCGAAAAACCGGTAAGCAGCGCATAAGCCCATATCAGCGCGATGATCAGTATGGCTTTAAATACCTTGCCGCGCTTGTAACCATCCAAAAATCCCAGCGCCCAGCCCAGCAGCAAATAAATAATAGCCACATGCCCGCCCGAAACCGACAAGATATGAATAGTCCCTGTTTTTGAATAAGCCTGCAACACCTCGTTACTCAGGTCGGCCTTGTAGCCCAGTATCAGGGTAGATGCAACTGCTATGGCGGTAGTATCCTGCATGTTTTGCTTCAGTTTATCAACAAGGTTTTGCCTTGTGCGCAGGGCGTAGGCTATTACCGGATTAGCTTGCCCGGCTGCAATAATTTTGTACTGGCCGGGGTATAAAAACGCCTGGTAATGCACGTTTTTATTGGCCAGGTATTTTTTATAATTAAACTCGCCGGGGTTAAAGGGTGGGTCTACCGGTGTGTATTTGGCAGGTATCAGCAATTCTTCGCCGTAAAATAGGTTTTTGGCCAGTTCGTCTTTAATGGTTACCAGGATTGTGCCGCTGGATTTGGTGGACTGTCCGTTAGCAACGCTTTGCCTTATATCCGCTGTAAAACGTACCAGTTCGTCTTTTACTTTTGGTTCGGAGGTAATAACAACTGCAAGTTGCTGCGATGGTTTTTTAGAAAAATGGTCGGGGTTGTTCAGTTCGTTATGCCGGGTGGTGGTAAATAACCCGAGCAGAAACAGTATCAGGAAAATGAGCATACCGCCAAGCCACCGCGTTTTGTAAACTTTAAGCGGCTTGTACCATAAATTAAGCCCGATAAATAAAAGGCTAAGTACAGCAAGGGCAATTAAGGTAAACAAGGTATTGATACCCAGATATAAGAGCCCGACGCTTATGCCAGCTAAAAAGGGGAGTAGAAGTACAACAACAGGGATCTCACCTTTGTGCTTAGCTATCATATGGTTTATTCACGGTGATAAGGCAACCGGGAATAAAATTAGGATATCTGCGGCTAATTACAACTGGTCGCGCACTTCAAGCAGGAATTTTTTCATGTTTTCGAGCGAATCTATCACACGCTGGTGGTCGCGGGTATCGCCCATGTTGTGTTTCAGATGGTCTTTTGCCCCCTGTATGGTATAGCCTTTATCATTTATCAGGTTGAAAATGATCTTAAAGTTCTCCAGATCCTCAGGGGTAAAGTAGCGGTTACCCTTTTTGTTCTTTTTTGGATGCAGTACGCTAAATTCCTTCTCATAAAAACGCAGCAAGGATTGTTTAACACCAAACATAGCCGAAACCTCGCCCATGGAGTAGTACATTTTGCTGATATCGTCGTCATTTAAAGCCATACGCAAATGTATATGGAAATTTCGAATTTCGGATTTTCAATTTCGAATTTCATGGCTTTGTCTGCGATTTTTCTCCGCGCGTCATTGCGAGGTATGAAGCAATCTTTTGTATGCATGTCGCCGACCTGTCCTAAAGAGATTGCTTCATACCTCGCAATAACGGGTTGTTAATGAAAGTGTGAAATTATGCGAAAAAATTTCACACTTTTGCAAACTATTTATTACTATGACCGCTAAAGAAATACGCCAGGCTTTTCTTGATTTTTTCGCTTCTAAAGGCCACATTATTGTGCCAAGCGCACCTATTGTTGTAAAAAACGACCCAACCCTGATGTTCACCAATGCAGGGATGAACCAGTTTAAAGATGTGTTTTTGGGCGAAGCGCCTGCAAAAGCACCGCGCGTGGCCGATACGCAACGCTGCCTGCGTGTTAGCGGTAAACATAACGACCTGGAAGAGGTGGGTATTGATACCTATCACCACACCATGTTTGAGATGCTTGGCAACTGGAGCTTTGGCGACTACTTTAAAAAAGAAGCCATTGACTGGAGTTGGGAGCTGTTGACCGAAGTTTATAAGCTTGATACAAGCCGCCTGTACGTAACCTATTTTGAAGGCGACGAGAAGGAAGGACTTGAAAAAGATACCGAAACTTACAACCTGTGGAAACAGTATGTGCCCGAAGACCGCATCCTGCCCGGTAATAAAAAAGACAACTTTTGGGAAATGGGCGAAACCGGCCCCTGTGGCCCGTGTTCTGAGATCCACTTTGACAGCCGCCCGGATAATGAGCGTGCCGAAGTTAGTGGTGCATCGTTGGTAAATGCCGACCACGACCAGGTGATAGAGATCTGGAATAACGTATTCATGCAGTTTAACAGGTTAAAAGGCGGCGCTTTACAGCCGTTGCCAAATAAGCACGTGGATACCGGGATGGGCTTTGAGCGTTTGGTGCGCGTACTGCAAGACAAAACCTCCAACTACGATAGCGACGTTTTCCAGCCGATGATTCAGTTTATCGCGGAGAAAAGCGGCAAAAAATATAACAGCGCGGCCAAACCCGGCGATGCCGATTGGAATGATGCCGTTGCCATGCGCGTACTGGCCGACCATATCCGTGCCATTAGCTTTGCCATTGCCGATGGGCAACTACCTGCAAGCAATAAAGCAGGCTACGTTATCCGCAGGATATTACGCCGGGCAGTGCGTTACAGCTACCAAACATTAGATTTTAAAGAGCCATTCTTTAACGAACTGGTGCCATTACTGGCCGAGCAGTTTAAAGGTGTGTTTGACGAGTTATATGCTCAGAAAGACTTTGTACAGAAAGTGATTTTGGAGGAAGAAGTATCTTTCTTAAGAACCCTGTCTGCAGGTATCAGGAAATTTAAAGAAGTAACAGCAGGTGGGGATAAAGTAATTTCGGGAACTACAGCTTTTGAATTATCAGATACCTATGGCTTTCCAATCGACTTAACAGAATTAATGGCCCGTGAAATTGGAGGGTCGGTTGATATTGAAGGTTTTGAAAAAGCATTGCAAACTCAAAAACTCCGTTCACGCGCTGCAACAGCAGTTAGCGCCGGCGATTGGGTAGTGCTTCGCGGTGGTGATAACACTGAGTTTGTAGGTTATGATGAGATCCAGACCTATAGCGATATCTTAAAATACCGCAAAGTAACGGCACAGGGTAAAGAACAATACCAGATCGTACTGAACCGCACACCTTTCTATGCCGAAGGTGGTGGCCAGGTGGGCGATACCGGTGGACTTACAAGCGAATGGTATGATGAGCAGAAAGGCCCTTTATCGTTCGAGATAACGGATACCAAAAAAGAAAATGGCCTGATCATCCATTATGCCAACCTGCAGCCTTATTATTCGATAGAAACGGGTGAGCAAAAAGAATGGACTTTGCCAAACCCAATGCCAACCCGCTTTATGGCGTACGTTGATATGGGCAAACGCATCATGACCAACGCAAACCACTCGGCAACGCACCTGCTGCATGCCGCGTTGAAAGAAACTTTAGGCGAGCATGTAAACCAAAAAGGATCGTTGGTAAACCCGGATCAGCTACGTTTCGATTTTTCGCATTTCCAAAAAGTAAGCGACGACGAGATAGAAACGCTGGAACGTATTGTTAACCAAAAAGTACGTGAAGGCATCCCATTGAAAGAAGAACGTAGTGTATGGTACAATGATGCTATTGCCAGTGGCGTTACCGCTTTGTTCGGTGAAAAATATGGCGATTTTGTACGCGTAATTACCTTCGACGATAAATTCAGCAAGGAGCTTTGCGGTGGTACACACGTACAAAACACTGCCGAGATCGGTTTCTTTAAAATAACCGGCGAAAGCGCCGTAGCAGCAGGTGTGCGCCGTATTGAGGCCATCACCAGTTACCACTCCCTAAATTATATCCAGGAGGAAGGGCGTTTAGTAAAGAACCTGAAAGAACTGCTCAGAAACCCTGCCGACCTATCCAAAAGCGTTGAAAACCTCATAGAGGATAACAACCGCATGAAAAAGGAGCTGGAGAAAGCAGTGTTGATGAAAGCATCGGGTTTAAAAGACCAATTGGCCAAAACTGCCGAGGATATCAACGGCATCAATTTCATTGCCCAAAAAGTGGAGCTGCCAAATGCCGATGCCATCAAAAACTTAGCTTATAACTTAAAAGATATCGTTCCGAATTTATTCCTGGTGCTGGCTGCCAACATCAACGGTAAGCCAAGTATCACGGTAATGATAGACGAGGCTTTGGTAAAAGAAAAAGGCCTGCATGCAGGCAACATTGTAAAAGAGTTGGCCAAAGAGGTTAAAGGCGGCGGCGGCGGTCAGCCATTCTTCGCTACAGCCGGTGGCAGCGATGTAAGCGGTATTGATAACGCTTTAACCAAAGCCAAAAGCTTTTTATAGCCGATATAGGTTTGAGAACTCTTTGATTCTGTCAAACCATAAATATGAGCTACTAATTGTTTCTAAACAATGTGGTGACACTGTTTTATCAGTAGTCAAATATTGAATGCATTGATTATAAGCGTGTTGTGAATTTTGATCGTGTTCACGGCAGTGAACGTGAACGACGAGGCACGATATACTATATTATAAACAAGAAAGGCCGCTTTAAAAGCGGCCTTTCTTGTTATATCAAATTTGGCATTAATGTTTACCATGGCCTTTATCTCCGCCACCATGGCCCCTGTCGCCACCGCCGCCGTGGCCTTTATTGCCACCACCATGTCCCCTGTCGCCACCACCATGGCCTTGCGGCCTTCCTTGTGCGGGGCGATTAAAGTGCGTTGAGCGGTTCATCCCCCCTGATGGTCTGTTCACAAACCGTGTTGGGCGGTTTGCATAATGCGTACGGTTCACCACCCTTGCAGGCCTGTTTACATAATGGGGGCGGTTAATCTCGCGGCCATGCGGGCGATAGTAACGGTCGCGCACAATTACATTCTTAACGCCTCTGTAATGGGCATAGCGGTTGCGGTCGCTGTAATAATAACGGTATGGCCTAGGGCGATACACCGCGACTTTATAGCCATCATTTATATTGTAATAATTATACCTGACGGGCAAGGTGTTGCGCCAAACCCAATTATTGCCACTTAAATAAACGTATTGGTGCGTTGGTACATAATAATAACTGTTTACATCAGGCAGGTAATAATAGCTTGCATCGCCATATTCCGCGGGTGGGTTCCAGGTGCCAACATTAAGGCTTACACTTACCTGGGCTTTACTTTGGTTAACAGATGCTACCAGTATAAAGCAACTTGCAAGCATCCCTAAAATGAGTTTTTTCATGGTATCTTCTATTATGTTTCTGCATAGGCAATTGTATGCCATATTTTAACAGACCATTACCATAACACAAGGTTTAATAAAAAGATTTGCACACCGGTAAATATAATGCATGCGTACTTGCAGGTGTTATGCATAGCTTTTCAAAAAATAGCTATAAAAAATAACATATAACGCTATATTTGGCATGTTTGATCAATGCTGAATAACAGCTGAATATACAATATGGCAGTTCTACAAAGTGGCTTGGGTGATAAATACGAATTAGTTGTTGGTTTAGAAGTACACGCACAGTTATCCACCTTAAGTAAGGCATTTTCTTCAGATTCGGCAGCCTTTGGCGCCGAACCTAACCACCATGTTAGCCCGGTTTCGCTGGGCCATCCGGGTACTTTACCGCGTATTAATAAAAAAATGGTGGAGTATGCGGTTAAAATGGGTTTGGCCTGTAATTGCACCATCAACCTGAATAATACCTTCGCACGTAAAAATTATTTTTATGCCGATCTGCCAAAGGGTTACCAGACCACGCAGGATCAGCAACCTATATGCCTTGGCGGCGGTGTTACCGTAAAACTTGCCGATGGCAGTACTAAAACTATTGCTATTCATCATATCCACATGGAAGATGATGCCGGCAAAAGCTCGCACGACCAGCACGATCATTACTCCCTTATTGACCTGAACAGGGCAGGGGTACCGCTGATAGAAATTGTATCAGAGCCAGACCTGCGCAGCGCCGAAGAGGCCGGCCAGTTCCTGACCGAGATTCGCCGCCTGTTGCGTTACCTTGATATTTGCGACGGTAATATGGAAGAGGGCAGCATGCGTTGCGATGCCAATATCTCTGTAAGGTTAAGGGGCGCGGCCCAGTATGGTAACCGCTGCGAGGTGAAGAACCTGAATTCTATCCGTAACGTACAGCGTGCCATTGAGCACGAGTTTGCGCGCCAGGTAGAAGTTATTGAAGCCGGTGGCCGTATTGATCAAAATACGCTGAACTTTAACGCAGATACCGGCGAAACATCTGTGCTCCGTTCAAAAGAAATGGCGAACGATTACCGCTATTTCCCCGAGCCTGATTTGTTACCTATACAAATAACCGAGGCTTTACTGGCTGATATCCGCAGTAAAATGCCGGCGTTGCCAAACCAGCTTTTTGAAAAATATACCACCAAGCTTGGCCTGTCAGACTATGACGCGGGCGTTATTATTGCCGATAAAGAATTTGCCGCTTATTTTGAAGAGCTGATAAAACATACCGCCAACTATAAATCGGCAGCCAATTGGGTGATGGGCTCAGTACGTTCATACATCAACGATAATGACATTAGCATTAGCGACATCGGTATAAAACCCGCTACCTTAGCAGGGTTAATAAAACTGGTAGATGAGGGTAAGGTAAACAACTCTGTAGCCGCGCAAAAAATATTCCCGGCAATGCTGAAAGGAAACGGTAAAACTGCCGACCAATTGGCAAAAGAGTTAAACTTGCTGATAAGTGAAGATACCAGCGAACTGGATGAGTTTATAAAGGCCGCCCTGGCAAAATATCCCGACAAGGTGATAGAATACCAAAAGGGTAAAAAGGGCGTTTTAGGCTTGTTCATGGGCGAGGTGATGAAGCTTTCTAAAGGCAAAATAGACCCTCAAAAAACAAACAAGCTTTTAATAAAAGAATTAGAATCTAAATAAGATATGAAAAACCGTATTGTTACCTGCCTTGCATTGATGGCAGCAATTGTTATTACTTCATGTAAAGATGCTACCACGTTCACTATATCGGGTACGTTGAGTAATGTAGGCGGCATTAAAAAAGTTTACCTGCTGGCAGCAGATAGCGCTCAGGTATCTGTTATTGATTCAACCAACGTAGGCTCAGGTAACGATTTTACCTTTAAGCATAACGCGCCATACGCCAACTTGTACAAACTGCGTATTGGCAGTAATATATATGATATTGTTGCACAGAATGGTGATAACATCACCTTTAAAACAGACCTGGCCGATGTGAGCCATTCGTACGAGGTAAGTGGGTCGGAAACGTCCGAAAAAATTAAGGAGTTTAATAAAATAAGCAACCTTTATGGCGAGAAGAACAGCAAGCTTTCTGATGAATACACAGCAAAGTCATCAGCTCTTGGTCACGAGTCTGATTCATTGTTGAAGATCTATGTACCGCAGTTCCAGAAAAACATCAGCGATTACAGCGTCGAGATCTTAAAGTTTGTTAATGCGAACAAAAAATCGCTTGCCGGTTTTTATGCAGCAACCTCGCTTGATCAGTACAAATATGAGCAGCAACTGGTTGCTTACGCCGATGATATTAAGGACGATTTTAAAGATAACCCATCGGTACAAACCTTTTTAAAGCAAATGGCGGCCGTAAAACCAATATCGGTAGGGCATAAAGCGCCTGAATTTACCATCAAAAGCATTGATGGCAAAGAGGTGAAATTATCAGATTATAAAGGCAAATACGTTATGCTCGATTTTTGGGCATCATGGTGTGTACCTTGCCGCCAGGAAAACCCTAACGTAGTGAAACAATACACTGCTTATAAAGATAAGGGCTTTAATATACTGGGTATATCGCTGGATACCGAGAAAAAAGACTGGCAACAGGCTGTAAGTAAAGATAAACTGACTTGGTCGCATGTGTCTGATCTGCAGCGCTTTGAAGGGCCAACAGAACGCCTTTATCATATCGAAGCCATCCCGTCTAACTTCATCATTGACCCTCAGGGAGTGATAGTTGCGAAGAACGTAACAGGTGTCGATCTTGAAGATTTTTTAAAGAAAACATTTAAATAACCTCAAGTAAAGGTTAACTTTCGGTGCTATTTAACAATTTGTTAATATTATATTAACCATAAGCTATAATTAAGGTTATACATTTATGCCAAAATAAATATACATGAGCACCAGCAAACAAAAGATATTAATTGTTGACGACGAACCGGATATTTTAGAGCTGATAGAGTATAATCTGAAGAAAGAAGGTTATCAGGTATATTCGGCACGTAACGGGCAGGAGGCAGTAGCCGAAGCCAAAAGAACACAGCCGGACCTGATCGTATTAGATATCATGATGCCAAAAATGGATGGCATTGAAGCATGCCGCATTATGCGTACCATGCCCGAGTTTAAAAATACCTTTATGGTATTTTTAACAGCCCGCAGCGAAGAATACTCTGAAATTGCAGGCTTTAACGTTGGCGCCGACGATTATATAGCCAAGCCTATTAAGCCACGCGCACTGGTAAGCCGTATAAACGCTATACTACGCCGCAACGCACCGCCTGAAGAGGTTACCGATAACAAACTGGAAATAGGCGACCTGGTAATTGACCGAGAGGCATACCTGGTTTATAAAAAAGGTGTAAAAGTGGTATTAGCCAAAAAAGAGTTTGAGTTGTTATACCTGCTGGCCTCAAAACCCGGCAAAGTTTACACCCGCGAGGTTATCCTGAAAAACATCTGGGAAGACTCGGTAGTAGTTACCAACCGTACCATTGATGTGCACGTACGCAAATTGCGCGAAAAACTTGGAGACGATTGCGTATCCACCGTAAAAGGCGTAGGCTACAAATTTGAAGCATAAAAAAAGCCCTCCCCATTACCGGGAGGGCTTTTTTACAATATAGCATTTATGCCTTTTTTGCGGCAGCTACTTTTCTTTTTGCCGTAGCAGTGGTTTTAGCTACAGTTGCTTTTGCAGCGGCAACTTTAGGCGCAGCCGCTTTTTTTACCTCGGCAACTTCTGTTTTAGCTTTATCAGTAACAGCTTTGGCCTTAGTGGTTGCCTTTGCTTTAACCTCTGCAACTTCTTTTTTTGCTGCGGTTGCGGTGGTTTTAGCTTTATCAGCAACCGCTTTTGCTTTTACGGTTGCCTTTGCTTTAACCTCTGCGACTTCTTTTTTAGCTGCGGTTGTTGTTGCAGCCACTTTTTTGGCAACAGCTGTTTTAACAGCGGCTGCTTTTTTAGCAACGGGTTTCTTTTTGGCCGCTACCGCTTCCTTCAAGTCGTCAATTTTGTCTTCCGCTTTTTCTTTCAGGTCTTCGGCAGTTTCTTTGGTGCCGTCCCAAAACTCCTCAATGGTTTCTTTTATCTTTTCAAAGAAGCCCTTCTCTTCGGGCTGTGTTTTTTTTGTGCTCATGCTGTTTTTTATTTAAGGTAGATGATAGATAGGTATTTAACATTGGCAAATAAGATTTGTTTTGGGGCTTGCTATCAGGTATTATGGCAAATCTCATTATTGCTATCTATAGCAGTATAATAATATAGCAGTATAATAATTACACCCTAACTGCTGTTTATTAATTTCTAATGTTTATTTTTATTGAAAAGCACTTCTATATGAAAAAAATATTACTATATATAGTTGCGTCCATTTTGTGTTTTTCGTCTTGTAAAAAAGATAAAAAGCCAACATCGCAGCTAACAGATTCTAAAACGTATAGCGTTAAGTTTAATGTATCCGGGTTTACCCAAGAGATTACTCCAGGCAGTGGGCAAAAAATCAACGCTGTTGGAACTAATGCCATTACCGTGCCAGGCGTGAAAAAATTATTCTACTATGTTTTTAATAGCACTGGTAAACTTATACATTCTATTGTGCAAGACTCTGCAGCAACTAATTTTGGTAATATAGAAGACTACTTGGCAGATGGCACTTATGATATTGTGTTTATTGCGAATGGGGTAACGTTGGACATCGCTGGATCCGAGTTGTTTTCGAAAAGATTTGCCATTTTACATACCGATCGCGAAACTGAATCAGTTATCGATACTTGGGGAGAAACCTTTTATAAAAGGGTCACATTAACAGTTGCGAGTGGAGATATTAAACAGAACGTGACCTTGAAGAGGATAGTAAGCAAACTTACGTTAAAGTTACTTGATGCTTTACCTCAGAATGCTGCGAAGTTTGTGATAACTGTTGATAAAGATAACGACGCCTTTATGTTTAAAGACGCAAGTATGCTTGGGTTTGAAACATCACGGATTTTTACTAAGCCCATACCGCCTTCTGCCGCTGGTTCCTCTAACTATAGTACCAGTATTATACTTTTGGCCGCCACTACAGATATGAAGGTAGATGTCAAATGTTATGATACGGCTAATAAACTGATCGCGCATGTAGTAGTACCGGGCGTTAGTGTTCAACCTAACACGCAGACCATTTTATCGGGTTACTTATTTTCCCCCAATAATGATTTTAACATTGGCTTAAATAAGAGTTGGGATTCATCTATTGATATTCAATTTTAAACATCCAAACATGAAAAAGATATTTATTAGCATATTTTTATTGATCGTAATAGCAGCCGCTTGTAAAAAAGATCGATCGGTGTCTACGGGTGATGATAAAGATCAAAAGGTAACCTTTAAGGTTGGCTTTGCACAAAACTCAACCGGTTTTTTATCTGCCACCCACACAAATTCTTTAAAAAGCAATGCTGACACCGGGTTAACAAATCATGTTAGCATTATTCATTATGCGGTATTTGACGCCAGTGGTGTAATACTTCATAAAATTACTCAAAAAAGTACCGATGCTATCTTTGGACAATACACAGACAACCTGAAACCAGGTACTTACACCGTTGTTGTTGCTGCAGGTCCCGTAAACCTGCGGGTGTCAGGTTCAACACTAAACAATAGTTTTTTGGATCAACAAAGTGATTTATTATGGGGTGAAACTTTTTTTAGCAAATTCAGCATAACAATAGCTACAACAGCTATCACTAATAATGTGGCTTTGCATCGTATAACATCTAAAGTAGTAGTAAATGTTAACGATCCAATTCCGGCGGGTGTTAATGGTCTTCTCTTAACTATTAAAAATGTTGCGGTAAAATTTGATATTGGTACAGAACATCCGTTTTATGATCCTCCCAACACTGTTATATCTGGCTCATATTATGATTCAAAGTATCAGATTAGTACGTCATTCCTTTATATTGGGCCATTTGATGTTACTTTAACTGGAGGGTCATTAGCAGAAAAGCATATTGATAATATAACCGCCGGGCCAAATACGCTAATTACCCTCAATGGCAATTTGTTTGGCGGCACGGGTTCTGACGGTAATGGTTTTAAAATTGGAATTGACACCGCTTGGAATATACCTATCAACAAAGGTTTTTAATATATGAGACGTTTAATAAAAATGCTGCATAGTTATTAATAGCATTTGTTTTAAATAGGGTTGCGGTTATCCTGACGTTTTTAAGTAATTAACCTTATTTTTGCCGGCTATGAAGTTTCCAAAGTTTGCCGACCTGATACTGTTTGAAGACGATGATGTTATTGTGGTGAATAAACCGCCGTTCATCAGTTCGCTGGATGAGCGGGAGGGCGGAGAGATTAATATGCTGCGCCTGGCTAAACAATATACGGATGATGCACAGATATGTCACCGCCTGGATAAAGAGACTTCTGGCGCACTTATAATAGCTAAAAACCCCGAAGCTTACCGCACTGTATCTATGCAGTTTGAGCGCCGTAAGGTAAAAAAGGTTTACCACGCTGTTATTGATGGTACGCACGTTTTTGATGAGTTGCTGATAGACCTGCCCATCCTTAACGTTGGTAAGGGGAATGTAACCATAAGCCGCCAGGAAGGTAAACGCGCCGAAACATGGTTCCAGTCGTTAAAATATTTTAAGCATTATACATTGGTGGAATGCCGCCCGGTTACCGGCCGTATGCACCAGATTCGTATACATTTGGCTACGCAGCGCGCATCTATAGCGGGCGATGAAATGTATAAGGGCCAGCCGGTATTTTTATCAAAAATAAAGCGGAAGTACATCTTAGGGAAAGATCAGGAAGAACTGCCTATCATGAAACGTTTTGCACTGCATGCTTATGAGGTTAGTTTTAAGCTGCCATCGGGTGAGGATATTACCGTGCATGCTCCATACCCAAAAGATTTTGAAACCTTGTTAAAATTGCTCGAGAAATTTGATAGCTAATCTGGCTGCCCGAAGTTAAACCCTACGTGTAAAAATATTATTACATAGCTATTTAAAGCTTACCTATACGGGCCGGCCTCGTTGCCTGATGAGTCTATTAAGAATATTTCGGAAAAATTAAACGAGGAGTAGTTTTTTAAAACTACTCGCTAACTATCAGTGTGTTTTCGCGGCCAATAATATCTGCAATACTGGTTTCTGATAAAATTTTAAGCGAAGCATCGCGTACCTCAATAAATACATCGCGTATACCACAAGTGTGTTCCTGGTGGCATTCATCACATCGGTGATAAAAGTTAAGGCTTGCACAAGGTACCATAGCTATAGGGCCATCGGTAATACGCATAATACTAACCAGGAAAATCTCTTTTGGGTCTTTATTAAGGCTGTAACCGCCACCGGCGCCCTTTTTGCTGTATAAAAAGCCTGCGTTGCGCAGGTCTAGCAGGATCTGCTCCAGAAACTTTTTAGGGATTTTTTCAAGCTCGGCAATTCTTGATATCTGCATTGGTGGTTTGTCCATGTTCTTGCCCATGACAACCAGCGCCTTTATTGCGTATTTAGTTTTTTTAGATAGCATCTATAAATATAGTACACAAAGTTACATAAACAAATTTGTACAACATAATATGCAAACATAGTATTTAGCTTGCGCTTTTGTCTGAATGCCCCAGGCTTTTATCGGGGCAAACCACATCACGTACCAGTTGCTTTAGTTCTTTTATCTCGGGGAAACGGCCCTGTTCTTTACGGTCAAATATCAGCAACTCATCTATCCGGATATTGTACTTGCCCGATGTTTCGCTGGGTTGTAGGGTTATCCCGTAAACCTCGTCGCTAAAGGTGGTTAACAACTCCTGCGCCATATAAGCCGCGCGCATAAGCCAGTTACATTTTGGGCAATACTCTATGGTGATGGTTGGTTTCATGCCGGTTAAATTATAACAAGATATTTATTAATGTGTCGTTTTGACGTAATGGGTTGTTTGGTGAATAAAATTTAGTAATTTCATCAGTCATACACCATCCAATTATAAAACAAAATTCATGAAAAAAATTATATTGTTTTTGATGCTGCAATTTGCCTGTATTGTAACATTTGCTCAAATACAGGTTAAAACTGCTAATGGCATTGTTGAAAGCGTAACCGAAAAATCGGGTGTTAACAGTTTTAAAGGTATCCCTTTTGCGCAACCACCCATTGGCGAACTGCGCTGGAAAGAGCCTCAACCAGTTAACGATTGGAGAGGTGTACGTAAATGCGATGCTTTTGGCTATAACCCTATGCAGAAAAAAGTTTTTGGCGATATGGGTTTCCGCACACCGGGCATGAGCGAGGATTGCCTGTACCTGAATGTTTGGGTACCTGCAAAACCATCAAAAACCAAATTGCCGGTGCTGGTATATTTTTATGGGGGAGGGTTTGTAGCAGGGGATGGATCTGAAGCCCGCTACGATGGCGAAAGCATGGCTAAAAGGGGCATTATTACTTTAACAATAAATTATAGGTTAGGCGTGTTTGGGTTTATGGCCCATCCTGATCTGAGCAAAGAATCGGTACATCATTCATCAGGTAACTATGGCTTGCTCGACCAAAATGCTGCGTTGCGTTGGGTGCAGCAAAACATTGCAGCCTTTGGCGGCGACCCTAAGCGTGTTACTATAGCAGGCGAGTCGGCCGGTTCAATAGCGGTATCAGCACAAATGGTATCGCCATTATCAAAAAATCTGATAGCCGGTGCTATTGGCGAAAGTGGCGCTATGATAAAACCAACACTGGCTGCCATACCGCTTGCCGAAGGTGAAAGTAATGGGGTGAAATTTGCCGGGACGACGGGTGCAAAATCATTACAGGAACTTCGGGAAATACCTGCAGATAAATTACTTGATGAAGCGGCTAAACCCGGCGTGCCGTCAATGCAGGCAGCCACTATTGATGGTTATTTCCTAACTAAAAGCCCGGCAGAATCATTCGCGGCGGGCGAACAGGCAAAAGTGCCATTATTGGCCGGGTGGAACTCTGCAGAAATACCCTACCAGGCATTAATGGGAGGCGATGCACCAACGCCTGAAAACTATGCTAAAAAGGTAAAAGCTTTATACAATGATAAGGCCGATGAGGTTTTAAAACTATATCCCGGCGACACACAGCAGCAAGTTATTCAATCGGCTACTGAGCTGGCCAGCGACAGGTTTATAGTTTACAGTACCTGGAAATGGGCAGATGCCCATGCTTTAACCAGTGGCCAGCCGGTTTATAGGTACCTGTTCTCGAAACCACGCCCACCCATGACCGCTAAGATGGGTAACGCCAAAGCCGGGCTTGCCGGCGGCATAATAAAGGGCGATGCTGCAAAAACGGAAGTTGAAAAAACGCCAGAACCTTATGCTGGGGCAGCACATGCATCAGAAATTGAATATGCGATGGGCAACCTGGCTACCAACATCACCTATGCATGGACACCTGCCGACTATAAAGTATCGGCCACGATGGAAAGTTACTTTGCCAATTTTATAAAAACCGGGAACCCTAATGGTGTTGCATTGCCCAAATGGAGTGCTAATGTAAAAGGCAGTGCGGTTACCTTTATGAATATAGATGTGAAGACGGTTTTAGAAAAAGAAGGTCCGCAGCTTAGAGGCAGATACGTTTTTTTGGATAAGGAGTATTTAAAGTAGAAAAGTATAAGCACGAAAAAGCCGCGCTGAAATTTTTCAGCGCGGCTTTTTTTTAATATATAAATATTATAAGTGTATCACTTCGCCGTAAGCATCGGCTGCGGCTTCCATCACGGCCTCACTCATGGTAGGGTGAGGGTGTACCGATTTAATGATCTCGTGACCGGTAGTTTCCAGCTTGCGCGCGGTAACTACTTCGGCAATCATTTCGGTAACGTTATGGCCCAGCATGTGCGCGCCCAGGAACTCGCCGTATTTAGCGTCAAATATCAGTTTAACAAAGCCATCTTTAGCACCGGCAGCACTTGCCTTACCCGATGCAGAGAACGGGAATTTACCGATCTTTAATTCGTAACCAGCCTCTTTAGCTGCTTTCTCGGTATAACCAACAGATGCAACCTCAGGCATACAATAGGTACAGCCCGGTATGTTGTTATAATCTAAAGGCTCGGGGTTTTTACCTGCAATTTTCTCTACGCAGATAATACCTTCGGCAGATGCAACGTGTGCAAGCGCCTGGCCTTTAACAATATCGCCAATGGCATAAACGCCATCAACATTGGTTTTGTAAAAATCGTCAACCAATACTTTGCCTTTATCTGTTTTAACACCGTTCTCTTCAAGGCCAATACCTTCAATATTAGTAGATATACCAATAGCAGATAAAACAACATCGGCTTCTAATACGATGTTACCAGTAGCGGTTTTAACATTAACCCTGCAGCCCTCACCGTTGGTATCAACAGATTCAACGGTTGAGCCTGTCATGATATTGATGCCTTGTTTTTTAAGGATGCGTAACAAGCCTTTTGAGATCTCCTCGTCCTCAAGCGGAACGATGTTATCTAAAAATTCAACTACAGTAACCTTAGTGCCAATAGCATTGTAAAAATATGCAAACTCGATACCTATAGCACCAGAGCCTACTACAACTATTGATTTTGGCTGTTGCGGCAATACCATTGCCTGGCGGTAACCAATTACTTTTTTACCATCCTGTTTAAGGTTGGGTAACTCGCGCGAGCGGCCGCCTGTAGCCAGTATAATATGCTTGGCTGTAAAATCTTTAGTAGTATCGTCGTTTATTTTTACAGATACGGTACCTTTTGATTTTAAAAAACCGGTACCTATTATAACATCGATCTTGTTTTTCTTCATCAGGAACTGAACGCCTTTGCTCATGCCATCGGCTACACCGCGGCTCCTTTTTACTACAGCTTCAAAATCAACTTCGCCACCACTGGTTTTAATACCATAATCGGCAGCGTGGTTTAAATATTCAAACACCTGGGCGCTTTTTAATAAAGCCTTTGTAGGGATACAACCCCAGTTAAGGCAAATGCCCCCAAGCGATTCTTTTTCAACAATAGCGGTTTTTAAACCCAATTGCGATGCACGGATAGCAGCAACATAGCCGCCCGGGCCCGAACCAATAACAATTAAATCGTAATCCATATAGTATGTATCTTTTATGATTTTTGGAATGCCAAAGCTAATTAAAAAGCAGTGGAAATGAAAAAACGGGTTTTATTTAGAATGCAAGTTTAAAATTTAATATAAACGCCTGTTATCCACAATGTTTATTTATTGTACGGCAATGATAATGTAAATGTCACACTAAGTATTCATCTAAATTTCATTTTTACTTAAATAACATGTAAAGTGTTGAAAAATATATAATTATTATTAACATTAACTTAATATACTGAATGCCCCTATTACTTATCTTTGCCCCCATTAATTCACTTAATGAGTAATTCACTTAACAGTTAACAAAAAAAAACAAACATGAGAAAACACTTACTTCTCTTAATTATTTTCCTGTTTACTGCTATTGCTACCTTTGCACAGGTAACATCAAGTAGCATGTCGGGAACGATCAAAGATGCCAAGGGTATTACACTACCCGGAGCAACTATTAAAGCTACGCACGTCCCTTCAGGAACTGTGTATTCAGCAGCCTCCAACAAAGACGGACTGTTTAACATCCCTGGTATGCGTGTTGGTGGCCCGTATACTGTTGAGGTGAGCTTTATTGGGTTTAATAAAGCTACAATCAGCGATATTATCTTACAATTAGGCCAGCCTTACCTGCTAAACGCAACTTTAAGCGAAACAGGTTTAGAGTTACAGGCTGTTACTATTAAAGCCAGCAGGAAAATTGTAACTGCTAAAGCAGGTGCAAGTACTAACGTAAACAGAACAGCGCTTTCAACTTTACCTACTTTTTCAAGGAGTATTACAGATTTCACGCGTTTAACGCCACAGTCTAACGGCTCAAACGCGAGCTTTGCAGGCCGCGATGCGCGTTTAAACAGCGTAACTGTTGATGGTGCCAACCTGAACAATACATTCGGTACCTCTTCAGACCTTTTGCCGGGTGGTGGTACACAGCCAATCTCTATCGAAACTTATGATGAGCTTTCAATAAACATAGCTCCGTTTGACGTTAGGCAATCAGGCTTTACAGGTGCAGGTATCTACGCTACTACAAAAAGTGGTACCAACACATTCCATGGTACTGCTTATACCTACTACAAAAACCAATCATTTAACGGTAACTACATTGGTGATAACTTTATTGGTAACAACGTTGCTAAAGCAAGTACCAAAACTTACGGTGCTACTTTTGGCGGCCCTATCATCAAAAACAAGTTATTCTTCTTTGCTAACTTTGAGAAAGAAAATTCAACTTCTCCGGGTATTGCATATTCACCAACAGGTGGTTCTGGTAACGGTACTGTAGCTGCGACACCTAAGGCAGATTTAGAAGCAGTACAGAAATATCTTAGAGATAAGTATTCTTATGATCCGGGTAAATTTGACAATTTTGATGCTTTTACGCCTAAAAACACCAAATATTTGTTAAAGTTAGATTGGAACATCAACGATAAAAACAAGCTAACTGTTAAATACAGTTACTTAAACGCAACCAGCGATCAACCTATTAACAGTACAAGTACCCCTAACAATGCTCTTTATAGCGTTTCAAATGGTACAGGTGGAACTATTACCCGTGGTAGTGGCGGTTTGGTTAATGGTCGTTATAGTAACCAGTCAATCGCTTTTGCAAACTCTAACTATGGTTTTATAAATAAAGTAACTACCGGTACTGTTGAGTTAAACAGCAGCATTAGTTCAAAATTCTCAAACCAGTTGCTGGCAACCTTTAAAAAATATAATAACCCACGTACAAGCAAAGGGGCTACTTTCCCAACAATTGATATTTATAATGGTGCAGGCAGTAATTACATTACAGCAGGTTCTGACCCATACACCAAGTATAACGCTGTTATTGACAATACTTACAGTATTTATGATAACTTAACTTACTACGCTGGTAAACACACTATCACAGGTGGTATCAATTACGAATACCAAAAAGTTGGTAATGCTTACATGCCAGGTGCAGCAGGTTCATACATCTACAACTCGTTAAACGATTTCCTTACTGATGCCCCACCGGTACAGTTCACTTACAACTACTCTTTAATCCCGGGTGTTGATCAGGTATTCTCAGCTAACTTAAAAGTTGGTACTATAAGCCTGTATGCACAGGATGAGTATGCTGTTAGCCCTAACTTTAAATTAACTTACGGCTTACGTGCTGATAAGAGTATTTACCTGGAGAACCCGGTAGAAAACCCGCAAATGACAGCATTGTTGTTGCCAGATGCTAACGGTGCTTTAAAATCATACAACTCTGGCTTATGGCCAAAATCGCCAATATTGCTTTCACCAAGAATGGGTTTCAGATGGAGCCTGCTTGATGATAATTCATTAGTAATACGTGGTGGTGCAGGTATCTTCACAGGTAAAATACCTTATGTATTCTTAACTAACAGCCCAAGTAACAGTGCCATGTACAACTTTGGTGGTGTAGCTACAGCAGCACAACTTGCAGGTATCAAATTAAATGCAGACCCAAGCACGTATGCTAATTTGTTCCCACAAGCTGCAGGTACAGCAATACAATCGGCTACTGTTTTAATTGACCGTAACTTTAAATTCCCACAAGTATTCAGGACTAACTTAGCAGTTGAGAAAAACCTTGGTAATGGTTTCACCGCAACTCTAGAAGGTTTATACACTAAAGATATCAACGCGGTAAGAATGCGTAACGCAAACTTAAAAGCGCCAACCGGTGTATTAGTTGAAGGTGACTTATCAAGGCCACGTTATACAGGTACAGCAGCAGACAGGAATATATACCCTGCAATAAACTCTGCCATTGTTTTAGAAAACACAAACAAAGGTTATGCAACTTCTTTAACTGCACAAATAAGCAAAACGTTTACTGGTGGTTTTTCTGCTACAGCAGCCTATACTTATACGCAAGCTAAAGAAGCTTTCTCATCATCGGGTACAACTGCAGCTAACATTTGGACATCAACTGCTAACGTTGGTACTACTAATGATGTTGAGAATGGTTACACCAGCTTTTATGTGCCTCACCGTATTGTTGCTTCTGCATCATACAAGTTTAATTACTTAAACCATGCGGCTACTACAATTGGTTTGTTCTATCAAGGCCAGGCAGGCAGCAGCCCAATAAGCTACACTGTTAATGGTGACCTTAACGGTGATGGTAACGCTTCTACCGACTTAATGTACATTCCTAAAAAAGCAAGCGACTTAACTTTCCAACAGTATAATTCACCATCGATTAATGGCGTAATATATACTTACACTCCTGCACAACAAGCTGCTGCTTTAGAGCAATTTATTAAAAATACACCATACTTAAACGGCCACAGAGGACAATACGCACAACGTAATGCTGCTTTCTTGCCATGGTATAACCGTATTGATGCAAACATCCTGCAAGATTTTTACATCATGGCTGGTGGTCAGAAACATACTTTGCAACTTAGTGCTGTTGTTATCAACTTACCTAACTTGTTAAATAAAAACTGGGGCATCCAAAAACAAATTACTTACACTAACCCACTTAGCTACGTAAGTACAGATGCAACTACAAACGTGCCAACTTACCAAATGCGCCAGCTTAATGGTAACTTAGTTACTACGCCGTATGTTAATGCTACAACAGCAGCTACTACCTGGAGTTTATTAATTGGTGCTAAATACATATTCTAAAAATTAGCAGTTGATATTGTTAAACATTAAAATAAAAAAGATGAGAAAATATATAAATATTGTATTAGCTGCACTGGTAACACTAACCGTGTTTAGCTGTACAAAAAAAGCCGATGTTGCAGGTATTGAGCCAAAGTTGCCGGCTATAAAACTAAGCAGTTTGGGTTATCAGCAAGTTGGTCCTTTTAGTATAACTGGTACTAGTACACTTCCTGCAAATACTTTGCTTATTAACTTTGGTGCTACACTTACTAACGAGCAAACAGGTGCTTTTAAATTGGAAACATTAGAGGTACAGCCAACGGTAGGAGGTGTAACCCCGGCACCCATACTAAAAAATACGATTAACTTTGCTTCGTGGAATGGTTATGATGATACATCTACACCAACCACTACACCGGCAGTAATAGTACATACTATTACCGCTACGCCGCAAACTACTACGTATCCAAATACATCAGTATTTGCAGGTACTATCCTGTTAAAATTAAGTGCTATGGGCTTAACAGCAGGTAAAACTTACACCGTAAGAGCTACAGCTTTTAATAAAGATGGGAGTAAATCTTCAGTATTTACTCAAGGTTCATTCTTTACAACAAGGTAATAGCAAAATAAATTAAATGAAAACCCCGGGCAAATTGTCCGGGGTTTTTTATTTAGAAAAATAAAGTAATAGTATTACATTAGTAATAGATCCCTTAATTATTAAACTGATATAAAATATGAGAATAATAGTATTGTTGTGCGGCGTGCTTTTAATTAATATAGCCGCTTTTTCGCAAGTTATGATCACATCAGAGGTTGTTGCAATGAAATTGCCCGATGGTACCAAAACGTTAACAGACGATGATTATGAGAGTTTTATAGGTAAAACCTTCAAATTGCCACCAAGCGGTTCGTACGAAAATTTCTATAAAAAAGGTAATATGATATTTCGGTACAAAACAGGTATGGTATCGGCATCGCCCCAGTACAAACAAACTATTGAACAGATTTTGGCACAGGATGTATCTCAACGGGAAAAGTTGCTTAAGCAAACCGTTACTGATTCTAAAATATCAGTTTATAATAACATTCGCTTTGCAAATGTTGAGTACAATAGCGATGGTTGTTACTATATTCATTTTATTTCTGATCATAATAAGCAACATGAATATGTAGCAGGAGAAATATTGTTTAAGAAAAAAGATGAGGCAGCAGCGCGCGAATATTTAAATAGTGTTTTAAAAAGCTTTAGCTTTCCTGGTAATTGATTTTTAATTAAAGTATAATGTCCTGAAATTATAAAAGCCCCGAAAACTTCGGGGCTTTTAATATAAAAAACTTTTATTTTTTAATTATAAACAAACTCGCCGTAAGGTGAGGTAACGGTTACCTGCTTTTTATCGGCAGCTTCTACACGGCCGATGATCTGTGCTTCAACCCCGAAACTTTTGGAGATGGCAATAAGATCGTTAGCAATCTCCTGTGGTACGTAAAGCTCCATACGGTGGCCCATGTTAAACACTTTGTACATTTCCTGCCAGCTGGTGTCAGATTCTTCCTGTATCAGCTTAAACAAAGGCGGGATAGGGAACAGGTTATCTTTAATGATATGCAGGTTATCTATAAAATGCAGCACTTTGGTTTGTGCACCACCGCTGCAATGTACCATGCCGTTTATCTGGCTGCGGTACTTATCTAAAATAGCTTTAATGATAGGGGCATAGGTACGCGTTGCTGATAATACCAATTTGCCGGCAGTAATGCTTTCGCCATTGCCGATATCAATTTTATCTGTAAGGTTTTTACTGCCGCTAAATACCAGGTCCTGCGGTACAGCCGGGTCATAGCTTTCAGTGTATTTATTGGCTATGGTTTTATTAAATACATCATGGCGGGCAGAAGTAAGGCCGTTTGAGCCCATACCGCCGTTATATTCTTTCTCGTAGGTGGCCTGCCCGTATGATGCCAGGCCTACAATTACATCGCCGGGTTTTATACGGTGGTTAGAGATAACATCTTCGCGTTTCATGCGGCAGGTAACAGTCGAGTCGACTATGATGGTGCGCACCAGGTCGCCCACATCGGCAGTTTCGCCACCGGTAGAATAGATGCCTATGCCGGCATCACGCAGTTCGGCCAATATTTCTTCGGTCCCGTTAATGATAGCGGCTATCACATCGCCGGAAATTAGGTTTTTGTTTCTGCCGATGGTTGATGACAGTAATATGTTATCAGTAGCGCCTACGCAAAGCAGGTCATCAAGGTTCATGATAATAGCATCCTGGGCAATGCCGCGCCAAACAGAAATATCGCCGGTTTCTTTCCAGTAGGTATAAGCTAACGACGATTTGGTACCCGCGCCATCAGCGTGCATAATATTGCAATACTCAGGGTCGTTAGTTAATATATCAGGTACTATTTTGCAGAATGCTTTTGGGAAAATCCCTTTATCAATGTTTTTAATGGCATTATGTACATCATCTTTTGATGCAGATACGCCCCGTTGATCATATCTTTGCGGAGAAGTCATGGGCAAATATACTGCTTAAATAATATTTGTACATGGTAAATTACTACATTGCCGTTTTGGTACCCGTCTATGTTAAAATCCATCAGTTATAAAATTGGCCGCTGGCGCTTAAAGCGCAATACTCAGCGCAACTTCTTAATTTATTGCAGCGTGTTTGTAGGCCTTTTTGGCGGCCTTGCGGCTGTAGCCTTAAAGTTTTTAGTGCATGTAATGGAAAATGTTAGCCGTAACATCTCGTCGCATTTGCCTTACCATATTATATATGTGTTTTTACCCGCATTTGGTATACTGTTAACCGTTGCCTGGCAGCATTTGATTAACCGCGACCGCATGCAAAAAGGGATAGGTAGTATCCTCATTAATATAAAAAAGAACCGGTCAAACATCCGGGTGAATAATATTTACGCCCATTTGGTTACCAGTTCGTTAACCGTTGGGTTTGGCGGCTCTGCGGGGTTAGAAGCACCAATTGTTTGTACAGGTACGGCAATAGGCTCAAATGTTGGGCGACTGTTCAACTTAAGCGCGTACGAAAAAACGGTACTGCTGGCAGCGGGGGCATCGGCAGGCATTGCTGCGGTTTTTAACAGCCCTATAGCCGGGGTTTTATTCTCGTTAGAGATACTGTTAGGCGAGATAACCATCCCCACGTTTATCCCGCTATTAATTGCATCGGCAACAGGTGTGGTGGTATCAAAAGTATTATACTCGGGCCAGCTGTTTCACCTGGTTACTGATGGCTGGGTTTTAAACGCCATTCCATTTTATATTTTATTAGGGGTGCTGAGCGGTTGGGTGTCGGTTTATATCTCAAAAATTGCGGGTAAACTGGAGAAAGGCATCCTGTTAAAACAAAACCGTTACGTGCGGGCGCTTGGTGGTGGCTTACTGCTCGGGCTCATGATTGTGGTTTTTCCGGCTTTGTTTGGCGAGGGGTACCACTATCTGCAGCAAATACTAAATGGTAATATGGAAGCCTTGAAAGAAGAATCATTTTTTCGAGAATGGCTTGCAAACCCGTGGATAATGCTCATGTTTATTGGGGCGCTTGTTTTAACAAAAATTGTAGCAGCAGGTATAACCATCGGTGCCGGTGGGAATGGCGGGAGCTTTGCGCCATCTATGTTTACAGGTGCATTTTTAGGTTTGTTTGTTGCTTTTGGTGTAAACCAAACCGGGCTTATCCATTTAAACACGAGTAATTTTATTGCTGTGGGTATGGCGGGCGCTTTAAGTGGCGTATTACACGCACCGCTAACTGCTATATTTTTAATTGCCGAGATAACCGGAGGATACGTGTTATTTATTCCGCTGATGATCGTGTCGGCTATGTCGTACATCATATCGCGGATGTTTAATAAACACAATATTTACTGGCACGGTTTGGTGCATGAAAATAATATCCACCCCGGCCATGATAATAGCATGCTTGATATTATACAGCTGGATAGTATTATAAACAGGCAGTTTAAAGTAATAAGCAGAGATATGCCCGTTGCCGATTTTTATAGCATCTTATCACAAAGCCAGGCTAATATATTTGCTGTTTTAAGTACAGGCGGCGCACTTGAAGGTGTGGTTTTAATGGACGATGTACGCAAGCATTTATTTAACCGGCTGCAAGAGGGCAATGATACGGTGGCAGATATAATGGTTGCCCCACCAGCGGTAATAGATTATGATGAACCGGTGAGTGATGTAATGGAATTGTTTGATGGGTTGGATGTTTGGCAGCTCCCGGTAATTAAGGAGGGGATTTTTATTGGCTTTGTTTCAAAATCATCCTTGTTGAGCAAATACCGCGAGGTAATTATACACCAGCATAATCAGGCGGATATATTTGCCCGGTAAGCTTAAAAAGGAAAGCCGGATACGTTAAATATCCGGCCTTCCTTTGTACAGTGTTGTTTACCTGATAAACAGCAGCTCCCTAAATTTTGGCAGCGGCCAAAGGGTGTCATCAACCAGTTGCTCCAGTTTATCTACATGGTAACGTATCGGCTGGAAATAACTTTTTACTTTCTCGTCGTAAGCAATAGCACGGTCGCGCAGGTCGTCAATAACATTGGCCTTTTTACGTTCGTTTATCATCTCCTCCACATTGTCTTTAATAAAGTTAACGTGTTCGGCAATTTTGGTTATGATGTCAAGCTGTGCTTTGTAGGTGCCTTTATCAAGGCCAAGATCTTTTAGGCCCTTAACATTTTCAATCAGTTTTGATTGGTATGCAATGGCAGCCGGGATAATAATGTTTACGGCCAGTTCGCCCATAACGCGCGCTTCTATCTGCAACTTTTTGTAAAAGCTATCCAGCAGTATTTCGTGGCGGGCGTGTGCTTCGCGGGTGGTGAATATGCCTGTTTCTGCAAAAAGCTCGGCGGTTTTTTCAGATATAAAGGCATCTAAGGCTTTAGGCGTTGTTTTGATGTTTGCCAAACCTCTTGCCTCAGCTTCTTTCTCCCATTCTTCGCTGTAACCGTTCCCTTCAAAGCGTATGTTACGCGATTCTTTGATGTAGCGTTTAATCACCATCATCAGGGCAACATCTTTTTTCTCGCCTTTTTTGATCAGCTTATCCACATCAATCTTAAACTTCTTCAGCTGATCGGCCATGATGAGGTTTAACACCGTCATGGGGCTGGCCGAATTGGCAGATGAGCCAACCGCGCGCAATTCAAACTTATTGCCGGTAAAGGCAAATGGCGAGGTACGGTTACGGTCGGTGTTGTCTTTTAGTATCTGCGGTATTTTGGGGATGCCCTGCCAAAGCGAGTTTTCCTCTTTTATTTTTTTGCTCAGGCGCGATGTGTCTATCTCATCCAAAACCTCGTTTAACTGGCTGCCCAGGAATATAGAAATAATAGCCGGAGGTGCCTCGTTCGCGCCCAGGCGATGGTCGTTATTTACTGATGCAATGGATGCCCTTAAAAGGTCGGCATGTTCATAAACCGCCTTAATGGTATTCACAAAAAACGTAAGGAACATCAGGTTGTTCTTTGGTGTTTTGCCCGGCGATAACAGGTTTTTACCCGTATTGGTTATCAGCGACCAGTTATTATGCTTGCCCGAGCCATTGATGCCTGCATAAGGTTTCTCGTGCAGTAATACTTTAAAATGATGGCGTTTGGCAACCCTGTCCATAATATCCATTAGTAACTGGTTATGGTCAATGGCCAGGTTTATTTCTTCGTAAACAGGGGCGCACTCAAATTGCGATGGCGCAACCTCGTTATGACGGGTTTTTAATGGTATTCCTAATTGCAGGGCTTCGGTTTCCATTTCCTGCATAAAGGCGTATACACGGCTTGGAATAGAGCCAAAGTAATGATCTTCTAACTGCTGGTTCTTGGCCGACATATGGCCAAACAACGTGCGGCCGGTAAGCGAAAGGTCGGGGCGGGCGTTGAACAGGGCGGTATCAACCAAAAAGTATTCCTGCTCAATACCTAACGATGCATTAACCTTATCAATGCTTTTATCAAAGTAATGGCAAACATCAACAGCGGCTTTATCTAAAACGCTTAAGGCTTTTAAAAGTGGTACTTTATAATCGAGGGCCTCGCCGGTGTACGATACAAATACGGTAGGGATACACAGGGTACGCCCCATGATAAACGCAGGGGAGGATGGGTCCCAGGCGGTATAGCCGCGGGCCTCAAATGTGTTGCGAATACCACCGCTTGGGAAACTGGATGCATCCGGTTCCTGTTGGGCAAGGGCATCGCCGCTAAAGCGTTCAATGGCGCCACCATCTGCTGTTGGTTCAAAAAAGGCATCGTGTTTTTCGGCAGTGGTGCCGGTAAGTGGCTGAAACCAGTGGGTGTAGTGTGTAGCACCTTTACCCATTGCCCATGACCGCATTGATGATGCTACCTGCTCGGCCATATCACGGGGGATAGGCACACCATTATCAATAGAATCTACAATTACACTGTAAGCGTCTTTTGATAAAAACTCCTTCATTTTTGGTTTATCAAAAACATTTACGCCGAAGTAGTCGGATATTTTGGCGGAAGGAAGCTTTATTTCCGGGATTTCGCGATTTAACACGGCCCTTAAAGCCTGAAAACGTGTATTGGGCATAATGGTAATAATTGGTTCAGCCCAAAATTATAAAATCATTTAAATAGTAAGCGGTTTTAGGGATAATTATATAAGGCTAAAAAGTAGGTTTAAAATTCATTTTTTCGGCTTTGATTTATATAAATAATGAAAATTTACTGATGATTCAAGCATTTTTTTATTTGTAATCAGGTATTTATTGATAAATAAATGTTTTAAACTGTTTTTTAATTGATTTTATTAATGTTTTTGTGTGTTTTAATTAAAATATATAAATATAAATCATCTTTTTGATGTATATAATTATAAAAATGTTGATAAATCATTGATTTATTTGTAATAAAATGCAAAATAGTTCTTGTTTTTGTAAAATATTATCGTGTATTTAGTAAAAAATATAATTAAACAATCTTTTTTAGGCAATAATCATATTTTTTTATGTGATATTTTGTATTGTTTATAAAATAGCGACTAAATATATAGATGTAGTGAAGTTGGATTGGATTTTATGGTCGTTTTTGCAATTAATTATTCAAAAAGTAATCAACAATTAACTAAACAATAACTAATCATTAAAATTTAAATCCCTTATCATGAAAAAAAGACTTTTACTCTTATCTTTCTTTGTTGCATCAGTATTCGCAGCCAGTGCACAGGACACTACCAAGGCAGACCCGCCTCTGATCATCTCAGGTTCGGTTGACACCTATTACAAGTACGATTTTTCAAAACACAGTAACATACCTACCAGCTTTGCATCAGATAATAACTCTGTTTCAATTGGTATGATAGACCTGGCTTTGAAGAAAAAAGTTGGTAAAGCTGCATTTGTGGGTGAGCTATCATTCGGTCCGCGTGGCCAGGCACAATCATTACCGAACAGTGACGATGGCAATAGCTTTCATATCCAAAACCTGTATGTATCATATGATGTAACCGATAAATTTAATTTAACTGGTGGTTATATGTCAACATTTATGGGTTATGAGGTGATTAGCCCCGTTGGTAACTTTAACTACTCAACCTCGTATCTGTTTACTAATGGCCCGTTCCAAAACCCGGGTTTTAAAGCAACCTATGCCTTTACAAGCAAGGTTAGTTTGATGGCAGGTATTTTTAACGATAGCTGGAACGCTTATACAGCTGTAAACCAGGTAAACACATTTGGTGCGCAGTTAATGGTAGCGCCGGTAAAAGGCTGGACAGCATACCTAAACTTATTAACCGGCAAACTATCAGGTACCGAGTTTGATTTAACAACCAGCTACCAAATTACCGATGCCTTTAAATTAGGTTTAAACGCAGCTACATTTAAACCTGCCGATGTAGTTGGCACAGGTGGTTTTACAGGCGTTGCTTTATACCCGCAATTGGCTGTATCTAAAGATGTGACATTTGGTTTAAGAGGTGAGTACTTTAAAACAAAAGCAGGCTCATACGCAACAGCAGGCCCAGCACCGGGTAGTTCGGTATTTGCAACAACTTTAACTGCAAACATTAAAGCAGGCCCGTTAACTGTTATCCCTGAGTTTAGGTTAGATAACAATAAAGATGTAAATGACGGCTTTATTAACAAAAGCGGCGCGCCAACTAAAAATGCATCACAATTTGTACTTGCTGCGGTATACGCATTCTAATTCTGAAATTTAAACGATTTGATTTTTTTATAAGCCATCCGTATAACCTGCGGATGGCTTATCTTTATCCTATGAAAAAAGTATTTTTTAGCCTCGTATGTTTATTGTGCACGCAAATAGCGTTCGCTCAGAAAGATTCACTACAAATTGACGAAGGCAATAATTATATCTATTATCGTGTGGTAGATAAGCCCTCTTTATCTGCCGATACCTTATATAAACGCGGCTGGGATTTTGCAGTAGCTTTTAACCCATCAGCTAAACCGGCAAAAGGCAAGGCTGAGAGCACATTGAACACCTCAGGTAAGTTTATAGTATACAGCGGTGTATCCTTAATGCGGAAGGAAGGCGGGGAGATAAACTACACTATCAACATCCAAACCAAAGACCAAAGATACCGCTACCGCATAAGCAATTTTGTATTTAAGCCTTACCAGCGCGATAGGTATGGTAACATGGTGCCTATTCCTGGTATAGAGGTTCCGCTGGAAAAAATGAGCACCAAATACGGCAAAAAAGACACCGATAACTACCTCGACCAGGTAGCCAGCTTCTGTATCAACACCGCGGCTAAAATTAAACAGGCCATGGATAAACAGCCCCTGGTTAAGAAAACCGACCCTATAAAGAAGGTTTCTACCGAAAACTGGTAGATATCTGTCCTCATTACACTTTTTTAAACCAAATATAATTTGCAATAAATCAATATATGCAATATAAAAATTGTATATATGGGCTTATTCAATTGATTATTTCGTAAAAAATCAAATTTATACAACATTTTATTTGGCAAATGCGTTAATTAGTAAAATAAAATTTCAAACGCTATGCTTAACACAAAACTTAATCTGTACAATCCCGAGTGGCTCGAGCTTGTATTTACCGATCGTAACAAAAAATATGGGGCCTTTGAATTAAGGCAACATTATGGTTCAACCATGATAAGGGCAATGGCTATAGGGCTTACAGCTGTTGTTGCAGCCGCTGTACTTTATAATGTTTCTGTTAAAAAAGTTATTGAGAAGATACCGACTGTGTTTGAGGAACATGTAGTACGCTTAAATGATTTGAAACTTGAAAAACCTGTAGAACCTAAATTGGAGGCAAGTAAACAACATCCGCCGGTATCTACCATGAAATACACCTCTTTTGTTGTTACTAATAAGCCAATTATTGAAGAACCTCCGGTTATTACCGAATTGACAGAGGCTATTGGCCCAACTACAGTTAAAGGTGAAAATACCGCACCTGTCGAAAATGTAATTGCTTCGTCAAATGGTAAGGGGAGTGGGCCTGAACCCGTGGTTGATAATACAATTCATAACACCGGTACACTAGAATCTATGCCCGAGCCAATTGGTGGCACAGGTGCATGGAATAAATTTTTGAGCAAAAATCTCCGGTTCCCTTCGCAGGCGCAAGAGGAAGGTAAAGGTGGCAGGGTGTTGGTTAGCTTTGTAATAGAAAAGGACGGGCACCTCTCAGATATTTCAATCCAAAATGGGGCAGGATACGGCATGGATGAAGAAGCGCTTCGGGTATTAAAACTTGCCAAACCCTGGAAACCAGGTGTGCAAAATGGCCAGCCTGTAAGGGTAAGGTATGTAATTCCACTTAACTTTCAGATAAACGAACAATAATAAAACTGATCATATAAAGTAAAGCCAAAAGCCAGCTTAACAAAGCTGCTGCTTTTGGCTTTTTATATTCTGCCATTTTTCCTAAAGCTTTCTGCTTTAACCTTTCGGCTTTTAGCCTTTTTTGCTAATTTTGCGCATCCTTTCAACAAAAACAAAATTACATTGGAGAACCAGGAATTAACCACCGTTGAAACCGCCCGCGATCTGGGGCTTTTACCCGAAGAATATACCCGCATACAAGAGATAATGGGGCGCGTGCCCAACTTTACCGAGCTTTCTATATTCGCGGTAATGTGGAGCGAGCACTGCTCATACAAAAACTCTATTACCTGGCTTAAAACCCTGCCAAAAGATGGCCCGCGTATGCTGGCTAAAGCAGGCGAGGAAAATGCCGGACTGGTTGACCTTGGCGACGGCATTGGTTGCGCATTTAAAATTGAATCACACAACCACCCATCAGCACTTGAACCTTACCAGGGGGCTGCAACAGGTGTAGGCGGTATAAACCGCGATATATTTACGATGGGTGCAAGGCCTATCGCCCAAATGAACTCCCTGCGCTTTGGCGACCTTAGTTTGGATAAAACCAAATGGCTGGTTAAAGGTGTGGTAAAAGGGATCAGTCACTACGGTAATGCCTTTGGTATCCCAACTGTGGGTGGTGAGCTTTTCTTTGACGAATGTTATAATGTTAACCCATTGGTAAACGCTTTTTCGGCAGGGATTGTAAAGGCTGGTGAAACTGTTTCGGCTACATCGTACGGTGTTGGTAACCCGGTGTACATTGTAGGTTCTGCAACTGGTAAGGATGGTATCCACGGTGCGGCTTTCGCATCCAAAGATATTACCGAAGATTCGGTTAACGATTTACCTGCTGTACAGGTAGGTGATCCGTTCCAGGAAAAACTGTTGCTTGAAGCTACGCTTGAAGTGATCAAAACCGGTGCTGTTGTTGGTATGCAGGATATGGGTGCGGCAGGTATTATCTGCTCAAACTCTGAAATGAGCGCCAAAGGCGAGCATGGTATGATCATCCATCTTGACCGTGTACCCATGCGCCAAGAGCATATGAAACCATACGAGATCCTGCTTTCTGAATCTCAGGAGCGCATGCTGATCGTGGTTGAAAAAGGAAAAGAAGCTTTAGTTGAAGCAGTATTTGATAAATGGGACTTGAACTGTGCTATTATTGGTGAAGTTACCGATACGCAGCGTTTAGAGTACTTTATGAACGGCGTTAAAGTTGCCGATGTACCTGCTGATGACCTTGTGTTAGGTGGTGGCGCGCCAATTTATGAGCGCGAATATCGCGAGCCTGCTTACTTTGCCGAAAACCAGAAATTTAAAATTGAAGATGTTGCCGAGCCTGCTAACTTAATTGAAGTGGCCGAACACCTGATAGGCCATGCTAACCTGGCATCAAAACGTTGGGTAACCGACCAGTACGATTCTATGATAGGCACAGCTACCATGACCACTAATCGCCCAAGTGATGCGGCTGTGGTTGCGGTTAAAGAAACTAATAAAGCCATTGTTTTAACCTGCGATTGTAACTCGCGCTATGTATACGCCGATCCGCAAAAAGGTACGGCCATTGCTGTTGCTGAAGCTGCACGTAACATTACCTGTGCAGGTGGCGAGCCGGTTGCTATTACCAACTGCTTAAACTTTGGTAACCCATACAAACCTGAGGTTTACTGGCAGTTTGTTGGCGCCATAAAAGGTATGGGCGAAGCTTGTACAAAATTTGAAACCCCGGTAACAGGTGGTAACGTAAGTTTTTACAACCAGTCATCAGATGGTGGTTCTGTATTCCCAACGCCAACTATTGGTATGCTGGGTGTAATGGATGATACCAGTAACCTGATGACGCTTGATTTTAAACAACCCGGTGATTTAATTTACCTTGTTGGTGCATCACAAAATGATATCGCATCATCACAGTACCTGGCATCGTACCACAAAATACTGAAAGCGCCTGCGCCTTATTTTAATATAGATGATGAATACGCGATGCACCAGGTTATAAAAGAACTCATCAAACATAAAGTGGTACAATCTGCACATGATGTTGCCGATGGCGGTTTATACATTGCTTTGGTAGAATCGGCCATGCCAAATGGCTTGGGCTTTGATATTGAAAGTGATAGCAGTATCCGTAAGGATGCCTTCCTTTTTGGCGAGGCACAGGGCAGGGTAGTGGTGAGTATAGCGCCTGACGATCACGAGCGTTTCATCGAGATGATGGCTACCAGCGAAATTGATTTCAGCTTATTGGGTACCGTTAACGGTTCTGGTAATACCAATATTGATGAGGAGCTGTTTGGTAATATTACCGATATTAAAATGGTACATGATAATGTGCTACACGTAATTTTAGGCGACGAGTAATGCTAAAACTGAACAGGATACACCACATTGCTATCATCTGTTCAGATTATGAACGATCTAAACGTTTTTATACCGAAGTACTTGATTTTACAATAGTTCGCGAAGTTTATCGCGAAGCAAGAAAGTCATACAAGCTCGATCTGGAAGTCAACGGACTATACCAGATCGAGCTTTTTTCATTCCCCGGGCCACCCGCAAGGCCCTCACAACCAGAAGCAGTAGGCCTGCGTCATTTAGCTTTTGAGGTTAATGACCTGGAAGAAGCCATATTCCACCTGAACGGGTATGATGTAGTGACCGAGCCCATCCGCGTAGATGAATTTACCGGCAAACGCTTTACCTTTTTTAACGACCCCGATGGCTTGCCACTGGAGTTATATGAAAAGTAAATTACCCCTCTGTCATGGTGAACTTGTCGAACCATTAGCTTGTATATGTCTTTGATAGGCGCAGAGTGATCGCTATGTCATTTCGAATGAGCAAGAAACGGCAGTGTAGTGGCCGCGAAGAGAAATCTTTTACACCATGCATCCCGATAATTATGTAGCCGACCTGACTTATGTAAAAGATTCCTCCTTGCTACGCTCGTTCGAAATGACATATAGGTATGGCATTATATAATTCATAAATGTTTTGTAGTTTTAAACCACTTACTAAATAACCAATTATGAAAAAACTACAATTACCACGCAGCATCAAAATGGGGGCTGTTTTAATCGTTACGCTTTTTTCGGCCGTTTGTGTTAAAGCGCAGCATGCTGAAATGAAGAAAGATCCGGATGTAATAGGCCGTTGGGATATTACGATGGAGAAAGACGGCAAAACGCAACCATCATGGTTAGAAGTTCAAAAATCGGGCACACATACACTTATCGGGCGTTTTACTTACGCTTTTGGTAGCGCAAGGCCAATTTCTGAGGTGAAAATTGCTGATGGTAAATATAGCTTTTCTATCCCGCCACAATGGGAGCCGGGCGACCGTAACATGGATTTTGAGTTTGCTGCAAGCGGTGATAACATAAAAGGTACAATGGTTTATACCGATGGTAAAAGCTACAGTTTTACCGGTGTACGGGCGCCCGAAATGTTACGTACAAAAGCACCTGTTTGGGGAGCTCCGGTAAAATTATTTAACGGAAAAGATACTAAAGGCTGGCACACGGATGGAAGACCGAACCAGTGGGTAGTTGAGAAAGGCATTTTGCGCAGCAAACAATCGGGCGCTAACCTGCTAAGTGATCAGAAATTTAAAGACTTTAAACTTCACATCGAGTTCCGTTACAAACAGGGCAGCAACAGCGGTGTTTATCTGCGCGGCCGTTACGAGGTGCAGGTTATTGATACCAAAACCGGCGAACCAGAGCCTTTGGCAAACCAATTCAGTTCGATATATGGCTTTATGCAGCCAAACAGAATGATGGCTAAAAACGCCGGCGAATGGCAATCATACGATATTACGCTTGTTGGCCGTGTAGTTACCATTGTTGCCAATGGGCAAGAGGTTATTTCCCGCCAGGTTATACCCGGCATAACTGGTGGTGCTATTGACAGCAAAGAAGGCGAACCCGGCCCGCTGATGATACAAGGCGACCACGGGCCTATCGATTACAGGAATATCGTAATTACACCGGCTAAGTAAAATGACATAATTGTTGTAGGTGACAATACCAACAACGGTGAAAAGCAAAAGGGCGTGGTTGATTATCAACCACGCCCTTTTTGCTTTAAAGACCCGTCATTGCGAGGAGCGATAGCGACGTGGCAATCTTCGACATGCTTGTCCCCGACTTTTCTATCGAAGATTGCCGCGCTATCGCTCCTCGCAATGACGCTTTTGTTGTCAGGATATTATTTTACCACCTCAATCCATTGCCCTTTTATCAGCGCGTTAATGTCGTGGTTATACATGGCTTCGCAGTAGGCGGCTGGCAGGTAATATTTACCGGCATAAGCTGCGTTTAGCATCACGTAATAAGTAACCTCTTTGCCTTCGGCTAAACTGAAATAAGTATTCACCCGGTCATCGCGGATATCGCGGTAATCTGATGGAGAGGATTTAAATGCCTCGTCATTATTCAGCATCCGGCTGTTCAGTATCTCCCATCCCGATGGGAAGATCTGGGTGAGCGCCAAATTATCATATCTGCCGCGTTTGCCCGGGTTTTTAATAGTTACCTGCGCCACAAAATCGCTGCCTTGTTTAAGCGATGTTGGGTCGATAACCTTGCCCCCAAGCGTAAAGTAAGCCACACGCATCTGCATGATATCCGGGTTAACATAGGTTTGAACGTCCTGGCCGGATGATGGCTGTCCTTGCTGTATCAACCTAACATAAAGCTTATTGGTGCCGTTATTCTTCAATGTTACCTTGCCGCTGTTAGGCGCTAATTCTTGCTGCCACAGGTACGATGCAGCGTTTACGTTCTGCTTATTGGCACCCGACTGGAAGTCAAACGATAGTTTGCCGCCGCTTTTATTCACCCCGCAATATTGCGCTATGGCAACCAGCGAGTAGGCTGTGGTTTGCGTGCTGTACCAGCTATCCTGCGATAGTTTGGAGGCAACGGTACGCACCATACCCGATGCTTTTTGCTGCTGACCAAGCAGGGTAAGGGTTTCCAGTATCATGGCCTCGTCACGCAGGTCAGAACCGTAAGTACCATACATACTATTGTATGGTGCGATAGTAGTTGGCAAGCCGGCTATCATCCTTAAGCCAATCTCGGGCTGGCCGGCCAGCTTATAAGCCGCCGCAAGCCTCCAGCGGGCTTCGGTGCTGATGTATTGATACTCGCGCAGCCTGTTCATAGCACCAAGTTCCGGCGAACCGGATAAGGCAAGCAGGTATAAACGATATGCCTGCACCAGGTCGGTGTAGTAATAGTAACCGTGGATATTCGTCCGCGGGTCTGGCGACCAGTTAACTGCCTTTTGTTTCTGATAACGTTTCCAGTCGTCCAAAAAGCCGGATGGCAAACTATAACCTTTTGCCTGTGCTGCCAGCATAAAGTGGCCGGCATAGTTGGTTCCCCATTCGTCAGCTTCGCCGCCATCAGGCCAGTAGCTCAAGCCGCCGCCTTGTACCCTAAAGCCATTTAAGCGATTTATGGTGAGTTTAATATTGCGCTCTGTTTCAGCTTTTTGCCTTGGCGACAGATCAAACAACTGCCCTAAATATAACTGCGGGAAAGCCGACGAGGTTGTTTGTTCCACGCAGCCATGCGGGTAGGTAATGAGGTAATTTAAGCGCTTGGCTAAATTTAACGGCGGGATACTGGCAACTTCAAGCGTAGCCTTATTAGTGCCGTTAATGCCTATAGCATTGTAAGCAGCCGCGTATGATTCGCCTGGTTTCAGTTCCTTTTCAAAGATGCGGGTAACGGGAGGGTTGGGGTTACGCACATTCAGCTCCACATCATAAGCGGCAGTTTCGCCACCGGCTTTCGCGATGATCTTAACTTTACCAACACCAACAAAATCTTTAACGTTCAGGTCGAAGGTTACCAATTGATCTCCCGGTTTGGCAAATTGGACAGTCTTGGTATTGTTGCCACCTAAATTGCTGAACGCGTTTGACTGCACCTGTACCGTAACCGATTTGATGTTGTTCTCCATCGCAAAAACGGTAACAGGTAGTTGGATACTTTCTGACGGGCCAAGCACGCGCGGCAGGGTAGCCAGTATCATCAGCGGCTTTTTAACGGCCACAGCTTTGTCTGCAAAACCATAGGCACCATCATGCCCGGCAATAACCATCGCCTTTACCGAGCCTACATACTGCGGCAGGGTGAATTTGGTGGTTTGTTTATCGCCCGCATCCAGGTGGAATGGCCCCAGGAATTTCACCACGGGTTTAAAGCGGTTGACTGATACGTTTTTATTAGTTCCGCTTGTACCATCACCACCAATGCTCAGGATGCGTTCCAGCCCGCCTCCAAAAGCGCCGATCACGTAATCGAATAGATCCCATGTTTTTACACCTAATGCTTCGCGGGCGTAGAAAGCCTCGTGGGGGTCAGGTGTTTTAAAGTTGGTGATATCTAATAAGCCTTCATCCACAATGGCAATAGTATAGGTCATTTCCTTACCCGATGCCTCGGATACGGTGATAGACGATTGTGTTTCGGGCCGTATCTTATCCGGCATGCTGATCACCGGTTTCAATATGGTTTCGGGGTTATCAACCACCAGCGGGATAGCACCATACATGCGTATCGGCAGATCGTTTACGGTTTGCGCATGGCGCTGCAAAAGCGTAACGTTCACAAAAACGTTTGGCGCCATGGTTTCATCTACCTTAAAGCTGTAGCGGGTTTCGCCTTTTTTAGTATCAATCCAGGTCGTTTTTAGAACTTTACTGCCGTTTTCAAAGCTAATTAAAGCCCTGCCATCGCCACCGGTTGGGATGGTAAGCGTAGCTTCTTCACCAACTTTGTAGTTTGGCTTATCAGAAGTAAAGGAAAGCATTGCCGCTTCGGTCGGGTCGGTGTTCTGCAACCGTTCCGACCAGTTTGGCCAATCGGCATAAATAATTTTACCGGTAGAATGGCCCGTTTCCGGGTCTTTTACACGGATCAGATAACGGCCCCAATCTGCCTGATTAATTTTCAGGTTCCATTTACCTTTACCGTTTACCAGTTGTATGTTTTCGGTTTTTATCAGCTTGTTGTAGCGGTCTTGCGTAAAATTACTTAACTCGTTACCGGTTTCGTCCCACCACCAGCGCCATTGTATTTTGTAAAGCTCAACCTCAACATTACGGCTGCCTGTAAAAGGGGCGCCTTTGGTATCTACATCAGCTATTTCTATTACATGTGTTTTGTCGGTCACCAGCATGCCGCTCAGGTCGCTGCCTTTTGGTGTTTTAATACCCACGTAGCCATTATAAACATTATAAGGCATGCTGGCCTGCTGTAAACTAAAGTTGCCTCCCGGCTCAAATACCTTTACTACAAAGTTAGCCCGCAGTTGCCCCGGAGCTTGCTTTTCAACATTGATATTAGTGTTTACACTGGCCACGCCGCTTTCATCCAATTTACCATCAAAAACGGTTTGTGTTTGGGTGTTGAAGGCGAGGGTAGGGTCATCAAAATTATAATCTTCGTAACCCTTAAAGCTGGTTTTTTGCGATGACAGGAATGCATCAACCTTAGCTTTTAAGTTTTGTGCCGCACCGCCAAAAAGCCATTGCGCGCTTAAGCTGCCATTGGCGCCGCTGCCCTTGGTTAGTTCGGTAGCACCACCAAAATCAAGTTTCAGCTTTAGGCGGTTTGGCATAATGGTTTCCACCTTTATCTTCTTCTCAAAGGTTGCACCGCCCACCTTTATCCTTGCGTTCCAGTTCCCGGTAGGCGAGGAGGTTTCGGTAGCGGTATGGAAACTGTAGAAACCATCTATCGAGCTTGTTTTAGTAAGGCGTTTATACAATTGCCCGTTAGGGTTGTATAATTCAAACTCCACGGGGTGATCGGCCGGGAGGGTTTTTAACTTATCTTCCAGGATGAAAGTAACGAATATCGAATCGCCCGGGCGCCATACACCGCGTTCGCCGTAAATGAAACCTTTAAGGCCGTTCTGTACTTCCTCGCCGCCCACGTTGAAGCGGGATAGCGGGAGCGAACTACCGTCGTCCAGTTTTAAATAACCTCGCTCTTTGCCTTTTTTAGCTACTAATAAATATGGCTTACGCTTTAGGCTGAAGGTGGCCATGCCGTCGCCATCTGATTTGGTTTTAAAGATCACCTGTTTCTGGTAATCCAGCAGTTCCAAATCGACGCCGCTCATCGATTCGGCGCTTAAAATATTGGTTACGGCAACCGTCATGTTGTTATCATTGCCCCGTTTGGCTATCAGGCCAATGTTCGATGCGATGATGTTACGGGTAGCCCAGCGCTGTTTGCTGAAGTAGGATTCTGTGCATGGATCGTTACGATCTTGCCAACTGTAATTTTCGGGATAATAGTTGTCATAGCGCTGCCAAAACTCATCATCCTCATCGTTCACCTTGCTGGTGTTATCGCCTGCATATTCATTCTCCTCATAATCGCTGTCTTCGTTGTTTTTTGGCACAAGCTTGCCCGCACTGCAATTGTATAACGAGTACTCTTTTCTGAAACCAATGATAACACGATAAATAGCCCCCGGTTCTGCCCGCATCAGTTGATCAACATCCAGCATAAAGCGGTTCTTTTTGGTCAGATTCAGGCTTTTGTCGGTATCTAAACGGATGGTTTTTTGCACAATAGGTTTACCCACGTGGCGCAGTTCATACCCGCCGTCGAAACCGTTGTTCTGGAAATATTGAGGCACGTTGTTCTCATAAATTTTAATGATGCTTACGTCAACCGCGCTCAGGTTAACGGCTTCAAAAGGCATCATCAGCTTGCCCGAATCGGGCAGGATAACACCTTTGCCGGGGATAGTTACCGCAGGTTCACGGTTCTCAAAAAATACGTTGGCTGTAAAGGCCTGTTTTATTTTACGGTGATAAATATCCTCCACACCCTCATTTACAAAAACGCTGAAGTTTCCCTGCAGGCGCTCGGGCGCATAAACTTTTACAATGCTGCCATCAATGGTGTAGGCCATATTGGCGCCATTGGTTATACCGATAAGGCCACTTAGTTCCTGCCCAACCAAAATAGGATCAGAGAATTGCACGGAGATATACTGGTCGTTATCCTGTACGGCTTTTATGTCCAGCACCTTAAATTCGCCAAGGGCGGGCACACGGAACTCCTGGGTGCCTTTTTTATCGATATCCAGCTTGTCGCCATTCCAGTTAACGGTAAGTGGGTTGGCATTGGTTGTACGGGTTATTTTGGTAATGGTAAATTGGTGCGACCTGGTTACCGGGTTATGCTGCCAACTCACTTTAACGGGCGTAGTATAATTTACATCCAGCATTTTTTCGATGCCGGCCTGGTCTTCACCATCGGCTGTTAACACAGTACCTATGAGTTTCATTTTTTCGCCAGATGTAGCACTTTCGCTCTGCAAGCCGGAAAAGCTGATACTGAAATCGGGTTTAATGGTTTGGAAGCCAAATTTGAAATGTTCAAAATCGCCATCAACCTTGATGATCTTGCCGAGGTTAAAATCGGCGTCATATTTTTTATCGGCATCTAAAATTGCTTCCGGGCGAAACTCTATAGTACGGTCGTCTATCCAATAAGCTTTTCCTTTTATAGATGGTGAAAAATCAAAGATGCCATCCTTTAATTGCTCGTTTTGCGCATGGGCAACCTGCACCTCGCCAGCCAGTTTTATACGGATAGTACTTTGTTTAGAGATAACACCTGTGGTGTACGATTCGATATATTTACCGAATGCGGTATCAACTTTTTGCTGGTTGTTGCGATGGTGTTGCCTTGCAAAAAAGATGACCATCGCAATCAATATTAGTGATATGGATACAATGATCTGTCCCTTTCTGGAACGGAAAAGGTGGGCGAAGTAATTCATGGTAGGTTGGTAAATTGCTATGAATTTAAAAAAACTTTTGGGATATTATATACCTGCAAGAAAATTATTTAATCGGGGATAAGTGTTCACGTTCACTGTCGTGAACACCGTGAACTAGTTGCAAGTGCGTTATAATCAGATGGTTTTATTTTGAGGGGCTGACAAAATAGCGCCACAGTTTTTGTCAAATAGGCAATGTAGAGACGCGATACTTCGCATCTGCTTTAGAAAGGTAAAACGTTATGGCTGAAATTATTTTTCCTTCGCAGCCTTATCCAAACACTCCTGCAATACTTTGGCGAATTGCTTGTCATTCGGCGGGGCGAATATGGTATTGTGTTCGCCGGGGATATCGTGAATATTTACACCTTTAAGGGCGAATGGTTTCCAGCCTAAAAACTTAAAGTCATCCATGTAGAAGGTGTGCTTCTTAGCGCGGAACAGTTCGATAGCTATATTTACCGGTGTTAACAGGTAGTTACGCTGCGCGGCAAGGCTTTTCTCGTGGATATCGTCAGTGTAAGCCGAGAAACCCTCCTTTTTCTTCACCTTATCGGGGAAGATGTTTTTGTAGATCTTTTGAATACGGCGACCAACCTCGCGGCTTTTATATTCTATGGTGCGTTTGGGGTCCTGCACAAGCAACACGGGGGTAAAGGCCAGTTGTTTTACAAAAAACCAGCCATTGGTCAGTTTTTTCTTCAACCACGAGTCGTAGATCTGGGTTTGGTCGGCATAGGTATCAAACATGGCCAGCATTTTAACATCTTTACCCATGGCCAGCATTTGTTTAGCCATTTCGTAAGCTATTAAGCCACCAAGCGAATAGCCCGCAACAGCGTAGGGGCCAACCGGGTCGTGATTGATGATCTCGTCTACGTAGTTGGCGGCAATTTCTTCCATTACATCCAGAGGCTCGTCAATACCGTTAAGGCCTTTAGCCTGCAGGCCGTAAACCGGTTGCTCTTCGTCCATGTTCATAGCCAGGGCGTTGAACAGTAATACGTTTAACCCTGCACCGTGTACAATATATAATGGCATTTTGCTGCCTTTTGGCTTAATGGGGACTAACGATTCCCACGTAATAGCTTCGGCATCTATTTCTAAACGTGCAGCTAATTTTTCAACTGTGCTGTATTCAAACAGGGTAGCCAGGGGCAGGCGTTTGCCTGTTTCCTGCTCTAAACGCGCCATTATCTTCACGGCCACCAATGAGCGGCCGCCCAACTGGAAGAAATTATCAAAAATGCTGATCTGGTTCAGGCCCATCATTTCTTCCCAGATATCAGCCACCAGCTTTTCGTTGCTGGTGCGCGGTGCAACATAATCGCCCGAGCGGTTAATGTGGCTATAATCGGGTTTGGGCAGGGCTTTACGGTCAATTTTGCCGTTTGGTGTTGATGGGATAACATCCATCAGCACATAATCATCCGGCATCATGTATTCGGGCAATACCTCAAACAGGGCTTTGTCCCATGTATCTAAAGTGCTTTTTTCGGGGATGCCAGTCTGGCCTGATTCCAGCACCACGTAGGCCACTAAGCGCGGGATGCCGGGGGTATCTTCGCGGGCAATAACAACGGCTTGTTTAATGCCGTCCTGTTTGCCCAGGTTATGTTCAATCTCGCCAAGCTCGATACGATAACCACGCACTTTTACCTGGTGGTCTATTCGGCCCAGGTAAACAATGTCACCATCGGGTTTTATCTTGGCCAGATCGCCAGTGCGGTAAATTTTTTCTGCAGGGGTGAAGGGGTTATCAATAAAACGTTCGGCAGTCAGTTCGGGGCGGTTTAAATAGCCCCATGCAATACCAGCGCCGCCAATAAAGATCTCGCCAATTTCGCCATTGGTGAGGTTGTTCTTTTCCTCATCGAGGATGTAAACCTGTGTATTATCAACCGGCCAGCCTATCGTAATATCGTTGGCATCGGTAACGTGTTTGATGATGGAGTAGATGGTAGTTTCGGTAGGGCCGTACATATTCCATACCTCTTTGCTGCGTGGTATCAGCCTTTCGGCCAGATCCTTCGCCATGGCCTCGCCACCGCAAAATACTTTTATAGGCAGGTGTTCTTCCCAGCCCACCTCCAGCATCATACGCCAGGTGTAAGGGGTAGCCTGTAAAATGGTTACGTTTTGGTTGCGGATGATATCCAGCAAAGCGCGGCCATCCTTAGCGGTAATAGCATCGGCCAGTATGATCTGGGCACCGGCGCTTAAGGGCAGGTAAATATCAACACCGGCAATATCAAACGATATGGTAGCCACGGCCAGCATATTATCAGATGAATTGATGCCGGGTGCTTTTTGCAGGCTGTACATGAGGTTTACCAAACTATGATGCGCAATTTGCACACCCTTTGGTTTACCGGTGGAGCCCGAAGTGTACAGTACATAGGCAAGGTTTTGCCCGGTTACTTTAACATCCGGTGCCTCATTACTGTAGTTTCGGGAATTGGTCAAAGCATCTTCAATCAAAACTTCGGTGGTGTTTGATGCAAAGTGCCCCTTATATTTTGCTGACGTAAGCAGTATGGTAGCGCCCGAATCGTCAAGCATAAACTCGATACGGTCTTTCGGGTACTCGGGGTCAAGCGGGACATAGGCTGCGCCTGTTTTGAGTATAGCAAGCAGGGAAATGATCAGTTCGGCAGAACGATCAAGCGCGAGGCCTATAATATCGCCGGGTTTTACACCTTTTTTAACCAGTTCATGTGCAAGCCTGTTGGCTGTATTATTTAACTCGGTATAGGTAAACGAAGTATGGTGGAAACTTAGGGCAACCTTATCCGGGTGCTTTGCGGCACTTTCTGCGATAAGGCCATGAAGCGACTTTTCTTTTGGATAATCTACTGTTGTATTGTTTAATACTACTTCCATACTTTATTTATGCCCGGCATCATCATGTTGTGCCTGAAAATGTTTATGGGTACCTAATTCCCCGTTTTTATATTGATAATTCCGCAACCTGTGTGTACATACGTAATTAGTTTGTATCCGGGTTATGCGGTGTATGAATAAATTTTTTGTTTGCACCCTTTAATTTGAACAGTAAAGCCAGCATTGTAAAGAATATCAACGGTATTTTTAGTACAGCGCCCAGCAATTTACTGTTAAAGAACTCCGCAGGTACAGCAACTAATATACCAATATAACATAGCGCTGTTGCCGTAAGCCACATTTGCCAGCCCGGGCCAATGCCGGGTGTTAGCACTGATACCAATAACATGAATGGCATCAGTCCCAGCATCAGTATACGCGGGAGGATAGCCGTTTGATAGATCTCGTTAAAATAATCGAAATTACCGTGTACAAAAAGTTCTTTAAAGCCGGTTAAACCATAGGTTTTTAGCAGGTTGAATTGTGCGGATAACCAACGGCGGCGCTGTTTTTTGAATACCTCGGGGTTGCTTACCTTTTCATCGTATATGTAAGCTTTATCTGCATAAGCCACATGGATCTTCTGGCGGGTTAAAACCAGCCCCATTTCTTTATCAAAACCACCCACGGCGTCAATCTGCGCCATGGTATCTTTAAACAATTTAAACTCCAGCACCATCCCCGAACCTATAATGGCGGCAGAAAGCTTGAAAACCTGCTGGGCTTTGCGGAAAATATGATTGTTGATCTCTTCACTGATGGCATCCAGTATGGCAACCGGGGTTTCGGTGTTTTTTGCTACGCGATGGCCCTGTATAACGCGATTGCCATTGTGCAGGTAATTGTTTATCTGGTGCAGGTAATCGGGCGCAGCTATGTTATCGATATCGAAGACTACAGCGGCATCAAAGTCCTGGTGTGTGGCGGCTATGGCTGCGTGCAGGGCTTTTGATTTGGTACTGCTCTCAAACACTACCTCAACAACCTGCAAAGGCATAGCCTTTAATTTCGCGATAGTTTCTGGCTGCATGGAATCGGCAATCACACAAACATGGAACTTATCTTTGGGATAATCGATGGTTAATGCCTGTTCGGCAGAATTAAGGATGATCTGATCTTCTTTGTAAGCGCAGATATAAATAACAAATTTGCTGTAGGCCGTTGCGGCAGGGGGGGGAGTTTGTTTAATGAGCTTGCCCAAAACAGAGAATACAAACAGGTACAGGCTGTATATGCCCAGGTAAATAAATACCAGGGTAAAAACTATTGAGAGTAAAAATGCTATAAAACCCATATTGAATCCTGCTTTACAATTTTAATTAAACTTCGGCTTTATCCGTTTTAGATTTTTCTAATAAATGGCTAACCATGTTTTTGAGTTCCCGAAAACCTATACTGAAAATATCCCTTATTGTAAATTTTAAATGTTTTTTTAAAGCCCAGTAACCAAACACGGCACCTGCAAAAAAGGTAAACAGCGAAGCTATTGCAACGGCATATAAACTATGAAAGATAAATATCCCTACAAAATCGCCTGTTATGTTAACAATAAGCATTAAAAGTACTTTAAGCATGTTTAGATGCGGTTTGTTAATGATATCCAATGTAATACCAAAAAACCTGTCGATAGGCATCAGCATAACATAACACATAAACAGGCGGAATATATTAACCGCCTCGGTATCGCGGTATTGATGGCCAAAAAGCAATTCGATAACTACCTCGCCCAATAGAAAGGCGATGACAGCAATGGGGATAAGCGCTACTGTTAGCATGCCCGCATACCGTTTCATGATGCTTACAACCTCTTCGGGATTGTTTTTATGTACGGCGGCCGAAAGCTCAGGCATAGCGGTAGCCACACCGGCCCGCATCGGTATCTCAAATACTTCCATTAAACGCTGGGGAATATAATAAACGGCCAGCAACGCGGGGTTAAACATCGCCTTGATAATAAAGGTATCAGAACTGCGCAGCAGATACGAACTGATTGAAGTGCCAACGCTGAATTTTCCGAAATGGGCCAGCTTGCTTGCCGTTTCTTTAGTACGGTGCCTTATTGTACGGATCTTTGACCATCCGTTAAAGATTGTGAGAAGTGATGTTACGGCGCTTCCGGCGAAGTAGGCATATACCGCTGTTTGAAAAGATAGCTTATGTATAAATATCAAAATGAGGATAAGTGCCAGGAAAAGCCCCTGGTTAACTACCTGTAAAACAAGCATCCTGCCAAATTTTTCTTCGGCCTGTAAAATATACGAGGCTATGGCAGAGGGCAGGGTGGTCATGTAAATAATGCCAAACCATTGTATGGTTGTTTCGGCATCAGTACTTTTACTATGATATACCAGGTAAATAATCCCATCAATTGCAACAAATATCAGCGCCTGCATTAAGCCTACGTACCAGGCGGACCCGGCAACTTCTACAGCTTTTTTTTTGCTTGCACCGGCATAAAATTTAATGAGGGATGTTTGTACAAAGCCGTTCCTGAAAGTGTCGGCCAATAAAATGGTTATCAGCAGGAATATGTAATTGCCAAAATCGGCTGTGGGCAGGTTATGCGCCATTAATGATAGTACCAGCATACCAATAACAGGCATTGCCGCACTTGTGGCTAATGATATAGTATGCTTGTTTACAAGTCTCTTTAAATCGGGCATATAGTGGTTATACGGCTAAACCCTGTCCCAGTTGCCGGTTTCAAAATTATATTTTTTTATAACCCTGGCGGGGTTGCCTACAGCAACGCAATACTCGGGGATATCTTTGGTAACCACGCTGCCCGCGCCAATAACGCAGTGTTTGCCAATGGTTACGCCGGCGGTGATAACGGCATTGGCACCTATCCAAACATCATCACAAACAGTAATTTGCTTAGTAACCACTTTTTGTAAGCGGGTTGATATGGTAACATCCTCAAAGCCATGGTTAAGGCCCGATAATACCACATGCTGCGCCATAGTAACATAATTGCCAAGGGTAACCGGGCCAATAATAATATTGCTTAACCCAACACCGGTATGGTGGCCTATAATAACATCACCTACGCCGTTGTTTATGGCTACAAAATCTTCAATAACACTATTTGCGCCAAGCTCGAAATGGTTAAAGGGAAAAACATCCATACGGGAATAAAACCTTACCACCGAACCCCTGCCACGTTTGTGTATAAAAGGGTTTACAAACCATTTTACCCATAAGCGGGGCGCAGAGCGGCCGGTTTGTACAATCATCCAGTGTACAAACTTTTTTAAACGCGGATTTGATTTTACTATAGTAAGTAATGACATTATAAAATTTCTTATCAGGCGGTTAATTCAACAGCCTTTTTTTCGGCCAGCTCCTGTTGTTCCTGTTTATCTAACCTCAACGTTACGTTTAACAATGCACATGCAAGATAGAACAAAATATTTGACGGATATTGTACTAACGCCTGCTGCGGATAATTACCAATATTAAACACAAATATGATCAGTACCATTGCTAAACAATAAATTTTCAGCTCGGGGTTTTTGATGAGATAATAATTATTGATCCCTGTTTTCAGTATTACAAACATTAGGGTACAAAACAATATTAAACCTATATAGCCCATCTCAACAGCAACGCGTACGTAACCACTATCGGGCGGGAATTTGGCCAGGAATGAGTTTGGCGCAAACCGCCGCCCCCATATACCAACCGAGCCTAAACCACCGCCAATAGGGTGCGATAGTATATACGGTTTTATGCGCCTTTGGTTTTCGGCACGTACGTTAAACGAGGCATCGTCTGACGGCCTGAAAGCCGTTTGGAAACGTTTGATGAACTGGTTTGAGGTAGGCATAAATATTAACCCGCCTAAAACTATGCCCGCACCAATAACCACAACCAATATCTTTTTATTGAAATTCATAACCGCCAGCATGGCTAAAGCAGTTGGTGGTAATACGAAAGCGCCCCTGGTGCCCGAGTATAGCATTACTAAAAAAAAGAACGGTATAGATACGCCCAGTATAACTTTTTTGTATGTTTTAATTTTGGTGAAGATAAGGCACAAGCATAATATGGCTGCTACAACCATGTTATAAGCAAATGTAACCGGATCTGGAAAGATGGCCACTTTACGCAGGTGCCCGTTTATATACAAAAAGCTCAGGCGCAGAGGGTCTTGATAATACCACGTTTTTTCGAACGGGAACAAACCGAAGTTCTCTTGCTGAAAACCCGATATGGCAGACAGGAAAGCCAGTACAAGCCATAATTTAACGAGGAACTTTATGGTGGCTAACGAGCGGATCTGGTAAACAAATATAAAGTACATGAGCATAATAAAGCCCACGGTACGCACGGTATAAACCCATGCCAGTATTGATGGCGAGGCGGGGTTTATTACCTCAAGAAAGTTATACGCCAGCCAGGCAAGTATTAAATAGCTTATGGGGTTTTTAAAATAACTCCAGTCTTTCTCATACTTAAATTTTAACAGGAAGCCGAAAATAAGGAGGTAGGTAATTGCATCCAGAATGATACCGGTAGGGGTTTCGGGTGGTAAAAATTCAGAAACATAGTTCAGGAAGAAAGCAACCACCATTAAAACGGCAATGCCAAATTTGGGGTAAGCAATTATACCCAATACCACCGGTATACCTATAAAAATTGCCAACAACCCGCCCGCTGCAATAATGCCACCCATGGCAATGGCAACGGCTATAACTAAGGCTACAGGCAAACTCAACAGGATCAGCTTAAGCGTAGAAATTTGTCCGGAAATAAGTTTCCTGAAAAAATTAGCTATAGAGCCGGTTTTATGTGCCTGGTTATTAAGCATACGGGTGCCTTATAAAAACAGGATTTTTACCGCCCAGCAAAACACACCTACAAATGCTAATACAATTGCGGCTTTACGTGTTTTTTGTTCAAGAGGGGTAAGGTCTTTAAAAGCATCACCCTCGTTTTCTGCCGGTTTTATCCTCATCTAAAAATAATTTAAAGGTTTATAGCGGGCAAGTGTTGCCTAAGTTTATTAGAACCTGTCCCGTTTCGGGTCGGTTTTATTTAATACCCAACCGGCAAATTTGCCATTCAGGTTTTTTAAGTATTTGATATCGTCTTTTTGCCATTTGGAAATTCCCTTATTGGCCTCGAAAACGGCAATAGTTTTATTAGCAAACAATAACCATTCTTTTGATTTATTAAGCGACGATAAAGGCGGTGTTTCGATGATAATGATATCATACTTCATCTTTAACTCGTTAAACTTGCTGCGGATAAAATTCTCGTCGCTAAGTTCAAGCAGGGTAACATCACCACCGTGGGTACCCATTACGTTTGTGGTATTAAACGCCTCGTAATTATCGGGGTTGTTCTTAAAATAATCTTCCAGGTAAACCTTTGGCTGTACGGTATTGCTGATGGTTGGGTTATCAAAGTTGCCATCTATCAATAATACCTTTTTGTTGATCATAGAGTAGGAGTACGCCAGGCTGATGGCCAGAACAGTTTTCCCCTCATGGTTAGCCAGGCTGGTGATGCCTAAAACCTTTTCGCCCCGTAGTTCCTGGTCTATCTCAAAACGGATAGAGCGGATCAGCTCTTTAAAAAGCCTCATCTTATCACGATGCTCAACATCCCAAAGTTTCTTAAGGTCAAGCGAGCCTATTACGGTATTTAAATGCCCCAATAAAGGCAAATGTGTACGGTTAACCAGGTCGGCGGGTTCTTTGATGGTATCATCAAAAAAGAACATGCCAAACAATACAATTATACAAAAGGCGAAGGTGATAAAGCCGCTTAAAATAATGAGCAGCATTTTTTTGGAAGGTTCGGCAGCATCAGGCGTGGCAGATTCTGCCAGGCGTAATTTTATAGAGAATGTAGATTGCAGGTTGGTTACGTTGTATTTATTCAATACATCCAGGTATTCCTTACTGGCAATATCAATGTCGTAATTAAAGGTTTTAACGTTGGCATCAAAAGGTACCAGGCGGTTAAACTTGGCGTTAAGGTCATTTAATGAATTAGTGATAGCGCTTATGCTGTACTTAGCCAGGTCGCGGGTTACTTCAAGCGTAAGCTTTTGCTTTACAAGGTCATCCTTTGCAGTTAGCGGGCTGGTGATATACTTGTCTGACGTTTGGTTTATTTGAGCCGTAAGCTTGTTTGATAACGAATCTATTGCGGGTTTTAGCTTAGGGTTAAAACCGCTCCTGACATACTTATCGGTTAGCAAATGAAGCTGCTCCTGCGAGTTGACCACATCCTGGTTGTATTTGCTGATGGTAGCTTCAATGTATTTACGCTCGCTGGGGTCAAACTTATTATTGATCTTCTGGATAGCGCCTTCGTATGATGCAACATCTTTTTCGGCCTGCTGCTTGCGGTCGTTAAAGATCATGATCTGGTCGAAAATGGATTTCGACTGGTCGTCCAGATTAATGATGCCGTTCTTTATTTTATAATCCTGCAGCTGCTGTGTTTTTGTATTTAAAGCTTTTCGCTTTTCATCGAGTAGTTTGGAGAGGTAATTAACAGCATCGGTTTCGTTTTGCCTAACCGTGTGCGTATAGTAGTCGATGAATTGATTGCACAGGATATTAACCACAAAAGCCGATAGCTGCGGATTATTTGATTCGTAGCTTACGGTTATAAAATCACTATCCTCGTCGCGATTGATGTACAGGTCTTTACGGAGCGAGCGTTCGTCATATTTCATGGAGCGCAGCAATTCGTTCAGCCCTTCCTCGTCTTTATTGTAGTAGGACAGGGGCTGCCTGGTATTAAATTTATCAGTAAACAATTCAACCGCATGTGCACGCGCGGCGGGGTTCATGCTTAAAAATAGTTTGCTTTGTGGTTTAAAGGGAATGCTGTCTGTAAGGTCATGCAGGATAAGCTGGTAAGACACCTGGTTAACAAGTGTTTTAAGCTTCATGATCTCTATCAGGTTGCTAAACTCGTGTGCTATGGATTGCTCTTTGGCTGCGCCGGAAGGATCGGCATCGAGTAAATGGCGCGATTCATCAACAATACCGGTAGCTATCTGGGCACTTGATATGTACTTATCCGCAAGGTTTTTTACCAGGAAAAAAGAAACGATAATAGTAACCAGCGGAACGATGATCAGCAGGTTTAAATGTTTACGTAAAAGTTTTAAAAATTCCCCTAACTCCATGCCCTATTTAACCTCTTCTAATTTAACACCCAGAATTTCTTCAAGATTTGCCTTTGATGTAAGCATCGCCAATTCGCTTTGCACTTTGAATGAATTTTGATTGTATAAACTTGTTAAAGCTTCGTTATAATCATGAAAAGTGGTTTCACCTTTCTGAAACGTATACTTTAATTGTTTAACCGCAATTTCGCCATCGGTAACGGCCCTTGTGCGGTTACGCAGGTCGGCCTGTGCTTCAAGATAAGAAAAGTAAAGGCGCTTTACCGATGCTTCTACACTTAAGTTGTATTGCTGTTGCTGGTATTGCGCTATGTTAACATTTTCATGTGCTACACGTGTAGCAAAGGGTTTTGAAAGCAACGTGCCCAGGTTTACAGAAATACTTACCTGGTAGCCGTTAAAAAAAGTTGGGTTTGCCAGGTTTAACGAATTACGCGGGCTGTAAATGTATGACCCGGTAAACGCATCCAGCCACATTACTTTTGATTGGGTAAGCGTAGCTTTTGCCGCGTTTACCTGTGCCTGGCGTACTTTTACCTCCGGATAATTCTTTTTTGCGGTAGCTATCAACTTATCAAGATAAGGGTAATTAACCTCTGTGACAAAACTTTCCTGCGCACGTACGGCTGTAATGCTGATAGTTATAAAGAGTATTAATATGCTTAGTTTTTTCAATTTCAGTTTCATTTAATTAAACCTTCTCTTTTTGAAACAACGCCGGAACGGTGCCGACAATAATTTTCAGATCAAGCCACAACGAATATTTCTGGGCGTAAAAATTATCAAGTTTTTTACGTTCCCTTTCGCTCATATCTTCTTTACCACGTTTGCTTATTTGCCACAAGCCGGTTAAGCCTGCCGGGCCTAAAAAACGCATAGACCACTCGTTTGAGGTTAACATCTCTGCTTCGTAAACAGGCAACGGCCTGTTACCCACAACAGACATATCACCTTTAATGATATTAAATAACTGCGGCAACTCATCTAAACTGCTGTTACGCAAAAAATTGCCAAGTTTGGTAACCCTGGGGTCGTTCTTTATCTTCACAAATGCCGATTTCGCAGCCCCGTCTTCTTCAGCAGCGTACTGGTTATTTGTAACAGCCATTTGCGCTAAAAGTTGGTCGGCATCGGTACGCATACTGCGAAATTTATAAAAATCGAATATTTTGTAGCCCGTACCTACGCGTTTGCTTTTGTAAAATATAGGGCCTTTCGAGTCTAATTTTATAGCGATGGCAACTATTGCCATCACCGGCAACAGGCAAATAAACATCCCGCCGGCTATGAACAGATCAATAAAACGCTTGCCAAAAGGCATTTTATAAGTGGTATCAACTTCTTTTGAAAGCTCTAACAACCTTGGTTTTATCAATTTAAATTTAACCAGGAAGTTCAACCGCTCCCGAAGGTCGGAAGTAGAGAACGGGTAGGTGTAAAAATCATGCAGTTTCATTTGCATGGCTTTTTGTACCTGTGCTTTATTTTTATGGGTTGACAGCATTACGATGATCAAACCATTCATCAAAAAATTTTGCCTAAGGCGCTCAACCAGGGCGAAGCATTGCTCATCTTTATCAACCTCAACCAAAATAATATCCGGAATGGTTAGTATAGACTGGTCGCCCAGGTACTCTTCCAGATCATTGATTGAGTTATTGAAATGTATACTGAAGTAATTGGTCAGATCGTTAGCGATCAAGTCCTTTAATTCCAAACCTGCATATGCAACTCTGATCTGGGAATTAGAATTTTCGTTCCAGTCAGTTGCTGTCTTGTTCGTCATAAACTTGTAAAGCTTGATTAATGGCCGTTTTTAAGCTTGTAGGGTTAAAGGGTTTATGCATATAAGCATCTACTTTAAAGGGCATATTGGCAACCTGTTCATCCAGGTCATGGGCTGCCGAAAGCATAATAACCGGTATGTCACGATAAAAGCCACTTATTTTAACATTCTTAAGGAAAGATTGACCATCAAAATAGGGCATTTGCAGATCGGAGATGATCAGTTTTGGCATATTACCATCCTCCAACCAGCTAAAAGCTTCAATGCCGTTGTTTTTGACAACTATCTCGTAATCCTTTGATAATATAAAGTTGAGTAGTTTTAAAATACTCAAATCGTCATCAACAATCAGTAAAGTTTTTTTCATGCCGAATCTAATTCGTAGTTTCTGGTTATAAATATGACACTTTTATATTGAATACCTTTCAAAAATATCATGCCAATTGCTAACAAATGGCTGCCACACTTACCAATTATTTATATCACAGCTAACTACGTGAAATTTTTGATTTAGATTTTTTATTAAAATTAGAGTAAATTACTAGATAGTGAATTAAATTCCGCAATTCGGGAATGTTTTTGTTGACAAAAACTACCATTGTGGATTATTTTTTCAATATCTTCTGCTAAGTTTACGCAGCAGGTTAAAAATAGTTTCAGGATATGCAAAATTACTTTGTTGGTATTGATTTAGGTACAGGCAGCACAAAGGCGGTAGCAGTTGATGCAGCCGGTAAAACCATTGCAACAGCCCAAAGTTACTACCCAACCAATACCCCCAGGCCCGGTTACAGCGAACAAAACCCCGACCTGATCTGGCGGGCTTTTTTAAACTGCATCAGCAAGATAATAACCAACCTAAAACAAGCCCCGGCCGCTATAAGCTTTAGCAGCGCAATGCACAGCATTATGCCTGTTGATGAAAAGGGAAACTCCCTAGCTGATGCCATGCTCTGGTCAGATTCGCGGAGCGCGGATATTGCCCTAAAAATAAGAAACTCTGCTGATGGGGAGGATATTTACCGCCACACCGGTACGGCTATTTATGCCATGTCGCCTTTGTGTAAGATAACGTGGCTCGGGGAGAACAGCCCGGAGCTTTTTACAAAGGCGCACAAATTTATCTCTGTTAAGGAGTACGTTTGGTTTAAACTATTCGGCACGTTTGAGGTAGATTACTCCATTGCGTCGGCCATGGGGATGTTTGATATCCTGGAGCTGAAATGGTATCATAAAGCCTGCGCACTGGCCGGTGTTGACGGCACCAGGCTTTCAACACCCGTAGATACCGGTTATAAACGCTATTTAAGCTCGGCTGATATTTTACCCGGTATAGGCACAGATACAGCCTTTGTAATTGGTGCCAGCGATGGCTGCTGCGCTAATCTTGGCGGTAATGCGGTACGGGAAGGCGTTGGCGCCTTAACTATTGGCACAAGCGGCGCAGTGAGGGTTGGGGGCAAGGCCCCAGTTTATAACTACCAGGCCATGACCTTTAATTACCTGCTTAAAGCCGGTACATTTATTTGTGGGGGGGCGGTAAATAATGGAGGAGCAGCTGTAGACTGGCTGCTAAAAAGCTTTTTAAAACTCGATACCGTAACCGACGAAACCTACAAACAGCTTTTTAAGGCAATAGACACTGTTAAACCAGGCAGCGATAGCCTTGTGTTTTTACCATACCTGTATGCCGAACGTGCGCCTATTTGGGATGCTAAAAGTTCGGGGGCGTTTATCAATATCAACTTTAAACACCAGCAGCAGCATTTTTTAAGAGCGGCTTTAGAAGGTATTTGCTTTGCACTGAATGATGTGCTTAATGCAGTTGAACGGCCGGAACAGCCCATCGAAGAAATTGTAGTAAGCGGCGGGTTTATCTCATCGGCAACATGGGTGCAGGTATTAGCCGATATTACCGGTAAAAAATTGGTGTTACTGCAATCTGGCGACGCATCGGCCATAGGGGCCATTTATTTGGCTATGGAGGCGTTGGGTGTTGATATTAAAGAAATGGTAGGTAATGAAGCCGCCGGCAGCGTGGTGATATCACCTAACAACGAAGCACATGCCGTTTACAGCAAGATTTTCCCGGTATATAAAAAGCTTTACAGTGATATCAGATCATCCGTGCACCAGCTGCACGATCTGAGCAATTAGCGGATCATAACCCCCGGTTTGTTAATTACCGGCAGCTTAATAAAGTTATCATCTACAATACTTTCAGGCAAAAAGATGAACTTTTTATCATAGATCTCCCGGCCGATATAATAACTGAGCCAGTACTCATTATTCAGGCCGAAGGTTTCTTCGTCAATAGGTTCTATCAGCTTATAAGAGTTTGCCTCAACCAATGGGAATGAATGGCGCAGGGTAGAAGTTTTAACCAGTTCACCGTTTTTTTCGCCGTAACCTTTTGAGGTAACCAGCACATTCTCCAGCGGTATATTTTTAAGGTTGATGAGGTACACGTACCAAACTTTACTCTCGGCACTTTCACCTTCTAAGGCAACCGCAATTGCTATATCTTTTACTACGTTTGAAGGAAGGTCTTTAATCATGGTATTATGGTGAGTGGTTGATTAAGTGAGTAATGAATAGTTATTAAATATCTAACCACTCTCCACTCACTCAACCAACCAATAACTTACTTTTTCTTCGCTACCGCTTTTTTCTTAGCAGGTGCTTTTTTGGCTGCAGGTTTTGCAGCGGGTGCTGCTTTACCAAAACGGCCTTTTTTAGCATCCTTAGGCATCGCGTCGGCCAAAGCCTTGCACTGCTCATAGGTCAAGGTGGTTGGGTCAGTGATATCCTTTGGTATTTTAACGTTTAATTTACCAAATTCAATATACGGACCCCAGCGGCCATTTAAAACTTTAACGATTTCGTCTTCAGGGAATGCTTTGATTAATTTCTCGGCGTCTTTTTTACGTTTTGCTTCTATCAGTTCAATCGCCTGCTCTTCGGTAACGTCAAGCGGGTCAATCTCTTTTGGTACCGATACAAAAGCGCTGTTGTGGCTTATGTAAGGGCCAAAGCGGCCTATTGCCACTTTCATTACTTTACCTTCGTACTCGCCAAGCACTTTTGGCAACTTAAATAATTCAAGTGCTTCTTCCAGGCTAATGGTTTCTATACTTTGGCCGGTGCGTAAGCTGGCGTAAAGTGGTTTTTCTTCACTTTCGTCACTTGGGTTTTCGCCAACCTGTACAAACGGACCGTAACGGCCAATACGTACCGACATTTTTTTGCCGCTCTCCGGGTGTACACCCAGTTCGCGTTCGCCGGTGGCTTTATCCGCAGTTTCTATAGTACTTTGAACATCCTTATGGAATGGATCGTAAAACGTGCGGATCATTTTTGTCCAGTCCTGCAGGCCCTGGGCAATCTCATCAAATTGTTTCTCAACGCTCGCGGTAAAGTTAAAATCAACAATACCATGGAAGTGCTGTACTAAAAAATCATTCACCACAGCGCCAATATCTGTAGGGAAAAGCTTCCCGCGTTCGGCACCGGTGTTTTCTACACGGGTATCTTTAATGATGCTGTCACCTTTTAAAGTAAGCACACGGAAGTTGCGCTGGCGGCCTTCGCGTTCTTCTTTAACCACGTAACCGCGGTTTTGTATGGTTGATATGGTAGGGGCATAGGTTGAAGGGCGACCGATACCTAACTCCTCTAATTTCTTCACCAAACTTGCCTCGGTGTAGCGTGCAGGCGGGCGGGAGAATCTTTCTGTAGCGGTTAGCTCCTGCAGGTCTAATACCTGTCCTTTTGTTAAAGGTGGCAGTATAGCGTTCTCGCCATCGGCGGTTTGGTTATCATCATCATCGTCGCTGCTTTCCAGGTAAACCTTCAGGAAACCATCAAACTTCATCACCTCACCATTAGCTACCAGCTCCTCTTTACGTGTTGATATACTGATCTTTGCAACGGTTTTCTCAAACTGTGCTTCGCTCATTTGCGATGCAATAGCACGTTTCCAAATCAGCTCATAAAGGCGTTTCTCGTTACTTTCGCCATCAATGGTATGGTTGTTAAAATACGTAGGGCGGATGGCCTCGTGGGCTTCCTGTGCGCCTGCGCTTTTAGTTTTATATTTTCTGTGTTGATGATATTTATCGCCGTAGGCCGAAACAATTTCTTTTTCGGCAGCATTCAAAGCAGTATCGCTTAGGTTTACCGAGTCGGTACGCATATAGGTAATATAACCAGATTCGTACAACCTTTGGGCAACCTGCATGGTACGTGCCACCGAGTAACCAAGTTTACGGCTGGCTTCCTGTTGCAGGGTAGATGTGGTAAACGGCGCGGCCGGCGAACGTTTGGCTGGCCTGGTCTCTAACGATTTGATATCGAAAATAGCCTTAACGCAATCCTGCAAAAACTTTTCGGCATCATCCTGCTGGGCAAAACGCTCGGGCAGTTCAGCTTTGAAAGCGTTTCTTCCGGTACCGAATATGGCTACTACCTTAAACGCAGCTTCCGATTTAAATTTATTTACCTCGCGCTCGCGGTCAACAATTAACCTAACGGCTACTGATTGCACACGCCCGGCAGATAAGGATGGTTTAACCTTTTTCCACAAAACAGGCGAAAGTTCAAAACCCACCAAACGGTCAAGAACACGGCGTGCCTGCTGGGCGTTTACCAGGTTGTAATCTATTTTACGCGGATTTTCTATGGCCTTCATAATAGCCGGCTTTGTAATCTCGTGGAAAACAATACGGCGGGTATCAGGCTCTTTTAATCCTAATGTTTCAAATAAGTGCCATGATATGGCTTCTCCCTCGCGGTCTTCATCGGATGCGAGCCATACAATGTCTGCTTCTTTAGCTAATTTCTTTAATTCGCTCACTATCTGCTTCTTATCGGCGGGTACTTCGTATCGCTGACTGAAGTTGTTGTTGATATCAATGGCATCTTCAGACTTCACCAAGTCGCGGATATGGCCGTAACTTGATTTTACGGTAAAGTCCTTGCCGAGGTATCCTTCAATGGTTTTGGCTTTCGCCGGTGATTCAACTATGAGTAAATTTTTAGCCATTTAAGCGGGTGTTTTTTTGCAAAGAAAACATAAAATGCATTAGAAACACAAATTTGTTTTTTTGTTGGGGTGATATTGTAGTAAATGAAGTAGCGGTAAAAATGTTTTGATGCAAGGGTTTTTGGGCCTACGGCAGCAAAAAGCTTTTGTGGCGCAAAGACGCGAAGACGCAAGTTTAGATGTAATGGTGAGCTTATCGAACCATTAGCCGCTTGTATAGGTCTTCGACAAGCTCAGACTGACAGGCATTTTGATACAAACTAATTTATATCAAAAAGCCGCCGCCCAATAAATCGTTGCCTTCATAGAAAACAGCCGACTGGCCCGGTGCAATGCCCGATACCATATGATCGAACGATACTTTCATGTGGTCGCCAATTTGCACTATTTTACTTTCGGTACCTGCGTCTTTGTAGCGTATTTTAGTAACGGCTTCAATAGGTTCTTTAATGCTTTCGTATTTAACCAGGTTAAGGTTACGTACCCAGGCTTCTTTCTTTTCCAGTTCTTCAATCGTACCCAAAACAACGGTATTATTTTCCGGCTGAATTTTAGTAACGAACATTGGTTTACCCAAAGCAATACCCAAACCTTTACGCTGGCCTATGGTATAATAAGGATAACCAAGGTGTTTGCCTATAATGGTGCCGTCTGTTAATACAAAATTACCCGGGCCAACACGTTCGTCCAGGTCTTCCACCTTATGGCGCAAGAATGCACGGTAATCGTTATCGGGCACAAAACAGATCTCGTAACTTTCGCTTTTACCTGCCAGTTCCAGCTGCCCCATATCAACGGCCATCTGCCTGATCTCGGGTTTAGAAAAACTGCCTAAAGGGAATTTTGTACGCGCAAGGTTTTGCTGCGATACACCCCAAAGCACGTATGATTGATCTTTATTTTCGTCCTTACCTTTTGATATAACGTATCGTCCATTATCCTGTTCGCGGATGTTGGCGTAATGGCCGGTTGCGATAAATTCGCAATCCAGTTTATCGGCACGTTTTAAAAGAGCTTCCCATTTAATGTGGGTGTTGCAAAGCACGCATGGGTTAGGGGTACGGCCGGCAAGGTATTCGTCAACAAAGTTATCGATCACAAAATCGCCAAACTCGTTGCGGATATCCAGTATATAATGCGGGAAACCATAACCAACGGCTAAAGCACGCGCATCGTTAATACTATCCAGGCTACAGCAACCGGTTTCTTTTGAACTGCCACCGCTTGCGGCGTAGTCCCAGGTTTTCATGGTAAGGCCAATAACCTCATAACCCTGTTCATGCAGCATTACTGCCGCTACAGAACTATCAACTCCGCCACTCATTGCCACTAATATCCTACCGTGCTTACTCATATTGCGTGCAAAGATAAGGTTTTACAGTTTATGGTGTTTATAGCTTGGGTCAGACGAGGGTAAAATGAGCTGGGATGCAATATCGAATGATGAATGCCGAATATCGAAGTAGGAATGAACTTTATTATTCACCATTCGATATTCTGTGTTAGACATTATTTACCCTTTCCTTATCTGCCCATTCCCCTTTACTATCCATTTATAACTCGTCAGTTCTTCCAGCCCCATTGGCCCGCGGGCATGGAGTTTTTGGGTACTTATACCAATTTCGGCACCAAGGCCAAATTGGGCACCATCGGTAAAGGCGGTGGAGGTGTTTACATATACTGCAGCGGCATCAACCCGGTTCAAGAATGTTTCGATATTCAGTTCGTCCTCTGATAGTATGGCTTCGCTATGTTTAGAGCTATTAATGGCGATGTGTTCCAATGCCTGTTCTAAAGTATCAACCGTTTTTATCGACATCGTCATGGATAAAAACTCCGTGCCGAAATGCTCCGGTTGGGCTTGTTCCAATATTACGGCAGGGTACAGGCCGTCTAATATTTCATAAGCCTTTTTATCAGCATAAATTTTTACCCCCTTTTCACCAAGTGGTTCGGTGATGTGTACCAGGTCGCCAAGGCGTTTGCTGTTGATGATGAGGCAATCCAGGGCGTTACAAACGCTTACGCGGCGGGTTTTGGCATTATCGATGATGGTTATGGCTTTTTCCAGATCGCCGGTTTCATCAAAATAGGTGTGCACAATGCCGGCGCCTGTTTCAATCACAGGTACTTTACTGCTACTGCGTACATAATTAATGAGCGACTGGCTGCCGCGCGGTATCAATACATCTACAAAGCCAACCGCATTAAGCAAAGCCTCGGTAGCTTCGCGCTCAACAGGTAGCAGGGTAGCAAAATTTACATCAATATTGTGTGCCGATAAAACTCCGTGAATCACTTTCATGATGGCCCGGTTAGAATTATCTGCATCGCTACCGCCTTTTAATATGCTAATGTTGCCCGTTTTAAAACACAGGGCAAACACATCAAACGTAACATTTGGCCGGGCTTCGTAAATTACGCCTACCACGCCAAGCGGCACGCGTACTTTTTTAATATATAAGCCATTAGGTAAGGTTTTCTCAGATAATACTTTACCCAACGGACTATCAAGCGCCGCCACATTTTCTATATCGTGGGCAATGGCTTTTATCCTGTCGGCAGTGAGGGTGAGGCGGTCGTATTTCGGGTCGGCGGGGTCCATGCGCTCCAGGTCCTTTTTATTTTCCTGTAATAGGTAATCCGTTTGTTCGATGGCTGCTTTCGCCACATCCAGCAATACTTTATTGATAACAGCAGGCAACAGGGCCGCGTTCCTGCCGGCAATTAAAGCGTTCTCGAAATAGTGTTTATAGCTCATATTATCCCTGCAAATAAAGGTAATCGTAATGTACCAGCGCTTTCTGGTTCTTTTGGCCGGTGAGTTCGCGGGCTTTATCCGAGCCATATTCGGCCAGGCCAAGGCCTATGGTTTTATTATGCTCATCTACTATCTTAATGATCTCGCCCTTTTTAAAATCGGATATTATATTGATGATACCAACGGGTAAAAGGCTCGATGCCTTGCTGGATACCAGCACCGTTTTAGCACCCTCATTTACCTGTACCACACCGGTAGCGGCGTTTTCTGAATGGGCCAGCCATTTCTTTTTGCCTGATGCTTTTTTGGTAGGGGTAAAGCGGGTATGCACCACTTCGTTTGCCAGTACATTGGTCAATATATTTTCTTTTGTGCCATTGGCGATGTGTACCGCGATACCCAGCTTGGCCACTTTATGGGCGATGGTTGATTTGGTGATCATCCCCCCGCGGCCAAATTGCGACCGGCCCGAACTAACGAACGATGCGAAATCTATCCCTGCATCATTCACCTCGGTAATAACAGACGAAGTTTCCAGCTTAGGGTCGCCGGTGTAGATGCCATCCACATTAGTTAAAACTATTAATGCCTGTGCGTTCAGCATAGAGGCGATTAGCCCCGCCAGTTCATCATTATCGGTAAACATCAGTTCGGTTACCGACACCACATCGTTCTCGTTTATTACCGGGATAACCTGGTGCTGTAACAGTATCTCTAAACAGTTACGCATATTCAGGTAATGCAGCCTGTCGCGAAAATCCTCCTTGGTTACCAAAACCTGCGAGCATAGGATCTTAAATTTTTCGAACAGGTGGGCGTAGGTATTGATCAGCTTTACCTGCCCGATAGAAGCCAGCAACTGGCGTACAGCCACCGCGTCCGACTTTTCGGAAACTGATATTAAACTCCTGCCGGATGCCACCGCGCCCGATGATACCAATATCACTTCAATACACTGCTTCTTAATTTCGGCTATCTGGTTAACCAAGTGCTCAATACGCTCCACATCGGGCAGGCCATCGGCCCGGGTAATAACGTTTGATCCTATTTTAATAATGATGCGGCGGTAATTGAACGACATTAAAGTATATGAGTTTAGTCGACAATAATACTCATTTCCTGTGTAAATGGCGGCTTTTTAGATGGTTAACCCATATTATTTCAAAAAATAATACATTTTTTTTGGTGGAAGTAAAAGTTTTGATACATTTGTCTACTTATTCTATAGACAATGTATTATTTAATTGCCTTTACTCCAGTATCAATGTATTCAATGCAGCGCCTAACTGCATGCTGTTGTTGTTAATCCCGCTCAGGATAACAATACGTATTAACTCAATTTTCATTTCTTTCAACCTTATTACATGAAATCTTTTACAAATTTCTTAAAACTCATTGTGCTCTTTTTAACGCTTGTCCCGGCCGTGGCTTCGGCCCAATTGAACGGCAACTACGCCTTAAGCGGTAAAGTTAACGACGAACATGGCAACCCCCTGGTGGGCACAACCGTAGCTATAAAAGGCACTGATAATCGTGCTGCTACAGATAGTACCGGTAAATTCACATTACAAACAAATGCCAAACTGCCTTTTACGCTTGTGTTTAGTGCGGTTGGTTTTCAAACTCAGGAATTTTTAATCAAAAACGCTAATAGTAACTTAAATATTCAATTATCTACACAAGCATTACTGATAAACGAGGTAGTAGTTACCGCATCACGCCGGGAAGAAAAGCTTTTACGCTCGCCGGTAGCTATTGAGAAGTTGAGCATTACGGCGCTTAAACAATCGCCAGGCCCAAGTTTTTACGACGCGCTGGAGAACGTTAAAGGCGTACAAATGACCACCACCAGTATCACCATGAAAGTGCCGAATACACGTGGTTTCAACAGCCCAAACAATTTCAGGTTTATGCAGCTTGCAGATGGGGTGGATATGCAGTCGGCCACTTTAGGTGTGCCGCTTGGTAACGCCATTGGCCCAACCGAGCTGGATATTGCCAGCATTGAAATTACCCCCGGTGCCGCTGCTGCCTTGTATGGTACCAACGCTATCAACGGGTTATCCAACTTATTTACCAAAGACCCCTTTAAAACACAAGGACTTAGCTTTTACCACCGTACAGGTATAAACCATGTGGATGGTATTGGCGTTAGCCCGAGCGCTATCAACGAAACCGCCATCCGCTTTGCGAAGGCCTGGAACGATAAATTCGCTTTTAAAGTAAACGCGAGCTATTTAACAGGTAAGGACTGGCAATCAAACACCAGGCTTGATCAAAACCCGGGCAACCTGAAAACGGCTAACCCGGCTTATCCTGAACTTACCGGCATCAGCAACGCCGCTTATGATGGCTGGAACAAGTATGGCGATGATGCCCTTGCCGGTAGCAACACAGTATCCATAAAAGGTATTGTGGTTGATGGCGTAGCAAGGCCCAATCTGACAGTTGCCCGTACAGGTTATAATGAGGTTGACCTGGTTAACCCTAAGGTTACCAACCTAAAACTTGATGGTACCCTGGCTTATAAAATAACCCCTAACACACAATTATCCTACACTTACCGCTATGGCAACATGGATGGTGTTTTTCAGCGCGGTAACAAAATATCATTGAATGGTGCATCTGTACAAAACCATAAAGTAGAATTAAAAGGTACCGATTTCCTGGTACGTGCATACGAATCTATCGAGAATACCGGCAAATCATTCAACGTAAAACCACTGGCCGATAACCTCGACCTTAACCACGCCAGTAACTCGGCATGGGGTACAACTTACAAAAATGCTTTAACTGCTTATGCCAATACGCATGGCGGGGCGTTAACATCAGCTAACCTTGCTGCTGCTAATGATGCTGCCCGTGCCGCTGCCGACCTGGGCAGGGTAGAGCCCGGTACACAGGCTTTTAACGATCTGCGCCAAACCATTATAGGTATCAATAACTGGGATATCAAATCGAGCCTGATACCAAACGCCCCGGTAACAGGTGGCGCCGCGCTGGTACAAAAAAGCAAAATGTATAATGCTGAAGCGCAATGGGACCTGACCAGGCATATTAAATTTATTGACCTGCTGGTTGGTGCCGATGTACGCGTTTATGAAATTACCCCCGATGGGAATAACTTTGTTGACTTTTCCCGCTCAATCGCCGACAGGAACACTCCTTTGGCTAATGGTAGCTTTGGTGATAACGTGAGCTACAAAAAATATGGCGCGTTTACACAGGTTACCAAAACATTTTTTGATGAAAAATTAAAATTGTTCGGCTCTGTCCGCTGGGATCGTAACCCATATTTCGACCCTAAGTTTACCCCACGTTTAGCGGCTGTTTATTCGCCAACGCAAAACCATAACTTCAGGTTTACATTCCAAAATGGTTATCGGTTCCCATCATTGTTTGAGGCACTATCATACGTAAACAATGGCCGCGTAAAACGAGTAGGTAGTTTAGAATTTATAAATGATGGTTTGGGTTATTTAAACAATAGCTACACCCAGCAATCGGTAACGGCCTTTAATGCAGCTGTTAAAGCCCAATCGGCCACAGGTAATGATGCAACTGCTTTGGCCAACAGAAGTTTGCTACAGGTAGCCAATTTGCCAAAAGCCCGCCCCGAGCAGATCACCTCATTTGAGGTAGGCTACAAAGGCATCTTCTTTGATAATAAGGTGTTTTTGGATATAGATGCCTATGCTAACCGCTACAACGGCTTTTTAGGCCAGGTGCAAGTGTTTGTACCCAACGGAACTACAGTAGGCACAGACGCAGCCGTATTGGCCATGCTTGACGTTAACCGCGACCCTACAACAGCAACTGCAACCAATGCAGCAAGCGCAGGTCAAAGCCGCTACCGTGTTTATACAAATGCCAAGAATATTTATAATAACTACGGCTCATCTGCAGGGTTAAGCTATAATTTCTATCAGCGGTACACTGTATCGGGTAACGTAAGCTTTAATAAACTGAAAGCACAACAAACCTCGGATATATTCGTGACAGGGTTTAACACGCCTGAGTGGAGCGGTAACTTCTCATTCGGTAACCGCGAGGTGGTTAAAAACCTTGGTTTTAACGTAGTTTACAAATGGCAGCAAAGCTACCTGTGGGAAAGCCCGCTGGTAACCGGTAATGTACCTGCTATCCATACTGTTGATGCACAGGTTACACTGCGTGTGCCGGTTTATTATGCAACATTTAAAATTGGCGCTACAGATATAACCAACAAACGCTACATACAATATGCAGGCGGCCCAACCATCGGCGGCATATACTATGTTTCGGTTACGCTGGATGGTTTACTGAGCGGCAAATAAAAGATCCTATTTGTTTTTTTAGGTATAATTTAGTTTTTCTAAAAAGCGGGCGGGCGAGCTGCCCGCTTTTTTTGTGCCCGGATTTTTCCATTGTTTGTTCCACTGCAAAATGGAACAAGCGGAACAAATGGAACATATTGATAGTTAGTGTATTAATGTTTTTAATTCGCCCATCTATTTAAAGTTTTACTTTAACTGTATTGTGTTAAAAATCTTATTTTCAGATATTTAGTATTTTATATATTTTGTTCCACTTTTGCGTAAATGGAACAAGAAATGAACAATACTGTGGCGGATAAATAGTGCAAAAAATCGCCTTTTTTTAGCCTTTTTTCGACCTTGGTTCGTCCTTTTTAACTTGCCAAAAAGCGAAAGTAGATATATAACTATTTTGAATTAAATATCTGATTTTTAGTTGATTATTAATTTAAGGCTTGTTCCGTTTTGTTCCGGATTGAACTGAGGGTTTAGCTCACGCACTAAAAACAAAGAACCCCGTACGAGTTGCACCTCGCACAGGGTAATCATACTTCACTTAACTGGTTTATATAATAATTGGAGATTATTCAGTTATTCTACCGACTGGCGCAGCATCAGCGCGCCTACGGTTACATTGGTCCGGCTATCAATAATAATAGCCCCGCCATTGGCTTTATTTACCTGGTATGGGTCGAATGCTAATGGCTCGGCTGTTTTAATCACAATGCGGCCAATATCATTCAGTTTAAACTCTTCGTCGTAATCTTTCTCCAGCGTGTTGATATTCACTTTATAGATCACCTCCTGTATTTTGCAGCGGATGGTTTTGGTGTTATGCTGCACCAGGTAGGTAAGCGAAGCATCAAGCGGGCGGGTATCCATCCAGCACAGGTCGGCCTCTATTATGTTGGATAGCTGCGGCTGCCCGGCGCTGTTCACAATGATATCACCACGGCTGATATCTATATTATCGCTTAAGTGAACTGTTACCGACATGCCTGCTAATGCTTCCTCCGGTTGTTTATCATACAACTCTATCTTTGAAATAGTAGTACTAAAACCCGATGGAAGTACGGTTACCTTATCATTCACTTTAAATGATCCGCTCGAAACCCGGCCTGCATAACCGCGGTAATCGTGCAGTTCATCCGTTTGCGGGCGTACCACCCATTGTACTGGCAGGCGTGCACGTGCAGATGAATCATCAATAGTTATCTCCGCATTCTCTAAATGCTGCAAAAGGCTATCGCCCAAATACCAGCTTATTTTTGATGATGGATACACAATATTATCACCTTTAAGCGCGCTTACCGGGATATAGGTAACATTCTCCAGGTTAACCTTTGCAGCCAGCTTTTTAAAGTCGGCTACTATGTTTTTAAACACATCCTCGCTGTAATCAACCATATCCATTTTGTTTACAGCAACCACTACCTGCGGTATTTGCAGCAGCGATACCAGGAAGGAGTGGCGCGTGGTTTGTTCTACAACGCCTTTGCGGGCATCAATCAAAATAATGGCTAAAGCAGCATTACTTGCACCGGTAACCATGTTACGGGTGTACTGGATATGGCCGGGTGCATCGGCTATGATGAACTTGCGTTTCTCTGTTTCAAAATATTTGTAGGCTACATCAATGGTAATGCCCTGTTCGCGCTCGGCTTTGAGGCCGTCGGTTAAAATGGCAAGGTCAATGCTGCCGTCGTCGTTTTTACGGTTTGATGCATGCAGGGCCTCTAACTGGTCGGCCAGGATGGCTTCGCTATCGTACAGCAAACGGCCTATCAATGTGCTTTTGCCATCGTCAACACTGCCTGCTGTTATAAATTTTAGTATATCCATTCTCTTTATTTCGAATTTCGGATGTTCAATCTCGATTTTGTTTTGTCTAGTGTCTAAGGTCGGTGTCCTCACCACCGTTCTCAGGCTTTAAAAGTATCCGCCTTTTTTCCTGTCTTCCATAGCGGCTTCGCTTACCTTATCGTCCATGCGGGCGCCACGCTCGCTTATCTTGGATGACGCTATCTCGTCGATAATATCATCTATCTCAAACGCGTACGATTCAACAGCCGCGGTACAAGTCATGTCGCCTACGGTGCGGAAACGTACATTTTTGCGTGTTACCACATCATCCGCATCCATATTTAAAAACGGTGATGCCGCCATTAACTGCCCGTTACGCGTAATACAATCGCGCTGGTGTGCAAAGTAAATGGTTGGCAAAGGGATGTTCTCGCGGCGGATGTAGTTCCATACATCAAGTTCCGTCCAGTTGCTTATCGGGAACACGCGTACGTTCTCGCCCTTGTGTATCTTACCGTTATAAATATCCCAAAGCTCGGGGCGCTGGCGTTTAGGGTCCCACTGGCCAAACTCATCACGTACCGAAAAGATACGTTCTTTGGCACGGGCCTTTTCTTCATCACGGCGGGCACCGCCAATACAGGCATCAAAGCCGTGTTTGGCAATGGTATCCAGCAGGGTAGTAGTTTGTAAAGGGTTACGGCTGGCGTTTTTGCCCTTTTGCTCAATCACCTTGCCTTCATTTATGCTATCCTGCACGTGGCCTACTATCAGCTTTTCGCCAATGCGGGCTATCATATCATCGCGGTAGGTAATGGTTTCTTCAAAATTGTGCCCAGTATCAATATGTACCAGCGGGAAAGGGAACTTACCCGGGCGAAAGGCTTTTAAAGCCAAATGCACCAGCGTAATAGAATCCTTACCGCCAGAAAAAAGTAACGCAGGTTTTTCAAACTGCCCCGCTACTTCGCGCAGAATATATATGGCCTCTGCCTCTAATTCGTCCAGGTAATCTAACCGGTATTTGCTCATTCTTTTAAATCGTTTAACGTAACTGCATGTAAACCACACTCTTTCTTGCTTTGGTCTTCCCACCACCAGCGCCCGGCCCTGAAATCTTCGCCGGGTTGTACCGCCCTGGTACAGGGCAGGCAGCCAATGCTCGGGAAACCCTTGTCATGCAATGTATTGTAAGGTATATTATATTGTTTGATGTAAGCTTTTACATCGTCTAAAGTCCAGTTAAAAATAGGGTGGAACTTAATGAGCTGGTTGCCCTCATCCCATTCCACATTGCTCATATCCTCGCGATTTGGCGATTGCTCGGCACGGATGCCGGTTATCCAGCATTGGTTACCGGCCAGGGCACGGTGCAAAGGCTCTATCTTACGGATACCGCAACATTCTTTGCGGTTATCTACCGATTCGTAAAAACTGTTTGGGCCTTTGGCGTTCACCATGGCTTCCAGTTTGTTATTATCGGGATAGTAGGCATGGATAGGCTGGCCATATATCTCCATAGTACGGTTCCACACGTAATAGGTTTCGGGGAACAATCTACCAGTTTCAAGCGTAAAAACCTTAATGGGGATGTTATTGGCGAATATGATGTGCGATATCACCTGGTCTTCCCAGCCAAAGCTGGTAGAAAATACGATCTCGCCAGCAAACTGCTCCGCTAAAGCACGCAGCGTATCTGCCGGGGTTTTCCCGTTCACCAATTGCGATATGTAAGTAGTATCGGCCATTATATCACCTTCAATAAAAAATTAATAATACTGCGGATGCTGATGAGGATAACGATAATTGATACCGCCATCATGATGGCTTTTGCAGAAATTTTGTTAGAGATACGTGCCGCCACGGGTGATGCCAGTGCGCTGCCGATAACCAGGCCTGCCACAGCATCCCAATGAGAGCTATTGAGCATGGTGATGAAGGTAAGCGAACCCATCAGCGCGATAAAGAAACGGGATAACTTAACCGTGCCTAATGAAAAACGTGGGTGGCGACCACCTGCTATCAGCGTAGATAACACGATAGAACCCCAGCCACCGCCGCCAACGGCATCAATAAACCCACCGCCAAGGCCCAGCAGCGGTATGCGTTTTATTTTGGCTGTAGTGCGTTTCTTTTTAAGGTCTAAAGCTTTCTTAAATATTACTGTACCTAATATTAATGTATAAAGTGATACAGCGGGTTTAGTATATTGAGCATAATGCTCTAACGATGATAATAAGTAAGCGCCTGTAACCGCGCCGATAATGCCCGGCAACAGCAATAGTTTAAACAGTTTCCAGTTTACGTTGCCCATGCGGTAATGCATCCAGCCGGCAATGCCGTTGCTCATGATCTCTGATAAATGCACACCCATACTTGCCGAGGCGGGAGGGATGCCCATAGATAGCGAAAATGAAGTTGATGTTACCCCGTATGACATGCCGATGGCCCCGTCTATCAGCGCGAAAACAAACCCTGCCCCCAGGAAATAATAAAACGTGGGCGATATATTCTCCACGTAGTTTTTAAATGCCGGGTCTTTAAGCCACAGGGCGGTAATGGTTACAGCCAGGAAAGCCACAAACGTTGCCCAAACCAGAAATTTTATTTTATTGGTGCTCGGCGCCTTTTTAGGGCCGAGTAATATGGCGGTAACCCGGTTCAATTCTTTTACTTTATGCGTAAAATCGCCGGATAGGGTGTTGCGCACCTCGCTCATTTGCTGCAGGGTGATATCCAGTTCGCCGGGTAACGACTGGCCCAAAACTTCTTTTAACCGCTTGGCTATGGTTGGCGATTTGCCGTTTGTTGAGATGGCAATTTTAAGGTCGCCTTTTTGTACGATGGAACCTAAGTAAAAATCGCAAAGCTCGGGCTTATCGGCAACATTGATCAATAGTTTGCGGTCATGCGCCGAGTCGCGTACGTACTTATTCAGTTCGCTGTCGTTTGTGGCGGCAATAACAATATCGGCAGTATCCAGATCGGTATCTGCGAATGATTTTTGGACGATTTTTATGAGAGGGTATTGCGCGGCGAGTGCATGCACACCAGGCAAAAAATCTTTAGCAATAATGGTAACAGCAGCAGCCGGACTGTTATTGAGCAAGGCCGTAAGCTTTTCCAAGCCAACATTGCCGCCGCCAACCAGTACGGTATGCAGGTTGTTCAGTTTTAAAAACACCGGGAACAATTGGTTGCCCTGTGCTTTATCTGCCTGAACTTCTGTTAAGTTATTATCCATTTGCAACAACGTCATAAACTTGTTTTACCAATTCAAATTTTGGATGTAAGGATACCACCTCGCCAAACACAATAAGGGCAGGAGAGGTGATGCCTTGTTCGGCAGCCAGTTCTGCAATGGTATCTGCAGTGCCTATGGCTACCTTTTCGTTAACGGTGGTGCCGCTTTGTATTACGGCAACAGGTAGTTTGCCTTTGCCTTCGTTTTTAAATATCTCTGCAATTTTTGCCAGTTTATGAATACCCATCAGTACCACAATGGTGGTATTGGTTTTAGCGGCATCATATATATCCTTCGATATTTTACCATCGCTGGTAGTGCCGGTAACCACCCAAAAACTTTCGCTAAGGCCACGGTGCGTAACCGGGATACCTTGTAACCCCGGTACACCTATCGAGCTTGAAATACCCGGTACAACTTGTGTAGGGATGTTATATGCTGCTGCAAAATCCAGTTCTTCATGCCCACGGCCAAACACAAACGGGTCGCCGCCTTTTAAGCGTACCACGTGGCCATAGTTAAGCGCGTAATCGACCATCAGTCGGTTAATATTATCCTGCGAGAAGGAATGATCGCCCGAGCGCTTGCCTACATATACTTTAACCGCATTGGCAGGGGCATATTCCAGCAGGTCGTCATTCACTAAAGCATCGTATAAAACCACATCGGCAGTTTGCAGGGCTTTAACGCCTTTCAGGGTTATCAGTTCCGCGTCGCCGGGGCCTGCGCCAACAAGGGTTATGCGTGGTTCTTTTATATTGTTTTGTATCATGATTGCAACACTGCCTCTCTCTTAACTTTTACAGCCTCTAAAAAATCTGTAGCCTGCTGTTTGTAAGCGGTGGCAAATTCTTCAGATGGTTCATTTTTATTTATTTGCAGCACCAGGTCGCTGAAGGTGCCCTCAAGGGCCAACTCGCCGGTGGCTACATAGTTGTTATCAAATTCTTTTATTACACCGGTTTGGGTGCTGCTGTTAACGCCCTTGTCCAGTAGCAAGGCCTTAGCCGAGCTGATCATGGTGTTATAAGAATGATAGATAGCATCAGCCCATAAACCTTTGGCATACGCGCCGTTGGCCCAGCCCAGTTTCTCTTCGCTCTCGAACAGCAGGGTAGCTACCAGGTCGATAATGACACCAGCGCACTCGCCAACACCAATGGCCGAAACATACGTTTCCTGGTGGCCCCAGTCAACAAATTCATCGTCGGTTAAGGTAGTCAAATCGGCCAGCGGTTTTAGCAGGCGATAAAAATAATCTTTGCCCTGCCTGTCATAATAAGCATGGAAGGTTTCCTCTGATACAGAATTGGTTTTATAATCATCCAATACATACCTTAAAGCATCGGTAGCACGTTTTGATGGTACTTTGATCACCCTTTCGGCAGCGCGGCCTACGCCGTTACCCACAGTGCCACCGCCCAGCATTACCTGTACAGACGGCAATACTTTTGCACCCGCCTTAAGCGAACTGCCATGGAAACCGATATGAGCCAAACCATGCTGCCCACAGCTATTCATACAGCCGCTTATTTTGATCTTGATCTCGCGGTTGTAGATAAAATCTTCGTATTCGTTATAAATAACATCTTCCAGCACTTTGGCCATGGTCATGCTGTTGCTGATGCCCAGGTTACAGGTATCGGTACCGGGGCAGGTGGTAACATCGGCAATACTATCAAAACCCGGCGCGGCAAGGTCTAAAGCGTGCAACCCCGCATATAATGCCGGCAGCGCCTCTTTACGCACATACTTTAACAATAAACCCTGGTTTTGCGTAATCCTGATCTCGTCGGCAACGTATGGTTTGATAGCTGTAACCATTTTGCGTGCCACATCCGTTGGGATATCGCCTACGGGCACTTTAATGTACACGCCGTAAAAATCTTTTTGCTTTTGCTCAAATACGTTTGTAGCCAGCCATTGCTCGTAACGGAATGGGTTAATTATCTCAATATCGCTGTAAGTGATATCTTCAGGTATTGTGGGGGTAGGTACAGCATCCCGGTTAATTGGCCAGGTTTTTACCTTAAGCGCAGTGCGTTCTTCTTTGGCTAAACGCAGCACCTCGTCTAACCCTATTTTTTGGATAAGGTATTTTAAACGGGCCTTATTACGGTTATTGCGCTCGCCGTGGCGGTCAAACACACGGATAATAGCCTCTATATAAGGGATCAGCTGATCCTCGGGCAAAAACTCTTCTACCGGGCTGGCCAGTAAAGGCTGCGCGCCAAGGCCGCCACCTAACAATATTTTAAAGCCACGTTCGCCGGCGGCGTTTATTTTAGGTATCGCGCCAATATCATGGATGTATGAAAAAGCGGTATCCGCATCGCTTGATGAGAAGGAGATCTTGAACTTTCTCCCCATTTCCTGGCAGATAGGGTTCCGCAGGAAATACTCGAAGGTGGCCTGTGCGTATGGCGAAACATCAAACGGCTCCAGCGGGTCGATACCTGAGGTAGGGGATGATGTTACGTTACGTACGGTATTACCGCAGGCTTCGCGCAGGGTGATATCGTCCTGCTCCAACTCGGCCCAAAGCTGTGGGGTACGGTCAAGGCTTACATAATGGATTTGGATATCCTGGCGGGTGGTTAAGTGCAGGTTGCTGCTGCCGTACTCGTCAGAGATATCGGCAATTTTTAAAAGCTGCTTAAAAGTAACCTTACCAAACGGTAGTTTAATACGCACCATTTGTACGCCCGGCTGCCTTTGGCCATAAACGCCACGTGCCAAACGGAGGCTCCTGAATTTCTCGTCGTGTATTTTGCCTTCTCGGAACGCACGTATCTTCCTTTCCAGGTCGATGATGTCCTGTTCAACGATAGGGTTCTCCAGTTCTGTTCTGAAGCTCTGCATATTCGGTACGTAATTTAGTTTTCTCAAAAAAAAGCCCCTTCTGCTGCGGCTGAAGAGGCGAGTATTATTTATTTACACACTTACAACCACGATGTATCTGCCCACATACAGCAGTTAATCAGGTTGTTATGATATGTAAATTCTATTTGTTGCATTATTATTCCCCAAATATATATATAGTATAGGGGAATACTAGAATTTATTTGAAAAAAGTTTTCAGATTTTTGTAACCACAGAGGTCACAGAGTTTTCACTGAGGAAACAGAGATTGGATGATAATGCTAATAAACTTTGTGTTCTCTGTGATTTTTCCCTCTGTGTCCTTTGTGGTTAAAGATCGTTGCCAAACAAAAAAGCACCGCCATACGGCAGTGCTTTCAAATATCGATCTAATAAAATATTAGGTGGTGTAACCCAGTATCTTTAATACCTGTTTGCTGTTTTGCTCTTCGCCAAATACCTCAAAGTTGAATGTTTCATCCCTGTTTCTGCGGATGATAACATGTTTTGGTGATGGCAGCAGGCAATGGTGGATACCACCGTAACCGCTTAGTACTTCCTGGTAGGCGCCTGTGTTAAAGAAACCCAGGTACTGCACCTTACGGGTTTTGGGCATATACACACTGTTCATGTGGGCTTCCTGGTTGTAGTAATCCTGCCCGTCGCAGGTTATACCGCCAAGGTTAACACGCTCGTATTCGCTATCCCAGTTGTTGATAGGTAGCAGAATGTATTTTTGGTTTAATGCCCACACATCAGGCAGGTTGGTAATGAACGATCCGTCGAGCATCAGCCATTTTTCACGGTCGTTCTGTTGCTTGCGGCCTAATACTTTGTATAATATACCCGATGCTTCTGCAACGGTGTATTTACCAAATTCGGTAATAATATCCGGTTCCATGGTATCGTGCTCGGCGCAGATCTCTTTAATACGGCTCACAATCTCGTTGATCATATACTCGTAATCAAAATCAAACACCAGCGAATCCTTGAAAGGCATACCACCGCCGATATCTAAAGTATCCAGCGCGGGGTTTATTTTTTTAAACTTACAGTAAAGCGTTACGTATTTCTCCAGTTCGTTCCAGTAGTATGGCGTATCTGAGATACCCGAGTTAATGAAGAAATGCAGCAGCTTTACCTGGAAGTTAGGGTTGTTTTCTATCTTGTTATGATAAAAATCAATCACATCTTCCATACGCACACCAAGGCGCGAGGTATAAAATTGCGAATCCGGCTGCTCTTCCGCCGCTATACGGATGCCCAGGTTACATGGGGTATCCATCTCCACCTCGTCATCGTACAGGTTAAATTCTTCCTTGTTATCTAATACAGGGATAATGTTTTTAAAACCATCGTGCAGCATATCAATAATGTACTGCTTGTACTGAAAGGTTTTAAAACCGTTACAAATAACGGTCATATCCTTGCTTAGGGCACCTTTTTTCTCCAGCGCGTCAATCATAGGCATATCAAAGGCCGACGATGTTTCCAGGTGGATCTCGTTCTTCAGCGCTTCTTCAACAATATGCTTAAAGTGCGAACTTTTGGTGCAATAGCAATACTTATACGTGCCGCGGTAATTATTTTTAATAATTGCCTGCTGAAAAAGCAGCTTGGCCTGCTGTATTTTTTTGCTGATTATAGGCAGATAGGTGAAGCGCAGGGGCGTGCCGTACGTTTCAATCATCTCCATTAAATTGAGGTCGTTAAAATATAATTCGTCCTCTATTATCTCAAAACCATCCTGTGGGAAACCAACGCTTAGGTCAAGAAATTCCTGGTAACTCTGCATTCTTTAAAATTTGGTGCAAATGTATATTTTAAACGGATTTATTTGCTATTTGTTGGGTGTAAATTTTATAGTAGAAATGTAATTTATTTGCGGGATGTTTCGTGTAGCTGTAATATGCTGTTGGTGAGCTGGTTTGCAATGGCGGAAAGATGTTTCACGCAAAGACGCTAAGGCGCTAAATTTGAGGTATTGGTTTAGCGGTTGTTATGTTGAATTTATTTCGATATAAATGTCATGGTGAGCTGTTGAACAATTGGCAGACTTGTACAGCGAATAAGCCTTCGACATGCTTAGAGTGACGGTTGCTTTTGCGTCTTAGCGTCTTTGCGAGAAATAAAATTGTGAGGGCGTTGCCTGCGGCCCAGGCTTTCCGCTCATACTGCGCAGGCATTAGCCACAGGGCCGGTATCCGCTGCAATCCTTAACGCGGGATGGTTCAATAGGCATACTCGGCACGCGTGCGCCAGCATGAAGTATTATTTATTTTCCTAATTCTTTTTTTAAAGCTCGTTTCACAATAAATTTCATTACTTCAGCAAATAAAAACAGAAGTAGCGATACAGCAGATATTATGTACCATAATAAAAAAAATAAAGGAGATTTGAAGTGATTGCCAAGAGTAAGATCTAATATTATCAATGTTATACATATGGCACCGGCTACATTAGATAGTCTAATCCACTTTGAAAGATTTTTTATTATAATCATATATCTTATCTATTGATCGTGGGTACGCTTAATTTTCGGAATTATTCTATAACTTCTCCAAATGCACCTCTGCCATCATACACCTTGCGCTACCGCCGCCATTAGTTTCAATGGTATTGATATCCGCATAAACCAGCTTGCCATATTTTTCTAATAATGCCTTTTGTTCAACACTAAGCGATTTAAATGCCGCCTGCGACATTACCACCAAAGTATCACCATTATTATTCTTTACCTCCAGCATGTTACCCGCAAAATGGTTCATCTGATCAAAACTGATATCGATGATCTCTTTTCCTGTTGATTTAAGTGAATTGATAACTTTCTCTTTTTCAGCCGGATTGATGATGCTATCTAAACAGATCACCGCGAATTTACTGCCGATGGCCATCAGTACGTTGGTATGGTAAATGGCTTGTTGGTTTTGGTCGAAGGCATCAAAGGTTACCGCTGTGTAGCCGGTATAATCGCAAAAGGCTTTCAGCACTTCGGCATTGGTACGGGGCGAAAGGCAGGCGTAGGCTATTTTGTTTTCCCTGTCAAGCACCATACTGCCGGTGCCTTCTAAAAACTGGCTCTTTGCTTCAAAACGGCTCAAATCAATAACATGATTAGCCTTAAAGCCTTCTTCCAGTTGGCGGATGATATCCTCCCGGCGCTCCAGCCTGCGGTTCTCTGCCTGCATCGGGTACAGGAAAATATCGCCGTTATCATGAAAAGATACCCAGTTATTCGGGAAGATAGAATCAGGGGTATGGGGCTCCGGTGTATCGTTAATAACATTCACATTCACGCCGTTATCGCGCAGCACTTTAACAAAGCCGTCAAACTCCTGCACGGCTTTTTGCTGTACGGCCTGCTGGTCGTCGTCGCGGTTCTGGAAGGCGTTACTTTCGGCCGTTTGGATGTTAAAACCAAACGCTACAGGGCGTATCATTAATATATTGGTGGTAGACTGGCTCATTTCCTCATTAAGTTCATTGGTGGTGGCAAATTAATCAATCTGCTTTATAATCCAATATATCGCCGGGTTTGCAGTTTAATTCGCGGCAAATGGCTTCAAGGGTATCAAAACGTACACCTTTTACTTTTCCGGTTTTGAGCAGGGAAAGATTGGTCATGCTGATATCCAGCCGCTCGGCAAGCTCTTTTAACGACATCTTGTTCTTTGCCATTTCCACATCAAGGTTTACTATGATAGCCATTATACAAACTCTCCGTTCTCTTTTTGTAATTCAAACCCATACTTAAATACATCGGCCATAATATAAATAACAGCGCCTAATATAAGGCCTATAAAGCTTTCCTCCCAAACCATGTTCTTCAGGCTGAAATTTTCAACCTGCCCGCTCAATATCATCGCGTTACTTACCCCCAATAAAATATGTAATGGTGTAAGCAGGGTAAAGCATAGCGCAATGATACGTACCCGCTTTATATTGTCGTATTTAAATGGAGCGCTATCTTTTATGCTATCAAAAAACTTACGCAACTGGTAAATAATAGTCATTATTAAAACTTCAAGCGCTATTAAAAAAAAGTAAGCGGAGGCAATATAGCTAAAAGTGTTTTTTAACTTCATTTTTAAAATCCCCTGATCGCCCTGTATGGTAATATTATGGGCATTGGGTGTTAATGATTCCAGTTTTACTATTTCGGGGTTTAACGGGTATTTTACCGGGTTGCTAAATTCTACCGAATCGCTTGTTATGAACTTGATGGTTAGCATAGAAAATGCCACTACTATCAGTATGATGTTGGCATACCATGCGATAGTTAACACAACTCTAATTGTTTTTAAAAGCCAGGATGTAGTTTTCATGTTTGTATCTATTTGTTGATACAAACATATGAGTTAATATTTATAAAACAAAGATTATTTTATGTAAAACATAAAATAATCTTTGTTTTATCTTAAATAACGCTATCGCGCATCAGCGGCATGCTCATGCAATGGAAACCGCCCCGGGCGCGTGAAAGCTCGGCGCTTGGCATCAGTATCAGCGTATCTTTCATCTTTTGCGGGAGTATTTCGCCGCTTTCAAATTTAGGCAGCAGGTCCGTTATGTGGATCACCTCGAAACCGCTTTGTTTAAAGGCCTCAACGGTTTTATCGTTACGGTCGTAACCAACAACAACCCCGTCTTTAAGGGCCAGCAGGTTGCAGCTGTCTGTCCATTGCTCGCGCGCATCAAACGGGAACACATCGTTACCCGAGTAAATGAACCTGGTAGGTTCGGTAGATTGCAGATCTTTCTGACTGATGTTATCCAGCAGGTCTTCCAGCGTGTTAAAAGTTTTAGGCTTTTTATCTTTTCTGAACTGTACTATCTCGGGTTTGTCCTTGTTCTTTTTATCGGCAAACCAGGCTATAGGTTCGCTTTGCGATTGCTCGGTTTCGGTAATTGTTAACGACCGTAGCAGCACCCATACGTTACGTTTTACCTGCGTAAAAACAGTATCAATATGCATATAATCGCGTTTGTGCGGTATTTTCACAATCGTTATCTTGCTTACCACATCGTTTTCAAACAATAGCTTAATAGCCTCATTAGCGCCGCTGATAGAGGTACGCTCACTGCAGCCAATGATTAGGTGCTGCGGACTAACCATCATTACATCGCCGCCTTCAATAGTGGTTTTTTCTTCGTTCACTTCGCCCGGGCGCAAAAAGTGCTGCTTGTTTTCGGGTATCTCGATAACGCTATCGCGATAGGCTTCAAACAAAGGATGATTGAAAAAGATATAACGCATCAGCAATGTTTCGCGCGCGCGGGCCTTTTTAGCAGGCTTGTTCAGCAGGATATGGTTGTTTATGGCGATACCCAGATCGCGCGAAAATATCAGGTTAGGGATAGGTGCGAAGATCATGGTATCATCACCCAGCGAGCCGGAGATAAATATCTTGGCCAGTTCTACCGGGTCGGTATCTATCAGTTGCAGCTGCAGTTTATAATTACAGCTTTCAATAGCGCAAACAGCTGCCACCAGTTTTTTACGGATATCGGTTTGTTGCAGTATATCGCTTAGCAAGGTTTGGATCTCAATAACCTTGGTAGAATTATGGAACCCGGCGTTATCGGGTTTAAAAAAATCGCGGTTGCCGGCAACGCTGTCAATACCGGCCAGTTTGCCTTGTATCTTATCGGGGTCAAGAAAATACATCAACAGCTTAATGTAGTAATCGTACTCCTTGCGGCGCATGGTGTCCAGGTGCACAATGTCTTCAAATAGCCAGTCCTGCGCTTTTGAAGGCACTACTTTGCCCAGCCCGCTATCGGGGCTATGTACTAAAAGTGTACGCAGGTTACCAATCTCAGATGTTACATCTATCTTAAAATCGTTGTCATTAAGTGTCATAAATGGTTATAAAGAAGAAACAAATCTATTGTTTTTAGTTGAATAGTCCATAGTCAATAGACTATAGTCCATAGCAAAAGCAGTACTATGGTAAGGTCAACATTAACGTTAACGTAAAATGAAATTACTATCGACTATGGTCTATGGACAATGGACTATAAATGTTAATTTTGCGCGATGGATTTTATTATTGAGGCTGTTGTTAAGGCCGTTAAAGATTTATACCAAACTGATATTGCCGCTAAAGATGTAAACCTGCAGGATACCCGTAAGGAGTTTGAAGGGCAGGTTACCCTGGTTACCTTCCCGTTTACAAAAGTATCGCGCAAGGGGCCTGAGCAAACCGGTACCGAAATTGGCGAATACCTGCAAAAAACATTACCGCAAATTGCCGCTTTTAACGTTGTTAAGGGCTTTTTAAATATCTCATTGGCCGATAGTTATTGGCTTGATAAACTCCATGCCGAAATTTTAACCGATGCTTTTGCCGCACCAAAGCCAAATGGCAAAAGAGTGATGGTGGAGTATTCATCGCCTAATACTAATAAACCGCTGCACCTTGGGCATATCCGTAACAACCTGTTAGGTTTTTCGGTAGCCGAAATATTGGGTGCTGCCGGGTATGATGTGGTAAAGGCTAATTTGGTTAACGACAGGGGGATACACATCTGTAAAAGTATGCTGGCCTGGCGCGAATTTGGCAATGGCGAAACGCCCGAAAGTAGCGGCCTGAAAGGCGACCACCTTGCCGGTAAATACTATGTTTGGTTTGATAAAGCCTACAAACAGCAAATATTGGAACTGGTTGAAGAAGGCCAGACCGAAGATGAAGCCAAAAAGAATGCCCCGCTGATAAAAGAAGCCCAAAGCATGCTATTACAATGGGAGGCAGGCGACCCACAAGTGATAGACCTGTGGAAAACCATGAACGGATGGGTTTATGATGGTTTTGATGTTACTTATAAAACCCTGGGTGTAAACTTTGATAAATACTACTACGAAAGCAACACCTATTTATTAGGTAAGGATATAGTGGAGGAAGGCCTTGCAAAGGGCGTGTTCTTTAAAAAAGAGGATGGCTCGGTTTGGATTGACCTGACCGCCGAAGGCCTTGACCAAAAACTGGTACTGCGTGCCGATGGTACATCTGTTTACATTACCCAGGATTTGGGTACCGCCCAGTTAAAGTACGACGATTATAAGATGGACGAATCCATCTACGTAGTAGGTAACGAGCAGGATTATCACTTTAAAGTGTTGTTCCTGATACTGCAAAAGCTGGGTAAAAACTGGGCACAGGGCTTGTACCACTTATCGTACGGGATGGTGGACCTGCCATCGGGCAAAATGAAAAGCCGCGAGGGAACGGTAGTTGATGCCGACGACCTGATGGCCGATATGTTTGATACCGCCAAAAAGCAAACTGAAGAAATGGGTAAGGTTGATGGCTTTACCGAAGAAGATAAGAACAAGCTGTACCGCACCATTGGTATGGGCGCTTTAAAATACTTCCTGCTAAAGGTTGACCCTAAGAAACGCCTGTTGTTTGACCCTAACGAGTCGGTAGATTTCCAGGGGCATACGGGGCCATTCATTCAATACACCCATGCGAGGATCAAATCGGTACTAAGCAGGGCAAATTATACCGCCGAAAGCAGCCAAAACGATGTTGCCGAATTGGATGGCATAGAGCGCGACCTGATCGTGACCTTATCAAAATTCCCTGTAGTTATTGCGGAAGCCGCCGCAGGGCATAGTCCGGCGCTGATTGCTAATTATGTGTACGAACTGGCTAAAACTTATAACAAGTTTTACCACGAAAAATCTATCCTGCAAGCCGAGGAAGAACGACTTAAACAATTCCGCCTGCAATTATCTGCCGCATCAGCAAAAATTATCAGCAAGGCCATGGGCTTGCTGGGCATTGATGTGCCGGAGCGGATGTAGTAGATGTGCAGATATGCGAATGTGTAGATATGCAGATGATTAAAAAATGTGCAAATGGCTTTATCTAAGGCTCATCTGCACATTCGCAAATCTTCATATCTGCACATCAAGAAATTACCTTCTCCAATGCCCCCGGTGCCATACATAGCCACGCTGGCTACGGGCCCAATTGCCTTGTACATATACGCGGTTTGCACGTGCAGGTGTATAATAGCCGTTCCTGTAAACGTAACGGTTACCACTGTAAACCCATTCGCCGGGTACCCAATAAGCATTAGCATAAGGGGCCATAGGGCGGGTGTAAACCGGTTCAACAGGTTGTTCAACCACGTAACCCTCAGTAGCACATGATGCCAGGAATAGCGAACCCGCCATTGCTGCCATTATTCCAAATTTTGATAATGTTTTCATCTGTAATATGTTTTATAGATGTATGTAGGACAGATATGAGAAAAAAAGGTTTAAAAGAGTAAGTATGTAAGTCTGAGTTAGATAAAACCGTTCAGTATATAATAATAGGAACTTACTGATTGTCAGGTTATTGACAGTGTTCACAGGTGTTCACGGCAGTGAACGTGAACACTTCGGGCGTTTGAGGGCGTTTGAGGTCGTTTTAAAGCCGGTTTTAGGTGATATTGATTGTGGCTCGGCAAGCTCACAACAATTGCCTAAATCTGTAACAAAACGCGTAATTTAGCCTCCTATAAATATGACTATCTCACCCGCATCTATTCATAGAAACATTTGGTTCACCTTATTAACAGCCTTGCTTATTTTAGGCGGGGGCTTGTTTATTCTGCACCATGTCCCGGCAGGTAAAAAGGATATCATAGCCACAGCGTTCCTGGGCGATATGGTCATCACTTTCCCGGTTGCTTTTTATTATTTATTAATACAACCGCTTAAACTGAAAAAACGGAGTATTTTTTTGGTGATAAGCTGCTGCCTTGCTGTTGCGTACCTTATTTTGCCGGCACACCAGCAAAGCTATATTGCACAGGTAAAAAGGCTAACCATGTTTGCAGAACTGGGGCTGCTTATTTATGCTGTAAGCAAAATAAAACGCATAAACGCTGTGTATAAAAAGCTAAAGGCAACATCGCCTTATAACCCATACCTGCTGCGTAAAAGTATGGTTGAGGTGCTGGGGGATAGCATAGCTATAAAATTGATGGCATCGGAGGTTAGCATGCTCAAATTTGGGTTGATGCCTTTTGGGAAAAAAGAAGCAATAGCACCAGATGCAACCGGTTACACTATTCACAAAGAAGCCGGTTATATAGCCATGTTCAGCATTGTGCTGTTTGCCTGCTTTGCCGAATTAGTAGGTTTCCACCTACTGATAGCGCATTACAGTAAAATTGCAGCGATAATTATAAGCGCACTTACTGTTTATGGTATCGTAATTATAGTGGGCGACCTGGCAGCCATTATCAAAAAGCCGGTATTGGTTACGCCCGACAGGTTGATACTGAGAACCGGCATCCGCTGGGTAGCCGATATTGAGCGCGGCAATATTTTGTCTGTTGAAAAACTCCGGATAGGGTTTGAGCCGGATAAAGATACTTTTAGCGGCGGGATCATTAAAAGCAGCACCAATATCTGCTTTACATTTGCCCAACCGGTTAGCGTTGAACGGGTTTACAGCAAAACAGTATCAGTTACCAAAATAGTGATGACGGTTGATAATGCTGATAAGCTGATAGCGCAATTGGGCTGATCTGTAAGACCTTTTTAGAGCGTCATTGCGAGGAGCGTAGCGACGTGGCAATCTTCGACATACATATCGCCTACTTTTCTATCGAAGATTGCCACGCTATCGCTCGGAATGACGCGTAGAGAAATGGGCAGCGCCTAAGCAAACTTCTCTGCCACAACCAGATCTTTACTGCCTGCTGTGTATTTATAAAAACCGCTGCCGCTTTTTACACCCAGGTGCCCGGCGGTTACCATATTCACTAATAACGGGCATGGTGCATATTTAGGGTTGCCAAACCCGTTGTGCAGCACTTTCAATATGGCCAGGCAAACATCCAGGCCAATAAAATCGGCCAGTTGCAGCGGTCCCATCGGATGGGCCATCCCCAGCTTCATTACAGTATCTATCTCGTGTACACCGGCTACGCCTTCAAATAAGGTGTAAATGGCTTCGTTTATCATCGGCATAAGTATGCGGTTAGCTACAAAACCCGGGTAATCGTTCACCTCAACAGGGTCTTTACCCAATTTGCGCGACAGTTCCATAACGGTGTTGGTCACTTCATCGGTAGTAGCATACCCGCGAATCACCTCCACCAGTTTCATCACCGGTACGGGGTTCATAAAGTGCATGCCAATAACATTGGCCGGGTTAGCGGTGGCCGCCGCAATTTCGGTAATGGATATGGATGAGGTATTTGATGCCAGTATAACACCGGGTTTGCAAACCTCGCTAAGCTGTTTAAACAGTTTTAATTTTATCTCGCGGTTCTCGGTAGCAGCTTCCACCACCAGGTCGGCATTGGCGGCGCCTTCCTTTACATCGGTATAGGTTTTTATATTGCTGAGGGTGGCAGTTTTGGCGGCCTCGTCAATGCTGCCTTTTTTTATCTGGCGGTCCAGGTTGCCGGCTATGGTTTGCAGGGCTTTTTGCAGGGCGCTATCGCTGATATCAACAAGCGATACGTTAAACCCGTTTTGCGCAAAAGTATGGGCTATGCCGTTACCCATGGTACCCGAGCCTATAACTGTAATATTCTTCATAGTATAATTGGTTGGTATTTCCGTTGGATTGGAAACGGATGCAAATTACAAGGAAATATATTTACCTGCATCAGCAATTGTGTTTTTATCTACTAAATCAAGAACAGGTACGCGCCCCAGATGCTTTACCTGTGTATAGGCTGTAATATAATCTTCGGTAGAGGCGTTTTCTTCCCCATTAAAAACAACCCCTTTAACAGGAATGCCCCGCTGTTTTAAAGCTTCTATTGATAATAGCGTATGGTTTATACTGCCCAGGTAATTTTGCGATACCAATACCACTTCGGCATTAAGTTGTTTGATCAGGTCGATAACCAGGGCGTGGTTATTTAAAGGTACCATTAAACCGCCCGCGCCTTCAATTAATAATTGGTTTTCGGTTTTTGGGGCGATGATGGTTTTCTCGTCTATTTTAATCCCATCCAGCCCGGCAGATTTATGCGGCGAGTAGGGTTGGGTAAGCCGGTAGCTTTCCGGGTGAAAAACGGAGGTAGTATTCGTTATCAACCGTTGCACCTTCATCGTGTCAGAGTTTTCCAGCTCGCCTGATTGTATGGGTTTCCAGTAATCGCATTTTAGCTTCTCTACCAATATGGCCGATATCAGGGTTTTGCCTATATCTGTGCCTATGCCTGTTACAAATAACGGTTTATTGTGCATGTGTAATGTTATTAATGCTTGATACAAGCAGGGCTATCTCTTCGGTAGTGTTGTAGGAGTGGAGGCAGATGCGAATACGTTCGGCACCCTGCGCTACCGTTGGGCTTAGGATAGGCCTGACATCCAAACCGGAGGTTTGCAACTGCTGAGCAGCTTGTTTGGCTTTATCGTTACTGCCTAAAATGATGCATTGTATGGCGCTATCACTTTGCAGTAAAGGATAGTTATTATGGGCTTGTACCTTACTTTTAAAATACTGTATGTTTTGCTGTAGCTGTATTATATCTGATCCTGAGCGGGTTGCAAGCTGATAAGCCATTTTAACAGCCGCCAGCTGATGGAAGGACGCGGCAGTGGTATAAATAAATGATCGTGCAAAATTGATCAAATATTGGCGCAAAATATTGCTGCCTAACACAATAGCCCCGTGGCAGCCCAAAGCTTTGCCAAAGGTTACCACCCGCGCAAATACATTATCCTGTAAACCCAGATGGCTGATCAACCCCTGCGGGTATAAACCTACCGCGTGGGCTTCATCCACAATTAAGTGGGCGCCGTATTGTTCAGTAAGCTTTAATATAGGTAGAATTGGCGGTGTGTCGCCATCCATCGAGTAAACGCTTTCTATCACCACATAACAAATGCCTTTAGCCTGCTTTAGCTTGCCCTCCAGGCTCTCCATATCATTGTGGCGAAATGTGTACCGGTTGGCGTAACTTAAGCGCGCACCGTCAATAATTGAGGCGTGTATCAGCTCGTCGCATATAATTGTATCGCCTTTTTGCGGCAGCGACGAGAATAAACCCACGTTAGCATCGTAGCCCGAATTAAATAGTAAACCAGCTTCGGCCTGGTGAAAGGCTGCGATTTGTTTTTCCAGTTCTTCGGCGTAAGCCAAATTACCCGATATCAGGCGCGACCCTGTTGCGCCGTTCAAACTTTGTGGGTGGCTGTCTATTTCTCTTTGGGTGTCATCCTTTAAAAAAGGGGAGCGGGCAAAACCCAGGTAATCGTTAGAGCAAAAATCTGTAAGGGTACTCTCGGGCCGCAGGATGCGGTAGTTCCCCAGCATTTTGCGTTCATCAAGTTTGGTTTGGATATATTTTTCTGATGATGCCACGCTTTTAATTTTCTGCTAAAATAAAAAAAGCGGCCTATAGCCGCTTCTTTTATTTTAGCAATAATGTTTTATTACTTGTTTGATTGGCCGCCGCCACCGCCGTTTTGCATACGGGCGCGCCTTTCATCCATTTCTTTTTGGTAGGCAGCTGCCTGGTCTGGCGTTAATACTGCCTTAACTTTGTCGTTAGTAGCTTGCATCATTGGGCGCATCTGGGTACGCATATCGCCACCGGCGTTACGCAGGCTATCCATTGATTTATTTTGCGCATCGTAAATAGCGGTAATTTTTGTTACCTGGTCGTCGGTAAGTTTTAAGCTTTCTTTCATTGCTTTAACTCTATCCGCCGTGCTCATCCTTTGGCGACCCTGTGCGTGGCTTACTGCTGATATTCCTAATACGAATAAGCAGATCATCATCATCTTTTTCATTTTTTAGTTTTTTTAGTTTAACTGATGTTATGATAAAGATAAGGGTGAATAGTTTAACCTAATGTTATGTAACTTAATTGTTATGGGTTACAGCTTAAGTGTAACTTAAATGTTGCTGTAACCTAATTTACGTCCTTATTATTCAAATTCGCTATCGAGCGCTGCATCTGGGCCATCATGCTGGTGAGGCTTTCCATGGTGGGCTCGGGTGTTGGCATTGGCATATGGGTTGATATGTAGGCTTTTGCCTTCCAAACTTCCAGTACATCCTCGGCGCTTATTTCGTATGGGTCGTACACCGGGTTGTCTGATATCAGTTTCAGGTTACGGCCTTCTTTATACTTATTGCCGGCGCGTTTATAAACCACGCCATCATTTTTGGAGATAATAACATAGGTTTCACCAACTTTTACATCGGCCCAGTTTTCCTGGTATTCACCTATTATAATAGTACCCGATTGCAGGGGCAGCATCGAGTCGCCTTTTATCTCAAAACCACGGTAGGTGCCCTGTTTAAACATAGGCAGGTATAGTTTTGGCAATTGCGACACATATTCGGGGTCGGCGTAGCCATTTAAATATCCTGCGCTGGCTTTTAGCGGTACCATTTCAATATTCTCATTATCTTCCTTATCAACCGAAATGCTTAGTATCCTGAGGTTTGCCGGATTGCCTTTTGGCTTTGGCGCCCACTTATCATCGATGGTTTCGTTGATAAAATCATCAATTGATATGTCAAAAAATATTGCTAATTGTTTTAGTAGCTCATATTTGGGTTCGGCACGTTCTTCTTCGTATGCGCCTACTAATGAACGTTTTATGCCAACCTGATCGGCGAATTGTTGCTGGGTTAGCCCCTTCTTTTTGCGAAGGAATTTAATATTTTGTGAAATATTTGCCATGAAAATTTGGAATTGCTAAAATAGTTAGTATTTTTATGCTCATAAAATTAGTAATTATTTTTTAATCAGCAAATTTTTTTATCAAATGAAGAGGTTCGTTTATATAATCACAGACAGAAACAGGAAAAATTTACACGTAGGTATGTGCACAGACTTACTTAAAACCCTTAAGTTTTATGGTGAGATGCCAACTTTATTTTTTGACAGCTCGCAACAATTAAACCGCCTTGTTTATTTTGAAGAGATAAATACCGAAGAGCAGGCTATGGAACGTTTTAAAACGGTAAGCACTTTTACACGCCCGCAAAAAGAAAAAATGATACGCCCCGTAAACCCTGATTGGGTTGACCTTACTGCCGGCCTGAAATACGAAAGCGGTGTAAGGGTAAGACCAGTATACGGCAGGCCATCTATACAACAATCACGCAGGGCGGTTACTTTTTAATAAAAACCAAAGCACCCGAGTTCATACAATATCTTTTGCCGCCCCTGTTTGCAGGGCCGTCATCAAATATGTGGCCAAGGTGTAAGCCTGTGCTTTTTTCAACAACTTCGTCACGGCTCATGCCAAAGCTGCTGTCGTGTACAATTTCAACCTTATTTGGGTCTACAGCTTTTACAAAACTTGGCCAGCCTGTGCCGCTATCGTACTTATCAGCCGAACTGAATAACACCTCGCCGGTGGCAGCGCTTACATAAACACCCTTCTGGTGGTTATCGTAATAAGCATTTTTATATGGCGGTTCTGTACCCTGGTTAACCATTATCTCGTATTGGTTTGGGGTGAGTTTCTTTTTCCACTCAGCAGCAGGTTTGCTCAACCTCCTTTTTTCCAGTACCGTTTTATTTTGTCCGTTGCTGTTACCACAGCCCCAAACAGCCAATATGCTTATGAGTAGTATTGTTAAGATGGATCTTTTCATGATACCTTAGTTACGAATATCTTCTCTTTACAGTTTGCAGTTCGTAGTTTGCAGTTAGCAAAAAACTGCAAACGGGTAACTACCAACTGTAATTTGGCTGCCCACTGCAAACTAAGGAGTACACTTAATTTACCATCCCGGTGTAAAGTTCAACCCAAATACAGGTTTTTTAATATCAGTACGGTTAAACGGTATGGCATAGTATGGTTCAAGAATAATGGCCCCAAACAAATTCAGCCTTAATGAAATACCCGCGCTTAAAGCCGGTACGCGCTGGTTGGTGTTATATAGTGTTGTTCCATCGGGGTTGGTGCCTATCACATCAGGCGCTTTCTGGAACTTGATCTGGTCGCCGCCGTTCCATGCCAAACCGGCATCAAAAAACAGGTTAAGATCTGTAAACAGGAACTTTGATTTAATAGCGGCCAGTTTCTCGGGCCCGGTAAAAGGTAAGCGCACTTCAAAATTTGCCACTGCTATACGGTTGCCCGATAGCTGGTCGATCGTAAACCCGTTTTTGTTAGCCGTACGCCCGTTGTAAAAGGTTTGCGCTTCGTAACCACGGATCAGGAAGGGGTAGCCTACATATAGCGGGTACAGGCCGTTTGTGTTATCTCCAAAACGCCCGTAACCATAAAACCTTGCTGCAAAGGTAACCGGCGCCGCGCGGATATACTGCCTCAGGTCGATAGTAGGCGAGAAGAACCGGTAGGTACCCACATTATACTCGGCCTCTATACGGAAACGGTGCCCACCAAGCGGCGATGCAATGCCCGAGTAGGAGTTGTCGCCCACCAAAGCCACATGGCCGCTATATACTGCAAATGATTGCAGGTTTATGCCATAATCGTTCAAAAAATCCTCGCGGGATATTTTGTGTTTTTTAAAGTCGATAGCATTGCCAATAGTGGTTTGATCAACCCCGTTATTATCGGGGGCTGTGGTATAATCATAATAAGTGCTGTACCTGTCAACCCGGTATGAATACCTTGATGCGGATGTACCCACTTCGGCACGTAGCGAGCGGGAGATAGGGTAGGATGCAAAGGCCTGTACGGCATCCTCAAAAGTCCTTATAATATCCGTTTTCTCCTCGTAAACAGGTGTTTGCTTGCCGTTAATATCAATACTTGTAAAATCGTAACCGTAATTACCAGACTGATACGGGATATGCGAAACGCCAAGACCGAAATTCCAGCGGCCCTGCTGGTTAAGGTACACCACCTGCCCACCAAAATCATATACCTCACCATTAACCGCTACCCCGGCATAAATCTGGTTACGGCCTAAAATATCTGTGAAAACACCCTGCACGCCGCTTGACAAGCCGGCGCCATAAGTACCTATTGATGCGCCAACACCGCTGCTTGCCAGGTAATCGAGCTTGAATTTTGGTTTGTATGGGATTGCCTTTATCGAATCGATCGGGATCTTGCGATAGGCTAAAAAGTTATTAAGGTTGGAGTTGATGAGGTCGACCCCAACAGAACGCGGCGGCGGCAGCATGGCCGCGTCAAAATTGGTGGCGCCGGCCTCCACCACAGTGGGTTTAAACTCCGAAGCTTTAGCGGTATAGATAGTGAACTTTTGCGCACGGTAATAGGAGTAGAGCACATCGTCTTTATCAGACAAAGTCAAGGCTGGCGAATATTCTGTAATACCGCTTATTCCCGTAAACAAATGGGTCATCTGCTCAATTTTACCGCTTGCCAGAGTATAGCGGTACATGTTTCGGAAACCGTCGCGGTTTGACAGGAAATAGATCTGCGTACCATCTGCCGAGTATTGCGGGTTTAAATTATTAGCACCGTTAAATATGTTCAGGTCGGTTATTTGGCCGGTAGTAAGGTCAAGTTCGGCCAGGTTAAAGGTTATTTCCTGCGATAGTGATCTGTCGTAAGTAGTTCTATCGGTAGAGAATATAACTTTTTTGCCATCTTTTGAAAAACTTGGCTGGTACTCGGTGTACTTATCGTTGGTAAGCTGCTTTACACTTTTGGTGTCGAAATTATACAGGTACAGGTCGGTATGCCCTTCAGCTAATCCCTGTAAAACAATGCTCTTGCTATCAGGCGACCAGGAAAGGTTACTGAATTGCTCGGCCTTGTCCATCGAGATATCATTCAGTAATTTGCCCGATGGCACTTCAATAACCAGCATCCGGTTTCGGCCCTTGCTGAATACGCTGAAGGCAAAACGCTTACTATCCGGCGACCACGCTCCCGACGACTCTATAAAGTTAAACTCATCAATATGCGTGTTTGATGTACTGCTGGTTAGTTTTTTAATATCGCGCCCGGTTTGTGCATCGGCCAGGTAGAGGTCTATACTGAACAAGCCCTTTTGCGACAGGTAGGTGAGGTACCTGCCATCCGGACTAACCGACGGCGCGGTAATATCGCCCCTTATTTTGGTTGTAATTAATTTGCGCCCGGTTGGTACCTGGGCAGTATCTTTTAAAAATGGCTTATAGGTGTTTTGGATGGAGTTTTTCCATAACTGCGACAGTGTTTTGTCATCATACCCCAACGTACGCCTGATGCCATATTGCACGCCAAAGCGTGCCGCATTTTTAAAGAACGGAACGATAATGGTATCGCCATAGGTAGAACCCAGGAACGACCAGAACGCCTGCCCGTAACGGTAAGGGAAATACTTGTTTGAATTGGTGAGTGCTTCAACTGTGGGGATATCATTATTGAGGTAAGCATCGCGCACCCACATGGCGGTGTATGCATCTTTTTTACCCAGTGAAAGATATTCGGCCATCCCCTCAACCATCCATAACGGTACCTCGCCGGCGCGTTCGTACCCTACCGAATCGGCACCAAAAAGCATGTGGTATTGAAACGCGTGCACCAGTTCGTGCCCTATAACGTGGCGGGTTAGCTGGTTGGTTTCGGCAATGGGCATAATCACCCTGTTCTTTAAACTCTCGGTTACACCGCCCAGGCCAACAGATGCATCAATCAGCGTGCTTTGTTGAAAATCGGGGTGGTTGCTGTATAAAATAATAGGGTTGGGTTTGTTGAACGTATCCCTGAAAACCTGCTGGTGCAGTGTGTACCATAGTTCGCTTTCCTGCGCAAAGCGTTTTATAACGCTATCATTCTTCAGATAATAGTAGATCTCGAAGTGCGGGGTTTTGTAAACCTTAAATTTAAGGTTTTTATAGCGCACCTTGTTTTGCCCAAAGTTTTGCGCATTAGCCTGCCCGCCGCAAAGCATAGCGGCAATAAAACATAATAATATAAAAGGATACCGTATGGATAAATTGCAGGGGTAACGTTTATTCATATATCGCCGTATTATATAACTATGCTAATTTATATTAAATACGTACCCTAAACAAACAAGGTTGCTTATTTTATTTGGCGGTCGCCGGTTTATTTTTCGGGTGGTGTTACATGTAAGCTATTACATGTGGAAAAGGAATAATGTTAATGTATTGCCCTTATTTCTCCTTCAGCTGAAATAATGATTCAGCGTAAGGGTCTGCCTGGTAGCTTTCGAGATCGATATCCGACACATCTATACTTTGTTTCCGGCTATTTATCGTTATGATCTTGTTGATATAAGAACCATTTTTTAATTTTAGACCAATTCTTAACGGGAAAACAAACAAATCCCCTTCCTGCCGGACGATCAGGCGTTGATCCTGCCCTGGCTGGATACTAAGCAACGGGATTGTTTTATTATCCAGCCAGGGCCGGATCATCGGTGCCATATCTTTCCCGGCTGCCCGGCTAATCAGCCGTATGAAATTATTAACATCCTGCTGGTTTGAACGGATAAACAAACGCATAGCAGCTTCAAAGCGCTCCCTTCCCAGTTGTTTTTCAAGCATAAAAAATATCCATGCCCCTTTTCCGTAAGATACCCCGCTATTGTTATAGTCGTTGTTTAAGTTGGTTTTGCCCTCATATCCGCCAGTTAGATAATTGCTGCGTTGGGAAGCGAAGAAGGGTTTAATAATCCTATCCGTATAGCGTTTGGCCAGTAAATAAGATTCGCAATAAGTGGCCCAGCCTTCACTCAGGAAGTTTGCTGCCGGCCCGCTTGGGGTAGTCCATCCATGCGCTACTTCATGCCCAAAAATGGCTCTTGGCCGTTGGCCATTTGCGATGAGGTAGCTGCCTTTAGCTGCAGATATAATGGTGTTGTTACTGCGGTTCTTCCAGCCATTACCGCCACCTGAGCGATCTTGAACAATCCCAAGATAAGTGCTGCGGGCTGGTCCGAACCTGTCACTTAGTACATCGCTTGTTTCTGAGAAATAGCGGTAAAGCGTATCACGTGCCGGTTCAAAATCTTTAGTAGCATATATTACAAGGTTTGTGTTACCCTTTTGTTGCCTGCTAACCAGCCAGTTTTTATCATAATAAAGGGATAGGGCAAAAGTTGGATTTTCTGAGCGGGCTTCAATCAATCTTAGCTTCCCCGAAATGCGATCGGTTTGGGGAAGGCTGGTAGACAAGGGGTAATCTACAGGTAAACTGCAATGAACCACAAATTCAGCACGGTCATTAGGGCTTGAGTAGCTGAAAAAAGGATGCCAGCAATACTGATTACGGACATGGCCATAAGTAGCGCCAAAGTATCCTGAATTAACGTTTTTATCATCACTTTCTACTCGCAGGGAATAACGCAGTAATAATTGCTGTTGTTGCTTGAGTGGGGCCGCTACCCAAAGTAACCCGCCATCAAAACTATAAGGAATCTTTTGCCCGTTCAGTAATACAACGCTTAAGCCGGCCCGGTGGTTCAGTCGTACTGCAAAACCATTCTTATCCTTAACATTAATTGTCAGGGTATCACTAACGGCCATGCCCTCGCCGGGCTTAACCTCCAACCCAATATGCTGAGTAATGATCTGGTTTAATTGATCAAACGCAACGCGATCTGCTATTTTCCAGTTTGTTCCGTTCTTTTTCAATAGGTAAATTCCACTGTAGTGCAGCGCGCTATTAGTTTCGTCGCCGGAGTTCCCTGAACTTGGTAAACCTGTAAGAAGAATAAACGCGCTTTCTTTAGCAACCCGCAACACCTGGTGGGCACCTGCTTTACGACTAATATTTTTATGCACCAGCTCCGCATAATAATTTTGAATCTCCTCCAACGGCATCAGCTGATTGAAGCGGGCAGTGTCATTTTGCACAAAGGCGGTATCTATAGCTGCCAGGGCCTGCTCAATTTTAGTATTAGGTTTTATAACCTGCCCATAACCATTAATTACGCTGGTTAAAAGTGAAAAGGTCAAAATCAGGCGCTTGGAAATAGTCAGGCAATTTTTCATAATTGTCTACAAGACGCTGTAAGCAGGCGGTTGTGACATAATCGTCATAATATTACCTGATGTCCCCGCAGTTTTTTTGAAAGAGGTGCTAAGCCCCAAGGGAGGGCATCGCAGGGGCCACCATGTGATGCCCTGCGGTGACAAATAAACAAACAAGATTGTTTATTTATTTGGTGGTCGGTGGTTTATTTTCGGGGTTTTCCTCGGTTGCAGGCACGCTTACCGGCGCGGCTGTAGTATCCATAGGCATCTCCATTAAACTATCTGTAGCTGTAGTATCTTCCCGGATAACCGGCGATGGGCACATATACTCCTTGGTTATTTTTACCCATGGCTTAGGGAACGGCCCGTAAGTATAGCCCGAGTTTGGATCGGCATACACCTTTTCCATAAATGCGCCAAAAATAGGCAAAGCTGTGTGCGATCCTTCGCCGGTTTCTGAGTTGGTAAAGTGCACGCTGCGGTCATCAGCACCTACCCAGATACCTGTTACCAGGTCTTTGGTGATACCCATGTACCAGCCGTCTACATAATCGCTCGAGGTGCCGGTTTTGCCGCCTATCTGGTTGTTCTTTTTCCAAAGGCCCGGGTATTCCCATAAGGCCTGCGAGGTACCGCCCGGCTCTTCCATACCACCGCGGAACATGTACAGCATCAGCCATGCGGTTTCTTCGCTTAAAACGCGCTCGGCCTTCAAGGCAAATTCCTGGATAATGTTACCCTTTTGGTCGGTTATTTTGGTTACTAATAATGGGTCAACCTTTTCGCCTTTGTTAAGGAAGGTGCTGTAGGCGCGTACCATTTCATATACAGAAACATCATTTGAGCCCAATGATACCGATGGCACCGATTTTAGCGGACTTTCGATGCCTATTTTGTGCGCGTATTGTACAACTTTATCCCAGCCCACATGTTCGGTAACCTGCGCGGTAATGGAGTTTACAGATTTACCCATAGCCCAGCGTAATGACATCTCGCGGTACGAGAAGTGGAAATCGGCGTTGTTGGGTTGCCAAACATCATCCTTGCCGTTGTCTTTAAACTTAATGGTTACGGGTTTGTCGGTAAATTTATCGCAGGGGGTAAAGCCGTTATCAAGCGCGGTAACATAGGCAAAAGGCTTAAATGTTGAACCTGCCTGGCGTTTGGCCTGGTTTACGTGGTCGTAATTAAAGTATTTATGATCGATACCGCCCACCCAAACTTTAATTTTCCCGGTTGATGGCTCCATGGTCATCATGCCGGTGTTCAGTATTTTGGTGTAGTATTTTATCGAATCGACGCTGGAGAAGGTGGTATCCCTATCGCCATTCCAGGTAAATACGCTCATGCGTTTCTTTTTCTCAAAGTAGTTGTTTATCTGTGAAGTATCGCCATTATATTTTTTGCTTAGCAGCTTATAAATGGGCAGCCTTTGCTCGGCTTTCAGTAAAAAGTCTTTTATCTCAACACCTTTGCTATCACGCCATGGGTTTTTGTTACCCCAAAGGTTATTAAAGCGCTTTTGCAGCATCTTCATTTTTTGGGCAACGGCTTCTTCAGCATATTGCTGCAGTTTAGAGTCAATGGTGGTGTAGATCTTTAACCCATCCTCATAAAGGTCGTAATCGTTTTGTTTGCACCATTTATCCAGCCATTTTTCAACCGCGCGGCGGATGTATGAATCGCCCTGGCCGGTCATATCGCGGTAGTTCAGGTCGAGGTTTAAAGGCAGGGCAACATTTGCAGTGTACTCCGGTTTTTTAAGATAACCGTATTTCTCCATCTGGCTCAATACCACGTTGCGGCGCTCAAGGGCCTTTTCGGGGTTGGTTTTTGGGTTGTAGGTTGATGTAGCCTTCAGCATCCCGATTAAAGTGGCAGCCTCGGCAGGGTTAACCGCATTTGGCGATTTATTGAAATATTTTAGTGTAGCCGTTTTTATACCGAATGAGTTATTACCAAACGGTACTGTATTTAAATACATGGTTAGTATTTGCTGCTTATTATACTGATGCTCAATTTTATAAGCTGTTATCCATTCCTTACACTTAAAAACCACAGTACGTAAAAGCGGGATATGCCTGATAAGGCCTTGCGATTTGCGCTTACGGGTGCTGAAAAGGTTTTTTGCCAGCTGCTGGGTAATGGTACTGCCACCGCGGCGGTCGCCTTTTGCTGTAGAAACTAAACTGCCCATAAAACCCAAAAAATCCACTCCGCCATGTTTGTAAAAGCGCACATCCTCGGTTGCAACCAATGCATTTACCAGGTTAGGGGAGATGCTTTTATAATCAACAGGGGAGCGGTTCTCTTTATAAAAACGGCCGATAAGTTTACCATCGGCAGTGTAAACTTCGGATGATACCGACATGGTAGGGGTTTTAATATCCTCCATATCAGGCGAGTAGCCAAAAAGCCATAGAAAATTTATTTCGATGGCGCAGAAAAAGACGATAATAAAATATATAAATACGGTAAAATAGCGTAGATACCGGTTCTTTATCTCTCTGAACATTGGGTAAAGATGTAAAATTATGCGCCCAAATCATAACGGGCGATTGACAAATAATTAACAACGCAATTTTAACAAGTAAATTTTAAGTTAACATGTTTGCACGGAGAAAAATTTTAGTTACAATTTAAATAGAGTTAACCACAAAGGGCACAGAGAAGAAAACAAATAGAACACAGAGTTTTTGTTTTTTTATATTCCAGATGTGCCGTTAGGTACATCTGGTTGGTAGCATATCGATTAAATTTACCAAGCTTCGGAAAGGAATGCTTAATGTTTATTTGAGTATTTTACCAAATTATTGCTCATGGGAAAACGAATACAAATCGCCGTCGTTTCCTTTACATTTTATAAAGATAGTTTTTGGAATACCCTGAGTTAAATCAATAATAGTAGTAACAGACTTATCGCAATCGGGATTATCATCATTTTTAAAGATCAGTTTTCCATCAACAATTTCATCAGGGATATCATAAGTCATAGTCAAAGGGTAATTGCCCACGTACACGTTATTTTTATTGAAGACCAAAATATTTGAAGTAGCACGATGTGCCAACCCCCAGTACCAAACCGACGTCATTAATTTGTAGGTTTTATTTTGGGTAGTAATTACCGATCCCAAATACCTTAAATGTGTTTCAGAATTACCATCTTTTGTCCATTTTCCAAAAATGGAGGTATGCCCAATAATCCCTTTTTTTAAAACAGAAAGCCTTATTTTATTGTCATTTGTTTGAGCAATAACAGAAAAGGAATAAAAAAGTATAAAAATTGAAAGTATAAGGCATTTTTTCATTGGCTCTTAAAGATAATAATTCAAGCAAAAGAAGCTGATTATAATTGCATAAATAAATGAAAAAGATATTCACCGCCATACTCATTATGGCATCAGCATATACCGCTATGGCACAAAAGCTTATCGAGGTGGCATCCTTTGGACAAAACCAGCCCATTGGTGTTACCGTGGCGCCTAAAAACAACCGCCTGTTTGTATCCTTTCCGCATACCGAGCCTTATTTGTATGGCTTAACCGAAATTGTAAACGGGCAGCGCGTACCGTTCCCCGATGCAGAATGGAATAAGGTTGATACCGCCGCAACAGAAACTCATTTTGTGAACGTGCAGGACCTGTATGCCGATTACCAGAACAACCTTTGGGTGCTTGATTCGGCACCGGGCGGGGGCGCGGCTGTTATCGGCGACAGCAAAAAGAAGGAAGGCAAATTCAAACTGTTAAAGATCAGCCTTGATGCTAATAAGGTGCAGCGCATTTATACATTTGATGATCTCCCCAAAGACAAAAGCGCGCTGAATGATATGGTGATTGATAACACCCGCCAGTTAGCCTACCTGTCTGACCCCGGGCAGCACGCCATTGTTATTCTCGACCTGCAAAGCGGCAAAAGCAGGGTAGTGCTGAAGGATGATAGATCGACGGTAGTTGATCCCGGGCTTAAACTGCATCTGGATGGTAAGGATGTAGTAGATACCAACGGCAACCCATTTGTATCAAACGTAAACGGCATTGCGCTCACCAGTGATGCCCGATGGTTCTATTTCAGGGCCATTAATCAAACAAAACTCTATCGCATAGCCACCGAATATTTATCGAACATAACCCTAACCGATGCTGACCTGAGCGCCAAGGTTGAACTGGTTGCCGAAACCGGTATCTGCCATGGCATGATAGCTGATAATGCAGGCAATATATACCTGAGCGACTCGCCCGACCATGCTATACAATATGTAACACCTGATAGAAAAGTGCACTTTTTAGTGAAAGATAACCGCTTGATATGGCCCGACTCCTTCGGTATTGGTAATGATGGTTACCTTTACCTGAGCGCCTCACAAATGAACCGCCTGCCAAAGTATAATAACGGGGAAAATAAAGTTGAATACCCGTACAGGGTTTATAAAGTTAAACTGCCGAAGCAGTAATGTCATTCACAAAAAAACGCTCTTCGGTGTGGGTGGAGTGTACGGCAAGTTCGTCACCTACACTGATAACGCCATTGCTGTTAAAGGCCAGGTTTTGGCCGAACAGGATCTTGGCCCCTTTACGGCGATAGCGGGCAAGGGTTTTTAAGGGCTCTTTACCTTTTGCGATGGTTTCCTGATCGATGGTTGTCATCACACAGCGGGCGCAAAGCTTTACGCCGTGCATATTAACCTCATTAATAGTAATGTGGTTCATCAGGTCTTCACTGTAGGGCTCGCCGCCGGCAAACACAATGTTTGGCCTGAACCGGTTCATGGGCAGGTTTTCTGCTAAACGGCTGTTCAGGTCATCCAGCGAAGCTTGCCCTATAAGCAGCGCAGGGTAGGCATCCGCAAAAGAAGCGATAGTACCCTGGGTGGTGTACCTGGGGTCGGCCGCGCGATGGGTTTCGTCGGGCATGTAAACCAGGCGGGTAGGGATGCCAAGCTTTACGGTAAACCAGGCATCAACAGCATCGCTAACCAATTGCCCGGTGCAGGTATCGTCCCATATCGTCACATCAAGCAGAATTTGTTTTAATGGTACAAACGGAATATTTATAGTTGAGCCATCCGTAGTAAACGTAACCTTTAATGCCTCAGCTAAAACTTCAAGCTTAAACAGGGCCATTTGCGCATGTTCCCGTTGGGAGAGGAAGCGGTTATTCTCATCTATCAGCATCCAGCGGCGGTCGTGCTGCAAGCCACGGTCGGTTAATTGCGCGGTGGTAAGCGCAATGCCGCCTAACGATTTTATGGGGTAAATAAACAGCTGGCTAATGGTAAGCATACCACAAAAGTAACGCTTTGGAAGATGATTTTTAAACCCATTTATAATTGTTTAAAATACAGTTGATTTATTGGCTATTAATTAATAGTATTGTTAAACCAATAACTCACCGGTTCTTCTAAACCGGTTTATAACCTTAAAATATGTCAATAAACGCACCCAACATTAATGGCAAGGCTACGGCCAATAACACGTATGATGCAATTGTAATAGGATCGGGCATAAGCGGCGGATGGGCTGCCAAGGAGCTTACCGAACGCGGCCTGAAAACCATTATGCTGGAACGGGGCTCGAACTATGAACACATAAAAGATTATAAAACAGCGCAATATAACTCGTGGGATTTTGAACACCGTGGCAATGTAACGCAACAGCAGCGCAAAGAGCGCCCGGTAATATCGCGCGGATGGGGAGCCCAGGAAGCCGTAATAGATGCATGGGCCAATGAGCAGGATGCACCCTACGCCGAAGTAAAACCCTTTAACTGGTGGCGATCATACCGCCTGGGTGGCCGGTCTATTTTATGGGGGCGCCAAAGCTACCGCTGGAGCGACCTTGATTTTGAAGCAAACGATAAAGATGGCTGGGCTATTGACTGGCCTATCCGTTATAAGGATATAGCCCCATGGTATGAGCATGCCGAAAAGTTTGCCGGTATCAGCGGCTCTATAGAAGGGATCCCCAACCTGCCCGATGGCCATTTTTTACCGCCGATGGACCTGAATTGGGTGGAGCGCGATGTGGCGGCGAGCATTAAAAAACAATTTGGCCGGCACATGATCATCGGCCGTGTTGCTAACTTAACAAAACCTATCCCATACCGTACCGCGTGCCAGTTCCGTAACAGGTGCTGGGAGGGCTGCCCGTTTGGTGGCTATTTCAGCACGCAATCATCAACTTTACCAGCCGCTTTACGTACCGGGAATTTGACGGTTAGGCCGCAATCTATCGTTACCCGGATATTGTATGATAAGGATACCCAAAAAGCCAAAGGGGTAGAAGTGCTTGATGCTGTGACCAATAAAACCTATGAGTTTTATGCTAAGGTGGTATTTGTAAATGCCTCGGCATTGAACAGTGCCTGGGTGCTGATGAACTCGGCAACTGATATTTGGGAAGGCGGCCTGGGCAGCAGCAGCGGCGAACTTGGCCATAACATTATGGACCACCACTACAACCTTGGCGCCAGCGGCGAAGTGGAAGGGTATGAGGATAAATACTTTTATGGCCGCAGGGCAAATGGCCCTTATATAGTGCGCTTTGCCAATGTTGGTAACGATAAACGCGATTACCTGCGTGGTTTTGGCTACCAGGGCGGTGCCGGCCGCAACGGCTGGAGCCGCGAAATTGCCGAAATGAATATCGGTGCCGCTTATAAGGACGAGCTATCTGAACCGGGAGCATGGCGTATTGGCATTGGCGGCTTTGGCGAACTGTTGCCTTATCACGAAAACAAGATTACCCTCGATAAAACCCGTAAGGACAAATGGGGACTGCCGATCCTTTCCATGGATGCCGAGATCAAGGACAACGAGAAAAAAATGCGTATCGATATTGTAAAGGAGGCCAAAGCAATGCTGGAAGCCGCCGGTGTTAAAAACGTAGAAACGCATGACAGCGGCCACAATATTGGCGATGGCATCCACGAAATGGGTACCGCGCGCATGGGCCGCGACCCTAAAACATCAGTGCTTAATGCCCACAACCAGGTTTGGGATGCCAAAAACGTATTTGTAACCGATGGTGCCTGCATGACCTCGTCCGCCTGCCAAAACCCGTCATTAACTTATATGGCGCTTACCGCACGTGCAGCCAATTTTGCTGCTGATGAATTGAAAAAAGGTAATCTTTAAAATAGAGAAAAGAAACAAGACAAAATATAAAAACAATGAAGATCAAAAATATCGTTACTACCTTAATGCTTATTTGCCTTGTTACGGCCATAAGCTGTGCCAAACCAAAACCCAAGGTGCTTATTTTTTGCAAAACAGCTGGGTTTCACCATGAATCTATCGCAGTTGGCATCCCCGCTATTATAAAACTCGGTAAAGAGAATAATTTCGATGTGGATACCACCACTAACGCGACAAAATTTACATCTGATAATTTAAAGCAATACGCGGCCGTAATATTTTTGAGTACTACGGGCGATGTTTTGAACGCCGAGCAGCAAACGGCTTTTGAACAATACATAAAAGCCGGCCACGGTTTTGTAGGCGTACATGCCGCTACCGATACCGAGTACGATTGGCCTTGGTATGGTAACCTGGTTGGTGCATACTTTAAAAGCCACCCCAGCAAACAGCAGGAAGCCAACCTTGAAATTGTTGACCGCAACTTCATCGCAACCAAACATTTACCCGCTACATGGCGCAGGCTTGATGAATGGTACAATTACAAATGGATAGCAAGCGATTTGCATGTACTAATCAAGATAGATGAAAAAAGCTACACCGGTGGCGAAAATGGCGATAACCACCCCATGAGCTGGTATCATACTTATGATGGCGGCCGTTCTTTCTACACCGCCCTTGGCCATACCGATGCATCATACGCTGATCCGCTTTATTTAAAGCATTTGCTGGGTGGGATATTGTATGCGATAGGGAAGAAGTAATCACAGCTTTCTATTTGCCATCATGTCATTTCGAACGAGGTACGAGGAGAAATCTTCTACGAGCAGTAAGTAGACAATAGATCGGGTACGCTATTAATATCGCGGCTCATTCGCCGCGCAGGGCTGTTACTTTGTCTTAATACAAAGTAACCAAAAATCAAGACAGAAAAAAGCTTCACCCCACAAGCCTTTACCTTTTGGCCCGTTTTTCTGTCAGGCCTTTACGCGCGTTTGATACCTTGCATATTTCATTGCCGTTGGCTTTAGCCCACAGATTGAAGATTCACAAAAAAAGCCCGCCTCATTAATGAAGTGGGCTTTTTCTATATATAAGGCCATATCAATCTAAACCACCATGGCGGTTAGCTTTTACTTGCGTAGGCCATTTGCCGGGTTGGCCGGTTACGCTACTTACAGGTAGGGTAACTTTGTCGTGTGGTAGTTTTGCCGGGTCTTCGCTGGCCATATAAATCAATATAGCGGTAAGGATGGCGTTACTGCGCAGGTCGTCAAATACTACTTTATCGTAAGTGTCGCGGTTGGTGTGCCAGGTATAATTACCATACGACCAACTGTTAGAGCTTAACGAAAAGCCCGGTGCGCCAACGGCTACAAAGGATGCAAAGTCGGACCCGCCGCCGCCCGGTGAACCCGGGAAGTTGGTTTTGATCTGGTGGCGGATGGTATCCGGCACGGCCTCTAACCAGCGGCTGATGAAATCGCCGGCCTTTTCAAAGCCTTGCCCGCCAATGTTAACCACACGGCCTGTACCGTTATCCTGGTTAAACAAAGCCTGCAGGTTGGCAACAATTTCGGGGTGGTCTTCAACAAATGCACGCGAACCGTTAAGCCCCTGCTCTTCACTTGCCCAATGGCCAACCAGTATGGTACGTTTTGGATGTGGATACACCTTTTTAAGGATGCGCATAGCCTCCATCATGGTTAGGGTACCTGTGCCATTATCGGTAGCGCCTGTGCCACCATCCCATGAGTCGAAGTGGGCCGAAAGCATCACATATTCATCGGGTTTTTCTGTTCCTTTTATCTCGCCAACAATGTTAAAGGTTGGTACAACGCCCAGCTCTTTTGATTCGGCCTGTATCGTGATCTTTGGTTTCTCGTTATTGTCGGCAAGGCGGTACAGCATACCATAATCCTCTAAAGCAATATCAACAGTAGGGATGGTTTTGGTGTAAGCGCCAAATATTTTATCTACCCCAAAACCAGCCGACCAGTTATTGGTAACTATACCGGCCGCACCAGCCTTTTCAAGCGCAACAGGCAGGGTTCTGGTGGTAAAACCAGTATTGCTGATGCGCTTGCGCCATGCATCGGTTTGAGCGGTGCGGGCAGCCTTCATTTTATCTATCGATCCGCTTAGGGCAAACTCCTTCCAGTTATCATCGGGCCTGCCGGTTGGCTGGTTCATAGATATCATTACAAATTTGCCTTTTACAGCAGGTAGCCATTTCTGGAAAGCTACCGAGTCGGCCACCTCAGGCAAAACAATCACTTCGGCGGTAACCGGTTTTTTCATACCGGGGCTCCAGGCAAGTTGTGTGCCTTCTATGCTGTGTACACGGGGGGAAACCATATCAATGTGCGTTATGCCGCGTTCCCAGCCGCGCCATTCGCCCCATTTTTCCTGACGGGCCGTAATGCCCCAGCCTTTGTATTTATCAAGCGCCCATTTGCCGGCCTTGTCAAAGCCGGGGGTACCTACCAGGCGCGGGCCGATACCATCAAACAACTCATGGGCCATTTTTTCCAGCTGGGAGTTATCCGTGGCTTCTTTTACAATATTATCAACAACCGCGTTTTTGGTTTGCGCAAACGCGGTGCTACCGGCAAATAGTGCCGATGCCATCATTAGTTTGGTAAAGTTTTTCATATCAGTTTGATATAGGGCTTAGTTTGTTTGTGTAGCGAATGTATAAAATACAGGGCTTAAAACATATTATGAAGGTTGGTGTAACAAGTTTGTTAGAATTATGCATCATAAATTCATTTAACCACAAAGAACACAAAGTATTCACAAAGGATACAAAGAAATAACTCAAATAATATCTGTATCCTTTGTGGTTAAACACAACTCAAACTTGGCCTGATTAATGCTTAATAATTAACAGATAAACATCATTAAGCATTATGGCACAGTTAGACGTTCAACCCAAGCGCAAAAGCCCGGTATTTATATGGCTCATATTTGCAGTTTTAGCAATAGCAACTGCTGTTTTGTTATACCGCGGCTGCAACCGCTCGGCCCCTTTAAGGGTTGCCACAAGCGATACTTTAGCAAAAGATACCGTAAGAGCGGATAGCAATGTTATTGTAACCACCCAGCCCGACTGGAACGCCATTGATTTTAATATCCCAAAAACATCATACGATGAGGTTACCGATACGGCCATTATTGTAAAAGGTAATGCTCAATACACCATTTACAGCCTTGGCGAAAATATATTGTTCCCGGCCAATAAAAGTACTTTACAAGTGGAGGCAGCCGGAAAGTTACACCAGGTGTCGGCATCATTACTCAAAAGGTATAAAACTGCGGAGATAGCCATATACGGGCATACAGATTCAGTTGGTTCGGAGGGTGATAATAAAGCCCTGGGCACCGCCCGCGCAAATGCCGTTAGGGATTGGATGGTAAACGAAGGGCATTTGAATGGCGCTAAGATCTCTGTTCATTCATTAGGTGAGCAAAAGCCTGTAGCTCCTAACGCTACCGCGAAAGGCCGCGCGCAAAACCGCAGTGTAGAGATAGTAGCTTATGCTACTGGCGAAAAAAATTAACAACCTATAATACATAATACAATGGCAGTGGACGATAATACAGATAATTACAATTTGCAGGAACTAAGCGAAAGTGATTATGAAATAGTTGAAGACCAGCCCGAAATATTTGGCTGGGACGTAAAGGATACACACCGCAACAAGGTAGGAGAGGTGTACGAATTGCTTTTTAACCCCGATACCCGCAAAGTGCGGTATATTGTGGTTGATATGGAAAGTAACGATGCCGAACTGGAAGAAGGACGAGTTTTGGTACCCATAGAAATAGCAGATTTTGACCTGGAGAACGATGAAGTGAAATTGCCGGGTGTAAGTATTACTAACTTATTGGCATTGCCACTTTATGAACGCGGCCGTACAATAGATAAAGGAACCGACGAAGAGATTCGCATTGCGCTTGATAAAGCAGAGAAAGGCGCACCAATACCGCCGGGATCTATACACGTAAGCCAGACAAAGTTTTATCCCAAAAACGAGGAAGGTTTTATAGCCGGTGATGATAATGCGTAGTAGTGAATGATTGCAATTGTTGTCAGTCTGAGCCTGTTGAAGACCTGTACAAGTGGTTAATGGTTCGATAAGCTCACCACGACAATAGGTGTGTCAGTTTGACCGCCTGTCGAAGACTACCTCAAAACATTCTCCGTGACCTTGGCAATATCCTGGGCTATTTTATTGATAAAGCCTAGTTGGTCCTTCATTAAAACATCCTCCTCGGTAAGGGGTATAGCGGCAACTTCGGGTTTTGGCGTGGTCTCTGTTTTTGGTGGCGCTACCGGTGGGGCAATGCTTTCACCATCCAGCTTTTTATCTGTTTCTTTTAATACGGCAATACTTCGTTTTACCAGTTTTAACATATCGGCGTGCGGGGTTTTTTGCCCCGATCTGATCAATGCTGAAGCAATATTGGCCGAATAAGACGCCAGGATATGGTTAAGCACCACAAATTTATGCAGGTCCTTAATGTTACGCTGTTTGCTTTTTGGCTCAGAGGTCATCCGCTCAAAAGTGGCCGATAAGTTGGCCGAATTTACATACACATCCTTACGGGCAAGCTTATACTCGGTTATCTCAACAACTTTGCCCGATATGCTTTCCGATATTTTTTGCAGGTAATTGATATCTGCCGTAATAACCGATTTTAAGATCAGCTGGATCTGCTGGAACTCCCAGGTAGGGAACAGTACGTAACTGGCAATAAACGCAATGCCCGATCCTATCAGCGTATCTATAACCCGCTCCTGGAAAACGTTTATGGTGCCCAGCCCTAAAAACTTAAACAGGATAAGCACATAGGGTGTCATAAATATTACCGCCACAATGTAGTTTATCCTAATAAAGCTGTACGTACCTATCATTAAAGCTACCAGTATAATAAATTGCGCTGTTTTACCGGGGATGAAATTCAGTATCAGAATACCGATAGCGCCACCGGCAATTGTACCTATTAAACGCTGGTAGTTGCGTTGTTTTGAGAGGCTGAAGCCCGGTTTTAGTATCACGATGATGGTTAACAGCACCCAATAACTATGCCCGCCTAAAGAGAAGTTCTTGGCTGTGATAAAACCCACCAAACAAACCAGGGAAACCCTTAAAGCATGTTTAAATGCCCCCGAATCCAGCGAAAAGTTATCCCAGAAAATGTGCGGTGCAAAATCCTGGTGAGTTACAAATTTGGAATATTCTACACCAGTAGGGCTTTGCACCAAACTATCTGATGCTTTGGAGTGGTAGTATTTATAAATGTTAGAGATGCTCTTGCTCAGGTCGCGCAGGTTAATCAGTATCTTTTTTAACACCAGGTTGCTGGTTTCTTTATCATCGGTACCAATGGTATCAATCCTGCGTTTCAGGTGTTCTAAACGCAGCTCAAGGTTGCTCAGTTTCTCGGGGCGGGTGTTGGCCAGTACAGCATAGCCAATGTTGTCCAGGTCATCAGCAATGTGCTGCAAAAAATCGGCTATCTCTGATAAAACGCCTGTGCTTTCAAATTTCTCGCGGATGTAGTCATAATCATAGTGGGTGGCCATGATCTGTTCAAACATATCTACCAGGTCGTTAAATGTAAGCACCAGTATCCTGCTGGCCGCGGTTGATTCTTTTACCAGCAAGCGGCTTTTAAAAAGGATCTCCCTCACAGCATCCTGGTGGTTGCTTACCTGTATTTGCTGCAAAACAAGCTTGCGGTAGTTCTCGTCTATGTCGGTACCCTGCTTATAAAAATCGGCTTTTGTCCGTAAAAACCGGGAGATGTCTGTAACGTTCTCGCCAAGAATTTGTTGTGCCGCACGGTAAGGCCGGATGCCAAAAAATACCAGACTGAATATCATGTACCACAACCCGCCCGCCAAAATGTTAAGCGCATATACAGGCACTTCTGCCGGGGGCACGGCCTTATCCATCATAAATATCATTACCAGCAAAGCCGATGTACCTACTGATGCCGCCCTGTTGCCATAAACGGTAAGCATCGAAAACAGGAAAGAAAACACGGTGATCTCTAAACCTAAAGTGAAAACATTGAACCGGGCGTAACCCGTAATGAGGGCTACGGCAAGTAATATCCCATTACTGGCGGCCATGGCATTACGTTTGTGCGAAACTGGCCCGGGGCCATCAACCGTACAGATACAAACAGCGCCCAGCGACATGGTGAGGCCAAGCGTAAAATGGCCTAAGTACATCAGTACCAGTGCAGGGGTGATGATGCCGATGGTCATGCGCAACCCGTCAGAAAAATACTGGCTGTAAAAAAAGCTTTTTATTTCTCTTTTGTGGTTGTTCATCTACTAATTATTGGGTGTCGGTTTTATCCTGCAAAATTAAACAAATAAAACGTGCACAGTTTCGTAAAAACAATTATTGCATTAAAATGTACTAACTGTTATTAATTTTTTAGTTTTTACCGTATTTTAATTTTAGATAGTTAAATTCACGGCGTAATAGACTATCTAATCTTTGTAAACCTGTACTTATTATGCCATCAACCTTAAGGCTCAGTCAAAAAGAATCTATCTTTAATCACGAAGTTGTAAAGCGGTTTGAGCTGTACAACAGCTTGTTTCAAACACTGCCTTTTTACCAGGTTAAAGATACAGGCATACTGTTGCCATTCTTCAGTTCGCACTGCGATAAAGGGACGGCCGACCAGCTTTCACCTACGGAGATCATTGAGTCGTTCTTTAAAAAATATGTACCCAATGTTGACCACCGCGAACAGCTAAACCGCTTGTTCAGGTTTATACAATATATTGAACGCCAGGTAGTTTTGTTTGATGCTATTGAAGATTCATCCTTTAGCAAGGTTGGCCGGGTTGACGACACCGGTACATTGCAAAGCATGGTTCAGCAGGCATCGCAAAGCGAGCAGGCCAGGGCAAACATCAGTAAGCAGTTAAAAGATTTTTCGTTACGCCTGGTGCTTACCGCGCACCCTACACAGTTTTACCCGGGCACAGTGCTGGGTATTATGACAGATTTGATTGAAGCACTAAAAACCAACGATATCCCATCTATTGACGGCCTTTTACAGCAATTGGGTAAAACGCCGTTCTTTAATAAAACTTCGCCGACCCCGGTTGATGAGGCCGTGAGTTTGGCCTGGTTCCTGGAGAATGTATTTTACAACGCTTTGTCGGGCATCCAATCAAAACTGGAGGATGAGTTTGATATTGAAGGTAACCCGCAGGTACTTGAGCTTGGCTTTTGGCCGGGCGGCGACCGAGACGGGAACCCCAATGTAACCACCGAAACCACCCGCTCGGTTTCGACCTTACTAAGGCAGAGTATTTACCGCTGCTATTACCGCGATTTCAGGAATTTGAAACGCCGTATTACTTTCCGTGGTTTTGCCGATACCATAGGCAAACTGGAAACAGTGCTGTATGATAACGCTTTTAACCCACAGGATAACCCAAAAGACCTGCAACCCGAATTGCTGAAACTGCTGAAAACCATGCGCCAAACACTGGTTACCGAGCACGATAGCCTTTTTGTGAACATTGTAGATAACCTGATCCAAAAGGTAAACCTGTTTGGCTCATACTTTGCCACGCTTGATATAAGGCAGGATAGCCGCGTACTGCGCGATGTATTTAAATACACCACCGAAAAGGTTTATACCGGCGTACCTAAGAATTATGCGGAGATGAACGAAGAGGCCAAAATAAAAAGCCTGCCGTTTAACCAGGCCGATTTTAAATGCCCCGATACTGCCGACAGCCTAACCCGCGACACGCTGGATACCATCAGACTGATGAAGCAGATACAACACAGCAACGGCGAAAAAGGCTGCCAGCGTTTCATTATCAGCAACTGCCAGCAGGCATCAGATATTTTGCAGCTGATAGCGCTGTTTTTGTGGAGCGGATGGGAAAAAGATAAGCTGAGTGTTGACTTTATGCCATTGTTTGAGACCGTTAACGATCTTATACACGCGAGCGATGTAATGGAGAAATTATACACGCATCCATTCTACAAGGCGCATTTAAAGAAACGCGGCAACAAGCAAACCATTATGCTGGGCTTTAGCGACAGCACCAAAGATGGCGGCTACCTGATGGCCAACTGGAGCATATACAAAGCTAAGGTGGAACTGACCGCCATGGCCCGCAAATACGATATTACCCTGGCGTTTTTTGATGGCAGGGGCGGCCCGCCGGCACGTGGTGGTGGTAAAACACACCGTTTTTACGCCTCAATGGGTAAAGAAATAGCTAACGAACATATCCAGCTGACCATACAGGGGCAAACCGTTAGTTCGCAATATGGTTCGGTGGAAACGGCAAGGTTCAATACCGAGCAGTTGATTAACGCCGGTATCATCAGCGCGCTGCACCCTAACCACAACGACCTGCTGGATAATAAACACAAAGCCCTGATAGCCGAAATGGCCGAAGAAAGCCACGGCCTGTTCCTGGCCTTGCGTGCGCACCCGTTGTTTATGGAATATCTGGAAAATTATAGTCCGCTGAAATTGCTGTCGCATATCAACATCAGCAGCCGCCCAACCAAGCGTAATGCGGGTGCCAAACTGAAACTGGAAGACCTGCGTGCTATCAGCTTTGTAACTTCATGGAGCCAGTTAAAACAGAACATCCCGGGCTTTTACGGCGTGGGTACGGCCTTAAAGAAAATGAAGGATAGCGGTAAATGGAAAGAAGTGAGAGAGCTTTACCAAAACTCGGGCTTCTTTAAAACCATGCTGGATAACTGTATGATGTCTATGACCAAATCCGATTTCAGGGTTACGGCCTACATGGCTAAGGACAAAAAGTTCAGCGCTTTCTGGAAAGGGCTGAAAGCCGAGTACGAACTAACCCGCGATATGCTGCTGGCATTAACCGATACCAAAGTATTAATGGAAGAGTTCCCTGTCGACAGGCGTTCTATCGCCATCCGCGAGAAGATTGTATTGCCACTGGTTATTATACAACATTACGCCCTGCAATGCCTTAATAACACCGATGATGAGGAACTGACAGGTATTTATAACAAGCTGGTGATCCGTACGGTTTACGGTATTGTAAACGCGGGCAGGAATTTGGCATAAGCTAATATTAACCCCGTCATTGCGAGGTACGAAGCAATCTCTTTAAGACAATTATACGCCCTGTATAAAGAAATAGCTTAAAGAGATTGCCACACTACGCTCGCAACAACGGTTGGTGAAAGCTCATTCATTAAGTTTTTGTAAACAGAATGCGGTAAAACGTGTTACGTAAGTATTATAAGCTTAATATTTACGATGAAAAGAACATTTTATATTGCCCTCGCATTGGTTACCCTGCTCGTTGTACAAGCTTGTAATAATAAAAAAGCCAAAAACTATAATAATATAAACAAGGCTAACGAGGAGGGGATCTCTTTCGTGAAGGCTGCCCTTGAATCTGGCGCAGCCGAAATAAAGGTATCGCAACTGGCCTTAACAAACTCTCAAAACCCAGAAGTACTGGCGTTTGCCAAAATGATCATAGCCGACCATACCGACGCGGATGCCGAACTGAAGAAAATTTCGGGCAGTAAAGCGGTTAATGATACCCTTACCGTTGCTCATGAGCATTTGTTAAGCAGCTTATCCGGTAAAAAAGGCCACGATTTTGATAAAGAGTACATGCAGGCCATGGTTAACGACCACGAAAATGATATACTGGTTTTTAAAATGGGTGAAGATAATACGGATAAAAAACTAAAAGATTTTGCCGACAAAACTTTACCAACGCTGCAGCAGCACCTCAAGCAGGCAAATGCTGTTTGCCTTGGCCTAAAATAGCTTTAACTGCAGTTGCACGGGTGGTTTGGCCTTACCAAAAACGGTACGCCCGCCATACTTCCATGAATCATTCCTTTCTTTTTCAATCACCTGGTCAAAATTGGCGTTGGGGGTAAAATCTTTTTCGGCAGCCTGGGCTATATTGGTGAGGCGTTTAATGGCTTCGCTTTTTTCGCTGTTGCCAAGCTTGGCTTTGTAAATAGCGGTTTGCAACACACCAATGGTTTCGTCATAAACTTTTGTAGGCACAGGGAAGGGGTGCCCGTCCTTACCGCCATGCGCAAAGGAGAACCTTGCCGGGTCCTTAAACCTTGATGGCGTACCGTGGATCACCTCGCTCACCAGCGCTAATGATTGCAACGTGCGCGGGCCAAGGCCTTGCAGTAACAGCAGGTCTTCAAAATCCTTCGGCTGCTTCTCGTGTGCCAGCCATAGTACGGCGCCAAGGCGTTTCAGGTCAACATCCTTTGCCTTAACCTCGTGGTGGTTGGGCATTACCAGTTTGCTTATTTCTTTCAGCATACGGTCGGGCTGCTCGGCGGCAATTTGCATCACACCGCTGCGTGAGCTGTTGGCCAGTTTATCGGCCATGTTTAAAATAAGCCCATTGTTTTGCCCGTGAATGGCCGTATGAGGGTCTTCCACAAAAGAGGTGAGCTGTTCCGAATGCCAGTGGTAGCGGCGGGCGGTACGGCTCAGGTCGCTCATGCCTTGCTGTACTACGGCCCATTTACCGGTATCGCTTAAAATAAAATTGTGGGTGTATAGCTGAAAGCCGTCCTGTATGGCGGTATTATCAACCTTGGCGCTTAGCTTGCTGCATTTTACCAGGTAATTACCATCAAGCCCGGTGCTGTTGCAAACGTTCATTAGTTCATGCGGGGTTTTGGTAGAGTGTTTGCCTTTACCGCCGCAAATGTAAATGCCCAGCTCCTTGCTGTGCGGGTTTACAGACCGTTTCAGCGCGCCCATTACCGATGTAGTGATACCTGATGAATGCCAGTCCATCCCCATCACTGCGCCCAGGCTCTGAAACCAGAACGGGTCGCTCAGGCGGCGCAAAACCTCCTCCTTGCCGTAATCCATTACAATGGTTTCTATCACGGCCAGGCCAAGCTTAGCCATACGTTCGGCAAGCCAAACAGGTACATAGCCATAATGTAAAGGCAGGTCGGCACTCCCGGAACGCTTCATGCTAACAAAGTTAGCAAATTATCTTTATTGTTACATACTCCATTTTAATGTGTTGCATGTTTGCTTGTTTAATTTTAACAGGTAATTTTAGCCATGATAATTTTGCTTCAGGCTGTACTCATCTTTGTGATAGTTTTATTAGGATTCAATTATTATAGAAACACACAACAGAAAAAAAAGCTGTTAGCTGATATTATAGACAAGTGGGGGCTGCCGATTGACAGAAAAACGAACTTTAACCTTATTGGCCGTTATTTAGAAACCAACCCCGGAAACGACGATCTATCCCAATCTACAGCAGATGACCTGGACCTTAAAAGTGTTTTTCAATATGTTGACAGAACCAGTTCAAAACCCGGCCAGCAGTATTTGTATAAGGCCCTGCATACTATAAACACCCAGCCACAACACTTTGCATCGCTGGAAGAAAAGATTCGACATTTAAAAGAGAATGAAGATCTGCGGCAGCAAATTCAAATTAAACTGGCTAAACTAAACAACGATGATGCTTATTATCTGAGTGAGTTGTTTGGCCAGCAACACAGGCCATTATTTAACCCGTATGTAGAAACGTATATAAAAGTTTCTGTTTTCCTGGTTATCCCGTTGGCTATGTTGTTGTTTTTTATCCCTAACCAGGTTTATTTTTTAATATTCCTGGCCGCATTGCTTGCTAATATCGTTATCCATTATATAACCAAAAACAAGATATTTAGTTATGTACACTCCCTGCCACAACTGCTTGTAATGTATGATGTGGGTAATTGGATGATGCGAACGGATGATGCGTTTAAAAATGAAGCTGTTGCCGGTAGTTTGGCTAAACTTTCAAAGCTTAAAAAGTCATTAGGGCTTATTAACTATCAGAACAAAACGGCGAACGACCCTACAGATATAACTTACCTGTTAGCCGAATGGATCAAGATCTTCCTGTTATCTGAACCACGGACTTTCATCTCGTCCATAAAAAAAATCAACAAATACGCTGATGAGATAAAAATACTGTATGAGTATGTGGCCGAAATAGATATGGCTATCTCTGTACAATCGGTTAGGGATGGTTTGCCCTATTACAGCATACCTAATATAGCTGCCGGGAACGAGATAATTGTAAATGACCTTTACCACCCGCTTGTTAAAAACTGCGTTGCAAATTCAATTACCAACACAAATGGGCAGGGCGTGTTAATAACCGGGTCGAACATGTCGGGCAAAACAACATTTATCCGGGCTATGGCTATCAACGCGTTGTTATCGCAAACTATCCATACAAGTTTAACAACCAGGTACCAGGCCCCACCGCTTAACATACTCACCAGTATTGATATGAGCGATAATATGGAGGAGAACAGAAGCTATTTCCAGGCAGAGGCGCTATCTATATTAAATATCATGGAGCGGTCTGCAATTGATAACCCGGTAAAAAGCCTCATTATTATTGATGAGATATTCAGGGGCACCAACACCATCGAACGCATTGCAGCGGCAAAAGCGGTATTAACGCATTTAATACGAAATAAAAACTTTGTATTCGTATCCACTCACGACCTGGAACTTGCCAAGCTTTTGGGTGATGATTACGCTGTTTTTTCTTTTGAAGAATTAATGGGGGATAACCGCCTGGTTTTTGATTATAAAATAAAGGCAGGTTTACTTAAAAACAAAAACGGTATTGCGGTTTTACAAGGCCTTGGGTATCCAGCCGCTGTTATTGATGATGCTTATACAGTAAGTAAGGAGTTAAGAGAGAAGTTTGAATTGTAACCTATCTCCGCCCGTTATTGCGTTTCCTTAAAAGCCGCCTTATATCCCGCGCGTCATTGCGAGCGTAGCGTGGCAATCTTGGACATGCTTGTCGCCGACTTTTCTATCGAAGATTGCTTCGTGCCTCGCAATAACGTTGGGCAGTAGTTAAGAACTATCTATGCCTCAAACGCCACTTTCACATCGCTCCAAAACTCATCTAAGGCAATAATGCGGGGTTTAAAAAAGGAGATCAGCTTTGGCCAGTCGTCCTGTTGAAAGATACTTACAGCAGATAGTTCCGTATAGATCCTGCTGATGGTTTTACCATATTCGTCTGTGCTGTGCAGCTGCCATTGCCAATCTTCGCCAAGGCTACTGTGCAGCATGGTTTTGTAGGTAGCAAACTGCTCAAAAAACAATTCCTGTAGTTCTACATCCGGATGGGCTATTTCAATAGCTATACTTGCCGTTTTATTATCGGCCTGCATCCTGAAGTAGATGTGTTTTACACCCGTTTTATAATTGATCCAGTTGGTACGCAGGCCCTCGGCAGATAGCACCGGACCCATATATTGCCCAAATGCCGTCCAAAATGCTTGTTTTAACTGTGATGCCTGGTCTTTAGAGTACATAGAATAAAAGTATAATAAACTTTGTCATCTCGAGGGAAGCGTAGCGACGAGAAATCTTGTTCATGATGCAATTTCGCCACCTGTCTTGTTTGAACAGGATTTCTCCTCGTACCTCGTTCGAAATGACAACGGGTTAATTCAAGGTAAACTTCAAACTCAACTTTTCTTCCTGCGAGTTGCCGCCTAATATCAGCTTATACTCACCCGGGTAAAGCTTCCATTTGTTGGTAGCCAGGTCCCATTTCTGTAACTCCCTAACCGGGATGCGGATAGTGGCTGTTTGCTGCGCCCCTTTTGCTACGCTTACACGCTTAAAGCCTTTCAGTTCTTTTAAGGGCATCCGGTCTATTTTGGGGTATTGAATATAAGCCTGCACAACGTCGTCACCATTAAATTCGCCGGTATTTTTTATATTTACGCTTACGCTGATGGTATCTGTAGCTTTGTATCCGGTTTTAAAGTCTCCTGCGGCGGCGTAATCAAATTTGGTATAACTCATCCCAAAACCAAACGGGTACTGCACCGGGCCATCGTAATAGCGGTAGGTGCGGCCTTTCATGTTATAGTCTTTGTAATCGGGCAGGTTGCTAAGCGCCTTATAAAAGGTAACCGGCAAGTGGCCCGATGGCGAAACATCGCCAAACAGAATATCGGCCAGTGCATTGCCGCCCTGCTCGCCGGGGTACCAGGCCAAAATAACGGCATCAGCATAAGGGGCAATAGCAGCTACATCCACATCGCTGCCAGCGGTGATCACGGCTATAATGGGTTTCTTTACTTCGGCACGTAAGCGTTTCAGGTAAGCGATATGGCTTGCCGGTAAATTAATATCCAGCTTATCGCCACCACCTGCTGCCAGGAACGCATCGCCCTCTTCGCCCTCGTTAACAGGGGAAAGGCCAAGCACGGCAACGGTAACATCAGCATTGCCAGCCGCCCAGATGCCGCCAAAGTGGGTGGTATCGCGGTTATCAGCTCCCAAATCATATTCAACCCGGGTGGCAGGGCCAACGGCTGCGGTAATGCCTTCTACAAAGTTCACCACCTTGCCGGTACCATGGTAGTTTCCTATCAAAGCATCGTACGATGTGGCGTTCGGGCCAACAACCATAACGCTGGTGGTTTTGCTTTTGCTAAGCGGCAGCACGTTATTATAGTTCTTTAAAAGTACCATGCTTTGCTGCGCTACTTTGCGGGCAAGCGCTATATGCTGCACGTTATGCACGCTATCGGCACCGTAACCATGGTATGGGTTAAGCGAGGCATCATCATAAAAACCGAGTTTAAATTGGGTGCGCAGGGTGGCAGATAAAGCCTTGTCTACATCGCCAACCTTCAGCAAGCCACGTTTTACGGCCTGCATCACATCGTTTTGCAGCAGGGTTGAGCAATCTAGGTCCACACCGGCTTTGATAGCTTCGGCAGCTACAATAACCTGGTCTGGCTGTGTTTTATGGCGAAGGTAAATATCATCTAAAGCGCCGCAGTCTGTAACTACATGGCCTTTAAATTTCCATTCATCCAGCAAAATATCTTTTAACAGAGTATTGCTGGTGCAGCAAGGCTCGTCGTTAACGCGGTTATAGGCGCACATAATGCTTTCTACACCACCATCAACCAGGTATTTAAACGAATACAGGTAAGTTTCGCGCAGGTCTTTCTGGTCTATTATCGCGTTAAATTCATGCCTGCCTGCTTCAGGGCCGCTGTGTACGGCGTAGTGTTTGGCTGTAGCACTGGCCTTTAAATAACGCGGATCGTTACCCTGCAAACCTTTTACAAATGCGGCGCCCATACGCGAGGTAAGGAATGGGTCTTCGCCGTAAGTTTCTTGTCCGCGGCCCCAGCGCGGGTCACGGAATATGTTGATGTTGGGTGTCCAGAAGGTGAGGCCCATATATTGCAGCCGCCTGCCCATGCCGGTAGAGAGGTTATACTTTGCCCTGGCCTCGGTAGAGATAACGTTTGATACCTGTTTCAGCAGGTTGTCGTTAAAGGTTGCTGCCATGCCAATTGCCTGCGGGAAAATGGTTGCCTCGCCCGCGCGGGCAACGCCATGCAGGGCTTCGTTCCACCAGTTATACGCTGGGATGCCAAGGCGGGGTACGGCTTTGCTTTGATAACCTAACAGGGAGATCTTCTCCTCTAAAGTTAAGCGGGATACCAGGTCTTTTACACGGGCATCCAAAGGCTTTTTGTTGTCTTTATAGATGATGTTTTGCTGTGCAGATGTTATTGTCGGCACAAAAAATAAAAGCAATAAATAACAAAAGCGAATTTTCATATGGGCAGGGTAAAGGGAATGCTAACTTAAAAGAAATAGGCCGCTTTGCCAATTATTTTGTGCTTAAATGTTACTTTAGCAATTCGGGATTTCAAATTTCGAATTTTCAATTTCGGATTTATACCACCGCATTAAACCTATTATTATGAAATACCTATCGTTGCTTTTACTGCTTGCTGCATCATCAGCTTTTGCACAACCCGCACCAAAATCTTACGGCCCGTTGCCAACCCAGGGCCAGTTAAACTGGCAGGAAACCGGTATGTACTGCATTATTCACTGGGGGGTAGATACTTATACCGATAAGGAGTGGGGTTATGGCGATGAAGACCCTAAACTGATAAACCCGTCAAATTTTGATGCGATGCAGATAGTTGGCGCGGCCAAAGCAGGTGGTTTTAAGGGCATTATTGTAGTGGCCAAACACCACGATGGTTTTTGCCTGTGGCCAACCAAAACAACCGAACATAATATAAGCAAAAGCCCTTACAAGAACGGTAAGGGCGATATACTGCGCGAGTACCGCCAGGCCTGCGATAAACTGGGCATGCAAATGGGCGTTTACTGCTCCCCGTGGGACAGGAACAGCCCGCTTTACGGCAAACCTGAGTATGTTACACAGGTATATCGCGAACAGCTTAAAGAACTTTATACCAACTACGGCCCGCTATTTATTACCTGGCACGATGGTGCCAACGGCGGCGATGGTTACTATGGCGGCACGCGCGAAGTACGCAAGATAGAGCGTTCTACTTATTATGGTTGGGACGAAACCTGGGGCGTTGCCCGTAAGCTGCAACCCAACGCTGTTATTTTTGGTGATGTTGGCCCGGATGTACGCTGGGTTGGTAACGAGCGCGGCCAGGCCGGCGAAACCAGCTGGGCAACCTATACGCCACATGCACCAGATGCGGGTAAAAGGCCCGGCAATGGTTACGTAAATGATAAGGAGGGTACAGAAGGTCATCGTGATGGTCAGTTCTGGATGCCTGCCGAATGTGATGTGCCGCTGCGCCCCGGATGGTTTTATCACCAGCGCCAGGATGATTCTGTTAAAACACCCGAAAAATTACTAAACCTGTATTACCAGAGCGTTGGTCGCGGTGCCGCGCTTGACCTGGGGCTATCACCCGACCGGACAGGGCAACTGAATACAAATGATGTGCAATCGTTAAAGCAGTTTGGCAATGTGCTGAGCAGGACATTTGCAATTAATTTGGCCAAGGGGGCGACCCTAACGGCAAGTAATACCCGTGGTAACAATAAGGCCAAATATGGCGCAGCCAATTTATTGGATAATAACCGGTATAGCTACTGGGCTACAGACGATAAAGTGAAAACGCCCGAACTGGTGTTAAACCTGCATAAACCCCAAATATTTAATGTGATACGCCTGCGCGAGAACATTAAGCTTGGCCAGCGGGTTGAAGAAGTTGCTGTTGATGCCTGGCAAGATGGTAAATGGGAAGAGATAGCCAGGGCTACAAGCATTGGTGGTAACAGGCTGATCCGTTTGCAAAAAGATGTATCGGCGAGCAAGGTGAGGTTGCGTGTCACCAAGTCGCCGGTGTGTATTGCCCTGAGCGATTTCGGGCTTTACAAAGAGGCAAAATTAACCATTTAGCATCGCTAAGAGGTTAACAAAATATCACCAGGACTTTAAAATGAAAAACAGGGCTATTTTCAGTGTTTTTTTGATTTTTTTTGGCGTTTCAGGGGCGGTTTTTGGTCAAAAAAGGCCGCTTTTTGCCGCTGATGAAAAGCCGCAGCTTATCTCCAAACAATTCGCCTTTACCGAAGGGCCAGCGGTAGATAAAAAAGGCAATATATTCTTTACCGACCAGCCAAATAACCGGATCTGGAAATATGATACCGATGGCAGTTTCTCTGTTTTTATGGAGCATGCAGGCCGTGCCAATGGTACGTATTTCGACCGTGAAGGCAACCTGATAGCCTGTGCCGATGAGTATAACCAGCTATGGCGAATAAAGCCGGATGGAAAGGTAAAAGTGCTTTTAAATAGCTATGAAGGTAGTTTATTCAATGGTCCTAACGACCTTTGGGTGGATGCCAAAGATAACATATACTTTACCGACCCTTATTACCAGCGCGATTACTGGACACGCAAAAAAAGCGAATTGAGCAATCAGATGGTGTTTGTGCTGATGAAAGGTAAAAGCAAACCCACAGTGTTGGATACTATGGTGAGGCCTAATGGCATTGTGGGTACACCCGATGGCAAGCTGCTCTATGTATCAGATATTGGTGATAGCAAAATATACAGGTATACTATAAAACCCAATGGCTTATTGGTTGACCGACAGTTGTTTATTGCCAATGCCAGCGCCGATGGCATGACGCTTGACGAGCAGGGCAACCTTTATCTCGCCGGTAAAGGCATTGCCATATACAACCCCAAAGGTGAGCAGATAGCCCACATTGATATCCCCGAACCCTGGAGCGCTAATGTTTGCTTCGGTGGCAAAAACCGGGATGTGTTGTTTATTACGGCATCAAAGGCTATTTATACTTTGAAGATGAATGTAAAAGGGGTGGAGTAAAAGCCCCTATGTCATTACGAGGAGCGCAGCGACGTGGCAACCTTAGCATATCCGCTTGTCCTGTGAGATTGCCACGCTATCGCTCGCAATGACACAGTGGCTTTGCTTACATTTTCCTCTGTGCTTTTTCCCAAACAGCGCTTTGCTGGGTGGTAAAGTACCTGATAAAGCCCGCCACAACCGCGTAGTTCATCACACAGAAATAATAGGGGATAAAGAGTATTTTAATGCGGATGTGGCGCTCTTCCATAATATAGCCGAAGATAGCTAAACAGTAAAATAGTACCTGTCCGGCAAAAAGCAGTTCATATATTATACCCTTACCTGCAAACGCTACGGCAAAGTTGGTGATGAAAGCCAGTATTAAAAAGAACGGGGTAACCGTCCACCTTAGCACCCGGTGACTAACGTACTGAAACGACAGCACTGGGAATTTAAACGGTAGCAGCAAGCCCTGCAAACGCAGGATGGATTGGATACCACCCGCCGCAATGCGGATCTTACGTTTCAACTCTTCGGATACATTCTCTGATGCCGTTTCCAGCGCGTAGGCTTCCGGTTCGTAAATAATGCGGTAACCTTTAGCGGCTATTAGCATCGATATCATAAAATCGTCCAATACGGTATCAGCGGGCACATCCTGATATAAGTTCCGCCTCACACTGAATAGTTCACCTGCGGCGCCTACTACCGAATAGAGTTCCGAATCCCATTTCTTAAGGGCCGATTCATACTTCCAGTAAAAGCCTTCCCCGGCGGCGCTGGCATCGGCACTGGCATCAATCTGCACGCGCTTTTCACCTGCTACGGCACCCACGGTTTTATCGCTATAATGGCGGCAAATACGGGTGATGGCCTCGGCGTTTAAAAAAGTATTGGCATCGGTAAAAACAACTACTTCGGTGTCTACGTATTCCATAGCACGGTGCACAGCGGCAATTTTACCGGCACGCTCCGGGCGGTGTAATAGTTGAATCTGCGGGTGTTGGCCAATAATTTCAGGCGTACGGTCACTTGAGCCATCTGTTACAAAAACAAACTTTAGCTTGCCTTGCGGGTAGTTTAACTGCAGGCTGTTTGCGATCTTTTGTTCTATGAAATGTTCTTCATTATAAGCTGCAACAACCAATGTGCAGGTAGGCAGGTTATCATCGGCAACAACCGGTAAAACAGGTTTCCCTTTAAAAGCACGCTTTATTTTGATGATAAAATACAGCAGAAAGCCATACCCCACAAAGGTGTAAAACGCAATAAACAGGCTTATCCAAAAGACTGCTATCATGAAACCTTGTTAATGGTAAAGCCCAACTCGGTACTGTGCTTGCTGTGGGTTATGTTCCACCAGATAGCACGGAACAGGATGCCGATAAAATTGTATCGTTTATCTTTTACGTAGCGCACCAAATTACGCGGAACCACCATCAGCATAAAGTAAATGTAAAATACAAATGCCTTAAAAACAGGCGCGTTATGGCGTATGAACAGGATGCGGTTACGGTTCATAAAGTACTCTTTAAAGGCACTGTTCTTGCCCACCGTCATCGATTCCTTGTGGTAAATAACCGCATCGCCGCGTACCCACGCCTGGTAGCCAGATTTATTGATACGTTCGCCCCAGTCAACCTCTTCGTAATAAATAAAGAAATTATCGGCCATCAATCCGGCCTTCTCGCAAGTCTCTTTCTTTACCATCATTGCGCCACCATGGCAGTAACCGGTTTGGCCAAGCAGATTGTCGTACTGGCCAACATCTTTTTCGTTTTTACCAACAGCCTGGTTACGGCAGGTGTAATAATCAACCTGGGTAAAACCAACGTATTGGATAATGCTCCGGTCGAAATCGTACACCAGTTTAGGGGATATGATGCCAACTTGTGGATGTGTATCTAATATATCAACCAGCTTTTGTACAAGGCCAGGAGAAAATTCGGTATCGTTATTCACCAGGAAGTAATAATCGCCGGTGGCTTGCGCAATGCCGATATTATTACCGCCCGAGAAACCTAAGTTAGCTTCAGACCGTATAAACTTAACATTAGGATATTTGCCCGTCCATAACGGAATAGGGTTTACAGTACTGCCGTTATCAACAACAATTACCTCTAAATTTTCGTAAGTATTTGTTTCGGCTATTGATATTAAAAGTTCTTCTGTAATTTTATCCTGGTTAAAATTAATAGTGACAACAGATACTTTTTTCATGAAGTATAATTAGGCATTTATTTATGCCATAATATTAGCAAAAGTTAAGCATTTAATAATCATTTAAAACTTTGAAGGATAAACAAACCACCAGCGAAGCCGAATTAGTAGAACAAAAAGCTGATGAATTAGTGGCTTTGCTTCAAAAAGGAGTGGTTGATGCTAAACGCGCTAAAGCTATTCAGCAAAAAATAAACAAAGCTATTGATGAGGCCTCGTTGCCAAAAACAATTGAAGCTTTTAAAGGGCTTGATGCAGGGCAGGACAGGCTGGGCCTGCTAAATGATTTTGAGATGCTGTTATCGCAACACCAACTTGATACCGAGACATCAAAGCAATACCTGAGCAACGAACGTATTAAGAAAACGGTTGTAGCCATTATAGGCGTTACCATGATAACGCTGGGGATGGCTATGATTATAATGCCCGCCCCACCATATTTTGAGATGTTCACCATATTTCATTTTACTCCTAATGATGGCGTAACCCTGATGGACCTGATCGCCTTGCTTATTGTGTTTACAGGCGTATATTTGTTTTTGAACGCTTTGTTAAAAAAACGAAGTACTTAACCCGCCATGGCTGTATCAAAAAAGATCCTTTTGGTTGATGATAACCCCCTTGTTTTAGAGATGATGGGGCGTGCATTGACTAAAGAAGGATTTAATTGCCTAAAGGCCAACTCAGCAAACGAGGCAATGGCAATACTGGAGCAGGAGCGGCCAGACATTATCCTGTCTGATTATCACATGCCCGATGTTGATGGTTTCGCTTTCAGGCAAAACCTGATAGCTGTACCAGCGTATAAGGATATCCCTTTTATGTTCCTGACATCTGAGGACGATAACGAACTGATGCTGAAAGGTATTAACCTTGAAGCAGTAGATTATATTTTGAAAGACACCCCGCTGCCCATAGTAGTAACAAAACTCAATAACTTTTTAAGCACTGTACGCGAGCAACACGAACGAACGCTGAAAGAATTGAGCGTAGCGGCCATGGCACTTAATCTGCATTCGGTACCGCAAAAACTGCCCCTTATAAAGGGGTTTGAGGCCGATTTTTGGCATAAGTCCTTCCAGAATTATCCCGGTGGAGATTTTATTGATTTTATTAGCATTGACGCCCGTTACACTTTTATTGTTTTAGGCGATGTAATGGGTAAAAAATGGGGAGCATGGTATTTCTCATTCGGCTTTTTAAGCTATATCCGAGCTGCGGTGCGCATTTGTATTGCCGAGGGGAACTTCTCTACCAAAAGCATCCTGCAAAAAATAAATGCGGTGGTATATCACGACCCGGTTGTTAACGATGTGTTATCGAGCCTTTCGCTGGTGATGGTTGATACACAGGAAGTATCCATAACCTACTCGGGTGCGGGCGATTTGCCGCTGCTTTATTACAACGCGTTGAATGAAGAATTAAAACAAATAGGTTCATCAGGTATGTTATTAGGCCTGCTGCCCGATGGCGATTTTGATGAGCAAACAATAGCATTAAACACCGGCGACCGCCTGTTTATTTTTACTGATGGTATTATCGATTTTGAAGATACCGATGGTAAAAAAACAGATTACAATACATTTACCCGGGCTATAACGCCTTATTTAAACCAGCCGTTTGCAGCGTTTAAAAAGAGTGATTTTTTACAGGACAAAATAGTTGCGCATATTGATGATTGCAGCCTTATCCATTTACAAAAAACAATACAATGATATTAGTAACCAATATTTATAAAGATGCATTAATCGCAGCTATACAAGTTAAAGAAGCCAATTTAACGGTATCAGATGGTTTTAAAGACGAAATGACAGCACTGATAGATAAAGGCAACAAATACATTGTTGTAAATTTTGAAGGTGTTATATACGTTGACAGCTCTTTTTTAGGTGCGCTGGTATCATCATTGAAATATGCCATAGCCAACCAGGCCGAAATTGTAGTAGCAGGTTTAAATAAAGACGTATCTGGTTTATTCCAACTGATAAGGCTTGATAAAGCATTTAAAATATACCTATCGGCAACTGAAGCTGCGGAGCGTAAAAGCTGATACTTATGCCAGATATAAACACAAAAGCCTTTGTATTTAATAACCATGCCGATGGTTTATACACGTTGGTAACGGATATGATCACATATATCCAACAGCACGCCCAGGTTAGCGAAGCTACAACAGCAAGGCTGAAAATGATAATGGTTGAACTATTAACCAACGCCCTTAAACACGCTAATCAAAGCGCCACTGCTATTAAAGTTGAATTAACAGGGGATAAGGTATCCATCCAAAAAAAAGATTCCGGTAATGGGCTGGCTATACTTTGCGGCGATAATTTGCTGGAATGGCCACTGCCTGGCGTGCATCATGCAGGTGAAATAATTACCATTTACAGCAATGGTGATGCTACGCTTAAAGCTAACTTAAAGGATAACTGCACCTTGCAGTTTTTTATTGAGGAAACTGAAAATGCAGACCCCGTTGATATTAACACCCTTGCAGAGCATTTTGGATTGATGATTATAACCCGCGCCTGCGATGCTTTTACTTATCATTTTGATGTAGACACCTGCTCCAATAACTTCATTGTTTCTATTGCTCTGTAAACTAACAGTTGCATAGTTAGTTTATTCCGCCCTTTTTTATATACAGTTTATATCATGATAGTTTCATTTTTGTATTTTTAAATGCAACTTTGATGCATTTGTATTACTATTGCTTCTTGAAACTTTAAATTTTTAACCGCGATGTAATATTCTTTCCATATACTGTAATCGTGTAAAATATATGCGACAGAGTAGCTAATGGCAAAATTTTAGTATTACAACAAGTAGAACTATAAACACCTAAAATAGTGAGTGATATAAAATACGACGTAATAATAATAGGAGGGAGCTATGCAGGTTTATCTGCCGCTTTAGCTTTAGGCAGGTCACTTAGAAAAGTACTGATAATTGATAACTGGGAGCCGTGTAATAAAAAAGCAACGCATTCGCATAACTTTTTAACCAACGATGGCGAAAAGCCGGCAGCTATAGCCTTTAAGGCCAGGCAGGAACTTACTTTTTATGAAACTGTAAAGCTAATTGCTGGTACAGTATTAATGGTTACGCAAAAAGGAAATCAATTTGAAGTAGTAACTGCAGATGCGCAAACTTTAGGCACGCAAAAAGTACTTTTTGCAACTGGTTTAAAAGATATTATGCCCGCTATTCCCGGCTTTGCTGATTGCTGGGGTACATCTATCATCCATTGCCCATATTGCCATGGATACGAGGTTTACCAGGAAAAGCTGGCGGTTTTTGGTAATGGCGACGATGGTTTTGAATTTGCAAAGCTCATACATAACTGGAGTAAAGACCTTACTTTGTTTACAAATGGTATATCAACCCTTAACCACGGGCAGGAGCAAAAATTACAGGAACATGGTATCGGTATCGTCCAAACAAAAATCACCGGCTTAGATTGTGTTAACAACCAGATAAGGGCTATTCAATTAGCAGACAGAACAGAACACGCCGTACAGGCTATATTCGCACGGGTACCTTTTGAACAGCATACCAGTATCCCACAAAGTTTAGGTTGTGCATTAACCCAACCAGGCCATATAGCAACCGATAGCTTTTGCGCTACCACTATCCCCGGTGTATATGCCGCCGGCGATAATACTTCGCCTTTGCGTGGTGTAGCTAATGCTGTTGCCAGTGGTACAATGGCAGGTGTTTTTATTAACAAAGCCCTCATAGATGAAGCATTTTAAGAATTTGATAGCAGAAGCAATCTACCTTCTTTTTTGAATTACGCTATAAAATGTCTTATTTTATAGCGTAATAAGCATAAATGACCTTGAATTTCCTGGCAAAACATCGTTCCGTTATAATTTATGGGGCATCGCTGGCTGCTTTATTATTTGTAATGAAGTGGCTGGAATGGCGCTTTATAATTGCAGACAATTCCCTTGAGATTTATGCAGGCGCGCTGGCAGTTGTATTTACCTCGCTGGGTATTTGGCTGGCAGTTAAATTAATGAAGCCAAAAACCAACACCGTTTTTGTAGAGAAAGAGGTGATCATAAAAACCAACGATTTTATTTTAGATGAACAGGAGCTTAACCGCCTTGGCCTGAGTAAACGCGAGCTTGAAGTGTTGCAACTTATGGCCGAAGGTTTAAGTAACCACCAAATAGCCGAACGCTTGTTTGTTTCCCTTAACACGATAAAGACCCATTCGGGTAAGGTATTTGAAAAACTGGCGGTACAACGCCGTACCCAGGCTGTTGATAAAGCTAAAAAATTAAGGCTGATACCATAAAAGCCACTCATGCTTTAGTATTAAAATGCGTTATATTTATAAAATCACCCTAAAGTATGAGCGTTAAAACATTCCTATAACCCAACTTTGAACCATAAACTATAAAACAGATCACGATGAAGAAAACTGTAATTAAATTTGGATTAATGGCCGGGCTTATTGCTTCGGTATGGATGCTTGGTAGTATGGCCTTGTGTTATGGTTCTGATAAGTTTGAGGGCAGCATGCTCCTGGGCTTTTCCTCCATGATCATTGCTTTTTCGGTGATGTACCCTGCAATAAAAGGCTACCGCGATAAACATAATAATGGCATAATAAGCTTTGGCGAGGCTTTTAAAATGGCTATAACCATTGCCTTTATAGGCTCAACCATGTATGTAGGCAGCTGGCTGATAGATTATTATTTCTTTCTGCCCGATTTTTTGGAAAAATACTCGGCACATATTATGGCTAAAGCACAAAGCGGCGGGGCGACAGAAATAGCAGCTAAAACAAAAGAGGTAGCCTCCATGAAAAAATGGTACAGCTCTATTTTTGGCGTTGTATTTATGACCTATATGGAGATCTTCCCGTTAGGGCTTATTGTTGCTGTGATTATCTCTTTAATTTTGAAACGTAAAACAAACCCCGATAATGCGGTAATAGCTTAGTTTAACAACACAAAAGCCCGGACTCATCAGTCCGGGCTTTTGTGTTCAATTACCATTTATCCAGCCCCAGCAGTTTCCTGCCTAAGGGCGATAGCGCTGCAACCGGGTTCTTTTTCTCCCGTTCCATCGGGTCGCCGGGGAAAGCGTAACCCTGCATGGCTTCGCGGCTTTGCCAGCTGTTGACGCGCCATTGTCTTAATTCCTCATTTTCTTCCTGTGCGGGCATCATAGATATATATTGCGCTACACGCACCTTGTTGCCACTGGTATTTGCGCGGATGCCATGTGGCTCCAGGCTGTTAAATATTAGCAGGTCGCCGGCTTCCAATTTTACTTTTTCGATGGTAAAGCCTGTCGTATCTGGTTTATAATGGTCGCGGTCATCGGGCTGGGTAAGTTTCCAGGTATCATAGGTACGGTACAGCTCGGGTACGCATTGAAAGCCACCCATGGTTTCGTCGGTTTGGTCGGCCAGTGCCAGCACTCCCTGTACGTTTTGCGGGCGGGTTTCCGGGTCGTAATCCCAATGGATAAAGCCTTTGTACTCAAAACCCGGGCGTAGCGGGAAGTTCAGATTAGCGCGATCTATCGTTACCCAAAGCTTTTCTGTTCCCCAAACATCGGCAAAGGCCTGGTGTACTTTTTCCATTTGGCGGTTATCCCACATCAATTGCTGGTTGTAAATTTCAACCATACCAGTGTTGTTCAATTCGGCCATTTGCATTTGGGCGTTTGGCTTTTTGTACCAGGTATCTATATTGTTTTGGTCTTTTCCTTCATATTCCCAAAGGTAATCCGCAAGCTTTTTAACCTGCTGTTTAGGCACTGCGTTTTTAATGATCACGTAACCATTATCCACCCAGAATTTCCAGTCCGCCTCGCTTAAAACCTGTAATGGTTTGCCGTTGCTGCGGTCGTTTAAGTTTACCTGGCTGGAGGTTGCGGTAGATGGGTTTCCCGGTATTACCTTATGTGCCTCGTTAGCTTTCATGGCCGGGGCCATAGTAGGGGTCATGCTTTCTGTTCTCATTTTTTATTGGTTTTGATAGTTCAAAGGTACAGGCTCAATTAAGCATGAATATTCTGTGTACTGACCAATATTTGCTCTGTATTGATTTATTGTATAGCTTTATTAATATATTTTTAGCAACATGGCGATAAATGAGATTCAATTAGAGCGTGTAGATTTTGAGCCCGGCAAATCATTTAAACTGTTTTCGCCGCGTTTACGCAATACTTTTTTGTGGCATTACCATCCCGAAATAGAACTGGTTTATGTTGAGGCAGATGCAGGCATCAGGCATGTGGGGTCGCATATATCCGGCTATACACAAAGCGACCTGGTGTTTATCGGCGGCAATATCCCTCACCTTAATTTTGATTACCGCCTGCGCAGCGATTACCACCAGATAGTGATACAGCTACGTACCGATTTTTTAGGCGCGGCCATAGGCACATCGCCCGAATTTGCAGCCATAAACCGATTATTTAAGCTGGCAGGCCACGGTATTGCTTTTACCGGCCCAACCAAAACCGCCGTAGCCGAAAGGTTGAAAAAACTGGGCGAACTAAACTCATACAAACAACTGCTGGAACTGATAGATATACTTCAGCAGCTTGCCGGTTCATCCGACACCGAAATATTGAATACCGACGAAACCAGTAAGAATTTCCTCCTGAAAGATAAGATCCGGATGGGGGCTATTTATGAATACATTGATGCCAACTATTATCAAAAACCCGATGTGAACGTAGTGGCTGCAAAGGTGAATTTAACCACCGCCGCTTTTTGCCGTTATTTTAAACGCCAAACCAATATCACCTTTACCGATTTTGTGAACCAATACCGTATAGAGCGCGCCAAAAACCTGCTGATGCAGGGCAAAAACGTAACCGAAACATGTTATGCAACAGGCTTTGATAGTTTGTCGTATTTCAACAGCTTGTTTAATAAAATTGTAGGGCAAAACCCTTCGGCTTTTAAAAAGATATGGGTTAGTGAGCATAAGTAATACCAACCTTATACAGCCTGTTCTGTTCCACTGTAAAATGGAACAAACGGAACAAGTGGAACATGTTGATAATCAGTGTAGTGGTATTTTAATTTTAGCGCTCTATCTAAAGTATTACTTTCTGATTCTGGTATAAGTATTTGTATGTCAAGCTTTTATTAAAATACGAGTTTTGTTCCACTTTTTGGTAAATGGAACAGGACATTGCCCGGCAATAACCGGCAAAAAATAACTTTTTTTCGTCCTTTTTCGCCCTTAGTTCGGTCTTTTTTGGCGTTGGTAAACCACATTAGGATATATGGCTAATAAATAATAAGTATTTGATTTTTAGATATTTGTATATTTAATGCCTGTTCCACTTTGTTCCGAATGGAACACGCTTTTTTAAGCGGGAAACTACTTGCTTCAACTTACTACACGTTTTAGATGCCTCTTAAATTGGCAGTAAAAAGTTGCTGTAATTACCTTATCTGTGTAACTTTCGCAGCGGGCTAACGTAAACCCGTTTAACTACACTACCAGATAAACTAATGAGTAAATTTTCAAGAACGCCTGCGTTGATTTTTTTAATAGGTTGTGCCTTTTTTTCACAGGGTTATGCCCAAACAAGCCCAACAGCGTGGAAGGTTTATTCGCCCGACCATGCGATTCAAATAAACCTGGAGTTGAATAATGGCAGCTTAAGTTATAAGGTACAAAATAAGAATAGCGAGGTGGTCCACCAATCAAAACTGGGTGTTGAAACCACTACCGATAAATTTACAGGCGACTTAAGCTTTGTTAACCAGCTTACCCGCAAAATTAACGAGATCTATACACTGCCTACAGGTAAGTATCACGTTTACCATGCCACTGCCAACCAGGCCAGCATCACATTTACCAACAGCTATAAAAATAAGATAACGATAGACCTGCGGGCCTACAACGATGGGGTAGCCTTTCGTTACCGCTTCCCCGATTCGGCTAAAACGTACACGCTTGTAAAAGAGCTTACCGAGTTTGCCGTGCCCGAAGCAGCCGCATGGATGCAGCCTTACGGTAAAGACCCATCTTACGAAAACGTTTTTACAAATGGCACCCGGGCAGGTACGGCAGCTAAAGATAGCACTGGCTGGGCTTTCCCGGCTTTGTTCCATACCAAAAGCCAATGGCTGTTTATAGGAGAAAGTAATACAACGGCCGATAACGCAGCCATGCACCTGCAGCAAAACGCCACTAATGGCGTATATAAAATGGCTTTTCCCTTAGCTTCGGAAGGTTTAGGGCAGGGTAGCGCATACCCGGTAGCCAAAACACCGTTCGCTACCGCCTGGCGCTTAATTATTGCCGGCGAAAGCGCAGGTACGGTGGTGCAATCAAACCTGGTTAACCATTTAGCCCAGCCAAATACCATCGGCGATATTTCATGGGTTGAACCCGGCCGCTCGTCATGGAGTTGGTGGAGCGACCACGCCAGCAGCCGCAACATCACCACCATGAAACGTTTTGTTGACCTTGCTGCCAAAATGAAATGGGAATACTCACTGGTTGATGCCAATTGGAATATCCCATCAAGCGGGGGGACTATAGAGGACCTGGTAAAATACGCCAGGCAAAAAAATGTAAAGCTTACGCTGTGGTATAACTCAGGCGGGCCGCATAATAACGTTGGCGAACAGCCCCGCGATGTAATGTTTAACCCCGATACCCGTAAGCAGGAAATGAAAAAGCTGCACAACTGGGGTGTTAAAGCCATTAAGGTCGATTTTTTTGAGAGTGATAAGCAGGAGATCATGAAACTGTACACCGACATCCTGAAGGATGCGGCTAAAGAAGAGATTATGGTAATATTCCATGGCAGCACCATGCCGCGCGGCTGGGCACGCACTTTCCCCAATTTGCTGGCGATGGAATCTGTTAGAGGTGCCGAAAATTATGGTTGGTCGAACGATTTTGCAATGGACGCCGCCAAACTGAATACCATTTATGTGTTTACCCGTAATGTAGCCGGTTCCATGGATTATACGCCCGTTACCTTCTCTGATTATAAATGTTGCCCGCATACTACTACAAACGCGCATGAGCTGGCGCTCAGCGTGATGTTCGAATCGGGGATGATGCATTTTGCCGATAGCGATTCATCTTACCTAAGCCAGGATAATGTGGTAAAAGCTTTTCTGAGCAACGTACCAAACACCTGGGATGATATCCGCTTTATACAGGGCGAACCCGGTAAAGAGGCTATAATTGCCCGCCGTAAAGGCAAAAACTGGTACATAGCCGGTATAAATGGCGAACAGACGGCCAAAACCTGGACGATATCCCTCCCGTTTTTATACAATAAAGATGTATTTAGAGGTACCCTGTTTACGGATGGTAATACGCCGCGTACCATAGCACACCGCGAAGTTGTACACGAAAAAGATGGTAAAGTAACCGTTGGTATAATGCCGAAAGGCGGCTTTGTTTTAGAGCTTAAGCCGCAATAGTTACCTCATAAACCCGGTATATAGCCTGTGCAGCAATGTGCAGGCTTTTTTATGCTGAATTTATCTGGACTAAAGCCTTTATATTTATTGGACTATATATCCCATCCGCAGAATTGTAAAATTTGAATTACCACCAAAGCGGTGTTTGTTTAACATTAAACCCTACCAAAATGCCCGTTTCAGAAATTGTATACCAGCGCGAACTAACGCTTAACGCGGATGAATTTATTGATGTATTAAACCGCAGTACCCTTGGCGAGCGCCGCCCCATTGATGATGCAGAACGCATTAAGGATATGCTGCAAAACGCCAACCTGATAGTAACCGCCCGGGTAGATGGTAAACTGGTGGGTATATCGCGCGCGCTTACAGATTTTGCTTTTTGTACCTACCTGTCAGACCTGGCTGTTGATCAGGCTTATCAAAAAATGGGTATTGGTGTACGCCTTATAGCCGAAACCAAAAGGCAATCGCCAAAGGCAAAATTGATATTGCTTGCCGCACCTGCCGCTGTAAACTATTACCCCAAAACCGGCATGACCCAGTTTAGCCATTGTTTTTTGCTTGATGATGTTAACGACCTTAAGTTGAAGGAATAGTATAAACTGCCTCTCCGACACGTTATTGCGAGGAACGAAGCAATCTCTTTAGGACAATTGTACACCTTGCATAAACGAATAGCCTAAAGAGATTGCTTTGTCGCTACGCTCCTCGCAATGACGCGTTGATGAGAAGCTTGCGGTAGCAAATGGCACCCCTCGATATTAAAAGTAATCTCCCACTTGCAATTTTACGCAAAAAGAAAATAATGGTGTAACTTAATTGCCTCAACCAATTATACATGAGGAAAATACCTGCCGGATCAATATTAATGGCCTTGGTTGCCATACTTGCCTTTGGCTGTACCCAAAAAAAGGATTACAAGGGCTGGCCACAGTACAAAGGCTCAAACGAGAATATCCATTACTCGTCATTAAACCAGGTTGATACGGGCAATGTTAAGCAGTTACAGGTTGCCTGGACATACCACACCCGCGATGCCGATTCGGTAAACCATTCGCAGATCCAGTGTAACCCGATAGTGATAGGCGGGGTGATGTACGGCACCACACCAAAAATGAAGCTATTTGCCGTTGATGCAGCCACAGGGCAGGAGAAATGGCAGTTTAACCCCTTCGATTCGCTGGCTAAAGATAAGCGCATGTTTTTTATCATGAACAATTCAAGGGGTGTTGCCTACTGGGGCGATGGTGATGACAAGCGTGTGTTTTACGCTGCCGGGCCGTATTTGTATTGCATTAATGCCACTACGGGTAAAACGGTTAATAGTTTTGGCGATAAGGGCAAACTGGACCTGCATGACGGCCTTGGCCGTGATGTTGCCGATTTGTTTGTTACCGCAAGCTCGCCGCCCATTGTGTATGGCGATATCATGATCATGGGTACACGTGTAGACGAAGGGTCGCATGCGGCGCCGGGGCATATCCGTGCTTACAATGTGCGTACCGGTAAACAAATTTGGATCTTTCATACCATCCCATACCCTGGCGAACCGGGTTACGAAACATGGGAGGACCCCAACGCCTATAAGTTTATTGGCGGCGCCAATGTTTGGAGCGGTTTCAGTTTAGATGAAAAGCACGGTATAGTTTATGGCTGCACCGGCTCTGCAAGTTACGATTGGTATGGCGGCAACCGTTTGGGTAATAACCTGTATGCCGATTGCCTGCTGGCGCTTGATGCCAAAACCGGGAAACTGATATGGCATTTCCAGGATATTCATCACGATGTTTGGGACAAGGATATCCCATCGGCACCGGCGCTGGTTACTATTAAAAAGGATGGGGAGGATATAGAGGCTGTGGCTATCACCACCAAAACAGGTTTTATATTCACTTTTAACAGGCTTACCGGCAAACCTGTTTATGATATTGTAGAAAAACCAGTACCTACCTATACCGACCTGGCAGGAGAGAAGCTCTCTAAAACACAGCCGTACCCAACCATGCCCGCGCCTTTCATGAGCCAGCGTTTTAAGGAGAGCGATATCAACCCGTACCTGCCCGATTCATCGAAACAGCAGGTGTTAAAAGCGTTCAGAAGTTATAAGACCGATCATATGTTTAATTCCATATCCTTACAGGGTACGGTAGTTTACCCGGGTTTAGATGGCGGTGCAGAGTGGGGAGGCCCGTCTTACGATCCGGAGAGTGGTATTTTGTATGTTAATGCCAATCAAATGGCCTGGATAATACAAGCTATCCCCTTAAACGATAAAGAAACTCCTAACGAAACTAACTTACAGGCCGGCCAGCGCTTGTTTAAAGCCAACTGCATGACCTGCCACGGTGCCGACCGTAAGGGATCGGGCACATTCCCATCACTAATTAACATCGAAAGAAAATATAAACAGGCATCGTTTGATACTTTATTACAGGCGGGCAGGCGCATGATGCCCGCATTCAGGCAGTTAAAGGCTGTTGAGCGTAAGGCCATCGCATCGTATATCTTAAACATCGGCGCAGAACAAACCAGGCCGTTTATAAATGCCGATAGCCATAAAGATGATGTGTTTAAAGTGCCGTATGCTATAGTAGGCTACAATAAATTTTTAAGTAAAGAAGGCTATCCGGCAATTGCACCACCATGGGGAACGCTGAACGCTATTAACCTGAATACCGGTAAACTGGTTTGGAAAACAACCCTGGGTAACGATCCCGAATTTCCGCATGGCAAAGAGGATTCCGGCACCGAAAATTATGGCGCATCAGTAATAACCAAAGGCGGGCTGCTGTTTATTGCTGCTACAAAGGATGGTAAATTCAGGGCATTCAATAAAAAAACAGGTAAGCTGCTTTGGGAGTTTACGCTGCCTGCGCCGGGGTATGCCACACCATCAGTTTACGAGCTAAATGGCAAACAGTATATTGTAATAGCCTGCGGCGGCGGTAAAATGAACACCCGGTCGGGCGATAGCTACGTGGCGTTCGCGCTGCCATCAAAGTAAGCTTATTTTACAGTGATGGATGTTGCGGGTAAAAACAATTTATCTTCAAAGCCATCTAACGTAATTTCAACCGGTTGCTCGCTAAAATTAATGATGAAGTGGAGTTTGCTACCCGCTTTGTTTTCTACTACTAAAGCATCAACAGTTAAAGGTTTGTTGCTCAATAATTCGCAAATGTAAACCGGCCTGAACGCTTTAAGCTTTTTCAGGTAGTCGTAAACCGGGTAGGGCGTTTCTTTATCCATCAGGCCATCCTTGCCGGTGGTATCAAAATAGGTTAGCGATGCAGCATTTGCCAGATATTTGATGCTCAGCAACGTCCAGGCGGCGGTAAAAAGCGAGGATTGCCTTGCATCGTGCTTTAGTTTAGGCACCCGCCTTGACCTGAGTGTAACAGGCGATACATATACCGGCACGCCCGGGTTAATGGTATTAGCTTTAATTATGGTATAGGGCTGTGCCTGCAAGTTTTCAATCAATGTACGGGTGTCATTTGCATGCACCTGCGGGTTTAGGCTGTAACTCACAAAATCCATAGGTATGCCTGTTAGTGGCTGGCGGTTCCATTCGGTAAAGTAACCATCGGTGCCCGCACCTATTTTTATCCCCGGGAAGATCCATTTAAGCAGGGGGTAAGCCTTGTTCATGGTTTCGGCGCTGGTTGTTTTGCGCCCCTCATCCAGTATTAAAATATCCTCAATCAGGTTAATGTAGCTTTTTTCAAATACGTTGATCAATTCCTGAAGTTGCAGATGGATATCTGTAAAAAATATAACAATGCTGAGGCAGGTTTTTAAACCAGTTGCCTCCGCCGCTGCCTGTTCCAGTAATTTTCGCCAATCAGTATCAAAACGGATCTCTATCCGGTAGGTGTCAAAAGGCAATAGCTTTAATAAAGCGGTTTGTTGTGTGTTTAGCTTTTTCCCTGGTGCTTTGCTGTAACCTATACGGGGTAGTTTAACCTTATTGCCGGTTATAGCCAGGTAAATATTGTTTGTGCTGATGGTGGGTTTGCCCGCAATATCAACCTTAAGGGTTAGGGTATGCGTAACCGTATCCCCAATGTTTACTTCTACCGGCAGTGAGCTGTCGGGCGGTGTATTGTAAGTTTTGTAGGAGTTATCCGCCCAGTTGCGCTGATCTTCGGTTTCAAAAGCATCGCCTTCAAATTGCAGGGTAGCTGTACAGTTTTCGGCGGGCTGCCACTGCATTTGTGCCACATTTTTAAACAACTCGGTGGGGCTTATCTGCGCCGCGAATTGCAGGGTTTTATTATTGCCTTCGGCATCTGTAATAATGCAGGACTTATTCATACACTCCTGTATGGGGTGCAGCAGGCATACACCAATACGGTTGCGGCTAAACTTACTTAATGCAACGCCTTTAAAAGTAAAGCTAATGATATTGTTTTTACCCGTGATAATGAGGGTTGATTTGTATTTCACATTACCCATTGTGTATAGGGCAGTGCAGGTAACAGAAAACATATCCGGTTGTACATCAATGCTTTCTTTTGTGATCTTATAAGGGATGGTTATCCAGCTTTTATCGCGTATTGCGGTGTATATGGTACGGATAATTTCAGTATCACCTGCTTTTATATATCGTAATCTACCATGTTCGTACAGGCATGACAACGCCCCTGACTGCAATAACGCAGACGCAGGCAATGGCTGGTTGGTGCCAAAGTAATCAGGGGTACGGCTCATTTTAATTGTGAAATCGGCATTTATTGTCAATAACGGTATATCTGTAATGATATTTTAACTGGTAAAATAATACCAGCTTAACGTCACTGCCTGATACTGAGTGTTTGACGGTGTAAATAAAAACATAATTGTGCAGCTATGGAAATGAATTGATAGGTTTCTTAAACAGAAATGTTGTATTACAGGAAGTACATTCTTTGATCAGGCAGCAGGGTAAATCAGCATCAGATGTTTACCTGGAACTGGGCTTTGAGGACCTGTCGCACTTTTCATTCGCGTTTAAGAACAAATACGGTGTGGCGCCATCAAAATTATAGTGTAAACTATATTTTTTTATGTTAATTGAACGTTAATAATGCGTACATTTAATATAACCAAATTGTTAAGCCCATGCGCGCGCTTTCCTGCTTTTTACTTACACTGTGCTTTGCAGTGTGTTTTACTGCCGTAAAAGGGCAGGGGCAAAAGGTACGCGTTGATTTTTATAAAGACCCTTTCCTGGTTACGGTAGATGAGTCTGTTTCGGTAGATATACCGCAGCAGTTCACCGCCGAAAGTTTTAGGAAGGGATACGCAGCTATTGCCGCTGCAAAATACCAGCCCATAATCGATTCGCTTTTAAGCTACAAGACAGAGCATCAGCTGAGCGACTGGCTATATTACCAACTGATCCGCAGGGTGGCGCAACAAATTAGCCCCAAAGAGGATAACTACGGCCGGTACACCTTTTACAAATGGTTGATGCTGAGCAAATCGGGGTACGATGCCAGGCTGGCTATATCCCACCAAAAGGTTATCTTTTATATTTATAATAACGAGGATATAAGCGATATACCATATTTTATGGTGGATGGCAAACAGTTTGTTTGCCTGAACATACATGACTATGCGAACACCAACCTTAACGATGACCCACCTGTGCCGGTAAATATCCCCATAGTGGCAGCAACAAAACCATTCTCATATAAGGTTACCCTGATGCCCGATTTTAAACCCGAAACCGATGTTGAGAAGGATGTATCGTTTGTGTACGGCAGGAAAAAGTACCATTTTAAAGTAAAACTGAATACTGACCAGCAAAAGGCTTTCAACAATTATCCGGGCGTTAGTTTTGAAACCTATTTTAACATCCCGCTAAGTAAAGAAACCTATGGCTCGCTTATCCCGCTGCTGAAAAATAACATGAAGGGCATGGACGAGAAAAAAGGGGTAGACTACCTGATGCGCTTTACCCGTTATGCCTTTTTGTACGAGAACGACGATGATAACTTCGGTAAGGAAAAACGGTTATCGCCGGGCGAGACGCTGGCCTCTAACTACAGCGATTGCGATGACCGCGCGGCTTTGTTCTTTTACCTGGTGAAAGAGATTTACAACCTGCCGATGATAGCCCTGCTGTACCCAACCCATATTACCATGGCTGTTGAGTTTAGCAAACCTATTGGCGACCCGATTCTGTACAACGGTAAAACGTATTCCGTTTGCGAGCCAACCCCGCAGGCCGAAAACCTGGGTATCGGGCAAATGTCGGCCAAACTGAAGCATACGCCTTACCATGTGGTGTATGCTTATGAGCCGGTGCGGCAATGATGTGTTTCTCTATAAAAAATTATCACTTTCGCGGTAAGCTTCAATAACGCGCTGTTCGCCTTCTTTACCGGGGCGCGAATTACCATGTTCCATACCTAAAATGCCCTTATAACCTTTCTCGTGCAGAAATTTAAAGATATTCTTGTAGTTCACTTCGCCGGTGGTAGGTTCATTACGGCCGGGGTTATCTCCAATTTGGAAGTAAGCTATCTCGTCCCAGGTAAGTTTAATATTGTTGATCATGTTGCCTTCATTCTTTTGCATATGGTACATGTCATACAGTATTTTGCAGCTTGGGCTGTTAACCGCCTTGCATATCATATAAGTTTGTGCCGATGTGCGCAGGTACAGGTCGGGCGTATCACTTAATGGCTCAAGCACCATTACAATGCCGTGTGGTTCTAATATTTCTGCCCCTTTGCGCAGGGCGGTTATAACATTTGCGCTCTGTATATCAAGCGGCAGGTTACGGGCAAAATCGCCCGGGACTACGGTAGCCAGTTTACCACCACAGCGTTTTGATACCTCAACAGCTTGTTTGCAGCCCTTTAAGAAAATGTCAATGTGTTCCTGCTTATTTGCAGTTAGTGTATTTTGGCCGTTGCCGCCTTTATCAACCACAAACACGCCCATTTTCATGCCCAGTTTGGCCAAAAGGTTACCAATTTTTTCCTGTTCGGCAGCGGGGCGGCCGGACATCCCGTTATCCTCAATACTCCGGAAACCCTGATCGTACATAAACTGGATCTGATCCAGGAAACTGTTCCCTGCCAGGTTCTTAAACATGCCATCGTGCGGAGCGTAGTTCAGGTTAAAGGGCTTGCCTGTTGCATCCGCAGTGTTTTTGAGGGGAGAATTAGCGATAACAGCCGTACCGGTTAAAAGGGTGCCGGCTAATACCGTGCTATTTTTTAAAAAACTGCTTCTGTTCATGGTAATAGGTGTAATAATTGGAGGTCGCAATATCTTATTTTTTACGGTAATTATGGTGCCGCACCGTATTTTATTGATGAGTGTTCACTTTTTTTCTTTCTTCACCGCGCTGTTCCTGATAAATAGCACTGCCATTAATGAGCCTAAAAAGCCAAGCCCGGCAGCTATGCGCATAATATTGCCATAGGCAGCTATAAAGCTGTTTTTATAGGCTTTCTCTATAGCTGCCTTATTCTGTACGGTAAAGCTATCCGGTACTTTGGCGTTGCCCAGGTTTATACTTTGCTTTATAACTTCCTGTTTTTGCTTATCATTCATGTTTATATTTTTGATCTCGCCCTGTAAAGCCCCTGTGAAGAATAATACGGCAAATGCGCCCAGTATCGCGTTAGCAAAAACATTGGCTATACGGGTAAGCGCGTTGTTTACGCCCGATGCCGTACCCGAAAAATGATCGCTTACCGAACCCATAACCGCTGCTGTAAGCGGCGCTACAGTGAACGACATGCCCAACCCAAAAACCAGTATGCCGGGGAAAAAGGTTGTCCAATAGGCGGATGGCCCGGCGGTTTGCTTTACAAATGATAAAATGAGCAGGCCTAAACCGGCTAAAGCCGGGCCGGTAATGAGTAATAGCCTTGGGCCGTGTTTATCAGCTAAAGCGCCTGCAAAACGGGCAATAGTTATCATCAATATTGTAAAAGGCAAAAATGTTAATCCCGATTGCAGTTGGCTGTAACCCTGCACCTGCACCATATTCAGCCCCAAAAACAGCATACCCGCGCCAAGCCCGGCGTACAGGAAAAACGTAAGCAGGTTAGCGCCACTAAAAGTTAGGTTGGTAAAAAGCTGCAAAGGCATCATGGGCGATTTGCTTTGCTTTTCGATATAAATGAAAGCCGATAACAGCAGCACGCCGGTAATTAATGACATGTACACCTGCCAGTTGCTTAAACCAACCGCCGGGATGCGCAAAAAACCAAAGGTAACTGCTGCTAAACCAAGCGCTATGGCAATGGCGCCGGTTAGGTCAAGGCTTTGCTTAGTGTCTTCATCTTTGATCTCTTTTACCTGTTTGGCAAGGATGATCAGCGCGAAGATACCAATTGGTATGTTAATGAAAAATATGTATCGCCAAAGGCCTGCATCACCAAAAGCACCGCCTAAAACAGGGCCGCCCATAGTAACCACGGTGGTAAAGGCGCTCCAGGTGCCAATGGCTTTACCACGTTCGTTTGGGTTGATGGAAGAGGAAATGAGTGATAAGCTGCCGGGTATCATCAGTGCCCCGCCAATGCCCTGCAACATCCTGAAGATAACAAGCAAGGTAACGCTCGGTGCAAACCCGCAGGCGGCAGAGCCTGTGATAAAGATGAGGATACCCACCATAAACACTCTTTTGCGGCCAAGCTTATCGCCCAATGAGCCCCCGATAAGAATAAGCGCGGCCAGCATCAGCAGGTAGGCGTTCAGGATCCAGAAGAGGTCGGTGCCGCTGGCATTCAGGTTTTTTTGAAGGGATGGCAATACCACATTCAATGCCGTACTATCAATAAACGCCATAGCCGATGCCATGATAGATGAGGCCATTATCCACTTGCCTGCCTTACTGCCTAACGCAACTGTTGCCATACCAAAGGTTTATAAAGTAAACTTACATATAACCAATGGCTAATGCTATGGTGTAGCTGTATTAAAGTGCTTAGTGTACAGAAATTAATTAATTGTTTTTTATTTAAAATAAACTTTGTAATTATGCCTTACCAATTACTCAAACCATTTACCGTCCATTTATGCTTCCAGATAAGGAATATCAAATGTGGCCTGATGCAGAGCTTATAGCTATGTTGCGGGCGGACGACCGTAAGGCGTTTGAGTTGCTGTACAACAGATATTCCTCCAAAATTTACCAGGTAGCCTATAACCTGTTCAGGGATAAGGATGTTTGTGAAGACCTGGTGCAGGAGTTGTTTATTGACCTTTGGGCAAAAAGGAATCGCCTTAATATATCTTCGCTTGAGTGGTATTTGAAAGTGGCTATTAAAAATCGTGTGCTGATGTACATCCGTACCCAAAAAGCCACGCTCGACCTGAGCGCCATTGCCACGCTTACTGAAAAATACACCGCCGATAGCAAGCTGATGCAAAACGACATTAGCACCATACTGGAAAATAATGTGGAGCGCCTGCCCGAGAAATGCCGCCAGATATTTAAACTGAGCCGTAAGGAATACCTGACGAATAAGGAGATCGCATCGCGCTTAAATATCTCAACCAAAACGGTAGAGAACCAGATCACCATTGCCCTGCGCTACCTGCGCACCGGCCTTACCGATTATCTACCGTTGATAATTGCCGCCCTGTTAACCCCACTTTTTTAAAAACCAAAGGGATCAGTAAAACAAGCAGTATAGCACAGGCTATGCTGATATTATAGCCGATGTGATGAAAGCTTTCGTCAGTTACGCCGTTTTTAAATGCGGCCTTGAGCTGTGTGCCCGATAGGATGGCCCCAATGTACGCGGCCGTGCGGTAAAGCCCGAATGATACCCCTTTTTGCGCCAAAGGTGCTTCCTCGTTTAGTAGTGATTGATTGGCTATGATATTTGTCCCTTCGGCTGCGCCTGCGGTTATGCCTATCATCACTACAAAGGGCAGGGGCATGCCCCCGTTCAGCAAAAATATGCCCGCGCAAGCCAGTAAAAGCAAGATCACCCCTAATATATTCTGCAGTTTTGATTTGTCAATTTTAGCAATAAGCAAACCTGCTGCAATGGCTGTAAGCGAGTTGGGCAGCATAATTAGCCCTGTATGTAACGGTATGAGGTGTTTTACGCCTTCCAGCCATTGGGGCAGGCCATACAGTAACAGGTAGAGGACATAACTGGTGGTAAGGCCCCGTACATAAACCATTGATAGGGAAGGTTTTTGAACCAGCAGCTTTACATCAATAAACGGCGCTTCCTGTTGCCACTCCCAAATACACAGGGCTGATAGAGAAACAATAGCTGCGGGAATATAATACCACGCAAGGTGATCTGCCATCAGCAAAGCCAAAAGGGATAGTAAGAACGCGATGAAGAGAATAATACCAACAGTATCTAACCGTGTAAACATGCTTTGTTTACGATGGTTTACTGCTGATGGAAAGTCGGGCAGGGAACGTGATAAGATCAACCCCGCTATAACCAGCGGAACATTGATCAGAAAGATACCCTGCCAGCCAAATAGTTGTGTAAGCAGGCCGCCAAGCGTTGGCCCTAAAACCAGGCTTACCTGTGCAGATACCGCGATAATGCCCAGCACCGGGCCGGGTATGGCTTTATCTTCGGCGGCGTATTTTTTGCCAATTAGGGCCATGGCCGATGGATATGCCGCGGATGTACCCAAGCCCAGCAATATCCTTGAAACCACCAACCAGCCAAAACCGGGCGCAAATATACCGGTAAGGGCTGCCGCCAGTATCAGCAGAAAACCCAGGTTGTTAACTCTGCGGGCGCTGTAAATATCGGCCAGGCGCCCCATAAGCGGTTGGGCAATGGTTGATGTGATGTACAGCGAAGTTATCAAAACAGCGCCCTGCCCGGTAGTTATTTTAAATGAATTGCACAACGTAGCCAGCGCAGTAGCCAGCATGGTTGAGTTTAGCGGGTTTAGCATGGTGCCAAGCACCAGCGGCAGCATAAATTTCCAGGGGATGGGTGCTTTATTGGCGGGTTTTATCATATTAGGCCAATTGCTGTAAATGCGCAATGATGGCATCGGTGGTGTCAATTTCGCCTATGCGGGGGAAAATAGTAGTCAGGCTATGCTCATGCTGTGGCAAAGCAAAATCCGTCATGGCGTCGCTGGCAAACGTAAGGTTGTAACCCAGTTCGCTGGCTGTGCGGGCGGTTCCTTCAACGCCAATGCTGGTTGCAATACCGGCCAAAACTATGCCTGTTATGCCGCGCTTTTGCAGCTCGTGGTGCAACGGGGTTTCAAAAAAAGCGCTCCAGGTGTGTTTGGTTATCCGTAAGTCGGTATCATGTACCTTTAATTGCGGTACAATGTTAATTGCGCCCGTTGCTTCTGCCTGGGCTTTTGCTTCTGCAATAGCTTCGGCTGTTTTTGGGGATGAGGTTTTTTCTGACCGTGCCAGCGTCCACTTTGCACCAAGTGTGTTAACATTTATCAATACAACGGGTAGGTTTTTAGCGCGGAAAGCATCCGCAAGTTTGCCCGACTGTTCTATGATTTCGGCACTGGGGTGTAAAAATGGGTAGGCGGCTATGTTGTTTTGCAGGTCAATTAAAACCAATGCGGTTTTGGGGTCTAATGCGGTTATCATGATAATAAATGTTTGTTTTTATAAAGTCTGTTTAAAATCCATCACCTTGGTCATTACGGCGAGGGCATCCTGTAGTGTTTTTTTATCGGTTTCTGATAAAGTACCGTCAATAGCCTGGGTGAGCCATTCATCACGCTCATAACGGGTGTGTTCAACTATCTGCCGGCCCTTATCCGTAAGGGAAATAAGTGATTTGCGTTTGTCCACATCCGAGGGTGTCTTTTCAATAATGCCCAGGCCTTGCAGGCGTATCAATAACTCCGACATAGACTGTAGCTTAACCATAATTAGTTTGGCAAGTTCGGTAGCGGATAAGGCTTGCTCGTGGTATAGATAGGATAGTGTAGAAAATTCTGATAAGGAAAGATTATCGACTGAACTAACCGTTTTCCTTAATCTTTTGCTGAGGCCCGAGATGATATGCCTGAAAGATGATGCGATTACTGATGTTTCCATAATTAAACAGGTAAACTGATAAGGTTACCTGTGCAAATATATAATATAGATTGTCATTGCCATGTATAAAAATATTTTAATATTGTTTGGGGGGTAGCCCCGCCGATTGCATCTTACATATATAAACCATGAGAAAGTTTACTTTTCTGAGAAAAAAAATCCAGGCAAAAGACCGCGCTTTGCAGGAGAAACTTGTGCATCATTATTTTGACGACCTGCAGCTTAACCAACAGCCAGCGGCCGGCGAAGATGACGGTTTTGACAGCAAAGAGGTTTACAACCGCATCATCACTCATATTGATGCCATGCCGGTTAAGCGCGCGGGTGCCGGTAAAAAATGGATGGTAGCAGCCTCGTTATTTGCAGTGGCATCTGTAGCCGCCTTAGGCTTTTACAATCGTGCCCGCATCCAGGATGTTGTATCACCTATTGCCCAAAAACAATTCAGTACAGTTAACGGGCAGGTAGCCAGTTTAACCCTGGCCGATGGTACAAAGGTTTGGCTTAACGGCGGCAGTAAACTAAGCTATCCTGAAGCTTTCCGTGGCGATAAACGAGAGATCACCTTAACGGGTGAAGCCTTTTTAGAAGTAGCGCACGATGCTACAAAAGCATTTATTGTACATACAGGCAACATCCGCACCCAGGTATTGGGTACCAGCTTTAATGTAAAGGCTTACGCCGAAGATAGTTTTGTAAAGGTTGATGTAGTTACCGGTAAAGTAGGGGTTGTGGCAGCATTGGCCCCTACGGTATTTTTAACACCCGCCCAGGAAGTTACGGTTGATAAGAAAAGCCACAGCGCCGTTACAGCCAAAGGTATTGATGTTGCAGCGCTTAGCGGCTGGAAGGATGGCGATTTTATAGTGAAAAATATGCCGTTGCCCGAGGTGTTGAACGCTATTAAACACCGTTTTAATGTATTAATAAAGGCCGATGCTAACTTAACTAAATGCTCTATATCTGCCAACTTTACCAATGTATCATTACAGAATGTTATGAGGATCATAGCCAAACTGGTAAAAGGCAAGGTATCGGCCGATGGCCAGGACTACCAGCTAAAAGGCAAAGGCTGTTAAGTAAATGAGAAAAAACCAATTTTTAAATAGATAACCAATAATCAACTAACCTAAATTAAAAACATATATGAGAACATAAATACATAAAAAAACCCTGTTCAATGGGATTTGAAACAGGGCGATTAAAATGCCGGGTTATTATTAAGTGTACGTTTCAGAGGTCGAATTCAGAGAACGCCGCACTTGAATTTCAAACACTTTAATTTATTCAAATCTATGAATATATCTCTATTTTCAAATGGAGTAGTTCGTTATGTATTAATATTAATGAAATATACCTCGCTTGCCTGCTTTATTGTTTGCTTGATGTGCTTTACGGCCGTTGCAAACAATTCTTATGGCCAACGATTTTTAGAGCAACAGGTAACGCTTAAGTTGAAAAACCAAAAGCTTACCGAAACGCTTGAGAAATTATCGGCCAGTAACAAAGTAAAATTTGCCTATGCAGATAATTTACTAAAGCCGTCATTCAGGGTAAACTTAAATGTAAGTAACAAAAGCATCAAAGAGGTGCTTGACGAGGTTTTAGCTCCGTTTAACCTTGGTTACAAAATTATTGACGATGTTATAGTAATAAGCGAAAGGGCCGAAGCTGCAACATACACAGGCAACGCGCAAGGAGTTGCACAAGCCGTTAAAGTAACAGGTACCGTGGTTGATGATACCAACGCGCCGTTACCTGGTGTAAGCGTTAAGCTAAAAGGCAGCAACATTGGCACCGTTACAGATGTTAACGGTAAATTTATAATAGACCTGCCCGCTGCCGATGGTACACTGGTATTCAGCTTTATAGGCTTTACCCCGAAAGAAGTGCCGCTTAACGGCGAAACCGCCGGTATTAATGTACAATTGGTGCCCATGCAAAACTCGCTTAACGAGGTTATTGTGGTGGGTTACGGCACGCAGAAACGTGTAAATGTAATTGGCGCGGTAGATCAGATCAGCTCAAAGGCTATTGAAGGCAAACCTGCTGTAAACCTTACACAGGCGTTGCAAGGTACTTCGCCAAACTTAATTATACAGCAAACCAGCAATGAGCCGGGCGCTTACCAAACCGTTAACATACGTGGTGTTAGCACATTTGGTAACAACAACCCGCTTATTGTAATTGATGGTATTACCGGCGGCGATCTTAACCTGCTAAACCCGCAGGATATTGAAAGCATATCTGTATTGAAAGATGCGGGTAGCGCGGCTATTTACGGCTCGCGTGCTGCTAATGGCGTAATATTGGTTACTACTAAAAAGGGTAGTAAAAATGCAGCACCCACTTTAACCTATAACGGGCAGGGTGGTGTGCAGGTGCCGCATGTGGGTTACAAACCGGTGCATGCTTATGAAAACGCTATTTTACGTAACGAGGCGGTAGTGAATGCCGGTTTAACACCAATTTACAGCCCGGCGCAAATAAGGCAATTTCAGGAACAGGGCGATCAGCAATGGTTTTTAGATGCCATATTGCAAAACGCGGTACAGCAAAACCACAACCTGAGCTTATCAGGCGGTAGTAATGCATCATCGTATTTGGTGTCTGCCGGTTATACCGATCAGGGCAGTAACCTTGTTGGGCCCGATTACGGTTTAAAAAGGTACAACTATCGTATGAACCTGAGCACCGAGATAGGCAGATTAAAGTTAACCAGCATATTAGCTTACACACGTACCGAGATCAAAGAACACTCTTTTAATACAGGTACGCTGATTGTTGATGCAGGCAGGACGCCAACCTATTATAAAATAAAAGATGACGATGGTAACTATCTGACCAATGATGTATTGGCCGAGTTTAACCCGCTTGGGATCCTCGAAAAAGGCGGTTACCGTAAACGTGATAACGATAACATCTTCGGAAATTTAACTGCTGAGTTAGGCATCACCAAAGACCTGAAAATTAAAGGCGTATTTGGTGGTACGCTGTTATCAAACCATATGTTTGGCAGGGTTATGCAGGTTAATTATTTACCGAAAGGTAGTTATGGCGCCGACCGTAATACCGATGATGAGAACAATAAAAACCTGTTCCTGAATACGCAGTTCCTGGCGCAATACGCCAAAACTTTTGCTAAAGACCATAACGTAGATATATTATTAGGCGTAGCAAATGAGTCGACTACTGATAGGAGTAACTCGTTACATTTAAAATTCACCGATCCTGAATTAGGCACACCAATTACAGGTACGATAATAAGTGGGTCGCCTACAAACTTAAATACTAACGAAACCAGCCTTAACTCCTTATTTGGCAGGGCATCATACTCTTATAAAAATAAGTATTACGCCGAGTTTGATTTTAGGGTTGATGCATCTTCAAAATTTGCGGCAAACCATCGCAATGCATTCTTCCCGTCGGCAACACTGGGTTATCGCTTAACCGAAGAAGATTTTATGCAGGATTACCGAAGTAAAGTAGGTGATCTGAAAATAAGGGGTTCATACGGTATATTAGGTAACCAAAACGTTAATAATTACCAATATTTGAGCACTATTGGCCCGGTTAAAAACCAGGACGGTACAATCAATAACTCAGTATACGGTTTCAATAACACACCTTTAGGTGGTGCAGCTATATCATTTGCCAATCCTGATATCCGCTGGGAGCGCGCATCAACTTTTAACGTTGGTTTTGATGCAACATTCTTCAATAGCGCGTTAACCGTATCGGCAGATTATTTTAACAAAATAACCAGGGATATCCTTTTACCGCCGATAGTGCCGGGTACATTTGGCTCGGGTTTACCTGATTATAACGCGGGTGAAGTACAAAACCGCGGTTGGGAGTTGAATATCAACTATCGCTTAAAAACAGGCGCGTTTAACCACACATTTGCCTTTAACGTTGGCGATACTAAGAACAAAATCTTAAAACTTGAAGGCGGCGATCAGCTGAAAAGCTATGACGAAATGCAGCTTTTAAACAAAGTTGGGTTGCCTATAGGCTCGTACGTAGCGTTAAAACGCGATGGTTATTTCCAAAATTTGGATGATATAACCAAAGGCCCAAAACCTGCCGGTTTAACCGTATCTCCGGGTGATAACCGTTATGTAGACGTTAACGGCGATGGCGTAATTGATGAGAACGATAAATTCGTGTTCGGCAGCGGTTTCCCACGGTTAACATTCGGTTTTACTTATAATCTTAGCGTTAAAAACTTCGATTTCAGCATGTTTTTACAAGGCGTAGGCAAACGCGATATGTTTGTTAGGGGTGAGCAGGTTGAGCCTTTTCACGTAAACTATTCGCAGGTGATATATCAGCACCAGTTAGATTACTGGACGCCTCAAAACCCCAATGCCCGTTTCCCTCGCCTTGCTGCAAGTGGTAGCCAGTCTAACGAAAATAACTTCCGCCGTGGTTCTGATATGTACATTTTCGATGGTAAATACCTCAGGGTTAAAAACCTGCAGGTAGGTTATACATTACCGGCGGGTGTTGCTAAAAAGATAGGTATGAGAAAAGTAAGGACCTATTTAACAGGTCAGAACATTCTTACTTTCTCACCAATGAAGTTTATCGATCCTGAATCTTCCGAATTAGGCGGCGATGTAAAAGCTAACGGTGCAAACAGTGGCAGGTCATACCCGCTACCAGTTTATTATGGTTTTGGTATTGATATAACCCTATAATTCTACACAGACATGAAAAAAATTAATATCAATAAAATAGCTTTCGTGCTGATGCTTATTACAGTGTTAACGGCATGTAAAAAGCTTGATCTGGTACCAACAGATAGATTTACAGATGCAAACTATTGGACAACTACCGATAAGGCAAGCAGTGTTTTAAATACCGCCTATTCGCAAATTATGGGTAGCGGCGACTTTTTTTATAACGAGGCGATGTCTGACAATGCGGTTAACTTACGTGGCGATAACAATGGCGTTGCTTCAATTGCTGCCGGTACTTACGATGCCTCTTTAGGCCGTTTCAAAAAGGAATGGGGCGACCGTTATGCCGGTATCAAAACAACTAATATCTTCCTGGAGAATGTAGACCGTGTACCCAATATGGATGCCACATTAAAAGCCAGGATGAAGGCCGAAGCCCGTTTTTTGCGTGCATGGCATTACTTTTTGTTAGAAACATGGTTTGGAGATGTTCCGTTGATACAAAAAGATATAACTATCGACGAATCAAAAACCATTGCCCGTACGCCAAAGGCGGAGGTGGTAGCTTTTATACTGAAAGAACTTGACGACGCCGCGGCCGCGCTGCCCCTAAATACCGCTTATTCTAACGACGACCGCGGACGCATTACCAAAGGCGCTGCTATTGCCCTTAAAGCAAGAGTTTTGCTGTATGACAACCGCTGGACCGATGTGGTTACCGAATGTGAAAAGCTGGTAGGTAAGACAGATAATGGGACTTACGCTTTGTTTAACTCCTACGAAGGCCTGTTTGCGCCGCAAAACGAATATAACAGCGAAGTGATATTCGATTTACAATATATGCCGGCCACCTTAAGCGGTAACCAAAGGTATTACACTGAACTGAGGGATATGGTGCCAATATCTGTAGGCGGAAGGCTTAACGCGTTTGCGCCAACACAGGAGTTGGTTAACACTTACCTGATGACCAACGGTAAAAAGCCTGGCGATTCAGGTTCAGGATATGATGAGAACAACCCGTATGTTAACCGCGACCCGCGTTTAACCAATACCATTGTTTATCATTTATACCAATGGCAATTACGCGATAACAGCATAAAAACAATTTACATTAAGCCTGGAAGCGATCCTTTACCAAAAGCCGACCCGTCAAAACAGGCATTAGATGAGTATGCGCCGGGTTCAACATCATCGGCCACAGGTTATTATGTACGTAAGTATTATGATCCTACATCAAAAACGGATGATTTTGGTTCGGGGCTTAACCTCATCCTTATCCGTTATGCTGATGTATTGCTGATGTATGCCGAAGCCAAAATGGAATTGGGGCAATTAGATGCAACCGTGTGGGGCCAAACCATCAGGCCAATACGCAGCCGCGCAGGTTTTACCGATGCTGCCGCGCTTAACTTTCCTGCAGTTGGTGCAAGCGATCTGCGCGAAATAGTACGCAACGAACGCCGTGTAGAACTTGCTTTAGAAGGCCTGCGTGTATTTGACATCCGCCGCTGGAAAACTTCCGAAACCGTACTAAACGGTTGGGCGCATGGCGCCAAATTTGCCGATGCCGGTGTTGATGGCGGTTACATACGCGCCAACCAGCGCACGTTTGATAAAAGCAAAAATTATTTATGGCCAATACCAAGGGATGAAAGGGCTATTAACCCTAACCTCACACAAAACCCAGGTTGGTAAAAGCACTAATTATTTATAAAAAAATTATAATCAATTAAGATCATGAAAAATATTTTTTATTGCCTGCTTGCAGGTATCGTAGCACTGGTTGTAATATCAGGCTGCAAAAAGGATAAAACATTAGGGAATGTACAGGTAACACCCGTAAGCAACATATTTGCACCCGAAGACGGTAAAGCGGTTAAAATTCCTGCCGGTGCATCCGGATCGCTTTCATTTGAATGGGAACAATCCCGCGCTGAAGATAATGGGTTGGTTTTATACGAAGTGGCATTCGATAAAGCGGGCGGTGATTTTTCAAAGCCCCTTTATTCGGTGCCATCTGATGGAAACGGCTTGTACAACAAATTAACCCTTTCTTACAGCGACCTTAATAAAGTAGCTTCAATAGCCGGAGCTAAGCCGGAAGAAATTGCAAATGTGATCTGGACAGTTCGCGCGTCAAGAGGAATAAACCTGCAAGCGGTTAATGTAAAACGCGCGCTCTCAATACAACGCCCGGTAGGCTTTGAAAGCCCAGATGCGGTATACTTAACAGGTTCTGCTACTGAGGGTGGAGCTGATATTAGTAATGCCATCAAAATGAAAAGGGTTGGCGATGGTAAATTCGAAGTTTACACATCACTTAAAGCCGGTAACTATCAATTTGTAGATGGTAAAACCGGTACTATCAAGAGATATTCGTTTGATGGTAGCAGGTTGGTTGAAGAAGGCGAAACAACTGTTACCGGAAGCACTAAAGTGGTAAAATTAGAGGTTAGCTTTTCAGATGCATTATTTAAAACTACTGAGGTTGCAAAAGTTAGCCTATGGTTTGCTCCTGATAATAAGTTTTGGTTCGATATACCATATACCAGCAATGGTACATGGGAAGCGGATAGCCAACCCATTAAGTTATTTGAGGCATCTTGGGGGCTTGATGAGCGCTATAAATTCAGGTTTAGCTTCAAAAACGCTGATGGGTCAACTACCGATCAGTTTTATGGCAGCACAAGCTCGGATAACAACGCGGCAACAGCAAGCACACCTGCATCATATTACTACATGGTACCTGTAAACAACTCACAATGGGATTTTTGTTACAAGTTTAATCACGACTTTAATAAAAAGAATGCTGATGTAAAAGTGATGTTTAATGCCGATGTACCTGCGTACATGCACTCTGTAACTGTTAAATAGTAAACCGTAAGGCAGGTAGCATCTGCCTTACACTAAACCATGTTTATGACTCTTAATATTCAAAATATAAAGAAGTTTACATTGCTATGCACTGCAATGTTTGCGCTTACCGCGTGCTTTAAGGATAAACCTTTCCCGCTATATGGCAACAAACCATCCCCGGTAATTGATTATACTTTTGCCGCCACTGCCGATTCTATGCAGGAAAAAACTTACACCGCGTTTATATCTGCAAACGGCAATTATTTTAAACAAAGCAATACCGGGAGCACCAACTATAATTACTGGCCGCAGGCGCACACTATGGATGCCTTTACCGATGCTTACCTGCGTACTAAGAACGAGATCTACAAGCAACGGATGAAATCGTTATTAAACGGTACACGCATAGCTAATGGCAACAAATTGCAAAACGAGTACTATGACGATATGGAATGGCTGGCCTTATCTACACTGCGTGCTTATGAGGCAACAAACGATGCTGATTATCTTACAGCCGCTAACACCTTATGGACAGATATTAAAACCGGCGTTAACACCAACCAGGGCGGTGGTATTGCCTGGCGTAAATCGCAGCTGGATTATAAGAACACACCTGCAAACGCCCCGGCCATTATTTTTGCTGCACGCCTTTATCGCCTGCAAAAAAACGAGGCCGATCTGACCCTGGCTAAAGAATTATACACATGGTTAAAAACTACCCTTGTTGATCCGGCAAGCGGGATTGTTTGGGATGGTATAAACGGGGAGCATGATGGTAAGATAAGCTATAACAAATTTACCTATAACCAGGGTACATTTATTGGCGCTGCGCTTGAGCTTTACAATGTAACAGGCGATGCCGGTTACCTGGCCGATGCTGTACGTACTGCCTCAGCTACTATAAAAGATCTGGATATATCACCGGGTGGCTTGCTTAAAAGCGAAGGCGAAGGCGATGGCGATGGTGGTTTGTTTAAAGGGATTTTGGTTAGATACCTGACACTTTTAATATTAAAAGAAGATGTATCAGTAACAGACCGCGATGCCTACGCCAAGTTTCTAAAATATAACGCCGAAACCTTGTTCGCTAAAGGAATCCTCAGGCCTGACTTTGTTGCCAGTCCTGATTGGAAAACAATGCCAAAAGCAACCAACGGCACCGACTTAACTACGCAAATAAGCGGGTTAACTACGCTGGAAGCTGCCGCTACATTAAAGGCAGCAGGCAAATTTTAAACATTTGAGAGATGGATCTTCCGGGTTATATTTGCCCGGAAGATTTTTTTTATTTACCTATTTAAAAGTATGAAGAGAAGGCAATTTATTGGCAGCACCACGCTATTAGGTGCAGGAGTTTTGATGAGTAAATTTTCGTTAGCGGCCAAGCCCGCTTTTCCTGTAGTAAGGGTACCTTTAGCAGAGCGGAAGTTTAAAAGCGTATCGGTTGAGAAAGCGATCGCCGAATTTAAATCGAAAGTAAAGAACCCGGAACTGGGCTGGCTTTTCGAAAACTGTTTCCCTAACACGCTGGATACCACCGTAACCTATAAGCTAACCAATAACAAGCCCGATACTTACGTAATAACCGGCGATATTGATGCCATGTGGCTGCGTGACAGCAGCGCGCAGGTTTGGCCGTACATCGCATTCATCAATAAGGATGCCGATCTGAAAAAATTGGTTGCCGGTGTTATCAACCGCCAGGTGGTATGCATCCTGCGCGACCCATACGCCAACGCTTTTTATGATGATCCTAATAAAGTAGGAGAGTGGAAAGACGATGTTACCGATATGAAACCCGGCCTGCACGAACGTAAATGGGAGATAGATTCGCTTTGTTACCCTATCCGTTTGGCTTACAAATACTGGAAACTTACCGGTGATACATCCCCGTTTGATGCACAATGGAAAGCCGCCGTACATAACATCCTCAAAACATTTAAAGAGCAGCAGCGTAAAGAAAACGACGGGCCGTACTCATTTCAGCGCAGAACCGCCTGGGCTACCGATGGAGTGCCCATGAACGGTTTTGGCTACCCGGTAAAACCTGTGGGCCTTATCTGCTCTGCCTTCCGCCCGAGTGATGACGCCACTATTTACTCGTACCTCATCCCGTCGAACTTTTTCGCGGTAACCAGTTTAAAGCAGGTATCAGAAATGGTGAAAACAATAATTAAGGACGATGCTTTAGCTGCCGAATTGCTTGCATTGGCAAATGAAGTTGACGCTGCCCTGCAAAAACATGCGGTGATAGATCATGCAGATTATGGCAAGGTTTATGCTTACGAAGTTAATGGCTTTGGCAGCTTTAACCTGATGGATGATGCCAATGTGCCAAGCCTGTTAGGCATGCCTTACCTTGATGCCGTAAAAAATACCGACCCGGTTTACATCAATACCCGCAAAATGCTGCTATCGCTAAACAATCCGTTCTTTTTTAAAGGGACGGCAGGCGAGGGTATAGGCGGCCCGCACATCGGTAAGGATATGATCTGGCCTATCAGTATCATCATCCGTGCTATTACCAGTAATGATGATGCCGAAATAAAAGAATGTATAGAAACGCTTAGAAAAACGCATGGCGGCACGGGCTTTATGCATGAGTCGTTCCATAAAAACGATCCTACAAAATTCACCCGTAAATGGTTTGCATGGGCCAACACCCTTTTTGGCGAACTGCTTTGGGAAACATATACACAAAAGCCGCAATTGTTAGGCTAAATTGGTTTAGTTTGTATATTTACCTGAATTTTAATAACTGTAATTTTAACATCTATCCATGAAAAACATTTTAAAAACAGCTTGCCTGCTGGCTGGGGTGTTTGCTAATAGCCTTGCTAACGCGCAGGCTACCAAGGCACCTGCTTACCCGCTCATTACGCATAATACCTATTTTAGCGTATGGTCGTTTTCTGATGATCTGAACGAATCAACCACCCGCCATTGGACAGGCAAAAACCAGTCTTTGCTTGGTTTGATAAAAGTAGATGGCGAAACATACCGCTTTATGGGTAAAGCACCCGTTAGTTACCGCACTGTAGTGGCCGATGGTGAAACCAAACCATATACCGTAAAATTTACCGAAAGTAAACCTGCGGAGGGTTGGGAAGCTGCCGGCTTTAACGATAAAAGCTGGAAAACGGGTACTGCACCTTTTGGCGACGACCCTAAAATGGTTAAAACTGTTTGGAAAAGCCGCGACCTGTGGGTACGCCGCACGTTCATCTACAATAAATCAACCCCGGTAAATAAACTGATATTGAAGCTTCACCATGATGATGACGCTGAAGTTTATTTAAATGGTGAAAAAATAAACGTTAGCCCCGGCGCCAATGGTGATCTGTTACCTGTTGAAATAAAAGGAAATGTTGCAGACAAGCTAAAGAATGGCGAGAACGTACTGGCCATACATTGCGTAAACACAGGTGGTGGCGCATGGCTGGATGCAGGTTTTGCTGATGAACTAAAACCAGTAACTAACCAAGACCTTAAACTGGCTAAACAAACCGGTGTTACCATCAATGCTACACAAACCATTTACACATTTACAGCGGGTAAAACCGACTTGCAGGTAACATTTACATCGCCCTTGCTGATGGATAACCTAAACTTGCTATCAAGGCCGGTTACTTATATCAGCTATAGCGTAAAAGCAAACGATAGCAAAACGCACGATGTAAAGGTTTACTTTGGCGCATCGGCAGATTTGGCACGTACTAAACCAAACCAGCCGGTAATTGCTCAAAAATATATCCAGAACCAGCTTTCTGTTTTAAAGGCCGGTACCAAAGAACAACCCGTATTACAAAAGAAAGGTGATGACCTGCGGATTGATTGGGGTTACCTATATGTAACTGCACCGGTATCTGCAAAGGCAACACAGTTTATCAGCAATAACAGCCAGGCTATAGGTTCATTTACAGGCAAACCAACGCCGGCTACAGTAGCTGGTGGCGAAGCCGCATTTCTGAACACAGTTATCCCCTTTGGTAAGGTTGGTAATACCGCTGTTGAGAAATTTATTGAAATAGGCTATGATGATATCTATTCGGTACAATACTTTGGTAAAAACCTGAGGCCGTGGTGGAATAAAGATGGTAACAAAACCATCATCGGCGAGTTGAAACAAGCCGCTACCGATTATAAAACCATCATTGCTAAATGCAAAGCGTTTGATGATGCCATGAATGTTAAAACATCGGCAGCGGGTGGCTTGGAGTATGCTAAACTTTGCGCTATTGCTTATCGCCAGGCTATTGCTGCACATATTTTGGCACAGAGCCCTAAAGGCGAGATACTGTGGCTATCAAAAGAAAACTTTAGCGGTGGCTTTATCAATACTGTTGATGTTACTTACCCTTCGGCACCATTGTTTTTAATTTACAACCCTAAGCTTGCAGAGGGTATGCTGAACGGTATTTTCGAATTTAGCGAAACCGGTAAGTTCAAGCACCCGTTTGCAGCGCACGATCTGGGTACCTATCCGTTTGCCAACGGCCAAACTTACGGCGAAGGTATGCCGGTGGAAGAATCAGGCAATATGCTGCTACTTGTGGGGGCTATTGCAAAGGCAGAGGGTAATGCTGATTTTGCCAAAAAGCATTGGGCAACTTTAACCACCTGGACAAATTATCTGATCAAAGAGGGGCTTGACCCGGCCAACCAGCTTTGTACTGATGACTTTGCGGGCCACCTGGCGCGTAATGCCAATTTATCGTTAAAAGCTATTAATGGAATAGGGGCTTACGCTATGTTGGCCGAAATGCTGGGCGATAAAGCTACCGCAACAAAATACCACACCATAGCGAAGGATTTTGTTGCCAAATGGATGCAAATGGCTGATGCCGGTGACCACTACTCGCTGGTATTTGAAAAGCCCGATACCTGGAGCCAGAAGTATAACCTGGTTTGGGATAAATTGTTAGGCCTTAACCTGTTCCCGAAATCGGTTTACGAGAAGGAGATTAAATACTACCTCACCAAACAAAACGAATTTGGTTTGCCGCTGGATAGCCGCAAAACGTACACAAAATCTGACTGGATAATATGGACAGCAACCTTAGCGGATAATGCTAACGACTTTAAAGCCCTTACCGATCCAATTTATAAATATGCTACCGAAACCTCATCGCGTGTGCCTATCAGCGACTGGCACGAAACTACCGACGGCAAACAGGTTGGTTTCCAGGCGCGCAGCGTGGTTGGCGGTTATTTTATGAAGGTGCTTGAGCAGCAGTGGCTGAAGAAATAAAAGGCAAAATCCTCCAATAAATCAACAATAAGAAAAGCCCGGACGCCATTACGGCGCCGGGCTTTCTAATTAACTCACACACAGATCTATCAGTTTGGAATATTATAGGCTTTTTTACCGCCTCATAATTATTGATATCAACTTTTTTTTGATGTTTGACACAATATGAGGGTTTTAGCAAGTAGATTTTAGCGTACCGAGTGAGCAGTGTATTTTAGTTAGCGAACGGGTGTTTGCACCGAGATAAACAATTATTAAAACCAGGTATCTTAAAATTTGTTGGGTTTTTAATGCTTATGAAATGGTTTTAAATATTAAAATAACTTTATTTAAATATTAACGTTACAGTAACTTAATATTTAATAAGATCAATTGAAGAAAGTACTCGCCCTGTTTTTTTGCATTTCCTGGTTTGCCACACACGCACAAATTGATGATACTGTTAAAAGAGATACCGCAAAAATAGATTCGGCCAGCATACTGGCCCTGCCCGATACCGTTCGCCACCTGGAAAGTAAGGCAGCATCGTACATTGCACCGGCTGTATTTGTTACGTATGGGGTACTATCATTAAAAGTAAAAGCTATTCGGAATGTAGACATTAATGTATATAACGATTTGATGGAAGACCACCCCAACTTTAACTATCACATCGAAAATTACCTGCAGTATGCCCCGGCGGTAATGGTTTATGGCCTGAATTTGGCAGGGATACATGGAAAAAATACGTTTATAGACCGCACGGTATTGTACGGCATGTCTGAAGGGATTATGGCCTTAACTACCTTTTCGCTTAAAAAGGTAACTCACAGGCTTAGGCCCGATGGCTCTAACAGGTATTCGTTCCCCTCGGGCCATACAGGTAATGCCTTTGCTGCTGCCGAATTTATGGCACAGGAGTATAGCGAAAAATCGCCCTGGTATGGTATTGCAGGTTATTCGTTTGCTACAGCCACAGCCATATTACGCGTTTATAACCGCGACCACTGGTTTAGCGATATCATAGCAGGGGCGGGGTTCGGTATCTTATCTACGAAGGCGGCTTATCTCATCTATCCATTATTTAGGAATAAACTATTCCACGATAAAAAGTCCAACAAAACCACATCACTTATGCCCAGTTTTGGGAATGGTACTGTTGGTTTCGCTTTTACAAAACAATTATAGTTTGCGGTTTTATAACAAGAAATCCCCTAAGTTTTTAAGGGAAGTTCTTGAATTGTTGAATTAGTTTAATTGCAGTGTTTGGGGGCCAAATTCTTCAAACAGGATCCGCTCATTATCAACTCCCATTTGCTTCAGATCGGCCACTTGTTTTATAATGAACGGCGAAGGGCCGCAAACGTAATAAAGTGTATTGCCGGTATGCTCCAGGTTGGCAATAGAGGCGATATCCAGGAAGCCGGTCCTCACACCCGAGTTTGCATCCTCGGCTGTTGTATGGTCATAAAAAATATGCTGCTCAATAGTTTTGTGGTTGTTTACAAGTAAATCTATTGAATCTTTAAACGCATGCACCGAGCGGTTTCTGCAACCATGAAGCCAGGTTACAGGATGCCCTGTTTGTTTTTTTGCCATATGTTGTATCATACTGATAAATGGCGTTTGCCCCACACCGCCGCTGATAAACATAATGGGACTGTCAAGTTCCTCGGGTACAACAAAATTACCTGCGGGGGCGGTTAGTTCCACTTCCGATCCAATTCCAATATGATCGTGCAGATGATTGCTTATCATGCCATTTGCGTTTATATCTGCCCCGGTTTCGCGTTTAACAGATATACGGTAGTAGTCTTCATTTGGGGCGCAGGATATACTGTATTGCCTGATCTGATCTAAATTTAACGAGGGAAGGAAGGTTTTCAGGCTAATAAACTGCCCAGGCTTATGCACAGAAACTTTCCCGTTATCTGAAGGGTAAAAATAAAATGAGCTTATCTCTGCCGATTCGGCCACCTTTTTGCGTACGGTGAATTTTCTCCAACTATTCCAGCCGTTTACTTTGTTTAGCTGTTGTTGATATATAGTAGCCTCGTGGCCTGCCATTAGTGCCGCAAGCTGGCTGTATGCGGCTGTCCAGGCGTCAAGTATCGGTGGCGTTGCTGTGTCTCCTAAAAGCTCGCTGATGGATGCTATCAGGTGCTCACCAACAATCAGGTATTGCTCCGGTTTAATATCAAGGCTGGTGTGCTTATGCCCTATACGGTCAACAACCGGTAGTAAAACGGCAGGGTTTGCAATATTTTCGGCATAAGCCAACACGGCAAAAGCCAATGCATTTTGTTGCTTACCTTGTTTTTGGTTCCCCATGTTAAATAGGTTTTTCAATTCGGGGTTGTGCTCAAACATCCTTTTATAAAAATGTGTGGTTAATGCCAGGCCGCTCTCTCTTAGAATTGGCACAGTGGCCAGTATGATCTGTTTTTGTTCTGATGTCATAATAATATATTAATACCTTTTTATCCTTTAAATATTCAAATGTTTTATTTGTCGACGCAGCAAATCTACAATAAATAATAAAAGATAAAAACATCTTTTATTATTTATTGTATTAATTAAGCTGGTAGAGTGGTCTGTTAAAGGAATATAATAGTTAAGCGTGTCCGCTTTATTTATCCATTATATGGCGAAGGTATGATGATGGGTTATCCAGAAACGATTTGGTAAGTTGAAAATGTTCGGTATCCTCATAGTTGGTTTCGCACATGCCATCTTCATTAAACTGGTATATGGTAGCTCCGGGGTAACAAATAAGCATTGGGGAGTGGGTAGCTATCAGGAACTGTGCCCGGCCGCTTTGTTCGAGCTGATGTATTACCGATATAAAAGCGAGGATTCGGGCAGGGGATAGGGCAGCCTCGGGCTCATCGAGGATGTAAATACCTGATTCGAACTGGTTATTGAATAATGAGAGGAACGATTCACCATGCGATTGCTCATGCAGCGACCGGCCGCCATATGCGTTTAGAATACGGTTGTCTTCGGTCGCCAGTTCATCAATGTAAGAAGCGAAGTTGAAAAAGCTTTCGGCACGCATAAAAAAGCCCTCGTTTACTTTTCGGGGTGTCCACAATAGCTGTAAATGTGATGCCAATGCCGATTCATAGCCATTAAACTTATACCCAGTATTGAGGTTATGGTTACGGTTGCCGCCGCGCAGACTAAAGCCGCATTGCTCGGCAATGCCTTCAAGAAGGGTAGACTTGCCCGAACCATTTTCGCCGACAAAAAAGGTGACATTACTTTTAAGGACGAGTTGTAAGCCATTGTTAAGGCTCGGTATATTTTGCAGGTAACCGTTCCCTTGCAACGGAGGTAGCGATACCCTGGATAAAAATGGCATGGGCAATTGTTTTAAACGAACTTACAATACTTATCCTGGTTTTAAAAATCCGGGTGCAGTTTGACGGACTGGATAAAAAATGCCGAACGATAGTTTAAAGGTAATGCTGACCGCCGGGTGGACAGTTACAAAACCGGTCGCGCCATTATCCATATATACTGGGCGGCCGGAATAATTGATGCCAGCGTAAGCTATGGGTAAAAGAACTCGCATTACCCGGGCAATTGATTTGCTGTACAAGTTATTTATGGCTCTCTTCACCTTTAAAGTAAGTAATGGTCTTTCCATCATAACGGCATACCCCATCCACCATAGTGCCAAACCAAATACTTCCATCATTAGCTTCTAAAATCCCAAATATCATTCCTTTATTACCATCATATTTTGATATTATTTCGGTTACAGTAGGCTTGTTAGCGGTCAATGACTTTTCATCATAGCGGGAGAGTAGGCACCTGCCTTCATGGGCCCTTTGTGAACTGGTCCAAATATTGCCTTTTCTATCTTCGTAGATATGCCCAACAAAATCTTGCGTAAAATTGGTAAATGTACTGCCGTTATAACGCCAAAGGCCATCAGCTCCACCCAGCCAAATGTTGCCTTTTTTATCTTCGATTATAGAACGGACATTCTTAAAAGGTTTGCCATTATGGGTGAAAGCGGTAAAGGATTTTCCATCGTATCGAAACACGCCACCTGCGCCAAACCAGAATCCTCCGTTTTTATCTTCAATAATAGGACCAACTCCATAAAGATGCCTTTTCGGGATAGTTTTCCTGTTTTTATCTTCATACATGGCATTCCCATCTAAGAGATAATTTCGAAAGGACTTGCCATCGTAACGGCTTGCTCCTACGGAACCACCGAACCAGAAGTTGCCTTTTTTATCTTCATAAATACTGCCAACTCCATTATCAAGAAGTCCCTCCCCGATTGTGAAATTTGTAAAGGATTTCCCATCATAACGATAAACACCTGAGCCGATAGAACCGAACCACAAGTTGCCTTTACTATCTTCTAAAACAGAAAAGAAGCGGGCCGAACTCACTTTACTTGTAATATTGGTAAAAGACTTTCCATCGTATCGGAAAATGCCGTCAAATGCAGCAATCCAAATATTGCCCTTTCTATCTTGTATGATATTTCGAGTGATGCTTTGAGGCCCGTGGGAGGTAATTACTCCTTTGTTTTCGGAATTGATCATAATTTTTTTTCCTTCTGTTTGGTTTTGTCTACAGGAAGTGCAAAAAACAACCATCAGGAACAAAGCATATATGTGTACGTATTTCATAATTTCTTAATTAATAGGAATTTCAAAAACCTAAATTCAGACGTTTATTTTTTTGCTACGATCTTCATATCGAATTCAACGGAATCCGACATAGTTTGATTGGCTAAATTATCATAGAACTTCGCTGATTTATATCGGACATCCCATTTTGTTCGATCAATGGTTAGCCTGGCACTCGCTTTGGCAATTCCGCCCTTAAGCTCTATTTTGGCCGGAAAAGTTACTGGGTGTGTGATACCTTTAATTGTTAGGTTTGCTGTAACTTTTTTATTCTCACCACTTATTGATGCAGCCCGGGTAATTACGATTGTTGAAAAAGGGAATTTTTCAACTTCAAAAAAATCAGCATTCTTTAAGTGATTAACAAGTTTATTATCACTCCCATGGTTTTTGTCTTCAATTGTATTCATGTCTATTTCAACTGTACCACTCATAAGTTGACCGTTTTCAATCATCAATTCTCCTTTTGATATTTTTACGTACCCTGTTTGAGTGTTTAAACCATTTAGACTAGAACCTTTCCATGTTACAACACTTTCCTTTGTATCTATTATAATATATTTTTCATTCCCAACATGTAAGGATAAGGAACTCGCTGATGCATTGTTTTTATTCTCCTTTTTTAAAGATCCACCACAACCGAAGACCAAAGGAGCGATAATTAAAATTAAGTAAGTGACGGATAGCTTGTTGTTCATACTACTGCAGAAATTATATTGATTAATAATAATTGACAAATGATTTTAAACTCAGCAATACACATTATTTCTGAGTTTAGATTTTTTTAACATCCTTTATTTGGTATGACATAAATTACGTTGCCTGAAACAGATAAATTGAAGCCATAATTTTCTATAGCAGGAAGTACCAGTTTCCCCCATGTTTTGCCCATGTCAGATGACCGGAATATACCATCTGAGCGGCCGCATATTAAATATTTACCCATTTGTTTAATTGATAAAATATCCGATGAAGATTTAAGTAAGCCTGTTTTTTTCATTAATAAACTACTCCAGGAAGGTTGAAGTTCTTCGCCTATGGCATTCCAGGTTTTTCCACTATCCAGTGAAATATGCATGCTGTTTGTTTGGGTTATTGTGTTGTAGATTATAGCAGCAAATCCTCCGTCTATCCGTTCCACAGCGATGCCAAGCCCACCTTCACTAATCACACGATCCCAGTTTTGACCATCATCGGTCGATCTTAATATTCCATTTTTGCTGGTAGTCAGCAGTACACCGTTTGACTCTACCAATTGCATTCTACCGTCTCCAACATGCAATTTTTTCCAGGTTTTTCCACTATTAGTTGATCTAAAAAGGTCGTTGTTGGAGCCAATGAGAACTGTGCCTTTGGCAGTTTCAAAAACGGTGCGAACTTCTCTCTCTTTATAATTCTTGTACATCCAATCCATCGTTCTGTCTATGCGTACGGCTTGCTCTTGAAAATCCGTGTACATAGGCGACCAATTATTCGTTCCGTTTATTTTTTGTAAAAATTGCCCCCTGATATCATATGCAAGTATCCCATTCTTGCCAGGGGTAATGTTGCGTTGTTTACCAGGGAAAATTTCTTTTGTCCAAAAAGGAGTTGTGGAATTTGGTTCACTGTGATAAACCCCATTTCCAGCACGTAAATATAGCCCACGGTCATTTGCAAATAAACCATCTCTCCACACACCTTCTCTCTGCAATTTTTCAGGCAATCCTTCGCTAATGTCCTGCCATGTTTGTCCGCCATCAGCAGATTTAAAAATGATGTTGACAATCGCCGATGATTTGCCTTCTTTTATTGGTTTCTTTTCTTTTAGTACAAAAGAATTTAGTAGAAATAATACCAGGAAGATAGCCGGAACAAATACAAATAATCTTTTCATCTTTCAAAATTTTAAGTAAAACATATGTTTCATAATCTATTTTATGATCCTATCAGAATTGATGCAGCAAAATTACTTTGATATATTTCAGCGTGGAGAGCTTGGATTGTAAATAAAAATGTAAACTTTGTAAATAAAATCTTGACACTATGTTAGATAGCAGAATTCTCATGTTCGGGAAACGCAAGTACCTGTTCGGATTGACGATACTCTTGTTTATCTCCGTAATCTGCGTGGCTTTCAGTATGGAGGATAGTGACGATTTTGATATCTCCAGAAGGGAAGTTTTGCTCCGCAGGATAGGGCATGAACTACTTTTACAGTCGGGCGACAGTACATCAAGGGTTCTCCCGGTAAAAAAGATCGCTGAAAATGAGTACCAGATCAGGTTTGAGAATGAGCTTACTTTCCAACCGGCCTCCCTGGTGAATACTACCAGCCGTTTGTTGGCTAAAGACCCACTTGCAAGTGATTATGTTGTTAATGTTGTAAACCGTGGTAGCTCCAGTGTAGCCTATGGATATGCTATATCCAAAAATAAGAAAGATGATATTGTAGCCTGTATAGGAAGAAAGCAACCCATAGCACGTTACATGATTAACATTAAGTTTAAACCAATGGGCCTAAATACAGTGAAGAACCAATATCTTCTGGGCAGCCTGCCATTTTTAGCATTTGTTGGTTTTCTTTTTTCAAGATCTGTTAAGCCACGGAGAACCTTGGCTGAGGATGGTCAGAATATGGGCATAATTGCTTTGGGTGCAGTTTTGTTTGACGCAAAAAATCGGAAACTGATCATAAATGGAAATACAATAGACCTGACCGGAACAGAAACGCGCCTGCTGCTCATTTTCGCGTTGTCTCCTAACGAGACTATAGAGCGAAGCCGGCTGCAGAAAGAGATATGGGAAGATGAAGGTGTTATTGTGGGGCGTAGTCTGGATATGTTTATATCAAAACTGAGGAAAAAACTGAAATTTGATCCCAGCATAAATATTGTTGTTGTACGCGGCAAAGGGTATAAGCTTGAAATCAGCTTTTAAGAAGATTATTCCTGCTCAGAACTGATCTTATTAGAATTCAATCTGGCATTTGCAAAGCTTTATTGTGACTACTCAAAGGGCTTCATAAAAAGGAATTATCCTACCTTAGACCGAACCAAAAATGAGGCTTTTCTAGCGATGAAGCCACATTAAATATTTACTAAAAAACAAAGCCCTCTTTACGTAATGTAAAGAAGGCTTTGTACCCAGCGCCGGAGTCGAACCGGCACGGTTTCCCACAGGTGTTTGAGACCAGCGCGTCTACCAATTCCGCCAGCTGGGCTGCTATTTAAGCGACATTTGCTTAGAAGCGGGCTGCAAATGTATCTAAACTCTCTTTAATTCGCAACAGGTATTTTTGCCTGTAATAAATATTTGCAATATCATTAAGCTTACTTTCTTTGGCGGTATCGTTGAGGCTTTCGTAATCTTTTGTAAGGATGGCAAGTTCTTCGGCCATATCACCCTCAATGGCAGCTACTTCCGCGCCTATATGGCCAAATTGTTCGGCGGTTTCAATTTCCATCAAGCGCTCGTTAATGTCCATCATTTCCATCAAAAAATCTGCAGGTAGTTGTGGTTTTGCGCCTTCACTAACCAGGTTATGCAGCCTTAAAATGTAATCGAGCAGTTTATTAGGGTCGTTAAGGGTTTGGTATGCCTTATTATTGAGGGTAGATAGCTCCAGTATTTCCTGCTGTTTATCGTCGTCTTCATTAGCGAAAAAATCGGGATGATATTGCTTGCTAAAAGTATAAAACTGCTTTTTTAGCTGTGCGGTGTCTGGCTTAAATGTTTCGGTTATCCCGTAAAATTCAAAATAATTCATCGGTGCAAAAATACAAATTTTTGGTGGCCGAAATTTACTTTACCTTAGCCTAACTACAAAACGATGCTTGTATTTTACGATCAGATGAACAAGGCTGTGCAGTTACAGCAAACGCCTAAAAGGATCATATCTATTGTACCCTCGCAAACTGAGTTGCTATTTGAGCTGGGGTTGGAAGATCAGATCGTGGGCGTAACCAAATTCTGTATCCATCCGGCAGATAAAGTAAAACAGATAGCCAAAATAGGAGGCACCAAGCAATTAAATATCCAGGCGGTACATAACCTGCAACCTCAGCTGATCATTGCTAATAAAGAAGAAAACGAACAAAGCCAGATAGAAGAATTGATGCAGCATTACCCGGTTTGGATAAGCGATATCCAAAACCTGCCTGCCGCGCTTGATATGATAACCAAGGTAGGGGAAATAACAGGCACAGAAACGAAAGCCGGGTCGCTTGTAAATAAAATTGCACAGCAATTCCACTTGTTGCAGCCGGCCCAGCCTAAACTGCGGGTAATGTACCTGATATGGCGCAAACCTTACATGGCTGTAGGCCACGGTACGTTTATAAACAGCATGTTACAGCTATGCGGCTTTGAGAACGCTGTAAATACCCAACGCTACCCTGAATTAAACACAGATGATATAGTAGCCGCAAAGCCCGATGTAGTGTTGCTCTCATCAGAGCCTTATCCGTTTGCGCAGAAACATATTGATGAGTTTAAACAGATGCTACCCGGCGCTAAAATTGAATTAGTAGATGGCGAGCTGTTTTCGTGGTATGGGAGCCGGTTATTGCACTCGCCGGGGTACTTCAATGCGCTTATTGAAAAATTAACATCAAAGTAATGAGGTAGATAAAGAAAAAAGCAAAATTGAGTTTTAAAGTTTGCTTTTAAAAACTATCTTTGCACTCTCTGAAAAAAACCAAACGCGGAAGTGGCGTAATTGGTAGCCGCACCAGACTTAGGATCTGGCGCCGCGAGGCGTGGGGGTTCGAGTCCCTTCTTCCGCACAACATGGGATTGTATTCAGTTCCGAAAAGGATTGCTCCACAAGAGCAATCCTTTTTTGTTGATTCTCATCATTGCCTGATAATTAAACTTTACTAATTAACCGGTCCTGGTAACGGGTATAAAAGTGCAGGCTAATGGCGATGAGGATATATACTACAATGTTAAAGATCGTATGATGATCAGATAAATAAACACTTTTAGTGGGCCGCCAGTAAAGCGAAAGGATGACGAACCGGCATAAGTTAAGGGCTTGTATGCCTGCTATACCAATAAGCCAACAATACACCTTTACTTTTAAAACGCCTGGGTAAGCAATAACAAAAGCTGAAAAAAAGCTCATGATGCCGAAGCCCAGGCAATCGTACCCAACAATTATTACATTATGCCCCACAACCAGCATCTCGTAAACGCTTGTTTTGGTTTGATACCCAAGCAGGTTCAAAATAACAGCGCTGGTTTCAATAAGCGCGTATCGCAACCAGCTGATAAAATTTAAATGCGTATCTAAAAAGGGAATATATAAGCCGCCCGGCGATGTGATGGCCAGGTAAACAATATAAGACCCATAAATGAAGCCAAACAGGCACAAGAATTTAATAACAAATAGTATAGCAGGGCTTAACTTTTTATTATTTCTGTTCATCCTTATGTTGTTTTAGCAGTTCGTCAATCTTAATATCTACTACAAGCCTGAACCAAAAACCTTGCATAAAATGAAATATTAGACCTGTGCGGCCATCCAGTATGCCCAATTTAAATATTATGCGGTAAATAAAATACAGCATGGGCCGTACGTAACGAGGTAATTTCCACCAGCGTTGTTTTAACCAGGCGGTACGCTCATCTGGCGACCCCCAAAAATGGGGTGAAACGGTTTGCTGCCTAAGGTTAAGCATGCGCTCTAGTTCCTCTTTTGCAAGCAGGTCGCTGTATCTGTTGTGTTTTTCTATCCAAAAGCTTATTTTATTTTCCTTCAGATTTTCTTCTAAAATATGCCCTTGTTTCCAAATTAGGGTAGTCCCGGGGACGATAAGCCGGTGGTCCATGTTTTCGTTGATATCCGAAAAACCAACACCAAAGCGAATCATTTTGAGCAGGTAAAAAGGGTAGTAGCCGCCATGCTTTATCCACTTGCCTTTAAAAAAATTCTTGCGGTTGAAGTAGATACCGTTAACATCTTTATAGTCCTCATCCCGAAAGGTATCCAGCTGTTTATAAAGTTCGGGGGTTACGATTTGGTCTGCATCGAGACAAATAACCCAGGGCGTTTTTACAGCCAGGTTTTTAAGCGCAAAATCCCATTGTAGAGGGTGATTTTCAAAGGGGTGCTGTATAACATCAGCACCTGCATTTTCGGCAATTGAAATCGTATTATCTGTACTGCCCGAATCCAGTATAAATGTATCGGCACTTAACCCTGCAATAGAGGTAAGCAAGCGGGGCAGATGCATTTCTTCGTTATAGGTTAATATGATAAATGAATATGGCCGGTTCAAATTGCTTTTTTTATGTTTTGGTAAAACCCGATATATTGCTGCACTAACGCATTGCCCGTAAAATCGCCCCTTACAACATTGGGTGAAATTACTCTAATACTATCTAACTCAGTATGCAGATTATAGCCAATGGTATTGATGGCTGTACTAACCGAGTTAGCGGTGGTTTGGCAAATCCATCCTAATTTATTCTTTGCTACATAAGCAGCCAGGCCTACGTTTTCACTTACTAAAACGGCCGTACCAACACTTAAACTTTCAATTACAACATTGCCAAAATTCTCATCGTGAGATGGTAGTACCAATAAATGATGGTTACGCAACAGGTCAAACTTGTCATTGTTGTAAAAACCCGCCCATGTTATCTTGTCTGTTAATTCAGCTTGCACTGATGCTTTTAAGTGATCAATATAGTTTTTTTCCCCATCGCCGGCTATAGTTAAATGAAAGGGAACGTTCACTAATCTAATTGCATCAAGTAAAATATCAAGACCTTTTTTTTCTTCGATGCGCGAAAAGAAGAGCAACTTCAGCACATCATGAGGTATGAGCTTTTCGGTGTTCACGGTTTGATCAAGCTTCACAAAGTTTGGCAATACGGTAACACTAAGCGGGTTTAAAAGCGTTTTAATTGCAGAGGCCTCTCTTTGAGACGTAGTAAGTATATGGCATTTAGCCAGTAAATTTTTGCCTAATAAATTATGAATGAGCTTTTTTTTACCAATGTTTTTGTTCGAAAATGAGTAAGCGCTTAAAGTACCTCTTGGTGATAATACCACAGGTATGCCTTTAGCCACGGCAATCATACATGAAAATATGGATACCAGATTCCACCAGGCATGTATATGTATGATATCGATGTCGCGGCTTCTCCATAAAGCCATTAACAAAGCTGGTGAAAAATGTGTATGATCTTTGGTTATCCGTTTAAAATAAACAACAGTTACACCATCAACGTTGATGGGGATACCTACAGGTACCGGTAGTTCTTCTGTACCGTTTGCAGTGGTTGTAAAAACGCTGGTTACACACTCTTTACTAAGTTCCTCGCACAGCATAGCTACCGACATGGTGGGGCCACCATAAATTACAGCGGGTTTATAAGCGGCAATGATATGTAATATTTTCAAACCCGTTTTAAAAATTTGGTTGCCAGTAAAATACGATGAATAATGAACATGGTTACAAAACTCCAGAATACCGAATTAATAATAAACTCAAAACTTAAGCCCCGCCAGAGAATTTGGAATAAGCCACTAAAAACTAAGGCAGTACCTAATATGTACCCTCCAAAAAGAGCCTCGGCTTTGACGGAAATAAGTTGCGCAATAGCCCCGTAGGCAAACAAGGATATCAATATGCCCAACCAGCCACCCGATAGATAAGCATCTACAATAAACGCTGGCTTGGCCGAAACATTTGATAAGCGATTAACTACCCCGGCATCATATACCCGCTCCATAACCAGGTCTTCTGTTATAGGTTTGCCTGGCCAAAATACACGGGGCACAATAACAACTAACGATTGCTGCAAAAGCTTGGTGCCATAAAAGTCTATATTTTGTGGAGTTGACTGCACAAATGTTGTGAACATATCAATCTCGCTTAACCGATACGCAAAAAATGTCCAGTTAGATTCGTCGGTGTCATTGTTCAATGTGGCATCCAGGGCTATTTGTGATGATTCTTCTGCATCGGTATCCCCAGACCAGGCATTTTGACGGAAATTACTTACGTATGCTGGTAAAAATATAAATGCTGCAAACAGGATTGGGCCAAATATTGTGATAACTATCTTTTTATAATTGGGGTATAAAAAAATAGCCAGTACCAGTAAACTGATGATAATAGGTTCTTTAAACCCCGAAAGGAATGCTCCGTAAAGATTAAATAGATACAGGATACTGCAAATAATGGTATTGATAGACTTTTTTAACGGGATGGCAAAAGCCAGTGCCAGGGTACCAGCAATAAAGCTTAACGAAGTAAATTGAATTGAGAACTGGGACAATCCCCGGATTCTAAGAAAGGCAATAGAAATCGGGAAACTTATCAGCGCTACCCTCAATAACAGGTTGGCAAGTGTGTCTTGTTCTATACCGTACTTTTTCTTTTCGGGATAATTCATAAACAGAAGTATGCCGCTAACAAATGCTGCATGCCCCAGGCAATAGTACCGCTGGCATTGGGCAGTAAGCATGAGCCTGTTTTGGTTGGTTAAAAAAAACGCATCTGTTTTCCGGAAATCGGTGTATCCTATAACATCTAAATAATAAAATATAGATGTGCAGCACATAAAGCCCGCAAAAATTATCTGCATGATAAACAATGGGCGCATCAGTTGCTCGCTGAAACTCCTGTCATCGGGGATTGGTTTTACCCAGCCGGTTAAAGTAATATAAAATATAAAAAACGAACCCAGCCAGGCAATAAAATAAGATATGGAAGGATCCGAATCAAATATTGTAGCCAACAACCATGGCAGGTATAAGGCTAAATATCTTTCGGGCTTATTGGTACTACGCATTATCGGTTGGGATACAAAAAAGGTTTCCGCTTACAATGACATCGATGTCGCTTATCAGTTCGCAGCCCACAGGGGTAATCTGGTACAAGGTATAACCAAGCGATTGCAGAAAACGGTAACAATCTGAAATACGCTGGCCTGTTTTGGCCCAGTAATTACCATCATACTCAAAAATGATACGCGGCCGGTGTTGTTTTAGGGTAGTAGTAAGGCCACGCAGAACCTGGTATTCATAACCCTCCACATCTATTTTGATCAGCGCCAGGTTGGGCAACGCTTTAATTTCAGGCAGGGCATCTGCAACTTTTACCAATATGGTTTGCTTATCGGCACCTTGCGAAGCGCCAAGACTGAATGTACCCTGGTTCCAGGCATTTTTATTGATGTTAAACTCAGCTTCGCTTTCGGTATCAGATAATGCGTAGGGGAGCAGCGTAACATTAAAAGCCTTGTTAAGCGCCATGTTTTTGCTGAACTTTTCCTGCAGGTACTGAAGTGGCTCAAATGCATAGACTATTCCTGTATCGCCTACCGATTGTGACATGCGGATACTTTGCAGGCCAATATTACCGCCTATATCCAGGCTGTTATCGCCGGCTTTTAAAGATATCCTGATCAGTTTGCTTATTTCATCTTCATAGGTGCCGGTGCTTAGGATGGTCCACTCAATGTAGTTATCGGCGGTGGTATAAATAGCAATATTTTCGGTAGTTAACCAAACTATACCATCTTTAATATTTTGCTTAAGCTGTGCAGACGGGCTGAATAAATTGGACAACCTTTCTTTACCGGGTAAATTCCAATTGCGGATAAAGGCGAGTTTTATTCGGTCAATTCGTTTCATTTAATAGTTTGTTTTCAATTGCTATGGCAATTGCTGTAAAGTTCCATTTTTGTATCAGCGCACCCGAATTTTTGCCATATTCCTGCAACACTTTTTTTGATTGCGTTAGTTTAGCTAAAGCGTCCACAAGGCTTTTTTCATCATTGCTTTTAAATATGGCCCCGTTATAATTTTCTTTTACCAGGTCTATGGCGCAGCCAACTTTATCAGACACCAATATAGCTTTATTACAAGCCATTGCCTCATTTATGGCTAAGCCCCAGGTTTCGCCCGGGCCGGCGGATGGGAGGCAGAACAGATCGCATGCCTGGTATATAACAGGCATATCCGTCTGATTTTGAAAATTCAGAAAGTGTATATTTTTACGTCCGGATGCCATTTGCTTTAAGCTTGTCTCTAATTTACCATTTCCGGTAAAAAGTAAATGTAAGTTTGGTTTATTTAGCTTAATAAATGCACTTAGTAATAGCAATGGCGACTTTTTAGTTTCAAATTTGCCGGCAAATGTGATTAGGGTGTCATCATTATTTATACCGAATTTATCACGTAACTTATTTGCTTCGACGGATCGGTTAATCAAAAAACGCTCATTATCAATAGCGTGTGGCGTAAAGCTAAGCTGCTGATCTTTTAAACCGTACTTTTTAAAATATGCTTTATTTTGTGTACCTGCATAAAAGGCGTGGCCAACATGCCTATAGATCCACCTTAGATATAAGGTTTTCAGGATATCTTTAAACGGGTTGATTGTATCTAACAGGGTTGAATCTCCCCGAAAATAAACCGGCACTTTATTTTTAAAATGCCGCATAGTTTTAAAATGGCTGGTATAATTCCAACCAAAAACCAATATAGCAGTAGGTTGAAACTGGGTTATTTGGTTTATCAACGTGGGGTTAATTATTCCCTTAGGGTGATGAGAGCCAGGTGCTTCCGCTGTATTTTCTACCCACTCGTAATCATACCCATCTAATAAAGGGATATCCCAGTCGATACTTTTACCAAAGCCATGGTCGTACTTAGCCTCTTGTTGCCCAAGTGTATAAAATACTTTAATAGCTATTAAAGCACGCTGTTGCAACAGTTTAAATATAGGTGCATAATACTGAATGGGATGCGTAGTAATGATGGCCAGTTTTTTCACGCCGTGGTTAAGTGTCTTGTTTAAAAAAGGATTTTTCTAAGACTTTATCAAATATTTTTACCTGCTGCATGGTTAATGACCGGGCACTGTAGTTTTCAAACAGATTGGTTAGTTGTATATTTTGCATGTTGCCGTTGGCCCAATCGGTAAGTAATGCACCAAGTTTATTGTCTGTAGTATCATCATCGCCCTGGATGGTTAAAACTGTGGCATTAAGTGTGCATTGTTCTAATATAGAAACCATACTGCTTTGCCTGTTGAGTATGGCCAGTAATGGCTTTTGGGTAAGCAGATATGGATATATTTTGGATGCAGTGTAATTCGGGTCGTCAGAGCCGGGGATAAATAATGCATCGGCTTGCTGCAGCGTAAGCAGGGTATTGTAATAGCTTATGCGGTCGGTAATTTCTATTACATTGCTTTCTACTTGGTATTGCTTTGCCAAAGGCAAAATGGTGGGTGCGCCCTGCCCGGCGGGTGCATAACTGGTGCCTATAAAATAGAACCGTATTTTACTGAATAAAGCAGGATCGGCATCTATACATTTTTTTAGGTTTTTAAATAACACGGCAATGGCCTTACTCATATCTGCACCGCCACGGCCAATATAAACTATGTTTTTAAAAGTCGCATCCAGCACCGGCGGGAAACTTTGCCAGTTATCGGCTGCTATCTTAAAATCAGGTTTGTAAGCACCAAAAGTTATGGTAGCCGAGGGGATATTTTTTATTCGCGGATACCTGTTCTTTAAAATGGTTATATAATTTTCAGATACGCTTATCAGGCCATCAACGCTGTTCATGGCGATAGGTTCCAGGTATTTGTTTAAACGGTAGGAGAACCAATACTTAGGTGGCTGTTGTTCTTTTGGTTTCTCCTGGTAGTAATCAGAATGCCAGGGATCCTGCATGTCTATTATATAAGGGATCCCAAAACGTTTTTTCCAATAAGCACCAAGCATACAAACCGGGAACTGCGTGGTTGAGAAATAGATAAGGTCAAATTTATGCGTGCAAAGCAACTGATTTACTTTTTTGCGGTAAAACCATAACGAACGCAGGGCCAGGCTGCCCAGGCCTAATTTTGATGTCCATTTTTTATTAAAAGCTTTTACTCTGTGAACATTTATTTCGGTGGGGATGCATTGAAGCAGCAGGTTATCTTTAGCCATATCGGCATAGCGTTCATCTACCGTTACAACCTCGGCCTCCCAGCCAAAAGACGTAAAATAGGGCAAGCTCATACGTACGCGTTGCATATCTGCCGCGTTAGATGGTGGAAAGTATGGGGAAATAATAAGTACCCTGATGATTAGGAATTTATAGATTTAATATTACTGATAAAACTATGGAGCTTATCTGCCCATGGTTTTATTTTAAAGGATTTACTGTTTATTTCTGAGGATGCTTTCAACGTATTTAAGCATTCGGGAGCATTTAAAGCTCTCATTACGGCCCCTGCAAACGTTGCCGGGCTATTATCACCGGTGATGATAATGCCATCGGCAAGGTCATAACCCCTTGCACCGGCCGGTGTGGTAATAACGGGTAATCCCCAGTTAATTGCCTGTGCTAATTTTGTTGATGCGCCCCTGGCATACCAAAAAACCGGGTTTAAAAATACAGCCCACGTTTTTACTTCATTCTCCAGTTCATGGCTGCTAAGCCTGCCTTTATATTTTATAAACGGATAGCTTTGCGCTAACTGCCGACCTGAATTTTCAGGCCCGCCAACCAGCACAAATTCACTTTGGAAGTTTTGTTTTTTCAATTCCTCAGCTAAGCGTTTAATACCATCAAGGTTCGGCAGATGGTCTAAAGTTCCAACAAAGCCTACGCGGTTGGTGTTTTGTTGCCAATTTATAAATGCGGGGTTTAGTATACGGGGCAAATATAATACCTCTTGGGCACCTATCCAGCTATTAATATATTCTTCCTGCCTGCTGATAGCTATAACCCCATCCAGCGTGCTGAATATTTGTTTTTCGCGGATTAGCAGCCTACCTAATCGCCAGGTTTTTATAAATGAATTTTGATGGTTGTAGGCCACATGATGAAGGTAATCGCCGCTTTCGTTACCATGAGACAACGCTATAAACCTAACATCGGCCGGCAGCCTGTTTTTTATAGCGGTTGCCCAGTGCGCAATGTTTATCTGGTTAAATAGCACCAGTTTAATATTGTTGGTTTTTATGGTGTCGATTATTTGGGCCAAATACTTGCCAACTTCATAAATGCTGTAAACCTCGATATCCAGTTTGATTTTTATTTTTTTGGCGACGGTTATCTCAGGCTGAACCTTAAATATGTTTATCACATACCCGGCTGTTTCGAAATAGGTAATAAACTCTTGCGTGCAAAGCTGAACCCCACCTGCAATTTCATAATCTATGTATGCTCCATCGGTTATAAATAATACTTTTTCGGGCGTGCTTTGCATTACTTTATAAATATAAGCCAAATGTGTGGTTGATGATCTGTGCAGTTGTTCATCATGATAAGCTTAGATACTCCGCCGCTATTTTGGTAATGTTGAATCGTTGCATTGCCTGTTGGCGGCACGCAGCCCTATCTATATCAGGGACGTGATTCACCGCGTCAATCATTTGTGTGCCGGTGTTTACAATAAAGCCGGTGATGTTATCATCAATGACTTCAGGTACCGAGCCGCGTTTAAAAGCTATTACCGGTGTGCCACAAGCCATGGCCTCTATCATAACAATACCAAAAGGTTCATCCCATTCAATTGGGAAAAGTAGTGCTTTTGCTTTACCCAGATATTGGTTTTTTTGCGCATCATCAAAGGCCCCCGCATAAATGATCTGTTCCCCATCAAACTGCGGCTCTAATTCATTTTTAAAATAGGAGAGGTTGTCATCCGTATCGGGTATATTACCTGCAATGATCAACCGGTTATTGGTAGCTTTAGCCACTTTGATAGCAGTATGGGCGCCTTTTATACGATCGAGCCGGCCTAAGAATATCAACGGGGCGTCGTCATTTATTGTACTATTAAGCCTGTAGCCGGTAAAATCAATGGTGTTGTAAACGGTATGCCATTTACCCGCTACATTACCGGTAGAGACACAATAATTACTACAGGCGGTAAACGTTAAATTTTTATTAGGTAACGAGGTGAATATTTTTATGCCCCTGGTGGCAACAGGCCTGCCGTAAGTCATTATTTTTTTTACTTGTTTATTGAGCAAGGGTAACAGATATATCAGCCGGCCGAAGTTATGTACCAGATCGAAATTATTACGATTGCGGTAAAGGTATTTCCAGGCGAAAATGATCTCTTTATTTTTCGCAGATGGCGATCTTTGAAGATCATTGGTGCCAAATGTGATAGTGGTACCGCTGCAGTGAGATCCGGGCCCGGCAAGTAAGGTTACCTGGTGCCCAAGCCTGTGATATTCTTCTGCAAAAAGATAAACCAGCCGCTCATGGCCACCATAGTAAACCGGTGGTACAGCTATTCCCGGATCCATGATTAGTAATATCCTCATTTATAGCTCATTTTTTATTTGCTGCCATATATCAAGATACTGTTTGGCACATATTTCCAGGCTTAAGTTATTCACTATATATTTCCTGGGTGAAAAAAAACCTTCTGCCATTTTTTTATTAAGCAAATTCAAAGCAGTTTCAAAGTCATCAGGAGATGTGAATTTTTCGCCACAAGTTTCATCCCAGTATGGCACCGAGCTTACGGGTTTAAATTGTACTTTATGAGGGTAATAATAGGGGTCTTCCCAATAACCGCCTTTATCCCAGGCTAAAATTGGCGTATTGGTTGCCAGTATTTGCTGATAAGCTATCCCCTGTGTTTCGTGCCTGCCCAAAAAAATCACGGCCTTTGATGTACCCACATTTTCGAGCAGTTGTGCATGTGTATAGTCGCCATAGTTAATAATATGGTAGGTAAGCTTGCGCTTGTTTAATATGTTTATTATCGGTGCAACAAGTTCTTTGTGCTGTTGCTCTTTATTCCAAAGGGCCTTGTTATATATTAAAAAATCAAACTCATGATGCCTGTATATCGGTTTCCAGTAATCGGTATCAATGCCAACCGGCCACGCTATCACCTTGTCTCCATAATCGGGTTCAAACATTCTGCGCATCCAATCTCCCGGTACCAGCACTTTTTTAACATTAGGATACCGTTCAAAAAGATCAGGGCATTCTATAGAATGCGAATAGATACCTGCCCCAAAAAGTACAGGGTTTTCCCAATTCTTTTCAAATAGAACGTGTATTTTTCCTATAATACAGGCTATTTCCCCGGGATGTTTTTTGATGTATTTATAATCATTTAACCGATACGGAACGCCCAACTTATCAAGCCCCTTCATCAGGTTAATTGCTATCATCCTCTGGCCGCCTAAACGCTGTTTGCCCCTTACAATCCGGCGGATAAGTTTTCTGGGGTAACGGTCAAACTTGAACCAGCGGTCGGGGTCAGGTTCTTCGTAAAATAGGTTTAAAGGCTTTATTTCCATCTCTGTTTTACAAAACGCCTCATACGCAAAAGTTTTTCTGTTGTGTTAAACCCGAGTTTGCGATATGAAAAACCAAGGATACCGTACACAGGGATTTTAAATTGAGGATCGAGTTCATAAATCCATTCTGTTAATTTTGTTGCAGCCGGCAAATCATACTTAGCAATCCAATGTGCTAAAGGCCATAATACTGTACATGCGGCTCTCTTATACCTGGTTTGTAACATGCCCCTTGTTTCTAATTCTCCTAATATTGTCTGATAAATTTTTAAATGCTGCTCATTAACTGTTTCTAAATTAGAAACATTGTAACTGCCCTGCATTTGTTGTTGGTGCTGCACCCAATAACCTGCGCATCCTTCAACTATTGCCATTTTGGGGTTTAATAGGGCAATTTCCAATAAAAACATACGGTCTTCCCTGAAGGCAAAATCAGGCCGGCGGGGTACCTGTTCCACAAGGTTGCGATGAAACAACATGCCTAAAAAATGACTGCCATAATTATTCCCCAATTGTATTTCTAAAAAGTCATTCCAGTTGAGCAGATCTGGTGCAACTGTTATTTGTTTCGTGTTTTCTGCGTAATAATCTACGCGCGAGCATATTAATTCGGCGCCTGTTACAAGGGCTTTTTCAAATTGCTTGTCTATTGTTCCAGGTAGTAAAAAGTCGTCGCTATCTAAGAAACGCAGGTATTTTCCGGTTGCTACGCTTGTACCTTTATTTATAGCATAAGTTTGCCCCTGGTTTTCCTGTTTTATTGCCACAACATCCTGTTGTTGAATAAGCCATTCCCAGGTACCATCGGTACTGCCATCGTCAACAACAATAATTTCTGTATTGCACTTGGTATTCCTGCAACTATTAACGGCCCTTGGTAAACACCAAAGGCGGTTGTAGGCCGGTATTATTACAGAAACATCTTTTGTAATCATCAAAGCTTATTCCGGTTTTTCGGCTGTTACGGCTAAGTTAAATATCGAATCGAATTCGGAATTGTGACTGTTAATATTCTCAAACTCGGGGTAGTTGCTTTGGCCGGTATTTATATTAATAAAGCCCGCTTTTTTTAGCAAACTTATAAGCGCATGTTCATCATAAATAAAGCAGTGCCCATAATTGAAAAAAATATCATTTATAAAATGGGCGTCGTAATATTCATCAACCGGTACATAATTGATGGCATTGTAAAAGCCGCTATATATCCAATTGTTAACATGGGTTTTAATAAGTTCAGAAGATAGTTTCCCCTCTGTATAATAACTTACATATTTTTGCAGATTTGGGGTTATTACCTTTATAACACCCCCGGGTTGCAGTGTTCTGAACGATTCCGTAAGCATAAACAGAGCATCGGAATATTTAATATGCTCAATCTGATGCTCAGTAAAAATACATGCAAATGTATTTGCAGGGAAAGGAAGTTTTTTGGTAACATCTAAAAAGTGGATGGCTGGCCTATTAAAATAATCGGTATTAAACCAGCCGGAAAGTTCGTTGGCGCCGGCACCTAATTGTAATTTTGGCGCAGCCGAATTAGTTAAATATCCCAGAAAGGCTTTTTTTGTTTTTTTTGCCAATAAGCTATGCTTATAATACAGCGCGGCAGTATATAAAAGAGGTATCTTCTTTAAGCGTGTTTTAAGCATATCAATTTATATGATCAATGAGTCGTTCGGATTTTTTAATTTTTCTGAACCCAAACAATTTGTGATAAAGCCCCCGAAACCGGTCTTTTAAATATTTTTTTAGTTTACCCGGGTATTCAATAAATAGGAGTGCTTGTAAACGCCAAAGCACGATATTTTGGCCTATTATAGCTTTTTTAAGTTTAAAAATTTCGCGCTGGTATGGGTACTCTAAGGTGTAATGGCCCAAAAAGTGCACTATTGCCGGTGAAACTTTGATAAAAGGGTACCAAGCCTGATGCAGCGGATGAGGGGGAGGGGGATTTAATAGCCAACGGTTGCCATTTATTACATCAACTTCATATCCACCCGGGCAGGCTTGCGGGTCGCTCATAATAGTGCCATCATCGGTAACCGGTTCTTGCCCGTGTATTTGCATAGCCAGCGCCATCAGTACTTCGTCATTTGGGCGATTTCGTAACCTAACGAACCCGATATTATCATAATCTTTTTCAAGTTCGCGGGCTGTTTGGTAAACGGCTGATGCTTTTTCTCCTTTTTCGAGATAATAAATGCCGCCGTTAAATTTAGGCATATGCGGCAAATTGAACTTTTGTAAGATACTTTTTATATCTCCAAACCATTCGCCATCGCTTATATAATTTCCGATAACCGATACCTGGCGGTCCTTAAAGCGATCAAACAAAAAATCTATTCTATCAAAAATGAGGCAATCGCTATCTATAAATAATGTTTGCCCGTCTGCAGCAAATTTGTCGAGATATAATTTTGATGAGAAGCCTTCCCCAAACTCTCCCGGTTTTATTTTATAAATATCTATTTTACCTTTAAGGTCGGCAGGTAGTAACCCGGGCTGATCGGTTACAACCCTGAATTGTATATTGGTTTGTGGATGCCACAACAAAAACGACCGTGCGAGATTCGCAGCCATTTCAACATAAACCTTTTTGCCGGTGGCTATAGTTATTACAGTGCGCGGGTTACTCAATTTTTTTAATAAGCTGTGTGGCTGTCAATTATTTACTTTTATTTTAAGCATATTTAAATAATAACGTAAAGCGCGGGCTGCTTTCCACCCGATCAGGTTAGTCACCATCATCATTTTTTTTCCGCCGTCAATCTTAAGATCACTACCGCCCACCTCTTTAATATGCTTTTCTATTTGTTTAATAAGCCGTGGGTGATGCGGATAGATAAGGTATATATATCCTTGTAAGGAATTTGCGATGTATAACCTTACCCTTTTGCTATTTTCTTTTTCAAGAAGTTGTTCACCGGCAAGACTAATTGACCGATATGCAAATTCCAGCGATTTTGTTTGCCTTGAGTCGGACAAGCTATTAGCGAGTTGTCTGTAATATACTTTAGCGTTATTAACTATATGGACATAATTACAGTTTATACATAGCCTGTTAAAATACTCAAAATCATTCATAAAAGATATCGATTCATTCCACAAGCCTGCCTTTTCTATAATTCTTCTCGGGATAAGCCACCGGCCTCCCTGGCGCATGTTACTTATTGAATTTATCAAGAAATCAACAGGCGCCATTTTCTCTAAAGCCGGAGTATTATAGGGTTGGTGATTTTGATCTTTTAAATCGCCGTAAAAGTTAACACAATCTGAAAAGTAAAGGTCATCATCGCTTACAACGCTATTCATCATAATAGATAAATAATCTGTATCTATTATATCATCAGCATCTAAAAACTTAATATACGAGCCTGTGGCTTGTATATAGCCAAAATTGCTTGCAAAAGATTGTCCTTTGTTTTGGGCCAGTTTATAAACCTTTATCCAATCGCATTCAAATTGGTTAACTACATTTAAGGAGTTATCAGTTGAGCAGTCGTCAACAATAATGATTTCCTTGTATTCCCAGGTTTGGTCTATTACGGATTGTATGGCTTCAGCAACATATTTTTCGGCATTGTATACAGGTATTATAACAGAAACTAGTTTATTGTTCATGCCTTAAATATGGTTTAAACAAGCGAATGTTTTTTTCACGCAACCAAACCGCAGTAAACGGGGCGATTTTGGTGAGGTTTTTAAATAAAAGGCCCTCATTGGGGCTGTAATTGTACCCTAATTTTTTACTTGCTTTAATGGCTTTACGCACATATTCCCAATCTTGTGTAGAAGCTAATACAGCAATACACTCCCAAAACCGGCTGGCTAATTCAACCGGATAAACATCGCCATGAGTTGAGGCGGTTTTGGCTAATACATGGTAGTTGGCCCTGGCGCATTTTAGCCTATTTGATGCCGACATGCTTACTTTATACCGGTAATTGATACAAGTTATTTGTGGAAGGTAGTCAAACTTAAGGTGGTGTTTGGCAAGCCGTTGATGAAAGGCATTATCTTCATTATATAGTACATTTTCATCTAAATCAAAGCCTCCTGCTTTGATAAATGCACTGTGCTTATACACCCCGAAATTTACTATTTTATTGCTTATGGCATATTTAAGCGGGTCGGCATGCAGTTCTGCAATGTTATAGTTACCGCTGCCTAAAAGTTCGCCGCTTGCAAAATCCATATAATTGAAATTCAATAAAAGCACATCAAACGCATTACCCGAATTACTTATCCAATCATGAACCGAGGTTGTAAAGTTTGGCAGAAGGTCATCATCCGCATCGTGGAAGTGTATCCAATCGCATGTTGTAATTTCGGCCAGCTTATTCTTTCCATATGAACAACCTTGGTTAGTATCGCCCTGTATAACCCTTGCCCCAAACTGTGCAGCAACAGCGGCAGTATCGTCGATACTGCAATCGTCATAAACCAAAACCTCGTCAAAAAGAATATGCTGGCTGCGCGCAGATGAAAGGAGCCGGGGCAGATATGCGGCTGCATTATAGGCTGGTATACACAGAGCTAAGCTGTCCATTTATTATATTTTAAAAGCCCCGATATATACGCTTGAGCTTATTAATTACCCTTTCCATAAAAACAAGCAGCTTGCCTTTGTCGGGATGAACTAATGCATTTATATTATCGCTAAACCCTTTGGAATGTACTAAGAATGGCCGGGTAGGCGCATATACTTTTAGAACCACATGCAGGTCGGCCATGCACGAGTCGACCCAGCGATAATCATTTTTCAATTTATCCAAAATCACATCTAAGTTGCGGGCATTATAAGCAATACCAACGGTGCCTAATGTGTTTTGGAGTTGTATAACACCTGGTTTCAATTTTATAGGTTTTAAATAATGACCTTGGGTATGCAAATAAATCATATCCCAATCATCACCAATAGTATCTAAAAATTTATTAAACCTCTTTTTGAATGATCTTTTTACTATCGCATCATCCTCAATGATCATAAACTTTTGATGCCCTTCTTCTTTAATCATTTCTAATAACCGGATATGGCTTTCTCTGCAACCCCATGCTCCTGGTGTACCTGGCCATGCCGAATCCATACCCGATCCGTCAACAGCTTCAAACCTGATTATTTCCTTTACAGGTAAATATTGGGCCGAACGTTCAAACGTAAGTTTACGATCTGCCCGGTGTGGTAAATTGATATAATAAACAACTTCAAAATCGGTATGGCTCATTGCTATTGGTATTTTGTTCCTGTTAATTTCGCCAGGCTTCGTTTATAAACATACTTGATAAGCTTTTTTAAAGGTTGCTTATCTAAAACTGCTGCCAGTGTAATTATTTTATCTGCCGGATTATATAGCTTTTGTAAAAAAATATTCGCGTTTGACGGACTAAAACTAGCTATCGTGTCGGTATATTGTTTTAAATAGGGAGGCATTAAGGCTTGTGGAGAAAGTAATTCATCTAATGTTTTAAATCCGGCCTGTACGATCTTGTTGTAATCAGTTGAATTAAGCGCTAAAACCTGTTCAATACATTTTGCTAAAGCATTAATATCATTTGCCGGGTACTTAAAGCCATTTTTGCCGTGTTCAATTATATCGGCTACCCCGGCGCCATCTGAACAGATTAATGGTGTTCCGGCAGCTAAAAATTCTAACGCCGTAAAATTAAACATATCCCAAACCGATGGAACTATGCCGTATAAAGCCTTACGCTGCAGGATAGTGATTTCGGCGTTTGGTATAGCCTTTTCATGCAATACGGTTTTATTCCAAACCCCTGTAAAATTTTCACTAAGGTACTGACTTGTTGTTAAATTGTTTAAGTAGGGCATATCCCGTCCAAACCATTTTATGGTAACAGGGTCTTTTAATACTTGTACGGCCTTACACAATTCTACCGGGCCTTTCCATTTTTGCAATCGTGCGGTAACAAGGCCGTTGTTATCACGTTCATTTAATGGCAATGCCTGTGTTTGCTGATTGTTGTAAACAGGTGGAATATAGTTTATGTTGGCGCCCGGAAATACGTTTAGCCAAAAATTACGGTTTGCTGAGCTATGTGTTATCAGGTTATTGCACAAAGGTAATAATGCCAGTTCGGCCTGCATCACACAATCGGCAGCCGAATCCTGTAAACTATTTTCATGCAAAGTTATCTGTCCGGTACTACCATGCATGCGGGTTATTACCGGTTTATGATGTTCAATAACCCATGGTATAAAACCTAAACCAAAATCTGTACATTCAATTATGTCAAACCCTTCGCCTTTTGCTGCCTGTTGCCACATGGCCCATGCAGCGGCTACATCATTTCTATATCCGTGGAACAGATCAAGTTTGGTAAACTTTGTTAGATATTGCTGCTGTAATGAGGGTTCCAGATACTCTACCTCAATTCCATCGTATATAAACTTATCGTAAGCCTGTGTATAACCGCTGCCAACAATTACTTTAATGCGGCTGCAAAAAGGCTTAAGCGCACTTATATAATGAATATAATAAGGTGATATGCCACCGCCCGAATGTGGGTAGTACTCAGGAAGTATGAAAAGAATGTTCACGGAATAATTTTTAACTATTGGTATTAAATGTATTAAAAACAAGATGCGAATGCAGCCGCTATATTAGCGGCTACAACATCCCAATTGAGGGTTGATTTTATTTTATCCTGAGCTGCTTTTGAATATTTTACGAGTGTTGCATGATCGTTTAAAAGGCCAGTTATTGCAGTTGCGAGTTGAGAAGCTGATAATTCGGCTAAAACAATTCCATTATGTTGATTATCTACAATCTCGGGCATGCCGTCGTTGCTAGAAACGATACAAGGTATGCCAAATTGCATTGCCTCGATAATAAAACCGGGGAATGGGTCGCACCTGGCCGGCGCTACAACAATATCACATTCAGCAAATAATTTTTTCAACTCTTCACGATCTGCATTTCCTTTGTATAACACATTTTCGGCATCAATACCTTTATTTACTCCAATTATATATAGTTTGATTGAAGAATCAATAGCATGAACTTTTTTAAATGCTTCAATTAAAATATCTCCACCTTTTCTGTGAAAATCACTGCCATTAAACAGTATTATTTTACTTCCAAACTTTTTTTCATGAGTAAATGTATCCTGTACATTGCCGCCCGCCCCGGTAATTATTATGTTTTTGCGGTCGATGCCATAATCAGTTTGTAATGATTGTGCAACTATGTTGCTCCAGGAAAAAAGATACGTAGCACTTTCATAAGCCGCCCTTTCTTTTTCCATATACTCTTTTTTACTTTTTGGGCTAACGAATCTTTTAGCAGGATGTTTTTTTTCTGCTATCGCCACGGTATAATCTAACATCATTGCAAACGGTATATCGTTATTTTTAACAGAACAGGCCTTGCCAAAAATTTGTAGAACTATATCTGGTTTTAGTTCTGCTACCCGCTTTTGTAATAGTCTAGATCTATATTTAAATGCCCAAGTCGTTAAGGATGAATCAAAGTTCTTCGTAAAGTAGTTTAAATAGGGTAACCTATTTATAATTCTTGTTATAAAACGTTTTTTATTGGACGTTGGGGGTGGAAAGTCCAGTGTTTCAATATGATTAAAATGCTTTTGTAGCGCTTTAATTAACAAGTGATACCTGTTAATATACCACCCTTCGCCTGTTATTAATAACTTTTTATTAACAAGAATATCGTTCATTGGATAATTTTGGAAGCGTTTTGTTAATCAGGCAGTTATTCTCTCTCTCATTTAATGGCAATGCCATTAGTTGCTGGCTGATGTAAACCGGTATTATATAATGTATGCTGGCCTCAGGAAATACCTTTTGCCAAAAAATGCAGTTTGCTGAGCTTAAGCTATCGCACAAAGGTAACATGGCTTGAACGCAATAATGTAATAGGTTGATATGTCACCGCCATAGTGCAGGTAATACTCAGGAAGTATGAAAAGTATTTTCAATATTTTGTTTTAATTTTTTATTAAGCTCCTCGGGGCTGCGGGTTTCCTGCAAAAACGAACGTAACTTATGTATAACATTTTGTTTATGACGGCTAAATATGATCTTCAGTATATCCTTAACAAGACTTTTGGGTCTCAACTGTAAAAATAAAGCTTTTATATGGTCGGGATAAGAATCAGGCGCAAGGCCAACCGGCAAACACCCTGCATAAACGCATTCGTTAAATTTTAAAAATTCAATATCACACCTCGATGGGCAAAGCAACATAAACTTGTATTGCGAAAGGTATTTGATAAAACTGTCTTTTATAAATTCGTGTTTATAAGATACGTTCGGGTCTACATCCGGGTATCCGGGGTGCATGAGCGTATGGAAGAATAAGAATCTGGTAAATGAGCGCGTTACCTTTAGCCAGACTGCATTACGGTAAGGGTAGATGACCGCGTTTATTGAACCAGAGATAATGACCTTGTTGTATCTTTTATCAGTATTGATCTCTCTTTGCTGAAGGTACGGATAGGGCAGATGGATATATCTGTTATTGAATTGTTTTTTTAATTGAGCCGTAATTTCTACAGCATGATAAACCGAAAGCAGGCTTGTGTTTTTTAGTGACGATACTTTTGAAAGAAATTGATAATAATAGTGCTGTGAATTTTCGACGTAAGGATCAACTATTTTAAAAAAAAAGATGGTGGTGTCATTTTGCTCAATTATGCTCTCTAATAAATCAAACTCCTGCTGTTCTATCCTGTTATCAATCACAAAAACAGTGTTTTTATCAATATTAATGAATTCATGCAGGTGCAAGCAACCCCAATTCATGCCCTGAGCATACCCAGGGCCAGCATCATCACACAATAATTGCGAATAATTAAACCTATCAGATAGCAGATATATTACTTTCAATGCCTGTTGAGGGTTGATTTGATACGATCTTCGAGTGCACCATAAATAAAAAAGCGGCGTAAAAAATAAAAATTTTTAAAGCTTAGCCGTCGTAGCCGGAGCAAGCGTAACAGGTGTTTAAGCTGAATTGCCTTATTATACCTATTGTTGTATAAAGCGATCAGGAAGGTATCTGTATTCGTGATCTCGGCAGTTAATATTTCTGCTTTACTTAAGTTTACATGTTGCGGCAGTTTATCAAGCCACTTATTTGTTATTTTAAGTTGGGCGTCTACCCATGGTACTGTATTGCCACCATATGAAAAATGTTCAATTAAAATATTGTACACCACTACTAATTTTCCGTTAACAGCCTGGCCTAAAGAATAATCAATATCATATCCATGAAAACCGGTTAATAATTCCTCGTCGAAATTATACCGGGCATGGCTCATTTTTGTGGTTGCCAAAAACATACCGTCCAGCAGTTTTACTTCGCTGTAAATTTCATTATGTGGGTTTTCATAATAATGATTGGTACATCCGTTTTTTGTACGCTGCAGTTGGTTAATCCTGTTTAATTTTTGAAGGGGTATATACACGCCCGATGGTGTTTTGGTTTTCACCAGCGAGCCTAAAATGCCCACTAATGATATACTGATATCAGATAAATGACCGATCAGATTAACGCCCCAATTTTTTGTGTGAAATAATATATCCTCATGTACAAAGCATAAATAAGGGTATTTAGCCGTATTTGCGCCTAAGTTATAGGCCTGTGCTATAGAGTATTGATTTTGTGTGTTGTCTATAGCTATAACTTCATAATCAATACCAATAGTTTGTTCGATGTTTTTTGAAATATCTTTTAAAAGCGCTTTGTTAACAGAACATATAATAACAGATATCATTTAATGGGTTGGCTGCTTCTTTAAACTAAAGATACTTTTTAAAAATTTTACTAAATATTTCAAGCTGGAGCGTATATAATTACGCTGATCGTTCAAATAAAACAGTTTATAATGATGTAGTTTCATGAATTGTTCACGGTATTGATCAATATGCTTGTTAATCATATAGTTTCTAACGGCATCTGTTTTTTGTTTGGAAACACCTGCAATCATCGAAGATCTGTTTATCCTGTACTCATACAATTCGTCATCAATAAATTTAAATTTAAAGCCGTGTATATAGCTATTTAACCAAAATTCCCAATCCTCATTTCCCTGTGATGGCATTTTTTCGTCATACCCGCCAACTACTTCCCAAACCGTTTTCTTGTACATCGCACATGCATCTATAAAATTGCCCATAAATAGCTTATCGGCATCAAAATTATGTGTAATAAATTTTCTATCAGGAATATCTTCGCCAAAAAACGATGGTTTGGCATATACAATATCATACAAGCCTTCGTCCAGTATGCTTACAGATTGCTCTATGTAACCTCTTTTTATTTTATTGTCGGCGTCAAGAGGTAAAATATATTCACCTTTAGCATGTTTTATGCCCCTGTTTCGGGTAAAGGCCAAGCCGCTGTTTGAATGCGACAGGATAATTAACCCCTGTTTTTCATATTCATTTAAAATGTTCAGCGTATCAACATCTGTTGAGCCGTCGTTAACTATAATCAGTTCCAAACCTGGATATGAACAAGCCAAAACACTATTTACAGCTTCTGTTAAAAATGCGCCATCATTGTAACAAGGAATTATGACCGATATCTTCACTGTATTGGTTTTTTTGACACAATTACATAATTCATGGTATTGGTATAATCTATAGCCTTATTATCCAGTTTCTCAAAAAAGCCATTTATAGTTTTTACACCACCAATAAGCTTTATAAAGCCCCTTATTACTTTTCCTTTTACCCCTTTTATATTAAAAACCTGCGGATATAATGCATGTAAAAATGCCTGCCCCACTACAGACCATTTGCCGCCGTTAGATTCGATGGAGATAAGCTCGAATCCTGCTTTTTCTAAAATGTACCTGAAACCATGTTTAGTAAAACGGAAAAAATCATAGGGCTCTTCATGTAGCGGCCAATACATTGGGCCACTCAATATTAATTTGCCACCCGGTGCTAACAGCCGGTAAGCTTCGTTTATTAAGCCCTGATGATCCTCAACATGTTCAATAGTTTGTGTTGAAATAACGGTATCAAATATTTCATCGGCAATAGGGATATTGTTTGCGGGGCATAAAACATCTACACAGTTTTCGCTCGATTGTACAATGTCGCAACCAATATATTCAGTTATGTGGGTATCTAATAAACTTTTATAAGGTTTATTGCCGCATCCAATATCAAGTAGTTTGCCATTGGCGAAAGTACTTATTGCTTTAAATAAATGCTTATGGAACGAGGAGTAATGCAGATAGTTTAAATTGTCCTTATTAATTGTAGTGTTTTTTAATCGGCCAATGTTGGTTTCTCTCATTTAAATATTGCTATCAGATAATTTTTTCCACAGAAAGTTTTCCGTATAAACACAAACGTTTTTTTGCCATCCCCATTCAATTATTTTATTTGGCATGCTAACTTCAAATTCACATATTCTTTCAATCTGCTCAAATTTTGTCCTGCCTTTAGTTTCGGCCAGGTGAACAATCAAATAATAGGTGTTTGCATATAGCTTACAGTTAGGTATGATGCACTGCATACTGTTTATTCCTGTTTTCCTGAGTATGGGTTGCTCCACATCAAAAACATAGGTGTAAATAACAGGGATATCGTTTTCATTCAAAATTTGTAATGAAAGCGCCATTCCCTCTACTATTGATGGCATGTTCACATCAATATTGATACAGAGGTCTTCTCCATTTAAATGCGTGCCATTTATTTCTGACACCTTGACCTCAACGGATGTTATGTTAGGCCTGTCAGAACGAGGGGGGGAAGTATAAATCCCCTGTGCCCTAACCGCGCTTGTTAAATAATTCCGGATTGTGGCAGGCGTTGTATCATACAGCTTCAGTTGGCCATTGCTTAAGTAAATTGATTTTGATGTTAGCGTGGCTACTGCATCCATATTATGGCTTACAAACAGCACCGTCCTGCCTTCGCCTTTGCTGATGTCGCCCATTTTGCCCAGGCATTTTTTCTGAAACTCGGCATCGCCTACGGCAAGCACTTCGTCAACTATCAGGATTTCTGATTCAAGGTGTGCCGCAACAGCGAATGCCAGCCTTACATACATGCCCGATGAATAACGCTTTACAGGCGTATCAATATAGCGTTCAACGCCGGCAAATGCCACAATTTCATCAAACTTGCGTTTAATTTCGGCCTTGCGCATTCCTAATATGGCCCCGTTCAGGAATATATTTTCGCGGCCGGTAAGTTCCGGATGGAAACCGGTACCAACTTCAAGCAAGCTGGCTATGCGGCCCTTTATTTTTACCGAGCCGGTAGTAGGGGAGGTTACCCTGCTTAAAATTTTTAGCAGGGTGCTTTTACCGGCACCGTTACGGCCGATAATGCCTACGGCGTCACCTTGCTCAATCTCAAAGTTTATATCTTTAAGGCTCCAAACAACGTCGCTTGTGCCTTGTGCTGTGCGGTCGTTAGTCTCACCTATTTTTAAGAATGGATCTTCTTTGCCACGTAAGCGTGCCCAATAGCGTTCCAGGTCGCGCGAAATGGTACCCGTGCCAAAATCACCCAACTGGTAAGCTTTAGATAAATTTTCAACTTTTATAGCTTTTCCCATTATACGGTATCAACAAATGTTTTTTCAACCTTATTAAAAACTACGATGCCTGTAAGCAGTACTACTATTGTAAAGATGGTGCTGTATAGTAACAAGTCCCAGCTAAAACTGCCTTTACCTAAAAAGCCATATCTAAAAGCTTCAATAATAGCGGTAAGCGGGTTGTACTTTATTAGCCAGGAATAGCTACTGTATTTTTTAATAACTTCTGATAGGGGGTAAATAACTGTGGTGGTATACATCAGTAGCGGTACACCAAATGATACTACGAAAGAGAGGTCGCGGTATTTGGTGGTTACAGCAGATATGATCATCCCGAAACCTAAGCCAAGTGCTGCAATAATAATAATGAGTAACGGAAACAGCAGTAAATAAGCATTTGGTGCTATTGGATAACCAGCTATAAGATAATAGCCAATCAATAATATAAACAATATAAATTGAACCCCAAACCTTACAAGGTTAGATAATACGATACTAAGCGGCATAATTAAACGCGGAAAATACACCTTGCCCAGCATAGCCGAATTGTCCTTAAAAACAGTTGAGGTTTTTGTTAAACACTCGGCAAAATAGTTCCAGATAATGGTACCTGCAAGGTAAAAAACAGGCCCTGGTATACTATCTGTTTTTATACCGGCCAGGTTGCTGAATATTAAGTTATAAACCAGTATGGTAATAATTGGCTGTACAAAAAACCATATCGGGCCCAACACGGTTTGTTTGTAAAAGGATACAAAATCGCGGCGTACCAGCAGTAATAACAAGTCGCGGTAATGCCAAACATCCTTTAGTTTTAAATCAAATAAACTACCGGTTGGTTTAATTTCCAGGTCCCAGTGTTCCTCTGCTTCAGTCATTCGTTAACAGTTTTTGCAAGGTGCTCATATAGGTTTGTTCGTTAAAGTATTGCAGGCACATATCTTTCAAATGCTTACGCTTATTTAGTGTTAATGGTTCGGATAGTTGGTTGGCAATGCAATTTTCCAGTTCTGTTTCGTTATCAGCGTTTATGGCCGTGCCTAATTCACCGTTACGTATGGCATCAACACTGCCATCGGCATTGCCGCAGATAACAGGTAGCCCACAGGCAAGGGCTTCAATAAATACAATACCGAAGCCTTCCTTTTTACTGGGTAACACAAAAACATCGGCCATTAAAAAATGGTCGGGTAATTCATCCTCCTTAATAAAGCCAGGTAAAATTACCTGGTCTGTAACGCCTGCAGCATAAATAAGCTGCTTTACCCGCTCGCCTTCATCATGGTCATATTTACCCGCCAACACGTATTTAATACCCGGGAATTGATATTTAAGACCAGCAACAGCATTGATAACCCTGTCATGTCCCTTATAAAGCTCGGTTGATGCCAGCCGGGTTAACGTAAACAGAACAGGCCCTGTATCGGTTATGCCGTAACGATCTAACAAATAAGCTGGTTTTTGGAACGTTGTGGGTACCTTCATAAAGGGATCGAGTGCGTTGTTTAACACAATACATTTGGCGGGGTTTGTTTGGTGCCATTTGTACATTTGCGCTTTTGTAAAGGCACTTACACAAATAACCTTATCGCACTGTTTTAAAAGCTGCCTTTTAAGGAATGATAAAGGCCGCCAAACCTCAATGCCGTGAGCTATCAGCCAGACCTCGGTTTTAGGGTTGATCAACCTGATCAAAAGGCCTATAGGTGCAAGGTTAATATGGCTTAATATAACAACGTCTTGTTTTTGACTGGCAAATGCCGCTTTCAATATAAATGACATCCGCCGGTTATTGAAGCCCTCAAAGTTTTCCCGCGGTATATATTGAGGCATCAGATCACTGTTTGCATCATATAATGATGAAAACTTAAAATGCCACCTGTTTGTTGTGCAAATAGTATTAAGAGCATGCGCCAGGATACGCGTCATTTTTTGGATGCCGCCGGTTGTGCTAAAGGTTTGTAACGAAAAAAGAGTGATATTTTTAGACATGCCCTTGTATCTGGTAGAGGGAAAACGCCCTTGACCAATGTATTTTTCCGTTATTGAAATTATTTATAAGCCCTTTAGCCATTTTACCACGGTAATAGCTTTCATCAGTAATTGCCTTATTATCTTTCATCCACTGTTGAAGTGGGAAGGTGAAACCCATTTTAGGCCTGTTCCATACTGCATTTGGTAAAATGTTTTTAAAGCTCTCTATCAGTATTTTTTTGGGCTGATGGTTGTCGAACCTGATATTGGGGTGGATAAGTGCAGTATAAGCCTGGAAATCTTCATCCAAAAAAGGCACCCTAACTTCAATGCCGTGGCTCATGCTCATAACATCAGTATCGCGCAGTAATTGGTTTTGCATATACAGGTTAGTTTCTAACCAGGCAGCATATAATTTATCATATGCTTTGGGCTGGGGGAGGTCAATTTCATCGAACAGGATCTTATTTACCTCGTTTTCATCCATGTCTGTAGCTTTTGCGATATCAACCGGTGCAAAAAGGCCACGAAGAAAAAGGTAATCGGCTATGGTATTATTATGTTCCAGGAACCCTAGTTTTTTATAACGGTCTCTGCTGAATGGTTTAGTTAGCGTAAGAAGCTCTGTTGGTAACATCTTCAGATAACGAAGTATTTTCATCCTGTTAAATGACGGGTATCCGCCAAATAGCTCATCGGCGCCAACGCCGGATAAAACTGTTTTCAACCCGTCGTCAGCAGCGTACTTGCTAATAAACCACGAGTTGATGCCATCAGTAGTTGGCATATCCATGGCATTTAGTATCTGTGGTAAATGTATTTCAAAATCATGTTGTGTTACCAGGTGGGCGAAATTATTACCACGTAATTTATCTAAAACCGTATGTTGATATTTACGCTCATCATAAGCGTTTTCATTGAAAAATATGGAAACCGTTTTTAGTTCCGGCCTTGTTTCGGCAGCTAAAAGGGCAAGTAAGCTCGAATCTATCCCTCCGCTTAAAAAAACACCTATAGCGGCGTCGGCAACCAGTTGCCTGTTTATAGCTGCTTTGAGGTTTGCCTGTATGCCCGCCTGCGCCTCTGCGATATCTGTAATATAATTTATTATGTATGGGCGGGTGTAATTAACGATGGTGTATTTGTTGTTTTTATCCCAGCATAAAAAATGCCCTTTGGGGACGTTAAGAACATTTTTTAAAGTGGTGTATGGTTCTGGTATGTGCCCAAATGCCAATAACCAAACCGGCCATCTGTTATCTTGCACAGTGGCTACGCCCGCAGCTTTTAGCGCCCTTATTTCTGATGCAAAATATAAGCAGTTATCATTCACATAATAATATAGCGGTTTTATCCCTGTGGTATCGCGTACCAGGTAAACAGCGCCGGTAGCGGTGTCATACAATGCAAAGGCAAACATGCCCCTTAACCTGTTAAAAGAGTTTGTGCCCCAATATAAATAAGCCTGTATAATAACTTCGGTATCAGTACAGGTATTAAATACGGCACCTAACAACTGTAGTTCGGTTTTTAATTCGCGGTAATTATATATTTCGCCGTTAAAAGTTATCCAGGCCTTATGCCTGGCGTCAGCCATTGGCTGATGCCCGTTTGCGGTAAGGTCAATAATAGATAAGCGCCGGTGGCCAAATGCTAGCCTGGTATCTGTGCTGCAGTACAAGCCCTCATCATCGGGGCCGCCATGTTGTAATGCATCACACATTACTTTCACGATACTTTTAAGCTCATTCTCCTGTAGGTGGTTTGTAACCATCCCTGCTATCCTGCACATGGTATCTTATTATATATAGCTTCGCCCCGTAAGTCACATTGTTAGTGTGCAACTTATTAGTTTTCAGCATTTTGAAAAAAAAATGCTGATGCGTATTTTGGCTTTAAATCATAAAACTTAAAGCCTGGTAATTAACGTTGCTGCAACATTTACAATTATTGAGCAACCCAGGTTTTCCAATCGTAATAATAGCTGTTTTTGTGAACGGTAGGCTATTATTTCGCCGGTAATACCTTTTAAAGGGCCTGCTTTGATCTTTATTTTTTCTCCGGGTTGTAAATTTTCTTCGGTTACTTCAAGTTCAAGCGAACTTGCCATTAGTAATTTTAATTCGTCTATCTGCCTGTTGGGCATTGCTGCAATTTTGCCTGAGAAGTATATGAAACGGGCAATTCCCTTTGTCATTAATACTTTTGCCTTGTCGTTATCAGCAATGCGTACAAATAAATATGATTTTAAAAGCGGTTCCTCCACCCACTTTTTTCTGTCGCTCCATTGTTTTAAACGGCGATTAAGGGGCAGGTATGCTTCAATGCCTCTTTCTAATAAGGCACTGTAAGCTTTTTTCTCTGCACGGGGATTAGTGCAAACAGGATACCATTTAAAGCTGCTATCGCCTAACATCAAAGCCATATTGTAAACGAACATTAATTATTTGAACCAACGACTAATGTTCCACCACTTCTTTTCATCATGATCTATATAGTAACCAGAATTTTCATACCCACTGTAATCTGAGTAATAGTAGTACTTACCATAATTTTCACCGGTAAACCGGGTGGTGTAATATCTTGAATGTAAAAGATCTTCGGCAAAGGCGTTAAGCACAATTACGGTGTTATCTAAATGGTATTCCTGCGCTATGCGCTGCGGTATTGTTGCCGCATAGTATTTTGATTTACCAGAACGTATAACAAAAATATTAATGTCGCTGACGCGGATTAACGGTATGGCGTCTGATACAAGGCCTATTGGCGCAGTATCTATCATGATCACATCATACCTTAATTTTAGTTCTTTTATCAGCGCGTCCATTCTTTCGCTGTGTAACAGTTCTGATGGGTTGGGTGGTACCGGCCCCGAAATGATAAGGTCGAGGTTTTCCTGACCTGTTTTTAAAATAATATCATCTAATTCAGATTGGCGCGAAAGGTACGTGCTCAAACCAATATCATTAGGCACTTTAAAGGTTTTGTGCAACTTTGAGCGGCGCAGGTCGGCACCTATTAAAACAACCTTTTTATCTATTAAAGATAGTGTGCTTGATAAATTAACCGCCACAAAAGATTTCCCTTCGCCGGCTACCTCAGAGGTGATGCAAATAACCTTACTAGCCTTTTCTGACGCAAGGAAGCTTAAATTTGTACGTACGGAGCGTACAGATTCGGCAAACATCGTTTTAGGTTTGCTAATGGCCAATACCTGCGAATTATCCTCATCAATTTTTTCAGGGAATTTTCTGATCACACCCAAAATAGGGACAGCGGTGAGGCTTTCTACAGTTTCCTTATCATAAATATAAGGGTTTAGTACCCTTATTAGTATAATTAAGCCCAGCCCCGTAATAATACCGAATATAATTGCCGACTGGCGGATACCATGCCGATCGGGCGATATGGGCGAGAAATTTGCCTGCGCCCGTTCTATAATAGTAGCCCCGGGTAATATACCTGCCCGGCTTATTTGGGCTGATAGTTTTTTCTCTGATAAAAACGAGTAAACTTTTTCATTTACCTCATAAGGGCGGTTTAAAGCGATCAGGTCGCGTTCTGCTACAGGAAAGACGGATATTTGTTTATTAACAACTGCCAGCTGCGAATTTAAGTAGTCTAAATTTCTTTTAACGGTTATGTAGGTGCTATTAATGCTGGCTAAAGCGGAGCTTTTTATTTGCAGAATAGAACGGTTAATATCCATTATAGGCTGCGAATTATTGTTGTATGTTTTTAAAAGCTCGTAACGCTGGTTTAGTAAATTATCAAGCCTTTCTATTAATGCATTTAAGGCCGGGTCTACGTCTTTACCCGCGTTAAAATTAAGGTTTACGTTATTTTTTTCCTTATCTATCTGCTCCCTTAGTTGTTCAATAGCAATTAGTTGCAGTTTTAATATGGCTTGCTGTGTTTCAATATCCTTAGCCTTGGTAAGAGCGCTCTCTGCCGAGGTGCTAACATCCATCAGTTTGTTTTTCTGCTTAAACTCGAGAATAGATTTTTCAGATCCCTTTACTGTCCCTGAAAGATATTGCAACTGATCATCAATAAAATTGATCATTTGCGTGGCCGATTGCGTTTTGCGGTTTCTGTCGTATATTAAATACTCCTTCATTATCGCGTTAAGCACATCGGCTGCAAATTGCGGGTTAGCATCTATTTGCTGTAATAAAAGTATGTTGGAGTTTTTTACCACCTCGCTGGTACGCAAACCACCCCTTACCCGCCCAATAAAATCTTCAGGCATGTTAAACTTGAAAAGATAAACAGTATTGCTGCTTAGGGCTACCGGGGTTTTTATATTAAAAGTGGTTGGCCCAATAGTAATAGGGGTATTGTAGGTATAATCTTTTGAAAATTCTTTAATACCTGCTTTATAAGATAAACTGAAACTATTTTTATTAATGGCTTTAAAAGTGATAATATCACGATAAAAGTTTAAGCTATCAAACTGTGTTACTTGTATATCAAGTGGTTTTTGGGGATAAATTTCACTTGTGCGTACCCGGCCTTCAATATAAAAACTAATGGGGTAGTTCAAATCCTTGATGGCCGCTAAAATAACCGAAGGGCTTTGAATAACAAATGTTTCGCTTTGTATTTTTGAGGGGCCCCTGTCTGTTGTATTCATCACTGTGGCCAGATCAGCTATTTCAGACTTTTTTTCTTCCAGTTTCATGGAGCCGGAAGTGGCATATGTTTTCGGCGTGTACCACAGGTAAACGTACGAGCCAATTATAAATAAAATGAGCGATCCCGCTATCCAGTACCATCTGCTTATTAAAATTTTTCCTATTTTAAAATAGTCGATTTCCTGGTTGGGTAATCTTTTTACAATTTTTTCCGTTTCTTCCATTAATCGATATCACGCTCTTTATCAGGTAAAGGTTCGGAAATACTGAATGTGATCGCTCAGCGTCCCGGTTTAGTTCCCATGCTTCATTTAAGCTGGCCGTTCAACAAATTTTCTTTATTGCCGTACTGTCAAAATTACATATTTACCCTTATATAAAGATGCCTATATTAAGATGAACTTGAAATATCTTTATGCCCCGTTTTTCTTTATAAAAGACAAGATTTTTGAGGCTATCGTTATAAATAGGCATTAATCTGACAAACCAAGATCAATCTCAAATTAACGCATAGGTGTAATATTGCTACAAAGAGTTCCCCTAACATTTAAAATACGTTAAATGAATAAGTTAGCGTATTCTTTAATCAAACTCGGTAAAGTTGCTTTACTATTTGAAGTAACCGGGTGTTTACTTCGGGAAGGTTTTTTCGGCTATGCCTGCAATTACGTCAATCCTTTTTTTATTTTCTATCCGCATTAAAAACTCCATTGGCCCGCCTTCGGCGCCACAGCCAAAACATTTAAATACATTGCTTTGTGGGATAATAAGCAAGGAGGTAGTCTCATCTTTATGAAATGGGCATTTGCCTTTTAGTGCTTTGCGGCTGGGTTGCAATAAAATATATTTAGATGCAATATCAACAAGGTTCATCGAACTGGTCATCAGGTAAAATATGGCCGCAAACGTACCTAATAGCTTTTTTAAGGGCAATACTTGTGGAAAAGTATATTGGAAGAAAGTTTGCAGAGGCTTGATTGTCATATAAAGATTAAAATAAAGTCACCCATTTATCACGACTATGTTTTTTGAATTTTCTTTAAAATGTTTTACTGACCTTGTCGTCTACATTCTTATAGACACTCACAACTATGGAAAACGATTACCCGATGCTGAATGATTGCTGCCCCGCTGCAACCAATATAAAACCTGATACTGAAATGGAACTGGCCATTTTATTTATTGATATACGAAACTTCACCCGGCTCATGGAAGTTCAGTCCAGCCAGTCGGTTATCCAGGTGGTTCGCCGCCTGTTTACGGCATTTAACCAGGTTGTTAAAAATTTCCAGGGTAAAGTGGTTGAGATAGCCGGTGATAATTTATATGCCGTATTTGGCTTGCAAACCAACGTGCGCGAGGCTGCTAACAATGCTTACCAGGCTGCAATAATGATGTTTAAAACAGTAAACCTGTTTAATACTGCATATGCCGAACCTTTTTACGGAGGCCCGCTTGAAATTGGCGTGGGTATTAATACCGGGAAGGTTTTTGTGGGCGAATTTGCTCTTGATGGGCCACCTGCCTTATCTGTAATGGGCTTACCGGTAAATATTGCATCAAGGTTACAGGGTAAAACCAAAGAACTAAACAACGACCTGCTTATTTCAGAAGATACTTACCGCCTGCTTGATGCAAGTGAAACCGCTTTTGAGCAGCAAACCGTTCGGTTACAGGGCATATCTCAGGGGCAGCAGATCCGCCTGGCGGGTAAGCCGTATAATACCGGCCATAGCCTGGCAGGTACAAGGCAGGATATGGATTACCTGCTGGCCATTTCCGGCTAATATTTCTTTAATGTAAAAATCCATACGGCTGCTATAACAAGCGAAACAAATTTCCGATATTTGATGTTTAAACATGTAATTACAGATATGGAAATAGGTGTTGATAGTTTTGCTTCGGCCATGTATGGCACGGGCAATACGCTGAGCAGTGTTGATGCCATGGCGCAGTTATTAGAACGCATTGAACTTGCCGATCGGGCAGGGCTCGATGTTTTCGGTATAGGCGAGCATCACAAAAAAGAATTTTTAGATTCGGCACCGCATGTTATTCTTGCAGCTGCTGCGGCTAAAACCAGCCGCATCCGTTTAACCAGTGCGGTTACCGTACTCAGCGCGAGCGATCCCGTACGTGCATATCAGAATTTTGCCACGCTCGACCTGATTTCTAAAGGCCGCGCCGAAATGGTGGTTGGCCGTGGCTCGTCTGTAGAAGCTTACCCGCTTTTTGGCTTCAGCCTGAATGATTATGACGCACTTTTTAGAGAAAAAATCGATCTTTTACTCAAGATAAATGATAACGAATTTATTACCTGGTCGGGCAAGTTCAGGGCATCTTTAGATAACCAGCCCGTTTACCCAAGGGCTTTGCAACAAAAGCTGCCCATATGGTTAGGCGTAGGCGGCACACCCGAATCATTCGCAAGGGCCGGTACTTTAGGCATGCCTTTAATGGTGGCCGTTATAGGCAGCGAAACACACAGGTTCCGCCCGTTGGTTGATATTTATCGCGAAGCAGGCCGCAGGGCCGGTTTTACGCCAGATCAATTAAAGGTGGGGTTGCATTCCCCCGGGTATGTTGCCGCTACCGATGAGCAAGCCATAGCCGATTATTACCCTGGTTACGCCGAACTATGGACTAAATTAGGGCGGGAGCGGGGCTGGCCACCGGTAACCAGGCCGCAGTTTGACAGCCTTGTAGCGCCCAAAGGTGTTTTAGTTGTTGGCGGGCCACAACAGGTTGCCGAAAAGTTATTAAGGCATAGCGAAGCCCTGGGCGGTGTTGACAGGTTTACCTTCCAGATGGATAACGCCGGGCTAACGCACGCGCAATTAATGAGTTCGATCGAACTCATCGGCACGAGGGTTATCCTACTGCTTAAAAAAGAAGTTTAAAGTTTAAACTATAATAATTAAAGCCGTTGACTGAATAAAGTTGGCGGCTTTTTTGTTCCGCACTCGCAGGTCTTCTGAAAGAGACCCTGCGGTTACAGAGGTATAATTTTAGCTTATTTATAAAACTTATCGCCGTATAAAGCTATCAGGATAATAAATACACAAATTATGCAGGAAATGATGACGTTGAGGGTGAAAAACCAAAACCGCTTTTCCTTAATGCCTGATGTAATCAGTTTGTTTTTTAACAATTCCACCTGGATCTCATTAAGCGCAGTTTCCTTCCTGATGATCTCCGCATCTTTAAATTTCTTGTTATCCTCCGAGGTTACCGGGTACAGTATCCAAAGCCGCCCGGCCGATTGCAGGTAGATCATATTAACACCCCAAAACATTCTTTTAATTTGATAGTATTCTACAACTACAGGGTTGTCATTAATCAACACGCCGTTGTACCAGGTAATGGTTTTACGGCCGTAGGCAAAATATAACAGGCTTAATAAAACAATAACAGGGCCTATCATAAAGGTGCCGGCATCATGGCCAAAAAATCCAATGATCTTTTTGGCAAAGTCGGCTACACCAGGTATAGCACTGTAGGCTGCCATCTGGCAAATGAAAACAAGACTCATTAGCCAGAATAATAAGCTGAAGGATAAAAAGGCGCTGCGCAGGTTCCCGCATTTTAAATATACGCTGGGTGCGCTATCCCCGGGAATAAAGGTTGAGTTATGGAAGGCCATACCCGATTACAACAAAAAGTAGTTTTTAAAGTTTTGATGTGCTTTTTAGTTCCTGTAGGGGGCTTTTGAAAGAGACCATGAGGAGTATTTAAATTATTTTTTTTACTTCTCGTTTTTCAATACATTGCTTATCTGAAACCTAATTATGCGTCAACTTGCCTTATTAACCCTATTTATTATTGCCGCTACTACTACTTTTGCTCAGCATACAAAGAAAGAAATTTACGATGAGCCGTCCCCCCGTGCAATAATTGCAACAAGTATTGCAGAAGAATGCCTTTTTGCTAATAAGTACAGCAAAACAGAAAGGCGTAATATGTACCCTTTCAAAAAGGCCGTTAAGGTAATGCTTGTTTCATTTGACGAAAGTGGCCTTATTCCTGTAAAGAATAAGATTATAAATAAACAAAGGGTTGCGGAACAAGCCGTTTTGGACGACGTACAAACGGATAGTTTAACCAGCATACTTTATAATGTAGGTTACACACCAGTACAGCAAAAGCTATTAAGCATGGGGCAAGCCAACTGTTACGAGCCCCGAAATGGTATTTTGTTTATTGATATGGCTGGCCGGGCTTTTGAATATATTGAAATCTGTTTTGCTTGTCATCGTACGGAAACGTCTTCAAAAAAGGTTTTGGAAGGTGAGTATTGCAGCACTAAGTTTAATCTTTTGAGGACTTTTTTTGTTAATGCTGGTATAAGATATGGTACCCAGGACATCAGCCCGATACTTAGTTATCAGGAAATTTTTAAACTTGATACAATTGAGGTAGTGCCGGAAATACAAAATAAACTTAATAAAAAAACCAATAATGGACTGAATTTAAACGGACTTAATGAAACAGAACTAACGTTATTTTATGCAATAAATGCAGATTGGGTTTATAGTGGTTATACTGGTTTAAGTGGTTTTGCATTGTTTTATTCCAATAATTCCGCCAACTATTATTCAGAAACCCTTGTTGCACTCAAAAATATTGGTGCGCAACGTTTATTACAGGCGCTTGAAACTTCTGCTAAACTATGGCCGGGTGCAGAGGTACCAAAAAATATCATGAAGCGTCGTGCCAGCCTGTTGGAAATAATAAACAAAGTGGATGCTTCATGGAGAGAATTGAATGATGGTTTATATAACTCGCTCAAAATGGTAGGTGGCGTTGAACTTACCCAGAAAGAGAATTTGAATGCACTTATCTTTGATTACGCCAATTTGCATCGAACATATCTGATTGATTAAGCAATTCCTGTTATATGAAAAATCATGTTGCCAATTATATATAATGACGATCTATCAAAAAATTGGAATAGCTATTGTTTTACTAGGTGCCGCAATGTTTATTCTTGGTGTATCGATGTTTTCTTACACCGGGGCGATAAATCCTTTTATAAATGATATGGCGAAACTTTCATTTGAGTATTTCGCGCCTGCTATCATTATTGGGTTTGTTTTGATTTTAGTAGGTAAACCCAAGGCTTAGTTAATTACTTCTTCGCAAGGTTTTCCGAACGAGATACTGCTAAGGTACACAAGGCACGGCTGGGACTGCATATACACACAAATCAACTCGCTGCGGTAATGGCTTTATTAAATACCCCACATGCTTTTACCTTCCTCCAGTCTTCTTCGAAGATCAGTTATTTGCTTCTCCCTGTTAAAATAAATATCAAACAGGTACGATGCAACGAAGCCTCCGCACCAAACGGCTATATAGGTGGAATTTGGATACGGTGATGCTGCAAGGGCGAGAAAGAAAAATATGAAGCCAAGTATGGAATAGTAATTTGATTGCTGCTTTTTAAGCACATACCCATCGGACTGGAAATCCATGGTGAAGAAACTTCGGATACGGGGGATCCAAAAAGCATAGAAAATGATCTTCTGAAATAGGTTTAGATCAGTCAGGTAGTTTTTTACCAGTAATTCATCGGGCTGCTGCGGAAAAACAGACTTGTAATTTCTGATCTCGTCATTAGTTACATTTCTCTTCTTTAACTCAGCCAACGCTACAGAAACTGCCAATTCGGTATAACCGTTCTTGTTTGCAACTATCTCTAATAAGTCGATTGTGCCCAACTTAACATATGCTTCCTGAAGGCTTTCTTGCGTTACCATCAATTTACACTATCGTCACATAATCATCCTCAATCAAACTTTCACCGCGGTAACGCCTGATGAGTTGCGCGGTAGCGATCACATCCTTTTGGCAATAGGTGCAAATGCGCTCTAAGGCATTGTCTACCCAATACACGTGGCCTACCTGGCTGCCATCAATATCATCTTTTGGGGTAGGTATATTGAATATGGCGGTGAGCAGGTTTAGTGAAGTGTAGTTTTTATAATCGCCAAATTTCCAAAGCTCCATGGTATCCAGGTGGGGAATCTCCCATGGTTTTTTGCCCTGAATTTGTAAATGTGGCGGGAATGGTACGCTGTTGATCAGCATACGGCGGCAAATATAGGGCAGATCGAACTCCTTGCCGTTATGCGCGCACAGGATCATGCTTAAGGGTTGGCCGCTCAGCATCTTGCTGAAATCTTCCAGCAGTTCCTTCTCATCATGCCCCGCGAATGATTTTACACGCAGGCCGGGGTGGTTGCCGCCGCTGTTGGTAAATATCCCTACGGAGATACATACTATTTTGCCAAACTCGGCCCAGATACCGGCACGCTCATAAAATGCTTCGGCGGTTTCCTCATTACGTACATTGCGGGTTTTGTGTGCCCATAGCTCCTGCATGTGTTCGGGCACTTCACTGTGATTGGCGTATTGTGGTACTGTTTCAATATCCAGTACCATCAGGTTGCTCAGGTCGTATTGTTCAAGCATAGCACTAAGTTATTTATTCTTATCCAGCACCTCAAAATTTATTTGCAGGGTGTTGCCTGCGTTATCAACCAAAGTAAGCTGATGCAAGCCAGGCGATGGGTTGAGCGCCATTTGCTGGAACGCGCTGCTTTCGCCTACGTATTTGCCATCCAGGTGCCAGAATATTTTTGCGCCCGCCTGCCGGTGTGCCGCATTGCAGATCATGCGCCCGCGTTTGCCATCGGCTTCCAGCGGTACGTAAACCTTGGCCCCGTCTTTTGGGTAAATCAGTTCCATTGGGTTGGCCTCTAACTGTTCGCAGCCGGGGGCAAATGGCGGTAGTACATGGTACTGGTAGTTTTTGGTCTTATAATAATACTCCATTGACGGCGGCAGCACAAACCAGCTTTTGTTAACGATGTTATCTGGCGGGGTGCAGTTACCCGTCACCTGGAATTTCTGGTCGGCAGATAAGTGCACCAGCTTATGCCACGGGCAAACCGGCGCTTTAAGCCCTGTTTTTGGCACCCATTGCTCAATGGCGTTATCGCAATATTGCCCGGCGCGGTAACCGCTTTCGCGGCATACCTTTATTTTAACCAGTTCGCCGGTAGGCTCGTCAAACCATTCGCGCGCGGCAGGCAGCAACCGGAAGATCTCGAACAGTACCGGCGCAGCGGTACTAATACCCGTCAATCCCGGTCTGCCTTCGCCATCGGTATTGCCCACCCAAACACCTACCACATACTTTGGGGTAATGCCAATAGCCCAGCCATCCCTGAAACCAAAGCTGGTGCCGGTTTTCCAGGCAATGCGCTGGGTAGAACTGAATTGCTGCCAAAGCATTTCCTCGCCGGGGCGCATTACTTCTTCCATGGCCTGTAGTGTGTAATATATCGATCCGGCATCCAGCAGGCCGTTCTTTTCCAGTTTGGGCTTCTCGGCAGCAGTTGTAGCGTACACTGGCGAATGGTAATCGTCAGCACTGTACTTGCCGCCGTTTTTGTTATAATGGTTTAGTACCCTGGCCATATCCGCGTATGCGCCGGTCAGTTCCCAAAGGGTGTTTTCTCCACCGCCCAGTATCAGCGAAAGGCCATAATGGTCGGCAGGTTGTTTCAGGGTGCTGATGCCTATCTTTTGCAGCTTATCATAAAAGCGTTCGTATTTGTATTGTTGCAGCAGTTTTACCGCAGGTACGTTCAATGAGCGCGACAGGGCGTTTGAGGCAGGCACCGCGCCATCATAACCCAAATCAAAATTCTCGGGATGGTAACCGGCTATCTGCGTAGGTACATCGGGGATAAGGCTGTTGGGTAGTATCAAACCATCATGCAGCATGCTGGCATAAAGCAGCGGTTTCAATGTACTCCCCGGGCTACGGGGCGCGTTCACTACATCCACATCGCTTTCCATTTCAGGGTCCTCCCGGTGGGCTATATTACCGGCGTAGGCCAATGTGGCGCCGGTTTCCACATCCAAAACTACGGCTGCAATGTTGTTAATATCGTTGGCCTTTAAAACCTGGTGGTGTTTTTCCAGTATATCGCCAACCTGCTCCTGTAAATTGCTTTTGATGGTCGTTTTTAGGCGGGTTAAGGCCTGTTTTTTACTTTTAAAGTCCGCTTTAAAGCGTTGTAAAAGGTGGGGTGCATTTTGCGGCAGGGGCATGGGTTTTTCGGGCACAGGCTCAAACTTAGCGAGTGTGGCAGTGGTACTGTCTATTGTGCCCTGGTGATAAAGCTTATCAAGAAGCAGGTTACGTTTTCGTAAAAGTATCTGCCTGTTTTTGCCGGGGTGCACCAATGATGGCGAATTAGGCAGTACGGCCAGCGCAGCCATTTCGCCCCACGAAAGCTTCTCCGGTCCGCGGCCAAAGTACCGCCATGAAGCGGCATCCAGCCCTATAACATTACTGCCGAATGGTGCATTGCTGGCATACAGGGCCATTATTCCCTTTTTACTGTAAGCCATTTCCAGTCGCAGAGCCATGAAAATTTCACCAAGCTTATTCCATACTGTGCGGTTGTGGCGGGTGCTCAGGCGGATCACCTGCATGGTAAGCGTACTGCCGCCGCTGGTAACTTTTTTTGATTTGATATTTTGCTTGATAGCCCTGCCAAATGCCAACGGATCAAACCCCCAATGGCTGTTAAAGCGTTTATCCTCAAAAGCGATGATGCATTTGCTGAATTTTTCGGGAACTTCGGCATTATAAGGGAAGCGCCATTGCCCGTCGGTTGCTATTGCTGCGCCCAGCAACTGGCCGGCATCGTCGTCAATAACAAAGGATGTTGGGGTATTGAACAGCGGTTTTGGGAGGCATAAGGCAAACCATAGCGCTAAAGCAAATAAAATAGCCGTTAATATCATTACTTTTGGCTTTTTCAGGTTTTGCTTTATTCGCGATAGCATTAATTTGGCATTTTATAATCCACAATGAAAATAGGTAAATTATCAATAATTATCCCGGCATATAATGAAGGCGGTACCATTCACCTCATTCTGAACAAGATAAAAGCTGTTGAGCTGGTTGATGACATCCAAAAAGAAATTATTATTGTGGATGATTGCTCTACTGATAACACCGAACAGGCCGTAGCCAGTTATCAAGCAGAGAACGCTGAACTGGATATCAGGTATTTTAAGCATCTGCACAATTCGGGCAAAGGTGCAGCCCTGCATACCGGCATTGCGCAGGCCACGGGCGATTATACTATTATTCAGGATGCCGATCTGGAGTATGACCCTGCCGAGTATAACGACCTGTTAAAACCCGTTTGCAATGGCTTTGCCGATGTAGTTTACGGCTCGCGGTTTATGGGCAGCAACCCGCATCGCATACTTTTCTTTTGGCACACTATAGGCAATAGGTGGTTAACCTTCCTGTCAAATATGATGAGTAACCTAAACCTTACCGATATGGAAACCTGCTATAAATTGTTTGATACCAAACTGCTGCAATCTATCAAATTACGCGAGCAGCGTTTTGGCTTTGAGCCAGAGGTGACTATTAAAGTGGCACGTATCCCTAAGATACGGATCTATGAGGTAGGCATTTCATACTACGGCCGTACGTATGACGATGGTAAGAAAATAGGATGGAGGGATGGTGTGCGCGCTATTTATTGTATCCTTAAATATGGGCTGTTTAGTAGTAAATAATGGCAGGCAATATCTTTAAATTTAAACAGTTTGATGTTGACCAAAGCGGTTGCGCCATGAAGGTGAACACCGACGGGGTTTTGCTTGGTGCGTTGGCCACGGCAAGCAACCCACAGAGTATTGTAGATATTGGTACCGGCACCGGCGTTATTGCACTGATGCTGGCCCAAAGGTTTGCTGTTGCCCATATTGATGGGGTTGATATTGATCAGGACTCCGCCGAGGCGGCTGACCGGAATTTCAAAGCATCCCCCTTTTTGTACCGGGTGTACTCAACCTTTAATACTTTTGAAGGGTATTTTAAAGACTATCATTGGAAAAAGCACGACCTGATCGTCTCTAACCCGCCGTTCTTTTTAGATTCACTTGCATCGGCAGATGAGCAAAAACGCCTGGCACGGCATACCGACGGTGCTTTTTTTAAGAAATTACTGCGCTGTGCAGATGAATACCTCACAGATACTGGTACCTGCCAGTTGATATTGCCTTTGCCAACGGCTGCGGTAGTGAAAGATCTGCTGCCCAAATATCAGTTGCATTTACAAAGGGTCATCTCCATCAAATCGTTTGCTGATTCCGTACCACATCGCGAGATAGTAACCTTTGGTAAAGAGCAGAAAGGTATTGTTGAAGACGAATTTGTAATTTATGATGCCCCCAAAATTTATTCAGTGGAGTACCAGATTGTTTTGGGAGATTTCCTGACGATATTTTAAATCTAAAATCGTAAATCTAAATTCTAAAATAAATAATGACCCGTATAGGCTTGATATCAGATACCCACGGTTACCTCGACGATGCCGTTTTTAAACATTTTGAAAATTGTGACGAGATCTGGCATGCCGGCGATTTTGGAAATATTGAACTGGCCGATAAAATTGCCGCCTTTAAACCACTTAGGGGCGTATATGGCAATATAGACGGTACTGATGTACGACAAGTGTACCCCGAGCACCTGCGTTTTATGTGCGAAAAGGTGGATGTTTGGATGACGCATATCGGCGGATATCCCGATAGGTACGCGCCGGATGTTAAGCGTGAAATATACACTAAGCCTCCGGGGCTATTCATCAGCGGGCACTCGCATATCCTGAAAGTAATTTACGATAAAAAGATAAATTGCTTGCATTTAAACCCCGGTGCAGCTGGAAAACAAGGTTGGCAGAAGGTGCGTACTTTAATAAGATTTTCTATAACTGATGAAAAAATTCATACCTTAGACGTTATTGAACTGCATAAATAATATGTAGTTTTTACACTAAGTACCCATGAAAGCAGTTAAAACCTTAGGGCAATTTATTATTGAAAAACAAGCCGATTTCCCGTACGCTAAGGGAGAGTTATCGAGGCTATTACGTGATATCGGCATTGCCGCTAAAATTGTGAACCGTGAGGTGAACAAAGCCGGGCTTGCCGATATTTTGGGTGATGCCGGTACCACCAACATACAGGGCGAAGGGCAAAAGAAACTGGATGTTTACGCCAATGAGCAATTTATATCGGCCCTTAAATACGGCGGCGAATGCTGTATGGTAGCCTCCGAAGAAAACGACGAGTGCATCCACATCGATTCGGAAGTATCAAAAAACGCCAAGTACATTGTAGCTATCGACCCATTGGATGGTTCATCAAATATTGATGTGAACGTAGGGGTGGGCACCATCTTTTCTATCTACCGCCGTATCTCGCCCGAAGGTAAAGCAAACCTTGCCGACGTGTTGCAGCGCGGTACCGAACAGGTGGCCGCAGGGTATGTAATATACGGGTCATCAACCATGTTGGTGTACACTACCGGCAAGGGGGTTAACGGCTTTACGTTAGATCCTTCGATAGGCGAGTTTTGCCTGTCGCACCCCGATATGTGTATCCCTGATGACGGGGTTATTTATTCTATCAACGAAGGGTATTACTCGCACTTTCCTGATGGGGTGAAGAAATATATTAAATACTGCCAGGTTGAGGATACCAAAACAAAAAGGCCCTATACTTCCCGTTACATCGGTTCTATGGTGGCCGATTTGCACCGTAACATGATCAAAGGCGGTATCTTCATATATCCGTTAACGGCTGCCGCGCCAAATGGTAAGCTGCGCCTGGTTTATGAGTGCAACCCCATGGCTTTTATTATAGAGCAGGCAGGTGGCACGGCAAGTAATGGCTATAACCGCATTTTAGAGCTGGAGGTAACCGAACTGCACCAGCGCTCGGCCATCTTCATCGGCTCCAAAAATATGGTGGCCAAAGCCGAAGAAATGATGGCCTGCTTTTCGCCGCAGCTTACCAAAAAGAATTTTGAAGGCGATGTGTGCCTGCAGTAGGGAAGAAACAATGCAGCCGGGTAAGATCGGTCTGAAATTACCCGGCAATTGTTTGGTGAGAAGCATTAGTGTGATACTGCTTTTAAACCAATTATAGAACCAACCAGCGTAGCCATAAATACCAATCGCCAAAAAGTTGCCGGTTCGTTGAAAACCAGGATACCCATAGCCACCGTTCCCACTGCCCCGATGCCTGTCCAAACTGCATATGCTGTACCAATTGGGAGTGTTTGTGTAGCCTTGATGAGTAAGGCCATGCTAACAAACAGCGAAACTATAAAACAACCAAACCACCAGTAAGCAGCCGCGCCGCTTGTTTCTTTTACCTTACCTAAACACAAGGCGAATATTACTTCGAATATCCCACCTATTATAACATATATCCAGCTCATATTATTTTCCTGCCGCAAAGAACAGGAATATGAACCGCTTAATTTTTTACAAATGTTAAAAAATGAAATAGTTAGCGAAGGTCGGCCCTGATACGGCTCAGGCTCACCTGGCTAATACCTAAATAAGAGGCGATATAGCCTAATTGTACACGCCTTAGCAAGCCTGGTTGTGTTTGCATTAGTTCGTTATAACGTTCAACAGCCGTTTTAAACTGCATAGATATAAGCCGTTCTTCGGTTTTTATCAATTCCCGTTCTACCAGTTTCCTTCCCCAGTTGGCAAAATGGATATCAAGGTTAAATAATGCCCGTAAATTGCGGGTTTCTAATTCATACAGCTCGCAGTTTTCCAGCAGCTCAATGTTTTCATAACCTTTCTCATTAGCCACATAACTTCTCATCGAAATTACGGTATCGCCTTCCTGCCCAAACCAAAAAGTTACCTGCCCGCTTGCTTTATCAGAATAGGCACGCACTATCCCTTTTTTGATGAAGTACATCCGGTGTTCTACCTTGCCTTCTTTGAGTAAGATGTGCCCTTTAGGAAAAGTAACCTCAGTTATGCTTGCTGTAAGCGCATTTTTTGACTGTTCAGGCAGCTGTCCAAATTGGTCGATGATTTTATCAATATTCATTTTTTGAAAGCCGGTTAGTCGTAACAACAAAAGTAGAATATTTAATAAAGCTAACCATTGTTATAACCGTACACTTGCCAAAGCTGTTTATGCATAAAACAATTCGCGGTATATTTTATTATTTGTGGATGATAACAGTAATTGGAATTTTTGATGATGTAAGCCTTGCTGAAGAAGCAAGCTCATACCTCCTGGGGAACGAATTTACAAGTGAAAATATTGATATCCATACCCATGGAGATCAAACGGATGAGCATAACCGCATAGGCGACTTTTTTACCCACCTGATAGATGATGAAAAACAAGCCGCGCATTTTGCCACGCTGGGGCGTAAAGGCTCCATTGTTACTGTACATGCCGTATCTGCCCGTGAAGCACAGGAGGCAGCCGATGCGCTGAATAATTACGGGGCGATTGAAGTTAACGCAGAAGACGATAGCCCATCGCACAGCCAGCTGATAGAGCGTATAGTAGCCGACGATAAACGGTTACGTGGCAGTTACCCTGTTAAATAATTACTACTTTAGGGGTTAGAAATGCAAGAATATAAGGTATGGACACCACCGACAAACACAACCAGCGTATTGTAAAAATGACCTTTGCCTCGGTATATCCTCTGTACGTGGCAAAGATAGAGAAGAAAGGCCGGACAAAAGAGGAGCTGCACCAGGCCATACAATGGCTAACCGGTTTTGATAACGAGAAACTGAATGAGCTGATCGATAAAAAAGTAACCTTTGAAACCTTTTTTCAAACAGCAGCTATAAATCCCAATGCATCCCTCATTACCGGGCTGATCTGCGGATACCGCATAGAGGAAATAGAGAACCCCTTAACACAGCAGGTGAGGTACCTGGATAAGCTGGTGGATGAGTTGGCAAAGGGGAGAAAGATGGAGAAGATATTACGTGTGGTTTAAATTCAGTGCTGTAAACAAAAAACGCCCCTCATTTTCATGAGAAGCGTTCTGGGTGGATAACTGTGCAGAATCCGCACCTTTTTATTGAAGAATTGATTGAAATAGGCGGTTTTGCAAAAATTCTTGGGGGATAACAGTAAGAAGTTTCCATTCAGTCTAAATCTTACATTTGTTGTTATATGAACTAATAAGGGAAACTCATGTTTGGGTACAATTTTTTAAGTTTGTTTATTTCTTCCATCTTTATCTGATCATTAGTGGTATCATAAATATTATCTTTCCCGAAAAATAGATGGTCATGATGAAAATAAAACAGGCACCAGTTTAATGTTCTATCAAAGACGATCATATCATTGCTAAAAAATAAATCTGGCGCGTACTTAACGATAATCTTCCATGTTGTCAATATGCAATCATCACCCAACAAAAACACTTCTCCTTTAAATGGGATAAATCTATTATACAGCCACTTTTTCAATCCACTCTCATTAGTCATTTCGGTATATTGATCAACTGTTTTGAAATTACCTTTGCTAAACGGATTGTCATTACTTGCGATAAATTTAGTTAGTGCTAAATAATCATATAAAAATTTAGTAGCTGTTTTATCCAGAAATATAATTTGATCTTTGTGTGTCATCGGCAATCTGTCGAAATCTTTAGCATCGCCAAAGGACGTCCAGTGATCCGGTCTTTTAATTTGATGCTGTTTAAGATTTTCGATATCTATCATATCTAAAGATATAAATATTGGCAGAATTCAAACAAAAAACGCCCCTCATTTTCATGAGAAGCGTTCTGGGTAAATGATGGGGCTCGAACCCACGACCCTCGGTACCACAAACCGATGCTCTAACCAACTGAGCTACATCTACCGTGTTTGGAGGTTGCAAAAATAGAAATCTTAAGCCAATATGCAAAGCATTTTTTAAAATTACACTAAGCTTACCTGTTTCAGCGGGTTACAGTTTATTTTTGTAGTTATGGCAGAGCAATTAGTGGAGTTGAATGTTACCGGTATGCATTGCAATAATTGCGCAATGAGCATTCATAAATTATTGGAGAAGAAAGGCTTGCATGATGTGCTGGTGAGTTTCGCATCCGAGGAGGTGAAATTCAGCACCGCCGACCAGTCCATTCTGCCGCAAATTATAAAAGATATCGAGGGCCTTGGTTTTAGGGTTGTAGACGAAGAAAATATACAGCTAACGCCGTTTTATGAGAAGGTGGAGAACAAATTTATCTTCTGCGCCATATTTACAGCGCCACTTTTACTGCACATGCTGCTGCCCTGGCATTTTCTGCATAACCCCATTGTTCAGTTAATTTTATGCCTGCCCGTGTTTATGGTGGGCTGCCTGCACTTTGGTAAAAGCGCCTATAGCTCATTAAAAAATGGTACACCCAATATGGATGTACTTATTTTTATTGGCTCCACATCGGCCTTTATATACAGCCTGGTGGGCACTGTTGAAAATTTGGGCGAGCATTACCTATTCTACGAAACCGCCGCAACCATTATTACACTGGTGTTGCTGGGGAATGTTTTCGAGAAACGCTCGGTAAACCAAACCACATCAGCAGTAAAAAACCTCATGAAGTTTCAGCAGGTAAATGCCAACAGGGTTGTAAAGGATGGCATTGAAATTATAAGCGCCAAAGATGTTGCCGCGGGGGATGTTTTACTGGTGAACGAAGGCGACCAGGTGCCGGTGGATGGCGACGTAATAACAGGCGATGCCCTGCTGAACGAAGCCATGATAACAGGCGAGAGCATGCCCGTAGCCAAAACCAAGTATGATAAGGTTATAGGCGGTACAATTGTACAGCAGGGCAATATCCGGATATCGGCTACAAAAGTAGGGGCAAACAGCACCCTTTCGCAAATCATCGACCTGATGAAAAAGGCGCAGGCCGCCAAACCTCCGGTACAAAAACTGGGTGATAAGGTAGCTTCGATATTTGTACCAGTGGTGTTGCTGATAGCATTAGGAACATTTGTAATCACTTATTTTGCTACCGATGCCGGTATGCAGCGGTCTATGATGAACGCCATAGCGGTGATGGTGATCTCGTGCCCATGCGCTATGGGTTTGGCCACGCCAACCGCTGTAATGGTGGGTTTGGGCCGTGCTGCTAAGAACGGCATCCTGATAAAAGGCGGCGATACCATTGAAGCCGTTGCCAATACCAAATATGTATTGTTTGATAAAACAGGCACGCTAACTACCGGCAAATTCAGTATCAAAGAAATAAAAGTTGAGGAAGGTTTTAATATAGAACAGATCCGCGGGGTGATCAGTGCTATTGAAGAACGATCTAATCACCCTATAGCAAAATCGTTTGTGAACGAGTTGCAGGCCTATCCGCAGCAAAAAATAATACTGCGCACCGCTAAAGAAGAGAAAGGCCTGGGCATGCGTGCCGAGGATGTGGACGGCAACAACTACTTCCTGGGTTCGGCTAAACACAAAACGCCAGATCATTTTAACCTAACGCTATACCGTAACCAGGTACGCATGGCGCAAATAGCTGTTGATGATACCATAAAGCCCAATGCCGCTGCCTTAATAGCCCAGTTAAAAAAAGCCGGTATTGTACCTGTTTTGGTAAGTGGGGATAAAGCCCTGCGCTGCAATGCCCTTGCCGCTACTTTAGGGATAAAAGAAGTACACGGCGAAATGTTGCCGGAGGATAAGCTGAAGGTGGTTGATATGTACCGCAAAAAAGGTAAAACCATTATGATTGGCGATGGCATAAACGATGCCCCTGCGCTAACCCAGGCAGATGTGGGCGTATCTATGAACGATGCCAGCCACATAGCCATACAATCGGCTAAAGTTATCTTACTGAACACCGATCTGCAATCGGTGGTTACATTCCTGCAGATCAGCAAGCACACGCTTATCACTATCAAACAAAACCTTTTCTGGGCGTTCGCCTATAATATTGTGGCCATACCTATAGCTGCGCTTGGGTTTTTAAACCCAATGGTAGGGGCTTTTGCTATGGCATTTTCGGATGTTATTGTAATTGGCAATTCGTTGCGGTTAAAGATCAAGAAAGTTAATTAAGCCATTCTCTGAAAAGGGAGTTTTTGAAACGCCTGCCGTATATTTGACTATTTATTTTACTTTTGATGCCCTTTAAGGGGATAGGGGTTTATGATAGAAATTTACACAGACGGTTCATCAAGCGGAAACCCGGGGCCGGGTGGTTACGGGGTTATATTACGGTCGGGGCAGCATTACAAAGAGCTTTCTGCAGGGTTTCGTAAAACTACCAATAACCGTATGGAACTCCTGGCCGTTATTACCGGGCTGGAAGCTATCAAAACACCCAACCAGCAGGTTACCATTTTCTCCGACTCTAAATACGTGATAGATTCCATCGAAAAAAGATGGGTGCACGGCTGGGTTGCCAAGGGCTTTAAGGATAAAAAGAACAAAGACCTGTGGTTACGTTACCTGGCAATAGCTAAAGCCCATCAAATTAAGTTTGTATGGGTACGCGGCCACAACGGCCACCCCGAAAATGAGCGCTGCGACCAGTTGGCCGTTGCAGCGGGTAAACAAAAAGACCTGCTTATCGATTCTGTTTTTGAGGTAGAATCAGCTAAAGCAGGTCTGTAATAAAATAGCTTAGTAGTTTTTATTCAAATGTTTCCTACGCATCCGGCGAAAATTTTACTTACGTTATGCATTAGCATTCTGAAAATACATTACAATAATTATGATCACTGCAATCGCTAACAAAATGGCGAAGGTTATTTTAATGGCGCTTAACGGGCGCTGGCCTATCACTTCGCCGGTGCTGGCATTAATGGTAAACTGGTAAATTTTGTTATTATAGTTATAAGCGCTTACCCAAACCGGCAACATCAGGTATTTAATAGCCTTGTTGTTGTATTGGGTATCAGTATTGTCTATTCTTTGTTCATCGCCGCCAATATCACTTCTTATTTTATCGCGAATCTCCTCAACAGTTTGCTCTATGGCTTTAACCAGGCCTTGCTGCGGAGTTAGCTGATAGGTTTCGGAACGAAAACCACTCATATACCGCTCATCAAACTTAACCAGCATGCTAAATTTCCAGGGGCCAAGCTTGTTTAAGGTGTCTTCGGGTAGCGACTTGCTGGCCGGTACCAAGAGGTCCTCAAACCCCACGAAAACTGTACCTGAAGCATCCGACCAACTGGTATGGCGTACCTGCCTGGTTTTTGTTTCCGTTTGGCCGTTAACCGTTTCGGTGTAGGTTTCGGTAGTATAATAGTAATCGCCGCGTTCGCCGGTATAAGCAGTTATGGTGTCTGTATCATAGGCCCAATTGGGCAGATAAACGCCTTTCAAGATCGATTCACTGGCGCCCACTTTTTTAGCCAGGTCATTTGGCGCCCACCACAGGCTTTTAAGCCATTTATTAAAAAAAGCGATGCCTTGTTGCTGGGTAACCTTAAAAGGTAAAATGTAATGCGGGGGTACGTATTGCTGCCCGCTCGCCAGGTTTAAAACCAGCGGTGCTGTACAAAACGGGCATTTGTCTGATGTTACAAATTCATCCAGAATGGTTTGCGAGCCGCAATTATTGCAGTTTACTACCTTAAGGCTATCGCTTTGTTTAGCCGAGTCTATATTAGTAATAAATGTTTCATAATCAACCGAAGTAACTTCAAGGCTTTCATCGCTTTGTATCTCGTTACTTACACCGCAGTAATCGCATTTTAAACTGTGGGTGCCCGGGGCAAAATGTAACAACGCACCACAGCCCGCGCATTTCAGGGACTGGTCAATATTTGAAGGCCTGGTCAGGTTATCCATAATAAAAATACGGTATCAGGGTTTATTTAGGCTACCGGTGGTGGTTCGTTATCAAACAGGTCGGTAAGTTCTGCTACAGACCCCGCAGCGGCCCAGCCGGCCATGCCTTTTTTCCAAACCATGGTATCTTTATTGATGGCCTTGCTGCTTACCATTAAATTAAGGTCCCTTAAGCTATGCGGCCCGTCAGAATTTCCATTTTTTATGATATGGTATTGTGCACCGGGCAGGGGTGGAGGGGCGTCTGCTTTGCCTTCGTTAGGGTTAAACTGGTTTTGTTGAAAAACGTTACCAACCTGGCCCATCATGGCAGCGCCAACACCAATTCCCAAGCCTGCAGCGCCAAGGTTACCGCCTATGCTGTTTTCGGCGGCTTTTTCCATTGCGTTTGCCGCCTGGAACTGTGCATAAGCCCCCAGGTTGCCAACTATACCCATGCTGCTGCGTTTATCAAGTGCCTGTTCAACTTCAGGCGGCAGGGATATATTTTCTACCAGTAATTTAGTCAGGTTAAGGCCTATTTCTGTAAAATCACTCTGTATAGTATCTGATATCAGCACGCCCATTTCATTGTAATTGGCGGCAAGGTCAAGGATAGCTATTTTTGATTGTGCCACCGCATCCATACCCCGGGCTACAATGGTATTGCGCAACTGTTCGTTAATATCCTCTATAATAAAATCGGGGTTGGTTGCCGAGATCTGATCCATGAAAACTTTAGCATCCTGTACCTTAAAGCTGAACGAACCAAACGCGCGTAACCTTACCGGGCCAAACTCCGCATCGCGTATCATTACCGGGTTTTTGGTGCCCCATTTTTGGTTTACAAACTGGCGGGTGCTCACAAAATAAACATCGGCTTTAAACGGACTGTTAAAACCGTATTTCCAACTATTTAAAGTAGTCAGTATAGGCATGTTTTGGGTTTGTAACTCGTAAGTGCCCGGCATAAATACATCTGCAATACGGCCCTCATTTATAAAAACAGCCACCTGCGATTCGCGTACGATCAGCTTGGCGCCCATTTTTATAGCATTATCATTCCGCGGAAATTTCCACACAAGTGTATTTGGGGTAGTATCTATCCATTCAATTACATCTATAAATTCACTTAATAGTTTACTCAGGAAGCTCATAAGGTAGTGTTTTAACTGTTGACTAAAAGTGCAAAAAAAAGTTACAAAAAAGAACTATAAAAAAAGTCCTGGCTGTATACCGGGACTTTTTTTATAGTTCTTCTTGTATTTGCTTAGTTCCGCATATTGATATACTGTACCGGTTGTCCAAAGTCCTCAGTACGGCAAAGGCTGATAACCGCTTGCAGGTCATCGATCTTTTTGGCGGTAACGCGCACCTGGTCGTCCATAATGGCTGCCTGTACCTTAAGGCCGCTGTCTTTTATCTTCTTTACTATCTTTTTTGCGGCTTCTTTATCAATACCCTCTTTTATTTTGATCTCCTTACGGATCATGTTGCCCGATGCATACTGCTCTTTACCAAAATCAAGCGCCTTAGGGTCAAGGTTTTGTTTTACCATGCGGCTAATGATGGAATCGGTGATGGCTTTAAGGCGCATATCGTCTTCAGTAACAATGGTAACCTCGTTGGTTTTTTTATCCAGGTCGATGGTGCTTTTTGAGCCGTTAAAATCATAACGGTTCAGTATTTCTTTTTTTGCAACGTTAATGGCGTTATCAAGTGTTTGTCCGTCAATCTTGCTTACTATATCAAATGATGGCATAATGTTGTTTTTTTATAATTAACACAAAGCTAATGTAACAATTGCAATAGCGCTATACATTACAGCCAAATATTAAATTTAATATTTAAAACATCTTAAAATACAAATAAGTTAATATTAACTTAACAAATAAATAAGCAGCTTTGTGGCTATAGCTATATGGATACCAAGAACATTCCGTTAATAAACAGAGAGATAAGCTGGTTGTATTTTAATGACAGGGTTTTGCAGGAGGCAGCCGACCCAACCGTGCCGCTTATTGAACGAATAAAGTTCCTGGCTATATTCTCATCAAACCTTGATGAGTTTTACCGTGTAAGGGTGGCTACGCTTAGCCGTTTAGCCAATTTAAACGAACGTGCTAAAGAGATATTAGGCTATAACCCCAAAAAGATCCTCAGCCAGATAAAAAGTATTGTTGTGAAACAGGAGAAGAAATTCCATAACCTGTATGAGAACATTATTGTAAAGCAACTGGCCGAAGAAAAGATCTTTATCCTGAATGATAAGCAGCTGAACGTAACCCGCGGCGAGTTTGTGAAAAGCTTTTTCAGGGAGAGGCTGCTGTCAACCCTGGTGCCTATTATGCTGGATGACGACCTGCCGCTGCCAGAAATGCGCGACCGTGCCATCTACTTTTTTGTAAGGCTTACCAAAAATAAAAAATCGCGTTACGCGCTTATCGAGTTCCCGGATAACCTTTCGCGGTTTTTGGTACTGCCCGAAACAAATAACCTGAAGTTTATTATCCTATTGGATGATATTATCAGGTATAGTTTAGAGGATATCTTCTTCATATTCGATCATGACTCTATCGAGGCTTATTCATTACAGCTAACCCGCGATGCGGAGCTCGACCTGGATAAAGAAGTAAGCGTAAAATTTGTAGATGCTTTAAGTAAAAGCCTGCAAAAAAGGCGTAAAGGTAAACCCATGCGTTTGCTTTATGACAGCGAAATGCCGCCCGATATGATAGGGTACCTGGTTAAAAAAATGAAGATAGAGAAGGGGAGCCTTATCCCGGGTAACCGCTATCATAACTTCAAAAATTTCATTTCGTTCCCTAACGTGGGGAGGCCGGATCTGGAGTATAAAAAGAATAGCCCGCTGCCTGTTGCCGGGTTATCGTTCGGTAAAAGTTTAATGGGGATGATCGCTAAGAAAGATTTTCTGATCAGCACACCTTACCAGTCGTTTGATTATGTGATCCACTTTTTACGTGAGGCCGCTATCGACCCCAAAGTAAAAGAGATCAGCATCACCGTATACCGCCTGGCCGAAAACTCCAAGATCATCCATGCGCTCATCAACGCCGCTAAAAACGGTAAAAAGGTAAATTGCCTGGTTGAGCTGCGCGCCCGTTTTGATGAGCAGAACAATATATACTGGAGCAATAAGCTGGAAGAAGAGGGCGTAAACGTGCTTTACGGTATTGATGGTTACAAGGTGCACTCTAAAATTTGCCTGGTTACCCGTATGGAAAAAGGTAAACCGGCGCATTATGCTTGTTTATCAACCGGTAATTTTAACGAAAAAACAGCCTCTATCTACGCCGACCATACCATCCTGACGGCTGATAAAAGGATCACCGTTGATCTGGTAGCCATCTTCAGGGCGTTGAATAAAAGCATACTGCCAAAAGGCTTAAAAACGCTGATCGTATCGCCGGTTGATTCGCGCCCGGCTATTTATAAGCTGATTGATAATGAGATGAAGTTTGCCAGGGCCGGTAAAAAGGCCTACATGATATTTAAAATGAACAGCCTTGCCGATGAGCAACTCATTAACAAGCTATACCAGGCCAGCAACGCAGGGGTGAAAATGAAGCTCATTGTACGTGGTATGTGTTGCCTGATACCGGGCCAAAAAGGCTTTAGCGAAAATATTGAAGTAATAAGCATTGTAGATAAATACCTGGAGCATGCCCGTGTGCACATTTACGGTAACGGGGGCAAAGAGCTTGTTTACCTCACCAGCGCCGATTTCATGACCCGTAATATTGATAACCGCGTGGAAGTGGGTTTCCCCGTGCTGGATGATGACCTGCGGAAAGAGGTTAGAGATATTATAGATATCCAGCTGGAGGATAACACCAAGGCAAGGGATATTACCGGCAACGCCGTTAATAGGTACCATAAAACCCGGTCGGAGTTGCTTACGCGTGCACAAATAGATATTTACACCTATCTGAAAAATAAAAACACAACAAATTGAGATACGCCGCCATTGATGTAGGGTCGAACGCAGTAAGGCTGCTGATAGCCGAAATAATAGAGAATAACGGTTCAATATCGTTTAAAAAGAATACGCTGATACGTGTGCCGGTAAGGCTTGGCGACGATGCCTTCCTGGACAAAAGTATCTCCGGGAAAAAAACCATCGACCTGGTAAAATCCATGCAGGCTTTCCGCAACCTGATGGATGTTTATAAGGTTACCGATTATATGGCCTGTGCCACATCTGCCATGCGCGAAGCAAAGAACGGGCAGGCGGTTGTAGACCTGATCAAAACCGAAGCAAACATAGACCTGCAAATTGTGCATGGCGAAAGCGAGGCCAAAATTATTTATGCCAGCCACGCCGAGCTTAATATTGATAAAAGTAAAAACTACCTGTATATTGACGTAGGTGGCGGTAGTACTGAACTTTCTCTGTTCAGTAATGGCGATTTAGTGGCATCGCAATCATTCAACCTGGGTACCATCCGTATTTTGGATAACCAGGACAAGGACGAAACCTGGAACGAAATGAAAGATTTTATCCGCGAGCATACCAAAGGCTACAAAAACATTTACGGTATTGGTACCGGTGGCAACATTAACAAACTGTACAAATTATCACAAGAGAAAGACGGCGTTGCTTTAAGCTACATTAAGTTAAGGGCGCTGTATAATTACCTCGATTCGTTCTCGCTGAAAGACCGTATCAATGTACTTGGCCTTAACCAGGATAGGGCCGACGTTATTATCCCCGCCTGCGAAATTTATTTAACTGTGTTGAAATGCGCAAATATCAAGAGTATTTACGTGCCAACGGTAGGAATGGTGGACGGGATTATACAAACTTTAATTGAAAAGAACTATACCTCAGTACGTTAAATTTATTTTAATAAATTGTTTAATAATTAAGAAACACTTGTTATATTTGTAATGCCCGCTCAAAGGGCATGTTTTTCATAGGTAGATGTAGGGTCGAGTACGAGTTATTCGACCCTTTTTTGTGCCTGTAACTTTTCTTCCGTTTATTTGTACTATTCCATTATGAAAAAGAAAATTGTTGTCGCGGTTACCGGTGCAAGCGGATCTATATATGCCAAACTATTGCTTGATAAATTACAGCAGCTGCAAGCCCAAATTGCAGAGGTTGCTGTAGTAATGAGCGACAACGCCAAACAGGTTTGGGAATTTGAGCTTGACGATACCACCCACGGCAATTACCCGTTTAAAACCTACGCCAAAAACGATTTTATGGCGCCCTTCGCGTCAGGCTCGGCCCGGTTTGATACCATGGTTGTTGTGCCTTGCTCCATGGGCACGCTGGGCAGGATAGCATCCGGCGTATCCGACGACCTGATAACCCGCGCTGCGGACGTGATACTGAAAGAACGCCGCAGACTGATACTGGTAGCCCGCGATACCCCCTTAAACCTGATCCATATCCGCAATATGCAAACGGTTACCGAAGCAGGTGCCATCATCTGCCCGGCCATACCATCGTACTACAGCAAACCCAAAACCATCGAAGAACTGGCTATGACGGTAGTAAACCGTGTGATTGATTTGATAGGGTTGGAGAATGAAAGCTATAGGTGGGAGGGGATCTGATTAGGTTGTCATGGTGAGCCTGCCGAACCATTAATAAAACGGGTGAATCTTCAAAGGCTTTTGGCAAATTATTATATTTATCATCATGAAAAAAGCATTACTTATCATCCTGCTTATACCGGCAATAACCGGCCTCGCATTCGCGCAGCTAAAAAAAGCCACTATTAAAGACCTGGCCTTTATGGCCGGTACCTGGACGCTTAAACACGAATGGGGCGATATGGAGGAGTTTTGGGGCCCGCCAATGGGCGATAACATGGTAAGTACTTTCAGGTGCGTTAAGGATGGGAAGATTGTTTTTTATGAATTTATGGCGATAGAACAGTCTGACAGTATCCCTATACTTAAACTTCGCCATTTTAATAAAGGCAGCATTGGCTGGGAGGATAAAGATAAGCCATACCTGATGCCTGTTATAAAACTCACCACAAACGAGGTGGTATTTGAATCGCTTGATAAAGCTGTGCTGATTACCTATAAACGTATCAGCCCGTTAAAGATGGATTGTATTTTGGATGAAAAAGGCAAGGATGGCAAGTGGAAGAAGGATGTATTTAATTATACGCTGCGGAAGTAGATATACTAACCCGTCCTGTCATTTCGAACGAGGTACGGGGAGAAATCCTGCTTGATAATGCATATCGCCTACGGGTATGTAATAACAGGATTTCTCTCTATCGTTCAAAATGACACGGGTTTTATATTCTCGCTGGGTTAATCCCCGGTCTTGCCATAGGTCTTGTTAAAAAATGCATCTATCATATGCTGGTCTTCGGGGAAGTTGTACACCTTGCTGATCTTTCCATCTTTAAACTTCCATAACAGGCATGACATGCCCCGCACATTTTCACCATCTGTGCGGTTGCTCCAGTTAACGTGGCAATCAATTACAAACTCGTTATTAAACCCCATAACAATAGGGCTTGCTTTAAAGGATGATACGTTCAATTGTTTAAAATAGTTAAGTACCTCTTCGGCCCCCGTCTTAACGCCACTTAATGGATGCCTGCCGGGAATTATCCATTCAATATCATCAGATAAAATGTTTTTAATGGCTGGCAGGTTATTAGCGGCATACGCCTCAAAAAAAGAATGGATTAATTGAATGTTGGGATGTTGTGCAGACATGATAATTAGATTTGTGTTTTCAATTATACGTTATTTATACCATATACCAAAATGGTATATGGTATAAATAATTCAGAAGTGATAACCAGATATGTCATTTCTCCTTACTCCACTTCGCAACCCTGCCCGTGTTCGTTCGAAATAACACTCTGGTTTTACGTCTCTGCGCCTTTGCGTGAAATAATAAGCCAATTTTACATTCCCATTAACAACCAATCACTAATTCACTAACCCACTAATTCACTAAATGATTATCTTTGCGGCTTGCAAATGAATAAGAAAGTCGCTTTTTATACACTTGGCTGCAAGCTGAATTACTCGGAGACCTCCTCAATCGGTCGCCTGTTTAATAACGCCGGTTTTGATACGGTCGATTTTACAGATACGCCCAACGTATATGTGATTAACACCTGCTCGGTAACCGAAAACGCCGATAAAAAGTGCAAAAAGATCGTAAAAGAAGCGCTGAAGATCTCTCCGAATGCTTTTATTACCATTGTAGGCTGCTACGCGCAGCTAAAACCAAAAGAGATTGCCGAAATACCCGGCGTAGATATGGTTTTGGGCGCCGCCGAAAAATTCCAGCTGGTAGATCATATTACCGACCTGACCAAGAAGCCAAAAGCGGTTGTTTTAAACCAGCCGGTTAGCGAGGCTAACCAGTTTGTGCCCTCATACTCCTTTGGCGACCGTACCCGTACCTTCCTGAAAGTGCAGGATGGCTGCGATTACTCCTGTACCTTTTGTACCATACCGCTTGCCCGTGGCAGCAGCAGGAGCGATACCATTGAGAACGTTATTGTACAGGCAAAAGAGATAGCCGCATCGGGCGTAAAAGAAATTGTGCTGACAGGGGTAAACCTTGGCGATTTCGGCATCCGCAACGGCCAGCGCGAGGATAGGTTTTTTGACCTTGTTAAAGCGCTTGACGAGGTGGAAGGCATAGACCGTATCAGAATATCATCCATCGAACCAAACCTGCTTAGCGACGATATAATAGCCTTTGTGGCCACCTCAAAACGGTTTGTGCCGCATTTTCATATCCCGCTGCAATCGGGCTCGAACAAAATATTGAGCTTGATGCGCCGCCGTTACAAACGCGAGCTGTATACCGAGCGTGTTGCCAAAATAAAAGAGCTGATGCCAAACTGCTGTATTGGTGTGGATGTGATTGTTGGTTTCCCCGGCGAAACGCGCGAAGATTTTGTAGACACCTACAATTTTTTAAACGACCTGGATGTATCTTACCTGCATGTGTTCACCTACTCTGAACGGGAGAACACCCCGGCCGCAGAAATGAGCGGCGTTGTGCCCGGCTCAACCCGTGCAGACAGGAGCAAGATGCTGCACATCCTATCCGACAAGAAACGCCGCGCCTTTTATGAAACACAGATAGGCAAAACCGACGAGGTGTTGTTTGAGGCCGATTTAAAAGATGGCATTATGCACGGTTTTACCCGTAACTACGTAAAGGTGAAAACCAAGTACGACCCCATACTGGTTAACGAATTAAAAACGGTTCATTTAACAGCAATTTCGCCCGATGGTGATGTTGAAATAACAGAAAGCGAAGAAATATTAGTGCATTAACTATTATATTCGCAGCACAAATACCTAAATATGTTTCCAACCCTTTCCTCGCTGATAGAATACCTTACCGGTGCTAACATCCCGTTGCCTATACAAACATTTGGCTTTTTTGTGGCTATTGCTTTTATGGCTGGCTATTGGGCATTTGGCCAGGAATTTAAGCGCCGCGAGCTTTTAGGGTACATTCATCCGTTTGAGAAAACCGTTACCGTTGGTGCGCCAATTACTACAGGCGACCTTGCCGGTAACGCCGTGTTTGGCTTTATACTGGGTTTTAAAGTTATTGATGCCGTTTTTCACTACAGTGCGCTGATAGATAACCCGCAGGATTTCCTGCTATCGTTAAGGGGCAACTACGTTGGCGGTATCATTGTTGCATTTTTAATGGCTTACTGGGCTTATTACGAGAACAAGAAACAGCTATTACCAAAACCCGAGCAGCGCCGTGTAACCGTACACACGCACGAGTTAATGGGCAGCATATTATTATGGGCTGCTGTTTGCGGCTTTGCAGGCGCCAAACTTTTTAATGCTTTAGAGAACTGGGGCGAGTTTATGCGCGACCCGGTAGGCATGCTGGTTGGCTTTAGCGGCTTAACCTTTTACGGCGGCCTGATATGCGGCGGCGCGGTAACCTTATACATTGCGGGTAAGCATAATATTAAGCCATTAACCATGCTTGATATTGGCGGCCCGGGTATGATGCTGGCTTACGGCGTTGGCCGTATAGGCTGCCAGATGAGTGGCGATGGCGATTGGGGCATACCAAACCTGAAGCCAAAGCCGGGCTTTTTAAGCTGGGCGCCCGATTGGATGTGGAGCTTTAAATTTCCGCATAATGTGGATATGTCTGACCATGACAACCACATCCCCGATTGTGTTGGCAAGTTTTGCAATGAGCTGAAGTTACCCGTATACCCTACATCGTTCTATGAATCGGTAATTTGTATTCTGTTATTCCTGGTATTGTGGCAATTGCGCCATAAATTTAAAGCGCCGGGTATCTTATTCGGTATCTATATGATCATGGCCGGTGTAGAGCGTTTCCTGATCGAACTGATCCGTGTAAATACAAAATATGTGGTTGCCGGTATCTCATTCACCCAGGCCGAAATGATATCGGTTATTATGGTGCTTGGTGGTGCCGCGCTGATCTATTTTGGCGCAAACCGCTACAAAAAAACAGGGTTAACTAACTGAGAAAATCCCTAAATCCGAAATCCATACCATGCAGTTAAACCAGATCATCGGGCAGGTTATTGATGTATCAAAATTAGCCGGGCAGTTCATCCGCCAGGAGCGTAAAACTTTTGATGCTGATAAGATAGAATACAAAGGCCTGAATGACCTGGTATCGTACGTGGATAAGACCGCCGAGCAAAAGATAGTGGCCGGGCTGGAGTTGATACTGCCCGAAGCCGGCTTCATCACCGAAGAAAAAACAAGCACCAAAACAGGAGAGCGCTATAACTGGATCATCGACCCGCTTGATGGTACTACCAACTTTATACATGGTTTGCCAACCTATTCGGTAAGTATTGCCTTGCAGGATAGGGAAGAACTAGTGTTAGGCGTGGTTTATGAGGTGAACCAGGACGAATGCTTTTATGCCCATAAGGATGCGCCTGCATACTTAAACGGAACTGAAATAAAGGTGAGCAACAAACCCACCATTGCCGATAGCCTGATAGCCACAGGTTTCCCTTATTATGATTTTAGCTACCAGGAAGCCTATATAAAACTGTTTACCGAATTGATGCGCAACTGCCACGGCCTGCGCCGCATCGGCTCGGCCGCTGTGGACCTGGCTTACACCGCCGCCGGGCGTTTCGAGGCTTTTTACGAGTATAACCTTAACCCATGGGATATAGCTGCGGGTATCGTCATTGTTCAGCAGGCAGGCGGCGAAGTGGTAAACTTTAAAGGCGGCCCCGAAGTTTTAAAATCCCGCGAACTGCTGGCCACCAACGGCAACATAACAGCAGAGATGCTGGAGTATATTGAAAAGTACTTTACAGCGAACGTTAAGAAGTAGATTGCGTATTTACGGGGCAATTTCTCCCGCGCGTCATTGCGCGGTACGAAGCAATCTTCGATAGAATGGTAGGCGAAAAGCATATCTAAGATTGCCACACTATCGTTCGTTCGCAATGCCGGTTTAGTTTAGCGTAGCTGAAAGCACGCGGCAGGGTGCTAAGTATGGCGTATAATATAATAAGCTTGATAAATCTTCTACGTGCAGTAAGTAGCGCTCATGCTAAGTGTGCCACTATCAACATCCGTCCGCTCATTGCCGCGGAGGCTACTTCTTTCTCTTGATAGAAAGAAGCAAAGATCAAGACAGAAAAAAGCTTCTCCCCGCAGGCCTTTACCTTTGGCCCGCTTTTCTGTCAGGCCACCGCCCGTTCATTACCATTCGCTCCCACGAGTTTAGCGTAGCGTAACTCGTGGCACTCACGGTGCAAGCTTTCGGCTTGCGTCAGCTGATAGTACGCTTTATAGTCGCCGCAGGGTCTCACATAGTGGACCCTGCGATGCCTTGATACTTACGATAACTTGCTATTTTGCTTCTTTCATGCCGTTCCATTGTGAACAAAATGGAACAAAATAAAATAGGTTGTAAAAATTTAACGTATTGTATATCAGTTATTTATATTGATATTGACTTTGGTTAATAGTTAGCATAATAAATGCTAAACAGGGCGAACTGAGGGCGAAAAAAGGCGATAAAAGGTCATTTTTTGCCGTTGTAGATTTGCACATTTTTGTTCCATTTTTCAAAAAGTGGAACAAAACCTAAAAAAATATAATGTACTGTATATTAATTGCTTAAAGCCAAATTGTAAAGTAAAACTTTAGATAGCGTGTAAAATTAAAAACGTTAATAGGTTGATTGCTAATATGTTCCATTTGTTCCACTTGTTCCATTTTTAAATGGAACAAGATTGCAGATTATAAAAAACGAAAAAGCCGATTGGGAAACCAACCGGCTTTTTAATATCGTAAAAACGGGCTAAATCCAGGTCGGTTACAACGCTTCCGAAACTACCTCGGTAACTTCCGGAACCATACGTTTCAGCAGGTTCTCGATACCCGATTTAAGGGTTACGGTAGATGACGGGCAACCACTGCACGAACCGCGAAGTTCAACAGTAACCACACCCGCATCAAACGAGCGGTAAGTAATAGCGCCACCATCCTGCTCAACAGCCGGGCGTACGTAATCGTTTAATATCTGCTGGATCTTTATTTCGGTTTCGGTACCTTCAAAGTCAACATCAACAGCTTGTTCAACTGTTTGAACTTTTAGTTCAGATTCAACCGCACCTTTAACAAACTCTTTCAATATCGGCTGGACGTCGTCCCAGTCGCTGCCTTCGGTTTTGGTAACCGTTACAAAGTTACTTGCGAAGAATACACCGTTAACAAAACTGAATTTGTATAATTCCTTTGCAAAAGGTGAATTTTCGGCACTTTCCCTTGTGGCATAATCCACGCTTCCGTTTATAAGCAACTTGTTTACAATAAACTTCATTGTTGCCGGGTTAGGGGTGGCTTCGGTATATACGCTGATATTCATGTGTGTCAAAATTTTATAGTTAACAAATGTAATCAGGTTTTTGGTTGTTAGTGCCTGTTATGTTTAGTTTTACCTGTTGATGACCGTCATTGTAATGACGATTTTCTTAAATCCCCGTATAGTTCTGCGGTGTAATAGCCTTTATCTCATTCTTTACAGCTTCAGATATATCCAACCCATCCACAAACTCCGCAATGGTTTGCGCGTTAACCTGTGTATTGGTGCGTGTAAGCTCTTTCAGGGCTTCGTATGGGTTTGGATAACCCTCGCGGCGCAGGATGGTTTGTATGGCCTCGGCAACCACAGCCCAGTTAGCCTCAAGGCTGGCGTTAATGGCAGCTTCGTTCAATAAAAGCTTATTCAACCCCTTCACGGTTGATTTGATGGCTATGAGCGTATGCGCTACCGGTACACCAATATTACGTAACACGGTAGAGTCGGTTAGGTCGCGTTGCAAACGGGAGATAGGTAATTTAGCAGCCAGGTGTTCAAATAAGGCGTTTGCAATACCCAGGTTGCCTTCACTGTTCTCAAAATCTATGGGGTTAACCTTATGCGGCATAGCAGATGAACCTACTTCGCCTGCTTTGATCTTTTGTTTAAAAAAGTTCATGGATATGTAGGTCCACATATCACGGTCAAGGTCTATCAGGATATTGTTGATGCGTTTTAAGGCATCGCACTGGGCGGCAAAGTTATCGTAGTGTTCAATCTGTGTGGTGAACTGTGAGCGGTGCAGGCCCAAAATATCATTGATAAAGTGGTTGCCGAAGGCACGCCAGTCAATTTGCGGGTAAGCTACATGGTGGGCGTTAAAATTACCCGTTGCCCCGCCAAATTTAGCCGAATATGGCACCGTTTTTAACAAGGTAAGCTGGTTGTTAAGCCGCTCAATAAATACGTTTATCTCTTTACCCAGGCGTGTTGGTGATGCCGGTTGCCCATGGGTATGTGCCAGCATTGGTATGGTATCCCATTCCTGTGCAAAGGCGCTAAGTTGCTCAACAAGTTTTGTGGTCTCGGGCAGGTAAACTTCTTCAAGGGCAAGCTTAAATGAATAAGGGATGGCGGTATTATTAATATCCTGAGAGGTTAACCCAAAGTGAATGAACTCTTTATGTTCTTCTAATCCTAATTTGTCAAATTCTTTTTTAATGAAATATTCAACCGCTTTAACGTCGTGGTTGGTCGTTTTTTCGATGTCTTTTATTGCGGCGGCGTCCTGTTCAGAAAAGTTTTTGTAAATATCACGTAACTTTTCTGTTGCATTTTTATCAAAACTACGTAACTGGGGTAGCGGATGCTCGCAAAGGGCTATAAAATATTCTATTTCTATGAATACCCTGTATTTGATAAGAGCGTATTCTGAAAAGTAAGCGGCCAGGGCTGATGTTGTATTACGGTAACGACCGTCGATAGGAGATATAGCAGACAGGGAAGTTAAATCCATTGAGTGATTTTTTTGCAAAGATAGACAATTGTGTAAAATCAGTGATTGTCAAGTAAAAGTAATTTGAAATGGAAACTTTGAAATCTAAAAATGTTTCCTTAGTTTTGACTTATAATGTCAAACGGTCAAATAGAGAGAATAATTCAGGGTGGTGAAGAACTGTTTTTACAGGCAGGCATCAAGAGCGTAACTATGGACGATATAGCCAAACATCTGGGTATGTCGAAAAAAACCATTTATCATTTTTTTAATGATAAAAACGACCTGGTAATAGCCTTGGTGAAGAAAAAACTTGAAGAGGATGAATGCCAGATCAATAAAATTATTGAGGAATCGACCAATGTAATTGAGGAGATGATCAATATGATGAAATGCTCTGAAGAGATCTTCAGCAGGATAAACCCCATAGTGATACATGATATGCAAAAGTATCATCCGGATGCCTGGTCCGAGTTCCAGAAGTTTAAATCCGATGTGTTGGTGAAAACTTTAGAGGAATTATTGACAAAAGGAATCAAGCAGGGGGTCATAAGGCCGGAGATAGATGTTAAGATTCTGGCTAAAATGCGTGTTAACCAGGTAGAGATGGGTTTTAATGCATTCATATTCCCGGTTGCGCAGTTCAGTGCCTGGCGCGTGCAGTACCAATTACTGGAGCATTTTAACTATGGTGTTTGCACCATAAAGGGCCATAAACTATTAGATCAGTATAAGAACGTACATGAAGAACAATTAAATTAAAAAACATCCGCACTGCTGACATACCGCTGTCAATAAACCGGGTTGTTTTGTAAAAGAAAGAAACAAACAATAAATCTACCATATATCACTACTCACAAATGAAACGAATCCTCACCCTACTAATCTGCATAACGGGAGCCCTTCGGGGATACTCACAAACCCCGCCTGCAACACCACAAACGTATAATTTTAGCGTACAGGAGGCGGTTAATTACGCCTATGAGCATCAAAACACAGTTTTAAATGCAAACCTTGATGTTAAAAGCGCCGAATACAAAGTAAAAGAAACTATTGGTCAGGGCCTGCCCCAGGTTGATGGTGTTGCATCTTTTACAGATTATCTTAAAATAGCTACGCAATTGTTACCCGGCGAAATTTTTCAACAACCAGGCACATTTATCCCGGTTCAGTTTGGCGTTAAATACAACTCAAATTTGGCAGTTAACGCAACCCAGATCATCTTTAAGGGTAGTTATCTTGTGGGCTTACAGGCATCAAAAACCTATAAAGAACTTTCGGTACGTAGCGCTACCCGCTCAAAAATTGATGTAAATGTTAACGTTACCAAAGCTTATTACCAGGTACTGGTAAGTAACGAGCAAATAAGGTTGCAGGATGCCAATATTAAACAGCTGAAATTACAGTTAGACCAAACAGTGGCGCAAAACCAACAAGGTACCGTTGAGAAAATTGATGTTGACCGTATCAGGGTTCAATATAACAATCTGGTCACCACACGAGAGAATACGCTACGTAACATGGCGCTTAATTACCAACTGTTAAAGTTTCAGATGGGGATGCCTGTTGACGAGAATCTGTCGCTAACCAACAAATTAACTGATATTAAGTTGGACGAAAATGTAGCAGATGTTACCATAGATACCGCTTTTTATCATAAACGTATTGAGTACGCTTTACAGGAAACACAAATAAAGCTAAACCAATATGATGTTAAACTTAAAAAGTCTGCTTTTTTACCGTCGCTATCAGCAAACGGCACATATTCAGCATCTTTTCAAAACACTAGCTTCAGCAAATTATATAGTTCAAGTTTTCCGTCTAGTTATATTGGTTTAACTTTAAACGTGCCCATTTTCAGCGGGGGGCAACGTACAAACCAACTAAGGCAATCACAGATAACCGTACAAAAATCTATCAACGATTTGGAAAACCTGAAGAACTCCTTACATCTTGATGCCCAAAAAGCTAATGTAGGTTATATAAACGGTTTACAAACACTTAAAAACCAAGAGGAGAGCCGCAAACTTGCCGAAGAAGTTTTACGTGTTTCGCAAATAAAGTACCAACAGGGGGTAGGCTCAAGTATTGAAGTTACACAAGCACAGACCGCCCTTGAGGAAGCTGATAACAAATACATACAAGGCCTTTATGATGCTATGGTAAGTAAAGTAGACCTTGACAAAGCATACGGAAGAATTCAATAAAATCAACTAAACCCTATATATCAACACTGAAAATGAAAAAATTAATATACATACCCGCATTACTGTTACTGGCAGCATGCTCAAGCAAACCAAAAGATAAAAAAGCCGAACTGGCTGACCTTCAAAAACAACAGCAGGAAATAAATGCCAAAATAACTAAGCTACAAAGCGAAGTTGGCGGCGATTCTACAAAAGCAGCCGAGGTAAGTGTTGCTGAAGTTAAAAGCGGTGCTTTTACTAACTATGTACAAATACAAGGTAAAATTGATGCGCAGGATAACGTTACCGCTTATCCGCAATCGCCGGGTACTATTACAAATATTTACGTAAAACCGGGCCAGCACGTTAGTAAAGGCCAGGTGCTTGTGCAGTTAGATAACAGCACGCAAAGGCAAACAATCGCTCAAAATGAAGCAACAGTTGAATTGAACCAAACATTGTACAATCGCCAGAAAAATCTTTGGGATCAGAAAATTGGCACTGAAGTTCAATATTTGCAAGCGCAAACAACATTGTCGGCGAGCAAAAAAGCCTTAGCGGCTTTACGCGAACAGGCAGCCATGTATCGTATCGTATCGCCAATAAGTGGTACAATTGACCAGATGGACCTTAAACTTGGCCAGGTTGCACAGCCCGGCACTACCGGCATACGCATTGTAAATGCCGATATATTAAAAGTTAAAGCCGATGTTCCTGAAAGTTATGCAGCAAGCGTTGGTACAGGTAACGAGGTTTTAATATTGGTGCCTGATGCTAATGATTCATTAAAGACCAAGGTGACATTTGCCGCTAAAGCTATCGACCCAACATCGCGCAGTTTTTCAGTTGAAATAAAACTGCCCGAACGTAAGTCACTTCGCCCTAACATGACGGCTATTATAAAAATAGCCGATTACTCAAAAACCAACACGGTTTCTATCCCTGTTAAAGCAGTACAACGGTCAGAGAATGGCGATTACGTTTATGTGAACGAGAACGGCATAGCTAAACGTAAAACAGTTAAAGTTGGCATAACCTACGGTGGCATGTCAGAAATATTATCGGGCTTAAAAGCCGGCGAGCAGTTAGTTACCGAAGGCGCCGCTGATATTGAGGATGGCGATAAAATAAAGGTTTTACAGTCTGCAAATTAATTTTTAACAACCCTCTGATCTATTATATATGAAAGATCTTAAAAAAGAATTTGGCCCCTCAAGTTGGGCCATAGATAATAAAACCGCCATATATGTGCTCATATTTTTGATCACGGTATTGGGGCTTATAAGCTATAATAGCTTACCTAAAGAGAATTTCCCGGATATAGCGCAATCTAAAGTGTTTGTTACTACAACCTGGGCAGGGCAATCTGCGCAAAATGTGGAGAACCTGGTGACCAGGCAGTTGGAGAAACAGTTGAAGTCTTTAAAGGGCTTAAAAAAGGTGACATCAAACTCGGTACAAAACGTATCTATTATTACCGCTGAATTTCAAGCGAACATTAAAATAAAAGATGCTAAGATAGATGTTAAAGATGCGGTTGATAAAGCTAAACAGGATTTACCACAAGGTGATGTGAATTTAAAAGAGCCGGTAATATCTGATATTAACGTTGCCGATTTGCCTATCCTTTACATCAACATATCTGGTGATTATGACCTTAAGAAATTAAAGGAATATGCCGATTTGTTAAAAGATGAGATTGAAGGCTACAAAGAGATCTCGAAAGTTGATGAAGTTGGTGCGCTAACGCCCGAAATTCAGATCAATGTTGATATGAACAAAATGGCTGCGGCTCAATTATCTTTTAACGATATTATCGATGCTGTCGGTAAAGAAAATATACTATCATCTGCCGGTACCATTAAAACCGATGGTGTGCGCAGAAGCATTGATATTAAACAGGATTTTAAGAATGCTGATGAGGTTAAAGCGATGGTTATCCGTAACCCCAAAGGACAAGCGGTTTACCTAAGGGATATAGCCGATGTAAAAGATTCGTTTTTAGAACAGGAAAGCTATGCGCGTTTAAAAACGCCTGATAGCAAAGTATTTAAAAATGTTATTACCCTAAACGTTAGTAAAAGGGCGGGCGAGAACCTGATTGAGGCATCCGACAAGATAAACGACCTGATAAAGGTTAAACAAAAAACGGTTTTCCCTAAAGGTTTAAATATTACGGTAACAGGCGACCAGTCTGACAAAACCCGTACAACTCTTAATGACCTGATCAATACGATCATTATCGGTTTTATTTTGGTGACCGTTATTCTGATGTTTTTTATGGGGACAACCAATGCCATATTTGTGGCATTATCTGTACCGCTATCCTGTTTTATCGCCTTCCTGATAATGCCGGCCATTGGCTTTACGCTTAACATGATCGTACTGTTCTCATTCCTGCTTGCACTGGGTATTGTTGTAGATGATGCCATTGTGGTTATCGAGAACACACACCGTATTTTTGCAAACGGAAAAGTGCCTATTAAAGAGGCGGCAAAAACTGCAGCAGGTGAGGTGTTTTTACCGGTATTCTCTGGTACTATGACAACCCTTGCACCGTTTGTGCCATTGGCGTTCTGGAATAGCTTAATAGGCCATTTCATGTTCTTCCTGCCAATAACATTGATCATCACATTGTTAGCATCGTTAGTAGTAGCTTATATCATGAACCCGGTATTCGCGGTTGATTTTATGAAACCCCACGTAGAGGGCGAACATGACAATCCAAAATTTGATAAAGGTACCAGGCGTGCTTTGATCTATTTAGTCATTGCTACGGCGGTTGGTTACTGGATAAATGTTGGCATAGGTAACTTTATGGTATTGATTATTGTACTTTATTTACTGAACCACTTTTTCCTGTTAAAGGTGATAGACAGGTTTCAGAAAAATGTATGGCCGCGTTTCCAAAACTGGTACGCCAAATGGTTAGAGAAAGCTGTTAGAAGGCCTATCACCATGCTGGTTGGTACGTTTGTACTCTTTATCGTGTCGATAGTATTAACAGCTACTATAGGTAAAACACCTGAGTTTTTCCCTGCGGGAGATCCTAACTTTGCCTATGTGTACATAACCATGCCAATTGGTACCGATCAGGCAACTACTAATGAAGTAACTAAAAAACTTGAAAAACGCGTTGCCGAGGTAGTAGAGGGTGATAAAGACATTGTATCATCAATTATATCGAACGTTACAAAAGGTGTAACAGATCCTACTGATGAAGACCAGGGCGACTATCAAAATAAAGGCAAGGTTACTGTAGCTTTTGTCGAATTTGGCAAGCGAGAGGGTAAAGATACTAAGGAGATCTTGAAAAAGATCCGTAGTTCGGTGCAAGGTATACCAGGCGCTAAAATATCTGTGGCTCAAGAAAATAGTGGGCCGCCGGTTCAAAAGGATATCAGTATTGAGTTGATAGGCGATAATCTGGATTCGTTGGTGAAAACCAGTAACCGGTTAAAGACTTACCTTGCAAAACAAAACATTGCCGGTATTGAGAACCTTGTTGCCGATGTGCAAAATGATAAACCTGAAATTGTATTTGACGTTGACCGGGAGCGGGCCAACCGGGAAGGTATAACCACAAAAACTATCAACGATAATCTAGGTGCCGCTATTTTTGGTGCAAAAGCAGGTGATTTTAGAAACACCAAAGAGGATGATTATCAAATAAAAGTTAGGGCACTTGAAGAGCAGCGCAGTAATATTGATGAATTGCGAAATTTGAAAATAACCTACCGCGATTTAGCTACAGGTGGTGCAATACGCCAGGTGCCGATATCTGCCTTTACAGATGTAAGATACACCAACACTTATAGCAATATTAAGCGTAAACAACAACGCAGGGTGTTAACATTGGGTTCGAGCGTTATTAAACCGTACAATGCCAATGATGTAAATGCCAATATTTTAAAGGCGATAAATAATTTCAAAAAATCTGACGATATTATCATCCGCCAGGGTGGTGGGCAGGAAGACCAGATGGAAGCGGTAACGTTTTTGGGTGGCGCAATGGCAACGTCATTTGGTTTGATATTGATCATCCTGATGATACAATTTAACTCTATAGGTAAAACGTTTATCATCATCAGCGAAATATTGTTCAGTATTATTGGGGTGTTGCTTGGTACAGCTTTGTTTGGAATGACCATGGCCATTGTAATGACCGGTGTAGGTATCATAGCGCTTGCGGGTGTGGTAGTACGTAACGGGATCTTGCTGGTAGAGTTTACCGATATGCTGATAGACCAGGGTGCAAACCTGCATGATGCAGTTGTTGAGGCGGGCCATACCCGTATGACCCCTGTATTGTTAACTGCCACTGCAGCCATACTGGGCTTAATACCACTGGCAGTTGGTTTTAATATCGACTTTGTGGGCTTGTTTACACATGGCCAGCCACACATTCACTTTGGTGGCGATAACGTAGCCTTCTGGGGGCCGTTAGCATGGACAATGATCTTCGGCCTTGGGTTTGCAACCATCATTACCCTGATATTGGTACCATGTATGTACATCATCCGTGTAAACATGAAAAACTATTTCTTTGGTAAAAAAGAAATATCGGGTGTTGAGAAACGCAAATTAGAAGTTGCTGAAGCGGAAGCATCAGTATAAACGCTTATCAATATAAAAGGGCCGCATAGTTTAACTGTGCGGCCCTTTTTGTTTATGGCGATGTTGCTTTTACCTGATTTTTTTTCGGTATTTGAACATATTTAGCGATCGGGTTAAGCAGTATTTGCAACTTGTTTTGTTCCACTACAAAATGGAACAAGTGGAACAAACGGAACATTCTGTTAATCAGTAAATTACTGTTTTATAATTACCCTTCTATCTAAAGTTTTACTTTACAATTTTGATGTAAATGGTTAAATAATAGGCGTTTATTAAAATGCCGACTTTGTTCCACTTTTTGTAAACCGAAACAGGAAATTGATCGGAAAAGAACGATACTTTTTCGCCTTTTTTCGCCCTCAGTTCGCACTTTTTAGGTTTTATTAAGCTAACTATTGACCGAAGTTGATATAAAGTTAAATAGCTTACATACAATAGATTATGCTTGTATGACTTGTTCGGTTTTGTTCCATTTTGTTCCGAACGGAACGAGGGATTGTCTTGTCCTGAACTGAGTTTACATAAAAGTAAACTAAATGAAGAAGAACAT
>JAZJYI010000004.1:0-132549 GCA_040390445.1 Bacteroidota bacterium
TTGCGATATCTTTTAAATATAAAACAAACCTAATGGATTGCAGCGGATACCGGCCTGCGCTTAAGGCCTGTGCAGTATGAGCGGAAAGCCCGGACCGCAGGTAACGCCATAGTTAGGCCTGTGGAACAAAAAGCCAACGAAAATGAACTAATGACCATTTACCGTGGTACACCTAATTCCTATATTTATACATATAACTATTATTATAGCTGAAATAGATTTAAACGGCTCCTTTATTTAGCTGTAATCCTTTAAAAATAGTACGCCAAAATCTCACCTATTTTTAACAAATTTGCACCTTATTATCAAGGGGTTTGGAAGCTTATATTCACGAGTCGTTATTCGTTCTGTTTCAACTATGTTTTATTGTTCAGCTGTATTACCTGTTAAGTAACCACAGCAGGCTTACCCGCTATGTGCCCAACCCGGAATTACCCGGCCCTACGGTGCCTGTATCTGTTGTCATCAGCGCGCGTAACGAGGCGCGTAATTTAACCGAAAACTTACCTTATATATTACAGCAAAACTACCCCGATTACGAAGTGGTTGTGATAAACGATTGCTCGACCGATGGATCTGACATGATACTGCTGGAGATAAAACAGGAGTTTCCGCACCTTAAAATTGTAACCATTACCGAACATGCCCGTTACAAAACCGGCAAAAAATTTGCCCTTACCCTGGGTATAAAAGCCGCGAAGAACGAGCACCTTTTGTTTACCGATGCCGATTGCAAACCCGCTACCTTAAACTGGATAACCCGCATGGCGGCCGGTTTTACGGGTGCTACACAAATAGTACTGGGTTATTCGCCTTATACCCGCACGGGTAATTTCCTGAACCCCTTTATCAGGTTCGAGACGTTGAAAACGGCTATTAACTACCTTTCGGCAGCGTTAACCGGCAACGCTTATATGGGTATTGGCCGTAACCTGGCGTACACAAAAAGCTTGTTTTTTGGGGCAAAGGGCTTTGCATCGCACATGCACGTACTATCGGGCGATGACGACCTGTTTGTAAACCAAAATGCCACTGCCAATAATACCGCTATAGAAATACACCCCGATACCTTTACTTATACAGATGCCAAAACAACGTTAGGTGGCTGGTTCAGGCAAAAAAAGCGCCATATGGGGGTGGGTAAACTTTATAAAAACAACCACCGGCGCGCGTTAAGTTTTGATGCCGTTAGCGGCTTTTTATTTTACGTTTTATTTATATTGTGCCTGGTATTTAAATTTGAGCCGTTATTGGCCATTGGCACAGTGGTTTTTAGGCTGATACTACAGTTAATTATTTACCGCAAGGTATTTAAACGGTTGAGCTGCGGCGATTTGGTATGGTCGTTGCCGTTTTTGGATATGATATATTATATGTATTTAAACGTATTTGGATTGATTGGTACATTTATTAAAACCACCAGATGGAAATAAATAAACATTTCACCGAAAACGCGAAGAACGATTTTCACCTGGTAGTTAAGGCAAGGCAGGGCAACCAAAAAGCCTATGCCGATTTGATGCACCGCTATAAGGATTCCATCTACTTTATGGTGCTGAAAATGGTTAACAACAAAGAGGACGCTAACGACCTTACTGTTGAAACCTTTGCCAAAGCGTTTGAAAAACTGGATAAATACCAGCCCGATTATGCTTTTAGCACCTGGCTATTCCGTGTGGCTACTAATAATTGTATCGATTTTATCCGCAAGAAAAAGCTGAATACGCAATCGATACACGGGATGATGGATGAGGATGGTGATGAAAAACCGCTGCAGATAAAATCGGACGTGCTGAACCCGGAAGAGTCGTCTATCAAAAAACAACAAACAGAAGAATTAAAATTACTGATAGAAAGCTTACCTATCCGTTACCGTAACCTGATAACCCTGCGTTACTTCGACGAGCTATCGTACGAGGAAATAGCCCAGCAGCTCGACTTGCCCCTGGGTACTGTTAAGGCACAATTATTTAGGGCGCGCTACCTGTTAGGCAACATCATTAACCGATATAATAAGGATGACATCTGAGATCCTGATCAAATATTTCCCCGGAATTACTGCCGGGCAAAAAGCACAGTTTGCGCAGTTGCAGGAGCTTTACACCCTGTGGAACAGCCAGATCAACGTAATATCCCGCAAGGATATCGACCTGTTGTATGAGCGCCACGTGCTGCATTCATTAGGCATTGCCAAAGTAATGACGTTTTTACCCGGCGAAAATGTGCTGGATGTAGGTACCGGTGGCGGTTTCCCGGGGATACCGCTGGCTATACTTTTTCCCGAAACCAACTTCCATCTGGTTGATTCTATAGGCAAAAAAATAAAGGTGGTTACCGAGGTTGCCGCAGCCTTGGGGTTGAAAAACGTAAAGGCCACACATGCCCGTGCCGAAGAAATTAAGGAGCAGTTTAATTTTGTGGTATCGCGCGCGGTTACACAACTGAAGGATTTTTACCCATGGGTGAAAGGCAAATTTAAAAAGCAATCGGCCAATAAGCTACCTAACGGGATACTGTATTTAAAAGGCGGCGACCTTACACAAGAAATTGCCGACGCGGGGTTAGCCGTTCAGCAATATCATCTCAAAGATTACTTTGAGGAGGAGTTTTTTGAGACCAAACAGGTTATCTACGTTGCCGGATAGTATCCTGCCGGCTTGGTGCCACATCTGATTTTACAACAGCAGGCTTTGCCGGTGGCGTGCCAATACTCCATGTTGATCTGCCGGCCGTTGGTGCCACATCTGCTTTTACTACAGAGGATGGTGGCGTGCCGATACTAAATGTTGATGGCTTTGGTGCCACATCTGGTATTACAACTGCTTTAGGATACGCTATCGTTTCAACACGTACTACTTTATTTGGCTTATCGGGCTTTACAATCGGCGGCGGAAACTTTATTTTATTAATTCTATTTTTAAGGGGCTTTGGTGGCTCTGGTGGTGGCGGCGGTAGCTGTTCAACTTTTGGTGGTTTATTAGGTACTGTAACCGGCGGCGGTGGTACCTTGTTAAATTTAGGAGCTTTTACCGGGGGGGCTGGTGGCGGCGGCGGAGGTGGCATCTTCCTTTTTATAGTATCAGAAAACTCAGCTGCCCTTTCAACAATAGACATATCGTAGCCTTTTTCTTTCAAATCTGTTATTTGTTTTTCAGTCAGGGTGTTTAGCGTGTACGTAGTTGTAACGCCGTTTTTGGTAAAAGCAATTTTATCAGACACTCCCGAGATATTATGTTTAACATCGGTAAGTTTTAAGGCATACCTGGTGCTATCGATATTTTGCGGCGATAGGTCTATGAACCCGTAATCCTTACTAAACACCAGTGTGGATGTGCAGAGCATACCCGCGCAAAGCGGCAGCGCTGCCAGGTACTTTAGCCTTGCTAACTTACCTGATCGGTTTTTGTTTAACATAATGATCCTCTTTTTTAATAGGTTATAATTGAAAAATGAATGTGTTATAGATGCGCCCTGTATGCCATAAGCGTTGTTCAGCAGGAAGGCAGAGTAGGCGAGGGCGTCCTGCTCACGGGCTGCCGTTTGCTCGTCGGCTATATATTCATGTATGGTTTTAAGACTGCGCTGTGTGAGGTAAACGAAAGGATTAAACCAGTTAATAACCTTCAGTATCTCCAGGAAAATAATATCAACCGAGTGTTTTTGGCGGATGTGCACCAGTTCGTGCGCTATAACCGTTTCGGCCTGGGGTACATTGCTGCCGATAAACAGGTAATTAAAGAAAGAGAAAGCCGTGTTCTCGTCACTCAGGTTAACCAGCTTATACTGATCTTTATATAAAGAGTGTTTGTTACGCATAAGGATATACAATTTACGCAGGCGGAACAGCAGCACAACAAAAGAGATAACTGCACCACCTATGTATAGGGATATTAAAATCGTATCAAAGTTGTTTTTTTGTATAACCGGGGCTATTTGCGCAGGTACCATTTGCGTCTCTAACTCGGCCGGCCTTAAAACACTGAGCTGGGTAAGCGGTAAAACAAAGGCAATTACACAGCTAAATATCAGGTAAACGCGGCCCAGGGTGTAGTGGGTATCGCGGTTTAAAAACAGGCAATAGCACAAATAAAATACCCCCAGGTATATATTTGCCTCGATAAGGTAATGCAGCCAGCTCATTTTTTTTGAGATTTAAGTTTGTTGATCAGCTCGGTCAGTTCATCCAGTTCTTTCAAGCCGAGGTCTTTCTCATCGGCTATGAACGATACCAGGCTTTTGTAGGAATTGTCAAAGTAATTGCTCATCAGCTTATCAAACGTAAACTTCTTGTAATCATCTTCACTGATAAGGGGGAAGTAAACGTGCGAGTTGCCGTAAGCTTTATGATCAATAAACCCCTTGCCTTCCAGCACACGCACCACGGTTGATACCGTGTTATACGCCGGTTTTGGTTCGGGAATCTTCTCCAGGATGTCTTTTACTATCCCTTCTTTCAACTGCCACAGTATCTGCATGATCTGCTCTTCGGCTTTGGTGAGTTCTTTTAGTTTCATAGCAAACTATTTTTATAGTTAGGCTAAGGTAGAACTATTTTTGTAGTTTGCAAACTATTTTTATAGTTTTTGTAAATTTTGTTTCACGCAAAGACGCAGAGACGCGAATAAGGAATTTGTTATGGTGAGCTTGTAGAACCATTTGCCATGCGCATAAGTCTTCGACAAACTCAGACTGACAACAGCGTCTCTGCGTCTTTGCGTGAGCATGAATTACGTATTTGCATAAAAATATTTAGCTGTAAATGCTAATTATTTTAGGATAATTTATATTTTAGAGCATCACAAAAAACCAATGTCTATACTACACCAGGTTGCTTTAACATTTATAAAAGAAATAGGCCATACAAGGGCTAAATTATTGCTTGCCCATTTTGGGGATGCAGAAGAGATATTTAAAATTGGCGAAGCAAAACTGAAAAAGATACCCGGAATAGGCGAGAAACTCATCGGCCGGCTTAACTTAGGCGAAGCGTTAAGAAGCGCCGAAGAGGAATTGAAGTTTATTGAGAAAAACGGGGTTGATGTTGTTTTTTATAGCGATGCCCGTTACCCGCGCCGGTTAAAAAACTGTGCCGATTCGCCTGTATTATTATATAGTAAAGGTAATGCAAACCTAAACGCATACCGTTGTGTAAGTATTGTGGGTACACGCAATGCTACCGATTATGGCAGGCAATTATGTAAACAATTGGTAGAAGAACTGGCAGATTATAATGCTTTGGTAATAAGCGGACTTGCACATGGTATAGACGTTGCCGCGCACAAAGAGTGCCTTAAATATGATGTATCAACAGTTGGCGTTTTAGGCCACGGCTTAGACAGGTTTTATCCGCATCAGAATAAAGCTACGGCAGATAAGATGATGGAAAACGGGGGTATATTATCTGAATACCCATCAGGTACCAAGCCCGACAGGCAAAATTTCCCTGAACGTAACCGTATTGTGGCCGGCATGGCCGATGCTACCGTAGTGGTAGAGGCTGGGCTAAAAGGTGGCGCACTAATCACTGCCGAAATTGCTAACAGCTATAACCGCGATGTTTTCGCTTTCCCGGGTAGGCTGGGCGACGAGTACTCGGAAGGGTGTAACTTCCTGATCCGTAACAATAAAGCCGCTTTGCTAACCTGCGTTGCCGATTTGGCTTACAGTTTGGGCTGGGAAAAGAATACCGAAACCAAAGGCGCACCCGAACAATTGTTACTCCCCATAGACCTATCGGCAGATGAACGCGCGGTTTATGAAATTATACAGCAAAATAAAACCCCGCTGGCTATTGACGATCTCTCAATTAAAGCAAATATGCCCATGAGCCTGCTGGCCATGACCTTGCTTGATATGGAACTACAGGGTTTTATCCGCTCGTTACCGGGGAAGATGTATAAAGTAAACTAAACCCCCTAACCCCCTGAAGGGGGAACAGAAGTTTGCATAATTTGATCTTTTCGAAAGCTCCCCCTTCAGGGGGCTGGGGGGCTCGGTGTATCGTAATGGGTAAGCTTGCCGGCATGTTCATGCAGTTCGTTCCAGCTATCCACATCAAACTCAATCAGGGCAACCGAGCAGGGGGGCACCTCTTTAATAGCGCCGCTTAAATAATACAGTACCTGGCTAATGCCCGGGTTATGGCCAACAAGGGCAATAAAATTGTGGTTTTCGGGTAGGTTATAGATCACTTTAAGCAAAGCTCTTTCGCTTGCATCGTAAATATCTTTATTGGTGATGGCTTTGGGCAGGCCAGTTTCCTGTGTAAATACATTTGCTGTTGAGAGCGTACGCAACGAAGGACTCGTTACCACAACTTCGGGTTTTATACCTTGTGTAATTAACCTTGCTGCCATTAACTCGCACTGTTTAAAACCTTTATCGGTTAAGGGGCGCTCGAAATCGGCATACCCGCTTTCGTGGGTTGCTTTGGCATGGCGTATCAGCAATAGCTTTTTCATATCCCTAAAATAAAAAAAGAGGAGCAGATGCCCCTCTTTTTTATGAATAATTTAATTTTCTGATTAGAATTTAAACCCTACAGATATACCGAATACACGGTTTTTTAATGAGCCACCATCAGTTCCGTTAGTGATGTCAGATAAACCAAGATCGTAGTTTAAACCTAATATCAATCCGTTTTTAAACTCAACACCCGCAATACCGTTAAGGCCGAAATCGGTTCTTTTTATGTCATTAGGGCCGCTGCCAAATGTAACGTCCTGTTTTTCGGTATTAGTGCCATCAGTAGCTTTTTCTTTTCCGGATAAGCCGATACCTACATAAGGGCCTGCACCAAAATATACGTTGCCAATTATTGCTGGTATGTGATACACAATGTTCACAGGAACCTGCACATAATAAGTTTTGATATCAACTACGTTACCGTTGTCGTCATCAATGTTACCGCCTTTACCAGTGTAATTTAAACCCGGTTGTATAGAAACCGCACCCACTTTAAAATCGGCAAAAACACCTGCCGAAAATGTTGTAGTTGAACCTGTAGATGCCGATACATTGCCACTTGATGCAGTAAGTTTTGCAAAATTTACACCGCCACGGATACCAAAAGTTGGTAATTGTGCAAAAGCGGTTGATGCTGCAAAAGCGCAGCAAACCAATAGTAGAATTTTTTTCATGCTAATAAGATTTATTGTTTTGCCGCGAAATTAAGCAAATTTTACGAAACTAACTTTGCAGTTATTTAACATTTACAAATGCCGCAATTGGTTCCTCGGGCATATCATACATACATTTAAAATGCCCGAGCGGGCATTTCTCTAACCCGAATTTGGAGCAGGGGCGGCAGCTCAGGTCTATACCCGCTACCAGTACATCTTTTACCATATAAGGCTGTACGCCTAACAATTCGGGTACGGTACCACCCCATACAGATACGATGGGTACATTAAACGCTTCGGCAATATGGGTGAGGCCGGTATCAAAGCCAATAACCTTCTGCGCTTTTGATACCAGGAAAACAGATTCATCAAGCGAGGTTACACCGCAGGCATTGTATATATTATTACCAATGGCCGCACTTATTTCGTCGCCGTTTGCCTTAACATCATTACCGCCCAACAGTACTATGGGGTAATTAATTTGCCGGCATAAGCTGATGATCTTCTCGTTAGGCATGCGTTTGGTAAAGTGCGTAGCGCCAATAACAAAGGCCACGTATTTGCCCTGGTGCGATGCCGGGAGCAGTGCAGCTAACTGGTGATCTTTCTTGATGTAATAATCAATCGGCTGGCCATCATTGGTAACCCCCAGGAACGCTACGGCCTTTAAATAACGGTCTACCAAATGCACTGGAGGCACAAGCTTTAAGTTGAGCTTTAAGCTGAGCCATTTGCGTATGGTTTGTTTTTTATAGGTAGATGCATGAATGCCGGTGCGCACTTTTATAATAGCGGTGCGCAGGTTGTTATGCAGATCAATAATATGATCATACCCCTCTGCTCTGACATCCGCGATGGTTTCTGATAGCGTTGGCTTTAGCAGCAGCAGCTTATCTACATACGGGTTGTTATCGTAAATGTATTTAAAGGCGGGTTTGGTAAGGAAGTGCACTTCGGCATCTGGCAGCTGTTTTTTAAGGCAGCGCACTATGGGTGTGGTATAAATAATATCACCCATCGAGCTAAAGCGGATAACCAGTATCTTCATTAAGAGTAATAGTAAGCAGTGAATGGTTAAGTAGTGAATGGTTGTATAGTTGATTAATAAGTGGCGGAAAATAATAGCAACCACTCACTATTCACCATTTAACCACTCACCAGCCTTATTTTATTAATAATAGCGGTTGATGAGTAGCCATCAACCAGGCTGATGGTTTTTACTTCGCCGCCGTTGGCCAGCACTTCTTTAGCGCCTGCTATATTTTCAACGGTGTAATCGGCGCCTTTTATCAGTACATCCGGCATTAACAGGGTGATCAGTTCGCGCGGGGTATCCTCTTCAAAAAGTATCACGGCATCTACAAAAAACAGGGCGGCCAATAGCGCTGCGCGGTTATGCTGATCGTTCACCGGGCGGCTTTCGCCTTTCAGCCTTTTTACGGATGCGTCGGTATTTAGCCCTATGATTAGTTTATCGCCCAGTTCGGCGGCTTTGGCCAGGTAGGTAATATGCCCCAAATGCAGCAGATCGAACACGCCATTGGTAAAAACAACCTTTTTGCCTTCGCTTTTCCAGGCCGCAATGTTTGCGGTTAACTGGGGCAAGGTGGTTATTTTAGCAAGCAGTGTTTTTTCCAGATCGTGGCGCATGTCCAAATTTAAGGTAAATACTTTAAGAAAAATTAATAAGCATCATCCACAGCCTTACACATAATGTGGCCAATGAGGATGTGCATTTCCTGTATACGTGCAGTAACATCTGATGGCACAACGATATTAAGATCGCACAGGCTTTTCATTTTGCCACCATCCCGGCCGGATAAACCAAGCGTTTTGCAGCCAATTTTTGTAGCCGTTTCAAAAGCGTTCAAAATCCCCTGGCTGTTGCCACTGGTAGAGATACCGATGAACAGATCGCCGGGCTGGGCCAAAGCTTCTACCTGCCGCGAGAATACGTGGTGGTATCCATAATCATTAGCGATAGCTGTAAGTGCCGATGTATCAACCGTTAGGGCTATGCCCGGCAGGGCTTTACGTTCTTTTACAAAGCGGCCGCTAAGCTCGGCCGCTATATGCTGTGCATCAGCCGCGCTGCCGCCATTACCTGCAATTAAAACCTTTTTACCATCCTTTAATACAGCAACCATAAGTTTGCAAGCGGTTTCAATATCGCCGCTTAGGTTATCGATAACCTTTTGTGTTAAATTACGATGCTCGTATAGTTCTTCAATAACCATCTTACTTTAAACCCTAATTTCTAAATCCTAAAATATAAGTGCTAAATTCTAACCTCTAACCTCAATATCTTCCAATATCTCATCAACGGTGGTTACGGCGCTGCCGGTTTGTCTTATTACTATGGCGGCGGCATGGTTGGCCAGTTCGCAGGCTTCTTCAACGTTTAGCCCCTGTGCCATAAAATAAACCATGGTAGCAATTACGGTATCGCCCGCGCCGGTTACGTCAAATACCGATGTGGCCTTTACCGGCAGCAGTTTGTGCGCCAGTTCGCTGATAATGACCATGCCCTGTTCAGACAAAGTTACCACAATATATTCGGCACCGGTTTGTTTTAAAATGATGCGGGCTGCCTGCTGCAGTTCATCAATATTAGTGATTTTTTCTGTTTTGGCGGCCTCAGCCAGTTCCTTGCGATTTGGCTTGATGATGTGGGCGCCCTTATATTTCTCGTAGTTAAGGCCCTTAGGGTCGATAATTACACGTTTGCCTTGTACGTTAGCTTCTATAATAAGCTGTTGTGTAAGGTTGGGCGAAAAAAGGCCTTTGTTATAATCTGATAATATAATAATATCGGCCTTAGCAATAGCGCCTTTTATCTGTTCAACAAATTTTGTCTGCAAGTCATCAGCCAGCGGGTTGGTAACTTCCCTGTCAACCCTAACCAATTGATGGCTGCCTGCCATTATACGGGTTTTTACCGTGGTAGGGCGGGTGGCATCTTTAAAAATTCCAGCCACATTGATGCCCTCATCCGTTAATATTTTTGTTAACCGGTCTGCGTCGGCATCATCGCCGGTTACGCCCGCTAACGATATTTTTGCGCCCAGCGATAACAAGTTCTGGGCTACATTGGCCGCGCCGCCGGGTGTGGTAAACTCGTTTTTTACGTTTACTATAGGTACCGGCGCCTCGGGCGAAAGCCTGGTGGCATCACCTATAATATAATGGTCTATCATCAGGTCGCCGATAACCAAAATGTTTGGTACCGGGCCCGATTGCTGAAGTTTACGTACTTTATCTGTTAACATTGTTTTTAGTCATTGGGGTCATTGGTCATTGAGTCATTGGTTTGACTTCCTGACTTTCGGTCTTTACTGACCTCCTTTTTTCTTTTCAAAAGCCTTAGTAATTTCCTCTAAAGATAAGGCATTCAGGCACATTTCTTTATTTAAGCCACCTTTGCGTGCAACATTAATACCATAATGCATATCATGGAAACCGCTGTTACGGTGCGCATCGGGGTTTATAGATAACATAACGCCTTTTTCAAGCGCATATTGGTGCCAGCGCCAGTCAAGGTCAAGCCTTACCGGGTTGGCATTAATTTCTATCACCACTTTATTGGCGGCACAGGCATCTATCACTTTTTTATAATCAATATCATACCCTTTACGGCTCAGTAAAAGCCTGCCGGTAGGGTGCCCCAGTATGGTGGTATATGGGTTTTCTATCGCTTTTATTAAACGGGCGGTGGCTTTATCCTCCTGCATTTTTAGGTTGGAGTGTACCGATGCTACGATAAAATCAAATTTCTTCAGGATCTCGTCCGGGTAATCCAGCGATCCGTCATTCAAAATATCCGACTCGATACCTTTAAAGATATGGAACCCGGTGATCTTTTTATTCAGATGCTCTATCTCTTCCTGTTGCTGTAAAACGCGTTCAATGCTCAGGCCTTTTGCGTAAAAGGCGCTTTTGCTGTGGTCGCAAATACCCAGGTATTCCAGTTTCAACTCATCACGGCAGTATAGCGCAATTTCTTCCAGCGTGTTTACACCATCGCTCCAGGTGCTGTGGTTATGCAGCGTGCCTTTCAAATCGTGGTATGATATCAGGGTAGGGAGCTTGTTTTCGGCCGCTTTCTCTATAAAACTGGTGCCTTCGCGCAGCTCGGGCTGCATCCAGGCCAGGCCAGCTTTCTGGTATATAATTTCTTCTGTTTCGGGTTGCTCCAGGGAGATATTGATGCGCGATAGCACTTTCTCCACATGCTCGGTAGTACCGGTATTTGCAAAAAGCTCGTAGTAATAATCGGCTTTATCAACACAGATAATATCAACCAGTAAACCGTTCTTTAACTCGGCTGAGATGTGTGTGCCGTTTAAAACAACATTTTGAAGGGTGTCCAGTTCGGCCAATGCTTCATAGGCTACCTGCTGGTTAAGGCTGCCAATAACGATCACTAACTCGCTAATGATCTCGTTTAGCCGGCGAAACTCGCCCGCTATATGTTTTAACGCGTCGGGGAATATACCCCTGATCTCTTCCATCAGGTTTTTGGCTTCCTGCTCAACCTGCGCGTAAAGGAATTTACCATTACCCGCCATGCGGAACTCGATCACCTTTTTTATCTCTTCCTGGGTTTTTAAACCGAAGCCTTTGGCCTCAACCAGGCGGTTCTCATTACAGGCATAGTACAGCTCGCCAACGTTTTCAATACCAAGCTCTTTCCAGATAATGGCTACCTTTTTTGGGCCGATGCCTTTGATACCCATCATCTCCACAACGCCTTCGGGTGTGGCGGCAAGCATTTCCTGCAGTTCGGCCATGGTGCCGGTTTCTAAAAGTTCGGCAATTTTGGCGGCCAGGCTTTTGCCTATGCCGTCTATCTTCTCCAGTTCGGCAATGGTTTTACCAGCCAGCGGGAAGGGCAGCTTATCTACCTTAAAGGCAGCGTTAGCTATCGACTTTATTTTGAACGGATTAACCTCGTTCAATTCCATCAGTTGCGATAGTAAACGAAGCGTGCGCGCTATGGGTTTGTTCTCCATAATTTAGTTGTGCGGTAAAAATACGAATTGAGGTAGTATAATTACAGATGGTAGCAACGATTGTTCATATATTAACAAAAAAGCCGCCCATTACGGGCGGCTTTTTTGTTAAAAATATTTTTCTAATAATTTGCTGCGCCGGTATCAGCAACAACTAAAGCTTTTGAGGTGGTGATAGAATTTGGTATCGGAAATTTCCAGCTTACAGCACCTGAGCCGGCATCAAGCGCGTAAAAAAAACCATTGCCACCACCGCTCGAAAACACCTTGCCAAAAATTGCGGTAGGCAGGCTTCCATTGGAAAGGATTTCAGTATTCCATATTTTTTGGCCTGTGGTTGCATCAACAGCATATAAATTCCTATCGTCGCTATTTACATATAGTTTACCGTTGGCATAAATTGGCCCCGAGGAAAAGCCTTTTCCATCAAGGCTTTTCCACACTAGGCTGCCATCGGTTTCTTTAATAGCATATAAACTGCCTGCTGTAGTCGGAGTTCCAAAATCATACCCGCTTGCAAAATATACCACGCCATTATTAACCGTGGTTACAGCATGCTCAAGAGATATACCGTTGGTGTTGAAACTCCATTTTAGTTGCCCGGTGTTTACATCCACAGCGCTTAAAAGGCTGTTTCTGCTGCCAATAAAAACAACTCCGTTTGATACTTCGGGGTTCGATTTTACTATCGGCCCGCCGGTATTATATTTCCATTTTAAACTTCCGGAGGTAGCATCGAGTGCATATAAGTATCCGTCTGAACTGCCGATGTACAGCACCCCGTTTAAAACCAGCGGACTTGAATCAACCTGATTCCCCGTAGTATACTTCCATTTTAAACTGCCGGTTACGGCATCAACGGCATATACATCATGGTCATCGCTGCCAAAATATACTACACCGTTAGCTATAGCAGGGCTTGATATAGTGGTGAAATTACTGGCAAATTTCCATTTTAACGTACCTGTTTTGGCATTAAGGGCGTATAAATTATGATCAGTGTTGGTTGTGTATATAACGCCGTTTTCAATAATTGGAGTGGAGTAAGAGAAGTTGCCTGTTGATTCGTACTTCCAAATTTGTGTACCGTCTGTACCGTTAAGGGCGTAAAAATTATTGTCCTGCGCGCCAAAATAAACCGTGTAGTTTCCGGGGGCATCGGGATTGGGGGTAGGCGTACTGTCTTTTTTGCATGCTATGCTTAAAGATATTAACGATAAAAGAAGAATTGTAAACAATTGCCTGTTTAAGGAAAGGTTAATTTTTTTCATGTGATAATTGTGCTTGTTTGAGTTTATGCCCCTATTGACTAAATATTTAGGTTATGGTTTAACCGGAATAAAAAAAGCCGCCCGTAATGGGCGGCTTTCCTAATCAAAGTATTTAATAAAATTATTTTATCACTATATCGTAGGTCATGCGGGCCTGCGGGGTGCGCATCATTTTGGTTACGCCTTGTATTTGCTGGTAGTAACGGTAATTATCGCCAAGCTCGGCTTTTACAAAATGGGCTTTTACTTCGGCACTTAAGCCCTCGCCAAATTTATTCAGGAAGCTTTTTTGCTCGGGGTACGATACTATCTTGTAGTCTTTTATATCGGCTTTTTTAGCGGCACATTTTACAGCATCGTTAATATTGCCCAACCTGTCAACCAGGCCATTTTGTAACGCCTGGGTACCTGTCCATACACGGCCCTGGCCAATGCTGTTAATGTACTCCTGTGTTTTACCACGGCCGCTGGCTACTGCTTTTGTGAAATCGTCATAACCACGGTTTACGCTCTTTTGCAGCAAGGCCTTTTCTTCGGGGCTTAAGGGGCGGCTCACGTCGCCCAGATCGGCAAATTTGCCGGTTTTAACACCGTCGAACGTGATGCCCAGCTTATCATTAAACAGTTTCTGCATGTTTGGCAATACGGCAAATATGCCTATTGAGCCTGTTATGGTGTTTGGTTCGGCTATAATAGAATCGGCCGCGCAGGCAATATAATAACCGCCTGATGCTGCCACATCGCCCATAGAAACGATGATAGGTTTTACTTTTTTGGTGAGCATTACCTCGCGCCATATCACATCAGATGCCAGCGAGCTGCCGCCCGGTGAATTAACACGCAGTACAACTGCTTTTACCTTATCGTCCAAACGTACTTTACGCAATGCTTTTGATATGGTTTCAGAGCCAATGCTATTGTCGTCGCCATCGCCGCCGGCAATCTCGCCCGATGCATAAATAATAGCTACCCGGTTTGATGATGAAACCTCTTTAGGGTCGGTACTGGTTTTGGCGCCGCTTTTTACGTAATCGCTCAATTCAACGCTCGCCAGGTCATTCTTTTCCTTAACACCTGTGCGCTGTTTTAAATCAGAAAGAATCTCGTCTTTGTATTTCAGGCCGTCAACCAGTTTATATTTTAAAGCATCTTCGGGCTCTTGTATGCGGCCGCTGTTGGCGTAGTTAAATAACGAGTCTTTATTAATGTTACGGCTTTTGCCTATCCCGGTAAGGAAATAATCATACATCGACCCTAAGTACGATGTTACCTGTAAACGGTTGGCATCGCTCATTTTGGTTAATACCAATGGCTCAACAGCGCTTTTAAAGGTGCCTACTTTAATGATCTGCGCTTCTATTCCCAGTTTATCCAGCGCACCTTTCAGGAAGGTTACCTCGGAGCTAAAGCCCCTGAATTCGAAGATCCCTTTAGGGTTGATGTAAACCTTATCGGCAACGGATGCCAGGTAGTAAAAGCCCTGTGTATAGATTTCTGAGTAGGCTATTACAAACTTTTTAGATTTCTTGAAGTCGATAAGCGCATTGCGGATCTCTTCGGTAGTTGCCTGACCGCTCATCATGTAGCTTTCGTCCAGGAAAATGCCTTTTATATTATCGTCTGTTTTTGCTTTTTTAATGCTCGCGAGTATATCGTTCAAGCCTATGGCTTTATCGCCGTCGAGGCCTAAAAAGCTGAGGTTTGCAAGCGGGTTGTTAGGTGTACGCTCGGTTATGGGGTAGTTAAGTTTAATATGTAGTACCGAATTGGCATCTACATCAACCGCTTTATCACTGCCGGCAGCCACTATAAGCCCTGATAACAGTATAAAAAACAAAAAGAAAAGAATGATTGAAGAAATGATAACCCCAACCACACTGGCCAGTACAAATTTGAAGAATTGTTTCATTAACTGTTATAAATAATCTATATATGCAAACTTAGTAATTCACACTCTATTAAGAGCCTTATGCATAATATTTGTTACAACAATGATTAACGTTTTTTTACTATTGGGGAGTAACCTTGGCAACCGTAACGCATTTTTACACAATGCCATAGCATACATAACGCGCGATATTGCCCCTGTGGTTAAAGAATCGGCTGTTTATGAAACGCAATCATGGGGGAAAACCGATTTGCCCGATTACCTTAACCAGGTTATTATGCTGCAAACAACACTCCCGGCACAGGATGTTTTGCAGCGTATTTTAAAAATTGAGATAGAAATGGGGCGTAAACGCGAAGAAAAATGGGGGTCGCGAATTATTGATATAGATATTTTGTTTTACGGGAGCGATATTATTAACCAGCCAAACCTAATTGTGCCACACCCCCAACTGCACAACCGCAGGTTTACTTTAGAGCCATTGGCTATGCTAACGCCCGATTTTATACACCCGGTGTTAAATAAGAGTATATTAGAGTTGAAAAACAGCCTGAAAGACGACTTGATTGTAAAAAAATTATAAATTTGATAATATAAACCTGTACAATGTCTGAGAACTTACCACCACAAGACCTTGACCTTTCTTTTCTTTACGAGATTGCCGATGGCAGCAACGAGTTTATTGTTGACTCGATAGGGATGTTTTTAGAGCAAACACCACAATTATTAGATACTATAAATACAGCCATAAACACCGGCGACTGGGCAACGGCAGCTTCGGCATCGCATAAATTGAAACCTAACCTGGGCTTTTTTGGTATGCCGCAAAGCCAGGCTAATATACAGGAGGTGGAACTGGCCTGCAAAGCAGGCGGACAAGATCCGGCGGCTATCCGGTCAAAATTTAACGATATAAAAGACGTGATTAGCACTAACCTTGTTGAACTGGAGAAAATTAAGGCGGAAAAAGAAGCGAACCTTTAGAAGTATAAAGTTCAAAGTAGAAAGTTATCATAAAAGGGAAAGGCAATCACATGTGATTGCCTTTCCCTTTTATATTTTATAGACCTGTAGTCCCGTTTTGCAAAGGGCTTTCTACTCAGCTTATTAAGCTACTTCTTCCAGCTTAAAGCTATAGCTTTCCATAATGAGGTTGGCTAACAGGCTTTTGCAGGCCTGGTCAACTTTTGCATTGGCGGTTTCTGCGCTATCGGCTTCAATCTCAAGCGAGATGTGTTTGCCTATACGTATGTTCTGTATTTCAGATAAGCCCAGGTTTTTCATGCTGCCGGTAACGGCTTTTCCTTGTGGGTCAAGTATTTCTTTTTTCGGCATTACATCAATTTCGGCCAGGAATTTTTTCATCGGGTGTTTTTGTTAGGGGATAAGTAGTAAATGCTTAACTGTTTTTGTGTGAGTTGCCTACTACCGTATGATCCGCAAATTTTAGTTGAATTAACGATAAGGTGATATACATTACGATAACCACCGGAACTGCCGCAAATTTAAAAAATAGAATGAGTATTGCCGAGAATAACAGCAATATATAGCGATAAAAATTTTTGGTGAAATCGCGGTTCTTAAATTTAAGCGACATTAAAGGGATCTCGGCTACCAGCAGGGTACACATTACTATAATAAATACCGATAAGCCGTATGGGTTTAATATGTACCGCGATACGTTGCTGTATTGCACCAGTATTAACGGGATAGAAGCGATAAGGATAGCGTTTGCCGGGGTAGGGAGGCCAATAAAACTTTCGGCCTGGCGGGTATCTGTATTAAATTTAGCCAGCCTAAGCGCCGAAAATACCGGGATCAGGAAAGCTATAAAGTTCAGGTAATCACTTACATGCGGTATTTGTGGAGCCTGTAGCAGCAGTTCGTACATAATGGCCGATGGCAGTACGCCAAAGCTTACCATATCCGCCAGCGAATCAAGGTCTTTACCTATACCTGAGAAGGATTGCAGCACACGTGAGGCAAAGCCATCAAAAAAATCAAATATAGCTGCCAGGAAAATAGCATAAGCGGCATAAACCAACTGATCCTGGAATGTAAAAACAATACCTATGCACCCGCTGAACAGATTTGCACACGTTATAGCATTAGGAAGATGTTTTTTTACCCGTCGCCTCATAATGTCATGAAGGTATCATAAATTTTACAAAAACCAAAGGAGTTATAGTTAACCTTACGTTATTTATAACTCCTTTGGGGGTAAATATATTATGAATTCATCGATATCAAAAATTCTTCGTTGGTACGGGTGCCTTTTATTTGCGCCTGTAAGAATTCCATCGACTCCTGCGAGTTCATATCAGCTAAGTGGTTACGCAGTATCCAGATGCGTTGAAGCGTGTCGCGGTCAAGCAACAAGTCGTCGCGGCGGGTGCTTGATGCAGTAATATCAATAGCCGGGAAGATACGTTTGTTAGATAGTTTACGATCCAGTTGTAACTCCATGTTACCTGTACCTTTAAACTCTTCAAATATAACCTCGTCCATTTTAGACCCTGTTTCTGTAAGGGCAGTAGCAATAATGGTTAATGAGCCGCCATCCTCAATGTTACGGGCCGCACCAAAAAAGCGTTTTGGTTTGTGCAGCGCGTTGGCGTCAACCCCACCCGATAATATTTTACCTGATGCAGGTGCAACTGTATTGTAGGCACGGGCTAAACGGGTAATAGAATCAAGCAGGATAACTACATCGTGGCCACACTCAACCATACGTTTTGCTTTCTCCAGCACAATGTTGGCAATTTTTACGTGGCGCTCGGCAGGCTCATCAAAGGTTGATGATACCACCTCGGCGCGTACGCTGCGGGCCATATCGGTAACCTCCTCGGGGCGTTCGTCAATCAGTAATATGATCAGGTAAACCTCGGGGTGGTTTTTGGCTATCGCGTTGGCAACATCCTTTAACAACATGGTTTTACCTGTTTTTGGCTGCGCCACAATTAAACCACGCTGGCCTTTACCAATTGGCGAGAACAGGTCCATGATACGGGTAGAATAGTTACCGGCATCAGTAAACAAGTTCAGCTTTTCTGAAGGGAAAAGCGGTGTTAAGTGGTCAAACGGTACACGGTCGCGTACTTCAGCAGGTATGCGGCCGTTAATGGCCTCTACACGTACCAGCGGGAAATATTTTTCGCCTTCTTTTGGCGGGCGTATGCTACCGCGAACGGTATCGCCGGTTTTTAAACCGAATAATTTTATTTGTGATTGTGATACGTAGATATCATCAGGAGAGGTCAGGTAATTATAATCTGACGACCGCAGGAAACCATAGCCATCGGGCATAATCTCTAACACGCCCTCGTTTACAATAACGTTATCAAAATCAAGGTTTATTGCTGGCTCCTGCGCTTTTTGTGGCGCGCGGCGCTCAAATTTTTGCGGGCGGTTTTCGGTGGCAGCAGGCTGCTCGGGCTGGTCGGCTTGTTCTGTTTTTTCGCCTGCCTGCTCAGTTGTCTCGCTTGCCGGTGCTGTTTCTGCAGTAACGGCAGTTTCATTATTGCCGTTATTACCGTCGGTGTCGTCGGTTTGCTGTTCGTCGTCATCTTCCTGGTTAAACAGGTTGGTGTCGTCTAAAGGTACTTCTACACGTGGCTGTTCTTTAGTTTTTAAAGTACGGGTGCGTTTACGTGTTTTCTCTGTATTTTCAGATGCAGCCGGTGCAGGTGCGGCAGGCTTTTCAGCGTAATTATTTTCTACGATATTTTGTTGGTTCCTGGCGGTCTCTATTAATTGCTGTTGTGTAACAATGGCAGTAATAAGCGGAGCTTTTCTAAGCTCATCTGCCTCTGCAATACCCAAACTTTTAGCAATTTCGCGCAACTCAGAAACGAGTTTGTCGTTCAATTCGATTGTATCAGACATGATATGAATTATAGTTCAAAAGGATTTTTTATTTGAAAGATTGTTTTGAAACCCCGATTATGCAATAGTAAGCCCAGGTAATGTATTAGATAATAAATAACGTGGAGATCAAAATTGTTTCTTTAGTGCAAGAAATAATGCAGGAAAACAGTGCAATGTTAACAAAATTATCTTAGAATGCAAATTTATTAAAAAAATAAAGGGTAGTCTTTATTTTTTTAGTTTTGCAGCACCATAACAAATTCAAAATCTACATGATATCTCGCGCCCAACTCATCCAACAGATCAAACAAAAAAAGTCGTTTTTATGCATAGGCCTTGATACTGATATAGATAAGATACCCCAGTTTTTACTGCAATACCCCGACCCGGTTTTTGAATTTAATAAACGCATTATCGATGCTACCAAAGATCTTTGCATCGCTTACAAACCCAACGCCGCCTTTTATGAAAGCCGCGGATTGAAAGGCTTGCAAAGCCTTATCAGCACTGCTCAATACCTGCCAAAAGATATTTTAAGCATAATAGATGCCAAACGCGGCGATATAGGCAACACCTCTGATAACTACGCCAAAGCTTTCTTTAACGAGGAAACATCGGGCATGAGCTTTGATGCTATTACCGTTACCCCGTATATGGGTAATGATAGCGTTACCCCTTATTTAAAGTACGATGGCAAATGGGTGATTATACTGGCGCTCACTTCATCTGTAGGGAGTAAGGATTTTCAGTATCTGAACACCGGCGATGGCTACCTGTACGAAACCGTTATAAAGAAAGCGAATACATGGGCAGGTGCCGATAGGCTGATGTTTGTTGTTGGCGCTACAAAAAGCACCGAGTTTACAGATATACGCAAACATGCGCCCGATAACTTTTTGCTGGTACCCGGCGTTGGCGCTCAGGGTGGCAGCCTTGAGGATGTTTGTAAATATGGTATGACCAAAGATTGCGGACTGATCGTAAACTCGTCACGCGGGATTATCTACGCCGGCAACGGCGAAGACTTTGCCGATGCCGCCCGCGCCGAAGCTTTAAAACTGCAGCAACAAATGCAGGCAGAGCTGGAGAAGGCGGGGGTGATATAGTTATCAGTGATTAGTTAATTAGAGATCAGGGAGCTCCTAATCTCTAATCACAAGTCACTAATCACTATACCTCTAACTTTCCTTCTATAGAGTCATCTAAAGTTTTGCCGATGGCTGCGCCTACCAGTTGTTTTACAAAGGCTACGGCGTTGCCGTGTTTGTTATCCCAATAGTAGCCCTGTGTTGGCGATACTTTGATCACCGAGATGCGCGGGTCATCTATGCCTTCGGTAAACCATGTTTTCAGGATAGGTTCCCATAGTTCTTTTATCTTCTCTTTGTCCTCGCTGATCTCGGCTATGCCGTAAACGTTCAGGAAATCGGAGTACTTAGACCCCTGGAACAGTAGCTGCACCATTGGATCGGTGGCTATCTCCGTATTCTTGTGGCTATCGTTAGCGCTCAAAAACCACAGGTCGCCATTATCGTCAACCTTTTGCGGCGACATAGGGCGGGTAGTAAAGGGCAGGCCGGTTTTAATATTGCTGCAAAAAAAGCAGCTTACGCCTTCGGCCATTTCCTTCAGTTTTTTCCAGGCCTCGTTGCCTTCCAGGTTCTCAAAATTATCTTCGGGTTGTTGTTGGTTAATGCTATCCATAATAGATTATATGTTTATAAAAAAGATAATATATTAACCTGCGAGAAATTTATTTGTTTGATGGTATTGGAAATAAACCGCGTGCTGTTACGGGGTAATCCCACTTTGTAATGCTGAACACAGTGAGGCATCTATTCGCCAATAGATATAGTATTTTTGGCGTTGCCTGCGGCCCGGGCTTTACGCTCATACGTCCACAGGCTTTAGGCTTGGGGCCGGTGTCCGCTGCAATTCCTAACGCGAAGTTCCTTCTCCGCAGGTCATTGCGAGCGATGGCGTGGCAATCTCTTTGAGCCATTCCCGAATGCAAGGTGTTTAACTGTCCTAAAGAGATTGCTTCGTACCTCGCAATGACGGTTTGGGGGGATTATGCCGAAAAGCTCACTTTTCGCTGTGGGAAGCGCTCGGCGTACCCGGTTACAATATTGCGGATGTAATCATTACCCGGGTAAGGGGTCAGGTAGTTTTTAAGCGCCTGGATATTATCGGCATCGTAATAATGAGAAATATAGCCCATCCCATAGAAACGGCCTTCCTCTATCAAAATACAGCTGTGCTCATCGCTGGTGCGGCCTTCATCACGAATAGCGAAGGTTGGCAGGGCTTTCTTCAACTCATCCAGCGCGGCAGATACTTTAAGGTTGTACTCTTCGGCTGTTTGGTGGCCTTCACAGGCACAGCTGCCAACATCATTACCGGTGCAGGGCTGGTCGTTCTTTTGGATGAAACACAGCTTGGGGCAAAGGCCAAAAGTTTCTATCAGGCTCAGCAACAGGTTACGGCCCTCCAGCAGCGAGTTGCAGGCATATACTGCCGGCATATGTTTGCGGTGTTTATCAACAGCCAGGCGCAGGTAACCGCGCTGGTCCTCGTACATATAAATGCCAAAGGTATTCTCGAAGCGTTTAAGCGAACGATTGTATTTTGGCCACAGGCGTTTTATTTCAACCGCTTCAAGCACAAAGGCTATCAGCTCTGTACCGCACACCTGGTGACTAATACGGTATATATTCTTTAAAAACTCCTGCCTTTGCAGGTTGGGGTTATTCCCCGTAAAATGGCTGCAAACCCGTTTGCGGATATTTTTGGCTTTACCCACGTAAACTACTTTGCCCTTTTGGTCATGAAAGTAATAGATACCCGGCGATGGGGGTAACGCCTCAATATCAGCTTTGGGCAGGTTGGCAGGTAATACCTGTTCTTTGCTGTTTTGCTTTAAGGCCTGCTTAATATGGTTGTCTGTATCGTTTTTTAAGTACAAGCCGAACAGTTGCGCGGTGGCCTCGGCATCGCCCATGGCACGGTGGCGGCTGTTGTTTTGGATGCCCAGGTGAGTGCACAGTTTACCAAGGCTGTATGACAGTAGCCCCGGCATTATCTTGCGGCCCAAACGAACGGTGCAAAGCTTGTTGGCGTTTAACTCATAACCGGCAGCGTTAAGGTGGTAGCGTAAAAAGGAGTAGTCGAAATTTACGTTATGGGCCACAAATATCTGCCCTTTAAGCAGGTGGTATATTTCGTGCGCAACATCCTCAAATGATGGGGCATCCTGCACCATCTCGTTGGTGATGCCGGTTAAGGCGCGAATGTACACCGGGATATCGCGCTGTGGGTTTACCAGTGTTTCAAACCGGCGGGTTATCTTTTTGCCATCGTGTATGCAAATAGCAATCTCGGTAATGCCATTAGCGCTGGCATGCCCTCCTGTCGTCTCAATATCCACAATTGCATACATGGTTTCAAATGTAAAACAATTTTGCTAATAATTTTAGTTGCGATTGCGGAAAAAATAAGAAATGTTCTCTAAAGCCAATGGCATAACCATTGGTTTTAGAGAACAAGGCCGGATTAATAATCCGTTTTTTGCATTATTTCTTTTATCCTGTTAAGGCAAACAGCGCATTTTGCGGTGTTTAATTGTGAAGGTTGGTTTACAACCTTGGTCAACAGATAAATCATCTGTTGATTATAGTGGAACTTTTCCATAATAAGTAAAAATACAACATGTGTTAAAACTTATAAAGGCTATAAAAATTATCCCCAACAAAAAACCCACAGCCTTTAAAGCTATGGGTTTCACTATTCTTAAGGCAACTAATCACCAATCTATATTATCTATTTTTTCTTCGTCTGCACTTGCTGCTGGCGCATCATTTCTTCCATTTTAGCAGCGAAGCCCGATTTTTTCTTTTTAGGATCATCCGGTTTCTTTTTGTTCTCCTGGATCTGTGCGTGGATCTTTTTATCATCAACCATAAACTTAATCAGGTACTGCTGTAAAAAGGTAAGCATGTTGGCCAAAAAGTAGTAGTAGTTCAAACCTGATGGGTAGCTGTTCAGCGTAGCAAGGAAAATGATAGGGGTAATGTAGCCTATGTATTTCATCTGGCCCGTAGCGCCCGAGATCTGGTTATTAAAGTACGTGTATATCAATGTTGATATAGTCATCAATAAACACATTAAACTGATGTGGTTACCAATAAAAGGTATTTTACCAAAGGTGATCACCGCATCGTAGGTTGATAGATCATGCATCCATAAAAAGCTTTCGCCCCTAAGTTCAAATAAACTCGGGAAGAAACGGAAGAAGGCGATCACGATCGGCATTTGTATCAGCAACGGCAAACAACCACCCAGCGGGTTTACACCGGCCTTTTTGTAAAGCTTCAGGTATTCCTGCTGTAAAAGGGTAGGGTTATCTTCACCAACTTTGGCTTTTATCTCGTCCATCTCCGGCTTAATGATACGCATCTTAGCCATGGATAGGTAAGATTTATACGTAAGCGGCGATAAAACCAGCTTAAGCACAACGGTAAGGATCAGAATGATAATACCGTAGTTCCAGTTAAACTTATTTAAGAAGTTAAACAATGGCAATACCGCAAACTGGTTGATGTATTTTAACGGCCCCCAGCCCAGGTTAACCAATTTTTGCAGGTCGTTACCTTGCGCTTTAAGTGTATTAAAACGGTTAGGGCCATAGTAAAACTCAAGCGGCACAGCACCGGCTGTATTTGGTGTAACCACCAAATTGGCATTCATTTGCTTTACATCGCTGGTATCGGCTACATTGGTAGCAACCTCAAGGTCAGATTTTGAAACGCCATCCTTCACGATCATCACGTTTGAGAAGAAGTGCTGTTTAAAGGCAACCCACTGAATTTTTTTATCGGCTATGGTTTTTTTATCGTCTTTGGTCTCGCTCAGGTAATCAACCGTGTTTTCGGTATTTAAATAATATACGGTGGTGTACTGGCGCTCCTGGGTCATATCCTTTTCCTGTTTGTGCAGACTGGCGCTCCAATTTAAGTTATAACCATTAACGGTAGATACCACCTGCTCTAACCCGGTAGATTTGATGGTTAAACCAAGTTTAAACCCATCGCCTTTTAACGCGTATATATAATCTATATACTGCGTAGGGCTGTAGCTTAAACGCATGGTGATGGTAGATGAATCTTTTTCGGCAACCTGTAATGATGCAGCGCTTGGCGTAAAGTACAGGTCGTTAGTGTTCAGCGTCCTGTCGCCGGCTTTTAGGGTAAGGCCAAATTTGTTATCGTTACCATCAAATAAAATAAGCGGCTTTTTGTTAAAAGTTTTGTAGTTTTTTAACTCGGCCGAATACACTCGGCCGCCTTTTGTTGACAGCTTTAAGCGTAACTCTTTATTCTCTACCGTAATAAATTGCTCGGTACCGATGGTTGTAGCGCCAAAAGGTGTTTTTAACACTGCAGAATCAACAACACCCGCTTTTTTAGCGGTATCGGTTTTAGCGGCGGCAGCTGCAGCAGCGGTAGCTTCAGCTTTAATTAGGCCTTTTTTTATCGAGTCCTGGTGAACGGTAAGCTGCTCTTTTTTAATGTCAGCTTCAGAAGGTTTCATGAAATATATGGAAGCACCCATAATAATCATGATCAGGAATAACCCTGTAAACGTATTTTTATCCATTATCTATTGTATCGAACGATCAGTTTATTAGTTGTTGATCATTACTGTTAAATTTTCATCCTTATTCCTTAGGTCAACACCGCCTTCGTAAACCGACTTTAAGTTGGTTAAATAGAATGCCCATCCGTTTGAACAGCCCAGCCTAACGTTCTTTTTAGAGTTATCGTCGGTTGGAATGTTACGTTGCGTTAACGCTATTATTGTATATCCGCTTTGCTCTGTTAACTTTACATCAACTATACATTCGCCCTCAAAGGTGAATTGTATCCAATCTGTACCGTTTGCTTCCAGTATTGTACCCGGCATAAAATCGGGGAACAAAAACCAGTACCATTTGTAAGAACAACCTTTGCTAACTGCTACATCAGCAGCAAGTAAATCTCCTTCTGCATTGTAGAACGCGGCTTTTTCTAAAAACCACTTTTCAACTTTTGCAGCGCGGGTCCAGGCATCATATATGTCTGTAAGGCTTGCTTTAACGGCAATTCGTTTTGTAAACGAGGTCCAGTCAAAATCTTTCATACTTATATTATCCTATTATGGGCGTACTTAGTTCTTGCGGGCAAAAGCCAGCGAAGCGGCGACAAAGTTAATAAAAAGTGGATGCGGATTAGCAACTGTTGATTTTAATTCCGGATGAAACTGCGCGCCCACAAAAAACGGGTGGTTTTTTAGTTCCACAACCTCAACCAGGCCATTATCGGGGTTAATGCCCGATGGGGTTAGGCCTGCTTGTTCGTAATCCTTTAAGTACTTGTTATTAAACTCGTAGCGGTGCCTGTGGCGTTCGCTGATGTGTGTTTTGCCGTAAGCCAGTGCTGCTTTGCTGTTCTTTTTTAAATCGCAAGGGTAAGCGCCTAAACGCATGGTGCCGCCTTTGTTGGTAATACCTTTCTGGTCTGCCATCATATCAATAACCGGGTAAGGTGTATCGGCGTTCATTTCTGTACTGCTGGCGTTTTGCAGGCCTAAAACATTACGGCCAAATTCAACAACCGCACATTGCATACCTAAACAGATACCAAAGAACGGGATGTTGTTTTCGCGTACGTAACGTATGGCTTCAATTTTACCTTCAAAACCACGCTCGCCAAAGCCCGGTGCAACCAGTACCCCATGCAGGCCGCGCAGTTTTTCAATAGCATTGCCGGGCGTTAACTGTTCCGACGGGATGTACTCAACTCTTACCTTGCACTCGTTTTTAGCACCGGCGTGTATAAACGCCTCGATGATTGATTTATAAGCATCGGGCAGTTCTACATATTTACCTACCAAGCCAATTTTTACTTCGGATGTTGGGTTTTTTAAGCGACCAAGAAAATCTTTCCAGCTTTCCAGGTCGGGCTCGTTTTTATGCGACAGCTTTAATTTGGTCAAAACAGTTTGATCCAGCTTCTCTTTCAGCATCAGCAAAGGCACATCATAAATGGTTGATGCATCCATCGATTCTACAACCGCGTTGATGTTAACGTTACAAAATAACGCGATTTTTTTACGGATGTCCATATTGATATGGTGCTCGGTACGGCAAACCAATATATCGGGCTGTATACCATATTCCAGCAGCATCTTTACCGAGTGCTGGGTAGGTTTTGTTTTTAACTCGCCTGCGGCAGCCAAAAAGGGGATAAGTGTTAAGTGGATAACCAGCGCATTGCCCGGGCCTGCTTCCCATTTAAACTGCCTCACGGCTTCTACAAATGGCAGGGATTCAATATCGCCCACGGTGCCGCCAATTTCAGTAATCACAATGTCGTAATCGCCGGTTTCGCCCAGTATGCGCATGTTGCGTTTTATCTCGTCGGTAATATGGGGTACTACCTGTACGGTTTTACCAAGGAATGCGCCTTCGCGTTCGCGGTTAATAACGTTCTGGTAAATACGGCCGGTGGTAATGTTGTTGGCTTTTGATGTTGGCGTGTTCAGAAAACGCTCGTAGTGGCCAAGGTCAAGGTCGGTTTCGGCGCCATCCTCGGTCACATAGCATTCGCCATGCTCATAAGGGTTTAAAGTTCCCGGATCAATGTTAATGTAAGGATCGAATTTTTGGATGGTTACGCGATAGCCGCGTGCCTGTAAAAGTTTAGCTAATGAGGCCGAAATAATGCCTTTTCCTAAAGATGAGGTAACTCCACCCGTAACAAAAATGTATTTAGTCATGATTTTTTTGAAATCCGGTAAGCGGTTTTGAGGCCGAAACCAATTGTTTGTGTACGGGATACAAAAGTAGGAAAAATAACGGGATTTGCCTATCCAAATCACATTTGTGGAAAAGGTTTTGGTTGGGGAAAAATTACGAGAAGAAGCAAGAGTAATAGAACTAAGAGATAAAGAACCAGATTTTTCAATATTGAGAAACATAATTGTTTTTAAACTAAATATTTAGTTAATTGCGTCAGTAATGAAAAAACTAATAGTGTTTATGCTCGCAGTTACCTGCGCGTTAGTTGTAAAGGCGCAACAAAATAGGGGAATGCTGTTAAATAAACAGCTGGTAGACCTTAGAGGGAACGATGCTACTACTGTTTTCGTAAACGCATCTGCCGATACACTTAAGCTGGGGTATATATATTTTACCTGGCTGCCCTATACTGAAACCCGTGACGTATTGAAAATAGCCCCGGGTAAAAGGGACAGTATTACGCTGCCTTTTAACTTCCCCGATTTTATCTATTTAGGCAAATATGTGGTTTACAATTCGCCGGGCGGGCGCTTGGTTTGCACCGTTAAGCAAGAAACTGCCATACCAGAAATAGATTTTGACGGGCCCTTATCGCAGCAAAACGAATATTATTTAGCTTACCAGCGTTACCTCGGCGATTTTGACCAGGAAGGGAGGCCTTATTACAATATTGGTGACCAGCTCAGCAACTGGAACCAGTTTCCGGCTAAAGCCGATTCTATCACCAATATCCGATTGAAATTCCTGGATAATTATGCTAAGCCTTTACTTAAATGGTTTAGGGTTCACGAACACCGTAGGCTGCTTTACAATGGCTATCACCGCATGCTGAATGCACTTGCATCTAAAGAGTTTTACAGCGGCACTAAAATCAAAGTCGACGATAGTTATTACAATTTTGAAAAGCTGCTTAATAAAGATACCGACATGGTACTGAACAGTAATTATCTCTATTGCATGGGCGATTATTTTGCCAGGCAGGGCCGACTTTTAAATACTAAATATGTAGATAATACTGTCTTTGCGGTTGATAGCCTGTACCATCAAACCGATATTGGTGATGTTAACCTGATGATGACCCTGGCCAAAGTGTATCGAAATAACAGACCAGCATATGACAGCCTGATAACAACCATTCAATTTAAACAACCTGAGCGTAAACAATGGCTCGATTCGGCCATCCAAAAACGAATAGGGCTGCCGCTTATAGGCAAAACACCACCTGTAATGGCGCTTACAGATGTAAAAGGAAAAGCTATTTCGCTATCAGATTACCTTGGCAAGCCTGTCATCATTAACTTTTGGGCGGTATGGTGCGGGCCGTGCATTGCTGAGTTTCCGCAGGAGAATAAGCTGTATGGGCAATATAAAAACAAAGGCCTTGTGGTGATCAACGTATGTTTTGATTCGGGCCGCGAGCAATGGCTCGGCCTGTCCCAAAAGCATCAGCTAAAAATGATAAACCTTTTCACCCGGAAAGAAGATTATAACAAGTTGCTGAGGCAATATAACCTAACAAGCCCGCCACGCAGTATCTTAATTGGCAGAGATGGAAAAGTTGTGGATAATTATTTAAAACGGGCAAGCATGCTTAGTTCAGCAGATGTTGCGAAAATAATTGAGGCGAACTAACCGGGGGGGCAATCTAAAACAACCCGTATCTCTTTATATCACGATAAAACTTTCGCAGAATAAAGCAACCTATGATAATTAATGCCACCGCAAGGGCTGCCAGATAGTTTAATAGCCCATCACTGGCGTGTTTAACTTCGGGATAGGCCCCTTTGTTTTGTATCTCAGAAATGGAAAAGTAGATCAGGAAGAGCGAGTAACAAAAAAAAGCAAGCAATGCGGTGTTTATTACATATCTCATCATGCTATTTAATGGTTTAGCCGGTAATGAAAAAGCTAATCCTTTTTTAAAGGCTCACCAGTATTATACATATGCACCAGGTTCCTGACTTGCTTAAAGCTGAATTTGTCCTCGGCTTTATATTTATCATATACAGCCTGGTTATCACTTATAAACTCTACAAAATCAGCTTTTCGGTGTTTCCTTGATTTGTTAAAAATTATTGCCAGGCTAAAATCGTTGTTCTTAACTTCGGTTACGGTGTCATTACCTTTGGCAATATACCATTGGGTACTTGAAGTACCTCCATAATACATACCGTTAGCACCCATATGACCAGGGTTTGAAGTGATCTCCTGATATAAACTTATTTTACCATCCTCTAAAACGGTCATAAATTCATGCTTTTTTTTCCCTTGCCTTATAACAGACCGTTGTTTCACATCTTCATTTCCCAAATAAAATTCTTTTATTTCATCGGGCTTTATTTTAAAAGATTTACCATCGTTTACTTTATAGCTGCTATTGCCGCTGAAAAAAGACCGTGATATGGTACAGTAAACAGAATCTTTATTAGCTGTGATCACATAATCACGTTTTTGCGCATATGCACCCACGGTAATTGTTAACCCAAGCATGCAAATACTTAATTTAGTAAAGTTTAGGTTCATATATAAGAAGGAATCAGGTTTAGGTTTTGTGCAGTGGGTGGTTAAAACAACCCGTTTATTTCCCGCTCAATCTTTTCAACAATGGCGGCCATATCTTCGGTGTTGTTGGCAAAGTCGAGGTTGTCCTTATCAAGCACCAGCAGTTTACCCAGCTTGTAGCCGTTTATCCACTTGTCGTATTTCTCGTTCAGTTTGGATAGGTAATCTATCCGGATGCCTATTTCGTACTCGCGGCCGCGGCGTTGTATGTTGTTTACCAGGGTAGGTACACTGGCTTTAAGGTACACCAGCAAATCGGGTGGTTTAATAAACTCCGTGATGTTATCAAACATGCTTTGGTAGTTCTCATAATCGCGGGTGGTCATCAGGCCCATATCGTGCAGGTTCTCGGCAAATATGTAGGCATCCTCGTAAATGGTACGGTCTTGTATAATATCGCGGCCATTTTTTTGGATATCCACTATCTGGCGGTAACGGCTGTTCAGGAAATAAATTTGCAGGTTAAAGCTCCAGCGTTTCATTTCGTTATAAAAATCTTCCAGGTAGGGGTTATTATCAACCGCTTCGTAAAGGGGTTCCCAGCCGTAATTTTTAGCTAACATTTCGGTAAGGGTGGTTTTACCGGCGCCAATATTTCCTACAATAGCTATGTGCATCTTATTTTATTGCGATTTTTTGTTCATGGTTAATAGATCATAGTTCATGGCAGGATGGAGCCATAAACATATAAAGCTATGCTGCTAATATACACTATGAACCATGAACCATCAACCAGAAGCTCACTAAAAATTCCTGAAACCTATAATTTCCCTTACTTCCTTAATGGTTTTGGCAGCGCTTTCGCGCGCTTTGGCGGCGCCGTAACGGGCAACCTGCCTTAATAAAGGGGCATCGTTGGCTATATCATTAATTTTTTCGCGAATGGGTGCCGTCGCGATGATCATATCCTCGGCAAGCTGTTTTTTCAAATCGCCGTAACGGATAGCGCAGGTATTGTACAGGGTATCAAAATGCGCTATGGTATCCGGTGTTGATACCACGTTCATCAGGTCGAACAGGTTCTGGATCTCCTGCGGTTTTGGCTGGTTATCCTGGGTAGGGCCTGCATCGGTAACGGCGCGCATTACCTTTTTGCGGATCGCCTCGGGCGTATCCGAAAGGAAAATGGCATTGCCTTCGCCTTCGCTTTTGCCCATTTTGCCCTTGCCGTCAAGCCCCGGTATTTTTACCAGGCTCTCGCCGAATGAGAACGCATATGGCTCGGGGAAGTAATCGTTATTATAAAGCCTGTTAAAGCGGTTGCCAAACGTGCGCGACATCTCCAGGTGTTGCTCCTGGTCTTTACCAACAGGTACTTTTGTTGCTTTATGGATCAATATATCCGCAGCCATTAAAACCGGGTAAGTTAAAAGGCCCGCGTTAACGTTATCGGGGTTGGCGCGTACTTTATCTTTAAAAGAAGTTGCGCGTTCCAGTTCGCCCATGTAGGCGTTCATGTTCAGGTACAGGTAAAGCTCGGTAACCTCGGGTACATCACTTTGCACATATATGGTGGCTTTCTCCGGGTCAATCCCCGCGGCCAGGTACTCTACCAAAACCTGTTTTACGTTGCCGTGCAGGTTGGCAGGGGTGGGGTGCGTAGTTAACGAGTGCAGGTCGGCTATAAAGAAATAGCACTTGTACTCGTTCTGCATTTTTACGAAGTTTTGAATAGCACCGTAGTAATTTCCTAAGTGTAAATTCCCGGTTGAACGTATACCACTAACAACAGTTTCCATATAGGGGGCGAAAGTAAGTATTTTTTATATTTTTGAGGGCGATGAAAATGATATTGAAGAAAGTGCACCTATTCCTTTACCAGGCCAGTGTAGCATTTTTTTATTTTCTGTTATGGCCTTTCATGTACTATTTTTCGCGTAAGCCCGAAAGGTATAAATACCTTAACCGCCTGCGCCGTATTTGGGGCATTGTGAGTTCGTTTTGTGTGGGGATGAGGTATCATTACCACTTTGAGGCACCTATAGACTGGAGTAACACCTACATAGTTTGCCCCAACCATACCAGTAACCTTGATATTACCGCCATGAGCGTGCTTGTAAAAAGCAATTGCTGTTTTATGGGGAAAGAAGAGCTGGTAGACGGCATAGTTACACGCCTGTTCTTCCGTACGGTGGATATACCGGTGAACCGGGGGAGTAAAATGGCATCTTTCAGGGCGTTTAAGTTAGCGATGGACAGGCTGGAAAAAGGCATTACCGTAATTATATTCCCGGAGGCAACCATTCCTGATAATTACCCGCCCGATCTGCATCAGTTTAAGAACGGCCCATTCAGGATGGCTATAGAACTGAAAGTACCTATTATCCCGGTAACATCTGTAAACACCTGGAAGATTTTCTGGGACGATGGAAAGAAATATGGCTCTAAACCGGGGGTATGTGATATATTTGTACATAAGCCGATAGAAACGGCGCACTTAACTATTAATGATGCCGATGCCCTGCGCGACGAGGTGCATGCCATTATCAGTAAAAAGATTGAAGAACATGACCATAGACGAACAAACGGTTGATAAAATAGCCCACCTGGCCCGCCTTGAACTCGCTGCCGACGAAAAGCAGGCCATGATCAAAGACATGAACAAGATACTGGGCTTTATGGACAAGCTGAACGAGGTAGATACCAGTGGTGTTGAACCCCTTGTTTACATGACCGCCGAGCCAAATATTTTGCGCGAGGATGTGGTTAAGCAGGAAATTACCACTGAAGAGGCCCTGCAAAACGCCCCCGACCATGACGAAAGCCATTTTTTGGTAGAGAAGGTGATAAAATAAGTCCCAACTCCGCAGTCGGAAAGTCCGTGAAAAGCAAATTCGAAATTGAAATTTCGAAATCCGAAATAACGGTGTAACATTTCATACTACTTCACTGTCAAAGTAACAAAAAACGGAACATGCCAACAGCTATCACAAAGCAAGAGCCTCTTATTACCATTAAAGATATCGGCCGTAAATATGTTATCGGTTCTGAGATTATCCATGCGATAAAATCGGTTACCTTAAATATTAACAAGGGCGAATTTGTGGCGCTGATGGGGCCTTCCGGTTCTGGTAAGTCAACTTTAATGAATATCCTGGGCTGTTTGGATACCCCAACCAAAGGCGAATATATCCTTAACGGCATCAACGTTAGCCACATGACGGATAATGACCTTGCCGAAGTGCGTAACACCGAGATTGGTTTCGTTTTCCAAACGTTTAACCTTTTGCCGCGTAACAGCGCTTTAGATAATGTTGCCCTGCCGCTGGTTTATGCCGGTATCAGCAAAGCAAACCGTAATGACAGGGCTAAAAAAGCTTTAGAGAACGTAGGCCTTGGCAACCGTACAGATCACCGCCCTAACGAATTGTCGGGCGGGCAGCGCCAGCGTGTGGCCGTAGCAAGGGCTTTGATAAACGACCCATCCATTATCCTGGCCGATGAGCCAACCGGTAACCTGGATACCAAAACATCAATAGAAATTATGGGCCTGCTGGAAGATATCCATGCTAAAGGCAATACTATTATACTGGTTACCCACGAGGAAGACATTGCCATGCACGCCCACCGTATTGTGCGCATGCGCGATGGTTTGGTAGAGAACGATTACTTAAACGAGAACATTCAAACCGTTAGTAAACGCGAGCCTGCGCCAGAGGCAGGTATCAACCTCGAAAAATAATAGCTAAACTGTTTGTATGCCATTGAAGATCACATATCTGAATTACGAAACGTATAAAAGGATATTTGAAATATTGTGGCAGTATAAAATAAAAATAATTAAAGCTGCAGAACTCCCTGCCGGTTTTGATATAGACGAGTTGTCTCCGCTTAAAATACTTAATAAATGGGAAGCCGAAAGCCAATCCAAAGCACTAAAAGGATTAAAGGCCGGATTACCAGATCTAATTAACGAGTTTGCCTATAATACCTTACCAGAACAACAACAGGCGCTGGATGCGGAATTAAAAGCTAATCATCTTCCGGGCTTCTTTGAGATTTACTCAGAAGTGAAGGGTTCTCTACAAAAAATATTAAAGAGGCAACATATTAAATCTTTAGAGGAGTATTATAGTATTATTGAGATTGTATCTGATACTACAAATAACCTCACAAAAAACGATGTTGATATATTAAATGGGGCTATTGTGGCTTTCGAGTTAAAGCAAGTATCCGCTACTAATTAGTTCTAAATAACAGGATATTTTGGAAAACCTAAAAACCGGCAAATTCTTTGGGCAAACCAATCAAACCATTAACCTTGATTTTGCCACCATTACCGATACCGAGTACACCCACGATAAGGTAGACTGGCATTATCATGATACCGCGTATTTTACTTTTATATTGGATGGTAAGGTAATAGAGGGAAACAAAAAAGAGGTGTACAACTGCAGTGCAGGTACCTTGCTGTTCCATAACTGGCAGGACCCGCATTACAATATCAAACCCAAAGGTTATACCCGTGGCTTCCATATCGAATTACATGAGGGCTGGTTTAACGCTTTTAAGCAAGCCCATGATCAGTTGCAGGGCAGCTTTGAAGTAGCATTGCCGGATGTGAAGTTTTTGTTCTACAAACTTTTTAAAGAAACCAAAATAAACGACGGCCTAACTCCTATGAACACCGAAGCCATGCTGCTGCAGGTATTGGGGACTATGCAAGGCAGTCAATTTACCAATATCGCGCAAAAACCGGCCTGGGTATCAACAATAAGAGAACTTTTACATGATGATGTTGCCTGTAAGTTTACATTAACTGAACTCTCTTGCTTATTAGATCTGCACCCCGCGCACCTGTCGCGCGATTTTTCAAAGTATTTTGGCTGTAACCTGGGCGAGTACATCCGTAAAATAAGGGTGCAGCGTGCGCTAAGTCTTATGCCCAACACAAATCTGTCTTTAACTGATATTGCCTTTGCCTGTGGTTTTGCCGATCAGAGCCATTTTGCCCGTAGCTTTAAAGCGTTTAATGGTGTAAATGCCATGCAGTACCGCCAATTGTTAAGCGGGCAACGTTAAATACGTTCTATTTTACACCGGCTCAATACAGCAAATTTGCTGTAGATATTAAAATATACTTATATGAAACGCTTATTCCTGTTAACCGCTATATCCCTTTTTACTACTGTTACTGTGTTTGCCCAGGTAACAGATATTGTACCGGCAGATGCTATTACAAACCCACTGCACAAAGCCAATGTTGGCAAGGTTACTTTTATGGCCGATACTATTCCACTTGCCCGTTATAGCGAGTCGGATTTTTTAAGGGAATTGGTCATGAAACCCGGTAATAACCTGTATGCGAGGGTGTTTTTGGGTAACTCGTTAACCAACTACCAGCACCGGTTACAGCCCGAATTAACTATTGAACAGCTTAACCAGGGTAATTATCAATTTGCCTTTTATATTGATGATAAGTTGCTTTACCAGGAGAACGTTAACAAAGGAGCCGGTTTTGCCCGCAATAAAAACGGCAGGACGATACTAACTGTACCTTTAATAAGCAACCGGGGCGAAGATATGTGGAGCAGGCACCTGTTTAGCAGGTTTATGGTCCGCGGCGGAGAGGATGCTTTAACAACAGGAACGCACCAGCTGAGTATAGAGATTCGCCCGTATGTGAATATCCCGGCTTTAAAGGTGGGCGATATTATTGCTACAGGTAAGTTAAAACTTGTGGTGCCTGCGGCAGAAGCAAAAGATATTCATATACAGGCCATAAAGCCAAATAGTGGTTGGCCCATATCAACCGATGCATACGATCATAAGCTGATTATGGCCATGAACGAGAAAATCGCCCTGAACAAGTTTAAACAAATAACCAGCGTTGTGGTGATCAAGAATGGCAAGCTGCTGATAGAAGAGTATTTTAACGGCAGCGGGCGCGATTCACTGCATGACCCACGGTCGGTAGGTAAAACATTTGCATCAGCCGTAACGGGGATTGCCATTAAGGAGGGATTCATCAAAAACGAATATCAAACCCTAAACCAATTTTACGACCTTAAAAAGTTTAAAAACTACTCGCCTAAAAAAGATAGCGTAACGCTAAAAAGCCTGCTCACCATGAGCTCGGTTTTTGATGCCAATGATAACGACGACGACTCGCCGGGTAACGAGAACAATATGTACCCAACACCCAACTGGGTGCAATTCGCGCTCGACCTGAAAACCGACAGCTCAAAAACCGCCTATAAAAGCTGGAATTACTTTACTGCGGGTGTTGTTGTACTGGGCGATATTTTAAATCAAAAAGTACCGGGAGGGCTGGATAAATATGCCAATGCCAAATTGTTTAAACCTTTGGGCATCAATAAATATAAATGGGAGTACACGCCGCAAAATGTGCCCAGTACAGCCGGCGGCATACAACTGCGCACTGTTGACTTTGCCAAATTTGGGCAATTGTATAAAAATAACGGTTTGTGGAATGGCAAGCAGGTTATCCCGCAAAGCTGGGTGCAAAAATCGTTCACCAAACAGCTGGCTTTACCTGCCGATGTGGTTGGTGCGGGTTATTATGGTTACCTGTTTTGGAACAAAACCTACACCATTAACAATAAACCTTACGAAACTTGGTACTGCACCGGCAACGGCGGCAACAAAATATTTGTATTTAAGGATGCGCCACTGGTTATTATAGTTACTGCAACCGCTTATAACGAAGGTTACGCCCACGCGCAGGTCGATAAAATGATGCAGGATTATATTTTACCGGCCGTAGTAAAATAGCCGTGGTTTAGCACTTTAAAGCTGCCAGCCTTGTTACAAAATCGGCAAGGTAAACGGAGTTTTCGGGGGTGATGGGCCTGCGGTTACCGATGATGAGGGTGTGCTCAAATATCTCTACCACAAAATCGGTTTCTTTGATAGCCATCATGGCATCCCTGAACTCCTGTGTAATGGCAAGTTCGGTTTTGCGCTTATCGTCGGTAAGTACATAAAACCGGTCGCTAAAGGGTTTGTCTTCTTTAAAATCAAGCTCAATCGGGAAGATGATCTCGCGGATCTTATCAATAATGGTTTCCGTACGGATAAACACCCGGCCAAAATCGCGCTTTAAATAGGCGAGGGCCCATGGCTGATATTCGGTATAGTGTGTGGGGTTTTGCTTTGGCGAGGCGTGGTAAGTATCCATATCCACAAACAAAAGGTAGCTATCGCCACATGGGTTTTTAATAGCGAACACATCGCGCACGTTAACAGTCTTATGGTGGTTCAGTGCCTCAAACTGCTCCAGCTGAAAATCGATATAACCGGGTACTTCTACCCTGAATTCTTCTTTTAAAGCCCTATAGGTGGCATCAAAGGCCTCGGTTTCGGTATCAGGCAAGTCTGTGGCGTCAAGTAAAGAGTTATTCATTTGCGATAAATAAAAATTCAGACTAAATATACGAGCAGATGTTACAATTGGCTGCAAATTAGTTAAATCCTAAAATAAACGTAATTTGCAGGATTAGAAACCTTTGTAACACACATGAAAAAAATATTACTACCGTTTATTGCGCTTTTAGTAGCAGCGCTTGCATTCCAATCGTGCAAAAAGGCAACACGAGTTAGGCCGACTAAAGCCATTAAAATACAGGGTTTATTTACGTTAACAGGTAGCGGAAACACGTTAGGGATAACTTCGAGCGCGGCTGTACAACTTGCTGTAGATGATGTTAACAAATACTTTGCAGATAAAGGCCTGGATTATAGCATTGGTGTAAATGTAACAGATACAAAACATACCGCCGACCTGGCCACCGCGCAATTTGCACAAGCGAAAACAGACGGTGTAAGCTTTATAATTGGCCCCCAAAGCAGTTCTGAACTGGCGGCTTTAAAACCCCTGGTAGATCAATCAAAAATTATAGTAATAAGCCAGAGCAGTACTGCCGGCAGCCTTGCTATTGCGGGCGATGCTATATTTCGTTTTTGCCCTTCTGATAAAATTGAAGGGGCCGCCAGCGCAAATACCATTTATACAAATGGCAAAATCGCTTTAGTGACCGCATCGTTTGATGATGCCGGTAACAAAGGCCTGCAAACTTCTGTAGGTACTGCTTTTATAGCAAAAGGCGGCGTAGTTGATGCTGTAACACCCTTCCCTGTAGGTACAGATTACAGCGCGGTTGTTGCCAATATCAAAAACAAGGTAGAGGCACTAACCACAACATATGGCGCTGCCAAAGTTGCGGTGTACCTGGCATCGTTTGATGAGGGTATAGAGATATTTAAGCTTGCTGCTAACGAGCCTTCGCTAAAGGCCGTTAAATGGTATGGTGGCGATGGGGTTGTGTTAAGCGCGGCTTTTACAGGTAACGCTGCAGTGGCCGATTTTGCTATCGCCACCGGTTTTTCTGCACCATCGCTTGGCCTGCCTGCTGCTTTAAGTAGCAAGTGGCAGCCGGTTGTAACCCGCATAAAAGATAAAACAGGCCTTGATGCTGATGCTTTTGCATTAGCTGCTTATGATGCAGTTTGGGCTATTGCCTATACCATTGAAGCTAATAATGGCGATGTAAGCGATTTTGCTAAACTAAAGGCAAGTTTTGTAGAACAAGCCAACAGCCACCAGGGCATTAGCGGTGCTGATGCCCTTGACGAAGCCGGCGACCGTGCAACAGGCGTATTCGATTACTTCGGTATTACGAAAACTGATAGTAAGTACGTTTGGGCGAAATTAGATTAATCAATAAAATTATATTATGGGTAAAGGATTTTTAAAATATACATTGCTATTAACCACGTTATGCATCATCACTTGCGCATCGGCAGCGGCGCAAACAAAAAGTACCGATGAGATAAACAGGGAACTAAGCCTGAGCCGGAAGAAGATAGATTCGCTTGATAAATTACTGATCAATGTTTTGGGCAGCAGGCAGCGCATTGTGAAGGAGATAGGCATCTATAAAAAGAAAAATAATATCCCTCCGCTACAGCCTGCCCGTTTTAAGCAAGTGGTAGACAAGGCAATTATTGCCGGCCGGCAGGAGGGCTTATCGGCCGAGTTTGTTACCCAACTCATGAACGCCATACATGATGAAAGCCTGCGTATAGAAGGCGATAGCACGCTAAAGCATTAACAATTCTTGCCTTGTCGGCTTATTGATGAATCAAATAAATTCGATGGGGACACTGAATCTGGAGATATTAAAAAGGGGAATCAAATAATGCTTGGTTCCCCTTTTTAATGGGATGCTTTTTATTCCCACCACCTGGCATGTTCAAACTGTTTGGCATTAGCCGATGTGGCCGAATTACTATAAACTTCACGAATAGTTTGCCAGCCGGCTGATAGGTATTGATCATTGGGGGAAAACTCGCCTGCGCCTATGTCAAGCCCTTTTGAGTTCGGTATGCGGTATTCTCCCCAGTTACATCTTTTAACAAGTTTGTTGTTATGGCTTATCCATTGGCCTACAAACTGGTTATTTGAATAACTATCGGCATTTTTATCAATGTCGTCGTAATGAACAATGTTGTTTTTATCAAGATAAAACCCTGAGCTAAATGTTCCTTTAAAAACGCCTGCATGTTCCTGTGTGGCAGCTTCCTCTAAGTTGTAAGTGCCAATTAATAAATATTGGCCTTTAATACCTTTATCTTTAAATTCATCGTCTAACCCGTACGATGTTTCCTTGTACTTGCGGACGTTGGTTATCTTAATAGTCCCGCGAAATTCATCAATATTGTTTTTAACCATCGACTTTCCGTAAATGTTGTAAGTGTCAAGCAACAATGAGTCTTTCTTTATCGAGATGATCTTTATGCGGATACGCTGAAAGTTATCGCCGATAAAACCATACACAAAGGCGTTGTCAGTTGCAGTAAACAGTTTTGAGTAATCGTGCCGGGTAAACTTGCTTTTTAATTCGATGGGCGACAGGTAGGTGCTTTGTAAACTTTCATCCCTGAATTTTTCAGCCTCGGTTTGCGCGAAGGCGATTGTGAATTGGAAAACAATTATAATTGCAAGTAAAGCTTTTTTCATTGCGGAGGCTTAACGCATAAAACTAATTATAATTTTAATATTAGAGTGGTGTGTTGCCCCGTTTTTGAGTTTGGCTAAAGCCTGATATCTGTTTTTTATCCGTCCCATAAATGGGACGGCAATGATTTTTAGATAGCTAACAAATTCATTGCCGTTGGCTTTAGCCAACGGTTAAAATACAAAAGCAAATGGCTTTAGCCTCATATCAATATTTATATGGTTCCATCTTCCCGCAGCTGCACGCGCAGTTATCATCGGTAGCGCCCAGTTTTTTCAGGAAGAACTGGTAAAAACCAATGCGGTCTTTCATGCTATAGTTATCATCGCCTTTGTTGCATTCCAAGTCGCCGTTAACTATTAGTATGGTCATGCCAAAACCGGGGGTGCGGCCTTTGGCTTTATCAATGGCATTTGGCTGCCATTTACCAATCATTACATCGTGTGCCGATGGTTTATGGGTTTCGGGTGTCATCCAAAAATAAATAGCAGTTTTAAAAGCCACTACCGGGTCGGTTTCAACCAGTGCGGGGTTATTTAGTAATACTTTTCGGTCGCCAAAAATACAATCGGACGCGTAACCGTAGTTGCCATTATAACTTATCTGCATAGGGCCGCGGCCATAATATTTTTGCCCTTTAACGGGTGGGTACTCGTCACTGTCGCTTACATAATTCAGGCTGGTATTGTCCTCGTGTATCAGCATAAGTCCATCGGTATAACTTTCGTTACGGCCGTGGCGGGTTTCGTGGGCTATTTGTGCAAAAAAAGCGGCCAGTTCGCGTTTGTTACCCGCTGCATCTTTTTCGGTGCAAAAGTTACCATAATCTACCATGTAAGTGCTATCAGGTTTTACTTTGGCCCAGGCTTCGTTCCAGTCGCCATCCTGGCGCACTGTAACGGCTTTGCCGGTACTTTTGTCGGTACGGATAAATTGGTATACCGATACCGCGCGGCGTGTAACCTGTACCTTTATTTGGGCCAGTTCATTCACAGCTTTGATGAATGCCTGGTAGGTATAAAACTTGTCGCGCTCGGGAAACAGGGCGTTAAACTGCTGTTCGGTTAAAAATTTGGAGAAATCGGCCCGTGGTTTTGGTGCAGGCGGGGCGGCATTTGGTGCCGTATTGCCGTTACTGCACTTAAAGCTTAGTAATGCCAAAGTAAATAAACATATAAGTGCAGCCCTGCCGGATGATATTATGGGTTTCATATTTTCTAAATAATATATTTGAACAAAACACGATATGCAAGTTTAAGTTTAAAATTGCGTAATGTTTAATTTAACCACGGAGAGCACAGAGGGCACAAAGATTTATATATTTTATCAATTAAAAATCTCTGTGTACTTTGTGGCTTACCAAATTGCAAATCTTAGTGTCCTCTGTGGTTAAAATTACATTGTTTAATTTAAACGCTTAAATTGCTGCTATTGTTATGAAAATATATACCAAAACAGGCGATAAAGGCTATACATCATTAATTGGCGGTACGCGCGTGCCTAAGCACCACCTGCGTATTGAGAGCTATGGCACTGTTGATGAACTGAACTCTTACATTGGCCTTATCCGCGACCAGCAGATAAGTGATTATGATAAGGATGTACTAAAACAAATACAGGACAGGTTGTTCACCATCGGTTCATCACTGGCGGCCGATCCTGAAAAAAGCAGGATGGTAATACCCGATCTGCACACCGAAGATGTTGAACTGCTTGAAAAAGAAATGGACAGGATGAACGAAACCCTGCCCGAACTGCGGCACTTTATTTTGCCGGGTGGAAGCAACGCCATATCATATTGCCACATAGCGCGCTGCGTATGCCGCAGGGCCGAAAGGTTGAGTGTACACCTTGCAGAAGAGAGCACGGTTGATGAAAAAGTGAATATTTATCTGAACAGGTTGAGCGATTACCTGTTCACCCTGGCAAGAATGATAGGATATGCCGATAAAATCCCTGAAAACCAGTGGATACCAAGGATATAAAAATTTTACAAAAAAATATTGATAATCAATTTAAAAATATTATACTTTTGCGAAAAAGCAAAATTTACCACTTTAACATAAAAACATGTATTGGACACTTGAATTAGCATCGCACCTTGAAGATGCGCCATGGCCTGCCACAAAAGACGAATTAATTGATTACGCCATACGTTCAGGAGCGCCGGTAGAGGTTATTGAAAACCTGCAGGCACTTGAAGATGATGGTGAACCGTACGAAAACATAGAGGAGATTTGGCCGGATTACCCGACCAAAGACGACTTCTTTTTTAACGAAGACGAGTATTAGTACGCCTACATATTAAGAAACCGAGAAGCCCTGCATGCAGGGCTTTTTTTGTTACAACCCCTTTTTGGAATGATTTTGGCATAGGTACCTGTATATACATTTACTTAAACATAAAACATTACAACATGAGAGGCTTACTGTACATCATTGCTGTTATCCTGGTTATAGGATGGGCATTCGGATTTTTTTACGCGGGTTCTGGTAACATCATCCACATCCTGCTGGTTATAGCTATTATAGCACTGCTTTTAGGCGTGATAAGAAGGGCCTGATGCTGGGCAGATAATATTTAGAACCCTGCTAAGGCGGGGTTTTTTATGCGCAAAACTTTTTGAAGTAATGCGGGTTTAATAATATATAACATCAACTAAGAAAAACACTAACTAAACACACAACACTATGAGAAGCTTATTGTACATCATCGCAGTTATTTTGGTGATCGGATGGATCTTCGGGTTCTTCGTAAATCACGCGGGCGGTTTAATTCACATTTTACTGGTAATAGCCATCATCGCTTTATTACTGGGGGTGATCAGACGGGCCTGATAAATAGATCAGATAAAATGCAGTCATCATTCGTTAACTAACGGATGGTGGCTTTTTTGTTTATAAGCGCTTCGGCAATGGCAATATCTTCCGGAAAGGTTATTTTAATATTGCTGTAATCGCCCGTTATCAGCGTAATGGCAACGCCGCTCTGCTCTACAACAGAGGCGTCGTCGGTAAAAGTATCGGTATAAGATTGCTGGTAGGCTTTTTTGAGCAGGGCCGACTGGAAGGTTTGCGGGGTTTGTACCAGGTAAATGCTATCGCGGTTTAAGCTTGTGGAAATGTTGCCCTTTATTTGCCTTATCGAATCGCGGCTTTTAACGGCTGTTACAGCCGTTCCGTTCTCCGCTGCGCATCTATAGGCTTCGTTGATGATATCTGTGCTTACAAGCGGGCGTACGGCGTCGTGTACGGCAATTAATACATCATCGTCTACAATACTATCAACCGCGTTCTTGATCGAGTGGAAACGGGTTTCGCCACCCATGGTTATTTTATGCGGGATGTTGAAGTTGTGTTTAGCGCAAAGCTGTGCCCATAAACCGTGATAACTGCCATGCAGGGCTAAGATAATTTGTGGTGCTGGTTGGCTGTTATAAAACGCCCTCATCGTGTACATCAGCACCGGCTCGCCGCAAAGCTCAATAAACTGCTTTGGCAATGCAGATTGCATCCGGCTGCCAGAACCACCGGCAACAATGATGGCATAATGGTGAGGGGTGAGGGGTGAGGGGTGAGGGGTTGACATAGCGTATTGCAAAACTATAAAATAAAAAAGAGATATGAGTTTGACTCATATCTCTTTGTATAATTAGACGAAAATAGAACTAATCTTTATTCTCCATTCACTAAATAATCAGCATCGCATCGCCGTAGCTATAAAAACGATATTTTTCTTTTACCGCAACTTCGTAAGCGTTCATAATATGTTCGTAACCGCCAAATGCGCTAACCATCATCAATAGGGTCGATTCTGGTGTGTGGAAGTTGGTGATCATGCTGTTAGCTATGCTAAACTCGTATGGAGGGAAGATAAACTTGCTGGTCCAGTCGTTAGCGGCCTTTAAGCTTTTGCCTGCTGATACAGCCGATTCAACCGCGCGCATTGATGTGGTACCAACGGCGCAAATGCGGCTTTTTCTTTCGATAGCGCGGTTTACAATGTTGGCCTGTTTCTCTTCGATTATAAACTGCTCAGAGTCCATTTTGTGTTTGGTAAGGTCCTCCACCTCAACCGGGCGGAAAGTGCCTAAACCAACGTGCAGGGTAACCTCGGCAAATTCAACACCTTTCAGTTCAAGGCGTTTCATCAGCTCGCGGCTAAAGTGCAGGCCTGCAGTAGGGGCAGCAACCGCGCCTTCGTGCTTGGCAAATATAGTTTGGTAGCGTTCTTTATCGTCGGCAGTAGCCTTGCGTTTAATGTATTTTGGCAGTGGGGTTTCACCCAATATCTCTACGTTACGGCGAAACTCCTCGTCAGTACCATCAAACAAAAAGCGGATGGTACGGCCACGTGAAGTGGTATTATCAACAACCTCGGCAATCAACAGGTCGTCATCGCCAAAATAAAGTTTGTTGCCTACGCGTATTTTACGGGCCGGGTCAACCAGTACATCCCAAAGCCTCAGTTCTTTATTTAATTCGCGCAGTAAAAATACTTCGATGGTAGCGCCGGTTTTTTCCTTGTTACCATACATACGCGCCGGGAATACTTTTGTATTGTTCAGGATCATTACATCCTGGTCGTCAAAGTAATCTAAAACATCCTTGAATATTTTATGCTCAATTTTGCCCGAATCGCGGTGTAGAACCATTAAACGTGATTCGTCACGTATGTCTGACGGAGAATGTGCAATTAATGATTCAGGTAAATTGAATTTAAATTGAGATAATTTCATGCTTTATATATGAATTTTCAGGGCGCAAATGTACGGATTTTTTGTTATTTTTCACGCCTTTTTTTGTTGGCGCGCTACAGTTAATATTTAAATAGAAAATTACTGTAACTTAACTGCTTTAACACCGTCTAACAAATAGTGTTTGGGGCCGGGGGCAAAAAACAATTATCCGGCAGGCCCGGGGCAATCAAAATAACGATATGATATTACTAAAACTTATCCGCGAGAGCTTCCTGTTTGCATACGATGCGTTAAGGCAAAATAAGCTGCGTACCATGCTTTCGTTATTGGGTGTTACCATTGGTATTTTTACCATCATAGCGGTATCATCGGCGGTTGATACCTTGCGTAATAACCTGCAAAAAAGCGTTGATAAGCTGGGTAGTAATAGTATTTATGTAGAAAAATGGCCATGGGTAGGTGAGGACAACTTCCCCTGGTGGAAATATATGCAGAGGCCAGTACCCAAACTGCGCGATTTTGAACAGCTAAGCCGCCGCAGCCAAACCGCTAAAGCCCTTTCCTATGAAATTAGAGTTGATAACCGTACTGTAAAGTACCAGAGTAACACGGTTGACGGTGCGCAGATAAACGCTGTATCGCAGGATCATGATAAAACCTGGAACGTTAATTTCCAGGATGGCCGTTACTTTACAGAGATAGAATCGCGCACGGGCGCGCCGGTAACCATTATTGGCGCCGATATTTCCGATGCGCTTTTTCCCGGTGGTACTGGTGTTGGTAAGCAAATAAAAATTATGGGCCGTAATGTTACCATTATTGGCGTATTTGCCAAAGAAGGTAAGGATATGCTGGGCATTACCAGCGATAACGAGATATTATTGCCATTAAACTTTGCCAAAAACGTTATTGATATAGAGAACGAAAAGTACAGCCCGAATATAGTAGTACGCGGCCGGGATAACCTGAGCGATGTGGAAGTAGAAAGCGAAGTGCGCGGCTTAATGCGCTCTATCCACAGCATACGCCCTGGTGCTGAGGATGATTTCTCGCTGAACAAATCAACCATATTAACCAACCAGCTCGATCAGCTTTTTGGCATCATCAACAAAGGTGGTTTTATTATCGGGTTTTTCTCGGTACTGGTGGGTGGTTTCGGTATAGCCAATATCATGTTTGTATCGGTAAAAGAGCGTACCAATATCATCGGTATCCAAAAATCATTGGGTGCTAAAAATTACTTTATATTACTGCAATTTTTAATAGAAGCTATTGCACTATGCCTCATGGGCGGGTTAATAGGCTTATTTATTGTTTACCTGGGCACCTTTGCTGTAAAAGCTGTGGCCGATATACAGGTAGTATTGGATGCCGGGAATGTTATTTATGGTATAGGTATCTCCGTTACCATAGGTGTATTATCGGGTATTATACCGGCATACTTTGCCTCAAAGCTTGACCCGGTAGAGGCAATACGGACGAACTAATTTGAGCAAACGGAGATAGATTTTACAACTTTTTAAAAGTTGTAAAATCTTAATGTACTGCTTACAAATAATAGTTCCCGCCATCAGTTTTGATCTTACCTGCATCCAGCAGCAAGCGGATGGTCTGGATCTTTTCTTTTTCGGTGCCAAGCTTTAAGGAGGTCATGAGTTCATCTATGGTGCGGGTATCGGTGCTAAGCAACTGTACTATCTCGTTGGTGATATCATCAAATATCTCTTCAGCATTTTTTTGGCGGCGTTCTTCCAGGCAAATATCACACACACCACATTTATTGGCGTTTGGCTCATCGAAATAACTAAGCAGCATTTGGCTGCGGCAGCGTTTGTGTTCGGCATAGGCAAATACAGCCTCCATTTTTTTGCGGTAAGTTTCTTTACGCTGATCAATAAACACCTTGTTAATGTACAGGTTGCTGATATGCTGGCGCGGCTTTAGCCAGGTTATTTGCGGTTTATCGGTTTGGGGCAGGTAGCTCAACAGGTTAAAGCCTTGCAATTGTTGCAAGCCCTGTATTACCTGCTGGGTGTTCATGCCGGTGCGGCGGGCAAGGTCAAATTCTTTTAGCCTAACATAATTCTCAAATGAGCCACCGTACGATCGCAGCAGGGTTTTGATGAATGGGTCCCAACCCGGGTTTTGAATCTGAAAGTTATAAAGCTCCTCGTTCAATACCTCGAACCTGAAACGCGAGGGCAGGAAAACACTTTCATTAAAGGCCAGGTATTCGTCCTGCTCTAAAAATTTCAGGGCATTAAGGGTTTTGATGGCATCCAGTTGAAACCGACTGCAAAAATCGCCCAGGTCAAGTTCAAAGCTAACCCCCTCGCCGGCTTCATAGGCCAGCTGGCAATAATTGCCCAATTGGTGGTAAACCTGTTTTATCTCATCAACTGACGGGAAGTTCTGAATAAATTTCTTTTCCTGTTTTATCCTGTCGGTAGGGTTGTATAACAACACACCATAGGCCCGTTGTTCATCGCGACCACCCCGGCCAGCCTCTTGATAGTAGGCTTCCAGGCTGTCGGGTACATCTTTATGTATCACAAACCTAACGTCGGGCTTATCAATCCCCATGCCGAAGGCATTGGTAGCTACTATAATTTGGGTGCGGTTATTTTTCCAGGCCTCCTGCTTTTCAGAGCGCTCGTCTGTAGGCAGGCCCGCGTGGTAATAATCGGCTTTGATGTGGTTCTGCTGGTAAAATTTGGCTATCTCGAAGGTTTCTTTACGGCTGCGTACATATACAATACCGCTGCCGCCAATGCCTTTGGCTACATCAAGCAGCTTGCGCAATTTATCTTCGGTGGTTTGCACCACGTACCTTAAATTTTTACGCTCAAAACTTTGCTGGTAAACGGTACCGTTATTAAAGAGCAACTTTTCCTGAATATCCTCCCGTACTTCGGCAGTTGCTGTAGCGGTAAGCGCCAGCACAGGTACGTTGGGGTGCAGTTCGCGCAGTTCGGCAAGGTGCAGGTACGACGGGCGGAAATCATAACCCCATTGCGAGATACAATGCGCTTCATCAACAGCGAAGAGGTTTACCTTCATGTACTTAATACGCTCGCGCACCAACTCGGATAGTAAACGCTCGGGCGAGAGGTACAGGAATTTCACAGGGCCATACACGCAGTTATCCAAAGCGATATCAACCTCGCGCTTACCCATGCCGGATACAATGGCCATGGCCTCAATGCCTTTTGCCTTCAGGTTTTCTACCTGGTCCTTCATCAGCGCTATGAGGGGCGATACCACGATACAGATCCCCTCCTGCGCCAGGGCGGGTATTTGAAAACATACCGATTTACCCCCGCCTGTTGGCAGTAAAGCTAAAGTATCCTTACCCTGCAATACCGAGGTGATGATCTCTTCCTGCAACGGCCGGAAGCTGTTATGCCCCCAATATTGCTTTAATAGCTCGCGTGGCGTCATTTTGTTCTATCGGTAAGCAATTTGATAAAGAAAATCTTTCTTACCGGGAATGGAGTACCAAATTTTTTTCTCTTTAGTGTTGGTAAATTCGATATGAGCCTTGATTGTATTTATTTTTAACTGGTGATTATTGAGGATTATCGCATTAATAAATCGATCGAGTTCGTTGTCCTCAAAGAAATTTTTATCCTTCAACATTTCCGCTCTCGACCAATCCATATAATCAATATCATGATTAATTATTGCTCTCAATATTTCATCTTTTTCATCATAATATTCCTTTCTCAAAATCAAATATCTTATACCCTTAAAAGTTAATATGGAGTCTTCCGATTTTAAAGTGAATCCAGGGTAAATTCTGTTGGAAACAGTCTTGGTTTTTACGCTTAAAGTTGTACTGCTTTGAAAGAAATAAATTACGGCAATGGTAATAAATAGCAACGTTATTTTCATACAATAATTACAAAAAAAGCCCGTCGTATGGCGGGCTTTAAATTAGGGATATTTTTTAATCTACGAGGTATTTACTCACGCGCTTTTTGCGCAGCAAAAAGCGCGTGAGTACGTCTTATTTTCTATCCTTTATATCGGTGTAGTTTTTATCGGTTTCGCCAACGTATATCTGGCGCGGGCGGCCAATAGGCTCCTTGTTTGCCTTCATTTCTTTCCACTGGGCAATCCATCCCGGCAGGCGGCCTAAAGCAAACAGTACGGTAAACATTTCTGTAGGGAAACCAAGCGCTGTATAGATGATACCTGAATAGAAATCAACATTAGGGTAAAGTTTACGCTCAACAAAATAAGGGTCGCTAAGTGCAACTTCTTCCAGTTTCTTGGCAATCTCTAAAGTTTCATCATTGATGCCAAGTTTCTCCAGGATATCATCGCAGGCTTTTTTAATGATCTTGGCACGCGGGTCGAAGTTTTTGTACACACGGTGACCAAAACCCATCAGGCGGAACGGATCGTTCTTGTCTTTTGCTTTGGCAACCCATTTGTCAACGTCGCCGCCATCTTCTTTTATTTTTTGCAGCATTTCTATTACTGCCTGGTTTGCACCACCATGCAGTGGGCCCCAAAGCGCAGAGATCCCTGCAGATATAGAAGCATACAGGTTAGCATCTGATGAGCCTACTATACGCACGGTTGATGTTGAGCAGTTTTGCTCATGGTCTGCATGCAGTATCAGCAGCTTGTTCATGGCGCTAACTACAACCGGGTCAATCTCAATATCTTCGGTACGCTGCCCAAAGGTCATGTGCATAAAATTGGTTACATAATCAAGCTTGTTGCGTGGGTATATAACCGGATGCCCTAACGATTTTTTGTAGATCCATGATACGATGGTGCTCATTTTGGCAATCAGCTTAATGATCTCGATATTGATCTCTTCGGCAGAAAGGCCTTGTTTTAATGACGCCGGGTTAAAGGCTGCCAAAGCACCAATTAATGACGATAGCTGCCCCATTGGGTGCGAGCCCGAAGGGAAACCGTCAAAAAACTTTTTCATATCCTCGTGTACAAGGGTATGGTGGCTAATTTCAAACTCAAACGCCTGTAATTGCTCAGCCGTAGGCAGTTTACCATATATCAGCAGGTAGGCAACCTCAATAAAGGTTGAATTTTCTGCCAGTTGTTCAATAGGGTAGCCACGATATTTAAGTATACCAACCTCGCCATCTAAAAATGTGATGGCACTTTTTGTAGCGCCGGTATTTTTGTAGCCAATATCTAATGTAACATAACCACTCTGGTCGCGTAATTTAGAAATATCAATAGCTTTTTCGCCTTCGGTACCTTCTATAACAGGCAGATCATAGGTTTTATCACCAATTTTTAATTGTGCAGTTTCAGACATAGAAAAAATAGTATTTGCAACAAATGTAAATAAATCTGCGTATTAATAGCCTTTAAGATATATTTACTCTTTGTAAAATTCTTATTAAGTAAGTATGGTGTTATCCCCAATATTGTTTGGTATAAATAAAAAACTCCCCCAGGTGTATGTCTTTTAAAAATAGGGCCCTGCTATTAATTGAAAACGACATAACTATTTACAGGCTTATATTATTGGGCTTACTGATAGCCAGCCCCGCATTGCATTACCTTTGTTACGATAGCTCATACGACCCAATTTGGCTGCGTTTAATAAACTCTGCCTTTTGCCTGGCAACGCTGGCCCTTTCGTACGATAAAAACAGGGCTTTTCTTAAAGCTATGGTATATGTTACCATTACCTCATACCTGTTTGTAAATAACTTTATACTATTAGGGGTTAACGGTTTTGCGCACGTTTATGTTTTTAGTTCCATCACTATATTTATTGCTGTAACCCTTTTTTGCAAGCAACGGCGCGAGTTTGTTGGCGTTACACTGTTAAATATAGCCGCGGTTGTGGCCGCTTATTACACTGCCCCAAAAGTTAACATTTCTGTAAATGTGTTTATTATCCTGCTTGGTGTTTTTACGCTGATAGCCTATGTATCTTTTTTAGTGATGCTTGCCTACAAAATGCAGTTTAAAAAAGCGGTTAACAATATTATCCAGCTAAATGAATCGCTGATAACCAATGCCGAAAAACTGCGGAATAGCCAGCAGCAAATGCACGCGCTTATCAGTTCTATAAACGATACTATTTTTGAGTTTGATGAGAACGGGATCTGTATAAATGTATGGTTCGGCCCGCAATCGCCGGATTATTTAAAGGCAGAGAATTTTTTGAATAAAACTTTGCATGAAGCTATCGGCCCCGAAAGGGCGAAACCTTTTTTAGAGGTTTATGATTATGTTTTAAAATATAATAAAACCACCAGTATAGAATTCCCATCGGTATATGGCGAACCGGGCTGGTTTTTAGCAAAGGCATCGCCGGTAGTTGATGTTACCGGCAAATACACCAAACGTATATCGGTATCTGTTACCGATATTTCTGAGCAAAAGAAACATGCGGATGCCTTAACGGAGAATAAAAACCTGCTGCTGCAAGCCCAGGATATTGCCAAAACAGGTAATTGGTGGTACGATAGCGATACGCAGGAGAATTATTGGTCGGAAAGCTTATTTAAAATACTGGAGGTTGATAACGCCCCCGCCAGCAAAGCCCGGTTTGAGTATTATATGAGTATGGTGCATCCGGAAGATATTGAAACCACTGCAAAGTACCTTAATAATATTAATACAGTAATTGAAGGCAGCCTGGAGCATAAATTCATCACCCCTAAAGGCAATCTAAAATATTTACGTGTGCTACGCGGCGACTTGTTGCTGAACAGCGACGGTGGACTGAAAAGGGTAGTGGGCATTATACAGGATATTACCGAAAGCAAACTGGCCGAAAAAGCTGTAAAGGTAAGCCAGGCTGAACTGCTGGAAGCCCAGGTTATTGCCAAAATAGGTAACTGGAAATGGGATAGTACTTTAAAAATACTATCATGGAGCGACGAGGTAAACTCTATTTATGAAGTGGATGAAAACTCGGCGTCGTCATCGCGCTTTGGTAAAACCCTGCTGCAATGCATCCACCCGGATGACAGGTATATTGTAAACCACCTGTTTAAAAGCGGCGATAACAGTGGCACATCTTATGAGTACCGCATTATTACTCCCCAAGGGAATATTAAACACATAAGTGTTATTACTGGCAAACTCATGTACCGCGAGGATGGCAGCGTGCGCAAAATTATTGGCACCCTGCAAGATATTACCCAGCGCAAACAGGCCGAAATAGACTACCGCCGTACCGAAAACAAATACCGCCTGGTGCTGGAAACTATTAAACTGGCTGCATTATCATTAGATGCCGAAGGAAAGGTTATTTACTGTAATAAATACCTGGCCAGCCTGGTTGGTTACAGCCAGATGGAAATATTGGGCATGAACTGGATGGAACATTTTGTGCCCGGCGAACATAATGAGATATTAAACACCTGGTTTAAAAATAATACCATTAAGGCGCATTATATAAACCCTATTATATGCCGCAACGGCGAGCTGCGCACCATTAGCTGGCAAAACACGGTTAGTTATGACGAGAACGGTTATGTTAAAGAAACCACCAGTATTGGCGAGGATATAACCGTGCAACAAAAAGTAAGGCAGGAATTAATCATAGCCAAAGAACAGGCCGAGCGTTCATCGCATTTTAAATCGGAGTTCCTGTCTATCATGAGCCATGAGATCCGCACGCCTATGAACGCGGTTATTGGTACCACTAACCTGTTGCTTGAAGAAAGCCCCAAACCCGAACAACTGGAGTACCTGAACACGCTTAAATTTAGCAGCGAGAACCTGCTGGCAATTATTAATGATATTTTAGATTATAATAAAATAGAGGCCGGCAAACTGCAACTGAGCAACATGCCTTTTAATATTCATCAGTTGGTGCACAATATCAGGCAATCTTTCTACGCAAAGGCGGTTGAAAAAAACCTGGACATTGAACTGGTAGCTGATAGCAGCATCCCCGAATACCTGATGGGCGACCAGATACGCCTTGGCCAGATACTCATAAACCTGGTAAGCAACGCCGTTAAGTTTACGCAGGAAGGTAAAGTGACCATCTCGCTTGAAAAGGAACAGGAGATAAGCAATAACGAAGTGCTGATTAAATTTACCGTGGCAGATACCGGCATTGGCATTGCTGCCGAAAACATGGCTATTGTTTTTGACCCATTTATACAAGGCCCGCAAACCATTACACATAATTATGGCGGTACCGGCCTTGGGCTTGCTATTACAAAACGGCTGATAGAGCTTTATGGAAGCAGTATACAAGTATTTAGTGAATTGGGTAAGGGTACCACGTTTGCCTTTAACATCCGCTTTGCAACGGCAAGCCCGATTGCGGATACACAACACGGCGAAACCACAGTTAACGACCTTATACTACCACCCAGCCTTTATGGTATGAATATTTTGGTGGTTGATGATAATAAGATGAACCTGATGATAGCTTCAAAATTTTTGAAGAAATGGCAGGCAAACGTAGCTGAGGCTATGAACGGGCAAATTGCGGTGGATATGGTGAATGCCGGTAATTACGATATGATCATCATGGATCTGCAGATGCCGGTAATGGATGGATTTACAGCAACGGCCATTATCAAACAAAGCCACCCGGATATACCCATTATAGCTTTCACGGCAGATGCCATGCCCGAAACCCATAGCAAAGCATATGAGGCCGGCATGTGCGATTACCTGACCAAGCCATTTGTACCCGATATGCTGTTCGAAAAGGTATCGAGGTACCGTAAGGCTATCATCCCGCAGGATGGTATGGATAAGTAGCGATTAACTGCATCATTTCCTCAAAACACATTCTTAGCAGTAGTTTTCCTCATTAGCGAGGGCACCGATACCCCGGCACAGAGCGGGTTAGACTGCCTGTTTCAAAAAAAATCTGTCTTTTCACCGTCATAAATAGCCCGTTTACCGACATAAACAGGCCGTACATCTAATATAGCCAAAATCGCTGTAACGTTTAGTAGATGGGGGCGTCATATTGGTGTATTTAAAAATTAGAAAAAATAATAAAACACTCACAATCAAATATTAATAAAATGAAAACTCAGTTTTTAACCATAGCAACCATCTTCACTTTAGCATTAGGTACAGTAACATCAACCTTTGCAGCCGTTAACAATAATAACAATGGCGAAGTAAGCACCACACTAACAAACGTTAGCAAAATCAACAAAATAGAATTACACGGAAACGTTGAACTGTTCGTATCTGACGGTAGCGCCGACCAGGTAAAAGTTTACAACAAATACTACTCAGAGAGCGCTTTGGTACAAAGCCAAAACGGTGTGTTACGTATATCATCATACACCGATAAAAAATTAGTGGTTTGGGTAACTGCTAATGATCTGCAAGCCATCGTAGCCAATGATAACTCAACTATTAAATCATTCGGTACCCTGGAGAGATTAGATCTTGATGTAACATTGAACAACACAGCATCTGCCGATCTGAACCTTGATGCATACAAAGCAAACATCAGCGTAAACGACCGTGCAAAAGCAAACATCAGTGGTAATGTTAACGATTATAACTTAACGCAAGACCAATCTGCAACCGTTAACCACAGCAACCTTGCAGCCGTTAACCGCAGCAAAACAGTAACCAATAAATTTGTAAAGGCTGACCAAGCTGAATTAGCTATCCTATAAGCATTACTTTTGCAAAAGTTCAATATATATTTCTGCAAGCCATCAGTTCAACTGGTGGCTTTTTTGTTTTAGAGGAATTGTCATTTGCCCTTTCGCCGCGGGGGCTTCTGAAGATTCTGCGCGGCATGGAAAGGCGAAAGTGTTCATGTCACTGTCGTGAACGCTTGTGTTCACAAGCAATTTACTGATAATCAGCTGGTTTAAAAATTAGCTACTGCGAAATGCTGTCACCATTCCCCATATTATAATTACTATGCATAGCCCAGCTTCGTATCGGGCCTTAAAAAGCCCGCCTGTCGAGGGAAGCGCAGCTACGGGAAATCTTTTACAAGCGATAAGAGTACACGCAAATTCGTTACTTAGCTATTGTAAAAGATCTCTCCTCGTTCCTTGTTCGAGATGACAGAGCGGTTGCATAGTTAAAAGACGAAGCTCTGTCCTGGTTCTCGATTCTTATTTATTGCCTCAAAAAATTCTTTCTCCGTTCACCGCCACATTTCATCCATTCACCGATAAAAACCCGCACTGCGTCTAATACAGGCTGTTTTGCTGTAACGTTTATCTGTGCCAGTCGTCATATCTATGTATTTAATAACACAACTTATATTACTCACAATCAAAATATTAATAAAATGAAAACAACAATATTCACCATGGTAGCCGTAATGATTATGGCAGTGGTAACCACCAAAAACACTTATGCAAACGTTAACAATAATAACAACGATGCAAGCGTAACTTTAACTAATGTGGGCAAAATCAACAAGATCGAGATCCACGGAAACGTTGAACTTTATGTATCAGACGGCACTGCCGACCAAGTGAAGGTTTATAACAAATATTACTCAGAAAGCGCTTTGGTACAAAGCCAAAACGGTGTGTTGCGTATATCATCATACAAAAACGAAAAATTAGTGGTTTGGGTAACAGCAGCCGATTTACAAGCCATCAGCGCTTACGATAATGCCGAAGTAAAATCATTCGGAAAATTAGAAAAACTTGACCTTGAAGTTAACCTGTACAACACTGCATCTGCCGATTTAAACCTTGATGCATACAAAGCAACTATCAACGTAAATAACCGTGCAAAAGCAAACATTAGCGGTACCGTTAACGATTATAACTTAACACAAGATCAGTCTGCAAGTGTTAACAGCAGCAACCTTGTTGCCGTTAACAGCAGCAAAAAAGTAACTAACAAATTTGTAAAGGCCGATCCATCAGAATTAGCTATCCTTTAAATGTTACTTCTGCAAAAAAGCTCAAAATATATTCTGTAAGCCATTGCCACATGCGATGGCTTTTTTGTTTAAACACGATGTTGCCCACCGTTTTAAGAGGCCGTCAAACGTCCTCAACCGTCTGGAACCGATTATTTAATCTCCTCTTTGCGCAGCAGAAAGGTGCTGGGGGGAGTCAAACAGCAAGGGGGCTAATAGCATGGATGGCGATTATGTCTCCGCGGTGCCTTCTGAAAGAACCGCTGCGCCAAGTGTAAGGCAACGCAGGGGACACGATGTGAAACCCTGCGACGACAGAAAACTCATTGCCGTTGGCTTCAGCCAACGTATAACCAACAGGAACTCCCCGGCTTTAGCCAAACTATCAAACAGGTTTTGGCCAAAGCCATATATCTGCTTCATTTATCCGTCCCTTAAAAGGGACGGCAATGATTTAGCTAAGTCTGGTGAGCATACGCATCCCTGACATCGCTTAACGGCTCTCTCTTCACCGTACGAATGTAGAGGCGGAAGGGGGGGGATTCACATCCTGTTCGGTTTTGATACACTATTAAAAGCCTTGTTTATTGTTGTTATTTTGAACCTCAAAAAAAACTTCTCCCGTTCACCGCCACATTTCCGCCATTCACCGATAAAAACCTGCACTGTGTCTAATAGAGGCTGTTTTGCTGTAACGTTTCTCCGTGCGGGTCGTCATATCTATGTAATTAATAACACAACTTATAGTATTCATAATCAAAATATTAATAAAATGAAAACAACAATATTCACCATGGTAGCCGTAATGATTATGGCAGTGGTAACCACCAAAAACACTTATGCAAACGTTAACAATAATAACAACGATGCAAGCGTAACTTTAACTAATGTGGGCAAAATCAACAAGATCGAGATCCACGGAAACGTTGAACTTTATGTATCAGACGGCACTGCCGACCAAGTGAAGGTTTATAACAAATATTACTCAGAAAGCGCTTTGGTACAAAGCCAAAACGGTGTGTTGCGTATATCATCATACAAAAACGAAAAATTAGTGGTTTGGGTAACAGCAGCCGATTTACAAGCCATCAGCGCTTACGATAATGCCGAAGTAAAGTCATTTGGTAAATTAGAAAGACTTGACCTTGAAGTTAACTTATACAACACTGCCACTGCCGACTTAAAGATAGATGCTTATAAAGCAACCGTAAATGTTAACGATAATGCAAAAGCAACCTTAAGCGGTAACGCAAACGATTATAACTTAAACTATGCACAGGCAGCCAACGTTAACCATGCAGATTTTGTAACTGTAAATGCTACAAAAAACCAAATGCCTGGCCGCACCGCTAAAGCAAAACAAAATGAATTAGCCGGTTTATAATCAGTACTATCTTGCAAAAGCCTATCATATATCAAAAAGCCATCAGATTAATAGATGGCTTTTTTTAATTTTACTGTAACTTAAAACCATTAATCATCGTCAAAAACACTAAACCAAACTATTATGAAAACCATCAATTTTAAAATATTACTACTGGTAGCAGCCGTATCAATAACCTTATTTTCTTCATGCAGGCGTTTCAGATGTGTAAAAGGTAACGGAAACGTACGTACCGAAACACGTAAAATGAGCAACTTTAGCAAAATAGATATCTCTGGCGGGTATAAAGTTACCCTAAAGCAGGATAGCACAGAATCTGTCTCTATCACCACCGATGATAACCTGTTCAAATACATACAAACTACTATTCAGGGTGGTACCTTAAGGGTACATAGCCGCCGTAATGTATGTAGCAGTGGCGAAACTACTATTATTATAGGGGTTAAAAATCTGGACAAGATAGGCGCATCAGGCGCAGTTGAGATAAAGAGCGATGGCCGTTTAACCGTGCAGGACCTGAACTTCGATCTGTCGGGCTCAACAAAAATTGATATGGAACTTTATGCAGGCAGGGTACGTACCGATGCCAGTGGCTCAACAGAAGTTTACCTGAAAGGCCAGGCGGCATCACATGAGGTTGACCTGAGCGGGTCTGGCAAGATTGAAGCACTTGATTTTGTGGTAGGTAAATATAAGATAGGCACATCAGGCGCCAGCGAGTGCAAAATAAACGTACTGAACGAATTGGATGTGCATACCAGCGGTGCATCAGATATCCGGTATCGTGGCAACCCAACAAAGGTAAATAACGATCAATCAGGCGCTTCGTCAATTAAAAAGATAGATTAAGCGTAATATTTTTTAATAAAAGATGTAACAAATGACGGCTTTTGGCCGTCATTTGTTGTTTAAAATAGTATTACCTAACCTTATCCTGATGAAAAAGTTTAAAAAATGGATGGCGTATATCGTTATTTGTATAGCGCTTGTTATTGTGGCGGCTATATCATACGTAACCCTTGCCTTGCCAAATGTAGGCGACCCACCAAGCATTAAAGTTGAATTAACCCCGCAGCGCATAGCACACGGTAAATACCTGGCTAACCACGTTGCAGTATGCGTTGATTGCCACAGCACCCGTAAATGGGGCGTTTTTGCTGCACCGATAGATACTACCATAATAGGGGCAGGCGGCGAAAAATTTGATGCCCGTGTCAACTTTCCCGGCGAAGTGTATGTACCCAACATTACACCAGCCAATTTAAAGAACTGGACGGATGGCGAGCTGTACCGGGCAATTACTGCAGGGGTTAAAAAGGATGGATCGGCCATATTCCCGATCATGCCATGGCAGTCGTACTCCAAGATGGATGCTGAGGACGTGTATGATATCATTGCCTATATCCGCACCCTGCAGCCGCACGAAACCAGCTACCCGCAGCGTAAGCTCAATTTCCCACTGAACCTGATCGTAAACACCATGCCTAAAAAAGCCGAGCCGGGCAAAAAGCCAAATGAGCAGGATACATTAGCATACGGCGCTTACCTGGTACAAAGCGCGGCCTGCCGCGATTGCCACACCAAAGCTGATAAAGGCACCCCAATACCCGGGATGGAATTGGCAGGCGGTAACGAATATGGCCTTGGCGGTGGCGCGGTTGTGCGGGCGTCAAACATAACGCCCGATAATGAAACCGGCATAGGTAGCTGGAGTAAAGCGCAGTTTATAACCCGGTTTACGCAATATGCAAACGGTACAGCAAAACCAACAGTGGTTAAACCAGGCCAGTTCCAAACAATTATGCCCTGGTGGAAATATGGCGGCATGAATGAAAAGGACCTGGGCGCTATATATGCTTACCTTAAAACAGTTAAGCCGGTAAAAAACAGCGTTGTTAAATTTCAAAACAAGCAGGGTAGCTAACTAAATTCAAAAATAAATTCATACTTTTGCGCCTCGAATTTTGTACAGCCACTAGGGTTGTATCTTGGACAAAGAATAATTTAATACCAGGTAAAAAAGATGAATATATCACAGGAAAAAATTGATAACCTGAATACAGTTGTTAAGATCAACATCGCCCCGGAGGATTACCAGCCAAGGGTTGAAAAAGCAATGAAAGACCAAGCTAAGAAAGCAAAGATGCCGGGTTTCCGCCCGGGTATGGTACCTGTTGCACACATCAAAAAAATGTACGGTAAAAGCATTTTGGTTGACGAGATCAACAACATGCTGTCTGATACATTGAACAAATATCTTGACGAAGAGAAGCTTGAAGTATTAGGCCAGCCTTTACCAAAAGCTGATGACGACAGGAAAGAATACAACTGGGATTTTGCCGATAACTTTGAGTTTAACTACGAAATTGGTTTGGCACCTGCGTTTGATATCGATTTTTCATCAAAAGATAAACTTACCCAGTATGTGATAAAAGTTGATGACGAAACATTAGCATCACGTATCAAAAATATCCGCCGTAGCTATGGCAAAATGACAAATCCTGACGTATCGGCAGATGACGATGTGCTTTATGCCGAATTAGCACAGCTTTCTCCGGATGGTTCTGTTTTTGAGGATGGAATAAACAACACCGCGTCGGTACGTTTAGATCAGATCCAGGATGCGAAAATTAAAAAATCGCTGATTGGCCTGAAAAAAGGCGACGAGCTGGTGTTTGACATCAACAAAGCTTTTGATAACGATGCAGCTAAGGTTGCAGGCTTATTAAAAATTGAAGAAGATGAAGCGGCTGAGTTAAAATCGAACTTCAAACTAACTGTTAAAAATGTTAACCGTTTAGAAGAAGGCGATTTAAACCAGGAGTTCTTTGATAAATTATTTGGTGAGGGTGTTGTAACCGACGAAGCCGGTTTCAAAGCTAAAATAACCGAAGAGTTAGAAATGATGATGACCCAGGATGCCGAGCGCAAACTGCAGGACGAAATTTATAACTACAGCATTGGTAAGGTTAAGTTTGAGTTGCCAGACGCGTTTTTAAAACGCTGGTTAAAAGCAACCAACGAAAAACTGACCGACGAAGAGCTGGAAGGCGGTTATGCCGATTTTGCTAAAAACCTGAAATGGACGCTTATTGAAAATAAGCTGATGAAGGATAATAATATTGATATTAAATACGAGGAAGTATTTGAATTTGCAAAAGGCAGCTTAGACCAACAGTTCCGTATGTATAGCCCGCAGGCTTTAACAGACGAGCAACTGGGCCAGTACACTGTACAATACCTGCAAAACAAAGAGAATGCTAACAAAATATTTGAACAGGTAAAAGCGCTTAAGGTGTTTGATTACATTAAGAGTGTTATTACACTTGATAAAAAGGATATATTATTTACCGATTTTAACAAGCTTGCTACTGCATAAACAGTAAACGTTTAAATATATTTCACCAAAAGCATTTGCCCACAAGCAAATGCTTTTGTGTTATAAGGGCAAATAATTTTTACTTTCAACAAACTAATTAGTACAAAATCTATTCAACTAAAAACTATATTTATCGCGGGCAACCGCCCGTACCACAACATATAAAATACATACACATGAACAGTAACCCAGATAAAAACGAATTCAGAAAATACGCTGTTAAGCACCACCGTATTAGCAGTACTTATGTAGACAGGTTTATTGGCGGTGTAAACCGCAGCAATGCCCCACAAGGTATTGTTACCGGTGCCGGTATTACCGGTATGACGCCGTACATCATCGAAGAACGCCAGATGAACGTAGCCCAGATGGACGTGTTCAGCCGTTTAATGATGGACCGTATCATTTTCCTTGGCGATGCTATTTATGAAAATATCGCAAACATTATTCAGGCTCAATTGCTTTTCCTGCAATCGGCAGATAGTAAGCGCGACATCCAGATCTATATCAACTCTCCGGGTGGCTCGGTTTATGCCGGTTTAGGTATCTATGATACTATGCAGTTCATCTCCAATGATGTAGCGACCATCTGTACAGGTATGGCAGCATCAATGGGTGCAGTGCTGTTGGTAGCAGGTACAAAGGGTAAGCGCGCGGCTTTACCACATGCAAGGGTGATGATACACCAGCCATCAGGCGGTGCGCAGGGCCAGCAATCAGATATCGAGATCACCTACCACGAGATCACGAAACTGAAAAAAGAGCTGTACCAGATCATTGCAGACCATAGCGGTACTGATTACCAAACAGTTTGGGATGCATCAGACCGCGACCATTGGATGATTGCTGAAGAAGCAAAAGAATTTGGTATGGTTGATGAAATTTTAAGAGCAAGTACTAATAAATAAGTATAACGTAGCTTAACAAAGCCCTCCTTTAACTGTAGAGGGTTTTGTTATAAACCACCAAATACTTATTTTTGATTAAACCATAATTAAAATGAACAAGAACAGCAAGGAGATCAGGTGCTCGTTTTGCGGCGCAGGAAAACAAGATTCCCTGATGCTGATTGCCGGTTTGGATGCACACATTTGTGATAAATGTGTTGACCAGGCAAACGAGATACTGGCAGAAGAACTGAAGGTACGCAAGGTAAAGGCGTCGCCGGCGGTACCTGCTATGCTGAAACCGGCCGAAATAAAATCCCATCTGGATCAATACATCATCGGGCAGGACGATGCCAAAAAGGTATTGTCTGTAGCCGTATATAATCACTACAAAAGGTTAAACCAGCGTATTGATAAGGATGAGGTGGAGATAGAAAAATCAAACATCATTATGGTGGGCGAAACCGGTACGGGTAAAACCTTACTGGCAAAAACACTTGCTAAGGTGCTTAACGTTCCGTTTTGTATTTGCGACGCTACTGTATTAACAGAAGCCGGCTATGTAGGTGAGGATGTAGAAAGTATATTAACCCGCCTGCTGCAATCTGCTGATTATGATGTGAACACTGCCGAGCGCGGTATCGTTTATATTGATGAGGTTGATAAAATTGCCCGCAAAAGCGATAACGCATCCATCACCCGCGATGTAAGCGGCGAAGGTGTGCAACAGGCATTGTTAAAAATACTGGAAGGTACTATGGTTAACGTACCACCACAGGGCGGGCGTAAACACCCCGATCAAAAGATGATAACGGTTAACACCAGCAACATCCTGTTTATTTGCGGCGGCGCGTTTGATAGTATTGAGAAAAAGATAGCTAACCGCTTGCGTACGCAAACCGTTGGTTACAAAATGAAACGCGACGACAGCGAGATAGATATGAAGAACCTGTACAAGTATATCACTCCGCAGGATCTGAAATCGTTTGGGTTGATACCCGAGCTGATAGGCCGTTTACCAGTATTAACTTACCTGAACCCGCTTGACCGCGAGGCACTGCACAACATTCTTACCGAGCCTAAAAACTCGTTACTTAAACAGTACAAAAAACTGTTTGAGTATGAAGGTGTAAAGCTGGAGTTTGATGCCGATGTGCTTGATTTTATTGTAGACAAGGCAATGGAATTTAAACTGGGCGCACGTGGCCTGCGTTCAATATGCGAGGCTATTATGATAGATGCCATGTTCGAGTTTCCGTCTAAAAAAGATGTGAAGCGCCTGAACGTAACATTAGAGTACGCTTTAGACAAATTTGAAAAGAGTGACCTTAAAAAGTTAAAGGTAGCTTAACAGTAATTTGATAATATAAAAGTATTTTCGTATATTACACACTAACCCTGGTGAGCAGCCGGGGTTTGCTGTATAAAAAGGTTTCCAAAAAGCCTTATATACACATACATACACACAAAAAAAGAGGAAAAAAAGATGAACGAAGAATTAGATGTAAAGAAAGACGACAACACAAACCCGGCAAAAAAGATGAAAGAAGTACAATCGCCGGTAAAATCAGGGTTAAAAACAAAAGAAGCCATTGTAGCTAACTGGCTGCCACGTTATACGGGCCGCCCGCTTGATGCCTTTGGCGAATATATTATACTCACCAACTTCTCAAAATACCTGCAACTGTTTTCGCAATGGCATGATAATGCACCCATCATGGGGCTTGATAAACCGATGCAAAGCGTTACTGCCGATGGTATTACCATTATTAACTTTGGTATGGGCAGCTCAGTAGCAGCAACAGTAATGGACCTGCTAACCGCCATACACCCTAAAGCCGTGATATTTTTAGGTAAATGCGGAGGCTTGAAAAAGAAGAACAACGTAGGCGACCTTATACTGCCCATAGCGGCCATCAGGGGCGAGGGCACATCAAACGATTACTTGCCTGCCGAAGTGCCTGCATTGCCTTCATTTGCCCTGCAGAAAGCCATATCAACCACTATACGTGATAACGCGCGCGATTACTGGACCGGAACCTGCTACACCACCAACCGCCGCGTTTGGGAACATGATAAAGAGTTTAAGAAGTATTTAAAAGAATTGCGCGCCATGGCCGTTGATATGGAAACCGCAACCATATTTACAACCGGCTTTGCCAACAAAATACCAACCGGTGCATTGTTGCTGGTATCTGACCAGCCAATGATACCTGAGGGTGTTAAAACAGCCGAAAGCGACAGCAGCGTTACCGAGCAGTTTGTAGAAACACACCTGCGCGTTGGTATCGAATCGTTAAAACAGCTGATAAACGGTGGGTTAACGGTGAAACACCTGAAGTTTTAGTGAATGGTTGATTGGTGAGTGGTTATGACCATTCATTAATCATGCTTAAACAGTCCAACATGACAAATAAATAAAAAAGGCGCCCTGTACAGGGCGCCTTTTTTTGTGAATGGATCAATCCCCTACAACTACCTTTTTCATACCCTCACGCCCATAAAATACCGGGAAGTACATCAGCTCGGCTTTTGCGGGGTTAAGGGTGTAACTGCCGCTATAACGCGGCATAAGGCTTACTGTAAAAGTATAGGTGCCTTGTTTTAACTTGCTGCAAAATATGCTCACTTTTTCTTTAAAGTGTTCGCGATGTACCTCGTTGTTGGTCCACTGCTGTGCTTTATCCTGGTAGGAGCAGCCTGCAGGTATGGGCACCTCTATCATTACATAATCGCCGTCGCCTTTTGCGGTCACCTCAACTTTTAATTGTACGGCTTCGCCGCCTTTAAGTTTATTAAGCTTTTTGGTGTCTTTTTCAAACCAGCTGGTCACAACAAAATCCTTACTTACTTTTTCGGGTTTGCTGTTCCAAAACTGCTGGTAGGCGGTAACGTATACGGGTAATGTGCCTGTTTTGCTGATGCTTACCTGGTTGTCCCGCAAGGTATCGGTGTACGGGAATTTGGTGATGGTTTTGGCAGCAGCGCCTTTTATAGTTAAAACCGATGGCTGCATTTTCTCGGCCTGGCCTAATATCTCGGGTAAAATAGTTTCCAGTATCAATGCGGCTTCGTAGGTGTTGCGCCATTCGCCCAGGCGGCGTTGCTCTAAAAAGTAACCCCTTATCTTTTCAAGTAATTCCGGGTGTTTACCTTCGTTACGGATAATCTTATAGGCCAGTATGGTTTGCTGTATAGCGTTATCGAAAAAGCGGTAGTTGTTATCGCCCCAGTAAATATTGCCAAAAAGGGTATGCTTAATGGTGCCGGGCAAACTATCGGTTTCAACTGTTGCGCCGGTTTCTTGTTTAAGCAGCAATAGTTTAAGGCGGTCGTAATTTGTAGTTGTTTTTTTACCTGCATATTCCTTTGCTATTATGCCGGTGTATTTTGCATAATCAACCTTTGCCTTTAGCTTATGCAAAATTTGCAGGGAGGTAAGCTTGTCTTGCCTATTATAACTTTCTAACTGGTACACCAGGTAATCGGTTAGTTTTTGGGCGTAAAGTAATACATCATACCCCATGCTTTTTGCATCAACAAGGGCCTCAATCGCATGCAGGCTTATCCATAACTCTTCGTTGCTATCTTTCCACCATCCCCAGGTGCCCGTTGTTTTACGGTTTTCCCGCAGCTTTTTAATAATATCAAGCACGTTTTTTTCGTATTTAAATGGCTCATTTAAACGAGTTTTAATTCGTTTTTCAACTAATAAGCCTATAAGTTTTGAAGCCAGTTGCTCGTTACACAGGTACTTGTATGCTCTCAGCTTAGCAGCCTCTTCGGCTAATGCAGGTAAAACTGATGCTTCGGCACGGAATGTTACCGGCCCCATTGCCGGGTCAAATCTGAGGGTGATAGTAGTATCGTGCTGTAAGGCCTCAAATATGCCTTTGGTTTCTTTTACGCCTTGTTTAAAAACAGGCACGGTGCGGCGCTCGCCGTCAAAATAACCGTTATCGCGTTTTATATTGTATTCAAATGTAAGGCTGTCTGTTGCGCCGGCCGTGATATTTAGCGTATCAATTTTAGCATTGGTAACCTGCAGCACATCTTGCTTAAGTGTTTTGCCATTGTATATAAAGCTACGGTTAACCGTTGCAGTGGTTGAGTTGTAATTCATTACTTTGCCTATCAGGTTCATTTCATCGCCGGCAATGGCAAACTGAGGGGCTATAAAATTTGCACTTAATGGTTTAAATGATTTGATCTGGCTTTCGATATAGCCCGATTGTTTGTTGCCGTTTATACCTACTACAAATGTGCGCCAGTTGGTAATATCATCAGGGAAAACGCTTGTGAAGCTTACCTTGCCATTTTCGTTGGTAGTTAATTTGGGTTGCCAGTAAGCGTAATCGCTAAAGTTTTTGCGCAGCGTTTGTTCACCTGTTGACGTAGCATTGGCCGCTTGCTCGTTGTTTTTCTTTTTTGTGGTGATAACCACCACGCCATTTGCAGCCATTGAACCGTATAAAGCCGTACCGGCAGCATCTTTTAAAACGCTGATCTCGCCTATATCGCCAGGTTTAATATTTTTTAGGTTGGATACAATTTCCCCGTCAACAACGTAAAGCGGTTGTTTATCGGTGTTGTAACCGTTATTTCCCCTTAACATGATCTTCATCCCGGCACCCGGTGCGCCTTCTGTTACAGTTAAACCGGCAACACTACCCATTAGCAGATTCTCTGTAGTTATAGTACTAACAGATCCGGTCATACTCATTTTTCTTTGAGTGCCATATCCAACAACCACAACTTCCTGCAATTGGTTGCTTGAGGAGTTAAGCATCACACTAATTTCTTTACCTGGTTCTATACGCGTTTCTTTATGGTAATATCCTATAAAAGCGAAAGTTAATGTTCCTTTGGCCGGTACATTTAGCTTAAATCGGCCGTTTATATCGGTAGCAGTGCCCTTGGTGGTGCCTTTTATGATTACGGAAACACCAGGCAACGGCAGTTTATCGTCTGCAGATAACACAACACCAGTCATGCTTTCTTTAAAATCAGCAACATTTAAATACTTTTCGTTAAAAGCTTCTTTCAGTTTAAGGGCATCATTGTCAGTCCTGGTATCATTGTTACGGTAAACCTGGTTATTACGGTTATTAATTACGTTGTTTATTTTGATACTTACCGAATCCCTTTTATGGGTAGGCAGTATCTCAAACTGGTAGTGGTTTATACCGTGTGCCTTAACTTCAATATTCTCTTTAATATCATAAGCATCACCTTTTAGGGTGAATAATATGCGGTATCTGCCTGCCGCCAATGTGCCAAAATTAGAAGTGTTGCCCGGGAAGATCTGTATAAAATCAGGTTCGTCATATTTATAGATGATGGCGTTTTTTATCAGCAGGTCAATAGCGGCTTTGCTCCGTTGCCTGTCTATTATTAACTGCCCGGTTGCACTGCCGGTTGCATCTTCATTATTAAATAGCCGGGTGGTGTTTGCTCTCTCGTCAAGATAATTTTGCCACAGGCTGTCTACCGCGTTGTTGGTGAGTACATATTGAGTGTAGTCGGCCCTTGCATCCGTTGCTGAAAGGAATTTGTTAAAAGGGTATTTTGTTGGGATGCTTTTTTGCCTTAACAGATCTGCTGTAAATAAGTAGGAGTAACCCGGCTCGGCAGTAAATTGGCGAACCGTTGAACCCAGGCATTCAAAAAAAGTATAATTGTTTGTAAGCGGGCCCACTAATATTTGGTTTGGAGCATATCCCTTTGGGTTTAAAAAGAAAAGCCGGTCGTTTTGCGCAACTATAGCCCTTCGCTCTTCAAAATTATTTACAATGGTTACCATGTATTTGTTAAGCAGTTCTGCTTCGTAATACGTTAAAGTATCGGGCATTTTGGTTGCCGGGTAAGCATCTGCGTTTAAGCTTAGTATTAGCTTTTTTGATGGTTCCACAACAACGCTGTCCAACTTTATTATTTCGTGGCCTGTTCTGAAACGGAGGCTGTGCCTGCCCGGAGATACCTTAAAACTATAAGGCTGCAAATGTTTAGCCTGGCTAAAAAATACAGGCCGTTCATCAATATAAAGGATATGTACCGGTAAAATATCGCCATTGCGGGTAACAAAAGGAGCAATTTGAGTGATAGTATCTAAACCGGGTTCCTGTATTTGATAAGTGACTTTGGGATGGGTGAATTTGAAATATTCAATACTATCTAACCCGATTGACCTGCCCCAACGGGCCCAATCAAGTTTTATGCCGCCGCTTATACCATCATCATCTAAACGATAAGGGGTTTTATGTTTAAATTGCCGGTAATTAGTGCCCAGGTAAGGCACAAACGGCATATTGTAATTTTCAAATTTGCGGGTAACCGCCCAGGCGGTTACATCAGTATTGGGTACGGGTTTGCCATTTACATCTGTAACCACTATATCTGTTTGAACTTTTTGGCCGGGGTAAATCGATACCGGTTGCTTTACAGCGATGTTTAGTTTGTTTTTCCAGTAAACCAGGCTGCTTTGTTGTTTCTTTATTTGGCCCGCCCAGGTGTAGTTTACTACAAATGTTATCAGTTGGCTACCGCGATAGGCCTTGCGGTAAAATAGTTTTTGTGCCTGCCCGGCATCTATCAGTTTAGCGCCTGCAAAAACGCTGTAAAAAAACTGAAGGTTACGTGGGTTAGCCACCTGTACAAATACCGAATCGGCACTGCGTTCGCCTGATAGGGCAATATCATCAGGATAATCCTTTAATTCAATATCCGTATCAACACTATCGGTTTCAATGTTATAGCTAACTGCATTTGGGTTTACTTTAACAAAACCCGGCAGGTTTACTTTTACCTTTGATAAGGTATCGCTTTCCCCATCTAACGCACTGATATAGGCAAATGTGTTTTTAGGTTTGCCTGCTTCCTGGTAAGTTACTTTGAGGCTATCGCTCGCCAGGCTTATATCTGCATGGAACCGCTCATAATTATACGTTGCATATTCTGATGCGAATTGCCGCTCGTTATTGCTGTTTAAAAACTCCGAGTTTATTGTATAATTAATATTAGCCTGCGGGAATATAGAGTCGGGTATGAGCACTTTGGTTTCACCAACAGCATCGAGCGCAAATTTATGCACCCATAAAGTATCCCGTACAAAAGTATGCGGGTCTTTATAGCTATTCACACCGGTTGTTTCTAAGGTAAGGGTAACACGCCCATCGGCTACGGGCAGGTTGTTTTCATCGGTAGCTTTTATATATACAGCCAGCGGATTGCCTTGCCAATGTTCCTTTTTATCTGTACGTATATCAAAATGAATAGCTTTTAGTTCATATTCCTCGTATTTGAATTCACCTGATATAAAGGTATTTTTTCTCCCATCGGCTTGTTCATCATTGTCATCACCAGTTTGTTTTTTTTGCCTGGGAATATCAGCAACTAATTTAACGGAGTAGTTATTATCGAGTGAAAGATCAAGGCTATCAACAAGTTTAAAGCTGTATTCGAAACCGCCATCGCGATAGCTGTTTACAACACCTATAGTTTTATAGTCGTCATTATACCGGCCAATTTTTACCAATAGCTTTTTTGCCGTAACCGGTTTGCTTGATTTTGCATTCAGTATAAAAGCTTTGAATTTTACGGTATCGCCCGGTTTATAAATGGGTTTATTAAATGTTATAAAACCGCTATAAAGCGATTTGTAGTTGTAAGGGTCGGCGCGTTTTTTAAATAGCTGCTTAACAGCAACCCACAATTTGCTAAGCCAGCTTTTTTGGCTGGGTTGCTGGTCATCATCAGTTCTTTTTATAATCGAAAAAAAGTTGCTTGTGCCGGCATAGTCGGCTTGTATAATGCTGGTGTCTGTAGCTTGTTTAAAGTGCCAGCTATCGCTTCCATTATCGCGCTGTAAAATGCGGCCATTAATTTTTACCGTTGCGTTTTTAAGGTAATTGCCCTGCTTGTCGGCTAAAGCAAAACGTTGTTCTAAGTTGCCGGTAAACATTTTCAGGAATGCCGAATGGTTTTCTATCAGCGTATATTCAAGCTTGTTGTTTTGGGCACGCACCTTTAAATAATTACCCGCCGGCAGCTTATTTTCCCAGTATTTATCTGTTTTAAATGAATCTACCAGTGTATGGAAACTTTTTGCATCCGGTTCCTTACCGCCTAGTTTGTAAAATTGTAATACCTCGGCAGGGGTAAGCCTGTATAAATAAGTATAGTAGCTGCTTTGCCTGCTTTTGGTAAGCGGCCTTTGCGCAAACAGCGTTGTTGTGCAAAAAGTTAGCAGCAAAAAAAGGGGTAGAGTTGTTTTAAATAATGATGCCATAAGTGGTTTAGCTTAGGTTTTTGCCGATATTTTAAAAGTATTATTTATTGTTTATAACCATAGGATGCAGGGCTATTTATTATTCCATAAAAAAATATCATTTAAAAAAAGCTAATTTTGAAACGAACCCTGTTCGTATACAGGATAAGTAGACAATAACATATGTGGTACAATAATATACTCGAAACCATAGGCCATACGCCCCTGGTTAAATTGAACAAAATAGCTAAAGACATCCCTGCTACGGTTTTGGCTAAAATAGAAACAACCAACCCCGGCAACTCTATTAAGGACCGTATGGCACTTAAAATGATTGAAGATGCCGAAAAAAGCGGTAAGCTAAAACCCGGCGGTACCATTATTGAAGGTACATCTGGCAACACCGGGATGGGTTTGGCTATAGCGGCAGTTATAAAAGGGTACAAATGTATCTTTACCAGTACTGATAAGCAATCGAAAGAAAAGTTTGATGCCTTGCGCGCTTTTGGCGCTGAAGTGATTGTTTGCCCTACTAACGTAGAGCCTGAAGACCCGCGCTCTTATTATTCGGTATCGTCGCGTTTAGAGCGCGAGGTGCCAAACTCATGGAAACCCAACCAGTACGATAACCTGAGCAACTCGCAGGCGCACTACGAGCAAACCGGCCCCGAAATTTGGGAACAAACAGAAGGTAAGGTTACGCACATTATAGTAGGTGTAGGCACCGGTGGCACCATATCTGGTACTGCACGTTTCTTAAAAGAAAAGAACCCCGCCATACAGGTTTTAGGTATTGATACTTATGGCTCGGTATTTAAAAAGTATAAAGAAACCGGCGAGTTTGATAAGAACGAGATATACCCATACATTACAGAGGGTATTGGTGAAGATTTTCTTCCGCAAAACGTTGATTTTAGCCTGATAGACCACTTTGAAAAAGTGACCGATAAGGATGCCGCTTTAATGACCCGCGAGATTGCCCGCAAGGAGGGTATCTTTGCCGGTAATTCAACAGGATCAGCAGTAGCGGGCTTGCTGCAGATGAAAGATAAGTTTAAGGCAGGCGATGTGGTAGTGATCATATTTCCCGACCATGGTACCCGTTACCTGGGTAAAATGTATAATGACGACTGGTTGCGCGATCGCGGTTTCCTGAAAGATGGTAAACTTACCGCACGCGATATCATCAGCAAAAAAGAGAACCAGGAGATTGTTACTATCGATTGCGAGAAAACAGTTTTGGAAGCTATTAATACCATCAAATCGTTAAACATTAGCCAAATACCTGTTACCCAAAAGGGTATGGTAATTGGCAAGATAACCGAGAGCGATATCCTGGATTCGCTAATCGAGAACCCGGGCATCAAATCGCAGCCGGTTAAAAATATTTCTACTGCGCCGTTCCCATTTGTTGATCTGAATACCTCTATCGATAAGATCTCGGGGATGATCAACAGGGATAATATAGCTGTGCTTGTAGAGGATGGTAACGGTAAAATTGAAATTATCACCCAGTACGATATCATCAACGCGATATCAGCTTAAGGAGATAAAGAATTAAAGAAAAATAGATTTATAGAGACGCGATACTTCGCGTCTCTACTTGTTTATAACCTCCCCACGTGTCATTGCGAGGTATGAAGCAATCTTCGATAGAAAGGTAGGCAACAAGCATGTCGAAGATTGCCACGCTGCGCTCGTAATGACGTGGTGCTAATCATCTGCACATCTGCATATCCACGCATCTATACTACCATTTCTTAAATATCACAAACACCGCCAGTACAATTAACCCAAAGCCTACAAGATGGTTCCAGCCAAGCTTTTCGGTTTTAAAGAATACAATGGTGAACACCATAAACATGGTAAGCGTAATGGCTTCCTGTATGGTTTTTAGCTGAACAAGGGTGAACGGCCCGCCATCGGCTTTAAAGCCGGCGCGGTTTGCCGGTACCTGGAACAGGTATTCAAAAAATGCCAGCCCCCAGCTAATGAGGATAATAGAGAATAATCCTAAGTTTTTCCCCCAGTCGTACTCCTTGAATTTAAGGTGACCATACCAGGCAAAGGTCATGAACATATTAGATATGGTAAGGAAGAGGATTGTTTTTAAGCCACGCATGATCTGAATTTTCTGATGTAAAAATAGAAAATCGATGTAATTGTTTTAACTGTCAGCCTGAGCTTGTCTAAAAACTGTAAAAGCGGCTAATGGTTCGACAGGCTCACCATGACAGGTTAATATTACTGCAATCGTTTTTGTGCTAATTCTTTTTTATACACCTCATTTAACTTTGGCGATGGGTTGGTAAGCAAGTAGATCCTGGTGCCTTTTTCACGGGCCATGGGGGTTAATATTTCACCGGTTTTACGGTAGCTTTCCAACATGGGGGCAAGCCTGCGTTCCACATTGTCATCGTCGTCCACATAAATAATATAATGCGCGCTCAAACTATCTTGCGCCCAAAGCTGAAAACTGCTGTTGAGTGAGAACACATCGGGTATTTTATATTTGTTACGGTAATGATGCAGGGCACCGGCCTCGCCATAATTATCGGCATATATTTGGGTGTGTTTCTGCTGCTCGGGCGATAGGGCATGATAGGTATCGCCCACCTTTTTGGCCATCTCATCCCAGCCAAGCATGTCGGCATAGTCCTGCGTAAGCGGGTGTTGTTTCTGGTCTTCCCAGGTAACTAAAAATTGCAGGAATGTATAACGTTCTGTGGTATGCTTAATAAACGCCGCCGTACTGTTTAGCGATAATATGGGCAATACCAGGGGAAGCAATAATATATTAGGCACAACAAATAACAGTACAGCGGCGGTACGCAGGATATACGCCTTCTGGTTCAGTATCCGTTCGAAGGTAAAACCACCCGCAGCAAACAGCATGGGGTAGGCGCCAAACAGATAGTAAATTTTGCCATTCATCTGCAATAAGAACAGGAAAATAAGGATGTAAGCGATAGCCATAAACCTGAACCTGCGCAGCCTGAATGAGAATAGCAAACTAATGAAGCCTGCAAGCCATACAAAAAGCGCCGGGCCGTTAACTAAAAGCTGCTGTTTAATAAAATCTAACGGATGCAGATACTCCAACTGGGTTTCGCGCAGTTCTTTCATGTGGTGAATAACCGGCAAATGGTGCGAAAACTGCCAGATGATATTTGGCAGAAAGATAAGTATAGCTAATACTGCCGAGTAAGCAACATGTTTATTGAACAGCAGTTTACGCTCGCGGCTTATTAAAATGCCGATAATGAGTGAAGCCGTGAAGAACGCCATGGTGTACTTGGTAAGCATGCCAATGCCAACAGCTACGCCAAGCCAGTACAGGTATTTTACGGTAGCTGTATTAAGGTAACGTATAAACAACCAAACGGTAAATACCCACCAAAGCTGATCGAACACTACGGGCTGGAAAAGATACCCGCTGGCAGCAAAGGCCGGCGAAAAGATAAGCGCCAAACACGCCAGGGTAATGGCAAACCTGCGGCCGCCCAGTTCGGCGGTTATTTGGCCGGTGAGCCATATAATAAAGCCACTGGCAATGGTGCTGAATATGCGTGCTGCAAAAACAGAATCGCCAAAAACGTTAAGGGTTATTTTTGCCAGTAAGGCGATGAAAGGTGGTACTTCTTTATAACCCCAATCCAGGTGATCGCCCAAAACAAGGTGTAGCAGCTCGTCGCGGTGAAAGCCAAAATTGCTGATGGCAAACAGGTTGAGCACTATTTTTAACCCAACAAAGATCAATATAAAAGTTGAATACGATGATCTCCGGTTTTTATAAGGCATTATGGGGTTTATTGGTTTCGATAAAAATAGAGAAAAAGAAATAATATCGAATAAGGAATTTAAAACCCCGGATAATGAAGTATTAAATCACTGCACTATCCGGGGTTTAATGTTGGGGTGTTGGATATTATCTTACACGCGTTTTATATCGGCACCAAGCGCTTTAAGGCGCTCATCAATATTCTGGTAGCCGCGTTCTATCTGTTCGATGTTGTAAATGGTAGATTTCCCCTGTGCCGATAAGGCAGCGATAAGCAATGATACGCCTGCACGAATATCCGGCGAGGTCATGGAGATGCCACGCAGTTGTACCATTTTATCTAAACCGATAACTGTGGCACGGTGCGGGTCGCAAAGGATGATGTTTGCACCCATATCCAGCAATTTATCTACAAAGAATAAACGGCTCTCAAACATCTTCTGGTGTATCAATACCGATCCTTTTGCCTGTGTGGCCACTACCAGCACAATGCTCAGCAAGTCGGGCGTAAAGCCCGGCCATGGCGAATCCGCAACGGTTAATAATGAGCCATCAATAAAGGTATCAATCTCGTAATGGTCTTGCGATGGGATGTAAATATCATCGCCGCGGCGTTCCAGTTTAATACCTAAACGCTTAAATACGTCAGGTATCATACCTAGTTCGTCATAGTGTACATCTTTGATGGTGATCTCTGAACCGGTCATGGCGGCAAGGCCAATAAATGAGCCTATCTCTATCATATCAGGCAGCATGCGGTGCTCGGTGCCACCCAGTTCGTTCACGCCCTCAATAGTTAACAGGTTTGATGCTATACCGCTGATTTTGGCACCCATGCGGTTAAGCATTTTACAAAGCTGCTGCAGGTAAGGCTCGCAGGCGGCATTGTAGATTGTAGTAGTACCTTTTGCCAGTACAGCAGCCATCACAATATTGGCCGTACCGGTAACAGATGCTTCATCTAAAAGGATGTAAGTGCCTTTCAGGTTTGAAGCGTCTACATTGTAAAAGCCATTGTCGGGATTAAAATCAAAACGTGCGCCTAATTTTTCGAATCCCAAAAAGTGGGTATCCAACCTGCGGCGGCCAATTTTATCGCCACCCGGTTTTGGGATAGACGCCTTACCAAAACGCGCCAAAAGCGGGCCCAGTATCATGATAGAGCCACGCAGGCCGCCGCCTTTGGTTTTAAATGCTTCAGAATTGAAAAAATCCTGATCAATCTCCTTGGCCTCAAAAGTGCAGGTATCGCGCGATATGCGGTTCACCTCAACACCCATATCGCCCAGCAATTCTATCAGTTTGTTCACATCCTGTATATCTGGGATGTTGCTGATGGTCATTTTCTGGTCGGTAAGTAATACGGCCGATATAATTTGTAATGCTTCGTTTTTTGCGCCTTGGGGGATGATCTCGCCTTTAAGCTTTTTACCGCCCTGTATTTCGAATGCGTGTGTCATAGTTTATAATAGTTCATGGTTGATGGTTCATGGTTTCAAGTCACTATCATCGGGGCAAAGATGGAAATTTTATTACAAATCTGCCCCGCAACTGCTCACTATTCACCAATAACTACTCACTCTCCGGGTTGCCCGGGTTTAATATTTTTTAGCGCCTCCCGGGTTACGGTTACGGTTATTTTGGTTGTTGTTATTGCGCGGGTTGTTGTTGTTGGTACGACCACCACCACCACCACCACCACCGCGGTTGTTTTGATTGTTATTGGTGCGCCCGCGGCTATTATTATTGTTTTGGCTGTTCTGGTATGGGTTAGCGCGGAACTCAACACGGTTAAGGTTGACGTTATCTTCCAATTTTAAAGTACCGCCTGATAAAGCGTAAAGATCTGATAAGATGGTTTCGTCGGCAACAGAATCTTTGTTCCATTGTACGTAGGCCATTTTCATGAAGTTGGCTATAGCTTGTACCATATGGCGCTTGCGTTCAGGCTCTTCAATAGCCTTGGCCTTCTCTATCATCATCTCGATAGTTTTACCATAGTGCTTGTATTTGATACGCTGATGCGGATATTTAAGCGGCTCGGGCTTTAGGTGAATAGCTTCGGGGCTTGGTTTTGGGTACGGCGAATCAACATCCAGCTGAAAATCGGATATGATGTGCAGGTGATCCCAAAGCTTGTGTTTAAAATCGGCTACATCACGCAGGTGAGGGTTTAAAAAGCCCATCAGGTCTATAACCACCTGTGCGTATTTGTTACGCTCTTCTTTGGTTGGTAACGCTACGATGTATTTCACCATATTTTGCACGTTACGGCCGTATTCGGTTAATAAAAGTTTATTCCTGGTTGAGTTATAATCAAACGGACCAGGCAAATTTGTTAATGCCATGTATGTTTTTTAATTAAATAAATTGTCTTGAAGGTGTTTTTCAGCGCATGGACAGTTTCTTAGAACAGAAGGCAGAAACCGGAGAACCGAAATGAATGAGTACGAAGTACTAACGCAAATATAAGGTAAATGTGTTAATGTACAAATCTTTGTATTAAAGAGGCAATTTTTCTCTCACGCAAAGACGCAGAGACGCTAAGATTTAATATCTTGCTTTACGTCTTCGCATCTTGCGTGAGATATCTATAATTAAAAATATGTCTACAGTCACCATCACCTCCGTCGATATTTACCGTTTCAGTATCCCCATGGAACCATTCACCATTGCTACAGGCACAATGGATCATGCGCAAAACGTGTTTATCCGCATCCATACCGATAAAGGTTTTTATGGCGTAGGCGAATGTTCTGCCTTCCCGATGATCGTTGGCGAAACACAAGACACCTGCCTGGCTATGGCAAAAGATTTCGCTAAGCTGTGGAAAGGGCAGGATGCGCTGGAGATCCCCGCACGCATGCAGCAACTGCATGATGCCGCCGCCGGTAATACTACTATAAAAAGCGCTTTTGATATGGCCCTGTATGATATTGCCGCAAAATACGCAGGCCTGCCTTTATACAAATTTTTACGCGGTAAAAGGCGGGTTGTGGAGAGTGATATCACCATTGGCATAGGCGCACCAAAGCAAATGGCCATGAAAGGTGTGGCATTTAAAAGAACCGGTGCCAATATTTTAAAGGTAAAACTGGGCAAAGGTGCCGAAGCCGATATTGAACGCATTAAACAGATCCGTGAGGCAGTTGGCCCCGAAATGAAGATAAGGGTTGATGCCAACCAGGGCTGGAATTTTGACGAGGCCGTTTTTGCCCTGCAGGCGATAAGTAAATACGATATTGAATTTTGCGAGCAGCCCATGCGCACCTGGTATGACGACCGGCTGCCCGAACTGATGAAGTTATCGCCCGTGAAAATTATGGCCGATGAGAGTGTATATAACCACCACGATGCCCGCAAGCAGATCAACAGCGGCTCGTGCGATTACATTAATATTAAAATGGCCAAATCTGGTGGGATACTGGAGGCTAAGAAGATCCACGACGTTGCGGCCGAAAAGAGCATCCCCTGTATGATGGGCGGCATGTTGGAAAGCCGTATAGCCCTGAGTAGCAAACTGCATTTTGTGTACGCCAGCCCCAATATTCATTTTTATGATATGGATACCTGTATGCTGGGCCATTTAGTAGACCCCTGCGTTGGCGGTGTAACTTATGAGGGCTATAAGCTAAACATCAGCAACGAACCCGGCATAGGGGCCGATGCTGATGAAGCGTTTTTGAAAGGGTGTGAAAAATTTACGATTGCCTAAGTAAGCGTTGTGCCGGTTTCTAACGCCTTGTTATATTTTTTCATATCAAACTTATACAGGTACGGCGCCCGGTGAGGGCCAATGTTGCGTTTTTCGTTCAGCTTTTTTATCAACCCTAAAAACACCAGCTTTTTTGGAAAATTGCGGATATCCAGTTTCTTGCCCAGGATGGTTTCATAAACGGCGTGGATCTCTGTAAGCGTAAATTTTTCGGGTAATAGCTTAGCAGCAATTGGGTAATAATACAATTGCTGCCTTAATGCCTGTAATGATTCTTTCACCATGTCATCATGGTCATAAAGCAGGGGCGGTACTTCATCTATGTTAAACCACTCGCAATAGGATGACAGATCAGACTTTGGGGTTACCAGCGAGAAATCGGTAATAGCGTAATAACCTATAGAAATGGTATGGTCCATCAGCCAGCTATCCTTAAAATACTTTACACCTGCCATTTCAGAAAATTTTTCAAAATCCATCTCATTCCATTTAATGCGGCCAGGGTCGCCAAAGGTTTTATATTGCTGCAGGTACAGGTCATCTAACCCTGTCCTTTCCTTTACAATGCGCTTGGCTGCCCGGTCAAGCGTTTCTGTACGCTTTATGTAACCACCCGGCAGGCAATACCCTTCAATAGCTTTATACTGCGATAGCAGGATCTTTAACTGATGGTCGTGATACCCAAATATGGCGTTGTCCATAGATACATGCGGTATAAATGTTTTGTGCCCATTAGTTATAAAATCCTGTAATTCTTCTGCTGTATCCATTTTTTATTAAAGTACTCAAATCCTGCCAAAAATAATGAATAAAAATTCTATTTGGTAAAATTTGCAAAATAGAATTTTACTTATACCTTTATTGTGTAAATTTTACCAAATAGAAAACCTCAATCAGAAAACCTCATGACACTTAACAGAAGATCCTTCCTTTCAACCGCAGCGATGGGCGCTGCAGGCATTGGTTTAGCGGCCGTTATTCCTGAGCATTTATTTGCAGCAAGCACTAAAGACATGCCCTTTAAACTGGCACTATCGCAATTTTCCTTAGCCAGCCAGTTCTGGACAAAAAAGCTTGACCCGCTTGACTTCCCCGCAAAAACTAAAAAGGATTTCGGCATAACCGGCCTTGATTATTGTTCGATGTTTTTTGCTGATAAGGCTAAAGACATGCAGTTTTTGGGCGAACTGAAAAAGCGATCGGCCGATAATGGCTGTTATAACCTGCGCATTATGGTTGATGGTGAAGGCGTTTTAGGCGAGTTGGATGCCGCGGAAAGAACAAAGGCTATTGAAAGCCATTATAAATGGATTGATGCTGCCGCCTACCTGGGCTGCCCTATGATAAGGGTGAACGTGGAGGGCGAAGGAAAGCCGGAAGAGGTTGCTAAAGCAGCGGAAGACAGCTTGCGCAAACTGCTGGAGTACGGAAGTTTAAGAAAAGTAGACGTTATAGTAGAAAACCACGTAGGCATATCATGTAACGGTGCATGGCTGGCAGGTGTTATGAAAAGTGTGAACAGCAAACATTGTGGCACCCTGGCCGATTTTGGTAACTTTTGTATAAACCGAACCCAGCCCGAGGCAAAAACCATAGAGGCTTATATGAAAACCAAATGCCTGGAAGAGTATGACAGGTATAAAGGCATTGCAGAACTGATGCCATACGCCAAAGGTGTGCATGCCAAAACCCACCAATTTGATGCTGATGGAAACGACACCGAAACAGATTTTGCAAAAATGTTCGGCATTATAAAAAAATCGGGCTTTAACGGGTGGGTGAGTATAGAGTATGAAGGGGGGCTTTTTAAAATGTACGCCCCCAATAGTCCCTACCTTGATGATGATGCGGGTGTGCTTGCAACAAAAAAACTGGTTGAAAAAGTAGGTAAATCAGCATAGCCGGATCGTATCATGACAGATATTCAAATTAAAAGATCAGCCGAGGTGTATGATGTGGTCATCATTGGCTCGGGGGCAGGCGGGGGCATGGCAGGTTACGTGCTTGCCAACGCAGGCGTAAAAGTTTTAATGCTGGAGGCCGGGCCGTTTTTTGACCCTGCAAAAGATTCACTGCAGCTTAAGTGGCCGTATGAATCTGCAAGGCGTGGCGGTAACGCTACGCGGCCTATGGGCGATTTTGATGCGGCCTATGGCGGCTGGGATATTGAAGGAGAACCCTATACTCAAAAAAATGGTACTGATTTTAAATGGTTCAGGGCTAAAATGCTTGGCGGGCGTACCAACCATTGGGGGCGTATATCCCTGCGCATGGGGCCTAAAGATTTTAAAGCACGCAGCAGCTATGGCGTGGGCGACGACTGGCCTGTAACTTATGAGGATATTAAGCCTTACTATGATAAGGTTGACCGCCTGATAGGGGTTTACGGTTCTATGGAAGGTATGGAAAATGACCCCGACGGGATATTTTTGCCTCCGCCCAAACCAAGGTTAAACGAATTGTTTATTAAAAAAGCCGTAACGGGTTTAGGTATAAAAGTAATTGCCGGCCGCGGGTCGGTATTAACCGAAAAACTTCCTGGGAACAATGAGCGTGGTGCATGCTTTTTTTGTGGGCAATGTAACCGTTCATGCAAGGTTTATGGCGACTTCTCATCATCATCATGTTTGGTTATTCCGGCAATAAAAACGGGTAACCTAAAGGTAATAACCAATGCCGTAGTACGCGAGATACTTACAGGCAGCGATGGGCTGGCCAACGGTGTATCATACGTAAGTAAGGATGATATGCAGGAGTATGCTGTAAAAGCAAAAACGGTGATCCTGGCAGCCGGCACCTGCGAGTCTGCGCGGATCCTGTTAAACTCAAAATCATCGCAACACCCCAATGGCCTGGCAAATAGCAGTAATGTGGTTGGCAAATACCTGCATGACAGTACCCAAACTGGTGGCGCTGCCATACTGCCGCAACTGCTGGACAGGAAGCGGTTTAACGAAGATGGTGTAGGCAGCCTGCATATTTACGCCCCCTGGTGGGGCGACCATAAAAAGCTTGATTTTGCCCGCGGTTATCATTTAGAGTTATTTGGCGGGATGATGATGCCCGGCTACGGCGGTTACCTTGGTTTTGAAGGCTCGCTGGTGCCTTATATTAATGGCTACCTGCCCGGTAAGGATGGCAAGATGAAACAGGGGGGCGGTTTTGGTAAGGGGCTTAAGGAGGATTACCGCCGGTTTTACGGCACACTGGCCGCCATTGGCTGCCATGGTACTGATATTGCCAAAGAAGATAATTATTGTGAGATAGATAACAGCGTGGTTGATAAATACGGCATCCCGGTGCTTCGGTTTAATTATAAGTGGGGGCCTGAAGAAATTAAACAGGCTAAGCACATGCAGCAAACCATACAGGAAAGCATTAAGGCAATGGGCGGTATACCATTGGTACAACCCGCCGGGCCTGAAAATAATTATGGTTTGGATAAGCCGGGAAAAGGTATTCATGAAGTGGGTACGGTGCGCATGGGCGATAGTGCCCAGAAATCATCACTAAATAAATGGGGGCAGGCACATGATTGCCGCAACCTTTTTGTGGTAGATGGATCTGTGTTTGTGCAACAATCAGAAAAAAACCCTACCTGGACTATCCTGGCTTTAAGCATGCGCACAGCCGAGTTTATTTTAAATCAAAAGAAAAGACAAAACATTTAACCCGATGAATAGAAGAGATAGTTTAAAGGCTATGGGGCTAACAGTTTCTGCCACGTTACTGCTTGACTCCTGTAAACCGGCTGCTGATAAGAAGATAGCAGGTGAGCTTGTTTTAGATGAAACCGGCAGGCAAAAGTATGAGGTTGAAAGGGAGAAGAAGCTGCTTGCCGAAAAATTCTTTGATGCCCACGAGATGGCAACCATTACCATTCTTGCAGACCTCATCATACCCAAAGACGAGCATAGCGGCAGCGCCTCTGATGCCAAAGTACCCGATTTTATTGAGTTTATCGTAAAAGACGAGCCCGAACACGCCCTGCCCATGCGGGGTGGTTTACGCTGGCTGGATGTAAAATGCCTTAATAAATATGGTAATGAGTTTAAAAGCTGCACGCCGCAACAGCAATTAGAAATATTAGGTGCCATTGCTTACCCCATGCAGGCAACACCCAATATGGCAGCAGGAGTAACATTTTTTAACAAGATGCGCGAACTGACGGCTATAGGCTTTTTTACCAGCAAAATGGGAATTGAAGACCTGGGGTATAAAGGCAACGCCCCCACAAAATGGGAGGGCGTGCCTGCTGATGTTTTAAAGCAATACGGGCTGGAGGGCGTTTAACGGCTCAACTCCGCAAAATATTTGTGGAACAAGGGGATGGTTTCTATCCCTTTGTAGTAGTTGAAAATGTCGTATTTCTCGTTTGGTGAGTGCAGGGCATCACTATCAAGGCCGAAGCCCATCAGTACAGTTTTTAACCCCAACTCAGCCTCAAATAAGGCTACGATTGGGATACTGCCACCACCACGGGTTGGGATAGGCTGCTTGCCGAATGCTTCGGCAATGGCTTTTTGTGCCGCGCGGTAGGCAACGCTGTCGGTTGGGGTAACAACCGGCTCGCCGCCATGGTGGGGGGTAACTTTTACCTTAACGTAAGGCGGGGCAATCTTTATAAAATGATCTGTAAATAGCTGGGTTATTTTCGCTGATGTTTGGTTTGGCACTAAACGCATCGAAATTTTAGCGTTTGCTTTTGATGGCAATACGGTTTTAGCACCTTCGCCAATGTAACCGCCCCAAATACCGTTTACCTCAAGGGTTGGGCGGGTACCGGTACGTTCAAAGGTGGTGTAACCTTTTTCGCCCCAGGTTTCGGCTATGTCCAGGTCTTTTTTGTATTCTTCCTCATTGTAAGGTGCAGCGTTTAATTCAGCACGTTCGGCAGCGGTTAATTCGGTAACATCATTATAAAAGCCCGGTATGGTGATATGGTTGTCATCATCATGCAGGGATGCTATCATTTTGGCCAGGATGGTTGCCGGGTTAGCCACAGCGCCGCCGTAAACGCCCGAGTGCAGGTCGCGGTTAGGGCCGGTAACTTCAACTTCCAGGTATGACAGGCCACGCAGGCCGGTTTCCAGCGATGGGTTCTCCATGCTGATCATCGAGGTGTCAGAAATCAATACCACATCGGCCTTAAGGCGTTCTTTATTAGCTTTTACAAAAATACCCAGGTTGTTTGAACCCACCTCTTCCTCGCCCTCTATCATAAATTTGATGTTGCATGGCAGGGTGTTGGTTTGCATCATCAGCTCAAAAGCTTTTACGTGCATATAAAACTGGCCTTTATCATCGCAAGCACCACGTGCATAGATCTTGCCATCGCGTACGGTTGGCTCAAAAGGCGGGGTTTTCCAAAGCTCAAGTGGGTCTGGTGGTTGCACATCGTAGTGGCCGTAAACCAAAACGGTTGGCAGGGAGGCGTCGATGATCTTTTCGCCGTAAACAATAGGGTAGCCGGCGGTTTTGCAAACTTCTACGTTATCGGCACCGGCATCGGTTAGTTTTTTGGCTACGTAGTCGGCAGCATTTAAAACGTCGGTTGCATATTTTGGATCGGCGCTAACAGAGGGAAAGCGCAGCAGTTCAAATAATTCGTCAAGCAAACGTTGCTTGTTATCTTCTATATATTGCTTTATTACTTGCATAGGATGCTATAATTTGAAGCAAAGATAGCAGTTTATTTTAGTGAGGAAGAGATTTCACGCAAAGACACAGAGACGCAAAGTTTTTTCTTATTCTTTGCGTCTTTGCGTGAAATTAAAACACTTTAAATATATTTATTCAGCTTTCTCAACCACAACAGCAGTACCGTAAGCCAATACTTCGGTAATGCCCTGCATTACTTCGTTAGCATCATAACGCATACCGATGATGGCATTGGCGCCTATTGCCTGCGCGTGTTGTATCAGCAGATGATAGGCTTCTTCGCGGGCGTTCTCGCAAAGCTCAACATACACAGAAAGCCTGCCGCCAAATAATGATTGGATGCCACCTGCAAAGTTACCCACAACGCTGCGGCTGCGAACGGTAATGCCGCGTACCACGCCTAAGTGTTTAACAACCTTGTAACCGTCTAAACCGGTGCTTGTAGTAATTAATGAAGTGTCCATAGTAAGGGATTTAGTGTTTGTTTATAGTAAGACACTATTTCCTCAAAAATGTTACCAAAGCGGGGTTAACAATGTCGGCCTGTTCCAGGTAGGGCAGGTGCGCCGCATCATCTACCGGCAAAAACTCAGCCTTTAATACGCTGCGTACCGAATCGCTGTAGGTAAAAGGCACGGTCTTATCCTCTTTACCCCACACCAATAATACCGGTTTGTGTAAGTTGTTAAGCGCTGTATTACTTTGGCGCCCGTTGTATACGCCAGAGTAATGATAAGCGGTTGAAACGATGGCATGCCTGAAACCCTTATATTCCATTTGTGGGCGATATTGTTCAACCCAGTTAGGGTACTTGTCAGGATATTTAAAATCTTCCATCTGGCCAAGTGCGCGCTCTTCGGGATGTATTGCTTCATAGTACTCGGTAATAAACTGCGGTATTTTAGGGGTTGTTGCAGGATAACCGGGGTCTATTAGTATAACCTTATTTACCAGGTTGGGGTTAGCCACTGTGAAATCGGTAGCCAGCATGCCGCCAAACGATACGCCAACCAGGCTTACAGGCTGTTTAAGGTGCAGCTTTTCTAAAAGTTCTTTTAATTGATCAAAGTAGATTTCTTTGTTGTAGGCAACATTGGGCCGATCAGAGAACCCGCGGCCAAACTGGTCGTACCGCAGCACCCGGAAGCCATGCTCGGTAAGGTATTCGTAAGTGCCGTTCCAGATGTAGTAAGGTACACTGAAGCCGTGTAATAGTACTATTACTTTACCGGTATCAGGGCCATCCAATTCGTAATGGGTAACGCCTCCGCTTAATTCAATGTAGCTGCCGTTTGTGTTTTTGCGGAGTTCGTAGGTGAGTTCTTTTGTTTCGGTATTGTAATGGTCGTAAATAATGTAGGCAGCAGCAACACCTAAAATTAAAAGCACCACAACAAACCAAAGCAGGTTCTTCAAAAATTTCATATCAATTAGGGTTATTGATTTTAACGAATAAAAATAGCAGAAATATTTAAGTTTGTGCGGTAAAGTATTAAGCATCTATGCGTATAACTATTATTGGCTCGGGCAACGTTGCCACACATTTATCGGCGGCATTTAAAAATGCCGGGCACCGCATAGTGCAGGTATATAGTCGTAATATGCACAATGCTTCACTGCTGGCCTACCACGTGGGCGCCGAGGCCGTAGATAGCCCGAAAGATATTACCGGCGAAACAGACCTGTTTATACTCGCTATAAAGGATGATGCCATAGCTGCATTTGTGCCGCATTTGTCCTCCTTTAATAAACCGATAGCGCATACCTCGGGCGCGGTAGAGTTGCAGCAACTGCTGAATTTTACCAATAATGCCGGTGTATTTTATCCCCTGCAAACCTTCAGCAAAACAAAAGAGGTAAACTTTAGGGATGTGCCACTTTGTATAGAGGGGGCAGATGAAGCCATCACCAAAGTATTGGAAGGCCTTGCCCGCGATATTAGTAATAATGTTTACCGGGTAAATTCCGCGCAGCGCAAAGTATTGCACCTGGCGGCTGTGTTTGCCTGTAATTTTACTAACCACCTGTATAGCATAGGCGAACAGCTTTTGGCCGGCAGCGGTATGAGCTTTGATATGCTGCGCCCTTTGATTACCGAAACCGCCGATAAGATAAAAGAACACCGCCCGGCCGATGTGCAAACCGGCCCCGCCGTACGTAACGATGATTTGACAATACAGGCCCACCTGCAAATGCTTAACGACCAGCCCGCTTTGCAGGAGATTTATACATTGTTAAGTCAGGATATTATCAAAAACCACAACAGCCGCCACGGGGATAAGTAATTTTGTTACTTTTGCCAAAATGAATATTTTTAAAGTAAAGATTAACTTTGAGGAAAAGGACCACGAAAGCGTGGAACTGCCAATTGCCGAAGGGGAATCTGTTTTAGACGTTTGCCTGGAAAATGGCATTGAGCTGCAGCATAACTGCGGCGGGGTTTGCGGTTGCAGTACCTGCCATATTTATGTGAACAAAGGGATGGATAACATCCAGGAGATATCTGACAAGGAAGAAGACTTTATTGACAGGGCTGTAAACCCGCGCATTACATCGCGCCTGGGTTGCCAGTGCGTTATAATAAACGGCGATATAGAAGTTACCCTGCCAGATCAATCCGGCTTTATGGGCCATTAATGCTAATTTGATATACTATTCACAACCAGAAAATGACAGACGATAAATTCGCCCTACCCATACATTGGAATGATTACGAAGATATAGCCATGAGCCTTTACGAAAAGTTTGGCGATGATTTTGGTGAATCGAAAATATACCGCATACGCTTTACCGAGCTTTTGGAATGGGTGCTTAGCCTGCCAAATTTTGCCGGCACGCGCGAAGAATCAAACGAAGGCCACCTGGAGCAAATACAATCTGCCTGGGTGTACGAGTGGAGAGATAATCAATAGTTTCAGTTTGCCGTATTGGGTTGGCAGTTTGCAACCAATAAACCAGTGAACTAATGAACCAATGAACTAATTAGATGGAATCCTTTTTAACCAAGCTTAAAGATATTACCACGTTTATTTTTGATGTGGATGGCGTGTTGACCGATGGATCGATATTTGTGACCGAAACCGGTGTGCAAAGCCGTGCCTTTAATATTAAAGATGGTTACGCCCTGCAACTGGCCGTAAAATGCGGTTACCATGTTGCGGCTATATCTGGCAGCAGGTCAAAAAGCGCGTTGTTCCGTTTAAACAGCTTAGGCATAAATGATGTGTATTTGGGTGCGCATACCAAATCTGAAAGGTTTAAGATCTACATCGAAGAGAAAAGCATCAACCCGGCTAATATCCTGTACATGGCCGACGATATCCCCGACCTGGCTGTAATGAAACTGGTTGGCCTGCCGGTTTGCCCAGCAGATGCTGCTGAAGAAATAAAAGCCATTAGCGCTTATGTATCGCCTTATGCAGGCGGTAAAGGCTGCGCCCGTGATATTATTGAAAAAGTAATGAAGGTACAGGGTAAATGGATGAATGCTGAGGCGTATAGCTGGTAAGTTTTAGACCATGGTCGATAGTTGATAGACCATGGAGAAAGTTAAACACCATGGACCATCGTCTATGGACTATGGACAAATAAATGAGCGCTTTCCCTCCAATAATTCTTGCATCAAAATCGCCGAGGCGACAAGAGCTTTTAAAGCTGATGGATATTGATTTCCGTGTGGTTTTAAAGGAAGTGGATGAATCATATCCCGAAGGATTAACGCCTGCGGAGATTGCGCTTTACATCGCTACCCAAAAAGCCGAAGCTTTTGATGAAGATATTACTGATGAGGTGGTGCTTACGGCTGATACCATAGTAGCTATAGATGGCCTGATATTAGGCAAGCCCGAGTCATCAGAACATGCCGTTGAAATGCTGCAACGTCTATCCGGCCGCATGCACGAGGTTTATACCGGCGTTTGCCTGCTTTACAAAGGTCAGTACAATAAATTTTACGACAGGAGCGAAGTGTTTTTCCGCAAGCTGACCGATCAGGAGATCCGCAGTTATGTAGCGGAATACCAGCCTATGGATAAAGCCGGTTCTTACGGCATCCAGCAACGTATAGGTCTTATCGGCATCGAGCGCATCAATGGCTCTTATACCAATGTGGTGGGGCTGCCTACCGAGAAGGTTTACCAGCAACTGAAGAGGCTTAGTTCGTGATTTTTTACCACAAAGGTCACAGCGTTTTTCACAGAGAACACAAAGCATGTCCTTTAAATAATTAGATAAGCTTTGTGGTTTTTTCTTTGTGCTCTCTGTGGTTAAAAAACGCTACAATTTCTTACTGTTATTCTTCCTGTTCACATCCGGTAAGGCATTGTCCGGATCAATAGTTACACTTTCCACATCCTGTGTAGTTGGCAAAGTGTAGGTAGTTACCTTATTTTGCAGCCAGGTTTCCACCGGGAAGTAGGTACGTTGCTTGGTGCCGTCCTTCAGTTTTGCTTCTACGGTAAATGGCATAGCCATCATTTCTTTATTGGCGATAGTTAATTTCACGCCTTTGCTATGGTCTTTGTCCGCGTATTTGGCATCCACCAGGGCTATATCCAGCTTATAATTATTGTAAAACCAGCCGCGCCAAAACCAGCTCAGGTCTTCGCCTGCGCCGTTCTCCATCGATCGGAAAAAGTCATCGGGCTGTGGGTGCTTGTAAGCCCATTTGTTAATGTAGTTGCGGAAAGCATAATCAAATCTGTCTTTACCCAAAATTTGCTCGCGCAGTAATATCAAGCCAAAAGCGGGTTTGAAATAGGTGAGCGGGTGGCGGTATTTCTCGGGGATAGCATCAGGGGCTGTCATAATGGTAGGCGAATTCGGGTCGATGATATGCGCTATGATCTCATCGGCAGGGTTACCGCCACCGGGAGCGTACTCACCATCGCGTTTGGGGGCGTACTCACCTTTGTTGAATGCGTCAGACGCGTACACATCTATAAACGTATTAAATCCTTCATCCATCCAGGCAAAGCGGCGTTCATCGCTGCCCACTATCATCGGGAACCAGTTGTGGCCAATTTCGTGAGCAGTAACCCAGTAAAGCTCGCTGCCTTTGTCATTTATACCATCAAACACAATACCGGGGTATTCCATACCGCCGGCAATACCAGCCTCATTAATAGCGGTAGGCCATGGGTAAACAAACCATTTTTCTGAAAAGTATTCCATAGAAGCTTTCAGATATTCGGTTGCGCGGCCCCAGGCATCATTGCCCTGGCTTTCTACCGGGTAAACCGACATGCTCATAGACTTTTTGCCACCCGGCAGGTTCACCCTTGCTGCATCCCAGATAAATGCTTTAGAAGCGCCAAATGCCACATCGCGGGTGTTCAGCATTTTGTAGTGCCACGTAAGTGTGCCTTTATTAACCGGGCGTGATGTTTTATCATTTATTTCGGCGGCGCTACGGATCATGATGGTTTTATCGCTGGAGCGGGCAGCTTCTAACCTGGCAATTTGTTTAGCGGTTAATACTTCTTTAGGGTTCAGCAGATCGCCGGGGCCGGCTACGATCATATCCCATGGGGCGGTTACCGAATAGTCGATATCGCCATACTCGCAATAAAACTCGCCGCTGCCTAAAAATGGCGCAGTTGCCCAGCCTCGGCTATCGTCATAAACGCATATGCGTGGGAAGAACTGCGCTATTTCATAGATCTTGCCGTTTTTGGTATCCACATAATCGGTACGGCCGCCAAAATTGCCCGGAATGGTATAATGGTACCTGATGCTTAGTTTAATAACACCTTTGCCTAATGGTTTTGCCAGGCGCACCTGCATGCGGGTATCGGTAATGGCAAATTTAGCTTTGGTGTGGATATCGCCGGTAACAATATCTACGGCCTCAATCTCGTAGCCACTGGTATGCTGTGTAGCCTGCGCGCCGGTAACAAAGTTAGAGCGGGCATCTTTTTTATAGGTGTTCTGATCCAGCTGAAACCACAGGTATTGCAACGCATCAGGGCTGTTATTGGTGTAAGTAACATCGGCAGTGCCTGTTATTGTTTTGGTAACGGTATCCAGCTTTACAGCTAACCTGTAATCTACCCGGTTTTGCCAGTACTTTGGCCCCGGCTCGCCGTTGGCAGAGTGGAACTCGTTCCCTTTTTCGGTGTACGGCAGGGGCGAGAACAGTAGCGATGGCTGGTAATTGGTAGTAATGGTATCGTTAGTGTTTTTTTGCGCATGTGCAAAAGCAGCAGAAAGTAACAGCAGGAAGGCACCGATGATTTTTTTCATGTAATGGAGATATACAGGGGCAATATACAAAGCTTGCTGAAACAATTGAATTTGTATTAAGAAAGTTATATCCGCATAAAAAACTTAAACTCTTTTATGGAATGTTTAACCCCGTTGCATCTTATAGAAAAACGCAACATTATGCAGCCTATTAAAAGTATCAACATCCCGCAGCCCTGCCACCAAAGCTGGAACCAGATGACCCCGGTTGAACAGGGACGACATTGTTCCCAATGCAGCAAAACAGTTACCGATTTTACCGCCATGACCAATACCGAGATCATTAATTACTTTGCCCATAACGGCAACGTTTGCGGCAGGTTTGGCAAAACACAACTTACAGGTTTTAATAATTTTTTGACTGTAGAGGAGAAGCCCGGTTTCTCATGGAAGAAACTGGCAATTGCCGCGGCGGTAACAGGTTTGTTTGTTACAGCCAACGCAAATGCACAGCATACTTTGGGGAAAGTAAAGATTGCGCAATCGGTTAATCAAAATAAAGATACACCCGCTGCCGATAGCATTACTTATGTTGTTTTAAAAGGCAAAATAATTTCAAGTGATGACAAGTTGCCGGTGGTAGGTGCGGCAGTTTATTTGAAGGACAAATCAATTGGTACACAAACCAATGTATCGGGCGATTTTATGTTAAAAGTACCCACTAAAGATGCACAGATTTTAGTTGTATCTTTTATAGGCTACAAAAATCTTGAGGTAAACGCCTCCGGTTTTTTAAATGGTTCAACAATTGTAATGTTGCAAATATCTCCGGCTTTGATGGGCGAGGTTGTAATTGTAAAACGGCCAACTTTTATTAAGAGATGCTGGCACAAACTAAAACGCGTATTTTAACCCAGCATCTGCGCCAGCACACCTTCTTTTAATGAGTAGGTTGACATGGTAACATCTGTTAAAGCCAGTTTTTGCATCATGTAGATAGTAAGCAAACTGGCTACTACGATCATATCAACCCTTACAGGTATAATACCTTTCATATTGGCGCGTAAACTGTGGGTTGATTTAATGAGCAGCTCTATCACGTCGAGCAGGTCGTCGGTATCAAATTCGTACACTTTGGTTTGCTCTATATTAAATTTCCTGCCTTTTTTCAGTTCGATAACCTCGGCAAAACTTTCAAACGCGCCGGATGAACCAATAAGGGTTTTAGGTTTGTATTTTAAAGCAGCGCCGAAAAGCTCTATCAGGGTGGTATCCAGGTAACGGGTAAGCTCTTTGATGGATGCCACGGGTATCGGGTCGGTTTGGTGGAATTTATCCATTAATCTTGCGGCGCCAATCTCAAAACTTTTCTTCCACAACACTTCATCCTCATTGCAAATAATAAACTCTACACTACCACCGCCAATATCCATGATCAGCGCGTTATTGTCATTTAAGCAACCACTGGCATCAATGCCTTTGTAAATGTAACCAGCCTCCTGTTCACCATTGATGAGTTCTATTTGGATGCCGGTATTTTGTTCTATTTGGCTGATAAAATCCTGCCCGTTAGCAGCACTGCGTATGGCCGATGTAGCGATAGCTTTAACATCGGTTACCCTGTGTTCAAGTAGCTGATCCTGGAAACGCTGCATGGCCGCCAGCCCGCGTGCAAAAGCTTCAGGTTGGATGGTGCCTTTATTGATGCCGCCCTCTCCAAGCTTTACTGCTTCGGTAGTTTTAAATATGGTGGTGAAGTTGTCCGCAGGGCCTTCGGCTATCAGCAGGTGAAAGGTGTTTGTCCCCAGGTCCATTACGGCAATACGCTTGTTATCCATCGGCGGCTAAATTAAAAAATCCCTGCAAGAGTTTTGGCTTATGCAAGGATTTTAAATTATAATGAAGTTAAGGTATTACTCTTTGTAGAAGAACCATTTTACAAGTTCTTTATAGCTTGCTTTTTTGCCGTACATTAATACGCCAACCCTGTAAATACGGGCCGCCACGTAAGTAGTGAATAAAAAGCCAACAACCATTAAACTCATTGATATAGCCAGTTCCCATGGGCCAACGCCACCAAATGGTATCCTTACCATCATGGCCACCGGCGCGGTAAATGGTATCATAGATAACCACACGGCCAGCGGACTATCCGGCGCGCGGAAAAGTACCGTTACTGCTAATAGATAGGTGAAAAGCAGTGGCAGCGTTATCGGGAACATGAACTGTTGTGTTTCGGTCTCGCTATCAACCGCCGAGCCTACTGCCGCAAATAAAGCGCTGTAAAGCAGGTAGCCTGTTATAAAGTAGAACAAAAAGCAACCCAATATATAGCCGAACGGTATGTTTTGTAAAGTTTGCAAAGCACCCAATATCCCACTTCCTGAATCATTACCGGCTACTTTTGTAGCAACTACCGATAGCACTATCCATGCGGTAAACTGCGTTAGCCCTACCAGGCCTACGCCTATAATTTTGCCAAGCATTAACTGGAATGGCTTTACCGATGAGATGATCACCTCAATGATGCGGCTTGTTTTTTCTTCGATAACGCCGCGCATTACCTGCGCACCATAAATAAACAACGACATATAGATGAGGATAGCACATGCTATACCAACCCCCATTGAGGCGCCCACATCTGCATCTTTGGTGCCTGTTTCGGTAACCTCCATGGCACTTACACTAACTTTATTTTTTTGAGCCTTGTTTATCAAAGCTGTATCAATATGGTTAGCCAGCATGGTATTGGTTGACGCTATTTGGTTCATTTGGTTCTCTACCTCGCCGGTGAGTATGAACGATGGTTTTTTCTTCGAGAAGAACTGAACGGGCTTGTGCGCGTAATCTTTTGATATCAACAAAACCGAAAGGTCTTCATTGTCCTTTAAACCCGCTTTGGCTTTTTCTAAAGTTTCATCGGTAGGGATAAACTGGATGTTTTTAGCGTTCTTCAATTTACCTTCGAACTGGTGGCTTTCATCAATCACCTTAACGGTTTGCGGTTTGCTAACCTGGTTGCTATCCTTGGCAACATAAGCTATAAGCTTAGTCATACCGGCTAGCAGCAGCGGTACAGCCAGCAACATCACAATAAAAGCTTTTTTGCGTACGCGGGTAACATACTCACGCTGTATGATCAATAATACTTTTTTCATGGTTTAGGCTATTTGTTTTACTTTTTCGATGAAGATCTCGTTCACGCTCGGGATAACCTCCTGCAGCATGTTGATGCGTGTTTTAGGGATCAGGTATTGCAGCACATCATTAGCTGAGTTGTTGTTTAGCTTTAGTTTAATAACGTGGCTGTTGTCCTCGCCCGCAACTTCGCTGATGATATCAAAGGGTTGTGCACCGTTGAAGACAAGCTGCTCGCCGGTGTATTCAACCAGGTAAGTATCGTTTTTGTAGGAGTTGCGGATAGTTTTAACGCGCCCGTCCAGTATTTTATGCGATTTATGGATCAGGGCGATAGAATCGCAAAGCTCCTCAACAGATTCCATACGGTGAGTTGAGAATAGGATGGTAGCACCTTTACGGTTCAGTTCCAGTATCTCGTCTTTAATGATCTCGGCGTTAACCGGGTCAAAACCACTGAATGGTTCATCCAGGATGATCAGGTCGGGCTCATGAAGCACCGTAGCCACAAACTGCGCTTTTTGCTGCATCCCTTTTGATAGCTCCTCTATCTTTTTCTTCCACCAGGTTTCCATCTCCAGCTTTTCAAACCACACTTTTAGCCTTTTAATAGCTTCGTCGCGGGTTAAGCCTTTCAGGCGCGCCAGGTAGATCATCTGTTCGCCTATCTCCATTTTTTTGTACAGGCCGCGCTCTTCGGGCAGATAGCCTATCCTGTCGATATGCGACTGGTTCAGGCGTTGGCCGTCAAAGTACACTTCGCCCGAATCAGGAGCTGTAATTTGATTAATAATACGGATGAGTGAGGTTTTACCGGCACCATTTGGGCCAAGCAGGCCAAATATTTTGCCGCTTTCAACCTCAAGGCTCACATCGTCTAACGCGCGGTGCCCGGCGTATTGTTTAACAATGTTGCGAATGCTTAGCATATAAGGGGTTTAGTTTATATGCTAAATTAGATATTAATAGCTATTTATTGTTACAGATATTCTTGATGATAAGTATTCATTAACCCGGCGTGGGTGAATTTAATTATTAGGCTATTTTATTAAAAATTACGAAATTTGCATTTAAGTGCTTGTGAATGTGCGCTTTTTGGAAAATATTACTATGTTTTTTGCTAAAAAATAATTTTTGAAAACATATTTATTACTCTTTGGTTATAAAATGAAATAAAAGGTGCATTCCCGTTTTGGTAAAATGCACTGTATGTTGAATTTATATATTGTTTATCTAATTAAAAACGCATGAAAAAAGTATTATTATTAGTAGTTGCAGGCTTCCTGTATTTTGGTAACACCGCGAAAGCGCAAACCGGCGCAACCTCGGCTGGTTTAACAGTTGATTTTGGCGATGGCGCAACTTTAGTTGGACCTGCGATAAGGCATAATTTTACAAAAAATGGCATAGGACAGGCCGAATTATTATTTGGTGGCGGTGGTACCTATTTATCGGCTTACTATCAGTACCAGGATAAAATACGTAACGGCAATGGCTTAGACTGGTATGTAGGTGTTGGCCCGCAATTAGGTTTTGGTAATGGCAGTACTGATTTTTATATCAGGCCGATGGTAGGTTTAGATTACAAGCTTCAAGGTACACCTTTAGACCTTGCTTTTGATTGGCGCCCGGCCTTGTACGTAGGTGATAACTCTAACTTTACAGCCGCAAGGTTTGGTTTAGGTTTCAGGTTCGCATTCTAAAACATTAAAATACTCACAACAAAAAGCCCGGTATCATAATGATATCGGGCTTTTTTATCTTTCGAGCTTTCGGTCATGCTGACTTCCAGACTACTCCTTACTCAAAATATTCCTTCATCCGTTCAAAAAAGCTTTTTTCGTTTTTGCCGGGGTTGGGTTTAAAGTTTGGTGAGCCTTGCAGTTTTTCTAATGCTTCGCGTTCTTCGCGGCTCAGGGCTTTTGGTGTCCAGATGTTTACGTGGATCAGTTGATCACCGCGGTGGTAAGAGTTTACCTCGGGTACGCCTTTGCCTTTTAAACGCAGTATTTTACCGCCCTGTGTGCCTGGTTCAAGCTTAATTTTAGCCTTACCATCAATGGTGGGCACTTCAATGCTGGTACCTAATGCTGCATCAACAAAGTTTACATGCAGGTCATATATTACGTTATTACCGTCGCGTTTTAAAGTTTCGTGTGGGATTTCCTCTATCAGGATGATCAGATCGCCCGGCACACCGCCGCGTGGGGCAGCATTACCTTTACCGCTCATGCTTAACTGCATGCCTTCGCTTACACCGGCCGGTACGTTTATAGTGATGGTTTCTTCACCGCGTACAACACCGTCGCCATGGCAAACAGTACATTTACTGGTGATGGTTGATCCTTCTCCGTTACAGGTAGGGCAGGTGCTGGTTGTTTGCATCTGGCCCAAAATGGTATTGGTTACCCTACGCACAGAACCCGCGCCACCGCAGGTTTTACAGGTAGAGAATGATGATTTATCCTTAGCGCCCGTGCCATCGCAGGTTTTACAAAGTATCTGCTTGTTTACTTTTATCTTCTTTTCGGCACCATTAGCAATCTCCTCAAGCGATAACCTTACTTTGATACGCAGGTTACTGCCGCGGGCCACCCTGCGGCCGCCACCCTGGCGGCCACCGCCGCCACCAAAGAAACCTTCGAACGGGCTGCCGCCACCGAATATATCACCAAACTGGCTAAATATGTCGTCCATATTCATGCTGCCGCCACCATAACCACCACCGTTTGGTGATGATGCATTGGCCGCGTGGCCAAACTGGTTGTAACGCTGGCGTTTTTCGGGGTTACTTAAAACCTCGTAAGCTTCGGCAGCTTCCTTAAATTTCTCTTCAGCTTCTTTATCGCCCTCGTTTTTATCGGGGTGAAACTTAATAGCCATTTTACGATATGCTTTTTTTATCTCATCAGCATCGGCGCCTTTGCTAACACCCAGCACATCGTAATAATCTCTCTTAGCCATTTTTTTTAATTAATAGGGTACTCTATATTTATTTCGTAATTCGATATCGAATTACGCTCCAACAATTACTTTAGCAAAACGCACTACTTTCTCGTTTAGCTCGTAACCTTTTTCCATCTCATCAACCACTTTGCCTTTCATATCATCAGTTGGGGCAGGTATGCTGGTTATAGCTTCATGCAAATCAGGGTCGAAAGTGGTACCTATTGATTGCATTTCTTTTAAACCTTTTTGGGCCAATATGTTTTTTAGCTTGTGCTGTATAAGCGCAACACCTTCTTTAACTGGTATTACATCGGTAACAGTATCCATTGAGCGTAAAGCGCGTTCAAAATCATCAAGTACAGGCAGCAAGGCAATAATTACATCCTTACCTTCGGTTTTCCGGGCATCCTCGCGTTCCTTAATAGTACGGCGGCGAAAGTTATCGAACTCGGCATAAAGCCTTAAGTATTTATCATTAGCCTGAGATAACTCTTCCTTAAACTTTTCTTCGGCGGTAGGGGCCTCGTCAGTTTGTGCGGCTTGCTCTTGTCCGTCAACCTGTCCGTTCTCACTTGTCACATCAGCAGTGTTTTCGGGAGTTTCTGAATTTCCTTTATTTTTTTTCTTTAGCATATCATTAAAATTCATAGCAAATAGTGCTAATCAAGTATCCTGCCATCGGTTTAAACCCGACAAGCTGTCAGTAGTCAATAAAATATTCGGTTAAGTTTGCAGTTTTGAGTTTGCAGTTGGCAGTGTGTCTTTAGTTTGCAGATCTCAGTTGGCAGTTTGCAATTTAAAACTGCCAACTGCTAACCGCCTACTGCAAACTGAACTAAGCCATCTTTACATCCTCTAATACCTTGCCTGTTTCGCATTTAATAATACGCGACGGGAAGGTGCGGATGATATGGTAATCGTGTGTGGCAACTACAACGGCTGTGCCGCCCTGGCTTATCTGTTTTAATAGCAGTACTATCTCTTCGGATGTATCAGGATCAAGGTTGCCGGTAGGCTCATCGGCCAGTATAATTTCGGGGTTATTAAGCAATGCGCGGGCAATAACCACACGCTGCTGCTCGCCGCCTGATAGCTCATGCGGCATTTTTTTTAGTTTAGAGCGTAGGCCAACTTTCTCCAGCACATCCAGTATGCGGTCGGCAATTTGTTTTTTATCCTCCCAGCCGGTGGCCCGCATTACAAATTGCAGGTTTTGCTCAACAGATCTGTCGGTTAGTAATTGAAAATCCTGGAAAACTATCCCCAGTTTACGGCGCAGGTAAGGCACATCTTTAGTGGCCAGTTTGCTTAACTCGTAACCACAGGCATGGCCGGTACCGCTGGCAATACTCAGATCGCCATAAATAACTTTCAGTAAACTGCTTTTGCCTGATCCTGTTTGGCCAATAAGCCATACAAAATCGCCTTTATCAATATGCAGGTTTACGTTTGATAGAACCAGGTGTTTTTGCTGAAAAATATCAACGTTATTTAGTTTTATAATGGAGTTTCCAATCATCTTACTTACAGCTCTAATTTTAATATTTTACCAAAGGGCAGGTCTTTAACAACGCCCATTATATAGTCGTACTTATGAGTAAGGCCAATTTTATCTAACGATTTTTCGGGCCTATCTACCCTGAAATAAGCCAGCAAAGTGAATTTATCATCCCTTAGCTGCACATAATCGGGTATTTTGGCAACGCCTTTTACTTTTATAATGTACATTTTTTTTTTAGTCGTTGGTCATTGGTGATTAGTCATTAGGTGATGAAATTAATATTCAATGACTAATGATATAATGACAAATGACCGTTCCCCAAAGGTATTGTAATTTTAAAGATTTGACAAGAACTCCATCGTATCAATCCCATCGGCATAGTCCCATAATTGCGGGTGCTGGCTTTGGCCAAAATTAACCACCTGGTTTTGTGTTTTCAGCGGCGCTATAGTTACTATACATTGCAGGCTGTCGGTTTGCTCCTGTAGTTGTTTTTGTGCCGATTGCAGATCGGTATAGGTTTCGTAATGCAAACATGACAGGGGCGAGGTTAAGCGCTCGTCCTGTTTTAGCAGCAAAAAGCCATTATCCAGGTGTTCATCGCGGTTTACCAGGTAGATGGATTTATTATAATCGTAATTGTTGTTGTATTTATGGTGATGGATGATAGGTGCAAAGTGCTCAATCGATTCAAAAAAGAAATTGAATACGTATCCTTCAGGCACTAATAGTTTAGATACGTTACGGCACCCCAGGCCATAGTAATCAAAAATATCATGCCCAAGTGCTGCCAGCTCTTCCGCAGTTTCATTACCCGTTAATAACGCTATACTATTACGGTTTTTGCGGATAATGTTGGGCACCTTACCAAAATAATACTCAAAATAGCGCGATGTATTGTTACTGCCGGTAGCAATAATGGCATCAAAGTTTTCCAGCCTTTCTACAAAACTGAAGCTATCGGTGTATGAATTATCGATCTCGACAAGTTTATTCAGCACATATTTGATGAGGCGCGAGTCTTGCGACGATGCTTTTATCAGCGCGTGGTTGCCTGTAACCAATACACAAAGCACATCATGAAAACCAACCAGCGGAATGTTGCCTGCAAGCACCAGGCCCACTTTTTTATTGCCGCTTTGGGTTAAATTGTATTTACCCAGCCATTTTTCAAGGTCGGCTTTGTTAAGCATTTCGCCGTTTGCTTTTACGGCGTTTAATACACTTTCGGGGGTAAACCAGGCATTGTATTGGCGCTCGGTTTCAATAATATCCATTAACTGCGTATTGGGCGTGGCAAGGTGTTTACCCAATTCCGAAAATGTATTTACTGTATCTGTAATATTAAATTTTGACATATATATGTAAAGGGGGTAAACCCTTAAAGCCTTTTTTTGTTATATTTGCAGTGCCTTATTATAGGGCAAAGGTAACTTAGAATACAAGAATATTTAAATAATATGGCGATTATAATCACCGATGAATGCATAAACTGCGGGGCCTGCGAACCAGAGTGCCCTAATAATGCTATTTATGATGCTGGTGCTGCCTGGCGTTTTAGCGACGGGACAGATTTAAAAGGAGTAATTGATTTTGGCGATGGTAATACCTTAAACGCAGAAGAGGCACAAGCTGCCCTGTCTGACGATATTTATTACATTGTGCCCGATAAATGTACCGAATGTGTTGGGTTTCATGACGAGCCGCAATGCGCTGCCGTTTGCCCGGTTGATTGCTGTGTGGATGATGAGGATGTACGTGAAACGGAAGAAGAACTGCATGCCAAAAAAGACTGGTTGCACCAAAACGGATAATTTTTTAAATACTTATTTTGAAAGGGGAAAGCATTATTTGCTTTCCCCTTTTTTTATTTTAACAAAACTTTATTGTTATCTTAACGTATTAAATCCTGTGATTATAAACAATGGAATACGGAATTTGTAATTTAGCTGTGCTACCTGTACGTGCTGAACCAAGCGACCGCAGTGAGATGGTATCGCAGGTTTTATTTGGCGAAGCTTTCGAAATTTTGGAGTGGAAAGAAAAGTGGGTGCATATTACTACTGCTTTTGACGGCTACACCGGGTGGATAGACCGCCTGCAAGTGGTTATGCTGGGCCATCTGGCCTATAAACGCCTGTTGCAAACACCAGCCCCTGTAACATACCGCGCCATTACACAGGCCTGGAAAATAATTGATAATACGGTAATATACCTGCCCGCCGGCAGTTCGCTTGCTTTTTTAGAGGGTACAACCAGCTACATAGGCGACCAGCGATATGATATAATAGGCGAGATTGGCGAAACGGATAGCGTAGCTAATATAGCCCGGTCTTTTTTAAATGCGCCGTACCTGTGGGGCGGCCGCACCCATTTTGGTATTGATTGCTCGGGGTTTACCCAGATAGTTTACAAACTATGTGGTATTAACATAAAACGTGATGCATCTATGCAGGCGCAGGAAGGGATTTCTGTAGATTCGGTACTTACCGCTAAACTGGGTGACCTGGCCTTTTTTACTAATGATGAAGGGCGTATTACCCACGTAGGTATCATATTAGGTGCGGGGCAAATTATACATGCCTCCGGGAAAGTAAAGATAGATACAATTGATACACAGGGTATTTACTCAGCTGAACTTAAGCGTTACACACATAAATTAAAAATCATAAAACGTTATCTTTGATACGTACTATTTGTGATTGTTAACCCGCCCTTTTTCGCACGGTATAAGTTATATGCGCCAAATAGTACGCCTGTTACTACCAGTAGCCAGGTCCAGTTATCAATAGGGCAATCTGTTTCATATGGATCGCTTCCCCCACAGGGAAGTTCATCGAATTGCGCATAACTTAACGCAGGCAGTAAAAGCAATAGCGTAAGTGTAACGCCTGTTAATTGTACTATATTTATCACCTTCTTTTTCAAAGCTTTTCTTGTTCAATTGTATATGTTATGTATAACCAGGTCAGTTCTTAATAAATTTTGCCCTGTCTATATATTCGCCTTTGTTTGTGCTTAACTCAAGTATGTATGTACCCGGCATCAGTTGCCCTACATATTGCGACCAGTTGCCGTTTTGCATGCTTTTTTGTAGCTGTAGCACACCATTTGAATTATATACCCTGGCGGTGTAATTTGTGCCTTTTTTGGCGCTGCTAAAGTTTACGGTAATGTTTTCGCGGGCGGGGTTGGGGTAAATGCTAAAAATATTGTTTGTGTCTGCCGGGTTAAATTGTACACTAACAGGGTTTGAAAATGTTATGACATTATCAATGTCGCTTTGCGATAACCGGTAAGTATTGGCGCCGTTTACCGGAAATTTATCAATAAAACTGTAGGTGCCGGTGCCATCACTTTGTACTGCGTATATGCCTGAGTAGTAGCTGGTATCACCCGTTTTCAATTTCCCCAGCCCGAAGCCTGTAAAATTTCCCTCGTTTTCGGTTTTCCAGGTAACATTAACACCATCATTTACTTTTACGGCGCTAAGCGACACTAACCGATAAGCTGGTGATGGCCTGCGGCGTATTACCAGCTTAAACCTATAGGCACCAAAGGTTGAGGTGTCGCTCCGGTCAATATTAAAATTGTAGACCTTGTATCTTCTAAAGTCTAACGAATCGTTTTTAAACTTGTCTTTAAGCCATATATCGTAAAGGGGATCTATATTGCGGATATCCTCTATTTTTAATTTATACAAGCCGCTGGCGGTGGCATTGGTGTAAAGCCTTATTTCGGCACCTTTTTTATAGTCGGGCAGGCGGTTGATAGCTGTGCGAACACCGTCGGCGGTAAAGCTGGACATGTACACCTGCGATGATGCTCCATCCAGGTCCTGCGCGTCATCAGCGTCGTAATTGGCAGATGTATTGGCGCTAAAATAAATTCCGCAGAAATCATCAATAAGGCTGTCGCGCTCCAGTTTTATATAAAAGCCTGTTATTTTATTTTCGGTAACTACGGGCATACCCATTAATAGAGTGGGCGCTACAAGCTGTTGCGCAGGTACTTTCTCAGATTCATGAAAAGTTAGCGTGGCGTTAGCGGCTTTGGCCTGTACAATAAAACCCTGGCCGCTTACCACGTACTGATTTGCTTTTGGATCTGATGACCCCCCCTTATTATAAGCTACATATTTTTGCCCCGGGTTAACATTATAAAGCTCGTACACGGTATTGCTTAAGGTGGGGTTATCTGCAATAACCTTATTCAGATCTAGCGTAGAAGCGTAAGGGTTCCCCACCATATTATAACCTGCCAAAGTGCCTAATGAGCTTTGGTACGATAACTTATTAGTAACTGGGCTTGAGGCCCCGGCTGGCGTATACCAAAGGTTAACCGGTATATCGCCCTGGTTAAGGCGCCCTGTAGCTGTAATAACTGTGTTTTCGGGGCCGGCAGTTATGGGTGGTACAGTTTTAGATGTAGGGTTGCTGGTATTGCCCACAAAGTAAAATATGTATCCGTTGCCAACAGGTACCTGTAAATTACCGCTGCCAAATACATTTACTGTATTATCGCTGTTTATGCTTAAAATGCCCTTGTGCCTGCCCGAGTTAAAGGTGGTGTTACTTGGCGGTACGTCCTCCCGGAAAAGGTACAAAGTAGGGTTATTGTTGGTGACTGTAAAACCTGTGCCTGACCCTCCGGTTAAGGCAGTGTTACCAATATAATTTAATGATAAATAAGCAGTGCCGTTATAATTTACCGGCGATGACAGCATGCGGTAGCCACGTGCTGTATAAACACCTGATACTTTGGTATTACCGCCAGAAAGATAGCGTTGCACATTAACATTGTTGGTAATGCTGCTGCCCGAGGGTATAACAGCCACTGCCGCCGAAGAAGTGGCATCAGAAAATAGTGTTAAATTACCGTTGGCATTAAGCGTTGAGCTTGATGCCATTGTTAAAATACCGGTAGTTGCAACGTTAAACTTACCTGATGTTATTGTTTTGGTGCCGCCGCCTGTAACGGTTACGTTGTTAAAGGTCATCCCATTGGGCGAGTCTGACCCCCCGTCGGTGAGGGATTGAGTGGAGCCCTGAAAAATTACAGTGGGATTATTTGTTACGGCATCAACCTTGCCGCCAGCGGATGTCCAGTCGGCACTAACGGTTAAATTTCCACTTTGGATACTTTTTACACCTGCGCTTGCAAATTGGAGGTTTTGGTAAGACGATGGCGTTAAATCAAACTTTGATTGACTGGAGGTATAAACGGTTTGTATGCCTGCACCAGCATAGTTATATACTACTGTGCTTTGAAAAGTGCCAGACCTGTAAAAATCGATACTGCCCGCGCCGTTCGCATCAAGTGATAAAGGAGTAGCGCCGTTTAAATATAAAACAGATGCAGCAGTGTTGGCTGTAATAAAAAAGCCAGACAGATTTTGTGTGGTGCCAGAGCTTAAATAATTAACGTTTGAAGTTACAATAGCATTACCAATAGACAGGGTGCCGCCATCCTGATAAAAGTATGGATTGGCAACATTATAGGCAGTGATTGGGACAATTATTAACAATAGGGCGCTTGAGCTGTTAGAACTAAGATTTAAATTGTTAGTGATATTTAAATTGGCTACAGTTGTAGTTAGTATTGTATTAAAAGTTTGCGTGAATAAACCTAAAGTTGGTGCAGCTAACGTCGTGATATTATCACCCACCCAAAGATTATTACAGCTGATGGTACCTGTGCCGCCTATGGTGGGGGCAATGCTGCCGCCTGAGTTATTATGCCTTTGAGTTATATCGCCGTTCACGGTTAAAGTGCCGTTTACAGTAAGGTTAACTACTTTAACCGCACCAAGCGTAACCGAAGCAACGGTTGGTGTGTAACCTGTATTTATTTGTGGCTGGTTGGTAAATGCGAGACCGTTAATACCTATAAAAACATTGTCTATTGAGGTAGGGGGAGTAGCCGGGGCGGTTGAGGCCGAACCTATGCGCCAGTTAGCCGGGTTGCTCCAATCAGAACTCGTTCCCCCCCGCCAGTTATAACTTGATTGAGTATAAGCTGGGTAACTTATAAGAATAAGTAAACAAGTAATAATATTAAGTAATATTATTTTCATCCCGTAAGTCCTTAAAGCCAACACCACGTATTAGCCTGTTAGAATTTAAACGGGTTTAATATTATTTAGTTATAGTTAATTTATAATGAATAAAATGAACAGAACGATAAATAATGAACAAAATAAATACCAATAGTTAAAATTAGAGCTATTCGGAATATTTTTTAAAACGTTATTTTCCAAATAATCACTTTCTTATCGTCGCCTGCGGATAATAGCTGATCGCCATTCCAGGCAAGTTTGTTGATGGATAGGGCGTGACTTGCGTAACCTTTCTCGCGACTGATAATCTTACGGAGTTTAAAATCAACGGCATCCCATATCTTAATACTTTTATCCATACTGGCGGTTGCAAAATAGGGCCGGGTAGGATGGAAGAGGATATGATTTACGGCAAATAAATGGGCCGGTATATTTTGTATGAGATTATATGTAGCAGCATCCCATATTTTCAGTTGCGCATCACGAGCACCGGATATTAGATATTTTCCATCTGGTGAATACTGCACAGAAAATACAGCCATGGTATGCCCTTCAATTTTTTCTATAAAGGCATATTCCTGGGTGTCATAAACTGCAATTGAATTGTCTCTACACCCAAAAGCAATATCAAAATATGGCGAGATGCTTATAGATCTGACAGTGTCATTGGAAACTTTTATTGTATGGACTAATTCCATTGTTTCTAAACTCCAAATACTAACGGAGCCATCTTCAGAAGCTATAATGATCTCTTTTTTACCCTCTTCTGATTTGATATCAAAAACAGGCTTTACATGGTGCCTTAAACGATGGGTGATCTTCTGCTCGATAAAGTTAAAAACAAGCACTTCGCCGCTGCGCAGGCCCGCAAACATCAGCGGGTAACCTACAGGGCAGTGTATAGCGTAAATGGAAGCCATTACGGGGAACATCACCTTAATGAACGAATTGCTCTCCAGGCTCCATTCCACCAGGCCCTTGTCATTGCCACCCGTGAATAATATCCCCGGCTTTTGCGAAAGCTCCAGGCTAAATATAGGGTTGCTGTGGCCGGTAAGTTCTGCTGTTTTTTGTACTTCCATTTCAGTGTGCAGTAGGCGGTTCTCAGTTTGCAGTTTTTAGTTCTCAGTTTGCACGTATTACAGTAATGCCAACTGCACACTACTAACTGCCAACTGTCTATTGATGTCTTCCTTCTAAATTTTTTGCGATGCGCTCCAAATTTAAACCTTTTTCTTTTAGCAGTACCAGCAGGTGGAACACCAGGTCAGACGCCTCGTCAACCAGTTCGGTTTCGGTTTCGTAAAGGGCGGCTATCACTACTTCAACGCCTTCTTCGCCAACTTTTTGGGTGATTTTTTTAAGTCCTTTTTTGCGCAGTTTGTTGATGTACGATTCCTCCGTTGGGTTCTCGTACCTATCGGCAATAATGTTCTCCAACTGCATCAAAAAGTTTTGATTGTATTCAGTTTTAAAACAGCTGCGCGAACCAGTGTGGCAGGTAGGGCCATCGGCTTTAACTTTTATCAACAGGGTATCGTTATCGCAATCAATATGCATGCTTTTTACATGCAAATAGTTTTGGCTGGTTTCACCTTTAGTCCACAAGCGGTTTTTTGAACGGGAGAAGAAGGTAACGATGTTTTCCTGAACGGTTTTATCATATGCTTCCTGGTTCATATAACCCAGCATCAGCACCTCAAGCGTTTGCTCGTCCTGTATTATAACCGGTACTAAACCGTCTGTTTTGTTAAAATCGATGTTCATTTGTTTTACTCATTAGTTGGCGGTGTCCCCACCGCCAACAGGGCTGTTAAAATTACGTCATTGCGATGTGCCTCGCAATGGCTAGTGGGTTAAGGTTTTTACACCCTCACCTCAATATTATTATCTCTTAAAACCGATTTTAAATCGGGTATCAGTATTTCACCGTAATGGAATACCGAAGCTGCAAGCGCGGCATCTACATTGCTTTGCTGAAACACATCCACAAAGTGCTGGACCGAACCTGCGCCACCCGATGCTATTACCGGGATGTTTACGGTATTGTTTACTAAAGTAAGCAAGCCGTTATCAAAACCGGCCTTAGTGCCATCATGATCCATGGAGGTAAGCAATATTTCGCCTGCGCCACGGTTTTCGGCCTCTATGATCCAGTCTAAAGTTTGTTTTTCAGTTGGTAACCGCCCGCCATTCAGGTGAACGATGTTCTTATCGCCCATCACCCTGGTGTCAACCGCTATCACCACAAATTGTACACCGAATGCTTTGGCCAGTTCATCAATCAAAGCCGGGTTACGTACCGCGGCCGAGTTGATAGAGATCTTATCTGCACCTGCATTCAGCAGCGCGTCCGCATCGGCAATTTCGTTGATGCCGCCACCAATGGTGAACGGGATATTGATTTGCCTTGCAACTGATTTTACCAGCTCTACCATGGTTTTACGGCGCTCAACGGTAGCCGTAATATCCAGGAAAACCAATTCATCAGCGCCCTGCTGCGAGTAGTTCCAGGCCAGTTCTACGGGGTCGCCGGCATCGCGAAGGTCAACAAAGTTTACACCTTTTACGGTGCGGCCGTCTTTAACGTCAAGGCAGGGGATGATTCGTTTTGTTAACCCCCCCCGTCCCCTGAAGGGGGAGCTGAGCTCTTTTTGTATAGTTGTCAATACTTTTTCAAGTTGATTAAATATTTCATTGTTAGTAAATCGAAGGAATTTCATTCCATCAGCTTCAAGATTTCGCTGTCTTTTAATATCATTTGCAGCTATTTCTGGAAGTTGATGAATACTGCCATCTAATTCGATAATCAATTTATGTTTATGGCAGTAAAAATCTGCAATGTAAATACCTAACGGATGTTGTCGCCTAAACCTTACATCAAGTTGGTTGCCCTTTAAGTAACCCCATAAGATGGTTTCAGCTTTTGTCATATTGTAGCGCAATGCCCTCGCATTTTCAAAGATTTCAGGGCCTGCGCTAAGAAATAAATGTTTGCTCATGGTGACGCTATTGCTAATCAAAAGCTCCCCCTTCAGGGGGGGGTATTTAAATAGACATCAAAGACTCCAAATTCCAGTTTTTGATCTCTTCTATGCTGATGTGGTCTTCGTAAATGGCTTTGCCAACTACACAGGCTTCCACCTTAATTTTACTTAGTTCTTCAATATCTTTCATAGAGCTTACGCCGCCCGATGCGATCAGCTTGATGAAGGGCGAATGGTCAAGTAATTTGCTGTAAAGCTCAACTCCGGCACCGCCCAGTTTACCATCTTTATTAATATCGGTACATAAAAAGCGGAAGAAACCCAGTTGCAGGCATTTGTCCACATAATCCATCAGTTTTATGGGCGAGCTTTCCATCCAGCCTGAATATTTGATCACCTCGTCTAAAACATCAATAGCAATAACTACCTGGTCGCTGCATTTATCGCGGCCACAGATGGCTTTGCTCAATTCGTCTAAAAACGATGGGTTTGTAATAGCTTGTGTGCCCACAATAACGCGGTGCACGCCCGAATCTATTAACTGTTTTACCTGGTCAATACTGCGGATACCACCGCCATATTGCACCTGCATATCCGTTTTGCGGATCACATCAAACAGGTATTGCTGGTTGCTAAAATCGCTTTTAGCGCCGTTAAGGTCAATTATGTGGATGAAATTTGTACCGTTGCTTTGGTACTTTTCAATCATTTCTTCAAGTGTAACGTCGTATTCTGTTACCTGCGAGTAGTCGCCTTCGCGCAGGCGCACAACCTTTTTGTTAAGAATATCAATAGCAGGAATAATATACATGATTTAAATTTTTGAGAAGTTTTCTAATAATGTTTCGCCATACGTACCCGACTTTTCGGGGTGAAATTGTACACCGTAAAAGTTACTATGCCAAATTGATGCCGAAAATTTATTTATGTAACTGGTTGACGATAAAGTGAATGATTGGTCATACTCAATAAAGTATGAATGTACGAAGTAAAAGTGTGACCCGGCGGGTATATTTTTAAATAGAGGGTTTTCTTTTTCAGGGTAAACCTTGTTCCAGCCGGTGTGCGGTACCTTAAAGCCCCCCTCATTAGGGAATTTTAGGGTTTTAATAGGGAAAAGGTTCAGCAATTTAGCATCGCCCTCTTCGCTGTATGATGTAAGCAACTGCATACCCACGCAAATACCCAATGTGGGTTTTTTAAGTGCCTTTATAGCAGGTACTAACCCTGTTTGCTCCAGTTTATGCATGGCTGCACCCGCGTGCCCAACTCCGGGGATGATATACCGGTCAAACTGCTCTAAATCGGCCTCAGTATTCACCATGCCATAGGCAATGCCCAGCCTGTTTAAAGCTGCAGTAAGCGAGAAGATGTTCCCGGCGCCGTATCTGATAATGCCTATCATTCAGTTTGCAGTTAATAGTATGCAGTTTGCAGGCAACTTGCAAAATGTGCAAACTGCCAACTTCAAACAGCTAACTTTTATAAAAGTCCTTTAGTACTCGGTAAAACCATTTTATTAACATCGCGCTTTACGGCCATTTTTATGGCTTTGGCAAAGGCTTTAAATATAGCTTCTATTTTGTGATGTTCGTTTTGCCCTTCGGCTTTTATATTCAGGTTGCATTTTGATGCATCACTGAATGATTTAAAAAAGTGATAAAACATTTCTGTTGGCACATCGCCCACTTTTTCGCGTTTAAAATCAGCCTCCCAAACAATCCAGTTGCGCCCGCCAAAGTCAATTGCGGCTTGTGCCAGGCAATCGTCCATAGGGAGGCAAAAACCATAACGCTCAATACCCATTTTATTGCCCAAAGCGGTAGCAAAAACTTCGCCCAGGGCGATGCCGGTGTCTTCAATAGTGTGGTGTTCGTCAATATGCAGGTCGCCTTTGGCGGTTATCTCCAGGTCGATGCCGCCGTGGCGGGCAATCTGATCAAGCATATGATCGAAAAAGTGCAGGCCGGTTGAGATCTTAGCCTCGCCTGTACCATCAAGGTTAAGCTTGATCCGGATATCAGTTTCTTTGGTAACGCGGCTGTGCTCCACAATACGTTCGCCCAGTTTTAAAAACTCGTAAATTTCTTTCCAATCGATTGTTTGCAGGGCTACCACACCTGCGATATCGCTGTCGGTTCCTGAGGCGAACTCCTGATCGCCCAGGCCCGATTTATTGTTTAACCAGATCGCTTTTGCACCCAGGTTTTTGGCCAGCAGTACATCGTTCCTACGGTCACCAATAGTGAAGGAATTTTTCAAGTCGTATTTGGTTGTATCCAAATACTGGGTTAATAAACCCGTCGCCGGTTTGCGGGTAGGGGCGTTATCTGCAGGCCAGGTACGGTCAATAGCCTGGTAGGTGAAATGTACACCTTCGTTCGCAAATGTTTTAATGATGAAGTTATGCACCGGGTAAAAGGTATCCTCGGGATATGATGCAGTGCCCAAACCATCCTGGTTGGTCACCATTACCAGCTCGTAATCAAGCTCGGTAGCAATTTTTGGCAGGTATTGTAAAGCGCCGGGGTAAAATTCCAGCTTCTCGAACGAGTCTATTTGTTCGTCGGCAGGTTCGTTGATGAGGGTGCCGTCGCGGTCAATAAAAAGTACTTTTTGCAGCTTGCTCATTATTATTTGTATTGCTGTAAGGTTGATAACAGGGTTTTATTTTCATCGGGCGTACCGATGGTGATGCGCAGGCAGCCCTCGCAAAGCTCAACTTTTGAGCGGTCGCGGATGATGATACCGTGCTGCACCAAAAAGTCGTAAATAGCTTTGGCGTTGGTGGTTTTTACCAATATGAAATTGGCATCAGAGGGATAAATATCCATCACAAAATCAAAATTCTTTAACGCCAGCACTAATTGATCTCGCTGCTCTAAAGTTTCTTTGATCCAGAGGTTTACCAGCGATACATTGTTCAGCGCTTGCAAAGCCAGTTGTTGAGATGCCTCGTTTACGTTATATGGCGGTTTCACCTTGTTCATCACCTCGATGATCTCTTCGCTGGCGAAGGCCATACCTACACGTAAGCCGGCCAGTCCCCATGCCTTTGAGAGGGTTTGCAGGACTACGAGGTTGGCGTATTCGGTAAGCTCTTGTATAAATGTTTTTTGGCGGCTAAAGTTGATGTAGGCCTCATCAATTACTACGATGCCGTTAAAGTTGGCCAGCAGGGTTTCAATATCATCGCGGTTGATGGAGTTGCCTGTTGGGTTATTTGGCGAGCAGATAAAGATAAGTTTGGTGTTCTTGTCGATAGCTTCGGCAATACCTTCCAGGTCAAGCTGGTATTCTTCAGTAAGTAGTACTTTCCTGGCCTCTACATCATTAATATTGGCCGATACCTGGTACATACCATAGGTTGGCGGTACGACGATGACGTTATCCACCCCCGGGTTACAAAAACTGCGGAACAGGATATCGATGGCTTCATCGCTGCCGTTGCCTAAAAATATATTGCGCGGCGGTACGCCTTTTATCTGGCTCAGCTTAAGCTTAACCTGGTACTGTAATGGGTCGGGGTAGCGGTTATAGGCTGTTTCCAGCGGCGAACCGTAAGCATTTTCATTGGCATCCAAAAATACGCTGGCCTCACCTGTGTACTCATCCCTTGCAGAAGAGTAGGGGGTTAGGTTTTTGATGTTTTCGCGTAGTATGTTGTTTAATTCGAACATTGTTAATATCTATTCAATATGTCATTGCGAGGAGCGTAGCGACGTGGCAATCTCATAGGGCATGTGGATATGCTGAGATTGCCACGCTGTCGCTCGCAATGACATGTTTTACTTCTTATTCATCCTCACACTTACCGCATTACGGTGCGCGTGGAGGCCTTCCATTTCGGCCAGTATCTCTACCGATGGCCCTATATTTTGTATGCCTTCCTCTGTTAAATACTGGAAGGTGATCTTCTTCACAAACGAATCTACAGACACGCCCGAATACGCTCTTGCATAGCTGCTGGTTGGCAGCGTATGGTTGGTGCCCGATGCATAGTCGCCCGCGCTCTCGGGAGTTAAATTGCCTAAGAATACCGAACCTGCGTTCACTATTTTAGCAGTTAGCTGTTGCCAGCCGGTAGTTGCCAAAATTAAATGTTCGGGCGCGTATTGGTTGCTGAAATCCATCGCCTCATCCAGGTTTTGGGTAATAATGACGTACGAATTATCTATCGCTTGTTTGGCTATTTCGGCACGTGGTAAAACGGCCAATTGTTTCTCAACTTCGGCCAGTGTTTTATCGGCAATATCCTGTGATGTACAAACCAGTATGGATTGACTGTCTATCCCGTGCTCGGCCTGTGCCAGCAGGTCGGCAGCTACGTAAGCCGGTTTCGCCGTATTATCCGCAATCACCAAAACCTCCGAAGGGCCCGCAGGCATATCAATAGCGGTAGTGGTGGTACTTTGTATAATGGTTTTAGCCTTGGTTACAAACTGGTTGCCCGGGCCAAAGATCTTATCAACTTTAGTAATGGTTTCTGTGCCGTAAGCCATAGCCGCTACAGCTTGCGAGCCACCAACAAGGTACACCCTGTCAATACCCAGCATCAAAGCCACATAGGCTATAAAAGCGTTCACTTTGCCGTTTTTTTGCGGTGGCGAGCACACCACAATTTCGTTGCAGCCCGCTATGCGCGCCGGGATGCCCAACATTAAAAATGTGGAAGGTAATACAGCAGTACCCCCGGGTATGTACAAGCCTACTTTTTCAATAGCCCTTAATTCGCGCCAGCAGGTTACGCCGGGCATGGTTTCTACCTTATCTTCCTGTTTTAACTGTGCTTTATGGAATTTGTAGATGTTGGCATAAGCCGTTTGCAAAGCCTCCTGCTGATCTTCAGATACCGCGGATGCCAGTTGCTCTAATTCGGTTTTATTCAGGTAAAGTTTGGTCAGCTCAACCTTATCAAACTGTTGGGCGTAATCAAATAAAGCCCGGTCGCCATGTAGTTTTACCTGCTCAATCACGTTTTCAACCAACGCGCGGATTTCGTTCGCTGGGTCAACATTGCGCTGTACCAGGCGGGATATGTCCGCTTTACTTAGGTCTGAATAATTGAATGTTTCCATGTCAGTTGGCAGTTATCAGTTGGCAGTTTGCAGTTAGTTAAGCCCATTGCAAACCGGCAACTGTCTACTATAAAATAATCTTTTCTATCGGCATTACCACAATGCCCTGTGCGCCAGCTTGTTTTAACTGGCTTATCCTGTCCCAAAAGTCGCGCTCGGGTATCACGGTGTGTACCGCAACCCAGTCAACCTCGGCCAATGGCACTACTGATGGGCTTTTTACGCCCGGTAGCAATGCGGTAACGGCATCAAGGTTTTTACGTTCAACGTTCAGTACCACGTATTTAGTTTCTTTTGCCCGCAATACCGATTGGATGCGCTGGATCAGTTCTTTCACCAAATCATCATTCTCGCTGCCTTTACTGCCAATTAGTACCGCCTCGCTGCTCATTACATCGGCAAAAGGGACAAGCCCGTTACTTTTTAAGGTGCCACCGGTTGATACCAAATCGCATATAGCATCGCTCAGGCCAAGGCCCGGCGAAATCTCTACAGAACCGGAAATGGTGCGGATGTCAGACTGTATGCCTTTCTCTTTCAGGTATTTACCAAGTATAACCGGGTAGGTGGTAGCAATGGCTTTACCATTAAGCTGATCAAGGCTGGTGATGGTATTATTATTGGGTACCGCTATTTTTAGCGAGCATTTGCCAAAGCCCAGCTTTTGCAGGTAGCTTACTTCTACTTCGGTTTCCTGTATTACGTTTTCACCTACGATGCCAAGGTCGGCAATGCCATCTTGCACATACTCAGGGATATCGTCGTCGCGCAGAAAAAGGATTTCTAACGGGAAATTTGATACGGGGGAGATAAGCGAACTCTTGTAATTTTCGAAATTAAGGCCGCAATTTTTTAATAATTCAACGGATTTTTCGTTGAGCCGACCCGATTTCTGGATCGCTATTTTTAATGTTTTCACAAATTGATTTTTAGGAAATGAATATAAACGGAGGACGATATTTCGCGTAGAAACATATATTATCTGATCACCACATGGTGGTGATGGTGCAGATGTAAATGATATGTGTTAAGTCCGTTCATTTTATATAGTTTGCTATGGGTAAGCGATGCAAATATATAGCCTATTTTATTAAATCAAAATTTTATGTGAAATTGATTGTCAAAAATTTAATTTTTAGTGTGATTTTTTATCAGAATGGCAATATGTATAAGTGCTTATGTATTTTTTATATCTTTTTTTAGGTAGAAGTACTTCCGCGGCAAATCTGGATTTATTTTCGCCTTTTTTGGGATTTTATTCGCCAAAAAACGGCCTCAGTTCGCCTTAATGTGTCGCTAAACTGTCTTGTTTCGCAGGGGGTATTTCGCCTTCATATTCGTAGATGGCACCACCCTCAAATTGCTTGATCACTTTCAGTTTTTTCACTTTTTGGATATCCTTAATATTGATCAGCTCCGGGTTCTCCAGGTCATTGAACCAGATGAGGTAGAAACGTTTTATCTTGTAAAATTTCTCGATATCCTTTTTAAAGAATCTATGCGGAACAAGGTAGGACGACATGCCCGAGAAGAAATAAACCGCCTCGTGTGCATCCGAATAGATGCCTACCTTAGGCTTAAACATACCTTTATCTATATGCCGCAGGTAATTGGCAATTTCAGATTCCTTCCAGTCGTTATCGGTATAACCCGGGTTGCCGTACTCATCGGCTATCTGGTCTTTGTAGCGCTGTTTATCTACTAAAAATATTTTGGTGATGTAGCCCAGCATCAGCAGTATAAATACAGCAGCTACTGCCATGCGCACCCGTTTTACGGCAATGCGTTTAAGTACCAGCATGCCCCAACTGGTGTACCCCCAAAGGGCGGGTATATACATGGGGGCTAATAGCCTCGGGTTGATCCGCTCGTAGCGCGAAAAAGTTGACGACAGCACAATAAACAACCCATAAACCAGCGCGAAGGTGATAGCCAGGTTCTCAAAACTATCCAGCTTGCGGCGCATAAAATTGTACACCAAAGCGGCTATAAAGCCAACCAGTATAATTACGGCCAGCGGCGTGGCAAACGTATCATACATATTCGGGTTGATGCCCATCCACTCGCAAAATACCGAGCCAAAATAAAACAGGTTTTTGCCAAACGAGGTGATAGATGGCTCGCGCGGGCCGGTAACGGTACCGGTATGCAGGGCGTTAAAAGTAAGGTTAGCTACCAGTAACGAGATACATACAAAGCCATATATAATAATATGGATAATTTTCTTTTTAATGGGGAGTTTCCTATCCAGCAGTAAAAGTAAACCACCGGTACCTACAATAGTTACAGCTGCGTAGCGGGTTATACAGGCCACAGCCGCTATAGCTGCTGCTGCAACCAGCCATTTACCCGCGTGGGTAAGCAGGTATTGCCTGAAGGCGATAAAAAACAACAATACCTCCAGTATAAACAGCGTTTCCGACCATAGGTAGGAGTACACCTGCAATAACCCCGGGTTTAATACAATAGCAGCCAGAACCAGCCATTTGTACACATGCGATGCCGGTACAAAGCGCGACATGATCCACCCGCTGGCATATAGCAGCGTGGCAAATAATACCATATTTAATATGGCGCCAAATACAACAGGGTCTGTACTGGTTATAAAGCTGATAACGCCCAGAAAAGTTGGATAAAATACCGGGAAATCAACAATGGGGATATGGTTAAACGTAAGCAGTGTGCCATGCGCCGCAAAGCTGCGGGCCGCACTGGTGTACATAATAGAATCTGGCGAAATGCCAATCCCGCTATAGCTACAATACAGGTATATAGCAAAAGCGGCTATTGCCGAAAATAGCAGCGTATCGTAGTTTTTTAGTTTTTCTAAAAATCCCATTGATGTTTTAAAGGATATAAAGCAAAAATTGTTTTAAAGGCAATATGCAGATGTGAAGATATGTAAATATGCAGATATGCAAATGAAAGAATCTGCACATCTGCATACCCTTACATCTGCACATCTATCACTCTTAAGCTATCAAGCCCAAAACCGTACTAATCGGCTGGTCGCTGTCTATTAAAATTCCTTTTACGCCTGCGGCTGTACCCGCTTCTACATCACGCTCACGGTCGCCAATAAAATATGATTTTGATGGATCGATGTTATATTTCTCGATGCCCTGAAACAGCAGCCCCGGCTTTGGTTTGCGGCAATCGCAGTCGCCGGTAAAGTTGGGGTGGTGGGGGCAATAAAAAAAGTCGGTTATTTCTACACCATGCTCCTGGTACACCTGTTTTAAATGGGCGTGCATTTTTCCAAGTTCGGTTTCGGTGTACCATCCTTTGGCCAGGCCACCCTGGTTGGTGGCTACTAAAAGCATGTATCCACGGTCTTGTAATTGTTTAAGCGCGTCAAAATTATCAAGCACATGGAAGTCTTCCAGGCGGCAAACGTAATCGCCCATTTCTTTGTTTAAAACTCCATCGCGATCTAAAAATACTGCTTTAATTTTTTCGGCCATATATTATAAGGTATAAGTGAATTTTGGCAAAATTAGATTATTAAGGTTATTTACTATGTGTGCATATTAAATAAACGTTAAGAATTATTAAATTCATATAATATGCGAATATTTTCGCCTAAATTATAATTTATTCGTAATAAAAGCTTTCTGTTTTGATAAAATTGAAAAAATTAATGCGCGTTTTATAAAAATATCAAAATTTGGTAATTTCGTTATTACCCGCGTCATAAATATGCGGATAAAAATATGGATCAAACTGATTGTAACCAGCAGGGCCTATACAGGTCAGAATTTGAGCACGATTCCTGCGGAACAGGATTTATTACTAATATAAACGGTCATAAATCGCACAGTATTGTTAGCGATGCTTTAACGATGTTAGAGAACATGGAGCACCGTGGTGCCTGTGGCTGCGACCCCGAAAGTGGTGATGGCGCGGGTATCCTGATTCAACTTCCACATGAATTTTTGATGGAAGAATGCTCTGATCTGGAGATCAGCCTGCCCGAGCCGGGAAGCTACGGTGTTGGTATGATCTTCTTCCCAAAAGAACCTGCTTTGAAGAAAGCAAGCCGTAAAATTATTGCCGCCGCTGTTGAAAAACTGGGCTTTGAATTACTTGGGTACCGTAAAATTACGGTTGATTCATCTGTAATTGGCGAAACCGCCCGCCAGGCCGAGCCTGATTGCGAACAGCTTTTTGTTGGCCGCCCGCGCACCGTAACCAATACCGACGACCTGGAGCGCAAACTATACGTATTGCGCCGTTACATTAATAAAACCGTTACCGAAACCATCCCTGCGGCTGCAGAGCATTTTTACTTTACATCTTTCTCTTGCCGCACTATTATTTATAAAGGCCAGGTAACTACTTACCAGTTGCGTAAGTACTTTTCTGATCTGGCCGATCCGCGTGTTACATCGGGCCTTGCTTTGATCCACTCGCGTTTCTCAACCAATACTTTTCCGTCATGGAAACTGGCGCAGCCGTTCCGCTTAATTGCGCATAACGGCGAAATAAACACCCTTACCGGTAACCTTAACTGGTTCTATTCGGGCGTAAAATCATTCGCATCGGCCTATTTCACCAACGAGGAAATGGAGATGCTTTTGCCTGTTATCGATAATAATCAGTCAGATTCGGCCTGTTTGGATAACATCATCGAGATATTGCTGCACACCGGCCGCTCATTACCACACGTAATGATGATGCTGATACCCGAGGCTTGGGATGGTAACGAGCAAATGGACCCCGTTAAAAAGGCGTTCTACGAATACCACGCTACCTTAATGGAGCCATGGGATGGCCCCGCCGCTATCAGCTTTACCGATGGTAAACTGGTTGGCGCCCTGCTTGACCGTAACGGCCTGCGCCCACTGCGTTTCGTGATCACCAATGATGGCCGCGTAATAGCAGCATCAGAGGCTGGTACCTTAAAAATTGACGAGAGCACCGTTATCCGTAAAGGCCGCCTGCAACCGGGTAAAATGTTATTGATCGATACCGAAAAAGGTAAGATCATCACAGACGAAGAAATTAAGAAAGAAATTTCCGGCCAGCAGCCTTACGGCACCTGGCTTGATAATTATAAGATCCGTTTAGGTGAACTGGCCGAGCCACGTTTATCATTCGCCAGCCTGAGTGCCGATGCGGTTTACCGCTACCAGCAGGTGTTTGGTTACAGCCGCGAGGATATCGATACCATTATTAAACCGATGGCTTTGGATGGTAAAGAACCGATAGGATCAATGGGTACGGATGTGCCTTTGGCTATCCTGTCTGATAAACCGCAGCACCTGTCCAGCTACTTCAAACAGTTTTTTGCCCAGGTTACCAACCCGCCGATAGACCCTATCCGCGAGCGTTTGGTAATGAGTTTGGCTACCTTCATCGGTAACAACGGTAATTTGCTGGATGAAGATAAAATGCACTGCCATTGCGTTGTGCTTAACCACCCCATATTAAAGAACCACCAGTTAGAGAAACTGCGCTCGATAGATACCGGCCTGTTCCACGCTAAAACACTGCAAACCTATTATAATGCTGATGGTAACGCCGGTTCGTTAGAAAAAGGGATTGCAAGGCTTTGCCGCTATGCCGAAGATGCTGTTGATGATGGCTTTGAGGTATTGATATTAAGCGATCGTGCAATCGACTCTGAACACGCGCCTATCCCAATGCTGCTGGCAGTATCGGCGGTACACCACCACCTGATCAAGAAAGGCCGCCGTGGCGCGGTAGGTATTGTTGCCGAAACCGGCGACGTTTGGGAAGTACACCACTTTGCTACTTTGTTAGCCTTTGGTGCTACGGCCATTAACCCGTACTTGGCGCTGTCGAGCATCGAAACATTGCATAACAACGGGCAGTTGGAGACCAGCCTCGATCTTAAAACGCTGTTCAAAAACTATGTAAAATCGGTTAATGATGGCTTGCTCAAGATCTTCTCAAAAATGGGGATCTCCACACTGCAATCATACCATGGCTCTCAGGTGTTTGAGATACTTGGTTTGAATAAAGAGGTGGTAGACCACTACTTTACCGGTGCGGTTACCCGTATAGAAGGTTTAGGCCTGGACGAGATAGCCAAAGAATCGCTTTGCAAGCATAAAATAGGCTTTAACAGCCCAAAAACAGAGAGCCATTTACTGCCCGAAGGTGGTATTTACCAGTGGAAACGCCGCGGCGAAGCCCACTTGTTTAACCCAACTACGGTACATTTGCTGCAGCATGCAACCCGCAGCAACAGCTACAGTGTATATAAAAACTATGCTGCCGCGATAAACGAGCAAACCGAAAAGCATTACACGATACGTGGTTTGCTTGATTTTGCCCACCACCGCGAAGCCATCAGCATTGACGAGGTTGAACCGATCGAAAACATCATGACGCGCTTTGCAACAGGCGCCATGTCGTTCGGGTCTATCTCGCACGAGGCGCACAGCACCATGGCTATTGCCATGAACCGCATTGGTGGCAAAAGTAATACCGGCGAAGGCGGCGAGGACGAAATGCGTTACGAAAAAATGGCCAATGGCGATTCCATGCGCTCGGCTATTAAGCAGGTTGCATCGGCACGTTTTGGGGTAACCTCCAACTACCTGACCAATGCCGACGAGCTACAGATAAAAATGGCACAGGGCGCTAAACCGGGCGAAGGTGGGCAACTGCCGGGCCACAAGGTTGACGACTGGATAGCCAAAACCCGCCACTCTACACCGGGTGTTGGTTTAATATCGCCACCACCACACCACGATATTTACTCTATCGAGGATCTGGCGCAACTGATATTCGATTTAAAGAATGCTAACCGTGCTGCACGTATCAATGTTAAATTGGTATCAAAAGCAGGGGTAGGCACTATAGCAGCAGGTGTTGCCAAAGCACACGCCGATGTTATCCTGATTGCAGGGTATGATGGCGGTACAGGCGCATCGCCAATAAGCTCGGTTAAACATGCGGGCTTACCATGGGAGCTTGGCCTGGCCGAAGCACACCAAACGCTGGTACGCAACAAACTGCGCAGCCGTGTGGTACTGCAAACAGACGGGCAGCTAAAAACCGGTAGAGATTTGGCTATCGCCACTTTGATGGGGGCCGAAGAATGGGGTGTTGCAACCGCGGCCCTTGTTGCAGGCGGCTGTATCATGATGCGTAAATGCCACTTAAATACCTGCCCGGTAGGTGTTGCCACGCAAGACCCTGAACTAAGGAAATTGTTTAGCGGCAGCCCTGATCACGTAGTGAACCTGTTCCGCTTTATGGCGGAGGAGATGCGCGAGATAATGGCCGAGCTTGGTTTCCGCACCATAAACGAAATGGTTGGCCGCGTACAGTTCCTTAAGGTTAAAGATAACCTGAAGAGCTGGAAAGCTAAAAAGATTGACCTGAGCGGCATGCTGCACCCGGTTACCGTGAGCAAAGGCTCAACGCTTTACAACAGCGAAAAGCAAGACCACGGGATGGATGAGATCATCGATTGGGAATTGCTGAAGAACGCTAAAGCGGCTTTAGAGGATAAAACCCCGGTATTTGCCACTTTTGATGTGATCAACGTTAACCGTACCATCGGTACGCTGTTATCAAACGAGATCTCGAAAAGATATGGTTCTGCAGGTTTGCCTGATAATACCATCAACTATAAATTTAAAGGTTCGGCAGGCCAAAGCTTTGGTGCTTTCACTACAAAAGGGGTTTCTTTTGAATTGGAAGGCGAAGCTAACGACTATGTAGGTAAAGGCCTTTCTGGTGCGCAGCTGGCCATTTACCCGGCCCCTAACGCTACATTTAAACCGGAGGATAATATCATTATAGGTAACGTGGCCCTGTATGGCGCAACAAGCGGCGAGCTGTTTGTAAGAGGTATGGCAGGCGAACGTTTCGCGGTGCGTAACTCGGGCGCTACAACGGTTGTTGAAGGTATTGGCGACCACGGTTGCGAGTACATGACCGGCGGCCGTGCACTTATCCTGGGCGAAACCGGAAGGAACTTCGCGGCAGGTATGAGCGGTGGTTTAGCCTGGATCTACAACCCTAACGGCACCTTTGCAGAAAACTGCAATACCGAAATGGTTGATCTTGACCCGCTATCGTTAAAAGACGAGGAGCAGATAACCGCCCTGCTGAAGAAGCACATTAACTTAACCGGTAGCAAGCTGGCGCAGTCCATCTTAAAAAACTGGAATAAGGCTTCCACGCAGTTCGTAAAAGTATTCCCTAAGGAGTACAAAAAAGTGTTAGAAAAATTAGAATATCAAACCGTAAGCTAATATCATAATGGGAAAAATTACAGGATTTCAGGAATTTAACAGGGAACTCCCCGCAAAAACGCCTGTTGCCGAAAGGGTTAAAAACTATAATGAATTTGTTGGTTTGTATTCTGATGAAAAACTGAACCAGCAATCGGCACGCTGCATGAACTGCGGGATACCATTTTGCCATTCGGGTTGCCCGCTTGGTAATGTTATCCCCGAGTTTAACGATGCCGTGTACCGCAAAAACTGGGACGACGCGTACCAGATACTATCATCTACCAACAACTTCCCCGAGTTTACCGGCCGTATTTGCCCCGCCCCATGCGAATCTGCATGTGTGTTAGGCATCAACAAACCAGCCGTAGCTATAGAGGAAATTGAAAAACATATCATTGAGATAGCTTACTCAAAAAATATGGTTAAACCGGTTGCCCCGCTTATAAAAACGGGCAAAAAGGTAGCCGTGGTAGGTTCGGGCCCGGCAGGTTTAGCCGCCGCTGCGCAGCTGAGCAAAGCAGGCCACCTGGTTACCGTATTTGAGCGTGACGACCGCCCGGGTGGTTTACTGCGTTACGGTATCCCCGATTTTAAACTGGAAAAATGGGTGATAGACCGCCGTATCCAGATCATGGAAGAGGATGGCATCGTATTTAAATGCAATACCGAGGTTGGTAAAGACATAGCTGCAGACGAGATCGTTCGTACGCATGATGCCGTGGTGCTGGCGGGTGGTTCAACCATCCCGCGTAACTTGCCTATCCCCGGCAGGGAATTTAAAGGCGTGCACTTCGCTATGGATTTTCTGAAACAACAAAACAAACGCGTTAGCAGTATTACTGTTGATGGCGAAGATATTTTTGCAACAGATAAAGATGTTGTGGTAATTGGTGGTGGCGATACCGGCAGCGATTGCGTGGGTACATCAAACCGCCAGGGTGCACGTTCTGTTAAGCAGTTTGAGGTGATGGTGCAGCCGCCAGAACAGCGCACACCGCATATGCCATGGCCAACTTACCCAATGGTTTTAAAGACCACCAGCTCGCACGAGGAAGGTGTTGAACGCTCATGGGGTATCAACACCAAAGAGTTTTTAGGTGATGCTGAGGGCAACCTAAGGGCGCTTAAAGTAACCGATGTAAGCTGGGAGATAGATGTAATGGGCCGCCCAATTAAATTTAACGAGGTAGAAGGCAGCGAGCGCGAGATACCTTGCCAAAGGGTGTTCCTGGCAATGGGTTTTGTGAACCCGCAATTTGAGGGTACACTGGAGCAGTTAGGTGTTGAGCTTGACGAGCGCAAAAACGCGAAAGCAAAAGAAGGTATTTACCGTACCAACGTAAGTAAAGTGTTTGCAGCAGGCGATATTCGCCGCGGGCAATCGCTGGTGGTATGGGCCATATCAGAAGGCCGCGAGGCTGCCCGTAAGGTTGATGAGTTTTTGATGGGGCATTCTAACCTGGAAAGCAAAGACGCCGTTAACCAATTTGAACAAGTGTTTTATTAGTTTTAGTTAATCAGTTATAGACCGAGCCCTTGTCAGTTAGTTCTGCAAGGGCTTTTTTTATGTGGGCACACGTGCCTCCACCAGTTTGATAAAATAATATTTTACAGTTTTTAATATGGGTATAAGCTTATTATTTATAATTAATATTTTATATAATTAATTATAAATGCGTTTCTATTTATAGCTATGGTTAACCCTTTATCAAGTAGAAAAACATACTAACAATTATTAGCTTTTTTATTGATTATAAACATATTGCAACTCTGAATAATTAATTTATTTTTGATGTTAATAATTTAATTATTAACTCTTTATTCTTTCCTAAATTTTGTTATAAATGAAAAATGTTTACCCCCTGTGCATTGTAATGCGCTATACAAAAGCTTTTATTACTCTTGCTTTACTTTTAATTTTTGGAAAAGATTTAACTGCTCAGGACTTAACAGGTACATGGGAAGCCCAACAAACCATAAATAATGTAAAATATAATTATATATTATTTATGGCTAAAACAGATAATGGCTATATAGCTATAGACATTGTAAAAGAGGCTACCTCATTTAAAATTAATCCTGGCAGAATCAATTTGAATAATTTAGGTGGAACTAATGTAAATATTACCACAAATGCTGCCGAAAAAAAGAATAGTGCCACGGCCGAAATGATAGCCAGTTTTTCAAATAATATATTGTATTATGCTGACTTGGGCTTAATAGGCGAAACAAAACTTAATGTAAAACTTGTTTCGGGCTCACTTAAATATGTAAAAGGGAAAGGCAGAGAAAAGGATAAACTGTTACCGGTTAAGGGGGCTACAGATCCGGAGTATACTAAAAAGAATAATAATTTTCCTAATGAATATGAGTCCTATAAAAGGGATTTGGTTTCGGTAACATCATTTAAGTTTATTAACAGCGATAAAACATCAAAAGTAAAATATAATGATAGGGGTGTGCTATCGTTTTCGGTAAATAATAACTCGGACTATGACCTGCAACGTATAAACGTTAGTTTAAAACTTCAGGAACAAAATGCGGAAATTCACGGCTTGGAAGGGAATAGTGGTACATTTTCTTTAGCAAAATTAAAAGGCATTAACCCAGAAATTGATATTTTTTCGGGGTTTAATCTTCCTGCAGATTCTATCCATTTTACCGTAGTAGGCACTTTTAACAATGTTACTCTGTTTACAAAAACTATTTCGCTGGCCACTATTCCATTCTTTTTAAATGATAAAACCACTGTAAACAAAAGCTCTGACCAGATTTTGGCAGTAGTAAAACCTTATTATGGATTTGGCAAAGCTTTATATGCGCCAGTTGTAGCCGGTTTAAATCAATCAATAGTTGCAGGTAATAAAACCGCACCTATGTGGAAAGCAGCTTTTTTGTCTACCGGTAAAGGTGGGTACGAGCAAGATGACGAAGCGGCTTTAAGTCAGGCTAAAAAAGTATATAAAGAAGTGCTTTTGGCAGCACGTAATGGAGATGCCGAAGCTCAGTACCTGATGTTTTACGGTGTAGGATTAGGGCTAACGGGCGACCCAACCCGAAATATTGCAGGGGCATTTTTGAAAAAATCGGCTGATGCAGGTTTCTTGCCCGCTATGTACGATTATTCCCTTTATTTGATGCGCGACAGTATTTACGATGATAGTTTTAACTATTTAATAAATTGTTACAATAAAGGAGTGCAAAAAGCTGCCGTTAATATTGGCGATTTTTATCAATACGGTTATTCGGTTCCTAAAGATTTTACTAAAGCTATTGAATGGTATAGTAAAGGAGATGCTTTTGGCGATCCGGAAGCAATGATGCGATTGGCCAAAATTTATAATATTAATGACGACGGCCATAAAGCTGAGCCCAAGAAGGTTGTTTTATATGCTACAAAAGCAGCAAATCTTAAAAGTACAGTTGCATTAAATTACCTTGCTAAAATTTATTTAAATGGCCGTAATGGTGTGGTGAAAAATATTCCTAAGGCATTGGCTTTATATAAAGAGGCTGCTGCTTTGGGCGATAATAAAGCGATGTCTTCTTTGGCTTTTCTTTATTTGAACGGAATTCCAGGCTTACTTAAAGATGAAAAACTTACCTTACAGTGGGCTAAAAAATCTGCGCAGGCGGGTGGTGCAGATTGTATGGTGCTTTTAGCCGAGATGTATAACAATGGTACCGCCGGTGCTAAAGATGTAATTAAAACACGTTTTTGGGCTAATCAGGCAAGGTTAAATGGTATGGGCGATGACGATAATACTGCAAGGCAGGCCCAAACTAATGACATGATGAACATACTTACCAATATTGATTTAAGCGATAAACATACTACTTACGTAGGAATGGAAACCGGGAATCTTTATGATGTTAATGAGGGCCCTGACTTAATTGGATCGTTCTTTTCATCAACTATGAGCGCTTATAAAAAGAGGCGCGAAAATCAACAGGCACAAATTAATGGGATTAAATTAATATATACTGCAGGAGGAAAAAAAGTATACGGCGGGACCATAACCTCTAAAATAACATCGGATATTATGATAAACGAGGGGGCTAAAGTTAAAATAGCAGGTTATGGTAATGTAAGCCTTGGTATGATGGCAGGTATTGGTACCCCTGATGGTATTAGTGGTTTCCAATCATATTGTGTAGACCCAACGTTACCACATGGGGCTTTGATGGTAAAAATAGGTGGTAAATGGACATTGGCAGGAAGCAGCCGTACATTTATTATGCCTGCAGATGGAATTTTACAATTTGCTATAAATGATGCTGATTATAGTAATAATCAGGGTTATTTTGATTTTGTAGTAACCGCGGAATAATTAAATAATAAAACAATATTTAAACCCGCCAGCCAAGCTTAAAAAAAGCCGTCATTGCAATGACGAATTAAACTACCGCAATAAAGCGCGGGGAAGTAAATTGTTCGCTATTTTTCGGACGGGTTTTTCTTTCCCGTCAATAGCATCTCCACCATTTTGGCTATGCGGTTTACCCGGGTTTGTTCTTGCTTGGCACTCAATATCCAAACCACATACTCCTTACGGTGCGACCACGCCAGTTTCTCGTAAGTGGCCATGGCAGCGGGTTCGGCAGCCAATGCTTCCTGCAGGTAGGGTGGCAGGGTTATTTGCTTTTTATCAACGTCGATATAGGCGGAATAATCATTTTGCTTGGAGATGGCTTCCTTGCTGCTGTCAGAATGCTTTACCAAATGCTCCGGGCGGAAACGCAGGGTGGTCCAAACATTATTAATAGCTGCCGAAGCGACGGGCCTTAACCCGTAGGGTTTGGTTACTTCCCAGCCGCTCATCATCTCCAGGTCGGTTTCTATACCCGAGTTCTTTTTAGGGTAGATCACCCAAAAAACGGTGTCGTCATTTAAAACAGGTTTTAGCTGTGTTAAAGTTTCTGATAATTCGGCGCTGTTCTTTACAAAAAGCTGTATCCCGTTAAAATTGCCCTGTGGCGTAAACGATATTTGTACATCATCCGGAAGCGGCTCAAGCGTTGCCAGGTAATCTTCGGGTGCGTTCAAAATCAGCCAGTGCTGGCCGGGTTTTATCAGCAGTTTTTTGGCAAGAGGGCTCATATGGCGGTTGCTATTTTAAATTCAATTTAGCAAAGAAATCCCACAAAACAATACCCGCCGAAACTACGATGTTGAACGAATGCTTGGTGCCAAACTGAGGGATCTCTATGCAGGCGTCTATCTGCTGCATTACCTCGTCGCTTACACCGTTAACCTCATTGCCAAATATCAAAGCATATTTTTCATCAGCAGCAGGGGTAAAGGTGTTCAGCATAATGCTATTCTCGGCTTGTTCAATGGCTATTATTTTGTAACCATCGGCCCGCAGTTTTTCTACAGCCTGTAACGGGGTTTCAAAATAAACCCAGCTTACAGATTGGGTAGCACCTAAAGCTGTTTTCTCGATCTCGCGGTGTGGCGGCTGGGCTGTGATACCGCAAAGGCAAACCTGCTCAACTGCAAAACCATCAGATGTACGGAATATAGAGCCTATATTGTGCATGCTGCGAACATTATCCAACACTACGGCTACAGGCAGTTTATCCTGGGATTTAAATTCATCAATGGTGGCACGGTTTAGTTCGTCGAGCTTTAGTTTGCGCATTTAGTGAGTAGTTAATATTGAGCAAATATACCAATGGTTATTGTTTTTAACCACTCCCTGCTCACCATTCACTATTTACCAACCGCTACCTCATTCAATATACCCACACCATCGCCAATATGCGAAGCGTAAACAGAAGGGGCATAGCCAATTTTTTCGGTATAGTACGCGGTTACTCCCTCACTGAATTTATCAAAAGCATCCTTTTTAACCAGGGCGATTGCGCAACCGCCAAAGCCTGCACCCGTCATGCGTGCACCGGCAACATTGGGGTTGGTTTTGGCATAGTCTACAACGGTATCCAGTTCAACACCGCTTACCTCGTATAATTCGCGCAGGGATTGATGTGAGGCGTACATCAGGCGGCCAAATTCGGCCAGGTTATTATCGCTCAGGGCTTTTGCAGCCAGCTTTACCCGGTCGTTCTCTTCAACCACGTGTTTGGCGCGGCCTTGCATAACCAGGTCGGTTATCAGGTGTTTGTATTTGTCGAAAGTTTCGGCATCAATATCGCACAGGTAGTTGATATCCAGTTGCTGTTTCAGGGCGGCAAGGGCGGTTTGGCATTCCTGCACGCGTTCGTTGTATTTTGATTCGGCCAGTTTGCGGGGTTTGTTGGTGTTGATAATGGCCAGCAGGTAATTGCCCAGGTTACTGTCAACCGCCTGGTAGTCCAGCGTATCGCAGTTCAGCATCAGGGCTTTATCTTTTTCGCCAAAGGCCACGGCAAACTGATCCATAATACCGCAGTTTACGCCGATGAATTTATTCTCAACCGTTTGTGATAGCTTTACCAGTTCCAGTTTGGTGTAACCTGCGTTGAACAGGTCATTCAAAGCAAAGGCGGTAACTACTTCTATTGATGCCGATGACGACAAGCCCGAACCGATGGGAATATCTCCATAAAAAAGCAGATCTAACCCCTGGAGGGTTTTGCCATCATTTTGAAAGTACGATATGATACCAAGCGGGTAATTATACCAAAGTTCGCCTGTTTTTTGATGATCGGCATGTAGGGGGACTTCGGCCTGCTCGGCAAAGTTGAGACTTTTAAACCTGAAAACGTTCTCGTTATTAGGTGCAACAAGCAAGTAAGAACCAAAAGTAATGGCGCAGGGCATAACCAACCCACCGTTATAATCAATATGCTCGCCTATCAGGTTTACCCTTCCCGGCGAAAAATAAGTTTCGGTTGCATCCTTCCCATATAGCGTATTAAATTGCTGTTGCAGATCGGTTCTCATAAATTGGTTTTTGTTTGGAAAACAAATATTGTAAATTATACAGTTATTACGGTTATGGGTTTGAAAGTTTTTTTACCGATAGCTTGCAGCTTAGCCCAAACTTGCTGTTATTTGCTGAATAACCCACAAAAAATTATCATAGCATGAACCAATATATTGTTACCGGATACGACTATACAGACGAAGGAGCGCTTGAACGCCGTATGGCTGTGCGCCCGCACCATTTAGATGGGGCTAAAGAATTAAAAGCAAGCGGAAATTATGTAGTAGGGGGAGCCTTACTGAACGATGAGGGTAAAATGATAGGATCGGTACTGATCGTTCAGTTTGAAACTGAGGAAGAACTACAGGCCTGGCAGCAGCGGGAGCCTTACATTACCCAAAAAATATGGGAAACTGTGGATGTAAAGCCGTTTAAAGTAGCTAACGTAGGTTAGTTTAACCACAGAGTACACAAAGTTTTCACAGCGAACACCAAGGTTTTATTCTGCTAACGCTGATCTTTGATATTCCCAATCGCCGGTGGTGTTTCTTGAATAATAAGCGATATAATAAACACCTTCTGTTTTTAAACGGAACTCAAAGGTTTGTTCCGCAGGATCATCCGGCAGGAATTGTTCTATGATGCTGTCGGCAACCAATTGTACGGTATCTTCTTTTGGTTGCTGGCCGGTTTTAGCCTGCAGGCTGGCCTGGTAATCTGCAAAGGTGGCAAAGGCGGGTTGGTTGTTATTAAGCTCGCGGGCGGCGTTAAAAGCGGCTTCTTCGGCTTGCTGGCGGTATTCTTCCATGGCGTTTAGTAAACCATCGGCGGCAATCTCGGGCATGCCATCCGCGCCCTGCGAATAATAACTGTTCAATATTTCCTCTTTGCTTTTCATCGGCAGCAAAAATACATATTAACAAAAAAGGATACTGTTTATTCAATATCCTTTTTTGCTGTTGATTTTTTTAGGTATTAACCTACTGGTGGCGATATGCCATCCAACTCGTCAATATCTTCGGCATCCAGCGTAATGTTGGCTGTTTGCATATTTTCTTCAAGGTGGGCAACGCTTGAGGTGCCCGGTATCAGCAAAATATTTTTTGAGTGGTTTAACAACCAGTTTAATGCTACCTGGTGTACGGTTGCGCCGTGTTTTTCGGCAACCTGCTGTAATTTTTCCTGGGCAGCTACATTACCTGCATTTAACGGGAACCACGGGATGAAGGCAATATCGTTATCCTCGCAGTAGTTCAGCACACCTTCCCATTTGCGGTTGTCTACGCTGTACATATTTTGTACCGATACTACCTCAAAGTAATCCTGCGCCTTTTTAATATCGTCAATATCCACTTCCGATAAACCGATGTGCCTGATCTTTCCTTCGGCTTGCGCCTGCTTTAAAAAGGTAAAACTTTCTTCGGCCGGTACATTAGGGTCTATACGATGTAGTTGATACAGGTCTATCTGATCCAGCTTTAAGCGTTTAAGGCTGCCCTCTAACGCGCTTTTTAAATGCGCGGGGCTTGAATTTACGGGCCACTGATCGGGGCCGGTGCGTAATAAGCCGCCCTTTGTACCTATAACCAAACCGGTGGGGTAAGGGTAAAGCGCTTCGGCTATTAATTCTTCAGATATATGCGGGCCGTAGCTGTCGGCCGTGTCTATAAAATTAACACCCAGTTCAACTGCGCGTTTTAAAACTCGTATGGCCTCGGCCTCATCTTTTGGCGGGCCCCAAATACCCTTACCGGTAATGCGCATAGCACCGTAGCCTATGCGGTTTATTTCAAGGTCGCCACCTATGCTAAATGTTTTTGGGAATGTTGTTGTTGCGTTACTCATAATTATTAGTTCTTATGATTAAAATGAATAAACGCTAAGAAAGCTTTATTGTTCGATACAATGGTTCATAAAAGTGTCATATCGGCCGGTGACCGACTTATAAACTATCAACATTTATGGAGAATTTATGGGTGGGTAATTACCGCCATAAACCCAATATAGCCCCCATAATGGTTAGCGACACGATGCTATAACCGCCGTTTATAAAAATGTAGCGCCAGCCTTTAAGTTCAAACAAGCTATGTGTGGCAATGGCGCCAAATGTCCATACCCCGGCCAGGAAACCGGCAGTAGCGCCCCAGGTAACGTCGGTTTTTGGTTCGGCTAAAAAAGCGGCCAGATTGGCTGCCATGATCAGTGCAAACAGGGCTGTAAAACCAAATATTTTGGCTTTGTTACCTTTCTGAATCTCATCCATGGTTAGTTTGCTATCAACCATCCACGCGTTGCCAAATAAAGCAGGGGAGTACCAAATGCCGCCAACGGCAAAACCTGATAACGCAGCTACAAATACTGCAGGCCAGTTAATTAATGAAGCATTCATATGTTTAGGTTTTAGTTTACCTAAATGTATGCAATAAACATTAAACTTTGCAAATGCTAACGCCGTGGTTTACTTTACCGTATAGCGCAATATGTATCTGCCAAGGTTACCTTCGGCATCGATGCCTTCAATAGTGGCGCGGTAAGTACCCTTGCTGTCGGAGTTAAAAAAGTCAATTGAAGTAACACCGGTTTTATCCGTTTTTACCTTAGGCGCCCAATAGATGGTACTGCGCAGATCGCCGCCAAAGCCGCCACCTTGTTTTAAGAGGTCGTACTTGGGCGAGTAGAACTCGCGCGATACGCTGTAACCCTGTGCGTTATAGGTAAGCAGGTTGCCTTTGGGCAACATGTCCTGTAGCTGGGCAAAGGTTATTTTTGATGTTTCTAATTTGCGGGTAATGATAGATACGACACCATCTGATTGATAGCTTCTGTTTATCCCGCTGAAACCGTCGGTTTTGAAAAACTCAACTGTTTCTATATCGTTACCGGTCATGGTGTTTAGATAGTTAAAGTCGGTAGGCCTGCCGTTTACAAATATCTGCACGGGTAAACGGTCGTTGCTTGATGATAATGCGTTTTTCGTCAGATAAAGGTTATTATCAAGCGCAGTAACCCCCAGTATCATTGTTGGAAGGCATATCATCAGGTTGGTGCAATCTTTAAAGCGAATGCCCGGTACTTGCTGATCTGCTAAAACCGGCATGCCCGAAAGTGCACTATAATCGGTATGGCTTGGTTTCTTTACCAGCGAGGTTGATTTAATTACAACTTCTTTCAGGATGTGTAAATTATCATACTGCCTTTTACTATTAGTAAGCAGCGGTTGAATGGTGCTGTCAATATTGGCAACCTCATCCTGCATATATGGGTTTCTTGTAGCGGGTTGGTAAGTGTCGCCATTTACAGCTATCATCAAGTTCCTGCTGTTAGGGTTATTCCTGGCGCTTATCACTATTTGTGATGAATCGGGGAAGTTGAGTTTCGAAAATTTAAAATTCCCAACCATATCGGTTGTGGTTTCTGAATAGAGGTTTTTGCCGGGTACCTGCAGGCGCAGGTTACCTTTTGATATTGGCATACCTGTATTATTGCGTAATGTACCCGAAACTTCAAGCCCCTCCTGCTCGGGGAAAAGATATATCTGTGGTAGCTTATCGGTTATGATGTTACGATAAGATATGCGTCGGTAACCTTGTGTAAGCATTAAAATATCAAGGTTGGCATTGGCAAGCGTATCCTTACTTATAAAGTAATAATTGGGTTTTTCTACATATCCTTTTATATCAGAGGTAAGCAATATGTTAGAGAAGATGCTTGTTTCTGAATTTTCATCAGAGGGTACCTTTGATTCATCCACAACGGCTATAGAAAACTCGCCCGCTACAGGTAATGTGGCGTTTTTTGCCAATACAGATAATTTAACCTTTTGCCTTACGGTGTATGTTTTTTTATCGGGCGTAAGTGTAAGGTTCATCATATCGTTATGTTTAATAAACACTATACGCTCGCTAAGTGCAACACCCCGTTCTGTAAAAAGCGTAAACTGTACTATACCCGTAGGGAACTTACTTTTTGGGATAGCTGCGCTATAGCTTTGGTTCTCTAACTTGGTTTGGGCGGCAAAATATATGGCACCGCCACTTTGTGCTACCAGGTAATAAATACGGCCCTGGTTGGCTTTAAAGTAAGGGTCGTTTGCCGAAAGTTTGATGTTCAGGTTATCAGGGTCGTTATTGTAAACAGCCAGGCAAATACCCGCAGGTTTAATTCGCGGTATATCATAAGTGGCCTTAACCCCATCAGGGAAAGTGATATTAGCTTTATAAGTTTTGCCATCTTCGGGCAGCATAGTAAAAATGCCCATTCCCAAATGTTGTGATGTAAGTTCGGCCACTACGGCGCCTGCATTATCAGTAATAGTGCCTTTTACATTTAAGCCCAGGCCGTTTGCACCAAGGGCCTTAAAGGCAACTTTAGAGCGTACGCCAAGTGTAAGCTCTCCCCCTTCGGGAAAGAATTGTACATCGCGCTGGGTAATTGCTGCATTAAGCGGGAATCTATTTAATGATTCTTTACGGTTACCCAGATCTATATTAGCGGTTAAAGTTGCGTTTTTTAATGATGCGGCAGCGTTTTCATTTAACACTATGTTTACTACACCGTTTTGGTCGGTTGTGCCTTTGCCTTTGCTTATCTCATCGCCCGCAGGGTTAGTTATGCTCCAGCTTACTTTTTTGTTTGCCAGTTGCGGTTCGCCGGGTTGGCGGTAAGTAATAGCGGCGCTTATTTTAGGTTTACCGCCGGCATCTGTTGTGTTGTAAGCAATGCTGGCGTTAATATTAGTTTGTATAATATTGCCAATGGCTATGTTTTTATGATAAAAGTAGTCGTTATCAAAGTTACGCATCCAGCCGGTATATGCCCTTAAATGGTAATTGCCTTGTTTATAGGCAGTAGGCGTAAGTATAATATTACCGTTGGCCACACCATTTACAACAGGCAGCTTTATCTGATTAACCAGCGAATCCTGGTTGGTGGCAATGTCTACATAAACAATATTGCTTAAGCCCGATAGCTGGTGCTTATCAATAGTTACATAGGCCTTAAACCAAATGGTATCGCCGGCACTGTAGTAAGGCTTATCTAGATGCAGATAAACTTTTTCAATAGGGTAACTACTTACATACTTTGCTGTTTTAGTAATAATGGTATTTAAGCTAATGGTATCCCTTTGCGCAAATGCTGGTGTAATAAAATAAGTGGCCAGAAACATGACCAACGCGAATTTTTTAAGGCTCATATAATATATCAAAAGTAGCGTGGCTAATATAAACATTTAGCCCTATTGCATGTTACAGGGCTTGGGTTTTAACATTTCGTTAACACTTTGCCATAAGTAATAGGGTTTAAATGTACCGTATAAACGGTTTTCAAAAAAAAGTATTTTGTAATTTAACTGCTACAAAACATAATAGTATGCCAACAGAAATAGAAAGAAAGTTTTTAGTAAGCCACGAAAAATGGAACGCCCTTACCAAGCCCCCGGGTAACCTGTATAAACAGGGATATATTTTAAACGAGGAGAAGCGTACGGTGAGGGTGCGCGTAACGCCTGACGCGGCATACATTACACTTAAAGGTGCATCAACAGGAATAAGCCGCAGCGAATATGAGTACAGCATCCCGATAGCCGAGGGTAACGAAATATTGGAAAATTTTGCCACATCAACTGTTGAAAAAACACGGTATAATATTAACTATGCCGGCCATTTATGGGAGGTTGATGTTTTTGCCGGTGATAACACCGGGCTTATTGTTGCCGAAATTGAACTAGAAAATGAAGACGAGCCCTTTGAAAAGCCCGATTGGGCAGCAGCCGAAGTGAGCCATGATAGCCGCTATACAAACGCCAGTTTATCAGTAAAACCATATAAGCACTGGGAAAACTAAACGCATAAAAAAACCTGCCTCTATGAAGCAGGTTTTTTTATTTGGATAAAAATATTATTTACCAGCCAGAACCTTTTTTTGCATTACCTGCTTTAATATGCTCTTCTGCTGTGGCTTTGCCCATGATAGCAGCCATTTTGTTGCCTTCTGCATCTTTACCTGTTGCAATGTATCTGCCAGATTTAATGTCGATAACCGGATCGATCATTGGAACATTTTTAGTTTTAGTTTTTACTGAATACGCTGTGATTCCTGAAGCTGCCATGTTTAGTTTTTTTTAAGTTTTTTAATTGTAACTGGATTAATTGTATTTTGTTTTGATTACTTGTTAGTTTGTTTTAACACACTTTAACAGGTAATGTTTATAATAATGAAGGCAATATATGTATTTATACTTAACTAACAAATAATACAAAAGGTGATTTTTTTGCACATATTAACGAATAAATGGCCGGGTGGATGAATTTGCTGTTATAATATAAGTTCTGTTTAAAGTAACCCGCTCAGGTAAAGCCCATTTTCTTCGGTACGTTTGGGGGCGCAGGCATAAACAGTTTGCCTTTAAAATGGAGTATATATAAATAAGGTATCGAACTTTTTACTTACTGAGGCGTTTAAACAACAAACAATAAAACATGAGCATGAAACCATATATTATATTAAGCGTTTGCGCTTTGGCCCTGGCCTCGTGCGGGGGTAACGGAAACAAAGGTAAAGATACCACCAAAATGGCAACTGAAGACACCTCAAAAGCAGCTACGCTTAATGCGCTGGCTCAAAATATGGAATACTGTTTTTTGCTTACCGAGGGTACAAGCAACCAGGATACCACAGCGGTACATTTAATTGTTAACGCGAATAAGGTAATTGGCGAAATGAAATGGCTGCCAAAAGAAAAGGATGCACGTAAAGGCACCTTACAAGGTACAATGAGTGGTAATGATATTAAAGCGGTGTGGACGTTTATGCAGGAAGGTGCGAAAGATACAATGGCTGTGGCTTTCCAGTTATCGCCGCAACAGTTGGGGCAAAAGCCATTCAAGGTTACTAAAGACGGCCGCCAGGAAACGGATGGTGCTGCCGGTTATACTATAATATATAAGCTTGATAATTGCAGTGCGTTTAAAAATGCTGCTAAACCAGCTTTGTAGGGATATGAACAATTGAGTTTAAGCACTCCTGCTGCGATGCCTCGTTTATATAACGGGGCATTTTTATTTATGTTGATGCCAGAGCTAAATTGAATATTAGTCGGCAGTGCCTATGTCAGATTTTGGGGCAGCTGTACGTTTAACAGAAAGGCTTATGGCGTCTTTTTGAAGTTTAGCGTCTTCTGCTTTGTTGGTATTATTGGTAGTAAGTGAAAATGCAGTTACTGCTGATGTTAGTACTAATGCTGCTGCTATGATTATCTTTTTCATGTACGTTTTTCTAATGGAAATGGGTGTGTATGGGTTAATTAGTCAGCCTGGCCGATATCTTTTTTAGTGTCAGCTTGTCCAATGTCTTTTTTAGTATCTGCCTGTCCGATGTCTTTTTTGGTGTCAGCCTGGCCAATGTCTTTTTTAGTATCAG
>JAZJYI010000004.1:132649-372081 GCA_040390445.1 Bacteroidota bacterium
ATAAAATGCCTGTGCTTAATATTAATGCTAATGCTATGATTGATTTTTTCATGATGATTCTTATTTTAAAATGCTTTGTTGGTTGTTGAAAATTGTAATTGTTGTTGTGGATGTTAATTAATCAGCCTGGCCGATATCCTTTTTAGTGTCTGCTTGTCCAATGTCTTTTTTAGTGTCAGCCTGGCCGATATCCTTTTTAGTGGTTGGTTGGTTTGGAGTAGTAGTTACTATGGTATCACGCTTGATAAGGGTGCTTGCTGATAAAATGCCTGTGCTTAATATTAATGCTGCTGCTATGATGATTTTTTTCATGATCGTAATTTTTGAAGTGCTGTGTTATATGCTTGTTAAATGTTAATGTGTTTGTATTAGTCGGCCTGGCCAATGTCTTTTATAGCGTTTGCCTGGCTGATTTCTTTTTTAGTATTTGGCTGGTTGGTAGGGGTAGCGGTTTCTTTAGTACCACGATTAATAAGCGTACCTGCTGATAAAAGCCCTGTGCTTAGTATTAATGTTGCTGCTATGATGATTTTTTTCATGATCGTATATTTTAAATTTTGTTGTTCGTATTTAAATGAATTGATTAATCGGCAGTGCCAATATCTTTTTTGTTTGAAACGGTGCTGTGTTCAAAGTTTACTACAGGTTTTTGTGCCACCTCTTTGGTGCATGACGCTAAGATGCCCGTGGTTATAAATGCTGCTGCTATGATTATCTTTTTCATGTGTATAGTTTTATTATGGTTGTATAAATAATTAGTCTGCAAAACCAATATCTTTTCTATTTAGTATAGTTACTTGCTCAATAGTTGAAGCGGGCTTTGTAACCACCTGTTTAGTATAAGAAGGTAAAATGCCTGTAGTTAAAATTAATGCTGCTGCTATGATGAACTTTTTCATATTGTTTTTTATTTATTAGTCTGCAATTCCAATGTCTTTTCTGTTTTCGGATGTAGTTTTTAATAATACATCCATCGTAATGCGTATAGTATTTTGCTTTATGCACGAAGTGAGTAGTAAACCGCTTAATAGTATAATATAGGCGAGCAGGTTTTTCTTCAAAATATCTATCATCATTTTCATATTTTATTTTCGTTATAAATAACTTTTAATCATTCGTCCATTATAAATAGTTACACGACTTTATAATAACTATTAGTTAATATAATATATGTATTTATTTGGCACTGCCTTTTGGGCAGTTTATATTTAAAAATCTCTATAACTTATTAACAATCAGTAAATTAACAAGGCAAATATAATTATGTTTTTTAAATATAAGTCAATAATCAAAAAAAATTATTGTTTATTACTAAATTTAACCTATTAAGTTTGTTTGCAATTATTTTATAACTTTCACCCCAATATAACGTATAGAGCTTTGATGTATAAAGTATTTACCCTTTTTGTTTATTTACTTGCTGGCTGTTCTGTATACGCGAAGGGTAGCGCTGATGTTGCTTTAAAAGATACCAGTGAAGTTATTAAGTTAAATAAGCAAGCTTATGATAACCGTTACACAAGCCCCGAGCAAACTATATCTGACGCTAACAAAGCCTTATCCATTGCAGAAAAAATACAATATACCAAGGGGATCGGTGAATCGTATCGTATTATGGGTATTGGTAATTACTATTTAAACCAGGCAGGTGCCGCTATCAACAACTATTTAAAATCGTTAGAATTTTTTAAAAAGACCGGTGATCTGCGAAGCCAGGCCAAAGTATTAAATAACATAGGCAACTTGTATCTTGATAATGATTACGGCAAGGCTTTAGAGTACTTAAAAAGTGCCCTTAGCCTCACTCAAAAAGTTTATGACCCGGGGCTGAAGGCTTCGTTATATATGAATATTGGTAACGTATATTACCGTAAGAAAAGTTTTAGCCAGGCGTTAATTTACTATGATAAAAGCAATGTTATTTTTTCATCGTTAGGCGATTCTATCAACCTGGTACAATGCCTCCAAAACAGGGGGGTAATTTATTACAATCTTCATCAGTATGATATTGCCGAAAAATTACTGCTTGCCGCTAATAAAGCAGGTAAAGAAAGAGATTTAAATAAACCGGTAGCCAGTACTAACCTTACCCTGGCAGCATTATACATTGTACAGAACAAGTTTGATGCCGCCGAAGGTATTGTACAGGAAGGGTTGGCTTACGCCAAAGCTTTGAAGGATGAAAAGCTTACAACCGATTATAATTATACCATATATCAGCTGGAATCAAAGCGAAAGAATTTTGAACGTGCCTTATACTATCTGCAGCTTATCTGGAAACAGGATAGTACTGTGCATACCTCTAATGAGTCTACCCAGATAAATATGCTGCAGGAGCAGTTTAAGCAGCAAGCCAAGCAGCGCGAAAACGAGCTGACCATACAGCGCCAGCAAAACGACAGGATTAAATTTTGGGCCGTTACTGTAGTAGCAGGCCTTTTGCTTGTTGTTATAGCCTTGTTAATAAGTAATGTTAAGCGCAAAACGGTAACTAACCTTAAACTTACAGATCTGAACGAGGAGGTTTCACGGCAAAAGGATAACCTGGATAGGGTGAACCACCATCTCGAGGAAATTATTGATGAACGTACTAAGGATCTGCAGATAAAGAATAAGAAACTCTCCGAGTATTCATCCTATCTTTCACACCAGATACGCGGGCCTATAGCCACGCTCCGGGGGTTAATGAACCTGGAAAAAGAAGGCCTTGTTGATGAAAAAGAATGCATTAACATGATGGATAAATGCGTATCAGATATCGATCAGAAGATTATCGAAATGAGCGAAATGCTTAACGATACCAGTAAAACCGCCTTTTAACCAGCTAAAATTAATTAGGATAAGTACTGTGTATGGTTGCCTCAAGCAAACCTAAGTACACACAGTATCTTGATATCATTTGCAGGATAAGCAGTTGCCTGTGTTTTTTATAGCCCTCGGTTTCAAATGCCAGGGTCTCGTTACCGGCAGTAACAAAAAAACGTACTTCGCCCTCACGTTGTTTAACCCTCGACCTGAACAGATCAAACGCTTTTACTTTTAATTTGCTGCGCCTGTCATGTATAGTATCTACTTTTAAATGGTCGGCGTTTGAAATTGATATCAGGTAGTTAGACATGGGTAGTTATGTTTATACCTATACAATTACAATTTTAAAACCAAACACATCATTAAAGCGTATTTGAGCCCATTTAAAATGCAAAACGGTAATAAATCAATTTAAATTTTCATTTTGTTTAATTAATTAAGCGTAACTTAAAATAATTAATCCAAAGTGAATAAAAAATCAAATTATTACCGAAGTAAAAATAGACTAACTGTTGTATTTAATGAACAGTAATGATGGAAATTATATGGCCACGTGGTTTTTGCTCAGCAATTCTTCATAAAGTAATATTACTTTACGTTGTAAATTGGTAATCTCAACCTCCCTGTCGGTAAGCTTTTTCTGGATGATGCTTAAGCTCAGGTCTTGCGTGCTTGGTTCCTCGGTATATTCAAGCGAAAGCAGGTTAACAACACTTACTTCAAAAATGTTAGCAATTTGCTCTAATCTCGATAAATTAATATCGGTAACACCCGTCTCAATTTTTGAGAATGCAGGGATAGAAATACCTAATCGGTTTGCTACATCTTCCTGGCTCCAACCGTGTTCGTGGCGAAGAGTGCGAATGTTTTTACCGGCCGACTTGTTGGTTTTCTTTTTTATGGTCTCGCTCATCATGTACATAAATAGTTAATTAAAGGGATAAAGGGTATTAACTATTAACCAAACGCAGTGCCATATCTTAAATAGGCCTATTTATACGTAATTAACAGACAGTTAATGTTTGCCTTGAAAAAATTGTGGAATATGTTCTACAAATTATGGGAATAATAGGTTACTCTACCCCACTTATTATACTAAGTTTAGCAAATTTTAGCAGCAGTTGTTTTTGCCCAATTTCTTTAAAAAATATGGTTGCCTTAATGTCGGGTTTATTACCTTCAAGGGTAAGCACTTTGCCAAAGCCAAAGCGCTCATGCTCAACCTGCATGCCTACCTGCAGGTTTGATGTATCAGAGGGTTTAAAACCAGGTGATGGTACGTGTGCTTTTGCCAGTATTGATGTTGTTTTAACAGGCGGGGCAGCAGCAGCTTTAGGCTTTGAGTAGGTGTCGTTTTTACGGCTCCAGGTAGTGCGTTCGTCATCGTATGACGATGAACCTGCAGATGATGCCGGTTTAGCTGTAAAGTCAAGCTCCAGGTATTTGGCATCTATCTCATCTAAAAAGCGGCTTGGCTCGCAACTTATCAGCGTGCCAAACTTAAAGCGCGATGTGGCATAACTAATGGTTAGTTTATACTCGGCACGGGTAATGGCTACGTAAAACAGGCGGCGCTCTTCCTCCAGGTCGGTGCGCGAGTTAAGCGACATTTGCGACGGGAACAAATTCTCTTCCAGCCCTACAATATGTACCTGCGGAAACTCAAGGCCCTTTGATGAGTGGATGGTCATTAACGATACCGTGTCGGCATCCTTATCTTTATCCTTATCGTCGTTGGTCAGTAAAGCAATATCCTGCATAAATACATCAAGGCCCTTTTCCTCAATATCTTCCCGTTCAGAGAATTCTTTTATACCGTTTAAAAGCTCCTGGATGTTTTCGTAACGGTTAAGTCCCTCTACAGATTTATCTTCGTAAAGGTCTTTCAGCAAGCCCGAGTGTTTGGCTATATGCAAAGCCGATTCGTAAGCGCTCTGGTTTTTGGTGATCACCTGGAAGCTTTGTATCATAGCCGCGAAAGCAAATAAAGAAGCCGGTGCTTTCTCTATATACCTGTTTGCTTCTATAATTGCTTCAAACGGGGTGATGCCGTGCTTGTCGGCAGCAACAATTATCCTGTCAACCGTGGTATCGCCAATGCCACGTTTGGGGTAATTAATAACCCGTTTAAGCGCTTCCTCGTCACTTGGGTTAAACGTAAGCCTGAAGTAAGCTATCAGGTCTTTGATCTCTTTACGCTGATAGAAGGATAAGCCTCCATAAATTTTATACGGGATACCGTTTTTGCGCAAAGCCTCCTCCATAGAGCGCGACTGTGCATTGGTGCGGTAAAGGATGGCAAAATCATGCCATTTAAGGCCGTTTGTGCTGCGTTGAAACATAATGGCATCAGCCACCTGTTTACCTTCTTCGTTATCGCTAAAGGCACGCATTACTTTTATTTTATCGCCCGTTTCCTTTTCAGAAAAAACGTGTTTTTTAAGCTGTTCTTTATTATTGGCGATGATGCTGTTGGCAACATTCACAATGTTTTGGGTTGAGCGGTAATTTTGCTCCAGCTTAAACACATGCAGGTCGGGGTAATCCTTTTCAAAATTCAGGATGTTGGCTATGGTAGCCCCGCGGAAAGCGTAAATACTTTGCGCGTCATCACCCACCACGCACAAATTCTCGTGTACCGAAGCAAGCGTTTTTACAATTTTATATTGCGAGTGGTTGGTATCCTGGTACTCATCCACCATAATGTATTTAAACTTGTGCTGATACTTGTTCCTTACATCGGGGTGATCCCTTAGCAGCTCGTTGGTTTTAAAAAGCAAGTCATCAAAATCCATAGCCCCGGCGCGGTAGCAGCGCTGCGCATAAGTTTCGTAAATTTTCCCAAGCAGGGGGCGTTTGGCTGAGTCGTCGTCGGCTTGTATTTGTGGGTTATTCTGATAATCAGCAGCAGTAAGCAAGCTGCTTTTTGCTGCCGAAATGCGGTTCAACACAAAATTTACACTGTATAGCTTATCATCCAGCTGCATTTCTTTTAAAATGGCACGGATAACGCTTTTGCTATCATCAGTATCATAAATAGTAAAGTTGTTTGGGTAGCCAATTTTATCGGCCTCAACCCTTAAAAGCTTGGCAAAAACCGAGTGGAAGGTACCCATCCAGATGTTTTTTGCTTCGGGGCCGCAAATATGATTGATACGCTCGCGCATTTCGCGGGCGGCTTTGTTGGTAAACGTAAGCACCAGTATATTAAAGCTATCAACCCCACTGCGGATAAGGTGCGCAACCCTAAAGGTAATAACACGCGTTTTGCCCGATCCTGCACCGGCAATGATCATTACCGGGCCTTTTGTTTGTAATACGGCAGCTTTTTGTTCGGGGTTTAACCCTGCTAAATAATCCAAATCCTGTTCCTCTTTTCTTAGTACCGCGAAATTAGTTATTTGCACGGGAAAGCTAAATAAATTGGCAACTGAAATTTTCAACGTGCCCAATCTTGTTAACGATTTGGTAATTATCGGCGAAAAATCGGGTTTCTTTATAGTTAAAAAACAGGGCGGGAAATTAGCGCCTTTAAACGCCTTTTAAAAGGAAAAAAACGACTTTTAAACGTCCTGTAACGGTCTGTATCGGTTTAATTTACACTGTTTTGTTCAATAAAAAAATAACACCCGATAAACTACTACGGATGTTTATAATCTCTTTTTTATTGCCTGGTAAATGATCCATCCGAAAGGTAAAAGCCAGATCATATCGTTCCAAACATTCACCCAGAAAAAAGAAGCGGCCAGCTTACCCAGCCAGATATAATACACAGAACCGATTGGCCCCAGTACCTTGCCGATAAAGCCAACCAGTATAAGCGGCCAGTAAGCCACGGGATCTTTAGAGGCGAAGTAATACGCGATGCCATAAACCCCAACCAGCATGCCCACGCAGCGCAGGATGATGAGCAGGAAATCAGTAGGTGGGTTGCCGAACAGTATAATTTGCGGCCAGGCAGATATCACTATCCCCCAGAAAATATTGTAGATAGCGGCCAGGAGCATAATGGTTTTGGCCGCTTTGAGTTTGATTGTCATAATGGTGATGAAGTTAAATTTTTGAAGTGGAAAATGATGCATAACGCATATATAAATTTCTACCTTTATGTTCCTTGTCTCAATATTTAGCTATGTTAAAAACTACAAAGTTTAGGTTCGTATTTGCGCTCGCTGTGTTAATGTATTTGTTCCTTTCTATTAATACCTTGCTTACAAAGTCAATTGATAGCACAAGCGTTGATTTTATAAATCTGCATTTAAAAGAGGTCTCAGGAAATCGACCGTCAAGGGGGAGTTTAAATTACGACCTTTATGTAACAGAAAGCAATGAACACTATAAAATTGGAGCTGACTGGGCCAGCTGTTTTTCTTACGACACTTTTTTTAATAATGTGAAACCAGGGCAACCAATAAAAGTAGGTGTTAGAAAAGACAATGGTTTTTTTTCTTCTGATCTGAAATTAGTTGTTTTCCTGAGCGCTAATAACCAAACTTATTTAGGGAGCGGATGCGTCAACAGGACTTCCTCAGATGACAAAATACAAATACCCATCTTTGGCGCACTCGGTTTGGTTTTTATATATATTCTCTTCTATTATCAGGAGTTAAAAGACGTAGGAAAGAATAGTAAAAAGAAACAACTTATTAAGTCAGATTAATTAAATACAGCTATAATTGCAGCAGTTTGTATTTAATAAACACACCCACCCGCATGAACAAACTTGCCAACTCTACCTCGCCATATTTACTGCAGCACGCCAATAACCCGGTTAACTGGTACCCATGGGGGCCGGAAGCCCTGCAAAAAGCAAAAGACGAGAATAAACTGATACTGGTGAGCATTGGCTACTCGGCCTGCCACTGGTGCCATGTAATGGAACATGAGAGCTTTGAGGACGAAGCCGTGGCAGGTGTAATGAACGAGTATTTTGTTTGCATTAAGGTAGACCGCGAGGAACGCCCGGATGTAGACCAGATCTACATGAGTGCTATTCAACTCATGAGCGGCAGGGGTGGCTGGCCGTTAAATTGTATTTGCCTGCCCGACCAAAGGCCCATTTATGGAGGTACGTACTTCCGCAAAAACGACTGGACAAGCCTGCTCTTTAACCTGGCCGATTTCTATAAAACTAAACCCGAAGAAGCCGAAGATTACGCCGTGCGCCTAACCGAAGGCATTAAACAATATGAATCGGTAGCGTTTGTGGCCGAGCAACCCGAATACACCAAAGCCGACCTGGAAACTATCCTGGCCACCTGGCGCCGGTACATTGACCCGGTTGAAGGTGGTTTTGGCGGCGCGCCAAAATTCCCGATGCCGAACAATTCGTTGTTTTTGATGCGCTATGCCCATTTAATGAAGGATGATGGCCTGGCAGAAAATGTAAAGCTAACGCTCCTGAAAATGGCCTTCGGTGGCATTTACGACCATGTTGGCGGTGGCTTTGCCCGTTACGCGGTTGATGGCGTTTGGCATGTGCCGCATTTCGAGAAGATGCTGTATGATAACGCGCAGCTACTTGGTTTATACGCCGAAGCTTATACCTGGAATGCCGACCCGCTTTATAAAACCATTGCCGATGAGATAGTCGCCTTTGTAAGCCGGGAACTCACCTCGCCCGAGAATGGCTTTTACTCGGCGCTGGATGCGGACAGCGAGGGCAAGGAAGGTAAATTCTACATTTTTACTAAGTCCGAAATTGAAGAGATCTTAGGTGATGATGCCGACCTTTTCAATATTTACTACCATGTTACCGAAGATGGCAACTGGGAAGAGGAACACTCCAACGTATTCTTCCGCCGCGAAGAGGATGCCGAACTGGCAGGTAAATTAGGCTTAACCGTTGCCGAACTGACAAGCAGGATAAACACCTCCCGCAAAAAAGTTTTGGATGCCCGCAGCAAACGCGTACGCCCGGGGCTGGATAACAAAATATTAGCATCATGGAACGGCTTAATGCTGAAAGGCCTGTGCGAAGCATACCGCGCGTTTAACCAGCCGGAATATCTTGAACTGGCATTAAAGAATGCCGAATTTATAACGGGCAGTTTACTAAAAGGCGCGAAGCTAAGCAGGGTTTATAAAAAGGATGGCGATAGCGCTGTAGCCACATTCTTAGACGATTACGCCAATGTGATAGACGGTTTCATAGCCCTGTATGAAGTTACTTTTAACGAGGTGTGGCTGATACAGGCTCAAAAGCTGGCCGACTACACGCTTGCCCATTATTATAACAAAGAGGGGGGCATATTCTTTTACACGGCCGATAACGATGAGGTACTCATTGCCCGCAAATCTGAAATAATGGATGGGGTGATACCGGCCTCCAATTCGGTTATGGCGAGGAACCTTAAAAAACTGGGCCTGTTTTTTGATAATGAGGGTTACCTGGAAGTTTCTGCACAATTGTTACGAAATATTGTGCCGCAACTGGCCAAATACAGCACAGCTTATTCAAACTGGACAATATTGCTGCTTGACGAGGTTTTTGGCACCTATGAGGTAGCCATTACGGGTAACAATGCTGAAACAAAGCGAATTGAAATAGAACAAAATTACATTCCTAATAAAATTATGTTGGGCGGTAAGGATGGAAGTTTACCTTTGCTGGCAGAAAAATTTAACAACGATACACGCATTTTTGTATGCAGGGATAAAACCTGTGGTTTACCGGCATACAATGTGGCAGATGCATTAAAACAAATAAATAACTAATTCCTTAATATTAAATAACAGGTATTGAGATAACCCGGTTAAAGCAGGGAAGGAGTTCCGATATCTTAAAAAACAATCATCAGATGAAAATTCAACCACAACACGTAGTGTCATTAACGTACGACCTGTATGTTAAAAAAGAAGACGGAACCGAAGGCTTACAGGAAAGCGCAACGCAAGAGCAACCGCTAACCTTTTTATTTGGTGCAGGGCAAATGATCCCGAAATTTGAAGAGGAGTTAAGCACGCTTTCAACCGGCGATACCTATGATTTCCGCATAACAGCAGCAGAAGGTTACGGCGAGTTTGACGAAGAAGCTGTGGCTAACCTGCCTAAAGAAATGTTCCAGGGGCAGGACCTGCCGCAAATTGGCGAGGTTTTACCTTTGCAGGATAACAATGGCAACCGTTTCCAGGGCCAGGTTGTATCAGTAACCGAAGATTCTGTAATTGTTGACCTTAACCACCCGATGGCAGGCCAGGAACTGCACTTTAAAGGTGAGATATTGAACGTACGCCCGGCTACGCCAGAAGAGCTTTCACATGGCCACGCGCATGGCCCTGATGGCCACCACGCTCACTAATAAAATTTTAACAAACGTATTTTTATGAAGCCTGATATTTATATCAGGCTTTTTTTGTAAAAACTAGTTTATATTGCAGGCGTAATACCTAAACCGCTTATGCCATACATTTACCGATTATTACTAATTGCAATTTTATTTCCGTGTGCTGTTCTGGCACAAAATAATTTTAAACCTGGTTTTGTAGTAACTACAAAAGGCGACACATTGCGGGGGATGATAGACCTTACTCATGGAAATAATTTAAAAGAGATAAGATTTAAAAACTCACCGGCTGATAACCCGCTAACATTTACTCCTGCAAACATAAGCTACTACAGTGTTGAAAATGTGGCATCGTACCAAAGCTATAACGGTAAGATAAGTACGGGGCATACTGATATTTCAAAAATATCTAACATACGGGATACAAGTACGGTACAAGCAAATGTTTTTATTAAAATTGAGCAACAAGGCGACCATGTGAATTTGTACTCCTATTCGGATATAATTAAAACAAGGTATTTTGTAAAAGAAGCAAATAATAACCAGCCTGTTGAATTGGAGCTGAGGGTTTATTTTATAAATGATGGGCTGGTTAAGGTTAAAAATGAGGAGTATTACAAAGTTCAATTAATTAACCTGGCCAGAAAGTATAATTCGGGGAATGAGAAGTTAATAAACACCATTAACCAGATCAATTATAAACTTAGTGATTTGCAGGCTGTATGCAAGGCAATCAACAAGAATAGTATTGTTGCCGATAATGATAACCCGAAATACTTCAGGTTTTTTGCAGGATTTGCTTTAAATTCTACCAAAACAGACCCCAAAAACGCTTCACTTCCGTTTTACAATGCATCAGCAAGTACATTTTTGTTTCCAGAAATAATGGTTGGTGTTGATTTTTATCCGGACCCGGTTGTAAAAAAGTTTGTAGTGCGTGCGCAACTTTCTGCAACAAAAAATAAATATAATACCAGTGCCGACTCTTATACAGACTCACGTCCGTTATCTAAAACAACATATGGTTTTAATCAGTCCACTTTCGCATTTACTGCTCAGTTTTTGTATAACTTTTATTATACGTATGATTTTAAAGTGTACGGTGCTGCGGGAGTTTCAGTAAATTTTTCAAGCTATTCTGGTAATTCTTATCATAACTTATATACCGACCAAATTAGCCAGAACGCATTAAATTTGCCGAAAACATGGGCGTCTTTCCCATTTAAAATAGGGGCGGTAATCAAAAATAAGGTAGGTGTGTTTGTGGGTTATGTCCCTGCGGTAAATATAGTTTTGCCGCAAACCACTATGCAGGCTGGGGTCGACTTTTACTTTTAGCGGTTTAAAAATACGCTGATTATTCAAAAGCCAGGTGCCCCGCGTTGGTTACAGCGCAGGCTATAATTATACGGCAGGCAATGGGCTCGCCGTTTAAGGTGGCGGGGATAAACAGCAGGTCGGCCGGGTCAGGCAGTTTAATATTCATGTTGATGGTTCGTAAAGGCACGCCTGAGTCGCCGGCCAGCAGGTTAACTTTGTAACCGGCCAGCCTGCCCCCGGGGCTCACCAGTAATTCAACCGTTGCGGCAAGCTCGTTACGGTTTATATAAGCATATTCTTTTGGCAGGGTGAACAGGCTTAAATAGGGCAGATAGCCATAATACCTTCCACCAACTTTAATTGGTTTTGTAACCTTGTCGCCCTCCTTAAGAAACTTATCGGCAAGGTACCTTAAATGGGATGTTGTATCCTCTGGTGCTTCATAAAATAAACGGCCGGTAGAGTAATCGTAAGTTTGCATCACTGTACCCTTTGGGTCGTAAAACTGCCAAAGGCTAACTTTTTTATCGTTTTCATACGTGCCGGTAGCAACAATCCTGTTCTTTTTATAAACCGCCTTGAATAGCCCCTGCCTGATGCTTACATCTTTAGCTAGCGCCCTGAAAATTTCGGTTACATCACCAGATAGCTTTCGTTTTACTTCAATGGTGTCTTGTGCAAAACAATGGGTTGTAAAAAGCAGGGCAGTTAGTAAGAGTAGGTAACGTTTTAACATGGCAAATGGTAGTAAAAAGTATTAGCTGGTCTTTTTTATATACTCAATGGTGGGGTTTATGTTTTGCAGTTGGGCAACAAAAGCATCCTTGTTTTGTGGCGATATCATCACCGAATCATATTTATTATAAAACACCTCTAGCCTGTCGAGCGACAGGGCAGGAGAGCTTAAAACGCTTTTTGTTGTCTCTATTTTTCTTATCGAGTTGATGTCTATCAGGATATTTATCAAAAAGCCGCACCTAACCCTTAATGAGCCGTCGCCTTTGATGGTATAGTTGGTGTTCAATATCATAGGTGCCAAAACAATCAGCACGATGACTGTGCAAAAAACGCTGCCCCAATAATCGCCACTGATGATATTGAGAATAACTACCCCTGCTAAAATAACAATGGGGATATAAACAATTATGCCCTTTTTTGATGGGTAAACAACGTTGGCTGCAATCATGCAATAAATATACAAAAACTGGTTTAAATTAAGCCCCGCCGCGCGATCCGCCACCGCGCCTGCCGCCACGGTTACCGCCACTACCGCCACGCCCGTTACGGCTGCCGGCAAACTTTTGCAGGCGCATGGTAAACGTGAGCATAAAATAACGGCCAAGGCGGTTGGTGCGGGTATCAATGATCTGGTTACCGCTTACCACACGCGATACGCCTGTGTTTTGGTTAAACAAGTCAAACCCCTGCACGCGCAGTGCCGCCAAATGGTTTTTCAAAAACTGGTATTCTACATAAGTACTTAACAGGGTAGGGTTGGCCTTAACCGTACTGCTAAAACCGCTGTTAAGCGTTTGGGTTAGGTTATAACCCAATACCAGGTTGTTGAAAAAATAATTGCGGCCGTCAAGCCCTATTGTCCATGTTCTGGCATCGGTGCTGATGGATGATGGCAGGCTGTAGCGGGTAGTATTAACGCTGTAGTTACCACTTACTTCGGTATCCATAAGGCTGTCAAGGTCTACCCGTAGTTTGGCCCCCTGGTTAAATACCCAGTTTTTGCCCTCGTTACGTTCGTTCTCAATAAAGTTGATGTTGTTGCTAAAGCTGGCCCCACCATTTAGCGTTACCGTGTACTTACGGTTGGCAAAAGGTTTAGAGAACGCATAGTTACCGTTGGCCGAGTAAAACCCATCGGTGTTTAAATAGCGCGTTTCTTGCACGGTGTTATTTGTGCCACCGGCTAAAGTTACCGGCTGTGTGCTGGTCACAATTTTATTTTGTGTGCTATTGAACGATAGATTGGTGAATAACGAATTGCCACTGGCGATATCAAACTGGTTATAACGCAGGCTGATGTTGTTACTAAATTCCGGTTTCAGATCGGGGTTACCGTACACCCTGTTTTGCGGGTTCGAAAAATCGGGCTGTAGCTGTAATTGCGTAAACGATGGCTGGTTGTTTGTCCCGGTGTAATTAACCGACAAAGAATGGTTCTTTTTAAAGTTATAAATAAACCTTGCTGTGGGTATGTAATTAAAAGTATGGGTTGATGTTTCAAAATTATGCGATTGCCCGTCAAGCGTAGCCGGTTGTACAGCTAAACCAACCGTGTAATTGTATTTAGCCGCTACACCGCGCAGGTTTAACCCAAAACGGTTAGTAATAAATTGGTAATTATATAAAGTGCTTAACGAGTCTACATACGTTTGTTTGCCGGTAACCGGGTCAATATTGTAATTGTACCGGTTATTGTCGGTGTTGGTTTGGTTGTAACTGTAGTTGGCTTCCACATAAGTGCTTTTGCCAACCGGCTCGGTATAACTTAAATTAATGTTTCCCCGTACCGAGCTATTGTCGGTATTGATCTGCTGGAACAATGGGGTGATAATACTATCCTGTTGGGTGGTGTATTCGTCATTTAAGCCCTGCGTGTTTTTTGAAAAGCTAAGGCCTGTATTGATACTGAAATTACGTCCCTTTTTTTTGAATTTATGGTTGTAAAGTACGCTTACCCCGCCGCTTGGGGATGTTGAATTGGTAAGTGCCAGCTCATTACCCGTTATCAGCGTATTATTGCGGGTATTGCTGAAAATATCGGTATTGGTACTGTTGGATGAATTATAAGAAAAGCTTGGGCTTATCTTCATATAGTTTGCCGTATCAATGCGGTACTCTATATTAAAACCAAACCGGTGGTTAATATTATGGGTACGGCCGGTGCTGTTATCGTTATTAATAATTGCCCCGCTTTGAAAAAGGTTTTGTGTTTGCGATGTGGTGGTGGTTAGCCTGTCCCTGTCGGCAAAGCTGTAACTACCGTAAGCGGTTATTTTTTTACCCCATTCATCACGGTAGTTAAACCCGGCAGATTTGTTTGTGGTGATACCGTTTGCCGTACTGATACCGCTTCCGGCATCGCCGCCGCCACCACGGCCACCCCGCCCGCCGCCACTGCCGCCGCTACCCAGGTTAAACGAGTTGGTGTTGTTATTATTCCAGGTACCTATAACTGCAATCTGCCTGTCCTCCTTAAAATTATTGGCCGATAGTTTGGCCAGGTACCGGTCGTCGTTACCGGCACCAACTGTGGCCTGCCCAAAATTGCCCGTACGTTTACCTTTTTGTATGGTGATGTTTAAAATTTTATCGGGCTCGCCGGTTTTTATGCCGGTTAGGTTGGCCTGGTCGCCATAATCATCAATTACCTGTATGTTCTCTACAATATCGGCCGGCAGGTTTTGGGTGGCAGTTTGCACATCGCCGGTAAAGTAATCCTTGCCGTTAACGCGTACCTTGGTTACCTGTTTACCATGTGCGGTAACATTGCCATCTTTATCAACAGTAATACCCGGCATTTTCTTGATCAGGTCTTCCACCTGCGACCCTTCGCGCACTTTGTATGCCGCCGCATTATACTGAACCGTATCCTCTTTTATTACAATAGGTATAACGGCGGTTATATTTACCACCGCTAAGTAGTTCATCTGGATATTAAGTTTGATAGGGGGCAACATGATGGGCTTTGTGCCGTTATCCATGGTATACTTACGGGTAAACGCCTGGTAGCCCAGGCCGGAAACTGTTAGCTTAAAGTTTTTTCCTTTAACCGCCGGGAAACGGTACACACCCTTTACATCACTTGTGGTAACAACGCTATCAGTATTTGAAATGAGCTTAACAATTATGCCCGGCACAGCGCCTAATGTATCTGTAACAGTACCGCTAACTTCGCGCGGTTGCTGCGCATACGCATTATGTGATACCAGTAGAATACAAACCAAAAGAGTGAGGGGTATAAACTTTACCATAGTTGTTGGTTATTTAACTAATGACAATGAAAGTATCAGGAAGTTTAGATATAATAACTATCGTCATACAATTGTTGCAGGGGGCGCTGTGAGCGTCATATAATTGTTGCAATAGACCAGACACTTTAATGACAAATTAATTATTTATTAAACTTTTTAACGTTAATTGAAAACCTTTCGATATCTTTAATCCGTAAATCCCCCTATAGAACCAATTGATTAAATTAAAATCCCGCTACTAATGGCATTTATACACGAGGTGTTGCAAGAACCATCTTACGGATGGAAAGACACCAATGGTGATCTATCAAAACCGACACCCAAGCAGATCTTCTCCGAATTTTTCTCGCGATTAAATATATTTAAGGATAAAAAAAACTGGCTCTCTTTTATGAGCTGGGGTATGGTGCTTTTTCTCGCCCCATTCCTATTCCTGTTCGTATTTAAATATTTCTCTGTAACGGGCTTAATCATAGCCTTTGTTTACAGTATGATAGTGATGGGTACACATGGTACTATCTGGTACCATAGGTATTGTACGCATGGCGCCTTTAAATTCAAAAACAATTTTTGGCGTTTCTTTACCCAAAACCTCACCCTGAAAATTATTCCCGAAGAGATCTATGCGATATCGCACCACGTGCACCACGCATTATCTGATACCCCGGGCGATCCATACAACGCACAAGGCGGGTTCCTATACTGCTTCCTGGCAGATGCCAACCACCAACCCGTTAACCGTAACTTAGATGAGAAAGGCTACAACCGTTGCCTTACTTTAATGAAGCATACCGGTGTTACCTGTAATACTTACGCGCAATATAAAAAATGGGGTTCGGTAGCTAATCCGTTCCACATGGTATTGGGCGTAGTGGCAAACTGGGCATTTTGGTTCACTGTATTTTACTTACTTGGCGGGCCGGGTTTAGCTTGTGCTATATTTGGCGCGGCAGGCTTTTGGGCGGTAGGCGTACGTACCTTTAACTATGAAGGCCATGGAAAAGGCGAAGATAAACGCCGCGATGGGGTAGATCATAACCGTAAGGATATGTCGGTTAACCAGCTTTGGCCTGGCATTGTTGCCGGCGAATGGCATAATAACCACCACTTATATCCAAAAAGCGCGCGTTCGGGCTTTAAGCCACACCAGGTTGATAGCGCCTGGTATTACATTAAGTTTATGAGCATGGTAGGGGCTATCAGCCATTACCACGATTCAAAAAAACAATTCTATAAAGATTATATTAAAGAACCTGTTAAGGTAGCAGTGGTGGCTAAACCAGTGTTTTGCCCTACAACCGGCAAGCAGATTTTCGCTACCGAAGCTATTTAACATATATTGATACTATTTTAACCCATTGTAGTGGTTACATAAAAAAAGGGATGCGAAAGCATCCCTTTTTTGTTTAAAAGCGACGCATAAACTGGTTTTTTACAAATGAATATATATCTTAGGCAACCAATAAACAAAGCCTAACGCTCATGCTCAAAAAAACTATCTGCTTATTTACCAGCATGCTGGTAAGTACTGTATTTGTTGCGAACATTTATGCGCAAAATAAACCTGTAGGAATATTTGATGGTAATACCGATGTAGGCCCTGTAAAAAACAAAGGCGGTGTTGTATATAATGCAGCCGGCCAGCAATACACGGTTACCGGTTCGGGTACCAATATCTGGTTTGATAAAGATGAGTTTCACTTTGTATGGAAGCGTATAAAAGGTGATTTTATATTACGTACCACTGCTGCGTTTGTTGGCAAAGGTACCGAGGCGCATCGTAAGTTTGGGCTGATGGTACGTAAATCGTTAGATGGCACATCTGCACATGTTAATGCGGTTGTACATGGCGACGGGCTAACCTCGCTGCAATATCGCGTTGCCGATGGTGATAGTACCAAAGAACAAAAGGCGGGTATTACAGCTGCCGGTGTTATCCAGTTAGAAAGGAAGGGCAAAACCTACACCATGTCGGTTGCCCGTAAAGGCGATGTGTTTGGGCCGGAAGAAAAGATAGACCTTGACCTGGGTGATGATGTTTACGTAGGCATTTTTGTTTGCTCGCATAATGCCGGGGTATCAGAGAAAGCCATATTCAGCAATGTGCGTATCGTTACACCCGCTCCTGCAGATCTGGTAGCCTACAAACAATACCTGGGCAGTAACATAGAGGTTTTGGATATGCAAACGCATAATAGCCGTATCATCTATCAATCCCCAAAATCATTACAGGCGCCAAACTGGACAACCGATAATAAATCCCTTATATATAATAGCGAAGGTTTATTATACAAATATGATCTGGCTGCAAACACGCCTGCTGTGTTAAACACAGGCTCGGCCAAAGGCAATAATAACGACCATGTTTTATCATTTGATGGCAAATGGCTAACCATAAGCAATAACGATAATGGCAGCCCGTCGGTTGGCTTTGTTGTGCCGGTTACCGGTGGTGAGCCGCGCCGGGTTACCGAAACGGGTAAAGGCGCATCATATATGCACGGCTGGTCGCCTGATGGCAAGTTCCTGGTATTTTGCGGCGAACGTAATAAAGAATATGATGTTTACCGGGTGCCCGTTGCCGGTGGCCCCGAGGAGCGCCTCACCAACACCCCAGGCCTTGACGATGGCCCCGAGTACACACCCGATGGCAAGTTTATCTATTTTAACTCGGTACGCAGCGGTTTAATGCAGGTTTGGCGGATGAACGCCGATGGCAGCAATCAAACGCAGATCACTAATGATGATAATAACAACTGGTTCCCGCATGTATCGCCAGATGGTAAGTGGATAGTATTTATCACCTTCCTTAAAAACGAGGTTGCCCCCGGCGACCACCCTTTTTATAAACACGTTTATATACGTGTAATGCCTATTACAGGCGGGCAGCCCAAAGTAGTTGCCTATTTATACGGTGGGCAGGGTACCATCAATACACCTTCATGGTCGCCAGATAGTAAGCACATCGCGTTTGTAAGCAATACCAATTTATTGTTTCAGGCGTTTCCAATAAGTAAGAACTAAATCTCAACTAAAACCTAATAAAATGACATCATCTCGCAGAACTTTTTTGAAAAACAGCGCCATTGCAGCTACTGCCGCGGCCTTAATGCCCAACAATTTGTTTGCGGCACCTGCTCAGATCCAAAGGGTAGGTCTACAGTTATATTCGGTACGCGATGCCATGATGAAAGATCCGTCGGGCACTTTGAAAAAACTGGCCGATATGGGTTATCAGCATGTAGAGCACGCTAATTATGTAAACCGTAAATTTTACGGGTGGACAGCAAAAGAGTTTAAAAAGGTGTTGGATGACCTTGGCCTGCAAATGCCAAGCGGCCATACCGTAATGACCCCTGAACATTGGGATGCTGCTAAGAACGACTTTACCGATGTTTGGAAAGCCACTGTTGAAGATGCCGCCTACATGGGCCAAAAGTTTGTGATAAGCCCATGGATGGACGATAAAGTGCGCCACGATACCGACCTGCTTAAACGTACTATGGATCAGTTTAACAAAAGCGGCGAGCTTTGCCAAAAATATAATATGAAGTTTGGCTACCATAACCACGATTTTGAATTTACCACTATGGTGGGCGATATTCGTTTGTTCGACTATATCATGCAAAATACCGATTCATCAAAAGTTGCACAGCAGCTTGATATTGGGAATATGTATGGCCGCGAGAATGATGCTATTTCTATCATCAATAAATACCCGGGCAGGTTTATTTCTATGCACGTTAAAGATGAGGTAAAAAGCGCTACCAATACAGAAGGCACTGGTTATGAAAGTACCATATTGGGCCGTGGTGTATTACCGGTAAAAGAGGTGTTAAAGGTTGCTAAAAAAACCGGCGGTACCGTGTACCTGATCATCGAGCAGGAGTCATATCAGGGACTTGACCCTATTGATTGTGTAAAAATTGATTTACAAACCATGAAAAAGTGGGGATATTAATAGTTTAAAGTTACTTTAACCGCTCCTAATTGTATTTTTAACACTCAGAACATTATAACCTATTGAATTTTAATATGAACCGCCGGATTGCCATACGGAATATGGCCTTAATTTTAGGCAGCGCCGCAGTTTTGCCATCGTGCTTAAGCGATAAAGGTAAACCTGTTGTACAGTTAACGCACCTTAAAATTGATGCCGACCAGGAAAAGCTGGTAAACAACCTTACCGAAACTATCCTGCCAAAAACCGATACCCCCGGCGCAATGGACCTTGGCATAAATCTTTTTGTTTTTAAAATGATAGATGATTGCTATGACAAAGAGCATCAGCAGGATTTTATTACCGGCCTGGGCGATTTTGCTGCCGAAGCCAAAAAACAGTTAGGCAAATCGTTTAATGACAGTACCGCAAAAGAGCGTGCAACGTTTGTAAGCGGGATTGACCAGCACAGCAAGGACGAAAAATATAAGGATAATACAAAGCTTACTGCTTTTTACAGGATGGTTAAAGACCAAACTGTATTTGGTTACACCACATCCAAATATTTTATGACAAAGCAAATAGTTTATGAATTAGTTCCGGGGAGGTATAACGCTTACTTCCCGGTTAAAAAGAAAGCAGCAGCAGCAGTATAGTAATGGCAAATTTAAATATAGATAGTGTAAAGGACCGTACGTTTGATGCCATAGTAATAGGGTCGGGTATGAGTGGTGGCTGGGCTGCAAAAGAGTTTACAGATAAAGGCCTTAAAACGCTTGTTTTAGAGCGCGGCCGCGATGTAAAACACTTAAAAGATTACCCAACAACAAACTTGTATCCCTGGGAGTTTCCGCATCACGGTGTACTGCCTGATGAGGTGCAAAAGGCAAACCCGATTGTGAACCGTTGCTACGCCTTTGGCGAGGATGCAGCGCACTTTTTTGTGAAGGATGCCGAGCACCCTTACGTGCAGGAAAAACCCTTCGATTGGATCCGCGGATACCAAACCGGTGGTAAATCCCTGTTATGGGCGCGCCAAACCCAGCGATGGAGCGACTTTGATTTTCAGGGCCCGGCACGCGATGGTTTCGCTGTTGACTGGCCCATCCGTTATGCCGATATAGCGCCATGGTACAGCTATGTAGAGAAATTTGCAGGCATCTCTGGTAACCGTGATGGTTTAGCCGAACTGCCTGATGGCGAGTTTCTGCCAGCTTTCCCGTTAAATGCAGTAGAAACCTATTTTAGCAACCACGTTAAAAAAGCATATAAAAACAGGCACGTAATAAGCGCGCGTTGTGCACATTTATCAAAACCCAACCAGATCCATTTAGACCAGGGCAGGGGGCAGTGCCAGGAACGTACCTTATGCCAGCGCGGTTGCCCGTTTGGGGGTTACTTTAGTGCCAATTCATCAACTATTCCATGGGCATTAAAATCGGGCCATTGTACATTAAGGCCGCATTCGGTTGTCGAATCCATCATCTACGATGAGAAAAAAGGCAAAGCAACCGGTGTGCGTGTTATCGATGCCAATACAAAAGAAGCTATAGAATACTATGCCGATGTGATTTTTGTAAACGCAGCTGCCTTAAACAGTAACCTTATATTACTTAACTCAACATCAAGCCGCTTCCCTAATGGTTTGGGTAACGATAGCGGTACCCTGGGTAAATACGTTGCTTTCCATAATTACTCGGCGCATATCAATGCCGAGTACGATGGTGCCAAAGAATGGACCACCGATGGCCGTAACCCTGCGGGCGGCGGTTATATCCCGCGTTTCAGGAACGTTTACAAACAGGAAACCAACTTTTTACGTGGTTACGCAGCAGGTTTTAGCGCTTACCGCTGGGAGCAGCACAGCAGCGACGGTATAGGCCAGGACCTGAAAAATAACCTGGTTAAAAAAGACCTTAGCGGCTGGCATGTAGGGTCGCACATGATGGGCGAAACCATCCCTAAAGAAACAAACTACGTTGCGTTGGATAAATCACTGAAAGACCCATGGGGGATCCCTCAGTTAAAGATCTCGGTTGATTATGACGACAACGACGAGAAAATGAAAAAGGATTATATAGAGCAGATGACAGAAATGTTTACCTCGGCCGGTTTTACAAATATCAAAGCATCAACAGACCATAGGGCGCCGGGGCTTGATATACACGAAATGGGTGGTGTGCGCATGGGTAACGACCCAAAAACATCAATGCTTGATAAGTGGCACCGCCTGCACGCCTGCAAAAATGTTTACGTTACAGACGGCGCGAGCATGACATCAACCAGTTGCCAAAATCCATCACTTACCTACATGGCCTTTACCGCCCGCGCGGTAGATCATGCCATAGGCGAAATGAAAAAAGGCAATGTGTAAAAAAAACACAATGAAAAGATTTGTAAAATAATTTTTATTCATACATTAGACGGAACAACCAATTACGTAATAAATTTATTTAACGCTATACTTTTATGTCTACAAACACTTATGACGCAATAGTCATTGGTTCAGGTATCTCAGGCGGCTGGGCTGCAAAAGAACTGACCGAGAAGGGCTTAAAAACCATCATGTTAGAGCGCGGTAAAAATATCGAGCACATTAAAGATTATGTTAATGCCAACAAAGGCCCCTGGGAATTTGAACACCGGGGCGGACGAACGCAAAAAATGATCGAGGATTATCCCGTTTTAAAACGCGATTATCCGTTAAATGAAACTAACCTTGACTATTGGACCAACGAAAAAGAGAGCCCGTATACCGAGATCAAACGTTTTGATTGGTTTAGGGGGTACCACGTAGGTGGCCGTTCGTTAATGTGGGGCAGGCAATCATACCGCTGGCATGAGACCGATTTTGAGGCTAACTTAAAAGATGGTATCGGTACCGACTGGCCTATCCGTTACAAGGATCTGCACGACTGGTATGGCTACGCAGAAAGATTTGCGGGTATCTCTGGTAATAAAGATGGTGTTCCAATCCTTCCGGATGGCGATTTTATGCCACCAATGGACATGAACATTGTAGAAAAAGATGTTCAGAAACGCTATAAAGAGTTTTATAAAGATTCAAGGCACTTCATTATTGGCCGTACCGCCAATATTACTGTGCCGCATAACAACCGTACTAACTGCCAGTACCGTAACAAATGCTGGTTAGGTTGTCCGTTTGGGGCATATTTCAGCACGCAATCGGCTACCTTACCGGCTGCTGTGGCAACAGGTAACTTAACGCTTCGCCCGTGGTCAATCGTAACTAAAATTATTTACGATAAAGACACCAAGAAAGCTAAGGGTGTTGAGGTATTGGATGCAGAAACCAACAAAACATATGAATTTTTCGCTAAGATCATTTTCGTAAACGCATCAGCATTGAACAGTGCATGGGTGTTAATGAATTCGGCTACCGACGTATGGGAAGGTGGCTTAGGCAGCAGCAGCGGCCAGTTAGGCCATAACGTAATGGACCACCACTTAGGTGTTGGTGCAGGCGGCCGTGTAGAAGGCTTTGAAGATAAATACACCTTTGGCCGCAGGGCTAACGGTATTTACATACCTCGTTACCGTAACCTAAACGGCGAAAAACGCGATTATATCCGCGGGTTTGGCTACCAGGGTGGTGGCAGCCGTAGCGGCTGGGGCCGTGATATTGCCGAATTGAACATTGGTGGCGATTTCAAAGATGCCTTGACTGAACCGGGAAGCTGGGGTTTTGGTATGGGTGGTTTCGGTGAAACATTACCATATCACGAAAACAAGATCACGCTTGATAAAACCAAAAAAGATAAATGGGGCTTACCTATTTTGGCATTTGATGTTGAAGTGAAGGATAACGAGCGTAAAATGCGTATCGATATGATGAACGATGCAAAAGAAATGCTGGAAAATGCAGGTGTTAAGGATGTACAAACCTATACTTCAGAAGCAGTATTAGGCCGCGGTATCCACGAAATGGGTACAGCACGTATGGGCCGCGATCCAAAATCATCAGTATTGAATGGTAACAACCAGGTTTGGGATGCTAAAAACGTATTTGTTACGGATGGCGCTGCAATGGCATCTTCTGCCTGCCAGAACCCATCACTTACATACATGGCGCTTACTGCGCGTGCAGCTGATTTTGCTGTAAAAGAATTGAAAAAAGGTAACATTTAACAGTATTGAAATTCGACTAACAATGACTGAAGAAAAAGAAACTACAACAAACGAAACCACTAACCCCTCGAGAAGGGATTTTATCAAATCGGGTGCATTAGCAGCCGCAGGCTTTATGATCGTGCCGCGTTTTGTATTAGGCGGTACCGGTTATACAGCACCAAGCGATATGCTTAACATTGCCGGTGTAGGCGCAGGCGGTAAAGGCCAAAGCGATATTGCCAACTTTGCAAAAAGCGGAAAAGCAAACATCGCGTTCCTTTGCGATGTGGACGACCGTAGGGCTGCAGCTTCAAGGGCAGCATTCCCTAAAGCCAAATACTATAAAGACTGGCGCGAAATGTATGATAAGGAGCACAAAAACTTTGATGCCGTATCGGTATCAACTCCCGATCATAACCACGCTATTATAACCTATCATGCCATGACGCTGGGTAAACACGTTTACGTGCAAAAACCGCTAACGCATGATATTTGGGAAGCCCGTTTATTAACCGAGGCAGCCAAAAAATATAAAGTAGTTACACAAATGGGCAACCAGGGGGCATCAAATGATGGTACCCGCCTGATGTCTGAATGGTATGATGCCGATTTGGTTGGTGATGTGCATACCGTTTACTGCTGGACAAACCGTCCCGTTTGGCCGCAAGGTATAAAATGGCCTGAGCCGCAAACAAATATCCCCAAAGAACTTGACTGGGACCTTTGGTTAGGTACAGCGCCTAAAAAAGATTACGTAGATAAATTAGTGCCGTTTAACTGGCGCGGATGGTGGGATTACGGAACCGGCGCCCTTGGCGATATGGGCTGCCACCTGGTGGAAGCACCTTTCCGTGTATTGGGTATCCAGTATGCTAAGGATGTACAGGCAAGCGTAGGCAGTGTTTATGTTGATGAGTTTAAACAAGGCCACTTCCCTGAAAGCTGCCCTCCATCAAGCCACATTACATTAACTTTCCCTAAAACCAATAAAACAAAAGGCGATGTTACCCTGCACTGGATGGACGGTGGTATACAGCCCGAAAGGCCAATTGAATTAGGCGCAAGCGAAAAATGGGGTGGCGAAGAAGGTAACGGTACATTATTTATCGGTACAAAAGGTAAAATGTACGCAAGTACCTATTCTGACGCAGCAACATTGTTGCCAAAAGAACGTACCGCAAGTGCAAAAGCCCCTCAGAAATGGGCGCGTGTACCGGGTGGTGCAAACGGCCACTATGCGCAATGGGTTGAAGGTTGTTTAGCAGGCTATGGTAAAACCGAGTTAAGCTCGTCGTTTGAAAAAGCCGGCCCGCTTACCGAAGCATTGTTAATGGCTAACCTGGCTGTACGCGGCCACGAATTAAAAGGCGGCAGCATTAAATTAAACTGGGATAACAACGCCATGAAGGTTACAAACTTTGATGATGTTAACCAATATATTAAACGTGAATACCGCCCTGGTTTTGAGTTGAAAGCGTAAGCGGATAGCTGTTAAACCATTAATTAACAAAATAATATTAACTCATAATTCTATAAAAAAATGAATAGAAGAGACGCGATAAGCAGAGTTGGTTTGATACTTGGAGGAACGGTAATAGGTGCCGAACTCTTTATGTCAGGCTGCAAATCGGGTAGCTCAGTAAATACTGACGACCTGTTTGCAAAAGATACTACCGCCTATTTAAATGAGGTGGGCGAAACCATTTTACCAGAAACGGCAACACCGGGCGCAAAAGCAGCAAATGTTGGCGGGTTTATGGCTATCATGGTTAGGGATTGCTACACGGAAGCTGACCAAAAGATCTTCAAAAAAGGCCTTTCTCAGTTAGAAGAAGCAAGCAACAAAAAGTTCAAAAAAGGCTTTTTAGAGGCTGATGCCAAACAACGTGCAGAGTTATTGACCGATTTGGATAAAGAAGCTAAAGAATACTCAAAAAGCAAAAAGCCTGAGGATCCAAATCACTACTTCTCTATGATAAAGCAACTAACGCTGTTAGGCTTCTTTACATCAGAAGTTGGTGCCACAAAAGCACTGCGTTATGTACCGGTACCGGGCAAATACGTAGGCGATTACCCTTACAAAAAGGGCGATAGGGCCTGGGCGCTTTCATAAGCAACTTTAAATAAGCCCTTTCTGCCTTTGGCTTAAGGGCTTTACTTTTAAATCAAAATTTATACTTTTAGAACCTCTTAGCTAAGCCGCTAAGGGGTTTTAAAAAGTTTATCCACACACTATGAGTAACAGAAAATTGCGCATGGGCATGATTGGTGGCGGTAAGGATGCCTTTATAGGCGCTATACACCGCATTGCAGCCAACATGGACGGCCAAATTGAGCTGGTTTGCGGTGCGCTAAGCATGCACCCGGAAATAGCACAGGAAAGCGGACGCTTGCTTTTCCTGCCTGAAGACAGAATTTACAACACTTACGACGAACTGTTTAAAGCCGAAGCCCAAAAGCCGGCTGACGAACGGATGGATTTTGTAACCATTGTTACGCCAAATTTTGCCCACTTTGCCCCGGCAATGCAGGCTTTAGAGAATGGCTTTAACGTGGTGATAGAAAAACCCATCACTTTTACTTTAGAGGAAGCCCAACAGTTGAAAGCCAAAGTTGAAGAAACCGGCTTACTGCTGTTGCTTACGCATACCTATGCGGGTTACCCTATGGTAAAAGAAGCTAAGCAGCTTGTTAAAAGCGGCAAATTAGGTAAAGTAAGAAAAATATACGTTGAATATATACAGGGTTGGTTAAGCCGCTTATCAGAGCGGGAGGAGGGTAACGCCGGCGCTGCGTGGCGTACCGATCCTAAAAAATCTGGCAAGAGCGGTTGTATGGGCGATATTGGCACACACGCTGCCCACCTTGCCGAATATATCTCGGGCTTAAAAATAACCGAATTAAACGCTTCATTAAATATTGTGGTTGATGGCCGCATGCTGGATGATGATGGTGCCGTATTATTGCGTTTTGAAGAAGGCGCAACCGGTACGCTTATCGCATCGCAGGTTGCTGCAGGCGAAGAGAACGCACTAAAGATCCGTGTATACGGTGAAGAAGGTAGCCTGGAGTGGGCCCAAATGGAGCCGAACACGCTAACCCTTAAATGGATTGATAAACCGGCCGAAACCTTAAGGGCAGGCAGTAACTATGCCGACAGGTTATCAACCTATGCCACATCAAACTGCCGTACACCGGGAGGCCACCCCGAAGGTTACCTGGAAGCATTTGGCAACCTGTACCGTAATTTTGCTTTAACGCTTAGCGCTAAAATTGCAGGCGAAGAACCAAAAGCAGAGTGGCTTGATTTCCCTTCTGTAGACGATGGGATAAGGGGCATGGCTTTTATTAATAATGTTGTTGCCTCTAACGGGAGTAACGAAAAGTGGACTAAATATACCATCTAAACGTATGAACACCATTAAAGGACCAGCCATATTTTTAGCCCAGTTTATTGGCGATACAGCGCCGTTTAATGATCTGAAATCTATTTGCCAATGGGCAGCAGGTTTGGGTTATAAAGGCGTGCAGCTGCCAACTAATGACCTGCGCTTTATTGACCTGCAAAAAGCAGCCGATAGCAAAACTTACGCCGACGAGATAAAAGGCATAGTAAACGAAACCGGCTTAGAAATAACCGAGCTATCTACACACTTGCAAGGCCAGCTGATAGCAGTTAACCCTGCTTACGACAGCCTGTTTGATGCCTTTGCGCCCGATAAAGTAAAGGGAAACCCTGCCGAAAGGCAAAAGTGGGCGGTATCGCAGTTAAACGCGGCAGCTAAAGCATCAAAAAACTTAGGATTAAACGCACACGTTACTTTTAGCGGCGCGTTGATCTGGCATATGGTTTACCCATGGCCGCAGCGCCCTGCCGGTTTGGTTGATGCTGCTTTTGATGAATTGGCCAAACGCTGGGAGCCTATCCTGAATGTATTTGACGAGAACGGGATAGACCTTTGCTACGAGATACACCCGGGCGAAGACCTGCACGATGGCGTTAGCTACGAAAGATTTTTAAGCAAAGTTAACAACCATAAGCGCGCTAACTTGTTATATGATCCATCGCACTTTGTATTACAGGCAATGGACTACCTGGAATACATTGATATTTACCACGAACGTATCAAAATGTTCCACGTAAAAGATGCCGAATTTAACCCTACCGGCAGGCAGGGTGTTTACGGCGGTTATTCGGACTGGATAGACCGTGCCGGGCGTTTCCGTTCGTTAGGCGACGGGCAGGTTGATTTTAAAGGCATTTTCAGCAAGCTTACCCAGTACGATTATAAGGGCTGGGCAGTACTGGAGTGGGAGTGTGCTTTAAAAAATTCAGAGGATGGCGCACGCGAAGGCGCGCAGTTTATAAAAGACCACATCATCAGGGTTACCGACCGTGCCTTTGATGATTTTGCTGCATCTGGCAGCGACGATGCATTTAACAGATCACTATTAGGACTATAAATTTAAAAAACGCAACAATGAAAAAGATATTTGTAATATTAGGTATAAGCCTTGCTTTAGCTGCATGCGGCGGCAATAAACCGGCCGAAGGCGATAAAAGCGACAGCGCATCAGCAAGCAACCAAAGCGCGGCAGCACAACAACCAAATGCCGATACCTCTGCAAACAAAATAGGTACTGATAACAACAGCGGTACGCCAGGTAACAAAGGCGAAGCCTTAATGGCTAACAGCGATTGCAACACCTGCCATAATGCCCAAAGCAAAATTATTGGCCCTGCGCTGGTTGATATTGCCAAAAAATATAAAGAATCTGACGTAGATATGCTGGCAGATAAAGTAATTAAAGGTGGCAGTGGCAACTGGGGCACTGTACCAATGACAGCACACGGCGATTTGCCGTTAGCAGATGCTAAAGAAATGGTAAAATATATTTTATCAGTAAAATAACCCTACAACCCTAACCAATTTAAACCAAAACCAATTATGACCGTAACAACACGCGTTAAGTTATCTACCATGATGTTCCTGGAGTTTTTTATCTGGGGTGCATGGTTTGTAACTTTAGGCCCCTTTTTGGGGAGTACCCTTCATGCTTCAGGTGCACAAACCGGGGCAGTTTTTTCTACTCAATCATGGGGGGCAATTATAGCTCCTTTCATTATTGGTTTAATTGCCGATAGGTATTTTAACGCTGAACGCATATTGGGTATACTGCATATTATAGGTTCTATACTCATGTACCAAATGTATAAGGCAGCAGATATTGCTGTGTTTTACCCATACGTGTTAGGTTATATGGTTATTTATATGCCAACACTGGCGCTTGTAAATTCGGTTTCGTTTAACCAGATGAAAGACCCTGAAAAAGAGTTTTCATCCATCCGTATTTTCGGAACCATGGGTTGGATCATTGCGGGTTTAGGCATCAGCTACTTGTTCCATTGGGATTCTCCCTCTGGTATCGCGTCTGGCTTTTTGCAAAAAACCTTCTTAATGGCAGGCGTTGCCTCATTAGTGTTGGGGTTATTTAGCTTTACATTACCAGCTACGCCGCCTAAAGCAGCAACTGGTAAAGTAACTATATCAACACTGCTTGGTTTAGATGCGTTGAAGTTGCTAAAGGACAAAAATTTTGCTGTATTTTTTATTGCTTCGATATTGATCTGTATCCCGCTTGCATTTTATTACCAAAACGCAAGTGCCTTTTTAACAGATATTAAGGTTGATAACCCAACGGGTAAAATGACCATAGGGCAAATTTCTGAGGTGTTATTCTTGCTTTGCTTACCTATCTTCTTTAAAAAATTCGGCTTTAAATGGACAATTTTAGTAGGGATGCTTGCATGGGCAGTACGCTACGCTTTGTTTGCTTACGGTAACGCAGGCGAATTAAGTTTCATGCTTATCATCGGTATAGCACTTCATGGTGTGTGTTACGATTTCTTCTTTGTATCGGGCCAAATTTATACCGATTCAAAAGCAGGTGTACAGTACAAAAGTGCTGCACAGGGTATGATCACCCTGGCTACCTACGGTATTGGGATGCTTATAGGCTTCTATATCGCCGGGTTAATATCAGATAATTACAACTCACCTGCCACAGGGCATGATTGGAGAATGATCTGGTTAATACCTGCAGGTATCGCGGCTGTTGTATTCTTATTGTTTATAGCATTCTTTAAGGATACTAAAACAGTTGCTCCGGTTGCAGAACAAGGCAACGGCAGATTAGAAGTGTAATTATGGCAGGTACAAACAGAAGATCGGTAATAAAAAATTTGCTTGCGGGTACCGCGGCAATAGGCGCGGCTGGCATGCTATCGTCTTTTAAACCCGATGATAAAGAATTAATGGCTGATAAATTAAAAGGCAATATAAACCATGCGGTGTGCCGCTGGTGCTACGGCGATATTTCTGTTGATCAGCTTTGCGCTGCCGCAAAAGATATCGGCATAAAAGGTATTGACCTGGTTGGCCCGGAAGACTGGCCCACATTGAAAAAGTACGGCCTGTATTCGTCTATGTGCAACGGTGCAGAAATAAACCTTACAGATGGTTTTGGCGATACGCAGTTTCATGCGCAGTTGCATAAACAGTACACTGATATGATCCCCAAGGTTGCGGCAGCAGGGTATAAAAACCTGATATGCTTTAGCGGCAGTCGCCGGGGCAAAACTGATGAAGAAGGCTGGAAGAACTGTGTGGAAGGCCTAAAACCTATGGTGAAACTGGCCGAACAGCATAATGTTGTTTTAGTTATGGAACTGCTTAACAGCAAAATAGATCATAAAGATTACCAATGCGACCATACCGCCTGGGGCGCCGAGCTTTGTAAAAGGCTGGGGTCTGAAAACTTTAAGCTGTTGTACGATATCTACCACATGCAGATAGATGAGGGGGATGTGATCCGCAACATCCGCCAGCATCACCAGTACATTGCACATTACCATACAGGCGGTGTGCCGGGCCGTAACGAGATAGATGAAACACAGGAACTGTTTTACCCTGCAATTATGCGTGCTGTTTTAGAAGTAGGGCATAAGGGTTTTGTTGCGCAGGAGTTTATCCCCAAGCAAAAAGACAAACTGTTATCTCTACGCAAGGCAGTACACATTTGCGATGTTTAAACTTTAAGGCATGCTGGTAAGTCTATACAAACACATTACATCAACCAAATAAACATAATGACAAGTAGAAGAACTTTTTTAGCACAGGCAGGCATCGTATCTGCAGGGATGATGCTAGCCCCACAGTTACTCTCGGCAAAAAGCAAAAATGGCGTAGGCCTGCAATTATATAGTCTGCGTGATCAGTTGCCAAAAGATCCGAAAGGCGTAATTGCCAAAATTGCTAAAGCTGGTTATAGCGAGGTGGAAACCTTCGGGTACTCGAAAAAAAATGGATTCTGGGGCTTAAGCGCCAAAGAATTCAGCGCTTTGTTAAAAGCTAACGGTTTAAGGACCCCAAGCGGCCACTACGGTATCGATGAGTTTTTCGGCACCGGCAAAATGGACGAGTTTAACAGCTACATTGAAGCTGCTAAAATTACAGGCCAAACCTACATAGTAATACCAGGCTTAAACCACGATTTTATTAAGACCGCTGCCGATTTTAACTCGATAGCTGATAAAATGAACAAAGCTGCAGCAATTTGCAAAACGCATGGTTTAAAACTGGGCTATCATAACCATAACTTTGAGTGGAAAGAAACCGAAGGCACAACCTTTTACGATACCATTTTAGCTAAAACAGACCCAACGCTGGTAAGCATGGAAATGGATATTTACTGGGTGGTACGCGCCGGGCACGATCCGGTTAAGATATTTGAAAAACACCCGGGACGTTTTGCCATGGTACACGTTAAGGATAGGGATAAAACCAATGCCGAACTAAATACCGAAATTGGCAGCGGCGATATCGATTTTAAAACGATTCTGAGCAAAGCGAAACTCGCTGGCATCAAACACTATATTGTTGAGCAGGAAAATTACACCAATATAGATCCTTACAAGAGTATTGCACAAAGCAGTGCTTACATGAAAAACTCGCTGCATATATAATTTAGCCAATCAATTAATTATAAATAAATGAAATACAGGATAATTTTAACCGCATTGCTAACAGGAGGAGCCTATATGGCAAATGCACAAAGCAAACCCGAAGATACTGAGAAATGGGAGCCGGTACCACCGGTAGTTACAGCAGGTAAAGTTGTAGGCGAGGCACCGTCTGACGCGATCATATTATTTGACGGCAAAACCGGGCTTGACCAATGGAAAGATGTTGCCAGTGGCGATGCTGCAAAATGGGATGTAAAAGGCAATGTGCTTACTGTAAATAAAAAATCGGGCAACATCGAAACCAAAAAAGCATTCGGCAACTATCAATTACACATTGAGTGGAAAGTACCATCAAACATTGAAGGTACAGGCCAGGGCCGCGGTAACAGCGGTGTGTTCTTAGCCTCTATAGGTAAAGGCGATGACGGGTATGAACTACAGGTATTAGATTCATACAATAACAAAACATACGTTAACGGTATGGCCGGCAGTATTTACAAACAGTTTATACCATTGGCTAACCCAACAAGGCCCCCGGGTGTTTGGAACGTTTATGACGTGATCTGGACCGCCCCAACCTTTGATGGCGATAAGGTTAAAACCCCGGCACGCGTAACCGTAATATTTAACGGCGTATTGGTTGAAAACAATATTGAGCTTTTAGGCCCAACACAATATATAGGCACACCTGCCTACAGAAAGCCACATGGCCCGTCGCCAATTAAATTACAGGCACACGGCGATAAAAGCGAACCGCTTAGCTTCCGTAACATTTGGGTTAGGGAACTGTAATAGTATTTAAAACTTTTAGTTAAAAGCTTACCGGTAACGGTAAGCTTTTTTTGTTTTTATGAAAATTTCGGTATTGTTTCTTTTTTGTATATTTTGAACTTATTATAATATGCTTCGTATAAGCAGGTGTAAGCCAATAAGCCCTTAAAATAAATTTTACCAGTCACAATTTGCGGTATTGAATGTATAAGCATTTTATAATAACCATTCTGTTGCTTTATACTTTAAGTGGTTTTGCGCAAAACCAAAGCTTAAAGTTCGAACATATTGGTACGGCCGAGGGTTTGTCGCAAATAAATGTGGCTACCATTATACAGGATAGCCGCGGGTTTATGTGGATAGGCACACGTGATGGCCTCAACAAATACGATGGCTACAGCTTTACTACTTACAGGCACGATTCGCAGGACCCCAAAACACTTACCAGCAGTATGGTGGCCGATATGGCCGAAGATAAAGAAGGAAACATTTGGGTGGCAACTATCATCGGCCTTAATAAGATAGATCGTAAAACGGGCCGTATCATTCAATATAAGCATGATGATAAGAATCCCAACACCCTATCAAACGATATACTAAACAAACTTGCTGTAGACGAGAAAGGCAATATCTGGATTGCCAGCCAGGGTGGCCTGGATTACCTGGATACTCATCATAACACATTTAAACATTACAGGCATATTGATAATGATGCCGGCAGCCTGAGCGATAATAACATAAGCTTTGTGTACATAGGTGCCGATAAAAATGTTTGGGCAGGTACATTTACCGGTGGGCTGCAACTCCTTGAAAAAAACACAGGGACATTTAAAAAGTATCAGTACGACCTGCAGAACCCCAAAAGCATATCCAGCAATAACATCAGTTGTATTTTTGAGGATAGCAAGCATCGGTTATGGGTAGGTACCCAAAATGCAGGGCTTAATTTATTTGATGCCCCTAATAAAAGGTTTATTCGCTATCAGCATAGCGATGGTGCTAAAAATAGCATCAGCAGCGATAATATTTATTGCTTAAACGCCGACGATAACGGCAACCTGTGGGTAGGCAGCGATAATGGCGGCCTTTGTATCCTAAACCCCGAAACAGGCAATGTAATTAACTATCAGCACGATGATATAGATAAAAACAGCATAAACGGTAACACACTTTATAGTATTTGTAAAGATAGGCTGGGTAATATGTGGCTTGGCGCTTACAGCGGGGGTATAAATGTATTTAAACGCAGTACGGCAAGCTTTCCGCATTACAGGCACAGCTCAAACCCTAACAGCCTTTCGAATGATTTTGTACTGGCCCTTTATGAAGACCCACAGCAAAATTTATGGGTAGGTACAGATGGCGGCGGTTTAAATAAATTTAACCGTAAAGAGGGCACAATAATACATTACACTCAAAATAAAAATGGTAAAAACGGCATAACCGGTAACTATGTGCTTACGGTTAACCAGGATTACGAAGGCGATTTCTGGATAGGTACCTGGGGCGATGGACTAAGCATATTTAACCCCAAAACCAATGTTTTTACCAATCTAAAAAACAACCCTAATGATCCGAACAGTTTAGGAGGAAATAATATTTATGCGCTTATACATTCAAAAGATCATACCACCTGGATTGGTACTTACAATGATGGCTTAAGCCACTATGATAAGAAAACAAAAAAGTTTGTCAACTACAAAAATAACCCGGGCGACCCATACAGCCTGAGCAGCGACAGGGTTTACTCGCTGCTGGAAGACCGTAACAACAACCTGTGGATAGGTACATTTGATGGTGGCCTTAACCTGTTCGACAGGAAAGCCAACAAATTCACACGGTTTCAGTACAGCAGCAAAAAGAATAGTATAAGTAATGATAACATCCCCGATATTTTTGAGGATAGTAAGGGTAACCTTTGGCTCAGCACCTTCTCGGGCTTGAATTTGTTTGATCCGGTTAAAAAGCACTTCACCACCTACACGAAAAAGGATGGGTTGCCAAGCGATATTATTTATGCCGTACGCGAGGACGATAGCGGTAAACTATGGATCAGTACAAACAACGGCCTTTCGGTTTTTGACAGAGCTAAACACACTTTTAAAAATTACAGTATTGAAGATGGCCTGCAGGAGAATGAGTTTAAATCGCACTCATCCTATAAAGGCAGCAATAACAGGCTTTACTTTGGCGGCGTAAACGGGTTTAATGCATTTACCCCAGGCCAGGTATTAAAACCACAGGGTTTTTCGCCATTGGTTATTACAGCTTTCCAGCTATTTAATAAAACTATAGCCCCCGCTAAAGATAAAAACGACAACTCACCGCTTAAACGGGATATAGAGGATGCACGGTCTATTACGCTCAATCACAAGCAATCGGTTGTATCGCTGGAGTTTGCCGCGCTCGATTATACCTCACCCGACAAAAAAAAATACGCCTACATATTGGAAGGCTTTGATAAGGAGTGGAACTATGTAGGTGCGCGCAATACAGCAACGTATACAAATTTGCCTGCGGGTACTTATGTGTTTAAGCTCAAGTACCAAAACTCGGCAGGGGTATGGTCGCCGGTTATATCGGGTTTAGAAATTATCAGTACACCGCCGTTTTGGTTAACCTGGTGGTTTAAAACGCTCGCTGTGCTGTTGATAGCGGCGCTTATTTATGTAATCTTCATTATACGCGTACGCGCTATAAAAGCGCAGAAAGCCATACTGGAGCAGCAGGTAGAAGACCGTACCCTGCGCCTCGCCGAAATGACAAATGAAGAGCGTGTTTTGCGCGAAGATGCAGAGAAGGCCCGTGAAGAAGCCGAAAAGGCAAACAAAGCGAAAAGTATTTTCCTGGCCACCATGAGTCATGAGATCCGTACCCCGATGAATGGCGTAATGGGGATGGCAACGCTTTTGGCCAACACCGAACTGAATGCCGAGCAGCAGGAATACACCGAAACGATTAAAAATTGCGGCGACTCGCTGCTGAATGTTATCAATGATATACTGGATTTTTCGAAGATCGAATCGGGGAACATGGAGCTGGACGAGCAGGATTTTGACCTGCGTGAATGTATTGAAGCCGTGCTTGATGTTTTTGCTGAGAAGGCAACCCGCTCAAACCTCGATCTGGTTTACCAGGTAGAACATAACGTACCATCACAGATTATTGCAGATGCCTTTAGGTTGCGGCAAGTATTGATTAACCTGGTGGGGAATGCCATTAAATTTACCGCAAAAGGCGAGGTGTTTATTTGTGTTAAACTAAAAGGCAGCCAGGATAATCAGTTCGATCTGATGTTTGAGATCCGCGATACGGGTATCGGCATCCCGCCGAATAAGATAGGCAGATTGTTTAAGGCCTTTTCACAGGTCGACTCGAGCACCACCCGTAAATATGGCGGCACCGGTTTAGGCCTGGCCATCAGCGAAAAACTGGTGAATTTAATGGGCGGCGAAATTGGTGTAAAAAGTAAAGTAGGTAAGGGCACAACCTTCTCTTTTAATATACTGGCCAAGCCCGGTGTAAAAGCACAGCGGAACTACGTGCATCTAAATATTGCCGAAATTAAAAACAAGAACATACTGGTTGTTGATGATAATAAAACCAACCGCGATATACTGGAAGAGCAGTTAAAGCAGTGGAACTTTATCCCGGTTATGGCAGCATCAGGCATGGGCGCTTTAAAGGCGTTGGAGTTAAACACTGATATCGACCTGATCATATCAGACATGAACATGCCAGAGCTGGATGGTGTGGAACTGGCCCGTAAAATACGCGAACACAGCCAGGTGCCTATCATCCTGCTTACATCAATGGGTAATGAACAGAGCCGCAAGAATGCACACCTGTTTAATGTAGCCTTAACAAAACCTACCAAACACCAGGTGCTGTACAAACACATTATTGAGCAGCTAAAAATAAACAGCGACGTAAAAACAGAAGAACAACCTGTTAAAACACCATTCTCTGAAGATTTTGCCCGTATCCACCCCATGACGATATTGATAGCCGAGGATAACGCCATTAACCAAAAACTGGCCAAGTATATCCTGAATAAAATGGGGTACAAACCCGATATTGTTGAGAACGGGCATGAGGCCATCAACGCCACGGTTAATAAAAAGTACGACCTGATACTGATGGATGTACAAATGCCCGAAATGGACGGCCTGGAAGCCACCCGCTTTATCCGCCAGAATATGGAGCACCAGCCGGCTATTATTGCCATGACGGCCAACGCCATGATAGAGGACAAGGAAGAATGCCTCGCTGCCGGGATGAATGGTTATCTAAGCAAGCCCCTAAAGCTACAGGAACTAATGGATATTTTGGCCGGAAGGGGTGCCAATAAAGTGGCGTAGTAATAAACGTGGATGTGTTGTTTTTTTAGATAAATTAGCCCGCAAAACATTTCATTATGCTATCCTGTAAAAAACTTTTCTGCTGTGCGGTATCTATGGTATTGCTGATACTTTCTTCACCAACGTTAATGGCGCAATCCGGCGGGTATTATTACCAGATAAAGATCTATCATTTTAAAACCCCGGCACAGGAGAGTGCCATTGATAATTACCTGAAAGCGGCTTATTTGCCTCAGCTACATCAAAAAGGCGTTAAAAATGTGGGCGTATTTAAGCCGGTAGAAACAGACACTGCCGACAGGCGCATCTACGTATTTATCCCATTTAAAAACTGGAAGAGCATCGAAACCTTTAACGCCACGGCCCAGCAACCAAACAGTTTAGCTGTAAACAACCCGGATTATACCAACGCTGCTTATAACAAGCCGCCTTATAGCCGTTTAGAAACCATTATACTTACCGCGTTTATTACCCGCCCGCAACCTGCTGCACCAAAACTAACAGGCGATAGGGCCAAACGTATTTATGAGCTGCGCAGTTACGAAAGCCCTACCGAAGCCCTGCATTACAATAAAGTACACATGTTTAACAGCGGCGAAACCGACCTTTTCGATAGGCTTGGCTTTAACCCTGTATTTTATGGCAGCGTTATTGCGGGTAGCCATATGCCTAACCTAATGTACCTCACCACCTTTAATGATAAGGCCGACAGGGAAAAACATTGGGATGCTTTTGGCAAAGATGCACAATGGAAGGACCTTTCATCGCGAAAGGAGTTCCAGAACAATGTATCTAAAGCGGATATAACATTTTTATATCCTGCGGATTACTCGGACTTTTAAAGAGATGCCTATGGCCCGCGAAAAAAGAGATTTTGATGCTATTGTAATTGGCTCTGGCCCCAACGGGCTGGCTGCTGCCATATTGATGCAGCAAAAAGGCCTTTCTGTTTTATTACTCGAAGGTAAAAGCGAGATAGGCGGTGGCCTGCGTTCGGCAGAACTTACACTGCCCGGCTTTAAGCACGATATCTGCTCGGCTATCCATCCCTTAGCCGCAGCTTCCCCTTTTTTTAAAACGCTGCCGCTTGCCGGTCATGGCCTGAGTTATATTTATCCGGAGATAGATGCTGCGCACCCCTTAGAACATGCAAATTCGGCTTTTTTGTGCCGTAGTATTGACGAAACGGCACAGCACTTAGGCGCTGATGAAAAGGCTTACCGCAAATTGATGACATCGGTAACCAAAAACTGGCCCTTGATAGATGCAGATGTGTTAGGCCCGCTGCATTTTCCAAAACACCCGCTGGCCCTGGCAAGTTTCGGGCTGGATGCTATCAAACCGGTAACCCTGTTAGCCAGTAACTTTAAAACCAAGCAGGCAAAAGCGCTTTTCGCCGGTATGGCCGCGCACGCCATACAGCCATTAACCAACATGGCAACATCGGCCATTGCGCTGGTACTGATGGCCGCCGGGCATTTACAAGGCTGGCCGGTTCCCGTAGGTGGCTCAAATAGTATTGCCAACGCGCTGGCATCTTATTTTTTATCGTTAGGGGGTAAGATAGAAACGGATACTTACATAACATCATTAGATCAGCTCCCATCGGCACACGCGCTTTTATTTGATATTACCCCAAAGCAATTACTACAAATAGCAGGGCATAAGTTTTCAGCGGTTTATAAATGGCAGCTGGAGCGTTATCGCTATGGGGCGGGCGTTTATAAAATAGACTGGGCTTTAGATGAGGCTATCCCGTTTACGTCCGAAGGGTGCAGAAAAGCAGGAACGGTGCATCTTGGCAATACCCTAAATGAGATCCGCGATGCCGAGCAGCAAACCTGGAGCGGTAAACATCCCGATAAACCTTTTGTATTGCTGGCCCAGCAAAGCCTTTTTGATAGTACACGCGCGCCAAAAGGCAAACATACAGCATGGGCATATTGCCACGTACCCAATGGCTCTAAACATAACATGACAGATGCCATTGAAAAGCAGGTAGAACGGTACGCACCGGGCTTTAGGGACATTATTTTAGCCAAACATACCATGGATGCCATGGAGATGGAAGAATATAATCCCAATTATATTGGAGGTGATATAAACGGCGGGGTGATAGACCTGGGGCAACTGTTTACAAGGCCAGCGCTGCGCTATTCGCCCTATAAAACATCAGAAAAGGGAATGTACATTTGCTCGTCATCAACTCCGCCGGGTGGCGGGGTGCACGGTATGTGCGGGTATTATGCGGCTAAAAAGGCGCTGAAAGATGTTTTTGATATTACTGCCGATGGTTTGGCAAGGCAATAACCTCCGCGTGTTATTACTTTATAAAAGCGATGAAAACATACCGTGCATTTGCAGGTAAATAGTTATTTTGTCTGATAAAATTAAAGCCCCGCCTTGAAAGTATTACATAGCGTACATCCCGAAGATTTTAAAAGTTACGATACACAAAAGATCCGTGAGCATTTTTTGATGGAAGGCCTGGTTGAGCCCAGCAAGATAAATATGGTTTATACCCATTACGACAGGATGATTATTGGTGTGGCTAACCCTACGGATAGTAAAATATCCCTGCCAAATTACCCCAACCTACGGGCCGGGTATTTTTTAGAGCGCCGTGAAATGGGCATCATCAATGTTGGCGGCAATGGTGAGCTAATTGCCGACGGTAAAACTTATCCCGTAAACAAACTGGATTGCTTGTATTTGGGCAAGGGTGTAAAAGAGGTGAGTTTTGCAAGTGCCGATGCCGCGCAGCCGGCTGTTTTTTATATCCTGTCGGCACCGGCGCATGCGGAGTATCCAACAGTTTTATTATCAAACGCGGATGCTGCTAAAGTAACCCTGGGTAGCCCGGCAACATCAAACTTGCGTACCATCAATAAATACATACATCAGGAAGGGATAAAAAGCTGCCAGTTGGTGGTTGGTTTAACCATTTTGCATGAAGGCAGCGTTTGGAACACCATGCCCGCCCATGTGCATGACCGCCGCATGGAAGCCTATTTTTATTTTGATTTGGCAGCGGGGCAAAGGGTGTTTCATTTAATGGGCGAGGGGCATGAAACCCGCCATGTGGTGATGGATAATTACAACGCGGTAGTTTCGCCACCGTGGAGTATCCACGCGGGTAGCGGTACCGCCAGTTATAGCTTTATTTGGGGTATGGCCGGCGAAAACCTCGATTATACTGATATGGAGGCAATAGCCATAACAGACCTAAAATAATAAAGCATGAGCGACAGATATTCACTAAAAGGGAAAGTTATAGTGGTAACAGGCGGTACCGGTATACTGGGCAATTCGTTTGTGAACGGTATTGTAGAGGCAGGTGGCGCCGTTGGCATATTGGGGCGTAACAGGCAGGTTGCCGAAGAACGTGCCGAAGCCATCAATCAAAAAGGAGGGCAGGCCATAGCGCTGATTGCTGATGCCATGAACGAAGCCGAACTTGTTGCCGCGCGCACATTGCTGCTTGATGAATTTGGCCGCTTAGACGGGCTTGTAAACGCTGCTGGTGGCAACATGCCCGATGGGGTACTGCAGCCCGATGAAGATATATTCAGCATGAATATAGATGGCATGAAGAAAGTAACCGACCTGAACCTTTGGGGGACGCTGATGCCTACGCAGGTGTTTGGAGAGGCCATTGCCAAAACCGGGAAGGGGAGCATCGTCAATATCTCATCCATGAATTCGAAAAGGGCTATTACCAAGGTACTGGGCTACAATATGGGCAAAGCCGCGGTTGATTGTTATACGCAATGGTTTGCGGTTGAGCTGGCTAACCGTTATGGTGATGCCATCCGTATGAATGCCCTGGCACCGGGCTTTTTCCTGACCGAGCAAAACCGCAACCTGCTAACCAAACCCGAAGGTGGTTATACCGAACGTGGCGAGCTGGTTATAAAGCAAACGCCATTTAAGCGTTTTGGCCACCCGGATGAGCTGATAGGCGCACTGGTTTGGTTACTGAGCGATGCATCGGCATTTGTAACCGGCTCTATGATATGCGTAGACGGCGGTTTCTCTATATTTGGGGGCGTATAATTAAAATATAAAAAGAAGACTAAAGAGTATATGGGCAAAGGACGTTTAGAAGCATTTAGCGACGGGGTAATAGCAATTATCATTACCATTATGGTGTTAGAGCTTAAGGTGCCGCACGATGCCAGTTGGGAAGCTTTGCGCCACCTGGGGCCGGTGTTTTTGAGCTATGTGCTTAGCTTTGTTTATGTAGGCATTTACTGGAATAACCATCACCATATGATGCATGCGGCAAAATCTGTTAACGGCGCTATTTTATGGGCTAACCTGTTCCTGTTGTTCTGGCTATCGCTGGTACCTTTTGTAACCGCATGGATGGGCGAGAACCATTTTGCCCAGCTGCCCGTTATTTGCTATGGCGCAGTGCTGATCATGAGTTCAATATCCTACGGCATACTGGTGCGTGTATTGGTTAAGCATCATGGCGAAAACTCGGTACTTGCCCGCGCTGTTGGCAACGATACCAAGGGGAAGATCTCTACAGGCATCTATGCTGCGGCTATTGTGGTATCATTCATCCACTCGTGGATAGCCTTTGGCATGTACTTTATAGTCGCCCTCATTTGGCTTGTTCCTGATAAACGTATCGAACGCAAACTAAGCGACGAGCATCAGGAGCATCACCTTAGCTAAGTTCCTGCATCAGTTTATCAAAAGCTTCCTTTAGTTCGGCCAGTTCGGTTTCTACCTTGCTCAGGCGTTCTTCCAGTTCGGATGTTGAGCTGCGTCGCGATGGCTCGTCCTGCGTATCATCCTCAACAATAGTACCGCCTAAAAGGTGGCGATAGCGTACCTCTTTTTGTCCGGGGCGTTTTGGTAGCTGCAATACATAAGGCATCTCGCCGCCGGCCAGTTTCTCCAGCATGGCCTGCACTTCGTCAAGGTCCTCAAACTCATACAACCTGCCCGAGTTGGTGTTGATCTCGCCCGGGGTTTGCGGTCCGCGCAGTATCAGCAAACATATCACTGCAACTTCTGATGGTACCACCGGGAAAACAATACCAAAGTTGTGTTTATACTTGGTAGCCCTGCTGCTGCCACCCGTAGCAGTTGATATTAACCCTTTACGTTTTAGCGTATCCAGCGCCAGCATAACGGTGTTCTCGTCATAATCAACAACGGGCCTGCGCGCGGTTTTCTGGTTGCAGGCGGCGGTAAGGCCATTAAGCGTCATGGGGTAATAATCGGGCGTGGTTTTGCTTTTTTCCATTAGCGAGCCCAGTACGCGTAGTTCGGTATCGGTTAAAACAGGTAAAGTTTGCGGTGTGTCCATGCACAAATATAACATTGGTTTTTAAAGGTGGATGCTTTGAATGGAGCGAGTTGATTAATAAATGAATATATTTATCTGTATTATGGATGAAATAGAAAAACTGATTGATGTATCAAAAACACAAGCCGAAGCTTTCCTTTTAGATGCCGGGGAATTTTATCCTTTCGGGAATTATATCGACAAGGGGGATAAAGTAAAACCACTTTTGATCCATTTGGAAAATGATATGCCTAAATCTCAGGAAGTGATTGAAGTGTTGGAGGATTCTTTTAAATCAGGACTATTAAATGAATATAAAATGGCTGCCATGGCAACGGATGTTTTAATAACTGTGAAGGGTGAAAAACTTGATGCACTACAAATAAGATTATTTGAAGATGGAAAAGAGGTTAATGAAGTTTATTTAAAGTATACCGTGAATAAAGATAACGTTGAGTTCAGTGCCTAATGAGTTATCTTCGCCCTTATATGACGGTTAGTATTTTAGGTTGCGGATGGTATGGCCTGGCGCTGGCAAAGGCGCTTGTTGCTAAAGGCATTGCAGTAAAGGGTTCTACCACATCGCCGGATAAACTGGAAACGCTTCAAGCAGAAGATATTACGCCGTTTATGATCGATCTGTCGGCGGTGAACACAACCCTAAACCCTGATTTTTTCAACTGCGATGTTTTGGTGATCGCTATCCCGCCCAAAAGCCGTTCGGGAGAAGGCGCGGAGTACGTGCATAAATTACAGCGGGTTATTGATGCTATTCATCAGTATGGCGTTAAAAAGGTTATCCTCATCAGTTCCACAGGTGTGTATTCCGAGCAAAATAGGGAATTGAATGAAACAGACGCCCCCCAACCCAATACGCCATCAGGCCGGATACTTTTTGATGCCGAGGAACTTTTCGGGCAGCAAAGCGGGTTTAAAACCACTATTATCCGTTTCGGCGGACTGATTGGCCCCGGCCGCGACCCGGGCAGGTTTTTTGCCGGGAAAAAAGATATCCCAAACGGATTGGCGCCTGTAAATATGATCCACCAGGGCGATTGCACCGGCCTTACGCTTGCTGTAATTGAAAAAGATGCCTTTGGCCATACCTTGAACGCATGTACACCACATCACCCGCCAAAATTTGCTTTTTATACCCAGGCTGCCGTTAAAGCCGGACTGGAGCAACCCGCGTTTATACCCGAACTGAAGGAATGGAAGATCATATCCGGCGCGAATACAGATAAAATACTCGCGTACGATTTTAAGATAAAAAACTGGTTTGAATGGCTGGTTTAAGCCGTTAAACGAATTGGATATTTTATTATTTTAGCGGTACCATGTCACAATATAGCATCCCACTAAAATACCGCAGGATGGAAAACCTGCATATCGTTTTCTGGCTTTTTAAAGATATTGGCTGGTGCCTGGTTTGGAAACCGCTGGGCATTGTGATGATATTCCCTACACTGATCATATCCATTGTTATTGCCTATCGTACCAAAGAGATGGTATCTGAATTATGCCATAACCTGGCCATTACTTTCTGGATAAGCGCAAATTCCTACTGGATGATAAGCGAGTTTATGAAGTTTGACGTCCTGCAGGTTTACAGCTGGATAACCTACAAACACCTGGCGCTGATACCGTTTTTTATGGGTGTATTTTGCCTGGTGTATTATTACGCCATCTGGCAACCTCGGCACCCGAATGAAATAGAAACGATGTAAAATGTCATGGTGAGCCTGTCGAACCATTAATCGCCTCGCAAATCCTTCGACAAGCTCAGGATGACAATTATTGAGTTTTCACAACGGTCACAAAGAAAATCTCTGTGTTACTTTGTGTTCTCCGTGATTAATAATAGCTAAACTATATTCAACGGATTATTTCTGAAATGTTCTATTTTGGCCATAAACATGGTTGCCATTTTATTGGCCCGCCATTTGGCTTCGGTGGCTTTATCGCCGCTAAACAACTCATCAATGGTTTTGGTGAATAATGCCAGCCATTGTTCAAAATGTTCGGGGCCAACGGGTAATTGCGCATGTGGCGGGAAGGGGCGGCCATCGTAAGTGTATTCCTCCAGTAATATAGTTTGCCAAAACCGGTACATCTTATCCAGATGGATAGGCCAGTTATCCTGTATCCGTTCGTTAAATATCGGGCCTAATAGTTCGTCTGTTTGTATCCTCTGGTAAAAGGTATCTACAAGCAATTTAATATCATCAAGCGTTAAAATTTTCCGTTGCGGTTGCATGTGGTAAAGGTAGCTACTATTTTTAAACGGTTTGTCATGCTGAGGTACGAAGCATCTAATGGTGGGATAAATTCTTCGACAGGCTCAGAATAACAATAGGGTATTTACAACCGCTTTATCTCCACTTTTTTAAACCATACATCAGCGCCGTGGTCCTGCAAAGCTATACGGCCTTTTTTGTAAGTACCAAAGCCCGGCCATTCTTTAAATTTACTGCCGGCTATCAGCTTGTTCCAATTGGCATCCCACATGGTGGTTTGTAGTACAACCTCGTGGTTTACCAGAATGGTAAGCTTGCCGTTGTTAGCAATCACTTCGGTTTTATTCCATTTGCCTGCCGGGTTCACAATCTCTTTATCTATCGACATCAGATCATACAGGTCGCCTGCGCGGTGTTTGATCAGTTTGCCATCCTCGTTCTCTTTATTATCGGCTATCTGCGTTTCGGGGCCGGTTTGCCATGGGTACTTATATTTGGTGGTATCCTCGTGCACATAAAACATAATACCGCTGTTGCCAGCCCTGCTGATCTTCCACTCTACCTTTAAGTCGAAGTTCTCATACTCCTCGTTGGTCACAATATCACCGCCGCCGGCACTTTGCCAGTCGGCTTTTTTGGATGCATCAAGGTGTAGCTCCCCATTTTTAAGCTTCCAGGCCGAACCAGCGGCATCTTTGCCGTAAGCATGCCAGCCCGATAGTGTGCTATCTGCCAACAGTGACACCCATTCGCCGGGTTTTACTTCAGCAGTTTGGGTACTGTCCTGGTAGTTGGCGCCTTTACGGCCCGATGAATTACAGGCACTTATAGCAATGGCGGTAAATAAAATGAAGCTTATTTTTCTCATACAAACAGATCTACAGGTTTCCCTTTTTTATCTCGTTAACAGCAAATGTGGCAGCCCTTGCGGTAAGCGCCATATACAAAATAGATGGGCTCTGGTTGCCGGTGCTGGTCATGCAGGCGCCATCGGTAACAAACACGTTTTTACAGGCGTGTAGCTGGTTATTGGCGTTCAGCATAGATGTTTTTGGGTCTTTACCCATCCGCACCCCGCCCATTTCATGTATATCTAACCCCGGAGATTGCTTATTGTTGTATTTGCTGATGTTTTTTACACCTGCTTTCTCCAGCATGGCAGCGGTCTCGTTTAAAAAATCATCGGCCATCAGTTCATCGTTGGGGTGGTACTCAACCGAGGTAACCAGCAGCGGGATACCCCACTGGTCTTTTTCGGTATCGCTCAGGCGCACATGGTTGTTTTCTACCGGTACGGTTTCGCCCTGCAGGTAGGCAAACACGTGCCAGCCGCCCGGTTCGCAAAGGTCGTCTTTATATTGAGTGCCAACCTGCCCGTTCTCGCTATCGTTAGGGTGCTGGTCGCGGTAGGCGTTCATAAAGGTGGTATAACCGCCAAAGTATTTGGTATCGCGCTGGCGCAGGTTGCGGTAATTTACCAATATCAGGTCGGTAGGGTTGCGGCCGAAGTAGTATTTATCCAGGTAACCATCCAAAGTGCCCGAAACCGAAGCACGGTAGTTGTGAAACGCAATGTATTTACCCAGTACACCGCTATCATTACCCAAACCATTAGGAAACCGTTTTGATTTTGAATTAAGCAGTATCAGGTTGGTATTCAATGCCGAGGCGTTCATGAAGATTACCTTGGCGTGGTATTCAATCACTTGTTTGGTGTTGGCATCAATGATGCGTACACCGCTTGCCTTGCCCAGCTTTTCATCATAAATAACAGAATGTACTACCGAATGCGGGCGAACGGTAAGGTTGCCGGTTTTCCCGGCCCAGGGCAGGGTAGAAGAGTTTGAGCTAAAGTAGCCGCCAAAAGGGCAACCGCGCATACACATATTACGCGCCTGGCATTTGCCGCGGCCCTGGTCAAGGTGTACCTGCTGCGGGTCGGTTAAATGTGCCCAGCGCGCATGTACCAGGTGGCGGTCGGTATAGTTTTCTTTTAAGGTTTGTTTAATGTGCTGCAGCGGTACGTTCATCTCAAACGGGGTTTGAAACTCACCATCGGGCATAGCTTCCAACCCGTCTTTATTACCGCATATGCCGATGAATTTCTCTACATGCGAATACCATGGCGCCACATCTTTATAACCAATAGGCCAGCCAATGCCATAGCCAAAACGCTCGGGCGCGGTAAATTCAAACTCGCTCCAGCGTTGAGTGGCGCGCCCCCAGGTTAATGATTTACCGCCAACCTGGTACCCACGTATCCAGTCGAAGGGCTTTTCCTGCACATATGGATGGTCGGCGTCTTTTACAAAAAATTGGTCGCAATCATCGCCGTAGCCTGCGGCTTTGGTTATTAACGGGTTTTCTTTATAATGTTTAAGGCTCATGCGGCCCCGGTAGGGAAATTCCCAGGGCGGGGTAGTGGCCGTAGGATAATCTTTCAGGTGCTTTACATCGCGCCCACGCTCTAAAACGAGGGTTTTTAAGCCCTGCTCGCAAAGCTCTTTAGCAGCCCATCCGCCGCTTATGCCCGACCCAATAACTATAGCATCAAATGTATTAGCGGCAGTATTGGCCGCGTTTGTATCCGGAGAATTTGCTGACATGAAGTTTAAAATTGGTATTCTAAAGATGCAATAAATTATCCGTAAAAGAAAGTTGACTCGCCCGGTCTTCGGCGACGTATAAAATTTACATTTCTCCTCACCCTCTTTGCGCAGCAGAGAGGGTCGACAAACGAAGTGCAGTCGGGGTGAGTAAACTAACAAGCTATGTTTAAAGCAAAGCCTCAGCTGCCGTGCTCTAACTCGGATGCAGCTTCTTTATCAAGCAATATAAAAGCGTTTGATAGTTTTTGCAGGATGGATGCCGGTACTTCTGTAGTAACCGTTCCCTGCAAACTTTCGTGAATGATATCGGCTTTCTTAGCACCTGATGCGATCAGTACAGCCTTGCCTGCTTCGGCCAAGTGTTTTAAGCCCAGGGTGATGCCCCCGGTTAGCACGGTTTCTTTATTGAAATATTTTTGGCCAACCTGTACGGTAACCGGGTCTAACGCCGAATGGTGGGCATATAGATTGGTAGGGGTGCCGGGTTCATTAAGGCCAAGGTGCCCGTTCATGCCAATGCCTACCATCATAATATCCAGCCCGCCTTTGCTACTGATAAGGTTGTTGATGCGTTCGCATTCCGCATCAAGGTTATCGGCCTTAGCGTTGAACATAATAATGCTTTTAAACGATTTATTTAGCTTGTTAAAAAATTGATGTTTAAAATAATAGCTGCAACTGCCTTCGTCGTTCTCATCCATGCCTATCCATTCGTCAAGTGCTACAAAATGGCTTTGGCTTAGGTCTGTTTTACCATTATTGGCCCATTGCACAAGGTAGTTCAACATCCCGGTTGGCGAATCGCCGGATGGGAAACATAGTACAGACGCGGGTTTTTCGGCCAGTTGCCGGGCAACCAGTTCTGCCGCCGCTTCAGACATCGCTTCGTAAGTATCGTATATCGCTATTTTCATATTGTCTAACTTTTCATCAATCAGCCCCTTAACAAATAAACGCAAAAAGTTTTTTGAAAAGCAGTGCCTTTTTATTAAATTGAATAGGTAAAGAGTTTTTGATAGAAATACCAGGCCATACCAAATATATGATAAAAGATACGCTGAAAAAACTGATCGTCCGCGACCTTGAAAAATTAAAGCAGGAGATAGAAGCCTACCAGAACGAGGAAAAGATCTGGTATATTGAAAAGGGGATATTGAATTGTGCCGGTAACCTTTGTTTGCATTTGGTTGGTAACCTGAACACCTACATTGGCGCGGAATTTGGCAAAACCGGTTATGTGAGAAACCGCGAAGATGAATTTGCGCTGAAAGATGTACCACGCGCAGAACTGGTGGATAAAGTAGAAAAAACCATCATCATGATCGAAAATACCTTCGATATGATCACAGAAGAGCAGATGAACGAAAAATACCCGGGAGACAGACCCTTAGATGGTGCATCTACCGAATACTTTTTTGTTCACCTGGCCATACATTTAGGCTACCATCTGGGCCAGATAAACTATCATCGCCGCTTGCTGGATAACTGATTATAATAGCTGCTTTTATTAGTTACTCTTGTTTTGGGTTTAGCCAAAGGTCAATAGGCCTGTCAACTTTTGGGTGGAACGGCAGGCTGATCTTTTTGCCCTGCCCGGCAGACGCATAGGCGGCATACAGTATCTCCAGCACCGCGCGGCCATCTTCGCCGGTTACCAGCGGGGTTTTGTTGTTGCGTACACAGTCAATAAAATGTTTCAGTTCGTGAGGGTAGCCCTGGTTAAATACTTCCTCAAATATGGTGAAGCTCCACCCGGCAGAGGTATCAGCCTTTTCCATGGCATAACCATAGCCTTCGCGGCTGTACGTTAGTGCCGAGCTACCCATAAACAGGTCGGCATAAATAACGCCGCCTTTACCGTATATCTCGCAGCGGTCGTCCATGCCGCCATGTTTAGCCCAGCTATCTTCGGCAACGCAGGTAACACCGTTCTCAAATTCAACAATTACCACGGCATTGTCCTCGCCTTTGGTTCGGTTGCCATGCAACACGGTAGCCATGGTAGCATACACGCTTTTAACCTTAGCGTTACCCAGCATCCAGCGGAACCAGCCCATAGCATGGCAGCCCATATCCATCAGCACGCCACCACCGGCCAGGTTGATATCGTAAAACCAATCGGTATGCGGGCCAGAGTGTTTTTCGGCTTGCTTTAGCATGTACACCTCGCCAACGGCGCCTTCTTTTACCACCTGCCTGGCACGTTCATATTTTGGTGCGAAACAAAGCTCTTCGGCATACATCAGCTTTACGTTGTTGGCCTTGCAAACAGCTATCATTTCGTCGGCCTCCTCTAAGGTAACGGCCAGCGGTTTTTCTATAATGATGTGTTTGCCTGCGTTGGCTGCTTTAATGGTATTAACCGCATGCAGGTAGTTGGGCACGCAAATATCAATCACCTGGCAATCGGTTTCGGCCAGCAGTTTATCTACATCATCAAAATAAGCGGGGATGTTGTGCTTTTCGGCAAAGGCTTTGGCCTTATCCAAATTACGGGCATAAACAGCCACAATCTCCGCTTCGGGGATAAAGCGCTGGTACGATTCTACGTGGATATCTGATATGAATCCTGCTCCCAGGATGGCAACTTTAGTTTTGGTCATCTTGTAAATAGTGGGTGTTAGTTGGTTAGTTGAAATGTTTTTTCAAGTTTAATTTGGTTTGATGCTGCGCCTATCATCAACTTAAACTCGCCGGGCTGGGTGATGAGTTGCAGATTATCGTTATAAAACTGCAGTTTTTCTTTATTAATGGTGAATGTGATGCGTTTTGTTTCGCCGGGGGCTAACATCACCTTTTTAAAATCTTTTAACTCTTTAACAGGTCGCAGCGGTTGGGCTACCATATCGCGGATATACAATTGGGCAATTTCCTCGCCGGCTGTATTCCCGGTATTTTTCAGGTCGAACGATACGTTAAGGCTTTCCGTTTTTTTGATGGCCGTTTTGCTGATGCTGATATTGGTATAGCTAAATGTGGTATAACTTAAGCCATAACCAAATGCATACTGCGGCGTGTTTGGCGCATCGATGTATGATGAGCGGTAGAATGTATCGTTATCGCCCTGGGCTGGCCTGCCGGTATTTAAAAAGTTATAATAAATAGGGATCTGGCCTTCGCTGCGCGGAAAGGTGATGGGTAGTTTACCTGCCGGGTTGTAGTTGCCAAAAAGCACATCGGCCACCGAATTGCCCATCTGACTGCCTAACCACCAGGTGTAAACTATTGCCGGGGCATGTTCGGCTGTCCAGTTAAATACCATAGGGCGGCCCGCCATAAGCAGTACTACTACGGGTTTGCCGGTAGCAACAACCGCCTTTATCAGGTCCTCCTGCACACCGGGGATGTGAATATTAGCTTTGCTGCGCGCCTCACCGGTCATAAAAATATCCTCGCCAACAGCCATGATAACAACATCGGCTTTTTTAGCGGTTTCTACAGCTTCTTTAAAATCGGTTGCTACACTATCTTTTATTTTGCAGCCTTCGGCATATAATATTTTTACGCCCGGCGCCTGGTTATGGATGCCCTCTTCTATGGTAACTACATTTTCGTTTGGGTCTACATTGGTTGACCATGCACCTTTCAGATACCACCGCTCCCTGCTTAGCGGGCCAATAAGCGCAATGGTTTTCAAATCTTTTGAAAGCGGCAAAAGTTGCTTTTCGTTTTTGAGCAGCACAATGCTTTTCCGCCCCATATCGCGCGCCGCTTCTATGTTTTCGGGCTTGTTCATGGTGGCCTTTTCACGTTCGGGGTTAATGAATTTGTATGGGTCATCAAATAAGCCCATTTCAAATTTTTTGGTGAGGATGCGCCTTACAGCATCGTTTACCAATGCAACAGGCACCCGGCCATCCTTAACCAGTTTAGCCAGGTTATTAATATAGGCGCGGCTTTCCATATCCATATCACTACCGGCTTTTATGGCCACTTCTGCAGCTTCATAATTATCTTTTACAAAGCCGTGTGGTATCATTTCGCCTATCGAGTTCCAATCGCTCACAACAAAGCCTTTAAAGCCCCACTGGCCCTTTAATATATCGCGCTGCAGGTAGCTGCTTCCTGTTGCGGGCGTTCCGTTAAGGTCGTTAAAGGCGTTCATAAAGGTGGCTGCCCCGGCATCAAGCGCGGCTTTAAAAGGGGGCAGGTAGGTTTGCCATAGCGTGCGTTTGCTCATATCAACGCTATTATAATCGCGGCCGCCAATGGCAGCGCCGTAAGCGGCAAAGTGTTTTACACATGCCATTACCGCATCGGTATTGCCCAAGCCTTTACCCTGGAAACCTTTTACACGCGCACCTGCAATTAACGATCCCAGATAAGGGTCTTCACCCGCACCCTCCATTACACGGCCCCATCGTGGGTCGCGGGCAATATCAACCATGGGGGCAAAGGTCCAGTTGATGCCCGCCGCCGCTGCTTCAGTAGCGGCAACACGGGCAGAGCGCTCCATGGCAGGCATATCCCAGCTTGCGGCTTCCGCCAGGGGGATAGGAAAGGTAATGCTATACCCGTGTATCACATCCTGCCCAAAAAGTAGTGGTATTTTTAAACGCGACTGCATGGCTGCCTGCTGAAATTTCCGGGTGTGTTCGGTCCCCATAATATTAAGTACCGAACCTACTTTGCCCTGCTTTACGGCATCCAGTTTGTTGCCTACATCTTTGGTGACCGGGCCGGTGGCTTCCCAATCGCCGTTGTATTGGTTAAGCTGCCCAACTTTTTCATCCAGTGTCATTTTATTCAACAATGCCTCCACTTTGGCAGCAATTGTTTTTTGCTGTGCGAAGGCTGTGTGAACATATAAAAGCATCGAAGCGGTAAAAGCAAGTTTTATAAATCTCATCTTTTATAGGTATTTCATTTTTTTAAGATAGGCCACCCAAACTACATAGGCCTCGGGTTTCAGGTGCAGGCCTTCATAAGTGTATTTGGCATCCAGCCGGTTTTGCGCGTCAATGAACAATGGGTGCAGGTTAATATAGGTATAACCCATACCCGCGGCATTTGCTTTAAGCATTTCATTTACCCGGGGGATGTGTTCGACCTTGTCATAATGCTGCGGGAAGTTCTTCACCGTTGGGTTTATAGGCAACACGCTCTGTACATAGATCCTGGTGGCGGGGCTGCCTGCTTTTACCTTACTGATGATCTTAAAATAATTATAGGCGATAACCGAGTCGGGGATGTCCTTGCCGATATCATTAATACCTAACAGGATGAACAGCTTTTTTGGATGGCGGTTGATCACATCATCGATGCGTTTTAGCACGCCATAGGTAATATCGCCGCCAATGCCACGGTTAAGTACGGTGGTATCGTTGAGTAGTTTTGGCCAGTTGCCCATCTCGGTAATGCTGTTACCCAAAAAGATGATACCGCCTTGTGTTACCGGTTGCTTTTTGAATTGTTCAAGCCGCTCGGTGGTATGGTCGGGGATGAAGGGGATGGTATCAAACAGGTTTTGGTTTGATGGCCTGGTTTGCGCACATGCAAAGGCAGGAAGCAGCAAAAGCAGCAGGAGGTACTTCTTCATAAATTTGTTTAGTTGGCGGCTAAAAATACAATATTTGTGACCATTCAAGGCCGTTTTTTGGCGTTTTTTGTCCGTTTTTAGGGCGAAAAAAGGCGCGTATTTACACGTAAAAACCTCGGTTTTCATCAAAAACCTGACAAAACGTAAACAATTCTAAATACAATAATGTTGCATTTGTATTATCTTTGCAGCATGATCTCGAGATTAAAAGCCATAAAACTGGATAATATCGGCATGACAGCTTCCACTCTTTGCGCTATACACTGCGCGGCTGTGCCTATATTTTTTACCAGTTTACCCTTGCTTGGCCTGGGCTTTTTGGCCAACCCCTGGGTAGAGTGGATCATGATCATTATTGCCCTTGTGGTGGGTATCTCATCTATCGGTAATTCGTACTTTAAAGAGCACCACCGTATTTTACCGCTGGCTTTGCTGATAACCGGCTTTGTTACCATTATTATTGGCCACCTGTTTACTAAAGGCTGGGTGGAAGCGATTGTAGTACCCCTTGGCGGCATTACTATAGCTACAGCGCACTTTGTAAATTATAAATTTGCCGGTGCCTGCAAGGCTGGCGACAGCTTTTTCCACCTAAAGCATGCGCACCCGCATGATGAGCAGCAGGCTGCATAATTTTCATTAAATTTGTAGGGTAAAATGGCACAAGTAAAAAATAACTACCAGTTTGAGGATATGCTGCAAAAGCATAATCTGAAAAAAACCGCGCCGCGGTTAAGGGTGCTATCCATGATGTACTCAAAAAATACGGCCACCTCGCAACCCGACCTGGAGAGCGTTATGAACGATATTGACCGGGTTACCCTGTACCGTATCCTGAACGTTTTTGAAGAAAAGGGCATTATCCATAAGGTGTTCGACCTGAACGGTACGGCTAACTACGCCGTTTGCCACTCCGATTGCAAGGAGAACCACCACCATGATGAACACCTGCATTTTAACTGCACTGTTTGCAAAAATGTGTACTGCCTAAACGACCTGAACATACCAAGGCTAACCCTGCCCGCCGGTTTCGAGGCCGAAGGATTTACCATTTATGCATCGGGGTTATGCCCCAAATGCAATAAAAAAAGCGCGGCTAAAACCAATTGATATTTGCAACAATATTGCTATTAAACCATGGCGCCCCAAAAACGTCTTTTAACGGCCTTAAAAGGTCAAAAATCGACTTTTAAAGGTGATTTATTGTACTGTTTTATACAATATTGGTTAAATTTACGTTCCCTAATAACATAAATGATTAAAAAATATTTCAGGCTGATGTTTACCATCGGCGCCCTTTCTTTTTACATATTGCTGTGTTCGTTTACGCCTGCGGCAGATACCATCAAAAATGCAGGCTTTAAGCTGAAAACCATTATTATTGATGCCGGGCATGGTGGCAAGGATGCCGGTGCAAAGGGCTTGTCGTCGTTTGAGAAGAATGTAACCCTTTCTATAGCCAAGAAGCTGCAGGCGGCTATCCAAACCCAACTTCCTGATATCGCAACCGTCATGACCCGTAGTGATGATACCTTTATCGAGTTAAGGCGCCGGTCAGATATTGCCAATAAATCGCAGGGCAACCTTTTTATCTCTATTCATTGTAATTCATCCGCTGAAGGCACCGCCTACCGCGCGCACAAACAAAGCGGGGTGATGCTGCTCATCTACGGTATAAAACGGGCCGGTGAGCAACTGGAGGCCATGCGCGAGAACGCATCCATCCTGATAGAAAAAGACCAAACGCAATACGAAGCCCTTGATGCCGACGACCCGGCCAATGCTATTATACTAAGTGCCTTCGCCAAAAAATACCGTAAGCAAAGCATTAAGTTTGGCGAGTATTTAAACATGGAATTTACCGAAACAGATGGCCGCCCGTCAATCGGTGTGCGCGAACAAAGCCTTTACGTACTGGCCAACAGCGGTATGCCGGCTGTGCTGATAGAAACGGGTTTTATCAATAACCCCGATGAAGAAACCTATCTTAATTCGGACGAAGGCCAGAACGAAATTGTTCAAAGTATTGTGCGTTCTGTAAAGGCCTACCGGGATGTACTTACCTTTCAGCAGTAGAGTTTGTTAACGCAAACTTTATCTTAAAGTATTCAATTAATAGTATTAAACGTTATATATTAGATAATGCTTGCCCTACTAATTGGGCCGGTGCTTTATAAACCGTTTACATCTGCTAATGCCTTACTACCAGCACTATTCGTTTGATCTGTGGCTTACACTGATCAGGTCAAACCCGGATTTTAAGATCCAGCGCGCGCATTTTTTCCAGCAAAATTTCAATAATACAGGTAAATCCGCAGATGATATCGGCAGGATCTTCCGCCAGGTTGACCTGATGTGTAACGCCATCAACGAAAAAACGGGTAAGAACATAGATGCCGACGAAATGTACCTGATGGTGATCAGCCTGATCAATGGCGATAGCTTAAATATAGACGAGGTAGATTACATTGCCCTGCACCTGCAAATGGAGGACCTGCTGTTTAAATATCCCCCGCAAATATACTCGGCTGTAACAACGGAGGTGCTGGAGCATCTAAAACAAAAAAGCGGAGCAACTTTTAGTTTGTTGAGCAACACAGGATACATCACCGGGAGATCATTACGAAAGGTATTAGCACTTTATGGGCTGGATAGCTATTTCGATTTTCAGCTTTACTCTGACGAGGCGGGCATGTCAAAACCAAACCCCGAATTTTTTAAAACCATGCTGAATAACATTGATATATGTAATTCGGGGAAGGAGATCCCGCTCAAAAATATTATTCACATTGGCGATAATCCGAAGAATGATAAACAGGCCGCAGATGACATGGGCATCAGCTCATTGCTCATTAATTCAAACCAAACTACCATTTTAAGCCTTATAAGCTAAAACCAGTCATGACATCTACCACATATTCACTACACCATATCCATCACGACACCACCTTTGGCTTTGATGCCGGTGATTACAGCCGTTTTAAGTTTGGCGATGGGGCGGTATCGAAAGATTTTGGCATCGCGTTAGCAGATGGCTTTATTAGCGAATACCTGACAGAAAACCCTGTATCACAACAAATAGTGGTTATATCAAGCCCATATTCGTTTATCCCAACGGCAACCTTCGCCATGAAAAACTGGTTTGTTTACCGCCTTAACCATTGGCTGGCAGGGCAGGGTTTACCCGTTGTGCAGGAAGCAAAGGTGCACCGTACCATCACCTACAAAGAGGATTACGGGGAGCTGAACGCCGAGCAGCGGATGAACCTGATAGGTAACGACCAGTTCCACATCGATAAAGACTTTTTGCAAGGCAAAACACTGTTGTTTTTAGACGATATCCGCATTACGGGCAGCCACGAGCGTATGATCATGAAAATGGTTGATGCCTACGGTCTGGATAACGATATCCACATGCTGTACTTTGCCCAGCTCATCAATACAGATATCCACCCCAATGTAGAGAATTACCTGAATTATTATCAGGTTAAAACCATTTTCGACTTGGATGGCATCATCAAAAGCGGCAGTTTTTGCATCAATACACGTATTGTAAAATACATATTAAACTATAGTTTTGATAGCTTTTGCGTGTTTATAGAAAACCAGCCGACCGATTTTGCAGAGCAGTTGTACAACATGGCCTTGGGCAACGGTTACCACACTATTGAGGCGTATGCACGTAACCTAAACTTTATTAAAAAACTTTTACTTTTAGATAATTATAAACTAATACAATATGGCAATTAATCTTCAAAAGGGGCAGCGCGAAGCTATTGACGCCCCTAAATTTACAATAGGCTTAGGCTGGGATACCAACACATCATCAACCGGGGCGGGCTTTGACCTTGACGCGTCTGTATTTATTATGGGCGATAACAAAAAGATCTTATCTGACGGGCATTTTGTGTTTTACAACAACCTGAAATCGCCAGATGAGGCTGTTGAACATACCGGCGATAACCTGACCGGTGCAGGCGATGGCGACGATGAGCAGATCAAGATAGACCTGACTAAAATAGACCCGCGCGTAACAGAGATCTGCATTGTGGTAACCATCCATGAGGCCGAGAGCCGCCGCCAGAATTTTGGCCAGGTGCGCAATTCGTTCGTGCGCATTTTTGATGCAGCTACCAATACCGATATCCTGAAATACGAACTGGAAGAAGATTTTTCGATAGAAACAGCGGTAGAGTTCGGTCGCATTTACAAACGCGATAACAAATGGAAATTTGAGGCAGTAGGTGCGGGCATGAAAGGCGGCCTGCAGGATTATTTAAACAAATACAACTAAACCAAAAATATCATGGCAATAAATCTTCAAAAAGGGCAACGTATAAGCCTTGAGAAAAGCAACGGCAGCAAATTGCAAAACGTTTGCGTAGGTATAAACTGGGGCGCTATAGAGAAAAAAGGCATTTTTGGTTTTGGCGGCAGCAAAGAAGCGGTTGACCTTGACGCCAGTTGCGCTTTGTTTGATGAAAATAAAAAACTGCTTGATGTGGTTTACTTTGGCAACCTGAAATCGAAAGACCAGGCGGTACGCCACAGCGGCGACGACCTTACCGGCGATATGGGTGGCGATGATGGTTTGGATAATGAAGTAATAACGCTTGATTTTTCGGCCCTTAACCCGGCTGTAAAAAACGTGGCTTTTGTGCTGAATAGCTTTAGGGGCCAGGATTTTGGCACCATCCCGTTCGCATCTATCCGCATTTATGAGGGTACGCCAAAACGTGTTAATGAGATCTTCGCAACTTATGATATAGCGCATGATGCGAGCTTCAGGGGCCATGTATCCATGGTAATGGGGATTTTTTACGTTAAAAACGATGAATGGAAATTCAATGCAATTGGCGAGCCTACCAAAGACCGTAAGCTGGAAGAAACCGTGAACACGGTAATGAGGAATTTTTTATAAACGTAGAGACGTGATACTTCGCGTCTCCTTTAGGACGGTGATGAACTTTTTATTAATGATATCCATTAATACGCGAAGTATCGCGTCTCTACATAAAATGTGCTAAACACGTATTAAAAAACAAAACACATGGAAACCAACCTAACCAACGAGGGGGCCGGGCTGCCAGACTTTACGCCGGCACCCGCTGCAACAAGCACCAATACCCCGGTTAAACTTGATAAAGAAGGCAATGTTGACTTAACCAACATTACACCCGATGAAGTAAAAAAATACAGTGAAAAAGGTAAGGACTTAAACCCCGCCGATGTAAATTCGATATTGAACTATGGTACCGATGTACAAGCCTCTATGGAGCGGTACAGTAATACGTTCCTGTCGTCAGTACGCACCTTTGATTCGGGCGAGGTTGGTACCTTAATTACCGACCTGCTGCACGAACTGAACTATATTGATGTTGATGAGTTGGAGCAAAATGCCTTTGTAAGGATCATATCCCGCATCCCTATTTTGCGTACCCTGGTTATGGATACCAAAAAGATGTTTGCCAAGTATGACCTTGTGGTTAATAATGTCGATAAGATCACCAATAAAATAAAAGCGGGCCGTGTAAACTCTATTAAGGATAATGCATCACTGCAAACCATGTTTGATAGTAATGTAGATTACATCCATCAAATGGAAGAGCTGATCATTGCCGGCCAGTTAAAATACAAAGAACTGAACGAGCAGTTAGCGGTAATGGATGGCAACCCATCTGCCTACCAGGATTATGAGATTGCCGACCTGCGCGACTATGTGAATCGCTTGGATAAACGCCTTGCCGACCTGAAGGTGGTGCGCTTTATTATGCTGCAATCGCTGGCGCAGATCCGCGTGGTGCAAAACAACAATACCACCATTGCAGAGAAAGCGCAATCCATCGTATCAACCACCATCCCGGTTTGGAAAAACCAGCTCACCATTGCCGTAGCGCTAAACAGGCAAAAGGCAAATGTGGAGATGCAGAAGAAAATCTCGGATACGACGAACACCATATTACTTAAAAACGCCGAGCTGTTAAAAACAAACAGTATTGATGTAGCCCGCGAGAATGAAAAAACTGTGGTATCTTTGGATACTTTAAAACGTACCACACAATCGTTAATTGAAACCTTAACAGAAGTGAAAAGGATACATGACGAGGGTACACAAAACAGGAAAACGCTTAATACAGAGTTGCAGACTTTAGAGACAGAACTCAAAAAGAATGTGACCAATACACGTTAACCGGCATATGGATGAAAACAGGCTAAACATATTAAATGCATCAACACGGGTTATCAGCAAACTACAGCTGTTATCCGTGTTTTTTAATAATGATGTAATTTATAAGATTTACCTGCGCACGCAAGTGCTGCACCAGCTTTTTCAAACCAACCCCGAGCTTGATATTAACCAACTGGAGATGTTTCATCTCCAGTTTACTTCCACCCTTATTGATCTGCTTAAAAAGATCAAAAAGAACAACGAAACCCAGGCCGACCTGCTGCTGGATGAAGTTGCCCTGAACAACCAATTGATAGACCAGATGGAAGATTCGGTTTATACCGAACAAAACTTTAGTAACGATAAGCAGCGGCAGTCGTTAAAAATGAGCCAATCGCTACGTAAGCTGTTCCAGGTGCTGTCAGATAACTCGTCGGAGTATCCCTTTACCGGCAATATCAATAAGTTTAGCGCGCATTTCTCGGGCGATTACTTTTTCAGTATCTCTACCGAATTGGTTTACGACCTGCTGGTATATAACCCTGCTGATGTTTACACCAATGAATATGCTACCATACAGCGCAAGCTAATGGGCGCTTTATGCAAGTATGATTTTAAGGTAGATTTTTACTGCGGTTTGCGCGCTAATGATATTGTGCTGGAGGTTTACCGATTTACCGATGTGAACAGGTATTTCCTGTTTTCGCCGCTTAACAATGTGCTTTTGTTTTGCGATATGGCCAAACTTGGCGATATTGACCTGAAGAACACCATCAGTAAGCGCGAGCGCATGATGCGCGAACTGCGCGATAAAAATGTACAGCTAACAGGCAAGGCCGGTTTAGTAAAAACCAACCTGCCCGAAAATATTACGGCCCTATTGGCCGAAGACTATAAAAAGATAGCCGATGTGAACTTTTTAGCACATATGAACGCGTTTGACGTTCAGGCTAATATTTTAAAAACGATGTTAAATACCGATATAATTTAAACTAAACCTACAAATGGACATATTACACACCCTACTTGGTGAAGATATTAAGGCAGGCCTGCTCATCATCTTAAACCTGATTGTTATTGAAAGCCTTTTATCGGTTGATAATGCCGCGGTGCTGGCCACAATGGTTATCGATCTGCCAAAGCAGCAACGCGCGCGTGCGTTGCGTTATGGTATTATCGGCGCTTATGTATTGCGTGGGGTATGCTTGTTTTTAGCAGCATGGCTGGTAACTATATGGTGGTTAAAACCGTTAGGTGGGTTATATTTATTATACCTTGCATTTGATTATTTTAAGGGAAAGCTTTCAAAAAAATCTGAAAGTAACGCCGAAGAAGAGTCTGTCGACAAAAACAAAAACTGGCTGTATAAATCAACTGTTGGGCTTATGGGTACATTTTGGGCAACCGTTGCCCTGGTTGAGCTGATGGACCTGGCCTTTTCTATAGATAACGTATTTGCCGCCGTGGCCTTTACAGATCATGTGTTCCTGATCTATACGGGGGTGTTCATCGGTATATTGGCTATGCGTTTTGTGGCGCAGGCTTTTGTAAAATTAATGGAAAAATTTACATTTTTAGAGACCGTTGCTTTTATAGTGATAGGCGTTTTGGGTATTAAATTAACAGCATCACTATTTGAGCATTTTGCCCCCGAATCGCCCGCGGCAGTATTCATGAAAAGCGAAGCTGCAGATATCGCTGTATCGGTGTTCACCGTAGCGGCGTTTTTGATCCCGGTATTGACCTCGTTACTGTTTAACTTCCCTAAAAAGAATATCATTAAACCCGAAGTTGCAGAAGAGGCCGAAGGTGTACTGGATAAAAGCTAAGCCATCATGAATAAACTGATCGCATCAATTTTTGGGATAGGGTATGTAAAAGGCGGCGGTACGTTGGCTGCTATAGTTACTTGCCCGTTCATTTGGCTGTTATGGCAGCAATCATCTTTACAAAGTCCATGGTATCTGGTAGCTGCTACGGTGATTATTACCCTGCTGGGCATTTACGTTGGCGACAAGGTAGAACCCTTTTGGGGCAAGGACAGTTACCGTGTAGTGATAGACGAAGTATCCGGAATGATGGTAACCATGCTGTTTATCCCGCCTAACTTATATTACCTGCTGATAGGCCTGGTGCTGTTCCGCTTTTTTGATATTGTAAAACCACTTGGCATCCGTAAAATGGAAGCCTTGCCCGGCGGTACAGGCGTAATGATGGATGATGTGCTGGCCGGCGTATATGGTAATATTGTATTGCAGTTGATAGTGCATTTTGTAAAGTTTTAAAGCGCCTTACCATTACTTGTTCAGTATAATTATTACCTTAGTTTTTAAACTTTAAACTTTAAACTTATATCGAGGTATGACTTTTTTTACCTATGCTGCACTTTTTCTGCTTGCTATTCGCCTCCGCAGGGCTATAAAATCATCACCCATAACAGCAAAATGGAATGCGCCGCTCTATGGCATTGCTTTAAGTACCATTGGTGTAGCTTTTTTGCTGGATGATTTACTGCCCAACGCTGCGATAGAAGGGATAGTAATTGCACTGGTACTGTTAGGGGTAGTAGAGTTTCTAAAACGCGAACCTGATTTTAAGCGTTTCCATGTATTAATAAACGCGCATTATCCGCTCATTGCAGCCGTTATACTCTCTAATATAGTTGGGCTTATCAGCATAAAATTTTATAAAACGCACGACGATTATTTTCAGGCCGCGCAATTAGCCGCTTTCGGCTGGATCTTTTTGCGTGTAGCAACATCTAAAAAACAGCAAAGCGAGCTCAAACGCATTAGTGAGCGCAAAGACGAACTGGAAATATTGGTTGCCGAGCGTACCGCCGAGATAACCAAGCAGCGTAACGAACTGCAGGAAACCGTTAAAGAACTCCAGTCTACCCAAGCGCAGTTGATACAGCAGGAAAAACTGGCATCGTTAGGTGAGCTTACCGCCGGTATAGCGCACGAGATCCAGAACCCGCTCAACTTTGTAAACAACTTCTCTGAGGTAAGTATGGAACTTATTGAGGAGATGGAGGAGGAGATGGCCAAAGGCGATATGGAAGAAGCTACTGCTATAGCTAACGATATTAAGCAAAACCTCGAAAAGATCCGCCACCATGGCAAACGTGCCGATGGTATTGTAAAAGGGATGCTGCAACACAGCCGCGCCAGCAGCAATGTTAAGGAGCCAACAAACCTGAATACTATTGCCGATGAGTACTTCCGCCTGGCCTATCATGGCCTGCGTGCCAAGGATAAATCGTTCAATGCCGACCTGGTGACCAATTTCGACCCGGCTTTACCGTCCATCAATATCGTATCGCAGGATGTTGGGCGGGTGTTGCTGAACATGTTCACCAATGCTTTTTATGCGGTGCATCAAAAGCAAAAAACAGTAGGGGGCGATTTTAAACCTCGCGTTGAAGTATCAACCCGTACCATAAAAGCGGCAAAAGGCAGCGAGGTAGAGATCGTGGTAAAAGATAATGGCAGCGGTATCCCCGATGCTATTAAAGATAAAATTATGCAGCCGTTCTTTACCACCAAGCCGGCAGGCGAGGGCACAGGGCTTGGCTTATCGCTCAGCTATGATATTATTGTGAAAGCGCATAAAGGCCATATCAACATTAACAGCAAGGAAGGCGAGGGCTCTGAGTTTATTATTACCCTGCCTGTTGCTTGATAAGCCCCTATTGAAAACTATTGTGACGCGTAAATTTGAATTATATATATCTTTAAGCCCTATATGAAAATATTAGTCGTAGACGACGAAGAGGACGTTCAGCCGCTATTTTTACAACGATTCCGTAAGGAAATTAAGAACCACGAACTTGAGTTCGACTTTGCGCAATCTGGCGAGGAAGCGTTGGATTATCTGAAAGATAAACACTCGGAAGTGGTGCTGATCCTGTCGGACATTAACATGCCGGGCATGAGCGGGATTGAGCTGCTTACACATATCCGCGAGGATTTCCCAACCCCGCCGCCGCCCGTGGTAATGATGATAACCGCCTACGGCGACGAAGAAAACTACAAGCAGGCAATGGACAAAGGGGCTGATGATTTTTTGACCAAACCGCTTGATTTTAACTTACTGAAAGAAAAACTTAAAACTTTATAGCACAAACAATGGCTAAGATACTGGTAGTGGATGACGAAGCTGATCTGGAGATACTGGTAAAACAAAAGTTCCGCCGCAAGATCAGGGAGAACGAGTACGAATTTATTTTCGCGCAGAACGGTGAAGAGGCTTTACAGCGCATCAAAGAAAACCCCGATCTGGATATTATCCTGTCGGATATTAACATGCCGGTAATGGATGGCCTTACCCTGCTTACCCATTTACCCCAGGCTAACCCTACACTTAAAGCAGTAGTGGTATCGGCCTACGGCGATATGCAGAACATCCGTACCGCCATGAACCGCGGCGCTTTTGATTTTGTGATGAAACCGGTGGACTTTGACGACCTTGACATTACCATGCAGCGTACCATTACCTACGTAAGGCAATTGCAGGAAACGCTAAAGGCTATCAAAGAGAATAACATCCTTAAAATGTATGTGGACGAGAATGTGCTGAACTTTATGACGCACAAGGAGTTTGAAGGCAGCCTGATGAAGAACGAGCTGCTGGAAGCTACGGTTATGTTTGTTGATGTTTGCGGTTTTACAGCTATTACAGAGCATATCCCGGCCAATACGGTGGTTAACCTGTTAAACGGCCTGTTTGATAAAATTGTAAAAGAAATTATTGCCCAGGGCGGCCACGTAGATAAGTTTATGGGCGATGCCATCATGGCGGTTTTCCGTGGCGAGTTTCATTTGGATAGGGCTATTGATGCCGCACTTGCTGTAAAAGCACACCTGAGCGACGAGCCTGAGATTGACGCTGGTAACGGCAAAAAATTTAAACCGAATATTGCGGTAGGGATCAATTCGGGCGAAATGGTTTCGGGAAATATCGGCTCGGCATCCCTGAAACGTTTGGATTATACCGTAATAGGCGATTCGGTAAACCTGGCGCAGCGCCTGCAAAGCATAGCCACCGCCGGGCAGATCATTATCACAGAAGATGTTTTTCACCAGGCAAAAGAATCTTTTCAATGTAAGCCTAATGGAGAATTTACACTAAAAAATAAGCTGAAGCCGGTTAATACATACGAAGTAACTGGATAATACGGAAAATCGCAGAGACGGGATACTTCGCGTCTGATTGAAATTATACCGGAATTTGCATTTTTGAGACTATTCCTCTTAATGCCTTGCCCTGCGCTTCAAAACCCCACCCGCAGCTTCTTTAATAATACTGGTAAAGATGAATGCCTTTGAGTCTATCTCATGCACCATGTTCTTTAAACGGCGTAATTCCAAACGGGTAACTACGGTAAACACAATATCAACAGGGTGATGTACGTCAAAGCTTTCTTTCAGAAAACCACGTTCGCCTTTGTAAACGGTAATGCCGCGGCCAAGTTGCTTTACCAGCATCTCTTTGATAGCCGCGTTCTGGCCCGATATAATGGTTACACCGGTGTATTCTTCCAGGCCTTCAATCACAAAGTTGATCATCCGGGAAGCCGTGTAATAGGTAATGATCGAGTATAAAGATGTGACAAAACTTACCTCTAAAGCAGCTATTAGGAAAATGACAACGTTAATACCCAGTATGATCTCGCTGATGGTAAAACTGATGCGTTTACCTGTGTATAGCGCCAATACCTCAATGCCATCAAGTGCGCAGCCGCCACGTATCGCTAAGCCAATACCCGTACCCATGAACACGCCACCAAATATGCATACAAGCAGCTTATCGGATGTTATTTTATCCGGATAAGGCAGGTAAAGCAGGCAAAGAGCCAATCCGATTATAGCCAGCATTGTACGCAGTGCGAAGGATTTATTTACCTGCATGGCACCCATGATGATGAACGGGATGTTGGCTATGATAATTACGTAAGCGATATTGAAGTGATAAAGTTCATGTATCAGCAGGGAGATACCGGTTACCCCGCCATCAAAAAAGCCATTAGGTATCAGGAAGCTTTTTAAGGCAAACCCGCAGAACAAAATACCTACGATGGTATAAATGGTGTCTGTTACAATAGATCGTGTAGTAGGCGCTGTACTCATTTCGGCAATAGCGGTTTTAGTCTGTAAAGCTCTTAAATTTTCTTCTTGTTTGGGCTGCCTGTTTTTTAAAGAAGCATCCGTAAAGTATCGGTGTTTTTGAAAAAAAGTGGTTTGCAGGTGGTCCCATTCCTCTTCGTTGCGGATGGTACCAAAGGCCAGCATTTCATGGTACAGCTTACCGCCGGTAGTTGCAAAATCGTTGCGACCCAGGTAATCCAGGTCGGCATCGCAAATAATTTGCTCCAACAGGTTGGCGGGTTGCTGCGGCAGCTGCGTAGCCATGATCAGCGTACAAATCTTTTCAATATCAGTTTCATAATAACCAAACTGCGGCAAAGCTTCACGGGCTATTTTGCAGGATGCCAGCTCATGCTCGTGATTCCCCAGCAGGTACCCGCAATCATGGTAAAGGGCGGCAACAAGCAGTAGTTTGGTAAATTCCTCGTTAACATTCTCTTGTTTGGCAATAGCCGCTGCCGAATGATAAACATCAAGGGTATGGTCGGCATTATGGTAATGAAACTGGGCGGGCAGCCCGGTACGCAACCTGTCTAAAATATATTTACCCTCGGGGCTATCAACCATAATTCGCCTGATTATTCTGTTGCGCTAAGATATTAATTTGAGGGGATAGTTACCAAGGTTCTTTTAGCTTCGTGAGTTTACTCCCCCCGCCTTCGCTATGCTTGTCGGCCCTCCCTGCTTCGCAAACAGGGTGATAAAGAAAAAAACAGAACCCTCTTTCCGCGCAGCGAAGAGAGCGCAGCAACGACCGGGTGAGTTAAATAGCCGATGAGTATTGAACATAAACCACCCCTTTTGTCACCGTTCTCTGATTAATGTGACCGCAACGTCAAATAACACCGCTATAGCTGCAACAGGGGCTATTTAGCACTAATTTTGAATAACATCTGCCAAGATAAAGTGTTAAACATCTGAACAGAACAAGACTATGAGCGCAAAGAAATTATCAGATATAAAATATTCCGTATTAGACCTGGCCACCGTTGTGGAGGGTAGTACGCCCATTGATAGCTTCAAAAAAAGCATGGAGGTGGCGCAACTGGCCGAAAAGGTAGGCTACACCCGTTACTGGTTTGCCGAGCATCATAATATGATGAATGTGGCCAGTTCGGCAACATCGGTATTGATAGGCTATATAGCCGGTGGCACGTCAAAAATAAGGGTAGGCTCGGGCGGTATTATGCTGCCAAACCACGCGCCGCTTATTGTGGCCGAGCAGTTTGGTACGCTGGCATCGCTTTACCCGGGCAGGATTGACCTTGGCCTGGGCCGCGCGCCTGGCACCGACCAGATGACCGCCCTGGCTATCCGTGGCGAAAACTTTAACGCGGCACATAATTTCCCAAGGGATATTGTGCGGCTGCAAACCTATTTTTCGGCCGATAATGCCACAAGTAAGGTAAGGGCAATACCGGGCGAAGGGCTGGATATCCCGATATGGGTGCTGGGTTCAAGTACCGATAGCGCCAAGGTTGCAGCAGCCATGGGTTTACCTTATGCCTTTGCCAGCCACTTTGCACCAACGTATTTTATGGAGGCCATTAAAATTTACCGCGACAATTTTAAGCCTTCCGAATACCTGCAAAAGCCATACGTAATGGCCTGTGTGAACGTGGTTGCTGCCGATACCGATGGCGAAGCTGAATACCTTGCCACATCCATAAAGCAATTTTTTATGGGGGTAGTAACCGGCAAAAGGCAATTGCTGCCGCCTCCGGTTAAGAGTATGGACAGCGTTTGGAATGTGTTTGAAGAAGAGGCTGTAATGCAAATGCTGGCGTACTCGTTCATCGGCGGGCCGGAGAAGATCAGGGCGGAGTTAACCTCATTTGTTGATGAAACCGGGGTTGACGAGATTATGGCAACCACCCACGTATTTGACCATCAATCGCGTATGTATTCGTACAAGGTTTTTGCCGATGTGATCCGCAATACCAATTACGCCCCGCTTAATATCATACTATAAGAAACATTTTGTGTTTAGTAACAAGAAAAGGCTGCGATAGTAATATCGCGGCCTTTCTTGCTTAGTATGGATAAATATTATTGAACAATAACCGATACGTTCTCTACTTTTAGTTCTTCCTGTGGCGCACCGCCATATTTTTTTATGGAGATGTTAAAGTTGGGTTGCGCCCCGGCTTTAGACAGGTTAAACTCTTTTGAGATCTCAAAAGTGAAGGTTTCCTGCATTTTGGCCGGCATGCCATCCATTTTCATGTCCTCCATACCCGAATGATGATCGGCACCAAAAAAGGTCATAAAGCCGCTAAAGTAATCGCTTTTTGAATTGGCTACTGCGCCTTTCGGCAGGTTCAGGAAAACCTCGTAACCGCCTTTCGGTGCCTTGGTGTATGATACCGTAACATTCATAAATACTTTTTGGTTGGCGTTGCTTTTCAGTAAATTGGTTTTGGCTGCGTTATTGGCAACCGTAAAATTGGTAACCCCTTTATTAACCAATATATTAGGTGCTTGTGAAGCGAGCGCGTTTTTAGCCTGTAGCTGCAATGGTGCTGCTTTTAGCACGTTGGCCGGTTTGCCCTGTACCGGGGTGTCGTCATAATCATAATCCATGGTGTATAATATCTTCATGATATCTTCCATCGTATACTCCACTTTTTTACCGTTCTCGTCAAAGAAAATATATGGCCACGGTACTGATTTTAACTCCGCAAGGGTAACTTCCTGCCCGTTACTGGTATTGGTCCATTTCTGCCATACCCGGTCAATATTGGCGTGGTGCACCCAGAAGATCGGGTCGTAAGCTGCGGTTCTTACATCCTGCATCAGGCCACCTCCTTTGTCAAATTTTTGTTTAATAGGGTTAAACATACCTTTTCCGGCCTCACTGTTGCCGTAACCAATATAATCGTGCATGGCACCGTGTGGGGCTGCATTCATGTTTTTGTTGAAACCCGCGTAGGTGGTGTTGTCAAACAGGTTTTTCAGGTCAATAAATTCCAGTATTTCGCCATGTAAGGGGGCGCCATTGTTCAGGCTATCCAAACGGGCTTTTTCGTACAGGCTCGATTTGGTATCGCGGTAAATGGCTGGCATGGTACGGCTTTGCTGCGCGTTTACCGTATCGGTGTATCCCCAGTAAGGCAGGCTGAAATCCGGATCGCCGGAGAGCTTGCGCACAATTTTCTCAAAGTGATAAATATATAGCCTGTGCCATACCAAAAAGTGGATCACCTCTTTTTTTGATTTGGTGTGTGTACAGTTATCCCAGGCTTCTTTCAGGTCTTTTGGGTAATGGTAGGTGGCGCAAAAAGGGTTGTTGGGGATAGTATCTGGCACCCAGTGGATAGCCCCCTGGTAATACCAGCTGCTTGTGCTGTCGCAATCCATGCTGCGCATAATGGTCAGGGCCTTTTTCAGGTCGTCCATGTCTTTTTGTGCTTTGAGCGAGTAAAGGCTTTTACGTACATGGCGTATTTGTGTGCCCTGTACTTTTTCAGTATTGCCGTTTTGGTTTCCGCCGCAGGCGCTCAGGGCTGCAGTAAATAAAATAGCCGCCCATTTTAGTGGTTTGTTCATTGTGATGTGATTAAGGTTAGGTAATATAAATATACGATATGGTAAGACTAGCGTGAAAGGGTATAAACAGCTTTTTTGCAGGTGCTATTATTATGGTAGCCAAAACACATGAAAATGTTAACAGCAACCCGCCGTACTCAATGAAATAATATTACGTTTAAGTGTTGTGTGTATAAAATTTGCAAATTGCGTACAACAAACAGGCGTATTAAATGTAATTTACACTGTATTTAACATCATACCTTTTGCCTGCCTTATCGGGCAATGTTTTTTAATAATAAATGAGTAAAGTATTTACGATAACAGAAGGGCTTGAAAACTTAGGCGCCATGAGCACCGGCGGGCAAGGCTCGGTATATAAAGGCCGCCGCATGGGGCCTGTTTTAACAGCTATAAAACTCCTGCCAACACCTATCCATACCGAAAGTGAGGACGATAAGAATTTCCGCAACTTCCGTAACGAGGTAAGCAAACTGCAAAAAGTTAACGAGCAGCCAAACCCAAATGTGGTGAAGATATTGAGTTCGGGTATTACCGATAGCGGCTCATTTCCCTACATCGAGATGGAGTACATTGAGGGGCCTGATCTTTGCGAGCTGCTTAAAGAACCCCACGAAAAGATCTTTATGCTTACCGAGGTTATCCGCGTAGCCGATCAATTGGCCAGCGCCCTGGCGCATTGCCATAAGGTAGGGGTAAAGCACGGCGATGTAAAAAGTAACAACGTAAAATATAATATCCACACAGGTAATTACGTACTGCTTGATTTTGGCCTGGCCATCATGAGCGAGGAACAGCGCCGTACCAGTATCCGCCATGCGGGGGCTATTGAATTTATGGCGCCGGAGCAGCACGATGGCAAAATGCTGCTGCAAACTGATATTTATAGCTATGGCATCATCCTGTATGAATTATTGACTGGCGAAGTACCCTTCCCGCTGCATGGCGGTGGTGATGCCGGCCGTAACGCGGTGATGTTGGCGCATATCGAATCGCCGGTACCTGACTTACTGAACGCCCGCAGAAACTCGCTGCCCGATACCTGGGATAATGAGAAACGCGGACGCGAAATGCAGCTGCCGCAATGGCTGCTTAAACTGGTAGACAAATGCCTTGAAAAAGACCCAGCCAAAAGGTTCAGCAACGGTACACAACTGCATGATGCTATTGTAACCGGCAGCCTAAGTGGGTCTGATAGTTTTGATATTGCCGGTGGCCTCAGCAATGCCGCTCTGCGCAGCGAGAATGAGCGCCTGCACAACCAGTTGCTGCAATACCAGCAATCGGGAGCGCCGGTCATTAAACAGGCGGTTGCAGCAACACCTGTTGAAGACGAGTCGCGCGTATCGCTGTCAAAACCATATTATTATACCGTAATGGTGCTGCTGGTGCTGTTTATGGGCTTTTCGGTTTATGCTACGTTTTTGAAAAAGGAAGGTAATCCCAATCAGCTAAAACAGGATTCGTTACGTACAAAAGCAGATACCAGCACGGGGCCGCTCGATTATGGGTCGAGGTTTCCGGCAGATAATGCGGCAGAGGACAGCATACCGGTAAAGAAAGATAGCATTGTGAAAAAGCCGGTAGTGATACCACAAAAACCCGCGCCTGATACAATTAAAACAGAGCAGGATACAACAGGTAATCCGCAATAGATTTCGGATTTAGGGTTTAGAGTTTAGTAATTAGCATTTAGAATTTAAAAAGAAACATGGCCTCAACACCAAATTTTTGGCAGCGCATAGGCATACAGGATTGGTTTTTAACCAACGAGAGTACCGAGAAAGCAAAGGCTAAAGCCCTTACGCCCGATACGGTTTACAGTTATATTGTGGAGAAATTCCGCGACTCCATCAAAGACCTCTCATTTGCCGACCGCGTAGTATTTTACCACGAATTCATCATCAGCTTTAATGCCGACGACTACAAGGAATTTGTTGCCGATAAACAAGGCATCTTCGGCCTCATCGTACAGGAAACGGTGACCAAGTTTTATGAGATATTGAAAGAATACCGCGCAGCAGGTAAAACGGTAAAGCCGTCGGGCTCTAAATGGGTGTTCAGGCTGGTGTCACACCCCGATTATGCACGTGGCGATAAAGGTTTTATAGGTAAATTACTACCGGATAATAACCAGAAAGAGCAAAACCTGCGGGTAACGTTCATTCCCCGCCAAACAGGCATTGCCCAAACCTTTGATGTAAGCCAGGAAGCATTAAAAGGCTTTACCTATTACAGCGAAGGTTATTTTGAGATCCCTTATGAAGAAGAGCTTGAACCAGAAGAACAAAAGGCTGCTAAAACGCAAAATACCGTGGCGCGACTGGAAACCATCATCCCCGACCAGCAGTTTGCCGGTAAAAAGGTAGAGTACCTGATGAAGGATGAAGAGATCATCGTATCGGGGCTGGAAGAAACAAGGGAAGATTCGAACATCTTTACTATACCCAGTGATTGGGTGAACGCGCCGCACCTGCAAATACGCTATAACAAAGCCGATAGCAAATTTTACCTGGCATCATTCGGTGAGATAACCACACTGAACGAAGTTGCCATAGCCCGCAGCGATATCAACTCGCCGCAATGGGTAGAGCTGCCGGTAAACTCGCGCATGCTGCTAAATGGTATTATTGGTTTAAACCTTTTTAAAGCATGATAATTTTTAACTACAAAGACCACAGAGATATAATAGTCAAACAAACCTCTGTGACCTTTGTGTTTCTCACTTCGTGCCCTCTGTGGTTAATTAACAAAATGTCACACACCAAAATTTAGATTCTTAAGTATGTCGCAAATATTATCCATAGGCTTATTGGTGATTGGGTTTTTCCTGTTGGTAACCCATTTTGCTGATATTAAAAACTCAGGTAAACGCAATGGCTGAAAACTATTTTGGATTAACCGACACAGGCAAGGTACGTACCAATAACGAGGACACCTTTATTACCCAAAAGGTAATGGGCAACCGTATGGTACTGGCTGCCGTAATTGATGGTGTTGGTGGTTATAGCGGCGGCGAGGTTGCAGCTGATATAGCGAAAACGGTAATTATTGATAGGCTGAGCGGCTTACAGGGCGAGATCATCCCCGGGATGATTGACGCCTTTAAACTGGCCAGCAAACATATTTCGGACAGGAAACTGGAAGATAAGGAACTGGAAAGCATGGCCTGCGTAGCTACCATGGCGCTGGTCGATCTGGAAAACAACCAGTTTTTTTACGCGCACGTGGGCGATACGCGTTTGTATTTGCTGCGCGATGCATCATTGATAAAGATATCTAAAGACCACTCCTTTGTAGGCTTTTTGGAAGACAGCGGCAGGCTTACCGAAGATGCTGCCATGAACCACCCAAAACGTAACGAGATAAACAAAGCCCTGGGCTTTACCAGCCAGATTGATACCGACGAGAGTTTTATTGAAACAGGGCAGTCACCATTCCTGCCGGGCGACCTGCTGCTAATTTGCAGCGATGGCTTAACAGACCTGGTAGATAAGAACGGCATACTGGATATCATTACCCAAAAAACCTCTCTGCAAGATAAAGCAGCCCAACTGATAACTACCGCCAATGCCAACGGCGGGCGCGATAACGTAACCGTTGTACTGGTACAAAATGATAAGGCGCAGCAAAAGCCGCAGGCCACCATGCCTGCATCATCGCCCGCAAAAAGGAACGATGAAGCGGATGATGGTATAACGCCCGCCCGCCCCAAACAACAACACATAGAACCCGAAATCAAATATAAAGCACCTATGGGACCCAACAGAAATCTTGGCCTTACACTGATATTGGGCTTTTTGTGCCTGGTGTTCTTATCATCAACCATTTGGTTGTTCCTTACCAATCAAAAAGAAGCCACACCGCTTGGGCAAAGCAGTGGCCCGCCGGTGCAAAAACTGCGCAATGCTGATGAAGTAAAACTGCAGGATGCCATTGATGCTTTTAAAGGCGATACGCTGGTGTTATCAGATACTGCGTTCAAACAACCTATTATCATCACCGATACTTTGCATATTGATCAGGATACGCTATACATAAAGGTAAAGGGCAACATTACCCTGCAACGCGATACCGCTTACAATGGCCCGGCCTTATCCATAGCTACAGATAGTAAGGTAGTGGTGCTGGATAATTTAAAATTTAAAGATTTTAGCACAGGCATCGACCTGGGTAATACCGGTCTGTTCTTAAAGAATGTGCAGTTTATCAACTGCAAATTGCATGTTCAGCGTAAGTATGATCTGCCTGATAGTAAACCGGTGAATGCTGATTTCCCGGCCACAAAAGTAAACCCGCAAACTGCTAAACCCCAAACCCCTGCCAAACCGAATGGAACCCGATAAAATACAAGCGGTAAGCAGGTGGAAGGAGCGCATTTTTCTGCTGTTGGTAAGCGTTCTGTTCGTGTTTTTGTTCTTCAGGCTGCACACAGTTTTGCAAACCCGCTTTACCGATGTAGATAAGCGCCTGCAGGATGGTACGATGATCAATCTGAACGCACCCGACCCGGCAGGTCAGCTGAAAAAACTGCTCACTAAAGGGTATTACTTTGAGGACAAACGCGATATCGACCTGATAACAACAACCGTTGCCAATGCATCGGGCGGTGCCACACAGGTTGATAACATTGGAGAGCTGAATAAACGCAAATACTTTATTGGCGCGGATGATGCTTTCGCAAAGGGCGGTAAGTCGTTCAAAAGCAGGGTAGACGCATCGCGCTCCCTATTAGGTTACACCGGCGAAGATTCATTGCTGTTTGTGAGCGAAAAGGAGAATCCGGTTAAAGCGCCGCAGGTAACCGATTTGGCCCTGGGCGATCAAAGCATCAGCGCAAGCATTGTTAACAAAAAACAACCCGTAGCCGGCGTTTTGGTAAAGCTGGAAATGATACTGCCGCAGGATAGTATTTATAACGACGAAGAAATTGAGGACGTTAAGCTGATCACCGAAAATGGGAACGGCTTTAAAAAGATATTTTCGCCAGATAGCGCCGGTAAAAAACACCTGCAAAGCCTAACCGCCTACGCCCGTACCAACGAACAGGGCATTGTGGAGTTTAAGAACCTGCCCGAGGGCAAAGCTTTTAAAGTGCTGCCGTTGCAACCCGGGTACCAGTTTGGTGCATCACAGGGTATCCAAAGCCTGGATGATGACGCCAGCTTTACGTTCAGTCAGCAGCCGCACACCATCAGGCTTTTTTCTACAAAAGATTTTAATATCCTTAAAAAGGAGAAATCGCTCATCATCCGTACGCCCGTTGAGTTTAATAAATGGTTCCTCATTATCTCGGGAAGTTTTATAGCAGCGTTTTTGCTGGTGCATATCATCCTGTCGTGGAAGTTCAGTACAGCCGACCAGTTGATATTGCCCGTTATAATGATACTGGCAGGCTTATCATTTTTAACGTTACTGAGCCTGCAAGACCCACTACGCGATAGGTTTTTAGCAAAAGATATGCTGGCTTATCTTGGTATTGGCCTTGTGGCCATGCTGGTTATGCTGCAATTTAAATTGCGCCGCTTTACGCCGGATTCGTGGATTTACCGCATGCTGGTATTTAAGCACAACCGTAACGCGGCAAACGGCTGGCCATGGGTGGTACTGGCGGCTACGCTGCTGGCCATGACCATCAAGTTTGGTACCGGCCCCGAAGGTAGCGGCGTTAAGGTGAATTTGTTTGGCTTTCAGCCAAGCGAAATTGTAAAATATTTGATCATCCTTTTCCTGGCGGGATTTTTCGCCGCTAACGAGAAGCTGATTAGCGAATACAGCAGCTGGAATAAACGCTGGCAGTTCTTTTCATTTGCGCTGATTGCTATTTTGGTAACGCTGTTGTTGTTCCTTTTATTGGGCGATCTGGGCCCGGCTATGGTAGTGTGTTTTACCTTTATTGTGCTGTTCTCCTTCTCCCGTGGCGATTTTATGTTTATGGCGGGTGCGGTGGTGCTTTATGTCATTGTATCGTGGGTGGTAAAAAATGTTTGGCTTTCGGCATTGATAACGGCGGCTATTGCGGCGCTGTTTATGGCTTTCAAACGTAAATCAATAAGCGAATCGGCTATGATGGTGCTCATCATTATGGCGGCATTTTTAACTATCGATCAAATCCCGTATTTAGGCAAGCTGTTCCCCGGCCCGGTGCAACGGCTGGTTGACCGTAAAGCCATCTGGCAGGATGCCTGGAATAATGAAGTTTACGGGGGCGACCAGGTAGCTAACGGCCTTTGGGCTATGGGTAGCGGTGGCATTAGCGGGCAGGGCGTAGGCGAAGGCTTTGCCAAAACCATCCCGGAGGCACATACCGATATGATATTGCCATCCATGGGCGAGGAGTTCGGGTGGACGGGGATCACGTGTATCTTCATTTTGTTCCTGCTTTACCTGCACCGGTCCATCATTATCGGCCGGCGAACGGGTACACCATTCCTGTTTTACCTGTGTGCGGGGATAGGTATATCCACCTTTGTGCAGTTTATGCTGATAGCGGGTGGCTCGACCGGGGCGCTGCCGTTGTCGGGTGTTTCGCTACCGTTCCAGAGTTACGGAGGGTCGTCGCTGGTGGCTAACTTATTGGCATCAGGGTTTTTGCTCTCCGCATCATTGGTAAGAGGTACGCCGGTACAAATGAATTATATATCGCGCCAGCAGGATAAAAACCTGGTGCCCGCGCTGCTTGGCGCTGTTGCAGGTATCGTGTTGCTATCGGTCAATGTATCGCGCTATTCGTTCGATAATAAAAAATGGGTGGTGAAACCATCCCTGGTAGCCGATAAAAGCGGCGCCCGCATGTTTAGCTATAACCCACGCATTGCCATATTAATGAACAGGCTGGAAGCCGGTAATATCTACGACCGCGACGGCGTGCTGTTGGCTACCAGCAAACCCGAACTGGTGATACAGCAACATCGCAAATTGGTACAGGCAGGGGCTATCGGATACAATATAGATTCGGCCATGCACAAGCGGCTGGACAGGTATTACCCGTTTGATGAGCAAATGTTTTTTTGGACGGGCGATGCCAATACCGGTGTTTTCAACGGCAGCCCCAATGGCTACTTTGCCGAATACGAGCATGCCGCCGAACTGCGCGGTTTTAAAATGCCAACCGAAAAGTATAATGTTACCGCCAACCGCTACCGCGAGGACAGGTTTTTGGCCCGTGGCGTAAAAGAGATGACGGTGGTTAAGCGCGATTACAGCGCCATTGCTCCGTTGCTTTTAGCAGGTATTAATAGTGCCGAAGTAGAAGCCTTTAAAAAACGCAACCGCGACATCAAACTAACCATGGATGCATCGTTGCAAACCAGTATCCAAAACTCCATAGCGCAGGACACCTCCTTGCTGGATAACCGGGTATCGGTTGTGGTGATGGAATCAAACACTGGCGATGTACTTACCTCGGCGGTATATCCACTGCCACCCGTACATGATTGGGAAAAACTGACCATGAGCTACGCCGAACAAAACCAACTGGCCGGCTGGACAACCACGCAGGATCTGGGCTTTACCCTGGCTACTCAGCCCGGCTCAACCGCTAAGCTGGCAACCTCTATCGCATCGTTTAATAAACTGGGGCTGGCAGCTGTTAATCGCAAATTTAACGTAGAAAGCTACGAGCGTATCCGTACCAAAGGCTTGGAACCTGATGAAACCGGGCTGATAACCCTGGAGCGCGCCGTTGCCAAATCAAACAACGTGTATTTTATTAAGCTGGCCAACGAGGAGCATCTGCAGGAGCAAATGGCAACCGTTTATATGAAAACCGGGATGTTTTTACACGGTGTGGGTGGTTATTATTACGGCCGCGATAAAGAGAACGCCGCGCAGGAAGAAAAATGGCGGGAGTTTTGGCGTAAAACCGAGTTCAATACCAAGCCCAAATACGACCCGAATAACATCCGTAAAACAAGGGCTAAGGGTATCTCGGGCATGGCCTGGGGGCAAGGAGAGCTGATCTCCACCCCAGCATCGGTAGCGCGTATGGCGGCGGCTATAGCCAACCACGGTACTATATTGCAAAACAGGTATGTGCTAAAGGTGAATGATTCGACCGTAGCGGTTAAGCCGGGCACCAAATTAACAAACGACCCCCAATATGCCGCTTTGCTACGCCAGTATATGATAGAGCAAAGCGCACCAAAAGAATGGATTCTGAACCTTGCGGTAGCTGGTAAAACCGGTACGCCCGAGCGCATCTGGAAAAAACAGCAGATAAACGATGGCTGGTACGTGTTCTTTGCGCCGAAAGCGAACGGTAGTGGGAATATAGTGGTATGTATCCGGATAGAATCGACAAAAGGTTCATCGGATGCCGTGAGGCTGGCGGGTAAGCACGTGATACCATTCCTGAAAGAAAAAGGATATATTAAAAGTATTAAAGAGCAAACAAGTGAATAACCCTCGGGTTTAGCATAATATAAAACTGTTTTTTTGGTTCAATAATAATAGTACTACGCATTATCATGTTCAATTTGTTTAAAAGCGATAAAGAAAACCGGCCTGTGGATGTAAAAAGCATTCGTTATGAATTGCTGCAGTTTATTAAACAGGAGCTGCAAAAGGCCGAGGGTGGTGAGGGCGGCAATATTAAAGGGTTAAACCTTTTTATCAATTGTCCATCGTCAGAAAAAGCGATGTACGAGGCCGCTGTTTATACCGAAGAACCTGAACTATTTAAAGACGAAGTACAACGCATTGCGGATGATTACGCCGTTAACCTGCCCGAAAGCTGGTTGATGGAAGTAATATTTGATCAGCCATTCCCGGAGGAAGCAACCCGTTCGAAAAAACTGGATGCGGCCTTCTTTATAAAAACGAGCAAGAATTTTATTAAGCAAAGCGCTACTGCTTACCTGCGGGCATTAAGCGGCGAAACCGATCAAAAGGAATATACTATCACCTCTGATAGCGAGAAGGCTCACATCGGCAGGGATAAAAAAGCGCAGGGCGATGATGGCTTTTTCCGTACCAATCATATCGCTTTCCCGAGCGATAGCACAAACGACAGCAATAAATACGTAAGCCGGCAGCATGCCCATATCGAATGGAACAATGATGCAGGCCGTTTTATGCTTTTTGCTGATGAAGGCGGAGTGCCGCCGAGGAATAAGATCAAGATCAGGTCAGAAAAGAGCGAGGATATTATTAAACTTACTTCAACCCATATTGGTCACCAGTTACAGGAAGGCGACCAGATCATTTTAGGCGAATCGGCCGTGTTAGAATTTAGTTACCAACCCGCAACGAATGAGTAAAGTTTTTACCATAACAGAAGGTTTAGAGAACCTTGGCGCCCTGCGAACGGGCGGACAGGGCTCGGTATATAAAGGCCGCCGCATGGGGCCGGTACTTACCGCCGTAAAGCTGCTGCCAACACCCATCCACTCTGAGAGCGAGGACGATAAAAACTTCCGCAACTTTAGCAATGAGGTTGCCAAACTGCAAAAGGTAAACGAAGAACCCAACCCTAACGTTGTAAAAATACTAAGCTCGGGTATTACCGAGAGCGGCTCGCTACCATACATCGAGATGGAGTACATTGAAGGGCCAGACCTGTGCGAACTGCTGCAACCCCCGCATGAAAAGATATTTATGCTGAAAGAGGCTATCCGGGTGGCCGACCAGTTGGCAAATGCACTTGCACACTGCCATAAAGTAGGGGTAAAGCATGGCGATGTAAAAAGCAATAACGTAAAATATAATATCCATACCGGTAATTATGTACTGTTGGATTTTGGGCTGGCGATAATGAGCGAGGAAGAACGCCGAAGCAGCATCCGCCATGCCGGGGCAATTGAATTTATGGCACCCGAACAGCACGATGGCGCCATGCTGTTGCAAACAGATATTTACAGTTATGGCATCATTTTGTATGAACTGTTAACCGGCAGTGTACCGTTCCCGCTTACAGGTAATGGCGAAACCGGCCGTAACGCCATCATGCTGGCCCATATGGAAACCCCTGTGCCAGATTTGCGTGAAGCCCGTAAAAACAGTCTGCCCGATAGCTGGAGCACACTGAAACAGACACAGGAACTGCAAGTACCCCAATGGCTGCTTGATGTAATTGATAAATGCCTGCAAAAAGCACCCGAAGCGCGTTTTAAAAGCGGTGTTGAACTGCATGAGGCCATTATAAACGGCAGCCTTGCCGCCGATGGCAAAATAAGCACAAGCGCCATACAGGCCGAGAACGAACGCCTGCAACATATAGTAACCCATTATCAGCAGGATGAGGAGGTGAAGGATAAACAGTTAGCTTCCCTGAAACTTTTAGCAGGAGAGGGCGGTGTGAGATATGACGCAGTGAAAGGCACATATGAACGCGACAGTTCAAAAATATTATTGTCGAAAAGCGCGTTTGGCCTGGTGTTAACCCTTGGTGGTATATTTATGGCCTTGTTTTTTTATTCGGCATTTTTAAATAAAAATGATGCCACCGGGAACGTTATACCGGTTTATGTTGATGCGCGCGATTACCTGAAGCCACCTTTTATGGCCCGCGCCTATAACCAGGATAGCGTACTGGGTGTTATATATACCCGTAAATTAGTAGCCGCACGCAAGGCGGCCGCAAGCAAGGCAATAAAAGCCACGGTAGATTCGGCAATTATAAAAGCCGCCACACCCGTTAAGAAAAAACGTAAAAAATTTCTTGGACTATTTTAAGGTAACTACAACGTTTTCGCAACAATTGTAAGTAGGGTTTATTGCGTAGGGAATTATATCCTATCTTTAAAAACCAATGTTACTGTCTTAGTAATTACCTATGAAAAAGCTTCTTACCTTTTGTATGCTGTTACTGGCTTTGCCCGGGCTTGCTTTGGCTCAGGAGCACAAAACCATGGCCATAGGCCAGCTCGCGCCCAATTTTAAGCTAAAGGGAGTGGATAACAAAACCTATACGCTGCAATCGTTCAGTAAGGCTAAGGTATTGGCGGTGGTGTTTATATGCAACCATTGCCCAACATCGCAGGCTTATGAGGAGCGCATCAAAAAAATGACTTCCGATTATGCCGGCAAGGGAGTGTCGGTAGTGGCTATCAGTCCGAACGACCCTGCATCCTTGCGATTAGATGAATTGGGCTACAGCGACGTTGGCGACTCTTTTGCCGATATGAAGCATCGCGCTAAAGAAAAGGCCTTTAACTTTCCATACCTGTACGATGGTGATACCGAGATAGCATCAAAACAATACGGGCCGGTGGCAACCCCGCACATTTTTATTTTTGACAAAACCAGGAAACTGCGATACAATGGCCGTATTGATGATACCGAAGACCCTGCAAAACCTATCAAATCTCCCGACGCCATAAATGCAATTGAAGCATTGCTAAGTAACAAGGAAGTGCCGGTAACAGTAACCAAAACATATGGCTGCTCTATTAAATGGGCCGAAAAACGCGACTGGATCCAAAAGGCTGCCGTTACATGGGCTAAAGAACTTGTTAGCCTGGATACCATTGATGCCGGTGGTATTACCAAACTGGTAAAGAATGGCAGCGGTAAACTGCGGCTTATAAACCTTTGGGCTACCTGGTGTGTGCCTTGTGTGCAGGAGTTTCCGGAGTTGGTGACCATTAATCATATGTACCGGGATAGGGGGCTGGAGTTTGTAACCATCAGCGCGGATGCTGCATCCCGTAAGGAAAACGCTTTGAATTTTTTGCAGAACAAACAAGCATCGGGCAAAAACTATATTTATACCGGCGATGATAAGTATAAGATGATTGAGGCGGTCGACCACAAATGGGATGGCGCCCTGCCTTACACCATGCTGGTTGACCCTGATGGCAAAATTGTTTACGCCAAACAGGGAATTATTGACCCCGAAGCATTAAAGAAGATTATTTTTGGCGTACCGATGATGGGCCGGATCTATAAAGACTAACCTGGATATGAAACTATCTCTTACATTCCTGTTGCTGCTGATATGTATAGCCTGCTTTGGGTTTACGGCCTGCGCACAAAAAGTAAAATTCTTTAAAGTATTGGCCTTATATGAGAATGGCGGCCACCATGTAGCATACTCCAAAAGAGCAAAGGTTTGGCTTAACCAATTGGCCGAGCAAAAAGGCTTTACGATTGATTACATCCAGAACACCGATAAAATTGATGATGCTTTTTTGAGTAAGTACCAACTGTTCATCCAGCTTGATTATGCGCCATACGCCTGGACGGATAAGGCAACTAAAGCATTTGAAAAATACATTAACGAGGGTAAAGGTGGCTGGATAGGTTTCCACCATGCTACGCTTTTGGGCGAGTTTGATGGGTACCCGATGTGGAACTGGTTCTCAACTTTTATGGGCGGCATCAGGTGGAAGAATTATATAGCCACTTTTGCAAAAGGCAAGGTAAATGTGGAGGATAAACAGCACCCGGTGATGAAGGGAGTGCCTGCATCGTTCCTGGTACAACAAGAGGAATGGTACACTTATGATAAAAGTCCGCGAGTCAATGTGCACGTATTGGCCAGTGTTGATGAAGCTACTTATGATCCGCAACAACCCAAAGTGAAAATGGGCGACCATCCCGTGGTATGGACAAACCCGCATTACAAAGCGCGTAACGTATATATTTTTATGGGCCACTCGCCAAACCTGTTTGATAACCCGGCTTATACAAGGCTGTTTATCAACGCAATTTTTTGGGCGGCGGGTAAATAATTACTTTTCGGCAGGGGTAATGTTAAGGCTCTTGAAGATGTTGGCATCCGGCTGGTTATCGGTATTGTTATACTTGCCATCCATTAAGCTTTGGCCGGTAGTACCCGGGTTGCTGCCATAACCCAATGGCCATTTGGCTTTGGTCTCCGGTATGCTTAAGCCGGCAAGGTTAGCCGCTTTAAGGCAAAAATCGGTGCAGTTGTTATTACTGAGGTGATACTCCAGGTCGCCATATTTTTTGGTGAGGGTGAGGATCTTTTCAAAACTCCTTTTAGAAATGAACTTTCCTACCACCTCATCCCATTTATGGCCTACATCATTCTTAAACTGCGACTCCGAAGATGGATCCCATGGGGTAGCAAACAGTATTTTTTCGCTTTTTGGATAAAACCCGAATGAGCACGATACGTAGGTAGAATCGGCATTATACTTGATCAGCGTAATAAAGGTGTGCCCCGTATTGCTAAAAACAAAAACCTTTGGCTTGCCCGATATAGGCTGCTTTACATGGAAAAGCAGGGCGTAGGCAACAGCTGGTTTGCCATCATTAAAAGTATTTGAAATACGTTTGTAATTGGTGTATTTGCTTTTAGTGGTTTTAGCTTTTTCTGCCTGTACGCTCAGTAACGAATCATCTTTGGTGTTGATAGGTAATTCGGCCGGGGTTACATCATCGTCGTCATCATCATCGTCGGCCAGTTTGCTGGCGTTCTTTTTAGCTTTTTTGTTTTCGCGGTCAATGGTTTTAAAAAAACATTTCATCGCCAGCGGGTACAGTTTTAGCCTGGCAAACAGGTTGGCAAAACGGTAAAGTGCTTTATTGTTTTTTTGGTTTTCTGCTACGCTGTTACCCAACTCAAGTTGTTTCAAATAACCCATCAACTGTTTGCGCTCCTGCGATTTGCTCAGGTTAAGCGAAATGGTTTTTTGCAGCGAGTTATCGTCATCATCGTCAAAAACACTGAATGTTTTTGCAGGAGCGGCAACAACGGTGTGTTCTTTGCTATCGGTAAATAACGAGGTTTGGAGGGTGTCTGCCTTATCCTGTTGGTAAGGCATAGACGCCGAAAGTTGGGCATGCACATTCAAGCTACTGCTTATCAGCAGTGCTAACAGTATCAGCTTAAAATAAACGGACCGATCAGAACTTTTCATATTAATATTGTGAATTGATAAGATAACGCGTTTAGGCGGGGGGCTTCCTATCAGCAACAACAATATGTACATTTAATAACCTGCAAGGAACATCCCAGGCTGGCCAATTGAGATAAATATAACAACTTATATATCCTCTGCCAAGCATGCACATAAATTTTACAATAATTAGTATATTGTACGGCTGTGTTTGTTTTTAAGCTAAGTTTTATAGCTATTAATTAATTTTTTTATGAGCCAAGATCTGCAATGCCCGGTAGACCACGTAAAAGTGAACGAAAATAAAGTAAGGATAATTGCCCTATTGGTATTATTATCGAGCATTTGGTTTCTATTAGCCGGCTATAACTGGCTTATTATACTACTGGTTTATGACTTTTTTACCCGCGCCTTTTTTATGCCGAATTATAGCCTGCTCGGTGCCCTGGCTAATGTATTTGTTAAACTTTTTAAAGTCCCCTATACACCAACCGACCGAGGGCCAAAGCGCTTTGCCGCGGGCATGGGTTTTGTATTTGTAACCATTATACTTATAGCGGCTATTTTGGGATGGGTAGCACTTTTAACGCCGCTTGCCATATTGCTATGCATTTTCGCCTGCCTGGAATCTTTCGCCGGGATTTGTGTGGGTTGTTATGTTTATACTGGGCTGCAAAAAATAAAGATCCTGGGATAGATGTTGAACGCTTGAAGATATATCCCGGTTTATTACTACCCTCTCTTACTCATTCATAACATATCCTCGCTCAATCACAAAGCCAGCGTCGCTCATCGCTAAAAAATCAATTGATCGTATTCATAACCTTTGTTTCATCTGCTAGCAAAAACAGATGAACTATGAAAACATTAAAACAAATTTTAGGCGTATTACTGCTTGCGATAGTAGTAACGTCATGTAAAAAGGAGGGCAACGGGCCGCAGGGATCTGCTACACTTGAAGAATTTACAATAGATGGAACCGCTACATCGAGTTACTGGGTGGTACCTAACTATGCTTACCCTGCGCCCGAAAATGACCAGGCAAAAGCATTTGTCAGCCTGGGTGATAAGCGGGTGTATAACTATCCCCAGGCACTTACAGACCAATCTAAAATAGACATGGTTTTAGGTACAACATTCTACAGGCAGCCGGGTACTCCCGATCAGTATACAGAGGGTTCGGTAGGGTTGCACATTTCATCAATGGCAAGCGGCTGGGCTTTCGGGACTAATACCAATGGCCGTGAAATAACCGACTTTACGCATCGTAAATCATTTCACATTACTCATACGCAAAAATCGTATGCCAATATAAATACCCTTAAAGACCTTGATGCAGCAATTGCCGAAATTAAGGATGATAATTGGGGCGAGGCGGATGCCTTTAAAGATAAATATGGGAATGAGGTGCTCATCAATACCCTTGTATTTAAAACAGAGGAGGGGAAAAGGGGGATCATGAAGCTAAATAGCTATGACTCTAATAAGCCTTTTATTTATAGTATCTCTATTAAAATGGAAAAATAACACCTGAACCTTTACGAAAGCCTGCCGATTAGTTTCTGCAGGCTTTTTACTGGCTCGGCGATATTTGCTGAGTGCAGCTAATTGTAACAAAGCCGTTGCTTTTTAGGTTTAATACGCTTGCTTTTGGGGGCAAAGGGCTGTTTTTGAGTCTTACTGTTATAAACCTATATAATGAAGACCAAAAACTTTTTAGCACTGCTACTGCTGGCGGCTGCGGGTAATTTTGCCAAGGCGCAGCAAACCAAACCGTTAACAAAGTATGTAAACCCTTTTATTGGCACTGCGCCGCTTAACGACCCAAAGATATTGGGCTACCAGTTACCAAAAGACTGGCGTTCATGGGCGGGCCTGGTTTATCCAGGCAGTTCTTTGCCAAATGCTATGGTGCAATTAAGCCCTATTACGGCTTATGGATCGGGCGCTGGTTACCAGTACGAGGATAGTGTAATTTATGGTTTTACGCATACCAATAAAGGACATTGGAACCTCTGTAACATCCCTTTGATGCCGGTATCTGGCACGCACGAAACATTCAGTTCGCGTTTCTCACATAAACGCGAAAGTGCCGAACCTGGGTTTTACAGCGTTTACCTGGAAGATTATAAAGTAAACGTAAACCTTACATCTACCTTAAGGTGTGGTTACCACCAGTATCAATTTGAAAACAACACTGGCAGACAGATCCTTTTCGATTTGGGGAAAGCTAATAATCGGGTGTCGGCCTGGCACATAGAGCAGGTTGGGAACGCCCTGCAAGGTTACCAGGAAGCAGGCGAGGGCAGGATATTTTTCTACGCAACGGTGAACACCCCGATTGAAAGCCTGGAAAATAAAGGGGACGGCAGCAAAGGCGGGCATGCTTTGATACACTTAAGCAATAAAGGCAACGGCCCTGTTGAAGTGAAGATCGCCTTATCATATGTAAGCACAGCCAACGCCAAACAAAACCTGGAGCAGGAGATAGGTGCCAAATCATTCGATGTGGTGAGGAAAGAGGCTTCGCAAAAATGGGAGGCTACCTTATCTAAAATTCAAATAAAAGGAGGTACGCCGAAACAAAGGCAGCTGTTTTATTCATCACTGTACCGGTCGTTATTATGGCCTGCTTTGCGCAGCGATGTTAATGGCGAATATACCGATGTGAAGAAGCAAGTTATTAAGGACGGTTTTAATTATTATACGATACCGTCTTTATGGGATACATATCGCAACAAGGATGTACTGTTGAGCCTGATATCGCCCAAAACAACACTTGATGTGATCAAATCCCTAAAAGATATGGGCGATAAAACAGGGTTTATACCAACCTTTTTCCACGGCGATCACGCGGCATCATCTATAACCGGTTCCTATTTACGAGGGATAAAAGATTTTGATGTACAGGGCACTTATAAACTGCTGTTGAGAAATGCTAATGTAGAAGGTGGTACACGACCGTTCATCAAAGAATATATTGAGAAGGGGTACATATCGGATAACGAGGTAGAAAAAGGCGAGGTTGAAACAAAAGGCAAAGCAGGGGTATCTAAAACACTGGAATATGCTTACGATGATTACTCGCTGGCGCAGTTGGCAAAGGCATTGGGAGATACCGCCAACTACCGCATCCTGATGGCACGATCAAAAAACTACAAGAATGTATTTGATAAATCAGTAAACTTTATGCGTGGCCGTTCGGCAACAACCGGCGATTGGATCAAGAATTTTGACCCGCAGCACCCTTATTACGAATACATGTTCAGGGAGGCGAATGCCTGGCAGGTGTCGTTTTACGCCCCGCATGATATGAACGGGTTGGTTGCTTTATACGGCGGCAAGAAAAAATTTGAGGCCAAGCTCGATTCGCTTTTCACCCTGCCCTGGAATCCCAATTATATTGCCCGCAATGTAGAAACCATGATAGGCCAGTATTGCCAGGGTAACCAGCCAGATCATGAAGCCCCATTTGCTTACTATTTTGTAGATAAACCGTGGAAATCGCAGGAGAGAATAGATTATATCCTGAATAACTTATATGGTATTGGTAAAGAAGGCCTGGAATTATCAGGGATGGACGACGCTGGCGAAATGTCGGCATGGTATGTATTCAGTTCGCTGGGTTTGTACACCTTATCAGCTACCGATCCGCAGTATCTGGTAACCGTTCCATTGTTCGATCAGGTGAACTGGAAAACCAGCACAGGTAAATTGTTAACTATAAAACATGTGGGCAAAGGCCGTAAGCTAAGCTCCATAAAAGTAAATGGTAAAACTATTACCGGTTATTTTGTACCGCACAGCCTGTTTACAAACGGGGGCGTGATAGAGGTAATTACCCGTTAACTACAGGCTTGTCGTCTTCGCCGGGTGTTTTATCCGGTGGTAATTCAATGGGTATATCGTCGGGGTTTTCCTGAGGCGATACAGGTTCTTTAGGGTCGTCCGGTTGTTCTATTTCCGGCCGGGCCTTTTTATCCGGCATTTCTTCCGGTTCGCCGGGGAATGTTTGATGTTGTTTGCCCATAGCATAACTACAAACCGCGGGTTATTAGGTTTGGATATCTACCAAAATACATTACATAAAAAAGCCTGCAGGAAAATCGTTCTGCAGGCTTTTTGTTTTTAAGCAGGCTTATTTATCCCACCATACATGGGTTGATAAAGCATCGGGGCCTTGCCTGGCAATTACTTCATTGTAATTAGCCTCGTTAAGGTCATGTTCCGATTGCGGATATTGTTGTCTGCGCGGGATATGCTTATCAGCGTTTAATGCTGTTGGCACAGGGTCTAACAGTTTAGGGAAGCCGGTGCGGCGATATTCTGCCCATGATTCCCAGCCGTTACCCAGATAGTTAGCTATCCATTTTTGGGTTATGATCTGTTCTACCGCTGTAGATGGGTTAAACACTACATCAGCTTTTGCCAGGTAAGTTGTTACATCACCACCGGTAATGTCGTTTTGTGCAAATGATGCTGTAATACCCTGGGTGTAAAAAGTTGCTGCTGCGCCATCGCCGCCAGGTATCCAGCCTAAATGTGCTGCTTCGGCCTGTACAAATAAGATCTGCGCGTAGCTCGTCCACACGGTTGGCGAGTTTTGATTTGAGTACCTGGCGCTTATTTGGGAAATATTACCCGGGTTAAACTTCTTTCGACCCAGGTCGCGGTTTCCTATCGAGTAGCCATCCAGATCATCGCCCTCGGTACCATAAGGCAAACCAACGTATACACTATCTGCCGTCTTTCGTGCATAAATGGGCAGGCGGGGGTCGTTATTGGCAGACAGATTATCAACTACAATACCACTAACGGCATAATCATACCTGCTACGATAGTTGCCATAAAAAGGGTTTTCGTTGTTTTGTTCTGCAAGATATTTATAGGTAGCACTTTCATCATTTGATGTCATCAGCCCATCGGCCACAGCTTTTTTAAACTCGGCACTACCCGTAGTTGGGTCAACCTTGCTTAGGCGTAACGCCATCACTGCGCGTAGCGAATTTGCCCAGTGTTTCCATTTGGTAACATCTCCATCGAATAAAATGTCATTACCAAGGTCGCCATCAAATTGTGCCTGGGCTTCAGTTAATTCTTTAAATAAGTCCGTGTAAATATCTTTTTGCGCATCAAATTTAGGGGTGAAGTTAGTTTTTCCCTGTAAAACTTGTGAGTAAGGGATATCGCCCCAACGGTCTGTTATCGTTAAAAAGATAAAAGCCCTTAATATGCGGGCTGCCGCTATCTGGCTGGCATTTGAACCAAACGCGGTAGTTGTTATCTTGTCTTTAGTATCCGGGTTAGTGTTGGTTTCTATCACTGTTTTCAAATCAAGCAGTGGGCCGGTATAGTAGGTTTGGTAATCATACTGCGCCAGTTCAAATCTTGATTCGTTTGTGTAGAATGTTTCGGCCAGGTATTGTGAGTATAACTCACCGGCGGCACTATTTATATTAGTTGTCGCATTGTCTCCAGTTGTTCCGCCCAAAAATTGCAGGGCACTTGTAAACATATAGCCTGTAGATACCTGAGCAGGTTGGTTAGGGTTAACGTTTATATCGTCGGTTATTTTTTTGCACGATGTTATTACGGCACCTGCAACAAAAACCAGTAGTAATTTATTTAAAAACTTTTTCATATAATCTTTTTATTAAAAGGTTAAATTAAGGTTAAAGCCAATGGTGCGCGTAGCAGGCAATTGCCCACCCTCGTAAAACGATGTTTCCAGCTGAGATGGGTCTATGCCTTTTACTTTAGCCTTGGTATATATTAACCATGGGTTTTGGCTTACAACTGAAAAGCGTGCAGATTGCAGCGGAATGCGGCCAAACCAGCTTTTTGGCAAGTTGTAACCAATACTAACCTCTCTTAACTTAATGTAGGTAGCGTCATAAGTGTATTGTTCCCAAATAGCAGGGTAATAACCCTCGTTAAGGTCGCGGGTATCAACAAAGGTTGTGTTTTTGCTACCATCCTCATGAACGCCTTTTACCAATGTACCGCCGCCATTGGCAGGGTCATCGCGCCTTGGTACGCCATTTTCGTTATTACCAACGGTTGATAGGGCAAGGCCCGAACCTGCAAGGTTTTGCTGTGTTACCGATACGAATTTACCACCGTACTGGAAATCAAAAGAGAAACCAAGGGTTACGCCTTTATACGTAATATTGTTAGTGAAGCCACCGGTAAAATCAGGTAGTATATTACCCAGGTTTACGTTATCGTCCCTCTCAGGGAAACCATCGGCATCAACTATGATGTTACCTGCTCCATCCCTGCGGAAACCCGAACCAATTAGCTGGCCGTATGGTTGCCCTTCTACGCTGTTAACACCAAACGAAGGCGAGCCCACAAAGCCAAAGCCTGTAGCTCCTGCATCCTGGTAGCCGGATATGGTAGCACCGCCGTTGCCCTCAGGAGATGAACGCAACACTTTGAACCCAGGATATAACGAAACCACCTTGTTGCGGTTAAATGCTATATTGAACTGGGCATCGTATACGAAATCGGATGTTTTAACCGGCGTACCACCTAACGATAGCTCAATACCATGGTTAACAATTGAACCGGCGTTTATTACGATGGTTGAGTAACCTGTAGTACCGTTAACCGGTAATGGAAGTATCTGGTTTTTGGTGTTACGATGGTAATAGTTAAAATCAAAACGGATACGGTCGCCCCTCAGGAAATGCAACTCGGTACCTAACTCATATGAGGTTGATAACGTTGGTTCCAGGATAGGGTTTGGTAAGCTGTTTGGTACAAACTGTACAGGGCTTACACCGCCGTAAGGGGTAGTGCTTATATTATATGTTTGGCCGGTTTGGAAAGGCTCGATATCAGAGCCTACACGTGCTATCGAAGCCCTTAACTTACCAAATGTAAGCACATCGTTTTTAGGGATAAGCCCTGCCTCGGTGAAAACAAATGAACCTGAAGCGCCGCCATACACATAAGAGTTATTGTCTGATGGTAGGGCAGAAGAATGGTCATTTCTTACGTTCAGATCTAAATATAAGAACTGCTTATAGCCTAATGACGCATAGCCATACAAGCTGTTAACTACTTTAGTACTGTGGAAGGTGCTAGTGTTTGGCCTGTCTAACGAGTTAAGTACGGTATAGGTTTCGGGTATTGATAACCCCCCAACTGTGCTACTGATCAAATATTTGGCAACATCTTCCCTTGATTCGGCGAATGCACCGGCACGTAAAGAAAGGTCTTTACCAAACATGTGGTCGTACTCTAAGGATGCTACGTAATCATATTCTTTATACTGATAGGTGCTCTCAGAGTACGCATCAGGGTTAATGGTATAGGATGCCACGCGGCTGTTGGCATCGCGGTTCAAATAATCGCCCCTGGCAATAACAGATAGTTTCAGGTCTTTCCTTAAATTGTATGCTGCCGTTACGTTACCATATACCCGGTTGTTGTTTGCTTCTGCTGTATTTGCATAAGCCTCGGTATATGGGTTATCCCAGTATTTTGCGGTAAGGTCTGTAGGGCTGGTAATATTCCAGGTGGTGTAACTACCATCGGGCCTACGGTAATCTTTCAGCTTGTTAATTTCCAGGTCGCGGTGAAACCACTGATTAAATGAACCCGATGTTTGTGTTCCGTAACCTTCTGCAGGTATGTTTTTAAGGTTTTCCTGGAAAACGTTAACGTTAGCACTCACCGTTAATTTGGGTGTTACTTTCACCTCTCCGTTAAAGCTTACGTTGTTACGCCTTTGTTTGGTATTAGGGCTTACACCTGTGCGGTTTAAGTTGGTATATGATATACGGGTGTTATAATTGTCGCCAGCTTTTGAAAAGGCTACGTTATTGTTGGTTGTAATACCTGTATCATAAAAATCCCTTACGTTATTTGGCTGCGCAACAAATGATTTTAGCTTACCAAATTCGGGGTTGCTTGGATCCCAAAAATACCATGGTGCGTACTTTGTGCCATCCAGGCGCGGTCCCCAGCTTTCGTCAACAGAATAGTTATAATATTTTATACCATTAAATTTTTGCAGGTATTCAGGGTCGCCTGCTTTATAGTTATAAACGCTCCAGGTTTGGCTGGTACCGCCACCATAATCATTTTGGTATTGTGGCAGTGTGTATACCTTTTCAAAAGTTGTGGTTTGGTTAAGGGAGATGCCGATCCCTTTGTTCGATCCTTTTTTTAAGGTGATAACAATAGCGCCTTCAGAAGCGCGCTGGCCGTATAATGCGGTAGCAGCGGGGCCTTTAAGCACTGTTAGCGATTCTACGTCATCATTATTAACCGCATTTGGGTCGGTTACTACGCCGTTAACCACATAAATAGGGTTACCTCCGGATAAGGAATTTACACCCCTGATACGCACAGTTGAAGTACCGAATTTGGCACCCGAGCCACCCAGGATCTGCACCCCAGATACCTTCCCGGCTAATGAAGTGTTAAAGTCTGTTTGGCGGGTCATGGTAAGGTTATCGCCTTTGATTTGTTGTGCAGCGTAACCAATTGATTTTTCTGACCTGGATATGCCCAGGGCTGTTACCACAACTTCGCCCAGTTCCTGGCTGCTTTCTGCCAGGGCTACGTTAATGGTGCTTTGCCCGCTGATGGGCACTTCCTGCGGGGTGAACCCAACAAATGAGAATACCAGCGTTTTGCCACCTGCCGGTACATTGATGGCGAATTTACCGTTTGCGTCGGTAACTGTGCCGCCAGTGGCTTCTTTTACCCTTACACTAACACCAGGCAAAGTCCCCTTGTCTGAGCGTGCGGTAACGGTACCGGTTACCATTTGGGCTTGCGCTGTAACTACAGCGACACTAAAAAATAACATAGTGAGTAATAGTAATCTATTCATATTTTCCACTCCTGTTCATAAAGCATTGATTAATAATTTGTGTGTGTTTGAGTAAATAAAAGCCGCCTCCTACGCTCAAGAAGACGCCTTTTCTTATTAACTGATCTTATAAAGAACAAATAGCGTTTTTTATATTTTGCCGGCAGTAAAACCGGGCATGCAGCCATAAGGGCGCACGTAAGTTGTAAAACAGTATGTTTAATTAATAGGTAATTAGGGGTGGGGTATTGATGTTGGGGTATTGCCGCCGGCCATAATAACGGCGCGGGTATTAGTTGTGTTTAACATTACAAATGTGTATGTTAATTTTTGATTAAACAAAATAATTTACGATTAATTAAAAAAATGATAATATGTTATTTATAATTTTTAAATTAAAAAATAGTATAAAATTAAGATTGTGAGTCGTTTGTGAAATTTAAATTATACTTTTAAGATATAAAAACACGTTCTTAACAAACACTAAGTGTTTGTTAAAATGCGTCATAGCGAACCAGGGAAGTAGTTGCATTTTACATGCAAGCCCGGCATATAAAAGATATTTTTAGATACTGAAGAGGAGATTTTTTTGACAATAATTGTTGCAGCTGGCCTTGTAATATGGCTGCTTAAAAGAAATAAACCTTGGCTAATTGTGTAATAATTGAATGTGGTTTCCTGATTATAGGAACTGCCCAAAATGCCAAAGGATGCCCGATGGGTCATGTACAAAACACTCCTTGCCCCACGTTTCTGTACGGGGAGGGGTTAGTTTAACGTTTTTATATTTAGCAGGCAGGTTTAAAGCCGAAAGTTCGTTCCAGTAATGGTCAACGTCATCAACTTCTAAAAATATCATGGTGTTATCTATCCAATCCTGTACGTAGGCATCCTGTAAGTAAAATGCAATACTGCCGGTTTTAAAAACAGACATATTATGGGTAAGCACGGTTTCCTCAAACCCAAGGTCGCGGTAAAAGCTGCGCGAAATTTCAAAATCTTTAGCACCGATGAACGGACGGAGGGATTTGGCTTTGTGTTCCATAAATTTGGTTTTAATTGACTATTGTTTTGAGATACATAGTCACTTAATGTTTAACTAAGTTAGGTTATAGCCCGGGATTTTCAAAAGATACTGCCGGAATTTTGCATTATGAGGGTGGGTGATTGCGAGCTAAAAAAATCAGGTACAATAAAAAAGGGTGGTACATATACCACCCTTTTTTATTGTAATAAATACCAGCTGTTACTTGAAAACAGCCCCTATTTTACCAAAATATGGAATATAAGGCTACTATTACTCCAATAACGATGAGTGCCCCGGCAGTAAATGCCCTGCTGGTTTTAAACATTGATGCATCTACTTCAAGCCCGTGCGACAACGTCATTTTTGCGTTTTCAATCCATGAAATGATGACCATCCCCAAAACGCATATCAGGAATACGAAACCCATGCGGTCAAGAAAAGGGATCTCATAAATACCATCGCTGTTGGCCTTTGCAAAACCGGAAGCGGCGAGCCATTTCAAGTTAACTATCTGTGGCAAAAATTTGAAGAGCACTGAAAGGGCAAACCCTCCAATCGCGCTAAATACAGCAGCGGCTGATGTAGTGCGTTTCCAGAAGAAGCCTAACAGGAACATGGCAAATATACCCGGTGATACAAAGCCGGTATATTCCTGTATGTATTGAAAGCCACCCTTTTTATCAATACCCAAAAACGGAGATATAACAATACCCAGTATCATTGCTATCACAACAGCTATTTTACCTATCCAAACCATCTGCTTATCGGGCGCAGCAGGATTGATGGCTTTTTTGTAAATATCCAAGGTGAAAATGGTGGCAATAGAGTTGGCCTTGCCTGCCAGCGATGCTACAATTGCGGCAGTTAATGCAGCAAAAGATAAACCTTTTAAACCCGTTGGCAGCAAGTTTAATAAAACCGGGTATGCCTTATCAGGGTTTACTTCGCCAGCCTGCATCAGGTCCTGGTGAAAAAGATTTTGTTTATACAGTACGTAAGCTGCAATACCGGGCAATACCACAATTACCGGCATCAGCAGTTTTAAAAATGCAGCAAACAGTAACCCGCCACGGGCTGTTTTTAAGTTGGCGCCCAAAGCCCTTTGCGTGATGTACTGATTGCATCCCCAATAGTTTAGGTTCACTATCCACATGCCGCCAATAAGCACAGTTAAGCCTGGCAAATCCATATAACTTGCATTGTCGCGTTTCAGGATCATATGGAGGTGATCATCTGCCTGGGCGCTGATCAATTTTAAACCGGCAAGAGCGCCCTGCTGGCCAAAATGCGAAGCCACCAGGTCAAGCGCGATATAGGTAGTGGCAAGGCCGCCCAGTATCAGGAAGAAAACCTGTATTACATCTGTAAAACCTATTACTTTCATACCGCCCAGCGTAATTACGATGGCAAATATCGCCAGGCCCCAGATACAAACCTGGAAATTGATGCCTGATATTGAACTTACTGCCAACGCCCCCAGGTACAGTATGGAGGTGAGGTTTACAATAATGTAAAGCAGTAACCAAAAAATCGCCATGATCATGGCAACGGTGCCATTGTATCGCTGCGAAAGGAATTGCGGCATCGTGAAGATTTTGTTCTTCAAATAAACCGGGATGAAAAACACCGCCACGATGATGAGCGTGGCGGCGGCCATCCATTCGTAGGTGGCTATTGCAAGCCCCATTTTAAAGCCTGACCCGCTCATGCCGATCATTTGCTCGGCAGAGATATTGGAGGCAATAAGGGATGCCCCAATGGCCCACCAGGTAAGGGAGCCTTCGGCTAAAAAATAGTCTTTTGATGTGGCATTGGCCTTGCGGTTACGCCGGTACACCCAAAAACCATAGGTTGAAACTATTATGAAGTATATAAAAAATACTCCGTAATCAAGGTTTGATAAACTTCTCATTATTAGGGTTTAGGTGGTTGTTGGTTATATATACCTGTTAATGATATTCTCCAGGTGTTCCTGCTTACCGCTGATAACGGCAGGTTCTCCGTTTGCAATAGCATAGGCTTTCAGGTCTTCCAACGATAGCTTACCGGTTTCAAACTCCCTGCCTTTACCGGCATCAAATGAGCTGTATCTATCCGTACGGATCTTTTTATACTCCGATTTTTGCAATATGTTATCGGCAATGATCAGCGCACGCGCAAAAGTGTCAACACCGCCAACATGTGCGTGGAAAAGATCGGCGGGGTCGGTTGAGTTACGGCGGATCTTGGCATCAAAGTTTATACCGCCACCTGCAAAACCATTATTTTCTAAAATAATCAGCATGGCTTCTGTCAGTTCGTTCAGGTTGGTAGGGAACTGGTCGGTATCCCAGCCATTTTGATAATCACCGCGGTTAGCATCCATTGATCCCAGCAGGCCGGCATCTGCAGCAACCTGCAGCTCGTGCTGAAAAGTGTGACCAGCCAGCGTGGCATGGTTAACTTCAAGGTTTAGTTTAAAATCGTTTAACAGGTCGTATTTCTGTAAAAAGCCCAGTACAGTAGCTGCATCATAATCATACTGATGTTTGGTAGGTTCGCAAGGTTTGGGTTCGATAAAGAAATTACCTTTAAAGCCTTGTTTGCGGGCATAATCTTTAGAAGCATGTAGAAATGCAGCAAGGTGCTCCTGCTCGCGTTTCATGTTGGTGTTAAGCAGGCTCATGTAACCTTCGCGGCCACCCCAAAAAACATAGTTTTCGCCGCCAAGGGCAATTGTTGCATCCAATGCCGATTTTACCTGTGCTGCCGCATGGCTAAGCACCAAAAAGTCGGGGTTGGTTGCCGCCCCATTCATATACCGGCGGTGCGAAAACAGATTTGCAGTACCCCACAGCAATTTTACGCCGCTGGCTTTTTGTTTCTCTTTGGCGTATTCTACCAATGCTGCTAAACGGCGGTCGTTTTCATTAATATCATTGGTATAATCAACCACATCAACATCATGGAAGCAGTAGTAAGGGAGGTTTAATTTTGTTATAAATTCAAAAGCAGCATCCATTTTGGCTTTCGCGCGCTCAACGGCATCAGGTATTCCATTCCAGCCGAAGATGTGGGTAGGCTCGCCAAAAGGATCAGCACCGTTGCCGCAGAACGAATGCCAGTACGCTACTGCAAAGCGCAGATGGTCTTTCATGGTTTTACCGGCTACAACCTTGTTCTCGTCATACCAACGGTATGCAAGCGGGTTATCTGAGTGGGTGCCTTCAAATTTGATCTGGCCTATACCTTTAAAATATTCCTTTTCTCCTGTAATTACTGACATATACTTGTTATTTTAATTTATTAATTGAGTGTTATTGAGTTGATTTTCGAGTAATGCTTTCCAGCTTTCATAAACAGATTCCATTGCCGTGCCTGATGGTTCTATAACCTGTAGCTTTTGGGTTTTTGAGAATGCTTCGGCCGGTGTTTTGTAAATACCCGCACCAATGCCTGCGCCAATGGCCGCCCCAACACTACCGTCGTTTTCATACAGTTCAACAGGTAGCCCGGTAACATCCACAAAAGCCTGGATAAATACATCACTTAAAAACAGGTTGGCTCTCCCGGCACGGATCACCGAGGGCGACATGCCGTTTGAGCGCATAATATCGAGCCCGTAACGGAATGCGCAGGCAATGCCTTCATGTACCGCCCTGAAAATGTGCGACTGGTTATGTATGTTCAGATCGATATTGTTAATGTGGGCACCCAAAATCTTGTTGTTCAGCATCCGCTCGGCGCCGTTACCAAATGGTAGTATACGCAGGCCGGCGCTGCCAACCGGCGCTTCAGCCGCAATGCGGTTCATTTCGTTGTATGTGATAGATGTGCCCAGTAACTGTTTTACCCAGCGGTTAAGGCTACCTGTACCGTTTATGCAAAGCAAAACACCAAGGCGTTTCTCTTCCGGGGTGTGGTTTACATGGGCGAAGGTGTTGATACGCGATTGCTGATCATAAGTAAGTTTATCGGTAACACCATATATAACGCCTGATGTACCTGCTGTTGCAGCAACCTCGCCGGGTTGCAGCACATTCAGGGATAGCGCATTATTGGGCTGGTCGCCTGCCTTATAAGCTACCGGTATCCCTGCCTTTAATTGCAGCTGCCCTGCTATCTCTTTCGATAACTCTCCGTGCGATGAAAAAACAGGTTTGAGGGTAGGGAACAAGCTTTCATCAAAACCGAAATAATCTATCACATCTTTCGACAATCGATTGCTTATGAAATCATAAAATACCCCTTCAGACATGGCCGATATAGAGGTAGTGATCTCCCCGGTCAGCTTCATGGCAATGTAATCGCCTGGTAGCATTATCTTGTCTATTTGGTCATAAACCGCAGGTTCATTTTGCTTAACCCAGGCCAGTTTGGCAGCAGTAAAATTACCCGGGGAGTTGAGCAATTGTGATAGGCATTTTTCCCGTCCGATGGCTGCAAAGGCTTGCTCGCCAATTTCAACAGCGCGGCTATCGCACCATATAATACTGTTGCGTAATACTTGCTTGTCTTTATTAACCACTACAAGGCCATGCATTTGATATGATATGCCAATAGCTTCAATATCAAGCGGGTTGTATGCTTTGGTTTGATTGCACCGGCGTAGGGCGTGCTGTGCATGCTGCCACCACATTTCCGGGTCCTGCTCGGCCCAACCGGGCTGAGGTGCAAGTATGGGCGATTCGGTATCAGGATACTGAGCCGAGGCCACTGTTTTTTGAGAATTTGCATCCACTACGGAAACTTTCACCGATGAGGTGCCGATATCAATACCCAGCAATAACATTTTATCTCTTGTTTTTTAATTGGTTTACAGGCCTAAATTAAAATAAATTTTTAATATGCAATCGATTGTTTAAAATTATTCTATTTTTGTGTTTACCAACCCCATGAAACCTAAAAAACGAACAACTATATATGATATAGCCAGTAAGCTTGGTGTAACGCCATCTTCTGTATCGAGGGCGCTGAACAATACCGGCTATGTAAATGAAACCACCAAGAAGTTAATCCTCAAAACCGCCGAGGAGCTTAACTACAAGCGCAACATACTGGCATCAAACCTGCGCAAGGGCGAGAGTAAAACCATTGGTGTTGTGGTACCGCGTATTAACCAAAACTTTTTTGCCAATGTTATTGCCGGGATTGAGGAAGTAACCTATAAAAAAGGGTATAACCTGATTATCTGTCAATCTAACGAAGACTATGATAAAGAAGTGCAAAGTGTTAATACACTGGTAAACCAGCATGTCGATTGTATTATTATATCCATATCAGTAGAAACAAACTCTGACGAAACAAACAATTGCAGGCACCTGCAAAATGTGCTCGACCACGGGATCCAATTGATACAGTTTGACCGTGTGGCCGATGAACTGGAAACCCTTAAGGTGATCAATGATAATGAACAGGCATCGTACGAGGCTATAAGCCATATGATAGACCAAGGGTATAAACGGATAGCTTTGCTTGAAGGCCCGCAAAACCTCGCTATTTTCAGGCAACGTAAAAACGGGTACCTGCTTGCATTAGAAAAACATGGCATGCCGGTGATTGATGAACTGGTAATTGAAAACGCTTGGACGAAAGAACTGGGTGCCGAAGGAACGCGCAAACTGCTTGGCCTTACAGAGCCACCCGATGCCATATTTGCTTCCACTTCAGATTTTTCTGCCTTAGGTGTGTTAGAGGTTGCCATGGCTACAGGTATCCAGGTACCACGGCAGTTAGGTATCTGCGGCTACTCTAACGAGGATTTTACCGAACTTACCTATCCGTCTATTACCACTATTGACCAGTACAGCGTTAATATGGGCAAAACGGTTGCCAATTTGTATTTCCAGGAAAGAGAGAATGCCGATACAGTAGCCGTATCTAAAACCATCAGTATAAAACCAAAGCTCATTATACGTTCATCAACGCAGCGCTTAAAAGAATAACAAACCTAAACCATCTGTAAACCAATATGACCAATTGCAATTTGAAAACCTTACTTACAACCACACTGCTTGCGCTTACAGCTTTCTCCGTACAGGCAAAGGTACCCGTGGATACCACTTTAAATAAGTACAATGTTAGTTGGAATACACCCGGGCCAACATCGGCACAGTCAATGCCGTTGGGTAACGGGGATATTGGGTTAAACGTATGGACCGAGCCAAATGGCGATCTGCTATTTTACATCAGTAAAACTGATGCATGGGGAGGGGAAGGTGCTCAAGAGCAGGATGACTGGATGAAACAGGGTGGTGTATTAATGAAGCTTGGTGCGGTACGTATATCTGCAGGCGGGTTGAAAAATATGACCAGGTTCAGGCAGGTATTAAAACTAAAAGAAAGCGAGATTTTAATAACGGAGCAAGGTGATAAAGCGAATATTCAATACAGGGTTTGGGTGGATGCCAATAATCCGGTTATCAGGGTTGAGGTTAAAACCAATACCCCTTCGGCCATAAGCGTTAAGCTTGATAACTGGCGCGCCGGGAAAACCGATACCATTTTGAGTAATAATCAAGGCCAGATAGCCTGGTATCATCATAATTCCACAACAGCCGATCCGCATTTGGCTAACCTTACCTTTGGCGCAATTTTAAAAGGCAACAACCTCATAAATAAAGGAGATGCCACGCTTCAATCGCGCACAAATGTTACTACTCAGTTAATATCTATTTATCCCTTAACAAAGGTTGCAACAAGCGGCCAAAGCTGGCTTACGCAATTGACTCCCCTGGTAAATAAAATTGAAAAATTAAACATCGAGCAAACAAGAGGTGCGCACAGGCAATGGTGGCAGCAGTTTTGGAACCGTAGCCACGTATTGGTTACAGGCGACAACCTGGCTGAACAGGTTACGCAGGGCTATATTTTGCAGCGTTTTGTTACCGCATGCGCCGGCAGGGGGGCATACCCTATAAAGTTTAACGGGTCGATATTTGTGGTGGATAATCCGCAGAAAAACGGTAACGCCGATTTTCGCAGCTGGGGCGGGCAATACTGGTTTCAAAATACCCGGGCAATGTATTGGCCAAGGCTAATGGCCGGAGATTTTGACATCATGCAGCCACTTTTTAAAATGTATGCCAACATCTTACCTGCTAATACAGCGCAGGTGAAAAAATTTTATAGCCACGGCGGAGCCTATTTTGCAGAAACCGCACCCTTTTGGGGAGGCCTGAATTATATGGGCCCCGAGGTGAAAGAAAATTACACCAACCATTATTTTACCCCTATACTGGAGTTAAGCATGATGATGCTTGATTATTATGAGTACACGGGCGATACTCAGTTTGCAAAAAACACTTTATTGCCGGTGGCTTCAGCAGGCCTTGAGTTTTTTGACCAGCATTTTAAGCGTGATATTACCGGCAAGTTATTGCTTGATCCGGATAATTCTATCGAGATGTTCTGGAAGGTTCACAACCCGGCCCCTGATATTGCAGGCTTACATGCGATATTAAACCGGATGATCCAACTCCCCGCCAATATTGTAAATAATGAAACCCGAAAATACTGGCAAAAGTTATTGAGCGAATTACCGCCGCTGCCAACAGGTAACATTGATGGTAAGTCTGTCCTTTTGCCTTATACAGGTCCGCAAACCGCAAAATCATTCAATAGCGAAAACCCCGAGCTGTATGCGATATACCCTTTCAGGATCTACGGTTTGGGTAAACCCAATATTGATATTGCTTTAAACACTTTTAATACCCGCAAGCAAAGGTCAAAAGGCTGCTGGGTGCAAGACCCCATACAAGCCGCTATGGTTGGCGATGCCACAACCGCTAAAGACTACACCTCCTTTGCACTTACCCGTAAAGACCCTACGCTTAAATTTCCGGCATTTTGGGAAAAAGGAAATGATTATATGCCCGATGAAGATAACGGCGGCAATGGCGAGAACGGTTTACAGCAAATGCTGATGCAGGCTGAGGGGAAGAAAATAATACTGCTGCCCGCATGGCCCGCAGGCTGGAACGCCGATTTTAAATTGAATGCCCCCTATAAAACTACAGTTGAGGGGAAAGTGATTAACGGCAAATTAACCAACCTTAAAGTAATACCGGCAAGCCGTATGGACGATGTAGTTGACATGAGTAAAAACAAATAGTATGATAAAACGACTACTCATCTTATTAATAGCATTTTGCTTTACCGGCACAGTAAAGGCGGTAACAAGAATAACCTGCATAGGTGCCAGCATTACCTACGGGGCAACGCTGCCCAATCCGCAAACGCAATCGGCTTCGGCACAATTGCAAATCATGCTTGGTAAGAATTTCGAGGTGCGCAATTTTGGCGTTAGCAGCGCTACTATGTTAAAAAAAGGCGATCTGTCTTATTGGAGTACCGGTGCATACAAGCAAGCCCTGCAAAGTAACCCGGATGTTGTTTTTATTGATTTGGGTGGTAATGATGCCAAGCTGGTAAACCGCATACATCTTGATGAGTTTGAAAACGATTGCCGGGACATGATCAAATCATTTGCGCAGTTACCCACGCACCCGCGCATTATTCTGCTATTGCCTATCCCATCCTTCCAGGCTGATACCAACCAGATCTATGATAAGGTTATTGTAAACAATATCATTCCAAAACTGCGCAATGTGGCCCATCAAACAGGCGCAGAAGTGTTGGACATGCATTCCGCATTCCTAAACCAGGAGGCGTTAATGCCAGATAAGATCCACCCCAATATACAAGGGACAAATATTACCGCAAAGATGCTGTATGGCATATTAAAGCAACCGCGTGATGCAAATTATGATGTTTTTAAAGCCATAAAACAGCCTTATAAGGAAAGCCAGTTTTTTGGTTATGCATGTGCCGACTTTACATTTGAAGGCCGCGAAAGTAAAATTGTAAAACCCAAATTTGCTGCTACCGGGCACCCATGGATCTGGCGTGCACGTTTTTGGGGGCACGAGCCACAAACCGATATCGCATTATTGCAGCAAGGTTTTCACCTGGTTTATTGTGATGTAGCCGAATTACTGGGTAACGATGAAGCTATCGGTTACTGGAATAACTTTTATAAAATACTGCGTACAGCCGGTTTGGCAAAAAAAGCAGCGCTGGAGGGGATGAGCCGTGGCGGGATTTACATTTATAACTGGGCTGCCGCTAACCCCGATAAAGTAAGCTGTACCTATGCGGATAACGCCCTGCTCGATTTGAAGTTATGGCCCGACTCAGCCATACTTAAACAGGATTATAAGCTTAAAACTGTGGCAGAAATAGGTATATTAAAGGCGAGCCCGATGGATAAGGTGGCGCAAATTGTTTCGGGCCGGTTCCCGATGTTGCACCTGCTGGCTGATGACGATGAAGCGGTGTCGCCAGCTAATAATACACTTTTATTTGAGCAAAAAGTAAAGGCTTTGGGTGGTGCTATTACCGTGATACACAAACCAGGGTTTAAACATCACCCGCATAGCTTACCCAACCCGGCGCCGATTGTTGATTTTATTTTGAAAGCAACGGGTTATTATATTTCAGCACCCGCAATTACAACGCAATAATTATTTAAACCGTATGACTGTAAATGACTTATAACCGGGTATATTTTATAGCATATTATGAAGTTGAATTTGCGGCGTTTTTATTGTAATTTAGCTAAGAAAGCGGCTTAAGGGCTGCTTGCTTACCAATTAGAAACCGAATTTATTAATAATTAGGGTACCCAAGTTTTAACGCTTAAAGTACACCATTAAACATGAGACCTCTTTTGTATAGGGTAATCACTGCTGTTTTGTTGAACTCTATGTTCATGCTTCATAGCTATGCCCAATCGTACGGGTTGGCTTTTTACAGCCATGAGGTAGTGCAGGATAAACGGACAACGCTTGATCTAAGCCTTAATAACCTAACACCAAAAGAGACACTAAATACGCTTGATGTATCTTTCGAACTTTCTTTTATACCCAACCGTACTATTTATTTCGGGTACATTTTACGGCTCATTAGTGATAATAACCAGAATGTAGACCTGGTATATGATAACCAGGCTAATACCAAACATTTTAAGATCATTATTGGCGACCGCCTGTCAGGCGTATCCTTCAATATAGATGAAAAACAGTTGTTTGAAAGCTGGAATAAGCTACGCATCATAATAGATTATAAGAACAACCGACTTTCGGTTGTTTCAGGCGGGAAAACATTAACAGAAGCAGGTGTACACCTTAAACCGGCAAATAATTATAAACTGCTTTTTGGGGCGAATGCCTACAAACAATACCAATCTACAGACCTGCCGCCGATGAAATTGCGTAATGTGAGCGCGATGCAGAATAATAAACAGGTATCTAACTGGCCTTTGAATGAGTGGCAGGGCAGCACAGCCGGCGAATTGGTAAACCATAATAACGGCGTTGTAAATAATCCTATCTGGGTAAAGGCATGCCACAGGTACTGGCAAATGGAAAAAGATTTTGTGGTGCCGGGGAATGCCAGTATAGCATTTGATGCTGCGAAAGAAGAGATCCACGTGATCACCCCAGACTCATTAGTGACCTATTCAGATAAAGCCCCCCAGCTTCGCAAAACAGCCTATGCCTCGGGCAGGCAGGAACTGGTACCCGGCGATCAGGCTTTATATGTCAATAACAGGCTTTTTTATCTTTATTTAGATCAGCAGGCGGTTGGTACATTTAATATGGCAAACAACCGCTGGAACAAGGGTTTCTACATATTTGAAACCAACAATGGCCACTTTAATAAATTTTTCAGCAAAACTGATTCATCCATTTACACCATTGGCGGGTACGGGCAGCTTGTTTATAAAGATAGTGTTAAGCGCTATGATCTGAAAACCGGCAAATGGCAAATGGTAAAAACAAAAGGCGATACCTTCACGCCGCGTTACCTTGCAGGTTTAGGTACCAATACCACCGGCGATACCGCTTATATTATTGGCGGATATGGCAGTGCATCGGGCCAGCAAATAGTAAATCCGCGCAACATATATGATATGATGCGCTATAGTGTTAAGGATAATAGCTTTAAAAAGCTCTTTAACATCAGCGTAAAAAATGAGGATTTTGTTTTTGCCAATTCGTTGTATATAAACGAAAAAAAACACGCTTATTACGGGTTGATATTCCCTCAGCATAAATTTAAATCGCGGTTACAAATGATCTGCGGGTCGTTAGATAAGCCCGATTATCATGCTGTAGGCGATACCATCCCGTTCCAGTTTCATGATGTTAACGCTTTTGCCGACCTGTGCTATTTCCCGCATAGCGGTAAATTTATGGTGGTAACCCTTTTCAGGGAGAACAACCAAACCCGGGTAAAGGTGTACTCATTACTAAGCCCGCCCGAGCCGCTTACCGGCACAAATATCATGTTAACCAGTAGTAATCGCATCATTTGGATAGTAATAGGTGGTATTGCGGTGATACTGTTTGGGCTTTGGGCGTTTGTTTATCACCGTAAAAAGAGTGTAGTGGTAGCAACGCAGGTAAGCCCGCCTCTGGTAGCAGCAACATTAAACCATTTGCCGGTTAATAATGCAGAACATGACCCGGTTACCGTAGCTGATATGGATCAGCCCATCTGTAATAAAAATGCTATTTTCCTTTTTGGCGACTTACAACTTTTTACACCCGAGGGTAACGAAATTACACGTTATTTTACCCCTTTACTTAAAGAGCTATTCTTATTGATCCAACTTTATTCCTTACGTAACGGCAGGGGGATAAGTTCTGAAAAACTGAACGAGATACTTTGGTTTGATAAGTCGGAAAAGAGTGCACGTAATAACCGTTCTGTTAACATTGCCAAGCTAAAAACATTGCTCGATAAAATGGACGGCTGCCATCTTTCAAAAGATACAGGGTTCTGGAAAATAGAGACGGATTACAGCAAAACAGCTGTAGATTATCACAACTATCTCAATATCGTATCAGACAAAGACAGGCTTAATAAACAAAAGATCATTCAGCTTACTCATATTACGCAAAGAGGGAATTTCCTGTCGGGGATTGAGTATGAATGGCTGGATACTTTTAAGTCGAAGGTATCTAACGAGATCATCGATTCATATGTACAGTTTGCACAATCGGTTAAGATAGATGACGACCCTGAGTTTTTGATAAAACTGGCTAACGACATCTTTTATTTCGACCCGGTTAATGAGGATGCGATGATCATTAAGTGCAAGGCCCTGTCTCATATCGGCAAGCACTCGCTCGCAAAAAACACATTCGAAAGCTTTAATAAAGAGTACAAAGCCATTTACGGCGAAACGTTTGAGCGCGATTTTCATTCAATTATTGAATAAATTAACATCATTTGTAATTAACAGGCTTAATTAATCAAATTTTAATTTTTTATTAAGCCGGCATGGCATTTTTGGGGAACCAATTGTAACTGAGAACCCATGTCTAAAAAATCCCTGCTTGTACTTTTTGCTATGCTTATTGGTTGTGTTGCCACCGCGCAAACCCGCCACAGTAAAACCTCCGCCTTTCCAAATTATGAAGGGTTGGTAATGGCGGGTTACCAGGGATGGTTCAGGGCCGAGGGCGATGGCGCAAACGAGGGGTGGGGGCATTATGCCATGTACGGCAAGGTTGATAGCAGCCATATCCATACTGACCTTTGGCCGGATGTAAGCGAATACGAAAAAACATACCCTACACAAATAAAGCATAGTGATGGCAGCGTTGCCAAACTGTTTAGCTCGTGGGACAAAAGCACAACCCTATTGCATTTTAAGTGGATGAAGGAGTACGGCGTAGATGGCGTATTTATGCAGCGCTTTTTTGGAGGGGTACGCACGCCCGAGGGCAGAAGGCAATCAAACGTGATCCTGAAAAACGCGCTCGAAGCTTCAAAGATCAACAATAGGGCAATTGCGGTGATGTATGACCTTTCGGGATTAAAAGATAAAGGGGAGGACTGCTCGGCTATTATTGACGATTGGAAACAACTGGTGGATAGCCTTAAAATAACATCGGGGGGAGATAAACAAACTTATCTTTACCACCACAATAAGCCGCTTGTAGCCATATGGGGCCTGGGCTTCCCGGACAGAGGGTATAACATCCGCAACATAGGAATAGACAGGCTTATAGATTTTTTAAAGAACGACCCTGTATACGGCGGTTGCGCGGTAATGCTTGGCGTACCAACTTATTTTAGAGATTTGAATGTTGATTGCCTGCCCGATCCTTACCTGCACCAGATAATGAAGAAAGCCGATATTATATTGCCATGGATGGTGCAACGGTTTACACCCCTGTTGCAAGCCGAAGGCGAACGTTATGCTGTACATGTAAAGGCAGATATTGCATGGTGCACCAAAAACAAACTCGACTATGTACCTTGTATTTCTCCCGGCTTTAGCTGGTATAATTTAGGGAAGGTAGAGTTTAACGGGCTGCCGCCACTGGGCCAGATCCCGAGGCAAAAAGGCCAGTTTTACTGGGAGCAGATCAGCAACGCCATTGGCAGCGGCGCAAAAATGATTTACATAGCCATGTTTGATGAGATGGACGAAGGTACCGCCATATTTAAATGTACCAATAACCCACCGATAGGTACATTTAAGTTGTTAGACTATGAGGGGATGCCTACAGATCATTACCTATGGCTTACTGGTAAAGCAGGGGCTATGCTCAAAAAACAAATACCGTTTACCAAAACCATTCCTCAAAGAAATAATTAAACAAATATTCAATACCATAGTATAAAAACAATGTTGACATATTTTTTACGCTTTTTAAAGCCCGCTACCTTTTCGGCCATTACCTGTGCCGCATCTGTTTGTTTTTACACCGGCAGCTACGCACAGGATAAATTAGATTATATCGATCCGCATATTGGTAACGTTGGTCAATTGCTTGAACCTACACGCCCAACCATGCATCTGCCCAACCAAATGATCAGGATGTACCCGGTTAGGAAGGATTACATTGATGACCAGATCTCAAGCTTCCCGCTGAATATGGTATCGCACCGCTTAGGCGAGGTGTTCCAGATAAAACCGGACAATGAAACCATTACTGCAGCTTCATGGGGCCAGCGCATGGCTTATGATCATGACCTGGAGCAGGTACACCCCTGGTATTATTCAACTTTCCTGATAGATAAGGATATTACCGTTGAGTTTTCTCCCGGTAAAAAAGTGGGGATGTATAAATTCACTTTTGCAGATAAGTCCGCTGCAAAAAGTATCCTTTTTGGCACCTATAATGATGGTTCAGCAAGCTTTAATTTTACAGGAGGCGATGAACTAAGCGGATTTGAAACCTATAACAAGGATATCAAAGTATATGTGTACGGCCGTTTCAATGCCAAAGGCACACCCGGCGTACTGAAAAACGATAACACCGTCGCCGAAAATTCTGTAACGGCAGAACACGCGAAGGCTTATATCACATTTGGTGCTGAAGCGCCAGCCACTATCGAATTTAAATATGCTATATCATATGTAAGCGCCGAGCAGGCTAAACAAAATTTTAAGAATGAATTAGGTAGTACCGATTTTAACCAGCTTGAAGCAACCGCCAAAGCCGAATGGGGCAAGGTGGTGAACCAGATCCAAACGGAGGGTGGTACAGAGGCTCAGCGCCGGTCGTTTTATACAGCCCTTTACCGTTGCAACGAACGCATGGTTAACATTAACGAAGATGGCCATTACTACAGCGGGTACGATAAAAAAGTGCACGATAGCAACCGACCGTTCTATGTAGATGATTGGGTTTGGGATACCTACCTGGCGCTGCACCCCCTGCGTGCTATACTTAACCCACAGATGGAGTCGGATATGCTTAACTCTTATGTTAACATGTACCAGCAAAGCGGCTGGATGCCTACTTTCCCGGTGTTGTTTGGCGATAACCCTTGTATGAACGGTTTTCACTCAACAGTGATGTTTTTGGATGATTACCGTAAGGGCATTCGTGGGTTTGATATAAACAAAGCTTATGAAGGCATCCTGAAAAACGCCAACGAAGCCACCATGCTGCCCTGGATAAACGGGCCTAAATGCGAGCTGGATGATTTTTACCATACAAAGGGATACTTCCCGGCCTTGCAAAAAGGCGAGAAAGAAACGGTAAGCCTGGTACATAGCTTTGAAAAGCGACAGGCTGTAGCCGTAACTTTAGGCGGCAGTTATGATGACTGGGCGGTTGGGCAACTGGCAGGCGAATTGAATAAAACCAGCGACCAGGCCATATTCGCAAAACGCGGCCTTAACTATAAAAACCTTTGGAACAACGATAAAAAGATGTTCATCCCCAAAGATAAGGATGGCAACTGGATAAATATTGACCCCAAGTTTGGCGGCGGCCTTGGCGGCCGCGATTTTTATGATGAGAATAACGGCTGGACCTACCTGTGGCAGGTTCAGCAGGATATCCCCGGTCTTATCAATTTAATGGGTGGTAAGGACGGCTTCCAGGCCAGGCTTGACCAATTGTTCCGCGAGGGGCTTGACAGGAGCAAGTATGAGTTTTGGGCTAAGTTCCCTGATGCCACCGGTTTGGTTGGGCAGTACTCAATGGGTAACGAGCCAAGCTTCCATATCCCATACCTGTATAATTTTGCCGGTGCGCCATGGAAAACTCAAAAACGCGTCAGATTTTTGTTAGATGTTTGGTACAAGGATAACATCTTCGGTATCCCTGGCGATGAGGATGGCGGCGGCATGTCGGCCTTTGTGGTGTTTTCCTCTATGGGTTTTTACCCGGTTACCCCCGGCCAGCCAGTTTACACTATTGGCAGCCCGGTATTTAGTAAGGTAACCATTAACCTTACCAACGGTAAGCAGTTTAAAATGATCGCCAAAAACAGTTCGGTAGTTAACAAATACATACAAAGTGCCAGGTTTAACGGGCGGGTTTTAAACAAGCCGCTCTTTACGCATCAGCAACTGGTTGATGGTGGTACGCTTGAACTGGAGATGGGGCCGAAACCAAATAAAAACTGGGGGATCTGATAGCATGAAAAAGGCAACCATTAGTTTGCTGTTGCTGCTTTCTTTCAGCACCGGTTATGCGCAGCTTCGTCATAGTAAAAAGTCGGCTTTTAGTAGTTATAAAGGCCTGGTAATGGCCGGGTACCAAGGTTGGTTCAATGCGCCGGAAGATGGCGCAGGCCGTGGCTGGAACCATTACCTGTCGCACGGTAAATTTGAGCCGGGCAGCACCAATATTGATGTATGGCCAGATGTAGGCGAATACCCTAAAACTTATAAATCGCCATTTAAACACGCCGATGGCAGCGACGCGTACCTGTACAGCTCGTACGATGCATCATCCGCCGAAACGCATTTTAAATGGATGCAGCAATATGGGGTCGACGGTGTATTTGTGCAGCGCTTTATAGCCGATGTGCAGCGTGGCCGTGGCCGCCATCATAATGATGTGGTGTTGGGCAACGCGCTAAAATATGCGCAAAAATATCACAGGGCCATTACGGTAATGTACGATCTTTCGGGCATGGCTGCAGGCGGCGACTCGCTGGTTATTAACGACTGGAAACATTTGGTAGATAGCCTTAAAGCCACCAACCGTGGTAATAACCAAACCTGGCTTTACCATAACGGCAAGCCACTGGTGGCTGTATGGGGTGTTGGCTTTAATGACCACCGCAGGTATGGGTTGGCAGAGGCAAACCGCATTATTGATTTCCTGAAGAATGACCCGGTATATGGTGGTTGTTCCATTTTATTGGGAGTGCCTGCTTACTGGCGCGACTTTGGTAACGATACAGAGAAAGACCCGCAATTGCATGACGTGATACGGAAGGTTGATATTGTACACCCATGGTTTGTAGGCCGCTTTGATGAAAACGCCTATCCGAATTTTAAAGGCCGTATTGCCGATGATATTGCCTGGTGCCGCCAAAGCAAGCTGGACTATGTGCCTACCGTATTCCCAGGCTTTAGCTGGCACAATATGAACCCGCGCGCAAAACAAAACCAGATACCACGTAACCGTGGGTCGTTTTACTGGAAACAAATAAACGGGGCTATTAACAGCGGTGCAGAAATGCTCTACGTTGCCATGTTTGATGAGGTTGACGAAGGTACGGCCATATTAAAGGTATCCACAAACCCGCCGGTAGGGCTAAGCTCATTTGTAACGTTTGAGGAGGGTATCCCTAACGATTATTATTTGTATTTAACAGGGTATGCTGCAAAAATGCTGCGCAAGCAAATGCCGCTAACAGCCGAAGTGCCTAAACCGGTTACCAAATGAAAAAGCGATGGCTTACATCTAAAACGTGTATTATAGCTACTGTAATAGGCTCGGTTGTGGTGTTTTCGCAATCATACGCCGATGCACAGACAAAAAAACAAGCAAAAACGTTTTGTAACCCGGTCAACTTACCTTATAACTTTCAAAATAATGGTGCTGCCACATATCGTGAAGCTGCAGACCCAACCATTGTGATATTTAAAGGAAAGTACTGGTTGTTTGCATCCAAACAAAAGGGTTATTGGTGTTCGGGCGATATGATCGATTGGAAGTTTATTGAACCACAGGGCTTGCCGCTTGATGTTTATGCGCCTTCTGTTACTATTGTAAATGGCAGGATGATCTTTTTTGGGGGTAACAATACCGGTGCTTTCACCACCGATGCCCCGCTTACCGGTAAATGGCGCAATATTAACGGCTATGCCCCGGGATGCATTGACCCGGCTCTTTTTATAGATACCGATGGTAAAGTATATTTGTACAACGGCTGCTCGGATGTTAACCCCATCCAGGTGGTGCAAATGGATGCAAAGTCTTTTTTACCAATCGGTGATCACTTACCATTAATTAGTGCCGATACCAAAGCACACGGATGGGAGGTGCCGGGCGACACCAATGACGAAATAAATGCAAAGCCCTGGATTGAGGGCTCATACATGAATAAAATAGGTGATAAGTATTACCTGCAATACGCCGGGCCTGGTACCCAGTTTAAAACCTATGCCGATGGGGTGTACGTTGCCGATAAGGCAACCGGGCCATTTGTTTATGCCGATTATAGCCCGTTCTCGTTTAAGCCAACTGGCTTTATAACGGGCGCAGGCCACTCCGCAACGTTTGCAGATAAGCGTGGCGAGTACTGGCATATCGCTACCGGTACCATATCCGTAAGGCATATGTTTGAGCGGCGGCTAGTGCTTTTCCCCACTTTTATAACCAAGGATAGGCAACTGGTAACAAACACCTACCTGGGCGATTACCCGCAGTATGTACCCACCCAAATGCCCCAACATAGTTTGATGAAGAAGGGGCCCGAATGGATGTTGCTAAGTTATAAGAAGCAAGCAACCGCCTCATCTGTATTGGATAATGAGGGCGTAAACAAAGCCTTTGATGAAGACATCAAAACATGGTGGTCGGCACGGAGTGGTGATGCAGGCGAGTGGCTGTCTGTTGATATGAAAAAAACATGTACCGTTAATGCCATACAGGTAAACTTTGCTGATGAGGGCGCAAACGCTGCCGCTATTAAACCGGACGACAGCTATCGTTATTATATCGAAGCATCTGCAAACGGCAAGAAATGGCATGTCATCATTAATCATAAAAACGTAGGGTCAGATAGCCCTCATGATTATATAGAGCTTCCAGAGCCTGCTAAAGCGCGTTATCTGCGTATTACAAACGTACATTCCGTTGCCGGAACTAAGTTTTCGATATCGGGGTTACGTGCTTTTGGTATTGCACCAGGTAATAAGCCTGCTATGGTTAAACATATTAAGGTTGCCCGCAATGTTAGTAACCAGCGTTCGGCAGCTTTAAAATGGGATACCGTAAGCGGGGCAGAGTTCTATATAGTACGTTATGGTATTGCGCCAGATAAGCTATTCTCGGCCTACCAGGTTTATGATGCTACAACGGTTGATATTAACGCGCTTAACGCAGGTGTTGGTTATTACTTTACTGTTGATACGGTTAATGCATCGGGGATAACATTTGGCAGCCGGCCTGCGGTTAAATATTAATAAGAAATTCCCGGAAAGAGTGATCTTTTGAGATCGGGATGTAGTTGGTTAAAAAGTCGAGCGAGTCGGCATCTAATTGGTAGCGTCCGGGGTGAGAACCGGGCGCTTTTTTGCTAGTAAGAACAGATTTTCTGCAAAAAACAGCCACGAAAAAAGCGGAGCCAATATTAGCCCCGCTTGGAATGATAAGGTTTAGAAAAAAAACTATTTTACCGGGGCGGTAGGCCTTGTTGCCGTTAAAGGTATTTGCCCTTTAAACATTTTACCGCCATCGTTGGTAAGGCGTAGATAATAGTCTGATGAGCAGACCGTGCCGTCTTCATCCAGTGTAACAAAGCCCGAATCTTTGGGAACCTGGCTTTGGTTTTCTGCGGTCTTAGCAATCTGGTTTGCTTCGTTGTATTCATCAAACATCGAAATATATAAACCTTGTGCGCCTGCGCGGGTCATGTTGTAAAACTGCCTCCACATAAAATCGCCGTGCGCACGCTGATGTGCCTGCAAATCTCCGGGAAGTATACAAGGTTGATAGTCGATCCCTTTAGAAGCGCAATACTTTTCGTCGGCTACGTTAACTGTATTGTAAAAGTTATCTGATTCTACAACGTTACCTATACGGCCCACCATCCATGGCGAAAGCATGTTAAATGCACTGTAAGTAGCCAGGAAACCGGCACGCGAATCGCTCTCCTGTGTGCGCCAATGGGTGGGCACACCGCCAATTACGTAGCAGCCCTTGCTTTTAAACCAGTTGATCACATCAAGGCAAACCTCGGGCGAAAAAGGGTGATTGCTATCACTGAAGCCAAAGCCCCAGATACATACAACCGGCTTGCCATTTTGCTTGGCATAGGCTGACGAAGCGGTATAAGCCGACATTTTATTGGTCCAGTCGGTTTTGATTTCTTCTTGCATGCTTGTCCAGCCGCTAACATCATACATGATATAAAACTTAACGTTATGTGCTTCTGCCGCTGCTTTTACCTTTACAGTAATAGCATCCCGAACCGGGCCTTCGCCACCTGTTGGGTTAAAGCGCTGCAGGGCTGCGGCGTCAATGCCATTGTCCTGCATCCATTTAAACTGCACATCAACGGTTTGGTCATTAAATGATGAAAAAAGCTTTGCCGGCGAGCCATTGTTAAGATTTGCAAAGCCTGTTTGGTAGGTTGTGGTATAATCGCGCACATCCGGCCACGATGCCATGCCTTTGTTTGTAGGTGATGGTATCTGGCCCCAGTCCTGTGTCCAATGCCACCAGGCATCAATAGGGGAGCCGTCTCCCTTTGTGGCAAACCAGCCCTGGTAACCAACGGTTACTTTACCCACTACATCGCCAACAGGCGATTGCTTAACAGGATCTACCGGTTTAGTTGGTGTTACTACCGGGTTTGGCATATTTTCAATCCCGTTGTTCTTAACTTTTGAGCAACCACATGCTAAGGTAAGCATGGCTGCTAAAAGCAGGTTGCTATAATATTTGTACTTCATATTTTTTTATTTTGTTGTTAATAAATAAACGTATCAATAATTGGGTTTCCGATGATGCTAATTACCTGAAGTGGTTTTTACTACTTGTATAGTTCCGTCTGCATTATGGTATAGTTTATCTGCACATATTGACCTTAACCAGTCGTTATGCGATAATGCGCTGGAATGATAAAATGCATACCACTGATCCTTATATTTGACAATCGAACCATGATCTGTAGAGCTGCCAGTAGACTGAATATAAACACCCCTATAAGTCCACGGGCCTAATGGGCTCTTACTGGTAGCATAGTTCATGCGGTTGTGCATGCCGTTTGAATCATAATTGTCAGCATACGAAAGGTAGTATAAGCCATTGCGTTTATGCACCCACGCTGCTTCATGAAAATCTTTTAGGCCTTCCATTCGTTTCATGTCGCCATCTATTTCCATCATGTTGTCCTTAAGTTTTCCTCCCTTGCAAGTGCCGCCACCACCGTAGTAAAAATAAGCTTGCCCATCATCATCAACAAACACGCATGGGTCTATCATTGATTCGAGCCCCTTTACGTAACCTTGTACTGTAAAATCACTTGCGGGATTTTTACTGGTTGCTATGCCTATTTTCCAACTGTTATTCCAATCATCTTCACTTGGATGCGGGAAGTAAAAGTAATAAGTGCCATTTTTATACACACAATCAGGCGCCCACATAAACCCGCCATCTTTACGGCCCCATGGCACCTGGCTGGCCCTTAGTATTTCTCCGTGATCTTTCCAGTGTACCATGTCGTCGGTAGAAAAAACATGATATTGATCCATCAGGTCGCAACCGCGCGGCGGGTCAATATCATGCGATGCATATACATACAAGCGCCCATCGGCCCAAACGTGTGCAGATGGATCGGCTGTATACATGCTACGGATAAACGGGTTGGGGGCAACCGGTGTATTTGTAATAGGGTCAGCAACACCCGGTGCATCGGGTTGTGGTGGCGTATCGTTGTTATTGTTACTCTTTTTTGAGCAAGCAAATACCAGCAATAGCATGGTAGTTAAAATAATATTAGCATAATGCTTTCTCATGTAATAACCGGATTAATAATTAAAGATTGTAATACGATGCCGTCAGTACTTATTACTTGCCAGAAGTAGTTTTTACCACTTTGATAGTTCCATCAGGATTATAGTATAATTTATCTACACAGATAGATCTTAGCCAATCTTCATGAGAGAGTGCACTGTTATGATAAAATGAATACCATTGCCCCTTAAACTTTACAATTGAGCCGTGGTTGGTATAGCTATCGGTAGGCTCCATATAAATGCCCTGGTATGTCCAGGGGCCAAGCGGGCTTTTGCTGGTTGCATAGTTCATACGGTTATGTTTACCATCCACATCATGATTATCTGAATATGATAGGTAGTACACGCCATTACGCTTGTGTACCCAGCTGGCTTCGTGGAAGTCTTTAAGGCCTTCCATTGTTTGCATTTCGCCATCAATCTCCATCATGTTATCTTTAAGCTTGCCGCCTTTGCAGGTGCCGCCACCACCATAGTAAAAGTAAACCTGCCCGTCATCATCGGTATATACACAAGGGTCTATCATCGATTCGAGGCCTTTAATATAACCTTGTACCGTAAAACCACTTGCCGGGTTTTTGCTGGTAGCTACACCAATTTTCCAGCTGTCGTTCCATTTGGTATCGCTTGGGTGAGGGAAATAAAAATAGTAAGTGCCATTTTTGTAAGCACAATCAGGCGCCCACATAAAGCCACCCTCTTTACGGCCCCATGGAACCTGGCTTGCGCGTAATATCTCGCCATGGTCTTTCCAATGCTTCATGTCGCTGGTAGAAAAAACGTGATACTGATCCATTAAATCGCAGCCACGTGCAGGGAAAATATCATGAGAGGCATAAACATACAAGCGGCCATCAGCCCAAACGTGCGCAGATGGGTCAGCAGTGTACATATCCCTGATAAAGGGGTTTCCCTTAGGAGCATTCTTGATAGTCTTTTTTTGAGCCATGCCATAGCCTGCAGAGAGTAGTAGCAATGCTAATAAAAGTGCTTTTTTTCCGTATACTTTAATTGTTTTTAAAGTCATTATTTAAGGTGTTTTGAATACCTGCAGGGATTTCTCCCTGCAGGTAAGTAATTAAATTGTTTGATATATGATTTCAGAGCATTTATACTAATAAGGTACTCTGATCTTACACTATTGCACTTCTACTACTTTAAAATCATCAACTCCATAATTTTGTGGTGAGTTACTTTTCTCTTGATGGAAGAATATTTTCACAAAGTTCATGGCAGTTAACTTAGGGCCCCCGTCGCCGGTTATACCGTCACTTTCTGAGAACTTTAGTGTCAGATGATTCCATCCGTTTTTGAGTGAAGGTTTAACCAAACCAAATGACCACCCTACACGAAAATCGTCGGGAGCGCCAGAGCTGCTGAACTGTATCTGGCCGTCTGTATTAACCAATGAAGCATCCGGAACATATAACCAAAATGATAGCGCTCCGGTTTCCATAGTTACTTTAGTATCAATAGGAGGAACAATGGTTTTAATAAACTGCATAAAATCGCCTCCGGCCGGTATAGTTCCCTGAATATAACCCGTTCCTTCTTTTTGGCCGACTTTTACTAACACAGGATCTCCGTTAGCAACCTGCCAACCATCTGTTTTATCAGCGTTATCAAATACAACCGGCGCAGGCGCAGGCGCAACATCTACTCTGAAATCATCAACACCATAATTTTGCGCTGAGGCACTACTTGTTTGATGAAAGAATATTTTTATAAAATTCATAGCACTAAAATCAGGGCCGCCATCGCCGGTTAGTGAACCATCTTTAAACCTTAATTGTAAATGGTTCCATCCGGTTTTCAGTGAGGGCAAAATCTTATCAAATCCCCATCCAACACGATTATTGTCGGGAGCACCAGAGCTGCTGAATTGTATCTGTCCATCGGTAGTAACCAGTGATACGTCAGGAACATAAAACCAAAAATTCAATTCGCCGTTATTTAAAGTTAATTTGGTATCAACAGGGGGATTAACAGTTTTAATAAACTGCATAAAATCGCCTCCGGCAGGTATTGTTCCCTGGATATAGCCAGCTCCTTCTTTCTGGCCGGTTTTTACTAAAACAGGATCGCCGTTGGCAACCTGCCAACCATCTGTTTTATCGGCATTATCAAATACAAGAGAATTATCAACAACCGGAGGGGATGTAGTATCGGGTGGTGGGGGAGGTTTAAGGCCCGAAGTATCCCGCGACGTATAACTTTCCTTTTTGCAGCCGGCTATTAAAAACCCGGCGATAACGATGGAACATACCACCATATATTTTATAGATCTCATTTTCCTTTAGTTTAAATTAATTGTTAGGGACATCCACTCTCACTATTTCCGAAAAATTTGAACTGTTATAGCTGTCGGCCAAACGCACGCCAACACGAACAAAGAATGTACGGCCCGGTAACAGGTTAGGTACGGTTAGTGTTATTGATTTGTCGGCTGCAACCATATCAGTAAAGTTTTTGTTGACAGGTTTTGAATTCAGGTCAGAATAATCACGTATTGAAGCCCCCGAACCTACAAGGCTTGTAGTATTCACGTAGGGTTGGACATCTTTAATAGTTGGCAAACCTGCTGCAATAGGTGCATCTATGTCAAACGTTAGGGTAAGCGTTGTACCTGTTAGTGATGACTGGAAGTTTTTAATAACGATATACGGCGTAACCGTAAAATCGTGTTTAGTTCCCTGACTTATATTTACCACTGTGGTATCGGTAACCGGCCAAAAGGCCCCACCCGTAGGTACCACTTTATACGAGCTTTTAAAAAGCTTGGTATCCTGGTATGTACCATCAAATTTACTTGGGATGGTTTGGGGCGATGTCCAACCTATTTGCTGCATCCATATTTGGGTACTACCGCCTGAAGTTTGCAAATTGCCACCTTCTGACGACAGGATGTTACCCTGTAACGACGCATTCGGCCCATCATAGTTGTCAATTTTTGTACAGGCAGCAGCAGCCATGATAACTACGCCTGCCAAAATTTTGCTGATTATTTTTTTCATATCACTCATCTTTAATATTGTTAATAGCCAGGGTTGTTTGGCAGCAGGTTAGGGTTTTTGTTGATTTCGCCGCCTGGTATTGGCTCATAATAATTCTGTTTCTGGAAGGTGTATTCGCGGTTAAACAGCTCCGGTTCGGCCAGGAAAATATATTTATTCTCATTAAATACATAGTATGGCATTAACCCCCTGAAGTGGGCGCGATCAAGCACTACATCTGCAGTCCGCCATCTTTTAAGATCCCAATAGTATTGGTTCTCAAATGCCAGTTCCATGCGCCTTTCCTTGCGTATTTTATCAATGTCAATAGATGTATATGGGGTAGCGCCTGCTCTTTCCCTTATCTTTTTAATACAATCAAATGCATCCCCGGTGTTACCCAGTTCCATAGCAGCTTCGGCACGGTTCAGTAAAATTTCGCCGTAACGCAGGTCTATCCATGGTTGCTCGCTTTTGTAAAGATCAACCGTTGCTTGTGGCTTATTATAATCAACGTATTTGCGTACATAGAAACCGGTACGGGTTAGCTCGTCGCCGCCTGTCCATGGGCCGGTAAAACCTATTATCTGCTTACCTTGGTATAATGTTTTAGTATCTCCGGCAAGCATGTATGAACGTGAGTTTGGCTGTTTAGCCACCTCAGCAGCAGCAGTACCAGTGAAAGAAGGATATATACCGCGTTGCATATCAAAGGTAAGGCCCCTTAATGTGGTGCCCGGGAAATATACTGTTGCCAACAGCCTTGGCTCAAGGCCTTGCATTAACTCCGTACGGTCATTAAACCTGCGGGGGGTGCCGTCGCCATTTGTTACCGGAAGCTGGCCCCAAAGCTCAACCAGGTCTAAAGTTGGGTAAGCGCGTGATAAGGCATTGGCGGTCATGTAACGTGGAGACATTGTTGCATCCCAGCTGTGAGCGGTATTACTTGCAATTGAATACTGTTTAATAAAAATTTGTTCGCTGTTTGGCTTAAGAAAAAGGTCTGTAAAGTTTTGTACTTTATCAGGGTTGTCATTATAAAGCGAGTAATGCCCTTCAAGCAATTTAGCAGCATCATAAGCAGCCTGGAAATAAGTATTGGCTTTTCCTACCGGTACACCAACAAACCCCTGCGAAAGGGCCGGGCCGCTTACAAAGTTTACCGAGCCATATTTGGCAACTGAACCGGCATATAGCATCGCCCTTGATTTTAAGGCGGCAGCAACATATTTGTTTGCCCTGCCAGCCTCGCTGCTTTCGGGCATCATTTGGTATCCCAAATCAAGCTCTGCTCCAATAAAGTTCCAAACGTCTTCTTCCTTATCACGGGGAACCTGTAATTCGGATTGTGGTGCACCGGGATCTTGCGGAACCTTTATAATAGGTACGCCACCATAACGTTTGGCCAGGCCAAAGTAATAGTAGGCTCTTAAAAAGTGTGCCTCGCCTAAAATTGAATTTACTGTTGCCTGGGTAAGCTTAGCGGCATGTTTTGGCAACTCATCAATCAGGGTATTTACATTCCTGATATCCACATATGGCCAATAGCCAAATCCGCCGCCAATTTCAAACCCGCCAAACGGCCCTACTTCTTCACCTATTACAGAACCGGAAGTGTAAAAGTTCATCCATGGGTTACCTGGGTTAAAGCCGGGATGATAGGTTTGTAAGCCATTGTAATTAGCATCATCCCCGCCATCGGGCCTGTATTTAAAATCTTCAATTGGCAGGTTGCGGTATATACTGGCCAAAAAGGATTTTACGCCGGCCTCTGAATCATAAATAACGCTTGGCGTGAATAAGTTTTTTGGAGGAATATCCAATTTTTGGCACGATGTTGCCAACACGGTTAGCCCGGTTATGATGGCTATAATAGATTTTTTTAAATTTTTCATTAGTTGATAATTTTAGAAAGAAATGTTAGCGCCGAAATTAAAGGTCCTGTTTATAGGATAGGTGTATCCCTCAGATGATGCATTAAAGTCGCCATTGTTTCGGGGGCTATAACCTTGGTGTTCCGGATCGTAATTTTTAAGACCCGTAAATGTTAACAAGTTGTAACTGTTAACATATATCCTAAATTTTCTGACCCCAATACTTTTTAACAGATCAGGCGAGAACGAGTATCCAAATTCGAGCGATTTAACACGCAGGTAACTGGCATCTTGTATGGCCTTTGTACCTTTGGCCGGTGCCGAACCCATTGCAGGATAAAAGCCCGGAACCCATTGTGTGTTAGGGTCAAAAACATTGGCGTAAGGATCTGCCGTATGCCAGCTATCAAGGAACCTGGTTAGCGAGCTACGCTCAAATAACAATGGCTCGGCAAACTGGCCCTCGTATTGCACATAAACACCGGCTGCACCCTGCAATACCATGCTCATATCAAACCCTTTATAGTTTAGCCCAACAGTAAGGCCGTAGTTATAAAGCGGGATATCAGATGTTGCGATAGGGTGATCGTCTTTAGAATCAATAACACCATCATTGTTCCAGTCTTTGTAATAATAATCGCCCGGAACGGTATTGTTGTTACCGCCCCCCATGTTTACACCATAATTATAAATTTGATTATAGCTGGTAAACTGGCCTGCATACTCGGGTCCCCACCAGATGTTTTGATACCTGCCGGTTTGGTTTTCTTTCCAGTTAGAGTATTCGTTACCAGACTGTGTGCGTAACACCTTTAAGTTCCTTAAACGTGTAGTAGCTATATTACCGGTAAGATTTAGACCCACCGGCCCAAAATTATTATGGTACGAGATATTAAAGTCTAAACCTTGTACACGGTTACTGTTATAATTTATCTGTGGCACAGATGCACCAACTGTGCCTGGTACGCTGTTTGTTGGATCTGTAGCCTTGCCTGTTTGGTCGCTTCTGAAAAATTCTAACGAACCATCAACTTTACCATTAAATAATCCAAAATCTACCGCAAGGTTGGTTTTGGCTGTTACTGTCCATGACAGGCCAGGTGCGCCTAATTGGGGATATGAACCGTTTACATAACTTGGGCCAAAAATATAACCACCGAATGGATATGCATAACCTGTAATATAGTTAAAAGGATTGCCGTTATCATTACCGCTTTTACCATATGATGCCCTTAGTTTTAAATTGTTAAGTATGTTGTCGGGTACAAGGTCTTTAAAAAAATTCTCTTTTGTTAGCACCCAGCCAACTGATGCACCCGGGAAAAAGCCCCATTGGTCAGACCCTGGCTTATATTTATTTGAACCATCGCGACGGAACAAGAACTCTGCAAGATATTTACCTTTATAATCATAGTTAAAACGGCCAACTATACTACGATAACCAACATCTTGTAAAGCACCCTGATTCATGAAACCATTGGTGTTGGCATTTTGCACGCCACCAAAAATATAATCAACCGGTATTGCAGTTTCCCGAAAAGCGGCAAAATTATCGGCAGTGCTATGGCTTTGCTCATAGGTAATCATACCTGAAACATTATGGCTGCCGGCAAACGTATGTAAATAATTTAAGGTTAGCTGGCTAAGCGTATTAAAGTGATTATAATACTCGCGCTGAATACTACCAGGAGAACTTACAGGGCTCTGCAGATAATTATCTGCTGCTGCATCGTAGGTGTACAGGTTATAAGTACGTTTAATAATATTATTATCTGCAACACCGTAATCAACGTTAAATAATCCTTTTGCGGTAAGGCCCTGTATTCCTGGTACATCATAAGTTAGGTTTAACTGGGTGGTAACATTTTTATTCTGATACCTTTTTGAACCCATAACATCTGAATCCGTTATTACAGACGGGTTCATGTTATCGTCCATAACTGCCGGATATAAAGGGTTATCATTGGCATATATCTGGTGGGTAGGTATTTGGTTCCAGGTATATTTGTAAATGGTCCACTCGTCTGTATAAGGTTGGTTTTTCTCATCCATCCATGCCGATGCTAAAACCTGTGCTTTTAAGCGATCGGTTATTTTAGCTGTTACGTTTGAGCGAAAGTTGTATTTATTATAGTTAAGGTCGCCGGTTTTAAATACACCATCCTGTTTCTGATAACCAAAGTTGAAGAAGTAATTGATCTTATCAGTACCACCATCAATATTAAGGTTATGCTGTATCTGGTTGGCTGTTTTACGGAATACCATCCCTATCCAGTCGGCAGATTGACGGGTGCCATCTTTCCAGGGCTGTATATCATTATAAGAGAATGCCGGCGTAACGTTAGTGATAAAGTTATTAGCAAAATCGCGCTTCTTTTTCTCATTGGTCAGCATCATATAATCAACAGCGTTTACACTCTCGGGCATGCCTAAAAATGTTTGTATAGCACTATTCACCGAATAGTTAATATTCACCTTACCACTTTTTGATCCTTTTTTTGTAGTGATGATGATAGCACCACCTGATGCACGTATACCATAAATAGAGGCGGCAGCATCTTTCAGTACTGATATGCTCTCTATCTCATTAGGGTCCATGCGGCCAATGGTAGATTGATCTCCACCGATAATACCATCTATTACAACCGCTGCAGGGCCGTCATACCCCCTTATATTAAGGATGTTTGCGTACGAACCAGGCTCGGCAGTAGTTTGAACGATACGTAAACCAGGTATTTTACCTGATAGGGAGTTGATTACGCTTTCGTTTTTGGTATTTGTTATCTCTTTACTTTGCAACGTAGATACCGACCCTGTAATGGTGGCTCTTTTTTGAACACCATAACCTACAACAACTACCTCATCAAGGCTTTTGCTGCTTGATTTTAGGGCAATTATACCATTTTTGATGTTTTTTGCTGCAATTTCCTGTGTTTCGAAGCCTAAGTATGATACTTGTAACACAGCATCCGCATTGGGTAAGGTTAACTTAAAGTTTCCGCCCACGTCGGTAACTGTACCGGTAGTAGTCCCTTTTATTTTAACAGTTACACCTGGGAGGGTAGCCCCATCGGCTAAATCTATTACTTTCCCGCTGAAGGGTGCTTGTTGGGCTAATAAGCTCAACGGGAAAAGAAAGAATAATATAAGTAAGTACTTGTATTTTTTCATATGTTCTCTGGTTTAAGGTTTAATTGATTGTTTACCATGCTGGTAATTGGTTTGCGCAAAGCAGCAGCAAGCCTACGGCGGTTTAGGAGTGTGGCAATTCATAAAAAGTCTCTTTAAATGGTTATACACAGTTGCTGCTTTTTAGGCAGGCAAAAAGGGCTGTGTTGGTTTATAATTTCAAGTACAAATGAAGCGGCGAAGATTAATAAAAAATAAATAATAGATTAATAATGCGCTTGTATGAGGCTAATAATGCGTTTTTTATAAGAAAATCGTTATAAAAAGTACTTTTTTATCTCAAAAGGGATAATTGTTTTAATTAATGCCGGCACTGTATCATCGCTATTGGTAACATGGTTAATTGGTATGTAATGGAATGGTTATTGCCTTGCCGTAATAGCGTGCTGTTTTGTAATTTGAAGATAGATTAATGGCAGTATTAACGCCCTCTTTAACAATAGCTATCTTAAACGTTCTTGTCTTTAACATGCCGGGGTATATGCCTTTGCGATTATGTATAGTAAGCGTTTTACGCGCATTGTTCCAGGTAAAATCAATGGTACTATAACGGCCGCGTTCATAATTATAGTTATCGCCTTCATCATCATACAAAGTAAACCGCCCATCGGCACCGGGATATATTCTGAGTTCCAGCGCATCGGCTTTAAGCTCATCAACATATTGTTGTACAGGGCCAAGTGGTATGATAGAGCCCGCTTTAATAAATAATGGTATTTTACTGATAGGGGTATTATAACTAATACTTTGCCCACCGTTATAACGCTTGCCCGACCAAAAATCAATCCATACCGTTCCCTTTGGTAAATACACGTTTTTAGTTTTTATCTGGCTAAAGTTTGTTTGTGTTTGGCCATTCACTGTTTGGGTGTATAATGAATCTGTAACCGGTGCTACTAATATCGATTTGCCAAACATGTATTCGTTATCAATATTTAATACTACTTTATCTTTGGGGAAATCCATAACCAGTGCCCTCATCATTACAGATGAATGGGCAGTTACCTGCCATGCCGATGAATAGATATAAGGTAACAGGCGGTAACGCAGGTGGATGAATTTTTCTTGCGTATCATAAGCCCAACCTCCCTTTTTTCCGAATTGGTAGATCTCTCGCGGTGTGCCTGTTCCGTGCGACCGGAATATAGGGGTAAAAACAGCGAATTGGAACCAGCGCGTATAAAGTTCTTTAAAAGCATCGTCATGTATGCCTTGCGGGTAACGTGCGGTAAAAAAACCGCCGATATCTGTGTTCCAGTAGGGGATGCCGGATAAGCCGATATTAAGGCCTCCCGATATTTGTTTCTTGAATACCTGCCATGAGGATTGGATATCGCCCGACCATGTTGCCGTAGCATTGCGCTGCTGGCCTGTAAACGCCGAACGGGTTAAAATGAATACCCTTTTTTGCGTATTTGTTTTCCTTTGATGCTCATATACCCCCTGTGTCGTAACCAATGGGAACGCATTCCGTACAGCTTTAAAGCTCCCGATGTAAGTTTGGGCGCTATCACTTTGCTGGGTGTTGCCCTGCTCTGGCTCGGTTGCATCCAGCCACCAGCCATCTATGCCTATCGATAAAAGGTTTTTGTTAAGATATTTCCAGTATATATCCCGCGCTTTTGGGTTGAATGCATCATAAACTTTTACATCGGGCGTTGTTGGCCAGGTTTTAAAGTTAAATAGTAAGCCATTGTTATTTAGCTCTTTATAAATAGCAGTGCTTTTACCAAAGTTTGGCCATACAGAGATCATAATATGGGCCTGCATTTGGTGTACACTATCTATCATTTTGCGAGGAGTGGGAAACGAAGGATTACCAAATTCGGTAGAGCTCCAGGTATCATAATCCTTTCCCCAGTATTGCCAGTCTTGTACAATACCATCTAACGGTACTTTTAACTCCCTGTATTTTTTAACCACATCCAATAATTCGGTTTGGCTGGTATAGCGTTCGCGGCTTTGCCAGAATCCAAACACCCATTTTGGGAACATGGGTGCCTTACCGGTTAACAGCTGCAATTCGGCAATCACATGATCAGCATTAACGCCGGCTATAAAATAGTAATCAATTGCCGTGGCCATGGCCGATTCAAATGTGGTAGTGCCATTTCTGTCGCTAAACTGAGTTGCCGATGTATTGTCCCATAATAAGCCGTTACCATCAGAGGTGAGGATAAAAGGTACAGCTATTTCTGTATTACGTTGCTTTAGTTCAACGGTATGTTCGCGGTAATTCATTACCCCTTCCTGGTGTTGCCCTAAACCGTAAATGGCGGTATGAGCCGGTAAGGTGAAACTTTGTTTAACGCCCATATCAACATCTTGCTCAACCCCGGTTGCTTGGGCTTGTTCTGCCATCAGTAATTTCCCCGCAGGGGTGTGGTAGGATACGGCACCGCTCTTAAGATCAATTGTTGCTGTTATTTTTAAGGTACGGAGAGTTACCTGGCCATTATCCTCTTTAACAATGAAAGCAGTTTTAGCAGGGTGGGCAATTACACTTAAGCTTTGTTTATCAGATGCTACTGCTGATGATTTGATTACCCTTATTACAGATGGGTTAAAAACCTGTAACTCTGTATTGACGGTGCCTGTTTTAACAGATACCCCATAATTGGTTTTTGTAAAATTTTGGCACCATGCGTTTGCAGATACCGCGGCAAGTAACGTTAGCAGTGTGAGTTTTTTCAGCATTCTTAATTGGTTAGTATTTCTTCGCCCGTATGGTTAGTAAGGTTTTAGGGGAATTATAATACTAAAAAAGACTGAAGAATTAAAAATAGCTTAATTTATGATTAATGCTGATGCCAAAAAAATCAATAGAGATGCGCACGGGCCCAAAACAAAGGGGAGGAATAAAAAAATAGCTGTTTTATAATAAAGAGCAGGTGCTGTAATTGAACACCTTATGTTTAGATGATTAAATGTGTGTTAGTTTTTTTCCCTTATAAATATTGTTTCTTCAACAAACCGTATGCTGCTACTCTCCATTCCCCTGCAACGGTATAGCAGTACGTTTCCTTTTTTTATGATCTCGCAGTATGGCGCGCGCAGGTCTGTTTTATCTTCGGGCATTACCAGTTTATCGTTTTTAACAAAGGCCTTATATGCGTCAACGGTGTTGTTATCATCGCTCATTTTACCATGCCAATCGTTTATTGTTGCATAATCCTGCCCATCAAATGAAATGCTAATATGCCTTTGGGCTTTTTTGTTTACCCAATAGCCATCAAATAATCTTTTTGCTTTTTTTAGTTCAGCCTTTGTTTGTGCAAAGCCGTTGGTTTGCAACAGTAGGCAACAGGTAAAAAATAAAAGCGCGCAACATTTGCGCAATATTATCGCTTTGACCATTTTATAGTTTCAAAGGTTAACTCCGGATATTTGGCGCATTAAAAGTGCCTGCAATTACTAACACAAAGTTGAGGGAAATGTTCAGGGTTGGTACTTAGCGCCTTAAGCCGATATAGTCGTCAAACAAAGCGCAGTTTAAAAGGTTGAAATAAATAATTAACCCATTGCTAATGAGGTGTTGCTACATATTTGTTTTGTTTGTGTTAGTTCCGGCGTTGTTGGTGACATCGTGTAAACAATCTGCTCATCCGGCTAAACATTCTGAACCCGTTCCGGATATTTCCGGCGTTTATAAGACCAGTAATGGCGGCGATCCCCAAGGCGGAGGTTTCCTGTATATACTGCCCGATCACCGTTTTGTTATCGGTTTTTTTGGCGGGGCTTTAACAGGCACCTGGGAAATTAACGATACTGCCGTGCTTTTTAAACCACAGGTTAAGCCCACAGGATTTAAGGTTTACGGTAGGCATAATAACAGGCTTGGCGATAACATTAGCATATTGTTTGAAGGCTTTGCAAATAGTGGCATGCCTGCTGTAGGGTTTGAACCGCTTACTAAAAAAGTAAGACGGGTTTTTGATGATGGTTCACGCAATGCTGATTTTTCTCGGATAGGAAAATTTGTAGGTATTCCGCAGGGTATTTTACTGGCTGCTCATAAGGTTGATGAAACGGGACAGATAGTTGCGGACAATGTATGGCGGATGTATGTGTATAATAACCCCGATAAATACAACGATTTTATTGCCAAATATATCCCCGAAAACACACGGCCCAAATTGCAAAACTTTTACGGCACTATTAAAGCCGGTAAATTAGACTTTGACCAAAAAGCATCGGACAAAAAACCTTTTACCAATAACGACAGGATCTTTACAGAACAACTATTAAGCATCCCGGTAAACCCGGATAAAGCGTTTTATAGTTCTTATTATATAGAAGCAGAACCCGGTTTTGAAAAAGATACCCTAAGGTATCGTTTTAACACGCGGAAAAACGCTTACATCAAATTGCGTAGTTATACAGAAGGCGAAGAAAACAATCCACATAAACAAGATGGATCTAACGGCTTGAATATAATTTATCAATACCGCCAGATCAAAGCCAGCGTTACATCAGGGCAGGTTAATCTTAATGCTAAACCAATTGTAACAACTAAGGTTATGAATTAAGATTATCAAGCACCATATCAGCCAACAATTGGTTGTTGCTTCGTGCTGCAACTTAATTAGTTCATAATTATGTTTTTACCGGGTTGTATTTTTAGCGCTTGCAGGCTACTTTTTAATGCCTGGCTTTTTGCAGGTTGTTTAGTTTTATTGTAATAATCAATTAACCATGGGTACACTTTAAAATAATAGGGATCATATTTCAATGCCGTTTCGTAACTGGAGGCAGCTAATTCGGGTTTATTGGTTTCCTGTATTTTTCCTTGTGTATAAGCATATTCGCTCAAATAAGTATTGTCTCCGGTTGATGGTAGGTTTTTTAGTAGCGTATCAGCTTCTGCTGCCTTGCCGGTTGCGGCCAGCAGGCGTACATAACGCAGGCCATCCGGGTTAACGGTTGCGTTGTCGCCACCCCTGCGGCGACTCTGTGCAACAGGAATTGCTGCCGGTTTATATTTGGCTACCGAATCTGGTTTGCCCAACTCATTATAATATTCAGCTATTTGCAGGTCATAGCTTGCAAGGCCGTTATTACTGGCTTTTAAAATACGCTGAATTTGTTGCAGGGTTTTAATAGCTTCCTCATATTGCTTATTTGCGGCAAGTGCATTGGCGTACAGGGTCCTGAACTCAAAATTCTGTGGCTTTTGTTCAACAAGGTGTTGTAATGTAATTACGGGTTCCGGGTAACCCAGGTCTGCCCTTAATGCTGCTGCCGCCGCTGCTGCATTATCGCGTTGATCGCGCAGGTAGGTTGATACTGCCGGGCCATTTTTGGCATAATCTTCCGCAATAGCTACCGCTTCGGCTATTTGCCCGTTGCGGCGGTAAGTTTCGCGTAACTGGTAACTTACAGATGCCCGCTCCTGGTAATCGTCTTCCAGTTTTAATGATTGGTTGAGGTATGCAACCTGCTGGTTAACCGCCTCGGTTTGCGCCATTGTTTTAGCTGCAAGTTTAGCCTGTACCAAATCGGCATACGATACATAAATAGGCGCGTAATTAGGGTTAATCGCTTCCGCTTTTTTCAGCCAGTCTTCTGCCGCTGCAAAATCCTTTTGTCCTGATTTTAAACGGGCATAAGCCAGGAAAACCGGAAGGTATTTGCTATCATATGTTAGCGCTGTATCCAGGTACGCTGCAGCCGATGCCGGGTTGCCGCGGCCGCGCCTGTTGCTTAGGTTTAAATATACTTCAGCCCAGTTATCGGCCATGGCGCTTTTATCACCAGCCAGATATGCTTTTTGCTTTTTAACCAGTTTGTCTATCCAATCATACATCTCCGGGTCTTTTGTTTTTAAATCGTTTGTGGTATTCATCGATTTAAAATCAACAGGGTGCACCTTTACCGGTTCCCAGTAAGCCGGGAAGGTTTGCGCCAGGTATTCAGATTCATTATTTTGTGAATAATAATCAAGCGTGCGGTGCTGAGCCATGGCGTTGTAGTAATGTTTACGTACCTGGCGGCTTTCTTCATCAGTAAATACAACACCATGGTATAGGTGGGTATATTCATGCAATACTACGTTGCGTTCCTGGTAAGCGCCGCGGTCGGCATATTCAATATCGGCTGCTCCACTGCCCACCCCCCTGATGTCCATCCACTGGCGGTTATCAAACGTAGTGATATAGCGGAAACTTGGCGAGTTCATGGTTATGGCCAGGTCAATATGCAGGGGCGAAATACGGAAAATATTGCCCTGTTTAGCTAAAAAGGGGAAATATACTGTAGTAGTATACAGTTGGTTCCATACCATCCGTTTAGCCATATCGCCAGGGTAGTAAGACATATCCGGGAATACGGCTTCAAAGCTTTTCAGATCATTGATCTTTAGGTTCTTTAGTACGGTGGTGATAGAGTCGAAGGTAGAAAGATAAGGCATACCTTTCCATTTTACTACTGATGCCAGCCCGTTATGTGCCGGGCCATAATGCTTTTTACGGGCAAGTATCTGTCGGAAAATACTCTCTGCCGAATCAAGCCTTAGTTTCCTGTCCATATCAAAAGCGCTGTAATAAAGCGAACCGCGGTGCATAAGCGGTAATACAGAACCGGGATACCTTTTTTGGATGGTGCGGGTATAAGCAATGGCTTCATCTATTTTATTGGCCGAGAACAGGGTATCGGCTTTAGCCAGCGCCTTCCTTACTTCCTCATCATTTTTTTCGGCATAATCAGCATAGGTTAAATTGGTATGCCCGTTGCCCCAGTGCCAATTGGTAGAAAAATGCAAGGGGTTAACCGCCAGTGCAATTTCCCATTGGGCAGCCATTGCATTTAACTGCGTGGCATCAACACGCCTCCATATAGCGTAGCCATAACTAAACCTTGCATCGGGGTTATAGGGGTCAAGCGTTAACGATTTCTTTAAGGGCGCTTCTGCCTGATTGGGATGCTGGTCCCAAAAATAACAATCGGCTTCCAGCATATAAGCCCCGGCATTTTGCGGGTTTTGTTTTTGCAGCTTTTTAGCTACGTTTAAAGCTTCCGGGTATTTTTTTTGCAACAATAAAGCCCGCCCCATAATTAATTGAGTGGCTTCTGAACGAGGATTGGCCTTTAATATTAAAGTACAAGTATTAATAGCCTGCGGCAACCGCCAGGCTTGTATTTGCAGGGTTGCACGTAATTGCAGGGCCCTTTCATTAACCGGGTTGCTTTTTAATACCTTGTTAACCAAAGCTTCGGCATCAAAATACTCATTATTTAAAATAAGGTAATCGGCCTTTAAAAGTACATAATCGGCATTGTATGGTAACGATTTTAATATTACCCGGGCTTTATCCCAAACGCCCAGTTTAAGCATGCGGTTAATTTGCGAAACCAGTTCTTTATGCCCTTTGGCAACTGACTGCTGCCTCATGTTATTTTGCAGCTGTTTAAGATTTTTTAGCGCCAGTACCGCGCTGTCGGGATCAAGGGCTTGCGCTTTAACACATACCGCTTGCATAACTATTACCCACGTAAAAAGTAAGATCAGCTTTTTCATGATAAGATCAATAAGCGGGTAATTTAAAACTTATTTTTTTAATAATATCACCAGGAGCCAGCCCGAAAAGTAACAATGCTATATACACTTTTATTAAGCTATTAAGCCGGAATTATTTTTACGAATGGATACATAGTCATAAAAAAGATTTAGTTAAAACTAATACAATAAACAATTACGTTATGCAATCAGGATTTTTATATTAAAAGAACTTATCCACGCCGTTTTAACCAATTAAACTATGAAAACAACGATCAATTCATTAGCCGATTTAATGGCAGCATTAAATAATAATGTGCCTCAGCATCTGGAATTACAAACTTCTATTCTTTGCCCATATTCAATTATTTTACCGGTTGGTTTTAGTTTAACAGGGGTTAATAAAGAAAGCTGCATCATCAGTTTCAATAATAGTGATGGTATTGGATTAACGGCCAATAATGAAGTTACTGATCTTACTATTCAAACCAATCCTAATAACCGGGCTATTTATACGTTAAGTAATCACCCGGATCTGGGAACTTTATCCTTAAAAAATTTAACAGTTACTGGCCAGGTTCAAATATTAACAAGGGCAGGCACCAATAAAACAAAACTGGTTGCAGATAACATTGACATTGTGGCGTGTGATTCCCGCCGGTATTCAGAACAACCACAAAAATATGGCGTTAATGTTTACCAGGGGGCTTTTACGGTTTATAACTTTAACAGCGATCCTGATAGTGTTATCAATGCAACGCTAACCAATATTAGTTTAGGACGAAAAGGCGCCCCGGTAATTGGCGCGGGCTTATTTATTTGTGGTTTTAGCGACAACGGCGGTTGGGTAATTGCCGATACGATAACAACAGGGGATATTTACTCGAATGGGATGCTGCCTTTCGGGCAACCGGATATGATTACCGCTGGTGTTTTTATTGTAAATGGGACCAAAGTAAGTAACTTAACACATCATGGTTCTGTAACTACTTATGGCGTAAATGATATGGTATTGGATACCTGGGGATATGTAGAAAAATGGGTAGCCGAAAAGCCTATTACATCGTACGGGCCAAGCGGTATTGGATTTGTAAATTTTGGTACGGTTGATGAATTTGAAGCTAAAGATAAAATTGAAACTTTTGGTTCAGGCGCGCGGGGCTTTAATCAATATGATGGCACTGTAAAAAAAGCCATTTTCCATTCTATAATTACGCATGGAAACGGTTCCATAGGTATGCAGTTTAGTAAAGCTGTAGGCAGCATTGAGGTTAAAAACGGAGTTGTTACCAATGGTTCTGTAGGGCAATCGCTTGTTAAAGGGGTAATTATGACCTTGCCTGCTGATGCTATTAGTGTTAAACCCGGTGGAGAAATAAGTAAACTGAAAATTTCGGGCGGTATTACAACCTACGGCGACAATGTGCATGCGTATCATGTAGAAGGGGGTATTGTGCATGAATTAAACATAAAAGGAGACATTGTTGCTAATGGCACAAACTCGATTGCGGTAACCATTGCTAATAATGGAACAACACCTTTAACCAGCGTTTCGGCCGTATCAAAAAAGGGAATAGCTATTCAGATATCTAATGGGAAAATTACTGACCGCGCCGGGCTTACCGCTAAAGGAGCCAAAGGAGATATTGTAGAAAGTGAGTCCTGATTCTATAACATATGCTCAATCGTTTTAAAAATAACTACCGTTATAATAAGCTGATTTGTGCGTTAAACAGCGGCTGTTTTAACAACATATCTTCAAAAGCCTGTAGTTGTGCTTTCGCATTGTCAGGCAGTAGTTGTACTTCGTCAAAAAGCGTTTTATAGTAGCCAATGCCGTTTAATAGCTGATCTTTAAATTTTGTTAGCTGATTTCGCTTCTTATCGGTTAAGCTAAGCAAATTCTGCTGAATGTCTTTTTGCAGGTAACTGATATAAAGCTCCAACTCCTTTAAAAATATATGTGGGCGTGCCGCATTTTTTAAAACATCAATTTTGCCATAAATATGCCCAACCATTTCATCTAACGAGAAAACCTTTTTAAAATAGGCCAGGTTTGGTCCAGGGCAAATGGCTACTGCCGTGTTTTCTTTAGGCCTGGCTATTTTATATTTCAAATAGGCTGAAGAACAAAGCCCTTCGCACAGGCAAATTTTCTCGGTTATGGTATTGAATGAAGCCTGATGTTCGGCCTCAGGCAAATGCATCGCTTCAAGTTGTTTTATTTTAAGGTTTTGATACTCCCTTGATGCTGTACAAATTGGCTGGCCAGTAAACTCGGTATTGCTGCACAAGAATTTTTTGGTGCAAGGGCTGCCCGGCCGGTTATTTTCAATACGGCTTATCCTTTGCTGTTCGGAAGAACTGGGTTTAAAATTGTTAAATAAAATGCCAAGCGGCGATGCGTTACTTAAGTAGTAATCGCTTTCGGTAGCGCCGGTTAATTTAACCAGGGTTTCATCATCTACATTGGTAGCCTCAGGTACCAGCAGAAAGGGGCTACCCCAACCGGTGGCATCTACATGGTAATACTCCCTTAAAAAATTATTTTCGTTAGCAGTACCAATACCACCCTGTACACTTACCTTTTGAACAGGCGCTTTAGTAGTAAACATCCCTTTTTGTAACAGGGCGCTGTCATACAAACCGTATAGCTCATCAAGCATTTCTATCCGGCGTGTTTTAAACTCTTCCAAAATAGGACCGAGCAGGAAACCTTCGGTAGCAAAGGCGTGCCCGCCACAGTTAAGGCCCGATTCGACCCTGAACTCAGACACCCAAAGCCCTTTTTTAGCCAAAAATTTAGCCTGTATAAAGGCCGAACGGAAATCGCTTACCTTCAGAATTATTTTCTTGTTAAGCTGCTCGCTATCATAAGGGAAAAAATCGGGAAAACTTTCGAGGTAGCTGTATAGCCTGGGGTTCATGCCTGCAGATAAGATAACTGACGATTGAAGCTCACTTTGCGCAAACCCCCTTAAGGCGGCAAGCGCGTCGGTGTTTTCGTCGCCGGTGTAGTTGCCATCGGTGTTAAAGTTCATCTTATCCACCTTGGCCATAATATTTACATCGATGGATCCCGTGGTGATTTTATTACGCAAAATGGACTGGAATAATTGTTTTTGCGCTCCGTCCGGGTATTCCAGCATCAGGTCATAGCCCTGTTTCAGTTGTGATGTTTCGGGCAGCAGTTCAAAATAGCGGCAAAGGTCAGACCCACCCTCAAATGGTTGTTGTTTTAGATTTTCAAATTGGCGGTCGACCAATTTTTTTACCAGATTCAAATAAGCGGTAATCCGCTTTGCCCGATAGTCGTTTTCTGTCTTTTTGATAGGTATAAATGCCTCTTCATTTTCATAAGAATGGTATTCACGCATGCGCTCTATCAGTTCATCATCAACAACAGACATGACTGATGAAATCCCGTAGCGTGCCACCTTTAATGGGGTATCTATAGAAAAACCTAAACCTAAAACCGGGATATGAAATGTATGGCTCATAGGCCAAAAGTAAACGAATGCCAGGCCGGTAAAATTGACCATCGTCACATTTTAGCCCAATCGTCATCATTATTTGTATGGGTAAAAGCAGGCAGTTTTGAAATATTAATTCTAACAAATGACAGAAAGTATTTTTACTGAGAAAACTACCTGCTACCACTGTGGCGATGAGTGCTTAAGCACAAGCTATGTTGTGGAGGATAAGAACTTTTGCTGCCTGGGTTGTAAAAGCGTTTACAGTATACTATCGGCCAATAACCTTTGCAGTTACTATAATTTTAACGACCACCCAGGCCTGACACGGGCGCGTACCGATAAACGTTTCGATTACCTGGACGAGCCCGGCATAGTAAAGGAGTTAGTAGATTATGCTGATGATAACTTAACTATTGTTACCCTTTATATTCCGCATGTGCACTGTAGTTCGTGTATCTGGCTGTTAGAAAAGCTGAATAAGTTTAACCCCGGCATATTATACAGCCGTATAGATTTCCTGAAAAAACAGCTGAATATTAAATACGATACCAAACAGCTAAGCCTGAAGCAATTGGTGGAGCTGCTTTTTGATATTGGTTACGAGCCGCTTATCAGCCTGCAGGATGTTATCAAGAAACAGAACCGGGTAAATGCTAAAGATAACCTAGTGCAGCGTATAGCCGTTGCCGGGTTTTGTTTTGGTAACGTAATGTTGCTCAGCTTCCCTGAATACCTGGGTCTATCTGCTTTTGAGCAAGCTTTTAAACATTTCTTCGGCTGGCTAAATATCCTGTTTTCACTGCCTGTAGTTTTTTATAGCGGTCGCGAGTACTTCGTTTCGGCATGGCAAAATCTCCGGAATAAGGTTTTGAATATCGATTTTCCGCTGGCCCTGGGTATAGCGGTATTGTTTGCCCGTACCGTAATTGAAATTTTGACCCAAACAGGCGCCGGCTTTGCCGATACCCTTTGCGGGCTGGTGTTTTTTTTGCTGGTGGGCAAGTTTGTGCAGCGCAAAACTTATCATCATATTTCATTCGAACGCGACTATCGTTCATTCTTCCCTGTTGCTGTGCAGGTGGCAATAAATGGTACAGAAAAACCCGTGCCACTTGCCGACCTTAAAGTTGGCCAGCGGATAATACTGCGTCATAACGAGATCATTCCGGCAGATGCCATTTTGCTAAAAGGTGAAGCTTTGATTGATTTTAGTTTTGTGACGGGAGAATCCATCCCCGTGAGTAAAACACTGGGCGAGATCATTTATGCAGGCGGGAGGCAAACCAGCGAAGCTATCGAATTGGAGGTAGTGAAACCTGTTTCGCAAAGCTACCTCACCCAGCTTTGGAACAACGAAGCATTTACCCGCCAACAGGATAACCGCATGCAAACTTTTAACGAGCGGGTTAGCAAGTACTTTACTTATGTGTTATTGGCTATTGCCTTTGGTTCGCTTGTTTTTTGGCTGCCAACAAGTTTAAACAGGGGGCTGGCGGCTTTTACCGCCGTATTAATAGTAGCCTGCCCATGCGCATTGGCTTTAAGCACACCATTTACCATGGCGGCAGCGCTGAGCATATTTGATAAGAACCTGTTTTATCTTAAAAATACCGCCGTAGTTGAGCAACTGGCTAAAATAGATATGATAGTTTTTGATAAAACAGGCACCATAACCACAGCTGCCGATAACCAGATAGTGCTTACAGGCACACTATCTGCCTTAGAAACAGAACTTGTTTACAGTACTTGTATCAACTCTAACCATCCCTTATCCCGAATGATATGCCAGTATCTTGGTAAAGTTAATAAGCATGAGTTAGATCATTATAAAGAAACGCCCGGCGGGGGGATAAACGCATTGATAGGTAAGTATGATGTACGCATTGGCAGCGGTAAGTTCCTGTTTGGCGAGTTTGAGGAAACAGCAGGGCAAACCCGGGTACATATGCTGATAAACGGCAGGTACTGTGGCTATTTCGCATTCAGGCAAAACTACAGGGAAGGTCTGCAACAAATGGTAGATGGTTTGTCTGCCTATCAAACGTTCTTAATATCTGGCGATAGCGATCACGAAAAAAATGAGTTGTTACCCATATTTAAAGCTGAGGATAGAATGGGCTTTAATCAATCGCCCCAAAAGAAGCTAGATTTTATACAGTTATTACAACGCTTAAAAGGTAAAGTAATAATGATAGGCGATGGCCTTAATGATGCCGGTGCCCTTAAACAAAGCAGCCTGGGCATAGCCGTAACCGATAATATCAATAACTTTTCGCCGGGGTGCGATGCCATACTGGATGGACGGTCATTTAACAAGCTGCCGGCTTTTTTAAAGTTTTCAAAAAATACGGTTACAATAATTCATTGCTCGTTTCTGATATCGCTTACGTATAACCTGATTGGTTTAAGCTATGCTGTTAGCGGTAACCTGTCGCCGCTTACTGCTGCCATACTAATGCCGTTAAGTACGGCTACTATTATTTCTTTTACAACGGTGGCTACGCATTTTGCGGCGAAAAGGAGGAAGTTGTTATGAACATCATTTACTTTTTAATAGGGTGCAGTGTATTACTGGCGCTTGTTTTTCTGCTGGCTTTTTTCTGGGCGCAGCGCAGCGGGCAAAACGATGATCTGTACACCCCATCGGTACGCATTTTATTGGACGACGAAACAGAACCGCAAGATAAAAAGTGATCGCGATCATCCTTTCCCCAAATCAGCATCATTCTTAGCCTGCCTGGCTTAAAATACTTTTACATCATCATTAAACAACAATTATGCAGCCCGAAAAATTTTACTATGATAATAAGATCGTAAGGAATTTTGGTATCGCCACCATTGCCTGGGGCATTATCGGAATGACGGTTGGCCTTATTGCAGCTATCCAATTATTTAAGCCCGGTATGAACATGGGCAACCAGTACACCACCTTTGGCCGTATCCGGCCATTGCACACCAACGCGGTGATCTTTGCCTTTGTGGGTAATGCCATATTTATGGGCGTTTACTATTCCTTACAACGCCTGCTAAAGGCCCGTATGTTCAGTAACTTTTTAAGTAATGTACACTTTTGGGGGTGGCAGTTAATCATCGTATCGGCTGTGATCACATTGCCTTTAGGTTTTACCACCTCGCATGAATACGCCGAACTGGAGTGGCCTATTGATATTGCTATCACTATTATATGGGTGGTGTTCGGTGTAAATATGTTCGGTACTATATTTAAACGTCGCGAACGCCACTTGTATGTGGCCATATGGTTTTACATAGCTACGTTCGTAACCATCGCAGTACTTCATATTGTAAACTCTTTCGAGCTGCCGGTATCTGCATTTAAAAGCTACATGGTTTACGCAGGCGTGCAGGATGCGCTGGTGCAATGGTGGTACGGGCACAACGCGGTTGCGTTTTTCCTGACCACGCCTTACCTGGGTATGATGTATTACTTTTTACCAAAAATGGCTAACCGGCCTATCTATTCATACAAACTAAGTATCCTGCACTTTTGGGCGCTGATATTTATTTACATATGGGCAGGCCCGCACCACTTGTTATACACCACATTGCCAAGCTGGGCACAATCATTAGGTATTGTGTTTTCTATTATGCTGATTGCACCAAGCTGGGGCGGGATGATCAATGGTTTGCTAACCCTGCGCGGTGCCTGGGACAAGGTTCGCGATGATGTGGTGCTTAAATTTATGGTGGTTGGGTTAACAGCTTACGGTATGGCCACTTTTGAAGGGCCTATGCTATCGCTTAAACAGGTAAACGGCCTTGCCCACTTTACCGATTGGATAGTAGCGCATGTGCACGTTGGCGCCCTTGGCTGGAACGGGTTTTTAACCTTTGCCATTTTATACTGGGTAATACCACGTATTTATAAAACACAGCTCTATTCAAAAAAGATGGCCGCTTTCCACTTTTGGATCGGCACTTTGGGCATCCTGTTTTACGCCATACCTATGTACTGGGCAGGTTTTACACAAGGGTTGATGCTGAAGGAGTTTACACCCGAAGGGATGCTGAAATACCCTAACTTTCTGGAAACCACGCTGCGCATTATTCCTATGCATGTTATGCGTTCTATAGGTGGTGCATTTTACCTGCTGGGTGTAATTGTGATGGCCTATAACCTGGCCCGTACCATGATGCAGGGTAAGCTGGTAGCTAACGAAGCCGCCGAATCTATGCCTTTAGAGCCCGTTAATGCCGCCACAGAAAGCGGATGGCACCGTAAGCTGGAACGCAGGCCTATTCAGTTAATGGTTGCAGCGCTGATAGTGATTTTGATAGGTACAGTGATAGAACTGATGCCAACCATGACCATCTCATCAAACGTACCAACAATAGCCAGCGTTAAACCTTACACGCCACTTGAGCTGCAGGGCAGGGATATTTATATCCGAGAAGGCTGCTCTAACTGCCATTCGCAAACAGTAAGGCCGTTCCGTTCAGAAACCGAACGATACGGAGAGTACAGCAAAGCCGGTGAGTTTGTGTACGATCACCCCTTCCTGTGGGGATCTAAACGTACCGGGCCCGATCTGGCACGCGAAGGGCAGAAATATGGTAACGCATGGCACTATAACCACATGATGGACCCCAGGTTGATGTCGCCCGGTAGCATCATGCCAAATTACGATTGGCTGCTCACCCAAAAATTAGATACCACTACCACCCGCACTAAAATAAATGCCATGCGCACGTTGGGGGTGCCTTATCCGGCTGGTTATGAAAATAAAGCGAATGCCGACTTGAATAAGCAGGCGCAAGGAATTGCAGATAACCTTGCCAAGGATAAAATAAAAGTGAAAAACGATAAAGAGATCATCGCCATTATAGCTTACCTGCAAAGGTTAGGTACCGATATTAAAGCAAACAAAGCCGCTAATAAATAATAAAAACCATGTTTAAACAATTCACCGAGAACATAAACGGGCACCAGGTTTACCTGCTTAGTTCACTGGGTATATTCCTTGTATTTTTCATCGTAGTCACTATTATTTTATTACGGTTAGGCAAAAGCCATGTTGACCATATGAGCGAACTACCACTTAGCGATAACGAGATTGAGCCATCAAAAAACGTATTACAATGAAGAGGCGGTTTTTTATCATCACCATAGCTGTATTTGCAGCGCAGCAAAGCTTTGCCCAGGGCGATAGCATGATAACCGACGATATTAAGAACTATATAGGCTATGGTGCCATTGTAACCATGCTGCTGCTGTTTTTAGTTGCTATGCTGGTTTTGTTGCGAACATTTAAAGTGCTCACCCGGGTTATCTTAAAATCGAAGGGGTATACTAATCAGCAGATAGAGGCCGAATTGCAACCGGTAAAAAAAGAGAAGAAGCCCAAGGGTGAGGTATGGAATAAATTGCTATCCTTAAAACCGTTGTCGGAAGAAAAGAGCCTGCTTATAGAACATGAGTACGATGGTATACAGGAATTAAATAACCCAACACCGGCATGGTTCATGGTACTGTTTTACGGCACTATTGTATTTGCTGTGGGGTATTTATTAGTGTACCATGTGTTTGATATTGGCCAGTTGCAGGATGCCGAGTATAAAACCGAAATGGCACAGGCTGAGGTAGCTAAAAAGATATACCTGAGCAAAGCCGCTAACCAGGTGGATGAGAACACAGTAAAACTGGTTACCGATCCGGCGGTGCTGGCCGAAGGGAAGGCAACATTTAAATCAACTTGTGCGCCTTGCCACGGTGATAATGCACAGGGCGTTGTTGGCCCTAATCTGACAGATGAGTATTGGCTGCACGGTAACAAGGTTAATGATGTTTTTAAAACCATTAAATATGGGGTGCCGGCCAAGGGTATGCCAACTTGGGAAAAACAGCTTTCGCCAAAGCAGATAGCCGATGTATCAAATTACATTTTATCGTTGCAGGGTACCCACCCGGCAGGTGCTAAAGAACCACAGGGCGACAAGATAACCGGCGAAAAATTGGCCGCTAACTAACCATGATGGATACAGCAATAGGCGGTGTTGAGGGAGAGAAAAGGCGTTGGTTATATCCTGCTTTGCGAAAGGGGAAGTTGTACAAATGGCGGTCGGCCATTAGTTATGTGTACCTGCTTCTCTTTTTCGCGGGGCCATTTTTAAAAATAGGCGGGCAACCGTTCTTGCTGGTCAATGTTATAGAACGGAAGTTTATAATATTAGGCCAGGTTTTTTGGCCCCAGGATATCTTCCTGTTTGTGATAGCAACGCTGATATTTGTTGTTTTTGTAACGCTTTTTACCATCGCCTTCGGCCGGATATTTTGCGGATGGATATGCCCCCAAACTATATTTATGGAATTGGTTTTCCGGAAGATAGAGATCTGGATAGAGGGGGATGCCAACAAACGCCGTAAACTTGATGCGAGCGAATGGACAAACGAAAAGCTTTTAAAGAAAGGCGCCAAGCATTTTGCCTTCATCCTATTATCCTTCCTTATTGCCAATACTTTTCTGGCCTATGTTATCGGCAGCGAAAACCTGATTAATATTATCACGCAGCCGGTTACGGCACATGTTGCTGGCTTTATAAGTATCTGGATATTTACGGCGATATTTTACCTGGTGTACAGCCAGGTGCGCGAATTGGTTTGTACTGTGATATGCCCTTACGGCCGTTTACAAGGCGTTTTAATAGATAAGGATACCGTTGTAGTTGCTTATAACGATGTAAGGGGCGAGCCACGTGGTAAATTAAAGAAAGATACCGACCAAAGTTTAAAAGGCGACTGTGTGGATTGCGACCTGTGCGTGGCTGTTTGCCCCACGGGGATAGATATCAGGAAAGGCACACAGTTAGAGTGTATTAACTGTACAGCTTGCATAGATGCCTGTAACTATGTAATGGATAAAATAGACAAGCCTTTAAACCTCATAGGTTATTATTCGGAGAACATGATCACGAATAATCAAAAACCATCTTTTACCTGGCGAATGGCCGGTTACAGTGCGATTATGGTATTGCTGATAGGGGTATTAAGCTATTTTATATTTAGCCGCAGCGATATGGATATAACCGTAATGCGCAGCGCAGGCATGCTTTACCAGGAACAGCCGGGCGGGTACATCAGCAATATTTACAATGCCGAGGTCATCAATAAATCGAACGAAACAAAAACGATAACCATTAAGGCAACTGATCCCGCCATTAAAATAAAATACATCCAGTCGCCGGGGGCGGTTGAAAAAGGAGGGGCGATAAAAGTGGTGTTTTTTGTGATGATGCCCGCTGCCGCTATTCAATCGCCAAAAACAACAGTCAAGTTGCAGCTGCTAAACGGTAATAAGGTGCTGCAAACCGAAAGTACTTCATTTATAGGGCCAATAAATAATTAACGATATGAACTGGGGAAAAGGATTAGTTATAGGGATGCTTTTATTTATCGCATTTATTGTGAGCATGAGCTGTTATATGTTCAGCATGCCTGCAGATGATTACGATCATCAGTATTACGAAAAAGGGCTGAATTTTAATAAAGAGTATGCCAAAGAACAGCAGGTAGTAACTGATAAGGCCCAGCCCGTAATTAAACAGTTTAACGGCGAACTTTCTATTGAATTTAAACAGCCCGCTATTGGTACAATAAGGCTAATCAATCCTCTCGGGAAAAGTAAAGACCTCGTGTTTCCTTTAAATACGGAAAACGAAGCCAATGCAAGTATCCCGCTAAATAAATTAAGCACCGGGCGGTGGGCTATACGGATAGATTGGAACAGCGGCAATAAGGGCTATTTATATCAACAGGATCTATACATCAATGGGAAATAACCAGGTAGCTTTTTTAATAGGCTTTTTTGGCAGTGTACATTGTGTTGGCATGTGCGGGCCGTTGGCATTCAGCATTCCGACTAACAGCAAGCACGCATGGTTATTAGTTGTTGATAAGCTTTTATACAACTTTGGGCGTGTAATTACCTACTCCTGCTTAGGGTTACTGTTAGGGCTTTTAGGTAAACTATTCTGGTTATCGGGTTTGCAACAGGTTGTTAGCATACTAAGTGGTATGTTTGTAATTTTTCTTGGTATCGTCAGGCTGATCAGGCTTGAAAACAATGTTGGCAGCAAGGTTTATTTCCCGTGGTTTTACAAAATGATAAATCTCGCGCTTAAGCACAAGGCAGGGCATTTAATACTGGGTATGCTTAATGGGTTGTTACCATGCGGCTTTGTTTACGTTGCTCTTTTTGGCGCCTTAAATACCACCACGCCGGCTAATGCAGCAGCTTTTATGTTTTGGTTTGGTATGGGCACTTTCCCGCTTATGTTTATTGCCATGTATAGCTTTGGCTTTTTAAGCCCATTAATACGCCGCCGTATTAATGTGGCCATGCCTTACCTGATGGTATGCCTCGGCTTTTGGTTTATACTGCGCGGTTCGGGCTTAAATATCCCTTACTTAAGCCCTGTTATAAAGCAGGTGGGTGTTAGCGTTTGCCATTAACATAACTTACATAATGTGACCGGCGTCATATTTTAAGTGTCCCGGCGTCATTCCCCGGCCTTGTATAATACAGCACTTTTGTCATAATAAAAATTAACATTATGGCAACTTTAACAAATACCTCAGCTCAATGGAGCGAAGTTTCTTTAACAAATACCAATAATAGTTTATTAACTAAAATTACTGCCTGGGCCGATAGGCAAGCCCCTAACCGCACATTGTGGTTTATGGTTTCATTAATAGCCCAGGGTGTGCTGTTTTTGCCAATCCCGGCTGTTTTGCTTTATTACTTCTATGCGCCTATCGCCATATTGGCCATAACGCTGGGGCTTTTCTTTTCTAATATTATAGCGGGTATGGGCGGTGCCGGCATCCGCGTTATGCTTGGTTTTTTCGCCTTTAGCATACTTGCACATTTACTAATGATACTCGTATTTACCCTATAAATTATGATCCCAGAAACAATGAAAGCAGCCGTTATCCATCAATTTGGGCAACCGCTGGTCATAGAAGTTGTACCGGTGCCAAAACCGGGCGATAACCAGATACTTGTAAAAGTGGTAGCCTGTGGTGTTTGCCATACCGATTTGCATGCCGCAAACGGCGATTGGCCCGTAAAACCGCAGTTGCCGCTTATACCGGGGCACGAGGCTATTGGCTATGTGGTAGCTTTAGGCGCAGGCGTACAAAATGTAGCCATCGGCGATATTGTTGGCGCACCATGGTTGTACAGCGCCTGTGGCTGTTGTGAGTTTTGTATAACCGGTTGGGAAACCCTCTGCGAAGAACAAAAAAACGGCGGCTATAGTGTTAACGGCGGTTTCGCTGAATATGTGGTAGCAGATTCGAGGTATATAGCGCATTTTCCTAAAGAGATAAATTTTGCGGAGATGGCACCCATAATTTGTGCGGGTGTTACGGTTTACAAGGGTTTGAAAGAAACCGAGGTGAAGCCAGGCGAATGGGTAGCTATATCAGGCGTTGGTGGTTTAGGCCATTTGGCTGTGCAGTATGCAAAAGCCATGGGTATGCATGTTGCCGCAGTTGATATTGCTGACGATAAATTGGCACTGGCCAAACAATTGGGCGCGGAGATTACGGTTAACGCCCTGAATGAGAACCCCGGGACGGTTTTGAAAAAAGCTACCGGTGGCATGCATGGCGTACTGGTTACGGCTGTATCGCCAATTGCTTTTGAGCAGGGGATAGGCATGTTGCGCCGCAAAGGCACCATCGCGTTAAATGGTTTACCAAAGGGTAGCTTTGATTTGCCCATATTTGAAACCGTGCTTAACCGCTACACCGTTCGTGGCTCTATAGTAGGTACCCGTAAGGATATGCAGGAAGCCATTGCTTTTGCGGTTGAAGGAAAAGTGAAAGCGGATATCCATACGGCTAAACTGGAGGATATTAATCAGATTTTTGATGATATGCGTAAGGGGGATATCACCGGCAGGGTAGTGCTGCAGATAGTAAGTGAGTAAGTTTATATCTATCAAAAAGTAAAGGCTACCGCATTCGGGTAGCCTTTTTTGTATTATATCAGATGGCCATGCTGAATAGTTGGGTGGTTGGTTGAGCGTTCCACAGCCTTGCGTCAAGCGCCATGCAAATATTTCGCAGAAAGCGTTTGCCGGTTTCTGTAACTTTAAGTCCCCAGGAAAATAGTTCAATCAAACCGTCCTGCGCCAGCGGTTCCAAGCGTTCAATGCCGGTAAATAAAGCTTTGCATGGCTCTGCATGATGGTTCCAGGTGGTTTGCCCTGTACACATGATATTAAGGATATGCTTTCGGATAATAAGGTCTTCCGGGGTTAAAATATGCCCCTTAAATACCGGTAATTCCCCCATTTCAATATCGTTAATATAATCCTCCAGTTTCTTCTGATTTTGGGCAAACCCATACCAGCTATCGCTAATGGCTGATACGCCAAGGCCTATCATTAATTGGGTGTGTTGATGGGTGTAGCCCATAAAGTTACGGTGCAGGGTGCCTTCCAGCCCGGCTATCACTAATTCGTCTTTAGGCAGGGCAAAATGGTCCATACCAACTTCATCATAACCATAGTTTTTGAGCAGGCTGCGGCCAATCTCATAAAGTTTTGCTTTTGTTGACGCATCGGGCAGATCGGTCTCAGTAAATTTACGCTGGCCGGGCTTTATCCACGGTACATGGGCATAACTGTAAAAGGCTATCCTGTCGGGTACCAGTTCGCTTACCAGGTGCATGGTTTTTACCAGGCTATCAATAGTTTGCAAAGGCAGGCCGTAAATAAGGTCGTAATTAATGGAGGTATAGCCAATTTTCCTGGCTATATACGTTACGTTACGCACCTGCTCCAGGGTTTGGTGCCGGTTAATGATCAGTTGTACGGCAGGGTCAAAATCCTGTATCCCCAGGCTTAAGCGCCTGAAACCGAGATCAAACAGCGTTTGTAAATGCGCTTCGGTAGTATTACCGGGATGCGCTTCAAAGCTAAATTCGGCTTTGGGATGAATGTTCACCCAATCCAGTAAACCTGCTATTAACTTTTGCAGGTTATACGGACTAAAAAAAGTGGGCGTGCCACCGCCAAGGTGTAACTCCCGGATAACCGGTACATCGCCCATAATGCCCCTGTACATTTGCCATTCTTTTAAAACGGCGTGGATATACGGATCTTCCACATTGTGGTTTTTTGTGATACGGGTGTTACAGCCGCAATAGGTACAAAGGCTTTCGCAAAAGGGTAAATGCACATAAAGGCTTATACCATCTTCAATGTTTGTTTCATGGAATGAGGTTTTTACAGAATGCAGCCATTGCTGATTGTTAAAGCTATCGGTATCCCAGTAGGGCATAGTGGGATAGCTGGTATAACGCGGCGCAGCCACGTTATACCTTTCGGTGAGGTGCTTATCCATAACTAAAAATTAAATAGGGTTTGATTCTGCGGGTACCTGGCAACTTTTGGCGCAGGCGCAAGCTTTGCCAACGCATTTATTTTGCTGCCATAGGTCGAGGTTTTTGATGGTCTGGTCGGCTATGCCCTGCAAGGCTTCGCGGGTTAAATAGGCCTGGTGCGGGGTGATCAGCACATGGTCAAACTGCATCAGTTCCTTAAGCAAGGGGTCTTCTATGGTGCCCTTTTTATGTTCTTCAAAGAACAGGCCTTTTTCAAATTCATATACGTCTAAACCTAAATAGCCAACTTTGCCGGCATAAATAGCCTGTATAACATCTGTAGTTTTGATGAGTGCCCCACGCGAAGTATTGATGAGCATTACACCATCTTTCATTTGCGCTAAAGTAAATTCATTGATGATGTGCTTTGTGCCCTCATTAAGAGGCAGGTGCAGGGATATAATATCCGAATTAGCGTACAAATAGGGCAGGGTAACATGTTCGGCAATGTTGTTGTTTTCAGAAAAATCGAGGTCGTAACCTATTACTTTACATCCCAGTCCTTTAAAAATGGCGGCAGTTGCCAGGCCTGTATTGCCAAGGCCAATGATGCCAACCGTTTTGCCTGAAAAGTTAAAACCCATGAGGCCGTTGTTGGTGAAGTTAAAATGATGGCTATGGTCGTCAGCCAGGATAAGGTTGCGGTTAAGTGCGAAGGCAAGTGCAACCGCATGTTCGGCGATGGCCTCGGGCGAGTAATGCGGCACATTTGCTACTTTTATGCCGTGATTACCGGCCGCCTTCCTGTCTATATGGTCTGTGCCGGCAGAGCGGGTAGCAATATATTTTACGCCAAGGCCAGCCAGTTGGTCAATTACCCCTGCAGATACGTCATCGTTTGTGAAAACAACAACTGCATCCTTGCCCTCTGCATAAAATGTGGTTTCGGCGCTAAGAGGATTTGATATCAGGGTTATTTCGTGTTTTTTTTGATTGGCTTTTGAAAGGAATTCCTTCTCAAATGGCTTTATGCTATACGCTACTACTTTCATCCGCAATATTTTATTTTTTCAAAATTATGGCGAAGAGCTGTTGCTTTAGCTGAGCGTGGTCAGCCCCGGAAGTGATGCTCGTCAGTTTTTCATCTTAGCGATCCGTTTTTCATCAAGCAGGGTAATAAGGCTACCTTTTTTTTCTATCAGTCCCTCATCTTTAAAATCTGTTAGTGTGCGGCTCACGGTTTCGGTGGCCATGCCTGTCATGGCAGCGAGGTCTTCTCGGCTTATCTTAAATCCCTCGTGTGTGCCGTTTTGCTTATTTAAACGTAATAAGGACTCGGCCATGCGTTTACGTACCGAGTTGTAGGCAAGATGCAGCAATTGTTCTTCTTTATCCCTAACGTCATTAGCTAATATGCTGATAAACTCGCGTGCCACATCGGGGTATTGGTTGATCAGTTCGTCCAGCTGTTCTTTCGGGATCAGGCAAAGCTGCGAATCCTCCAGTGCTGTTGCTGTATCGGCATAGGGCTCGTTAGCTAACATGGCGTTAACGCCCAGGTAATCATCCGTTGTGTATATCCCGGTCATTAGTTCGCGGCCATCCTCGGCAAGTTTCATGGTTTTGATCCTGCCGCTTAATATGATGTATAGCCCGTTCCCTTTATCACCATCATAATAAACTACCTGGTTCTTTTTAAATTGCCGGCTTTTGCGCTCAGCCACAATACGTTTAAGTTCTGCCAGCCCATTGTTTTTCGATAACAGGTTATTTAATCTTTCCAGTGGGTTGCTGTAAAAGCTTTCCTGCAATTCTTTCTTTTTTAAGCGGGTTTCAATAGCGTTAAGCAGTTCAATATCATCAAAGGGTTTGGTCAGGTAATCGTCGGCACCCATTTCCATACCTTTCCGCAGATCTATGCGTTCGGCCTTGGCCGTTAAAAAAATAAAGGGTATGGTTGCTGTTTCAGGGTTTTTATGCAGCATGTACAATACCCCATAACCATCCAGATCGGGCATCATAATATCGCAAAGAATAATATCTGGTTTATTTTTGATAGCCATGTCTACACCGGTTTTGCCATTATTTGCCTGGTGTACGGTAAAATCGGCCAGTTCTAATATTTCAACAATGTTTTCCCTGATGTCGGTATTATCTTCTATGATCAATACTTGCTTACTCATGCTATTTTGAATGAAATGGTAAATGATGTACCCTGGTTAACTTCACTATTAAATGCTATCCTCCCTTGCATCAATTCGGTATAGCGGGCAACAATATTAAGCCCCAGGCCGGTACCCGGTATATTGCCGGTGTTATGCGCCCTAAAAAAGGGCTCGAAAAGGTGTTTTTGGTCTTTTTCGGGGATGCCGATGCCGTTATCTTTAATAATAACAGTACAGCCGGTATCGCTTATCTCGGTGTTAAATTCTATGAAAGTGTTTTCGCCCGAGTATTTGATAGCATTGGCTATTAAATTAAATACACAGTTCTTCAGCAGGTTCTGATCCAGCTTAACTATGCTTTCTTTACCGGTATGCTGGTAAATAATGTGTTGGTTTTGCTTGGCTATCATCTGCATTTCTTCTGTTATTTCTTCAGATAGCTTAACCAGGTCAAACTCCGAAAATGTTGGTTCAACCTTACCGGCTTCCAATTTCTCGAGCGAAAGGAAATCATTCAGGATGGTGGTTAGGTTACCTACCGCGTTTTTTATCTTACCAACGTGTTTGGTGATATTATCACTGCTAAAAGCTTGCGCATATTTATCAACAAGCGATGCTGAAAGTTGTATAGCACTTAGTGGTGTACGGAACTCATGCGATGCCATAGATACGAAACGGCTTTTCAATTGACCCAGCTCTTTTTCTTTCTCAAGGGACAAGCTAACTTCCTCTTTGGCATTTTGTAGGGCCATCACTGTTTCCTTTAAGGATTGGGTGCGTTCTTCAACCAAGTCTTCAAGGTGTGCGGCGTAATCCCTTAGTTGTTCCTCCGCTTCTTTTTGCTTACTCAGGTCATGAATAAAGCCGGTGTATATTTTCCGGCCCGAATAAGCAACCTCGCTTACCCCTAACCTAAAAGGAAAGGTAGTCCTGTCTTTACGCAAGCCGGTAACCTCGCGCCCTATACCGATAATGTGAGGGACGCCGGTGTGCTGGTAACGTTTAATATATTCATCGTGCTGGTCGCGATCTGGTGGGGGCATTAAAAACGAAACGTTTTTGCCTATAACCTCTTCGGGAGTGTAACCGAATAGCATGCACGCAGCCGGGTTAATAGATTCTATCAATCCACGTTCATCAATTGTGATGATGCCATCAATGGCATTTTGAATAATGGCTTTTAGTAGCGCCGCGTTTTCCATAAAACTAAGTTACCCTTTACAACCAACATCCGGCAAATATCATGACACTGTTGCTTTAAAAATGTAATATTTTTCATATCAAAAAGTGACTTGCATCACTTTTGATATGAAGTAACGATATGAGAATTGACATGCCCCACTTTTAAATGTGATACAGGTCATCTGCCCCCATAGTTGCATTACCCACCTTTACAGCAGTTAAACAAACACAATGACCGATAATAGCGAGATACAGTTTCTTGACGGGCCACACTCCAGGTTAAAGGAGTTAAAGTTTACCATACAAACTATGGTCGACCTGATACGGGGGCTTCGGGCGTTGCATTTTGTAGGGCCATGTATCACTTTTTTTGGTTCGGCACGCTTTAAGGACGATCATCCTTATTACCAGCTTACCCGTGATGCCGCTGCTACCTTTGCAAAAATGGGATTTACCATTATAACAGGCGGCGGTCCCGGCTTGATGGAAGCCGCTAACCGTGGAGCCAAAGAAGCCGGCGGTTATTCTGTAGGCTGCAATATTCAACTGCCCGTTGAGCAAAAGCCAAACCCGTACCTGGATAAATGGGTGTATATGAGTCACTTTTTTTTACGAAAAGTACTATTGGTAAAATACTCATTCGCATTTGTGGTAATGCCAGGCGGTTACGGTACGCTTGATGAATATTTTGAAGCGCTTACACTTATTCAAACCCATAAAATAAAAGATTTCCCCATTATTATTTTTGGAAAAGAGTATCATCAAGAGTTGATAGCACATATAGCCGTTATGAAACGCGATGGCACTATTGGTACGGATGATGAGAAATTTTACCTGGTAACGGATGATATAACCGAAGCTGCAGAACTGATTAGGGAGAGGAGCATTAAACAATTTGGACTAATGCCAAAACGTAAATACAGGCCCTTTAGCTGGCTGTTTGAACATAAATAAAACCAAGATATATATGGAAACTTTAAACGCATTATCTGCACGTTCGCTACAATATTATGTAATGGCCGAACATTGGGCATCTGACCTTGAATTTTTTAAAATTGAAAGCGTATTTTTTGATAAACTGATCAGTGAATACTTCATAGCAATAGCAGAGGCGTCAGGAACAGAAGCCTTACGCCACGTATTAAATAAAATTAGCCGGTTAAAAGAGGATGAGCAGGCTACTGCTAAAATGCTTACAGAACAGCTGCAACAACTGGAGCTGATGGCAGAAGATTTTATCCCCGAAAATATTGATAGTATACAGGGTAAACAAGTGCAACTGGAACACCTTATTACCAACTTAACACGCGAATTCAGGGAAGTTAAAAAGGACCTGTTTTTAACCATTGAGCGTGTTATAAAAGAAAGTAAGTAACCTTCTCTAATATCATAGATCAAATATCGAGGCGCCATAAATTTTATGTGCGCCTTTTTTGTTCTGCTGCGTCGGGTCAGCTTATTGGGTGACCCTTGTCATTATTTAACATGTCTGCATATCAGATCTTTACATTACAAAACAAAGAGTCATGAAAAAGCAGATGAGTATAAACGATTATCACGGGTTAAGTTACAAAGTCAATACTTTACTGCTGGTATGCCTGTTCCTTTTAACTTTAATGCTTGCTGTGTTTACAGGCAAAGCTGCCGATATGCAGTTGCTCAATACCCGCCCCGGCAAAGAACTTTCTGATGAAATAGCAAGGCAGCTTGATAAAGAAAACCTGCCTTTAAATTTCCCATTATCTGTAAAGCGATTTTACCAGCAGCGGCAGTTTAACCAAAACTGGATTGTTAAAGAAGCAGATGCCGGGCAAACCTGGGCGGCTATGCTCATGATAGATTGCGTTTTACAGTTCGGGCTTAACCATGCCGATTATCACCCCAACGAGTTATTGTACAGTAAGCTACATGATATTTTAGAACAACCCGCGCAGGTGCCGCTTAATCAGCAGGCCCGTTTCGAAATTATGCTAACGGATGCCATGCTATCGTTTGCAAACAACCTTCATTTTGGTAAATATAACCCGCAATACCCTGCTTCAAAAATTGACAAAGGCGCTTTAATTTTTGATGCTATCGGCCTGGTTAGTAAAGCCATGCTTAGTAAAGATTTTATGCAGATTGTTGTTAGCGCACAGCCGCAAAATAAACTATACCAGGCCCTTCAATCCCGTATGCATACAGTGGCCGGTGCGCAATTGGGTGATTGCTATGAATTCCCCGAGGCGGATGTGCGTAAAATGGCCCTAAACATGGAACGTTTAAGGTGGGCTGCTTTAGATACAGACAATTTTGTGCAGGTTAACATTCCATCTTATAAACTTAGCGTTTACTATACCGGAATTATAGATACTTTTAGAGTTGTTGTAGGCAAACCCACTAACCCAACACCAACATTAAGCAGCACTATCAAATACTTTACTACCGCCCCGGAGTGGAAAGTGCCGCATACGATATTTGTAAAAGAATTATTGCCAAAGGCTATTAAAGACACAGCATACCTAACCAATAATCACTACGCCATTTATAACAACGGAGGGATGCTGATCAATCCTAACAAACTTTATCTCCGGAAAATTAAACAATCTCCGCAACGCTATTACGCAACACAATCAGCCGGGTGCGATAATGCGCTTGGCCAGGTGGTATTCAGGTTCGCTAATATTTACGATATATATTTACATGATACACCCGAACAAGATCTCTTCGCCAGGAAAAACCGCGCCTTTAGCCATGGTTGTATCAGGGTACAAAATGCTGTTAAACTGGCTAAATTATTATTAACTACTAACGGTGCGCAAACAACAGTGCAAGTAATGGAAACAGCTATAGACAGGAGCACCAGGAAAAATTTCTTTCTGAAAAAGCCTGTGCCTATTGCCGTTACTTATTTAACCTGCGAGATAGTTGATGGTACATTTGTGGTTTATAATGATGTGTACGGCCTGGATAAAAGCCTTGATATGCTTTTATATAAAAAGGGCGACCCAACCCTTAATATAAGCCAAAACTAATCCGTACTTAATAACACCCATAAATGACCGGCGTTACAAAAAATAACCACTGTATATGACAGCCATCATTTTTTAAATGAATGTATAGCGGCAATTTTGGAATGTAATAATCTTTAAAATGAAAACGATACTTGTGCCAACGGATTTTTCGCCCTCAGCCAATAATGCTGCAAAATATGCGCTTAAGATCGCTCAGAAAGTAAAAGCAAATATTAAGCTTTGCAATGCTATAAAAGTGCCGGCAGAATCTGTATTGGCGGCACAGGTGGCCTGGCCTCTGGAAGATATAGAACATTTAAAAGACGGATCGGCAGTGGAACTGATTTATCTTAAAGAGGTACTGATACAACAAACAGAAGCAGATAACGAAAGCAGCAGTTTCCGGCCGCAAATACAACATTCAACCGGCGTAGGCAATGTGACAGACTATATCAGGGATATTGTTTATGATGACCATATAAACCTGGTGGTAATGGGGATGTCTGGAGCTAATATGTTTTCGCGTTTTGTACTGGGTAGTAACAGCCGTGACCTGATCAAAAAGGCCGATTTTCCATTGTTACTTATTCCCAAGAATCATATTTATTCTCCAATAAAAAAAATAGGATTCGCTACCGATTTAAGTGAAACTGATATTGATGTTCTGCACTCGCTTGCCAATTTTGCCAGGTATTTTAATGCAGAGATACTAATCAGCCATGTTTTGCACACCCCGGGGCAGGAGCAGAAACAAGTAGATGCATTTTTAAGCGACGTAACCTGTAAAGTTGATTACCCTAAAATTTATTACCGCAGCCTGCAAAGCGATGGGGTGAATGAAGGTTTGCAATGGCTTACGGAGAACGGTCAGGTTGACATATTAGTTATGGTACATCGTAACCACAGCCTTTTTGATAACAGTTTTACTCAAAAACTTGCCGTTAAAAGTAAGGTGCCATTAATGGTACTGCCCGATGGTTTTGATAAGTTTTTAATGTGAGCTAATTTGGATAATACAATAAACTTGTGCTGGCGCTTGTCATTCTCGATATTAACAGATCGCCAATAGGATTGGCTATTTATTGAATATTTAGAAATAGGTATATAAACAAAAGCGTCTTAAATGATTCATTTAAGACGCTTTTGTTTATATGTTATCGGCTTGGGATGTAATTACCAACCCTTTATCGCTCCGCCCTTAAATGCTACCTCAGCAACTGCAGCCACTTCTGGAGATTGATAAGCTTTTACAAAATTCTTCACATTATCCTGTGCTTGGTTATCCGCTCTTGATACAATAATATTTACATAAGGGGATTTTTCATCTTCCACAAATATACCATCCCGTTTAGCGACCAAACCAGCCGGGCCGGCAAATGTGTTGTTAATTATGGCTATAGTAACGTTCTGGTCATCTAATGCCCTTGGCAGCTGGGGTGCTTCTAATTCCAAAATTTTCAAGTTTTTGGGGTTATCAGTTATATCGTTTAAGGTTGGCAGTAAGCCCACCCCGTTTTTGAGTTTTAAAAGGCCGGCATGCTGTAGTAACAATAGTGATCTTCCGCTATTGGTGGGGTCATTTGGGATAATAATGGTATTACCATCTTTTACCTCATCAATCCGCTTTATTTTACGGGAATACCCGGCCAACGGATAAACGAAAGTGTTTCCCAATATCGCAAATTTATAGCCTCTTTGTTTGGCCTGTACATCCAGATAGGGTTTGTTTTGGAATACATTGAGGTCAAGGTCGCCTTGGCTCAAAGCCTCATTTGGTAATACATAATCATTAAACTGAACCAGATCTACCTCAAGCCCATAACGTTCTTTTGCTACTTTTTGTGCGGCCTGCGCTACGGTAAACTCAGGCCCTGATTCTACACCAACTTTTATGTGATTTGAATTATTTGTTTGTGCTTTGCGGCCGCATCCAAAGCTTAATAATATTGCCGCCAACGGAAAAATCAATTTGTTTTTCATATTTTATTTAAAGTTTGAACTATTTGCGGTGATCTGTTCTTTTTGAAAGGAAATCTCCTGTAATCTGAATAATAAATACCAGTACCACTAGTAATATCAATACGGTGTTCATGACCGCGGCATCATAACCTACATAACCATACTGGTAACCAATCTGCCCTAACCCGCCTGCTCCGACTGCGCCACCCATGGCCGAGTAGCCTACTAATGTTATCAAGGTAATTGCAGCGCTGTTTATTATAGAAGGAAGTGCCTCGGGTAATAATACTTTTGTTATAATTTGAAAAGGTGTGGCGCCCATTGCCCTGGCTGCTTCAATTAATCCATTGGGTATTTCTAATAAACTATTTTCAACCATACGGGCAATAAAAGGTGCGGCACCAATACTTAAAGGAACTAACGCCGCCTGGACGCCTATAGATGTACCTACCAGCAATCTTGTAAATGGGATCATCCATACGATTAAAATAATAAAAGGAATGGAGCGAAAAATATTCACCAGAATAGATAAAGCCCGATTTAAAGCCCGGTTTTGTAATATCTGTTCCTGCCTTGTCATAAAAAGCATTACACCTGTTGGCAGGCCCAAAACAAAACCAAAAAAACCAGATAAAAACGTCATGATGATCGTTTCTCCCAAACCTCTTACGATCATCCATATCATTGAATCAGACATATCCCAGAACCTCCACATCAATATTTTTTTGTTTGTAATAATCTAATGACTTCCTCGTGTTGTCTTCAGAACCTGCAATTTCGATCAGCATGATGCCGTATTTTACGCCACCGGTATAATCCATTTGCGCACTGATGATATTGTTGTCAACATTAAATAATCTGCTGGCTTCTGATAGTATTGTAGCTTGTGCCGATCTCCCGGTAAATTCAAGCCTTACAACGGGATGTTTGATGCCATCTGATACAGCCGAAAGCCTCTGTTCATATTCAATAGGAAGGGTTGTATGGATAGCCGAGGCAATAAATTTTTTTGTAAGATCAGCTTCCGGAAATGAAAATACCTGGCTTACCGAGCCTCTTTCTATAAGTTCTCCATCGCTGATGATCGCAACTTCGTCACATATTGCTTTTACTACGCTCATTTCATGAGTGATCAATAAAATGGTGATATTAAAACGCAGGTTAATGTCTTTCAATAATTCGAGGATAGACCTGGTCGTGGCAGGGTCAAGCGCGCTTGTAGCTTCGTCACAAAGAAGCACTTTAGGGTTGCTGGCAAGGGCCCTGGCAATTGCCACGCGCTGCTTTTGGCCGCCGGATAAATTTGCGGGGTATTCGTTTGATTTCTCCGATAACCCAACAAGGTCCAGCAGTTCCGTCACTCTATTAGCTATCTGGATCTTACTCAGGCCGTCTAATTCCAATGGTAAGGCTATGTTTTCAGATACGGTGCGGGAAGACAGCAAATTGAAGTGCTGAAATATCATACCTATTTGGCGCCTTGCCAAAGCCAGTTGGCGCGATGTTAGATTATTCAGAATTTGACCGTTGACTATTACTTCGCCCGTGGTTGGCTTTTCCAGTAGGTTTACGCACCGCAGTAAGGTGCTTTTACCAGCTCCGGAAGCACCTATTACGCCTAAAATTCGCCCTTGAGAGACTGATAACGATACGTCGGAAAGCGCTGTAACTGTATTGTTATTTTTAAAAAATGTTTTAGTAATGCTTTTCAGCTCTATCATTGTTCAGGTTCTTTAGCACGGGGTATCACCATCGTTAGTAATAAATTTATTGCCTTTATCATATTTGTTGTTTTAGCAGCGTATCTATTTCAGCATTAAACTCTTTTATAAACTGGTCATAATGAACACCTGTGGCAGGCCCTGTAAAACCAGTATATATTTTAGCCACATTACCCTTTTTATCAATAAATAAGATGGTTGGGAAAGACAAGAAATTGTTTAACGCAGGGAACGACGCGGCAACTGCATTTTTATCGGCAAGGCCGCCAAATACTTCGTCATATTCAATGCCATAACGTTTTTTGAATTTTTCAATGGCGGTTTTAACATATGCGGCATCTGCTTTCCGTTCAAAATGAACGCCTATAGCCTCTACACCACGGCTTTTGTTCTTTTTATACCATGGGGCCAAAAAGTTTGCCTCGTCGATACAGTTGGGGCACCAGGTACCGGTTATAGTTACAATAACTACTTTGTTTTTATACTTTTCGTCTTTAAGCGAAACCTGTTTCCCGTCTACATCAGGTAACGATAGATCAAACGATGTATAGCCTGGTTTTAAATAGGTTAACGTATAAGGATCAGGCAATGCGGCTGCGGCATTTTTAGTGCCTGTAAATTGCGAGTTTGCGTTACTGCCAGTAATTACACCCTCGGCATTAAATGACCCGGTATAATAAGCTACACCGCCGCCAATAAATGAAGAGAGGAAAAACTTATTGCCTTGTACCGTCCCTTCTAAAAATCGCGAGTCGCCGGATATCCTCATAAATGTAGCGTACAGCTTGTTTCCTTTTTGTTTAAAAAGGCCTACGGTTTTTTCTTCTTTCCCGGCAGACGACTTAAAAGTTACATCGTAATTGCCCGATATATCTGCGGTTGGTTTCTCGCCGTCTTCAAACCGGTATGTTTGGCCATACGTAGCGTCAACAGGGGTAGCCCTGCCTCCGCTTTCTTTTCTTCTAAAACTTCCTGTTAATTTTTTATCGCCGATTTTAAACGCCAGTTCCGTGTCAAATTGCTCAAACGGAATATATAATGAATCGCCTTTTTGAGTTAGTGTGCCGGTCTCAAAACGTTCTTGCGCGTTTAGCAAATATACCTTGGCAGTTTCGGCGGTTTTACCCTTCACCTCAAAGTTAAACGGCACATCTGTACCATTAGCGTTATGAAAAACGCCACGCCATTTTCCTTCAGGGATAAAGGTTGATTGCGAAAAAGAGTTTAAAGCTAGCAGGCTAAAAACAACAAAAAAGAGTGTTCGGGTAGTTTTCATATGTGTTATTAAGGTCGCAAATATACAATATCTATTAATTCCATGGGATAAATAGATATTATCAAAATAATTATATATTTGAAAACGTGTTCATCCTATTTACGCCATGGTTTCAAAACTGAGTTCGTCCGAAATAATTCACTTTTTAATTATCTTACTGGTGATTCTGATCCCAGCCAGGTTCCTTGGTGAAGTATGCAGGCGGTATAAGTTACCTGCCATAATAGGCGAAATAGTTGCAGGTATTATTGTAGGGCCAACGCTGCTGGGTGTCTTTCTTCCCAGTGTGTTTAATAATATTTTCACTGCAGCCCCACAGGCTTATGCAGCGTTTGATGGTATAGCTAATATTGGCATTATCCTGTTAATGTTTATTGCCGGTTTCGAGGTTGACCTCGGGCAGATCCGCCGGAACGGGAAGCAAGCTATAGCGATAAGTTTAACGGGGATTATTTTTCCGTTTGCTATTGGGTTTGGCACTGTTTGGTTTCTTTACGCAACACATTTTGCCAATGCTGCCAATAACCAACTGGTAACTTCACTTTTCTTTGGCACAGCCTTATCCATAACAGCCCTGGCGGTGATAGCTAAAATATTACTTGACCTGGATATCCTTAAAACCAGGATTGGTAACATTGTTTTAACGGCTGCAATGGTTGATGACTTTTTGGGATGGATATTATTCTCTGTGATCATACAATTAATGAATGCCAGTAATCATGAGGCGTCGTTCTGGTCGGTGATAGAGGTTATTGCATTTGCGGGTTTTATGCTCACCGGCGGCAGATGGATCATACATCGTTCTTTAGCTATTGCAGCAAAAAGTTTAAAGGCAGGTCGGGTATTTACAGTGGCAATTTGTTTTTGTATCATCGGTGCAACCATAACCGAACTGCTGGGTGTAAGGGGCGTTTTTGGTGCTTTTTTAGTAGGTATTGCCGTGAGCGATTCTGAGCATTTTACCGAAAAACACAAACATGTACTTCATCAATTTACAATAAATGTACTGGCGCCTTTATTTTTTGCATCGGTTGGTTTGCGGCTAAATTTTATAGCCAACTTCAACTTAGAAATTGTGCTTATCATCCTGATCATAGCTTGCCTGGCAAAATTAATAGGGGCAGGCATAGGGGGAATGTTAAGCGGCATGACCAAAAATGAATCTATCGCTGTTGCTTTTGGCATGAACGCCAGGGGCTCGCAGGAGATCGTACTTGGTTTGATTGCCCTTCAGGCTAAAATTATCAATGAGCCGGTTTTTGAAGGGCTTGTTGTGATGACGGTTGTTACAATGGTGATCTCGGGGCCGGTAATGAAGCATTATTTTTTAAAAGAACAACGATATCAAGTCTCAACAACTACTTAATCATTAATAATTATTTTTATGGCAGATCAAAAATCAAAACAAACGGCATTAGGTGACGTAGCAGCGCGGCAGTTAGCTATAGCTACCCGTACAGTACCCCAATTATCAAGAATAACGCCACGCTGGTTGCCCCAATTATTAAATTGGGTACCGGTGGAATCCGGCGTGTACCGTTTGAACAAAGTAAAAGATGCAGAGAATGTGGAGGTTGATTGCTCGTCGCGCGATGAACGTGAACTGCCTTCTACCTTTGTGGATTACGAACCAAACCCAAGAGAGTATAACTTAAGTGCGGTAAATACCGTTTTAGATGTACACACCAGGGTGTCTGATCTGTACAGCAAACCTTATAACCAGATCAGCGAACAACTTCGCCTCACTATTGAAATTGTTAAAGAACGCCAGGAAAGCGAGCTAATTAATAATGAAGAGTACGGTTTATTACATAGCGTTGCGGCATCACAGCGTATTAAAACACGTTTAGGCCCCCCAACTCCTGATGACCTGGATGAATTGATCACCAAAGTATGGAAAGAACCCGGTTTCTTTTTATTACATCCACTGGCTATTGCGGCTTTTGGACGCGAGTGTACCCGCCGCGGTGTACCACCGCCAACAATTTCACTATTTGGATCACAATTCATCACCTGGCGCGGTATCCCGCTTATCCCTTCTGATAAATTGCCGATTGTTAATAACAAATCTAAGATCATCTTACTTCGTACAGGCGAAAGCCGCCAAGGTGTGGTTGGCTTGTTCCAGCCAGGGTTACCGGGCGAGCAGTCTCCGGGTTTATCCGTGCGTTTTATGGGCATTAATAACAAAGCAATTGCATCGTACCTGGTATCGTTATATTGTTCACTTGCTGTGCTGGTAGATGATGCTATTGCTGTATTGGATGATGTTGATTTAGGTAATTACCATGAGTACAAATATTAACGACCACAGTAACCTCCCTGATATTCAGGAGTTGGAAAGGCTGGCAAATGAGTTTTTTAAGAATTCTGATGGTTTTTTTTCACCGCCCGAAAACGCGTTTGATGCGCAGCCAAAATCTGTTGGTGGCAGCGGAATATCACCGTCGGCCATTGAACAGGGCAATGCTGTAGATCTGCAAAACCCGCAAACGGGGTTTGCGGATGCTAATCTTGATCCTTCCAGGTCAAGCTCGGGTTTAGACGGTGCATATGCCGGCAAGCTATCTCCGGAAGCCCCCAAAAACTTGCAGCAATTGCCTTATCAGGACGAACAGCCTTATGAGCTGGAACTGCACGAGGTTTTAAAGCATTTAAGTGATATCAATATCCGCGCACAAATACCCTTTGGTGCTACCCCGGTCGAAAAACCATCTTTCTATTTTTTGAATGAGCCATCGCCATTTATTTTAAAGCCCGATAACAGAACCGCCGGCGCTACCGGGTTTATCCCGCCATTTGATGTAAATGTTGTACGTAAAGATTTCCCCATACTGCAAGAGCAGGTAAACGGCCGGCAATTGGTTTGGCTGGATAACGCTGCAACTACTCAAAAACCAAGACAGGTTATTGATCGTATTAGCTATTTTTATGAGCACGAAAATTCAAATATACACCGTGCCGCACATGAACTGGCTGCAAGGGCAACAGATGCCTATGAAGGCGCCCGTAAAAAAGTACAAGGGTTTTTAAACGCAGCATCAGCTAACGAGATCATCTTTGTAAGGGGTACAACAGAAGCGATAAATTTGGTTGCCAAAAGCTGGGGCGAACAGTTTTTACAGGCTGGTGATGAAATTATTGTAAGCCACCTGGAACATCATGCTAACATTGTTCCCTGGCAACAGCTTGCCTCCAAAAAAGGATTAAAAATAAAGGTTATCCCGGTTGATGATGACGGCCAAATAATAATAGATGAATATGTAAAACTATTAGGGCCAAAAACCAAATTAGTTTCCTTTACACAGGTATCCAATGCTTTAGGCACCGTTACCCCTGCAGCACAAATTGTGCAACTTGCGCATGGCGCCGGCGCCAAAGTGTTGGTAGATGGCGCGCAGTCTGTTTCACATATGCCGGTAGACGTAAGGGCTTTAGATGCAGATTGGTTCGTGTTTTCGGGGCATAAAGTTTTCGGCCCTACCGGTATCGGGGTACTTTATGGTAAAGAAGATCTGCTCAATGAAACCCAACCCTGGCAGGGCGGTGGTAACATGATTGTTGATGTAACATTTGAACATACACAATACCACAAGGCCCCGAGAAGGTTTGAAGCAGGTACAGGCAACATTGCAGATGCTGTAGGCCTTGGTGCTGCTATTGATTATGTAACCAGGTTAGGCATGGGCGCAATAGCGTTATATGAACATTACTTACTGGATTATGCTACGCCGCTTTTAAAAGAGGTTAAAGGGTTGCGCCTTATTGGTACTGCTGCCGAAAAAGCAAGCGTATTATCTTTTGTAATAGGTGGATATAAAACAGAAGAGATTGGTGCCATATTAAACAAAGAGGGGATAGCCGTACGGTCAGGCCATCATTGCGCACAACCCATATTGCGGCGATTTGGTGTAGAAGCTACCGTAAGGCCTTCGCTGGCGTTTTATAATAGCTGCGCCGAAATTGATCTTTTGGTGAATACCCTGCATAGGTTAAAAAGGTAATAAATTAAACACAAGGTGTATAAGCTTAAGCCCCCTTGCCTAATGGTAAGGGGGCTTTGTTATTGCTGCATCGTTTATCAGGTAGCCGGTTTTTGCAAATTTTAATAATTATAAGATCAGTAAATCAATTAGTTCCGCAATAAAAAGAGAATTATTTTTTATTTATTATATTAAATCTATAGAATTAGTAGAATTTATTTAAATTTGCAGTGCAGCGTTTTTAAAAACTTAGTAGGTGATCTTTTAGTTTTTCAATCGTTCTTATTTAAAGTATTCTCATCATATAGGTTTATAATTGGTTGTAAAGAGTTCCTGCCCATCAGGAGCTCTTTCTTTTTATGACATTATATGTAATGTGTGCCCAATGATAAAAGTTATACCGTTATTTCTGTTTCTGCTCATAACCTGGAATGTTTCTATAGCACAAAACGTTGACAAAGGCCCGCGTGTACTAGTTGTTATGGCCCATCCCGACGACGAAAGCACCATGTCTGTTACTCTTTATAAAATTGTAAAAGAGCAACATGGGCATGTGGATATTTTTGTTATAACCAACGGTGAGGCAGGGTATAAGTATGCCACCCTCGCAGAAAATTATTATACAACATCGCTTACAGATGAAAAGGAGGGAAGACAAAAATTGCCCCGGATAAGAAAACAGGAGCTGATCAACGCCGGGCATATCTTAGGGGTTTCCAATTATTATTTTGCTGATCAGGCAGATGCAAAATTTACCATCAATGAACGGCAACCTCTGGATAGTTGTTGGGACATAACCGCTGTTAAGGGTAAACTGAAAAAGCGATTGCTGAAACAGCATTATGATTTTATATTTTGTATGCTGCCAGAACCCGGCACCCACGGCCAGCATAAAGCAGCTGCATTACTTACGCTGGATGTATTAAAGGATTTGCCTTTAGCCACCCGCCCGGTTGTATTAGGTGCGGTATTAAGGAATAGAGCAGACCCCGTGTTTAAATTCAACCAGCTGGATCATTATACAGAAACACAGGTTATCACAGATACAGCTTCCTTTGTTGTTGATCGTACCGTAAGTTTTAGTTACCATAATCGCATGAACTATAAAGTTATTGCTAACTGGGAAATAGCCGAACACAAATCTCAGGGATTTACACAAATGACAATGAATGATGGAGACCTGGAGTCGTTTTGGTTTTTCAAACAAAATAGTTTAACCGGCCAGGAAAAATGCAAGTCGCTTTTCAACTCTTTTAAACATATTCCTTACCTGGCTAAAACTTATTAAAATCACCACAATGTAATATAAAGAGGTAAAAGCTTCTTTATAAAATATAAAGTCTATAGATTTAGTAGAATTAAATATTATTTCTATATTTGGATCATATTATGAATTACAAAGAATTCCAAATAACTGGTGTATTACACTGTACCTGTAGCAAGCCCAATTGCTGTTGTAAGGTTGTGCCCTTAGTAGCTTAATTCATTCTTATTTGTCTCCATATTTCTTATCTAAACTCCTTTATTACATAAACATGCTATGAAAAAAATACCCCTATTTAATTATCCCGCAGAAAGGGGAGGTGCTACGGCAACGCCTACCCTTTTCTATTCTTTTTATTGCGCACAGCATATGTCCCCCTGTTGTAGGTAATAAGTGTTTGCCTTAAGGCAGTGTTAACCCCTCATTTTATTTATTTACCCGTTTAGTCCGGCGTAATGCCGCGCCTAAACTATTATTAATTAACTATGTTTAAAAAATTACTATTACTGTCACTCTGTGTTTTGTTGGCGCACTTTAGCCAGGCGCAAAGCAAAAGAGTGCAGGTAACCGTTATCAATAACAATGGCTATCCCGTGCCGGGAGCTACCGTTCGCATTAAAAACGGCCTCCGGGCAATCACTTCAACTGACGCTGCAGGTAAATTTAGTGCGGACCTCGCGCCGGGAACCGTCCTGCAAATTTCAGCAGTTAACTCACTCACCAGTGAACTAACGCTGACTGATCAAGCCAGTTATACTATTACACTGCAAGAGCAAATACTGTCGTTGCAAACAGTTACTGTTACTACCGCGCTTGGTATAAAAAGGGAACGTAATTCTTTACCTTATGCCGCGGAGACGGTGTCATCACAAGATCTGCTGCGCACACCCACTAATAATTTTATATCAAATTTATCAGGCAAGGTAGCGGGTCTGCAGGTAACTAGCAACAATACACTTGGCGGTACCAATAACGTCATCATCAGGGGGGCGAAATCTCTTACACAAACCAACCAGGCGCTGTTTGTTGTTGACGGCGTTCCGTTTGATAACAGTAACCAGAGCCGCAATGGTCTTGACCTTGGAAACGTGGCATCTGATATCAATCCAGACGATATTGAATCGATCACCGTGCTGAAAGGCGCCGCTGCATCGGCTCTGTACGGCTCAAGAGCGGTTAACGGGGTTATCCTGATCACTACCAAAAAACAGAGTAAAAAGAAAGGAACAACCGATATTACCATTAATCAAAGTGTACAGGTAGGTTCTATTGATCAAAGTACATTGCCTGTGTACCAAACCAGGTACGGACAGGGAAAAGGGACTGCCGGTTATAACGCGGCTTATCCTGCTCAGGATGGTACTTTTTATTATACGCCTGCTATCGGCTCTAACGGTCAGCCCACAAATGTGGTGATTACCGATCAGGACCTGGCCTGGGGCCCCGCATACAACCCTAATATTTCTGCATACAACTGGGACGCGTTTGTACCGGGCGATGCCAATTACGGTAAAGCTACACCTTGGGTTGCCGCCAGTAACAACAAGGCTGTTGATTATTTCCGGACACCTGTATCAACCAACAGTTCCATTTCCATTATCAGCAGCCAGGACCACTCAACATTTAAACTGGGTTACACCAATAATTACGAAAAGGGAATCCAGGCGAACAGTAATTTAAAGAAAAATACCTTTAATTTCTCCGGGTCTTATGACATTTCCAGCCGCTTAACAGCCGGCGCAGCTATCAACTTCTCCCAGCAAAACGCTACCAACCGAAATACGTACGATTACCGGGCAGTCAACTCAGACGTGCGCGACCTTAGACAATGGCTACCGTCAAATATCGATATTAAACAGCAGGAGGCCGATTACAAAAATGGATATAATGCTTCCTGGAATATTTTACCCGGAAACTATAACAATACCACCGGAGACATCATTAAGGCTGCTTACCACAATAATCTATATTGGAACGATTACGAAAACTACAATAACGATACCAGGGAACGCTATTTTGGTAATGTTTTCGCCACTTTTCACATCTTAAACGGCTTAACTGCTACCGGCCGCATCTCCAGGGACAGTTACACGCAGTCGTTTGAAAACCGTATCGCGGTAGGCAGTTATCAAACCTCATCTTACGGCCGAACTGATATTAAATACGGAGAAAACAACTATGATTTTCTGTTGAATTACGATCATAATTTAAATACGGACTTTAATTTAAAAGCGCTATTGGGTACCAACATCAGGCGTACTACTACAAGTTCTATCGGTGTGGTAACCAGCGGTGGTTTGGTAGTGCCTGGTCTGTACACAATATCTAACTCTGTTGCCAGCCCGGCCGCACCTATCGAATACCAGGGAACCAAGCAGGTTAATGGATTTTTTGGCGGTTTTACTTTAGGCTACCGGGATTTCCTTTCTCTGGATGCCACAGGCCGCGTTGATCAATCTTCGGCATTGCCCCAGGCGCATAACAGTTACTTTTACCCGGCGGTGTCAGGTAGTTTCATATTCTCAAATCTTTTGCATGAGCAATCCTGGCTATCTTTTGGTAAGCTTCGGCTGAACTACGCGGAAGTAGGCAGTGATGCACCGATATACAGCCTGCGAAATACCTATGTAGCAGGTACCCCTTTTAACGGTCAGAACATTTTTAGCAACCCGTTAACCAATAATAACGCTAACCTTAGGCCTGAACGTACTAAGAGCTACGAAGCTGGTTTGGAGGTTTCTTTTCTGGCTAACCGGATAAACCTTGACCTTACCTATTACGACTCGAAATCTGTTAACCAGATTACGCCGATCACCCCTTCTACTGCTACCGGATACACTAATTTTTATGTGAACGGTGGCTCTATACAAAACCGTGGTGTTGAAGTTGTATTAAACGTAGTACCGGTTAAAACAAAAGATTTCCGTTATGACCTGACCGTTAACTGGAGCAAAAACAATAATAAAGTGCTATCCCTTTATGGCGGGCAGCCTTCATATACAATTGCTAATTACCAGAATGCTATTCAACTGGTTGCAGAAGTGGGTAAGCCCTACGGTGTGCTCCGCGGTTCGGATTATGTATATCTGAACGGGCAGCCGCAAGTGGATGCCAACGGTTACTATATTAAATCTACCAACAAGAATGCAGACATTGGCAACATTACGCCAGATTGGGTTGGCGGTGTTACCAATAGGTTCACGTATAAAAGCATATCCCTTAGCTTCCTGGTAGATGCCAGCCATGGCGGTGATGTTTATTCGCTGGATATGGACAATGGTTCCCGCTCGGGTATATTGGCTTATACAGCCGCCAATAATGACCTGGGCAACCCGCTACGTAATCCGTTAAGCCAGGGAGGCGGTATCATTTTACCGGGCGTTCATGCAGACGGAAGCCCGAACACAACCCGTATTGATGTATCAAACGCGAACACACTGGGCAGTAAACTGCCTTTTGGATCTACCAATGCCCTGGCAGCAAGTTCATATGTGTATGATGCCAGCTGGGTAAAATTAAGGGAGGTAGCGTTTTCCTACGCACTGCCTAAACAACTTTTTACAGGTAAGGCAATTAAAGGCGCAACATTTACACTATCCGGAAGAAATCTTTGGATCATCCACAAGAACCTGCCTGATGCAGATCCGGAGCAGGGCGCGCCATCAACCACGCTTACCAGCGCTGCGCCGATGGTGTATAACCCCAATGCTGCCATTGGTTACCAGAATGGCGTATTGCCCTCTGTTAAGCAATTTATATTTAACGTAAGGCTAAACTTTTAAGAAACTCCATGAAAAATCTAAAATATATTCCAATTGCGTTTTTGCTGGTCTTCAGCAGCTGCAAAAAAAGCTTTAACGAGCTCAATACCGACCCTAAGTCGCCGGTTAATGTGCCTGCAAATACCGTTTTCCTGGCGGGACAGAAAAATTTGGTCGATGCCTATACCACCAGTATATGGACCTCTTCGCCATTTCGTGTACTGGCACAAACCTGGACACAAACCGCCAATATTAACGAAGCCAAATACCAGTTTACCACCAACAACGCCCCCGGTGGCTGGTGGGATAAATTGTACACTACAGTATTGGGCAACCTGGCCCAGGCAAGCACTTTATATGATGCCGAAAAAACGCTGCCAGCGGTAAAAAACAATAAAAAACTGATAACCGATATACTGGAAGTTTACACGTTTAACTTATTGGTAACCACATATGGCAATATCCCTTATACACAGGCATTGGATAAATCAATCCCCTTCCCCAAATATGATGATGCCAAAACAGTGACTTATGACCTGATCAGCAGGCTGGACAAGGATATTGCCGGGCTTGACGTAAGTGCCGCATCATTTGGCGCGGCAGACCAGATCTATAAGGGAAATGTAGCCCAATGGAAAAAATTTGCAGCTACGTTAAAGCTCAAACTCGCGCTGCTTATTGCAGATAAGGATGCGGCAACAGCAAATACTAAAGTGCTGGAAGCAGTAAACAGTGGTGTATTTACTACCGCCGCTACTGATAATGCCGCGTTTGCTTATACATCAGGTATTGTAGTTAATTCTAACCCGGTATGGCAGGATCTGGTAAACGGTGTTTACGGGGTATATTATGCGCCGTCAGCTTTTTTTATAAATAAGCTGATTGCGTTGAACGACCCGAGGTTACCATTGCTATTTACTAAAGATATTAACGGTAATTATTCTGGTGCTGCAGCCGCAGCCGGCGGGGTAAATGCAAACCTTTCTCGTTTCAATTCCATATACCTGAGCCCTACATCGCCAGGCAACCTGCTTGATTATGCTGAAACAGAGTTTCTGCTGGCAGAGGCTGTGGAAAGGAATATCAACGTTGGAGGAACTGCAGAAGATCATTATAAAAAGGCGGTTCGCGCTTCTATTGTTTATTTGGGTGGTACAAATACGCAGGCAGATGATTACCTGGCGCAGCCTTCGGTAGCCTATACCACAGCAACCGGCGACTGGCGGCAAAAGATAGGTTACCAGAAATGGATAGCCTTTGCCAACCGTAATTGGGATTCGTGGACAGAGATACGTAGATTAGGATACCCTAATATAAATGCAGATAGCCCGCCTGTGGGGGCATTAAGTGCCCTGCCGCTAAGGTTTTACTATCCACCCGCCGAACAGAATAACAATAACAAAAACTGGCAGGACGCGGTGGCGGCTATAGGTGGCCAGGACGCCGTTACTGTAAAACTATTTTGGATACGTTAATTAAAAGAAAATGAAATTAAGATACCTTATTTTAACTTTAGCCGCCCTGCCAACTTTGGCGCAGGCGCAAACTCAGCTTTCTTTAAATGAAAACCCTTTCGGCCCGTCGCCGGCGGTAAATGCAGCTATTACCAAAGCCCTGCCAAATGCTTTCAGGTACACTGGCCAGGAAGGGGATGAACTGGTTAGCGCTATTGCCCGGCATGAAGGGGTTGACAAAGACCAGATCATTCCCGGCGATGTACTTGCACAACTGGGCATATACCTGGGTGTAAAAGGTGGTAAAGGCGGTGAGTTTATTTACTCGGTGCCCGGCTACCCTGCGCTGGTAGATGCAGCAGCTACCGTAGGTGGCGTGGTGATTTCTGTGCCATTGAATGATAAAAAGGAGAATGATCTTGCTGCTATAGCCGCTAAGATAGGGCCAAATACACAGGCCATTTACCTGGTTAACCCGCATAACCCCTCCGGTACGGTAACTGACAATAAAGCTTTTCATGATTTTTTGCATTCGGCATCGCAAAAGGCGCTGATTGTTGTTGATGAAGCATACCTGGAATTTTCTGATGATTTTGAGGGCCGCACAGCGGTAAATAATATCAAGGCAGGTGATAATGTAGTGGTTTTCCGCACTTTTGCCAAGGCATACGGGCTTGCCGGGCTGGCATTTGGTTATGCCGTAGCGCCAAAGTCTGTGGCTGATTATCTGAAAAAACAAGGCCTTGGCGGGGTGCATGATCTTAACAGGATCTCGGTTGCGGCGGCAAGCGCGTCGCTGGCCGATGCTACTTATATCAAAACGGTTCATGATAAAGTGAATGCCGAACGCACTAAATGGATCAGTGTTTTGGATGAACTGCATCTAAAGCACACCGAATCGCAGGCTAATTTTGTTTTTTTCGATATCGGTAAACCGTATAATGAAGTGGCCGCAAAATTTAAGCAGGAAGGCATCATTATTGCCCGTTCGTTTGCGCCTTACGCTACCTGGATCAGGATCACCATCGGCCTGCCTGGCGAAAACAGCAAAGCACAGCAGGTGGTGAGGCAACTGGCCAAATAAAATCTGATTAATACAAAACTTTAAAAGCAGTTCCCAGCAAACATAAACAGGATGGAGGCTGTTTCGGCGAAAGGAATGAACAATGGCATATGGGCCAGCTAAGTTCATTCCTTTTCGCTTTTTGGTGATGCAGGCTTACCGGTTGAAACTATGATGCTACAGTTGTTAAAACGGTTTTTCGCCTGTTATAAATATTTACAGTGCTGATGGTAAATGTTTCTTTCATTTGAGGGTCTCTTTTAGGCGGTACATAGTGCCTTTTAAAATCAATTAAATGATATAGCAAAACCTCAAATCTGTTTTTGTAAACGAGTGTTCCGTTTTCCCACCTTATCCGCCCGGGGCTTCCACCCTCTATAATATGCATATCAAAATAGGGGTTAATATAACCGCACAGCTCCATTTTTTTTACAACGTGCATCATGCTTTCTATCTCACTTTTTATTTCGTCAAATGGTTTTTCATCCTCAAACTCCCGGTGAGTAAAATTTGTTTCATCAAAACAGTAATGGATATTGCTGCTAAATACCTTTTTATAATCTTTACTATGGGTGTACAGCATATTCATTTTTGGAGTGTTTTTAAACAACAAAAAACATCCGGGTATCCAATCGGGCCTTGAACTTATAATGTCATATTGCTCAAGGATATCGTCGGTCATAAATTCCCTGATGTTGCCAAAAACCAAGTCGATATCGCAATGCCCCCATACATCATAGGTGCTCAATAACTCCGAAAAAATATGCCCGTATGCCGGCTTAAAATCGCATAGCTTATACGCGTTTTTTATATTGGTATCAAAGCCCATTTTGGCATTAATAAGCTGTTGAAGCTCTTCTAATGGCTTAAAAACAAGCTTTACGTTGGCTGGAAGCGGTTTGTTGTAAGAATAATCATCAGTAACAATGTAAAAATCAACTGTTGGGTTATAACGGCATGAATGCACAAAATAATTAAAGTACCATGGTAACTTACCATAGTAGCATATTAACATCCCTATACTTTTAAATCTTTTCATATTTATTTCATGTACGCTGTTCGTAATAGATATGGTAAACACAATATCGTAATGTGAAACATTTACTGAGTAATATCAAATTCTGTAATAGCATCGTGTAGTGGCTGAAAGCACCGGGACGATGAAAAATTTTGCAGTATAAACTGGTGCGCGTTTTGTTTCATGGTTTCTCTTAAAAGCTTGCTTTCAATTAAACCAGATAGAGCAGTTACGAATCCGTCATCGTCATCCGCGACTGAATAACTGTTATTTGCGCCAGCCTCGATCCCCCTTGCACCGTGAGGCGTTGTAACCAGGGGTTTACCATGTGCCAATGCTTCAATATTTTTTATTTTTAGCCCAGCCCCAAAGCGTACTGGGTTTATGATAATATCAGCTTCTTCATAAATTTTGTCAAGGCTGCTTTCAAATCCTTTTAAATTTATTCCCTTTTTATTTAAAAAATCGAGTTCAATGCATACTGTACCATAAATGTCAAGCTCCACGTTATATTTTGAGCTTATTTTATCCCAGCAATGTGCCACAAAATGTTTAATGCTGTCGGTATTTGGTAAGTAACTGCTGGCAATAAAGGTAATTTTAGTTACTTCAGGCCTTAATTCATGCTGATAAATTTCACAGGGATGTGGGCAAAGCAAAACCTTCCGGCTGTCGTCAGTCATTAAGCAGGCCTTATCAAAATCAAGCTGATTTATCATGATAACGTGATCGTAAATTTTAAATATTTCAGCTTCGGCTTCTTCCTGCATTTCATATAACGAATTGCCATAATTAAATTTTTTGAATTCCCTGGTGCGCTCACTTATGATATCATGTGTATCCAAGATCACCTGGCAATCGTACGGTAAAGAATTTAAACAGTAACTGTTATGTATATATTCGACGATTAAAGCATCGAAATTTCTGTTTTTTAAAATAGATTTTAACTTCTTTCCATAGCCATTTGAACTTAAATGCTTTTCGTGTTCTAAAACTATAAGTTCAATACCGTATTCATCATTTACCATACGCTCTACGCTATCGTGAGCAGGGCCGGTATTGACTACTGTTAACAAGAAATGAGCAGATAAATAGCGTATTAAAGCAGCAATTCGTACCCTGTGCCCCGAGCAGTGCTCCCAAAAATCAACATCCGTAAACAGAAGCACTTTCTTCATTTATGGCTTAATGTCATCTATGAACCTTAAAAATATATTAATAAAATAAGCATAGAGGCCGCTTTTACGCGGCCTCTAAATGCACATGAACTTAATGGCCGGGACTTATGCACAAGATGCATAAGAGAAACCTGCATTATAACAATACAAGCCCGAACAGCAATATAATCCTGCGTTGTTGCAATAGCCACCGCGTAAGATGCATCCACCACTTCCAGTGCCGCCGCCACCGCCAGTGCCACCACCACCAGTGCCGCCGCCACCAGTGCCGCTGCCGCCACCGCTACCAGCCATGATTTTTCTTAATTCGGCTCTGCTTAGAACGTTCTTTACGTTGCTTAGGCTTAGTTTTTCGATCTTCATAATTTATAATTTGGAAAATTTTACCGTAACCACGCTCCGATAATTTAAGCGGTATGCAGTTATAAAAGCGCATACTCCTTTACTTCGGCCAAAGTGTCTTTAATACTATTGTAGCATATATTTTAAATCAGAAAACTGGTAAATAGAGGGTAATAAATGCCCATTGATAAGCATAGTTGGTGTGAAAGCAACCTCTGCCATCTCGCACCAGGTTCTTTGTGCATCCAGTTTATAATACTCTGTCTCTACTAACTCAACCGGATAGACCTTAGCCCATGCTTCATAATTCTTTTGCTTTTGTTCATACCAGTCGTGTAGCGCATCTTTTACATGTGTTTTGTCCAATAGCGCGTTTAAGGCCATTAGGTGCCGCGTTACCGGTGTTTGGGGGTCTGTATCATTATTTAGTGCGGTGAATACTATCCGTGCCTGCACATCGCCGTTTTGATCTATGATCTCATTAAGCATCTTATGCATTTTTGCACAGGGAGGGCAATAGGGGTTACTTACCATGGTTATCACATTGCTGGCCCCGGCGTTACCTAATACGATGCTCCAGTTTTCATCGGGTTGTTTATACTGCGGCTGCGCAGTAAGTGCCTGGTTAAATAGCTCGCTGTTATATTTAAACTTGCGCAGCTGTTCTTTAAGAGGCTTTAATTGCTGCAATTTGAAAAATAACGGCCTTAGTATAAGCCACAACACAACCGGGGTTAAAAAGCATAGAAACATTAATCTCACCATTTTATAACTCCCCGGGTCGAAGTAAAAATGAGTAGTAAATGCGTTAATTGCCAGTGGTATAAATTCCAGCCATAGCAGCGCCTGTATCGCGCAGCATAATACACACCACTTTTTGGCTACCCTGGCTTGGTAATAAACAGAATAAACCGTATAGGGTAAGCTAACAAAATTAAGTATAGCTAACACGGTTAATACGCTGGCCGATGCGCCGAATTGTAATAGCAACCAGGTGCCTGCAAAATAAAAAAAGCCTACCTCGCTCCAGGTAAGCCCATCAAATACTTTGGCAGCTTTTGAAGATAATATGGCGTTACAGTCTGTTTTGCTTCCGCCCTGGCAAAGTACCTGTATAAGTGGGTTATTGCTATCGACCGATTGCACCAACAACAATATAGATACAATTAACCCTGCCGTTTTTATGAGAGATAATAAGACAATTGCCCAGTTTAAATTGAAAAAATAGCCACTGTTATACAAAAGCGTTAGTAAAATGAGCAAACAGCCAGCTGTTAATACAGCCGGTTTAAACTTGTAAGCCGATGATAGTAAATTGGGTTTTTTAATAAGTTTACTATCGGGTTCTGCGATAAGCACAACACCGGCAAATGCTGATTTGAAGTTTTCGAGCGATAGTTTATTAACTTCTTTTCTTTCATCAGAGAAATAAACATGTTTGGCATCCATTTTAGTAACCACGGCAAATTCGCCGCCATTGGTATTCAGGTTAACCAGAAACGGTGCAGCCAATTCCCCCAGCATCTCAAACTCGGCCCTAAAAGCAGTGTTTGAGATATTTAACGCGGTTAATACATCACTCACAGCAAGCATGCTGGGGTAATCAGGGTGCTTTTCAAGTTCATCAATAACTGTATCGGGGTTGATAGTAACCTTTAAATATTTAAAAAGATTAGTTACAGCCGCTTCGGCATTAGAGCGTTTAGTAAATAAAAACATATAAAATGCGTTAAAACATTAAAAAAAAATAACAGCAAAAACACACTGGCCAAGTAAACGAAGCCGATAGAAAAGAATATTTATTTTGTTTTATTTTATAATTGGTGAGATAAACTTAATGAACACATTCTTTAAAAGCAAAATTTATTTTAAATTAAAATTTACTGTTTGCATCAAAGCGTTCAATTAGATATTTTAAAAAGGCCAGTCATTTACTATTTATAAATGAGATAGTTATAAATATTATTAATATGGCTATAAGCATCCTGTGATAGGATGCGATTTTCATAAAAGTTAATGGGTTGAATGTGGAATGCTTTTATACTGCAGTTAGTCAGTTAACATTTTCACCAAGTTTTTTTCGAAAATTTTGGCATCTATTATATAATCGCCTTCAAAATAGTCTTCCCTGCCATGCGTATCACAAAGCTGATGATAATATTTGATACCCAATGCTTCGGCCATATACCAAAATAACGGGCTCGGGTGGTCAAGTTCGTTTGTTTTGTTTTTATGCAGTTCCAAAAGTGACGCCCCGGCGCCCATAAAAAGCATATTGGTAAGGCCCGATCCGTGTGTGCCAACAAGATATTTAGCTCTCGAGAAAATAGCCACCTGTTCTAAGAAACTATGATTTTCGGGATAGAATATATCAAAGTTGTGTTTTTCAATTATTGCTATAATCTGGTCTTCGTTAATTATCGCACGCCGCCCGGCAAGTTTCCTGCTTACATATAACCTTTCTATCGGAGTTGTAATTACTGGCTTAACTGTAAAAACGTATTGGCTATAAAAACTTCTTATTTGCCGCAGATGCATACCATTATATGAATCACATTCCTGCTTAATTTGCGGCAGGCAGAGGTTTTTAACTAATAAACTTTTACCATTAGGTATAAAAAATATTTTTTTGATATTAAACGGCTCGATGGAGCCCATGATAAAGTCAGCATCCCTATAATATTCCGGCAGAATCAGAATCAGTTTATCGAGCTTTTTTCTAACCATCCATAACCGGAATATAGATTCGCAAATCCAATGATAATAATTAAACCAGGGGTGATGAATTGCGAGATAAGTGTTATCATCATCCAGCACGATCAGGTTTTCAGGGTTATCAAGCGCATCATAGTAATACCTTGCGGCTTCATTCTTGTAATCGTCAATTTGAATGGGGAAATTATGGTGGCATTCCTTAATCAAGCCTTTGCTATTCATACAGAAGCCTGAAAACGCCACAAAAACATTTTTAAGAAATTTTACCTTTTGATCTTTTAATGTGTAAGATAAATGCGGCGAATACATATCGCGATTCTGGTCGCAAATATTCAGGGGATAGGGAACGGTAACTTTTCTTTCCATAAGTGTCGCATTTAACTTTACTAATTGGTAATACGAATATAGTTTTCATTTTATTCTGTATAACACAATTATGAAGGAATAATATCTCCGTGAAAATTTCTGGCCGCCTGTGCTTCTGTGTAGGTAACAGGTCGCCAATAGGCCACCATAAGTATGCGGTTTTTTGAATGTTTTAGAAAGAACTTGTTTTGTTGTACTTTAATTTGGGGCATTATTTAGCTGCAAGATCACAAACGGACAGCTGTTTTTATAAACCGGACTTTTTCAACCATTCTTCTGAACTTTTTACATCCTCTTGTTTAAGTTGCCCCATCTTTATTGCACGTTTCATGATATTAATAGCCTGTTTTTTATGGCCTGTTTTAAATAATAGGCGGGCGTAAGTATCAAGTACATCATAACGTGGAATTCTGCCTGTTATAGCCTGCATCCATTTTGTACATTGTTTTAAGGTGTTTTGATCGGTTGAATGCTCATAAACATTCCAGCAAAATGCTGCTACAGACTCATCAGATTTATATTCTTTTTTCCTGAGCGAAAATTGCCTCATTGCCTCGGGCCATCGGTTCTCGCTTTGTAACATCCTTTCTTCCATCATGCCGGCCATATCGATAGCTACAACAGGGGCGAGGTTAGCTTTAGCCAAAGCTATAGCCGAAGCGAACGCCCCCCTGTCTTTTAATTTGATAGCGGCAAAGAACTTTTCATTAACTATCATGGTGGTTACAAAAAGTACATCAAGCTCGCCGTATAATGCTTCATACTTTTTACGGTTGGCCAAAAAAAAGTTGTTTACGGTACTCGTTCCGCCCTGAAAATAACATAATATGGCAAAAGGTACCTCAGAGAGGTAATCATCGGTGTGTTCCCAGTAATCCTTAACCTTGTCATCAATATTTTTTGTGTTTACCCGGTACACATAATCTTTATAAAATTGCGGGTAAGGCAGGTCGGTAGTATTGGAGACGCCGGTTATATAGCGGTTGGCCGCGTTGTTCAGCATCGCTTTTTTGAGCAGTTCGCGGTAGTTTTCTACCAGCCCCAACCCCGAATTACCAAAACCATACATGCGGTTTAGCAACATCTGGTCTGTATTTAAGATTAGGGTGGTAGGGTAGGAGTTAATATGATATTTAAGGGATAGTTTAAAAGTGCTGTCTTTTTCCGCATCATATTTTAATACAATAAATTGTTTCCCAATCTCCCCGGCAATAACCGGGTCCTTGAAAATGACCTGGTCAAGTTCCTTACAGGGCCCGCACCATGTTGTGTAAAAGTCTATGAGTAACGGCTTTTGTTCCTGCCGGGACAGCAGTTTGGCTTTATCATAGTCCTGTTCAACGATGGTCAGATTTTGGGAGAAGCCCGCCTGTATGCAAAAGAAAGGTATTAGAAAAGAAAAAATGGTTAACTTTTTCATGTGATAAGGTTTAGGGGTGAAATAGTTAGTGGCTCATATGCATCCGTACGCCATGCTGATTACGCATGGTAGTGCTTCCGTAAGAGAAATTGCTCCCGGAGAAACGGTTGTACTTGGTTTTGTATTTGCTGAATACCGTGGCGGGCTGCTTTTGCCCATTGATGGTCATTTCTTCAGTACTCAAAGTGAGGTCATGCAGGGCTGCTTTATCAGCAATAAGATGGTCTTTGATCAGGTCTGCGATCAGGCTGTCCATCAGTTTACGATCTTCTGCCGCCTGCTGCTGATCTTTTTTGGCTTGTATCTGATCCAGCCTTGCCTGTTGCTGATCACGCCCGGCTTGTTCCTGATCTTTTCTTGCCTGTATCTGATCCAGCCTGGCTTGTTCCTGATCCTTTTTGGCTTCCAGTTGATCTTTTTCGGCCTGCAGCTGATCTTTTTGTGCTTGTTCCTGATCTCTTTGAGCTTGTTCCTGATCAAGCTGCGCCTGCGCCTGATCTTTTTGTGCCTGGAGCTTATCTTTCCTTATCTGTTCACGGATCTCTGCTGTAACTTTGCTGTAGTTAGCCCATTTGTCGGCAGGTATCTCCACTCCATCTACCACTAAACTGGTCATCTGTTCGTTGGTCAGCTGCATTTCATAGGTTTTACCATCACGGTTGGTTTTGATCTTGGATATACCATTTTCAGAGTTGATAGACATGTAAGTGCTGTGACGGGTGGTTTTTGTTTTTTTCAGGGCTTGTGTTTGGGCATTGACTACAGTTTGTTGAGCTATCAATATCGTAGCTAACAGACAGGCGTTCAGGATGATCTTTTTCATTTTGTTTGATTTTAAAGTTTAAAATTTAGGCAATAGTATTCCTCTCCACACAAAGCGGATTTTTTATAAAAGGAACGTAGTTAATTAATATACCGCCGGTAATACAAGGTGCGCACTTGCATTATGGTTGGTAATTGGGTGATATGTTATTTATTTGTTATTACGGTTTAATATTTTTAGCTGATGTATATATGGTAAGGTCTTTATTAAATTGTTGCTGATCAATTTTTGCTTGTGCCTGGTCCTTTAGGGCTTGTTGCTGATCAATTTTTGCTTGTGCCTGGTCTTTCAGGGCCTGCTGCTGATCTTTAAGCGCTTGTTGTTGGTCTTTTTCAGATTGAATGAAGTCATGCTTGGCTGATTCAAGCTGCCTGATTGCCTGCGCCTGATCCTTCAAGGCTTGCTGGTGGTCTATCAGCATTTGTTGTTGATCGGTTTGGGCGCGTTGCCGGTCTATCAGCATTTGCTGGCGATCGGCCAGGGCTTGTTCACGGTCTTTGTTTGCCCGGTCGCGATAAAAAATGCCTGCCTGTAGGTTTTCATTTGGTATAATCTGCTCATTATTGTTATGTAGCTTTTTAGAACTATTGCGCTTTCTTGTAAGCTTGATCAATTTTGACGGGCTATGATCTGTGCTTTTTATAATCAATAAGTTAGGCGGTGCAGGCTGAGCGGGTTGCGGTGATAATGCTACTGTTGGATGCGTTTGATCTGATACTGCCGAAAGCGGTGTCTGCCCGATAACCGTGCTTGCCAGGACCATACCGATGATCAGTACACCTGCCGCAAAGGAGATTTTTTCTGCGGGGGCAAATGAAGGGTGCTGATGGCCTAATATGCGTGCTACTCTTTGTAGTAACTGGTTATTTCTGCCCGGAAAAGCCACCACGGGATAAGTATTGTACAAGGCATGTTCTTTGAAGTTGATTAGGGCCTGCACAAACTCTTTTTTATTTCGGGTTTGGGCAAGCGCAATGTCATCACAACAGTTCTCCCGCTCATCACGCAGTAAAGTGGATATCCATAACAGGCCCGGATTGAAAAAGTAAACGGTTTCCATTATGGCCTGCATAACATTTACCAGATAGTCATGGCGGCGGATATGCGCCAGTTCATGAAGTAAAACCGCTTCGATCTGTTCTGCCGGCAAACCCGCCAATAAACCTGCCGGTATAAGGACGAGTGGCTTTAGATGGCCTATCACCATCGGGACTTTTACATATCCAGATTCAAAAAGGCTGACTTGTTTACTTAACTTTAATTTTTGACAAAGAGAAATGATGCGGCTTTCCCAGATAGTCGGTGGGGAATATAAATAGCGGTTTCTTGCTTGTTGGAGATAGAGAAGGCCTTTTAATAATTTAACGGAGTGGAATACAAAGAATACAAACCAGATGAATACCAGTACTGGTGCATTATCTGAAAAATAAACCGTGCATTTATATGTTAATTGTTGAATGCCAGAAAAATCGTAAGAAGTAAGTAGGGTGGCTGCTTGTGCCTGTATACCTGGTATGTGGGTAGAAACATGACTGGGAGCGCTTGCGTGCCATTCCCAAACCAGCGTTGTTATAGTTGAAAGTATAAACAGGATAAAAGTTACCAGTACTAAATTATACCTTACAGTTGCGGTTGATTTTTTGGCCGCCATTAAAAATACAGCTGCAATCATGGCCACCAGCAGTCCCTGCCATAATGAATGAAGCAGTGTCCAGCCAAATGCCTGAATCAGGCGGTCGGTAATGACAGGGGAGAGGAGCAGCTGGTTCATTTGGTTATGATTTTATATCTATATTTTTTAATAGTTCTTTTATTTTCTTAAGCTCTTCGGCTGAAGTTTTTTCGTTTCCCAACAGTGCGATCATCAAATCGCTAGCTGAGCCATCATATATAGTGTCAACAAAACGACCTAATAAATTGCCTTTAACAGTGCTTTCTTCCCATACGGCTTTATAGACATGCTTCATTTGGCTTTCATCACGGTCCAGCATGCCTTTCTCTTTCATCACCTGCATAAGTTTTAATGTACTGGTATAAATAACAGCTTCCTTTTGCTCGTTTAACTTATCGTGCACAAAACGTACAGTTGATGGTCCTGATGCCCAAAGGATCCTTAAAACATCCATTTCTGTTTTTGTAGGTTGCGAATTATCCGTATTTTTTTTATTAAACAAATTCATGATTCAAAGCTATGTATTAAAAACGTACGTTGCAAATTATTAGGCATTTATTTTTATAGTCGCCTGGTATCAATAACATTTTCCGCTTGGAAGCTTATTCTGAACCTAGTATAACGGTATCAATATTGAAAAAAAAAGCAGTGGCCCGACAGCTTTTGTTGAGATCACAAAGCCGGAAGGTAAACTGAACAGGGATAGTGTTTTCAAAATTGATAGCTTCCTTTAGTACCGGCTTAATAACCGGCTTAGGCGCTGCACAATTAAAGGCTGCTACAAATGCGCCTGGCTTAAAGCCGGATCGGCAGTCTGGCATGTTTACCTATGGCGCCGTGATACTGGTTGGATTTAACAATATCAATATAGGTTACGCCATCGGAAAAGATAACGTATTCGGATCGGCGGGCCAATATTGGGTATACCAGCACAAAACATGGCAGGGGATAATCCTTTCGCTGGATGTACTTAAATTTTAGCTATGTAACAAGCCTAATTAACAACTAAGGTCATATTTCCTTTGCCAGGGCTGAGATTGTGCGTCTGGTCGTTACATCATTATTAATTTCATGAGATCAGAAAAGCCACTGATTGACTAATGGCCAACAAAAGTTACTAACGTGTCAGATATCTTAGTAATTTTAAAAAAATGCTAAAAAAAAGCAAACACATACCTGTCAATACACTGCCTGAAGGGACCTATCGGGGTATAATGATAATGAGAGAATCCTTCAACGGCTCACCCAATTTTGAGGAAGTAGAACGATCTCATCGTGACGGCGGGTACACCTTCATCATTCAGGAAGAAGGCAGCACTCATATCGAAATTGATTTTCAGACCTACAGCATTCAGGCACCTTCGATCGTTTTCATAAAGCCCGATCAGGTGCATCGCCTGATCGCGTTTGAACATGCTTCGATCAGCACCTCGATCATTATAGAAGAAAATATCCGTCCAGAATACTTAAGTTCGCTGCAAAACCTTTCTCCGGTTAAACCACTGACCGTCCATAAAGAAACATTGGCAATCCTTTCGGAAACTGCTGCACTGTGCCTGAAACTTTCGGAAAAAAAAGAGGAGAAACTGTATAATGCTATTTTACAGGAAAGTTGTAATACATTGGTCGCCATAATTGTCTCACAGTATTTGGCAAGATCTGAACCATCAGACCATTTCACCCGGTTCGAAGTAATTACCAGGTCATTTAAAGTGGTATTGGAAAAAGATTTTAAAAAGGTCAAAAATCCGGCGGAGTATGCAAAGCTCCTGAATATATCCACATCATATCTGAATGAGTGTGTGAAAGCCACAACCGGAAAGTCTGTATCCACTCATATTCAGCAACGTATTATACTGGAAGCTAAACGTTTGCTATTCCACTCCAGCCGATCTGTGAAAGAGATTGCGGGTGAACTGGGTTATGATGATCATTCCTATTTTATACGGCTGTTTGTAAAGATTGTTAGAAGCACACCGATAGTTTTCCGGGATAAAAACCGCGAATAGTCCTACACTTACTTCCTCCCGCCATTGTTTGCCCTGAACATTAGATGTTCCTTTGTGTGATTAAAAAAGAATATAAAATGGGAACATTACCAGCAATAAATTTATTACTCAATAAAAAAATAGCTATCGTAGGTGGCGGTCCTGGTGGCTTAACACTTGCCAGGCTTTTACAGCTTAAAGGAGCTGAAGTAAAAGTATATGAAAGAGATTACAGCCAGGCCTCACGTGTACAGGGAGCCATTGTTGACCTGCATTTTGAATCAGGCCTAAAAGCGATTGAAGCAGCAGGATTAATGGAGGAATTCAAAGCGAATTATATGGCGGGTGCAGATATATTCCGGGTGGTTGATCCGCAAGCCAATATCCTTTTAGATGAAAGCAACCAAAGTGCAGAGGCGAAATTTGGTGACGAAAGCTTCAGACCTGAGATTGACCGGGGAGCGCTAAGGGACATTCTGATAGCTGGACTGCTGCCGAGGACTGTTGTTTGGGACAGTCAATTTGTAAACATGTTGCAAGTTGATAATGAATGGGAACTGGAATTTAGGAACGGAACCACAGCTACTGCAGATATCGTTATCGGATCGGATGGTTACCGCTCCCAGATTCGTGATTACCTGACAGATGTAAAAGCACTTTACTCTGGAGCGATGATTATCCAGGGTGAAATAGAAAACCCCGAGACAGCTTGTCCGGAAATGTACAAGTTAATTAACCAGGCTAACCTGATGGCGATGGGTGCCGGGGCAACTATTGCTGCGCAACCCCGTGGTGATGGCGGATTAACTTTTTATGCGGCATCGCTTTACCCAGAAAACTGGGAGAGAACGAGTGGCATAGATTTCAATGACCCTAAAGAAGTCCGTGCCTACCTGGTTGATCATTTTGCGGATTGGAGCCCTGTGTTTTTTACGCTTTTTGAAGCTTGTACACATTTTGTTCTACGGCCGCTCAACTACTTTCCTTTAGAAGAAAGATGGGAGACAAAAAATAACCTCACACTTCTTGGTGATGCTGCTCATTTGATGCCTCCTAATGGTGAGGGCGTTAATTTGGCTATGCTGGATGCTTTAGACTTAAGCGAGTCTTTGACCAATGCAGAATTTAAGGATCTTAAAGATGCTATTTCAGCTTATGAAAATAGCATGTTTGAGCGGTCAGCCAGCTTGTGCCGGGAAACAATTGAAGGGATAAAGGATTTTGCATCTCCAACAGACGAGTCGGTGCAGGAATTCATAAAAATATTTACCGGGGATAAAACATGATTCTACCACTCTATCAGGTTTGCCAGCCGCAGTTACTTAAAGCCTTTTTCAAACAAAATATTTTTACCTGGTTAATTAAAAGATTGTCTGAAAGCGCTTGGTGAAAGATCGGTACTTCGCTTGAATAATTTATTAAACGATTGCGGATGCTCAAAACCTAATTGGTAGGCGATCTGGGAGATATGCATGCGGGTGGTGGTTAACATCACTTTGGCCCTTGATATTAATCGGCCATGGATATGTTGTTGTGTACTTTGCCCGGTTAGTGATCTGAGCATGTCTGTCAGATATCTTGACGAAACATGGAGATGATCGGCAACTTCCAGTACCGTAGGTATTCCACTAAGATGATCTACAAAGCGGCTTGTAAGGTAGTTGTCCATTTCACTGATCAAATCATGATGTAACACTTTTCGGGTTAGGAATTGCCGGTTATAAAAACGATTAGAGTGATTAAGTAGCAATTCAATTTGAGAAACCAAAACATCCTGGCTAAACGCATCGATGTTATTATTAAGTTCAGCAATGATGCTTTCAAATAAGCCGGTAATTACTTTTTTTTCTTTATCCGAAAGAAACAACGCTTCGTTAACTGCATACGCGAAGAAACCATAATCGTCGATGTTTTTGCCCAACTGGTAATTTCGGATCAGGTCGGTATGGAAATACAATGTATAGCCGTCATAACTCTTCTCTTCTCCGGACATTGTTACCAGCTGATTGGGTCCTAAAAAAGCCAACCCTCCTTCCTCGAAATCGTAATACCCCTGACCATATTTGACCTGGCCTCTAAAATCCTTCTTAAAGGAAATCTTATAAAAATCGATCAGGAAACTTCTTCCCGTATTTTCACGGCTGATCTTGGCAATATCATAATTAACAACTGCAACTAAAGGATGCAGGGGATTAGGCATACCGATGCCCCGCATTAATTCAGAGATGTTTTTAAAAACAATGGGCAATTGTGTCGCTTTCATAGATCAGGTTAAGTTAAGCTTAATCTTGTACACTTGGCCGGATAACTATATCACCTACATCTACATTATCTGGCTGACTAATAGCGTAGGCCACCGCGCCAGCTATTGCATCGGGAGTGATGGCGATCTGCGCTGCCTTCTCTTTAACAGCTGACCTGGTTGCTTCATCTTTGATATGATTCGTCAGTTCTGTATTCACAAAGCCAGGAGAAATCCCGGTTACCCGATACAAACCGCCCGATTCCTGGCGTAACGCCTCAGCAATGGTACGTACTGCATTCTTCGTACCAGCATATACACCTTGAAGAGGTACGATCCTAATACCAGACGTTGAAATGATATTAATGATATGACCTGAGCCTTGTTCTTTGAAGACGGGCAGGGCCGCGGCAATGCCATAGAGCGTTCCTTTGAGATTAACATCGATCATTTCTTCCCAATCTTCTACTTGCAAATCGTCTATTCTACCAAGGTGACTGATCCCGGCATTATTGACTATTACGTCTAAACGGCCGTAGGTTGTACACGCTAAGGCAACTAAATTGGCTACGTCCTCGCGCTGCTTGATATCAGTTAACAGGTACACAGCTTCGCCTCCTGTTGTTTTGATCCGATTAACCAATGCCTTTAAACGGTCTTGCCGACGAGCGCCCAAAACTACTTTTGCACCTTTTGCCGCCAACAAAATCGCTGTTGCTTCGCCAATTCCGCTACTGGCACCGGTAATGGCGACCACTTTTCCTTTGATATTGTTGTCCATGATACAAAGGTCGTTAAAGGCATTAACCAATTATTAGCCTGAACTGTCAAAGATGTAGCCTTTTTCACTGTATTATTAATTGTCGGGGCATTGTACAGAAATATGTTAAGCCAACTGAATCTATTTCTTTTTTTCAACATTGGTATTTGAGAAAGATTTAAATTTTGAACAGCTAATTTATTTTATCAAAGAACAACCCGCTTAAAGACACATTGATCCCTCTAACCTGGTTAATTCGGATGCGAATTGGCCCTTGAAACTCAAAGCTTACATATTTGCCCTTACTGTAATCTTTTAGATAAATCATCGGGCCTATTAAATTGCGTGTCTTCAGGTCAAATACCTCAATGGCCGATCGCCGGCCTTGTTTGTCCTGGTCTAAAAAATATAAGGAAACACGATGCTTACTATTATCATTAACTGGAAGATCTATAATTAAAGATTGTTGGCAAACCTCATAATCTTTTGTGGTAACTGCTCCGAAGCTATTGTTTTGACTGCCACCCTGTAATAGTTCTTTTTCGCCATCCTGAATGGCACGGTGTACATTTGCAGCCCTTAATACCGTTACCTTGCTAAGATATGGCGGCAACTTTTCGATATTCTTCCCGGCTTGATCTAAATTAAAAAGAACAGATCCTTCCATACCATAAGCGCCTTTCCAATCCCCTGCGGTTATACTATCTTGCCGGATAGCATGAACTTTATATATCCATGGCAAATTTTTAAATGGTTGTTGATTGACATGCTTTTTGTATTGTACTTCAAACAAATACTCACCGGCCCCCAGATTATTAATCACCAAAAAGCTTTCGGTTTGAGTAGCTTGAAAAGAGATTTTACTTTTGCCGGCCGACCCTGCACGCCATTGTAGCTTACCATTTATCTTTAGGGAATAAGGAACATTCTTACCTAAAGGCAGGGCTATGGTTTTTGCACGGGTACCTGCTGGTATTGTAACTTTTGAAAGCCCGGATGTGGAATTGAAACTTGCCGAAACGAGTCCTTTTTCAATAGGTGTATTCCCATTTACATAAGTTAATGATTTGCCCAAATGGGGAATTATAGAGAAAGATTTAAATCCCGGCTCGAGGGGTTTTATACCGAGGATTTCTTCAGAAAGCCATTTTACCACCCCGGCACTCCAGGGATGGGTAAAGCTCGTATAACCTGCCTGATTATTAGGAGGAGCATCATTTTTAGTAAGAATATCATTCCATTGCGGGCGAAATACTTCAAAAAAAGTGGTGCCCCCGTATCGCAGCTGTCCTCCCCAGCTGTCTTTAATTGCGCTGATAGCTTCATCAAAATGCTGCGTTTTGGCCATGGCGGAAATGATAAACCATTCATTAAAGGATGAATAGGAGAGGCGATTAACCCTGTCTGTGAAGTTTTTATTAAATAATATGCTGTTTTCCTGTTTGGTGGTTAAGTTAGTATTGATAGCATCCGCCGCTGCATGCAGCCCAAATGTGTTAAGCCATGTATGCCCTTTTCTGATAAGCTGGATCTTCTCAGTTGCATAAGCTTGATATTTGTCGGCCTCGCTTATGTTACCCATTGTACGCATCAGTTTGCTAAAATCTGCCCATGCCTGTATGGACAACATAGAATAAGCGTATTGTGCTTCGGCGCTTGGGTTTTCAAAGCCGGCTCCCAGCCTTTCGTCCCAGCCATAAAAATTAAGCACGGGCGATTTGCCGAAATGTGTATAAGCAAGGTCAAGTTTCTTACCTGCGTTTTCAAGGTATTGTTTTGCCAGATCCGTATCGCCGGTGTAGTTAACATAATCTACCAGACTTAACACCCAATAAAGCGCGTAGCTTGCTATATCATTACTAAGGTTGGCTGTGTTATTAATGTTCTTTTTCACAAAGTCATAATTACCAAAGGCAACCATTGACGCAGCTTGTGCGGGATAGGCATCTCCGGTCCAGGAATGGCGGTCGCTCCGGTCCATTAGGATAGCGCCAAAATAATCCTTCAGCAGGTTCAGCTTCACTGTATAGGCACCGGTATACCATATCCTGGTTAATTCTGGATCGCTACAGGCAAAACTGCCGTTGTAATTAGTGGGTTTAACTTGGCAAACCAGCCTTAGGTTTTTAATATGCCATTGCTTTTTGTGCGACACAACATGGATCCAACCGAATCGGACGCCCTCGTACCAAAGCTTATTTAGTTGTAACCTGTAAGTGTTCCCTTCCTTAACCGGAACAGCTGTTTTAAATGGGTGTTCTGTTCCGTTATTTACTATTGCCGGCTCATTGTATTCGCTAATACTCATCAATACGGAATCAGCCAAGTCATCCGAGTCAAATTCGAGCCAGCCTGCACTCACCCTTCCAAAATCGAAACGTATATCGCCGGTACCATTAACAACTATTTCATTTTTATTATTGAAATTACTCATGTCAAAGTTTCGAGGGGAACTTATAGTGAAAGCAAGAGGACGTAACTGATAAGCTTCCAGATCATCAGTAGCTTTTGGCGAGTCCCATCGCATGTTAACCAACGGGTCGGGCGAAAGAGGGATAGGGCGGCCACTGAATGTTCCGGAAACCTTTTTATAATTTATTTGCTGTGCAACCACACCGGGAGAAAAAAACAGATTCGCAAAAATAAGCGCAGTAAAAAAAAACAGAATTCTGCGTTTTTTTTTAACCAACAATGGGTTGAAATCAGTGAAATCAAAGGAGAAATTTAAGATAATCATAAGCTAAGTTTGGTAGTTGCTATACTACGGCGTTTAAAAACAAGGATTTTATCCTGCCTTATTTCGCCGATCCTTACACTGATTTGTCTTTAGTAAGAATGGTTAATTCATGTGTTTTTATCAGCTATTGTTTTGTTATTAGCAACTTAACAGGTCCGTACAATCCGGCATTATATTGGTCCAGATCCGGTTCTGGTGAAAAACCCCAAGACCAGCTCCTAAGTTTGTGCAGATCATCCTGCATGGATATTTGGTTGACCATTAAATTACCCACACGGATGCGGATCTTATTCTCGCCGTTTTTTAAAGCACCGGAAATGTCAAAGGTATAGGGCGGCCACAAACGCGCGCCAAGGGATACATCATTAACAAAAACTTCTGCCATGTACTTTACCCGGCCCAGGTCTATCGTTACTTTCTGATTTTTTTGGGTTGCCTTAATAGTTGTTTGATAATCAACATAGCCGGTATATTGGTCCAGCCCATATTGAAACCAACTATTAAGCGGGACGGAAATTGCCGCACCGGTCAGGAATTTTAACGGCGATAAAGGTAACTGTTGATCGTTGCTTATTGCAAAAGCGAGAAGCCCGGCATCTTTGGCAAGGTTAGCCTGTCCATCATTCAGCGTAATCTTTTTTCCATCAACCCAGATATCCGTTTTCGTGAGTTCTTTCGGAAGAATTACCGCTTTTGCACCTTTCGGAATAGTTATTCTCCAATAAACATAATTGCCCTGCAGCTTTGTAACAGCTTGCTTTTCCTTTTGGCCATTAACCTTAGTAGTTTTATGCAAGGAACCATTGATAAAGGATGATCTTGCCCATGCAGAATCATTAAAACCAGTCTTGAATTTTTCTTCCTGTAAGTTTTGTTCGTCAGAGAACAGGGCTTTTGCGGAAGTTCTATAAATGGTATCCTTTCCCGGGTAAGATATCTGCCACTTATTATTTAATATGGTTTCTGTAACAGCCGGTTTTTCATTTGCAAAATTGGCTTGCACCTTCTTCTCCGGGTTGAAAACAAGCCAATAGCCTTCATAAGGCTGCAATGACAGATCAACTTTTTGATATCCGTTGTCCATTTTTGAACTCAGGTTTGAAATTGCCCCAGTCTCGCAATTCCAAATTTCGGCAGCTCCCTTTCCATCTCTTAACCAGGCGGAAAATACCCTAACTGTATCAGTATTATTAGCAAACCAATAAAAATGGGTATCGGCAGATTTACGGTGTGCTGTATACAGTCGCCCTGAATCCTTAAGCCTAATTTGAGGGCTTATTTTTGCGTTGAGAGCAGTAACCATCTTTGCCATTTTATTGGGCGCCGCTGACAAGTCTACCACATTGGCAAACTGCTTTAATGTTTTCATCTGTTGTATAATTACCGGATCAGTTGCACCTATTTCCGGAGAGCCCTCAGGCAGGTCCCCGAGTAAAATAACTGTGCCACCACGGCGGGCAAACTCAACTACTTTGTTAGATACTTCCCGGGAAATTACGGTAGTGGGCGGAAGGACCAGTGCAGAAAAGTTGTGATCGTTAATAGAGAGCCTTACGGCCTTTTCTTCTGACCCCAGGGTGCTTTTATTAAGATAATATTTATCGGCAATTAAAAAGTCAATATTACTCTTGTTCATATACCTCATCGCTTCAGAATAAACCGACTCGATGTTTAGCGAACCTTTACTCCAGTTAGCAGGGTCCTCACCTTTAGCTATCTCTCCATCTTTGGCAAACAAGCCTTCTGCATCGGCCCAAATACTTTCCATTGGGTTTATTAACAGCACATCTGCAACCAGTTTACTTTGCCGGTTTACAAATGATGCGCGTCGCGAAAAATCTGTCCAGTAATGCAGGTATGGCCAATAGGGGTTTTCTGTATACCAATCTGCCGGGAAAGGATATGTTTCTGTTTTACGGTTTAAATAAATGCCGTGGGGTACTACATGGTTAACGCCGTATGATGTGATGGAATTGATTGTCATTTTCATCATTTCCGGTGTTTGTTCCCAGCCGGCAACACCCATTATTTCACTCATAAAAGGCCGGTCTTCTAACTCCGCAACAGTTTGGGTTTCTTTAAAATCATGCACATCCTGTGATTTCATTACCAGGCAATCTGTACCCGGCATACTGGCTGTTCTTGTAATCTGCATAAAATTGCCAACCGCACCAGCCTGTAATTGCAATGATTCTTCCCAAAGATTGGATATGTAATACATTCCTTTTTTGTCCAACCAATTGTTTATGGGCTGGAAATAACACTTATCATACACATCAGTGATCAATTCAAACCAATCGCACCGTGCTTTGGCATACAAGCCATCCTTATCTTTTTCGGTTAAAAGGGGAAGCCATAATCTGATATCGCGCTTTTTTTTGATCTTATAGGCTTCGGCAAGGTATTCAGACCAAGCCATTTGCCAACCGTAGTCGCCCTCATTATCTACAAAAACGCCCGGTATTGTTTTACCCATTTCGTTGGCAAAGTTTTTAGCGTACTGTTCATGTACTATGGGAATAAACACCTCCATCAATTTTGGGTCGAGATAGTTCACGCGCCCGCCATCTATCCCAGGGTGGAACTTTTTAACGTAAGTGTATACTACCCAACTGCCTTCGGGCGCAGTCCATTTAATATTATTTCCCTCACCTATAATGCGCAAAGAAGATGCATCAATTTTGTTGCCCGATAACTTAGCGGCAATAGCAAAATCTATTGAACTATACGATAATGTGGTTTTCCCTTTCACTTCATAGCGCTTCCAGTCCAGGTATTTTGCCTCCAGTTCGGGGTGTTCTTTTAAAACCCGACCGGCGGCTTGTCCACTGGGCCAGTCATAATCATCACAGTATCCAAGCGTAAGCCCCAGTTCTTTTGTTTTTTTAGCGGCGCTGCCGAAGCTGTCAAACCAGATCTTTTCGAGATATTGATCATGCGGCAACGAAGGATATTTAGGATTTAACCTATCCATTGAACTACGTGGATGCGCATAACCCGGATTTAGTCGTTGGCTTGCCATCTCTTTAACCATCAATGCCGGTAAATTGTCGTTACGGAGCGTATCATCCCAAAACCAAAAAGCATGTGGTGCATAAAACATGGGGGGCTCGTCAAACATCTTCCGAAGCGTTTGCGGGTCGTTATACTTTTTTTTCCAGTCGGGCTGCGCGGCAGCATCTTTACATACAATCAATAGAAACAGAACAATAGTTAAAACGCTAAATGTTGATCTCATAAAAAAATATTTTAGAACGTACTTTAATTTAATTACTGGCAATCAAAGCCTGTTTATTTTACATTCAAGTTGATGGATCCCTGGCCCAATAGTCAGCACACTCCATTTATCATCTTCGGGATGTAATTTGTATACGGCCATTTTTGCAGCTGATTTACCGTTTACAGTTATTGATTGCTGATTTACAGTTGGTAAATAAACTTTGGCTACGGTACCTTTAGGTACACTTAACTTTAATACAAAATGCTCTCCGGCAATTTTTTTCCATTCAGCTACAATATCGCCTGATACGGTAGCAACCTTTCCTTTAGCCCATCTTAAATCTCCGGTAACGGGTTTAACAGTAAATGTCTTCCAGCCATAACTCGTAGGTTCAAGCCCGAGTATTTTTTCTGTAAGTAAAGCTGTTGGGCCCGACGACCAGGCATGAGATGTAGCGCCCCAGGATAGATCCCAGCCTTCATGCCAGGCGCCATTAAAAGAAGCAAGCCTGGTTTGCGCTCCCCAGTTTTTGCGCATATAATCTAAGGCCCATTGTTCGTTTCCTTCTGATAACATTGCCTTTAATACCCGGTAAGCAAATGATTGCTCGCTGGCTTTTCCACTTTTTTTGATCAGGTTGATCATGCCGCTTTTTTTGTTATTGTCTGCCAGCCCGTATTCGAGTGCATAAACCTGCGATTGTTGCTGTACCCGTGTCCCTTCATAGCTGTCTAAATAAGCATGGTCTTTTTCTGACCAAAGTGCTTTGTTTATATTCTGCCTTAGTAGGACAGCTTCTTTTTTCCATTGTTCTGCCTGCTGCGGATCATGCCCAAAATCAGCAGCAATAGTGGCGGCCGCGTTCAATGCACCGTAATACAAACAATTGGTTCCGGTTATCATCTTTTTCTGCTCTATCGGATAGGTACTGGGCCAGTCAAGTACTATCCATCCGGGCAAGTTGGCCAGCAGGCCAGTTTTGTTATCTAAAAATGGCTGATAATAATTCATTGCCTTTTTTAGATTCGGGTAGAGCTGTTCAATCAGCTCGTCTTTTCCATAATATAAAAAGTACTCATACATCATTAACACCCATTCTAACTGATAATCTGCCAGGTAGGCCGAACTGCCCGGTTGCAGAAAATAATCAGTGGGATATCTGCTTCGCACAGCTCCGTCACTTCGCCAGCGCTGCGATTGCGCGCCCGACAAGATATTATAGGCCGATAACAGTCGTGAACTTTTGCCGAAAGCATAATTGCCGAAAATTTGCATGTAACGTGAATCGCCGGCAATGTATTGGGTATGTTCGCGCCATGGGTCCTGGTAAGTGTCTATCGAGTTGATGCGCATAGTGTGCTTACCGATCTCCCAAAATTTGTTTAACTGGGCGTCTGAGCAGCTAAAAGAACTTTGCATCTCGTAATTGTAACAGGCAAACTCCGCATTAACATTTTGTATATCGATATCCTTATCTGTTTCTATCGAAAAATAACGGAAGCCGCTCCAGGTATAAGGCCGCCAGCTTTGCACCCCTGTTCTGGTGGTATATTTTTCAGAGTGATCGCTGCTTACACGAAGCAAAGGCGCCCTGTTTGTATCCAGCCGTTCGCCTGTACCAATTTCAAATTGAATGCCCTCTTTACGGGCATTAATGGTAAACTGCGGATAACCAACAATTTCAACCCCAAAGTCATAAACCATTTTATTGCCGCTTTTCCATTGCTTAACGGGTTTAATAATACTGCGGCTTAACTGTGGGCGTTCAATAACCGTCAAATTATTCCACGGAGCAACAGGAGGAACGCCAATCGTTTTTGCATTTTTCCAGCCTATATCATTAAAGGTTGTACTTTGCCAGTTTTTGGGCCATAAGCGGGCATCAAATTCTTCGATAAATCCAATCAAATGGGCATTGGTATCCCTTAAAGCGGTTTGGGTGTTCCATGCCTTTGCATGGGTTACTTTCCAACTGCTATCGCTTAAAAGATTAATGGATTTGCCGGGGTAAGCAAGTTTGGCCTGGAAGAAAAAGCCACCACGGGCATTTATTTGCGAATGAAGCCCGATACCAAAATTTTGCACTACCGCAGTAATGGTGTTTTCGCCTTTTTGCAGATAACTGGCGATGTTGAACTTGTCGTAATTCTGATACTCCGGATCACTGTTTATAGGGCAACGCTCAAACAGTTTACCGTTGATATATACATCTGCATATGCATAGGCAGAGATGAAAGCGACGGCGGAAAGAGGAACATTATCTAATTTAAATGACTTTCGGACAAGGAGGTAGTAATTCCTCGGATTCTCTTCTCCAGAATCCCAGATCCAGTTGGCTAATGGCTTTACACCATCCAATGTTAATGAAGTCTTAGAAATTGAAGAATTTTTGCCCCATCGGTTTGATGATGAAATTTTTTGTGCATATAAGCTGGTTTTTCCAAACAATATTGCAGAGAGAATTATAATTTTTGTTGACTTAAGCAAATAGTTGTTATAACCCATTGTATAGTTAATATATAAATGAAGTGCTGAAAATAAGGCCAATAGTATTCATAACTTCGAGAATCGAAGAATGAAATCTGGTTTGAATAATTGCAACTAAAGTATTAACAACACTGGCTTCACATGTACACTTTTTGATATATAATATGGACTTTTTGCTGATGTTCTCACAAAAACATCCGTGGGGCTAAAAACGATGATATCGATAGGGGTGAAGTAGTATGAAAAAAAATAGCTGAACCAGTGATTCAAGAATATATGTATATAATACCTAATTACCTTAACCGATTTCAAATGTTAGTAATTTGATATTTTATGTTCGTTTTTTGCTAATCTGATTATAACAGAAAAAATTTCTTCGATATTAGAACACCATTTATAGAAAAAGCATCAAATCATGAAGAATTTTTACAAATACCTTCCAATATCCACCAGGGATGAAGGCTGGGGATTACAGGTTTTGCATGCTGGTTATCAGGAATATGCACCAGGTGGCCAATATCCCGATGCCGAACACCCAACGCACCATAGTTTCAGTTGGGAAAATGGCCGGGTGTTGCAAGAATACTCGCTTGTTTATGTAACCGGCGGATCGGGGGTTTTTAATACACAGGCTACTGGTGATATACCCATTGTAAGCGGATCGATCATTGCCATATTTCCCAATATACGGCATAGGTACCGCCCGAATTTACAAACCGGGTGGAAGGAATATTGGATTGGCTATCAGGGAGCATTTATGAGTAACCTTGTAGATAATGAGTTTTTCGACCCCCTATGCCCGGTGATCAACATTGGCTATAATCAAAATATGATCAATCTGTTTGACCAGGTTATCGAAATTATTGATAAGGAAAAACCGGCGTACCAACCGCTGGTATCTGGCGCGGCAATATATTTACTTGGACAAATTTACAGTTCATCCAAGCAGTGTGCATTCGGGGAAGATGAAGTAGAGGCTATGATCAATCGGGCCCGCTCTGTTATGAGGGCTAACTTAGAGAGCAAGCTTTGCCCTCATGACATCGCCGATCAATTGCATATTAGTTACTCCCGGTTTAGAAAAATATTTAAGGCATATACCGGTATGGCACCAATACAATATCAAATTCAACTTAAGCTGGAGAAAGCAAAAGATGAACTGGTTAACTCATCACGGCCAATTAAAGAAATTGCCTACTCACTCAATTTTGAATCAACTCAATATTTTTCAAATTTATTCAAGGAAAAAACAAAGCTTACCCCTTTGGAATTTAGAAAAAGTTACGCGAAAAACGCTTAAAAATTGTTTGTATAATACCATTTTGGTTTCGTAAACTTTAATAGCATAACAAAGGGGTTGGTTAATAACCAACCCCTTTAATATATACATTTTGTGATAACAAGGCTATTAGTTATAGCCCGGGTTTTGCACCAATTTAGGGTTTTTGTTCATTTCACTCCTTGCAATTGGCATAAAATAAGCCTTATCGTCCCATGTGCCTGTAGTAATTTGCACAGGTGTTACCGTAGGGATGATGGCAGTTGTTTTATCCGGATTTAATTTATAAACTATATCTGCACCATGCATTGGATGATATGCATCTTCCGCTATCATCCAGCGGCGAACATCAAAAAAGCGTTGATTTTCGAAAAGCATTTCAATACGCCTTTCATTTTGATATCTCTTTTTAAGCGCTGCCCCTGATTCAGTTACATCAGGCATCCCCGCTCTTTTTCTGATCATGTTGATGTAAATACGGGCCTCGGGGTCCTCCCCAAGCTCAATACAGGCTTCAGCGTAATTAAGGATGATCTCAGTATAGCGGATATAACGCCAGGTCAGATCGTCCTGGTGGTTAACATACATATCGGTTTTACGATTAATAAATTTTAGCATCGATGTACCGGTGTTATTATACCCACCACCGTAAACAGCACTGTTACGGCTATCTAGCCCATATACATAAGTAATTTTTCCGGCTGCAGCATCCCATTTTTCCCAGGTGCCGGCCTGTAAAACGCCCACGGGGTCAGTGCCTACAAGGTTGGAAGCGCGTGGCCTGAATTTGGCCCCTTCATATAAAATGGTGGCATAAAACCGCGGATCCCTGTTTTTATAAGGTTCCTTATCCTGAGCCGGGTTACCCCGTGAGAATGTTGTGCCATTGGCCATTTCGTAAGCATCTACTGTTTCGCTGGTTGCACCGTTATATTCAATACCGCCAAACCCATTGGGGAAAACCGTCCAAAAATCGGCTCCCATATTTGCAGAGACGTTAAAGTAACGGATAAATATATCTTCGTTGCTTTCCTTAGATGTAAAAAGGTCCTCATAATTTTGCGTGGCTTGTGCTGGTGATGAAGGGCTCGGCTGGTACAAACTGTACGCACCAAGATCAATCACTGCTTTGGCTGCATCTTTAGCGGCTTGCCAGTGTTGGGTGCTATTGCCGCCAACATACCCCAGGAGTTCCGGGTTTTTAAATCCCGAAAATTTGGTTGTATTGTGTAACTCACTTGCTGCATATAACAATGCCCTTGATTTAAGTGCAAGCGCTGCGCCCTTTGTTGCCCTGCCTTTATTATCACCTGTATTAGTAAGTGGTAATAATGCTGCCGCCTGATCGCATTGCTCACTGATGTATTTGATACATTCCTCATACGTATTTCTTGGAACTGTAAAGTCATCAGTTAAAACGTATGATTTGGTTACCAATGGTACGCCGCCAAAATAGCTTACCAGCATTTGATAATACCAGGCCCTTAAAAACATTGCTTCGCCTTTTAACCTGTTCTTTAAGGTAACCCCGTCTGTTAAAGTAGCATCATCCGGTAGCTTGTCTATATTCTCTAGGAATACGTTGCAATCACGGATAGCCTTATATCTTCCATTCCAGTCTCCCCAACCCGCGTTATCCGGCGATAATAACATGTTACTCATGTTAAAATCGTTACCGCCATCGTAAGAGCGCGCTTCATCAACCGACAATGATGTTAGGTAAAAGTTCCATGGATTTTGATTGTAAATGCTATTTATATTAAGCTGTACCAGGTTGGGGTCTGACCAAACATCAGATTCAGCAAATTGAGTAGTTGGCTTGGTGTCAAGAAAATCTTTCTTGCAGGAGCACACGGTCAATAACAAAAATAATATTGACGCGCCAGCTAAGTTTATTTTTCTAAAATTCATTTTTCCTTAGTTTAAAAGGTTAGTGATAATCCAACATTTATTGTTTTATTGAGTGGGTAAACCTGGTTGTTTACCCATATAGAACCCGGCGCAGTGTCAGGTGATTCGGGATCAAAATCCTTCATTTTTGTAAACGTTAATACGTTAAGGCCACTTGCAAACACTCTAAGCGACTGAATGCCAATTTTGTTGGTGTATTTAGAAGGCAGAGTATAACCAACTTCAAAATTTTTCAGTCTAATGTAGTCGCTGCTTCTAACGAAATAAGTATTGTTTGGCATACCGTCGGTCATCCAGTAGGCGCCCCCCCGTTCCCAAGCTCTCGGATTTTCCGAACTTGGGTGCTCAGGAGTCCAACGGTCCTTCACAAGATTGTACATGAAGTTTCCTACACCTGGTCCGCCTGAAAAGGCTGTGTATGCTCTTTCGGCACCTGCCGCACCCTGGAACAGGATGCTTACATCAAAACCTTTGTATTGCAAATTGATTGATAAGCCGCCGGTGAAGGTCGGGATCGAGGTTTTTTTGCTTCTCACCTGATCCAGGCCATTGATCTGGCCATCGCCGTTAACATCTTTAAAAATAATGTCGCCCGGCCTTGCGCCTGACCAATGCGGGTAATTATCAACTGCCGCCTGGTCTTTAAACACTCCGATGGACTGGTAATACAAATTTGCATTCATCTGGCTACCGGTGGATCGCTGGTAGTCAGGAATACCCGGCGTTTCATCCCAGAATTTAATGTGGTTCTTCGAAAAAGCGCCATTTGCAGATACGCTATACCTAAATTCGCCGGCATTGTTTTGATAGCCTACCTGTAATTCAAAGCCTTTGTTAACAACTTCGCCAATATTTTCCTGCGGCAAGGTAAGGCCCGCCGAACCCGGTACAGAAGCATTACGATAAGCCAGTATGTTGGTACGCAGGTTATAAAAATAATCGGCACTAATGCTTAATTTGTTATCAAGCAACTGGGCATCAAAGCCAATGTTCGACTGGTTGGCTACTTCCCAGGTTACCCCGGTGTTAGGAATACGCAATGCGGTAAGAGTTTGCTGTACAACACTTTGATTGAAAACATAGCCACCATTATAGCCATAGGTTGTCATGTACTGGTAAGGGCCAATACGGTCGTTACCGGTTTTGCCCCATGAACCCCTTAGTTTGAATTCATTAATGAGAGAAAGATTTTCTTTCCAGAAGTTTTCATTGGAAATTCTATAACCTAAAGATATGCCAGGGAAAAATCCGAATTGCTTGCCATTAGGGTCGAATATATAAGAGCCGTCATAGCGCCACACAAATTCGGCAAGATATTTTGAGTCATAGGCGTAGCTTACGCGGCCAAAATAATCTAAACGTTTTACGCCCACGGCGTTGGGAGATAATGGGGATGGTGTATTAGAACTGCCGCCGTTATCTTTTAATGCATTACTTCCCAGGTCAAGTTCATCAAGCAGGTCGCTGGTATAATTTCTTCTGAAAGCCCAGAAATACATATTATCGCCAGAGATGCGTTCTGCGCCTACAAGTACCTTCAAATCATGTTTTCCAAAAGTGCGGTCGTAATTGATTAAACCATTAAGTGTGATGTTTCCGAGGAGATTAAACGATTGTGTTAAACGTGGATCTGTATTACCGCTTTTGCTGGCGAGCAACAAAGGCTGATTGTTGGAATCATAACTTATTTTATCCCACGTGTAAAGATTCCAGGGCTTTCTGAATTGCTTATACGTGGTAAAGGTTTTGTCCACTGCGGCGTTGCCGGTAATAGATAATCCTTGAACCCATGGTATATTAATAGCAAGCTTGGCATTACTTTGGAATACATAATCCCTTTGTTTTGTATATCCGGTTTTATCAGTAACCAAAACCACCGGGTTAGCACCATATTCAATAGCCGGTCCGGGCAATCCGTTTGGCCAGTATGCGGGTGTGGTAGGAAATGCCCTGTTCAAAGCCCAAAAAATGTTTTGTGCGGCGTCAGCACTTCCACCATTGGCCCCGCCACCTGAATAATTTCTGTTTTCCTGGCGGCCAACAACATCAAAGCTCAAACGAATGTCTTTTGACACTCTGGCATCAATGTTACTCTGAAAATTGGTTTGAGAATAATTGATATTACTATTCCGGTACATGCCGTCGGTAAAGTTAGAGCCTAAAGAAGTAAAGTATTTAACTGCATCAGAGCCTCCGGATAGTGTTAGGTTACCATACCGTTGTGGCGAATTATTCTTAATAGTCTCTTTAAACCAATCCGTATTTGGGTGGCCCCAGGGGTCAGATCCATCTTTATATTTCTGGATGTCTTCCGCTGAATATGGAAGCGGACTACCAGGGTGATATGCAGTAGAAATTTCGTTCTGTATAGTTGCATAAGTTGCCGCATCCACCATTTTTGGCAGTATAGTAGGGGTATTCCACCCCTGATTTAAGTTCAACTGAATTGTTGGTTTGCCCGTTGTTCCGCGTTTTGTGGTAACCAAAATTACTCCGTTAGCAGCCTGAGCTCCGTAAATGGCGGCAGAAGCATCTTTTAACACAGTTACAGATTCAATAGTAGCAGGGTCCAGTCGTTCTAAGCTGCGGTTTGCAATACCATCTATTACAACAAGCGGAGAATTATCACCCAATGTGTTAGCTCCGCGTATCCGGAGTGTAGAACCGTCATTGCCCGGCTCACCCGTCCTGGTAATCGCAACCAAGCCTGGCAGACGACCAGCCAGCGAATTTGAAAAATTACCCGCAGGTGATTTTACGAGTTCCGAACCTTTAACAGTTGCAATAGAACCGGTTAATGTTGCTTTTTTACGCGTGCCGTAGCCAACTACAACCACTTCATTTAATGAGCCCTGTTTGGCAATTAATTGTACGTCGGCTTTTTCTGAATTTATAGTCCTTTCAATAGATTCAAAGCCGATAAATGAATATTGCAAAATTGAGTTTTGATTTACTATGATTTTATAATTTCCATTTATATCTGTTACAGTTCCATTGGTGCTACTTTTAATTTTAACAGATACTCCCGGTAATGGCTTACCAGTTGCTTGTTCGGTAACGACACCGGATACATTTATAGTTTGCTGTGCTTGGGCTTGAAAGGAGCAGAGTAAAGCAAATACAAGCATGTAAACAAAGCTCTTAAAGCCTTGAGGTAAATATTTTTTCATATACTTATTGAGTTTATGCGGCAGAAATTTTTATCAGCGCTTAGGATGATAGAATTTAAACCGCTTTTTAATGTCAAGGAAGAAAATTGTTATTTAATGTTGCTGTTGTAATGCGTCACATTTGTTTGCCATGCAAAAGCGGTTAGATAGGTAATCCTTTTCATGATTTTAAATTTTAGATTGATAATAGAGGTTAAAGATTTATTCATCAGAACTGATATTTCTGCGGGTTTTAAAACATATTGGCTTTTCTTTTTCCATGAATTTGTGGTTTAAATTACAATCGATCTAACAGTGAACTACCGACACATCAAGCGCTTGACCATCAGTAAATTTTCTGCAAATCGATTAAGTTTGGGTTATAAATTGGTTTAATTGGATCAAGCCAGGCGTATGGGTAATACCATCCTGTTGATAATCACATCACGAAAGTATTTTATAACGAAAATATTACATTGCATAATTTGATCTATCATGTTAGCTTTTTGATCGACTTAAATTTTCCTCGATGAAGCCGCAAATCATTAACTATGCTTAGGTGTAATTATTTGAATTTTAAGGCTTTGTGGAAAGGGCAGGTGTTGTGTTGTTTATTATGGCGCAGACGGTATGCTTAAATTAACGAAAAGAGAGTTTCAGATTTAACCACGATGATATGCTCCTGTAAATATGGTACGCTTTAAAGTATGCCCCATTTAAAAATCCATCAATAACGCCCTTTTAATTTATATCAAATTCTTATCATCTTTTGTCAATTTCTGCACTTATAGGGAGCGTAATCTTTGTTTTTTAGCATTTGATTAAATAGCCATTTAAACGCCGATGTTAAATAATAAGAGTTACCATCTTATTATTTACACAAACGCTATGGTAAAAGGATACCTATAGGATTAATAAAAATATGATAACGGAAATAATGGAGCGCCGGATACCAGAGAAGATTGATTATTCGCTTACCGGATCAAGTGCAGAACGGGCTATCGCTTTAGGGCTTGCAGAGGCAGACTGGTATCAGAGCCCTGTGCCGCATACCGTGATGCGCAAATTATTGGTGAGAAAAGACGGCCCTGCACTCTGGGACACAATTCTTCTTTTTACCATACTTTTGACGACAGCAACAGCCACGCTTATGCTTTGGGGGACTTATTGGGCAATTATCCCTTATCTGATTTATGCTGTTTTTTATGGCACAAGTTCTGACTCCCGCTGGCATGAATGCGGCCATGGGACTGCTTTTAGGACAGATTGGCTAAACAATGTGGTTTATGAAATAGCATCTTTTATGGTAATGCGAGAATCTGTTGTTTGGCGCTGGAGTCATATCAGGCATCATAGCGACACCATTATTGTAGGTCGTGATCCAGAAATCCAAATACCGCGCCCTCCGGATTTGAAGAGTTTGTTTTTTTCATTTATTAACCTTGAAGGATATAAAAGTTATTACTCAGGCTTGATGCGTCACGCCTTGAACAGGATGTCAGCAACAGAAAAAACTTATGTTCCGGAAAGCGAGTACAAAAAGGTTTATAACAATGCACGTATTTGTCTCGGGCTTTATGTGCTGATTGTCATCTCGGCGTTGGCTTTGCACACCTGGATACCAATATTTCTATTCATCTTACCACAATTTTTTGGCACCTGGCTGATGATTATTCACAATACAACGCAACACGCCGGCCTTGCTGAAAATGTTTTAGACCACCGCCTGAATTGCCGAACCGTATATATGAATCCTATCAGCCGCTTCATTTACTGGAATATGAATTACCACGTTGAGCATCATATGTTTCCTTTGGTTCCATATCATGCCTTACCCAAACTACATGAGTTGGTAAAAGAAGATTGCCCACCAGTTTATCCTTCAATAATGTCTGCCTGGAGGGAGATTATTCCAACATTGCTAAAGCAACAGAAAGACCCTGCATATCATGTAAAGCGTAAGTTGCCGGCCGCAAAAGAAAATATCCGGGGTAACATTATTGAATCAAACCAGGCTTCAGATAGTGAGGGGTGGTTAAAAATAGGTACATCTAACCTATTGGATAAGGAAGACGTTATACGGTTCAACCACTCTGACAAAACATTTGCTGTTTATAAAGACAACGAAGGGAATCTATATGCAACGGATGGTATTTGCACCCACGGTAATACTCATTTGAGCGAAGGATTGGTAAAAGGCAAAATTATTGAGTGCCCAAAACATAACGGACGTTTTAATTTGCATGACGGATCGCCGGCAAGGGCACCGGTTTGCCGGGGGCTTGCAACTTACCCTGTTCAGGATCGCTTTGGTGAGTTATGGCTTAACCTGAAAAATGCGGGTGGCATAAACGTAGGTACAGAAAAAAATTACAAACTACATGTTGTATCCAATAAACATGTGGCCACATTTATTAAAGAGCTAGTGCTTGAACCTGTTGACGCTAATGAGAAAATAAACTTCAACCCTGGCGATTATATGCAAATCAAAGTTCCTCCATATCCGGAAATTCAGTTCTGTAATTTTGAGATTGAGGAACCTTACCAAAAAGTTTGGCAAACTCAGGGATTATTTAACCTATGCAGTCATAATCCAGGGCCAGCACGCCAGAACAATTATTCACTGGCCGGTAATTGGAAACGGGATAGGCAACTTAAATTCAACATTCGCATTGCAACACCGCCTCCTGGCCAGGATTGCCCGCCAGGTATTGGTTCAAGCTATATTTTTAATCTAAAACCCGGAGAAATATTAACAGCCCTTGGCCCGTATGGCGATTTTTATATAAAGCCTACACAAAAAGAAATGGTTTACATTGGGGGAGGTGCGGGTATGGCACCTATACGCTCGCACATTGAGCATTTGCTTGAAAACGATGCCACTAAACGCAAGATCAGCTATTGGTACGGAGCACGTTCCAAACAAGAAATTTTCTATTACGATTATTTCCAAAAATTAGCTGCCGAGTATTCCAATTTTAACTTTCAACTTGCATTGTCAAGTCCACTGAAAGATGATGAGTGGAACGGTCATCATGGTTTTATACACGATATTGTTTATCATCATTATTTAAAAGATCATAAAGACATTGGCAATGTTGAATTTTATTTATGTGGGCCTCCAATAATGATAAAGTCATGTAATAAAATGCTCGCTGAAATTGGAGTTGAACCTAGCCAAATTTTATTTGATCAGTTTTAGGCTTTGTTGAACCTTAACTTAAATAGTGAAGAATCAAAATATATCAAATATGGCATACAGGTTTTAAACGAATCTCGTGAAATGTTTTTTATTCGTTTTGTGTCATTCGCAGGATTTAACTGGCATACCTTTAATCAATCCTTTTTTATTTTTTATCAAAAAGTACAAAAAAAGCAGCCTTGTAATAATTATAATTCTTGTTTGCTATAATTCAGACAGACTAACTAACCATAAGTATAATATCCTAAATGAGAAATGATTTAACACAAGACCAAATTGCACAATACCGTAATGACGGTTTTTTAGTGATCGAAAATTTCCTTTCGGCCGAAGAGCTTGAATTTTGGCGCACCGCACTCAGCGAGGCTATAGAGAAACGCAACGGCAATAAGATGCCCGACCGTAAGGAGGTTTACGGCAAAGGAGATGCTGACGATAAATCGTATTACGACAATGTTTTTGATCAGTTGATTAACCTTTGGGTTGATAATGATAAAATGAAACAAGTAATGCTTGACGAACGCCTGGGCAAAATGGCTGCGCAATTGGCCGGGGTTCAAGGTATCAGAGTATGGCATGATCAGGCATTAATTAAAAAGCCGTGGGCTAATCCTACTTCGTGGCATCTTGATACACCTTATTGGTCGTTTAGTGATAGGCGCGCACTTTCTATCTGGGTAGCGCTTGATGACGCTACTTATGAGAACGGCTGTTTGTTTTTTATCCCCGAATCTTATCATAAAACCACTTTTGACAATCCCGGCATAGGCAAAAACATGGGCGCCATATTTACTACTTATCCAGAGTTTAAAACGGCACAGTCTGTTGCCGCGCCCATGAAAGCGGGTAGCTGCTCATTCCACAACGGTTTAACCATACATGGCGCACATGCCAACATGACCCCGGGTTTCCGCCGTGCCATGACCTGCGCTTATATGCCCGATGGCAGTATTTTTAACGGCATCCAAAATATTATGAAAGACGACGATGTTGCCCGGTTAAAAATTGGTGACGTGTTAAAGAACAATGAGCTTAACCCCTTAATTTACCAAGCTGTTTAATATATGCATATGAACCCCCGATCAATATATATTGTTGCATTAATGCTGCTTAGCTGGCATACTGGTTTTGCTTTAAATAATGAAACCCCAGGTATTACTCATAACATCACGACCAAAACCATAACCTTAACTGTGCCCGATAAAAAGCTGGCTATCCTGATAGATTATTCATCGGGCTGTATAGTAAAACAGTTAAATATTAAGGGTGTAAACGCACTTTCAGCTTCTGGTGTTTACACAGGTATCACTACTAAAAACGCTGTGTTTACTTCAAGCGTTGCATTGCCGGTTGTAAGGGTAAATCAACAATTAAATGAGGCTATAATAAGTAATATCAGTTATGGCGATAATGCCCTTACGGTAACAGAAACCTGGCGTTTTAAAATAGCCGGTAATAAGATAACCTGGAAAATTACACGCCAGTATAGTACCAACGCACAATTAGAAGATATGGCCCTGCCTAAATGGAACTTCGCCAACCTGGCTGTATGGAAAGGCGGTATCCTGGATAATGGCGGGATGGTTTGGTGCAAATATTTAAAACAGGTTGATGATACTTATGGCGTACATACCGGCGGTGTTACCTTTTGGAATGCCGAAAGCGGTAACGGGTTTCGCATCAGCACTGCTGCCAATGGTGCTATTGCCACTAAATACTCCCATAGCGCAAATAACGAATTTACAGCAACGCAACTTGTAACAAACAACGCGCTGCAACAACGTTATGACCTGAGCAGGTTTGTATCAAAAAGGGCAAATGTATTTGCAGCTTTCGATGTGCAAAAGGGGCAGGCCAGCGTTGAATACACATTACAATATATAGATTACTTTAAAGAGTACACAAGGGGCACTTTACCCGGTATTGACGCCGCTGCCGTGCGCGAATTATTAAACACCACCGGCCGCTATGGCGTGGTTGATAATAATATTATCGGTGCAAATGGTTGGCTAACCAACTGGAAATGCCTCCACGAGCCGTTTTTTGCGCAAGTGGGCATGGCGCTTAATGACGTTAATTACACCAAAAACATGTCGGCAACGCTCAACCAGGAGCGCGACCAGGCCATGCTTGCTGATGGCCGTGTGCTATCGCGCTGGCACAATGTACCCGGTGATGAGATAAAGGGGACTTACAACGCTAAAACAGGCTATTATGAGGCTATGTGGGGCTATACTATTGATTCGCAAACAGGGTATGTAATTAACGCGAGCGAGCAGTTTGATATTAATGGCGATGTTAACTGGCTAAAATCGCACCAAACTTCGTGCGAAAAGGCTTTGGATTGGATGATAAAACGCGATGCCAATAACAACGGTATTTTTGAAATGCTAAACAATAATATTGCCGAGGAAAAAGCCAGCGACTGGTTGGATATTGTTTGGGCCAGCTATGAGAATGCGTTTGTAAACGCCCAGCTTTACGAGGCCCTGAACCTATGGGCTAATTGCGAAAAGGTATTGGGTAACCAACAAAAAGCAACTTATTACGCTGCCGTAGCTGCACGTTTAAAAGCTGCGTTTAACAAGCCGATAGAGGAGGGGGGCTTTTGGTCGGCGGCCAAAAGGCAATATGTGTACTGGCGTGATAATGATGGCTCGGTACATGGCGATAACTTAGTTACCCCGGTGAATTTTGCCGCCATTGCCTTTGGTATATGTGATGATAAACAACGCATAGCACAGGTGCTTGATCAGATAGAACAGCGAAATAACCAGGAGAAGCTTTTCCATTGGCCGCTGTGTTATGATTCATTTACGCAGGCCGAGGTATCGCCGGGTAATTGGCCGTTCCCTAAATATGAGAACGGCGACATTTTTCCCACCTGGGGCTATATGGGCATACGCGCTTATGTTCATTATGATAAAGGCATTGCGCTTAAATTCATCAATAATATACTTGCCCAATATAAAAAGGATGGCCTGTCATCGCAACGCTACAGCCGTGTTACACAACTCGGCCTTGGCGATGATATTCTGGCCGGCATAAGCACCAGCATCACCGCGCTTTATCGCGACATTTACGGCATTCGCCCAAAATGGAACCGTATGGGTATCGAGCCAAACTTATCGCCGGTATTAAATGGTACAGCGTTTACTTATACACTGCGGGGTATTAAATATAATTTAAAGCTAAGTACAAACAATTACAACATGAGCACTACTGGCTTCACTGTAAAATGTAATAGCGCATTCGGCGCAAATAAAACCGGCAACAACTTCATTTTTTATCCCGGCAATAGGGAAGAAATGCAGCTGAAAATAAAGTCGGCATCAGCACGCAGCATTAATTTGACTGTTGACAATTGGACGGAGAACCAGTTTTACTGGACTATAACCTCGGCAGATAACTATGAGTTTACGTTAAGTGGTTTACAACCCGGTGCCAATTATCAATATACTATAAATGGGCTATCCCAAAAGGTAAAAACCAATGCTGATGGTAGCCTTAGTATTAAAAAAGCCTGCAAACCGGGCACTAAATTTATTGTAAAGCCAATAGCATAAATATTATTTATGGAAATAAAAATACTAAGCCCGCAATGGGGGCATAAGCACCTGCAGATAAGTGCCTTCCTGGATAAAGTTAGAGCGGCAGGGTATGACGGGATAGACACCTGGATACCGGCCAATCCTGCCGATAAACGTACCCTGTTTAATTACCTGCAGCAACACCAATTGGTGTATGTTGCGCACCAGCATCAGGCTCAAGGCAATACTTTTTCTGAATTTAAAACTTCTTATTTAAAAAATCTGCAAGCTTGCGCCGAGGCAGAACCGTTGTTAATTAATTCGCATACGGGCAGAGATTATTTTTCATTCGAACAAAACCTTCAATTGGTTGATGTTGCACTTGAGTTTACTACTAAAACAGGCATTACCGTATCCCACGAAACACATCGGGGCAGGTTGGGCTATTCGCCACAAATGATAGCAGATTTTTTTGAGCAGCGCCCCGATTTTGTTATAACCGCCGATCTGTCGCACTGGGTTTGTGTTACCGAAAGCATGCTGCAAAATTTCCAGGATACTTTACGTATTGCCATTAACCGTACCCGTTACATCCATGCCCGTGTAGGTTTTGAACAAGGTCCGCAGGTGCCTGACCCACGCGCTGCCGAATGGCAATATGCGCTTAATACATTTTTGGATTGGTGGGATAGCATCATTGCAACGAATAAAAAAGCGGGCACTAAAGTATTTCCTATCGCTACTGAATTTGGGCCGCCGCCTTATATGCAGCTGATTCCGGCCGGTAAATCGCCTGTTGATCATCAATTCGAGATTAATTTGTATATGAAAGAACTGCTTAAAGCCAGGTATCAATAATACTTGAGTTATTAATAGCGCGAGTGGCGATATACCGAAAAAATTAAATTTATTTCCCTGCTATCGGGTTACCAGGGTTCTTTTTTAAAGGTTATTATTCTCATAAGCGTTTTACGGAACATGTTTGGAGAAACACCGTTTTTCTTTTTAAATAGCTTAGAGAAATAGGATATCGATTCAAAACCTGTTTGATCGGCAATTTTATTGATGTTAAGCGCCGTTATGGTGTTAGAGATAATAGCACTGGTATGTTGGATACGATAAAGGATAACCTTTTTTACTGCCGAACCAACTGGAGAGGGGACAGTATTAGTGTCGTTAAGCTATGATATAGTCGTTAAAGTGCATGGAGGGCATAACGGTTAATAGTGAGGAAGGATGTTTTACAGAATTTAAGATTTTGATAAATAGCTGAATGGAGTTATTAACCTCTCCGAAAAAGAACTTGCCAACCCTTATCTGGTGATAGGGATTTTTTTCAAACACATATCTTAACGAATAAGCTATGGCGATTGTCACAGTATTACAAAAAACAAAAAAGGGAAAAATGATCCATTTTAGACCATTTTTCCCTTGATGCGGAGAGCTAGGGAACAGAACCATAGGCCTCTACGCTTCACTGACGCTGTTTTTGGTGGTTTTTGAACGTGAACGCTACGAATAGCGCACTTTTTTCAATTTACCTTTTAGCGGAGAATTAGGATTGTGAACTCTAACTCTTGTATGTTGATAATCAGTAATTTACATTTTCAAAAGGCTTTTACTCTACGAATGACGCAATAGCAAATGACTCTAATTGTAAGAGTAAATATAAAAACATTTTTCAAAATTTGAAAATCTTATTTATATTAATTATAGAGGTCCTGGTTCAAGAGGCCATAAGGTTCAGAACCATAGGCCTCTGCGCTTTACTGACGCTGTTTTTAGGGCTTTTTGAACGTGAACGCTACGAATAACGCTTTTTTTTCAATTACCTTTTAGCGGAGAGTTGGGTTTATGGATTTTGACTATTGTATGTTGATAATCAGTGTTTTATATTTTAAAATGTCTTTTACTTTAAGAATTTCAGTTTTATCTCGGAACATGAATTTAAAGCATGCTTCGAGCGTGATCCCGAAATAGGTATTGAGCTAATTAATATATTTAATTGGCTCAATATTTTATTATATTTGAGCCGAATATGTAATTTAATTGGCGCATGATGTACAATTGGCAGTTTTCACAATGGCCTGACTTCATTTACGGGGTGCAGGAAATCCAACCTTTAATCTTGGCTTTTGCGCAGGAAACCGGCGAGGTAAGCGGGATTATCCAAGGCTTGTCTGATGAATTAAAGCATGAGACATTACTGCAACTTGTCCTGTCTGAGGCTGTTAAAACCTCTGAGATCGAAGGAGAGTACATTAGCCGGGAGGATGTCATGTCGTCTATCCGCAACAACCTCGGGTTAAATGAAACGCCAGTTGATGTTAAAGATAAACGGGCGGGAGGAGCTGCTCAGCTGATGCTGGAAGTGCGAAAATCATTTGATCGTCCGCTGAGTTCGGAGATGCTTCAGACATGGCATAGTATGCTGATGGACGGCACAAAGAATGTAAGTCCGGGTGAATGGCGAAAAGGCTTGTCACCAATGCAGATAGTGTCCGGTGCATATGGACGGGAAATTGTACATTTTGAAGCCCCTCCTTCCACTGAGGTTCCTAAAGAAATGGAACTTTTTGTCCAATGGTATAATAAGGCCTCCTTTCCGCTGAAGGGGGAAGTTGCCGAAGCGGTATTAAAATCGGCCGTGGCGCACTTATACTTCGAATCTATTCACCCGTTTGAAGATGGCAACGGCCGTATCGGTCGCGCCATCGCTGAAAAGGCCTTGTCCCAGTCTCTGGGAAGGCCTGTCATGCTAAGTCTTTCAAAAGCCATTGAAAAAAATAAAGCGGACTATTATGCCGCACTTAAAGAAGCGCAGCGATCTTTGGAAATCACCGCATGGATTAATTATTTCGCCGGTGTGATTCTGGATGCTCAGCGGGATGCAAGGCGGATGGTCCAGTTTACGTTAAAAAAAGCACAATTTTTTGACCGGCATAAGAATCAGCTTAACGAACGGCAATTAAAAGCAGTCAACAAAATGCTGGAAAAAGGTACAGAAGGATTTGAGGGCGGGATGACTGCTCAAAAGTATATTCGTATAACCAGAACATCTAAGGCGACTGCCACCCGTGATTTGCAGCAGCTTCAGGAAATAGGTCTTTTTATACAGGAAGGAGCAGGAAGGTCGGTACGATATCAGCTGAATTTATCTTAGGTCTTGAATTTGATTGCCCGGGCGTGTGCTCCAGTTCTAATCGTGCCTCGGATAAACCGTTCATCCCTGTTTGATCCAATTATAGGCTATTTCTTCAGATACCACGGTAGCAGGGACCAATCTCTTTTTCTCGGGGGCTCTCTTCGTTATAAGCCGATCTCGTAGGCACCACAGGCTGTTTCGATTCCTCAGGAAGCAACAAACTACTCGGATCAACATCCGCTAACCATTCGTCCGCACCATTGACTAATGGATCAAACCAATCCATTTTTTTCTTTACCCATTCCAACCAAGCCAGCAATTCAAGCGTTCGACCGTTATTGTCTGTTGTTTCATTTTCAACCGCCCCTATATAAGCCCTAACCATTTCCGTGACCTTCCAGCGCTGCGCATCTTTAATCACCGTCCTAAAAGATTCCAGTTCGTTTTTTTTTCGCTCCTCAGCCAACCTTTGTTGCCGTTCCTTTTCCTCCCTGATTGCCTGTTGCCGTTCATTTTCTGCTCTCCAACGTCGCTCTTCCAATGCTTTTATCTCTACCCTGGCTATTATTTTAGCTAATTGTTGCTCGATTGTTTTTTGACCATCCTTCATCGTCGTTTTACCCCAATGGTCGAATTGAATGGTGAAAACGCCGGTAGGTATAAACGTTGGCCTTCGCCAGGAATCTTTATCAGGTGTAGCAGTCGTGCCCTCCCGAAGAGATAAGGTATACCGACTTCTCCATATCATCAAATAACTTTCTTGATCTGTTGCTTCGAAATGATGTCCACGTTGTTGCATGACTTTGACCAAAGTATCCATCAAGCGTAAGGTCCGATCCACCTGAGCGCTTGAAACCCGAATATCCAGTGCACCTATACCACTGAATAATAAGTCACCATCCCGATAGTCTTTGGAACGTTTGGATAGCGCCTTTTGTGCCAGAAGAGTCAGTGGGTCAGGATCCGTTAATTCCGTCGGCACGATTAAGTTCAGCCTCGTATCTGCTTCGATCTTCCGCTGTAAAGCAAGTTCCAGCGATATTCCAAGCTCGTCCTCGGGAAGGCTTTGATCCCTCAACGTTAACGTTACCTTTTGTTCACCATCCTTCTGTACGATAAAAGGCTTTATGGTTACCTTCTTCCCAGCTTTTACCTTGTTCCAATAGCCGATCTCAGGCAGAGGAATATAAAGCCGTACACACATCTTGCGTAAACCAACATCAGAGATATTGTATTTCTTAGCAAGCGTAAGCAAAGGCTCCGACCAGATCAGATCATACAGTTGATGGCGGGTTAATACAATTTTTTCCATGATATTTGATTTACATGCATTTCAAATTTAAATAGTAACGTTCTTAATCACTAAAGAGTGCTTAGCCAATCAGTCATAGCCTGATCGTAGTTCGTACTCAAGGTTTAATAGACCCTAAGACATAAAAAACATTTTTGAAATCTCTTTGAACTTTTAATTCGATAAAATAGCCTCTTGGTATTCCGTCAATAAATTCTATACATTTGATAGTTAGCCACCTAGTTAACTATTAAACCTGAACTTAAACCTTGATCAAATGCCAGAATATCCACATAGATAGGTCGCAACAAAACTTTTTTGCCTTTTTTCTATTGCATTTTTGATCGTTGCCGCAGTAATATTAAAAACAGGCCCTAAAACAACTCCAGCGATTGTGGCTCCAGCCGCTGGGATATTGTTCCGAGGGATTACACTAACTTCCAATTTCGTGAATTCGCTAAACGTTTTGAGTTGGTCACCATTACTGCTGTAATTACTAATTTGCTGAGCAAAGCAGGACGCGCAGACGAAGACTGCGCCAATTGTTAGAGACAGGTTTTTCATTTTGGGAAGGTTTGGGTTCATTTGAATAAATTAAGGCGTTTTTACATTTTATTTTGCTTAACAACCTTAGGTTAAATATAATGCTAAACGATTGATAATTTAAAAGTTACATTATTTTTAGTGCCAGGCGAGGTACAGGTTGTGCTGTAAACTATAATGACGATTCCAGAGCATATCAAAATTGTAAATTAGTTGTCATAAATAACAACTAATAACTGGTACAATTTGTACCAGTTATTTTAATTTTGTACCTTTATATAAATTAAAGATCGCGCAATTATGATGACAATTAAATTTAATGAAAGCCAGAATTATCCAGGTCGGAACGACCGTAGAGGTTAACGCCTTTATTAGGGAAGGAAAAGCAAAAGAACTACCGTCCATGCAAGATGGATGGAGGTTTAATTTTGATAAGCTGTTAAAGAAACTGAAAAACACCACTGGTTTCGTCCTGGTTACCGAGGAAACTCCGAATATTATTGAAGGAGCGATGATTTTTCAGCTGGTAAATGGAGTAATGCCTTACATGGCTTACCTCGAAGTGGCGCCACATAATCGGACATCCCCGAAGAAATATGAACAGGTGGCTGGATGTTTGATAGCCTACGCTTTTGAGTTGAGCGTTATGGAAGGAAAAGGTGATTACAACAGTATGCTGCAATTTGAAGTACTGGAAGAGAATAAAAAAGATAAGATTAAACTGATGGCTGTTTATTCAGTGAAATATAACGCCAAACAGTGGGATGATACTACAATGGTCATTGCGGATGAATACGGCGAGGCCTTAGTTACTAAATACTTAATAAAAGATACTAAAGATGATGGAAAGGAAAACGAAAACCCTAAAGCAAACGACAAGTCAGGCCCCTGATGATTTTGTTGATGTAACCATCAGGCCTAATGATGGCCATGCAAGGACTAAAGCCAAAGCAGCGAACATCGCTGCTTTGGCCAAAGCCCATAATGCGAATCGTTCACCCGCCAGGCTGCGACGAAATGCCATGCTAGCTATTCTATATCGGATGGAGCATTATATTCAGGATAATAACATAACGGCAGATAACATCTATAAAGTCGAAGACTTTGTAAAAGAGTTCCTGTCTGTCTTGAGTATTAACAAGACAGCATTTGCAAAATATATTGAGATCGATATTTCCAACCTGAATAAATACTACTCGAGTGAAAGGCGCTTCAACACAGAGCTTGCATTGAAATTCGGGCACTTTTTTCATACCCCGGCTAATGTTTGGCTGCAAATTCAAGCCAAAAACGAAATTCTGATTTTGCAGCAGGAAGAGAAGACTAACGATAAATATGTCAAATACGACTACGAGAAGTTATTGCAGATCGCTTAATATCGTACAATCGATTTAAAAAGAGGCTGTCACAAAGTTCAAGAACAGCCTCTTTTTCTATAGGTTATTTGAGTAGGCAGCAGGGGATCAAAATGCTATCTTTGAATTTTAGCCAACCTTACTCATGCACCTATTTGATCGTTTAAAAAAAACTAAACCTCTTCCACAAGATCCTATCCTACCTTTTCATTCTCTTTCGCCTGTTGGTGATGCAGAAATTGAACAATATGAAAACGCTTTGCTTTGGGCACTGCGTAACCGTAAGGTAAAAGATATCAGGAATGTAGCCCTTACAGGTCCATATGGATCAGGTAAAAGCAGTATTTTAAAAACATTTCAGGAACGATATAAAAATGATTTTGAGTTCCTGAACATTTCGCTTGCAACATTTAAAGAAGAAATTCCGGATGAAAGCGAAGAATACAGATCAAAAAGCGACGACGTTGAGGGTGGGGAAGTTAACCAAACACCGGAACAGGAGAAAGGAAAGAAAAAGGTAAGTGATACGGATATACTACGTTTGATCGAACTCAGTATTCTTCAACAAATCTTTTATCACGAAGAAGACAAGACGATCCCTGACTCCCGTTTTAAAAAGATACGTAGTTTTAAACAATCGAACCTAATCGTCATCGCCGCCTGCATGCTCGTTATGCTGCTTTGCGGGTTTCATCTATTTGCACCGGAAACCTTCAAAAAAGAATTCCATTTGGGCCTCAGTACAAGTCAGGGCCTTTTTCTGCACATGACTTCTGTCGCATTAATGATTGTTGGCATATACATTATCCTGCTACGGTCTGTACGTCTACTTAACAGTTTGAAGATCAGTAAATTAAAATTTAATGATGCCGAAATAGAAATGGATAAAGGCATCAGTAAATCGATCCTGAATAATCACCTGGACGAGATTCTTTACTTCTTTGAAGTAACGCCGTATACGGTTGTGATTATTGAAGACCTCGACCGTTTCCAGCAAACGGAGATATTTACTAAGCTGCGTGAACTTAACCTGCTGATCAACAATTCGAAAAAAATAAAACGGGAGATCGTATTTATCTACGCGGTGCGTGACGATATGTTTAGAGATAAAGATCGTACGAAGTTCTTCGATTTTATCGTTCCGGTAATCCCGGTGATCAACTCTTCGAATTCAAACGATATGTTGCGAGACGTGATCAAAAAGAACAAATACCCCATTTCGGAATCCTTGGTTGACGATATTTCCTATTTTATCGATGACATGCGACTATTGTACAATATCGTCAACGAATATTACATCTATCACGAGCGATTGGACAAAAAACTACCGCAGGACAAATTGCTCGCAATGATCGTTTATAAGAACATTCATCCAAACGACTTTGTAAAATTGAGCGAGGATAAAGGGGAATTATTCAAGGTGATTAAAAGTAAAGGCGTTTATATCAAATCAGTACAAGATAGCCTGGACAAACAAATACAGGGTGTAAAGGTCGAGATCAGCAAATTGGAAGCCAATAAACAGAAAGACGTAACCGAACTTCGCAACCTTTACATTTTACAATACATAGCCAACTCGACAAATATCATCAGTTTTCATCATAATGGACTATCTATTAGTTTTCAGGATGCAACCAGTGACGCCAACTTTGAGAAGTTTATAGCAGACGCAATGCAGTATACTTATCTCTTGCATCAGCATTCCAATTACTACTACACGAATAACAACCCGCTTAGCTCAAAATTTGCGCAGATCGAAAAAGAAGTCGATCCGTCGCAAACATACTCGGAGCGTTTAGCACTGGTCACCGATTGGGGAAATGGAAAAATTGCAAGCTTAAGAGAAAAAGTTGTATCATTGGAAGGGGAGAAAGCTTCTGCTCGCCATCTCAAACTGATGGATCTGGTAAATGCCGGAAATGTCAACGTCTCGCTATCTAACGAAAAACAAAACCTCCTGGTTAATATTTTGCTCCGTAATGGCTATATCGAAGAAGACTATTCGGAATTCACTTCCATATTTTATGAGGGCAGTATTACCAAAGAAGATCGCCAGTTTTTGCTAAACGTAAAAAGTCAGATCGCGTTGGACTTTGATTTTGGTCTGAAGAAAGTAGGGAAGTTGGTCGAAAAAATCAATGTAACCGACTTTACAAAACACTACGTACTGAATTTCAGCCTGCTCGATCACCTCCTTACAGCCGACCGCCAAGCTGAATCGCATAAACGCTTGTCGCTGATTACATTGCTTGGTGATGAATCGGATAAATCGTTCGAGTTCCTAGACGCCTATATCAATCATGGCAAGTATGCTGGTAAACTAATGAAGCTACTATACCATGTTTGGCCGACTCTTTGGTTATATGTAACTGCTAGTTCCGGCTTTAGCGACGAGCGAAAATCGATATACTTAGGGCTCATTATTGAGCACGCGGATATCAAAGATATTATCTATTCTGCTAAGGTATCGCATATTGACCGGGAAATCGCTGAGCGAGAGGACTTCTTATCTTTGGCTGTACCCATAGATAAAATGAAGACCCTGATAACCAAGCTTAGTATCAAATTCAAAAAAGTGAACCTAGCGGGAGAGCGAAAAGAATTGGTCGATTTTATTTACCAAGGTAATTATTATGAAATCAACCCCGAAATACTGGAACGCTTACTTCATTACTATTCAAAATATGATGAGGGGATGTTTTCGCGTCAAAATTATTACGCTTTAAAAAACAGCGGGCTGACACATTTGACAAAATATATTGGCGAAAATTTGCAAATATACATTGATAATGTTTACCTCAAGCTTCCGGATAACATCAGCGATACTGAGGAGCAAGTAAGAGAGTTACTGAATAATGAAGCCATTACGGCAGTCAGTCGTGAAAAGATCATTGACCGAATGGACATTAAGATCAGTAAATTGGAAGGTATAGAACCTGACTTTCACACGCAGTTGATGGAAAACTTGAAATTAAAACCCAACTGGGATAACTTGCTTTTTTGGTATCTGGAAAATGAAGACGAATTACATGACACTGGAATCGACTTTATTAGTGAAGAAAGTAATCTTTCAGAGCTATCAAAAATGAAGATAAACATTAACCAGAAAGAAGAGGAGTTGACCCGGACGAAAAAATTTATAACAACTTTGCTTACTGAAGATGGCTTTGATCGAGATGTCTATGAACAATTATTAAAATCCATACCTTATACATATAATTCGCTGAATTTTGGTAGCCTAAAGCTAGATAAGATATCGCTATTGATCACAAAGGGCACACTTAGCCTTACCTCGCAGAATTTTGTCAATCTAAAGACCAGTTATTCACCCTTGCAAATCGCTCTGTTGACAAAATACCGTAGCGAATTTGCTAAACGAATAAGCGAATTCGAACTTGACGATAACGATCTGCTGTCATTGCTGGAATCTACAGTGCTACAATCAGAGGAAAAAGAAATTGTTTATTTGACGATTCCAGTAGCTCAGATCACTCGCAAGTCCCTATTTGCTCAATCCATCGGTGAATTGTTAATACAATACCCAAACTGGAAAATAGAAAACGAACAGTTGATCGAAATATTAATCTCTAAATTGTCTATGTCGAAGACAGTCAAACTATTCAATATGAACTTTAAGCGTTTTTCAAAGGAGGAAGTGACAGCTTTACTAAAAGCTTGGCCTTCACCGTATTCCGAAATCGCTATTCCTGGAAAACGGCCATTGTTGGAACACAATGAAGAGAACGGTTACTTTGCCAATAATTTAAAAACATTAAAATATATTTCCAAAGCAGAGACAGAGCGGCGAGGTATCCGCATATCGACATTCAGAAAATAATGATAGAATCTAACAGCATTCTATCATTTGAAAAACTGCTGGATGGGAGTTAAAAAGTTTATTCCTTTTTATAATTGAACAATTTAATGGCTGGTAAATAACTCGGTCAACTCTTTGCGGACATCTGTAATTGTCGGTTCGGGATGGCTTAAAACTTGATAGGCCTGAGTGATTTCGTCGATATATCGATTAATCCAATATAATGCCTTAACACTTAAGTCAGTATAAGCCAATTTATTCAACTCATTATTGATACCCTCAAAAGTTTTGGGTGAATCTTTTACAATAATTAGCAAAAGATCAGCAATAAAATCGCTCATCAACTCTCGGATTCGTCTCCGCTCGATTTGGGCATCCATCTCGATGAAGGAGTTCAATACAAAAAATAAAACGGCTACAACCGCATTAGATTCCATTTCTAATATATGAGGCCTTATTGGATCAATAATATTTTCGAATGGCGATGAATGCAAAGCAATGGAGCGATCTGCCCAAAATTTAAGACCCTCGATCCTTCCAAGACTAATCAAGTTGTGCATTGCCGTCATTTGGTGATATGGATCGCGTTTTTCATCTGTCAATATATCAAGCATCAACTCTGCCACCCGCTGTGGTTCAACCTTCAAAAACTTGTCTAATAAGAACCATTCCCATGAGATATCATTTGTCAATACCTTATAGGGAGGCGAAACCAGCATATCTACAAAATCAAGAATATCACCGCCCAGAGCCAGATAATGCCCGGTTAGGCCGCACCGATCACTGCCGGTCAAATTACCATTTTCGCGTATGAATTGGTAGAGCGTCGGAGCACACTCGGTGTAGTCCAATTTATAACAGACAGTAAAAAGGGTTTTCTGCACGTAGGTTGCCAGTCCCATGTTTAAGTAATCAATAACACTTTTCCGCAGGAGTGATTTGTCGATGACCTTAGATATTACAACCGCAGCGATACTTTGGTCGGGTATATTTATATCACTATGAAAGTCGGCAGGTAGAATTTTTAATAATTCGAGATCACTTAACTCTGGATTTACACGCAAAAATAGTCTACAAACAAACTCCACATGGCGATTGTAAACCCATTGCCCGGGTCCGGTATCCTTCACGGAGTGGGTGAAATCGAATTTTGCAATCTTTTCACGAAGCCAGTCTATCGCAAAGTCACGTAAGTCCGTACCGACAAAACGTTCGCCATTAGGCGCTTTCTGGTCATAAAGTCGGTAGACCTCTTCGATCTTATGCCATGTCCAATCCTCGGGGGCGCTAATTAGGCCTTTAAAATAGGAGATATCATGTGGCAATTTACCACTCTCTATACGTAGGAAATGTAATACTATAGATTGCCGAAAAGCTCTGAGTTTATAATTATCATAGTCGTGAACATCTTTTTTGGTAACCGCCGCCATGCCTAACGCATCGAATATATCAGATAGCTCTTGTAGATAAAGCGCCTGATCAATGAGCATAGCCTGGTTTTTTTGTTTATAGCTATCCCAATGCGCTTGATAATTGACATTTATATCAGGTATTTGGAAAGTTTGCCCAAACTCCCGTATTAAAGCATCATAAAAGTACCTAAATAATGGGGGATTAACATGGCTTAACACATTGCGATAAATGATCATTTGTGCTTCCCTGATTTTGCCATTACGAAATTCTTCGATAAGAAAATCACAAGTAACTTCATCCGCAAGCGGCATCAAATGATTATCCACTGGCTTTTCTCCATATGCTCGGTAAAATTGTAGTGATAGGCCGCCATTAGCCCTGAAATAATCCAGTACCGGATTCAGCCACTCTGAATAAACCGTAATCGGTGAATCTCGCTTGTAGAATTGATATACTTGCTCGCGAAGCTCTTCGTCGCCAGGGAAATATGTGTTCGCTTTCTCAAGCAGGGCTTGGAATTCTTTCGCATCAAGACGAGCGTCACTATGATGATCGTGTAACGCAAGCGCATTGATATCATTTAGTACATAGAATATTAGTTTGCGAATTGAATCAGGTTGGTTAACCTGAAGCAAAATCGTCTTTAGAAACTCGGCTGATCCGATATGGTTCATGTGATTTTCTTGATGTTCAAAAAACGCCAATGAACCGATGAGGAAATCAATATAATCTTCCAGAAATGGTTTACCATGCAGCAATTGGATCATGCTTTGCCGGATTTCTGGTAGATCGTGATTTAGCGGCAGCAAGAATATTTTTTCAAAAAGTACTTTATCTATAATTTCAAGTCGAACCAACGCATGAAGCGCATTAAACTTAATCTGGTTGTCAAAGGAACTGTCCAGTAATTGAAAAAGCAGCTTTTTGAGCTGAACTGCATGGACGTAAGGTTTTTGGCAATGTGCTAATAAATCGGCGCCATTCATCGCATACCACCCAGTCGCGTCAGTCATCATTTCTTGTTCAAGGTAATTGATTATCGCGCTGTCAAGACGGATGAAATCCATTAACTCTTCTAAAGTAAAGTTTGACGATGAGTATAATGCTTTGTCTTGGTCGCGGTACTGACTAAGGATTTGTTTAAAAAGTTCAAGCCGCATAGTTGGAAGTATCCGATCTTTCTCAAAACGCACCAATAATTCTTTCTGCTCAGTAGTCAACCATGCTAACAACTCCTTAAATAAAGGTCCATTTTCATCTGCTATCAAGAAAAGGAATGATAAAGTATTCACGAACCTGGGTTCGACCTGATTTTGGTCATGGGGATAAGTCACCAGTTCCCGTATTTTAATTAACGACAGCGGCTCTAATACCTTTGCGCACAGGTATTCCTGAAGATTTTTGTGCTCAAATGACCAGGAGTCTGGAGCTGCGGCGTGTTTATTCAACAAAAAGAAACTTTGAATGAGGTTTATTTGCGTATCGTCGCCCAGCAATTCATTCATCTCCTCGACACCCATAGCTGATTTTCCGAGTCTCGTCATCCCAAATGCGATCTGCTGAGTTAGTTTGAAAAATTCAGATCGCAATACCTGATTTCCTTTTCTACGATTGTCGGCATCGAAGCGTTCAAACAAAATTCTGGAGAATAATTCTGCACGAGTTGTAGGAAACGATTCAGTATCCGTACCATAAAATCTGACCAGCCTGGCCAAATAATACGGAATTTGAAGAAATTCCTGTAAGCGGGAGGTTCGTACCTTCGACAGAAATGAATTTGCTTGCGATGTAATGTGTTTATCTAAATAATATTTTACATTCTCCTCACCAAAGGGCTGGAGAATTAATACTTCAAAGCCCCTTAGCGGATTGGTGACCAAATCATAAAAATTAAACCGTGTAGAGACCACAATCGAAGCCTTTGGTTTGGCCTGTGCAAATTGATTCAAATGATTGATAAAAGTCTGAAAATAAATTTCCCTAATGTCGTCCAGTCCATCAAGTATGAGCAATAGCGCATCGTCCTCAAGATCTTGCCATCCAGGCTGGTGCAGATCCAGTAGTTCGCTGATCTCTTGCCCTTCATAATCAATCAAATAGCTCTTAATTGGGAATAGATACTGGTCTGCCAGTGCAAAAAAGCCGGCGAGATGCTCCAACTCGATGGTTTTACCAAAGCCTGCGGTACCCATAATCAAAAAACGGCTATCATTTGTGTGGGTTTGTCCTGCTATCTTACCGGTAAGTTCGAGATAACGATTATGCCAGAAGAGATATGCAGGATTATCCGTGGTTTGCTGATGGTCTTGATAAGTTGCCAGTTTGCGGGATACATAGTTGGGGTCAAGTTCATAAGCTGGTTTTTTTAACTTCCGCAACGAGCGAAGCCATTTCTCGTATACTTCACCATAAAATGCCAACGCGATTTCTGACCCGAAATAGCGATTAACGATATGGGGGAGAGGATTGTTTCTCAATTCAGTAGATAACCCTTTTTTATCCCAAACGACGAATTTTATATTGATCTGCGATAATTTATCCCTTATTGATTGCAAATGCCTCTCGTGATCACGTTGTCGCCCTAAGTCAAAATTTGTGCAAAGTATAAATTCATGAGTACGTTGGGCAAACTCACCGTTGATAAATATATCAATTAATTTGTCAAGTGCTTTTGGACTCAAGTAATTCTCCAACTTGCATTGCGCACAAATCAATCGCTCCCCGACACCTTCAATACCATAGCAGTCGATGCCGTCTTGAATACTGCCTTGTCCCAGATAATCTCGAGCATCAGAAATGCCAAAGCGGTTGAATAATACATCGGTACAGAGGGTTTGAAAGCTAGTCCAATTAAGTGCTTCTTTAAAAGGAAGCTCGGACATTAACTGATCAACGACTACTGTTTTTTTGGACATTAGTGAAAAGGCTTTAAGTCAAATTTACCTAAAACTACGCCGGATTCAAATTTTGACTGATTAAACTAAAACAGGGCCGAATCAAAGCATGTGAATTTAAGCAGTGACTTTTAGTTTAGATGGATGTTCTGAAACTACGATAACGCTAATGATTTTTTATATTGGATCGGCCTGTAAAAGATTCCTTCCTTTAGGTTTATAGCCGTTTGCAGCGTCAAAACAATTGCTGGCGGTGCCCGGGATTATGGAGTTATCCGTCAATTGTCTCATGACCTCGGGTTCGTTGATAAACTTATTGTACCAAAGGCTAAAAAAACCACATTCTTTGGCCGCATATACAATACCCTTCGCTGCAATTGTAGCATCAAATTTAGGGCTACTTTTTGCCATCTGATAAATATCGTACTGATGGGCCACGGTAGCTATAGCTGACTTACGTTTCATCCAACGCAGATCAACTACTTTATTACGCGCGTCGTAAGCATCCAGACCAAATAAATCGATGGTATCCTTGGCTTTTTGCTCTTGAGAAGCAGTTAAACCAGCAATATGTGAAACAATAGCTGCATCGGGATGTTGTGGATGATTTACAACTTCGAACGGTAGGTGTGTGTTATGTGACTCCGGCAGATAGTGTAGCGTCGGATCGCAAGGCTTATTTTTCTTCACATTATTACACGGACCGCATGCAAGTAGCAAATTGTCCCAATCCAACAAGCTTCCGGCTATGGCGCCAGCCTGTGCGACTTTCGCTATGACATGCTCCACCTGTAATTGATGGCTAAGTGGCATATTGCAGTAAGCACAATAGTAACCTATCCTATCAATTAGATCCCGGCGCCATTGACCATATTCAGTAACCGTTTTATTAGCTGTACCCACTTTTGGGCATGCTCCTTTATCTAATGGCCTCATATCCTATTTTCTCTTAGCCATTTTGTTAAGTTCTAAGTATGCACGCAATGCTGGATCATTCACTGATTCCAGGTCGGCATCAAGTGTTCGCTCATTGACGTTGTCGTCATTTAACTTTTCCAAAAAATCTTTAGTCACTTTGAATTTCTCTTCATTTTGTGTCGAATACTCACTTTCGACTTGCATGATATGGGTAGCAACTTGATCGACTGTAAGCGTTTTAGGATCAATATCAGCTATTACATCAAGATTTATTAGTTCATCACCTGATAAAGATTGGACAATAAATGGTGAGTGGGTAGTCACAACAAATTGAATGTTTGGAAAAGCTTTCTTGAGATCGCCGACCACGTGACGTTGCCAGTTAGGGTGTAAATGCAAATCTAATTCATCAATCATAACGATACCACGGCTACCTACAATGGTATCTAATCCTAAATGAGCGTTCAACATGATGCATCGATAAGCTAATTCAGCTACCATTGCAGTGTGATTAATGACTCCGTCGCTGTGCAAACTCAAAGGTAAAAAAGCACTTTCTGGAGTATCATCCCCCATTTTAACTCTTAATCTCAGCTCTTTTCCGTCAAAATCTATCGCTGTAATATATGGGTTTGCAGCACGAATAGCTTGAATAAACGCTTTATAAAGATTAGGAGATTCACGCTTATCTTTGACCATAAACCGATGGCTATTCAACCAATTAGTGTAATTGTAAGTCGAATATTGCATGTCGCTCCAATTATAATAACCAAGGCGAAATATGTCGCGCCCCTCGTAATTCCCTAAACCAATTGTATTGCGACCAGGCCCATATAATCGGGCTGTACCGAAAAAGGCTATTACGGGATTATCTACATCACTTGAACCGTCCTTTATGGCCTTATATTTTTCAATAGCTATTTTCTTGATTTCCCCTACATCTTCCTGATTTGCCGTTGTTCTTACAGCTCCTTCTGGTATACGCCTTGCCCATGATTTAGTCAGCGGTTGATCATCGATAGAGCCTTCAGCTCTAATAACGGTCGGGGTCATACGCGTTAAATGACTCTTATAATCTTTCCTTCGGATTTCGGCATCCCAGATATTTCTCTTAGCAACTTCCGGAATCCCCAGGAAATATGCGCCGGCGGCAATTTTTAATGCAGTCAAAATAGACGACTTTCCTTTTCCATTAATACCTATAATGCCCGTAAATTTCGGATTCAATGGATAAGTTATTTCTTCCTCAATATTTCTGAAATTCTGAATAATGATCTTATTAATCTGCATAACAAAGATAAACTTAAGATAAAGATATAAAAAAGATACCACAGCCTTAAAATGTGGTTAACGCGACGATTAACTTTTGCTTAAGTTGGATGTATAAAAACAATGAAATCGCCTTTTTGCTTCCTGCCGAAAATCTGGCCATAACGATATCTTTTGGATATTTATGCATTATTTAGAGTTCTGTTTTCTTTTGTTTAATATGACTGGCTTCCTGGGCAGTCACCGAAAGACATGATAACAATAATAAACAGGATAGAATCATGTAACAAAGCTTCCTCATAACGATATTTTTTAGGTATTAATTAGAGACAATGTTCGTTTTAATTCTTAAATCGTTCGCCAATAATGTAATCAAACGGACAATTATGGATTTGAAAGGGACGATATTCAACATGAAAAAACTATCGACACGGGGAAGAGCTGGTATCAGTATACGGAATCAACTATATACGATTCCCGGAACAAAGTGGTCCATAATTTTAGGCATCATCTTATAATCACGTATATTTATCAAAACATTTATCAGGGTTATCCCAATTGAAAATGCCCGATTCCTTAGCTCTAAAAGTAAATCGTTACCTTAGTTTTCTTAACTAAACCTTTTATTATGGCCGAATCGGTTAAAGATCAATTTTTCGTATTGTCAAAATCCACTCAGCTGGAAGTTAATGAGCAGCGCCTGTTGTTAAATCACGTTGACATTACCGATCTTTTGGTAAAGGACAACTCCGACATTTCACTTAAAGCACTGGAAAAATCAAGGGAGATCTATCAGGAATGGATAGGCCAACAGCCAAACCAAAATATTGTTTTTTTATCGGGTGCCGGAACTTCTTACGGTGTTGGAAAAGGGAACATTAAGGGGAAAACCCTGAAAGGTCTATGGGACGGGTTAATTGCCGAGTATAAAGATGTTATGATCGGGCTGATTGCCAAAGCGAGTTATCCCCAAGATGGAACTGATTTGGAGGCTTTGCTGACGAGAGCTTACCGAACTTACGAACTCAGTAAAGACGGTGATTTAAAAACCATGATCAATACGGTCGAGAAATTTATAACAGAGCAGTGCTCATTAGAATTTGAGGCTGTTAGTACATCGGCTCACAGCATATTGTTAAATAAAATTACCAAAAGGAAGGTTGGCCAGGCTCGCGTTAAGATTTTCACACTGAATTATGATACACTTTTTGAGCAGGCAGCATCTGATCAGCGATTTACAATAATCGATGGTTTTTCATTTTCTAATCCGAAGTGTTTTTATGGTCATTCCTATGACCATGACATTGTTTTAAGAACCGGAAGCAGGTTAAAAAACGAGGACAATTTTATAAAGAAAGTATTTCACCTCTACAAAATGCATGGGTCGGTAGATTGGCTGGATGACGGTAAGGAAATATTTCAATTTCCTAAGGAGCTCATCCAGCAGAAACTGGAAGCAGATGAAAATCTGAAAAGAGTGCTGATTTATCCACGGGACAGCAAGTTTGAACTGTCATATGAGCAACCATATTTTGAAATAATCGGTAGGTTGCAACAAGCTTTACGTGCAGAGAATACATTTTTAATTACCGCAGGGTTTAGTTTCTGCGATAAACATATCCGCTCGATCATCCTTGAAGCGCTAAAACAAAACCCAAGCTTACATCTTCTCGCTGTGACATATCCGGAAATCGTTGCCGACAAAGAATTGCGTTCATTTGCCTTAATTGACAACCGTATTATGCTGATCAATGAGACGTTTACCGATTTTGCCAACACTTACCCGGATAACCAGTCATTCTCTAATGAAGACCCACTAGAAATGATCGTCAGCGAATTGGCTAGGAAACTGAAAGGAAGTAAAGAATGAGTCAGGTAAATATTTTTGATAATAAACAGTTTATCGGATATGTCAATGATATCAATCCCTCGTATATTAAAGTGCATTTTCCTTCATCTGTGCTGTTGAATAAATATTTCCAGGACGGTGCCGGTCTGCACTCGGGTATTGTGGGTAACTACGTATTGGTTGAAGGCGAAGACCACGGTTTTTTGGCTAAAGTTATGGAGATATCATTACCGGAAAAGGAAAGATTGGAGTTAACTCAGGATGCGTTTCGAAGTAAAGAGTTTCACCCAACAGGTAAACTTGAACTACTACTTTGTTTCGACTATAGATCACACCATTGCACGAAAGGGTTTAATCAATTTCCAGCTGTTGGCTCAAAAATATACTCTTGCCCGGATCAATTCCTTAGTGCTATTTTAAAGGATTTTGGTAAAGGTAAAGACGAAACGAAACTATTTGATATGGCTATGTTGCCTACAAACAGTGCCACCGATGTTCATATTTCAGGGCAATCGCTATTGTCCAGACATTGTGCCATTGTCGGTTCAACTGGAGGAGGTAAAAGCTGGACTGTTGCTAAAACAATCGAACAAATCATGCGGCATAATGGAAAAGCAATCCTGATTGATGCCACTGGAGAATATGCCCGATTTAAAGAATTTTACAATGAACAGGTCGTACGACAGGTATTTAATTCAAAAGACGAAGACAACACATTTTTCCATTATACCAGTTTGAAGGAAACCGATTTGATTGCCATGTTTCGGCCATCCGGTCAGGCGCAGTTGCCGAAGCTCCAGGAAGCATTGAAAAGCTTACGACTGGTAAAGATTCTTGAAGCAAAGGCTGGGCTTACCAAAAACGACGAGACCATCAAAACCTTTTTCGAGGCGCGCGACGGCCTTGATTACCGTACACTAAGCAAAGATAGCAAACCAAGGAAAAACTTTCTTGTCGCTTTTAAGGACAACGATGCGGTTTTCAAATATACCTGCGACATAAATATCAACGCGCTACCGAGGCAGGTAATGAAAGAATGTATCAGTGATTTTTCAAATAGTGAAAATTTTGGAGCTGAAAACCAAACACAGTTAGGGCATTGCCAATCGCTGATCTCCAGGATGCTACTGACCCTTAATAACAGCGATTTCAAAGCAGTTTTTGGCTTTGAGCAACAGGATGGGAGTAAGGGGCTTGAAAAAAATATAAATGATTTTCTCGCCAATAGAAAACAACACTTACTAATAATAGATACACATCTCGTACCATCGGATAATTCCATGCGTGATATTTTGGTCAATTCTATCGGCCGGTTTTTATTAGAAAAAGCATTGACAGAAGAGTTAAAAAAATCTCCTCTAATCTTGATATTAGATGAAGCTCACCAATTTCTGAATAAGAAGATCAAAGACGAATATTCTGTTGAGGTTGATCTAAATGCTTTTGAACGCATAGCCAAAGAATGTCGCAAATTTGGATTATTTCTTGTGATAGCGACACAAATGCCACGTGATATACCTTCCGGAGTGCTAAGTCAAATGGGTGCTTTTATTGTGCATAGACTGATCAATCAGAAAGATCGGGAAGCAATTGAATATGCTTGTTCAGATGCTAATGCCAACGCACTAGCATTTCTTCCTGCGCTATCGGCGGGAGAAGCTCTAATAACGGGTGTCGAGTTTCCAATGCCAATTATTTTAAAGATTAAAGCACCAAATTGTAAGCCAGATTCCAGTACTCCGCCACTGTTTAAATAGTGTATATGCCTTCAATTAGAATTAAAATCGACGAGTTTCAGTATCCAACCCGAGAGGTGCTACAAAAGATAAGATTGGATATGCCACAGCTTAAAACCCTCGATTTTCCTTATGTTTATGAAATTATAGAGCTGATCAACAATATTGAAAGCATGGAAGAGCTATATATCACGTTACATAAAAAGAGCTGAGGACAATTGTTAAGTGGTAAACTATTTGACGTGGCTTTGGGTAAATTAGTAGATAATGCGACTATTGCTTTTGTCTATGAAGAAATAATAGGCCATAAACTTAAATTGTTATTCTGATGCTACCAGATTTTCGTAAGGCTCGCGCCGGTTTGCGTGAACATTTGAATGCGTTCCTCAAGGAGCGAACGAAGTTTCATAACAATGCTTTTAGAGACGTTCCTGTCATGGTTATACATGAAGGCACCGGAAGTAGAACGGTAAATGCGGAAAGTGATTTTGAAAATGACATGGAGTTAAGTTCCGTTCAGGGATCTGCAACTGTAGGGCATGACGAACTGATTGATGATCCGACTCATGTTTTCAGAATGCTGGATGAACTGGCTCAGCAAATGGCTTTTGAGCAGGGACGGATGATGGTGCAAACGGTTTCAGATGTCACCGAACGAACAGGTCGTGTGTCGAAAAGAAAAGGAGATCCTGGCCCGGAAGTCATTCTGGAAATGTATGAGAAGATGTTGATCACGTTCAATAAGCAGGGCCTGGCGGAGCTGCCGGCTATTCATTGTGCCCCCGAAATGGTTCCAAAACTGAAAGCAGCATTAAAAAGAATACAAACTGAGCCAGAATATGACGCGCAGTTTCAACAGTTATTAGCCCGTAAAAGACAAGAGTGGAATGATCGAGAGAATAATAGAAAACTGGTTGGATAAAGCTTCTGAAAAAGCATTTCAGGTTCCTTTTTGTTATATTTTAATTCAGCAAGGACATACGATCATTCACATGACACGTCATTGCGGCATGGAGCACGGTAAAGACATTATCACTAAAAATAAAGATGGTGAAATCTGCGCTTATCAATTAAAAGGGGCCCCTGGTAGTAAAATTAAATTGCGGGACTGGCAGCAAGGCATACAGGGGCAACTTACGCAAATGGCATTAACGCCGGTGACCCACCCGTCCATTCCGGTAGGGATGACCCATCGCTCGTTTTTTGTAACAAATGGGGGTATAGAAGAAGAAGTCAGTCATGCGATCCTGGCCATGAATCAGCAGTGGGCTTCACTTCAGCTACCATATCAGGTAAAAACTATCGTTGATGGCGAACTTAAGGAAATGGCAAAAAAATTGACTTACGCTTTTTTACCAGCTGATCTTAAAGATTTTAAATCATTATTGGAGTTTTTACTGGAGGACGGTAAGGGGTGTTTAAACAAAGAAAAACTGGCTGCTGTAATCGCTTCTGTTTTAACTGATGAAATTGTCAGTAAAGCCAAGTTCAAAGAAAGGATCAACAGCGCTGCTTTATTAACATCGATCGCGCTCTCTAATTATATCAATGAAAAAAATTACTTTGTCGTCTATGAAGGCTGGATGATCTTTCTAAGCGGGCTCTTAGGTTATTGTGCCAAACATGAATTAGCAGTTAAAGACTATACAAACGAATATAACATCGGGGAGCAATTGGCGATCAACGCGTTGGAAGATCTTTGGGATGAAGTTAAAGACAGCAGGGATTTCCTCGGTGATAATCCGATGGAGGATGCTTTTTTTCATTCAGCCAAACGATTGTTGTTGGTTGGACTAATGAGCAGCCTGGGGATTTACCATCTAATGAATAAAAATCAGACTTTTGACCAACAGAAAATTCAAGATTTTGTAACGAAAAATCTCGTAAATGTCGATATATGGGGTGAATCCGCCATACCTCACGCTTTCAGTGTTTACTGGTATCTCAGAAAAGTAGGTGCCGAAGACAAAGCAATCGGTTTTTTAAGTGACGTTATGGAAAATGTCATTGCGGCCAGCGAGGATGCTCAGGGAATGATAGGGCCATATTATGATGCAGATGCCTGTTTGAAAGAACTTTATGACCATGTTGGAAAAATTACCTTTCACCCGTGTAATTCCTTTTATTTAGAAAGCGCTGTTCAATTGTTGACCCGCCAAAATCAAAAGGAAATATTGATGAGAAATTGGCCTGCGATCACGCACTTTAAATTCCTGAGTTTTGAATTGGAAAAACCTGCTGATTTTTTTAATTGGAAAAATGAATATGGAAAAGAAATTTGGTATTTGCCGAAGCTGACGGAAGAATGGGCAGCTCTTCAAGCAACTTCAGCAGAGTGTGAAGGTAAAAATGTTCCTGATCATTTGCGTTTGCATTCGAATATCTATCCGCTTATTCTTAATGTAATGCCTCACCGAATAAATACCAGTCATATACGTTGGTTTGATAGTGTTTTGAAAAATGTATCTTCAAAGTAGTTCGGCGGTTCTTCTTACGCTGTTTATTCCAGCCGCCAACAACCGCCCTCCGTCATCGTATTTACTTAAAAAAAGTTCCGCGATAATAAAGCCGATATTGATCAACTACAGGCTGAACAGGTTGCGTTATGTCTAGTGTAACGTGTTGTTTTTGATATGTAGAGGGAGAGCTCTGAACTACGGCATTTTTATTTTAATAATCTGTCAATTAAATTTATAGTGTTCCTTACTCTACTATTGACGCAAAAAGCAAGTTTACGGACAAAATTATTCCAAAAGCCATTGCCAACGACACTACCTACCTACATATGTAAGGCGTTTATGGGTAGAGGTTCGGAGAGGCGGTATAAATTAATTCCAAGTGTATGATACAGGTAACAGTTGAATCATCTGTTTGGATCAGTTAAGAGTAAAAAAGGAAAGTGCATGATTGCGCTTTCCTTTTTTACTAAAGAATTATTACTAAGTTTTAATATAGTTACACCTGCTCCAGACGTCTTCTTAATAATTTCATATCCTTACTGATTTTCACATCAAGGACTTTCGCATAATGCTGTGTTTGTTTAAGTGACTTATGCCCAAGCATTTTTGACACTGTTTCCATTGGTACGCCGTTGGTAAGGGTAATAGTGGTAGCAAAAGTGTGCCTGGCAGTGTGGAAGGTTAGTTTTTTATTTACACCAGATACGTCCGCGATCTCCTTTAAGTAAGAATTCATTTTCTGATTAGTAAGGATAGGTAGGAGAGTCCCTTTGTTTAAACATTTGGGATGGTCTTGGTATTTGTCAAGAATAGCCAGGGCATTTGGAAGTAAAGGGAGCCTTGTACCTGATTTCGTTTTTTGCCTGGTTGTAATGATCCACTTAGTGCCATCTATCCCGATGACTATATCCTGACTACGTAGTTTGTAAACATCACTATAAGCTAACCCGGTATAACAGCTGAAGAGGAATATATCACGGACATGATTGAGCCTTTCTGTGTCGAATTCCTTATTAGTTATTCTGGTTAGCTCATCCTGGGTTAAAACAATTGGGGTTACCTCATCTCGTTTTGTTCTAAAACCCAAAAACGGATCGTTGGTTAGCAACCCCTTTTGTTTACATTCCAAGACAATTTTTTTGAAATTTCCAAGGTATTTTATTGCCGTATTGTTACGGCAATGTCTTTCTGTTTTAAGCCAGAATACAAACTGCGAAATAAATTCATAATCCAATTCCTTTACCTCCAGGTCATCTTTTCCATACTTCCATCTAATAAAGTTGTTTACATGCTCGTATGCGGTCTTATAACGAGTTAATGTAGCCGGAGCGATCTGGCGCCCCACTAAAACTTTCATTTGTTTGTTATGAAGCTGGAATGCTTCCATGATGAAATGTTTTTTTTCATCTTTTCCAATGAGTACGTCTTTTATATTTTCTGCAGTTACAGGCTTATTACCTTCAAGTAGTTTGATTTTCGCCTGATAAACTTTACATGAAATCAGATCTAAGTAGGAGTTCAATTCTTCTGTTTCTTCGTTGTTGCCAATTGCTCTGCCTAACTGCGAGTTCCAATGATTAACTATGCATTGTCTTTTTGTCGATATTTCCCGGCGATCACCATCTACTGTAATACGCAGATAAACATATCTTTTTTCATCCTTTTGATTTTTGGCTTGTTTTAAATAATAAAGCAAACCGAAGCTTTTTTCTAACATATCATTTTTTTAATGTCGTCAAAGTTGTTAAAGCAGTATGTAAAATCAAAGAAGCAACGTGTTTGGCTGGTATAAATCAGGCCCGTTTTATTGGTCTCTTATCGCTCTTTCTTACTTGTTTAAATAGATTGCGAGAGCGTCTTTTTTATAGGAAAAAGACGCTACGAATGACGCTACGAATAGGTAACTATTTTGGTGTTCTTAAAGGTGTTTAAAAATGAAAAACCCCCTAATTAGCGAAATTAGGAGGTTTTTTATTTTTGAAAAGTTAGGTTCGGGAGATTTACGCTCATAAAAAAAGCCCTGTAAATACTTGATTTACAGGGCTTTATAATTTCAGCGGAGAGCTAGGGATTCGAACCCCAGGACCTGTTACAGTCAACAGTTTTCAAGACTGCCGCAATCGACCACTCTGCCAGCTCTCCGGGGACAAAAGTACAAATCCGGGGCGAATTGCCAAACTTGATGTTAACTTTTTTTTAATTAATTGTAAGCGGTTGGTAGTCATTGGGTTATTTGCCCAAATTGTCTGTTTTTTTGCTTCGGAAGGTGTTGAAACGGGGTTTTACGATGCGAATAGTACGCTTTGAAAGGTCAACACTGGCGTTTAATTCAAACCCAATGAGCAAAATCATGGAGTTTAGGTACATATATATCATCACCACAATGAGGGTGCCTATGGCGCCATATACCGTATTGTATGACGAGAAGTTGTTGGTGTAATACGTAAACCCTATTGAGGTTAACACCGCCAGCGATGTAGCCAGGATAGACCCGGGGTTTATAAACTTCCATTTTTGCTTATTTGATGGGCCGTAACGGTACAATATACAAATGCTGGTAAAGAATATCAGCAGGATGATGATCCACCGGGAAAAAGCGATGAGCCAGAACCAAAATTCGGCCTTGCTGTGTAGTTTATGCTGTATGTAATGTATAACAGACTGCCCCGCTATCATAATAACAATGGCTATAAGCAGGGCTATACTTATCACAATAGTAAGTATAAGCGCAATTAACCGCCTTTTAAACCAGGAGCGGGTTTCCAGTATCAATGATGATTTATTAAAGGCCTGCATTAAATGGCTAACCCCGTTTGTTGCAAAGTACAACGCCGTAATAAAGCCTATAGAAAGTAATTTACCGTTTTGGTGCTTAATGATATCTACAATGGTGCTCTGGAAGGCCAGGTAAGCGTTTGTAGGCATTATTAACGCAAACAGGCTAAGCAGGTACTCTTGGAAATTATTTACCGGTATGTAGGCTATTAGCGTAAATAAAAATATAATAGCCGGGAAAAGGGCCAGCATAAAACTATAGGCCAGGGCGGCTGCACGGTTAGCCAGCGATGTTTTCTGAATCTCGAGTACAAAAAATACAACAACTGTGTAAAGGGGCAGGGGCCTGAAGCCAGGGATATAAACCGTTTTGGCCCAGTCGGTAATAAACTGATAAAACTTAAAATGCAGTAAAAATCGGTGCGCCCATTTCATTATGGCTAAAATTACTCAAAAAAAGGCTTTAGTTTTTCAATAAAATCGGCAGGGGGCAGGCAGGGGCGGTTGGTTTTCATGTTGATGAACGCCAGCAGCGTTTCGCCAATATGGATCAGTTCCTGCTTTTCGTTAAACAACTCGTAACGGAAATGGATCTTAACACCGGGCATTTTATCCATAATAACGTTAATGGTAATTTCCTCGTCGTAACGGGCGGGCTTAAGGTATTTGCATTTCAGTTCAAGCACGGGCATCATAATACCTGATGCTTCCATGCCGCTGTAAGTTAGCCCCAGGCTGCGCAGCATCTCTACACGCCCTACCTCAAAAAACTCGGCGTAATTACCATAGTACATATAGCCCATCTGGTCGGTTTCGCCGTAGCGCACCCTTAGCTTGGTAGCGTTCTCAAACATTAGCGTTTAATATTCCTGTCGTTAAGGGCTTGCTGAAATGCCTTGGCATTAACTCTATGATCGGCCTCATTAGTGGCAAAAGCATGGTTGCCGCTAAAATCTGCCTTGGCGCACATGTATAAATAATCAGTCTTCTTATAATCTAAAACCGAGTTTATAGCATTTACCGACGGCATCATGATTGGGCCGGGGGGCAAACCTTTATACATGTAAGTATTATATGGCGAATTAGTAAGTAAGTCACGATTAAGCACGCGCTTAATGGTGTAATCGTTCACCGCGAAGATGACGGTAGGGTCCGACTGCAATTTCATGCCTTTGTTAAGGCGATTAAGGTAAAGGCCGGCAATGGTTGGCATCTCATCATCGTGCAAAGCCTCGGCGTCAACTATCGATGCTAAAACAGAAACCTCCTGTGGAGTTAGCTTTAAGGCTTCGGCTTTTTGCTTACGCTCGGGCGTCCAAAACTTTTGGTAGTTGGCATACATGCGTGCAAATAATTTCTCTGCCGATGTATTCCAGTAAAGCTGGTAAGAGTTAGGGATAAATACGGTATAGATATTATCAGCTGTAAAACCGTATTGCTCCGCGAATTTTGCAGAATCAAGCAAACGCAATATCGAAACCGAATCGGCCTCTATCTTTTTAGAAACAAACCCGGCAAACTGGTCTTTCAGCCTGATGTTATGAAACGCAAGTGTAACCGGTTCCTGGTTGCCCGATTTTAGCATATTGATGAAGTTACGGTTGCTCATACCGCTTTTTAAACGGTATTTGCCCGGCTTAACCTTTACATACTTCATGCTTTGTGCCGATTGCAGGAAGGAAGTACTATCTTTTACAATGCCTTGCTCACTAATTGTTTTGTAAACATCATCCAGGGTCGATCCTGTTTTAATGTACAGGTATTCCTGTTTATCGGTAACGTTTGGCCCAAAAAAGCGCAGGTAATAAAATATGCCGGTGCCGGCCAGTGATAATACGATGATGACCACCAGCGCTATCCAAAATTTTTTCATATAAGGTTATGAGGGATGTTGTTTTTATCTGTTTAACTTTTGCAGGGCTTTTAGTCCGCCTTTAAAGTTTACCACGTTGGTAAAACCGGCCTCAGTTAAAATAGCCAGCGCGGTTTCGCTGCGGATACCTGCACTGCAAATAACGATTATTTCGTGCGTTTTGTTGTAAATAATGCTGTTAATATTCTGTTTAAGCTTACCAACCGGGATGTTTTGCCCGCCAATATTAAAGGTATGGTATTCAATCGCCTCCCTAACATCAAGCAGGTTTAAAGTTTCGCCTTTTTGTATGCGCTGTTGCAGTGTTGCCGCATCAATTTGGAACATTGCTTGCCTTGCCTTGTGATACCGTAAGGTTAATACGTGTGCCAATACTGGTTTTGCTCAACGAATCGCTCCGCATAGGCGATTGCGAAACCACCACTACATTGGTTGAGTCGGTTATACTGCCTTCGTAAGTAATGGTACCAACCGTTAAGCCCGCGCCTTTTATAGAGAACCTGGCGGCATCCAGGTCAAGGTTCAGCAGTTCGGGGATATCCACCTCGCTTGCACCCTCGCCGTTACCCAGCACCAGGTCAAGCTTAGAGCCTTTTGGTATTTTGGTTCCCGGTTTTATGATCTGGCCGCCAAAGCGAACTTCCAGCACGCGGTCGCGGGCAATGTCAGACCGGTAGGAGGTATCGCCAACTTTCAAACCGTAGTTAGATAGGGTAGCCACCGCCTCGCGGTAAATGCTTTGCTCGGTTATCAGGTCGGGCAATGAAACCGGTGGTGCCAGTTGGGTAACCATGGTTAAGTATATGGTACGGTTCTCTTTAACGTTTGTACCGGCATCCGGGTCTTGCTCTACAATAGTGCCTGGTGCCTGGTCTGGTACGTAAACCGAATCAATTTTATAGTTAAATCCCTGCTCTTTCAGCAGTTCCATGGCTTTGTCAACATTAAGGCCCTTAAGCTTTGGTACAGGTATGCCCTGGCCGTGGCGGGTGTACGAGCTAAGGCTGAAAAAGGCTATTAAAACGATGCCGATAACAGTAGCTATCACCAATAATATGGTGTTTCTGAATTGCCTGGTTTTTAAATAAGCCCAAAAATTACTCATGCGTTTTTATAAGGAAATTTAGTTTCAAACATAGCGAATTGATTTCGAATGTCGAATTTTCAATTTCGGATTGATTCCATTTCGGGGAGATTAGGCGGTGATTATTTCTCGCAAAGACGCAGAGACGCAAAAGGTTTACTGAAATTGCGTCTTAGCGTCTTAGCGTCTTTGCGAGAAACTTATTTTTGTCGTAGTTGGTGTTGTTGTCTGGCTGCCCTAACGAGGAATGCGTGGTGGGAGACGCGATACCTCGCGTCTTCGGATACTTAGCGTCTTTGACAACCCCTTGCAAAACCGAACAGTTGCTGTAACGTTTCCGAACGGTAAAGTGAAATAATTACATATAAGTATTTGTATTACAGTTATTTATATAGTTGGCACGAGTTTTAAACCGGATAAGTTATATTTTTGATTTAACAGCGTCTTCCAAAAAAATACAACCATGTTCAAAACATATTTTAAACTGGCTTACAGGAATCTAACAAAAGATAAAGCCTACTCTACCATCAATATATTAGGGTTGGCAATAGGCCTGGCATCAAGCATCCTGATATTGCTTTGGGTGCAAAATGAATTAAGCTACGATAAGTTCCACAAAAATGCCAACCAGATCTATCGCATCGCTTGCGATTGTGGCGATTCAAAAACGGTGGGCACTCCGGCAGGGATGCCGGCGGGATTGAAAGCGGAGATGCCTGTTATTAAAAATACGGTACGGATAAAACCGGGTAACACTACGTTGCTGGAAGCGGGCAATAAAAAATTTGAAGAAGAAAATTTGTTCTATGCCGACGAAAGCTTTATGGATGTGTTCTCCTTCCCGTTAATAAAAGGCGACCGCGCCACAGCGCTAAAACAGGTGGATGGTGCATTATTAACGCAGGCAATGGCCACAAAATACTTCGGGAACGAAGACCCTATTGGCAAGGTAATACGGAAAGACAATAAAGAAAACATTGTTGTAACGGGCGTTTTGGCCAATATCCCCGCCAACTCCGACCTGCAATTTGATTTCATCCTGCCAATGGCCTCATTGGCCAGAACCAATGACGATTTGAAAAACAACGCATGGAATAATTTTAATTTTTATGACTATTTGCAGTTAGACAAAAGTTTTGATCCTTCTTCTGCCAATTTATTAGGCCTGGAAAAGCAAGTGAACCAGATATATCACAAACATGACGACGGTATGAAAGCCGCATTCCACCTGCAGCCCTTGACCAAAATTCACCTGGCGCCTGAGCAGCAGGGGGATGAGCCGGGCCATGGGAACGCGCAATACGTAAGCATCTTTTTTATTATCGCTATTTTGATCCTGGTGGTTGCCTGTATCAATTTTATGAACCTGGCTACCGCGCGCTCGGCCCGCAGGGCCAAAGAAATTGGCTTACGCAAAGTGGCGGGCGCTGTACGCGGGCAGCTTGTTCTCCAGTTTTTAAGCGAATCCGTATTTATCTCTTTCCTGTCCTTATTGCTTGCATTCGGCATGGTTATTTTGTTTTTGCCGGTATTTAATGAACTGGCCAACCGCAAACTCACTATAGATATAATGGATGCAAAGCTTTGGTTAAGCCTTTTTGGTATTGCCTTGTTAACCGGCCTTGTTTCGGGCAGTTATCCGGCCTTATTCCTGTCGGGCTTTAATCCTGTTAAAGTGCTTAAGGGGAATGTAAAATCAATGGGTGGTAATTTATTGTTCCGCAATACATTGGTGGTAACCCAATTTATGGTGTCTATTGTATTGTTAGTAGGCACAGTTGTGATCTACAATCAGCTTAAGTTTATTAAGGAACGCAACCCCGGGTTTGAGAAGGCTAACCTGTTGTATGTACCCATGACGGGGGATATGTGGGGCAAACAGCAAACCTTAAAAGATGAGTTAAAAAGCAACCCGCTTACCAGCGACTTTACCCTTATTACCGATCTGCCAGTTAGCCTGGGCGGCTGGACGGTTAGTGTGGAGTGGGATGGTAAAGACCCCCATTCGCAGTTAGCCATCCCGGTAATGGCAGTAAATGAAGATTTTACCCACACCTTCAGGATGAAGGTAGTAGCAGGCCGGAGTTTTTCAAGAGAATTTAAAACTGATTCGGGCAGTTACATGATCAACGAGAAGATGGCGGGCATTATGGGTTTAACTGCTAATACGGCAATAGGTAAACCATTAACACTTTGGGGTAACAAAGGCACTATTGTTGGCGTTGTAAAAGATTTTAATTTTAAACCCGTACAACAAGGTATTGAGCCATTGGTTATGCCCTTTAACAAATTAGGCGGTTATACGGTGGTGAGGACATTGCCGGGCAAAACCAGCGCTACCATAGAGGCTTTAGCAAAAATAAGCAGGGACCTTAACCCCGCCCATCCCTTTAAATTTGATTTTCTTGACCAGGAACTGGCCAAACTTTATAAAGGTGAGCAACAAATGGGTAACATATTTAACCTTTTTGCCGCTCTGGGTATTTTTGTATCCTGCCTGGGGCTATATGGCCTGTCGGCTTTTATGGCCGAGCAGCGCACCAAAGAGATCGGCGTTCGTAAAGTTTTAGGTGCACCGGTTTTAAACCTTGTTTATTTACTATCAGCAGGTATTACAAAACTCATCCTGATAGCCATTTGTATAGCCGTGCCACTTTCATGGTATGCGGTAAACAGCTGGCTGGCCGGTTTTGCCTACCATATACAAGTTGGCTGGCTGGTGTTCTTCATCGCATCTGTATCAGCATTGGGCATTGCCTGGCTTACCGTAAGCTATGAATCTATCAAAGCAGCTACGGTTAATCCCATAAAGAGTTTAAGAACGGAGTAGATGAACCTCTTTTCCGCGCGTCATTGCGAGCGTAGCGCGGCAATCTTCGACATGCTTGTCGCCGACTTTTCTATGGAATATTGCTTCGTACCTCGCAATGACGGTTTGAATTACCCCACCTTTCTCATTTAGGCTACAAAAACCCTCAATTAGGCTACAAGCAGGCAATTACATCGGCCCACCTTTGTTGTGTTATTTAAAACATCAAATATCATGACACAACAAAAAGAAAATTCAAATAAGGTTTGGTTTATTACAGGCGCCTCACGTGGTTTTGGGCGCGTTTGGGCCGATGCTGCGCTTAAGCGCGGCGATAAGGTTGCCGTTACCGCCCGCAATTTGGCAAGCATAGCCGACTTTAAGGACAAGTACGGCGAAAACGTGCTCACCCTGGAACTCGATGTAACTAACCCGGGCCAGGTGAAAACAACGGTGGAGCAGGCACACGCCCATTTCGGCAAGTTGGATATTGTGCTGAACAATGCAGGGTATTCGTTAGTCAGCACTATCGAGGAAGCCGGCGCAGACGATATCAGGGCGATGTATGAAACCAACGTTTTAGGGCCGGTTGCCGTTATACAGGCGGCTTTGCCATTGTTACGCAAACAAGGTAATGGGCACATCCTGGGTACATCCAGTAACCTTGGGCATGTGGTACTGCCGGTAATTGGCTACTACTGCTCATCAAAATGGGCGTTCGAGGCTATTCATGAAAGCCTGGCCGTAGAGGTTAAAGATTTTGGTATTAAAGTAACCATCATAGAACCCGGCGCCTACGCAACCGAATTTGGCAGCCAGGAATCATTGAAGTTTGCTCCCGGCATGGACATATATGCCGATTTTAAGGAGCAGTTTTTCGGAACATTAAGAGGACTGGAAAGGGGCGACCCGGAAGCTACCCCGCAAGCGCTCTTCCAGGTGGTAGATGCCGAAAACCCACCATTGCGTTTCAATCTGGGCAGTCATAACCTGGCATGGACACGTGCCGCTTATGAAGAACGTTTGGCCCTTTGGGAGCAATGGGATGCCGTTTCCAGCTCGGCCCAGGGTGTAGCTAAATAAAGAAGTCGTCATAACCGGCAGTTAAAATTGGTTGCCGGTTATGGTTATATTTGTTTTTGAAATGAAAAAGGACGAAAAAAGCCCGCATAAATTTGAGACACTCTCTGATGCCCACCGGGCTTTCGGTCTGCCTCAGCCAAAGCACCCATTGATCAGTATGATCAACGGGGCGCCTGCCTGGCCTGAACTGCACCTGCAGTCTCAGCAGCATGTACTGGGCTTTTATAAAATCTCTTACAAACCAAAACTTGGCGGCAAATTAAAGTATGGCCAGGGCTATTATGATTTTGATGAAGGCGGCATGCTGTTTGCCTCGCCCGGCCAGGTTATGGGCAGCGGAGAAACCGAGGGCGTAGTATGTTCTCAGTACACCCTGCTCATTCATCCCGATTACTTTTTAGGGTATTCGCTGGCTAAAAAGATAAAACAGTATGGCTTTTTCTCCTACACCGCTAACGAAGGTCTGCACCTGTCCGACCAGGAGAAAGAAACCATTATTTCCGTATTCCGGATGATAGACGAAGAGCTGAACAGCCGGATAGACGACCTGAGCCATGATGTGATCATCTCGCAGATAGAGCTTTTGCTAACCTATGCCGATAGGTTTTATAAACGCCAGTTTATTACCCGCAAAACAGTAAGCAATAACCTGTTGCAGCAATTGGAAGGCGTTTTAGACACCTACTTTGCCGATGAATTATCCTTAAGTGAAGGCATCCCAACTGTTCAATACCTTGCCGAAAAGCTGAACCTGTCGCCAAGTTATTTAAGCGATATGCTGCGTTCGCTAACCGGGCAAAACGCGCAGCAGCACATTCACCAAAAACTCATCGAAAAAGCTAAGGAACGGTTATCAACCACCAGTTTATCGGTAAGTGAGGTGGCCTACCAACTGGGGTTTGAGCATCCGCAATCGTTCAGTAAGCTGTTCAAGACAAAAACCAACCTCTCACCGCTGGAGTTTAGGCGGTCTTTTAATTGAAAATAGGTTGTTCTCCATACGTCATTGCGGGGTTTAGAAGTAATCTTCGATACAAAAGGTGGGTCATATGCATATCAAGAATTGCTAAATAAGAAGTGATTTGAGTAAAAGCATAACTTTCTTTACATTGGCTAATAATTCCTAAACCTAATGGAACACCAAACAATTACGGCAAACTATATAGCTACCATATGTTGGAATGGTAATATAATTGTTGACTGGGCTTCCGCTCAACAATACGACCTAAATGGTAGTACAGATCGGTTGGGGATACATTATGGATTTGGTGATAGTGCTATAAGTTCGGATAATAACGAATATGTGTTTATTTATAAAAAACTCGGTACTAAAGGGCTGTTACTAAAAAATGGAGAACTTGTTAAAGAAATTAACCGGTCATATTACTGCTCTAATGTTTACGAATTTCCTGCTGCCTTTGTAACTGTTAAAGGGAAAACTTATCTTATTCATTGCCCTGTAGCATATAATCAAATAGACTTTGAAGATGTTGAAACCGGAGAACTGATCACTAATGTGGGTGGGAGAGAACCGGAAGATATGTTTTATTCACGATTGGAAGTTAGCCCCGATGGTACATACCTAATGAGCAAAGGCTGGGTGTGGCACCCTTTAGACAGTGTTGTTGTGTTCGATATAAAAGAATGCCTAAAGAACCCCAGAATGCTTGATAACCCGCAAATTTGTCCTGATACTAGGGCGGTAGAGGTTTGCACAGCAAGCTTTATTGACGATAGTACAGTTGTTATTGGTAGCTCTGATGAATTTGTTGATGAAGAGGACATTGGCCAACTGCCGCCTAAACATATTTGTTTATGGCATTTAAAAAACAATGAGCTTTCTAAACCCGTAAAAGTAAATGGAGATTTTGGGAATTTATTTGCCATTAATAATAGCTATGCCTGGGATTTATTAGGTTTTCCTAAAATCATAGATATCAACACAGGTGAAATAATAGAGCAGAATAAAGACATTAATAGCGGAAAACAGCAATCATCTATTATAAGTGATAACAGTGATTTTCCTTCAATTATATTTAACAGGCAAACTAAACAGGTTGCCATAAAAGCATTCGAGAAAATTGAGGTTTTGACGCCTGCATTATTTTGATGAAAGTAGTCGTCTTCTGTATATTGTTATGAGGGAAGAAGGCAGCCGACCGTAGGGAACTCATTAACTTCTTAAAAGAAAATTAAATACATTAATAATCTCTTTAAGCAATTTGGTGATGCTAGTGCAATGCCACTGTTAGCGGTTAGTTGCTAATTTTTGGTGCGCTCTTGATTTAATTTGCGCAAAATCTTCCTTTTTGGTAAAATACTCAAGCCCCAGAATTAATAATGTTGAACTGGCAAAATTCACCTTTTGCATTATTGGTAATAAATGCCAGTCGCTTATACCCCATAGGTAAACACTGTAATAAAAAACAACAAGACTAATAATGCAGAAGAATTTAAAAAGATGAAGTTTTGTTTTCAGAACGAAAATCGAGGTAATCAATAAACAAGTCCAAAACAACGTGGTTGATATGATCAACATACTGTCGTGCAGGGCTGTTATGGTTAAAAACGTAAAAAGAATATTAGCTACGCTTGCATATTTTAGGATATAGCCCGCATTTTTTTCAGGGATTTTTTTTGCCACATTAAAGAAAAACAAGGCATAGGTAAGTGGAAGTACAATCATGGCCAAGCATGCCCAGATTCTGGAAGGGTTTTCGGTGCCATTCAGCGCTCTTGTTCCAAACAGGTTGCTCATGAAATTTTTTGTCCAGCTAAAACCGGTAGTATATTCATTGAACATAGTGCCGCCCGGGTAAACAGCAATAGCTATCAGTATTAAAATTAACGAAATTACTATTCCTGTTAAAACTGAATATTTCTTAATCATTGCGTAAGGTATCGGTTTGTGAACTTCCAGTTAGAGTAAATAGCTTACTTATTGTTACTGATAGCTTTACATATTGAATGAAAACTTCCCAATGCACTATTAATTATATTGATGGTGACTGTTTTAGAATTAAAGGTTCCAGTATATGGCGGTGTGCTTCGCCCCATCGCGCTGTAGTCTCAATAGCAGGGATCAATGTATCCCCGAGTGCTGTAAGCTGGTATTCTACTTTTTGAGGCCTTTGTTCGAAAATTGTTTTGATTATAATACCATGATCCGTCAATTGTTTCAGTTGGGTGTTTAACAATCGCCGCGAGGCCTTGGGCAGCCGCCGGTGTAACTCCGCCGGCCTTTTGATGCCCGAATGGATGCACCAGATCAGGTCAACCTTCCATTTTCCGCTGGTCACCTCCAGGAACAAATGAAGGCCGCACTCCAATTGAACAGGCAATTTTTTTTCGTACATAGTACAAATATAAGTCATGCCATTGTCTTATCTGATACGGCTGAATTTAGCCATACTTGATTCTATGCTACAGCGGGCCGAGTTTTGAAGTATGAAAAATAAATTATTTGGAACCATCAGCGGCTTACCGGCAAGCGAATTAATATTAGGGGCAGCAAGTTTGGGTAGTCGCCGCGGCTATGGCGCTGTGGCTGACGATATTCCTAAAATTTGGGCAGCTTATGCCGATGCAGGCGGTAATTTTATAGATGTGGCCGACCAATACCAGCTTGGTGAGGCTGAAGAAGTTGTTGGGGAATTTATTAAGCCGAACCGCGATAATTTTATTATCTGTACAAAATATACCCGTAGCAGTGAAATAACGCCATCACCTGCTAATTCAGGCAATCACCGTAAAGCCATGCGCCAGGCAGTAGAAGCCAGCCTGAAGCGGTTGAATACTGATTATATAGATATTTATATGCCCCATTATGATGACGGCCTAACCCCATTAGCAGAAATTGCCCGGGGCCTGGAAGATTTAGTTGCCGCCGGCAAAGTGCTGTATACCGGCTTGGCCAATTTTCCGGCCTGGAAGACAGCGGCAATTGCAAGCAGTATCCCGCTTGCCGCATTACAGATTGAATATAATTTGGTGCAGCGAACTGGCGACCGAGAACTATTTGGGATGGCCGAACATTTTGGTTTGGGTACGATGCTGTATTCGCCATTAGCCGGAGGGTTATTAACCGGCAAATACCGCAGGGGCGCATCAGGCAGGCTTACACTTTCCAAAACGGATAGTTATCACGAAGATTCCCGCACCAAAGCCATTTTAGATGAGTTGGAAATTATCGCAGCCGAAACTGAAGCAACTCCGGGACAGGTGGCGCTGGCCTGGGCGTTAACAAAAAATGCCTTTCCTATAATTGGCGCACGTACACTTTCGCATCTTAACGATGGCTTAAAAGCTCTTGAGGTTGGTTTAAGTGCAGATCAAACAGCACGATTAAGCAACATCAGTGCAGTAACAATGGGTTATCCTCATGATCTGCTTAAAACGGTTCAAACAACCTATTGATTAATTCGATTATCATTAGGTACTGTAGCTTCGCAAACGGTACGCCTACGGAAATCTGCGTTAGGGATTTCTATGGCAAAATCAAGTGAAGGAATAAGTTTTTTCAAAGGGG
>JAZJYI010000005.1:0-83484 GCA_040390445.1 Bacteroidota bacterium
TCCCGCGTACCTCAGTCCGATTTATTCCATGTCACTTGACAGCCTCGCTACACTTCCGAGTTTGGTTGCTTAACACAAGAATGGCGGGGTTTGCGCTTTAAAATTCATAAAATAATCGATATTAATTATATACTAAATTGTATATTAACTATACTTTTTTGTATATTTGTATATCAAAGAAGATAAGCTATGAATAATCAAACTAAAAAAGCAGTTAGTGAAAAACAATTGGTTTTCACGATTGAAGGTAAGGAAGATTTTCCAACTGAACTTAATGAGATTTTCAATTGCATTAAGTTTTGGAATAATGAGGGCCTTGATTGCCACATTAATAACAATCCTAATTATAGAACAGGTGAAGCATATGAAGATTTTATCTTAAGAATGATCGCGTGTGATTGTGAAGTCTTTTCCAAAGGAAGCAACGAAGAAAAGCCGCTTATGCCGACTTGCAAACCTGATACTTATATCACCGGTAAAGGTGGCAATCATGTTTGGATAGCCAGGAAGGCTGATAACGAACGAATCTTAATTATAAACTTTTAATACAACAGATATGAACGCGCAGGAATTAAAAATATCTATTGAGATTAACTCTGAAGCTACGGACCGTCAGTTATACAGATATTACCGCGAAGGTGTAAAACATCTTAATACTGTTACTGAACGCTATAATAGCGGTAGCCAATTTCATTTAGGTGATAATATTATCCGGGTTTTACGAACAGCCAGCCAAGATTTAGATATCACCATCAATGAACTTAAAAAGCGAAATATTGATCCGGCCAAAATTAAAAATGTTCCGGCTCTGGTAACAAAGAAGACGAAAAAGGAGCTGGAGTGCGAGCGAATAGGTAAAGCTTTACTGGTCGAGCAGCAGAAAAACGAGACATCTTTATTTGATAAGTGGTATAACAAAGAGGTTACCGGATTGGGCTCTTTTGATATCGCGCTCTTTGAATTATTCTTAATGGCCTCACCCGAAAACCGCACTCATTTACGGTCTGCCTTCCCTATAAAATTTAATAACCTAAAATTCGGATTATGAACGGCCAGTTGAATATTAGTACCAGGTTTGACCTTCCCGATGCAAGGGCGCTGGATGATTTTGATATGGAAATGATTCGGTTAGGTGGTAAATTTTACACCACTTTTAGAAAAGGATACACATTCAACGGTGATAATCAGTGTCAAAATCCTATGACCTGTTATGACTTCACCGGCAAATGTCTCTTTTTTAAATTTAAGGCAGCGATCTATGAGGATGATAAAATAGTATGCGGTTGGGAGCATGGTTTAAATGGCTCATTATACGGCGCCTGGTTTCAATTTGCCGACACAAAATATAATGGTGAGCGCTATTCAGTTGAAGGATCATTTAAAACACAGTTAGACCTTTTTATAAATAGCATCAAAAACGCCCCTAAATCAAATTTGCCATCCAATGCAGCAACCCTTTATAATATAAAAAACGATTTACGGCTTTTAGAAATGGACTACCAAAGCCTGTTTTTTCAGCAAAGCCTGTTTTAAAATGGTAGACAATTGTAGATGAATATTTAGCCAGGCCCGCCCTGATCAGGATCTTGGACATTAAAAATAGTAGATGAATTTAGTACCGGTAATCGCTGCAGCTCCTTACCTGGTCAAACAAAATGTAGATAATATGAAAAACGGAGAAACCTATATCGAAAAGCTTTTTATAAATAATGAGCTGATCAAAACAACTGAATTGATTTTTAAAGAAGTTGAAGAAAAAGAGATTTATGTTTTTGATATACCGGGCGAACATAATGCGGTGGTTAAGTACTCCCCTCTTTGTTATCCAATTCATGAATGGCAAATTCTTCCAGGCCAACAGATGAAAACCATTGTATCAAAATTGTGATGAAACGAACTGAAGAACAAAAGCTATTATGGCGCAGGAAATTACATGCGCGAAGGGTATTTAAAAAAAATCCCATGTTTGCTATTGAAGAAATAAGTGTCCGTTATCCCGGCTATTGTGAAGATTTGTTGTTATCTGATATCAAACTAAAGTCCAAATCAAAGAAGGCAAAAAAGAAGAAAAAGTCTATTTGGGATTTTAGAAGGAGGCAACTTGATAAATACGCTGGTCTTTTAAAGTACACTGATCGAGACAGTAAAGAGTATCACGACATTTGTATTAAAATGGTAATGCTGGAGGAAGCCAACCGCGCTAAATCAGACATTGCGCTCTTTGTTAAATTAGGTGGCGAAAAAATAGTCTATTCTTTCGCCTGGACAACAAAAGAATCCCATATTAAAGATTTTATCCGTTTTGCTAACTCAGGCAACGCTACTCATGAGGGTTTACGAGCGAAACAAAAATCCTTTCTTTCCCTTCTTAGTTAAGTTGCTATTTCAATATGCTTTTCAGTATATTTGTTTAAATTTATTTGAAGAAATGGGCGAAGATTTACCTAAAGATAAATATTTTGAATTAGCGAAGCCTTATATTAAACGGGGTGAAATTAACGATTTATTCCAGCTGTATAGTTATGTTCCCAAAAAGTCAGTCGCTCAGGGTTTGGGGCTAAATTCATCAAGTTTTAGTAACTTCAAATCAAATCATCCCGAAGATTTTAAAGTTAAGGAATTGATTAAACTGGCTGAATTATTAGATGTTGATGTTAAAATAGTTTTTGATATTTTTCTTAGATCAATTGCGGATCAATAAAAATACATTCCCCCTTAAAATTTTATCATAGTTAAACCCAGTGTTATCACCGGGTTTTTTTTGTCATACATTTTGTAGATGATTTAAAGCCGCACCTGGTGAAGATCTTGCAGCTGGCCAATTAAAAAAGTAGATGAATTTTTAAATTATATACAATAAAGTATATTTGTAATATACAAATTAGTATATTTGTTTAATTAATCATTTAATCAAAATCATTATGTACGGAGATAAAATTACCATCGAATCGGCCAAAGGTGCCAACCAACTTTATTTTAGGGACCTCAGCGACAGTCAAATTGATTATGTGCGCCAGTTACAAGTACGGTTTCAGGAGCAGCGAGGTACAAAGGCCGCTGAAAGGGCATTATTCGGTTTCCTTGATCTTGAAAAAAAGCACCAGGAACAAACGGAGGCCGGTAACAAATTAAGTAGAGACTATCAGGATTTGTTGACAGAATACGAAGCTTTTAGAAAGCGAATAGCCGGTTATTTTAAATTAATGGAAGATGTTTCCTTTACAAAAGATAACATTGTCAACGATCTTAATAAGCCTTTGGTGAAGTCAGAAATTGGCGGCTCATTTCGTAATAATAAATTTGGCCAAACTTCAAACCTTTTGAACCGCCAGACTAATGGGCTTAATGGTTAATTGTTTATTTAAAAAAAAACTTAAATTTATCCTTTGGTATTAGCCTATGACAGAATTAACCCAAGTAACGAATAATCAACTATATGTCCTTAATAGGATTGATAGAAGTATAGCGGATAATTTACGGGATATTGAGAAGTCCTTTGGTGGTGATGCCGGCATTACTATTGATTTTATCGTTTTCATTACTCGTAAAATGAAAACGGATCTTTGGGGGTTTACCAGCTTTACGTTAAATGATTTTTGTAAAGAATCCGGGCGAAACAAACAAGATTTATGTGCTTTGCATCCTGCCTTTGCCGGCAAGTCTAAAACACCTATTCCTGAATGGCACGGTCACAAATTTTCTACTGTTTTTGATTATGCTCTTTTTAACATGCTTCAGAAAAACATAATTTTTTCAAAAGCATACGACTATAATACAGATAATAAGGTTATTCAGCTAAACAATTTTTCAATTTTAAAGGATATCAAACTTAATGTTGACCGGGTATCAAATGCGGTTAAAATTTATGAGATCAGAATATCTGATGATATGTTGCAAGGCTTCTTAAAGAGATATTATACTATTGAATCAAATGGATATGGGCAGGTTGGCAAGGGGCGTGGTGGCGATGGCCGCAAACTGCTATATATTTTTCTATATAAGACACGACATATCCTTCTTACTCAAAACCAATTTAAAGCAACATTTCCTATTGATTTCTTAGCAGGAATTGCCGGACGTGATGTAAAGGAAAACAGGAACCGGAAGACCTCTATTAAGCGCATTCTTGACACGATCAAGGAAAAAGGCAAGTTACCCTTCATCTATAGATTTGTACCCGGCAACCAGGCTAAAAAGTATGCTGAAGACTACTATGTAGAACTGGACTATAGTGAAGGTGGCAATATTAAGGAATTAACCGAAACCCGGGGCGACAACCTATTTTATAATAGTTTGGTGGATAATTTAAAAACCGCTTTCAATCAACTTCATAGTAATGTAGTAATTGAAGGTGAGAAAGACGCATTTCAGAGGTGGTTGGTTAATCCCAGGGCCGATCTCGATACCAAGGCTAATATTTATTGCAGTTCTTACTATCGTGCTTATAATCAAAAAATAACCGTGTCTGAAGCTAAGCGTTTAATCAAAATTGGCATTTTAGATGAATAAATCTTTATGCGTTCGGATATTGCAGCAGCAACAAATATTTAAGCGGTTTATTCCGCTTTTTTTCTGCCCATTTCCTTTGATTATGCCTTCGAGTATTGCAGCACCTTTATTTCTAACTACCGTTCGAGTATTGCAGCAATGCATATAGTCCTGAAGCTTCATTACCTTAAGCGTGCGTTCGAGTATTGCAGCAGTTTAATTACAATCTCTTTTTTTATTTGCCTCCCTCCTATTCTTCTTCTCCAAATGGTGATTTTAAGGCCGCTGTACGAATTTTTGTCTTTTAATGGTAATATTACCATCGTTATTCTCAATTTTAGCAATGCTGGTTATTTTTTCCCCCTTTGGCGTTCGGGTATTGTAGCATTTGCATTCGAGTATTGCAGCGGTGCGTTCGGGTATTGTAGTTTCACGTTCGAGCTTTGCAGTTTCACGTTCGAGTATTGCAGCAAAAAACAGCCTGGCGTTCGAGCTTTGCAGTTCTGCATTCGAGTATTGCAGCAAATCTCCTTTGCGTTCGAGTATTGCAGCAATGAATATAGCCCTGTAGGTTCATTCGCTTAAGCTTGCATTCGAGTATTGCAGCTAATTATATAGTTATATAGCTAATTATAGAAAGCGGAATTCGCTACGCTCATGAGTTTATAAACAGCAAAGCTGTAAATTATATGGTATTCGCGATGCTCATGTTTATTTAATCCTTTGCAAATTAGATACCCAGCTAATTTAATAATACCAAAGGGGAAAAAATAACCTCCAAATGTTTTTTTTAGTATATTAGATATACTTTTTTGTATATTTACATAATCTTTAAATACAACTAAACTTTTTAAATAAAATATTTCAACATGGGTCACAATTATAATTCAAAACTGATGGATGATAAGACGGAAGAAAAAATTGTATTAACCCGATCCTATATTGAGGATGGGCAAATAAAAACTATAGCTCAGCTCTATAGTGCCTTAACAAAAAAGGTTGTTGCGGAATTGCTTGATTTAAATAAAAGCAGCTTCAGCAATAAAAAATCGAATAGCCCCGGTGAATTTAAGTTAAGCCAGTTAATAAAATTAGCCCAGGCGCTTGATGTTGATGTAATGGTTCTAATCGGTATTTTTATTAACTCTATCAGTTTGTAGATAAAAGTAGATAATTAAAAACGGTACCTGGTGATGATCCGGAAATCGTCATTCGTAAATTGTAGATGTTTTAAAAGCTGGCCATGGTTGTAAAAGCTCGCCGGCATAAAAAAATTGTAGATGATTAAATTGAAATATTATGAAAAAGTTGTTTGTTTTTTTATGGTTCACATTTGGGCCATTTTGGGTATACCTATATTGTAAATATGATACTGTTGACTTTAGACACCATCACCCTGTTTTGATGATGTTTTTGGTTGAAGGTATAACAGCTTATCTGTTTATCTATCTGCCCATCAAAAAAAAGTTTAGGGTAACCGGCAGATAGGTTTAAAAATATAAACACTTTAATATGTAAAGAAGTTTATATGTAAATATGCAAACTGTCAAATATATTAATATGTTTATATGTAAATACACAAAGTACTAAACATATAAATATTGTAAAATGTTTATATGTAAATATAATTGTATGTAAACTTGTTTATATGTAAAGTACTTTATAACTTTATGTTGTTGTATGGTAATCTGATAACATATTAATATGTTAATCCTTAAAGATGTAAAGTTCTAAAGATGTAAATATGCCTGTATGGTTGTATACAAATATATATTCAATCAGAGAAGGTTGGCAAACATATTTATATGTAAATATGTAAACTTTTAAAGTGATCATATAAACTGTTTTTTGCCTGAGTAAAAAGCGGAACCAGGTAAAAGAAAACTTGGGCTGGACAATTACTTTTCCCCCTTTGGGATGATATTAACTGCATAGATATGAATAGTAAGGTAAGTTCGAGGCTAAAGGCCTCTTTTAATACGTTTGGAAAGTATTCGAGAAGCAGTAGGCAAGATGTGTTTTTTGTCCCAAAAAACTGTCTTTGCCCCGACTTCCACAAGTGGAGTAGGGGAGGGGTAAATCCTGCGCAACTTGGATTTATAGCTATTAACTGATGGATGAAAAGAAGAAAAACACCTTTAAGCCTAAAGGTGGCCGTAATAAAATTGATGTAGACTTAGCTTTATCCCATCGGCTAAAAATCAATTTGAATAAAGCTGAATTTGAGGAAGTGGAAAAGGCTTTTAAGGACTCAGGGGTTAAATCAATGTCTGAATACTTAAGGATTCGTCTGTTAAATACTAAGGATTTGTATGTAAATGATCCGAAGGAAATATTGAAAACGCTTGATAAACTTGGTGAAGAGGTTGGCCGAATTGGAAACAATATAAATCAACTTGCCAAATACGCCAATATTTTAACGCTAAAAGATAGGCTGGAACCTGGCGTGGTTCACGATATGAATGAACTATTAAGGGCTTATGGAATAGAGCGAAAAGAAATAGCGCTGTCGATACGTGCCTTACTAAGAAAGAAAAGAAATTGATTTTTACATATTTATATGTTAAGTAGTTTATATGTTTTTGATGTATGACAATTAAAATTTTGCAGGCGGCACCGACCGCGAGTTTCGGCGGCATAGAGTATAATGAAAAGAAAACGCCTGATGGTCGCAGCGAATTATTAGTAGCTAAAAACTTTGGCTTATTGGAAATGCAGGAATCGGCAACCAAAGCTGACTATATTTTTTACATGCAAAAAGTAGCAGAAACTAATCCCAGAGTAAAAAACACTCAATTTCATGCAGTGTTGAGTTGCAAGGGAAGAGAGGCAACGCCAGAGCAACTAAAAGAAATTGCTGTACAATATCTTGAAAGAATGGGCTATTCTAAGAACCCTTATTTAATTTACTATCATTCCGACACCGCAAATAATCATGTACACATGGTTTCGACACGCGTAGATAAGTTTGGTGTAAAGGTTCCCGATAGCATGGAGCGTGTCAGATCCCAGGACGCTATTCGGCAAATTTTGGCAATAAATCCTATTAATGCTTTTAATGCTGATATAGCAAAGGCCTTTGAATACAATGTTACTTCAGATGCACAATTAAGGCTTGTTTTAGAGAAAATGGGCTATGGTATTACACCTGGTGATAAATCTGTTAAGCTGTTTAAGTATGGAAAGCTTCAGGGTGAATATAACATAGCTGATGTACAGAATAGAATAGCTTCATCTAAATTTGATGATTCAAGAATAGATCAAATAAAAGCCCTGGTTCATAAATATAAAGGGGTAAAGGATGCCGACCTGATCTGGCAGGGCCTTCCACTCCCTGGAGGCTTGGCCTCAAAAGCAGAGGGTAAACTAAGTTCGCCTCTTTCTGATTTTTTACATAAGAGTTTTGGTATCGAAATGGTGTTTCATAACAAAGGGGGTAAAAGTCCTTATGGTTACACTATTATTGATCATTCCTATAAACAGGTGCTCAAAGGCAGTCAGGTAATATCTCTGGTTGATCTATTGTCCCCGGTCCTTAATGAAAACAGACAGTCCGGTATAGAAACCATTGTTTTAAATGCTGTTGCTACGCAAAAAGGATATAACCAACTTAAAGAGTATCTGAAGGAAAATAGTTTATTTATGAATTGGCGCGGTGCTGTCCGGGTTAAAGGCACCAGTAATGAAGTTTATCAGATTGCCCCTGAAGATTTAAAGCGGTTAAAATATAATGACCGGTTGACTAATGCTTCCAAATTTGAGCTATCAACACATAAAGAGAAATATATCATTGCCAGTCAGTTTTTTGTTAAAATGAGTGACTTAGATATAGCTGGAAAGGGGACCGAGAACTTCAATCATATAAATGATAAGTTTAAAAGCATTCTTCATAATTCAGGCAACCTGTCAGAAGCCCTTAAAGAGGCGGGTTTAAAATTGGTAATAATGGGCAACGATACCTATATAATAGATATCGAACATTCAATTATACAAAATATTGCTGATACGCTATCGGTAGAGGAACGGCATCTTATTAGTGAAGGGCTGCATTTATTGGAGCCAGAGCATATTGAGGATGGGAAGGATCTTGATAAAGAAGCAGAACAATACGAAGGACCTGAGCCATTTAATGCAGCCGGTAGGGGCGAGGTGTCACCTATAGATCATGGCGTGTCACTTCAAGATATACAACAAATCTTCGGGGAAATAAAAGATGAAAAAGATCCGGCAGCATCTAAAAAAAGGAAAAGAAAACGCAGTTAAAATTTAAAACTTAAGCATAAAAACATGAAAATTATTTTTGCAAATCAAAAGGGCGGGGTAGGTAAGACAACCCTTAGTGTTTTACTGGCTAATTACTTAGCCCTAATAAAGAAAGAGGAAGTCATGATTTTGGATATGGACGATCAGCGTTCAGTGTTCGATAAGTGGACTACGGATGGCCGCGAGCATGACCAATCATTATACAATGAGTTTGTTAAGGCTTTGTCGGATTATCCTGATGTTCAGGACGAAGCAAAACAACTTAAGGCAGATATTCCCCCACTGGAGCATTTGGGGGCAGTCTTAAGCGCTAACGTTAAAAAGCATCCTGGTTTAAAAATATTCATTGATAGCATCGGCTCTTACTCATGGGATAGTAAGCAGCTTTATCCTGTACTTAGTAAAGACCTGGAGGAATACAGCGCAATCAAGCCGATGCTTGATAAAGCAAAAGATGCGTTTATTATAATGGATTTGCCCGGTAAGATGGACGATAATAACTTAATACCTATTTACCAGGATGCTGATTTAGTTATTTGCCCGATGCGTTATGATGAACTCACCATTGTTAGCACTTTCACATTCGCAGCTGTTCTCCGGCAAATCAATCCTGATGTGCCAATGGTGTTTATACCGAATAGAATAAAAGCGAATGTTAAGTATGAGTTAAAAGCGCAACTCCGGGAAAAGCTAACCTTATACGGTACGCTTAAAAATGATCTTCCTGATTGGGTAAGCTTAGAGCGATTAAATACTTATTCTTTACCTAATGATATAACGAGCTTGCTTTCAGGTATATACGATGATATTTATAATCAGCACCTGGTTAAATAAAAAATTTATAAATAATTTCTATTAAATTTTATTTTTTACTCATTAAATGTATATTTGTAATGGCAAAAGGGAATTTTAATATCAAGGACTTGACTAATTCCTTGAGAGATAACAAGCAGATAGGTATAAACACCGATACTGTTGTTAATAATGATAAAACAGGTGCCGATGATAAAGCGGCTCAAAATAAAGATAATAAGGTTTTAACAGACCAGGCCACTAATAAACCAGAGGTTCCTAAAGCTGAAAAACCCGAAAAAAAACCCGCTGAAAAAAAAGCGGATAACTTAAAAGCAATTTCCTCACAGGAGGTAAACGACATAGCGTTCTTTATAAAGCAGGTTAACGGATGGGAAAGAGCAAAAGGTGCAGGAAGTACCCCTGTTCAGATTGATGAAAAATTCAACGCCTTCTTAGCTCAGGTTAGAGTGGCCACAGGTATTAGGGCCGTCCAGCTGGTGAATTACTTACTAATGGATTTCTTCAAGAGTAACCCGGAATTTATAAAGTATGTTAAAGAAAAAGCATCATCCAATTTATTAGATGATGAAGTACAAAATGAGTAGAAACTAAATTAATAATTATGACTTGGGGTAAATTTTTAATGATCGTGTTTATAGTGTACCTGGTTTATTATGCAGTTGTATTCTTAATGGACATGATGAAGGGCGGGCCTAATGCAAGAGTTGCTACTGATGAAGGTCATGCAATAGATATAACCGGTGTTGACGAGGATCATGTTACTGAAAACCTTGAAGAATTTACAGGCGACACCCCAGGCGCTGGTATAAGTAGAACCACGGAAGTGTATACTGCATCTAAGCAAGTTGAAGAACCGGACGCGACAACTACCATTATGCAACCCGTTATTGCAAAAGGTTTTTCTTTAAAGGAATTGGCCGATGCTGCAAAATCTGGGGCTATTGAGTTAACAAGGGGCATAGCTTTTCAATAATATCTATGAGACGCCTATTTTATACCTTATTATTTGTCTTTATCAATGTGATGGTTGCTAAAGCCGACGACGGTATAGATGGAATATACGGCGCGACCAGTGATGTTAGAAGCTTCTTTAATCCTATCTCTGATTTGATATTAGCTATAGGCGCAATAGTCGGGACGGCAGGGGGCCTACGCGTATACGCAAAATGGAACGCCGGTGAGCACCATATTGAAAGGGAAGTTATGGGCTGGATGGGAGCCTGTATATTTTTAGAACTGGTCGGGGTTATAATGAAAGCAATGTTTATGTAATTTAAATTAGATGCTTGCGCCAATAATTTTACCCCACCCACGAATTTCATACAGTATAATCTTAGGATTATTAGTAGTGATGACACTAATAGTCTTAATTATAAAGGCCTTTAAAAAGCCTCAACATAAATAACAGTGCGTTTTACAATTAATTAATAATTATTTATTTATCTCAAAACAAGTATCATGAAACAAGTTTTCAAAAATCTAAAAACAAAAGCAGGCCGTATTAACAAAAAGGCAGCCGGCTTTTTAGCTATTGCTCTACTCATGGCAAACGCCTCGTTTGCTGGATCAGGGGTTGCAGGTGTTGGCGCAGGAACATCTGAATTGGCAAAATACCTTGCACCGGTATCGAGCTTAATTCTTGCCATTGGTGCTATTGTGGGTCTTGTTGGTGGTGTTAGGGTTTACATTAAATGGAACTCCGGCGATCAGGATGTTAACAAAGAGATCATGGGCTGGATGGGCTCATGCATTTTCTTAGTGTTAGTATCTGTTGTTATCAAAGCATTCTTTGTATAAGGAGGCTTTATGGCAGTTGCCGAAAGAAAAATGTTTAATGTTTACAAGGGGCTGCAAAAGCCCCTTGTTTTTAAGGCCTTTAAAGGAAAATTCATTTATTGGGGAGTAGGCTCCGTTCTTGGCGCCGTGATTCTTGGCGGTTTAATGATGGCATTAGTAAGTACAATATTAGGCGGCATTACAATGGTTGTAGTGCTTGTCGGTGGCTTTCTATTTACCGCTTCCCAACAAAAGAAAGGGCTTTATACAAAAACCAAAAACAACGGGATTTACATAATAGCTTCAGTTTACAAAAATGGCAAAGCGCAACGAATTTAAGACGCCGTGGTTTGGAATAGAAAATGAAAAAGACTTCGGTATACTTTACACAAACACAGGTGATCAATCGGTCATAATACAAATGGAGAACCCCATTCTCCAATATGAGGCCGATCCAGAGGCCTACTATAATTTTCACTCCCTTTTCGAGAATGTAATTAAAATATTAGGAACTGATTATGTCGTGCAAAAACAGGACGTATTAGCCAGGAAAAATTTTATTGGTAAACAATCGGATGATTTTTTAACCCAGGAGTATAACAATAATTTCAATGGCAGGGAATATACTGAAATAACTACCTATTTGGTTATCACCAAATTGAGCAAAAAGCGGTTCTATCAGCATGACGAAAAGCTCTATAAAACGTTTTTAAATAACATTTCAAAAATCGTAGATCTTTTAAAGATCAGGAAAGTAAACCCCGTATTGCTCAAAGAAAGAGAGCTTAATAAATATACCCTTCGGGTATTAGGAATGGAATTTTCTAATGAAAAGATCATCCTAAGCAATTTTCGTGCGAGTGATGAATTTTTAAATATTGGTGAAGATGTTATAAAAAGTGTTTCCTTGATCAATATTGATGAAATGGAAATGCCTTCAAAGGTAGCCCCAAGTATTGAAAGGAATGATATCGGTTCAGGATTTCCGGTTGACACTATGAGTTTTTTACATAGTGTTCCTGCCTATAAAGTTATCATCTATAACCAGGTTATTTTTATACCAGACCAGCGGTCAACACTCAACAGTTTGGAGGTTAAAAAGAAACGACACTCGTCAGTTCCTGACCCGGCTAACAAAATGTCCGTGGAAGATATCGACGACCTGCTTGTTGATGTGGCCAGGGAAAATCAGCTATTGGTTTTTGCTCATTACAATATTATAATCAGAGCATCAAAGGAAAACATATCAAAAAGTACCAATTATATTGAATCGCAATTATTTGCAACCGGTATAATACCATCCCGAAATGCCTTTAATCAATTAGAGTTGTTCCGTGTGGCGCTACCTGGTAATGCGAATGAGTTAAAAAAATACGATAAATTTTTGACCACGGCTGATGCCGCACTTTGTTTTTTTTTCAAAGAACGACTACTGAAGGATGAAGATTCCACGTTTCAAATTATGTTTTGCGATAGGCAGGGTATTCCCGTCGCTGTTAATACCAGCGATATTCCAAGCTTAAAAGGCAGAATCAATAATTCAAACAAGTTCATTTTAGGCCCGAGTGGCAGCGGTAAATCGTTCTTTATGAACCACCTGGTTAGACAATATTATCTGTACGATACAGATATCATATTGGTTGATACCGGGCACAGTTATTCGGGTCTTTGTGCTTACTACGGCGGTAAATACATAACCTACTCAGAGGAAAAGCCGATAACGATGAATCCGTTTCAAATATCCGAAGGTGAGTATAACGAAGAAAAAAGGGACTTTCTTAAATCCTTGATCAGTCTGCTTTGGAAGGGCTCTGATGGTTCAGTAACCCAAGTTGAGGACGGGGTAATTTCCCAGCTTATAGTTGGCTATTATGAACTTTATTTCGGTGCTAAAAAAGAAGAGCGAAAAAAATTATCATTCAATAGCTTTTATGATTATGCAGCTGAAACTATCCCTAAAATAACAAGCACCGAGGAAATAAGCTTCCCTTTGCAGGAATTTAAATACATCCTTAAAAAGTTTTATAAGGGCGGTGAGTATGCCGCGATCCTTAATGATGATATAGATAGCAGCTTATTTGACGAACCCTTTATTGTGTTCGAAATTGATGCCATTAAGGAAAATAAAATTTTATTTCCTATTGTTACCATCATCATTATGGACGTTTTCTTACAGAAAATGCGCCATAAAAAGAACCGCAAAGCCTTAATTATTGAAGAGGCCTGGAAGGCAATTGCCTCACCCATGATGGCCGGTTATATACTTTACGTTTATAAAACAGTTCGTAAATTCTTAGGTGAAGCAATCGTTGTAACCCAGGAACTGGATGATATAATCGGTAATGCCGTTGTTAAGGACAGTATCATCAATAATTCCGATACGATCTGCCTTTTAGATCAAACCAAATTCAAAGATAATTTTGATCAGATAGCTAAGCTGCTTGCTATATCCGATATAGAACGGAATAAAATCTTTACCATCAACAAACTGGACAACCGGGAAAATCGCGGAATTTTTAAAGAGGTATATATCAAAAGAGGCGGTAAAGGAGAGGTTTATGGTGTAGAAAATTCCCTTTATGAGTATTTAACTTTTACAACTGAACGATCTGAAAAAGATGCGTTTTCGGTTTACCTGGCTATCTACACCAATGTAAAAAAATCACTTGTGCCCTTTATTGACGATTTAAAAACAAGTGGATTAAGCCTCTCAAAATTTTGCTTTGCTATAAATAAAGCGGTAAAGGATGAAAGATTTTCTAAAGGAATCGATGCGTTTACAATGGCTTATTCCTTATCTGGCCAACCCCTTTTTGATTTTATACAGCATATCAATTCAACCGCTAAACCCTTAAAACTTAAAGCAGCATGATCAACTTAAAAAGTTTAATCCCAATATCCATCTTTATTTTAATAGGTGGTAAAACCTTCGGTCAGCAGCTGGTTACAGATCCTATCCTAACAGGATCAACCATTGTGGGTGGTATTCAACAAAACAACCGACTTGATGATATGAAGCAACATCAAACGATGATTGAGCGCTATCAATTACTTGCCGTTACTCAGCTTGGTTTTATTAATGACTGGCAAAAAAAAATGTATGAAGGTTTAAGTCAGGTTGCTTCAGCAGTTAGGGATTCAAAAAATATAATAGAAGCAACTACTATCGTAAACGATATCATTAAGTATCAACTGGTAGCCGCCAACTATGCTAAGGGTGATCCCATTCTTATAATTTTTGCCCAAAAAACGGAGTCCGATTTTAAAAATAGAGCCTTAGACATGGTTGTTTACATAAGTACCGTAGCACTTAAAGGAGGGAAAGATATGCTTATGGATGCAGGGCAAAGGGCAGAGCTGATCAATAGAATAGTAACCGACTTGCGAGTGATCAGAGGCCTTGCTTATACCGCTTCACGACAAATGTATTGGGCAAGGATGGACGGAATATTTAGGTCATTAAATCCTTTCGCCGGCTATGTTAACCAGGATCAGCAGATCGCTAATGATATTTTAAGAAACTATAAATTTTAATTCCATGAAAAAGCTATCCTTTTTAATTGTTGGTTTTACGATATCGGGTTACACGGCGTTCGCCCAAAAAAAGGTTTGGGATTTTGGGATGCAGGAAGCCCAAATTTCGCATAACTATTCTGAATATGATAGGCAAACTTCTTTGAAAAATAACCAGACTTTGAGTACGGCTACCCAAACGGCCGCGCGTAGCCAGGGAAACGATTTTAAGGATAAAGTAAAGATCATACACGCGCGGCTGGTTAGCTTAAGTGTGCTTATATCTGATGGTAAAGTAATCTTTGATTCGTACGATATTGTTAAGGATATCTTAAATTATCAAAGACAAATACTAAGTACTATAGGCAGCGATCCCAAGCTGGCCCCTTTAGCGCTTTTCTCCGAATCTGCCTTAGTCAACCGTTCCAGTGCCCTAATAAAATATATAGAGCTTATGGTAATTGCGGCCAGTGACCTAAATGCCATGAAATCAACCGACCGGCGCGCCATAGTGGGATATATTGTAAACGAGTTGCGAGTTATACGCGGTGATGCATACAGCATTAATCAATCCCTTAAATGGGCACAGGAAGGCAATTATATTAATAGTATTAATCCTTGGGCGAGGTATGTCAATGATGATAAAAGGTTAGCAGATGATATCCTGCACAACCTAAAATTCTAAAGAGTCATTGTAGATAATTTTTTATTTAACCAGGTGCAGATCTACCGGTAACATGGAATTAAATGTAGATGATTTTGGTGTATCAATTTCCTGCAGCTGCCTACCAGGAAAGCTTAATAGTAGACTTTATGAAAAATATTAATATCTCACAGTTTTTATTAATTCTTCTTCTCTCAGCACTTTCGGGTGGTTATTCATTTGGCCAAACCGTTGTGCGCGTTGATGTTGATATTAGACAGAACAAAGCTGAATTGGTCAATATGGGAGCGCGTACCGCTGCTGATAATTTCATGAATGACCGGTTCTCAAATATTGAAAATAATAAAAAGACGGCTCTCGAAAATCTGACACTGGTAGATGTCATTCAGGAGCGAGTATATAATTCCCTGACGACAATTGATAAAACAGTAAGACAAAGCAAAAGCGTTTTACAAGCAAGCACCATCGTGAGCGATATTATTAAATATCAGCTTGAAATGGTGAAATATGCTAAAAGTGATCCTGTTTTATTATTGTTCGCTCAAAAATCTGAAAACGATTTCAAACTCAGAGCATTAGACCTCATTCTTTACATTCAAAAAACGGTAATGATCGAGAAATCTGGTGTTCTTTTAGACGTCGGCAAACGCGACCAGTTATTAAGCTATGTAATTGACGAATTACGGGTATTACGGGCATTTTCCTATACCGCTTCGAGGCAAATCTATTGGGCCCAAATGGATGGCATTTTCAGATCACTTAATCCCTGGCAAAATTATATAAACAGGGATAAAGAAACAGCGAACGACATTTTAAGAAATTTTAAATACTAAATGTGATGAAGAAGGTCTATGTAGGCATAATAATGCTATTGATATATTCTAAATCGAGCCAGGCCCAAATGCCCGTTTACGACGAACGGAATACTTATCAGCGTGAACGTATGGTATTTGTTCGGTGGAATAAATTTAAACCTGATGGCCTTTTCAGTCAGGCATATTGGATACTTCATCCCGGATATAAGGGTAAGGATAAGCGCCCGTTAGGCCCCAAAGGCCCATACTTGTTTCATGAAGCTTTATTGCAGGGGCAAGACAATCAAGATGAACAATATCGGAAATACACCGATACGATTGCTAATAAACATTTGGCGGAAGATTTAAATAGTGAAGGAGGTGCCTTGGACGTGCCTTATTCTTTTTACTATGAAGATCGTTTCAAAAAATTACAACAGGCTAAAGATAATGTCTTAGCTGCCCAGGCTCCGGATGTTCAGCTTTACCTACTAAAAAATAAATTGCTCGACTGGTACAATACTGAACGTGACATTTTGGACGACAGGATTAGTAATATCCATAATTCTTACATGGATAGAGGATCGCGAATACTTGCTTACCAACGGATTGAAACCGATTATACCAAATTGACCGATTCATTTACAAAGGTGGTTATGCTTGCTAAAAATACCGTTCACGCGCCGGTTAAAAGCGACACCTATAAAACCATACCACTTAAAGACGATAAAAAATTAGCTAAAACCGATCAAATGGTAGCAGACGAGATTCTACGGTACTATAAGTTTTAAATCACTATATAAAAAAATATATCAAATATACTATAAAGTATAATACAAATATTCTTTTTTGTATATTTGAACAACATTTTAAACAACAAATACCATACAGATGGAAGAACTATTAAATCAGGCAACGCTTAATTTCTTCGCGGGAATGCAAGCACAACTGGCCGGGTATTGGGAAGAATATGTAGGGGATGCGACAGCCCTTTGCTCAATCTTCATGCTCCTTTACTTCGCCTTAAAATCTTACGAAATGATGTTAGGTCAAAAGCGTTTAGACCTTTTACCATTATTCAGGCCTTTTGCCCTGTTATTGGTTGTTCTATACTGGACACAATTTGTGGGTATCGTTTCTTTTCCGGGTGAGATAATCATGCATAAAGCCAAGGCAAGGTATGAAACCCATATCTCTACCCTCGATGCTAAGGCGCTTGAAAGGCGAACATTAATTAATGAGGCCCTGATGCGTATAAACACGACAGCGGGTGAAGTTAAGGAAACGAAAGAGCTTAGTGACAATTGGGCTGTAAGAATGGCCCAGGAGGCCGGGAATGCCGTTGTTGACGCCGTTGGTGCGGTAAAGGATAAACTATTTAGTTCGTTTGCTTTAATTAAAGCTGAAATATCTTTTTGGGTAGGCAAGATCATAGAGTTTATCGCACTCTGTATTTTCCGGTTATGTGTCTACCTAATTATGTTTATTCAAATAATATTTTCTTCAATTCTTATCATTTTAGGCCCCTTTGCGTTCGCTATTAGCATACTGCCGGCATTCCGCGATTCTTATACCGCATGGATAGCCCGGTTTATTTCGGTATCTCTCTATACGGGTATTGCATATATTATTTTAAACATCGTAATGGCTATGCTTGAATATACGATGGATCAGGAAATACAAAGATTAACCTATCTATTAAAAGCGGAAAACACCAATGAGTTTATGGCATGGGCGGCTGCCAGTCCCGGCCTTTTAGGCTATTACCTGGTTGGATTGCTTTTAGGTGGTGTCTGTATGCTAACAGTACCATCAATTTCAACATGGATAGTAGCTTCAGCGGGTATCAATTCAGCAGTAGGTGTTGCCGGCCGCGCAGCTTCAACAGTTGCAAGCGGCGCCGCATCCGGCGGTAAGGCATTAGCAGGATAATTCACAATTTAAATTATATAGAAATGGCATTAATAAAAACTATTGAACAAAAAATGAAGCTTGCGTTTAGCGTGGTGCTTATCACCTGCATAGCGTGTATAATTATGGTATGTGTTGTATGTGTGTTTGCCTTTAAGTCAGTGGAAAGTTCCAGGCAATCGATTTATGTATTAGATCACGATGTGCCCATTTTGGCTAAACAAACAAATATGCTTGACAACAGGCCCGCTGAATATAAAGCAGATGTTGAGCTATTCCACTCAATTTTTTTCAGCCTAACGCCTGATAACGCTTATATACAAAGTCAGATGAAAAAAGCCATGTTTCTGGTGGACGAATCCGGTGTTGCACAATATAATAATTTAAAGGAGGCCGGATTCTTTAACTCTATACTTTCCAGTTCGGCTGTAATAACACTTACCACAGATAGTATACAACTGGATGTTGCCAATAAGCACTTTATGTATTACGGCAAACAACGTATAGAAAGGGCCTCTGATATTTTAACCAGGTCGTTGATTACCGAAGGTTATCTAAGGGATATTCCCCGCTCTGATAATAACCCCCACGGCGTTTTAATCACCAAATGGAAAACAATTGAAAATAAAAATTTAGAAAACAATGAAAAGACCAACCTTTAAAATACCCGAAAAACCAATACGGAGTGTAAAAGCCGAATTGCGCAGGGAATTAGGTTGGATTATAGCTCCAGCTGAAAAAAGAACAGGCGAAGTCCTACGGAACCACCCGCATAAGATTTTTTGGGCAATGGTAGCCATAATTGTAGTTAGTGTCATTTTAAGATTTACCGTTTTAAGCGGAAGTGACACCCCTGCAAAAAATCAATCAGTTATTGCCCCGGCGTATCAGGAATTGAAACACAATAGTGTTGAAGCTATTCCAAACAACTCCTTAGAGAAGCTTCAAAAAATGATCGAACTACGAACACAAATGGAAGCAATTCTAAGAAAAGGTAATCTATCACATGCAGATAGCTTATTTATAGTTAACGCCGGCGACAGCATTAAAAAGATTCAAAATGAGACCAAAAAGCAATAATTCCCACTTTAGTCGCCACTGGCAAGGCCGGGGGCTAATCTTAGCTTGCTTATTGTATTGCACAAGTACCAGTTCAGGCGCTACTTTCAATTCAATTCCCCCAATAAGAACAACTATTGATACGACATTGAAACGAAGTATTTCGATAGGTAATCAGGATTCTTTAAAAGCTGAAAACGAGTACAATTCAATGTTGCAGGCAACATCTACTATGATCATAGTAAAAAACGGGTTAACGCTGTATGGAAGTGATCACACGCCAACAAAATCACAAATTGAAAAACTTGATTCATTACGGTTAAAGGTCAATAATTATCGGCGAGTGCACTTGTCACGAAAGTTCACCTACGGAAGTGGACACCCGCCAGTGGAAAAAGAAAATTAATTATCAACCAGAAAAACTTAAAAATGAAACCAAAAATCAAATTTAGTCAGCCAAAATATGTGCTGCCCATTATTGCACTACCCTTTCTCTGCTTGATATTTTATGTGTTCAGCAGTTGGGGTAAAGACAAAAAACAAACGCCGGAAGAAATTGCCGCTGCCAAGCAGAAAATAGATCAAATAAATCCATCAATTCAAGACCCATCTAAAGATGTACGGTCCGCTGATATGAAAGATAAGTTTGAGGCCTATTCTGATAGATTCGGAAAGGATCAGGATTATTCCGCTGTCCAATCATTAGACCCTAAAGACCCTAATGATCAGAATGGAATTAAAAGCCAGTATTCCAGCAAAGAACAACGCCAGTTGGATTCAATTGCACAATCCATAAAGGACAGACAAGCGGCCAATGCCGCAGGTAAATTAAAAGGGCCGGGGGGATATATGCCCTCTGCAACTTCCAATTCACGCGGCGCAATATCTGAAACTGATAAAAAGCTTGCTGAAGCAATGGGCGAACTTAATAACCGCCACCGGGCGGCTGATCAGCGCGCAGCTCCATCCAGAGAGGACGACTATTCCAAACAAATGAAAATGTTTAAACAGCAAATGGAATACATGGATAGCCTGGAAAAATCTCGTGACCCTGAATTTAAAGCCGCCCAAAAAAAGAAAGCTCGTCAACAAAAGGATTTAGATAGCACAAAGGCCAAGCCGCTACATGTTGGTAAAGCTGATGGTATTAATACAAGTGTATTTAACACCATTAAGGCCCAAAAAACAGACCTGTTTATCAAAGCAATCATTGACGAGAATATTAAAGGGTATGCCGGCAGCAGGATAAGAATACGATTACTTGATGACATACAAGTCGGAGAAAATCTTTTAACAAAAGGAACATACCTGTATGGCCTTATTAATGGATTTCAATCGCAAAGGGTATTGATCACAATAACCTCAGTTATGATAGGTGATAATCTTTTACCGGTTAACCTAAAAGTTTACGATAACGACGGCCTGGAGGGTTTATATGTTCCTTCTTCACAGTTCAGAGAGTTTACCAAAGACTTAGGTTCAAGCGGCGCTCAGGGTATTCAATATACCGATGATGGTAGCGGCAGTAATCAAATAATGACCGGCTTAGTAACTAAACTTTTTACTTCCACCACCACAGCAGCAGCAGAGCTTATCAAAAAAGACAAAGCAAAATTGAAATATAACACAATCGTTTACTTAGTTTCTAAAGAAGAAAAATAATGAAATACCTATCTAAAATATTATTCTTTGCCCTTTTGTTAAGCGCGGGAATTTCACAGGCACAAGTTAACAATGCTGATAAGCAGCCATTAAAGATTATCTACCTTAATAAAGATATATCAACCCATCTTTTAAGCCCGGAACTGATCCAGTCCGTTGATATCTCAACAAAAAAAGTAGAAGGCGATATCCCTGTAAAAAATATATTAAGGGTCAAACCGATTGATGATTCCATTGGTGATTTAGGTGTACTTACCGTCATCGGCCAAAAGTATATCGCTCAGTATAAAATGGTTTATACTGATGCAGATAGAGCCGATAAAGAAATATCTATTCTACCAGAGGATATGAAAAGCTTAGAGCATCCCGATTTTAAATTATCAAGTCAGGATCTTTATACATTTTCCATGCAGGTACTCAAAAAGGAGCCTACCTACCACAATGTCAAATCATCCGCTTATGGAATGAAAGCGGAGCTTAATAATATTTATACAGTTGGTGATTACTTTTTTGTTGATGTTACCTTTTCTAATAAAACCAATATTCAATATGATGTTGACCAGTTGCGTTTTAAAATAGAGGACAAAAAAATTGTAAAAGCGACGAATGTTCAAACCGTCGAGATTAAACCTGTATATGAATTATACGATACTAAATATTTCAAAAAGCAATCAAGAAATATTTTTGTGTTTAACAAATTCACCTTCCCAGGTGATAAAATATTTACTATCGAGCTGGCAGAAAAGCAAATTTCCGGCAGGGTAGTATACCTGCAAATTGACTATTCCGATGTTCTTAACGCCGATTCATTATGAGAAATTTAAAATTTATAATTCTGCCTATATTAATCCTGCTGCACGCTTTTGGTGCAAAAGCGCAAAGTGGTTATAAATATGTAAATATAGCCGGAGGGTATCTAACTACTCCACTAAACGGCATTACCGCTACTTTGTCATTAGACTTCGCGGGCAAATATCACGATGGCTTTGAGTTGTTTGCGGAAGGCTACAGGGGTAAATACACACAACACTTAAGCTTTATCCCTGATACTGTCACAAAAAAAGTTGTAAATACAACAAACACCACCTACCATCATACAATTTTAGTCGGGGGTATTTATAAACCATTACTCACAAGAAGTAAAAACACAGCATTGCGCATGAAATTCGGCGGCGGCGTCGGAAGCAATGGTAAGGATTTTATAATCGCCCCGCAAGCGGGGTTCGAGTTATCACAGGCAATCGGCAATAACGGTTTTGAAGTAATGTTGCAGCAAAATAACTCCTACGTCTTTTTAGATGCCCAACATTGGCGGTCTGGTTTGGCTATCGGTTTTAAAATACCGCTCCAATAGTTTTAGCCCTTGTATGTGTAAATTTTACACATACAAGGCTTACCCGTATTATCCAAATTGTAGATTATTTTTTGCCTGGCCTGGCTAAGATCTACGTCTCAACTAACATTAATTGTAGATACTAATAAAGCCGGCCGGCCCGGAAGATCTTCTCCAGGTTGAAATAATCGTAGACGATTAAAAAACAAATTAATTAAACCATAAATACTATTTATCATGGGATGGGCATTTAATAATATCTTAAGCAACCTTATAGTTATCGTTTTGCTTGCTTTAGCAAATAACCTTTGTTTTGTCGCAGTAGCTAAAATTCGAAAATGGCGCTTGGAGAGGAAAGACACCATACAAAAGCTAAACGAGGAAATTGAAGACCTTGAAAAATGCAACGCCAAGCTTCTGGATCAACTTGACGAAATGCGGCTGGCAAGTACCGACGAGAAATCTCTTATTTTAACTCACTACAGCGATAATGAGTTAATAACCGCTAACTCGTAGTTGCCATGGAAGAATCAAAAGAAATTAAGGGTTTATTTTCTATGCTCCAGGCATTGGTTTATTTCTCCATAATTGTAGAAATTATTGTCATGCTATATCCTGGTGCCCCTTGGTTAGGTAAGGGGGGGGCAGTTGTTGCAAAAGCGCAACGAATAGCTATTTATCATAACATATTCTTTAGTAAATTATTCACGCTGGCGCTGCTAATGATAGTCTCCATAGGAACAAACGCCAAAAAGAACCTTGAAATCAACCCAAAGAAACAAATTGTATTACCTCTGTTCATCGGCTTTTTATTTTTCTTTGGCGGTGTTTTTTTTTACTACCATAACGACAAAATTTTTATAGCTGAAGGGATTACCTTATTTGATTTTTTCTATATGGCTACAGCTTTTTTAGGGGCTGTAATTATACATACCGGGTTTGACAATATTTCCAAACTCGTTAAATCTGGTTTAGGTAAAGACAAGTGGAATACGGAAAATGAATCCTTTCAGCAAGCCACTAAGCCTATTGTTACTGATTATTCTATCAATATACCCATGCAGTTCTATTTTAAAAAGAAGGTTCATGATGGCTATATCAATATTGTAAATCCCTTCAGGGGCGCAATGGTAATAGGCACACCTGGTTCCGGTAAGACCTACAGTATTATTGTCCCTTATATTAAGCAATTACTTGCTAAGGGGTTTACAATGCTTGTTTATGACTTTAAAGACCCAGATTTAGGTGAAATTACGTATTATCATTATCTGTTAAATAAGAAAAAAGGTATACTTAAAGATTACACCTTTCACGCAGTAAACCTTAATCGCATTGAAAAGAGCCGACGAATTAACCCCCTTAAACCGGAGTATTTAACCAAACTCGCTGATGCTACAGAAACAGCGGCCAGCCTTGTAGAGGCCTTGCGCAAAGGGGACAAAGGGGGTGGCTCTGATCAGTTCTTCACGCAGTCAGCAATCAACTTCCTTACAGCGGTTATATATTTTTTGAGCAGGCATGAAAAAGGGAAATATTCTACGCTTGCTCATGTATTAGCCATGCTTAACAGGAGCTATGAAGAAATATTCGATGCGCTCTTTACCGAGATTGAGTTAACCAGCTTGCTTGACCCATTCCGTAGCGCCTATATCAGAAAAACTTTCGACCAGCTGGAGGGCCAATTAGGCACCCTGAAAATTAACATTTCCAGGTTGGCCACTAAGGAAGCTTATTGGGTTTTTTCGGGGGATGACTTCGACTTAAAATTAAGTGATCCTAAAAAGCCCGCCGTAGTAGTTCTTGCTAATGACCCCGCTACACAGGATATCAATAGTGCTTGTTACTCCGTTGTTTTGAACCGTATGACAAAACTTATCAATTCAAAGCACAATAAGCCGAGCGCCCTGATAATGGACGAAATACCGACCATTTACATACATAAAATCGAAAATCTTATAGCAACAGCCAGAAGTAATAAAGTTGCCGTGTTGATGGGTTTACAGGAGTTACCACAGTTTAAACAGCAGTATGGTAAAGACACCGCTCAAACGATTATTTCTGTAATTGGCAATATGTTATCAGGATCAGCCAGGGACAAGGAAACGCTCGACTGGATGGAAAAGATTTTAGGCAAAGTAAAGCAGCTTAGCAATAGCATGAGCATTGACCGGAATAAAACAAGCGTATCAATGAATGAAAAAATTGATTTTCTCATCCCGGCGAGTAAAATAGCTAATTTGAGAGCTGGTGAAATGGTGGGCATTATATCACAGGACGCAGGCGATAAATTCGACGGACAATACACCACCAGCGCCTTTAACTGCAAAATTAACCTGGATGATGAACAGATTAAGGAAGAAACTAAGAAGTACATAGAGTTGCCAAATTTTTATAATTTTGGAAGTGACGAGAAAAAAGAAGCTATATTAATCAAGAATTATTTGAAAATTAATAATGAGGTTGAAAGCATTGTAAAAAGTTTTAATGTTATAAAGTAAGATGGATATAACTGTTAAAGAATTTGGTAATAGAATAAAACTGTTACGTCAAAAGGGGAACTTATCACAGGAGGAATTAGCCGTTAAGGTTAGTACAAGTCAAAACATTATATCCCGGTTAGAAGTGGGTGACGGAGGTTCATTAAAGGTTGCCTTTGATATCATTAATTTTTTCCGTACGATGTTTAATTTAGACAATTTTCTTTCCGATAAATTTAATATGGAGTCAATAAATCTAAACATTGGTGGGATGCGGCCACTCGACAGCGTTGCTATCGAACGGCTTGTTGAACTTCAAAAAACAATCCATGAGGAATTAAATTACAGCATTGGATTATTGCAAGGGGAGCCTGTTGGTTAAAGATTACTCCCTATTGGATGTTTAACAGGATGGATAGCGATAGTTTGTATTTTGCTATCCATTTGTATTTTAAAGAGGTATTTTAAGTATGGCCACGGATCGATAATTTTATCCTGGTACTTAATCATAAAGTGTAGATGCTCGCCGGTAGCTCTGCCCGTTTTGCCGGTAATTGCTATACCTTCTCCCGCCTGAACGACTTCATCTTTATTAACAGCTATATATGACAAATGTCCATAAATGCTTTTTATAGTACCATGATTAATTACTATATAATAACCCAAAATAGGGCTATAGGCCGTTTTTTCAATTACCCCATCAAGTATAGAATAGACAACAGCGGTTCGGGCTGAAAGATCAATACCACTATGAAACATCCATGCTTTTAAAATAGGGTGTATTCGATAGCCAAACATGCTTCGTGGCACGATCTTTTTTAACGGCATTGAACAATAAGCCGCCTTCGTATTGTCATACAGGCTTTCAGATTCTGTTTTTGTTAATGTATCTGGCTTCAAATAATCTTCCTTTATAGTGGTATCTGTAACCGTTGGAAGGGCTATCCGAACCCTTGCGTATTCACGTTTAAATTGAATGGTGTTAAATTTTTGTGCTATTACGCCTCTTGGTACATTCCATATACAGAAAATTAGTATTATTTTTGAAACAGTATTCATAATATGTATATTTTCGTTAAATTTACTACAATTATTTAAATTATGTTTAAAATGAAGTTTTCCGCACAAGAATTACCTTATACCCAACTTGAATCGTTGGGTCTTAAGAAGAAGGATGTTTTGTCCTTGCCGCCTACTGATCTAAACGCGTTGTTATCAGGCCGTAGGTCAAGTTTAACACGGTTTGAAGGTGTAGACTTGCCCGGCTTAGGAAAAATACCTTCAATAGACGCAAAGCTCAGTTTACACAGAAACAATGATAACTCCGTTTCACTTCGTATCCACCCCATCAATAAAATGGCCCCGAACATATTTGATTTGCCTGAAAAGGAGATTCAAACTTTAACCGAGGGAAGCAAAGACCTTATCGTTACTAAAGTTGCTAAAGAGAACGGCGATAGGGACGATATGATAGTTCAGTATGATCCTGAAACAAGAGAATACGTAGGCGCTTACGTAAAAGAAAATCTTCCCCCCAGGTCAATTAACAATGTCACACTTACTGATGATCAGCGTAACGACTGGCGAAATGGTAAGGAAATTGAAGTCGCCGGCGAAAAAGTCCGGGTTGACTTAAAAAACACAATCGGATTTGTTGGTAATATAGCCGTTATCGGATTAGACGGAGGCGTAAGTATCGCCGTTGGTAATATCCTAAAATCAGCTGCAAAAAATGCTGATCTGAAAAGTAAGGAGATTAAAACCGAACAAACCGAATTTGAAATCAAAAATAGCCTTCCGAAACTTGATGAAAAGGACAATACAAAGAAATGGGTTAAGGTTGAGGACACGGACTATACAGACGGGGTAACGGTTGCCGACCCGAACAAATTTGTTTTAGTTGATAAAGCCAGCGTGGGTAACAAAGATGTCATTTCCCTTAGTGAATATGATAAAATATCACCAGACAAATCCCAGGAAATAACCCCTGAAACCTATGCTACCGGCCTCAAACCCGAAAACGATATATCAATTTCCGGCCCTAAACGATAATTAAACCTTAACCACGATGGAAAATTCTACAGAAGATTTAAAAGTTATCAGCATTTCTAAAAACGACCTCGCACAAAATACAAATGCAAAATTTGAATTTAATGAACTTCCGTTCGATCAATTGGCCAAAGTTGGTTTGGACAAGGACGCTTTTCTTAAACTCAGCGACGAAAACATTGTTTCCCTTCTTTCGGGCAGACGATCAGACCTTATCCGATTTAGTAACCTGGAGGTCGATGGTAATAAGTTACAGCCGCTCGATACAAAGATCAGTCTTGAAAGGGATATTGATGGCAGCGTTTCTGTCGCGTTCCATCCAATAAATAAATCAATCGTTAATGAGTTCAAATTATCAGATATTGAACTTAAAGATCTTCTTAGCGGTAAAGTTCCATCGGTCTTAAAGGAGATTCCTTCCAAAGCCGGCGAATTACAAACGGTAGTCGTTCAATACGACAAAGAAATTAATGGTTTTGTTGCTGAACGGCAAAAAAACATTGTCGCTCCTGAAGAAATTAACAACACCAAATTATCAGACGATCAGAAGAAAGCTTTTACCAAAGGGGAAGAAATTGAAGTCAACGGGGAGAAGGTTAATGTTGATTTAAAAGGTGTTTTAGGTTTCGCCGGTAAAATCGCAATGTTCGGCTTAGATGGCGGCATCACTATGATTATTATGGCCATTATTAAGCATGAACGCGAAAAAACTGAATTGCAAAAAAAGGCGATGGCTGCAATGAAAGCACCTGGTACCGGTACTGAAAACGGCAAAATTATTAGCATTGGCGCCGAAAAAATTGCCGGGAATAAAACCAGGGAATCTATCAGCGGATTTGACAATAATACACCTCATTGGGAAAAGTTAAAACACCGTGATACCTTACTTGAACACGGTGCCGATCATTTTGAACATAATAAAGAGAATAAGCCAAGCTATTACGTTAAGCTATCTTCACCCAATGGCGAAAGGACGGTTTGGGGCGTAGGTCTTAAGGATGCCATTGAGCAAAGCGGCGCAAAAGTAGGTGATCAGATCATTCTAAATAACTTAGGAAAAAGGGATGTACAGGTTGAGCAGCATAAAAGGGATGAAACCGGTAAAATCGTCGGCTCCGAGATTATAACAGCTCACCGTAATGAATGGGAAATAAAACCCCTGGTAAACCCACAAAATTTTGATTTTGAACAAGGTGTATCGGGTTCAAGAAAGATGGGCAGATAGTTAATCGTTTCAATATGTCCTTTCAAAAATATAAAGAACAAGTTACCATAATTGAGGTTGCAGAAGCCATTGGCTATGTACGCAATATTAAAAAGGGTAACCGCAAAGACAAGGGCCAGGTATTTGAACGACCATATATCCTAAATGGTAAAACCTATACAGACAAAATCGTTATCAATAACCTGATGCTCGCTACAGAACAGCAGAAGTATTTTAACGAAGAAGATTCCAAAGGCTTCGAAGACAGGGGCGACGTTATAGATTTCGTTGCAAAGCGCATTCATCTTTTTAATGTATCTGTTGATCCATCAAAGCCGTTCGTCGCAGTAAACCAAGTGTTAAATAAGTTTTGTAACCAGGTATATGACTTAAATTCGTGGATAGAAAGCCAGGGTTTTACATCAACGGAAACACAATCCTTTAATAGCAACGACTGGACTGAAAAGGAAGCTAAAATTTACGAACTTCAATATTTTATTAAAGAACGCGGCATTTCTGAAAAGACGATTACCGCATTCTTACCTTTTATAAAAAAGGTGTCCTTTAAGAATTGGAAAACAGGGAACTATAACCCGGCCTTTCCTTATACCATCTTGCCAGATAACAACACCGTAGGTTACGAATTAAAAAATTATAATCTAAAATTGGCCGCCTCTGGCACCAATAAAATTGACGGCTCATGGCACACATGCTTCGCATCTGCCCCAGGGCTGGTTTATGATATATTCCTTTTTGAATCTGGTATCGACGCTATGAGTTATTACGATTTGTATAGCAACAGGGTAAGTTTTGCTAATTCTGCCTTTTTTTCTATCGGCGGGAGCCTAAGCAAAAGCCAGCTTGAACATATTATAAATTTTTATCCAACCGCTACTATTCATACTTGCTTTGATAACGACTTCAAAGGCAATCTCTATGATATACAAACCGCCTGTATCAAATCAAATAAAACATACAATTTTTTTAAGGATCAAAAAAACATCAAATGCGAGATAGGGGATAAGGAGTTTATTTTGTCCGAAGGCGAATTTAACCTCACCACCTTTATCAGCGTTTCGGGCCTTCGCCCAAAAGTAAAATCACATAGAGCCAAAAATGCAAAAGACTTTAACGAAATGCTACTCAACTTGAAAAAATCATTAACAACATAAAAAAGTACTAATGGACACATCATTAAGTAAAGACACTGTTATCCAAGTAAGGCCGTCGGTAATCTATTCAGTTTTAGCCAGCCTTAAATTTCTTCTCCTATCCATTGTTTTTTTTGGCTTAGCGGTGTACTTCAGGAGCGCGCCAATCCCGCACCTTCCATCCATTCTTTCGGGTATAGGTCTAATTATTTTAGCCATCGGGGTTTACAAATATTTCTACCTGCAATGCACTATTTTTATAATTTCACATGATCAAATCAAAACAATGACCGGTGTTTTTTCGCGGCGTATCGATTTTTTAGAAATGTATCGTATTAAGGACTATATAGTAACACAGTCTTTTTTATTCAGAATATTAAACTTAATGACATTTACGCTTTTGTCTATCGACAAAAACGCTCAGAATAAAACAATTCAAATGAAAGGAATTACCGTTACTAAACTACCGGATCACATTCGTGACCTGGTGCAAACCGCCAGACAACGTAACCGTGTCTTTGAGGTTGACAACGGTACTTTATAACTTAAATAGTTCATTATCATCTTACAATACCATATTATGAAAAAGTTACTTCTTCTTTCCCTTTTAACAATTTCTTGCGTTGGCTTCGCCAACGCTCAGGATAAAACGGACGACGGCCCTGCCGATAAAGTATCCGCTTTTAAAATTGAATATTCTCAGACCGGCAAAGTTGCAGAATTTCAGCGCCTTTTGACTTTAGGCAGTGGCATGGTTTATGAAGGTTCTACGCGGCAAGCAGTTGTTTTGCATGATGGTGATTTGAAGGACGCAAAGTATACGTTCGTTACGACAGATTCTCTGGACGTTTTTGAGCCGTCTATTCAAGTTGGGTGGTATGGTAATAAAAAAGCGGAAGGCCAGATCGAGATTAAGGTCTATAGGAACGGTGAGCTGATTGATAAACAAAATGTGTATCTTAAGCCCGAAAATTCTGGACAGGTTCAGGATTATAAATGGAAATATAAAGCAAAGTAGTGATGCATGTAACAGTAGGATACATTCTTTATTCACTTTCATTAATAGCTATTGGATGGCTTGGATATGGAATAATTAAATTAAATTCGACGAGACATTTTCTGTCAAAAGCAGGTTATGTTGGATTAATGGCAAGTTCTTTTGCTTTTAATTTAGTAGGGGCTTTTTACTGTATAAGAGGTCTTTTCGGATTTTAAATCTTACTTTTTATAATATTTGGCCTCATTCTTTTTTGAATGGGGTTTTTTTGTTTTTGGTCATTTAATTTGTCCGGGCAGCCTAAAGGCCGGGCTTTCCAGGAGTGCGCTTCGCTTCCGTCTTTCGTTGCACTACAGACCATATTTTCAATATGTCCTTACAATCCCTTTTGCAAAAAAAATGGTTCACGTTATTTTACCCCCTTCGGTATGACCATTTGTATGGAAATTCCGGGGCCATTGATCATCTCATTCCGGAATAGTAAACAGTTAGTTCCAGAACACTTTAACCATGTCAACATATTGATCCTGAATTACTATTTGTAGAAGTGACTACACAAACCGTTAGTCTACACCCTACGGAATAGCCTGGTCAAGCCTTCCGGAATATCCACTATATAGCCGGTTGGTTCATTGTCCTTAAAATTTTTCGAACAGCGGCTTCCATTTGCCGGTGATCTTTAAGGTAGCTTTCCAATAAGATCAGAAAGCGTTCCACTACCACCGGTGATAGGATACCTTCATTTTTCAGAATGTTCGAATATTTGGCGAGCTGGTTGATATTATTGCCGGCTCTACCCATTTCTGCTCCTATCGCATCAAGCTGACCTAATAGACTAACCGCATTGATCACGATACTCTTGGATCCCGCTAAAACCCGTATACGGATCAGGTCTGAGCGGTTAATTCCCAATGTCGATTCCATTTTCAATACCTCCTTATATTCAAGCTCCGTAAATCTGACATCCACCTTTTTGATTCGCTTTCCAGTGGTTAATTGGGGGCGGCCCCTGTGCTTTTTTTCAGCGTTCATAAGAGAAAACGAGTCGCGAGTTTTCGATAATCCTTTGGGTTGTACGAGGTACGAGTGCAACCTAAAGGCAAGATCTTTTTGCATCGACAGAAATCCCGAAGGGATTTTTGTCGGGCAAAAAGACATCTTGCAAGAACAATAACCTAAATATATCTGCATAGCAGGATATACAAAAATGGCCGAACATCAGCGATCCCTCAATGATTAAAGCGCATCTGGAACATTTCTCCTCACCATAGATAACAAGGATGCATGGAGATTAAGTTGGCCCGGATACCCTGTTGATCTGTCCATTGCCCTCGGGAAATGCTGACAGAAAATCCGGGTGGCTTTGAAGCCTGCCTGGCTTCTGTCCAGGTATAACTGGAGCCATTTAAATTTCTGCGCTATCGCCAAACCGGCATGGATCAGGTCGTGGTGGTTAAGCACCAGCACACTTTCTTCCTGTGGGAAGTTCAGTCCACCTTTCCAGGTAAGGTAGCTGAAATAGTCAGAAAACACGATTAGCGATTCAGGACTTCTGGGGATGAAGGTTACGCCTTTATGGCCGACAACCGTCCTGAAGTATTTGTTCCTGATTTCCCACCCTCCGCATTCGTTTTGCCAAGCTACGCCAAAATAGGTACGCGTGCTTTCATCGGCTTCGCCGCCTATCCCTTTCTTATTATAAAATACTTCTTTCAAATCGCCGCTGAATTCTTCACCAAGTATTTGTCTTTCCAGGTAATGTGTCAGGGCGTCGGTTGTACCGATCTCTTTAATTGATTCGATCTGAAAAACCGTATTGGTCTTGCCGCCTGCTCCCGTCCGTGATTTGTCGTTGTTGTTGACGTTTTCTGAGCCTGGAAGCCCTAAGGCTATTTGAATCTTGACGATGGCATCCTGGTGGGTAACCGGTTTCCAGAACAATACTGCAAAATCAATAGCGTCTCCGCCTTGACAAAAACTGTGATCATACCATAGATTGCTATCTTCATTGACAACAAAACTGTACGGAACATCTCCCTCATCAAGCATGCTCACGTAAAACAGATCTGAGCCTACACGTTTGGCTGGCGTGAAACCGAGATTTTTCAGGAGCCTGACCATGGAAACGTTTTCGCGAACTTGGCCGGAGTTAAGTAAGGTGTTCATAGCTGATTCATTTATGTTAATTATTTCCCTTTACTATACCGGGAATTTTTAAGGCATAAAAAAAGGGGCATTACGCCCCTCTGGTATTGTTATAAGTTTTGTATTACTTTTATTTTCGGGACTACTCACGTCGGTTCCTACAAACCGGGCTTTCACCTGCCTTTGCGCTTTCAGTTGTGATATGATCTCCCCTTCGCAAAATTTTCCGTTTTCAGCGGATTAATGCTTCGTCCCCATATGTCAAAGATCTACGTTAACTTAGCGTTCGGCGGAACCTTTTCCCGTCGACGTAATTGCTAAGAGCACGATACAAAGATTGGGGATCTGAAAGTGGCTTATTGACAACCATTAGGGTAGTACCCTAAAATATTTTTTTAGAAACTTTTCAGTTAAATCAAAATGTTTGATGTCGGCAAATACTCGAGCAGTGTTCTTTTGGCACCTTAAGAAGTATTTTCCTAGTAGTTCTCGTCAGCAATTCTTCTTTCCTCTTCAATGGAAGCAGCTATAACAAATTATTTGAGTCTATTGACAACTGTTAGGGTAGTACCCTAAAAATAATTGATAATGCAGATTTGATCTTATAAACATCAGGTCTTGCTAGGACCTAAATTTAAACATCATACATAGCATTATAAATTAATTAGAAGGAAGCGGAGAAGTTGAATCTTGATCTTCAAAAAGTTGAATTAAAAATCGACTGACTTTAAAAAATAACCCTCAACTTTAGTGTTTTTTATGCTGACAATAAAAACCTTATGAACAGGGCACAGGTATAAAAAAACGGCAAAATGTCACTCATCAATATTTTTTGCATGGATTTTATACCTGATAAGGCAACCCTAGCCAATATTAAGCTTCACTAAAACGCGGTAAAATGTTATTTGAAAAGTGACACCTTTAAAAACACTAAATCTGATAGTCGATGTATAATAAAAATTTCGGAATAAGAGAAAATTCGATCTTCACCTATTGAAAAGGAAAATATCTTATACAAAAGTAGAACTGTGTACTGGATAAGAGGGGCGAAATACGTTCTGTTCTTTGAAACAAAATGTATAAACCACCATAACAAGTGCAACAAATCTTATTTTCTATGTCTTAATAGCCAACTTCCTGCCTAAATCTTTAATATTTCTTTCTTTCCGCTCTTGAAGCATGTCTCTTCCGTATGACGTAAAATAAGAATGACTTTGCAAAAAATCCAAATTGAGTTTGTCCCATTCTTGGCTGGAGAAACTTTTCTTCAAAAACGTTTCCCATTCTGTTCTGAGCCTTCCGGCATCATCTTGATAAGTTGTTCTCGAAAAGTGAAAAAAGTCTGCGTCACAGATGATTTCCTGTAGTAAAGTATGTGGTTTCTGCGGAATGCGGGTTGCACTTATGCAGTCGTTTACCTGTTGGATATACTCATCTTTACAATGCAGCTGCCGAAGAAAAGTACCGGCAATAGCCTTACTAATATCTTCATGATTGGTATAACCATAGCAGTAACCGGTATCGTGAAACCAGGCAGCTGTTTGTAAAACAGATCGGTCGTTTAGGCTCAAATTAAGGTCTTGGCTAAACTCTATAACCGATACGACCACCTGCTCGGTGTGGTGCAAATTGTGAAAGACCATTTCTTTGGGAAGATGGAACGATAATAATTCAATCACATAGGCCGAGACCATCTTCACAACTTGCAGATCATTATCCATGTTATAGACGATTTTCTGCAAGTTCAAATAACATTCTGTAGAAATGCTGAATTTATTAACAGTGTTATGAGGATTACAAAATCATTACTAATGATCCTCCGATGATCAATACAGCGCCTAAAGCATTCTTTAAAGTTAGCGGCTCCTTCAAAAAAACAACTGATAGAAATATAGCTATAGCTACGCTCAATTTATCAACAGGAGCTACCTGTGAAACCTTTCCATTTTGTAAGGCTTTAAAGTAAAAGATCCAGGACAACCCGGTTGCCAACCCCGATATGATCAGGAATATCCAGTTAGTTTTATGAAGTGTGTTGATACTGCTGGTGCCCCCTTTAAATAGCACAATGCCCCAGGCCAATATCAGAATTACGACGGTCCGAATAGCCGTAGCTAAATTGGTATCTACATCCTTAATGCCGATTTTGGCAAATATCGCTGTAAGTGCTGCAAACACTGCCGATAATACCGCATAAATCCACCACATATTATTTCTTGTTAAATGTTCAATTACAGTTTTTCTACAAGATTAACCCCTAATTTTGTAGAAAAACTTGTGAAAATATTAATTATCGAGGATGAGACCGGCTTAAGGGATAGCATCGAAACCTATTTTACCGAAGATGGCAGCATTTGCGAAACCGCAACTGACTATTCCTCGGCTATGGTCAAGGTTGAACTTTACCGTTATGACTGTATCATCCTGGATATTACCCTGCCCAATGGTAGCGGCTTAGATATTTTAAAAAGGTTAAAAGCAGGCCAGCATGCAGATGGCATTGTTATAATTTCAGCAAAAAACTCCCTGGATGACCGCTTGACCGGACTTAACCTCGGTGCCGATGATTATCTGACCAAACCATTTCACCTTTCTGAATTGCGTGCAAGGGTTATCGCTGTGGTCAGGCGTAAATCTTATAACGGCAACAATATATTAACCTTTAACGAAATTCAAATAGATATTTCTGCCAAAGTCGTAATGATAGGTAAAGAAACAATAAAGCTCACCCGAAAAGAATACGCGCTGTTGTTATACTTTATAGCTAATAAAGGCAAAGTGGTATCTAAGAATGCGATCGCTGAACATTTATGGGGAGACAGTATTGATATTGCTGACAATTTCGACTTCATATATTCCCACATAAAGAACATTCGCAAAAAGCTAGTGGAAGCCGGTGGTAAGGATTATATCCAGGCCGCTTACGGCATGGGGTACAAATTTGCAGATTTATAGAGGCCGCTCGTTAAGCGACCTCCTATCAAACACTTGAAAAGGTTAATCCAATTTTATAAATTTACCGTTCTCGTCAAATACAAGATCTTTTCCTTTTACTTCAGCTTCATACATAATCACGCCCTTAGCATCGGTTACTTTGCCTGCTTCTTTGATTTTTGCCCCCTTGAATTTTGCGCTTACGTATGCTTTTACATTAGCGGGCAAATTTGCCGGAGATATAGCTCCTACCTGTTCAACAAACGTGCCCTGAGGCGTGAAGGTTACCGACATATCCTCGCCCGACTTACCACCCCAATTAGCTTCAAAGTTTCCCTTTTCTTTTTCCCAGGTTGCTTTGGAAGCACCAGGATACTTCTTAATTAATGCAACTTTAACTGCAGCAGGCACCCCTGTGCTTTTCACATTCTGGGCAATCACTGTACCGGTAATTGTAAGGACGGTTAGTAAAACTAAAACTTGCTTTTTCATAAAGATTTGATTTATGCTCAAAACTAAAATCCAATTCTGTGTTTATTTTGGATATTAATGGCTATCAGAATTTTAGCATTTTTTTTATAAACTGATTTTAGTTGTCAATCGGTGTTGGCAGGTTATCATTTTGCTTGTCTTTTTTAAACTCCAGCTTTCCAAACTTGTAGGTTAAGCTAACACCAAATGACCGGTAAGGTACCTGCCTGATATTATAAGTTGTAAAATTGCTGCCTCGTACAGTCGACACCTGGTTCACATACTGGCTAAACGGATTGGTTGTGGTAAAACCAAAGCTTGCTTTTTTATTGAACAATTGCTTCCTGAATGCAAAGTTATAACTAATAAAATGAGGGTTCCGCCCCTGAACATTGTTGAAAGCCGATTGGTAATTTCCAAATAGCTCCATGATCAGGTCCTTTGGTAACTGGTAAGTGCCGTTCATATTGATGCGATAGCCTAAACCATCTACAACACGATTATTGGGATCAAGTTCATTTACTATATGGCGGTTTGATACATAGATATTCGTGCGGAAATTAAGCTTTTCGCCCACGGGCATCGATCCTGATATATTCATCCCGGTATTGAGCTCCTGCCCTACATTCACACGGGTTGATACGTTTACGTTTCTATAAACCGAATCGCCCACGGTGTATTGCGGATAGTTTACCGTATATGGTTTGAGATCGTTGGTATTATAGCGTACAACAAAGGCCACATTAATATTGCCACCCTTTTCAAAAGATTTATTATATCCAAGTTCGGCGTTGTTACCAAACTCGGATTGCAGCAACGGGTTACCGGTGGTAATGTTATACGGATCGCTCAGGTTTTGAAACGGGTTTAGCTCTCTGAAATCGGGCCGCTCTATACGGCGGGTAAAGCTGAGCTTCACCGTTTGTGCGTTTTTAAATGAATGCGATATAACGGCCGATGGCACCAGGGTGTTGTAAGAAGGAATACTTGTGTTTGGGAAATCTATTGTCGTATTCGTGCGTTCAAATCTGGCTCCAGCTTTCACATCGAAAAAATTAAATACCGAAAAAGTTGCTGATAAATAACCGGCATACACCTTACGGTTATAGTACAAGTCATAAGATTGGCGGGCATCAAATCCGTATTGCTGCGTAAGGCTGTCAAGCGTAAATACATTGGCACTGCTCCTAATGGTTTGTAGCACAGTTTTTACACCGGTTTCAATGATAAGATTCTTTGTTACCGGCTGGGTATAATCCAGCTGAATCTCCGTTTCATTTTCTGAGCCTGGACTATTGCTGTTTGCGCCTGAAAATGCCGTAGCCTTACCCGAACGGAATTGCTCCTGGCTATATTGAGAGCGGTTATTGCCTAGGCTGGATGTGTATAGGAAACTCAGTTCCTGACCATCCTGTTTGAATTTTTTACGGTAGTTTATGCTATAATCGAAACTATGCGCATTGAATTTACTCGCAGAAGCACGGTTGCTTAACCTGCTGCTCAGGGGTACCCCGGCCAAACTGGTGATTAGGTCTTCCTGCCCTGTCATACCTTCATTATTGTTACCGAACCTATTGTAACCAAGCGTTGCGGTAATGTTGTCTTTTGGTGTAATATTCCAGTCGAAACTCAGGCCTGATTGATAGCCGTTTCGATGAAGATCACTATTTCCATTTTGTTTACGATGGAACAACGAATCGCCGGTAGCATTGGTTGAAACCTGGTCTTGTGAATTGTTGCCCCGGGTATTTACCTGGGCGTTACCACTCAAGAATAAACCAATTCCAAAATTATTATGGCGCACGTTAAAATTAGCCGATCCATTCTCCAGCCTGGTACCGGCCGATAGGTTGATGTTACCGTTAATACCTTGTACTTTGTTATCCTTCAAAATAATATTGATGATACCGCCTGTACCTTCGGCATCATACTTCGCACCGGGGCTGGTAATTACCTCGATGCTTTTGATTTGACTGGCAGGTATTGCCGCAAGGGCATCGGCCACGCTGGCGCCAAAAACGCTGCTGGGTTTACCATTGATCAGGAAGCGTATATTGGAATTACCCTGTAATTCTACGTTTCCATCAATATCAACGTTCACCTGCGGAACTTTTTTCAACACATCCAGCGCAATACCCCCCTGCGAGGTAATATCATTGGCTGCATTGTAAACCAGCTTATCTATCTTGTTTTCGATGACAGGAGTTTTGGCGGTCACGCTTACCGCGTTTAACTGTTTACTTGCCGACTGCAATAAAATAGTGTTCAGGTTAATGTTGTTCTTACTGTCGCTTATCACAATATGGTCTATACTCACCTGCTTATAACCAATAAAATTGACGGTCAACTGGTATTCGCCATTAGGAATATTAACTAAGGTAAAGCCACCTTTACCATCGGCAGCGGCACCGGTTATAGGTTTAGTTGTGCCTTGAGGAAATAAACCTATGGTGGCATAATCTACCGGTAGTTTGGTGGTGGCATCTGTAACCTTACCGGTAATTTTACCTTTAGAACTTTGAGCAAAGGTTGAAACGGTTATTAAGCAAAGAAACAGAATAGTATAGCAGTATTTCATATGGCCCCAAAAGTGCCCCTCAAATCTGTACGAATATTGGAGTTTTTGTGTGTGGTGTAAATGTTACAAAGTCGAGTAGAATGATTTTTTAAGCTTTGACTTTATACAGAAAGAATACAGAATTTAAATGGTAATTGCTTTGGCAGTACGCTCATGAATTGAGGCCACTTCACATATTATATCTTTACTAAATTGCTTGCATTTAATTGTTGTTCTGATCCTTTTTTACTGATTACCTTGAAAGTGTAATTGTGTATTCATGGAAATCGTTTTTAACACATTTGCCGACCTTCCAACATTATTAAACCGTTTTCATATTCTTAAAATGAAATTACTTGATAAATATAACCGCATCAGTTTTTTGACCACAATCTTGGTGATGGTGTTAACCGGGATAATTTATTACTTTACGGTAAGTGGATAAAACACACCAAAATGACCCTATCCGGCCAGATCAAAAAGGTCCCCTTTGCCAGTTGAAAGTGACCACGTTCGCCAAAGCAAAGTGACCCCTCTTCGCCACGTGAAAGTGACCCCTCAAAAGAGATTAAAGTAATGTACTGATAGGTTTCTGCGGACAAGGTTTTTGTTTAGCTTTTTCAGCTAAACGAAAACCAGCGAATACGATGTCCAATAAACCGATCAAGATGAATAGATTACGACAGATCATCCGCCTGTACTGCCAGGGTACAGGTATCAAAACGATCCACGGGATGGTAGGGATCTCCCGGAACACCATTAAAAAGTATGTGCGTGTGTGGCATACGCTGGGTATCACACACGAAGAGTTCGGTGCCAAAAGCGACAGTGAACTCGCTGTATTGTTTACGACTACGGTTGCCAAGACCGCAGGCAGTCCCCGTATGCAGGTATTGGAGAGTATGCTTCCTGAGATAAGCAAGCGGCTCAAAAAGAAGGGTGTAACCCGAGAGATGCTGCATGCGGAGTATATAGAAAAGCACCCTGATGGTTATGGCCGTTCCCGGTTCAATAACGCAGTACATACCTATCTTCAGCTTTCCAAGCCTGTTATGCATGTCGATCATAAGGCCGGTGACAAGATGTATATCGACTTCACGGGAAGTAAGCTACAACTCACCACGTCACAGGATGATACAGCGCATGATGTGGAAGTATTTGTTGCTATTCTGGGCTGCAGCCAGCTTACTTATGTGGAAGCTGTAGAAAGCCAGCGAAAAGAAGACCTGATCAAAGCATGTGAGAACGCGCTGCATTACTTTGGTGGCGTTCCTGGTGCCATTGTTCCGGATAACCTGCGTTCTGCGGTAACCAGGGGAAGTAAGTACGAAGCTATCCTGAACGATGAGTTCGCATCTTTTGCCGAGCATTACTCCGTTACTGTTGTTCCTGCACGTGTCTATAAGCCGCGTGACAAGTCTTTAGTGGAAGGTGCGGTCAAACTGATCTACCGCAGCATATACACCCGGCTGGAAGGCCGGAAGTTCGGCGATCTGGAATCGCTGAACTCGGCCATACGCCCCGCTTTGGAGATCCATAACAACAAACCCTTCTCCGGGCGCACTTATTCCCGTAGAGAACAGTTCGAGGAGATTGAACGCGAAGCATTGGGTCCGCTCAACCCATTGCGTTACGAGGTCAATAAACAGGTCATGGTTACCGTGATGAAGAACGGCTACGTTCGTTTAGGAGAAGATATTCACTACTACAGTGTGCCTTACAACTATATCGGAAAGAAAGTGAAGGTCTTATACACCTCCATTACGGTAAAGATCTATTACCAATACACGTTGATCGCTTCCCACCGCCGTAACCGTATCAAATACCGTTATACTACTGATGAGAACCACCTGGCCTCGCAGCACCGGTTTCTTACCGAATGGTCACCTGAAAAGTTTATCCAGCAGGCAGAGGCCATTCATGATGATGTGGCCCGCTATATCACCAAAGTACTCGAACATAAGGTTTACCCGGAACAGGCATACAAGTCATGCTCTGGCATCCTGAGCTTCGCCAGACGTGTCGGTGCCGGAAGACTGGCTGATGCCTGTCGTTGGGCCGACAATCTCGGCCAGTACAACTATCCCGTTATCGAAGAGATCCTCAAGAAACGCCTGGACCAGTTGCAGCACGAAGAAGAACCCGTGTCGATCCCAACTCATAACAATATCAGAGGCAAAGAATATTACCAGTAAATCCCATAAACATAAGAACAAATGAATAATGAAACATTAGACAAGATGCGTCAGCTTCGCCTGTATGGCATGTATGATGCCTTTAAAACCAATCTGGAGACTACAGTAAAAGAATCGCTTACAGCCGATCAGTTCATCGCCTTGCTGGTCGCCAGTGAATGGGATGACAGGCGCAACCGTTACGTAGAACGGGCTATCAGGGGTGCTGGCTTTAGATATAAAGCCTCGCTGGAACAGATAGACTATGCTATTGATCGGGGCTTGGAAAAGAATCAGGTCCACAGGCTTGCTGCCCTGGACTTTGTTAAAGAGCATAAGGACCTGTTCATTACTGGTTCCACTGGTACCGGCAAAAGCTATCTGGCAACAGCGCTCGGTTACCAGGCCTGTCAGAACGGTTACAAGGTCTTGTACGTTAATACCGCTAAGCTTATGGGGCAGCTGAAGCTGGCCAAAGCAAAGGGGACCATTCTGGCCGAACTAAAAAGAATAGAACGGGCCGATCTGCTGATATTGGACGACTTCGGCTTACAGCCTTTTGATGCGCAGAGCCGGGCCTCTTTACTGGACATCATAGAAGACCGACACCAGAAGCGCTCTACAGTGGTCACTTCGCAGATACCGGTGAAGGAATGGTATGATATTATTGGCGAGAAAACCATCGCTGATGCCATACTTGACCGCATTGTTCACCACTCTTTAAGGGTCGAATTGTACGGCGAATCACTAAGGAGAAGAAACTCTAAATCTGAAAATGTATTTTTGTAGAAATAATAGTTGTTAAACAGGGCAAAAACATCCGCTCTCAGGAGCCTATTTGTACAACAACTTTACTCTCTTTCAAACCCTAACTCATAGGGGTCACTTTAGATTGGCGAAGAGGGGTCAATATCATTGGTATATCCACGTTAACCGGTGAAATAGCAAATATGAACTCCTTATCAAACGAATTCTTTACCGGATACCAAATTAAAACCAAACTCATAAACGGATATTACTATCCATATTTTGAAGAATTTACCGATCCTATGTTAAGCTATATTTGGCTGCATCCCGAAGCCGTTAGTCAGAACCCCAAAACTGAAAAGAAGCAACCAGTACCGGTGTTTATCCAAGGAGATTTGTTCAGTTAATCACCGGCACCCTACGGGTGCTTTTTTTGTAGATGATTATTCGCCCGGGTGCGGCTCAGGATCTTCTCCAGGTAGTCTCAATTGTAGATAGATAGTTTCCGGCTCCGGCGTTGGCCAGGCTCAGCCGGTTTGAAATATGTAGATGATTAATGAATACCGCATTTCTTTTGTTGCTGCAAAAGTCTCCCGTTCACTTCACCAGTAAAGAGCTTTCACGGCATAAATTCTCCCTCGTACCTCAGTCCGATTTATTCCATGTCTCTTGACAGGCTCGCTCACTTCCGAGGTTGGTTGCTTAACAAAAGGAAAGGCGGGCTTTGCGCTAATTTTTTCTCTTAAAACACCCTAAATAATATACAAAAAAGTATACTAAATATACCAAAAACGATATTTATTTTGTATCTTTATATTAATCAAACGGGAAAGAAATCTTAAAAAAATAACAATTATGGACAACACTTTTTTTCAGTCTTTATCAGAACTCATGACAGATGGATGTTTAAAGCTTGTCATTAAAAAAGACAACCAAAATGCACTAATTGTGTCGGTACTGGCTACTAATGATAATGTAGGCGACAACGCTAAGAATGTCATTGCTCCCCTTGTGCTTAAAGGCACAGCCGAAGAAATTGATCACGGTTTTTTTGATGCCATTCAAGAGCCAGTAAAAGCAACAAATCAGCTTTTAACTAATATGGAAGCCTATTTAAAACAGGTTTCCGAAGCTAAAGTAAAATCGCAGATGGAAACCGACAAGCTTAAAGCTGAAAAAAACGCTAAGGATGAACGCAAGAAAAAGTTTGATGCTCTTATCAAGAAAGTGGAAGAACTGGAAGGCGAAAAGAAGTTCAAAGAAGCCATTGAGCAGCTTTATAAAGCTACCGACCTAATTGAGCATACCGATGAAATTAAGAAGCGTATCTCCGAAATACAATTGAAATCCCAACCATCAATGTTTTAAACCTCACAACCATGCAAATAGTAACATTAGCCCGGACATTCACTTTTGATAATAACGGCCAGTCCGTAAAGCTGTCAGATATAGACCCGAAGTTATCACCGGAAGCGGTAATAAACTTTTATGCGCAGACTTATCCAATTTTAACGACCGCTAAAATTGAAGGGCCGGAAATCGCCGACGATGAAATCAAATACAAGTTTGTAACCACGATGGGAACGAAAGGTTAATCATGAAAAAGCCAAAAGCACGAGCAGTAAAACAATCAAACGAAGAATGGAAACTTTATCATCAATTAAGCAAGTTCGTACACCAACTGGACAAATTGCCTACAGCAGCCGAAATCCGAAAAAACAAACTAAGAAGCGCACCCCTGAATTTAACGGGTATGGTTTCCTGAAATACGAGTTTACCCCCATTATCATTAATTTACATGAAGAATTAACTAATCAGTCTAAAGTAGAAAGGGATTTTTTTAAATCCCTTAACTACCTTGCTGATTTATATAGCTTCAATCCTTTGGATGTGTCTGAACAGGTTTACCCCCTCAACATCCACTTAGCATATAAACATGCTTCAAAACACTTAGAACAGGTCAATAAAGACCTTGAATTGATAATCTTACAAGATGACCTGCACCCAGCTACGCTTGTAACCATTAAAGAATTTTTACCTAACTACACCTTGTATCATATACAAGTTGAGCCGATTGTCGAATTACTTAAAGATAGAAAAGCCCGTAAAACCCGTGATTTAATATTGTCTGTTTTTGCATGGTATTGCAGATGTGGGGGTATTGAGTTCTATACCGATGGCAACAGCTGGTTATATTACATCTATGAAATGGTTAAGGACTTTTTAATTCAAGGGGATGAATTTACTCCCGAAGAATACAAATCCAATATGGCCGAGATCAGGCAAGCCAAAAAGTGGGGTAAAAACATTCACGCCAAAATTAAGCAGGATATTCATTTAGTTCAACTGGATAGCAGGATTGCTCAATATCAACCGGTCAATGAATTTCAAACAAAATTGCTTGAAGTTGCCAAATTGGTAAGCGAGTTAAATCAAAAAGATGATTGCATTTACAGCTATTTAACAACAACATTGCTGAAACCCGAGGAAGAAAACCGTATGCAGTTTGACCAGTACCTTACTTTTTATTGGGGTGATGATGATTCCTGGCTTGGCGAAAATATACGGGAGTCAATTAATTATGATTTACAGGAAACAGGCCATATTGACCACCCCCTTACCTGCCAGTTTTTTGATAAGCCACAAAAGGCAGAGCAGCACAATCACGGATACCCTAAAGCCTATTTTCATGCCATTGAGCAATTGTGTGACTTAATATATAACTATAAAAATGTATAATATAACCGATAAATTCAAAGATGTTTCTAAACCCTACAAAGCACTTGTGTTTTTTAAAGGCGAAGAACAAAGCGATATATATGTAGAATCTTACGATATGGACGATAAGGGTACACCCATCAACGCCCATCCGCTTACCGTTTCGGAAAGTGCTATGTTATCCGAAGCGCTTGAAGATAATACAGAACTTAAAACAGATTATCTTAAAAGCCGTGGCATCATGCCAAAGAATGTGCTATTTATTGACCCTGCAAAATTTGGTTTTGCGATATGGTACACCCCACCGCAGGAGGTGAGTTTGTTCTTTAAAAAACAATTAGGCATCGATTGCGGTAAGGCACTGGTACCGGGCTTGGTATGGAAAGCTACCCAAACCGATTTAGAAATATTTGCATTGGCCGATAACAAGCCGATAACAGAAGAAACAGTATTGTTTTACGCCCCATTTTTTAACATCAACAGTGATAGTGAAGTTTGTATGGGAACAGTTGATATTGATGTAAATGGCTCATTCCTTGAAGAATTTATGAGCAGTTGGGAGAGCTATTTTTTCAATAGCTATTTCAGCCATCTTTTTGATGGTCATATTCCTGTTAAAACGAACATTATTCAGTTATGGAACTCACTAATAAATACAGGCAAACCTTTTCCTGCCGAAACATTAATTAAATCAAAATCTATCCTTAAAGACCTTTTATAATGACAAGTAATTTAACCGCAGTTCACATTATTGATAATTACTTTATCAATCCGACCAACCCAATAACGGTAAATGTTATTGGGGCAGGTGGCACAGGAAGCAACGTGATTACAGCCCTTGCCAACATTCACCAATCATTATTAGCATTAGATCATCCTGGATTATCTGTTAATTTATTTGATAACGACACGGTTAGTACTGCTAATTTAGGCCGTCAACAATTTACAACAGCCGAAATAGGTTTGCCTAAAGCGGTTGCATTAATCAATAAAGAAAATCGCCGCATAGGCTCAAACTGGAAAGCCATAAACAAACGTTATGACAGGGAACTCATTGAAACGACCGAGGGTCGGTATGACGCCAATCTTACGATTACTTGCGTTGATACAGTAAGTGCAAGAATGGAAATTGCTGATATACTAAAGAAGCAATCAGCGAAGCAAAAGGCAACTTACGTTAAGCCCATGTACTGGATGGACTTTGGCAATAGCCAATTTACAGGGCAGGTAATTTTATCAACCGTTGGCAATATCAAACAACCTAATTCAAAAAAATTCAGAACGGTTGAAAGCCTACCTTTCATTACGGACGAGTTTAGGGATTTGCTAATCAGGTCGGAAAATGAGGATGATACGCCAAGTTGTTCACTCGCAGAAGCCCTTGAAAAACAGGATTTATTTATCAATGCATCACTTGCAAAAATGGGTTCGTCCCTGCTATGGAGTATGTTTAGAAACGGGATGGTAGAGGTACGGGGCTTCTTTTTAAACTTAAAGGATTTCAGGATGCAGCCCCTAAAGGTTGGATAATTATAAGACACTATACATGGAAAATTTATTTATTAAATCGGCAAGATTGTTTGATGCATACGGGGATGATCCTGTATTGTGTTTAAGGGATATTTTTAAAGGGTACGAGGATATGAACAAGATAATATCAACATTCAATAGCGTTCAGAAAACACAACGCCATTTAATGGCGAATCTTTACGAGCTATATAAGCGCATTGAACCGCAGGAAAGGCAAATGATTGAAACGTGGTTTGAAAATGAACTGGAAGCCTTTAAATAACCCCTTGCTGTCGATTTGCCCGCGCTCACACCGTGGGCACTTCTTTCTTTGATTGCACCAAAGAAAGAAGCAAAGAAAGTGCCCCACTTCACGGGCCCGCGCGTTTTCAGCGGCATTTTTAGTTAATTATTTCCCCAGGTGTTTAACTGCTTCGCGATACCGAAGGGGAAAAAAGAAGATCCTTTCTTTTGTGCTATCCCCTGTCCTACATTACGCTACGTTTTACTTCGCTGCTTTCCGGCCAGGTTGGCCCCCCCACATACAAGTAATCAATATTTACTACAAAGTTCGCCAGATAGCCCGGAAACGGGGGCAGCCCTCACGTACCCTACGTTTCAAGGTAGTATCAAAAAATTTAGAGCTTTCACGGCATAAATTCTCCCTCGTACCTCAGTCCGATTAATTCCATGTTCCTAAAATTTTTGTGATCTCCACCTTGCCCTTATTCCGGTCTACAGGCGGTAGTGGCAGTAATAATTAATTTTTTTCCTCACACTTAAATTTAAAATCATGGCTACCGCTAAAAAATCAACCAAAAACTTCAAATCAGCTACAACAAGCTTCAAAGACACTTACCAAGAGGTAACAGACGCAGTTATCAAAGCCTTAGAAGAAGGCACGGTCGTTTGGCGCTGCTCATGGAATCACGTCGGACTTCCAAAAAACGTTACTACTAACGTAGAATATCGGGGCTGGAATGTCTTTTGGTTAAACTGGCACACCGTAATTAACAATTACACAACACCCTTTTATATAACCTACAAACAAGCCCAGGAATTAGGCGGTACGGTTAAAAAGGGCGAAAAAGGCATTAAAATAACCTATTGGGCTACTATCGAATTAAAAAATCAACCGAAAGAGGTTGAGGATCTGCAAACCGGTGAAACAAAGCAAATAATCCCTACCCGGTTAGTGCCTAAAGAGCACACAGTTTTTAATATCGACCAGACGGAAGGGATAGAATTTCCTAAAGTTGAAGCCCTGTTAACAACTGAAGTTGCTAAAATAGAAGCTTGCGAACAGGTTGTAGAGCATATGCCATCACGACCAAAACTTAACCTAAACGGCAGCAGCGCCTACTACGTACCAGCGACCGACACAGTTGTTGTTCCCGGATTGAAAATATCCAAATCAAGCGAAGGCTATTACAGCACTCTGTTTCACGAGCTGGCACACAGTACCGGTCATGCAACCAGGTTAAACAGAAAAGAGCTGATTGAATCAGACGGCTTCGGTAAATCAAACTACGCGAAAGAAGAGCTTACAGCTGAATTAACAGCCGCGTTCCTTTGCGCGATAACCGGAATACAGCAGGAAACAATACCGAATAGCGCAGCTTATATAGAAAGCTGGTTAAAAGCCTTGAAAAACGATAAAAAGCTAATTTTAACAGCTGCATCGCAAGCACAGAAAGCAGCCGATTTTATCCTAAACGTTAATAAACAAGCCGCAAAAGCGGCTTGAATTTAAGCCCTTAACAGGGCTTTTTTTGTTCTTATCGTATAGATTGTAGACGGACATTCACCTGGCTAAGCGCCTGCAGCGTTTACGGCCGAAGGTTTTTGTAGATAATTGATAATCGGCGCCGGCGAAGATCCTGCCGCGATATCGCGGAAATTGTAGACGATGATATTTTTAAGGCTTTAACCAACTGCTTTGTGGCTTAACAATTAAACGAGCATTATTGTAAGCCATTTTGAGAGTTAAACAGGTACGCGCCGTATATGTGGTATCATTAAGACTATGCACGACCAGTGCTAAATCAGGATTTGGTGAACCCGCAGTAAGGCATAAAGGCAATAATAGTTGAATTTTATTATCGTAAAATTGAGGTATAGCAATTTTATAATTGGTGCGTACTTTCTTTTTAACATCATCTATAGCACCAAATAATTGTCTCCTGATTTCGTCCTCATGTGCAGTTTGTAGATGGGGTGGAAATCTTGTCAGGTTATCACTAATTATGTGATCGATATCAGGAATTAAATTGCATTTAGGATTAAATATTAAAGCCCCAGGCTTTTCAAAATAATTGGCGATGTCAGGCAGATTGCTTGAAAAATGCGTTAGTACTAAATTATCGCTGTTTTTTAAAAAACCCTTAAAAAAGTATGGCGTATTATGACCAGCCTTTTGATTTTTATATTCCTCAAAAAAGGCTATTATTTCCTCTAAATTAGAAGTTACTAATCCTGTATTGAATGCTGCAAATTTATTATTTGCGGTAAAGCAAATTTTATTTTCCCCTTTAAGTTTTCTAAAAGTGTGCTCTAAGTAATTCTTTAAAATTTGATAACTTTTGGTTGTAGCATCGGAAAAATCCCAACTTTCAGGATCAGTAAGGTTTTCAGCTAAATCACGTATTTTATCCTCATAAGCAGGAATGAAGGCGAAGTCAAATAATTGCGAAGTAAAGGTTTTGGCCATAATAAATTGTCTTTAAAATAAAAAGCTCCCTATAATAAAGGGAGCTTTTCTATATCTTATCTTTTGTTTATGTTTTCATGGATAGACCCATGAAGTCTTTATGTTATCATAATTATGATACAAATGTAATAATAATTTATTAAAAAAAAGTTATTAGCATTGAATATTTTGTTTAGAACACAATTCATTTGTAGATGAATTTTCAGCAGGCAACACGCCTGCAGCGGTTATGGCCGAAGGTTTTTGTAGATTATTGAAAGTAAGCGCCGGCGCAGATCTTTGCCTGATATCGGAAAAATTGTAGACGTTGGTTCATTTTCTTCATTATCAGGATCAACTATCATTTTAATTTTAGCCTGTATATATTTTAAATCGTGAATATTCACGTTCACGTCCGTATCGTCACAGGAATCAATTATTGACTTTAGCTTGGCCTTGAAATAATCCCAATCTGGTTTATATGCGATCATGTACGTATCACCTGGATTGGCATGCTCTTTGGCCTCTGGCAGTTCTTCGGGAGCTTCAGCTATCGGGCCTGAATAAACCATTGCATAAGACGAATGATAGTCGAGGTATCGCATACGTTCACTTAAGCTACGCTTAATTTCGGAATACTCTTTACTTGGATAAGTAAATATGGCAGCGTTTATCGGGCCAAATATTTCAATTTTCATGTTTACTTCTTATTACACCAAATTTACTTTTTATCTATCGGTTAACCAATTCCAATTCGCCGCTTCACTTTGTATTGGTTGGCCGACACGCGGGGGAGCAATCAATCATAGCACAAAGTTCGCCAGATAGCCCGGAAACGGGGTCAGCCCTCACGTGCCCCGCGCTTCAAGGTAGTATCAAAAAATTTAGAGCTTTCACGGCATAAATTCTCCCTCGTACCTCAGTCCGATTTATTCCATGTACCTAAAATTTTTATGATCTCCACCTTGCCGTTATTCCGGTCTACAGGCGGTAGAGCTTCTATAATTAATTTTTTCCCTCACACTTAAAATCCTTAAATTATGGAAACTTTCAAAAATGCTAATGACGAATTTGTAGGCTACAATGGCACTGATCAATGGTACCGACATGAATTAACACAATTAATCTACACCGATGGGGTTAAGCAGATTGCGGACAAGTACGAAGCTTATTGGTTAATTGACAAAATCCTAATTCTTAATAAAACTACAAACTTCTTTGATGAGGAATTTCAGTGCTGGACTTTACAAAGGGTTATGGATAAAGACCAGCCTACGCCTCACATGTGCTTAATGATGGATGATGGAAATGGGGTTGTAATATTTGCAACAAGCCTACCATTTACAGATTTCAAAGCCGACACCGTAACCATGTGGTTTGAGAATGAAACCTTATACCTGCCGCAAGAACGGTAATAATTAGCCATCCTTTGGATGGCTTTTTTTATATCAATAAAAAACAAAAGCCCTGGTGATGAATCAGGGCTATGTCCGCAATTCCAATTAAAGAATAACGATTTATTTATCTCAGTAGCAAACCTACAGTTTTTTTTTCCCTTTAAAAAGTAGATGAATACGGTTGTTACAATAGTGTGATCCGGAGGGAACGACTATTGTTAATTAGCTCTTTCGCTTTGCAGGATTGTAGCAGAGCAAGGCGGTTCTTGTAACTTCTATTATTTATATCCCTATATTCGTGGCATAAACCATATTGCAAGAATGAAAAAATCCTATTTGACCGCAGTTCTATTGTGTCTGTTAGCACTTACCGTAAACGCTCAAAAATTGTTACCTCCTAAAATTGATAAAATGACAGGGGATACTACCCTTAAAACATCGGAGGAAAGAATCTTTACAAGCCTAAGCTGGACGGGTGGTGAAACCGATATCCTTTATACCTACGCTGCCAAGTACAAAGGGAGTAAATTTTTAGTTTTTCACATTAATGTTACTAATGGAAAGCGCAGCTCCGTCTTCGCTGTTAGCAAAGGCTCTAAGGCTTTCTTGAAAATTGCGAATGGCTCGATTATCGAGTTAACGGCAGGAACCAGCGAAATAAGCGAAAGTCAAGTATTTTCGGGAACCTTTGGCGCTAATACACGAGGGGATGCCTATCCAATTTTTGAACTGACCAAAGAATTAGAAGAGAAGTTTAAAGGAGTTTCTGTAGTGATGGTAAGAATAGAAACAACTAACGGAAATATGGATTTTGAAATAAAGGAAAAAAAGGCAACAATAATTTCTAAAGAAATCGAACTTATTTAGCTGTTGTAAAATCCAAATGCTATTATCACAATTTTACAGTATAGCTTTTTTTTGCTGCCTATCAGCAGTCAATAAAATACGTTAACCAAGATTAGAAACCTCGGCATATCCTTAATATCGAATAGTTAATTATCAACACCTTTATCAAGAGAAATGTATAAGAGGCGAATGGTTTCAACTGGACAGAAGCGATATAGATGATTTGATTTTTACCTTAAAAAATTAACAATACTAAAATAATTGGCAATCAATTCGATTCTAAAGGTCTTTTTTATATTTTTATTGTATGAATAAAGCATACGATACATTGACAGCTTTTATTAAGCGTAATAAATTGGTTGCCAATCAGAAAGTATCAACGATAGTTGCTGGTAACCTTTTAACAAATAACTTTTTATTTCAGGATATATTATCAAACCTGTTTTTCTTTAATTTTAGTGAAGATGCTGATGGTATCGCTGTAGGAATTGATACTATAAGTTTTATTAAGTTAGAAAATGGTGAAGTTTGGTATAAAAGCTAACGATGCATACCACCGCCCTTGGCGAAGAAATGATCCAGGGTACTTAATAATCAAATTCGCGGATTAATTGTTGCATCAAGTGACCAATCGCGCAGCACTGATACGTTTTCAAATTATACTGGCCAACCGCGCCGCTCCGCGTTTAATTGCATTTTATTTGTAGATAATTTTTGCCGAGGCCGGCGCTCCAGATCTGCTTCCGGAGGATTAATTTGTAGATAATTAAAAATAAACCCTAACGCCATCCCTTTTCTGGCTGATTATTTTTTTGCCCATTGAACCCTGCCTTTCGTTCGTTCCATCACCCAAGGCTATACCCGATTACATCCGGGCCCGCCCCCTTGTTTCTCACTTCAGGCAGGGATCACCCTCAATTCATAATCACTTTTAATTTCTCCGCTTTGCTTTGCCCTTAAATCGATAAAGAATTTACTTCCCCTTTCAAATAATCCTGTTAATAACCCACCCGGCCAATTCACCCGGTTATCAAATAACGCATTCTTATCTAACAGCGAAATTCCCCCGTTCGCTTCACCAGTAAAGTGCTTTCACGGCATAAATTCTCCCGCGTACCTCAGTCCGATTTATTCCATGTCACTTGACAGCCTCGCTACACTTTCGAGTTTGGTTGCTTAACACAAGAATGCCAGGGTTTGCGTCAGTATGATTTACAAAGGTTAAAATAATTCCCGCGCGCATTTGCGGCCTATCAGCTTGGCCCGATGAAAGCAGTTGTTTAGGGGGTGAATTGGAAGATTTATAGTTGGAGGGATGAAAATAATTTAAATAAATGTTATACTAAATTGTATATTTGATATACTTTTTTGTATATTTACATAACGAAAGAAACAAGATAATTATTAATCCTCACATTATGAAAACGCAAACTAACAAAACCCGATTAATGAAGCTAAGCCACGAAATACAGAAAGCAACAAGCGTTACCAGGCGCAAGGCTTTAACTTCTGCATGGGCAATAGTTCAAAACTCAAATATTGCTATTTTCTATCTTGTAGAGCGTTATTCTAACAAAAATAATCCCCACCTAAATAAGACAAAGGTTAAAAATCTTACCTTGTCGTTGGTGGCATAATTCATATAATTTATTTATCTCAAATTTTAAAAACGATGAAATCTTACAACAAAGTTACCCTGATTGGCCGTGTAGGTCAAGATTTAGAAGTTAAAGAAATAGAAAACGGCTTAGTCGTTAATTTTTCAATTGCAACCACTGAAAAGGTAAGCAAGGACAAAGAAATCACAGACTGGCACAGTATTGTTGCCTGGAACGGTCTTGCTACTATTGCAGGAAAGTTACTTCAAAAAGGCTCATTGGTTTTAGTGGAAGGTAGTTTAAGAAATGACAACTACGAAAAAAACGAAACCAAAAGTTATAATTACAAAGTTGTTGCCGACAAACTTGTTGTGTTGGCCGATGGTAAGGAAAAGGAGGAAAATAGTTAATTATCTTAATCGGGGTTAGTCGTGAGGGCTAACCCTTTTTTTACCTTAAATCTTATGCCATGCAAGACGAAATTGTAAATAAGCTTATCACCATCCGCGCGACCGGTGAAGCAGTAGTCAAAGTACACCCCGATAGTACAATGTCTAAACATAATGGTAAAACCTACCCGGTTGATGATGTACGGGTAAACGGTGATAAAGCCCAGGTTTCACTAAATATTAACGGTACTATTACAGATTTTACACATGATGAAGTAGAACCGGCTTAGGCTGGTTTTCCTTTTTTCCTTTTACCTTTATCTAAAACGTTACAATGAAACCGTTACCTAAAACAATAACCCATATCGCCAGTGGTGCAGTATTTAAGGTTATAAGTATGAACTTAGGCGGAGAAGTTAAAATCAAATGCCTTAATAAAGGTCACCGCCTGATAAGAAAAGGGTCAATAGATCATATTGATATAGACTTAATAGACAGCCCTAATATGCTTTATGTGTCACCAGTAGGTGAACTTCAATAAAATTTAAATGACAAATACGAATCAACAACAAGCACCCATCCCATTAAAAGGGAGTACAGTTTGGAATGAAGTACAGGTTTATATAAAAGCTCTTTTTGAAGCTTTGCCCAAAAAGAAGAGGGAAATTTATCGGGTAACCGCTACAAAATTTATATCCGATTTGGATAAATATTTTAAAGGCAAATATAGTGCGCAAGAAGTCGCCCGGTTGTTAAAAAATGGTTTCGAAGTTGAACCAGGTATCTACCAGTTCAGCTATAAAGATTTTAAGGAGGTGAATACCCCTTAGGCATTAATACCACAGGACATAAAAGTATTGCTGATATCAAAACTCATTAATCGATGGAAATAGCATATTTTAAAAGGGAGCAAAGACCGGGTGTATTCCATTTTTATAAGGTATATGGAGGGCCGGGTAAAACCAAAGACGGCTATCAGGAGGTTATTAATTTTTTAAATGAAAAGCCTATCATTTCCGTCGAACATAATTTGCCGTTCGATAGAAACAAACCCGATGAACCGTTTGAATTAACTGGCACCTGGTGCCAATATGAAGTAGGTGTTCCTATTTCAGAGGCAGAATATTTGGAGGCTTATAAAAAAGCAACGACAGATGATTTTGCGCTAAAATGATAATAGATACTATGAAAAAATTTAATACAGCAGTTTTTTTGATGAAGCACATCACATTTTATTGGAACAATGATATTGTGCAACGTGAGTTAAAAAGTGCTTATCCCGAGGAAGAAATGACGATATCAGGAAAAGTTAAGTTTCTTGAAGATATAATAGACCGGTATGAAAGAAAGTGTAGCAGCCTTTATGAAGGTAAAGAAGCCACCGAATTTGACCCATTTTTTGACGATTACCCCCTTTATATTGCAGATACCGAGCTTGCAGCAACCTTTAATATAGGTGACAGTATAAGTTTGAATATAGATAGTTGGGACATGGCATTCTTTACAGAAGAATATATTGATGAAAACGAGCAAATCATGTACAGGCTATTTATTGAAAGCTTTATATGGGCGAAAAATTATGGCCGCCTCCTTATAGTTGGTAAGCGGTTTTCTATTGGTAACAGCACATTATATTTTGATGTGGTTTTAATTTAATAATATCAATATGGCAGCAATAGGTAATAATATAAGAGACGTTTATAGTCTAACTAACGAAGAAATTATTGGGCTGGTGGATTTCATTTTCCCCGATGGGGGCGGTAATATGGAAACCGTTATGTATAACCGCAAGGCAATGAAGGTAGTCATTTATAGAAAAATTGAAATTGTGCCCAGCTTTGACGAAGGTTCTATTTTTTGTAGAGTAACTTTTGGTTTTAGCGATGAATCTAAAAGTCTTGTCACTGGATTTGAGTTGTTGTCTAATTTAGATGATTATTGTTTTACCTCTCTTAGTAAGGCCTACATAGGAGATGCTTATTTTAAGAAGTTGGGTATTAATTTCGATTTTTCAGCATTTAATATTGAGATCAGAGCCCTGTATAAACATTTAGAAGATAATTTAAAAATGTGGGGTGATGAATTCGCCTATTACGAGCAGTTTCCGCAAAATCCCGAAATGATGAAAGTGTTTAATTCAAAGGGGCTTGGAAGCTATATTGTACAGGAAGTTCATTCGCCAGTCATTGAACAAATCAGCTAATCAGCATAATATGGAGCGAATAAGAAGCATATTAACACTAACTGACGATGAAATTATAAGCACGGTAGACCTTCTTTTGAAAATATCCCGACCGGTTATTGATGGGGTAGAATTAATGTCAAGCGGTGATATGCGTTATCGCAAAATCGAAGTCAAATCTGCCGAAATCGTTCCGGGCATTATTTTTCGCATATCTTATGCTGAAGAAGTAAATTCAAAAAAAGATGTTGTGTCATTTATCTTAGAAGATGGAATAAATGACATTTTTATTCTCCCAGTAAACCGCGCAAGATATACGGCCGATTTTGTAAACCCGCTGAATATTACCTCTAATTTTGCAGGGATTGACCAACCAGTTAGAGAGGTATACATGTTTTTTGCCGAAAATCTACAACTATGGAATCTTTCAATAGTGCCCTTTTCGATAAATAATAATATAAAGGACGATTGGTATACAGTCGAGGAAAAAATCATAATTGATTAATATACAAAGCAATGGAAGCAGTAAAATATTACAGCAGGGACATATTTACCCTAACTAACGAGGAAATTATCAAGCTCGTTGATATGATTTTAGTTAACTACAATTTAGACCGTATCGCGCACAGCTTGTATCAGGAACGGCCATCATTAAGCAGGGAAATAAATTACCGCAAGATAGAAGCTATAAACGGACTTTATGAATTTGCTTACGTGATTAAGGTTACTTTGGGCTTTGAGGATTTGGGCCGAAAAATAACAACAGGTTTTGTTTTGTCTAATGAAGGAGCACCAGGTGACAACGAAATTTATGAGGGGGATTTTTACATCGGTTCAGTTTTGGGTTTTTATCAACCATTTGAGCATGTTGTTCACCTTAATGGAACCGGTAAGGGCTTTGGAATAGACTTTGACTATTCCCATTTAATCGTATACACTAAGCGACTTTATCAATTTTTCAATGACACTCTTAGGCTTTGGAGCAGTAATTTATCACCTGATAAATACCAATACAATCAACACCTTTTGGATTTAGGAAAGGAAAATATACAAGAATATGTAATTGAAGAGGTTGATAATATCAATCAACCTGAACGTATCGCTGCAATCTCAAAATAATTTTTAGTCATGGAAAATAACCCATTAAAATCAACATTAAGTATCGGAATAGACCACTTGGATTTTGCGAACACCTGGATAACTATAGAAAACTCACCTGTTTTGCCAAATGAAGGCGAAATGATACACATCGATTGGGAAGATTATATTGAGGACAAATTTTTGGCAGGGCGCTTAGAAGCGTTCGAAGATAACGAAGTTTTTATGGTGCACTTTGTTAGCAGGTATTATAAAAAAGATCGGGTAATAACTAATATCATGTTATATTCTGAACATGACTATAAAGAGCTTTTCGGGAATCCTAATTCTTTTAAAGAAATCAATTTTAATGATGTAAAAAATAGCCGGAGAATAAATCCTAACGAAGTATCAACGCAGTGATTGTAGATGATTCGCCACAAATGCCGGTGAGGATCTTGCGACCGGCCGCGACTTTTTGTAGATGAATAAACCGCCGCGCAGCTGCTGATCATTTCTCCAGGAAAAGTAAATTGTAGATGATATGTACTTTAAAGACCTAACAGGTAAAAAACCAGCAAACGCGCTTGTCGCAGCACTTCAGGAATATTGTAAGCTGCTAATAGCAGAACCGGAAAAACACGGTATAAGCGATTTGTACGCATTGGAGGAAAGGATTTGGGAGTATGCTGAACAAATTAAAGGGGATCATCCGCGATGCAAGCTTTCTCACTTAAAAAGTGAGGTACATACTTTTAATCCCGATGATATGCTTGGCATTATAGAATCTTACGACTTAATACACCGGAGGGATAATATTTTATACTCAATTTCTATACACAGAATGACTACTAACAAATAACAATTATGGAATATTCAGCTAAAGATTTTACAAATGCTTTGACGTTCATTAAACAATATCGAGCAATGGAAGTAAGTTCATTGCCGGCAATCAAAAAAATGATACGGTCAATCGTCGAGCCAAGCCAGTTCAACCATTTATTCGAATCATGGGCAGGACGGAAAAACGATTTTGGAAGCTTTTTCTTAAACTTAAGCTATAAAACACAAGCAAACTTTTTGATAAGCTTTAAGATAGATGTACCAGGTTATCATGAATTTGTTTCTGAATTAAACAGGAGTCCGGCAGCCTACGCTTATGCTACGCCACCAATGTTAGTTTCACAGCTTCACGAGTTGTTGAAATTCTTTTATAATAATGGTATTCATGAAAATGCAGTGCCTGGTATAAAATTATATCATTTACCGGCTGACTGTTATGGCAATTCAACTAATTGGGGCAAGTATATTTTAAGTTTATCAATGCCAGATCAATTAACCATACTTAAACAGTTAGCCTACAATTCTATTGAGAACATTAAAAGCAGTGAGGAAAACAGGTTATTCATTAAAGGAGCAATCCAACAACATTAATTATTTTCTCCCCTTTGGAGTAGTCTTCTGTAGACTATTGTAGATTTTCCTTTAGCCAGGCCCGACCAGATCCGCCGGTCGAGTTTATTTAATTGTAGATTTTTTTTGTGCCGGCAGCGCCTTCATGTCTTCCCCAGGGCGCAACAAATGTAGACGGTTTTATATTAAGTTTTTGCTTAACTCCATATCCGGATATTCTAAATGTTCAGCAGCATACCACATTATGGAAAGTTCAATGTCCTTTATATCGGTACTGGAATAACCGATTGTCTGAAAGATTAGCGGCACATCATAGTCACTTCCATAATACTGTATTTCAGCTGGATCAATTACAAATTGATCGCGCGGATAAAAAACCTCAATCAATAGGTTGCATTTTGGGTTTACTATCAAATCGCGATTGGTGTCCATCGGCGAAAGCTGGAGGGTACAATTTAGATAATTCATAATAGTTAATGTAGACAATTAAGCCGATATCCGGGCGAAGATGTACCTGTCGACCGTGAATTTTTGTAGACAAATCGAAACGCGCGCAGCTGCTGATCATTTCTCCAGTCGACGCAAATTGTAGACTTTTAAGGTTCAACAGCTAATTTGGCTACTTTCCAATCGCCATCACTTTTTACCAGGCGAACAGATTGCTTTAATTCCGGCTTACCCTGTATTGTGTTTGTAAAATATACGGTTGAGATATCCCCCTTTGTTTCTTCACTGGTGATTTTGTAAGTCCATTTTGTTGCTTCAGGGTTGGCGCTGCCGTCTTTCATAATATTGTCAATTAGACTTTGTGCTTCGGGCGTACTCAATTTTTTCGCGTCCTGAAATTTATTGTTAGATAAATCGTTTAAAAACGATTCAGCTACATTCGAGGGACTTTTTGAACATGAACTAATTAGAAATGCGAATAATAATGCGAATAATAATTGTGTAATTTTCATAAATAAAATTTTTAATAAGAAACCTATAAGTTAAATTGGCCGTATAAATATAGGCAAAAGTATAGTCGATATTCCTTTTAATATATTAATAATTGAAAACACCTACCTTACACCATGAAATAGGCCCCGGTCAGTACCAGGTATTCAACGAGCTTAAATATCAGGTTATTTTAGGTTGTATTCAAATATTTATAGATGCGGGCCTTATTGGTCATAATACCCGTAACGGAATGTACCACACCTTTCCTGATTTTAGAAAGTATGGAATTGAATTTTACTTAGCACTCAACGAGGTAACCTCGAATGATTTTTTAACATGGCTCCGAATAACAGGACATGTAAATTAAAATCTAAAGACACCTAATTGCTAAGAGTAGTTCAAATTATTAATTAGCAATCCTATGATAAAAGCAACTTATAACGATAAAGATTTAATAGTTACCATTCTCAGCAAATCATTTGAAAATAATTTAAGTGTAAATTATATCGCCAAGCAGGACAGCTCTCGCTTAGATCGTATAAAATATTTAATGGACTATTCTTTTGAGGTCTGTTATATGTTTGGCGCGGTTTACTTATCTGACGACAGGAACGCTTGTGCTTTGGTACTGTTTCCTGAAAAAAAGAAAACGACACTAAAAGCCATTTTACTTGATGTCAAATTGATTTTGTTTACAGTCGGTATTGGTAACATATCTAAAGCACTGGCCAGAGAATCGAAAATCAAAAAGGCGTATCCTGATAACGAATTAATGTACTACCTATGGTTCATTGGTGTTAACCCCGAGCACCAGAACAAAGGAATTGGCACAACCCTGTTACAATCTTTGATAAATGACAGTAATGCTCTAAACAGGCACGTCTTTTTAGAAACATCAACCCCAAAAAATCTGCCCTGGTATAAAAAATTAGGTTTTAGTATTTACGATGAACTGGATTTTGGTTACAAACTATATTTTTTGAAAAACAAGTAATTACTTATCTAAACCTTATGTTGGTATTCGGGACAGAAATGGAGTTAGTGACTCTTATTTTCACCATTTTTGAAATACTCATTTTTTCGTTCCAGTTCATATATTATTTATCCAGGCCGCAGGATCAAAATCGGCTTTGGTATCTAATTTTACTCTTTTTGTTATTAGCTTATAACATTACCGGAGGTTTGTTCCCGGATAAGAAAATACATTCATTATCCATTGAACTTCAAAATATAATCGCGTACAGTACTGGCTTTGCGATGGCCTGTTACATTCCATATTATTTCTACAAGGCGTATGATTTAAAGCGTTTACGCTTTCATGCTATTTATGGCATCTACATTTATCTCCTTTTGCCATTCTTAATTTTCTTCGTTGTCGAATATTCCTTTGATCATGATTTAGCTGAAGCCAGGACAAGAGGCGTAATAATTCCCTTTTTTTGGGCTATATATTTTGTTTATATAATCATCAATGAGGTTTTGAAAAAGCTTAAGGTTGATAGGAACCCAACTACCATAACCGATGCAGTTATCGTTTGTTGTGCTGTATTACCCTGGTCAACAATGCCATTAATGGCATATTATAATGTTAGTCAAGCTTTTGAAGAAACAGTATGTAACAGCGGCTTTCTGATTATCACTATAATATACGTTAGACAATCAATCCGCCGTTCCAAAGATGAATACAGACGCTTACAGTCTATGAATGAACCGCAAAAAACACCGGCTGACCGTTTCGAGGAAAATTGTAAAATTTATAATTTGACGACCCGGGAAATATCAATCGTAAAGCTAATAGAGCAGGGTTTGAAATATGAATTAATTGGCGAACGCCTCTTTATATCCAAACGAACGGTATCAACTCATGTCCAAAATATATTTGCTAAAGTTGAGGTTTCAAACCGTGTCGAACTGTTGAAAAAAATACATCAATAGCAATTTCGCTGTACTACGTCTTTTTACGTATAGTTAAATTACGTCTTTTTACGTACCCGTAAATTACGGAATTAGTACTTTTAACGTATTTCCTTTACCCCCACCCTTTCCGACATTTGTTCTCGAAGCTAACGCTAAAATAGCTTTCATTTGATCGCTATGCCAACCTTCACAAGTCAATACTTCGCAGTTAGTTATATTGTACTGTATGTGTATTACATTGTGGTGACCTTGTTCATTTTTAAAAATAATAGGCGTTGTCGAAGATTATGGAGGCTGTTAGGTTTAGCTCGTTTACAACAAAAATATATACCTATGGAAGAGACAAAAAAAGAAATTATTCATTTAGCAAAGGTGGGAGGCGAAATTATCTCAATCTCAGGAGCCCCAAACATATTGGTGCCGGTTAACACAAGAGGTTTGACAATGGATGAACTTGCAGCAAGCTTAAATCAGGGCCAAACACAATATACACAGAGCAAAAACAATTAGTTACCGTTGCGTTTTATTTATCTCAATTAAAACCGTCTTCCAGGGCGGTTTTTTTATACTAACCTTGGCATGCCAGTGTGATGACATTAATTGGATTCTTAGGGAGTTGAAATCAATTTAAGGCTTGCTGAATCTTTTTTATTGGACAGGCATTGAAAATTTTTATTCCCGCCTCTTTTGATACCACGCCGTTTGGCAACCCATTTGGATATATTTTTTTTGCATTTCTTATATAACAATTGCACACCGCCTCACGAACAATTGGTTTTAATTTCTTAATGCCCGGTATCGCCGCAAAACTTTCTTTTATAGAAGCTTCTAAATCCGGCGTCCACTTAAGATTCTTCATCAATTCTTTGGCACACCTTTGTGAAAGATCTCCAGCAACATCATCTGGGATACTACCATTTAGACCATCCGGATATATGATTTTTAATTTGTCGATCATGCAGACAGCCATCTCCGTTCTATATGTAATATTCATCGTAGTATCATTACTGATAAAGGAGGCCTTTAAATAGTCCTCAATTTCTGGAGTCCATTTTCTAAAAATCAACTTATTTTTAATTTCCATAGCACATGAATTAACGATAGTTTTCGAAATTCTATTTAATTCATCATCGGAAACTGATTCTAAACCCCTTGGCAACATAGTTTTTGTTTTTTCCACGCAACAATTCGAAAATTGTTGCTTCGTAAATTCGTCGTGTATTATGTCTTTGGCTAAGTTATAATACTGATTATACACTGTCTTCTCATAAATGCTCGTCCAAACCGTTACTTCATTTTGCGCTTTAACCTGTATAGTAAATACCAGGCTTAGAAAAATTATTATAAGTCTTTTCATAGGATGTTGTTATTTGTTCAGCTTAATTTGATCCGCGCAAGTGATTGCTGCCTGCTTTTGCACATCGCCAGGTATTTTACCTGCAATACCATTGGGATAAGTCGATTTCAGCTGTATGATATAACATTCACAAAACTTCCTTTTTACTTTTTCATTAACCGTTTTAAGGCTTTTGTTCTGCATCAAAGAGTTTATGAGTATTTTTTCAAATTCCGGCGTCCATCTTTTAAAGACTGTTGTACTTGATTCTTTAGCGCATGTTTGCCCTATTTTATAGTAGATATTCCTTAAACTGTCCTTTTGTATGTCCGCAAGGCCATTTGGATAGGTGGTTTTCAGTTTTTCAATTATACACGATGTAAACTTCTTTTTACTTTCAGCATCCTGGAACAATGTATCTGCACTTTTATAGATTGTATCATAGGCAGCCTTTTCATATGTTTTTGACCATGGTCTTTCAGGCGCTGCCGGATTAGAACGGCTATTAGTTAATTCAACTGTTAGATAGCCCAAAACATATAGAATAATTCCAATTATTAAACTTTTCGCGGCCCGATCCCAAAAGCCCGGTTTTTCTTTTACTTTGGGACGATCTGATTTAATTTGTTTTTCATAAGTTGCTTTTGCCGTTTCTATGTCATTAAGTGCAATGCCTCTTTCTATAAGTATCTGTTCAACTATGGGAATCACCGAGGGGTTATAGTCAGCTTGATTATTCTTTAAAATATCAAATAATTGTTCGTCGGATTTATTCGTTAAGGTTTTCCTAACCGCCTCGTAATCGATCATTAGTTATTTAAATTAGAATACATGGAATTTCTCATTTATTTTCAAGCATACTAAGCAAATTTTCACAAATCCTTTAATTTTTCAGAGTTCCCTTTTTTTAAGTCTTCTAAATTGTCATCAAATTTTTTGTTGTTTTGATTAGCTATCTTATCTAAATCATTATCATAATAATTTAATGTCATTCTTTCAATATCATATTTATAAATCTTATATTTTTTTACCACTAAACCATCATTTTGAGTTAACAAAAAAGTCTTGTAAACCGGAGCATAGTAAATATATAAAGCGGTGGTTTTTTCCTTTTCTGGCCATTTATATATTTCATAATGACCGCTCAGGATTCCGAAAGCCTCATCATCTTTCGTAATATCTTTTATCGGCCTTCCATACTTTAGTATTAAATGATGTTTCAGCGTAATGGCAACTTCATTTCTAATTGATTTTGGGGGATAGGTAAGGCCGTTATTTTCAGCCGCGTACTCTTCGTAATTAACCGAAGCAGGGTATTTAAGACTAATTTGATATAATTTTTCTTTTTGAAATTCTGGTTCAATGGTAAGGGTGTCATAATTAACGACGTAGTAAAACTGATTTTGCGATGAATTATAACCTATTTGATGCTTTTTAGCCATTGCGTTGCTAATACAGTAATAGTCACTATTAGCCATTTTACCCCAATAATTTAAGAATAGCTTTGGTGTATTACTTATCGCACATGGTTTTTCGATATACGTAGTTTTTGACTTTTGCCGTATGTTGTTTTCACAGCCAATGATGATCATTGAAGAAAAAAGCATCAATCCGAATGAAAAAAACTTACTACTCATTTGATACGGTTTAAACCGTAATGATAAGTAATTATTTGTTAAAAATTGTATATTGCACCTCCTTGTAAGTGCCTCGCATTTACATTGTGATAAGGTTTCCTCTAAAAATAAATGTAACGTGTGTCATTATTGATGCCCGTTACACTTGACTTCAAGTTAAAGTTTTGTCGCTCGCCATATTTTGCTACCTTTGCCGTAACAATGAAAAAAACTATTTATAATAGTCCAGTTACACCACCCTGAGTTATCTCCTGATAACCTCGTGTAACAGCTTATGGCTTAGTCTATTCGCTGAACCATTGTTAATTAACAATCATTTTATTGCCTCCCATTATCTGGATCGATCTTGGCTTTGTGCAATTATTTGAACTTGTCAGGTTCATTTTTTACTCTTATATACTTAAAGCATGACAAACTCGTATTTGCGTTTTTTTGATTTTTCTCAAAAAGTTAATTACAAAACTGAAATTTTAGCTGGCCTTACCGTTGCTTTGGCCTTGGTTCCTGAAGCAGTTGCTTTTTCTATAATAGCAGGATTACCACCTTTGGTGGGATTATATGCAGCGTTTATGATGGGATTGATTACTTCCATACTTGGCGGTAGGCCGGGAATGATCAGCGGTGCCACCGGCGCTGTTGCCGTGGTGTTGGTTGCATTAGCTAAATCGCACGGCATCGAATACATTTTTGCAACCGTGGTATTAGCTGGTGTAATTCAGATCATAGTTGGTTTATTAAAACTCGGAAAACTGATCCGTTTGGTTCCCCATCCGGTTATGTTTGGCTTCGTTAATGGCTTAGCCATCATCATATTTATGGCACAACTTGTCCAGTTTAAGACCAATGTTAACGGTCATCTGGAATGGATGCAGGGAGCACAATTGTATACGATGCTTGGGTTAGTTGGCCTTACCATAGCGATTATGGTGCTTCTACCAAAAATCACTAAAGCAGTGCCCGCAGCCTTAACAGCTATTGTTGTCGTTTTCTTAGTTGTAACAGGCTTTGGCATCCACACTAAAACCGTGGGTGATATCGCTTCTATCCGTGGAGGTTTCCCACCATTCCACATCGCAAACGTACCTTTTACCTTTGACACTTTGAAGGTTATCTTTCCTTATGCCGCTATCATGGCAGGTGTTGCGTTAATCGAAAGCTTGTTAACCCTTAACTTGATTGATGAGATAACCGAGACAAGAGGCCGCGGTAACAAAGAATGTATTGCGCAGGGAACAGCCAATATCTTATCGGGCTTTTTCACTGGAATGGGCGGCTGTGCAATGATCGGTCAAAGTTTGATCAACATATCAGCTGGAGCAAGAGCGCGCTTATCGGGTATCGTTGCCGCCGTGATGCTGCTTGTGTTCATAATGTTTGGTGCACCACTAATTGAAAAAGTACCAATGGCAGCATTAACAGGCGTAATGGTTATGGTTGCTGTCGGTACATTCGAGTGGGTTAGCTTTAAAATGATTGGTAAAATACCAAGACACGACTTAATCGTGGGTATAGTGGTAGCGGCTATTACCGTCATGTTTGACAACCTTGCTTTAGCCGTATTGGTTGGTGTTATTATATCTGCACTTGTTTTTGCCTGGGAAAGCGCCAAGCGCATCAGAACAAGAAAATATATAGATAGTGCAGGTATCAAACATTACGAAGTCTACGGTCCGCTTTTTTTCGGTTCTATTACGGCGTTTAACGAGAAGTTCGATGTTCTGAACGATCCGGACGAGGTGATTATCGACTTTAAAGAAAGCCGTGTTGCTGATATGTCAGGTATTGAGGCGTTAAACAAGCTTACCGAACGGTATCATAAAATTGGCAAAAAATTACACTTACGGCATTTGAGTGAAGATTGCCGTGTGTTATTGAAAGATGCTGACGAGTTGATCGAAGTGAACATCATGGAAGATCCAACTTATCACATCGCTGCAAATAAGTTAAGCTGACAAGAAAGTTCATAGTAGGCCATCGGAGTTAAGGTGCTGATGTATAATCGGGCCTTTTCCGCTTGGTCTTTATCTTTCACGAAAGCTGTACAAAATAAGTTTCCTCTGCGTTCTCATGGAACAAGCCTGGGCGCTATCTACAGATTTGGCAGCTTAGGTTTCAGACTTTTTATTCTATTACCTTTTCCGTCCTTTTAGTTCTTTTACAAGCTTGATGTTGGCCGATATTGCTGCGATTTAAACAGCGCTGCTTTGGCCTGCAAATCAACGAAATGGGCAATGCCCTTTTCCTTGTAAATCGTGAGAGTTTCTAATGTTTTGTAAACCACCTTGAGCATTCTACGTGCAATTGCTACAATAGCTTTCTGCGCTTTCATTCGCTTGCGAAGTTTATCAAATAAAGCATGCCAGTAAGAATCTTTCATACGGACAGCCGACCAGGCGGCCCCAACAATGGCGACACGTAAATAACTATTACCTTTTTTGATCGCCGTGTTTTTTCTTTTACCTGCACTTTCATTGTTACCAGGTGCAATACCGCACCATGCTGTAAAGTGATCTGCTGTTGGGAACCGGCTCATATCTTTTCCAGCTTCGCTAATGATGATTTCAGCCGATTTAACACCAATGCCGCTGATGCTATCAAGACATTCGAATGCTTGCGCATAATGCTCACTGATAATTTCAGTAATAGAGTTATCTAAAAAATCTACTTGCTTTTGAACATGGTCATAATCTTCCAATAGCATTTGTAGTTGGGTATGGTGATAGGCTTGCAGTGTTCCATCCAATGCTTTGATCAACTGGTCTTTCTTTTGGATTACTTTACCTCTGGCACAATTCAGCAATTGTTCCTGGTCAGTGACACCCTTCGCCAATAATCTTATCATATCCATTGCCGATAATGTATGAATTGAACTGATGACGGAACGCAGTTTGATGTTATTACTTTCCAATATCTTCAGCAGGCGGTTCCTTATCCTGTTGAGCTGCCAGGTGTAGAATAAGCGATTTCGGCAATAATCCCTGATTATCCGCTGGGTATTATCGGGCATAAAGCTTGGCCGGACTAAGCCATGTAGCAATAGAGTGCAAAGCCATTTAGCATCTTTACGATCAGTTTTTCGCTTCGGCATCTGCTTGATATGAACGGGATTTGCCACGATGACTTCAATGTTTGCCTCGGTCAGGATGGCATACAAACTCATCCAGTATATTCCCGTGCTTTCCATCAGACAATGATGAATATCATTTTCCTGCAACCAGTCTCTGATCTCTTTGAGTTCACAGGTGTAAGTTCCAAATTCTCTAAACTCCTGATTGCTGCCATCTTTCCCGGAGATAAAGCCGACGATCTTATCCTTGTGCATGTCAAGACCGCAGGCTCTGTCCAATTGAGGCATAATGTTTACATCTTCAATAACTTGCTGTTTCATAAATATCCTCCGTTGATTATCTATGAAATACATTTTTATGAGCCCGGGTGTTTTCAAATCATAATACTTAGGTTAAAGCCCGGTACCGCAAGGGTAGCGGGCTTTATATTTACCATCATTCCATTATATTATATCCTTTGTGAAACAGACACTCTCCCTCCAGCTTCCTCAAAATCGCTTCGCTGCGTTTGTAGTTGTTACTGTCTGATACGACATCGCCATCAAACGTTATCCTGTTGACCAATAGATGCAAGTGGGGATGATCAGCATCAAAGTGCCGAAAGATCAGGTATTGGTTGTTATTAAAACACATGGCTTCGAGGTATTCGGACGCGATAGCCAGCATCTTTTCGTTATTAAGCGAGTTCACTTCTGAAGCAAGGAAATTCAGACTGGTATGGTATACATACCTGCCGAGGTTTGGCCTGAGCAGCCTCACTAGATCAACCTCCTTTTTTATGCCATCATAGTTAAAAACAGCAAAATTACTGTCCAGTAATACAGCCCGCTGTTTAGGATCGGGATGGTCAAGCTTTTTGAGGTTATACCCAAGTGTAGTATCAGGATATACCGTTATATCCTGATAGCTGTTATGCAGCTACTTAGTTACCTTATTTCAAAGCAGAACAAAGTGAAAGCGTTGCCCCGGACAGCTTTGTCCGGCAAGCCGTTTTGGTATGACCAAAAGACGGCTTGCTTCCTTTTGCAATTATACTTCCACTATTCGACTTTGTATTTTTCCAATGCGACCTTATATAAATTCTCGCTTTCATCTTTAAACCTATTTTTATTCAAAATTAGCTCCGAAAACTTATCGCATAAGTTTTTGTAAATTATCTGATGGGCCTTATTGCTAATCTTATCTTCTATAAACTCATCCAAATAGAAGTCTTCAGTGATCGCCTTGTTCAGTAATTGGAAAAGATCCTCTTTAGTTATTAAATCTATAGCAATCCAATTGCTCGTTTCGTCAGCTTCTTTCCGCAAAAAAAAGCATTTATTGTCGTCAATCTTTAAGTATTTCATAAGCTGTTGTCCTTCTGTTATCATATGCTTCACTACCGGCTTCTAAGCAACATAAGAGAATTTGATAGTTGTCTATTACTGAGCCATCAATACTCTTTAGCTGTTTATCAGAAGGATATCCGAAGAATACTTCGTATTTGACCGTTGAGTTTATGATTGACTTTTGAGTATACAGAAGGTAATCGGGCTTTATTGATGCGCCAACTGTACTGTTATGGGTGACAATTACAACCGGAATCTCTTTGGAAATTTCCTTCAACAATTCATTTACTTCGTTTTTTAAAAACAAATTATCAAAAGATGATTCTGGCTCATCTACTAAAAGTAAATCGTATTGTAAAGCATCACCAATTTCGTGTAATAAATTAAACTCCGAACGCTCGCCACCAGAAACAAGAAAGTTATGTTTGTTTAATGTTTGATATTCGATATCCACGAAGTATTTATAATATTCCGTTTCTTCTAGATGGATTTCCTTTAAACTGTTAAGAAAGGCGTAAGGACTATCATATTTGCTGAAAGCTGTCGAAAAAACAAGTTGCCTTTTGGCCTTTTTTATCATTTGCATGGCGCCGGTGAATTTTTTTGTTTTTGCAATCACCTTGAACCCTCTTATTTCTTTCCTATCTATTTCTCGTTCTTTTTGAATTTCTTTGACAATTAAGTTGAATTTTTTTATTTTTTCTACCTCTAAAACAATGTTATAAAAATCAATTTCAGAGGGTGGAACGTTGGTTGTTTTAAATTTCAAGTCCTCTTTAACCTTTGTTATCAAATCATTCAACCAACGTCTTTTTAAATTGGCTTCATGAACCTCTCCATATTTATTTATTAATTCGATTACTAAAGCCTTTAGATTTTCTTTGCGCAAGTGCTTTGTAATTATGTCCTCAAATTCTGTGTTTTCTATCAATGTAATTGTAGCTTCAATTAATCTTTCGATACCTTTCAAATCCGATTCTACAAAAAGACTTTCACTAAAGAGTGTCGCCTTAGAAAAGCTATCGAGCTTATCACTCTCAGAGGCGTACTTTAAAAGACTACTAAGATATTTTTCTACTTCTAATTTTGTTGATCTGAGATCGATATTTTTAATCTCCCCGACAACGCCTCTAAACTCCTTCAAAAAAGCTTCGTTGACTGTACTATGTCGAGTTGATAAAAGACTTTCAAACTTTTCCTCATCATTTTGTAACAATGCAAATTGCTTTATATATTTTACATTTTCGAATGCACTTTGAATCCTATTCAAAGTGTAAGTTTTACCGCTGGATCTTTCGCCCAACATTATATTCAGTCCTGTCGATAAAAACAAGCCATCATCCGTAACTTGAAAATGCTTGTTCCCTTCATTTTTGCTTAAACAGACTTTATTTTTGTCTGATAAACATGATTTAATTCCACGTAATGTTATATCACTTAAATCGATAAAAGTTTGTCGAATAGGAAATGTGTTCATTCCCTTTGTTATTCGTATATCACTAAATAATACAGGTATTAGTTTAGTAGGATCTCTTAAACAAGATTTAAATTTGCGGGTACTAGTAACCTCACCAGCCGTAATGTTAGGATGAAGTTTACTAATTGTTTCGTCGCTTATATTCGGATTTTTTTCGTAGTGAGGTATTAATATGTATTTACTTAAATCAGGAAATATTTCATTCAGTTTTTCAACGGTAATCCAGTCTTCTTTGTCATTAATTAAAACTTTTATTTGATTGCACTTGGACTGAAAATCAAGTAGTTCAGTGCATTCTGCAATTAATAGTAAATGCCCTTTCTCTAAGTTTATTTCTATACCCGGAAATACTTTGCATTTAAGTTCTCTGCTTATTTGACTAAACTGATCGAGGTCAAATAGATTATGATTAGTAATAGCAATCCCATCAATCTCAAGTTTAATTGTATACTCTTTCAATGCTTCGAGACAAAACTCAAAGTCATAGTCACTTATTGACTTAACAGTATGAATATGTAAATCTATTTTTTTCAAATTAATAAGGTTTGTATGCTAATATACTAACATTCAAAAGCTTTAATCATCTTCTCAATAATATTTATGGCGTTCAATGAATAATGATGATATGTACCCCCTAACTCGATTTAGTACATATTCAGGTATCGGATCGTCAATTTGATTAAAATATAGCTTAACATTGCCTTTCAAAGAAATACCAAAACTTTATTATTTTTCCATTATGAAATTATATGAGAGGTTACAGCATGCATCAAGTGAGGAAGACGTAAAAGATATTTACATCAAAGCTTTGGGTCTGAAGGAATATCAAAAAAATCTAATTGATATTCAAACCAAAGAAATTTGGTTCGAGGCCAAACACAATGCTAAGCTTTCCAGCTATGAGATGTTTACCCAACTAATGCATTACGTCCAAGATGCCTTAAATAAAGGTGAGTATATTCCACCATTTTTAGTAGTAATGGATACTAAAAAGGCTGCTATTATGAAAAGTGTGGATGTCTTGCCATTCCTTGCTAAAAAGACAATAAAATGGGGAAAATCCGCAAGCGGATATACTCAAGAAGCACTTGATGCAATATCCGCCCATATCGGTACCCATTTTATTTCTTTCAAGATTGAAACTCACGAAGAGGAGTTTATAAGCACTGTTCAAAATGCAATTAAAAATGGGGATATAATTCGCACTGCCATTACACCCGATAATCTTAAGCAGGTTTTTGATAAATGGGTAAATATGATAGGAGGCGAAATTAAAGGTGTTTCTAAAGACAACTATGCGTTATTGTTTTTTGCGGATATTATGCATGACGGAACGGTCTCAACCCATCAAAATCTACCAGCCGAACTATTGCATAAAAATGGCTCTGCGGTTTTCAGTTTAGAGGGGAAGATTTACGAGTTAGGGAATAAGGAAGGTTATCGGCAATTTTGGGCGATTTATAATAAACCGCCAAAAGTTGAATATAGAAATTATCTGCTTGAAAGACGTGATAGCTTGATACCTGTCGACGAGCGGAGCTTTAAGGGTGCTTATTATACACCGTTGGCTGTGGTCGACAAAGCATACGACAAGTTGGAAGAAAACTTAGGAAAAAACTGGCAGAAAGATTATCTCGTTTGGGACATGTGTTGCGGAGTGGGGAATCTAGAAGTTAAGCACAGCAATCCAAGAAACCTATATATGTCGACTCTTGATAGCGCCGACATAGACGTTATGAAGGCGACAAAAACATGTGTTGCCGCTCAAAGATTTCAGTACGATTATCTTAATGACGATATTAACGATTTCGGATTAATAGATTACTCAATTACAGACAAAATTCCAATTAGTCTACGACAGGCAATAGCCGAAAGACGTAAAATATTAATATTAATAAATCCCCCATACGCAGAGGCTACAAATTCTGCTAATGCCAGTATGTCTGGTAAAGGAGAGGATACATCAACAAAAGAGGGAGTTTCGAAAACAAAATTTGCACTTACTGCAATGTCAAATTACGGGAAAGCGAGCAATGAACTTTTTATGCAATTCATTGCGAGAATCGCGCAAGAGATACCACATGCAACTGTAGCCATTTTCAGTAAACTTAAATACATTACTGCGCCAACGCTACAAGAGTTTAGGAATATATGGAATGCAAAGTATTTAGGTGGTTTTGTCGTCCATAGCAAATCGTTTGAAGGTCTTAAAGGTGAATTTCCGATTGGTTTTTTGATTTGGAAAACCGACATGCTATCTACTAAAAAGTATGAGATGAACGAAATAACAACCGAGGTACTAAACAAATTTGCAAAACCTATTGGTGCAAAAGTTTTTTATCCTGCACCCGCCGAACAATTATTAACTAACTGGATTATAAGGCCGAAAGCAAATAAGATTGATGCTTTGCCATTGAAAAACGCTGTTTCACCGGCTGTTACTACTAAAGATCTTAGGGGAACTAAGTGGTCTGATGGCGCAATTGGTTGGTTGAACTGTCCAGGTAACGATATACAACAAGCTAATTTGACAGGTTTGTTTTCATCTGGATTCAGTAGTGGAAGAGGTTTTTTTGTAACTGAACGAAATCTAATGCAGACCGCGATTATGTTTGCAGTGAGGCGTCTCGTAAAGCCAAATTGGCTCAACGATAGAGATCAATTCCTGATACCTTCTGTTACAATTCCAGATGGATTTCAAAACGACAGCTTGGTTTGGATGCTGTTCAGCGGTAGCAATTTAACTGCAAGTGCGGATGACATTACTTGGAACAATCGAAAATGGTCATTAGTTAACCATTTTATACCTTTTACTGAAGTAGAGGTTGGATCAACGGACCGTTTTGAATCTGACTTTATGTATCAGTATATGTCCGTTCTACAATTTTCTGAAGAATCGAAACAAGTTTTAGCCAGTGGTAGAAGCTTATGGCAAAATTATTTTGCTCATACCGACGTAAGAACAACCCGTGACGAATTTAAGCTAAATCGGGCCGATGTTGGGTGGTATCAAATTAGGATGGCTTTACAGTCGCGTAATTCAAGCGGTGATTTTCCAATTGTTAGCTTTAAACCATTTGAAATAGCTTACAAGATTTTAACCGAGAAGCTGCTTTCTCAGGTTTACGAAATTGGATTTTTAAAGTCATAAAGTGCTGATTTATAATTGGGTTTTACTGGTGCCACTTTGCTTAGTTGTAAATGGCCGCTTCTTTTTTTTGGGGGCCAATTGGCAGTTGGATAACAACAGTCAACCAGCGCCATCCCTTAAATTGTGTTTATTGTAATAAATAAAAAGTGTTCTGAACACATCGATTGAATTAACCTGGTTACTGCTTCCTGTTGCAAAAGTGTTGCTCGTTTTATTTGCTGTTAGGTCATTTTCAAAATCACTAATCGGAAATTCCTCTTTTTAAACAAAGTGATGAAAGCGAGTTTTTAGGGATAGAAAGTCTATAATCGCTTTAGAATTTTTTATCACAAAACGACCGTTTATTTTTCTCCCCTTCGGTACCCATTTTAAAACCCAATGATTTGATTTTTTGGCTTAAATATTAATTTTAATTTTTCTCACTTCCCTTCTCATTTAATATTCTCAAAAACCGTATATTTGTATTAAGTAAATGAGAAAATCGCTGTTTGTAATAAATGGAAAGTATCAAGGATAACAGATTAGATTGGTTTGATAACCAATTATACATGGGTCACCAAATTAGCCATTGGCTAAGGTCAAAAGGTGTGGAACGTTTGGGCGATATTTCAAATTTGACCTTAAGTGAATTATTAGAGTGTGAAAGCCTTACAATACCCAGGTTCAGACGCATTGCAAAGTTGATGGATGATAATAATCTTGTTTTTAAATCTATTGCCTGATGTTTATTGGTTACGCAAGGGTTAGTACCCAGGATCAAAACTTAGATTTGCAATTAACGGCCTTGGCTGATTTTGGGTGCGCAAAGGTTTTTCAGGAAAAGGTGTCAGGTAAAAATACTGAAAGACCTGAACTGAAAAAACTACTTGCACAGTTACGAGCGGGCGATTCTGTTGTAGTCTGGAAGCTTGATAGGTTGGGCCGCTCTATTCAAGATCTCATTTCCCTGGTTGAACTTTTTAAAAGTAATGATGTAAACTTTGTAAGCATTACAGATAGCATCGACACCAGCACCGCAATGGGGCGTTTCACTTTTAATATTTTTGCTTCGCTGGCTCAATTTGAAAGAGAAATAATTAGGGAACGGACTAACGCCGGCCTATCGGCGGCCAGAGCAAGGGGCCGTAAGGGCGGCAGGCCATCTGGCTTAAGCAAAGAAAAAATTAAAGATGCCGAGCAGATCAAAATACTTTTTGATGCTGGCAGGAATATTGAAGATATAAAAAAGACCTTTAAGGTTTCGCAAGCTACAATTTATCGATACGTTAAATTAATAAACGAGCGTGACGCGCAGGCAGAAACTCAACTTGTAAATAGCTAACTATGAAAACAGCTGAAAACAATATTTTTGACCCTATGGGAATAGAAATATTCGCCATCGATGAAACATTTGAAAGCCTTTTTAATGGATTGAAAGGCGTATACTTTCGCTTGTATTATAAAGAATCGTTACGCCCTGATGGGGAGCGCAACCCAGATAAGGAAGCCTCATATTTTAAAAGGTTCAGAGAAATTGGTCGATTAAAGAACTCATACCGGTATAATGATTGGGCAGTAAAAAGAAAAGCCGTTGAAACCTATTCTGATGAATTACATAATATGGTTGACTTAGAATTGAAAGATTATGCAACCATCGGATAGACAACTCCCCTATGTTCTGTCTGATGCCCAAAATCAAGCTATTTATGAAATCGTTAAAAACGATTTATTAGAGCCGTTAAAAAAAGCTGATAAACCGCAGATCGCTTTCTATTTGTCGGGTCAACCAGGTTCAGGGAAGACGATTTTGAAGAATCACCTTTTAGGTGATACCAATATTCAGCGCTCAACACTGGTGATCAACACCGACGAGTTAAGGGAATACCACCCCGCATACCGGGAGTTATTAGCCGACCCTGTTAACTTTGCTTCAGCCCCTTATCTTGTCAATCCCGATTCCGTTAAGTGGGCCGAAAGGCTTCGTGTTGATGCTATTCAAGGAGGCTATAATTTGCTATTCGATGTTACTTTGGGTGGTAACCATGAGCATTATATACAATCAATGAATGAACTTAAAGCGTTGAACTATAAAATATATATTGCGGTTTTAGCTGTTAAGCCTGAATTAAGCAGGTTGGGTATTCATTTGCGGTATGAGCGCCAGTTAGAAGCGGAAGGTTCGGGTAGGTTTGTTAATATGAACGTTCATGATAAGAACTATAAAATGCTTACTGAAAACTTGAACGCGATTATGAAGTCTGTTGATTTAGATGCAATTGCGGTGTATAAACGTAAGGTTTATGAGCAAGGGGATCAGTTGTTAAATAATGCTGTTGAATCTGTTGTTGGTACAGATAAGAGCCCTAAAAATCATGATGCTTCGGTTTATAATGATGTGATTATCGACGCTATTAATAAAGAACGCGAACGTGACTGGACAAGTTTGGAAAAGGATTATCTAAAGATTAGGATTGACCAGGTTGAACAGCTTTTAAAAAACAGAGGTGGGGATTTATCTGTCTTTAAAGAGGATATCAAAGACCTGATTGCAGTTGTCGGCGAAGACTACCGCAGAAGTCAGGGACGTTAAAAATCGGGGCTAAATATAGTGGGCGTTTCCATTCTGGCCGCACCATTACAGAGTACGCTTTGCTTCCGTCCGTTGGACAAATTATTGCTAATTTTCTTTCATGCTACTAACGCATTAAAAGCTAAATGTAGATTTTCATTCCCGGCCCATTCGCCAGCTCACCGCCGATCACAAACATCGCGCGGTTTTTTTGTAGATAAATCACTCCCCGGCCGCAGCTTCGGATCTTCTCCAGGTTTGTTAATTAGTAGACGATTAATCGGCAGATCTTGGTAACTATATACTACTTTACACCAAGTATTGCATGAGAGGTAGTTAAACTATAAGGAGATGGAAAAAGTATTTATTTGTTGAATTTATATGGCTCGATTGCCAAACAGTAAAAAGTATGTTCTATATTTCTAAAGTCTAAACACCTAACTTTGTCCTCTCCAATAAATTTTAACACTACAAACTTTGAAGCGTCGCAGTCAATAGATTCTATTTTCATTTTAACTAAATCTCCCGGTTTAAACTCCCACTCGCTCATAATGTTTTAATAATAGTCTTACTTATTTGCCATAAATGGATATACCGCTGATATTGACCACCTGATTCCGGCGCAAGGTGACCACTGATTCCGCGTCAAATTATAGGTAGCTTCGTAATGTGTTCGATTTACTAGTTGAATTAACTAATTTCACTATTGCGTCTGGCCTTTTCTTCCCTAAATAAGAAACCTACGTCCCGTCGTAATTGACGGCGAAATTCTTTGGTAGAAATAATGATATGTTGTACTTGTTCATTTGAAAATTTATCCTCAAAAGCTGATTTTTTCATTAGCGTATCGCGAAGTTTATAGTAACTTTCGTGAGCCTCATTGGAGATAATTAGATTAATAATACCTTTTTTCCAATCAATTAACTCATTTAACACATTTCGAACAATTCCTATTTCAATGGTACCACCTTTTTTACGGTAAATTTCTTCGATAATTTCTAAAGCTTTTGGATAATGTTCTAACCTTAGCTCGTACAATTTAATTGTCAAAGCCCGGTTGCTGCCTTTTAAATAAAGGTCTTCTTGCAGTCGTTTGTTTTTAAAAAACTGATATAAAGTAATCAAGGAAATGAGAAGCGACGTTGTCGCAGCAATGACAGCTGGCGAAAAAAACTCGTTCATTATTTTAAAACTTTATTAATTGTCTGAAAAAGTTTTTGCCATTGTTGTTTTTCTATCTCTGTTAAAGCGGAAGAATCATTGGCCCTTGTCCAATTTACAAATGCTTTGGCAAGTTTATATTTTGAAAACCCTGTAATTTCCTTTGTGAAAATATCTACAATAGGTCGTGTAGATTGCGAAGTTGAGATGCTTGATACATCTTTGCCGTATTCAGTTGCAACAATTTTAACGAGAGTGTCTCTTAAGAGATCTTCTACTTCAGCTTTTGGGATGCCTGCACAATAATCTTTTGTGCGTAAGATATTTTTGTTCCCAAGGGCATGCACCAAATGTTCTTGTTGAGCCGCCTGGTCACCCGCTGAGTCCGAATCCAGCAAAGCTGCAATCTTCAAATTGTGGGCATGTAAAATAGTTGCATAGTACACCACTTTTCCTGCGGAATTAGCAAAGACCAATGCGATTTTATCATCTAACTTTTCAACTCCGCCATCTCTTAATAAATTTGCTACAGCATCAATATACCAATAATCGGTCAATCCTTCCAGGACAAGGTTTTTTTGTTGTGAAAATAGGCTTTGTGCCAAATCATAGCCCAATGCTTCCTGTAAAGGAAGTAGTCCGGCAGGATCGCTTGACGATATTGTAGTGTGTACTTTAGTACCTGCTTCACGGGATTTTAACTCAACCACCCTGACAAGATCAAGTTCATCCGGGCCGACTAAAAAAGGCGAATGCGTTGTGTATATTGTTTGATTTTGCTGAGCAAGCCTGGATAGGGTTAAGCGGAATTCCCGCTGTTTCAAGCCGTGAAGACTCATGCCGGGTTCATCTAATAAAAGGATAGCATTCTTGTGTTTATCCATCGCCTCAGCAAAAAATACCACATAAAAAGAAACGAGCCATTGAAAACCTTCAGATCGTTGATCTAACTCGATTTTTACACCAATATCATCCTCCACAACTACTTTTAAATATTGACCATCCGCAGTAATATTTAATTTTTCTGCCTCCGGGCGGTTAGGATTGGGGTTCCAAATATTTCTAACCTCCTTTGTCAGCCTGATACTTGCGGCGTCTAATTGGTAAAAACGTTTGTCAAGGATATCGCGGTAAGCTCGAAGGGCTTCTGCATCATTCTGCCCGGGACTGGCTGTTTTTCCAATATCTGATAGCTCCCTTGGAGAAAACCCTAACATTTTAAGTAGGCAAAGATTACCATAATCGTAAAACTTATCGTCATCTAACAGGTTCTGCTCTATACGGTTGGCCAAGTGTTCAAGATGAATGAGGGGCTTGACTTTAAAATAATTGTTGAATAACACAAATACAGGAAGCCTTGATTCAACCAGGGATAATACTTCGTAATATTTATCATTGGACTTAATCTGCCCCGTCAGTTTCTCATATCTTTCAGTTTCTTTGGTATTATCTTCATCGATCTCCGTAAATATGCCCTCAAGCCATTTTAGGACTTCAGGAGCATGCTTTTTCGAAATTATTTTGAAATCGCTAAATCCATCAGTTAGCTTTGCCAGCTTTTCAGAAGGCTTATTGCCGGCCGTGACAACTGTTGCTGAACCTTCAAGTTGTTTACCCAAGTGGGCAGCAAGACGTAAAAAATCGTTTTTTTGATCTTTATAGTAGATGTGATTAGGAGCTCCTACTAACATATGAGTGCCTTTATTATTAAGCTGGCGATGCAGAACGTATTGGCAGGAGTGATATTCTGCAGGGATAAGTTTCTTGTCCTCCTCATCCAAGGAAAACCATCCACGAACAACTTCTACATCAGCAGGTTTGACTTTTCCTGTAGTTATGTCATTATATAAACTTCTGGGGTAATCCCGAATTTCATCAAATCCTTCGACTCCATCCGGTTTGTTGAGTTGCTGTAAAGCCTTTAAAATAACAGTTTTTCCTGCTTCATTAGGCCCTACCAAAATTGTCTTTAAACTTTCCAGGGTAAATTCGCCTGTATCTTTAACGCTTCTGTAATTTTGGATTCTTGCTTTTGAGAGTTTCATTTAAGGTTTAGTTTAAAAAAATTAAAGTTAACAGTAATGGCTAATTAATTCTTGATTTCATTTATTGATTCTACTAATCTTTCAGCGTAGCCAAAGGCCGGAATCTTTATTGAATCACTGGTGATTACAAATGCCCAAAGGAATAGAATGACTAACAGCAAAGCCTCCGATATAAAAAATATGGCAGGGAAGCTTAAAGGGTTAGATGTGTGCTGTAGAAAATAAAAATATAAGTATAGTCCTACCATTACGAAAGTATCTAATAGCAGCGCTGCATTTTTTAAAGCCCATAGATTTCTCCAAAATCCATAATTAATATTCTCGCTGAACAATAAGCTGAATTTTTTGGTATCTCTTGTCTGGCTTATTAAATAAGTGATCCAACTATTATAGGCGGCATCTGCTTTCAGTTGATCCGCAGCTTCCACAGCTTCTGTTGGAAAAGGATTTACAGGACATAATGACTGTAACTTAAAATGATAACGCTTTTTTGTGTTATCATCTAACACAGTACTACGCCATCTTAAAACTTGCGTTGTGGGCGCTCCGTCCCAAGATTGCCAAAGCGCTAATTCTTTACGTTTACCGTACTTTCGGCCGAGCTGTGCATTGAAATAAGATAGTGCCGCTATAACTCCACAACTGGATAACACGTGAATTTTTTTATCAATTTCGATGGAAAATATAACCGCCAGAATCAGTAACGGCAGATAAAATAGTAGCATCGGAAAAACGCGGGCGGTTAAATTATATCGGTTCATTTATTTAATATACAAAAGGTAAAATTGATTTAGGAGTTATAATGGTAAGAAATACAGGAAGTGGCGTCGGTTGATTTGCGTAATAATTTTTGAACTTTTTTACTGTGGCCATGTCTGTTGCACTCGGCCCCCCCGGGCCTTTAGGGTGACTGTGCCATTCGCCAACATACCCAAGTTGGTTTCCTGTTTTTTCATTGATAACATCCAATTTATCTGCCAGGCCATCAATGCCCCGGAAAAAACACACTTCATTAGCATGGCTGTCGGGCGGAGCATCAATAAGATCTACAACATGTATGGTCTTCGTCTTATAGTTACAGGAACCAATAAATAGACCGCCCGTTTCCATGGGCGACGCTGCCGCCATTTGCTTATTAAGTCTTTCAGTCATATCGTTTGCAAATCGTACTTGCCAGGATGCATCATTAACAGCATTATAAACGTCAAGTTTTTTAAAGCTTAAACCCGCCGTTTGGGTGTGGAAATGAGGTTCAGTAAACAGGCGATTCGTAAAAACTTGTCCGAATTCCAAGGGTTGCCCTTTAAGATTCTGACGGATTAAACTGGAAAGTATTGACGAGTGACATGCTACTTCCTCATCAGATAATACGGTAGTTTCACTATTACAGCCGAGTCCAACCATGATATTTGTTGTTTTTTCGGCTGCATTAAACTCCCTTGTAAGCCAATCTTCGATAGACGGGTTTTCTATGGCCTGATAGTAAAGTAACACCTGGAGATCATCATGTCTCGGATTACGTTGTGCACCTTCAATTAATAAAAGCCCTAATTTACCAAAATCCGAAATGTATGCTTTAAGAACAGTCACGTCTTCATGAAACTTACTGACGGCTAATAATTGAGCGAATGTGGGTGATGCCGTAAAATCAAAAATCCGTTTAAATATTTTTTTTTCACCCACATGACTAACTGTGAAATCGGCTCTTGTCGGGAATCCAAAAGCTTTTTTTGATGAATCTTCGTATAGGTCGTTAATTTCATCGCTCAATGCGTCTGCTTTGTTTTTGTTTAAGTATTTAACCGAAAGAGGATGCCTAACGAAGTTATGTGGCATAAGCGTATCATCATCTGCAAACCACATATCTGTATACCCGGATTTACCAAGATGAAGCGCTATCCGGCTACCTAAAGCTCCGCAACCGGCTACAAGCGTTGTTCCCTCTATAATTTCAGGGTGACCTGAAATCTCCGAGGCTTTTTTTAAATTCAACGGCTGTTTATGCTCTTTAAAAGATACGCTGCAATCCGGCGCAATCACGTTCTCTATAATCTTTTCATTAGGTAAGTGGAGGTGGAAGTTAATAAATTCAATATCACCAGGCAGGCCGATTATTTTTTTAGGCCTTTTGATAGCAACAATTATAGGAACTGAATTATAAAGCCGAAGCGGCTTGCTTAACACTAATTCCTTTTCGAGGCTGTCGGTTGGTATTGAATGCTTAATACAGAAAGCTTTAAAACTTTCCCAGTCACGGGGAAGATTCACATCGTAGGAGTCGATACTATCATCATTATCAGCCCACAAAACATACCCAAAGTATAAAAATTTCTTTTCTGCCGATCCATCTTCTTTGCCGGCATCGTCAGCTACTTCCTTTAATTTCTCTACGATTTTTTCTGCTTTTACAACTTCAATGTACTTCCAGCTTAGCGGTTGCTTTCCTGTGGAAATTCGTTCAAAGAATAATTTGGCGTAATTTACTAAAGGCAGGTAAGCATTTTTTTCCTTACAAATACTGTGCAAAATACCATAATCATAATTGAGCGTACCTGAATAGCCTTCTAATCTTAATGGTTCAAATTCATCCCCGTTTTCATTTAGTTCCCCTGTCGCTGCTTCGCGCAACCAGTTTTTTACCCTCGAAACTAAATCTTTAATTTGCTTATCGGCATACCAAATATCCATTCCACCTCTTACCAGGCAAAATTGAGGCGGACGTCCTTTCACGGCTATATATAAGTGTCCAAGTTTTGTACGAGGAAAGGTTAAACGATCCGGATAAACCGATGGAGCCCGGTAAGGATACTGTTTTAAATTAAACACTATTATAATTGGCTCCTGGCTTTTTATATCTATCTCCTCAGGATCATGAAATTGAGGTAAAGCAACATCTACGGCAACCGAAACCGCGACATGGCCAGTACCCCATTCCTTTAGGTTTAAAGGAAGTTTGGGATACTGACTTTTTAACTGTGCAATTGTAGCTGCTAATACGGTATTGGTTATTTCTGCCTTGTAATCAGGCAGTGTTTCGCTATGCAATACCTGATCCATAACTTGATGGTTGTTTAACTGGGGACGTGGCGGATGTACCGGTAACCGTGGCTGTGCCTTCGAGTACTTTTGGGACTATTAAGCCTTTGTTAGTGATTTCAAAAACAATGGGCTGCGGCGTTCTGCCAATTTTACTATTAGTAGCCGTATTTAAAAAATTAGCTTCCTTAACCTGTGCCACATATTGTGATTTGGCCTGATAATGGGGTGGGTTATCATCATCGTTTTTTATCTCCTTGCTTGAGGCGATCACCTTTGCATTTTGTCTGCGGTTTTCAAGTACTTCCTGGGATGTAGCAACCGGTGTTTTGTTCTGATCATAAGGCGTATTATTAAAAAAAGACCACGAACAATGATGGCATGCAAGGAAGAGGTCCCATTTAAGCGCTTGCTGGTTCACATCGTTTTTATGCTTTTTGGTTTTCTCCAATATTGTAGCCCATGCTACGTGATCACTGTCGCCTCCGAACATTGACAGGTTGATAAATTCTGTTGAATCGAAAGTGGCCTTAAATCTCGCTTGGAAAACTACGCTCACCCTGTTTTTATCTACTTCTTCATCGCTAAGGTGCTCTTGGTATGGTGAGTGAATGAATATTGAAAAAAGCTTTAAATCCCGGTTGTTAAAACGGCTTACTATCTCGCCGGGGACTTTTCTAACCAAGTCTAACCCACTGAGATTTTCGTTGGCATCCTTTCCGATTATTATAATCCGATTTCCTGGAAGGTCTCTATCCGCACTTTTTTCCCTATGAAGCTTAATGCGACGTTTCGCCTCTTTGTTAAAGCAACGTTCATCATCATTTGCTGCTGTACCCATGATCATAGGGGAGAACCATAGAACATCGATTACAATTTCCTTATTGTCCTTATTTTTTTGTTTAAACTCTTTTGGGTCGCCCTGGTAAAAGTTTTTTTCAAATCCGTGAAGGTGGTCATCATCTCCGTGAGTTAAAATAAAAATATCAGTAAACATTACCCCAGTAAGATCATTGACAGTTCTTTTTTTTAACCTTTTTTCCAGATCAGCTTTTACATCAAATAAATCCGGATTCGACGTCCCTACAGCAGTCTCACGCAAATTACAATCAACCATGATTTGCGTTAAATAATTGTTCTCATCAATCTCTATTAAGGACTGATCTCCATTGTCTACGGGATAATAAGTAATTTTATGTGTCATTTTTAAACTTATAAGTGAAATTTTATTTTATGTAAAGGTGAAGTTATTTTATTTAAAACACAAATTTTATTTTACTTATATGCTAAATGGCGTTTATTAACGTTTATATGATATATTTGCATTGTAATTAAAATCTAAAATATAGGCGTATAAATCACTTGTATTGCATAGATCTCAAACATGACAGAACAAAACTATCATACCTATGATATGGACAACCTTCGCTCGCTTAACCGTGAGTTAAAGTCTCTCCTATTATCTCAAAAAATTTTAGACGCGCTGAAAGAAAAACAGCTTTCAAGATTCTCATTCGCAAGCCTGATGAAAGTCCAGCCGTCAATTATCACTCGCTGGTTAAGCGGCAAGCATAACTTTACTATTGAAACTTTATTTCAGATTGAAGACTGTTTGGGCATCAAATTGTTAGCTATTGATATTCCGCAGATGAATAGCGTTAATTTGCATTTACGGGTAAATACAAATCAAGCGGTTTTTAATGACGCTAAAGTGTTTCCAAATTTTACGTCCAATAATCTGCCGGAAAACCAAACTGAAAGGCTTGGGATTGCGTCCCAGGATCTGGATGACTACTTAACGCAGTTGCGCATTGATCTTGAGAAGAATGGAAGATAAAAACGATTTGACGCAACAACAATATTCGTTTGCATTAAAGCGAATTCAGCTTTTAGAAAAAAATCTTGCAATTGTAGCGAAAAGGGAAAATGACGATAGTTTCGATTTTGAAATTGCAATGAACATCAAGGTAGATGAGGGGAAGCATTTAAGCATCCACATGTTTGCTATAAAAGTCAAGTCGAAGCCGGACAATCGTATTTTAGCCTCATTATCCATCGTATGCGTATTTGAAATATTTAATTTTGAAAACGTTTTTATACCAAACGCTACTAATACCGGCCTGCCTCAAGGTCTTTTAAATCTTTTGAATACCGTAGTAATAGGTACAATGCGTGGGGTTATGTTTTCCGAGTTCCGGGGTACAGCATTAGATAATGCAATTTTGCCGGTATTGGACCCGACGAGGTTTGAACGGGGTGAATAAGTAATTTGAATAATTCGCAAGGCTTAAACATCAGTCTCGTTTTAAGGCATTCGATTATTTAAGTTTTAATGGATAAGATTTTATATACCGTCGCAGTTGAGGGTATTTTAAACGCTGTCATTATTTCCCGGATACTTTTTTTTTGCGCATAGGCTGATCTTACCATATCCCTATTAACTGAATCTTTTTTGTCATAGCGAAATCCCGTTTTTACTACATTAGTGAAGTGCTTCACGGCACAAATTCTGCCATTACCCTTGTCCAATTCATTCCATGGTCACTTTGATAGGCTCGCTGCACTTTTGCAATTGCTTAACAAAAGGATAGCAGGTTTGCTATACCAAACCAAGGAACTCTTGATCTTTTAATGAATCTATCATTTTGTTTTGTTAACGCTAATCAATTTGTTTGAACAGACTCAGTTTAGTCCCTCAATTTGATATTAGAAACCGCATTCTTATCTAACAGCGAAATTCCCCCGTTCGCTTCACCAGTAAAGTGCTTTCACGGCATAAATTCTCCCGCGTACCTCAGTCCGATTTATTCCATGTCACTTGACAGCCTCGCTACACTT
>JAZJYI010000006.1:0-351522 GCA_040390445.1 Bacteroidota bacterium
CCCCTTTGAAAAAACTTATTCCTTCACTTGATTTTGCCATAGAAATCCCTAACGCGGAATTCTCCCCACCCGTCATTGCGCGTAGCGACAAAGCAATGACAGGTGGGTTTGTACGTGGTTGGGGTTAGGGATAGAAGCGGAAACCCCGGAATGCAGGGCTGCTTCTTTATATAACACAATAATTACCAACAAAACTATCCACTCCAGCCCCACCAACACAACAATCTAACAATCCATTAATTAACCATACCCAATCCAAACGCTTTTGTTAATTTTGCACGGATAAATGAAATTTAATTTAACAGCACAAGACCCCCTTTCAAAAGCCCGCGCGGGCGAGGTAACTACAGACCACGGGGTTATACAAACGCCTATTTTTATGCCTGTTGGCACAGCCGGCACGGTAAAAGCAGTTCACCAGCGCGAGTTGAAGGACGATATTAAGGCACAGATCATATTAGGCAACACCTACCATTTATACTTAAGGCCGGGTTTAAACACCATTGAACAGGCCGGTGGTTTGCACAAATTTAACGGTTGGGAAGGCCCTATTTTAACAGATAGCGGCGGTTACCAGGTGTACTCGCTTGCCGAAGTACGCAAAATAAAGGAGGAGGGCGTAACCTTCCGCTCGCATATTGATGGGTCGAAACACCTGTTTACACCCGAGAATGTGATGGATATTCAGCGCACAATTGGTGCCGATATTATCATGGCTTTTGACGAATGCACCCCTTACCCCTGCGAGTATAACTACGCCAAACGCTCTATAGAGATGACGCACCGCTGGCTTAAACGCTGCTGCGACCGCTTTGATACTACCGAGCCTAAGTACGGCTACAGCCAAACGCTGTTCCCTATTGTGCAAGGGTCGGTTTATAAAGATTTAAGGGTGCGTTCGGCCGAGGTGATAGCCTCTTTCGAACGCGAGGGCAACGCCATTGGCGGCCTCAGCGTAGGTGAACCTGCCGAAGAAATGTACGCCATGACGGAGGTAGTTTGCAATATACTGCCCGAACATAAACCGCGTTATTTAATGGGCGTAGGCACACCCGTTAACCTTTTAGAAAACATTGCTTTAGGTATTGATATGTTTGATTGTGTGATGCCTACCCGTAACGCGCGTAATGGCATGCTGTTCACAAAAAATGGCATCATCAACATCAAAAACGAGAAATGGAAGAACGATTTTTCGCCCATTGAAGCCGATAGCGAGCTATTTGCCGATACCGTTTATACCAAAGCTTACCTGCGCCACCTGATCCACAGCGGCGAAATGCTGGGCGCGCAGATAGCAACCCTGCATAACCTGCACTTTTACATATGGTTAGTGCAGGAAGCACGCAATAAAATCATCACCGGCGAGTTTTACGACTGGAAGAAAATTATGGTGAACCGTTTAGGTCAAAGATTATAGATGAAACGCTTTTTAGACAGATATTTAACCGTTTTAGATTCCTTTATCATACGGAAATACCTGGGCACGTTTGTGTTCACGCTGGGTATTTTTATAGTGATATCTGTAGTGTTTGATATATCTGAACACCTTGATAATTTTTTGGGCGATAACACCTCTGTACACGATGTTATTTTTGTGTACTATGTAGGATTTATACCCTTTTATATAATGCTGCTTTCGCCGCTGATCAACTTTCTGGCGGTAATTTTCTTTACTGCGAAGATGGCTAACCAAACTGAGATTGTGCCAATTTTAACAAGTAAAGCCAGTTTCTATAGGTTTTTAAGGCCTTATGCGCTATCAGCGGGGCTCATATTTGTGGTATCATTATTTGCCAATGTTTACCTTTTACCCTTTACCAACAAGCTAAAAGTAAGCTTTGAAAGCGCGCATTTCTTCAAAAATGATGACCCATCAAAGAGCGAAGTTCACATCCAGTTAGATAAACAGACCTTTGTTTACCTGCAAACTTACGACCCTCAAATTAAAACCGGGTACAATTTTACGCTCGAAAAATTTGACGGGGATGAGCTAAAAGAGAGGCTTACCGCCAACAGTATTACGTTTGATTCGCTTAAAAACCGGTGGACCATTAAAACGGCTTCCATACGATATGTAAACGGTTTAAAGGAGGTTTTTAAAACAAATTTACCACCAATTGATACCGTTTTAGACATGCGCCCGGTTGATTTTGAAGCCCACGATAACGTGGTAAGTAACATCTATGGCGCCATGTCATTATCGGTTTTAAACAAGGCTATCGAGAAGGAAAAGACCCGCAGCACGGGCGTAATTGTTGATATGCAATTCGAAAAATATCGCCGTTTTGTTGAGCCTTTATCGGCATTTGTGCTCACCTGTATTGGCGTTTCTATCTCTTCGCGCAAGGTACGCGGCGGGGTTGGCCTGCCCCTGGGGATAGGGATTTTCATCTGTTTCACCTACATTGTAGTGAACAAATTTGCGTTGGTTTTTGCCATAAAAGGGGGCTTCCCTCCGCTCATCGCGGTGATGACACCTAACGTAATTTTCGGGATATTGGGGTATATCCTCATCTCAAAAGCACCAAAATAATGACCGAACCGGACCCAAATCACACTTCAAAAGCAGGCATTTCAGGGTCAAAAAACAGCTTTTTGGGATCGAAAAAAATCGTTTCAAGGTCGGAAAAAGGCGTTTCAAATCCCAATTCGGGCGTTAATAAGAATCTTTTAATCCTCCATTTTACCGTTTTTATCTGGGGATTTACCGGAATTTTGGGTCAATTAATCTCCATTTCGGCGGTAAATTTGGTTTGGTACAGGGTGCTAATTGCCAGCATTTCGTTGTTTTTATACTTTAAATTCAACAAAACAGCGTTCAAAATCGACCAGAAAACAATGGTAAAATTGCTCCTTACAGGGGCTTTAGTGGGCGGCCATTGGGTACTTTTCTTCGCTTCAATCAAGCTTTCTACAGTGCCGGTAACGCTGGTTTGCCTGTCGTCCATCACCCTTTTTACGGCCATTTTTGAGCCGATAATAAACAAAAAGCGCATCTCTAAAATGGAGATCGTGGCCGGGCTTTTAATTATTTCGGGCATCATTTTAATTTTCAAATTCGAAACGCAATACACTAAGGGCATCATAGCAGGCCTGGTTAGCGCGGTACTGGCAAGCCTTTTTGCTATCATAAACGGCCGCCAGGTGAAGCATCACGAGGCTCCTGTTATTGCTTTTTATGAGCTATCAGGCGCCTTGTTATGGATCACGATTTACCTGTTTGCTACCTCTGGCACCGCCGGTTTCCGTATCCCAAAAGCGGCCGATCTGGGTTATCTCATCCTGCTTGGCACGGTGTGTACATCGCTTGCCTACGTTGCCGGAGTGTCTGTAATGCGCGAGCTTTCGGCGTTCCGCGTGGCCCTTATCACCAACCTCGAGCCGGTGTACGGCATCATTATGGCCTTCCTTTTTTTTGGCGATATGAATAAAATGTCGGTTGGTTTCTGGGTTGGTTCTGTTATTATTTTGTCTACTATCTTCCTGTTTCCTGTTGCCCAAAAGCAGGTGGCTAAACGCCGTAACCGGTAACCTTATCCGTTTTATCCTTTATAGATATCTACTAATCACCCCCCATTTACCACCGGGTAGGGGCAAAGTATGCCTCTAATTTATAACGCATTTTAAGCCCCTCTGAGCCATTATAATTTTCGGAGTAGTTATTCCCTGTAAAAATATTTACGGTGGAAACTGTGCCAAATTATAAAATCAATTAGTGTACTGAACGTCAAATGGAAGTATAGTTATAAACATGCTATAAATTGGGCTGAAATTTCACTTATTAATCTAAAAACCTCATTTATATTAAAAGTATATAAATTTGATAATCAAACATATATATAGCTTATTAAATGTAATAGTTCAAATAAAATTAACATTTTAAAATTCAAAATACTAAAAATATTAGTACTTGCATTTATAAGTATTAAAAAATACACTTATATAATTGTAAATGAGGTATTTGAAACTAGTTAAGTAAGGCGTTACTTCGCATAGTTAAATTGGAGTTGAATTTCATTTAAAGTGTACTGAACTTTAAAATTATATTTTTAACAAAATTGGCAGGAGTAGCAAATCTGTATACAAAATTGAATTTAGGCGAAAAAAATGAGCTTAAAAATCAATGCTGCTCTAATCATATCTGAGCATCATGATGACGAAAACCAGGATGAGGTTTATCGAAGAAAAAATATGAGGAGTAGTTAAGGGCGATGAAATTCCGGGGATGTTTTTTTTAAGACGGGTTGCCGGCCAGCCCCCACTTCCTAATGTTGAATTTCCTGTTTAAAAAATCGCGGCAGGCAAATACGCCATTTTTAAAAAAGATTTAAAAACCGCATATTGTAGAAACCAAACCAGGAGAAAATTTTATGAGTATCAAAAATATTATCGCGCTTGTAATTGTGGTGCTGCTCACCATCGTCATCATGCAAAATACCGACGAGGTGAAATTCACCATTTTGTTCAGCACTGTTTACATGTCAAAGGTTGCTGTGCTAACAGCCGTATCGGTAGCAGCCTTTATTCTGGGTGTGCTGGTTGGCAGGCCTAAAAATAAGAAATACAACATCAGCGAGCATTACGATGACCTGCACCAGGGCGAAGACAAAAATACACTAAGTGACGAAGACCGTGATTACATCAGCCGCGATTAGATGTGAGAATTGAAACGTGAGATTTGAGACAGCCTCACTGCTTTCATTTTTTTAAACGTTGTAAAAAACCTGGTTAAACTCTTCCATGTCACTAAGGTTTGGCGTGGCCTCAAATATGCCAAAAACCGACGCCCCGCTCCCGCTCATACTTGCGTACAGCGCACCATGCTCGTACAGTTCTGCTTTTACGCCACGTATAACGGGATGATCGCGGAAGATATGCCCCTCAAAATCGTTCTTAATCTGCCCTCTCCATGCCGTTAAGGGCGTTTTTATCTGGTCGTATAATGATTCACGAACCGGGGCTGGTTTTACGCCTCTGTATGCCTCCGCGGTCGATACATGCTCATCTGGCATCACCAATACAATTTTGTAAGCCGACAGGTCAAGTTTGATATCTTCAAACTCATCTCCCTTATCGAACGCGAACACCGGCCTGTTACGGATGAAGAAAGCACAGTCGGCACCAAGCTTCCTGGCATAGTCTTCCATCTGTTCTAGCGACAAGCCCAGCTCAAAATTTGCATTCATTAGTTTGATGAAGAACGCCGCGTTTGATGAGCCGCCGCCAAGCCCCGCGCCTATCGGTATATTTTTATGCAGGTGAATTTTTACCGGCGGCACATCATGGTCTTTTTTTAGCAGGTGGTACCCCCTGATGCAAAGGTTATCTTCCAGCCTGCCGGGGATCTCCATGCCCGATGATTCGAAGCTCAGTTTATCGGCCTCTACCACTTCCAGTACGTCGTTAATTTTAACCGGGTAAAAAACAGTTTCCAGGTCATGGTAACCATCGGCCCGGCGGGCAATAATATTGAGACCTATATTTATCTTTGCGTTCGAAAATTCTATCATCAGTAAATTGATTAACACCCGATGTATTTTTGCACATCAGTAGGATACCAAAAATAGATTATTTTTATTTGTACTGATTTACAAAAGTGAATGGTGAGCGGTTGATTAGGAGAATGGCTATTTTCTTTTCCAACTACTCACCCAATCAACCACTCAACCAACAAAATGAAACAGTACCTCGACCTGATGCAGCATGTGATGGAGAACGGAGCGCAAAAGCATGATCGCACCGGTACAGGCACCATAAGCGTATTTGGCTACCAAATGCGTTTTAACCTGCAGGAAGGCTTCCCGATGGTGACCACCAAGAAGCTGCACCTAAAATCGATCATCCATGAACTAATCTGGTTTTTAACCGGCGATACCAACATCCAGTACCTGAAGGATAACGGTGTACGCATTTGGGACGATTGGGCTGACGAGAACGGCAACCTTGGCCCGGTGTACGGGTACCAGTGGCGCAGCTGGCCAAAACCCGATGGCGGCCATATTGACCAGATAACCCAAGTGGTAAACCAATTGAAGAACAACCCCGATTCGCGCCGCATTATGGTATCAGCATGGAACGTTGCTGATGTTAACCAGATGGCCCTGCCACCCTGCCATAGCCTGTTCCAGTTTTATGTGCAACCGGCAGATGCCTCAAAAGGCGAAACACGCGGCAAACTATCCTGCCAGCTTTACCAGCGCAGTGCCGATATATTTCTGGGGGTACCTTTCAATATTGCATCATATGCGTTGCTCACCATGATGATGGCACAAGTATGCGACCTGGATTATGGCGACTTTATCCACACCTTTGGCGATGCCCACATTTACAACAACCACCTGGAGCAAGCGCGCCTGCAATTGAGCCGCGAGCCAAGGCCGTTGCCAACCATGAAGATCAACCCGGATGTGAAAGACATCTTCGATTTTAAGTTTGAAGATTTCACATTGGAGAACTATGACCCGCATCCGCACATTAAGGGGGCAGTTGCGGTTTAGGTTGATGTTTTGTAAATTTGATACTATGAGTACTACAGAATTAAAAGAAGAGATTCAGAAAGCCATTGAGCAGATCCCTGAGAGTGCCCCAGAAAATTTATTGCAAGAAGTTTTAGGTTATATACAAGATGTAAGCACTAAAATTGCTGAGAAAACAAAACGCGCTGAATATGTTAAAGAAATAATTGCTGAGGACGAAGAGGTATTTAGGAAGCTTGCGCAATGATTGACTTACAGGAAGTCGAGAAATATCACAATGACTTAATTAATCAATTCGGCGGAAGCAAAGGTATCAGAGACATTGCGGGCTTGGAAGCTGCTTTGGCCCGCCCTTACATGACGTTCGATCAGCAAGATCTTTATCCTACCGCTGAAGATAAGGCTGCTGCTATATTTGAAAGCCTTATTATCAATCACCCTTTCATTGACGGCAATAAACGGATAGCATATCTTTTACTTCGCATTACCCTGAGGATTGAAAGTATAACCGTTGTGGCGTCGCAAATAGAAAAATATAACATGGCCATAGCTGCGAGTATGGGTCAGCTCAATTTCAATCAAATAAAAGATTGGATTATTCAGCATACAATTAAAATCCAATGACCATATCTATCATCGTTGCCATAGCCCAAAATTACGCCATCGGCAAAAACAACCAGTTACTTTGGCACATGCCAAATGATCTGAAACATTTTAAGCAGATCACATCAGGCCGTACCATTATCATGGGGCGCAAAACTTATGAATCGGTTGGTAAGCCACTACCCAATCGCCGCAACATTGTAGTTACCCGGCAGGATATCCAGATACCGGGCTGCGAGGTTGTAAAATCGATAGATGAAGGATTGTCGCTTTGCGCACACGAAGACGAGGTATTTATTGGGGGCGGCGCCGAGATATACCGGCAAGCTATGGATAAAACCGATCGCATCTACCTGACCATTATTCACAAGGATTTTGAGGCGGATACCTTTTTCCCTGAAATTGACTACCTGAAGTGGGATGAGGCAAGCCGGGAGTATAATGAGCCCGACGAAAAAAACCCGCTTCCTTACTCATTTATCACACTAAACAGGCGCTAACAAAAACCAATATTATTTTGTTTCAATTAAAAATTTCATGCTTGTGAAATTTTATTAGATTTGCCGTCTTATTTAAAAAGCTTATAAACTAATTAATTACATATTTTAATTCGCGATGCAAGGTAAAGGGGTTATTAAATTTTTCGCCATTCTGCTGGCTGTGGTATGTTTATACCAGCTTTCGTTTACGTGGGTGGCACACAAAGTTGAGAACGATGCCAAAGTGTATTCAAAGGGCGATCCTGAAAAGGAAAAGGCTTATCTCGATTCTGTTTCTACATTACCGGTGTACCCGGTATTAAACCACACCTACCAGTATTGCCTTGACAGGGAACTTGCCCTGGGCCTGGACTTAAAGGGTGGTATGAACGTTACGATGCAAATTTCGTTACGTGAGCTTGTACAATCATTATCAAACAACAATCCTGATGTTGCCTTTAACCAGGCATTGGCAAACGCACAAGCCAGAACTGTTACCGAGCAAAAAGATTACATTACCCTTTTTGTTGACGAGTACGAGAAATTAGCGCCAAACGCTAAATTGGCTGCCATATTTGCAAACAGCAACAACCAGGAAAAGTTAAAATTCAATTCATCAAACAGTGATGTTGAATCGTATCTGAAAGACCAGGCAAATACTGCTGTACAACAATCATACACGGTATTGCATACCCGTATCGATCAGTTTGGTGTTACCCAGCCAAACATTCAGTTGCAAAAAAGCACCAACCGTATCTTAATTGAGCTGCCGGGCGTTAAAGAACCAGAGCGCGTTCGTAAACTATTATCAGGAACTGCAAAGCTTGAGTTTTATCAAACTTATGACAATAGTGAGGTTTACGGCTTATTAAACAACATTAATGGCGTATTAGCCGCTAAAAACAAAACTGCCTCTTCTAAAAAAGATACCGCAAAAGCTGATGCTGCTAAACCGGCTGCAACAACAACTGCAGCAACTTCAAAAGACACTGCAGCTGCTGCAAAACAAGCAAGTTCGTTATTAAACAAGCTTAAAAATGCAAACACCGGTGCAAAAGATTCTGCAGGTTTAAATAACAAAACACAGTTAGCCGCGCAAAACCCGCTGTTCGCTATTTTGTCGCCAGCCACTTACCAGGATCAAACAGGCCAGCCGCAATTAAACCCAGGCCCTATTGTTGGTTATTCGGCGGTTAAGGATACTGCAAAAGTTAACAGCTACCTGCGTAGCGCCGATATTAAATCGGTAGTACCACAAAACTTAAGATTCCTTTGGGGTGTAAAACCTATCAAAAACACAAAGGTATTTGAATTATATGCCATTAAACTTGCCGGTGCTGAAAACGGCCCGGTACTTTCAGGCGATGTGATCAACGATGCACGCTCTGATGTTGACCAAATGAAAGGTGGCTTTGAAGTTACCATGTATATGAACCAGCAAGGTGCGCAGAAATGGAAAACCATTACTGCCGAAGCATCTGCAGGTGCCAGCAAAAAAGCCATAGCCATTGTACTTGATGATAACGTTTACTCGGCACCTAACGTTCAAAACGAAATTTCTGGCGGTGTGTCATCAATATCTGGTAACTTCCAGCAAGAGGATACCAAAGATTTAGCCAACGTATTAAAAGCAGGCCGTTTACCGGCACCTGCCCGTATCATTGGCGAAGCTGTTGTAGGCCCGTCATTAGGCCAGGAAGCTATCAGCGCCGGTTTATTATCTTGCGTATTAGGTTTAGTGGTTATCCTTATTTTCATGGTAGCTTACTACAAACGTGCAGGTACTGTAGCGGTAATAGCCGTATTGATCAACGTATTCTTCCTGATGGGTGTATTAGTAAGCATACGTGCAGTACTAACCCTGCCAGGTATAGCAGGTATCATCCTGATATTGGGTGTTGCCGTAGATGCTAACGTATTGGTTTACGAGCGTGTACGTGAAGAGCTTGGCTTAGGCAAATCCATCCGCTTAGCGGTTGCCGATGGCTTTAAGCATGCTCTACCATCTATCCTTGATGCCAACATCAGTACATTCTTAACAGGTGTTATCCTATTCTTATTTGGTTCGGGCCCTATCCAGGGTTTTGCAACCACGTTGATGATAGGTATAGTAACTACCCTGTTCTGCTCATTGTTAATTTCAAGGCTGATATTTGAATTTATGCTTGAAAAAGGCTGGGATATCACATTCTCTCGCCCATGGAGCTCGCATACCTTCAAAAACGCCAACTATGCGTTTGTTAAAAACCGCTTTAAATTCTATGCCTTTTCTGGTATATTCATTTTAGCCGGTTTAGTATCAATGGTAACCCGTGGTTTTAACTATGGTGTTGACTTTGGTGGTGGCCACACTTACATTGTTAAGTTTACCCACCCCGTTACTACCGAGCAAATCCATGATGCTGTTGATGCTACACTTGGACGTGGAACCGAGGTTAAAACCTACGGAACTGATAACAAAATGAGCATCAATACCAACTATCTGATCACTGATAACGCGCCTGATGCTGATAGCCGCGTACAGGCAGCTTTAATAAAAGCGCTTGCAACCAACCCTGATACTAAAATAGAGGCAAAACAGATAGAAGCCCACCAAAAGGTTGAGGCTACTATTGCGAACGAGGTTAAAGCTTCGGCAAAATGGACCATCATCCTGGCTATCGTGGTTATCTCTGCTTATATATTGATCAGGTTCCGTAAGTGGCAGTTCAGCCTTGGTGCGATGGTTGCTACCGCGCATGATTCATTACTGGTTCTTTCGTTCTTCTCTTTATTTAAAGATATCCTTCCGTTCTCTTTAGATATCGACCAGGCGTTTATTGCGGCATTGCTTACCGTTATTGGTTATTCAATTAACGATACCGTGGTAGTGTTCGATCGTATCCGCGAGTTCCTTGAACATCACCATGCAAAAACTGACGATCCTAAAGTGGTAATTAACCAGGCTATTAATAATACCTTAAGCCGAACCATCATCACTGCGTTTACCGTGGTATTGATATTGGTGATATTGTTCATATTTGGTGGCGATGTTATCAAAGGTTTCTCATTTGCGTTGTTAATAGGTGTTATTTTTGGTACTTATTCGTCAATCTGTGTGGCCTCACCGGTTATCATCGACTTTGGAAAGAAAGACCTGAAGTAACGGATAACGGTTAGATTAAGTTGAGTGAGTGAGTAGTTAACCACTCTCCTAATCAACCACTCACTAATAACATATTTTTAAAGGCTCCAAAGAACATTTGGGGCCTTTTTTGTTTTACAACTATCGCGTTTAATGTAAACACAAAATATAATTGCATCATGAACCCCACTGATCAATCAAAATTCCCAATAGTAGTTATTATAGGCGGCGGCTTTGGCGGCCTGCAGGTAGCCAAGCAACTTGCCGATAAGCCCGTTGAGGTTGTACTTATTGATAAACATAACTATCACACCTTTCAGCCACTGCTATACCAGGTGGCAACAGGTAGTTTGGAGGCCGAATCGATAGCCTTCTCGTTACGCAAGAATTTTGACGGGCAAAAAAACCTGCGGTTCAGGCATGCAGAGGTTAACCGGATAGATACAGACCGCAATACAGTGGTTACCAGCATAGGCGAAATACCATATGATTACCTGGTGATAGCAACCGGATCTACCACCAACTTTTTTGGGAATAAAGAAATTGAGCATTACGCCATGCCCATGAAATCTATCCCTGAGGCATTAAACCTGCGCTACATGGTGCTACAGAACCTGGAGGAGGCTATTTTAAAGCCCTCTAAAGAAGAACGCGCTCCCTACCTGTCATTCGTACTGGTAGGCGCAGGCCCCACCGGTGTAGAGCTTGCAGGCGCTTTGGCCGAGTTACGCAACCACGTACTGAATAAGGACTATCCCGAGTTATCAAAGGATGAGATGAAGGTTTACCTGGTAGATTTTTTACCAAAGGTTTTAGGCCCTTTCTCTGACGAAGGCTCAAAGGCTGCCGAAGATTTTCTGCATAAGATGGGCGTTGAGGTATTGCTGAATGTTAAAGTAGAGAGCTACGATGGTAAAGAAATAAAATTTGAAGGCGGCAAAAGCATTTTAACCAAAAATGTGATCTGGTCGGCAGGGGTAATGGGTGTAGTGCCCGATGGCGTATCAAAAGATGCCATTGAGCGCGGTAACCGTATTAAAACAGATACCATTTGCCGCGTTGTGGGCAGCCCCAACATATTCGCTATTGGCGATGTGGCCGTTATGATAACCGATGAAACACCAAAAGGGCACCCCGGCGTAGCACAGGTTGCCATACAAATGGGCGAAACAACGGGTAAAAACATTTCCCGGCTGATAAAGGGCGAGCCAACCGTGCCTTTTAAATATAACGACAAAGGCTCACTGGCAACCATAGGCCGCAACAAAGCCATTGCCGATTTGGGCAAACTTAAATTCCAGGGCTTTTTTGCCTGGCTAATATGGATGTTTGTACACCTGATATCGCTTATGGGGGGCCGCAACCGTGTTATTGTATTTATTAACTGGGTTGCCAGCTATGTTACTTATAATGGCGGCAGCAGGCTTATAATCCGTAACTTTGAGCGCGAAGAACTTGTGGAAAAAGACACGCAGGTTTCTAAACCAGATTAACCAAATGGCCGAACATATCAGAATAACCGAATGCCCGCGCGATGCCATGCAGGGCCTGCATGATTTTGTACCTACAGATGTTAAAGCCGCCTACATCAACCTGCTTTTGCAGGTGGGTTTTGATACTGTTGACTTTGGCAGCTTTGTATCGCCAAAAGCCATCCCCCAGATGCGGGATACCGCCGAGGTGTTAAGCAAGCTGGACCTAAGCAACACCCAATCAAAACTATTGGCCATTATAGCGAATTACCGTGGTGCAGAGGATGCCGTTAGTCACTCCGAGATCACTTACCTGGGGTATCCGTTTTCTATCTCCGAGACCTTTCAACTACGTAATACCAACACCACCATTGAGCAGGCATTTGACAATGTAAAGCGTATCAATGAACTGTGCGTTGCCAAAAACAAGCAATTACTTATATATCTGTCCATGGGTTTTGGTAACCCTTACGGAGATGAGTGGAATAACGAAATTGTGCAGCACTGGGCGCAAAAAATGATAGACGAGGGGATTGGACATATTGCCCTCTCAGATACTGTTGGCGTTGCTACACCCGAGCAGATAACAAGCCTTTACCCTGCCCTTACCAGTTTATCGGCAATAACCGAATTTGGCGTACACCTGCATTCTACACCCGATACCTGGCTTGAAAAAATAGCCGCAGCCTACGAAAGCGGCTGCAAGAAATTTGATGCAGCCCTAAAAGGATACGGCGGCTGCCCGATGGCTGCAGACGACCTTACAGGCAACATCGCTACCGAAAACCTGATAGCATACCTACTGCATCAAAACATTGACCTGGGGCTTAATTTAGACAAACTGAGCGAAGCGATGGATTACTCAGGAAAAGTATTTGGGTGAAATAACGACCGAGCGTAGCGTACCTCGCAATGACGGTTTTTTTAGTGTTTCACCATCTTATAGTGCCTTATCCCCGCTTCCGTAAACTCGGGGCCGGTTTTCTCAAATCCAAATTTCTCATAAAGCGTAACCGCTTGTAGTTGTGAGTTAAGGTAAACGTAACTGGCATCAGCCGGCAAATCGGCCAGTACGGCTTTTACAAGCGCCTGCCCTATGCCATAGCCCCGGAATTTTGACAGTACTGCAAAACGTTCCAGTTTATAACCGTCGGTGGTTTTGCGCCAGCGCGATGCGCCCGCGGGTTCGCCATCAACTGTAGCTAAATAATGGGTAGCTTCTTCTTCATTGGCCCTTTCCAGCTCGGGTGGGCAATTTTGTTCGATAACAAATACTTCGTGCCTTATGGCAAACACTTTCTCCAGATCGGCAGGGTTACTTACTTGCTTTACTTCTATTTTTGAGGGCATGTTGGTAATGCGATTTTGATTTGTAGCCGGATTGCTTGGTTTCGTGGTTATCATCAGCAGCATCTATGGAATGCGTACAAGTCAAATCGTCCTCCTTTTCGGCCAGTTCAGACAAACGTACATAGAATTTGTGCAGTTGGTCAAGCTCCTTTTCAGTTAAATTTTCAATATCAACCATACGGTTACTGGCACCCTGGTGCGATGCCAATATTTCATTCAGTTTCAGGTGAACGGCTTTTGAATCTTTGTTCTGCGATTTCTGGATCAGGAACACCATTAAAAAGGTAACAATGGTGGTACCTGTATTGATGATCAGCTGCCAGGTATCAGAATATTTAAACACGGGCCCGGTAACCAGCCATACCAAAATGGTACACATGGCAATAATAAAAGCTGCCGAGCTGCCCGTTGCAGCAGTTGCCCAGTTTGCGAAGTGTTCAAATAAGTTCTTTTTCTTTTGTGCCATGGTTGATAAATTTACATTACAACCTAAAAAAACCGCCAATGTTTATCACAAGGGCGGTTTTTTATTCCTGATAGTTTTATTAACTATAGTTTGCTGTTTACGTCGATACAATTCAGATCGCTAAAAGCTTCGGTTAGCCTTTTAACAAAGCTTTCTTCTGCCTTACGCAACCAAACACGTGGGTCGTAATATTTTTTGTTTGGAGAATCGTCACCATCAGGGCTGCCAATTTGTGTTTGCAAATAGCCTTCTTTTGCCTGGTAGTAATCTCTTATACCTTCCCAAAATGCAAATTGCATATCGGTATCAATGTTCATTTTTATAGCACCGTAAGATATCGCTTCGCGAATTTCTTCCTGGCTTGAGCCAGAACCACCGTGGAAAACAAAGTTGATAGGTTTTGCGGCAGTAAGGTTATGTTTTTGTTTTAAAAACTCTTGTGAGTTGTGTAAAATAACCGGTTGTAATTTAACATTACCCGGTTTGTACACACCATGCACGTTACCAAATGCAGCAGCAATAGTAAAGCGGTGGCTAACTTTTGAAAGTTCTTCGTAAGCGTAAGCAACCTCTTCTGGCTGTGTGTATAAGCGTGAGCTGTCTACATCAGAGTTATCAACGCCGTCTTCTTCGCCGCCGGTTACACCAAGCTCAATTTCAACGGTCATGCCCATTTTGGCCATGCGCGCTAAGTATTTAGCAGATATTTCAATATTTTCTTCGATAGGCTCTTCAGAAAGGTCAAGCATGTGTGATGAGAACAACGGTTTGCCGGTTTCAGCAAAAAATTTCTCGCCATGCTCTAACAAACCATCAATCCACGGCAATAATTTTTTTGCGGCGTGGTCGGTATGCAAAATTACAGCTACACCATAATGTTCGGCTAATAAATGCACGTGTTTAGCGGCAGATACACCACCTAAAATGCAGGCCTGTAGTTTTGAGTTATCTAATGATTTACCCGCATAAAACTGCGCGCCACCATTTGATAGCTGAATAATAACAGGCGATTTAACAGCCGCAGCTGTTTCCATTACCGCGTTAATAGTGTTTGTGCCGATAACGTTAACGGCAGGTAAAGCAAACTGATGTTTTTTAGCTGCTTCAAATAGTTCCTGCACTTGGTCACCATGCAGAACACCTTTAATATTTTTTAAATCCATGAGCGTATGTTTGGGGCTCGAAGTTATAAAAATTATGGGTTTTACCTATAGCATTGTAAAAGTTTTAGCCGGTAATGCTTAGCTAAATGTCAATAAATGTGCATAAAAGCCATATTAAAGGCATTCGATGGTGTTAATTTAACACTTAGTTATCGTTATAATCACATCAGGCAACATCAACTTCTGTTAACATTTACAAACTTGTTGTGATATTTTTTGTTTCTTTGCAGTACTTGAAAGACTTAGAAATAGACATGGCGTGGTTTAAGCGAGAAATTAAAGGGATAATTACGACTACTGAGGAAAAGAAGGAAGCCCCCGATGGCATCTGGAATAAATGCCCCAACTGTAAAAAACCCTTACACTACTCTGAACAGGTTGAAAACCAATACGTTTGCCACTACTGTGGTTTCCATTTACGCATTGGTTCTAAAGAATATTTTTCTGTTTTGTTTGATGATAACCAGTTCACCGAACTGTTTACCACCCTACATTCGGGCGATCCATTAGAATTTACAGATACCAAAAAATATACCGACAGGCTGAAAGAAACAAAAGCCAAAACCGGTTTAACCGATGCTATACGCGCCGCTCATGGTAAAATGAACGGACAAGAGCTGGTTATTGCCTGTATGGATTTTAACTTTATAGGCGGTTCGATGGGTTCTGTTGTGGGCGAGAAGATAGCCCGTTCTATCGATTACAGTATCGCTAATAAGGTTCCTTTCCTGATGATCTCTAAATCGGGCGGTGCCCGGATGATGGAGGCTGCATTCTCGTTAATGCAAATGGCCAAAACATCAGCCAAGCTTGCTTTATTGAGCCTGGCAAAAGTACCTTACATATCCTTATTAACCGACCCTACTACCGGTGGTGTAACTGCATCATACGCTATGCTGGGCGATATTAATATTGCAGAACCGGGTTCACTGATTGGTTTTGCAGGCCCGCGGGTTATTAAAGAAACCATCAAAAAAGACCTTCCAAAGGGTTTCCAAACCGCGGAGTTTGTACAGGAACACGGTTTCCTTGATTTTATAGTTGACCGCCGCGAAATGAAAGAGAAACTGGCATCATTCCTTAAAATGCTTGCCCCGGTTAAAGAAGATAAAAAAGAGCCGCAGGCTTAACTAAAACATATTCCACCAAAAAGGCCATTCGTTAGTTTTACGAATGGCCTTTTTTATTTAAGCTTTTCAAAGTTCCCCCTTCAGGGCGTTGGGGGGCTTATATCCCTTCCGTACCTGGCTCGTGCCCTACCATGCGGCCGGTTGTGCGGCCTTGTTTACGGCTGGTAAAATCTGTTTTTGTTGCAGCACCCGTTGCCGGGAACTCATGCTGATCTGGTGGGGTTACATCATTTTGTTCGCTGTATGATGCATCACTACCTTCCTGCTGTTGTTCCTGTTCGTTTTGCTTGCGGTACCCTGTGCCTTCATTATCAGACTGGCGTTCTTCAGGGTTTTCGTTTGGATTATGGTTCGGAGTGTATTCCGGGTTTTTTTCGTTGCTTTCCATGGTTTTTAGTTTTTAATTGTTAATTAATAAACAATCAAAAACAAGGCCATAATTTAACAAGTTAGAAATTTATTTAAATTTCATGCACTCACCATGCAAAATTCTTTGAGCTTGGCTACGGTATAATCTACTTCTTCTTTTGTGTTGTATTTTGAGAAGGAGAACCTTACCGATGGCCTGTCGGGGTTAGCGCCTATGGCGGTTAACACATGCGAACCAATATCAGTACCCGAACTGCATGCGCTGCCGCCAGATGCCGAGATACCGGCAATGTCCAGGTTAAACAACAACATATCGGCCATTTCCATTTCAGGGAAGGATGCGTTAAGTACGGTATATAGGCTTTTAGTCGGGTCTGTTTCGCCATTAAACTCCACACCCGGAATATTTTGCTCCAGTTGAGCCTTCATGTAGCTTTTTAAGTCTTGTATATAAGCGTGGTGTGCATCCATATCGGCATAAGCCATCTCAAGCGCTTTGGCAAGGCCCACAATACCGTACACATTTTCGGTACCGCCACGCATGTTACGCTCCTGCGAACCTCCGTATATCATCGGGTTTATTTTAACCTTGTGGTTGATGTGCAAAAAGCCAATACCTTTTGGGCCGTGCAGCTTATGCGCGGCGCAAACCATAAAGTTTAATTTAAGCTTGCTCAGGTCATGCTTGTAGTGCCCAACAGTTTGTACCGTATCGCTATGGTACATAGCATTGTAGGCCTCACAAAGCTCGCCTACGCGCGCAATATCGGTAAGCGTGCCTAATTCATTATTGGCATGCATTAATGATACAAAGCTACGATCGTTGGTTTTTAATAAAGATTCCAGGTGGTTATAATCAACGTTGCCTTTACAGTCAACATCGGCATAACTTAACTTGATGATGCCCGCTTTTTCCATAGCCTGCAGCGTATGTACAACCGCGTGATGCTCCAGTTTGGTAGTAATGGCGTGCGTTAGCTTATGGTCAACAATACCACAACGGATGGCCATATTATCGGCCTCGGTGCCGCCGCTGGTAAAAAATATTTCGGCAGGCGATGTATGCAGCAACCCTGCAATTGTTTTGCGTGAACGCTCTATCAACGTACGCACTTCGCGCCCATGCGAATGTATTGACGAAGGATTACCAAACTGGCCCTCCATCACTTTATACATTTCCTTTAAAACTTCAGGATCAAGCGCAGTAGTAGCAGCGTTATCGAAATAAACTCGCATCGTAGTAGTAATTAGTGATTGAGTGAATTATGGATTTAGTGAATGAAAAAGCGACTTCTAAAAATCACTAATTCACTAACTCGCTAATTCACTAATTAAGTTGTAATATTTCTTTTATATCTTTTATTATCTTATTAGCCAGGTTATCTGCAACAGTTTCTGAATCACCTTCAGAGTAAATGCGGATAATAGGCTCGGTGTTTGATCTACGCAGGTGCACCCATTGTTTATCAAACTCAATTTTTAAACCATCAATGGTAGAGTGCGGCTGTTGCTGGTATTTTTCTTCAACCTTTAGCAACAACGCGTCTATATCCATTTCTGGTGTAAGCGTTATTTTATTTTTTGAGATAAAGTAGCTTGGGTATGATGCCCTTAAAACAGACACCGGTTTGCCATAATTAGCCAAATGCGTTAAAAACAAGGCTATACCCGCCAAAGCATCGCGGCCGTAGTGCAGTTCGGGATAAATAACCCCGCCGTTGCCTTCGCCGCCTATAATGGCGTTCACTTCTTTCATTTTGTTAACCACGTTCACCTCTCCTACTGCTGCTGCGTGGTATTCGCCACCGGCACTTTCGGTAACATCGCGCAAGGCGCGGGTTGATGACAGGTTTGATACTGTGTTACCTTTTGTATTCTTCAGCACATAATCGGCCACGGTAACCAGGGTGTATTCTTCACCAAACATGCTGCCATCCTCGCAAACAAAGCAAAGGCGGTCAACATCAGGGTCAACCGCAATACCCAGGTCGGCTTTGGTCTTTAAAACCTCTTGCGATAGCGCTACCAGGTTTTCAGGCAAAGGCTCCGGGTTGTGCGGGAAATGACCATCAGGCTCGCAATAAAGCTCGTGGATAACTTGTACACCAAGCGCCTTTAACAAAGCCGGTACAAATATGCCACCGGTTGAGTTAACGCAATCAATAGCTATTTTAAAGTTGGCTTTTTTAATAGCCTCTACATTCACTAAAGGCAGGGCCAGTATCTTGTCGATATGTTTTTGCAGGTAGCTGTCATCATTGATCACTGTACCCAGGTCGTTCACATCGGCATATATAAAATCGCTGTTCTCGGCAATTTCTAAAACTTCTTTACCATCGGCATCGTTAATAAACTCGCCTTTTTCATTCAGCAATTTTAAAGCGTTCCATTGTTTTGGGTTGTGGCTTGCGGTAAGGATAATACCACCTGCAGCCTTTTCATCAGGCACGGCAACTTCAACAGTTGGCGTGGTTGAAAGGCCTAAATCAACCACATCAATACCCAAACCCTGCAGGGTACCAATAACCAGGTTGTTTACCATACTGCCTGACAGGCGGGCATCGCGGCCCAAAACTATCTTTTTAATACCTGTGCGTTTTACCGCCCAGCTACCGTATGCAGATACAAATTTAACAATATCCAAAGGGGTTAGTCCGTCGCCGGCTGCACCACCTATGGTACCCCTGATGCCCGAAATTGATTTTATGAGTGTCAAAACGTATAGATGTTAAGCTGCAAAAATAAGAATATTTAAGCGATAGCATTGTAAAATTCACGTACTTTTAAGCGTTAATTTATTAGCTATATTTACCGCTGTTGAGAACACTAAGCATTACCCTATAGAACCAATGCCCGATTTCCTGCTAAACTTTGACCGGCATTTATTTTACTTCATCAATCACGACCTTTCGAACCCGTTTTTCGATTGGCTGATGCCCCTGATGCGCAACCCAAAATTCTGGATCCCGCTGTACCTGTTCATCATCGCTTTCTGCATCTGGCGCTATAAAAAGCAAGGGGCTATCCTCGTTGTTTTTTTGGCCCTGGCTGTTGGCTTTGCCGATTATAGCAGCGCCAGCATCATTAAACCATACGTGTACCGCCTGCGCCCCTGCCGCGACCCTGTAACCGCCCAAACTGACATCAGCCGTGTTGGCTGTGGCACAGGCTACAGCTTCCCATCCACCCACGCCACCGACCACTTTGCCATAGCCCTGTTTTTAAGCTGGATATTTTTCCGGAGATGGAAATGGGTTTTACCCGCCACCATACTTTGGGCGGCCATTATTTGTTTTGCCCAGGTTTATGTAGGTGTACATTACCCGCTTGATGTTACCGGCGGGGCAATTTATGGCGCGTTAATAGGAATATTGTTTGCGGTTGGGTTTAGGAAAGCGGTGCCTGGGTTTAGATTATTTCACGCAAAGACGCTAACACACAAAAAGCTATAAATGTCATGGTGAGCCTGTCGAACCATTTGTCGCGGGGTATAAGTCTTCGACAAGCTCAGACTGACAAACCCTTTGCTTGCGAGGGAGGGAATTACAGGGCACAAAAAAGGCGCTTCAAAAGCGCCTCAATATCATATATCTAAAATCGTATTTCTAAAATCTAAAATCAAACTATCCTCTCATCTTATCCAGCAGGTCGCTTAGCTGTCCGGCTTCTTCTTCGGTAAGGTTTTGTTTGAACAGGTCTTTTGTTTTAAAGCAGGCATCCATTTTTTTAAGGATCTCTAAACCCTCATCGCTGATGCGGATATCAACAGCGCGGCGGTCGCGCGAATTGGTACAGCGCGATACCAGGCCTTTTTGCACCAGGCGGTCAACAATACGTGATGCGTCAGACATCTTGTCGATCATCCTGTCCTTCAATAAATTTACGGTTGCCGGCTTGGGGTATTGCCCGCGTAAAATCCTCAGGATGTTAAACTGCTGTTGGGTAAGCTTATAACGCTCAAATTCAGGGCGCATATAGTTGTTGATCCAACCGTACGTATAATTAAGATTAATTACCGCTTTATGGTAATTATCATCAAAATTCGTGCTTTTTATGTCTTCCTCTATTCCCATGATCTAATTATCCTGCAAATATAACCTATTTATTTTTTGTTTGTTTGTTCACTATTCTTCTCGCGCCCATAGTTCCAGGGGCAGTGCAGGCATTTGTTTTTACAGCAATAACCACGTTTTAGGTGATACTCTTTTGTAAAAACAAAATTACCATCCTCATTTATATAATAATCAACGTTTTCCTGTAGCATCAGCTTAGCAGTTTCACAAAAATATCATTATTAAAATGGTTTTTTAAATGCGTGCCGTTACCATGCAGTGTCCATATCTGCTGCGGCTGGGTCTGTTCAATAGTTTTGATGATGTCGTCCCAATCGGCATGGTCTGATATAAAAAGGGTATCCTGCGCATTCACCTGCAGGTTTTTCCATCCCGAGGCAAACAAACGCCTAACCCCGGTAGCGCGTAAGTAACTATCAAACGTAAAAGGCGGCACAATGTACACATACTCCAGCTGTTCTTTCATCAGCTTGCGGCCATACATTTGGTGCGTACCCAGCTCAAACCCCATTTTTTGATAGATGGCGTTGATAGGCATGATACGATGGTGCACCAGGATCTTTTTCTGCGGCGCGTAGTCGTTTATCATCCTGATGAGGCGCTGGCTTTTGCCCAGGCTGTAGGCACCCAACAGGATGTTTATTTTGATATCGTTCAGCTTTTTGATCTCCGCAACCGGGTCGGGATGAGCGGTAGTTGGGTCGGCAAAGGTGCTTTCGGTGATCAGCACATCGGCCTTTACAAATGCCATGGGTTCGCAGGTGGCATCAGGCTGCAGCTTATAATCGCCTGTATACAGGTACCTTATTCCTTTGTATTCCATTAAAACCTGAGCAGAGCCCGGCATGTGCCCTGCCGGGATATACGTTATCTGCACATCGCCAATAGTAAACGGTGCGTTGTAAGCAGCAATATGGTTCACTTTTGAAGCGCTTTTGCCATAACGCAACTGCATAAATGCATAGGTAGCTTCGGTAGCATATACATTAATATTACCGCTTACGGCATGGTCGGCATGCGCGTGTGATATTACCGCGTTGGTTACCGGCTGCTGCGGGTCCAGGTAAAAATCGGCATAACGGCAATACAGGCCATTGGCATTAAAAGCAATAAAATCGTCAAGTATCATTTTTTTGAGGCAAGCGACAGGTACAACTCGTGCAGTTTTAATACCTGGGGTATCACAAGCTGTGTATCGTCATTAATAATTACATCATTGGCCATGGCCAGTTTTTTCTCTTCGGGAAACTGGCGGTCGTTACGGCTTTTCACTTCATCGGCAGTTATGCCATCGCGTGTGGTAACGCGTTTAATACGCAGCTCTAAGGGGGCTGTAACCATAACCGCTCTGTCGCACATTTTATATGAACCGCTCTCAAATAATATAGCGGCTTCTTTTAATACATAAGGTACATTTTTTTGGCCCAGTACCCATTTATCAAAAGCCCTGAAAACCGCCGGATGTACCAGCGCATTCAGCTTTGCCAGTTCTTCTTTATTATTAAAAACAATGCCTGCTATATGTTTGCGGTTAAGGGAGCCATCCTCAAAGTAGGCTTCGTTTCCAAATGCCTGTTTTATCCCGGCAATCAGTTCCGTATCGGTTATCATTACATCTTTGGCTGCATCATCAGCATAAAAAACCGGGATACCCAATACTTCAAAGATTTTACTAACGGTTGTTTTACCACTCCCTATATTACCGGTGATGCCTACTTTAAACATTACTTTTTTATAATAAAATCAATATTCTGCGGTACAATCTTTACCACTTTACTGTACGATGGCTGGCGCGTTATTTTAACAGGCAAGGTACTGTAACCGTTGTGCCGCCATAGCTCCAGGTCGGCAACTGCTTCAAAATCATCCTCATTCAGGTCGGGGTAGTTACCTAATGATGTAGTAAAAGTAAGCTTCACTTTTTGCGGAAAAACCTTTATATCGTAGTAATTATGGTTGTTTATTAATTTAACGGGTACCTCTATGGTTTTTTCGGTATACTCGTCAATAGGGATATTTACCATAACGCTTTTGGGCAGTACGGTCAAATTACCCTCTTTTACACCCTGTACATTAACCCGGGCATTAAAATCTTCAGTAGCATGTTTAAGGATAACCGAATCTGTTCGCCATGAGGTTATTTTGGCAAGTATCTCTGCCGGGCCGCTTATGGTAACATAGCGTGGCTGTATGGTTATCTTGTCTGACTGGGCGAACTGCTTCTGATATTTTATTGCAGTTACCAGTTGCACAGGTACTTTTTTAATGGTGCGGTTACTAAAATCAAAAAACAGGGTATCGGGGCTTACGGCAATTATCTCATGGTCGATATCTTTATTAGCGTTTATTTGCTTTAACTGGTTGCTTAATACCACGTAGTTCTTAGCCTCGAGGGTGTGCAGATCAACATTGATAACCTTCTTATCATTGTTAAATTTTGAGAACAGCATTTGCCAGCCATTACCCTGTACTATAGCGTTAACGGTATCTGATTGCAGTGGATGAAACGCACGCTTTTGTGGCACATTCCTAAAATTGATAACCTGCTTTATGGTAAACTTATACGGGTTGGATAAGGTGGTGAACAACCAGGCAAAAATGGCAAACACCAGGCAGGTAATAAAGGCTGATAACCGCCGGCGCTCAATTGCAGATAGTTTGATTATTGCCATGTTTTTTTCTTAAAGCACAAAGCGAAAAGCTGAAGCAAAAGCATTGAGGATAACCTTTTTGCTTCAACTTAAGCCTTTCGCTTAATTATATTATCGCGCCTAAGGCTTTAGCCTTAAAGCTTGCTGCCAAAATTAGCTCTTTGCAGCAGGTGGCGGCGTGTTCAATGCTTTTGAAGCATCTAATGACACTGCCGATTTATCAAAACGGATACGGCCACCGCCTTCTGTTTCAACTAAGAAAGTAGTATCGGCAACTTCGTAAATTTTACCGTGTATACCGGCTGTAGTTACTATTTTATCGCCTTTTTTAAGCTCATCAACATATTTCTTCTGATCTTTTTGTTTTTTAACCTGCGGACGAATCATGAAAAAATAAAACACTATTGCAATTGCACCAAACATGAGCAATTGTGGGGTACCAAAGCCGGCGCCGGTCTGTAATAAAATTGTTGCTATCATTAGTATTTAATTATTTTATGGGTATAAGTTTTGGGTGATGAGGTATTACAGCCTTTTTATCTGTTATGGCAGCATCTTTTTTATCAGTTGTGGTGGCTACTTCACCAATAAGGTGCACCATTGATTGCGCGGGTACGGTGTTGGCTGTTACAGTAATTTGTTTATCCTGCAGGCCCGATTTGGCCGCGCTGTTAAACGTTACCTGTATTTCGCCGTTAGCACCTGGTTGTATAGGTGTTTTGGGCCATTCGGGTTTGGTACAGCCACAGGTAGCAACTGCATCTTTAATAATTAAAGGCGATTTGCCCGTGTTGGTAAACTTAAAAGCGTAAGTAACCTTATCGCCTTCTTTTATTTTACCAAAATCATGAGTTTCTTTTTCAAACTTCATTACCGGGGCGTTGGTTGCGCTTACGTTACCGGTAGTATCGGCTACGGCTACGGTTGTCTTTTGGGCCTGTTGGTTGCAGGCTGTAAAAAGCAAACCGCCAACAATTGTACATAAAAACAGCTTTTTCATTTTATAGTTATTCTATTAATCCCCTGCCTATTTTTTTAACTTTATTCTGGGCTTTAAGCTCAAATAAAATCTTGTCTAATATACCGTTTATAAACGAATTACTTTTAGGCGTGCTAAATTCCTTCGAGATCTCCAGGTACTCGTTAATGGTAACTTTAACCGGGATGGATGTAAAATTAAGAAATTCTACAATAGCCATTTTCATCAGCAGGGTATCCATCATGGCAATACGGTCTGGCTCCCAGTTTTGGGTTTTTTGGGCTATCAGTTCCTGGTACCCGGCATCATGACGGATGCTTTGCTCAAACAGGTTCACCACAAATTCCCTATCCTCAACCCAGTTTCCGCTAATATCTGCCAGTTGGTTTTTCTGCGGCTCATCATCGTACGAGAAGTTTTTGAAGGTTTTGGCAATTAAAGCCTGTAACACCTCACGGTCGGTTGGCCAGTAGATAAATTTATCCTCAAAAACCTGCTCGGCTAATGACGATTTAAGGATCACCTTTTTAAAGATGAACTTAATAATGTCTTTATCGGTTTGTATGTTATCATCAGTTTTTGCCAGGTAATCGGCATACTCTGATGAATTTTTCAGGGTGGTAAATAAAGATTTGGCCAGTTCAGGATCAAATGACCACTCAACCTTGTATTTTCTTACTGCCAGTAAGTACTCTTTATTGTCTTGCAGGGAAGTATAGAATCTGTTGGTAAGTATCTTTTGGTTAACGTTTTTGTCTTCGTCGGTAGGGCGATGTTTATTGGCCCTTTCTTCCGCATCCCTTGATGTATACTCAATCACTTCGCTCACCAGCGATAGCATCCAAATATACATTTCAAAAACCTGGTCAATGCTATGCAGCAGGTGTTTCTCGTGAGCTTTAATATCTCTAGTATCTGACTGGTGGTAAGCGTACAATGATTGTAACACTTTTACCCTAAGGTGCCTTCTGTTTAACATTTGTAAGAACGATTTTATGCCCCGATCCTATCGGGGTAATGATAAATTTTAATAGGTTGATTTTACTTTTTTAATATCTGCAATACGTTTTTCGGCAATTTTGTTTGCAGCCTCGGTAGTAGAAATGTTTTCGAGCTTAGAAAGTTTTAAAATATTACGGGTTGCGTCATAAATATTTTCGGTAAGCTGCATGGTGCGTTTCTTGCTAAAGCCCATTAGTTCCGAATAGCAGTTAATAATACCGCCTGCGTTAATTACGTAATCGGGAGCAAAAAGGATGCCTTTTTCAAGCAACATTTCGCCATGCACCTGCTCATCCTGTAACTGGTTATTGGCCGATCCTGCGATGATACCGCATTTTAATTTCTTAATGGTTTCGGTATTAATAGTTGCCCCAAGCGCACAAGGCGAATAAATATCGGCATCAATATCAAATATCGAATTATTGGATACTGCCTCGGCACCGTATTTTTTTGATACCTGGCGGGTACGCTCGTCATTAATATCGCTGATGTAAACTTTGGCGTTCTCATCGCGCAGCAACTTTACCAGGTTTTCGCCCACGTGGCCTATGCCCTGTACAATTACCGAACGGCCTGTTATAGTATCGTTTCCGTAAAGTTCTTTTACAGCCGCTTTAATGCCCATAAACACACCCTTTGCCGCAATGGGCGATGGGTCGCCGCTGCCGCCCAAACTTTCGGGGATGCCGGTTACATGCTGGGTTTCCATACGGATGTACTCCATATCGCGCGGGTTGGTACCTACATCTTCAGATGTTATAAACTCGCCGTTAAGGTTTTTTACAAAGCGGCCAAATTTGCGCATCATCGCTTCGGTTTTATCCTTGCGCGAATCGCCAATGATCACCGAATAACCGCCGCCCATGTTAAGCCCCGCAATAGCACACTTATACGTCATGCCTTTTGAAAGGCGCAAAACATCGTATAAAGCATCCGATTCTGATTTGTAGCTCCACATACGGGTGCTGCCAAAAGCAGGCCCAAGCGTGGTATCATGTATAGCTATTATTCCTCTTAAACCGGTATCCGGGTCATTACAGAACACAACCTTTTTATGCCCAAAAGCATTAAGCTGGTCAAAAATACTATCGGTTGGTTGTTGATCGGACATGTTAGAACGCGGCAAATCTTAGTTTTTTAGCACTGCAAAAGTATAGGTTTTTTTTATAGTGGCAAAGTTTAGTTCGCTATGCAGCGATAATGAACAAAAGATGAAAGATATGTGACGGAGGTTTTTCTCAGTTTTGCAAGGAGGGCTGGGGGATGCTTTTATTTTTTTGCTTTAATTAGGTAAGTGAGAAATGTTGAATGATAAAGACAAGGCTTATTTGGGTGTTGCCTGCGGCCCGGGCTCCGCTAATACGCCTACAGGCTTTAGGCGCGGGGCCGGTATCCGCTTTTATCCCTAACACGGGTTGTGCTTGATGGGAGACGCGAGGTAGCGTTATCCAAGCTGTTCATGCTTATCCAATAGCCTACGCGAAATATATTTCTGGCATACCGACCGCCCCGATCCGAATGAATGATCAAAGAGGGTGATCGAGCGAAACGATAACCAGTTGAGTTAGATAGCGAACCGGTATTTTTGCAACTTCCGCAACATTAACTATATTTAAAAACCAGCCTTACGTATGGATACACTAAACATTATTGCACTCATTTTATTTCCAACCGTAATAGCACTTAATGTGCTTATTGTACGGTCTATAATAAACCGGGCCTTAAACAGGTTTATAAAACCCACATTAGCAAGCAATGGATTAACTTTTATTGATCATAACTGGGCCGGCCTATTTTCTACCGGCGATTTTAAATCACAATTCAGTTTTTGGGATTTAGTTATAAGATCAGAACCGGCAATTTTCGTTTATGTAGCGTATTATGATAATAATGTCAAAAAAAGGATAACAGTACGAATTGACACCGTTTTTTTATTCATTCAACGGGTTATCTACAGCAATGGGCTTAGTTAAGTAAATCCTTTTTAATACTTTTGAATTCTATCTTCCGGACTTTCGGACTTTAAAACTAAATGAAAGACCTCGCATACCTCAATAAATTCTTTGTTAAATACCGCTGGCGCCTGGTGCCGGGTGTGCTGTTTGTAATTATATCAAACATTTTTGGGGTGCTGCCGGCGCAGGTTATCCGCGTAGCGTTTGACCTGGTTACTGATAATATTGGCGTTTACCAGTTATTCTCGGGCTTTAACAGGCAGCAGATCATTTATGATATATTTGGCTCAAGCCTGTTACTTTTTGGTATTTTAGTGCTGGTGCTGGCCCTGCTTAGGGGGTTGTTCCTGTTTTTTATGCGGCAAACCATCATCCTCATGTCGCGGCATATCGAGTACGATCTGAAGAACGAGATCTACGCGCATTATCAGATTTTATCGCTTGCCTTTTACCGCCGCCACAACACCGGCGATTTGATGAACCGTGTTACCGAAGATGTAAGCCGTGTGCGCATGTACCTTGGGCCGGGCATTATGTACACCATAAACACCATCATATTATTTATACTGGTTATATACGCCATGGTAACGGTAAATGTAAGGCTGGCTGTATTTTCAATATTGCCGCTGCCTATCCTGGCTGTTATTATATTTTATGTAAATACGGTTATTGAGTTTCGCAGCGAGCAGATCCAGAAACGCCTGTCGGCCTTATCCAGCTTTGTGCAGGAGAATTTTTCTGGCATCCGGGTCATAAAATCGTACGTACGCGAGGGCTTTGTGCGCGAAAAATTTGCCGAAGAAAGCGAAGATTATAAAACACAAAGCATGGCGCTGGCCAAGGTGCAGGCCTTGTTTTTCCCATCGATGCTGCTGCTGATAGGCCTGAGTAACGTAATTACCATTTACATAGGCGGCGTTGAAGTAATGAAGGGCAACATCACCGCCGGTAACATTGCCGAGTTTATTGTGTACTTAAATATGCTGGCTTTCCCGGTTATATCATTGGGTTGGGTAACCTCGCTGATACAGCGCGCCGCCGCATCGCAAAAACGCATCAATGAGTTTTTACATCAGCAGCCCGAGATCATATCGCCCATAGTGGCACCACATGCGGTGAGCGGAAAAATAGAGTTCAAAAATGTATCATTCAATTATCCCGATACGGGCATTACGGCGCTTAAACAAGTATCGTTCACTGTAAACCCCGGCGAAATGGTGGCTGTTATTGGGCGTACAGGGTCGGGCAAATCAACCATTGCCAATTTAATTATGCGGATGTATGATACCACAGGCGGCGAAATACTGGTGGATGGCAAACCCCTTACCGCGCTTAACCTGGATAATTACCGCTCGCAAATAGGCTTTGTACCGCAGGAGGTTTTCCTGTTCTCTGATAAAATATCGCACAACATTGCCTTCAGTGCAGATGTACTGGATATGCCGCGCGTTGAACAGGCCGCAAAAGATGCCGCTGTTTACAACAACATTATGGAGCTGGAACATGGTTTTGAAACCCTGATTGGTGAACGTGGCGTAACCCTATCTGGCGGGCAAAAGCAGCGCGTAAGTATTGCACGGGCTATTGTGAAACAACCACAGGTATTGATATTTGATGATTGCCTCTCGGCTGTTGATACCCGTACCGAGGAAGAGATACTAAGCAACCTGGGGCGTATTATGCAGGGTAAAACCAGCATCATTATATCGCACCGCATATCTACCATCAAAAATGCCGACAATATACTGGTGCTTGATAACGGCGAAATTATAGAGCAGGGTACCCACACCCAGCTAATGGACCTGAAAGGCCCTTATTTTGAGTTATACGAAAAACAACTGCTGGAAGAAGAAGAAGAGGAACAATCCTAAAACGCAACCCTTTGCCCATATAAGGTGTAAAAGTTTCAATAAAGCTTTAATTATAATGCAATTAAATACTTGCAATTGAATTTTTATATATATTTAGGCCACCAAAACTATTACAATAAAAAAATTTATGGGAGATTTTGACAACAGAGAGCGTGAAGAGGTTTACTCGAAGAAGGTGAGGGCCGGGAAGAGGACTTATTTTTTTGATGTAAAAGCAACCAGGTCTAATGACTATTATGTAACCATTACAGAAAGTAAAAAACGTTTAGAGGATGGGGTTTTTATAAAACATAAGATCTTTTTATACAAAGAGGACTTTGAGAAATTTGCTGAAGGGTTAAAAGATGCTGTAGATTACATTAAAGACCATCAGGAAGTAGTAGAAAAACGCTACGAATTTAGCGAAAACGCCGAAGTGGCAAAAGCCGACGAGGATTTTTCGTTTTAAAGAAAAGATATAAACAGACCTAAATTATACAAAAATACCCGCTCAAAAGGCGGGTATTTTTATTTTGCGGGTTTTGCGTTTTTACATGCGCGATGCGCCAAGGATGCTGGCTCCTATCGTAAATACAAATATGAGTACATAGAATAATATGATAATGATGGTAATGATACCCCATAATTTAAAAAACGATTTTAGCTTACTGAATGCCAGCGTAGTTTCTTCGGCACTGTTTAAATACATGCCTTTTTTTATACGGCTGCCAAACTGGTATAGGTAAAGCGAATAAAAGAAAAATAACAGGGCTATTAAAAGGTACACCACCGTTAAAATAATACCCATGCCTGCAGGAATTTGCACCAAAGGGTTTACAGTTGCCAGGTAAGTAAGAAGCGTACCTACAGATAGGGCGCCTATAACGATCAACCCGGTAAATATAAAGCCAACTATACCTAAAAATATGGCCCATTTACCGGCTTGCTGTAAAAACCCCTGTGCCTGTTGTGTTAAAAGTAATTGCGGTTCGCCGCCCGGTTGTACGTAGTTTTCTTCTGTTTCCATTGTGTTAATAAGGTTTAATTATTTTTCTTTTAAAGATATAAACTAAACATTAAAAACAAAATAGCGGTTATCCACGGATGTGAAAATCCACCGGATGATTTACGCTGCGTTAACCTTTGCCATAAAATATCAGCGCAGTTTTCGGCTTATGCCAACCAAAACCGCTGTTCCATTTACGCTATTTCCGGAACAAAATGGAACAAGCCTAAAAATTAGCAATCATTTATAAATCAAGTACTTAAAATTTTAAAGCCTATAAGCCATTTCGGTTTGTTGTTAACGGTTTATAACCCAAAAAGGCCGAATGAAAGTCGAAAAAGGGTCAAAAAAAGTCGTGTTTTTACGTAATTTTCCTATGCCGGTTTTGTTCCGTTTCACCCAAAAGTGGAACAAAAACGCTAAAATCATAACCAGTTGTAAGCAAGTTAATTAACGTAAAAACAACGAAGTAAAACTTTAGATAGAACGATAAAAATAAAATAACAAACACCTGATTGTCAACATATTCCATTTGTTCCACTTGTTCCATTTCTCAGTGGAACAGAACAAGATGCAAATACGTTCGCCCCGTTAGCAATTAATGCACTGCCTTTACCGGCAAATGGTTTATTACCGTAGGATGCAAAGGAGCCGCCGGGTGCAAAATATCGTGCATAATAACAGATGCAATGCTGAAATAGATAATAAGGCCCGTAACATCAACCAAAGTAGCTACAAATGGAGCCGATGATGTAGCTGGGTCGGCGCCAAGCTTTTTCAGTAAAAGCGGCAGCATAGAGCCTGATAGTGACCCCCATAAAACTACCCCTATCAGCGAGAAACCTACCGTAAAGGCTATCAACAGCCAGTGCGGCCCGTAAACGTTACTAAACTCGCTCCATATGGTGATACGTAAAAAGCCTATTATACCCAAAATAACGCCCAGCATTAAGCCCGAAAGCAACTCGCGGCGCATAACCCGCCACCAGTCGGCAACGGTTACCTCGCCCAGCGCCATAGCCTGTATAATTAATGTGGATGCCTGTGAGCCACTGTTGCCCCCGCTTGATATAATAAGCGGCAGGAAGAACGCTAATGCTACCACAATGCCTATTTCATCGCCAAAATAACCCATGGCTGTGGCGGTAAGCATTTCGCCTAAAAACAGTACAATAAGCCAGCCCACGCGTTTTTTTACCAGGCGAAACAGATTGATATCCAAATATGGCTCATCCAAGGCTTCGGTACCCCCAATTTTCTGGATATCTTCGGTATATTCTTCGTTTGCTATCCAAAGGATGTCATCTACGGTTACAATACCGAGTAGGATATTTTCAGCATCCACAACGGGTAAGGCCGTGCGGTTATTCATCCTGAATATGTTAATGGCCTCCTCTTGTGGGTCATTGGCGTCAAGTGAGATCAACCGGCCGTCCATCAGGGTGCTTATTTTTGTTTCCGGGTCTACCAGCAGGATCTCGCGGATCCGGATATCATCCAGTAAAATGCCATTATCGCCTATCACATAAATAACATCGATAGTTTCGGAGTTTTTACCATAACGGCGGATATGTGAGAGCACACGGTTTACGTCCCAGCTTTTTTTAACAGCAATGTAGTCGGGTGTCATTAAACGGCCAACGCTGTCTTCTTTATAACCTAAAAGGGATAGCGCCTCTTTCCTGTCGGATGGTGAAAGGTGCAGTATCAGGGTTTTTACCGCGTCGCCATGCAGCTCGCTGAACAGCGCTGTACGGTCATCCGGCGGCAATTCATTGATGATCTCGCCTACCTTTTGTCCCGAAAGTTTTTTAATGATGCGCTCCTGGGTTGGGAAATCAAGGATACGGAACACGTTTACCGCCCTGTTTATCGATAGTATCTCGATAAACTTTGGCCCATGCTCGGGTAACTCGTCTATAAGTTCCTCTACATCAGAAATATTGAGGTTATTCAGATATTCCTGCAGCTGCGTAGTATCTTCCTGCTTCAGTAATAATTCTATTTGCTCAACCATCTCTTCCATAAAAGCCCGTTTTTACATGTTTATACCTTATTTTGTTGCTTGTGGTAACGCTGGCAAAAGTCGTTTATTTTTTCAAATTACAAGGCAGTTTTTTCTGTTATCTTTGCGCCTTTAAAAGTGAGTGGTTTATTAGGTTAAATGGTGAGTGGTTTTAAAAACTATTCGCACAATCAACCACTCACCTAATCAACAAATAACTAAGAAATGGGTTTACAATGTGGTATAGTGGGTTTACCAAATGTGGGTAAGTCAACACTTTTTAACTGTTTATCAAATGCCAAGGCACAGGCGGCAAATTTTCCGTTTTGTACTATTGAGCCAAATGTGGGTGTAATTACCGTACCTGATGAGCGCCTTACAAAACTGACGGAAATTGTTAATCCAAAAAGCATAGTTCCGAATGTTATAGAGATAGTAGATATTGCAGGCCTTGTAAAAGGCGCCAGCAAAGGCGAAGGCCTGGGTAACCAGTTTTTAGCAAACATACGCGCTACAAACGCTATTATACACGTACTGCGTTGCTTTGATAACGATAACGTGATCCACGTTGATGGTTCGGTTAATCCTATCCGCGATAAAGAGATCATCGATACAGAATTACAGCTGAAAGATCTGGATTCGGTAGAAAAGAAGATCCAGAAGGTAGAGAAAATGGCTAAAACCGGCGGCGACAAAGAGGCTAAAAAAACCTACGATGTACTTACGGTTTACAAAAACCACCTGTTGGAAGGTAAAAGCGCGCGTACCGCCCCTGTTGCCGAAGAGGACAAAGAATATATTGAAGATATCTGGCTGCTTACCGCCAAACCGGTAATGTACGTTTGCAATGTTGATGAAGGTTCTGTTACTACCGGCAACGCTTATGTAGAGCAGGTAAAAGCAGTTGCCAAAGAAGAAGGCGCGCAGGTATTGGTAATATCGGCACAAATTGAAGCTGAAATTGCCGAGCTGGAGTCATTTGAAGAGCGCCAGGAGTTTTTGGGCGATCTGGGGTTAACTGAATCGGGTGTAAACAAGCTTATTAAAGCCGCCTACAGCCTGCTTAACCTCGCCACCTACTTTACCGCCGGCGTACAGGAAGTACGCGCCTGGACCATCACCAAAGGCTTTACAGCCCCACAGGCGGCAGGTGTTATCCATACCGACTTTGAGAAAGGTTTTATCCGTGCCGAGGTTATTAAATACGACGATTTTGTAAAATACAACGGATCAGAAGCCGCCATAAAAGAAGCCGGTAAAATGGGCGTTGAAGGCAAAACATACATTGTAGCCGATGGCGATGTGATGCACTTCAGATTTAACGTGTAACCCAATAAAAGATATTAAAACAAAAAGCCTCTGTTAACTAACGGGGGCTTTTTTGTTTCCGGATATTTTTACAAAACAAAAACGCCCGCAAAGTGCGGGCGTTGATGATTAAATTTACTCGTGAAAAAAGAACTCAGAACGCGTAGCGCAGGCCGAATTGCATTTGCCAGCGTGACGCGAAAAGATCAACAGTAAATGCACTAATTTTTAGCAAAATTAATGGCTATTTATCCTGGATAGTCTACATATATATCTTTGGCCCTTTATAAAGGATATTAAAGGACTTAACAATTGTAATTTTGGGTGAGCCGCTATTAGGAACAACATCAAATGTAATACGAAGCACATGTTTAGGGAGTTTCTGTCCATCTACGAGGTTATCAACGACCTGAAGGGTAATGCCGGCATCAGATTCGAAAAGTATACGCTGCTCTAATTTAATCGTATTACTAACTGCAAGGTCATCTTTAAGATAAGTATTCAACCCGTCTGTTTCCGTTAAATTCAGTGGCCAAGGCCCATACCCCATGCTACTTACATAGCCATTGGAATAATTCTCGTTGGCGTAATAATTTTCATAACTGATTATTTCTTGTTTAATATTTTTAATTGTTGCTCCATTAACGCTGGAGTTAATAATATCGGGATTCCAAATAATACTATATGATCCTGTATTTAATTTCATGTTAAAAAAATCATCATCGTAGCTCTGTAAAGTTGCTGTTGGCGCTGCCGATAATGTCATTAAGCCCAGGGCTTTTGTATATAAAGGGACATAGCCTGTTACAGTCGTTTGATCTTTACTGCCAGGGATAATCATGCTCGGGTTTGCTAATTCTGAGATATCTGATATAGAGCCTGTTAAGCTATAGCTAGTATTTGTGGTTAGATGAACATATTGCTTAGTACTATCTGATCCAGCTCCCGAAGCTCCACCAAAAATTCCGTTAACAACATTTTTAGCCTGTCCATTCAATCCAGCCTTAGTTGCATCCTTGAGAGCATTCACGAGTGTTTGTGTAGCCAATTGAGTTTGGTCTTGACCGGTATGTGGATCTTTTGCTTTAAATATGATGCTACTTAGAGCCTTAAATCCTGCAAAATCTAAAGCTCCCTGTATAAGACTGCTAAATAGACTCGGGCTTGGAGATTTAGGTTGTGCAATTGTTCCATTAATCCCACCCTGAGAAGAACCATTAATAGAGACATCGCTCACATTAATATTGTTAATTTGCCATACCATTGTATTTGTACTGGCAGATTTATTTTTAACGTTAGGATCATAAACCATTTCAAACTCTGCAGCATACCAAGTCCCAGTAGCGGTAGTTTTGTATTGTTGTATGAGCTCAGTGGCCTCATTCATAACGCTTAAATCAACAGCATTTTTCCCTGTAAAAGTTAAGTCTGGTGCATCATTTCCCAATGTGCGTTGAATTAATGTATGAGATATGTAACTACTCGCAACCGGTGTAGTTGGTGTTAAATAAAAATATGTTCTTAATAATCCTCTATACCTATTATATAAAACAAAATAAGCTGGTTGAGAAAAGTTTGCAGAGCTGAAAGTATTATAAACCAATTCCCATCCGTCAGTCTTTTTTATATCAGTCGTATAAATTTGTGGGAAAGATTGATTAGAACCACTTGCCCATGGCTTCAATATTGTAACTCCACTAGGTGTTGGCATATAGTCTCCAACTTCCCAATCAAATAAGTATGGAGTTATGCTGTTAGTGGATATCTTTCTCTTTCCTGAGACTTCTGGATTAGTCTCTGTTGGCAATTTTCCCGTAATATCTTTCTTGCAACCATGAAAGATTGGGATCAATAAGAGCAATAAATAAAATTTAAAAAAATGGTTTTTCATAAAAATTTGAAGATAAGGTTGTGGATAAATTTATTTTGTGATGATTATTGCTTATTAGTGGTTACTTATCATTTTGCACTTCTTTTGTTAAGTTAAAATCTTCGCACAAAAACGCCCGCAAAGTGCGGGCGTTGATGATTAAATTTACTCGTGAAAAAAGAACTCAGAACGCGTAGCGCAGGCCGAATTGCATTTGCCAGCGTGACGCGAAAAGATCAACAGAGTACGGTAATCCAGGGTCTGCAAACGTGTATTTAGGATACGTTGTTGCAACATTCGGGAAAGTAGGCGTACTTGCTTTAACCGGTGTTAAGCCAATATTAGCTGTTGAGTTAAATGTATTGGCCGAGAAGTAATACTGGCCCCATTTTTTGTTCAACAGGTTGGTAAGGTTAACAATATCGTAAGTGAATGTTATTACTTGTTTGTGTTTACCGCTGCCAAACTTAAAGTCCTGCGCAAAGCGGAAATCAAGTTGGTTGTTCCATGGGGTAAAGGCAGCGTTACGCGCTGTGAAATCGCCACGGCGGGATGATAAATATTTGCTCTTATCTATGAAGGCATCAAAAGCTGCTGCCTGTTGCGCTGCTGTTTGGGCAGGAGCGGTAGGTGTAGCCGGGATATCAGAAAAGAAATTAACGGTTTCGCCTTGTTTAGGAATATAAGCTAAGCTAACCTGCTGGCCTGTTCCGTCAATAGCGCTTGGGTAGAAGCCATAAGTGTATGGGTTACCAGATTGCGCACTGAAGAAGAAGCTAAAGTTTGCGGTATAGTTTTGAGAAGCATCCCAATCGTGTTTAAAATTAAGGGTTGATACGATGCGATTGCGGATATCAAAATTTGAATTAGCCAAACCCGGGTTGTTAGGGTTTAACGCCTGGTTTAATTGCCAGTTTGATTCCATTGAGTTACGGATACCATTGGTAACATCTTTTGAATGGCCGTAAGTATAAGCAACTGTGAAGTTTAATGAACTTACCGGGCTAAACTGTGTGTTTTTACCTACTTGTGCAGTAGCGCTGTAACGATATCCCTGGTTGGTGTTTGATAACAGGTAAGCGTTAGTATATAACGGATTTATTTTCCCTTTATTAACATCTGCCCCATTATTAAATATAGGCTGCTGGTGCTGGGTATCGTACGGGTAGTAAGTTACCTGGTCAACAGTATTTATCTGTTGGAATTTCAAATCGTGAATAACCTTGGTATAAATACCTTCAACAGTAAATTTCCACTGATCGGCAGTTGTGTAATCAAGCGCTAAGCTGCTTCTCCATACCTGCGGCATTTTAAAGTGGTTGTCAATTAAGTCAACCTGAGTAGCACCGGCAGCGTTAGTAATGTTTTGGCCTCTATCCTGTGCAGCACCGGCGCCACCATTTGCAGGTGCTTTTACTACGCTTGGACCGGCTGCTGGTGGGTTGCCATCATAAGCGCCGTAAGTTTGCCCGTTGTTGTAGAATGCATAACCAAACCATGCAAACGGAACACGACCGGTAAACAAGCCGCTACCACCGCGTAAAATCGCGCTCTGGTCGCCGTTTATATCATAGTTGAATGATACGCGCGGGTTAAACTCCACGTTGTTTAAATAGTTCTGTTTAATATCTTTTGGTTTGGTGTAGGTAAAGGTATTGCCGTAGTTAGCGTCAACCGGTGCGTTTGTTGTTTTATCACTTAACGGTTGTTTGTTTGGCACACCGGCATAATCTGCCCGTAATGCTACGGTTAATTTAAACTTATCCGATAGTTGGATCTCGTCCTGGCCATATAAGCTAAGCAAATTGACATTAAATTGTGCAGATGGATGGGCTAAAATATAATCGCGCGTGTCATTTGTATAGTTATAGTTAGCACGGATACGTGAAGGTGCATCAGCTAAGAAATCGGCCACGCTTTTAAAGGCATCACGGCCGTTCCAGGCGTTAACAAAGTTGTAAGTGATATCATAAAACTCGTTGTGTGTACCAAAAGTAAAGGTGTGTTTACCTTTTGTCCAGGTAAGGTTATCGGTAAACTCAGCGGTTTTTTGGTGCATGTCAAAAATAGCAGCCTCACGGTCGGTACCTACAAATATGGTTGTACCAGGGGTTTTGCCTGTTATCTCTATCTGCGGTAAAGCCGGGTTTGAGTTCGGGTCGCGATAGTCATGCACGTTTGAATAACCCAATACCAAGCTATTGTTTACACTGTTAGACAACCTTGATTTTAACTCGGCAACCGTTGATGTTGAGTTGTTATGCGATGTATAATCAATACCGCCAAAACGGAAGTTTTGCTGATCACGCTCCAGGTTGGTAGCTGTAGAGCTAATAGTATTGTTACGGATAGTTAACTGGTTATTATCATTGATGTTCCAGTCTAAACGGTTAAAAAACTTGTTCGAGTTTGAGAAGATGGTAGTATTATCATAAGTACCTGCATCAAAACCTGCATCAGAGAATTTCTTGGAAATAGCCTGAGCGTCTTGCAATGATAAAATTTGTGTTGAACCTGCAGTACCCGCACCACGGATAACCGGGTCCTGGCGGCGGGCAATCTCTTCGTTAGTGAAGAAGAACAGTTTGTTTTTGATGATAGGTAACCCTAAACGGATACCTGTTTGGTAATCATGAAAAGTATTTGGCAGTTTTGAGCCATCGCCACCGGCTGCTAAAGCAGCGTTGTTTGGCCCTACTAAAAATGCGCCACGGCCATATCCATATATGGCTCCACTAACATCATTAGTACCGCTGCGGGTAACAGCGTTGATACTACCACCCAGCACGTTACCAATTTTAATATCATAAGGGGCAACCAACACTTGTATATCCTGTATCGCATCTAATGATATAGGGCTGGTACGGGTACTGCTACCCACCTGGCCTGATGCATTGTTCTGCCCGCCTAATGATGGGCTAAAGCCTATCGCATCGTTATTAATGGCACCATCAAGCGTTACGTTATTGTAACGGTAGTTAGTACCCTGGAACGAGTTGTTATTACTTTGCGGTGTGGTACGGGTAAGGTCCTGCAGGCTGCGGTTTATGGTTGGCATGTTGCGGATCTGGCTTTGGCTTATACGGGTGCTGGCACCTGTTTTTGAAGCGCCGCCGGTTGCTGTTATCCTTACCTCTTTAAGGCTTGTGGTTTCATCATTTAATACAATATTGAATGTTGTACTACCTAATGAAAGGTTGATATCGGTATGTTCGTCTTTTTTGTAACCTACAAAAGTAGCGCTTATAGTATAAGGGCCTCCCGGGTTAACATTGGGGATGGTGTAACGACCATCGGCATTGGTTTGCGAGCCGTAACGGGTACCTGTACTGGTGTTTACAACAGATACAGTTACTCCCGGCATAGTAACGCCTTTTTGATCTACAACCTTACCGCTTACTACGGATGTTGTGATCTGCGCGTTGGCTGCTGCCGCGAAGAAAAGTGTTAAGATGATCAGGTAAAACTTTTTCATTTTAAGGGATAAATTATTTCCCTCAAATGTGCCGCGGCAATGTTAACGTTCCGTTAACCACTTATTAGAATGGGATTAGAATTGCATTAGCCAAATTGCTTAATTAGCTGTAATTAAGCAATTTGCCAAACACCAGTATTAAATAAATGTTAACAAATGGCTATAAACAAAAAAGGCCGCGCTTAAACAAGCGCGGCCTTCCATAAAATTTGTTTAATTATTTAGATGACGATACCTGCATTGGGTTGGTACCTACAGACTGGCCACGGGCCGGGCCGCCTGCCTTTTGTTTAAACAACTGGAACTTAGATGGCTCGGGCATTTTACCCCAATAGTTATTGCTTTCGTCAATATCAGCGGTTTCGCGCATTGGATCAAGTTTTATTGAAGCAACCTCTTTATCATGGATATAGAATTTAGAAGCCGTTTTCTCATTCAGCCTCCAAATCTGTACCGGGATGCGGTCTGTCCATTTGGTGCCATCCTTAAAGGTAAACTCTACTATGATAGGCATAACCAACCCACCTTTATTACTAAAGTTTAGTTCGTAAAAATATTTACTGTTGTAGTTGGTTTTATCAGCATCCGTTAATGGGTCGGTAGCAAAAGCTTGTGGTGCGGGCTGTGCCTTAACAATAGCATCGAATTTTACGGTATCAACTGTTACCACCCCCCTATCGTATTTCCAGTAAAAATCCTGCGTAGCAGTATCACGGTCTGTTTGGAATTTAATGCTCTTATCAGTACGGTTACGTACTTTAGAGATATCCTCAAAGCTGTTTACAGCAGGTTGCGCAACTTTTGGCGCACCACGCTGCCTCATAGCCGGCATTTTGCCATCCAGGTCGGCCTTAGCATATTTCACCGAATCTAAAGAGATATCAACCGGGTCAGTCCCGTAGAACCAGCCTCTCCAAAACCAATCCAGGTCCTCGCCGCTGGCATCTTCCATAGTACGGAACAGGTCGGCAGGGGTTGGGTGTTTAAAGGCCCAACGGCGTGCATATTCTTTAAACGCATAATCAAACAGCTTACGGCCCATAATGGTTTCGCGCAGGATGTTTAATGCGGTAGCCGGTTTTGAGTAAGCATTTGGCCCGAAACGAACAATGTTCTCAGAGTTGGTCATTACGGGCTCCAGTTCGTTCTTAGGCAGCTTCATATAATCAACAATGGTATATGCCGCGCCTTTTTTGCTTGGGAATTTGTTATCCCAAAGCTCTTCGGTAAGGTACTCTACAAACGAGTTAAGGCCTTCGTCCATCCAGGTCCACTGGCGCTCGTCGCTGTTTACGATCATCGGGAAAAAGTTGTGACCAACCTCATGGATAATAACACCTATCATACCATTTTTGGTGCTTTCGCTATAGGTGCCGTCTTTTTCGGTACGGCCGTAATTAAAGCATATCATGGGGTACTCCATACCGTTTGACGCCTCAACAGATTGCGCTACCGGGTATGGGTAAGGGAAAGTAAAATCTGAATAAGTTTTAACCGTGTGGGCTACCAAACGGGTTGAGTATTTGCTGTAAAGATTGTAAGCTTCCTTACCGTAATAACTCATGCACATTACGTTTTTGCCGCTAACCTTCTGGCCCATGCCATCCCACACAAATTTACGTGATGATCCCCAGGCAAAATCGCGTACGTTATTGGCAACAAAAACCCATGTTTTTTTGCCGGATGCGGGTGCTTTTTCTGCCTTTTTTGCTTCAGCAAGGGTTACTATCTCAACAGGTGCAGCTGACGTTTTAGCGCGATTATAACGGGCTAAACGCTCAGGACTAAGCACCGCGCTGTAGTTGATACATTCGCCGGTACCACCAACAACGTGGTCGGCAGGTACGGTCATTTGTACGCGGAAGTTACCGAAGGTAAGCGCAAACTCGCCACGGCCGGTAAACTGATGGTTTTGCCATCCCTGGAAATCGCTGTAAACGCAAAGGCGCGGGTACCACTGCGACATGGTGAACAAATAGTTCCCATCCTCAGGAAATAACTCATAACCACCACGGCCGCCTACGGTCATACGGTCGGTAATTTTGTAATTCCAGTCCAGGTTAAAAATAAACTGCGCGCCCGGTTTTAGTGGGGTCGGCAGGTCAATACGCATCATGGTTTTGTTGATGGTGTATTTTAAGTTTTTGCCTGTTGCATCAGTCAGCTTGGTGATCATATCGCCAAGGCCATTGTCAATATCGCCATTGCGGGCTTCATTTTTATCAACATTTTGGGTAGTAGTAGCCTTTGGCATACCCGAACTGCTCTGGTAACCCGAATTTTTAAGGCTATTGTGCTGATTTTCGTCCAGCTGCAGCCAGATGTAGGTAAGCGGATCGGGCGAGTTGTTATAGTAGGTAACCGTTTCACTACCGGTTAGCTTCAGGTTTTTCTCATCAAGCTCGCACTTAATATTATAATCGGCACGTTGCTGCCAGTATTTAACACCGGGCGCACCGCTGGCTGTTCTTTGCTCGTTAGGCGTGTTTAATATAGTACCTAACTGCTCAAACTTATTACCGTGATTGCTGCCGGGATTGTTTTGTATATCCTGGGCAAAGGCAGCGCCCACTATACTTACCGAAAGAAGAAAGCTTGTAAAAATTCGCTTCATTATTGTTTATTTAAAAATCAAATTTAAATTAAAATGGCAATCTTTCAAACGCCATCTGTACGGATAATGCAAAAACACCTGCCGATATAAAAAACACCCAGTCGCGCCGGGTTACTTTCACCAAATTCATAAAAAGCATAGCCAGTAAAAGTATAATGGCTACAACAACTATCTGCCCGGCCTCTAAGCCTGCATTAAAGCCAAAAAGGCCCCAGCCTATGGTTTGGTCGCGGGCAAGCATAATACGGATGGTATTGGCAAAGCCCATCCCATGTATCAACCCAAAGAAAAGCGCCAGCCAATAATTCACATTTACGCTGCCGTTTTTTTTATTTACCCGCCAAAGGTTGTTTATAGCGGTTATAAAAATGGTACAGGGTATTAAAAACTCCACCCATTTACCGGGGAAACGGATTACATCGAGCACGCTTAAAGCCAGTGTTAGCGAGTGCCCGATGGTAAAGGCGGTAACCAGTATCAGTACCTGTTTTATATTCTTAAATGTATAAACCGATACCAGCGCCAGGATAAACAACTGGTGATCAAGCGCATCGGTACTGATAATATGTTTCCATCCTAACCCGAAATAAAAACCAAAATCAGACATAATATTTCTTTGATGAAAGCGTAAATTTAACAGCTTTTAAATATAAACGAACCGCATAGGCGCCATGACTGCTTTTTTAAGTAAATCTCTATTATATTGTTACATTTTAACAGGGTTGTTTTTTGTTAAAAAACCGGCGGAAACAAAATTCCACCCGTTGCATGTAAGTACTACCGATGTGAGTTTTAACGCTAAAGACAGCCAGTTAGAGATAATATGCACCATTTTTACCGATGATTTTGAGCTGGCGCTTGAAAAACAATTCCACGCTAAAGCCGACCTGGCCAAGCCCGACATGCACGCTGCTATGGATGTATTGGTAAAAAATTATATCAACAGCCATTTGCAGCTAAAAACAACCGGGGCGGCTTTGCCTTTGTCATACATTGGGTTTGAGATAAACCGCGAGGCGGTGAATATTTACCTTGAATCGGGCAAGATAAGTACCCCTAAAAAGATAGATGCACAGGTAACCCTGCTGCAAAGCCTGTATGACGACCAGTTGAACATTGTACACATGACTGTTAACGGCACCCGCAAAAGCACCCGCCTGGATGCACCGGATAAAACGGTGACGCAAACTTTTTAGGCATAGACCACCACCAAAAATATTCTATATTTGCGCAAATATTGTTCTCGTAGTTCAATGGATAGAATTATGGCCTCCGAAGCCGTCGATATGAGTTCGAATCTCATCGAGAACACAAAAAAGCCCTTTTCTATATGATTAAGGGCTTTTTTATTGAATGGTGTAAATATGGTGTACACATTACGCCCTTTGCAAATTAACTAATTTACTATCACGCTCTTTAATATCGGTTACAACCAGCAGCTCCCATTCAGCAGCATATTTAAGCGCCTTTTTTAAGGTCATTTCGCTATCAGTAAATTGCCGGTAAAAAGGGATGCTATTTATCAGCCTGCCGTTCCTGTCCTGCAGTTCCAAACTTATTGAACGCACAGCGCGGCCATTCATTTTTTTTAGCGTGTAGCACCGGCCAACACCATCAAGTTTTATATACTCCGGTCTTTCCTCATCCAGCGCAAACAATAGTACAGCGTTCTCCTTGTCCCAGCCTATCAAATTATTATTAATTGCTATATAACGTGTTAACTTTAAACCATAGTCATGAGCAGCCTCGTTCAGCTTATTCAACATCCCGGCTTCCCGTTTTTTCTTTAGTTTTCGGCTAAGTATTATAAATGGCAATACAATTAATATAAATAGTGTGCCTGCTATCAGGCTGTTTTCAATAATTTGTTTCATAAGCTAAGGATTAAATATTCACAATTGGCAACTCGCCTTCAGGCATGCTGTACTACTTCTAATATTTCAAAAATCATTACTCCACCGGGCATCTGCCAATCAACAAGCGCCCCTTTACGATAGCCTAACAAGGCAATAGATAAAGGCGCCAGTGCCGACATTTTTTGCTGCCGGATATCTGCTTCATGCGGTTCCACAATACTAAAAGCATAGTGTTTCCCACTATTCACCTCCCTGAATTTAATTGCAGCGCTAAGGCATACCACATCATTTGGCAATTGGTTTTTGGGTATAATGCTGGCATTCTTAAGTTCGGTGGTAAGTTTGTTTAAGTTGTAATCGCAAAGGGTTGCATGGGCACAATGCTTCTTTAGCAGTTCATGCTCCCTTGCAGGCATTATTAAGGGTTGAGTTATCATATCAGATAGGTTAAAAATTAATTTAATTCAGAATTTAGCAGGGCCTGTTTATTTGCCTTGGTTTGTTGAGCCGTACAGGCATCTATCAACCTAAAGGTGGCAGCCAGCGTATTACGATGAAAGGCTGTAATAGCAGCTGCTTTATTATTGGTTGTGGTTTTAACAAGCCCCCGGGCAGCACCAAGGGAGGCCTGAAAAGGCCGAACGCTATAGCAGGCATGCGCGCCGTGCCCAATGGCCTGTAGTATGTCGCGCTCCTTGACAAGGTCGCCCGAGGCAATGATCTTTGTTGGTAATTTATACGTAGCAATGGCAAACCGTACAGCATCAATTGCTGTAAATAAAGCTGTAACAGGCCTATTATGGGATGCACTATCCACCGTCACAAAGTCCAGGTACACAACACTGTCGGCCATAACGCGGCAAAGCCTTGTAAATAGCTCATGATCGGCCACGGCCAAACAAACACCTATTGGCTTACCGCCCGACAGCACCTTGAGCCGCTCCAGGAAGTTGACGAAACATTTTAAAGAGATCTCTGAAACATCAGGTAAAAAGTGGGCAGCGCTTATCCTAACCTCTATCATTTTAATATAGGGCCGGCTAGCCGCCTTTTTAAACAGCGTTTCATTAAATGAACCATCGGTATTTCGATAAAAAGCTTCCAAACGGTCCATACGCCAAACCAGGTCACTCCCTCCTCTCAGCAATTCGGGCACAATGCCCAGCACGCCGGTATTAAGGGCACAATCACTCATTTTTGCCCCTCTCGAAAAAGCCAGTACCGACCCTTTATCAAATGTAGCGGTGTTTAATGATGCTATATTTAACAGGTTCATACGGTAGGGCATGCGGCAATTGCCGGCACCAATTTCTGTATAAAGCATATTACCGGCCATTTGCAAAGTAGTATCACAGCATTGCACATACCGGTAGCCTGCATCAAAACTAGCCCCGTTATCCACTAAGATATTTAAAGGTGTATTGAGTTGCGACCGCCCGATAACCAGTTCCAGATCCCCTACTGATAAAAGGCTTTCTTGTAAAACCTGTTGCCTGCTGAATAACTGCCCATGCAGCCAAAGCTGCACCGAAGCCAATAAGATACCCAGGATGGTACACCAGGTATAATTGAAGAAGAGGCCTGTGATAACAAGGCCTGCATTTATTAAAAAAAGCAGTATAAAACCAATACCTGCCCAGGTAGGGGATGCAGAAAAATTCATAAGTAAGCTTTAATGAGATAACAAAAACAACTGTTTTGTGACCGGCCCCAAAACCAACAATGGCTGGGGCTTACTTAATAAAGTCCTTACTTGTTTTAAGAAAAGCGTAGGTAAGTTTAGAGCCGGCTATCATAGCAACGGGCACACCATTTCCTGTCCGCAAATCAATTGCAGGAACAGGTTTTAATGTATGTGATGCCTGATGTATGGGCTCCATAAACGCGAGGGTTAAAAGGTATAAACGATGCTTGAAACGTTTTATTGCAAAACAAAAAAAATAAATAATCGCTCGGGCCGGTACTCTCAAAACCGCCTTAATTAAATTCGTGGCGATTTTTGTTTTAGCTGTATTACTGACTATTATTGTAAAGTCGAATTCAGTTACCTAACGCTACACTATCATCATGAAAATTAAATTGATCCTGCAAGTGGCACTTGTGGCCAGTTCCCTAAATGTTTTAGCACAAACAAATAACAACTCCATTGCTGCTTATGCGCAAGCCAAAGCGCCCTTACGCCAAAGCCCTTATATCGAACTGCCGCTTGGCGCTATAAACCCCCAGGGTTGGCTGCGCGAGATGCTGATACGCCAAAAAACCGGTGCTACGGGCAACCTGGATAAACTATACCCGCTTGTAATGGGCAAACGCAACGGCTGGCTTGGCGGCGACGGCGACCTTTGGGAGCGCGGCCCTTACTGGATAGATGGATTACTGCCCCTTGCCTATATTTTGCAGGATAAAGCCCTCATAGCAAAAGTAAAACCCTGGATAGAATGGAGCATAAAAAGCCAGCGCCCTGATGGTTACTTTGGCCCCGCAAATGACCTTGGGCCTGAACCCGGCATACAACGCGATAACGCGCAGGACTGGTGGCCAAAAATTGTGATGCTGAAGGTTTTACAGCAATATTACTCGGCCACCGGTGATAAAAGGGTTATTAACCTGATGACCAACTACTTTAAGTACCAGCTAAAAGAGCTGCCGGCACACCCGCTTGACCATTGGACCTTTTGGGCTCGCTATCGCGGAGGCGATAACCTGGCCATGGTACTATGGCTGTACAACCAAACCGGCGACAAGTTTTTACTTGACCTGGCCGACCTTGTACACAAGCAAACTTTTGATTTTACAAACGCTTTTTTGAATACCAATCTGCTATCAACAGATAATAGCATCCATGGTGTAAACCTTGCCGAGGGTATGAAAGAACCTGCTATTTATTACCAATACCACCCCGAGGCAAAATATACCGACGCCATGACAAAAGGGTTTAAAGACCTGCGCCGGTTTAATGAATCGGTACCGGGGATGTTTGGCGGTGACGAATCGCTGCATGGCAATAACCCAACGCAGGGATCGGAGCTTTGCAGCGCTGTGGAGATGATGTACACACTGGAAAACACGCTGGCTATTACCGGTGATGTGAACTATGCCGATCACCTGGAGAAAATCGCCTTCAACGTGATGCCTACACAAATAGACGAGCATTTTGTTGGCAGGCAGTATTTCCAGCAAGCCAATCAGGTAATGCTGACCCGCGCTGTCCGTAATTTCGACATCAACCACGATGGTACTGACGTTTGCTTTGGTTTGCTTACAGGTTATGCCTGCTGCACATCAAACATGCACCAGGGCTGGCCAAAATTTGCGCAGAATTTGTGGTATGCTACACCTGATAAAGGCCTGGCGGCGCTGGTTTACTCGGCAAGCGAGGTGAAAGCTTTTGTAGGTAATAACACCGAAGTATCTTTTAAAGAGGAAACAAACTACCCATTTGATGAAACCATCAAGTTCACCCTCAGCAGTAAAAAAAGCGTTTCGTTCCCGCTTAGTTTACGCATCCCCGAATGGTGCAGCAAGGCATCTATCAAAATAAATGGCGCAGAATACCAGCAACCCAATGGCAACCAGATTGTGAAAATAACCCGGGAATGGAAACAAGGCGACGTAGTTGAACTAACCCTGCCCATGCATGTATTTAAAAATACCGGTTATGAAAATTCCATATCCGTACAGCGCGGGCCAATAGTTTACGCATTAAAAATTGGCGAAGAAGAAAAGGTTGTTAAAACCGGTAAGGACTCGATAGATTACGGTAACAGCTTTACCGAGATCCGCCCAACTACCCCGTGGAACTATGGTTTAATAAGGGTTGATGATAATAAACTGGCCGACAACTATAAAGTAGAGAACGTAAAAGCGGTGAGCGCCAACCCCTGGACGCCTGCCAACGCTCCTATCCAGATCAAAACAAAGGGCAGGCGTATCCCATCGTGGGGGCTGTATAATGAGTCGGCAGGGCCGTTACCATTCAGCACCATCTGGAATTTTGAGACAGCCAAAGAGGAAGAAGAGCTTACTTTGATACCTTACGGATGCAGCCGTTTACGCATAACTCAGTTCCCGGTGATAGAGAAAAGGTAGAATAATTAGAGTAACCGATTAATTACCCTACCTTTACCCACACACATGGAAGAAAGAAAATATTTAACAACCTGGAGAAAATACATCCCGGTTATACGCCTGCATCTGAAAAGGAGCCTGAATGAGGATCAAACTTTTAAACTGAACATCACCGATTTTGAATCGGCCGGCGACAGGGGAAAATCGGGCTATACCTTTAGCCTGGCTATGGAGAATGGCAAGGTAACCAACAACATAAGCGGCTCGGCTGTAGCCCGCGATTTGTATGAGGCCCTTAAAACCGATGATGCGATCAAGGAATTGATACAGGATAAAAACATCAAAATAAGCGTTGGAAAAACCTTTATGCTGAGCATAAAAACCACAACCGTATCTTCTTATAAATAGGTGATAATGATATGAAATAAGAAAAGCCGTTTACATTACGTAAGCGGCTTTTTTTTACATAGTGTTCACGTTCACTACCGTGAACACTATGTAAATTTATAAGATTTTGATAATCAAATACTTAATAAAAAACTTGTTTTGCAAGCAATCAGACAGGCATTCAAATGCTAATCAACTAAAAATTATTTCTGCAGCGCAGGTTGGAAGTGTGAGCTGATAGCTATCCTGTTCCACGCGTTTATGGTGACAATGGCTATAATTACCTGGCCTACATATTTGGCACCCAAAAGTTCAACCGCTTTGTTATAAGTATCGTCAGATACGCCTGCTTTATTTATCAGCGTGGTTTCTTCTGTTAAAGCTAGTATGGCTTGTTCCTTTTCGTCAAAGAATGGGGTATCTCTCCAGGCGCTTAAGGTGTAGATACGTTGCTCGGTTTCGCCTAATTTACGGGCATCCCTGCTATGCATATCCAGGCAATAAGCACAACCGTTTATTTGTGATGAGCGGAGTTTGATCAGTTCTTTATGGAGGGGTTCTAATTCGCTGCCGGTTACAAAGTTTTCTAAAGCCATTATTGCTTTATATGCATCGGGTTGGGTCTGTAAAATGTTTGTCCTTTTCATGATTTGTCTTTGTTTTTGTTAAGACAAAGTTGCGCATAAACACCCCCTCAAAAAATGAACTGAGGTTAAGAAAGTTCCCCCTCCCCCCCTGAAGGGGGAACTTTTGAAAAAGCACTTTACTTTGGTTCCCCCTTCAGGGGGGGAGGGGGTTTCTTCGCTCTTATTCTGCTTAAAAACTGCGGGGTAAATCCCAGGTATGATGCCAGCATATATTGGGGCACACGCTGTACAAAATCAGGGAACATAGCTGTAAAGTAATGGAAGCGTTGTTCATCAGTTTGATTAAACAGGAACCCTATACGGCGCTGCGAGGCTATGAACGCCCTTTGCATAGTTAGCCGGAAGTAGGTGTCCAGTTTGGGTATTTGCTCCAGCAGGGGCCCTTTATCCCGGTTGTGCAGCAATAATACTTCTGATGCCTCAATGGTTTGGATATAGGTACCGGCGGGCGCATGGTTCACAATACTGTCGTGGTCTGCAATCCACCAGTTCTCTAAAGCAAACTGCACAATCTGCTCGTTCAGTTTACCATTTACATAATATTGCCTCAGCAAACCACTCAGTACAAAGTACTCGCCTTTGCAATGCTGGCCGGGCTCCAGGATAATCTCCTTCTTTTTAAATTTCAGCAGTTCCACCCTGTCGCAAAGCAATTGCTCTTCGGCAGGGGTAAGCTGTACCAGGCGTTTTATATGGGCAAGTAGTTGTGGATACATTTCGGTGGCTAATTTAAATAATACCGGGGGTTATCAACCCTTTTAAAAAGCTTTTTCTCCCCTTGCTGCCGCAAGCAAATAAAAATACATTTACCTGGATATCAAAAGATAACCCCTAACCTTAAATACAATGACCCCTATTATTGGAGAAATACGGATGGTGTCCTTCAACTTTGCGCCGGAATACTGGTTCCCTTGCGAGGGGCAGGAATTTAACAAATATTCGTATCCTGACCTGTATGAAGCTATCGGCACCACTTACGGTGGTGATGGTAAGGATAATTTTAAACTGCCGGATATGCGGGGCCGCTTACCCATGCACTTTGGCCAGGGCGAAAACCTATCTGATTACCCCATAGGCAAGCCTATAGGAGATGAGTTTGTTACGCTGCGTAACAACACCGGCCGCGCCGAAGAACCCGCCACCTATAGCCGCGCGCCCGAAACGGCTGCTGTTAATACGCAGCCCGCGCTTACTATTAATTTTATTATTGCCTACAGGGGCGCAAAACCTTAACCTTAAACAAAACATTATGGATCCATACATTGGCGAGATAAGAATAGTCCCTTTTGCAACACCACCTAATGGCTGGGCATCCTGTAACGGGCAAAAGCTACCTATAAGGGGTAATGAAGCGTTATATACCATACTTGGCAGTACCTATGGCGGCGATGCGGAACATTTTAACCTGCCCGATATGCGCGGGCGCGGCCCGGTAGGTATGGGGCAAGGCCATGGGCTCTCCTATTATAGGCTTGCCCAAAAAGCAGGTGCAGAAAAGCCTGCAATTAATGATGCACAGAATGCGCAAAACGGAGTAGGTGTGTTACGCACCAACGGCATACCCGATAGGGATCAGCAACCAACTATTAACGGCACGCACACCATCATGCAACCTGCACTGCCTTTAAATTTTATTATTTCGCTTAAGGGTAAATACCCTATGCGTAGTTAAACCTAAATTATTATATGATGTATTATGACGACGATCAATTCATTGGCGAAATAAGAATATTTGCCGGCGATTTTGCACCCAGAGGCTGGGCCTTTTGCGATGGTTCGCCTCTTAGCGGCCAGAAAAACCCTGCTCTGTTTACGTTATTATATGAAAGGTACGGGAGCATCAATTCCGATACCGTTAGGTTGCCCGACCTGCGCAGCCGCGTACCTATACACAACGGTGTAGGGGATAACTTATGTATCCCATATGAAATAGGCGATTACGTGGGGACCGAAACGGTATCAGACTATAAAGGTTTACCATCGCGGTACAAAGCGCAGTCGCCAACTCAGTTTAAGGCTATACCGGCAAACCAATCGCTCATTCAGCCTGTGCTTGCAGTTAACTTTATTATTGCGTTGGAGGGTTATTTCCCGCAGAGGCCTTAAGGTAATATAAACCCAATCCGGAATTTCACATTCTTTCCACTTTGGTTTTCTTCCACAATAGTTTCACCATCTACCTTTACAAAAGTATGTAAACTGCTTTTCGGGGTGGTTTTCGGCAACTTAACATCTACCGTAAACGTACATTTTTGGCCGGATGGAACGGTAACCACTTTATCCAGTTTACCTTTGTGGCTTTCTTCAATATATTTTACATTGTTTTCGCCCCGGTAAGTGATGGTGGCCGTAGTACCTTCAGGTATATCAGCCATATATTCAACCTGGTAGGTGTCTTTTTTGGCTATCTTCAAATCACCACGGTTCATATCATAAATAGTGTAGTTGCAGCTACTGCCAACAATAGCAAGGAGAAAAAGGTAAAAGTATTTTTTCATATATGTGTTTAATTTATTGTGTGCCCGGGATGCAAAAACGGATCGGTGCATCTTCTATAAGGTAGACGTACCGATCCGTTAAAAGGTGTCAGATAAATATTATTTTATTTTAAAGCATCGGCTGCATAAGCGCGGCACTTTTTTACTTCGGCCACAGCGTCAGATCCCTCGGGTATTTTATACTCCAGCTCAATAGTAGCCGGAAATTTGTATTTGTTCTTTTTCATCAGCTGCAATACCTCTTTTATCGGTGTATCGCCTTCGCCCCAGGGCGCGTTTGGCCCGTCATGAAACTTACGGTCTTTAATGTGCATGCTGGTAATGCGGTCGTGGTATTTTTCAATAAACGGCACGGGGCTGCTGCTGGTACCCGATGCGTAGTGGCCAATATCAAGGTTTACGCCATTGTATTTTGATTGGCTTAAGGCTGTGTCCCAAAGCGTTGGTGTTGCCTGCGTATGGGCATGGTAACCAACCATCATTTTATGCTTGGTAGCCAGGTCGCCAAGGCGTTTGGTTTGGGCCTCATCGGGCAGTTCAACCGTTACGTGGTTGCAGCCAAGTGCCTTACCGGCATTAAAGGCATAGTCTATTTCGGCATCGGTATTTTTAGCGCCCAAAGCGTTTGGTTTCCAGGCATAAATGCTTACACCGGCATCATTATACATTTTGCGTAGCTCTTTAAATTTATCCATGGCTACACCTGCGCGCCATTCGGCCAGTTTTGGTGCAAAATCGGCCCAGCTTTGGTCGGCAGCACGCTTTGGTGCGCCGGCATAGGCTTCGGCAGCATCGCCCATCAGTTCAATAGCGTTTATATTACAGTCTATACAGTATTTCAGCAGGTCTTCGGCAGTGCCGGGCATACTACGGAACGAATAGGTTATCACCCCTATCTGTACGCCATTTATTACTGAATTTGGTTTATTAGCAGCCCTTAAAAACGAGGCCGCGAACGATGCTTTTGAAAGTAACAGCATACCCGTGGCCGCAATTGCCCCGGTGCCAATAAACTGGCGCCTGCTTATGTTTTGTTTTTTCATAATACCGGTTTTGTTGATGTATTTGGTTGATAGTAAAGTTATCAATTTATTAATACCGGCAAATTGTGTATTAAAAGTTTTACTTGCTCAGTTAGCCGATGCCCTATAAAACAGGCGGCCCCGTTTACACGAGGCCGCCAGCATTTATAAAAGACCAGTTAAGTTTTACTGTGTAACCACTACTGTTGCAGTAGCCATCATAGAGTGTACAAGGCAATGATAACTATAGGTACCGGGGGTAGTAAATTTAAAGGAAAACTTATCGCCCTGCGCTAAATTACCACTGGTAAAAGCATTGTTAAGGTCTGTAGCGGTGTGGGGCGCACTGTCTGAGTTTGTCCACTGTACAGTTCCGCCTGCTTTTACAGTTACAGTTGCAGGCACAAAGGCAAAGTTTGATATGTTCACGGTAGCATCAGGTGCCGGAGCGGTAGGGTCTGGTTTTGTTGGCGTAGGTGTGCTGCCGCTATCAGATTTTGAACAAGCTGCAATTGCAACCACAACTACCGCTATCATTAACGATATCCCTAAAATGTACTTTTTCATGTTAAAATGGTTTAAATGTTTATTAGGGTTACGGCGGTATTTGTATGATGGTTGCTTCACCTCAAATAATTTTTTATTCCAGATAACCAGTATAAACAGCCTTCAGATACTGCAAGGGGCTATTCTAACAAAATTGTAATATTCAATTAACCCTTATTTAATATTCAGGGTTTTCGTAAATTTGCGCTCCATAATTAATTTTTTATAGTGACGGAATTAGGTACCCCTTCTATTAAACGAGCCTGGATTGCTGCGCTTCAATCGCCAAAAAAACGTGATAAATTATTGATCGGCTCCTTCATTGTAGCCATCATATTATCCTCGTTGCCCATATTTTTCAGCTACATACAAAACCGCCAGGGCGTTGTACTAAATGACTGGGTACTAGCTCATTTACCCGCGCACGATGTATCTATCATTATTTTCACCATTATTTGGGGTATGGCTACCCTGATATTTGTAAGGGCGCTTTACAATCCTATTATATACATCAACTACGTTTGGACGCTTATTTTTATCAATATAGCCCGGATGTTAACCATCACGTTTATAGCGCTCGACCCGCCACGTGGCTTAATACACCTTACCGACCCGCTTACCGGCGTATTTTACGGGCACAATGTGATTACCCGCGATTTGTTCTTTTCGGGCCATACATCAACCCTTGTGCTGATATTTTTATGCCTGGAGAAGCGTAATGATAAGATCCTGGGTTTTATCTCCATCATCGCAGTGATGGTATTGCTACTGGTACAGCATATACATTATACCATTGATGTGGTAGCCGCCCCGGTTATTGTGTACATGATATTTTTAATGGTACGCAAACTTTTAAAGCTCGATACTTTAAAAAACAACGAGAATTAAGGTTCTGTTACCTATATTTAGGTGTTTGTTATCATCCCCTAAATACATGAAAAAGAACTTAATTGTGGCAGCCTTAATGCTTTGCACCCTTGTTGCAGGCGCGCAGCAAAAAACACCCCGCCAGTTATTTCCGGGCCTTTTTGAGTCTGTGCAATCGTCAGATATATTCCCGGATAATAAAACCTTTGTAGACTGTACGCCAAAATATGCCCCGGCCCTTATCATGAAGGCCTATAACGAGCAGTTAGGCAAAGCAGGTTTCGATCTGAAAGAGTTTGTGCTAACCAACTTTACCGTACCTGCCGGTACGCACGCCTTCCAAACCGATATTGAGGACGGCATCCGTAAGCATATAGATACCTTGTGGCAAGTGCTGCAACGCAAGCCCGACGCGGCTTCAAAGCTCTCATCATTAGCCGCATTGCCTAATCCATATATTGTGCCCGGTGGCCGTTTCCGCGAGATCTATTACTGGGACAGCTATTTTACCATGCTGGGCTTGCAGGAAAGCAAACAAACAAAAGTGATCAGTAATATGATAGATAACTTTGCTTACCTGATAGATACCTACGGCTTTATCCCTAATGGCAACCGGGCTTACTACCTTACCCGTTCGCAGCCGCCATTTTTCTCGCTGATGGTAAACCTGCTTGCCAAAAGCCAGGGCAACGCTATCCTAACTAAATATCAACCGCAACTCATCAAAGAATACAACTACTGGATGCTGGGCAGTGCTGGTTTAACAAATAATAAGGCAAGCCATCGTGCGGTGCGTATGGCTGATGGCACCCTGCTTAACCGTTACTGGGACGAAAGCGACGAGCCGCGCGAAGAAAGCTATATTAAAGACGTAGATGCAGCCAAAACCACTACACAAGCGCTGCCCGTTTTTTACCATCATATCCGCGCCGCAGCAGCTTCGGGTTGGGATTTTAGCAGCCGCTGGTTTGATGACCCCAACAAGTTAGGTACCATTAAAACTACCGACCTGGTACCTGTAGACCTAAACTGCCTGCTGTATAACCTGGAGCTAACCATTGCCCACTCTTATCAGCTTAAGGGCAACCAAAAACTTTACGCGCTTTATACGCGCAAAGCTACGGCGCGCAAAAAAGCTATACTGAAATACTTTTGGGATGAAAAAACCGGCTGGTTTAACGATTATAACTGGGCCGCTAAACAATTTTCGCCCGTGCAAACTTTAGCTGCTGTTTTCCCGCTGGAGTTTAAGATAGCTACACCCGCGCAGGCACAAAAAATAGCCGATGGCCTGAAGCAAAACTTTTTAAAACCCGGTGGCCTCGTAACCACCCTAAACTTTAGCGGCCAGCAATGGGATGCTCCAAATGGCTGGGCCCCGTTGCAATACATGGCTATTGACGGACTGGAAAACTACGGCCACAGCGAACTGGCGAAAGATATTGCCACCCGCTGGCTACAGCTCAATATCCGTGTGTTTAAGAAGACAGGTAAACTGCTTGAAAAATACAACGTGGTTGATACCAGCCTAACCGCAGGCGGCGGCGAATACCCGCTACAGGATGGCTTCGGCTGGACGAACGGGGTGTTGTTAAAGCTAATGAACAGGTATCATTATGATGAAAAGCAGGGGGAATAATTACGCATTATTGGCATAGCTTACTATATTTGAATGCCCCAATTATTCAATCCGACATATCAACTAATGGAAAACTCGAGAAGAAATTTCATAAAGAATACCGCCATAGCATCTATAGCAGCAGCTACTGTACCCACAAAAAGCTTTGCTATACTACACAAGGATAAACAGCCCGACGAGCAAACCATAGGCCATAACGGGTTTACCTATAAAGTTGATAAAAACTGGGCTAAAATAAGCGTAACCAACACCCCGCTGGCCAATTGCCACGAGATGGTGCAGGACAGCAAAGGCCGCCTCATTATGCTGGGCGACCATACGCATAACAACATTCTCATCTTTGATAAATCGGGCAAGTTGCTTGATTATTGGGGAACAGCATTACCCGGCGGGCACGGCCTCAGCATCAGCAAAGAGGGCGGCGAAGATTTTTTGTTATTGACCGATTGCGGCTGGGCATTAGACCGTACCGGCAACACCTACGGGCAATCGGGACAGGTGCTAAAAACCACCGTTGATGGTAAACTGATCTTTGCCATCGGCCACCCACGCACTATTGGCATCTATAAAGATACCGAACCCTTTAAACCTACTGAAACAGCTGTAGCACCCAACGGCGATATTTATGTTGCCGATGGTTACGGATCTGATTATATCATCCAATACGACAGTAAGGGCCAGTATATCCGTCACTTTGGCGGACATAACAACACCAACCCCGACCATAACCTGCACAATGCGCACGGCATTACGGTAGATACCCGCGACAGCAATAACCCTGTTTTAATTTGCACCTCGCGCGAGGAAAACTGCTTTAAGATCTTCACCATGGATGGCAAATTCATCAAGCGCATTGATATGCCCGGCATGTACGTTTGCAGGGCGGTTATAAACGAAAACAATATCTATGCGGGCGTTTGCTGGTCTAAAAATGCCCAGGGAAAGCAGTTTGATGGCTCGGGCTTTGTAACTATTTTGGATAAGGATAATAAGGTTATCTCAAACCCTGGTGGTGACACTCCGATTTACAAGAACGGGGTTTTGCAACAAACCCTGCAGGCCAAAAATGCCACCTTTATGCATGGCCATGATGTATGTATTGACGAGGATAAAAGCATCTACGTATGCCAGTGGAATGCCAACCATACCGCGCCCGTGAAATTAACAAGGGTGTAGGGTTTTGCAATCTGAAAGTTTGCCTGGTTTTGAGTCTAAGTTTTCAACTTAGACCAGTATGTGAATTAGATATTATTAAGTTGATGAACAGGTATCATTATGAGAAATATAGTGGAAGTAATATTTAAAGAATATGATGTTGTACAAGCTACAACGGATTTAAGTGATATGGTTTTAAAAGATTGCAAGGGTACTATTTTAATGGTTTACCCCGACTTTCCTTTCTCTTATGAAGTTGAATTTGTCGATAAAAACCATGACACCTTAGAAATATTAACAGTTAAGGGATATAACCTTACTTATTTCTCATAGCACTAAATATCTTTACCTCACCGGTTTTGGGAACACCGGCAAACTTTCGTGACCATCTGCATCCACGGATTGCACGGCAAACAGGTAGTTATCTTTGGAGTAACCGATATTGGCGCTGGTGCCGGTTACATAAAATTTCTTTTCCCAAAACGGGCTGATGGTTTCGCGCATCAGTACATAATAGCCTGCGGGTGCTTTACCTTTAGGGGCATCCCATTTTAGTTGGGTTTTATTGGTTAAGCCGCTGGTTAAAATGCCAACATTTTGCGGCTCGGATGGCGCAAGGGATAAGTTAGCCAGTACCGTAAGGTTCATGCGGGCTACTTTTTGGATATAGTCGTAATCAGCAAAATCGGGCAGGTCGCCATAATCTACACCGTTTTCCTTGCGAATATCCTGGTGCTGGCGGTTAAAGTCCTCATTCATTTCGGTAATACGGATGGCGGTATAACCTTGTTGCGAGAATGGTGTATGGTCGCCGCCACGCAGGTAACGGTCGCGGCGGTAGATCAGTTTTACATCCAGTTGCTCCACATATCGCTCGGCAATTTCTTTGGTATAGCGGGCCAGTTCGCGGGCCGGGCTATCATTCTCTCCCCCTACGGAATTACGGGTGGCAGCCTGTTTTTCATTTTCAACTGCGGGTACACCTTCGCTAAAAACACGCACGCTGCGGTTATCTTTCAGCCCGGTTTCCATCCCGTAAGTGTTGCCAACAATATCGTTATTCAACATGGCATCAATCTGCCAGCCCTCGGCTTTAGCGCGTTTAGCTACGTTGGTTGAGCCGTAAAGCCCCTGCTCCTCGCCAACCACGGCCATAAATATAATGGTTGCCGGGAACGAGCGCTTAGCCATCACCCTTGCCAGTTCCATTGATACCGCGGTGCCCGATGCATCATCAACCGCGCCCGGTGCAAAATCTTTGATGTTCATCACATCCGTTACCCTCGAATCGTAATGGCCCGATATGATGTAGATGCGTTTATCTGCTGTATCTGCCCCTTTTAAAATAGCCAATACGTTTTTCATCGGGGTTGGCTTATCTACGCGGTTACCCTGCGGCTGAATAAATGCATCAAACTCCACCTTCATACGACCGTTTGATGCGGCGGCGTATCGCTCGTATTCTGCCTTTATCCAGTTACGCGCCGCGCCTACCCCTTCAGTTTTGCTCACGGTATCACTTAAGGTATGCCTGGTTTTAAAACTTACCAATTTGCGCACAATGGCTTCAATGTTTTTGGAGGATACCTCATCAACCATTTGCTTGATGCCTGCATCCTGCTTTATTGTAGTTTGTGCCGATGCTGAAATGGTTATAAGAGAAATGATAAGGAGGCTGAAACGTTTCATAAAGCAATTTATAAAATACCTGCGCTGCAGAGAAACGAATTATGTATTATCTGCGTTACTTTGAACTTCACTGTAAACAAAAAGAGACGCGAAGTATCGCGTCTCTACAGTGTTTTATTTTACCGAGTAGGTTGCCTTATTAACACCTACCCCGGTAATTTTTAACGACTTCCAGTTGGGTGGTAGCTTGCTTTTTATCTGACTGATGCCTGTTGGCGTAATATCAAGCCCACCGAAACCCATCAACATAGCCTGTAGAATACCACCTGCGCCTGTAGCAAAGTATGGGTTGGTACCGCCCTTTGTTTCGGCTATCACCCTGAACGGCGGGTTCAGGTTTGGCTCATATGCTTCCTTAAACCAATGGTAAGCCTTTTGCCCGTCGCCAAGGCGGGCGTAAAGCAAGGCAAATACGCCCTGGGTCATGGCCGGGGTACCTTCGTTAGGTACACGGGTTTCGTAATATTCCAGGTCTTTTCTGATCTGTGCCGGGTCGGTTATGGTTTTAAGCGGGTATGCCAATAGGTTAACATCAGCTTGTTTAATGCCTTCGCCTTTATACTGGGCATGTTCCTGCGTTACACCGTTTGCCATTTTCAGGATGGGGATATTATTAGCCACATTCACCCAATCGGTATCGGCTTGCATCTCTAATATTTTAGCGGCAGCGGTGGCATTCATCAGGTTTGCCTGCGCGGCGGCGTTAGTGAAAGCGTTGTTATCAATATTCTCCGCCCATTCATCGGCAGCAACAACATTCTTAATATCATAATGCCCTGGGCCGTTGCGCTCTACACGGCTCGCCCAAAAATCGGCAGTAGCCGATAGGATTGGCCAGCCCTTATCGCGCAGCCATTGTTTATCCTGCGTTACGCAGTAGTAGGCCCATGCCGCATTGGCTACATCGGCGCTGATATGATGCTCAAACGGGCCGCTTAGCGCCCAAACAGGGGTTTCTTCTACCCCGCTATCGGCACTCTCCCATGGGTACATGGCACCTTTATAACCGTGCGAGAAAGCATTTTTGCGCGCGTTCTCCAACCTTTCAAACCTATATTCCACCATCGATTTAGCTATCTCGGGGTGCATCACCAGCATTGCCGGGAACATCCACAGGTCGGTATCCCAAAATACGTGGCCGTTATAGCCTAACCCCGATAAGCCCATTGGCGACGGCGATAAGGCCGTACCCGCCCGCGAGAACGAATAAAGGTGATACAACATGCTGTGTACATCCTGCTGGGCCTGCGCGTCGCCTTCTATCTGTATATCACTTTTCCAAAGTTCGTCCCATGCTTTGTTGTGGAATTGGATCAGCCTGTCGCGGCCTTCCAGTTTGGCAAAGATGGTAAGTCGTTCCGCTTCGTTCAACGGGTCGGCGTGGTGTGCCGATGTTATGGACGAGCCGGTAACGCCATATTTATACGTTTGCCCCGCCGCAATAGCACGGCTGAACTTCATCAAGTGCATATTATTATCCCACATTTCGTGAATAACACGGGGCTCTTTGCCGTGCTCCTCGTTAAACAAAAACGAGGTTGATGCGCATAGCTGCAGTTTGCCTGTAGGGCTTTTAGCGGTTGAGGTTAGCAGGCTGATGGTTACATGCGGCCTGTCAATCTCATTATAATAATTCTGTACCTCTTTTAAAGCATCGGGTGCCTCCATTACGCTGGCAGCGGTTACGTTGATGGCTTTTTTAGCGGTAACAGCTACATCCATCAAAACCGTAAAAGGCAGCTGGCGCAGCGAGTAATAGGTGTATTTGATGCTTGCCTTATCGCCATAATCAAACGTGGTGGTAAAGGCGGCGTGCTGCATATCAAGCTCCTGTTTAAAGTTGCTTACCATTTTAGCGTCGATGCGTTTGCCATCAACTTCAAGATACATGTTAAGCAGGTTAAAGCTGTTCAAAAAATTGCTCACCCGGCCCCGGCCATACAGATCATAAGCACCAGCAAGCACCACGTTTTTCACCTTAAACGGCTCGGGCGATGATACAATACCTATCATACCATTAGCCGCGGTTATGCCATAGTAGTTGTTAGGGTCTATCTTATCGGCTTTTATTAACCAGGGGTTTTGTGCCGATGCGCTTTTGGCAATAACCAGGCTTATCAATGTTATAATTGATACAATTCTTCTCATAAAAAGTATCCTTACTTTATTTTTAATTGCAGTTTTTTATTCACTAAATCTCCTATCTGGCGGCCATTCGCGCTGCCAATATCGCAGGCAATTTTATAGTGTATGCCTCCGTAAACACGTGATGTGGCGGCCTCTTGAGCAGCATCGCGGAATGATTTGAATGACCGCGCCGGGATACCAAACTCACTTTCGGATGAATCTGTATAGGCCTTATTATCGCCATAACTATCCGTAAGGGTTTCCGCAGCAGCGGCAGATATTACAGCATGCCCACTGATATATTCAGGAAATGGCGGTGTTTGGATGTGCGGTTTCCAGTCCGGATCTATCAGTTTATTAATAACTGTTTCGGGGCGAACGCTGTTTGCTTTATATTTAACGTACCAGCAGTTAATAAAGGCATCAAATAATGCTATTGAAGCCTTGGTATATGCTGCCACGGTTGTGTTGAAATCGGCTTTAGTCATTTCCGACCCTATGCCGGCAATATTCATCCAGTGCCCGGCAGGGCCAAACTTTTTTGTGGCGAACGAGGCGTGGCCTATTACGTTCAGCTTAAAGGCGTTATCGTCCCAAAAATCGGCCATGTGGGTCTGATCTTCTGTAAGGCTGTCAACCTTACCTTTTACATACATTACACTCTTGTAGAATACGCTGTTCTTATCCGTCATGTTATAAGGCGGAGGCTCGGGTGCGGCTATCTGCGAAGCAGAGTCTAAAACCATCGTGCGGATTTCTCCCCAATGCGGTTCAAGTGCCTGGGCATACATGGGTGGCGTAGGGATCCAACGGCCATCCTTACGCGCAACGGTATATTTACTTGCCGAACGGGTTTGCGCGTAATGGTCTTTTTTGCTCCATTTCATAATAGACTTAGCCACCGTATCTGAATAAGCAACCGAGTTTTTAAACACATCCGATGGCATACCAGCATCTTTGGCTTTTTGCTTTAGCTCATCAACATAAACAGACATGCTGCCTTCAGGGAAAGTAACGGCATTCCCTACAATACAAAAAGATAGTAATGATGCGAACTGAAAATCTATCTCCTTGCCCTTATCTGGTTGGGGCATGGCCGGCAGGTGTTTTATTTGCCCTGCTAATGAACGGTAATGCGTTGGATCGCCGGCGGCAATTACCTCGTAGGCGGCAATATTGGCATAAGCATAATTACGGGATGCAATAACCGGTGGAAAATTATTCTCGAGAACAATATCATTTAGTTTTTTTACGGTAACACGGTAAAGTTCGGGATCGTGGGTAACTTTTTGGTAGTCGGCTTTTTTACAAGATGCAAATACAAAAATTACACCTGCAATTAAAAACAGGAAACGTTTCATAACAGCTTATTGGGTTTAGAAAAAAGATGGCTCGTGCCATCAAAATTATATTGGCTTTTTGTGAGATTATGGGCTAATATAAGGTTTTTTAGCAAATTGCCGGGCACATAAATTGTTTGATTTTAACCGGCTTAAATAAGTACTTTTATGTTTTAAAATGGGCAAAAACATTAGTTTTGTTTTGCTGTAAATTGTTGCTGTACTTGTATGAAAAAACCCGTTCTGTTTATTTTTGGTTTCCTTTTTTTGGCCTTTGTAAGTGTTTACTTTATTATCCCTCAAAAAATACAGGTAACCCGTGTTGTTGAAGTAGATGCTACAGATATAAACGTATCAAAATTTCTTGTTAACAAAAGGCCATGGCCTAAATGGTGGCCGGGCAAACATGTAGCTGCGGATAGTTCATCCTACAGTTATAAGAACATCAGCTTTACCCTGCAAAAAAACACTAATAGCGAGATACATGTGCTTATCACGCAAGGCGATATTGAACTAAACAGTGTAATAACCTACGCCACAACAGGCGAAGGGATGTGTGATGTAACCTGGTTTGCCGAAATGCAGAGCAGCCTTAACCCTTTTGAACGCGTTGCCGAATACTTTAAAATTAAACAAATAGCCAAAAACATTGATGCGGTGTTAGCCAACTTTAAGAAGTTTATTCAGGCCGATATCAATGTGTATGGCATGACCTTCACAATATCAAAAATACAACACCCTATTGTACTTGCAACTACTTTAACCACAAACGATTATCCTACCGCAGGAATTATTTACAATAAGGTAGCCGAGTTAAAAAAACAGATCAGCGCAGAGCATGCAGCGGTGGTTGATTCACCTATTATGAATGTACACCCGGCAGAAAACGGCGGATACCTGGTAACAGTTGCCGTACCTATTAATACAATAATTACTCCAGGCAAAAATGCCATGATAAACAAGTTGGTTAAAGATGCGAACGCTTTAGAAACCCAGGTTAAAGGTGGTAAAAACACTATTTTAAATGGTTCTGCGCAGTTAAAAAACTACCAAAAGGCACATCGTTTAATATCACCCGCAATGCCATTTGAATCGTTAATCACCAACAGGCTTGCCGAAAAAGATACGGCTAAGTGGGTCACTAAAATTTACTGCCCAATTTTCTAAGCTAATTTATTTGGTTAGCAGCATCAGCTTACCATCGTAGGTGGTGATAATAAAACCTGTACCCGTAGCGGTTTTATATGGGTAAAGATGGGTTATCTCCTGCGGGTTCAGCATGGCATTCAACCAGTATTCGGGCATTGCTAATTGTTTGGTGCGTTTATCGTAATGTATGGTTACCAGGCCTAAGGCATCGTACTTACCTTCGTAAGGTACTACGCCCCAAAAGTTACCATTCAACAAAATATCGCCCTGCTGATTGTTAAGCGGGGTGATAGACCGGATTGGCGCCTGCTGATACAAGTATGGCAGTTCTGTAATTTTTGTGGCGTTTAAAATATCACTCACAAAAATGCTCCTGAACTGGTTAGCCTCTAATCGGCCGCTATCGCTCAGTTTGTCTTTAAAAATTTCGGTGGTGGTTTTATCGGCCATTTTCTGATAACTCAAAAATTCCTTTTTCAAGAAAGGGAGTTCCTGCTCCAAATCATTCTTTGGGCGAAACGGATAGTATTTCCCTTTGTAGAAATAGGATACTATCAAATCATTTTTCCCGTCGTTATCAACATCATTATTATAGGCATAAAGCGGCTGGGTGCCCGTTACGTTGTATTTATTATTATCGCCCCAGTTACCGGCAATGAGGTCGGCCTTACCATCACCGTCGGCATCGGTTATAATGGCCGATTGCCACCAGCCCTTTTCATTATCAAGCAGGGCCGATGAGAATTTAACCAGCTTTTTATTCTTGTTTAGAAATATTTGCACCGGCTGCCATTCTGCGCTCACAATTATATCAGCAACGCCGTTATGGTCTATATCTGCTGTTGAGATATTTGTTATGTACCGGATGCTTGTCAGCGCTGTATATTGATTTGCAGGTGCGGCAGCAAAGTTGCCATTTCCTTTATTGAGTAATATAACTGATGATGCGGGTTTGGTGTAATCTCTAAAGTTTACACTGCTGCTAAAAAAAAGGTCTTTAAGGCCATCGCCATCAAAATCATATGCCAGTATTTTTGATGCTAAAGCACCCACAAACGGCAATGCTTTATATTCAAATTTATAATTGCCCTTATTTATATAAAGGCGCGGTTGTACGGTTTTTTCTGCTTCAAAAAATGGGTGACTTGCGCTTAATACTACCAGATCGGGCAGGCCATCATTATTTACATCCACCCATTGTGCTTCGGTATCAGATCGATCTTTAAACGCGATAAAGGCATCAACCGTTACTTTAGTGAAACCGCCAGCCTTGTTACCGGCTAAAATATACTTATCCTCTCCCGCTGTTCCGCCCACATATATATCTTCAATACCATCCTTGTTTACATCAGCAACGGCAATGGCCGGGGTATGCGGCAGATAGCTGTGCGGTAGTAAATTATAATAGTTAAAATCGGGGGTTTCAAACGGCTGCATAGTGGCCAAAACAGTTGCCTTTACATCTACATAAGTAAACTCCTTTTTATCGCTGATGTAGTTGCTAACTAATGCCTGCACATCGGTAGTGGTTTGGGTTTTACCCTTATCGTAAGTAATAACGGTTTTTTTGTTCAGGCTAAAATCTTTTATCACCTGGTAGGAGTTATCAGGCCAAAGCACCATCAGTTCTACCGGTTTATCGCCGGGCAAAAAGGTAAACAGCAGGTTATTCCCCTGCGTGCTCTCATAAGCGGTACTGGTTTGAATTTCCTGATGGTCTACTTGTTGGCTTGAGCGCAGGAAAAGTTTGGTGCCAATACCATCTAAATTAGCTTTAGTGTATTTAACACTCAGTTTAAGATACGATGGCTTGTTATCCTTATGGTTTTCCATCGTCATATTTTGATATACAAAAGCCGGCGCATCCATATTATTGGTAACCAATTCCAGGTCGCCATCGTTATCCAGGTCAACTGCTACCGCCCCTGCTGAGATGGACGGGTCCCGCATATCATTCCCGGCCGATACATCGCTAAACTTCAGTTTATCTTCGCCACGGTAAAGGTAATTGTGCACATCCCCATCAGGCATCAGGTTAATTTTTTCCTTGTCGAAAAACCGGCTGGTCTTAAAATCTTTTATCACGTTAGGGTCGCCCAGGTATTTCAGGTAATCCATATCGTTTAACCGTTTTTTGATGCCGTTTGAAAAGAACATATCCTTACGGCCGTCCATATCAAAATCCTGCACCAGGGGCGACCAGGTCCAGTCAGTAGCCGACACGCCCGAATACAAACTGATATCAACAAACTTTTTACCATTGCCCACATTTAACTGCAGGCTATTTTTTGAGTACTGATAATAATAACCGGCGTTTACCTCCTGATTATAAATATCAAGCGGTTCATCATTAATGGTTGATTTTAGTGCCTTTATTTCTTCAGGCAACATATCAGTACTTATTACATCCAGGTGCCCATCTTTATTCACATCGGCAAGAGTGTTCCCCATTGAGAATAAGCTGGTATGCCCGAATGCATTTTTCAATTCTTCTTTAAATGTACCGTTCCGTTGGTTTATGTAGTAGTAATCCTGCTCAAAAAAATCGTTGCTTACGTAGATATCGTCCCAGCCATCGTTATTAAGGTCGCCAATACTTAGGCCGAGGCCATACCCTATTGGTGCCGAATAAATACCTGAGTTTGCGGTTACATCAACAAATTTGTTATTATCATTCCTAAAGAGGTGGTCGCCTGCATCATGGCTGGTTTTAAAACGCAGGGTAGAGTCGCCGTAGGTATCGTTACTGTGTACCGATGAAGTTAACAGGAACATATCGAGGTCGCCATCTTTATCATAATCAAAAAACGACGCCTGGGTGGAGAACCCTGCAAAATCTAACCCGTATTTAGCAGCCGATTCGGTGAACGTCATATCGCCGTTATTGATATACAGTTGGTTTTTGCCTTTAAACCCCTTGTAGCCGGATACTACACATACGTAAATATCCTTATAACCATCGCCGTTTATATCAACAACGGTTACGCCGGTTTTCCAGTTGCCGGTACCGGCAACACCTGCTTTGGCGGTAATGTCTTCAAATTTAAGGCCGCCTTTGTTGAGATATAATTTATTGGGCCCCTGGTTTGATACGAAGTACAGATCTTCTAACCCATCGTTATTAAAATCGGCCGATGCTACGCCCGCCCCGTTATAGAAATACAGGTAATCTAATATATTCACCGAATCTGAAACGGTGTTTTTGTTTACAAAATCGATATGGGTGATATCGGCAGGTAACAGCTTAAAAATGCCATCGCCACTTTTTTTGGTGTGGCATGATGTGTACATGGCAATGCCCGCCAGTATTACAAAGCAGAAAAATAATATTTGTTTGTATGGCTTAACTTTGGGCTTAATTGGTTTAGCTGCTGGCATATTTGCTTAACGTAATTTATAGGCTTTAAGCTTATCGTCGTTTATTCCGAATAAATAGTATTTTTCTCCCTGGCTGTTTTTCATCATTAATGATGAGCGTACCTGCCCGTTAAGTTTAATACCGCTTTTGGCTGGTGAAATATAAACAAATCCGTTTTCAGTATACTTATATATTTGTCCATAACTTGCATCTAAACGGCCAACCTCGGGCTTAAAGCCGTAAAAATTACCGCCAAGTATGATAGATGGCGTACCGCTGTTATCAATATCATCGCATAAAATGGTTCCTACGTTTGATAGCTGCGCATTGTAAGGCAATGGTTTACAGGTAAATTTACCATTACCATCATTTATAAATACGGCCGATGCCAGGTAGTTCATTTCATGCTCTTCGGCACCCTCTAACATTTTATTGGTAAAAACTTCGTTAAACGGTTTGCCAGCGTAATCCTTATATTTTAAGTACTGTTTTTTGAGGATAGGCATTTGGCCCACCAGATCGGGCTTCATGTGGAATACATAGGCTGCGCCCTGCCTATAAATAGATGTTACACATTCTTTGGTGCCGTTACCGTCAAAATCTTTTACATAAATTTTCATTGGCTCGGTAGCTGACGCTTTAAATTTTGAGTTAAGGCCCAGGTTGCCTGCTATGATATCTAATTTGCCATCATTATTTATATCGGCAATTTGCAGGCTGCCCCACCAGCCTTTGTAGCCATCAAGCTGTTTATCCTGCGTAAATACCCCTTTATTATTCTTGTATATTTTTATACCCATCCAATTACCCGTTATTATCAGGTCGGGGTAGCCGTTATTATCAATATCGGCCCATTGCGCTGCCGTAACCATCCCTGGCTTTACATCTGCGCCTAAAACCTGTTTAGTAACATCAGTAAAATTGCCCTTACCATCGTTATGCAGTACATATGAGTTTGGTGATGCTCCGTAAGTGCCGGGCACACTGCGCCCGCCAATAAACAGATCAAGGTGGCCATCCTTATCATAATCGCAGGCAATTATTACAGATGCGTTTACGGCTACCGGTATAGCCTTTTGCGCGTTACGGTGCAGGTTACCTTTTCCGTCGTTTTCATAAAAGCGCGGGTAATATATGTTTGTACCCGCTTCTTCGGCATTGCCGCCTACACCTATAATGAGGTCTTCATCGCCATCGCCATCAAAATCGCCAAATACTGCGCCGGCGTTTTCCAGGTAACTTTGTTTGGCCAAATCATCGGGAATGTACTGCTTAAACCTGCCATTTTTTTGCTGTACGTATATAGCGGCGGGGCTATCTTTTGAAGCGCCAAAATAAAAATCGGTAAGCCCGTCTTTATTGATATCGCCTTTTGCCATGTAGGGGTTTTCGGTTGATAACATTTGCAGCATCAGGCGCTCGTTATCAAAATCAATAAAGCCGTCTTCGGTATGTTTAGGCACTGAATCAAACAGTGCTTTCTCTGCTTCTACAAACAGTGTTTTTACCGGCGGCTTTGCAAAATTGTACTGCAATTTTGCATCCGCAATTTTGTAGGTATAAACCTTATTGGGTTGTACATTTTTGGCAACCTGGTATTTGCCACCCGGCCATATCACCATTACAGAGTCGATCTGCTTAACTTTACCCAGGCCTATAGTGATGATGTTTGGTGGCGTGCTGCTTTCAAACCCTCGCGTTGGTTGGTGGTACTGTAGTATTGTTGAGTTTTTTGAGAAAACTTTTATTGTAGCGCCTATGCCAAAGCGGTTAAGCCCCTCGCCCTGCAGTTTTAACTGGATGTAATTGTTGTGCAGCTTTTCTGCATTGTTTTTATAAATAAACAGCGGCATGTTCACGTTGTTTACCACAAGGTCGTTATCCCCGTCGTTATCCAGGTCGCCATAGGCCGCGCCATTGCTAAACGATAATTGGTCCAGCCCATACTCGCGCGCTTTATTGGTAAAAGTAAGGTTACCGTTATTTTTAAAAGCATAGCTGCTAACCGGGGTTGAAACCATCTTATCGGCAAAGTTTTTATAATCAAATTTCTTCTTTTCGGCAATCTTGTCCATGTTTTCGCGATTGCCTAAAAATTCGATGTAGTCCTGATCGGTAAGGTCTTTATAGATGCCGTTAGATACGAATATATCTTTCCAGCCATCGTTATCCATATCAAAGAATAGGGCGCCCCAGCTCCAATCGGTAGCGCTAACCCCTGCGTTAAATGCAATTTCAGAGAAGGTACCGTCGCCATTGTTCAACTGCAGGCAGTTTTGCATAAACTGGTTGTAATACCCATCGTGCTGCTTAAGCTTAATCACATCAAATGATTCGAACGAGGTTATCTGTTTCATCCGTTTATCGCTTTCGGGCAACATTTCTGTGGTAAAAATATCCAGGTTACCATCATTATTGATATCCGCAATATCCGACCCCATCGACGCCAGGCTCAGGTGGCCTGCTTCTGATTGTATATCTTCTTTAAAGGTGCCGTTATGCTGGTTGATGTACAGGTAGTCGCGTTCAAAAAAGTCGTTAGATACGTAAATGTCCGGGTAGCCATCCTGGTTAACATCAGCAACAGATACGCCTAACCCAAAACCAATATCGCTAGAGAAGATACCGGCCTCTTTAGTAACATTTGTAAAGTGCCCGCCATCGTTACGATACAACCGGGCGCCGCCTAACGGATCAAACACAGCACGCAGGTTTTGGCTAAAATCAAACGAACCAATAGGCCTGAAAGAATTGTTGAGTATAAAACAATCAAGATCGCCATCATTATCCATATCAAAAAATATAGATTGTGTTGACAGCCCGTTATCCACCAGTCCGTATTTTTCGGCTTCTTCTTTAAAAGTACCATCGTGCTGATTTATAAAAAGCTCGTTCCCTTTTTTATCAATAATATTACCGCTGTGGCAAACGTAAATATCAAGCCAGCCATCGCCATTTATATCAACCATGGTAGCGCCCGTACTCCAATATTTGGTACCTTTTACTCCTGCTTTATCGGTAACATCCTCAAATTTCCAGTTTCCTTTATTTATATATAATTTATTGCTCCCCTGGTTTGATGTAAGGTAAATATCATTTAGGCCATCGTTATTCACATCGCCAATGGCAACACCTCCTCCATTGTAATAATTACGGAAAGTAAATACGTTGGTTTGGTTTTTATCAACCAATTGGTTAATAAAGTTAACCCCCAGCTCATCATTTGATTGCAGGGAGAAAAGAGGATTCTTTACATCACTTTTATGGCAGGATGATAATGCGATCAGAACTCCGATAAGGGCTAAAAGGTTGCTTTTTTTTAACATCGTAAAGATTATAAAAAACAAACGTAGCGAATTACTTCGCTACGTTTAAAAAATCAAATCAAATATAACTAATTGTAAACTGGTTTCAACTGTTATTAATAACCTGGGTTTTGTTTCAGGTTAGGGTTAGTATCAACCGCACGTTGTGGTATTGGATATAACGTACGTGTTTTATCAGTTTGTGCCGGGCGCTGATCAACCGGATCGTTAAATTTACCGAAACGGATCAGGTCATTTCTTCTCCAACCTTCCCAGTATAATTCACGGCCACGCTCTGCAAGCATGTCTGACTCTGTAACAGCCGATAATGTAGTAGCACCACGTGGCGTGCGTATTGCATTAACAAGCTCTAAAGGAGTTTGGCCAGCCGGATCAGTACCGCCACGCATAATAGCTTCAGCTTTTTCTAACAACACATCAGCATAACGTAAAAATATATAATCGTTATCTTCTCCACTCGTTGGAACAGTTCCATCAGCATTTGGATGCGGGAAATATTTAAATACACGTATACCTTGTGCTTCTGTAGAATAATTTAAATTCACCTCTCTGGTAAAAATAAGTGGTTTACCACTACGTTGGGTTAAAGCCTTATTGTTAGGCCCGTATTGCTGACCAATGGCAAAACCTGCCCTTAAACCAACTTTATCGGTTAAGCCGGGATATGCAACACCTTTACGTTCATCACCATCCTGGAATGAGTCATAAAAATCTGCAAGTGTGGTAAAGCCATTCCAGCCATCTGGTGTTTGGTTGTAATGCAAGCCCATTTCCCAACGATTTTTAGCAGAGGCAGGAACATTGGTAGGTGTGTTGTAGATACCAAAAATGTTACCGTGAGATTGCTCAGAGTTGTCCCAGGCAAAATCCTGAAAGTATTTACCAGCCGGTTCAAGTGTGTAACCTGCAGCTGTAATTTTGTTAGCGTACTCAATAACTTTATCCATATCTGCTTTTGCAAATGTGAAAGGGCCGCCAACAGTTGCTGATGTATATACCGCCTTGTTTAAGTATATTTTTGCCAATAGGGCTTGTGCCGCAGCTTTACTTGCTTTACCAACATTAGGTGATGTACCTAAATTAGCTTCAGCAAATTCCAGGTCTTTAATAATGAAAGCTGTAGCATCGGTACGGTTATAAACAATTGGAATGGAAGAGTTTGGTGCTTCCGGATCACGAAATGGTGCCTGCCCGTATAAATCAACAACCTGAAACATAAAGTAAGCGCGTAAAAAACTTGCTTCTGCTTTAATTTGATTATCAGTTGCACGGCCTATAACTTGTGATGCACGAAAAACCCCTATGTTTAACTGGTCCCAGGTATCATTGATCTGGCCGTGAGATGCATTCCAGGTATGGGTATGCAATTTACGCCAGGTACCAAAATCGCCCCAGTCGGTACCACGTGTTGGGCCCATCATTTCATCAGTTGAGTGCTCTTGCAGTGCGTAAGTATTTGCCTGATCGGTTTGGCCGTTTAGCTGAGCATAAACCCCGTTAAGATCGGATACCGATGCAGCGCCTCCGTTATCTACAGAAACTGTTCCGTATGTTTTTTCATTTAGTTTAGCACAACCTGCAGCAGATAAAAGAACAATACTGCAAATTGCTATTTTTAATGTTATTTTTTTCATACTAATATTTTTTTTAGAAACTTGCATTTAAACCTAATGTGAATGTACGTGCGCTTGGGTAAGCAGTATAATCTATACCTCTTGAAGGCACGCCATTTCTTTCTTTATTTGTGTTAATTTCCGGGTCAAGACCACTGTAGCCTGTGATAAGGAAAATATTTTGCCCCGTTAATGATACACGGAACGTTTTAAATACACTATTCTTAACAGGGAAAGTATAACCTATATTGGCGTTGCTTAATCTTAAGAAATCTCCTTTTTCTAAGAAACGGGTTGATACCTCGCCAGAGTTAAGCGGGTTTTCGTTGGTTGCTGCAACCGCTTTAGTTACATTACGACCGCTCACTAAGTTGCCTTTGTAGAAAAATGCATTCGCGGTATTGTTGTAAATATAAAACCCTGTAGCTCCATTCAAGAAAAAGCTAAGGCTCCAGTTTTTGTATGTAAAGTTATTGGTTAAGCCTGCTGTGAATGTTGGAAGCGGACTGCCTTGTTTTGATGAAGCATCTATCCCTTGTGGGTACCTGCCAAAACCATTTACGTCAAGACCTGTATAATTTGGCAAATCAAAACTATATAGCGGGTAGCCGTTACCAAAGAATTGAGAGTATGCGCCTGACAGGCCCTGGCCATCAATATTACCGGTTATTACGTTACGGTTGCCAAAGTTTTCAACCCTGTTTTTAATAAACGTCATATTGTAAGCTATGTCCCAGGTAAACGCACTGCTCTGTATTGCTGCAAAGTTTAAACCAAACTCAAAACCTGTGTTTCTAACGTTACCCGGTAAATTTACCCAGTACCTGTTAAATGCAGCTGGTTGTGCCAAATCTTGCAGGAATAATAGATTGGCTTGTGATTTATTAAAGTAATCAATTGTACCATTCAATCTCCCTTTAAAAATGGAGAAATCTATCCCTGCTCCATAGGCTGTTTGTACTTCCCATTTCAAATCAGGGTTAGCTGCATTTAATGCAGAGCTTGCTGTTTGTAAATAATTAAGTTGCTTTAAGGCTTTTGAGGCGTAAGGTGGATAATCCTGGTTACCAGTTTTACCGTAATTTAACCTTAAGCTTAAATCATCAAACAAACCGCCTTTAGGCAAAAAGCTTTCGTTGCTGATACGCCATTTAACTGCTAAAGCCGGGAAATTAGCGTATTTGTGATTTTCACCAAATTTTGAAGAACCGTCCCTTCTAACAGTAGCTGTTACAATATAACGATCCATGTAAGAATAATTAACACGTGCAAAATACGATTGCAATTGATAGCTGTTACTATCTATACCATTACGGTTACTGAAATCATACGGCATATGATTTTTAAAATCATCGTAGTTTTTTACAAACTGCCCTACCGTTGGTGTTCCCCATCCGATATTGGCACGATTAAAGTTTTTAAAGTTTTGATAAGAGTAACCAACCAAAGCTGTTAAAGAGCTGTTGTCTTTCCACTTTTTATCATAGTTTAAAGTATGCTCTGTAGTTAAATTGGTTATTTCGTTATGGATTAATATACCACGGCCATTGCCTGTTGCAGAAGGAACTTTAAAATCGCCTATGTTAGTTTCATCAGTAAAACCAACAATTGTAGGGTCATAGAAAGTTTTTCTTTGTCCCCTTGATATATCTGCACCAAAATTGCCTTTGTATGATAGCCCTTCAAATAACCTAACGGTCATGGTTAAGTTGTTCAAAAACCTGTTGATATTATCAGTATCATCAATCTGATTCAGCATTGATACCGGGTTTCTGAAAGTATTGCCTTTAGGGAAACCATTTTCATACCCGTTTAAAGAAAAATATCTGCCATCATTATCATATACAGGTATAGTTGGGTTTGTTTGTATTGCAGCTCCAATTAAGCTACCGTTAAAACCCGCATTGTTTGTAATAGGTGCAAACCTGTCTTTTACGTTTGAGTATAATGATTGTAAATCAAATCTCAGTCTTTCGCCCAAGAACGATTGCGAAGCATTGATACGTGCTGTTAACCTTTTCAAATTGGTACTTTTAACAATACCTTGTTGATCATCATAACCCAAAGAAGCACGATAGTTACCGGTATTGCTTGCTCCACCAAAAGCCAGGTTATAGTTTTGTGATACAGCTGTACGCAAAATTTCTTTTTGCCAATCGGTATTCGAACCATAATCTATCCCGCCATCTGCTACCGGCCCTGCATTTGAACCAACGCCTTGTACTGCTTGTAAGAAAGCCTGAGGGCTTAACAGATCATAGGTTTTGGCAGCATTAGCAATACTTGTGCTGGCACCAAATTGTATGCCCTGGCCTTTACGGCCTTTACGTGTTGTAATTAATATTACACCGTTAGCACCACGCGAACCGTAAATAGCAGATGCAGATGCATCTTTTAATACCGAAATATTTTCAATATCAGCAGGGTTAATAAATGCTAAAGGGTTACGTGCCGATGAACCACCCGCGCCGCTATCAAAACCACCTGATGTACCGCCATTATCCAAAGGCACACCATCCACTACGTATAACGGGCTTGAACCTGAACGGATTGAACTGGCACCACGGATATTGATTGATGCACCTGCACCAGGCTCACCGCTTGCTGGTGTTACCTGAACACCGGCTATCCTGCCTTGCAATAACTGCTCGGGCGTTGCAATAACACCCTTGTTAAAATCTTTCGGGCTTAAAGAGGCTACCGAACCTGTTGCGTCTTTTATTCTTTGTGTACCATAACCAATAACCACAACCTCGTTTAATGCAGTACTGGATGATTCCAGGTTTACACTAATTGATGATTGTGCACCAAGGGTTACAGATAAGGTTTTATACCCGATGTAAGTAAAGTTTAAGCTTGTAGTGCTTCCCGGAACTGAAAGCCTGAACGTTCCGTCAACACTTGTTAGTGTGCCAACACCGCCAGTTGCGCCTACAGATACACCGATAAGCGGAGACCCGTCTTTTTTGTCAGTTACTTTACCTGTTATAATTTTGTTCTGCGCCAAAGCGGGCTGAACAAACAGGCAGGTTAAAGCAAAAAAACATAATGTGAGTAAGTGTTTAAATTGCATAGTTTGTGGTTTAATTGATAATTGGTTATATAAATTTTAGTACTTGGTTTGCTTTTCATCATAAAAACATCGTTACAGGCAAAGCCGGCAAATCAATTTTTATAGCATCGTGAGATAATATCGCCCGACAAAAAACTTCAGTAAAATTGGTACAGTTTATATTGGTTTATAATTGTGCTTTTTAAAGCTTCGGATACAATTTCAACAAGCTTATCACTTATTAAAATACTTTATCCCTACACAAAGATGTGTGTCCTGATCCTTATTCCCTACTACTTTATATTAATTGTAAAAAAATATAAACTTTATAACAATTAAATAATTGTAAATCAAATAGTTAATTAACAAAAATGATTTAAAAATATAACACTTTTTAACGCTTTTTAAGCCCTTATTTGCTAAAAAAGTATCCTATATAGTTTTTAAAGTATCAATAATGATACAATTTGAACGCAGCGTTATTCTATTATATCAACAGCCTTAATGTCCATAATACACTGTTCAAATTGTTCGGGGTTTTTTGCCTTTGCTTTTACACGCATTTTGTAAACATAAATGGTGTTTACTGAGTATTCTAAAATTTTGGCGATGGTTTCATTATCGTCTATCCCCATACGGATGAGGGCGAAGATACGCAGGTCGGTATTCAGCACTTCGTGCTCATGCGGCCATATCTGGTCCTTTTCATCAAACTGCGAATTGAATACCGAAATAAAATTGGGGAATATTTTCAGGAAGATATGGTCAAAACTGTAGTATAGTGCCTCGCGTTCTTTTTTTATGTTGATGTTATTAACAATCAGTCTGATATCGTCATATTTTTTTATTGACAGCTTCGTATCGATAGACATTTTTAATTTCTCCAGCTTAAGTATATAACTGGATATGATCTTGAAAAACTGCCCGATGTACTCTTCTTTAATATGCGCATCCTCGCCCAATTTATGGTTGATATCCTTTAGCTGAATGTTCTGGTCTTCAATAATACGTTCTTTATGTTTAAGCTTTCCTAACTGCTTGTATATCATTATCAGAAACAAAATTACCAGTGATGCCAGGGCCGTTATGGCCAGCAGGTACTTTAGTATGGTTTGTTTTTCCTTTTCCGAATGGTTTAGCTCCTCGGCGGCTACCAGGGGCAAAATAGCGCCTATTTGTATTTTACGCTGCCTTGCGCCATAAAAATCAGCATCGGCTTTAGCCAATTGTATAAAGGCATAGGCATCTTTTATATTACCTGTTTTATACAATTGCTCGGCCAGCGTAAAAAGCGCCACCGTTTCTTTTGTTGACGATTTAATATCGGCAATAGCCGATTGTATAAGCAGGTTAACCCCTTCTTCCCTCCGGTTGGTGCTGATATAGATCTGCCCCAGTGAACAGGTGATCATGGCACGCAAATGCATAGATATAGGCGCGCTTGGTGCTATAAGCTTATTCAGCTCCCATGATCCGTTCTTGTTATCATTTTCGGCCACGTGCTTTAAACCCGTGTAATAAATACGGTCAACAGAACCTGGTTTGCTTAGTTTAATGGCCGAATCGATGTAGGCGTAACCTTTCCTGATATACTCAGGGGTGAAATATTTATCGTTGTTATATTTGGCAAGGTCGCTGTTACAACGGTACATGATAAAGTAATACTCAACCTTCATCGAGTCGTTAAGCACCTTAGGGTCAACCTTACGCATACTGTCAAAAGTTTCTTTAAACATACCCGAGGATAGCAGGATAAAACCAAGTTTTATCTGGCTGTAGTATGCCCTCGACATATCGTTCATGGCTATGCTGATATCCTTCAGCTTATTCACATACACGTATGCCGAATCGTACTGGTACGATTTATACTCGTCATATAACTTCAAGCAAAGATCGTACTGCTTTGAATAATCAAGCTTGTTGGTAATATGTTGCAATTTTTTCAGGTGGTTTATCCGGTCCTGCTTTTCTTGGTCGTAAGTATTTTTTCTGCCAATCTCCTTTTTTAATGTTATCAGCAAACTATCAGTACCGGCGCCTATACACATGGCAGGATACGCAAACAGCATCGCGAAAAAAAACCTCAGAAAAAATCTCATATAGCGGGTTTACAAAAGGGCTTAAAAGTTAATAACTTATAGCTTTTAAATTAAAAACTTAACTCATAAATCTTTCAAACGTAATATTAACAATTATCCCCCAAACTTATACCAATAGGCACATTTTTATAAAAACCCTAATAAAAAAGCCTGCATCTTATCAATAAGATGCAGGCCAACATATGAATTAACTAAATCTCTCAAAAACTAATAGCTGATGGTAAACTGGTCGCCGGTATTTTTAACCAGCACCGCTTTTACCTTCTCGCCTTCTACCGGGTTTGATAAACCCGTTGGGTCGAACCTGGAGATGGGTACCATCAAAGCTTCAAAACTGCTTTCGGCTTTGCCTTGCTTGCCGTTTAGTTTAACAGCTACATTGTCGCCAAAGCCGTGCAGCAAAAGCTTTATATTGTTGAATTTTGACTTTGCCGATCCTTCTGCCTTTGCAAAACTGATGGTTTTCTTAGCCGGATCATACGCTATGGTACGTTTGTAGAATGCCCCGCCCTCGTAATCAAAGCTTTCGCCATCATCTTCATAATACACAAATTTGTTGTTTACATCGCCTTTGTACACGTGCACATACAGGGTATCGGTTGGTTTTTCAACCGTGGTTTGTATTTGCGATTGCATTGGGATAATGCTGCTCTCTTTAACATAAACCGGCAATTGGGAGATGCCCAGGTCTATAGCTATTTTTTGGTTACCCTGTTGCACCTGGCCGTTATACAGGTTATACCATTTACCTGCCGGGAAGTAAAGCTTACCGTAATTGGTTACCCCATCAAACGGGAACACCAAAAACGCCTTGCCAAACATATACTGGTTCTCGTATAAACCGTTATACACGTTCTCATCATGTGTATAATCAATAGTTAACGATCGCATAATAGGGCTGCCGCTTTGTGTTGCCTCATAAAAGCTGGAGTACAGGTATGGCAGCAAACGGTAACGCAGGTTAATATAATTGCGGGTTATCTCTAACACCTCCTCGCCATAAGCCCAGGGCTCTGATGCTTTTGAGTTGATGCCCGAGTGGTTACGCATGTATGGGTTAAATGCGCCTATCTGCATCCAGCGGGCATATAACGATGGCGATGCGCCGCCTGTAAACCCGCCTACATCCATCCCTGAAAATGGCACACCGCTTAGGCCAAGGCTGTTCATTAACCTAACGCCTAACAGCATATGGTCGTTCTCGGCGCGGTTGTCGCCTGTCCATATAGCTGCATAGCGCTGCAGGCCTGCATAGCCCGATCGGGTTAAAATAAACGGCCTTTTATTATCGCGTGCGGCTTTATAGCCCTCATAACTGGCGCGGATCATCTCTAAACCGTATGCGTTATGGATCTGCATGTGCGATGCACCCTTCCCTTCGTAACTGAACAATATGTTATCCGGCGCTTTCTGGCCCCAGGTGCTAAACTCGTTCATATCATTCCATATGCCGCTTACACCTTCATCGGCATACTTTTTAAGTTCGCTGCCCCACCATGCACGGCCTTTTGGATCGGTAAAATCGGGGAAGTGGCACCAGCCGGGCCAAACCTGGCCGGTGTAGTAGCTGCCATCGGGGTATTTGGCAAAAATATCTTCTTTCACACCACGGTCGTAAACGCCGTAGCCTTTCTCCACCTTAATGCCCGGGTCAACAATCAGGGTTACTTTAAAGCCTGTATTATTCAACTTTTTGATCATGGCTGCCGGGTCGGGGAAACGGTTAGCATCCCAGCTAAACACTTTGTATTTATCCATGTAGTGGATATCAAGCGTAATACCATCAGCAGGGATCTTTTTCTCGCGCAGGGTTTCGGCTATACGCATTACTTCTGCTTCCGGATAGTAACTGTAGCGGTTTTGCTGGTAACCCAGGCTCCACAGTGGCGGCATTTTCATGCGGCCGGTAAGCGAGGTGTATGAGGTAATAATATCGGCAATGTGGGTGTTGTAAATAAAATAGTAATTCATCTCGCCGCCCTTGGCACCGAATGATGAAAACCTGTTGTTACTGGCACCGAAGTTAAAATCACTTTGCCAGGTATTATCAAAAAAGATCCCGTACTGCACGTTGTGGTGCACGCCTATATAAAAAGGGATAGTGGAGTAGATGGGGTCCTGCCCGGTTGTATAAGCATAGGTGTCGCTGTTCCAGTGTGTATATGCATTGCCTTTACGATCAAGCGGACCTGTTTTTTCGCCCAGGCCTATAAAGTGCTCGTTATCCTGCATGTGCTTGTAGGTGGTAACAGATTCATTTACCCATGAGGTTGTCAAGCCCGCTTCATCCTGGTTGATCACCTCGCCCGCCGGGGTAGTAAAAGTTACCTGATACGGGTTTTTGCGAATGTTTACCTTTAGCGAATCGGTTGTAAGGTTTATCTCATCATTGGTTTGGGTGATGTTCACCCTGGTTTTAACCGGCTCGCTCACCACCGCGTACGAAAAATCGGCCGCCAGCTTTTGCTTATCCATACGCACCCTGATGATATTAGGGCTATACACCGTTAGTTTAACAAAGGCGTTTTCTGTTGTAATATCTACTTCCTGGTTATTTACGGTTACGGCGGTTACCTTGCCAACCTGTTTTACGGGGCTTTGGGCAGATAAGAGTTGCGCGCAGGCCGTAAATAGTACAGCAAGGGCAATGCAGCGGTTTAGTTTCATGTTAATTTTATGTACGGTTTAGCAATGTTTTGTTAAACAGGTTAGGGCTGTTTAATACCGGCAGCCTATTGGCATACTGCCGCCGATTAATTGCTGAAATTAGAACAGATTTATGGCATGGCGTACACAATATCAATCGCCCTGATTTTTTTATAAAGCAAAAACCCGCTAATTATTAAAATTAGCGGGTTTTTAGTGTTTTGCTAAACCAAAAATATAAGGTGGAATATTAATGCGTATAAATGGCAAAAATCAATAATCGGCCAGTACGATAATGTTATTGCTAATGGGGGCTATTTTTTCTATCCCGTTTAAAAAGCTTAAACCAACCACAAAACTAAAGCCTGCAACAATGCCGCCCATATCCTGTATCAGCTCGCTGGTGGCGGTTACGGTGCCGCCGGTTGCCAGCAGGTCGTCATGGATAAGTATCCTGTCGCCCGGGTTAAAGGCATCGGTGTGGATCTCTATTGTGGCGGTACCATACTCCAGTTCGTAAATTTTTTGGTTAACCGTATACGGCAACTTGCCCGCTTTGCGCACCGGTATAAATGGCACGCCCAGTTTGGTTGCTAACGATAACCCGAACAGAAAGCCACGGCTCTCAACCCCCGCTATGGCATCTATTTGCATGCCCTTTATCTTTTCTAAAAAGGCATCATTTATTTTGGTGCAAAGTTCGGGGTCTTTCAATATCGGGGTGATATCTTTAAAGATAATGCCCGGCTTCGGGAAATCGTGAATATCGCGGATAGCGGTCTTTATTTGCTGCTCAATCATTTAAAAACTAAATAAGGCTCAATTTTACGCAAAATATCGTCATCTATAATGGCAATATTTTTCAGGTCGCTGATGGAAGCGTAATCGCCGTGCTGTTTACGATATTCAACAATGGCATTTACCTGTTTGTAATTCAGATAAGGCATTAACCGCAGTTTATCAAAAGTAATGATGTTGATATTAATTTTGCGTATGCGGGCGGCATCAACCTTAACCTGGTTTTTTATCTCGTCGTACTTCAGTTCGTCAATCCCAAAAACCTCTTTTAGCTGTTCTTTAGTTATAAAACCGCCCAACCGCTCGCGGTAATAAATAATGCGTTTGGCGAATGCTCCGCCTATCCCGTCAATAGCCGTTAAGCCTGCTGAATCCGCAGCGTTTAATTCTACTATAACATTTGCTTTTATGTTCTCCTTCGGGATGATGATGAAAGGGGCCAGCCTGGCATAATCAACTTTAGTAAGGCCGTATATCTTTTGCAGGTCCTCCGCCTTGCGGAACCGGCCACCCTTTGCCGTATAGTTTTTGATGATGGCGGCTTGTTTTGCCGTGATGCCCAGCTTTTGCCAGTCATCTGCCGATGCGGTATTCGGATCGAACTTATACAGGGCGTTTTTTGACGATCTATTGCCGTTTAACGGCTGCGGATTGGCGTTATTAAGCGCCGCAGCGGCGGTGTTAAACGCTGTAACGTTTATTGTATTATCTTTGCGTAACCATTGATAAATGTAAGGGGCGATTAAAACCAGTGTGATCAATATGAGCAGCACCACCATACCATTCCATTCTTTTTTGGTAAGGGAGAGGTAATTTTTGATCTGCGCTTTCATTTATCAAAGGTATTGAGCCGTTAAATTAGTAATTTCCCCTAACTATTATTGCGTTAATAACAGCATGAAAATAATAACCACCGAAGAGTTTGCCAAAGCCACTAAACTGGACACCCTAAAATTGCCGGGACTGGCATCTTTCCTGATGGAACTGATGAAGATAAACCAGGTGAACGATCTGTTTGCCCAGGCCCAGCCCAAGCAAGGCCCCGAGTTTGTTGACGCTATTTTAAAAGGCTGCGGTATTGAGATAGAATTTGATGAACGCGAGTTAAGGCATATCCCCAAAGAGGGTGCATTTATAGCCATTGCCAACCACCCCTACGGTGGTATTGAGGGATTGATACTATTGAAAATACTGACCATGGCCAGGCCCGATGCTAAGCTGATGGCCAACTTCCTGCTTAAAAAGATCCCTAACCTGAGCGATTACTTTATTGCCGTAAACCCTTTTGAGAACGTAGAGCACTCATCCAGCATCAGCGGTCTGAAGAACACCCTCGAATTACTGAATAATGGCACCCCTATAGGCATTTTCCCCGCCGGCGAGGTATCTACCTTTAAGCTGGATAAACAAGAGATCACAGACCGCCTTTGGCACCCTGTTGTGGGCAAGATAATTGCCAAGGCAAAGGTGCCGGTGGTGCCCATATACTTTGATGGCAATAACGGCCTGCTGTTTAACCTGCTGAGCCTGATACACCCTGCCCTGCGCACGGCCAAGCTACCGTCGGAGTTATTTAATAAGCAGGGGCAAACCATCAAACTACGTATTGGCAAACCCATTAAGGTTGAGGATATCCCCGATAACAACAACAGCGCCAAATTACTGAACTTTCTGCGTGCTAAAACCTACGCCCTTGGTGCCGGTTTAGATGAGGAGAAAAAGCTTTTTAACCCGCGTAACCTGTTCAAAATAAAAAAACTGCCAGAAGCGATAGTCCCCGAAACCCCGGCTGATAAACTGGAAGCAGAGGTTGACAAACTGCGCGATAATTACAAGGTGTGGACGGAGAAAAACTACGAGGTATATATCACCCCAACGTCGCAGATCCCCTCCATCATCCGCGAGATAGGCCGTTTGCGTGAGATCACCTTCCGCGAAGTGGGCGAAGGCACTAATAAAGCTACCGACCTGGACGAATACGATATTTACTACCATCACCTGTTCATCTGGGATACCGAAGCTAAACGGATAGTAGGTGCCTACCGTATTGGCCTTGGCGATGAGATATTTTACGGTGTTGGTAAAAAGGGCTTCTACATCAACGAGCTGTTTAAGCTAAAAGAGCAGTTTACCCCGGTATTAAAGAAAAGCCTGGAGCTTGGCCGCTCATGGATCCGTAAGGAATACCAAACCAAGCCCCTGCCCCTGTTCCTGCTGTGGAAGGGCATCCTGAAGTTTGTGATAGATAACCCGCGTTACCGTTACCTGATAGGCCCGGTGAGCATCAGTAATTCGTTCTCGCAGTTCAGCAAATCGCTTATTGTTGACTACATCAACCGTAACCACTTTGACCACGAGATGGCGCAATATGTAAAGCCACGTAAAAAATTCAAGGTGAATTTTGAGAATATTGATACCGACTTGCTTTTATCTGCCGGTGACAGCTTCAAAGGCCTTGATAACCTGATATCGGAAGTGGAAACGCATAATATGAAGGTACCGGTATTACTACGTCAGTACCTTGCCCTAAACGCCCATATCATCAGCTTTAACATCGACCCTAAGTTTGCCGACTGTTTAGATGGTTTCCTGGTGCTGGATCTGGAGAAAGTACCGCAGGATATTTTGGAGAAATTAGGGAAGAACCTGTAACCGCGATTAAACCGATTTTTCTGATTAAGGGCTTTTTATTTGCACCTTTCAACGACCCTGTCATCCTGAGCGAGAGCGAAGGATCTATTCGTGAGCTTTATGGCGGCGATTAGATGCTTCACTACGTTCAGCATGACAATCAGTTATCCGCAGGTGCGACAGTGCATGGACAACAATAACGAACAGTCCCATCATTGCCGTTGGCTTCAGCCAACGGATTACCAGTAAATTCAATTGGCTTTAGCCGAAATAGCAGTGAGTTTGGCTGAAGCCATTTTTCTATCTTACATTCCGTCAGCTAAAGCAAACGGCAATGAATAATTATTTTATTAAGCGAAAGAGAAAAACCGGAAAAAAAGGAATTGCTATAGTGATATATAACATCAAGATTGAAAACAATCTATCTGTAGCCTTAAACGTACAATTACCAACGTCAGAAGAACCTCTTAGCCACAAATAATAATCCCTCCCCTGGATATAAAAACTCAATTTTTTAAACCCATAATCAATTAGCAGGAAAACAGCTGGTGATGCAAAGCTCCAAAATGCGAGAGCTCTTTCGATATCGCTAATTTTAAATATGGCTAAAAGTATTAAACCAAGAATCGCTAAACCAATGGCTATATAACGCACATACTTCTCCTTTAGCCATTTTGATTTTCTGTTGAACAACATAATCATTCCTGTAACCCAAAAGAAGATTATAATTTCAAACCACATTTTTTATATAGTTAATACCTCAACCCAAACCTTTGCGTAAGCTTATACATTACCCATAACGGGGTAATGGCTGCCAGTTTGGTATCATCATTAAAAGAAGCTTCCTTGCCTTCTATTTTGCCGCCTATGTACTGGCCTGCAAGAGATACCAGCAGGATAGCTACGCTGATCGCGCTTAACTCCGTCCCACCGGCTTTTTCATAAAGCTCCAGCTGCATAATGCCGTAGCTAAGGCCGAAGAACAAAAACAGTGCGAAGTAGGATAACAACGGCGACATTTTCAGGTAGTAATAAATAGCAAAGGCGATAATGAACGACGCCCAGTTAAAGTAACCGTTATACTTGCCGATAAAGGCAATATGCGGAAACGGGATAGCCCAGGCCATACCCAATATGCCCAACACCATCAGCGGTACAAAAAAGTAATGCAGCAACTGGTTGGTTGGGTTTTGGTGACTGGCATCTAAACGGTCGAAGTAAACTTCGATCTTGCGTTTATCGCCCGGTTTGGCGGGTTGGGTTTTAGGTTGCGGATGTTGTTTTCCCATTGTGGATTTCCTATAAAACAAAAAAGCCCCCTCCGTTAAAAGAGAGGGCTTGTGCAAAGCTATAAATTATTTTGCAAACGCTACCGAACGGGTTTCCCTGATAACGGTAACTTTTATCTGACCCGGATAGGTCATTTCTGTTTGGATGCGGTTTGAGATATCTGCCGCTAATACTTCTGATTGTGCGTCTGAGATCTTTTCGCTCTCTACCACAACACGCAATTCGCGGCCTGCCTGTATAGCGAATGTTTTTTCGACCCCTGGATACGATAAAGCAAGCTCCTCAAGCTCTTTTAAGCGCTTGATGTAACTTTCTACCACCTCGCGGCGTGCGCCCGGCCTTGCGCCCGAAATGGCGTCACAAACCTGTATGATCGGCGATAGCATCGATGTCATTTCTACCTCGTCGTGGTGGGCGCCAATGGCGTTACACACTTCTGGGTGTTCTTTATATTTTTCGGCAAGCTGCATACCCAAAATTGCGTGTGGCAATTCGGGGTTATCATCAGGCACTTTACCAATATCGTGCAGTAAGCCTGCGCGTTTAGCCAGCTTTACGTTCAGGCCAAGTTCTGCTGCCATTGTAGCGCAGAAATTAGCTACCTCGCGCGAGTGCTGCAACAGGTTTTGCCCGTATGATGAGCGGTAACGCATACGCCCTACCATCCTGATCAATTCGGGGTGTAAACCGGTAATACCCAAATCAATTACGGTACGCTCACCTATCTCAACAATTTCTTCTTCTATCTGCTTTTTGGTTTTGGCAACCACTTCTTCAATACGTGCCGGGTGGATACGTCCGTCTGTCACCAAACGATGCATGGCCAAACGGGCAATCTCGCGCCTAACCGGGTCAAAGCCTGAAAGGATAATAGCCTCGGGGGTATCATCCACAATAATTTCTATACCCGTTGCTGCTTCCAGCGCGCGGATGTTACGGCCTTCACGACCGATGATACGGCCCTTTATCTCATCATTCTCGATGTTGAAGATAGATACCGTGTTCTCGATAGCGCTTTCGGTAGCGGTACGCTGTATGGTTTGGATAACAATTTTCTTAGCCTCTTTGGTAGCGGTTAGCTTGGCTTCGTCAACAATATCTTTTATCTGCGCCATAGCTTTGCTGCGTGCTTCTTCGCGCAGGTTGTCTATCAGTTGGTTCTTGGCATCTTCAGCGCTTAAGCCTGCAATGGTTTCTAACTGGGCTACGTGCTGGTTTTTAAGGTGCTCAACATCTTCCTGTTTTTTTACAAGTACCTCGGTTTGGGTTTCCAGCTTTTTACGCGCGTTATCAAGCTCCGTTTCCTTACGGTTCATGTTCTCCAGCTTCTGGTTAAAAGATTGCTCTTTTTGTTTGATGCCGTTCTCGCGCTGGTTTAATACGTTGTTTTTAGAGTTTACTTCCTGCTCATGCTCGGCCTTCATTTGTAAGAACTTCTCTTTTGCTTCCAAAAGACGGTTCTTTTTTAAGATCTCAGCATTATTTTCAGCGTCCTTCAGGATTTTTTTTACTTTGTTCTGGGCGCCAACCTCCTGGTCTTTAAAGAGCTTGCGCAGCAGGAATCGCCCTATGACTATCCCTGTCGGGACCCCTGCAAGGAGCCCGATAATTACATATAATATACTATTCATTGGTTATTTAGGTTATATAAAATAAAAAAACCGCAACTAAACTTCTAAGTGTTCATGTATTGTTAAACTTCTTGTCGGATGGAGTGGATCACGGGTTCCCGTTAAATACACGATCAACGCATGCCTCTTTGTAATCCGAAGATATTGAAGCGTTAAGTTTTTAATAGTGAAACTTAAAATTTAACTGCGGTTAAATCTTAAAATGCTCTGTTATGTGTAAGAACGTTATTGTTTCGAAAAAAAATCAGTCAGTAAGTGATCCAGTTGATAAACCTTTTCGGCCACTTCGGTATCATCCGTAGTAACTTTCTTATCCGCCTTTAATGACGATGTTGCATAATGCAGCACACACATTGAAAGCAAATCCTGTTTATCCCTAACCGCGTAATTTTCCTGGTATTCCTTTATACGGTCATTGATCAGCTTAGCTGCCCTTCTTATTATTTCCTCTTCTTCCATGTTTACCTTTAAGGGGTAAACCCTGTCAGCAATATTTATTTTTATTGAGATTTCTCCCATTTGAGCTTTTCACTTTCTGTACTACTTTTTAAGCAATACAATACACTTATCTATTTCCTGCACAAAGTCGTTAATTTTTTGCTTAATGTCAACACTTTTTTCATTTGTTTCTGAAAACGACTTTGCCAGCTTTAACACACGAAGCTTTTCTTCGAGGTCCTTGGTTTTATTTGTACTGGCTTTTAGGGCCACGTTTAATGCTTCACTTTCCAGTTTCAGCAGATCATTCTCTTCCTGCAACGCAGCACAAAGCTCAATTAACCTTTCGGTTTTTTCTACAACTTTATTTAATTGTTCTGCTACTGAGGCCATTTATTTGGTTATTGGTTGATTGGGTTGACTGGTGAATGGTTCTGGTACAACTACTTAACTACTCACTTCATCAATCACTCACTATTTACGTATTTCTGCTCCCGCTTCCTTGCCTAAATTATACATTAATTTCTGCATCACGGCATCAACCGCTTTATCGGTTAAAGTTTTTTCGGTGTCTTGCAATACAAAGCTCAGCGCGTACGATTTTTTACCCGCAGGCAGCTTATCGCCCTGGTAAACATCAAACACTTTCACTTCTTTCAACAGTTTTTTGTCGGTACGGGTAGCGATCTGTTTTAACTGTCCGAAGGTAACAGCCGTATCTACCAGCATGCTCAGATCCCTGCGCACCGCCGGGAATTTGGAAACCTCCTGGTAAACGATCACGTTTTTACGCACGGCGTTCAGCACCAGGTCGAAGTTAAAATCGGCGTAGAAAACATCTTTATCTACATCAACCTTTTTTAATGATGAAGCGTTCACCTGCCCAAATTTAACCAGCTGTTTGCCGTTAAGCGTGTACTGTAAACCAAAAGCCAGTTTACTGCAGGTAGCATCTTCGGTAACCACATCGGTTATTTTAAGGCGCTGCAATATACCATCCACAATAGCTTTTAAATTGTAGAAGGTTACCGGCTTTTGTTTCTGGTTCCATTGCTCGGCGGTGTTAGCACCGGTAATGAATATGCTGAAACGCTGTGTTTCGATATACTTATCCTCTTTGGTGCTGTACACCTTGCCAAATTCGTAGAACTTTAAGTCGGCACTGCGGCGGTTCTGGTTGTAGGCAATGGCCTCTAAACCCGAGTATAGCAGGGTTTGGCGCATGGCGTCCAGGTCGCTGCTTAGCGGGTTCACTATCTTCACGGCAGCATCGGGGTTATCCGAGTAAGCCAGTTTGGTGAGTGAGTTGGCCAGCATTTCGTTAAAGCCGTTTGCGCTCAGCAGGTCGGCAATTACGTTTTGTACGGTATCTTTCTCGGGGCGGATAGAGTTGTTCAGTGATGCCCTGATCTGTGTTGGGATCTCGATATTGTTATAGCCGTAAATACGCAGTATCTCTTCTACCACATCCACATCGCGGGTTACATCTACACGGTATGGAGGTACTTTAAGCGATAAGCCTTCGGCGGTTTCGTTCTCTATTTTGATATCCAAAGCGGTGATGATGCTTTTGATGGTATCGTTTCCGATGGTTTTGCCTATCAGCCTGTCGATAGTGTTATAAGTGATCTCAACCGCAAATGGCGCTACCGGTGCAGGGTAATGGTCAAATATCTCTGAGGTAACCTTACCGCCTGCTACCTGCTGTATTAGCAAGGCCGCGCGTTTAAGGGCAAATACGGTCATATCCGGGTCGGTGCCACGCTCAAATCGGAATGATGCATCGGTTTTTAACCCAAACCTTTTTGATGTTTTACGTACCGCTACCGAGTTGAAGTAAGCGCTCTCCAAAAATATCTCCGTAGTGCTTTCGCTCACACCGCTTTTTGCACCGCCAAATACACCGGCAATACACATGGCCTCGTCGGCATTGCATATCATCAGGTCATCGGCGCTTAGTTTGCGGTCTACATCATCCAGCGTTTTAAATACGGTGCCTTCGGCTACATTTTTTACAATAACCTTGTTGCCTGTAATGGCAGCGGCATCAAAGGCGTGCAGGGGCTGCCCAAGTTCGTGCAGTACATAGTTGGTAACATCAACCACATTGTTAATGCTGCGTACGCCTATAACGGCCAAACGCTCTTTTAACCAGGCCGGCGATTCGCCAACCTTAATACCCGATATGGTTAAACCACTATATCTTGGCGCGGCAGCTTCATTCTCTACCACAACCTGTATAGGGCTGGTATTGCTATCCACCTTAAACGCGCTTACATCCGGCTTTTTGATAGCCAGTTTCAGAAAAGCGGCTATATCCCTTGCCGTACCCAAATGCGAAGCCGCATCGGCACGGTTTGGTGTAAGGCCAATCTCGTACATGTAATCGTCGTTCAGGTTAAAATGGTTTTTAGCTAGTGTACCTACAGGGGTATCGGCATCAAGCACCATAATACCGGCATGGTCATGGCCTAAACCTATTTCGTCTTCGGCGCAGATCATCCCTTCGGATACCTCGCCCCTTATTTTTGATTTTTTGATACTGAACGGCTCGCCAACGGTTGGGTAAATGGTTGTACCAACGGTTGCTACCACTACCTTTTGGCCTGCGGCAACATTATGCGCGCCGCAAACAATTTGCAGGTCTTCGCCGGTGCCTACATCTACCTTGGTAACGTGCAGGTGGTCGGAGTTGGCGTGACGGGCACATTCTTTAACATAACCTATCACCAGGCCTTCTAAACCGCCGGGGATGGCCTGCACCTTCTCGAGGCTCTCCACCTCTAAGCCGGTACCTGTAAGTATGGTAGATAATTCCGCAGGGGTTTTATCTGTATCAATAAATTCTTTAAGCCAGTTGTACGATATCTTCATTATAGGAGAATGATAATCGGCAAAGATACGATTTAGGCAGAAAGGAGAAAGCTGAAAGGTAAAAGGTTTTAAAACAAAAAAAGCGCCATGGCGAGGTACGAAGCAATCACCGACATGCCTGTCGCCGACTTTTTCTATCGAAGATTGCTTCGTACCTCGCCATGACGCGGGTATAAAGAGCCGCTGGCTCTAAATGTTATTCATCGTCACCGGTACTGTCATCATCATCCAGGTTAAGGGTGTATGATGGTTCGGCAGCATCGTAGGCGCGTTGCGCCTGGCTGCTTTCGTCGGTTTCGCCAATATCTTCGTTGGTATCGTCGAAACCGTTACCGTGCACATCCTGCTGGCTCATCTGGTCTTCATTTTCGGTCTGTTCCAACTGGTCGTCTTGTTGCAGTTGATCGTCCTGGTTTTCTGGTGGGGTTATCATGGTTTGTATTTTTAAGTTTTGTTTAGATAGAACAGCGCATCTGATGGGATGTTTGGATAAAATAGATTTTCTCGCAAAGACGCAGAGACGCAATGGATGGTTATTTAACCCTTCGCGTCTCTGCGTATTTGCGAGCAATAAAACTTTATACTTTTAACTTTCAACTAAAGCAACCCTTCATCCCCAAAGCTAAAATATCCGCTATCGGTAATAATCAAATGATCAAGCACGTTGATATCCAGCATGCGGCCTGCATCGGCAATTTTCTTGGTGAGCACCAGGTCTTCCCGGCTTGGTTTAAGATTTCCTGACGGGTGGTTATGCACCATAATGAGCGCGCTTGCCTGGTGTTGCAACGCCATGTGGAAAATGATCTTAGGGTCGGCAACGGTACCGCTCAGGCCGCCTTTGCTTACCAGCTCTTTAGCCAACACCTTGCTTGATCGCCCTATCAGCATAATCCAGAACTCCTCGTGGTTCAGGTCCATCAAATGGCGGCGCATAATGTTGTAACCATCGCGGCTGCTCTTCACTTCGTCCAATACTTTAATCTCCGTATCTCCCCTACGGCGGCCTATTTCTAAAGCGGCAATGATAGATATCGCCTTCGCCTCACCAATACCTTTAAACTTGCATAATTCGCTTATACCGGCCTTGCCAAGCTTGTTCAGGTCGTTATCGTAGTGGTGCAATATGCGCTTGCTTAGCTCAACAGCGCTTTCGTCTCGGCTGCCGCTGCCAATTAAAATGGCAATCAGTTCGGCATCGGTCAAAGCACGGCGGCCCTGCCCGCTTAGTTTTTCGCGGGGGCGGTCTTCCTCGGCCCAGGCCTTTATGCTTATTTTATTGGAGTAATCTTCCACGTGGGTGCGGGTTTATAAGCACCTAAAATAGACAAATATTTTAACTCACCCCTTGCCTCCTCACTGCTGCGCAAAGAGGGTCGGGCAGCGAAGCGAGCCAGGGGGTGAGTCAGCTAATAAAGCGGCGATTTTACTCACCCCGCGGCACTATGTGGTCAACCCTCTTTCCGCTTGCGGAGAGAGGGTTGACCAGTCCCGACTATCGTTGGGATCGGGGTGAGTGAGCTCGCCAACAAGAAAAATATAAAACAACAAAAAAGGGATAATGCACAATGCACTATCCCTTTTTAATATTATAGGTTAAGCTATTAGCTTAAAGTATTAACAAATTTGGTAAGCTTTGATTTGTTGTTCGAAGCTTTGTTTTTGTGAATAACGTTCTTTTTAGCCAAACGATCTAACATAGAGATCACTTTAGACAATAAAGGAGTAGCATCAACTTTAGTTGTGGTACCTCTTAATCTTTTGATAGCGTTTCTGGTGGTTTTTGCCTGATACCTGTTACGCAGACGCTTCGCAGCGTTTGACCTGATTCTTTTTATGGATGATTTATGATTTGCCATCTTAAGCTTGTTATTCTTTTCTTTATTTTTAGAGGATGCAAATATAGGCTGATAAATTTTAATTTGCAAGAGTGTTTATGTTATTTTTTGCATTGTGGATAAATTATTTAATGTTCATTAGTTCACAGGTTCATTACTTTACTGGTTTTTTGTCCGTTTTGTCGCAAAGTGCCGGGATATAAAACGGACGGACGGTATTGCGTTCATTAGTTCACTGGTTCATTAGTTTATGGGCAGGTAGTTGTTTATGGGCGTTCCCTTCGGACGAGCTATCCGCTCATGCATGTCGGCGATTGCACAGTTCGCGAATAGATCCTTCGCGATGCTCAGGATAACAAAGGGGTATTTGGCTTACCTTGATTTAGGACGGTAACGAACGAGCGGTGGCCTGACAGAAAAGCGGGCCAAAGGTAAAGGCCTGTGGGGAGAAGCTTTTTTCTGTCTTGATTTTTTGGTTACTTTTTGATCAAGCAAAAAGTAACAGCCCTCCCGCGGCAATTGAGCGGGCGGATATTGATAGTGGTATACTTAGCATGAGCAATGACGAACATGGCTATGCATATTTGCTACCTATCCTAAAGAGATTACTTCGTTCATCTCAATGACGAGTTGTTAAATATCGCACAAAATAACACCCCCTCAACCTGCGTTTAATATATATGACCACCAACAGCACCACCCGTTTCAGCAACCGCGTAAACGATTACGTAAAATACCGCCCGGGCTACCCTATCCAAATTATCGACCATCTGCAAAAGCAATATAACCTAACCACCGATAAGCTGATAGCCGATATCGGCGCAGGCACGGGCATATCTACCCAATTGTTTTTAGAGGCCGGCTACCGCGTAATTGCCGTTGAACCGAATGCCCCCATGCGCAATAAAGCCGTTGAACTACTGGGCAACTGGCCGGGCTTTAAAGCACAAAACGGCACTGCCGAAGATACAGGCCTTGCCACCGAAAGCATAGATGCCGTTATTGCCGGGCAGGCCTTCCACTGGTTTGATGCCAAAAAAACCAGGCTGGAGTTTGACCGCATCCTTAAACCAAACGGGTTAATAGCCCTGATATGGAACGAACGCCGTACAGGCTCGGCCTTTGAAAAAGACTACGATCAACTGATCATCAAACACGGCAAAGATTACGTACAGGTTGACCACCGCAACATCGATGCCGAACATATCGGGGAGTTTTTCACCCCACAACCCTATCAGCTTAAAACCTTTTATAACGAGCAGATATTTGATTTTGATGGCCTAAAAGGGCGTTTATCCTCCTCATCATACATGCCAACAAAAGATGAAGAGGGTTACCAGGCTATGATAGCCGATCTGCAAACCTTATTTGATAAATACCAGCAAAACGGCAGCATCACCATTCAGTACGATACCAATGTGTACACGGGCATAGTAAAGCCTGCTTAATTTCCTGAATATTTAAGCATATTTACCTCATGAAACGCCTTGTCGCTTTGGTTTTATCGGGTATAGTTGTGCTTACACTTTGCTCATCATGGGGTTTCTTTGCGCATTACCGCATTAACAGGCTGGCGGTTTTTACGCTCCCTAAGGGCATGGCGGGTTTTTACAGGGCCAATATCAACTTTATTACAGAACACGCAGTAAGCGCCGATAAAAAGCGCTATGTAGACAGCACCGAAGCCCCTCACCACTTTTTTGATGCCGACCATTACGGCAAGCAGCCTTTTAAGGACATGCCCCAGCACTGGGTTGATGCCGCAGCTAAATACTCGACAGACACGCTTAACAAATACGGCACCGTACCCTGGGCCATCACCTCAAACTATTACTGGCTGGTAAAAGCCTTTAAAGCGCACGATACTACCTCGATATTAATTACATCGGCCAACCTGGCGCATTATATAGCCGATGCCCATACGCCCCTGCACCTTACCCAAAATTACGATGGGCAGCTAACCAACCAACAGGGCATCCATTCGCTTTGGGAAAGCCGCCTGCCCGAACTGTTCAGTAACAGCTATCATTACAATGTGGGCAAGGCTAAGTACATCAGCAACCCTTTGGCAGAGGCCTTTAAAATAAGCCGCAATTCGTTTAAATGTGTGGATACCGTGTTACGGGCAGAGCGTGCGCTGAACAAATCATTCCCGGCGGCAAATAAGTACGCTATGGAACAACGGGGCAGCCGCAAGGTAAAAGCGTATTCGGTAGCCTATAGCAGGGCTTACCACAAATTACTGCGGGGCATGGTGCAAAGGCAAATGCAGGCATCTACCCTCAGCGTGGGCAGTTTCTGGTTTTCGGCATGGGTTGATGCCGGGCAGCCTGATTTAAATAAGTTGATAGCAAAGCCATTAACCAAAGCAGAAAAGCAACAGATAGATAAAGAAGAAGCTTTATATAAAGCAGGGAAAGTGTTAGTTTTAAAGGAAAAATAGCTTAATGAAAACCGCCTTTTACCTGTTTGTTTTAATGCTTGCGTTATGTTACAATGCAAACGGCCAGGGCACGAAAACCGAAGGGATCATTTTAGATAAAGTAGCTACATTACCCGAAGTAAGGTCTTTTATAAAAACGGCAAAAGCATCTCATCCGGCATTAATGATAGCCGGCCAACCCGATAAAGATTTTAAATATTATTGGGTAAAAGTAGGCATCAATAATTTCGACATGTTCCGGACAAACTACAATTTCTACGTAGATCCTAAAACTTACGAGATATTTTACTTTGATACAATGGCAGACGAAGGCCCCCAGGTAATTTCACTGAAATTATGGCGCCGCTGGTATCACACCAAAGGATACAACCAGATGCACACTTATAAAGCCGGAAGATTGATAGTTTTAAGCAATTAATTAGCAGGCTTCTTCTTACCCAACTTACTTTTAACAATAGCAAACACCGGTGGTATAATAGATACCAGGATAATGATAATAGCCACCAGCGAAAAGTTTTTCTCGATAAAAGGCACCTTACCAAACCAAAACCCGCAAAACAGGAAGATAAAGATCCACGATACCCCGCCAATAACATTGTACAGGCTGTAACGGGTAAATGGCATATGCCCTACTCCTGCTACAAAAGGGGCTACGGTACGTATAATAGGTACATAGCGGCTAAATATTACAGCCTTGCCGCCATGCTTATCAAAAAATGCTTTGGTTTGCAGGTAATAGCTTAGTTTAAGTATCTTGTTCTCTTCTTTAAACACTCTTGCGCCTAAAAATTTGCCTAACAGGTAATTCACCGTGTTACCACTAATAGCGGCTATAATAAGTATCACTGTAAGCAAATAAATATCCAGGCCTGATTTACCACCCGCAATTAATGCACCCGCAGCAAACAGCAACGAATCGCCGGGGAGGAACGGGGTTACCACAAAACCGGTTTCGGCAAATATGATGATAAACAAGATCAGGTAGGTCCACCCCTGGTATTCGCTGGTTATTTGTACCAGGTGTTTATCAATGTGTAAAATAAAATCGATGATGGTGTGTATGAATTCCAATGCTTTAAAATTTTAGCAAAAATAGAAAGATAAAACACATACCCAACCTTTAATATGTTGTACCGGGTGGTAACGAGTTTAAAATAATGTTTGTACCATAGGCTGCGGAATCTGTTTTACTGGCCAAACCATAAAAATACATGGTATAAAGTTTACCATCAAGCACCGTAAAGTTCTGCTGGCTCGCCAGCACAGTAGTTGGTGCGTTTGTAGCAGCAACATTTAAGTTATAACTACCGGCAGTAAGTTCAATATAGCCAGTTGCTTTTTTATATTTTACATTGGTAAAAGCAATGGTCCCGTTTGCTGTTAAATCTAACCCGGTTGTGCTCGGCGATGCATTTACAAACCTTACCTTACCCCTGCCGGAAGCTGGAACGCTGCCCGTATCAACAGTAAATATAGATGTTAACGAACTATCGGCCTTTAATCCGGTAACAAACCAGGTATACGGTATCTTTGGCCTTAGCGTATCCCGCAACGTTAGCAGGTTTGTTGGGTTTACACCGTTTACGGTTTGCGCGGTCCTGATCTGATAAGGGGTGTCAACAACATTTACAAGGAAATACCCGGAAGCGTACGGATACGAGTATGAACTTGTACTTTGTTTTATAAAATAAGCATATAGGTTAAACGGCTGTATATCCTGGCTTAAATTTACAATTTGCAGGCGGGCGTTTGAATTACTGCCAGCGCTTACCCCACTTTTACCGCATGAAACAAGCGACGGGATGATCATGATACCTATAATGAATAAGCACAAATAAAGGAGTACGCTGCTTTTGTGTTGATTAACCATGGTATTATTTAGTTATAATTAGCCCTGTGCCTGTTGTTGCCTTACTATCTGTGGCTGTTAACCCTCCTTTTGTAAAAAGGGTGTAAGCCCGGCCCAGCACCAGTACACGGCTTTCCTCAATAAGCACCGTGCCCGTTTCGGCATCAAGCACTTTTATTACTTTTAAGCCGCCTGTTACATGAAGATAATCGGAAACTGATTTAAATTTTGCTTTTGCAAACATTACCGTATCGTTCATTAAAATTTTCACATCACCCATCTTGGGCGATGTATGTACAAAACGTATTAAACTAAGCGTATCAACTTTTGATAACGTATCAACAATCGTAAAGGTATTTTCGGAGGTATTATCAGTAACAAAAAAAGAATACACTTTGCCCGTATCTACAGGCAATACCAAATTAAATAAAGCATTCGGGTTACGGTCTTTTTTCACCTGGTAGTTTTGCTCGCCAAGCGGTGTGGTCAAATACCCGGTTGATGCCAGCGGGTATGACGCAGCCGTGCTATTTAACCGTGTACCGTTAACATAAAAGTTGATGGTATCTGAACTGGCATTTATAAAGTTAATACTGGTTTTTAAAGGCGTTGCAGGCGCATCATCATTACCCTTTTTGCAGGATATAATGGCTATAACACCAATAAAAACAATAAAAACGAACAACTTAAATTTCATCATATATAAGCAGATGCTATATAACTCAATTATAACAGGTTTTGTTATAAGGTGAACAAAAAAGTCCGGCTGAAGCCAGACTTTTTTGGGGTGAATAGTGAGCAGTTGATTTGTGAATGGTTAAATAAACAAGCGGCAACCACTCCCTATTCAACAATTCACCACTCACTAACCTATGCGTAGCTGTTAAGCATTACCGGCATTACCAGCATCAGTACGTCTTCGTTCTCATCGCCTCCCTGTGGCAGTAGTAAACCTGCACGGTTAGGGGTCGACATCTCTAACGATACCTCTTCGCAGCTTAAATTCTTTAACATTTCTATCAGGAAACGGGCGTTAAAGCCTATCTCCATATCCTCACCTTCGTACTGGCAGCTAAGGCGCTCGTGCGCTTCGTTAGCAAAATCAATATCTTCTGATGAGATATTCAGCTCGCTGCCGTTTATTTTCAGCCTTACCTGGTGGGTGGTTTTGTTAGCGTAAATAGCAACGCGGTTAAGCGAGCCCAGGAACGCCAAACGATCTATTGCTAATTTGTTAGGGTTTTCTTTAGGGATAACCGCTTCATAATCGGGGTAACGCTCATCAATAAGGCGGCAAACTAAATTAATGTTGCCAAATTTAAAGAAGGCGCTTGTGCTGTTATATTCTACAGATACGTTAACATCATCGGCCGGTAAGGCAGATTTAAGCAGCGTTAACGCCTTTTTAGGCAATATAAATGAGGTGGTGCTGTCGGCCTTGGCATCCTTACGGCGGTAACGTACCAGCTTGTGGGCATCGGTAGCTACAAAGGTAAGGTGTTGGCTGCTTAGCTGGCAAAATACGCCTGTCATAGCGGGGCGCAGTTCATCGTTGCTAACAGCAAATATGGTTTTATTGATAGCCTCGCCCAGTACAGATGCAGGCAGGTTTACTGACGATGCGTTCTCAACAACGGGTATCTTCGGGAAATCCTCGCCGTTTTCGCCGCTAAGCTTGTATTTACCGTCGCCGGCGCTTATTTCAATAGCGAAGGTGCTGTCGTCAACAGAGAAAGCCACCGGTTGCTCCGGTAACGATTTTAGGGTATCTAACAAGATACGCGATGGTATAGCAATACGGCCATTCTCTTTGGCCTCAACAGCCAGCGATGTCGTCATGCTGGTTTGCAGGTCGGTAGCAGAAATGGTTAAGTTCCCGTCTTTAATCTCGAACAAAAAGTTTTCCAGTATAGGCAATACGGTGCTGTTGCTTAACGCGCCACTTACCGACTGTAATTGCTTGAGTAGTGTTGATGTGGAAACAATAAATCTCATGATGTTATTAACGTTTATCTACCAAAAGTATAAAATTTAATGAGCATACTTTCGCTTGCGGTTATAATGTTGAAAAATAGCAAATATTAACACTATCCCTATTGGCGCAATATTATTAACCAGTTGCCAAAACAGCTTCTCCTGGCGTATGCGGGCGCGGTTAAGCAGGCGTATCTGGATCTCTTTACTGCGCAGCGATATCAGGCCCGAATCGTCGGTCATATAATCGGCAATGTTGAGCAGCAGGTTTTTGTTGCCATAGCTTTGCTGCGTATAGCGGTCATACCCCAGCGGGAACGGCGAACCATCCGAGCCTACCTGGTTACGCAAAATATCGCCATCGCTCAGTACAACCATTTTTGTGGGTTTGCTTTGGGCCAGTACATCTATCTTTTCGGTTAAACCTTCGGGCAGGGGTCTGTTCCTGAAATCGGATATAAAATTCCCTTCCAGCAATACTCCGGTTATTTTAGGGTTGCTTTGAAAATCCTTAGGCTTGGGCTCGTCCTGCAGGGCCTGTAACGACAGCATATGCGGGGCCGACAGCTTTTTGTTATAGGGCGATGATGTAAGCAGGATGGTTTTCTCAATATTTTTGGTTTCCAGCAGATCAATGGTGCTGGCAAACTGGCTGGTAATGCCATCCAGGTTTTTTACAATGGGGTGCTTGGATAGTGGCAGGTAAACCGGGTTATATAGCCATTGCAGCAATTGGATCTGCGCCTGCCCGCCGGCATTACCCGTAGTAACGGGGATGGCGGAGCAGTTCATATCGGCTATCAGGTCGTAATTGATGCGCACTCCGTAACGGAACAGCTGGTCATCAAGGTTAAGTTGTTTGTTAAACGCCAGTTGCTCGCCGCCATGCCCGCGCAGGCTATCCAGTTCTGCGCTTACCTGGTCAATAGCCCAAAGCACGCGGCCGCCACGCATAATATATTGGTCCAGCTTAAATTTTTCCAGTTCGGTAAAGGCCTTATCGGGCTTGGGTATTATCAGCAGGCTCACTTTTGCCAGGCTATCAAATGGGATGCTGGTTAAATTAACGCGCCCCACCAGGTAACCATCACTTAATGATCGCATCGCATCGTTCAGTTGCAGGTCGGTTAATTCGTTATGGCCCTCGGTAAAGCCAATACGCTGTTTGCCGCCGCTGGTTATTTTTTTGATGGCCGATGTAAAAGCATATTCCAGGTTTTGGATGGAGTTATTCAGCACTTCATCGGGCGATAGGCTCATGCTGCTTTGCGATTGCAGCAGCTTAACCGCGATGCTTTTATTGCCATAAGTTACCAGCGCAAACGGAAATATCACTTTTTGAGAAACGCCATCATCTGTTTTAACGCTCAGGTTTTGCGCCTCTATCCCTTTGGCTTCCAGGTCGTCATACACTTGCTTTTGCTGATCTTCGGCAACGCCTTTAAGCGGGTCGGTAAATACAAACTGCAGTTTACTATGGCTGTAGGCCTGCAAATCGGCCAGCATGTCTTTAACCGATGTTTGCAGCCTTTTCATCCCTCCGGGGAAGTTATCGCCCTGCAGGTAAACGGTAACATTCACTGTTTGTGGCAGGCCATCCATCACCTTAAGGCTAATGGGCGATATGGTAAAGCGTTTCTCTGTGGTAAAATCAAACCGGGTGAAGATTCTGCCAGACAATACGGTTACCGCAGTCAGCGAAAACAGGATCCCCATGGTGCTTAAAAAAGCAGTATTGACAAACTTGCGGCCGTTTTGCTTATACAGTACAAAAAGTGTAACCCAGATAAAAAAGGCATCCAGTACCAGGAAGTACATCAAATCGCGGGTATCCAGCACGCCCCGGCTGATGGATTGATAATGTTCTGTGATCCCCAAACCCTGTAAACCCAGGTCTTGCAGGGACAGGATGGTGCTCAACGAATCGAACCCGCTATAAAAAAAGAAGCTTAAAAAAACGGCTATGGTAAACGCAATTACCTGATTTTTACTTACCGACGAGGCAAACAAACCAATGGCTGTAAACAACGAACCTAAAAGGAACAGGCCGATATAAGAACCTATAACCGCGCCGGTATCAATATTACCCTGCGGTGTGCCCAAAGTGTACACGCTGAAATAGTACACCAGCGTTGGCAACAACGCAAAAAGCACAATTACCACACCGGCAAAATATTTACCCAGTACTATTTGCAGGCTGGTTAAGGGCCGGGTAAGCAATAACTCAAAGGTGCCCTCCCGGCGTTCTTCGGCAAGCGAGCGCATGGTAATGGCCGGCACCAAAAACATAAACAGGTATGGCGCTGTGCTAAACAGGCTATCTAAACCGGCGTAACCATAGGCCAGGATGCTGGTATTGGGAAATACCCACAAAAACAACCCTAAAACAAGCAAAAAAACACCTATGGTTATATAAGCCACCAGCGAACTAAGGTATGTTGTGATCTCTTTTTTTAGGATGCTAAGCACAGGATATGTTTATAAATGCCGAAATTACGATATTAATAAGCCAATGTGAAGTAATGCTTTACAAAATTGAAGGCATAAAAAAACCCGGGATACATATCCCGGGTTTTTTTATAAAATTTTCTTCTTTTTTAAATTAGAAGCTGTATGCTAAACGTGCAGCAACCTGGCTAGCAGTACCACCATTTAAAGACCAGCCTTCATAACGAACGCCAATATCTACACCACCACCAAGATTATAACCAATGCCCGGTGCATAAGCAAATGCTGTTTTGCTATTACTTTGGCTTCCAACACTTGTTTTTGTGAATGCTGCACCTACTTGTGCCTCACCATAAAAACTTTCAGCGAAGAAATATTTAACACCAACCTTTACAGGTATACCAGAAAATTTAAGGTCGAGAGCTTTAGCATCATCGTTTGATAAAAATTTGCTGTAACCTGCCGAAAGAGTTAAGAAAGTACCTTCTGCAATTGGATGATCGTACTTTAATGAACCGCCAATAACAAAGCTAGAGATATCTTTATAATTTCCAACAGGTAAACCTGCTTCTAAACCGATACTGAACTTTCCACCATCTTTTGATGTTTGTGCAAATGAACTGAATGCTGCTCCTGATAACAGGACTAATGCAAGTAGGAATTTTTTCATGTTTCTAAAATTTAAGTTGTTTATTTTTTCAAAGTTGACTAATTTATTATTATTTTATAGTACAAAAATATCAACATATTAACATACAATACATTGGATAACTATTGGTAATATAATAATATCATAACTTGTCTGGTTTCATAGACGACGGAAATAACTAATCGTTACACCGGTTTTTGATAAAAATGCTTAAAACACTGATAACCAAATAAAAAAAATACTAATTAATACAGGTTATAGTAGTTTAGATAAAGCACCGGGATGGTTTTTATTAAAATTTGTATGCTAAGCGCAGGCCAATCTGGCTAACAGTGCCATCTTTGTACCAGGCTTCGTAACGTACCCCGGCTTCAATATTATTGTTAAAGCTATAGCCTAAACCCGGGGCATAAGCAATTGCGGTACCGCCGCCAATGGCATTGCCACCACCGGCACCGCCCTGCGTTGAAAACGCAGCGCCTATTTGCCCCTCACCAAAAAAACCTTCACTAAAAAAGTATTTAATACCGGCCTTAACCGGTACAAAACCAAATGAACGAATGTCTTTTTTCCCGCGGAACGAACTGTAGCCCGCAGAAAGGGTAATAAATGTATTGGCTGCAACCGGTTGATCGTATTTTAATGAACCACCAATAGCAAAACTATGGGTGGTGTTAAAGTCGGCAATTGGCAAACCTGTTTCAAGGCCAATGCTAAATTTTCCACCATCTTTTGATGATTGTGCAGACGAATTAACCGCTGCACCCAACAACAGGGCTATCACAAATAAGATTTTTTTCATTGTTATAAAATTTAAGCTATAGCAACAAAACGCTGCCGATACGCTTGTTTTATCGAATAAAAGCTCACTCATTAGTAAGATCAATAAAGATCCGCTCGAGCGAGTCGCCTTTATTGCTATCGCGCAGGTTTGTTAAGGTATCGTTAGCTACTATAGTGCCTTTATTGATGATGATCACCTGGCTACAAACCGCCTCAACCTCCTGCATAATATGGGTGGACAGGATGATGGTTTTTGTTTTACCCAGATCAGTGATCAACTGCCTTATGCCCACCAGTTGGTTGGGGTCGAGGCCAGAGGTTGGCTCATCCAGTATCAGCACCTGTGGGTCATGTAGTATGGCCTGGGCAAGGCCCACCCTTTGGCGATACCCCTTTGATAACTGGCCTATCTTTTTATGCTGCTCGGGGCCCAGTCCGGTTTGTTCTATTACCTCCGCAATTCGTTTAGCTGGCTCGTGCAGGCCGTGTATGCCTGCCACAAATGCCATCGATTCTTTTACGTACATATCCGTGTACAGCGGGTTACTCTCTGGCAGGTAACCAATATTGCGCTTTACATCAAGCGGGTGCGTACCTATATCAAACCCGCAAACGCTTGCCGTGCCGGCTGTTGGCGGTAAAAAACAGGTGAGCATTTTCATGGTGGTGCTTTTACCCGCGCCATTAGGGCCTAAAAAACCCAACACGCCGGTGTCTGCCGTAAAGCTAATACCATCAACAGCTTTTTGCTGCCCGTAAATTCTTGTTAATGCCTCTACCCGGATGCTCATGGGGTAAAAATAGATTTTAGATATGAGATTTGGGATATCAGATGTGAGATTTGCGTTAGAGATTACTGAAGATAATTGCGTGTGGCAATATTATGCAGCCCCAATACTTGATTATTATTTTTTAATATTCATTTTTCTTATCGTGCGAAAACGTTCTTCATCTGTTGGAAGCCATGGGGTAAAAACAGGTGTTTCAAATATATCTTTACAATACGCGCATTTATAAGATGTTTTTTTGGTGACTATTGCCCAAATTATCCAAATTACGGCCATAATTGCCGATACGGCCATCGTTACAGTACCTATTAGCAAGCCTATAATTACAACTCCATCTACATCCTTTTCCTGAAGCATGCCGTTATAAATCCAATACCCAAAACCAAAGATAATAAGGCAAATACCAAACCGCTTCAAAAAAATCAGTCTCGATCTCTTACCGATGTTGCTGCTCTTACATTTTGGGCAATGAGCTCTAAAATTCTTCATATATAAATAAAACTAACTAAAATCGTTGTTTTTATATACATTTTTCATACTTCGTACAATTCGAAATCGAAAATCCGAAATTCGAAATCAAAAAATATATCTTTGCCCCTATTATGAGCAATTCGAACGACGATCTTTTTAAAAATGTAATATCGCACAGTAAGGAATATGGTTTTGTTTTCCAGTCGAGCGAGATCTATGATGGCTTAAGCGCTGTTTACGATTACGGCCAAAACGGCTCGGAACTAAAAAACAACATCAAAACCTACTGGTGGAAAGCCATGGTGCAAATGCATGATAACATCGTAGGTATCGATTCGGCCATATTTATGCACCCAACCATCTGGAAAGCAAGCGGCCACGTTGACGGCTTCAGCGACCCGATGATTGATAATAAAGACAGCAACAAACGCTACCGCGCAGATCAGTTACTGGAAGACCGCATTGCCAAACTTGATGAAGAAGGCAAAACCAGCGAAGCCGAGGAACTACAGATAGAAATGGACAACGCCCTAAAGGCCGAAGACCTGCCCCGCCTGCGCGAACTGATCATTGAACAAAATATAAAATGCCCGGTAAGCGGTACCGCCAACTGGACAGATGTACGCCAGTTTAACCTGATGTTCAGCACCCAGGTTGGCGCCATTGCCGATGAATCTGAAACCATTTACCTGCGCCCGGAAACTGCCCAGGGTATTTTTGTGAACTACCTGAACGTGCAAAAATCTGGCAGGATGAAAATCCCGTTTGGGATTGCGCAGATAGGTAAGGCTTTCCGTAACGAGGTTATTGCCCGCCAGTTCATTATCCGCATGCGCGAGTTTGAACAAATGGAGATGCAATTCTTCGTTCGCCCGGGCACACAAAAAGAATGGTTTAATAAATGGAAAGAAACACGCCTTAAATGGCACCTTGCCCTGGGTACCGATGCCGCCAAATACCGTTACCACGAGCATACCAAATTAGCACACTACGCTGATGCGGCTTACGATATTGAGTTTGATTTCCCGTTCGGCTTTAAAGAGGTGGAAGGCATCCACAGCCGTACCGATTTTGACCTGAGCCAGCACGAGAAATTCTCGCGCAAAAAAATGCAGTATTTTGACCCTGAACTGGGCGAAGATGGCAAACCATACGGCAACTATATCCCTTACGTAATTGAAACATCGATTGGGTTAGACAGGATGTTCCTGCTGACCATGATCAACGCGTACGAGGAAGAAGACCTGAGCACCGAAGAAAGACAAGACAGCCGTACCGTATTGCGCCTGCACCCTTGCCTTGCCCCTGTTAAAGCCGCTATTTTCCCGCTGACCAAAAAAGATGGCCTGCCAGAGAAAGCCCGCGAAATAATGGACAGGCTAAAACTCGATTTCAACATCCAGTATGAAGAGAAAGATGCTATTGGCAAGCGTTACCGCCGCCAGGATGCCATTGGTACACCTTTCTGTATCACGGTAGACCACCAGACCTTAGAAGATAACACCGTAACCATCCGCCACCGCGATACCATGGCGCAGGAACGCGTACCTGCCGACCAATTAGATAAAATTATTGGTGAGAAGGTGAGCTGGAAAAATTTGTTAGGATAATTAGTCAGGATTCGGGTAAGACCGAAAGTCCGCAAGATATAAGCGCTGGTTTTTAACCGGCGCTTTTTTGTTATCCCCAAACAATTCTCCCCTACACTCCTTTTGTGTTATATATGAAAACACGAGTACATGTCTATTAAAATTAAAGACCAGCCCTTTTACATCCAGAGCACTGCGGTGCTATTTGGCCTTATCCTGTTGGTGTATGTGATGATACAGCTGGCAGATATTTTGGTACCACTGGCCTTCGCGGCATTTTTGGCTATCCTGCTAAACCCGCTTGTTAACCGTTTACAACGCCATAAGGTGCCTAAAGTATTATCCATTATTATTGCCATGCTGGTGATGATAATAGGCGTGGCTACGGTATTTTACTTCCTGAGCACCCAGATCATCCAGTTTGGCGACTCGCTGCCCATGCTGCAAAAAAAGTTTGAATCTATCACCGTCGACCTCAAAAGCTGGATCCAGGCTACCTTTGGCATTGAGGTAACCAAGCAGGAAAAAATGCTGAAAGATGCCCTCAACAACAGCCAGGCCATGGTAGGTAAAACCGTTAATGGCTTACTGGGCACGCTGGCTATCATATTCCTGCTGCCGGTATATATTTTCCTGATGCTGTTGTACAAAACACTCATCCTTAATTTTTTATACGAGGTGTTCTCTGAAGAAAATTCCAAAAAGGTAAGCGATGTACTCAGCGAAACCAAAACAGCTATACAAAGCTATATTGTAGGCTTATTGATAGAAATGATCATTGTTGCCGCCATGAACTCTGCCGCGCTGGTATTGCTTGGCGTAAAGTACGGTATCCTGATTGGTTGCATAGGCGCTATCCTTAACCTGATACCTTACCTGGGGGGCATTATAGCCATTGCCCTGCCGGTATTAATGGCTACGGTTACTAAAGATGGCTACTCTACACAATTGGGTATTATTATAGCCTACATCGTTATCCAGTTTATTGATAACAACATCCTGGTGCCACGTATCGTATCATCAAAGGTGCAGATCAACGCGCTCATGTCTATCATTGTAGTACTGCTGGGCAACGCGCTCTGGGGTGTATCGGGTATGTTTCTGTCTATTCCCTTTGTGGCGGTACTAAAAATAATTTTCGACCGGATTGATGATCTTAAACCCTGGGGTAAGCTGCTGGGCGATAATATCCCCACCCACCACATGGGGGATACCTGGCGAAGCCGCCAACGGCGCAAAGCAGTGTTACCGAAAAAGGCGGATAGTTAATTATTAGTCCATGGTTGATAGTCCATAAATATTAGATTACAAAAAGGGCCTGAAGCTTACACTTCAGACCCTTTTTCGCTATGGTCTATTAACCATGGACTATGGACCTAATTAATGGCTCACCGGGTTATCGGCTTTGTTAAGCGTACCATTGGTAAACAATATGGGGTTTACCTTTTTGATATCGCCCTGATACACCCAAACAATATTGCCAATGTATTTACGGAAGGCGTCGCTTACTTGTGTTGGCGTTAATTTTTTAACGTCATCAGCAAGGGTTAAAGACCGTTTCCAGTTGTTATGCAATACCTCGTTAGATACAATTGAACCAGCCTGCGCGGTGTTGGTTTCGTTCTTGTAATAAAAGCCGGTTAAATAGGTTGTTTTCATATTGGCAACCTCTTCAGCACTAAAGCCCTTTGTTTTTATCCCATCAACCAGCTTATCAAACACAGCGATGTATTTATTAGGCTCGGTGGTTGAGACCGAGAATTTAGCTACCGAAGTAGAACCGACGCTAAACCACGATTGCGGTGCGTATGACAAGCCATTATTGGTGCGGATATCCAGGAAATGCTTATCGGCAAATATACGCATGGCTACGTTAAAGGCATCAAAATCGGGCGTGCCGGGGGCCGGGCCGCTGGTAATACCTTCTACATAATTGGTAGCCAGCTGGCGGTTTTCGCCAGAAAAAGTATTTTTATACGCCCTGAAGAATGATTTTTTCAATTCGAACGGTGCACCTTGTTTAATGGTACCCAGCAAACCTTTTACTTTAGCTTCTATATCGGCGCGGTCAAGGTCGGCAACCACTACAATCAGCATGCGCGATCTGGTCAGTATAGAATGGTAATAGTTTTTGGTTTCTTCGGCGGTAAGCGGCGTTATGGTTGCGGCCGTACCGTCAGGGTCTTTTGCATAATCGCGGCCATTAAAGGCAATTTTATCGGCGTATTTATCAATAGCGTTATCCGGGTCAGAGTCTGAAGCTTTTATCTGGGTTAACTGATCCTGTTTAATGCGCGCAAATTCATTAGCATCAAATTTAGGGATAGTTATCGCTTCCACATATAAAGGCCAGGCAATATCCAGGTCGCTTTTTATGCAATTAACCTTTATTACCGAATAGTTTTTAGTGGCAACGCCATAAACGGCTGCACTAATTTTATCCAGTTGGTTTTTAAAAGTATTTTTATCGTGCTTTAAGGTACCACATTCGTTAAGGGCGTTCATGGCCATAGCTTCGATACCTGCTTTGTTAGCCGGGTAATTTTGTACGCCGCCTTTTATAACGGTTTGTATCTCTACAATATCGTTACCGCTTGGCTGTACAATAACTTTTACGCCATCAACCATCATTTCGTACGCTTTTTGCTGCGCCGAGGCCGTGTTGGCGCCCGTGGTTGCTGCAGCAATAAGCAATAGATATATATATTTCTTCATTGTGATTAGTGTTAAATTATTTTGCTACAAAAAACGAAGCCACGTTTAACTGCTTGCTCAACTCGGGTGTTAAAATAATGCCCGATACTACCGGCTTGCCAACTATATAAGTATTCAGATACTTCGTAATATCGTTGCGGCTAACTTTCTGGTAGTTGCTGTTAAGATCGGTGTAATAATTAAGCGAGGTACTGCACCACATGAAACTCACCTGCGATGGCAGCGACGATGGTTTCTCCAGCTCGCGGCTGTGGTTACGCAATAAAATAGCTTTGGCATCGGCCAGTTGCTCATCGGTATAATAATCGGCTTTGCCCCACTGGCTTATCTGGTTGTTTAACTCGTCATAACACTCTTTTATTTTGGTTGGGTTTGGCACCACAAATAACGATATCATGCCGGTGTAATGGCTTGTACCGTAATTTATACTTGCTGATGATGCCAGGCCTTTATCAACAAGCGCTTGCTGTAGTTTTGAGGAATTAAGGCCTAATATGGTCGAATGAACATCGGCAGCTACGGTTGATGCCGAATCTGTCATGTAAGCCGGGCCCTGCCATGCATACATCATAAACGGTGTTTGCGCTATGCTCATTTCTTTTACAAACGCTACGCTTTTCTCAACCGGTTTAAAGGCAGGTATAGGGTATTTTTCGTGCGGGTTGAAACCACTGTTTGCCCAGTCGCCAAAAATAGCCTCTGCTTTTTTAAAGCTGTCTTCATGCTTTACGTCACCGCAAATAATAAGCAGGCTGTTATTCGGAAAATAATACTTGTTTTTGATAACCATCATCTTCTCGGGCGTGGCGGTATTGATCACCTCGTGGATACCAATAGGCATTTTGCGGGTGATGAGATCGCCCCAAAGGTTTTTGCTGATATCATAATACAACTGGAAACCCGGGCTGCTTTCGTTACGCTGAAACTCGCCATCAACAACAGGGCGTTCTTTCTGCATATCCTCTTCGCGGTAAATAGGGAAACGTATGGAAGCGTTGATCAGCTTCATACCGGCCTCAAGGCTATCTTTACCAATGGTAAAATAATAGTTTACGCGTTCGTTACCGGTAGTACCGTTCCAGATAGCGCCAAGCTCCTGCGTGCGTTTCAAAAATTTCTCCTGTGTGGGGTAATCTTTATTGGCCTTAAAAAACATATGCTCAAAAAGGTGCGAAAGGCCGCTATACTCGGGGCCTTCGGTATAGGCGCCATTCTTTACAGCAATTTCAATAGTAGTTAAGGGGACTTTGCTGTTTTCAATAACAACAACTTCCAAACCGTTTGGCAATTTTTTCCAGAAGTAACCTTCGGGGAGCCTCGGCTGGGCAACCGCGCAAAAGGAGCATACCATGCCCAACGCAGTAAGGGTTAATAGTTTGGTAAATTTCAGGGTCATAAAAACTTTAGAATTTTATGGTTTAGATTACGATACCCTAAATATATTACATATTATTAAAAATTTAGTTACACGAAGTTACTTAAACTTCACCACCACTTTTCTGGCCGATACATTCTCCAAAAAAGGTTTAAATATAAGCCCAGCATTCTCGCGCGCTTTGCCAAGCAGGTTCATCTCATTGGCGGTGGCCAGCATTTTTTTTTCGGCAATTTTGTAAACATCCTCTACCATATCCTTGCTTTTATCGGCAAACCAAACACCTGACACATCATACACGCGCGATTTTTGATGATCCAACTTTACATAACAGATCTCAGGCTGCGGCAGGGTAACTGTTACGGTATCCTTACTTTGGCTGATATCTGCTTTTGTTACTTTGGTCAGGTCTATACAAGCCGTCACCTCTCCTACTGCTACAAACAGCACGCGCGAGTCGGGCATTATCATGTGCAGTTCTTTCTTCTCCACCACATCCTTCATACTGTATTTAACCAGTTCAAGCTTACCCATGGCTATTACTTTGGTTACCATGGCATCTTCGGTAACCTGGGTGCGGGTGGTGTTAAATTCGTGCTTAATGTAAAAGAACAGGAATATCAAAAACCCGGTAATAACCAGTGCAAATAACAGCGTAAGCGAAATGCGGGAACGGGAGGTACTAAACATGGGTATTATATTTACAATAGGTACAAATTAAAACAGCGATGGTTTTGACCAGCGCTGTTTCAATTAAAGTTAGTTTTTTTATTTAACCACAGAGGGCGCTGAGATTTTTCACGCAAAAACGCTAAGACGCAATAAACTTTATTTCTCTTTTGCGTCTTAGCGTCTTTGCGTGAGTTATTAAACCTTTAAATTAAATTCTAATGGTTATTAAGGCTATGCTCAATGATCTCTGTGCAAACCTCTGCTAACGCTGCGGTTAAATTTACACTTACGCGTAAGTAACGTTTAAGGTAATTGGCACGCTTAATGCTTTTGATACGATGCACCCAGCCTTAGCGCCTTCGGCAACTTCTTTAAATTTAGCCTCGTCAACACCATCAATAACAGATGCTTTCAGTTCCAGGTGGATGCCTTTAATTTCAAGAGCCTGCATATCCAGGTCAAGGATAGCGTCGGTGGTGAGGTCGCCCGGGGTGATGCCCGCCTGTGATAATGCCGCGCCAACTGCCATGGTAAAGCAGCCCGCATGTGCAGCAGCTATCAGTTCTTCTGGGTTGGTGCCCACGCCATCGGCAAAACGGGTTTTAAACGAATATTGTGTTTTGTTAAGAATGGTGCTTTGGGTGGTAATTTCGCCTTTACCTTCTTGCAGGGTGCCATTCCAATGTGCATTTGCTGTACGTTTCATAGTTAATGTTGTTTTGGTGAGTTTTTGCTAAAATAGCGATATGTTGGGTTGAATAAAATATTAGATGTTAAGTAAATAATAAATTGTAGTGCGGCATCACGGCGATTTTACTTACCCGGTCTTTGCTTCGCCCGACCACCCTCTCTTCGCTGCGCGGAAAGAGGGTTTTGCTTTTCTCCTCAGTCTCCTTTCCTCACCCTCTTTGCGAAGCAGAGAGGGTCGACCAGCGTAGCGCAATCGGGGTGAGTTAACTAACAAAGCGGCACCCTATGAGCATTTACCATTTTGCCCGCTCATACTGTACCGGCCATTTAACCTCCTGCCCCAGTTCGTGCGCGGCACGCAGCGGGAAATGTGGGTCGCGCAGAAACTCACGGGCCATTACCACCATATCGGCCTGCCCGGTTTTAACGATCTCGTCGGCTTGTTTGGCTTCGGTTATTAAACCAACCGCGCCGGTAAGTATATCTGTATGCTTCTTAATGGCTTCGGCAAACTCCACCTGGTAACCCGGTTTAAGCGGGATTTGCGCACCGGCAACATTGCCACCGGTAGAGCTGTCTACCAGGTCAACGCCCTTAGTTTTCAATATTTTTGCTAACGCGATAGAATCATCTATCGTCCAGGCCCCTTCTGTCCACTCGGTGGTAGATAAACGAACAAACAGCGGAAGATCTGCCGGCCAAACCTCATTTACGGCATCAATCACCTCCAGCAAAAAGCGGCTACGGTTCTGGAACGAGCCACCATACTCATCGGTACGGGTATTGCTATGCGGCGACAGGAATTCGTTGATCAGGTAACCATGCGCGCCGTGCAGTTCAATCACCTTAAAACCTGCTGCCAATGCGCGTACGGTTGCTGCTTTAAAATCGGCAATTACCTTGGCTATGCCCGCCTTGTCGAGTTCAAGCGGGGCGGTTTCGCTGCGGCTAAAGGCTATAGCGCTTGGGGCAACAGCCAGCCAGCCATTCGCTTCATCGGGTTGTATTTGCTTGCCGCCGTTCCATGGTTCGGCGTGGCTGGCCTTGCGGCCGGCATGTGCCAACTGTACACCTGCGTAGGCACCGTGCTCTTCAATAAAAGTTGTTATTTCTTTTAGCTTCGCGATGTGCTCATCCTTCCAGATGCCCAGGTCGGCGGGGCTAATGCGCCCCTCGGGCGATATGGCTGTAGCTTCGGTAATGATCAGCGCAGCACCACCCACGGCACGTGCACCCAAATGCACCAGGTGCCAGTTATTGGCAAAACCATCCGTACTCGAGTATTCGCACATGGGCGATACCACAATACGGTTCTTAAATTCGATACTTTTTATTTTGAGAGGAGAAAACAGATGCGGCATATTTTAATTATTTGTTACACAAATATGAACAAGTAACAGCCGTGGCGTTTCATGGTTTTGTCATTTACCTTTTTTAAGGGTTAAATTACTTAAATATGAACAATCAGCAGCTTTTTGCGTTGATGCCAGTGAAAGTTAAACTGTATGTTTACCCCAATAAAAATATAATTTGACTACATACACTACCCTTATTATACTTAGCGGGCTGGTAATATTCAGTTACCTGTTCGATCTGATAGCCGGTAAAACCAAAGTGCCGTCTGTAATACTGCTGCTTTTTTTGGGGATAGGCATCCGTTTAGGGGTTGATTATTTTGGCCTGCATACTATCAATTTCACATCCATACTACCGGCTTTGGGTACTTTAGGGCTTATCCTTATTGTATTTGAAGGTGCGCTTGAGCTTAAGTACAGCAAAAATAAAAATGCGGTTATCCGCAAATCGTTCCTTTCGGCATTATCCATCCTGCTGCTTACTTCCTGCCTTATTACTTATGCTTTTTATTACATCAGCGGCGAAAGTATATACAGATGCTTTGTAAATGCTATTCCCTTTTGCGTGGTAAGTTCGGCTATCGCCATACCCTCAGCATCGGGTATCAGTAAAGAGAAAAAGGAATTTATCATCTATGAATCGTCTTTTTCAGATATCCTTACGGTTGTGCTGTTTAACTTTGTGATCAGTAACGATCATATCAACGTATCGGCCTTCGCCAAATTAGGTGCCGAGCTTGGTATCATTTTACTGGTAGCCATCGGCTCGTGCCTGCTGTTGCTTTATCTGATAGGCAGGTTAACGCATCATATTAAATCGTTCCTGATCATATCTATCCTCATACTGGTTTATAGTATTGGGCAGTCGTTTCATTTATCATCATTGATCATTGTGCTGGCGCTTGGGTTATTCCTTAATAATGCCGGGCAGATCAGGCTCGGCTGGTTCCGCAAATATTTTATTTACCCTACTTTGGGTTATGATATTAAACAGCTTTTTCAGCTATCAGCCGAGAGCGCTTTTATTATGCGCACATTTTTCTTTATCATTTTTGGGTACACTATGGATGTTTACCAACTGCAAAGCTGGTCGGTAATTATGAATGGCGGCCTGGTTTTATTACTGATTTACCTGGTGCGGTTCCTGTACCTGAAACTGGTTTTAAAAAGTGGGTTAATGCCCGAGCTGGTTATCATCCCCCGGGGGCTGATTAGCGTACTGCTTTTTTACAACATCCCGGCAAACATTAAAATACCGATGCTTGGTACCGGTTTATTATTTGTGGTGATACTGGGCACCAGCATTATTATGAGCCTTGGGCTATTAGGGACTAAAAAGCAATCAACGCAGGAGTTTGAAGACCTTTAAAAGACGATTGAAAGTCGGTTAAAGCCGTTTGAGGGGCGCCTAATTCCGCTGTAAATCGTCATTAAATTTGCCGCTTTCTTTTTTGCTTTTCACCAGCAATACCTCATCATTATCAAGCGGCAGGTAGCCATATTCGTAACAGAAAAAGTAACGCGCGCCGGCCTGGGTTTTATAACTGCTTGTAAAGTAATCAAATTCGAACCCTTTTTGCAGCATCTTCTCGCGGTTTACTTTGATCTTGCCGGTTGGGTTCAGCTCTTCTATTATACGGCGGTTGCGGCGCAGTATATTATTGATATTACGTACCAGGTTATAGCTGTTGCTGTTAAGCTGATTATTGAAGTTATTGCGGCACAGGTCGTTACAAAATTTTTTATCGGCACGGCCATGCAATGGGGTGCCGCAATCCAGGCATTTTCTTTCCGCTATCATACCTTAAAGATACGCAATAAATTATCCGTTTGCAAACGCTTGCAAACGGATACAATCGTTTATAACTGCTTAATAACCGACTAACCTTTACTCCCTGCCACACCTTTGTGCTGTTCATAATTATCTAATATTAAATACAATACGAAATGACAACTATTAAAAACAGTGTAAGATTAATTGGCAACGTAGGCATGGACCCGGATGTACGGACATTTGATAATAACCGTAAAATGGTGCGCTTATCCATAGCTACGAACGACAGCTACAAAAACGATAAAGGCGAAAAGGTTACCGATACGCAATGGCATAACATTGTGTTATGGGGCGCACAGGCAACCATGGCCGAAACTTACCTAAAAAAAGGCGACTCGGTAATTATTGAAGGCAAATTGGCTTCTCGTAATTACAACGATAAAGATGGCGTAAAGCGCTATGTAACAGAGGTTGTAGTGAATGAATTTCTAAAAATGGGGAATAAGGAATAAGGCCGTCTTGCTTCCAGTTTTCCTCTCTGAAGGAGAAATCAAAATACATTAATTATTTACTTGCTGGCATAACACATCAGCACAATTATTTACCTATGAAAAAAATATTATCGGTTGTAATAGTATTTATCTTATTATTTACCTCTTGCAAAAAAGAAGAAAAATCTTGCTGGAAATGTGCCATGTTTAAATGGAATAAAGCAGGTTACCTGGATACCAGGAATCCGAAGATAAGTACCGAGTGTAATAAGACCGAAAAACAAATAAGGGCTTATGAAACAGAAAACACCAAAACTATGCAAACCTATAACGGTAATAATTATCAAACCACCACCGTACAAGCCATGAACTGCAAATTAGACCAATAGCTTAGGCTTGCCCATTTAAGCAGTAGCGCTTAAATGGGCGGTATTAGATTAACAAATTAAGGCGTTGACACCGCTACCGGCAATACTTTTCCGTTAAAAAACCGGTGCCCTGTAACCGCAAAATCGGCTATGTATTTACCCATTTCAAATGCCATTACCGGCGATTCGTACCCGGGGAAAGCCTGTTCAAGCATTTCGGTTTGTGCCGAACCAAGGGCCAGGCAGTTTACCTTAATGCCTTGCTCAACAAACTCCTGCGCCAGGCACTCGGTAAGCGTATGCAGCGCCGCCTTACTTGCCGAATACGCCGATAAGCCATTGAACTTAGCGCTGCCCTGGAAACCGCCCATACTGCCAATATTGAGGATATGCGAACCATCGACCATAAATTGCAGCAGGCTTTGTATAATACGTACATGCCCTATGTAGTTGCTTTGCAGCATTTCTACAACGTCCATTTCTTTTAAATCTGCAAATGGTTTGTTAATGAGTACGCCCGCGTTGTTTACCAGCACATCTACCCTACCATCAAAATTAGCGGTAATAAATTGCTCCAGGCCTGCATAATCATCGTGCACAATATCAAAGGCAATAGCGAAGATCTCGCAATCAGGGTTTAGCCCTTTGGCTATTTCAAGTAAACGGGTAAGCTTATCCTGCGAGCGGGCCAGGGCCATCACTTTATGCTTGCCCGATAATATCAGCTCTAATACAGCTTCAAACCCTACGCCGCTGCTGGCGCCTGTTATAATGATGTTCATATACCCTCTGTAGATGTGTTACCGCAAATTTAGTATTGTTAGTTAAACTATCAACTTCTCCTGTACCGGGTGCTTGATAAGATATAGCCCATCGCTTATTAATTTCTTATACGCCGGCTCGTTTGCGGCTTTCTGCTCAAGGAATTGCCTTATTTCGGCCATTAACGCAGGTTCTGCTTCTTCATGATCTAAAAGTTCCAGTATCTCTAAGGCACACAGCCAATCATCGTGATGATGCTTTTGCAGCAGCATCCATACGTTACCTAAAAAGCCCAGATCGCCGCCGGTATGCCTGCGGTTGCGTACCTGCTGGTACAGTTTATGCAATTCTTTGGTATTATGATCATATTCGGCGTGGTGCGTGCCGGTATTCGATTTATAGGCGATCTCCAGAAAGGCATCTTTATCTGCCGCGCCGCAAAATACCGAGGTTATTTTTTCGCCGACGGCCATATCATAAACACCCCATGCTGGGTTGAACAAAACGCGCCTTTTTTCGTCCAAAACGGTACATTTTTCGACTTTCAAAAGGATAATTTTGCCTTTTTCTGTACTAATTTCGTCCACCTTGCCCGAAACGGTTATCCCGCTCTCAAAAGTCAGGGAAACTTCTTTGCCAGTTTCAATTCCGGCACTTTTCAGATCATCCGGCGTAAAATCTTCCAACGGTTTGTTATGACCTTTTAGCCTGCCAACCGGCGAACTAAACCCATCCTTATGATAATTTTTGCCGTGCCCTTTCAATTGTTTGTTGCCAACAGCCAAAGCCGTCTCGCCGGTGGTTTTAATGAAGACTGGTTCGCCGTTTTTATCCACAGCAACTTCTGTGAAAGTGCCCGACACCTGCAGGCCCGAGCTATAAACAGCGGTACAGGTGTTTTTACTGTCGATAGCTTTTTGAAGGCCATACGCCCCGCCACGGCGGAACGACATGGTATCGGCAAATTGCTCCAGCACATCTATCAGGTTTTGGAAGGTTGGCGTTACAAAAAGCTGCGGCTGCGTTTTAGTAATATCGTAACTGTACTTAACCGCATCAATGGTATAAGGCAGCTTTTTAACCGCATCCCTCATACAGCTGGCGCTTTCGCCGATTGACGAGAGCAGGCCTGCGCCATAGATCTTTGGATCATTCAGCGTACCTATCAGCCCGTACTCCACCGTCCACCAGTGCAGGCGGCTTAGCAGGGCCATTTCAGATGGTTCGCCCATGTTTTCCTGGTGCCAGGCAACCAGTTCATCGGCTTTCTTTATTTCTTCGACATCAGCATCGGGCATTTCCTTTAGAATGGATAAGGCGCGGATAGCCTCGTACAGTTCAAAATCCTGCGCGCTGAACATGGCTTTGGCTCCTATCGAACCAAAATAACTCAGGTATTCGTGGTAATCCTTATCGGCAATAATAGGCGCATGCCCGGCAGATTCATGGATGATATCCGGCGCAGGAGTGTATTCAATATGCTTTAACTGGCGGATGTCGGCAGCGATAACCAGTACACGGTAGGCCTGGTACTCCATAAAGGCGGCAGGGGGGATAAACCCGTCAACCGTTACGGCGCCCCAGCCAATTTTGGCCAGCGCGTTGTTCATATCCTGCAGATCGGGGATCTTCTCGATGGTCAACCCCGCTTTTTGCAGCCCGGGGATATACGGGTAGTAGGCTACATCCTTAAGATAGCTATAATTTTGGCGCATTACGTAGCGCCACACGGCATGGTCTACCGGGGTGTAATGCTCGTAATGCTGGCTAACAATAAATTGCTTTAAATGGCGGGGTAATGCCGCAACCTGCGGGTTATTAAAATCATTAAAATCGCTCATTCCGTATCTTTCGGGTTTATAATATAGAAACGCGAAATTAGGAAATATGGTTTAGTAAAATAAAGATTGTATCAGCAAAATTGCAGATTTATTATCTTTTATTGGGATACGAAAATCGACGAAAGAATTAAATATCTTAAGCTTGCTGGTTTTCCAAATTATCTTCTGTTTTAGGCAAACCCTCCTCCAATCGGCTTGGGCGAAGAACGTAATAAACACCCGATAAGGCTACAATGATAGAGATAAGGTAAAAAGAGATCGGCAGGAAAACCGCCAGGTCAACGTCCATAGGGAAAACTTTGGTAAGCTGCTGAAAAACCGTTTCGCGGATGCCCGCGCCGCCAACGCTGATAGGGATAATGGTTGCCAAAGCCGAAATAAGGAACGACAACAAATAAGGAGAGAATTTCCCGGTAAAATCTTGTCCGAAAAGGATAAAAACAATTGCAGTAACCTGTAAGGATTGTACCGCCAATGCCTTTAAATGTGCCTGCCAAAAGTAATGGGTGTATTCCCTGAAAAACTTATAGGCCACAAAATAATACACCAGTGAAGCACCAACAAAAATACTTAGTGGGATACCGATATGGATATCGATCTGCGGAATTAAAAATATCAGCGCAACGGTTATCAGGCCAATTGCCCAAAGGCCGCTAAGCCTATCGAACATAATAGCCCAGAATACTTTTTTAGCTGGAAGCTTGTAGGTTTTGTTTAACAGGTAGATCTTATACCCATCGCCGCCAATACCACCCGGCAGCAGGAAATTGTAGAACAACCCCAGCAGGTATAAACGGAAGTTAAAGCGCGGATCGAGCTTTAGTTTGATAGATTTAAAGAAACTTGACAACCGCCATGACGACATCACCATGGAAGCAAAGAAACACAGCAGGGCGGCAAACATCCACCAGTAATTGGCATGCATTAGCCTTAGCTTTACCTTTTGCAAGGGCACTTTGCTGAATACGTAGTACAGCAACGCCGAAGTAACAGCAAATTTAAGTACCACTTTGGTAATGCTCCACAGTTTACCTTGCCATGTTTTTGGCTTAACCGTATGTTCTACGTCGTCTACCTCGGCTTGTGCTAAGTCTTTCATTCGGGTGCAAAGGTAATAAATTAGTGATTAGTTGATTTGTGGGTGTTATTTAGTTAACAAATCTTAACAGTAGTGTTACAAAGCTTGTTTAATTATAGGGTAAAAAAGTTTACAATCAGATGAGTGGATGAACTTAACTAACCTCCAATCTCTATTCTGTAATCTCTAAAAAAAGGGTAAATTTGCGCAAATTTTGTATCAAATGGGTAAGGTAAAAGTTGGTATAGTGCAAATGACCTGCACAGCAAATAAACAGGAAAACCTGGATAAGGCTATTGTTAAAGTACGCGAAGCAGCGGCTAAAGGCGCGCAGATAGTTTGCCTGCAGGAGCTTTTTACATCGCTGTATTTTTGCGATGTAGAGGATTACGATAACTTTAAATTGGCCGAGCCTATCCCCGGCCCATCAACCGATGCCTTGCAAAAAGTAGCTGGCGAACTGGGTGTGGTGATCATCGCCTCGTTATTTGAGAAACGCGCACAGGGCGTTTACCACAATACCACCGCCGTTTTAGATGCCGATGGCAGCTACCTTGGCAAATACCGCAAAATGCATATCCCGGACGACCCGGGTTTTTACGAAAAATTCTACTTCACCCCCGGCGACCTTGGCTATAAGGTTTTCAAAACCAAATTCGCTACCATAGGCGTACTCATCTGCTGGGACCAATGGTACCCCGAGGCAGCACGCATTACCGCTTTAATGGGTGCCGAAATACTATTTTACCCTACCGCAATTGGCTGGGCAACCACGCAGGACGAAGCCACTAATGTTAAACAATACAATGCCTGGCAAACCATACAACGCAGCCATGCTGTTGCCAACGGTGTGCACGTGGTAAGCGTTAACCGTGTTGGTGAAGAAGCTGGTGTTAAATTCTGGGGAGGATCGTTCTTCGCCGATCCGTTTGGCGAGGTTTTGCACCAAACCACAGTTGAGCAGGAAGAGGTGATTGTAAAAGAACTGGACCTTGATCAATCTGATTACTACCGCAGCCACTGGCCGTTTTTACGTGACAGGAGGATTGATAGCTACCAACCAATAACCAAGAGACTTTTAGACAACGATTAACCCCGCAGTGTCATTGCGAGCGATAGCGTGGCAATCTCAGCATATCCGTATGTCCTATGAGATTGCCACGTCGCTACGCTCCTCGCAATGACATATCTTATATTTATACCATGAGCCAATCATCAAACCTACCTACCGGATTCCACTTTCCTGCCGAATGGGCAAAGCATACCGCCACCTGGTTAAGCTGGCCGCATAAGGAGGCTTCATGGCCGGGTAAACTGGGTATGATATACGGTAAATATGCCGAGTTTATTAAAGTACTTACCGAAGGCGAACTCGTTCGCATAAACGTGGTTGATGAGCAAATGGCGGCTTTTGCCAAACAGCAACTACAGGCGGTTGGTGCCGACCTGAGCAAGGTTGAGTTTTTTGAGTTTGGCACTAACGATGCCTGGTGCCGCGATCATGGTCCGGCGTTTTTGGTAAACTATGAAACCAAAGAAAAAGTAATTGTAGACTGGGGTTATAACGCCTGGGGCGATAAATATCCTCCGTACGATCTGGATGACATCATCCCTACAAAAATAGGCAAGCAGTTTAACCTTCCGGTGTATCATCCGGGCATTGTTATGGAAGGTGGTTCGGTTGAGTTTAACGGCGCGGGCACTTTGCTAACCACTACGGCCTGCCTGCTCAACAAAAACCGCAACCCGCATTTAAACCAGCAACAGATTGAAGGTTACCTGCAAAACTACTACGGCGTTGAGCAGATACTTTGGCTGGGCGATGGCATCATTGGCGATGATACCGACGGACATATTGATGATATTACCCGTTTTGTAAATACCGATACCGTGGTTACCGTGGTTGAGCACAACAAAAACGACGAGAACTACCATATACTGCAGGAGAACCTGCAAACCCTAAAAACCATGCGCCTGCTAAATGGTAAGCAACTCAATATTGTTGAACTGCCCATGCCCGAGCCGGTGATATACGACGACCAGCGCCTGCCTGCATCATACGCAAACTTTTACATTGGTAATGCGGCTGTAGTGGTGCCTACCTTTCGCTCGCATCATGACGATAAAGCGCTGGACCTGATACAAGGCTGCTTCCCCGACAGGAAAGTGATCGGTATCGATTCAACAGATATTATCTGGGGGCTGGGGAGTTTCCATTGTTTGAGCCAGCAGGAACCGGCGGTGTAGGGTCAAGTTCAAAATCAAACCATGGAATGTTGAGCAAGCCCTTTTTTTGATATATGAAAACAGTGCTACCAACAAGTGTTTTATAGTAGCTTTTTTCCGAAACATCTACTTCTCTAATATTCTGTCCCGGCAGCCATGGTTTTAATTTAAGGTGATAGTGGGCACCTTTACCACTGCTAATGTATTCATCAACTACCTGTGTTTGGAATTTGACCGGTTTAGAATTATCAAACAGGCAATTTGCTAAAATTGTAACGCCTAAACCGTATATTACCGCAAGCCCCCCCATTAAAAAAACCTGGCCTTTAACCGCTTCTGTATTTTCATTTTTTCCAAGAAAAAATAAAAGCAAAAACAAGGTCAGTCCAATTACTGCTGCGCCTTTTAATACATCTGCAAAAAATAGAATTTCATAAGCCTTAAGAGCAACTACCAACAATATTATTATTGGGATAATAAAACCTATAATGATACCCGGATAAACACTTCTTTTAGGATTGGTAATAAATTTAATTAAATCGCCGCTAAACTTCATTAGCACTAAGCCTAACAATGGATATAGGGAGCCCATGAAAAAAATCCAATTGTTATAACTAGTAAAAAGTAACATAAACGGAACAACACCACCCCAAATATTATAAGCCATAGCAACCTGCTTCATCTTGCTAATTTTCGCCTCACGTTCCTCACGTGTAAACCCTAACGAATTATCGTTTAATAACGCCTCCTCTTCTGTTTGCCGGTCTACATTATCTAAATCAACAAATCGTTCACTCAGCCATTTCGCCAATTCCTCAGATTTACCAAAACTATCGTAATTACTGATCTTTATTTTAGGACAAGAGACATCCAAAGGCTCAATAACAATTATTTTAGATTCGATTCTAACTCCTTTAATATTGGCAAAATTTAACGTTTTATTATAAAAGATCCTTTTACGAGTTATGTCGCTATCCGTTATAATAACCTTGCTTTTAAAAATATTGATAAGCACCACCAAAAACAGTAGGATCGGTGCTAAAAAAATAAGATACACAGGTTTCTCCGGTAGCGTTGCTATGACCAGTAAACTAAAAACAATCAGTAACCCACCAACAGTTAACCCGTAAAATATCTTCCAAAAAAGCCCTACTCTATACTCCTGTTCCATTGTAATTATTTAGGTTTTCTAAAGTATCGAAAATTATAAATTCCCCCAACCTAATTTTTCACCGACAATTTACACCCCCTTACCGACTTGTTTAATGCTATTGCCAATAATACATTTGCAGTTCTGTAATCTTAAGTTAGTTTTGGTTAAGATTTTAAATAGAAGAATACCATGTCCAATCATATAAACGATTTAAACCGCACCCCAAAAAACAAGGTTTTCGCCGGGGTAATCCTATTGGCAGTAGGCGGTGTACTGCTGGTTAAACAATTTAACCTGTTCTTTTTCCCACACTGGTTATTCAGCTGGCCAATACTGCTGATCATTGGGGGCCTTTATTATGGCGCCAAGCATAACTTCCGTAAGCCATTCTGGTTTATACTGGTCATAGTTGGCTTTGGTAATTTACTTGACGATGCCATCCCCAGTTTTGATGTGAGCGACATTATATGGCCGGTAATGCTTATTGCTTTCGGTATATGGATAATAATGCGGAAGAAGAACGAACCCGTAATACAAAACGCCGACTACTGGGATAAAAAATATAAAGCCAACCCATACAGCGGCGATAAGCCTTTGGCCAGTTTTGATACCGAGGGTACAGAGCAAGCAGCAACCGAGCCGATAGGCAACATGCCCCCGCCACCATCTGAAGATGATTACCTTAATGCTACCGCAATATTTGGCGGGGTTAATAAAACCATCCTTTCAAAAAACTTCCAGGGGGGCGATATCACCAACGTATTTGGCGGTACTGAGCTTGATTTTACCCAGGCAGACATACACGGGCGTGTTATTATAGATATTACACAGATGTTTGGTGGCACCAAGCTTATTGTACCGGCCAACTGGCATGTAGTGCCTGATCTGGCAGCCGTATTTGCCGGGGTTGACGATAAACGTATAAAAACCACCCTTGCAAACACTACCGATAAAGTGCTGGTGTTAAAAGGTGTATCAATGTTTGCCGGGGTTGATATCCGCAGCTATTAATAACAAGCATCCATTTCAATTACCGATAATATAATTTAAAAGGAGACATACGTTATGAACTGGTACGTAGCAAAATTAGTGTTCAGGGTGATAAGCGGCAATGGCGACCATAACGCACAGTTTGATGAGCAGTTACGCCTTATAAACGCCGAAACCGAAATACAGGCATACGAAAAAGCAAGCATTATTGGCCATGCCAACCAGGATAGCTTTTTAAACGTACAAAAGCAAACCGTTAAATGGCAGTTTATTGATGTTGCCGAACTTAACGCTATAAGCGGCCTGGCCGATGGCACCGAATTATATTACAACATACATGAAGCAGAGAACCCGGACCTTTATATAGCCTGGGCACATCATAAAAGCGCCCTGCTGGGTGCAAAAAACTAAACATCACCTTAAATAAAAAGCTTTGGCTGCATCGCAATTATCACATTCAAAACTAATTGGGGCCTTCCTGGTTTGCGGGCTGGTTTGGGCCGCCCTGCAAGCCTATATTATACACAGCTTTGGCTTTGTATGGTCTACCGCCGTTACAGACAGCGCCATGAGCGCCGTACTGCTATCTGGCGCATGCTGGCTTATCAATAATAACCTGCGCTATTATCAGCCCGATAAAGAGAGCTACGTTTACCTGCTGATATGGTGCGCCGCGCTTGCCGCCGCCTGTATTGCCGGTTGCCGCTATATTTTACCGCTGTTTAATATGGGGCAGGTGTATTTTAACTTCCTGCAACAATCGTTGGTTATCCGCTTTTTTACGCTGTTCCTGGCCATTGGCTGGATGGGTATGATCAGCGCGCTATGGTACACACAGCTGGATCATAAAAAAACCGAGCAGCGCAAAACCGAAGCCGAAAAGCTGGCCCGCGATGCCGAGCTTTACAACCTGCGCCAGCAACTGCAGCCGCACTTTTTGTTCAACAGCTTAAACTCTATAAACGCGCTGATTGGCTTTAAGCCAGATGAAGCCAGGAGGATGATCCACCAACTATCAGACTTTTTACGTGGCACCTTAAAAAAGGACGACCAGCTTTTGGTTCCCTTAACTGATGAGCTTACACACCTTAATTTATACCTTGATATTGAGAAGGTACGCTTTGGCCACCGCCTGCAAACAGAAATTAGCTGTGACGATAAATGCGGCGAATCTATGCTGCCATCACTGCTGTTACAGCCCCTGGTAGAGAACGCCATTAAGTTTGGCTTATATGATACTACCGAGGATGTTACCATAAGCGTACGTGCCGAAACGGAGGACCAGTACCTTGTTATTATGATACAAAATCCTTACGACCCCAAAACCAGCAGGCGCAGCAAAGGCACCGGTTTTGGCTTAAGCGGGGTACAACGCAGGCTTTATTTGATATTTGCACGTAATGATTTGATGGAAACTCACGCAAATGATAATATATTTACAACCATAATAAAAATACCGCAGTTATGATCAGCGCTTTAATTATTGACGACGAGCCTTTAGCCCGTATGGTTGTACAAGAATATTTGTTGGATTTCCCCCTGATAGAAGTATTGCAGGAGTGTGGCGACGGCTTTGAAGGCCTGAAAGCCATACAAACGCACCAGCCCGACCTGATATTCCTGGATGTGCAAATGCCAAAAATAAACGGCTTTGAAATGCTTGAACTGGTTGATAACCCACCAGCCGTAATATTTGCCACCGCTTTTGATGAGTACGCCATAAAAGCATTTGAAGCCCACGCGGTTGATTATCTTTTAAAACCCTTTAGCAAGGAGCGCTTTACCAAGGCCATAGAAAAGCTGCTGGCCCAGGCCCCTGCCGGCCCTACCCCGGTAACTAAAACCAACCCATTACTTGAAGAAGCGGCACAATCGCCGGCGCAAAACGAGCGTATTGTGGTTAAAACAGGTACCAAAGTAAAAATTATAGCGGTACAGGATGTTGAATACCTGCAAGCTGATGATGATTACGTAAGCGTAATTACCGCCGAAGGCGCCTTCCTGAAAAACAAGACCATGGCGTTTTTTGAGAAAACCTTAGACCCACGCTACTTTGTACGCGTGCACCGCTCATACATTATAGCCATACAACAAATAACCCGTTTAGACCCCTACGAGAAAGACAGCCACCTGGCTATCCTCAAATCGGGCGCCAAGATCCCGGTAAGTAAAACGGGTTATGTGAAATTGAAACAGGTATTGGGGATATAAACCCATTGCCATGCTGATTAATCAAAAAGAAGCTTGGGAGTTATTAGCTATTTCTTTGTGAAATATTATTATTTTTCTTTAATGCCTCCCGAAAAAAAAGGCTTAAACCAATTAAAATAGGAATAGCAAACCAACCTGTAAAAACAAATTGCAGCCCATTTTGACCATCTATAACATAACATAAAGTTTTTCCGTCCGAAAAAAACATGCCTATCGTTGCCTGGAGAAATGTGTATTCAAAAATGTTAAAAAATGTAAGTGCCTGTTTTATTACTTTAATAGAGGAGGATGTTGTTTTTACATACCAAAAAAAATAAGCCGGTAGCCCCATGCTTCCAATAGTTGTAAACACCCACATCAGCCTCCATGAATTGCTACATTCAACTCCAAAAAAGGAAATCAACATTTGTAGACCCAATATACCGATCATTGTAAATCCCGGAATAAATATCCCAACTATACAGAAAATATTAGTCGGTTTTAAAAAATCATGGTAAGGTGATGTCATTGGGTTAATACTGGTTCTATCAAATATATACTTTCATATCAATAATTCAGTTAAACCCTTTCTTTCAAACTAATTTTTTAGGTATATTTATCTCACTAATTATAAGATAGATGCCTAAGCTATTTTTCATCCTGCTGTTATTTTTATCCGCAATAGCAAAACCTATTGACCTGCCCGACAGCAAACGCGCGAGCGACGCCCGCATGGCTACCTGGCCAAAATTGCAGAAAGAACTAACGGAGCAAAAATTCGACAGCAAATACCGCATATACATCCGCATCATCAAACAGCTCAATCTGATGGAAGTATGGGCAAAAAAGGGCAATACGTACGCTTTATTTAAGCGATATGACATCTGCTATTACTCGGGCGGGTTGGGCACCAAAATAAGCAGGGGCGATGGCAAAAGCCCCGAGGGGTTTTATACGGTTGGCGCAAAACAACTAAACCCGGTAAGCAGCTACCACCTAGCTATAAACATTGGCTACCCAAACAAACTCGAAAGGTTAAAGGGCTATACCGGCGATGCTATTATGATACACGGCAACTGCGCTTCTATTGGCTGCTATGCCATGACCAACCCTACTATTGAAGAAATATATACCCTGGTATATAAAGCACTCGGGGCGGGCCAGCCCGGTATCAGCGTGGATGTTTTCCCTTTCAGGATGACAGATGAACATATGAAAGAGTTTGAAAAATCGCCCTACATGCCATTCTGGAAAACCATGAAACCCGGATATGATCTGTTTGAAAAGAACCACCTGCCGCTGGTGGTTAGCGTTGTAAATAAACAGTACACGTTTGGGAAGTAGGTAGCTTTAACCTGCTGTGTCATCCTGCGATAGCGAAGGATCTATTCGTGAACTTTGCAATCGCCTAAATACATATCGACGAATAGATACTTCACTACGTTCAGCATGACAAGGGCGGAATTATTCAGCCAACAGCACCATCCACGCCTCTTCTACCCAGCCATCATCCAATAACTGTTTGGCTTTTAAATGCAGTTGCAGTTCGCGGGTTTGGCTATCGCCGATGGTGGCATCAAAGATCTCTTTCAGTTCATCGCTTTGCGCGTAGGCCTCAATGGCTTCATCGGCAGGCAATTCTTCTACATTACCCAATTGCCCCAGATTATTCCCGGTAAGTACTTTTGAGTTGCGGATGGCATAAGGAATAGCATCCACCCCTATGCCAATGGTACGTACCGGCTTTGCCACCTTAAACAGGCTATCCGCCGTAACGCGGCAGTACCAGTCGCCGCCGAGGCGGCCCACCTGGTCGGTTTTATATTGGTCAATTGCACCGTCCTCACCTAAAACAGCCTCGCTGATGTGGATGATCTTTATTTCGGCTATCACCAAATTACCGGCACCGGGTGTTTCGCCCAAGCTGATGATCTCTTTCACCACGCACTCCAACTGTATAGGCGATTCGGCTACGCGGGGCGGTTTTACCAGTTCAGACGGTAGTTCGGTCAATCCCGCTTTTATAAATTCGTTTACTCCGGCCGGGTATTCCACGCTGGAAAGCGACACCTGCTGCACCATATCATAGTTCACAATATTGATCACGCACTCGGGTACCTGTTGCAAATTCTCAAGCGTATGTTTAGTGGTATTGTCCCTCACCCTGCGCGATGGCGAGAACACACACACCGGCGGGTTTACGCTAAACAGGTTAAAAAAGCTAAAGGGGCTTAAGTTAACATTCCCTTCCGCATCCACAGTTGAAGCCAGGCAAATAGGCCTTGGCGCTACCGCGTGGTTCAGGTATGCCTGGATCTGTAGTGGGGTAAGGTTTTTTGTTTCGAGGGTTAGCATATTTTCTCCACGCGTCATTGCAAGGGATGAAGCAATCTTCGATAAGCAGGTCGACTACTTTTCTATCGAAGATTGCCACGCTACGCTCGCAATAACGGTTCTTTTATTTCTTCAATCCTAAAATTGAAAAATCATCATTACTCTTTTTAATAATATTACCCAGCATACCCAGGCCGGTTATCTCCATTTCAACCAGGTCGTTTGGTTGCAGCCATTGTGGCTGGTAATTAGGGTCGTTTAATAAGCCGGTGCCGTTTAGTTCTAAAAAGCAGCCGGTACCAACCGTACCTGATCCAATCACGTCACCGGGCAATACATCACAGCCGTAAGCGCAGCGCTCTATGATTTCGGCGAAGGTCCAGTCCATATCGGCCATATTGCCGCTGCTAACCTGTTTGCCGTTCACCACGCATTTCATTTCCAGGTTGTAAGTAACACCGGTATGCCCCGCTTTTGGCGATGTTTTGTACTGCTCCAATTCATCGGGTGTAACCAGCCATGGGCCAATCACGGTCGAAAAGTCCTTTCCCTTTGCCGGGCCAAGGTTGAGCAGCATTTCTTCCATTTGCAGGGTGCGGGCGCTCATATCATTCATAATCATGTACCCGGCAATATAGCTGTCGGCTTCGGCAGCACGTATGTTGCGGCCTTTTTTGTTCAGCACAACGGCTACTTCCAGTTCAAAATCAAGCTTCTGGAAATGATCGGGCATACACTCAATTTCGCCGGGCCCTTGTATAGCGTTGTGGTTGGTAAAGTAAAATATCGGGTACTGGTCAAACTCGGCAATCATATCCACCTTGCGGTTGCGGCGTGCAGCGGCCACATGCTGGCGAAAGGCGTACCCATCGCGGCATGATGTTGGGTGTGGTACGGGGGCCGTTAACTCATAAAACAGCTCCTCTTTAGCTTCTACCTTACCACTCTTGATATCGGCATTCACCTTTTTGGCGTGCTCCATCAATTCATCACCGCCCCACAAAAATTCATTCATGTTATCGGGTATCAGCTTATCGCACGAGTTTAGGTTGTAAATGTGGCCGTTTATGTAAATTCCCAGGTGTTCCCGGTCTTCGGTTTTGTAGGATACTAATTTCATAAATGAGTTTATTGGTCAGTCAAAACTAAACATTTTTGCATTTGTTGTATAAACTATTATGCTTGCATATTAAATTTATTACGCTTAATTTTGATACCAATGATGAGCATTAAAAAACAGTTTTACTTTTCCCTCGGGCTTACTTCTATGAGTAATTCCTCTTCTTTCAGGGATGCTGTGCTCTCAAAGATCGCGCTGGCGCAATTCTAATTTCATTTCGTTTTTTATAAGTAATTGGCGGTATCGTATTATTTCGATTCGCAGCCCTGCATACTGTAATTTAAACTTTTTGAACGCTTAAAACGTTCTTAATAAACCAATTAATTAAATCATGCCTGTTTACCACACTTTAGGGACTATCCCGCATAAGCGGCATACGCAATTCCGTAAGCCCGACGGTAGTTTATACGCCGAAGAACTGGTATCAACCGAAGGTTTTTCCAGCTTGTACTCGCTGGTTTACCACGCTTACCCGCCCACCATTGTAAAAGAACTGGGCGAACCGTATTCGGTTGAGCCCAAAATAGCGCGCGAAAAACACCTTAAACATACCAGCCTGATAGGTTTTAACATAAAGCCTGAAGACGATTACCTGAAAAGCCGTAAACCGGTGCTGGTAAACGCCGATCTGCATATCTCGCTGGCTGCCCCGCGCAAAAGCATGACCGATTATTTTTATAAGAACAGCCAGGCCGACGAGGTGATTTTTATCCACGTAGGTTCGGGTACTTTAAAAACCGGTTTTGGTAAGATTAAATTTGAGTATGGCGATTATCTGGTTATCCCCCGTGGTACCATTTACCAGCTGGAGTTTGATAATGAAGATAACCGCTTGTTTATTGTAGAAAGCTTTAGCCCGATACGTGCCCCGAAGCGCTACCGGAACGAATATGGCCAGTTGATGGAACATTCGCCCTATTGCGAACGCGATATTAAACGCCCTACCAACCTGGAAACCATCGACCAGAAAGGCGACTTTAAGATCCTGATCAAAAAACAGGGGCTGATATACCCATACATTTATGGCACCCACCCGTTTGATTTTATTGGCTGGGATGGCTTTCATTACCCGTGGGCATTTTCTATCCACGATTTTGAACCGATAACGGGCCGCGTGCACCAACCACCTCCGGTACACCAAACTTTTGAAGGCCACAACTTTGTGATCTGCTCGTTTGTGCCTCGCAAGTTCGATTATCACCCGTTATCTATCCCTGCGCCGTATAACCACAGCAATGTGGATAGTGATGAGGTATTGTACTACGTTGATGGCGATTTTATGAGCCGCAAGAGCGTGGTAAAAGGGCAGATAACCCTGCACCCGGGCGGCATACCGCATGGCCCTGCGCCGGGTTCCGTCGAGAAATCAATAGGTAAGGAATTTACAGATGAACTGGCTGTGATGATTGACCCTTTCCGCCCGCTGATGCTAACCGAAGACGCCGTAAATATTGAGGACGGTAATTATTATAAAAGCTGGGTGATTTAAGAAGATCAAGAAAGTAAGAGATAAGAATCAAGACATATACGCATATGTTATTGCGAGCGATAGTGTGGCAATCTCAGCATACCCTATGAGGTTGCTTCATACCTCGTAATGACACATTAAATAATTTAAAAGATAAACACAAAATGGAAACATTAACATTAGATAAAAAACCAACCACAACAGATTTTTTGCCGCTTAACGGTACCGACTATGTTGAATTTTACGTTGGTAACGCCAAGCAGGCCGCCCATTATTATAAAACCGCTTTCGGTTTTCAGGACCTGGCTTATTCGGGCCCGGAAACAGGCGTGCGCGACCGCGCCTCATACGTTTTACAACAAGGCAAGATCCGCCTGGTGCTAACCACTCCGCTGCACTCAGATCACCCCATTGCCGAGCATATTAAAAAACATGGCGATGGTGTAAAAGTACTAGCCCTTTGGGTTGATGATGCCTATGATGCTTTTGAGCAAACTACAAAACGTGGTGCCGAACCATACCAGCAGCCGCAAACCATTACTGATGAGCATGGCGAAGTACGTACCAGCGGTATCAAACTTTATGGCGAAACGGTCCATTTGTTCATCGAACGTAAAAACTACAGCGGGCCGTTCCTGCCGGGTTATAAAACACTGCAAACCACCTACCAGCCGCCAGTTGCAGGCTTGCTGTATGTAGACCATTGCGTGGGTAACGTAGGCTGGCATAAAATGGACCAGTGGGTTAACTTTTATGAGGACATTATGGGTTTTCGTAATATCCTGACTTTTGATGATAAAATGATATCTACCGAATATTCGGCTCTGATGAGTAAGGTAATGAGTAACGGCAATGGTTATGTAAAGTTCCCGATAAACGAACCGGCCGAGGGTAAAAAGAAAAGCCAGATTGAAGAATACCTGGAGTTTTACGAAGGCGAAGGCGTACAGCACCTGGCATTGGCCACAGCTGATATTGTTAAAACCGTTACCGACCTGCAAAGCCGCGGCGTGGAATTTTTAACCGTGCCCACTACTTATTATGACGAGCTTACTGCCCGTGTAGGTAAGATAGACGAAGACCTTGAACCATTGAAAAAACTAGGCATCCTTGTAGACCGCGACGACGAGGGTTACCTGTTACAGATTTTTACCAAACCGGTGGAAGACCGCCCTACCCTGTTCTTCGAGATCATACAGCGCAAGGGTGCAAAATCATTCGGTGCGGGTAACTTTAAAGCCTTGTTTGAAGCCATTGAGCGCGAACAGGAATTAAGGGGCAATTTGTAAGATAAATTTGTGATATTAGAGGAGAGATTTGCGATCTCGCTTCTTAATAGCCGGGGCAAATGTCCCGGCTATTTTGTTATGTATTTAATAAAACTATTATACCTTAGTTTAAACATTTTGGAAATGCAATCGGTTTATATAAAACCATGAGAACCAATTACGCCGATAATAAATTTCAACCGGCTGCATTTATGCTTAGCCTTGCAATTACGCTGACTATTGGTGTGGTAGCATCTATCTTTACCAGGCCCGAAATAACAGGCTGGTACAGCACCTTAAATAAGCCACCTTTTACGCCCCCTAACTGGCTTTTCCCTGTAGCATGGACAATCATTTACATCATGATAGCTACCGCAGCCTACATGGTTTGGAAGCTGAGGGATACATCGGCAACCTACCAAACAGCTGTAATTATTTATGTGGTGCAACTGGCGCTTAATTTTTCATGGTCGATAGTGTTTTTTGGCCTGCATCAAATATTATATGCATTAATCATCATTGTTGCATTGCTGGTAGCTATTATACTAAACATATCGTGGTTTAACAGGTTTCGTAAAACCGCGGCGTGGCTGTTAATACCATACCTTTTATGGGTTAGCTACGCTACTTTGTTAAACATTAGTATTTGTATACTTAACAATTAAGAAAAACACTATTTTTATTGCACGCTTACGTGCCTCCATGAAAAAACTATTACTCGCCTGTTTCTGTATTTTATTTACAACCGGCTTTGCCTTTGCAGATACTATCTCCATTAATCACTTTGTGGTAAAGGAAAACCCTTTTGCAAAAGATGAGATTGCTATTGTAGCGGTTGATACGGCCAAAAACATACAGGAAAATGTGAACGGCATTTTTACATTTAGCGTAAATGGCTTTACCGAGCAGCTAACGTTTGATAAAGGCACCGCTTTTTACAGGCATAAGCTTGATAAATCCATGTTTGTATATGCCCGCCATGAAAATGATAACGGCACCCACTCTATGCTGTATTACGTATACAGGCACGATAGCAAACTAACCCCGGTAAAAATAAGCTGGATACTACTGATATCAATACCGTTGGGTTTGATACTGCTGGGCTACCTGTTTAAGCGGTTTATTATTATAGCGCTCATTATCTTCTGTATATTCCTGTACTTTAACCACAGTAACGGTTTAAGCATCCCTACGTTCTTCCAGAGTATTATTGACGGGTTAAAGGGGATGTTTGCTTCGTAGAAAAAAGACGGAAGGGTAAAAGAATCCTCGTTGCTGGTGTCGTCACTAACAACATCTAAACAGGTTGGCTACAAGCATGCGGTTTGTTGGTAACAACACCAACAAGGGCGGCAAAATAGACTTTTTCTTCCGGACTTTCCCGACTTCGGACCTAGAAAGGCAACCCTATACCAAAGTTAAGCTGCATAAAGCTGTAGCCATCGCCTACCACTTTACCGTTTGCATCAATACCTGTTTTATTGTTCCTCAGGTAAGCTTCTTTAAAGCTGCCATTACCAAACACCTCGTTAAAATGCTTGATGAACACCCATTGGTCTGACCCGGTAAACTGCGGGTCTTTAAATTTAAAGGCGGCATCCAGCCTAAAGATAAAGAAGCCCAGATCGAACCTTAAACCGGTACCTATGCCTATAGCTGTAGATTGCAGGATATTATTAAACCTGAACTCGCCGTTAGGGTTATCGGTTGTTTTGTGCAGGCGCCAAACATTACCGGCATCAATAAACATGGCGCCCTTCAGTTTCGACCCGAAGAAGTTATCAACCAGTTTATATCGATATTCCAAATTGGCAACCATTTTTATCTCGCCAAACTGATCGAGGTATTTTAAGCGGGCACGTGTGGTATCGGCTCTGCCATTTGTACCATAGCTGGCTCGGTTAAACTGGCCCGGGCCAAGTGTTCGCGGCAACCACGCGCGGATATCGTTAGCGCCACCGGTATAAAAGTTTTTCTCAAATATAAGCTGGTCGCTGTTACCATAAGGGATACCTATCCCCGGATTAAAGCGAAATATGAACTGTTTTTCGCCGCCAAGGCTGCGGTACCAGCGGTAATCAATCTCGGTTTTTACGTATTGCGCAAAGGCGAAACCAAATAAAGTGCGCTGGCCAAGTGTGTCTTTAGGGGCATTAAAGGCCTTGCTCAGCAGGCTAAGTACGCCTCCCCCAAGGTCTAACCCTCCTCTGAAATAGATAAAGTTTTTGTAAGAGTTTAACTCTTGTGCGTTGTATTGAAAGGTGTATTGGCTACCTAACGTAAAAGTTTTGCGGCCAATAAGGTATACATACGAGTAGCGATTTTGCTTTAACAGTTCATCCTTGGCTACAGGATCTATACTACCACTGGAGAACTCGATGTTAATGGGCGTTATAGAGTGCTGCTTACGAGCTGTTTCAAAAAAATCATAGGTAATAGAGTTAATAAAACTCTTACGTTCTACCAATCCTTTCTGATAAAACAACTGGTAATTGGTTGAGAATGTAGTATGCGGCACACCAAATTTTGCCAGGTTAGGGAAACTAAAAGGCAGCAATAAACGCGGATAAATAAGGCTTACTCCCGCCCTAAAATCCTGGTTCTGTATCCCGTCGTTTACAGCAGAATTGCCATTGTCGAACAATATACTCCAGTTAAGTTTAACCTGTAAAATAGCTGCCTGCTTAAAAATATTACGGTTGGTAAACGTATTACCCAGGTTATAGCCAAAACGCCCCTGATTAAATAAAAACTCGGCCTCAACCCGGTCGCTCATGCGTTTAAGGGGTACAATATCTATTTTAGTGTTCAGGCGGTTGGTACTGTCTGATAGCTTCTCGTAAGTTGGGTTGGGTACGTTCCTGAACACATTCAACTCCGACAGCCGGGTGGTGGTTAGCGTTTGTTTATCCAGGTCATACAGTTCGCCTTTGCGTTGAAAAATGTAATCGGTGGTTGTGCGGGGCTTAAACCTACCCGAAAAATCAACAAACCTGAATTGTGTGTCTACCTGTATAGTGTCGGCCTTACCGGGCGTGCGGCCGTTGCTGCGTGCAATGGTAACTAAGGTATTATTAATGGTATAAACGGGGTGTTCTTTTTTCCCTTCGGGGTTATCAATGGTCATTACCACATCAACCACACTTTTGTTAAAGCTTGAATCGGGCAGGTAATTGATATACTGGCGGTAAAAATCAAAATAACCGTTACGTTTCATCACCTGGTAAAACTGGTCGCGGTCGTAAGCAAGGCTGTCGGTATCAAAACGGCTGCCATTGTTAACATGCGAGTATTGTTTACGTGTTTTCCGGTATAATTCTTTTACTTTTCCGTCGGCAATGCTATCCCTAAAGTTACGTACCTTAAAAAGCGGGCCTTCGGTAGCTGTAAATATCAGCTGGGCTTTTTTCTTTTTAATTACTATCGAGTCGGCTACCTTGGCTTTCAGAAAACCTTTATTAACCAGGTACTTTTGTATTTGCAGGCGCGAAAACTCAACCAGGTTACTATCCAGCAGTGCGGGGGTCTCGCCTATGTTGCGTTTACCTTTTCGGCTAAACAGGTAATAAAATTGCAGGTTAAGCCAGTTATTTGGCTGCTGTTCTTTATCAATATAATTGAGAGATTCTTCCGCAAATTCTTTATCAACACCTTTAATGGTAACTTTGCGCACAATGGCCTGGTTATCCTTTAGCCCGCGTGTAACACTACAGCCGGCACTAATAATAACCATCAAAATACTTAATATTGCAAGACGGTAATGCCCGGGTATATGATATGCTTTCAAAATCACAGATAAGTTTACTAACGTCCTTACAACATAAAAAGTTTCGCAGGGAACATGGTTTATTTACGGTAGAGGGATACAAATCGATAACTGAATTTATTGATTCTGATTATCATGTCCATACCATATATCATACACCTGATATTGCCCCAAAATTGCTTAAATTATCTCAAAAAATAAACTTTCAGGAAATTTCTTTAAACGACCTGCAAAAGATAAGCACTTTAAAAAACCCTGCCGATGCCATTGCCACTGTTAATATACCGCAATGGAACGATCTAAACCAATTAACACTAAAAAATAAGTTTAGTTTGGTGCTTGATGGTGTTCAGGACCCCGGCAACCTGGGTACCATTATCCGCACGGCCGACTGGTTTGGCATTACCAATATCATCTGCTCGGAAGATACGGTTGACGCGTACAACCCCAAAGTGGTACAGGCAACCATGGGCTCATTAGCGCGTGTAAACATTACTTATACCAACCTTGCGGGCATAATATCGGCTGCAAAACTGCCTGTTTTTGGCACTTTATTAAATGGCGATAATATTTATTCCACAAATTTTGGCACCGAAGGGTTGCTGGTTATGGGCAACGAGGGCAACGGCATACGTCCTGATATTCAGGCTTTAGTGACCAAAGCCATCACCATTCCGCGTGTTGGCAGGGCCGAATCTTTGAACGTAGCGATAGCTACCGCCATATGTTGTTCAGAACTTGCTGCAAAAAGCTACAAATAAAATTGATTGCCAAAAAATAATTACTATTTTTGCAATCCTTTAAAATTGGTCGGGTGGCCGAGTGGCTAGGCAGAGGTCTGCAAAACCTCCTACAGCGGTTCGAATCCGCTCCCGACCTCAAGGTTAAAAAAATTAAAAATAAAAAGTCATGGGCGTTACTCGTTTAAAAAGAAAAGATAGAAGGAACAAAACCACTTCACGTTTAGAAGTTCAGTTTTTGAAATTAGCTACTAACATTGAGTTAGGCAGCCGTTCTGCAGAGAAAAAAGATAGCCAGATAGCAAAAAACAATGCTGTTTTAGCTATTGCTGCTTCAGGCAAATAATCCTTCTTTTTAAAAAAGAAATTTAAAGGCGTACCGATAGGTGTGCCTTTTTTTGTTTGATTTTTTTCGATTGTAGAGACGCGATACTTCACGTCTTTAATGAATATGCATTAATGAACATTTCACCACCGCCCTAAAGGAGATGCGAAGTATCGCGTCTCTACGATTGCAATATCCTCTTGTTTATCCTTCCTATCAGCCCCGGCCCTTCATAAATAAAACCGGTATATAATTGTACTAATGATGCGCCGGCTGCTAATTTCTCCATCGCGTCTTCTGCCGAATGGATGCCACCCACACCTATTATAGGGAATACTCCGCCTGATGCTTTGTGCAAATAAGCAATAACTTCTGTTGATCGTTTGGTTAGGGGCTTGCCGCTTAACCCGCCGGTCTCGTCTTTATGGGTGGATGTAAGACCCTCCCTGCTTATGGTTGTATTTGTGGCGATGATACCCGCAATGCCAGTTTGTTTTACAATATCGGCAATGTCGTCTAGTTGCTCATTGGTAAGGTCTGGCGCTATTTTTAACAGGATAGGCCTACTTACTCCATCCTTACTATTGCGTTGCTGCAGGGTGTTTAAAAGATTCATCAGGGGCTCTTTTTCCTGCAGTTCGCGCAGGCCGGGTGTATTGGGCGAACTCACGTTCACCACAAAGTAATCAACCACATCAAAAAGCCTGTCGAAGCATTTAATATAATCACTTACAGCATCCTCATTAGGCGTAACCTTGTTTTTACCTATGTTACCCCCTACTATTAGCGCCTGTTGCCCAGGTTTAAGGCTTTTGCGGTAAGCTGCAATACGCTCGGCTGCTACATCAACGCCCAAATTATTAAAGCCCATGCGGTTTATCAGCGCTGCATCTGCCGGCAGGCGAAACATCCTTGGTTTAGGGTTACCCGGCTGCGGCAAGGGGGTTACTGTTCCAACCTCAACAAAGCCAAACCCCAGGTTACCCATTTCGCTTATCAGTTCGGCATTTTTATCAAAACCGGCGGCAAGGCCAACAGGGTTTTTAAATTTAAGGCCAAAAACTTCGCGCTCCAGGCGTTTATCACCGGTGCCCCAAATGGCTTTACTTAATGATGCACCGCCGGGGAAACGGTTAAACCGTTTAAGGTTGCGGGTTACAAAATAATGTACGTTCTCCGGGTCGAACTGAAACAGCAGGGGTTTAAGCAATTGATACATGGCGCGAATTTACCGTTTTTAACAATTACGCATCAACTTTTAACAATTAAGCATCATGCTAATTTACAATTTGTACTTTAGGCACGGGCAATAACCTGCATCTGCAATAACCAATACAAACATGACCAATAATACCTCCCGCCGTAATTTTCTAAAAACCACCGCTGTAAGCGCTGCGGCGGCTATCAGCATCCCGCAAATCGTATCGGCTTCGGCCAGCAGCTACGGAAGCAAAAAGATACAATTGAAAGATAATGATGTGATCCTGTTCCAGGGCGACTCCATCACCGACTGGGGGCGCGACCGCAATAAAACCACACCTAATGACAACAGCGCGCTGGGCAATAGTTACGTTTTATTGACGGCAGCCGAATTACTGGAAAAATACGCCACAAAAAACCTTCAGATCTACAATAAAGGCGTGGGTGGTAACAAGGTGTATCAGTTGGCCGACAGATGGGATACGGATACTCTTGCCCTAAAGCCAACTGTACTAAGCATCCATATTGGTGTAAACGATTTTTGGCATACGCTTGGCGGCGGTTATACCGGCACTATTGAAACCTATATAACCGATTACAAAAAACTTTTAGACCGTACCAAAATCGCCTTGCCGGGTATAAAGATCATCATAGGCGAACCCTTTGCCATGATAGGCACCAAATCTGTTGATGCCAAATGGTACCCAACTTTTGATCTGTTCCGTAAAGCCGCCCGCGATATTGCAACGGAGTATGATCTGCCATTTATCCCCTATCAAACCATATTTAATAACGCGCTTAAACAAGCACCCGCCACCTATTGGACACTTGATGGCGTGCACCCAAGCCTTGCCGGTGCAAAACTAATGGCGCAGGGCTGGCTGGAAACAGTAAAAGGTTAGTAATTAACTAATTGGTGATCAGAGATTAGTAATTGGCATAATAACGTCACAAACGCCAGTATATGATCACTAAACGCCAATCTCGCTTTTGAGGCTTCATCTCAAAAGCGTATCTTTGCGCCGAAATGATAGCTATAAATGACCTTACGTTCGAGATTGGTGCGCGCGCCTTATATGATGAAGCCAACTGGCATATTAAACCCGGTGAAAAAATTGGGTTAATTGGCGCTAACGGCACGGGGAAAACTACGCTGTTAAAGATCATTGTAGGTGATTATAAACCTACATCGGGCACCATATCAATGGCTAAGGACCTTACCATGGGTTACCTTAACCAGGACCTGCTATCCTACTCGTCAGATAAAAACATTGTGCATGTTGCCATGGAGGCCTTTGAGCGCCAAAACCAACTGCACGACGAGATAGAAGTACTGCTAAAAAAACTGGAAACAGATTACAGCGAAGACCTGCTGCATAAACTAAGCGACAAACAGCACGAATTTGAACTGCTGGATGGGTATAACATTGAATACAAAGCACACGAAATTTTAGCCGGCCTTGGTTTTAGCGAAGCTGATTGCCAGCGCAAACTAAGCACCTTTAGCGGTGGATGGCGTATGCGTGTAATGCTTGCCAAAATACTTTTACAGGCACCCGATATATTGTTACTGGATGAGCCTACCAACCACCTGGACTTACCATCAATACAATGGTTGGAGGACTATTTGAAGGCATTTAACGGTGCTATCATCATCGTATCGCACGATAGGTGGTTCCTTGACAAAGTGATTAACCGCACGGTTGAATCGCGCAAAGGAAAACTGAACGTATATGCGGGTAACTACACTTTTTACCTGGAAGAAAAAGCCCTAAGGGCCGAAGTTCAGCGTGGCGAGTTCAAAAACCAGCAATCAAAAATAAAACAGGAAGAACGTTTAATTGAGCGTTTCCGTGCCAAGGCATCTAAAGCTAAAATGGCGCAATCGCGTATCAAGATGCTGGATAAACTGGAGCGTGTAGATGATGTTGATGATGACAACCCCGAAGTTAACTTTAGCTTCCGTTTCAGCAAGCAATCGGGCAGGCACGTATCTACCCTGGAGCATATCACCAAAAAATATCCTGCAATTGATATTTTAGATGATGCTGAAGCAATTATTGAAAAAGGTGATAAAATAGCGTTGATAGGTGCCAACGGCAAAGGTAAATCAACCTTATTGCGTATCGTAGCAGGTGCCGATAAAGAGTATAGCGGCACAGCAGTTACCGGCCACAATGTAACCCAGACTTTTTTTGCGCAACACCAATTAGAAAGTTTGCATTTAGAACACCAGATACTTCAGGAACTGCAATCTTTCGCTCCAAAACATACCGATACTGAATTGCGCTCCATATTAGGTTCGTTTTTGTTTACCGGCGATGATGTTTTCAAGAAGATCAAAGTACTGTCGGGTGGTGAAAAATCGCGTGTGGCGCTGGCAAAAGCGTTAACCGCCGATGCCAACTTCCTGGTACTGGATGAGCCCACCAACCACCTGGATATGGCTTCAGTAAACATATTGATCCAGGCGCTGCAGCAGTACGAAGGTACTGTTATCGTGGTATCTCACGATAGGTACTTCCTGGATAATGTGGCCAACAAGATCTGGTTTATTGAGGATCAAAAAATAAAACAATACCCGGGCACTTACGCCGAGTATGATGAGTGGAACGCTAAACGTAAGTTAGACCCTAAAGCAGCAACACCTGCCCCTCAGCCCAAAAAGGAAGAGAAAAAGCCGGAGCCTGTTAAACAACCACAGGGCGACAACAAAACCCAGCAGCTAAAAAAGCTTAACCATGACCTAACCAAGATGGAAGAGCATATAGCCGCTTTAGAAAAAGAAGTAAAACAGCTTGAAGCCCAACTGGCCGACAATAGTATTTACAACCAGGCCGAAAAGCTAAAGCAAATAAGTAACAGCCATCAGCTTAAAAAATTGGAGCTGAGGGAAAACCAAAGCCGCTGGGAGGCACTTGCCGAACAGATCATGGAACTGGAAGCATAAAAAACTTTTAAATAACCAGGGCAGTTGCTAAGCAACTGCCCTTTTTTGTTTGCCGCCAATATGAAAATACATGTTATGGGTGCCTCCTGCGCCGGCTCAACTACCTTGGGTAAGGCATTGGCACAACACCTCAACTACTCCTATTTTGATACTGATGAATACTTCTGGCTGCCATCTGCCGTACCCTATACTGTAAAACGCGAGGCCGCCGACAGAATAGCGATGCTTAGAAACGATTGCCAGGCTACACCCAATGCCATAGTGGGCGGCTCGCTTGTTAGCTGGGGAGAAGAGTGGCTAACAATGTTTGACCTTGTTGTATTTTTACACATACCACACGATGTAAGAATGCAACGGCTGCATAGCCGCGAAGTTGAGCGTTACGGCGACCTGATATTTACCGACCCTTTCAGGGCTGATCAGTATAAAAAGTTCACAAATTGGGCCAAGGGCTATGATGATAATACAACTAATGGCCGCAACCTTGCCGTGCACCAGCTTTGGTTAAGCAACGTAACCTGCCCTATACTTAAAATTGAAGGCGATACTACCGTAACTGAAAGGATCAAACTAATCGTAGATAAATTGTAAGATGCTGGGTAATTGACTTTTTCATATCGCTGTTCGGCATTACAAAAATTCACTACCTTGTGTTGATGAAAAATTGCTTCTGTATGTTACTGCTTTGTTTTTCTGCAAGCACATTTTCTTTTGCCCAAACCCCACCGTTTGACAACAGCGTTTACCGGCACGAGATAAAAAGCGTGGAGTTTTTCAATTCAAAAAAACAGGCCTCGTTCCCCATTATAGATCTGGGTAGCGGCGAAACCATAACGCTTGGCTTTGACGACCTGAGCGGCGGCAGCCGCACTTTTAATTATACCATTCAGCACTGCGATGCTACCTGGCGCCCATCTAATCTATCGCCCACCGAATACCTGGAAAGTTTTACAGACGATCGTATTAATGATTATTCTTACTCATCAGCAACTTTTCAAAAATATACCCACTACGAGGTTAAGCTCCCCAACCGCAATATCATCCCCAAAATATCGGGCAACTACATCCTGAAGGTTTATGAAGATGGCGACCCTGCAAAACTAATATTAACCCGCAGGTTTTATGTAGTTGGCAAACGCGTGTCGGTAAGTGCCAATATCATCACTTCAAACAACGTAGCGGCAAGGCGTACCAACCAGAAGGTGAACTTTACTATTGATTATACGGGCCTGCCGGTGCAAAACCCCAATACAGATATCCGCGCTTTTTTGATGCAAAATGCCAGGCCCGAAACCGGCATCATGAACAATAAACCAACTTACATTCGCGGTACGCAGCTGGTTTATAACGATGTAAGCATTAACGATTTTGCCGGCCGTAACGAGTTCAGGCATTTTGATACACGTACGCTCAAGCTAAATTCTGAACGGATAGCCAAAATTTATAAAGACACCGCCAACACTGTTATGCTGCTGGGCGACCCCAACCGCAACCTGCCCAACTACACGTTGTTGTATGATCTTGATGGTAAATTTTATATTCTGAACCAGGACGGCAGCGACCCGCGACGCGACGCCGATTACGCGCATATGTATTTTAGCCTGGCATCCAATAAATCTGAAGCCGACGGCACCCCCTACATTGTTGGCCAGTTTAATGATTATAAGCTGGATGAGCGCAGCAAACTCACTTTTGATAGCCGCGGCCGCTGGTATACCGATTTGCTGCTTAAGCAAGGCGTGTACGATTACCAGTACATTTGGGTAAGCAATGCTACCAAACAGCCCGATGATATCATTTTAGAGGGAAATTACTTTGAAACCGAAAATGAATACCAGTTACTGGTTTACTACCGCCAAACCGGCTCTCGGTACGAGCAATTAGTGGGTTATAGCCTGCTAAGTTCGGCAAAACAGTAATTTTTTAAGCGGCTGATTATATGAGCGATACTTTCCTGCTAAAGTTTATCTTTGCAGCATGAAAGGAAAATCGCCCCAGGAATCATTTACTATCATGAACGAACTGGTATTACCCAATGATACCAACACCCTGAATAATTTAATGGGGGGCCGTTTATTACACTGGATGGATATTGCCGCAGCTATATCGGCACAAAAACATTGTAACCGTATTGTAGTAACTGCATCTGTAGATAATGTATCCTTTCAGCACCCTATAAAACTGGGCGATGTAATCACCATCGAAGCAAAAGTATCACGTGCTTTTACTACCTCTGTTGAGGTTAGGCTTGATGTTTACGCCCAAAACATACCATCGGGCACTAAGGTAAAAAGTAACGAGGCTTATTACACCTTTGTAGCTTTAGACCAAAACGGCCGCACCATCCCCGTGCCGCCTATGTTACCCGAAACCGACCAGGAAATTGAACTTTATGAAGGCGCACTGCGCCGCCGCCAGCTAAGGCTGATATTGGGCGGTAAAATGAAACCGGATGATGCTACCGAACTGAAAGCCTTGTTTTTTGGCGAACAGAAATAGTTCTTCTTAAAATAAGTTTTTTGAGAATCATTACATTTATAAATATTAAAACTTTATCATAAATGAAAAGATTTTTGTTAGTGTTAATTATTCCTGTAGTAATGTTAACATCATGTGCGGGTAAAAAGCAACTCAACCGCACAGCTAATAACGTGCAGGATGGCGTATCTTTCCAAACAGCTGTAGTAATACAGGAGAAATCAGAAAAAACTGGTATAGACGCAGAATATGCTTGGGTAAAGGCAAATTACCCGGGGGCAAGTAGCCGGGGCCAGTCCCTGATTTATCATGATAAAAAACCCTATGATATTCTTAAAATAAAAACAGCTGACGGCAAAGAACAGGATCTGTATTTTGATATATCTAACTTTTACGGAAAGTTTTAAGCAGATAGTTAACTACCTGCCAGTTCCAGTATCCTGTCAAACTCCTCGCGTTTTAATGCCATTACCGAAAGGCGGCCCTGCCTCACCAGCCCGATATCTTTCAGGCGCTCGTCGGCTTTTATTTGTTCAAGGGTTATTGGTTTTTTCAGGCTCTCTACAGGTTCCAGGTCAACCACTACCCAGTTTGGGTCTTCAGTTGTGGGGTCCTGATAAAATTCTTTTACAACACGGGCAATACCTACAATTTCTTTGCCCTCGTTGCTATGGTACCACATCACCAGGTCGTCGGCTTTCATTAGTTTTAAATTGTTGCGCGCCTGGTAATTACGCACGCCATCCCAAAAGGTACGGCCCTCTTTATTAAATTTTTCCCAGCTATATTTTACAGGTTCTGATTTTACTAACCAGAATTGTGGGTTTTTACTATCGTTAAGGCTGTTTTTCATACTACGGGTGTCAAGACAGGTGTCAAAATAAGCAGAAAAGCTACACTGCCAAGAAAGAGTGAAACAAAGTCACGTTCACTTTTTACTAACCAGAATTGTACGTTTTTGCTATTGCGAGGGCTGTTTTTCATGCTAATGGTGTCAAGACAGGTGTCAAAAATAAAAAGATTTTGCGAACCCTTAGCATTTCAGGTCTGGTAATCGGGTTAATGCCATTTTGAATTACGGCATTTTTTGGCTACTTTAGCATCATTAGTTCCCACAAAACCGGGGCTAAGTGATAAAAAAAAAGCCAAAAAATTAGTAAATCTAAATTTAGTTTTACTAAGTGTTCAAAGTGGCTGATTTTAAATCATTTAACCTTTTAAAAAAAATGGAACTAAAAGCCAAGAAAAAAGACACATCTGTTGTCATCCAAACGTGGAAAGATTACGAATTCAAATTATTCCCCGGGACTACAAGCACTAAGCCCTATGTACACTTTCAATTTTTAAACCCTGACACTGGCAAGTTAGAACGCCAACGTAAGCTAACAGGTCTTAAACCCGGCGCAAGCTTAGCGGTATTAAAGAAAGATGCTAAAGACGTTGTTGAAGCACTAATCACCCTGCTGTCTAAGGGTTGGAATCCTATTACCAATACCTTCAACGACCTGCCAATAACACCGCTATCACCGATTAAAGAGTGTATTCCTTACTGGTTAAAGCAACGTGAATTAAAAGTTGAAAATCAGGGTATGAAAGAAAAGGCTTTAAAGATGAACCGCTACCTGATGAATTTCTTTACTGAGTGGTTGACTGAAAAGAAGTATCTCATGCGTAAACCAAGCACGTTTAATAAACTTGATATTGACCACTTTTTAGAATCTACCGCCCTTGCCCGAAAGTGGGGCAAGGTAAGCTACAACTGTTATCGTACTGACTTAGGCACGTTCTTCAACTTTCTTGTAACGTTAAAGATTACCGATGAAAACCCGGTTCCGCTATCTGTAAAGAAAAACACCAAAAGGGATTCATCACGCTTTAAAATCTTTGAAACTGATGAACTAAAAAATGTGGTTACCTTATTAGCGATGGATAAAGCATACTTCGGCTTGTACATCGCTTCTAAGATGGTGTTTCATTATAACATACGCCCGGTAGAGTTAACCCGGATTCAAGTTGAGAATATAGACTTTTCAAAAAGAACCCTGACTTTGCCACCAGATAAAACTAAGAACGAAGAAGAAGCAATCTTTGCACTGAACGATGAACTCTACAACCTGTTAGATGATTTAGTGGTTAATAAACCTGCTCACTACTACGTGTTCGGTCACCGTTGCAAGCCTTCTGCAACTCAGGTTCAAGAAGACTATTTCGGTCAGAAGTGGCGTACATTCAGACTCAAATACGATGTACCTACACGTCTGAAATTTTACGCTCTGAAACATAGTTCAAATTATTATGACTTGCAGGGAGGTGCAAGTTTTGAAGAAATCCGGCAGCGTAACCGCCACGGTAATTTACAGGTCACCACCCTGTACATCCGGGAACGGCTCTACAAGAATGCTATTAAAGCATCTGAGAGTACAATGTTTTGAAACAAAGAAGGGCTGCCATGTGCAGCCCTTTTATCGTTCAAAGAACACTATGTAAGTATCTTCAATCGAACCATCGCTGTACCGTATGTTAGATATTTCAATTTTTTTAGTCTCGAAGTCGGCGGGTGCGTGATAATTTTTTAATAGTGCATCGCTGAACACAATATTAAAAGTACCCCGGCTTTTAGGTTTTATGACTTTATGCAAATTCTCAGTCCGGTAATAATACTTACCATTGACACCATAGTCACAAGTAATAATTAACGTTGTGATGGTCTTTTTTGAAGATTTATTTAACAGGACACATTCATAATAAGGTTTGAAGTTGGAATCATACTTTACAGTGTACCCCATATCTTTTTTAGCGTTTTCTAAAAACTCAAAAATGTCGCTACCACCCGACTTAGAAGCTTTAGCCTTATTCTGACTGTATAAGATATTAACACTTAGACTGAGTAAAACAACAAGTCCTAACTTTTTCATCGATTAAATATAGGAAACCTACAATTGATTGTCCTATTTTATTACGATAATATCTTGTAACCGGGTTGTGTACTTAGGGCTTAGGTGTTCCTGCTTCATTTTCCATTCCCTGACAAAGCCCTGTTGCGCTGACCTGACCGTATCCCTGCCATTAAGACGGTTTATCCTATCAACCTTTTTGATTATCTCAATTTCTTTGTTTCGGGCGTTAGCATGGAAAAGGTTTTGAGTACCATCTGAATTATTGCGAAGGTCGGTAAGCATCACCCCGACACGTTTGTACAGGTAACCTTTACGGTAAATAACCTTCAACCCTTCAACCGCCCGTTTAATCAAGTAAGGGGTATAATCTGTCGGCACGTCACACACGGTACTGATTTCAGGAAAGTATTGAGCATCCGTCTTAGAAAAGTTATTCGTTCCTAACCATACGCTTATGCCCCCGGCAACAAAATTTTGTTTACGTAGCTTTTCGGCAACCCTTGCAGTGTAGTTTGCAAGGGCTTCTGATATCGGTTCAAATTCAGTCTGGTAGATTCCAAAGCTTTTTTGTGATGCTATGTTCTGTTTGTCTGGCTGTACCAATTCTAAGGGTATGCAGCTAACACCTTTCAACTCATACACCGTACGCTGCAATACAACGCTGAACTGTCGTTTAGCCCAATCTTTATCAACCAGTGATAAGTCGTAAGCGTTAAAGACACCAACTGAATTAAGCCGTTTACCGATACGGCTACCGATACCCCAAACATCAGTGACATCATTAGCTTTCAGGGCTGCTATACGCTTTTCTTCTGAATCGATTATGTAAACCCCGACTTCACGGTACTTCTTTTTTGCTATGCGGTTAGCAAGCTTTGCAAGTGTCTTAGTTTCGCCAATACCAATTGATACTGGTATGCCTGACCAATGTGATATCTTATCTCTGGCATCCTTTACATAATTGAACAGATTACGGTATTTAAAGCCCTTACAGCTAACAAAGGATTCATCTATACTATAGTCTTCAACGTCTTTAAAGAAGTCACTGATAATCGATTTAATGCGCTTTGACATATCACCGTATAAGGTGTAGTTACTGCTGTAGCCGATAATCTCATTTTTCTTCATTAACTCCTTAATTTGAAAAATGGGTACAGCCATAGTGATACCTAAAGCCTTAGCTTCTTCTGACCGGGCTATTACTGCACCATCGTTATTTGAGAAAACAACTACAGGCAAACCTTTTAATGAAGGGTCAAAATTGCGCTCGCACGAAGCATAGAAGTTGTTACAATCAATAATTCCAATCACGGCTTCTGTTCTTAATATCCTGTATCACGAAAGTGATTACCCCCCAAATCCTAAAATCAGTTAACTCCTGAATCACTATAGGTGAATACTCAGGGTTAGCCGATAGCAACCGGATACCTTGCAACTTATCTACGTGCAGGATTTTTGCGTTAAATTCACCATCAATTGCACACACGATTAAGTCCCGGTGTTCAGGTGTCAGGCTCTTATCAATCACGGCAATATCTCCTTCGTAGATGCAGACATCTTTCAATGAATGTCCGGTAACCCGACCTAAGAAGGTACTGGCAGCGTTGGCTATGCAAACATCATCCAGACTTAGACATTCTTCTAAGTAGTCATCTGCCGGGGACGGAAACCCTGCCTGTATTTTAGATAAGAACAATGGTAGTTCAGTATCTGACTTTTTAAATTTATATACCTGAATATTTGCCACACTTTTCACAACAACAAAAATGCTAACATTGTTAGCACTAATACAAGTGATTTATTATATTTGATAAAAATTAAAAATATGACACCTACAAAAGCCGAATTACAATTTAATGTTGAAATCAAGATTGATAGCAACACCAATGAAAGTCCTAAATTTAATGAGATAATATCAAATGCGTTTAGGGATAGGACATCACCTGATTTAGAATATCTTAAAGATGCTGAAAATAGAATAGTGACTCATTTAAAGGAAACGCAGCCCACAATGTTAGAAACCATTAACGCTAACGAATATAAATATAGCTTTACTGAGATGTTTGATTTCAACGCAAAACTTGAAGGTCGACAATATTATGGTGATGAACCAAGACCTGAATTTTGGGGGAAATTATCTTATAAAGTCAAAACGGAGGAAATAATTATTTTCCAGATATTTAGTGATAGTTCAATTGCTTTCCGAACCAAAGGCAGCAATGAACTTAAATTTATTCAATTAAGCAATACGCTTACTTGCTTTATGTTATAAAAATAGCTTCACTAATATTTATTTGCGCTTAATTGCATCCAGTACAGTAAGTGCAATGGTTGCGATTAAGCGTATGATGTTACTTAGTTTCATCTTTTGTCTCCTTATCTTCATTACCTGATTTTTTGCCCGGTAACAGGTTACCGATTTGTTTTACAAGCAAAGTCCAAATCTTAGTATCAGTAATTACCTCAATGTTCTCTACGATGCTTTTTAATTCCTTTAGCGAGATGATTGCTGAAAAGAACAGCATTACTTTTACTAAATCGTTGGTGATGTGATGCTGCACTAAGTAGGCGCAAATAATACCTATTAGATACGCAAACATCTTTTCAACGGTGACCCCAATTTTAGCTGCCGTTACCGGAACTCCCGTCTTTAGTGACTTCCAGATACCTGTAGCCATATCGGCTAACAATAACAGTAAGGTTACTGCAATGAGTTCATAGGTTGGCATCAGGTAAACGCAAAACAACCACACAAGAAATTTATAGATGTTAGCACCGATGAATTTAAACACGGCGGGTAAAGTATTAACCAAGGCTTTAAGAGGTATTATAAGAAATTTCATTATGATTTGTAGTATAGTTTGGCTTCGTCTGTCCTGCGGTTAGTAAGAATCTTATTGACCTTGCCCCCGGCTTTGTTCCACATAGCAAAAGCTGCCGTAATTAGTTCAGGTGAAGCCCCGGCGTTGATACGCTTAACCAGAGTAGATTTAGCAAACCCGGCGGTGCCGATGTTGTAAGCCAGACTTACCAGAGCGTTAAATTGATTTTGGTTGATAGTTGCTTTGATAGCTGCATTAACTGCCTTTTCAAAGTCAGCAACCACGGCGGTAAACATCGTATCACATTGGGTCAAACTGATGCTATCACCCATCTTCACCTTTTTACCACCGGGGTAAAAGGTCATACCGCAACCGATGGTAGGAACACCCACCACATCTAAGTACGCTTTAAGCCGTACGCCCTCATGCTTATATATAAAATCCCGCCCTGTACTATCTATCCTCATAGTGATAAATAGTATGGTCAGGCAATATTTTAAGGCTTAGTAAACGCCCGCCCATGGGCGGTTATTGTTAACTGAGCAAGTTGATAATGCTACGGTAGTTGGTGAAATGTACTGCGAGTATTTAATTGCAAATAGTTTGATATCATTCACCAACGGCGGGTTCAAGATGTAAGCATTAATGTTAGAATCTCCGGCAATTTCTGGCGGTTCTACCTGTGATGAACACCCGTATAGAATACCCATAAAGTAAATACCCGGTGTTGCTGTGTACGGTGCTGTAAACGGCGTTTTAACATAAGATAATTCTTCTGCCTTGTACAGGTCTGGTAGGTTACCAGTTGTAGCAACACGTGTTAACACCCCGGTTGTACTATCGAGTTTATAAAGGGATAATGAACATTCATCATCAGCAACATAATTACCAGTAGTATACTGAAAGAAAACAGCACCTGTCAAAACAGTGGCTGCTACTATCTTATTCAATACTACTAACCTCAATTGGTCAGAACCTAAAGTGGTTGCTAATTCAGCATTTGCTAATTGTGAACCTGTGGTGCTGTACTTTATTGAGTAGCCAAGGTCGTTAACGATATCGTAAAAGTCAGGGTCACCAGATGCTGATGCTAATGCCGTATCAACGTATGCAGTAGTGGCTAAACCGGGTAAGGTGCTTGCTGAAACATAAGAACCTACAGGTTGAAACCTGCTATCAGAAGCTGACTTGTTATAAAAATTGCTAAAATCTACGGTGAACCCTGTTAAATATTTGGCATCGGATTGTGATTTGGTGTAATAACCGCTTAGGTCAACAGTGAATCCGGTTAAGTATTTGGCATCAGATTGCGTTTTGGTATAGTAGCTGCTTAAATCAACAGTAACTGCACTAACGGGTGTAAAACCTAATGCCCCGGTAACGTCACTTTTGGTAACACCAGTTAAGTAAGCCCCCGTACGTTGATACCTGCTGTCAGATGCTGACTTATCATAGTAATTGCTAAAATCTACCGTGAACCCGGTAAGGTATTTTGCATCAGCCTGAGATTTGGTGTAGTATCCGCTAAGGTCAACAGTGAACCCGGTTAAGAATTTTGCATCGGCTTGTGGTTTCGTGTAGTAACCACTTAGGTCAACTGTCACCCCGCTAAGTGGCGTATAGCCCAAAGCCCCGGTTACATCACTTTTAGTGACACCAGTTAAGTAAGTTCCCTTGTTTTGAAATTTGGCATCTGCCTGTGATTTTGTGTAGGCATCTACAGCTCCAGATGCACCAGATGATTTAACAATTAAGTCTTCGTTAGCAATACCTTCTTTGAACCAGTATTCAACAATAACATCATCGACAAATACGGCTACAGTTTTGCCTAAACGTAAAAGTTCAGGCACTGCGTTTAGAGCATCTTCAACAGAATTGTATGCAGTGTTGCCACCGCCATAGTACCAATCTACACTGCCGGGGTTAGTTAACTTAATGCTAATTGGTCTTTCTTCACCTATCATTTTATCTCACTTTTATCTTTTGTTTATGGTTGGTACTGTAAGGAACTGTTTGTTCAAAGTAGTACAGGTTATAAACGGTGTTATCTTCGGCTGTCAGCGTACCATTCAGCACGTATAAGCCCGTTAAATCTATATTTGATGCACTGATATCGGTTACGCTTTGAAGGGCGTACGCTTCGTTTATTGCAATGGCGAACGCCATGTTTAAGCCTGTCTCTAAAGTTGCTTCTGTAGTTTGGGTTGGTGCTAATCCTGTCAAATCGGTTGGTAATTGCGATACGTTGCCGTAATACATCACCGTCTCTTTAACAGCATCAATGTTTCTATCAATCGGGGTAATACAATTATCACTTGCCCGGAACTGGTTGAAGGTGATAACAAATACTGCACCTGCAACCCGGTCAACATTAGCATCCGTGAACTTCTGAATACTGGTATCCGGGGCAATCTCATAATCTACATCAACCTGATTTTCAAAATACGTAATCAGGTCATCCGCTATCAGGTTACAGTCAGAATAAATCTCAAACTCACTACCGGGAACATTTGGGTCGAACAGGTCACCGATAATTATTTCAAACTGGTGGCTGATGTTATCATCATTGATACGCTGTGTAACATAATCAATATGAGCAATCGGATAAACTATCTTATCATAAGCAGCAAAATCACCTTCATTACTTGTAATTACGGTATTGATTTGCTTGTGTTGTTTAAGGTAGTTTTCAAGTAATTGTATGTACTGGTTAATGGTTATCACTTAGTAAATAATTCTTCGGTAGTACCCGGTTTTATAAGCTGAATTGCGGTACGCTTCGGCTTCATTAAAACTGTTATCCGGTATAGAAATACCGGTAAATCCAAAACTGGTATTAACGTCTGATGGTACATCTGTCTCAGGGTCATCATCGGTTTCAAGAAATTCAATCAGTAGCTTTTTATAGCCTTCTAATCTGGATGAATATGTTGCTTTCAGTGCTTCAATATCTTTACCATCTCCTGTTTGAGCATTAGCATCAGTAATGTTTTGAAGACCTTTATTTGTGACCTTGTAATGTAGCGGTGACAAACTGTATAAAAGGCTGCCGTAAATCATTACGGGCTTTATCGTTTCAAACAGTAAAGCATCTTCATCTGAGTAAGTGTAACCCATTATGGTAGCCCCGGAAACCAGTACATTTGATAACCGTTTGTAAGTGGCTTTACCAATTACCTGCGATAGTTCTAAATCCTGAAATTCAGTAATGCACTGACTAAGTATCTTTTCATCTACATTGGTTTGTACAATGGAATTATCCTTCAATTCCTGTACACTGATAAACTGTATTTTCTTCATTACTGCACACTATCCTTTCTAATCACCTTTACAGTTTTCCACTCATGACGGCATTGGTTTTCTGCCTTGCCCGTATCTGAATTAAAGAACCATCCCCCGCAATGCCTGTAAACATCATAACCAAATATGGCTGACATCTGCTGTATATCGGCACGGGTATAAAGACGGTCGTTATTAATAAGCTTTACGCAAAAACCCCGGCTTGTATCAATCAAGGGGTCACCATATCCGGGGCGTACTTTATACTCATACATCACCTGCACTTCTTTGCCCTGTTTCGGGGATTCTAAGGGCTTAACCCTAACTGTGCCGTCTGTGGTATCGCTTTTAATTACGTTCGCTTCTGCAAGCTTATTTAGCCTCTCTGTCAGGTCATCAACTGATACAGTAGCATCTAATTTTGATTTGATATCGGCTTTGATTTGGTCAAGGCTTTTCCCATCGATATCTTCTGTTATCAGGTAGTTATCAATTTGGTCATCAGCAAATTTCAATGTTTCGTCAGCAACAAAATCAAACTCACTTCTGCCGATACCCATATCTTTTACCAACTCAAAGTCTGCATACGTTAGCTTCTTACCAGTTGCCGAAAATCTGTTTTGATTGAACGCCGGGGCGGGTGCAGCACTAAGTAATTTTGAACCTGTACCATCAGGTAAAGCGGGCTTGCCATCAATTGCACGTAGTTCATCAATAGTCAATACCTTTTCTCTGGTAGCATTTTCTAAAGAGGCTGAAAACAAGGTTGATTTGTCTTTAAATTCTATTGCAGGTAGCCCGGCATCAGCAAACAAGCGGTTAAGACCTGATTCAATAACATTGCGGGTATTCTTAACCCACGTTTGTTTAAATATTTCATACTGAATTTCAAGTTCAGAACCGTTACCACCCAAAGAACCTTCTGTTTCTACACCAAACAGCAAACGGGTTGCCGAATGCGATTGAAGTATAGCATTCTCTATCTTCTTAACAACTTCAATTAGTTTGGTTGCGTAGTCATCACCTGCGACTGTGTTAATCTCTGGTGCTTTACCCTCCGGGTCATTAAAAGATAGTAGGTACTTTAAGCCATCAACACCTTGAAAGGTCTGTTTAAAATCCCGTTCGTAAGTCTTAGCATCTTGTGCGGTTGGCGTACCTTTAAAAAAGTTGATGATGTTAACCGGGCTGAATCCGTTTTCAATATTATTCTTGTTAAAAACGTTAATCAGGATATCAGTAACCATAGCGGTTATTGAAGCCTTGTAATCAACGTCCGGGTAAACGGTGTTTACTGTGGGTGCGTAACCAGTGTAGTAAAACACCTTAGATTTGCGGTCTTCATTCTTACCCTTTACCCAACGGTCATACGTTAAGACGTTCTTCTTAGCTTGCCAATCATCACAAACCCAAAACTTAGTTTTCGATTTGTTGCTTCTTAAATGGTTAGCCGGGATATGGTTAAAGTATAAGGGCTTATTTGTAAGTAAATCGTATTGTACTTCAATAGCGAAATATTGAAATATGGTAAAATCATATACTATCTTTTGGATAAGTTCTTCTGCACTATCAACCGGGTTTAGGTCAACATTAAAGGCTTTTGTATCGCCCTTGTTTACTATACCATCACCCATTAAGAAGTTTACCTTTTTGGCGATAATACCACGGTGTAATGCACAATCACCAAATAGTGATAACAAAAAATTAGGGTACAAATTGTTAGTACCAAAGTTCACCCATTTATCATCTGTAGTACCCTGCCTTAACTCAATTGGTAACGGTGTTACGCTTCTGCTAAAGGTTATAAGTTGTTCAAATCCCCCTGCACTTTTCTCGCTCATTATTTATAAATCAAATATTCTTCTGTTCTTATCGGGGTTATGATTTGAACTAACTCGGTACTGCCTTTAATTAACAGTTTGCCTACTTCTATAGCCTGTGAGTTAACACCATCCTGATATACCAAATAGGTGTAGTAGCCATCTGGCATTTCTGAGAAGTTTGAGGTGTCCAGTGAATAATGGTCGTACCTGCTGTTGGTTGATACAAAGGCATCATTCAGGTTAATATTGAATTCAGACCTATCGGCATCATTGGTTAAATGCAATAGGTATTCAGGCTCGCTGACCGTGGTTTTCTCGGTCAGGGTAATCACCAACTCCTGCTTTTGTTTTTCTCTATCTATCAGTATCATAATCCTTATTGATAAATAGTATGTGAGGCAATTATTAAAGCATAAAAAAACCTCCTACCGGGGATGGTAAGAGGTTGTTAAATTGCTTAATGTCGATTAAGCTGCTATCAATCCAGATATGATTGTCGGGTCAACTTGTTGTAACCATTCAGTATCAGAACCTGCCAGAGTAATTACCCTGCCATTTGAACCTGTACCTGCACTACCTTCTGAACTTTTTAATTGAAAAGCGCCATTAAGACCAAAGGCAATCCACTGTTTGTTTTCCAATCTTACTAATGCTGCTACCGGGTTAGAAACTAACTTTTCTGTAGCTGCTTTTGCATCAACCGAACCAACGTTCGCCAAGATAAAAGTTAGTTCCTTTACGATGTCAAAACTACCATTATCATTACCATTATAGGTTTCTTTGATAGAAGCCTGTTTTTGTACTGTACCGTATTTCACGAACTTAGTTGTACCAGATGCTAATGCAATTGCACTAACTAAACCTGATACGGATGTTGAATAAACTTCTGTCGAACCAGTAACCGCTTTCAAGTCTGAAAACGCAATTAGGTACACATCAGAAGATACACCGTCTTTGGTGTTTTTACCGCATTCTTTAGCGGTTTGGATTAAACTTTCACAAGCCATAAATCTCTCTCTCCTTATCTTAAACTGTTAAGGCCAGGTTCCCATGGGAACCTGTCTTAACACATCTTTATGCTTATGATTAAGCTACTTTAGCGTATCCAATTTCTTGTGGATAGATAGCAACAACACCTAATGAAAATCTTGAAGACAATTTAACATCGTCATCATCTTGTGAGTACCAAGATTTGAATTCCACTGCTGTCATTTCACCACCTGCCATTAGGTTGCGGTAACGTGATGCAACTACGTGACCACCGTTCAAACCTGAAACAACCTCCAACTTAGCGATTGTACCAAATAAGGTAAATTCAGTAGTTGGGTTGAATAAGTTCTTTTCAGCTAATTCAGCTACATATGAGTTGTAAGTATCCTTACCGATGAAGATTCTAAAATCTTCGGCATCAGTAACTTCAATTGGCATCAAAGCGAATACCTTCTGTAATTTAGCAATCACGGTAGAACCTGTTGCACCAGAAAGGTTGATGTAAGCACCTGCTTTGATTTGTTTAACGAAGCCGTTAATCATTTTCAGTGAAGTAGAACCAGTCAAGGTAGTATCACCTTGCCAAACCATTTTCTCTAAAGCCAATGCAGCTTTGTTTGAATTGATATCGGCAATGTCAGCCATAAATACCATTTCGTCATAATCCTGACCTGCTTTCAATTCGCCTTTAGCCCAAACACGCTCTAAATCACGTGGGCAATATTCTTCGTTGATTTTAAGGTCTTTTACTGTTAATTCAGATTGTGCAAGAACTGCACCGCCCTGCGGGGTAAAACCACAAGCTGTACCATCTTGAATAATAGGGTCTGAATCAAGTAAGTTTACTAATTGAGTACCTTTAGCAGAGCTATCAAATTGACCTGCTGCATCTAATTTTTTAATTGTTTGTGATTCAAGAATTGACTTGATGACAAACGCCTTACCTTCGGTTTTGAAGTCTGGCAGTGCTGAAATATTATATCCCATCTCTATTTTTTGTTTTTTTTAGCTTGTTATTATTTGCTGTATTGAGCAGCAATTTTGTGGTACTTATCCATTATAGAATCTTTCACTTCTACACGGCTATCTGCTGATAATTGCGTAGGGATTTTTGATAGTTCTTGAATTTTGGTGTAAGCACTTTTTAATTCTGATTTTAATTCAGAAACATCTTCTTTTGAAGGCACTGCATTGATTGATTCCATTAAGGTTTTGATAGTGTCTTCTAAAGCTTTTACCCGGTCTTCTAAAGCTTTTACAGCTTCGTTTTCTTTGGGTGCTTCGGCTTCTGCGGGTGCATCAGCTTCTTTAGGTTCGTCGGCTAATTCTTCTGCGGGCTTTTCGTCTTTTGCAGGTGTTGCATCACCAGTATTTTCTACTGATTCAATTTTGCCATCCTTAACTGTGAATGCCACATCATTAGATAATGAGTAAGAACCGTCCGGGGCAACTTCTGAACCTGTTGCTGTTGAGATAGACACATCTGCACCTACCTCTAAGGCTGAATATTCAACCATAGTGTCACCATCTTTTACTTTAATGGCTTCAAACTTTTCTTCTTTCTTTTCAGAGAAGAATTTCAGTAGCTTATCTACTGAGGTTAATAGTTTTTCTAACTTATTTTTTTCCATTTTTGGGTCTATACCCATAAATAGTATGTTCTTTAAATAATTAGTCAGTCAGGCTATTAACCAGTGCTTCAAAGTCATCCAAGGCACTATCTAAATCAGTTGGTTTAGATAGGTTGATAGTAGTTTGAGTGTCTACCGTTTTAAAAATACCTTCAACGGAGAACCCTTTTATAGTGCCGTCTTTAATGTTCTGCCAAACAGAATCATTTAGCACTTTAACCCCTACTATCCAAGTACCATCCGGTACGTTAATACCTTTTGGTGCTGTTATCCCTTTACCTTCATCAGTAATGTAAGATTGAAAGATGTAGCTATCAGCCGGGATAAGTGTGTGTTCAATGTTGGTGTTGTTAAAAAAGCCTTTTTGAGCGAAGACCTGAGCAATTTGCCTAACGGTAGCCTTTGAGAAAGTAGCTACGTATTCACCTGCTTGCTCTGAGTTGCGATATATCGGCAAGTCTGGTATCATAGCCGCACCCAACAACTCACGGCGTTCTTCATTAGTTGCAAAGTTTTCAAGTCTCTGGTTCTTTGAAAAGGCTATAAAATTTGAGTCAATTGCTGGATTCTCGCAAAGGGCTATCGCTGAAACGAAGGAATTATCTTCGGGATTGATAGTAAGTTCTATTAGGGGTAATTTTTTCATACGCATTTCTGATAAATAGTATGGTTTCACAGAAATAAGGGCATAAAAAAAGGGTTACGCATGTAACCCCTTTTCTTAAATGGTGGATTGAGCATTATAATAGGTGCTCTTGCTTTGCTGCTTCTCCAAATCCTTATCTACTATGTAGGCACGGATGTCTTGTTGCTTTTTAGTGTTGTTATCAATTGAATCACGTATCTCATTAACGCCGTTGTTATCCCGGTTGATGACAGTTGAGTTAATCACTGGTGGTGTAATAGGTGCTGAACCACCACCGCCCCCGGCTGCTGAACCCGGCACTTTAACGCTCACGATTTTCTTAACGTTGGCTAAACCAGTAGCGATTGCAACACCCATAGCTAAAGCTGCTCTGAACGGTGATGTAGGGTCACCCGGTGTTAGCTGCGAGGCATAAGCTTGTTGCGCTGCCAGATAAGTACTAACAGTGGTTGAAGCTACTGCCAAAGCCTTACCTGCAATGGTGTTTTCACCTGCTAACTGACTGGCAACACCTAACGCTGCACCTATCTGTTCATAAGTAGCTAATTTGGCGTTCTTTTCAGCTTCTGCTATCTCCTTACGGGCTTTTGCATTGGCTTCTTCATCATCAGTCAGGGTCTTGTTATGTTGCGCTGTTAACAGTTCAATTTCATCCTGCTGACCCGCTAACTGAGTTTTCTTTAACTCAAAAGCTGCATTCTCAGCATCAAATTTAGCCTTAGCCAGATTGTCAATTTTTAGCCGTGCTTCATCCGGTGTATCTTTTTCATTTGGTCGGTTTTCGTTTTCAGCATTTACTAAACCAACTTGTGCTGCATTGTTAGTATCAGATGCTTTTTCTTCTGCCAAATTCTGGTTCAACTGAAAAGCCCGGTCTTGCTCAATTGTGGCTTTCTGCTGCGGGGTTGATGCTTTCTTTAGAAGTTCATCAGCTTTTTTGTTTATCTCCTTCTCACGTTTTTCGTAACTTGATAGATAGGTAGAATTTACTTCTTCATCATAAGCTTTGATTTCGTCATCGTACTTCTTAATGATTGCTGCTTCTTCAACCTTACGGGCGTTGGTCAGATTCTTAAACTCATTGTTGTAATCCTTAATATCCTTTTTGCGCTTTTCTAATAGGGCAAATTCCTTTTTGTATTTAACATCAAGGTTAGATAGTTCCAACTGCAAGGCTGACTTATTTGCGTTAGCAACTACTACACGGGCATCGTCATTATTCTTTTTAAGTTCCGCTAAATCTGCTTTAAGTTTTTCTTTGGCAGCATCGGCAACTTGCTTAGCTTTCGCCTTAGCTGCATCATCTTTTTTCTTTTGTTCGGCAGCCTGAGTTACCGCATATTCCTGCCTAAGTTTCTTTAAATCTTCTTCATTGCCTTTAGCTAATTCTAACTGCTCCTTGTACAATTGAGCCTGTAGTTTAGTAACGTCTTTGCCCCCGGCTTTAAAAACCTCAATGCGGTTTTTCAGGTTCTCAATATCCTTTTTCAGTTCATCCTTTCGGTGTTCCTCTCTTTGCGCTACCAGTTTAGAAGCTACACCTGCCTGATAGTTGCCTACAACATCAAAGTCATCGACTAACTTCTTAGCACCGTTCCTAATTTCATCTGCTGCACCCGCAAAGTCCCCGGTCATTACCTTGTAAAGAACTTTGAACTGAGTTATCAGGGCATCAATTGGTGCTTTCAGAACCTTGATAATCACATTACCTACACCGTAGATAGTTTGCATTACCTTATCAAAGCCTCCTTTGGTATCGCTTAAAGCTGGAATCAGTTTCTGAACGGATGATTTCAAGTCATCCCAATTAGAAATTAAGTAAGCAACGGCAGCAATCAGCAACCCAATACCTATAAGTTTCCAAGCTGTACCAAAAGCCTGAGTTGCTACAGTTGCGCCCTGTGTTGCTGTTGCCTGTGCAGCGGTTGCTACCGTCTGAGCGTTGGTAGCAGTTGTTTGCCCGGCAGTAGCTGTTGCTGCTGCTACAGTTTGGGTTGTAGTAAGACCTAATAACCTGCCTAAGTCTTTAAAGCTGTCTTTAATGTCACCCAAACTATCAATAGCCTGTGTGAATGCCATAAGTCCCTGTAGCTTCGCTAAAGTCTTTGCGTAGTCTTCACCTTCAACACCCAAAAACGCCATTGCCCCGGCGTAACCTTGAATGGCTTTAGCCCCGGCAGATGCAAAGTTGGCAAACACCTTAAACTTATTATCAGGGTCAAATGCCTTGATACTGTTATTTGTTTCATCAATGTCGTTCCGTAGTTGAGCAACACGGGCTGCTGCATTAGCAAACTGTTGGGTATTCTGTTGCCCCAACGCTGCCATACGCTGTAAATCGTTTTGTGCCTGTCTTAAAGCTTGCCTAAGAGTTAGTACAGGTGCAGCCATATTGATTTGGCTACCTGCCTGTGCAGTACTGTTTAAGGTTTGTAACTGTTGGGTTGCTTGCGTTACCGCTTGCTGACCTTGAACCCCAATGTTTACTAAGACGTTTGTTTGTGTAGTATTCCCACCCCCGCTATTTGCCATATCTTTTTATGATAAATAGTATGGCTACTCAATAAAAAAGGGCTTCATGCGAAGCCCCTAAATGTTAAATCATAATTAACGGTGGTAAATGCGGATGGTCATTATTATCTGGCACATCCGGCACCAATGGATTAACAGAAGATGTCAAATTTATCTTTTGCAGCTTTAGGGTTGAAGGTTCGTTTCGGTTTTGGTAATCAACCTCTAAAATTTTGTAGTAAGCATTGCCGTACTGATTTTGGATGAAGATAGGCACACGCAAATCCAGATTACTGATGTCGGTTTCAGTAAGCATAGCTTTAACTTCTAACAGCACATTGTTTAAATCGGTTAACTCATGTATTTGGCTGCTGTAGTACGCATCATAAGCATTTGGTGTAGTCAGTAACTGGTCACCATCGGCAGGAAAATAATACCTTGCACACTCTCCGAAGTTCAAATCAGATACGTAGTTGAAGTTAGTTTCACCTGTAGCAAATCTTATATGGCTTGCCTGACTATAAAGTGACTGAATACCTGTAGTAGGAATCTCAACATACGGTGTAAACGTATAGGTAGAACCATTCACTACCATATCACCAATCTGGTACGGAAAGGCAGCGCAACTTTTAACGCCGTTGTAATAAAGTATCCTAATGTTGGAATTATACGGCGTTTTGTTGATGCCGTCTGTAGACTTGTATATCTCCGGGATTATCCTACCTGTGTTACCAAAGTTTACTACTGGTGTAGGTGAAAAAATCAACTCAATCTTCTTTTCATCTACTGAACCCAAACTATCAGTTTCAGTAAATTGCCCGTACACTTCTTTAAAATCGTTTGTGTACAAAGTATTGAAGTAATCGGTATCAGCCTTGTAAGTAAAGCTGTACTTTTTGGCTAATTCACCGTAGCTGCTAAATACTACCTTATCACTGTAATCAATCTTATTGGTAAAGTCGAGAACAGTTGACTTGATGTTTTGAGGTCGGCAGAAGTTATAGTAAGAGTTGTACGGTTGAAATATGATATGCTTAGGTGCATCCAGATAACTATAAGTGTATAGGTTGAACAGGCTGCATAACGATTTAATAAAGTCCTTCTGCTTTACACCTTCAACAGGTTCTGGAACAATTGTATCACCATAATTTACGCTGTAGGTAACCAGACTATTCAGGTCGCCGGGTGATTTAATAACCGAATCAGTAACGCTTACGATGTACTTCTTATCAAATGCCTGACCATTGGGTTGTTCCAAATCTACAGAGAAGTAAAAATCTATATCCTGTTTAGTACTAAATACGGTTTGCGCAACAGCTAATACAACATTGTCCCTACTAACGTCCAGACCGGGCGAAATCAAACCGATAAAGGTTTCACCGATGATATCAAAGTTGTTCAAACCAACCCATTGATTATACTCTGGTGTACCTACTGAACCGTATGGTCTTTTTGCTCTTGATTTAACACGTAAAAAGGCATTCAACGTTTTTGATGTATTGTTCTTCACATACACATTGCCGAAGGTTGCACTTAAATCAGTGGTAACCGCTCGATTGATGGTAAACAGCGAATACATCCGACCGCCCCAATTGATACTGGTATTTGTACTTACGGTATTCAAGGCAGTGGTAAAGCTGTCAGGAAAAGTAAGAATGTTGTACACCCCGGCTTCATAATGAGTATCACCATCATTATAATTTAAGGTTTGCGCCCCGTTCTTTTTAAAAGAAAATAGCTGCAAGTTAGTCTGGCTTTGAGATAGCAACTCTTTGTTATACGGTATGATGGTGCTGTCAAAATTATCTACAAAGGCAGCATCGCCTTTCAACTCATAAGTGAAACCTGATAATGAAGGTTGAGCAAATATCTTATCCAAATAACGGCGTGAGTAGATTGCCGGGCGAAAGTTATTAAGGTGTATCTTACCCACGTCTTCACTATTCGGGCTTACGTTATCCCCGTAAGAAATCGTTGGGTAAACGTAACCTTTGTGGTCAGTGACGTTTGTACCGTTAACGGTATTGGTGTAATACCAACTGTTTGTAATGTTATTAACCCGGTACTCATGGGCGTACTCTGAAAAGTCCAATTCAGATAATTGCAGGTCACCCAATCGTGAAAAGAAGTTGAAGATGTTTCCGGTAATGATACATTCGTAAGTGATATTACTGTTATCAATAGTTGCGCTGCTAAACTTTAAAAAGCCTTTCAGTATTGGTGTGGAGTTCTCTAACACGAAGCATTCAACAGGCTTGTTTACCGAGAAGTTTACAAACAGGTTTTCATCATAAGCTTCATCTACAAACCGGGATTGATTGAAGACGTTACCAAAGATGCGGTTGTTGTTTTTAGTTCCCTTGAAAGTCAGGTTCTTTGATAGCGTATCTTTTTTAGTTGAAATATCCTTAACGTCAGAGAGCGTAAAGGTTGTGCTGAAATCAATGCCAGAAGTATCAAGTTCGGCGTAATTACCAGATGGTTCTATCAGATAGATTTTATAATTTAAGTCAGTCATATTCTTTCTGATAAATAGTATGACTGCAAAAAAAAAGACCTCCGATTTAAACAGGGGTCTTTACATGGCCAGTGCCTGGCCTTTAAGAAATAGGTTAAGCTTTTAAAACATCGGCAAATTCAGTTGTTACCTTTTTAAATATAACTTCTCCTAAACGATTATACTGATTAAACTGATTAACCTGTTGTTTAAGGTCAAACCCTTCTCCGTACTCCTCATATTGGCTAATGTCTCCAATGGAAGATAGTATATCGTGCATCCTTATTGTTTCAAAGAATTTCATAACATAAAATGTGTTATTATTAAATTCTTGTGCAGAATCAGTGACAGATTTAGGCGTAAATAATGATGCTACATTAATTGCATTTGTAACTTTTCTTTGAAATGAAAGATTTTTTTCTTTCATATTGATTAAATCGCTTGTCGTTATTAATCTATCGGTGTATTCAATAGTTTCTATGGTTAATGTTTGTAATTCTAACAGCAGTGAATACAAGCCTGTAATACTTTCAAACTTTTTTTTAGAAAACTCTGACTTTTCAATTTGATAAGTAATGTTTTGCTTTGCAAAATCAGCCCGTACTTTTTCAAGTTCCTTGTTAAAACCAAGTTTTAAAGCTTCCGTTTCATCGCCAAACTTCTTTTTAATTTTCTCTGAAAAGATAATTTGAAACACCAAATGCAACACACCATTAAGGGCTGTAATTATTCCAATAAGTAAGGCTTGATTCATAATCAAACTTACGAATACAAGCCCTTAATTAGAAGATTAGTTATTAACTACTTCTTCAATGATGATAGCTGTTACACCTGACCTGTCACCGCTTGTGTTTTGGCAGTTTATGCTAATCATCGGCGAACTGTAGCCATCGTTAAAGGCATCACCAGATACGGCAAGTAAGGTTATCAATGTCGGGCTTACGTTGTTCAGGGTAAGTATCTGTGATACGTTACCGCCACCGTTAATTACCTTACCTGTACCTGTACCGTTAGCCTTTACTATCATTGTACCGTCTATGCCATCGTACAACCAACTGTAAAGTTTGATATTGTAGATTTTGGTGATATCCAATTTCATTAGGGCAAAGGTTAAGTAAGCCTGAGCATCAGAACCTAATACTGCCGTCACCGTACGCACTGCAATTGGGAATTGACCATTTACCGGGTCACCCGTAGCAAAGTAAGATGCAGGGTTTGAACTTACATCAATGATGTTCTGTAAGTGCGAATCAGGGTTGCTCTCAACCATTACAAACTTGTAAGGTGTTGTTGCACCCGCATCAGTATTTACACTCTTAACCAATTGGGTACTATTGTAAGACCTGTTGGTTAAGCTGTAGTCATTCCAGTCACTTAAACCTGACGGGTTAGCATCATTATTTAAGTTGATTTTCATGCGTTTGCTCAATAGTGTTGCGTCATTAAACCTGTTAGTGATACTCTGGTTAGATATTGAAGCTGCCTTTACACCGTAGATACTTTGCAAAGTGCCGTTAATACCATCGTAAGAGAACCTAATAGTATTAGCAGATGATAGCACTGCCGATGACAGGTAAACATTCACCTTGCTTGCATCCGTTGGGTTCAGCGATACGTTTGTTGCGCTGATGTACCTGTTTAATGTACCCGGTGCCTCAATAACGGTAAAGTAACTTTCCAAACCAGAAGGGTCTTCAATTGGTAAGCTAAATTTCAATGTCAACCTGTCCCCGGCGTACCCGGTTTGCGCTGAAACCAATGTTGGCGGTACCAAGCTAATAGGGTCAGTAGTTGTGTTCAATGTTGCTGTGTAATTACCGTATGATAAACCCTTAAACGCTCTTAACTTATAGTAGTAAGTAGTATTCGCCACTAAGCCATTATCAGTAAAAAGGGTTTCGGTGTTACCGATGGTAGCAACTTTAGTGTATATACCTGCCGAAGCGTTACTTCTCCAAAGTTCAAAGCCATCAACATAAGCAGCATCAGAAGCACCATAACCCCAAGCTAAAGTGATTGAAGCCGGGGACTGACCAGTGTGCGTAAATCCTGATGGTATCGCAATTACTTTAAGCGTTTGAACGCCGTAAGAAGTGCTTGCATTTGATGTTACTGAATCCTTTTCAAATTGAATCTGGTAATAATAAGTGGTGAACTCATTTAGCCCGGTATCAGTGAACGTACCATTATCAATATAGCCATCATAAATTTGAGTAAACCCGCTCGATGCGTTAGTACTTCTGTAAATTCTGGTGTTGTTCAACCCTAAGTTTTTATCAGTCCAAGCAAGCTTAATCTGTGATGGTGTTAATGCCTGAATAATAATTTCTGTCGGGTCAATCAACTTACCTGTACCAATATTTGATGTGTAGATAATTTTAGGTGTAGCGGTAACTGACATCGTTAATTTACGTGCGCTGCCATCCAAAACAGTAGCAGTTGAACCAGTTGCACCCACTTGTAAATGTGAGTTGTGCAGGTCATCAAAACTTACCCAATTGATGGTATTTTCCGAACCCGCCACCTTGTAATCAATGTTTACAGTTTTGGTTACACTGTCGTTACCCAACCACATTACAAGCATTGGTTTTTTAGAAATATCTTCTGGTTTATAGGCTAACACCCATAAGTCAGGGTCAGTAGTCTTGCTTACCACCTCATTTGTGAGCGAAGCCCCGTTCATGCGTACCGCATGGCTTAACTTATATCCTGCCATTGCCTTTTGAAAAGCAGTAGCATAATAGTAAGCTTGCAAAGGTGGTCTGTTTGCAGCCCCGTTCGGGCCGTCAAGGTAACCAGACGTTGCAAACGTAACCCACGGGTTAGCAATATTAGGTGGAAAATCAGCCAACCAGTTCAAACCAAATACTGCATATTGCAGTAACATATCAATACCTAAGTAATCCGCTAACAAGAAAGTTCTTACAGTCCAGATAGCCTTTTTCCAACCTCTGACAGTAACATCAGGGTCGTTTGGGGCAATGATAGAACCCTTGTGTTCATCGTAGCCGGTTTCAGAAATCATTAGCTTCAACTGCTGTGCAGATGATACCCGGTTTCTAAAATTGATATGACTATTCATATAGTCAATAAAGTCACCCTTCTCTGGTGGTTCACCATATAAATCATAACGGGCATAAGCATTATCATAATTGATTGCACCGCCCTGTACGTTATAAAAGTGTTCATTCAAGAACTCAATAGGGTAATCACCCTGACCTCTGTTAGCATCCCACCAACGAAGCATAGCCATCTTGTAACCAATAGGTACAGATGTCAAACCTACCATTACAGGTACGGCATTAGGGTCGGCATTCTTCATACCGAAACCTGCACCCATTGCGCCCTTATGACCATCATAGCAAGCTGATATTATTGCAGCTAATTCTTCGGGGTTGGTATGCCTTTCAACACTGGTAGATGCTGCTGAACATTCGTTGATTCCTAACTCATAGTACTTCACCAGATTCATACCTTTTTTAATCGTATCGGTTGAGTGTATTCTGAATAATGAATCTGATTGCCCTGATGTTGAACCGTACCTTGCTGCTACCTGCCAGTAGAATTGTGCAATGGTTTTATAGTTCATCGGGTTGGTAGTATTTTCAAGGGTCATAGCTTTGCCCCAATCCAGAGGCTTACGCTCTCTTACTGCATCAGGTGGTACGGAATCATCTGATAAGAAGAAAGGCGAACTAACCAGACAGAATACGATATCCAAGCCTTGCGCCTTGATGGACTGAAAGTAAGCATCACTGTTACCTACGTTACTGGTTGCAAACTTGTAGCGGATGTTGTTAAGGGTAACACCAGAACCCCCGCCTTGCTGATACATCGGTGTTTCATCAGTGTACCATACGTGGTTACTGTAAAGCCTTACTGTATTCGCAACCGAAGCAGTAAATGCCGGGTCGTTAACAATGTTTGAGTTAGTACCAACACGCTCTGGCAAAGACAATGAAGGTGAAGTATTTTTGTACTTAGCACCTTTAATGATTTGCGCTGACTGTCTTTTACCTTTAAACACAATTCCGTTCCAAGAACTACGCTCATTGGGTGACAAAACAATTTTTACATAGCGTACATCTGTGTTGAAGCCTGTATCTAAATCAAGTCCAGTCCATTCGTTTTTTGGTTCTTCACCAGTAAATGAACCTGCCAAATTATAATTAGTGCCATCAGAAGATGTGTAAACGTTTTTATAGTCAGAACCCACCGCCGGGTTAAGGAATACGTTACTTACCGTGTAAAGGTCTTCAAAGTCAAAAATGAATAGCTGTTCCTGATTGTAGTAGTCATCCTTAAACTGGTTGGTATGCACCATAGTCATCGGCTTCGCTGAAACCCCTACTGGTAAACCGTTTTCCAAAATAATATTGCTGTAATCAACTAACCAACGTTGGTCAAGTTTTGTACCATCAGTATCAACGTTGAATAGCGTGTAGTACGTGGTTACATTATCTGCTTTAACCGGAATAAGAATATCAACATCACCAGATGCACCACCACCTTCTAAAGGCAGGGTTGTAAACTCAATAACATTGGATAACGCTCCGGCTAAAGTCTTGCCGTAAGTGGTTTTAGTGGCAACCACGGCGAAGTAATAAATCTGCTTAGGTGTTAGCTTAGTCAGGTTGAAGACTTCTGTTTGCCCGGCTGCTTTTGGCACGTAGTTATTTTTATAGACCTGCAATACATTCAAGTTTACAGTGGCATCAAATGGTGCATTACTGTAATAGATGATGTACTTATCAGCCTTCAAGGTTTGGTTACCCGATGGTGCTGTAAACTGTATCTGTACAGTTGTAGCATCAAGGTAATTCCAGTGCAAGTTGGTAACCGTTGATGGTGCTGAGATGTCATCAGCCGGGGTCAGGATAGTCGAGTTCCAGTACACACCTGTATCATCTACGATGTATTCAAGTAAAGTAGTTTTATAAGGTGTAGGTTCAACAGTGATGTTGCCTAAGTGACCATCAGGTAAGTTAACAGTGTGAAATCCTACACTGTCTTGTACTACAAGCACTTTACCGACTTCGCCGGGTGTAGGTGTACCAATATCAATTATGATATCAGAGGTAAGTTTAATCTTATTAAGTTTTGACATTTTTAGTATTGGTTTAAACATGGCGAAGCCATGATTTAGATTCCGTCTTCAATTATCGCATCACCGTTAGCATCCGGGTCAACGTACCCAAAAGTTGGAAAGTCAGTTTCATCGTAGCAGTAGCTTTCAACCACCACATAAGGGATGTTTGGCGGTAAGAAACCGTCACCAGATGGTGCAAAATTGATTAGTTGAAGCCCCGGTTCTTCTGTAAATTGTAAGGTTTGCCTTACCAGACCGTTTGAATACCTGATTCTACCTACTTCATAGGTGTTATTTATGATGGTTATAGGCAAATAAGTACCGTCATTTAGCTTAACATAGACCTCTGGTGACGTGTAAAGCTGCCTTAAATAGCGTGAATCCACATCATTTAAGGGCTGACTGATTACCGTGTAGGTAGAATGGCTATCAATACCAATCGTTTCTTGCTCTATGTTATAAATATTGTTGCTGATATTACTGAAATCCCCGGCAGAATTGAAGCTGTAAGGGTATCTTTCAATGGTATTCCGGGTAACGCTAACAGATTCTTTCGGGTTCAGAAAGAAGCAGCTATCAAACCCACCCTTGCTATTAGCAAAAACGAAGATGACAGGTTCATCAGAACACTTCAACTGCTCATACTGGTAGAACCGGAGTTTAGTTTTGGGGTTACCTGCGAGGTCTGCAACCTGAACTGTAAAATACTTTACAGGTCTAAAATCAATATTAAAATGTTCGGCTAAAGCTTTGGGTGAAGCCTGTATCCTTAACGCTTCGGCGAAGGTAGAACCAGTGTACCCGTATAAACCTATGTAATGGTTTGCCCGGTCGTATAACTTGTAATTTATGGTGTACCCGGAGACATCTTTGTTTAGCAAGTAAAGCAACTCCGTTGAATGGTAATGCAGCTTTGAAAAGTTAGGCTTATCAGTTAAGAACAAAGTACTGGTAGAACCTGAATCAGCCTTCATTACAAAGTCTGAGTAGCTGTAGCTATTGTACTGAACTTTATTTAATGAAGCGTTCCAGACTTTGAAACTTGTTGTGATTGAAGTTACCCCGGTGGTAATGGTATTACCTGATAAAATATTCTCAGTTATACCTAACTTATATGACTTCAAAATTTGGGGTACAGGTTCAACAATGGCATCGCTGACATTCAACTCAAACCCGGTCAGGTTACTAAGGATTGATGACAGGTCAAAAGCCGTCCCACCGCTTAGGTTCGGCAGGGTCTGATACTTTTGGTTAGCAATCAGGTTTCCGGATACGGCATCCAGAACCTTAACATCAAAGTTTATAATGTTTGGGTTGGTACTTGTAAGCTGATAAATATTAGGTGCGTTCGCAGGGCTGTATGGTTGTGGCTGCTTATCTATTGTCATCGAATCTCTTTACAATAAATAGTATGTGTGTCATTAATTTTTAATTAGTTGTAAATGATAGTTTTCTTTCTGAAATTTAAAATATGAAAAAACAAGAGCCAAACTTCGGTAAGGTCAATAATGATTCTGGTAAGCCTTTGAGTTACGATAAAAAAAAGGCGGCTGATAAAATCATAGATGATTTTGCTAAAAATGCTTTCGGTGGAAACCCAACCGCTAAGAAAAAGTAATGGTAAAGCCACCTAATGAAGGGGGCTTTATTTTTTTAACCCTGTGTATTTTTATGAAAAGTGCTAATTATGTTAGTAAGTTCTAACCTGATAGCAATTTAAGTGTTATATGGTTTTGCTAACTTTACGTAGCCAATGTAGGCTAAGTAATATTTAAAAATATGGATAACGAAAAGACCGGGCATTACGCTGCAACCCTTGCTTCTAAGTTCCTTAAAATGGAAATGCCCAAAACGATGACACCAGAACTTTGGAATGAAATGAAAACAGTTTTTGCATCTGCCTTAACCCAAGCACCGGATAAGCATCCTACAGAAGGCTTATTTAAAACTGGTTTGGGCTTATTTAGTGATACACAATTAGCTGCTGCTGCTTACAGTTCTAACAATACACCGAATACAAGTAAACCAAGGTTCGGGATAACTTTTGATATTGTTGAAGAATATAACAAATGTCAATAGCCAATTAGTCAATAACCGATATTATGCTAAAGATGATTACAAAGTAAAAGCCCCTTAGAAATTAGGGGCTTATTTTTTTAAACCCACCTTGCCGATGTTGTTGCCGTATCTATCCCTAATTGATGATGTGATGAAGTCGGCAGTAAAGTCAGATACTGATTTAGTTACATCGGCAACCAGTTTAGGCACTTCTTTACTGAACAGGTTCTTAGCAGGGAAACCTTCTTTGAATATTGATTCCCGCATAGCGTAGCTTAAACTTTTTATAGCTGCTTCGTCACCATCAATATCTGAGTGCGGTGAACCTGCATTGTGGTCATAAAACTCTTCATTACGTAACAATAAGTTCTTTTTTAGGATTAGGTCACGAAAAGAATTTGCCGGGGGTTTCTTATCTGAATACTTGAACGGCGTATCAGGTCGGGTACGCTCTGTACCGGAAACACCTTTATCCTGATAGATAAGGTAAGGCTTACCTACTATATCAATCCCGGCATCACTGACCATCATACGTATATCGCTGATACCGCCAGTGTTTGCAATCCCGGCTGAATTGATGTTCTCATGAATACGGTCTATAAACGCATTGGCATCTTTTTCTAAGGCACTGAATACCGCTTCGGTAGTAAATTCCGAACGATTTGAACCCAAACTATCAAGTTGGGATAAGGCATTAGCACGTGCTGCTACCGATGCTGAATTTAGATTTGCCATTACTTACTATTTTTTAACTCTATCAATTCAACTTTATCTTTCAGGTAACCCGCCAATGTGAGTACCGCTATTGCAGGTTCGTTAACCAATTGAAAGTACGGGGTCATTGTCTCTTTTGCTACCTGAATAGCTAAGTCCAAGAAGCCCCAACGCTTTTTGAAGCGGTCTTCAACGCCCTGCCTAATGCTCTGGATTATCGAACCTGAAACAGGTTCTTCAACATGCATTTCATTTTGAACCAGAGCATCATCAGGTTCTGCTTCACTATCTTCAACGCCAAAGAGCGAATTAATAATGTCGTAAATCTCTTTGTCGACTTGTTGAGCGTAAAAAAAATGGCATACACCTCAGATATGCTTAACTGGTCAATTTCTGCGGAAGTCTTATCCTTAATGATGATTTTAAGTATCCGGGGCATATTAGCCCAAGCGTCAACTTTAAGTGATTGATAGCTTACAAATTCATCATACGTAAGTTCATCCATCGCTTTCAAAGTCAGGCTTGTTTTAGCCTCTTTAGGAGGCTCTGCCATAAACTGAACACGTTGTAGCATTGGTATCAATTCGGCTGCGGGTAACCGCTCTAAATCGATAACAGGCACATCCAACAGGATTGAGAGCGGTGCCAGATTTAAGAACGATTTATATTCGTCATCATCCCATTCATCTGGCTTTTCTGCCGGGATGGTTTGAATTATCTGGATGTAAGTTTTATAGTTTATCTCGTGGTAACTGGTGGGTAATTTATCAATCAACTTCATATATTGATAAATAGTATGTCAGGAAAAACTTACACTGTTCAGACCAAGGCTAATCAGATAAATTTTTTCGGATATACCTATCCCCGTAGCTTTGTTATATTAACTATTAACTATACAAATATGTACTTAACAGAAGAAGAAACAAAACATAGCAGGAATGCTAAGCTAATTGAAACGTTACTGGCTAACGATTTCAGTAACGACAACTTTGAAATCTTAATTGAGAAACAATCTCCTAACACAGTTATTGCAACGTTTACTCATAGAGACTCTAAAGAGACATTTAAAACTAATTTAGGTTTACCCGTTGATAAAGGAGGTACTATAGTATTAGCGGAACCGGATTTAACCTTTTGGGGTACTTTGAAAAATGAACAGGCTGCACGTTTCCATCCTTTGGAACTAAGCCCGGAGAACCTGATTTGGTTCTTAAATTACGGCTTAGTATCAATTAGCAATGATGACGGGATTGATAAACTTAACAAACCTGAACCAACAGGTGTAACGCACATTAATGACATCACCGTAGATTAGTTACCTACCGAAAATGAATCCCGCTAAGAAATTAGTCGGGATTTGTTTTTTATAACGGTTTGCTAATGCCAATGCTATAACACAATCATCATGACCGCCGGGGGCGTTACCGTACTTAATGTATCCGGTACTGGTGTAGCTATATTCAAAGATTGATAGTTCAGTAGCTGTAATCTCATTGAACTTTAGCTTACCCTGTTCAATGTCCAGTATCATCTCAGTTATTAGTTTAGGCTTCGTTGCTGCTGTAAACTCAAATGACCGTAGGTTGTTTACACCATCCCGGATAAGGGCTTCATATATACTATCTCCCACGCTGCCGTGCGTGCCGTCAATGACCTTGATTACCGATGCAGGCAGTGATTTGATACGCTGTTTGGTGTACTCATTGTCCCGTTGGAACCTTTCAAACGGATGACACATATTACCGTCTTCATCCAGAGAGCAGATTACCGTATAGTCAGTGTACTTTGCCACATCAATACCGATAACAACCGGGGGCTTAGTTGATAACTCTTTAATGGTGTTAGCCTCAATATAATCCAACCCTACAACACTGTTACTGTTAGCTGATGCTATTGCAAGGTATTCTTGCTGAAAGGCTGCAACAGGTAACGTTGCTCTGGCTGCATCTATCTCTGATGCTTTGATGTATGGGTTATCGTATGTGCTAAAATGAAAAGATTCCCAATCTGGTTGTAAAGGGTCTAAGCCACGCAAATAGAAGCTATGAAAGGCATTTTTACCACGGGGGGTTGATATGAATAAGCAACTACCTTCATAGTCTGTCAGGCAGGGTCTTAACGCATTATTAAAGGCAGCTTCAAGGTCGGGGATGTATGCACTTTCATCACAGACTATAATATGGAACTTACGCCCCCGGAAACTGTCGAGACGTTCACCAGTTAAGAATGATAGCGTACCACCTGTAACCAGTTCAATAACTAAGTCTGTCTTGTTAGCTGACCGTATTAGCTGCACTGGCAGTAACTTCAATATGTCCTTAAAGAAAACTTTGCTTAGGGCATAGGTCGGTGTTACGTAAGCTATGTGCTTACCGTTAATGATACCGAGAGTGCTGATGATTTGAGATACCAGTGATTTACCCCAACGCCGACCGCAACAAAGAACCCGGAACCGGGCTTTGCTATTTAGTACTTGCTGCTGACCGGGGTGCGGTTTAGGCAGCTTAATTTGAACGTCCAAATGAATTGGTGTCCGGTTATTTTATGCTCACTTATCTAAGGCTTTGACTGCATTCTTGACACCTGCTGATTAAAAACCGCCTTAACGGTACGTTAAACAGGGTTTAATCAAGGTATAAAGGTTAGTCAAGTGTGAACCTTACGTGAGCAATCGGCTTAGACTTCGCCGTCTTCATGGGGATTATGCCCGGTCGGGGCTGCATCATCTTCAAACGATACAGTGATATTTATTTCACCTGAGTGTTCAACCTTATCTTCTGCCTTACTTAATGCAGGTAACACATATCTGGCAACAGCGTTCAGTATCTGCCATTGCTTAAACTCAGACATTGCTTGCAGGTCTTCGGCTAAAACATCTACCTTATCAGATAGCACCAACTGTATAGCCTGACGAATTTCTTCGGTGGTCTTATTCTTAACGCCGGGCTTACGTCCCCCGGTCTTTTCTCTGCCTTTCTCAAACATTCTAATTATCTTCTATTTTAGATAAATAGTATGTGCGTAGTCAGAGATTGAGACACACCCTTATGATGTTGATAATTAAAATTTAAGCAGGGACTTAAAACACTTAAATTTGAGAATATGGAAAAATTGAATCTTAATAACTACTGGGGGGTGTTAGAAATCCCACGCATTGATGATAAACAGATTGTTTACACTTTTAAATTTTGGAATGATGCGTGGGGTCAGGTAATCTTTAATGATTTGAAAGACGGTAAAGAATATGAAGGCAAGTTTTTCTTAGTAAGAGATGATGAATCATCAGAGACATTAATTCATTTCAATTGTGATGACTGTGCCTTCTTTAATCCAATGAATCCTAATGATGACCAGACTGAACAGGTTTTAGGTTTCGACGAATTCATTGATAAATTTACTACACCGTATGAACTTGATACTATGCGAAAAAATTAACGACTTGATAAAAGTTTACACCTGTCAATAGTAAACTGGTCTTTAACCTTAACTATATTTGCTTATGATATTTAATATACACAGCCAAAAAGGTTTTTGGGATTCGTTTGCTTTAACCTGTACTTTGTTTAATGTAGATATGCCTCCTGTCAGTTTCAGTGAAGATTTACCTCTAAAGGCAAAAATTGATGATGCTTTTTTTAAAGACCTTAAAGAAAAACATCCAAATCAGTATGATAGCTTTTTTGAAAGACTTAATTATATTAAGTAACAAACCCTAACATTTAAGTCAGGGCTTAAACATGCTAAAGTCCCGAACTCTTTTAATCTATTGGTATAACAACTCTATCCTTTCGGTCAAAAGACCACTGAACTTGCCACACTCTACCGTCTAACTGGTCAATCAGTATAAAATTGTAGATATTTTGAGTTGGTTGTAGAGTAAACCTACCATTCTTTTCATCCTCCTTCGCAACTAAAGATATTAAACTCAGGTCGGTTGTGAACCGCTCTTCGGATTTAGTTGACCATTGAACTTGCCACATTTTACCGTTCCGGGTATCGAGTTTGATAAAGTTCCACGTATTGGTCGTTGCATATAGGCGATAGGGAACCGCCTCATAAGTTTGACTGTTGGTATTCGGTGGCTTGCTTTGAACCTGAGCATTGGCAAATGAAACCATTGTCATTAGCGCAATAATAATAGCAAATGATAGTATCTTCATAATAAGTTAAGGTTGTTAGTGGTGTTAAATATAACTAATTGGAATAAAATGAAAAAGCCCTAACTTTTCAGTCAGGGCTTAAACATGAGTATTATTACAACCCCTGTTTTAAACCTGCCGGGCAAACAGTTTAGCTTTCTTAATCAGTCGTTCCTTAGTCTTCGGCGGTACAGACTTCAAATCCTCTTGAAATTGATTACTGGTAAAGTAATCCTTTACAATGTTACTAAGTGCTGACTGAATTGATTTTACATTATCTGACATAACTTTTAATTTATAAGAACCTGACATTAGGTTCCATACTGTAGTATTATGTTTTAGTCTTGATTAAGGTATTCTACAACCCCCGAATGAATATTATTCATTGCATCATATAGCTTTTTAGCATCTTTAGGTAACATCTGTACCGTATTGATTACTTCGCTTATCACTTGTAAACTATCTTCAACGGTTTGTTTTAAATCGGTCTGGTTCATTTTATTTTCTTCTTAATTTTTAGCAGCACCCCGCACTTTTCGTAGTCCTCGTGCTTAGCTTCTAACAGGCTTATCAGCTTTGTTAAATAGGTACTGAATGCTTTATGGTCTTCATCCAAGTCTGCAATCAGGTCGGAGTACCAGTCGTTAATTAAATCTTCATCATCCGGGTACTTAGCTATTAGTAACGAAGTGTGGCTGTTCACCAGATTGAAGATTATAGGATAGGTTTTATTGGTCATTGGTGTCATCCCCCGCTTTCCCACCGAGACGAAAATAAAGGCTCACAAGCACGTCCATTACGTTACGAACACAACTTCCGCAACTGCTTTTATACTGCCGTGGTAAGCTTCCTAAAGCCATCTCCTGCACCTTTGGATACACCTCTTTGATTATCTGGTTAGCGGTTGCACTAACCACCCCGGACTTGCTATTAGCGTACTGAATAAACAAGGGTTCGAGGGGCTTTAGCTTAACGTAAAGTTCCTGTTCAGTCATTCCTAAACCCTTTCTGCTTTTGCAAATTTTCCTTAATCCCCCGGATAGCCTCGCTTAGCTTTTCCTTTTCTTCTTTGCGCTCCTTAGACGGTGCGCCGGGCTTCTGCTTGCCCAAAAGTTTCTCAAAAACGAACTTCTCTTCGGGGGTCATATAACTGATAAGCTCTTCGATTGTGAAACCGTAATCCTGTTCAAATTCGCTTGTTTCCTCAACATCATATAGAATTAAGGGTGGTTCAGAATCAGGCTTATCTTCATCGTTAAGTTCTGCATCATTTTCAACTGGTAAAATTCTTACGTTGTTGGCGTTAAACACGCTACTGAAACCTAAATGGGATACTAAACTATGCTTAGGATTGTTGTTGCGCTTATCCTGAGCAAAACACTTCAAAACGATAATTCTTAATGCAGTTGCGATTAGACTTTTGCCGTTACCATTACCATAATGGTACAGGTGCAAAAATTTCTCAGTAGGTATGTTTGATAGATGATAGAAAAGTTCGCTGTAAATATCATCTATGAAGCCATTAGCTTGTATCCCTGAGTTTTCTAAAAGGAAACTTCTATATAGTTTTAATTTGATGTAACGTTTAAGTGGATTAACCCGGCTTTTGCTAAACTTGCCAAGGTAATAGCCAAAGATTTTTCCTGTGTTGAACAGTGTTGTTAGTATTTCTTCTTTAAGTTGTTCATCTGTTTTGTTTTGTTGATTCATTAAAATTAAAGGGTGATAGGCAACGCATCTAATATGCGTTTGGTTAACACCGTTATGACTGGTGTTAAAAAGATTATGGGTATTAACCCGGCTGTCATGCTGCAAAGCAGCACTATCAATGATGTCCAAAATGAAAAGCAAAATATGCAATCCATAGGCTTCTTACCTGTTTGTTTAAAGGCTGATAGCAAGTTGTGATATACTGGTAATTCAAATAAGAATACTACCGATAGCGCAATGATTACTGATGTTGTTATTATTGTCATTACTTCTTTAATTTTTTATAGCCCCGGCTTAAAATTTTAGCCTCTGTTATCGACAGGTACATAACTTCTTTGCGCTTATAGCCGTTATCTTCTGCGGTGTTAACAGGCAGCATCTTTGATTCCTTAACCACTTTGGTCTGGTCAATCTTATCAATGTTGAAGACCAGAGTTCGGTCACTATAAAAGCAAATGTAGAACGTTTGTATCCCTGTCTGAATAGTATAATTTTTAAGGTTATCATATTTATCCTGTTGCAGCATCACAGTATCAAATTCATTATGGGTGCAGGTTCTTTGTTTCAATTCGGCAACGTACGGTACATCTGCAATCTCAGTGCTTACCGTGTGTCCTGAGACATCCCACCAACTATATTTATCCTTACTGTAATCTTTGATGTACTTAGGAAATAGTACGTCAAAAAATGTTCTATCCTCTATTTCAGATTTTTCAAATTCGCTCATAATTCTTTTATATCATTTTTCAAATCGCTTAGTAATTCTACAATGGTGTAGCAATCGTTATCTATTGGTCTTAATTTGTGGTTGGGTAAATCAACCATCCAGTATTCATCTGCTGCCGGGTTACTTATGAAGTAGCTACCATAGAAGAAGAAACATCTTATTTGTTGTGCATCCATATATATAAATACACTGATAAATGGTAGAAATCACTTCTGAACTGAAATAAATCACTTTTTTTATGAAAATAATCTTATTGATTATCAGCGTGTTAAAAATAACATACTCCTAAAAGTTGTAAAACAGTCATTTCGGGGTCAAAACTGGTTAAAAAAAATTCCGGCTTAGATACATACACCTCTTAATGCCCTTTATAAAAGGGGAAAACATTTTGAATAAAAGCAAATGGAATATCTAAGCAACATCCTAACCGTCATTGGTTCTTTAGAATTGATAATCAAAATTTACGGTTGGTGTAAGAAGAAGAAGAGGTAATAGTTACCTCTTAAAACTAACAAAGCCCTGCCATGACGGCGGGGCTTTATTATTTGGCTAATGTTTATCTAATGCAGGTCATATACAACTGCACCATTGGTCGGGGTGTTACTGATTTTAAGGGTATCTACTTTACCATTAGCAAGCACCCAACGATGAAACAACTCAGGGTCGTATGCTAACTGATACCCGGTTGTGGTTACAGTCAGGGTCACACTGGTTGATGATTCTACCTTGTACTGGTAGTCAACCACCTTACCGTTTAACATCCAGACTTTTGGATTTTTGTAATTGCTTTCGTTGAGGGCATCAGTCCCGGTCAGCGTTATATTGGTAACCATATTGCCCCCGGCACCACTACCGATAGTCACACGTGCCTGTACCAGTTCATCCGGGTTTGTTGCCTCTTTCTTACAGGCTGCGAACGTGACCAATACAGCCACTGTTAACATTATTAGTTTCCTACTCATAATTATTTTTCATCAACATATCCCGTACCTACACAGGTAGTGCAGTAATTACCCAAACCCATACCTGTACGGTCAACCTGTGCTTTGGAATCACCGGAATATCCAACCCTACCGATACCACCACACCACGGGCATTTCTTTTTACCATACGGCGTACCGTCATTTGCTCTGGCTGACTGTTGTTCTTCTCGCTGCCGATGTAACTTTTTATCTGATGCGTTATAGAAATAATAGGATGCCACTAAAAATAATGCTATCAATCCGAGACACCCCCAACTGGTTTTTTCTTTAGGTTTTTCTTGTTCAGCCATAATTTTAGCGTTGAGCGTTTAGTGTTGCATCCTCTTGACTTTGCCTGTCTTGTGCAGCACGTCCGGCAGCACGTTCAGCTTCTTTACGTGCCATCTTACGGTAATAGGCATCATTATAACTACTGCCAGACTGCGATGACTGCTGTTGGCTTAAAACGGCTTGTACGTACTTCTCAACCCTTGCCCGAACCATCGTATCAATCATCGCTTTCAGTTCCGGGTCGTTAACGTTTGAGGGTTTAGATTTGCAGCTTGCCATCAACGCTACTGCAAGCACCATTAATAAAAGTTTGGTTTTCTTCATTTGAATAAGTGTTTATGTTAACACAATAATAAGGCAAATTTGCCTCAAAGCAAAATGAAAATAAAAGCAAGCTTTGAAGGTGGCGCAACACCGGGATGAAAAAGCTATAGCTGTACTTGCAAAGAATGTCCAGAAGTACCGTATTCAAAAAGGTCTTACACAAGAGGCTCTGGCGAATCTATGCGGTTTCGAGTACTCGCAGATTAGCCGTCTTGAACGTGGGTTATTAAACACAAGCGTATCCGTAATATTCACTTTAGCGAGTAAACTTGATGTAACTCCGGGTGCGCTCTTTGAGGATTAGGCAGCATCTGCCATAACGCCGAAGCCTACAAACTCTACCGTCTCGCCAATATTGAAGACGAATACAGTATCATCAGCTTCAAGTTGTATTTCACCAGTAAAGCCAGAATTTACCAGATACGTTAACCGGGCTTCCATCTCATACCTATCCATAAATGTCAATAGTTGAGTACCACGCTTGTACCGTTCAGGATTATTGATTACCAGTTCCCTGAGTTCGGTTTTTATTAGTGCATGGGCTTCGCCCATGTTTAACACAGGCTCAATTGATGGTACGTTTTTGACCGGGTTTACCCAATTCTGGTTCAAACGTTTTACTTCATCTTTAAACTCAGACCAGTACTTTACCACTGTCTTGTAACTCATTCTGGCAACTTTAACAATTGCCCTGATAGTTATCTTGCCATTGGTATTAAAGTCCCATTCCCTTATAGCTAAATCAATCTTTTGCAAGCTGTCGTTCTGCTTCTTTTCTGCTAACAGTGTCCGGCATATCTCTAACTTCTGCTCACGGCTTAACCCGGTCTGATTTGCAAATACAATCTTACGCTTACGGTGGTTGTATTTAGGGTGGAGTGTACCAGATGCTTTGTACCTGAATATACTTTTAACGATGCTCTTAACTTGTGCCTTGTCTACAGGCTCTTCACACTTTTTAGCGTTGACAGCACATAGGATATTAAACATACTTTGTTCGGTCAATTGAGGGTTAAGCCAGACTAAGTTGTTAGTATAGCTTAACAACGTACTGTTGCGTTTACCCATTTCAATTTTTTTGTTGTACGGTAACCAAGCATCTACATATTCCCATCCTGACCAGTTAAAGGCATAGTTACCGATGATTTCTATTTCATTAAGGTTATTATATCTAATAGGTTGATTTGAATTAGATAGAAATGAATCCCCTTCTACCATATATATCTTCCTCTCTTTAATTATGTAAGAAGGGGATTCATTTTCAATCTCAGTAAAAGTCTCGGTAGCAGTAAAAACAAACGAATTATAGTTAATGAATAATTTAGGGTCATAGGATAATACGTTGAACTGAGTTTTCTTTACAGCTTGTTTGTCATAATATTTAATCAAACCTAATTCGGTCATAACAGCCTCGTAGGTTGAGTTAAAATTATCTACGGTCAAACCATCAACCTGAACTATTATAGCGTAACCTGTACCGCCAAATGACTTGTAGTAGGCGAAGACCTTACTGTTATCCAGAGTAAAGATATCAAACGCTGCATCATCAATATCGATGTAAAGTAAGCCTGTCGCCCCGGTTATGGTAGCGTTAGATTTTATACCCTTGAATGTAAAATTGTATGTAATGGCAGGGACGGTAGCTTTTAAGGCATCATACATGATGTGACCTTTACTGAACTTGCGTGCTTGTAAGATAATGTCAGAGTACTCAGAACTCTGGATTAATTGGAACCATTCGCCGATTGTAGTGGTGTTTTTTGTTTGGGGTGTACGGATGTTGTCGTACACATTGAATACGTTTGTCATTGTTGTTATACTTTACCTTGCCATTGTTTAAACCTCTGTGAAAAGGTAAAGGGGGCAAGTCAGCATCAAACAATGACAAAGGATACTGACAAGTCACATCCCCCTTAGTATATATCTATAAATACTCAGCACTTTCATTTTATTCGCTTATAGGTGAAAAAATAATTCGTTTTTGTATTCTGATTAGTGTCTTTAAAGCAAACATAGTCTGGTTCTCTGAAAAGTCAATTTTTGTTGAAAACTTCAAATAAACGCTCTATACCTACTTTTTATAATGTAAATATAGTCCAGTTTTTCCCCGGAGTGTCACTGTTTTGTAAAGTGAAAATATTGAACCGAAAGGTAATCTGGTTCAAAAACCCGGTTTTTATATGCAAGGTGCAGGGGCAATTTAAAAGCTAAATTTAAAATTTTGATATATCAAAATTCGGTCATCAGATGACAGGTTTTGACAATTTTACAATGCTTAAATTTGGGGATGGAACAATACAAGATAGGTGAATTGGACGGCAGTTCCCTTCATGCAGGTGATACCGAGGGTATCGGACTGGTACAAATGACCGGGATGAATAAGTATTTGGTGAAAGAGATGTTTACCCGGAAACCTTTACCACCAGAGGTAAGAAACTTCAATCCGGACACCCACGTTATTGTTACCAAAGAGCAGTTAGACCTGAGTAATCAACTCAAACAACTTGCAGGTCTGGCAGGGCTTGTAAACAAGGTTGAGAGCATCAGCGAGGGCGTTGACTACATCAAATCACGTTATACCAAATCAACCGCCGAAGACCTTAAAAAAGCTGATATTAAATCTGACAAAGTTGAAGACCTAACTAAGAGGTTTCTTAAAAAGAAAAGGTAAGGTTCAGGTGATGCTAACCTGATTTTCAATACCCTCCAAAGTGCCGATTTTGATACAAAAAACCCAATTTTTATAGCCTGATTTTATCTATAAACAGGTGTCAGAATAGGTGTCAGAACCCCTCTAAAAGAGACCAAAAACAGTACTTTTCAAAAATAAAATCTTTGTTCTTGCTATTGTAAAGGCACTTTCTATATATTGGCGTTCCGATTTTACTAACCAATGGTTCATAGAATGTGTTGTTCAAATAGTGCCGCAAATTATAAATTATCAGCGAAAAGCGGGCAAGATAAACGCTGATTCAAACGCGCACTTATCCTAAAACGAAAATATCTAATTTATAGCTAATCTTTACGCCATATTATATATAATTGTATTACCAACATTTGTCTTTGAATATAACAAGTATGCCTTTACATATCAGTAATGATGATGCAAGCTTTAGTGTGCTATTTCACAATAATCCCAACCCCATGTGGATTGTTGAAGTGGATACCCTGCAATTTAAAGAAGTAAACAAGGCAGCTATTAAGCATTATGGTTATAGCCGGGATGAATTCCTGAACAATATAAAACTCTCCAACATTCGCCCGGTGAATGAGCAACAGGAGATGCTTAACCTTATCAGGCGGATAAAGCATAAGCAAACCATCAAAAAAGAGCTTACGCATATCAAAAAAAATGGCGGTCTTATCCATGTTAACATTACCTCCTACAATGTTATTTACAACGGCTTTCGCTGCCGTATGGTTATAATAGATGATATTACGCAGCAAAAGCTAAAAGATATTAAGCTTATTGAAGCTTTAGAGAGGGTAAACGAAACACTTGAAAGTATTACCGATGGCTTTATAACCCTCGACCGTAAACTGCGCGTTACCTACTGGAACAAAGAAGCGGCTAGGATACTATCTATAAGTAAACAAACCGTATTGCACAGAAAGCTTTGGGAACTATACCCGTACTATCGTGAACTTGATGTTTATAAACAATTCAAATACTCGTTAGAGCATAAAGAGACCGTAAAGTTTGAGGAGTATATTGCCCAGCTAAAAAAATGGGTTTGCTTTACCGTTTATCCGGGGGTTGAAGGCCTTGCCGTGTATTTCCAGGATATTACCGGCCAAAAACATGGCGAAGAGCAGATAAACCTGAAAAACCAAAGCCTTGACCAAATAGCCTACATCAATTCGCACATTATACGTAAGCCGTTGGCTAATATATTGGGCATCATCAATTCGTTAGAGGGCTTGCCCTGCAATGAAGAACATATGGACCACCCCATAAAAATGCTAAAACAAAGCGCTACAGAACTGGACAACCGGATAAAAGAGATCAACACCCGGGTTGAGAAAACTTTGAAATAGGTATCGGCAGGTTTTAGTGTAGTATCTTAAACATCAGCTCCTTCATCAAACCGCCGTGGTCGGTGTTTGATTCTACCCCTTTGCTTTTCAGGTCGTACTCGCGCAGGTAACTGATCACCTGAAAGGTTTTACCAAGATTATAGTTCCTGGCTGCCTGCTCGTAATCTTTCATAAAGTATGGGTTAACACCAATTTCTTTCGCGGCATTTGATTTATCTTTAACATAATGATAAGCCAATACTTTGCTGAAAAAATTATTTAGGTTGCCAAGTACCAGCACTATGGGGTTAGCTTTTGGGTTAGCTTCAAAGTAATTGACAATTTGGTTTGCCTTGTAAACATCTTTTCGGGTAAGGGCGCTCTGCAGCTCAAATACATTGTACTCTTTGCTGATGCCGATATTATCGGCTATCAGTTGCAGGGTTATTTCCTGCCCGGTACTAATATTCAGCATTAGCTTATCCAGTTCGTTGGCTATTTTAGATAAGTCGTTACCCAGGTACTCAGATAACATTGCCGATGCCTGCTGGTTGATCTTGTACTTCTTATCAGATACGTAACCCTCAATCCACCCGGGGATCTTACTATCATACAAAGCGGCCGATTCAAATATCAACCCGTTTTTTTCAATGGCCTTGTATGTTTTTTTGCGCTTATCAAACTTGCCGTATTTATAACAAAAAACCAGTATTGTGCTTTGCAGCGGGTTTTCGAGATAACTTAATATAGGGTTGATGCTTTTTTTATCGTCATCATCACGGCCCCACTTCATATCCTGGGCTTCTTTTACCATCACCACCTGGTAATCGCTCATCATAGGGTAGCGCTTAGAGGCGTTTATAGCCGTCATTACATCGGTGTCCTTACCGTATAGAACGGTTTGGTTAAATCCCTTCTCCGCGTCTGATAACAGGTTATGCTCAATGTAATCGCTTACCAGGTCAATATAATAAGGTTCTTCGCCGTGCAGCAGGTATATGGGTTTATACTTGCGGTTTTTCAGATCTTTTATAATATCAGGAGCAGTAGCCATGGGTTAAGTCAAAAGTAAAAAAGTTAGGAGTAAAAAGTACTGTTTGTGGAATAATAAACTTCAAGATAATTACAGATGCACCTTGTTTTGACTTTTAACTTTTTACTTTTGACTTTATAAAAAAATGGACTTATTACTTCCGCTTAACTTGCCGCCATACCCTTTTAAACTGACTGAACAAAACGGGCAGCTAACCGTGTTTGACGAATTGCGGAAAAAGAACATCATCATTACCCCCGAAGAGTGGGTGCGCCAGCATTTTGTGCAATACCTTATCGGCCAAAAGCAATATCCAAAAACTTTAATAAAACTGGAGGGGGGGCTTAAGCTGAACGGGATGGCTAAACGTACTGATATTGTTGTTTTCAACCCAATGGGCCAGCGCATTTTACTGGTGGAGTGTAAAGCGCCATCTGTTGCTATTACACAGGCTACCTTTGATCAGGCTGCGCGGTACAACATGGTACATAAGGTGCAGCTAATGGCGGTAAGCAATGGCTTGCAGCATTACTATTGCAGTATAGATCACGAAACCGGGAGTTATAAATTCATTGAGGAATTACCGGGCTACAGAGAACTTTAGTTCTTAAACAGTAGCTATCAGATTTTGAATCTTCTCCATCAGTTCATCCGGTTTAAACGGCTTGGCAACATAATCATTCATGCCGGCATTGGTCACCTGGTCGCGAATATCAAATAAAGCCGATGCCGTTAAAGCAATGATAGGGATATTGGATTTGGCCGGATCAGTCATTTTCCTTATTTCCATTGATGCGTCAAAGCCATTCATCACCGGCATTTGCAGGTCCATCAAAATAATATCAAAGTTGCCGTACTGCACAATTTCAACCGCGCGTTCGCCATTTTCGGCAATGGTTGGTACAATCTTCCATTTAGAGAACAGCTTTTTCATCAGCATAACGTTAACCGGGTTATCTTCGGCTATTAAAACACGCAGGTTGCTGCCTGGGTCTTCAATTTCAGATATTACCGGTTGTTGCTTTTGTTGCTCGGGTATTACAACACGTTCTTTAGGTTGCGCAATAATTTCTGTTGATACCGGGAACTCCATATTGAAAGAGAACTCAGACCCCTCCCCAACGTTACTGCTTACATACATATGGATAGCTTGCAGCTCTAAAAGGCGTTTAACAATAGCTAAACCCAGGCCCGTACCGCCATACTGGCGTGTTGTGGTGATCGATTCCTGGGTAAAGGGTTCAAAAATAGTCTCCAGGTTTTCTTTTTTGATACCAATACCGCTATCCTTTACAGAAAAGCTCACAGTAATGTTGTTGTGGCGGTCTTCCAGGCATGTTACCCTTACCCATACATTGCCCTGCGCTGTAAACTTAATGGCATTGCTAACCAGGTTAAATATAATTTGTGTTAGGCGCGTTGGGTCGCCAAATATTACTTTTTTGCGAAGTGTGCTGTCAATATCCAGTTTAAACAGCAAACCTTTCTCTTCGGCTTTAATGATTTGCCCGCCGCAAATGTTTTGCATCAGGTCAACCAGGTTAAATTTGATCTTTTCGAAAACGATCTTACCCGATTCTATTTTATTAAAATCAAGCACATCATTTACAATGGCCAGCAGGTTATTTGCCGAAAACTTCAGTATCTCCAGGTTCTCGCCCTGATCCTGCCGGGGGTTATTCATCAATAACAGGTTACTCATACCAATAACCGCGTTTAAGGGCGTCCGTATCTCGTGTGACATGGTTGACAGGAACTCGGATTGCACCTGCGATGATTTTTCGGCTTTTTCTATCGCCCGTTCAAATTTAATATTTAACGCTGTCTGCTCCTCGCCGTTATCCTTAAGCTGCTTTATATTCTTTAAAAACGCGCTATAAAAGTGGCTGTGAATGAATATGATCAGAATAAAATTGGCAAATACAGCTATAATAGTGGTAGACTCATCGGCCTTCTCCGGCTTGAAGTCGATAAAATAATTATGGTCATACTGCATCACCATAAATATTAAAATAGGCAACAAATTAAGCAGGGAGTAAAACATACCCCAGTTTTGCCCAAGCATGTAAAAGCTAAATACAATTACCAATATGATAAGTTGTATGGTAATAATATTTACATCCTGCAGTATAACAAATACGGTGGCCATATTAACCATGGTACCAATTACCAGCAGCAAATGCGATATGGTGTGCCAATGCGGCTTGTAGGTAAGGTATTTAAACAGCGCCAGTACTGCTATCAATGCAATGGTGGTAGTGCTGGTCATTACCTGCAAGTTTTGCAGGTAAACGCTTACAAATAAAGCGCATAACCCAACGGCTGCAAGCAATAAACCATAATATAGCAAACGGATGCGTGCCTGATCAAGTATTGACAGATTGCGCCGGAGTATTTTATTAACAGAGAAATTAAAAAAATTCACTTCCTATTTGCCGTATTAATATTAGGTTAAATCAAAATAATAAATAGCAGTATAATATACACTTTATACTACTATTATATTAAGTTACCCTAACATTATACAATTAGCCTGCCAACCCGCGCAAGTTATCTTCAACTATCTTTAACCGGGCCTCTGCGTCGGCTTTCTTTTTTAATTCGTTCTCTATTATCTCGGGCTTGGCGTTTGCCATAAAGCGTTCGTTCCCTAATTTGGCATTTACCGATTTTAAGAACCCTATCAAATAATCGAGTTCTTTTTTAAGGCGTTCGCGTTCGGCGTCTTTATCTACCGCAATATTAAGCATAACAAAAAACTCGTCAGTACCCGCAATAAAGCTGTTTGCACCATTTATGGCATCATCAATCTTACTTAGTTCGGTAACATTACCCAACTGTTTTATAATAGGTTCGTACTGATTATAATTAATGGCAGAGTTTGCTTTTACGGCCAGCGGCAACGCTTCTTTTGGCGATAGTTGGTTATTATTGCGTGTATTACGAATTTGTGTTACCACTTGTTGAACGATCTCGATCTCGGCAACAAGTTGGGAATTTATTTTCCCGATGGTAGGCAATTGTGCAACAATGCAGCAATCTAATTCTGAACGTGTGCCAAACAGTTCGTCATGCCAAAGCTCCTCGGTAAGGAACGGCATATACGGGTGCAGCACTTTTAAAATATCTTCAAAAAATGCAACGGTTGCGTTATAGGTTTCGGCGTCTATCTTTTGCTTTTCAACCCCTTGCTGGTAGGCGGGTTTTACCATCTCCAGGTACCAGGCGCAAAAATCGTCCCATACCAGTTTATAGGTGGTCATTAATGCTTCAGATAAACGGTATTGGGCAAAGTCGCTGTCAATCTCAACCAAAGCCTGGCTAAAGCGACTGCTAAACCACTCAATAGCTACACTATTTTTTGGGGCAATGCTATTATCAATTTCCCAGCCTTTTACCAGTTTAAAGGCATTCCATATTTTATTGGCAAAGCCGCTCCCCTGTTCGCAGTATTTTTCGTCGAACATCAGATCGTTACCCGCGGGCGAGCAAAGCAGCATACCCACGCGTACACCATCGGCGCCGTATTTTGCGATCAGGTCTAAAGGGTCGGGCGAATTACCTAACGATTTCGACATCTTGCGGCCCAGCTTATCCCTAACAATACCGGTAAGGTAAACGTTGGTGAATGGCTTCGTCTCGCGCAGTTCGTGCCCTGCCATGATCATCCTGGCCACCCAGAAGAATAAGATCTCCGGTGCAGTCACCAGATCATTTGTTGGGTAATAATAATTTATTTCGGCATTATCAGGGTTACGTACCCCGTCAAAAACTGATATTGGCCACAGGCCCGATGAGAACCAGGTATCTAAAACATCTTCATCCTGGCTAAGCTGATCTATCGTAAGCGACGCATCAATTTTATGTGCCTCGGTTAATGCTTCTTCTTTTGTTTTAGCTACTACAAAATCGCCATTCGGCAGGTAGTACGCCGGGATTTGCTGCCCCCACCACAGCTGGCGGCTGATATTCCAGTCCCGCACGTTCTCCATCCAATGGCGGTAAGTGTTGATGAATTTCTCGGGAATCAGTTTTACATCACCATTCAACACATACTCCAAAGCAGGCTTGGCTAACTCGGGCATTTTGCAAAACCATTGCATGCTCAGCTTTGGTTCGATAGCGGCATTGGTTCGTTCGCTGTAACCTATCTGCGAGGTATAGTCCTCCGTTTTTTCGAGTGCACCAGCTTCTTCTAAAAGCACCGCTATTTTTTTACGGGCTATGAAACGGTCTTCACCAACCAGTATCTGCGCCTTTTCGTTCAGCGTGGCATCATCATTTAATATATCGATAATCTGCAGCTTGTGTTTTTGGCCAAGCTCGTAGTCATTCAAATCATGCGCCGGGGTAACTTTTAAGCAACCGGTACCAAAATCCATGGTAACGTACTCGTCCATTATCACCGGGATCTCGCGGTTTATCAGTGGGATAAAAACCGATTTGCCATGCAGGTGCGTGTACCGCTCGTCATGAGGGTTAATGCATATAGCCGCATCAGCCATAATGGTTTCGGGGCGGGTAGTAGCGATGGTTAGGTGGCTTGGGGTGCGTTGTGCGTTGTGTGAGGTGCGTCCTTCATTCGCTCCCCGCTCCTCCTCACCCGCAACCTCATACTTAATATAATAAAGCTTCTGATTTACTTCCTTACGGATAACCTCCTCGTCGCTTACCGCAGTTTTACCTTGCGGGTCCCAGTTTACCATGCGTACGCCACGGTATATCCAGCCCTTTTTATGCAGGTGAACAAAGTAATCAATAACAGATTCGCTCATGTCCTCGTCCATGGTGAACTTGGTGCGTTCCCAATCACATGAAGCACCAAGTTTCTTCAACTGCTCCAGGATAATACCGCCATATTTTTCTTTCCACTCCCAGGCGTAGCTTAAAAACTCTTCGCGGCTCAAGTCTTTTTTATTAATGCCGCGTTCTTTCAGCATGGCCACAACCTTTGCTTCGGTAGCTATGCTGGCGTGGTCGGTACCGGGTACCCAGCAGGCGTTTTTGCCTTTCATGCGGGCACGGCGTATCAGTACATCCTGTATGGTATTGTTTAGCATATGGCCCATATGCAGCACCCCCGTTACGTTTGGCGGTGGGATAACGATAGTGTATGGTTCACGGTGATCAGGTACCGATCTGAAAAAATTGTGTTTTAACCAGTAACTGTACCATTTGTCTTCGGCTGCAGTGGGCGAATAGGTTTTTGCAATACTCATAGCCTGCAAAAATAACTATTTGGCGCTAATATTTTCACGCAAAGACGCAGAGACCCTATGCAATTTTATCGCATCGTGTTTTGCGTCTTAGCGTCTTTGCGTGATACCTCTAACATGCACTCATTTTATATGGAACAATTATAAATTACGCTGTACCAAATATTAGCAACAATATTTTTACATATGGCCGTTTATATAGTATAAATAACGCACCAAGGATGAAAACCATGCCTGTAAATCGTTTTTTAGCCGCTTTTATCAGATTGTCGAGGTTATCCATCGTGATCAACTGGTTCAACAAATAGGCCTGCCCCTGCCTTATCATTTGCTATACGGCAGATAAAAAATTACCTTGATCTTTTTACTGACTAAATCATGAAATTAAAGTACACCAACTTAATGCTGATGGGTGCATTGTGCCTGTCGGCTACCGCATTCGCGGCTAATGGCGATAAACCCGTTAAAGGAAAAGCCCAAAGCAAAACCCAAAGCACCCCGCCCCGCAAATTTATCGACCCGGCCAATATGGACCTTTCCGTAAAACCCGGTGACGATTTTTTTGATTACGCCAACGGCAACTGGATAAAACAGAATGCTATACCGGCAAAAGAAACCCGCTGGGGTAGCTTCAACATCCTGAGACAGGAAAACACCGACCGCCTCTTAGGATTGCTTAATGAAGTAAGCAAAACACCAGGCCAACCGAAAGGCAGCCTTAAACAACGCGTTGGCGACCTTTACGCCAGCGGTATGGATAGCCTAACCATCGAGAAAAAGGGCTACACCCCCATCACCACCGACCTGGCCCGCATTAACAAAATCACTGATCTTAACGGCATTATTAACGAGCTGGTTTACGAACGTGTAAACGGCATAGGCAGCCCATTATTTGGCTTTGGCGTAGGCCAGGACGATAAACATGTAGATAAATACATTGTAAACCTTAGGCAGGGCGGCACCAGTTTGCCTGACAGGGACAATTATTTAAAAGATGATGCACGCTCAAAAAAGATACAGGATGCGTTAAAAACATATATCACTACCTTGTTTACGCTTACAGGCACCAATGCCGATGAAGCAGCTAAAAACGCCGCAACGATCTTCGATCTTGAAAAATCACTGGCAAATTCACAATTGAGCCGTGTTGCACAACGCGACCCTAATGTTACCTACAACAAGTTTTCGGTAGCTGATTTTGCCAAGACCACCCCTCACCTAAACTGGGTGCAATTATTACCCATGCTAAAAGTTACCGGCCAGGATACCATTATAGTTGGCCAGCCAACCTTTTTTAAAGATGCTGACGCCCTATTGGCATCAACCCCGGTAAACGATTGGAAAACGTATTTGAAATGGAATATCCTGCGCGGTTCGGCAGGTTCATTAAGCTCGCCATTTGTTAATGCCAGTTTTGCCTACAGCAGTGCTTTAAGCGGCCAAAAAACACAAACACCGCGTAACGAACGCATGAGCGGCCTTGTTGATGGCAGCATTGGCGAATTATTGGGCCAGCTTTATGTAGAGAAATACTTTACCCCGGCCGCCAAAAAATACATGATAGACCTGGTTAATAACCTTAAAGTTACCCTTGGCGACCGCATAAAACGCCTTGACTGGATGAGTGCCGAAACAAAAGAACGCGCGCTTAAAAAACTGAACGCCTTCACCGTAAAAATTGGCTACCCTGATAAATGGGAAGGATATAACGGCCTGGTAGTAGACCGTGGCGATTATGCAGGCAATTTAAGGCGCATATCAGTATGGCGTTATAATTTTAATGTGAGCCGCCTGGGCAAACCGGTTGATAAAACCCGTTGGGGAATGACGCCGCCAACCGTTAACGCTTATTATAACCCAACCAATAACGAGATAGCCTTCCCTGCCGGGATACTGCAATTCCCTTTCTTTGATTTTGGGGCCGATGATGCTATAAATTATGGTGGTATTGGTGCAGTTATTGGCCACGAAATGACCCACGGTTTTGATGACCAGGGCCGCCAATACGATGCCGATGGCACCCTGCGCGACTGGTGGACTAAAGACGATGCCGATAAATTTAAAGGCCGTGCCGACCAGGTGGTTAACCAGTACAACAGCTTTACCGTGCTGGATACCATGCACGTAAACGGCAAACTTACCCTTGGCGAAAACCTTGCCGACTTAGGCGGCTTAAACGTTGCTTACGAAGCTTACAAGAAAACCAAACAAGGGCAATCAAATACAAAAATTGATGGCTTCACGCCCGATCAGCGTTTCTTCCTTTCATGGGCGCAGGTTTGGAGAGGTTCGCAACGCCCGGAGGCTGCTGCGCAACGCATCCTGACCGATCCGCATTCACCAGAGCAATACCGTACCAACGCCCCTATCAGCAATATAGATGCCTGGTACAACGCGTTTGATATAAAACCCGGCGATAAAATGTACAAGAAACCCGAGGACAGAATAAAGGTGTGGTAATTAGTGATTAGATAAAAGCAAAGCCCGGTTGAGAGACCGGGCTTTTGTTATTTACAATAATCTTTACCCGCCGCCCACATTTCAATCTTTTAACACTCATAACCAAAAGCTATCTTTGCGGCACTGACACATTATATGATAGTTCATCAATTTTACGATAAGGGATTGGCGCATGCTTCGTACGCCATAATACGTTCGGGCAAAATGGTTGTTATTGACCCCGCCCGTAACCCGCAGCCTTACTATGATTTTGCCCAATTGCATAATGCTGATATCACCGGCGTTATTGAAACCCACCCGCATGCCGATTTTGTGAGCTCTCATCTGGAGATCCATCAAACTACCGGAGCGGTTATCTATGTAAGCCAGCTTGCAGGTGCCGGATACCCACACGAAAGTTTTGATGATGGCGATGTTATTAAACTGGATGATATTAAACTGAAGGCTATCAATACCCCGGGCCACTCGCCCGATTCCATCTGTATTTTACTGGAGGATGAAAAAGGTAAGGATTGTGCCATATTTACCGGCGACACCCTGTTTGCCGGCGATGTGGGCCGGCCGGACCTGCGTGAGAGCGTGGGCAACATCACAGCAAAAAAAGAAGAACTTGCCCGCCAGATGTACCACAGCACCCGCGAAAAGCTGATGGTTTTACCTGCCGATGTAACCGTTTACCCGGCACACGGCCCCGGCTCGTTATGCGGTAAAAGCATGAGCCCCGATCTGCAAAGCAGCATTGGCAAAGAGCTCCGTGAAAACTATGCCTTGCAACTGATGGATGAGCTGGCTTTCGTAAAAACACTGATGGCCGACCAACCCTTTATGCCCAAATACTTTGGTTACGACGTGGAGCTGAATAAAACCGGCGCGCCAAACTATATAGAAAGTATTGAAACCGTATCGAGACCATCGCAGGATATTGCTTTAGAAAAAGGTGTTTTAATAATTGATACCCGCGTAAAGGAGGCTTACCGTAACGGCCACGTAAAAGGTGCCATAAATTTACAGGATGCCGAAAAGTTTGAAACCTGGCTGGGTTCTGTAATTGGCCCCGATGAGCCGTTTTATTTATTAGCGGCAACCAAAGATGAATTAGAAACCGTTATTAAAAAAACGGCTAAAATAGGCTACGAGAAAAATATAAAAGCAGCTATTTTGATCCCTGCGGATGCCAATGAGCAATCGCCGGTGCTTAACTATGGCGACTTTAAAAACCACCCCGCCAACTATACCATTATTGATGTACGCAACTGGGCCGAAATAAAAACAGGCAAGCTATTTAAAGATGCTTTAACCATACCACTGCCCGAGCTAAGGGAGCGTGTAGGCGAAATTCCCGCCGATAAACCCATCGTGGTACATTGCGCTGCGGGTTACCGTTCGGCAGCCGCAGCAGGCATTATACAAGCTGCTTTTAATGCCGTACCTGTTTATGATTTGGGCGAGGCTATTAATGATTGGAAGTAATTACATGTCAGTCTGAACATAGAATCTATTATTTACGAGCGGTTAGATGCTTTACGCTCGTTCTGCATGACAATTCAAACCCTTTATGCTGCCAATGGTGGCGCAATCTTGCCAGTATCGAATAATAGGAAAATACTGACTATCAGTACATTGACAGCGTTCACGGGTGTTCACGGCAGTGAACGTGAACACTTCGGGGTTTTGAGGGGCGGTTTGGGGCGTTTTAAGGGCGGTTTAGGGTGATATTGATGTAGTGTTCAACAAGCTCACCATGATATGCATTTAATATAGCTAAATTTCACACCTCTCCCCTTTTTAACGCATCTGCGGCGTAGTTTGCTGCGCGTGCGGTTAAGGCCATAAAAGTTAATGATGGGTTTTGGGTGCTTGTTGATGTCATGCAGGCACCGTCGGTTACAAAAATATTGGGGCAGTTGTGCAACTGGTTCCATTTGTTAAGCAGCGATGTTTTAGGATCGTGCCCCATACGGATGCCGCCTACTTCATGTATATCCAGCCCCGGGGCTTGTTTACTATCGTTAGTGGCTATGTTTTTGCAGCCTGCCTTATCCAGCATTTCGGCACCTTGCACCAAAAAGTCTTTTAGCAGTCTTTCGTCGTTATCATCATAATCCACCGAGATGCGTAATTGCGGTATGCCCCATTTGTCTTTTGCATCTTTACTAAGTGTTACAAAGTTGCTCTCCTTGGGGATGGTTTCGCCCTGCATCATCATGTAAATGCCCCATGGCCCGGGTTCGGCTATAGCATCTTTATATCCGGCGCCAATTTGCTGCCCCTCGGTAAAGTGACCCCAGCCCGGGCGGGTGGCGGTATAAAAGGTCATATATCCGCGTAAAAAATCGGTTTCCTGTTTATGCACGTTCCTAAAGTTAGGCATCATAACAGCAGTGGGCCTGCGGCCATAGTAGTAGCTATCCATCGGCCCGTCAAAACTGGCGGTCATTGATCCGCGATAGTTATGAAAGGCAACGTATTTGCCCAACAGGCCATTATCGTTACCCAACCCATTGGGGAAACGGTTTGATGTTGAATTAAGCAGGATAAGATTACTGTTTAACGCCGCAGCGTTCACAAAAATAATTTTGGCAAAGTATTCGATGGCCTTATTGGTGTGCGCATCTATTACCCTTACGCCAACGGCTTTTTGTTTCTTTTCATCGTAGATTATAGAGTGCACCACCGAATCGGGCCTCAAGGTAAGTTTACCCGTTTTGGCTGCCCAAGGCAGGGTTGACGAGTTTGAACTAAAGTAACCGCCAAACGGGCACCCCCTTTCGCACAGGCTGCGTGCCTGGCACTGCCCGCGCCCTTGCTGCAAATGAATCTCTTTTGGTTTGGTGAGATGCGCGCAACGGCCAATAATCACATCACGGTCTTTATAATGGCCCATAATACGCTTCTTTATTTCCTTCTCCACTACGTTCATCTCCCATGGTGGCAAAAAGTCGCCATCGGGCAGGGTTTCCAGGCCATCGTGGTTACCGCTTATGCCGGCAAATTGCTCAACGTAAGTGTACCAAGGCGCCAGGTCATTGTACCGGATAGGCCAATCCACCGCAAAACCATCGCGTGCGGGGCCTTCAAAATCAAATTTGCTCCAGCGTTGGGTTTGCCTTGCCCAAAGCAGCGATTTACCGCCAACCTGGTACCCTCGGATCCAGTCGAAAGGTTTATCCTGCACATAAGGATGCTCCTTATCCTTCACAAAAAAATGTTCGGATGCTTCGCCGAAGGCATAACAGCGTTCTACAATTGGGTTCTCCTGTTTAACAGCTAAAGGCATTTGGCCGCGATGCGGAAAATCCCACGGGTTTTTCGTTGCTGTGGGGTAATCTTTTAAATGTACCACATCCTTACCACGTTCAAGTACCAGGGTTTTAAGGCCCTTGCCGCAAAGTTCTTTAGCCGCCCAGCCGCCGCTGATACCTGATCCTATTACAATAGCATCAAAAGTATTAGCCGCAAACTCGTTTGAATTTACATACGCCATTATAATTGGTTTTGGAGATTGAATTTAGCAATTGCCGGCGATATATACGATAAAAGGTGAGGATTACCTAAAGAGTTGATCCCGGTAAAAGAATCTGGCCACACGTATTAACCAGCCTCAAATATCAAAACAAATAGTTTTGTGATATAAATGTTATTCCTAAATTTAGGTTTCAACCAGGCTTTATGGAAACTATTAAACTGAACGACAACCTATTACTAACATTTGAGCCCGATAATAAAAAGTTGCGGCTTGTTATTACCGATGGCATTACCGAAATGGCCTGCCGTAAAGAAACACCCGGTAACCTGCGGCATTTTTTGGCAAACGAACAAAACAGCCTGTTTAAAGGGCGGCTGCAACTGCATAAAAGCACCGGCCATATAGTAGTGCTGCTAAAAGGCACCCCAGTTGGAATGGCACCAATAAGCAATTTTACAAGGGTTTTGAATACCACTCGCTTAGTATCAGCCTGAAAAAACACCACCTGAATAAGTTTTTACATTTAAGGCGCAGGTTCCATTGGGTTAATGAATATCCTTTTAACAAATTAGTATCATAAAACACATAAATAAGAAAGAGCGGCTACCCCAAAAGGATAGCCGCTCTTATTATTTAATGTGTTAATGTTATATTATTTTACTGCACCTGGAACATCATATGGTAATACCTGTGGGTTAAAGTTAGCCCAACCTGCAGCCCAATTTTCAGTACCGAAAGCACCTTTGTAAGCAACTTTATCAAAGAAAGCATTAGTAACTTTATCATTGGTAAATGCAGCGCCTGTTAAAGCTGGTGATGAACTAATTTGTGTGAAGTTAGGGATACCAGCTCTTGCAGCCGGGGCAATATCAGCACCAAATTTGTATGGATCGGTATAGATACCAGCAGCAAACAGATCAGGAGAGAAAGTATTAGCTGCATTAAGCAGTGGTGAAATAAGAGCCAAAGTAGTTGCATTTGATGCTTTTATTTGGTTGTTTTTGCTGTTGCTTGCTGCAATAATGTTATTAGCGAATACAGAGCGGCCTGCAATTAAGTTGCTTGAAGAATTTGCAGTTGAGTTTTCAGGCAAACCGTCATCATAGAAAACACCTTCGGTATAACCGGCAATTACCGAGTTAAGTATGCTGATAGATGAATTACGACGGATCTGTGCACCATGCTGGAAGTTAGCATTAATGGTTGGGCCTTTTGTAGCTACTTCACGTGGACCTAAGATAGTCATGTTTGAGAAAACAGCACTTGTTTGAGGTGTTGTATTTTCACCTAAAGCATTGTTATCAGACTCGAAACCGTTTGAACCAGATACGTCGGCAGTTGCAGCTAAACGCTGAGCTAAACCAAACTGAATTTTACCAGAGAAACCGTTATCAGTATCAAAATCATCATCCCAGCTATCAATAGCTAATAAGTGTTTAGCATTTACAGTACCACCAAACCATTCGTAAGCATCGTCACCAGAGCGGTAAACTTCGATAAAGTCAATAGTAGTACCAGAACCAACGCTACCAAATGTTAAACCGTTAATCTCGTTATCAGGGCTCAATGGGATACCTGCGTACTCAATACGTACGTATTTCATGACACCTGAGTTATCGGTAGCATCAGAACCGCCATGTTTACCTTTATCAGTAGCATCAGAGATACCTTCGATTTGAACAGAAGTACCAGCGTTATTTGGAGCTTTACCTAAAAGGATAACACCACCCCAGTCGCCCTGTGCACGGCCACCAGCAGCTACGTTTGATGTAAATACAATTGGTTTATCAACTGTACCCTGTGCATCTATTTTCGAACCGCGGGTAATGATTAAAGCGCCTTTAGATGATTTGTCCCCTTTAATAAGGGTACCTGGTTGAATAGTTAAAGTAACATTACCGGTTACAAAAACATTACCTTTTAACAGGTAAATTTTATCTGCGCTCCAGGTAGTGTTTGCTGTGATGTCGCCGGTTACGGTAACCACGTTTGAATTATCACCGCCGGTAGGTGGTGTAATCCCCCCACCATTGTCAACTGTATTTTTTGAACAGCTGGTTATTAAAATGCTCGCACTTAGTGCAGCAAATAATAGAATTTTTTTCATTTTTCTCGAGTTTAATTTATATGATCAAAGGAACACTTGCAGTTTGAACTTAACATTACGATCCATTTAAATCTGTGTTAAATAACATTCGCCAGTGTTAAGTGCGCATTAACTTATAAGGTGTATGTAAATGCTAATGAGTAATTAGCTCCCGGTTTGTAGCTGCTCTGCGTATAATCGCCGGTATCAAACTTTTTGTTATTGTTTTGGTCGTAGTAAAATGATATGCGTTGGTTTAGGATATCGCCGGCATTAATTTTAAGCTCGCCTTTACCTTTTAGCACTTTTAAGCCTAACTGGGCGTCTATTACGCTACGCGGAACTTCATATACATTTTTATATATGGTACCTGCAGCAAGGCTTAGCCTTTGCCCAACGCGGTTAAATAATGTATTAAATGTTAATTTATTGTTAAAGAAGCTATGTTGTAAACCAGCGTTGATTACATAGGGTGCCTGGCCTATTAACGGGCGTTGGTCAAACTGTAAATTTAAGCCGGAATTTACCGGGTTATGCGCTTCCGATTTAGCTAATGAAACGTTTGCATAAACAGTGGTGTTCTTTAAAAAGTCGGTTGGCCTGATAAAATCAAGTGATTTACGCGCTTCAAGCTCTACGCCATACACGTTAGCATTGTTACTGTTAAAATATGTGATAGTGCGTGTAGAGGTAACGTCGTTGTTATATGCTTCAATAGCGTTGGTGAATTTCTTATAAAAACCCGAAACCGATAAGATTTGACCTGCCGAAGGGAATAACTCAAAACGAACATCAAAGTTATCTATGTTTGTGCGTTTCAAGGTTGGTGTACCTTGCTGAAAAGCCAAAAGCTCATAGTCAAAATAAGATGATGTTGCTAATTCCCTGAATTCTGGTCTTGCCAGCGTACGTGAATAAGATGCACGCAGGTTGATCTTTTCGGTAAGGCTATACGTAAGGTTTGCTGACGGTAAAACGTCAATGTAGTTCTGATGAACTTTATCTATTGGGTTAGTGTAAGCTACAGGAGTAACATTTACATTAAACTGTTCTACGCGGGCACCCCAAACTAAGCGCAGCTTTTCTGTAAGCTTATTATCAAGCATTAAATAACCAGAATTAGTAAGCGAATTAGCGGTATAAGAATCTGAAGGATTAAGGGTGATTTCGGTAAGCTTGTAAACACCGGCATCGATCAGGTCTCTTGCGAATAAAGTATTCAGCGGGCGCCTTGATATTTCGTTAACCCGGTCAGGATCATTCAAAACGTCCTGGCTAAATACGGGGCCAATAAAGCGTACATCATAGTTCCTGTCGCGATAAAGGCTCCCTACACCGGCTTTAAATATCGACTGGGTAAACATTTTTACCGGCATGGTAAAGTTTACACCACCTGAGTAAGAGTTTTCTTTTAATTTACCGAATAACGTAGAGTTCTCTTTAGAAAGAGAGGAAAGTGCTGCCTGATACGGATTATCGGTGTTTTCAGCGCGGGTATAAAGTGCCTTACGCTGATCTGGCTGATCATTCAGCACATTACCATAACTCAATTCCCAATTTATCTTGGTCCCCTTGTCGCCAATAGGGTGGTTACCTTCCAGCGTTGATTTTAACAGGGCCTTTTGTTGCAAATCGAACGCGTAATAGTTTACATCAAACCCAGAGTTGTTATGGCCTGTACGACCAAGGTACTGATCATCAAATATTCTGTTATACACGTTTTTGAACGTGATCTTATTTTTGCCAAAGCTATAGCCCAGGTTTAATAAGGCGCCCACATTAGTGCTGAATTTATATATATCATCACTATACGTATTTTTATAAAAATCGCGTGTTACATCGCTGTAGATATTCTGCTGGTTACGATAAGTAAGCGACAGGATAGCACCAAAACGGTTTCCGCTTTTTTCACTGTCTTTTACCCGCCCTATAGAGAATTGATAGTTCTGTGTTGGTAAGGCGGTATTAACATACCTGTTCCAGTCGTTAGGTAATGCACGTAAATTGTTAATATTCTGTTGTTCCGTAAGGCCATTATTAATCTGGCTTGACGATGCAAAACCGTTTGGCAACTGGCGCCCACCGTTATCAAAGCCAAGATAATCGGTAGCTTTACGCGGGCCACTTATAAAATCTTTAAAAGTTGAAGCTGTATTATACCCTTCAGATATACCGAATGATATAAAATTCTGATCAGGAATGTCTTTAGTTGTTATATGGATCAAACCACCGGCAAAGTCACCCGGCAGATCTGGCGAGGCTGTTTTGGTAACCGTAAGGTTTTCAACCAGGTTAGATGGTACGATATCAAACGAAAAGGCCTTCCGGTTATTTTCAGTACTGGGTAGCGATGCACCATCAAGCATGGCGGTGTTATACCTGTCGCTTAACCCACGGATAACTACAAACTTATTATCTTGTACAGTGGCGCCGCTTACGCGTTTTAAAACGTCGGCAGTATTTTTGTCAGGCGATTTCCTGATCGCCTCTGATGAGATACCGTCAGATATAGATACGGCATTTTTTTGCATGGCATACAACGATGCTGTAGATGCCTGCCTGTAAGTTGCTTTGATCACAACCTCGTTTAACGATGCTGTAGCAGCGGCCGATAAAGCAACATCAAGGTTGGTCACCTCGCCGGCCTTAACTACTATATCCGAGATGGATTTAGACTGGTAGCCAATGTACCTGATCAATACAGTGTATTTACCGGGTTCGAGGCCGCTTAGGTTGTAATAACCGTCAACATTTGTGGCGGCACCTTTTGTGGTGCCCTGGATGCTTACTGTTGCACCAATTAACGTTTCGGTGTTTTTTTGGTCAATTACCTTACCCGAAATTCGGCCGGTAGTTTGCGCTAACAATTTACCCGCGACTAAGGTAAAAACCATTAGCACGGTGAGTGAGAATAAAAGTTTTTTCACGTGTATTAATTTAATACAGCAAAACTATTACCCCGATGTTAGTTGAATGTTATGCATGCATTACCATAACGGCTACTTAATATTAATACAATGTTAAGCACCGGGTAAACCTGTTGTTAGCCAGCTTTTTGCTGCCCGCCTTCGGCCTGCTGCTGTATTTCCTGCAATTGCAGTTCGTAGGCGCGCATACGGGCATGTAAAATATCAACCTCGGTACGCAGCATCTGAATCTCGGTGATGAGTTTGGCCGAGTCCTGCTTATGGATCATTTTATCGCCTGTGCCCAGTATAAGCCACTCGGGCGAGTACTTTAACTGGAAACATAATTTGCGGATAAGATAGTAGCTGATATCTTGCTTTTTATTGATAACCTTGCTGATGAAACCCTGATCTACACTAATAGCGTTAGCCAGTGCCAGCTGACCGCCATGCTCCTTCACTATAATTTTTATCCGCTTTAGTACTGCATCATCAGACATGGTACAATTATAAACATTTTTGATAAAGTTGAAACTATTGCATGCAACTTGTTAGCATACTTCCCCGTTCTGTTCCACTCAGAAATGGAACAAGCGGAACAAATGGAACATATTGATAGTCAAATGTTTATTATTTTATTTTTATCGTTCTATCTAAAGTTTTACTTCGCGATTTTATATTAATTAACTTATATACAATCAGTTACTATTTCAGGGTTTTTGTTCCACTTTTTGAGAAATGGAACAAAAACGGGCACGGAAAAAAGTGATTTTTCTTGTGATTTTTTCGCCTTTTTTCGACCTTAGTTCGGCCTTTTTGGGTGTATATCCCCCCTGTGGGATTTATAAGTATTAAAACACAAATAATTGATTTACAGGTAATTAATCATTTAAGACTTGTTCTATTTTGTTCAGTTTTGTCTCGAATGGAACAAGCTTTTTCGGGAGATGTTAGCTGAAAATTCACCAAGTTTCAGGTTAATTTACGCTACGCTTAACTTAGACCAGTTGGGACGGCTTGTTTAAAATCAGCATTTTTTATTGTAGCTTACAATCCATTAGCAAACTCGTTTTATGCCCCTAAAACACAACGCCAGATTCAGAATAAGAAAGGTCCGTAAATTTTTCGGCCTCTTAGGTCCAGGATTAACCACCGGTGCAGCTGATGACGACCCTTCGGGCATTGCAACCTACTCCCAAACCGGCGCACAGTTTGGGTACGGGCAGTTATGGACAGCCTTATACATGCTGCCGTTTATGACAGCAGTACAAGAAGCTTGTGCAAGGATAGGGCTTGTAACCGGCAAAGGCATTGCAGCAGTAGTTAAAGAGCATTACAGCCGCAAAGTTCTTTACGCCGTTGTAGGCCTTGTAGTTGTGGCTAATGTTATAAATATTGGTGCAGATATTGGGGCTATGGCTTCTGCGGCACAACTCCTGGTCCCTGTTCATTTTGTTGTACTTACCCTGCTTTTTACCATCACCATACTCTTGCTTGAAATTTTTACCAGTTACAGGGTTTATTCAAAAATATTAAAATGGCTGGCGCTGGCATTACTGGCCTACCCCATCACCGTGTTTATTGTTGACCAGCCATGGGCAACCGTTTTAAAGGCATCAGTAATCCCCCATTTTGAATTCTCTTTTGCTTTCCTGTTCATCATAACCGGTGTATTCGGTACTACTATTACGCCTTATATGTTCTTCTGGCAGGCATCGCAGGAGGTTGAGGAAGAACAAGCCAAAGGATTGGTAAGGGACGGGAAACCAAGAATTGGCTGGCCCCATATCCACGCCATGCGTAAGGATAACAATATAGGTATGGTTATCTCTGAGTTTACAACCTGGTGTATCCTTTTAGTTGGCGCAACGGTTTTGCATAACAGCGGCATTACCGATGTAAAAAATGCGGCCGATGCTGCAAAAGCCCTCGAACCTTTAGTGCATTCCTTCCCTAACGCGGGTTACCTGGCTAAATTAATTTTCTCTGTAGGTATTATAGGGCTTGGGTTACTTGCCGTCCCTGTGCTTTCGGGGTCAGCAGCCTATGCCGTGGCCGAAGCTTTCGACTGGAACGCCAGCCTGAATCTTAAACTCAAAAAAGCCCATGGCTTTTATGGCGTAATTATCATCTCTACGCTGATAGGTTTAACCATCAACTTTGTGGGCATTGACCCTGTAAAAGCATTGATCTACACCGCTGTAATAAATGGCGTAGCAGCAGTTCCCTTATTGTTTCTGATCATCAGGATTGCTGCAAGTGATAAAATAATGGGCGAGTATAAAAGCAGGTGGCTATCAAAAACTTTATTGTGGGTTACATTTTTCATTATGGGTGCTGCCGCTGTAGCCTTATTCTTTACCATATAAATGTGTAGATACCAAGGCGCGGGCTAAGGCTACCGCAAGCGTCCCGCTTGTGGGTTTAGGACGGTAACGAACAGGCTAATCTATATATGATGCAGAGCGTATACTTAGCATGCGGCCACAAGCGGGGCGCTTGCGGTAGCGATCATTTTAAGATATTTTTGAATAAGTATTTAACAATGGGCAATAGTTATCTACTCGGCATAAAATGCCGAAAATAAATCACAAAATATCGCTAACTATATATTTAATATATGAGCGAAAGCTATCTTATAATAACCTTATTTGCGTTTTGTGCTGCTACAATAGCCCAAATAATGCATCCAACCCAAGCTATAATACCGCCAATAATAGGGATAACAAAAAACAAGATTATACCGGCAATAAACATGACAATGCCACCGAGTATTGATGCATATAATAGCCCAAGCGGACCAAATAGGAAAGCTAATAAAAATGCAGTACCAACACTTTTTTGTTTGGCTACAATAATAATTTGTTGTTGAGGAGGATTAGTAGGTTCCATAATTTTGTGATTAAAGGTTTATAAATAATTACATTACTGTAATACAATAGGTTATATCAAATATTAGATATTAAAGGAACAAATCAAAATATATTAATATTTAATTTTATAAAAGCCGCGGATGCGGCAGCGACCTGAGAATCCCCCCATCCGCATATTTGCACATCTGCACACCCGCGCATCTATCACTCGCATCAACCCCACGTCACAATAATAATTTACACATCTGCATATTGGCACATCTGCACATTTACCCCTATCTTTGCGGCACTAAATTAAACACCTATGTTAAAAGGATTTTTTAACGTTCCTGTACCTGTAAACGAGCCTGTATTAAACTACGGCCCGCGCAGTGTAGAACGTGCAGCGCTTAAAGCCGCTTTAGATGAAGCCCGCTCAAAACAGATTGATATACCGATGTATATTGGCGGTAAGGAAGTTCGTACAGGTAAACTGGTAGAACTGCGCCCGCCTCATGATCATAAACACCTTTTAGGTACTTTCCACTATGGCGACAAAAGCCATGTGAACGCCTCTATTGATGCTGCCCTGGCTGCAAAAGCCAATTGGGAAAACCTGCCATGGGAGCAGCGCGCTGCTATATTTTTAAAAGCTGCCGACCTTGTTGCCGGCCCCTACCGTTACAAAATAAACGCGGCTACCATGCTTGGCCAAAGCAAAAATGCTTACCAGGCCGAAATTGATGCCGCCTGCGAGTTCATCGACTTTTTGCGCTTTAATGTGCAATACATGACCGAGATCTATCAGCAGCAACCACCTGTTTCAGGCAAAGGCGTTTGGAACCGTTTGGAGCAACGCCCGCTTGAAGGTTTCGTTTTTGCGCTTACACCGTTCAACTTTACGGCTATTGCCGGTAACCTGCCTGCATCAGCAGCCATGATGGGTAACGTTGTGGTTTGGAAACCTGCAGATACGCAGGTGTACGCCGCCAATGTTATTATGCAGATATTTAAAGAGGCCGGTTTGCCTGATGGCGTGATCAACCTGATCTATGCCGATGGCCCCGAGGTTGGTAATGTGGTATTTAACCATCCCGATTTTGCGGGTATCCACTTCACGGGTTCAACAAAAGTTTTCCAGCACATTTGGCAGGAAATTGGCACCAACATACACAAATACAAAACCTACCCGCGCATTGTGGGCGAAACCGGCGGTAAAGACTTTGTACTTGCCCACCCAAGCGCCAATGCCGATGCGGTTGCAGTTGCCTTGTTACGCGGTGCCTTTGAATACCAGGGGCAAAAATGCTCGGCGGCATCACGTGCATACATCCCTGCTAGCCTTTGGCCTGCTGTAAAAGAACACATGCAGCGCGAAATAGCTACCTTTAAAATGGGCCCTACCGAAGATTTTGGCAACTTTATTAATGCCGTTATCAGCGAGGTATCGTTTGATAAACTGGCCAAATATATTGATGCTGCCAAGGCTGATAAAAGCGTTGAGCTTGTTGCCGGTGGTAATTACGATAAAAGCCAGGGCTGGTTTATAGAACCAACCGTTTTGCGTGTGGACGACCCTTACTATGTAACCATGTGCGAGGAGTTGTTTGGCCCGGTATTAACCATTTATGTTTATGAAGACAGCGAATGGGATAAGATATTGGATATTGTAGATAAAACATCCATCTACGCCTTAACAGGCGCTATCCTGTCGCAGGACCGTTACGCCATTGCCGAGGCTACCCAACGCCTGCGCAACGCTGCCGGTAATTTCTATATAAACGATAAACCAACCGGTGCCGTTGTAGGCCAGCAGCCATTTGGCGGCGCCCGCGGCTCGGGTACAAACGATAAAGCCGGTTCAATGATCAACCTGCTGCGCTGGGTATCTCCGCGTACCATCAAAGAAACCTTTGATTCGCCTAAAGATTACAGGTACCCGTTTTTAGAAAAAGAAAGCTAAGATTTAGATTCAAGAGATAAGAATTAAGAAACAGGACAGGAGAAATACCTGCATAAGTAAATGGCCGGAATAAATATTCCGGCCATTTTTATTTCCACTTATCATTATTAACGTAGTGAAGAATCTAATAGCGAACTATACCGGCGAACATGCACAGCGGGTAGATCCCTCGTTCCTCAGGATGACAGGCTGGCTATGATTTCTTGTGTCTTGATTCTTATCTCTTGACTCTATTTCCCCTCGAACCTAAACACCTCATCCATTTTGGAGTTATTGCTGGTGCTTACCTTCATATCGTTAATAACGCCGGTTGCAAGGCTATACACCCAGCCATGTACGTTCAGTTCCTGCCCGTTTGCCCAGGCGTTTTGCACGATGGATGTTTTGCAAAGGTTGCTCACGTTCTCTATCACATTCAGTTCAACCAGGCGGTCGCCGCGTTTGGTTTCGTCTGCAATGGCATCAAGTTCCCTGGCATGTACCCGGTAAATATCCTTAATATGGCGCAGCCAGTTATCTATCAACCCAAACTGTTTATTGCTCATGGATGCCAGTACCCCACCGCAGCCATAGTGGCCCGTTACAATTACATGTTTTACCTGCAATACGTTTACGGCATAATCTAAAACCGATAGCATGCTCATATCCGTATGGATCACCATATTGGCAATATTACGGTGCACAAATATCTCGCCGGGGTTAGTGTTGGTTATCTGGTTGGCGGGTACGCGGCTATCGGCGCAGCCAATCCATAAAACAGGGGGTTTTTGCCCATTGGCAAGTTTTTCAAAATACTGCGGGTCTTCTGTTAAAGCGTCTTCAATAAACTGGCGGTTGCCATCCAGCAAACCCTGGTAAGTGATATGGCTGGTATCGTGAATTAATTTTGTTGCGCACATAGGTATATCAATCTTTAATGTTTTTTGTTTTTACAGGATATATAACCTGGAACACTTTATGGAAAAACACAGGTAACATATCATAATACAATATGGTAAGTAGTATAACAGGCACAAAATAAAATACTTTAAACTCATACAAGTTAAAAAAGTAACCGCCTATTAACCCTCCAAAAATAAAAAAAGCAAGTATAGTTACCCGCACATAAATTTTATTCTTTACCTCCTCGCTTTTGCGTGTAAAGGGATGCATCCAGTCGGCCAGTTCGCTGCCCAGGTCTGTAAATAACCCCGTTAGGTGGGTTGATTTAATGAGCCCGCCTGATATGTTAGAAACCAGGCCGTTTTGTAAACCCATAGCAAACAGCAACGCCCCTATCACTATTTCCCGCTCCTGTTGCGTTTCGTTATAAAAATTATGGCCATATATGGCCACAAAAAGCAGTATAACTATCTCCAGTATAATTGGTGCCGAATGCGCCCTATAAATGCTTTTGTGTTTTAGCGATTGCACAATAAAATTTGATACAAACGCCCCTATCATAAACATCACCAGCCAAACCGCAAATAATATAATGGATTGAAAATTTTGCTGTAGTATATTTTTAGCAAGGTTGGCCACATGCCCTGTTATGTTTGATGTAAAGGCCAAAAAGGCAAGCAGCCCCACCACATCTGTAATGCCTGCCACAAATGCCGATGATGATGCCAGCATCAGGTTATGCTTAAGGGTTCGTTTCTCTTTTAGTTGGCGCAGCATACAGGTTGTTTTGTAGCTTAAACATATGCAATTTTATCCTGTTTTGAATATAATAAAAAACCCCGGCAACATAAAGCAACCGGGGGGGATTATATATAGATAGAATATAGGGCTTATTAATGCGCAGCTACGGCTTCAACGTTGTCAAACTCGTACACATAACCCAGGTTATGCGGGTTACTGCTGCTTACACCAAGGTCTTTTATAAAACCGGTGCCAATATCAACTACCCAGCCATGCACCTGCAGGTCGCTGCGGTTCATCCAGGCGTTTTGTATAATAGATGTTTTGCAAATGTTATATACCTGCTCGGTAACGTTAAGCTCAACCAGGCGGTTCACTTTTGCTTTTTCGTCGGTTATGCGGTCAAGTTCTGAGGCATGGATACGATACACATCTTTAATATGGCGCAGCCAGTTATCAATAATACCAAACTGCTTATTGCTTAAAGCCGCGGCAACACCGCCGCAACCGTAATGGCCGGCAACAATAACATGTTTTACTTTTAATACGTTAACGGCATAATCAAGCACGCTAAGCATATTCATATCAGAGTGTACACAAACATTGGCAATGTTACGGTGTACAAATACTTCGCCAGGCTGGGTGCCGGTAACTTCATTTGCGGGTACGCGGCTGTCTGAGCAGCCTATCCACAATACTTCGGGTTGCTGGCCTTGTGCCAGTTTTGTAAAATACTCAGGGTCTTCTTTTACGCGCTCGGCTACCCAGTTGCTATTGCCCTTAATTAATTTTTTATAGCTCTGGGCCTGGTCCAGTTTGATGGTTCCTGCATTGATAGCAGGTGTATTTCCGTTTTTTTTATTTTCTATGGTCGACATGATACTTTTCTTTTTTAATATTAATTATGATTTGTAAACTAAATCTTTCAATGGCGGTGTTTCGTACCGCTCTTTTATATCCTGTAATTGCACAATAATGCCTTTGGTATAAGCATTATGCTTGTAATTATTAATGATCTCCAGCACATCCGGGTCTATATAGCGCGAGTTTGAGCCGTCAATAACCACATCGCTGCCTTTTGGCAAACTGGTTAGCGTTATTTGTATAGCGGCTTTGTTCAGGAAGGAAACCTCCTCGGCCAGTTTTATGCGGATGGTGTTTTTTTCGCCGTTTGGCGCAATGGTGTAGAAGTAAGGGTTACGCATGTTAGTACGCAATATATAGAACACCCCTACCAGCATACCAATACCCACGCCAATAAGCAGATCGGTAAATACAACAGCCACAATGGTTATTACAAATGGCACAAACTGATCCAGCCCTTTATGCCACATATGCTTAAACAAGCCTATCCTGGCCAGTTTGTAACCTACTGTTAACAGTATAGCCGCAAGGCATGATAATGGGATCTTGTTCAGCAGCGATGGGATAGCCAGCAAACATCCCAGCAGTAAAATACCATGGAAGATGGCGCTCATTTTTGTACGGGCACCGGCATTTACGTTGGCCGATGAACGTACTATAACGGCTGTCATCGGTAAACCGCCCAACATACCGCTCACCAAATTACCCGCACCCTGGGCAACCAGCTCGCGGTTTGTAGGCGATATACGCTTAATAGGGTCAATTTTATCAACCGCCTCAAGGCTCAGCAAAGTTTCTAAACTGGCTACAATGGCAATAGTAGCCGCGGTTATCCAAACCTGCTTGTTGCCTATCCCACTAAAATCCGGCGATTTAAACAGGCCGAAGAACTCGCCGGTGCTGTTTACTAAAGGTATTTGCACATACTGTTTATCTAATAAAGCCAGGCCCGTTCCGGAAAATACCGTGGCCAGCACCACACCGGCTACAACAACCATTAAAGGCGCCGGCACAACAGCCAGCTTTTTAAACTTTGGCCAGTATATCATCAGCAATAAAGAAACGGCAGCAATAATAACCGCACCATAATTTACCTTGGCAAAGGCACTTAATATACCCGAAAAGGTATTTTCGGCACCCAGGTGGCTGAAACCTTCGTCGCCCTCATAATCTTTATCATACCCCACCGCGTGCGGAAACTGTTTCATGATAAGGATGATACCTATAGCAGCCAGCATCCCCTCAATAACCGATGATGGGAAGTAGTTGGCAATAGTGCCCGCTTTAACTAAACCAAAAACAATCTGGAGGGCACCGGCAAGCACCAGGGCCAGTAAAAACGCATCGAACGAGCCAAGGCTGGTTATAGAATTTAGCACAATAACGGTTAAACCCGCGGCCGGCCCAGCCACGCTTAACTGCGAGCCGCTTAGTGCACCTATTACGATACCGCCAATAATACCCGACAAAATGCCTGAGAATAACGGCGCGCCCGATGCCAGGGCTATACCCAAACATAATGGCAACGCTACCAGGAATACAACCAGCCCGGCGGGCAGATCTTTCTTTAAGTTTTTGGCCAGGAAATATTTCTTCAGGTTAAGGTCGCCGGCGGAAACGCCGCCTTGCTTGATTTGCATAACAATAATTTTATAATGAAAATTTTTAAATAAACAGCATGTTAAGCAACACCGTTAAGGGGTTGAAAACAGCACATAGTTTTCCGGCCTGTGTTAAAAAAACAGGGGTGTGTAGTGGCTCACCGGATATGAAAATATCCGGCCATCATTGTTATGCGTTGGGAGGCGGCGTGGGCACCACAGGATGATACACCTGCTGGTACAGAGATTTTTCTAAGTTATGCAGAATGTTATTTTCAACAACAAGGGGCCTGTAAACGGTAAGGTGGTTTACATTTTCATCAAAAAACTTCTTGTCTTTAAAGGTTTCCTTTTCAGGATCTTCCTTCTCGTTTTTCGATTCGTGCTCAAGCTGCATAATAACCGCGCGAACGGTCTTGTTATCCATGCATAAAAAAACAGGCGCAATAGATATGATCATCTTTACAATAAAGATGCCCATAAACAATGCAGCTATTGAATTTTTGAAAATTCTGTTTTTCATGCGTTACAAAGATAACGTTTTTTAGAAGCGTAAAGTATCATTGAGGCGTTTAAAGCTAATCTTACAATATAATTACTAATTTTATCGCTTTACCAATAAACCACATCGTGAACAAAAAGCTGGAGATTTTACAAAAAAAGCGCGATCAGGCGCTTGAGGGTGGAGGCGCTGTACGTATTGAAAGTCAGCACAAAAAGGGGAAATTAACTGCACGCGAAAGGCTGCATTTTTTGTTGGATGATGGGTCGTTCCAGGAGATAGGGATGCTGGTTTCGCACCGCTCTACCGATTTTGGGATGGAGAAAGAAAAGTACCCCGGCGATGGTGTGGTTACCGGTTATGGTACGGTAAACGGCCGCTTGGTGTACGTTTTTTCGCAGGATTTTACCGTTTTTGGCGGTTCGCTGTCAGAAACCCATGCCGAAAAAATCTGCAAGATAATGGACCTGGCCATGAAGAATGGCGCGCCTGTAGTTGGCCTGAATGATTCGGGCGGCGCTCGTATACAGGAAGGCGTTGTATCCCTTGGCGGTTATGCCGATATATTTTACCGTAATACCATGGCAAGCGGTGTGGTACCGCAAATTTCGGCCATTATGGGCCCCTGCGCGGGCGGTGCAGTGTACTCGCCCGCCATTACCGATTTTATTTTGATGGTTGAGCATACCAGTTACATGTTTGTAACCGGCCCCAACGTGGTAAAAACCGTAACCCACGAGCAGGTAACCTCTGAAGAACTGGGCGGCGCCAATACCCACGCTACCAAAAGCGGCGTTACACACTTTGCCTGCGCTAACGAGATAGAGGCCATTAACCATGTAAAAAAACTACTGAGCTACATGCCGCAAAACTGCGAGGACCGCGCCCCTGCCCTGCCTTACGAGGTGAAAAATGAGGACCGCCCCGCATTAACAGATATCCTGCCCGAGAATGTGTCGCAACCTTATGATATCCGTGAGGTGATTGAGCAGGTTATTGATGACGCATCGTTCCTGGAGGTGCATAAAGATTTTGCCGAGAACATTGTGGTAGGCTTTGCCCGTTTGGCAGGCCGCAGCATTGGTATAGTGGCTAATCAACCTGCGTTTTTGGCGGGTGTGCTTGATATTAACTCATCAACCAAGGCCGCGCGTTTTGTGCGTTTTTGCGATAGCTTTAATATACCATTACTTGTGTTTGAAGATGTACCGGGCTTTTTACCGGGTACCGACCAGGAGTGGAACGCTATTATCACCAATGGTGCAAAACTACTTTACGCTTTCTGCGAAGCTACCGTGCCGCGTATTACCGTTATTACCCGCAAGGCTTATGGCGGCGCGTACGATGTAATGAACTCCAAACACATTGGTGCCGATATGAACTATGCCTGGCCAAGTGCCGAGATAGCCGTAATGGGTGCCAAAGGTGCTGCCGAGATCATTTTTAAACGCGAGATAACATCAGCCGAAGACCCGGAAGCCAAATGGCGCGAAAAGGAAGAGCAGTATGCCACAATCTTCGCCAACCCATACCGCGCCGCCGAACGTGGCTTTATTGACGAGGTAATTGCCCCGGCCGAAACCCGCGTTAAACTGATCCACGCCTTTAAAATGCTGGAGAATAAAGTGGTGAATAATCCTAAGAAAAAGCATGGAAATATTCCGTTATAATTTTAGATTTTAGATTTATACGAATTGGCAATGTAGCGTTCTCCTGCTGTATTTGCTTTGTCTTTTTTTCATGTAAACCTAAGTCCCGCCCTAAATCCGCAAGCGGGACGCTTGTGGATTTAGGGCGGTAATAAAGCTGCTAATGATTGTATAAAGCATTACCAAGCATGCGGCCACAAGCGGGACGTTTGCGGTAGAGAAGGGGAAAAACATTCCGACCGAGTAATCTTTTAAATAAAAAATCTCATAAATTTCATTGCCGTCCCTTTTAAGGGACGGATTATAAAATTGCTATATTGGCTTTAGCCAAACTTTAAACGACATGTCATTTGTAAAGATCTGGGTTCATTTAGTTTTTGCAACAAGAAATAGAGAGCCGCTTCTTAAACCTGGTCTCAGACAAGAGGTTTACAAACACATCATTCAAAATTGCAAAGAAAAAGATATTTTTCTTCAGGCTATAAATGGCTATCACGAACATATCCACTGCCTAATTTCTTTGGGTAAAGACCAAAGTATTTCTAAAATTTCGCAATTGATTAAAAGGTGAGTCGTCTTTTTGGATTAATAAGAACAATATTACAGAAAGTCAATTTGCGTGGCAGGATGATTATTTTGCAGTATCTGTAAGTGAATCACAAGTACCGAAAATTGTTAGTTATATCAATAAACAAGAAACACACCATTCCAAAAAGTCATTCAATGAAGAAGTTGAAGAATTCCTGACTAATTATGGATGGAGCATTATTGCTACATAATTGATTATTTGGCTAAAGCCGGTTTATTTAGTTTTTTATCCGTTGGCTAAAGCCAACGGCAATGAATGATAATTATTAATTTCCAATAAAAAATACACAATTGCCATGCTCTCTATCGAACAAATAAGACCTCAACTTACCTGGCGCCTACGCAGGGATATCCTGTACCCGGGCGAGCACCTGCACGATATGGAAATGGAGGAGGATAACCATGGTTATCACTTTGGTGCTTTTAATGATAATGTTTTGGTTGGTGTGGTGTCATTGTTTCAAAACGGTACCGATTGGCAGTTTCGCAAGTTCGCGGTGATCAGTGATGTACAAAAGCAGGGTATTGGCACGCAGTTACTGAATTACATTACCGGCTTTGCCGAACGCGAGAACGGCACAAGGCTTTGGTGTAACGCGCGGCTGTCGGCTACAGGGTTTTACGCTAAAAATGGATTTACCGAAACAGGTGGTGAGTTTCATAGAAACGGCTTTGACTACATTATTATGCAGAAAAGCCTACCTTCAAAATAAAAAAGTCAGCCTGCCTTGCGCAAACTGACCTTTATTAACTAACTAAATTAACTGATCTTATTATTACGCCGCAAAGGTGGCGTTACACTGTAAAGTGAATGTTAAGTAATAAATAAGGTTTTACTGCTTTACATAGATATTCCTTCATTATCAACAGCTTTATTATATTTGCCCACAGCTACCCTTCCCCCTGGTAGTGTTATTATATACAACATATGGCAAAAAAGAAACCTGAGGCCGAACAAAAACCGGCTATAGTAAACGAAGCATCATTAGCATTTTTTGAAAAATATATCAATAACCCTTCTCCAACCGGTTTTGAGTGGAAAGGCCAGCAGCTTTGGCTGGATTATTTAAAACCTTATATCGACGATCATTTTGTAGATAACTACGGCACAGCGGTTGGTGTTATTAACCCAAAAGCCGAATACAAAGTGGTTATTGAGGCGCATGCCGATGAAATATCGTGGTTTGTAAACTATATTACCAACGATGGTTTAATCTATGTTATCCGTAATGGCGGCAGCGACCACCAGATAGCCCCATCAAAACGTGTTGATATCCATACCGATAACGGCATTGTAAAAGCTGTATTTGGCTGGCCGGCTATCCACACCCGCTTAGGCGGCGAAAAGGAAGAAGCACCAACCCTTAAAAACATTTTTTTAGATTGCGGCTGCATCAGTAAAGAAGAGGTTGAGGCCCTGGGCATCCACGTAGGTTGCGTTATAACTTATGAGGATGAGTTTATGGTGCTTAACAACCGCTACTATGTTGGCCGGGCTTTAGATAACCGTGCAGGTGGTTTTATGATTGCCGAGGTTGCACGTTTATTAAAAGAGAATAAGGTTAAATTACCGTTCGGGTTATATATTGTTAACGCCGTACAGGAAGAGATTGGCCTGCGTGGTGCCGAGATGATTGCCCACCGCATTAAACCAAACGTAGCCATTGTTACCGATGTTACGCATGATACCGGCACCCCAATGATCAATAAGATAACCCAGGGCGACCTTGCCTGCGGTAAAGGCCCGGTTATATCATACGCCCCGGCAGTACAAAACAACCTGAATAAACTACTGATAGAATCGGCACAGAAAGCGGGTATACCGTTTCAGCGCCAGGCATCATCACGCTCAACAGGTACCGATACCGATGCTTTTGCCTACTCGAACGATGGCGTACCATCGGCCTTAATATCATTACCGCTGCGCTATATGCATACCACGGTTGAGATGATCCACAAGGAGGACGTAGACAATGTTATCCGTTTAATATACGAATCATTACTGAATATTAAGAACGGGCAGGATTTCAGGTACATTAAATAATTTTTAAAACTTTTATACACAATAAGCCTTTGTGTATTTACATCATACACCTATACCCCAAATTTTTAGAATGAAACCTACATTATTAATTTTGGCCGCAGGAATGGCCAGCCGCTATGGCAGCATGAAACAAGTAGATGGTTTTGGCCCCAACGGCGAAACCATTATCGACTATTCTATTTACGATGCTATTAAAGCGGGTTTTGGAAAAGTTAGCTTTATCATCCGCGAGGAGTTTGCCGAGCCATTTAAAGCCATATTTGAGCCAAAATTAAAAGGCCGTATAGAAATCGATTACGTTTTTCAAAATTTTGACCTGGAGCCTTTTGGTATCACCGAAAAAATTGAACGTGCAAAGCCATGGGGTACCGCGCATGCTGTTTTAGCTGCCCGCAACCAGGTACACGAGCCTTTCTGCGTTATAAATGCTGATGATTTTTATGGCTTTGATGCTTTTGATAAAATGGCAAAGTTCCTGAATACCGACGTAGCTGACGACCAATACGCTATAATTGGTTACCAGATAGATAAAACTTTATCAGACTACGGTACCGTATCTCGCGGTGTTTGCGCGGTTGATGCAGATGGTAACATGACAGAGGTAACAGAACGTACCGAAGTTTACTTTAAAGAAGATGGCAGTGTTGCTTACAGAGACGCTACCGGCGAGCACCCGTTAAGCAATGATACACGCGTATCTATGAACTTTTGGGGCTTTACACCGGGGGTTTTCAAACAAAGCGAAGACCTGTTCAAACAATTTGTTGAGGCTAACAAAACCAACCCAAAATCTGAGTTCTTCATCCCGCTTGTGGCCGATCAGCTGATCAAAACAAATACAGCGGCTTTTAAAGTTATCCCTACTGCTAACAAATGGTTTGGCGTTACTTATAAAGAAGATAAACCCATTGTTCAAAAATCAATTTCAGAACTGGTAGAGAACGGTACTTATCCAAGCAACCTTTGGGTATAATACTTATTATAATAAAACTAAGTCCCGCCCCAAAAGCGGGACTTTTTTGTTTTACAATACCCGGCCTTTCGTAACTTTCTTGTTAAAGCAATTATTTATCGCCATACCTAAGTAAATAGTTAAAGGGCTTACCTATATTTATATCATAAACTATTAACATGAAACTAAAATTATCACTCCTTTTACTGCTGATAGGTGGCTATGCAAGCCAGTCGTCGGCGCAAACCACCAATGCCTGGAAAACGGCTACCGCTGGTGGTTATACCTATAAATACGTAACCGGCGACCCTACCCACTCGCGTTTTTACACTTTAAAGAACGGGCTTACGGTTATACTTAGCCCTACTGCAAAACAGCCCCGTATACAAGCTTATATAGCGGTTAAAGCGGGCAGTAAAACCGACCCGGCCGACCATACCGGCCTTGCCCACTACCTGGAACACATGATGTTTAAAGGCACCGACAAGTTTGGTTCGCTTAACTGGGCTAAAGAGAAGCCCCTGCTTGACCAGATTGATGAGCTTTATGAGCAATACAACTCTACCAAAGATGAGGCTAAGCGTAAAGAGATCTACAAACAGATAGATAAAACATCGGGCGAGGCGGCAAAATTTGCCATCGCTAACGAGTATGATAAAATGATGGCAGGCATGGGCGGCCAAAACAGCAACGCCTTTACCTCTTTTGAGCAAACGGTTTACACCGAGGATATCCCAAGCTCATCTATCGATAAGTTTTTAACCATGCAGGGCGAGCGTTTCCGCATGCCGGTACTGCGTATATTCCACACCGAACTGGAAGCCGTTTACGAAGAAAAGAACCGTGGCCTGGATAGCGACCCCAACAAAGTGCAGGAAGCGATGTTCGAAGCCCTGTTTCCGAACAACAACTATGGTAAACAAACCACCATCGGCACCATCGAGCATCTAAAAAACCCATCGTTAAAGGCTATCCGTAAATATTACTACAACTATTATGTACCAAACAATATGGGCGTTATCCTGTCGGGCGATTTTAACCCCGATGTGATGATCAAAAAAGTGGCGCAGCACTTCAATTACATGAAACCTACCACCGTACCGCCATACAAATTTGCGCCGGAGGTGCCTATCGCGGCCCCTATCCAGCGCGACGTTTATGGCCCTAACCCCGAAAGCCTGACCATCGCTTACCGTTTCCCGGGGGCAAGCACCCGCGATGCCCGTTTGCTAAGCCTGATGGGGTCGTTATTAACCAACGGCAAGGCCGGTTTATTTGATCTGGACCTTACCAAAAAACAAAAGTTACTTAGCGCTTTCGCGTCGGCTAATACGTTAAAAGATTACAGCGTACTTGTTTTACGCGGCACGCCGGTTAAAGGGCAGTCGTTAGATGATGTGAAGGCTTTGATGCTGGGCGAGATTGATAAACTGCGTAAAGGTGAGTTCTCTGACGACCTGATCCAATCTATCGTAAACAACTACAAGAAAAGCAAAATAGAGCAGGACGAAAGCTATAACCAGCGCGCAAGCAACCTGATGGACGATTTTACATCAGGTGTTGACTGGCGTACGGATGTTGCCTCTATCAGCGAGCTATCAAAGGTTACCAAACCGCAGATCATTGCCTTTGCCAACAAATACTTAAAGGCTAACAACTTTGTAATTGTTTACAAACACCAGGGCGCCGATAAAAACATTATCAAGGTTGATAAACCGCCTATTACCCCGGTTGAGGTAAACGCAGGCGAGCAATCTGCCTATGTTAAAATGATCAATGCCATACCTGCCACCCCGGTACAACCCGTTTGGCTTGATTATAATAAGGATATACAGCGCGCAAAAGCAGGCCCTGTTGATGTGTTAGCTGTACAAAATAAGGATAACAGTATCTTTAGGTTATATTACCGCTATGATATGGGGAGTTGGAACAATAAAATGCTACCTGTTGCTGCCCAGTACCTGCAGTTTTTAGGCACCGATAAACTAAGCGCTGAAGACATCAGCAAGGCGTTTTATAAACTGGCGTCGGCATTTAACTTTAGCGCCGCTGCCGAAAATTCAACCATCAGTATTAATGGCTTACAAGAAAACTTTGCCGCATCGGTAACCCTGTTTGAGAATTTACTGGCTAATTGCAAAGCCGACGATAAGGCACTGGCAGGTTTAAAGGCCCGCCTTAAAAGATCGAGGGAAAACCTTAAGTTAAACAAGGGCGCTATTATGCAGGGCCTGGTAAGTTATGCACAATACGGCCCGCAAAATCCGTTTAACAATGTACTTACTGACGAGGAAATTGACAACCTAAAAGCCGACGACCTGGTAGCTATACTACACAGCCTGGTTAATTACAAACACACCCTATTGTACTACGGCCCGCAAACTGCTGTACAAGCGGGCACTGTTTTAGCCAAACTGCATAAAACCCCGGCTACCTTTGTGCCTTATCCGGCTGCTAAAACCTTTACACGTATAAAAGCTGATAAAAACACCGTACTGTTTGGCAACTTTGATATGGTACAGGCCGAGATTCAATGGATCCGTAATGAGGATGCTTACAACCCGGCCAAAGCACCAACAATTGAGTTATTTAACAACTACTTTGGCGGCGGCATTAGCTCAATAGTTTTCCAGAACATCCGCGAATCAAAAGCTCTGGCCTACTCAACCTATGCGTATTATATAGAGCCACAAAAGAAAGAAGACAGTAACAGCTTTGTGGCTTATGTAGGTACGCAGGCCGATAAAATGAACGAAGCCATACCAGCTATGAACGAACTGTTGAACAAGATGCCTGAATCTGCCGAGGCGTTTAAATCCGCTCGTGAAAACATCCGTAAATCAATAGAAACAGACCGTATTACACAAGACGGTATCCTATTCAATTATTTAACCGCACAACGTAAAGGGTTAAATTACGATATCCGTAAAAATGTTTTTGAAGCAGTTGGCAAGATCAATTTTACAGACCTTAACACTTTTCATGATAACGAACTGAAAGCAAAGCCATACACCTACTGTATAGTGGCATCAGATAAACGCGTTGCCGAAGATGACCTTAAAAAATATGGCGAACTTATTAAGCCGGATATGAAGCAAATATTTGGGTATTAATTGTTACTAAATAAAACGCGGATTGAAATTTCCTTTCAATCCGCGTTTTTAATTAATATGAATATTAAATTTATAAATTTCTCATTATCATTTTTTTAACATTAATTTAATGCCATAAAAAATATCAGATTTATACAGATTATAGTCTTTAGTATTTTATGATGAACAAAATGGTTGATAAAAATCATGAACTGATTAATTATCTTAACGAGTTAAGCACCCCTCTTAACCTTAAATGTAACATTCAATAGTATATTAAAGTCACACAAATTAAACATGCTGCAAACCATTTATTAATACAACACGTATGTTTATAAAACATCTGTACATATATTAGCACATAAACCTTGAGTCATTCCACGAAAATCTCCAGCACGCATTGCCCAAAATGCGGCAATTTGTTTCATCACCAGCTACACAGAAGCTGGTTCATAAAAAGAATATTATTCTTCTTGCCATTAAAACGATACTTCTGCGCCAATTGTAAAAAAGCGATATACATCGTTAAAAAAACAGAATAACGTGAACAGCTCGTTTTTTGGTATAAGTATTGCTATTACAAGTAATTATAATATATATTCAGATACTTATTGATACACACATGAGCCGGATTTTAGCTGTAGACGACGATCACGATATACTGGAAGTACTGCAATTTATCCTGGAAGATTCGGGTTATAAAGTAGACACTCTTTCTGACGGACGACAATTAATGGATACTATACGGGACAAACACCCCGATCTGATACTACTTGATATTATGCTGGGCAATATGGATGGCCGCGAACTTTGCAAAGAAGTTAAAAGGCAGGCTACTACCCATAATATACCCGTTATTATGATTTCGGCAAGCCACAATATAGCAGCCACATTAAACCAGGAGAATGGCCCCAATGATTTTGTTGCAAAACCATTTGACATTAACGTATTGCTCGATTCTATAAAAAGACAACTCAATAGTTCATCAGCCGCAGCTTAAAGCGCGGCTTTTTTCTTTACCCCAGGCGTAGATAGCCCGTCATCTATCCGAACCCGCTTATCCCCTCCTGTAAAAACACTTTTTAATATACTAACAGCCAAACGGTTGGCCGTGCTAAATATTTTTACTCACACAAATAACCCGGTAATTATGGTAATGTGGTAAGTTAGCACAGTTATTTAAAGTTTTCCACAAGCATACCATCCATATATTCAGCGCCGTTTAAAAAAAGTGTTTATTCACATTTGTTAATTACTAATGTGGAATGCATTTTTGCGTTTAGCTAATTTAGCACCATCATTAATGCGCTTTATGATCAAACTTAAATACATTACCTTAATTGCACCGGTATTTTTAGCCCTGCCAACACTGGCGCAGCAAAACCCATCATTCCAGACTAATCGCACTTATCAGAATGCGAATAACCTGATGGCTATGGGTAAATACGCTGCTGCTGCCGAGCAGTATCGTTTGGTTGAACAAACCAGGTTAAAAACCGGGCAGCAATCAAAATTTGAATCTGAACTTTCTCTGCTAAAAGAGAACGCGCAATATTACGAAGCCGTTTGCGCGCTCGAACTGGGAAACGATGATGCCGAAAGCATGCTTACCCGTTTTATAAAAGAACACCCCGAAAACCCGCTTGCAAAACAAGCATATTTCCAGGTGGGTAAATCGTACTTTAAACAGGGGAAGTATGACGAAGCCTTAGTTTGGTTTAATAAAGTTGATGCGGTTGACCTTAACGGCGCACAAAACACCGAATATAAATTCAGAAAAGGTTACGCCTATTTTATTACCAACGACTATAAAAAAGCGCAGTTATTATTCGGCGAGGTAAAAAACAAACGGTCGCCGTTTACTGATGATGCTACTTACTATTTTGCCTACATCGCTTATTTAAATAAGGATTACCACCTGGCACTTCTAAATTTTGAAAAGCTAAAAAATTCAAAAAAATACGAGAACAGCTATCCATACTATATCACCGCTGTTTACTTTTTAGACAAGCGGTATGATGATGTAATCAACTACGCCATCCCTATCATTAACAGCACCAAGCAGCAAAACGAAACCGAAATGCTGCGCATTATTGGTGCATCATACTTTGCCAAGGCCAATTATGATAAAGCTGTTGAATATTACAGCCGCTTTGAAGACCAGGACCAGGGCCGTACCCAAAACACGCAGGACAGTTACCAAATGGGTTATGCCTATTATAAAGTTGGCAATAACGGTAAAGCAGCCAGTGTATTAGAGAAACTGGTTGCCCAGAATGATAATTACAGCCAGAGCGGTAGTTACACCTTAGGCGATGTGTTCCTGAAAATGGGCAACAAGCAAAGCGCCCGTAACGCCTTCTTTACTGCATCGCGATTAAACTACGATAAGCAATTACAAGAGGATGCGCTTTACCAATACGCCAAACTATCATATGAGCTTGATTTTAATAATGAGGCGCTTGTTGCTACCCGCGCTTACCTAAAAAATTATCCGCGTGCTACCCGTACCGATGAAGTGAAGATATTACTGGGCGAAGCATTGCTAAACTCAAAAAACTATAAAGAAGCAGTTGAGATACTGGAGCCGATACCTAATAAATCTGAAAGCGCGCAGATAGCATATCAAAAGGTAACCTATTACCGCGGATTAGAGTTTTACAACGAGCGCGCATTTGAGAATGCTATCGGTATCTTCCTGCGATCGTTGCGTAACCCTGTTGATACTAAGGTACAGGCCTTAACCCTTTACTGGATGGCCGAATCGATGTACGAGGTACGCAAGTACACCGAATCTGTTGAAACTTTTGAGCAGTTTTTGGCCATGCCGGAAGCTAAAGAGACCGATGTTTCCAACTTTGCTAACTATGCCCTTGCATACGCAGCATTTTATGGTGAGCAATACAGCAAGGCTGCCAAATACTTCGAGAAGTTTTTACGTGGTGATGTAAAAGACAAAGCTACCGAGAACGATGCAATAAGCCGCCTTGGTGACAGCTACTTTGGAATGAAGAGCTACGGCAGCGCTTTAGAAAATTACAACCGTATTATTGAGCGCCACAGCCAGGGGCAGGAGTATGCCTTGTTTCAGCGTGGTATTATCCAGGGTTTACAGGGTAACCCCGATGCCAAAATAGCAACGCTGAATAGCTTGCTAAGCCAGTTCCCAAATTCAGATTATGCTGATGACTCTGCTTTTGAAATAGCTTACGCCTACTTCCTGAAGAATGATGGCGAACGCGCAAAATCAGACCTGACCGCTATGATACAGAAGTATCCGCACAGCAGTTATGTGCCGCGTGCCTACACCACTATCGGTTTAATAGACTACAATGCGGGTAATGATGACCTGGCTACCGAATCGTTTAAAAAGGTAGTATCAGATTACTCCTCTTCTGACGAAGCCAAGCAAGCGTTGAAACAGGTTGAAAAGATCTACACTGATAAAGGAGATGCGGGTTCGTTCTTAAACTATGCCAACTCAACCGCCATTGGTAATTACAGCACTTCTGAGCAGGAAAACATTATGATAACCGCCGCCAACAACCTGTATCAAAAAGGCGACTGGCAGGGAACGGTTAATGCTGTTAACGCTTATTTTGATAAATTCCCAACCAAACAGATCTACGAGAAACAAGCAAGATTTATACGTGCGCAAGGTTTAGCCAACCTGGGCAAAGCAGATGAAGCTGTGATTGACTACAATGTTATCCTAAACGACTGGACAAGCACCTATAGCGAAAAAGCGTTGATCAGTATGGCTAAACTATACATGAGCCAAAAGAAATATAATGATGCCATCGTATTCCTGAAAAGGCTGGAAACCAACTCAGAATATAAAGCCGATTATACCTATGCGGTAAACAGCCTGCTGGTGTGCTACTCGCAAATTAACATGGCCGATGATGTGCTTAAATATGTTAAGCTGGTTCGCGATAACGAGAAAACATCACAGGAAGATAAATTTAAAACCGGGCTTTATGCCGGTAAAGCTTACCTGCAAAGGGGCGATACTACAGCCGGTGTAAAAGAGTTGAACTACACGGTTACCAATACTAAAACCATTGCTGCGGCAGAGGCTAAATACAATATTGCCAATGTAGAGTATTTGCAGGGCAAGTATAAAACATCACAAAAAACCTGTTTCGACCTGGTTAAGGATTTGCCTAACTATGATTACTGGGTGGCCAAAACCTACATATTACTGGCCGATAACTACGTTGGTTTAAAAGATAATTTCCAGGCCAAGGCAACACTGCAAAGTATTATGGACAACTATAAAGGCGATGATGATATTTTAACCACCGCCCGCCAAAAAATGAACGTACTTGAGCCGCAGAAAGCCAAACAGCAGGAAAAACCGGCGGATACAAAACCGGCCGAAGAAACCAAACCTGCAGAACAGGAAAAGCCGGCCGCAACCGAGCCTGCTAAAACAGAACCAACTACACAGGAAAACAAAGAACAATAGAACAAGACAAGCAATGAATTTAAAATACACCATAGCACTGCTTACCTTATTAACGGTATTTTACTTTGTTCCTGCCAGCGCACAAACAAAGAAGGCAACAGATAAGAAACAACCGGCTAAAACTGCAAAGAAACCTGCAGCCAAACCTATAAGCCAGCAAAAAGCCAACGCAAAAACTTTGGGCGAAGCGGCATCTAAAGTGCCTGCTGCCGATACTACCAAAAAAGGCGGGCAAAACAACGCGCCAAACAATAATAGCAGCCTTGCCGAGGAGATTGTGGTAACTACATCATACAAGCCGGTATTGGCCGAAGCGGTAAAAATTCGCCGTAACCCCGATCTGGAAGATAAAATGCCTTATAAAGCACCTTTAAGCTACACCCCGCTTGATAAAAGGTTGAACCAGGATAATAACATCCGCCAGTTGGATGCCATGAAAAGGCCGCCCGAACAAGATTCGGCACAATATAACAACTACGCAAAAGCCGGTTTCGGTAATATGAAAACCACTTTTGGCGAAGCTTATTTCGGCAATGGTAAAGACGAAGCCCTGCAGGTTGGCGGTTATGTAAAACACCTGGCACAATCTGGCAGTTCGTTAAACAAACAGAACGATAGCCGCCAGGAAGTTGGCGTTTTTGGTAAAAGCATAGGTGCCGACAACACCCTTACCGGCCGTATCACTTACAAACGCCATCAAACTTATTTCTATGGGCTCGATCAGGACCTTACTCCTCCCCCGGTTTTCGACCCGGCTAAACAAACCTTTAACACCATTGGTGCCGAAGGCGAGATAGCCAAAAACTTTAAGGACGAGGAAAACGCGTTTACCTATGCAGCTAAGTTTAACGGTTACATATTTAACAATGCTTACAGCGCCAAAGAAAGCAACATTGTTTTAAGCGGTTTTTTAAACAAAACCGTTAAACAGTTTTATGCAGGGTTAAGCGCTTCGTTAGACCTGGGCTCGCAAAAAGATATCGCCTATTCTAATAGCAACAGCATCATCAGGGCTAACCCTTACATCAAGTTTCAGGGCGATAATTATAAGATAGACGCGGGCGTGAACATCGCTAAAGAGTTTGGCATGTCTGATCGTTTTTACATTTTCCCGGCCGCAAAGCTGGAGTTACAGGTAATACCAAAATACGTACGCTTATTTGCCGAAGCAAAAGGCGATATCAACAAAGCATCCATCAGAGATTATACCGATACCAACCCCTTCCTGGGCGAGAACATCAATCTGATCAACTCAGTAGATAAGCTGGACATCACCCTAGGCTTAAAAGGCACCCTGGCACCGGGCCTTGGCTTTAAAGCATTTATTTATCGCAACAGCATCAAAAACCTGCCGTTATTTGTAAACAACTTTGCCGCTACAACAAACAAATACCAGGTAATATATGACAATGGCGATGCCCGTGTAAGCGGCTTTAACGGCGAACTTGATTTTAAAGCAAGCGAAGACGTAAACGTTTACGGCCGTATTGAAATTAAAGATTATAAAATGGCCAGCGAAGCGCAACCATGGAACCTGCCTAAATTTATCCTTACCGCGGGTGCAAGCATCCATGTAAATGATAAGGTTGATATCAACGGTTCATTAATGTTCCGCGGTTCAACACAGGACCCATTACAATTAGCTACCAGTACGCCAACAGCCCCTGTTTATACCAATATTAAATCATTTGCCGACGTAAGCGGCGGTGTTACCTATAAAATAAACAAACAGTTCTCGGTATTTGCACAGGCAAATAACATCCTGAATGCAACCAGCAAAACATGGGTTTATTACCCAAATTATGGGTTTAATATATTCGGTGGCGTAGGCTATGCGTTTTAAGCTTTTTGATGTTTTATAATTATCCGTACTTTTAGCGAATGGATGTAGGCTACTTTATAAGCGAACTGCTGGCGCAACATGGCGACGTAAGTGTACCGGGTTTGGGTTATTTTGCCCGCACACGCATAAACGGTCACTATAACGAAAAGGAGGGTAAATTATACCCGCCCAGCTATAGCGTGCAGTTTAATCCGCAAGCTATTGAGGATGAAACGCTGGCGCAATATATAGTTGATCAGAAAAACATCTCGCTGGCATCATCCAAGTACTTTACCGAAAAGTTCATCAACAATATAAAGCTGCAGGCACAATCTGCCGAAACCGCACTTGGCGACCTTGGCTGGTTTTATACGGAAGGTTCGCAATTGTTTTTCAGGCCTAATACCGGTTTGAGCACCGATCCCGACTTTTTTGGTTACCAGCCTGTTAACCTTCATAAATTAGGAAGCGCTCCTGTTGTAACTGAACCCGCCACTACACCTGTTGAAGAAGAATATACAGCACCTGTAGCTGTACCGCAACAACAGGAAGAAACAGACGGCTACCGGTTTGAAACCGATGAAGAGCATGAGGCTTACCTGGTTGATCTGGCACGTAAAAGAAGCAGGAGATCTACCATCCTGTTTGTAGTACTGGCATTATTATTCACGGGCTTGGTGGTGTACCTGGTAAACAGGTATAATCCGTCTGTATTTAACCTGGAGGCCAAAAAACCTAAGGTAACCAAAACCGAAGCAGTAATTAACGCAAAGGTTGAACAACCTGCCGATAGTGACAGCACTATCACCTCAAAAGATACAGCCAAAACGAGTGTTAAACCGTATAGTGTTACTACTACAAAAACAGTTAAAGATACTACGGCAAAAACACCTGCTACTGTAAACAATAATGTTGCAGGGCCACGTTATGAAATATTAGGCGGATCATTTGATACTATTGAAGAAGCCAACAGGGCAATTAAAAATTATAAAACTTTAGGCATCGAGGCAAAAATATTAGAAAATGTGCCGGGCAGGAAACGTAAGGTTACTTTGGGCACCTACGCTACAAGAGCAGAAGCAATTGCCGCACAGGAGAAAATTTTAAGTACAAAAAAAGTAAAAGCTGCTGATACTTATATTCAGCCTTACAATATTAAATAACAAATAACAGGCCTTTTAAACCGGAGGCCTGCCAAATTACACATTACGATTTATATAGAAACTATGACGTTATTAATGCAGGTTACAGATACCGCCGCAAAATTAATTGATACCGCACACCAGGCCGGCCAGCAGCTGGCAAAAATACCGGAAGAAGAATTACGCTTTGGCGATTTGCTGATAAAAGGTGGCTGGGTAATGGTACCTATCGGTATACTGGCAGTATTAGGCCTTGTAATATTTTTCGAACGTTTCTTTACCATCCGTAAGGCATCAAAAGACGAATCGCACCTGATGAGCCAGGTACGCAGCAGCATCCACTCCGGCGATCTTCAATCAGCTATTGCTATTTGCCGTAACAGTAATTCGCCTTTGGGCCGTATGCTGCAAAAAGGTTTATTACGTATCGGCCGCCCCATAAAAGACATTGAAGGCGCTATAGAGAACATAGGTAAACTGGAAGTATCAAAACTGGAGAAGAACATCGGCATCATCGGTATAGTAGCCGGTATAGCCCCCATGTTTGGTTTCCTGGGTACTATTGCCGGGGTAATCAAGATCTTTTACGATATCTCAAAAACCGATAACATCAGCATGGGTGTAATATCGGGTGGTTTATATGTAAAAATGGTAACATCCGCAGCAGGTTTATTTGTGGGTATTATTGCCTATATATGCTACCATATTTTAAATATGATGGTTGATAAAGTGATCCTGAAACTGGAAACCGATGCCATTGAATTTATTGACCTGTTAGAGGAGCCAAGCAAATGAATTTAAGAAAAAGACATAAAGGCGCATCAGCAGAAGTGCATACTTCGGCCATGAACGATATCATGTTCTTCCTGCTTTTGTTCTTCCTGATCGCATCAACAGTGACCAACCCTAACGTGGTAAAGCTGATGCTGCCAAAATCATCAAGCGGGCAATCGGTATCCAAAAAAACCATTAACGTATCTATCGATAAAAACCTGGTTTATACTATTGATAAAAAACAAGTACCGGTTGATCAATTGCAGCCAACCCTGCAAAGCTACAAGAGCCTGGCTACCGAACTTACCATCGTTTTATACGTTGACCGTACAGTAGCCATACAGGATGTTGTACAAGTAATGGATATAGCACAAAAATTAAACATTAAAATGGTACTGGCAACAGAACCTAAGGGATAGAAAGAGAGTTTGCAGCAGGCAGTTCACAGTTGGCACAAAACAACTGCAAACCGCCCACTGCAAACTGCAAACTGAATAAAATGGACTACAGGGAAGACAATAATTATCCGAAAGCATTTGCCGCCACAGGTATCATACTGGGTGTGGTAATGGCCCTGTGCTATTTTATTGTTTTCCAGTTGCCACCACCGCATGAAGAAGGTACCGGCGGTATCCTGGTAAACTATGGTACGGTTGATGAAGGTAAAGGAAGCGACTATATGAGTACCGAAGAACCTTCTGTAGCCGAAAAAGCCAATAACACCAAACCCGATAAAGTAACCCCAGCCCCGCCAACCGAAGAAAAGCAGCAGGTTGATAACAGCGATAAAAACGTAGTTACCCAAACCGCCGATGATGCGCCCGAGGTAACCGCAAATAGTAAAAAGCCAAGCACAACAGTAGCTACGCAGCCAACCACCAAAACGGTTACCAAACCTACAGTTAACCAAAACGCGCTTTACAAAGGCAAAACCAATAATGGTACCGGCGAAGGCGACGGAACAGGCAATACGCCCGGCAACCAGGGTAAACCAACAGGTACAACCTTAACCAATAACTATAATGGAACAGGATCTGGCAATGGCGGTAACCTTAACCTAACCCAGCGTAGCTTTGTTACCCGCCCAACTGTTGATGGTGGCAACCGTTATACAGGCAAAGTTGTGGTTGATATACGGGTTGACAAAGAAGGCAACGTAATACAAGCTACCGCAGGTGCCCGTGGTACTACCATAACTGATGCTGCCCTGCTTCAAAAATGCGAAGATGCGGTAAGAAGGTCAAAATTCAACCCATCAGATACTGCTCCCGAAAACCAGAATGGCACTTTAACCTTCGTGTTTAAAGTAAATTAATTGCGGTTTGCAGATATAAGTTTGCGGTTTGCATGCATACATTTGTAGTGCCAACAGGCAACTGCAAACTAAAAAATGGACTACCAGCAAACGCTCGATTACCTCTACACCCAATTACCTGTTTTTACCCGGGTAGGCGCTTCGGCTTATAAAGAGGACCTCACCAATACCATTGCCCTGTTAAACATCCTGGATAATCCCGAACACAAGTTCAAGAGCATCCATGTGGGCGGCACCAACGGTAAGGGTTCTACATCGCATATGCTGGCATCCATATTGCAAATAGCAGGGTATAAAACAGGTTTGTACACCTCTCCCCACCTTAAAGATTTCCGCGAACGCATCCGTATAAACGGGCACATGATCGGCGAACAAACCGTTATAGATTTTGTAGCAAAACACCAACCCGATTTTGAACACATCCAACCATCATTCTTTGAAATGACCGTTGCCCTTGCCTTTGATATTTTCGCGAAAGAGCAGGTGGATGTTGCCATTGTAGAAGTGGGTTTAGGTGGGCGTTTAGATTCTACCAACGTGATCAATCCGCTGCTGTCCATCATCACCAACATAGGCTGGGACCATATGAACCTGCTTGGCAATACGCTGCCAAAAATAGCCGCCGAAAAAGCGGGCATTATTAAGCCAGCTATCCCGGTAATTATTGGCGAATACCAGCCCGAAGTAGCTGAGGTATTCACCAACAAAGCACAGCAGGTAAATTCGCCTCTGACCTTTGCATCAGATGTAAAGTCGGAAGTCGAGATCCAAAAATCAGAGAGTTTGGAGTATCTGGAAATAAACGCTCCCCGCACCTCACTTCCCGCTCTCCACATACAACTCGACTTGCCCGGGACCTACCAGCTCAATAACGTACGGACAGTTTTAACCGCTGTTGATGAATTGCGTAAACAAGGCTTCGCTATTACCGATGAGCACATAACCACGGCTTTAAAACAGGTTAAAACGCTAACCGGCCTGCATGGCCGCTGGGAAGTAATAAATAACCAGCCGCTAACCATTTGCGATACCGGCCACAATCCCGAAGGCATAACCGAAGTTTTAAAAAACATCGCTGCTGTTAAGTACCAGCACCTGCACTTTGTAATAGGCATGGTGAACGATAAGGATATCAGCAAGGTATTAGCTATGCTTCCAACCTATGCCACCTACTACTTCTGCCGCCCCGATATCCCGCGCGGACTGGAAGCAGAAAGCATCAGACAACAAGCTGCAGATATCGGTTTGCATGGCGAGGCTTACCCATCCGTAAAGGCCGCATTACAAGCCGCACAGGCTGCCGCTACGGATAAAGACCTGGTGTTTGCGGGTGGCAGTACTTTTGTAGTGGCGGAAGTGGTGTAATAGCAATACCGTAATTGCGAAGGACGAAGCATAGCAATAACTTCTTAAATTAATTTAAAAACATTACTTTAGCACATAAACAAACCAACTCATGACCTACCTACCCTCACCCGAACGATACAACAAAATGCAATACCGCCGTTGCGGTAAAAGCGGCATAAAACTGCCGGCTGTTTCATTAGGCCTGTGGCACAACTTTGGCCACGTAGATGTGATGGAAAATTTCCGCAGCATTTTGCACCTGGCTTTTGATAGCGGTATCACCCATTTCGATCTGGCCAACAATTACGGCCCGCCCCCCGGCAGCGCCGAAACCAATTTTGGTAAGATATTAAAAGAAGATTTTGCCGGCTATCGCGATGAAATGATCATCAGTAGTAAAGCAGGTTATACCATGTGGGATGGCCCTTACGGCGACTGGGGGTCAAAAAAATACCTGGTATCCAGCCTTGACCAAAGTTTGAAACGTATGGGCCTTGATTATGTAGATATCTTTTACCACCACCGCCCTGATCCCGAAACACCGCTGGAAGAAACCATGGGCGCTCTTGACCTTATCGTTCGCCAAGGTAAGGCTTTGTATGTGGGTATCTCCAACTACAACGCCCAGGAAGCCGAGAAGGCAATTGCCATATTAAAACAATTAGGTACACCTTGCCTGATCCATCAGCCAAAATATTCGATGTTCGTTCGCGATGCGGAAGCCGGTTTGCTGGATGTATTGGGAAAAGACGGCGTGGGCTGTATCCCGTTCTCGCCACTGGCGCAGGGTTTATTAACCAATAAATATCTGCATGGTATCCCTGAAGATTCGCGTGCGGCCAAATCAACCGGCTTTTTACAGGAAAGCCAGGTTACCGACGAGGTAATAGCCAAAATAAAAAAACTGAATACCCTGGCCGAAAAACGCGGCCAAACGCTTGCCCAAATGGCGCTGGCCTGGTTGCTGAAAGACGACAGGGTAACATCGGTATTGATAGGTGCCAGCAAACCCGCACAACTGGCAGATTCGCTAAAGGCGTTGGATAATATTGACTTTTCTTCTGACGAGTTGGAAAAGATAGAGCAGATATTAAAATAGCATTTAAATGATGTGCCGTCAGGTACATTTCGTTGGTAGGCGTATTTAGAAATAAATACGCCTTTTTGTTTAACAATAATTAACAACGCGCGTCTAAAAACTTTGCACATCTTAGCAATACCAAACTGCGTCTATGAAATCCCCTTTCCTTTTTACCCTTTTTCTCTTATTAACAACTAACTTATTTGCACAGGATGTTACCCTCACCGGTAAAATAACAGATGGGGCGGGCAACGCCGTGCCGTTTGCTACGGTTTACATTCGCAATACCACAAAAGGTACATCAGCCAACAGCGATGGCAGCTATACCCTAAATTTAAAAGCAGGGCAATACGATGTACAATATCGGGCAATGGGCTACAAACAGCAAAGCCGCAAAATAGACCTCAAAGAAAACCAAATCATTAACATCACCTTAAAAGCCGAGGATTACCAGATCAAAGAAGTTACCATTCGCGCGGGTGCTGAAGACCCTGCCTACGCCATTATTCGCCATGCTATTAAAAAACGCAAAACCTATTTGAATGAGGTTAATGCTTATACCTGCGAGGTATACATAAAAGGCCTGCAAAAACTATTGGCCGCCCCAAAGAAATTCCTGGGGATTGATATGCAGAAGATAGCCCGCGAAAACGGGCTCGATTCAAACCGACGCGGCATCATCTACCTGTCGGAGTCACAATCAAAATACAGCTTTATAAAGCCTGATAAGGTGCATGAGGAGATCATCTCCTCCAAATTCTCGGGCAGTAACCGGGCGTTCACCTTTAACCGTGCATCAGATATGCAGGTGAATTTTTACGAGAACCTGCAAACCTGGGATGGCCTGAGCAACCGCCCGCTGATATCGCCCATTGCCGATAATGCGCTATCCTATTATAAATACAAATACATAGGCTTGGCTATTGAAAATGGCGAAACCGTGAACAAGATCCAGGTTATCCCCCGCAACGAGCACGACCCATGTTTTAGCGGCTATATTTATATTATGGAAGATAGCTGGCGCTTACAAAGCCTCGGCCTGTATATCACCAAAAAATCGGGTATCAACTTTGTAGATACCTTAAAAGTCGACCAGCAATTTATCCCGGTTAACGGTAATGTATGGATGCCGGCATCACTTAAGTTTGAATTTATGGGCGGGTTCTTCGGCTTTAAATTTGGCGGCTATTTCATCTCCATTTACAAGGATTATGATATCGATCCTAAGCTCGACAGGTCGCAGTTTGCCGAAGTGCTGCGCATCACCAAAGGGGTGAACAAAAAGGATTCGACCTATTGGGAGCAGCAAAGGCCCATCCCGCTTACCGACGAGGAAAAAACAGATTACCAAAAGAAGGCCGTACTGGCCGCTAAACGCGAATCAAAGCCCTATCTGGATTCGCTTGACAAGGTGAATAACAAATTTAGCGTTGGCAAATTCCTGCTTGGCGGTTATAACCACCGCAACAGGTACGAACACGAATATTATAATTTTAATTCCCTGATCAGTTCGGTAGCCTTTAACACAGTGGAAGGATTTACGCTTGGTTACGGCGGCTCTTTCACCAAGCAGATAGACAGCGCGAACAACCGTTACCTGCGCATTTATGGCAAGGTGCGTTATGGTTTCTCAAACAAATTATTCAATGCAAGCGGCGGCGTAACCATGCCGGTGGGTTCCGCCACTTTAAACCTGGCAGGTGGTTCTGATGTGATAGATTTGAATAATCGTGAACCTATTACCTCGTTCATGAACTCCGCCTATACCCTGTTTAACAGGCAAAACTTTGAGAAGCTGTACCAAAAGCAATATGCATCAGCTACCCTATCCAAACGCATTTACGGCGGCTGGCTGGCAAGCGCCGGTGCCGAGTGGGCAAACCGCAAGTACTTGTCAAACACTACCGACTACAGCTTCTTCCATCCCAAGAATCACGAGTTTACATCCAACAATCCGCTTAGTCCGGATGCAGATGCGCCGCTGTTTACTGAAAACCAGGCGTTTAAATTATCCGTGCGCACTACTTATGATTTTAGCAACCAATACGAAACTTATCCCACAGGTAAACGCTACCTGCCATCAAAATACCCCACCATCGGTTTAAGCTTCACCAAAGCCATAAAAAATGTATTTGGCTCTGATGCGGATTACAACCTTGTTTCGGCAGATATCTCTAAAACAGATATCCCGATGGGCTTTTATGGTAAAACATCGTTTTACGTGGGTGCGGGTAAATTCTTTAATACCAAAAACATTTCCTATCCCGATTACAGGCAGTTTGCCGGTAACCAGGTACTGTTTTACCAAAGCGGCATCAATAAATTCCTGCTGTTAAATTATTATCAGTTCAGCACAGGCGATAAATACTTGGAAGGCCACCTGGAGCATAATTTCACCGGGCTGTTCACCAACCAGATCCCCGTTCTTCGTAACCTTAAATTGCAGGAGATTGTCGATGTGAATTACCTATCAACCCCAACGCTAAAAAACTATACCGAGCTTGGTGTAGGTTTCCAAACCAATATTGGTTTAAGGGTGATGTACGGCACATCGTTCAATAACAAAGTGAATGGTGCAAACCAAGCAATAAGGGTTGGCGTGAATTTTTAGAGCGAACTAATAAATCGTAACAAAGCCTGAAAATTTTCGTTAAATTTGTTTAACAACAGATACAAAATGGTATTAGTATTAAAAAAGGGGGCCACAAAAAAGGAAATCGAAGAAATAGATAAAGTGTTGCATCAGCAAAAATCTAAAGGCGGTTTCGACGCAAAAAAATATAATGGAATAATGCCATTAACTGAAGATGCTATGTCCATCCAAAAAAAATTAAGAGATGAATGGGAAAGAGATATTAGTTGATACTAATATAATTCTATACCTGTTGGATGGAAGCGACGAATTAGAAAAATTCTTGCAGGGTAAAGACTTATACGTCTCTTTCATTACCGAATTAGAACTTTTGGGATACAAGAATATTACCCAATAGCAAGAGCAACAAATCGCTGCTATTCTTAACGATTGTTCTATTATTTCGATGAGTAATCTTGTGAAGGAAAAGCACATCGAGGTAAAAAGAAAATATCATTTAAAACTTCCTGATGCTATCATTGCAGCGTCCGCAATAGCATTTGACATGCCGCTTATTACATCTGATAAACAATTTAAAACCATAAGTGAGTTAGTAGATGTATCTAAGCTTATTACTTATCTGCATAATGCAAAACTTGCGGACCCTAAAAAAGATCAGTAACTAAGGTTCATCGACGTCCTTCCTCATCTTCACAATACCCAGCAATTCCTTATCGGGCAAGGTAACATCAATCCGTTCAACTGCTACATATCCCATAACCTTATAAAGCGGCACGCCGGGTAATGTTGCGCCAAGTTCAAAGCTCGTAAACCCGTTGGCTTTTGCTGCATCCTCACATACGTTAATAATTTTACGACCTATCCCCTGCCGCGCATAGTCGGGGTGTACAAAAAACGCTCTTATCCTCGCGGCATCTTTTGTTGGGTCGAGCAGCGGGTCTTCAATCTCTTTATGCTGATCGCCGCCATACAGCGTGTTCCTCTTACTCCACCCACCGCAACCTACCTTTATATTATCCTTTTCGGCCACATAGTAGGTGCCATCGGTTATCAGCTGGCTATCTATCCCAAAAATATATTTGATGGCGCTTTCTATCTGGTTTGGGGTATAATACGCCGTACTTAAACCACGTACGGACAGGGCAATTAGTTGCTGCAATTCTGCTACATCATCAAATGTAGCTAAGCGTATTGTTATCATAGCGCAGGTATTTGCGGCTAATATAAATTTTTATGCCAATTCTTAATCCCAAAATCTAAATTTCCTGCCTCATTTTTCCGCTCAAAATCCTATCTTTGCCCATGCAAGAAAAAATCCTCATTCTTGACTTCGGTTCGCAATTCACCCAGCTTATCGCGCGCCGTGTCAGGGAGCTCAATATTTACTGTGAGATCCATCCCTTTAACAAAGTTCCTGAAGTTGACCAAAGTGTAAAAGGTATTATCCTTTCGGGCAGCCCGTATTCTGTACGCCAGGAAGATGCACCTCATTTTGAATTTGCCAAACACCACAAAACACTACCTATTTTAGGCGTTTGTTATGGCGCGCAGTATGTAGCGCATTTCCATGGCGGCGAAGTTTTGGCCTCAAGCACACGTGAGTATGGCCGTGCCAACTTGGATTACGTTAAGCAAGATAACATCTTGTTTAAAGATGTACCGGTAGGTTCGCAAGTTTGGATGTCGCATGGGGATACCATTGCCCGCATAGGCGATGATTTTGAAGTTATTGCAAGCACCGATAGCGTTAAAGTTGCCGCTTACCAGATAACCGGCACCCAAACTTACGGCATCCAGTTCCACCCCGAGGTTACCCACAGTATTGACGGCAAACAATTGTTGCAAAACTTTTTGGTTAACATTTGCGGTTGTAGCCAGGATTGGACGCCGGACTCATTCATCGAAACCACTATTGCCGAACTAAAGGCGAAACTGGGCGATGACAAAGTGGTTTTAGGCTTATCAGGCGGTGTTGATTCATCTGTTGCGGCGGTATTGCTGCACCACGCTATCGGCGCCAACCTGCATTGTATATTTGTAGATAACGGCCTGCTGCGTAAGGACGAGTACCAGTCGGTGCTTGATTCATACCAGCACATGGGCTTAAACATAAAAGGGGTTGATGCCAAACAACGTTTTTACGATGCACTGGCCGGGTTAACCGACCCTGAGAAAAAGCGTAAAGCCATTGGCCGCGTGTTCATCGAGGTATTTGATGATGCAGCGCACGAGGTACAAGGCGTAAGCTGGCTTGGCCAGGGTACTATTTACCCGGATGTTATCGAGTCGGTTTCGGTAAAAGGGCCATCGGCAACCATCAAATCACATCATAACGTTGGGGGCTTGCCTGATTTTATGAAACTGAAGATAGTTGAGCCATTAAACACCTTGTTTAAGGACGAAGTACGCCGTGTGGGTAAAGCCCTGGGTATGGATCCTAACATTTTAGGCCGCCACCCTTTCCCTGGCCCGGGCTTGGCAATCAGGATCTTAGGTGATATTACACCAGAAAAAGTTGATATATTACAACAGGCAGATGCGATTTATATCAACAATTTGCGCTCTGCCGGTGTTTATGATAAAGTTTGGCAGGCAGGCGCCATTTACTTACCGGTACAATCGGTAGGTGTTATGGGCGATGAGCGTACATACGAGAACGTAATTTGCCTGCGCGCTGTAGAATCATTAGACGGGATGACGGCAGATTGGTGCCACCTGCCTTATGACCTGCTTGCAAAAATATCAAACGAGATAATCAACAACGTAAAAGGAATTAACCGGGTAGTATATGACATCAGTTCGAAACCACCGGCCACAATTGAGTGGGAATAAGTGGTTCATATTTGTTTTAGCGCTGATAATAGGTGCATGTTCGCCCAAAATACGGACAGCACCCTCATCTACCGTAAAAACAACAACTGAAAAACCCGTAACCAAAACAGAAAAACCTGCCGAAAAGCCCCCGGTAAAAGTATCGGAGGCCAAAGTTCATGTTTTATCGCTGATACTGCCACTGGGGCTTGACCACGCAGCTGCCGGGCAAACCTATACGGCTGCCGGTTTAAATAAGGCCAACATGGCTGCCGAATATTACCAGGGCTTTAAGCTGGCGCTTGATTCCCTGACCGCAGAAGGCGCTAATTTTAAACTGCAGGTTTTTGATAGTAAAGATGATGCCGCACAATCGCACAGCCTTGCACTAAACCCACAGGTTAAAGCCAGCGAGTTAATCGTTGGCCCGGTTTTCCCTGATGATGTAAAGGCGTTTACGGCCATGTTGCCATCGGCACGGAAACCTATAGTATCGCCATTGTCGCCCGCGGCACCGGCAACCTTCAATAACCAAAACCTGGTTACCATGACCCCGCCGCTGGAATATCATGCCATGGGGGCCGCCACCTATATTGTTAAAAGCCTAAAGCCAAAAAAAGTGTTCATCCTTAACTCGGGCTTTAGCGACGAAAAACTGTACACATCACCCTTTAAACGCACTGTTGACAGCCTGAGCAAACGGAAGATACAGGTAATAAACCTTACCGTTGTACGCGGCAATTTAACCCCGCTGGTAAAACAGCTTTCGCCTTCAGATCAGAACATATTTTTGGTACCATCAACCAAACAGGCGTTTTTAATGGTGACGCTTCGGTCGCTGGATACCTTATCAAAAAAATACCCGGTAACGTTATTTGGTCACCCTAACTGGGAGAAATTCTCCTTTTTAAAAGCGGCTCTCTTACAAAGGCTAAACACACACATTACCTCGACAGACAAGATTGATTATAAAAGCGCCCAAACCAACACCTTTTTACGCAGTTACCGCCGTACTTACCGCGCCGAGCCTACCGACTTTGCTATAAAAGGTTTTGACCAGGGCTTGTACTTTGCCAAATTACTGGCTGATGATGAGGATTTCAACAAACCCGGCATGGAAGATTTTAACGGGATCCATAATAGTTTCCACTTTATAAAAAAGCCGGGGGTGGGTTGGATAAATACACATGTAGATATCCTGAGGTACGAGAACTTCGATCTAAAAAAGATTCAATGAAAGCCATAAACCAATTAAAGACGTTTCAGCGCATATTGGGAGAGTACCCCGCAGATACGCCTTTAGGCAAATTTTTACCCGGCTTTTATAGGCAGAATAAACAAATGGGATCTACCGACAGGCGTGTTGCCGGCCGGCTCATCTACAATTACTTCCGTTTAGGCCGCGCTTTACCCAACCTGGCTCCCGAAGACCGGTTAATGGTGGCTGAGTTTTTATGCAACACGCAATCAAACTCATTCCTGCAACATTTTAAACCCGATTGGGCTGCATGTGTAGGTTTTGGCATAGAAGAAAAAATAAGCTTACTAAAAGCTACCTACCCCGATTTTAAGCTGGAAGATGTTTTCCCATGGGTACCTCAGCTTTCGACCGGAATTGACAGGGAGGCCTTCCTAAAATCGTTTTTTATACAACCCGATCTGTTTATCAGGGTGACCAAAGGTTTTGAAGCACAGGTTAAAGCCGAACTAACTAAAGCCGAAGTCACTTTTAAGGATGAAGGCAACAGCTGCTTCTCGCTGCCAAACGGTACGCGGCTGGAAACCATCTTCCCCAACCAGCATTGGTTTGAGGTCCAGGACCTGTCATCACAACAAACCGCCAACTATTTTAAACCCCAAAAATGGGATAGCTGGTGGGATGCCTGCGCGGCTTCGGGCGGTAAATCGTTGTTGCTGCATAGCCTGCAACCTGATATTAAGCTGCTTGTATCCGATATCCGCGAATCGATACTTTCCAACCTCGACGAGCGCTTTCAGCAAGCCGGCTTGCGTAAGTACCAAAAAAAACTGATGGACCTTACCGAGAATAATGAGCAGCTTTTGTACAACTACGAGTTTGATGGTATTATACTTGATGCGCCCTGCAGCGGATCAGGCACATGGGGCCGTACGCCGGAGATGATCAGCCAGTTCGAGATCCACAAAACCGACTTTTTTAAACGCCTGCAACAGGCCATAGTAACTAATGTGGCCAAATACCTTAAACCCGGTAAGCCGCTTATTTACATCACCTGCTCGGCCTTTAAGGCTGAAAATGAGGATGCTGTAAACTATATCACCAAAGAACTTGGCCTGCAACTGGAAGAAATGAAAGTGCTAACGGGTTACGAGAATAAAGCCGATACCATGTTTGTAGCCAGGATGTTAGCACCTGCTGATAAGCGCATTTTGGAGTAACTGCATACTTCTATCCCAAACCGTCATTGCGAGCGTAGCGTGGCAATCCTCGATAGAAAAGTCGGCGGCAAGCATGTAGAAGATTGCCACGCTACGCTCGCAATGACGATTTGGTGGGCAAGACGTTAAAAATTGTTAATCTTTTCATTTCCTGCCCATTAGCCGCTAATTTAGTTCAACAAAACTAAGCCCTATGCTGCAAAACTACTTTACCATTGCCTGGCGGAACATCTGGAAACACAAGCTTTTTTCGCTAATCAACATATTTGGCCTTTCGGTTGGTATTGCCTTTACGCTGCTTATTGCTGCTTATATATGGCACGAAGTTAGCGTAAACAGTGACCTGCAGAACGCTGATAACCAGTACATTATACAAAGCAAATGGAAAGACCCGAACTTGGGGAGCATACTAACAGCCCTTGCCCCTATGCCAAAGGCTTTGAAAGACGAATACCCAAACCTGGTTGCCAATGCTTACCGCTGGGATGGCGTAAGCTCAAACGTATCTAAGGGCGATAAACATTTCCGCGAAAGCCTGCAGGTTGGCGACAGCACTTTTATGACCACATACGGCTTTAAACTGTTACAAGGCGACCCAAAAACGGCTTTAAATGGTCCTTTTTCGGCCGTAATAACGCAGGAAACGGCCATAAAATACTTCGGCAAGACCGATGCGGTTGGGCAGTCCGTAACCATCGAAAGCTTCACCGGAACGAAGCACGATTTCATCATAACCGGCGTACTGAAAAAGCTTACCAAAAATTCGGTGACCAATGTTATTGATGGCAGCAACAGTACCTTCTTTTTACCTGCTGCCGCGGCAAAATTCCTGGGGCGCAGTGTTGATGGCTGGAACAACACCGGCCTGGTGGGTTTAATAGAATTAAAAAAAGGCGTAAAACCGCAAGACCTTGACGGCCCCATGCGCGCGCTGATCAAGAAAAATGCATCGCCGCAAATAGCAGCCAACCTTACCCCTTACCTGGTGCCGCTAAAAACCTTTTACCTGGATTGGGGCGGCGGCACAGTTAAAAAGATGCTGTACACGCTATCAAGCATTGCGCTGTTTATTTTGCTGATGGCGGTGATCAATTTTGTGAATATCTGCATTAGCCGTTCTTCTCAAAGGATGAAAGAAATGGGTATCCGTAAGGTATTGGGCGGCTTGAGGAAACAGCTCATCTGGCAATTTTTAACCGAATCTGTTTTAATGGTACTAATTGCTACTTTAATTGCGTTAGCCATTTACGCCCTTGCCAGGCCATACTTTGCCGACCTGTTGGCTACCGACATTGGCGGGCTGTTCTCCTTCCCGTTATATTTTTATGCGATACCGTTACTGTTTGCGCTGTTAATTGGTTTGTTAGCTGGTTTATACCCGGCGCTGGTTCTGTCGTCCCTCAAATCAATCGACTCGCTGAAAGGCAAATTGGACAGGGTGAAAGACAACGTGCTGTTCCGCAAGGCGCTTATTGCGTTCCAGTTTGGTACGGCCGCAGTAGTGCTGGTTTGCGCTATCGTAATTTCGGGGCAGATCAACCTGTTTTTTAGCAAAAGCCTGGGCTTTGATAAAGATTATGTAGTATCAGCCCAGTTACCGCGCGACTGGAGCAAACCCGGCGTACAAAAAATGGAAGGCATCGGTTACCGGCTTTCGCAGATCCCGGAGGTGAGCAGCGTGGCTTTATCATGGGAGATACTGGATGGCGCTAACAGCGGCGGTTTGCAGGCTTATAAGCTATCTGACAACCCCAACCAAGCCTTTGCATCGCAAATGCTGCTTACCGATAACCAGTATGCTACAGCTTACGGTATACCGCTTAAGGCCGGTACGTTTTTTAAACCGCAGTATATGCCCGCCGACTCGGCACAGGTGGTGATCAACGAATCGCAGTCGAAAGCGCTGGGGTTTGCTTTCCCTAAAGATGCTATTGGCCAGAAATTTAACGCTCAAAATATGCCGCAGCTAACCATTTGCGGGGTAACAGCCGATTTTCAGTTTGGCACCATGTCCAGCCGGATACAACCCATAACATTTGTTAACGTTAATTATATCCCTTTTTATCGCTATTTCTCTATCCGGATAAAACCGGGCAACATAGAAGCCAGCATAACAGCCCTGCAAAAGAAATGGGCCGAGGTAATGCCGGGCGCACCGTTCGAATACAGTTTTATGGATGAGTCGCTTGCCAAATTATATAAAACCGAACTGCAGTTAAAAAAGGCATCGTACCTGGCTACTGGTTTGGCTATGATCATTGTATTGCTGGGTGTATTGGGGCTTATATCGTTAAACATCCAAAAGCGTACCAAAGAGATCGGCATTCGCAAGGTGCTGGGCTCATCGGTTAAGGATGTGATGCTGCTGTTTCTGAAAGATTTTTTGGGCACGGTGGTTATCGCGGGGTTAATTGCCTGCCCACTGGCTTATTGGATGATGCACAAATGGCTGAGCAACTATGCCTATAAAATAAGCCTCACACCCCTGCCCTTCGCCATTGCCATTGTAGCATTGGTACTGGCAACATCGGTACTGATAAGCCTGCAAACCGTTAAAGCAGCATTGGCAAACCCGGTGAAGAGTTTGAGGAGCGAGTAAGAGTAGCAGCAAGAAATTAAGAGACAGGAATCAAGACACGCGTCAATTGCGAGCGATAGCGTGGCAATCTTCGACATGCTTATCGCCTACTTTTCTATCGAAGATTGCTTCGTACCTCGCAATGACGCGCGGAGAGGGCTACAACCCGCTGTTACTCCTGAACAGTTTTATGGCGATAGCTAATAATATAACACCGAAAGCCTTACGCAGGATGTGCAGGCCTGTTTTGCCGAACAGCTTTTCGAGCCATTTTACATTTTTAAGCACCAGGTAAACAAACAGGGTGTTTACAATAATACCTACTATGATGTTTTGGGTTTGGTATTGCGATTTGAGGGATAACAGGGTTGTCATGGTACCGGCCCCGGCTATGAGCGGAAAAGCCAGCGGAACGATGGATACCGACTCGGGCATATCTTCTTTAAAAAAGTTTACCCCTAAAATCATCTCCAGCGCGATGATGAATATGACGATAGAACCCGCTATGGCGAATGAAGATATATCAAGCCCTATAACGGCCAGCAACTCATCGCCGGCGAATAAAAAGCCTATCATTAATACCAATACAGCGATACTCGCCTTCTCCGACTGGATATGCCCCGCCTTTTGGCGTAATTGAATAATTACCGGGATAGCGCCCAGTATATCGATGATCGCGAAGAGGATCATGGTTACGGAGAGGACTTCTTTAAATATTAAAGGGTGCATAGGTTTAGGTTTTTTCTTTTGCGATTAAACGAATACTAAACAAAAGTGCAATTAAAATATATAAAGATGATAAAAAGAATATACTATGTATAGATATAGCCGTAATTAAACCTGCCGTTACAGGCCCCAGCGTTTGCCCTATTGAAGCGTACGATTGATTTACGCCCATTACCTCGCCTTTACCGTTGCCTTCGTTATGGTCGGCTATGATGGCGTTTAACATGGGGTTGCGTAAGCCGTTAAACAAACCATAAATGCCAATAGATACAGCAAACAGTAATACACCCGTTGCAAAGCCTGCCACTATCATCATGCCCAGGCAAAACAGGGTAGATATGAGCAGGATGAGTGCTTGAGATGATATTACTTTTTTAACCGCAGGCACCAGCATCTGCATGAATATGCCGCTAATACCAAACCCGCCATAAAACAAGCCTATTTGCATAGGGTTTAGCTTTAGCTCGTCAACACTAAAAGTTTGGAAACCTATAAGCATGGTAAACTGCGCCATGGTTAATAAAAACCCGGTAAATATAGCTGTGCCAATAACCGGCTTTTTTAATACTGTGTAAAGGGATATGAAGCTAAAGTTATGTTTTTGCTTTGCGGGGCCGGTTTTGTTCTGGTTGGTTTCCTTCAGAAAGAACAGGGTGAGCAACACCCCGATAACCGCTATGCCCGCTGCGAAAAAGAACGGCACTTTTAACCCGAATTTGCTAAGCAAACCACCCAGGGCAGGGCCAATTACAAAGCCAAACCCAAATGCTGAACCCAGTATGCCAAAGTTTTTGGCCCGTTCTTTTGGGGAGGAGATATCCGAGATCATGGCCTGCGCTACCGAGATATTGCCGCCAGTTAGCCCATCCAATATCCGCGCGGCAAAAAGCATAAAAATACTGTTGGCAAAGCCAAACATAATAAATGATGCCACCGTACCAATAAGGCTAATGAGTAGCAGGGGCTTACGCCCCCATTTATCAGACAGTGACCCCAGCACAGGTGTGGCAAAGAACTGCGCTATAGAAAATGCCGCGGTAAGCAAACCTATGGTATGCTCGGTTACGCCAAACTTTTTACCATAGGGGTACAACAGGGGTATAATGATACCAAACCCCATTGAGTTGATAATGGCAATAAGTACAAGCACCCAAATAATACGGTTTGGTTTCATCAATGCAAAAGTACTAAACGCAAAAAAAGGTTCTGTTTGCACAAAACCTTTTGTATAAATATTAATACAATACTTGTTAGCTAAAGTTACGGTATCCCTAAATGAATCAATAAAAACGTGTTAATAGTTATACCATTATCAACCCGGTGATTGAAATTATTGATCTTCTTTAATAACGGAAATAAACCAAACATCAAAACAAAAAACAATCAACAACAAAGCATCAACCCCTGCCATAATCAAATAGGGGTTTTCTAAAGGCTGCCAACAATTTAACAGTATTACGCCTATTGTGAGAAACAAAGCCAGCCACCCTAACTTAATACAGGCATTTGAATACTTATCATAGCTTCCTTTACGATACGTATAAAGCATGGTAATAAGCAAAAGCAATGAAATATAGTTCCATGCCTTTCGCTGGTTGGGCTGAAGCTCAAATATGCCCGTTGCCTGGTTAAGGTTATACAGGTTATAACTAACCAAAAAAACAAGAAACCATGCCGGTATAATAAACCAGCTGTGTAAAAGCTTTTTCATACCATTGGTGAAAAACGACAGCCCTGATATCCGCATCATTATAAATTAGGCTTGGTGCCCAAGTTCAGCAACCCACACCCATATACCACCACGGCATTCCCATTCACCGTAAGGGGTTGGGCTATCTGTAGGTTTGGGAGGCGGGCAGGTAACCGTTATCCTTGCGGCTGCATTATGGTTGCCGTTAACTTTTTCAAGCATTGCGTGCATCACTATTTCTCTTTTTTCACCTGGCAATAACAGCAGGTAATTTAATATCTGAGCAAAATCTTTATTCATAGTTTTATTGGTTTAGATATATGTTTAATAAGCTACTAAAATAATAAATTTGAGATATGATTTGTCAATAGCTAAAATTTTCCTAACCAGGGGTATTGCGGGCTACACACAGTGGCGATCCACGCTATCGCCTGTTTTGGTTTGCTAACCGATTTTGTTAATAACATGCCCTGCCATAAAACAAAAAAGCTACTGCGTTAACAGTAGCTTTTTTGTTTTTAATAGTATGTTAGGAACGGGGATTGATCCGCCAACGGGTAATCTATATTATTGCTTTTCGAAATCTGAAGCTTTTGGCAGTATATCTGCCACGTTACCCAATTTGCTATGTTTTTTGCTATAGCCAAAGTAGATAAGTAAACCTGCAATCATCCAAACCAAGGCACCCAGTTGAGTTTCGCTCGGTAAGCCAATTATCATAAGCGAGCACACCAAAATGCCTAAAATTGGCACTAATGGTACAAGCGGGGTTTTAAACGGCCTTACCAGGTCGGGGTTGGTTTTACGTAATAATATTACGCCTACGCAAACCAGTATAAACGCGAACAGGGTACCTATGGAGGTTAGATCGCCCGCCACGCTGCCCGGTACAAATGCCGCAAAAGCACCAACAAATACAAACAGGATCATGTTGCTTTTATAAGGTGTACGGAATTTTGGGTGAAGATCAGAAAATACTTTAGGCAATAAACCATCTGTAGACATGGTGTAAAACACCCTTGATTGTCCCATCAGCATCACCAGGATAACCGAAGAGAAACCCGCTAATATTGCTACAGTAACCAGTGTAGATAACCAGGCGTAACCATGCATGTAATTGCTGATAGCGTAAGCAACAGAAGCCTCTTTACCAGATTTCATAAAATCGGTATAAGGGGCAACACCTGTTAATACCCACGAGAACAGGATATAAAGAATGGTACAAACTACTAAAGAGCCTAATATACCAATAGGCATATCGCGTTTTGGGTTTTTAGCCTCTTGCGCCGCGGTTGATACCGCATCGAAACCAATAAAAGCAAAGAAAACCACACCAGCACCGCTGATGATACCGCCCCAGCCATGATTAAAGAATGGCGCGTATGAATAAGGTTTTCCGTTTTCCTGTATAATATCAGGTGCGTTAGCCGGGATCAGGTATGGCGTATGGTTAGCCGGGTTAATAAACTGCCAGCCAATAGCAATAAACACCAATACAATAGCTACTTTAATAAATACAATGATACCGTTTACGGTAGCTGATTCTTGCGTACCTTTTATCAATAAAAGGGATAATACAATAAGTATTAATAAAGCAGGCAGGTTGGCAATACCATGTACGCTGTGCCCGTTCACCATGATCGATTCCATAGGTGAGTGGCACCACTCATACGGTATACCCCCGCCGAGGAGCTTATTGGCATACTCGCTCCAACTGATGGATACCGTTGCCGCGCCAAGCGCATATTCTAAAATTAATGCCCACCCAATAATCCAGGCAACAATTTCACCCATGGTAGCATAAGCGTAAGTATATGCACTGCCCGCAATGGGGATGATTGACGCAAATTCGGCGTAGCAAAGGCCTGCAAACGCACAACCAATTGCAGCCACAATGAATGACAGGGTTACCGCCGAACCAGCGTGTTCGCCAGCGGCAGCAGCAGTCCTTACGAACAACCCCGCGCCAATAATAGCACCAATACCCAGTGCAATAAGGCTACCCGCCCCAAGCGTACGCTTCAGGCTTCCTTCCTCATCAACCGAATTGGTTAATTGTTCAATAGATTTTTTTACAAATAACTTCATGTTTTAATTAATAAGATCAGTTTTTATAGTTTGTATTCAGTTCCCCCAAACGTACTTAAATTTATTGAAAAGTTAAAGGGCAGAATGTAACAAGGGTATACGCATTTTCAACAGAATTAAAGGTTGTGATAATGAGCGGGTTGCTATTAGATTTTGCCCTGTTGAAATGCGGTGTTGAAAACACTAAGTACCAGATTAGATTAAGGTTGGCGTTCAAAAATAAATAAGTATAAAAATATTTTGGGCTTGTTGCGGGTAGGAATAAATGCGGGGGGGGGGGGCGAAGTTGCCGGTGGTAATTGTATGTGGGTGATTTTGTTGTTAGTAGTTAGTACTGCTACTTGTTTATTAATCTTAAAAATCCCGATACTGATAATTCTAAGGTTTTTATCCCCTTAGTCTTTCCGTCTTATATATTATGATGGTGTTGCCTGCGGCCCGGGCTATCTGCTAATACGCCTGCGGCCTTAGCCACAGGCCGGTATCCGCTCCTATCCTTAATACAGATATTAAATCCCTCCTGGTACATTCCTAAGGGGAATTACCGTTTTAATTTCGTTTAATTAATGATTGCGCTCATCGCATCAACTGCCTTTTATCATGGTGACAGCATTTACAGCAGGATACATTTGACCTGTTAATTAATAAAAATACATCATGAAAAAAATCAGACTATTCGCATTATCCGTATTACTACTACAAGGGGTTGCCGCTTTTGCACAACAAAAAAACGAATTCGATATCCGTGTCAGGGCCATCGGGATAATACCGCAGGAAAGTGCTGCAATAGGCGTAATTGGTGGCGGGGTTAATATCAGCAATACCGTTGTGCCGGAGTTAGACTTTACCTACTTCTTCGCCAAAAATTTCTCTGCCGAACTGATCCTGGCTACTACCAAGCATAAAGTTAGTACCACATCATCAAACCTTACAGCTATAGGCGGCGCTGCTGCTGCCGATGTTAACCTGGGGCATGTTTGGTTATTGCCGCCAACCCTTACTTTACAATACCATTTACCTACGGGTACCGGCTTTAAGCCATACCTAGGCGCGGGCGCCAATTATACCATATTTTACAGTGCGGATAAAGGGCCGGTAGTGCAGGGAATAACCTATAAAAACAAGTTTGCTTTTGCAAGCCAGTTAGGGTTTGATTACGATATCAGCAAAACCATATTCCTTAACATTGATGTTAAAAAGATCTTCCTCGCTACCCAGGCCACGGTAGATGCATCAAACCTTACGCCATCAGGCAGTGAGGCTTTGCGCCCCGTTTTACAAAACATCCCTGCCGATGTTAAAATAAGGCCATGGGTAATTGGCATAGGGGTTGGTTACAGGTTATAAGTTTTATAAAACGTGTGTAAAGAGAAAGCCGCTCATAGTGGTTTTCTCTTTATTTGCGTAATAGCGGGTTTAATCTGATTGGTCTCTAAAGGCAATCAGTTGCCATTTTCCGTTACTGTATAAAAAATTAAAGAATGAGGAAATCCCCGTATCCTCAACCATATGTTGAATCGTGACTTCGGTTTTGCTCAGTTGAGATTGTTTATAAATATCATTTTTATCTTTTTTAAAAGTTATATTTCGCCATTTATTTTTTTCAATATAACTAACGGAATCACCTTCTTCATCCCTCGCCATAATTATACTCAATGGGAATTTAACATGTGATACCTGGTAAACAGAATCAGTTTTAAATTTCTTAAAAAAGGTATTGAAGTCAGCCGGCTCTTTTACAGATGAACTTTTTAAACTATCTACTTTTTCGTTAGCTGCTGGTTTAGATGAATTGTTTGAACAAGACAAAAGCGTAGCTATTGCAATAACTAATAAGAAAATTATTTTTTTCATGAAAAGTTCTCTCTTAAAATATCTTCCTCGGCCCTTTGTTATCACGTTCGGCGTTTCTGGCTGCCATGGTCTCCGGGGTCTCGTTCAAATTTATTGGCGATATTTGATTACCCGGGAATTGCGTTACATGATCAATTTGATAATCATAGCCATTGTTGCTTAAAAAAGTTATAAGGGCTTGATGTTCTTCTTCGTTTTGAGGGTTTACTGTTATGGTCATAAACCAAATTTACAATTCAAAAGGATGATTACAATAGATTTATTACGGCAGCGCTTTAAAAATAAACAACGGTGTCAGCACCACATTCATCAATATCATTGCCACACCCAAAGCCTTGTTAAACTTATCGCCGGTCCGCATCAGCATAATCCCTATCACTATCCCTCCTACCAAAAGCATAGCCCCATCAAAGTAAAGCAGGTAATCTGTAGTAGGTGGTTCAATATCCAGTTTAAACAAGTCGAAGAGATCCGGCAGGTAGAGGTAGATATCGTAGAGGCAAAGAATATAAAGGATAACGCGGATAGCAGGCTTCTTCATCACTACTAATATAAATCTTTCTCACACAAAAAAGCCCTCAGATAAATCCGAGGGCTTTTTATATTCTATTCAAAATCCTTAGATCTTTTTATCTACATGGATCTGGTGCACATTCATTGATTGAACCTTCTCTTGTTTCTGCATCATTTTGTTGGTGTTATCAGCACTGTTTAGGTGCGGAGCAATAACCAACGATACAATAGACATCAACTTGATCAGGATATTCATTGACGGGCCTGAGGTATCCTTGAACGGATCACCAACGGTATCACCTGTTACAGATGCTTTATGCGGTTCAGATTTTTTATAGTAGATCTCGCCGTTTATCTCCACACCTTTCTCGAATGATTTTTTAGCGTTGTCCCATGCACCACCCGCATTACTCTGGAAGATCCCCATCAACACACCTGATACAGTAACACCAGCCAATAAACCACCCAATACTTCGGGGCCGAATGCAAAACCAATAATAATAGGCGTAATTAAAGCAATAAGGCCCGGTGCAACCATCTCGCGGATAGAAGCTTTGGTTGAGATCTCCACGCATTTTTCATACTCGGGGCGTGCCTTGTACTCCATAATACCCGGTATCTCGCGGAACTGGCGGCGAACCTCTTCAACCATCGCCATTGCCGCGCGGCCTACTGCCGAGATACACAATGCCGAGAAGATGAAAGGGATCATGCCACCCACAAATAAACCTGCCAAAACATTGGCTTTATAAATATCAATATGCTCTATACCCGCAACACCCACAAAAGCCGCAAATAAGGCCAGTGAGGTTAACGCAGCAGATGCAATGGCAAAACCCTTACCTGTAGCAGCGGTAGTGTTACCTACGGCGTCTAAATTATCTGTACGGCCACGTACCTCTTCAGGTAAACGGCTCATTTCGGCAATACCACCCGCGTTATCAGCAATAGGGCCAAACGCGTCGATAGCTAACTGCATAGCTGTGGTTGCCATCATACCGGCAGCAGCAATAGCCACCCCGTATAAACCGGCAAAGAAGTATGAACCGTAAATACCGGCAGCTAATACCAGGATAGGCAACACGGTTGATTCCATACCGATAGCCAAACCTGCAATAATGTTGGTAGCATGGCCGGTTGATGATTGCCTGATAATGCTCATTACCGGGCGTTTACCCATGGCAGTGTAGTATTCCGTAATGATAGACATTAACGTACCTACCACTAAACCTACCAATATAGACCCAAATACACCGTTCTTGGTAAACACCAGTGAACCTGCTTTTATAGCACCTGATGCATCTTCATCGCGTATCATGTGGAAGCTATCGGCAGGTAACATCCATTGCACCACAAAATAAGTAGCAATTGCTGTTAACAGGATAGACGCCCAGTTACCTATGTTCAACGCTTTTTGTACGCTATCAGTTTCTTTAGATATCTTAACCAATGATGCACCAACGATAGAAAAGATCAGGCCTAAACCTGCAATAACCATCGGTAATAAAATTGGGGCGATACCACCAAATTTGTCGTGTGATACAATTTCACGGCCTAATACCATGGTTGCCAGCATCGTTGCCACGTACGATCCGAATAGATCCGCACCCATACCTGCAACGTCACCAACGTTATCACCCACGTTATCGGCAATAGTAGCCGGGTTACGCACGTCATCCTCCGGGATACCGGCTTCAACTTTACCTACAAGGTCGGCACCTACGTCGGCAGCTTTGGTGTAGATACCGCCACCAACACGCGCGAATAGTGCTATCGACTCGGCTCCTAACGAGAAGCCGGCTAATACGTCAAGCGCTTTAGCCATCGCTTCGCCGTTCACACTTTCGCCTTTGCTGGTTACATACATGGTATAAAACACAATAAATAACGAGCCTAAACCGATAATGGCTAAACCCGCAACACCAAGGCCCATAACCGTACCACCCGTAAACGATACTTTTAATGCTTTAGCCAGGCTGGTTTTAGCAGCCTGCGTAGTGCGCACGTTTGATTTTGTTGCGATACGCATCCCTATAAAACCCGCAAAGGCCGAAAGGAAAGCGCCTATCAAAAATGAGATGGCAATAACCGGGCTTGATTTGTCGCCCACGGTTGTACCGCTCCATGCCAGCAGCAAACCCGCCACAACAACAAAGTAGCCTAATACTTTCCATTCAGCACGTAAAAAAGCCATGGCGCCATCGGCGATATATCCTGCCAACTGGTTCATGGAGGCATCGCCTGTTTCCTGTTTGGTAACCCAGGCAGATTTGATCGCCATCACGATTATGCCCACGAGCCCAAAAACAGGGATCAAATAAATTAAGTAAGTGTTCAAAAGATCCATATTCTATAATTAGTGTTATTAAGTGTGCTATGTAATTTGCGCAGAGCGCGTTTATAATTTGGTTGCCGCAAAATATAAATTAATTTCTTTACAATAGCCTGTCAATTAAAGTTTTTGAATAGTTTAGTGGTTTAAACTAAACCCTAATGTCAAAAGAGACTACTCAACCCAAATTAAAGCACGAACTGGGGCTGCTGGACGGCACTATGCTGGTAGCCGGTTCTATGATCGGTTCAGGTATTTTCATCGTAAGCGCCGATATTACCCGCAACGTTGGCTCGGCCGGATGGCTGATTGCAGTGTGGATCATCACCGGTTTTATGACGCTTACTGCTGCCTTGAGTTATGGCGAATTAAGCGCCATGTTCCCAAAAGCTGGCGGGCAATACGTTTACCTGAAAGAAGCTTACAATAAACTGATCGCTTTTTTATACGGATGGAGCTTTTTCGCCGTAATACAAACCGGCACAATAGCTGCCGTGGGTGTGGCGTTCTCTAAATTCACTGCGTATTTAATACCTGCCGTAAGCGAGGATAACATTTTGTTAGATACCGGTTCTATCAAAATAAGTGCGGCGCAAGTAGTATCTATTGTACTGATCGTATTACTTACTTATATTAATACACGCGGTGTAAAAGGCGGTAAAGTAATCCAAACCACCTTCACCATGACCAAATTGATCAGTCTTTTTGGATTGATAGGCTTTGGTTTTTTAGCTTTTAAAGGTGATATATGGCACGCCAACTGGACAAACGCCTGGGATTTACATAATCTTAATAAAGACGGCAGCGTAACCGCTTTAACCTGGGGTACAGCTTTAGGTGCTATAGCGGCTGCCATGGTGGGTTCTATCTTCAGCAGCGATGCATGGAACAGTGTAACCTTTGTTGCGGGTGAAATGAAAAACCCCAAACGCGATGTGGCTTTAAGCATGATGTTTGGCACCATCATCGTAACCTTAATTTATGTTTTGGCCAACGTGGTTTATACAGGGGTACTATCCTTACATGAAATAACCGTTGCCGATAAAGACCGGGTTGCCGTAGCCGCATCGCATGTTATTTTTGGTAACGTGGGTACGTATATTATCGCCGTGATGATCATGATCTCCACCTTTGGCTGTAACAACGGTTTGATCCTTTCCGGCGCGCGTGTTTATTATACCATGGCCAAGGATGGCGTTTTCTTTAAAAAGACAGGCACCTTAAATAAATTTGGCGTACCGCAGTTTGGCTTATGGATACAATGCTTTGTAGCATCATTATTATGCTTAAGTGGCCGTTACGGCGACCTGCTGGATATGATCTCCTTCGTGGTAGTGATCTTTTACATGTTAACCATTGCAGGTATTTTCATCCTGCGTGTTAAACGCCCCGATGCCGAAAGGCCTTACAAAGCAATTGGTTACCCTATACTGCCCGCTATTTATATTATTATGGGCATAGCTTTTTGTATCCTGCTTTGTATCTATAAATGGCAATATCCCGTTTATGGTTTAGTTATTGTTTTAATAGGCATACCGCTGTATTATATATCCCAACGGAACGTAAAGCATGAGGATAAACCTGAAGTACTTAGTTAGTTTTTTATTTATAGCAAATATTGCAGGCGCGCAAACCCTGCAGCAAAATATACAAAAGGCATTTACCCGTTTACAGCAGGATAGCCAGTGCCACTACGCTTCGGTATCGTTAACCGTGCTGGATGCCAAAACCGGCGAACAGGTTTTTGCCGGCAACCCGGATATGGGCCTGGCGCCCGGTTCTACATTAAAAACGGTTACCAGTATCACCGCTTTTAATGTTTTAGGTAAAGATTTCCAATTCCAAACCCAGCTGGGTTATACAGGCGCTATCAGTGCCGATGGTACACTTACCGGCGATATCATTATTAAAGGTGGCGGCGACCCTACGCTGGGCAGCTGGCGCTGGGCATCAACCAAAGAGGGCGTTATTTTAAACACCATGGTAGCCGCTTTGAAAAAAGCAGGCATCAAAAAAATAAATGGCCGCGTAATTGGCGATAACGGCAGCTTTAAAAGCCAGTCGATACCCGATGGCTGGATCTGGCAGGACCTGGGCACCTATTATGGCGCAGGCATTGCCGGGCTTTGCTGGCGCGAAAACCAGTTTGATATTTTATTGAAAACAGGCAGCGTTGGCAGCACCATCAGCATTGCCGGCACTAACCCCGAAACCAACTACCTGCAATACAAAAGCGAATTAACCAATGGTGCCGCCAAAACCGGCGACCTGGCCTACCCATATCTGCCTGCTTACGGCAGTAAAGTGATGTACCTGCGCGGCACTTACGCGGTAGATCAAACCAAAAAACGCGTAGCCGCCGCCATACCCGACCCGGCTTTCGACGCAGCCCTTAGATTAACCGATACCCTAAAAAGCATTGGCATTACCGTTAGCAGCGAGCCGCAATCGTCGCTAATACTGGCGGATAAAGGGCAGGCTGTACCTACGGCGACAAAAAACATCACAACCATACAATCGCCCGAGTTAAGTAAGATTGTTTACTGGCTTAACCAAAAAAGCATTAACCTGTATGCCGAGCAATTGCTGGCAACTATAGCCACAAAGGCTGGCAAACCTGCATCTACTACCGATGGTGTGGATGCTATGAAAGATTTTTGGGAACTGAAAGGCATAGACAAACGCTCTATGAATATTTTTGACGGCAGCGGCTTATCGCCCGAGGACAGGATAACTACAGGCACCGTGGCGCGCGTGCTGCAATCGGCCCGCAGAGAGGCCTGGTTTAACGATTTCTATGAGAGCCTGCCTGTTTATAACGATATGAAGATGAAGAGTGGCAGTATCAACAGTGTGCAGGCCTACGCGGGCTTTCAAACGCATAACGGCCGCCAGCTTTGCTTCTCTATTATGGTGAACAATTATTACGGCCCGGGCAGCGGGATAAGGGAAAAAATGTTCAGGGTATTGAATGAGTTGAAATAGAAGCTTTGCGAGAGTCAGGAATTTAGAATCAAGAGACAAGACAAACAGTTCCAAAACGTCATTGCGAGGTACGAAGCAATCTCTTTAAGCTATTCCCTCATGCAAGGTTTATAATTGTCCTAAAGAGATTGCTTCGTACCTCGCAATGACGCGCGTTGCTGAGCGTTAAGCATCTTCGCCGTTGTTGGTGTTGTCACCAACAACCTTTAGGCAGGTAGTAAACAAACATGGCGGCTTACATATTTATTAAACTAAATTCAATATTCTCCGTCCAACAATCATGTTAAAAAAGGCACTCATCATATTACTCATCTCATTTTCGGCAATAGCTGCCCATGCTCAAACTGCCGACGAGGTGTACAACCAATACCTTGATTTTAACCTGGCGCGCCTGCAGGGCGAAACCGATAAAGCCCTAACCCTGGGTCAGGATATCATCCCCAATGCCGATAAGCTTAAGAATAATGTGCGAAACAACTTTTACTACTCCATAGGTAACCTATTCGAGAACGATGGGCAATCGGTAAAAGCGATTGAATATTACGAAAAGGTTGCCGCCGCTGTGCCAAACTACTATGTAGTGCAGCGTGCCCTGGGCTATCAGCATTTAAAGCTGGTTGATGAACTTGACGCCAAACTTAATGCTGCCCAGTCTGACATTAACGAGAACAAAAGATTAACTGATTTGTACACCGCGGCCGTAAAAAAGGCCCTTCCCTATTTAGAAAAAGCCCAGGCCTGCGACCCTAACGATGATACGCTTACGCTTATCAAAACCCTTTATAAAAAAATCAACGACCCGCAAGGCCTGGCTACTTTAAATACGCGCTTGTCGGCTTTGTCTAAAAACTGCATCGACCTGCTTGATGATAAATAATCCCTAAAACTCCAGCGCCCTACCCTGCTGTGGATAAACCAAATTTAGCCCCAGTTTATTGCTTGCTTTTAGCTGCGCTTTTATTTTGAGGATGCTGTTATACGGCGGCTTAAGGTGGGTTACTACTACATTTAACCCCTGTAATGAAACACCAGCCAGTTGGCCCAATGTTGCCATTTCATTCATCAGCAAACGCGGGGTTAAATGGCCAAAAAGGCTTTTATCAGGCTGTTCGTTCGGGAACGATACTTCTATCATAATAGCCTTTAACTTTTTCGCTTTTACCAATGGTACTACCGCAGCCCACAGGTTATGCAGGGTTTGGCTTTTCTCTATCCCGTCGGCACCGGTATCGCCCAGGTATAAAACATAGTTATCCTTGCTCCTCACCAAAAACGCGGTGCTAGTTAAGTTAGAATGGCTCAGCGGGAATACCTGCACTTGCATTTCAGTATTATTTATAGCTGTTTCGCTGCCCGGTTCAAGCGGTTGGTAATGATATTTTTTTAGTTGCGGCGAGCCGCCGTCGTCGGCAAAGTTGGCCCAGCTTTCCCAGGTGAAATAATGGGTTTTGATAGTTTCGAGTGTGCTTTTTAAACCATAGATGTTTTTGGAAGTATCATCCGGCGAATTGATGATCATACCGGCCAGATGATCCAGATGAGCATGTGAGATAAAATAGCCTTTGATGTATTTTCGCAGTACTGCATCTGCCGGCACGCTAAATGTTTTATTTGCTACCGCTTTGGCTATACCATAATGTAGTGTACCTGCATCCAGGCAAATGTAGTTATCAGAGCCCCGGGGCGCCAACATATAGGCAGACAGGTTGCTTTCATCGGCACCGCCTAAAACCCCTAAAGGCACTATGCGGAACGATGTAGCCGGTTTAACCTGCGCGAACGTTAAAACAGGCAAGAGTAAAAAAATAAACAGCGATAACTTATGGTGATTATACATTGTGCCAAATTTACTAATTTGGCCGCTAATGAAAACAAGCCAGATTGCCGCAAAAGTTGTAACCCGTTTATTTTTCTTTTTATTGCTGATAGCGCTTGTGCCGTTTATACAGGGCGACACCTCAAAACTGCAACACCTTTACCTGGCACCAAAACAGGCCTGGACACTGGTGTTCCCTATTTTGCTAATACTGGGTTTTATAGCATTGCTTGTTATTTGCTCTATCAAAAAGTTTAGTAAAACAGATCTGAACTGGCTGCTGGTATTAAATACGGTTATACTGATAATTTACGCCATTACGCTGTATATCCACATTTACCGGCTCATCAAATAAGCTATTCGGTCTTCATCTTTTTTTCGGCCGTTTCTTTATACTCATAGTCGCCACCAAGCAGGTAGCCCCATGGCTTGAGGCTTTCTATCCTGTCAAAAATGATCTTAAAAATGGCTAAGATCGGGATAGAAAGGAACATGCCCGACAGGCCCCAGATCATTTCGCCTATAATAATGCCGATAAAGGATATGAGCGCGTTTAACCGCACTTTTGAGCCTACCACCGCAGGTAGTAAGAAGTTAGCATCAACGGCATGTATGCCTATGGTACATGCGGCAACGGTAAGGGTTTGGCTGATGGTACCGGTAGCAAACGTAACCACTGTGCTTAGCAGCAAGGCGCTAAAAATACCGATGTATGGTATAATGTTAAACACCCCAACAATAATACCCAGCAGCGCGGCATATTTAATGCCTATGATGTAAAATATGGTAATGGCCATACCGGCAACAATAACCATTTCTATCATTAAGCCTAAAATATACTGGCGCAATATTTTTTGTACGTTTTCTACAATATCCACCACAATAGTTTTATTCTCGTCGCTAAAAACCCAGGTTATAAAACGGAACAGCAGCCTTCTGTAAAACAGTATAAAGAAGGTAAAGATGAGTATAAACACATAAAACAACACCAATGATGATACCGCCCCAAAGGTTGTGCCCAACACCGCAGTGCCCGATGCCATAATTTTGTCGGCCGTGCTGTTTACATACGTTAATTGTTTGTGGGCATTGATATGGAAAGTGCTTTGTACCCAATCTTGCAAATTGGCTATCGAATCTTTTACCTGCCCTTGCAGCATGGGCCAATCGTTAGCTATACTTGTTATCTGCGAACCTATCAGGTACATAATACCGCCAACAAACGCCACCAGCAGCAGTATGGCTAAAAAAGATGACGCACTACGCGGCAGGCGGCATTTTTTCTCAAAAAAGTTTGAAACCGGCAGCAGCAGCACCGCAAATAAAAACCCGAAGATCATGGGGTCTATCAATTCTTTGCCCATTACTACCAAATATCCCAGCACGCAAACACCAATCAGGATAAGCGCTAAACGTTCATAAAATGGGGCGATAAGTTTTTTTGTTGGCATATGGCTACAATATTTTTACCTGCTCAACATACAGGCGTTTTATATGTTTTAAAGGCTTACGTAAATGTGCAATAAAATTTTAGGAGATGTATGAATAATATCACGCAAAACGATCACTCTCGCGTCTTTGCGTGAATCACCTTCAACGAATTGCAGCCTATCTTTCCTTTGGCAGACAGTTTGCTATGAATAGGTTATAAACTTAATACATACTACCATGGCAAAATATTCAGAAAAGGCGGGCGAAAAGGTTGAGAAAACCATGCACGAAATGAAAGAAGGCAAACTAAAAAGTGGCAGCGGGAAAAAAGTTACCAGTAAAAAACAAGCTGTTGCTATAGGCTTATCAGAGGCGCGTAAAGAAGGCGCCAAAGTACCCAAAAAGAAAGCTTAATATACTGAATAACAAAGAAGCCCCACGTTTTATGCGGGGGCTTCTTTATTATTAGTTAAAAGTAAACTCGGTAGTTATCCAATCCTGCAGCTTACCGTCTTTATCTACTTCTATCAGCTTTTCCACATCGTTATCGCGTTTGTGGGTAGGCTCCATATTATATTTTTCAATTACCGCCTTTAGCGCTGCCAGGTTAGCCTGTATTTTATCAAACCCCGCTTTATGCTGTATAGCGTATTTACAAAATTGCGACATGTAGATAAAACCCAGTTGCGGGTTGGTATCTGAAATATCCATAACGGCTTGTTTCAGTTCAATAACCACATCTGGTGTTCCCTGTGCCCATTGTAAAATAAACTGTGTTGCTGCTTCTGTTTTTACGGGTTCGGCGTCCCATGGGGTACGCATCAGCCAATCGGCGGTTTTTATAACGTCGGCTTCGTATTTAATATAATCTTCGTGTTTTTTAAAATGATAATCCTTTGGCGCTTCGTAATTTTGCGCCGATGCCTTCAGGCTTGTAAGCAGTGTTAATAATAAAACAGTGCGGATTATCTTTTTCATGTTATTAGCTGATGCTAAGATAATTTTATTTTTTGAGATATTGTAAATGAGTCCATTACTTTCATCAAAATCACCGCTTCATCAATAGTACATGGGTTTGGGCCCTCGCCTTTAAAATAAGATACTATTTTGGTGATCATGGGCTGCTGGATATGCTCGGGATGGGTAAAGTTTACGGTTTCCTCACCTTCTTCATTCTTTAAAGTAACAAATGTACCAAAGAACGGGAAGGTTATTTTACCTTTCGTACCGACGATCTCGCAGCTATCCACCGCCTCACCTGGGGCAACATTAAAGCACCACGAGCCGTTTACCACTACTTTATTCTTAAATACTATCTGCCCGCAAACATGATCATCAGCCGGGCTAAACCCGGCTTGGTTAAGGCTATAGCCGCTGTATGCCGCAGGTTGGCCAAAGTAAAACAGCATCAGATCGAGCTGGTGAGGCGCCAAGTCATGAAAGTAGCCACCGCCAGAAAACTCGGGCTGTAACCTCCAGTTGTTAACATTAGCATCCGGGTTGGGGTTCTGATATTTCCACATCCGTATCTGCACCGTGCGAATATCGCCAACGGCACCGCTGTCAATTAAACTTTTTACGTGCAAAAACATAGGCAACCCACGGCGGTAATGGGCCACGGTAAGTTTTGCGCCGCTCTCCCTTACGGCTTCGGCCATTGCCTCAGCCTCCTGCGCGTTGCGGGTAACGGGTTTCTCTACGTAAATGTTAAGGCCTTTTTTGATGGCCCTTAAGGCATACTCTAAATGGGATGCCGGTGGTGTAGCTATCGATACCGCGTTTACCTGCGGGTCGTTCATCAGGTCTTCGGCATCGCTGTACCATTTATCAACGTGGTGTCGCTGGGCGTAATTAGCAGCCTTTTCGGCATCGCGGCGCATTACGGCAACCAGTTTGCTATCGGCTATTTTGTTGTAGGCTTGTCCGCTTTTTTTTTCAGTTACGTTGCCGCAACCTATGATACCCCATTGTATTGTAGTCATGCTTATTTATATATATTAGCTTATCATCGTTAGCAATTCGTCGTCGCTTATGATCGGGATGTTTAGTTTATTGGCTTTCTCCAGTTTGGCCGGGCCCATATTATCGCCCGCTACCAGGAAGTTCAACTTGGCAGATATACTGCTCAATATCTTGCCGCCGTTTTGCTCTATCAGGTCTTTCAACTCATCGCGCGAGAACTTTTCGAATGTGCCCGAGATAATAAAGTTTTGACCACTTAATTTCTCGCTGGCAAGCGTTACTTCTTTTTCTTCGGCAATAAATTGCAGGCCGCGTTCCCTCAGTTTCTCTATCTCGGCGCGATGGTTCCCATTGGTAAAGTACTCGGTGATGCTTTCAGCTATACGGCCGCCTATCTCATCGGCTGCGGTCAGTTCTTCGGCGGTGGCGGCCATCAGGTTATCGATGGTTTTAAAGTGCGCTACCAGTTTCTTAGCCACCGTTTCGCCCACGTAGCGGATACCCAAGCCAAACAACACTTTCTCAAACGGCTGCTGTTTTGACTGCTCGATACCGGCCAGCATGTTGTTGATAGATTTTTCGCCAAAGCGGCCAAGCTGTTTCAGTTCATCGGCACGCTCATGCAGTATGTATATATCGCTGATGTGTTTGATGAAATCCTGGCGGTACAAGGTCTCGATGGTTTCATCGCCCAGGCCATCAATATTCATGGCTTTACGGCCAATGTAGTGCTGCATTTTGCCAACTATCTGCGGCGGGCAGCCTTCGTCATTAGGGCAGTACCAGGCGGCTTCGCCTTCGGCACGTAATAGTTGAGTACCGCATGCGGGGCAGTTGGTTATGTATTCGATAGCCTTTGCGCCGGGCTGGCGTTTATCCAGATTTACGCTGATAATTTTAGGGATGATCTCCCCTCCTTTTTCAACGTAAACGGTATCGTGCTCATGCAGTTTAAGGCGCTCGGTTATCTCATCTGCATTATGCAGGGTGGCGCGTTTAACAGTAGTACCGGCCAACAGCACGGGTTTTAAATTTGCTACCGGGGTAACGGCGCCAGTACGGCCCACCTGGTAGGTAACGGCCAGCAGTTCAGTCTCTACCCTTTCGGCTTTAAATTTATAGGAGATAGCCCAGCGTGGCGATTTGGCGGTAAAGCCAAGCTCCTGCTGTTGCGAATAGTTATTTACTTTGATTACGATGCCATCAATATCATAGCTCAGGTTATGGCGTTCGGTATCCCAATGGCTTATAAACTCCAGCACGCCGTTTATATCGCTTACCAAACGGCTGTGGTTATCTATATGAAAACCCCAGCTTTTTACTGCTTCCAGACTTTCCCAATGGGTTTTAAATAATGTTTTTTCGGTGTATAAACCATACAGGAAACAATCCAGCGGGCGGCGGGCCACCTCGGCCGAATCCTGCAGTTTCATGGTACCTGATGCAAAGTTGCGGGGGTTGGCATATGGCACTTCGCCATTATCAATGCGTTCTTTGTTCAGCCGTTCAAAGGCTTTCAGGTGCATAAACACTTCGCCACGGATCTCGAACAGATCGGGGTAATTCCCTGCGCTCAGTTTTTTGGGGATAGTATGAATAGTACGCACGTTAGTAGTTACTTCATCGCCCTGGGTGCCATCGCCACGGGTAACCGCGCGCGACAGTTTACCATCTACGTAAGTAAGGCTCATGGATAGGCCGTCGAACTTCAACTCGCAAACATATTCAAAGTTATCGCCTATGGCTTTGCGGATGCGCTGGTCAAAATCAACCAGTTCCTGCTCATTGTAAGTATTGCCTAACGAGAGCATGGGCCAACGATGCTTTACCGTTACAAACTCCTTGGTGATATCGCCCCCTACTTTTTGCGTAGGTGAATCGGGGTCTAAAAACTCTGGGAATTGCTTTTCCAGTTTGTTTAATTGCTCGAGCTTCTGGTCGAAATCATAATCAGAAATGGTAGGCATAGCCAGCACATAATAATTGTAAGTGTGCTGTCTGAGCTCAGTAGTAAGCGCTTTAATCTGGTCTTTTGCTTCGGTGGGCGACATGGTAGCGAAGATAGGAATTGTTGTTTAGCTATGATAATATCGAATAATGAATTTTAATATCGAACGCCTAAAAAACACTTCATTATTCAAAGTTCGATATTCGGTGTTCGTTATTACTTCAACACCTCCATCACAGCCACCACCGGGTAATGGTCTGACGGGGTGAGGCCATGGTAGGTATTGGTTAAAATGCCGTAGCGTTTCACCTTAAATTGTTTGGTTACAAAAATATGGTCGATCCGTTTATCACCGTCTGTATTGGCATTGAACTCGTTAAAGGTATTACTCGGCGCCAGTTTTATGGGAGACAATACGTAACTATCCTTCAGCAAACCTGAGTTGTTAATAACTGCGTAGCTGTCCGATGTTTGGTCCACATTAAAATCGCCGGTGAGGATGGTTGGCATCGCGCCTGCCATTTGCTTTATTTTTTGAAGAACGAGTTTCGCGCTCTCCCGACGGGCAACAACGCCGATATGGTCCATATGGAGGTTAAAAAAATAAAAGGTAAAACCTGTTTTGATTTCCCTGAACTGTGCCCAGGTGCAGATACGTGGTAAGGCGGCATCCCAGCCTTTATTAGGCTTATCGGTAATGGTCGACAGCCAGAAGTTACCCGTTTTGACCAACTTAAACCTGCCTGCCTTATAAAATATAGCGGAGTGTTCACCGGCCTGTTTACCGTCATCGCGACCGGCACCAACCCATTTGTAACCGGGCAGGCTGTCGGTTAAACCGGTTAGTTGATTGTATTTGCCTTCCTGGGTCCCGAAGATGTCCAGATCCTGGAATTGAATGAGTTTTGCCACCCAGGGTAAGCGTTGCCCCCAGCCATTGCCAGCGGTCGAGTCGCCCTGGTTAGAGTAGCGCAGGTTATAGGTACCGATATTAAATTGCTGGGCTTGGGTAAATGTAGCTGTTGCAGTAAGCAGCAACATAATGAGTATTAGTTTTATTTTCATGGCAGATGATGTTGATATGCAAGTATAATAAACTGTGTCATTTCTCACTATCGTTCGAAATGGCAAGGTGGTTAGACTAAATCTCCCCTTCGCGTTTCCTCAAAAACCATTCTGCGCTAAGTAGCAGCAATATCAGCACAAATACCCATTTCACATCAACCAGGTCGCTGTAGCGCTTGTCTTCATAAACAATGGTTTTGATATTTTCGTTCTTGCGGATCAGATTGGCCAGTTTACCTATCTGCGATGGCAACAACATTTGCCCGCCCGATTGTTTGGCCATGGTTAGCAGCAGGCCATGGTTAGCTGTACTTTGGCGGGTTTCCAGGTTTAATTGCTTAATTGTTATTTGCCCGTTTGCTGTAAAGCTTTGTTTGCCGTTTGCTGTCGTAGCCTGATAGGTGTATTCCCCAACCGGCAGGGCGCCCGTGTTTAACTGGTAGCTTTGCGCAGTGCGGGTGAACAGGAAACTATAATTTTTACCCGACTGGCTCTTCAGATTGATCTTAACATCGGGTGTGTTGATCAGTTCCAGCGCGTCGTTATATAGTTCGGCATTCAGTAATGCGTTCTCGCCCTCGTCAAAAACGTTTTTAGCGGCGTAAACCCTAAAACGCTGGCGGTTTGAATTAGCGGTAAGGTATTGTACGGTTTGGCTTAACAATTCTTCTACCGCGTGGTGGTTGCCAAACTCGCGGTACTCGGCCAGTTGCCAGCGCCACAAACCTTCGCCGGTAAGGGCTGCGGTTTTGCGACCGGCCTCGTCATTAAAAGCCAGCAGCGGGTAGCTTGTTTCTACATTGCCTATTTTTTGTTTGAACAATACCGATGCCGTGCCCGAGGCCTCGTAATTGCCAAATGGCGATACCAGCGGTGGCAACTTGCTTATTTTATAGCGGGTAGAATCTGTTAAGGTAAAAGCCGAAAACGTATTAACCGGCTGTGCAAATGCTTCCTGCACCTCCTGCCCGCCGGCGTTTATCTTCACTGCTTTTTGCGCGTTGTTAAAGGCCTGCAGATCGGCCTGCGTGCCGGCGATATGCCAAAGTGGAGTTTTACTTTGCAGCAGCGTTTGTAGTTTGCCATAACTGGCGGCGGACAACTGGTAAAGAATAGCCAGGCTGTAATCTGCCATTTTGATCGAAGCTATATCGCTTACCAGACTGGTTTTTACCTCAAAGTTTTTGTTGCTCTCTATAGCTTGTTTGAGCACGCTGAGATCGGGGTGCGGGCCATCATACAATAGCAATACCTTTTGCCGGGCATCAAGCACATCTATGTAAATAGTTTCGGTGTTGTTTTGTACCGATAGCTCGTTTTTTACCGGCGCCAGGCTGATGGTAAACTTACGGATGCCCTTTTTATCGGCATTGAGCTTTACCGGGATAACTTTTTTAAATGCAGCCGATGTAATACTGATGTTTTGGGCGTGCACTTGCCGGCCATCTTCGGTAATGGTTAGGTGCATGTTTTCGCCCGCGCTTTGGTGGGCTTCGGCCAGTATCTCCACCTCAAAATCATTCCCCAGGAAAGCGGTTTTATTGTAATTGACGTTACTCAGCAGCAAGTCGCGCCGGGGGACGGTATCGCCCAGGGCAATGGTGTAAATATTGGTTTTAATGTTGCGGGCTTCGTATTGCGGGTCGGTGCCCAGGTTATACAATCCATCGGTAGCCAGTACCAATGCACCGATGTTTCGGTTCACAAAGCGTTCGTTCAGTTGGTGCAGGGCGTTTGAAATATCAGTTTGTTTACCGTCGAATTTATTGGACAAACTATCCTTCAGATCTTTATCGAAATGAAACTCGTGTACCTCGTAATCGTTGCCTAATTGTTTTTTTAAGGCATCGCCCCAATCCTCGTTAAGAGCGTTCTTACCAAATAGTTTAATGGATTCAGAATTGTCCTGGGCTATTAATACCAGCGGCTTTTGGGGCTGATAGCTTGTTGAACGCACCAAAGGAGATACCAGCAACAGGGCCAAAAGGCTTACCACAACCGTCCGCAACGCAAACAGTGTGTAGCGCATGTTTTTTACCAGCTGCACCGGCTGGCGGTACATAAGCCATGCATACAGCAAGCCCAAAACCAGGCAGGCAGGCAGCCACCACCCCGAAACCGATCCCCAGGTAAATGACATTAACTTTTGTTTGGTAAGTTGTGTGCGGTGACCATACAGTGCATACCCGCAAAATGCGAAATTATTGTGGAATGGGGTTAATTAAATATTTTACATTATAGTACCGATTGTTAACCAATTGCAGTAACAAGTGTTCACGTTCACACCACAGGCAGACCGTGAACATTATTAAATAGCTCATAATCAGATATATGATAAAAACGCAACTGACAAAACATTGCCACCAATTTGTTGGGAATAATGCGCGCGTAAATTTACCCGGGCGAACTATTTTGTCGGGCTGCCTTGGGCAGGCATAATTAGAATGGTTTGGGAGATGAGGTTGTTGGACACATACTATAACTATTCATCATATATAGTTTTATAATCTGCACCGTATATAATGTTTTGCGCTAAAAAATATTTGCGTAGCATATCCCATTTTTGATCACAGTAGTCGACCTCACGCGTTTTTGATGAACTATAATAGTATTTATGGCAGTGAAAGCAAATTTCAATATACTCCGTTACTTTACCCTTATTATCCAAAAACAAAATGGCATTGGCGGGCGAATAACATGCTGCACCCGGGTTTGCATAATCATCAGGAAGTTTCATTGGTTTTCTGCCCACGTTATACATAATGTCTGTTAAAGAGTCAATCGCGGCATTTGACAGATCACTCATTTCCATGACCCTGCAATAATTTACAAAAAAAAATTTCTTTGCCATTGGCGAGAATACTTGCAAGGTATCTTCTGCGGGGATAATATCCGGTTCGCTGATTGTACCTGGTTCTGTTATATGTATAGGTATATTTTCGCCTTCATGGAAAGAAATCAGCCTGACTTTTGCAGCTTTTGAAAACGGGAAGAACGCACGCCGCTCATTAGCATCAAAACGGTATTGGTAAGAACAATCGTTATAGCCTGGGTAGTCGCGCTTTGGCCCCAGCACTTTAGAATTCTTTTTCCGTTGGGCATGTACAATGCATGGCAGGATAAATAAAATGATAGGCAAAAAAAATTTCATTGGATAGGTTTATCAACCCAATATAAACAAAAAAGCAAGCCATAAGCTTGCTTTTAATATAAAATTGTCATGCTGAACAAAGCATCTATTTGCGGGTATGCATGTCGGCGATAGATCCTTCGCTATCGCTAAGGATGACAAGGGGTTTATTACAACATCCCGCCGTCAACAGGGATAACCTGCCCGGTGATGTACGCTGCCATGTCTGACGCCAGAAACACGCAGGCATTAGCTACGTCTGCTGTTTCGCCGGCACGTTTCAATGGGATAGCAGCCGCCCATCCTTCGACCACTTTAGGATCTAAAACGTCCGTCATTTCGGTACGGATGAAGCCCGGTGCTACCACGTTGGTACGAATGTTACGTGAACCTAATTCTTTAGCTACCGATTTTGAGAAACCAATGATACCTGCTTTTGAAGCGGCGTAGTTTGCCTGGCCTGCATTACCTTGTATCCCTACTACCGAACTCATGTTAATGAACACGCCTTTACGGTTCTTCATCATAATTTTTGAAGCCGCTTTGGTAACATTGAATATCGATTTAAGGTTTACGTTCAACACTTCATCCCATTGTTCTTCGGTCATACGCATCAGCAGGCCGTCTTTGGTGATGCCGGCATTGTTCACCACAATATCTAAAGTGCCAAAATCGGCTACGATATCATTGATCAGTTTTTCGGCTTCATCAAATTTTGAGGCATCGCTGCGATAACCTTTTACCTGCGTGCCAAAGCCCTGCAGTTCCTGCTCAAGGGCCTGTCCTTTTTCAACAGATGATAAATATGTAAAGGCAACATTGGCGCCATGTTCAGCAAATTTCTCCGCTATGGTGCGGCCTATCCCTTTTGATGCACCTGTGATAAGTGCGGTTTTTCCTTCCAGTAATTTCATAATTTAAGTATGAGTTTTCGAGTGGGTGAAGATAGGGAAATAGTCGGAAAGACAAAAGCGGGAGTAAGTAGGGTATTGCATTGACACACGTTGGCATCATCTTAAATCATTTATCGGGGGCGCTCACTCAATATACCTCCCCGCTCCGCTCATCGCCTTTTATAGCAAACCCGGTTAAACCTATTTTAGGTATCGAAAGCAAAAAATAATGCTTTTATTATCAAACATAAAGCCTTTAAAACATGAAAAACGTAAGCAAATTAATGATGATGATTGCCTTGATAACCATCATGGCATCATGCAAAAAAAGCAACAATGATGTTGTTGAGCCAAACACGCCGGTTACCACCAGCGATCTTTTAAACCAGTACATTACCTTACAGGCCAGTGTTACCCCCAGCTTAAGGATATTATACTTTACTAAAGATGGAAATGATGTTAAGGCAACCGTTGATGCGGTAACGTCAAGGCGGGCGCAAACCGTTACAATTGCTGATAACAGTTTTACTTTTGACACAGATGGTGATGGAAAAAAGGTATATACCTTTACATTCTCAAAAGACGGATCGGGTAAGTTAAGCATGGATTCATATACTTACAAAAACGCCGACGTGCCTGAGGCAACGGCTGTTTATGCCCAGTTAAATAGCATCACTGATGCCCAGGACCCTAAAAGCAAACGCTTTTTAGGTGTAGAACACGTTGGCTATTCCATGAATTTTACAGATCTGAGCACATGGCTGGTAATAGACCAGCGGGGCAGTGATACCGCCTACCCAAGTTATTACCTGGTATCGCCCGGCGCATGGAAAGGCACAAGGCCCGATGGCACCGCTTATATGGGTGTAAGCGTACCTAAGTGGAATGGCACCAACCAACCTGTAATACTGGTGCAAAGCAGTGCGGCAAACTCAACCATTGAGGTATATAAACAAGCTAATTAATACGGCCAGGCTTCTGTGGATATAAGATCGGCAGAAGCCTGTTTAATACTTTACAAATTCTTTTGCAGTTGCAGCAGGCATTAGGTGTACAGGTACAAACACGTTTTGCGCATATTTATATACTTTTGATAGCAATCAATAGCATCGTTAATGAAAACAAAAGGCAACATACTTTTCACATTATTATTATTAACCGCTTTGATGTGTAAAGGGCAGGTTAAAAAGAACGCAGATATCCCGGCAGAAAAATTTTCGATCATTGAAACCCGCTTAAGTGATGGCAGGCCCGCAATAGGCTCTTTTAATATGGCTTACAAAAACTATAGCGGAAAGGCCAAATATTTATGGTGCTTAAAGATAAATATGGCTCTTGAATTAAAAAACGTAAGTAAAAACGGATTACCCCTCAAGGTTGAATCTGACATTGCCAACAGGTACCAGGACTCGTTGATAAATGTGATTAATAAAACAGCTACGTTACATTACATTGGCCATTTGTATAACGACAGTTTCCTGGATATTTTTATTTACCTGGATGATCCTGAAAAAGTCAATCAGTTTTTGAAGGCTGAGGTGAACAAAAAAAACGTTACCCGGGGATTTGCCTACGAAATTAAACAAGACCCAACATGGCAAACGGTAGCTCCATTTTTAAAATAACCCAACAAGCAGCATAATATTTACAAACTTTCCTGGTATTCCTTCTGCAGTTCCAGCAGGCAATTAGCGCACAGGCAGCCATCATACAGCTCGCTTACATATTGTACTTCGTTAATGCTTAACTGCACGGTACTACACTGGCACTTGGTGAATGAATTTGCTTTACATTCAAAGGGCGCGCTGCAACGGTCGCAGTGGAGTATTTCGTGTTTTGGGGATATGAGCATTTTCTATTTATCAAAGGTCGGTAATAGAATGATGTATACCAATCATTATAATGTAAAAGACCGGTAAGCTTTGCAGCTTACCGGTCTTTCTATAATCAATTTATGGTGGATTAGGCGATAGTTATGCTGAGCAGGTAACGCATCCTTCTTCCATAGAGCAGCTTGGGCCTGCTGGTATTTCTTCATTGCTATCTGCAACAACTTCGGGTATAACAGCGTCCATGTTTTTACCGCCCTGGTTCTCAACTGTAAATTTAACCGCTTGCGATGCTGCCTGTGTGCGCAGGTAATACATACCTGTTTTAAGGCCTTTTTTCCATGCGTAGAAGTGCATTGAAGTCAATTTAGATGCATTTGGCGAGTTAATGAACAGGTTAAGTGATTGCGACTGGCAGATATAAGCACCCCTATCGGCAGCCATATCAATGATGTTACGCATCTTAATTTCCCAAACGGTTTTGTAAAGTTCCTTGATATCGGCAGGGATCTCTGCAATATCCTGGATAGAACCGTTAGCGGTAATGATGCGGTCTTTCATGTTGTTTGTCCACAAGCCACGGTCAACAAGGTCGCGCAGCAGGTGTTTGTTCACAATAACAAACTCTCCGCTTAATACACGGCGGGTGTAAATGTTTGAGGTATATGGCTCAAAGCACTCGTTGTTACCCAATATTTGTGATGTTGACGCGGTAGGCATTGGCGCTACTAACAGTGAGTTACGCACACCGTGGTTCATTACATCAAGGCGCAGGTTTTCCCAATCCCAACGTGTGCTGGCAGGTTTAACATCCCAAAGGTCAAACTGGAACTTACCTTCTGACAAAGGCGAACCTTTAAAGGTTTCGTAAGCACCGTCTTTAATGGCCAGGTCTTTTGAAGCCGTCATGGCAGCAAAATAAATGGTCTCGAAGATCTCTTTGTTCAGTTGTTTCGCTTCATCGCTTTCAAACGGTAAGCGCAGTAATATAAAGGCATCAGCCAAACCTTGTACACCTAAACCAATTGGGCGGTGGCGCAGGTTAGAGTACTCTGCTTCCGGTACCGGGTAATAGTTGTTATCAATTATCTTGTTAAGGTTTAGGGTAGCCTGGTAAGTTACTTCGTATAGTTTAGCGTGGTCAAACTCACCGTTAATTACATAACGTGGCAGGGCCAGTGAAGCCAGGTTACAAACCGCTACTTCTTTATCAGAAGTAAACTCCATAATTTCGGTACAAAGGTTCGAGCTTTTTATAGTACCAAGGTTTTGCTGGTTTGATTTTGCATTGGCGGCATCTTTATACAACAAGTATGGCGTACCGGTTTCTACCTGGGCATCAAGTACAGCAAACCAAAGTTCCTGTGCTTTGATGGTTTTACGGCCGCGGCCTTCTTTCTCGTATCTTTCGTATAATGCCTCAAACTCTTTACCGTGGCAATCTGCCAGGCCTGGTGCTTCGTGTGGGCAAAATAGTGTCCACTCTTCATTAGCTTCTACGCGGCGCATAAACAAGTCAGATACCCAAAGGGCGTAGAACAAGTCGCGAGCGCGCATTTCTTCTTTACCATGGTTTTTACGCAGGTCAAGAAATTCAAATATATCTGCATGCCATGGCTCCAGGTATATAGCAAAAGCGCCTTTACGCTTGCCACCGCCCTGGTCTACATAACGTGCGGTATCGTTAAATACTTTTAGCATCGGGATGATACCGTTGCTGGTACCGTTTGTACCGCTGATGTACGAGCCTGTAGCCCTTACATTGTGGATGCTTAAACCAATACCACCCGCGCTTTGCGAGATCTTGGCAGTTTGTTTCAGCGTATCATAGATACCCTCGATGCTGTCATCTTTCATGGTTAACAGGAAGCATGACGACATTTGAGGTTTTGGTGTACCGGCGTTAAACAAGGTTGGTGTAGCGTGGGTAAACCAGCGCTCGCTCATCAGGTGGTATGTTTTGATAGCGCTTTCTACATCTTCTTTATGGATACCGATTGATACACGCATAAACAAATGCTGCGGGCGCTCGGCTATTTTACCGTCAATTTTTAACAGGTATGATTTTTCAAGGGTTTTAAAACCGAAGTAATCAAAACCAAAATCGCGGTCGTAGATAATGCTGCTGTCTAAAAGCTCGGCATTATCGCGGATGATCTGGTAAACATCATCGGCCAGTAAAGCGGCGTTTTTACCGGTTTTTTTGTCAACGTACTCGTGCATACGTTTCATGGTTTCAGAGAACGATTTTGTGGTGTTTTTGTGGAGGTTAGACACCGCAATACGCGAGGCAAGTAAAGCATAATCGGGGTGTTTGGTAGTTAACGATGCTGCCGTCTCGGCTGCAAGGTTATCCAGTTCGGAGGTGGTAACACCATCAAACAAACCTTCAATTACTTTTTTTGCTACATCAATTGGGTCAACCAGTTTAAACCCATAGCACAGCTTCTCTATACGAGCTGTGATCTTGTCGAACTTAACCGACTCTTTTCTACCGTCTCTTTTTGCTACGAACATTTTGCCACCTCCTTATTCCCTGCACCGGCAGGGGGTTGTTAATATATTTAATTACTTAGTTTCTTGTTGTTGTTTGTTCTTATCACAGCCCTAAAAATCCTCATCTAATGAGAATGATTTGTTTTCTGCTGTGCCATTTAACACACCGCTTTTTTGGTAATCGCCTACCCGTTTTTCAAAAAAGTTTGTTTTACCCTGCAGGCTTATCATTTCCATAAAATCAAACGGGCATGATACGTTGTACACTTTAGGGTAACCTAATTCATCCAGCCATCTGTCGGCCACAAACTCAATGTACTGGCTCATCATTTTGGCGTTCATGCCGATCAAGCTCACCGGCAGTGCATCGTTTACAAATTCTTTTTCTATCTCTACGGCGTCGGTAATAATTTTAGTTGCATCTGCTGTTGATAGTTTAACATCAAGCATTTTATACAACATACAGGCAAATTCGCAGTGCGAGCCTTCATCGCGTGATATCAGTTCGTTGCTAAAGGTTAAACCCGGCATTAAGCCACGTTTTTTTAACCAGAAGATAGAACAGAAACTACCGCTGAAGAAAATACCCTCTACTGCGGCGAATGCTATAAGGCGTTCTGCGAAAGAACCATTATTGATCCAGCGCAGCGCCCATTCTGCTTTTTTACCTACACATGGTACGGTATCAATGGCATGGAACAGGCGGTCTTTTTCGGCCGGGTCTTTTATATAAGTGTCAATCAATAATGCATAGGTTTCCGAGTGAATGTTCTCCATCATGATTTGGAAACCGTAAAAACAACGTGCCTCGGGCAATTGTACCTCGCTCATAAAATTAATAGCCAGGTTCTCGTTAACAATACCGTCACTTGCCGCAAAGAATGCCAGGATGTGCGAGATAAAATGCCTCTCGCCATCATTCAGGGCTTCCCAGTGCTTCATATCGTCAGATAGGTCTATCTCTTCGGCCGTCCAAAAGCTGGCTTCAGCTTTTTTATACATTTCCCAAATAGCGGGGTACTTAATGGGGAGAATCACAAAGCGGTCTTTGTTCTCCTTTAATAGTAATTCGGTTTCCTCTGCCATACTGACGACTTCTTATATTTATGTATTAAATTATTACCCTGTTAACCTACCGCTGAACTGCTTTTGTACCGAGCCGACAATAGACAGGCGTGCCATGTGAGTTTTTGCTTAAAAGGCGAAAAAACCGCTTTCCCGCATTTATTTACTCACTTTCCACACCCTCACTAATCGTTTCTAAACTATTTTTTAGTTGCACATTAGCCCATGTTTTACCATGGTCTTTCTTTTCTGTTTCGATAGAACTATCGATAACATAGATAGCGTTAAAAGAACTTGTAATTCAAAGATAGGGCAACATGCTATTGAATGTTAGTCTAAGTTTTTAACATCACCTATAAGTTGTCAACAATATATATCACCACATCAATATTATTTTGCGATGACAAAAAATTCAATCAGCTATGGAACAATGTTTTATATGTCAATTTGGAATATAAATAAATAAAAAACCACAAACACTTGCAGGATATAAACATGTTCTCAACAGGCCTAAAACCCAGCGGAATACTTAAGGTAAAAGGCCCTAAAAAGGCGGTTTTTATACGCCGAAAACTTAACATATAGTGACTAATTTTTTAACAATAGCACATGTGGAAAAAGAAAAAATCCCTGCCGTTTTTTCGGCAGGGATTTAATTTTTTAAGGCCTTACAACGCTGCCGTTCTGACTTATTTTTTCAGTTCGTCAACCGGTACAAATTTCATGGAAACCGAGTTAACGCAATGCCTGGTATTTTTAGGGGTAAGATACTCGCCCTGGAAAACATGGCCCAGATGAGCGCCACAATTTGCGCAAAGTATTTCGGTACGGCGGCCATCGGCATCGGTTTCCCATTTAACCGCTCCGGCTATCTCATCATCAAAACTTGGCCAGCCGCAGTGCGACTCAAATTTTGATTCGGAGGTGTATAGCGGGGCATCACAGCGCTTACATACGTACACGCCCTCGGCCTTATTATCCAGCAGCGCACCGGTAAACGGGCGTTCGGTTCCTTTATGTAATATGATATATTCTTCTTCGGGGGTTAACTGATTATATGCCATTATATTTTGATTTATTGAATTAGCGATTTAAGATAGATCTCGCCTCTATTGCTATATAAATATACGACAATTTGCCGGCAGGTTTTGTTTGTACAAAGGATGTTTACACGGGTTTGACGGATGTGGATGTTTAGATATTTTGCTGCCGCAAGCTTCCAACTCGTGGTGTGGCATAGCGGCAGTTTTCAATTATAGTAAGCAGGATGCTTACGCTATGCTATACCACGAGATACGCTACTAAACTCGCAAGAGCGAATAAGAACGTAGCCTTTAAAACACATTGCTTTTAATGTTTTGTATACGTGAAGGTAGTTATGAACTTTGAATAATCTGGCCTGTCATAATTTCTTTCAGTTACCCAAATCATCGTACCATTGTTAATGGTGAGTTCAAAATCATCGTTATTAAAAGTGATAATGGTTTTATTATTTTCGAGCTTTAGCGTGTAATCATATAGCAGCACATTTATTTCACTTATTTTCAGATGGGTTTCATCTATAAATTCAAAGGTAGGATGATTACTTACATCGCCGTATTCTGACTTTGGTTCTTTACTTCCCGCATCATAAGCAACAGTTTTATTTTCTTTTAAATCCCAAACACCTATTATCTGCCTTTTTATTATTGATAATGGATCTGATTTTTTTTCTTTCTTACAACTAAAGAATAAGAAAAAACAAATGAGGGTGGAGAGTAATATTTTAATTTTCATCAATTTAGATCCTTAGTACAAAATACATTTTTATCAACAAAAAAACTACATAACAAAAAATCCCGGCCAAACGGACCGGGATCTCTCATATATCTTGAATCTTGACTCTTACAGCCTTGAATCTATTTCAATTTAGCTAATTCTTCTGCCATAGCAGCGCCAATTTCGGCAGGTGATTCTACCACACGAATACCACACTCGCGCATGATCTTCATTTTAGCGGCAGCTGTATCATCGGCACCGCCAACAATTGCACCTGCGTGGCCCATACGGCGTCCCGGAGGCGCTGTTTGGCCTGCAATGAAACCAACAACAGGTTTTGTACCAAATTCTTTGATCCAACGGGCAGCATCAGCTTCCATACCACCACCAATCTCACCAATCATGATGATACCGTGTGTGTCAGGGTCGTTCATTAATAATTCAACAGCTTCTTTGGTTGGGGTACCAATGATTGGGTCGCCACCAATACCAATGGCGGTAGTGATACCTAAACCGGCTTTAACAACCTGGTCAACCGCCTCGTAAGTAAGCGTACCCGATTTTGAAACCACACCAACATTACCTTTTTTGAAGATAAAGCCCGGCATAATGCCAATTTTGCTTTCGTCTGCAGTGATAACACCCGGGCAGTTAGGGCCTATCAGGCGGCTATCTTTATCGGTTAAATATTCTTTTACCGCAATCATATCCTTTGTAGGGATACCTTCAGTAATACATACAATAACTTTAATACCGGCTTCGGCAGCTTCCATAATGGCATCGGCACCAAAAGCAGGGGGCACAAAAATGATAGATACATCGGCACCGGTTTGGTCAACCGCATCTTTAACGGTATTAAAAACCGGCCTGTCTAAATGGCTTTGGCCACCTTTACCCGGTGTAACACCACCAACAAGTTGGGTACCGTACGCAATCATTTGCTCTGCATGATAAGTACCTTCTTTACCAGTAAAACCCTGTACTATAACTTTAGAATTTTTATTTACGAGAACGCTCATCGGCTTTTTAGTTTTTGTATGGCAAAGCTAAAAAAAAATTCGCCCCCTAACTGCTTAATGGGTTAATTTTTCAAAAATTACATTTGGGTTATGGGTTTGCGGCGAGTTTAACCACAAAGTGCACAGAGATTTTATACAAAGAGCATGGAGGTTTATCAACTTAACTCCAAAAAAGCTTTGCGATCTCTGTGGTTGTCTTCTTTGTGCCCTTTGTGGTAAAATCGTAAACTATCCCCTGTTAATTTTTGTTAAACGGTATATACCATAACATCCCAATACGTATCTTTATATAACCTATGAAATACCTGTTACTGATCATATTAGGGCTGTTTTGCATGGATGCAAGCGCACAACTTGTTACAGGTATTGTTATAGATAAAAACACCCGCAAGCCTGTTGAGTATATTATTGTATCGGCATCAACCACTAATACGATGACCAGCGATCTTGGCAGTTTTACACTTAAAATAGCCAAGGTTACCGATACCCTCCGCATAAAAACCATGGGGTATAAAACTTATACGAAACCGATAAGCCCATGGAGTGGCCGCTTAAAAATGATAGAGCTGGAGCCGCAATCTATCAAGCTTAACGAGGTGGCCATTGTGGCCAAAAGGAACTACCTGCGCGATTCCGTAAACAACCGTAAACAGTTTGCCAAAGAGTTTGCTTTTAAAGGCCCTTCGCTTACCGATATCATGCGCCCTACAGCTACAAATGTTCCGTTTGCATGGGTCTCTGTTGATCTGTTGTCGTTATTCAGGATGATTGGCAAAAAGAAAAATCCGCAATACCGTTTACAGCAAACCATGCTGCGTTATGAGCGCGAAGACCATACCAACCAACGTTTTACGCGTAAGCTGGTAGCTGGACTTACCGGACTGGAGGGCGATTCTCTAAGCGATTTTATGGACGAATACCGCCCCACACCGGCCCAGATTGATGTAATGACTGATTATAACCTGGTATTTTATATTAAGGACAGCTTTAGAAAATTTAAATATAAACCCGCCAAGGCTGTAACAACCAAGCCCGATTTTAAAGTGGATACTACCCTAAATTGATACATGGTCATAACTGATAACCCTGGCAAGTATCCATTTCCCATCTTTTTTTTGCCATACGTGCACAAACTTAGCCGTGGTTACTAAAAACTCTTTTTCACCTGGTTTTTTAAGGTAAAAGCTATGCGTGGCAATTTCTATAGCCCCATAATTGTTTATCGGGTAAACTTCCATACTGCCTTTTACTAACTCGCGCCTTAGTTTATTGGTTCGCCCGCACATTTCTTTAAGGCTTTCCACTTCGGCACAGGCCGATTTCGTAAACCCGCCTTTATCATGGTAAAACTCAAGATCATCTGCAAGCAAAGTTTTATAAGTGGTGGTATCACAAGTGTTAAAACATTTGAACAGCACGCTATCCATAACAGCTATCTGGTTAAACAATTCTTTACCTGCTGGCAGGTCAATTTTTGTTTGCGCATTAACCAATTGCGAAACAGTTATAAAACCTACCAGTATAAGAGCTTTTAGAATATTGCTTTTGTTTTTCATAATAGCACAACATAAAACATAATGCCACAATTACAAACTACTCACTTAAAGCATTTTATAATAGCAGTAAAAAAAGAACCGCACGGAAACGTACATAAGCCGTTCGGTTTTATATAGAAAATAGGTGGAATTAATTGATTACTTCTTGAGGGCGATCAGAATTTCTATTCCTGATAAAATAACAATAAATAAAAAAACGAATAAAAATAACATCCCGATTTTCCGTAGTTTCTTGCGGTCGTTGTTTTTAATCGCAGGCACTATGTTTATCGTAGCGAATACGAACACATAAATTATAGCAACTGCTTTTAATATTGTTAATATAATATAAAGTGCATTAGCCATTTAACTCGGGCGTTACAAACTCCCTCTCGCTCTTCGCTATTACAATAGTAGCCACACCATTACCTATCACATTGGTAATAGCCCTTGCCTCGCTCATAAACCTGTCTACCCCAAGCAATATAGCCACACCTTCCACGGGGATAACTTTAATAGCCGCCAGGGTTGATGTAAGCACAATAAAACCACTGCCGGTTACACCTGCCGCCCCTTTTGAGGTGATCATGAGGATGCCGATAATGGTAAGCTGCTGCTCGATAGAAAGATCGATATGAAACACCTGCGCCAAAAATATGGTCGACATGGATAGGTAGATGGTAGTGCCATCCAGGTTAAAAGAGTACCCCGCAGGTATCACCAAACCCACAACCGATTTTGAGCAGCCAAATTTCTCCAGTTTCTCCATCATCCCCGGCAGGGCCGATTCTGATGAGGAAGTACCCAGTACGATCAGGATCTCTTCCTTGATATGTTTCAGATACTGCCACAGGCTGAATTTAAACAGGTAGCAGATAATATTAAGCACCACAAAAACGAACAGGAACATAGTCAGGTAAACCGATCCCATCAGTAAAGCAAGGGGTTTAAGCGTTGCCAGGCCGTAGGTGCTGATAGTGTATGCCATCCCGCCGAAAGCACCAATTGGGGCCACCTTCATCACTATCTTCATGATATTGAAGAACACTTTTGATAGCTTATCAAACAAACTAATAACCGATTGCCCTGCCTCTCCCATCCGGCTTAAGCCGAAACCAAACAGTATGGCAAAGAACAAAATTTGAAGGATATCGCCCTCTGTAAAAGCTTTAAATACATTGCCGGGAATAATGTGTGTAATAAAATCGCCCCATTTCATTTCTGCCGCGGCTTTCTCATAACCGGCGAGTTTAGCGGCATCAACCTTAACGTGGTTATTGATAAAGTTGGCGCCGGGTTTTATGATATTAGCTACTGTTACACCAATAATAAGCGCCAGGGTGGTAACCAGTTCAAAATATAGCAGGGCTTTACCACCAACACGGCCAACCTTTTTCATGTCGCTCATGTTTGCAATCCCCAGCACGATAGTAAAAAAGATGATGAAAGGGATTAGCAGGGTTATCAACTTGATAAATATCTGGCTGATCAGTTGCGCGGTTGGTGCAAATCCCTTAAAATACAGCCCGACCACCACACCCAATATAATGGCAATGATGACCTGGAAGGTTAGGTTACTGAGAAGGCGTTTCATTCAAACAATTATACGATTATTTATAAACAAGTTACGCCTGCCTTAAAAAGCAATTTGGGCCAAATGTGTACCTTGCCTGTCCAATTAAACCACTACCAAAATGAATACTCCGCAAAACAATAAGGCCGAAACTTTTAAAGCCCTCCATGAGCGTACCGGTCTTTTTGTAATACCCAACCCTTGGGATGCAGGCTCGGCCAAAATGCTTGCCGGTTTAGGTTTCGAGGCCCTGGCTACTACCAGTGCCGGGCTGGCATTTGCCCTGGGCAGGCCCGATGGCGATGGCAGCATTACCCGCAATGAAGCCCTTGAAAATGCCCGTTTAATTGTTGAAGCTACCAGCCTGCCGGTTGCTGCCGACCTGGAGAACGGCTACGGCGACTCCCCCGAGGCTTGTGCAGATACCATATTGCTTGCCGCAAAGGCGGGTTTATCGGGCTGCTCTATTGAAGATGCTACCGGTAATGAGCATAACCCTATTTATGGCTTTGAACACGCATTAGAGCGCATCCAAGCCTCAGTAAAGGCCGCCCAAAGTTTACCCGATCCGTTTATGCTTACGGCCCGCGCTGAGAACTTTTTGCATGGCCGTGCCGACCTTAAAGGTACCATCCGCAGGTTAGAGGCTTACGCCGATGCCGGGGCCGATGTACTTTATGCCCCCGGTTTAAGTACCCTGGCCGAGGTTGATGCTGTAGTAAAAGCTTTATCGCCTAAACCGGTTAACGTGTTGCTAAGTGTAAATAAGCCCGATTTTACTTTAGATGCCCTTGCAAAGCTGGGCGTTAAAAGGGTAAGCGTGGGTTCCTTACTGGCACGGGTAGCTTACGGCGCGTTCTATACCGCTGCGCAGGAGTTAAGTCAAAAAGGCTCGTTTGGTTTTGTTGATAATGCTATTGGGTACGACAAGCTTAATAAGATGTTTAAGTAACGGGAATAAAGGCGCAATACGTTTCCTAGATTCTTGACTCTAATATCTTGACTCTTAAATTTTTCCGTTAAGCCCGTTATAGATCATCTGGCTGGCCAAAAAGGTAACCACTATAGCAAAAACCCAGCGTAACCAGCGGGATGATTTGGTATGCACCAGTATTTTAGACCCGGTTAACGCACCAAGTAACACGCCTATTACAACAGGCATGGATATGGCCGGGTCTATGTACCCGCGTTGCAAATAAACCACAGCGCTGGCCGCAGCGGTAACACCTATCATAAAATTACTGGTAGTGGTTGATACCTTGAAGGGGATCTTCATGATGGTATCCATAGCAATAACCTTTAACGCTCCTGAGCCTATACCCAGCAAGCCCGATATTACACCTGCAAAAAGCATCATAAAAAAACCGCCGCCAACATGGGTAACACCGTATTCTATTTGTTCGCCATTGCCGTCGGGGTAGCTGCCGTATAGCTTTAGTTTGGCTGCAAGGTATGTGGGTTTGGAGATAATACTTTCCGCCTTTTTACGCAGCGACATTACTGCTGAGAAGATCAATATCACCCCAAATAAAACGGCTATATATTGTACAGGGATATAAACGGCTACTAATGCCCCTACCAACGCCCCTATGGTAGTAGCTATTTCCAGGAACATGCCCAGCCTTATATTGGTAATACCCTCTTTTACGTATGCCGCCGCCGAACCTGATGATGTAGCGATAACAGATACCAGCGATGCCCCAATAGCGTAATGGATATCAACACCTAACAAAAGCGTAAGCAAAGGGATGATAACCACCCCGCCGCCAAGCCCTGTTAATGAACCCAGCAAACCCGCAAAATAGGCACCAATAAGTATAATTACCGTAAATACAATTACCGACATAAAGGCAATAAATGGTTTGAAACGGTAAAAATAAGATAAGTTTTTTAGATTGATTTGAAAGAAGTAATCCTATAGGATAAGTTATTTTATCCCATTCAACTGCTTTATTGCTTTTAGTTGAGCATCCAAAACGGCCTCGTTAAAACCATGGGCGGCTTTAGGCACCAATATAAATTGTTTTACAGGCGCTTTTATTTTAGTGAAGTATACTTTTGTTATTTCTGCCGGGGTTAAAATATCCTCTTCGCCCTGTACCAGGTAAACCGGGATCTTAAACTGCCAATGATCTTTAGCAAAGTTGATGGTAGCCATCATAGGCTTAACCCCCAATTTACTATCCCCTACATAATTTACAAATGAATAATCATCACCATCCTCGCGGTTTTGGTTATCTTTTGCATTATCATACTCAGGGGCTAATTTCCACCAGGCATCCGGGGCGGGCGTTGATGCCATCCTTTCATATTTCTTAATAATTTTAAATAACTGACCGGCGTTTTTGGCGGAAGCATAAGGCGGTGCACCAATAGTTGTTAATACCTCTGCAGATTGTTGGTCGTTAATTTTGTTGACCAATGCTGATATTTTAACATAATCTGATATTAGGTTGGCCAACGGCTCTACAACTTGCGAATGCCCAACATAGCCGTTAAAAAGATCGGGGCGTTTTACAGCCATCTCAACCGCCGGTATCGAACCCCACGATGTACCAAACAGGGTGAGCTTTTGCTTACCTAAATACTTAATCATGTATTCGGCTACTTTAATACCGTCGTCGGTTACCTGATCAACCGTTAAGGGATTTGCCTTTAAGTAAGCCGGGCTTAGTTCATCCGGCGCGGTACGGCCATAAGTTTTACCTGCACCGCGCTGGTCCCAGTGAATCAGCACAAAATATTTCTCCCATTCCTGATAAACGTTATCAGCATAAGGCGACATAGTGCTGCCCGGGCCACCATGTATAAACAAGATAGCAGGTTTTGTTTTATCGCCGGTAATGGTGATCCATTGTTCAATTCCGTTGATGGGAATAAAGCGCCTTTCGCGCAGTTGGTTTCCCTGCGCTAATGTGCAAAGCGGAAACATTAATAATAAAAGTAAAGTGTGTGCTTTATGGGTAGTAGTTTTTTTCATAAGGTTAATGCATATATGCATTGGAGCATATGGTACACCAATTGTTACGGTATAGATCAAGAGCACTGTTAATGCATCACGCCAAAGAAATACACCCATGCAATAAAGAAGAGTTGCAATGGTATCCTGAACCAAAGGTAGTTTACCCCTGCGCCGCAAATGTCCGGCTTCTCCAGGTTAACCTTATTTTGGGCGGCGTGGATATTGGCGGGCAGCAGCAATACTAAAAAGAATATCGTAAACCAGGCAATAGGTTCGCGTACGGTTTTTACTAATAAGCCTATGGCTGCCAGCATTTCAATATAACCCGTTATGTACACCACTGCCCTTTTATAGGGGATATAGTTTGGCACCATCAGCACCATACCATTAGTAAATTTAAAGTGGGCGGTAGCCGCAAATATGAGCATTACGCCCATGGCCAGCCTTCCGCAGAAGTAATAATCTGCCGGGTGGCCTGCAATAAAACTTGCCAGGCAGCTCACCCCAAACACAGCCAGTAAAACTATAAGCGGTTTCATAGGCTAAATATCGTTAAAAACATTAAAATGTATAATATCTTTGGGCCTAAATGGGATATAATAGTTTACAGGCCTGCATTACCGATCTTGAAAAGAACGGCCACCTGATCCGCATTAAGGAAGAAGTTGACCCTTACCTGCAAATGGCAGCTATACACCTGCGTGTTTTTGAACACAACGGGCCTGCCATTTTATTTGAAAATGTAAAGGGGAGCAAGTTCCCGGCGGTGTCAAATTTATTTGGCACGCTGGATAGGTCGCGGTTTATTTTCAGGGATACTTTAGAGAAAATAAAGACTTTAATTGATATAAAAAACGACCCGATAAAGGCTTTTAAACATCCTTTTAAGTACGCCAACACGGCCTTAACCGCGCTATCGGCCCTGCCCATGAAAGTGCGCAAGGATGCCCCCATAAGTTTTGGTAAAACATTAATAAGTGAGTTACCCCAGATAGTGAACTGGCCGAAAGATGGCGGCCCCTTTGTGACCATGCCGCAGGTTTATACCGAGGATGCCGATATGCCGGGCATTATGAACGCCAACCTGGGTATGTACCGCATTCAAATGGGTGGTAATGATTACGTGCAGGATAAAGAAATTGGCCTGCACTACCAGCTGCACCGCGGTATTGGCGTACACCAAACTAAAGCCAATGCAAAAGGGCAGCCCCTAAAGGTGAGCATATTTGTAGGAGGCCCACCTGCGCACCCCGTAGCGGCTGTAATGCCCCTGCCCGAAGGCCTTTCTGAAATGACCTTTGGCGGTGCTTTGGGCAACCGTCGTTTCCGTTATTTTTATGATGCTGAAGGGTTCTGCATATCTGCCGATGCCGATTTTGTGATAACAGGAACCGTAATGCCGATGGAGAATAAATCTGAAGGCCCCTTTGGCGACCATTTGGGTTACTATAGCCTGGCGCACCCTTTCCCGCTGATGAAGGTGCATAATGTGTATCATAAAAAAGATGCGATCTGGTCGTTCACGGTTGTTGGCCGCCCGCCGCAGGAGGATACCAGCTTTGGGGCGCTCATCCATGAGATAACCGGTAACGCCATCCCCAAAGAGATCCCCGGCCTGCATGCCGTTAATGCGGTTGATGCCGCAGGTGTGCACCCGCTTTTGTTTGCCATAGGCAGTGAGCGTTATACGCCATATGTTAAAGAGCGTTACCCGCAAGAGATCATTACCATTGCCAACCATATTTTAGGCAAGGGGCAACTTAGCCTGGCCAAATACCTGTTCATCGCCGCCAAAGAGGATAACCCTGATTTGGATGTGAATGATATCGGCGGTTTCCTGAAACACATTCTGCAACGCATAGACCTTACCCGCGACCTGCATTTCCACACCCGCACCACTATTGACACGCTTGATTATAGTGGCGATGGCCTGAACAGCGGCAGCAAGGTGGCCATTACCGTAGCCGGTGATATAAAACGCGAGCTTTGGAACGAGTTGCCGTCGTCATTCGCGCTGCCGCAACCTTTTAATCAGTACAAAATGGTTATGCCGGGCGTACTGGCGGTTGAAGTACCCAAAAACATCCGCGCCAGCGATATGGACCTGGTGCTGGAAATATTACAGGAAACCCTGGGCGAAGCCGAGACCAGCGGCCTGCCTTTAATTGTTTTATGTGATGATGCCGCTTTCGCCGCGCAAAACCTGAACAACTTTGTATGGGTAACTTTTACCCGCAGTAACCCAAGCCATGACATTTACGGCATTAACAGCTTTACCGAACATAAACACTGGGGCTGTACCGGCCCGTTGATTATTGATGCCCGCATAAAACCTCACCATGCTCCTGTACTGGAACGCGACCCGGCGGTTGAGAAACTGGTAGATAAAATGGGCGAAAAGGGCGGGGTGCTGCATGGCGTGATATAGCAAGCTCTCGGAGAAGAGAACCTGCGTTAAATGAAAGCAGGGAGTAATCCTTAATTTCATGCTGCATTTTACCCGGTAAGCACGGCCTGAAACGCTCTGAAACGCCTTAAAACGGCCTTGTAATCCTAAAGTGTTCACGTTCACTGCCGTGAACACTTGTGAACGGCCTTATGTAACTTATAACCAGATATTTAGCTTTTTTTCACATTTAGAAAACACCACATCTATGTTATAATAAACACTTTAACTCCTATTGCAAAGTAATACCGTATTTAACTTTAACTGCCGCGAGATTAGCATTATGCACACCATTGACTGAAAGTCTGCTTGAGCATCTAAATATCATTTGCACATCTGCATATCCGCACATTAAACCACATTTTACTATCTTAGCAGCCTTATAATATATTTTCACGCACATGAACAAATTTCACGGAACAGGAGTAGCGATGGTCACTCCTTTTCAGGCAGACGGACAGGTAGACTATGATGCTTTACAAAAGCTGATAGATCACCTGATTGATGGCGGGGTAGAATACCTGGTATCACTTGGTACAACCGGCGAAAGCGCCACATTAAGTAAGGAAGAGAAGAAGCAGGTCTTCGCCTTTACTGCCAAGGCCGTGAATAAGCGTGTGCATTTAATTGCAGGTATTGCCGGTAATAACACGCTGGAAACTGCTGCCGAAATGAAAGCTTTTGATACAACGGGATATGATGCCATACTATCAGCAAGCCCGCATTATAATAAACCAACACAGGAGGGTATTTACCAGCATTACAAGGCACTTGCCGAAGCTACGCCGCTCCCTATTATATTATATAATGTACCAAGCCGCACCGGCAGCAGCGTAAGCGCCGAAACTACCGTAAGGCTGGCTAATGATTTTAAGAATATCATCGGCATAAAAGAAGCATCGGGTAATTTTGAGCTGCTTAACCAATTGCTGCGCGATAAGCCGGAGGGTTTCCTGGTAATATCAGGCGATGACCCTATAAGCCTGCAAATGATAGCTATGGGTGCTGTTGGTGTAATATCTGTAGTGGGCAACGCTTTGCCAAAGCAGTTTAGCGACATGATCAGAAAATGCCTTAAGGGCGATTTTAAAGGTGCACAGCCCGCGCATTACAGCATGATAGAATTTACCCGCCTGATGTTTACAGAAGGCAGCCCTGCAGGTGTAAAATCGGCACTAAACAGCTTAGGCGTTTGTGGCGATACCGTACGTTTACCATTGGTAAATGTAAGCGCAGATGCTGTTGAGAAGATAAAGAACCAGATAGGGTTGATAGGGTAATAAACATACCCTCCGCATCATTGCGAGGTACGAAGCAATCTTCGCCATGCTTGTCGCCGACTTTTCTATCGAAGATTGCTTCGTACCTCGCAATGACGCGCGGAAATAATCCAATAAAAAATCCGGATAGCCCTTAGCTACCCGGATTTTTTATTTAAAGTAAAATAACCTTTCGACTATTTGATTACGCTTTGTTTTTCGATTCCTGAACTTCAAGACGGATTGACTGCGCTAAGTTTTTTAGGTCTTGCATACCTTTACGAACACGGGTACCAGCAGCGCTGTTACCTTTGTTATAAAATTTGTCGGCATCAGCTTCAAGTGATGCAACCAGTTCTTTTACTTCAGTAAATTTTTTCATTGTGAGTGCTCCTTTAATTTTTGAGGTTTATTGTTTTAATTAAAGCTAATCTAAAGTGTTTTTTTTTAATAAAAAACTTTTACAACATAAAAATAGTGCCTTTAAAGCGGTTTTTTTCCACATTTTGCATTAAAAATGGCCTAAAACCCCGGTGTTTTTTCGCCGCTTAAATACCCATAAAGCATCACAGGATTGTAATTTTTATCAATTTATTGTCCAAGAGGCAATAATTTTATTTTCCGTTCAAAAAATTGCCTCAATTGTTATTAAAAGCATATTAATCAGGCATTTCCTTAAAAATCAAAAAAGCCCGGCAGAAATTCTGCCGGGCTTTAATATTATTAGCAGGTTATGCGAATATTAAGCTATAGCCATTTTGTTCACTTTATACTGGCCTTCTGTTAACCGGGCAGAAACCGCGCTAAAGGCATCAAGCGTGTGCTGTACATCGGCCAGCGTATGCAGGGCGGTTGGTATAAGGCGCAACATAATTAACCCCTTAGGGATAACCGGATACACTACAATAGAGCAGAAGATGCCGTGTTTCTCCCGAAGTTCCATCGTTAAGCTGGTAGCCTCAGTCAGGTCGCCTTTTAAAAACACGGGGGTAACCATGGTATTGGTAACACCAATATCAAAGCCCTGTTCAACCAGGCCATTTTGCAGGGCACGGGCAACAAGCCAAAGGTTCTCGCGCAGTTGCGGGTTTGTTTTTAATAGTTCAAAACGTTTTTTCAAGCCCATCACCATAGGCATAGGCAGCGCCTTGGCAAATGTTTGCGAACGCATATTATATCGCAGGTAATTAATAATTTCCGTATCGGCAGCAATAAATGCCCCTATCCCTGCCATTGATTTAGCAAAGGTGCCGAAGTAAAGGTCAACACCGTCTACGCAATCCTGCGCCTCATGCGTACCCGAGCCTTTAAGCCCCATGGTACCAAAGCCATGCGCATCATCAACCAGCAGGCGGAATTTGTATTTATCCTTCAGGTCTATAATTTCTTTTAGTTTCCCCTGTGCGCCCGACATCCCAAAAACACCTTCGGTTATTACCAGTATGCCGCCACCGGTTTGCTCAACCATGCGCTGGGCGCGTTCCAGCTGTTTTTCAAAGCTTTCAATATCGTTATGCTTGTACACAAAACGTTTGCCCATGTGCAGGCGCACCCCATCAACAATGCATGCATGCGATTCGGCGTCGTATATAATTACGTCGTTACGGTCAACCAATGCATCGATGATCGATACCATCCCCTGGTAACCGTAATTGAGCAGGAAAGCGGCCTCTTTGCCCACAAATTCGGCAAGGCTATCTTCCAGTTCTTCGTGGTGTTTGGTATTGCCAGACATCATCCTGGCGCCCATTGGGTAAGCCATGCCATAATCGGCAGCGGCTTGCGCATCGGCCTCGCGTACTTCGGGGTGGTTGGCCAGGCCAAGGTAATTATTAAGGCTCCAAACCAGATGGCTTTTACCTTTAAACAGCATATGCGGGTGGATCTCGCCTTCCAATTTAGGAAACGAGAAGTAGCCGTGCGACCACTTTTGGTGCTGGCCGATGGGGCCGCCCATATTTTTATTTATCTTATCAAACAGATCCAAAATGTGATTTCTTAGTATAATTTATTGCAAATATAACCCTTAACCAAAATGAGGCCTAAACTTTATCAATTATGATATAGTTATAACAAAAAAGCCCCTGCATTGTTGCGAGGGGCTTCGTATTTGGGTTTAGATCAATTAGTCAACGTTATCGTGTAAAAAAGAATTGTTGTTCCTGATCTCAGTTTTGCCGTCACTATCAGGCAGTAAAGAGAACCTCGAAACCTGGCTTTCGTCAGACGCAGGGGTTTGTTGCAGGGCAATTTCTTTACGTTTATAAGCAGGGATATTCTCCAGCTCCTGGATGTTGCCGTTGCGCAGCTTCATGCTCAGGTCTTTTAAACGCATAATACGTTCGCGCGATTTACGCAGTTGTTCTTCTATTGATTCGTCTGTTTTATTCTCGTCGGCATTAACAGCTTCGGGTTCAGGCTCTGGTTCAGGTGCTTTTATTTCGGCAACAGCCGGTTCAAAGTTCATCACCGTTTCGGTAACCTTAAAAGTAAACTCAGAGGGTTCGTTCTCTTCTGCTGAAGGGGCTTCTTCGTTCAGGTCGTATTTGATAATGTTATTATCAGCCGCATCCTGTTCTTCGGCACGGGCAAACAGGTCAAATAAACCGGTTTGTTTTGGCTCGTCCTTCAGTTTCATGTATGGGCTGGCATCCATTTCGGCATCAGCTTTAACCGGCGTAATAAATTCGTTTACCGGTTTTACCAATGGCTCGTTATCGGGCACCAGCATTGATACCACTTTTTTGTTGCTGTTTTCTTTTTCGCGCTCGTCTTTAGTTTGGAAACCTGTAGCGATTATAGTAACCGACAGTTTTTCGCCCAGGTTTTCGTCAACACAGTTACCCCATATCAGGTCGGCAGCCAAACCGGCCTCTTCCTGTATATAATCGGTAATGATGCTTACCTCATCCATGGTAACCTCTTTAAGGCCCGAGCTGATGTTCAGCAGGATGTAACGTGCACCTTCAATTTCATTATCTTTTAACAATGGTGATGATAAGGCACCTTCTACCGCCCTTAAAGCGCGGTTTTCGCCTTCGGCGGTGCTGCTACCCATAATGGATACGCCACTGTCTTTCATTACCGTGCGCACATCTTTAAAGTCGACGTTTATATAACCCGGCAATGTGATGATCTCGGCAATACCTTTAGCGGCTGTTGTTAAAATATCATCGGCCTGGCCAAAAGCCGAACTCATGGTTAGGTTGCCAAAAATCTGGCGTAACCTGTCGTTTGAGATAACAAGGAAAGAATCTACATATTTTTTCAACTCTTCCATACCGGCATCGGCCTGCATTTTACGGCGTTTGCCTTCAAATGAGAAAGGGGTTGTAATAATACCTACAGTAAGGATATCCAGTTCGCGCGCGGCTTTGGCAATAATAGGGCTTGCGCCTGTACCGGTACCACCACCCATACCTGCTGTAATGAACAGCATTTTGGTGTTTGAACCAAGCATTTGCTTAATATCGTCAATATTCTCTATCGCCGAGTTTTTACCTACTTCGGGGATAGAGCCTGCACCCATACCTTCGGTTAAGCTTGCGCCTAACTGTACTTTGTTGGGAATAGGGCTTAACTCAAGCGCCTGTGCATCGGTGTTACAAATAATGAAATCAACACCGGTGATCCCTTGCCTGTACATATGGTTTACTGCGTTACCGCCGCCACCGCCAACACCAATTACTTTGATGATAGACGATTTTTCCTTTAACATCTCAAACTGCATAATCCTTATTTTCAGCTATATGTATTCTGATGAATAGATAGATTTTCTTAATGTAATATTAACTCTTTTTCCACAAGGTTTTTCCACAAATGTGTACAATGTGGAAAAGTTTACGGATGTGGATAAATGGTGAATAGTTGAGTGGGGAGTGGTGAATAGTTGTAAGCAAACAAACCACTCACTATTCACTTAATCAACCAATCACTTATTTCAAAAAGTCCTCATCTTTGATATCATCCTTAATAAATTTCTTACCCGATTCCAGTATTTTACCTAATAAACCAAACTTACGGTCGTCGGTATATTTTACTTTTTCTGCCTTAACTGCAGCCGCAGGTGTTTGTACAACATCGTTATACTCCATTTTCTGGATACCCTTTATCAACAGGCCTATACCTGTTGCAAATGTTGGGCTTTGCAGGTCTTCGTATATATTTTTCGGTAAAAACTCGTTTTTGGCTAAATGCTCGTTAGGGTAACCTACGCGGCAATCTAAACCGGTTACGTATTCTATTAACTGGGTTAGGTGCTTTAACTGCGCGCCACCACCGGTTACAACAATACCCGCAATCAGTTTCTTTTCGTAGCCTGATGATTTGATCTCGTAGTACACGTGTTCTACAATTTCTTCCATACGGGCCTGTATCACAAACGCCAGGTTTTTAACCGAGATCTCTTTTGGTTCGCGGCCACGCAAGCCCGGCACGCAAACTATTTCGTTCTCTTTATTCTCTTCGGCCAGGGCCGATCCAAACCTCACCTTCAATTGCTCGGCAATGTTGCGCATTACCGAACACCCCTCGCGGATATCCTCGGTTACGCTGTTACCGCCAAAAGGGATAACCGCTGTATGGCGAATAATACCTTCGTGGAATATGGCCACATCTGTTGTACCACCACCTATATCTACTAAAACTACACCGGCTTCTTTTTCCTCGTCGCTCAACACAGATTCCGACGAAGCCAAAGGCTCCAGTATAAGCTCCTGACTTTCCAGCTGGGCTTTGTTAACGCATTTTACAATGTTTTTGATAGCGGTTACCTGGCCGGATATAATATGGAAGTTAGCTTCCAAACGCACGCCCGCCATACCGATAGGGTCTTTTACGCCCGGCTCGTTATCAACCGTAAACTCCTGCGGTAATACGTGGATGATCTCCTCGCCCGGAGGCATCACCAGGTTATACATATCTTCAACCAGCTTATCAATATCCTTGCGGCTTATTTCGGAAGTTAGATCCTTACGGGTGATTAAGCCACGATGCTGCAAGCTTTTTATATGCTGACCGGCTATCCCTACGTTCACTATCCTGATCTCGACGTTTGACTGCGTACCCGCAATATCAACCGCCGCTGTAATGCCCTGTACGGTTTTATCGATATTTGATACCATACCACGCGTAACCCCTGCCGACTCGGCTTTACCTATACCCAATACCTCTATTTTACCGTTTTTGCTTCTGCGGCCAACTATCGCGCAAATTTTAGTGGTTCCAATATCAAGGCCTACTACAATTGGCGAACTCTTTTCTTGTGTTGAACTTTTGTCCATATACTTAGTTTTTAATAGATGTCTTCTCTTTTGTGTCTTCTAATACCGGCATATTATCTGTCTTAGCCGTGTCTTGTTTAATCTCCGCGCGTTTTACCGAATCGGCCATAAATTGCTTACGGTGTTTGATGGAATCGAGCAGGGTTTCGTTCCTAACCCCTACTACCTGGTTCATGTATTTAATGTTGATCAGCTTATAAGCATCCCACCCAACCAAAGGCAATGCCTGCTTATAAAATATTTTTAAGTTGCTAAACTTTGTTGCCAGCGAATCGGCATTGCCCAGCAATATGCGCTGGTTGCCTACCCGTGGCACCAGTTCTATCTCATGATCCTTGTTAATGTACAACTGGGCTATCTGTGCATCCCAAAGCGAATCTTTACGGATAAAATCGGCCGTTTTAAAGATATCTTTTGCCAAAGCCGTGTGTAACGAATCAACCTTGTTAGCAAAAAGCTCATCTATATAACCGTTAACTGCCAGCACCCGTGCTGTAAAATTTTGCGATAGCGGCATCTTCAAACCGTGTTGATCCACGTAAAAATCCTGATCAAAACGGTTCATGATCCGCAGGATGGGCTGGCGCTGGCTTACTTCCACCTGCAGCGTTCCGTCCATATCCATATACACAGTTGCAAACTCAACAAAAGGGTTAATCTTCAGTTTATTTTCGAGCTCCTGGATATCAATATTTTCAATCCGGCGGCCTATCAGCGTATGGCTGGTTGTTTGCAGGATATTATCAACCTCCTGCCTGTCTATAAAATACTGGTTGCCGGGTATAAAAACATTAACCTTTTTACAAACCAGCTCGGCTTTTTTCACCTCAATGAAACTCATAAGCACCACCAGGCCGGTAAGGCTAACAAGCCAGCCAAAGCCAATAAGCAGCGGTTTCCATATGCGTTTCTTAAACATTTTGCAACACTTGTTTTAAGGGTAAAACCAAGGTATCTATATCACCCGCGCCTACTGTTAAAAGCAGCTCGGGTTTTTCGTTTTGTACTATTTCAATAATTTCCTGTTTACTGCATTTGCGTTTGTTGGCCAGTTGCATTTTACCAAGAATCATCTCGCTGTCCACACCTTCAATCGGCAGTTCACGCGCGGGGTAGATATCAAGCATCAGTAACTCGTCGGCCATATCAAGCACCCCGGCAAAGCCATCGGCAAAATCGCGGGTGCGGGTAAATAAATGCGGCTGAAAAACAACCGTCAGCTTTTTAGCTGGATACAACCTTTTCACCGATGTTATAGCGGCCCTTAACTCTTCGGGGTGGTGCGCATAATCATCAATATAGATATGGTTGTCATTCTTTACAATGTACTCGAACCGGCGTTTAACGCCTTTGAAAGAACCTAATGCCTCGTGTATAGCATCGGCAGATACCTCCACGTGCAGGGCTGCTTCAATAGCCGCCACGGCGTTCTCTATATTATGCAAACCTGCTATTCCCATTTTTATATTGGGGATACTGATTTTGCCATCGTTAAAATCAAAATAGAAGTTACCTTCTTCTATACGCACATTGGTTGCCATGGCTTGCGCCTGCTGATCCATGGCATAGGTAAGGCCCTCGCCTAACGGTAAGCCTTTATGGTATATTAACGTACCACCCTGTTTTAGCTGTGAGGCGAAAAGCTTGAACGATTCCTCCAACTGGGAGTGGTCGCCGTAAATATCCAGGTGATCGGCATCCATAGATGTGATGATGGCGATATCCGGATGCAGGGTAAGGAACGAGCGATCGTACTCGTCGGCCTCAACCACCATAACGTTATTGTCGCCATAAAGCACATTGGTTTGGTAGTTGGATGATATACCACCCAAAAATGCTGAGCAATTGTTACCCGAGTCTTTCAGGATGTGCGCTATCATGCACGATGTGGTGGTTTTACCATGTGTACCGGCCACTGCAATAGTGTACATGCTTTTGCTAATGATACCCAACACCTGCGAACGCTTGTACAGATCAAAATCTTTACGGCGGAAATAGTTCAGGATCTCCGAGTCTTTTGGGATAGCTGGCGTATAAATGATCAGTGTGCCTTCATCTTTATTCTGAAAGCTCATCGGGATCCAGTCCTGCCTGTCCTCAAACACCACGCAGATACCTTCGTTATGCAGGTCATCGGTTAATGGCGTATGGGTTTTATCGTACCCGCAAACAACACAGCCTAAATGATGGAAATAGCGCGCAAGGCCACTCATGCCTATGCCGCCAATGCCTACCAGGTAAACTCTTTTTATGTTGTTTAGTTCCATTTTCTGTTTCAAAAAAGGCTATCCTCCCAGTAACCGGGAGGATTAGCCATCTAATTGTTGTTTGTTATTTGGATAACCTCTTTCGCAATAACATCATCAGCATCGGGCAGGGCCAGTTTGCCAATATTATTGCTTAATGTTTTTTGTAAATCATTATCAGTTAAAAGTGCAAGCACTTTATCTACCAGCTTTGCTTCGGCGTCTCTATCGGCCACAAATATGGCGGCGTTTTCTTCTACAAGCGCCAGCGCATTTTTGGTTTGGTGATCTTCGGCCACGTTTGGTGATGGCACCAGGATCACCGGTTTTTTTATTACGCACAGCTCGGCTATAGTACCTGCTCCCGCTCTTGATATGATCACATCGGCAGCGGCGTAAGCCAGGTCCATACGGTTTAAAAACTCTACCACGCAAACATCAGGGTGGCGGTTAGTGCCTAATTGCTCTACTATTGTTTTATAATAGAACTTACCTGTTTGCCATATTACCTGCACATCTGCTGCTACAAGCTTTTCAATACCTGCCAGTATGCTATTGTTCAAAGTACGCGCGCCAAGGCTTCCCCCGGTTATCAGCACCGTTTTTTTGAACGATGAAAGCTTATACAGTTCCAGCGCCTGCATATGCTTGCCGGCAATGTTCACCGAATCTTTACGGATAGGGTTGCCGGTTTTGATGATCTTATCGAACGGGAAAAATTTCTCCATCCCGTCAAACGCTACACATATCTTTTTTGCCTTTGCTCCCAGCCATTTATTGGTGATGCCCGCATAGGAGTTTTGCTCTTGTATCAGTGTTGGTATGCCCCTTAACGATGCTGCGTATAACAACGGCCCCGAAGCATAACCGCCTACACCAACCGCGGCATCGGGCTTAAAGTCTTTTATAATTTTGATGGCCCTCCGCACGCTGTTCAACAGTTTTACGGGGAACATCACGTTCTTCCAGATAGATTTACGCTGGATGCCTTGTATATCCAGCCCTATTATTTTATAACCCGCAGCCGGAACCTTTTCCATTTCCATGCGCCCGCTGGCACCAACAAACAATATCTCGGTATCCGGATCAAGCTTTTTCAAAGCATTGGCAATAGCAATAGCCGGGAAGATATGCCCCCCTGTACCGCCGCCGCTTATGATGATCCTTTTTGCCATGTATATACTGTTCTTATATCTTGAATCTTACTTTTTTACTCTCGCCTCTAATTCGCTACACTTATTTCGCCTACTACAACTTTTTTCGGCTCGTCAATATCGCGGCTAACCGATAGTATGATACCAAACGCCACGCTTGTAAATAATATGGATGTACCACCCATACTTACCAATGGCAAAGGCACACCTGTTACCGGCCCCAGCCCTACGGCTACCGCCATATTGGCAAATGCCTGTATGGTTAAGCTAAAGCTTAATCCTGCGGCCAGCAGCGCCCCAAAGGCCTTAGGCGCTTTGGTTACAATTTTTATACACCGGTATAACAAAAACAGGTAAATCCCCATCAGTATCACCCCTCCAAACAAGCCGTACTCTTCTATAATGGTTGAGTAAACAAAATCCGAATATGGGTGAGGCAGTATGTTACGTTCGGTACTGTTGCCCGGCCCCTTGCCAAAAAACCCGCCTGTTGCTATGGCTATTTTTGAGTGGTCGGCCTGGAATGATTTATCCGGGTCGGCTTTCTCTGGGTGCATAAACGTGTTGATACGCGTTAGGTACATGTGGCGGCGCGGGCCTAACAACATAATACCTGCCAGTAACACTACACCTGCAACGCAAACCACCGCTATTTGTTTAACACTAATACGGCCCATAATAAGCAGCAAAATACTTACGCCAAACAGCATTAAAGCGGTGGAAAGGTTAGCCCAGGCTATTAATGCAAACACCACACAAACCGAGCCCATAATTGGAATAAAAGAGTTTTTCACATCTTTTATATTTTCCTGCTTACGCGATAGCGTACGTGCCAAATAAGTGATCAGCGCCAACTTTGCCAAATCGGATGTCTGGAAGGTTAACCCTGTCCCCGGGATGGCTATCCAGCGGCTGGCCTCATTAATATGGCTACCAAAAAGCAAGGTGTATAACAATAACGGAATGGTTACCACCATCAATATTTTGGAGATACCTGCATAGTACCGGTAATCTAACAGGTGCGAAAAATACATCAGCGCAATACCGCCCACTATCATAAACAGGTGCTTCATTAATATCAGCTCCGCCGCTTTACCCTGTTTATAGGCAAGCGTACCCGTTGAGCTATATACAGCAAGTAATGACAGCACAGACAGCAGTATGACGATAAGCCATATCCAGCGGTCCCCTTTTACGTTACTGAGTATTTGATTCATATGATTAATGTATGTGCAGATATGCGAATGTGCAGATGTGCAGATATTTTTTTAATGTGTTGATGAAATTATTTTTCCTAATACTTTTATTATCGATTTTATATAATCGTACAGTTCTTCTTCAAATAGATAATTTTCTGCATGCTTGCAAAGTGTTAACCAATATTCTGTTTCCTGAGCTTCCTTATAAGCTATCTTGCATTTATGTCTAAAATCAACTTTACTTTCTGCACCCTGTGCTTCTCTAACATTTGCACCTATTGATGTACCGCTTCTAAATAATTGATTAGCCAGGTTAAACTTTCTTTGCGACTCAAGCACCTCTGTAAATGCTATGATCTTTAAAGAAAAGTTTAAGGTTAAATCAACAATCAAATTCGGTTTTCATTCATTTATTATTCATTCTTTAATCCGCACATCTGCATATTTACACATCTGCACATCTTCATAATTCTTTTACTGCGTCCTTAAACTGTTTTCCCCTGTCTTCATAATTCTTGAACAAATCGAAACTTGCGCAGGCCGGTGACAATAATACCGTATCCCCTTTTTCGGCCAGGTGATAAGCAACCTGAGCTGCTTCTGCAGCTGATGCGGTGTTTACAATCACTTCTACATCATCCTCAAAAGCATCGTGGATGCGCTTATTATCTTTACCTAAACATACAATGGCTTTTACCTTTTGCTTAACCAATTGTTTAAGCATACTGTAATCGTTCCCCTTGTCAACACCGCCCAATATCAAAACAACATCGGTTGTCATGCTCTCCAGCGCGTACCAGGTAGAGTTTACATTGGTAGCTTTTGAATCGTTGATGAAGCTGATGCCCGATATTTTACCAACCGACTCCAGCCTGTGTTCAATATTCCGGAAGTTGCCCATACTCTCCCGCATCGTTTCGTTGCGTAACTCAAGCACTTTGGCTACGATACCCGAAGCCATAGAATTGTAGATGTTGTGCTTTCCCTGCAGGGCCAGTTCGTTTATTGACATTTGAAAATGTTGTTGGTGTACGTTTATAATTAGGTTATCCTGATCGAGGTATGCTCCCTCGTCAATCTTCTTTTGTATTGAAAATGGCAGTTGTTTTGCCGCTATCTCTTTGCCTTCCATCACCTTTATTGTTTCGGTATCATCCGCGCAATAAATAAAATGGTCGGTGCCGGTTTGGTTCTGCGTTATCCTGAATTTAGATGCCGCATAATTTTCCAGCTTGTATTCGTAACGGTCAAGGTGATCTGGTGTAATGTTTAACAACACCGCTATATCCGCCCTGAATTGGTACATGTTATCCAGCATAAAACTGCTTATCTCCAGTACGTAGTATTCAAACTTTTCGGTAGCCACCTGGTAGGCAAAACTTTTACCAATGTTACCTGCAAGGCCCACATTTAGCCCTCCGTTCTTCAGGATATGATAGGTAAGACTGGCGGTAGTTGTTTTACCGTTTGAGCCTGTTATGCATATCATTTTAGCATCCGTATAGCGGCCGGCAAACTCTATCTCGGATATCACCGGAATATTATTTGCTGCCAGTGTTTTCACTATCGGCGCTTTATCGGGGATACCCGGGCTTTTCACTACTTCGGCAGCCTTTAATATTTCTTCTTCGGTATGGCCGTTCTCTTCAAACTTTACGTTCCAGTCTTTCAACTGCTGTTTGTAATGATCGGCAACCGGCCCAAAGTCAGACACGAACACATCATACCCCTTTTGCAGGGCAAGGTATGCCGCCCCAACGCCGCTTTCGCCGGCGCCAAGTATGGCAAGCCTCACCCCTCCCATCCCCTGAAGGGGAAGCTTTTGAGTAGTTATGTTGTTAGTTTCGTTCACTTATTGTCTTTTATTGTCTTTATCAATTTATCTTTTCTTCATTCTATTCCCCCTTCAGGGGTTAGGTGGTTACCGCAGCTTCAGCGTTATCACCGTTATTATCGCCAGGAAGATGCAAATGATCCAGAACCGGGTTACGATCTTTGATTCATGAAAACCTTTCTTTTGATAATGGTGATGCAGCGGTGCCATCAGGAAGATCCTGCGGCCTTCGCCATATTTACGTTTGGTGAATTTAAACCAGCCCACCTGCATAATTACCGACAGGTTCTCTACCAAAAACACACCGCACAACACAGGCACCAGCAACTCCTTACGGATAATGATAGCAAACACTGCTATAATACCGCCTATGGCTAAACTACCGGTATCGCCCATAAATACCTGTGCCGGGTAAGAGTTGTACCACAAAAAACCCACACATGCACCCACAAAGGCACCGGCAAAAATTACCAGTTCGCCCGAGTTAGGGATGTACATAATATTCAGGTAATCGGCTATCATGGTGTTACCCGATACATAAGCCAGTATGGCCAGCGTTAACCCGATAATTGCAGAAGTACCTGTTGCCAGCCCATCAATGCCATCGGTAATATTTGCACCGTTTGATACCGAGGTGATGATAACGATAACAAAAACCATAAATACCAGCAGAGCGTAATGCTCATACCCGGGGCCTAAAAACTTTAATACCTTGGCGTAATCAAACTCGTTATTCTTATAGAACGGCATGGTGGTTTTGGTCGATTTTACATCTTGTGTGTAAACGGGTTTATCGCCACGCATATGAAAATCCACCGGTACATCATACTTAACCGGCAGCTTAACTTCCTGCCTTATGGTGATATTGGTATGGAAGTACATCGTCCACCCGATGATGAGCGCTAAACCAACCTGCCCGGTTATTTTAAACTTACCGGCAAGCCCTTCCTTATTCTTTTTAAATACTTTGATATAATCGTCCAGGAAGCCTATTAAGCCCAGCCAGATAGTAGTAACCAGCATCATGATGATGTAAATATTATCAAGCTTGGCAAATAAAAGCGTAGGGATCAGGATGCCTAGAATAATGATGATACCACCCATGGTTGGCGTACCTGATTTTTGCATCTGCCCTTCCAGCCCCAGGTTACGTACGGTTTCGCCAACCTGTTTAAAGCGCAGGTAATCAATAAGCCTGCGGCCATAAACCGTTGTAACCAATAACGATACTATTACCGCCATAGCCATACGGAACGTGATGTACTGGAATACACCTATGCCCGGGATACTGTAATTTTTACTTAAATAGCTAAACAGGTAATATAGCATACGCTTCGCTTTAATGTGCAGATGTGCAAGTGTGCAGATGTGCAGATTACTTTTTTATTATTTAATTGTTAGTATGTTATTCATTTGCACATCTGCATATCCACGCATTTGCACATCTATCTACTTCATTTCTTTAAATTGTTCAAGCAACTCTTCCATATCATCAAAATGGTTTTTCACGCCATTTATCTCCTGGTATTTTTCATGACCTTTACCGGCAAGCAATATAATATCGCCCGGCTGCGCAAACATGCAGGCTGTTTTAATAGCCTCGCGCCTGTCGGCGATGCTTACGGTATGGCGTTTAAACGCAGGGTCTATCCCCTCTTCCATATCTTTGATGATCTGGGCAGGGTCTTCGGTACGGGGGTTGTCTGATGTCAGGATCACCTTATCGCTCCATTCAGTAGCAACCTTCGCCATAATAGGGCGCTTGGTTTTATCCCTGTCGCCACCGCAACCAATTACGGTTATTACCTTCTCGCTACCCTTGCGGATATCATGAATAGTGCTCAGTACATTTTGCACAGCATCGGGCGTATGGGCGTAATCAACAATACCTATCACCTTATTGGGCGATACGATGTATTCAAACCTGCCTTCGGCGCCGGTTAACTTGCTTAAGCTTACCAATACTTTTGATTTGTCCTGCTCTAACAGCAAGGCCGCCGAGTAAACAGCCAAAAGATTATACGCGTTAAATGTGCCTACCAGTTTAAACCAAACTTCTTCACCATCAACATTTAGCAACAGGCCGCCAAACTGGTTCTCAATTATACGAGCCTTATAATCGGCCATGCTTTTTAAACCGTAGGTTTTTTTGTGTGCCGATGTATTTTGCAGCATCACATTGCCATTTTTATCGTCGCTGTTGGTAAGGGCGAATGCGCTTTTTGGCAGGGTATCAAAAAATGCCTTTTTAGCCTTCAGGTAGCTATCAAATGTTTTATGATAGTCTAAATGATCGTGCGTTAAATTCGAGAAGATCCCTCCCGAAAACTTCAGCCCTTCAATACGATGCTGTGCTATAGCGTGCGAGCTTACTTCCATAAAGCAATAATCGCAGCCTTCGTCAACCATGTCGCTCAACAACTTGTTCAAAGCAACCGGGTCTGGCGTGGTATGGGTTGATGGAACAACGCGGCCGTTCACCTGGTTCTCCACCGTTGAAAGCAACCCGCATTTATACCCCATATCCCTAAACAGCTTGTAAAGCAACGTAGCTATGGTTGTTTTACCGTTTGTACCGGTAACGCCAACCAGTTTAAGGTTTGATGATGGGTTCTCGTAAAAATTAGCAGCGATAGTACCCAGGGCTTTAGCTGAATTGGCCACCATTAAAAAATCTACCTCTTTAGCGGTATGTGCCGGCAACTCCTCGCAGATAACCGCGATGGCGCCGTCTTTTACAGCCTGGTCAATATAATCGTGCCCATCAACAGCGGTACCTTTTACGGCCACAAACATGCAGCCCGGCACCACGTGGCGCGAATCGAAAACAATTGCAGATATCTCCACATCGGCACTTCCCTGTAATTCGGTAAATGCCACCCCCTCTAATATATCGCTCAAATATCTCATTGCAGTTCTATTATTATTTTTGAACCTTTTGGTATAACACTACCCCCGGTTACCGATTGTGTGCTCACCGAGCCACTGCCCTTTACCGATACCTTATAGCCTGCATTACCAAGGGCGTAAAGCGCATCGCTTAGCCCCATACCGGTAACGTTTGGCACTGTGCCTGTTTTATACTTATTATCCTCCGATGCTATACCGCTGCTGGTATCAACCCCCGTTGGCGTAGCCGATGCATATAGTGGTTTTATGCCCAGGTTATTGTACACTTTCTTTAATGCCTTCAGGTTACCCTGTTTATACTTGGGCAGCGTAGTGTTACCTATTAAATGCGCAGGGGTTTGGTTCAGTTCCATATCGCCGGCGTATATCCTGTCGGCAATTTCTCTGAAAGCAGGGCCCGAAACCGATGCTGCGTAGTATCCGTTCTTAGGGTCGTTGATAACTACTATTAATGAATATTTTGGATGGTCCGCCGGGAAATACCCGCAAAAAGAAGCCTGGTATTGTTTTTTAGCTTTATAACCTTTATTGGCATCAGCAACTTGCGCGGTACCGGTTTTACCGGCTATTTTATATAAAGGGTTATAAACGTATTCCTTACCGCTACCTTCGGTAACAACACCTTCCAGCATTTCCTGCATCTTTTTCAGCGTTACATCAGAGCATATTTTTTCATTTACCGTACGGGTTTGAAAACGCTCTACCGTATTGCCTAACCTTCTTATTTCTTTTACAAAAACCGGCGTCACCAACTTACCATTATTGGCAACAGCATTATAAAAGGCTAGCATTTTTAATGGGGTTAGCTGCATCTCGTAACCATATGCCATTTGGGGCAGGGTCATGTTTTTGTTCCAACTGCGGTTGCTTGGGTTCTTCACTACAGGTTGCGCTTCGCCCGGTATCTGCAGTTTCATTTTTTCGTTAAGGTGCCAATCGTATAAGTGATCGGTAAATTTCGACTGATCATTTTTATAGCTGGTGTTTACCAGGTAAGCAACCGCCGCGTTTGATGATTTTTCGAACGCCTTTTTAACCGTTACACGGCCAATACTTCCGTGTGAGTCTTTGATAGTGTGGCCCGGTATAGGGTATTCGCCGGTATTCACCATTGTGTTGGTATCTACTTTATGATCTTCCAGCAAAGCCATGTATGATGCCAGTTTGAAGGTTGAACCCGGGTCCTGGTTACCCGCAATAGCGTAGTTAAATTTCTCTTTAAAAGAACCATCGGGCATACGCGAGTAATTAGCCACAGCCCTTACCTCGCCTGTAGCTACTTCCATTAAAATAGCGGTACCATGATCAGCCTTGGTATATATCAATTGCTTTTCCAGCGCGCTTTGCACCAGGTCCTGCATGTTTACATCAATGGTTGATATGATATCCGCACCTTCTTTTGGCGCAATTTCATCCTCATCATTAATAGGCATCCAAACGCCACCCGCCATACGGCGTTCCATGCGTTTACCATTTTCGCCATTTATGTAGTTGGCGTACGCACCTTCAAGGCCTACGCCATTTTTTACGTTCTCATTTTTATATCCAATGGTACGTTCTGCTAAAAAGCGGAACGGCAGGATACGCTTATTCTGTTGTATTACAATTAAACCACCCTTGTATTTGCCCATGTTAAATATGGGGAACTTGCGGATATCTCTTAGCTGATGATAAGTAACCTTGCGCCTAACCAATGCGTACCGGGAGCTATCCTTACGCGCATCGCGGAAAAGCCTTGAATATTCGCGTGCCGATTTATCACCAAAATAACCCGACAATTTCATAGAAAGAGAGTCTATCTTTTCATTAAATATCTTATCATTTTCAATACCACCGGCCAGCATATCCATATGCAGCTCATATTCAGGCACCGATGTAGCCAGCAGGCTACCGTCTACCGCAAAAATATTACCTCTGGCCGCTTCTATATTTTTGTATCGGGTTGATTGCACCCTTGACATGGCCTGCCATTTTTTACCCTGCACAAACTGCACCCGGCAAAGCTGAAATATCACCGCTCCGGCAAAAAGCAGGATCAACCCAAACGCAAGGTAAACCCTTACAAGTATGTTGGTTCTGATACTCATTCCTGTACGTCCTCCTTTACAGTTATTTTTTGTGGCGGCTGCCCGGCCTCTTTAATACCCAACGTATCTGCGCGCTTGGCAACCTCTGTGAGTGTACTTTTAAAGGCCAGGTCGGCTTTACTGCTCTTGTATTCCCAGCTTAGTTCTTTAACCTCTTTACTTATTTTATCAATATCACGTATGTTGTTTTCAGACAGGTGCCTGTTACCTATATACAACATCCCTAAAAAAGCTACGTAAAAAATAAAGGGCAAAGCGCTGGTAGCAGCATCAGTAGTGATGACTCCATTTCTTAAGAATTGTGTGAAAAAGTTATCAGGGAGGTCCTTTTTTTTAGGCTTCTCTTCCACAATAAGCTTTTGCTCTTCTAATTCTTCCTCCTGAATTTCTGTACGTAAACGATTGGTCATTTTTTTACAGCTATTCTTAATTTAGCACTACGTGCCCTGTTATTTATTACTATCTCTTCATCGCTGGCTATAATAGCACCACGGCTAACCGCATCAAACGGGCGGTTGTTATTACCATACAGGTCCTTCTCTACCTCGCCGCTAAATTTACCTTTGGCGATAAAGTTCTTCACCAGCCTGTCCTCCAGCGAGTGGTATGACATCACCACCAGCCTGCCGCCGGGTGCCAACACCTCTGCCGATTGCATTAAAAAATCTTTTAATGCTTCCAGCTCCTGGTTCACCTCTATCCTCAGCGCCTGGAAAACCTGCGCCAGGTATTTATTTTCTTTACCCCTTGGGGTGATGTTGCTTATCGCGTTCTTCAAGTCGGCCACGGTAACTATAGGGCCATTAAGCCTTGCCGTCACTATAGTTTTAGCCAGCGATTTTGCGTTTTGCACCTCGCCGTACATACCAAAAATGCGGTGCAGATCGGCCTCGCTGTAGTTGTTTACCACTTCTTTAGCGCTCAGGTCTGATGCCTGGTTCATGCGCATATCCAACTCAGCATCAAACCGTATTGAAAAACCACGCTCGGCCTGGTCAAACTGGTATGACGACACACCCAGGTCTGCCAAGATTCCATCAACGGGGACAGCATCATGCAAACGGGTGAAATTTTTCAGGTACCTGAAGTTTTGATCGATGAAAGTAAACCTGTCATCATCTATCACATTTTGCTGCGCATCGGCATCCTGGTCAAAAGCAAGCAGTTGGCCGTCTTCACCCAGGTGTTTCATAATCTCGCGCGAATGGCCGCCGCCGCCAAAGGTTACATCAACATAAGTACCATTTGGCTTAATATTTAAACCCTCAATGCACTCGGCCAGCATAACGGGTGTATGGTAATTACTCATCGCGCCCCCTTCCTTTGTTAGCCATTACTTCCTCGGCTAATGCCGCAAAGTTTTCCGGCTCGTTGCTTATCATTTTCTCGTGCGCTTTTTTGTCCCAAACCTCCACTTTATTAAGCATACAGGTTAAAACAACCTCGTTGGTGATGCCTGCATAATCCAGTAAATTCTTTGGCAGGTTTACCCTTCCGGTGCCGTCAGGCTGCAAATTTGTTGCGCCAGCGGTAAAATATCTTACAAACTGTATTGCTTTTCTATCGTATTCGTTAAGTTTGCTCAGTTCGTCAAGTTTCTTGTCCCATTCCCGTTTAGTGTAAATAACAAGATAGTTCTCAAGGCCACGATTGATCACAAGACCCTCTTTCTCAGCTTCTGGAAGCTGTTTCTTAAGGTCCGAAGGGATCATCATCCGCCCTTTGGCATCCAGTTTACAATTAAATTCTCCGGTTAAATAGGACATTCTTTACGGTCAACAATATTTGTAATGTAAAAGTAGATTACTTTTACCACTTTATGACACTTTTTACCACCAAAAGTTTTCAACATTTTTGATGTTTTTTCGGCTATGTTATTTTGTCAATAATGATAGCTTTGAGATCGTATTTATCAGCTAAAGAATGATCATTGTTATACAATGCGCCGACCGTGTAGGCCTGGTTGCAGCCATATCGGGCCTATTGGCCCAAAAAGAGTTCAATATTATTAGCATGCATGAGCATGTAGACAATACCGCCAAGCTGTTTTTTATGCGCCTTGAGGTAGATAAAACCGGTGGTGCAGAGGGACTTGAAGAAAACCTGCGCGAAATTTTACCAGCCGGCGCACTCATTAAAATAAACCCCGTTCCCGAAAAAAAGATAATTGTACTGGTAACCAAAGAATACCATTGCCTTGCCGACATACTGGTGCGTAATTATTTTAAAACACTGGGTGCCAGCGTACAATGCGTAATTGGCAATCATGATACATTACAAGACATTTGCCGCCGTTTTGACGTCCCTTTTTACCATTTACCCGCCACAAATGATAAAAATTTGTTTGAACAAAGCCTACTCAATACCATCAAAAAATACGGGTATGATTACCTGGTTCTGGCAAAATTTATGCGCATCCTGTCGCACGATTTTGTGAGCCGTTTCCCGATGCAGATCATCAACATCCACCACTCTTTTTTACCGGCATTTGCGGGTGCCAGCCCCTACCGCCAAGCATACGAACGCGGTGTAAAGCTGATAGGCGCCACCGCCCATTATGTTACCGACGAACTGGACGAAGGCCCCATCATCGCGCAGCAAATAATACCCGCAAACCACTCGCTAAATGTGCAGGATATGGTAAAAGCAGGCAAGGAAATAGAAACCGCCGTTTTAGCAAAAGCCCTTAAACTGGTTTTTGATGACAGGGTATTTGTGTATAGAAATAAAACGGTTGTGCTGGAATAGGTGTTAATAATGCAACAGCTAATTTTAATTGTAGAATCGACAGTTTTGTTCACGTTCACATCCGTGAACACTTGAACAATTTACAAATTACTCATAATCAGATTTTTAGTTTCCGGCATCTGTTTGTTATAAGTTTCATTTACCAGATAGATCTTAAAGGCTGTATCTGCAAATGTTCTATCTCCAATCCATTGTTTACAATGCTTAAACGATTGTAAGGCTTTTTTGGGAAGAACAAACCCGTAAGGTTGCTTAAACCACCATCGGCAAAAAGTTCTATGGATGATACATCAACCACCAGTTCAATATCTGAGGTAAGCGCTGTTGATAGCCTTGGTGCATATGCCTTAGGCATAAATTGTTTACTGAACTTATTTTGCCCGGCTTTGGTACGATCCATATAGTAGCGATTGTTTTGGGCATCATAACCAACTATGAGCGTTTCGCCGGCATCGTTAGAGAGTATCACCGAATAATCTTTGGCCGCCTGGGTATTAAATTTAAGCGTGTACTGCGCCGGCGTTTGTTTTATTACCGAAAAAATGTTGTTATTTTTTGCCAGTAATCCGGCATCTACCTTAATAGTTTTAGTTGCAATTTTATCCAGTTCTTCTACCGGGGTTGATGTTAGCCAGATATCGCCCGCGGTAAGTTTTAAGGAAAGCTCGCGCGGTATGGTCATGGCGTTTCGCCATTTTACAGTTGGCACTTCATTGGCATAAAGCCAGTTGCTCATCCAGCCTAAAAATATTTTACGTTTACCGGTATTACCCCAGGTTACCCCTGCATAATCATCGGGGCCATGGTCTACCCACTTGGTTTGAGTGCTGATTGGGGTAAACTTATTACCATCAAAATGGCCTACAAAATATTGTGTGGCCGAGCCTTTATTTGGGCCACCGGGGTTTATACTAACCAGTAAAACCCAGTATTCTTTTCCGTTTAATTTCAGCGGGAAAAGATCGGGGCATTCCCAAACACCACCGTGGGCACCAAGCAGCTGGCCAAAATCGCTTTCCTTTTCCCATTCCTTTAGGTTTGGCGATGAGTAAAAGGTTATCCTGTCTTTAGTGGCCAGGCTCATTACCCATTTCTTACCTGGTTCGTACCAAAACACTTTAGGGTCGCGAAAATCTCTGATACCGGGATTTTTAAGCACCGGGTTACCGGTGTATTTTGTCCAGGTGGTGCCTTCATCAAGGCTATAGGCAATGCTTTGATTTTGGAATACAGAAGAACCCGACTTTTCACCTTTCGGATCATGATGGGTAAATATGGCTACCATGGCGGGCTTGCCCTTTGTGCCAAAACCCGAGGTATTATTCTCATCGATAACGGCGCTGCCGCTAAATATATAACCCAGTTTATCGGGGTACAGAGCAATGGGCATCTGTTTCCAATGGATCAGATCTTTACTCACCGCATGGCCCCAATGCATTGGCCCCCAAACCGTGGCTTTGGGGTAGTGCTGAAAAAACAAGTGGTAGGTGCCTTTATAATAAACCATCCCGTTTGGATCATTGGCCCACATTGTTTTTGGTGAGAAATGCACCTGAGGGCGGTATGGTTCGTGGTATAATTTAGCAGTTGTTGCTTTTTGCGCCTTTGATGATACGGCAGCTACAAAAAAGCAGCCCAGGAGTAATACTTTTTTAATATCCATTGATTACAATTCAATTTAGGTACTTAGCCCGTATAAAGCTATATACTATAAACTGAATTGTAACAACGATAGTATGAATTTGTTAGTCGAATTTTACAGTATCCGGGCCCGATAATTTGGCTACATGGCAATTGCACCCACCCGAAACTTTTACAACAACCTTTTTAACATGGCCCTTTGCTTTTGGCGGTTATTTCAACATCATCACCTTCTGAAGAAAACTCGCCTTTTATCCCGTCGTTAGCTATCCATATAAACCCGTCAACAACACCAGGGGATGCCCCCATGGATGTATGCGTTACCGGTTTACCTGTGCGCAAATTTTTTAAGGAGTACTCATCTACAATAGTTGGTTTACCCTGGTTATCAGTAAAAGCTACACCGAAAGAAACAAATTGTGCGGTGCATATTTGGTTGGCGTCGCAACCTGTTTTCTTCCCATTTTTTTTACAGGCCGATAAACTGATAGCCATAACTAATACTAAAAGTAATTTCTTATACATAATTGGTTGGTTTGTATCTATTACGCAATAGCCATTTGTTACGTAACAGCCAATACATAAAAAGCCTGCAAGAGGGGAGCATTAACCCACCTTGCAGGCTTATAAAAACCTACCTGGCTTGCTTAAGCTTTTGCACTTCCTGCTTTAGTGCTTCTATCTCGGCTTGTTGCTCTTTTATGGCACCAACAAGTAATGGCACCAGTTTTTGCATATCTACCTCGGCAGTGGTTATAGCGCGTGGGGTATTTTTACCTGCGTTATACCAATTGTTATGGGTAGTAATAACCGTGGGCACCACCTGTTTTGCATCGCCGGCAATAAAGCCAAATTGCATGCCTGCTGGTAAATTTAGCTGCTTATAGTCGCTACGGTTATACTCATAACTAACGGGTTGTAGCCGGGTGATGTAACTTAATGAATTGGTGATGGGCGTGGTGTTTGTTTTGATTTGCGCATCGCTTACCTGTTGCGCCTTTGCGGTAAAGCTAAAAGCAGATAAAAAAATAGATAATGACAATAAATATTGAACACGAATTTTCATGATATAATACGTTTAATTTGATTTGTAGAAGAACCTGCAAAGTTTACAGGTGTTAATATAAACTGAGAAAAGTTAGCCTATTGGGTTTGGCGGGGGGGTGGGCACCGGGGCTGCCCAGGCTAAATGAGCGTTATGCTGCTCATGCGGATACACAACTTTTGTTAAACTGATATATAGAGAGGGGATTTTAAAATCTAATTCGTTTGCCCAAAGTTCTTTGAGTTTGTTTTCCCTGGTTTCGTTACGTTCGGCGGTGCCTTCATCATCATTTACGAGCTGACTATCGTTTTGGCTGATGTGGTTTTTACTAAACAATGAAACCACAGAAATGCCTGTACTTTCCAGGATAGAAAATATGCAGATAAATACCAGTAAATATTTTAACCTGGAAAATTGCATGGCATTAAATTACTATGCAAACATAGCAATTATTAAAGAAAATTACCAACTTGCTTAGTTAACCACGATTTTTTCGACTCCGGAAATTTTGGTTACATGGCAATTGCAACCACCTGATATTTTAAATGTGGCTGCTATTTTTGTGTTGCCATTATTATAAGTGGCGGTAACCTTAATATCATCACCTTCGGTAGATAGCTCCTTTTTGTTGGCATCGGTAACTATAGTGTAGTAAGTTGGCGAGAAGCCCGGGTCAACTACCCCTTTAGCTACTATGTACTTATTGGTACGCATGTTAAACACTTTAAAATCCTGAACTGCCACATTATTGCCGGCCTTATCAACAAACTGCGTACCTATAGAGGCAAACATCATGGTACACATCTGCCCGGTTGGGCAACCATCGGTTTTTAATTTTTTGCTGCATGCCGATGTAATCACAACAAGCGACAGGCATAGCAGGGCGAGCTTTTTCATCATAAGGTGTTTAGTGGTTTAACGCATAACCTATTATAAAGTTAGCTATTATTTACAGTACCTGGTTAAATTCCAATCGTTCGCCATCAGGCCCGGTGATGTTAAAGTATTTGCACCCGTTAGCCCAAAACTGCAGGAAAACAGGCTCGGGTTCGATGATATTAAAACCGGCTTGTTGTATGGTAACAAAAGCTTCATCAATATCGGGCACATCAAAAGCAACGTGGTCTACATGTCCATTTCGGCGGGTGCGGATCTCGGAAAGATCAGGTTCGGGCAGTTGGTACAGTTCAATGATCATACTGCCGCGCTTCATCATCACACAGGTGCCGCGTGAGCCTTCTTCGCCGAAACCGGCCTGCATTACATTGGCAAAGCCTAAACGCCCGTAAAACGCCTCTGAAACGGCCATATTCGTTACCGGGATGCCGATGTGCTGGATGGATGTGATGTTGATTGGTTGCATAAGTTGATTAAACTAAGCGATTTTTCTTTTATTATAATTAATAAACTTGAAACAGTAGGTGTTCACGTTCACCCCCGTAAACGCTCATGAATATTCATTAATATTTGACAGTCAATATTTATATATTTTTTGCTCTTATTGGCGTTGTCATTAACAAGCCAATATGTATTGTAAATTGCTTTACTGTTCTAAAAGTTGTTGGTGACAACACCAACAACCACGGGAAAAAGCAATAAAAAGAGGAGCGCCCCGCGGAGTGCTCCTCTTTTTTATAATATGTACCGAATATTAACCTTGTATTTAAGGGCAAGTGGTACAATAGGTAACGTTTATTTTCTTAACGATATACGTGGTCGGTGGGTTAACACCATCACTTATTGTAACGCGTAGTGTAACTAACCCACTACCGCTATTAGTAAAAAAAATTGTTGCAGTAGTTGTATTCCCCCCGCTTACAATTGTTGCAGGGCCGTCAACGCTCCAACTAACTGTGGAACCGGATGGTAAATCATTTAGAATATAATTATGTTGCTCGCCACCATTTACAAAATTTGGCCCGCTTACATTAGCAAAAGTTAAAGACTGGGTGCTTACAGAAGTTATCGGTTGGATGTAAGTGCCATTATTGCTTTTTTGTGCTTTTGCTGATATGTAGCAGATAGCAATACTACAGAGTAAAATAAGTTTTTTCATAATGATTAATGATTTAAGATTTAAGATTAACTGAGTCTAATATAATTAAATTTAATTATAAATTACATATCAACATTTTGTTCGTTAATTATTCATTTAGATAAATGTCATTGAAGCTTATAATCTTATTCGGATAAAAGCCAATACCTCGATTCTATTTATAAAATCGTTCATTTCCTTGTTTGTCCAATTCGACGCTAAGTATTCCAGTAAAAAGAGGCGCGAAGTATCGCGCCTCTACAATATCGATGACGTAGAGGCGGGATACTTCGCGTCTTAACGAACCTTATATCACCCTCACCTTTAAATAACTTGGATGCGCTTTTGAGCTGTACACCTTATGCGTTGCCTTTTTAAAGTCGGTATCCTTAGCTTTCATAATATCCTGAAACTGCTGGGTGTTCCTGTCAATAAGCGGGAACCAGGTGCTTTGTATCTGTACCATAATACGGTGACCTTTTTTAAAGGTGTGCAGCACATCCTGCAACTCAAAATTTACCGGGGTTATCTTACCGGGCACAAACGCCTCGGGTTTTTCAAAGCTGTTACGGAACTTGCCACGCATGGCCTCGCTCCGTACCATTTGCTCGTAGCCTGCCATGCTTACGTCTTTACCGGTAAACTTATTGGCTGTGGCGGTATCGGGGTAAACATCCAGTACTTTTACCACCCAATCGGCATCGGTGCCGGTTGTGCTTACCTTCAGGTTTGCCCAAATGTTGCCGGCAATGGTAATATCTTTATCCAGCACTTCAGTTTTGTAGGTTAACACATCCGGGCGCTTTTCGGCAAAACGCTGATCCGCGGTCATGTATTCGCGTTTCATATCAAAGTCGATACCATCAATAAAGGGCACCGGGTTCATCGGGTCTGATACAAATTCTTTAAAATCATCGGCAGCAGCAGTAGGCGCTGCAAACGATAGCTTACCACCCGGCAACAGGTACAGGTTTTTCTCCTGCGCCTCGGCCGGTGGCCAGGCTTTGTAGGTTTTCCATTGGTTTACACCGGTTTCAAAAGTGTTTACGTTCGGCAGGTCAAGCGGGGTACCTTTCAGGTAATGACTAAAAAACGCAAACTCTATCTTCTCCCTGTAAAACGGACCGGTTGGGTCGCCAAAGCTTACATCGCCCAGGTGGTCGCCGGTGCCGCGTGCCCAGCCGCCATGCACCCAGGGGCCCATAGCAAAGTAAACAGGAGTGGTTGGGTTATTTTTTACCAGTACTTTGTACGTGTTGATGGCGCCGTACAAGTCCTCGGCATCGTACCAGCCGCCGGTAACCAGTACCGCAGTTTTAATATCGTGCAGGTGGGTTAATACGTTGCGGTCCTTCCAGTGCTGATCGTAATTAGGGTGGTCCATCATTTCGTTCCACAGGCGGATGGTATCTTTATAATATTTTACGTTGGAGTTGCGCATGCTGCCCATATCCAAAAAAAACTTGTAGCCATCCTCGGTGCCGGCATCAAAACCTTTAGCGCGGCGCTGGGTTGGCTTATCATCCTGGCGGTTGGTAAAGCCCGGGTAAAAGCCAAAATTGGCCACCAGCATAAACGCGCCGTTATGAAAGGCGTCGTCGCGGTACAGGTCGGCAATTGGTGCCTGCGGCGATGCGGCAACCAGGGCTGGGTGGCGGCTCAATAAAGCGGTGGTTGTATAAAAACCGGGATACGATATACCCCATACCCCTACCTTGCCATTGTTGTTCGGCAGGTTTTTTAGCAACCAGTCAATAGTGTCATAAGTATCGGTGCCTTCATCAACATCTTTGTTGGTTTTGTGCACTTCAAGTTCAGGGGTCATTTCTTCATAGATGCCTTCGCTCATCCAGCGGCCGCGCACATCCTGGTAAACAAATATGTAACCATCATGCAAAAACTGCGGCGAGGGGCCAAGGCTGCCTTTATATTTATCTGCCCCATATGGCGCAACACTGTAGCAGGTGCGGTCCATCATGATAGGGTACTTTTTGGTCTGATCTTTTGGTACGTACACCGATGTGAACAGCTTTTTGCCATCGCGCATGGGTACCTCGTATTCGTACTTGGTGTAGTTTTCTTTAATGTATGCTGCATCGGTTTGCGCGAAAGAGCTTATAGCGACAAGCAGGAAGCTTAAAGTAAAAAGGAAAGTTCTTTTCATTGTATTTGGGTTGATGCTTTAAAAGTAATGAATAAAACAAAAAAGGCGCTGAATTATCAGCGCCCTTCAAAATTATTATCGGGGGGGGTATTTACTTTTTTTGCTTACTCCGTAAATACTTATCAGAAAAATTCCCCATATCGGTATTGCGCTTATAGTCATAAATGGCCCAGTCTTCTACATCTTTTTGGTTGATGAGCACAGGCGCACCAATCTTTAGATTTTTTAGTACGATTGCCGAATCTGCGAAGATGCCGGTAAATTTCCCATCGGCATATTTATACACCACGCTCCACATATGCTCGTGGTTTTTACCCTCCGCAAAATCCGACTTTACTAAAAACCGGTAGTTGCTATCCAGCGCATGCGGTTTCAGGCTGTCAAGAAAAATATGAAGCTTAGCCTGTGCGGTGTCCTTAAACGCAGCGATATTTTCATCATCTGTTTTTAGCTGAACCACCGAGGCGTTTTCCTTTTTATCATTTTCTTTCGAATCCTTTTGCGGTTGATTGCATGCGGCTAAAACTAACATTGATAGCGCACATGCTTTTAATAAGTTTTTCATCATAGCAGTAGTGGGTATTAATTACCGTATTGTTATTAAACAAAAAAGGCAATCATTGTTCATGATTGCCTCTGTTAATATGCTTGTTGTTTTAGTCTTCGTTAATGGCTTTAACGCCGGGTAATTCTTTACCTTCCATATATTCCAATAATGCGCCGCCCCCGGTTGATACGTAGCTAACGTCTTTGGTCATATCAAATTTGGCTACAGCTGCGGCAGAATCGCCACCGCCAATCAACGAGAAAGCACCGTTATCGGTAGCCTTGGCTACGGCTTCGGCAATAGCTTTTGTTCCAATAAGGAATTTTTCCATCTCAAACACCCCCATAGGGCCGTTCCAAAGGATAGTTTTTGACTCTTCAACCACTTTGCTGAATAGCTTAACCGTTTCGGGGCCAATATCCAATCCCATCCAGTTGTCAGGGATCTCGCCTGTTTTGGCAATATCAGTATTGGCATCATTACCAAATTTATCGGCAATAACGTTATCAACCGGTAATAACAGGTTAACGCCTTTTTCTTTAGCCTTTATTACCAGGCTGCGCGCCAGGTCAAGCTTATCAGCTTCCACCAATGATGTACCTATGCTACCACCATCTGCCTTTGCAAAGGTGTAAGCCATACCACCACCAATAATTAGGTTATCAACCTTATCCAGTAGTTTTTCTATCAGTTCTATCTTATCAGACACCTTTGAACCGCCCATTATAGCCGTAAATGGTTTTGGGGCATTATTCAATATTTTTTCGGCGTTGTTTAATTCGGCAGCCATCAGGTAACCAAATACCTTGGCATCAGGGAAAAACTGCGCAATAACTGCTGTTGAAGCATGGGCGCGGTGAGCTGTACCAAAGGCATCGTTCACATACACATCGCCTAATTTTGAAAGTTTTTCGGCAAAGGCTTTGTCGCCTTTTTCTTCTTCTTTATAAAAACGCAGGTTCTCTAATAATAAAACCTCGCCTTTTTCAAGTTCTTTTGATTTTTGGATAGCGTCCTCGCCAATACAGTCGTCAGCAAATTGTACTTGCTGGCCTAACAGGTCGGCCAGGTGCGGCACCACATGTTTTAAACTATATTTTTCTGTAGGGCCATCTTTTGGCCTGCCCAGGTGCGACATTAAAATAACGGCACCGCCATCTTTCAATATTTTTTTAATGGTGGGCAGGGCCGCGGTCATACGGTTATCATCGGTAATGTTGTAATCCTCATCCAGGGGAACATTAAAATCCACACGTACAAGGGCACGCTTACCGTTAAAACTGATCTGATCTATTGTCTTCATATTGATTTATATAATTTATGAACGTTGGCAAGTTGTCAAAATTTATCCTAATAGCCAACCCAAAAGTTAAAAAGATGCTGGCTTTTCATCAAAATTTCATTTTATTTTAACATACATCACATAATGCGGGCCTATGCCATGCAGCTCAAATTCGGGCGATATAATTTCGAAACCAACACCTAAATAAAACGGCGCGGCCTTTTTGCGGGCATTGCACCACAGGTAATTTACCTTTTGCCCGCGCAGGTAAGTAATAGCAAAGTTCACCAGCATATTGCCGTAGCCCTTGCCCCTGTATTTCTCCAGCGTTGCCATGCCGCGCAACTGGTAAGCATTGCCTTCAAACCCTTTGTAACTTTTTGGATGGAATGATGCTATACACGCCAATTCATCATCCTTATAATACCCTAAATGGAATGAGCCTTCGGCATCATCGTTCTCAAAACGGCATTCATCAAGGGTTAACCTGCCTTCGCGCAACACTTCGTTACGGATAGGCAGTACATCGTCGGCAGTAATAAATTTTATCATGATGGTAGCTGGCTTATCTCTTCAACCAAATCAGCCAGGCGGCTGCTGTAACCCATCTCATTATCATACCAGCCCACCACTTTTACCAGCCCGCCTACTATTGAGGTTAGCTGCGCATCAAAAATGCAGCTGTGCGGGTTGTCTAATATATCTGTAGACACTATGGGGTCTTCGGTGTACTCCAATACGTTTTTCATGGGGCCATCGGCAGCCGCCTTAAAAGCAGCGTTAATTTGGGCCACGGTAGGCATTTTTTCAAGGCTGCAGGTAAAATCGGTAAGCGAGCCGTTAAGCACCGGTACCCTGATACCCGCGCCACCCAAACGCCCCTCTAAATGCGGGAATATATTGGTAATGGCTTTTGCCGCCCCTGTTGTTGTTGGTATGATGGATGCCGATGCAGCCCTTGCCCTGCGCAGGTCTTTATGCGGTGCATCGTGCAGGTTTTGGTCGCCTGTCATGGAGTGCACGGTGGTGATGTAGCCATCCTTTATGCCCCAGTTATCATCCAGTATCTTTACCATAGCAGCCACGTTATTGGTGGTGCATGAGGCGTTAGACAGGATAGGCGACCGCAGATCGGCCTCACCATCGTTAACAGCCAACACTACCGTAGGGATGCTTTTATCACTTGCAGGCGCAGAAATAATAACCTGCTTAGCCCCGGCTGTAAGATGTTTAGAGGCACCGGCCTGTGTAATGAACTTCCCGGTTGCTTCTATAACCAGGTCTATATTCAGTTCCTTCCAGGGCAATAGTGCCGGGTCTGCCTGTTGCAGCACCTTTATTTGATTACCATTAACGTACAGGTTGCCCTCGTCATTACTTACCGTGCCTTTAAAGCCACGGTGAACAGAATCATATTTAAAAAGATGGGCAAGCGTTGCGGTATCGGCCTGGTCATTTATGGCCACCACCTCAATACCGGGCTTTGTAAGAATAGTTCTCAGAAATATACGGCCTATACGGCCAAAACCGTTTATAGCGATCCTCATTTACATGTTAAATTAAGCATGCAAAACTAATAAAATTATACAGGTGCTTAACAGTTACACGAAGAGGTTACGCAGAGATAACTTTTCTCTTTCTTTTGTGCGCATAAAAAATGTAATTACCCAATTAAACAGCATTGATGATGTAAATATCATTACCATCAGGGTAAAGTTGCCAAGTGATGCAAATGCCAGCACCATTACAATAAGCAAAATATTTATGCCGCCCAATATAAAGGTGGTTTGCAGGTGGGTGTAACCCAATCTTAATATACGGTGGTGTATGTGGTTACGATCGGCGCTAAAGGGCGATTTTCCATTTAATATCCGCAAGGTAAACACCCGCAGCGTATCAAATATAGGCCCAATTAATATAGCAAAAGATAATGCCGGTGCAGATATCACGACAGGAGTACTGGTACCGGTAAACTTATTCAGTTCGATAAAGCGGATGGTCACAATAGCCGATATCAACCCTATTAACAATGAGCCGGCATCGCCCATAAATATCTTTGCAGGGGTAAGGTTAAACCGCAAAAAACCAACTACAGCACCCACTATGGTTAACGATACTGCAGCCATTTCGTAATGTTTCATATGGATGAACAGTATGGTAAACACGCCGTTAACAATAATACAGGTGGTGCCCGCAAGCCCATCAATACCATCAATTAAATTAAAGGCATTGATGATAAGTATTATAAAAAGGATAGATAATATCGCACTGGTAACATACGGAATATTGTATATACCAAAAACCCCGTACATACTGGTAAAACGGATATCGCCCAAAATAACCAGTATGGTTGCTACTATAAACTGTATTAAAAACTTAGTGCTCGGGTTTACGCCCGACAGGTCGTCTTTCACCCCCATTATAAACAAAATGATACTGGCAGTTAACAGGTAACTTACGGGTATATTTTTATCAATAATGCTGAATAGTAAAAGCGTGATGGTAAAACTTACAAATATGGCTACTCCCCCTAAACGTGGTATGCCGTGGTCATGCTGTTTGCGAAAATGCCCAACATCATCATATAAATGCCTGGTACGTGCAACATGTAAAATAGAGGGGATTGACAGCAGCGTTATCAGCATCGAAAACGTTACCATCAACAAATAATAGATAAGATAATAGGTGTTTAAATTTTCGGGCATATATAAAAGTTAGGGGGCAATTATATACAACAAATATATATTTTTTATTCGCAATTAAAAAAATTGCCCCAATTTTCTTAATGGCTTGATTAACAATGTTATAGGCGGGAAAAATACTTTATTTTTATACATGGCCCGCATATCAAAAGCCAATGCTTTAACGCGATTTTTAATATTACTGTTACTAACGCCACCCATGCTCATTTTAACCAATACCCTGGGTATATAATAAACCGCAGAATGATTCAGGTGTATAAACCTCAGCATCAATTCATAATCGGCGGCGGTACCATATTCAAGGCTATAATTACCCAGTTTATCAAAAACCGACTTCAGGCAATAAAACGTAGGATGCGGCGGCATCCAACCCAGGTTAAATATTCCTTTTTTATACCTGCCGCTTCGCCATTTCCGAAACGTGCTTCCATCTGGTTTTATATAATCAAGATCGCCGTATACAATGTCAGGCTTATTGTTTTTAAAAGTATCTGATACAACTGTTAAAATATGGTTATCAGCAAAAAAATCATCTGCATTAAGCATACCAATTACATCACCGTTTGCCAGGGCTATCCCTTTATTCATGGCATCATAGATGCCTTTATCGGGCTCAGACACTAAAACCTTTATATGCTTTTTATACTTTTCGAGTATAGAAAGGGTACCATCTGATGAGTTACCGTCAATGATAATATACTCGGTATTTTGATAATCCTGGTTAATTACCGATAGTACGCATTGCTCAATGGTGCTCTGCGCATTATATGAAACGGTTATAACAGTTATTTTAAGGTCATGCACTTTGGAAAAATACATTTAATTTAAGCACAAAATATGTAATTTTGAAATTACTGCGCAATTTATTGCTAACATTAAGCAGTAATTTATTTATATGCGTGTTTTATACTTTATTTGTTTTGTTGGTATAGTTGTATTGGGCAGTTCATGCTCATACAAACAAAACCAGATACTTTTCGAGAAAAGGGCCTCTGTTGCTGATACCTTATCGCAAAAAGCAGCTATAGTTAGCTATCGCATACAACCGCAGGATATTTTACAGGTACGTAACCTTCAAAACTTAAGATACATAGTTGACGAGGTTCCTTCCATATCTACATCTGGTGGGGGCAACAGCAATGTTGCTACAGCCGGGCAAGGGCAAACCTTTCAGGTAGAAGAGGATGGCACAGTTGCCCTGCCTGCTATTGGGCATGTGCAGGTTGCAGGTTTAACGCGTACCGAAGCCACAAAACTTATAGAAGGCCTTTATCGCAAAAACCTGTTAAAAGACCCTATAATTGAATTAAAAGTTGTAAACCTTAAAGTAACCTTACTGGGCGAAGTGAGGTCGCCTGGTAATTTTCCAATAGTAAAGGATAATAGTACCCTGGTAGAGCTTATTGGGCAGGCAGGCGGCTTAACACCTGCGGCAAACGAAAAAAACATTAAAATTATAAGGAACAAAAATAACACCCAAAATGTAACAGTAATTGATTTGAGTAATATAAACTCTTTATCAGACCCAAGAACTTACCTGCAGAATGGCGATATTATTTATGTAGCCCAAAACAAACGGGCCATACGTACCGAAAACCTACAAAACTTTAACACCTGGGTGCAGCCTGCCTTATTATTATTAAATACCGCGCTCATCATTTTCACGCTGAGCAGGCAATAATGGAGCAAACACTATTTAAATACCATAGTGTTTATTTTGGCCGGTATAAGCTTGTATTTTCACCTAAAATATCCGGATAAAACCTAACACAAATGCAGCAAACCGATCTTTCTGTATATAATAACCACCCCTACCACCCGGGGGGCAGTGCCGTAAAACGGGCGGTTTGGTATTATATCAGCTCGGTATTCTTCAAATCTGGCTTGCTACCCATAAACGGGATAAAAGTTACCCTGCTGCGTTTATTTGGCGCGCAAGTTGGCAAGGGCGTAGTTATAAAACCGGGTGTAAATATTAAATATCCCTGGCACTTAAAAATTGGCAATAACACCTGGATAGGCGAACGTGTTTGGATAGATAACCTTGTTTTAGTTACCATTGGCAACAACGTATGTATCTCGCAAGCCGCCATATTGCAAACAGGCAGCCATCATTATAAAAAAACAACTTTCGACCTCATAACCGGTAGCATTACACTTGCCGATGGGGTTTGGATAGGCTGCGGCGCCATAGTTAACCTGGGCGTAATTGCTGCAAGCCATTCGGTGCTAACCAGCGGCTCGGTAGCCAATAAAGATCTGGAAACTTATTTTATTTACCAGGGTAACCCCGCTGTTAAAATTCGCCCGCGCGTTATCGAATAATCATACATTATGGCCGATAAAAGCATTTCATCACACCGTATTATTCTTTTAGCCGTATTTATATTGGTTACGGCCTTAGGCGTTATAACTATTGTAACGCCAGCTGCTATCTTCCCTGATGCCAGCTGGGGTTTCCAGGTTTTACGGTCAATGCAAATGGGTGCCGGTTTCAATACACTTATCAAGCCAAGCCAGCAAAACATAGCCCAAAACACCAGCGAGTTTATATCGTGGTGGTCGCCGGGGCAATACCTTATCCCTTATTTTTTCAAATCTGTTTTGGGGTTAAATACCGGGCAGGCAGCATCTGTTACCACCATGCTTTGCCAGCTTTTAGGCTTAGCGGGCTTTTATGCTTTCTTTAAAAAAGTGGGGTTTACGCCGTTAATAAGTGCTTTAAGTTTGGCGGTTATTATTTGCCAGCTGGTGTTTTTTACACCTTTTATTTTCTACATAGGTGGCGAAACCTTGCTGTTTGCCTTTACGGGGTGGTTTTTATACGGTTGCTTAAACTTTAACAAACCCAATTGGAAGCTCATACTATTTGTTTTACTTGCCGGCTGGATAGGTTTCATCTGCAAATCATCCTTCATCTGGATCTATGCGGCGGGTCTGTTGTTTATATGGGTGCAGCTATCTGCAGGGCAAACAAGTGCCAAAAGCTGGCTTTTAAAGGGTTTTTGGATAGGCATCCCTGCCCTGATATCGGTAGTAGCTATCTCGCGGTTATACCTTTCAAAAGGCTTCAACCCATCATCCATTTCAGGCGGGTTCGATCTTAGCTTAAAGGCAATTGCCTTTCCCATTGCTTCGCCCATACTTGCGGGTTTTTCTGTAGATGATATGGTAAACGGCTTTTTCTTTCAAACCGAAGCCTCTGTATTATCGCCCGGCTGGGTTATGCCTGTTCTAATTTTTATAGCGATATTGAGCCTTGTATTGGTTTATGCCCTTTGTACCCGCGTTCCCGATAAAAGATACCGGGCCATCATTATCATATTCTACGGCCTCTCGCTTATCTTTTTTGGGCAGGCTTTTATGCGTAAGCTCGATATATCCTACGAGGCGAGGCATTTCAGGATAATTGGGTTATTGATCATACCCGGCACCTTATACCTGTTTAGCCAATATAAAATGGCTTACCGCATCGTGTTTGGCTTGGGTATAGTAGTAATAGCTTTTTTTACGGGTAAGTTTTATGCCGAGGGCTTTTATGGGCTAAGGCATTATACCAGTTACGGCACATCGGGCATTGGCCAGCAGTTTATGGACCAGCAAAGCCTTAATTACATTAAACTGCTTGATGATAAGAACAAGGACGCCATTTTCGTTTTCTTCAGTCCCGACCTTGGGCTTGAGATTCAGCATAACCGTGTAATTACGCTCGACGAACCGGATAAGGATATCGATACAGATTTTAGTCAATACCAGCATAAGGGCCACGCCGGGCCTGTATATATCCTGATGCCGCATGATTATATGGGTACCCGGGCAAATGCTGTTATCAAATCTTTCCCGGGATACAAGAACTTTTCGCTAAAAGAGCTAAGCGAAAATTATGTGCTGTACTTTGCTACCGAGGCCCGTTAACTTCCTTGTTTATTTCTTTCCAAAGCAGGTCTTTAAGCTCGGTAATATTTTTCTGAGCTACTGAGGATATAAATACGTACGGTACATCTGCCGGTACTTCTTTCTCCATCTCATCCTGTAATTCAGCATCCAGCATATCGGCTTTTGTGATGGCCAGCACACGTGGCTTGTGCATTAACTCGGGGTTGTATTCATTCAGCTCTCTTAACAGGATGCCATACTCCTCTTTAATGGTACGGTTGGTATCGGCAGGCACCATAAACAACAGCACCGAATTACGCTCTATATGGCGCAGGAAACGGATGCCCAGGCCTTTGCCTTGTGATGCGCCCTCAATAATGCCCGGTATATCCGCCATAACAAACGATCTGTTATCGCGATAGCCAACGATGCCTAAATTAGGCACAAGCGTTGTAAAGGCGTAGTCGGCAATCTCCGGCTTGGCTGCAGATACCACCGACAGCAGGGTTGATTTACCCGCATTAGGGAAGCCTACCAAACCAACATCGGCCAGTAACTTCAATTCAAGAATATTCCAGTCTTCTTCTCCGTCTTCGCCGGGTTGCGCGTAACGTGGGGTTTGCTGGGTAGCTGTTTTAAAGTGCCAGTTACCCTGGCCGCCGCGGCCGCCTTTTGATAGTATTTTGGTTTCGCCATCAGCACTTATCTCGAAGAGTACCTCACCTGTTTCGGCATTTTTGGCAATGGTACCCAGGGGTACTTCCAGGATCTCGTCGCGCCCGGTTTTACCTGATCGTAATGAACTGCCACCAGAATCACCATCGCCGGCAATAACGTGCTTGCGAAATTTGAGGTGAAGGAGTGTCCATAGCTGGGCGTTACCTTTTACAATAACGTGCCCGCCGCGGCCGCCATCCCCCCCATCAGGGCCGCCTTTTGAGGTTAAAATATCACGGTGCAGGTGCGATGAACCCGGACCACCATGTCCCGAACGGCAGCATATCTTTACGTAATCAACAAAATTTGAGCCTTGAGACATAGTTTTTTTATTTGAGCGGAAAGTTTTTTAGACGGAAAGTCCGAAAGACAGCAAGTACAATTACTTTACTGACTTTCGGACTTTCCCGACTTTCGGACTATTATTAATTAATAAGCACCAATAACATCACAGATGCTTTTGAAGATCTCTTCTACCGCGCCTATTCCGTTTATGCTTGTAAACTTATTTTGGTTTTTATAAAACCCTGCAACCGGTGCAGTTTTATCATTATACTCTTTAATACGCTTACGTATTACCTCTGGGTTGGCATCATCAGGCCTGCCCGAGCTTTCGCCGCGTTTTAATAAACGCTGCTCCAATTCGCCATCCGTAACCTCCAGTGCTATCATGCCTGATATGGCAGATTGCTTTGATTCAAGCAAACTATCCAGTGCTTCGGCCTGTGCAACCGTACGCGGAAAACCGTCGAAAATAAAGCCTTTGGCATCCTTGTTGGCGTCAAGCTTATTACTGATCATCCCTATCACAACCTCATCGGGTACCAAAGTACCCTCATCCATCAGTTTTTTTGCTTCGAGGCCCAGCTTAGTGCCTTGCGAAATTTCGCCACGCAGCAAATCGCCTGTTGAAAGGTGAATTAAGCCAAATTTTTCGATAAGATTTTGTGATTGAGTACCCTTCCCGGCACCGGGCGGACCAAACAGAACTAAGTTAAGCATCCCTTGCGATTAAAGTTAAAAGCCTTTCCGTTTTTTACAGAAAGGCTTAATTTGTGTGCACTTGTAGGGATTCGAACCCCAAACCTTCTCATCCGTAGTGAGATGCTCTATCCAATTGAGCTACAAATGCGTTTTATGATGTAAAGCTGTTATCACAAACCGATAACCGCCCCGTTTTTAACGGACTGCAAAAATAGGATTTTCTGCATCCATTGCAAACTTTTTTATCAATTACTTTACTTTTTTGGCAATTTCATCAAAATTTGGCAGGTCGCCGGCGTTCTCTAACACCTCGGCGTATATCACATTTTGTTCCTCATCTATCACAAAAGCAGCACGTTTGCTTACGCCCTTCATCCCAAAAGCAAATGATTCATATAATGCGCCGTATGCAGCCGATACATCCTTATTAAAATCAGAAAGCAGCGGAAACTGGTACGCATTCTCTTCTTTAAACTTAGCCAGGGTAAAAGGCGAATCGACAGAGATGCCTAAAATTTGCGCGTTTAAACCATCGTAATAACCAAAGCTATCGCGCATGGTGCAAAGCTGCGTGGTGCAAACACCGGTGAATGCCAATGGGAAAAAGTGGATCACTACTTTCTTTCCTTTAAAATCGGATAAATTAACTTCTTTAAGCTCTGATGATGTTAATGTAAACTGCGGTGCCGCCTGGCCTGTTTGTACTGACATGTTGTTTTAGATTTTTTTATGCTGCAAATAAAATGATAATTCGCTTGCTTATTATCATGGCGATGTATTTAAAATAGAAAAAATGCCCATAAAAACCTTGCTTTAAATATTTTTTAAACAAGGGCAACCCTCAACCATAGGTATTGCATTTGGTTTTTTAATTTTGCTACTTTCGTGAGATGCTTAAAAGGGATGCAACAATCGATTCAATAAGAGGGGTGGCAATCTTACTCGTTATATTGCATCATGTTAATGTTCAAGTCATCCAAGGCTCTACAGATCCATTTCTTAATATTGCAAATCACATATTTAAGCCTTTAATTACCGGTGGATGGGTGGCTGTAGATTTGTTTTTTGTATTAAGCGGTTTTCTTATTTCCGGCCTGCTTTTTAAAGAATATAAATCAAAAGGCAACATAGATTTTTCACGGTTCTTTATCCGGCGATCATTTAAAATTTATCCTGGTTTTTTTGTCTTTTTAGTTATTTCTTTGATTACATCCGTAGTTATATATCATTTTTTTGGTGGCGAAAGGCCATATTTTAAAGGGTATATGTATGATGCACTATTTCTTCATAACTACCTTGGAGGTGTCTACATAACCACGTGGTCTTTAGACGTTGAAGAGGCTTTCTATATCCTGCTGCCAATCTTCTTTATTGCTGCCATATCCTTAAAAAAACTGCAACGATCCACTTTAGTAACAACATATTTATTACTTGTTTTAATTGGTATTATTGGAAGAATTACTGCCAACATAAACATCCCTAAATACAATTTTTTAAGCCATTACGCTCAAACTCATTTTCGATTAGACGCATTATTTTTCGGTGTTATCTTGTCATACTTTTATCATTACGATAAGAGCCTCCTAATGAATACTTTGATAAGATACAGCCATTTTATCATGGCATTATGTATTTTAATACTTCTACCAAACTTTATATTTATTCGTGATAACAACTGGGTATCGGTTGTTATGCTTGCAATTAACCCGTTAGCTTTGGGATTGCTTCTCATATTAGCGATAGAATATAAACCATTGTTTTTGGAGAAATGCAGTTGGTTGAATTTTTTGGGAGTAAATTCTTATGCTATCTATTTATGGCACCCGTTTATAAATGATTTATTAATACGCAACTTGATACCTGGCAGATCGCCACAACGATTTATTATATACCTATTGACCTACTTACTTATAAGCGTTATTGCTGGTGCAACCGCAACAAAATATATTGAAAAGCCTATATTATATTTTAGAGATAAACATTTTCGAAGAAAAACAAACCCGACAATCAATCTTTAAGATGTTTCGGGTTTGTTTATACGTAGGTTGATGATCTACAATAAAAGACAAAACAGCATATGCGAATTGAGCCTGTCAGTTTGGTGTAAGCATTAGAGAATGCCATTGATGAATTGACATTTAATGCTAAAAAGTGTTAAATAGTTTTTATAACTAAATATTTAGTTTAACTTTATTTAACAATTCATCCCAACGCTATAGCATAGCTTAGCAACCGGAAACAAATTGTATTTCAAATAATTAGTCACCAACCTTAAACGCGCCGCATCATGATCAAAAATTTCATTAAAACAGCATTCCGCAGTTTGTTAAAAAACAAGGGCTTTACCACCATTAATATATTGGGGTTGGCTTTAGGCCTGGCCACCTGCCTGCTTATTGTTTTTTATGTGATAGATGAATTAAGTTATGACCGCTACAACACCAAAGCCGATAGGATCTATAAACTAAATACCGACATCAAGTTTGGTGGCAATGCCAGTTCGTACGCTATTGGCCCGCCTCCTTTGGCCGCCGAAGCTGTAGCTAACATCCCCGAGGTGGAGAAAGCCACCCGCTTACTGATAGCTACAGAGATCCGCTTTAAAAAAGGCGAGGAAAATATTAACGAGGCCAAGGTAGCCTATGCCGACTCCACCCTGTTTGATATATTTACCCTCCCCATGCTTAAAGGCAGCCCAAAAAACGCATTAAAAGAACCCAACAGCATTGTACTGACCGAACGCGCTGCGCAAAAGTATTTTAACACTACCGATGCCGTTGGCCGTTTTTTGACCCTGGTGAACAGCAATGTTAACTATAAAGTTACCGGGGTTATGGAGAATATGCCGGAGCAATCGCATTTTAACTTTGATTACCTGTTGTCAATGTCTACTTTGGAGGGTAGCCGGGCTAACGTATGGAATAGCTTTATTTACAGCACCTACCTTTTGGTAAAACCCGGCACCAATAGAACCGTGCTCGCCAAAAAGCTGGATGCCCTGTTCCAAAAGCATTTTGAGCAGCAACCGGGCTTTAATGCTGTAAACTTTGCCAAAAACGGCAACTATGTACGGGTGAACGTAACATCGCTTACAGATATCCACCTGTTCTCAAACCGCCAATACGAGTTGGGCACCAACAGCAGTATTACCTATATTTATATATTTTCGGCCATTGCCTTGTTTATATTGCTCATAGCCTGCATCAACTTCATGAACCTTTCTACAGCCCGCTCGGCCAACCGCGCGCGAGAGGTTGGAGTGCGCAAAGTGCTGGGGTCACCGCGCAAATACTTAATTGCCCAGTTCCTGTCCGAATCGCTACTGATAACGTTTGTGGCCACCATATTTGCAGTATTGACAGCATGGTTGTTATTGCCCCTGTTTAACCAGATAGCTGGTAAAGAACTTAGCATTACCCTGCAAACCATTGGCTGGCTCCTGCCATCGGTTGTGGTTATTATAATTATTGTGGGCGTGCTGGCGGGGGCTTACCCAGCGTTTTACCTGTCGGCCTTCCAACCTATTAATGTGCTGAAGGGGAAACTTTCTGCCGGGTTTAAGGGTGGCGGCTTCCGTAATTTTTTGGTGGTGCTGCAGTTCTCGGTTTCTATATTTTTGATCATCGGCACTATTGTTATTTATAACCAGCTCAACTACATTCAGCATAAAAACCTTGGGTTTGATCGCAGCCAGGTGATGGTGGTAAAAAACACCGTTGGGTTAGCAAACGCTAAAACATTTAAAGAACAGGTAAAGCAAATAGCCGGCGTTAGCAATGCATCGCTAAGCGGCTTTTTACCTACAGGCAGCCTGCGCCAGCCAAATTCTGTGTTTACAAACAGGGTGCCTAATTCAAAAAACGCACTGTTTACCGAAATATGGCCGGTTGATGAGGATTACCTGCCAACCATGGGCATGAAACTATCAAAAGGCCGCAACTTTGAGAAAGGCAGCATAGCCGACTCCACCGGTATGATCATTAACGAAACAGCTGCCCGCATGCTTGGCTTCGCTAACGACCCGCTGGGTAAAAAGCTTTACTACGTACCCGAACGGAATGGCGGATCGGATACTGCTATAAAAGAGTACCGGGTTATTGGCGTGATCAAAGACTTCAACTTTGCTTCGCTGCGCGATAATATTACCCCGGTGGTAATGATGTTATCTAATAACAACGGCGCCTTAAGCATTAAACTGAGTGGTACCAACGTAACACCTTATGTTAGGCAGATTGAGAACAAATGGAACAGCCTATCGCCCAACCAGCATTTCGAATACTCATTTATGGACGAGGATTTTAACACCGCTTACCGTACCGAGCACCGTACAGGGAAATTGTTCCTGATATTTACCACCCTGGCTGTAGTGATTGCCTGCCTTGGCCTGTTTAGCCTTGCCGCCTACGCCGCCGAGCAGCGCAACAAGGAAATTGGCATCCGCAAGGTATTGGGTGCAAGCGTATCGGCTATTGTGGGTATGCTGAGTAAAGATTTTATTAAACTGGTGCTCATATCATTCGCCATAGCCGCACCGCTGGCCTGGCTGGTAATGCACAAATGGTTGCAAGGCTTTGCTTACCGCCAAAATATACAATGGTGGGTAGTAGCCGCAGCGGGTTTGGGCGCTTTAGCCATAGCTTTTGTAACCATCAGCACACAATCGTTTAAAGCGGCGGTTGCCAACCCGGCAGAGAGTTTGAAGGGTGAATAATGCAAATAAGATATAAGAACTAACACAAAATTCGCAGGATCTTTTGACAAGTAAGAATTACTTACTTGTCAAAGCAGTTTTATTATCTATTTTTACTTTGATGCGAAAACTACTCCTTATTCTTATCTGCACATTATCATTTACAACCATTTATGCCCAACAAATACAAGGCACAGTTACTGATACCGATGGCAAACCGATTGAATTTGTTTCGGTAGGCGTAAAAGGTACATCAACAGGTACAATCAGTAATGAGCAGGGGCAATTTTTATTAGCGGTTAAAGCGCTTCCGGTTACTTTAGTTTTAAGCCATTTAAGTTATATACCGCAAGAAATTATTGTTAATGATGACCATGCTTTAAGCATTATATTAAAATCTCAAAGCATTCAATTACACGAGGTAACAGTTGGCAACCCGGCCCTTGCCCTCATGCAACTGGCATCTGAAAAAGCCTACAAAGACGTCAACGTGCCACATATAGCCAAGGCTTTTTCCAGGCAAATAATGGCGGAAGGTGATAAACCTGCTTTTTTCGCCGAAAACTTTTTAGATGTGCAATGGCAAAACTGGGGCATTACCAAATACAATATTACCAATGCCCGCTACCTGCAAAAGCCCGACGCGGTATCATATACTAACGTTACCCTACTTAGCTACATATTTAGCGCTTTTGCTAAAAACTCGATACTAACAAGCCCTATCAGCCATAAACCCGATTCGCTGTATAAATTCACCATTAAAGAAACTTTTAAAAATAACGACCAGGAAATTACGGTGATCAATTGCCAGCTAAAAGACCCCGACCAGGTAAAACACCTCACTTTTATAGGCGATATTTACATTAACTCTGACACTTATGATGTGTTAAAAACAGATGGCACATTGCTGGGCTTTAAATTAAACCTGAGCGGACCCTACAAGAGTAAATTAAAGGAACTGAAATTAATTTCGCAGTTTAAGTTAGATAACAAGGGCGCCAATGTGTTAGATTATTCATCATTCACTATAAAATACGACATGAAATTGCTTGGATTAGGTGTGAAAGTACTCAGCTATTCGACCAAAATATTTATTTTAGATTACACCCCATCTATAGATCCCGCATCATTAACAGAAATTGACCTAAAATCAAAAGAAAAGGACGAAGACCGGATCAAAAAACGCGCATACGACGCCGATTTCTGGAAAAATAACGCAGTAATACGCCGTACCCAAGCGGAGGAAGACGCCATTGCCACTCTTGAAAATCAAAAGAATAAACAGGGAACTGCTAAGTAATGTTGGCATCCAACGGTCGCGGAGAACATAAGAGCTTAATCTGTGTTTTACAACATACATGAAAGCCATTACCATAACCCGGCCAGGCGAACCCGGCGTTTTACAAATCACCGAACGGCCTACCCCTGCCTACGCTGCAACCGAAGTGCTTATAAAAGTAATGGCAGCGGGCATTAACCGGCCCGATGTGGCGCAACGCAAGGGTAACTATCCGCCACCGGCAGGTGCTCCCCAGGATACCCCCGGATTGGAGATAGCGGGAATTATTGCAGAGGTTGGCGCTGATGTAACCCGCTGGAAGGTTGGCGACAAAGTTTGCGCCCTGGTTATTGGCGGCGGCTATGCCGGATACTGCCCCGCGCCTGAGGGCCAGTGCCTGCCCATACCCCAAAACCTGTCGTTTGCCGAAGCGGCCTCCCTGCCCGAAACCTTCTTTACCGTTTGGAGCAACGTATTCGACCGTGGGCGGCTGCAACCTGGCGAAACCCTGCTGGTGCACGGCGGCAGCAGCGGTATTGGCGTAGCAGCCATACAAATGGCAACGGCATTGGGCAGCAAAGTTTATGTTACGGCGGGTAGCGATGAGAAATGCAAATTCTGCGAAGAACTGGGCGCCGCAAAAGCCATCAATTACAAACAAGAAAACTTTAGCGAAGCCATAGCAAAGCTTACAGATGGTAAAGGTGTAGACGTAATACTGGATATGATAGGCGGCGACTATACCGCCCCTAACATCAAAAGCCTGGCTAATGATGGCCGGCTGGTATTCATCAATACCATGAAGGGTAAAATTGTGGAGATCGATTTGGCAGAAGTGATGCGGAAACGAATCTATATCACCGGCTCCATGCTACGCTCAAGGGATGTACCGTTTAAAAGTAACATCGCCCAAAACCTCGAAAAGCATATCTGGCCGCTACTGGCAACGGGTAAAATAAAACCCGTTATTTATCAGATATTCCCGGCAGATGAAGCTGCCGAAGCACACCGGCTGATGGAAAGCAGTGCGCATATGGGGAAGATAGTTTTGCAGTGGGGTAATTAGTTTGCAGTTAATAGTTAGCAGTTTGCATTTTTGTATCGATGCAAACTGCTAACTGGCAACTGACTAATTTGGGAACTTAACCCCGCGGTAGTTTGATATATTTACCGTTGGGATGCTTGCATTGTATGTTTTATTAATAGCCCTAATATATTCGTTGGCAACAATTGCATAACCGCGAGGGGTTAGGTGTACACCATCTAACGAGAAAATACCGCCGCTGATATAGTTTGAATTAGCGCTTACGCCATCAACCAATATGCCATGGGCTTTTATATCATTTAAAAAGGTAAAGGCATCAAATACAGCCAGGCCTTTTTGCTGCGCTATTGTTTTTATAGTAGTGTTATAAGCCGTTACGTAATCTTTTGTTAAAGCAATTTCGTTGGCATCAAGCACATACTGGTTATCAATTGGCGCGTACGGCGTTAAGCCGTAAGGCACCATACCCGCAGGGCTGTTAACCATCTGGCCAATTTTGCTTGTTGGGAAGGTTAACACAACCAGATCGGCAGCAGTTGCGGCACGCGGCGCATAGATGATATTATTAACATCAGTAGATGTGCGGGCGCTAATGTACAGATCTTTAACAGTAGGGTTTGCTTTTTGCACACCCGCTAAAATAGCCCCAACGGTAACCGTATTAAAGTAAGGGATAGCGGTAACATCGGGTATGGTTGCTACAGCTCCTTTGGCTCCTTTTTGGGTTAACTTATCAATAGATAAGGTGTATAATTGCGAAAACTGTGTTTTATCGGTAAGTACATCGCCTGCGCCCCCACTTGTTGCGTAACCTAGTGCATCGTTATTACCCAGCCAATCGGTAAAAAAGGTAAAATCTTTAGCGGTAACAAAATCAAGGTAAGTAGTATTATTTGTTGGCGGCGCACCCGGCAGTAATCTTTCAAAATAACCGTTTAGGTTGCCATAAGGCCCGTACATAATTTGCTGTAATTTAATACCCGGCACACCATAGTTATTGATATCGCCGCTATATTTGGTATATAAAATTACATTACCAAAGCCCGGGACGCTAATCTGATCGCGCACGGCAGTATTTTCGGTAACCGTAGTAGTTATTGGCGATCCGGTTGGGGTAAAGCCAGTCAGCTTTAAATAGCCCGAACCGTTTGCCTGCGCTTCGGTAAATAATGGCTGTGTAAACTTACCGCCGCCAACCAGTGCCATTTGTTTGGCAATAATGCTTGGGTAAGAGTTTTGCTGCCCTTCCAGGTATAGGCCGCCATCGGCGTAGCCTGCGGTTAGCGAGTTACCCACGGCTATGTAACGGGTAAAATCGGCAGTGCCTTTATTTGCTTTTGGGTTCTCGAAAGATGGTTTACAGCCTGCCAGTAAAACCAGCGCGGCCGAGATATATAGGTAATTTTTTAACGTTTTCATGTAATTAAATTAGGGGTTACCAGTGGTAAGCAAGTGAAACGCCGGGGATGTAAACATTACTTTTGAATGTTCCCGACAGGTTAGATTCGATATTGGTTTGCGTGCGCGAGAAAAGGTGCTCGTACTCAAACGAGAAGTCCAGGTCAAGCTTGTTGGTAACCTTATAACCAAACCCTGCTGTTAAATAATAACGGTTGGCATCGGGCACCTCCGGGGTAACATACTCATCCTTTACAGCCGTTGTAGTGTAACCACCGCCAAGGCGTACGGCCATTTTATCGCAGGTTTTATATTGCGCGCCACCCCTTACGCTGTATGCATCTTTATAATTACGCGGCGAGTGCGTATCCTGCAGGGTTGGCGTGTTTGAAGCATAATCAAAAGCCAGCTCTTTATAAGAGTGCCAGCCTACATAGTTTACATCAAGCGCTAACAATAGTTTAGGCGATGCCGTATAGCCAAAACCAATTGAAGCGGTTTGCGGCAATGGGATGCCTGCTTCAAATGTATTTGGCTGCGGGAAGTTTGGCTGGGCTGAGTTTGCAACGCTAAACATAGCATCGCCGTTTTTAATATTGGTTTTAACTTCCGACCGGTAGTTTAACCCGATGGTAAATTCGGGGCTTGCCTTAATAAACACACCCGCGTTCCATCCGTAGCCTTTACCATGGCCTTTTAAGCGTGCCTGGCCGGTGTTGCCATCGGGGTCGGTGATGGGGATAGCGCGTTGCAGATCAACAGTGGCGTAATTGTAAATAAAGCCAGCGCCAACGCTCAGGTAATCGGTTAGTTTATAACTAACCGTTGGCTGGAAGAAGATCGATTTTAGGTCGAGGCTCTCCAGCACATATTTGCCCTGCCAGTTGTTACCCCAGTCGGTTAAGCCGCCAAATGGTGTATAAACACCCATGCCCACTTTCCACCGGGCATCTTTCGGCCCCCAAACGCCGTAGGCGTTAAAAGGTGTAGCTACCCTGTTTTTGGTAAAGGCCACATCGTTTGTACCGGCGCCGTTAAAGCCCGATTTAAACCATAAAGGGCTGATACCTGCCTGTAAGTAATTCTCTGGCAGCATGGCCATTGCACCGGGGTTAAAGGCAATGGAAGCGCCATCCTGTAATAAGCCGGTACCGGTATGGCCCATGCCTATTTGTTTTTGTCCGTTAAGGTTTACCTGGAAACCCTGGGCATATACAATAGCCGGGCTTAACCACATCAGTAGGAGTAAAAGTTTTTTCATTCAAATTTATAGGCTTAAGCCCTGGTTAATAATTGGACATCAAAAGTACAATATTGCCTTCAAAAAAATACATGAAAATTTCTTATCATAACTATTTAAATATTTGGCAATAAACCTTAACTTTGCGCCTCTGAAATAGTACCGTTCTGTATAGAAGGTATCTGTTTCATTGTAAATTATTTAAAACACCAGGTTATATATGCCAAACATTGGAAAAATATCAAGGATCATCGGTCCGGTAGTTGACGTAAGTTTCGCTGATGATGCACATCTTCCTAAGATTTATGATGCGCTAGAGATCACAAAAGACAACGGACAAAAAATCATTTTAGAGGTTCAGCAACATTTAGGTGAAGACCGTGTGCGTGCTATCGCCATGGACTCTACCGATGGTTTACTGCGCGGAATGAAAGTTTTAGACACTGCTGCCGCTATTAAAATGCCGGTTGGCGAGCAAATTAAAGGCCGTGTATTTAACGTTGTTGGTGATGCAATTGATGGTATTCCTGATTTAGATAAAACCAATGGCCGCCCTATCCACGCAACGCCTCCACGTTTCGAAGACCTATCTACCGAAACTGAAGCATTGTTTACAGGTATCAAAGTAATTGACCTTTTAGAGCCTTATGTAAAAGGTGGTAAAATTGGTTTGTTTGGTGGTGCCGGTGTTGGTAAAACAGTATTAATTCAAGAACTGATCAATAATATCGCGAAAGCTTACGCAGGTTTATCTGTATTTGCAGGTGTAGGTGAGCGTACCCGCGAAGGTAACGACTTACTGCGCGAGATGCTTGAATCGGGCATTATAAAATATGGCGATGCGTTTATGCATTCAATGGAAGCCGGTGGCTGGGATCTTTCCAAGATCGACCCTGAGGCTTTGAAAGAATCAAAAGCGACCTTCGTTTTCGGACAAATGAACGAGCCTCCTGGTGCACGTGCACGTGTGGCACTTTCAGGATTAACCCTTGCTGAATACTTCCGCGATGGTGATGAAGAAGGTAAAGGCCGTGATATCTTATTCTTTATTGATAACATCTTCCGCTTTACACAAGCAGGTTCTGAGGTATCGGCACTATTAGGCCGTATGCCATCGGCGGTAGGTTACCAGCCAACACTGGCTACCGAGATGGGTACCATGCAAGAGCGTATCACTTCAACAAAACGTGGTTCAATTACATCAGTACAGGCCGTTTACGTACCTGCGGATGATTTAACTGACCCTGCACCGGCAACAACATTTGCCCACTTAGATGCAACAACTGTACTTTCACGTAAAATTGCCGAGCTTGGTATTTACCCTGCGGTGGATCCATTGGATTCTACCTCACGTATCCTTAGCGCGGCTATCTTAGGCGATGAGCATTACAACACCGCTCAACGCGTTAAAGAAACCTTACAACGTTATAAAGAATTACAGGATATCATCGCCATCTTAGGTATGGACGAGCTTTCTGAGGAAGATAAATTAGTTGTATCACGCGCACGCCGTGTTCAGCGTTTCCTTTCTCAACCGTTCTTTGTTGCCGAGCAGTTCACCGGTTTAAAAGGTGTATTGGTTGACATTAAAGACACCATCAAAGGTTTTAACATGATCATGGATGGCGAAGTTGATGAATACCCTGAAGCAGCATTCAACCTTGTAGGCAGCATTGAAGATGCTATTGAAAAAGGTAAAAAATTATTAGCGGAAGCAAATAACTAATATGCAGATGAGTAAATATGCAGATGTGCAAATTCCTGCCATCATTATATTTACTCACTCTTAATATAACATTTGCACATCTGCATATACGCACATTTGCACATTCAACAAAAGATGACATTAGAAATTCTTACTCCTGATAAAAAAGTTTACGAAGGCGAGGCCACCTCGGTTACCTTACCCGGTACATTAGGATTTTTAGAGATCTTGAATAACCACGCCCCTATCATTTCTACTTTAAACGATGGTAAGTTAACCATACGTGGTGCTGCCGGCGCTAAAGAAGAAGTGTTTTTTATACAGGGTGGTGTAGTAGAAGCCTTAAACAATAAGGTTACTGTATTAGCGGAGGGTATTATTCAGAAATAGAACTTTTTATACTGATAAATGAAAAGTCCGGTCAGTATATGGCCGGACTTTTTTTGTGTTCTTTGAAATTTTTATTAATTGTTAATCGACTTGACGTCTATATTAATTACCATTGGGTAAGTAAGCATTACAGGTTCCGATAAGGTCTTTTTCAGCTCGACATCACCTTTTAAATGTTTAATAATTTCCGATTTAATTATCCAACCTGTTTTTTTGTTAATAGTTGCTTTGACCGTAGTATTACCGTTTACATTTATTAACCGCATAAAAAATTGGCTTGAACTTTTAAATTCCGGTGATTTATCTGGCTCTATTGTAGCAAGCCCGCTTATTTCGTAGGCATCTTTTGTAACATTATCTAAAGTGAAAATAGTGTTAGTTTTTATAGATATAGCGGCGGCCTCTATTGATGCTTGATTTGACCAGGTGCTTTTGACGCCTATAGGTGCTTTTGGAAATATCACGAACGATTCCTGGAAGTTGCCTTTGATAGATTTATCATTAAATGATTTTTGTGCTTGCACCAGTGCCTGTGCCTTCTTTTGCTCATCAATAGGCGGGAAACCTCGAAAAATATCTTTAAACAAATTTTCGGTGTTTTTTACATCGACGATTTTTCCACGTTTACTCATAACCATAATGAAGGAACGGCCCGTCATATTATGCATAACCCTTGATAACATATTGGTAGTATCGGTATCGGCACTGTTAAAGCTAATTGTCTTATCGCCTAAGGCCATATTCATGGCTAAGCTTTTATAGGTAACCTCAAAAGTATAAAGTGTGTCTTGTACAGACAGCACCTTATGTGCCGATACTCCGGTGATGGTGCTTTTTATAATCTGATGGGTGCCTTGTATCAATTGATCGATATCCATCTTAACATCCGCTGTTATATTATAAACACTGTCTTTTTGCAGATTAAGTTCCAACTTGCTTTTTTGCGCGTAGCTGCCAAGGGTTACCAGGAGTAATAATAAGGTAAAGGTTTTTTTCATGTATGCTTTTAAATGAGTAGTAAATATGCTGATTGTTTTTAGGGATAACAAATGTGTTTGCAGGTTGCTGATGTGATCAAATTTTATCGTCACTTACCTCATTTCACGCCGAATTATCACTATTTACTATGCATGCATAAAAAACATACCGAATACCGTTTTAAACTTTGGTATAAATTAATAAAAATATAATTCTATATTTATTGTATAAAACAGAATAAAATATCTATAAAATAAATAAAACGGAATAAAATACTTTTTTAAAATAAATTTTCAATGCCTTGCTATTCTATATCGCTATATCTAACTTACAAATACACAATACAACCTTAATTGTTAAAGCCATTTTTGGCCGGTACATGAGATAAAAAACGCTTAATAAAAATGAGTTCATCACCAGATACTACAACCGCTGTAGAGATAAACAAGTACAGTAAAACCTTTACACAGGATGAAACCCAGCCTGCGGCCAAGGCCATGCTTTACGGCATTGGCCTTACCGACGACGATATGCAAAAAGCGCAAGTCGGCGTGGCCAGTATGGGTTATGATGGCAACACCTGTAATATGCACCTGAATGATCTGGCCAAACTGGTTAAACAGGGTATCTGGGACGAGGAAATGGTGGGCCTTATATTTCATACCATTGGCGTAAGTGATGGCATGAGCAACGGTACCGAAGGTATGCGCTACTCGTTAATGAGCCGCGATATCATTGCCGATTCTATCGAGGCTGTTACCGGTGCACAATATTATGATGGCTTAATCACCCTGCCGGGCTGCGATAAAAACATGCCGGGTTCTATCATGGCAATGGGCCGCTTAAACCGTCCGTCTATCATGGTGTACGGCGGCACTATAACACCCGGCCATTGGAAAGGCGAAGACTTGAACATTGTATCGGCATTTGAGGCTCTGGGTAAAAAGATAGCAGGGCAAATTACTCCTGAAGATTTTATAGGTGTAATTAAAAATGCCTGCCCAAGTGCGGGTGCATGTGGTGGTATTTATACAGCTAATACCATGGCTGCCGCTATTGAGGCGCTGGGAATGAGCTTACCCTATTCCTCGTCAAACCCTGCTTTAAGCGATGATAAAAAAGCAGAGTGTTTAGCAGCAGGTAAAGCGATCAAGATATTATTAGAGAAAGACATCAAACCATCAGATATCATGACCCGCGCGGCTTTCGAGAACGCGATTGTGATTATTATGGTATTGGGCGGTTCAACAAACGCGGTATTGCACCTAATTGCAATGGCTAAAAGCGTTGGCGTAAAAGTAACCCAGGACGATTTCCAAACCGTAAGTAACCGTATCCCGGTACTGGCCGATATGAAGCCAAGCGGTAAATACATGATGGAAGACCTGCACAATATTGGCGGCGTGCCTGCGGTAATGAAATACTGCCTTGCACAAGGCTGGATTGATGGCAGTTGCCTTACCGTAACCGGCAAAACCATTGCCGAAAATTTAGAATCGGTTCCCGAAATAAACTTCGAGACACAAAAAATTATACTCCCGGCTGAGAACCCTATCAAGGCAACCGGTCACTTACATATACTTTATGGAAACCTTGCCGAAGGCGGCAGCGTTGCCAAGATCACCGGCAAGGAAGGCACCAGCTTTGAAGGCCCTGCCCGCGTGTTCGATGGCGAGTTCGAACTGATCCACGGGATCCAAAGCGGCTTTGTTAAAAAAGGCGACGTGGTGGTTATCCGTAACGTAGGCCCTAAAGGCGCACCGGGTATGCCCGAAATGCTAAAACCAACCTCTGCCATATTTGGCGCTGGCCTGGGTAGTTCGGTAGCTTTAATTACTGATGGCCGCTTTAGTGGCGGCACCCACGGGTTCGTCGTCGGCCACATTACGCCGGAGGCTTATGACGGCGGGGGCATTGCCTTTGTGAAAGATGAAGACCGCATATTTATTGATGCCATAAACCGCACCATTAATGTAATGATAAGCGACGAAGAGTTTGCTGCCCGCAAAGCCGCATGGAAACAGCCGGCCTTAAAAGTAAGCAAAGGGCTTTTATACCGATATGCAAAAACCGTAAGCCCGGCTTCGGAAGGTTGCGTAACGGATGAAATGCCTTAACAGGATTAGAGACAATAGACTAAAAAGATAAAAGAATAACAAAATCGGTGTGTATCATAAAGCATCGGTGTAATCATATAGTAAATGGAAACACAAACAATCACACAAGAAGTAAGTGAAGCCGCAGCAGAGCCTGCAAAATCACCAACAACAGTACTTTCAGGATCGGAAGCATTATTAGAAGCCCTGATTGTGGAAGGTGTGGAAACCATTTTTGGTTACCCCGGCGGTGCTATTATGCCTATTTACGATGCTTTGTACGATTATAACGATAAGCTGAACCACATCCTTGTACGCCACGAACAGGGCGGCATTCATGCAGGCCAGGGTTATGCCCGTACATCAGGCAAAGTAGGTGTTGTATTTGCTACCAGTGGCCCGGGTGCAACCAACCTGGTTACCGGCTTAGCTGATGCTCAGATAGACAGTACACCATTGGTGTGTATCACCGGGCAGGTTTTTGCACACCTTTTGGGTACCGATGCCTTCCAGGAAACTGATGTAATTAACATTACCACCCCGGTTACCAAATGGAACTACCAGGTAACCGATGCTACCGAGATCCCTGAGGTTATTGCCAAGGCATTTTACATTGCCAAAAGCGGCAGGCCCGGCCCGGTATTAATTGATATTACCAAGAACGCGCAGATCCAGAAATTTGACTACGCGGGTTATACCAAATGCAATCATATCCGCAGCTACAGGCCAAAACCTATCGTTCGCCCGCAGTATATACAGGAGGCTGCGGCACTGATCAACTCCGCCAAAAAACCATTTATCATATGGGGCCAGGGTGTAATATTGGGCAGCGCCGAGCAGGAGTTTAAAGCATTTGTTGAGAAAAGCGGCATCCCATCAGCATGGACGGTTTTAGGCGCTGGCGCTATCCCTACAGATCATCCGCTTAACGTGGGTATGTTGGGTATGCATGGTAATTACGGGCCAAATGTTTTAACAAACGAGTGCGACGTACTTATAGCTATAGGCATGCGCTTTGACGACCGCGTAACCGGCCGATTGGATAAATACGCCAAGCAGGCAAAGGTTGTCCATTTGGATATTGACCCTGCCGAGATCGACAAAAACGTAAAATCGACCGTACCTGTTTGGGGCGATTGTAAGGAAACCCTGCCGATGCTTACTGCATTGGTTGAGAAAAAAGAGCATACCGAATGGCATGACAAATTCAAGGATTACACCCGCCAGGAATTTGAACAGGTTATTGAAAAAGAACTAAACCCCACCACGGAAGAAATGACCATGGGCGAGGTTATTAAACAACTGAACGAAATTACCAAAGGTGAGGCTATTATTGTAACCGACGTAGGCCAGCACCAAATGGTAGCCTGCCGTTACGCGCAGTTCAACAATACCCGCAGCAACGTTACCAGCGGTGGTTTAGGCACCATGGGCTTTGCCCTGCCTGCAGCCATCGGCGCTAAGTTTGGTGCACAAAACCGTACAGTGGTGGCCATCATTGGCGATGGCGGTTTCCAGATGACCTGTCAGGAACTGGGTACCATTATGCAAAGCGGTATCGATGTAAAGATCATTATTTTGAATAACCGTTTCCTGGGCATGGTTCGCCAGTGGCAGGAGTTGTTCAACTCGCGCCGCTACTCGTTCGTGGATATTGAAAGCCCCGATTTTGTGGCGCTGGCAGCAGCATACCGCATCCCCGGCAAAGTGATTGACGACCGCAAAGATCTGCCATCGGCACTAAATGAAATGCTGAACAATAAGGGCTCATTCCTTTTAGAAGTAATGGTTACCAAAGAGAACAACGTGTTCCCGATGGTACCACAGGGATGCAGTGTTAGCGAGATCAGGCTTAAGTAATACCCCCCAAACAAGAAACACAACATGGAAATTCAAGATAACGACAAGCAGGAATTTAACATAACGGTTTATACCGAAAACCAGATAGGTTTACTAAACCGTATTGCTATAATATTTACCCGCCGTAAAATAAATATCGACAGCCTGAACACCTCTCCATCAGAGATAGAGAGCATTCACCGCTTCAACATCGTGATAACCGAATCTGAAGAAGTGGTGCGTAAACTAACCCGCCAGATAGAGAAACAGGTAGAAGTGCTAAAAGTATATTACCATACCAATGCCGATGTAATTTGGCAGGAACTGGCCCTATACAAAGTATCAACAGATGTAATTGCCGAGAAGGTAAGCGTAGAGCGTTTGCTGCGCGAGAATGGCGCCCGTGTGGTGGTATTACGTAAAGACTATACCGTGTTTGAAACAACCGGCCACCGCGAAGAAACCGATAACCTGATCAGCATTTTGCAACCATTTGGGCTGATAGAATTTGTACGCAGCGCCCGTGTGGCCATCATTAAAGATAGTGACGGTTTTAACCGCAAGCTGCGCGAGTTTGAACGCCTTGAACCGGGTGAGGACGTTATTGAAAACGAATATCTGAACAAGGGCCAAAAAGTGTTTACGATGTAATGCCGTGAAGCACGAGGCAGGAATCAAGACAGAAAACAAAAAAGTAAATTATAAATCACAATAAAGAATCAATCGGTGCAATCAACAAAACACCGGTGTAATCACAAAAAGTAAAACAATGGCAAAACTAAATTTCGGCGGTAGTGAAGAAAATGTAGTAACCCGCGAAGAGTTCCCTTTATCAAAAGCTCAGGACGTATTAAAAAGTGAAACAGTAGCTGTAATTGGCTACGGTGTTCAAGGCCCGGGCCAGGCGCTCAATCAAAAAGACAACGGCATTAACGTAATTGTTGGCCAGCGTAAAAATTCAAAATCATGGGATAAAGCCGTAAGCGATGGCTTTGTACCGGGCGAAACCCTTTTTGAAATTGAAGAAGCCCTTGAAAAAGGAACCATCATTTGCTATTTATTAAGCGATGCCGCGCAAATTGCATTATGGCCAACTGTTAAAAAACACTTAACCCCGGGTAAAGCATTATACTTCTCTCACGGATTTGGTATCACCTTTAAAGAACAAACCGGCATCATCCCTCCTGCTGATGTGGATGTATTTTTGGTTGCCCCTAAAGGTTCGGGTACATCATTACGCCGTATGTTCCTGCAAGGCCGTGGCTTAAATTCAAGCTACGCTATCTTCCAGGATGCTACCGGTAAAGCTCAGGAGCGCGTTATTGCATTAGGTATCGCTGTTGGTAGCGGTTACCTGTTCGAGACGGATTTCAAAAAAGAAGTATACAGCGATTTAACCGGCGAGCGTGGTACGCTGATGGGTTGTATCCAGGGAGTATTTGCTGCTCAGTATGATGTATTGCGCTCAAATGGCCACTCACCATCTGAGGCATTCAACGAAACTGTTGAAGAGCTTACCCAATCGTTAATGCCATTGGTGGCAGAAAACGGTATGGACTGGATGTACGCCAATTGTTCAACAACAGCACAACGCGGCGCGCTTGACTGGTGGAAGAAATTCCGTGATGCCACTAAACCGGTGTTCGAAGACCTGTACAAAAGTGTTGCAACCGGTGTTGAATCACAAAAATCAATCGACAGCAACAGTAAAGACGATTACCGCGAAAAATTAGACGCGGAATTAAAAGAATTACGCGACAGCGAAATGTGGCAGGCAGGCAAAACTGTACGCAGTTTACGCCCCGAAAACCAAGCTGTAGAAGCATAAGCCTCGGCGCAAGCCAAAAGCTCATGTCATTGCGAGCGATAGCGTGGCAATCTCAGCATATCCAACAGGATTGTACGCTGAGATTGCTTAGTTCCTCGCAATGACATATTTTAATAAATAGAATATTACCATGGGACAAACATTATTCGACAAGATTTGGGATGCACACGTCGTCAGTAGCAACGAGGGCTTTCCTGATATTTTATACATCGATACACATTTCATTCACGAGGTAACCAGTCCGCAGGCATTTGATGGTTTGCGCGCCAGAGGGTTACCAGTTTTCAGGCCACAACAAACCGTTGCCACGGCCGACCACAACGTCCCCACCTGGGACCAGCACCTCCCCATTAAAGAAGAACTTTCCCGATACCAGGTTGATATGCTCACCAAAAACTGCGCGGAGTTCGGCATCGAGCTTTACGGTTTAGGGCATCCATTCCAGGGTATCGTCCACGTTATAGGCCCCGAGCTGGGCATCACCCGTCCGGGTGGCACCTACGTTTGTGGCGACAGCCATACTTCAACACACGGCGCCTTTGGTGCCATAGCGTTCGGTATAGGCACCTCGCAGGTTGAGCAGGTTATGGCTACACAATGTTTACTGCAATCGCGCCCTAAACGCATGAAGATTGAAGTGAACGGCAAACTACAAAAAGGCGTTGGCGCTAAGGATATCATCCTGTACATCATCTCGCAGATCTCTGCCGCAGGTGGTACAGGTTATGCTGTAGAGTACGCCGGCGATACCATCCGCGCGTTAAGCATGGAAGGCCGCATGACTATCTGTAACATGAGCATCGAAATGGGTGCGCGTTGCGGATTGATAGCGCCCGATGAAACCACCATTAACTATGTAAAAGGCCGCGAATTTGCCCCAAAAGGCGAAGAGTGGGACAAGGCAGCAGCTTACTGGCAAACTTTGTATTCTGATGAAGATGCAGAATTTGACAGCGTACTAAGCTTTAAAGCCGAAGATATTGAGCCGATGATCACCTACGGAACAAACCCCGGTATGGGCATTGGCGTTACACAACACGTGCCGGAAACGGCTTCTTTTGAGCAGAAGGAACAGGGCTCATACAAAAAGGCACTCGATTACATGGGCCTGCACGATGACGAATCGCTTTTAGGTAAACCTATCGATTATGTATTCATTGGCAGCTGTACCAACAGCCGTATAGAAGATTTACGCGAGGTTGCCCAATTTGTAAAAGGCAAACACAAGGCAGATAATGTTATCGTTTGGGTAGTACCTGGATCAAAACAAGTACAGGAACAAGCCATCCGCGAAGGTCTGGATAAGATTTTTGATGCGGCAGGTTTCCCGCTGCGCGAACCGGGTTGCAGCGCATGCCTGGGTATGAATGAGGATAAGATACCGGCAGGTAAATACTGCGTATCCACCTCAAACAGAAACTTTGAAGGCAGGCAGGGACCAAACTCACGTACATTCCTGGCAAGCCCGCTTACGGCTGCAGCAAGCGCAATTACGGGCAAGGTTACCGATATAAGGGAATTTTTGAAAGAAGGGGAATTGGTAAGCTAATGATACTGGAAGTAGCCATATTGAATGTAATACCCGGCCGGGAAGATGCTTTTTTGAAAGCGTTTGCCCGGGCACAGGCTATTATTGCTGGTATGGCTGGCTATCTGTCGCATAACCTAAAAAGGTGTGTAGAGGATAGCAGCAAATTTATCCTGTTGGTTGAGTGGGAAAAACTTACTGACCATACCGAAGGCTTCCGCCAATCAAACGAATACCAGGAATGGAAAAAGTTGTTACATCACTTTTACAACCCCTTCCCTACTGTTGAACATTACGAGGATCTTGAGGGATTGAGCGGCAAGTCTCAAATCTCATATCTAACATCTCAAATCTAATTAAGATGAGTACCAAAATATTTAAACACATACAAACCAGCGTGGTGCCTTTGCCTATCGAGAACATCGATACGGACCAGATCATCCCTGCAAGGTTTTTAAAGGCCACTACCCGCGATGGTTTTGGCAATAACCTGTTCCGCGACTGGCGTTTTGATAACGACGGTAACCCAAAACAGGATTTTGTACTGAACAACCCTACCTACAGCGGTAAGATACTGGTTGCAGGCAAAAACTTTGGCTGCGGCAGCAGCCGCGAGCATGCGGCATGGGCGCTGGCCGATTATGGTTTTGATGCCGTAGTAAGCAGTTTCTTTGCCGATATTTTTAAAGGTAACGCGCTAAACAACGGCCTATTGCCGGTACAGGTAAGCGATGATTTCCTGAAGAAACTCTTCGAGGTGATCGATGCTGATCCGCATGCGGTAATAGAGATAGACCTGGTAGACCAGTTCATCAAAATTGTAAATACCGGCGAGCAGGAAAGCTTTGAGGTTAACCCCTACAAAAAAGCCTGCATGACCAACGGCTACGATGATATCGACTACATCCTGAGCAAAAAGGAGTTGGTTGAGGAATTTGAGGCGAAGCAGTAAGTATTAACATTGAGCCTAATGACTCAATGACTAATGACCCAATGATAACAAAGTAATGAACAAAGAGATAAAACGGGAAGGCAAAGGTACCGCGAAGTTATTTGACGAGCGCAGCCTTGAAGCCGATTATGCCACACTGCCGCCATTGCTAAAACAAGGCTGGCGCGTGCTGGATATCGGTTGCGGAACCGGGGCTATCTCTAAGGGCATCGCTCAAAAAGTTGGTTCAACCGGGCATGTAACCGGGATAGATAACACGGCATACTTTATAGAGAGCGGTAAAGAAACTTATGCTGAGGTTACCAACCTTGAGCTTCTAAACGCCGACCTGTTTACATTCGAGCCGAAAGAAAAGTTCGACCTGATAGTAGCCGCAAGGGTACTGCAATGGCTAAACAACCCGCAGGAAGCTGTGGCAAAATTAAAAAGTATGCTAAAGCCAGGTGGCATATTATCCGTACTGGATTATAACCACGAAGCTTTGGAATGGCAGCCCGAACCACCGGCAAGCATGCGCCAGTTTTACGCCACCTTTTTAAGATGGCGCGGTGATGCAGGCATGAACAACCACATAGCCGAAGACCTGCCCGGTTACTTTACCGAAGCCGGTTTAAACCAGGTGGAAGTTTTGGATGCCAACGAGTACTATAAAAAAGGCGAGCCAAATTTCCTGTCGAAGATTGGGATCTGGTCGTCGGTAGCTAAATCAACCCAGATGGTTGAGGAAGGTTACATAACAGATGACGACCGCTTAAAGGCCATCGAAGATTATAACAAATGGATTGAAAGCGACGCGCAACTGATGGTGATGAAACTAAAAGAAGTACGCGGGACTAACGCATAAATAACAATGGGAGTTAAAAAACACATATTAGTAATACCCGGTGATGGTATTGGCCCCGAGGTTACCACCTGGGGTAAAGCCGTATTAGAAAAGATCGGTGCCGATTTTGGCCACGAGTTCACGTTCGACGAAGCCCTGATGGGCCACGCCGGTATCGAAGCTACAGGCAACCCGCTGCCCGACGAAACATTAGCAAAAGCAAAAGCCAGTGATGCCATTTTGTTTGGCGCCATCGGCCATATCAAATACGATAACGACCCATCGGCAAAGGTTAGGCCTGAGCAGGGGTTGTTAAAGATCCGTAAGGAACTTGGCCTGTATGCCAACCTGCGTCCCATTATGCTTTTTGATGAGCTGCTGGATGCCTCAAGCTTAAAGCCCGAGATATTGAAGGGAACGGATATCCTGTTCTTCCGCGAATTAACCGGTGATGTTTACTTCGGCGAAAAGAAACGCAGCGAAGACCGCAACACCGCGTCCGACCTGATGATCTACCATCGTTACGAAGTGGAACGCATCGCTACCAAAGCGTTTGAAGCTGCCCGTGTACGTGGCAAAAGGTTATGCTCGGTAGATAAGGCCAACGTGCTGGAATCATCACGCCTGTGGCGCGAGGTGGTACAGGAACTGGCCAAGCAATACCCGGACGTAGAGACCGAACACATGTTTATAGATAATGCCGCTATGCAGCTGGTTAAAAACCCTAAAAAGTTTGATGTAGTATTAACCGCAAACCTTTTTGGCGATATCCTTACCGACGAGGCTTCGCAGATAGCGGGCTCAATGGGGATGCTGGCATCGGCATCAATTGGTGATGGCACCGGTTTTTTTGAGCCTATCCACGGTTCAGCACATGATATTGCCGGGCAGGATAAAGCCAATCCGCTAGCCTCTATCCTATCGGTAGCGCTAATGCTGGAGATCAGCTTCGGACTGAAAGATGAAGCCAAAAAGATAACGGCAGCTATCGACAAAACACTAAAAGATGGTTACCGCACCGGCGACATTGCCGACGCCAATACCGAAAAAAGCAAAATATTAGGCACAAAAGCCATGGGGCAAAAGGTATTGGAGTATTTGTAGATGTGCGGGTATGCAGATGTGCAAATGAAGCTACCAATAAACTAATGAACCATTGAACAAATGAACTAACATGAAATGGAACGCTGAATTATATGACCAGAAACACGCATTTGTTTACCAGTTTGGTGAGAATGTGCTGGAAACGTTAGATGCTAAAGAAGGCGAGCAAATCCTTGATATTGGCTGCGGAACGGGCTATTTAACCCAGCAGATCCAAAACGTGGGTGCTATTGTAAAGGGTACTGATTATTCGCGCGAAATGATAGCCCAGGCAAAAGAAAGCTATCCTGAAGTTGCCTTTGAGGTTGCCGATGCCGGTAATTTTAACGAAGCGGATAAGTACGATGCAGTATTCTCTAACGCCGCGTTACACTGGGTAAAAAACCAGGACGGCATGATGGACAGCGTTTATAAGAGCCTTAAAACCGGTGGTCGTTTTGTTGCCGAAATGGGCGGCAAGGGTAATGTAGCCAAACTGATTGCTGCTACCAAACAGGTATTGGAGCAACGTGGCTACCACAAACAGGCAAAAACACAGGTATGGTATTTCCCATCGATGGGCGAGTATGCCAGCCGTTTAGAGAAACATGGTTTCAGGGTTACCTTCGCCGTGCATTTCGACCGTAAAACCCCGCTGCAGGATGGCGACCAGGGCGTGGCTAAATGGATAACCATGTTTGCGCCATTATACCTGGTGGGTGTACCTGCCGCTGAAAAAGCAGAAATGCTGAAAGAAGTTACCGCCCTGCTTGAACCTCATTACAACGAGAACGGGCAATGGTACGCAGATTATAAAAGATTAAGATTTATAGCAATTAAAGAGTAGTGAGTACATAGTATCAAGTAGCAAGATTCAACAATCGCATCTTGTCTTGATACTTGATACTAACTACTTGATACAAATTAACAATACTAAATACAAAAGAATATGTTACACGACCCTAACCGCGTTTATGTTTTTGATACCACGCTTCGCGATGGCGAACAGGTACCGGGCTGCCAGCTGACAACCCCTGAGAAGATCGATATAGCCCGCGAGCTGGAAACGCTGGGCGTGGATGTTATTGAAGCAGGTTTCCCGGTATCAAGTCCGGGCGATTTTCTGAGCGTTGTTGAAATATCAAAGGCTGTGAAAGAGCCGGTAGTTTGCGCGCTAACCCGCGCCAACAAAACCGATATCGACGTAGCGGTAGAATCATTAAAATATGCCAAACGCCCGCGTATCCATACGGGTATCGGTTCGTCAGATCAGCATATTAAACACAAATTTAACAGCACCCGCGAAGAGATCCTGGAGCGTGCCGTTGATGCAGTAAAATATGCCAAAAAATCTGTTGAAGATATTGAGTTTTACGCCGAAGACGCCGGCCGTGCCGATGTGGCCTTTTTAGCCCAAATGGTAGAAGCGGTTATTGCTGCCGGTGCAACGGTAGTAAACATACCTGACACCAACGGCTATTGCCTGCCCGACCAATACGGTGCCAAAATCAAATACCTGAAAGAAAACGTTAAGAACATCGACCAGGCTATTATCTCGGTACATTGCCACAACGACCTTGGTTTGGCTACAGCCAACTCTATAGCCGGCTTGCAAAATGGCGCCCGCCAGATAGAAGGTACCATAAATGGTATTGGCGAACGCGCGGGTAACACGTCTATTGAAGAAGTGGTGATGATATTGAAAACGCACGCGGTGCTTGGCTTGCATACCAACGTAAACAGTAAGAATTTTTACGAAATGAGCCGGATGATCAGCAGCCAGATGCGCATGGTTGTACAACCCAATAAAGCTATTGTGGGCAGCAACGCATTCGCACACAGCAGCGGCATTCACCAGGATGGCTTTTTGAAGAACCGCGAAAACTACGAGATCATTCGCCCTGAGGACGTTGGTTTCCCGAGCGCGAGTATTGTATTAACGGCACGCAGCGGCCGCCACGCGCTTAAATTCCATTTGGAAAGGCTTGGCCATAAACTGGATAAAGACGAACTATACGAGGTATATAAAACCTTTTTAACGCTTGCTGATGCTAAGCTGGATATAAACGATGATGACCTGCAAGGCTTAATGGCCCACAGGCTGGTAAAGAACTAAGTGATGGACACAGTTACAGAAACACATTTGGATTTTGACGCGGCATACCAACGCCTTAAAGGCGTGGTACGGCGTACCCCGCTGGAATACAACGAGCGCCTGTCGGCAAAATACCAATGTGAAATATATTTAAAACGCGAAGACCTGCAAATAGTACGCTCTTATAAACTAAGGGGTGCTTATAATATGATCAGTCGCCTTAGCGAAGAGCAGTTGAGCCGTGGCGTAGTATGCGCCAGTGCGGGCAACCATGCGCAGGGGGTGGCTTTTTCTTGTAAAAAGCTGGGCACCAAAGGCGTGATCTTCATGCCCGAAATTACCCCCAAACAAAAGGTTAAACAAACAGAAATGTTTGGTAACGGCAATGTGGAGCTGGTTTTAGTGGGTGATACCTTTGACGATTGCCTGCGCGAAGCCTTGTTATATACACAGGCACATGGCATGACGTTTATCCCGCCTTTTGATAACGAACAGATCATGGAAGGCCAGGGAACGGTTGGGGTGGAAGTGTTGCAGGACCTGCCCGATATTGAGGTTGCCATTTTGCCGATTGGCGGTGGCGGCTTAGCAGCCGGTATGGGTACTTACCTGAAACAAAGCGTACCAGGTATTACCCTGATAGGTGTTGAGCCTGAAGGTGCGCCATCCATGCTTACCTCCATGAACAATGGTGAGAACACTACGTTGACAGATATTGACCGTTTTGTAGATGGCGCTGCTGTAAAACGTGTGGGCGATAAAACTTTTGCCATTTGCCGCGAGATACTGGATGATATGCTAACCGTGCCCGAAGGTAAGGTTTGTACCACCATCCTAAAGTTATACAACGAGGATGCCATTGTGGTTGAACCTGCGGGAGCGCTTTCAGTAACAGCGTTGGATGCCGTTAAAGACCAGATAAAAGGTAAAAAGGTAGTTTGCGTTATCAGCGGTGGTAATAACGATATCGAACGTATGGCCGAGATCAAAGAAAAATCGCTGCTATACGAAGGATTGAAACATTACTTTATTGTTCGTTTCCCGCAGCGCCCGGGTGCTTTAAAATTATTCGTTACCGAGGTTTTAGGCCCGGGTGACGATATTACCCGTTTCGAGTTTATTAAAAAAACATCAAAAGAGAACGGCCCTGCCCTGGTTGGTATCGAACTTAAAAACGCCGAAGACTACCCTGCCCTGCTGCAACGCATGCAGGAAAACCGTTTTGAGGTTATCGAGATCAATAAGGATGCTACCTTGTTTGAGTATTTGGTATAAGATTTTAACCACAGCGTGCACAGAGTTTTCACGGAGAATATTATAACGCCGGGTATAAGCCTGGCGTTTTGTATTTTCTTCGTACCTCGCAATGACGGATAGTTTATTTACATCCCCCCTTCCATCACCTTCATGGCCTCCACCGCCGCTATCTGTCCGGATATTAGCGCAGGCGGCACACCAGGGCCCGGTACTGTTAGCTGCCCGGTAAATAGTAAATTTTTAATATGCTTTGCCCGCATGCTGGGTTTAAAAAAGGCCGTTTGGGCAAGGGTATTGGCCAGGCCGTAGGCATTACCTTTAAACGAATGGTAATCGGCTTTAAAATCTTTGAGGGCGTAACTGCGTTTTACCACAATGGCATCGCGGATGCTTTGGCCGGTGATGGCTTCAAACCTATTGAGCATCATATCAAAATATTTCTCGCGGGTGGCATCATCATCATCTAATCCCGGGGCAATCGGCATCAGGAAGAAAAGGTTCTCCCCTTCTTCGGGCGCGGAATCGGGGTCTGTTTTGGAGGTGCAGCATACATAGAACAAGGGTTTTGTGGGCCACTGCGGGTTCTTATAGATCTCTTTGGCATGCAGCTCAAAATCCTCATCAAAAAATAAATTGTGATGCTGTATACCTGCCACCTTTTTGTTGGTGCCGATGTAAAACAACAGGCTGGATGGCGACATGGTGCGACTATCCCAATATTTTTCCGTGTAGTTTCTATCCGATCTATCCAAAAGATACTGATCAGTATGTTCATAATCTGCCCCGGCAATTATAAAGTCGGCCTGGTAAGTATCGTTATTAGTTTGGATGGTTTTTGCCTCGCCATCGGTAACATCAATTTTAGTTACTTCTGTGTTCAGCCTAATTTCTACCCCATAGCTTTCGGCAACGTTTACCATAGCTTTAACAATCTCGTTCATGCCCCCCATTGGGTACCAGGTACCCAGGGCAAGGTCGGCATGGTTCATCATGCTGTACATGGCGGGGGTATCCTGTGGAGTAGCACCCAAAAACAACACCGGGAACTCCAGCAATTTGATCAGCTTGGGGTTTTTAAAATATTGGCGTACATGGCTGCTCATGCTGGTAAGCAATTGCATACTGATGCTTTTCCGGATCAGGTTAAAGTCGATAAACTCGGTAATAGAATGTGAGGGGCGAAATACATACTCGCCCATACCTACCTTATATTTATAAGCAGCCTGTTCTAAAAATTTGCGCAGGCCGGTGCTGCTGCCTGGTTCTATCTCATCAAAAAGCTTTTCCAGCTCGCCCATGCTGGCGGGTACATCCAGCACATCATCCTTACCGTAATAAACACGGTAGCCGGGGTCAAGGCGTTTCAGCCCATAAAAATCCGATGGCTTTTTACCGAACAGGGCGAAGAAATTCTCGAACACATCAGGCATCCAATACCAGCTTGGGCCCATATCAAACTTAAAGCCGTCTTTCTCCCACACACGGGCACGGCCGCCGGGTTGGTTGTTCTTTTCCAACACGGTTACCTTGTACCCCTCTTTTGCCAGTACGCAAGCCGAAGCCAGGCCGGCAAAACCTGCCCCTATAACAATAACATGTTTGTTAATATCCATCAGCAGCCAAATTAAGCAAATAGTTGTACGCAAGTAAAAAACAATACAGCATTCATTTTGTACTTTTGAGTGATGAACCTGTTCGACGAAACATGCTTTGAATGCAGCAAGCTGATCACTACCAAATACAGTACTTCTTTTAGTACCGGTATTAACGCGTTCCATAAACGTTTCAGATACCCTGTTTACGCCATATACGGTTTTGTGCGCTACGCGGATGAAATTGTGGATACCTTTTATGGGCACGACCAGCGCCGCCTTATTGATGAGTTTAAGGACGAAACATTTAAGGCAATAGAACGCGGCATTAGCATTAACCCCGTGCTACAATCTTTTCAGCAGGTAGTTAACCAATATCACATCGAAAAAGAGCTGATAGACGCCTTTCTCACCTCCATGAAAATGGATCTGGATAAAACCGCATATGACGATGATGGCTACAAAACCTACATCTATGGCTCGGCCGAGGTGATTGGGCTGATGTGCCTGCGCATATTTTGCGAGAACGATGCGGCCTTGTATGATCAATTGGTACCGAAGGCTCGCAGCCTGGGTTCGGCATTCCAGAAAATAAACTTTTTGAGGGATATTAAGTCTGACTTTGAGGACCGCGGCCGCACGTATTTCCCCGAGGTAGATTTTAGCAACTTTACCGAAGCAGATAAGCGTTTGATAGAAACTGACATAAAAAAGGATTTTGATGACGCGCTTTTAGGCATAAAGCTATTACCAAAAGGAAGCCGGCTGGGTGTTTACGTGGCATACATCTATTACCTGCAGCTTTTTAAGAAGATAAGCGCTACATCGGCCATAGCCATTTTGCAAAAGCGGATAAGGGTTTCTGATACGCAGAAAATGGGCTTATATTTTAAAGCCCGGCTGCACCAAAAACTGAATATAATTTAGATTGAGCCGCACCGTTTTATAATTTACCTATGCTAATTAAATTCAGATACATATTAATAAGTACATTGCTGCTATTGTTTTTGCCGCTTTACCATAGCAATGCAGCTATCGCTGCAAACGACGCGACAGAGCCTGATCTGCATACTATCCGCAAGCTGTTAGTAACCGCTATAAACAGCAGTAAAACCACCGATTCGCTTTACCGAAACCTGGGCAGTATTAAAAAACCTACAGCATTAGTAACCGGCTATATAGGCACCCTGCAAGCTTTAAAAGCCAAGCACACCTGGAACCCGTATTATAAGATAAAGTACCTGAACGACGCCGAAAAGACCTTTAAAACTGCCGTAACCGGCGATCCATCAAACATCGAGATACGTTTTATGCGTTTTTCGGTAGAGCATAACGTGCCGGGCTTTTTAGGCTATACCAAAAACCTGGTGACCGACCGTACCGAGATCATTAAACAAATAGAGCATAAACATTACGCATCGGCAGATGCCACGCTGGTAAAAACCATCATCACCTTTTTGATAGATTCAAAAAGGTGCACCCCGGCCGAACATACCATCCTTACACAGCATTTAGCATCCCTATAAGTGAAATACACCTACCTTATCATTAACGTCCTCACCATATTTTTCCCGGTTGTACTATCGTTTGATAAGCGTGTGGCATTTGCCAAAAGCTGGCGGTTCATCTGGCCGGGTATGGCCATTACAGGTTTACTTTTTTTGTTTTGGGATGTGCTGTTCACCATTCACGGTGTTTGGTCGTTTAATGATAGGTACATCATCGGCTTAAAGTTCATCGGGCTGCCGCTGGAGGAGATCCTTTTCTTTTTAACCGTTCCGTTTGCCTGCATTTTTATTTATGCCTGCCTAAACCATTATATTAAATGGCAACCGGGTAACGCCATAACAAGGGCGGTATCCAACCTGCTGATAGGCATCTCTATAACCCTGCTTATTCTTAATTATACCCGGTTATACACTGCGGTAACTTTTGGCCTGCTGGCTGTTTTGCTTATTCTGCTGTTATATTATTTTAAGGTTGATTGGCTCAACCGGTTTTATATGGCTTTTGTAGTGTCGCTTATCCCATTTTATATCGTAAACGGATTCTTAACTTCCATACCTGTTGTGCTTTATAACAACGCGCAAAACATGGGCGTGCGGGTTGGCACTATCCCCTTCGAAGACCATTTTTACAGCATGGCCCTATTGCTGATGAACGTGGGCTTTTTTGAATATTTTAAGAACCGTAAAAAGCTTGCTGTGTAATGTCAGACCTACCGATATATACTAAATCACAACTCGCCCTGCGCAACGGGCAGGATAAACCGCAGATATGGGTGGCCTACAGGGGTATTATATACGATGTTACCGAAAGCCGCCTTTGGCGAAACGGCAAACATTACGAGCACTGGGCCGGCCAGGATTTGACCGATGAACTGCCCGACGCCCCGCATACCGAAACTGTTTTTGAGAAGTTTACAGCAGTGGGGAAACTGGCGTAACCCATGTACAACGCGTCATTGCGAGCGTAGCGTGGCAATCTTCTACCTGTCGCCGACTTTTCTATCGAAGATTGCTTCGGCCCTCGCAATGACGCGTGGATATAGCCGGAGTTTACCCCACAAAAAAACCCGCCCGAAGGCAGGTTTTTCTATTATATATGTTGAGTTTATATTTTAGTTCTCAGCGTAGATAGGTTTCGTAACACCGTTATCATAAGCTTTCAAATTCTTTTTAAGCAATTTACGGGCTACGTGGATACGGGTTTTAACGGTACCAATAGGTATAGTTAAATGGTCTGCTATCTCGTGGTATTTATGGCCTTCAAAATACATGGTAAAAGGCACGTAGTAATCTGCAGGTAACCTGTCTAAAGCTCTTTTAATATCATCCATCACAAATTTAGCTTCGCCCTGGTTTTTTGTTGAACTGAATACCAGGTTCGGAGATGAGATCTCATCGCTCTTGGTAACAAATGTGCTCATTTTAACAAAACGGCGATAGTTGTTGATGAAGGTATTTTTCATGATGGTATATAACCATCCTTTTAAATTGGTGCCTTCTTTAAACTTATTGTAGTAAGTTATGGCTTTCAACATTGTGTCCTGAACAAGGTCGTTAGCATCATCGGCGTCATGGGTGAAATGTAAGGCATAAGACCTTAGGGAAGTCGCCTGACGTAATACAAGGGTGTTAAACTCAATCTTTGTCATTCTGTTAATGTTTTGTATTGAGTATTAGGCAAACATGATACCACTTTATAAAAAATGTATAAAATTGAAAAGCTGCTGTAAACACATTGCAAATCCATATAAAACTGTACTAAAAATAGTCACAGCAATGTAAACCGCTTAAAACAAGCTATTTACACAGAAAAGCCTCAATTGTAATTGTTAAGTAAAGTATAAGGGGATGTTAAAACAAATAGCTGTTTAACTTACTGTATATGAACGCCATGTGAAATTATATTCCTAATTAACTTAATTAACCAATAATATTCACTTCGCGTTGTAGCAAAACGCCAAATTTAGTGTACACAGTGTCTATGATTTGCGACGAAAGACTGTACACTTCTTCGCCCGTTGCGCCGCCATGGTTCACTAAAACAAGCGCCTGGTTCTTCCAGGTACCCGTGTTTCCAACAACTTTTCCCTTCCAGCCGCACTGTTCTATTAGCCAGCCGGCCGCCAGTTTGTGTAGCCCCTCGCCTGCCGGGAAGTTAGCCACATCAGGGAATTGTTCCTGCAACAAACGGAATTGCACATCGCCGATAACCGGATTTTTAAAGAAACTCCCCGCGTTGCCAATGGTTGATGGATCGGGCAGTTTAGATACCCGGATATGCGATACCACCTTTGATACATCCTCGATAGTTGGATGGGTGATGCCGCGGTTAGCCAGCTCCTGCTCTATAGCCCCGTATTTTAAATTGATATTAGGCTTAAGCGATAAATGAAACTTTACTCCTACTATAATGTACTGCCCGGCCAGTTCTGTTTTAAAAACACTCTCGCGATAGCCAAACTTGCAATCTGCTTTTGTAAACGTGCGGAAAGTACCTGTAGCTATTTCAAACGCGCGGCAGCTTTCAAATACGTCTTTCAGTTCTACACCGTAAGCCCCAATGTTTTGGATGGGCGATGCACCAACCGAGCCGGGTATCAGGCTCAGGTTTTCCATACCGGCGTAGTTGCGGTCTACACAAAAGTTCACCAGGTCGTTCCATACTTCGCCGCCGCCAACTTCTACAAATACGTCATCGTGGCTGATACGGTGTACGATCCCGCGGATATTCATGCGGATGATGAGGCCTTCAAAGTTGTTAATCAGCAGCATATTGCTGCCGCCACCTATCACCAGGCGCTCTATACCAAGCCATTGCGGGTCGGCAAAAAGTTCAACCAATTCGTCCTCATGGCTTATCTCGGCAAAGTAGCGGGCGTTGGCATCAATACCAAAAGTGTTGAATTTTTTAAGCGATACGTTTTCCTGTATTTGCAGCATGGGGACGAATTTCGTAATATTATGAAGATTTGGCAAATTAAAAGGGCTTGATAATCTAACCGATCTGCAACTTGCCAAATAAACGCTGTTTGCCTATATTCAACAATTATTAAACCTATATCATGCGAAATCTGTTTAAATTATTGGCAATAATCTGTATTACTATCTCGGCTTGCTCTTCGGATCCTAAAGCTACCGGAGATGAAATATTGCCCGACACTGCTGCTATACCTGGCAAATCATTTGCTGCTGATTTGGATTCAGATAATCCTGTACAGATAGATAGTTCTGAATATGTAATGTATCCTCTGGCTAACAAACAGAAGGATGATGATGGGGGCTCATTTATCAGCAAAGGCAAATTTGATTCGAAAACCTACTGGAACATCATTTTCTATAATACAATCACCAGGAAAAGTTATTTGTTGAATAAAAAAGGGAAAATGATTATTTTATCGTACAACCAAAATCGCTACGATTCCTATAGCTCAGACAACAATTATCAAACTTTAGGTGTAACACAGGCAAAAGGCTACATACTATATTCCGTTATCTCATCAGATTTCAACAACGACGGCCGGTTGGATTATCACGACCCGGAATATTTATTTATATCAGACAAACAAGGAAATAATTTTAAGCAGATATCGCCCAACGATAAAAATGTTTTGAGCTGGCAGCTTATCGAAAAATCGGGTGTTGTATTAATTAATACTGTGACAGATAAAAACAACGATAAGGTTTTTGATGAAAAAGATGTTACTATCCCTTACACTTATGATTTAAAAACCGGTAAGCCTGCAGAAGAGGTGTTTCCGACTGAATTTAATGAGATAGTAAACAAAGCGCACAACCAACAATGGCCTGTTAAAAAGAAATAACTACCCCTTAAACCACTTCTTCCCCACCACCAATAATCAACTATTCATGTAATTGTTTGTTATTCCTGTTTCATTATATTTGTATATGGACACGCTAAAAATCAATATAATAAATCCCAAAGCTTTTAAATTATTAGATGATTTGGCGGATATGAGCCTGATCTCTATTCAGGATAGTCCTAAAAATAATTTCGCAGAGTTATTAAACAATCTTCGCGATAAAAGTGATTCGGCACCAGGTTTGGATGAAATAACAAAGGAGGTAGAAGCAGTACGTGCTGAGCTATATGGCAAAAAGTCCTTTTAGTTACTATGCAATATTTCATCATGTTAGACACCGCTTTAAGTAATTTGACTCAAAAGTATTCACAATTAGTGGTGATATTTTTTCTGACTTCTTTGCTTGCGTTCATTATAATCCCACAATTATTTACATTTAATATAAATGACATTAAAAATATATTCCCAATATGTGTAATGGCTACTTTATTATATTCCGTTTTAAGTACTCCTATGTTTTTAATTCTAAATAAACGCGTAAGAAATTCTAATGCTTTAAGAACTTTTAGCTGGGCATTATTCCCTCTTCTTTTATCAATTTTATTATTAGCAGCGGCTTATGAGGCTTATTTAGAAGAAGGGAATAATGAATTAAGTTATTCCATAATTACATTAGTAGTTGTTCAATTGGGTGCAATTTTTTATAATCTTATTCGATTTAATAAAGAGAATCCATCAATATCTGCTACCCCTTAAACCACTTCTTCCCCACCACCAATAACCCAAATTCTTGCGATGGATTTTTCTCGGTGGATTTATGATGGATCTTGTGCGCCCTCCTGATACCCGACAGGTAACGGTTGCTGCTTTTAAAAGCCTTAAAACGGTTATGGATAAACCAATCGTGGAAGATGAAGTAGATAGTACCGTAAGTGCTAATGCCCGTACCTATCCAAAAGCGATAATCTAACGTAATATGCCCGGCCCACATTAGCCATAAGGCCAAAGCGGCAAAGCCAATACTGAACAAGTCGTTCAACTCGAACCAGCCGTGGCGCTGCTGGTGGTGCGTTTTATGAATAAACCAAAGCGGCCCGTGAAACAAATATTTATGCATCGCCCAGGAGAGCGCTTCCATCAAGGCAATGGTTAACAAAATAATCCCGGCGTTGATAATAACAATCATTTGGTTGGCCGTTTTTGGTTGGCAGTTGGCACCTTCATCATTGGAAATTCAACATTCGATGTTCGATATTGTTCAACCCAAAGCAAACTGCCAACTACCAACTGCAAACTCCTTAAATATGTATAGGCCTGTTATCCGTAGCTGCAAGGCAGGCTTCGCGCATGGCTTCGGTGTAGGTTGGGTGTGCGTGGCTGGCACGGGTCACGTCCTCGGCACTGGCGCGGAACTCCATGGCAATAACCGCCTCGGCTATCATATCGGCAGCGCGGGGGCCTATCATGTGTACACCTAAAATCTCGTCGGTAGTAGCATCAGCTAAAACCTTCACAAAACCATCCAGGTCGCCGCTTGCACGGGCACGGCCACTTGCTTTGAACGGGAACGAACCCACTTTGTATTTGGTACCGGCTTCTTTCAGTTGCTCCTCGGTATAACCAACCGCGGCAACCTCAGGCCAGGTATAAACAACACCCGGTATCAGGTTATAATTAATGTGTGGTTTTTGGCCGGCAATCAGTTCGGCAACAAAAGTACCTTCATCCTCTGCCTTGTGGGCAAGCATGGCGCCTTTTATTACATCGCCAATGGCATAAACGCCTTTAACATTGGTTTCCAAATGCTCGTCAACCGGTATTTTGCGGCCACGCTCTTCAACGGTGATGCCTATTTTATCAAGGCCCAATCCGTCGGTATATGCGATACGGCCAACGGCTACCATACAGTAGTCGCCTTTAAGCTCTTGTTTTTCGCCTTTAGGGTTATCAAAAGTAACGGTCACCTCTTTGCCTTTGGCAGTAGCGCCTGTAACCTTGTGGCCCAGGTAAAACTCCATACCCAGTTTCTTCAACACTTTCTGTAATTCGCGGCCCAGGCCTTTATCCATGGTTGGGATAATGCCATCCATGTATTCAATTACAGATACTTTAGCGCCCAAACGCGCGTAAACCGAACCCAGCTCCAAGCCAATAACACCGCCACCGATCAATATCAGGTGTTTCGGTATTTCGGTTAGGGTTAAAGCCTCGGTCGAGGTAATGATGCGTTTCTTGTCGATCTTCAGGAAAGGCAGGCTTGATGGTTTTGAACCTGTAGCAATGATCACCTTTTCGGTGGTCAGCTCAGTAGCTTTACCATCAGCGGCAGTAACAATAATGGTGTTTTTATCTTTAAATGAGCCTACACCAACGTGTACGTCAATTTTGTTTTTCTTCATCAGGTAGGTGATACCGCTGGTATTGGCATCAACAACTTCCTGTTTGCGTTTTATCATCTGGCCAAAATCAATACCCAGGTTATCCAGTTTAATACCGTGTGTAGTGAAAGTGTGGGCAGCGTTATGGTAATGTTCCGACGAATCAAGCAAGGCCTTCGACGGGATACAGCCTACATTGAGGCAAGTACCGCCAAGGGTGTTATATTTTTCAATAATTGCGGTTTTCATACCCAGCTGGGCGCAGCGGATTGCCGCCACATAACCACCCGGACCAGAACCTATAACGATTACATCATATTGCATAGTAGTGTATTTTGGTGGCCAAAGTTAAGGAATGTTTACAGGCTTATAAATAGGTAATTAATTAAAATGTGAAGGGGTTGACATTAGGAGGTTAGAGGTTAGAGGTTAGAGGTTAGAGGTTAGAGGTTAGAGGTTAGAGGTT
>JAZJYI010000007.1:0-318114 GCA_040390445.1 Bacteroidota bacterium
CAATTGATCAGGGTTGCAAAAGTTTAGCCCCGGCATCTGTAGATGGGAAAAAGGTTAATTTACAGCCTCCGGTACCAACAACCCCTGATGACCCATGCCTGGTGAAACCGCCGGTGCCAGAACCGGTAGTGCCGAAGCAGGATATAATTGATTCGTTGAAAAGCTATCCATGTGCACAAAATTTAGTAAGATCAATTCCTAATATGAAAGACTCGATATCAGCGTTGATTAATAAAACATTTGGAAATAATAATGGCAGTTTGAATATAATTTTTCGTGCATCCACTGATTTTACTGATAGCAATGAAGATGGTTATGCTGATGATGCATTATCAAAATTATCAGTTTCTACTAACAGCTCTACAGGAACTGTTTTGGCTGTAAACGGTAATTTAGTTATTACTTTGAACGGTGATGTATTAGCCACCGCGACCCAAGACTATATATTGGTAACTCTATATCACGAAGCACTACATGGATATTTAGATATTATGAGAGCTAAATTAACTCCAACTCAATTCAATCAGCAATTTCCTGGCGTGACCACCATCACTACTACTAATGCAAATGGGAGTAAAACAATAAAAAATGTAGTTAATGATCATTCAGTCATGGCAAATACTTTTCTGAGTGGTTTAACTAATCTTTTAAAAACCTTTCATCCAAACCTCCCTTCAAATGTTGCGACAGCTCTTGCAGAAGGTGGAATAATAGATGATCCTTCGATACTTCCTGCTAATTTTGCTGAGCGAAATTCTTCAAGTAGTTCAAAAGGTATTAAATGTAATTAAATGAAAAAAGCTAAAATCTTATTTTTAATCATATTCGCTTATACAACATCATTCGGCCAACGATATGACGCTTTTCAGAATAATAAAAAAACAAATTTTTATCATTATTTTATTTTGAATGAGAATATTGATAGTAAAAAGGCAATAATTAATGAAATAGACGTAGCCTCAGACAATAAAAATATCTGCGATAAAAAGATGTATAGTGCGCAGCTATACAATATATTTTTTAGTGAAAAGAAAGGATCAAGAAACTTAATTTTATTTTCTGTAATGCCCTCGCGAGAGGATGGAAATATAAAATGGAAAAAAGTAAATATTGATACATTAAAGTCATATATCTATAACCTAAGGCAATTAGATAGTTTACAAATGCAGGGGATTGAAGATTTCGAAAGGTCAGCTTATCGAAACACGGAGTGCGTTAAACGTAGTAATTTCAGGGTTATTTTAAAAAAACACGATGGTTACTATGTTAATGAAGGTTACTGCCTTGCCGAGTTTTTTAAAACGAGTACTTTTGCATTTCACAGTGGCTTTTCTAACCAAAACCCAATTAATCTGATTGATATAAGTAATCCGCCATTGAGTATTGCAGAGTTTGAAATGCAGTATTTACGATGGAACAAACAGTATTCTTATAACTTTGCGTATTCAAATAATTCAGGGTTAACCGCATTTAAAACCCCCATTCTATTTTATTCACACCAAAACGAAATTAATGATTTAAGAGCCTACTACTTCTGGACACTAAGCACGTGGACGTCAGATAGGGTTAACATAAACAGGGGGATTGATAGATTTATTTTTAACCCGGAGATTGGGATTATCGGCGGTGATTACACCTTTTATTTCAAGCAATTAGAGCGGGCCATCCCTTCTCCTGAATGCGAAAAAGCTTTCTTTGATCAATATTTACTAAATGAAGTTAAGCTCAACCCGGTAAAAATTATTAAGGATTTTAAATAATCATTTGTTCCAATAGATTGCAAAAACAATTATTATAATGATGATGTAAAAAACGCACCAATAGTATATCTTTCATATATAAGCGAAGATAAAGGTAAAAAAGTTTACAAATTTTGGCTTCTCGATCAGTTGTTCTCAAACAAAGTAAATGCTTAAAGAGGTATGGATCATTTTATTTTTGAGCCTGGCATTGGAGTAATAGGTGCAGCATATGAATTTTTTATGCGCGACTTAAGTGCTTATTGGTATCATAAACCCAAAGCACAGGCCCGTATAAAAAATGGGTCTATAGAAGATAGAAGGAATTATAACATAACTCCATACTTTCCAAAATATGACCCTATTCATTTAGATTATCTAAATGAAGATGTAATTGAATATGTTAGTATTGAAAAGTTGTAATAATAGTTCCCCTAGCTGTAGCTCGTGCCCACTGGCGTTTTAAAGTAAATTAAATCGTTTGAAGCCGTTTCAAGGCAATATCCGGCTATATAAATTAATTAAAACCCGTGGTGGTACTATATTGTCAGTATGTAATTTATTAAACATCTGATTTTCAGTGTGTTAATAAATATTGAACGTGTTCACGGCAGTGAACGTGAACACTAAGGCAAATTCTACGCTGGCATATCAGCTATTCCCTATCTATTACGTATCAGCACAAAAGCGTTTGCCCATTTGTCGTGCCAGGCCTGTTTGCGGTCATCCCAAAGTACTACCAGGTAACCAATTAATATAACCAGGCCCGATACAAATTTGCCCAGGTTGCGTAGTAAAGCCCTCACAAAACTAAGCCTGCGGCCCTCGGCATCAACCACTACCAGCCTGAACATTTTTTTACCCAAACTGCCCTGCAATGGCGAAAACTCGCAAATGGCGTGGTAAACAACCACTAATAAAAAGCTAACCAGATTAAATTTCAGCAAAACCACCAAATCGTCAACCGTTGCGGCGTTGGTAACGGCCCTGTTATAAACCGCTGCAAAATTTTCTGGCCTGAAAAACGATATCGGGTACGACATAATGAGCGAGTCGGCAATGTAAGCAAGCAGCCTCCAGCCAAAACCTGCCAGGTTATCCTCGGTGGGGAAGTAAAATCCCCTTGCTTCAAAATAATTGAAAAATTCGGGCAGGTCAGATGCCCGCTCCCAATCCTCCGCAAGGGGTGATAACACCATGGTGTCAGCCTCCAGGTGCATCTGCATCACTTCTTCCTGCGTAAAGGGGCCTTGTTCTTCTTCGTTTTTTGATATGTAGTAACCGTCTGTCATGTAAATTTTAAATCCCGATAAATATAGTGCTTATTGTATGATTGTACGTTACGAATTCATAGCGTAAACAATAATGTTCACCCCGAATTTGGTATTGTCTTCGGCCAGGAAACGTTTGTTGCGGAAATCGTAATCCCATTCGCAGCCGTAGTCCTTACTGCTGTATAAAACCCCAATACGGCCATTAATTTCAATTGCTTTAAGGTAATCGTGTATCAGGTCGTCGCCCCATCCGTTTAGTTCAAATGAAGTAGTGGGCGGCCCTTTTTCAAATTTAAAGAAAGAGCTGTACAGCTTATGGTTGTTCGGGATCTTCTTCATGGCCGCTGGCCCAAACAAAGCCGCCATCTGCGCCTCAAATGATTTAGCGAAAAGCCCGTCAATATCGTGGTTGCAATCGTCAACAAATACAAAGCCGCCGTTTTGCACATAGCTTTTAAAGTTGGCTTTTTCCTTTGCATCAAACTGTACCAGTTTATGGCCGCTCAGGTAACAAAAGGGGTAGTTGAAAATATCGTCGCTGCTTAGCGGGATAACTTTTTCGTGCTCGTCAATAGGGATGGTAGTGTACTCCAGCAGGGAGTTAAGAATATTTGAGGGCATGCGCTGGTCTGTATCCCAGTCGCCGCTATGGTAACTTAATCTTGTAAAAGTGAATTTTTGCCCGTATGCCATCTGTTCCTAAAACCCTAAAATTAAAACAAAATTATTGCCCGCCTCAATTAAAAAACTTAACAAGTTGTAAAAATTTGGATACTTTGTTGTGTTTTTGATAAGAAAGCATGGTTTTTAGTTAAAAGCGTAATATCTTGTGAGAGGATTGGGTATACGTTTATTTGGTTGCAATTTAACTCGCCTCCGTCACGATAATTATCGGGATGTGCGGGCACTCTCTGCTTTGCAAAGAGGATGAGAAGAAAAGCAAAGCACCTCTTTTGTACAGCAAAGGGAGGTGTAGCAAGTGAAGTCCCGGCTGTTGTTGGGAGGGATAAACGGAGCGTAGATAGGAAACTATAAATATATAATACATTGGAACTGACCGAAAAAAATATAAAAGCCCTGCTTGAGAAATTACCTCAGTTAAAAAACGAGATACAAAAGGTAATTGTAGGGCAGGATGCCATACTTGATGAATTGTTGGTTGCCTTTTTAGCCGGCGGCCATTGCCTGCTGGAAGGGGTACCCGGGCTGGCAAAAACACTGATCGTTAAAACCATGTCGCAGGCGCTGCACCTGGCGTTCAGGCGGATCCAGTTTACGCCCGACCTGATGCCGACGGATATCATAGGCACCGAGATACTGGAAGAAGACCACGCCACCGGTAAGCGCTTTTTTAAGTTTAACAAAGGCCCTTTGTTTGCCAATATTATTTTGGCCGATGAGATAAACCGTACACCACCCAAAACGCAATCGGCCCTTTTAGAGGCCATGCAGGAGTTTGAGGTGACCTACGGCGGGCAAACTTACCCGCTTGATAAACCCTTCTTTATCCTGGCTACGCAAAACCCTATTGAGCAGGCCGGTACTTATCCATTACCTGAGGCACAGCTCGACAGGTTTTTATTGCTGATAAAAATAGGTTACCCCACCCCCGAAGAAGAGTTTGCGATATTAAACCGCACCACCGGTAAAAAAGGTGCTGAGGTAACAGCTGTTATTACAGCCGAAGAAATTATACAGGCACAGGCGCTGGTAAGGCAGGTAACCATAAACGAAGACCTGACCCGTTACGTAAGCGAAATGATCCGCGCTACCCGCCCTGATACCACCACCGTTAATTATGTAAAGGAATGGGTGCGCTGGGGAGCAGGCCCGCGCGCAGGGCAGGCCTTAATACTTACTGCAAAAGCCCGTGCCTTACTTAAAGGAAGGTATGCTGTTTTAATGGAAGATATCCATGCCATGGCACCTGCCGTTTTAAGGCACCGTATATTGATGAACTTTAAAGCCGAGGCCGAAGGCATCAACTCTGACAGGGTAACCGAGGAGTTGATAAAAGTTGTGGAACGTAAGGGCAACTTATAGCTTCAACTTATCCCCCCAAAGGAGGGGAGGCCAAGGATATATCTAAAATCGTATAGCTAACATCTAAACTAAAACCGTGCTCGACCCTAAAGTATTAATGACCATTAAGGATTTGCCATTGCTGGCGAAAACGGTTATTGATGGCTTTATGAATGGTTTTAATAAAAGCACCGTAAAAGGCCCGGGGCTCGAATTTAGCCAGTACCGCAGCTACCAGCCGGGCGACGACCTGCGCTGGCTTGACTGGCGCATGTTTGCCCGCAGCGACAGGTATTATATCCGCGAATCTGAGATAGAAACCAGTATTTCCATCAGGTTTTTGGTGGATGCCAGCGCATCTATGAACCACGATGACAATGGCATTAAAAAAATAGAGTATGCCAAAGCGCTAACCGCCTCGTTGGCTTACCTGGCCAATTTGCAGGGCGACTCGGTAGCACTTAATATATTTAAAGATGGCGAATTGTTCTCTATCCCATCAAAACCCGATCCGCAGCATTTGCAGCGGTTGTATTACCACCTGCAGCAGGTTGATCCTGCCGGTACATTTACCAAACCCATCCATTATAAAGAGTTGTTTGCCGGTGCAGGCCGTAAGGAACTGCTGGTTTTTATAACCGATATGTACCAGGCTGAGGGTGAAATAAACGCGCTGCTCAATTCATTAGCGGCGCTGAAACACGAGATTATTGTGTTTCACCTGATGGGGCAAAACGAGCTTGATTTTGATTTTAAAGGGTTTTCGACACTGGAGGACCTGGAAACCGGCGAAACCATACAGGTGAATACCCAGCGGGCAAAAGATGCTTACAACGACAAATTGCACGAGCACATCACAGCTATCAGGAGTGAACTTTTGGCTAAACGCATTGCCTACCGTATGATAAGCACCTCGCAACCGCTTGACGAAGCCCTGCGCGATTTTTTGGTACAGCGTAAAAAGGGGGCAAGATAGGCTATGCAGTTTTTAAACCCCATATGGTTCTTCGCGCTGGCGGCTCTCAGTATCCCGGTTATTATCCACCTGTGGAATATAAGGCCGGGCAAAACGCTTAAGGTGGGCAGTATCTCGCTTATTACCGAGGCATCAAAAAGTACAAAACGCAGCTTTAAGCTGCTTGATATTTTATTATTGATACTGCGGTGCCTGTTATTGGCATTAATTGCCATGTTACTGGCCGCACCTGTTTGGCAAAAGTATGTAACCGCCCAAAAGAAAGGGTGGGTGCTTATCCCGCAGGAGATATTTAAAGAAACGTACCAACAATTTAAGCCCACGATAGATTCGCTTGATAAGGCGGGCTACGAGTTCCATTACTTTAATAAAGGGTTTGCAAAGCAGGATCTGAAAACCATCCTGGCCGATTCATCCTTAAAAGATACAGCCACAAACGCTAATTACTGGGGGCTGGTAAAACAACTGGAAAGCCAGGTAGGCGATGCCTCTTTTTACCTGTTCACCCAAAACGGCATCGATCATTTTAAAGGGAGTAAACCCGTGGTAAAACTAAAAGCCCTGCATTGGCAAACCTATACCGCAAAAGATTCTGTTGCTAAATGGATAGACCGGGCGTTTATCACCAACAACGGTGCTATTAAAGTAACAATTGGTAACAGCACACCATCTGCAACATATTTTACCACGCAAACCATACAAGGCAGCGGGAATAATGATGTAACTGTTAACGTGCAGAACGGGCAGCCATTAGTTAACCTTAAAAATACGGCGCAACAGGTACCGGTAGATACAACCGCCCTGCGCATTGCTATTTACACCGACAAACACCAGCTTGATGCCGGTTACCTCAAAGCGGCCTTATCAGCCTCGGCTGATTTTATTGGGCGGAAGTCGGTCATAAAAGAATATGGTTCGCCTGCGCAGATCCCGGTGGGGCAGACATGGGTTTTCTGGCTGTCAGAACAACCGCTGAAATCGGATCTGTTAAAAAACAGTAAAAATATTTTCCAATACGAAGGTGGTAAAGTAACAGAGGTAACCTCATGGATTGATCCCGGGCATATTGCCCTGGCAAAAATGGTTAATGCATCAGGTGCGCAGGAATCCGTATGGAAAGACGGATTTGGCAAGCCGGTGTTAGGGTTAGACGGTAATACCTATCATTTTTACAGCCGTTTTAATCCTTTGTGGAACGATCTGGTCTGGAGCGATGATTTCCCTAAACTGATACTGAAACTTTTGCTGGGTAACGGCCAAAGCCAACCAAAAGGCCACGAGCGCCGTATCCTTAGTAACCACCAGTTACAGCCGGACTTATTTTTACAATCCATGCCGCAGCCATCGTTTAAAACAAACCAACAAGCCGATCTATCCAAATATTTTTGGCTGCTGGTGGTGCTTTTATTTATTGCCGAACGCACGTTGTCTCACAAAAAATCAACAAACAATGACTGAGCAGCGCGGATTACATAAAATACAAGGCCTGCGCCGCCGCTGGATAGTTTACCATGTGCTGGAGGATGTACTGCTATCGGTTTATGCCGCATTGTACATTGGCGCTATTGTTTATTATTTGCTTTCGCCATCTGTATTATGGGGGATAATTGTTTTCCCTGTAGCGCTTATTATTTTATTGGCAATCAACCGGCCATGGCAAATGAGCGGGCAAAAAATAGCCGCTTTTTTAAACAAGGAATACCCCGAGTTGCAGGAAAGCAGCCACATGTTGTTACTGCCCGCTGCCGAGCTGAACCCCTTGCAGGTTATCGCTTCCTCAAAAACAGAGGCTGTTTTAACTGATCTTCAAATATCGCATAAGCCGTTCGCCAAACGTTTGGTGATAGCCTTTTTCTCGCTTATTGTGGCTACTGCATTTATATGGGCGCTGGGCAAGATCTTCCATATCGAACGCATTTTTTACGGGAACAACCGCCCCGTTGCCGAATGCGCGCCGATGCCCAAAGTGGCCGAAAAGGTTTTACCGCAAATAAGCAGCGTAAATGTAAGCATCACCCCACCGGCTTATACAGGCAAGGGCAAACGCGAGCAGGATAAGTTTAACCTGTCGGCAGAGGAGGGGGCATTGGCCGAATGGCACATTAAAACCAACGTAACCATTAAAAAAGCATACCTGCTATTCAACGATAAAGAACGCGTTGATTTAAAAGGAGGAGACGGCGGCACAACCTGGTATGTTGCCAAACCGATCTCCAGCCCCGGTTTTTACCAGGTAAGTATTGATGGGAAACTATCCGATTTGTATTACGTGCAGGTGGTTAAGGACGCACCCCCTGTTATCCATATAAAAACGCCAAAGCAATACACCTATATTGATGCAGGCGAAGCACCCAGGGTTACCATTACCGCCACACTGAATGATGATTATGGTATAAGCGATGCGGTTATTATGGCTACAGTTGCGAAAGGCAAAGGCGAGGGCGTAAAGTTTAAGGATTATAAGCTGAGTTTTTCGCAAGGCTTTGGCGCGCATAACGCGCAGTACGATGTGCAGAAACTGATTCAGCTGCCGGCCTTAAATGTGGAGCCCGGCGATGAACTTTACTTTTACGTACAGGCGCAGGATACGCACAAACAGTTAAGCCGCACCGATGTGTACACCGTAAGTGTGCAGGATACCGCCGAACTGCTGAGTATGAACGGCATCATTAACGGTGTAAACCTTAAGCCGGAATTTTTTAGGAGCGAGCGGCAGATCATTATTGATGCTGAACAGCTGCTCAAAGAAAAGGATAGCATCAGCGTTGAGAAGTTTAATAACCGCAGCAATAACCTCGGTATCGATCAAAAATTATTACGCCTGCGTTACGGTAAGTTTTTAGGCGAGGAGGGTGAAGATGCCATCGGTGCGGCGCCAGGTAATGACCTTGCAGACCCTGCTGATTTTAGCAACGGTGCCAAAATATTAAAAGAATATACAGACGACCACGATAACGCCGAAGATGCGGGATTTTTTGAGCCGGCCATAAAAGCCCAATTAAAAGCAACCCTTACCGAGATGTGGAAGGCCGAATTACAACTGCGCCTTTACAAACCACAGGCGGCATTGCCTTTTGCCTATAAAGCTTTGCGGTTACTGAAGGACCTGCAACAAAAATCAAGGGCGTTTGTAGCCAAAACCGCCTACAACCCGCCGCCATTAAAACAGGAAAAGCGCCTAAGCGGCGAGTTGGACAAGATCATTCAACCCATCAACAAGCAGGATATTAAACCCCTTACCGACCAGATGGACGCCTTGAAAAAAGCGGTTAATGTGTTAGAAGGTTTGAAAACCAACCCGGTGCTAAGCGCCGCGGATAATCGCGTATTGCAATTGGCCAACCAGCAATTAGGCTCAAAGGCATCAGCACAGCCGGGCGTTTATTTGCCCGCGTTGAAAGCCATGCGCAGGATCTTGTCGGCTACGCAGGCAAACAACACGGATATAGACATGGTAGAGCGGGCATTGCAGCGAACCTTAACTACATTAAAAAATATGCCGGCTTCCGGTGCCAACACGGCAGATATGGGCTTATCTAAACAGTATTATAAAAACTTAAAGCAGGCTAACAGATGATGCAGGGCAGTTGGATATATATTGTTTATGCGCTTTGCGTTTTCATGGCGTTTTTATTCGCGTGGCTGGAGTACCGGCGTGCCAATAAACGCTTTTTGCTGCTGCGCATTGCAGCGGCCATCATTGCGGTAGTGGCCTTGGCTTGTATCATACTGCCTGTAAAATATAACAGTATGGTTACTAAAACAGGCTTGCACAATACCATTTTACTTACTGCAGGTTTTGAGGCCGATAGCTTGCCAAATGGTATCGATACTGCTACGGTAACGATGGATGGGGCCATCAAAAAGGCTTATCCAAAAGTAAAACTCATTAGCGGGCCGGATGAATTGAGTAATGCAGGGCCTTTAGATATTTATGGTAATGGTTTAAGCAAAGATGAATTAGCACAACTGGATAGCCTGCCGGTTACCTTTCATGCTGCAAAAATACCCGCCGGGGTAAGCAGCATTAGCTGGAATGACAAACTAAGAGCCGGCGAAGCGTTGCACGTACAGGGTTTGTACAATAATACATCGGCACAAAAAATAAAATTGGTATTAACGGGGTTAAACACCGGGCTGGATTCCGTCACCCTACCGCCAAATGCGCAAACGGCATTTAACTTAAGCACCACACCAAAAGCTACGGGTAAAATTGCATTTACCTTAAAAGCGGATACCGCTTTGCAAGGCAGCCTGCCGGTGCAGGTAGCGCCTGTAAAACCGTTAAAAATATTAATGTTATCGGCCTCGCCCGATTTTGAAAGCAAATTTTTAAAGAACTGGCTGAGCGAAAACGGGTATTCGGTAGCCTTGCGCTCGGCCATCAGCAAAGGGAAATATAACAGCGAATACATCAATATCGGTCAGTTTAGTTTAGATAAGCTAAGCGCTCAAACGTTGGATAAATTTGATGTGCTTATTGGCGACCTGTCGGTTTTAAGCACCTTAAGCAGTACTGAAAGTGATGTGCTGAAACAGCAGGTTGCCGATAAAGGACTGGGGCTTATTGTAAGGGCCGATACTGCCGGCAAAGCATCATGGCTGCAAAGGCAGTTCCCGGTAGACAGGCCTTCGGGCAAGGAGCCTGCCCCCGCATCATTGATCATTAACGGTAATAAAAGCGGCTCAGGCAAACTGGCCTATGGTTCGGCACATCTAATTTACCAGAACGGTACACAGCCGCTGGTAAAAACAAAAGAGCGCGTGCTGGCGGGCAGCGCCTTATATGGCTCGGGCAAAATTGTTTTTACAACACTCAATAATACCTTTAGCTGGATGCTGGGCGGTAATAAGCAGGATTATACAGCCTTATGGTCTGCTCTGATCAATAAAGCTGCACGCAAGAGCGACGAGATGAAGGATGATATGCAGTTTTCATCACTGCCAGTAAATAACCAGCCTGTAACACTGCAGGTATCGCAAAGTAATTCATCTCCTATCACCATCAATAACGAATTGATGGCCACGGTACAAAATGCCGGTGTGCCTTTTGAGTGGGCGGCAACATATCGCTCTTCGGTTGCCGGGTGGCAAAATTTAAAACAGGGCGACAAGCCCGGCAACTGGTTCGCCTATGCTCAAAACAACTGGCAAACCCTGCAATCTGCAGAAAAAGCAACCGCCACAAAAAAATATGCAAACCTGCACCCAAACAGCCAAATTGTAACAAAACAAATACAGCAAAAAGTTGGCATTGCTATACCAAAAATATATTTTTATATCCTGCTGCTGGCAGCATCTACTTTCTTGTGGATAGAAACTAAGTTATCATAACATACACCGTTCCGCCCTTCAGGGTGGGGCTAAAACAATTGGAGGATACACCTTGAGAAGACGAGACTTTATTTTTTTAACCGGTGTTGGTGCCGGGGCCATGGTGCTCCCGTCATTAAACAGTTTCGGTAAAAACATTGATGTGCAGCAGGCGCTTGAAGGCGTTGATGTGCGCATAAAAAAACAACTGGCAGATGCGGGGCTTAATGCCGCCAAATCTGCAGGTGCCAGCTATGCCGATGTGCGCATAGGCCGCTACCTTAATCAGTTTGTTATTACCCGCGAAAACCGGGTGCAAAATGTGGCCAATACCGAATCGTATGGCGTAGGGATCCGCGTAATTGCGGATGGCTGCTGGGGCTTTGCCGCTACTAATGATGTAACCAAGGAAGGGATTGCTAAAGTTGCCAAACGCGCAGTAGCCGTGGCAAAAGCTAATGCCAAACTGGGCAGCGCGCCGGTACAGCTTGCACCACAAAAGGGTTATGGCGAGGTAAGCTGGAAAACCCCGATAGAAAAGAGTGCCTTTGAAGTACCTATTAAAGAAAAAGTTGACCTGTTGCTTGGTGCTAATGCAGCGGCTGTAAGCGGAGGGGCCAACTTTGTAAACTCGATGATATTTGCGGTGAACGAGCAAAAATACTTTGCATCTACCGATGGTTCATACATCGACCAGGATATTCACCGCCTGTTCCCATCATTTACGGTTACAAAAATTGATTCGGCTTCAAACTCTTTCCAAACCCGCCGTTCTATAAGCTCGCCGGTTGGTATGGGTTATGAATACTTAACACCAATGGCATCCGAAACTATAGCCGGTATAACGCCTCGTTACAAAAAGCGTTACGATATGCTGGAGGATATGAAGTTTGCCACCAAACAAGCGGCAGAAAAAATAACCGCCAAATCGGTAGATCCGGGTAAATACGACCTGGTGCTTGATCCAAGCCACCTGTGGTTAACCATTCACGAATCTGTTGGCCACCCAACTGAGCTTGACCGCGTATTGGGCTACGAAGCCAACTATGCCGGTACCAGTTTCTTAACGCTGGATAAATGGAAATCGGGCAAGTTCAATTTCGGCAGCAAAAACGTAAATGTAACCGGCGATAAAACTGAAGTAGGTTCGCTTGGTGCTGTTGGATATGACGATGAAGGTGTAGGTACTAAAAAATGGGATATTATTAAAGATGGTACGCTGGTAAACTACCAGGCCATCCGCGACCAGGCGCATATTATAGGCTTAAAAGAGTCTCAGGGCTGCTGCTACGCGCAAAGCTGGCAGGATGTACAATTCCAGCGTATGCCAAACGTATCGTTACAACCGGGCAAAACACCGCTGAGTGTAGATAACATGATCAAGAACGTTGAGAAGGGGATCTACATTATTGGTGACGGCTCTTTCTCTATCGATCAGCAACGTTATAACTTCCAGTTTGGCGGGCAGCTGTTTTACGAGATAAAAGATGGTAAAATTGCCGGTATGCTAAACGATGTGGCTTACCAGGCCAATACCCAGGAGTTCTGGAACTCTTGCACAGCAGTTTGCGATAAAGACGATTACCGTTTAGGCGGATCGTTCAACGATGGTAAGGGCCAGCCAAGCCAAAGCAGCGCGGTATCGCACGGGTCGTCAACAACAAGGTTTAACGGTGTTAATGTAATTAACACAAAAAGAAAGATCGGATAACATATGGCTTTATATACAAAAGAACAAGCACAGGCTTTATTAAAGAAAGTGCTTAGCTATTCAAAGGCCGATGAGTGCGAAGTGAGCCTTTTCGGAAACGAAGGCGGCAATATCAGGTACGCGCTTAATGCGGTTTCTACCGCGGGCGATGTAAGCACTACGGCTTTAGCAGTAACATCTGTTTATGGTAAAAAGGCGGGCTCGGCCACTATTGATGAGTTTGACGATGCCGCTTTAGAGCGCGTTGTACGCCGATCGGAAGAACTGGCGCAATTTGCGCCCCAAAACCCGGAATACATGCCGATGCTTGGCCAAAGCGAATTTAAAGAAGCGATAACCTTCAATGCCAATACAGCTGCCATGACACCCGAAAGCCGGGCCGAAATGGTTGGCAAAAGCTTAAAGGTTACCAAAGATGCCAACTTATTTGCAGCTGGCTTTTTAGAAAACTCAAGCGGCTTTAACGCGGTAATGAACTCGAAAGGGTTGTTTGCCTACAACAAAAGCAGCGATGTTACCTTTTCGGTAACTACACGTGATGCAGGGGGTACAATATCCGGCTATGCTGCACGTGGGTTTACCGATGTATCAAAACTGGATACAGCATCGGCAACAAGGGTTGCCACCATGAAAGCGAATGCTTCTAAAGGTGCAAAAGCTATTGAACCAGGTAAATATACTGTGATACTGGAGCCTGTTGCGGCTACCTACATGCTGGAAAATATGTTCCGTTTTGATGCGCGCAGCGCGGAAGAAGGACGCAGCTTTTTGAGTAAAAAAGGCGGCGGCACCCGTTTGGGCGAGCAGCTGATGGACCCGAAAGTGAATATCTACTCAGATCCGTTCAACCCCGACCTGCCCGGTTCTACCTGGGGTGGCGATGGTTTGCCACGCGAAAGAACCAGTTGGATAGAAAACGGAGTGGTGAAAAATCTTTCGTACTCGCGTTACTGGGCAGATAAGAAAGGTGTAAAACCTGTTCCCGGCCCAAGCAATATTATTATGGATGGTGGCACGCAAACCCTTGAGGAGCTGATAAAAGGTACCGAAAAAGGCATACTGGTTTCAAGGTTGTGGTACATCCGTATGGTTGATCCGCAATCGTTACTGTTAACCGGCCTTACCCGCGATGGTACGTTTTATATAGAGAACGGTAAGATCATGTTCCCGGTAAAAAACTTCAGGTTTAACGAGAGCCCGGTAATTATGCTGAACAACCTGGAAGCCCTTGGTAAACAGGAACGCAGCATTAGCGTAGAAAGCTACCGCAGCTACCTGATCCCGCCGATGAAGATCAGGGACTTTACATTCAGTTCGCTGTCTGACGCGGTGTAAACGTAGAATTGATATTTGATAGAAAGTTGCAGGTTAGTATAGCCTGCAACTTTTCTGTTTTAAGAATAAACTTAAATATCCAAAAAAGCGTAAATTTGGATATGGAAACATTAATTGTACATCCTGAAAATCAGGAGCAGTCTGATGCACTGAAGGTTTTTATGAAAGCGTTTAAAATTGCTTACGAAGAGGAAAAAGATGAATACGACCCTGCATTTGTAGAGATGGTACTTAAAGGTGAAGAAGAAATAAAAGCTGGAAAAGGTACAAAAGTGGATACTGATAATTTATGGAAGTAATATTTACATCTGCTGCTTTATCCCATCTTGAAGAGTGGAAGAAGAGTGGCAATGTAGGTGTACAAAAGAAAATTAGTGAACTGCTTTCGTCAATGAAAGAAACTCCTTTTGAAGGGGTTGGGAAGCCGGAACCATTAAAGCATAAGCTAACAGGGAAATGGTCAAGGCGTATTAATCATGAACATCGTATAGTTTACAGTTTCGATAATGATATTCTCAATATCTATTCTTTAAAAGGGCATTATTAATAATTTATACTAACGCCATTGCTTTAAGCAATGGCGTTTTTTTGTTTCTTTGTAGCCCCAAAACTTTTTATCATGCAAAATTTCCCTGTTACCAGTTCAATCCTTTCTGCAACGCACGTTGGTTTATTTTTGCAGGATAAGTATGGGTTTAGCACAGCTGCAACCTGTAAGCTGTTAAAAACCGGCATCAACCATAGTTATTTGATAGCCGATGGCGATAGCAAATTTGTGTTCAGGCTCTATAGTTTAAACTGGCGCACCCAAACAGAAATAGCAGAAGAACTAAGGTTGTTGAATTTACTGCGCGATAACAATGTGCCGGTATCATACCCCATAAAAGATGCCGCCGGCGATTATATACAGCAGTTGAACGCACCCGAGGGCAATCGTTTCGGCGTGCTGTTCTCTTTTGCCGAAGGCGAAAAACATCTTAACTTTTCGACAGGCCTGCATTACAAAATTGGCGAAACCATGGCCCGTATTCACCAGGTTACGCATAGCCTGCAATTGCAACGGGTTAGCTACACTCCGCAGGTTTTGCTGCAGGATTCGTTTGAGCGGTTAAAACAATTTCTCCCGGCTGATACTGACGAAATGCAATGGATGGCATCAACACAAAAATATTTATTAGATAAACTGGCTAAATTGGATGCCGGCAAATTAAGGCTGGGCGTGGTACACATGGATATCTGGTTCGATAACCTTAACATTACCAAAGGAGGTGATGTTACCATATTCGACTTTGATTTTTGCGGCAACGGCTGGCTGTGTTTGGATTTGGCCTACTACATATTGCAATTACACAGCACCGAAAAGGTAGAAGCCGAACGCGATGAAAAGCTAAAGAGCTTTTTTGCCGGGTACGAATCCATCACCAAAATAACCGACGAAGAAAAGAGGCTGTTACCTATGCTGGGTGTTTGTATGTATTTCTTTTACCTGGGCATACAGTGCCAGCGGTTTGATAACTGGTCGAATGTGTTTTTGAACCAAACTTATTTAACAAGGTTTATTAATCTGCTGGTAAAAAAGTACTTTGACGAAAACGTTATTAAGGGTATTAACGTTAATTAGATTATGAGCAACACAACAAAAATTGGCTGGATAGGCCTTGGCTTAATGGGTAACCCCATGTCGCAGCAATTGTTAAAGGCCGGTTATGCAGTAACAGTTTACAACCGCCATAAGGATAAAGAAGCTGAACTGAAAGCGCTGGGGGCCACTACCGCATCCACTCCAAAAGAGCTGATAGCGCAAACGGGTGTGGTTGTTATTATGGTGACCGATGACCAAGCCATTCGCGAGCTTTTTGAAGGCGAAAATGGGCTTTTTAAGGCCGATGTAAGCGATAGGATAGTCGTGAATATGAGCACGGTTTCCCCGGCTGTCAGTAAAGAAATGGCGGCGCTTTGTAAGGCTAAAAATTTGCAATACATGGATGCCCCGGTATCCGGTAGTGTTAAACAAGCCGAAACCGCTCAACTGGTTATTATGGCCGGTGGCGATGCCTCCGTGTTTGAACAGGTAAAACCCATACTTGAAAAAATAGGTAAACTGGCGGTAAATGTGGGCGCTGTTGGTGCGGGGAATGCCGCAAAACTGGCTATTAATACATTGCTAAGTTTTTACACACAGGGACTTGCCGAAGCTGTTATTCTGGCAAAAAATAATGGGATAGCACCGGAGGTTTTATTAAACCTTTTAGGTAATGCGGCTATTGCCAACCCTTATACCAAATTGAAAGGTGATGCTATTGTGAGTGATAATTTTAAAGCGGCATTCAGCCTTAAAAATATAGTAAAAGACCTTAAGCTATCGCGTGATATAGGTTTAACAACACCTTTAGGTGAGGCAGCACTAAAAACGTTTGAAGCGGCCGTTCCCGAGCATGGGGATGAAGACCTGATCGCTATTTACAAGTACCTGGATAAAGCGGAATAAACTAATCCCTTTTACGCTTTAAAGAATAGGATGGCTTGTTAGATTTAATTTGCTCCGCATTATCGTATAAGCTCAGCGTTTTTTTATTGATAATAAAGGAGTATGCTTTTTGATTTTTACCGTTCAGGTTAAATATGATCTCGTCATGGCTATGATCGGGGTCGGTTATCATGTCGTTTTGTACGTAGTAAGTTGTTAAGCCCGGCAGGCCGCTTACTTTTCCATCGTCGGTAAATACGGCGGTCAGTTTTTTACCTGTGGCATCGGTGCCTTCATACTTGCCTGATAGGATGGCTTTGTTAATGGCCATACTCATGCCTGCTGCCAATCCGCCGGCCGGTTTGTTCGGCATGGCCTTAATATACTGGGCGGTAGCTGTCTCTTTTGTTTGCGGGTTGTAATGATAGATGATGAGCGTGGTATCGCCATTCTTTATCTTGTAACTTAATTCATCATCACCAAATTCAACAGTAGTGGTGTTTTTACCCGGCTGAAAGTTTAAAGACACATTAGTGCCCTCGTGGTTATTTATAACAACAGGCACGGTAATACTGTCGCCTTTAAGTTGGGTGGTGTCAATATACATAATGGTAACCCCGGTGCCGTTATCAACAGCTTCTAACGGCGATTTACTCTTCTTTACTTTTTTGATATAGTCTTTTTTGATCCACAAACCGTTTATGAGCGGTTTAAACTGATGCATCAATGCCTGGCTTTGATCGAGCGGCTTACCGGTGCCGGTAGTATCCTGGTCAGAGTCGTTAGTTTTACTTTTGCACGATAGGAATATGCTGAGTATAAGCAGGGGGCAGATAATTCTTTTCATGTAGCGGTATTGATAACCCAAGATAGTAAATTGTGGCATTAAATACAGTTTAAAACGGTTTTTATAGATAAAAGTTGTACGGTATATTTAAATGCTACTGTTGTTTTATAAGCGTGTATTTTAGTTTGTCTAATATCAATAATGATGAATCTGAATTAGGCCGGGTTTCATAAAGCTTTAAAGTGTCGGCATTGATTTTGAATGAATACCATTTATGTGCTCCTTTTCCGTTATTAAAACCAATCTCATCTAAGTTATCCATTGCATCAGTGTTAAGGTCTATATTGATGCCATAATTCGTAAAGTTTTGAAAACCACTTATTTTCCCATTGGTGTTAAAGCTAACTTTAGAAGTATTTCCAGTGCTGTCTTTCAATACGTAATCGCCTGTCACTAACCCCTTATTTATAAAGTATTCTAACCCGGAGCCTAAGTCGTCGCTTTTAACAGGCGACTTTTTATACATAGTAGCTTTTGTATGGTGGGTTTTTTCATCGGGCCAATATAGGGTAAGGAGAGTATCTCTGTTAACGATAGCATATTGTAACTCCCCCAACCCGAATAATAAAGAGTGTTTGCGTGTGCCCGGTTTAAATCTTAGGGTCATTTCACTTGAATCATGATTACCCCATCCAACCAATACCATTAAACTATCCCCTTGTATGGTATTCCTATCAAATAGTAAAGCCGTCATATCCAATGCCTCATCTACAGCTGCTAAAGGCGATCGGGTTGCTATAACCTTGTCTACGTAACTCTTTTTTACCCATACTCCCTGCATAATGGGTTTGAATTCGGCTATCAACTCTTTGGAATGATCGACTACGGTTGTGTTGGATGCAGAATCAATCAGAGGTTGTTTTGTATTGCTTTTACACGATGCGAATAAGATAATAATCAGAACAGGAAGCAGGAACTGTTTCATTGCGATATCAGGTGGTTTAATGTCCGAATGTAAATATAAGATTGCACCCCATCAATATCCAGGTTCCATCCTTTCCAACAAAATCTGTATTTTTGCATCTTATTAATTCCATCCCTGCAAATGAATGCTGATGCTGTGAAAATGCTGCAAGGCCGTTACTGTAATTCACTAACCGATTATTCGCGTTTTGTAACACGCGAGGTTGCCATCGGCGATGTACCAATGGGCGGTAATAACCCTATCCGCATCCAAAGCATGACTACCACGGATACCATGGACACCATCGGTACGGTTGAGCAAACCATCCGCATGGTTGATGCAGGCTGCGAGTATGTGCGCATTACCGCGCCCAGCATTAAGGAAGCAAACCACCTTGCCGAAATAAAGAAACAACTGCGCCAGCGTGGCTACAATGTACCGCTGGTTGCCGATATACACTTTACCCCAAACGCCGCCGAGGTGGCTGCCCGTATTGTTGAAAAAGTACGCGTAAACCCCGGCAATTATGCCGATAAAAAGAAATTCGACCAGCTGGAGTACACCGACCTGGCATACAAAGGCGAATTGGAACGCATCTTTCAGAAATTTACCCCGCTGGTAAACATCTGTAAAGAATATGGTACTGCCATGCGTATTGGTACCAACCATGGTTCGCTGAGCGACCGCATCATGAGCCGTTATGGCGATACCCCGCAGGGCATGGTAGAGAGCGCGATGGAGTTTATCCGCATGTGCGAAACCTTGGGTTACTACAGCCTGGTAGTGAGCATGAAGAGTAGTAACCCGCAGGTAATGGTACAAGCGTATCGCCTGTTGGTGCAAACCATGGTGGCCGAAGGGATGAATTACCCGCTGCATCTTGGCGTAACCGAAGCCGGCGACGGCGAGGATGGGCGCATCAAATCTGCCGTGGGTATAGGCACTTTACTGGAAGATGGGCTGGGCGATACCGTACGGGTTTCCCTTACCGAAGAGCCCGAAGCCGAAGCACCGGTGGCTATTGCACTGGTTAACCGGTATGTGAAAAGGAGTGAAGTTGCCGGAGCGAAGAGTGAAGAGAACGTAATTGCTTCGCACATTGATACTCAGAACCCGCACCACTCACCCTACGAATACAAAAAGCGCGATACCTACGAAGCCAATGCCTTTATAGGCGGGCATATGGTGCCAAGGGTTGTGGTAGATCTGTCGCGGGCCAATTTGAAAGACCCCGCGGTGATGAATGATGCCGGTTACCTGTACTCGGCATTGCTGGATAAATACAACATGGCCGAGCAATCGGTTGATTTTGTTTACCTGGGCGATAGTTTGCCATCGTTTACCTTGCCGGGTAACCTGAAGCAATTATATCATTACCCAACCTGGCAAAAACTGGCCAGCAAAACCCTTTGCCACCCGGTATTTACTTTGAATGAATACATACAGGCGGATGTTGATCGTACATCGGCCCTGAACCTGGTGCGTATCAAAAATGCCGACCTGGATACAGAAGCATTCGGACTGATCCCGCTTGATAGATCATTGGTTTTTGTGTTGGAAACGGATGAATTGCACGGCATGGCCGATCAGCGCACCTTTTTCCTGAAACTGCAGGAAATGGAACTGGATGTGCCGGTTATTATTAAGCGTGACTATTCTTTTGATACTGAAGACTTAGAACTTAAGACTCAAGACCTGCAATTATACGCAGGTACCGACCTCGGCGCTTTATTAGTTGATGGCTTTGGCGACGGTATCTGGATAGATGCACCGCAGGTGGCAACCGGGGTTATTACGTCAACCGCTTTTGGCATATTGCAGGCAACCCGTTCGCGTATCTCAAAAACCGAATACATATCGTGCCCAAGCTGCGGGCGTACGTTGTTCGACCTGATGGTCACCACCCAGATGATCCGCAGCCGTACAAGTCACCTTAAAGGCCTTAAAATTGGCATTATGGGTTGTATAGTAAATGGCCCCGGCGAAATGGCTGATGCCGATTATGGTTACGTAGGTTCGGGTACTGATAAGGTAACCCTGTACCGTGGGCAGCAGGCTGTAAAAAAGAATATCAGTTCCGTTAATGCGCTTGATGAACTCATCGGCATCATTAAAGGCGATGGTAACTGGATAGAACCGGCTGAATAAAGCCGTGCTATTCAAAATTTTCACTCTAATAATTATACCCTTCTAAATGGAAATCACGAACAGCGTAGCGGCAGATATTGATGAAATTTTTCGGCTTTATAACATTGCTTCAGCATACCAAAAATCAAAGAAAACGGTAATTGTATGGCCGCAGTTTGATAGGGCACTTGTTGAAACTGAAATTGCTGAAAACCGGCAATGGAAAATAACCATAAACGGCGAAATTGCCTGTGTTTGGGCCACTACTTTTAGTGATGAACAAATTTGGGAAGAACTAAATACAGATAAGGCTATTTATATACACAGGATTGCAACTAACCCCTTGTATAGGGGGCATAATTTTGTGCAATTAATTACAAACTGGGCTATAGATTACGCAAAACTTAACGCTATAGACTTTGTACGATTAGATACAATTGGTAACAATGTAAAACTAATTGAACACTACACCAATGCCGGGTTTGTATTTTTAGGGCTGTTTAACTTAAAAAACACAACTGGTTTGCCAGCTCATTATCAAAGCAATTTGCCCGCTTGTTTATTTGAAATAAATGTTAGTAGTAAAAAATAGGAGAACCTGCCTCGCGCAAGCTCTCCCTTCACTTAACTGTTTTTAAAAAAACTTCTTTAGTTACTTTGCGCTTAAGGCCAGGCTTAACAGGTTTATGTTTTTTAAATCCCTGCGTTGGGCGAATAGTTTATCGCAGGCCTGGTTAAGCGCTTCGTACACATACTTTTTCTTTACATCCAGTTTGCCATAAATGGTTTCCTGGTAAATAAGCTGCGATTTATCGTCATAGAATTTCACCGTGTTAATTTTAGGCTGGTAAACGCTGCCTTCTACCACCCACGTAACAGGTTTTGATGCCGGTGAATTTTGCGCATAACTATTAGTGGTGTATATCGCAATAGCGATGACTGTTATGATGAGTTTTTTCATGATGCTTGCTGTTATAATGAATACTAAAGTAGCAGTGTGTTAAACCATTAAAAATATAAAGCGATATAAGCAGGCTAATTGCATACAAACGGTAACTTATGGGGTGCCATAAACGTCTGTATAGAAAATATTAGCGTAAGGGCCGGTAACAGTGCAGTCTGTCATTAAAACACTGCCGTTTGTCGATTTACAGGGATGCGCCTGTTATGTTTTGGTTACAATAGCAGTAATTTAGTGAGTATGAACGCGGTTAAGTTTAAGGTTGATGATCTGCATGTACCCCGGGTGCTGCAGCATGTTATTTTCTGGATAATTGTTTTGCTTATATTAACTGTTATATATTCTGTACAGATCAGTTTGGTAACTTCCTTCAGGAACAGCCTTTTTTATGGAACAATACAAGTTGCCTATTATTATACAATTGCTTATTGGGTAGTGCCCGCATATTTGTTTAAGGGGAAATATATTAAGTATATTCTGTTATCGGTGGTTGTTGCCGTAGCAGCGATGTTGCTCAGCCGTACAATCGGGCTAATATTTGTTATTCCTTACCTGATAGAAACACAACACATTACCGATCCTGATTACCTGAGCATCAACAATGGGCCATTTTTTCAATCTTTATTTAATACGGTAGGGCTTGTAAACGCGTTTAAAGGCACCAACCTCATCATGGGCTTTGTGCTGGCCGTTAAGCTTTTTAAAATGTGGTACGAGCGCAAACAGGCCGCTTTAGAGGCTGAACTGGGTGCGTTAAAGGCACAGATCCATCCTCATTTTTTGTTTAATACCCTCAATAACCTTTACGCGTTAAGTTTAAATAATTCGCCAAAATCGCCGGAGCTGATTTTGGGCTTGTCGGATATATTGCGGTATATGCTTTATGAGTGCAGTAAGGATGTGGTGCCGCTGGAGAAAGAGGTATTTATGATGCAGCAGTACGTTAACCTGGAAAAATTGCGCTATGAAGACAGGATAGACATTAGTTTTAACATTAGCGGCAACCTTAAGAATAGGCAGATTGCCCCCTTGCTTATTTTGCCTTTTATTGAAAATGCCTTTAAGCATGGCGCAAGCGAAACCACGGGCCAGGTATGGGTTAATATTGATATTGCCGTGAGGGATAACTGGTTTAAACTTAAGGTATCAAACAATAACCCGCATAAAAACGCTTCCGCCGATGAATCGCCGGGGCATATTGGCCTAAGTAATGTGGTAAAACGGTTAAACCTGCTTTATCCCGACGGCCATTATTTAAAAATTATGGATGAGGAGGATACCTTCCTGATCGTATTAGATGTGGAACTATCGCCGGTTGTGCAACCTGCCAAACAAACCCAATTATCAAAACAATTAGTACCCGCATGAAAACACGTGTATTAATTGTTGATGACGAACCCTATGCTATCGAGATCATAGAAGGGTATCTTGCTAAATTCAGCGATATGGAACTGGTTGGCAAATGCGGCGATGCCATACAGGCTTTTCAACTATTGCAGCAAAAGCCGGTAGACCTGATGTTTTTAGACATCCAGATGCCGGGCATAAAAGGTACTGATCTGTTAAAGAGCCTTAAAAACCCGCCCAAGGTAATATTTACCACCGCCTACAGCGAGTATGCCCTGGAGGGTTTTGAGCTGAACGCGATAGATTACCTGCTGAAACCCATCCCGTTTGAGCGTTTTATGCGCGCGATAGATAAGGTTTACCAATTACAGGATCATAAAAACAAGGCTATGGTTACCTATGAAGTGCCCGTTGGCGACCACGAAGCATTTATTTACCTGAAGGTGGAGCGTAAAACCGTAAAGATAAATATCAACGATATTTTATGGGTAGAAAGCCTGCGCGACTATGTTAAGGTGATTACCAAAGAGCAAGCTTACATCAGCAAGCAAAAGATAAGCCTGCTGGAAGAGATGCTGCCCGATCATAAATTTATACGCATCCATCGCTCGTTTTTGGTAGCCCTGGGCAAGATCGATTCTTTTTACTCGTACCGCCTGGATATTAACGGACATGAGTTGCCGATAGGCAGAAATTATAAACAAGAGGTACAGAAGAGGCTGAAGGCTGAGCAATTTCAGTTTAACTGATCTGCAGGGTATTTTGAAAAGGACCCTGCGTTGCAAATGCGTTAGGGATTGAAGCGGATACCGGCTCTGTGACTAAGGCCTGCAGTATGAGCGGAAAGCCCGGCCGAAGGCAACGCCATTATATTCCGGGGGGGGGCGAAGGGACGAAAGGAACAAGGGTTACTTTTATGATTCAACTGTATTAATCAGTTGTAACCTGTATGAAATCAATAACAGAACTTTTAAAAAAGCACCCTTTAGCATTAATATTTTATATAATATATACTTGCTTATGTATACAGCTCATTTTTCTCAATGCGGATAAGAATAGTGCTATACATGGCCCTGATGGGGGATTGCCGGGGGCTTTTATTAGTCTTATAGGTGTAATATTTATTTTTATTAATCTTATCAATATCATCTTTAATAAGGCGGCCAAAGCTTTTTATTTAATGCTAAGTCTGATTGTCATAATTCAGGCGTTTACAATTTTGAATTGGTAATGATAGCCAATCACAAACCGATAAAAACCCTGCCAACATGTCACCGCAAAGTAACCACTGCTGACGGTTTGGATATTAACTGACATATGCGATATATTTTTTCTGCCAAATGCATATTGGCACACGCATTGATAAATAGGTGTAGAATCAGTAATTAATAAAAAAATCAAATCATAATATGTCTAAAATAATTGGAATTGACTTAGGAACAACAAACTCCTGCGTAGCTGTAATGGAAGGTAACGAACCTGTAGTTATTGCTAACAGCGAGGGAAAACGTACTACGCCTTCTGTTGTGGCTTTTGTTAACGATGGTGAGCGTAAGGTTGGTGACCCGGCAAAACGCCAGGCCATTACAAACCCAACAAAAACTATTTATTCTATAAAACGCTTTATGGGTAACAACTTTAATGAAGTTACCACCGAAGTTGGCCGTGTACCATACAAAGTAGTTAAAGGCGACAACAACACCCCGCGTGTTGAAATTGGCGACCGTAAATATACCCCGCAAGAGATCTCTGCAATGATCCTTCAGAAAATGAAGAAAACTGCCGAAGACTTTTTGGGCCATGAAGTTACCGAAGCGGTTATTACCGTTCCGGCTTATTTTAACGATGCACAACGCCAGGCAACAAAAGAAGCCGGTGAAATTGCTGGTTTAAAAGTTCGCCGTATCATCAACGAGCCTACTGCTGCTGCCCTTGCCTACGGTTTGGATAAAGCACACAAGGATATGAAAATTGCTGTGTTTGACTGTGGTGGTGGTACGCATGACGTATCTGTACTGGAGTTAGGTGATGGCGTTTTCGAAGTAAAATCAACCGATGGTGATACCCACCTTGGTGGTGACGACTTTGACCAGGTGATTATTGACTGGATGGCAGATGAATTTAAAAGCGACGAAGGTGTTGACCTGCGTAAAGACCCAATGGCTTTACAACGTTTAAAAGAATCTGCCGAGAAAGCTAAGATTGAATTATCAAGCTCTACGCAAACAGAAATTAACCTGCCATACATTACTGCAGGTGCCGAAGGCCCTAAACACTTGGTTAAAACCTTAACCCGTGCAAAATTTGAGCAATTGGCCGATAGCCTGATCAAACGTACTATCGAACCTTGCCGTACTGCATTGAAAAATGCTGGTTACAGTACTTCAGACATTGACGAAGTTATTTTGGTTGGTGGTTCAACCCGTATCCCTGCTATACAGGAAGCGGTACAAAAATTCTTCGGTAAAGCGCCATCAAAAGGTGTTAACCCTGATGAAGTTGTTGCCATTGGTGCAGCTATACAGGGTGGTGTATTAACCGGCGAGGTTAAAGATGTGTTGTTGTTAGATGTTACCCCGTTATCATTGGGTATCGAAACTATGGGTGGTGTAATGACCAAACTGATCGAATCAAACACAACTATCCCTACCAAAAAATCAGAAACCTTCTCTACTGCGTCTGATAGCCAGCCATCTGTTGAGATCCACATATTACAGGGCGAGCGCCCAATGGCTGCGGGTAACCGTACCATAGGCCGTTTCCACCTGGATGGTATACCACCGGCACCTCGCGGTGTTCCTCAGGTTGAAGTAACCTTCGATATTGATGCCAACGGTATATTACATGTATCTGCAAAAGATAAAGCAACCGGTAAAGAGCAAAAGATCCGTATCGAAGCATCATCAGGTTTAACCGATGCCGAGATCAAAAAGATGAAGGACGAAGCTGAAGCTAACGCTGAAGCAGATCAGAAAGCAAAAGAAGAAGTTGAAAAACTGAACTCTGCTGATGCCCTGATCTTCTCGACCGAGAAACAATTGAAAGAGTACGGTGATAAGATACCTGCCGATAAAAAAGGCGCTATCGAAACTGGCTTGGAGAAATTGAAAACAGCCTATGCTGCGAAAGACCTGGCTGCTATTGAGCCTGCACAGGAAGAACTGAACGCTGCATGGACTGCTGCATCTGAAGATATGTACAAAGCGTCTGCCGATGGCGGAGCGCAACCGGGTGCTGACGCAGGTCAGGCTGGTGGTGGCCAACCAGAAGGTGGTGCTGACAACGTAACAGATGTTGATTTTGAAGAGGTAAAATAATTACCCCAATATATAGTAAAAAGGCCCCGAACTATCGGGGCCTTTTTTTTGTGCTTAATAACAGCGTCATTGCGCTATAAAAACTATCCGTCATTGCGAGCGATAGCGTGGCAATCTTCGAGATGCTTGTAGCCTGCTTTTCTTTTATATTGTCAGTCTGAGCCCGTCGAAGACTGAACGTTAGGCTTGTTCACTAAAGGTTCTACAAGCTCACCATGACATGGCGAATTGCGCTCATGAATCATCCGGTTGCAATATGAGTTTTAACGCATGTACCCAAAAAAGCTTGTTCCAAACGGAACAAATGGAACAAGCGTTAAATTTATAATTTATTATAAACCAGTTAGTTGATTAAAAGCAGCCTTGTTTACAATGGTTAAACTATACGCACTAAAAAGGGCGAACTAAGGCCGGAAAAAGGCGAACTGAAGCCATCTTTTGTTGGCTTTTTTGCCGGATAAGCCGGGGCAAACCGGCCGGATATTTCAGGGCAGCCAGGCTTGTTCCATTTCCCAAAAAGTGGAACAAAACCATCTTTTTCATAAACTGCTGTATATGAGCCATTAATGGGCTATTCGTGAAGTATTTATTGAGGTACTGACAAGATTTTGTCAGTATTAATTAATTGATTATCAATGTTTTGTGTTTGTTCCACTTGTTCCGTTTGTTCCATTTCTGAGTGGAACAAGGCAAGCAGAAAATCTATGATATCAAATTATTCACCTTCTCAACCAGTTCGTTCAAATCAAAAGGTTTATTGATGATGGCATCGCAACCGTAAGCCCACAGGTCGGCCTCGTGGCTTATGTAGGCCGAGAATATAATAACAGGCACATTGCTGAATTTGGGATGCGCTTTGATAGACTGGCAAAGCTCGCCTCCGTTAAGGCCGGCTACGCGGTAGTCCAGTATCACCAGGTCAGGCTCAAAAGCCTCAACCAGTGGCATCACATTTTTGCTTTCGCCTGTGCTTTTCACCTCAAAGTTTTCGTAGGTGAGGGTTTCGTGCACAATCGCAAGAATGTCCTGGTTGTCGTCTAACACTAAAATACGCTTTACCATGTTCAATAGAATAAATCAAAAAAGTATATAAAGGTATCTAAGTAAGATGAAAAATATATGATACTAAAATATCGGCGACAGGGCTGAAAAATAGCGATATATAAATGGTTGATCGGCTAAACACTCAAATGTAATGCAATAATACTTATAAGAATGTATTTTTTTGTTATTGATAAAGCAAAAATATGTAAAAACAAAAAACCCGCATTTAGCGGGTTTAGTATTAATATGGGTAAGCTTTACCCGGATGCGCCCGTTTCCATGCGCGGCGGCGTTCCAGCCATGCGGCATGTTTTTTCTTTTGTTCGCGCTTGCGGGCTTCGTTACCAATTATGTAACCACCACCGGCACCAATAGCACCACCAATTACGGCACCACCAACGCTTTTACCTATAAGCGCACCTGCAACAGCGCCACCGGCACCGCCAATTATGGCGCCTTTACCTTGTTGACTCATTCCTTTTTTTTCCTGGGCCTGGGCATTTATGCTAACGGTAGACGTTAATGCCAAAACCAGGCTGCCTAACACGAGTATCTTTTTCATAGTGTGTGTCTTAAATAATAATTAAACCAATGCAAATAGCAAGCCATAGTGCTTACATAGTTATGGAGCACTTAAAACGCCAATGGTTTAATATTTTATTTTATAAAATTGAGGATAGCGGTAGAAAACTGTATAGTATTCCCTGCAGTATTATGGTTACCGGGCACGCTCACCATGGTTGAAGTGGGTATAAGTTTCTGCAGATCATGTACATCACCGTTGGTGAAATCTTCTGTGCCGTCTATTAACAAAACGGGTATTTTAACCTTGGTAAGCTCCTGTTTACTGGTACTGGGCTGGTGCTTTTGCTGGTAAGCCAGCGCCAGGGTATCAAAATTGTTTTTACGGATCCAAACCATCATATCGTCTACATCGTGTATGGTGGTATCGCCCATCAGGGCTTTGTAGGCGTGAATACGCCTTGGCCATTCGGGGTTGGTATAATCGGCACCCATGCCGCCCATTACAGCTTTGGTGATGCGTTTATCAAGAACCATTAAACGCGAAGTAATAATAGAGCCACGTGAGTAACCTACAACAGCATATTTTTTAAAGCCCAGGCTGCCTGCCAGCCCCATAATATCCTTAGCCTCGGCATCGTTGGCATAACCGGCATCGGTATGTGGCTTGTCTGACTGCCCGTTGCCGCGCAGATCCAATATCACAACTTTATAACCGGCGGTAAGCAGGGCCGGGTATAAGCTGCCGTGTTTCCATCCCTGGCTGGTGCCGGTAAAACCGTGTACCAGTATCACGGGCGAGCCCTCACCTTTTACTTCGTAGTAGATCTTTGCACCATCAAAAGATGTAAAAAAATTACCGGCATCCTGCGCAAAGCAAGTAGCACAGCATAGCGTGATGATAAATGCCGATAGTATCTTTTTCATACCCTAAACAAATAAATTAATGATGAGGACACCCGCCAGGCCAATAACCGATACCAGGCTCTCCATCATCGACCACGACTTAAACGTGTCTTTAATGCTCAGGTTAAAGTACTCCTTAAATAGCCAGAAGCCCGAGTCGTTTACATGCGAGAAGGCCAAACTGCCCGCACCAATAGATAATACCATTAGGTTTGGGTTTACATGTGCTGATACCACTAATGACGATACAATACCAGCCGCCGTTAACCCCGCAACCGTTGCCGAACCTAAGCTAATGCGTATAATAGCAGCTATTACCCACCCTAATACAAGCGGCGGCATATTAAATGCTTTTAAACTATCGGCAATCTCATTACTTACGCCGCTAATGGTGAGTACCTCTTTAAAAGCGCCCGATCCGGCTATGATAAGCAGTATGAGGGAAATATCTTTAACTGCATCGGTAAAATTAACGGCTATGGTACTCATGCTACGGCCTTGTTTTATACCCAGGGTATAGGTAGCTACAATAAGCGCTATCAGCATTACGATAGATGGATCGCCCAGAAAGGCCATTACTTTTAATGCGGTTGCATTTTTGATACCCAGGTATGGGAAAAACGCGGTTAACATTAAAAGCAGCACGGGTAATAACGCAGTAAAAAAACTAATAAAGCCGCTTGGCAGTTTATCGGCCGGCATTTCTTCGGCACGGAAGGTAGCCAGTGGTTCTGATGGGATCTTCTTTAAAAACTGCGCGAATACCGGCCCGGCGAGTATAATGGCCGGGATGGCTATCATCAGTCCGTAAATAAATGTGGTAGCCATATTGGCATGAAACAGTACCACCAATGCCGAAGGCGATGGATGCGGCGGTAAAAAACCATGGGTTACCGATAAGGAAGCAATCATGGGCAGGCCAATAAATACTGCCGGTAACTTGTACTTGTACACTACCGAAAATATCAGCGGCACCATCAGCACAAAGCCTATTCCGTAAAATAGGGGGATACCTATAATAAACCCCGCAGCCACCAAAGCCCACTGAATATATTTTTGGCCAACGGCGTTTACCAGTACTTCGGCAATTTTTTGGGCGGCGCCGCTGGCGGCAACCAGCTTACCCAGCATAGCACCAAGGCAAATAATAATAAGCAGCCCGCCTAAAATATCGCCCATGCCTTTTTGTACAGCCCCGGTTACTTTGTTAACGGGGATACCAAGCATTAGCCCGGCGGCAATAGAAACCAGCAAAAAAGCCAGGAATGGGTTAACCTTTGCCCAGCTAACCAATAATATGAGCAGTACTATACAGAACAGTATAACCAGCATTACTTTTACTTTGAAGAGGTTTATAATTGTATTACTACCGGGAGGCCGGTGCAACTAAAGTAATAACATTATATTAAAAGTGTGTATCCAACTAAAATTTAACCAATTATATCAACCATGTTATGAACAAAGTATAGCAGGGTTTAGCGTTTTAAAGGTTGAAATAAGTTATTGATTTAAGCAAAGAGAACATAAAGGATTTGTATGTTCATCAACACATAGCTCAAGAAGATTCTTCTCTGTGCATCTCTGTGTTTTTTCTCAGTGTCCTCTGTGGTTAAAATAATCAAAGCCTAAACTATTTTACATTCCTCTTACTGCATTCCCCCGATTAAACTTTGTTTCTTTGTGGGGATGACAAGCAAACGCTATTTCCTTTTAATATTGATATTGGGCTCACTTACCGCTTTGGGGCCCTTTTCTATTGATATGTATCTGCCGGGTTTTCCGGATATTGCCAGATCATTGCACACAAGCCCCGAGAATGTGGCGTTGTCGCTCTCCAGCTTTTTTATAGGGATTTCGGCCGGGCAATTGCTTTACGGGCCCTTGCTTGATAAATACGGGCGCAAACCCCCTTTATACGCAGGGCTGGCCTTATACATTGTAGCATCAGTAGGGTGTTATTTATCAACCAGTATTGAAATGCTTATCGCTATGCGCTTTATACAGGCTGTTGGCAGTTGTGCGGCGGGTGTGGCATCAATAGCTATGGTACGTGATATTTTCCCCGTTAAGGATAATGCTAAGGTTTTTGCCCTGCTTATTCTGGTCTTAGGTGCATCACCTATGATAGCCCCAACAGTGGGGGGATATGTTACTACTGCTTTTGGCTGGCAACTGATATTCCTTATACTGGCGGTTATAGCCGTTTTGATAACGCTGGCCGTTTTCTTTTTCCTACCCGAGAGCTACAAAGCCGATCCATCTTATTCCCTAAAACCCAAACCTATTATTAACGGGTTTTTAGGTGTTATAAAAACGCCGCAATTTTATACCTATGCACTGAGCGGAGGTATAGCCTTTTCGGGTTTGTTTGCCTATATCTCGTCATCACCACTGGTATTTATGGAGGTTTTTAAAGTAAGCAGTAAAACATATGGCTGGATCTTCGCCCTTTTGTCTGTCGGGTTCATTGGCGCCAGCCAGGTAAACAGTCTTCTGATCAAAAAATACAAAAGCCAGCAAATAGTAAATGTTGCGCTTATTGCCATGGTTATCATTTCGGCGGTGTTTGTTGTTGGCTCGATGCAAAACGTACTTGGCCTGGTGGGCACTATTGTTATGATATTTTTAGTGCTGTGCTGTGTGGGCATAATCAGCCCTAATACATCTGCCCTGGCACTGGCTCCGTTTGAGAAAAACGCGGGTACCGCGTCGTCCTTACTTGGCGCTTTCCAGATGTGTATAGGCTCGGTAGTATCGGTTGGGGTAAGTTTGTTTAAGAGCCAGTCGTCGGTACCTATGTCGGTAATTATGCTGGCGGCATCATCTATAGCATTGCTGGTGCTGATAACCGGCCGCAAAAAAATTAAAGGCAATATGGCGGTAAAAGATGGCATGTTTGTAGCGCATTAAACTATCGTAAAGTTTTCTTAAATCCCTAACTATCAACTTATTTTAACAGTTGTACTGTTGTTGATTATTGCATATTTTTTGTATTTGCATACAATTTGCAACAATTGAATAAAGAAATTTTTTCTTAAAACATTAATTACATTAGGGTTCCGTTAAAAATATTCTTAAAAGGTGTATGGCTGCTTTATGGCATTGCTCTTGCAATTGGGAGGATGAAATATAAAAATCTAACATTTTGTAATACTGTTAGATATGAAACCTCAACCCATTCCTTATGATAGCCGGTGTTAAAAAAATACCCATTTTACGTTATGCCTTAATTGTATTACTCATCGTAGTGTTGTTTGGCAGTGCATTTTACCTTTACCTGCAGTACAATAAAGCCGAAAAGTTACGGAGCAATTTTCAGCAGATGGTTAATGCACGGGCTAACTCGGCTTTGATAGATAGTTGTATAATTGAGCTATACAGTGCCGATAACAGTAGCCGTATGTATGCTTTAACCGGCCGCAAATGGTACTTTAAAGAGTTTAGCAGGCAGATAAAAAATGTACGTGGTGTTATCACCACCATTAATATCAATAACAAAAGTACCGCGGGCGCATCCGAGAATAATTCCCTTAGCGACCTGGTAAGCCAGAAAACTGTTAAAACGGATACCTATATCAGGCTGATGACCTTGTCGGACAGTTTGATGAAATCAGCCAGGAAAATTAATGCTGCTTTAAAAGATCAGAATAATAAGATAATTATGCAGCCTGTGGTTAGGCGCATAAAAACCGAAACCCATGTTGATACTATTAAGGCTATTGCTAAAGCGCCTGAGCCGAAAAAGAAATTTTTTGGCCGCCTGTTTTCTGTATTCAGTAAAAAGGATAAAAAGCCTCAGGCAGCACCTGTGCTTGTAAAACACCGCACAGATACTACTATTACCACCATAACGGCCAGCCCTAAAGTGGCACAAGCCTATAATAAGTACTACACTAAAATATATGAGGCCAATAGCAAATTGCGTACAAACGAGCGCGAAATGCTGGAGATAAACAACCGCTTGATCAGCCAGATCATTGGCAGCCTTAAAAAGTATAAAATGGCCGAGCAACAGTATATCAACGGCAGTAAAGATGTAGTGAATAATAACCTGAGCACCATTTTGTATGAGTTTAAAAGGTTATCGGGGGTTATGTTTTTACTGCTTACCGCATTTGTAATCATTATACTGTATAACATCTGGAAAATTTTCAGGAACGAGGAAGAAATGGTTGTTTATACCGAGATGGCCGAAAAGTACGCCCAGCAAAAAAGCCGTTTCCTGGCTAGTATGAGCCATGAGATCCGCACACCGTTAAACTCTATTATCGGCTTTTCTGAACAGCTTACGCAAAGCCATTTAACTGACGCCCAAACCGAGCAGACCAATGCTATCCGCAGCTCATCAAAAATGCTACTGGATGTTGTGAACGAGATACTGGATTTTTCTAAGTACGAAACCGGTAAAATGAGTTTTGAAAAGTTGCCATTTAGCCCTTATACTGCTATTGGCGAAATAGTGGACAGCATGCAGGTGCAGGCAGGTAAAAAGAATATAAAAGTGAGCTACCAACTTGATTTTAGCAAGGGGCAGTGTTTCAATGGCGATTGTTTTCGCCTTAAGCAGGTGGTGATGAACCTGGTGGGGAATGCCATTAAGTTTACTGCACAGGGCGAGGTTGCTGTTACCGCCTTTTTAACCGAAGGTAAAGCCGGGTTGCAAATATTGAATGTACATGTAAAGGATACCGGCCTGGGTATCGATAAAGACCATCTGTCATTGATATTTGATGAATTTTCGCAGGTAGCATCGGCACAAAAAACGGCTAGTTATGGTGGCACGGGTTTAGGGCTTGCTATCTGTAAAAAAATAATTGAGTTGCAGGGTGGCAGTATAGGGGTGACCAGTAAGGTGGGCAAGGGCTCTATGTTCAGTTTTAAATTACCGCTTTAGGTAGCTGCCGAAAACGCCTGCGCAAAACAGGAAGAAATAGCAACCACATACGATCCGCAGCAAATTGTTGCCGGTAAGCATGTATTGATAGCCGAGGATAATAAACTGAATGTACTGCTGGTAAGTACTATTCTTAAAAAATGGGGAATAAGTTTTGACGTTGCGAACAACGGCCGCGAAGCACTACAGCTTTTTGAAGATAATAGGTATGATATTGTGCTTACCGATATTGAAATGCCCGAAATGGGTGGAATTGAGCTTACCCAGGTTATCCGCTCAAACGGCGAACAATCAAAGGGAGATGTGCCTGTGTTGGCTCTTACTGCCAATGTGCTGAAAGAGGATAGGGATAAATATTATTCTGTGGGGATTAACGGTGTAATATTGAAACCATTTTCAGAACAAAACCTGATTGACAGCTTGGCTGCCGCCCTGCAAAAGAAAAACGAGCTAATGAGCAATAAAAACAAAAGAGCCGCTTTATTATAAGCGGCTCTTTTGTTTTTATAGTGTTACATATTGCGCCTGTACTGGCCGCCAACGGCATACAAAGCATTGCTTATTTGGCCGAGGCTGCAATACTTACAAGCTTGCATCAGGCTTTCAAAAATATTATCGCCGGTTATAGCTTTATGCTGCAACTCTTTTAACAAAGCAGGTGCATGTTCTGTATTGCGCTCCTGGAAAAGTTGCAGGGCTGCTATCTGGAATTGCTTTTCCTCCTCGGTTGCCCGGATCACTTCTGATGGTACAATAGTAGGAGAACCTTTTTTGTTAAGGAAGGTATTTACACCGATGATAGGGTACTCACCGTTATGTTTAAGAGTTTCGTAATAAAGCGATTCTTCCTGGATCTTGCTGCGCTGGTACATAGTTTCCATAGCGCCCAATACACCGCCACGATCATTAATAGCTTTAAATTCTGTTAAAACGGCTTGCTCTACCAGGTCGGTTAGTTCTTCTATGATAAATGCACCTTGTATCGGGTTCTCATTTTTGGCTAAACCAAGCTCACGGTTGATGATCAGCTGAATAGCCATCGCCCTGCGTACCGATTCTTCGGTAGGGGTAGTAATGGCTTCATCGTATGCATTGGTGTGTAATGAATTACAATTATCGTAAATAGCATACAACGCTTGCAGCGTGGTGCGGATATCGTTAAAATCTATCTCCTGAGCGTGCAGTGAACGACCACTGGTTTGAATATGGTATTTCAGCTTTTGCGACCTGTCATTCCCCTTATATTTGTTTTTGATAGCCTTTGCCCAGATGCGCCTTGCAACACGGCCTATCACCGAATATTCCGGATCGATACCGTTACTGAAGAAGAAGGATAAATTCGGCGCGAAATCGTCGATGTTCATCCCACGGCTCAGGTAATACTCCACATAGGTAAAACCATTGCTCAGCGTAAATGCCAATTGGGTAATAGGGTTAGCGCCCGCCTCAGCAATATGGTAGCCCGATATAGATACCGAATAAAAATTCCGCACCTTTTGCTGTATAAAATACTGCTGAATATCGCCCATCATCCGCAGGGCAAACTCTGTGCTGAAAATGCATGTGTTTTGCGCCTGGTCTTCTTTCAGGATATCGGCCTGAACGGTGCCGCGGACAGTGGCAATGGCATAAGCGCGGATCTTTTCGTAAACATCCTCAGGTAAAACCTGGTCGCCGGTAAGGCCTAAAAGCATAAGGCCAAGGCCGTTATTGCCTACTGGCAGCGCTCCTCCCTGATATTGCGGGCGAGTTAATCCCTTATCGTCATACTCCGCTTTATAGGCAGCTTCTACCAGATGTTCCAGTTTATTTTCGGTGATATATTTTTCGCATTGCTGGTCTATCGCCGCATTCATAAAGAATCCCAGCAGCATAGGCGCAGGGCCATTAATGGTCATGGATACCGATGTTGAGGCGTGACACAAATCGAAACCCGAATACAGTTTTTTAGCATCATCAAGCGTAGCTATGCTTACGCCAGAGTTACCTATTTTTCCGTAAATATCCGGCCGCTCGTGCGGGTCTTCACCATAAAGTGTAACCGAATCAAATGCAGTTGATAACCTGTGCGCAGGCTGGCCAAGCGATACATAATGGAAGCGCTTGTTGGTACGTTCGGGGCCGCCTTCGCCGGCAAACATACGGGTTGGGTCTTCACCTTCGCGTTTTAATGGGAATACCCCAGCAGCATAAGGGAATTCGCCCGGTACATTCTCGGTGAGCAGCCAGCGCAGGATATCGCCCCATGCCTCGTATTTTGGTAACGAGATCTTGGGGACCTTAAGTTGCGACAGCGAGGTGTAGTACAAAGGTTGTTTGATCTCTTTATCCCTAACCTTATATATAAAATTGTCGGCTTTGTATTTGGCAACAGTTTCGGGCCATTCTTTTAGGAGATGCTTGCAATCAGGATGTAGATGAGCTTCGATATGCTCGTAAACCTCTCCCAATTCCGCCATCTGCTGCGCCCTTGTCAACATGTCGGACGTGTATTTTGCTAATACATCCATCGTCCCTGTTAACTGAAACATCTGCTGCGCGATTTTGCATTGCTCGTTCACCCAATCGGTATAGGCGGCGCTGCTCTCGGCTATCTCTGCCAGATAGCGTATCCTGTCCGGCGGAATGATATAGATCTTCTCCGATTCGCCGTCCTGGCTCTTGATCCTTGCCTCTTGATTTTCCAATAAATCAACCCCGGTTTTATCCTTAACGGTTTTCATCAGGGCGGTGAACAGGGTGTTCATGCCCGGGTCGTTAAACTGCGATGCCATGGTGCCGTAAACCGGCAGGTCCGCATCCTTCGCATCAAAAAGCATATGGTTACGCTTGTATTGCTTGCGCACATCGCGTATGGCATCTAAAGCGCCTCGTTTATCAAATTTATTAAGGGCTACCAGGTCGGCAAAATCGAGCATGTCAATTTTCTCCAGTTGGGTAGCCGCGCCAAATTCGGGTGTCATCACATAAAGGGAAAGGTCGCAGTAATCGGTGATCATGGTATCCGATTGGCCAATGCCGCTCGTTTCCACAATAACCATATCATAACCTGCGGCTTTGCAAATATCAATTGCTTCCTGCACGTGTTTGCTCAGAGCCAGGTTGGCCTGCCTTGTTGCCAGCGAGCGCATATACACCCGCGGACTGTTAATGGCATTCATGCGGATACGGTCGCCAAGTAAAGCGCCGCCGGTTTTACGCTTGCTGGGATCGACAGAAATAATGGCCAATGTTTTATCCGTCTCCATCAAATAACGGCGGACAATCTCATCTACCAGGCTTGATTTACCCGAACCACCTGTGCCGGTAATGCCAAGTACAGGCGTTGCCTGTAGTGATTGGTTAATAGTGATTGGTGAATGGTTGCCTTGTTCTGCAGCAGTTATTAGCCTTGCTATCTCTCCTTTGTCCTTTATATTTCCTCCCTTGTCTGAAGCTGCCGGTGTCAAAAAATCGCACTCCTGCATCATGTGGTTGATCATGCCCTGTAAACCCATGGTGCGGCCATCATCGGGCGAGTAGATCTTGCAGATGCCGTATGCCTGCAGCTGGGCTATCTCATCCGGCAGGAAAACCCCGCCGCCGCCGCCAAAAAGTTTAATGTGGCCGGCGCCACGTTCCTGCAGCAAATCGTACATGTATTTAAAATACTCTACGTGCCCGCCCTGGTAACTGGTAATGGCAATGCCCTGTACATCCTCCTGTATGGCGCAGTTCACAATCTCGTCAACACTGCGGTTATGGCCCAGGTGTATAACCTCGGCACCGGTGCTTTGCAGGATGCGGCGCATAATGTTTATGGTAGCGTCGTGCCCGTCAAACAACGAGGCGGCGGTAACCATGCGGATCTTGTATTTGGATTTATAAGGAGCGATGCTTTCCATGCAGGCGTATAATTGTTAAAGCACAAAATTAATGATTTTAATTACTATGCAAGCATAGTTTTATTGAGGGGTAAGCACATCTGTCTTTTAGGATTTTAAACATCTTTAGCGACCCAATTAAACAGCATTTGCAGCTTGTTCTGTTCCACTGTGAAATGGAACAAACGGAACAAGTGGAACACATTCATAGTCAGTGTATTGGCGTTTTTAAATTGTGCCTCTATTTAAAGTTTTACTTTATTATTTTAGTCTAAGAGTCTTATTTGCAATCACTTATGTTTTTTGAGGTTTTGTTCCACTTTTTGAAAAATGGAACAATAATGGCACCGATCTAACACGATATAAAACGACTTTTTTTGCCTTTTTTTGGCCTCAGTTCACCCTTTTTGTGCCGTGAAAATCACATGAAAGCCAAAAGTGTATTTTGTATTAAATAGTTGATTTATAGGTATTTATTGATTTTAGACTTGTTCCATTTTGTTCCGTTTTTTTATCAAATGGAACAGACAAAAAACATAATTGCTTAACAGGTAAGGCTCCTAATGGTTACCCAATGTAACAAGCCAATTACAACGCGAAAAAACCGGCCCGGGAGATTAAACCCCCAGGTACTTAACCACTCCAACCCGCATAATACTTAACCCAATTACAAACATGAAAAAATTATTACTGCTGGCTGCCGTAGCCCTGCTTCCCTGCCTGGCAATGGCACAAACCGAAACTGCCGCACCCACACCAATTACCCTTAACGCCCCTGCCGAAGAGTATTGCATTATCAGAACCCACAAAGGTGTTTTTGAGCGGACGATATGTATAGATGTTGACAGGGGGAAAGGCCCTGATGTTGACAAACGCCTGCGTGATAATAATGGCAGAGAGATGCGGTTTAATAACCTGGCCGATGCCCTTAATTACATGGCCCAAAACGGATGGCTGTATGTAAATACCATAAAAGTATCAAATACAGATGACCCCGACTACCTGATGCGCCGCCCAGTGCCAACCAATAAATATGATGAGTTGAAAAGCAGGTAAACTACTCTTCTTCTTCGGCAGTATTTAGGCGTTTATTCCTGAGATAAAAAGCGATGAGAAGCAGTACCGCGGCCGTAATAGATACATAAAGTAATTTGTCCTGCGGGATTAAATCGGGGAATAAAGATGTGCCCCTAACCAGTACAACAAGCAGCAAGAGTATAAGGCCTAAGGCCCTTAATATGGTTTCGGGAGTAAAGATGTTTTTATTCATAACAGTGGGGGTTGCCCCTTAAGTACGGCAATATAGCAAAGCTGTGCAATTAGCAGGTAAGTTATTTTACCTCATAAGTTGTTATGCTGCCATTGCTCAGGTCAATACAAAGCATCTTTTTCATTCGGTGATCATACTTGCCTGCGGGCTGCCCCATCAGGTACAGTTGGTGTTTATCGGGATGCTGATATACCAGGTTAATATCAGCAAGGTTAGTGCTCATCTCCCAAAGCTTTTTACCATCGGGTTGCAGGGCAGTAAGCAAAATAGCAGCAGTATTTTCGGTAGATGTTTTATGCGCCAGCAGCAAGCCTCCGTTTTTTAATGATATGGGTGCATACCCGTTATTGCCTGCCAATTGCTTAAAAGTTGGGTTGTCAGCAAGTGAATCAGCCGGTTGCTGATAGTGCCGAAGCGGGTTAACCAAAAAGCCGCCGTTGATGTAAACCGCGCTGTTTATATTACGCCATTTACCGTCGTAACTGTATAAAGCCTTCCGTACCGAGGGCTTGCTCAATTTAGATAATGCCCCTTCCATAAAATTGTTGTTTTGCAGGGAGGCCAGCTCCTGGTTATCCAGCAAGGCCAGCGTGTACTTGTCTGTATGGTAAGCGGGGATAACTAAATTGTTATAACGGGGCTCGGGCCTATCTTTAAAGTATTGTGCCGACGCATCATTATTGATTATGGCTGGTTTTAAGGTATTGCCATCTATGTTATAAAAAAGACCGTCGTTACCTTTGATCAGTACGGCTTGCAGTGAATCATTGTAAATGTAAGAATCGTGATTGTAATAGGTGCTTAGCGGCTCTCTGCTCATTTTGCTTTTTAGGTCTTCAAAATGATCGTTCTGCGCTATCACCTTCCCAGTTTGCTTATCAATCACATAGAGTTCATTCCGCCAAAAGAACAAGTACTTTGCCGACTGGCCTAACAGGGCTGCTTCGCCATCATCCTGGTCGCGGCTGTTTTTAGCATCCAAATCAACGCGCCAAAGCCTTTTGCCGCTTTCCAGGTCAATCCCTTCGGCATATTTTTCATCGGCTTCGTAGCTCACTGTTGCACCCGATTCATATGTGATAACGGTTGCCATTACCACCCGGCCATCGTTTTCATAAAAAACCGCATCGGGTTGAGCATAGGTAGCCCCGTCATTGATGATACTCCTCATCACACAAAAAAATATAACAAAAAATGTGATGATTAATAAGATAATCCCCCGTGCTATACGGGAGCGCCGCCGGATTTCGTCAATGAGGTCGGATTGTTGCATAGGCTATTTACCAGTAATAACCATGGCGGTTACTATTTGTTTAACCTGATGGTAGGCTTGCTATGGCGAATGTAGGTGCAAAAAAGAGATTTGTCATGCTTCACTGCGTTCAGCATGACGGGGTGCTACACCTTTTCTATCAAACAAACTGCATAAGCTACAACACCTTCCTGGCGGCCTATAAAGCCCAGTGTTTCGTTGGTGGTGGCTTTGATAGAGATATCGTCAATAGCTATCCCGGCGGCCTTGGCTATGTTGGCCTGCATAGCGGGGATATGCGGGTTTATTTTTGGTGCTTCCAGGCAAATCATAGCATCTATATTGCCTATTTGCCAGTTCTTTTCGGCCAGCAGGGCTACTACGTGCTGTAGCAGTATCAGGCTGCTGATGCCTTTCCAGCGGTCGTCGGTATTTGAAAAATGGAAGCCTATATCGCGCAGGTTGGCAGCGCCTAAAAGGGCATCGCAAATGGCGTGCAGCAGCACATCGGCATCTGAGTGGCCGTAAGCACCGGCGGTATGTTCTAAATTTACGCCGCCCAATATAAACGGATGATCTTGTTTGAGCTGATGTACATCAAACCCAAAACCTACTTTAATTTTAGCCATTATTTTTTAGATGCGTTTGTAGTGCCGCCAAAACTGGCAGACAGGGTGAACCGCAGGGTATTGGCAAGCGGGCTGTTTTGCTGGCTGGCCATCAGGTATGAGAAATCAAACTGAAAGATGTTGTATTTTAAACCGAAGCCCGCGGTAGCATAATGCCTGCCGCCTTTATTGGGGTTCTCGTAAAAGTAACCGGCCCTTATGGCCAAAAGGTTGTTATATGAGTACTCTAATCCCGGCGAAAAACTCAGTTCTTTTAGCTCTTCGCTAAAACCGCCCGGGGCATCACCAAATGATTGAAAGATGCCTGCAGGTACCGATACATCATCATTTTTACCCTGTATAATGTTGCCGTTATTGTCGCGGATGGGCGGGGTTGGCACCAAAAGTTTATTCACATCAAAAGCAACGGTAAACTTGCTCACCTCATCAAGCGACCAGGTGTTGGCCACACCCAGTTTTAAATTGGCGGGCAAAAAGTAGCTTGGCCCGGTACTGGTATAGCTTATTTTATTGCCTATGTTAGATATATTGGTACCAAATGCAAACAGGGAGCCATCGCCATATGGTTTTTGATAAAATAGCGATACACCTGCGGATACAGCGTTACCCGCTTTGTTTTGCTGGCCCGAGCCTGATACAAAAGACCCGTTGCTAAAATTAGAGTAGATATAACGCATGGTTAAACCTAATGAAAGGTTTTCGCCAAACTTGCGGGCAAATGATGCATCGATAGAAAATTCGCTGGGTTTGTAAAGGCCCTGGTCGGTTTGGTTGGCATCAATTAACTGTATCGATCCTAAATTAAAATAGCGCAATGATGCGCCAAAGGTGTTGCGGTCGTCAATTTTATGCGCGTAGCTTAAATAAGCCAGGCTTACGTCGGGCACCAGGTGCCTTAACCAGGGGCTGTATGAGAGGGCTACGTTATCGTTATCTTCTAAAAAAGCCAGTTTTGCAGGGTTCCAGTAATTGGCATTAACATCCGGCGATATAGCTACGCCGGCATCGCCCATAGCACCCGAGCGCGAATCGGGCGAGATATTTAAAAACGGCACCGCCGTTGGTATAGCGTTAACGCCGCTACCGCTGGTGGTGGTTGTACTTTGCGCCGCTGCTAAAGCAGGTAGTGCAAGCAAAAAATATACAGTAAGGTTTTTAGGGCTCAAAAACTTCATTGGGTGCAATTTAGGTTTATTATTTAAAATAATAAATAAGCCTACTGATTTATTAATGTTAATAAACCAGTAGTTTGAGCTAAACCGTTAATAGTTTAAATTATTGTAACTTGGTGTATAAAATATACGTTTAAATAAGCTTAAGGTTTATAATTGATTTTTTTTAAATTTACCTCCAAATATATTTTGCAAAATATGAAAGTACTTACTAATACTGCTTTAGTGATGTTGGGTTTAGGTGTTATGCTTAGCAGCTGCAGTAACAAACAGCAATCACAAAAAACAGGTTTAGCATATAACGACAGGACAAACGGTGGTTATTTACGCTACAGGCAAACCCACCCTTCGCCAGGGCCCGGTCTTGTACCTATTGAGGGCGGTACATTCGTTTTAGGTGGAAGCGCTGACCAGGATGTGGCTTACGAATACAATAATTTGCGCCGCAGGGTTACCGTTCCATCATTTTATATGGACGAGACCGAGGTATCTAACCAGGATTGGCTGGATTACCTGCACTGGATAAATATTACCTTCCCTAATGATAATGAGCTTTATTATAATGCCCTGCCCGATACATTGGTATGGCGTAAGCCGTTGTCATATAATGAGCCCTACGTAGATAATTATCTGCGCCACCCTGCGTTTCAGGATTACCCTGTGGTAGGTGTTACCTGGGACCAGGCGCAAGAGTATTGCATATGGCGTACCGACCGTACCAACGAAAATATTTTACGCGAACGCGGTAACCTGGTTAACTGGAAAGACCAGGCAAAAGGCCAGGGTGGTGCTGCGGCAAGTGGCACAAGTACCCCATTTAATACAGATATGTATTTGAACGGGCAATACCAGGGGCAGGGTATTGACGGTAAAAAAATGATAGCCGATCTTAACCCCAATGCTGCTGCAACCGGGAACAATAAACGCGCAGTAAGGCCCGCACGTTTAGAGGATGGTATTGTAAAACAGGGTTACCGCTTACCATCAGAAGCGGAGTGGGAATATGCTGCTTTGGCGCTTGCCGGCAACACCCAGTTCGAGAATATTAACGATGGCAGGGTTTACCCATGGGATGGCCTTGGCGTACGTTCACCAAAAAAGAATACACGTGGTTTAATACTTGCAAACTTTAAACGCGGCAGTGGCGATAACGCCGGTGTTGGCGGTGGTTTAAATGATAAAGCCATTATTACTGCGCCGGTACGTTCATACCAGCCAAATGATTTTGGTTTGTATAACATGGCAGGTAACGTTAATGAGTGGGTTGCCGATACTTATCGCCAAACATCGTTCGAGGAAATGGACGACCTGAACCCGTTCCGTGGTAACGAGTTTACCAACAAACGCCTTGCCGACCCAACAAAGGGCCAGTATGCAAAGGATAAATACGGCCGCCCTATTAAAGACCCTGCAAAATCTGACAAGAAATTAAAATACAGCGATATGATAGCCCAGCAGCAGGCGCAGGCTGCACAAGCCAACCAGCCAGCTAACAGCGCCCAGCCAAATGCCGGTGCTGTTACAGCAAACGCAGGTGTTAAAGACCCGCTTGCAGGTAAAGCTTATACCAACGATTACAGGGGCTACGGCGATTCGGTAAACAACAGCTTGTATGGTACCACAACATTGGTGAACAACCACTCAAAGGTTTACAAAGGCGGTTCATGGAACGATCTGTCGTACTGGTTAAACCCGGCCACACGCCGCTTTATGGACCAGGATGATGCAAGTGCCGAAGTTGGTTTCCGTTGCGCCATGACCATGGTTGGTGCGCCGGAGATCTATCCGCAGGGTAAACCGCATATACCGGTTAAAAAGGCCAAAAATTATAAGGCCCGCTAAACACGATCCAATATTACACCTAATATAAAGCCGTTACCTGAAAAGGGAACGGCTTTTTTAATTTCAACGCTACGCGTTATTGCTGTAAGAGCATTTGGTAACAGAATTCTGTTCTCTTACTTCCCAAACGCCCAGGTTAAAAACTTAGGCATGGCTTTGCCCCAGGTTTCGGTATCGTGGGTGCCGCCTAAAACTTCAAGGTATTGGATATCCGCAGGGCGCTGGTAGCCTTTAGCAAGCAGTTCTTTGATAATATCAATGGTATCGTCAATAGAATCAATAATGCCGTTTTTGTTACGGTCGGCGGTTTCATCCCTGGTGCCGGTTTGCAGCCAGAATTTCAGGTCGGGCTTGCCGGAGGTGTTTTTAATGAGGCTGTGCATCAAACGGTCGTCGTTAGTATAACCTTTTGCCAGGTCCTTACCTCTCCACCAAAACGAGGCGGAGAAAGCTCCCACTTTATTAAACAGTTCCGGGTTGTTCCAGGCAATATCCATAGCCGTTAACCCACCAAGCGAGAAGCCCGCGAATGCGGTGGTTTCAAAATGGTCTATTCCAGTATGCTCATGAATAAACGGCAGTAATTCTGTTTTGACGAATTTGGTGTACAAATCGGCCCTGGCGCCGCGCTTTTTAAAGTCGGGCTTACCGGCAATGCCATATTCCTGTATGCGGTCCTCACCGGCGTGTATGGCAACTATTAATAAGTGCTTAATGCAATTACGTTCATATAGGTCTTCAAGCGTATCAACCAGTTTAAGGTTTTCCAGTTCCTGGCCGTCGTTCAGTAAAAGTAAATTAAGGGGCTCTGCTACGGCGCTGTCTTCAGGCATTAGCAAAGTGCAGGTAACTTCACGGTTAAGTACTTTTGATGTTATGGTGAGTTCCTGTTGTGCGATCTTCATTTCAGTGTCTGTACTGTAGTACATAGTATTAAAAACTTGGTAAAGCTGCAAAAGTAGGGTTATACTTTTATTTATTAATCAAAACAGAATTATTTGGCACGGTGTTGACATTTACATGCAATCCTGCTATATTACCCTCTTAAACACAACAACTTGACTGAACAATATCACCGCTGGCACTCACCTAATTTAAACACCGATCTGGAAATGCTGGTTTTTGGCGACAGGGGTTACCCGGTTATCCTTTTCCCAACCACCAGGGGCCGCTATCACCAGAATAAAGATTTTGGGCTGATTGACAGTGTGCGCTGGTTTGTAGATGAAGGCCTGGTGAAGATATATTGCCCTGATACGATTGACGACCGCAGCTGGTACGATAAAGGCATCCACCCTGCCGACCGTGCCCGCAACTACGCATGGTATGATAAAATGCTGGTAGAAGAGCTTGCCCCCTGGGCCATGCATGAAACCGGTGTGGGCAAAGTAGCTGTTGCCGGTTGCAGCTTTGGCGGCTACCATGCGGCAAACTTTGCGTTTAAACACCCCGAAATGGTGGCCCACCTGTTTACCATGGGCGGTGCGTTTGATATAAAGATGTTTACCGATGGTTATTATGATGATAATATTTTTTATAACAACCCTGTAGATTTTTTGCCCGGCAGCAACAAACCCGAGCTTTGGCAAATGAATATTATACTGGGTACTTCAGAGCATGATATGTGTAAAGATTATAATATCCGCATGTCAAACATTCTGAAGGAAAAGAACATTAACCACTGGCTGGATATCCGCCCCTTTGCTGACCATGACTGGCCCATATGGAAGGAAATGTTCCCGCATTATTTATCAACTATAAAATAGAAGGAAGAGATCAAGAGCCAGGAATCAAGACAAAAGAACAAGGCACAACCAACTAACTATAAAAACATTAATATGAAAAAAATAGGCATCTTATTCGGGCAGGAAAATTCATTCCCGCAGGCATTTGTAGACCGGATCAACCAGAAAGCCGAAAAAAATATCTCGGCCGAATTTGTACGCATTGATAAAATGATGCAGGGCGAGCCACTGGGCTACTCGGTAATCGTCGATCGTATCTCTCAGGATGTGCCATTTTACCGGGCATCGCTAAAAAACGCAGCCATTACTGGTACTGCGGTTATCAATAACCCATTCTGGTGGAGCGCAGACGAGAAGTTTTTTAACAATGCCCTGGCCGTTAAGCTGGGTGTGCCGGTACCCAAAACGGTACTGTTGCCATCAAAAGATCATCCTTCAAGCACCAGCGACCGTTCCTTCCGCAACCTGGCCTTCCCTTTAGATTGGGACGCCATATTTGATTACGTAGGTTTCCCGGCATACATGAAACCGTTTGACGGCGGCGGCTGGCGCGATGTTTACAAAATTAGCGACAAGGAAGACCTTTGGGATAAATTTGCGCAAACGCATCAGCTGGTAATGCTGCTGCAGGAAGAGATCATCTTTGATGATTACTTCCGTTGCTATTGTATTGGTGGCAAGCATGTGCGCATTATGCAGTACGAGCCGCGCAACCCACACCACCTGCGTTACGAGCACGGTAAAGCCCCGGCAGCAAAAAAAATGCTGGATACCATCACCAAATACGTATTGCAACTAAACCAATACCTGGGTTACGATTTTAACACGGTAGAATTTGCCGTGCGCGACGGGATACCTTACGCTATTGATTTTTGCAACCCTGCCCCTGATGCTGAAGTAACCAGCGTTGGCCAGGATAATTTTGAATGGGTGGTAGAAACCGCTGCCAGCTATGCCATAGAACGCGCCAAAGCACAAAAAGACGACAGGGATAACCTAACTTGGGGCGAGTTTGTAAAAACCGGTGCGGCAGGCAAGCCGCTCATCGCGGCAGCGGCAAAAACTGCAAAGGCTGATGTAAGCGCCGGTAAAGTTGACCATGCCATAAAAAAAGAAGCAAAACCTGAAAAGAAACCGGCTGCGCCTAAAAAGGCAGCTAAGAAATAGAACCAAACTGTCATTTCGAACGAGGTACGAGGAGAAATCTTATACGCCATGCAAGATGGTCATGCAAAGACCGACATATCGCTCGTACAAGATTTCTCTCTATCGTTCTAAATGACAGCTACTTAAGTACCAATAACCCCTAACCAATTATGAACGAGTTCACCTTAGGTGTTGAAGAAGAATTTATGGTGATTGACCCCGTGACCAGGGAGTTGCAATCGCACGATCAAAAAATTGTCGACAGCGCGCAGAAGATCCATGAAGACCAGGTAAAGGCCGAAATGCACCAGGCCGTTGTGGAGGTGGGCACCCACATTTGCCGCAATACCGAAGAAGCCCGCAAAGAAGTAGGCAAGCTGCGCACAACCGTAGCCCAACTGGCCGGCGATATTGGCCTGCGCATAGGCGCGGCAGGTACGCACCCCTTTTCGCACTGGCAGCACCAGTTGATAACCGACCACCCCAGGTATTTTGAGATAGTAGACGAGTTGCAGGAAGCCGCCCGTTCCAACCTTATTTTTGGGTTGCATGTGCACGTAGGCATCCAAAGCAGGGATATGGCTATTCATATTGCCAACCAGGCGCGGTACTTTTTGCCGCACGTTTACGCGCTATCAACCAACTCGCCGTTTTGGGAAGGCAGGAACACGGGTTACAAATCGTTCCGTACCAAGGTGTTTGATAAATTCCCGAGGACGGGGATCCCCGATTATTTTGATAGTATTGAAGATTACGACAGGTATATTAAACTGCTGGTAAAAACCAATTGTATTGATAATGCCAAAAAGATATGGTGGGATCTGCGGGTGCACCCGTTCTTCGAAACCATCGAGTTCCGCGTGTGCGATTGCCCTATGCTGATAGATGAAACCATGACGTTTGTAGCCCTGTTTCAGTGCATTTGTGCTAAGCTTTACAAATTGCGCCAAAGCAATATGAAATTTATTACTTACAACCGCGCGCTGATCAATGAGAATAAATGGCGTGCCGCCCGTTACGGTATAGATGGTAAAATGATTGACTTTGGTAAAGAGCTTGAGGTAAATACCCGCGCGCTGATACTGGAGTTATTAGACTTTATTGACGACGTAGTTGATGACCTTGGCTGCCGCGATGATCTGCAGTATGTGCACAAGATATTGGAAAACGGAACAGGTGCCGACAGGCAGCTGGCCATTTACAATCAAAGTAATAACTTTGCAGATGTGGTGGATTACATAACATCGCAAACTTTAAAAGGAATATAAGAGAGAAATGAGCACAGATAAACCGGAAGTGAGAGTAGCCATATTAGACCTGTACGAGGGGGTGGCTAACGAAGGGATGCGTGGTTTCCGGGATATACTGGACCGTTACAAGGCGCAGCATGGCCTTGATTTAAGTTACCAGATTTTTGATGTACGCCTTAAAGGCCAGGTACCCGATACCGGCTTTGATGTGTACATATCAAGCGGCGGGCCGGGCAGCCCGCTGGATAGTGAGGGTACCGAGTGGGAGAAGAAATACTTCCGCCTGATGGATAAACTGGAGGCGCACAATAAAAAAGAGGGCACGCAGAAAAAGCACGTGTTTTTTGTTTGCCACTCGTTCCAGCTGATGTGCCGCAAGTATGGCCTTGGCGATATTAACCTGAGGCGTTCGCCATCATTTGGCATCCTGCCGGTGCATTTAACCGAAGCAGGCCGTAACGAGCCTGTTTTTGATGGCCTTGCCGACCCATTCTACACCGTAGATTCGCGCAGCTGGCAGGTGGTTAACCCTAACACAGAGCGGTTTAATGAATTAGGTATGAAAATACTGGCACTTGAAAAAGAGCGCCCGCATGTTAACCTGCCACGCGCCATAATGGCTATCCGTTTTAACGAATACTTTTTCGCTACGCAGTTTCATCCCGAGGCAGATGCATCCGGTATAAAAACCATGCTGCTGCGCGAGGATAAAAAAGACGAAGTAATAGCCGAGCACGGCGAAGGCAAATACCGCGAAATGCTGGAACGCCTGGAAGACCCGGATAAAATTGTGCATACGCAAAACACCATCATCCCCAATTTTTTGGATGAAGCGATTTTGAAATATCAGGAACATTACAGCAATCTATCTTAACTTATAATGAAAGCAATTGTGGGACTTTTATTGTTGTTTTGTTGTGTTTCGGCTAAATCGCAAAATGTCGAAAATCACCAGGTTGAGCCCAAAGGTGCTTATAAAGAGATAAATACCGAACGGGATAGTAAAATCATGGAGCAACTAATGAGTGAGAGTTTTGCTCAGAAGCAAAGTCTTATTGATTCCGTTCAGAAAAATCCAAACATATATATTCCACCCGTTTTATACGCTTTAGCATATGCCCTTTTTCAACAAAACAAAAAAGATGATGCAATCTATTGGTTTTACCTGGCACAACTAAGGGCCAGATACGATGTTAACAGATGTACGGACAAAACAGCATCTGCAGCTCAATACAATCAAGTATTTGGGCCCAGCATCAACGAATATGCCTTTGCGAACCTTGATCTATTAGAGAAAACCATCCCAAAGATTATAATCTTTGTGGAAAACAACGAAGAGCTTTACGACCAGCGGTGGATAAACTTAAGCGGGATGGATGCGATGTCGGCAAGTTTAGCAGGTAAAGCAGAGCCTAAAAAATTAAGCATTGATAAAGCCCAATGGCCAAAAATAAAGTCAGAAACAATAAAAGATTATTCGGACGGATTTAATGAAGCGTTAGCATCATATAAAAAGAAGAATTAACCTATTGCTTATGAACCCATCTATCAGAACAACCTTCAACCAAAACTTCACCGAAGAAAAGTATGCTGATTTTTTGGTAGACCTGAACGCCGGGCTAAAAAAAACAATTGAGTTCCGCATTGCAGAAACGCCCGTTTTTTTAACAGACGATTTTAGGAATAAACTGATCCAGGCCGGCGACGAGATAGTTGCCACCATATTACAACCAGGGTTTAAAGAACTAACGGAGCGTGCTATCCCCGAAAAATGGCGCGTGGCTAATGAGAACGGGCATTCGCACTTTATCGCTTTAGATTTTGGTGTTTGTAAGGATGATGCGGGCAACATTGTACCCAAGCTGATAGAGATGCAGGGCTTCCCGTCGTTATATGGCTTCCAGGTGCACCTGGCCGAGAATTACCGGCATGCATTTGAGGTACACGGCAACCAAACCATATTTTTTAACGGCCTTAGCAAAAGCAGCTATCTTGATTTGCTGCGCAAAACCATTATTGGCCCGTACGAGCCGGATGAAGTGGTATTGATGGATGTAGATGCCCCCAACCAAAAAACCGCGGTCGATTTTTACATCACCGAAGGGTACATTGGCACACCCGTAGTTTCACTTGCCGACCTGATACAGGAGGGTGATCAACTATTCTACCTGCACAAAGGCGAAAAGAAACGCATCCGCAGGATTTATAACCGGCTGATATTTGATGAGATAGAAAACGACCCGGAGCTATTTAATAAGGTGGTAGATATCCGCCAGCCGCTTGATGTGGAGTGGATAACGCACCCCAACTGGTTTTACCGCATCAGTAAGTTTACCATGCCCTTTTTAGAAGGCGAATATATACCCAAAACAAAGTTTTTGCACGAGGTAAAACAAACGCCCAAAGATTTGCAGAACTACGTTCTAAAACCACTCTTCAGTTTTGCGGGGCAGGGTGTCATTATTGATATTATGGATGGCGACATCGAAAAAATAAAAGACCCTGAGAACTGGATACTACAGGAAAAGGTAAATTATGTGCCTGTGCTTGAGTCGCCGGATGGCGGGGTGAAAATAGAGATCCGCCTGTTATACCTATGGCCCGATGGGGATGCCAAACCAACCCTTGCCGTTAACCTGGCCAGGTTAAGCCGTGGTAAAATGATAGGGGTTAGGTATAATAAAAATTTTGACTGGGTTGGCGGCACGGTGGCCTTTATGCATAAATAAAAATTGAGCGGGCTCTCCAGCGGAGCCCCTGGTAAAAAGCGAATTAGCTAATTTTGGCACATTATGCATAAATAAACTTTATACTTTTTTAATTATCTGTACGTATATAAATAAAGTATTAATTTTGCGTTATGAACATACAGTCAATTATTATAATTGTATTATTTATAGCAGCCGTTTTTTACGTTGGGCGTTTACTATATAAAAGCTTGTTCACAAAAAAAGGCTGCGGCAGTAATTGCAAATGCGGGGTTGATTTTTCTGGCTTTGAAGCCGGCAAACAATCTAAATAATTGCGTTGTTAATATTTCACCTTATCACTAAACTTAATACTTAAATCCCCTTCATGTCTTCTAATAAGCAGATATTTCAGGCTGATAACCCCGGCAGGTGGAACCGTTTTAAATGGCTTAGCCGTATTTTATTAATTGTTTTTGTGGTTGGTGTTGTAGCAGCAGTTGTTACGGTTACTTCAACCATATATCCAAATATCCCTGATCTTAACCCTACCCCAAAAAAGCTTTCTAAAAAAGAGCTGGAAGACCTGAAAAAATCAAAAAAATACAAAGATTTTAAAATTGAAAAGGCCGAGATAGAGGTTTTAGCAAAAGCCCGCAAACAGCATCAGCTTAAACACCCTAATAATGACAACCGCATAAACGCTGGTTTTTACAAAGCCTGGGAAGCGCAGGCCTACAACTCGCTTGTAGACCATATTGCCCGTTTAGATATGGTGGTTACCGAGGGGTTCGGCTTCTCGCTAAATTCAGATACGCTTAAGGTAAGTATCGATACGGGGCTTATCAACCTGAACAAAAAATACAAAAAACAGGTATTGGTAACCCTGTCAAACTACGTTAACCTTGATAATGTTAGGGGCCAGTACGACAGGAAAGATGTACTGCGCATTTTTAAAAGTAAAAAATTACGTACGGCCTTTATCAACAGCATGGCCGCCAAGCTTAAGCACTATAATTTTAATGGTGTAAACCTTGATATAGAAGACCTGCCCGACCGTAACAGCAAGGACGCAATAGCCTTTCAAAACGATCTTTACAACATCTTCCACGCACAAAACCTGCTGGTTACAACAAACGTTATCCCATACGACGACGAATTTAACCTGAAGCGTTTACAGCACGTTAATGACTTTTTGTTTGTGATGGCTATTGACCAGCACTCGGATGCGAGTAACGCCGGCGATGTATCGCACCAGCATTGGGTAGAAGAGATCCTTGACCAGGTATGCTCACAGATACCGAGCGAAAAAGTGATCCTGACCATAGCTGGCGGTGGTTTCGATTGGCCCGAAAACAGCATTGGTAAACCAATTGGTTACCCGCAGGCTATAAGTACCGCCAAAGAGAATAAAAAGGATATCATTTACGATCCGCAATCGGCTAACCTGCATTATAACTACCTGGGGCCTGACAGCCTTGACCATACGGTGTATTTTACCGACGCCGCCACCAATTTCAACATTATCCGTATGGCTGATGACTGGGCTACCGGCGGAGTTGCATTGTGGCGTTTAGGCGCGGAAGACCCACGACTTTGGACCTTCTTCCAAAAGAACCTGTCGATAGATTCATTAAGAAAAACCGGGGTAGACCTGCGAAGGTTAGATACTGTTGGCCTTAACAATAAAATAGATTACGCCGGCGAAGGTGGTGAGGTGCTTGACCTGATAACCGTACCGCATACCGGTAAAATTGATGTAACGCTTGATAAATCAACCTTCACTATTACCAACCAGAAATACATCGACCTGCCAACAAAATATGTGATACGCAGGTACGGTTACAGCCCGGGTAAGGTTGTTTTAACTTTTGATGATGGGCCCGACCCTGATTATACACCCCGCATCCTTGATATCCTGAAAAAGGAAAAGGTACCGGCGTCGTTCTTCGTGGTAGGATCGATGGTAGAAAAAAACATTCCTTTATTAAGGCGTATTTATGACGAAGGTTACGAGATAGGCAACCACACCTTCTTTCACCCGGATATCTCAACCATTAGTTTAGACAGGGTTAAACTCGAACTAAACTCCACCCGTAAACTGATCGAATCTATTACGGGGCGCAGTACCATCCTGTTCCGCCCGCCATTTAATGCCGATGCCGAGCCACAGACGCTCGCCGAAGTAATACCCGTGGCAGAAAGCCGTAAACAACGTTACATTACCATAGGGGAGTCTATTGACCCATGGGACTGGCAGCCCGGTGTAACTGCCGACAGTATAGTTGCCCGCACTATCCGCCAAAGGGGTAATGGCAGTATGATATTGCTGCATGATGCCGGTGGCGATACCCGCGAGGAAACCGTTAAGGCCTTGCCCGAGATTATCCACTACTTTAAAAAGCACGGTTATCAGTTCACTACTATTGCCGATGTTTTGGGCAAAACCAAAGACGACCTGATGCCCATTGCCAAAGAAGAGAACAGCAGCTTTTGGGGTAAGTATTATGATATTGTGGTTGTTGGCTTCTTCGTTGGCAACAAGTTTCTTTTCTACCTGTTCTTATCGGCTATATTTTTAGCTATGGGCCGCATTATACTCATAGGTATTTTGGCCACACGGCAATTTAATATCAATAAAAAAATAGATACAGCGCCACACCCTCAACCGCCGGTAAATATTATTGTACCGGCCTATAATGAAGAGATTACGGCCATTACAACCATACAAAGTTTATTAAAAACCGAATACCCCGATTTTAAGATCATTTTTGTTGATGATGGCTCAAAAGACAATACCTTCCAGGTAGTTTCTGATGCATATGGCAACCATCCGCTGGTGCAGGTATTAACCAAGCCCAACGGCGGTAAAGCGTCTGCATTAAATTTTGGTATTACTCATGCCGAGCACGATTTTGTAATTTGCATTGATGCCGATACCCAGCTAAAAACCGATGCCATTTACCACCTGATGGCCTATTTTACCGATGACGAAATTGGCGCTGTTGCAGGTACCGTAAAGGTTGGTAACGAAACCAATATCATCACCAAATGGCAGTCGATAGAGTACATCACCGCCCAAAATATGGACCGCCGCGCTTTTGATATCATCAATAGCATTACCGTGGTGCCGGGTGCTATAGGCGCGTTTCGTAAGTCGGCAATATTTAAGGCCGGTGGCTTTACGTATGATACGCTGGCGGAAGATTGCGATTTAACCATGCGCATACTAAAACAAGGTTACGTAATAAAGAACTGCGCCGAAGCTGTTGCTTATACAGAAGCGCCCGAAACCATAAACGCGCTGCTTAAGCAACGTTTCCGCTGGAGCTTTGGGGTGATGCAAAGTTTCTGGAAAAACCGCGACGCGCTGTTTAACAAAAAATTCAGCTACTTTGGGATGGTTGGGATGCCAAATATCCTTATCTTCCAGATCATACTGCCACTGTTCTCGCCCCTGGCCGATTTTATTATGATATTGGGCCTGTTCGGTAGTCACCCCGAAAAAATGCTCACCTACTATGTAGCGTTTGTAATGATCGACTTTTTGGTAGGTTGGTTGGCTTTCCGTATGGAAAAGGAGGATTACCGCAAACTGATATATATTATCCCGCAGCGTTTTATATGGCGCCAGTTAATGTATTATATCCTGTTCAAATCTATCCGTAAAGCCCTCAAAGGCGAACTTAACACCTGGGGCGTGCTAAAACGTACCGGTAACGTAACTGTAAACGCAGAAAAACGAAAAACTAAACCGGTATTTTTTATTGCAATTATTGTAGTTATTGCGGTAATTATATACTTCATCTACAAATTTTATAATAAATAATAGTTTACTGGTAACAGGAGCAGAAAGCGGGCAATAAAGGTAAAATTGCCCGCATCTGTATATTTATATCTGCAATTCAAAAAATCGTACCTTTGCGGCAATGCAATTAACAGACACCGTACCGGCAACGTGGGAAAAGGGCTATAACAATTATGGCCCCTGGCTTAAAGAGAAATACAAGGGGCACCGCGTGTTTAAAGTTATTGTGGATGGTGGCTTTACCTGCCCCAACCGCGATGGCAGCAAAGGCTATGGCGGCTGTACCTATTGCAATGTAGACTCGTTCACCCCATCGGTTAGCCGTAATGCCCCAACCGTGCGCGAGCAGGTTATACAAGGCATGGAACGTGCCCGTAACGGCAACAAGGCCGATAAATTTATCATCTATTTTCAGCCTAATACCAATACTTACGCCCCAGCGCATTATTTAAAAATGATGTATGACGAGGCTTTAAGTTACGGCACCGAAGATATTGTAGGCCTTAGCGTAGGCACCCGCCCTGATTGTATTGATGCAGAGAAAATCGCTTTATTAGAAAGCTACACCGACCGTTTTGATGTTGACCTGGAAATGGGGATGGAAAGCATTTACAATGAAACCCTGAACCAGATAAACCGCGGCTGCAGCCACGAAGAACTGATCAAAGCGCTTGCCCTTACAGAGAACACCAAGCTTGATGTTTGTGTACACACCATTTTTGGTTTCCCATGGGAAACCAAAGAAATGATGCTGAAATACGCCGACGAGATAAACCGCTACGCGCAGATCAAGTTTGTGAAATTCCACCACCTGCATATTGTTGAGGGTAGTGTTATGGGCGTAAAATATAAACGCGAGCCATTCAAACTTTTCAGTATTGATGAGTACGCCGATTTTTTATGCGAACTGTTACCATTGGTAAGGCCCGATATCATCATCCAGCGATTATTCGGGTTAAGCGACCGCGAGTTGCTCATCGCACCAAACTGGGGCCTCAAGAAAAGCGAGATCCAATACTACATAGACCAGCGGATACTAAGCCGTGGCGTAGTGCAGGGCTCAGCCTATAGGGGATAAGCCATCAAACCTGTCATTTCGAACGAACTACAGTGAGGAGAAATGACAGGCTGGTAAATATCTACTCCCAATTTCTCTAAGCCTGTTTAAATAATTATTCTGCAAATTCCTTAATTCTGTAAATTCGGATTCTAATACATTGGTATCTTGTTTGCATAACCATAGCGAACAATTATCCGTAAAAAATAATTTAAACGACTGTTTTGGTGCAAAAACCTTTACAAAACTATATCCCGGCTTTAACAGGGGTGCGCGCTTTGGCTGCATACCTGGTTTTTATATCGCATTACGCGTACGCGTTTGATGAAAATTTTCCCCGTGCTGTGCAACGTTTTCTTAACGAGATGCACATCGGGGTTACCATTTTCTTCGTTTTGTCGGGTTTTTTAATTGCTTTCAGATATTTTGATAGTTTTAAATTAACTGGCGATTGGTTTAAGCAATACCTTAAAAACAGGGTTGCACGTATCTACCCCATGTACTTTCTGCTTACTGCAGGCGCTTTTATTTCCTACTACTTTACGCATGATGAGAAAGTAACCAATGGCTTCGGTAACCCGGTTGGGTTATTTTTCATGAACATTACTTTCGTAAGAGGGTTTTTCGACCAGTTAAAGTTTACCGGCATTGCCCAGGGGTGGAGCCTTACGGTTGAAGAATGCTTTTATTTTTCGGCGCCCTTCATATTTTACTTCGCTAAAAAATATAATAAATTTTGGCTGCAATGGGCGATTGTAACAGGCATAGGCGCTTTGCTGGTGGTTATATTTAGCCGTGTTAACTGGTATGGCTTTTTTGGCAACTTTACCTTTATGTTTCTTTACACCTTTTTGGGCCGTTGCTTTGAGTTTTTTGCAGGCATACAACTAGCGCTGATAGTAAAGAAAAGGCAGGCTAAAATTGACGGGCAGGCCAAAACCTGGTTCACCTATGGCGGCTTCCTGTTGATATTTGTTTGTGTGTGGATCATGAGCATACTGCCTATCCCCAAAGGCGAGGTTGCGGGCCTGCACCATCCGTTTGGCATTGTTACCAATAACTACCTGCTGGCATCATCCATAGCCATGTTCTTTTATGGCCTGTTAACAGAAACTACCATCCTTAAAAAGATCCTCAGCTTTAAATTTGTAGAACTGCTGGGCAAAAGCTCCTATATATTTTACCTGATACACCTGGGGTACATGTACGATTTTCTGCACCGGTACTTTAATAAATGGAACGACGATATTTTTGAACTTTACGATAAATGGGGCAAGGATTGGAGCTCGCCTTTTCAGTACGATAACCTGAACGTGTTATATGCTTTTATCATTTTAAACGGTGTAGCTATACTGTTGTTTAAGCTGATAGAGGAACCGCTAAATCATTATATTCGTAAATCAGATTTTTTGATCAAGAATAAACCCCGTAACCCCGAGAATAACTCAGAAGCAATTAAGGCTTAATATGGTAAACCGATCAAATAAGATATTTTTAATACTCATCTGTACAGTTGCAGTGCTAAGCCTGCAGTATCATCCGGCTATTGCCCAGGATGATGAGGATGGTATTTCTACCGTACTCACCCCCGGCAACAAAAACGCTATTTTTGATAGTAACGCCAAATATACTTTCGAGGTAAAAAACCCTACAGATGCAGCGCAAACAGGCACGGTATCGTACCTGATAACCCAGCATGGTAAAAAGTTAGGCTCGGGTAAGCAAAATGTACAATTGGGCAAAAAAAGCTCGCAGAAGTACGATTTTGACCTGCCTGCCATGAAATCGGGTTTCTACAAGGTCGATTTTATGGTGAACATATCTGATTATGACGACACCACCCGCCGTGTATTTGGCGTAAAACCCGAAGAAATCCGCTCCAAATATGCAAAACCTGCAGACTTTGACGCCTTTTGGCAAAAAGCAAAAGACGACCTGGCTAAGGTAAAACCAAACTTTAAGGTTACCCCAATGCCAAAAATGAATACCGATAACCGCAAGGTGTTCCTGATAGAAATGCAATCGCTGGATAATTATACCATCCGTGGCTGGATGACTGTACCTATCTCAAAAGACAAGAATCGTAAATTTTCTGTATTGCTGGGTTTACCGGGGTATCAGGTAAATTTGCTGCCCATAACCGGTTTGGATGAAGACCTCGCCATCATCACCCTTAACGTAAGGGGCCAGGGAAACAGCCGCGGCCCGATAGATACCCGCCGCGATGAGTTTATTTTTTACCGTGTTGAAGACCGGGACAACTACGTAATGCGTGGTGTGATTATGGATTGTATCCGTCTGGTTGATTTTGTGTACGCGCAACCTTACCTAAAGCACGATAATATCCTGGCATCGGGCGGTAGTATGGGCGGCTATTTGGCCATTGCTACAGCAAGCCTTGATAAAAGGGTGAACCTGTGCTCGGCACAAAACCCTATACTTTGCGATGTGAATAATTTGGATGGCGAGGTTACCTGGCCAATAAACGACATCAAAAAATATATTAAAACACAGCCCGGCCTAACGTTTGATAAAGTGCTGAGCAACCTTAATTATTACGACGGAAAGAATTTTGCCAGTAACCTAAAATGCTCAACCATTATGGGGATTGGTTTATTAGACCCATATGCCCCACCTTATAACGAGTACGGTACGTATAACGTAATACCCGGTAAAAAAAGGCTGCTGGTGTTTAAGGACCTGGGGCACGAAGTAAGCCAGGTGTATAAAGATTTAGAGGGCAGGTGGATGCGTGACGCATTTGCATTATTTTAATAGCGAAGAAATGAATTTACCTAAAACTACTCACTTAAAGTATTTGCTGATAGCCATTGGCCTTGTTATGCTGATGCCAAATAGTAGCTATGCCGGCGGCGCGGGCGGTTTCCCGGTGCGGCCAAAAAGGTTGTTGCTATCCCCGTCATTCAGTTATTTTTATGCCAATAAGGGCTGGGATTCGCTGCGCCATAAAACCCCGTTTGCCGATAATGGCCGGTTCCAGTCGTTAGGGTTTTCATTATATGCCGAATATGGCTTAAGCCGTAAATTAACTTTAGTAGCCTTGTTGCCCTATGTAAGGAACACCTACGAAGATAACACCGCTAAAACGGTAAGCTCGGGCTTTACCGATCTGGAAGTGGGCTTACGTTATTACCTGGCCAACATCAACTACATTTATTATTTTACCATACAGGGTACATTTGTACAGCCTTTATATACCGATCTTAGCCTGGGTTACAAACAGCAGGGCGCCGAAGTAAAACTGGCCTTTGCGGGCAGCGGCAAGGTGCTGGGCAAAAACTATTACTTTACGGTAGAGAATGGCGTACGCCAGTACTTTGGCTCGCAAGGCCCTCTGCAGGACAGGTACAACGGTACTTTCGGTTTAACGCTTGACAGGAAGTTCAAACACCAGATCTCGGCATCCATCAGTGGTTTTTACTCCACCAGTAGTTTCACTAAATTCTCGCCTATACAGGCCACCAACAAAAATTTTGCATTTAACCAGGCATCGTTAACATACGGCTATACGTTTAGCAGGCGGTTCTCGGTATTCTTATCGGGCGGGCACTTTATTAACGGCCGTAACACCGGCGATGGCACCACCGCATCGGCATCATTCCTGTTTAAACCTTTCAGATAGTTTCAATAAAAATACATGGGCAAGTTATTCGTCATATTTTTTCTTTTACCTTTTTGCTGCGCTGCGCAAACGGCCGAAACCTTTATGCAAAGCGGTAACGCAAAAGCAGGGGCAAAAAATTACAATGCCGCCATTGCCGATTTTACCAAAGCCATCCAGCTCGAGCCCAAGAACGGCCGTGCTTACTTTTACCGTGCCAACGCTTATAACGACCAGAAGGAATACACCATGGCCGTACAGGATTATGACCACGCTATTGAGCTCGACCCTAAAAACCCCTTCGCTTACTTTTATCGCGGTAACGCAAACAACGCACAGCAAAAATATGCCGATGCCATAACTGATATTACCAGGGCCATTGCTATAGCCCCTAATGCCGATATGTACCACTACAGGGCCAACGCAAAAGCCGGCCTTGGCGACCATGCCGGCGCAGTAGAAGATTTTACCAAAGCCATCACTTTAGACCCTAAAGACCCATCGTTGTATGAGTACCGAGGTGTGGCCAAAAGTAATCTGAAAGATAATGACGGCGCTATTGAAGATTACGACAAAGCCGCCGCCCTCGACCCAAAAAACTCCGATCTGATCTATTACCGCGCTAACGCCAAGGGTAACACCGGTAATTTTAAAGGCGCCATTGCCGATTATACCGCAGCGCTTGCCCTTAACCCCAAAAATGCCGAAGCGCTGTTTTATCGCGGTAACGCATATGGTAACCTTAAAAATTATAGTGCTGCCATTGCCGACTATAAAAAAACCATCGCCATTAACCCTAAAATGCCCAATTTATACCAGTACCTGGCAAACGCGTTAAGTAATAACAACGATAAAAAAGGTGCACTTGAATATTTTGGCCAGGCCATAAAGCAAGACCCTAATAACGCCGAGCTTTACCTGTACGATGGGATAGTAAAGTATAACCTTAATGACCGGGAAGGTGCCATGGCCGATTTTGATAAATCGATAGACTTAAAACCCAGCGCCGAGGCCTACCAGCACCGCGCCGATATGAAACTGGATGATAAGGATTATGACGGATCAAAAGAAGATGCGGATAACGCCATTAAACTGGATGCCAAAAATAGCTACGCCTACATTACCCGTGCAAGGGCCAAGCTTGAACTAAAGGACACCACCACCGCCCTGGCTGATTTGAACCTGGGCATTAAAATGAACCCCAATAACGACTATTCGTATGTGCTGCTGGGTAATATAGCAACCGATCGTAAAGATTACGACACGGCGCTTAAAAATTATACCCAATCGTTAGCGTTACAGCCCGGCAACGTAGAAACCCGCTTAAGGCGCGCCAACACCCGCTTAAAAGCAGGCGACAGGGCAGGTTCCCTGGCCGATTTTAAAAAGATAGCAGATATTGGCACTGATGACGATAACTTTTACGCCCGCATGGTACATGCTATGATAAAGGGTGGTTTTTATACCGAAGGTTTACCCATATTTAATGAGCTGATAACCAAGAACCCAAAAATGGCTGCCTTTTATGTAGGCCGGGGTACAGCTAAACAAGGCATGGGCGACCCTAACGGAGCCATTTTAGATTACAACACCGCCATAAAGCTGGATACCGCTTCGGTAGATGCTTACAGTAATCGTGGCAGTGCTAAGTTCGATCTGAAAGACAATACCGGCGCATTAGCAGATATTGCCAAAGCTATTAAGATTCACGAAGGAGCAGAAGAGCCTTATACCGTAAGGGCAAAAATACGAATGGCCATGAAGGACTATCAGGGGGCTGTAGATGATTACAACACCATTTTGTTTATTGACCTGGATAATAACATCGTATTTGCACAACGTGGCCTGGCACGAAGCTTTTTAGGCGATACCGAGCGCGCGAATACCGATTTAAACTACGCCCTTAAGCTGGAACCCAAAAACGACGAGGTGTACAACCTGCGCGGGCAGGCAAAGCTCAATATGAAAGATGCAGCAGGCGCCTGTGCCGATTTTAAACAGGCTATAGCGTTAGGCTCAAAAGCAGCGGTTGCTTTGGCTAAGATGTATTGTAAGTAGTTACAATACCCACCCCACATGTCATTTCGAACGAGGTACGAGGAGAAATCTTGTACGAGCAGTAAGTCGCCCACATGCAAGGCGTATAAGATTTCTCTTCGCTCCCCGCACTTCCCACCCTTGCTCATCGAAATGACAGCCTGGAAAATCCAATCTTACATCTTCCCAAACAACTCTTCAACAGCCTTTACGCGGTAATCAAATATATCTTTTACCTTTTTACCTACATATACGTTATTGGTCAATCGCCCTATAATACCAAAGGGGATAGCGTAATGAAGGATGTCGGTCATTTCCACACCTCCGGGAATTTCTTTAAAGTGATGTTGGTGATGCCATAGTGCGTAGGGGCCAAAGCGCTGCTCGTCCACAAAATATTGGCGGTCGTGCACGTGGGTTATCTCAGTCATCCAGTTTAGTTTGATGCCTGCCAGCGGCGAGATCTTGTAGGTGATGATCATCCCCGCGTACATTTTGGTATCGGCGGTATAATCTGAGGTCACCACAAACCGCATATCGGGCGGGGTTATCTTCTGCAGGTTCAGCGGCGAAGAAAAAAATGCCCAGGCCTCATCCAAACTAATGGGGATATTTTGTTTAAATTTTAAAGCGTATGTTTTCACGATGGATTAACAGGCTGCATAGATAATTGTTATATTGTTTGAACCTAATTAATTGTTTTATTGCTGGCTATTCAACAACAATCAAGCAATAAAACAATTATAACCCGTTTGCCTCAGTCGCAATAGGCAGGTCACGACGGCTCCACTCGCTCCACGATCCTACATACAGTTTTGGCCCGGTAATACCGGCATGCTCCATACCCAGCAAGGTATGGCAGGCCGTAACACCCGATCCGCAATGCACAACCACATTTTCGGGTTTTACATCACCTATGGTATCCTTATAAAGTGTGGCCAGTGCCTGCGATGTAAGGTATTTCCCTTCGGGCGACAGGCTGTTTCTGTAAAAAAGGTTTACAGCGCCCGGTATGTGGCCGGCAACCAGGTCAAGCGGCTCGGTATGGCCCAGGTAACGCTGGCCTTCGCGCACATCTATTACTATACGGTTGTCGGCTTTGGCAGCGGCCTTTACTTCTTCAATATCTACGGTGTGCTGGTATTGCCCGGGGATAGGGTAAGGCCCTGCAGCTTTAGGGTGGTAATCATCTGTACTCAGTTCTACACCTTCGTCTGTAGCGGCCTTTAAACCGCCGTTAAGCACCTGCACATTGGTATGCCCAATTGAGCGCAGCATCCACCAAAGGCGTGCGCCACCCATGGCAGCATTTTTATCGTCATAAACTACTACATGGCTGCCGGGCGTTACACCCCAGCGCGATAAGGTAGCAGCAAAATCTTTTAAGGCTGGCAAGGGGTGCCTTCCGCCGATGGCAGCATCGGCAGGGTGTTCGGCCAGGTCGTCATCCAGCGTAGCTAAAATGGCGTTGGGCAGGTGGCCTGCCAGGTAACGTTCGTGCGCGTTGGCGCCTGCACGTACATCTATCAATATAGTTGCCGGGTCAAATACCCGCGGGTCGGTAATTTCAATAAGAGGAGACATAATTGTTGGTGATTAGTTATTAGTGAATGGAGATTAGTTGGAAATTCATCCAATTAAAAACCTGGATCACTTTTGTATGGCAAGTTAGAAAAAGCCCGGCACAAATAAAATCTTTGCGGCACAACCACTCACAACTCCCTATTCACCACTCACCACCAAACTACTGTACCATCTTATTAGCGCAGCACGAGCTTGCGAAAGCTTCCGGCTTGGCCTTAAATACAAAGCCCATGCTCAGGATATAGCCCATAGCCTCGTGCAGGGCGGCATTGCTTTTAAACATTGGGTTGGTGTTGATATCGGCGTGCACTTCCAGGCCTACATCGTAAAGGTCTAACAGGTCGCAAAGTTTGTAGGCAATGTCTATAGATTTTTGCACCTCGTAAAGCATGCGTTCTTTAATGCTCATTTTTTGTGAGGTACGTTCCTGATGAATAAACATAAAGGCACCACGCTGTTCGCGGATAAAAACAATTACCGTAGCAAAATCGGTAACCGCGCCTTTTACCTGCGAGTCTGTACCGATACAAACTTTTAGTTTATTACCAAGGCTGGCTTCCCGTTCAATCGCTGCTTCTACTTCCTCTAAAATTGGTGTTTGGATCACCTCACCGCTAAATTTTCTCCAGGTCATAAAAATCGTTTTTAAGGTTATTTTACCCGACCAGTTTTGTAGGTCTATAAAAATAAGCGATAAACTATTTTATAAACGTTAATATGCGGTAATTTATTTGTTAACATTTCGCTGAATATTAACAGGTTATGTGAATTTAGTGTGGGCATTATTGCACAGCGGGGCAATCTTCCGGATAAAAAGCAGGATGGATACAATCAAATGCGTATTGCCCTTACATTTAATCGATTACATATTTCCCCAGGTTATTTCATAAAACTTACCAATAATTCTTCCCGTCGGCACTTCGGCGCTTGTACCTTGCCGGTTATCTGTTAACAGGCATTATATAACAGCTAAGCCATAAGGTTCGGCATTCCCTAACAATTAAGTAATAATCAGTTAATTGTAAAATGGTGCTTACTCTTTCAAATGCCATTTCTAAACCGTATCTTTGCGCCAAATTTAGAGGCCGCATTTCATGCAAAAAATAAGAAATATTGCGATTATCGCACACGTTGACCACGGTAAAACCACTTTGGTTGACAAAATTTTACACAGTTGCGCTATCTTCCGTGATGGGCAGGAGACTGGTGAATTAATCTTGGATAACAATGACCTGGAACGTGAACGTGGTATCACCATCGTATCAAAAAACGTTTCGGTAATGTATAAAGATGTTAAGATCAACATCATTGATACCCCTGGTCACGCCGATTTTGGCGGTGAGGTAGAGCGTGTATTGAAAATGGCTGATGGCGTTCTTTTACTTTGCGATGCTTTTGAAGGCGCTATGCCTCAAACACGTTTCGTAACCCAAAAAGCTTTGGCCCTGGGCTTAAAGCCAATTGTGGTTGTAAACAAAGTAGATAAAGAGAACTGCCGCCCCGAAGAAGTTTACGAGCAGATTTTTGAATTATTCTTCAACCTTGAAGCTACCGAAGACCAACTGGATTTCCCGGTTATCTACGGTTCATCAAAACAAGGCTGGATGAGCACCGACTATAAACAACCAACTGAAGATATTTTCCCGTTGATGGATGCTATTTTAGCAAACATCCCGCCGGCACCTATCAATGAAGGTACCCTGCAAATGCAGATCACCTCGTTAGATTACTCATCTTTCGTAGGCCGTATTGCTATTGGCCGTGTTGCCCGTGGTACTATCAAAGAAAACATGCCGGTATCGTTGGTAAAACGCGATGGTACTATCCAAAAATCACGTATAAAAGAACTTTATACATTTGAAGGTTTGGGTAAAGTTAAAGCTACATCTGTTAGCGCTGGTGATATTTGTGCGGTTGTAGGTATTGATGGTTTTGATATTGGCGATACCATTGCCGATTTCGAAAAACCAGAGCAATTGGAAGTTATCCATATTGACGAGCCTACCATGAACATGCTTTTCACCATTAACACTTCACCGTTTTTTGGTAAAGAAGGCAAGTTTGTAACATCACGCCACTTACGTGACCGTTTGTACAAAGAGATGGAAAAAAACCTGGCGCTGAAGGTTGTTGAGACCGAATCACCAGATTCATACTTAGTATACGGCCGTGGTATCCTCCATTTATCAGTATTGATCGAGACCATGCGTCGCGAAGGGTACGAGTTACAGGTAGGCCAGCCACAGGTTATTGTTAAAGAAATTGATGGTGTTAAATGCGAGCCAGTTGAAACTTTAATAGTTGATGTACCGGGCGAAGTTGCAGGTAAAGTTATTGAGCTGGTAACACAGCGCAAAGGCGACCTGTTGGTAATGGAGCCTAAAGGCGATTTACAACACCTTGAGTTTGATATCCCTGCACGTGGTATTATCGGTTTACGTAATAACGTATTAACTGCTACAGGTGGCGAGGCTATTATGGCCCACCGCTTTAAAGCATACGAACCATGGAAAGGCCAGATCCCGGGCCGCTTAAACGGTGTATTGGTATCTATGGATACTGGTAAAACTACCGCTTTCGCTATTGATAAACTACAGGATCGTGGCAGGTTCCACATCGATCCGGGAGTTGATGTTTACGAAGGACAGGTTTTAGGCGAGCACATCCGCGATAACGATTTGGTTATTAACTTAACCAAAGGCAAGCAGTTAACCAACATGCGTGCATCTGGTAGCGATACCAACGTGCGTATTGCACCTGCTATCAAATTCTCGTTAGAAGAATCAATGGAGTATATCCAGGCCGACGAATACATTGAGGTAACCCCGCAAAGCATCCGTTTACGTAAAATATACCTTAACGAGAACGAAAGAAGGATCAACGCTAAGAAGTTCCAGAGCCAGTAATTGGTTTAGGAGATTCGAAAATAAAGAATCAGGATAAAGGAATTCGAACCTGTCTTAGTTCTATCATAAAAAGCAAAGGGCTTTCCTAACGGAGAGCCCTTTGCTTTTTATATATTTGCAGTATAACTATGCGCATACCCAGCATCCCCGGATTTGATAAAGAGGCTTTAGATAAGTATTTTAAAAATACCGGGATGGCGCTTGTTGGCAAAGTAGGCAGCTTGCTCATTAAAATGATAGTGAGCATCCAGATTGCCAATTACCTGGGCAGAAGTGATAATGGTGTTTTTAGTGGCGGTACTGTTTATATTTACTTCTTCTCGGCCATTGCTACTTTGGGGCTCGATCAGTTTATTGTAAAAGAACTGCATCAGTTTCCTGAAAACCGCGACCAGATATTAGGCACCTCGTTTTGGTTAAAGGTATTATCAGGTTTCCTTTGTGTACCTTTAATATGGCTGGCTTACCATATATATCCGGCAAAAGGTACCCCATATTCTTTTGTGCTGGTGTTTTCATCCATAGGGGTTATCCAGGCTTTTAATGTTATCGATTCGTACTTCCAATCGGAGGTAAAGTCTAAATATATTATGCAGGTGCAGGTTATAGGCAGCCTTTTATCTGCAGTAATAAAAATGGCGTTGATATTTACTAAAATGCCATTAGTATATTTTGTATATGCTTACGCATTTGATTTTGTGCTGCTATCTACCGGCTATTTTATTACTTACCAGCGTAAAGGCCGCACCATATTCAACTGGGCTTTTAACAGCAAATTGGCCAAAAAACTGGTATCATATTCATGGCCGCTAATTATATCGGGTATTATGGTTGCCCTGTATATGAAGATAGACCAGATCATGATCCAAAACTTGTCGGGAACTAAAGAATCTGGCGCGTATGCCACGGTTGCCTCTTTAAGTGAGGCCTGGAACTTTGTACCCGCTATTATAGTAAGCACGCTTTTCCCTGCCATATTAAACGCCCGCCGGGATGATGCCGTGCGCTATAAAAAACGTATTCAGCACCTGTACGATCTGATGGTTTATTTAAGCGTACCTGCCGCCCTGGTAATAACTTTTACTTCGCCAATAATTTATGGACTTTTTAAACCGGAATATGCATCTGCGGCGCCTGTATTATCGGTGCATATATGGTCGGGTTTGTTTGTTTTTTTAGGGGCCGCAAACGGGCAATGGCTTATAACCGAAAATTTTACCAGACTTACTTTTACCCGTACTGCCTTTGGTGCACTCGTAAATATCCTGCTTAATTTGGTGCTTATCCCTAAAATGGGGATGATGGGCGCTGCAATAGCCACGTTAATAGCTTATGCCAGCTCAACATTTTTTGTACTACTCATCCCTAAAACACGGCAGCAGGGTGTTATGATGCTCAAGTCGCTGTTTTTCATTACTTTGAAAAATAATATCTCCAAAAAATAGATACTTTCGCGTAATAAATTAATATATGAAGAAAAATTTTACTTTTTTAATTCTTGTGGCCAGCTTGTTTGCTACTGTTACATCATGTGTAAAACCACCCGAGGCAATTGATAATCTTAAAAAATCGTGCCCTTACGATGAGAAGACAGATTATTTTAAAAAATGGACAAACTCATTTACTGAGATTATAACAACCGATAACAATGGTAATGTGCACTCAAAAACTACCTACCCGTTGGGCTATTTTTGGATAAACAGTGATGGTACCTATCGTACATTGAGTAATGTAGCACCAAAATCAGGTAAATGGGATGTAACAGACAGTTGTAAATTTGTGCTTGATCCTGGTAAGTTTAATAAACGTGAGTTTGATGTTGTTAAACTTACTGCTGATTCGTTGGTGTTGAGCCGGAAACAAGGCAAAACGGTTTATATACAGCATTATGCTGCCTTTAACTGCTTTGATATTTCAAAGATCATAACTACCTGGGATAACACCCAAACGGAAATACAGTATTACGCCGATACAACATATTACTCAAGTTACATATACCCGGTAGGTTATTTTAAATTAGAAGCAAATACCAACTACAGTAGGCTAAGTGATGGCGATTACCTGAGCGGCAAATGGTCTGTTGATAATGACTGCCATTTGGTGTTAGACAAAGGCCAAAACCTGGAGCGTGCTTTTGAAGTACAAAAACTTACGGCAGATTCATTAGTGATCTGGAGAAAAGATACCATTGCGCATGCTAATTACCTGCAAAAGTATATCAAACACTAATTGCCATATTTAAAAAACAGGGTTCTCAGGGTTTTAGCAACTAACTGATAACCCTGTTTTTTTAAATACGTGTACACTTCAGAATCGGCAAGATTATCAAATTCAATTCTATCCTCAACCAGTATATAGCTGGGTTTATATTTATCCCAGTTATTTGATTTTAGCACCTGCAGGTCCAGGCCTTCCACATCAATGGTTAAAAAATCTATCTGTTGGTTTGCAGGCAGATTTTTATCAAGTACATCTGCAAGCGGGTAGGTTTCTACCTCAACCTCTTTTATTATCTTATATTTTTTGGAGGTGTTTCTCTCCTCCGATATTTCTTTTGAAAACCCATTTAAAGCAGGCTCGTTAAAGCAATAAAAGGTAAGTTTATCCTTTACGCCGCTTATACCTATATTTAAATTCAAATCTCTTTTACGAAATATATTAAAAGCTCTGATGGCGCCCGGGGTAGGTTCAATGTTGATACCGCGCCAGCCTTTTTTGTAAAAGTAGTTTGTGTTTGAAAAACGCGATGGGTGGTGAGCGCCTACATCCACAAAAAAACCCCTGTAGTTTTTTTGCCCTTCGTAAAACGAGCGTAGTACCATATCTTCGCCTTCCTGTGAATAGGAGGTGTGCGTTTGGAAATAGTTTACAGGTAAGTATTTAAGTAAAAGTTTTTTCAAATTAAACATTGGGCTAAGGTAGTAATTCTCTTTAAATCATGATATATGTGGCAGTGTTAAACGCCTTGTATTATCATTGTCACTAAACTTAATATTAAAAGGCAGGGTCTGTAATCTTTATTTATTAATATTGTAAAATGCAAAAATTGCAAACCAGCAACAACGTAAAAACGGCGTACGATGAGTTTTATAAAACTCATGACGAAGCCTGGCGCATGCTTGGGGCCAAATACAAAGCGCACCACATTAGTAACGTTTGTAAAGGGCAATCTTTCAAAAAGGTGCTGGAGGTTGGGGCCGGCGATGGCAGTATTTTACAAAAGCTATCCGACTATAATTTTGCGCCCGAATACCATGCCGTAGAGATTTCGGAGAGCGGGGTAGCACACATCCAATCGCGCAATATTAAGAACCTGGTATCGGTACAGGAGTTTGATGGCTATAAACTGCCGTTTGAGGATGATAGCTTTGATCTGATCATCCTGTCGCATGTGTTGGAGCATGTAGAGCATGAACGCCTGCTGCTGCGCGAAATTAAGCGCGTAGCCAGTAGTTTTGTGATAGAAGTCCCCATTGACTATAAAACCAACGTAGATAAGCGCATAAGGCATTTTTTGGCTTATGGGCATATTAATATGTATACACCAACATCGCTCAGGTATTTATTACAAACAGAAGGGTTTGAGGTTAAAAAAGATCTTACATCTATCATAGGGCCCGAGGTTACCCGTTTCAATACCTTCATTAATCAAAAAAAACCCAAAACGCTAATCAATAAATTTAAGATACTTGCGGCGTTTGCGGTAAAGAACACCCTGATTGAACTAAGCGATAGGTTTAAAGAGAAGCTTGCCAATGCATATACAGTATTATGCACCAAAACAGATAAGCAGGCCGATATATTTTAAATTAACTAACAATTACTAACCCACCAACGCAATATTCATTAATTGGCCTCTCCCGCACCCATCGCACTGTTTGTTTATAACCGGCCCGATCATACCGGCCAAACGCTAAGCTATTTGCAAAGTAATTTACTGGCGAAGGAGACCGACCTGTTTATTTTTAGCGACGGGCCCAAAACCGACGCTGATAAAGCCAGTGTAGATGCCGTAAGAAAGCTAGCTGCCGAAACAACTGGCTTTAAAACCGTAAAGGTAATAGCCCGCAGCCAAAATATGGGGCTGGCCAATTCTATCATCAGCGGGGTTACGCAACTGGTTAATGAATATGGTAGGGTGATTGTATTTGAAGACGACCTGGTATCATCGCCCTATACGCTGCAATATTTTAATGATGCCTTAACCCATTATGCCGATGCAGAGCAGGTAATGCACATTAGCGCCTACATGTTCCCTTTGCAGGATAACACATTGCCCCAAACCTTCTTTTTTAGGGCTGCCTTTAGCTGGGGCTGGGCTACCTGGGCACGCGCCTGGCAAAATTTTAACCCGGATATTGACGGACTGATGGCGGAGTTTGATGCCGCGAAAATACACCAGTTCTCCATTGAAGGTACCATGAACTTCTGGAAACAGATGCAAGATTTTAAGGCCCGTAAAAATAATTCGTGGGCTATACGCTGGTACGCGTCTGTGTTTTTAAAAAATGGGTTAACCCTAAACCCGGCACAATCGCTCATCCACAACATTGGGCATGATGGTACCGGGGTGCACTCAAACATTGAAGATACCTATGGCGTACAGGTAGCACAGCAGCCTGTTACATATTTCCCGGCTGTATTACATGAAAATATACCTGCGTATAATGCTATAAAATATTTTCTGAAAAACCGTAAAGGCAGCCTTTTACAGCGCGGCCTGCGCTTTGCTAAACAGTTGACGTTGAAATATCTGCCTATTAAATAAGTACTTATTAACATTTAAACCAAATTTTATAATGTTGTTGAAAATTATTTATTATAAAATATTGTCTACTTAGTATATAGATATTATATTTGGTCAATTATTATATATCCTACCCAACCAATTGTTCTTTATGATATAATGAGGTCAGTAAAAACATAAAAAGAGGAAACCGCTGGTTTTCTCTTTTTTGCTTTATGAAACATTGGTGCGTTCTTTGGTGTTATACCTAAAAAAGAACTAAACCATGATAGACGAGAAAGACACCTCCCCAGCTGCCAAAGATGGCAAATACGAATTCGAGATCCATTATTCGGGCCGCGAAGTACCTTGTACCGTGGTTAAAGAACAAGACAAAATTACCGTTTGCATTGAAGATAATATAAAAGCCGAGCTTACCGTGCAGGCTGATGGTAACGTGATACAAACCGGCGGTACCGATATGCCCGATTCGGCTGTTGACTATATCAAGAAACGGATATTTGGGTGATAGGAAGTTTTTTGAATAAAAACTTTAAAGATCTGCACAAGGTGCGCTCCGTTAAAAACTACCAGGCTAATATCTGTTAATGTTAAGCCAGTAGCCAAAAACATGGTGCACCTTGTGCTTTTTGTTTACGCCATTAGCAAAGGCGTGTGTGTAATGTACCAAAGTAAACTACTATTTAGCCGCTACAATACCGCGCACGTTTAATGAGATGGTGCTGGCATGTTTCATGCCCAGTGTTTGGCCGGGCACGGTGGTTAAAAATAGCTTTAAATACGTATTCATAATGCCTGTTGATACTTTAGTATAGTTCTTTTCGGCTGCTTCATCGCCCATAAAACCTACCAATGGTTTGTTATAATGCCAAACGCCTGCAGTATCTACCGTAGCCTCGAACGAGTAGTTAAAATCCTGATAGGCCTTATGGATAACTATGTTGTAAACAGGGTTTAAATAATCATCGTCGGTGCTGTATTTATTATCCAGAAGGCTGGGTTTTGCCTTTACTTTATCAACGGCAACATTCGGGTTTTTACTGATGAGTTGTACCGGCTGCCAGGCCGCGAATGCTTTTTTGAAATCGGCATTAGCTTTGTTTACCAAATCGCGTACAAAAGCGGTATCCTGCTTACTTGGGCGTTGCAAAACCGAAGCATCTGTATGAAGCTTGTTTTTTATAAAGTCTTCAGAATAAAGCCGCATGGTTACGCGAGATTTATTAAGATTAACAGAATCGCCTTCGGTTTCAAGTAATGAAAAAACGAGGCTATCCTTACTCATTACCTTCATTTTTAAAAATGCATGGGCTATGTTAAAAACCGAATCGGTACCCAAAGCCAAGGGGAAATTGAAAAATTGATTTTTTACCGGGCTATACAATGCGGCCGAATCTGCCGATACAAAACGGAGCCTCCAATCGGGCACAAGCCGAAACCCATATTCATTAAACGTAAGCCCGTTATTTTGCTTGCGCGATACCTCCAAAAAAGTAATCCCCTCAACGCTTTTGAACGATATTTTTGGTTTGTCCCCTTTTCTGCGACCGCAGCCTGCAAGTATAACAGGTATAAAAAGGGCAATTATAAGTTTTAATGTCAGGTGCTTATTCACGTGGTCAAGTTACTAATTATCTGTTTTAATAAACTATTTCTTAGGTTTGTTTTAAATGAAAATGTTGCCGATAATCATATTGATTTTTATAAGCTTTAATTTTTGTTTAGCGCAAAATTTCAAATTAGAAAATACGGAATATCCCATAAATATTCTCGCTGCGGATTATTTAGGTAATGAATTTATCACTCGCGGTGATTCGCTAATGCCCATTGGAAAGAGCAGGGTGTTTAAATATGTAAATATTCATACTCATAAACAGGCTGTTGATGAACAATTTGAAGAGGCATATCCTTTTTCGCAAGGATACGGTTTAGTTAAAGCCAAAGGTAAATATGGAATTATAGATCGCAATGGTAAATACATTTTAAATCCCAAGTATTACTTTTTTAGATTTTTATATAGCGCAGACCTTAACGTAGGGATTACTTGGGATGATGGAAGTTTTTTTGACTTTAGTACAGGGACTTTAGAAAATGAGCAAGGTGGATATTTTATTGATCCTGTATTGCATAATTATATCTCATACTACGAAGACAAAGGCAAATATGGTTTAATGTACGATAACGGAACTAAGTCTAAACCGATTTACGATTCTGTATTAGTATCAGGTGAATACATCGCCATAGTAAAAATAGGTAAGAAAATAGGAGTTGTTAACTCAAAAGGAGTGGTAGTGGCGCCGTTTATATATACCGATAGAGTATTAGAGTCTAATCGCATTTACGCTTTAAAAAGAAATAAAGAATGGCATTATTTTAAGTTTGGAAAAGAGCTTTTTAAAAGTACATATAAGCCAATTTATCTGAAGGATAATTTATATCTAATAAAAGCAACAAAAGGATTTAATTACTTAAATAATAAAGGGAAATTGGTGTTATCTAACGGGTATAAATGGCTATCGGGTTCAGGACGCTTGGGTGTTAACACCAATGATGAAATGGTTATTTTTGACAATAACTGGCGCGAGTACAAATACTACACACCTTAACTTACCCCAAAACCTCTTCCAATACCTCGTGCGAGCGGATATTGCCAAAGCCCTCTATATGCATGGCGTAGTATTCCAGTAGTTTATTGATCAGGTAACGCCGTTCATCGTTACTTAGTTTTACCTCATCTATATTGCCAAAGTTGCTTTGCAGTAAAGTATAAAAGTTTTTGGTGTGCGGCGGCGACAGGTAACTCACACTATCCGGCTTATACTTGCTGAACACGCCGTTCTTCATATCAAAAAAGTCGGCCTCGGCCATTAAGCCCCCATGCGGGTAAAAACCCAGGTATCGCGTTAACTGAACCAAAAACAGCAGGTGGAAGTTAGCCAGCCCGCGGGTTTTATGGTCAAGAAGTTCAATGGCGTTGAAAATAAAATCAAAAATGGCTTCGTCGGGCGTTTGCTGTTTTACGGCTTTGTATAAAACCTCGTTCAGGAACATGGCTATACAGCTTTTTATCACATCATAAGGGATGCTTTGCAGTGTGGGGTTGTTCTTTAACTCGGAGATGCGCTGTACATTGCCATTGCTTTTATGGTAAACCACCATATCAACCAAATGCAGCGGCTGCAGCATGTTGCGGCTTATTTTGGCTTTTGGTTTTTTTGCCCCGTTGATGATGTATGATTGCAGCCCGAATTTTTCGGTAAATATCTGCACCACTACGCTGCTCTCGCTGTAGTCAGTAGTTTTAAATACAATGCCACGGGTTTTATGCAGCATGGAGCAACAGAAATAGTTTTGGTAAAAAAATAATAGCGCCTGTTACCAGCGTAAATATGGCCATGATCAATACAGCCGCTGCGCTTACGTCTTTAACATGCCCGGCCAGTTTATTATAATCGGGCGATACCAGGTCTACCAGTGCCTCAATGCCTGTATTAAACAATTCCATTACCAGTACCAGGGCAATACACAGGCTTATCCAGTGCCACTCGGCAGTGCTGATGTTAAGGTAAAAGCCCAATGCCACTGCCAGCAGCGCAACGCTTACCTGTATCCTGAAGTTTTGCTGCGTTGTAAAGGCAAACCTGAGGCCTTTAACCGCGTAACCAACACCCAGGATGAATTTTTTCATATCGTATTTAGCGTTTTTTAAAATTATCTATTAGTAAGATGATAAAGCTGATGCAGCCTGCCAGTGCAAAACCCGCCGATCCTCCGTTACAAATATTCTGGTAAGTACCCGGTGGTACAAACAACTCGGCCGATGCAAATAATATAAGCGCTATACCCAGCAAAAAAAATGTACGGGCAGTTTGGTTTTTCATATATGGGTATTGTAATTTTTAAATAAAGCGGTAAGCCGCTTTGCTTAGTACAAATATATTTTATTTATGTTAGCAATGATATGTCACAATCAAACCCTCAATAAAAATGGATCTGAAACTAACAAATAAAGTAGCCATTGTACTGGCAGCAAGCAAAGGTTTGGGCAAGGCCATTGCTATAGCATTATCAGCCGAAGGCGCTAAGGTTATTATAGGCTCGCGCGATGAGGAAGCCTTAAGCCAAACCGCTGCCGAAATAAAGCAACTTACCGGTAACGATGTGGTGGCCTTGCCGGTTGATGTGGCAAATGCCGCGCAGGTAACAGAGTTTATAAATAAGGCGGCCAATACTTTTGGCCGGATAGATATATTGCTGAACAATGCGGGCGGCCCGCCATTTGATAAATTTGAGAATTTTGATGACGAGCAATGGCAAAAAGCTTTTGAGTTGAACTTGCTGAGCATGGCGCGCACCAGCCGTTTAGTGTTGCCGCATTTGCAAAAAACAGGCAGCGGGCGCATTATCAATATCATCAGCGGGTCGGTAAAATCGGTGTTGGCAAGTTCGGTATTATCAACCACTATGCGGATGGGCGTGGTAGGGATGGCTAAATTAATGGCCGATGAATTTGGCCCTTATAATATCACCGTAAACAATGTAGCGCCCGGCTTAATCCTTACCGACCGCATTAAACACACCCTGCCGGCAGCTGTTGATTATGACGAGGCCATTAAACAAAAGGCTAAAACTATCCCGCTGGGCCGTATTGGCAAACCCGAAGAACTGGCCGCGTTGGTTGCCTTCCTGGCATCAGAACAGGCTGCATACATCAGCGGGCAAACCATACAGGTTGATGGCGGCGCCGGGCGTAATATTTATTAAGGTTTTTTACCGGCCAGCCTTTTCTTTTTCATTACACGGAAACCAATGGCTAATGCGCCGCCAAGGGCAGCGCCAATTAACACTTTTCCCCATTCCTGGCTTTGTGAACCCACCGCAAACAGGCTAAATACAGCAAACAGTATAATAAGCACGCCTGCGAATATTACCACGTAAATTTTCCAATTCATACGGCAAATTTACAAATTACTATCCAGCCATGCCACACGTTGGGTAAGCCATTGTTTTAGCTGCGCTACTTCTTTCGGATAGGTGCCCAATACCACGGGGTTTGGCCAAACATACTGGTTTAAAATATTCCACTTGGTGAAATTCTCTTTAGCGGGCAGGGTTAAATAAACCTGGGTATCATCAATGCTTTTATACATGGCAGGGATGCCGTTTGCCTTTAAAAATTGCCAGCGTGTTTTAACCTTGGCGGCAAAAGCGGGGTCCTGAAACAGGCGGTTAAACCATGGCCCTGTGCGTACCCACCAGCCGGTTGGTTGGGTAGCGTCGCTGTAATCTACGTTGCCTGCACCCAGGTCAAAATCCCAGGTAGGGCCCATCCCCAGTTTACCATCGCGGTTTTTATAGTAAAACATACTGCTAAAGTTGGCGGCGTCCTGGTTTTTAAAAAGCTCGTTTACCAAAAACCAGTTGATGAACGAATCTGAATTAATGTATTTGGCGTAACCGTTTACCGGGTCAGCAAAGTTTGCCGCAAAAATGGCGTTCTCGGTATCCTGTATATAGGTTTGTATATAGTCCGTTTGCTGGGTACTTGGAACATCAGGAGATTTGATAGTGAACGGAAGGTTGCCCAATGTTTTAAACCTATAAGGATCTTCCTGGCGTTGGTCAAGCTCCAATAAATAGCCGCCTGTAATTTCAGATGCGCCATTGTTGGTTGGTTTTAGTTCGGGTATATCAACACGGCCGGTATTTACCTCAACCTGTTCGGTAAGGATATAAGTACCCTGGTACTCGTTGTTCATCACTACTTCTACAAATATGCTATGTGGTGCAAAATCGCCGTTAAGGCTTTGCGAAACATTGTTGGCAATGTAATTACGCATCAGTGTTTTATCAGAGTAATTGGCAAGCAGTACCCAATTTTTTGCCGATGCCAAACCCAGTAATTTAGCTTTTGAATTAAATTTTAACCGGTACGGTTTTTTTGGCATGCCCCAGGTAGAGTTACCACGCCCTTTTATCTGCAGGGCAATATCGTTGGTGGTTTGTTCAAACAAGCCGTTGGTGTTTACCTTTAAACTGCCGGTTACATAATCGTCTTTAGAAACAACCGGGCCTGATGTGGTAATATTAAATATAGGCAGGCCGGTAAAGTTGTAAATGCTTACAATGTAATCCTTACTTACGCTTTTACTATCGGTTACGGTATATGTTACCGGTTTAGTAAAGTCATTAGCGGTTACGCCGCTAACCTGGGTTACATCGCCAATTTTTACTGTTGCTGCCGCATCCTTTGTTTTAAATGTAAGCACAAAGTTGTGGCCTTCGGCTGTGCCGGGGGTATAACCTTTCAGGTTGGTGCCATCAGCGGTTAACACAACATCAGCAGTTACTTTGCCTGTATTATTTTTTGCTTCAATTTTAATCTCGGTAATTTCGGGGCTGGTTACCACAACAACCGGCGGCGTAACAGGTGGCGGTGTTACGTTTTTATCCTTTTTACAGGCAAATAATAATAGTAATAAACACAGGCAGGTAAAGGTTATTTTCATACAGAGGTACAATTGGTTACGCAAGATATTAAAAAATGGTTAACATAGCGTTAACAACCTGTTGACTTCCCTGTTACAAAAATGTTAGCCCGTTTATTTATACTTGCAGCCATAATGGATCAGGAAACTTCAACTCGAAAATACAAGGCTTTAACCAAGCTTTCTACCGGCGATTTTAAAGCATATTTATACGATTGCGATGGCACCCTTGCCGACAATATGGGGGCGCACAAACAAAGCTATATCCGTGTAGCTGCCGATGATGGCATAACGATAGAAGGCGACATTATTGATGAATTTGCCGGCCTGCCTATACTGAATGTTGTAGGCGAAATAAACAAACGTTATAACACCACCTTTGAGCCTGTTGATTTTGCAGCCCGCAAACACAAGATATTTTTTAGCGAATACATTGAGCAAACCCAGCCTATTGATTACGTGGTAAACCACTTGAAGAACCACGCGGGCAAAGTACATATCGGTGTGGTATCAGGCGGTAGCCGTACCTCGGTTGAAAAAACCCTGCAGGTTTTGGGCATCCTTGACCTGGTGGAGGTGCTGATATGCGCCGGCGAAACTACCCATGGTAAACCCTATGCCGACCCCTTCCTGGCAGCAGCCAAACAGCTTGGTGTTGACCCGCGCCAGTGCCTGGTATTTGAAGATGGCGACCCGGGCGTACAAGCCGCAGAAGCTGCCGGTATGCAATGGGTGCGGATAGATAAGGTATAATGTTGTAAGTTTATACTCTTACAATCATCACCGGCTTTGCGATACTTTTTTCATTCAGGATATTTAGGCACTAACTACAGCGGATGGCAAAAACACCCCGACGGACTGAGTGTGCAGCAGGTTTTGGAAGAAGCCCTGAGCCAGATATTTAAAACACCCATGTACATTACCGGCTGCGGCCGTACCGATGCGCAGGTGAACGCCAGCCAGTTCTTCTTCCACATGGATGTGGATAAGCCCTGGGATTTCGATCTGCTTTTCCGTCTGAATAAATTGCTGCCCGATGATATTGCCGTTTTTGATATCATCCCGATGGAGGGCCAGCCCCATGCCCGCTTCGATGCCGTTGAACGGAGCTACGATTACTTTATCCATATCTATAAAGACCCTTTTTTGAGCGGTTTTAGTGCGTTTTATGCCGTTAAAAAGTGGGATATTGACCAGGTGCAACGCGCTGCAAACCTGCTTTTACAATACAACGATTACCACGCCTTTTGCAAAATGCCGGACAGGAATGAGCACACCATTTGCAACATCACGTCGGCGCGGGTTTATATGAATGCAAAAGGCGACAGGCTCCGGTTCAGTATTTCGGCTAATCGTTTTTTGGGTAGGATGGTGCGTATTATTACCGGTAAGCTAATTGACATTGGCACAGGTGCTTTAAGTGTTGATGAGTTTGAGCATTACCTCATCAATCCGCAGGAAACGCAGCTGATTAAACCGGCTTACCCGCAAGGCTTGTACCTCAGCAAGATCAGATACCCATACCTGGATATCCCCTCGCGCAGCGATTTTGTACCCATGCTTGCCGAGGGATTAGGATAAAGGTTGTCATCTGTTCAGCAGCGCCTCAAACCGGCCTTAAAACGCCCTAAAACGCCCTTAGTACCTTCAGAGTGTTCACGTTCACTGCCGTGAACGCTCGTGAACGCCTGTATCTGACTTATAACCAGCGATTTGTGTTTTATGCATATTGTATTTTGCTTATAATCAGCGTTTTGCATTTTATATATTGTCGCCAACTTGCAAGCTGCTGCGAGACGCTGCTGAATAGTTGTCACTCGGCTGGAGCCGAGCGACTGCGTGAACACTTTTTATTGAAATTATAATAGTTTGTCATCCTGAGCGATAGCGAAGGATCTATTAGCGAACTGTGCATATCGAAATAGCATGTCGGCTAATAGATGCTTCACTATGTTCAGCATGACAAGAGAGAAATGGCTTTTATTTAGCCATCATTTTATCCCTTATCGCCTTAAACTCCGAACCTTTTTTCCAACCCGGGAAGGTGGTTTCGTTACTCAGTTTAACACCAAGCTGGTACATCAGGTTAGCGGTTTGTGCCATCCCTTTGGTATCCATCGCATCGCTATACTGGTCGGATGGTTGGTGGTAGCGAAGGTCGTTGTATTCTTTAAGTTGTTGTTTGCCAAATTCCTCGCCGCGTTGTATGCTTTTTGCCCCGTTATGCAGATCGAGTGCCGGTACGCCTACCTTGGCAAAGTTAAAGTGATCTGAACGGTAGTAACTACCCGAGCCCGGGGTTTCATCGCCCACAACATCCCATCCTTTTGGTTTGGTTAGGGCTATCACGTAATCATCCAGATCGTTCTGGCCTTTACCGGTGATAGAGAAGTTACTGGTTTCACCAAAGTCAGATAAAGCATCCAAATTAAGGTCGGCAACCGTTTTATTAAGCGGGTAAATAGGGTGTGTAGCGTAATATTCAGATCCTAAAAGCCCCTGTTCCTCGGCAGTAACCGCCAGGAATACAATGGTACGTTTTGGTTTATCTTTTTGCACCGCAAATTTTTTGGCAACGGCTAAAATTGAAGCTACGCCGCTGGCGTTATCAACAGCTCCGTTGTAGATGCTATCGCCTTTGGCATCGGGCTTGCCTACACCAAAGTGGTCCCAATGGGCGGTGTATAAAATGGTTTCATCGGGCCTTTCGGTACCTTTTATAATACCGATCACGTTATGCGATTTAGAGTACTTAAGCGCGTTTTTTATGTTTAATGATACGGTACTGTTTAGCGGTACAGCCTTAAAATCTTTTTTACGGGCATACTCACGGATATCGCCGTTAATGCCTGCTGTGGCTAATAATTTGGTGGCGGCCGCTTCACTCATCCAGCCCTCTACCTTGCAACGGTTCATATGTTTATCGGCTTGTTGCAGGTAAAGTTTAGCACCGCTAAAGCTGTTTTGAATTACCTGCCAGCCATAGCTTGCCGGCTCGGTTTGGTGAACGATGATCACCCCCGCGGCACCCTGGCGGGCAGCCTCCTCGTATTTGTAGGTCCAGCGGCCATAGTAGCTCATGGTATCGCCTTTAAAAAGTTTTTCTTTTGCTTTAAAGCCCGGGTCGTTTACCAAAACAACAACGGTTTTGCCTTTTACATCAAGGCCTTTGTAATCGTTCCAGCCAAACTCGGGTGCAACTACACCAAAACCCGCAAAAACCAGCGGGGAGTTTTTCAGGCTTACCGTATCCACCTCCCGGCGGGTAGCGGCCACAAAATCAACACCCGGTTTTAGCACCGCGCTGCCCGCACCGCTAATTTGCAGGTTTTGCGATGCAGAGGTGATCTCCACCATCGGCACTTCCTGGTAATAGCTGCCGTTATTGCCCGGCTCTAACCCCAGTTTTTTAAACTTATCGGCTATGTAGGCAATGGTTTTATCCTCGCCTTTGGTAAACGGTTTGCGGCCAAGCAGGCTGTCGTTAGCTAAAACGGCAATGTGCTGTTTAATGTCTGCCGCCATGCCGGTATCAGCAGCTGTATCGGCCGTTTGTTTTTTATCGTTACCGGCGCATCCGGCTAAAAGGGCGGAGAGGGCTAAAAAGCCGATGAAGTTTAATTTCATGATCGGTGTGTTTTGTTAATCAAATATATAAAACGTTTTTGCATTGTTTAATTAACCACAAAGGGCACAAAGAGTTGCAAGTTTATTATCCACAGAGGCCACAAAGACTTATAAACATGGCAAACTCTTAAAGCCTCTGTGCTTCTTTGTGATTTCCTCTCTGTGCACTCTGTGGTTAAAATCAATAAATATGCCGCCACACGTATGTTAACTTAACAAAATCTCTCGGTCATAATTACCCATTTTACTACCTTTTAATAATAAAATTCCGTATTTTTGCAACCTTTAAAATTCGACGCGAACATATTGATGTACAAGGAATATAAGCAGTTAAATCTATCCCAGACAGGTAAAGACGTGCTGGATTTCTGGAAACAGAACGGCATATTCGAAAAAAGTATCAGCAGCAGGCCGGCAAGCAAGCCGTACACCTTTTATGAAGGCCCGCCCAGCGCTAATGGTATGCCCGGTATTCACCATGTTATGGGGCGGAGCATTAAGGATATTTTTTGCCGTTATAAAACCCTTAAAGGTTTCCAGGTTAAGCGTAAAGGCGGCTGGGATACCCACGGTTTGCCAATTGAGCTGGCGGTAGAAAAATCGTTAGGCATCACTAAGGACGACATTGGTAAAAAAATAACTGTGAAAGAGTATAACGATGCCTGCCGCAAGGAGGTAATGCGTTATACCGATGTTTGGAACGACCTTACCCTTAAAATGGGTTACTGGGTTGATCTGGACAACCCATACGTTACTTACGAGAACGAATACATTGAAAGCCTTTGGTGGATACTGAAGCAGCTTTATAATAAAGACCTGCTGTACAAAGGTTATACCGTACAGCCCTATTCGCCAAAATCGGGTACCGGCCTTAGCTCGCACGAGCTGAACCAGCCGGGTACTTATAAAATGGTGAAGGATACTACCATTGTTGCCCAGTTTAAAGTAAAGAACGATCAGGATTCGGCATTTTTATTTGACGGCGTAAGCAGCGATGTATTTATCCTGGCGTGGACGACCACCCCGTGGACGCTTCCGTCAAACTGTGCTTTAGCCGTTGGCGAAAGCATTAATTATGTGCAAATAAGCACCTTTAATCCTTACACCTACAAACCCATCAGCGTTGTGTTGGCTAAGGACCTGGTGAAAAAATATTTTAAGGCCGAAGGTGAGAACGCATCTTTTGAAGATTACAAAGGCGGCGATAAAATTATCCCGTGGGCATTAACCCGCGAGTTTAAAGGCACCGACCTGTTGGGCATCCACTACGAGCAACTGATGCCGTATGTAACCAATGCCGACCTGGAGAAGAATGCCTTCCGTGTTATCCCGGCTGATTTTGTTACTACCGAAGATGGTACAGGTATTGTACATACCGCGTCTGTTTTTGGTGCGGATGACTTTAGGGCATGTAAGGAAAACAACGTGCCATCGGTAATGGTGAAGGACGAGAGCGGTAAAGAAGTGCCTTTGGTTGATAAGCAAGGCCGCTTTGTAGAAGAGGTTGCCGATTTTGCAGGCCGTTACGTTAAAGAAGAATATTATACCGATGCAGACCGCGCAGCAGAAGGGTTTAAACCCACTGATGTACTGATCTCCATCAAACTAAAAACCGAGAACAAAGCGTTCGACGTTAAAAAATATGAGCACAGCTACCCGCACTCGTGGCGCTCTGATGAACCAATTTTATACTACCCGTTAGATAGCTGGTTCATCCGTACCACCGCGGTGAAGGATAAAATGGTTGCGCTGAACAAAACCATTAACTGGAAACCCGAAAGTACCGGTACAGGCCGTTTTGGTAACTGGCTGGAAAATTTGGTAGACTGGAACCTGTCGCGCTCGCGCTACTGGGGTACCCCGCTGCCTATCTGGCGCGAGGAAGATGGTAAGGAAGAAAAGTGTATTGGTTCGATAGAAGAATTAAACGCCGAGATAGAAAAATCTATCGCGGCTGGTTTAATGCCTGCGGGCTTTAAACTGGAAGATATGCACCGCCCGTATGTTGATGATGTGATATTAACCTCATCAACCGGTAAACGCATGTTGCGCGAGCCCGACCTTATTGACGTTTGGTTTGATAGCGGCGCTATGCCATACGCGCAATGGCACTTTCCTTTCGAGAATAAAGAAGCGTTTGCTGCTGCCTACCCGGCAGATTTTATTGCCGAAGGCGTTGACCAAACCCGCGGCTGGTTCTTTACCCTGCACGCCATAGCGGTGATGCTGAGCGAAGCCAGCGACGAGGTGAAAGCCGTGAATGAACTGGTTGGCAACAAAGGTGTAGCGTTTAAAAACGTGGTATCAAACGGATTGGTGCTTGATAAGAACGGCAACAAAATGTCTAAACGTTTGGGTAATGGGGTTGATCCGTTCCAGACGATTGAGCAATTTGGTGCCGATGCTGCCCGCTGGTACATGATCAGCAATGCATCGCCATGGGACAACCTTAAATTTAATATTGAAGGCCTTGACGAGGTTCGCCGTAAGTTCTTCGGTACGCTGTATAACACTTATTCGTTCTTTGTGCTTTATGCCAATATCGATAAGTTTAAATATGAAGAGGCCGAGATAGCCCTTGATAAACGCCCCGAGCTTGACCGCTGGATCATATCATTACTAAACACCTTAAGCAAAGAGGTTGACGGTTTTTATGCCGATTTTGAACCAACCAAAGCTGCCCGCGCCATACAGGAATTTGTTGACGCGCACTTTAGCAACTGGTACATCAGGCTGAGCCGCCGCCGTTTCTGGAGGTCAGATAATTCTGAAGATAAGCTATCGGCTTACCAAACGCTTTATACCTGCTTGATCACCATCAGCAAATTAATGTCGCCCATTGCACCGTTCTTTGCCGAGCGTTTATATACCGACCTGAACAGCGTTACCGGTAAAGAAGAGTTTGAATCGGTACACCTGGCTTACTATCCCGAGTATCATAACGATTTGGTTGATGCCGACTTAGAAGACAGCATGCAATTGGCACAGGATATATCATCACTGGTATTATCTATACGTAAAAAAATAGAAGTGCCGGTTCGTCGCCCATTAATGAAAATTCTTTTGCCAATATTGGATAAGAACTTCAAAGAGAAGGTAGAGCGGGTAAAAGAACTCATATTATCCGAAACCAATGTCAAGAGTATTGAGTATATTACCGATGCAGCCGGTTTTATCAAAAAGAAGATAAAACCAAACTTTAAAGCCCTTGGCGCTAAGGTTGGTAAGGATATGAAAGATGTAGCCGCAGCTATCAATGCTTTCGGCCAGGAAGATATTTCTAAACTGGAGAGCGATGGCTCTATCCCGGTGCTTGATGGTAAATATGAGATCCTGTTATCTGACGTTGAAATTATCGCCGAGGATGTTCCGGGATGGCAGGTTGCAAATTTAGGAAAACTAACCGTGGCTTTAGATGTTACGATAACCGACGAGCTGAAAGAGGAAGGTATTGCCCGCGAATTAATAAACCGCATACAAAACTTACGTAAGGCTAAAGAATTTGAAGTTACCGATAAGATAACCGTGGCTGTGAATTGCGGTGCGGAGATCTGGAAAGCGACGAAGAATAATTTATCCTATATTTGCGCCGAAATTTTAGCTGATAGCCTTGTGCTTGATAATCAGCTTACTGAAGGCGAAAAGGCCGTTATTGACGAGTACGAAATTTTGATTGCTATAAGTAAAAGTTAAATGGAAAACGAAAAAACAAGGTATTCTGATTCAGAATTAAAAGAATTTAAGGACCTATTATTAGAAAAATTACGCAGCTCAAAAGAAGAGCTTAACGCCCTGGCTACTTCATTAAGTTCGCCAAACGCGAACGGTACTGATGATACTGCCGGTACTTATAAAACACTGGAAGATGGATCTGCGACGTTGGAGAAAGAACAAATTAACCAGTTAGCTGCCCGCCAAAAGAAATTTATTGAGCAGTTAGAAGCCGCTTTGGTACGTATCGAGAATAAAACCTACGGTATTTGCCGCGAAACGGGTAAGCTTATCCCTAAAGAACGCCTGCGTGCAGTTCCGCACACAACGCTAACAATGGAAGCAAAACTGAAGCAATAAATGAAGGCAGCTTACACAAAACCTTTTTTAACTGCTGCAATTATTATCCTGATTGACCAGATCATCAAGATCTGGGTAAGGGGCCACATGAGCTTAGGTGAGGAGATCCGTTTCCTGGGTAACCGTGGTATGCTTCATTATACCGAAAACAACGGTATGGCCTTTGGTATGGAGCTTGGCGGCGAGCTGGGTAAACTGGCCTTAACGCTGTTCCGTATTGTTGCGGTATGCGGTATAGGGTATGCGCTGGTGCACCTCATCAAACATAAGTATCATCGTGGGTTGATCATGATGGTGGCTTTAATACTGGCCGGTGCGCTGGGTAATATTATCGATTCTACCTTTTATGGTATCATATACAAATACGCAGGCTTATTTCACGGCCGTGTAGTTGATATGTTTTACTTCCCGTTGCTAACCGGTCAATTCCCAAAATGGGTACCGGTATGGGGAGGCGAAGAATACATCTTCTTCCGCCCGGTATTTAACCTTGCTGATGCAGCCATATCAGTAGGTGTAATTATGATACTATTCAATCAAAAGCGCTACTTTAAACACGAAGAGCCCGAGGTTAGTAGCCCTAACAGCGAAATGGTAGAAGAGTAAAAACTTCTTACATAATAATTACAAAAAAAGCCTCCCGATTTATCAGGAGGCTTTTTTTGTGCTGATTGCGCTGATTTGCAATCAGTGCTTAACATGGTCCGGGCGATTGCATCGCCATAATGGCATCACATATGCCTAACTATGTTAAGCACTCGTCACAGATGAGCGCAAGGTGGGATTAAACCAAACCTGCCAACCCCTGTCTCACACACTATATTAATAAGTACTGCCATCTTTTTTAATGATTTTATTAACTTGCACTTGTAAACCAATACATTCCTGATGAAAAAATTCCTGATATTGATCTCCATGCTTTCGCCCGTGCTGGGTATGGCGCAAAAAAAGCCGGTATTCCCTAAAACATTTGATCTGGTTGTTGGCGCTTATACAAGTGGCAGCAGCAAAGGCATAGCCGTTTACCGCTTTTATACCGAAACCGGCAGGCTGGCCTATTTAAATCAGATAGATAACGTAAGCAACCCATCGTATTTAACGGTATCAAAAAATAACAAGTTTGTTTACGCCGTTAATGAGAATACTGCGGGGGAAGTAAGTTCATTTGGTTTTGAGCCAAAAACAGGTAAACTAACCTTCATTAATAAAGTATCAACTTTAGGGGCCGACCCATGTTTTATCTCGGTTGATAAAAACCAGAAAAACCTTTTTGTAGCCAATTACTCGGGTGGTAATATTGCTGTATTGCCTTTAAACGAAGATGGTTCTATTGGTGCGGCTGTGCAAACTATAAAAGACGACGGACACGGCCCTAATAAAGAGCGCCAGGAAAAAGCACACGTACATACAGCTGTGCTATCACCCGATGAAAAGTATGTGCTATACACCGACCTGGGCACCGATAAAATAAATATTACCAAGTATAAAGGCGGTAAAAACAACCCTATTGTACCGGCAAACCCTGCGTTTGTAAGTGTAACCCCCGGTTATGGCCCGCGCCACCTGGCTTTCTCAAACGATAAGAAAACCATGTACCTGATAACAGAGATGGGAAGTTCGGTATTGGTGTTTGATTATAACAACGGCAAGCCAAAACAAAGGCAGGATATTACCCTGCTGCCAGATGGCTTTAAAGGTGCTACTGGTGCGGCAGATATCCATATCTCACCGAACGGCTTATTCCTTTATGCTACCAACCGTGGCGATGCCAATGATATTTCGGTATTCGGCATTAACCAGGAGAATGGTGAGCTTACCTTTATAGAACGCCGGCCATCAGGCGGTAAAGGCCCTCGTAATTTTATTATAGACCCAACAGGCAGGTACCTGCTGGTAGCGCACCAAAACAGCGATAATATTATGGTGTGGCGCATTGATGAAACTACAGGCAGGATTATGCAGGCTGTTACCCGTATTGAGGTTGGTAACCCGGTATGCCTGCAATTTGCACCGGCTATGTAATTCAAAATTCAAAACGGGCTATTATAGAAGAAGCCGAAAGTGATATTCACTTTCGGCTTCTTTGTATTTAAGACTTTTTACTAAGTGCTTATTATTGCGCTTTGGTAAACGTATATATAATATAACCGTTGCCGTTACCTATAGCGATAGGCGAGCGAAGGCTCATGTTAGCGTTATCAATGCTGCCGATATCTAAACGGTAGCCTTCTTCTACGTTTTTGGCTTTATCGCCCTGGTATAGTTTTTTAAACTGAAACTGAGTGCCGGTGCTGCCACCGTTAAACACCGACCAGAAAATAGTTTGCGAAGCGCCATTCTGTAAAGTATAAATACCATTGCCGCTGTTGGTGAATTTCCAGGTGCTGCCTACAAAATCATTTGGTGCTGCCTGGTCAAAAACGTTATGTACAGCTCCTGGTAAAAGCCCGTCATAACTTACGTTGGTTAACGTCCAGGTGCCTACAAACTTACCGCGCGATATGCTGCTGCCGGATGTTGTAGAGGCAGTTGTGTTTTGCGGTGTTGAACAAGCCGAAAAAATAAAGGTTAAGGCTAAAATGGCAAGGGATGTTTGAAATATCTTTTTCATGTGCTGTCTTATAAAAATAATATGTGTTATTTGGTGTAGTAACACAAATCAAGCCAAAAGGTTATAATAATATTACTATTTACACTTTGATATTTCTTTTCTGTTATGTTCTATCACCTCTTTATAATAGTTTTCATATAAAGGCATAATATTAGCAAGCTCCAGTTCTTTAGCACGCTTCAGTGCGTTCTCCTTAAATTGGTTTAGCCTGGCCTCATTTTCCAGTATATAAATAGCTTTTTCGGCCATGCCGTCTACATCGCCAACGTCAAGTAAAAAGCCGGTAACACCTTCAATATTCAGTTCGGGTAAGCCACCGGCGTTACTGCTGATAACGGGTACTTTACAAGCCATAGCCTCTAAGGCAGCCAAACCAAAACTTTCTGATTGTGACGGCATCAGGAATAAGTCCGACACCGAAAGGATCTCTTCGATGGCATCCTGTTTACCTAAAAAGCGTACATGCTCGGCTATACCCAGGTCGCGGCTTAACTGCTCACAGCCCGAACGATCGCCACCATCGCCTACCATTAATAATTTCGAGGGGATCTTTTCTATCACTTTGGCAAACATCTTTATCACATCTTCTGTACGTTTTACCTTACGGAAGTTGGAAGTGTGCACCAAAACCTTTTCGCCGTTTGGGGCAATAGCTTTTTTAAAGTGGTCTTTAGGTTTAAGGCTAAAGCGGGTAAGATCTATAAAGTTCGGGATCACCTTAATATCTTTTTCAATATCAAAGTATTTGTAGGTGTCGTTTTTTAGATGCTCTGATACCGCTGTTACGCCGTCACTTTGGTTGATAGAGAAGGTTACCACCGGTTTGTAGGTGCTATCTTGCCCAACCAGGGTAATATCGGTACCATGTAGCGTGGTAATAAATGGGATAGAGATACCGTATGTAGCCAATATCTGTTTGGCCATAAACGCAGCCGAAGCATGCGGGATGGCGTAATGCACATGCAGCAGGTCCAGTTTTTCAAACCTTACCACATCAACCAGGCGGCTGGCCAGGGCCAGTTCATAAGGCGGGTAATCAAACAAAGGGTATTGCGATACCGATACCTCGTGGTAAAAAAGGTTTTCCGAAAAAAAATCGAGCCGGGCAGGCTGGTTATACGTAACAAAGTGAATTTGGTGCCCGCGATCAGCAAGGGCTTTACCTAATTCTGTTGCAACAACCCCGCTTCCGCCAAAGGTGGGATAACAAACTATTCCTATTTTCATTGTTGTATGATACGCTTTAAGCCCTAACCAATGTTAAGTTATTTAACGCTGATAATGAGCATGCAAGTTTAACAGCAATTTATGGTAAAAGTGTTACCCCTATGTAAAATGATTGATGCGGAGGTTTAAGTCGAAAGCTGAATTTCCAAAGTAAAAACCCGCCTTGCACAAATGAACCAATAAACCAGTGAACTAATGAACAATTAAGCTATTCCCGCTACCCATTTAACCAGTGAAGCATTTACCAGGTTGTTAATGGCGGTAAGGGTGGCATTGCTTTTTGATGTTTTTTGCAGATCGGCGTGGTATATCATGTGGTGTACGCCTAAAACCTTCAGTGTTGCATCGGCAGTAATGCTTTCTGTGTGTTTATAGCAGCAAATTTTAATGTGTTTGTAAAAGGGGTTTGTTTGCAGGCGGCGAAGAACACGTTCCATATTACCAATCATATGTGCATGGTCAAACAATATAACGTCGGGCTGCAGCTCATGAATCGACGGGAATATAGCGATGATGGCCGAAATGTGTTTCACATTATCGTACTCGTCCAGTAACTGGTCGGGAAAAGCGTGCGGAGCTACCAGAAGTACTCTCTTAGAACGGGTACGTATCATGCTCAATCCATTTGGGGGACGTAAATATAAAATCTATATTTTATATTATCAACCCATTTGAGCAAAAATTAATATTTAATTACCTGTTAATGAACAGGTCGCGCGTCTGCTGTGTCAACAGCATTACGTCCTGATGGGTCTGCATTACCCTTGTTGAGACTGTCTTTCTTAGCGGTATCAGCCGCCTGCGTGTTATTCGGGTCGCCGGTTCCGGCCTTGGCAACAGTATCTTTTGTGCCGCCCAGTGTAGCCTTACTACGGTCGCCGCAAGCAGTAATAGTTACTGCTACAAGGGCAATAGCTGCTATATATCGTATGGTTTTCATAATTGTGAGTGTGTTTGTATACAGAATAACATACCTGTAAAATAAATGTTTGATGCGCTTAAACAAAAGCAATCCCCGCAAACAACGTAAATATTAAAAAGTAAATTGGGTTAACTGCAACAGAATGAGGTTGCAGGCGTCTTATCTTTACTTGTAATCACAATTGTTAAAAATGAAAAAAGTATACTTTGCTCTTTTTTGCCTGTTTACCACTGGCGCAAATGCCCAGGTGAACCATGGGTTGGCTAAAACTATCGATAGTTTGTATGAAGCCGATCAATCCGTACAGATCAGATTCATGGAGATGTCGCAACGGAATGCGCCTCAGGATAGCTTGAAAATGCAGGATTCATTAAAAAAAGCAACTTATATCAACGGTCTTCAGCTATCAAAAAAAATTTATGCGCAGTATGGTTACCCAACCAAAAAGTTAGTGGGTGCGGATGCCTCGCATCATTTTTTTGTACTCATACAGCATGCAGACAGCGATCCGCATTTCCAGGTAGAAATGTTGCCGGTGCTGGATAAGCTCTCTAAAAGCGGAGATATTTCACGGAAGGACTATGCATACCTTTATGACAGGGTGCAGCATAATACCAAAGGGAAACAACTTTACGGCACGCAGCCTGCTTATGATAAAAACGGTAACCTGTTTGATAGTAACAATAAGATCATCTATCCGCCCGACCTGGCCGACCCTGAAAACGTAGATAAAAGAAGAAAGGAAGTTGGCCTGGGGCCAATTGAGGAGTATTATGAATCCATCTTGCAGATGCTTGGGCGGCCAAGGCAGAAAACAAAAGCAAATTGATAATGCTTTAAATAACAAAAGCCCCTTACCTGGTGGTGAGGGGCTTTTTGTTATTCAATTATATAGCAATCCGCGTTATTTTATCTCAAATACGGCGTTGATCTGGAAGCTCAGTTTGATCTTTTTAACATCAATATCCGACTCCGGGGTTGCTGAATCTGCCGCTGCTCCTTTAAATTGTACAGCGTACATTCTTGGTTGCGGGAAACTGCTGTTATCACTCTCGGTGATGTTTAGCACGCTGCCCAGTTTATCGCCAAGGCCGTTCACCAAAAAAGCGGCTTTATCACGGGCGCCTATCAGTGCTTTAAGCTTCAACTCATTTTTTATATCGTTTATTTTTGAGTAATCGTAGCTGTCAATATTGGTGCTTTGGATGCCCTTTGCATCAAGCTTGCTTAGTATCTGGTCAAATCTATTCAGGTCGTGAAACTTGATGTTATACTGTTTGCTGGCCAAAAAGTCGGGGTTTTTCTTTTTTTCGGTCTGGTAGTTCCACGATGATAAGCTATTGATTGTAAAATCCTCTTTAGCTATACCGGCTTCAGCAACGGCTTTCTCCAGTTGTTTCTCCAACTGAGAGATGGTTACTTTGGTTTTACCGTTCATGTATTCCCTTAAAGAGATGGACACGTTAATAATATCCGGAGTAACCTCCTGCTCGGCAATGCCGGTAACTTCAATTTTACGGCGCAGATCTGCGTTTTGTGCGAATGCCCCAAATGTGGTGGCAACTAATGCGGCTATTAAGAATAATTTTTTCATAAGTATTAAATATATATAGTGTGTAGAGTTAATTACGTGCAAAAAGTTTAATCTGCAACACGCATAAATAATAAATGTGTAACCCCAAACAGGGTTTGGTGTTTTAATATGGTGATAATAAAGAGGGTAAGGGAAGAAAAATATTTAATAATATTTTCTTTCATTGCGTTTAGTACTATTTGTCATCCTGAGCGAAAGCGAAGGATCTATCGGTGAACTTTGCCTGATCGACATGCATAGCGGCGATAGATGCTTCACTTTCGTTCAGCATGACAAGGAGGTTATTACTCGCCCCGCCTTAAAGGCAATCCCAAAAAAAAGCCCGGATGAACCGGGCTATATATTATATCAAATGTTTCAATTGTATCACTTCCTTCTCGTCCAGGTATCTCCAACGGCCGCGGGGAAGGTCTTTCTTGGTAAGGTTGGCGTAAACAGAGCGGTCGAGCTTTACCACATCATAACCTAACGATTCGAAGATACGGCGCACAATACGGTTTTTACCGCTGTGTATCTGGATGCCAATCTCTTTTTTAGTACCACCGGTTACGTACGATATGCTATCCGGTTTTATCAACCCATCCTCAAGCTCTAAACCGAAGCCAATTTTATTAAGGTCGCCTTGGGTAAGGGCTTTGTTCAGTTCAACCAAATATAATTTAGTAACGCTGTTGCGTGGATGCGATAATTTATCGGCCAGGTCGCCATCGTTGGTCATTAATAATAAACCGGTTGTGTTACGGTCAAGGCGGCCAACAGGGTAAATGCGTTCTTTGCTGGCTTTATCAACCAGGTGCATTACGGTACGGCGCTCTTGTGGGTCATCCGTAGTGGTGATATAGTCTTTCGGCTTATTTAAAAGCACATAGATCATTTTCTCGCGTTTTAAAGCCTCGCCGTTGTAGCGTACCAGGTCTTTAAGTGGGTCAACCTTGTGGCCAAGCTCAGATATTACTTCGCCGTTTACCGATACTACACCCGCTGCAATCAGTTCATCAGCCTTACGGCGGCTACAGATGCCCGCATTGGCAATATAACGGTTAAGGCGTATCAGGCCATCGTCTTTAGCTTTAACAACCGGGTTTTTACGGCCGCGCATGGTTGGCTTAGCCGGGCCATCGTTTGTGCGTGCCCTGTCGTCGCCTTCGCGTTTTTTGTAACCTGTGCTTGTGCTCGGGAAATCTTTATTGCCACCACGGGTGTTGCCAAAGCTTTTCTTTGGTCCGCCCTCTCGGGTGCCGTATGGGCGTTTTTCGCCACCTTCGGTATCAAAGCTTTTCTTTGGCCCGTCGGTACCGGCAGGTCGTCTGTTAAAAGGTTTATCGCCGGCAACCGGGTTTTTGCGCGCACCGTATGATGCCGGGCCTAAACTTGGTTTACGGTAGGTGCTGCCCTCGCCATCTGATGATTGCGGGCGGCCACTGTATGGTTTATCTCTTGGGGTAAAGTTTTTGCGTTCGCCTGATGGGGCATCGCCAAAGCTTCTTTTTGGGCGGTCGGCATCAGCCGGGCGGCCACTGTATGGCCTGCCTTTTGGTACAAATGCCTTTTTATCGCCAAATGATGACGGGCCTGCACCATAGCTTTTCTTTGGTCGTTCGCTGCCTTCGCTATCTGGTTTACCTGAATTTGGTTTTGAATAGGTAGATCCCCTTTTATCTACCGAGAAGTTTTTTTTGCCATCTGTACGGCCTGCGCCGAAGGGTTTTCCTGTTGAGGAAGATGATGGTCTTTTTGCGTTTTCGCTACCACTTTTTGAGCGGCCCGATGAATTGTTGGGCCTGTCGTCGCGACTACCTGCTGGTCTTTTAAATACCATAATTTTTTGTTTTGCGCTTTCGCAGCGTGAGGGTCAAAAGTACAACATTTTAACCAAAAAAACAACTTTTTTAATGGGTTCAAAATGTACGTTTAAACCACTTTAAACGCCGATTTTTGGCCGTTTTTAAAATCCTCAAAACACTAAGGCAATTGCAAGTGTTTGATAATCTGCTTTATATAACGTACCTTTGCGGCACATCATACCAAAAAGTATAATTAATGAGTAAAATTGAAATGACTAAAAAACACTTAATTACGTGCTCCGTAATCTTGGTGCTGGTTATCATTTCCAGGCTTAACATTTTCAGTACCGACCCGGTTTATCCTGTAAAATACATCGCCCACACACCTTCAAAATTGCTCTTCAGCCTACCTGCCGAAGAAGCCGAAGAGGCGTTTAGTTTTGCAGATGAAGCCCTGCCGGTGAACGACAAAAAAGTAGATTTTAAATTAAAAAAATCAATAGCGAAACACGGGTACAAAAACATTCAATCGAACATTTTGCACTCAAAAGCTGATAAGCTTTTCCCTATCATCGAGCCTATCTTAAAAGCTTACGGTATCCCCGAAGATTTTAAGTACATCCCGCTGGTAGAGTCGGGCTTAAAAGAAGGTACATCGCCTAAAGGCGCACGTGGTGTTTGGCAGTTTATGCCGGGTACCGCACGCACCTACGGGCTAAAGGTTAACAAGGCCAAAGATGAGCGCTTAAATTTGCGTAAATCAACCATTGCGGCCTGCAAGTACATTAAAGAACTGTACGGTGAGTTTAACAGCTGGACATTGGCCGCTGCTGCTTACAACAATGGTTCAATTAAACTGGAACGCGCCATTAACAAGCAAAATGAGGATAATTATTTCCGCATGACGCTTAACCGCGAAACCGGTTCTTACGTCTACAAGATTATTGCTATGAAAGAGATCATCAGTAATCCTGCAAAGTATGGCTATAAAAACTTTTATAGTTACATGCAAAAACCAACCCCCTTTTTAGGGCTGTATAACAATTAAAGCAATTTAATTATTACGGAGCACATTTAAAAAGCCATCCCAGTCGGGGTGGCTTTTTTGTATTAATACAGCTAATAAAACTTAATACGTTACCGTATGTAATATACCGCAGAGTGTAACCCGTATTAACACCATCCCTCTCTTAAGAAGCAGCTGATCGCGCTGCCCCGGAAACTCCATTTTTTACCGATGCTAATTTATTTGCTATGAGTAACATGGATCATGCCGTGCGGTATTTACATGCCGTCGAGAAAAAAAACAAACAATATTTTATGGAGAATAGACTGAAGATAGCAGATTGTGTATCGCTTACAGCTTCCGGTAAAATGGTTATCGTAAATATTACAAACACCAACCTGCCCAAGGCAATTAAAGATGATATTGACGATAGGTTTTGGATATAAAATAATAAAAAAGTTATTTACCCGAAAACCAAGGCCGTGCCAATATTCGTATTTAAGGTAAGACCTTGCCGATACAACCTTCCCCTATTTAAAAAAGCAGCGCGACTTGCTTGCCTTTAAACGACATTTTTTATCATATTAAACTAATATGCTATGAATAATTTTGATCACGCTTTAAGGTATTTACATGCGGTAGAAAAAAAGTATAAGGAATATTTTACAAAGCATCATCTTAAAATAACCGATTGTGTTGCCCTTACCAATTCAGGCAATACGGTTAATGTGGATATTATAAATAATACCCTGCCGGCTAATATTAAGGACGATATTAAGGCCATGTTTTGGATATAACATCTTTTAACAAAAAAAGCCCCATCTGTGCAAAGACGGGGCTTTATGTAAACTCGCGTAGGGGTAATTTAACGTTATTACAATTTCAGCTTTATAAAACATAACAGGTTATGATGTACGGTATTGGTAGCAGGTAAGTTTTGTGGGCAAAACCACTTGCGCCATGCGGCTAAACCTACTGTTGCAATAGCAAACATACTCAGTAAAGCTTTTTTCATTTTAGTAGATTATAGCTATTCGCTTTTGCAAAGCAAGCCCTGTTGTGTAAACCCATGGTTAACTTAAAAACAAATGTTTTGCAGCGCGGGCAACGTGTTGATGATGAGGATAAAATTTTACATTAAACAGTACATGTTGCCAATGCTATCGCTTTAAATCACCGACGTTTTTGTGTATATTTGCGAAAATTTTTAGTAATTAGCCGGCATAAAAACCTATACGGCGTTTATGCTGTTTCCATAAAAATATATGAGCGAAAAAACGTTAGATCTGGGCGAGCAAAGTGAAGTTGAGGTTTATGGTGCCCGGGTACATAATTTAAAAAATATAGATGTTTCTTTCCCGCGTAACAAGCTGGTTGTAATAACCGGTTTAAGCGGCAGCGGCAAATCGTCGTTAGCGTTCGATACCATTTATGCCGAGGGGCAGCGCCGTTATATGGAAACGTTTTCGGCCTATTCGCGGCAGTTTATGGGGGGTATGGAGCGCCCGGATGTCGACAAAGTATCGGGCCTTAGTCCGGTAATTGCCATCGAGCAAAAAACTACCAGCAAAAACCCCCGCAGTACCGTTGGTACCATTACCGAGATTTACGATTTTATGCGCTTGCTTTTTGCCCGCGCGGGTGATGCCTACAGCTACACCACCGGCGAGAAAATGGAGCGCATGAGCGAGGAGCAGATCCTGAAAACTATTTTTGAGAAGTTCGACGGGCAACCGGTAAATATATTAGCGCCTGTAGTAAAAGCCCGTAAAGGCCATTACCGCGAACTATTTGAGCAGATACGCAAACAGGGCTACTTAAAGGTTTATATTGATGGTGCTATTGCCGATGTAGAACCAAAAATGCAGGTAGACCGTTACAAAATTCATGATATTGATATTGTGGTTGACCGCCTGGTGGTAAGCGAAGCCGATAGCAAACGACTGTACACCTCTGTACAAGCGGCCCTGAAAATAGCCAAAGGCATTATCCGTATTGCTGATAAGGATAATAACGTAGCCTACTTTAGTAAATATTTAATGGACCCGGTGTCGGGTATATCATATGATGAGCCGCAGCCAAATACTTTCTCGTTCAACTCACCTTATGGCGCCTGCGAAAAGTGTAACGGATTGGGCTACATCTTTGAGGTAGATGAAGCATCGGTTATACCAAACCCAAAACTGAGCATCCTGAACGGTGGCCTTGCCCCGATAGGCGAGTACCGCGAAACCTGGATCTTCCAGGTGCTGAAGGCGCTGGCCAAAAAATATGAGTTCTCGCTATCAACCCCGATAGAAAAACTTACCCGCGAGCAGTTGGATATTATCCTGAACGGTTCGCCGGATATGATAAGTGTAGCAGTTGAATACAATAAATGGAACGTGCAAAATTACCAGATCTCGTTTGATGGTATCATCCGTATGCTGGAAGAGCAGCAGGAGCGCCGTAACGACGAAGGGATGGACGATATGGAAAACTATCGTGTATTACGTACCTGCCCTACCTGCGAAGGCGCCCGTTTGAAAAAGGAATCGTTGCACTTTAAGGTTGACGAGAAGAATATCTTCGAACTGGCCTGTATGGATATTACCACGCTTAATAGCTGGTATACCGGTTTAGAGGACAGGTTAACTGAACGCCAGAACGTCATCGCTAAAGAGATACTGAAAGAGATCCGTGCACGCATCGGCTTTTTGCTTGATGTGGGCCTGAGCTATCTAACGCTCGACCGTACCGCCAAAACCCTTTCGGGTGGCGAGGCGCAGCGCATCAGGCTGGCCACACAGATTGGCTCACAACTGATGAACGTGATGTACATTTTGGATGAGCCAAGCATTGGCCTGCACCAGCGCGATAACGAGCGATTGATAAATGCCCTTAAAAACCTGCGCGACCTGGGTAACACCGTTTTGGTTGTAGAGCATGATAAGGATATGATACTGGAAGCCGACCATGTAATAGACATGGGCCCGGCAGCAGGCGTACATGGCGGCCAGATAGTTGCACAAGGCACACCCGCCGAACTGATGAGCCATCATACGCTTACCACATCATATATTAACGGCGAGCGGGAAATTGCTATCCCTAAAGAGCGCCGCCAGGGGAATGGTAACATATTGTCGCTTAAAAAAGCAACCGGGCATAACCTGAAGAAAGTTTCGGTCGATTTTCCGTTAGGAAAACTGATAGGGGTAACCGGTGTATCGGGCAGTGGTAAATCCAGTTTAATAACTGAAACCTTATACCCGATATTGAATCATCACTTCTTCCGCGCCAAGAAACACCCGCTGCCATACGAAAAGATTGAGGGGTTGGAGCATATTGATAAAGTTATTGAGATAGACCAAACGCCTATTGGCCGTACGCCTCGTTCAAACCCGGCTACGTACACCGGTGTATTTTCTGATATCCGTAACCTGTTTGTGGCCTTGCCCGAGTCGAGGATCCGTGGATATAAACCTGGCCGTTTCTCGTTCAACGTAAAGGGGGGCCGTTGCGAAACCTGCCAGGGCGCAGGCCAAAAGGTGATAGAAATGAACTTTTTACCCGACGTACAGGTACCATGCGAAGAATGTGGCGGCCGCCGTTACAACCGCGAAACGCTGGAAGTACGCTACCGTGGTAAATCTATCAGCGATGTATTGGATATGAGTATTGAAGATGCAACGCCATTCTTCGAGCATATTCCATCTATCTACCGTAAGGTAAAAACCTTGTTTGATGTTGGTTTGGGGTATATTACGCTTGGGCAGTCATCAACCACACTATCAGGCGGCGAGGCACAACGCGTAAAGCTGGCTACCGAGTTAAGTAAAAAAGATACAGGCAACACCTTCTATATCTTAGATGAGCCTACAACCGGCCTACACTTCGAGGATATTAACGTATTGCTTGGCGTGATAAACCAATTGGTTGATAAGGGGAATACCGTATTGGTGATAGAACATAACCTGGATGTTATAAAGGTTGTTGACCATGTGATTGACTTAGGCCCGGAAGGTGGCTCGGGCGGTGGTAAAATACTGTTCAGCGGTACACCAGAGGGCTTGTGTAAGGTTAAGGAGAGCTTTACCGGCCAGTTTTTGAAGAAGGAGATGGGGATAAAATAAATCATGTACAGGAAGTTGTACGTGTAATTGCTTATTTTTATCTTTATGAAAATTGATTAGCATGATCACTACATACACAAATTTCAGGCAGCAGTTAAAATCTTATTTAGATAAGGTTCGTACCAGTCACTCCCCACTTTTTGTGACCAGCGATAATGGCGAAGATGTGGTGGTGCTTTCAAGATCTGATTATGAAAGCATGGAGGAAACTTTCTACTTACTAAAAAGCCCGACAAATGCTGCGCGTTTATTACAGGGTATTCAGGATTATGAAAAAGGTTCTGGTACAGAAAGAAGCTTGATTGAAGAATGAAAATAGTTTTTCTTGACCAGGCATGGGAAGATTATTTATACTGGCAAAGTACAGATAAAGCAACCTTAAAAAAAATAAATGCATTAGTTAAGGAAATTGAAAGGCTGCCGTTTGAAGGCAATGGTAAACCAGAACCCTTAAAGCATAATCTTGCCGGATGGTGGTCAAGAAGAATAAATTTAGAACATCGTTTGGTTTATAAAATAGATAATAATGCTATTGTGGTTTTACAATGCAGGTATCATTATTAATTCCTCCAAAACAAAAAGCATAAATCCTATCTTTAGGGTATATGTTGCCTTTACTTGTTTCAAAGCAAATTCGCGAAGCTGATGCTTATACTATAGCTCATGAGCCCATAAGTTCTATCAACCTGATGGAGCGGGCCAGTAAGGCTTTTGTGGGCTGGTTCATCAATCACTTTCAGGATAAAAAACAAACCATTGCGGTTTACTGCGGAACAGGTAACAACGGCGGCGACGGACTTGCCATCGCCCGGATATTATGCGACCACGGTTACTGCAATATCGATGTAAAGATCTGCAGCTTTAGCGATAAGGCCAGCGATGACTTTAATGAGAACTTAAAACGACTAAAAACGACTAAAATCGCCTTTCAAACGCTAAAAAACGGCTCTGAATCATCTAAAGAAACCGCTGATATAATTATTGACGCGATATTAGGTAGCGGCCTTAATAAACCCCTTGCCGGCGGTTATAAAAAGCTGGTTGAGCATTTAAACAGTCTGCAGAAAACCGTAGTTGCCGTTGATGTGCCCACGGGCTTCTTCACGGATGGGGAAATCCCCAAAAATGCTGCCGTTTTGAAAGCCGACCTGGTGATCACCTTTCAGCAACCAAAGATCAACTTCCTGCTGCCCGAATCGGGGCCGTATATCAACTGCTGCGAGGTGGTGAAAATAGGCCTTAACGAGGATTTCATAAATACGGCCGATACACCATACTTTTTAGTAGAAGAGCACGACGCCCGCCAACTGCTTAAGCCACGTAAGCGCTTTAGCAATAAGGGCACCTACGGGCATGCGCTTATCATTGCCGGTAATGACGAAACCATGGGTGCGGCACTACTGGCCTCATCAGCGTGTGCGCATGCCGGGGCGGGGCTAACAACGGCCTGCATCCCACAAAGCGGATTGATCGCACTGAACAGTTCTATGCCCGAGGTAATGGCCCTGCTGCGCGATGAAAATAAGCTGCCGGATATTAAATGGGATAAATTTAGCGCCATAGGCATTGGCCCTGGCCTGGGTAAAGAGCCGGGCACATTAAAACTGCTGAAAGCTATTTGTAAAAATTACAGTAAACCTGTTGTTGTGGATGCCGACGCGCTGAATGTGCTGGCAGAAAATCAATCTTTATTAAAAAAACTGCCAGCAGGGAGCATCATCACGCCGCACATGAAAGAGTTTGACCGCTTGTTTGGCGAACATACCAGCTGGTGGCAGCGCCTGCAAACGGCTAAAGCGAAGGCTAAAGAACTCCATATTTATATCATCCTGAAAAACGATTATACCATTACGGCCACGCCCGATGAGCGGTTGTACTTTAATTCGACCGGGAACCCGGCTATGGCAAGCGGTGGTATGGGGGATGTGCTGACGGGGGTAGTAACCTCGTTGTTAGCGCAGCAGTATTCTGCACAGCATGCCTGTTTATTAGGGGTTTATATACACGGGAAGGCCGGGGACGAACTGGCACTGCCAAACAGGCTGAATGTAGTATTACCTACAAAAGTTATTGCCCAATTGCCGGTAACCATGGCAAAATTAAAGGCATAAAAAAAGCGAATGTCAGTATCAAACATTCGCTTTTCAAACTATTAACTGATCTTATAAAGAACTAAATACTTCTAACTAAGTACATATATGACGTACAACGCATATATTAGTTACAGTAACAACGCTAAATATTTTTTTGTTTTATAGTTTTTTGCTTTTTTAACAAAAATTTAACAAAGAGACACCCCTTAAAAAATAATGTAGTCAAAAATGGGGTGGGGATTTGTAAGGAATTGGGAGCAATTAAATGATTTTGTTGACAATAACACATAACGTGTAAATGCTTGCGGGCTTGTAGGGGGCGGCCAAAATCTTACAGTTGGTGCTTATTGCTATAAGTGTTGTGTTTTAGATTTGAGCCTTTGCGGTCGTTGTGATACAAGTGGTAATGGGCAATGTCAGGGGAATGACTATGCTGTTGGTTGTTTTGTGCCCCCAACTCGCCCTAAGTTATCATAAGTAAAGTTTTATTGTTAGCGGCGGGGCTCATGGCATGAATCCTGCGCGGACGGAACATGAAATTGCTTCTGTTTTTATTTCTATCATCAATGTGTTTAACCATGAACGGTTAAACACATTTTAATTACACTATCAGTGTCGTTTTTTAAATTGCATCTGTTTAAAGTTCTACCGTAAACCTATCGTAATACTTCAAACCGACAAAGTTTTGTGACAACATTTAAGCCATGAAGTTTCTTTTTCCATTTTCGATATTAGCCTTTTTCTTTTCGGTAAGCCTGATAACATCTTGCCAAAACAGGAGTACTTCGGCAGCAAATAACGCAGCACATGCTAAAAGTGCAACAGTTCATATTACCCTGAAAAATTATTCCGGATCAGTTATGATAGTTGATACCGGCTTGCGTTACAATTTAACAAAACAAGCAATAGCCCTTCATCTGGATGCACATCATTCGGCATCTTATACCATAGCTATCGATGAGCCAACTTGCCTGGTTTTATCTTTTTCTAACGGACTTTCTAATTATAGCCTTTTTCTGTCGCCCGGCGACGAAATTTTCCTGACAGCCGATTTTGCCAAAAAGGACAATAATATAACGGTAACCGGCAAGGGCAGCAACAATAATCAGCCCGAAATTTTTGCCTTAACCAATATAGATACACATCCATTTAATGATGATGCGGCGCCTGATCGTGTTATTGCCGCTATTAATAAACAATACCTGCTCAATAAAAAAATGCTGGCCAAATATATAAAGGTAAACAAGCCCTCGGCTGCATTTATAAAAACCGCAACAATAAACCTGCAATATTTTGCTCCTTTAAATTATTATGAATCAAAGCATAGTAATGTTTTTGGGAAACCGAAAGAGCAGCAACAAAGATGGCAAAAAGTTCAGGATAGTTTGTTTTCGACAATTAAATTAAGCAATGATGACGCGTTAGCAGCGTATAACTATACACGCCTTATTGATAATTTTATAATGCGGGAAACGTACAGCCTTTGGATGGATTATAGTACCCAGCCCGTAGCGTTTTATAAAAAATGGTTTCATACCAACCCTATTCAAGGTAAAATGCTTTTTGATAGTGCGCGATTGGGGGTTTTAAATCAAAAAGTTATTGACAAATATTTTACAGGGAGGGCAGCTGAGTATGCGTATGCCCGGGCATTAAAGGATTTATATCGCGAAGCCGATTATCAGTCGGTTGCTTTATTATTTAATCATTTTAAAAAAGAATACCCTCAGAGCGGGTACATTAATAGCTTTAACGCCCCGGTGACTGCGGTGGTTAATAAACAACGGCAAGCGCTTAACAGCAAAATTATATTTGTTGCAGATAACGGTACAAAACTAAATACATTGAAGGAAGTAATAGCCTTAAATAAAGGCAAAACCGTGTTGATAGATATGTGGGGCACCTGGTGCGGCCCTTGCAGGGAAGAAATAGAAAAAAATGCTGCAAAGTTAAGGGCGCATTTTAAAGGGGAAAATGTTACTTTTTTATATGTTTCTAATCTTGATAGCGGGCGGGAGAAAGAATGGAAAAAACAAATCGCCTATTTTCAGATAGAAGGCTTGCACATTTTGGCAAACCCTAAATTAACAGACGATATTATGGGAAAAGTTAAAGCAACCGGTTACCCCACCTATATTATTGTAAAGAAAGATGGGAGTTATAAGCAAACGGTAACAAGGTACCCGGTGAATTTAACAGCATTGATAAAAGAGATTGAAACTGCCGGTTTGTAATAATCAAGCTTTAAAAAACCGTTACTAAATGTTTTATATCGGTAAAATAAGCCTGAACACACTCAACCAATCATAACAAGACCAATACCTTTAAAACTGGCCAATTACCACCATCTGGTCCATGGTTGGGTTAATGCTGCCACCGGTTGGTTCTAAGGTTACAGCAAAGCCCTGTGCCGATGCTATTGTTTTCATTTCCTTTATACCGGCAGTATCAGCTTGCGGTGCGTCAAACACACCCATGTCTACAGGTTTGCCATTAACAAGCGCCCATAACTGGTATTGGTGCTGTTTGTCATTTTTAGGCAGTTTTACGCTTTGTACATCAACCATAACCTTTTTGCTTACCGAGTTCCATGCCAGTATCATGGCGGCTGATGGTGTTTTTGGCAGGCCTTTTAACCTCAATACTTTGTAGGTGGTATCGCGGTACATATCCAACTGGCTATCCATCAGGTTAACCTGGTTGGCAATGCGTATCTTATCGGTTTGTAGTGCTGTTAGCTGCGTGTTTGAATCCTGCAGTTTGCTATAAATATTTACTAAGCCATAAACGCTTATCAGCAATAAGGTTAAGCAGGCGGCAAAGGCGTATTTGTAAAAGTTGTTTACACGGGTAACCGGCAATCTTTTAATGTGATCATCATCCTGGTGGGTAACGGCCTTAGTAAAAGTATTATCATCACCTAAATTGACAAGCAGGCTGCCTAAAACGCGCTGGCGCAGATCGGCAGGAGGCTCAATGGCGTGTTCTTCGGCATAAAATTCCATCGATTTTTCAATCTCTGTGATCTCTGCCCTTATCTCCGGATATTTTGAGGCCATATCTTCCACCTGCAACTTTTCTTCCGCGCTGATGTCGCCCAGAACGTAAAGTTCCAAAATGCCAGATTCGATATATGCCTTAACGTTTTCCACTATTCATTAAAATGTTTTCTGAGTTGAAGTATACCCATCCTTAACCGTGTTTTTATGGTGCCAAGCGGTACGCCGAGTTCATCGGCTGCTTCCACATGGGTATAACCCTTAAAATACACGAGGTCGAGAATTGATCGTTGTTCAGGTTTTAAGGTAGATACCAAATCCCTGATGCCTAACAACTCAGGCTTGTAAACTGTATTTTTTTGTTCGTCAATGAAAGTTACGTTATTTTCAAGCTCATGGTTTTTGCTTTGGTTCTTAAAATCTTTCGATCGAACCTTATCTATAGCTAAATTGCGTGCGATATTTACCATCCAGGTAAATAAGCGGCCTTTTTCGCTACTGTAACCGCTGAACGAATGCCATATTTTTACAAAAGTTTCCTGTAAAACATCTTCGGCAATAGCCTCATCAGTAATAATACGTGATATAACACCAAACAACGATGCTGAGTACATATCATATAACGCCTCAACCGCGATCTTTTCACGGTTGCGCAGTGCAAGAATTAATTCTTCCTCGGATAGCGATATTTTGCGTTTGGGGGTCAACTCGATGAAGATAGAAAGGAATTATTACATTTCAAACAAATGTTTTTCTGCGTGGTATGATGAGCGCACCAGCGGGCCGCTTTCTACATACCTAAAACCTTTTTTTAAACCCCATTCCTTATAGCTTGCAAACTGATCTGGGTGTATCCAGTCAATAACGGGGTGATGGTTACGGGTTGGCTGCAGGTACTGGCCTAAAGTAAGGATATGTACACCTGCTTCCAGTAAATCGTCCATAGCTTCAAATACATCCTCTTCGCGTTCGCCCAGGCCAAGCATAATGCCCGATTTGGTACGAAGGCCGGTAGCCGATGTGCGTTTCAACGCTTCAAGGCTGCGGTCGTATTTGGCTTGTATGCGTACTTCGCGGGTTAGGCGGCGTACGGTTTCTAAATTATGTGATACTACTTCGGGGCGGGTTTCCAGCACGCGGTCCAGGTTATCCCATACCCCGCGGAAATCGGGCAGTAAAGTTTCAAGGGTGGTATCCGGGCTTTCGCGGCGGATAGCGTTAATAGTTTCGGCCCAGATGATAGAACCGCCGTCTTTTAGGTCATCACGGTCAACCGAGGTAATAACGCAATGTTTTACCTGCATCAGTTTAACGGAGTTGGCTACACGGTTAGGCTCGTCGGTATCAACAGCCAGAGGCCTGCCGGTTGCAACAGCGCAAAACGAGCACGAACGGGTACAGATGTTGCCCAGTATCATAAACGTAGCGGTACCGGCACCCCAGCACTCGCCCATATTGGGGCAATTGCCGCTTTCGCAAATGGTGTGCAGTTTATGCTCATCAACCAGGCCACGTACGTGGGCGTATTCCTTCCCTACCGGAAGCCTAACCCTTAACCAATCGGGCTTACGCTGCGGCTGGTTGGCGGGTACTACAGGCAAATCTATCATGTTACAAAATTAGTTAAAAATGTTATAAATGTTGTAAGGGTTGAAATGCTTACAGTAGATTGACTTTTGATTTACTAATTGAAAGTTTAAAGGTAAGTTTTAGATTTGTGTATGGATGTTGCAGATAATTATGTCAAAATTTTGTTTCGTTTTTACAGTGATGTTTTAGAAGAAGAAACTGCAGAAACGATGTGGGCTATTATTGTAGATCAAGAAAAAGGCTTATATAAACTTGATAGCATCCCATTTTATGCGCCACTAATAGCATCAAATGATATATTTTTTGCAGAGTACGATGAAAAAGAGACGATGCTTACCTACAGAAAAACGATCGAATATTCAGGTAATTCAACAATCTGGGTAGTGGTAATGGATAACTCTGTTGAAGTTAATGAAATTCGCAAAAACTTCGAAAATATAGGTTGCGTTTCTGAGAAAATGAATGATGCGTATTTTACGATGGAAATCCCCGCTATAATCGACTATAAAATAATTAAAAAGGAACTTGAGGAGCTTGAGCAAAAAGAAATTATTGGATATTCAGAGCCCTGCCTTTCAAATCTTCATCAATATTAAAAGGTTTTCCGTCGTTGTTGGTGTTGTCACCAACAACATTTAGGACAGTGAACATATGCACAGTTTGGATGGATGGCGGCTTGTTGCCAACAACACCAAAAAGGGCTAAAGTCAAATTCCAATTTTGGCTAAAGCCTTATACGTCTTTGTTTGTAATCCGTTGGCTAAAGCCAACGGCAATGATAAATGCAGGAGATTTTTGATAATTTCTCATTCATTGCCGACCCATTTATGGGACGGATAGAAAAACCGGAAAGTGGGCTTTAGCCCAACCTCTAATCATCCGAACACCTGTGGCGACAACACCAACACGGCTAAAAAAGTACCCCCTCCCCTCAAGAGGGGAATCCCACAAATCCCACCGGTTTTAATTTCATCCGAACACCTGTGGTAACAACACCAACAAGGCTAAATGATGAAGAGTTTATTTATTGCGGGGCTATTTGATATGTTCTCCCTTTAACGGTTTGTATGGTTGTTAAATAACCTATGGAAGACTTTACAGACCTTACGTTTTGCCCGGCTATTTTTATAGGTGCAGGGGTCCTGATCTTACATGGGCCGCCTATTACCGATTTTATGGTAGCCAAAGTTAATTGATGTTTTGCCCAGTTAATGGCTACTTCAAAATTACCTCTTGCTTTAAGCCCTTTGATAGAACCGGTATCCCATTCATCGGGCAAGGCCGGTAACAGGTCGATCTCATTCATCTGGCTTTGTAATAATAGCTCTGTCATGCCGGCTACACCGCCAAAGTTGCCATCAATTTGGAATGGCGGGTGCGCGTCAAATAAGTTAGGGTACGTTCCGGAACCGTTGCCCATTTTGTTTTTCATAGCGCCATCGGTTTTTGATCCGGCGGCACGTAACAGATCGCGAAGCAGGGTGTAGGCATGATCCCCATCGCGTAAGCGCGCCCAAAAATTGATCTTCCAGGCCAGGCTCCAGCCGGTGCCATCATCGCCGCGAAGCTGGAGCGTTTTTTTTGCGGCCGCAGCATATAAGGGTGTTGTTATAGGTGATATTTGCCTGCCCGGATGCAGCCCGAATAAATGCGATACATGGCGATGGTGAGGGTCTTCGTCTTCCCAATCTTTATACCACTCCTGCAGATTGCCTTTTTTGCCAATATGCAAGGGGAATAGTTTTGCTCTTTTTGCAATGATCAGATCGCGGAAGGCTTTATCGGCATTTAAGGCGTCAGCGGCTTCTATCACATTGGTGAATAAATCCCATATGATAGACATATCCATAGTTGTAGCCACAGATACCGACCCCTTATTCCCATTATCATCAATAAACTCATTCTCGGGCGACATGCCCGGCGCGGTTACCAGTAAACCATTCTTATCTTTAACAAGCCAGCTTAAACAAAACTCGGCAGCGCCTTTCATTATAGGGTAAGCCGTATTGCGTAAAAAAGCTTTATCGCCTGTAAATTGGTAATGCGCCCATAGATCCTGGCACAGCCACGCCCCGCCCATTGGCCAGTTAGCCCAGGCAGGGTCGCCAACCTTAACGCCTACAGGGTTTGATAAAGCCCATATATCGCTGTTATGGTGTGCCACCCAGCCATTGGCATGATAAAACTCGGTAGCGGTTACCTTACCCGTTTGGGATATGTTTTTGATCAGATCGAACAAGGGCTCGTGCATTTCGGGGAGGCTGGTCATCTCCACCGGCCAGTAATTCATCTGTGTATTGATATTGATGGTGTAATTTGAGCTCCATGGGGGTAGCATCCTATCATTCCATATCCCCTGTAAGTTGGCGGCTGTACCACCCGGCCTTGAACATGAGATAAGCAGGTAGCGGCCAAACTGATAATAGAGGGTTTCTAATTCAGTATCTTTTGCGCCATTGGTGTACCCAATTAACCGCTCGTTGGTTGGTAATGCTGCGTTGCTGTTATCGGCAGGTTTACCCAAAGTAAACAATACCCGGTTAAAATATTGGCGATAATCTGCCACGTGGGCGTTAAATATGGTTTGCCAGTTTTTTTTGGCAGCAGCAGCCAGGTTTTGGGAAGCTATTTTAACTTCGTCTTTACCCTGCTTATCAGGGTCTTTATCAAAACCGTTAAAACTGGTGGCTGCCGATAGATATAAGGTAACATCAGTTCCGTTTTTTACAGTTATACCCTCTGCGTCGGTAGTGGTTGTCCCATCGCCTACTGCTTTTACAAACATGGCATAACGCATGCCTTTATTCCCCTTTTCATCCTCGTAGGTGATAGTTTGTGTGTGCTGGTCGTCATGCAGTGGGGCGCAGCCTTTCATTGCTATCTCGCTATTATTGATAACAACGTTATTGTACTTTAATAAGCTATTGGCAGATACCTTGAAATTTAACTGACCGGCTACACTGGCCTTAAAATGTACGATAAGTATATTATCTGGTGCAGAAATAAACACCTGCCGGGTAAACTCGGTGCCATCTATTTTAAAACGGGTTGTGGTGATGGCATTATTAATATCCAGTTCGCGGTAATAGGCACTTGGCGCGGCCGATTTAAATGCTTGTTTGATCACTAAATTACCAAGAGGCTCAAACGCTTCCGAAAAATTGCCCTGCATCTTGCGGGTAAGCTCTATGGCTTTGGTGTAGTTTTCTTCTTTAAGTAATGCCTGGCGGGTTTGCAGTAAATAATTATAGGCATCGGGGTTAACGTTATGCCCTATTGGCCCACCAGACCATAGCGTACATTCATTTAGCTGAATGCGTTCGGTATCTACACCGCCAAATACCATTGCTCCTAATCGCCCGTTGCCTAAGGGCAAGGCTTCTGTCCATTTCGTTGCAGGCTGCTTATACCATAATTTATCGCTTTTTTGAGCCACAGCAAATAAAGGCAGCAGGCCAATTATTACAAGCAGTTTGTATTTCATGGTGTGTAATTTATAATTTATTAGCAAACACTCCAATAAATAACTTTTATTAAACCAGGAAGATAAGTGGGTATAGGGCATAAAAAAATCCGCAGAAATTATTTTTCTGCGGATCATATATCTTTTGTCTTGATTCCTGAAGCTAAAAAATCTTGCTGCTATAATTACGCCAGTACGCTCATGGCCTCATCAACAGAGATAGCACCATGCGATTGGTCGAGAATGCATTCGCCATCTTTTATCAATAGCATTTGCGGCGACTCGTGGTACACCGAAAAATCGACCGCTATTTTGGTTGACAGGTCGCGGTGTTTGATCAGGTCTAAAAAGTAAAGGGGCATATCGGCAGGCAGGTTATCCCAATCAAGCTCAAAGCGCCTTTTAGCCATCATGCTGATAGAGCAGCGGGTGCTGTGTTTAAAAATTAAGCTATAACCTTGCTGTTGTTTAATATTATCCAGCTGATCAGCCGTTTCTAACGATATCCATTCCATAAAACAAAAATAATGTAAAGTGCCTGTTTAAACGTAAAAACAATGTAAAACCGAATTTAGTTTTAGGCTAAAGGCAAAAAAATGACAAACGGCTGTTAACGGTGGCTGGGGTATGAACCGTATGCAGGGCATAATTTGTTTGAGCATGAAGCCATGCTGCCCAGTGCCAATGCTATAATTGCTATGTATAAGATCTTCTTCATTATGTTTATTAAACTAAATATTTATACGGTTTTACCCTATTAAAGTTTCGTTCAGTTTAGCCATTTTAATGGCTGTTACAGCAGCTTCGTCGCCTTTGTTGCCATGTTTACCGCCGCTGCGGTCAATAGCCTGTTGCTGGTTATCAGTGGTTAACACACCAAATATAACAGGTTTTGAATATTTTATGGCAACATTTGTTACCCCATTTGCAACTGCAGCGCAAATAAAATCAAAATGTCGGGTTTCGCCCTGTATTACACAGCCCAGGGTAATAACCGCGTCGAGTTTTTTGTTTTTTAGTAAAAGCTCGGCGCCGGCTGTTAGCTCAAAACTGCCCGGTACCGGGTACGAGTGTATGTTTTGGGGCTTTGCACCATATTTAATCAGGCTATCATAAGCGCCCTGGTATAAGGCATTTGTTATTTCGGCGTTCCACTCGGCAACCACAATGCCAAAGCTATAGCCTTCGGCCGATGGGATCTCGCTCGCGGTTGAAAAATCTGACAGGTTTTTTAATTGAGTAGCCATGGGTTGATTTTTTGGATTTTAGATTTACGATTTTTGGATTTTTCAAAAAGTCGTAATCACAAATACTTCGGGTAAAGATAGAAATTGGTTTAAATAAATAATGCCTGCTTTTGAGGCAGGCATTATCGTGTTTTGTTAGTACTTAATATTACTTCGCGTCTACGCGGGCAATGTACTCGTCAATATTTTGTGCTTCGGCACTGTCAAAATAATCAGATTTGATTTTTTTGTAGGTGTCAGCGGCTGCTTTATTGTCTTTTTTAGCTTCGTAAACCAAACCCAGTTTTTTTAAGTAAAACGGAGAAAGGAGTTTGTTGCTGGCTTTATCGGCCGCTTTTTTGAAGTAAGTTTCGGCTTTGTCGTAATCTTTCAATTCAACATAAGCATCACCGGTGCTGCCTAAAGCTTCGGCGGCAACCATATTATCATCACCACGGTAATTGGTTAAATTATCAATTGCCTGGCGGTATTCGCCTTTGTTTAAATAAGCAGTGCCTAAGTAAAAATAAGCAAGGTTAGCAACTTTAGTGTTACTGTAATCGGTAATAATTTTTTTGAAACCAGGGTAACCTGCATCGCCGTTAATGGCTTTGTCCCAATCTTTTTTAGCCCAAAAATCTTGTGCTACGTGCATTTGGTTTGCAGCGGTAACTTCCCTTGGTGCAAGGTATAATTTAAGGTATGCAATGTAAATAACAACCATAATAACAATGGCTGCTGCAATAAATAATAGGCTTTTTTGGTTCTCCTGAACAAAACTACCGCTCTTTACAACATTGTTTCTGCTTGCTGTAGATTTTGTATTCACCTCGGTTGCTGACATCTGTATTTAAAAATTAAGTTTGCAAAAATACGGTTTTCAATCCTTTTAGCAAATTTAAATTTTGGGCTTGAATTGATATATTATAATAGGTGTTAATTAGCGTTGGTTTCACGCAAAGACGCTAAGCCGCAATTGATTGCCGAAGGGTATAGCGTCTCTGCGTCTTTGCGTGAAATTTATATCACTCAAAAATTTCCATTATGGAAACTTGAGAAATATAAACACTAAATTTGCCCTCCTCAATATGTACCTGCAGCAACTCTCATTTATCAACTTTAAAAACTATGCCGAAGCCGAAATTTCGCTTGCCGAAGGGGTAAACGCGTTTGTTGGTAATAACGGCGCGGGCAAAACTAACCTGCTTGATGCGGTGCATTACCTGTCGCTTTGTAAAAGTTACTTTAACCCGATTGATAGCCAGCAGATAAAGCAGGGCGCCGATTTCTTTATGATAAACGGCGTGTTTAAAAAGGGCGGCAATAAAGAGGTGGTTGCCTGCGGCGTAAAGCGCAACCAAAAGAAACAGTTTAAGCGTAATAAAAAAGACTACCAGCGCCTTGCCGACCATATTGGCCTGCTGCCGCTGGTGATGATATCGCCGTACGATATCAGTATTATTATAGAGGGTAGCGAGGAGAGGCGTAAATTCATAGATAACGTTATCTCGCAAACCGACCATCAATACCTTGACGAACTGATAGCCTATAATAAGGTGTTAGCCAACCGTAATTCGCTGTTAAAGCAAATTGCCGATACCGGCCGTTACGACCCGGAACTGCTGGCCGTGTTTGATGAACAGCTGGTAGTATCAGGCGCCCGCATCTTTGAGAAGCGCCGTGCTTTTATGGAAATATTTACCATGATATTTAACCAGCATTACCAGTTTATAAGCGAAGATGCCGAGCAGGTTGAGCTGGTTTACGAATCGCAGCTGTTGCAGGATACCTTTGCCGCCTTGTTAAAGAAAAGCATGGAGCGCGACCGGGTGCTGGAGCGTACCACAACCGGGATACATAAAGACGACTTGCAGTTTAACATACACGGTATGCCCATGAAAAAGTTTGGATCGCAGGGGCAGCAAAAATCTTTCCTGATCGCCCTGAAATTGGCGCAGTACACCTTTCTTACCCAAAAAAAGGGGTTTAAACCCTTACTGCTGCTTGATGATATTTTTGATAAGCTTGATGATAACCGCGTTACCAAACTGATGCAGATGGTATCCAATAACGATTTTGGCCAGGTGTTTATTACCGACACCAGCATGGGGCGGGTTAAGGGCATTTTTGAGAAGATAAACGTTGATGTGAAACTATTTAAAGTATCGGAAGGGAATATAGATGCGTAAAGCCAACGATAAATCGCTGAAGGAAGCCATTGAGCAAATGCTGAATGTGTATAAAATAAAGCGCCGGTTTGATGAGACGGCCATCGTATCTGCCTGGCCCGATCTGGTGGGCAAATCAGTAGCTAACCGTACCAAAGAGTTATTTATAAAAGATAAGAGGCTGTTCCTGCGGATAGAATCGTCGGTAATAAAGAATGAGCTGGTAATGATGCGTAACCAGATAATTCAAAAAATAAATGATGATGCTAAAACCGAATTAGTGGTAGAGATCGTATTCCTGTAATAATATATAAAGAAAGAAAAATACTACCTGCCGCGTGAAAGGCGTAAACGGTGAGAAACCTTACGGAAGCTATCGTCCATTATTTGTGAGAAAGCAAGCAGGAAGATGCCCGGGAATATAAATGCGAACTGCGCTTCAGGGTGGTTCCTGAAAATATCCATCGAAACAATAATGATAGTCACTATAATAACCGAATAGATAAGATATTTAAATAGCGACTTCATGGCAATTTTGTTAATTGGTTGAGCGTTAAGTTGCTCAGTATGTAAAGATATATTATTAGTTTTTAATAAGCAATAAAAAAATACCAAAAAGCCATTTGTAATAATTAATTACAAATGGCTTTTTTATTTGAGGGTTAACAGCTTAGAATCTTTCGAAAGCCGAGAAAAAGAAGTTGCCTTCAATTGCTGCGTTCTCGTCAGAATCTGAACCGTGTACCGCGTTTGCATCAATTGATTTTGCAAACAGGTTGCGGATAGTGCCTTTATCTGCCTTAGCAGGGTCGGTAGCACCAATCAGTTTACGGAAATCTTCAATAGCGTTATCTTTTTCAAGTATAACAGCTACTATAGGGCCTGATGACATAAAGCTAACCAGATCCTTAAAGAAACCGCGTTCGGCATGCACAGCGTAAAATTCGCCTGCTTTTGCTTCGCTAAGTGATGTATATTTAAGCGCTATAATTTTAAAACCTGCTTTTGTTATCTGGTCTAAAATAGCACCGATATGGCCGTTTGCAACTGCATCTGGCTTAATCATTGTAAATGTTCTGTTATTTGCCATTATATTAATATGCTTTGTAATTAAAAGAGGCGCAAAAGTAGCGTTTTATTACTGGATATTAAAGCATTTGCTATAAATAAGCTATACGTATTTAATTAATTTATTAGCTTTGCAATTCTTTTAAAATTGATGTTGGATTTAGCCTCGCTTACTGAACTTTTAGATCAGCCACGTAAAATAGTAATTACTACCCATCATAAACCCGATGGTGATGCTATGGGCTCGTCCTTAGGGCTGTATAATTACCTTATACAGCAAGGGCACCACGCAAAAGTAATTGCCCCTACAGATTATCCCGATTTTTTGAGCTGGATGCCCGGTAACGAAGACGTGATCATCTATACAGAGAACACCAAGCTTTCTGCCACGCTGGTCGCCGATGCCGAGATCATCTTCTGCCTTGACTTTAACAGCCTTAGCCGCATCAACGAGATGGGGGTGCTGGTTGGCGAAAGCCCTGCCTATAAAGTGATGATAGACCATCACCTGGAGCCCGAAGATTTTGACGATTACCGCCACTGGGATATCAATGCCTGCGCCGCAGCGCAACTGGTATATACATTTATAGTAGACCAATTGCAGCATAAAGAATTGATCAATAAAGACGTTGCAACCTGTTTATATACAGGTATCATGACAGATTCTGCATCGTTCCGTTTGCCAAACACAACATCAACCGTGCACCGCATAGCTGCCGACCTGATTGATGCCGGCGCCAACAACTCGCGCATTCACGAATTAATATACAGCAGCTCATCAGAAAACCGTTTGCGCTTTTTAGGCCACTGCCTTGCCAATTGTTTAGAGATACTGCCCGAATATAATACAGCTATTATAGCTGTCAGTAAAAAGGATATTGCCAGGTTTGATGTAAACACAGGCGATACCGAAGGAATTGTTAACTATGCATTATCAATTGGCAATGTGCATTTAGCAGCATTTATTGTTGAGCGTAGCGATAAGGTTAAACTATCTTTACGGTCAAAAGCGGAGTTTCCGGCTAATGAGATCTGTAAAAAATACTTCCAGGGTGGCGGCCACCGCAATGCGGCGGGCGGGCAGTCTGAAGATACGCTTGAAGCAACCGTAACTAAATTCAAACAAATATTACCCGAGTATAAAACACTATTAAACTATTAATACAATAACGAACTAAAAGAAAAAATGAGAAAAAACTTAATGATCATAGCAGCGGCAGCATTAGGGCTTGCAGGCTGTAAAGGTGGGTTTAAACAAGCCGATGGCGGGTTGTTATACAACATCCGCACAGACAAATCCGGACCAACCATTAAACCGGGCGATTTTGTAAGTCTTAACCTTGTGTTGAAAACAGAAGGCGACTCGGTATTGGGCAGTACTTATGAACTGGGCCGCCCTGCGCCGCAGATCATGGAAAAAAGCCCGCGTAAAGGTGATGTAACCTCGGCGTTTTTATTTTTAAGCGAAGGCGATAGTGCTACCGTTAAATTAGCGATCGATTCGATGTTTAAAAAAGGTGCACCAAGGCCTCCCGGCATCAAAGGCAAATACCTTATTTACGAAATTAAAGTAGAAAAAGTAATAGCCAGGGGCGACCAAACAGAGCCTGTTTTCAACGCTCACATTACCGATTACTTTAAAGCACAGGGCGATCTTGTAAAAAAACAAGAGCCTGCCAAGATCAAAAAGTTTGTTGAGGATAAAAAACTAAAAACAACAACAACAGCATCTGGCCTGCAATATGAAATTACTAAACCTGGTGCCGGCGCTAATGCTGTAATCGGCGATACAGTTGAAGTTAACTACGCAGGCAGGTTATTGAACGGTAAACTTTTTGATACCAGCATTAAAGAAATTGCCCAGAAAGAAAGTAAACAAGTTGACCCACGCCGCACTTACGAGCCAATTAAGCTTGTTGTTGGTAAAGTTGGCCCGGGTGGCGTAATTAAAGGTTGGGACGAAGGTTTGCAACTTTTAAACAAAGGTGCTAAGGCAACATTAGTTATCCCGTCTGAACTTGGATGGGGTGAGCAGGGCGCTCCGCCAATGATCGGCGCGTTCGCACCGGTTACCTTTGATATTGAAATGGTAAACATTATTAAACCAAACCCTAACGCTCCAAAGCCAGCAGTAGCACCGGCGCCGGCGGTTAGATAATTTTTATAAAACTTATACAGCCTCCCGGTATTCCCGGGAGGCTTTTTTATTATGATGAAACATACTTTTTATTTAAGCCTGATACTTTGCCTGTTTGCGGCCAGCGCCAGCGCGCAATTTAAACGTACAGCAAAAGGAGCACAGTACCAGGTAATAAGCACCAACCCGGGGGCGAAAATTCAACCAACGGATGTTATTACTTTTAATGCAGTACAAAGCACCGAAAGCGATTCGGTTTTGTTTAGCACATACCAATTGGGCCAACCTATAAAAACGCCATTAAGGCCATCAAACAACGTGGCCGATCTGATGGATATATTCCCGCTTTTATCCGTTAATGATAGTGTTATTGTAAAAGTGCCTGTTGATAGCGTATTTAAAGGCCACGAAGCAGATATGCCGCCTGTTTTTAAAAAAGGCAGCAACCTTATTTTCCATGTAAAAATTTTACAAACACAAAGCATGGAAGCTGCCATGGCCGAGCGTAATGCCGCTATGGAAAAAATAAAAGCTGAAGGAGAAAAACTAAAGGCTACAGAAAGTACAACCATTGCCAACTATATAAAAACCAATAATATTTTGGCAAAAAGCACCCCATCGGGCTTAAGGTATGTAGTGAAAACGGCAGGCTTAAAACCGAAGCCGCAAATTGGCGATACGGTATATGTAAATTATACAGGCCGCACACTGGGAGGAAAAGTGTTCGACTCGAGCATAGAAGCTGACGCCAAAACTGGCGGCTTACAGCAACCCGGCCGTACTTACGAGCCAATTAGCTTTGCCGTAGGCACAAGCCGAGTAATACAAGGCTGGGACGAAGGCCTGTTGTTATTGAACGAAGGCTCAAAAGCGCAGTTTATCATCCCATCGGCATTAGCTTATGGCGAACGTGGTGCCGGTGCCGATATCAAACCATACTCCACCCTGTTATTTGATGTGGAGCTGGTAAAGGTAGTACGTGTAAAGCATGCTGCTGTAAAACCGGCTGCTAAAGCCCCGCTGAAGAAAAAAACGCCGCTGAAAAAGAGGGTGGCTGCAAAAAAGAAAAATTAATTTAATTGAAAAGCCTTCTGCAAAGAAGGCTTTTTTAATTTTGTACCATGGTATTAACAGACACACATACCCATTTATACTATGAAACTGATGCGGTGAAACGATCGGAACTGATGCAGCGTTGTATCCAAAACGATATCAGCCGTTTGTTTTTACCTAACGTTGATGCAGCATCGGTACCATTGATGTTTGAATTGCTGGAGGCTTACCCCGCCAACTGTTACCCCATGCTGGGCCTGCACCCATGTTCGGTAAAAGATAACTGGGAAGAAGAACTGGCCGTAATACAACCCGCCCTGCATCAGCATAAAATATACGCCATAGGCGAAATTGGGATAGACCTGTACTGGGACAAAACCTTTTTAACAGGGCAGATCCAGGCGTTTAAATTGCAGATAAAATGGGCCAAGGCGCTAAAATTGCCCATTGTAATTCATTGCCGTGATGCGTTTGATGAGGTTTACCAGGTTTTGCTTGACGAACAGGACGAAAACCTGCGCGGTATATTTCATTGTTTTACCGGCACGCTTGAACAGGCCGAAAAAATAACCGCTTTAGGCTTTTATTTGGGTATTGGCGGCGTTGTTACCTATAAAAATGCGGGGCTTGACAAAATCTTACCACAAATTGACTTGAAGCATGTGGTTTTAGAGACCGATTCTCCGTACCTTACGCCCGTTCCGTACCGTGGTAAACCTAACGAAAGTTCATATCTGATCTACGTAGCCCAAAAGGTGGCGGACCTATACCAAATTTTTGTTGAAGAGGTGGCTGAAATAACCACAGAAAATTCAAAAAAGATATTTGGTGTATAATTAAAAAGTATTTACAGCATAAACCTGATCTGAATGAGTCAAATATTGATCATCTATACCGGAGGGACAATCGGTATGATGAGCGACCCTGTTACAAAAACGTTGGTACCAATCAACTTTGAACAGATAATGGATAATGTACCCGAGCTTGAAAAGCTTAATTGCAAAATTAAGGTGCACTCGTTTGAGCATATTATCGATTCCTCAAACATGAACCCCGTTATATGGGGCGAGCTTGCCGCGCTTATTGAAACCAATTACGATACAGTAGATGGTTTTGTAATACTGCATGGCTCAGATACCATGGCCTTTACGGCATCGGCATTAAGCTTTATGCTGCAAAACCTGAATAAGCCGGTAATTTTCACCGGGTCGCAGTTACCTATCAGCGCGGTACGTACCGATGCCAAGGAAAACCTGATGACCGCCATTGAAATTGCCAAGGCCAAAAAGAACGACAGATCGCGCGTGCCAGAGGTTTGTATCTATTTTGATTACAAGCTTTTCCGTGGTAACCGCGCCTTTAAATATAATTCCTCAAAATTCGAGGCGTTCCGTTCGCCAAACTACCCTATACTGGCAGAGTCTGGCGTGCACCTGCGGTTCAGCGTAAATGATATCCGCGAACCCGGCGAAGGCCCGTTAAAGATCCATAACAAGCTGGTAAGCGATGTTGCGGTGTTAAAACTATACCCGGGTATCAGCCCCAAAGTTGTAGAAACCATTTTAGGCGCCGATGTACGCGGTATTGTGATGGAAACTTTTGGCGCGGGCAACACCACGACAGACCAATGGTTTATTGACCTGCTGAAGAACGCTATAGATAGCGGCAAAGTTGTGCTGGATATTTCGCAATGTAAAGTAGGCACGGTTGAGCTAGGCCGTTACGAAACCAGCAAGCAGCTAAAGGATATTGGTGTAGCCAACGGTTACGATATGACCTACGAAGCAGCCGTTACCAAAATGATGTACCTGCTTGGCGAGATTGAAGACCCCAAAGAAGTAAAACGCTGCCTGGAGAAAGACCTGAGGGGAGAGTTAACGGAATCGTAGGCGGGTTCTTTCCATCACCACGTACCTCGCAATGACGGTTCTGTTTGTTTTCTTCACGCGTCATTACGAGGAGCGATAGCGACGTGGCAATCTCTTTAAGCTATTCGTTATTGCCCTAAAGAGATTGCTTCGTACCTCGCAATGACGGTCTGGCTTCTTCTAAAACATCCTTTGCCTAATCACACCCATAAATACCTCCCTGAATTTATCACTAACTGGTATTTGCTTATCGCCAATATAAATGTGGTTATCCTGTACCTTGCTCAGCAATTTGGTGTTTACAATGTAGGAGTTATGCACGCGTACAAACGGTACCGAAAGCTGCTCCTCAATATCCTTTAAGCGGCGGTATATCAACAATTCTTCGGTGCCTGTTACCAGCCGCACGTATTCTTTTTCACTCTCAAAATACAGCACTTCATCCAACAGTATCTTTCGCAGGGTTTTGCCCGATTTCACAAAGAAGTACCCCTCATCAGCCTTGCCGTCTGTTTTTTCAATAACCGGAATTGCTTTTCCAAAAGCGGCCTCAATTTTTTGTGTGGCTGCCAAAAAGCGCTTCAGCGTAATGGGCTTAAGCAGGTAGTCGATAGTTTGGAACGCGTAGCTATCGGCAGCATGCTCGGCGTAGGCGGTAGTAAATACAATTTTGGTTTCTCTGGGTAGCAGGCCTGCCAGTTCCATACCGGTAAGGTGTGGCATATTAATATCCAAAAAAATAAAATCGACGGTATGTTTTTTCAAAAAATCCATTGCCTCCAATGCGTTGTAGCATTTACCAAGAAGCTGCCATTGGGTGGTTTGGCCAATAAGCACTTCCAGCAGGTTAACTGCGTTGGGTTCGTCGTCTATAATAATGCACCTTAAATTCATGCCAGTGGGATGTTTAGGTTAGCTACGTAAATATCGCCCTTATTTTGTACCTGTAATTCAAAGTCGGTTCCATAAAGCAATATTAATCGTTTACGCAGGTTCTCTATGCCAAACCCGGTAGATGAGCTTTTAAGCGGTTTGCCCGGCACCGTATTGGTTGTAGTAAATATTAAACGCCCGTTTTGTTGCATCAGGTCGATATCTATTTTATTATGGCTGCTGCTTTTATCAACACCGTGTTTAAAAATGTTCTCTACAAAGGTGATCAGCAGCATAGGCGGCAGGCTCATGGTAGTGTCGCAAAACTTGTTGAAGGAGATATCAACACCATAACGGATGCGGATATTCTCCAGCGCGATGTAGTTTTCCAGGAAATGGATCTCGGTGGCAAGGCTCACTTCCTGCTTGGGGCTTTCATCAACAAAATAGCGCATAATATCGCTCAGGCGTTCTATTAAAGATGCTGTGCGTGGCGCTTCCAGGTAAGCTTCATAATAAATATTGTTGAGGGTATTGAACAGAAAATGCGGCTGCACCTGCGATTTCAGGAGGTTTAGCTCCGCCTGCGTTTTCTGCGCGATGATCTCTTCTGATTGTTGTTTTAAGGTGAAGTAAGCCAGCGCTATCCTGAAGATAAAGCTGAGCATGAAAATTAATAACCCGGCAATTATAAAGCTAACTATCGGCCCTGATTTCATATCAGAAGGATGGCCCATGGCAAAAAAGGCATTGTATATAAACATAGATATATACGCCCTTAGCACTCCGGTTAAAAGCAATAACACAATTACCGCTATGATATAGATAACAATGCGCCCCTTTTGATATAACCGCGGGAAAAGCCATAAAATGTTACCATATATAATTACAGCATAAAAAATGGTATTGATCAGCGCGAATACAGATGATTGGCCGGGCCCGTCCATAGGCAACAGCGAAAACAGCGCTATAAAAAATACAAACACCCAAACCAGCCATTGCAATTGTATAGTGTTGGGCTTACGCGTAAAAAATAACATGCTTAAAAGTACAAAGCTTTTTTATAGAAGCCTATCCATTTAAACAGGTTGGCATTTTTATTAAATCAATCCACCGGTAATACTAAATGAACAGGCAAAATCATTAAATGATTGCTATGGCAGGTATGTATTGAAAAGAGCGGCCCATTAACTAAATATATACTGTATAAGGTTGAAATGTTTTTACAAGCTACAGTATAAGCAGCAGTTTTGAGGGAAACAATAAAACTTAACCTCATACAAGTCATGAAATTACAATCATCAATAACGGGTATATTAGTTACCTCACTTACTATTTTATTCTTATCGGCTCAACCTAAATGTGCAGCAGCACAGGTTGATACCATTCGTTTAAAAGATCATCGGCTTAACACCGCCACTTTAAAGCCCGGTATGCGCCAGTACCTGGTATATTTCCAGATGGCGAAAAGCCCCAAAACGCTAAGGTTTTGGTATTGGCTGCGCGATACGAAAATAGAAACCCGCAATGGCGAAAAAGTATTTGCCACTACCCAGCACTGGTATGGCAGCGATACCATGAGCTATCGTACAGGCTACTCTGTGAACCGGGTGAAAGATTTTTCGCCCGTGTACCATGCCGAAACCATCGGTGGCAAGGTTGGGGCCTATAACTGGGACAGCGCTCAAATAAAAGGGGCTGATACCGTAGCCCTAAACACAAAAAAAGATTTTATGCTGAAATTTACCGAGCCCAATTTTAACTGGAACCAGGATATAGAAACCTTTGAAATGTTGCCCCTGGCTGCTGGTAAAACATTCGCCATTAACTTTTATGATGCAGGTTTTGGTAAACCCGAGTATATCATTTACAAAGTTACCGGCAGCGAAGTGATCAGTACCCTGGATAACCAAAAGGTTGACTGCTGGAAATTGGTTAACGAAACCGATAACAATGGCACCCACTATACCCAAACGTTCTGGATCAGTAAAAAGGGCCACGAATTTTTGAAGGAAGAAGACAGCTTTGGCAGTGGGTACCGATACAAAGTTAAAATGCCGGGCATGGCGGTTGATATATTGCCAAGATTTGCAGGGAAGTAATTGCTACTCCGCGCGTCATTGCGAGCATAGCGTGGCAATCTTCGATAGAAAGTAGGCGATAAGCATGTCGAAGATTGCCACGTCGCTATCGCTCCTCGCAATGACGTGGTGGTTAAATCTTCTTACGCATGATCCTTCAGCTTCCCTTTAATAATAGCATCTTTTACAAAGCCCGGTAAAATGCTGTTCAAAAAAACCAGCAGCTTATTCGCCGCGCCGGGGATGATTTCTTTTTTGCCTTTGAACATACCATCAACGGCGATGCGTGCAACCTCGTCGGCTTCAAAAATGGTGGCTTTGGCAATGCCTTTAAGCTTTTGGTTCATCAGGATAATTTCGGGCCTGGTGTTTATACCGCCCGGACTAAGCAAACTCATTTTTACGTTGGTGCCGGTAAGTTCCAGTTGCATGCACCGGGTAAAATAGCGCATGAATGATTTCGATGCACCGTAAACCTGCTTTTTAGGCACTACAAATAAACCACCCAGGCTGCCAACATTCAATATGTACGAAGTAACCGCCGCATCAGCCTGCCCCAAAAACAATCGCGTTAGCAAAACAGGGGTGGTGATGTTCAGGTCAATCTGTTTTTTGTAGAAGGCCGTGTTGTTATCGGTAAACCAGTCCCAGTTACCCAGGCCTGCGTTATTAACCAGGATGTGCGCGATGAGCTTATGTTTTGATAAATAAGTGAAGACCTGTTCCGGGCTGCCGGCGGCAGTTAGGTCAAGTTCCAGTATATCTGCCTTAACGTCAAAAGTCTTGTGCAGATATGCCGCTAAGTTGCCAAGCCCGGTGTTTGGTAACGATACCAGCAGCAGGTTATGCCCCCGCCTGGCAAGTTCGACCGCAAAGGCTTTTCCTAAACCCTCGCTGGCACCGGTTATAATGGCGGTTAGTTGCGGCATATCAGTGTGTTTTTAAATAAGCTATCGTTTTGCGCATGGCTTCGGTAAAAGGTGTTATTTTATATCCAAGCTGCTCTGTAGCTTTCTGGCTGCTGTATTTTTGATTGAGTAAAAGGCGGTCGGCAAACTCAGGCAAAAAAACAGGGGCTAAGCCGGTCAGCCTGGTTTTCAACGCTTCAAAACGGCTATAAAACTTAATAACCTTTTGCGGCAACCTTACCATTTTGTGATGTATGCCTGATAGCTGTTCCAGCGTTTCAAAAAATTCGTTAAAGCTCTTATCCTCGCCGCCTAAAATATAGCGGTTTCCGGTAATACCTTTTTCCATGGCGGCAATGTGTCCGTCAACCACATCATCAAGGTAAGCATAATTTGATACCTGCCCGCCATCGCCGGGGATAATGCGCCACTTGCCTTTCAGGTAGCCACTTATCATTTTACTTACGGTATTACTATCGGTTATTGGCCCCTCGCCAAATACGCGCGATGGGTTAACGGTAACCACATCCATGCCTTGCTGTACAAATTTATTTACCTCCAGTTCGGCAAAGTATTTGGTACGCTCGTATGCTATCTGGAAACCCACTACACGCGGGTCGTCTTCGGTCATGGGGTGTTTAAGTGTTGGCCCCCAAACCCCGCAGGTAGAGGTATAAACGATGCGTTTTACGCCTGCCTGCTTTGCTGTTTCCAGCACATTGCGGGTACCGGTTACGTTGGTTTCTGTAAAATCATTTGGGTTGCGGCACCACATTTTGGCCATCGCAGCGGTATGGTAAACCTGCTGGCATCCCTGCATGGCTTTAAGCAAGCTGTATGGGTCGAGTATATCGCCTTTAACGGGTTCAATATTGGGGTGGTCTGCCAGGTATGGGTGATTTACGTTACGGCAAAACGCCTTTACCTGATGCCCATTTTGTGCAAGTACAAGGCAAAGCTGCCGCCCAATAAACCCAGTTGCGCCGGTAACTAAAATATTCATAATAGATGTACCGTAAAGATGGAAATTATACTGCGGAAGATGGGATACTATTTTATAATGAACAGGTCATTTTATTGTTAAAAATAAACTTTCAATATATTTTGAAAGTTTAAAAAGTTATTTATATTTGCATATGGAATTACCAGAAGCAAAACAGAAATTTATTGAGGCATGGGGCAAGTTAGGTTCTGAATGGGGCATTAACCGTACCATGGCGCAGGTACATGCCTTGCTGCTGGTAACGCCCGATGCTTTAACCACCGAGGATATTATGGAGAACCTGAGCATATCGCGCGGTAACGCCAACATGACCCTGCGCGACCTGATGAGCTGGGGCCTGGTAGAAAAGCAGCACAAGGCCGGCGAACGCAAAGAGTACTTTTTTGCCGATAAAAACACCTGGAACATTGCCCGCCAGGTAGCCAAAGAACGCCGCAAGCGCGAGCTTGAACCCGTGCTGAAAATATTAGAAGAGTTAACAAAAGTGCAGGGGGATAGCAAAGACCCGGCGTACAAAACCTTTAACACATCTGTAACCGATATTAATAAGATGGCTAAAAATGTAGATAAAACTTTAGAGACCATGCTAAAGGCAGAAGAAAGCTGGTTTTGGGGTTCTATTTTTAAAATGTTCAAGTAGCATTTTTTTTGCCTTATATATTTCAATTTTTACTGAAAATTCAAATAGTACTATATTTTAATTCATTATTTATTCACCATTAACAAATCACATCATGAACTATTTCATCTTAACCTACGCATTTTACTTAACCATCAGCATTGCATTAACCGTTTGGGTGGCTAAGGTGCTGTTTAAAAACGGTCGCATATTTTTGGTTGATATTTTTCACGGGAATCAGGAACTGTCAGATTCTGTGAACAGGCTGCTGGTAGTAGGGTTTTACCTTGTTAACATTGGCTACATGAGTTTGGTGCTTAAAGAACAGGGTTCTATACAAAGCACCCAGGTTTTAATAGAAGTGTTGAGCAGGAAACTGGGTTGCATTATTCTGATACTTGGCGGCATGCACTTCCTCAACCTCATTATCTTTTTTAAACTGCGTAACCGCGCACGCAACGAAAAACCAATTTTCGTTCGCATGGAAGAAAAGCAAATGTTCACAGAACCTAAATAGTACGATAATGACAACCCTGAAAAATCACCTTATCCTTTTTGATGCCGAATGCCCCATGTGCAAAATGTACACCCGCGCATTTGTGCAAACCGGTATGCTTGACCAAGATGGCCGCGCAGCATACCAGCAACTAAGTGCGGAAGCCTGCCCTATGGTGGATAGGCAGCGCGCCGTAAACGAAATTGCGTTGGTAGACCAGGAAACGGGTGAGGTTACTTATGGCGTAAAGAGTTTGTTTAAGATATTCGGTGCGGCAATGCCGCTGTTTAAACTGTTGTTTAACTTTGCGCCCTTTGTTTGGGTAATGAGCAAACTTTACAGCTTTCTGTCATACAACCGCAGGGTTATTATACCAAGCGTAGGGGATGCCTTTACTTTGCAGCCAACTTTTAAATTAAGATACCGCATAACCTATTTAATATTTACCTGGGCTGTTACCTCATACATACTCACCCATTATGCGGTATTGCTTGCCGGGATAATGCCTGTAGGCAGCCTGTACCGCGAGTATTTGATATGCGGCGGGCAAATATTTTTCCAGGGTACTATCATCAGCCTGGTTGTGGCAGGTAAAAAATGGGATTACCTGGGTAACATGATGACCATCTCTTTCGCAGGCAGTTTACTGCTGCTCCCGGTGGTGTTATTGGCAAATGTATTGGGCCAGCACCCGGTTATTTACGCCGGATACTTTATGCTGGTGGCCGGGCTGATGTTTTTAGAACACATCCGCAGGAGCAAAATATTAAATCTCAGTTGGATAATGACTATCACCTGGGCTATTTACCGCGCGGCTATCCTGGCTGCTATTTTATTCATCTAAATATCAATCGTCATGAAATATAATAAGATCATATTGGCAGGCGGTAACGGGCAGTTAGGTAAAGCCCTTGCCAATCATTATAAAGATCTGGCCGATGAGGTTATCATCCTGAGCAGGAAACCCGCTGCTGCAAAAGGGAACATTAAAACGCTGCTTTGGGACGGCCGTACCACCGGCGACTGGGTAAAAGAACTGGAAGCTGCCGACCTGCTGGTAAACCTTTGCGGCAAAAATGTGAACTGCCGTTATACAAAAGAAAACCGCGAAGAGATCATCCGCTCAAGGGTGGAGCCCACAAGGCTACTGGGGAAGGTTGTCGACGGGCTCATCAATCCACCAAAGCTTTGGGTCAACGCGGCATCTGCCACCATATACCGCCACGCTGAAGACCGCCCGCAGGATGAAGCGACAGGAGAAATTGGCTATGGCTTTTCTATAGCGGTTTGTAAACAATGGGAGCAGGCCTTTTTTGAAGCAGAAACACCAAACACCCGCAAAGTTGCTTTACGCATCAGCATAGTGCTTGGCCATAACGAAGGTGCGCTGCCCCGTTTAGTTAACCTGGTTAAAGCGGGTATGGGGGGCCACCAGGGCGATGGGCAGCAATACGTTTCATGGGTACATGAGCAGGATGTTGTAAAATGCACCGAGTGGCTGTTGCAACAGCCGGAAATAAACGGGGTGCTCAACTGCACCGCCCCCAATCCCATCAAAAATACCGAACTGATGAAGGAACTGCGCCATGCCTGCGGCATTCCCTTCGGGTTACCCGCACCGGCCTGGCTGCTGGAAATGGGCGCCGCGCTGATAGGTACCGAAACCGAACTGATATTGAAAAGCCGCTGGGTATTGCCTAAACGCTTGCTGGATGCCGGCTTTCGGTTCCAGTTTGCCAAAGTAGAGTACGCCATCAAAGATATTTTAAGCATCAGAATCTAAAGATCAAACACCATGCAACCCACCCCAACACAATTAAAAAAGAAGATCAAACGCTGGCTCATTTTCCTGATGGCTGGTTTGATACTAAGCGGTATTACCGCCTTCCCCATAGAAAGTGAACTGGCTATCGCCGTAAATGATCTTGACCTGTTTTCGCCAAAAATGCAGCATTGGCTCACTATCATTTATACCGCCGTAAAAACCACCAACGCGCAATACCCATACCTAAGTTACGGTACGGATTGGCTGGCCTTCGCCCACATTGTTATCACCATAGCATTCATCGGCCCGTTACGAGATCCTATAAGGAATATTTGGGTGCTGCAGTTTGGGATGATAGCCTGCGTATTGATATTCCCGCTGGCTTTTATAGCCGGGCCAATAAGGCATATCCCCCTGTTTTGGCAACTGGTAGATTGTTCTTTTGGAGTGATAGGTTTTATCCCCTTATATATTGCCTGCCGTTATACCTATCAATTAGAAAATATCACAAATAATAGTCAACTTTAAACCAACCTTATTATGATCAACTCAATAAAACCACTTTACAAAGGCTATATAGTTTCAAACCTTGTGGCGCTGGCCATCACAGGTTTTTCAAAATATATTTTAGCGCCAAATTTTTGGGCCAATGGCGCAACACCTATAATTTATTCGGAATTTGTTATCATCCCGTTTTTAATGGGTATAATTTTAAGTTGGTATTTGCGCCATACCGATGCTAGTAGCAGAAAACTTACAGGTTACGCTTGTATGAATGCATGGATAGCGGTTGTATTAAGTTTTATATTTTTAGGAGAGGGCATCATTTGCCTGATAATTGTTTCACCGTTACTGATGAGTTTTGTAATACTGGGTGCATTTGCAGGTAAGGCCATGTTCCGTAGAAACAACCAAACCCTTAATGCCAGTATCTTCGCAATGCTATTTGTGATGTTTATTGTCGATTCATTATCCGTTCATCATTACGAGAATAAAGTTGCTGATACCATAGTGATCAACGCCCCACCTGCCGAGGTTTGGAAATATGTGGTGGCTTATAAACGGATAGAAAGCCCGAGCAAATACTGGTTGTTCCGTATAGGCATGCCAAGCCCGGTGCAGTCAACCGCCGATGGTTATTACCTGGGGGCTAAGCGCAAATGTATATTCAGCAATGGTTATGTGTTTGATGAAAAGATAGTGACCTACGAGGAGAATAAAGACCTGACGTTCGATATCACCAACCAACCACGCGACCCGGAGATAATGGGGCATATCGATATCCTGCGTGGGCAGTTCCTGCTGAAAGATAATCACGACGGCACTACAACGCTTACGGGCAACAGCTGGTACAGGCTATATGTGTTCCCGGTTTGGTATTATGATATCTGGGCCGAAAGCGTTACCCGCAATGTGCACCTGCGCGTAATGGAGCATATTAAACAATTGGCAGAAACTAAATAAAATGTTCGTTTTCATCATCAGGTATTTTGGGTTCCTGAAATTTGTACCGGGATTGGCGCTGCTTTTTGATGCGCAGTTAAAGCTATGGACGTTGATAGCAAACCCCAACCTGCTCGATTGGATTGACGATATAGAAAAAGAAGTTTTAACCTGGCCGGGGACAACTGTAACAAACCATAAATACGGTGGACTGCAATTTAACTATCATGGGAAGGAGTTAGGCCATATCCATAGTAACGGGCTGCTGGATATGCTGCTTAGCCGCAAAATAAAGCAACAGTTAATGCAGCAAGACAGGCGGGTGCAGGATCATCACAGTTTTAAAAACTCCGGATGGATAAGTGTTTATCTGAAATATCATGACGACAAGCACCTTGCGATCGAATTATTTGAACACGCCTGCAAACTCCATGCTGATAAAGCATTGAATAATTGAAGTATCATTTATTTGGTATAATAGTGAAGCACCTCTTTTAAAATACCATCTATCAGTTCCATCGGCAGGTCTTTATTGGGGTCGATAAGCAGTATCTTCATCCTGGCCCTTTTTTCAATAATAAGATCGGGATGGTTAATGTGTTTACCCTCAACAATGCCCAGGTAGGGCAGCAACAGCTTTTTATGCACCCATAGATAACACATCATTTTGCCTTTATAACAGAAGAAGGGCATCCCATATTTCCAGGCTTCGGTTATATGATCGTCGAGCTTTAAAATATGCCCGCGCATAAATTGCATGCAGCTTTGGGTTGGCTCGGGGTGCTGCAAAAAGTAATTGTCTATCGGGCGAAGCATAAATAAATATATTAAAAAAGCCCGCAATTTTCATTGCAGGCTTTCTCAGAAATATAAACTTGTCGCGGTTTTTTAGCGTTGGTTTGTTTTAGGTTTTATCTCGAAATCGTACGGTGGTTCGGCACCTAACAGGTTTTTTACAAAATAATCCCAGCGGCGGCGCATCATATAGTAGGTGTACTGGCCGTAACCATGCGGGCTGTTTGGGAATATCACCAGGTCGAAGCTTTTGTTTGCTTTTTCAAGCGCTTCGGCTACCAGCAGGGTATTATATGGCGGCACGTTATTATCCAGCATGCCGTGGGCAAGCATCAGTTTACCCTTCAGGTTTTTGGCGTAATTTTGATTGGCCTGCGCATCGTAGTTTGAGTTTTCAACCAAGCCGTTATAGCGTTCGCCCCAGTCATCCTCGTAGTTGCGGTTCTCGTGGTTGCCCGATTCGGAGATCCCAACCTTGAAAAAGTCGGGGTAGCGGAACATAGCCGTTGCGGTTGCAAAGCCACCACCCGAGTGGCCCCAGATGCCCACTTTGGTTGTATCAATAGGGTACTGTACCGATAATTGTTTGATGGCGGTTATCTGATCAGGCAGGGTGTTTTCGCCCATGTTGCCATAGCTCATGTCGTGGAAGCTTTTTGAACGCAGCGGGTTGCTGGTGCCTTCTATTACAACCACAATAAAGCCTAATTCGGCCAACGCCTGGTGATCGCCCCGCGATGCCGCGAACGACCAGTTACCCACGCTACCGCCTTGCGGGCCGGGGTAGATGTAATCAATAACCGGATATTTTTTGCCGGCCTCTATTTTGGTTGGTGTAAACACCAGGCCGTAAATATCAGTGGTTTTATCGGCCGCTTTTACTTTAACGGGGATGGGTGGTTTCCAACCGTTAGCTATCAATCTGGAAATATCTGTTTTTTCCAGGGTTGATACTAGTTTGCCCTTCATATCGCGCAATACAGTAACGGGCGCAACGTTTGGCTGTGAGTAGCTATCAACAAAGTAATTATCATCGGGCGATAAGCTAACCGTATGGTTGCCATCCTCGGGTGTAAGCAGGGTTAAGCCTTTACCGTTAAAACCAATTTTGTAGAAATGCGAGAAGTATGGGTTGCCCGGTTCGCGGCCGCCGGCAGCAAAGTAAAGTAAGCGGTTTTTCTCATCAACCTTAAGCAATTTGGTCACTACAAAATCGCCTTTGGTTATTTGGTTTTTTAGTTTGCCGGTTGTGGCATCGTACAGGTAAAGATGGCCCCAGTTATCGCGTTCAGAGAACCAGATGATCTCTTTTGATGCAGGCAGATAACGCCAGTTAATTGCGCTCCAGCCCGATTCGTATTGCGTTTTAACTGTCTCCTCAAATACTTCGCGTACGGCGCCGGTGGTTGCATCAGCAATACGTACTTTTTCGTTCTTATGATCGCGGGAGGTGGATACAAAGGCAAGTTCGCTGCCATCGTTGTTCCAGTTTACATCATTAAGCGTACCGTTACTTGTTATATTATCGCTTAGCGTTGACCGGTGCGGATCAGGCGCTATGTTAAAACGGATCACCTTTGCATTATCCACATCAACAATTACACGCTGTATGGTAATGATGTCTTTATCGCCCGGCAGGGGGTACTTCCATGCTTTAAGCGTTGGTTTACCTACGTTAGTAGTAACCAGGTACATATCGCTGGCGTTACGCTGGTCCTGCTGAAAGGTGGCCACCTTTTTAGAATCGGGCGACCACGATACGATGGCCTTGTCGCTGCCTGCCCATCCGGCGTTATCTGTAGCGTAGCCAAAATCTTTTATACCATCGGTAGTAAGCTGGGTTTGTTTATTGGTGGCTACATCGCGTACCCAAAGGTTATAATCTTTAATGAATACGGCGCGTTTACCATCAGGCGATAACACCTCGTTGCCACCGCTACGTGCAGCGCGATCGGGCCTGTCTGCCTGGGTTTTAGAAGTATCAGTGATTAGCTGATTGGCTTGCGGGTTGTATGCCCATTTTTTATCATCGGTGGTAAATAAAATGGTTTTACCATCGGCTGTATAATTTATACTTTGAAAAGGCAGTTTGTTGGCTTCGTATTTTTTGCCACCTGCTGCCGAAAGGGCATCGGCCAGTTTTTGCGCATCGAAAGCTGCGGCGCGTGTTTTTCTGGCGGGGTCAACCAGTATAAATTCGCTGCCTTGCGCGGTGGTAACGCGGTACCAGAGCTTATTGCCCGGTAACCAGTTTGGCTTGATGCCGGCGCGGTCAATAAATGGTTCGGTATTAAAACTTAAAAAGCTTTCGGCATGCTCGTAATCCTTAGCCGTTACCGGGGCCTGCTGCTGGGCATTTGCGCTGAGTGCCAGCACAAATGCCGTTACAGTTAATAGGTATTTGTTCATTTAAAGGTCAGTTAGTAAAACAAACCAAAGTAAAGCAAATTCTTATTTAATACGATGCTTGCATAGTATAATGATTGTTACAGAGAAGCGGCCAGGATAACAAACAAAAATAAGGCGCCCGGTCTTCCCGAACGCCTTATGGATAAATATGCTAAATAGGCGGCATTATGCCTAATTTCTTTTTAACCCCTTTTCGGAGATGCTTTTTCCTGTAGGTTGTTCGGGCAAGGTAACTGTAAATTTATAATCACCGGCCTCAATTCCGTTTAATTCAAATTCGCCGTTATCGTTAGTGGTAATCACCATCATGTTGCCACCTGGGTTTTTACCGCCTTTTACAACAATGCCACCAATTGGACTGCCTGGAGAAAAAGCCATATTATTAGGCCTTCCTTTAGTGCTTGATACCCCTTTTTCAGAAATGCTTTTGCTTGCACCCTGGCTTACTGCGCCTGCCCCGCTTTGTAAGCCACTGGCAACCTTTTCGCCAAAGTTAGCACCCTGGGTTTGTTTAGTGCTTGTGGGTGTCATAGAAAGGCGGTTGGATGCAGCGTCTTCGCTTCTTTTTATGCCTTTTTCGTTAATGCTTTTGCCTGCTGGTTCTTCAGGTGCGGTAATGGTGAATTTATAATCACCGGCTTCAAGTCCTTTAAGCTCTATCTCTCCGTTGTTATTAGAAACAACAGCTATCATACTCCCACCCGGGTTTTTGCCACCCTTTACAATGATACCGCCTATAGGGTTACCGGCAGCAAGCGCGCTGGTTTCAACCCTACGCCCGCCAGTGTATGTTCTGTGTTCATCGCTTGTGGCTTCTGCGTTTGAAGGTTCGGGCGCGGTAACTGTAAATTTATAATCGCCTGCTTCTATTCCGTTTAATTCAAATTCACCGTTATCGTTAGTGGTAATCATCATCATGCTGCCACCGGGGTTTTTACAACCTTTTACAATAATGCCACCAATTGGGTTGCCGGGAGAAAAAACCATATTCTTAGGCCTTCCTTTAGTGCTTGATACCCCTTTTTCAGAGATGCTTTTCCCGGCAGGTTGCTCTGGTGCAGTAACCGTAAACTTATAATTACCGGCTTCAAGTCCTTTAAACTCTATCTCTCCGTTATTATTGGCAACAACAGCTATCGTATTTTCCCCCGGATTTTTGCCGCCTTTTACAATAACACCTTTAATTGGCTGGCCGGCAACAAGTGCACTGGATTCAACCCTGCGCCCGCCGGTGTATGTTCTGTGCTCATCGGTTGTTGCCTGCGCGGTAGTTAAAGGCTCCTCCACTGCACCGTTGTAACGCATGCCGCCATCTCCAGGTTTTGTAACTTTACCTCTGTAATGGCGCCTGCTGCTTTCAGAGCCACCGCCACCAAATCCCCAGCTAACACCGGCGGTAACCGCAATGGTTTGGTACCTGCTTACTACTGATTGATCATTACGTGTACCTGTAGTAAGCTGCATAGCCTCGTACATGTTTTTATCGGTAAAGCCGCCCGCTGGTACCAGTCGGCTTTGGGTGGTAATTATCTTAGGGCCTATATTTAATCCTCCGGCTGCATAAAAGCTTAGGTTGCCGGTAATAGGATAGCTAACTTTAAATTGAGGTTTAAAAACAAAACCTGTCCTTTTTATGGGTTGCGATTCTAAAAGTACAACGGTTTGCGTTGTACCGTTAACTGCTACCTGGCTGCTTTGTGCAAATCCATCCTGGTTTAAACTAAAATACGCGCTGCTAACAGATGGCGACAGGGTGACCTTACCTACAGTAAAATCGGCTTGTAAGCCAGCCAGCCCGGTAAAGCCCGTGCTGTTTGCTGAACCTTTTTGGCTATTGGTTATATTTAGATCCCCGGTGTATAACTTGTACATTTTTTGTGCCGGCCCAACACCGGGGAGTAAATTTTTAGCTGAGTTATACTCTGCACCGGCAATGATGCCCAGGGCAAACTTGCCGCTTCCTTTTACAGAGCCGTCCCAACCCTTGCGTGCAAACGGTACAAAAACATTGGTATTAATAAGGTATCCGTTACCAATTAATGCTTCGTTTTTTAATGCTGATGAAGTGTTGCTAATGCCGCTTCCTATAGAAACTACCGCTGATGGTTGAGCCTGCGCTACTGCCATTGTACTTACAAATGGCAGTATAAATATTGATAAATACTTTTTCATAATATGGGTTGTTATAAGGTTAACTAAATCTATATCAGTTGCCCGCCAGATTTGTTACCCCCTGAAAACCATATTTATGAGAAGTGTTTTTTAATTAATTCAGTATGATACTGTTGATGCCTTTTTCTACCGCGGTATCTTGTATGCCCGGTATTGCGGTACCCTCTATTCTGAAGATAGTAATATTAGTAAGACCAATATGCCCCAGGATGGTTTTTAAATAAGGCTCAATAAAGTCAAATGGCTGCATAGGCCCTTCTGTATATATAGCCCCGGTAGTTTCTGCTATGTACACTTTTTTGCCTTTTATCAGGCCTTCAGCGCCATGCTCATCATATTTAAAGGTAACACCAGCCCTTACAATATGATCAAGCCAGGCCTTTAATGCCGAATGGATGGTGAAGTTGTACATGGGGGCACCTATCACAATAATATCGGCATCCAGTATGTCCTGTATGGCATCGTCAGAGTGTTTTACGGCTATTACATTTTCCGGTGTCCTGCTTTCGGCCGGGGTAAAGAAGGAGGTAAGGTGGGCCTCTTCCAGGTGTGGGAAATGCTGGTTAACCAAGTCGGTTTCTTTCACCGTACTGCCGGGATATTCGGCCTTTAGCTTTTCTATAATGGCGTTTCCTAATTTAATGCTAAAAGATGCCGCGCCCCTTGGGCTGGAAATGATATGAAGTATTTTTTTCATCGTGTTTGATTTTTTATCTGGTCAAAACTATCTACATTTGCTTACATATTATTAGTACTATACAAAAGGTTAGTGATAACCTTTTGTATAGTACTATGTAAATCAATAAGTTGTGAATTATGGCCGAAAGATCAGTACAAGAATGCACCAGTAAATTAAACGCAATAGATGATGCGCTTTATGTAATTGGTGGCAAGTGGAAACTGCGGGTAATAGCGTCTTTAAGAGAAGGGCACAAACGCTTTAATGAGATACAAAGGGTTAGTGTGGGGATTTCTGCCCGGGTACTATCAAACGAGCTAAAGGAACTTGAAATGAATGGTTTTGTAAAAAGGACCGTGCATACCCAAACACCTGTTGTGGTAGAGTATGAACTGACCGATTATGCCGATACGCTGGGGGATTTATTTATGGCCTTAGCCGAATGGGGCGAAATGCACCGCGATAAAATTAGAAGGGAGCGATAGGGCAGCCAAGGCAATTACCCGCCAATACAGCCAATTAATTTATATAATAGGCCCTTTTTTATTTCGTCTCGCCGGGTAGCTCCACCCAAAATACGGTGCCTTCATCCGGCTTGGTATCAAACCAAATTTTACCATTGTTTTGGGTTACCATATCCCGGCATAATATAAGGCCCAGATTATTGCCCTTTTCGCCGTGGGTACCCATGCTTAGGGTATGCTCAAGGTTAAAAAGCTTATCGGCATTTGCTGCGCTTATGCCGGGGCCCGTATCTGCAATGCTTACAATTACCTTGTCGCCTTTCATCTCGGCATTCAGTTTTATCTCATCGCCGGGGTTGCAAAACTTTATACTGTTTGATAGCAGGTTCCTGATTACCAGGTTTATCATATTTCTATCCGCATACACTTGTATGGGCTCTGTTGCCTGGTTTATTACTTTCAAGCTTTTTAAACCTATTTTGGTTTCGTAAAGCCGCATGTTTTCCAATATACATTCGCTTATGTTGAAATTTGCAGGCTTAACCACAATACCCTCTAACTGGCTTTTAGACCACTCCAGCAGGTTATCCAAAAAGGTACCGGTAGATATAATGGTATCTTCCAGTTTCATCAATAACGAGTTAAATTCTTTTTTACCAATAATGCCATCATGATACACGGCAAGTAATGTTTGAAGAGTGCCCAGTGGCCCACGCAAATCATGCGAGATAATGGAAAAGAACTTGGTTTTGATGTCGTTAAGTCTTTCAAGTTCTGTATTCTGTGCGTTTACCAGTTCCATTTGGGTGTTAAGCTCCTCGTTAAGCACGGCCAGTTCTTTATTAATATTGGCTATCTCCTGCTGTTGTACTACAAGCTGTTTATTAGAGGCCTGTTTTTCGGCATTACGGCGGTAAAGTACTATCAGCAGAAAAATGGCCAAAACCAAAACTAATGATGTAAAAACAATGGTGTTTGAATACTGATTTAGTTTGGTAAGGATGCTGGTGTTTTTAGTAGCGATGATGTGATTATCTTTTGCCAGTACAGCGTTTTCTGATCGCATCCTGTTTATTTCAATAAGCGTAACATCTTTTAATGATTTTTCACCCTGCAGGCTATCCTGTATAGCTAACATTTCAGATTGGGCAGCAAAAGCTTTTGGTATATCGTGCTTCTTTTTATAAACCGTAACCAGGCGCAGGTAACAATCGGCAACGCCCGATTTTGAATCGATAGCCTTCCCTATTTTGATGCCCCTTAGCGCGTACTCTTTTACCTTATCGTAATCCGGTACATTAAGATAAACATCGGTAAGGTCTAAAAGAATGGCAAGCTGTTCGTACTGCTCATCTAACCCCTGCACAATTTTTAATGCCTCGTTCAAATTGCCGATGGCCAGCTTGTATTGCTTGTTCTTACGATACGCCCTACCAATGGCCTTTTTTACAAGGGCGATGCCGTTTTGGTCGTCGAGCTTTATGCGGATGGCAAGGCTCCTGTTCAGGCAATCCATGCCTTTTTCAATTTGGCCCACTTGCGCGTAGGTGTCGCCAACACAAAACAGGCCATACCCAATACCGGCGGTATCTTTTAAGATGGTATAGCTTTTTAATGCCTGGGTGTAATAGGTGTTGGCAAGCTGGTATTCCCTCCGGTCTTCATAAATGGAGCCAATATTGATGTAGCACTGGTTAACACCTTTTGTAAAATCAGCTTTTTTTAAGATAGTAAGCGCCCTAAGGTAATAGTTAATGGCCTCCTTATCGTCATCTAACCGGGTGTATGACAGGCCCGTGTTTGACAAGCTTTTGCCCATTACAATAAGGTAATTTGTTTTTACCGCGGTATCGTAGGCTAAAGTATAATAATAAATAGCGCTATCCAACCTGCTGCGGATACCATAAGATACCCCCATGCTGAGGTAAGCATCGGCCAGGGCTTTATCGTCATGTAATTTTTCGGCAAGTTTTTTATAGATAACCGAGTAGTAAAATTTTTTCTCAGGGTCTACAGTTTTATAGGCTTCGGCAAGTTTTCCAAGCAGCCTTAAACGGGTTGTATCCGGAATGTTTTTTTTAAGCTGGCCCTGCAACTCATTTACCTTAGCAATTTGGGCATAGCAGGGTATAGAAAAAAACAGCAGCAGCAACCAGCAGCAGTGCTTCATAAACCATTTTGCAGGGGTGTGATAAGGCATGGTTTGGCGTAGTTAATTAGGTGTTAATATATTGCGCGTCTTTTACTTACCTATCGCTCAAATAAACCAACGGTTAAATATAGCAATTACACTTTACAGATAAGTACTAAACAATGGTGGATATTTTTAAATTGTTGGTTAATGTTGTGCCAAGTACTTGTTTTTTATTGCTTTACCTGTGTTTTAGCTTGCTTATGCCTATAGCGGTACATTGCATTATATAAACTACCTCCGGCCTGTTTTGGCCGTAAGTAAATGCCATTGATAATTAATGCAACAATACTGTTGCATTAATTATCAAATACTTTTTTCAATTTTGTGTGGTTTTAGTAATAGATGGAAAATAGAAAAGCATTTTTCAGGTCTTTTTTGGCGTTAGGTATGATGGCATTGTACTTTACAATTGCTATAACGCATATATTTTTCCTGCCGCGCCTTAATAATGTGGCGCAAAAGCATTCTTCAAGCCACAACTCTATTTTTAAAAGAAAAGCAGAAACGGTATCTGAAGCAGGTTTTCAGACTAATTTACTGCAACGGCCAGACAAATCTACCCTTGAAGATAAAAGATCGGTTATCAATGCTCCCGAAGCAATTGTCGCCTCCTTTTTGCTGTTGTTCCTTTTGCTGCAACCATGGAAACTTAGCCTGAAACGGCGCCTGTATTTTTTAAAACCCGTTTATAGCGCTCAATATTCTTACCTCACGTTCTGCACCTTCCGGATCTGATACTGCCGCTTTAAGGCCCCCTGCCTTTTAGCACTTATTCAATCATTTTTCAATTAATTATCTACCGTTTATCGTTATAGCTATGCTGTATAAAACAGTGTGGGCTATTTACGGTAAGCATATTCCGGAACATCACTATATGCTAATTTCAAAGAAACAAGTATGCATGCTTATTGGCCTGTTAATAAGCGCCGGTGCATATGCACAGCAAAACAACCCACCGGTAAGTTTAAAAACGCTTTTAAACTCTGTAAGCCAAAACGCGCCCACGCTGCTTACCGACTCATCCGCCATACTTATAAAACAGGCGCAGGCTGCCGAAACACGCGGCAGTTGGCTGCCCAATTTAAAACTGAATTACCAGGCCGATTATGGCACAAATAACAATACGGCCGGCCCGTATTTTGGTTTTGGCATTATCCCGTCAAACTCAAGAGGGGTGCGGCCGGAGAGTAATACCACAACTGTATCTGCCAATGTTGGCGTTGTAGCCCTGGATTGGGAACTATACAATTTTGGCGCGTATGGTGCGCAAAACAAAGTAGCCGGTTCTGATGTGCAGGTGCAGCAAAACCAATTCCAGGGCTCAAAATATCAGTTGCAGGCTTATACCATTAACACTTATCTGCAATTGCTCAGGCTGCAAAACTACCTGTCTATACAGCTGCGTAATATAAAACGCAATACCGAGATACGGCGCTCAGTGCAGTCGCTGGCAAAAAGTGGCGTTAGGGCAGGTGTTGATACCAGCATAGCCGAAGCCGAACTATCAAAGGCAAGGCTCAATTATATCGAGCTTAACAACCAGTTTAAAAAGCTGCAATTGCAGTTGTCGTCGCTCAGCGGGTTGCCATATACATCTATTATACCCGATACAACTGTTGATGATAAGCTGATCAAGGCACCTGTTACTATAGGCCAGCTAACACTGGATACCGTTGATCACCCGGTTATCAACTACTATAAATCGGTGTATAACAACAGCCTGCAGCGCGAGGATATGGTGAAGAAGAGCTATAACCCTAAAATACTATTTGAGGGTGCGGTTTGGGGCCGCGGTTCAAGTGTAGATGCGAACGATCATTTTAACAGCCTGGGCAGCGGCTGGGGGTTTGACCGTGGTAACTACCTGGTTGGTATAGGGATATCATATAACCTTTTCGATTTGCGCCGAAAACAGTTAAAGTTGAGCACGCAAAAGGCGGCAACCTACTACAACCGCAAAAAACTGGAAGAGCAAAAGCAGTTGTTGGCTGTAACCGCCAGCCAGGCTGATGTAGAGCTGGAGACCGCCCAACAACGCCTGCAAGAGATCCCTCATCAGCTTAAGGCCGCAACAGATGGCTACCGGCAAAAACTATCGCTTTACAAAAATGGCTTAACAGATATTATTGAGCTGAATGCAGCCCTCAACATCCTGTACCGTGCCGAAACTGATTTTGCCGAAGCGCGATATGCCTTTGCCAATGCGCTATTTCAAAAAGCGGTTACCGAGAACCAGGTAGGCGCAGTTTTAACCCTTTTAAAATAATTAAAACATGTCAATGGTCACATCCGCACTCAAAAGGCCCATTACTACGGTGGTGATAACCTTAAGCCTGCTCATATTTGCAGTGCTTAGTGCAATAAATATACCTATAGATATCTTCCCGCAGTTAAACCTGCCTACCATATACGTTATAGAATCGTACGGGGGCATGTCGCCCCAGCAAATGGAGGGTTTCTTTTCCACCCGTTTGCAGGATCAGTTCTTATACGTTAATGGTGTAAAAAACATCACCAGTAAAAATATACAGGGCTTAACCATGCTTAAGCTTAGTTTTTACGAAAACACCAACATGGCCGAAGCCCAGGCCCAGGTTGCCCTACAGGTTAACCGCGCCATGAAGTTTTTCCCGCCCGGGGCCTTACCGCCGCAGGTAGTACGGTTTGATGCCTCATCATTACCGGTTGGGCAAATGGTACTATCGGCACCATCGCGCAGCCTCAAGGAAATTTATGACCTTGCGGCCACCCGGGTGCGGCCCATGTTCGCCTCGGTACCGGGCCTGTCTGCGCCGCCGCCTTTTGGGGCCAATTCAAGATCTATCACCGTAAATGTTGACCCTAACAAACTAAGAAGCTACGGCCTCACGCCCGACGAAGTAGTGAGTGCGCTGGCCAAGTTCAACGTTATGTCGCCATCGGGTAACCTCAGGCTGGATAACACCATGTTTGTCACCACCATTAACACACTGGTAAAGCAGGTTGATGAATTTGGCAATATCCCGGTGGTAACTAAAAATGGCGTGCCCATATTGGTTAAAGATGTTGCCCGCGTAGCCGATGCCAGCGATATAACTGTAGATTATGCCCTCATCAACGGCAAGCGGTCGGTATATATCCCGGTGGTTAAAACAGCCGATGCCAGTACCTGGAGCGTAGTGCAAGCGTTAAAAGCCAAAATACCCGATATACAAAGCCTGCTGCCCGATGATGTAAAGATCTCTTACGAGTTCGATCAATCGGTATTTGTAATAAACGCGGTTAAAAGCTTAATAACCGAGGGCGGCCTTGGCGCCTTGCTTACCGGTTTAATGGTGCTGCTTTTTCTGCGCGACTGGCGAAGCAGTTTAATTGTGGTGATAACCATCCCGGTATCTATCCTGATAGGTGTGTTGCTATTAGGCTTGTTTGGCCAAACCATCAATATCATGACGCTGAGCGGCCTGGCTTTGGCTATTGGAATACTGGTGGATCAGGCCACGGTAACTATTGAGAATATACATCAGCACCTGGAGATGGGTAAGAACAAAGCCCAGGCCATTTATGATGCCTGCGAGGAAATATCCTTCCCGCTGTTGCTTATCCTGCTGTGTATACTGGCGGTGTTTGCGCCATCATTTATGATGAACGGGGTGCCTAAAGCCATGTTTTTGCCGCTGTCGCTATCCATTGGGTTAACCATGATAGTGTCGTACGTCATTGCCCAAACGTTGGTGCCTATATTATCAAACTGGCTTATTAAAGCCGAAACCTATCAGCATTATGAACATGGCGAACTGCACGCACATGCAGGCGAAACTTTAGATAGGCAGGAGGAAGACCAGGTAAACCATCATTTACAACAGGAAGAAAAACATCCCGAAAAGAACGACCTGTTTGAGCGGATAAAAATACGGTTTATGGGCATTATTGAAAGTTGGATGCCATACAAGAAGGTAATAGTGCCGGTGTACTTGGTTGTGGTAATTGCCCTTGCCGGTTTATGCTTTGTTTTTATTGGTAAGGATATGATGCCGAAGCTAAACAACGGCCAGTTCCAGATCCGCATAAAGGAACCTGACGGCACCCGTTTAGAGCGTACCGAAGATAAGCTAAAAACGGTATTGGCTATTATCGATAGTACGGTAAATCACCATGTAGCCATTACATCGGGCTATGTTGGTATTGTGCCAAGCAGTTATGGTACCAGTAACCTTTATGTGTTTAATACCGGCACGCACGAGGCCGTTTTACAGGTAAACCTGGATGAAGATTACCATGTAAATATGGACGACCTGAAAGATGCCCTGCGTAAAAACATCGCGTCCCGCATCCCCGAACTGCGCATTACTTTTGAACCGATAGACATGACCGAGAAGATCATGAGCCAGGGTGCATCAACCCCAATTGAAGTACGTGTTGCAGGGAAGGATATGAACCAGATAGAAGGCTACGCCAACAAGGTATTGGATAAACTTAAAAAGATAGATTACCTGCGGGATGTGCAGATTGTCCAGCCGTTAAAATTCCCGGTTATAGCCATCACCTTAGACCGGATTAAGGCGGCGCAGTTAGGCCTAAACGTTACCGATATAGCCCGTTCTGTTACCGCAAGTACATCATCAAGCCGCTTTACTGAGAAAAACCAGTGGCTGGATGAAAAATCGGCCTATACCTACCAGGTGCAGGTGCAGATACCCGAGTATGTGATGAACACCATGGATGAACTGAAGGAGATCCCGCTGGTAAAAGGCCAGAGCACGCCCGTACTGGGCGATATAGCAAGCTTTAAAATAAATTACGCCCCCGGCGAGTATGACCGCACCGGCCCCCGGCGTTTTTTAACGGTAAGCGCCAATATCTATAAAAAAGACCTGGGTACGGCAACAGCCGATGTGCACAAAGCCATTAAAGCTGTTGGTGAACCGCCAAAAGGTTTGCTGGCCGAGGTTAAGGGCATGTCGAGCTTATTAACAGAAACCTTCACCAGCCTGCAAAACGGGCTAATGTTTGCCATTTTGGTGATACTGTTATTACTGGCCGCAAATTACCAGTCTTTCAAGCTTTCGTTTACGGTTTTATCAACTGTGCCGGCTGTAATATTGGGTTCGTTAACTGCATTGCTGTTAACCGGGTCAACCCTTAATCTGCAAAGCTACATGGGTATGATCATGTCAACCGGTGTATCTGTTGCCAACGCTATCCTTATTGTTACGAATGGCGAAACCCTGAGGTTAGATTATAAAGATGCAACCCGGGCGGCAGTAACCAGCGCCTCTATTAGGCTAAGGCCAATTTTAATGACCAGCCTTGCCATGATGGCCGGTATGGTGCCCATGGCATCAGGCATGGGCGAAGCGGGCGAGCAAACCGCGCCTTTGGGCCGTGCCGTTATAGGCGGGCTGTTTGCCTCAACCATTGCCGCCCTGTTTATTTTGCCCATGGTGTTTGCCTGGGTGCAAAATAAAACTACCTATGAGTCGCCATCGCTGATGAAAGATGTGAATACCAACCCAACTAAAGATGCTCAACCCACTAATATATAACAACATGAAAACAAGATATTTGATACTGCTTGGCAGCTTAAGCTTTTTAGCAGCCTGCAACGGCAGCCAAAAACCGGTAGATATGACCGCCCCATCAGCAAAGGGGGCAAAAAAATACGAAACAGGCACCATTGCCGAAAAGGCACTCTCCAGTATGGCCCGCTTGCCTGGGCAGTTAAAACCTTTTAACGAGGTTTACATATTCCCAAGGGTGAACGGGTTTGTTAAATCTGTTTATGTTGACAGGGGCACCATGGTAAAAAAGGGGCAATTGCTGGTAACCATTGAAGCTCCCGAGATGGAATCGCAGGTACAGGCCGTTAGCTCGCGCTACCTGCAAGCCCAGGAAACCGCCATTGCCAGCCGCGAAAAATATCAGCGGCTTAAAGAGGCCGCTAAAGAACCGGGTTCGGTATCGCCGCTTGAACTGGACAACGCCATGGCAAAAATGCGCGCTGATGAAGCGATGGCCAAATCAGAAAACTCAAACGTAGCATCGGTACGCACCATGCACGATTACCTGAACATCCGCGCGCCATTTGATGGGATGATCATTCAGCGTAACGTATCGCCGGGGGCGTTGGTAGCACCGGGTAAGGGAACAGACCAACCCATGCTGGTTTTGCAGGATACCCGCAAACTGCGCTTAGAGGTTTACATCCCCGAGGATTATGTAGATAAGGTAGACCTGAAACAACTGGTAAAATTCACCTTTAACGCTATGCCCGGCAGGGAGCAAACCGCCAGCATTAGCCGCTCGGCCAACGCGTTGGGCAGCATGCGGTCTGAAGCAATAGAGATTGATGTACATAACCCCGATGGCAACTTAAAACCGGGTATGTATGCCGAGGTGAAGATCCCGATGCTATCCGGCGCAAAATCATTATTGGTGCCTAATAATGCCATTGTCCGGTCTACCGAAAGGCAATACGTTGTTACCGTAAAAAACGGCAGGGCAGTGCTGGTAGATATTAAGGAGGGTTTATCCCGTAATGATTCGACCGAGGTGTTTGGTAACCTCAAAGCCAAAGAGGTGATACTGAAGAATGCCAGCGACGAGGTCAGGGACGGCGCCCTGATCAACTAAAGCTAAAACGGCAGTGCTGATAACGGGCACTGCCGTTTTATTTACTTATAAAACGGGCAGCCGGTACGGTATCTTCAAAATTGCTTCAATATTAACCCGTACCTTAGTAGTTTTGAGGCTGTAAGCATTAGTTAATGAAAATACTCATTGTAGAAGATAACCGGGCGCTGGCCAGTAGTGTGCATGAGTACCTATCGCGCGAGAATTACGTTTGCGAGCAGGCCTTTAACCTGCACGAGGCCAAAGAGAAGCTGCTTTTTTTTGCTTACGACTGCATTATTTTAGATATTATGCTGCCCGATGGCAGCGGCCTCGATCTGCTTAATTTTATCAAGGAAAAGCATATCTCCGGCTCCATACTCATTGTATCGGCAAAAGGCGCTATGGACGATAAGATCCGCGGCCTGGAAGAGGGCGCTGACGATTATATAACCAAACCCTTTCACCTGCCCGAATTAAACGCACGTTTGCGGGCTATCCATCGTCGTAAAGACCTGGATGGTAGTTATATGGTGGCATTTAACGAGATAAGCCTCAACACCAATACTTTCGAGGTTACCATCAACAACAAACACCTTGATGTTACCCGCAAGGAGGTAGAACTGCTGTTATACTTTTTAGTGAACCGCAATCGTTTATTATCCCGGCAGGCTATTGCAACCCATCTGTGGGGCGATTATACCGATAACCTCAGTAATGTTGATTTTGTGTACCAGCACGTAAAAAATATCCGCAAAAAAATAAATCAGGCAAAGGGCAACGATTATATTGATACGGTATATGGCCTGGGCTATAAATTTAACACCCATAAATATGAAACTGGTAGATAAATTTACGCTGTGCTTTTTGCTGATATTTTTTATTGTAACCCCAATAAGTATCTACAGCACACATTATAGCATTAAACAAAGGATAGATAATGTTGAGATTGAGCGTTTAAGTGCCGTAAATAACGAAGTGGCGCTGCAGCTAAAATCGGGCATCAGCCCCGATAAGTACTCGCAGGGGCGGCCAATATCTATCAGTACGTTTGCCGGTAATTTACCAAACGAAAAAACGCTTACCGAAAAACAAAATTACGACCAGGGCGACTGCCGTATTACGGTAAGTTCGTTTTATAACATTAAAGGGCTTAATTATAAGGTTTCGTCTTACAACTATGTAACGCAATCCGGGCAAATATTAAGGGGGATGCTGCCTGTAGCTTTGATAAAATCATTGCTGATGATAGTGGCGGTGTTGATAGCTGCAAGGATGTTATCGCGCAATATTTTATCGCCGTTTAACCAGTCGCTTGCGCAGATGCAGAAATTCAACCTCCGGAAAAAGAAGCCCCTGGTGCTTGCAGAGAGTAATACCAAAGAGTTTAAGGAACTTAACCTACTGCTAAAAAAGATGACCGATATGGCCATCACCGAATACGGGCTTGTAAAAGAGTTTAGTGAAAATGCATCGCATGAATTGCAAACCCCCTTATCAGTACTGAGAAGCAAACTGGAGCTTTTGGCCGATACAGATATACAGGGCGACCAGGCTATATTAATTGGTGAAATGCAGCACGCCATTGAGAAAATGGCCCGTATAAACCATTCGTTACTGCTGCTTACCAAATTGGAGAACCAGGAGTATGAGGCTACCGAGCATATATCGTTTGCCGGGCACATCAAGTCTATCCTGGGGTTTTATGAAGACCGTATCCAGATGAAGGCGCTGACGCTTACTACCCATATAGGCGATGATATTTCGCTAAAAATACACCCGGCGCTGGCCGACCTGCTTTTTGATAATTTGTTAGGTAACGCCATCAGGCATAATGTTAAGAACGGCATTATCAATATTAAGGCAAACCACGAAGCTTTTGTGATAGAAAATACCGGCGCGGCCCCTGTTATCCCTACAGAGGAGCTATTTGAGCGGTTCAAAAAGAGCGACCAGTGTGGTGAAAGCATTGGTTTGGGGCTGGCTATTGTAAAACAGATCTGCGAATTGAATAAATTTAATGTGCGATATACGTATCGCGATGGTATGCATTCACTTAGGATAGATTTTAATGGTATGGCTGTGGCTAATAGTGCTGCTTTGATTGCGCAGGTTTAATAAATTTGCACCTTTTATTACATTAGCTTTACAAATCGGTAACAAATTGAGGCTTTACTTCAAAATTGCTTCAAATTTGATGGGTTGCTTTACAAAAATAATTACCAGCCCGGTAATTATTGGTTTAACTAAGATACACAACCCTGTGAAAAAAGCGATATCTACGTGTTTTATACTCTTTAGTTCATTATTAGTAGTTGCACAACAACCCCTTACACTTAAACAAGCTATAGAAACAGCAGTAGTCAATTACCCTGCTATAAAAGCCAAAACAAACTACGCGTTAGCATCAAAAGCGGCAATTGGCCAAACCAAAGCCGATTACCTGCCCAACTTAAACTTAAGCGCCCAGCAAGATTACGGAACGGTGAACGGCCAGAATGGCCCGCTTTATGGTTTCGGCGGGTTTGGTGTAGCATCATCAGGTATCCCGCTGCCTAATCAAAACTGGAACGCTGCTTTTGGCTCATTATACCTGGCCAACCTTAACTGGGAATTCTTCACCTTCGGAAGGATAAAAGAACGGATCAAAACCGCCCAACAGATAGCTGTAAGAGACCAAAACGACCTTCAACAGGAACTTTTTAACCATAAAGTGAAAGTTGCGGCAGCTTACCTTAACCTGCTGGCCGCGCAAAAACTGACCGACTCGTACCGCAAAAACCTGGCGCGTGCAGATACCTTTAAACGCATTGTAAAAACGCGTGCGTTCAACGGCCTTATTGCCGGTGTAGATTCTTCGCAGGCAAGCGCCGAGGTATCAAGCGCGCGTATTGTGCTTACCCGGGCTATTGACCAGGAGCAGGAACAAAGTAACCAGTTATCGCAGCTGATGGGGGTTACACCAACACATTTTGATTTAGATACTGTATTTGTATCGCACCTGCCAAAAAACATTGAAGAACCCATTGATTCGGCCGTTAGCAAGCATCCAACTCTGGCCTACTACAAATCGCGGATAGACGTTAATAACGAGCAGATCAAATACCTGAAAAAGTTTAACTATCCAAGTTTCTCGTTTGTGGGTATAGTGCAAACGCGTGGTTCGGGCTTTACTAATGAATATTCTACCAACCAAAACGCTTACACCGATAATTACTGGGATGGTACCAAACCAACCCGCAGTAACTACCTGGTAGGCATCGGCGTCAGCTGGAATTTGGCGCAGCCTTTCCGCACCGCCAAACAGGTAAAAACGCAAAGGTATGTGAGTGCAGCGCTTACAGATGAGTACGAACTGGCCAATCAGCAAATAAAGGCACAGTTTTCACTGGCCGATACCAAAACCGTAAATGCGCTGAACAATTACCGCGAAGCGCCGGTACAGGTAAGAGCAGCATCGCAGGCATATCTGCAAAAATCGGTACTGTATAAAAACGGGTTAACCAATTTGGTTGATGTTACGCAGGCACAATATGCCTTAACCCGTGCCGAAACCGACAGGGATATAGCCTATACCAATGTGTGGCAGGCGCTGCTATTAAAAGCTGCTGCTAAAGGCGATTTTAACCTTTTTGATAGCGCGCTATAATTAACTGATAATTTTTCTTCGAAATACATATATACATGAACTTGATCCGTTTCGCATTACGTAAGCCCATCACCATTATGGTTATTGTGGCCGGTTTATTCTTCTTTGGGATAAAATCGATCACGGCCATCAAAGTAGATATATTCCCTAAGCTGGATATGCCGGTGATCTATATATCGCACCCTTTTACCGGTTACACTCCTGAGCAAATGGAATCGTTTTTTGCCAAGCAATACGTAAATATCCTTTTGTACACCAACGGGCTAAAAAGTATCGAAACCAAAAACATCCAGGGGCTTACTTTAATGAAGCTTAATTTTTACCCGGGTACAAACATGGCGCAGGCCGCGGGCGAGCTGGCCTCTTTTACAAACCGTATCCAGGCGGTGTTCCCTCCCGGCTCAAACCCACCGTTCATTATCAGGTTTGATGCTTCCACGCTGCCGGTTGGCCAGTTGGTTTTAAGCAGCGCCACCCGTAGCAATAACGAATTAGCTGACTTGGCAAACGTGTATGTGCGTTCGTCGTTCACCTCTATACACGGTTTAGTAGCGCCGCCGCCCTTTGGTGGTAACATCCGTACGGTAGTTATTAAAGCCGACCCGGAGCTGCTGCGCTCGCATAACATGACGCCAGACCAGTTGGTTGAAGCCCTGAGGGTAAATAACCAAACAACCCCATCGGGTAACGTGCGTATTGGCGATAAAAACTACATCACCCCAACCAATACCACTATTAATTCTATAAAAGATTTTGAGAACATCCCTTTGTTTAAAGGTGGTGTGCAAAGCCTGTATTTAAGAGATGTGGCTACCGTGTCTGACGGGGCCGATATCACCGCAGGCTACGCGCTGGTTAACGGCAAGCGTTCGGTTTACTTAAGCGTTGCCAAAAGTGCCGATGCATCTACCTGGGAAGTTGTACAAAACCTTAAAGCATCTATCCCTAAAATACAAAGCCAGCTGCCGCCGGATGTTAAGGTGAGTTACGAGTTTGACCAATCTGTTTACGTAATGAACTCGGTAAAGAGCTTAATTACAGAAGGGGCCATCGGCGCTATTTTAACCGGTTTAATGGTGCTGCTGTTTTTGGGCGATGCCCGCGGCGCGCTCATCGTTATCTTAACCATCCCTACCTCTATTATATCGGGTGTTTTGTTCCTGAACCTGTTTGGGCAAACTATCAACATTATGACATTGAGCGGCCTTGCTTTGGCTATCGGTATCCTGGTAGATGAAAGTACGGTAACTATAGAAAATATACACCAGCACCTGGATATGGGCAAACCCAAGGCGCTTGCCATATGGGATGCTTGTAAGGAGATTGCTTTCCCTAAGCTATTGATCCTGTTTTGTATCCTGGCGGTTTTTGCACCGGCGTTTACTATGGGTGGCATCCCGGGCTCGTTGTTTTTACCGCTGGCATTGGCCATTGGTTTCAGCATGATCGTGTCTTACTTCCTGGCCCAAACCTTTGTGCCGATAATGGCTAACTGGATAATGAAGAGTAAGCACCACCACGCAAAAGATGGGCACCAGTTAACCGATAACGAAGAGTTTGAACTATCGGGCCTTGAGGGCGACGACAGGCCATCGCAGTTACACCAAAAAGAAGTGGCCGCCGCCACTGCCGACCGCAACCACAACGGTAAAGTTGGCGCTTTTGAACGCATGCGCATGCGCTACCTAAGGTTTATTGACAGAATGATGCCTTACCGCAAGGTGATTGTATTAGGGTATGTTGTTGTTATTTGCGGCCTTGCAGCAATTTTAATGCAAAGCATTGGCCGCGATGTATTGCCAAAGGTAAATGGCAGCCAGTTCCAGGTACGTTTACGCGCACCGGAGGGTACCCGTATAGAACAGACAGAAACACGCACCTACAAAGCTATCAACATTATTAAAAGCCTTGTTGGGCCAGAGAATGTATCCATCACCTCGGCTTATGTGGGTACGCACCCTTCGCTATTCTCAACAAGCCCTATTTATTTGTGGATGGCAGGCCCGCAGGAGGCCGTAATACAGGTAGCCTTTAAAGAAGGCTTTAAAACTAACCTGGATGAGCTAAAAGAAAAAATAAGGGCATCGTACGCTAAACAGCTGCCCGATGTTAAATCGTCTTTTGAGCCTATCGAGCTTACCGATAAGATACTGAGCCAGGGCTCGCCTACGCCTATCGAGGTACGTTTCTCGGGCAGGGATAAAAAACTGAGCGAGGCTTATGCACAAAAACTGATAGCCAAACTGGCTCATATCAATTATCTACGGGATATACAACTGGGGCAGTCTACCAAATACCCGGCCATCAATATTGATATTGACCGCACCAGGGCATCGCAGATAGGGGTAGATATTAATGATGTTTCGCGTTCACTTATCGCTTCAACATCCTCATCCCGCTATACCGATAAAAATATCTGGATAGATCATAAAACCAATAACAGCTATAGTGTACAGGTGCAGATCCCGGAGAGCAAAATGAGCAGCATCTCTGACATTAGCGAGATACCGGTACTGAAAAATTCGTCAAGGCCTGTTTTGGGCGATATAGCCGATATAAAACCCGGCACCACTTATGGCGAAGCCGACAACCTGGGCGCTATGCCTATGCTATCGGTTACGGCCAACCTGAACAATCAGGACCTGGGTACGGCATCTAAAGATGTACAAGCAGCCATCAAATCATTAGGCGCCCTTCCGCGGGGATTGAACGTTGAACTGATAGGCTTAAGCGATACGCTGACAGAAACAATGGATAGTTTGGAAAGCGGGCTTGGCATAGCCATCATCGTTATATTTTTAATGCTTGCGGCAAACTTCCAGTCGTTTAAAGTATCGGGCATTGTATTGGCAACCGTTCCGGCGGTAATGCTGGGCTCGCTATCGTTACTGATGCTGGCTGGTTCAACACTTAACCTGCAATCGTACATGGGCATGATCATGTCTGTTGGGGTATCTATATCCAACGCGGTACTGTTAATTACCAATGCCGAAGAGCTGCGCCGTGTTAACGGCAATGCCATGGCATCTGCCCGCGAGGCTGCCTCACTAAGGTTAAGGCCAATTGTAATGACCGCTTTGGCCATGGTTGTGGGTATGATACCTATGGCCAGCGGACTGGGCGAGGCAGGCGACCAGTCGTCACCGCTTGGGCGCGCCGTAATTGGCGGGCTTATAGCTTCAACATTTGCCGCATTGTTTATTTTGCCGTTGGTATTTGCCTGGGGGCAGGGTAAAACAAGTATCCAAAGTGTTTCACTCGATCCTGAGGACGAGGAGAGCATCCATTTTATTAAACTTGAATATAAATCATAATATCATCATTCCATGTATATCCGTAAAGTCCTTTCTGTTTCTGCTTTAGTAATGGTAACAAGCCTGATGCTGGTGAGATGCAAATCGCCGGAGGCCAAAGCCACAGCAGAAACTGCCGCACCGGCCGACAATGCTTTAGATGCCTTTTTGTTAAGCAAGAGTGCCATGCAATCAAATATCACCATACCGGGCGAACTGGTGGCTTACCAACAGGTTGACCTGTACGCCAAGGTGAACAGCTTTGTGAAAAAGATGTATGTTGATGTGGGTAGCGTAGTAAGCGCCGGGCAGCTTTTAGCCCGTATGGAAGCACCAGAGATTGGTTCGCAGATGAACGGGGCGCAATCGCGCCTGAAAGCGCAGGAGGCTTTGTATATAGCCAGTAAAGCCAACTATGACCGATTGCTGGAAACCAGCAAAACACCGGGTACCGTTTCGCAAAACGACCTTGACCAGGCGCTGGCCAAAAAAAGTGCGGATTACGCGCAATTCCAATCGGCACAGGCAGCATTGAAAGAAGTGGGTGCTAACAGCGATTACTTGGAGATAAGGGCGCCGTTCCCGGGCATTATTACAGCACGTAACGTAAGCCAGGGCGCTTATGTTGGCCCGTCGGGCAAAGGTTCGGACGCGCCGCTGTTTACCCTGCAGCAGCAGGATAAGCTGCGTTTGGTGGTAAGTGTTCCGGAAGCTTATACCGGCTACATGAATAATAAAAGTGTGGTGAATTTTACCGTACGATCATTACCTAACCAGGTTTTTAATGCGAAAGTTGCCAGGCTGGCCGGTGCGCTGGATAGCAGGCTGCGTGCGCAACGTACAGAGATGGACGTTATCAACACCGGGAAAAATTTGCTGCCGGGTATGGTTGCCGAGGTTGATATCCCGCTGAGTGACGAAATACACAACTTTGTTGTACCGTCAGACGCCATCCTGAACTCTACACTGGGCACATTTGTTATTAAACTAACCCGCGATTCTTCTAAATGGGTACCTATAAAAACAGGCCGTAATACTGATGGCAAAACCGAAATATTCGGCCCGTTAAAATTATCTGATACTTTACTATTGAAAGCCACGGAAGAAACAAGGAATAACGAGAAGCTTACCGCCAAGGTAAAAACGAAGTAAACAATACGCTAATAACAAAGCCCTGTAAAGAATATTTACAGGGCTTTGTTATATACAAATTAATTAAACTGTTTATAGCGCTTTATGCGGGTATCAGGTTGGTGGTAATACCAATCCTGTTCCAGGTATTAATGGTAATAATTGCCAGGATAACCTGCGCCAGGTAGGTTTCATCAAGCACTTTGGCTGCCTGCTCATAGGTGGCATCTTTTACATGGTTGCTTATCAAAGTAACCTCTTCGGTAAGCGCCAGTATCGCGCGTTCATCTTCTGTAAAGAATGGCGTATCGCGCCAGGCGTTAAGGGCGTAGATGCGTTGTTCGGTTTCGCCGGCTTTGCGGGCATCTTTGGTATGCATATCAATACAAAAAGCACAACCGTTTATTTGCGAGGCCCTTATTTTGATCAGGTCTTTATGTGTTCTGGTAAGCGGGGTACTTTCAATGAATTTTTCCAGGCCAAGGATAGCTTTGTATCCGGCTGGCTCTGTCTTGTCAATTTTAATTCGTGTTTGCATTTCTTAATGATTTTATTTCGACACAAAAGTAGCTTGATGGCGTGGATGCTATGTATACCAGCTACAAAATAAAGGGTAGCCCAGCAGCTTTAATGGATAACCTTTTTCAGGATATCAAGCGCTTCTACAATTTCATTTTCTTTAAGTGAGGCAAAGCCCAGTCTTAGTGCATTGGCAAAAAAGGATTCATTTTTATAAAAACTTCCGTTGCTCATATAAAGCCCTTTTTTTAAAGCTTCCTGGGGCATTTTGATCAAATCTATCCCTTCGTCAAAATTTGCCCAGATGCCAAGCCCGCCTTCGGGCATCTTGAAATCTATTACATCATTAAAATCAGATTTCAGGATATCGCAGAACAGGTTTCTGCGTTGTTTGTAAATTTTTAGCGATTTGCGGAAATGCCGCTCCATCTCGCCATCATCAAACAGTACAGCAAAAGCTTCTTCTAACAGCGTGTCTCCCTGTTTATCTATCAGTTGCCTTAATGAAGCTGCGGCATCAATAAAAGGTAAAGGCCCTGTCATAAACCCAATGCGTAAGGCAGGGGCAAATGTTTTGGAGATAGAGCCGATGTAGATCACATTATGGTTATGGTCTATACTGGCCAACGGCAGGTAGGGTTTATTATCGTAATGAAAATCAAAGTCGTAATCATCTTCAATAATGGCAAAACGGTATTCTTTGGCAAGGTTTAACAATTTTAACCTGCGCTCCATGCTCATGGTTACTGTTGTTGGGAAGTGGTGATGCGGGATAACATATACCGCCTTTATTTTTTTGTGTTTTAAAGCTTCTTCCAAGTGGTCCACATCCATGCCGTTATGATCAACCGGGATGCGCAGAAGGGTTGCACCTGCATGCCTGAAGGTATCATCGGCCGAAAAATAGTTTGAAACCCCGACGGCTACGGTATCGTTAGAGGTGAGCAGCAATTGTGCCGCTAAATAAATGCCCATCTGGCTGCCTTTTGTAATGATTACATTCTCTGTGGAAACAACCAGGCCCCGGCTGTTGGAGAGGTAATTACAAATAGCATCGCGAAGATGTTCGGACCCTTTAGAGCTGCCGTATTTTAAAAAATTCCGCCCATGAAACCTCCTTGAAATGCTCCGGTATTCGCGCATCAGTACATCTACAGGGGCCAGGCGCACATCCGGGAAACCATCGTCAATTGCCAGAACCGTGTTTTGAAGGTTTACATCGGGCAGCGCGTTTTTAAAATTGTTAACCCATGTAAATGCTTCCTGGCGGCTATTGTTTTTGCCCGCCTCGGGCATTGTAGTTTTAGCGCGTATGGGTAGTTTAGACAATACAAACACGCCTTTGCGTTCAACAGATTCGGCCCAGCCCTGGCTGATCAGTTCTTCGTAGGCCAGTTTAACTGTGTTCCTGTTAATGCCTATCAGTTCGGCCAGTACACGCGAGCCTGGCAAGCTATCGGCAGGTTGTAATGTGCCATTTGTTATCAGGGATATAAAGCTGTTGCACACCTGGATGTGTAAGGTTACAGAGGCGTTCCGGTCAACCTGGATCAATGATTTGTAGGGTAACATCTGGGCTGTAGTTTTTATGAAAATTGGTATGTAAATATACCCCAATGCCCCGGTACTTTTGTATAAAATTATTCAGCATGAAAAAAGTATTGGTTATTAATTCAAGCGCGCGCGGGCTTAAATCACAAAGCAGGAAACTTACGGAAGTATTTACAGACCATTGGACAAGTATTTATGGCGATACAAAGATCACCCATCGTGAACTGGGTAATACAAATGTGCCCCATATTAACGAAAATTGGATAGCTGCTGCATTTAAACCGGAAGAAGAAAGATCGGAAATTGAAAAACAGGCTTTAAATATAAGTGATACCTATATTGCCGAGTTAAGGGATGCTGATGTTATTGTGATTGGTTCGCCAATGTACAACTGGTCAATCCCCAGCTCGCTTAAAGCTTACATTGACCAGATATTAAGGGTGAATGAAACCTGGAAACTTAACCCGAACAATATAGAGAACCCTTATATTGGCCTTCTCGAAAATAAAACATTATTTTTGCTGCTTTCAAGAGGTGCCCAGGGATACGAGAAGGGAGAATACAACGAGCATATGAACTACCAGAGTAACTATCTGAAAACGGTTTTTAATATAATAGGCATCAGCGATATTCATGTAGTAGCCATTAATGGGTCAGCCTTTGATCCGGAGAAATTTGAGAAGTCGATAGAAATAGCACACCAAACCATAAAGGGAGTGTTGGAGAGAGAATTGGTTTAACATGAAAAGTAATGTACTTAAGGGGAGCCTTTTTATTGCATTGGGCGCATCCAGCTATGGGATGCTGGCAACCTTTGTGAAAATGGCCTATCATGAAGGTTTCAGCACTGCAGAGGTAACACTTTCGCAGTTTGGGCTGGGCTTTATTGGGCTGTTTATATTAACCTTGTTCCGTAAACGGGATGCTGCGCCGGCTGCAAAAACATCGGGCGGTAAAAGCATATTAAAGTTAATAGCCGCCGGTACCTCTATGGGCTTAACCAGCGTTTTCTATTACCTGGCTGTTCAGTATATCCCGGTAAGTGTGGCTATTGTGCTGCTCATGCAAACCGTTTGGATGGGCGTAATTGTAGAAATGATACTGCATAAAAAAGCACCCGGATCGCGTAAAATAGCGGCTGTTTTTATCATCCTGGCGGGTACGGTGCTTGCTACTAATATGCTTATGCAATCCATTACTATCAATTGGGCGGGGTTTGCCTGGGGGATGCTGGCCGCTGTTTGTTATACGGGTACTATGTACTCATCAAACAACATTGAGGTACATTTCCCGCCATTAAGGCGAAGCCTTTACATGATACTGGGCGGGTTGATCATTATCGCCATTATTTTTCACTCATCCCTTAACCAGGCTTTTCACTATCAAATATTTCTGCGCTGGGGTATTATACTTTCCCTGTTCGGTACCGTCCTGCCACCATTGCTGTTTACCCGTGGCATGCCATTAACGGGCATGGGGCTTGGGGCCATTATTGCATCTATAGAGATCCCGGTATCGGTACTAATGGCCAACATACTGTTAAAAGAGCCAGTTAGCGTACTGCAATGGCTGGGGGTTATACTCATCCTGTTCGCGGTGGTGCTGATGAACATCGGGGTAAAAGGGAAAAGGACAATTTAAAAGCTCAAATCCAATTATCCAGTATTTCTACAGAATAGAATATTATATAGCATGAAATTAAATACCATGCTATCTTCAAAATTCAAAAAAACGCTTTTGTTTCTGTTTGTTGCCATTGCATCCTTAAACGTATCGGCCCAAACAAAAACCGGGTTACATATCTTAAAAAAACACAGCATAAAAAGCAGCGGTGGCTGGGATTATGTTACTGTTGATGCCGCCGATAAAAAGATCTACGTATCGCACGGTACCCAGGTTAATATTTTAAGCACCGCAACCGGCGATTCTATAGGCGTTATCCCCAACACCAATGGCGTGCATGGTATTGCATTAGTGAAATCATTAGGCAAGGGGTACACCAGTAACGGCCGCGATAACAGCTGCACCATTTTTGATTTGAACACCAATGCAGCGCTTGGCAAAATAACCGTTGGTACCAACCCTGATGCTATATTTTATGATGAATTTTCAAAAAAGGTTTATGCTTTTAATGGCAAAAGCAAGGATGCATCGGTAATTGACCCGGCTACCGATAAGGTGGTTGCTACTATACCCTTAGGCGGCAAGCCCGAAACAGGCGTATCTGATGGTAAAGGAAAGATTTTTGTAAACTCCGAAACTACCAATGAGGTGGTTGTTATCGACGCCAATACCTACAAAGTAATTAACCGCTACAAAATTAATGAGGGCGATGAGCCATCAGGTTTAGCTATTGACAGGGTAACCAACCGATTATTTATTGGCTGTGGTGGTAACGCTACTATGGTTATTATGGATGCCGCCAACGGTAAAAACCTGGCCAAATTTAAAATTGGCGATTGCGATGGCGTAGCGTTCGACCCGGCACTGAAACTGGCCTACAGCTCTAACGGGGACGGTAATATGTCGGTTATTAAGGAAGTGAATGCCAACACATTTGTATTTGTAGAGAACATCCCTACCGAAAAAAGCGCACGTACCATCGGTATCGATCTGGCAACCCATCACCTGTTTCTACCGGCCGCGCAAATGGAAGCCACGCCGCCAACTACGGAAAATGCACACCCACGCCCGCACATGATTGCCGGCTCGTTCCACATTATTGAGATAGGTAAATAAATACCCCTAACATCCTATACATTGAAGAAAGTCATTTACATTATACTCTGCCTTACCTGCTTTAAGGCCGGGGCACAGGTAGCAGATACAACCAAAAAGGTAAACATAGCGGATACACTAAGGAAAGACCTGTTTACTGCCCCCGATACCGTTAGGCATTTGCGCAGTAAAGCATGGGCATTAGTGCCACCGTCTGTACTGATTGCGTATGGGGCAAGCAATTTTTTTTTCCATCCGGTAAGGCGGCTTGACGTCAGCATTAATAATGATATCAACGAGGATGCCCCCAATTTTAAGCATCACCCCGAAAACTTTTTTCAATACACGCCTGTGGCGTTGGTTTATGGGCTGAATTTAGTTGGCATCCACGGCAAAAATACCTTTGTTGACCGTACCTTAATATTGGTAATGGCCGAAAGCATGATGGGTATAGCAACATTTGGTTTAAAGAAAGTAACCCATAGGTTGCGTCCCGATGGTTCCGACTACAATTCTTTTCCATCCGGCCATACTGCCAATGCTTTTCTTGGGGCTGAGTTTATGGCGCAGGAGTTGGGGGATAAATCTATAGGTTATAGCGCAATAGGCTATAGTTTTGCAACGGCCACGGGTATTTTACGTATGTATAACCGCGACCATTGGTTTAGCGATGTTGTTGCCGGCGCCGGGTTCGGCATACTGTCTGCAAAAGCGGCATACCTGCTTTACCCTTATATACGTAACAGGCTTTTTAAAGCAGGCCGCGAAAAGGAGAATAACAGGGATTTACCCGAAGCGTTAAAGAAAGAGCCTAAAAGCAGTTCTATTTTATTACCATCATACAACCAGGGCACATTAGGTTTGCAGTTTTCCATGCAGTTTTAATTATTCGCTTACTTCTTAGCAAAAATATGGTTGCGGTAAAAGATCCGCAGCATGCTGGGTAACACAATTAACAGCAAGGGCAGTGCGGCTAAAAATCCGCCTATTACTGCTATGGCCAATGGCTGGTGTAATTGTGCACCGGCACCTATCCCCAATGCTAAAGGCATCAGGGCAATTATAGCGCCCAATGCCGTCATCAGTTTGGGGCGCAGCCGGGTTGATATGGAATAAACAATGGCATCATCCACGCTGCTTTCCCTTGCGCTTTCGCGGAACTGCCAAAAGGTGAAGATGGCGTTCTCACCAATAATGCCTACTATCATGATCAGCCCCGTATAGCTGCCTACGTTAAGCGGCGTATTAGTCAGGAACAGGGCCAGCAAGCTGCCACCAATGCCTAAAACAGCTATTACCAGTATCAGTAAGGCTATCCTGAATTGCTTGAACAGGAACAGTATCACCCCAAATACCAGCAGGCTTGCAGTTACCAGTATCATCAAAAGTTCTTTAAAGCTTTGCTGCTGCTCAGCATAGGCGCCGCCATATTCTACATGATAACCTGGCGGCAGGTTTATTTTTTCGGCTATGCCTTTTTGTATGGCCGGGATTACGCTGCCCAGGTCGCTGTTCTCTAACCTGGCGCTGATAACACCCATGGCCTGCAGGTTTTCGCGCGCTACCTCGGCATCGCCGGTGCGCAGGTTTACGCTGGCCAGTTGGGTAATAGGGATCAGCCTGCCATCGGGTAAAAACAAACTTAAATGTTTTATACCGGCTACATCCTGCAAACGGTTGCCGGGATATACCATACGGATAGGTGACTGCTGCTCGCGTTCGAACAAGGTGCCTATCACATTCCCCTCTAAAGCCGACTGTACCTGCAGCTGCAAAGCTGCCGGGGTAATGTTGTATTGCGCCAGCTTGGTATAATCGGGCACAATATCTACCGACGGGCCGGCTATAACAATACCATCGAACACATCAGCAGTGCCTTTAACATCGGTTACAGTGGCGGCTACCTGTTTTGATAAAGCCTGCAATTTTGCCTGGTTGTCGCCAAATACTTTTATTTCGATGGGTTGGGTTGATGTCATCAGGTCGCCCAGCATATCGCCAATAACCTGCCCAAAATCAACCCGTAGGGCAGGTTGGGTGGCTTCAATATGTGTACGCAGATCGCTGATCACTTCTTCGGATGTTTTGCTGTGGCCTTTCTTTAACTGGATCAGGTAATCGCCGGTGTTTGGTTCGGTGATAAAGAAACCCATTTGGGTACCCGTACGGCGCGAGTATGCAGCAACATCAGGCTCTTTGATGATCGCTTTTTCAATCTCGCGCAGCATGCGGTCGGTTTCTTCAAGCGATGTACCCGGGGGGGAGGTGTAATCCAAAACTATACTGCCCTCGTCCATATCCGGCAGGAAACCCGTTTCCAACCTGCCCGGGATAATGACGATAATTACCACCAGTACCCCAATTAAAATAATACTCATAAATGGCCGCAGGATAAAGAACGATACCCAGCGCTGCCTTTTTACGCCATGAGCTTCTTGTTTTGCTTTAAGGCTGTTAGTTTGTGTGTTTTTGGTTAACAGCAGGTAAATAACCGGTAAGCCTATCCACGTTACAAAAAAGGAGCAAACCAGGGTAATGATCATGGTGTTGGTCATCACCTTAAAATATTCGCCGGCAACGCCTGTCATCAGTAAAAAAGGGATGAATATAACGATGGTACTTATAGAGGAGCCCACCATGGCCGGGAACAGGTAATTAATAGCCCGCTCTAAAAGCGTTATGGTTGGTTCTTCAGGGTGTTCCTCGTGCGTGCGATGGATCTGCTCTACCACCACAATGGCATCATCAATAATTAGCCCTATGGCGGCGGCAATAGCGCCAAGCGTCATAATGTTTAGGGTATAACCCGCTGCGTATAAAACAATCAGCGTAAAGCACAGCGTAACAGGTATGGTTATTAAAATGGTGGCACTTGCTTTAACCGACCGCAGGAAGATGATAGCTACGATGATAGCTAGCGCCAAACCTATCCATAAGCTATCGCTCACGCTTTTTACAGATTCGTTCACAAAATCGGCCTGTACGTAGTATGGTTTTATGGTTACGCCTTTTGGCAACACCTTTTGTAGGTCGGTAACCTTGGCTGTCATAGCGGCAGAGAGGTCTACCAGGTTGGCGTTGGGTTGCTTAATAACTGCTATCAGCACCCCTTCGTGGCCGTTGGCGTTTATCTTGGTGTACTCTATGCCCGGGTTTATTTGTATCTCGGCAATATCTTTTAGCTGGATAACCCGCTTGCGGTTATTGCTTATTACCAGATTTTTCAGTTGCTCGCTGGTGTTAACGCTGGCATCGGTAACGGTTAAGTACAGCATCTTATAATCAGACAAGTACCCGTTTGATTTGATGAAAGCTGTTTGTGCAAGCGTATTGGTGATCATATCGGGTGTTAACCCAAGCGAACTCATTTTTTGCCGGTTCAGCACCAGCCAATACTCCTTTGTTTTGCCGCCTATCACCCTTATCTCTGATACCCCATCCACCTGCGAAAGAAATGGTTTTATGGTGTAAGTAGCCAGTTGTTTTAGTTCGATAGGAGAAAGGTTGTGGCTCTCCAGCGTGTAGCCGCTAACAGGCAGGATGGAGGGGTTCATCTTCTCTACAGTAACATTGACCTCGGGTGGCAATATGTTTTTGATCTGCGCTATGCGCGATTCTATGCGTTGCTGGCTCAGGTCTATATCCGCGTCCCAGTTCATGTAGGCCGAAATCTCGCAGCTACCGCGGCTGGTGGTGCTGCGTACGTAATGCAGGTCGGGTACCTGTTTAACGGCATTTTCAAGCGGTTTGGTAACCGTTACCATCATTTTATTTACAGGCTGTAAACCGGCATCGGCAATGATCTTTATTTTGGGGAAAGTTATCTCCGGGAATAATGAGGTTTGTAACCGCGAATAAGCAAAGCCTCCCCCCAGCAGAATAATGAACAGCATTAAACTGATGGGCTTTTTATGGGTGATGAAAAAGTTATTCAGGTTGTTCATGGCTTCACTATCTTTATTTTAGCGGTATCGGCCAGGCCATAGTTCCCGGTTACGGCTACCCGGTCGCCGGGGTTAAATTTTGGCGATACGATCTCCACCCGCCCGCCAGATTCGATCCCTGTTTTTACAGCTGTTTTTACAGCTGTGGTATCGTTTATCAGTTTCATCACCCAAAATTCGTTTTGTGTTTCGTTTGACAATACCGCCGATTTCGGTAAAGATGGTGCGCTGCTTTTTGCGGTTTTAATGATGTGAGCCTTAGCTACCAAATTTTCGGGGATGGGGTGGGTGCTGGTTATTTTGATAACAATACCCTGTGTTTGCGATAACGAATCAACCGATGGCATTAGTGAAGCAATATGCCCGTTTAGTTTTTCACCATCGGGCAGGGTAAGCGTAAGGTTTTGGTTATTGGCAATTACACCCCTTAACTCGTATGGCAATTGCAGCACAAAGGCAAAGCTCTCGCGGTCGCTGATGATGGCCAGCTGATCGCCATCCTGCACGTAATCGCCAACCTGATGCAGTAATTGGGTCACAAAACCACTGCGCGATGCCCGGATGCTATTAATACCCGAGAATTTAAAGGTGGTATCTAACACGTTAATGGTATTGCCAATGCTTTGCGCTTCCTTGGTTTTAATGGTGAACATCAGCTGGCCTTTTTCTACATAGTGGCCCGGCTGTACATTTACCTTTTGGATGTAGCCAATGGCATTTGCCTTCACATAATTTTTTTGCAGGAAGGTTGATGTCGCGTTCAGTTCAATAGTATCTGCCAGGGCGCTGTTATTAATGGTTGTAACCGTAACAGGTGTTTGCGCTGTGGCGGCAGTATCTTCTGCGGCAGGTTGGGTACCACCGCATGAGCATATCGTTGCAACAAACAGGCAGGCAAATAATATATTAAGAGGCGGGTAAGGTCGCGTTATGATCATCGGCTCCAATAATTAAGTTGATTGATGAGTTGTAACCTGCTGACGGTGTTTTGGGTAAGCAGGTTTTTGATGGTGAGGTAGTTGTTAACGGCTAATATAAGGTCGGCAATTTTAAGGTCGCCGGTTTGCAGTAATTGCGTATCAACCTTTATCAAACTTTCCGAATACTTGAACTGGTCGTTTATTTCGGCTATCAGTTTATCATATTCGCTAATTTGCTGGTTTAGCTGGTTAATTTGCTGGGTGTACTGGTTGTTAAAAAAGGCTTTGTAGCTGCGCTGGGTTTCCTGCTCTAACGATAGTTTTTTATACAACAGTTTGCGCTGCCCGCCATCATACAAAGGCATGCTTACGCTAAAGCCTACACTGGTGCCAAAGTTTTTGTAGTACTGGCTGGTTAGGTCGGAGTTGTAGCCGCCATCGGCAAAGACACTTAATTTGGGGCGATAGCTATAATCTATCAGTTTACGGCTGTTGGTGAGCCTGATGCTATCCAGTTGATATTGTTTAAAGAAAATGCTGGCGCTGCGGTCTGTAGTATTGATGGTTTTTTGCAGCTCGGGTTTCGTTATCTCAAAAATAGCGGTATCGGCTACGCCGGATAAATAATTGAGCGTGGCATAATCTGTTTTGTATTGCAAACGGGTTTGCGATAGCTGCAGTTGCGCCTGTTTAAGGGTTACCAAAAAGGTAAGGTAATCGCTTTGGCGGTAAACGTTGCTGCGGGTAAGGCGCTTTAACAGGTCTTCTTCTTTGCTCAGCAGATCAACCACCTCCTGGTTAAAATGTTGCTGCTGCAGGCTGCCGTAGGCGGTAATGTACTGCGCTATAATGGTGCGGCGAAGGTCCTGCTCGGATAGTTTGATGCTGTTACGCAACGAGTCGCGTTGGATACCTAAACCAGCAAACTGTGCGTTCAGATAATCTTTGCCGATAAATGCTTTGCTTACGGTAATTAAACCATTAAGCGTTTGGCCGTTTGTAATGGCCGATGCATAACCGTAACCTTTTATAACCGGGGCATACATGCCCGCGCTGCTGGCCGTAACCTGTGGCTTAAAACCGGCGCGGATGCGTACGCTATCCAGTTGTGCCGATAGGATCTGGTTATTCAAATCTTTTAACAACGGACTGTTTTTTACAGCCTGCTGCAAATAATCATCCAAAGTTTTGCTTTGGCCAAGGCAAGTAGCCGATGTTAAAAAGAGTAAAAACAGGTTAAAAAAATACTTCATCGGCGCTATTGGCTATCCGCTATTAATTTAGATAGTTTTATTTGTAAATCTCCTACTCAATTCTGTGCAAATTTTGAGGAGGGTTTATCGTCATAAAACTATAATGAGCTGGTTATTTAAAATTATACTTGGTTAGTTTCTCCCCGTGGTATAAGTACACTTCATAATAATGATCGCCAAAAGCGTAAACTTCTTCAAAAAATATTTTATCAGCGTTTTTTGAAAGAGGGGCAACTTTTTGTTGTAAATGCAGTGGCAGATCTGAAAGCGCTACCGGCCTTTCGATCTCGAAACCATCATTATATTTAAATTCAAGTAAAAAACTTCGGTGGTTCCATTTGAGCTTTGTTTCCAATCCATCGTCTATTTTGCTGAATTTTATTTGTTGTTCATTATGTAACCTAAATCCAGTATTCACCATCATTACAACCCCTGCTAAAACCATTACCGAGAAACCTATTGTACGGAAGGTGTTTTCGGATAATAAATAAAGAAATTTTTTCATCACAAACGAGGCAATGATAGCAGATATTGAAATTACCAACCCTATACTGACACTCTCATAGGTGAGTAACCCAAACAATAAATATAATATCAGTTTTATGATATGCAATAAAAGTTCGTTGGCTGCACGGGTAGCTACAATTTGTTCTTTTGTTAAACCATAGCTGAGGTAAAAGCGGTTGAATAGCAAACCGACAGCCCCTGTTAACCCTGATACCAAGCCTGTAAATAATCCAATTATGGGAATAATTATTTTGGAATTTAGTGTTTGGCCCTTATTAGTGCGGATGTTTTTAGATTTAAAGATCATTGGTAAATTAATGATCAAAAAAAAGCCAAAGAATAGTTCAAGCCAGATAGGGTCAATTATTGTTAATAGTTTTGAACCAAAGTATACGGCAGGCAAAGCCGGAGGCAGAAAATATACTACAATGTCCCAGCGAATGTGTTTCCAAAAAATACCAATTCTGGATATGCTATTAGCGGCAGTACCTATAGACAGTGCCGCCGGTACCTGAGCCCCCGGCAGCATTATGCCTAACAATGGTAATAAAACAAAACTGGCGCCCCCTCCACATATAGCACTTATAGCAAAGGCGGCAATAGCTATTATAAAAACAAGTATTAATAACAATGGCAAAACTTAATCTTGTGCTATTTTAATAAACTTACCATTACTGTCAAATAACAGGTCTTTTCCTTTTATTTCGGCCTCGTAATTTACTTCGCCGTTTGCCTTGGTGATTTTGGCGGCTTCTTTAATAACTGCACCTTTGTAATTTTGCTTTACATATGCTAACACCGGGGCAGGCAAGCCGGTGGGCTTAATTTCCAGTTCAGACTCTAACTGTGTGCCGTCAGCCTTAAAAACTGCCGACATTTCATTGCCGCCCTGTTTAAAGCCGGCCTCAAAATCGTCCTTTTCTTTTTCCCATTTAACAGTTTTTACTGCGGGGTAGGTTTTCTCAAACGATGCTTTTACCACTGGCGGAACTTGTGTTGAATTAAGTTTTTGGGCCATAGCCGCTACACCCATAAATGTTGCTATTACAATAGCTGTTGTTGTTTTAATGAATTTCATGTTTAGTAATTTTTATACTAAACTATTTGCCAATGCTGTACTTAAATTGGACTAAACCTGGAGAGAATTGGGATAATTAAAAAGTTACATTAAAAGCATGCATTTTGCCATGCTGCACATAACCGAATTTAAACCCGTAATTATCACATATCTGCTTGCAAAGGGTTAGGCCCAGGCCGATGCCTTCAGAACCATCAGATTTATGGAATCTTTTTAACACCTGCTGGAAATTAAAATTGCCTTCGCCGGTGTTACTGATGGTTAGTTTCTCTGAGTCGAGATAAATAGATAATTTACCATCCTGGTGGTTATGCCTGATAGCATTGCTCAACAGGTTGTTTAATAAAATTTCTACAAGCGATTTATTTGCCTGCAAATGTTTATCACGTAAATCGGTCACCAGTTTAATGTTTAACTGATAGATCATTTCTTCGTGCTGGTAAAGGCATTCTTCAAGCACATCTTTTATATCCACATCCTGGTTGTCCTGTATCAGGCCATTCTCTATTTTGGCAAGCAACAACATAGATTTGTTGAGGCGGGTTAAGCGGGTAACGGTACCATAAATATCATTCAATAGTTTACTTTGCCTGTCGGTAAATTCATCGGTTTGTACCAGTGTATCCAATTTTGAGTTGATGACCGAAATGGGCGTCATCAGCTCGTGCGACGCATTCTCGGTAAATGCTTTCAGGTTTTGGTAATCACTTTTTACCCTGTAGGCCATGCTGATAACTGCCTGGTCCAATTCTGTAAATTCATCAATGTTTGATGGCGTAGAATTGATGGTAGCATGGCTGGCCAAACTAAACTCCTTTAACTGAAACAGCACTTTATAAAAAGGTTTCCAGATGCTTTTCAATATCACCCGGTTAAGTACAATCAGTATCACCAGCAGGCTAACAATTACCCCGATAGTTATCAGGAAGATGATCTGGATCAGATCCTCGGTTTCCACTTTAGATTGTGTTACCAATATCCGATAATTATGCCCCGATATTTTTACAGAACTAATTAACGCACGGCCAGCCTCCAGATCTTTTTCGTCCGAGTCATGATAGGTGGTATCTAAAAACCGGCGCTCTGCACTCTTGTTACCCAAGGGGGCAAAAACTATTTGCTGATGGTTGCTTTCATAAACATCGGGCAGGCGGTGGTTTTTGTTTACGTAGCTAAATATCTCGTTCTCTTCAAGTACCAGGTCTTTATCTATCTGGCTGGTTAAAATATGGCTGATGGTATAATAATAGATTATGCCGGTAACCAGCATGATAATAACAGTAACAGCAATGTTTACGCGGTTATATTTATCGAACAGCTTCATGCATCGGTAAATTTATAGCCCATACCATAAGCTGCCTGTATATAATCATTACCGCCGGCCTCAACCAACTTTTTACGGATATTTTTGATGTGGGAATAAATAAAATCAAAGTTATCGGCAATATCTATGCTATCGCCCCAAAGGTGTTCTGCAATGGCGCTTTTAGAAACCACCTTGCCTTTATTGGCTATAAAATATAACAGCAGGGAGTATTCTTTACGGGTAAATTTTACGATAATATCTTTCACTTTTACAGCTTTCGCATCCAGGTCAATCTCTATTTCGTTAAATTTAAGGTTATTACTGCCATTGAATGACCTGCGCCTTACAATAGCTGTAACCCGCGATTTTAATTCAGATAAATGGAAGGGTTTGGTCAAATAATCATCAGCACCCAGGTCAAGCCCCATTAGCCGGTCGTCGAGGGAATCTTTTGCTGATATGATGAGCACACCATCGTTATGGTTGTTCTCTTTTAAATGCTTTACTATGTTAAGCCCGTTGCCGTGGGGCAGTGTAAGGTCAAGTATAATACAGTCGTAACGGTATACACTAACTTTTGCCAGTGCCGATGTAAAATCGCTAGCGGTTTCGCAAATGCTGTCGCCGCCTGTAAAATATGCTTCAATGCTATCGCGCAGGCCGGTTTCATCTTCTACTATCAGTATCTTCACTTTATAAATTTAGCACTTAAAATTGGAGAAATGCTGTGTTCTGTTAACTAAGTAGTAACCTGTCAATATTAACAAGTTTATGTTCTTGCAGAACGGTTTTTCCGTAATCGGTAAAGTATTTATGCTGAATAAGCATGTTAAGATTAGTACGGCGCCATTCATCGTCGCTGTATTGTTTGTTTAAATTATATTCCCATTCTGCCCGCAATCGTTCTGCATAGGCCAGGTAATCATCATCAGCTAAATGGAACATATCGGCATCGCACATAATTTGCTGTAACAGGCTTTGGGGATATTGCGGCATTTTTGTAGCCGCAATGCAAGCCATAACCTCATCGGTGAAACTCCCATCGGCATCTTCCTGTTTTAAAAATGTAGCAGCAATGCCAATGCTGTTATCTTCATGCCCAACATAGGCATAACAATAACCCGTATCATGAAACCAGGCCGCAATTTGAATAATAGCCATATCGCGATTGTTTATTTTACATTGAAAACCAATTTCTGAAACCGCATTTACTACATATTGCGTATGCAGCAAATTATGAAAATGCATATTAGGAGGTAGCTGCTTCTCGATCAGTTTTTTTGCAAACCCGGCACTCTGTTTAATCAGCTTATATAACGCCATTGTGAAACTTTTTGGCGATTTAGGAAAAGATGTTGGAGAAATTCTGAATTAACAGCGGTTAAAATGACCGGGTTAATATTTGCCACTTTAGTTTAATTAAGTAATAAAATGCCCCCTGATTGCATGGGTGGCATTTTATTATTTAAGTTGCGGAGGGGTGGCCTTAATTTCCCGCTCTATCTGATAGGTTAAGGTTTTTCAATTCTGTACTATAGTTTATTACCGGTAAGTAGCCAGATCCTACTTTTTAGACAAGCAATCATTTTTTTGCTTGCTTTTTGCCAGGATCGGGTCGGCAGAATTTTGTGTAATTTCCTGGCAGGTAATTTTATTTACATAGCCGCTTTGGGTGCTAACTACGTTGATATAATTTACTATTCCTTCTACTACCGTTATTTTTAACGGTGTTGATTTTTTTCCGTTTGATATACCACCGCTAACTACACTAACAGTATGATCGCCTACGGGTAAATCATGTATGGAAAACGATTTGTTTTTTATTTTGCAGGCTAACTGATCATCGATATAAAATGAATAATTAACGGCTGACCCAGTAAACCCGGTATACCGGATCAAATAAACCTGCCCTGTTTTTGTTTGTGAAAAAGCACCAAAAGATGCTGTAAGGAAAAATGCTAATAGCAAATATGTTTTAATTGCTTTCATAGTTTTGATGTGAAATTTATGGATGTAGTTAATTGTAATAAAACTTACTGCCTGTATAGGGGCATTTTTTAACAGATATTTCAACGGGCTGCTATTAGATCCATCTGTATTGGTACCAAAAGCTTTATGGCTTTAATTATATGTACTGCCGGTTGTATCCATATATATGCCCTCTCAAAAAACTCATTTTAAAACTCAAATATCAATTTCATGACCTAAGATAAAATAAAAAGGCCGAAAGTGTAAATAGGTAATAAGCCAGAATATTTAACATTAACCCATAAAAATCAAATTAAACATCATATGTTTAAAATATTCATCCTATCTTTGCATTGTAAAAAAGAAGTTGATGACCATAAAAGAAAAGCTTGGAGATAGGGTAACCAATCAGTTAAAGGAAGATATTTCAAAAAACACTTTCAAAGCGGGAGAAAAAATACCTGCAGAACCAGAACTGATGAAGCTTTATAATGTAGGGCGATCTACGATAAGGGAAGCAGTAAAAACTTTGGTAAACTTAGGTGTTTTAACGGTAAAGCAGGGTTATGGCACTGTTGTGAATACGCAGATAGCTGATCAGACAATTGAACAGCGCTTGCGACAGGCAAATTTTGAAGACATTAATGCGGTACGAAGCCTATTAGAGAAAGAAATTGTAAAACTTGCAAGTGAACGGCATACCCCAGAGCAACTTGTTATTATTGAAGGGTTTCTTAAAGCCCGCAGGAACGCTATTGAACAGGAGCAGCACCAGGATTGTGCCGATGCAGATATCGCTTTTCATTTGGCCATTGCCAAAGCTTCTCAAAATAATGTCCTGGCAGATCTTTATCAAAGCTTTGCCCACATCATCAGAGATTTTTTTAACAAGCGGGAAAAACCCGGGACAAGTTATTTCGGGCTGAGCCATCACCTGCACCAACAGTTATTTGATGCGATCAAGAGTCGTAAGCCAAAACAGGCGCAGCAGATCGTGCAACAGATTTTAGATCATAACTATTAATTCATCATGAGCATTCTAATATTTACAATTATATTATTGATCGGAGCTTACTTTGCCGGTCTGTTAGGTTCTTTAACCGGCCTTGGCGGTGGCGTAGTGATTATTCCATTACTTACGCTCGTATTTCATGTGGATATCCGTTATGCCATTGGGGCGGCCCTGCTTGCTTCTATCGCTACTTCATCTGGTGCGGCTACTGCCTATGTGAAGGAAGGTATTACCAATATCAGGCTGGGTATGTTCCTGGAAATAGCAACTACCATTGGTGCCGTGATCGGCGCACTGATCGCCGTTTATACACCTACAAATACAATTGCAATGCTATTTGGTGGCATCCTTATTTTTTCTGCCGCCATGACCTTGCGTAAAAAGAATCAGGAAGCTTCGCATGAAGGAAGCAAATTAGCAAGCTTTCTAAAACTTAACAATAGCTATCCAACCAAAGATGGTGAGGTAAGCTACAAGATAAAAAATGTAGGGGCGGGGTTTTCCATTATGACCTTGGCAGGTATTATCTCCGGATTATTGGGTATTGGCTCTGGTGCGCTAAAGGTATTGGCAATGGATGCTACGATGCGCATCCCGTTCAAGGTGAGCACTACAACCAGCAATTTCATGATCGGGGTAACCGCAGCTGCCAGCGCCGTTGTTTATCTGCAAAGAGGGTATATGGACCCCGGCCTGGCTTTTCCGGTAATATTGGGCGTGTTGGGCGGTGCTTTTACCGGGTCTAAGTTGCTCACAAAAATGAATCCTAAAGCGTTGCGCATAATTTTCTGTGTAGCCATTTCTTTTGTAGCCATTGAGATGATATACAATGGTTATAACCACAAATTTTAAAGAATAATGAAAAAGATATTATCGAAAGCATATTGGGCCGATCGTGATGTGGAGAAACTTGTTGGTTTACAGCTCAGGTATGGCGTTATCATTTCCAGTTTGATGGTACTTTTAGGCGGTGCATTTTATTTGTTCGGGTATGGCCGGATGAGTGTTCCCGATTATACCCGATTTATAGGGGAAGGCCCCGGTTATACCTCGCTTAAAGGGATATTTACCGGTGTAGCCAATTTGCAGGTTAAAGAATTCATTCAACTTGGTGTTTTATTTCTCATTGCTACACCCATATTTCGGATCGCATTCTCGCTGTTTGCCTTCGTGTTGGAAAAAGACAAACTGTATATAGGTATCACACTGCTGGTATTATGCGTGATCTTTTTTAGTATGTTCGGAGGATTGAAGGTTTGAACCAGACGAGATTTAAATCAGTGTTTAGCAAAGTTCACTAGCCATCTGTTAACGGGCGGTTTTGCAAAATTGCCGGAAGAAACATCTTCATTCCTCCCATTTATTAGGCAGTTTACAACTTCAAGTTCGCTGTCGGAGTATCAAAGCCTACTTTGTTTTTTGACTTATTGCATTATGAGATTTAGAACACCATAAAATCTATTATTTATAATAAACAGCAAAGCCTGACCGTAGCCAGGCTTCATTTCATCAAGCGGAGAGGGAGGGTTTTGTAACACCCCTTAATTTCCGCTCCATTTTGATATTTTGAGGGTTTTCAATTCTGTACTCACCGAATTACTCACCACTTTCAATTTGCTTTGGTATAGCTGCAAATGCTATATACAAACATACAAAAAATCTCTCTTTTGCAAGTATTTTTTTAGCACAATTCAGTTTGTTTAACTACCTTTTTCACCGCCAAACTTCGTATAAGAGAGTGGAGCTTCGCGCGGACACGGATGAACGAACAAATTCGCCCGTACTCGGTCTTTTAACGTTATTTATCTCTTAGCAATTCATTTTTTTCTTTTTCAGCCTGTAACAAGCGTTCGTATAAATTTTTATTTTCTTCAAACAGTTCAACCAATTTATCTATTGGGTTAAATGTGCAAGTGTTGTTATGGCCAAAATTACTGCTGGAAACTGATTGATTAAAAGTGTTAAAATAATTTATCACGGCCTCCTCTGAAAAGTTCTTAATGGCATCGGTGGTAACTCCTAAAATTTTAGCTATATTTTCTAAGACATCATCTTCAATCACTTCACTTTGCTCCATACGGGATACGGTCTTTTGACTTACTCCTAATTGAGTAGCTAAATCCTCTTGTTTAATCCCCCTTAGTTCACGAATACGGCTAATTTTTCGGCCTATATGTTGGTTTGTAGGTTTTTCAGATGTTGTCATAAGATCGAAATGCAAGATTATAAAATGTAAAGATACAAAACATACTGTTACATAAAATAGTCACCCAAATGAGTAAAACAGTCCCGTTTTGACTTCGATAGACCGTGCGATCTCATGAAATTAGATTACACAGTAAATCAAGTATCATGAAAGTAATCATTAATAACATCAATATCTACTTTAATACCGGGTACAAAAGCACTATTAACATAGGTGCCGAAAGGCCAACTACAGCGGATATTAGGGATTTCTCTCCTCATATCGTCGTCAACGATGGCGTTGTAACCGACGATAACGCATTTCTTGAACGCTTAAAGGAACGCCTAATGCAAAGCGAACAAGAGGTCAAAGATTTTTTGGAAAAGTATAATACAGAAACGAGGTAGTATTATGGCAAAGAAACAGAGAAAACAGGAGACAAGTATATTACCCGGTCAATTGCTTTATACTATCCCATTAGAGAATGATGATCTAATTTTAACTAAAGAGGTGTTGTACAAGCATTATCAAGGTTTAAATGTCAACCAACGAACTCTAAGGGTAACCGTGCCAACGGTTAACTATGACAATAATATTTTTAGACTATCAGTGGAATCGGTTAATGACAAACCTCACTATGTATTCGTCCAAATTGAGCGGCATAAAATACAGGTAGCATGCGATTGCGGAATGCCTGATAATACGCTTTGTCAGCATGCCTACGGAGGCATTTTTGATTTAATGCATCATAAAGACATGTATCTGGAAGACTATTATTGGCCGGGATTAGGGCAGAAACATAATAAAGAACTAAAATATTTATATGTAGATGCCGAAGGTCACCATGTAAACATTTACCCCAGACCAGCGTATGGTAATATTTTTAAAGATGGTTGGGGCTTTTCACTGGATCACTATCACCAGTTTGATGTCGGCATGTTGAATGAAACAAATAAAGATGCCACAAACAAACTGGTAGTCGGTTACAATGTCATCTATACCGAATTAGGTTTGTGGTTTTCACAACTACCGATGCTGATGCCATTCGTTGGTAAAACCGCTAAACATAGTGATCATATAGTTGCTTGTGGTCAATATTTGCGAAAGGGCAAAGCAATAACTGAGGATGTTGTTTTAACTGAAAATCAAAATGCATTAAATCAAATAAGCCACGAAATGCATACGCTGGTCAAATCCATTGGCCGACAAGACAACGATGCTAATATTGTAAAATGGGTAAATGCTGTACCTATCCTCATTAAATTGTGGCAGAAAGCGATACCGAAGCTTTTTTATGAACCGCACGTTTATAGCAGTCAAGGCGAGGGACATTTAACCTGGAACAATAAGCCTGTCAAATCCAATATGTCTAATTGGCACGTTTCAAGTGAGCCATTTCTAATTACGTTTAACCTGAAAGGCCATAAAGACCATTTTATTTTAGAGCCGGCCATTAAATCGCCTGCGAAACATATTTCACATTACAGAAAGGTTCCGCTTTTTCTGATAGATGCCGAAAATCATACCTTTTATCTTGTTCAATCGGCACAGGATGAAGCTTTATTGAACTGGCTAAGAATATCAGGTAACAAACTGACCGTTTTAAAGGAACATTTTTCTGACTTCCATAATCGGTTTCTTAATAAGCTAAGCGAGTGCTATACTGTAATCTACCAACCTTTCAGTTCGACTAAAAAAGTCGCCTACTCTTTAAACGAAATCATCCAACGAAACCAAAATAACGATGGCAAATAAAATAACGGAAATCCCTTTAACGGAAACATATCAGAGAAAAATATCACCTGTTGATTTTTGTGCAATTTATAGTTTGATGTTGAAGCGAATAGCAAAAGGTTATAGCGCATCAGAAGTCTCATTTCTCATGGGTCGTGACGATGGCGCTGTAGGCAAGTTAGAACGGTTTTATTATAAAACACTTACGCTTGAATATCTACATATTTATACCAGCATACTCGACGATGATGCCCTAAATGGGATAATAGTCAGCGACAGGGATGAGTGGCACGATATAAATTACCAAATCGTCAAGACCACGGAAAGAACTGTTATACGTCATGAGGTATTTGAAATTCTAAACGATAACAATCTCCGGCAACTATTCAATTTGTTTGAGCCCAATCCCGAATATGACAAGTTTAAATATTCTACCTCTTATGAAATGGGAATTGAGCAAGCAAGGGAAATTCTTAAATCTCTTTTAGAGGGCGTTTCTTTTCAAACACCTGAAAGCCCTTTAGATATTTACCGCCGTTGCCGGCGAATTTGCACTTACAATAGTTTTAGGCCCCGCTATGTGCAGGCCGCATTAAACGATATAACGCAAAGCAAAGATTACCCCAAATTAAAACGCATCAAAACGAAGAAACACGGCTATCTGTACGAAAAAGCGTTTTAGCCACCTTAATCATCATCACATGAAAATAACAGAATTAAAAATAGTCGGGGACATGATAGCTGAAAAGATTTCAGTTGAAAAAATTTATTGCGTAAGTCACGCGGATAACAATACGCATCACCTAATAATCATAATTCCTGCCAGTTGCGGGACTAAATTTACTGAATTGGAACCGTTTGTTAGAATGGCTACCAACGCAAGTAAAAACATCACTTACACATTTTACCAAACAGGTGAAATCAGGGCAGCCTTAAAAAAAGGCAATCTTCTATTCCATTTAGCTTGTACTGAGGATAATCTGCTTTACAACAAAAAGGACAGTCTCGATTTACCGCAAAGCAAAGCTGAAAATTTATTGGAATGGAAACGTGAGGCAAACGTACAGTTTGAGGACGGAGCGGCAAAGGCTATGGCTTTTTTGGATGGTGCCAATTTTTATAGTGAGAAAAACGACACGGGCTTAACCGTGTTTATGCTCCACCAGTTTATAGAGTTGACATATAGGACACTGGAATTAGCTCTACTTGCCAAGGAGAAAAAAACACATAGCATTACACTACATCAGGCTCTTGTTTCTCCATTACTCCCGCAGATTGGCTTATTATTCCCGGACAACACATCCGAAGAAAAAGAAATATTGAAAACGCTTAATAATGCTTATTCTGCAGTTAGATATGAGCAAAACCATCAAGTAAACGAAGCATTTATACCAACCTTGTTTCACCGGGCTTATCTATTGCAAAAAAGAGCAGCAAGCATTATCAGCGACCTTAATGCCTTACTTGATGTAAAAATTAAAGACGCCGAAATCTTTGAAGAAAGTGCCCAGGATAACCAAGCAGCCTATACAGAAAAGTCAATTTCGCAAGAACTTCAATCAACACATTTACAAACCGCTCATCAGGCGATCTTTATAAATAACGGAACTGGAAATTATATCAATGCAGTAAATTGCAGCATTAAGAAAGTAAGGAGTTCCAGCGGTTGCGACAACGATTTGATAGCATCGTTGAAAGAAAATACAACAACGCCGAGAAAACTTAAACCAGAATTGGAAAAGGTAGTAGCATTAATTCTTGAACATCTCAACCCCGATCAGATATATATCTTCGGCAGCCTAAAAGTTGAATCGAGTAATGTACATTTATTCAATGTAAAGGAACCGTTTGCTAATACCGATTTGCATTACGATCTGCTGGCAATAAGCCCCTTATTAAATCCTTACGGCACCAATATTCAAAGTATCATAAATGGGGTTAATGGTGTAACAATCAATTTATTTGTTCATACAAAGGAAGATGCCCTAAAGAAACTGGAAAACCAAAATAGATTTTTTCATACGGTGTTCAAACACGGTGATTTAGTGTATTCAAGAGAACCTCTCTTTGACCAAGAAAGCATCACCTGGGTAACCAAAGATGACAACCGTAGTCAGACCGTAGCGTATTCCGAAAGGAGAATTTTTCGGGCTACTGCTATTTTAAAGGCCGTAGAACTCATAAAAGACGATGTATTTGAAGTAACAGTGGCTTTGTTGTCGCAAAGCTTAGAACAAGCCTGCTTAGGGCTAATCTACAATTTCTTAGGTTATTCACCCAACCTGCATAGCTTATCACATCTGCTAAGCATCTGTAAAATATTTTGGCCTGAAAATGAAGATTTCTTCCCTATACAAAAAGCCTATGATAAAAAATTACTGGCGATACTATCGCAAAGCCATTCAGCACTTCGCTACGGTTCCGGAAAATCGATTGACCCTGACGAATTAAACGAAATTTATTCGAGGGTTGAAACTTTTGTAATAAGGGCTGAAAAACTCTATTTAACTACTCTTTCGGAAGTTGAGATTGAAGACTACGAGGCGGTAAAATAATTTATGTAACATGACTGTTCAAAGAAACGATATCATAAACATTCCTTTGGAATTTAAATTGGCGTGCCTGGTTGAAGGCTTTAGCGAACAGGCGGTCTTACAAGCCTTTATAGATCACATATCATTCTATGCCGTATTAGGTAGTGGTTATATTAAAGGATATAGGGAGGCAACCAGCGCGCTTAAAGAATTGAACTTTACCAATTCAAAAGGTCAGGCTTCAGAAGCTTTTGCAAATAATAGGGAGATCGCATCACAATGCACAATTGAAATTTTGAAGATCGGTATTCAAACAGGTAACGCTAAAGCAAAAAAAAACAGGAGCCGGAAATATATAAAAAAGCTTTTTGATACAATGGAACGCACTTACAGCACAGACAAATTGTATTTGGCTGAAGAATCAGTGCTTGTCTTCAATGAGGATTTTCAGGTTTTATGTGAATTCTTCAACCGTTATCCAAAAGAATACCTGGAATACTTCATGTCAAAAATTGACCTCGCAGACCATCTTGCACGAATTGGCTTAAATAAGTTAATTGTAAATGGTTCAATGGCTTTTTTTGCAATGCTCATGGGCGGCTTTATTAAAGATAATATACGGAACCTTGCAAAACCTGCCACAGAATTGCAAATCGAATTTATTGATGAGCTACAGCAATTACACGCAAAAAATTTTATTGTGAGGAACGTTGAAAAGCGGCGAGTGATCTACCACAATTTCTTTTATAACTATTACAACAAAACCAATTTCTAATATGGAATCGACTTTAAAAATCACTTTGCCCGAAGATTTCATCATGTTATGTGAAATTTTTGCCTTTAAACCTCAAGTCATCATACAGCTAATCATAGATCAAATTTCGTTCCCCCGCTTTTATGCTCACTCACATGATAAAGGTAAATGGGCTACGCTTATACTTCTGGACTATTTAGATAATGAGCATCATTGGAATAAAAAAGAACGAAAGTTGAATGAGCATTATCTTGAAAAGTTCTTCGATACTTTAGAAGCTGCCATAGAAAACACGCCGGTTGATATGGAAATGGCAGCGCGGGAGATAATTAAAGAGTGGCATAAAGCAATAGGCAAGGAAAGGGCGAAATATTTATTAGATAACCTGCCGAAGGATGGATAATCTCTGTCAATTTTAAGAATAGGCAAAATCAGAACTTGGTAACAAACTTGGAAAATTAGAGAACTAATTGATTTTTGATAGTTAAAAAAGGCATTTAGAGCGGAAAAATTTCTGTCATAAGAGGTGATTGAAATGGCTTTTATAGAAGCTTTCGGAAGCTTTTGCGCGGGTATAAAGAAGCCTTATATCCACCTTGTGAGTTCAAATAAGGCGATATAAGGCATTATTTAAGAATGGAAATATAAGCGGCCGTTTTGTCATTCCAAGCGCTTAAATGGCCTGATTTTGCGCCGCAAATTTTTACTAAAAATTACACATATTCCGAACCTGTGAAATATTCAGGCCAGTTATCCAATATAATTTGGCGGTTTGTTCCGTCTGCATACTGGCATAGTTGAAATAAAGTAATTGTAAATTTATTAAGGTTCAACTTCTCCTCATCCATCCATCTATCATATAAACATTTTTCGTTTGCCATGGTTTTTAAATTAAGCGTGAAACAATAAGGCTACCGCCAGTTTAAATTTTTCGTCCTTGCTATTATGCTGCGCATATTTTACTACCCGGTCATTTACAAAAATTACCGTATAGTCAAATGACCCGAATAACTGGTCTGAAAAAACCTTGCTGCTTTTAACCATAGTTGAACGGTACTTAGCTATGCGCTCCCGTACCTGTTGTGATAAGTTTAGCCACATATCAAAGGACATTAAACCAAAATCCCATGTTTTGTGGTGTTCCTCCTGATTGCTTTGCAGTTCTGCGCATACTTCTGTGATGCGGTCTAATAGGTGGGGTATTTCATCGGGAAAAAGCTCGTGTAATAGTTTAGCTTTATCGGTATTGGTGAGACTTCTTAAATTTTTCATTTTATTATTTTTTAGGTAAGCGATTTAGTTCCTTTTCATAGTCATCGGGTATCACGGGCGGGTGGTCGTTTAAACTGACTTTTACCGATACACCGTCTTTATCAAATGCGAAAGCGACATTTTTAGGCTTTACGTGGTTGATGGTCAATATTTCACATTTTCGCTTTTTCAGGATGGTATAAGCGTCGAATAATGCGGTGCTAAAACTGATACCTATTCCGGCGATATGATGATTCTTGTATAACTTCCCGTTCTTCTTTCGGACGGTAAGGGCAAAATCGTATTCGTAACAGATCGTTAAATCTTCCATTAGATTAAAGTTTAATAAGGCGGGACTGGCCCGCCCTATATGGTTAATTTAGTATGAGGACATCCGTGCCGTGTTTGGAGAAATCCGTACAGAGATCAAAGGCGGTTTGTCCCCTTTGTGAACCCGTTCCATACATGATGCTTTTAAATTTGCTTTCTTCGTCCCTGAAATTGCGGACGTTTTGAAAATACCCCGTGATACTGTTATATGCCCCGAACAACGTGCCTTTGGTGGTGTGTTCCTGTTGGCTATTAGCGGTCATGGCATAATCAAAAACACTGCTTACCATATTGTTATAATGGCTTGATAGTTCGGCTTCCTTACCTGTTTTTAGCTTTTGGTAAGTTTCCTTATTCGGTATCATGGCTAACTGTATCAACCGTTTTACCTGCGGGTCGGTTATCCTAACCCTCGCCCATCGGTTAAATATCGCCTCCAGTTCAACAGTCAGTTGGTCGGATAAGCTTAACATTTGATGTGCGCTTTTTAGCTTTTCTTCTGCGCTTGCCGTATGCCTGATATGTACGGCATTGGTGCAGTTCCTTAAAGCAGCATTAAGCGTATTTGAACACCAAATGCGCACGGGGGTAAATGCAATGGTTATACAGCCTGTACCGTTGTGGGTTGAAGTCAAAAACAGGTAATTGTCAATTAAATCGTCCCTGCCAACCCTGATATGTGCGGGTAGCTTGGCGGTAATGAATATTGTCTCCCCGTAGCCCAACGCTCCGGCTGTCTCATATTTTATTAGATTTTTACCCCCTGCGATGCTGTCGAAAAAATCAAATGCCTGTGTATTCTGTATGACCGTATAATCACTGCCGATTTTATCGCCTAAAATCGCCTCGGTATCGGTACGGAATGTAAAGTAGCTGTTATCGGATATGATATTTATGCCACTTGGCAGGGGATGAATATTTGAACGCTTTACGACTTCAAAATCCAAACCCGCTTCCTGTATGGCTTCTGCGCTCGTTGCGTTATCGGATATAGTTTTGCCTATCATCTGCCACACTTTGGGCTTAACAAGGCTGTTGTTTATTGCTGTCATTTTGTTAAATTTTTGTAGTTGAGATTACCTGCGTTTAGTCCGCAAGTCCATGATTTGACTATTAAGCACTTTTACATTTTTGCTATCCATGACGGTGTAAATCGTATTGCGCTGTACTTCGCCTATAGCATCCTGTATATTTTTGTAATTGGTGTCAATCACTACTTTGATCAATAAATAAACTGTGTCTTTCATGGCAATTATTAATTAAAGCCGTTTAAAAACTCGGTGTATTCCATTTGAAAAACTGCCGGATTTTCAAGGGCTAAGTTTTCAGCGTAACCCTCCCAAAAAATTTGGTTGGTCAATTCGATAAATAACTCGTACATGGGTATATCCTGATTATGTGTTTATGGATTAATTATGCCCCCTTGCAATGTTGCAGGGGGCATTTATTTAATTATTGGGGCAATACGATTGAGGCTTCAATCTCTGCCAGTTTATCAACGCACATGCTGTTTACCATTTGTGCTACAGCCCAAATGATAGTCGGGTTCTTGGTTTCAAACTTGTTGCGTTTGTCGTCCTCGATGGTCAGCACACACCCGGTATAGTAATTGGTGTCGGTAGTGTCTGCCTCGTCCCGCAATTCCACTTCAAAACTTTCTAAGTTTTTAATCGTGTCCTGTAGCTTATTGCGTTGGTTGCTCTTGCGGTGCATTTCTTCAATCCACTTTAGCGTACCCTCCAAATTAAGCACGGGTTTAATGGTTGCCTTTACCTCTGCTTTGGTCGGTTCGGCCTTTGGCTGCTCCTGTGGCTTTTCTTCTGCTTTCGGCTGTTCAGCTTTTGCGGTGTCGTACCCGTTAAGTGCTGGTTTAGCGGTTTCTTTGACAGGTTCGGTTTTAACCGGCTCGTCTTTTTTCGGCTCTTCCTTTTTAGCCGGTGCATTAAAAGAAGTGCTAACGGGCAGGTTATTAACTCTATCTGCTGTGCCGTTCTGTGCTTTGTTCTCAACTTTGTTGTTTTTTCCGCTTTCTATTACTGTGGTTTTCATGATTTCTAATTTTAAAATTGTTTTAACTGTATGGATTAATTGCCCGAAAGGGCGTGTGCCGGGTGTCAGTCGTTGCGACCTGTCGCAACGCTTCGGGCTGTGCGGTGGGCTTCTCCCTTTTGATGTTTTTTCTGCGTTCATGGTTTTTCCTCTTTAAGTCAGTCACCCTCGGCAGCAGCCTCCGGTGGCTTTTTATTGAGCAACTCACCTGAACACGGCAGTCTGAAGGGCAAGACTTTTTGGAAAAAAAAACCTCGTGAGCGCAGCGAGCAGGGAAGATTTTTTTCCAAAAACCGCAGGCCCCGGTCTTGACATTCAGACCTGCCGTTCAGAAATTTGCTTTGTAAAAAGCCAGTGGAGTAAAATGAATAAGCTTATAAGGAGTTGAAAATCACTTAAAAAAGGGCGGTAAATAAAATATGGGGCGGAACGCAACCCGTATTTCCATTGCAGAGAAGCGGCAGAGGAACGAAGCGGCTGCAACTGCTGATGTTAAATAAATTAGCATGTCCCACTTTTCGAACTTTTTGTGCAATAAATTTGTGCGATAGCTTTTAATATTTTAAAATAAACTATTGGGTATGTCTGAACTAAAAGATCATTTGTATTTCTTACTTGCCGATAACATTGATTATAATTCTGCCTTTGATGTTTTTATGGTTAAAGACAGTTTTGAAAATATAAGTTCATGGATGAACGAGACTGACAAGAGCATAGCCAGCGATGAAGATTTTTTTATTGACGTATTGGCGGGAACAGATATTCCATTTCTTATTTATGGTGCCTGCTTTAATTTGGCGATTATCGGTACTCAATATGCGCTACCTGCTTTACTTTTTAAAGAGGAAGCCGAAATTCCCCATACGCAAGCCGAAATCCGTAATGCTATTGACCGTATTCAGGCACGGGCCGGAATAACTGCTGAACAAATGAGTGTGCTTAAAGACCCGCAATTTAAACGGGTCAGGTGGAACAAAAACGCCTTGACTTTCTTATGCGTGTTCAGTGTGATAATCATATCGTTGGAAATGGATATGGAAGATAAATATACAGAGGCCCTGGGTGATTTTTTGATTAGTGAATTAGGGGTAGATATGGGTGGTTTTATTTCCATCAGTGATTTTAGGATGTGCCATGAGGAAACGGATGCCTATTTCAACGAGATGAGCCAATATGATAAACTATGGCGGTCGGAAATTGCAGTAACGGATATTTTAAGAGGGTCTGATATTGAGGAAAGTCAGGAAAGTAAGTTAAAAGAGTTTTATACCGAATTAATGAATGAGTATTTAAATATTCAAGTGGTCAAAACTTTTGTTAATAATTTTTAGGAATGATCATATCCGATTCCAATCTGGAAGCCGGCCGTGTAGTTCTATGTGTAATTTTCGCAATTCAGCATCTTTTTTTAAGGGGCAATCATTATAATGTTCATTATGAGTTACAAACCAGCATATCTTCAAACTATCAATCTTTTCAGTTGCCATTAGTTGTAGCCAGAATTTAGATCTTTTTAATTTAACTTTTGCCCCATTGTCTTTATAAGTATATCTTCCATTAATTAGCCTATCCCTAATACCACCTAAGCCTTTTCTTATACTTACTTTGCCATTGGGTAATAATTTACCTGAGCTTCCAATGTAAACAAGTTTTTCTTCGCCGTTGGTTAGGGCATAAATTAAATAGATACCGCTCTTATCGCTTGGGGCATTGCATTGCTTAAATGGCTCGTTGTCAGGAAAAAAGTTAAAAGAGCCGTTTTCGGTATATTTTGTCAATAAATCTTTCATGATGGCAAAATGTCAATGCGATTTTAAAGTTTATTTATAGTGAGATTCCGGCTGCAAGTTTTAAAAGATATTCAATTTTTTCTTTTACCATTGCCGCCATTTCACCGTTTTCTATTGCTTTCCAAGCTTCATATTTACTCCAGTTGCGATAAGGGTCTTCGATTCGCTGGTACAGCGGCCACCAGGCATTTTCTTTATTCTTGTTATTTATCAGACTTCCCAATGCCGACTTTATCTCAATAGGCAACTCCAACGGTGTATCAACTTTATCCGGATCGCTCTTAGCTGTAAATCCATAAACCAAATCTTTGTCGTAACTCCAAAATTGAAAAGTGATGCCTACATGTTTCCATTCCTCATTCCAAAACCAAAATCCTCTATAATTAGTATTAAAGTCAATATTATATTCATAGTGTAATTTCAGTTCGTTAGCAATATTGGCTAATTCATCATAAAATTGTTCAAGTAGGAGCAAACAGGCATTATCTAAATTTTCATGTATGATAAATGAGGCTTCAAGACTTTTTGACATTAATACGGCAACTTCGTTTTTCATAGTTTCATTTAAAGTTTGATTGGTTAAGTATTTAACGAGATTTAAATATTGCGTTAAGGACTCCCTGATAATCGGTAAAACGGCAACTTCTTTGCGACACGCTTCCAGCCATTGGTAAATATGGTGACCATAGGAGAAACATTTATAATGTATGCCGCTTTCAAGTTCTTCCTTGCTATAATATTCAGGTTCTTTGCCGTTTAATGAGAGATAGATGAGATCTGCCTTTGGGGAATATTTATAATATCTTAAGATTTGGTTAGCCTGATCACCGGCATATATCTTGTTTTCAATAATAATATGATTTTGGAATTTGTCAGTGACTAAAATATCTATTCTTCCACCTTCGGTGCCATTGTTGGTGATTAAACCAGTATGCTTTTCAACATGGACTGTGCAACTTTCAGTATCAATATCATTCTGTTTAAAGCAGAATGATTTTATGAATAATTTAAGAAAAGTGTCTTTTTGCCCATGCGAACCTTTGGGATTTAAGAGTTCGGCAATAAAGGCGGAATGCATTCTGACTTCAGCGGATTCCAGTTTTAGTATGCGGAAGACATTGAAGTTTTCACCGGTAAGTTCGTTAATTGTTAAATAACGAGTGTTAATGGATTGTATCTGCTGTAAAAGATTATTTAATGATTCTAAGCCCATATAACCTATTGGGCTTGAATGTCATCATAATCGCTGACATCTTTAATATTCAGATATCTTTTATTGTTTTCGGCGACAATGCCAGTATCATCGGTTACTGAAACAAGCTGGTCATTTAAAATGGTTATAAATTCTTCAGTGCCAGCTACAATCTTTTCAACGAATGACGAGTACACATTTGGGGCAATTAATTGGAAATATAACTTGTAATTAAGCATAGTAACTATTAATTCGCCTTTATCATTTTTTTGCAGACCAACGTCACTACTTTTTTCTTCCCCTGATGTACGATGTTTAAACGTTATGGTAAGTACATTGGGCGTGTTTTTTTCGAAGTTTATTTCATATTGATCATTTGTAAACTTGGTCGTAAGTAATTGATTAAAATATTCGGGGCTCAATTCATGGTTTGTTTCGGACATATATAGGGCTTTAGATTTCTATCAAATATAGGATACAATATCGCATAAAAGTAAACAACCCCCTGTTTAATGCAGGGGGCTGTTAATAAGCTTTTTTCCTTAGTTGGCTTTTTTCTTAGTGGTTACATCCTGACGGATTTCCTGTGCCGTAACCTTGATTTCCTGTAAGGCTTTGCGGAGCCTGGTACCGGCTGTACTGTTTCCTTTTTCATAGAACTTTGTAGCATCAGCTTCTGCTGAAGAAACCAAGTCTTTCAATTTTGCGATCTTACTCATGATGATGATTTTAATATAAATAATTTTGTTAATTGTTAAATCCTAAAGGAATGGGAGTTAAACTCCCATTCCTTGTTCCTGCTCTTTCTCTTTTGCTTTGCCGACGTTAAGGTTATTGTTAAGCGCAGGTTCTTTAAGAAACTGTTCCCTTTTTTCAGGTTTGCCGTTATCCTGGAACATATTGATCTGGCCGTAGCGTGGTACTGCCTCAATATTCAATTTGATTTCCTGCCCATCTTTAACGGTCGTGATGGATGGACGGTTACCATTATGCAGGGATTCTACCAAAGCCTCTTTTTTAGCAGGGTCATTTAGTTCCTTGATCTGAAACTTTTCCAGCACCTTTTCTAAATCAAAACCATAAGTCGGAACATGGTACTGGTTGGTCGTATAGTTCTGATAACGGTCTTTAGGACTGTCCATATCCAACTTGATCCACGCTTTATACGCACCGGCAGCGTTAACCAAATCATCACGATAAACCGCGCGGCCCTGTATAAGATTGGCTCCCTGCTCGGCGGTGAACCCTTTGCCACGCTCGACAAAGAACGTCTGCGTTTTCGCCGGACTGCGGAACGGCACTTGAAACTCTTTGGCAACATAGTTGACCTTTCCTTTTTCCATTTTGGCAAGTTCTGTTTTGTGTGCAGCATCCTTGCCAGCGGCCAATACACTGTCGCCTTTTTGTTCCTTAAAAAATGCTATGGCCTCGTGCATGTGGGCAAATGGTTTTACCAGATTTTTACCCTGCTCATTTGGATTGGGTGATATGACCATATACTTTTGACCCTCTTCCAACGGTTTAGCCGTATTCAACGTTACCTCAAATTTGTTGAAGTAATAGTTTTCGGATTGGCCGGACTGTTTGAAATGCAGTGTCATGTCCACTTGTCCCCTGGTGCCTTTCATTTTGTCATTTAACGAAAATTCAGGCACGCCCTTTTCCATTTGCTGCTGCATGGCAGCTATGGTTTTTTCACTGAAACGAAGCTTCGTTAATTCTTCTTTCAGATTTTCCAGATTGTTGTAATTCATAACTTCTTGTTTTGTTAACTGATTAAATTCTTTTACTTCATTGATCATCTGATCTATAGTGCGATAGTATACCGGATCATGGTTATCACCTGGCAAAGAGCCAAAGCCGGATTTCATTTCAAGGTAATCGAGAGCAGCGTTGCGTGATTTGAAAAACTGAAGCTGATATGGTTGCAATTGCAAATCGCTTGGTTGCATTTCAAATACCACATATTGATGCCCCGCTTTCTGGGCATTTTCCAGTAACCTAATTACCAGTTCAGCATGTTTGGTTTCTAAATTCATGATATGAGTTTGCTATGATAAAAATATAGCTATCCAATGCCCAGCGATTGTGACTGCTCTTTATCAGATTCTTTTTGTTTGACCAGTGTAAGGGTGTTTTCGGAACGTAGCTTTTGTGCGTCCTCCTTTCTTTCCATTAATGTTTCTATGCTGACAGGTTGGTTATTTTGGTCACGTATCAATATGGATTGTTCTGCCGGATTGGCTTCCAGGTATAGCATTTCACCAATGGGCGGACGCGCCTGATAAGCAATTTGGTTACCTTGCTGCAATTCGTTTAACAATTCCTTTTTATTCGCACCCGTGATGCCAATTTTGGGAAAGACCTCGTTTAACGATCTTTCCAACCCGCCTGCGTGGTGATATTCTTTTGTTTTGTATTGATCGCTGGCAAGGTTTGTCGTAAGATCAAGTTGTATCCATTTTTGAGCGGTCAGCCCATCCGCAGTTTCATACGATTTTAATACTGGCCTCCCGCTCAAAAGGTTAACGGCTTCCTGCGCCCTCACAGACGTATCGGCATTAAACGTGTGCGATCTTTCGGGCTGCCCATCCCTAAGTACCGTAGCTTTGTAGTCAATAAAATGATATTCACCCGTTTTATCTTTTTCCAAACGTACTACGATGTCGAGTGTACTCTTGTCTGCTAATTGGGTAGTCATTGGAATACCTATGCGATTACTTTCATAATCCAGATAATTTTCAAGCTTGCCGCTATACGATGACAACCCTAACGCTTTAAACTGGTGTTTAAGCAGATCAAGGCCAGCTTCCTTTTGATGTTGGAACCGGCGCAAGTGCACCGGTTTATCGTACAAGCTTGCTTTGATCTGGTGCATCAGCCTGATGAAGCGATTCGGATATAATTTTTTTTGCAGGTTGCGTGTGACCAAGGCAATGGCATTAAGGTAAACCATTTCCTTTTCGTTGGGCTGAACAGATAGCCTGTATAGGCCCTTGCGCATAAAATCGTATTTCTCCCGCTGTATAGCCCTGATACTTTCGGCACTGCTGCCCAATAGCTTTTCCATACGCAGCTGACGTTCTTCCCAATTCTGCCAAAGCTGTTCAGCCCTGTTTATATCCTTTTTCATAGCTCGCTATTTTTGCTGATTATTACGCAGTAAGACCGTTTCGTTACCTTTTAGCTTCACCCTTATCTTTTTGACCTTTTTACCCAACAGCCCTTTTGCCGCCGAAATACCGGCTGTCGCCGCCTGTGTCGAAAGCGATTGATCCATAGAAAGGAACTGCATATTTTCCAAAGCGCCATTTGCACCATCCCCGGCAGCCCCCGCTAATTCCGCTTCCGGCGCATTGATGCCCGCCAGGCCGTCGAGCGAAAACACGGTGAGATTAACCGGGATGATCGTTGTGCCTAAACGGATGTTCTTAATATCCAGTAAGAGCCTTTGATTAGTTAAGGCACACATACCGGATAATGCCTGGCCTTTCGGAAAAGTAATGCCGTTAATAGTAACCGTATCTTTCAGCTTCAATCTGACAACACCGCCTGGCGGTATCTTTTGATTGCCGTCGATGATTGCCGGTATTGCTTTAAATGCGCTGTCTGGTACAGCGGCCTCTTTTGATTTGGGTTTGTCCTTCACCAAAGGTGGGTTTTGAATTTGCATGATCTTATCGAGCATGGTATTCAGTTGTTGCATTTGCGGGTCTGGTTCACTGCTTTCCTGTTTTTGTTGCAGCAATTTTTCCAGTCTTTCGAGATCAGCAGACTTTGACGAGGCCGTATAGTCATTAGCAGGGGATTTACTAATAGGTACCGGCTGATTGATCTGCTGATTGATTTGGGCCAGGCGATTTTTGATCTGCATCTCGTTAGCTTCGGCTGTTTTTGCCGGGTCATGCTTTTGGCTAAATTTTGCAGTGTCCCAACCTAATGCGGCAAAAGCGCCTGCGGCTGTTTTAGAACGTTCGGAAGCACTGTCTCTTTTTGCGTTATCCATCAGGCTCAATTTATCCTGGGACTTATTAGTTTTTAATTTTGCGCCGGGAAGATCCGTATTGATACCCTTGTTGGCGGTAGCCGTCTGCAACTGGTTATCGTTTCTGCCGCCGCCTAATGCGTAGAACCCTAATGCTAAGAATGGAAATAACAAAAGTGGCAGGAACAATAACAATTTCCGTTTTCTTTCTTCTTGTGTTGTCATCATTATTTTTCTAAAAGTGAATAATAGCTTTAATGAGCAGCAGAAAACAGGCCCCGCCGAATAGCAGACAGAACATAACCAATGCAATGATCTTGGAATTTCGGCTCCAGTATTGCGTTTTCCTGCTCAAATAATCGGCAGCTTTACGTTGCTTATCTGCGATAAGCAGGCTTGCTCTCATCCACGCCTGTTCATCTATGGCACTGCCTGCTTTTCTTTTTTTAAATATTCTCATGGCTGTGTGCTTTTAAACTGTTCGTCCTTGTTCTCAACCGTTTCCCAACGTTCGATCAAAAAGCCATGCGGGTTATTGTCGCTGCGGCCTACATTTCGTAAAAAACCTTGTGTGATCAGGCTGCGGGTGGTAGTCGATGTGCTTCTGATCAGTTTTTCCGTAGCGTAGCACGTAAAAGCGTAAGGATATTGGTTCACATCCAGCTTAATGCTGTCAACCGCGATCTGCTGACTGATATTACCGGAGATCAGGTTGTTATAATAACCCGCTTCGCGTAAATTGTCATAGGCGGTCTTTGCGCTGCCATCCGCTAAATACAAAGCTTTATTGATGGTAGCTTGTATCTGTTTGTCATCAGGGTCGAGGTTAAAAAAGTCCTCGTGAAACGTCTTGATGTGATCGCGGCATTCCACGGGAACGTTATCCTTGCGACCTGATGCAATGGCCTCTAAAGCCTTGCCGTTAGCCAGTACGTAAATGTGGTTTTTAAAATTGTCCGAACTTTGATAGCTTTTATAAACCGCAAAGCAGGTTATGGCGATGCAAGCGAAAATCAGTAGGTAACTAAACAGCTTGATATGCTTAAAAGCAGTGTCGATATTTTTAAATTGTTGAAACATAAGCCTCCTAACCCCGTTGCCGGGCTTTAATGGTCATTAAATAATTAGCTTTCTTTGCCGGATAGCCGGTCTTTTTGATAGCTGTTGCCTGCACCCCGATAGCCCTCCATAAAATTTTTAGGTGCATTAATGAGATTGGCACCGCCTTGTTCCATCCGGTCGCCAATAGCTCCCCCGGCTGCGGATGCTGCGCCGACGGTCGTGGTGACAGTGCTCGCCGCTACACTGGTAACTTTCGTTAATAAACCATTACCGCCGTGTGCATGTATCACATAATTGGCTACGCTCGGTACCGAGAAATACCCGACTATTCCAATGCAGAGAAATATCAAATATGCCGTGTCTGTGGACGAAAAGAAGGTATCACCTGCGCTTTGTATCTGCGAAATATCCAGCTTGATCATTTGCTGTTGCACCTGGCCGATGATACTGCCGAAGATATTCGCGATAGGCAGCCACAAAAAGATATTGATATAGCGTGCTATCCATTGCTGTAAGGAGTGCTGTAAACCATCAAAGACAGCGAAGCCAAATACGAGCGGGCCAAGTATGGCCAGTACGATCAGGTAAAAGGTGCGTATCGTGTTGATACAAAGTATCGCTGCCGCATATAATACCTGCAAAATTTCGGACATCCATTGTTTAATGCTGTTCTTAAAATTGTAGGCTTGCTTGTCCATCCAAAATTTTACGTCATTCCCGATAGATGCTAAAGTGCCCTCGTTCTGGCCGTTCTGATCGTCAGGATGGGTATACTTATACCACTTTTGCCTGTCACCCTGGCCATCGTCGCCAATGTACATTTGGTAGGCACTGCTGTTCTTTATGGCGTCCTGCTTTTGTTTGAGTAAAAGGGCAATGCTATTATCGGAATTGGTTACCATTGCACCGGTAGCTGAAACAATGGGTTGCATGATGCCATTCATTAAGCTAATAACGAGCGGGAACATCATAATCGCCATGCCTAATGCGAAAGGCCGTAAGAGCGGGTAAAAGTCCAGCGGTTCCGCATGAGCGATTTGCCGCCACACTCTTGAAGCGATATACCATAAGGCAGCAAAACCCGCAATCCCTCTTGCAGCGTCGATCAGGTTGCTGCACATGGGTATCATCGTATTGTAGACGTTATTCAATATCGGCTGCATCCCTTTGAGGCTGCTGGCGATATCCTGTGCACTCGCTGTTGTGGCGGCACTGCTCAAAATGAGCATTGCTGCGCCTGTAAATAATATTTTCCTTTTCATGGGTACAGCGTTTTTAAGTTATTGACTTCGTTCTGTTCCTGCTGGCGTTGCAGCGCCATGACGCTTACACGGCTGTTAAAATCTCTTAGAAATGACAGTTTATCATTGCTCGAAGCGTAAATGCGGTCAATTGCCAATAGCCGTTCGTCGTCGCTCATCCGCATTTTAGAAGCGGTAATAACGTTGGCCAGGTCGTTCACATCGTTAAGCGCCGCACCCGTGAGTTGGGCGTAAACTTTTGCCAGATAGTTAAGCTCATCGGCATTGAAATGCCCCCCGCCCTGAAACTGCCTGTAAGCTTTTTTGTATTCCGTTAAGATGTTCGCTTCGTCGGCTATGATGTCCGCCACCCTTGCATATTTGGCTATTTCGGGGTTGACCTGCAATAAAGCGTTCAAAAAGATCGAATGCAGGTTGAAATTCCCTTGTGACAGATCTTTTACCTGTCCATAACCTTGCGTCAAAATAGAATAGCCCTGTTGCATATCTGAAAGAATAGCTTTAAACTGGGTCAGCTTTTCAATATCCAGTAACAGTTGCTGCATATCCTGACCAGTAGATATTTGTGCGTTGGCGCACTGAAAGCTTAAAGTGCACATCAAACCGCAGATCAGTCCAAGCCAAACCTTTTTTAAAATGGTGGGCTTAACAGGTCTTTTAATCGATTCCATACTGTTGTTTTAAAGTGTTTATATCATTAAGTTCCTGTTGCTGCTGCAATAAGAGTGTTCTGACTTGCGCGCAAAACGATAGTGTAAAAGCATATTTATCTTTCATGCGTACATAGATCATATCGAGCCGCTTTATACGTTCATCATCCGTCATTTGCGCCTCGCCGTTGGTAATGACCAATTGCAGTTCTGAAAGGTCTTTATTACATTCGTCCAGCACCTTTGCTTTAACACTGGCGATATAATCACGGTTATCTTCATCAAGTCCCGCTAACTTATTCAGGTGGTCAAACCGCGCCGGAATTTGTGTGGCATAGGCCATGATGCTATCCGCTTTGGAGTTGCCCTTTATAGTTGGATTTACTGTTTTAAGCGATGTGTAATAGTCGCTATGCAAACCGTACTCACCTTTAATATAGCCGCCTATGTTACGTAATCCATTTTGTGAGATCGCATAGCCTTGCTTGACGTATGAGCCGTATTGCTTCAGTGCAGCGATTTGCTGTGTCAGGTACTTGATTTGCGTTTTCTTTTGGGAAAACCATTCCGCAAATGTCTGTGCCCTGACAGAAACCGAAAGGGCGCAAAGCAGGCAGATCAGCATTGCTCTTAGCTTAGTCGATTCCATAATAGCGTTTTAAGGTGCTGATTTCATTCTCGTCCCTGGCCCGCTGTATGCTCAACAGGTAGTTTTGATTGTTGAATTGTTTGAGGTCGCTGCAATTGGTGTCCACACGGTCGGCCGCCTTGTCAATCAGTTCCAACCTTTTAGCATCGCTCATCTGCGTTTTAAAAGAGTTGATGACGACCAAAACTTCATCGAGGTTTTTTACGCTCTCCTGTAAGATGCCGGAATAAACGGATTGCATATAGCTGAGTTCTTCGGCATTAAAATGCTTATCCTGTTTGAGCAGGTTCCAGGCATGATTATACTGGCCGACCAAAGCCGCCTGCTCTTGGGTGATGCCCTTGATACGCTCGTAATAGGCGATGACGGATTTAACCTCCCAAAGCTCCTTGTAATAGCCGTCATAAAGATCTTTTTGTTTTTGCGACCAATCGGATATTTCCGTTAGCTTCAGTTTGGATAATTGATTTTCGAGCGCTTTTTGTGCGTTTTGCAGCCAGATCGTTTGGTTCTGCATTCGCTGTACCTGTAGATCGATAGCACGGATAACCCTGCCTACGGTTTCGCCAAGTACCGATCCGATGATGGCCTGCGCATCCGCGCCTTTCGGCAGCGATACGAATACGGTTACAGCCGACAAGGGCAATATGACCATGTACTTTTTCATGATATTTAGTTTTTTAATGGCATGTAAAATCCCTCTGGGAATATTCATAAGCCTCCCTTACGCCCCTAAAAAGGGGCGTTATTTAATGGTTAATAAATTTGATTAATTGATTTTAGTTGACCTTGTGATAGGCAAAGCCCTTGATGGTCAAGGCATTGTTTTTAACGTCAACGTGATAGATCCTGCCGGTTGTCGTTTCGTCTAATTCCTGTTTGGTTTCGTCCCAGGCAGCATCGAGATGTTGAACTTTATGTTTTTTTGGCAGCAGCTTTCCGTCCCTGATCGCCTGGTAAGTGGTTCTTTGGGTGATCTGGTAACTGGTTCCATCGGCATGTTGAATGATCAGCGTGTCGTCAGCAACACCGTATTCACCTTTGGAATTTTGCACATAAGTGCCGGGAATGAAGTCTTGCTTGCTTTTGCCTGGGTTTTGGCAGGCAGCCAGTAACAATAAACAAGCTGCCATGATCTTAAATGTTGCTTTCATCATCTTCAGTTTTTGGTTCTCATTTCCATTGCCAGCATGGCAATGCCTTTTTGTATGCTGCCGTACTTAGCGGCGTATTGATGTACTTTTACCTTTTCGCTTTCTTCCGTTGTATAGGCTAAATATTCCTCCAAACTTACCTCTGTCCGGTAAACTTTAGAGAATTGCCCCAACGAAATAAAGACCTCTTTGTATTTGCGCCTTGGATCGTTGGACTTGTTCATAGAAAGTATCATTGCCTTTTCCTTGTCCGTGAGGCCCAGCAATTCCTGTATCGCGTCAAACTTATTCTGATACTTACTTTGGTCAAGCAAGATCTTACAGTCACTGTTATTAATGATCGCCTGTTTGACTACAGGGCTGCTGATAATATCCTCAACCTCCTGAGTTACAACGATAGGTTCACCATAAAACTTGCGCATGGTCTTGTATAAATACCTGATATATTCAGCCATTCCCTCTTTTGCAATAGCTTTCCAACATTCCTCAATCAATACAACCTTGCGGATGCCGGGTAGTTTTCTCATTTTAGAAATGATCATTTCCATAATGATCAGGGTAACTACCGGGAATAGTATAGGATGGTCTTTACAGGCATCTATTTCAAATACAATGAACCTTTCATGCAGCAGGTCGAGGTTTTCCGTTGCATTGAGCAGGTAGTCAAATTCACCGCCGCGATAGTAAGGGTTCAGTACATACAGGAAGTTGGCCACGTCAAAATCTTTTTCTTTAACCTTGCCATCTTCCAGTACTTGCAGGTAATGCTCCATCAGGTATTCATAGAAAGTGTTGAAGCAAGGGAAAATATCAGGATAGGTGTCGAGGTGTTTATAGTAGCCGGTAAGCGCATTGGATATGGCCACATATTCTGATCTGCGGTACGGTTCATCATCCTTTTTCCAAAGCGCTAAAAGCAAAGTTTTAATACTTTCCTTTTTCTCCGTGTCCAGTACATCGCCATCGGCCAGATGAAAAGGATTGAATTTGATCGGGTCACTTTCCGAATAAGTAAAGTAATAGCCTCCGGCCAGTTCACACAAACCGCGATAACTGTGACCGATATCCATGACCACGATATGGGCACCCTGCTCGAAATAGGAACGGAGCAGGTGATTTGTCCAAAAACTTTTGCCTGAACCTGACGGCCCTAATGTAAACTTGGAGCGGTTAGTTGTCCATCCTAAACGCATCGGCTCGTCCGAAATATCCACATGAACAGGCTTCCCGGTAAGCCGGTCACCTAAGCGGATGCCAAAGGGACTTATGCTGTCGCGGTAATTGGTTTCCAGGTTAAAAAAGCATGTGGCCTGCTCTACGAACGTATCAAATGTTTCGTTCATCGGAAAGTCCGCCTCGTTGCCCGGCATCCCTGCGAACCATATTTGCGGCGCACCGTCGGTTTCCTGTTTGGCGGTCGCATCCATCTGGGCCATAGCCGAACTGACCAGATTTTTGAGGTCTTTTACTTTGGCCTCATCATCCGACCAGGCTAAAACATTGAAGTGGGCTTTGACAGGCAAGCGCTGCTGGCCAATGGCCTCATTCAGAAAATCGTTGACGGCATCGCGGCTGATCGCATTTTCACGGGAATAACCCGACAAGGATTGCAGGCGTAATTTCTTTGCTTCCAAACGCTTGATCGTTTTTTGACTGTCCTCAATGAATACGTATTGATTGAGGATGTGGTTGCAGTTAAGCAACTGGCCCAACGGCGAAGCAAAGCCGATACTGAACTTTGTCCGGTCGGTGCTGTATTTATCGTAATTGATGCGGCTGCCGCAAAGCGCGGGCAAATCTTCTACATCGGCCAATGTGTAAAGTTCGCAATGATTGTTTCCGATCCTGATCTCGTCCTTAATGTGAATATCCTGCAATACCGGTCGTTTGCCGGGAGTGGAAAGAAAGCAATAGCGCTCTATTGCCCCGGCTTTTTCCGTTGTCCCCGCCAGTTCATCATTATTCATACGTGCAAGCGTAAGAAAGCCGCTGTCTTTTAAAATGCGCTCGAATTGACCCGCGCTGTCCAGAAAGTCCTTAAAATGAACAGGATTGATCGTTTGCTGCGGTACGATGCTTTTGCGTAACAGGTTGCTGTACACGGATGACCCTAATTTCCTGTCCTTTGGCTTTTGGGTCAGGTAGATATAGCAATGATGCTCCAGGCATTCACGCTCGTTAAAGAAACGCTCGCTTGACCGTGAAAGGAAACTTTTACCCGCCTTTTCAAAATCGGCCTTAAAGCTGCTTTCGGTGAACCAATCTTGTTTATGGAAGATACTTCCTTGTGGCAGTAATCTTATGGCCTTAACCCAAGCCTGATGATAGGCTTCGTAATCGCGGTCGGAAAGGGTAAATATTTCCGGCAATGTCACCTCAAACCCGATAGTGATATCTCCCTGGGCAGAAAGTATCGTGCCGTTCTCGACTTTGGTTAAGGGCAGAATTTTTCCTATTTCTATTCCCATGATGTTATTTTTTAAGATTTATAAATACCTGCCTTGACCTGAACGTGAGATATTCGGGTAATTGTTGTTTGGCCAAATGTTTGGAAAGGCCATGTTCGCCGTATGTATTGCTTAAACGAAAAACGGTAAAAAACAAAGCTGTACCTAACCCGACGATCAAAGGCAGAATGACCCAAAGGCTCAACCCGCATATATACAGGATGGCGAAACTGATCAGCAGAACGACCAGCCCTATAGCCAAATAGGCGATGTATTGTGCTTTCAGCCCCTTGAAAACTATTGGCTTCGATACGCCTTTATTGATCTGGTAGAGTGACATAACTTTGAATTTTAAAGGCCAAAAAATGATTTAAGGACGGTGGCAACAACGACTAAGAAAACACATGAACCAAACCAGGCGGCGGCAACCTTATTGGTATCGGGCTCACCCGCATTCCATTTGTTAAAAACCTTTATAGCGCCGATTATGCCGACTACGGCACCAATGGCATACATCAGGTTACAGCCACTTTCAAAATAGCTTTTAACCTGTGTGGTAGCTGAATTGATGCCGGAATTTCCGTCTTGAGCGAAGCAGTAATTAATGGTGAACAGCGCTGCAGCAAACATTAATGTTTTTAAAAGGGCCTGTTGTTTCAGGGTATATGGGATGTGATTTTTCATTATTAATTTTTTTAGATAAAAAATGACTTTTTTAAAATTGGGGTGAAGCACTTAGGCCCAAAGGCTGTCAAGTTCTTCGTCGGTGATGCTGAAAGGCAGGTATTCGCGGATATAATCATTTAATGCCTGCTGATTTGAAGTGCCGCGAATACGCTGATACTTGGAGCTTACTAAAGCAAAAAGGGATAAAAAATCTGCCTTTGTGCCTTTTTCTGTTTCCAGAATGTGGAAGATACTTTTGAGTTCTTCGATCACATCAGGTATTACGCCTTGCTGGCTTTCCCGGTCATCGTCCCCGGCGTCATTTTTAAATTGATCCTCCTCATGCCTGATTGCTACTGTTTCCTGTTCCTGAGCTTCTTCGCTTACGCCAGGTGCAAAGCCAAACATGCTCATGCTAACCTTTGTCATTCCCTCTGGCATCGCTGATTTACCCACCAAGTCGTCCTGCTCGTTTTCAGGCTCTTCCTCAAAATCCTCGTCCCAAGCATGGCCCAATGGTTCCGGCGGGTCGTTATCCCTTTTCTTACCTTGCAGCAGATCCTGTAGCCGTTGCCGGTAAAAGACCTGGATAATAACCGCGTACCAGATCGCTGTCAGGATGGTGGCGGCAACTAAAAATTGCTGCCATGTGAAATGTTGTAGTACCATAATAATTTGCTTTTTATCCCGGCACACCATTATGCCGGGATTTTCAAAAGCAAATTTTCAAAGACTGCAAATTTTGGTTTGAACCATTGAGGGATATCCCTTAAATAAACAATAAGCGATTGAAAATTAATTGATTATGCGATGGCTTTTTAAGCTCAATGGTCATGTCCTTACCTGATTGATTCAAACTCGTCATCTTTATCCAATTTCAGGATTACACTTTCTTTCATTTCATCCAGGTATTTCGTCCGGCTGAGTCTTTTTCTGCGGCGTAATTCGGAAAGCCGCTTAGAAGGAATGCCAATTTTAACCTGAAGCTTATCTTCCAACCATCGGAAGATTTCAGTCAGGGTGGCCGTGCCGTTGTTGAGTTGTTTTGTATGAAAGATGCCGATGCCGATCTCCGCAAGATTGATGGTGTCGCCTGTCCATTTCATTTCATCGGGTTCGCTCGACAACTGTAAAGGTGAAGCGGGATTTTTCTTGAGGTAAAGCAACTTTTCTATGACCCATGCTTTGAGCATTTCAAAAGCTTTGAACTTAGAGAAAAGATAGTCGCAACTTGTTGCAAAAGTTGGGTTTACGTCCGGTACTTCGGGCAGGAGAACGCTTTGAACTTGTTCGCCGCGTATAAAGTAGATATTATCCAGTTCATCGGCATCCAGTTTATAGTATTGATATAAAAATGCGTACTGCTGAAAGAAACGTTCAAAATAGTGTAGTTCCTGATTCAGATAATTCACTTGCTTATCTGTATCGCCGATTGGAAAACCGGTTTCAATCGTGTAGAGTTCCGTAAAGTAGATCTGCCATTGATAAAAAGATGGTTTGACGTACTTGAAAAAGTTGATTTGCTCTTCTACATTTTTAAATGGGTGGGTTCCTAAAAACTCTTTCAATTTGTTTAGGGCCTGCCTGATCAGCTTTAATGCCTTTGTCAATTTTTCAAGCGGCTCATGATTCTGGAACGATAAATGTTCCAAATCCTGTTCCAACTGATTTAACAGCCGGGAATTTTGTTCCTGTAACATTTAGAAATATTATTTAAGTAAGACCTGCCTTGCCCGTTCACTGGCGACAACTTTCCACTTAGGCAGGAAATGCGTAAATTTTTTCCATAGGTTTCATTTTAAACTGATTAGCAAAAAAGGAAACCAAAATTATGATCGAAGAACAATACAAAAAATACCAAAAAGGTGTAAATCTGCTACTAAAAAAGTGGTAATTTTATATAAAAAGTGCCAAGAAGATATTAAAATGCAGGTTTTGCAACTTATAGATCATAGCTGCGCGGTTTTTAACTTTCATTTTTCGGAAAGTATTGTAGATGTGCTTTTTTACGGTTTCTTCAGAAATATGTAAGGTATCGGCTATTTCTTTATTACTCAATCCTTTTAATATCGCCTGTACTATTTCTATTTCCATTTTAGTTAGTTGATACCTAATGAAATTTTCCTGTAGAATTTCCGGTGTAGTGCCATCCATATTTAACTTCAATATACGCCGGTATTCACAACGTGCTCTTTTTACAGATTTCCAGATAAATAAACAACTTATCGCAACGATACCTGTGTTGGTACACAATACTTCAATCAATTGGCTTTGTTCGACAAAACCGAAAAACGCCAGTGCTGCCCACGGGCTGATGGCCAGATACATAGCAGTCTCTTCGAGGTATTTTTTATGATTCCGGCTTTCTTGTTGTTTCTGTCTGATCGCTCGAAACATCACCCAAAGCAATACCAGCGCGTAGATAAATGGTACGATCATTCCATACTTTAAATCTATTTGGAGATGTCCGTTTATCGCATAATCAATTACAAAGAAGATGACGTAGGGAAGCATCAAGAATAAAGGAACGCCATAGTAGGCGTGCCAACGTAGTGACTTCAATTCAAAAGCTTTATAAAAATAGAATGGGAAATAGGAAGCCATTAGAAATCCGCTGCCATAAGCGACCATTTCCTGCAACTCAATGGATATTTTGATGTTCGGGTCTGGAAAAAGCCCGCCGGTGATATTATAGAAAAGCATTAGCACCAGCAATATCAAGTACCATAAACGGTTTCTGTCCTCCGGTCTGAAGAGGTAGTAAAAAAACTGGAAACTGAGCATCATAAGTTCCAGTACAATAAAAATGAAAGTAACGATATGAATTTGTGTTCTGAAGACGAGCATATAATAAGGTGGTTAGGTTTATTCTGTTCTAAGTATCCGCTAAAATTTATGCGCCAATCTTTTTAAAAAATACAGGGTATAGGTTAAATCAAGCTGGTCATAGGTGGTAAAGCCGTAGCGTTCATACCAGGGTAGATTTTTTAGGGTTGATGTTTCAAGGTAGACGGGTAACTGCCGGGTTTCCGCAAGGGTGATGACCTCCTGTAAAAGCTTACTTCCCATGCCTTTTCCTTGTTCTGATGGCTCAACGCCGATAAACCATAAATAAGCCATTGGTTCTTTCGCCTGCTTGGATTTGATCTTCTTTTCCCGGTCAAGCGCCTTTTTAATGCCGCCAATTCCAATGGCTTTAAATATCAATTGAACATCCAGTAAAATAGCGGATAATGTGGTTTTCTTGTTCTGAGGGTAAAGTAAAAGGGCGCATGCCTTTCGGTCGTCTGAAAGCCACACTTCACCGAATAAGGAACACATTTCAAATGAATAATCCATTAAGGCTGCAATGCGCTCTTTTCTTTTATCATCATTGAGGACGATATAATTTACACTTTGGTTATCCTCAAATGCTTTGGTGAGCAATTGAACCACCGATTTTTTGTCAACAATATCTGCTTTTATCATAGGTATATAAAATAGATGTCAGTACTATTTTTGATCACGGGCAGGCAGACCAAATAGCATAATAGTATAGGTAACAGTATTAAATAGGGGATTTAATATATACTTCAATATTATTAAGTGTTACGCAAAATTACTCCCAAAGGTTGTTTTTGCGCCAAATTTTGACATGTAAATTACTTTATAGTTAATGTTTTAATTCAACTAAACGACCTGCCGCTGTCGTGAATTAGTAAAAAACGGGTAGGAGTAGCATTGATCAAGCACCAACTACTTTCATATCTTTTAATTGAGAATAAACTTTTAAAAACCTAAAAAATACCTGAGAAGGTAAATATTAAAAATCTGATAACTAATTTCCTCTGTTAGAACTATTACCAGCTGATGGCAATCCTTCATCTGAATTAAACCGAATCAATATTTCAAACCATAAATAATACTTAATTAATTTTTTAGTTTTTACACCGCAGTTGTAACTTGATGTAGCAGTTCTAAGCAATTATCTACTATATTTGAAATATGAAGCTATGGATCAGCAGAATTTTTTTTATAACAGGATTAACCCTGTTACTGTTCCATAATATAGTGGCTCACCATCACGATGATGACCATGAAGATCATATCACCCATCATGACAACGATGCGCTGGAGCATGCAAAAGTAGATCATATCTTTTCTCCACAGGTTTATCATTTTGACGGCTTGCAAGCGATTGTTCCAGAAATCGTTTACAAGCCGGAATACAGCTTTATACATTTTCCAATAACAATTCCTATTCAGCCGGTCATCCTGCCTGATGAGCCCTATCCACCAGGTTGGGTTACTGATGAAACCATTCTTCGCGGCCCTCCTGTAAACTGTTAATACCTGCTGTTCTCACAGCGTAAGGCTACGCCTTTGTCTTTTAAGCATTAACAGTAATTCCTATTCTTCATGTTAAATAAAATTATTGAGTTTTCCGTACGGAATAAGCTCATCGTCGGCCTGTTTATATTCGGCCTGATCTGCTTCGGTATTTACGAGGTCAAGCGCCTGCCGATAGATGCCGTACCCGATATTACCGATAACCAGGTACAGATCATTACCCGCACACCCTCATTAGGTGCGCCTGATGTAGAGCGCTTTATTTCTTTTCCTATTGAACAATCCTGCCGCAATATCCCGGATGTCAAAGAGATCCGCAGCTTTTCACGCTTCGGTTTATCCGTAGTAACCATCGTATTCGAGGAAAAAGCCGAGATCTATTGGGCCAGGCAGCAGGTCGCTGAACGCCTTACCGATATAGCGGGCGATATTCCTACCGAATATGGCAAGCCCGAAATGGCACCCGTAACTACGGGCTTAGGGGAGATCTATCAGTATTCCGTCAGGGCAAAAGCCGGTTACGAGAAGAAATACGATGCGATGGCCTTGCGTACCATACAGGACTGGATCGTGCGTAAACAGCTATTAGGTTTGCCGGGCGTGGCTGATGTGAGCAGCTTTGGCGGCTACCTCAAGCAATACGAAATTTCGGTTGATCCGGCCCGCCTGAAAGCCAACAGTATTTCCATCAGTGATGTGTTTACCGCTTTGCAAAAAAATAACAACAATACGGGCGGCGCTTACATTGAACGCGGCCCGACGGTATTGTTTATCCGAAGCGAAGGCCTGGTCGGTTCGCTGGACGACATCGGCAGCATCGTGGTGAAGAACCTGCCCAATGGTACGCCATTGCTCATCCGTGATATCGGCGAAGTTGGCTTAGACCATGCCACCCGTTATGGTGCGATGACCTGGAACGGCCAGCAGGAAGTTTCCGGCGCGGTGGTGATGATGCTGAAAGGTGCCAACAGCAATGAGGTGATCAAGACCATTAAAGATAAAGTAACGCAGATTCAGAAGACCCTGCCGCAGGGTGTCGTGATCGACGCTTTCCTTGACCGTACTAAAATGGTGGATAACGCCATCGGGACAGTCGAGCGGAATTTATTGGAGGGGATCGCTATCGTACTGATCGTGCTGATCATTTTCCTGGGCAATTTTCGGGCGGCGTTAATTGTAGCCTCCGTTATTCCACTGGCGATGCTGATCGCTGTGATCCTGATGAACCTGTTCGGCGTATCAGGTAACCTGATGAGTTTGGGCGCACTGGACTTCGGGTTGATCGTAGATGGTACGGTCATTATCGTAGAGGCCATCATGCACGAAATACACTTACAAAAACGCAAAGAAGTCAGCCATGAGGAAATGGATAACGATGTGATCACTGTTTCGGCAAGGATGCGAAACGCCGCGATCTTCGGAGAACTGATTATCCTGATCGTTTACATCCCGATTTTTACCCTGCAAGGTATCGAGGGAAAAATGTTCAAACCGATGGCACAAACGGTTGCCTTTGCGCTGATCGGGGCATTTATTCTTTCCCTGACCTATGTGCCGGTGATGAGCAGCCTGTTTTTAAGCCGAAAGCAAAAAAATACGATGAATTGGTCGGATCGGATGATGGATTTTTTCCAGCGGCTTTATCACAGCGCATTGAAAAGGGTTGTCAAATTTCCAAAGACGGTGATCGCTGGTTCTGCGGTATCCTTTATAGTTGCGGTATTCGTCCTTACTAAATTAGGCGGTGAGTTTATTCCTAAACTGGAAGAGGGCGATTTCGCGATAGAAACCAGGGTGTTAACCGGCAGTGGTTTACAAACCTCGGTTCAGGCCATCAAACAAGGCTCTAAAATATTGTTGTCCAAATTCCCGGAAGTCGAGCAGGTTGTAGGCAAAACAGGAAGTTCGGAAATACCGACCGACCCCATGCCGATAGAAGCCAGTGATATGATGGTGATCCTGAAAGATAAAAGCAAGTGGACGAGCGCCAAAAGCTTTGATGAACTCACCGAAAAGATGTCAAAAGAACTGGAAGCGGTGCCGGGCGTAACTTTCGGTTTTCAATACCCGGTACAAATGCGATTTAACGAATTGATGACCGGTGCGAGGCAAGATGTGGTGTGTAAGATCTTCGGGGAGAACCTGGATACACTGGCCATCTTTGCCAAAAAATTAGGCGCTATCGCGGGCGGCATCAAAGGTGCCAGGGATATTTATGTGGAAGCCGTAACGGGTATGCCGCAGATTGTGATCCGTTACAAACGGGCCGCTATCGCCGAATACGGGCTCAATGTGGAGGATATCAACAAGATCGTCAACACTGCTTTTGCGGGCCAAAGCAGCGGTACGGTTTACGAGGGAGAAAAACGTTTTGACCTGGTGGTACGTCTGGGTGGTGAACAGCGCAAGCAGTTGAGCGATGTGCAGGATCTGCTCATTCCTACACCAACCGGCAATCAGATACCCTTGCAACAGGTGGCCGAAGTAAAGATCGAAGAAGGTCCGAACCAGATCCAACGGGAAGATGCACAACGGCGCATCATCGTCGGCTTTAATGTATTGGGCCGGGATGTGCAAAGCATTGTGGAAGAACTACAGCAAAAAGTGGATGCACAGATGAAGCTGCCGCCTGGCTACTATACCACTTACGGCGGGGCGTTTGAAAACCTTATCGCGGCTAAACAACGCTTAATGATCGCAGTTCCGGTTTCCTTAGTACTCATCTTTTTGATGCTGTATTTTGCTTTTGGCTCGATGAAGCAAGGCTTGCTTATTTTTTCTGCCGTGCCTTTATCTGCGATAGGTGGTGTGATCGCCCTGGTGTTACGCGGAATGCCCTTTAGTATCAGTGCGGGTGTCGGTTTCATTGCCCTGTTTGGTGTTGCGGTACTGAATGGGTTGGTATTGATCTCCGAGTTTAACCGCTTGCGGGCGGCAGGCTGGAATAACCTGCGCGATATTGTTTTTGAGGGCACCAAACACCGGTTAAGACCGGTATTAATGACCGCTTCTGTAGCCTCGCTCGGTTTTCTGCCAATGGCCTTAAGCAACGGCGCTGGTGCGGAAGTACAGCGGCCTTTGGCGACCGTAGTGATCGGCGGCCTGATTACTGCCACGTTCCTGACCTTATTTGTATTGCCCATTTTATATATCCTGTTTGAAAAAGGAAAATCCATGAAAGTACCCGCCAAATCCGCGGTGATCTTATTACTTACCACGCTGGGCCTGTTTGCCGGAACTGCGAAAGCGCAAACACCGATCAGCCTGAAAGCAGCGATTGATACGGCAGGTAAGAATAATCTGAACCTGAAAAGCGAGAAACTGAACGCTGAATACCTGAAAAAAAATACCGGTACAGGTGTTACCATCCCTAAAACCAACATCACCGGGGAATACGGTCAGATCAACAGTGCCTATAATGACAACCGCTTGTCGGTCGTGCAAACGGTTAACTTCCCGACGGTCTATACCCGGCAAAAGGCTTTACTAAATGCAGAGTATCGTGCCGGAGAACTGAATGTAAATCTTAGGCAACGGGAATTACAAAGACAGGTCACCGAAAATTTTTACAACATCCTTTACATGAAGCAGAAATTAGGTTTGTTATCAAATGCCGACAGCACCTATGCGCTGTTTGTCAAAAATGCCAGCCTGCGTCTGGAAAAAGGTGAAAGTAATATCCTGGAAAAGACGACTGCTGAAACCCAGCGGGCGCAGATTGCCAGGCAAACCGAAATGGTAAACTCCGACCTGATTATCGCGCGGGAACGGTTCCTGGTTTTGTTAAATACAAATACCGCCTACGAACCACAGGCCACGGATTTTAAATTACCCATGCCATTAACCACAGATACGGCATTCAGCAGCCACCCGCAGTTGCAGTATTTAGGTCAGCAGCAACAGGTTGTCAAGGCCCAAACCGAACTGGAAAAGGCAAAGTTATTACCCGACCTCAACCTGGGTTATTACAACCAAAGCTTTAACGGCACGCAAACCGTAAACGGTGCCAGCCGCACGTTCGATGGCAGCAACCGCTTTTCTTCGGTACAACTGGGCGTTTCGGTACCGCTTTTCTTTGGCGCACAGAAGAACAAGGTCAGCGCCTCTCGCATTAAAGAACAGCAGGCGCAGGTGGATTACCAGTCTGGCTTACAAGCTTTGCAGGCCCGTTACCGGCAGGCTGCGGAAGAAGTGGTTAAATATCAAAAGGCGGTGGCCTACTATGAAAAAACGGGTTTACCGAATGCCGCTTTAATTCTGAAAACCGCCAACCTGCAATTTACCGGCGGGCAGATCAATTACCTGGAATACGTATTGCTGATCAATCAGGCTACTTCCCTGCGCAGCGAGTACACCGATGCGGTCAACAGTCTTAACCAGGCCATTATTCAAATTAATTCCCTTCAAAACCAATAACATGAAACCGACTATCAAAATATATATCAACCATACGGCGGTCCTATTAATCGTATTATCGCTGTTTTCCTGCGGCGGTGGTAAACCTGACCAGGCTGAAACCAAAACGGAAACCAAGCCAAAAGCGGAAAACAGTACCACGGTAACACTGACCGATGCGCAGCGTACTACGGCTGGGATTGATACCGGCCATGCGGCCAACCGTCCCGTTGCTACAACACTGAAAGTAACAGGTGCTATTGACGTGCCGCCACAGAATATGGTCAGCATTAGTTTTCCGATGGGCGGCTATTTAAAATCGAGCAAACTGTTGCCAGGTATGCATGTGAGCAGAGGCGAAACCATCGCCATGATGGAAGACCAGCAATTTATTCAATTGCAGCAGGATTACCTGACGGCTAAGGCCAAACTGGTATACGCGCAGAAAGATTTTGAGCGCCAGCGTGACCTGAATGCGAGTAAGGCCAGTAGTGATAAGCTATTTCAACAGGCCCAGGCAGATTATTCCAGCCAGAAAATACTGGTCAGTTCTTTAGCGGAAAAGCTGCGCCTGATCGGTATGAACCCGGCCAGTGTAACGGATGGCAGTATCACCCGCAGTGCGGCAGTACGCTCGCCGATTGACGGCTATGTGAGCAAGGTCAATGTGAACATCGGTAAATACGTGAACCCGAGCGATGTATTATTTGAGATCGTTGATCCTCGGGATATACACTTGGCTTTGGACGTATTTGAAAAAGATGTGAATTTACTGCACCAGGGACAAAAAGTGATCGCATATACCAACAGCAACCCGGATAAAAAATATGAATGTACCATTGTCCTGATCGGTAAAGACCTGACCGACCAACGCAAGACGGAAGTGCACTGCCATTTTGAGCAATACGATAAAAACCTGTTGCCGGGTACTTTTATGAATGCCGAGATCGAGGTGACGGCTAACAACGCCCTGACGCTACCCGAAGATGCGATTGTAAACTTTGAGAGCAAGAGCTACGCTTTTAAAGTGACCGGTAAGAACACCTACGAGATCATGGAGATCAAACCGGGCGTAGCCAGGGAGGGTTATGTTGAATTGCTGGCGAACAGTTCCGAATTGCGGAATCAAACATTTGTGACGAAAGGCGCTTATAGCTTACTGATGAAAATGAAAAACACCGGGGAGGATGAATAACAGTAAAAACAGTAGCTGGCTGGCAGCATTCGCCGATACTTTTGTCGCGCTCAAAAATAAAGTCTTTGCGGGTTTATACTTTGCGCAGTCGGTAAGCCTGCTGGGTGATGCGGTAACCTGGGTGGGATTAGCTTTGTTGTCCTATCAATTTGGCAAGGAAAAGTCAGCGATCATCTTAGCCAGTGCCCTAACACTGCGGGTAACGGCTTTTATTATTTTCTCCCCATTCGCCGGAGTATTGGCCGACCGGGTTAGCCGGAAAACCATATTAGTAACCACGCACTTTATCCGTATGGGTATTGTCGCCTGCCTGCCATTTGTACACGCCGAATGGCAGATCTATGTCCTGGTATTTGCCCTAAATCTCTTCAACGCCTTTTTTACGCCGACCTACCGCGCGGTGATTCCGCAGGTTGTAGATAAGGAACATTACCGGCAGGCGGTAGGGTTATCTACGGCTACTTTCCAGATATTAGGTGTATTGGGGCCGGGTTTGGCGGGCATTTTAGCCGTTTGGTTCGGCGCTCGGGAGATCTTTTTTATCGATGCAGGCTCATTTATTATCGCGGGTATATTGATACTGCTGCTGCCGGGTAAAAAGCTGCAAAAGAAGGTTGATAAAAATCAAAAGACATTTTCTGCCTGGCAGGATGTGATCAACGGAATTAAACTGCTATTTGGCAATCCCATTATCCGCTTCGCGCTGATCATTGAATTTGTTTCGGCCATTGCGGGCGCCCAAATATTAGTTAATTCAGTCGGCCATATTAAAAGTAGTTTGCATTTAGATGATAAGCATTACGGCTGGGTAATGACGGCATTTGGCATTGGTGCCAGTATTGCCGCATTTGTAGCAGGCAGCCTGGATAAAACCAAAACCCGCAGATTATCGCTGATTGTTGGCGCATTGATACTGGCGATCACGATCTCTATTACCAACTTTGTGAGTTTTCCTATCATGTTAATATTATGGGTCTTTGCCGGTTTAGGACAGAGTTTAGCGGAAATGCCGTCAGAAACTTTGATCGGTGAAAATATAGCGGAAAATGAACAGGGAAAGGTTTACGGCTCGCATTTTGCCTTTTCCCATCTCTGGTGGGCTATTGCTTATCCGATAGCCGGGTTTACAGGAAGTCATTTTCCAGGTAAGGATTTTTTATATGGAGGGATTATTTCCCTGTTGCTCTTAGTAGTATCGCTGTTTTTTGTGAAACGGAATAAAAACAGTATGGCCTAAGCAGGCTGACATTTATCGATGGCCTCACCGATCTTTAACAGGAGTCCCTCGTCTAAATCAAAAGATGCTTTTTCGTAATGCCAGCCTTTAGCCGGTGTTTTAATGATATTCATGGTTTTTCCGGCTAATACCTGGATTGTTAAAGTTTCATTTGTCAGTTCAACTTTGATGACCTGCACGTAATGATTCACATCCTGATAGCTGACTTTGAGCACAATGCCGGGCTTTACTTTCATATTTACTAAAATACGGCATTCCGCCCACAATTACTTTGCGTAATCAAATATTACGGTGTTATTTTATAGACCAGTAAGGCTGCCTTTTGATCACCGGTAGCCCTGGCAGCGATCAGGAATAAATTCAATTCAGGAACAAGCAAAGATGTTCTTGCCCCGTTTTGGGTTTTGATATGGGCAGTTTGCTTATAGGCAATGTCGGCCGTTTGTTTAAAAATATCCACGGCACCACCGCCACCACTAATATAAATATTTTTGCTTTTGGCATCCCAATACAAATCATCCACATCGCCCACCATAGCGCTGCTGAAGATTTCTTTACCTGTTTCGCTGTCGTAAATGATCAGCTTAGCCGGTAAACGGTAGCCAACAATGACCCGATGCTGTGCTTCGTCATAAGCCATCGGGAAATTAGAGCGCGGAAACAGCTTCGACCATTTAGCGGTCAATTTTAAAGTTTTCAGGTCGGCTACACCGACCATGCCTGAACCGGGAAGGTTCACCCATAGCTTGCCGGCTTTGGCATCCAGCTGGAACGATTCCGGGTGTGCCGGTAGTTTAATATCTCCAACCTGTTTATGGCTTACCCCATCAATAATGGCAATCCCGCCGCTGCCATAACCCACATAGATTTTGTCCGCATCTGAATCATAGCGCACGTCATCGGCATCATCCGCTAATTTGATGCTGCCTGTTTTCTTTAAGGTGACGGCATTATAAAAACCGCATTCTCCTGTTCCGCCATTGGCCACCAGGATTTCTTCGTGTTTGGAAATATAAGCAACACCCTGCGGCTCATCCAGCTCTTTGATGCTGCCGGTAACCTTGCCGCTTTTCAGGTCTATAATCTCTAAAGTATTGTTTCCTAACGCGGCAACATAAGCAACCTGGTCTCTCAGGTTAATATCAATATGGTCAATGCGGCCTTTTACATTGGACAAGGCAATCTCTTTTTCGAGCGTAAGGTATTTTCCACCGGTTTCATTTTGTGCATGGCAACTGGTCGTTAATAATAAGCCTGCGAATAACAGGACGGCGGACTGGCATTTAAAACAGGACATAGCTTTCGTATTTAAACAAGCAAATTTATCTTTAGTTTCTGTTTACTTTCTGTTGATTGAGTTCAACAAAATATAACCTGATACAGATTTCCTACAGAATTTGCGGGTATCATCGCCCAGGCAACCAGCCTGCTATAATAAGATTTAGATTTCTAACTTTGATGTGCTATGAAATGGATCACCCGTGAACATCCGAAGATCGACCGCATCGCCTGTCCCTGGCTGATCAAACGCTTTATTGATCCCGATGCGGAGATCATTTATGTACCCGTTGACCAGGTGATCGCGCAGGCCGCAGTTTTAAATGCCGTTCCCTTTGACCTGCCCGGCGTAGAATACACCCATTATGATGACCAGTGCAGCTTTGATTACTTTATCAAAAAACATCAGCTCAAAGATGTCGCGCTTGACCGTGTAGCCGCTATCGTTCGGGGTGCGGACACCGACCGGCATGATTTCGCCCCGCAGGCATCGGGCCTGTCGGCTATCTTTTTAGGGCTTTCCAAAAATATCCCGGACGACCACGAATTACTGGAACTGGGCATGAAAGTTTACGACGGTTTGTACACCTGGGCCAAATACCTGTATGAGCAAAAGCATGTCCAGGAGCCGGTGGAACACCTTTTACTGGAGGTGTTTAATAAGTACCTGAAACAGCAGGGCTCGAAAAAGCCTCCGGTATGGGCCAAAGAAATCAAAGAAATGATCCAGGACCAGATCGATACCAATATGGCGCTGAGCCTGCAGCAGGTATCCGAAGAACTGAAGATTAACCCAACGTACCTCTCAAGGGAGTTTTCCAAGTATTTTGAAGATCTATCTTTTGGAGAATATATCCGTAAGATGCGGCTGGAAAAAGCGATTCACCTGATGGAAACCACCAACTACGCCCTGACCGAGATCGCTTACCTCACCGGATTTTCCGACCAGAGTCATTTTAACCGGATCTTTAAGAACCAAATGGGCATGACCACTTCTGAATACAAAAAAAATCTGCCCAAAAAGTAAAGCTGGTTCTACTCAGTAAAATACGTTCTATTTTGGGATTTGGAATTGCCGTAGCATTGTGCTTACAAATACAGCACTGGATCTCCAGCTATGAAACATCCCGTATTAACTATCCCAAAGATCAGCCTGCTTACAGGCATGCTTCTTTGTTTTTTGCTGCCGGAACGAACCGCCGCACAGCAAGGGAAGCCTTACCTCGATTCCCTGCTCCGGACGGCTACGGCCAATTATCCCCTGATCAAAGCCAAAAGGCTGCAAACACAGGCCCTGCAATCCGCGGTAAAGTATAAGCAGAACGGTCTGATCCCTTCGCTGAATGCCTCTTACCAGGTAGATTATGCGACCGCTAATAACATTACAGGTATGATTTATCCGCAGTATATCACACCGATCAGCGGCCCACCCAGTAAGGGCAATAATTACAGTGGCGTGCCGGGAAGTGCGGCAGCGCTCAACCTGCAATGGGAACCTATTACGTTCGGACAGCGGGGCGCTGAAATTGATCTGGCTAAAGGCCGCTTGCAATATGGGCAGGCGGATGAGAACCTTACCTTATTTCAGCATCAGATCTATGTAATCAGTGCCTGGTTAAATTATTTGCTGGTCAGCGATCTGATTAAGGTTTATCATTCGAATATCGAGAAATCGGCTTTTAACTTAAAACAGGCACAAACCTTAGTGGTCAGTGGTTTAAGGCCGGGAACAGATTCTTCCTCTTTTCATTCGGAATATACCAGGGCAGAAATGCAGCTGATCGCTTTTGAAAGGCAACGGGATTCCACGCTGATCGCTTTAAAAGAACTGGTCGGCGGTAAATTACCGCCTGGCCTGCCAGCGGATTCTTCGCTCTTCAGCCATCTTCCGGCCATTGCTTTGGCGGATACTTCAACAACCGATCACCCGGAGGTGCTATTGGAAAAGGCTAATGTCGGCGCAAATGAGCTGGCTTTAAAATCCTTAAAGAAAAGCATACTGCCTCGTTTGACTTTGTGGAGCACCGGTTATGGCCGGGGTTCGGGTATAGGTGCTGATGGTTCAGTTAATTCCAGTGACGGCTGGCGCTTTCAGCGGTATAATTACGGCGTGGGTGCACAGATTGCTTTTCCTATACTGGAAGTTTTTCGGCAGAAACCTTTATGGAAACAACAGGAATTGATTACCGCATCCAGCCGGGAACAGCTGGCACAAACCGAGCTGCACCTGAACACGCAAAAGGAGATCGCAGCATCCAATTTTCAGAAGGCATTGCAGTCCGCCAGGCTGGCCCCGCAGCAATTTCATTCAGCCGAATATTCCTACAAAGCCATCCAGTCGAGGTATAAATCAGGATTGATTAATTATTACGACGTGATCCAGGCGCAGCAGCTTTTATTTCAGTCTGCGGCTACCGTTAAGATCGCTTATTTCGGTGCCTGGCGCGCTTTATTAAACGAGGCTGCTTATAGCGGCAATCTCAACCTGTTTTTAAATCAATACGGCAAATGAACATTATCCAGTTTCTATATAGCTCCCTGAGAAAGCCGGTCACGATCATCGTGGCCGTTATCGCCATTGTTTTCTTTTCGGTCGTTTCCATTAAAACGATGCCGATAGACATTTTTCCAAAGCTGGGTACACCAACTATTTACGTTGCCCAAACCTATGGCGGTTTATCAGCCGAACAGATCGAAGGTTTTGTGACCTCTTATTATGAATACCATTTCCTTTATGTAACCGGCATTAAATCCGTGGAAAGCAAAACCATACAGGGCGTTACTTTATTAAAGCTCAATTTCTATGAAGGCACCGATATGGGTCAAGCTACCGGTGAGGTGGTGTCAATGGTGAACCGGGCGCGGGCCTTTATGCCCCCGGGAACCGTGTCGCCCTTTGTTACCCGTTTTGATGGTGGCAGTGTAGCTGTGGGCCAGTTGGTATTCAGCAGTCCAACCCGGTCACTGGCCGAAGTATCTGATTTGGCCCTGTTTAAGGTTAGGCCCATGTTTTCCACGCTGCCGGGGGTTTCCGCACCGCCACCTTTCGGCGGTAACCAGCGCTCCGTATTGATCAAAGCTGATCCCAATAAATTACGCAGTTACGGTATCAGTCCCGAAGAATTGGTCACTGCCATCGCCAAAGGAAATCCCATCCTCCCGGCGGGTAACCTGCGGGTCGGTGATCAGCTATTGATCGCGCCGCAAAATACCGTCGTGGATAATATCCAAGATCTGGGCAATATCCCCGTAAAAACCGGCAGCGGCCCTGCTGTTTACGTTCATGACCTGGCACAGGTAGATAACGGCGGGGATGTGACCACCGGTTATGCGCTGATCAATGGCAAGCGTTCAGTTTATATCCCGGTAACTAAAAGGGCGGATGCCTCGACCTGGGATGTGGTTCAAAAGGTGAAAGCTGCCTTGCCTGACATGCAGGCCGCTATACCACCGGATATTAAAGTGAGCTATGAGTTTGACCAGTCGGGCTACGTGATCAATTCGCTCAAAAGTCTGATGACCGAAGGTATTTTAGGGGCTTTGCTGACTGGCTTAATGGTGCTGCTGTTCCTGCGGGACTGGCGTGGCTCACTGATCGTGGTGCTAACCATACCGCTGGCCCTGCTTTCGGCGTTGATCTGTTTAAAGCTTTTCGGGCAAACGATCAATATCATGACCTTGGGTGGTTTAGCTTTGGCTATCGGCATCCTGGTGGACGAGGCCACAGTTACTATCGAAAACATCCATCATCACCAGGAAAAAGGCGAGCTGAAAGGTCGCGCCATATTGGAAGCTTGTAAAGAGATCGCTTTGCCCAAACTATTGATCCTGTTGTGTATTCTTGCTGTATTTTTCCCGGCTTTCTTTATGTCGGGCATCCCCAAGGCAATGTTCCTGCCGCTTTCCTTATCGGTTGGCTTTGCAATGATCGCGTCTTTCCTGTTATCGCAGTCCTTTGTACCTGTAATTGCCAACTGGCTGTTTAAAGATAAACTGGCCGAAAACGTGGGAGAGGGTAAACGCATGACCCGTTTTAAAGAAAGGCATGAAAAGCTGATCCACCGCCTGTCGCCGACCCGGAATATTTTGATACCTGTTTATATCCTACTTACCATCGCCTTAGCTGGATTGTTATTCTTTACGGTCGGTAAAGAATTGTTTCCCAAAGTGGATGCCGGGCAGTTCCAGGTCAGATTAAGGTTAAAGGAAGGCACGCGCATTGAGCGGACAGAACAAAGTACCAAACAATTGTTGCACCTGATCGACAGTATTTCCGGGGGCAACAAGATCGCCATATCCTCCGCTTATGTAGGCCTGCTGCCATCCAGCTACCCGGTCAGCGCCATTCATTTATGGACGAGCGGGCCAGAGGAAGCGGTGCTCAAAGTCAAATTCATTTCGGGTGCAGGTATTCATTTGGATGATTTCAAGGAAAGGATACGACAAGCGGTAAACAAACAAATGCCTGGATCACATATTTCCTTTGAACCGGCAGACTTGGTGGAACAGGTCATGAGCCAGGGGACAGGAACACCGATACAGGTGCAGGTCTTGGGTAAAAGCCTGGCACAGGATCGTGAGTTTGGAAAGAAGATCGTTGAACGCCTGAAAACACTGCCCTACCTGCGGGATGTGGCATACAGTGCGCCACAAGGTTACCCTGCCATGAAGATCGAATTTGACCGGGTGAAATTAGGACAGTTAGGTCTGACCGTGGAAGATGCCGGTAAATCACTGGCAGCGGCGACCTCATCCAGCCGTTTTACGCAGCCCAATTACTGGGTGGATAAAGCAGCCGGAACAGCTTACCAGGTACAGGTGCAGGTACCCGAGTTAATTATGAATGATCCGGCGCAAGTGGATAATATCCTTTTAAGTTCCGCTGGAGGTAAGCAGGTATATATGCGGGACGTGGCAACCTGGAAAATGGGTAATACAGAGGGCGAGTTTGACCGGCTGAATCAAAAACGCTTTATCACCATTACCGCCAACCTGCATGGCAAGGCCCTTGGTTCAGCCATCAATGCTATTGATAAGATCATAAATGAAACAGGTAAGCTGCCGGAGGGTATGAAGATCCAGCAACCGGGACAGGCAGAAGTATTTTTACAGACTTTCCAGGAGCTGCAAAACGGCATTTTACTGGCTATCGTGGTGATCTTCCTGCTACTGGCGGTAAACTTTCAGTCGTTCCGTTTATCACTGGTGATCATTGCGGTTATTCCGGGCATTTTAACAGGCAGCCTGTTGTTGCTTTGGATCTGCGGCAAAACACTGAATATTCAATCCTATATGGGCTGTATCATGGCGGTTGGTGTGGCGGTGGCCAATGCTATCCTGTTTGTCACCCAGGCAGAAAAACACCGGCGTGAAAAACTAAGCGAGCCCTATTTACAGGGGATCAAAGACCGGATCAGGCCCATCTTAATGACCAGTTTGGCGATGATCGCCGGGATGATCCCGATGGCTTTGGGCTTGGGAGAAGGTGGCGACCAGACATCCCCTTTGGGAACAGCCGTGATCGGCGGCCTGATCTTTTCTATGTTCTCCAGCCTGATCGTTTTGCCCTTAATTTACCAGTCATCCATCGGGAATCGCCCTGTACCTGTGATCTCTTTAGATCCGGATGATCCTGCAAGTAAGTATCACCTTTTAACCGAAAATCAATCATGAAAACTATAAAATATCTATACTACATCCCGGTTTGCCTGTTGGCAGCTTGCGGAAGTAATCAAACGGAAAAAGCCGCGCCGCAGGGCCTGCCAGAGAAACCGGCGGTTAAACTGATCACGCTGAAACTGGAACCTGTTTCCAATAAACTGAACCTGACCGGCGAAATTATCCCCTTTGACCGTGCCAATATTTACGCGCGTACGCCCGGTTATGTCAAAGAGGTTAAAGTAGACATCGGCTCGAAAGTAAGCAAAGGGCAGGTTTTATGTATCCTGGATGCACCGGAATTAAAAGCGGCGCAGGCCCAAAGCCAAAGTAACAGCATGGGTACAAAGTCTAAATATGAATCCAGCAAATCAACTTACCTGCGTTTATTAAAAGCTGCTCAAACGCCCGGTGCCGTGGCGGATAATGAAATGGAAATCGCCCGCAATCAGATGCGGACAGATAGCGCAGTTTACCAGGCTTCCCGTTCGGCAACCCAAGCAACCGGGGCTATACAGGACTACCTGGTCATCCGTTCCCCCTTTAATGGCGTAGTAACCGCAAGAAATGTTTTTAAGGGAGATTTTGTGGATAATACCGGTAAAACGCTCTTGTTCCGTGTAGAAGATAACTCGTCTTTAAGAGTGGATGTAGCTGTGCCGGAAGCATATAATTCAACTACCTTAAAGGATAATGAGGCTTCATTTACGGTTTCCGCTAATCCGGGGCAAATCTTTAAAGCCAAACTTGCCCGGAAATCAGATGCTATTGATCCTCAGACCCGCAGCGAAACGTGGGAGCTTACTTTTCCAAACGCGAACGGCTTACTCAAGCCCGGCATGTTCGCACAAATCGTATTGCCGGTCAGTCGCCCCAAAGACGGGTTCCTGGTTCCTTTTAAAGCGGTTGTCACGACGCAGGAGCGTAAGTTTGTGATCAGAGTGGAGAACGGAAAAACCAAATGGGTAGATGTGAAGACAGGGTTTACCGGCAAGGAAAAGACCGAGATCGCGGGTGACCTGAAACCCGGCGACCAACTGGTTGCACAGGCGAATGAAGAGCTGAAAGAAGGCACAACTGTTCAGGTAAAACAATAGATAAAAAAGTAAAATCTGTTCTACTGTATAGTCATTTCCGTTCTATTATCTGGCTTTAAAACTTTGTAAATTTATTTACTGATTAGAAATAACAACATTACCACCATGGAAACCAATAAATTCACCCGCAGACAAGCTTTACAGGCAACGGCGGTATTGGGTACAGCTTTGCTGTTACCTATTGATAAAGCGAAAGCAATAACATTGCCTTTAGGTAAAACTCCGCCGATTACAGCCGATGAAATGGCTGCTATTGACGCTGCCCTGGGCAAAAAAGGCAGCTATAAAGATGCCGAGCAGGTTTATACGACACCACTGCCGAGAAACGACCTGAAAATGAAAATTAAAGGCGAACCCGTACCGATCCCGTTTGGTTTTGGCGGCTGGGTGTCGTTTAAGAAAACGGTTGACGGCAAATCCGCGATGGTGATGAGCGATACGGTATTGCAGATGGAAGAGGTTAACCCTTTAATATCTGCTGCACACGCCAATGGTTTGGAGATAGCAGCTATACATAACCACTTCTTTTACGAAGAACCACGTATATTTTACATGCACATTCATGGCATGGGAACTGTAGCGGAACTGGCAAAAAAATATGCTGACACCATTAGGGACAGCAAGCTGTTTCCGGCTAATCAACCCGCACCGTCTGCTCCGCTGACTGTAACCGGCAAAGAGAATTTTGACATTCCGGCATTGGATGCCATCGTGAAATATACAGGTACGGTGAACGGACCGACCTATAAATATACCATCGGGCGGGCCGATCTAAAGGTGATTGCGATGGGCGTGGAAATGACCACGAACATAGGGCTGAACACCTGGGCCTCCTTTGCTGGTAAACAGGATGATGCCCATATTGCAGGGGACGTAGCCATGCTGCAAAGCGAGGTGAATACTGTGATCAAAACCTTGCGGGCACACAACCTCGAAGTGGTAGCAGTGCACAATCACATGCTGGGCGATGATCCGCACATGATCTTCCTCCATTATTATGGCAGGGGTAAGGCGACCGATTTGGCACAGGGATTTCGCGCGGCACTGGATGTTTTAGGCAAGAAACCCGAAAAGTCGATGGGTGGGATGAAGATGTAGTAATGAATTAAATCTTAAAACCAATTCTTATGAAATGGATCACCCGTGAACGGCCAAAAATTGACCGTATTGCCTGTCCCTGGCTTATTAAAAACTTTGTCGATCCTCGGGCGGAGTTCTTGTTTGTGCCTAAAGATCAGGTGATTGAGCAAGGTAAAATACTGAATGCCATACCTTATGATATCGCAGACGTAGAATATACCCACGAGGGCCAACGATGCACCTTTGACTATATCATTAAAAAGCATGGTCTGAACGATCCGGCGCTTTTGCAGATCGCGGAGATCGTTCGCGGTGCGGATACGGCGCGTTTTGATCTGGCACAACAAGCAGCCGGGCTTTGGGCCATTTCAGCAGGGCTGTCTTACAACTTTAAAGATGACCATGAACTACTTGCATTCGGATTAATTCTTTATGATGCCCTGTATAGCTGGGCCAAATATGTACAGGAGGAAAAACACATATGGCAGAGCAAATAATCAAATCCAAACCAGCTTACTCTTTACTGGATATTACGAAATACTTTTTAAAACTTGGCACCTGGGGTTTTGGCGGGCCGGTAGCTTTGGTCGGCTATATGCAGCGTGACCTGGTGGAGCAAAAAAGCTGGCTGACGGAAGAAGAATACAAAGAGGGCCTGGCGTTGGCACAACTGGCACCGGGTCCTTTAGCTGCCCAATTAGGTATTTATATCGGCTTTGTTCATTATGGGCTGATCGGTGCGACACTGACAGGACTGGCTTTTGTTATTCCGTCATTTATTATGGTGGTACTGCTTGGTATGGCTTACCAGCTTTATGGAGGGTTGGCCTGGATGCAGGCGGTTTTTTATGGGGTTGGTGCTGCCGTTATCGGTATCATCGCGATGAGCGCCTATAAACTGACCGTTAAATCCATCAGTAAGTTTGAGATAGCTGCCATTAAATCCAAGTGGTTGTTGTGGCTTTTTTATATCGCTGGTATTGTGATTACTGTCATCACTGAAAGAGAAGAAATCCTGCTATTCCTCGGCTGCGGCATCTTGTATATGCTGATCAAAGCGCCACCGCAATGGATCAAAAAACCTGCGGTCTTGCCTGCCGGTATTCTGATCAGCACCGGATTTTGGAAATATGACGGCAAGGCCTTACAGGAGATCGCCTGGTTCTTTGCCAAAGCGGGTGCCTTTGTGTTTGGTAGCGGGTTGGCCATCGTTCCTTTCCTGCATGCAGGGGTGGTCAAAGAATTTGGCTGGCTAACGGAAAATCAATTTGTGGATGCAGTTGCAGTGGCAATGATCACGCCAGGGCCGGTAGTGATTACGGTAGGATTTATTGGTTATTTAGTTGCTGGCTTTCCTGGTGCATGTGTGGCGGCGTTAGCTACATTTTTACCATGTTATTTATTCACTGTAGCCTTAGCACCATCCTTTAAAAAGATTGCCAAAAATACAAGTATCAAAGCTTTTGTGGAAGGTATCACCGCAGCCGTAATTGGAGCGCTGGTAGGCTCAGTAATTATCATCGGGTTGCGGTCAATTACGGATATTCCGACGGCAATAATTGCCATAATTGCTGTGGTAGCACTTATCTATATCAAAAAATTACAGGAACCTTATATTATCGGGTTTGCGGCTATTATCGGTATACTGATTAAAACGCTTTAATAAGAAACACCACTATACACAGTTTTTACCTGTAGATCATATATCACATGCCTATGGTATGAAAACTTCGTTTTATGTTCCACTTTAGTTGAGTGAGCATCTACAAGTAATACGATATATCCTGATCGTCGGGACGGTCAAGACCTTGCTGTTCAATTTTGGATTGTTCGTCACCAGATTGCGTTTCCTCTTTTGAAATATCTAAAGATTCATCTTTGATTTTTTCCAGTTCGCTAATTTCTTTTTCATGCTGTTTTGTACCGGTGTTGGCTGTATCTTCTTTGTTTTGAACTTTACTCGCGTCAACTTTTTCCATTTCCGATTTAATAAGCATGGCGATTTCAGCTTTGATCTGTTTATAATTTTCTTCCACATCTTCAGGGGAAACGTAACCTATAAGGGGAATAGCTTTGTATGCAGCTTCTTCTTTGGCAATTGCTTCATGATCGTTTTGAATTTCGCTATGAAATAATTTGAGGTTGATGCGTTCTTCGGGGTTATCGGCAACTATGCCGACAAATTCGCCCGATGACAGCGAAGCGATCTTTGATGCAGGTATAGCATAATCAAGTTGGGTGGCTTTGGAAAAAGAGGTATCGCTGCTATTGATCGTCAGGCTGTTTTTATCCTGAACAATCTTGCCAAAATTTTCAGACAATTTTTTTGCTGTATCGTTGGTAACCTGTCCACTGATAATATTGCCTACTATCCCCGTGATCACGTCCGCTTGTTCGGCGCCATAATCCTTTTTAAGCTGGCTAAAATCCTGGACGGCAAGCGTAGTCGCTACCTTATTGCTTCGGGCTGTTGCGATTAGGCTATCCATATTATTAAAAAATATGGTTGGAAACTCGTCGAATATCAGGCTGCTTTTCAGTTTCCCTTTTTGATTGACCTGCTTGATCAGTCGTGAAATATACAGGGACAGTACTGCGCCATACGTTTGCAGCTTTTGAGGGTTGTTCCCGAGGCAGATGATCTTAGGCGCTTTAGGGTTGTTGAGGTCAAGGGTAAAATCGTTACCTGATAGCACGTAATAAAGTGTTGGCGAAGATAAACGGGAAAGGCCAATTTTGGCACTCGCAATTTGCCCCTCCAGTTGTGCTTTGGCGTTATTATTATAAGCCAATATAAAAGGATTGATCAGGGCTTGCACTTCTTCCTCACGCTGTAGGATTGCAAAAAGCTGTTCATAATCGGTCTGCATTAATTCAATCACGTGGGGAAGCGTACAATATTTACCATCCTCATACCTGCGTAAATACCATATTAGTGCCGTCAAAAAATTGATCGGGCTTTCGACAAAAAAGTCCCCCTGCTTACGTATCCACTCACGGTTAAGGCCCATCATGATCGTGCGGCTTGCTTCTGCCGCGTCGGTAATATCGAGCATCCCATCAGGTTCAAGCGGATTACAGCGGTGCGAACGGTTGAGGTCATCAAAATTGATAACGTAAAAAGCAGGCTTCACCTGATAATTACCCTTGTACGTCATCAGTTTATTGTAAGCGATCTTGGAAAGGTCGTCAAACTTAAAATCATAAATTAGCATAGAAAATCCTTTCTTCAGGTGCTGATCTATCACATGCCTAATAACGTAGTAAGATTTACCTGCTCCGGGTGAACCCGACACCAAAAGGCTGCGCATGGGGTTAATTACGTTAATCCAACTATCCCTGACCTTACCTTTTAAATTATACTTAGCGGGTAGGTTGATGGAATATTCATTTTCAAGCAGTCTTTCTTCCTGGGGAAATGTTTCGTTATCAGTATTGAAAACGTCCTTGTTCAATTTGTCTTTGAGCAAGCGTGATAGCCAGGCACCGCCTGTTAGCATGAGCAGATAACCGATGCCGGTTAATATAATGTAGCAAGCGGCTATAACGTTGATACTGGCAGGGATATAAAAAAATAGTACACTTAGCCAATACAGCAACATCCCGCTTATGAGGTAAGCGAAAATGCTTTTATAGCCTATCTTTTCATCCTTACGACCCTTGATGCCTACTAATGAAATAGCCAGGCATAACAATGTTGCCAGTTTCGGCTTTATTATTCCATTAAATAAACCTGTTTTAGCGATATTGCTAATAATCCTGTCCGTAATGGTTGCCGTCCAATGCCATGCTTCAAAAGCATGGTAGCAGGTAATATAAAAATGTATGGTTAAAATAAAGATGCTGATCAGCCTCGTAAAATCTACGATCTTTCTTAGACCCTGGGTATCTTCACCTGTGTTCATAATGTCCTCCTTAAACTTATCGTGTTGATTTTATTTTTATTTTTATTGATTTAAAATGTCAGGCCCTGATCCTCTTCCTGCTCTTTATTTTTTTTCTTCCTTTTTTTAATGGGAATATAAGGCGCTGCTTCGGCTTGAGCTTTGCCAAAAGAAAGCTTTATTTGATTGTCTGCGGAAATTGTCTTACACTCCGGTTTGATGTCTGGCCTGTATTGCGGATTGTTTTTGATGCGCTCGGTTCGCATGGCTACCCGTTCATCAAGCAAACCCTTTTTCTTGGCATTCGCATATTTGAAGGTTTCCTCAAACCCGCGGTCAAAGCCGAACTGCTCATCAAATACCCGTTCACCGGATTGTTTAAATGCAGAGCGGTCAAACTGGCCCATTCTGCGGGAATGCTCGGCATTTCTACCCTTAGAGTTATTCTTCGGACTAAGCTTGATCTTGTTGGTGATGTCCTTACGGCTTACAATGATCTGAATATGCATTTGTTCACCGGGTTTGCGCTCACCCCGTTTTTTCAACCCTTGTTTAACTTCAGGGTCGTTATGGCCGTAATAACGAAAGTTTTCAAGCTTGCCAAACCACAGCAAGTCTTTGCTGCTGTTAATGCCTGGGCGCTTAAAATTCTTCGCATACTCATCCATAACCTTGATTGCGTAAGCTTTAAACAACTCTTTTGCGCTTTCGTCCCCATAGCGCTCCTTTAGCCAGGCGATTTCTTTTTGGCTCGGGCTAATGTTGAGCAGGAAAAATTTGGCATCCTGTTTACTAAGTTTGGCAATGTTGTTGTCAATGGCCTGGGTCGTATCGAACGCTGAAATTGTCATGCGGTCCTGATTAAACCAAAGTTCCGGTTGGATTTCCTTGTCTATCCGGTTTTCTTTTTCCAGATAATGCACAAGGTCGTGGCTGCTGCCTTTATTGTCTGATGTTGGACTGTCTGTTATATTGATGTACATAGCTTTAAAGTTTTGAGATATGTTGTCGCGCTTCCTGTAATAAGGTTTCTTTATCTTTCGACGAGGCGTTCAGGCTTGCCTTATAGAAGTAATTCAGGATGTAAAGGAATTTCAGTTTAAGACTTTCCTTAGTATCAAGTTTATCGGCAATAGCTTTGAGTAGCTTTTCAATCTCAACAAATTGATTGCTCTGACCGGATAGAATGTCTTTGTTTGCTTTTAATACCTGGCTGTTAAAACTATCAATGATCTTGATCTGTGAACTGACCATACGGTCAATTTCTACCTTGATGGGGATAAGGATTTTTTCTTCCTGTGCCCTGATGAACCGGATATAGGTATCGTGATTTTTGACCAGGGTGTTTTTTAATAAGTCGTCGTTGATATCTGCGGGATCTTTCCCGGTCTTGCTAAAATATTCTAACATCTGGCCAAATATTTCGAGTTTGCCCCGCCCGAATTTTTTGGTCAGTTTGATGATCTTCTCATCAAGCGCGACAGGAAAACGTATCGTTTTAATATTGATGTCTTTTTGCTCTTTCATAAGAATTTACTGTCTTTGTATACACCACTGTATACATTTTTCCGGCCTGCCGGTACTTTACGAGCCATAATGTATACCCGGAGTATACATCAAACCCCATTTCCAGGGCAAATGGCAAGCGAATAGGGCCACTGCCCAATTCCCGCTTGCTCCAATTTTTCTTTGAAAAATAGGACGCTCTTAACCGCATATCGGGCTGTCGCCCGTATGCTATTTGAGCAGCGCCACGCTACTTGCACCGTTGGGGTCATAGCTTGGTTGATAATCAATGTAGCCGCGGGCTACGAGTCCTTTGATACATTTATGGTAGGTCGCTATGGACTTGATGCGCGAAAAGCGCATCAGCTTTTTGCGGTTGACCTGGAAGTGATCGCCGGGCTTATCAGGGCTGTAATAGAACATGGCCATGTATAAGCTTATATGGGACGGCAGCAAACGATCATCGTTTGCCGCCTTCTGTAGAAAACGGTCTGCCTGTTGTGCTAATTTCATCGGCTTAGTTTTTATGAATGTTTTTTTCGAGGATTTTTACAATATCATCGTACCTGTAATAATGGATATTGCCGATTTGGGTATAGGTAAGCGTGCCATTGATACGTAAGTTCTGCAAGGTGCCGGGCGCTATTTTTAACAACTTACGTACTTCAATACTTCTTAACCATTGTTTAGCGGGTTTTTCGGTGGATGCACTGATGCCGAGGGCCCTTAATTCTGCAAACAATTCGGTCTTGAACTGTTCCAGGTCTTGTTTGGTGATTAAATCTAAAGGTGTCATATTTTTCTTTTTGCATTACAGGTCATCCCTGCGGTTAAATGCAAATAAAAGAAGGGTAGGAAGATAAACTTGAGTCATTTAGGGATATCCCTAAAATAAATTTATAGATAGATAAGTAAGTTGTCTATATTGTATTCATGATAGAAGTAGGGGAAGCGGTACAAGGTTCATTCGATGATTTGGAAATGCCCGAAACGCTCTATAAGTATAGAGATTGGCGGGATATGAATCATCGTAGGATGATTTCACATCGTGAGGTTTTCTTCGCCTCTCCAAGTTCGTTTGAAGATAAATTAGATTGCAAAAATCCGACAAGGTGGGATTTGTTAACCTACGGTGAAATTTTAGATAAATATTACCATGATTGCCCGCAATTACATCCGAACTTTACCAACGAAGAAAGGGTGTCGTTTGCTATTGATTGGGCAAATCATACAATGGTCAATAATAAGGAGTATGTTGACGAGCAACAGAAGAAAACATTTAAAGAATTTGATGCTTTTTCGGGTGTGCTAAGTTTAACTGCGTATCCAAAGGAAGAAACCATGTGGAATAAATACAGCATTAATCATAGTGGATTTTGCATTGGCTTTGACCCAAAGATAATGTTAAGAGGATTAGGAACAGGGGGTGGTATTGTACATTATGATGATGAACTTCCAGTAATTCATCCTTCCCCAAAGCATAGCCACATGCAACAAACTATATTTCAGATATTTTTTAAACTGCGGGAATGGGAATTTGAAAAAGAATATCGGGCCTATAAATTCCGGCCTTATCCTTTAACAATTGGGGATCGGGCCGTTGTTGTTCCTCCGGAGGCATTTAAAGAATTAATTTTAGGTGCGAATATGAGCGAAGAAAATGAGCAGTTAGTAATCAGTTCAATACCCCAACAAATAAATCATATCCGCTTAAAAAAGGCATTTCTTGAAAATGTAGGCATTGTAATCAAGGATATTTGACTATTTTTTATCCTGTTGCCATTGGTAAATCGCGTCAATTAAACTATTCAGTTTGCTTTTAAACAATTCAAAATTTAGCCTGTCTAATTTCTTAATGCCGCTACCTCTTCCGGTATAGGCAAACATAAACCATTTGAAAAGCTCTTCTTCAATAGGGTCAAACGGTTCATTACCAAATAATTCTTCCAGCTTTTCTAAAAGTGGATGGTTACTTTCCATATACGAATGTATTTAGCTGTTTAAATTGAAATTAAACTTGTTATCGGCTTCGTAAGCAAGTTAACTATTGTTGTGTTTTGGCACAACAATAGTTAATTTTATATTATTTCAATTTTCCTAATTATTCACATAATGAAATGGTTAGCGAAACAGACAAGGGAATATTAATACAATTCGGAAAACGCCTTAAATCTTTAAGAGAGGCTAAAAAGCTGACCTTACGGAAAATGGCTTTATTGTGTAATGTAGAATACGCCGACATTCAACGCTATGAAAACGGGAAATTAAATATCACGCTGCTCTCTACTGCGGAATTGGCTAAGGCATTGGAGGTTGAACCTAAAGATTTATTGGATTTTCTGCAAAAAAATTGAATAAGGCTAATATTGCCATCGATCCTATCGAGTATATAAAGTTCGATTACAGTTAAAATATAATATATTTATAAAATTAAGTTCTGCTTAATTGCCTGTAACCGCTTATCACAATATATGGGAACTGCTAAATATAACCCGATCATCGAAGTTAATGACGATGGCCTTGAAACGCCAGAAGTTGGTGAATGGGGCTTAGAAAAATATCGTCTTGTTGGTCACTATGCGGATTTGTTTACTTCAACGATGAAAACAAAATGGGAAAACTTGGTCTATATCGATCTGTTTTCATCCAGCGGCTATGCCAAAATTGAAACGACCGGAAAAATCGTGAAAACTTCGGCCATGATAGCACTTTCATTACCTAATCAATTTACAAAATATATTTTTTGTGATGAAAATGAAACGCTTATCAAAGCTTTAGAAACGAGGGTAAAACGCGATTATCCACATTTAAGTCCTATATATATTCATGGGAACTGCAATAATAAAATACAGGAAATAATAGAGCACATTCCGCAGTATAGCAAAACCAACCGCGTACTAAGTTTTTGTTTTGTTGACCCTTTTGCACTGGAAATTCATTTGCAAACACTCAAAATGCTTGGCAAATTAAGAATGGATTTTTTGGTTTTGATAGCAACCGGAATGGCTGCTAAAAGAAACGAAATTAATTATCATAAGCCTACCAATAAAACTATTGAAAATTTCCTTGACGACCCAAACTGGCGAAATGACTATAAGGGTGATATTGATACAGCAGATCAGACTTTTACGCAATTTATCACTAAAAGGCTTAAAGACGGTTTTAAATTGTTAGATTACAATGAAGTTGAGGATTTTCACCCGGTTAAATACAGACACAAAGGTAAATCTGTATTATTGTATCATTTAGCGTTTTTCTCAAAAGATAAGCAAGGAAATAAATTTTGGAACATTGCAAAAAATTACGGCAATGAACAAACTTCTTTGTTTTGACTAAAATAATTAGCAAATTAGCATATGGCTGAATCAACAATAGAATGGACTGAACTAACCTGGAACCCTGTTACTGGTTGTAAAAAGATCAGTCCAGGATGTAAATTTTGCTATGCAGAAGTTATGTCAAGGCGATTAAAGGCAATGGGGGTTGAAAAATATAAGGATGGTTTTAAGATTAGAATACATCCCGAATCGTTAAACATCCCTTTTACTTGGAAAAAACCTAAAGTGGTTTTTGTAAATTCCATGAGTGATTTATTTCACGATGAGATCCCGTTGGAATTTATAAAAGCAGTCTTTTCGGTAATGAATGCCACTCCGCAACATACTTATCAAGTATTGACTAAAAGATCTGATAGGTTGTTATCCATAGCAGCAGAACTAAATTGGACTTCAAATATATGGATGGGGGTATCTGTCGAAAATGAAAAATACGTCCAGCGTGTTATAGAATTAAGTCAAACACCCGCAAAGACAAAGTTTTTATCTGTTGAGCCGTTACTTGGCCCTGTTAGAAATCTTCCCCTTGAAAATATTAATTGGGTAATTGTCGGTGGCGAGTCCGGTCATGGAGCAAGACCTGTTAAATATGAATGGATAGAATCCGTGCGTCTGCAATGTGAAGATCATAACGTGCCGTTTTTCTTTAAACAGTGGGGCAAACCTAAATTTAACGTTAATTCCAATGATCCCACGATTGATAAATTACATCCGCGCCATGCAAAAGGTGGCTGTGAACTTGATGGCAAAATATACCGGGAATTGCCAGTAATGGCATAGTTATTTGAATTTTGGTTTAATTACATCATTAGCAATCTTTATAGCTGTTGTATTGTTGGTCGCCAGGTAAAAATGATACATCGGGGAATTTTTAGAATTTCGCATTACAAAAGGCTGCGATACATATTTAAATATAGTTTTCAGCCGCTCTTGGTATAGCTTAGCAGCTCTGACGATAGTATTATCAAGCCGTTGTCCGCTGACCATTTCGCCAAATAAATTCATACGGTCATCGGTGTAAAAATAATTTCTAATTTCATCTTCTGACATGCCTAAAAACACTTGAAGCCTTTTCACCCACGCATCTTCGATATTGCCATCTTTTTTTAATAAACGTGTAACACCCATCCCTAACGGAACTAATATCCACATATCAATGCCTAAATCCTTTAAGATTTCTAAGGACTGCCATTTTACCTGCATTCCTTTTGGGTCTATAAATGCTAATACTTTAGTCATCTTGTTTGCAGGTTTGCGCAGATAATCTGCCATGTCCTTTATCTTGACATTGCAATCTTCAGATTTAACTACACACCGTCTTTGGGGGTATTTCGATTTTATTTGTGCATCAAGATTATCAGCATATTTCTTTATAAGTTCAACAAAATAATATAGATCAAAAGGTTTAGGATCGTCAATAGCCAATATCCGAAGTGCTGCGCCCTGGATTATTTCTTCGTCTTGTTCAATTTCACCGGAGCCGGCAAATCCATCAAAATAAATCAGCTTAAACGGCTGATTTTTCATTACTTTTAAATATGCTTGAGTATAAGAGGCTACGATTTCAATTTTTTGGCTCGTCCAATCTCCACCAAAGTTATTATTCATGTGTGAGGTTTATTTTTTAAATATAAGAATTTGAAAGTATATGATATTTACCATTCTAATAAAGGGCAAAAACATACCGGCCATCAATATGGCCGGTATGTTTTTTTAGACAGAAAACTTTCTTCTTAATAAAGCCATATCAGCACCAACTTTAATATCCAATATCTTGGCGTAATGTTGCGTAGTCTGAATATTGGTGTGGCCTAACATCTTGGATACGCTTTCAATTGGGACGCCATTTAAAAGGGTTACAGTCGTGGCAAACGTATGCCGGGCAATATGGAAGGTAATAGGCTTATCAATTCCGCATACGTCAGCTATTTCTTTGAGATAAGCATTCATTTTTTGATTGCTCAATACAGGTAACACCCTGCCGCTGTTTTCACAATGCGGATGATCGGCATAGCGTTGTATCAAAGCAGTTGCAGTCGGTAACAATGGGATGCGAGATGGTGTATCGGTTTTCTGCCTTTTAATAGCAATCCATTTTTCACCGTCCACGCCGGTTACAATGTCCCATTTACGCAGTTTTTTTACGTCTGCATAAGCCAAACCGGTAAAACAGCAAAAAAGAAAAATATCCCGCACCTGTGTCAAACGCTCGGTAGCCATATCCTTATCAGCCATCACCTGCATTTCTTGGGTGGTCAGGTAAACCCTATCAACTGTTTTTATCCTATTCTTATAATTCAGGAATGGATCATAGGTGAGCCATCGGTTAGCGATGCAAATACGGATAATCTTGCCGAAGTTCCTGAGATATTTAACAGCCGAATTATTATTGCATTTTCTTTCAGAGCGCAGGTAAAATTCAAATTCGCTAAGAAAGGCGTGGTCTATCAGTTTGATGTCTATATCGGTCAGATTATACTTCCACTTCAGAAAGTCCTGTGTATGCTTTAAGGCAGTTTGATAACGGCATAGAGTGCCTTTGGTATATTCCTTTCCGAGTAATGCCTCCACCTTTTTATTATGTTCCTTAAAGATGTCAATCAGGGAGCGCGGCTTTTCGGTTTTGCCCTGGAATTTGTTTCGGATGGTTTCTGCTGTTATGAGCGCATCGGCTTCGGTCAACTGGCGGTGGGCTTCATAGACTTTCTTTTGCAGATCATCAAGATAGGCGTTAAATGTTTTAATGTCCTCTTTAGTGCCATTTGCACGGCCTGCCTGGGCATTCCAACGGGATGGTAGGCATTCGCGCCCTGTGGTAGTTTCAGATCGTTTGCCGTTAACGGTAACACGCATGTAGATTGGGGCAGGGCCACTTTGGTAGTTCTTTGGCTTCTTCATATAGAAGAGCAGGCTAAAATTAGTTTTCATGTTTTTAAACATTAAAGGTGAAACAAATTTAGCTTTGCAGATACCGTTAGTCAAGATGTTCAATTTTTGAACTGGCTGTATATCAAATAGTTGAATGCGATTCGGTGAGTATATCAATCGCTGAAATTCACTCACCACATCACTCACTTTTTTGATGCGAAAAAGGGCAGTAAGATAAGATTTCCCTAAAACAAAAAACCTGCAAATCATTGATTTGCAGGTTTTTGATAGTTTAATATCATTTATTTGCGGAGAGGGAGGGATTCGAACCCTCGATACACTTTTGGCGTATACACACTTTCCAGGCGTGCTCTTTCGACCACTCAGACACCTCTCCGTTTTTATTGAGGATTGCAAAGGTAAAATAATAACCCTTTATTTATATAGCAGCAGGCACCGTTTTTCAATTACTTAATAATGATTGGTTTTATAGTTAAAACAAAAGAAGCGGAACCTCTCCAGGCGCCGCTTCTTAACGAAAACTTTAACTCACAAAAACTAAACTTATATGCTGTTATTACTAACTGATATAATAGAGCATAAAACTTGCCGAAGGTTTAACCCGGCTGTAAAAAAAATGCGTGTTTGTGTGTATATATTTTTATAAAGCTTATGTTTGCTGCGGATTGCCAGGTAAGGTAATTGCATAAAAAGCATGTTTTGTTTAGATGCTGAACATCAACGAAATTAAAAAACCTATTGCTGCAGAAATTGATGTTTTTGAAGAGAAGTTCAAAACTTCTATGCAAAGCTCTGTACCCCTGCTTGATCGTATTACCCATTACATTGTAAAACGTAAGGGCAAGCAGATAAGGCCCATGTTCGTTTTCTTTTCGGCAAGTATTTGCGGGGGGATAAATGAGTCGACCCACCGGGGCGCCGCCCTGGTTGAATTGCTGCACACCGCTACTTTGGTGCATGATGATGTGGTTGATAACTCTTACCAGCGCCGTGGTTTTTTCTCTATAAACGCTTTGTGGAAAAATAAGATAGCCGTTTTGGTTGGCGATTACCTGCTGAGCAAAGGCCTGCTGCTATCTATCGATAACGGCGATTTTAAGCTCCTCAAAATAGTATCTGAAGCGGTTAAGCAAATGAGCGAGGGCGAGTTGCTGCAGATAGAAAAGGTGCGCCGTATGGATATCAGCGAGACGGTTTATTATGAGGTGATCCGCCAGAAAACGGCATCTTTAATAGCATCCTGCTGCGCTTGCGGTGCGGCCTCTGCCAATGCCGATGAGGAAACTGTTGAGAAAATGCGTTTGTTTGGCGAGAAGATAGGCATAGCCTTCCAGATAAAAGATGATATGTTTGATTTCGGCACCGATGATGTAGGTAAACCGCTGGGCATCGATATCAAAGAAAAAAAGGTTACCCTACCGCTTATTTACGCGCTTAACAACAGCGATGGCAGCGAGAAAAAGCGCATGATAAACCTGGTGAAAAACCATAACGATGACCCCAAGAAGATAACCGAGATCATCAACTTTGTGAAGCAAAAAGGCGGACTGGAATATTCTGAAACCCAGATGAAGAAATATACCGACAGCGCTTTTGAAATATTGAACACCTTCCCCGCGGGCGAAGCCAGAACAGGCCTTGAACAACTGGTGCGCTTTACCACCGAGCGGAATAAATAATCTGCCTAATAATTACACTCCTCTGTAAATGATGTTAACGGAAACTTATTAACTTCGTAACATGCATTCCTTTGATTTTAGCTTCTTAAAACTCGGCGTATTTGACGTGTTGGACGTGCTGCTTGTAGCTTTTATAATTTATCAGCTTTACAATCTAATAAGAGGTACCATAGCGGCCAATATCTTTATCGGGTTAATTACCATTTACCTGCTGTATATGGTAGTAAAGGCGCTGCACATGCAGTTGTTAACCGGTATACTGGGCAAGTTTGTTGATGTGGGTATTATAGCCATTATCATCGTGTTTCAGCAAGAGGTACGGCGGTTTTTGTTGCTGGTAGGTAAGAATGCATCACTGCAGCGCAACAAAGCCTGGTGGAAATACTTTTTTGGCAAAGCCGAGGCCGAAAAAAATAACTATGCCCGTATTAAGCCTATAATTGATGCCTGTAAAACCATGAAGCAAACCCGCACCGGCGCGCTCATTGTTTTCGCTAAATATTACGACGAGCAATTTTACCAGAACAGCTGCGAGGTACTGGATGCCAAAATCTCTAAACGGATGCTTGAAACCATTTTTCAGAAGAACAGCCCGTTGCATGATGGTGCTGTTGTGATATCTGAGAACAAGATAAAATCGGCCAGTTGTATATTACCTGTTACCGAGAAAGCCGACCTGCCCGCTCAATTTGGCCTGCGCCATCGTGCAGGTATTGGCGTTACCGAAGCCAATGATGCTACCGCTATCATTGTATCTGAAGAAACCGGCGAAATATCATACGCCAAGCAGGGCCGTATCAAAATGGATATCAGCTTTGCCGAACTTGAGAAATTGCTGAATAAGGATTTTTAATTCGGAACTACCTGTACTGTATTGTTCCCGGCTTTTTGGGCTTTCCCTACAACAGGCATTTTAGAATTTCCATCCAATACCACAACCGGCATTTTAGCGTAACCATCTAATTTAGCTATCGGCATTTTATAAGTTTCTTCAGCTATAAAAAGTGTGTTTTGGGGTTTATCTGCAGTAAGGTTTTTAAAATCTATAGGTTCTTGTTTAAAAAAATTACTTTTTAACGGTGTATTTGATAGCTTACGCCATGAGCTGTCAATTTTAAGAGGCTGGTTAAGGTTGCCACGAGCCGTATTGTTAAATGGGGCAATGGTTATATTGTTAAATGGGGCAATAGTTATATTCTGGGCCATTGCGGTGACGGTGCCTGCACATAAAGCCAAAAGCAATAATATCTTTTTCATTTGTTGATGGTAGTATTTAGGGTAAGCATTTGCTCAACACTAAGTTAGCCAATAATTAAATATGTTAAATGTTAAATAGTATAATTTAACATTTAACCCTTCTTGTCATGCTTTAGTGTTGCTACCCATTACAAGTTTTTATATGGGGCATGGTGAGCTTGTATAACCACGACCACAATCACCTGAAACCGGCTTTTAAACGCCCTCAAACGTCCGAAGTGTTCACGTTCACTGCCGTGAACACCCGTGAACGCCGGCAATAACCTGACAGTCAGCATTTTCCTGTTATTTGATACTGAAAAAAATTGCGCCACCATTGGCAACATACAGGGTTTGAATTGTCATACTGAGTTATAGCATCCGGGGACTGTAAGGGTGCAGTGACATAAAAAAGAGGGTGTCAGCCTGAGCTTGTCGAAGGGCGCGCGGAAAGGCCCCGCCCGCTATGGTTCGACAGGCTCACCAGGACACCCCATGTACAACTTGTCATGGGTAACGACCGTTAAGCGTCTGACAAAAACAAAGAAGCCGCCCCAGTTATGGAGCGGCTTCTTTGTAATCGTATCCCGGTAAATTACTCTGCTTTTTGCAGTTCGGCAGTGGCTTTATCAATAGCAGCAACTGATGCTGTATCGTTTAGTTTAGCACGGTCGGTTTTTACACCTGCCAATATGGTTACCACTTGTGGGGCAACACCATATTTTTTGTATTTGGTGCCAAATTCGGCAATGGCATTAATACCTTTTAGTGCCTGCTCATTGCTTTTAATGCGGCCGGTAAAATCAGCAAACTTTTTCATGATGTTAAACTGAGTTTGCGGCTGGCCTTCGGTAAATGCTTTGTAAACATAATCGTACTGCTCATCGCTGCCGCTTGTAGCATAAACATTCAGTATGGCTTGTGTTAAAGCACCTTCGCTATCTTTCTCGTAAGTTTTAGCTAAAGGTAATGCCGAGTTTGGATCAAGCAGGCTTAGCGCGGTTAATGAGGCGCCCTGCACAGCATACGATTGGCTCTTTAAACCATCTTTAAACAAGTTGGCGTTGCCTGATGCTTTTAATTTACCTAACACGGTAATAGCAGCAGCCCTAACCAATGTGTTTGGGTCGGTTTGCGCCAGTTTGATCAGGATAGGCTGTGCAGCGTTGCGCACATCATCGTTGCTCATTTCGGCAGCGCGGATAGCTTTTATCTGCAGCTCGTAGTATTTATCGTTAAGGGCCGCAATAATTACTTTACGGGCGCCGGCGTTACCTTGTTGTTTAGCAGCGGCGGTAATGGCCTCAAAGCGGTCTAAGTATAAAGGCGCGTTAAAGTATTGGAAAACAAATTCGTCAAGGGTTTTGCTGTCGGTTTTCTTAACCAATAACATTTTATCACCGTCAACATTTACCAGGCTGGGTTTAACAGCGCTATGGAATACCAGGCTATCAACCTTATTACGCACCCAGAATTTCTGGCGGTCCATTTTGCCACCGGCGTAAACATCAATAGCTAAAGGTAAAATAAAGGCGTTACCATCCTGTGTTTGGTTAAAGTAAACAGTTTGTTTTTTGCTTGCCTCATCCCATTTGTAGGTAATATTCAGTACCGGGTGGCCTGCACCAAAATACCATTGGTTAAAGAACCAGTTCAGGTCGCGGCCGCTGGCTTCCTCAAGGGCTAAACGCAACTGGTGGGCTTCGCCGTTTTTAAACGCGTTTGTTTTTAGGTAAATGTTTAAGCCTTTGTAAAATGCAGCGTTACCAAGGTAGTTGCGCAGCATATATAAAATGCTACCGCCTTTTTGGTAAGTAACGGCATCAAAAACATCCTCTTTATCTTTATAGTGGAAACGAACCAGGTCTTTGGTTTTCAGTTCGGGCTGGCTCAGGTAGTTTTGCCTGTCATCATTAATGTGCGCGTCGCCGGCATCTTTACCGTATTTGTGTTCGGCCCAAAGGGTTTCGCTAAAATCAGCGAATGACTCATTAACCGTTAAGTTGCTCCAGCTTTCGGCAGTAACATAATCACCAAACCACTGGTGGAAAAGCTCGTGTACGATAGTGCTGCGTCCCTGGCTGTAGTAAGCGTCAATTAACTCGCGTTTGGTAGCCTGTACGTATTCGCCATGCAGGGTTGCGCTGGTGTTTTCCATTGCGCCGCTCACATAATCGCGAACCACTATTTGAGAGTATTTGTTCCATGGGTAATCAACACCTAAGGTTTTCGAGTAAAAATCGATAACCTCTGGTGTAAAGCCAAATATATCCCGGGCATAAGGGGCGTATTTAGGCTCCAGGTAATAGCTAACCTCTTTGCCTTTCCAGGTGTCTTTTATAATTTTAAAATCGCCAACGGCCATCATAAATAAATATGGCGAGTGTGGCAGCTCCTGTTTCCAGGTATCGGTACGGGTGCCATCGCCGTTAACCTTTTGCGATGCTAAACGGCCGTTTGATAACGTAACATATTTAGCCGGAACGGTCATTACTATCTCGTCGGTAGTTTTTTGGTTTGGCTTATCAATAGTAGGGAACCATGCCGATGAACTTTGGGTTTCGCCCTGCGTCCATATCTGGGTTGGCTTGTCTTTCTCGGTACCATCCGGGTTAATAAAGTATAAACCTTTGGCATCGGTAATAGCCATGCTGCCCATTGCTTTCAGGTTGTTTGGCTTTGAAGTGTAATCTATATAAACGGTGTAGTTCTCGCCGTTGCGGTATGTCCTGTCAAGCTTAATATCAATGCTCAGGCTATCGTAAGTAAACTTAAGCGGTGTGTTTTTACCTGCTTTAACAATAGATACATTTTTAATGTCCATGCCCTGGGCATCCAGGCGCAATGAATCGGTTGGGTAAAAATGCGGCTTTAAAGTAACCCATTCCTTACCGTACATATAGCGTTTCTTATAATCAAAACGTACATCAAGTTTGGTATGCACCAGGTCGTTATATTTCGGCGTGGTTTCGCGATAGATCTTTAAAGCAGGGTCTTCTGCCGGCGCGGTTTGCGCTTTTGCATTGCTTATGGCAATAGCACTGATACTGCCGATAATAACGGCAGCGTAAAGAGTTTTCATATAGAGTTGATTAGTTAAAATGATATGCAAGCATAATAAAAGCTAAAGTATTAGTTTTTATTGTTAATTAAGACTGCCCCAATATTTTTATGTTACAACAGGCAGCCATTAAATGTCAAATAATACTTAACGGTTTGCTGCCGTAAAAATACAATAAGTAACCATGTTGTTATAATTGCCTGTTTAGTGGCGTTTATAAGTTGTAAATACTAAATTAGCCATACCAATTATTGCGCTTATACATTTACCAAACCAAACCTAAGGTTACTATGGAACGCAGAAAATTTATACAGAACGTGGCCATAACGGGCACCAGTTTATTAGTAGGCCCAAGCCTGGCTATGGGCGGCATTTTTAAAGGATCGCCCAATAAAAAAGTTGTTGTTGGCGTAATGGGTGTAAACAGCAGGGGGGCTTTTCTGGCTCAAAAATTAGCTGCATTGCCCGATGTGGAAATAGGCTATATATGCGATGTGGACAGCATCGCTATGGCCAAATGTATTGCCGATATTGCCAAAATAACCGGCAAAAAACCAACAGGCATAACCGATATACGCCAGCTGCTGGAGAAGAAAGATCTTGACGCCCTGGTTATTGCCGCGCCCGACCACTGGCACGCACCTGCAACCATACTGGCCTGCCAGGCAGGTAAACATGTGTATGTAGAAAAACCCTGCAGCCATAACCCGCATGAGGGTGAAATGGCTATAGCTGCCGCCGCCAAATACAACAGACTGGTACAAATGGGCAGCCAGCGCCGGTCATTTGATAACGTACAAAAAATGGTAGCCGAATTGCATGCCGGCGTAATTGGCCGTGCTTACTTTGCAAGGGGCTGGTATGTAAACAACCGTAAAAGTATCGGGGTAGGCAAGGTTGTACCCGTGCCGGCAAACTTAAATTACGACTTGTGGCAGGGCTATGCACCACGCAGGGAGTATAAGGATAACCTGATCCATTACAACTGGCACTGGCATTGGAACTGGGGCACCGGCGAGGCGCTTAATAACGGCACGCACGAGATTGATGTGATGCGCTGGGGTTTGGGTGTTGATTTTCCCGACAAGGTAACCTCATCGGGCGGGCGCTTTGCTTTTAAGGATGATTGGGAAACACCCGATACGCAAACTATCCTGGCCAACTTCCCTAATAATACGGCCCTATCATGGGAGGGACGCAGCTGCAACGGCTATAACTCTGAAGGGGTTGGCCGTGGTGTTGTTTTTTATGGCGACCATGGCACTATATACTATGGCGGTGGCAATGGCTACCAGGTGTATGATTATGATAACAAACTGGTGAAAGAAATTAAAGACGAAACCCCCGTTGATGCATCAAACAAAGTAAGCCCAACCGAACTGTTGGACCGCGTACACCTGCAAAACTTTATCAGCGCCATACAGGGCACGGAGAAACTTAACCAAACCATCATCAACGGGCATAAATCAACCGTGATACCGCAGTTGGGCAATATAGCCCAGCGTGTAGGCAGGGTGCTAAATCTGGATAGCACCAACGGGCATATTCTGCACGATGCAGATGCCGCCAAGCTTTGGGGCCGCGAGTACCAACCGGGATGGAATTTGAAAGTTTAATACATCAGCCTTATATATACTATACATCATGAAAAACTTAAAAGCTTACTTACTGGCCATTACAGTTGCTGCCGGTTTGCAAACCGCATCGGCACAAAATAAAACCGGTTATACCAATTTGTTTAACGGCAAAAACCTAAACGGATGGAAAATACTGGCCGGCAAAGCCGAATATAAAGTAGAGAACGGTGGCATCACCGGTACAGCAGTATTGAACAGCGGCAACACCTTTTTAGTAACCGAAAAAGAGTATGGCGATTTTATTTTAGAGCTGGATGCCAAAACCGAAAGCGACCTTACCAACTCGGGCATACAACTGCGCAGTCATTACAATGCTGCCGGGCACGAGGGCAAAGGATTGGTTTACGGCCGCCAATGCGAAATAGACCCCAGCACCCGTAAATGGACAGGTGGCATTTATGACGAAGGCCGCCGCGACTGGCTGTACCCTATGGACCTGAACGCCAAAGCGCAAAATGCCTGGAAGAACGGCGCGTTCAATCATATTAAAATAGAGTGCATAGGCAACACCACCAAAACCTGGATAAACGGCGTAGCCACCGCTATGGTGGTTGATACGGTTGATGCCAAAGGGTTTATAGGGCTGCAGGTGCATGCAATAAGCGACGAGAAACAGGCCGGGAAAAAGATCTTCTTTAAAAACGTGCGCATTAAAACAACCAATTTAGTTGCGCAGCCATTTACTAAGGATGTATATGTGGTGAACCTGCAGCAAAATGTACTATCACCTTACGAAAAACAAGATGGCTGGAAACTGTTGTTTGATGGTAAAACCAATACCGGCTGGCATAGCGCTTCTGCCGCTGCTTTCCCCGCAAAAGGCTGGAAGGTGGAGAACGGGATGATATCAGTAATTGGCGCCAACGGCGGCGAGGCCACAAACGGCGGTGATATTATTACCGATAAAATGTACAGTGCCTTTGATATGTCGTTTGAGTTTAGGATGAGCCGTGGTGCTAATAGTGGCGTTAAATATTTTGTTACGCTTGATGAAAAAACACAAGGCTCGGCCATTGGGCTTGAGTACCAGGTGCTTGATGATGCTGTGCACCCCGATGCCAAACTTGGCCGCGACGGCGACCGTACACTGGCATCGTTATATGACCTTATCCCCGCCAAAAAACAAGCACGTTTTGTGCACCCCATAGGCGCATGGAACACCGGCCGAATAGTGGTTTTACCAAACAACCATGTAGTACATTATCTTAATGGTGTAAAAGTGCTGGAGTATGACCGTGGTTCGAAAGAGTACCGCGACCTGGTAGCCATCAGCAAATACAAGGTCTGGAAAGATTTTGGCGAGGCTAAGGAAGGCCATATCCTGTTACAGGATCATGGGTTTGATGTAGACTTTAGGAATGTGAAGTTAAAGGCACTGTAACCGTTTGCCATGGGTAACATAGTGAAGCATCTATTGGCAAAGAGGTATATCGGCGATAGGTTCTTCGCTCTCGCTCAGAATGACAAGAGAGAATAGATTTTAACCACAAAGAACACAGAGATGTAAGCACAGAGGCCACAAAGCTTTGATTGCTTTTTCAAGCCTCTGTGTTCTTTGTGGTTTTTTTTCCTTGTGCACTCTGTGGTAAAATAACTGAGAGAATAAACAGCTAATATCCAATTAATTACTTGTTTGTAAACGAACAGTGCATTGTCCGTAAACGAACGGTTTTTGAAACCGGCATCATTATAAATATTTGATAACTAGTATTTTATATAATTGGCACGTATCTTTCTATTATGGCCATATAGCAAGCTTGCTTGCTAACCAATACCACTAAACTTATACTGCTATGTTTAAAAATTACTTAAAAATATCCTGGCGCAACCTCACTAAAAATAAGGCGCATACATTTATCAATGTTACCGGGCTTTCGGTTGGTATGGCAGTTGCCATCCTGATAGGCCTTTGGATCTGGGACGAGATCTCGTACAACAAGTACTTCCAAAACGAAAGTAAAGTAGTGCAGGTATGGCAGCACCAAACTTTTAACGGTAAAGTGGGCAGCCAGGTGGCTATGCCTATACCGTTGGGTACCATGTTGAGGGAGGAGTACACCGGCACCGGTAAAGATTTTAAGTATGTAACCCTATCCAGCTGGAATTACGACCATATTGTAGCCTTTGGCGATAAAAAGCTAACCCAAACAGGCAGCTTTATGCAGCCCGAGGTAACAGAAATGCTTACCCTGAAAATGCTGAAAGGCACACGCGGTGGGCTAAAAGATCCATCGTCTATATTGCTATCGCAGAAAGTAGCTACGGCTTTATTTGGCAGCGATGATGCGATGAATAAAACCATAAAACTTGATAATAAGCAATTGGTTAAAGTTACGGGCGTGTATGAAGACCTGCCCCGTAACTCTACTTTCTACGAACTGAACATTATACTCCCATGGGACCTGTACCCCGTTAGCCAGAGTTGGGTAAAGCGCGCCAGCACACAATGGGGCAATAATTCGTTCCAGATATTTGCGCAATTGAATGATAACGCCAGTCTGGCTAAAGTAAATGCACGCATAAAAGGAATAAAGGAGAAAAATATTGCCCTGGCAGGCGATAAGGTTGGCGCATCATTTAAACCGGTAGTGTTTTTGCATCCAATGGAAAGATGGCATCTGTATTCTGAATTTAAAGACGGGATCAACACAGGCGGCGCTATACAGTTTGTATGGCTGTTTGGTATTATTGGTGTGTTTGTGTTGCTGCTGGCCTGTATTAATTTCATGAACCTGAGCACCGCCCGGTCAGAGAAACGCGCCAAAGAGGTGGGTATCCGTAAAACGGTGGGTTCGTTACGCAGCCAGCTTATCGGGCAGTTCTTCAGCGAATCGTTAATGGTAACGGCCTTTGCCTTTATTTTCTCGATAGTATTGGTATTGCTGATATTACCCTGGTTTAACCAGGTTGCCGGTAAAACTGTAGGCATCCTTTGGGCTAACCCATTCTTTTGGATACTGGGGTTGGGCTTTGCCCTATTTACCGGGGTTGTTGCCGGCAGTTATCCGGCGTTTTACTTATCATCTTTCCAACCGGTTAAGGTATTAAAAGGTACGTTTAAGGCGGGCAGATATGCGGCATTGCCACGTAAAATATTAGTGGTGCTGCAGTTTTTTGTATCGGCTACCTTAATTATATGTACCATCATCGTATTTAGGCAGGTGCAATTTACTAAGAACAGGCCAGTAGGTTATGACCGTACCGGCCTGGTACAGATCAGCCTGAAATCAGAAGATATCCACAAAAGTTTTACTGCCGTACGTAATGATCTGCTGCAAAGCGGCGCAATTGTAGAAATGGCCGAATCGAACAGCCCTATTACCAGTGTAAACTCAAATAACAGTGGCCTTAACTGGCGCGGTAAAGCGCCCGATTTACAAGATGATTTTGGAACTATTTACATAACGCCGGAGTTTGGGAAAGTTGTTAATTGGAAAGTTGTTGAGGGGCGTGATTTTTCAAGGGCTTATGTGAGCGATACAACGTCGATGATACTGAATGAATCTGCCGCCAAATTCATGAACTTTAAACATGCAGTAGGCGAAATGATAGACTGGGGCAGGAAATATAAGGTGGTAGGTGTAATAAAAGATATGGTGATGTCATCGCCATATGAGCCTGTAAAGCCAAGCATTTTTGTGTTAAGCAATGATGTGGAAGGCATGATAGATATCCGCCTCGACCCGAAAAAGAGCACGCACGATGCAATGGCGAAAATTGAGGCGGTATTTAAACAGTATGACCCGGGCAGCCCCTTTGAATATAAATTTACAGATGACGAATATGCCAAAAAATTTGACAATGAAGAACGGGTAGGCAAACTGGCCGGTTTCTTTACCCTGCTTGCCATATTCATCAGCTGTATGGGCTTATTCGGCATGGCATCGTTCATGGCCGAGCAGCGCATCAAGGAGATAGGTGTGCGTAAGGTGCTGGGTGCATCGGTATTTAACCTGTGGCGCCTCATGTCGACAGATTTTATTATCCTGGTGAGCATATCCCTGCTCATCGCTATCCCAATGGCCTATTACCTGATGCATGGCTGGCTGCAGGATTATAAGTATCGCGCCGAACTTTCCTGGTGGATATTTGCATTGACCGCTGTAGGCGCAATTACCATAACCGTACTAACCGTTAGTTACCAAAGCATAAAGGCGGCGTTGGCTAACCCGGTTAAAAGTTTGAAGACAGAATAAGTAGTTAATGCCCGGGGAATAGTTAACAACATACCCGGTTATGAACCATAAAATACCAATGAATAGTTGAATTAATAAACCAACTGAAAAATGATAAAGAACTATTTAAAGATTGCCTGGCGCAACCTCACTAAAAATAAGGCGCATACATTTATTAACATGGCAGGCCTTTCGGTTGGGCTGGCCAGCAGCCTGCTTATAATGCTTTGGGTGCAAAATGAAGTAAGCGTTGATGCTTTTCATAAAAATAAATCCCGGTTGTATAATGTATATGAACGGCGGTATTTTGACAATAAAATTTCGGGGCAATATAATACGCCGGGGGTATTGGCAGCAGAAATGAAAAAGGTTTTCCCTGAGGTAGAATATGCCGTAAATGCGGTATACAATGAAAGCAATACCTTCATGGCCGGGAAAAAAATATTGAAATATAATGGAGGAGCAGCAGACGTTGATTTCTTTAAAATGTTCAGTTATCCACTTTTGCAGGGTAATATACAAACCGCGTTAAGTTCACCGCTAAGCTTAGCCATTTCGCGCAAAATGGCCGAGAGCTTTTATGGCAGCCCACAGGCGGCTATAGGCAAAACCATCCGTTTTGAAAATAAAAAAGATTTTACGGTAAGCGCAGTATTTGAAAACCTGCCCGCCAATACGTTGGAGAAATTTGAATATCTTATTAACTGGAACGCTTTCCTTATTGAAAATCCGTCGGCAAATCAGTGGGGCAACAACTGGCCACGCACAAGCATCATGTTAAGGGCAGATGCAGACCCGGCATTGTTTGGAAAAAAAATAACTCATTTTTTAGATAAATATGATACCGGCCAACAGAAAGGGGTTTTTACAACGCAACTTGATATACAGCTGTTTGGTGAAAAATACCTGCATGGTAATTTTGCAGGGACTAAATTTGAGGAAGGCCGCATTGAATATGTACACCTGTTTAGCATAGTGGCTATTTTTATTTTATTGATAGCCTGTATAAACTTTATGAACCTTACAACTGCCCGCTCTGTTAAACGGGCACGTGAGATTGGTGTGCGTAAGGTTGTTGGTGCGGTACGTTCAGTTTTGATTAAACAGTTTATCGGCGAATCGTTACTGATAACATCATTGGCCGTTATGGTTTCGTTAGTACTATTGGTATTGCTGCTGCCTTTGTTTAACCAGGTTACCCAAAAGCAGATCGGGTTACCGTTTAATCAGGTTGGTTTCTGGCTGAAGCTGGTAGGTATAACGTTGGTGACTGGTTTGGTATCAGGCAGCTACCCAGCCTTGTTCCTGTCATCGTTTAATCCGGTTAAAGTACTAAAGGGCGCGCTTAAATTAGATTCGGGCACTACTTTATTTCGCAAAGGGCTGGTGGTGTTTCAATTCACGCTCTCAGTAGTTATGATCATCGGGACTATCATTGTTGCCAGGCAAATGAATTTTATTCAATCCAGGAACCTGGGGTATGACCGCGAAAACCTGATCTACCTGCCTGCAGACGGTGCGCTTGCATCAAAGTACACAACTTTTAAAACCGAAGCCTTAAAAATGCCGGGGATACAGTCAATAACAGTTTCAAGTTCAAGCCCTACTGTAATTGCCAATGGTACAGTTGGTGTTGAATGGACAGGGAAAGACCCCAATAACAGCATTAGGTTTGTACAGGCGGCTGTTGGTTACGATTTTGTAAAAACCCTGAAGCTAAATCTGCTGGCCGGGCGCGATTTTTCCAAAGATTTCCCTACCGACACTGCAGGGTATATCATCAATGAAACAGCCATGAAAAGAATGGGGTATGTAAACCCTATTGGGCAGCCTTTATCTCTATGGGGGCGAAAAGGTAAGATCGTTGGCCTGATAAAGGATTTTCACCTCAACTCTATGCATGAGCCAATTATTCCGCTGGTTATTTGGCTGAATAAAGGTGAAAACTACGGCAGTTTACTAATCCGTACAGCGCCGGGTAAAACCAAAGAAGCATTAGCCAGCCTGCAAACCCTAGCCAGGCAAATTAACCCGGAATTTCCGTTTAGCTACACATTTTCTGACGAAGAGTATCAGAGCCTTTATAAAAGCGAGCAAATAGTAGGTAAACTTGCCAATGCATTCGCAATACTGGCTATTTTTATTTCGTGCCTTGGCTTGCTTGGTCTGGCCATGTTTACAACAGAGCAGCGTGTTAAGGAGATAGGTATCCGTAAAATTCTGGGTGCAAATGTAAGCTCCCTGTTCGCGTTGCTATCATCAGAGTTTTTGGTGTTGGTAATTATTGCTTTATTTATAGCATCGCCTATAGCCTGGTACGCTATGGATAAATGGCTGCAGGGCTTTGCCTACCATACGCAGGTACAATGGTGGGTGTTTGTTTTATCAGGCGGTTTAATTGTATTAATTGCTTTGGCAACAGTAAGTTTCCAGGCTATAAAAGCGGCTTTGGTAAACCCGGTTAAAAGTTTAAAAGCAGAATAAAGTAGTAATGAGTATGAAAATTTATAAGGCATTATTTTTAGCAGCTTGTTTATACGCAGGCAACTGCTTTGGCCAGCAAGCCAAACCAAAAGCGGCGGATGTTACCGTAGTTAACCGGCAGTTAAGCATTGGGCAGGACGGAAGCCTGCACCTAAATGAAGTGGATAATGCAGGCCTTGCCTGGCTCAATAATAAACAATTCAAAAACGGCATTATCGAGTTTGATGTTAAAGGCAACGACATCCCACAGGGCGGTTTTGTGGGGATTGCCTTTCATGGGTTAAATGATACTACTTACGAATGTGTATATTTCAGGCCTTTTAACTTTTTAGCTGACGATGCTGTAAGGAAGAGCCACGGGGTGCAATACATTGCTGTGCCCAAATACGATTGGCCTTTGCTGCGGGAGAAATATCCGAACAAATATGAGCAGGCGGTTATGCCCGCGCCCAATCCTAATGCATGGTTTCATGTTCGTATTACGGTTACGCCAAAAAAGATTAGTGTATACGTGAACAACATACAAAAGGCAGCACTGGAAGTACAACCGCTGGTAAACACGGGCGGCACAAAAATTGGTTACTGGGTGGGCAACGGCTCGCCCGGCGACTGGAGAAACTTAAAAATAACCAACGCTAAATAGGAAGTTTATTTATAATAAAAAAGCCCGGTGCATTTGCACCGGGCTTTTTTATGTCTTATATCCTGACTCTTCTGTCTTGAATCTGAAATTAGCAATACTGCTCAAACGCACCTATCAGGTTATCGGCAATCATTTGTGCCGGGCGGCCTTCTATCTGGTGGCGTTCTATAATGTGTACCAGCTTACCATCTTTAAACAAAGCCATTGATGGTGATGATGGCGGGTAAGGCAGCATCAGGTTACGGGCCGCATTAACGGCCTCAGTTTCCATACCTGCAAAAACGGTTACCAAACGGTCGGGGTGTTTTTCGTTAGCAGCTGCTGCACGTGCAGCGGGGCGCGCATTTGCTGCAGCGCAACCACAAACCGAATTTACCATTACAAACACAGTGCCTTCGCCTTTAATAGCCGCGTTAACTGCATCAGCATCTTTTAACTCTTCAAAACCAACTTTGGTTAATTCTTCCCGCATTGGGGCAACTAAATATTCTGGGTACATAATTTTACTTCGCTTATATTCAATACAAAAATACTTAATTCAAAATAAAAACAACCCCTAATCAGAATAATCCGTAATAATTGACGTTTCCGTTATAATATCGGCGGCATGCATTTTTAAAAATAATTTTTATATTGCATGCTTAGTAATGTTAACCCTAATTAACACTATTTGATGAACTTAAAATTAAAGATTTAGGTATGGGAATTATTACTCGAAAAAATAATGCCCAGCCACGTATTGTGCAGGTAAAAGCCAAACACTTTAACTCATTAAAAGTAGCTGTAGCGGCAGTGTTGATCGTTGTTATGATATTGATGACGGCCATTGTCCGTTTAAGTACACAATCAGTGCAGCAAAGACAGGAAAACAGCAGGCTGCAATCGCAGGTAGCTGCATTACAAGGCCAGATAGAAAAAGATTCGCAGGACGCGCTGCTCACTAATGCCGAAAAAGAAGGTAACCGCAGCCAGGCGGTGTCCTATTTGCAGGATATACAGGCCAAGCTTAAAACCATAAACAATTTTATGAGCAAACGTGGTTTACATGGTTTCTCATTCCGTAAGCTTAATGTTGAGGATAAACCCAAAAGCGACACAAAACTATACAGCGATTTTAGCAATTACCTTGATAAGGTAGTAAACAACATCGCTTTTACCCCAATGGGTTACCCAAGGTTAAGCTCGTTTACCTCGTTTTTTGGATCTCGTGGCAACCCGTTTGATTTTGGTGGAAGGGAGTTTCACCCGGGGATTGATTTTTCGGGCCACCGCGGTGATCCGGTTAAATGTACTGCCAGTGGTAGGGTAATATTTGCCGGCAAAGCAGGCGGTTATGGTAATTGTATTAAAATAAAGCATGCCAATAACCTGGAAACCTGGTACGGGCACCTTTCAAAAATAAACGTAAAAGAGGGGCAGCGCGTAACCGTAGGCGATATGATAGGTAAGGTGGGTTCAACCGGCCGCTCAACCGGCCCGCACCTGCATTATGAGATCCGTAAAAACGGGCAGCCGGTAAACCCTAAACAATATTTAAGTTTAAATATGTAAGCAATTTTGCTGTGTTGAATAACTTTATAATACACAGCAGGTAATAATGTAGAATTGCAAAGCGTTTTAAGTAATTATATAGGAACTTTTGGCATACTATTTGGGTTACAACAAACACTTAAATTAGCTAACATTTTTAATTCTAAATAAAATGAAAACAAACCTAACTCAACCAGTTTCAAAAATGAAATTCACTGTACTTTCAAAAAAAGAGATGTCAAAAATAGGTGGTGGAGCTGGATGGGGAGATGGAGATATGTCACCTAAAGAGAGATGTGAATATAATAATGTTGGCAGATGCGGCGCATGCGATAAAGACGGAAATTTCACCGCCTGTGCTTTAAATGAAATTTAACACCATACAATTATAATATAAAACGATAATTTAAAGGCTACCCGTAATACTTAAGTATTGCAGGTAGCCTTTTTAATTTAATACAAACCGGTTTGCGCGCCCCCCCCCCGATTTAAAACCGTGTTTATTCTCCATAATTTTTCTATCACTCTTATAGTTAAAAAAACAGGTATATATTAAGCTAATATCCTGTTGCTTTATAGCAATATTAACCGCCTGTTGTACTATTTTTGAATTATAATAATAGTTATATTAGCTGCATAATTTAAACTTTATCAACAATGGAAGGCTGGGTAAAAAGTGAGCGATCTGAAAAATGGAGAGATCACTATAACCTTAAAAACGCTTTTGGAGAAAAAGCAGATAAGGTGACGTTCCGACAGAGGGGTGAATATAACAACCTTGAAAGGTACGGGGTTTATGATAATGAAGGCCGTTTTACCGTTTGCGCATAATGAGAATAGCTATACTTTGTTTTTGGATTATTTTAACACGGGTTGGTTACTATTTTTTAATACAAGGTAGCCATAACGGGCTGTTTTATGTACAAATGAGCAACTTAAAAGATATTAGCCAGTACCTGGGTGTTGCCGGGCTATTATCTTGTTATTACAACAAGCAGTTGTCTCCTAAAATAAGGTATGTAATTATTTTTACTATTGTTTATTGCTTATCCTTTGCCTGCGTTATGTTATATCCCTTTTTAGGCCCCGATATAAGTAGCAGCAGCGAGCCCATTTTGTTTACTTATAATATATTTTGGGCATGTGCCGTTGTGGTACTGTTAATATATACTGCTTTTGAATCAGAAAAATTCTCAGTTAAAAAGCCATAAAGGCCCAATACCTATAACTAACTAACAGCCTGGGGTGTAAAAAACATTTATGCCATAGCCTGGTAATGTTACTCCTTCCGCATTTCGTTAAAATATTTATATTCACTATTTTTGCAACTCAAAAAATAGATAATATGTCATCAGTAAAAACTGCATACGTTAAAAACAAAGTGAAGGATCCTTCACTGGCTGCCTGGGGGCGCAAAGAGATTGAATTGGCAGAGGCAGAAATGCCGGGGTTAATGGCGCTGCGTAAAGAATACGGTCCGGCTAAGATATTAAAAGGCGCACGTATTGCAGGCTGTTTACACATGACTATCCAAACTGCTGTTTTAATTGAAACTTTGATAGAACTGGGTGCCGAAGTTACCTGGTCGTCATGTAATATATTCTCAACACAAGACCACGCCGCCGCTGCAATTGCTGCCGCAGGTACTTCTGTTTATGCCTGGAAAGGTATGAACGAGCAGGAGTTTGACTGGTGTATTGAGCAAACCCTTTTCTTTGGTGAAGACCGCAAACCGTTAAACATGATATTGGATGATGGCGGCGATTTAACCAATATGGTTTTAGACCGCTACCCTGAACTAATTGCCGATATTAAAGGTTTATCAGAAGAAACTACTACAGGTGTACACCGTTTATACGAGCGTATGAAAGCCGGTACATTACCAATGCCTGCTATTAACGTGAACGATTCGGTTACCAAATCGAAATTCGATAATAAATACGGCTGCCGCGAATCATTGGTTGACGCCATCCGCCGTGCTACCGATGTAATGATGGCCGGTAAAGTGGCTGTTGTTTGTGGTTATGGCGATGTTGGTAAAGGTTCTGCCGATTCATTACGTAACTCTGGCGTACGTGTTATTGTAACTGAAATTGACCCTATCTGTGCATTACAGGCAGCTATGGAAGGTTTCGAGGTTAAGAAATTGGATACCGCTATTAAAGAAGCTGATATTGTTGTTACTGCAACAGGTAACAAAAACATCGTTCGCGAGCAACACTTCCGCGCGTTAAAAGACAAAGCCATCGTTTGTAACATTGGCCACTTTGATAACGAAATTGACATGGCCTGGTTAAACGGTGCTTATGGCAGCTCAAAAATCGAAATTAAACCACAGGTTGATAAATACACTATAGACGGTAAAGATGTTATTGTATTAGCAGAAGGCCGTTTGGTAAACTTAGGTTGCGCCACTGGCCACCCAAGCTTTGTAATGAGTAACTCGTTCACCAACCAAACTTTGGCTCAAATTGAGCTTTGGACAAACGGTGCGGCTTACAAAAACGAAGTTTACACCCTGCCTAAACACCTTGACGAAAAAGTTGCACGTTTACACCTGGAAAAAATTGGTGTTGAACTGGAAGTTTTAGACCAGGACCAGGCTGAGTACATCGGTGTAACTGTTGAAGGTCCGTTTAAACCGGAGTACTACCGTTACTAAGAAATAGATTCAAGACTCTTAGAGTCAGGAATCAAGATAAGAAAAGGGATATGGTGTAAGCCATGTCCCTTTTTGTTTACCCTCGTTGTCATGCTGAACGATAGTGAAGCATCTAATCGCCGGCATGCATGTTCACTAATAGATCCTTCGTTCCTCAGGATGACAATTTGGAAGAAATCGATTACAACAACTCGATTACAACAACTCATACGATCCCCTTATCCAGCTAAACAACTGCGGCCTTAATTCGCCGATGTGGCTCAGCCTGATGTGGTTCTCAAACCGGCCCGCGGTAGCGGTACTTTTTATTACCGGTGGTTCTGTTAGTTGTATAGCCGAGTAAAACTTCAGGTCGAGCACTTTTTGCATAGGGCGGATCACAAAAAACGTTTGCCTGTGCACAAACGTAACACAGTTTGGCGTGGTACCCACCAATACGTCGGGCCAGTCGGCAACCTCGGCCAGTAGCTTATCAAACAATAAAAGCAGTTCATCGGGTTTGCCTTTAAACAGGTCGTCCAGGCTTACCCGGGCGCAGTAATGCCTTTGGCTTTCGCTGGTCAGTTCGCGGTCGCATTTAGGGCAGGTGTAGGGCATTGTTTATAAACTTATTGTGCTTGTAAGCAATTGAATAACGAATATATTAAATTATAGTTTGTACGTCTTATCCGCGTATAACTAAATGCTTAGTTTAATAAAAACTATTATATATTTGTAACTTCAGCCGGTTTAACACCTAATTACAATGAAACTATTAACTAAAACCTTTTTCGCAACTGCGGCACTGTGCCTGGGTGCAATAACAGCCTTTTCGCAAGAGGGCCCAAACGTACCAAAGGATTACCTGAGTAAAGAATTTCATGCCGGCAGGCGCGAAGCGTTACGAAAACTAATGCCCCCTAATTCGGTGGCGGTGATATTTGCGTACCCCGAGCGTGTGTTTTCAAACGATGTAGATTACGTTTATCACCCCAACCCCGATCTGTATTATTTTTCGGGCTATAAAGAAGCTGATGCTGCTTTGCTGATCTTTAAAGATATGCAGGGAGCGGGGGATACTTCTTATAACGAAGTGCTTTTTGTGCGCAAGCGCGATCCGCAGCGCGAGCAATGGACGGGCAGGCGTTTAGGTGTTGAAGGAGCCAAAGCGCAGTTAGGTTTTAAACGGGCTTATAATGGCAGCGAGTTTGCAAAATTCCCAATCGACTTTAAAAAATTTACCACCATCATTAACGATGACCTGCCGAATGATGCGGGTAAGGATGAAGACCTGGCGGCACTTATCAAAACATTCAAGACCAGGGCAGCCCTGCCCGAAGTTGATAAAACATTATTGAACGCCCTAACACTGGTAAGCACGCGTGCTGTGCCGGCCAATTTATCCCGCGTAATTGCTTACTTGAAGGCAACTTTAACACCCGAAGTTTACCAAAACAACCGAATTGTACAAGAGCTGGTAAACAAACCGGATAGTGCCACTTTAGTAAGCGTAAAGGCAAAAATAAAACAGCAATATGGCGCAGCCAGTATGTTTAACGATTTTACAGTTGCCTTGCGTGGTATTAAACAACCCGAAGAGCTGGCGCTGTTAAGCAAATCGGTACAGCTATCCAGCATTGCACATGCCGAGGTGATGCGCGCCATTAAGCCAAACATGAGCGAGCGCGAACTGGAAGGTATTTTAATGTACGTTCATAGAAAGTACGGTGCCGAGGGCGAAGGCTACCCGCCAATTGTAGGCGTAGGTGCCAACGGTTGTATTTTACATTATGAAGAAAATAACGAGCAGGTACTTAATAACCAGCTGGTGCTGATGGATGTTGGTTCGGAATATCATGGCTATTCTGCCGATGTTACGCGTACTGTACCGCCAAGCGGCAAATTTACCGAGGAGCAGAAAGCTATTTACCAGATAGTTTATGATGCCCAGGAAGAGGTGTTTAAAATGTGTAAAGCAGGTGTGCCCTATGCATCGCTCGAAGATAAAACAGGAGAGGTTTTAGCCGCCGGGTTAATAAAGCTGGGCATTATAAAAGATGCAAAAGAGCTGCGCACTTATTATCCGCACGGGGTATCGCACCACATGGGGTTGGATGTGCACGACAAAGGATCATACGCTGGCAACCTGGAAGAAAACATGGTAATTACCGTTGAGCCGGGAATTTATATCCCTGCCGGCAGCCCGTGCGACAAAAAATGGTGGAACATAGGCGTACGTATTGAAGATGACGTTGTGATTGGTAAAGATAAAGGCACTATTCTATCATTAGATGCCCCAAGAAAATGGCAGGATGTTGAGAAAATGGCCGCAGAAAAAAGTATATTTGACGGTGCGAAATTCCCGCCGCTTAAATAGGATTTACTACTATATTAGAAAGCCCCGACTTGTCGGGGCTTTCTTGTTTTAAACGTGTTAGTCTGAGCTTGTCGAAGACTTAGGCGCCTGGCAAATGGTTCGACAGGCTCACCATGACATTAAAGATGTTACTTCAGTTCCGCTTCTTCCTCTACTGTTTCGCGCAGGTCATAAAGCAGCCACTGCTTGTTAGCTATTGATGATGCTTTTGATTGCAGCAGCTTAATAAAATCATTAACGCCTACGGGCTCGTTCCCGTTGCCGTGTATCAATACAATACTGCCCGCCTGCGGTTGCTGGCCTTTGGCTAACCAGGCATCGGTACCAATGGGGATCAAACCAAAATCGGTTATTTTATAAACCAGTTGCTGATCAGACACCAGCCCCGGGAACCTGAAGAACACCGAGGGTAATAAGCCGTTTGCCAGCATCAGTTTTTCGGTTTCTAAAACCTCGTACTTAATATCGGTGCCGGGCTCCAGTAAAAAATTCTCTTTAAGCGGGTTGGTTTTGCTTACGCGATGGTTGTACGAATGATTGATCCAGGTGATGTAGATCTCGTGGTTAGCCTGCAATTGTTTTAGCCAGCTAATATCCTGTACGTGGTGTTTCATCCACAAGCCGCTAACCGATAGGGCGATGGGTACCTGAGGTTCTACCTGTTTAAAGCCGTTGATGATATCTGTAAAGATGCGCCTGTCCAGCGGGCGGTGCGATGGGCACAGGTCGGCAGTAAGGCTGATGCCGGTTTCTTTTGGTAAGCCGCGTTCTATCCCAGCATCCTGTATCGCTACCGATTGGCTTTCGGCCTTGCTCAATGCTTTCTGGTAAGGCGTGCTATTGAATAATTTGCGGGCTTCTGCCATGCTCATGGGTTTTATTTGATAAAAGCCGGCATCGTTTACCTTGGTTTCTAATGTTTGCGGGTTTATCATCAGCAGGTAGGGCTTGCCGTAGTTTTCAAACCGGCGCAGTATCATCCAATCTTGCGGGTAGCGTTTGGCCCATCCAAAATAAACCTCATAGTTAGTAATGCGGGTGTAATTGGCTTGTGCGTTAGCATCCGCTACCAAACAAAACAGGGGCAGTAATATTAAAAATGCTTTAAAGTATCGCTTCATCATATCGTATAAATAACAATCATAAAAATAGTTTAATTGTTATAAACGGAATAATGATATTTGCCCCTATAATATCTGCAAGCTATGGCCCGATTATCCGTCAATATCAATAAAATAGCCACCCTGCGTAATTCACGCGGTGGCGATAACCCCAATTTGGTAAAAGTTGCTAAGGATTGCGAACGTTTTGGCGCGCAGGGCATAACCGTGCACCCAAGGCCCGATGAAAGGCATATCCGCTACCAGGATGTGTTCGACCTGAAAAAGATAGTGACCACCGAATTTAACATAGAGGGCAACTGCCAGGAGCAAAAATTTATTGACCTTGTACTGGCCAGCCAGCCCGAGCAAGTTACGCTGGTACCCGATGTACTGGGCCAGATAACATCAAACCACGGCTGGGATACTATAAAAAATCAAGAATATTTAAAGGATATCATCAAGGTGTTTAAAGATGCCGGCATCCGCGTATCCATATTTGTTGACCCGGTTACCGAGATGGTAGAAGCTGCTGCCACTACCGGTACCGACCGTATTGAACTATACACCGAAGCTTACGCGCATAACTACGCCGCCAATAAGGAAGCAGCCATTGCCCCCTATGTAAAGGCTGCCGAAACCGCGCAAAAACTGGGCCTCGGTATAAACGCCGGGCACGACCTGGATTTGCAAAATCTGCAATACTTTGCGCAAAACATCCCCGCGCTTGATGAGGTAAGCATAGGTCACGCCCTTATCAGCGATGCGCTGTATTACGGGTTAGAGAACACCATCCAAATGTATTTAAGGCAACTGGCTTAACGTATAATAGTTACGTTGCCCGATAGCAGATCGCAGGGCGTGTTTAAGTTGATGATATAATAATAAACACCTGCCGGTAGTTGAGTGGCTCCCTGCTTACCCTCAAACGGGGTGGCGTATTGTTTTGATTCGAACACCTTTTGGCCGCCCCTTGTAAATACCTGCACCACACTGCCCGGGAATTTCTCTAAGCCGGTTATCTTCCAGTAATCGTTAACGCCATCCTGGTTAGGGGTAAACGCGTTGCCGAATTTTACATCGATCAAAACTACTTCTACATGCACTCTGGTGCGTGCACTTATACATGTGCCTATGTTGTATGCTACATAGTAGTCTGTGGTTTCGGTAACAGATACATTAAACGAACCTTTTGTATTGGTTTGTAAAGGCTCTGTAGAGGTGTTGGTAGCATATAGCTTATAGGTGCCCGCAGCAGGGTTTACCACAGCCAGGTTAACAGTTTCCGGCGAGCAGATCCTTTTATCGGTTAGTACAGGCGCCGGCGGGTCATAATGATGATTGCCTACAGCAATATGTTCTATAACAAGCGGTACAGCGCATGGGGTAGCATCGGTAACCACAAGGCGATAGGTGCTTTCGCCAATGCCATTTAGGGTTGGTGTGTTGCCGCCAACAGTTTGCCCGGTTGCTTCGTTTGTCCATTTATAAGTATAAGGCTGTACCCCACCGGTTACGGCAACGCCATCAATATGCCCAAGGTTTTGATCGCACTCATCGTTAGTACCTACAGGGTTATTGTTATCTGCAAATGCAAGCAGCGGTGTTTTCTTCACCTCGAAAGGGCCAAGGGTTGAGGGGCAGCCGTACACATCAGTTACCATTACGCTGTAAAAACCAGGCGCCAGGTCTGTTATCTGATTGCTGTTGCCATTGCTTTGCGGTGTGTTACTCGCGTCGATCCATTGAAATGATTGTGGTATCACATTGCCATTAAATTGCAGGGTAATACTGCCATTATTTAAACCGCAGGTAGTGGCGATAATATTGGGATTATAGCTGAATACTTCAGGGGCAAGAGCGTTTATCTGGAAGTAAGCATTTTGTTCGCATACGTATTGCTGTCCATCAATTACTACGGTCCTTTTAGCATACAGGCGGTATGTACCCGGGCTTAAATTACTACGGTTGGCGTAATTGTTTAGTGTGGTAGGCATGGTGTTGCCATTTGGGTCATACCACTGAACAATATCAAAATTACCGGTTATAATAACACCCGATATTGTACCATTGTTATTCCCACAAGTTGTTGGCGTTCTAAAGCCGCCCGATATAGTTATGGAGTTAACCTCCGGCACATAAAAATAAACATTTGGCCTGGTATAAGGGCTGCACTGGCTTTGATCGGCCACCTCTAAAGTATATAGGCCGCTTACTACGCCTGTAAGATTTGGACCAGTGCCTACTTTAGTACCGGCTTGGTTGCGCCAGATATAAGTCATGGGGCCAATACCTGGATAATAAGTTATGCCGCTTATTGAGCCGTTTTTTTCACCGCAACGAGCAGGTACCGCTGTATAGGATACATCATAATCAGGCCCCGGTTTTGGGGTGATAGTAAATGGCGCGGTTGTTACCGAGCAGCCGGCTTCATCAGATATGGTTAGGGTGTAGGTACCACCCGGGAGTACCCCCTGTTTGCTTGTTAATTTAACTTCACCGGCAGCGTTTTTCCAGGCAAAGGTAATATTGCCGGTACCACCCTGGAAGTTAACATCTACCGGGAAAACCTTTTGGCGACATTCCGGAGTAGGCGGGAGGATGTTTTGTATTTTAATCCGCTGGTCGTTTATAATAAAAAGCCTGGTGCTTTTTTGACAGCCACCGGGGTATTGAACGGTTAGCTGGTAGGTGCCAGGCTGTAGGTTAGCAATGTTTTTAGTGTCGGCTACAGGGGTTAATGAGCCGTTTTGCTCTTTTTTGTCCCAGTGGAAAAGCAAGCCTGTAAATGCCGGTTTTATGGTAACACTGCCTTTATAATCACAAGTGAATTGTTTAACCTCTATATCATTATCCTGTATCTCTAATGATGAAAATGGAGATGTGTTATTGGCGCCGTCGGTAGCGGTGGCAATAACAGGGCTGCTGATGGGGCCGCTGTAGGTCCATTCTCCGTTAGCGTTTGAGTTAACCGTAGTGATATAGGTTTTACCCTGGCAATTGGTATAACCGCAGGCATCGGCATAAAATAATTCAATTTTTGAGTTTGGCGTAGCCAGCCCGGATACTTTGGTGGCGCTAAAACTAATCACCTTTACAAAAGGTACCTGGTAATTAACACTGCTAACATTTATGCCATAATCTTTATTACAAAAAATGCTGTTCTGCGTAATTAAGGTGTGTAAACTATTTAATACTTCAATGCCATAGGTATTAAACCCAATTAAATTTTTATCGGCAGTGGTTGTGCCGCCAATTGTACCCGATGAGTTTGCACCCGCCATAATACCTTCCCCGTTTCCAAGGTCAAGTGTGCCGGTAATATCGGTGCCAATTTTATTGCCTGTAATGGTATAGGTAGAGTTTTCTATATAGATACCATAATAGCGCTGCCCCGATATCTGATTGTTTTTAATTAAAGCCGACGTAGTGGGTATGGTCATGAATATGCCATAGGTTTTCAAAAACGCGCTTTGTTGGAATAACGGGAGGTTTTTAAAATCGAACTTGCCGGTAACATCAGTCCCTATTTTATTATTCTGAATGTTTATCGCTACCGAATAATTGTTATAATAATAGCCGTTTACGATGCTTACACCGGTAACGTTTGCCGATATTACGTTACCCATATTAACCGCAGTGCCGCCAATTGTTACGTTGCCGCTAACCACAAGGTTTACCCCCGTAATATTACTTGCCGCTGTATAGCCATCATCAAGCAGGCCAATAATGTTGCTCTGTATCTGTATGTCAGATGCGGCATTATAATAATAGTTGCTATTGTTAACAATGCCGTAAATATTACCGCAAATAACATTGCCTTTGCCCGGTGCACCTATTTTTATGGATGAAGCCTCGCCGAAAATATAAATTCCCGAACCCTGGTTAAGATCGGGGCTGGCTAAATTATTTATTTTGGCAAAGTTGCGAATATAGAGTCCATAAATCTCAATGTTTTTTGCGGCCAGGTAACCATTATAGACATCGCCATTAATATTTAAACCGCTAAAGTTTGCGGGAGATGTTTCCGGCTCAATAATAACTTTAGCATCCGATACGCCAAAAACAGCACCGGCTTGCGTGGTGCCATCAATGATCAGGTTTGATGAAACCAAAGGTAATTGGGTTTTTAGCCTGATGATGCGATCTGATACCAGCGAACCCGGTAGGGCAAACCTGATAATATCCTGCGTAGCAATACCATTGGCTGCCGCATTGGTTAAGGCCTCGCGTAAAGTGCCCGGCCCGGCATCGGCATTACTGGTAACGGTGAACGTGGCTGCGATAAGCAGGTGAGTACTAAGGAGTAAAAATGTAACTAATAGTAAAAATTTCTTGGCAATCATGATAAAATAGGGCACTGTAAAGATATATATTTTCTGAAGTAAAACCAGTCTTACTATGCCGGAGAAATCGCTTTGTAAAAGGCCCCTTATCAAACCTTGCCCTGGGGGCAACCATACCCTATATTACGGGATAGTGAATATAAGCCAAATGTATTCGCGCCAATTGGCTTAAGCATTTTTTGGCCTATATGTTATAGGCATAGGTCTTTTTAATTTCTTTTAAAACAAAGGCGCTGTTTAAGATTCCGATATTGTTGATTTTTGACAGCTTATACCTGATGAAATCATGATATTCATCAATGCTGCCTACGTTTATTTTTAACAAAAAATCTATTTGCCCGGCTATGTGGTAGCATTCCTGCACCTCGTCAAGCTTTAAAATCTCTTCCTCAAATTTGTCTATGTACTCTTCGTGATAGCGCATTGATACCTGGCAGTAACTGGTAAAGGCCTTGCTGATCATCTCTTTATTAAGTATAGCAACATATTCTTTAATAAAACCCATGCCTTCCAGGCGCTTTATTCGCTCATAAACCGGCGAGATGGTAAGGTTTAATTTCGAGGCCAATTCTTTCGTGGTTATCTTGGCATTTTTTTGCAGTTCGCGCAAAATGCTTTTGTCAATCTCGTCTATGGGTTCCATTAGGATAATTTTTTCTTAATAAATGGGCAAATATGGTATAATTAAGATTTTTTTTATAAAAATAGCATCTTCTACAGAAAAATTTACCAATATACCGCTACTTATAAAATAAAAATTCTTTATTCCGTAAATTTGGGCGGGATAATAATTTAAGCAGCAAAGCATGAAATTAGATACGCAGTACCAGGAGAAATTCGAGCACAGGCACATAGCGCCGAACCAGGCCGATACCGAAAAAATGTTAAAAACAATCGGTGTAAATACGCTTGATGAATTGATAGACGAGACCGTACCGGCCAAAATACGATTGAAAAAACCGTTGAACTTGCCGGCCGCGAAAAGCGAGTTCGATTACCTGAACACGCTTAAACAAACTGCTTCAAAAAACAAGGTGTTTAAATCATACATCGGCCAGGGTTACTACGATGTAATTGTACCAGGTGTAATACAGCGTAACATACTGGAAAACCCCGGATGGTACACCCAATACACCCCTTACCAGGCCGAAATTGCACAAGGCCGTTTGCAGGCACTGTTAAACTTCCAAACCATGGTTATTGATTTAACCGGGATGGAAATAGCCAATGCATCGTTACTGGACGAAGGCACCGCCGCTGCCGAAGCCATGTTTATGCAGTACAGCTTACGCAAAAACAACGCGGCCAGCGTTTTCTTCGTATCCGAAGAAGTGTTCCCGCAAACTATTGATATTTTAAAAACCCGCAGCGAACCTTACGGCATAAAACTGCAGATTGGCGACCACCGCAGCGTACAATTAACCGACGATATGTTCGGTGCCATTGTACAATACCCTGCAGGCGAAGGCCAGGTATATAACTATGCCGATTTTGCCAATGCACTGCATGCAAAAAATATAAAACTAACCGTTGTTGCCGACATCATGAGCCTGATCCTGTTAACCCCTCCGGGCGAATGGGGTGCGGATATTGTGGTGGGCAGCACCCAGCGCTTTGGCGTACCAATGGGTTTTGGCGGCCCGCATGCTGCATTTTTTGCAACAAAAGAAGAATACAAACGCTCTATCCCTGGCCGTATCATTGGCGTAACTATTGACAGCGCAGGCAACTATGCATTGCGTATGGCTTTGCAAACCCGCGAGCAGCACATCCGCAGGGATAAGGCCACCTCAAATATTTGTACTGCGCAGGCCTTACTGGCTATTATGGCCGGTATGTATGCCGTTTACCATGGCCCGCAAGGCTTAAAACTAATTGCCCAGCGCATCCACGGGTTAACCGTATTGTTGGCTAATTCTTTAAAAGAACTTGGTTACGACCAATTGAATGATACTTATTTTGATACCCTGAAAGTAGAGCTTGGCGTTTTAGCCGGGCCGGTAAAATCAGAGGCGTTAAATAACGAGCTTAACCTTAACTACAAAGGCACGGTAGCCACCATCTCTATCGATGAAACTACATCGTTAGAGGATATCAGGACCATTGTGCGTTTCTTCGCCAAGGTAAAAGGTAAAAACTTTGCCGATTCGAACTTCGAAACCTTAAAAGGCAATGTTGAAGGTGTTATCCCAGCCGATTTGCAGCGTACATCGGCTTATTTAACGCACGGCTTATTTAACTCGCACCATTCAGAGCATGAAATGCTGCGTTATATCAAATCGCTGGAGGCAAAAGACCTTTCGCTTTGCCATTCCATGATCGCTTTAGGTTCATGCACCATGAAGCTGAACGCTACCACCGAAATGGTACCGGTTACCTGGGCCGAGTTTAGCAAAATGCACCCATTTGCACCAACCGACCAGGTTGGCGGCTACATGCAGCTGTTTGACGAACTGAACCGCTGGTTAAGCGAAATTACCGGCTTTGCAGCCATGAGTTTACAACCAAATGCAGGCGCACAGGGCGAATACGCGGGTTTAATGGTTATTCGCGCTTATCATAACGATAGGGGCGATAGTCACCGCAACATCGCGCTGATCCCTTCATCGGCACATGGTACCAACCCTGCATCTGCAGCTATGGCCGGGATGAAAATTGTGGTAGTAAAATGCGATGATAACGGTAACATTGATGTTGCCGATATGAAAGCCAAAGCCGAGCAATATAAAAATGAGTTATCGTGCTTAATGGTAACCTATCCATCAACCCACGGTGTGTTCGAAGAATCTATCATCGAGATCTGCGAAATTATCCATGCAAATGGCGGGCAGGTTTATATGGATGGCGCTAATATGAATGCGCAGGTAGGGCTAACAAGCCCGGCCAATATTGGTGCCGATGTTTGCCACCTTAACTTACACAAAACCTTTTGTATCCCACATGGTGGCGGTGGCCCGGGCATGGGCCCCATTGGTGTAGCTAAGCACCTGGTGCCTTACTTACCAGGCCACGCTGTGGTTGATATTGATAATGGCAAAGCTATCCATGCGGTATCTGCCGCGCCATGGGGCTCAGCATCAATCCTGATCATATCACACGCGTACATCGCTATGATGGGAGGCGACGGTTTAACTAATGCTACCCGTTATGCCATACTAAACGCCAACTATATTAAAACACGCTTAAAAGATCATTACAACGTATTGTACACCGGCGCTAAAGGCCGTTGCGCGCACGAGATGATCCTGGATTGCCGCTCGTTTAAAACATTTGGTGTTGAGGTGGTTGATATTGCCAAGCGTTTAATGGATTATGGTTTCCACGCGCCAACAGTATCGTTCCCGGTTGCGGGTACAGTGATGATTGAGCCAACCGAATCTGAACCAAAGCACGAGCTTGACCGTTTCTGCGATGCCATGATCTCTATCCGCCACGAAATTGAGGATGTTGCGAACGGCGTGTCGGACAAAACCGACAACCCGTTAAAGAACGCGCCACACACCGCTGCTGTAATTACCGGCAACGAGTGGGAGCACCCATACACCCGCCAAAAAGCGGCTTACCCGCTGCCTTATGTAGCGCAGTTTAAATTCTGGCCGTCTGTTGGCAGGGTTAATGATACCTATGGCGACAGGACGCTGATCTGTTCATGCCCGCCGCTAACCGATTACGAGTTTGAAGAAAGCGAAGTAACCACGCCGGAATACGGAACATGATAATAGATGTGCAGATGCGTGGATATGCAGATGTGCAGATAAAATAACTAAATTGAGGCTCCTTATTTGAGGGGCCTTTTTTATGAATAAAGCTATGACAGGCAAAGACAGAAGAGTTTTAATGGATGAGGCGATTAAGAATATGGTTATTCCCTTTTTAAGAACGGAGGGGTTTAAAGGCTCCTACCCCCATTTTATGCGGATTAAACATGATCGTATTAATTTATTGACATTTCAATTTAGTTTGTATTCATCCAAATTTGTAGTAGAGATAGCAAACTGTCCGAGTGCTGGCTCTATCGTATCGGGAAAACAAATTGAGCCTTCAAAATGTCGGGTTCATTATGAAGGTAAGCGACTAAGAATAGGCAGTATTAAAAATAAAACGGACTATTGGTTTGATTTTAATAAGGACATTCTATTTTCTAATATTTATAAGAAGAGGGCAAAAGAGATCATTGCCCTTTGGCCCGAAGCAGAAAAATGGTGGATGGAAGATCCTGGTTTGTAACGTATCCGGCAAGTGCCGGGATAGAAGCCTTTGCCACGTATTCAAAATATATAAATATTTGTCCAACTGTTGTTGATGAGGATACCAACAGCAGTTGGACAGATAAACTGCTTGTCATGCTGAAAGTAGTGAAGCATCTATTAGTGAACTATGGATAGCCGCAAGCGTTGTGGCGATTAGATTCTTCGCTCAGGGCCATTGCTACCCGCAAGCGTCCTGCTTGCGGTAGCGAAGGCTTGCATGAGTTCAATGTCTAAATGTGTCACCAACAAGCCGCCATGTATAAACTATTTGTATCAATTATGCTACTGTGTAACATACACGGGCATATCCCCGTAAACTAAATTACCTTGGCCGAATAAGAACTATCATGTTGTTATTTGCGTACTTAAATATAATTGTATGTTTAACAGTTGCGCAAAACAACTTTACAAAAAAAACAACGTTACAACTTGTAGGAATATAACCTTTTACTTTGCATTTCCGTATAAATAGATATGAGCCCTAATAACGACAGGACAGTAAGCGTTTTATTGGTTGACGACGACGAAATAAACAACTTTATATCTATAAAGCTGATCAAGAAGGCTTTGACCAATTCTGATATTATGGCATGCCTTAACGGCAAATTTGCGATAGATCAACTGGCTGATATACAGCGAAAGGATCCTGAAAAACTGCCCGATTATATCCTGCTGGATATTAATATGCCCATCATGAACGGGTGGGAATTTTTAGATGAGTACAAGCGCCTGAACCTCGATCCGCTGGGCAAAAGCAAAATCTACATCATCTCTTCATCTGTATTTAGTAATGATATTAACAAGGCGCGTTCATACCCGCTTGTTAAAGATTTTATCTCAAAACCGCTCAACGTAGAAAAAATTAAAGAGCTTTTTGGCGTATCATCAAACTAAACCGCGGTTACGGTAAAAACCTCGTCCTGATAGTTAACAGTGCCAATGGCTGTTGCCCTTGCATGGTAAAATAAACATATATCCCCCTCTGCAGCTGCTTTTTTGCCGTATTGTATGCGCAGTTCGGCAGAGCGGTGGCCGTCATAATCATACTTAGCTACAAATTTTCTGATCAGTTGCTCGGGCTCGGGCAGTTCATCACCCCCAAAAAATACTTTTTGCCCTTCTATGTCAATCCAGAACACCTGGTGGAATTTACTATGGCCCGAGGATAGCTCATATTTAATGCCCGGCTTATATTCGCCGCTGCCTTCAACAAAATCAATTTTGGCGCTGGCCTGTAATGCCTCAAATATTTCTTTATGGTAGGATGTTGAAGTGCCCGACAGCCCGAACGCAAACTCGTCGCGCTGTATAACGTGTGTCGCCTGCGGGAAACTGGGCTCCAGTTTGCCGTTACGCTCTACCACCAGGCCCCCCGAGTGGTCATAGTGCAGGTGCGACATTAAAACCAGGGTAACATCTTCCGGCTCAAAACCGGCATTGCGGATGTGTTGATGCAAAAGCAGTTCGTCGCGGGTATCTTTATAACCAAGGCCGGCATCAAGCACCATCAGGTCATCGGCCGTTTTTATCAGGAACGGGTTAACATGGATGAACAGCGAGCCGGGGCGGTCTCTTTTACTATCAGTTTCGGGATTAAAAGGGATGAATTTTTTAGTGGCATCAACCGAATATGAGCCCTCGCCCAAAGCAAAAATTTCCATAGAAAATATGTTTATGCAAATATACACCACAGAAAACTAAGCGGGCGAAAATTGGCGAACTAAGGCCGTTTTTTGACGAAAATGTAACGTTTTAAAGTTTATTACGTCTCTTTAAAGGATGCTGTTTTGACTATTTAAGCCGTGTATCTACAAAAGAATAAAAAATATTTTGAATAAAATTTTGATATACGAAAACTATCGTACATATTTGTACGAAGGAATTCGTATAACTTTTATAACATGGATTTGAAACCGACGGAAAGCGAACTTGAGATATTGCAAGTGATTTGGAAAAAGGGGCAGTGCAGCGTTCGTGATGTGCATGAAGAACTGGCAAAGAATAAGGACTCGGGCTATACTACCACCCTAAAGCTGATGCAGATAATGCACGAAAAAGGTTTGGTTGAGCGCGATACCAATGCCAAAACCCACTTATATAAAGCGCTGATCAGCCGCGCGCAGGCGCAGCAGGGGGCACTTGATAAAATTATATCAACAGTGTTTAAAGGGTCAACGTCTGACCTGGTGATACAGGCCCTGGGCCAGCATCGTGCATCAAAAGATGAAATAGACGCGATAAAGAGCTTTTTAGACCAGTTTGAGAATAGAGATTAGGGATTGGAAATTAGTGGTTTAGGTTAGAGTTTAAAGTTTAGGACTTAGGATTTTAGAACTTAGAATTTCAATACAATGGAAAACATGCTATATAATATCAGCCAGGTTTTAGGGATAACCATCATCCACTCATTGTGGCAGGGCTTGCTTATTTATTTCCTGCTAAGGGTTGTGCTGTTGTTTACAGCAGGGCTTCCGGCTTCTAAAAAATATTTATTGGCAGTAAGCAGCCTTTTAGCCATAACAGGCTGGTTTGTTTACACGCTAATACATGAAATACAGATATATGATTGGCTGGCAAAGCCATCAACCCTGGCTAATATGCCGCTGGTGCTTGAACTGCCGGCCAATATGCGCCACTTTAATGATGCTACCATACGTTATTATTATAGTATTGAAAAATACCTGCCATATGTTACTGCTGTGTATGTTTTAGGTTTAATGCTAAACATGGCAAGGGTTGTACTGGCCCACAGAAAAATCCGTACCATTAAGCGTACCATGAGCTTGGGGATACAGCTGCAACAGCAAATAGGCAATTTTGCAAAAAAACTAAATATCACCCAAAAAATACGGGTTGGCTTTAGCCAGATGGTTGATGTGCCCTGCATTGTGGGCTTTTTAAAGCCGGTGATACTATTGCCCATAACCCTATCTACCTACCTGGAAGCCGAAGAAATTGAAGCCATATTAATGCACGAACTGGCTCATATTAAACGTAACGACTACATTATTAACCTGCTGCAGCAAGTTATAACCACGTTGTTATTCTTTAATCCGTGCGTGTTACTTATCAATAAAATAATAGGGGAGGAACGTGAAAACAGCTGCGACGATTTAGTTGTAGACAGCACCCAGGCCCCCATTGTGTACGCAAAAGCTTTATTCAAATTAGAGCAAACCCGCCAAAACGAGTTGCAGTTAGCGCTGGCTGTAACAGGTAAAAAGTATCAATTATTAAACCGAATCGAAAGGATCATGAAAACAAAAAAACAAATGCCAAGCATCCGGCCAACATTAGTGGCCATGCTTATATTAACGATAGGCGTAAGCAGCTTAGCCCTGCTTAACCCCGAAATAGCGCAGGGTAAAATATCTGTAAAAGCAATAACCCCCGAAGTAATAAAAGGCTTTATTACCGATACCATCCCGGCAAAAAAAGCTGTAAAAGCAAAAAGGACTGCCGAAAAAGCAGCGATCAAAAGCCAGGCATCAACTAAGGCAAAAATAAAAGCAGAAATTGCCAACGAAAGGGCCAACGGCAAAAGCACATATAGTTACAGTTATAACGATGGTTATCGTTATAACGTAGGGATGAACGACCCGCAATTAGAAAAACTAAGCAAAGAAGTTGAAAAACATGGCGATGCTATTAGCAAATATTACGATAGCCCCGAGTTTAAAGCCAAAAGCGAAGAAATGGATAAGCTTGGTAAACAAATAGATGCCTTTTATAACAGCCCCGAGATAAAACAAGCAACCGCCGACCAGGAAAAAGCCGCAGCCGAATATGAGAAGGCCTGGGGTGGGAAAAGCGCGGATCTGGAGAAGACCGGTAAACAAATGGAGGATTTAGGTAAACAGATTGATGCCTATTTTAATAGCCCCGAGTTTAAGGCTATGAATGATAAGCTGAAGAAAAAATATGGTATAAGCAAAGAAGGATACGGAGACGTCCGCGATGATAATTACAGGAAATACCAGGCCGAATTAGATCAAAACTTATCGCCGGAAATAAAGGAAACAACCGCCCAAATGAGAAAATTAGGCGGGCAGGTGCGTATCTTAACTAATAGCCCAGAAGGGATTAAACAACGTGATGAAATGCGCGCCGCTGGTGAAAAGATGCGCAAAGCTTATCATAACCCCGATATTAAAGCCACGCAGGAAAGAATGCGTAAGATTGGCCAGGAGATGCGCGATTATACCGGTAACCCGGATATGAAGAGAGAAAAGGAAGAGCTACGTGCGGCTTCGGATAGGTTAAGGGCTTATACTCAATCGCCTGAGTTTAAAAAGAAGTTAGCCGAGTTCAGGAAAACTCATCCATCTAATGTTTATTACTGGGATAACAAGGATGCACAGGAGTATGTAGAAAAACCACAGGCACCTGAGAAACCCGAAGCACCGGAAAAACCGGAGAACAATTAGTATTTGGTGAATGGTTGATTGGGTGAAGAGTGAATAGGTTAGAACCATTCGCCACTCAACTTAATCAACCATTCTCCAATGCAAATCCTATTAAAATTAGTAATTTAGTATCCTCAAAAAAGGGATACTTTTTTTATGCTTCAAAAGTTAACCATACAAAATTACGCGCTGATAGATAACCTCGAGATCAACCTTGATAAGGGGCTGAATATACTCACAGGTGAAACTGGCGCGGGTAAATCGATCATTTTAGGGGCTTTGTCGCTCATACTTGGGCAGCGCGCAGAAAGCCGTTACTTTTTTAACCAGCAAAAAAAATGTGTGATAGAAGGCTCATTCAAAATTGCCGATTTTCACCTGAAAAACTTTTTTGAGGATAATGACCTGGATTACGAAGGCGAAACCGTTTTGCGCCGCGAGATCTCTGCCGATGGTAAATCGCGCGCGTTTGTGAACGATACCCCGGTTAACCTTACCCAGATCAAAAACCTGGGCGAAAAGCTGATAGATATCCACTCGCAACATGCCACCCGCGAAATTAACGACCCTGATTTTCAACTGCTGGTGGTTGATGGCGTTGCCGGGCACCACGAGTTGCTGGGCAGCTATCAAACCAAATACCGGGCGTATAAAAAATCGCTTAAGCAGCTTGATGAGCTGATAGCACAAAACGATAAAGCCAAGGCCGACCTTGATTACTACCAGTTTCAGTTTGATGAGCTGGAAAAAGCCGGCATAGCTGCCGATGAGCAGGAGGGGCTTGAAAAAGAACTGGCAACCCTTAACAACGCCGAAGAAATAAAACGGAACCTGCTGGGCGCACATTACCTGATGCATGGAGGCGAAACATCGGCCATTATACAACTGCGCGAGGCGGGGCAGCAACTCTCAACCATAGAAAGGTATAACCCCGAGGTAGAAGAGCTGCACGAGCGCTTAAAAAGCACGCTCATCGAACTAAAGGATATAGCCGCCGAACTGGAGAATATAGAACAGCGCACTTTTACCAATGAGGCCCGCGCTGAAGAGGTGAATACCCGCTTAAGCCTGTTATACAACCTGCAAAAAAAGCACCGGGTAAACACCAACGCCGAGTTGCTGGCTATCCAGGAAGACCTGTCGGACAAGATACAGCAGGCTGTGTTTGGCGATGAAGCGGTTGAGAAACTGCAGAAACAGATCAATGCAGATAAACAGGAACTGGAAGGCATCGCCCATGAATTATCTGCCAATCGGAGTAAAGCCATTCCCGTTATTCAGCAAAAAGTATTAGCTAACCTAACCGAAATGGGTATGGGTAATTCTGTTTTAGAGATAGAACAATCGTTATTAGCTGATTTGGGCGCTAACGGTATTGATACTATCCGTTTCATGTTTTCGGCCAATAAAGGTCATGCACTGGCAGATATGAGCAAGGTAGCATCGGGTGGGGAGTTGAGCAGGCTGATGCTGAGCATAAAATCTATCATAGCTGAATATACCGCCTTACCAACCATTATTTTTGATGAGATTGATACAGGCGTAAGCGGCGAGGTTGCCAATAAGGTAGGGCAGGTAATGGAACGCCTGTCGCAAAACCTGCAGGTGATAACTATAACCCACCTGCCGCAAATTGCCGGTAAAGGCAAAAGCCATTACTTTGTGTATAAAGACGATACCGAATCGGTCACTAAAACCCGCATTAAAAAATTGAGCGATAACGAACGTGTGCTGGAAATTGCCAAAATGCTAAGCGGCGACAGCCCCGGTGAAAGCGCATTGCAAAACGCGAGGGAATTGCTGGCTTCTTAGCAGTTAGCGGTTCTGAGTTTGCAGTTTGCTTGAATGATAAGTAACTGTAAACTCCCCACTGTAAACTGCAAACTAATTTTATAACTTTGCCACACTTATAAAACTAAAAACAATGGCTTACAATTTATTAAAAGGTAAAAAAGGAATTATTTTTGGTGCGCTTAATGAGCAATCTATAGCCTGGAAAGTGGCGCAACGCTGCCACGAAGAAGGAGCCGAAATAGTTTTAACCAACTCGCCGCTGGCATTGCGCATGGGCGAACTGAATAAACTTGCAGAGGAATGTAATGCCCCTGTTATCCCGGCTGATGTAACCAGCAATGAGGATGTTACCAACCTGTTCACTAAAAGTGTAGAGCATTTTGGCGGCGGTGTTGATTTCGTATTACACTCGATAGGTATGAGCGTAAACGTGCGCAAAGGCATTCACTATACCGAAAACAATTACGATTTTACCCACAAGGGGCTTGATATATCTGCACTGAGTTTTCACCGTGTGTTGCAAACAGCTATGAAGCTTGATGCTATAAATGAGTGGGGATCGGTAGTGGCGCTTACTTACATTGCTGCACAACGTGTATTCCCTGATTATAATGACATGGCCGATAATAAGGCTTACCTTGAAAGCATAGCCCGTAACTTTGGCTACCAGTATGGTGTAAAAAAACACGTACGTATAAACACGGTATCGCAATCGCCAACACGCACAACTGCGGGTAGCGGTGTAAAAGGTTTCGACGGCTTTATTAACTATGCAGAGAAGATGAGCCCGCTGGGTAATGCTGATGCCGACCAGTGTGCTGATTACTGCGTGAGCTTATTTAGCGACCTTACCAAAATGGTTACCATGCAGAACCTGTTCCACGATGGTGGCTTCTCTTTCACCGGCGTAACTGCTGCTGTGATAGAGCAAATGGAGAAATAAGAAAAATTATACATTAAACAAGAAAGGCCTTCGGATATCCGAAGGCCTTTCTTGTTTAAGAAGTTTCTTAGTCTACCAAAACAATTTTCAGACTTAATCTGGGAGGGATGGTTATTGTGCCTGTTCCATCACTGTTTTGTGCATCAATATATACATGCCCACCAGTATAGGTAAACCTATAAGTTATTCCTTCAAATACGCTTGGCAATTGTTCGTATTCTCCATTACCGAGATCATTGTATACAAGAACTGCACCATGCGCATCAAAATAATCATCAATTTCCGGTACAGATACGTCTGAAGTATAAGTTCGGCCGCCATCGCTTGAGGTCCAATTGGTGGTTTTTGTGAAAATTGTTTGGGCCCCCGGCGCAACAACAGTTTCTTTTTTACATGATGCGGCTGTCAGCACAATAATTGACACGCATAGGATAGATAATAATTTTTTCATATGTGATTTGTTTTTTGGCCATAAACCGGTTATGACAACTATCATAACGGTTAAATAACGCGTTTATGTATATAAGAACAAATATCATGCAAAAGGTTTAACTAACTAATAATTTAGTTAACTTTATTTTTAATGAAACGCATATTCTTACTCCTTGTTTTTTTACTGCCGCTTACCTGCCTGGCTCAAATTACTACTATTACAGGCAAGCTTACCAATGCTACTGATAAAAGTGCCGTGGCCGATGCCAGTGTGTTTTTAAGTAACGCAACGGTTGGTAATAAATCTGCTAACGACGGTGCTTTTATATTACGCAATGTAAAACCAGGGCAGTATGAACTGGTAGTAACCGTGCTTGGGTACGAAACTTACCGCCAAACCGTTATGGCCGGGAATGAGAACCTCAGCCTGCCCGATATTACACTAATCCCAAAAACCAATGAGCTGAAAGAGGTAGTAATAAAACCCGACCCCGATTGGGAACGGAACTATGATACTTTTAAACAGGAGTTTTTAGGCTCGTCGGCGTTAGCCAAAGAGTGTAAAATATTGAACCCCGAGATGGTAGACCTTGAGTATGATTATGCCGCGCGTACGTTAAACGGCTCATCGTATGATTTTTTGGAGATAGAAAATAAAGCTTTAGGGTACAAGGTTAAATACCTGCTGTCAAAATTCACCAAAAACTACAAATCAGGTGTGTTGTATTTTGAAGGATCGGCCTTGTTTGAGGATATGAAGGGCACACCCAAACAACGGCGCCGCTGGTTAAAAAACCGGATGATAGCTTATGAAGGCTCGTCGATGCATTTTTTGCGGTCGGTGGTGGGCAATAATACAGAGGCTAATGGTTTTAAGGTATTAAGGCTGATCAGGAAACCAAACCCCGGCTACACCGGCTTTAACGATAAGTATATTCAAACCCTGGTAAACATACCTTTAAAAACCACCGAATACACCTCCATAACAGATGTAAAAGGGGTATTCGCCCTAAAATTTACCGATTGTTTGTATTTGATGTACACCAAAAAACGGGACGCCAGCCCTGATAACCATGTGGTACAATCATTAACTATGCCTAATTACCTAACCACTATATTATCTTTTGCAGGGCCTTACGCCCTGTTTGATAGTAATGGTGTAATACTAAACCTGGCAAGTGTTAATATTGAAGGTAACTGGGGCAAAAGCCGCATGGCAGAAATGCTACCCGTTGATTATTCGCCTGGAGAAAAATAATTGTATATTTATATACCAATGAAATACCTATACCTTTTAATATTGTTGTTCCCTGTTGCCTGTTTTGCACAATTCAACATAGAAGGGAAAGTTGTTAATGTTAATACCGGGACACCCGTACCCAATGCCAGTGTATTCATTAATAACACGACCATAGGTGCTAAGGCTGATACAAGCGGCTTTTTCAAGCTTAGCGATTTAAAACAGGGCCAGTATGAACTGATAGTGAGCTCTGTAGGATATGAAACCTACCGCCAAACATTAGTGATAAATCAAAATATGGTGTTGCCTCATATCAAAATGCAACCGTACACTTTAATGGCAAATGAGGTAACCATAGTTGGTAAAGACTCAAAGCACGATAAAAAGCTAAAGATGTTTAAAGAGCAATTTTTAGGCAGGGATATTTTTTGGAAAGATTGTAAAATTGTTAATCCCGAGGTTTTGAAGCTCACACTTAGTAAGAGCGGGCAAGTATTAACCGCAAGTACAAACGATTTTTTGGAGATAGAGAATAATGCGTTGGGATATAAGTTAAAGTACCTGCTTAGCGATTTTGTATTAGATAAGGAACTCGGGAGGTTAAAATATGAGGGCTCGGCGCTTTTTGAAGAAAAGGAGGGCACCTCTGCTCAAAAGGAGAAATGGGAGGAAAACAGGCACCTTGTTTATTATGGTTCGGTAACGCATTTCCTGCGCACTATATTGGCTAATACAACAGATTCTGATTTTGTGGTGCGGCCATTTTGCATAAGATCTTTCGAACAGACAATAAAAATACCCCGAGTCAGAGTAATTAATCCTGAACCGGCTGATACGACGAAATATTTGATGGCTATGTATGATACATTACGTATGGCTAATTATATTCATAAAACTAAACAAAAAGGGGTATATGCTATTAATTACCCTGAAGACCTGGATGTTTTCTATTTCCCCCCGGGTGTACCGCATGATATCGATCAGGATTTGGAGGATGGCAATTATGGGCAAATAGGCAGTTTCAATTTTATCGACGAAAATATCCTTTTTGATATTCACGGTATTATTTTAAACCCCACAGGTGCCCTTTTTAGATATAAATGGGGAACGAGCCGCGTGGCAGAATTATTGCCAATTAATTATTTGCCACCAATAAGGGAAGTGAAAAAGAAGAAAAACTTATGATTGATAATAAGATAAAAATACAGACAAAAAAAGCCCGCTTGCAAAATGTAAGCGGGCTTTGTGTTATTTAAAAGAATGATTACTTCTGTTCTTCCTCTTCTTTTGGTTTGGCGTCATCATTTTTCTTGTCGACAACCTTTATTTCGTTGGCTTCTTTGTCGAAGTCAACCATGAGGGTATCGCCTTCGGTCAATTCACCTTTCAGTATCTCTTCGGCAATAGGGTCTTCCAGGTATTTCTGGATGGCGCGTTTAAGCGGCCTTGCACCAAACTGCGAATCGTAACCTTTTTCGGCAATAAACTCTTTGGCAGCCAAAGTAAGCTCAATCTTGTAACCAAGGCTGTTTACACGGCCAAACAAGAAACCTAATTCGATATCGATGATCTTGAAGATCTCGTCTTTACCTAATGAGTTAAACACAATAACATCATCAATACGGTTCAAAAACTCGGGGGCGAAAGCGCGTTTTAAAGCGTTCTCTATCACACCACGAGAGTGCGAATCTGCCTGTGTTGTTTTCGCGCTGGTACTGAAACCCACACCCTGGCCAAAGTCTTTCAACTGGCGTGCGCCGATGTTAGATGTCATGATGATGATAGTGTTCCTGAAATCAACCTTGCGGCCTAATGAATCAGTCAGCTGGCCTTCATCCAACACCTGCAATAATATGTTAAATACATCCGGGTGAGCTTTCTCAATCTCATCCAGTAATACTACAGCGTATGGTTTGCGGCGTACCTTTTCGGTTAACTGGCCACCTTCTTCATAGCCCACGTAGCCCGGAGGCGCACCCACCAAACGTGATACCGCGAATTTCTCCATGTACTCGCTCATATCAATTTGTATCAGCGCATCTTCGGTATCAAACATAAAGCGTGCAAGCTCTTTAGCCAGTTCGGTTTTACCCACGCCTGTAGGGCCCAGGAATATGAACGAGCCGATAGGTTTTTTAGGGTCTTTCAATCCCGCACGGGTACGTTGTATGGCACGGGTAAGCTTTTTAATAGCTTCTTCCTGGCCAATTATCTTGGTGCCGATGGTTTCGCCCATAGCAAGCAGCTTGGCGCTGTCTGCCTGGCCAACACGTTGTACCGGAATGCCAGTCATCATGCTTACCACTTCGGCAACGTTATCTTCTGTTACCGTGTAACGTTTTGATTTTGTTTCGGCTTCCCAAAGCGCTTTGGCCTGGTCAAGCTCTTCAAGCAAATGTTTTTCGGTATCGCGCAATTTGGCCGCTTCCTCATATTTCTGGCTGCGAACAACTTTGTTCTTCTCGATCTTGATCTGCTCAATTTTTGCCTCGATATCCAAAATTTCCTGCGGAACGTGGATATTGGTTAAGTGCACACGAGAGCCCGATTCGTCCAAAGCATCAATAGCTTTGTCTGGTAAAAACCTGTCGGTAATATAACGGGTAGTTAAAGCAACGCAGGCATTAATAGCCTCGTCGGTATAAGTTACACCGTGGTGCTCTTCGTATTTCTCTTTAATGCGGTTCAGTATCTCAACAGTTTCATCGGGTGTGGCCGGTTCAACCATTACCTTTTGGAAACGGCGGTCTAATGCGCCATCTTTTTCGATGTACTGGCGATACTCATCTAATGTTGTTGCGCCAATGCACTGGATCTCGCCGCGCGCCAAAGCCGGCTTAAACATATTTGATGCATCAAGCGAGCCCGATGCACCGCCTGCGCCAACTATAGTATGGATCTCGTCAATAAATAAAATTACATCCGGTGATTTTTCAAGCTCGTTCATTACGGCTTTCATACGTTCTTCAAACTGCCCGCGGTATTTTGTACCTGCAACCAATGAAGCAAGGTCTAAAGTAACCACACGTTTGTTAAACAATACACGCGATACCTTACGCTGTACTATACGCAATGCCAAACCTTCGGCAATGGCGCTTTTACCAACACCCGGCTCACCTATCAGGATAGGATTGTTCTTTTTACGGCGCGATAATATTTGCGATACGCGTTCAATTTCTTTTTCGCGGCCTACAATAGGGTCAAGCTTGCCTTCTTCGGCAGCTTTTGTCAGGTCGCGGCCAAAATTGTCAAGTACCGGTGTTTTTGATTTTATGTCAGAAACTTTTTTAGGCTGGGTGAATGAATCGTCTTCTTTAAAGTCGTCATCGCCACCAGTTGATGAGCCCGGCATTTCGTCGGTAACATCATTTTTGTTGGCTTCCACTTCGCTTTTAAATACCTCGTAGTTAACATTAAACTGCATCAGTATCTGCGAAGCAATGTTATCCTCATCGCGCAGGATAGACAGCAGCAAGTGCTCGGTGCCTATTACGTCGCTTTTAAAGATCTTAGCTTCAAGGTAAGTTATCTTCAAAACCTTTTCGGCTTGTTTGGTTAGCGGGATACTGCCAATATGTACATTAGTGCCAATTGTTCCTTTTACAGCATCCTCAACAGCACGGCGTAGTTTAGCGGTATCAACGGTTAGCCCTTTCAATAATTTGATTGCCACACCATCGCCATCGCGAATAAGGCCAAGCAAAAGGTGTTCGGTTCCAATATAATCATGGCCCAGGCGTAACGCCTCTTCCCTGCTGTACTGTATCACATCCTTAACCCGTGGCGAAAATTTAGCTTCCATATATACCTTTCTGATTATGATCGTCCTAATCTATAAATTTGTTTTTATCTGTCAAGGCGATTGTAAGAACATTTATCAACAATATTGCCAACTTTTTAGCTTTAGCGTAAACAGACAATTTAATGATATAAGGCCTGTTAAAATAATACCTAAAGAGCCAGAATTTTATTCCTGAAACCTGCAAAACGCCTTGAGTACTAATATTAAATGGTTAAACTTTTATTATTTGATAAGATGATCATCAAATAGTTTAACCCGGTTACGAGTTATATTAAACTAATATAACAAAGCAGGGCAAATAGTCACTTTATATATGACAATACGGCATGCCTGGTGGAAAGGTTGCTGCAAATACCCGCGCCTTTAACAAACCAAGCGATTTACATTGAAAGATACAAATTAAGTGATGAAATTGTGGTGAAATTTATCCACCAATCCACATTTCAAGTTATATATTTGCTCTCCCTAAGTAGAAATACGTAAAATTTATGGCAGACGAGAAGATCATATTTTCAATGGCAGGGGTAAGCAAAGTTTACCCACCTCAAAAAACAGTATTAAAAAACATTTACCTGTCGTTTTTTTACGGCGCTAAAATTGGCGTTATCGGTTTAAACGGTTCGGGTAAATCTTCATTGTTGAAAATTATTGCAGGTATTGATAAGACCAACATAGGCGAGGTGGTGTTTTCGCCGGGTTATACTGTTGGCTACCTGAGCCAGGAGCCCGAGCTTGACCCAGACAAAACCGTTAAGGAAATTGTGGAGGAAGGTGTTGCCGCTACTACCGCCCTTTTAAAAGAATACGAGGAGATAAACGAGAAATTCGGCCTGGAAGAATATTACAGCGATGCCGATAAAATGGATAAGCTGATGGCCCGCCAGGGCGAATTGCAGGATCAGATTGATGCTGTTAACGCCTGGGAGCTTGATGTAAAGCTGGAACGTGCTATGGATGCCCTGCGCTGCCCCGAACCCGATACCAAAATATCGGTACTATCAGGTGGTGAGCGCCGCCGCGTGGCCTTATGCCGCCTGCTTTTACAGGAGCCGGATGTTTTACTGCTGGATGAGCCTACCAACCACCTGGATGCTGAATCTATCGATTGGTTGGAGCAACACCTTAAACAATATAAAGGGACGGTTATTGCCGTAACGCACGATAGGTATTTCCTTGATAACGTTGCCGGCTGGATCCTGGAACTTGACCGTGGCGAAGGTTTACCATGGAAGGGAAATTATTCCTCATGGCTTGACCAAAAATCGAAACGTTTAGCGCAGGAAGAAAAAACTGAAAGCAAACGCCAGAAAACGCTTGAGCGTGAGTTGGAATGGGTGCGGATGGGCGCTAAAGGCCGCCAGGCTAAAGGTAAAGCTCGTTTATCAAACTACGAGAAATTAGCATCCGAAGAAACGAAAGAAAGAGAAGAAAAGCTGGAGCTGTTCATTCCGCCGGGCCCGCGTTTGGGGAATATCGTTATCGAGGCAAACGGCGTTACAAAAGCCTATGGCGATAAGGTATTGTTCGAGAACCTTAACTTCTCATTGCCGCCTGCTGGTATAGTAGGTATTATCGGCCCCAACGGTGCAGGTAAAACTACCTTGTTCCGTTTAATTACAGGGCAAGACCAGCCTGATGCCGGTACCTTCCGTGTAGGTGATACCGTTGCCCTTGGTTATGTTGACCAACTACATGACGACCTTGACCCTAATAAATCTGTTTGGGAGAACGTAACCGACGGATTGGATAATATTATGGTAGGTAACCGCCCGTTAAATTCACGCGCTTACGTATCTAAGTTCAACTTTAACGGTGCCGACCAGCAGAAAAAAGTTGGCGTGCTATCAGGTGGTGAGCGGAATCGTGTTCACCTGGCGATCACCCTTAAAAAAGGATCGAACGTATTACTGCTGGATGAGCCGACGAATGATATCGACGTAAATACCTTACGATCGTTAGAAGAAGCTTTAGAAAACTTTGGTGGTTGTGCGGTGATCATCAGTCACGACCGCTGGTTCCTGGATAGGGTTTGTACCCACATCCTGGCGTTTGAGGGTAACTCGCAGGTTTACTTCTTCGAGGGTAACTATAGCGATTACGAAGAGAACTACAAAAAACGGGTTGGCGATATAACTCCAAAAAGGCTTAAGTATAAAAAGCTGACGGTGTAAGTTAGAGTTAAGGCGTTAAGAATCAAGAGACAAGATAGAAAATCCCGGCTGCGTAAGCAGCCGGGATTTTCTATTTAAACCATGTCATTGCGAGCGATAGCGCGGCAATCTCAGACTATCGGCTTGTTCTATGAGATTGCCACGTCGCTACGCTTCTCGCAATGACATATAGTTTATATAGCCGGATACTTCCTTTTATAAGTCTTAAACGCTATCCAAACCCCCGTACCGGCCAGTATCAATACCCAAAGATTAGCCAGGCCAAGTATCAGTTCGGTAAATAGGAACCAACCATTGCTCAGCGCCATCAACAGCCTGTTAAAGAAAGGCATTTTATATGCCGATGGATCATCGTTAGCAATACGCTCTTTATAAATGGTATTGCTTTGGTAAAAGTTAAGGCTAACTACGCTAAAGTTTACCGCCTCGTCAATTTTTTGATTGTTGATCTGTCCATCAATCATGTCATCCTTTAACCACAATACCGCTTCGGGATTTTTGATTTTTATTTTGCCTGTTTTTTGCTGGGCAACCATTTCGCGGCGGTTCTTTAGTTTTAGCTTCGCTGATAGGTAATCGAGCGATTTATCCTCGATATCCATCTTGCGTGCTGTAACGTAGATGCCCATATGGCTTATGTGGTTCATGAAATCTTCCAGTTTTTCTGAAGGGATTTTAATTGTCATATCAGCAGTAGTGTTAAATGCTGATACCCGCATCACCGAATCATTACTCAGCCTGATATCCTCGCTCCGCTCAATTGACGACCCCATCTGGTGATGTATCACCAGGCCATTTAGTTTAGCTGTGATACGCGAAATGGAATCGCCGGTTTGCTGTACGTTTTTTACCTTAAAACTCATGTCGGCGGTTTTTACTAATTTAGGTTTGGCATTGGCCGCGGTGTCGCTTGCGCTGCTAACGCCTGCTGTATCGGCACTGCTACTGTTGTTTGCAATTTCATAACCGCCATTCCTGCCTTTGCAGGCTGCAAATAAGGCTATAGCCATTATTGCGATAAAGATTCTTGATTTCATAATTGTTGATTTAATTGGTTTAGTATTGATACCAACCATAAACCAATAGTAACCCTGTTAATCTTTGATAATTAAAATGTTACAAAGAGAGAGGAGGGGCAGGATACCAAGGAGGAAGAAACAAGAAAGCCCGGTTGCGTTAGCAGCCGGGCCTTCTTGTTAAGCTATTTTTCCCCGCGATTTATTGCTAGGAGCGTAGCGATGTGGCAATCTTCGATAGAAAGGTTGGCGACAAACCTTTACCCGGGGCAGTTATCCTTGCGCCTGGTATCAACAATATAAATAATCTTCCAGCCGGCGGCGGTTTTAATCAGCTGGTAAAAATCTACACCGCAATGGCTAAACTGTGTACCCACATAAAATTTGTAAGGCGTCCAAACGCTGGCCAGGTCACCATCAATTTTTATATCGCCCCAGGTAATGCGCTCATCATAAATTTCTTTATGAGGGGTGCCCACCTGTTTTACAAAATCATCAACTTTTTCGGTTACCAACGCGGTGCTGCCATCTTTTTTATTTACCACGCTTTGCAGCACCATATCTTTATGAAAAGCAGACCGTAGTATGGTAGTATCACCTTTACGCATGCCATTAAACAGTGTGGTGATTGTTTTTTTGATATCGTCGTTGTCGGTTTGGCAAAAGGCGGGGGAGGTTAAACAAGTAATAAGGGTTATAATAAATAGCTTTTTCATTTTTATGTGATAATTATGGATAACTAAATATATTCAAATTATCTTCAACCTGTAAAACCTTAACATGAGAAAAATATTACTACTAATAGCCTTTATATTTTGTATCTGTTCGGCAGGGTATGCCCAGGATAGTTACGAACCTAAACTACTGATACTAAGCCCGGCCATTGTTAGTGTAGAACCAAGCCTGCAAAACGAGGCAAATGCAGTGACAGCCAGTTTAAAAAGCCAGTTTGAAAGTCGTTCATCTTCAATGGAGGATAGCAGCCAGCCGGAAAACATTTTATTGATGAAGAAAAGTACTTTATCATTAGCCAAAGATATAAGCTTTGATAAACAGATCCCACTTCTTACGCAGGGCTATCTTACTTACAAGTTTTATGAAAAATTTACTAATTGCCTGCTTTTAGTAAGCGACAAAAAAACAGAGGGTAAATTAGCTGATATGCAGCAGATAGCTAAAGAAGCTAACGTTACCTATGTTGTGAATTTCCCGAAGGCTGCATTTTATAAGCAAAATGGCCTGGCTTACTGTAAGCTGCAGGTACAGCTTTACGACGGACAATCTAACACCATTTTGTTTGACAAAGAATACACCGGCGATTTTAATAACCCCGGATTTGAATTTACCTGCGAACAGGGAACAATAGGCTGCACAATTAATAATTCGCTCTCAGGTGCCCTGGATAATATATTAAGAAATGTAGCCATGACAAACCCCACCATACAACGCGAGCGGCAAATAGCGCAGGAGAGAGCGGCATACATCCAGGCCAGGGTTTATCCTCAAAAGTTTAATGCATCTATTGTTAAAAAAGTAGTGGCAAGTAATGCTGATAATATTAATACGGATAAAATGTATCAGTGCCTGTATAATACGGATAGTACCAAGTTTGTAGCCTTTTTCCTGGAGACTATAAGTAAGAAGGATTCAAAACCATTATTGAGTGATAAAAAGGATATGAACGTAAAAATTCTTACATCAAAGGATATTCATGATAAAGGTTATCTGGACGAAACACCAAAAACATACGCTTATATAGTAAAAGGAATAAAATTTGAAGGTAAATGGTATTATAAAAAAACCGAGGCCACCTATTTTGACGCTTCGAATGTAGAAGAAGGGAAGCTCGAATACCTGAATAATTTGCAAGGCTGGGATTACTTTGCTGACAATAGTACGGCCGCCGGCAATTTTTGGGAAGGTGTGTTATTTAAAAAGATAGAAGACAGGCGTAAAGGCCCTGATTGGGAAAAGCGCAAGCGTATGTTGGAGAGTGAGGAAAGGGAAAATCGCGATTATGTTGGTTTATATGAACTTGTTGCCGATACCCGCAAAAAAGAGGATGAAGCGATAAGGAATGCTTATAATGATAAGATCAGGAATGAAGTATTGCTGCCATTTTATAACAAACAAATAAAAAACAAGGCTAATCATATTGCTAAATTGAATGAGGGGACAAAATATTTCACCCTTATTTATTCTAAAAATAAAGAGGCTATTATTAATCCTATAAAAGTTGCTGATGAGAAGGGTGTTATAAGCATACGTTATTTTGTGCTGATACCCAATACAAACCAAATTTATGAGTGGACATTGGTTAAGCCCAATATTTTAAAAGAAGGCGAATATGCCGATAACCCTGTAAACAACACCATGGGCAGTGTTACTCAATGGACCTATGCTTATAAAACACTGGATGACGATGCTTTTTGGAAAGAAAAGGTGTTGCTTAAAGAAGGGGATAACTTTAAGTATTTGAAAAAACTATAGCCACAAAAAAGCCCCGCAGTACTGCGGGGCTTTTAATATTTGATAAATCGCGGGTTACGACATTTTTAGTTTCTTTTGGATATCGGCTACGTAGCCTTTGAATTTCTTATCGGTATCAATCAAATCCTCAACCGTTTGGCAGGCGTAAATAACGGTAGAGTGATCGCGGCCACCAAAAAAGTTACCGATTGATTTTAGTGAACTTTTGGTGTGTGCCTTGGCCAGGTACATTGATATTTGGCGGGCCTGTACAATTTCGCGTTTGCGGGTTTGTGATTTTACCATCTCTATAGGTACTTCAAAGTACTCGCAAACAAGGCTCTGGATGTATTCCATTGAAATTTCTTTCGAAGAGTTTTTTACAAAATTCTTCAGCATTTGCTTGGCCAGGTTCAGGTCAATCTCCTTACGGTTAAGGGTAGATTGTGCCAGTAATGATACCATTGCGCCTTCCAGTTCGCGTACGTTGTTATCAATATTGTGGGCAACATACTCAACCACATCATTTGACAACTCGATACCATCCTGGTATATCTTGTTCTTGAGGATAGCCATACGGGTTTCCAGATCTGGGATCTGCAGATCTGCAGAAAGGCCCCATTTAAAACGCGATAGCAAACGCTCTTCTAAACCAGCCAGGTCCTTAGGCGCTTTATCTGATGTGATGATCAGTTGTTTGCCGCTTTGGTGCAGGTGGTTAAATATATGGAAGAAGAAATCCTGTGTTTTTTCTTTGCCGGCAAAGTTGTGCACATCATCCATGATCAGTACATCTATCGCCTGGTAAAAGTTCACAAAATCGTTTATGTTATTATGCTTAAGGGCATCAACAAACTGTTGGGTAAATTTTTCGCAGCTTACATAAAGTACAAGCTTATCTGGCAGGGTGCGTTTAATTTCGTTGCCAATGGCCTGGGCCAGGTGGGTTTTGCCTAAACCAACGCCACCGTATATCATTAATGGGTTAAATGAGGTGCCGCCCGGTTTGGCAGCAACAGCATAACCGGCAGAACGCGCCAAACGGTTGCAATCGCCTTCAACAAAATTCTCAAAGGTGTAGTTGCGGTTTAGCTGCGGGTCTACATTCAGTTTTTTAAGTCCCGGTATTACAAACGGATTTTTAATATCCTTATTTATAGAAATAGGTATCGGCATAGACTGATTTTTTGATTCAGCACCATTTCCATTCGAGGGCATGTTGGTCGTATATGGTTTGCTTGATGACTGCTCAACAACAATGTTATACTCTAAACGACCTTCATCGCCTAATTGTTTTTTTATTGTTTTGCGCAGCAAGCCTACATAGTGCTCTTCCAACCACTCATAAAAGAATAAACTTGGTACCTGTATCGTTAAAACGCTACCCTCCATACGCAAAGCCTTTATTGGTTCGAACCAGGTTTTAAAGCTTTGTGCCGGTATGTTGTCTTTTATGATCTGAAGGCAGCTATTCCAAACGTTAGTACAAGTTTTTTCCATAGAAGTATTAGTAATATCTTGATTTACAGTCCCCGAAGAGGCGATTTTTTCGACCGTTTCGGAACATCGAATATTCTAAAAAAAAGCGGATAAAAAAATAAATTTTAAGAAATATATTTATAAAAATTACGCCCTTTTATTACGAATATTAAAGTTATTAACATTATATTTCGCATGTAGAATGCGCTTTTATGCGTCAGTTTTGCTGTATTGCGGTTTTAAAAGTTTAAACATCGGTGCTTTTAAAAATGTGGATTATTTTTCAGTAAATAAATTTGAAAAATCCTTAATTAGGAAGACAAATTTCATCAATATTCACCAAACACATTTCGCATTACATCTGCTATTTCTCCGAGCGTGGCATAGCACTCAACCGCCGTTAAAATATAGGGCATCAAATTATCTTTTCCCCGTGCCGCAACTGTTAAATTCTGAAGCGCTTTTTGCACCTCGTCATTATTTCGCTCCTCTTTTAAACGGGTAAGCTTATCTATTTGTTGCCTGCGGATGGCATCATCAACCCTAAAGACGTTTTGGGCAACCTCTTCCTGCTGGGTAAATTTGTTAACGCCAACCAACACCTGGTCGCCGCTTTCAATATCGTTTTGGTATTGGTAGGCCGCAGCGGCTATCTCCTGCTGAATGTAATCCTGCTCAATGGCTTTTACCGAACCACCCATGGCATCTATCTTATCTATATATAACTGTGCGGCAGCTTCCAGTTCATCTGTTAGGGCTTCAATAAAAAAAGAACCTGCCAAAGGGTCAACCGTATCGGTTACGCCGCTCTCAAAAGCAATGATCTGTTGGGTACGCAGGGCAATTTTTGCAGCAGCCTCAGTGGGCAGGGATAAAGCTTCATCGTAACCATTAGTATGCAGCGATTGTGTGCCACCCAACACCGCGGCCAGCGCCTGCATGCTTACACGCACCACATTATTCATGGGTTGCTGCGCAGTAAGGGTAGAGCCCCCCGTTTGGGTATGGAAACGCAATTTTTGCGCCCCCGGGTCTGTAGCGCCAAGCTCTTTGGTAATATGTGCCCACATACGGCGGGCAGCCCTGAATTTTGCTATCTCTTCAAAAAAGTTATTATGGCAGTTAAAGAAGAAAGAAAGGCGTTTAGCAAATATGTTTATATCCAATCCTTTTTCTAAAGCAGCCTTTAAATAGGTTTTACCGTTGGCCAGGGTAAAGGCCAGTTCCTGCACGGCTGTTGAGCCGGCTTCGCGGATGTGGTAGCCTGATATAGATATAGTGTTCCATTTAGGCACCTCCTTGCTGCAATACTCAAATATATCGGTAATGAGGCGCATGGATGGCGTAGGTGGATAAATGTAGGTACCCCTTGCCGCGTACTCCTTTAGTATATCGTTCTGGATGGTGCCCGAGATCTGCTTCAGGTCTGCCCCCTGTTTTTTTGCTAGCGCGATGTACATGGCCAGCAGGATGGATGCCGTAGCATTGATAGTCATGCTGGTGGTGATATCCTTTAATTGGATGCCATCAAACAATGTCTCAATATCTTTTAAGGAATCTATTGCTACACCAACTTTGCCTACTTCGCCTTCAGATAATTCATGGTCGCTATCGTAACCTATCTGTGTGGGCAAGTCAAACGCAACCGAGAGTCCCATGGTTCCCTGTCCTAATAAATAATGGTATCGTTTGTTACTTTCTTCGGCGGTAGAAAAACCTGCGTACTGGCGCATGGTCCAGGGTTTGCCGCGGTACATATCTTTCTGGATGCCGCGGGTGTAGGGGAACTGGCCCGGTAGCTCGGTCATGCCCGATGGTTCAGTATAAACCTCCTTAAGCTCGATGCCCGAAATGGTTTTGAATATTTTATCGGCCATGGTGCTTAAAATATATTGTCAAGATCTTTCCTTACCAGGTTGGTAGCTATATCGTAAGGGTCTTCTTCCAGTTTGCTTAAATGGGTTAATATTACTTTACCCAGGTCAAGCCCGGTGGCACTATCGGGCATTGTTTTTATGGCACTGGTTATCAACGCCAGTGTGTCGTTTTTTACACGTTGTACTACAGCCCAAGCCTGTGTGCTTACATAAATTTGCTGGGTAATGTTGTGCTGGTATTCGGTACGGATCTCATTTAATATAATACTGTTCAGTTCGGCAGCACTGTAACCGTTACCATTTAAACGGATCAGCATATTTGAGGGGTTAATCCTGTCAATAAATAATACCAAACGTTCGTAAGCCTGTAAACGCAGTGGCAGGGTTTGGTTAGCTATTGCCTTTTTAAACTCCAGTGTTTGCAGGGCGGTAGTTTTATCCAGGTAAGGTTTTAACATATAAAAGGCTACATATACAATGCCTATGCCGGCAACGGTATATTTTAAAATATCAAGCAGGTAGCTGTATAGTATCATTTTTTATTAATGTTATGCGGAGGTCATAAATAAATCGGTCGGTGCAAAAATCCGCATTTTACCTTATATTTGTGTAGTTAATTAAAAATAAGATGAGCGCTATTGTTGAAACCCTGACAGCACCCGTTACTTTTACCGAAGGTGCCGTAAAAGAACTTTTTAAATTAAAAGACCAGCAAGAACTGAGCGATGATTTTGGCCTGCGCGTAGGCGTTGAAGGTGGTGGCTGCTCGGGCATGAACTACGTTTTGGGTTTCGACCAGAAGAAGGACGGCGACCAGGAGTTTATGATTGATGGCATTAAAACCTATATGCACAAAGCACATGGCCTGTACCTTGCCGGTATGCAGATAGATTTTCAGAATGGCTTAAACGCACGTGGTTTTACCTTTAATAACCCTAATGCTGCCAGTACCTGCGGCTGTGGTACTTCGTTCTCGGTATAAGCTTAATTAAACAGATATTTAAAAAAGCCCCTTGCATAGGGGCTTTTTTTGTTTTAAAGCAAACAGCAGCGGGTGTTTAGTGCCTGGTTTTTAGCAATTAATAACAGCAAATAATTAGCCGGGCATCTGTAACAAACCATAGCCCTTTATAGTCATACCGTCGAGTTTTTTTATATTTATGGCATGCCGGTAAAAACAACCTTTAAAGAAAACGTATCTATTGCACTCCAATCCATCAGCGGTAACAGGTTGCGTACCTCGCTTACTGCCTTAATTATTGCCATTGGTATTATGGCGTTGGTAGGTATTTTAACAGCAATTGAAGGTATTAAGCAATTTACAAATGATGCTTTTGCAGGGTTGGGCGCAAACTCATTTACCATTCAAAACAGAGGTAGTGGCATTAGTTTTGGTAATGGCGGCCACCGTAAAGTGTACACTTCAATAACATATGCACAGGCAGAACGGTTTGTTAAACTGTATAAGTTGCCGGCGCGTATCAGTGTTGACCTAAGTGTTACAGGCACAGCAGTTGCCAAGTACAATAGTATCAAATCAAACCCTAACATTTCTGTAACGGGTAGTAATGATAATTACCTGGCTATTAAGGGGCATAAATTATCCCTTGGCCGTAACTTTTCGGCCTCAGAACTGGAGCATGGTGCGAATGTGGCAATAGTTGGCGACGAGGTTAAAGCCAAACTGTTTAAAAACGAAGACCCAATAAACAAGTATATATTGCTGGGCAGTAATAAGTTTCGTGTTATTGGGGTTGTTGCAGCCAAAGGGAGCAATAGTTTTGGTGGCGATAAATTTTGTGTTGTGCCTTTAGCAAAGGCAAGGCAAATGGTAGACACCTCCAGGAAGCTATCATACGCTATTACCGTAAATGTGAATAGCCCCGATGTACTTGACGCCAACATAGGCGAGGCAACATCATTAATGAGAAATATACGTGGCCTTAGTATTGGCCGCGACGATAATTTTGAAATATCACGCAGCGATTCTATTCAGCAGGAACTATCGGGCCAGCTAACGGGTATAACCGTAGCAGGTTTTGCCATTGGTGCCATTACCCTTATTGGTGCTGCCATTGGTTTAATGAATATAATGCTGGTATCGGTAACGGAGCGTACCCGCGAAATTGGTTTACGAAAGGCCATTGGCGCCACGCCATCGGTTATACGAAAGCAGTTTTTGATAGAGGCTATTGTAATTTGCCTTATTGGCGGGTTTGGCGGTATTATATTAGGTATGGCCATTGGTAACCTCATAGCGGTGCAAATTAGCGGTACTTTTATAGTGCCGTGGGTTTGGCTATTCTGTGCGGTTGCTTTGTGTACATTTATAGGCCTGGCTTCAGGCTTTTACCCGGCTAAAAAAGCAGCAAGGCTTGATCCTGTTGAGGCCTTAAGGTACGAGTAAGAAATGTGCAAATGTGAAGATATGCGGATGTGCAAATTCCTATCATCTGCATATCTTCACATTCGCATATCTGCATATTCATTAAAGCATCACATTTTTCAACGGATAATCAAACAATAGTTTTTCCAGGTAGGGTGTAGCCAGCGTGTTCTCAAAAGCAGCTGCGTGGCGTGGATGGTGCATATCGCTCGATATAAAATCAATCATCTGGTTATCTACCAATTCTTCAGCTATTCTTTTGGCATGGCTACCGTAATACCCCGATAATGAAATGGTATTCATCTGTAGGTTACATCCCCAGCTGCGTATGGTTTTCATCTGCTCAATATCCATATAGCCATAACGCTCGGGATGTGCCAATATAGGTTTGTAACCGGCATCCTTCATTTTTTGGATTATGGGTATCAGGTTGGGTGGTTGTGTAACAAACGAAAGTTCAAAAAGCACGTAGTTATCGCCCATGGTAAATAGCTTATGGTCATCAATACGCTTTTCAAAAGTTTCGTCAAAATAATGCTCGGCAGCTGCCGAAATATCGATAGCTATATTTTGTTCTTTTAAAGCTGCTTTAAGTGTAGTTAAAGCATTGCCAATGCTATCGGCATCGTTACGGTAATAATCTATCATAACGTGCGGGGTGGCAATGATCTTTTTGATCCCCAACGACATCATTTTTTTGATCAGGAAGATAGACTCTTCTACGTTTTGCGCACCATCATCAATACCTGGTAATACATGCGAGTGCATATCTGTAATAACAGTGCTATAATCAAAGCTCACTGTTCTCTTAACTTCCTTCTTCTTAAATAATCCGAACATTTTTAACGATTAGTATATTGGCTTTTGTAATAATCCTGGTAATGGCCCGATGTTACATCATTAAGCCATTGCTCATTTGCAAGGTACCAGTCAACCGTTTTTTCAAGCCCTTCTTCAAATGTTATAGATGGTTCCCAGCCTAACTCGTTCTTCAGTTTGGTGGCATCTATAGCATACCGCAGATCGTGCCCGGCCCTGTCTGTTACATAGGTTATCAGCTCTGCCGATTCCCCCTGCCTGCGCCCCAGTTTGGTATCCAGTATGTTGCATAACAGTTTTATCAGGTCAATGTTTTTCCATTCGTTATGGCCGCCAATATTATAGGTAGAGCCCGCTTTTGCCTGATGGAATATTACATCAATTGCCCGTGCGTGGTCTTCTACCCAAAGCCAATCGCGCACGTTCTCGCCTTTGCCGTAAACTGGTACAGGTTTACCTTGTTTAATATTATTAATAGCCAGCGGGATCAGTTTCTCAGGGAAATGGTACGACCCATAGTTGTTTGAGCAGTTTGATATTACTGTGCCTAAACCGTAGGTATCAAAGTAAGCCCTCACAAAATGGTCTGAACTTGCTTTTGATGCCGAGTAAGGCGAATGCGGGTCATAGGCGGTTTCTTCGGTAAACATATTGGTATCGCCCAGAGTGCCGTAAACCTCGTCGGTAGATACATGATAGAAACGTTTTTTATCGTACTGGCCTTTCCAGAGGTTTTTGGCGGCATTAAGCAGGTTAACTGTACCAACCACATTGGTCATCACAAAATCGATCGGGTTGGTAATAGAGCGGTCCACGTGCGATTCCGCAGCCAGGTGGATCACCGCATCGGGTTGTTCCTGCTCAAAAAGATTTGTTATAAATGCAAGGTCAACAATATCGCCCTTTACAAAACGGTAGTTTGGCTTATGCTCAATATCTGTAAGGTTAGCCAGGTTGCCTGCATAGGTAAGCTTATCCAGGTTGATAATAGTATAATCAGGATAATTGTTTACAAACCGGCGCACCACGTGCGAACCTATAAAACCGGCACCACCAGTAATAATTATCTTTTTCATAGCCACAATATTGATTATAACGGATTTTGGGCAATATATTGTTCCCAGGCCCATGCTGATGACATCATAATGTTGAGGTCGCGTTCGGCTGTCCAGTTTAGCTTTTCGGTTGATTTGCTTATGTTACCCCAAACCTTCTCAATATCGCCCTCGCGTGCAGCACCGATCTGGTAATTTAACTTTACACCCGTAGCGTTTTCAAAGGCACGTATCACTTCTAAAACCGAATAACCGTTGCCTGTGCCGATGTTAAACACATCATAACCTTTAAAGGTTTCTTTTTCCATTAGTTTAAGCGCGGCAACGTGTGCCTTAGCTAAATCAACCACGTGAATATAATCACGGATACAGCTGCCATCAGGCGTGTTGTACTGATTGCCAAACACGGTTATTTTTTCGCGTTTGCCAATGGCTGTTTGTGTAATAAATGGCACCAGGTTTTGCGGAACACCAATGGGTAATTCACCAATTAAAGAACTATCGTGCGCGCCAACAGGGTTAAAATAACGTAATGCAATTACTTTATAATTGGTGCCTGCAGCTACCATATCCCTCAATATCTCTTCTGCTATTTGTTTGGTATTACCGTATGGTGATTCGGCTGGTTTAACAGGTGCGTCTTCGGTTACGGGTAAAATATCCGGCTGGCCGTAAACAGTACAGCTTGATGAGAATACAAAATTTAAAGCTTTGCCATTATAGGCCTTAAGCAAGTTTATAAGCGAAAAGAAGTTGTTATAGTAATATTTTAAAGGGTTTTCTACCGATTCGCCAACGGCTTTTGATGCAGCAAAGTGGATGATACCTGCAACATCGGGCTGTTTGGCTGCAAAAGCGTTTACCGCGGCTTCATCACATAGGTTAAATTCGTGAAATTCGGGCTTGTATCCAATAATGCGGGCCACCTGGTCCAGCATTTTAATGTTGGAGTTTGAAAGGTCATCGATAATTATTGGGTCGTAACCTGCGTTAACCAACTCAACAACTGTGTGGGTGCCGATAAAACCTAAGCCGCCCGTTACTAAAATTTTCATAGGGATATTTTAAATAGATTTAAGGTAGGCACATACCTTATGGTACGCGCCCTATGAAATGCCGAAAATACTACTGTTTATTGAAGTACGTGAAATCTTTGTGCAGTATTTCTTTCTCTGGCAACGATTTAAAGTACTCGTAAGTGATTTTTAAGCCTTCGCTGCGCGATACTTTTGGTTCCCAACCCAAAATTGCGCGTGCTTTGGTAATATCCGGGCGGCGCTGTTTAGGGTCGTCGGTTGGTAAAGGCAGGCTTATCATCTGCTGGTCGGTACCGGTAAGTTTGATGATCTCCTCGCCAAACTCGCGGATGGTAATTTCATCAGGGTTACCAATATTCATCGGCTGGGCGTAATCGCTGTGCAGCAAACGGTAAATCCCTTCTACCAAATCGTCTACATAGCAAAACGACCGGGTTTGCGAGCCATCACCAAACATGGTTAATGGTTCGCCGCGCAGGGCCTGGCCAATAAAGGCAGGTAATACACGCCCGTCATTAAGGCGCATACGTGGGCCATAAGTATTAAAGATGCGGATAATCCGGGTTTCTAAACCGTGGAAGGTATGGTAAGCCATAGTGATGGCTTCCTGAAAACGCTTTGCCTCATCATAAACACCACGTGGCCCAACAGGGTTAACATTACCCCAGTATTCTTCTGGCTGTGGGTTTACATTAGGGTCGCCATATACTTCAGATGTTGAAGCAATAAGCATCCTTGCGCCTTTGCTGCGGGCTAAACCTAACAGGTTATGTGTACCTAATGATCCTACCTTTAAGGTTTGGATAGGGATCTTCAGGTAATCAATTGGGCTTGCAGGCGATGCAAAATGCAGGATATAATTTAATTCGCCCGGTACATGTACAAACGTAGAAACATCGTGGTTGTAAAACTCAAAATTCTCCAGTTTAAACAAGTGCTCAATATTGCGCAGGTCGCCTGTTATCAGGTTGTCCATACCAATAACATGGTAATCCTCTTTTATAAACCTGTCGCACAGGTGCGAGCCTAAAAAGCCGGCTGCACCGGTTATTAAAATACGTTTGCGTTGTGCCATTAGTTAATTATTTTTCTGCCTATACTGTTGTAATAGAATCCAAGGTCGATCATTTTTTGAAGATCGTAAAGGTTACGGCCGTCAAATATAACCTTACTTTTTAAAAGCTCGCTTATCCGGTCAAAATCAGGTGTGCGGAATGCCGACCATTCGGTAACAATGAGTAACGCATCCGCGTTATTTAATGTTTCATAAGCGTCGGTGCCGTAACTTATCTTGTCGCCAAGCAGGGTTTTTACATTGTTCATGCCTTCAGGGTCAAACACGCTTACGGTTGCACCTTCTTTCAACAACTCGTCAATGATATACAAAGCAGGTGCTTCACGTATGTCGTCCGTTTCGGGTTTAAAGGCAAGGCCCCACATGGCAAAGTGTTTGCCTTTAAGGCCGTCTTTATAGTATTTTTTTAGTTTTTGTACCAATACCTTTTTCTGGATCTCGTTAACTTCCATAACAGAGTTAAGTATCTTGAAATCATATTTGTTCTCTTCGGCCGATTTTGCCAGCGCCTGCACATCTTTAGGGAAACAGCTACCGCCATAACCAATGCCCGAGAAAAGGAAGCGGTTACCAATACGGTTGTCGGCGCCAATACCACGGCGCACCATATCCACATCAGCGCCTACCAGTTCGCAAAGGTTGGCTACCTCGTTCATGAATGATATTTTGGTTGCCAGGAAAGAGTTGGCAGCATATTTTGTCAGTTCGGATGAGCGTTCGTCCATAAATATTACAGGGTTACCCTGGCGTACGTATGGTGCATAAAGTTCGCCCATTAATTTGCGTGCGCGTTCGTCAGTAGTGCCAACCACCACACGGTCGGGTTTCATGAAATCTTCAACAGCTACCCCTTCGCGTAAAAACTCGGGGTTTGATACCACCGCAAATTCAACGCTGGTATTTTCGTTCATTACCGCGGTAACCTTATCGGCAGTACCAACCGGCACGGTAGATTTTGTTACAATAACCTTATAATCGGTTATCAGTTTTGCAATGTCCTTTGCTGCCCCTAAAACGTAGCTCAGGTCGGCAGAGCCATCACCACCCGGGGGCGTTGGCAGGGCCAGGAAAATGATCTGCGCGTCGGCAATAGCATCGGCCAGGTTGTTGGTAAACAGTAATCTTTTTTGGCTGATATTGCGATGAAAAAGCAACTCCAGGCCAGGCTCATAAATAGGAAGCTGACCATCCTGCATCATTTTTACTTTTTGCTCATTAATATCAACACAGGTAACCTGGTTGCCTGTTTCGGCCAAACATGTACCTGTTACCAAACCAACATAACCTGTTCCAACAACAGCTATTTTCATAAATACTTTTTGTTATTAATGTTATTACTTTTATGCCGAACGAAGATAGTAATACAATTTAGAAAATGCTTGTACTATATAACATCGGTATCGCCATATACTACACCCTTGTGTACGTAGTATCTCTTTATAAAAACAAAGCCAAGTTGTGGATAAAGGGACGTAACGGGCAGCAAGTGCAACAGTTAAAATCAAGCATTTGGTTTCATTTTGCTTCATTAGGCGAATTTGAACAGGGCAGGCCTGTTCTGGAGGCCGTTAAAAATGATTACCCGCAACATTCAATAGTTGTAACTTTTTTTTCACCATCGGGATATGAAGTCCGTAAAAACACGCCGCTTGCCGATGCTGTGTATTATTTACCCCTTGATAGGGCTGCTAATGCACAAAAATTCATCAGCACCATTAACCCGGTGATGGCTATTTTTACCAAGTACGAATATTGGTACCACTTTTTTAACCAACTGCATAAACAGCATGTACCGCTTTATATTATATCGGGCATATTTAGGCCGGGGCAGGTGTTTTTTAAATGGTACGGCGGCCTGCATCGCAAAATGCTGAAAATGGTAACCTGGTTTTTTGTGCAGGATATTTCATCAAAGCATTTACTGCATGATGCCGGCATAACCAACGTAACCATCAGCGGCGATACCCGGTTTGACAGGGTATGGGCCAATGCGCAGCAGCCAAAACAATTGCCTGAGATTGCAGCCTTTAAAAATGGCCAAAAACTTTTCATAGCCGGGAGCACCTGGCCAGACGATGAAAAACTAATAGCCACACTGGTAACCCAGCACCCCGACTGGAAATTCATCATCGCTCCACATGAAATTGGCGAGGATAAGATAAACGGTCTGCTCAGCTTGCTTCCTAAAGAAACGACGCTTAAGTTTTCCGAAATCTCACATCTCACATCTCACATCTCATGTCTTATCATTGATAACATTGGCATGCTCTCATCGCTTTATCAATTTGCAGATATCGCTTACATTGGCGGTGGCTTTGGCGCAGGTATTCACAATACGTTGGAAGCGGCGGCCTTTGGCATGCCGGTTATATTTGGCCCTAAATACGATAAGTTTAAAGAAGCCCGCGATCTGGTGGAATTAAAGGCTGGTTTTAGTATTAGCAACCGGGAAGAACTTGATGAAGTTGCGGATTTATTAATGAATGATGACATTGCCCGGGATAATACCGCAGCAATTGCCAAAAATATTGTGAGGGAGCATGTAGGCGCTACACATGCGATAATGAAGTATATTAAAGACCGACATTAGTTATTAATCACAAAGAAAACCACAGAGTGCACAAAGAAGATCTCTGTGCACTCTGTGAAAAACGCTGTGTCCTCTGTGGTTAAATAATAAACCTTCCCAATTCATCTAACATTTTCTTAATATTGCCACCATGGGCTTTTTGGACATCCCCGGCTTAGGCAAGGCACACTTTCATGAATATGGAAGCGGCAGCAAACCCATGCTGGCCTTTCACGGCTATGGCATGACGGGGAGGCAATTTCACGTGCTCGAAAAATCCATCTTGCAGGAGTACCACGTTTACGGTTTCGATCATTTTTTTCATGGCGAAAGCAAATTGAACGGGTGGACAGAGCTGCAGATACTCGGCGGTATGCCCCGGGCAATGGTGCGCGAATATGTAGAGGAATGGTTTAAACTACACGGCAGGCAACGCATCTCTGTAATGGGGTATTCTATCGGTGCCAACATAGCGCTAATATTGATTGAGGAATACGCCGACCTGATAGATGAGGTTATATTAATGGCACCCGACGGGCTTTCCGTTTATAAAGGTTTTGAGATACTGCTGCACAAACCCTGGGGCAGGTATATGTTTAAAACCGTTACCAAAAGCAAATGGCTGGCACCAAGTATGCTCAAAAACCTGAAGAAGATAAGGTTTATTGATGATAGCCTTTACCAGATAGCCTATAATGAAATTGATACCGAACAAAAACGGCAGGATGTTTATTATACCCTAAACCTAATCCGTTTGTTAAAACCCGATACCGTTAAAGTAGCCGCACTTATTAACCGGCACCATATTAAATGCCGGCTGATATTTGGCAAGCACGATAATTTGTTCCCGATGAAAGCTGCTTTGCCTTTTATTGGCAGTATTGAAAACGCCGAAGTGCACGAAGTTAATATGGGGCACTGGCTGGTTACTAAACAATTGGATGAGTATTTAGTAAATTTACAACAATGATACCCGCCCGCAGAGTAAAACTTTTTAGCAACTGGTTTGCCATATACATGCGCTACCGCATGCGCCGGGCTTTTAACCGCCTGGTAGTAACACCGTTTACCCCAAAACCGGGGCATTCGGTATTGCTGCTGTGTAACCACTTTAGCTGGTGGGATGGCCTTTGGGGCAATTACCTGGCTTACTGGCACCTGGACAGGCACCTATATATTATGATGCAGGAAGACCACCTGCAAAAGCGGATGCTATTGAACCTGTTCGGTGGGTTTTCCATCAACCGGTCATCCCGCGAGATGGTTAAATCATTACAATACGCCGCCGGGTTATTGAATAATCCCGAAAACCTGGTGGTTGTTTTCCCGCAGGGCGAACTGATATCAAACCACACCACCGAAATTAAAGTAGAAAAAGGCATTGAGCGCCTTATTAAAAATATAAAAGGCCCCTGCCAGATCGTGTATAACTGCGCGCTGATAGACTACTTTGAAAGCCTTAAGCCATCGGTTTTTTTTCATTTATATGATTGCGGCGTGGCCGGTGAGGTTACATTTGATGAACTTATCACCCGGATCAATGCTTTTCACCAGCATGCGTTAAAAGCGCAAATAGATGTAGCGCACTAAGCATGTTGTATCCAAAGAAAAACCCGGTTGCCAAATGGATATTTAAAGCCTATGTAAAATGGCTGGTGAAGAAGGAGTTTCATGAATATATATACAACACTATTGAGGTTGACCAGCACCAGTCAATATTACTGATAGCAAACCACTTTGGTTTTTGGGATGGCCTCATCTTATTTTGCCTTAACCATAAATTGTTTAAAAAGAAGTTCCATGTAATGGTACTACAGGAAACAGTGCAAAAATCAGGAGCGTTAAGATACGGGGGGGCATTTTCGGTCGATAAAAATTCAAGGAGCATGCTGCAATCATTAGATTATGCAGCACAGCTGCTGGCTGATCCTGCTAACCTGGTGCTGATGTTTCCGCAAGGTAAGCTGTTTTCAAACTTTGTTGGCCGGGTTAAGTTTGAAAAAGGCATCATAAAGCTGATAGAAAAAGCCGGGAATAACTGCCAGGTAGTTTTCGCGGCAACATTTATTCAATATTTAAAGCACAAAAAGCCCACTGTTACCGTTTATTTAAAGAACGAGCCCGGTAATTTTGCCGGTGATAGTATTGATGCCCTGCAAAACAGCTACCAGCAACATTACGAACAAGCGAAGCAGCAGCAAACCGAAATTGATATAAAGTGATCACAGCCCTTTTAGTAACCTTTATTTTTTTAATACTGCGCTTTACGGTTACACTGTTCAATTTCTTATCGAACCCTAAATTACCGCGGATAGGTAAGTATTACCAGGATAAGGTGTCTATCCTTATCCCCGCCCGTAACGAGGCTGATGATATCCTTATCCTGCTGCAATCCATAACCCAACAAAACTACCAGAACTATGAGGTGATTGTGCTTGACGATAATTCTACCGATGATACTTTTGCGCTTTGCGAAGCGTTTGCCCGGTCGCACAAAAACTTTAAGGTAATAAAAGGCAAGGCATTACCTGCCGGTTGGCTGGGGAAAAATTATGCTTGCTACCAACTGGCCCAACTGGCTACCGGCAGTTATTTTTTGTTTTTAGATGCTGATGAAAAAGTAGAAAATGGATTGATAAACAGCGCCATCCACCGCATGAATTTACGCGGGCTGAGCTTGTTGAGCCTGTTTACCAACCAAACCATGATAACCCCCGGCGAAAATATGGTGGTGCCGCTGATGCATTATATATTATTAAACCTGCTGCCGCTGCGGTTGGTTTACCTGGTTAAAAGCGCTGCCGTTGCCGCGGCCAGCGGGCAATTCATGCTTTTTAATGCCGACGATTATAACAAGTACCAATGGCATCAGTTAGTAAAAAATAAGGTGGTAGAGGATGTAGAGATCATGAAGCTGGTAAAGGCATCCAGATTAAACGGCGAAGCGTTGCTGGCCAACGGTATGATAAGCTGCCGGATGTATAAGGGATATAATGAGGCTGTTAATGGCTTTGGTAAGAATTTTTTAGCAGCATTTAATTATAATGTATTTGGCTTTTTAATTTACCTGCTGCTTATTATTGGTGGCCCCGTGGTAGTGGTGATGACCATGAACCTGAATTTTATAGCGATGATGGCAGGGCTTATTATGCTTACCCGTATTATGATATCGTTAACTGCGGGGCAAAATGCATGGCTTAACGTACTTTTGCACCCAATACAAATGCTGAGCCTGTTGCTCATTGGTTTTACATCAATACAAAAACATCTTACCAAAACCACCGTATGGAAAGGCCGAAAGATCTGACTATTTCACCGCGTATAGCCATCATTATTATTATACTATTCCATCTGGTGGGCCTGGTCGGGTTATCTGTACCGGCCACAAGGGGGCTGTTCTTAAGTATAGTGCCATTCCATTTACTGTTAATGCTTGCTGTAATTACATTAGGCCATCATAAGCAAAACAGTAGGTTTGGGCTATTTATCATTATTGTATTTTGGCTGGGCTTTATTGCCGAGTGGGTAGGGGTGCATAAAGGCTGGCTGTTTGGTAATTATGCTTATGGCGAAACACTTGGCCTTAAACTATCCGGCATCCCGTTAATGATAGGGGTGAATTGGTTTTTGCTGATCTATGCAACCGGGGTAACCATGCAGCGCAGCAGGCTAAAAAGCGCGTTTTTCAGGATAATAACCGGCGCCGGCATATTGGTTTTGCTTGATATTTTGATTGAGCCTGTTGCCATCAGGCTTAACTATTGGCATTGGAACACCGGCAGCATCCCGCTAAAAAATTACGCTTGCTGGTTTTTGGTAAGCGCCTTAATGCTTTATTTATTTGAAGTTTTTAGGTTTAAAAGGCAAAGCATTGCCGCACCGGTGTTGCTGGTAACAGAGTTTGTGTTTTTTGGGTTGCTGAATTTGGTGATGTTGGTATAGTTTTTTTCTCTCGCAAAGACGCAGAGACGCAAAAGTAGGTCAAATATCATTGCGTCTTAGCGAAAAAATAATTGACCAATAAGCTAAACCTTTTTACATTCAGCTTAATAATTTAATACGTATTTTTGCAACAACATGGGTGATTATCAGCTACAGGTTACTATCGACCAGGATTCGGGCTTTTGCTTTGGAGTGGTTTACGCCATTGATATGGCCGAGGAGATATTGGCCGAAGACGGTTACCTGTATTGCCTTGGCGATATTGTACACAACGATGAAGAGGTAGAACGCCTGAAAGCCCAGGGCTTGCGCATTATTGAGCATGCCGAACTCGCCAGCCTGCGTAACGAGAAGGTACTGATACGTGCGCATGGTGAAGCGCCCGAAACCTACAAAATTGCTTTAGAGAATAATATAACGCTGATAGATGCATCGTGCCCGGTGGTTTTAAAACTACAAAACCGCATCAAAACATCGTACGATAACAACGAGCAGATACTAATATTTGGCAAACATGGCCATGCCGAGGTTGTGGGCCTGCAAGGGCAAACCAATGGTGATGCCCTGGTTTTCCAGGATATTGCCGAACTGGATGATGCCGATTTGCCGCCCAGCTTTACGCTGTACAGCCAAACCACCAAAAGCATGGAAAAGTTTTACCATGTAAAAGAGCAGTTACTTTCGCGCGGGTATGAGGTTAAGGCTAACGATACCATTTGCCGCCAGGTAAGCAACCGCGATAAAGATTTGCCGGCCTTTGCTGTAAAATTTAATAAAGTAGTGTTTGTATCGGGCAAAAAATCATCAAACGGGAAAGTGCTTTACGAGGTATGCCGCAAGCATAACCCCGATACCTACTTCGTATCATCAATAGCCGAACTGGATAAAAGCATGTTTAACCCCGGCGATAAAATAGGCATAGCGGGAGCTACATCAACCCCTATGTGGCTAATGCAACAGGTTAAGGCAGAACTGGAAAGCTATTAACAGCACGCTATTTGCTGTAGTAAAAACATCTTGCAAAAATCACCATCATATACCGGTTTATTTATTGCCCTGCTGGTACTGGGTAGCTGGGTTACATCAACCCTGTTGCTGATGCAATGGCAGGTTGATTTTGCTAACCCGCTGCTGTACCTGTTTGTTTTGGTGCAAATGCATCTGTACACTGGCCTGTTCATTACCGCGCACGATGCCATGCACGGTACCATAGCCCCCAATAAAAGTATAAATGATAGTATAGGCTTTATCTGCACGTTCTTCTACGCCTCGTTTTGGTACCCAAAACTATACACCAAACATCACCAGCACCATAACCATGTACATACCGATGCCGACCCGGATTACCATAACGGCGGCTTTTTTAGCTGGTATGTAAGGTTTATCCGTAACTATCTGTCCATATGGCAAATTGTGGTGATGGCCATACTGTTCAATGTGTTTAAGCTCTGGGTGCCGCAGCCTAACCTTGTTTTGTTTTGGGTTGTACCATCGCTATTAAGCACTTTGCAGTTATTTTATTTCGGCACATACCTGCCCCACAAAGGCGAACATGATAATAAACACCAGTCGCGCAGTTTTAAGCGCAACCATTTCCTGGCGTTCTTTTCCTGCTACTTTTTCGGCTATCATTATGAGCACCATGATGCACCATGGGTGCCCTGGTGGAAGTTGTGGCGTGTGAAAAGCTAACGCAAATCTCCCTTTGGTGTGCTGAGTTCTAGAATCCCGGCGGGACTTTGAAGGGAAAATGACATAGAAAAGGGGGAGTAACCCTATATGCTGCCAATGGTAGCACATTTGCCAGTGTTCAATAATAGTAAAGTGCTGAATTTTAGGTTGTTGCTCATGCTGAATAATATAAAACTGTTGATTATCAGTCAATTGCAGGCGTTCACGGGTGTTCACGGCAGTGAACGTGAACACTTCGGGGTTTTGAGGGCGGTTGAGGGCGTTTAAAAGACGGTTTAAGGTGATTTAATCGTGGTTCGACATGCTCACCATTTGAGCGTGAAGCATTTAATTGCCGACATGCATCCCCGCTAACAGATCCTTCACTATCGTTCAGGATGACAGGAGGAATAACGCATCATCATTTTGCAATAATGACTACCGTCACAATTGGTTAGGGCGTTTTTTATTACATTTGCACCCGAAATTATTATGGCAAAAAAGGGAGTTTTACTGGTGAACTTAGGTACGCCTGATAGTCCGTCGACAGCGGATGTACGTAAGTATTTGGATGAATTTTTGATGGACCCGCGGGTTATTGATGTTAACCCCATACTGCGCACGTTTTTGGTAAAAACCGTTATCGTACCTTTCAGGGCGCCAAAATCGGCCAAGCTTTACCAGGCTATCTGGGATAAGGAAACCGGCTCGCCGTTATTGCATTATAGCTTATTACAACAAGCCGCCCTGCAACAACGCCTTGGCGATGAATACGTGGTTGAATTGGCCATGCGGTATCAAAGCCCGTCGATAGAATCAGCCTTGCAGCGCTTAAAAGATGCTTTGGTGAGCGAGATCCAGGTGATCCCCTTGTTCCCGCAATATGCATCGGCAAGTACCGGTTCTGTTCATGAGAAAATTATGCGCCTGGTTAAGGAGTGGCAAACCATCCCTAATATATCATTCGTCAACTCGTTTCATGATAACGAACTGATGATAGAAACCTTTGCGGATAATGCACAGAAGTACAATCCGGATACTTATGATCATATCCTGTTCAGCTTTCATGGCCTGCCACAGCGCCAGCTAAAAAAGTGCGACCACACCCACAGCTACTGCCTGCAGGTTGATGGCTGCTGCAATACTTTAAACGATACCAATAAATTGTGCTACTCGGCACAATCGCACGATACGGCAAGGTTAATTGCCAATAAAATGAACCTGCCGAAAGAAAAGTTCACGGTATGTTTTCAATCGCGCCTGGGCAGCGACCCTTGGGTACAGCCTTATACCAGCGAGGTAATTGCCCAACTGGCTAAAGAAGGTAAAAAACGCCTGCTGGTATTTTGCCCTGCCTTTGTAAGCGACTGCCTGGAAACCGTTTTTGAAGTAACCCACGAATACGGCGACGAGTTTAAAGCCCTCGGCGGCGAGCATGTGCAGTTGGTAGAGAGCCTGAATGATTCGCCAAAGTGGATTGAGGCGTTGGAGAAAATGGTTTTGAAGTAGAGAGTCGAGAGGTAAGAACCAAAACACCGCTTTCTCCCCGAGCGTCATTGCGAGGTACGAAGCAATCTTCGATAGAAAAGTCGGTGACAAGCATGTCGAAGATTGCCACGCTACGCTCGCAATGACAGTTAGTTTATTATAACTGTTACCCTACAATATCACTCACTATCTTGGCCGATAACAAACAAAGCGGTATCCCACCACCGGGATGCACGCTGCCCCCGCAAAAATATAATCCCTCCACTTTTGATGATTTATTAGCATGCCTTAAAAACGCCGCGAACTGGTTGTTGGAGCTGGTGCCGTAAATGGACCCCTTGTATGATGAGGTTTTGCTTTCAATACTCCTTGGGTCGAGGATGCTTTCGTTAACAATAAGCGGGGCGATATCTTCATCTAACAAACGGGATAGTTTGGCAATGATGTTCTGGCGAGCATCAGCAATCAGTTTTTCCCAGTCCTGCGCGTTATTGGCGGGTACGTTGATCATCACAAACCAGTTTTCGCAACCCCGGGGTGCATCATCAGGTTTTAGTTTCGAGCTGATATTGAGATAAATGGTAGGGTCGTGGTAAATATCCTGCTGTTTCCAGATGTGCTCAAACTCGGCTTTATAATCGGCACTGAAAAATATATTGTGTAGATCGAGTTCGGGGAACTGTTTCTTTACCCCCCAGTAAAATATCAATGCCGAACTACTGCGTTCCTGGTTTAATATTTTCTTTGGATGAAGTTGCGGATGTTTACTGAGCAGCCGGTTGTAAGTAAACCACACATCCATGTTAGATACCACAACATCGGCCAAAATATTTTCACCCTTTGCACGGATGCCTTTTGCCAGGCCATTAATAACTACGATTTCATCTACCTGATAATTGTAATGAAACTTTATGCCCAGTTCTTCCGCCAGCTTCACCAGGCTTTGGGTAATACTATACATACCACCATCCGGGAAATACGCGCCGAAGTGATGCTCCAAATGGGGGATCACATTTAAGGTTGCCGGTGCCTGGTATGGGTCGGAACCATTATAGGTGGCGTAACGGTCAAAAAGTTGCACCACACGCACATCCTTAAAGCCAGTTGCATTAGCCTTGTGCATAGTACGGAATGGGTCTATCTTCGGGAACCTAAATATCGATCTGAGCGTATCCCACCGCAAATAAGTTTTTAGCCTGTGCAGCGATCTCTCTAAAAAAACATGATTAGTAATGCTGTAAATATCCCGGCTATTGGCCAGGTGTTTTACTACGGATGCGGCAGATTCGCCGGTTTTGACTTCTATTTCCTCCGCGAACTTTTTAGTATCGGCGTAAGCGTTGATACGGGTGCTGTCATCGTAAAAGTATTGGCAAACCATATCCAGCTTTTGATAAGTGAAATTGTCGGCAGGATTTTTACCGGCCAGCGTAAAAAGCTCATCCACATATTGCGGCATGGTGAACAGGCTTGGCCCGGCATCAAAACGGTAACCGTTTTGCTCAATCTGGGAGAGTTTGCCGCCGGGGTAACTATTAGCTTCGTAAACCTCAACCGCGTAACCCTTAACCGCTAAACGGATAGCCGTAGCTATGCCTGCTATACCGGCACCAATAATTACAGCTTTTTGTTGAGGCATGCGGTAAAGATATAAAGAAAACCCCCTAACCCCCTGAAGAGGGAATAGAATAAGCTTGGTATAATTGTGTCATGGTGAGCTTGTCGAACCATTAGCGAACTAACCTTCGACAAGTTCAGGATTACAAATTGCTTTTAGCTTTTTACCTTCTCGAAGTACTGGCCGGTGAATTTATAGGTGATGAATTTACTAGTTACCTTCCCATCTGCTGCTACTAAAGGGATGCTGATGGTTTTTGTGGTAGCATCAAAGGTAATGTTTGGCCTTTTCCCATATGGTACATAAGCTATTGAACCAAAATCGTAATCGTAAAAAATCTTGCTGTTAATACCAGACTGAGTCTTAATGAGTTTTACGTTTTGGTTTAATTTATCATTCTCAATAGCGAAAATTTTAATTCCGGTACCTGCGTATCTGGAAGAATATATGGCACCATATATACCTAAATAATAGGTTTTATTGCCGGTTTTAAATGTGTAAAGGTTCCTATAAAATGGAATATAAATATCGTTAGTTCCGGTTAGCAAAACAGCATTCGTTTTATCCCCGGTTTTATACTGTATCACATTTGCAAACTCGCGCATTGTTCCCCCACCTCCCGTATCCCACGAATAAATCCTGAATAAACCATCAGCGGAAGTGAAGATGTCAAGGCGCTCTTTTTTTAATGAAGTAAACGGTTCCTTGATTGTAAAAGCATAATTTTCAGTGTAGTTTTTTAATTTCTTCCCAAACGCGTCGTTCGCATTTTCAAGTGAATCATCACCACCTGCATCATTCCTTTTCTGGTCCCAGTAACCTATCCTCTTAAACGATTTCAATAAATCGGCTTCAATAGCTTTCGGGCTTTGCGCAAACGTGGGTTTTGAGAATACAACGGCCGCAATTAGCAGCAATATTTTAACAGGTTTCATTATAAATAAAAATAGGGATAATCATCAGATCATCCCTATTAAATATGTGATAAAGAAATTAATCTCTAACTATGCTTCTACAGCTTGCCCAATCAAATGCTTAGCAGCCAAGTACTCGGCAATTTGCACCGCGTTTGTTGCAGCACCTTTGCGCAGGTTATCAGATACTATCCAGCAGTTAAGGGTGTTGTCCTGTGTTTCGTCGCGGCGAAGGCGGCCAACAAACACGTCGTCCTTATCGTGCGCGTCAAGCGGCATTGGGTATTTTAGGTTAGCGGGGTCATCAACCACTACAATACCCGGCGAGTTGGCTAAAAGCTCGCGTACTTCGCTCAGGTCAAAATCATGCAAAAACTCAATGTTCACCGATTCTGAGTGGCCACCCATAACCGGGATGCGCACGGTAGTTGCGGTAACTTTAATGCTATCGTCGCCCATTATTTTTTTGGTCTCCAATATCATTTTCATTTCCTCTTTGGTGTAACCGTTTTCGGTAAATACATCAATCTGGGGGATCACGTTCAGGTCGATAGTGTAAGGGTAAACCTTAGGCCCATCAATACCTTTACGTTCGTTAAAAAGCTGTTCAACCGCTTTAACACCGGTACCGGTTACCGATTGGTAGGTTGATACCACAACGCGTTTAATTTTATATTTATCGTGCAGGGGCTTTAAGGCCACTACCAATTGTATGGTTGAGCAGTTTGGGTTAGCGATGATCTTGTCATCAGCGGTCAGCACATCGGCATTTACTTCGGGCACAACCAGTTTTTTGGTTGGGTCCATACGCCAGGCCGATGAATTATCAATAACAGTAACGCCAGCTGCTGCAAAAAGCGGCGCCTGCTCTAACGAAGTGCTGCCGCCCGCGCTAAAAATAGCTACATCGGGCTTCATCTTTATCGCATCCTCAACAGAAACCACCTTAAATTGCTTATCCTTAAAAGTAATTTCTTTACCAATACTTTTAGCGGAAGCTACGGGAATTAATTCTGTAACGGGGAAGTTGCGTTCTGCAAGAACCTGCAACATTTTAGTGCCTACCAGCCCGGTGGCACCTACTACTGCGACTTTCATTTTGTTGTGTGATTATTAAATAAAACTAAACTCCAAATATGCGAAAAATTTTCGTTTTATTCACCAGTTTATCTACCAATTTAGTATATAAACCTTTGTTTTTGTAAAGATTAAAGGTTTTCATGCAAATTTTTACCTTTGTACCCAAACCCGTGATCGCATGAGCGAAAAGATTTTAGTTATAGGTGCCAATGGGCAAATTGGTACCGAACTGGTAACCGCATTAAGAGGTATTCATGGTGCAGAAAATGTTATCGCATCAGATATAAACAGCCCTAATTACGCCATCCGTAATAGTGGCCCGTTCGAGTTCGCGAACGTGCTGGATAAAGATAACCTGCACCATTTATTTGATAAGCACCGCCCTACGCAAGTTTATTTGCTGGCGGCTATATTATCTGCCGTAGGCGAACAAAAGCCTAAAATGGCCTGGGACCTGAACATGACCGGCCTGCTGCATATACTTGATTTTGCCGTGGAGTTTAAAACCGCTAAAGTTTTTTGGCCAAGCTCCATTGCGGTATTTGGCCCGCATTCGCCGCAGTATAATACACCGCAGTATTGCGTAATGGACCCTAACACGGTTTATGGTTTTAGCAAACTGGCTGGCGAGCGCTGGTGCGAATATTATTTTGAAAAATATGGCCTGGATGTACGCAGCATACGTTACCCCGGCCTTATTGGCTGGCGTGCTAACCCGGGTGGCGGCACTACTGATTATGCCGTGCATATTTTTCACGAAGCATTAAAACAGGGTAAATACCAGGGTTTCCTGTCATCGCAAACGGCTTTGCCGATGATGTATATGGACGATGCTATTCGCGCTACCATCAGCTTGATGGACGCCCCGGCAGAAAGCATTAAGATCCGGTCGAGCTATAACCTGGCCGGGATCAGCTTTACGCCCGAGCAACTGGCCGAAGAGATAAAAAAACACCTGCCCGGTTTTGAAATGAGCTATGCAGATAGCGACCCAAGGCAGGCCATTGCCGATAGCTGGCCAAAATCAATAGATGATACACAGGCACAGCAGGACTGGGGCTGGGCTTTAGAATATGATCTTCCGAAGATAACGGAGGATATGCTGACCAACCTGAAAAAGATTATTTAAGAAAACAATATTATATTCGCTGTGTCCATGGTTTATAGCCCATGGACCATGGACAAACCAATACATATGGGAAGAGCATTCGAATTCCGTAAAGAAAGAAAATTTAAGCGCTGGGCCAAAATGGCAGTGCAGTTTACCCGTTTGGGTAAAGAGATTGTAATGGCGGTTAAAGCCGGCGGCGGCGACCCTAACACCAACTCGCGCTTGCGTACGGCTGTCCAAAACTCAAAGGCGGTTAACATGCCTAAAGATAGGGTAGAGGCTGCTATAAAACGCGCTACCAGCAGGGACGAAAAAGATTACGAAGAAATTGTATATGAAGGATACGCGCAGCACGGTGTAGCTATATTGGTAGAAACCGCTACCGATAACCTAAACCGTACCGTTGCCAACGTGCGCAGCTACTTTACCAAATATGGCGGTACGCTGGGTAAAACAGGTTCGCTTGATTTCATCTTCAGCCGTAAATCGGTATTTACCTTTGACCCGGGCGACCGCGACCTGGAAGAACTGGAATTTGAACTGATAGATGCCGGACTGGAAGACCTTTTTGTGGAGGCAGACGAAGAAGGAAACGACGTAGCTGTTTTACACACCGCTTTTGAAGATTTTGGTAAAATGCAAAAAGCGCTTGAGGAGATCGGTATCGAAACAAAATCGGCCAAATTGGAGCGTGTTGCACAATCAAACATATCGGTAACCGAAGAGCAGTCTGTTGATGTTTTCAAGATCATCGACCGTTTAGAGGAAGACGATGATGTGCAGGCGGTTTATCATAACATGGCGGAGTAAATAACCGCCAAGCGTCATTGCGAGGTACGAAGCAATCTCTTTAGGGCAATTGAACACCTTGCATAAGGGAATAGCTTAAAGAAATTGCTTCGTACCTCGCAATGACGGGTTTAGTAATATAAATAACATACCATGCCACTATTCTCATCAAGCAAGCAGGAAAAAAAAGTTAAGGTAACCTTTGCCAATGGTTTGCTTTTTGTGGAGAAAGCTGATGGTAAGCAACAGGCGTTCCCGTTGGAATGGTTCCCCAAACTGATGAACGCTACCGACGAGGAGCGTGAAGACTGGAAACAAACCGCAACCGGCATACACTTTAACGGGCTGGATGTAGACGTTGCACTGTAAGAGATTTGAGAATAGAGATATGGGATATGAGATAAATGGGCTTCGGTCTCACATCTCAAGTCTCATATCTTATATCTAAATAAAGCATGACTTTCGAAGAGTTTTTTAATAAGAAGCGGATAGACTTGGTTGCCTTAAGGGCAGCAGAGCCGGGCCTGTTTACTGAATTTGAAAAACACTTTACCCAAATGGGCGAAAAAAGCTTCGACCATACCAAAAAATACTGGTTCAATAAACTAAGGTTGCAATACCACCTGGCGCCCGAACTTAAGCCAGAGAAAATGCATCTGGAAAATCAGCTGGCCGAGCAAACCATCGTTGAAACATTAACCGATAGTATCCCGGCGCCATCAACAGGTTTTAAACCAAGGTTTAAACCGGGAATGACAAGCAAACCTGCAGAACCAGCAGCCGGGCAAACTGAAACCCCGGCACTTGAACAACCTGCTACGCCGCCAGCCGACCCCCCGGCAGAAACTACTGCGCCAAAACCCGGCTTTAAGCCACGTTTTAATGCGAAGATGGTAGCGCCAAAGCCTGCGGAAGCGGAAGTTGAAAAACCAGTAGAGGCAGGGTCTGTAAAAGAAGAAACTGAACAGGCAACCGAAACAGGGGCACCAAAACCCGGATTTAAGCCGCGTTTTAATATGAAAATGGCGGCATCAAAACCTGCAGAAACAGATGAGGCAAAAGCGGAAGCTGAACCTGCGGCCGAAACAATTCCAACAACGGAAAGTGCCGCACCAAAATCTGGTTTTAAACCACGTTTTAACATGAATACGATGGCGCCGAAACCGGCAGAGGAAAAAACAGAACCTGAACCGGTTGCCACCACCGAAGATATACCGGCAGCTGTTACAGAGCCTGCACCTACTGCAAAAGTTGGTTTTAAGCCGAGGTTTAATGCCAAAACAATGGCGCCTAAAACAGCTGGCGATGCCGAAGAGAAAAAACAAGAGGTTGAACAGTCGGCTATAGAGGCAAAACCTGCTGATACAGAACAAACAGAAAGCCCGGCGGAAACACCCGCACCAAAAATTGGCTTTAAGCCAAGGTTCAATGCTAAAACCACCAAACCACAACCACCCCAAGAATAGTGTAATATGGAAACTGAAGATCTTTTTAATGAACGCAGGGGCGCAGAAGAAAAGCCAAAAAAGGATAGCCCGCTGGTTAGTTTAGAGCGCGACCTTAAATTCTTTAACGAATCTATCCGCGAGGTTGCGGTAGAAATTATGGTGGAAGGCCTGTCATTGCACCCCATATTTATCGCCCATCAGCATGAAATTAAACTGGGCGAACTGATACTGGACAGGATTGAACTCAATACTGAGTGGAGCATCCACGCATCCACCATCGAGGAGTTTACAGAGCGCGGCATTATCAAAGCCGAACTTAAAGAACGTTTCCTATCTACCTACAAAAACCCTAACGATTTTATGTGCCTGTTTGTGGTAGTACCCGAGGGCGCAAATTTTGTATATTACCCGTACATAAAGGGATAGTTATCTCCAAAAGATAGTATGATTTGTAACGGTTTTTAATAGCCTGCGTCATGCTGTTATATAACAGTACCGTTTACCCTATGAAACTTAAAGCCTGTATCCTTATTGCCGTATGCTTAACGGTATTGTGTAACCTCTCTGCATCGGCGCAAACAAATGATGTTACCTTAAAAAAGTATTATTTTTTTAAGGTATGGGGCTTTTTAAAATACAACCATCCTGCCATGGCATCCGGAAAGATGGATGCCGACAGTGTTTTTCTAAGTAATTTACCGGCGGTAGATGCAGCTAAGAACAATGCTGAATTTAACAGCGCAGTTTCAAACATGCTTCAGCAATTGGGAATTGTGAAAAAGCTACCCGTACCCATAAAGCAACCAACGGAGAAAGTCCTCACAAAAAATATAGAGCAAAGCTGGTTCACAAAGGATACGTATTTATCAAAGGCAATCGGTCAAAAACTACAGTTTATCTATCAGAACCGCTTTGCCGGTGCCTTACCATATTACTACACCGAGAAGAATTACGTTCCCGATATTCCTCACGAAAAACCTTATGCTTTTGCTGATAGTGTGAATATTTCCTACGCTTATCGCATGCTTACGCTTGCCAAAATGGCGGCAACTATTGATTATCTGTATCCGCATAAATACTTAATGGATAGTAATTGGGATAAAGATGTGAAAGAGTTTATCCCCTTATTTGTTAATGCCAGCACGCGTATTGAACACGAAAGGTTGCTGCTTAAACTGAGTGCCCTTATTAGCGATACCCATTCATTCCGCTTTTATAAGCAGATGAAGAACTCTAAAAAGATACTGCAAACCAACTTTTTCCCACCGTTTGATTTTAAGTTACTGAGCGATAAACAAATACTGGTCACCAAAGTATTGGTACCGGGGTTGTGCCAAAAAGCAGACATACAAGCGGGCGATATTATTACAGGTTTTGGCAAGTATACGGTAGAGCAACGCGTAAATGAGCTGGCAGGACTGATATCGGCATCAAACCGCAGTACTTTATTGCATAACCTAAGTATTTATAATAATAACCTGCTTTTTACTACCGATAGCCTGCAAAGCAGAATTACCTTTCAGCGTAATGGCGTATCAAAATCTGCAATATTGCAATGGGCGGGGCAGAACGAATTACCAACTATTATAGACTATCTTAAAAAGAAGATGAAACCCGATTACGAGGGTGCTGAAACGGATTACGTAAGCCCGGATATTGTGAGGTTTAAAATAGGAGAGATAATAAGGTATAACAACAGTTTACCAGAAGCAAGATTTACAGAGGGGATGGATTCTGTTTTTAATATTGCGGCAAAAAGCAAAGGGCTCATTTTTGATATGCGCGGTTATCCGGAGTGGGGCGGCTTTTTAAATTTTGTTTATCAGAAGTTCGGTCAGGATAGTAAGTTCTTTGCGCATTATTACAAACAAGATTTTGATAATTTTGGCAGATATGTTTTATCAACAGATTCATCAACCTATCGCAGACCGGGCATGTACCCCGGTCATCATCTATATAAAGGTAAAGTGGTGATAATTGTTGATGGCGAAACATTAAGCCTAAGCGAGTTTCAGACCATGTACCTGCAAGGTATATTTCCCGATGCCATAACCATTGGCGAAACATCGGCTGGTGCAGATGGCGACGAGAAGATGATGACGCTGCCAGGCGGATATGAGTTCAACTTTACCGGCAATGCCATTTTTTATCCCGACGGCACCAATGCACAACGTAAAGGTGTTAGGGTTGATAAGATGGTACACCCCCTGGCTGCCGATGTTTTAAACAATAAGGATACTATACTGCAGGCAGCTATTGATATGATAAATAGCAAAAATTAAAACCTGTAATTATCAATAATGCTATATTTGGTACATAAATATCCCTGAGACCATGTCTGATAAGAAGATACTGATATTAAACCAGCAGCAAATACAGCAAAAGATAGATCGTATTGCTTACCAGATATTGGAAGATAACTTTGATGAGAAAGAGATCCTGATCGCCGGTATCCTACCGCGCGGCAACCATGTGGCCCAAAGGTTAAAAACCATCCTGGATAAAATTGCACCGTTCACCAGCCGTTTATTAACCATTGAATTGGATAAGCAAAGCAGCCAGTTACATGCCAAGATAGATTTTGATGTGCAGGATTGCAGCAATAAGGTTATTGTTTTGGTTGATGATGTGCTGAACAGCGGCAAAACTTTGGCCTATGGCTTCGGTGTGTTTTTGGATGTGCCCCTTAAAAAACTACGTACCGTTGTACTGATAGACCGCAACCACAAAAACTTCCCGGTAACTACCGATTATGCAGGCATTGCACTTTCAACCGTTATAAAAGAGCATGTTGATGTTGTGCTGGATGTAGCAGGGCAGGATGATGCCGTTTATTTGAGGTAGAATTAATAAATTTCCCACCATGTCATTGCGAGCGATAGCGTGGCAATCTCATAGTACAAGCAAACGAGTGGCTAACATACGGACAGATGAAAATCCACCAGTATTACGTTTATATTATTACTAATGATTCTAACAACGTACTTTATACTGGTGTCACTAATGATTTAGCTAAGCGCGTACTTCAGCATAAATAAAAAATAAATAAAAGCTTCTCGGCCCGATATCAATGTGGCAAACTTGTTTATTACGAGGAATTTCAATGGATACAAGATGCCATAGCTCGCGAGAAACAAATAAAGGCGGGCTCGAGGAAAAAGAAAATAGCGTTAATAGTTAATGAAAATCCCGATTGGAATGATCTAAGCCTTGGGTGGTATGATTAGCATCCTGCGCTTGGATATGCTGAGATTGCCACGCTATCGCTCGCAATGACATATCGGATTTTAATTCAACCCCAACACTTCCACCAACTTCTCCACGCTCATATCAATCCCGCTAATGGTGTGTTTGGCTTTCAGATAAAAGCCCTCTCGTTCGGCTAATTTGTATTCTATAAATTCAACCAGTTCATCGCCTGTTTTGCCCTGCAATACAGGGCGGGGTGTTTTGGCGTTCTCTAACCTGCTGGCTAAACCCTTTGGCGATAGTTGGATATAAAGCGACTGCCCATGGCTGTTCATCCAGTCCATATTATCAAAAAAACAGGGCAGGCCGCCACCGGTTGATACTACCGTGTTTTCGGGGTAATCCGTGGTTTTTAAAATCTCAGATTCCAGTTTTCGGAATGCTTCTTCCCCATGCGATGCAAAATATTCGGCTACGGTTGCGCCTGCTTTTGCTTCAAGCGTATGGTCAAGATCGATAAATTCATACCCTAAACCCACTGCCAGTTTGCGGCCCCATGAAGTTTTGCCGCAGCCCATAAATCCAACTAAAAATATCAGGCCCATTATTGTTTGCTCAGGTAGTTTTTAACAAGGTCGTCATACTTGGGCATGTTATGAAAATGCCATTTGTTTACCACCGTGCCGTTTTTTAATAATATGATTCCGGGGTTTGAACGTACCATGGTTTTAAGCGGTACGCCATCCGCATAAAACAATTCGCTTACCAGTTTATGCTCTTTAGCAAATTGCTGTGCCTGCTCCGGCGCGTTTGATGTTAAGAAAATGGTACGGGTATTGTAGTTTTGCGTAAGGTTCATAGCCAGCGCGTTGATGCGGCTAATGGCATCATCATTGGTATGGTCAAGGTTATAAGCAACAATAATCAGGCTGTAAAATGGGCTGCTCAACAATTCTTCATTATAATTATTGCCCTGTGCATCCTGTATATTAAGGTCGCGTATTTTGGGTTCAAAGCCTTTTTTAACCAGGCGGCTTTCGGGGGTGCCTTGTACTTCCCAATTGGTATCCTTCCATATGCCCGTTTTAAGGTATTCCTTATCGGTCATGGTTTTGGCTGCGTTTGTCTTCTTGTTTTTTAAGATATAGGTAACCTCAAATTCATCAGGCACGGCACCCGGCGGGGTCTTCATTTCCTGCAGGATGTTTGCGCCAATTTTGTAGGGGAGGAAATCAACCACCGGCAAAAAGTTATAGGTGTATAAACCAAAGCCAACAGATACAACAGCTGCGCCGATGAGCAGTTTATTGCCCGTTTTAGCATTGGCTAATGGTCTTATGCTTTTACGATTTACAAACAGCACCAATACCAGCAGCAATAATACCATGTCTTTTGTGAACGATTGCCACGGTGTAAGCGGGATAGCATCGCCAAAACAGCCGCAGGTTTGCACCACTTTAAAATATGCCGAGTAAAAGGTAAGGAATGCGAAAAAGATGATGAGCAGCAGTAAGCCCCAAACCACTTTTACGGCACGGGTGCCAACCAGCAGGGCAAAGCCCAGTATCATTTCCAGCGCGCAAAGGATAATGGCCATGCTTAAAGCAAAGCCGTTTAGCCAGGTGATATGAAATACCTCAAAGTATTCTTCCAGCTTATACGAGAAGCCAAGCGGGTCGTTTGCTTTGATCAGGCCCGAAAAAATGAACAATAAGCCAACGGCTATCCTGCAAAACCAAACTAAACCATTTTTCATTTTACTCCCAATTTTATTAGCGCGAACACCGCGTAGTTCAGCATGTCCTGGTAATTGGCTTTTACCCCTTCGGATGCCAGGGTTTGGCCTTTGTTATCTTCTATCTGTTTAACCCGGAGCAGTTTCATCAGTATCAGGTCGGTTAACGAACTGATACGCATATCGCGCCATGCCTCACCATAATCGTGGTTTTTGGCAAACATTAGCTCTTTGGTTTCGGTAACTTTACTATCAAATAGCCTTTCCACATCGTCGGCATTCAACTCGGTAGGGGTTTCGGGGCCGCAATCCAGCTGCATCATGGCTATAACGCAATAGTTTACAATGCCGATATATTCGCCGGTAATATCCTCGCCAACCTTTGATACCTGTTTTTCCTCCAGCGTACGGATGCGCTGGGCTTTGATAAAGATCTGATCTGTGATAGATTGGATACGCAGTATGCGCCAGGCGGTACCATAATCGCGGGTTTTTTTGATGAAAAGCCCTTTGCAAACATTTATTACCGCTTCGTATTCTTCTGCTGTGTTACTCACTTGTTCGTTGTAAAGTTGGAATGTTTTAAGGTTGAAATGTTGATGTTAGGAGATAGAAAGATTTAGTAAAGTAGTTTAACTTTACAACTTTCAAACCTTTCAACATTGCAACAACCATAACGTGGCTAAAGATACATTTTTTCAGAAAAAGGTAACCATAAATGCAGGTGGTAAATTGATAGATCTGACCACGCCAAAGGTGATGGGCATCATCAATATCACGCCCGATTCCTTTTATGCCGATAGTAGGAAAACCAGTGCCGAAGATGTACGTTTGCAGGCCGAAAAAATGCTAACTGAGGGCGCTATTTTCCTCGATTTGGGCGCCTATTCGTCGCGCCCGGGCGCTGCTGATATCTCTGAACAGGAAGAAACCGACCGCCTGCTGCCTGCCGTTGAAACGATTGCTGCCAGTTATCCCGAAGCCGTTTTATCTATCGATACCTTCCGCGCCGGTGTTGCCGAAGCGGCTATAAAAGGCGGGGCACATATCATTAATGATATTTCCGGCGGGGAACTGGACGAAAATATGTTTGCCACAGTAGCCCGTTTGCAGGTGCCCTATATTTTAATGCACATGAAGGGCACCCCACAAACCATGCAGCAACTGGCTCATTATGAAGATGTTTTTGCGGAGGTGTTTGATTATTTTGTACAGAAGATATATCGACTAAAGCAATTGGGTGTGCATGATATTATCCTCGACCCTGGTTTTGGCTTTGCCAAACAGCGCGAACATAGCTATGCGCTGATGAACCGTATGCAAGAATTTAGCCAATTGCAACTACCCGTATTAGCCGGTATCTCTCGCAAAAAGATGATTTACAGTTTATTAGATCTTACTGCTGAGCAGGCCTTGAACGGCACAACCGCACTAAATACTATCGCCCTGATGAAAGGCGCAAACATTTTGCGCGTGCATGATGTACCGGAGGCGGTAGAGGCGGTTAAGATCTACAACGCAGTTACTTTTTCACTCTAACATATTGGTAAGACGGCCCGTCGTTTGCAGAGCTGCCAATGTGCATGGTGTCGAGTTTAAAACTAAACGCATCTGTATATGCCGGGTCGGTTAGGGTAATGGTGCCGTATCTCACGCTTTTTTCTTCGCCTGTAAAACGAACTGAAAATTTGCCCTGTTTTTCAATGGCATTACCGGTGTACTTAATGTAAGTGCTATCTGTCTTAAATGTGAATTTATTACCATTGCCAGCAGCAAGGGTTTGGGGCTGGCCCCAGCCACCATATACGGCTCGTAATTCCCATGTGCCGAAAATTACGCCCCGGTCATCAATAATAACCTTAGTTTTATCTTTTCTACAAGATGCAAGGCAGATAATTGCGGCCACAAACAGTAATGCTTTTTTCATATAGATTGAATTTATAAAGCTATTACGGTTGTTTGCTTACGGATGATACAAAATAGTGGATTAAATTATTGTTAAGTTATTGTAAATTAATTAATTATCAGCTCCGTCATCTTTAAAATTGAATCTACATACTCGCGGTTATTGGCCAGACGGGGTACCTTATGCTGCCCGCCTATTTTGCCTTTTTCTTTCATCCAGTTGAAGAAAGTGTTTTGGGCTACAACCCTAACCTGGGGGCGGCGAAGTGCCATATCCTTAAAGCGTTTGGCGTCGTAATCGGAGTTTACACGGCGCAGGGTTTCATCAAGCAGGTCAACAAAGCGTTCAAATTCGGCCGGGCGTTTTTCAAATTCTATCAGCCATTCGTGCGCGCCGCATTCCTTATCATTAAAATAAATTGGGGCGGCGGTATAATCGCGGATGATGGCGCCGGTTTGTGAGCAGGCTTCGGCCAAAGCACGTTCGGCATTATCAATGATCAGTTCTTCGCCAAAGGCATTGATGAAATGTTTGGTACGGCCGGTTATCTGGATGCGAAACGGTGATAGCGAACTAAAGCGAATGGTATCGCCTATCATGTAGCGCCAAAGGCCGGCATTTGTAGTGATGATAAGCGCGTAGTTTTTGTTTAGTTCTACTTCATCAAGGGTAAGCGTTTTTGGGTTTTCGTCATGTAGGTGTTCTATAGGCAAAAACTCGTAGAAGATACCGTAGTCGAGCATTAACAACATGTCGCCGGGTTCCTCGGTGTCCTGTATCCCAAAAAAACCTTCGGATGCATTATAGGTTTCCAGGTAGTACATATCATCATTCGGGATCAGTTTTTTGAACTGTTCGCGGTAGGGTGTAAAATTCACAGCTCCGTGAAAGTAAAGTTCCAGGTTTGGCCAAACTTCAAGCAGGTTTTTTTTGCCGGTTATTTCCAGGATGCGCTTAAACAGCAGGAGGTTCCAGGTAGGTACACCGCTGATGCTGGTTACGTTTACATCCTTGGTGGCATAAGCCATTTTTTCTATTTTTTCCTCAAAATTCTCCAGCAGGGCAATATCTAAATGCGGGGTGCGGCAAAACTCAGCCCAAAGGGGCAGGTTCTTCATGATCACCGCAGATAGATCGCCAAAAAAAGTATCGGCATTCAACTGCCCAACCTGGTGACTGCCGCCAAGTGTTAAACTTTTACCTGTAAAAATGCGCGCGTTTGGCCTGTTATTAAAGTAAAGGGTAAGCATATCCTTGCCGCCTTTAAAGTGGCATTCCTCTAATGACTCTTCACTTACGGGGATAAACTTACTCCTGTCGCTGGTGGTGCCCGATGATTTGGCAAACCACCGGATCTCTGAAGGCCAAAGCACATTTTGCTCGCCTTTCAGCATCCGTTCGATGTATGGTTTTAGCGTATCGTAGTTTTGGATAGGCACCCGCTCTTTAAACTGGGCAAGGTTCTCAATGCTTTTGTAACCGTATAATTTGCCCCACTCGGTATTTTCGGCACCGGCAACCAATTGCTCAAACCACTCCTCCTGCACCTCATTGGGGTATTTCATAAAAAGCTCTATCTGGTGGATACGCTTTTTCATGAACCAGGTAAATACAGAGTTAAATATGGTCATATGATTGATTAATGGTACATAGTTGATGGTTCGTGGTGTTCACGTTCACTGCCGTGAACACTGTAAATATCACGAATAGCTTGATTATCAAATATATAATTATTGCGGAAATGTTTTTCTTTTCAATACAAAATTAGCACCCAGGTAAACTTTACGTACCATTTCGTTTTCGGACAGTACCTCAGGTACGCCCGATTCCAGTATCTTACCTTCAAAAAGCAGGTAGGCACGATCGGTGATGGATAGGGTTTCCTGCACGTTGTGGTCGGTAATGAGGATGCCGATGTTACGATGTCTTAATTTGGCAACCATCGCCTGGATCTCTTCAACCGCAATTGGGTCAACCCCGGCGAAGGGCTCATCCAGCAGAATGAAGTTTGGTTCGGCGGCAAGGGCGCGGGCAATTTCTGTACGGCGGCGTTCACCACCCGATAGCAGGTCGCCACGGTTACGGCGCACTTTGTGCAGGCTAAACTCATCTATCAGTTCTTCCAGTTTATCCTGTTGCTTATCCTTTGGCATTTTACCCATTTCGAGCACCGCTTTGATGTTATCCTCAACAGAAAGCTTGCGGAAAACGGATGCTTCCTGCGCCAGGTAACCAATGCCTTTTTGCGCGCGGCGGTACATCGGGTCGCCGGTAATATCTTCATCCTGTAAAAAAATCTTGCCTTCGTTGGGCTTTATCAAACCCACTATCATGTAGAAGGATGTGGTTTTACCGGCGCCATTAGGCCCAAGCAGACCCACAATTTCGCCCTGCGCCACGTTGAACGTTACATCGTTAACAACGGTACGCTGTTTGTATTTTTTTACTAAATTTTCTGCTCGAAGGATCATAGTTTAATTCACTTTCGTTATTGCGAGGTACGAAGCAATCCTCGATAGGTATGTATGCGACTTTTCCATCGAGGGTTGCCACGCTTCGCTCGCAATGACGTATTTATTAAGTCTAATCAATAAACCTAATTGCTTTTATATTTAATTGTATGGTTCGCTGCTCGCGCCACACGTTCTCTTCAATGGTATAACAAACGTTAAATGGTACGCCTGGTTTTAATTGTGGCAATAGTTCGGCCTGGTTAAAGGCTATGCAACTAAATGCTGCCGAGCCCGGTTGCATGATAAACATTTTAATATGGTTGCCGCCTACCAAACCCGCATTACCGCTAACATACACATTTTTGCTGAGGAATACCGGCGACATATTTTCCGGCCCAAACGGTGCAAACTGCCCCAATATCCTGAAAAACTTAGCGTCGATATTCTTTAATGCTATCTCAGCATCAATGCTTACCTGTTGTATTAATTGCTCATCGGTAATGGTGGCGCTAACCACCTCTTCAAATTTCTGGATAAACGCGGGTACATTTTCTGGCTCCATAGTTAAGCCCGCCGCGTATTTATGCCCGCCAAATTGTATCAGCAGGTCACTGCAGCCACAAAGGGCCTCATAAAGGTCGTACCCCAAAACAGAACGTGCCGAACCTGCTACGTGCCCGTTTGAGCGGGTTAACACTACAGTTGGGCGGTAATATTTTTCGGTAAGGCGCGATGCTACGATACCGATAACGCCTTTATGCCAGTTCTCGTTAAATACCACGGTTGATTTGCGGGCTATCATCACCTCGTCGTTATCGATCATGCCTAAAGCTTCATCAGTAATTTGCAGGTCATGCCCTTTACGTTCGGTATTGCGGATATTGATCATATCGCCTTTTTCTTTGGCGGCATCCTCGTGGCAGGCTATCAAAAGCTCAACAGCGTGTTTGGCATCATCAATACGGCCGGCAGCATTAATGCGCGGGCCTAATGAAAATACCACATCGCTTATGGTATAAGTGCCCGTGCGCCCGGCAACCTTCATCAGGGTTTTTACACCGATGCATGGGTTATCATTTATCTTTTGTAAACCAAGGTGGGCCAGTACACGGTTCTCGCCGGTTATATGTACAATATCGCAGGCTATGCTAATGGCCACCAGATCGAAGTATTCGGCTACACCCTCAAAAGGCAGGTCGTGCTTGTCAGACCAGGCCTGGATCAGCTTCAATCCAATCCCAGCGCCCGAAAGTTCTTTATATGGATAGGCGCAATCGGCACGTTTAGGGTCCAGCACGGCTACGGCCGCAGGTAGTTCATCTCCCGGTAAGTGGTGGTCGCAGATGATGAAATCTACATTCAACGTATTGGCGTAAGCAATTTTATCGACTGATTTTATACCGCAATCCAGCGCAATAATAAGCGAGAAGCCGTTAGTCTTAGCGTAATCTATACCGATGGTAGAGATGCCATAACCTTCCTTATACCTATCAGGGATATAATATTCAATATTTTTATAAAGCTTATTGAAAAAGCTGTAAACCAATGCTACAGCCGTGGTGCCATCCACATCATAATCACCATAAACCAATATCTTTTCATTATTGGCGATGGCCTGCTCAATTCGGGTGATGGCTTTTTCCATATCCTGCATCAGGAAAGGATCGTGCAGGTGCAGGTGACTTGGGCGGAAGAAGTATTTAGCTTCATCAAAGGTATTAACGCCCCTGCGAACCAACAGCGTTGATAAAACGGAATTGATGTTAAGACCCGCAGCCAGTTCTTGTACTGTAATCGTATCTGCCGCATCTTTTAGTACCCACCGTTTAGTCATAAATAGTTTTTCGCTTAAAAAGAGTAAAGATAGCTAATGGTTGATAAAACGCAGAGGCAAGGTTTAAATTTTAGTAATCTTAAATGAACGACAAATAATATCTTTATGAAAGACATTTATCGGTGTAACAATCATGAAGATTAGTTTTATTCAACAAGCAAAAGGTGATACAGTTGTATCCGGAGGGTTTTATATTAATTATAGTTTTCAATGGTGGCACTTAATTGTGTTGCTCGTACTAATTGTTTTATTGCGATACATCTTTAAAAAAGGTAATAGATAATAGTTATTAAAATATTAGGAAGCTACTTAACTAACCAGTATGTTTGCATTACATACTAATTAGTATTTAAAAACAATGTCTAAAGCGGCCAATACACGTATCATGATCCTGACCAAATCCTTCGAGCTTATTTATAAGCAGGGGTACCAGGCTACCAGTATTGATAATATTTTGGCAACCACGCAGGTTACCAAAGGCGCTTTCTTTTACCACTTTAAAAATAAGGACGAGATGGGGCTGGCTATGATCAATGAGATCATCTTCCCCGGTATGTACGCCAGTTTGGTAACGCCCTTATTAAACGCAAAAAGCCCCATCAATGATATCCACGAAATGATGCGGATAGTATTATTGAAAGTGCCGTTCCTTAGGGCTAAATATGGTTGCCCCGCAGTGAATTTGATAGAAGAGATGTCGCCCCTGAACGAAGATTTTAAGCAAGCCCTTTTAAAACTAACCGACCAGTGGCAGGACGCGATAAAAGAAAGTATAAACCAGGGGAAAGTTTCAGGAGAGATCCGTGCCGATGTAAATGCCGAATACGTGGCTTGCTTTGTTGTTGCCGGGTATAGTGGCATCCGTAACATGGGTAAGGCCGCAGGTTCATCTTGCTATAATATTTACCTGCACGAACTTAAAAACTACCTGAAGCAATTAGGGTAATATATTTTTTTGAATTAAAACATACTAATTGGTATGTTTTAATATATTTGTGATCTGATATTTATAATGATGTTAAATGCGCTGTTATTTTTTCATTCGATGGTTAGATGGGCTGTATTGGGTACTTTGCTGTACGCCATTTACCGGGCTTATAAGGGTTATACTCAAAAGCTATCCTTCACAAAAGGCGATGATACCCTCAGACATTGGGCGGCCACAACCGCACATATCCAGTTAATGCTGGGCATTGTACTGTACACCCAAAGCCCCAACGCAAAGTTTTCTTTACATGCTACCGGCACTACCGGGCACATAACACAACCTTTCTTTTTTGGTGTGCTGCATTTGTTGTTGATGGTAACGGCTATTGTTATTATTACCATAGGCTCGGCCATGGCTAAACGCAAAGAAGGCGATGCCGATAAATTTAAAACTATGCTGGTATGGTTCGGCATGGCATTGCTGGTAATATTTATCGCTATACCATGGCCGTTTTCGCCGCTGGCGCAACGCCCTTATTTAAGATCTTTTTAATTTTTGCTATGAAACAACTACTCTCCACAAACATCGGCCGCCTGCGTATTATTGCTTTTTTAGAAGGGATTTCCTTGCTGGTGTTGATTTTTTTAGCCGTGCCGGTTAAGTACATCGGGCATGATCCATCCATCGTAAAAGCCATGGGGCCAGTACATGGAGCGTTGTTCCTGCTGTTTATTGTGAATACAGTGAGCGTAGGGGTAGAACAGAAATGGCAACTCAAAACAACATCAAAAGTATTGCTGGCGTGCATCATTCCCTTTGGTACGTTTTATATAGACAGGAAGATACTGAGAGAGACTGAACCGGCTTAGGATCGGGGATGGGGTGAGGGGATGCCAGTGTGAAAATTTGATCGGGAATATACCGCACCCCGCTCCGAAAACCCCGTTCTTCTAACTATTTCCCCTTCAAAGCCTGGTATTTATTCCCATTAGCTGGGTCTGCCAGCGAGAGGACGTTAATGGCGGCCAATCTATCCTGCGGGGAAGCATTACTAAAAATAGATACCAATTCAGAATTTTTGGCTGTAAAAAATGCCAGCGGGAAGTATGATCCCAATCGTTTACGGTCAACCTGGTTCAGCACCGGTAATATACTGCCGATGTATTTGCGGCCTTTGGTGGGGTTATCGGCCATAATATCAAGCCCGTTGCGGTGGTAATTATAGATAAATTCGCGCAGGTTGTTGTAAAGCTTATTGTTCAGGTTCTCTACCAGCCAGTAGCGGTTAAGGTTACTATCAAACGCTTTCCAGCCTTTAAAAGAGGTGGTTTGCGCATTTATAGAGATAGTTTGCGCGTTTAGAAAGTATTGCGTCCCGCCATATTTAGAGAACGAATCATAATCCATCCCCACAATAATATAAGCGTAAAACGCCATAACCGAACTCAGGTTACTCTGAAAATTCTGATCGCTGTAATCAATCGTTTGGCCTTCGGTATAGGTAAAATCAAAATCCTTATCGTTTATATTGAGCAGGGTAGTGCTGTAGGTTGAATTAAACACCGGCCGCGATGATTGTACCTGCAGTTCGCCGCTAAAGTTGCTGCTGCCGTCCCAGGCGGTTATGTTCAGTACAAAATTGCAATCTATACGTTCATTTGGGGCAATATCATCTGCGCTCCATTTACGGCCGTTCAAAAAATCCTTCATGGCAGTTTCTAACGTTTGCAGGGCGCGCTTGTTGGTTACCTGTATTTTGGGCGCTACCACTTTTACGCGTGCATTCAAATCCTGCGCCTGTACGGTTATGCAGGTAAAAAATAACACGGCAAAAGTTAGGTATCTCTTCATTTTTTTAGCAATTCAATAATCCTCAGGCAAATATCGCGGGCCACTTCCGTTTTGTTTTTTAGCTCGAAGGTGGTTTTTTGCAGGTTATGGTCTATCAAAGTTACCTTATTGGTATCGCTTTTAAAACCGGCGCCCGCATCGTTCAACGAATTTAACACAATTAGATCAAGGTTTTTCTTTTTAAGCTTATCAATCGCGTATTGTTCTTCGTTTTCGGTTTCCAGGGCAAAACCAACCAATACTTGTCCGGCACGTTTTTGCTGCCCAAGTGTTTTTAATATATCGGTGGTTTTTTTCAGTTCAATGCTCAGCCCGTCGTCATGCTTTTTTATCTTTTGCGATGCTACCGTAACGGGTGTATAATCGGCTACGGCTGCACACATTACGCAGGCGTCCGCTGTGTTGAAATTTGCCAGACAAGCGTTCAGCATATCTGCTGCGCTTACTACATCAATGCGTTTTATACTATTAAAGGTGCTGCGCTGAGTTGTTGGGCCGGCAATTAAAGTAACATCGGCCCCAAGCGAAGCCAATTCATCTGCCAGGGCGAAACCCATTTTGCCGGATGAATGGTTACCTATAAAACGTACCGGATCAATAGCCTCATATGTAGGGCCTGCGGTTACCAGCATGTTTTGACCAAATAGTGGCAGCTTCTTTTTAATATCGTCAGTCAGGAAAGCTACAATCTCTTCCGGCTCGGCCATGCGGCCTTCACCATGCAGGCCGCTGGCCAGCTCTCCGTTTCCCGGAGGAATCAGTATGTTTTCAAAAGATTGCAGGGCGGCGATGTTATGCTGGGTACTTTCGTGCTTCCACATATCCAGGTCCATAGCCGGAGCAAAATACACCGGGCACTTGGCCGACAGGTACACGGCTGTAAGCAGGTTATCAACCAAACCACCAGCCATTTTAGCCATGGTGTTGGCGCTTGCCGGTGCAATAATTACGCCATCGGCCCAAAGACCAAGCTCAACGTGGTTATTCCATTCGCCGGTTTCGGGTTTAAAATACTCGGAGTATACCGGTCGTTTTGATAGGGTGGAAAGCGTAAGAGGGGTAATAAAATTGGTGGCATCGGGTGTCATTATCACCTGCACATCAGCACCGGCTTTTATCAGCAACCGCACCAGCGTGGCCGATTTATAAGCCGCAATACTCCCGCAAATTCCTAAAATTATCTTTTTATTCTCCAGCATAAACCCATATACCCCTAAAGGGGGAATTAAAATCAAATATATAAATAAGCTAACGTTATTAAACAAACAAAGCCCCTATCGGTACGATAGGAGCTTTGTTATATTGTATTCCACCTTATCGGGTGGCCGGGGGCTATTATAGCTCCCTTGCTTCTTTAGCCGGGTTACGGTAGTAGATCTTGTTATCTAAAAATTCCTGTACAGCTACTAAAGTAGGTTTAGGTAATTTTTCGTAATATTTAGATATCTCAATCTGCTCGCGGTTTTCAAAAACCTCTTCCAGGTTATCATTTGCTGATGCAAACTCAGAAAGTTTTTGGTGCAGCTCTTCTTTTATATTGTTAGAAATTTGGTTTGCCCTTTTTGACATAATTACCAACGACTCATATATATTGTCGGTTTTCACATCCAGTTCACGCAGGTCACGGGTAACTGTGCTGCTGGCTACAGCTGGTTTGTTAGTTGGGTTGTTAACGTTCATGTCTTTTTATCTGTTATTAATATGGTATTTTCTGATTATCTCTGTCTTTAATTGAGGGCGGCTGGCCTGTTTTGGTTGTATCCTTTTTGGCCAGCTTTTGTGCAAGCTTCATGTTCTCAGTGGCTTCGGCCAATACCCTGTTTGCACGTTCAATACCCTGTTGGCTATCCTTTTTATAGTTGGTAGCATCCTTCAGGAATTTACTTTGCGGATATTTCTCTATAAACTCGTCGGCAAAACTAATGGCTTGTGTATAACGCTCGGGTTGTTTACGCTCGTAGCTTATTTTAGCAAACTCATATTGCGCCTGTATCGTTAAAAACTCTATCTCTTCGGCGTATTTGGTATCCGGGTAATCGCGCAGGGTATTACCAAACGCAATAACAGCCGATTGGAAATCGCCTATTGTTAAATACAGTTTAGAGTCGGCATATGATTTTTGCTCCAACTTATCACGCAGGTTCTGTATCAGCTTGCTTGCCTCGGTAACACGGTCGCTTTTAGGGTAAAGGTTAATAAACAACTGTAATGATTCTATCGCTTTAGTGGTGTTCTCCTGATCTAAGGAGTAAGTAGGCGAATCCAGGTAAAAGCAATAGGCGGCAATAAAGCGGCACTCCTCGGCCCTGGGGCTTGATGGGTAAGTATCAGCAAAGGTTTTAAAATGGAACCTGGCCGATGTATAATCCTTAAGCCTGTAATTGGTGTAAGCGTAATAGTAAAAAAGGTCCTCAGCTTCGGCACGGCCACGGTAACGGGTCACCAGGTCTTCAAACAAACCTAAAGCCTTTGTATAGTCTTTTTTATTATAGTACTTAACAGCTTCCTGGTATTTTTTAGCGTTATCGTTACTTGCCTTTAGCTTATCGTATTTGCTTTTACAACTGCTAAGCGCAACAATTAGCATAAACATTACGCCCGAAAATATGAGTAGTTGTTTTTTAAACATTTTGCAAAGATAGTTGAATATTATAAATCAGTCAATTATTTATTTAGTGGACGAATATATGACGCCGATTCCGCACCTTATATATATAAGGTTAGTATTTAACATCTTTTAACGTTGTTGGCAGGTAGGTAGTGTGGCCGTTGTATAATATAGTTATTGGCCCGGTTATATATTATAATGTAAGCAGATAATTAACCTTTTATTTATGCCGATTGGTTTTGCATCTGAAGGCGTTACTTACACAGTGTATATGTATAAGGTAGCGTTATGCGATAGTTGGTAAGCGTGGGTGTGTATTATATTAGTATTATGCAATGGCAGCAGGTGAAGATGGGTGTAATAAATAGGAGGGGGTATGTGGAGTTACTGAGAATAGGTTGTATAGTATATATATGTATATGTAACGCGTTATTTAAGGTGGGGCTTATGTAGATAGGGAGTAAGCAGGGTTGTATATAATATAGTATATATATAGTATATATATAGTATATATAAGATGGTGTTTATACATACTATTATAAGTTGCAACCTCCAACTAAAAGCGGTTAACGAAATAATGGCGTTGCCTTCGGCCCGGGCTTTACGCTCATACTGCACAGGCCTTAAGTGCTGGGCCGGTATCCGCTGCAATCCCTAACGCGGGAGGGGCGGCGTGACAAGAACTATTGTACCCGTAAAGGCGCGATACTTAGAGTCTTTAACTAACTCAATGCGGCATGATAAAGGCTGCATTACCTGTTTTAAAACAAATCATACGTGTTTAATACTTCTTTAAGGCATTAATGAGTACCCTCCGGCCGGTTATCTTTATACATTACTATAGCCTATTGTTTGGGTGGAGGTAAGTTTTAAATCCATTACTATGCCCCAAAACAAGCATATACCCAACAAAGCAGCGCTAAAGCAAAACCATTCAAAAATACTTTCATTTATAATAAAGTACTCAAATGCCCCTTATTGCCCTAATTTAGCCCGTTTAATCAAATTAAATGCAAATTTTTCACCCTCATTTACTGAGTGTTACAACTACACTATCAATAAAACAATCAAACCATTTGCGTAAGTTAAATTTGTGCGTACCTTTGCAGCCCGCAAACGAAATAGCGGGGACGTTCTCTGAAAGTATCGCAAAACAATTATTTGAAAATAAAGTTTGCAAAATCAACAAAGGTTACTACCTTTGCAGCCCGCTAAAGAGGAAACGATTTACGGTTTGTACATTGAAAAAGCAGCTTGAAAAAATAAAAAAATAAAGTTTGCAAATTCAGAAAAGGTTTCTACCTTTGCAATCCCAAAACGAGGGAGAAAAAATCGGAAACGATTTCGAAAATAACGTTAAAAGTTAAGAGCAATTCTTAACTACAAAATATTGAAAGTTTAGGTTGCAATAACCGACAACATAAAGGAAGTCTGAGACAGACGACCGAACAAGTTCTTAAAAGAGATAGAGA
>JAZJYI010000008.1:0-117320 GCA_040390445.1 Bacteroidota bacterium
AAATTACTTACAAGTGGTTTATTTAGGGTTTAAAATGCTTTTGAACAGATTTTGTTTGGACGTAGCATAAATTTATTGCTAACTTTAATTACACACAACACATCAACATTATGGGATTTGTAAAAGAGTTTAAAGAGTTTGCCGTTAAAGGTAATGTATTGGATCTGGCCGTAGCTGTAGTTATTGGTGCAGCGTTTAGTGGAATTGTTAAATCACTTGTTGACGATATCATTACCCCGGCGGTGCTAACGCCCGCGTTAAAGGCAGCTCATTTGAGTAACTTAAGTCAGCTGGTTATTCCCGGCACGGCTATAAAATATGGTAACTTTATATCGCAGGTAATTTCATTTATAATTATCGCCCTATCGCTTTTTGTTATTATAACAGTTATTAATAAGCTTAAGAAAAACGAAGAAGCCGCACCTGCCGTGGAACCTGCACCAACAAAAGAAGAAGTATTACTTAGCGAGATCAGAGATATACTGGCTAAGAAAGCTTAATTCACTGTAGTTATACCCGATTGTTTTTTGCACAATAATTGATTTTTATGATCGATATTGAGGCCCTGCGCCGTATTGCCCTGTCTCTGCCTGAAGCCGCCGAAGGCCCCCATGCCGATAAAACAGCTTTTAGAGTAGGTAAAAAAATATTTGCCACAGCGAATATAAAAGAGGGAAGGGCAACTGTAAAGCTTTCGCCTGCCGATCAGGATATCTTCTGCACATTTGATAGTGCCGTTATTTACCCGGTACCCAACAAATGGGGCAAACAAGGTTGGACACACGTTAACTTGCAAGCCGTGCAACAAGAAATGCTTACCGAAATATTAAAAACCGCCTACTGCGAAGTTGCGCCAAAGCATTTGGCGGCTTTGGTGATTTTTGAATAATTAACCGGGAATGACTAATTATAACTGGCCATGCGCTAAAATGTCTTATCCAGTTTAGGGTTGGTTAATATCACATAATCGCCCATTTTGGTGAATTTACTCCAATCGGGGTTGTCAAAGCTATCATCGGCGTAAGCCTGTATGTTAATGATACGTACTTTTGGCAGATATTTTTTTAACTGTGCCGCGGTGCCCAGCTTCTCCTCGCTATGGAAACCGCCATTCACCTGGAACACCTTATAGCCCGGGTGCGCTTTCATGAATTTGGCTATATTCCAACCCATGGTGGCATCCCAAAGGTTTTGCGATTGATAGATCTTTAAGTCGCCCATGGCGCTGTGCCCGCCCATTATAGCCACAAATTTCTCATAATAAGGGCCCGTTGCAGTATCAATAGGTAGTGGCGCTAACCAGCTTTTGGCTGTAGCATCCAGCTTTTGCAGGTCGGCTAAACCAACGCGGGTAACCATGTTGGTGTAACGGGTAGGGGCGTTGGCAGCTATAACTGGTAAATGCGCGGCTTTGGCCGTTTCTACCATGGGGCGGTAGTCTTTATAGTTTTTCCAGGCACGGCCCTCGGTTATCAGATTCTTCTCGCGGATAAAATCAGCGAGGTATTCGTTTAGCACGGTCTGGCAGTCGGTTTGGAACATCTCCATAGATAGGGCAGCCTTAGCCGGGTATTTCTCTGCTATTTTTTTAAAGATCAGGTTTTCCAGATAATGGCCGGTGCTATCGTTATGTTCTTCGCCAAAAAACAGCACATCGGCTTTGCTTAAATCATTTATAATATCATCAACAGTGGCTATACTGCCTTTCGCGGTATTATATATTTTGTAATTTTGTGCCATTGGCTCCTGGCAAAAGGCAAATAATGGCAGTAAAAACAGTATAGATAAGGCGGTAAATTTCATATCTTGCTCAGGTATGTTAATAAGTTGATAAATATCGATTATCAAATTACCACATTTGTATTTGAAAAAACTAAAAAAAAGGCTACATTTGCGCTCTTGTTTTAAAAACACATACGTATAGAATAAAGAATAAAATATAGTTATGAAAAGAACGTTTCAGCCCTCACAAAGGAAAAGAAGAAATAAACACGGTTTCCGTGAGCGCATGTCAACTGCTAATGGCAGAAGGATCCTTGCAGCAAGAAGAGCTAAAGGCAGAAAAAGGTTAACCGTTTCTGACGAACGCAGCCACAAAGCATAATTCTGGTTGTTTACTCCTTGTAAAAGGAGCTGACCCGGTTATGTAAACATGTTTTCGGTTCAGTATCAACAACTATGTATACTTTTAAAAAAGAAGAACGGTTATGTAATAAAAAGCTTATTGACGGGCTTTTTCATAACGGTTCTTCTTTTTTGTGTTATCCCTATAAGGCTTCGTGGATGTTTACCGATGGTGAGCAGCAATTCCCTGTACAGATAGTATTTTCTGTTGCCAAGAAGCGTTACAAACGCGCGGTAGACCGTAACCTGGTTAAACGCCGTATGCGCGAAGCCTACCGGCTTAATAAACAAGCGCAATTATATGATGTGCTGAACGGTGCCGGTAAAAAACTGGTACTATCCATCAGTTACATTGGTAAAGAAATATCTCCCTACGAGTTTTTTGAAAAAAAAATGCTTAAGCTTTTAATCCAGCTTGCGGGGGAAGCCAATAAGTGAATTTTTTAATAAATGGGATAAAAAGCATTATTGGTACTTTTTTTTTATTGTTGATTAAAATATACCAGTACCTTATTTCGCCTGTTTTACCCAATGCGTGCAGGTACACACCTACCTGTTCTCAATACGGTGTTGAGGCAATCAAAAAGTACGGCCCATTTAAAGGTGGCTGGCTTACGCTAAAGCGTATAGCACGCTGCAACCCATGGGGAGGGCATGGGCACGACCCGGTACCTTAATAAGTTGAAAGTGGAAAGTTAAAAGTAATTAAAAAGGCTTTTGACTTTAGACATTGAACTTTATACTTTTGACTTCAATAATGATACTACAAATAGAAACAGCAACTACATCCTGCTCGGTAGCTTTGGCAAGTGATGGTAAGGTATTGGCTTTTAAAGAGATAAACGCCCGTAACATACACGCCGAGGTTATTACTGTTTATATTAATGAACTGATGGCGCAAACAGGCAATACCTATGCCCATTTGGATGCTATTGCCGTAAGCTGCGGGCCTGGCTCATATACCGGCCTGCGTATTGGGGTATCAACTGCTAAAGGGTTATGCTTCGCGCTGGATAAGCCGCTGATAGCTGTACAAACATTGGCTGCTATGGCTAATGGAATAGCGCTAAGCAATAATGTAGCTAACATGCTGCTGTGCCCAATGATAGATGCCCGCCGTATGGAAGTTTACACGGCCATATTTAGCGCCACAGGCGGGATAATAAAACCTACAGCAGCCGAGATTATAGATGCAAATAGCTTTAGCGAGATCCTTGCCGAAAATAAGGTTTTGTTTTTTGGCGATGGTGCCGATAAATGCCGCCATGCATTAGGGGATAACCCCAATGCTGAGTTTTTATCTGATTTTGAAAACTCGGCCAGGCATCTTACCAAAATTGCTGCCGATAAATTTAAACGTGGCGACTTTGAAGACGTTGCTTATTTTGAGCCTTACTATCTTAAGGATTTTATTGCGGGCAAAAAAGCTGGCAGTTAATTATTACTGGCGGTTAACTATCAATCGTAGTCCCTGTCTTTATGGAAAATACTATCCCATAAACGGGTGATAAAGCCCGGCCTGTCGCCAAGTGGTATGCGGCTGGTATTCATAGGATGCTCTATTACATTCCCAAATTTTAACGAGAAGCCCAGGAATACATCAGCACCTGTATAGGATGCATTTTTATTGATCTGTGCATCGTTTTTACCGGCGGCCCCTGCAAAACTGACAGATTGCATTACGCGGTCGCTGCCAATGTAAAATTCAACATTTGGTGTTTTTACCATAAACTGTAAGCCCGCGCTAAAAATACCGTAGTTATTATACGATGTGGTTAATGTACCAACCAGGTTATTGTATTGAAATGGGTTTACCAGGGCGGCTGTATAACCATCATAAAATACTTCTTTTTGAAGTATTACTGTAGGAGAGTATTTAAAACGCCTGTCGTAATCAAACCAGTACGATTTATTGGCACTGATCTCGGCTACTCCGTTAGTGACTGTAGTAAATGATTGTTGCTTATCGGCCGAGCGGATAATGCTATATGTTGTTGCATATAAATTATCTTCTCTTCGTGGCGTACTCAGATCAGGGGCGGTTAGGGTAGTATTAAAATTGCTAACTATTGAACTTTTGTACCAGTGTATAAAACCAATATTTTTTAAATTGAACTGAATGTTAAAATTATCTCTGGTACGTATGGCCGTACCAAAACTTATTGAAGCCCCGGGGTTTCTTGGTGATGGCAAAAGGTCCCGCTTGCTAAATTCGCCGGGGGTGTAACTTATGCGGTACCGGCCTTGCAGGGTAATGTCGGCTGCGTCATTCGTCTTGTCAAAAGTTATTTGAGACCGGTCTATCTGTAACTGCTGGTACTGTATCCCCAATAATGCACTCAGCTTAAAACCAAAAGCAAAGTTTTTGTTCACCTTTTCCCTGTAGTTGAAGCTTATTTGATGGTAGGATTGTTCTGTGTAGCTATCGTTCAGAATATCAGCGTAAGGGGTAAGGTCAGCAAAATTGTTAGGGCCGTCAAGTAATAGAAAGCTTTCGTCGCTAAAAATGCCACGGCCTTCTGCACGTGTTTGGGTAGATATACCTATTTCCTGGTTACCATCTAAACTGGTAAAAACCTTAAACATTAGGCTGTACACGTTTGCATTTGCATTTGCCCGGCTAAAGCGCCCCTGGCCCAGGGTAAGGGCAACATTTTCGTATTTACCAGAAAACGCGCGGCTTTTAAGTGGTACCTGGCCATTACCGGTAATATACAGGTTACTGTTAAAGTTGGGGATGAAAAAGTTAAATGCCAGTTTACGGCTCGTATCGGGTACAAATGCCGCCTGGGCAGGGTTCTCAAACGAGTCATATAAAGTACCGGTATTGTATTGGGAGAATTGCTGGCCAAAAGTTTCAACAGATATAAACAAAAAACAAACAGCCAATAGAAAATTCTTCATACACACATCGCAATACCTGATATCTTACAGGCGCTTTAAATAAATTGCTTTAAAACTCGTAACTAATATACACTCCATTTTACGTAATTACAGGCTTCTTGGTTGTGTTTTATGATTTTTAGTTGGTTTTTTTATTAACAGTACTGTCTGGCATATTTTGTAATAAGCAAAAGTTTGTGTAGAAATTTTTGTCGGTTGCGGCAAACTGAAAAGAGGCTCCGTAAAAATTCCTCCAGGATAATGAATTGTTCTTATAGGCAAAATAAAAATCATCTTTTAAACCCTCCCTTAAAATCTGTTGGGCGTTTTTAAAGTGGATAAAAAAGTAAATGTTGCCTCTTTCTGCCAGTAAATTATCAAACTTTACATACTGTTCGGTCTTGTTTAAAAATTTACGGTTCATGTAGCTGTCGTTATAGCTTTCCAGTTCTTTAATGCTGTTGGCCAATACCAGGTAGTTATCTATAATGCGGAAGTACGGTTTTTTAAACGCGTTAAAAGCATCGCCCAATAAAAAGAAAGGAAGCTTAGCGTAATTAAACTGGCCAATATCATCAGTTACCATGCCGCTTATGTTAGTCATAAACGGGCGTAACTTTGAACCGTTCTTTACTGTTATAATGGCTATTTTTTCCTGATAACGTGTAGTTACAACAGCAAATTCGTTACCCAATAGCTGCGTAAATTCCTGTACAAGGTTAATGCCTGTTCCTGCTTTTACTTTCGCAAATAAGGCGTCTTTTTCGGCCTTTAAGCCTGCCCTTGTTTGGAAATCGGTAAGGTCGGTAGTGAAACCGGCAGGGTTTGATACGGCCATGCTTAAAGCATAAGCTGTTGTAGAAGGGAATAAGTCCTTTAGTACGTTTGCTACCGGCTGCTGGTTGGTAAATACATTTAAATAGGTGCCCCGTTTATCCCGCTGAATGTTGGTATAGCCGTTAAACATAATGGCATCATTCTTAAAATTAAGGTTCAGGGCAGCCAGCGCGGGTAATATCCTGAAAGGTTTAAAAATGTCGGTGTTGCCGTTTTTAAATATTTGAGTGAACAGCGGGCCAAGGTGCTCATAATTGATATATATATTGGCCAGCGAGTTTGAGTTTTGCTGATCAGGCAGCAACATGAACGCCTGTTTCTCGCGGTCGGGTTTGTAATTGGCGTTTTGGGTGATCAAATCTTTTGAAAAGCTCCCCGAAAATATATTATCATCAATATTGATAATATAAAAACGCTTTTTTAAGGAGTTGAAATAAATGTTATAGCCTTTTTTATCGCCTATTTGCAGGGGGGTTATCAGCATACCCGTATTTTTTTGCTTGGCTAACTGGTCAAACTCGGTAAGGTCAATATCCTTTGCTGCTGATGCCGTAACCAGTAGCTCAACCTGGTTACTTTGGGATGGGTGCAATGAAACAAACACATTTCGGCCTGTAAAAAAAGATTGCAACGCCGGATTGTTAAAAAGCACGTTGCGGATGGTATCCAGGTCGGTAATTACCTGTTCGCCAATAAGGTTAGTAAGCAGGGTGTTGCCGGTGTATATATCGTAAAAACTCTTCTCGTTGGTAAATTCAAACACCACAGCGGCGTTATCGGGGATGGTGCGTATAATATTGCCGGCATGCGTCCCCGATGTATTTAAGTTTTTAAAATACTTAACGGTAATAAATGCCGTTGCGGCAATTAAAATTAAAGTAATAACTATCAGTCGTTTCATTCTGTGTTTGCCTGTGCAATTTAGAATTTTACTGTACCACAATAAAGTAATACTTTCATTTGGTTAACTTAGCCTTTTATATCTGCATGAACAAACAAATAATCATTACAGCATCGGTTTTTGGTGCGTTGGCTGTTATAGCCGGCGCTTTTGGTGCCCATGCCTTAAAGGCCTCGTTATCTCCGTACCAGCTTGAAGTTTGGCAAACCGGTGTGCAATACCAATTCTATCATGTGTTCGCGCTGCTATTCCTATCAACCTTTACCCGGTTTAAAAACAAGGTTATTGTAAGTACCTATTACCTGTTTACTTTTGGTATTGTTTTGTTCTCGGGTTCGCTTTATTTATTAGCCTGCCGCGATCTGATCAATATGCCCGGTTTAGCCGTATTAGGCCCGGTTACGCCCATTGGTGGTTTACTGTTCATCATAGGATGGGCATTTTTAGCCTTCGCTGCTTTCAGAAACAAATAAACACTGATGTTAGAATTTACCGAAGGCTTATCTGCTACGCGTAAAACACTTTTTGTTGAAGTGATATTACCGCTGGCTATAAGCCGCAACTACACTTACAGGGTTCCTTTTGAACTTAATGATGCCATTGCAATTGGCAAACGGGTAGTAGTGCAGTTTGGTAAAAGTAAATTGTATACAGCAGTTGTATCGGTTATAACGGAGCATGCGCCCGAAAAGTACGAGGCCAAGTATATTATAGATATACTTGACGAGCGCCCCGTTGTTACCCAACGCCAGCTGCAGTTTTGGCAATGGCTGGCCGAATACTATATGTGTAACGAAGGTGAGGTGATGAACGCCGCCCTGCCATCGGCCCTGAAACTGGCCAGCGAAACCAAGGTAATGCTTAATAAGGACTTCGCTTATGACAAGGCAAGCCTTAATGATAAAGAATACCTGATAACCGAAGCGCTGGATATACAGCCCGAATTAACCATAAGCGATATTGCAAAATTGCTTGGGCAAAAAACGGTGATGCCTATTCTTAAATCGCTGTTCGAGAAAAACATAGTCAATATATCAGAGGAGGTGAGCGAACGGTATAAGCCGCGCAAACGCACTTACCTTACGCTAAACTCTGCCTACCATAATCAGGAAAGCCTTAAGGAATTGTTTATCATCCTGGAGAAACGCGCCCCAAAACAGGCCGACGCGGTGCTGGCATTTATCAAACTATCGCGCCAGCAAAAAGCAGTTTCGAAAAATGAGTTGATAGAAGAAAGCGGGAGTGGCGATTCCAGCATTAAATCGCTTATTGAAAAAGAAGTTTTTATTGCCGAGGACAGGAACGTTAGCCGCCTGGGGTATGATGAGGATGATGACCAGCTGAGCAATTTCATATTAAGCGCAGCGCAGGAAGTTGCCCTGGCAGATGTGCAAAAGCAATTAAAAGAAAAAGATGTGGTGTTGCTGCATGGGGTAACCTCATCGGGCAAAACGCAGATCTACATTAAACTGATTGAAGAGATGGTGGCTACAGGCAGGCAGGTGCTTTACCTGTTGCCCGAGATTGCGCTTACCACCCACATTATAGAACGCCTGCGTGTTTATTTTGGCGGAACTATAGGCGTTTACCACTCCCGCTTTAATGATAACGAGCGCGTAGAGGTTTGGCAAAAAGTGCTGAACAATGAGTACAAGGTTGTACTGGGTGCGCGCTCATCGGTGTTTTTGCCATTTAGCGACCTCGGGCTGATCATTGTAGATGAGGAGCACGAAACCTCCTACAAACAGTTCGACCCGGCGCCGCGCTACAACGCCCGCGATGCGGCCATTTACCTGGCCAATATGTATAAAGGCAAGGTGCTGCTGGGTTCGGCCACACCGTCATTCGAGACCTATTATAATGCACGTGTGCATAAATACGGTTTTGTTGAACTGAGCGAACGTTATGGCGGTGTACAGTTACCATTGATAGAAGTGGTAAGCATATCCGAAGAAACGAAGCGTAAAACCATGCAATCGCATTTTAGCAGTGTGCTGATGCAGGATATGCAGCTGGCGCTTGATAATAAAGAGCAGATCATCCTGTTCCAGAACCGCCGTGGGTATGCCCCGGTACTGATGTGTAAGGTATGCGCCTATACCCCAAAATGCATTAACTGCGATGTAAGCCTTACCTATCATAAACACACGCATAAGCTACACTGCCACTATTGTGGGTATAAGGAAGACTCGCCCACTATTTGCCCGGCCTGCGGTTCAACCCATTTGGAGTATAAGGGATTTGGGACCGAGAAGGTGGAGGATGAATTATCCGTGCTAATGCCCAACGTTCGCCTTGCGCGTATGGATCTGGACACCACGCGTTCCCGCAATTCGCTGCAAACCATACTGAATAACCTGGAGGAAAAGAAAATAGATATCCTGGTAGGTACCCAAATGGTAGCCAAAGGGCTTGATTTTGCCGATGTTACCGTAATAGGCATCATAAATGCTGATAGCCTTTTAAAATACCCCGATTACCGCGCTAACGAACGTAGTTACCAGATGCTTGCCCAGGTAAGTGGCAGGGCGGGGCGCAGGGGTAAGCAAGGCAAGGTAGTTATCCAAACTTACGACCCCAACCACCGGGTAATAAAACAGGTAATTGAAAATGATTACGCCGACTTGTACTTTACCGAAATGGAGGAGCGTAAGAGCTTTAAATACCCGCCGTACTTCCGCATTATTAGTATGGATGTGAAGCATAGGGACCCCGAGGTGCTGTATAACCAGGCCGAATACCTTGCAAAAGAACTGCGCAAGCATTTTGGCGATCGTGTTATCGGCCCCGAAGCACCGCTGATCAATCGTATTCGTAACTACTATATTAAATCAATCATGCTTAAGTTCGAGCGTGATACCATATCCATCGTAAAGGCAAAAGCCATCATCAGGGACGTAATTACCCAGTTCCAAACTACCAAACTAAGCAAAGGAAGTATTATACAGCCCGATGTTGACCCTTATTAGAAACAAATGAGGGCGGTTTTTCCAAATCAGCCAATCCTAATTCTATTAAATATTTTTTTTAATGTAAATAATATATGTTAAATATATTATTTATTAATTATAGGCAATAACCATGGGTTTTTAAATTCTCTCTACCGTTAAGGTGTGTCGGCGGTACGGTATATAAAAATACCCACTTCTGGGTATTTTGCGTATTCGAATATACGGCTGATGGTAAATAAATTATATTTATAGCAACTTAAGCCCTTAAATATGAAACTATTGTCGCAAATTTTCAAGGCCATCTTCGGCCCGCCACCAGTATCCTGGTTGTATATTAAACAATCGGATACGAGTAGTAAAATATCTTTTTTGAATAGATAATCCAGTCAATTTATTATAAATAAATTAATTAGTTATATAACTGAAATGGACAAATATTGCCTGTATTTTTCATATTTAGCTGGGTTAAAACACCCTAAATAAATGGGATTATAACTCAGGCCTGCAAAACAAATTGCATCTACTTTTAAAGCTGATAATTAACTCGGAATACATAGTTAAATAAAGCTAATAAGATACTTAAACCACACTTACAACATCATGAAACAAGTAACCAAATTAACCATTGTACTAAACCTTTTCCTTGGGTTGTGTATGGCGGCAAATGCACAAACCCCTGCGGCTACCGACCAGCACCCCGAGTTGAAATACCGCAGAAGCTCGTTACACCTTATCCTGCTGGAATCAGAAGATTTCCCTAGAAAAGAAGTGGTAATGAAAGCTTATCACGAGGCGCCGTTCCCTGATAAGTACAATAATCATAGTATATCAACTATTTCTGTCGACCCATCAACCTATGTACTTACTGATGCTGAAAAAGTAGCGGCCGGTACAAAAAAAAGCGGTATGGGTAATTTAGGTGCCAGCATGCTATCGGGTGCTACGGCGGGTATAGTAGATAAAGATGCCTCTGATATGCCTTTTATAACAGGCAAAATTGTAAAGGATAAGAAGATAGCCAACCAGCTGGTGGCTAAGTGGTTTAACAGGCAGGCCGATGGTAGCTTTGATATGAAGCTGATAGGCGATCGTGGTTCGTACGATGCTACCGAAATGCAGGCCAATATTGCCAAAGGCAGCGCAAGGGGCACAGCATCGTTGTCTGATGCGGGGGAGGAATTGATCAAAAACACCTTTGTGGTTTTAACCAAGCTAAAGTTTGTAAGTAACGAGCCTATTGCGGCTGCAATAAGGGAAGTAGCCAAACTTAAAGCCGGTAGCTTACCGGCTTTGTTCCAACCTGCTGCTTATAAGGTGCTTGATATTGCTTATAATAAGGCAAAAGAGGGCTATTCTGTATGGACAACCTCATACCTGTACCGCCTGAAATGGAACGACTCTACCGCCGCTGTTTTTTATAATGACCTATGGATTGATAAAAGCGCCAAAATAGACAAGAAAAGAAAAGAAGCTTTTGATAACACCAACCTGTTTGAGTTGGAATATATAGGCAGCGAAAAATCAAGCAGCCTGGTAACCTTTTCATTAAAAGAAACCCGTAGTGAAGACCAGATAGTTGAACTGGCAACCGTACGTAATGTTGAGCATGTTTTTGCCAAGCTGCAAAAAGCCTACGAGGTGTTTAAACCTAAAACACCTATTTACTCGGGCGACCCGGTTACAGCTAAAATTGGGATGAAGGAAGGCCTGGAAGGCGGCGAGAAGTTCGAAGTACTGGAACAAACGGTCGATTCTAAAACCGGGCTTACCACTTATGTGAAAAAAGGAACCGTAACGGTTGATAAAAAGCAGATCTGGGATAACCGGTTTAATGCCGGTGAAGAGGTATCTGTAAATGATAAAGACGATAAAAAGAAAGATAAAGACAAGGATAAGCCGGCAATTGACCGTACCTACTTTAAAGGCGGTGGTAAATTTTATGCGGGTATGCTGTTAAGGCAAGTAAAGTAAACACAAAACCAGATACATATAATGAAAAAACAGACTACAATTTGGGTAATGCTAATGCTGCTGATAACAGGTTTTTCATCGGTGGTTAGCGCGCAAACAAATAAAAAGGCAAATGAGGATACCGAAGCCTGGAGATATGAACTGGAAGTTGCAGGCACGGGTGTGCAGGGTACCTACCTTTTAAAGGTGTGGTCGTACTCAAAAAAACCTAATGTGGCTATTGAACAGGCTAAAAAGAACGCTGTACACGGCATTATATTTAAAGGCTTTGCCGGCGACCAGGGCATTTTGGGAAAACCCCCGTTAGTTACCAACTCAAATTTAGAGCAGGAGAAGGATGAATGGTTCAAAACCTTTTTTGCTGATGGCGGCAAGTATATGAAGTTTGTTTCACTTGCAAGTGATGGCGCTGTGGCTGCCGAAGACCGCATGAAGGTTGGTAAGCAATACAAAATAGGCGTGCTGGTATCGGTTAACGTGGCCCTGCTGCGTAAGGATCTGGAGGATGCCGGTATCATCAAATCATTAAACGCTGGTTTTTAAACTTAATCATTATGAAGAAAAATTTACTCTATATGGGCTTTGCCGCAGTGCTTGCTATGAGCAGCTGCGCCGAACAAAAGCAGCTGAATAGCAGCTATACCTATAAAACAGAATGCCTGGGCGTTGAGTTTGATGGCTCGCAAAAGGTAGTGGCTTATTCGGGCAAGCGTAACCGCGAGGATGCTATTGAAGAAGCCAAAAAAGTAGCCGTGCGCGAAATTTTATTTAGCGGGTTGCGCGAAGGTAAGCCCGATTGTGATGTGAAACCCATATTGAACGAAGCCAATGCCTATGCCAACCACGAGGAGTATTTTATCCGCTTTTTTAATTCGGCATACAAAACTTACGCGCTTTATGTAGAAGAACGTGCCGGGCAAAAGGCAAAGCAGCAACAAAAGGTTAAAGATGTAGCGCAAAGCACCGGCTATGTGCTGAAAATAAACAGGCCCGAGCTGAAGAAAAAAATGATAGCAGATGGTATACTTCCAAATCAATAACATTCAATCCTGATAAATGAAACGACAGATAATGAAAATAGCCTTCCTATTATTAATGGTATTGGGAGCGGCAACAGCCGGATTCTCGCAGGCAAAAAAACCAACCCTGATGGTAGTGCCGAGCGACGTATGGTGTAATACAAACGGTTACATGAAAGTGTATGATGACCAGGGAACCAAAGTAAAAATCCCCGATTATAAAAGGGCGTTCCAGGAAAATAACGACCTGCTGGCCGTGATCAGCAAGGTGAACGGTATGATGGCCGAACGTGGTTTCCCGCTTAAAAATATGGAATCGGTTATTAAAACGCTCGAATCTGAACGTGCCGAGGATGCTGTACTTACTTCAAAAAGTGGTGCCGGCGTATCAGAAAGCCCTATGGATAAGCTTAAAAAAACAGCTAAGGCCGATATTATTATCCAGTTAACATGGGATGTATTAAAAACCGGCCCCAAAAAGTCGGTACGCTTTACGATGCAGGGGCTTGATGCTTACACCGATAAGGAAGTAGCTACGGCAGGTGGTACCGGTAATCCGTCATTTTCGGCAGAAACTGCTGTTTTACTGGAAGAGGCCGTTGCCGATAAGGTTGACAATTTTAACGCAGGCCTGCAAAGGCATTTCGATGACCTGTTTGCCAATGGCCGCGAGATCATCATCCGTATCAAAAAATTCGATTCATGGAAAAACGACCTGGAAACCGAGTACGGTGGTAAAGAGCTGAATGTTGTGATTGAAGATTGGGTTCGCGCTAATTCGCTTAAGGGCCGTTTCAGCAATAGCGATGCTACCGAGAGCATGATGTTGTTTGAACAGGTGCGCATCCCGTTATATGATGCAAACGGTAACGCTATTGATGCCCGGGGATTTGCCCGTGGCCTGCAAAAATTCCTTGCTGCCGCGCCATATTCTATTGTGAACAAGCTTACGGCGAAAGGCCTTGGCCAGGCAGTAATAGTACTGGGTGAAAAATAAAAATCAAACGAGACAACCAACATGAAAAAACTAATCATAACCTGCATGTCGCTTTTCCTGGTGATAGGGGCGTATGCACAAAAAACTACCATAGTAAGGTCGGCGAATGGGGGGGATAGCGGTAAGGTAACCCTTGCCGCTTATATTCCCGATCAGGTTGATGACCTGCCCGAAGCCGCGCGCAATATGCTTGGTAATAAGCTAAACCAGATCATCAGCCAGAATGGTTTTGGCGGCGATGAAGGTCAGCGCTTTATCATCACCGCTAATATTGTGGTGCTTACCAAAGATATGCTCTCAACCGCGCCGCCAATGACGGCCCTTACGCTTGATGTTAACCTTTATATTGGCGATGGTTACGAGGGCACAAAGTTTGCCAGTACATCATTGTCGGTTAAAGGGGTAGGCGAAAATATTGCTAAAGCTTATATCAACGCCTTTAAAAACATCAATCTTAACGACCCGAAACTGCAGGCTTTTGTAGAGAAAGGGAAAAGCAAGATAATCAGCTACTATAACACCCATTGCGATGTGATTATTAAACAAGCCCAAACCCTTGCTAATACCGGCCGTATGGATGAGGCTATTTATAACCTGACATCTGTACCGCAGGCTTGTACCAACTGCTATACCCGTTCAATGGCACAGGTAGCGCCCATCTACAAAAAACAGGTAGAGAAGGACTGTTCTGTGAAACTTAACCAGGCTAAAAGCCTATGGGCTGCTAACCAGGATATTAATGGCGCCAACGCGGCAAGCGAGGTTTTATCGCAGATAGACCCGCAGGCAAGCTGCTATAAAGAGGTGAAGGCTTTTGTGGCGCAGGTAGCCAAACGCGTTAAAGAAATTGATAACCGCGAGTGGAGTTTTAAACTGCAGGAACAAAAGAACGATATGGGTATTATTAAAGCCGCGCGTGATGTAGCCGTTGCTTATGCGGCACAGCCGCGTACCACGATATATAATGTACATGGCTGGTGGTAATAACCCACACGTGCGAATGTTAAAAACCTTATTGGTTAACTGCCAAAGCTTTATTATAAAGCAATAGCATAATACACAGGGAGCCGGCAATTTTGCCGGCTTTTTATATAACTTTGCTATTGTAATGGCGTACAAGTTTATTGATAATTACCGCGAGCAAGGGGCAAGGAAACGACTGGTAGAGATACTGAGGAAAAAGGGTATTGAGGATGAAAAGGTGTTACTGGCCATTGGTAAAGTCCCCCGTCATTACTTTTTCGATGAAACCTTCTGGAACCAGGCTTATAAGGATATTGCTTTCCCGATAGGGGCCGGGCAAACCATTTCGCAGCCTTACACGGTAGCTTACCAAACCGAGCTGCTGCATATTCAAAAAAACGATAAAGTGCTGGAAATAGGTACCGGCTGCGGTTACCAAACCTGTATCCTGATGGAACTTGGCGCTAAAGTATTTACTATTGAGCGCCAGGAAAAACTTTACGAACGTACCATACAGGTTTTACCATATATGGGTTACAAACCCAAATTCTTTTTAGGCGATGGCTCGATAGGGATTGCCGAAGATGCCCCATACGATAAGATCATTGTAACCGCCGGTGCACCAACTGTACCCGAGATATTATTAAAACAATTAAAAATTGGCGGTATACTGGTTATCCCGGTAGGCGATGAAAAATCTCAAAAAATGGTAACTGTATTAAAAACCGCCGAGCATGATTATGAACGCCATGTGCTGGATACCTTCAGGTTTGTGCCGTTAGTAGGCGATAGAGCGTGGTAGGCTTCGTTTGAAGGCGTTTGCGGGCGGTTGAAATGGTGGCATTGTTATGTCACCTTTTTATTTATAGGTCTGATTATCAGGTGTTCACGTGTGTTCACTGTCTGCCTGTGGTGTGAACGTGAACACTTTTGCAAACTGTCAATTGCCCACCACAAACTTATCGTTTCATCGCTCTGTCCATTTCTACTTTTGTATCACGTTCTTTCAGGGTTTCGCGTTTGTCGAAGGTCTTTTTACCCTGGGCAAGGCCTATTTCCAGCTTGGCAAAGCCGCGGTCGCTGATGAATAGGGCGAGGGGGACAATGGTCAATCCTTTTTCTTCGCCGCGGGTAAGGAGTTTTTTAAGTTCTTTTTTGTTAAGCAGGAGTATGCGGTCGCGTTTGGCTTCGTGGTTGTAGAACGACCCCATGGAGTATTCAGAAATGTGCAGGTTGCGTACATAAAGCTGGTTGCCTATAAAAGTGCAAAAAGCATCGTTTACGTTGGCTTTACCCTCGCGTATCGATTTAATCTCGGTACCCAATAGTTGTATGCCGGCCGTGTACTTATCCAGTATGTGGTATTCAAAGTATGCCTTCTTATTCTTGATATATAAATTCTGCTCCATTACACTGCAAATATGCGATTATTTTTTTTGAGGTTTCACAACCAGTACCGGTACATTCACCTTATGGCGTACCGAATCAACAGTGGTGCCAAATATCAGGTCTTTTAAAACTTTGTGCCCGTGCGACCCCATCACCACAAAATCTATTTTTGATTGATTAACGATTTCGGCAATAGCTGTGGCCGAGCCGCCGTAACCTATTTTTGCTTCAGCTTTATAATGTAAATTTTTTAGCGTAGTTACATACTTGTCAAGGTTATCGGCATCGCTTTGGGTTTCGTTATCCATAACCTGCCCGCCGTAATAACGAGCACCGGCCGTTTCAACAACATGTATTAAAGTGTAATGTGCCTTTTTGCCGCCCTGCATTAAGGCGTGGCGAATGCAATCCTCGTCGTTCCGGGAAAAATCTATAGTAATGGCAATGTTGTTATAGGTTACCGCTTCCAGGTTATCTAATTTAGCAGCAATACCATGTGGTACATATACCGGCTGGCTAATATGCTTATAAAGCAGCGGGCGTAAAAACACATATAGCAACAACAATCCTATCCCCACTGCAATAGGCGATATCACAAAGTGAACCAAATTAGCCGATCCCGGGCTTGCAGCGGCCCATGTCTCTATCTCCTGCATCACCAGCCTTACGTTGAGGCCAACAATTAAGGTAGCAAACACCCAGGCCAGTATTTTTAAAGGCACTTTGGTGGCAAAGTTACCCATGCGTTTTTTATCGGATGTGAAGTGGATGAGTGGTATAATGGCAAAGCCTAATTGCAGGCTCAGTACCACCTGGCTTAATATTAACAATTTGCCCAAACCTTCTTCCCCAAAATGCAGGATGGTGAAAAATGCCGGAATAATAGCCAATAATCGCGTTAGCAATCGGCGTAGCCATGGGGCAATACGCAGGTTCAGGTGGCCTTCCATTATGATTTGCCCAGCAAGAGTACCCGTAACGGTAGAACTTTGCCCCGCGGCTATCAGCGCTATTGCAAACAGGGCGGGAGCCAACTTACCAAAGATATTGGTAAGCAGTTTATGAGCATCTTGTATTTCGGCTACCTGATGAAAACCACGGCCATAGAAAGCGCTTGCAGCTAATATCAATATGGCAGCATTTACAAAAAAAGCCAGGTTAAGGGCAATGGTAGTATCCCAAAAGTTATAACGGATGGCGCTTTTGATGCCTGCTTCGCTGCGGTCTATCTTACGGGTTTGCACCAGCGATGAGTGCAGGTACAGGTTATGCGGCATTACCGTAGCCCCAATAATACCAATGGCTAAATAAAGCGATGTAGCGTTTAATTTGGTTGGGATAAAGCCTTTTGCAATATCAATAACGCTTGGTTGTACAATAAACATCTGCGCCAAAAAGGCCACGCCCACTATAAATATAAGGGAAATGATAAACCCCTCCAGCTTGCGCATGCCTTTGTTGAGCAGGAAAAGCAATAACAAGGTATCTAATAAAGTAATAGATACCCCCCATATTAGCGGCAAACCAAAAAGCAGGTTTAAACCTATGGCCATGCCGATAATCTCGGCCAGGTCGCAGGCTATGATGGCTATTTGTGCCAGTATGTACAGGCAAAAGTTAACAAAGCGTGGGTAGCTATGCTTTGATGCCTGCGCCAGGTCAAGCCCCCTAACAATGCCTAAGCGCACGGCAAGGTTTTGCAATAATAAAGCTATCAGGTTTGATAAAAGAAGCACCCAGATGAGCTTGTAACCAAATTGACTGCCAGCGGCTAAATCGGTTGCCCAGTTGCCCGGGTCCATATAGCCTACGCTTACCAAATAAGCGGGGCCAAGGAAAGAGAGCAGTTTGCGCCAGCCGGTTTTGTTTTCGGTAGCTACGGTATTGTGTACGTTGCCTAACGAGTGGCCATCGCGCGTAGTGTTTGATGTCATAAGGCTATCAATAAGTTAATGGCCACATCACGGCTTATTTGTATGTCTTTGTTTTCCATTTGTAGTATTACAGCGTTATCGTAAGTAATTATTTCTTTAATGGTTATTTTTTTGCCTATGGTGAGGCCCTGCTTCTCCAGATATTGTAAAAACGCCGTGGAGTGGTCTTTAACACCCGAGATAATGCCGCAGATGTTAACATCAACAGCCGAAATTGGTTTAAGGTCGTTCTTTTTAAAGTTGCCCTTACTATCGGGTATCGGGTCGCCATGGGGGTCGCGGCTGGGGAAACCCATAAATTCGTCCAGGCGGTCAATCAGTTCGTTTGATGAGATATGTTCCATCTCTTCGGCCATATCATGTACTTCGTCCCATTTAAAATGCAGCTTCTCTACCAAAAAGTATTCCCAAAGACGGTGCCTGCGGATGATATTGATGGCTACCTTTTCGCCCGTTTGTGTTAAACTAACGCCCTGGTAACGGGTGTAATTGATCAAAAGCTTCTCGGCAAGCTTTCGCAGCATGTCCGTCACCGATGAGGCTTTGGTAGCCAGCTCGGCAGCAATTTGATTGGTGCTCACATTCTCTGTTATCTGCGATAACTTAAAAATGGCTTTTAAATAGTTTTCTTCGGCTAACGTATGCATTTAAGCAAATCTAATATTTTTTTTAGGCTTGTCTAAATTTACAAATAAAAATCTAAAATGTTTTGTAGAAATAGTTTTAAAAAAAATATTATTTTGTGAGATAGAGAATACTATATATTTGCACGTACCATGGCAGCAGAATTAGATAAAATAGACCTACAGATACTTAAGATTTTACAAGAGAACGGCCGCATCACCAATTTGCAGCTTTCAAACGAGATCGGCCTGTCGCCGGCACCTACTTTGGAGCGTGTGCGCAAACTGGAGAACGCCGAATACATAAAAAGCTATCATGCACTTGTTGATGAAGAAAAACTTGGCCTGGGCATTAAAACGTTTATTCAGATCTCACTGGATTTTCATCAGAAAAACACCATTCAGACTTTTTTAGATGAGATACAAAACATTAAAGAGGTTACTGAGTGCCACCACGTAACCGGCCAGTGCGATTTTCTATTGAAGGTTTACGTGCGCGATATTAAATCGTACGAACAACTGATCATGGAGAAGATAAGCCGCATCACCGTAGTGAAGACCTTCCAAACCATGATGATCATGAGCACCAGCAAGAAAGAACCGATAGTTCCGTTGGAATACTAAGAAAAGATACAACATTTTGGAGCCAGGCATCAAGAAACGCTTTTTTTGATGCCTGGCTTTTTTGTGTCTTATCTATTGTATTTGTTGGCTGTAACTAATTAGCTTTTGATATTGTCTATACGGCAATGAAACTTAAAAACCTACCCTGGATCCCATTCGCATTTTTTGCCATTGCTGTTGGTCTTTATCCATTGCTGTATTTTTTGATCGATATGCGTTCGAACGGTTTATTGCATTCAAAACCAAAAGCCATTCTGGATAGTAATATCTGGAACACAGCTTTTTATATTCACATCATTTTTGGCGGGATAGCCCTCTTAACCGGGTGGACGCAATTTAGCGGCCGCTTGCGCCGGCGTTACTTAAATACGCATCGGTTTATAGGTAAAATATATGTTGTAGCGGTTGCCCTAAGCAGTATAGCGGCTTTGTACATCGCGTTTTTTGCTACTGGCGGCCTGGTTTGTGTATTGGGTTTTGGCTCGTTGGCCATCATCTGGCTAATCAGTGATGTAAAGGCGTACAGTACTATCAGGCATGGCCATATCAGCCAACACCAAAATTGGATGATATGCAACTATGCGCTCACTTTTGCAGCTGTTACTTTGCGTATTTGGCTGCCTTTGTTATCGGCTTTTGTGTTTCATGATTTTATCCCGGCTTATCGCGTTGTTTCCTGGTTATGCTGGGTGCCTAATCTTGTTGTCGCATTATTCATCATAAACAAAAGGAACAATACACCTGCTTTGGTAAATTAAACATCAGGATTTATAATTCATTCTTCATCCGCACATCTAAACGATCTGCCAGTCAATGGCCTGTTTGCCCTGCTGCGCCAAAAACTCGTTCGTTTTTGAGAACGGTTTTGACCCAAAGAACCCGCCGTGACTTACGGCAAGAGGCGAGGGGTGTGTAGATTTGATAACCAAGTGTTTATTATTGAGATTGATGAGCACTGCTTTTGATTGCGCATAAGCCCCCCAAAGGATAAATACCAAGCCTGTTTTTTCGTCAGACAGTGTTTTGATGGCAGCATCTGTGAATTTTTCCCATCCCTTTTTTTGATGCGAGCCTGCTGTTGCAGCCCTTACAGTTAATGTGGCGTTTAATAATAACACACCCTGCCGGGCCCATTTGGTCAGATCGCCGGTTTGGGGGATGCTGAAGCCGGGAATGTCAGTGAATAGTTCCTTGTATATGTTTTTTAATGATGGCGGCACAGCAACGCCTTTTTGTACCGAGAACGATAAGCCATGCGCCTGGTACGGGCCGTGATAAGGGTCTTGCCCCAATATCACCACTTTAACATCATCAACAGGGGTAATGTTAAAAGCGTTAAATATATCTGCGTTTTTAGGGTAAACGGTATGGCCGGCTTCCTTTTCTGTTTTCAGGAAAGCTTTAAGCTCATGCATGTAGGGTTTTTCAAATTCTTCGCCTAAAAGTTTTTTCCACGATGGTTCTAATTCTCCTGCCATAAATATTAAATACTGATGTTTATTTAGCTTACAAATAACGATATTTGCACTCTGTTTTTATACTAATACAAATTATGTCAAATATAGTTAGGTTAATTATTGCTTGTGTTATAATGGGTGCCGGAGTTACGCTTTGCGCATTCGGTTTCTGGGGCTGGGGAATAGTGGTGTTTTTATTAGGCGGTATTACGCTGCTTACCTTCTTTTTTAACGAGAATATGTTACTTGCACAGTTTTATCTGCGTAAAGAAAATTCAGACAAAGCAGAAGCTGCACTTGTAAAAATAACCGATTACGAAAAACAACTATACAAAAGCCAGCACGGTTATTACAACCTGCTTATAGGGTTGATAGAATCGCGTAAAGCGCCTTTAAAATCTGAAAAATATTTTAAGAAAGCACTTCAGTTAGGCATGGGCATGTCTCATAACACAGCGCTGGCTAAACTTAGCCTGGCAGGCATCTCAATGGCAAAACGCAATAAGCGCGAAGCCGAGATGTATTTAAAAGATGCCGCTAAGGATGACAAGAACAAATTGCTTGCCGACCAGATAAAGATGATGAAAGGCCAAATGGCCCAGATGGATAAGCAGCAGGTAGTGCGCGGCGGTTTCCGTCAGAAATTCTAAGAATAGATCAGAATTTTATTTCTCGTCGAGGCTGCTGAAATAATCAGGCTCTGACGAGTGATTTTGATTTGGTGCGATGTGCCTGTCTGTAATGTGCATGGTCGAATAGTCGTAGCTTTCTTCCTCCTGTTTGCTTTTTGCGGGCTTTGATACCTCAACAATTTTTAACAGGCTGCGGATGAACGATAAGTCGAAATTGCTCCTGTTTAGTTTTATCAGGTACTCGCTTTCGGTTATTTCAAGGATGGAATTTGTCATGGTATTCAATTATAGTGTGTCTGATATAAAATTCAACATCTACTATTAATTGAAGGTTGTATTCTCTTTATCTTTTTGTTAAGGAATGGGATGTAAGCAACGGAATAAACCTGGTTTTCTGCTTTTTTAGCTCAATTTGCACTGGCCTGAAACGCCCTAAACGGTCCTTTAAACGTCCTGAACCGACCTTAATGCTTGCTTAGTGTTCACGTTCACTGCCGTGAACGCCCATTAATTTCGTATCTGTATGATAATCAGGTTTTTGTTACTTTTCCTGTTTTGCAAAATAACTCATCATTTGTAAGTTTTGCAATAGGCGGAGTGGTTAATTAATTAGAGGTTGCTTTTGCCATAAGATCCGGCCTGTTCCTTACAACTGTCCAATACTCTTCACGGGCATCTTCGTCAATTTCTATTGATTTATTGCCGCCATATAGCGTATCGTCACCATCTTTTTTACATCCGGATATCCAGTATTCCTCGCCGGTTTCAATATCAATGCAATTGTGCTTAAAGCCATTTTTAACTTTTAGAAACTCTTTGCCATCATAATACATTGACCGTAAGGTTTTAGAAAACGTAACACGACCAATTCGCCCGTAACCGGTTACGCCGTCGGGTTTATTTTCGATATACATAATACGCGAAAGTTTCATAAACAAAAAGAGACGCGATATATCGCGTCTCTACAAGTATAAATATTAATTCTATTTATTCAAACCACTTCATTACCTCTTCTTTAGTCGGCATGGGAATGTCTAATTTTAACTTTTTGCGCATCCCGCCAAGGTCGTTATATACCTTATTGGGATTGGCGGCCTTTAGTTCTTCAACGGTATTGAAGCCCATTTTATTCAATACAGGTACCCACTCGGCAGGTACGCCAATATTAATAAAATCATCGGCTGTTGCTACCTTAGCTTTTTTCTCGGGGCGCATTTGCGGGAAGAACAATACTTCCTGTATGGTGCTTTGATTGGTCATCAGCATAACTAATCTGTCGATACCGATACCAAGGCCCGAGGTTGGCGGCATGCCATATTCAAGTGCACGTAAAAAGTCGTCGTCCATCGCCATTGCCTCATCATCACCACGGCCTGCCAGTATCAGTTGCTCTTCCAGGCGTTCGCGCTGGTCGATAGGGTCGTTCAATTCAGAGTATGCATTGGCTATCTCTTTACCGTTCACAAAAAGCTCGAAACGTTCAACAAGGCCGTCCTTTGTACGGTGCTTTTTAGCAAGCGGTGTCATCTCGATAGGGTAGTCGGTAATGTAGGTAGGCTGTATCAGGTTGTGTTCAACCTTAGCGCTAAAGATCTCGTCTATCAGTTTGCCTTTACCCATGCTGGCATCAACCTCAATAGCTAAATCGGCGCAAACTTTACGCAGGCCTTCTTCATCCATGGCAGATACATCTATACCTGTATATTTCAAAATAGAATCGTACATGGAAAGCTTTTCGTACGGTCCTGCAAAATTTATCTCATGCTGGCCAACCTGTACTGCCGGCACGCCATGTACTGCTTTGGCAACAGTTTCTAAACATTCCTCAACCATAGCCATCATCCATATATAGTCTTTATAGGCTACATAGATCTCCATAGCGGTAAACTCCGGGTTGTGGGTGCGGTCCATACCCTCGTTACGAAACATCTTGCCAAACTCGTACACACCATCAAAACCGGCTACAATAAGGCGTTTCAGGTAAAGCTCGTTAGCAATACGTAAAAACAGCGGCATATCCAGCGTGTTGTGGTGGGTAGCAAACGGGCGGGCCGCAGCGCCGCCGTGTATAGGCTGCAGAATAGGGGTTTCAACCTCCATCCATCCCTGCTGGTTAAAGTAATTACGCATAGCGGTGATCACTTTAGAGCGGTTAATGAAAATATTTTTATACTCCGGGTTAACGGTTAAATCTACATAACGCTGGCGGTAACGCATTTCGGGGTCGGTAAAACCGTCATGAATGGTACCGTCTTCCTCGCGTTTAACAACCGGCAGGGGTTTAAGCGATTTTGAGAGCACAACCAATTCTTCGGTATGTACCGAGATCTCGCCGGTTTGGGTCAGGAAAACATATCCTTTTATACCTACGTAATCGCCAATATCTAAAAGCTTTTTAAATACTGTATTGTAAAGCGTTTTATCCTCGCCGGGGCAAATATCATCACGTTTAATGTAGATCTGCACACGGCCTGTACTATCCTGTATTTCGGCGAATGATGCGCTGCCCATGATACGGCGCGTCATGATACGGCCTGCAATTACAACCTGTTTATACTTATCTGGTGCGGCTTCAAAATTGTCATTAATATCCTGTGCCCACGCGGTCACATCAAAAGCTTCGGCAGGATAAGGGTTTATGCCCAGTTCGCGTAAGTCTTTTAAGGATTTACGACGGAAGATCTCCTGTTCGGATAGTGCAATACTCATATTGTAAAGGGTATTTTATTAAGGCTGCAAAAATAGGATTTTTAACTTAGATATGAGATGTTAGATATGAGATTTGAGACGGGATAGCACACACAAAGACATAAAAATGTATGTCAGCCTGAGCTTGCCGGAGAATTAACCGCTTTATCAGCGGTTCGATAAGCCCACCATGACAAATTAATCATTCATTAAATAAACAGCGTCTCTGCGTCTTTGCGTGAAAATAAACTCGCAGATTAATACCTTTGTACCCATGAATATTAAAGTTATTGCCTTTGATGCCGATGATACCCTTTGGGTTAACGAACCCTACTTCAGGCAAACCGAAGAGCAATTTTGCACCCTGCTTGCATCATATGCATCGCAGCACGAACTGGAGCGCGAACTGCTCAAAATTGAGATAGCTAACCTTGCGCTTTATGGCTATGGTATAAAAGGGTTTATCCTGTCGATGATAGAGGCCGCGATGAAGATCACCCAAAATACACTGAGTATTGAGGTTGTGGCCGAGATAATGGAGTTGGGCAAACAAATGCTTAACCAGCCGATTGAACTGCTTGATGGGGTTGAAGATGTGCTGGAAGCACTAAAAGGCAAGTATCGCTTAGTGGTGGCCACCAAAGGCGACCTGCTTGACCAGGAACGCAAGTTGAAAAAATCGGGATTGAACCCTTACTTTCACCATATCGAGATCATGAGCGAGAAGGATGATGCCAATTACCTGAAACTTATTAAACACCTGGATATTAAGCCCGAAGAGCTTTTGATGGTTGGTAATTCTCTAAAAAGTGATATTATGCCGGTGTTGAATATTGGCGGCCATGCCATACACGTACCATACCACATTACCTGGGCGCATGAGCAAATTGAAGACAGTATAGATAACGAACGCTTTAAAAGTGTTGTTACTATTAAAGATATTTTAGCGTACCTGTAAGTATGAAAACAAAGATAGACCTGGATACCTGGTACCGCAAAAGCCATTTTGAATTTTTTAATAGTTTTGAAGAACCCTTTTTTGGTTTAAATGTAAACGTTGATGTTACCATAGCTTATCACAAAGCAAAAGAACAGGGGGTGTCTTTCTTTTTATATTATTTACACTGCATTTTAAAAGCAGCCAACGATATTGAAAATTTCAGGTACCGCGTTGAAAATGGCGACGTTTTTTTGTACGATGAGGTGCATGCATCAACTACCATTAGCCGCCCTGATACTACCTTTGGCTTTTCATACATTGATTATAAACCTGATTTTGCCGAATTTGTTACCGGGGCGCAGCAAGAAATAAAGCGTGTACAGGCTACAACCGGGCTTGAACTAAGGCCGGTTTTTAATGTTCTGCACGTTTCGGCCATCCCCTGGGTAAACTTTACCGGCCTAACGCATGCCCGCAGCTTTACCTTTAAAGACAGTATGCCCAAAATATCATTAGGGAAAGTAACCGGGCTTGATGGAAAACTGATGATGCCTGTTTCTGTTACCGTACACCACGGTTTTATAGATGGCCGCCAGGTTGGCGAGTATATAGACCTGTTTCAGCAATTACTTAACGGGTAAACAATTTTACCGGTACCCTTGAAAATTTAAGCGGTAAAACTCCCACAATGGCATGATTTTCTCAAACATCAGCAAAAAGATTAATTATTCCGCATCATCTTCCCATGTGTACAGGTCGTCGATGGCATCTGCATATTTCTTCTCAATTACCTTACGCTTGGCTTTCAGGGTAGGCGTTATTTCGCCTGCCTCCATGCTGAATGGTGTACGTTTGAGCTTGAAGTTTTTGATGCGCTCGAATTTTGCCAGTTCGTTAGATAGTTTTTTTATATCCTGATTTATCCAGTCGGCTATTTCTTTATTTCCTATAAATGTCTCGGGGTTTTCAAAAAAGTCGTCGCCCAGTTTAAAGGTTTCCTGTAACAACTCGCGGCCTGGCACCAGTATGGCGGTGATAAACTCGCGCTTATCGCCAATTAAAAATACCTGCTCAATTTTGGGGCTTTTTAAATAAGTATTCTCAACCGGGGTTGGGTAAATATTTTTGCCGTAGGCGTTTACCAGCATATTTTTAAGCCTGTCGGTAATTTGAAGGTTGCCACGGTAAAAACGACCGATATCGCCTGTGTGAAACCAGCCGTCAGGGTCGATAACCGCCGCGGTTTCCTCAGGTTTTTTCCAATATCCCTTCATTACGCAGTGCCCGCGTACAATGATCTCGCCCTCCTCCGATTCAAAATTCGGGTTAAAGTTATCGTGCGTTTGTACGGTCAGGATCTTTTTGGTGTCTACATTCTGGATGCCCACCTCAATACCCGGGATAATGCGGCCAACAGTGCCATATATGATGCGGTCGTTCTCGGTAACAGACATTACCGGCGATGTTTCCGTTAAACCAAACCCTTCCAGCAATTTGATATCAATATCGCCAAAAAATTCACCAACATTTTTAGGTAATGCCCCACCTCCAGATAGCAGCACTTTTAAGCGCCCGCCTGTTTTCTCTTTTATTTTGCTGAACACCAGTTTATTGGCCAGTTTTTGTTCGGCGCTAAGAATGAAGCCCGGCTTTTTACCCGCTTCATGTACTAAACGGTATTGGCGGCCTATTTTTAAGGCCCAGGTAAATATCTTGGTTTTCATGCCTCCGGCGGCAAGGCCGTTCTTCATGGCGCGGTCATGGATGCGTTCCAGCAACCGCGGTACGCAGCACATAACGGTAGGTTTTACTTCGGCCATGTTGCGGGCCAGCAGTTCGAGGCTTTGCGCAAAGGCTATGGTGCAGCCTTTGTTCATGCAGATGTAATACGTTGCGGTACGTTCAAATACATGCGATAGCGGCAGGAAGGACAGGAACATATCCGTTTTCTCGATGATCGGGATCTGGTACAGGCTTACTTTACAGTTTTCGGTAAGGTTATGGTGCGTTAACATTACGCCCTTAGGGGTTCCGGTTGTACCCGATGTGTAGATCAAACAAGAAAGGTCAGACGGGAGGATGGCCTCACGGGCGGCGTTTATAGCTGAGCGTTTCTCATCAACCAGGGTTAAACCTTCTTCAATTACCTGTTTAAAGCCAACTACGCCTGCATTTAACTGCAGGCCTTCGCTAAACTTTTCAAAACCTTCAAAAGCAGGAATGATGCGGATAAGGGCCGGGCAATTGTTAGCTATCTTTAACACTTTCCGGCAAAGGAATGGGTTGCCGGTAATAATGGTTCGCGCTTCAGAATCGTTCAGGATGTATTCAATCTCAGCTTCAGACAGGGTTGGGTAAATAGAAGTATTTACCGCGCCAATTTGCTGTAATGCCTGGTCGTAATAGATATAATCAGGGCCGTTCTCAATGATCAGGGCCAGCCTGTCGCCTTTTTTGATGCCGATGTTCAGGAACCAGGCCGATAAGGCGTCTATTTTTTCGAGTGCTTGTTTATAGGAAATTTCAACCCAGGTGTCTTTTACCTTATGGATCAGAAACGTATGGTCTTCGGGGTGTATGTTCGCAACAATATTACGGATAAGCTCCGGTATGGTTGATTGCTCAGCAACAATGTTCATCAAGTTTATTCTATCAGGTTTATACAATAACAAATCTAATTATTTTACATTTAATTAAAAACGCCCGAGTAACTAACTATCAACATTAATCATGACCGGGTTTTGACTATCTTTTTTAAGCTATTGCCTTTAAATCGCTTACTTTGAGTATCTAAATTTAACAGCTTATGAAAATCATTATCGTTGGTGCCACCGGTACCTTAGGCAAAAAAGTAACCGCTGCGCTGCAAGGCCGGCACCAAATTATAACTGCCGGCTCCAAAAGCGGCGATTTGCAGGTAGATATTACTTCCACAGCATCTATCGAGGCATTTTATAAAAAAGCGGGTAAGTTTGACGCCCTGGTAAGTGTAACCGGGAGTGGCCATTTTGGCCCACTGAATACCATGACGCCGGATGATTTTAAAAAAGGCACCGACAGCAAACTATTGGGGCAGGTGAACCTGGTACTGATAGGCCAGCATTATATTAACCCTAAAGGTTCATTTACCCTTACCTCGGGTATTTTAGCTACCGACCCAATACTATACGGCGCAAACCTGAGCGCGGTAAACGGTGCTATAAATTCGTTTGTAATAGCCGCCGCCATTGGTTTAGAAAACGATGTGAGGATAAACGCTATCAGCCCGGGAGTAGTAGAAGATTCGCCGGAATATTTTGATGCGTTCCCGGGGCATATCCCGGTTAGTATGGATAGGGTAGTTGCCGGTTACCTGCGCAGTGTTTTGGGTGCAGGTACAGGGCAGGTTGTGGAGATATTTTAGTGAATTTGCTCTGTCTTGGGGTATCCCCTAAATCTTTTTCGGCTCGGTAGCATAGTAGGTACAGCCCTTATATTGTATACCTAAATAAGCGGCGGTATGTTTAAAGGGTACCTCAAAACCATCGGGGATGGCAGGATCGGCGCCTACGGCTATCATGGAGGCCGATTTGCCCCTGAGGCCGCGGCCAAGGTCTTTTTTAATGGTGATGAGGTCGGTAAGGCGGTCAAAAAACACCTTCATTACACCGCTCATGCTGTACCAGTAAACCGGGGTGGCAAAAATAATGTTATCGTAAGGGAGGGCTTTGCTGATGATGGCTTCAAACTCATCTTCGGCAGGGTAGTGGCCGTCGTAGTTGTAGTGGGCTATTTTATGATCGAGCAGGTCAATCATATCAAACTCGGTTTGCAGCAATGCCTTACGGCTTATGACCTCGGTAAGGCTGTTTTTACGGTTGCTGCCCAGTATTACAAGCGTTCTGTTCCCCATGCCTAAAAACAAAAAAGGTTGATTATCTAAATATAATCAACCTTTTTAATATTTTATGTATTATAATTATTACACCGAGAAACTTTCGCCGCATCCGCAGGTGCGGGTAGCATTTGGGTTATGAAAGTTAAAGCCTTTACCGTTAAGCCCGTCGCTAAAATCAAGCTCGGTGCCGGCCAGGTATAAAAACGATTTCATATCCAGAGCAAAGCGTACACCGCGATCTTCAAAAAACTGGTCGCCTTTTTTCTCCTCGTTATCAAAATCGAGGTTGTAAGATAAACCAGAGCAGCCGCCGCCCTGTACAGATACACGCAGGAAGTAAGAGGCATCAAGCCCGCTATCCTGCATCAGGTTATCTATTTTCGCTTTCGCTTTATCAGTTACAGTTACCATGTTTGGTTAATGGTTGATTAAGTGAGCGGTGAGTGGTTGTTAACGATTGAATTTAACATTGGCAAGCAGGTAAACTACTCACCATTCAACTACTCTCTACTCACCAAAAAATTAGTGATGTGATTTTTCAAGAGCGATTGGCTCCATGCCGTTTTTTACGCGGAAATCATTGATGGCTGCTTTGATAGCATCTTCTGCTAGAACAGAGCAGTGAATTTTTACCGGTGGAAGGGCAAGCTCTTCAACGATATCCATGTTATCAATCTTCATTGCATCGTCAACGCTTTTACCTTTAAGCCACTCTGTAGCTAAAGATGAAGAAGCGATTGCCGAACCGCAACCAAAGGTTTTAAATTTAGCATCGGTGATGATGTTGTTATCATCAACCTGTATCTGCAGGCGCATAACGTCGCCGCACTCAGGCGCACCTACAAGGCCGGTACCAACCTTGTGGCTGCTCTTATCTAACGTACCCACATTGCGGGGGTTAGTATAATGGTCAATTACTTTATCTGAATAAGCCATATTCTTGAATTTTTATGTCGATGGTCCATAGTCCATAGACCATGGTATTATTTTGTTAAATTAAATCATCCATTTCTATGGTCTCTCGACCATCGTCCATGGACTAAAAATTAGTGTTCTGCCCACTCAATTGAGTCAAGGTCGATGCCTTCCTTAAACATTTCCCAAAGTGGCGACATATTGCGCAGGTTGGTAACCGCTGTTTTGGTTACTTCAACAGCGTAATCAACTTCTTCTTCGGTAGTGAAACGGCCAAGGCCAAAACGTATTGATGAGTGCGCCAGGTCATCAGATAATCCTAAGCTTTTTAAAACGTAAGATGGCTCTAATGATGCTGATGTACAGGCCGAACCTGATGATACAGCCAGATCTTTCATGGCCATCATCAAACCTTCGCCTTCAACGTATTTGAATGATATATTGGCAACGTGCGGTAAGCGGTGTTCTACATTACCATTCACGTAGCTTTCTTCCAGTACGGTTAATGCTTTTTCTAATTTATCGCGTAAGGCCGATAAACGGATAGCTTCGCTTTCCATTTCTAAACCGGCAAGCTCGCAAGCTTTACCCAGGCCAACAATACCCGGTACGTTCAACGTGCCCGAGCGCATACCGCGTTCGTGACCGCCACCGTCCATTTGCGCGGTAACCTTAACACGCGGGCCTTTACGGCGTACGTATAAAGCGCCTACACCTTTAGGGCCATACATTTTATGTGCCGACAGGGCTAAAAGGTCAATACCGTCTGCAATTACGTTAACAGGTATTTTACCTACAGCTTGTGTAGCATCGGTCATGAATAAGGCACCGTATTTATGTGCTATTGCAGCAATTTCTTTTACAGGTTGTATAACACCAATCTCGTTATTACCATACATGATAGATACCAGGATAGTATCGTTAGTCATGGCTGCCTCTAATACTTCAAGATCAACCAAACCATCTTCCTTAACGGGAAGGTAAGTAACACGCCCGCCCAATTTCTCAACGTGCTTGCAGGCATCTAAAACAGCTTTATGTTCGGTAACGGCTGTGATAATATGATTGCCTTTTTCTTTATACATTTCAAACACGCCTTTGATAGCCAGGTTGTCAGACTCGGTAGCGCCCGATGTAAAGATGATCTCTTTTTCGGTAGCGCCAATCAGTTTTGCAACCTGCTCACGTGCGTAGTCAACGCCTTCTTCAGCTACCCATCCAAACGGATGGTTACGGCTTGCAGCATTACCAAACTTTTCGTTAAAGTAAGGCAGCATAGCCTCAAGTACCCTTGGGTCCATGGGTGTTGTAGCGTTGTTATCTAAATAAATTGGGATATTCATGATTAAAAATTAACAAGACAAATATACGCAAAGTTTTACTTTTACATCAGTAACCCGCTATAAATTGCATTTGGATGCTATTAATTTACAATATTTGGACATGAATAAGATAGAGCATATAGGTATAGCGGTTAACAGTGTTAAGCATGCGGGCGCTGTTTATGAAAAATTGCTCGGTACATCTGTTTATAAGATAGAGGAAGTAGCTTCTGAAGGGGTTAAAACCGCCTTTTTACAAACCGGCCCCAACAAAATAGAGTTGTTGGAAGCCACCAATCCTGATAGCCCAATTGCCAAATTTATTGAGAAACGCGGCGAAGGCATGCACCATATTGCCTTTGAAGTAACCGATATTAAAGCCGAAATGGAACGCTTAAAAGCCGAAGGTTTTATTTTGCTGAATGATGAACCTAAACCGGGCGCGGATAATAAACTGGTTTGCTTTGTACACCCAAAAGGGACTAATGGGGTGCTGATAGAGTTATGCCAGGAGAGGAAATAGAGTCAAGATCTAAGAATCAAGAGCCAGGAAGCATCGCTTCTGAGGGGATACAACGCAAAATTTCCACCATGTCATTGCGAGCGATAGCGCGGCAATCTGTTAGGACGGTTGTACACTCTGCATAAACAAATTGCTTAAAAAGATTGCTTCGTTGCTACGCTTCTCGCAATGACGAATTGAATTTGAACAGAAAGATCATGAAAATAAAATTATTCTTTTTTGTCCTTTTAGGCTTATTACTTATTGATTGTACAGTTGTCCACAGTCAATCTACCAATCCCTTGCGAACTAAAATAGGGCCGGTAATTACTCAGGATGCGTTTACCCGGATGGTTAAAGAAACTGTTATAAAAATGAAAAATGGTGACAGGCTGAAAGATAGTGAGTTGATTAGAATAGTGAGAATAGATAATACAATTGAAATGAATGAACTCAACCAAGCTACTAAAGAAAATAAAGAGTTTAAGAAATGGTTTGATTCTAAATATTATAAATTAGTTGTTAAAAGGCTTCATGGAACATTGGGCCGTGGCATGAGTTATTATTTTGAAAAATATAAGGTTTATTGGGGCGGATATCCGGATAGCAACAGTATTTTTAATATTAAAAATTAAACCAGTGACATATTTGTATAACCGCCCTTAAGTCCTCACACTACCACAAGCATCCCGCTTGTGGCCGCATGCCAGGTAAACGCATAGCAATATACGATGCAAAGTTTATACCGTACTAAATCCACAAGCGGGACGCTTGCGGTAGCAGGCATTTTGGTGTGAAACAAAAACATCAACCTTAATAAGAATAAACCACGGCAATAAATGCCAGCAAAAGCGTTGTGTCAACCTCGTTTATAACATCAACTTGTTTATAGTTACCTATACCGCCAACCTTTGATTTGATATAGGCAACAGGCTTATCGCTTTGGTAAACGGTTCCGCCACCCCGGTTATCGTTCTTCCAGATGAAGAATTGTTTATTGTTTTTCAATAATTCGCAGCTTACGTTTTGCAGCCACTTACTTTGAAAGGTTATATCATACTCTTCGGTAGTTTGAACATTTACCAGTTTTCGGGCTCTTTTTTTATAACTCCTGAAACTACCTGTATAAAGTTCTGCGCCCTGGCTATCTTTAAAACTGAATGATATGGTTGCTTCGCCAAATGGGTTAATCACCTGCATAAAAAGGCTTTTCATTATCCGCCATTCTGCATGGTAAAGTTTTTCGCCCGGCTTGCCACCGGCGTTTTCCAATATATTTATGATGGGCAGGCCGCTCTTCCATAACGATACACCTTCGCTGTTTAATATAAATGACTTGTTATCAATCATTTTACTAATACCAAAATAAGGTTATTAATGTTTCCTGTTAATTTGCAAATTCCTATCTGTGTTACCAATCGCTACCGCAAGCGCCCCGCTTGTGGCTGCATGCCTGGTAAACGCATTGCAGTATACGATGAAGGGTTACTGCCGTTCTAAAACCACAAGAGGGACGCTTGCGGTAGCAGGGGTCCGCTCGCGGTAACAAGAGAAATGATAGCATATCTGCGTTAGGGAGTGCAGCGGATACCGGCCATGTGGTTAAGGCCTGCGCAGTATGAGTGTAAAGCCCGGCCGCAGGCAACGCCCCAATAAAATAACTTTATCATCCACCAGGCAACAATAACACCAGATGCGCCGTATAATAATTAGTTTTGTAACGTTTTGAAGCCTGCTTTGGGATCTAATAAATGAAAATTAAAAATTACGTGATGCGCTTTCTGGCAGGTGTACTGGTTATATCATCGTTTGTGATGTGTACTAAAACTGTAAGTACTATTGAAAAACCGGTGAGCCCAAATCTGGATACCGATACCGCGCTTCCGGGTAAGGATACTGAAGCTGTTACCGGCTGCACTTATACCGTTAAACCCTCTGAGTGGTCTGTTGACGGAACTAACATTCCCGCAGGCTCTGTAATATGTATCCCGGCTGGTACCCGTGGTGCTTTGCTGCTTAAAAACTTTAAGGGGACGGCGGCCCAGCCCATCATCATTATCAATAAAGGCGGTAAAGTAACCTTTACTACAGCTGTAACTGCATCGTACACTTTTAAAACACAAAACTGCCAGTATTTTAAAATACTGGGCAACGGGGCGCCGGGCGTAACTTATGGGTTTGATGTGAATGGCGGCAATATCGGCATGACGATGGATGACCTGAGCTCGGATTTCGAGATAGCGAACGTGGAGGTGCGTAACAGCGGCTTTGCGGGTGTTATGGCCAAAACAGACCCATCATGCGATGTAGCCACCCAGCGCGGCCATTTTACCATGCGCAATGTTGTTATGCGCAACAACTACATCCATAAAACGGGTGGCGAAGGTTTTTATGTTGGCAATTCTTTTTATGCCGATGGAATGGCACTTGCGTGTGGTAAAGCTTTACCGCATGATATCATCAATGTAAAGATCTATAACAACCGGATTGATTCGGCAGGTTGCGAGGGGATCCAGGTAGGCAGCGTTATTGCAGGTTGCGAGGTGTACAACAATACGGTAACCTCTCCGGGACTGTCGCCCTTTGCGAACGGGCAGAATAACGGCATCCAGATAGGGGAAGGTACGGGTGGCAAATGCTACAACAACCTCATTAAAAATGCGCCCGGCAACGGCATTATTGTACTTGGCCTTGGCGATAACCAGGTGTTTAACAACTTTATCCTCAATTCGGGCGCTAACGGTATTTTTGCCGATTCGAGGTACACCCCGGGGCTAAATTTTCAATTTATTAATAACACCATCATTTCTTCGGCTGCCGATGGGATAAAAATGAATTCGGAAACCATCCCGATGAATACGGTTATCAATAACGTTATTGTAAAGTCGGGCTCTGGTACGGCTATCCACAGGATAAGCAGCAGTGTTAGGCTTACAGCATCAAACAACTATACGGGTAACGATATCAACGCCTTAAAATTCGCCAATTATACGGCTGATGATTTTCACCTGCTGTCGTCGTCGCCGCTTATTAATGCGGGGGCTAATGTGCTGTTGTACGGTATAACGTTTGATTATTATGGCAAAACGCGCCCTTCGGGGATTGCTTTTGACATTGGGGCGACCGAATATTAAGGCAATAGTTAATTATCTTACAAAAAATACTTTCCGGCACCCTGATATGAAAACATGTTTATTTATTGTTGCCTTTTTATTTGTACATGCTTTTGCGTACAGCCAAAAAAACAGGCTGGATAAGGTGATCGATTCATGCATTACCACCCGGAATTTCAATGGGGTTGTGCTGATAGCTAAAAACGGCAAGGTTGATTATCTGAAATATATCGGCCTGGCCAACAGGCACTACGATATTAAATTTTCGCCCAAAACAAGGTTCCAGATCTTTTCTATAACCAAAGCTTTTACCGCTGTTTTAATTATGCAATTGTATGAAGCGGGGAAGCTTAACCTTGATTCGACCATATCTGCGTATTACCCCGAGTATAAAGGCGAAGCCGCCCATAAGGCTACCATCAGGAACCTGCTCACCTATAGCAGCGGCCGGTACCTGAAAGAAATGGACCTGAATTTTATTCACGAGGCTTATGATCAAAACCTGTGGCCGGTTGATTCTTTTATAAACCGCTATTGCTCCGAAAAATTGATAGACACCCCCGGTACAAAGTTTAATTACAGCAACGGCGATTATATTTTGCTGGGCAGGATAATTGAAAAGATATATAAGAAGCCGTTTGAAGACGTGCTTCGTGAAAAGATCATCAATCCGCTTAAACTGGCAAATACCAATTATTTACATCACCAGGATATTGTAGCTAATTTAAATGAAGGCTATCAGAATAAAGGAGAATATGTAGACTCATTGATTATGCCTACCCTGCATTATATGGATAACCATTTCTCGGCAGGGGCAATGTATTCTGATGCGCACGATCTGTTGGCCTTTGACCAGGCAATTTTTAACCACACACTGCTTAAAAAGAGCACGGTAGACCTGATGCTGACAGCTTATCCAAAACTTGGCGATGTGGCATTTGGCTTTTGGGTATATCCGCTTAAAATTGGTAAAACAAATACCCTGTTTGCCGAGCGGCAGGGTGGTGGTTATGGGAATGAATCTAACTGGGTGCACCTGATAGACAAAGGGGTTACCTTGATTATTTTATCCAATACCGAAACGGTTAACCTTAATAAAATGCGTTTAGGTGTTTTGGCGGCCTATTTGGATAATAAATAAGCGGGTTTGTTTTATGATGCAGTAATGCAAATAAAAGCTCTCAACACACTGTTAAAAACTTTTTGCCTGCCCATTTCTACTTTTAAAAAGTATTTGTATATTTGCACCTCTTTTATAAGGAAGAAAAGTATACAATAGCAATGAAAAAAGATCTGCATCCATCAAATTATAGGTTAGTTGTTTTCAAAGACATGTCAAACGACTACTCTTTCATAACTAAATCATGTATCGAAAGCCGCGAAACCGTAAAATGGGAAGATGGCAACGAGTATCCATTGATCAAATTAGAAATTTCACACACTTCACACCCGTTCTACACAGGTAAAATGAAGTTAGTTGATACAGCCGGACGTATAGACAAGTTCCGTACCCGTTACAACAGAAACTAAGTGTTTTTTCAATAAAATATTTACAAGTTCCCCGCAAACCGGGGGACTTTTTTTATTTTTGGCCCATGGCAATCATCCTTTTTGACGATAACGCTCGTAATACTCTTCTGCCTTTAACATATACCCGCCCCGTTGCCGATCTGCGAATAGGTATTTTAACTATCGCCGAAAAATGGGCTAAATATTTAAACAGCGATTTTTCTTTTCGTACCGAAACTTACCTGCAGGCTAAGTTCCCGCTAAACATCCAGGGTGATAATATTTTCATTAATGGCTCTGTTTGCCCGGATGAGGATATTGTTGCAGCAATTAAGAACCTGGGAAATGGCGCGGCTTTAAAATATAAAAACACCCTGGTAGCTGTAAGGCTAAGTGATATTTATGCTTCGGCTTTTGACCCATTTGGTGCTTACATTTTTGAAATGGCTTATAATAAGGAGTTGGTTATCATTCAGCACCCTGAAGATATTTTTAAAAAGAACGATACCGAACTGCGAAAAGATTTTAAACTGCTTACCCAAGGCCGCAAAAGTGCCAAAATAAGCAGCACTAATACCATTATAGGCACCGAGTTTTTTGCTGAAGAAGGGGCACAGGCCGAATGCTGCAGCTTTAGTACCATCAACGGCCCGATATACTTAGCCGCCAATACCGAAGTTTGGGAAGGTACCAACATACGTGGCCCCTTTGCGTTGTGCGAGTACTCGCAGATAAAAATGGGAACCAAGATTTACGGCGCTACTACCATTGGCCCTTACTGCCGCATAGGCGGCGAGGTTAATAATGCCGTAGTTTGGGGTTACTCATCAAAAGGCCACGAGGGTTACCTGGGTAACGCCGTGGTAGGCGAGTGGTGTAACCTGGGGGCCGATACCAATAACTCAAACCTGAAGAACAACTACGGCGAGGTAAAGCTGTGGGATTACCCAAGCCAAAGCATGCGCAATACCGGCCTGCTGTTTTGTGGCCTTATCATGGCCGATCATGCAAAATGTGGTATCAACACCATGTTTAATACCGGCACTGTGGTAGGGGTTAGCGCAAACGTTTTTGGGGGTGGATACCCGCCAAACTACATCCCCGATTTTTCGTGGGGTGGGGCAGATGGTTTTGTGGAGTACGGCTTTGATAAAATGATGGAAACCGCTGATAAAGCGATTGCCCGCCGCCCGCACCGTAAATTTGATGATGCCGAGAAGGCCATCCTTACCGAAGTATATAAACTGACTAAACCTTTTAGGAAATAAGTCCATAGTCGATGGTTGATAGACCATAACTATGCAAAAGATAAATAAACTTTAAACAATACTATGGACTATCGACTATCGTCCATGGACAAACTAAAACAGAAATGAGAAAGAAAATTGTAGCCGGAAACTGGAAAATGAACCTTGATTACAACGAGGGACTTGGTTTATTCTCGGAAGTGATAAACATGGTAAAAGACGAAGCAACCGGCAACCAGCAGGTAGTGGTTTGCAGTCCGTTTATTCATTTACACAGCCTGGCAGCTTTGGCTAAAGGTTACAGTAATGTATCGGTAGGCGCGCAAAATGCACACCAGGCCGAAAGCGGTGCTTACACAGGCGAGGTTTCTGCAAAGCAGGTAAAATCTACCGGTGCCGAATACGTTATTTTAGGCCACTCGGAACGCCGCCAGTATTTTGGCGAAAGTAACGAGCTTTTGGCTAAAAAAACTGATACAGCTTTAGCCAACGGTTTAAAACCAATCTTCTGTATTGGTGAAACTTTGCAGCAGCGCGAAGCTAACGAGCATTTTGATATCATCAAAAGCCAGCTGGTTGAAGGTGTTTTCCATTTAGATGCTGACAAATTTAGCCAGATAGTATTGGCTTACGAGCCGGTTTGGGCTATTGGTACCGGTGTTACCGCAACATCAGACCAGGCACAGGAGATCCACGCTTTCATTCGTGCAGAACTGGCTGCAAAATACAGCCAGCAGGTTGCTGACGATACTACCATACTTTACGGTGGTAGCTGTAACCCCAAAAATGCTGCCGAGCTTTTCGGTTGTGCAGACATTGATGGCGGCCTTATCGGTGGTGCATCCCTAAAATCACGCGACTTTACAGATATCGTTAAAGCGTTCAATTAATTTTTAGAGATTAGAGGATAGTGATTGGAGATTAGTTAACGCTGATCTCCAATTTCCATTTTATCTAATCTCTAATCTTCAACCTCTAATCTCTACTCCATGAATTATTACGAATTACTCTTCACCACCATTACTACCGAAGATTACCAGCAGGACCTGCTGATAGGTGCTTTGGGCGAAATTGGTTTTGATACTTTTGAAGAGGTTGACCTGGGTTTTAAGGCCTATATCCCTGTTGATGATTTTAAGCAGGAATTACTGGATGAAACATTGGCCGTTTACCGCGAAATGTTCAGCTTTAGTTATGATGTTACCCTTATCCCCCAAAAAAACTGGAACGAGGTATGGGAAAGCAACTTTGAACCTATACAGATAAGCGACCAGGTTTTTGTACGTGCAACATTCCACGCGCCAAAGCCGGAGTTTCCGTACGAGATCGTGATCGACCCTAAAATGGCTTTTGGTACCGGGCACCACCAAACTACCGCCATGATGATGGGCCTGATGCTGGAGAATGATTTTGCCGACAAAAAGGTACTGGATATGGGCTGCGGTACAGGCATCCTGGCTATACTGGCTGCCAAACTGGGTGCTACGGATATTACCGCGATAGATTACGATGTGGTATGCTACGACAGCACTATGGAAAACTCAGCGCTAAATAATATCGATAACATTAAAGCCCTATGTGGGTCAAAAGAAGTTATCCCTGATGAACAGTACGATACCATCCTGGCCAACATTAATCGTAATATCCTGCTTGATCAAATAGCGCGTTACGCCGAAGCCTTAAAACCCGGTGGCGAGATCTATTTCAGTGGTTTCTATGAGTCGCCAGATCTGGATATTATCAAGGAGGAAGCAACGAAATACAACCTTAAATACATCACCCACAAAAAAGATAAAGAGTGGGTGGCAGCGAGGTTTGTCTTGTAAAAAATAAACAGTAGAGACGCGATACTTCGCGTCTCTTTTTTGTTTAGTATAATTATAAAAACGCGAAGTATCGCGTCTCTACTGTTTAGTATCCGGCAGTAAACCTTGCTTTCACAAACTGGTTGTTCTCCAATTCGTTAAATATGGCTACGGCAAGGTCGGCAGTGCTGATGTCGCTTTTACCTTCGGCTGTAAACACAGGGCTTTCGGTACCTAAACGGAACTTGTTAGTACGTTCGCCGGGGTGCAGGTTAATAGCCGGGCTCACAAAGGTCCAATCTAATTCATCTTCTTTCCTAAGCTCGGTTAAATAATCACGTGCTGATGATGCACCCGGATAGTATTCTTTCGGGAACTGTGGCGAATCTACCAGTTGTTTGCCATCAATAAATAAACTCCCTGCACCACCAATGGTGATATAACGCTTTACACCGGCCTTTTTGGTAGCTTGCTGTATGTTCTTTGATCCGTTAAGGAAATCATCGTACAAGTTGGGGTTAGTCCACCCTGCGTTAAATGAACTGATCACAGCATCGTGTCCTGATAGTACCGAGGCGAGGGCGTCCACATCATTTACATCAGCCGATACGGCGGTTACACCTGCGGCTTTCTCTACCTTGTCGGTATTACGGGCAATGGCGGTAACCTCGTACCCGCGTAATACGGCTTCTTTTACTAATTCGGGGCCTACAAAACCTGTTGCACCAATTATTGCTATTTTCATAATGTTGTTTGTTTTATATGTAATTAAATTTGTTACAGTTTTATATAAAAATTTTTAATCGAATTTTTTACAGAACCCGGCCAGGTTTGTTGTGCCAAGCTTATTCAGCATAGCCTGTTCAATCTCGTTATCCAGGTTTTTTAAATGATCGTTTATCTGCTTGCCTATAGGGCATGCAGGGTTAGGCTGATTTTTGGCCTGCCCTAAAATATTACCCTGTTTAACTGCCTGGTAAATGCTTGCCAGGCTAATATCGGTAGCGGGTTTGCTTAATGTATAACCGCCGTTTTTACCCTCTCGGCTTATTATCAACTGGTGTTTAATAAGGTTGCTCAGTTCCTTGCGTACTAAAACAGGGTTCACGTTAATGCTGCCGGCCATATAGTCGGACGACAGTAGGTCATCTGCAGTACAAAGCAGTGTCATAATATGCATGGCTATAGGAAACCTTCCGTTCATTTTTAATTGTAATATTTTTTATTACAGTACAAATGTAACCATGTTTTCCGTTAAATCAAAAAACGCCGCCATGTGTTTATAAATATGAGGGCGTGTTGACAAATCAACCCGGTATCATTTTTAAATTTGCATACATTAACTTTTAGACCATTTTGGTCAAAAGATATCTAATCTCGTCAATATGAAAACCTATCTCGTACCTGTCGATTTTTCTGACGCCGCTTTTAACGCCGCCGATTTCGCCGCCCAATTAAGCCATCAAAGTGATGTGAAGACCATCATCCTGATGAACGCTTATTACATATCCGCTTACGAAACCATGCTACCCAACCCGGACATGGTAATGCTGCGACCGCAGGATATTGAAGAGAACTCGGCCGATCGTATCACCCAACTGGAAAAACTAAAGAAAAAATTAGCTAAAAAAGTAAGGGACGGGGTAGAGATAAAAGTGCGTTTAAACTTATCGCACCTGTTGCGCGCCGTAGTTGATGTGGTGGCTGATGAAAAGGTTGACATGGTATTTTTAGGCAGTATTGGTAACAGTACCGTGCGCGAAGGTACCGTTGGTATAGGCGACCACGTGATCAAGGTATCAAAAGCAAGTTCTGCACCCGTTATGGTCGTCCCGCCCGATTACCGGTATGGCTTAATTGATAACGCCGTTTTAGCCTGCGATTTTAAAAAGGTAAAAGAAAGCGTGCCGATGGGCATATTGCACAAGTTGTTGGGTAAGCAAGCTATTAAATTGGAAGTGGTAAACGTTGACGCAGCCGGCAAACATGCCGTTGCCGACCCCGAACAGTTGGCAGAAGATGGCGCCTTGCATGATATGTTAAAAGCCTTCCATCCCAAGTACTATTATATAAACAACCCGGATGTTATTACAGGGATACTTGATTTTGCAACAGCGCATAAGGCACAAATGGTAATTGCTTTGCCGCATACGTATAGCTTCCTGCAAGCGTTATTGCATAACAGTATATCGCAGCAACTGGCAAAAAATTCAACCATACCTGTATTATTACTAAAATAATGCGTTAAACGACAAATAATTGTACTAATAGTTGTTGTAGCAGCTGTTTTTACGTTAATTTGCCCGCATAATACCCGAACTAATAATAATTGATGAAAGTACATTTTATAGCGATAGGTGGTAGCGCCATGCATAACCTGGCCATCGCTCTTCATAAAAAAGGATTTAAGGTTACCGGTTCAGACGATGTACTGTTTGAACCATCGGCTTCGCGGCTGGCTAAGTACGGTATTTTACCCACGCTGGAGGGATGGTACCCCGAGAAAATAACACCCGGACTGGATGCGGTGATATTGGGTATGCATGCCCGTATTGATAACCCTGAATTACTTAAAGCGCAGGAACTGGGTATTAAAATATACTCTTATCCCGATTATATCTACGAGCAATCAAAAGATAAGCTACGGGTAGTGATAGGCGGCAGCCACGGTAAAACAACCATTACCAGTATGATACTGCATGTATTGCAGGAGGCCGGTAAAAAGTTTGATTACCTGGTAGGCGCACAGCTGGAAGGTTTTGAGACCATGGTTGGCCTTACACATGATGCACCGGTTATTATTATTGAGGGAGATGAGTACCTGGCATCGCCGATTGACAGGCGGCCGAAATTTCATATCTACAAAGCAGATATTGGTGTAATAAGCGGTATTGCGTGGGATCATATCAACGTGTTCCCAACTTTTGACAATTACATAGATCAATTTAAGATATTTGCCGAAACCATACAGGCCGGCGGCAAGCTTATTTACAGCCAAACTGATGAAGTGCTGAATAAGATGGTTAATGGGCTTAATATCGATATTGAGAAATTACCCTATACCTTGCCTGGTTATACCATTGAAAACGGTGTAACCACTATACTTGCCGATGGTAAGAAATATGAACTGGAAGTATTTGGCCAGCATAATTTGCTGAACATGCAGGCCGCCCGTTTAGTATGCGAAGGCCTGGGCATTAACAGCGCCGATTTTTACCAATACATCACTACGTTTAAAGGCGCAGCCCGCAGGCTGGAAGTGGTAGGTAAAAATGATAACGCCACTATATTTAAAGATTTTGCGCACTCGCCATCAAAATTAACGGCTACTATCGACGCTGTTAAGGCGCAATTCCCTGATAGGAAGCTGATTGCATGTATAGAGCTGCATACCTTTAGCAGCCTGAACAAGGATTTTTTAAACGAATATGCAGGCACAATGGACAAAGCCGACGAAGCTATTGTGTTTATTGACCGCAAAACATTTGAACAGAAAAAGATTGAACCATACCCAGCCGAGGCCGTAAAAAATGCCTTTGCGAATAAGAATTTGCTGTTTTTTAACGAACCGGCAGAACTGCTGAAATACCTGGAAGCCATTAACATCAATAATAGTAATTTACTGATGATGAGCTCGGGCAATTTTGGCGGTATTAATTTAATAGGACTTAAAAATAATTTACTGTAAAAAATATTGATTATTAGTTTGTTAATAAAAAAAGTTGTAACTTTATTAACTATTGAGAAACCTTACCTAATTAACTTTATATATGAAGACACTTGGAAAAAAGATCCGCTTATTACGTCATCAAAAAGGATGGAGCCAGGAAGAAGTTGCTAAACGTTTAGATATATCTATCCCTGCATTTTCTAAAATTGAAACCGGTATTACAGATATAAACCTTTCGCGCCTTGAGCAGATTGCTGTTTTGTTTGAAATGTCTGTAGTTCAATTGCTTACCTACAATGAGGTAGAACAGGATCAGAAGATAGCCAGCGAACTGGAGAATGTTAACAAAAAGCTGATGGACCGCGAAACTGAGGTTATTGACCTGCAGAAAAAGGTTATTGAGCTTTTTGAGGAATTACGCCACAAAAAATCTGCTACAGCATAATATTTAACAAGCCCGGATAATTTATTCGGGCTTGTTAAATATATAACGCATTGTTAAATGTTTTTTGCCAAATGTTGCACCCACAGCGGCATGTATGGCAAGCATTTGCGCGTTAAAATCGCCCACCCACGATAGCTCAAGTTCATCATATTGCTTTAAGGGCAATACGTATTCTTTCAGTTTAATGAACAGGCAAGATTCCAGCCCATGTTTTTGGAATTTTTGTTTGGTACCCATTACTATGGCCCGCATCCGCGTTACACCTTTCCACCTGCGGTACAGGAATATCAGTTTACCCCACAGGTTTAACTTACCGTTAAGGGGTTTTATCATCTGGTTGGCATCGGGCAGTACTACGATGAAGGATGCCGGCTCGTTATCTATATAGGCAAACCATATCAGCTTTTCATCCATAATGGCTTTCATTTTCTCAAAACTTTCCAGGATGGTTGCGTGGTTTATCTGCACAAAATTTTCAAAATCCTGCCAGGCGTCGTTATAGATCGCTATAAAATCGGCTGCAAATTGTTCTATTTGTGATGATTTGAAATGCTTAAACGTATACCCCGGCTTTTGTATCACCCAGTTAGCAATTTTGGTGAACCTTTCTGAAAAAGGCTTATGCACATCCAGGTGATTGGTGATCTGCTCGTACTGGGTTTTAAAGCCATATGCCTCAAAAAAAGTTTTATAATAGGGCGGGTTATAATTCATGCCGTATGATGGCGGCGTAAAACCCTCCACTAATAAACCCCAAAAGTTATCATTCTCTCCAAAGTTGATGGGGCCATCCATGGCCTGCATGCCGTTTTGCTGCAACCAGTTTTTTGCCGTATCAAATAGCAGGAAAGCCGCTTCCTTATCATCAATACACTCAAAAAAGCCGCAGCCACCGGTTGGCTGCTCATAATGATAAGCTTTTTTATCATTAATGAAAGCAGCTATGCGGCCAATCAAGTGCCCTGTATCATCTTTTAAGATCCAGCGGGTAGCCTTGCCGTGCGTGTGAAAGTTGTTCTTGGCAGGGTTAAAAACAGCTTCAATGTCATTATCCAAAGGGCACACCCAATTCGTATCATCTTTGTAAATAATGCGGGCAACATCTACAAAAGCTTTTTTATCGGCTTTGCTTTTTACTTCGGTAACGTTCATCACAGGCGGGTAGGGGGCTTATATAAAAAAAGCACCCTGCGTTTGCCGGATGCTTTATAAATTATATTGTACAATTAACTGAATTAATCGTCGTCTTCGTCATCGTATGGGTCGTACGAGTCAAATCCGCCCAGGTCATCATCCAGGGGAATGTCCTCGTCAAAATCGTCGTCATCATCTTCAACCTTTTTACCTGGTTTTGGATCGTCATCAAAGTCGTCATCCTCTTCATCGCTGGTCTTTTTCGTAGAGGTGTTCAAAGGTTTTTTTGGAGTTGCCATTTTAATAAATGTTTATTCGTTAAAACTGATATCGGTTAACCTAATATTTTTGCCGTTAGTTTCGCTGCGCTATAATCAGCATTATTTACCAGTAAAAATAATTAAAATCATTTTTAATTAAAATCATTTTTCAATTTATTCAGATTGTTCGCCAATTGCCGAACTGTTATCCGTAATTTCTTTAAGCTGTGGCAGTTCCGCAATGTCGTTTATGCCAAAGTAATCCATAAAAAGGCCGCTTGTGCCGTATAAAATAGGTTTACCCACACTTTCCGACTTTCCGGTAATGGCTATCAGCTCTTTTTCCAGCAGTTTTTGTATCGAGTAATCGCAGTTTACCCCACGGATCTGCTCCACATCAGTTTTGGTAACGGGTTGTTTATAGGCAATAATAGCCAGGGTTTCCAGCGCGGCCTGGCTCAGTTTTTTCTTGGAGCGTTGCAGCTGCAGCAAACTAATAGCGGTATGGTATTTTTTTTTGGTGAGAAACTGGTACCCGTTGTTGATTTTCACTACCTCAATAGCGAAGGCCTTATCCTGGTATTTCTGGGTAATGTTATCAATCTGTTTGGTAACATCATCGGCAGTGTAATCGTGCTCAAAAGAAGCTTGCAGGCAGTAGATGATCTCCTCGGTACGGATCCCTTGCTCTGATGCAAAAATAAGCGCCTCTATGTATTGCTCAATGTTTTCCATGAGGTGCAAATATATAATTTTTCTCCACGCGTCATTGCGAGGTACGAAGCAATCTCCTGATATGCAAAGCGGCCATGCAAGTCGTGAGATTGCTTCGTACCTCGCAATGACGTGCGTGAATAAAGGAGGGGCTGGTGAGCTTAATAATCTATCACCTGCTCTTCAATCTCGGCAGGGATATCACGCCAGTCGTATTTTTGGGTACGTAACTGAGGCTCAAAACCGGCTTCTTTGATAGAATCCTGGATGCCCTTTGCGGTGAAGCGGTGTGGTGCCCCAGCGGCAGATACCACGTTCTCTTCGATCATGATAGACCCAAAATCGTTTGCGCCGGCGTGCAGGCAAAGCTGTGCTACCTGTTTGCCAACTGTTAACCACGATGCCTGGATGTTTTTAATATTAGGCAGCATAATACGGCTCAGGGCTATCATGCGGATATATTCGTCGCCGGTAACGTTATTGGTGATACCGCGTACCTTTCTTAGTAAAGTGCCATCATCCTGGAACGGCCATGGAATAAACGCAACAAAACCGTGGTGGCCTTCGGGTTTTTCTGCTTGTACCTCGCGGATCCAAACCAGGTGCTCAAAACGTTCTTCAATGGTTTCGATATGGCCAAACATCATGGTGGCAGATGTAGGAAGGTTTAACTGGTGCGCAGCGCGCATTACATCCAGCCATTCTTTACCACCGCACTTACCTTTTGATATCAGGCGGCGTACCCTGTCGTTCAGGATCTCGGCACCTGCGCCGGGTAATGAATCAAGGCCTGCTTCTTTCATGGCCTTAAGCACATCGTAATGGCTCATGTTCTCCAATTTGGAAACGTGCGCAATCTCCGGTGGGCCTAATGAGTGCAGTTTTAATTTAGGATACAGTTGTTTAAGCTCGCGGAACAGGTCGGTATAAAACTGAAGGCCTAAGTCGGGGTGGTGGCCGCCTTGTAATAAAAGCTGGTCGCCGCCGTACTTAAAGGTTTCTTCAATTTTCTTTTTGTAGGTCTCAATATCGGTGATATAAGCATCATCGTGCCCCGGGCGACGAAAGAAGTTACAGAACTTACAATTGGCAATACAAACGTTGGTGGTGTTCACGTTCCGGTCAATCTGCCAGGTAACTTTGCCATGCGGCACCTGAATTTTACGCAACTCATTTGCTACGTACATCAAATCGGCCGTAGAGGCATTATTGTAAAGGTAAACCCCTTCATCAATGCTCAAAAAATCAAAAGCTAAAGCACGCTGTAACAGTTCGGCTGTATTCATAATACAAATATACGTAGTTGAGGCTTAAAGGTGAAAGCAGAATGCTTAAAGGTGTTATTTTGATTTTAGGATTACATGTTAGTCATATTCCTCTATCAAGGTGCCTGCCTGCATATTTATAGTTTGTGATAGTCCATATCACTGAGTAGTAACCTGCACCATCGCTGTTATCAAGTTCAATATAAATGTTGTTATTTGGCCCTAAATACACCTGCATAGTACTAAAGCGTGGTTCATAAAGATCATTAAAAGCTGCTCCGGGTATAGATAAACTTTTTCCGTTAATTACTACAGACATAGCATTAATGGCCATTTCAGGCAACCGGCCATCAGTACCCCATATGGGTTTGTTATCAATACTCTCATAATAGCTTCCTTCGTTATTTGTTTGTTTATGATATTTTATATGATGGTTTTTAGGGAAAAATCTTGAACTGCTTACCTTAATATTTATACTATCATTTTTTGCACTACAAAAGTTACTTTGATACTTAATGTTTTTGATGCTTTTGAAATCTGAGATGAATTTAAGACGGCTTTTGTGTACATAACCTTCTGTTCCTGTTGTGTACCCGGTTTGTAAATAAATATGCAGCCAGTCAATTTTATTTACATCCTCGTCCCAAACCCGTACAATAGAATTAGAGTCTAATTTTCCTACTGTAATTGAATTAACATTCTTATCTTTTCGAATATTTACAAACCCATCCTTGTCATTAATTAATGCAAATTGTGCATTGGCGTTAAAGTAAAAACATAATAATATAAATACCAAGGCCGGTGTTTTCATATCCTAATGTAACACTAATTAAACCACTTCCCCCTTGTCCAACGTCAAAACCTTATCCACGCTTTCCGGTATCTCATGCTGGTAGTGAGTAACGTATATCAGCGTTACGTTGCTAATGCTGCAAATAGCATCCACCACGCTTTTAAAATGCTGTTGCTGGTGGTCGTCAAGCCCCTGGCAGGGTTCGTCAAAAATGAGAAGAGCGGGGTTTTTTATTAAGGCACGGGCCAGCAGGCAAAGGCGCTGCGCGCTGGCGGGAATGTTTTTTAATAGCTGGCGGGCATACTGGTCAATCTCAAGGGCCTTCATCCAGTTAAGGGCCAGGTCGGCTTTGGCTTTGTTACTGGGGCGGAACAAGCCCAGGGTATCATAAAAACCACTCTCAATAACCTGCAGGCAGGAGTTATCAGTAGGGAAGTACTGGTAAAGTTCGGGCGATACAAAGCCTATTTTGCCTTTTATATCCCAGATGCTTTCGCCGGTACCACGCTTTTTATCAAACAGTATAATATCATTGGCGTAGGCTTGCGGGTTATCCCCGTTTATTAAACTTAACAGGGTTGATTTACCGGCGCCATTATGCCCAAGCAAGGCCCAGCGCTCGCCGGGGTTTATTTGCCAGTTTACTTTATTGAGGATGATCTTTTCGCCGTATTTGATCAGCACATCGGTCATACTTACAATTTGGCTGTAATGATGGTGTGTGGTTGTGGCGTTTAATAAAGCCTTTAAGGCTTCGGTATCCACCGATGTTTTATCAATGGCATTATACCCGCTTTGCTCAAACTCCTGCCTGGTTAGGCTTTGGCTGATGCTGCCGTTATCTAAAACGGCTACATTGGTCACTACATCGGGCAGTTCATGTGCCGATGTAGCCATAATGATATTGATACCCGATGCCGCTATCTCGTTTAAAAGTATGTTGAAGCTTTTACGGGTTTCTACATCAAGCCCGGTCATAGGGTTATCTAATAACAGGATAACAGGGTTTTTTAACAGCGCGGCGGCTATCATCAGGCGTTTGGTTTCGCCGTTTGATAGTTTAATGGTTTGTTTATCACAAAGCGCGGTTAGGTTTAGGGCTGTTACGGTTTTATCAAACGTCCAGTAGGCGGGTTTGTGATTATTAACCTTTACCGACTGTAAATAATCGTGCACGGTAAGGGTATCTTCCGAATCTGACGAGTTGTAGCGCTGCTGGTAATAAAAATCGGCCGTGTTAGAGAGCGTTTTAAAATGATGTTTAGCACCGGCAAATGCTATAAACCGATGGAAGGTTAGCAACGCATCAGTATCGGGATGCATTTGATGAACATCAGCCATAAAATGATAAACGATACTGCCGCCATTGATGCCAATATTACCTGCAATGGTTTGCAGCAGCACACTTTTGCCAGAGCCGCTTTTACCGGTTATTGCCCAATTTTGTCCCTGGTGTATTTCAAAATCCAGACAGTTGAACAATGCTTTATTCTGAAATTTAACATTGATATTAGAAAGCGCAACTGAACCTGTATTCATGGTTGGTGATTATTCATTTGATTTTTAAATAGGCCTTTGATGGCGGGAATGTCGGTATTTATCCACTAAGTAACAATTTTTATTAACTTATCAACATTTCTTGGAATTATTAAAAAACTATTTTTAGATTAGGGAACCTCTATGAAAAATGGCGAATTTGAGCTGGTGACGAATTAAATTTTTAGTATTAATTATTACCCCCCAAATAATTTGCTATGGAACTATTATTAGTAGCTATTGAAGCCCTTGTACCGATGAGCCTGTTGGCTATTTTTGTTGTATTGATTGCAGTACAATTTTTACCAAATGACAACACAGAAACGGAAGAATCCGACTCGAATCTGTTGATGTGAGGTAAAGGTCTGATTGTTGTAGTAAGATTTACATCATAAATCTTACAATGATCTACCATGAAAAAAATTAACTTATTATTGTTCGCTTTGGCCATTGTTGCCCTTAGTGGTTGCTCTGTTATCGGCGGAATTTTTAAAGCCGGCGCAGCTGTAGGCATTATTTCTGTTATTGTAGTAATACTTATCATCATCTGGATCATTTCTGCCTTCAGGGGCAGATCATAACCGCTTTTGGCGATATTGTAACAATGAAAAAGCGCCGTTTAGGCGCTTTTTCATTTGGTGAGCATTATATCTATCAATTTCCAGCTTTTCCTGTCGGCCCAGTCGCCGCCGGTATAGGAGAGTTTTACCTGCCAGGCCGTTTTTACCATTTTGCCACTGCTATCCTGCGCATCAACATATGATGATATATGATAACTGTTATGCGCTGTATCAATGTCTGATTCAAATTTGCTTCTTGGATAGTTTGCTGTACCCGGTTGTTTTAGCTTATCATTAACAAAAACCTTAGCTATGGCAAAGGCTTCTTTTGCGTTTGGTTTACGGTTAACATGCACCCGGCGGTTTTGCAACACACGCAACATCACCACCAAAAAGAAAACAGCAAACAAAATACTGAATATTGTAGCTATACGGATACGCGGGTGCTGTTTCCAATGTGTATTTTTTTTATCCTCGTCGCTCAGGTTGTTCCATTCGGAGTACTTCATATATATTACTGCTTTCAGCAATAAACAAAATTAAGGGCTAATGTTTTTAAACCAGCATGAAAGGCATAAAAAAACGCCCCTGGCATAAACCGGGGCGTTTTTTTTAATAAAAAAGAGATTACATTTTTTTAGTAGTATCTTTTTTAGTGGTGTCCATTTTAGTAGCAGCTGAATCAGGAGTAGCAGCTGAATCCATTTTAGCTGAATCCATTTTGGCCGAATCAGCAGCAGCTGATGAACCTTTACCTTTACAAGCAGCAGCAGAAACAGCGATAGCTAAAGCTAAAAATGCGATTTTGAAAGAATTTTTCATTGTTTGTTTTTTTTAAGTGATTTAATAGTTTTTCAAGTGTTAATACCATAAACATAAAAAGGTAACCCACTTCTTCAAAAGAAAATGCGGGTTACCCTTTAAAAAATTAAAAAACTTAAAAAATTAACAGTGTAATTCTTTAATATTTAACCGGTTAGGTTAAATTATTTTTTAGTTGTGTCTTTTTTAGTTGTGTCTTTAGCAGTAGAGTCAACTTTAACAGTAGAATCAACTTTAACAGTTGAGTCAACTTTAACAGTAGTATCTTTAGCAGCTGAATCAGCAGCAGAAGATGAACCAGAACCTTTACAAGCAGCAGCAGAAACAGCGATAGCTAGAGCTAAAAATGCAATTTTGAATGAATTTTTCATTTTGTGTTGTTTAATTATTTGTAAGTTAAAATATTCTTATTTGGTTCTTAATACCGCAGAGTTAAAAAGGTAACCCAACTAATTTTAATTTTTTTAATTATTTTTTTACTGTGTCTTTTTTAGTGCTGTCAGCAGGTGCCGTAACGGTAGTATCCTTTTTGGTAGAATCCGCAGCCATAGCAGTAGAATCTACTTTAGTGCTATCAATGGGCTCTGTTGTTGTTTTTCTTGCAGGGTCGCAGGCTGCTGCGGTAATTGCGATAGCAAATGCTACGAATGTGATTTTGATTGAATTTTTCATGTTTTAATTGTTGTTGTTTGTTGTGATTAATTATCACAAACAATAAAAGGTAACCCCGCAAAAAATAAAAAATATATCGCAGGCTGATAGTAAAGCGTTTAGGTTAAACAATAACAGGAACAGGGGGAACGCCGCGGCATCCTAATAATTATTTCCCGATATTGCGGCTTTGGCCTTGGTTATTTGGCTTACAAAAAAATAAATCAAATTGTTGGGTTACAATTCCATATAAAAAGTATTAAGTAGTGAATAATCAGTTAAATGTGGAAATACCATCAGATAGTGAAGTCATCATTGGCATACTTAATAATTCTGATAGTGTTTTAAAAAAGCTATACCTGGGTTACTTCCCAATGATCTTACAGCTTGTTGTTAATAATAACGGCGACGAGGATGAGGCAAAGGATATTTACCAGGAAGCTATAATAGTTCTTTATAATAAGGTTAAGCGGGGCGATTTTGAGCTGAGCAGCAAATTAAAAACCTACATATATTCTATATGCAGGCGTTTATGGCTAAAAAGGCTTAAGCAACTAAACAGGTACGGTGGCGATATTAAAGATTTCCAGGAGTACCTGCCGGTTGAGGACGAGGTGGAGAAACACGAAGAACGTGATATGCAGCTTAATAAAATGGGTGATGCATTGAAACTTCTGGGCGAACCCTGCAAAACTATTATGGAAGATTTTTATATGCATAACCGCAGTATGCAGGATATATGTGAGCGGTTTGGCTACACAAATGCCGATAACGCAAAAACGCAGAAGTACAAATGTCTGCAAAGGCTGAAGAAATTATTTTTTCAGCAGTAATTAAGGAGGGGTGACGAAATGAAAGATAACCAACTTTTAGAAATGATTGAGAGGTACCTGAACGGCGAAATGACCGTTGAGGAAAGCGCCCAATTTGATGCATTACGTAAAAAGGATGCAACTATTGACGCTAAAATTGCCGAGCATAAAGAGTTTACAGCTTTATTAAAGCAATATAACGAGCGTTTAAGCCTGCAAAGCCGTTTAGATGAGATACACGACGAGATTGATGTACATACACTGAAAGACGACCTGATGGCGCATCCGTCATGGATAGTGCAATTATGGCGCCACCACCACTCTAAAATATCTGTGGCGGCATCCGTTGCTATATTTGCAGCTTTAATTGTCCTTTTCTTTACAGGGAATTTAACTAATCCAGATCCGATGTTCAAAAAATTGAGCAAGGAAGTTAAACTTGTTAAAGACCAGCAAACACAATTGGGACAACAACAAAGCACTATAATTAAAAATATTAGACCAACTGGCCCTTCAATTTCTGAAAAATTCAGGGGAACGGGTTTCGCGCTTACAGGTAACGGTTATATTGTAACCAATTATCATGTAATAAGCGGTGCCGATTCTGTTTATGTACAAAATGCCGCAGGCGAATCATTCCATACAAAAGTGGTTTACACCGAGCCGCAGTATGATGTAGCCATCCTTCAAATAAACGACCCGGCTTTTAAAAACCTTGGCACTGTACCGTACAGGTTTAAAAAAGCAAAAAGCGATCTTGGTGAAACCGTTTATACATTAGGCTACCCCGGCGATGAAATTAAATTTGGCCCTGGTTCTTTAACCGCTGCAACAGGTTTTAAAGGTGATACCACCGAGTATGAATTGTTTATCCCGGTTAACCCCGGTAACAGCGGCGGCCCGCTATTAGATGACAAAGGCAACGTTATTGGTGTTATAACCGGTAAACAAACGCAAACATCGGGAGCAGCATTTGCGGTAAAATCAAATTACCTGTTAAAGGCTATTCAAAGCATCCCTGCCGATTCATTGAACAAATCGCTTATTCTTAATACCAAAAATAGTTTAGCCAAACTAAGTCGTACCCAACAGGTTGAAAAACTGCGTACCTACGTATTTATGGTAAAGGTTTATAATCAGTAAAAAAATCAACAATTAATATATTAAGAGGGATGCAAGAAATTGCCTCCCTTTTTTTGTGAGTTTTTAGATTTGATAAGTAACTAATTACCCGTTGTTGCGTCTTAACTAAACACGGTTAAATCTTAATACCCCTATATGAAACTTAAACTAGTTGCCTGTCTTTTACTTTTTCCATTTTTAAGCTTTGCACAACAGCCGTTAACCGGTGCCGACAGCGCCCATAAGCTTATAGATACGGCGTTATCTTACGCTAAAAAGAATTCGATATACCGGGGAAATATAGACTGGAACAAGTTAACCGATTCCGTACGTAAACGAAGCAGGGATGCAAAAAGTGTTATTGAAGCCATGCCGGCAGTATCGTTGATGTATGAGATGTTAGGCGATTTTCATGGGATGGCTTTGTACAATGGTAAAACACATAAATGGAACACCACCCACGTAAAGGTGGATAGGGAATTATATAAAGAATTGTTAGCCAAATTCAAAAAGAATAAGCAAACTATAGAAACGCGTATGCTGGAAAATGGCTATGGTTATATATTAGTACCGGGGAACAACCCGACTAAGCCGGGCGAAATGCAACTCATTGCTGCCCAGATACAAGATTCGCTGGCTAAGCTTAACCCCGCCAAACTTAAAGGTGTTGTTATTGATTTAAGGCTAAACTTAGGCGGCAACATGTGGCCAATGATAATAGGAGTAGGCAACCTGGTAAGCAAAGGTAAGTTGGGTTATTTTATTTACCCTGATGCATCTAAAAATGAGTCGTGGTTGGTGAAGGATACCAGCATCTATTCGGATACCACTAAAGCCTGCTCGGTTAAGGCACTGGGCAAGGTGAACCCAAAGATTAAAATAGCAGTATTAACGTCGCCCTATACAGCAAGCTCTGGAGAGGCAATGGCCATTACTTTTAAGGGGCAAAAGAATGCCTGCATTATAGGCGATACCACGGCGGGTTATACAACAGCTAACGAGTCCTTTAGTATTTATGGCGTTGAGTTTATTATGGCGCAGGCTGCCGAGGCGGATAGGAATGGAAAGATCTATTACAAAAATGTGCCGCCCGATAAGGAAGTGATTGCCGGGGATAATTTTGACGATTTTAGCAAAGACCAAAAAATTATTGCGGCCCTTGCATGGATGAAAGGAAAGTAGTGGTATGTCAGTCTGAGCTTGTCGGAGACTTGTGCACCTTGCTAATGGTTCGACAGGCTCACTATGACAATCAGGAAAGAAGCTGTCTTGATTCTAAATATCCCGACGCTCTAAAAACTACCTATCAACCTCGCCCAGTACAAAATCAAGCGAGCCGATAATGGCTATCAGGTCGGCTATCATAACACCTTTGCCAAGTTCGGGCAGTACCGAGAGGTTATTAAAACTCGGGCCGCGTACTTTCGAACGGAACGGGATCTCGGAGCGTTCGTTATTATGGATAAAATAAAAGCCCAGTTCGCCTTTGGCGCCTTCGCAGCGGGCATAATAGTCTTGTGCCTTTGGTGTTAGTTTACGCGGTAGTTTTGCGCGCGGGTCAAACTCAGGGGTGCGCTTTAATTCTTTCTGCAACCTGTCCAGGCATTGCTCTACAATCTTTACCGATTCCTGGATCTCGTCAACACGTACTTTGTACCTGTCCCAGCAATCGCCAACAGTGCCCATCAGGCCTTTACCTACCGGGATATCAAATTCCAGTTCAGGGTAAGCAGAGTAATTGTCTATCCGTCGCAGATCATATTTTAAACCCGAGCCACGCAATACCGGGCCGCTGCAGCCGCAGTTGATGGCCACATCCATAGGCAAAATGCCCACGTTGGCGGTACGACTAATAAAGATCTGGTTATCGGTTAAAAGCTGGTTAAGCTCAACCATTTTTGGTTTAAAGTAATCAACAAACTCGCGGCAGCGTTCTTCAAACCCAACGGGCAGGTCATAAAACAAACCGCCCACCCATATATAGTTATACAGCATGCGCGAACCCGAAGCCCACTCCAGCATGCCCATGATATGCTCACGGTCGCGGAAACACCACAAAAAAGGTGTAAACGCGCCTATATCAATGCCATAGGTGCCGATAGCTATCAGGTGCGATGCAATGCGGTTAAGTTCGCAAACCAGCACGCGGATATATTCTATCCGTTTGGGGATATCTTTATCAATGCCAAGCATTTTCTCCACACCCATAACCCAGGCATGGCTGTTGTTCATAGAAGCCAGGTAATCCAGCCTGTCGGTAAACGGGATGGTTTGCTGGTAGGTAAGCGATTCGGCGTGTTTTTCAAAACAGCGGTGCAGGTAACCAATATGCGGGATAACCTCTTTTACTATCTCGCCATCGGTTATCAGCTCCAGCCGCAAAACCCCGTGGGTTGAGGGATGCTGAGGGCCCATGTTGAGCACCATATCCTCCACAGCGGCATCGGCTATCTTTTTGTTATAGCGGTCAAGTGCTTCGTTATATTTTGAAAGTGTTTCCAAATCCTTTATATCCTACCCGTCATTGCGAGGTACGAAGCAATCTTCGATAGAAAAGTCGGCGACCTGTCTGTAAGAGATTGCTTCGCACCTCGCAATAACGCTTTATTGTTTCTTAATCAACCTTTATCCCCTTATAGTACTCTGCCGCCTTATAATCCTTGCGTAAGGGATAACCTTCCCAATCATCGGGCAGTAAAATTCTGCGCAGATCAGGGTGGCCTTCAAAAAATATCCCAACCAGGTCGTATGCTTCCCGTTCGTGCCAGTCGGCAGTTCGGTAAACGGATACAATGCTGGGGAATGAGGGTAAATTATCTTCGCTACGGTCATTTTCCCTGCTTATTTTTAACGTAAGCTGCAAATGGTAGGGGATAGACGACAAATGATAAACTACACCAAAACTACCGGCCTCTTCGCCGTAATCCACGCCTGTAAGGCAGGATAGGAAATCGAAATAAGTTTTAGGGTTATTGCGCAATTCCATACAAACCTCAACAATATGGTCGGGGTTTATGAGCAGGGCGGGTTGCATGCCGGTACGTTCTTCGCCGGTAATTACATCGTCGCCAAACTTTTGGGTAAGCAATAATTTAATATCATCAAAACTCATGGCGCAAGGCGAACAATTTTCCAGTTTTTATTATCGGTTTTTTTGTAAACTATCCTGTCATGAAGGCGGCTGCGGCGGCCCTGCCAAAACTCAATGTAGCGTGGTCTTAAAACATACCCGCCCCAGTATGATGGTTTTGGCACTTCGCTGTCGGCATATTCAGCTTCTAAAGCTGCCATTTTTTGCTCAAGTATTTCGCGGCCGTCAATTTCCTGGCTTTGCGGTGATGCGGCAGCGCCTATCTGGCTCGCCTTAGGGCGCGAGTGGAAGTATTTTTCAGAATAGTTTTTGTCAAGCTTTTCTATAGTGCCTTCAATACGGATCTGGCGTTCCATACCGCCCCAAAAGAAAACAAGCGACCCCAGGGGGTTTTTGCTGATCTCTTTACCCTTACGGCTTAGGTAATTGGTGTAAAACTTAAAGCCGTCATCGCTGAAACCCTTAAGCAAAACTATCCTTGCCGATGGGCGGCCATCGTGCGTAGCGGTGGCCAAAGTCATGGCGTTTGGCTCATGTACCTTAAAATTAATGGCTTCATTAAACCATTTATCAAACTGGCGTATTGGGTTGGCATCAACGTCGGTTTCGTTCAACGAAGCCGCTTCATAGTCCTGCCTTAAATTTTCTATATCTTTTTGATCCATTATCGCAAACTTACAAATTAATTATACCGTACATATCTATACGTTGTTCATTTTGGTCATTAATGAACATAATTTTACATTTAGTGTTAATACTATATAAATTTACACCTATGCTAAGTCCCATTTCCGCTGCCGCAGGTCGATTATTAATATCAGAACCATTTATGCCCGACCCTAATTTTAAACGGTCGGTTATATTGCTTACTGAATATTCTGAGGCTGGCGCTATGGGGTTTATCCTTAATCACCAAACCGAATATTTACTGGGTGATATACTGCCTGATGCTTCTTATTCAGAAATACCTGTTTATGTGGGTGGCCCCGTGGCCGAAAATACCCTGCATTATATACACCGCTGCCCAGATAAAATTGAGGGTGGTATTGAAATATGGGATGGTATTTACTGGGGCGGCGATTTTGAGCAGATAAAAGAACTGATAAACAATTACCAGTTAACTGAAGGTGAGATAAAATTCTTTACAGGTTACTCTGGCTGGACACCCGGCCAGCTTGATGATGAACTGCGCGAGGATGCCTGGATCGTAGCTAATAAATTTGAAACCGACAGCATTTTTGGCAATAATGAAAGCAACCTTTGGAAAGAAGTGGTGATAAGCCTTGGCCAGCGCTACGCACATATTGCCAATTTCCCCGAGAACCCGTTGCTGAATTAACGTAATGAATGTTACTAATAAGAGACTGGTGTAGCAACGTAATAATACGTAAGTAATGGTGTAAAGATTTTTTTATCTTTGATAAAACTTAAATCTGATATCAGCGCATGCAAAAATTTCTATCATTCCTTTTATTAGTTACAGTTGCTACCTCTTGCACTAAAACTGAAACTCCGGAAGTTCGAAAAAAATTTATAGGTAAATGGCAAATGAAAGCACTTACCACCACACGGCTTTTAGAAAAGGTAGAGCAAAGTAAAGTTATTAAGAGCGATTTTTCGAATAATGATTACATGCAATTTAATAATGATGGTACCGGCTACGTAAGTTTTGCCCAAGAAGAAGGTGAGGATGTAATTGGCAACATGACATTTTTTGCACAAACCAGTGATGAAAGGAATATTTATGTGCAAAGTGCGGGGAAAGACCATTTTTTTCAGATTATGACCATTAACAGCGCTACCATGACTATACAATGGGGGTACGGTTCTAACTACGGTGGCCCTAATGGCAACCAGGAGTTTTCTGTAGAACATTCTCTCGTACTTACCAAGGCAAAAAATTAATGTCCTTCCATCTCCGCGGCCGAAGCTTCCACCACCTGTTTTAATTTCTCTTTAAAAGCGATAAGGTTCTGAACCAGGTATTCATCAGCGGTCGACAGGATCTGCGCGGCCAGTATGCCCGCATTTTTAGCAGCGTTTAAAGCTACTGTAGCCACCGGGATACCATTTGGCATTTGCAGGATAGACAGGATAGAATCCCAGCCATCGATAGAGTTGCTTGACCTTACAGGAACGCCAATTACGGGTAAATGCGTTAACGATGCTACCATGCCGGGTAAATGCGCGGCACCACCGGCACCGGCTATGATCACCTTGATGCCACGATCGGCAGCGGCGCGGGCGTAGCTGAACATCCTATCGGGCGTGCGGTGGGCAGATACAACGGTAATCTCGTATGCAACACCCAGTTCTTTTAAAACATCAGCAGCATCCTGCATAATGTTTAAATCGGACTTGCTGCCCATTATAATGGCTATTTTTGGTTGGCTCATGGTTGTGGTTTATTTCAAATCGTCATTGCGAGGTACGAAGCAATCTCTTGCAAGCATGTCGTCGACTGTTCTATCGAAGATTGCTTCGTACCTCACAATGATGCGTGGGTTTTCTAAAATTAATATTACGCAATAACCTTTAATGTTTGCTGCACAAATCTCGCTTTCTCTATCGCTTTTTCCCTATCATTATCAACAATAGTAACATGCCCCATTTTGCGGAAAGGTTTTGTTAAGGCCTTGCCGTACAGGTGCACATAAACACCGGCACACTTTAGGATTTTCTCTATCCCCTGGTAAACAGCCGGGCCTTCGTATCCGGCTTCGCCTAAAATGTTTACCATTATGGCGTTGCTCAGGCAGGCGGTATCACCCAGTGGCTGGTCGAATATTGCCCTTAAGTGCTGCTCAAACTGCGATACTACATTACCCTCAATGCTTTGGTGGCCGCTGTTATGCGGGCGCGGGGCTAGTTCGTTCACCAGTATTTTGCCATCTTTGGTCAGGAACATTTCTACTGCCAGTATGCCTACAATGTTCAGCGTTTCGGCTATGCGTTTGGCAATATTTTCGGCCTCCATTTGCACCTCGAATGGCAGGGTAGAGGGCGAGATCAAAAACTCAACCAGGTTGGCTTCGGGGTTAAATTCCATCTCAACCAGCGGGAAGGTTTTTACCTCGCCGCTTTCGTTACGGGCTACTATTACACCAATCTCTTTTTCAAAATCAATAAGGCGCTCAATAAGGCTTGGTTCGGTAAAGGCATTTTTTAGGTAACTCTCGTCAACCACTTTGTAAACGCCCTTGCCATCATAACCATCGCGGCGAAGCTTTTGAATATACGGGAATGGGATATGGCTTGACTTCAACTGTTCGGGCGATGAGATCACCTGGAACTCGGCAGTAGGGATATCATTCTCTTTAAAAAACTGCTTTTGAAGGCCCTTATCCTGTATGAGGCGGATAATGCGCGATTGCGGATAAACGGCAACGCCTTCTTTTTCCAATTGCTCCAGCGCATCAACGTTTACTTTCTCTATCTCGATGGTAAGCAGGTCAACCTTTTTACCAAAGTTATAAACGGTTTCGTAATCGCTTAATGAGCCTACAACAAACTCGTTGCAAAGCCGGCGGCAGGGTGCCTCTCGGTCTGGGTCGAGCACCTTTACGGTGACGTTGTAGTTTATTGCCTGCTGTATCAGCATGCGCCCAAGCTGGCCGCCGCCTAATATTCCTAATCGTAAATCCCCGTAAAATGCTTTCATGTATAGTGTTGCAAATTTACCTAAATCTTTTAAACTGGCATAAAGCAATTTTAACAGCTATTTATTGCGATGTTAAGGTGACCGGCCATGCCAGAATAATGGCTAAATATTAGAAACTGATTAGGGTTTGTAATAGAAAACAATATTTAAGCATCATAAGGACATTCAAACGTCACAATTCGACCACAATAAGCCTCAAAACCTTCCAGGATAGCCTCAAAAAGCCTACCTTTGCAGCGTTTTTACTCCACCAATACATTATACATGAAAACCAAAATAGCAGTAGCAAAAGGTGACGGTATAGGCCCGGAAATTATGGCCGCCGTACTCCGCGTGTTTGAAGCCGCCAACGTACAGCTCGATTACGAGTACGTAGAAATGGGCAAGTCGTATTTTGATGCAGGCCATTCCACCGGGATGACCGCCGCAGCAAAAGAAACCATTGAACGTTTAGGCCTGCTGTTTAAAGGCCCGATGGAAACCCCAAAAGGCAAAGGCGTAAAAAGCATCAACGTTACCGCCCGTAAGGTGTGGAACACTTACGCCAATCAGCGCGATTTCCGTTCACTGAATGGTGTTGATACCGTTTTCTCAAAGGCGGGTATCCCTATTAACTTAACTATCGTTCGCGAGAATATTGAAGATACTTACGGAGGCATCGAGCACTTATTAACCAACGATGTTGCAGTAGGCCGCCGTATCATTACCCGCCCGGGCTCTGCCCAGGTGATCCGTTATGCATTTGAAATGGCCCGCCGTAAGGGTTATACCAAACTGGCTTGCGGGCATAAGGCCAATATCATGAAACTAACCGATGGCATGTTCCTGGAAACGTTTTATGAGATTGCACGCGAGTACCCGGATATTGAATCGTCAGACATTATTGTGGATGACCTTTGCATGAAGCTGGTATCACGCCCTGAAATATTCCAGGCTATTGTACTCACTAACTTACAGGGTGATATCGTATCTGACCTTTGCGCCGGTTTAGTTGGCGGGCTGGGCTTCGCTCCATCTGCAAATATTGGCGATAATATCTCCATTTTTGAGGCAGTGCATGGTACCGCACCAGATATTGCCGGTCGTGGTATTGCTAACCCAACTGCTTTGCTGTTATCGGGTATTTTAATGCTGCGTTATTTAGGCTTTACTACCGCCGCGGCTAATATCGAAAACTCATTATTATACACACTTGAACAAGGCGTACACACCGGCGATTTTGGTGATAAAGCTGTAGCATCGGTTAATACAGATGCTTTTGCTGATGCCGTGATTGCCAACCTTGGGCAGTTGCCTGCAAAGGGGGCCGTTGTTGCCCAACCGGATATGGAAGTGAAAGCCAATCACGATCATCCGCTTAAAAATAAATTGACCGTTACCAGCACTACCACTACAGAAGAAATGGTTGGGGTGGATGTTTTCGTAGAGTCGAACAAGCAGCCAAATGAGCTTGCTGCTTTGGCGCAACGCAAACAAACCGATAACTTTCAGTTGGTGATGATATCAAACCGTGGTACACAGGTTTGGCCAACCGGATCGATATTTACTGAGCTGGTGAACGAATACCGGATCCGTTTCGAAAAGAAAGACGGTACTGAGATAACCCAGAAAGAGATATTGCACATTGCTGCCGATCTTTCGGAAGATTTTAAAGTGTGCTCGGTTGAGTTCCTGATGAGATTTGATGGCAAAATAGGCTATACTTTAGCACAGGGGCAATAAGTTTAAAGTTGAAAGTAAAAAGTAAAGGCCTGTCAGAAATGACGGGCCTTTACTTTTAGGATATTTGCCAACTGCTTTTAATCGCTGTCAACCGTTCGGTGGCCTACTTCGTCGTCAACTTCACCGTTTATTTTTTTAACATAGATCTCATCAACCAAAATAATAAGGATAGATAGCAGTGGCACTGCCAGTATAATACCCAACACGCCCGACAGTACCCCCATCAACACCTGGCTTATGATGGTTAAAGCAGGCGGGATGTTGATCATTTTCTTTTGAATAAGCGGCGTAACAATGTTACTTACAATGGTTTGCGATACGATGTAAAGCAATGCCGTTATAATGGCGGTATTAAGGTCTTTAGTTAGGGCAAGCAATACGCCGGGTATCATGGCCGCCAGCGAGCCAAAGTTTGGTATAAGCTTTAATAAGCCCGTTAAAAGGGCAAGCACCAATGCTACCGGTATGCCAATAATAGACAGGCCTGCACCTATCATAATAAATATCAGCACCATAGAAAGCATCATGCCTTTTAGCCATCCCTTTAATGCCTGGCTGGTACGGTCTATAACCTTTCTGGCCATTGGCTTATTTTGCTCAGGGAATAGTTTAATGATACCATCCATGTAAAGCGAGGGGCTGGTAGTGAAAAATATCCCCAAAAACATAATGATATAAATATTACCCAATACCCCAAAACTGGTACTAAAGAAACTTTGAGCCGTTGCAAAAAGTTTATCGGTATTATCGCTGCCAAAGTACTCCAGTATTTTTGAGCCGATAGGGCCTTCTCCAAGCTGGGCTTTAAAGTTATTAATGGTTTTGGGCAGGCTTTCGCTTAAAATGGCTATCTGGCCCTGTATGGTGGTGCCCATAACATAAAGCAATGTGAACAGGATGAGAAAGGAACCCACAACAGACACCGTCATGCAGATCTTACGGTTCCATTTGGTTTTACGTTCTATCATATCGCCCAGCCCGTGGAAATATACCGATATCAGCGCTCCGGCCAATATCATTAAAAGTACATTAAAGGCTACGCGGGCAATTAATATGGAAACCACAAGCAGGGCAACAATGGCCACCGTATGCCACACCTTTTCTATATAGGTGAGTTCTTTTTTAGAGGGTCTTTCAGGAGTAGGGGTTCTATTGGGCATTATGTGCTGTTTAGTTATGCACATAATTACGTATAGTACTCGTAAAAGTTTTAAGAAATTACAAAGTAGGTATTAACTTATTGATGCGAGTCTCTCACCTTATTAAAATAAGCAACCAGTTTTTCTATATTACCTATCCCAAAATGGTTGGCGCGGATCTGCTCAACAACCTCGGGTTCATCGGCCATCACCTCGCTCATAACATCAATAAAGTTCTCGCGGGTAAGGTGCTGCATAGTGGCGGTGCTGCTGCCATAGTAATAGCTTAACTTATTGTTGTTACCGCCGCCACCACCACCGCCAATACTTATACCTACGCCACCACCATATGATGTGCCGTAGCTGCCTGCGCCTATACCCAGTTCTGGCGATACCTGTACCTTTTTACCGCCACCGCTTCCGCCACTGCCTGCGCCACGTGTGGCATAAATTTTAGTGGGCTCGTCAATAACCACGCGTACAAAATCAAATTCTTTTTTTGCCCAGGTTTCGTTACCGGGGGCATGTGCTACTACAAAGCTATCGCGGCCAGCCACAAACGATTGCAGATCGCTGGTACTGAGATAATACGGAGTTGAGTGTTCTTCGTCTCTAAACTCAATAAAGCCCTCGTCCCTGAGTGGGCCGCGGCCACCCGGGTTAGGGTGGATGTACCCTGTGGTTCTAACGCCTTTTACATCAACAAAATAGCCGGGAAGCCATTTCTGCGCTTTAACGGTATTGCTTGCCAGCGTTAGTAATAAAATAAGCGCAGCGGTATTAAAAAAGTTTTTTGCGTAAGGGGTGTTCTTAGTAGTCATATGATTTTTTTGGCATCTGGCCTGTTCTGTAATAGGTGAGCAGGTACTCCATGTCACCATAACGAAAAGTTTTGTCTTTAATTTTAGCAACAACCTCGGGTTTATCTGCCATAATATTGCTCATTACTTCAATAAACTGTTTCTTTTCCAGTTTGGTAACTTTATCCTGCGTAGGGCCATAGTAGTACGTGGTTCTTGTACCACCGCCAACGGTTGTGCCAACACCCACACCCATGCCTACGTTGCCCGTGAAACCGCCGGTATTGATAATTAACGGGAAACCGTTTTTAGCTGTTTTAACGGTAAATAATTTTGTGGCGTTATCAACAGCTACGATCATGAATGGGCTGTTTTTTAATAACACATTGCGCGATACCACGAAGCTATCTTCACCCATTACAAATGATTTGATCTTGTAATAAGGGATAGGGAACACCTCCGATTTTTCATCGGCGCAGTAAAGTATGCGGTCGCCGTCTTCGTATTCGCCTTTGTGTGGAGGCGCCCATGATATCAACCCGTCGAATATTTCGCCGCTGGTATGGTAAAGCGTGCCTTCAAACCATTTGCGCTGAGGCTGTGCTTTTGCAGCAGAGTACGAAACAGCAAGAATAAAAAGTATAAATATTGTTTTACGCATTGGGTTAATTTTACTAATTGTTTGATCCGCTAAAAGGGTCTGGTGCCTGTGCCGGTGGCATCATATCATACCTGTAAAAATACAACAGATCATCCATGTCACCATAACGCAGTTTCTTGTTTTTTATTCTTGCAACAGCCTCCGGTTTATCGGCCATAATTTTGCTCATGATTTCAATGAAGTTTTTCTTGTCGAGTTTGATTAAATTGTTGGGATTGCTGCCGTAGTAGTAAGTAGATGAAAAATATTTTGCCGACAACCCAAGGCCGGCTGTAACCATCCCGATAGAGCCAGCAATCCCACCAACCTTAATTTCTTTTGCAATCAGGTAAGCATACAATCTGGTTGTATCGCCATTATTGACCAGTACTTTCAGGAACGGATTTTTTTCCAGTAAGGTGTTTCTCGATACCACAAAACTATCCTCGCCCATTACAAAAGATTTGAAATCTTTTGAATAGATTTTGGCGCCATCCGCATTTTTCTTTGGTTTAAAGCGAATGTAATCTAACTTGCCGGTAAAAATAGACGATTTAGGTGCTTCCCAGGCTATAAAGCCGGCATGTTTAATTCCTACAGAATCATAGTAAATACCGTCTGTCCAGTTCCGTGAAAAAAATTGAGCCTTTGCATTAATTGTAATGCTTAAAATACAAAGCAGGAGTAAAATTTTACGCATAAAGGTTTAGATTTGAAACCAAATATATAGATTTTTTGACATGATAACAGTTGATCTGCGCAGCGATACCGTAACAAAACCAACACCGGGGATGCTCGAAGCCATGTGGAGCGCCAAAGTAGGCGATGATGTTTTTGGCGAAGACGAAACCGTGAACGCGCTTGAACAAAAAGCTGCGCGGATGTTTGGGATGGAAGAGGCCATTTTCTGCCCCTCGGGCACCATGACCAACCAGATAGCTATTAAATGTTTTACCCAACCGCTTGATGAACTTATAGCTGACCAAACCGCGCATGTTTACCGTTACGAGGGTGGGGGCATTGCCTTTAACTCGGGTGTATCAACACGGTTATTGAATGGCTACAGGGGTATCTTAACCGCCGAAATGATCGCGCCGGAGATAAATGCCGAAAATATCCACTACCCGCACACCAGTTTGGTAGTGTTGGAGAATACGGTTAACAAAGGCGGTGGCAGCTGCTACACGCTTGAGCATATTAAACCCATTGCCGAACTGTGTAAACAGCGCGGCCTAACATTGCATTTAGATGGTGCCCGAATATTTAACGCACTTGCCCATACCGGCGATAGCGCCCTGGAGTACGGCAAATGCTTTGATGGTATTTCGGTATGCTTATCTAAAGGCCTCGGTGCGCCGGTTGGCTCGGTTTTACTGGCCGATAAAGCAACCATTAAATATGCCCGCCGTATCCGTAAGGTATTGGGCGGCGGCATGAGGCAGGCGGGTTTCCTGGCAGCAGCAGGTATTTACGCGCTGGATCATCATGTAGAGCGTTTAAAGATTGATCATACCCACGCCCGTATTTTAGGTGAGGAACTGGTAAAATGCGCATGGGTAACCAATGTAGTGCCTGTAGAAACAAATATTGTTTTATTTGATACCACCCAACCTGCCGATGCCATATTGGCTAAACTGGAAGAAAAAGGCATTAAAGCCAGCAGTACCGATACCCACCGCATCCGCTTTGTTACACATTTGGACGTACACCCCGGGCAAGTGGAGCATGTGGTAGATGTATTGAAGAATTTATAAGTGAGGGACGAAGGATCTACCCGCCGATATGCATATTCGCAAATAGATACTTCACTACGTTCAGGATGACAAATGGTTTATTGTGTTAGTACTTAATAACTTTAATTAGTACTTAAAACTTATCACCCGGTTGCATGTTGTACCCTACACATGACCCGCCTTGAAAAAAAACTCGAAAAAATTGGCCGCGACCCAAAAATAACTGCAAAAGCAGTTGGTTTAAGGTATGTATCAGACGCTACCCCGGGTTACACCCGCAAAAAGGCCGGCAAGGGCTGGAGTTATTACGATGCTGACGGCAAATTGGTGAAGGACAAAGTTCTTGTAGAACGCTTTAATAAACTGGTAATCCCACCAGCCTACACCAACGTATGGATCTCGCCTTATGATAACGGCCACCTGCAATTTACCGGTACCGACGCAGCCGGGCGCAAGCAATACCGATATCACGCTTACTGGAACAAGATCCGCAACCAATCAAAATACCATCGCCTGCAAACATTTGCGGCTCATTTGCCCGCCATACGTAAACAGGTTGACCATGATTTGGCACGCCACAAACTTGATCACGAAAAGGTGGTGGCACTGGTGGTGCGGTTAATGGAACTAACCAGCATCCGTGTGGGTAACGAATCATACAAAAAACTCTACGGCTCGTTCGGTTTAACTACGCTGATGGACAGACATGTTAAAATTGAAGGCAGCAAACTCAATTTTGAATTTAAGGGCAAAAAAGGGGTGATGCATAAAGTTGCCCTGCAAAGTAAAAAACTGGCCCGGCTGGTTAAGCAATGCCGCGATATCCCCGGTAAGGAACTGTTTCAATATTATAACGAGGATGGCGGGCATTGTACCATAGGCTCGGGCGATATAAATACCTACCTGAAAGAGATAACCGGCGAGGATTTTACCGCTAAGGATTTCCGCACCTGGGCGGGTAGTGTAAGCGCCCTGTACGCTTTTAAAGAGGCTGGTGAATTTGATACCGTATCTGAATGTAAAAAGAAGATAGTAAGTGTGCTTGATGAAGTAGCCATAAACCTTGGCAACACCCGCACGGTTTGTAAAAAATACTATGTGCACCCAACGGTTATAAAAAGTTATGAAGAGGGTACTATTTTTAAATATATAGATAAGCTGGATGGGGATAAGGATGTAAAATCGGCCGAGTTGAATATCGCAGAGAAGGCTTTGCTGCAGATTTTGGATAAAGAGAAGCTGGCGGAAGCGAGTTAGATACTAAACTCCGCGCGTCATTGCGATGTACGAAGCAATCTTCGATAGGTATGTCGCCAACTTTTCTATCGAAGATTGCCACGTCGCTATCGCTTCTCGCAATGACGGGTTGTGAAGGCTAAAACAAAAAGGTTAACCAGGCTTGCCCCGGTCAACCTTTAAATAGGGTTAACAGCTAACTGATCTTATTATTGTTTCCCTTTTTTGGTAGTAATGAATATTACTCCATTTTTTCCCTTTTCAGCGTATTTTTTTACAGAATCGGCTTCAAACATTACCGACATCCGATCGATATTATAAACGGGTAGTTTCTTCATTTCTTTTTCGCTGGCTTTCTTGCCATCAATAACAATTACCTTGTCAGAAAAACTCTCTGCTGCCTTGCGTGTGCTATATGTAGTATAAACATTATATCCCGGTGACATGGTTAATGTATTTTTACCCGGTGTATTCTCAGTGTAGGTGGCTGTAGCCGTTACATATCCCGGGCTGACGAAGGTTACCGGGTTGGCAGTACCGTTCGCTTTACGAACATTATACTGAATGCCTGATACGCCTTGTTTTTTTACACCTCTAACACGTACCACGCCGGAATCCAATACTATTTCTTGTATATCATCTGCAGGGATGGTTGTTGCCCTGCCGTGAGTTACAATGGTTATATTTTTACCATCCCCTTTTGAGGCCGGTACAGCGTTTAATAATTCAAAATTTGAGGTGGCTTTTTGAGCGTCTTTTTGCAACCCTGTTATACGTATATTAGTTAGCTGCCGCTTTTTACCAAGCTTTTCGGCCAGTGCTTTGCCTTCCGGCGAATCTTTAGTGGCTATAAACAGGATCTCTTTATCGTTATTAAAGGTGTAGCCCTCTACTGCCGTATTAAATTTTAGTGCTTCCTTATTGTAAACGTTAATGCTTTCTATTGATGATCGATCAACCTTTGAAAACACCATATTATCTACTTTTTTGCCGTTCAATACTATATTCATCGAATCGATAACGTGTTTATTCGCTTCCCTAAGAACCAGTTTTGAGTATTTACCGGTGTCAGCCCGGCTGCTGAACGTGCTGAATGTGAGTGGTTTCTTAAACCTTACGGTATCAAATTGTATAGTGTCGGTATTTACTTTTTTGCCTGCAAAAGTTTTCTCTTTTTTAGCAGGTACAGTATCGGTAATAGCCATAGCTGTTTTTGCAGCCTGTGTAATAGCAGTGGTAACCGGTTTAATAGCAACCGCTATTTTATGAGTAATGGGTTTGGCCATTTCTGCTTTTGATAGTGTAAATACCAATAGCAGTGCAATAACAGCAGGTACCACAAACGCATAACGCGTAAGTTTAAACTTCGAAGATCTTTTAGCGTTCATCATAATTATGCGTTTTTTAATGGTTGAAATATTAAAGTGGTTAACTATGCCCGGGGTAGTGGCGCTAAAGCTCACATTCACCAGGCTATATTGGTAGGTTTTACTATCGAAGCCTTTGTTCAATATTTTCCGGTCGGTTATAAACTCAATATTTTCGCGAATGGCCTTTTTCATGAGCCATATACCGGGGTTAAACCAATAGAATACACTGCTTAATTCGGCCAGTAAAATATCAATGGTATGCCATCCGTTTACGTGTACCTGCTCATGCAGTAGTATGGCTTGCAGGTCGGCAGGGGTGTGGTTTGCAGGGTTAACATAAATGCTTCGCCAGAAAGAAAAAGGCGCAACTTTGCCGTCAATAAGCCTTACATCATGCTCATGGATGCGTGCCGGTTTTGACTGCCGGTATAATTGGAATAGAGAAAACAACTGCATCAGTAACCTAAACCCCAGGAATATGGCCCCTGCCCAGAATATAACCGTTGCCCATTGCCAGTAATTGGGTTGTGTAAGTGGTTTTATCAGGCTTTCGGCAGGTGCCCGCCAGTTTAAAACCACGGTTTGTACCGGTTTGGCAAGGGTTTCGTGCCTTTGGGCAAAATCGTTCAGATCAATTTCAGGGTAAAGGGTTGCAAAAATAATGGCAACCATTAAATATGCCCTGTTTAATGTGTAAAAGGTGAGGTGGCGTAGCACCAGGTAATAGCCCGCGCAAAACAACAGTAATGCGATATTAACTTTGAATAAAAAGACAAATAAGGCCGGCATGGTATTATTGTTTAGGTTTTTCTATCAGGTTGAGGATCTCTTTTAACTCGCTGGCACTGATCTTTTTTTCGTTTGCGAAAAAGGTAACCAGGTCTTTATACGAGTTTTTAAAATAATCGCTTACAAAGCCGCTCATGAAGCGCTTTTTGTATTCCTCCTCTAAAATAGCAGGGGTGTAGCGATACGAGTTACCCAGCTTTTCGCCGGTTACAAAACCCTTGCGTTCCAGGTTTTTGATGGTTGATGCCAATGTGGTGTAGGGTGGCTTTGGCTCGGCCATTTGGTCAAGCAGATCTTTTATAAAGCCCGTGCCTGCCTGCCAAACGGCCTGCATTGCTTCTTCCTCTTGTTGTGATAATTTCTCCATGTTATCTACGATTATTTCGTAAATATACGACGAGTTCGTAATAAAGCAAATTGTTTAACAAAATTTAACAGATTTATTTTCGTGTTATAGTTTAATGCAAGGGCCATCACTATGCCATTTGTTATCTGCCCTAAAAAATGCTAAATTTGATATGCCCCCCGGCCTAATTTAAATTAAGAAAAAATGCCTTTTACAACAACTGTTATAACCGGCGCAACATCCGGTATAGGTAAAGAAACCGCAATGGCGCTCGCCAAAAAAGATCACGCAGTTTATATGCTGGTGCGCGATATGGAAAAGGGGGAAGAGCTGAGGCAGGAAATAATTGCGGAAACCAAAAATAAACATATTTACGTAGTTAAATGTGACCTGGCCGATATGGAAAGCGTACGCAATGCCGCTGGGATATTAAAATCGGGCTTATTGGCTGTTAATGTACTTATCAATAATGCAGGGGGGATTTTTGCCGAACGCCAGGAAAGTAAAGACGGATATGAGATGACCTTTGCGGTTAACCACCTTAGCCATTTTTTATTGGTGAATAACCTGTTGCCTTTGCTGCAAAAAGGCCAGGCGCGTATTATCAATGTAAGTTCGGAAGCGCACCGTATGGCCAAACCAAATTTTAACGATCTGCAATGGATAAAGCGCCCATATGCTGCATGGAGGGCCTACGGAACTGCCAAACTGTTTAACATATATTTTACCCGTTCGCTGGCTCTCAAATATGGGCCAAAAGGTATAAGCGCTTTTGCGCTACACCCGGGCTTGGTTAATACCGGCTTTGGCATAGGCCTTAACGGCATAGGCAATATATTAATGTGGCTGGCCAGGCCTTTTATGATATCGGCCGAGAGTGGTGCTAAAACCAGTATTTACCTTGCTACGGCTGCGCGTATTGATGCGAAAAGCGGTAAGTATTTTAAAAACCGCCATCCGGCAGATCCATCTGCAAAAGCCACCGACGAGCTTGGCCGTAACAGGCTTTGGGATTTGAGCATGGAAATGATAAAGCCTTTTACAGATAATTAGCGTAACATTATTATTGCGTATTGCGTTTATAAATTAAATACATTAGTTTAGGTGTTTAAACGCGCTTACATTATCATGACAATTAATAAAAAACTGCTTGCAACAATAGGCCTGCTTTCGGCCGTAGTATTTATGGCGATGTCGCCGGCTGCTAAACCCGCCGATGAACCATTTAAAAACCTGAAAGTACTGCCAAAAAATATCTCTAAAGAGGAAATGCATAAAACAATGGAAGAGTGGGAGCACGCTTTAGGCGCACGCTGCAGCTTTTGCCATGTACGTAACGAGGATACCAAAAAGATGGACTTTGCCGCCGATGGCAAACCCGAAAAAGAAATGGCCCGCGAGATGTACAAAATGACACAGGACATCAATAAAAAATATTTCCACGCACAAAAGGACAGCACAGACAGGATCATGGAAAGCAGCATCAACTGCTACAGTTGCCACCGTGGTGTATCGCACCCTGAAGTAGTGAGGGCATCAGAGTTGCCACGCCAGGCACCTGCAGGCCAGCCGTCATGGGCGCCGGGTACAACACCAGCACCAGGTACAGCGCCTGCACCGGGTTCAACACCACCGGCGCCAGCTCCGGTTCCTGAAAAGAAACCATAAGGTTTTTGGGTTATTTTAACCACAGAGTACACAAAGATTTTCACAGAGGTCACAGAGAGTTATTCTTTGTGACCTTTTGTTTTTACCCTTTGTCATGCTGAACATAGTGAAGCATCTAATCACCGCCATGTATATTCGTTATGCACAGTTCGCTAATAGATCCTTTCGCTATCGCTCAGGATGACAAATTGATATTATATATTCTGCGCTATAACAAAGCCACTTGCCCATGCCCATTGAAAGTTATAACCGCCAAGCCAGCCGGTAACGTCCACGCATTCGCCGCCAAAGAACAGGCCAGGCATATTCTTACTTTCAAGCGTTTTGGAGGATAGCGCGTTGGTATCTACGCCGCCGGTCATTACCTCGGCTTTATCATAGCCTTTGGTACCGGCAGGCTTTACTTTAAATTCGTGCAGCAGTAAGCTGATATCTTCCAGCTCGGTTTTGGTGAGTGAAGCCAGGTTTTTATCCGCAGGGATATAATCAACCAAAGCCTCGGCAAATTTGCGGGTAAACAGGTTAGATAGGTACGCCAGCAGCATTTTCTTGCCGTTTTGCTCACGCTCCTGCAATATCAGTCCGGTAATATCCTGGCCGGGCAGCAGGTCAATGTAGATATGTTCGCCGGGTTTCCAGTAGGATGAGATCTGTAATATAGCCGGGCCACTCAGCCCCCAATGGGTAAAAAGTATATTTTCTTCAAAGCTTGCCCTGTCGTTCCATACGCGGCAAAAAATGCTGTTGCCAGATAGTTGCTCATACCAGGGCTGGTCTTTACCGGTAATAGTAAGGGGCACCAGGGCAGGGGAGGTTTCGGTAACTGCCATGCCAAATTTACGGGCTACACGCAGGCCAAAATCGGTAGCGCCCATTTTTGCGATGGGCAGGCCGCCGCTGGCCACAACTACTTTTGGGGCAGTTAAAGTTTGCTGCTTATCATTCCGCATGATGGTAATGCTGAAGCCGTTTTCGGTTTGCTCAATGGCGGTAACCTCGGTATCGCACCATATCTCCTGGTCCAGATCATTACAAAGGCCGGTAAATACATTCACTACATCTTTGGCCTTATCGCTCACCGGGAAAAGCTGGCCAAGGGTTTTTTCCTTGCCCTCGATGCCGTAAGTTTCAAAAAAAGTTACGGTATCATCTACGGTCCACTGCGCTAAGGCCGATCGGCTAAAGTGTTCGTTCTGTGAGATGAATTGCTTATGGGTAGTGTACAGATTGGTGTAATTACACCTGCCGCCGCCGCTTATTAATATCTTGGCGCCAACTTTGTCGTTCTTCTCTAATACCAATGTACGCTTGCCTAAAAAGCCGGCTTGTACTGCGCACATTAGTCCGCAGGCGCCGCCGCCAATAATTATAGCGTCAAAGTTTGATTGTTTTGTTAAATTTGCTGTCATGGATGCTGTGGCGCAAATATCAGAATTTGGAAAGATACTTATCTTTTTAATTACAGGCGTTGTTGCAATTGGCGGGTTGTTTTTTGTGAACCGCCTTTTAGCGCCCCGTAACCCCAATGCCGAAAAGCTAAGTACGTATGAATGTGGCGAAGAGCCAACCGGCAATGCCTGGTTGCCTTTTAACTCGCGCTTTTACGTAATTGCGCTGGTTTTCCTGCTGTTTGATGTGGAGATGGTGTTCGTGTTCCCCTGGGCAACGGTATTTGGTAACCGCGAAATTATAGCTACTGATGCCCGTTGGGGGTGGATCTCACTAACAGAAATGTTTATCTTTTTGGGGATATTGATATTGGGGCTGGCCTATGTTTGGCGCAAGGGCGACCTGAACTGGATAAAACCAAGCGTAACCCTGCCACAAACAGATGCCCGCATCCCACAGGCGTTATATGACGATCTGAACACACAGCAAGGCAATTTTAAGGTGAAAGAATTTAGTTTAGGAATAACCCCGACTGCCACAGCTACTGCCACTGTTAATTCCACAGCAACTGCTACTCCTGAAGTAAGGAAGCCTATGTTTAAACCAGCTTTTAAAAAACCAGCCAATGACGCCTGACTTGACCAATGAAGCCGGTGGCATAGTGATCACCAAGATGGACGACCTGCTGAACTGGGCAAGGCTGTCATCCCTTTGGCCATTAAGTTTTGGGATTGCATGCTGCGCGATAGAAATGATGGGCGCAATGGCCTCAACTTATGATTTGGATAGGTTTGGCGTGTTCCCAAGACCCTCTGCGCGTCAGTCGGATGTGATCATCATAGCCGGTACGGTTACCTTTAAAATGGCCGAGCGCATCAAGCGCCTGTACGAGCAAATGCCCGACCCGAAATATGTGATCTCGATGGGCTCATGCTCCAACTGCGGCGGCCCTTACTGGCAACACGGTTACCATGTGGTAAAAGGCGTAGACAGGGTTATCCCGGTTGATGTGTACGTACAAGGTTGCCCGCCAAGGCCCGAGGCTTTAATAGGTGCAATTTTGGAACTACAGAAGAAAATTGAGAAGGAACATATTGTGGCGGGTGAGCAACCTGCTTAACTTCTCGCCAAACATACTGTCGTTTTGTTTTTCCGCCCTTGTTGGTATTGTCACCAACAAGCCGCCATGCTTAGCCCCCATATACTATTTGCTGCCTTCCTCAAGGTTGTTGGTAACAACACCAACAACGGCAAAACCCTTTTGAAACATCTGGTGGCATTGTTTTGTCAGTACTGTATTTTTTAAAAAACTGATTATTAATTAGTTATATTTTTAGTATGCGTTCACGGTAGTGAACGTGAACACTTATCATTACCATTTTCAAATAATCCATTAAATTTGCCACATGGGCATAGATAACTTTGTAACCTTCGCGCTAACCGCATTCCTGTTCATCATGACGCCGGGCCTCGATACCATGTTTGTAATAAACAAAGCCGCAGGGCAGGGTAAAAAAGCCGGTATTTACTCGGCTTTGGGTGTTAATGCAGGTGTATTGTTCCATACGGTATTAGCGGCGCTTGGCTTATCCCTTATTGTGGCAAAATCGGTCTTGGCTTTTGCCATTGTTAAATATCTTGGTGCTGCATATCTTATTTATCTTGGCGTTAATAAGCTTATCTCCAAAAATAATGGCATCATATTAACCGCGGTTGATAAAGCCGATAAAAGCAATATGCAAAACTTCCTATCGGGCGTGGTAACCAATGTGCTTAACCCCAAAGTAGCCTTGTTTTTCCTGGCGTTTTTTCCGCAGTTTATCAAAAAGGAGGCCTTAAGCCAGTCGCTGCCATTTATTATACTCGGGCTTACCTATGTGTTTTTAGGTTTAATATGGTATGTGTTGCTTAGCCTGTTTGTGTCTTTCTTTTCCGAAAAATTCATCAGTAACCCCAAAGCCGGTAACTGGCTCAATAAATTTTCGGGTGTTGCTTTTGTGCTGATGGGGATAAAAGTGGCATTCTCTAAAAAGTAACGTTTTAACCTTAGCGCAGATTAATTACATTTGTTACCTATGCAAAAAATACTGGTAGCAAACCGCGGCGAAATTGCCCTGCGTGTAATGCGTTCTGCCCGCGAAATGGGTATAAAAACTGTAGCTGTTTATTCAGAGGCCGACCGCAATGCCTTGCATGTGCGTTATGCAGACGAAGCCGTATTTATCGGCGAAGCACCATCCAATCAGTCATACCTTGTTGGCGATAAAATAATTGCCGCCTGTAAACAAACCGGTGCCGAAGGCATCCACCCCGGTTATGGTTTTTTGAGCGAGAATGCGGGTTTTGCAAGGCAGGTACGCGAGGCAGGACTGATCCTGATCGGCCCATCGCCCGAAGCTATGGAAGTGATGGGTAACAAGCTATCGGCCAAAGCCGCCGCGTTAAAATATAACATCCCTATGGTGCCCGGTACCGAAGAAGCTATTACAGATGTAGCCGAAGCAAAACTGCGTGCTGTTGAGGTAGGTTTCCCTATCCTGATCAAAGCTGCTGCCGGTGGCGGTGGCAAGGGGATGCGCATAGTTGAGGGCCCTGATGATTTTGAAGAACAAATGGGGCTAGCAGTATCCGAAGCCATATCGGCCTTTGGCGATGGCGCGGTGTTTATTGAGCGTTACGTTTCATCGCCAAGGCATATCGAGATCCAGGTGCTGGGCGATACGCATGGCAATATCGTTCATTTATTTGAGCGCGATTGTTCTGTGCAGCGCCGCCACCAAAAGGTGATAGAGGAAGCTCCGTCATTTGTGCTTACGCCCGAAATTCGCGAGGCGATGGGTAAGTGTGCCGTGGATGTGGCACGAAGCGTGAATTACACAGGTGCCGGGACGGTAGAATTTATTATGGATGAGAAACTCGATTTCTTTTTCCTGGAGATGAATACCCGCTTACAGGTTGAGCACCCGGTTACGGAACTGATAACAGGTATCGACCTGGTGAAAGAGCAGATCCGCATTGCCCGTGGCGAAGCCATTAGCTTTAAACAAGAAGACCTGAAAATACAGGGCCACGCGCTTGAACTGCGCGTATATGCCGAAGACCCTGCCAATAATTTCCTGCCCGATATTGGTACACTGCAAACCTATGTTACCCCCAAAGGGCCCGGTGTTAGGGTTGATGATGGTTTTGAGCAAGGTATGGAAATTCCTATTTATTATGACCCTATGATAGCCAAACTCATTACCTATGGTAAAGACCGTACAGAGGCGATAGAACGGATGATAAGGGCCATTGACGAGTACAATATTACCGGCATTACCACAACCCTTAGCTTCGGCAGGTTTGTGATGCGGCACGAGGCATTTACCTCCGGTAATTTTGATACCCACTTCGTTAAAAAATATTTCACGCCCGAAAGTTTGCAAACCGGTACCGAAACCGAAGCCCTGATAGCGGCCCTGGTAATGGAGAAATTACTGGCCACAAAAAAGGTTGCTTTTGCCGAAACCGCTGGAGTTACAGAAAGCAATTGGGTTAAAAACAGGCGATAAAGTCATTTCCCTGTTTTTGAATAGTATGGATTATGTATCTTACGAACAGCATTACCGCTGAAACATTAAACAGATAAATTATAAGTGCATTTCCCGGCTAACATACCAATCGGCAAATCAAGCATCCCTATTCATTTTATATGCGAAACCCTGGCCTATACAATAGGGTACCGCTATTATGTGTATTTAAAAAAACATAGTAAAGACCTTATTAGCGATAATAACCGCATCATTATATTTATTGGCGCGGCACTGGGCGGCTTTTTAGGCTCGCACATTATTGGTGTGCTGGAAAAACCTGATTTACTTACCCGGATGACCGTGTTTTACTTTATGGGCAATACCACCATTGTGGGTGGCTTACTGGGCGGATTGATAGGTGTAGAGCTGGTTAAGAAAAAATTAGGTATCACGGCATCATCCGGCGATTTAATGGTTTACCCTATTTGCTTAAGCATGATCATAGGGCGAACCGGCTGTTTTTTTGCCGGCCTGGAAGATGGAACCTTTGGAGTGGCCAGTACATTACCCTGGGCCATTAACTTTGGTGATGGCATCTGCAGGCACCCTACCAATTTGTATGAAATTTTATTCTGGATAATGCTATGGATAACACTGCTGTTGATAGAGCGTAAGCACCAGTTCACCAATGGTTCAAAGTTTAAAATATTAATGGCAAGTTACCTTACATTCAGGCTGATGATAGAGTTTATTAAGCCCGATTATTTCTTCAGTTTTGGTTTATCGGTAATACAATTGGCCAGTTTGGCGGGTATTGCCTATTATTATAAAGTTTTTATCTATCCATCTAAAACTATTAAAGCTTATGCCTGAGCGCCCGTATATTTATTATGACTTCACTATCAGTATCTGCTCTACCTGCTTAAGGCGGGTTGATGCAAAGATTGTTTTTGAGGACGATAAGGTTTATATGCTTAAAACCTGCCGTATCCACGGCTTTGAAAAAGTACTTATCGCTACAGATATTGAATATTATAAAAACTGCCGCAATTACGCCAAGCGTAGCGAAATGCCGCTCAAATTTAACCGGGAAACCCACTACGGCTGCCCTTACGATTGCGGGCTGTGCCGCGATCATGAACAGCACTCGTGCCTTACGGTTATAGAGGTAACCGACCGTTGCAACCTGGCCTGCCCAACCTGTTATGCTATGTCATCGCCGCATTATGGCCGCCACCGTACGCTGGACGAAATAGAGCAGATGCTGGATGTAATTGTAGCTAACGAAGGTGAACCTGATGTGGTGCAGATAAGTGGCGGGGAGCCAACCGTGCATCCGCAGTTTTTTGAAATACTGGATATCGCCAAACGTAAGCCTATTAAACACCTGATGCTGAATACCAACGGCATCCGCATTGCTAAAGATGAGCAATTTGTAAAACGGCTGGCTACTTACCAGCCCGATTTTGAGATCTACCTGCAGTTTGATTCTTTTAAAAAGGAAGCGCTGGAACAGTTGCGTGGAGAAGATCTGCGCGAGGTAAGGCGCAAAGCGATTGAGAATTTAAATAAGTATAACCTCTCAACCACACTGGTTGTCACCCTGCAAAAAGGCTTAAACACCGATGAAATTGGAAGTATAATAGACTACGCCTTACTGCAACCTTGCGTTAGAGGGGTAACTTTGCAACCTACCCAGCAAGCAGGACGATTGGAAAACTTTAACCCGGCTACCGATCGATATACCATGACGGAGGTACGCACGGCCATATTGGAACAAACCAATGTTTTTACCGCGCAGGATTTGCTACCCGTTCCCTGTAACCCGGATGCCCTGGTAATGGGGTATGCCTTGAAATTAAGCGGACAGGTATTCCCGTTAACCCGGATGATAGACCCTAACGACTTGTTGGACAACTCCAAAAATACCATTGTTTACGAACAGGATGAGTTGCTTAAAAATCATTTGTTGCATATGTTTAGTACAGGTAATTCGGTAGATACAGCAAAAGAACACCTGAAAAGTATCATGTGCTGCCTGCCGGATATTGATGCCCGGGGATTAAGTTATGATAACCTGTTCAGGGTAATAATTATGAATTTTATAGATGCGCAAAACTTTGATGTGCGTGCCATCAAAAAATCATGCGTGCATATCGTGAATAAGGATATGAGCATTATACCCTTCGAAACCATGAATATGTTTTACCGCGACGATAAAGCGGAGTACCTGGAAATGCTAAGAAACGAAATATCGCCGGCATGAGTGAAGAAAAAAAGAAACTTGGGGATCTGGCAGTATTAGGCATTAACCTGGCTGTGTTTGCTGCCTACACGCTTTTAGGGCTCTATAACAATGCCGATGGATGGTTTGTAATATCGTTATGGCATGCCGCTGCATGCGTTGTTATGGCTTTAGTGCAAAGGCGATGGATATGGGTACTGGCCGGTATATTAATATTAGTTATTGGTTGCGCAACTTGTGCTAACAACTTTCACCTGGATACAAAATAAGCACGTATAATTTATGGATGAAAACAAACCCCGTACAACTGACTTAGCCATATTAGGCATTAACATGGGCATATTTGCAGCTTATACAATTCTGGGCTTAATAAGTGGGCAGGACGCTATATTCGGCGCCTTTATTGTAGCTATAATTCATGGTGTTGTAGCATTTATTATGGCGCTGATAAAACGAAGATGGATATGGGCATTAGCCGGGTTACTTATACCGCTTATTGGTTTTGGTACTTGCATTAATAATATTAAGCTGGGGCATATGTAACAGGCTGCATTCACTATTTTCCATATCAGCCCGATAGCAATTTATCAAATTAGATATTCAAAAGACACTCCATCCCTCAAAACTAAGTACATTTGCGTTTTGTGATATATTACTATGGCTAAAGTTTCCATCAACCTGGCAACAGGTTCAATACAAAAAGAGGATATTATTGTAGGCATCGACCTGGGTACCACCAATTCGCTGGTTGCTTTTATAGATCCTGATAAAAATCCTAAAGTTATTAATGATACAGGCAAAGGTGTTTTAGTGCCTTCTATTGTGCATTTTGGCGCTGCCGGTGATATCAAAGTGGGTAACGAGGCCAAAGAGTTTTTAGTGACCGACCCGCAAAATACCGTGTTTTCGGTTAAGCGTTTGCTGGGCCGCTCATATGCCGATGTAAAGAATTACCAAGATTTTTTTTCGTACAAAATTATCGACGATGATACCGAAAACCTGGTAAAAATAAAGGTTGGCGATAAATTTTATAACCCGATAGAGCTTTCGGGCCTGATATTAAAAGAACTAAAGGAACGTGCCGAGCATGCGCTGAAAACCCCGGTAAACCGCGCGGTGATAACCGTACCTGCTTATTTTAACGATTCGCAGCGCCAGGCCACGCGCGACGCCGGTAAACTTGCCGGGCTGGATGTTCTGCGTATTGTGAATGAACCAACAGCCGCGAGTTTGGCCTATGGCATTGGCCTAAATCCCGATGAAACCAAAACTATTGCGGTGTATGATTTGGGTGGCGGTACGTTTGATGTATCTATCCTGCAAATACAGAATGGCATTTTCGAGGTGCTTTCAACCAATGGCGATACCTTTTTAGGCGGTGATGATTTTGACCGCGCCATTGCCGATTACTGGATAGAAAAAAACAACATAGATAAAACCGAACTTGCCAATAACCGTGAACTTACGCAGGAACTTCGCTTAAAGGCCGAAGAAGCCAAGAAAGCATTCGCGCATCAAAGTATATTTAACGAGAAAATAGGCGACATATGGTGTACTATTGATCGTAATACATTTGAAGAACTGATACTCCCAAAAGTACAGCAAACCATTACCGCTTGCCAAAATGCGTTGAAAGATGCCAAACTTACCATTGCCGATATTGATGAGGTTGTAATGGTTGGCGGCAGTACCCGCACTGCGTTGGTTAAAAAAATGGTGTCGGAGTTTTTCGGTCGCCCGGTGCATGATGATCTGAACCCGGATGAGGTGGTTGCCCTTGGCGCCGCTATACAGGCTGATGTATTGGCGGGTAACCGCAGCGATATTTTGCTGCTTGATGTTACCCCGCTATCATTAGGTATCGAAACCATGGGCGGCTTGATGGATACCATTATCCCGCGTAACTCTAAGATTCCTACTAAAGCAGGCAGGCAGTACACCACCTCCAAGGATGGGCAGGTAAATATGAAAATAGCCGTTTATCAGGGCGAGCGCGACCTGATCAGCGAGAACCGCAAACTGGCCGAGTTTGAACTGAAAGGCATCCCGGCTATGCCCGCAGGTTTCCCTAAAGTAGATATTAACTTTATACTGAATGCCGATGGGATATTAAAGATCCAGGCTATTGAGCTGCGCAGCGGTGTTAAACAGGAAGTTGAAGTAAAACCGGCCTACGGCATTACCGACGACCTGGTTGAACAAATGCTGATGGACAGCATTACCAACGCCAAGAATGATGTAAGCGCCCGTATGCTGATCGAAGCAAAAACCGAGGCAGAACAAATGGTATACGTTGTTGAAAATTTCCTTAAAAAGAACGGTCAGTTATTAAATGCGGACGAGGTAACCGAAACTAATATTCAAGTAGAAGCCCTTAAAGCCGCGCTGAGTACAGGCGATAAAGACCTTATCCACACTAAAATTGACGACCTGAATAACTTTACCCGCCCCTTTGCTGAGCGTGTAATGGATGTAGCCATTGCTACGGCCATGAAAGGGAAGAGCATAGAAGGTGGAGAATAATAATCCACTCATCATTTCTTTTCTCCGCCCGTCATTGCTATGACGGGCCTTTAATATTAGTGTAGATTATTCAAAACACATAACCATAAAATGCGTTATTTGTAGCAATCTAACTAACAGCACTTGAAACACATTTTACGTATTGCAGCCTCGCTTGCCTTTGCCGCATCATCCATCACGGCATCAGCCCAAACTACTCAACAGGATAGTACTCTTAAACCCATTTTGCTTGATAGCGCCCGTTACGATTCATTGGTTACCCGTTTAGCCAATGGCGATAAAACAGGGAAATGGCCGGTTAAAAAGGCGCCGTATCCGCAGGCCGGTGCTATATTACCTTTTTACCGTGTGGTAGCCTATTACGGCAATATGTATTCTAAAAACATGGGGGTGCTTGGCGAGTATGAGCCATCGGTTATGCGCGCAAAACTACTGGCCGAAGTAAAAAACTGGGAGGCGGCCGACCCGCAAACGCCCGTTAAACCTGCTTTGCATTACATATGCGTTACTGCACAGGCCGACGCAGGCCGCAACGGCTTACACAACCTGCGCATGCCCTTTAGCCAGATTGATAAGGCTATAGAGATGGCAAAACCCATTAATGCGCTGGTGTTTTTGGATATCCAGGTTGGCTTTAGCACTGTAGAAACTGAGCTGCCCAAATTAGAAAAATACCTGAAAATGCCAAACGTTCACTTTGGCATCGACCCGGAATTTTCTATGAAAGAGGGTAGCGTACCGGGTAAGCGTATAGGCACCTTTGATGCTAAGGACATTAATTATGTAACTAATTACCTCAGCAGTCTTTGTAAAAAATACAACCTGCCACCCAAAATATTTGTAGTACACCGTTTCACCAAACGAATGGTTACCAACTACCAGGATATTAAACTGGATAAGAATGTACAGTTTGTGATGGATATGGATGGCTGGGGCCCTCCCGAACTTAAAAAAGGTACCTATAAGTATTTTGTAGCAGGCGAACCGGTACAGTTTACCGGCTTTAAATTGTTTTACAAGAACGATATTAAAAATGCACCAAAACGCATGATGACGCCTAAGGAAGTGCTGAGTTTAAAGCCAGCCCCAATTTACATTCAGTACCAGTAGGGAAGGAGAGTGTTATAAACAAGAAAAGCCCCCGTTAATTAACGGGGGCTTTTCTTGTTTTACAAACAAACTGTTATAGTTTGTTTATTTCTTCTTGTTCTTTTAATGCCGAGATGTTGTTTTTGTTACTGTACTCGTCGGTTTGGGTTGCAAAGTCTTCCAATATGCTGGCAATAGTATCCAGGTTATCTGCAATACGCTGATGCATGTCTGGCAGGTCTTTTTCAATTCTTTTATTACCCAGGTCAATGTTATCTACTTCAATTTTTGCAATTTTTTGGATCAACGCCTGGTTACTGTTCTTTAAATCTTCTAATTCATGGACAATTTTTTCCATCAATTCAAATTTCCTTATCTTATCCATAGGTATCTTAATTTTATATGTAGGTATATAGCCATAACAGTGCCAAACTATAATAAATTTGGATTTATCATTTATAACTAATAATTTAGTTATATGAAATCTATCCTGATTTGTATTGCCTTTTGCCTTGCATCCCTTATAGGGTTTGCCCAGCAGGCAAGTAAAGTTGATGATGCTTTATTGCTTGATTATTACCAGGCCCAGCGTTTTGGCGAAGCCGCTGATTATTTAAAGAACAGTTATACCGAACCTATTACCAATGCGAAAGCTTTAGGGCAACTGGCCTATACCTGTAACATGGCCGGCCGGTTGGCAGAGGCAGAAGGGTATTACCAGCGCATTTATGCTATTGATAGTACCAATACCCCTGTGTTATACAGTTTGGGCAGCCTTAACCTGCGCAGGGGCAACCTTACTAAAGCCGAGGTTTACTATAAACGGATTACCGTACGTGATACCACAAACTTTATGGTTTATAAGCAACTGGCACAAATAAGCCACGATAAAAATGATATACCATCTTTTATTGCCTACTTGCAAAGGGCCAATAAGATTAACCCTGCAGAACCGGATGTAGCCTCTGATTTGAGCGATATGTTTGTAGCTATTAAATTTAATGATCAGGCGGAGAAGGTGCTAAGCCTGGCCATTGCTGCCGATCCGGAAAACATTGTGCTGCTTAAAAGCCAGATGAAACTACAATACTCGCAAAAGAAATGGCCCGAAACCATCAGTACCTGCCTTAAACTAATGGATAATGGCGACGTGTCTGGCTTTGTAATCAGTAAGCTTGGGGTGGCTTATTACAACATCAAGAGTTACGAATGTAGTATATCTGCGTTTTTAAGTATAGATGCCAATGAGCAAAACGAAACCAGTTATTACTACACTGCGCTGGCTTATAAAGCACTCAAAGACCAGCCCATGGCGATATTCTATTTATCAAAAGCATTGGGTGAGGCTATCTCACCCAATACGGCTTCGTATTATGGTGAAATAGCGGATAGCAACGAAAAGTTATTTAAATATAAAAAAGCGATTGCAGCGTATGAGAAAAGCCTGCAGTTTGAGGAAACACCTTTGATATATTATTCGCTTGCCAACTTGTACGATAGTAATTTAAAGGACAAAAAAACCGCTGTTAAGTATTATAAAAAGTACCTGGCACTAAAGCCACCTCTTAACAAACAGAAAAATTATATCGATTATTCGAAGAGTAGGGTGCTTGCGCTGGGCCGTTAGCTTTTAATAAACCATGTCATTTCGAACGAGCGTAGCGAGGAGAAAACTTTTACAATTGCAATGTGTACACCATGCTTCAATGAATGTTTGGTGTAAAAGATTTCTCGTCGCTGCGCTTCCCTCGAAATGACACGGCGGGTATAAGGCGGATACAAATATTACCTGTTCATTAACCTGGCAACATATTTACCTATAATATCAAATTCCAGGTTCACTACAGAGCCCTCGCGCACATTGTGCAGGTTGGTATGCTCATAAGTGTAGGGGATAATAGCCACAGAGAAGTGATCGGGGCCCGAGTTAACTACCGTAAGGCTGATACCGTTTACACAGATCGAGCCTTTCTCTACTGTTACGTTACCTGCGGATGCGTCATACTTAAAGGTATATTCCCAGCTACCATCAAGCTCGGTAAATTTAATACAGGTGGCGGTTTGGTCAACATGGCCCTGCACGATGTGCCCATCCAGCCGGGCGTTCATTTGCATGCAGCGCTCCAGGTTTACAGGTTCGCCAACTTTTAGGTGGCCAATGCTGGTTTTATTCAGGGTTTCTTCAATAGCGGTAACGGTGTGTGTGCCATCGCCTAAAGCAATAACCGTTAAGCAAACGCCATTATGCGCTACCGATTGATCTATCTTTAACTCCTGCGTAATGGTCGATTCAACAGTAATATGCAGGTTGCCATTTTCCTTGCGCAGGTCGGCCACCTTTCCCAAGGTTTCTATAATTCCTGTAAACATGCAGCAAAAGTACAGATTTTTAGGTGTGTGATGTGTTACCGTAACATCATAAAAAAAGCGGATAGCTTTGGGCCATCCGCTTTTTTAGTTTTTATGGAGTATGTCTTATAAAATTTCAATATTAAATACTTTACCATCGAAAGATACTTTTGCTTTATGGTTGCCTAAGTATTCTATAGTGCCTGCAAAATTAAAATCTTTGCCTGCATTGTTACCCTTTGATACAAAAGTTGCAGTACCCGCAGTAATATCAAACGGCTTGCTTGTTGCATCAATAATGATACCTTTTAATGCATAGGTATTGTTCTGAACCATGTACTCGTTATCTTTTTTGGTAGTAAACTTATAAACAGAAGTTTGGTTACCGTTAACTTCCATTTTCGCATACTCAGGCAATAAAGCTTTAAGTGTGTATTGTTCGTCAACGCTGTTGTCATAAGTAGAATACGGGCTAAAACCTGTATTAACGTATTTGCCTGTGTAAGCGTAACCATTAGGTGCGTTTTGTGCATCACAACTAACAACAAATTTATTTGCGCCGGTCATTACATCTCTTACAGAGTCGCCTTTGGTATAAATGTTATTAAATGGCTGATTAATGGTTTCACCGCAGGTAAGGTCATTAACTTTTATGCCATTACGTACACTGTTAACGGTTGGTACACCTGTAGCTGTATTTTTACTTGCAATAGTGCTGCCTATTGAATTGTAAAAGTTAACGGCAATGCTGCGGGCAATTGCAGCATCGTTATTGGTATTTGACGCTGTAGTATCTTTTTTACAAGCCGAATAAATTACTACTGTTAAAGCTACAAGCGATAATATAGTTGCGAACCTAAATTTTGAGATCATAATATATGTAATGCTTTTGTTTGGTTTGATACAAAAGTAGTTCATTCATAATCATTTACACAAAATATTTTCACTTTACTGAAACAAAATTTCTATTTAAGAAAAGAGAAAACATGACTTAAAATATTGCCTTATGCTTAAAAAATTTCTCCTTATTTAAATAATGTTGAGTGCCAGCCCAGATCAGTATGGCCTATTACCTTTTAGGATCATCGGTAAAAAACTGTTTTTTCTTGTCGCCGGCAAATTTATCGGCATTAAAGGCAGATGATTGGCCTTTGGCGATGGTTAATGAATCCCAGTTATCGCCAAGAATTAGTTTTGCAACAAACACCATTTGGCCAATATGGTAGGGCAGGTGTGCCAGTTGTCTGTTAATGGCTTCGGTTACGGTGTGCCCCTCGTTACGGATGTAAATGACACGCGGCAGGTCGGCATCAGTAAGCGGGTCTATCGCGTTGAACAGGCATTCCCAGCCTTTATTCCACAGGTCGGTCAGTTCTTGCTTTGTAGACGATGTATCTTCAAACTCCTCATCGCGGTTTCGCCATTGTTTCTCGCCATCGGCTGTCAAAAAATCCGTCCACCGCGATATGGAGTTACCCGCTATATGTTTTATAATAGCAGCAACGCTGTTCGACGCTTCGTTGTATTGCCAGTGTAACTGTTCCTCATCCAAACGCGCTATCACGGCATCGCCTAATGACCTGTAGTATGCAAATAGTTTTTTTGTACTTGCCAGGTAGTTGTTGCCGGGGCTTTCCATAGGGATTTAATTATGTTATTTAAAGCAACTGGTTAATTCCACTCTTTTGTTTCGCAGGTCTTTGCCGCCCTCCATAACCGATTTTAAGTTCGCCAGGTAAAATGTCCAGCCTATCTGGCATTGCACCAGCAGGTTTTTTTCGGGGTCGCTTTCCTCCGGGATCTCAGTTTGCTCCAGCTCAATAATAGTAATACCGTTGCGGGTACTAAATGATACGCTCACAATGCTATCGCCGGTGAAGCTAAACTTTAAAAAATCCTGCCCGTTGGCTTCCAGTATCCTGCCATGCTGCACCACATCGTTGTGGTATCCATGCCAGTACCAGGTGTAGGTGTCTTCTTTCGCTATTTGTTCGTTTGCCGTACGCAGGCGCTGTGGCACGGTAAAAAAATCAGCCTTGCGTAAAAACCACTTCTCTAACCCGGCGGGGGTGCTCCATGCCAGGTAAAGGCTACGCATATCAACCTGATAATCGCCACATAACTTAAATTTTTTCCAGCGGGTATCTTCCATAGCAATAAGGTTACTATAAATGTGTTTGTATAAAACTAACCATAATACTTTGTGTTTTGCTAATTTGCCAACAAAACAATTTTATGCCAAAACAAAGCGCAGGGATAGTACTGTATAAACTAACAGACGGTTTATTACATATCTTTTTAGTGCACCCGGGGGGGCCGTTCTTCCGCAAAAAGGATGAGGGGGCATGGTCTATACCTAAAGGCGAATTTGTGGATGGCGAAGAGCCGCTTGTTGCCGCGCAGCGCGAATTTGAAGAGGAGGTTGGCAAACCCATTAACGGTAACTTTATAAAATTGCAGCCCATAAAACAAAAAAGCGGTAAGGTAGTGCATGCCTGGGCGGTTGAGGGCGATATAGACCATGAGCGGGTAACAAGCAATTTATTTGAGATTGAATGGCCGTCCAGATCAGGCCGGATGGCCAGTTTCCCCGAGGTAGACCGTGCCGGTTGGTTTACTGTGGATGTTGCCAGGCAAAAAATAATTCAGGGGCAGGCAGCGTTTATTACCGAGCTTGAAAAATTAGTGTAAACCTCAACGCTATATGCCAATTTGTTAAGCTAAAAATTTCCTACATTCATCCCCAGATGTTTAAAAGATTACTGTTACCTGCATTTATACTTACGGCAACATTTGCCAGGGCGCAAACGTTTGGCGGTAACCCTCCATCTATCAAATGGAAGCAGGTAAATACCCCGGTGGCGCGCGTTATTTTTTCGCAGGGGATGGATTCTGTGGCCATACGTGTGGCGCAAACCATAGCGCGGATGAACCGCATGATAGAACCCACCATCGGCTTTAAGCAGCGGCAGGTAAACATTGTACTGCAAAACCAAACTACCATATCAAACGCTTATGTTGGGCTGGCACCTTTCCGCAGCGAATTTTATTTAACAGCCTCACAAAACAACTTTGATCTGGGCAGCCTGCCATGGCCCGAGCAACTGGCTATACACGAGTTCAGGCACGTACAGCAATACAATAATTTCAATGTGGGCTTATCACGCGGCTTGAGCATCATTTTTGGTGAAGGAGGACAGGCGCTGGCCAATGCGCTATCTGTACCCAATTGGTTTTTTGAAGGTGATGCCGTGTATAACGAAACGCTTGTAAGCAAACAGGGCAGGGGGCGCCTGCCTTTCTTTTTTAACGGTTACAGAGGGCTTTGGGCCGCTGGTAAAGATTACAGCTTTATGAAGCTGCGCAACGGCTCGTACCTGGATTATACGCCCAACCATTACCCTTTAGGCTATATGATGGTGGCTTACGGCCGCGAAAAATATGGTAATGCCTTTTGGCGGGATGTTACACATGATGCCGCAGCTTTTAGTCCGTTTTTTTACCCCTTGCAGGGCGCAATTAAAAAGCATGCAGGCGTTAATTACCCCGAATTTAGAAACGCCGCTTTAAATCATTTTAAAACGGCATTTAAGGCCGATGCGAAAGATGGTCGCCCGGGTGCAAAGGATCAGCACTTTGTGGCCGACCAGGAATACCCTGCGTATATAAACGATAGTACACTCATCTATTTAAAAAGCACATACAAGCATATCCCGCAATTTATTATCAAAACCGGCGAAAGGGAACGCGCGATAGCTGTACAGGGCATTACCACTGATAATTACTTTAGCTACCACAATGGCAAGGTGGTTTATGCCGGTTACCGGCCAGACCTGCGCTGGGGCTACCGCAACTATAACGAGCTGATAGTGCTGGATATAAACACCGGCAGGGAACATCGCATAACTCGTAAAACCAAATACTTTTCGCCATCGTTTAGTGCCGATGGCAGGCAGATAGCAGTAGTACAGGTTGCCGCAAGCGGCAGAAGCGAACTGCACGTATTAAATACCGAAGACGGAAAACTACTGTCTGTTGTGCCTAATAATGCAGGCTTGTTTTATACCTATCCAAAGTTTTATGGTGACGACAAGCTGCTTTCGGCAGTGCGTAATTTTACGGGAGAGATGTCGCTGGCGCTGATCGATATTAAAACGGGTGCTGCCAAATACCTGTTGCCGTTTAGCTTTGAACCAATTGCCTTCCCGCAGTTGCAGGGCAATGTGGTTTATTTCTCCAAAACATCCGGTTTAAATGATCAGCTTTTCGCCTTCAATATCAGCACCAATAAGCTGTCTGAAGTAAAAGGCATCCCCCAAAATGCTATTGGCTATTACCAGCCTGCCATTAGCCAAAACAAACTGGCGTGGACAAGTTTTACCGCTTTGGGTTACCGTTTAAGCGAGGTTAACCTGGCGGATGTTCAGTTAACAGATATCAATAATTCGCAGGCATTTTCGGCTTTGCCGGATATGGATATCAGCGCCCTGCAAAAAGATAGTGCGGCCAACCTGGTGGCTTCGGTACAGCCCGATTCATTGCCGGTAACCAAATACAGTAAGCTGCATGGGCTGTTCAATTTTCATAGCATCTTCCCGTCGTTAGATGATCCTAATTACTCGCTGCAACTGGTGGGTAATAACGTGCTGAATACTTTCGAGTCGCAGCTTACCTTTAACTATAACCGCGATGAAGGGTATAAGCAAATAGGCTATGACGCCGCCTACGGGGCATTTTTCCCATACCTTATTGCCGGTGCCGATTACACCTTTGACCGCCGGGGCTTTTATAAAGGCAACAGCATCTATTATAACGAGACTTCCATACACGGTGGTTTGCAGGTGCCTTTTAATCTTTCTTCAAGTAAAAATTCAACAGCTTTATCGGTAAGCAGTAGCGTGTATTACAGCGCCAATGCATTTCAGCAACCGTTCCGTGCCATGTTTAAGGATAGCCATTATACGTATCTGAGCAATACCATCAGCTTTAGTAACCAGGGGCAGCAAGCGCGGCAAAATATTAACCCGCATTTTGCGCAAAGCATTTCTGTTAATTATAAAACCTCCGTTTCTAGTGTTAATGCTACTCAGTTGCTTACTACGGGCACCTTTTATTTCCCGGGCTTATCTCCCAACCATAGCTTTGTTGTAAGTGGCGCATACCAGCATAAAGGTGAGAACAGAGGTATAGGCTTTTCAAACAATTTCCCGTTCTCGCACGGGTACACTGCCGAAAGCCTGGATAACATGAACAAGTTTGCCGCAAGCTATCATTTCCCTATCGCTTACCCCGATGCGGGCTTTGGTAACCTATTGTACATTATGCGCTTGCGTGGCAACTTCTTTTACGACCAAACACATGCCACTGCAGCCAACTTTTTTACTGATGGCTCGGCATTAAAGGCAAACTTCCGGACAGCAGGGGCCGCGCTGTTTTTTGATACCAAATGGTTTAACCAGGCATCCATCTCCTTTGGTGTGCGTTACAGCTATTTATTAGACCGCGACATATTTGGCGGCAGCGGCCATAATAGGGTAGAGCTGGTATTGCCTGTAGCTATTTTTTAATACTTGTTATTTACCTGATATCTGTTGATGGGATGAGAACGGTTTGTATTTGTTTTGATGTAAGCTATTTACGAAAATCAAAAAAAATCCTGTTCCATTCGGAACAAAATGGAACAAATCTGAATAAGTGTTTAATTATAATAAACTATAAATCAACTATTTAATTAAAAATAATTATATGCCCGTTTCCCACTAAATGCGACCTGAAAAGGCCGAACCAGGGCCGAAAAATGGCTAAAGAAATCCACTTTTTTCCGCTTTTTTATTCGTAAAGTTTTGTTCCATTTTTCAAAAAGTGGAACAAAACTTTAAAAAACATAAATATCTGTAATAAAGTTAATTAAGTTAAAAATGGTGAAGTAAAACTTTAAATAGAGTGGGAAATCAAAAAAATCAATAAGCTGATTATCAACATGTTCCATTTGTTCCACTTGTTCCATTTTTAAGCGGAACAAAACAAGTTGCAAATGCTTAATTCAATGGTTAACCATTTGCCCTTTTCAAAATCTCCTTAACCCGGTCAGGGCTCGTTACATCAACACTATATTCGTCGGTAAGGCCACCTGTAAGCAATATATGGTCGTTTTTGTATTGCATACCGCCTTCAATTGTAACGCGGGCAGATGAATGCACTTCTGTAACGCCGGTAAAGTGCACCAGGTCGGCCACGTTGTTTTCGGTTATACCGCTGCCGGGCATAATGGCAATGCGGCCTGCAGCTTTTTCCATGAGGTGCGCAATAACAGTAGCGCCTTCCATAGCGGTGCTTTTGCCGCCCGATGTAAGGATACGCTCGCAGCCTATCTCAATAATGTCTTCAAGGGCCTGGAATTGGTCGGCACACATATCAAACGCCCGGTGAAAGGTAACGCCAAGGCCCCATTGGCGGGCAAGGCGCACCAGTTCGGTGCAACGTTCCTTATCCACAGAGCCGTCGGCTTTCAGTATTCCGATCACCACGCCATCGCAACCCGCTTCAATGCAGGTACGTATGTCGGCCTGCATTACTTCAAACTCCAGGTCGGTGTACAGAAAATCGCCACGGCGCGGGCGTATCAGCACATAAAGTTTAATATGCAAGTGCTTACGTGCCAGTATTATTTGCCCGTATGACGGGGTTGTGCCCCCTTCGGCAAGGTTTTCGCAAAGTTCTACCCTTGCAGCGCCGCCTTCCTGCGCAGCAATTGCCGATGTGGCCGAGTTGGAACAAACTTCGAGTATTACGGGTAATGGCTTATGGTTCATAGCGCATAGCAGGGGTTATGGTTTATGAAAACCTTATTTATGTGTAATATGTTTTAAATCAGTACGATAGTTATTTTTTTTCTTTATAAAAGCTTTTGCCCGGTATCAGCAGGTCTTGCTGTTTTTCATCGCATACCGCAAACGAAAAACCTTCCTGTATGGCATAAGCGCCATATTCGCCTTTTTTGTTGATGGCCAAAAAGCCAACCTGTATCTCCTTAGCGGTTTCGGGTTTCTTTTTGATGATCCGGTTCACAGCCTCTTTACAGGCATCCTCGGGCGAATATCCCTGGCGCATCAGTTCAACCACCAAAAAGCTGCCCACGTTACGGATAACCTCTTCGCCCACGCCGGTTGACGTTGCGCCGCCAACCTCGTTATCTACGTACAGGCCTGCACCAATAATAGGGCTGTCGCCTACGCGGCCATGCAGTTTAAAGGCCATGCCGCTGGTAGTGCAGGCGCCGCTTATGTTGCCTTTGGCATCAATGGCCAGCATACCAATTGTATCGTGGTTGTATTTACTGCCCGGGCGGTGTTGTTTGTTCTCGATATTTAAAACAGGCGAATATTTTGCGGTTTTAAGCCATTTTTGCCATGCAGTATATGATTCTGGCGTTAACAATTTTTCTTTTTTAAAGCCTTGTTCAATGGCAAATTGTGTGGCACCATCGCCAACCAGCATTACGTGAGGCGTTTTTTCCATCACCAACCGCGCTACCGAAATGGGGTGTGCTATATTCTCCATGGCAGCAACCGATCCGCAGTTGCCAAACTCGTCCATGATACAGGCATCCAGGGTAACTTTACCATCGCGGTCGGGGTAACCGGCGCGGCCAACAGTATGGTTATTCATATCAGCCTCGGGGATCTTCACCCCGGCTTCAACAGCATCTAACGCACGGCCACCTTTTTCAAGCGTTTTCCAGGCTTCTTTATTGGCTGCAATACCAAAGTCCCAGGTAGATATCACAATAGGTAAATTATTAGCTGCTGCCTTAAAAGCAGGCATCGCAGGTGCATATTTTGATATGGCTGTTAAAGAAGCAGTTACAGCTGTTAGTTTCAGGAATTTGCGACGATCGTACATGAGGTTAAATATAATGATAGGCTAATAATATGTTTCATTGTATCATCTTTGATACAATAGGGGTTGAGTAAGCGGGCTTATTCAAAATCCCGCTGGCAATTAAAGCAATGCCAAGCCTTACGTGCATAAAGCGGGAATGCCGATATTAAAACAAAAAGCAAGGCTATAAACCAGTGCGATTTTCTTTCTGTAGCGGCGCCATAACGCACATTGGTCGATCCGCAGTAAGGGCAAACAACTGCTGCGTTGGTTTCTTCGTCTATCTCGTGATGGTCTTGCTCATGGAGGTCGCCCTTCTGGGCAAGTATTTCACGGCAGCGCTCCAGGTCGCGTTCAAATATTTTAAGTTTGATGCCGCCCACAGCATTACTGTATATGGGGTTAGCTGATATGATGTTATCGTCCGCAATAAAACAGGGGATGCCGTTATCCTCCAGCCGGGTACGAATAATGTGGGCCAGCATTGGGTCGTAATACTGCTCAAGAGTGATGATCTTATCTTGTGTTTGGTCGGCCATAATTATCTAATAATTATGCTAAGGTACTTAGTTTTTGCTTATTTTGTGGCTATGAACCGTATCGACCGTATATCAGCCATTTTAATACAGCTGCAAACCCGCAGGGTGGTAAAGGCGAGCGATATTGCCGCCAGGTTTAACATTAGCTTGCGTACGGTTTACCGCGATGTACGGTCGTTAGAAGAAGCCGGTGTGCCCATTATTGGCGAAGCTGGTGTAGGGTATTCATTGGTTGACGGTTACCGTTTACCGCCCATTATGTTTACCCGCGAAGAAGCAACCGCTTTTTTAACCGCCGAGAAATTTGTGGAGCAAATGACGGATACCTCTACGGCCGCGCAACACAAGTCGGCTATGTATAAGATCCGTGCCATCCTCAAAACCTCAGAAAAAGACCTGCTGGAAAGCATGGATGGTAGTATTGAGGTACTGAAAAGCCAGATACAGCGCCGCGTAAACAATAACGACCATATCCAAACCATATTGAATGGTATAGCCCATAAAAAAGTGCTTTGTATTGATTACATGGCCGGTTATACGCAAACAAAAACCAACCGCCATATTGAGCCTGTTGGCATTTTTTACCTGGATAGCTACTGGCACCTTATTGCTTTTTGCCGCATGCGGAATGATTACCGCGATTTTAGGCTGGACAGGATAATGGAACTTGCCGAAACCGATGTTACGTTTGATGGCAAACACCCTACACTGAAAGATTATATTGCCCAAACCGCATCAGAGCATAAACTGGAAACGATTGTGATAAGGGTTGATAATAAAATTGCCCATTACATAAATGCACAGAAGTACTACAATGGTTTTGTATCCGAAAAACAACACGCTAACTATGTGGAGATGACCTTCCTGACCATATCTGCCGAAGGGTTTGCCCGCTGGTTTATGATGTTTGGCGATCAGGCTGAGATTGTTAGTCCACCTATGGTGAGAGACAGGGTAGTCGAATTGACCGAAGCTATTTTTAGGCGTAATGGGGTTGCCTTATCCATCTGAAGCTTCATCCAGTGTTAGCCTGTCGAAGACCTGAGCGCTTTGCAAATGGTTGGACAAGCTCCCCATAACAAAAATAATCCCTGCTGACATACCATTGTCAAAATGCCCCCTTTCTTTGTGGCTAAGTTTTTGTGTTTAATAAAATACGGTTATGGCCATTAAATATTTTATAGTAGTTGTATCAAAAGATCATTTAGCCCGTGGGGTTGAGGGTGGTTTTATGCAGGCAAACCACGGCAAGGAAGCGCCGCTAAAAAAACTAAACCCCGGCAATTGGGTTATCTTTTATTCGCCTAAACAAGCCTACGGAGGTAAAGAGCCATTACAGGCATTTACAGCCATTGGCCAATTGAAGGACGACAAGATCTATCAGCATAAAATGAGCGAAGGTTTTACGCCTTACCGCCGAGATGTTGATTTTTATAAATGCAATGAAACACCGATTGAACCATTGATACACGGACTGCACTTTATTGAGAACAAAAAGGCCTGGGGTTTTAAATTCAGGTTTGGCTTTTTTGAAATAAATGAAACCGATTTTAAAACCATCAGTTCGGCAATGTTAGCAGGCGAACCAACAATTACCAAACAAATCTAAATATAAAAACACCATGGAAAAGCTATCGTTATCAACCAAAATCGACATAAATGCCCCTGCAGCAGAAGTTTGGAAAGGCCTGACCGACCCGGAGATTGTGAAGCAATACTTTTTCGGTACCAATGTAAAAACCGACTGGAAGGCAGGCAGCCCTATTACCTTTAGCGGTGAGTGGGAAGGGAAAAGCTATCAGGATAAAGGGGAAATACAGGAAATTACCCCAGGTAAATACGTAAAATACAGCTACTGGAGCAGCATGGGCGGTACCGAAGATAAGCCCGAAAACTACGCGAACGTAAGCTATACATTAAAAGACAATGATGGCTTTACTACTTTAACCGTTACCCAGGATAATATTAAGGACATTACCTCCAAAGAACACTCCGAACAAAACTGGCAAACGGTGTTTGGCGGATTAAAAAAGCTGCTGGAAAAATAACAGGTTGCTTTATGTTACCTTTATAAAAACCTAATTACTAAAAACTTATATTACAATATGGATTACGAAATTGAAAACCTGCCAATGTTTTACATTGCCGGGTTAGCTGTACGGACGATTAATAAAGATGGGCAGGCTGCCAATGATATCGGCAGCCTTTGGCAACGCTTTACACAAGAAAACCTGGCCGAAAACCTGGAAGACAGGGAAGGTAATGAATTATATTGCGTGTACACCGATTACGAAAGCGATCATAACGATTATTATACGGCTATTTTAGGCTGCAAAGTTAGCTCAATAGAATACCTGCCCGAAGGGTTTACCGGCAAGGCTATACCGGCCGGCAAATACCGGGTGTTTACACCGGTTGGTAAATTCCCGGCAAATATTGGCGCTACCTGGCAACACATCTGGCAATCTGATATCCAAAGAACATATACTGCCGATTTTGATGTTTATGATACCGCGGGTAAAGCCTTTGAGGATATTGAATCGAAGGTGTATGTAGCGGTAAATTGAGGAATAGCGTTCACGTTCACTGCCGTGAACACCGTGAATATAGAATAAATAGCTTATAATCAGCTGTTTTAAAAATTAGACTACTGACAAAATGCAGTCACCATTAATTCAGGGGAATATTTTAGCGGGCGAAGGTCATTCTTTGCCCGCTTTGCTCACTTACCAGGCTGCCGTTTTCATAGACCAGATTACCTGATACAATAGTGCTTACCACCTTAGCCTTAAAGGTGCTTCCCTCAAAAGGCGACCAGCCGCATTTGTAAAGAATATTACCTTTATTAACCTGCCATGGGTTGTTCAGGTTAACCAGCGCCAAATCGGCCCAGTAACCTTCGCGGATAAAGCCACGTTTTTCTATCTGGAAGATGGTAGCCACGTTATGCGCCATTTTTTCGGCTATTTGTTCCAGCGTTATTTTACCGTGATGATAAAGCTCCAGCATAGCAGGCAGTGCATGCTGCACCAACGGGCCACCGCTTGGCGCCTGCAGGTAGGGTTGTGCTTTTTCTTCAATGGTGTGCGGGGCGTGGTCGGTAGCTATCACGTCTATGCGGCCGTCTAAAACAGCTTTTAATATTTCGTCACGGTCGGCTTCGGTTTTAACGGCGGGGTTCCATTTAATGAGGTTGCCTTTTGTTTCATAATCGGCATCGGTAAACCATAAATGATGGATGCAGGCCTCTGCGGTTATACGCTTGTCTGCCAGTTGGATATCGTTGCTGAACAGATGTGTTTCTTTAGCTGTTGAGATATGCAGGATATGCAACCTGGTATTATGCTTTTTAGCAAGTTCAACCGCCATGGATGATGACAGGTAACAGGCTTCGGCGCTGCGGATTTTGGGGTGCAGCCTCACCGGGATATTATCACCAAGCAGCTGTTTATAATGTTCAAGGTTGCTTTTAATGGTAGCCTCGTCTTCGCAATGGGTGGCTATCAGCATGGGCGATTGAGCGAAAAGGTGTTCAAGCGTAGTAGGGTTATCTACCAGCATATTCCCTGTTGATGAGCCCATGAAAACCTTTACACCGCAAACGTTTTTGGCATTGGTACGTAAAACCTCGTCGAGGTTATCGTTTGATGCACCCATAAAAAACGAGTAGTTGGCCGGTGATGATTTCGCGGCTATATCGTATTTATCCTGTAATAGCTGTTGGGTAAGGGTATTGGGAACGGTGTTGGGCATCTCCATAAAAGAAGTAATGCCACCCGCTACAGCCGCGCGCGATTCTGAAGCTATATTAGCCTTTTGGGTAAGCCCCGGCTCGCGGAAATGTACCTGGTCGTCAATGCAACCGGGGAACAGGTGCAGGCCTTCGGCGTTGATCTCCTTATCGGCTTTTATATCAATACTGCCCGCTATCTTTTCAATAAAGCCATTTTTGATAAGCAGGTCGGCCTGGGTTTGCTTGCCTTCGTTTACTATGGTTGCCGATTTGATGAGGATACTTGCCATATGGCAAATATAGTTTTTTAGGAGAGAAGCAGGAAGTGAGCGGGCAATACACAGGATGTAAAAATTGAAATTATAACTCGTTTTGTTCCATTTTAAAACGGAACAAGTGGAACAAACGGAACGTGTTGATAATCAGCTTATTGGTTTTTGTGATTTCCCACTCTATTTAAAGTTTTACTTCACTATTTTGAAGTAAATATATCATTATCAGTAACTTGTGTTTTTTTAGATTTTGTTCCACTTTTTGTAAAACGGAACAAAAACTTGTGAAAAAAATAGCGGCAAACAACGCTTTTAATTCGCCTTTTTTCGGCCTCAGAACGGCCTTTTTGGGAGATTAACGCGCGTAAGAAGACGTATTATGTTTTTTAATTAATTTATTGATTTTTAGGCGATTGTAAATTTTAAGCTTGTTTCACTTTGTTCCATTTTGTCTCGTTTTGAACAGGGTTTTTACTTACATAAGCCGAAAAAGTAGAAATAAAAAGCCGGGAAAATAGGTTACTTCCCGGCTTTCGATTCTAATATCTAAAGTCTACTTCCCTCCGAAATAGTAATTTACACCAAAGTTAAAGTTGTTGTTCAGGCTGGCGTTTACATAGCTGCCGTGGCTCTGGTAGTTATACTGGTAGCTTATATTGCCAAAGCCCATATTTAAACCAATTTTAGGTGTAGGGAAGAAAACTACATTAGGGCCTGCAAAAGCGGCGAAGTGCCCGTTCGAAAAATCATTGGCATTGTGTGCGGTACTTATGCCCATTTGCGGGTAAATGCCAAACTTATCTGTAAACATACAGTAGTAACGCAGGTTAATGGCAAGGCCAACAACATCTGTATGGTATTTATGGGTGTAGCTGTAATTGTTTGCCGCATTAACGCTCGAGTAAAAGTTTGATGTTTCGGTGCCCGATACCCTTGAATAGCCTGGCTGTATGCCGATAGCCCATTTATCGCTCAAAAAAAAGCCAAACTCGGGGCTGATGTTAAAGCTTACAATATCCTTATTAAAATATTGGGTGGTGCCGGTATCATAATTAAAATTTTGTGAGGTGCCGTCCTGGTCGTAACTAAAGGTGAAGCTGCCGCCAAGGTATTTGTTGCCTTTGCCGGTTTGCGCTGATGCTGTGCCGAAAATAAAAAGTGCTGTGAATGTAATAAGTAAAAGTTTTTTCATGTGTTAAATTAATGGTGGCGAAGATATGATTTTGAGGCTTATACGGGGAAAGGTGTACAGATGATACAGGAATGGCTAAAAGACGGCACCTATATTACCGACTTTAAGCCTTCACACAGCCTACTAAAAACAAAACCTTATCTTTGCGGCTATGGCTGTAACTTTTGAAGATTTTAAATTTAACCGGCAGATACTAAATGCTATTGCCGATGCCGGTTATACCGAAGCTACGCCTATCCAGCAAAAAGCTATCCCGCCAATAATGAACGGGCAGGATGTAATGGGCATTGCGCAAACTGGTACGGGTAAAACCGCGGCCTATGTATTGCCCATTTTAATGAAGCTTAAATACGCGCAGGGCGAAAACCCGCGTGCGCTTATTGTATCGCCAACGCGCGAGCTGGCCATGCAGATAGAGGAGAACATTAGGGCCTTCGCTGTAAATACCGATCTGCGTGTAGTAGTGTTATATGGTGGCATAGGCCCCAAAACACAGATAGAGAATATAAAAAAAGGCGTTGATATTATTGTAGCTACCCCGGGCCGTTTCCTGGATACCTATATAGCCGGGCATATTGTTACCAAAACCATTAACACCCTGGTGCTTGATGAGGCCGATAAAATGATGGATATGGGGTTTATGCCGCAAATAAACCGCATTTTAGAGGTAGTGCCGGTAAAACGCCAGAATTTACTTTTCTCGGCTACAATGTCTGAGAAGATCCAGGAGCTTTCACACAATTTCCTGGAGTTCCCAACGGTGATAGAGGTTACCCCGCAGGCTACCACTGCCGAAACGGTTGACCAGCAGTTATACCATGTACCAAACGTTAAAACCAAAATAAACCTGCTTAAAACCCTGCTCGATAAAGAGGGCGATATTAAAAAGCTGATGATATTTTGCAAAACCCGCGTAGCTGCCGAGGATGTTTACAAATTCCTGCTGCGCAAGTTTGGCGATAAAGAGGTAAAAGTGCTACATGCCAACAAAGGGCAAAACACCCGTATCAACTCCATCAATTCGTTTAAAAACGACGAGGTGAAGATACTGGTAGCTACGGATGTGGCATCGCGCGGTATTGATGTAAGCGATGTAAGCCACGTAATAAACTTTGATGTGCCGGTGGTGATTGAGGATTATGTGCACCGTATTGGCCGTACAGGCAGGGCGTACAACTCGGGCGTGGCCATTACTTTTGCCGTTCCTTCAGAAGAATACTATATCAGTAAGATACAGAAGCTAATCAGGCAAACCATCCCGGTGCATGCTATACCTGATGGTGTTTTTATTGAAGAAACCCCTTACGAAGAACGACAAGACCAGGCCCGTGAGATAGATATGCAAAAACGCAAGGAAGACCCCGACTTTAAGGGAGCGTTCCACGAAAAGAAATCGCTTGCGCAGATCAAAAAATTTGAAGCCGAAAAAGCTAAAAAACAACCCAATAGTGCTAACAAAAAACCAGCTAAACAATATGGCGGAGCAAAACGATCTGCAAAGAAAAAACGATACTAACCCGGTAAAATTCAGGATCAGTCCGCTCAATTTCGCTACCGCATTTTTCTTTATCCTGGCAGGTTATATATTTATTTATGGTGCAAAGTTTACCGGCATCGCGTACGATCGTTTGAGCGGTACCATCGGCTGGATATTTTTACTGTTTGGGGTAGTTGTGTCATTTCTGGATATAATTTTCCGTAATTTCTTCCCCGAGACCAAAAAACTATGGATTGTAGAGTTAAGCTTTATAACTTTGGTGCTGATTATATTTTTTCTTGTTAAATAATTGTTACAGATGTGCAGATTTCAGATGTGCAAATATGCAGATGAAGAAATCACTAAATCACTAATTCATTAATTCACTAATTATTCCAGATGAAAACTGCTGAAATAAAGCTAACCATACAACTCGACGACAATAATATCCCTGAAAACATCCTGTGGGAATCGACAGATTCAAAAAACAAAGAGGCGCTGCCCGTGCAGGCCATGATGTTATCCCTGTGGGACAAAAGCTACCAAAACACGCTTAAGATTGACCTTTGGACAAAAGATATGCCTGTTGACGAGATGAAACGTTACTTCTACGAAACCCTGCAAACCATGGGCGATACCTTTTTACGCGCAACCGGCGAAAAGAACATTGTAGAAGACCTGCGCGATTACTGCGCCCACTTTGCTGATAAAATGGAGATAACAAAACAATAACCCGGTATGCGCCCCGCATCACTCTTATCACTATTAGGCTTTATCATATTAATAGCGGCAACTTTTTGCCCTATGCTGCGCCCGTTCCATTTATTTAATATGAACGTTTACAAGTTAAACCAGCCTTATGGTATGGTAATTATGCTGGTAGGCGTTATAGGCATACTGTGCACAGTACTCAACCAAACCAAAGTAAGCCGTATTGCTGCATGGGCATCGCTCATATTGGTAGTATTATTATATATTGCTGCGCTTTTAAAAGTAAAGGCAAGCTTTAGCTTTATACCGTTTAAAGGCATCAACGGGTTTTTAACCCGGCAAATAGCATTTAAATGGGGCTGGTATGTATTATTTACAGGGGCCGTACTTGCTGTTGCAGGCGTATCATTATCAAAAAAACGTGTTTATACAGAAGGTAGCTAAATGTTTTACCACTTTTATGTTTATTAGTTAACAGTATTTTCGGTGCAAATATTTTTAAACATATTTGTAATATATTAAACTCCTCTTATTCTATGTTTAAGCTTAATTTTCGCAACCAGGTATTAGCGGGCTTTGCGGTATCTATTGTGCTTGTGTTGGTTGTTGGCGTATTGTCGTTCAAAAGCATCAAACAACTGGAAGGCGATACCGTTTGGGTAGACCACACCCAGAAAGTTATTAAAACCACCAATAACTTACTGCAATATTTAATTGATGGCGAAACCGGGATGCGTGGTTATGGTGCAACAAATAACAAGCAGTTTCTCGACCCTTATAATGATGCTGTCCCAAAAGTTACCGAAACGTTAGAGCAGCTTTCTAACCTTGTGGTGGATAACCCTATCCAGGTTAAAAGGATAGATTCGCTTAAGCTTATTGTTAACCGCCAGTTGGTTATACTCCGAACAAATATTGAAACCCGCGAGGCCAAAGGCCTTGACTATATGGTTGCCAATAGAATGTTTTTGAACGGCAAAGGCAACATGGATAGCATCCGCGATATCAACAATCGGGTTATCCAATCAGAAAATACCCTTTTAGCCGAGCGTAAAGCCGCATCAGATAAAGCATCAGACCGGGCCATTTTTGTTATTGTAATTGGCTGTATGATATTTTTGATTATAGTAGTATTAATGTTCTACTATATACAATCTGCTTTTGACCGCCAGAAACGTGTTGAGGAAGAGGTACGTGTAGCCAACCTTGAGCTTGGAAAAGTACTTGTAGAAAACGAAGGCAAAAACTGGCTGCTTACCGGTAGTGGTAACCTTAACGAGAGGATGCAGGGCCAGCAAACCGAAAAAGAACTTTCAGAAAATATTTTATCAGAAGTAAGCAAATATGCCAACGCGCTTACCGGTACACTATATTTATTTGATGAGAACGAGGAGAGGCTAAACCTGTATGCCTCATACGCGTTTAATGATCCATCGGCACTAAAACAGTCTATCCGTATCTCCGAAGGGTGGATAGGGCAGGCTGCTAAAGATGAAAGGGCTGCCGTTGTAAAAGGTAAGTTGAACGATAAACTGCAGTTAGGCTCATCAATTTTAGAGGATGAACTGATAGAAACCTTCATCGTTCCGTTCTTTTTTGATAAAAAATTGAAAGGGGTGCTTGAAGTTGGTTTCCGTAACGAAGTGCCTGAGCAGGTAAAAGAATATATTTTACTTGTAGCCAACGATATTGGTATAGCGGTAAATACCTCACAAGCGCGTACCATTATGCACGACTTGTTCGAGGAAACCCAGCAGCAGGCCGAAGAACTGGAAGCACAACAGGAAGAAATGCGCGTTACCAACGAAGAGCTGATGAACAAAACAGAAATGTTGCAGGCATCAGAAGAAGAGTTGCGGGTACAGCAGGAAGAGTTGCGTACCATTAATGCCGAACTGGAAGAAAAAGCCAGCCTGCTTGAAGAGAAAAACCAGGCCATTGAAGAAGCCCGCCAATCCATCAGCATAAAAGCTAATGAGCTGGAAACAACCGGCAGGTATAAATCGGAGTTTTTGGCCAACATGAGCCACGAGCTACGCACCCCGCTAAACAGTATTTTGGTACTGGCGCGTATCTTAAAAGATAATAAACCGCTTAACCTGTCAGAAGATCAGATAAAATATGCCAGCGTTATTTTCAATGCCGGTAATGACCTGCTTACGCTGATCAACGATATCCTCGACCTTTCAAAAATTGAATCGGGCAAACTGGATATGCAGAATGAGGATATTAAGATATCAGATATCCTGAACGATATGCAATCGTTATTTGCAGAGGTAGCCAGCAATAAAAAAATTAACTACAGCACAAACTTCTCTGGTGTGCCGCCAACTATCTATACCGATAAGGTTAGGGTAGAGCAGGTGATCAAAAACCTGTTATCAAACGCGTTTAAGTTTACGCCTGAGGGGGGTACCATCAGCATAAACGCTGTTGCCGGCCCTGTTGCCGAAACCATCAGCTTTAAAATAAAAGATTCGGGTATTGGTATCCCGGCGGAAAAACAACGCATTATATTTGAAGCGTTCCAGCAGGCCGATGGTTCAACCAGCCGCAAATACGGTGGTACAGGTTTAGGCCTTTCTATCAGCCGCGAACTTGCCTCATTACTGGGTGGTAATATTACCCTGAGCAGCCAACCCGGCCAGGGCAGCGAATTTGTACTGACGGTTCCGTTTAAGGCGAAATTTGTGGAGCCACAGGAAGATACGGTGCCTACTGTAGAGAACTTTAAACCCACCACCTTCCTGGATACGGTTGTTGTTAAGCGTTCTGCCAACCCCGATCATGAACCGTTTGTGGTAATTGTAGAGGACGATAAGAACTTTGCAAACATATTGCAGGACTACGCCCGCGACCATGGCTTTAAATCGGTAATGGTGAGTGAGGGGACCAACGCTGTCGAGATTATTAAAGAGCAACAACCCGATGCGGTAATCCTGGATATTATGCTGCCGGGTAAGGATGGCTGGCAGATACTGAAAGAACTGAAGCAGGACGAAACTACCCTGCATATACCGGTACACCTAATGTCGGCAGGCGAAGCCGCGGCAAACCGTGTGCGTAAGGAAGGCGCTATAAGCTTCCTTAAAAAACCGGTAAATACCGAAACACTTGATAAGCTGTTTGGCGATATCATGAGCAAGAGCGGTACCAAATTTACCCAGATACTATTGGTAGAAGACCACAAGGCACAAAGCCAGGCGCTTAAGGACCTGATGCAAAGCCAGGGCATTACGGTAGACCAGGCGTTTGATGGCGAATCGGCCTTCAGGATGCTGTATGAGAACGAGTACCAGTGTGTGATACTGGATCTGAACCTGCCGGATATTTCCGGGCTCGACCTGCTGGATAAGATAAAAGAGGTTGATAAGTTTGCCGCCCTGCCGGTTATCATCAACACCGCAATGGAGCTTGATAAAACATCGGTAAACAGGCTGATGCAGTATGCCAACGCCATGGTGGTTAAAACAAATAAATCGTCAGACAGGTTGATGGATGAGGTAAACCTTTTCCTGAACAAAATAAGTGAAAGCGGCCCGCAAACAGGTACCACCGGCAACGGTTTAAAAGCAAAGATCACTGCTAAGGGTAAAGACAGCATCAAAGGCAAAAAAGTATTGGTGGTTGATGACGATATGCGTAATATTTTCGCGTTAAGCAGCGCCTTAGAAAGCTACGACCTTGAAGTGGTTATTGCCAATGATGGTGAAGAGGCTATTGCTAAGCTGGAAGAGGTAACCGATATTGATATTGTGCTGATGGATATTATGATGCCTAAGATGGATGGCTACGAAGCCACAAGGCATATCCGCAAGCAAAACAAATGGGCTAAACTCCCTGTTATAGCTTTAACCGCAAAAGCAATGAAGGATGATCGTGAAAAGTGTATAGCTGCCGGTGCTAATGATTATATTACCAAACCGGTTGATATGGACAGGCTGATAGCACTGATGCAGTTGTGGTTGGATAGCTAATATATGAAGGGAACCGTAAGTAAAGACACGATAAGCAGCGAACAGCTAAACGAACTGATTGATATTGTAAAAAAAATTCACGGGTTTGATTTTAGCGATTATACAGAAGCATCTTTTAAAAGGCGGCTGGCGCGTATAATGATGCTGAAAAAGCTGGAGTTTTACGATCTGAAACACGTATTGGTAAATAATACCGGGTTTTTCCAGGAGTTTTTGGAAGAAATTACGGTTAACGTTACCGAGATGTTTCGCGACCCCACCTTTTACAAGGCGCTTAAAAACCAGGTGATGCCTTACCTATCTACCTATCAGCATGTAAAAATATGGTGTGCGGGCTGTTCATCGGGCGAGGAGGTTTACTCGCTGGCCATTTTGTTGAACGAGGAGAAGCTTGGTAAAAAATCGTTCATCTATGGTACAGATATAAATACCGAGGTGTTGAACGAGGCCCGCAAAGGCATATACAGCCTGCGCAAAATAAAAAGCTATACCGAAAACTACCTGTTCACGGGTTTGCCCGGCTCCCTTACCGATCATTTTACCATGATGTATGATGCAGCCGCTATACACAGCGAGCTAAAACAAAATACGCTGTTCTCTGTACATAACCTGATATCTGATACCGGTTTTAACGAGTTTCAGATGATAAGCTGCCGCAACGTGTTTATCTATTTTGAAACCGAGCTGCAGTACAAAATACTCGATCTTTTTTATAAAAGCCTGTGCCCGTTGGGGTACCTTTGTTTGGGCAATAAAGAAACCATCCGCTCTGATGCTTTTAGGAAAAAGTTTAAGGTGATCAATCAGAAAGAAAACATATACCAAAAAATTGGCTCTTGATGATAAAATAAGGCAACAATGGGCTAACTCCCGTATACTGCTATTGGGCGGTTCGGCTGGGTCATTTAAATTGTTGTTTCGTTTGGTCAAAATACTACCCCAAAACCTTAATAAAACGGTTATCATTATTATACATCGCAAAAAGAATTTTTTTAGTGAAATAGAAAAACTTTTTGCAGAAAATAGCCGTATGTTGTTGAGGGAAATTAGTGATAAAGAGCCGATAATGGATAATACCATCTATATTGCCCCGGCAAACTATCACTCCCTTGTTGAAAACGAAGGTTTTTTTAGCCTGGATGTATCAGATGCGGTTTGGTACTCAAAGCCATCAATAGATGTAACTTTTGAGAGCGTTGCCGAGGTTTACAAAGATAAGGTTACGGCCGTTTTGTTTTCGGGTGCTAACCAGGATGGGGCAGAAGGGTTGTTAAAGTTACGCCGTAAAGGGGCGCTTACCATAGCGCAACATCCGGACGATGCTGAAATGACCGAGATGCCGCAGGCTGCAATTGATATACATGCTGCAGAATATATATTGAGAACGACTGAGATTTTTGAATTACTTGAAGATACTAACTGACCCCTATACCCTTACATTATTTAAATGACCCCAATCAATATCCTTATTGTTGACGACAGAGAGGAAAACATTATAGCCCTTGAGGCACTATTGAGCCGTAATGATATCCGGCTGTTTAGTACCACGTCGCCAAACGATGCGCTAAAAATAGCGTGGGATAACCCCATATCAATAGCACTTGTTGATGTTCAGATGCCCGAAATGGATGGCTTTGAATTGGTAGAAATGCTAAAATCAAACCCACGTACTAAGGATATCCTGGTCATATTTGTTACTGCGATATCTAAAGAATCCAAATATGCTGTTAAAGGTTTTGGCGCCGGCGCGGTCGATTACCTTTATAAACCACTCGACCCATATATAACATCGGCCAAGGTTGATGCCTTTATACAGCTGGCCCGCACGCAGGATGAGGTTAAACAAAAGAACGATGAACTGCAAAATTTCGCCATCGTTGTAAAAAACAGCGCAGATATCATCTGCTCGGTTGATGCCGATACTTTCCGGATAAAAACGGTTAACCCGGCAGTTGAAACCATTTTAGGTTACAAACAAACCGAAGTTTTTGGCAAAAGCATTGTAGACCTTGCCATTGATGCCGACCGTTCAAATTTTAGAAAAAGGCTGGGCGAGATCATCAAAGATAACCGCAGTTTCTCGGTGTTTGAGTTTCAGTTCAACACTTTCGAAAAGAATGTTATATGGGTGGAGTGCCGGGCATCATACCGTAACAAAATCATCTTTATTAACATCAGCGATATTTCGCCGCAAAAAAGTTACCAGCTACAGCTTATTAAATCAAAAGAAGCTGCTGAGTACGGTAAAAAAGTGAAGGAAACATTTTTGGCTAATATGAGCCACGAATTGCGCACACCTGTTAACGGTATTATTGGCCTGAGTAATTTGTTGCGTAAAACGCCATTGAACGATCAGCAAAGCAACCTGCTGAATATGCTGGAAACCTCATCACGTTCCTTATTAGGGGTAATAAACGATGTGCTGGATATCTCAAAGATTGAGGCAGGCAAATTCAGCATTGTGCGGTCGCCCAATAACCTTAGAGGTATTGTCAATTCTGTTTTTGGGCTGTTAAAATTTAACGCAGATGAAAAAGATATAGAGTTTTTATTAGAGGTTGATAATGATGTGCCCGATACCTTGCAGGTAGATTCGCTGCGTTTGAACCAGATACTGATGAACCTGCTGAGTAACGCCATTAAATTTACCGATAGGGGCCATGTTAAGCTAACCGTATCGGTATTGCAAAAATTAAATGATAAGGTTAAACTAAAGTTTAGTGTAGAAGATACCGGCATAGGTATCGCATCAGACAGGTTAACAAAGATCTTTGAATCATTTGAGCAGGCCGAGGAAGATACCGCAAGTAAATACGGCGGTACCGGGCTTGGGCTTACTATTGTAAAAAAACTGATCGAACTTAAGGGCGGCGACCTTACCGTAAGCAGCAAGCCGGGCCAGGGTAGCACGTTTAACTTTATCAACTGGTTTAGCGTGGTAACCCAGCCCCAGGGCGAAAAAATTGTTAAGCCCGATAAAAAACTCACACCGTTTGTAAATACACGCGTTTTGGTTGCTGAAGACAATATGATAAACCAGTTTATGGTATCAAAAATGCTGAAGGACTGGAATGTTGAGGTAGCGGTTGCTGAAAATGGCGATAAGGCTATTGCGCTGTTAAAAGAGGAACAGTTTGACCTTGTGCTGATGGATACCCATATGCCCGGTATAAACGGTTACCAGGCTGCCCGTATCATTCGTATGGAGTTGGAAGAACCTATGCGCAGCGTACCTATAATATCGCTTTCGGCATCGGCATTTGAGCACGAGCAGATGGAAGCCTTATCGGCAGGGATGAATGATGTTTTACCAAAACCCTTTGAACCACACGAACTTCATGCTAAAATGGTGAAATTGCTGAGAACTAAGACCGGGGCTAAAAAGCCAGCTTAGTTTGGCCTGTGCCCATAACCTGGGCTTCATGCTCCAGCAGCCATTGCTTGCGCCACAAACCGCCTGCATAACCCGTTAAGCTGCCATTGCTACCAATAACACGGTGGCAGGGTACAATTATCCATAGGTCATTTTTTCCGTTGGCTGCTGCAATAGCGCGTATAGCCAGCGGATTTTTCATTTTATCTGACTGTTGGCCGTAGGTGATGGTTTTGCCGTACGGTATTTTTAACAATTCCTGCCACACGCCATGCTGAAAATCTGTGCCCGGCTGGTTAAGGGGCAGGTCAAAATCTTTCCGGTCGCCGGCAAAGTATTCGTCGAGTTGTTTAACGGCTTCTATCAACAGCGGGTGGTCTGTAGTGGTTTCTTCCACCTCCTCATCGCGGATAGATACCTTGTTGATGTGCGTATCATCAGCAGTGATCAAGGCAACGCCTACGGGGGTACGGTGGTAAACTTCGTACATCAATTATTCTCCCTGCTGCGATTTATTTAGCGACTTTAAATACACCTTACTCATTTTCCCTCCGATGAATTTTTTCGGCAAAAAGTTCATAAACACGTTCCCCACACGGTTAAGCAGGCCCGGTACATAATTGTACTTACGGGTTATAAAAGCGTGGAGACCTTCTTTAGCGGCTTCGCTAACCGGCATAAGCCAGCCTTTAAGCTCGTTAAATTTGCTGTTGTCGGTCATTTCGGTAGCTATGCCACCAGGTGCAAAAACAGTTATGGCAAATTCGGGGTTGGTTAATTCGTTATGCAGGGCGCTGCCAAAGGCGGTAATAAAAGCCTTGGTTGCTGAATATGCCGCCTGGTAAGGCACCGGGAAAAAGCCCGCCATGCTGGATACCAGCATCACGCTGCCTTCCTTGCCGGGTTGTTCAAAATATTTTACCAGTCTGTTGGTCATGCGTACCACGCCAATAACGTTAGTTTTAAGAATGCTCTCAAAGTTATCCCAGGGCAATTCTGTATGGCGGCCAAAGTAAGTTACACCGGCGTTTAAGATAGCACCGTACAGGTTGCCATCGGCAATGCTTTCGGCAATTACGCGGTCGGCCTCCTCCGTTACAGACAGATCTGCCACAATAACTTTTACCTGTATGCCCGCGGCTTTTTCCAGTTCGGCTTTAAGCTCGTTCAGTTTATCGGCCCGGCGAGCGGCAATAATGAGGTTAGCTTTATGGATATGCGCCAGCTGCCTTGCCATTTCTTGCCCAAGCCCGCTTGATGCGCCCGTTACCAATACCCATTTGCCATTTAACCGCAGGTGTTTCATGGTGCTAAGTTATATTTTTAGTCGGAAAGTCCGAAGGTTCGGGAAGATAGAAGTGGGATGTCAGTCTGAGCTTGTCGAAGACTTATACAACATGCTAATGGTTTAACAGGCTCACCATAACATGTTTCTTTTTCACTGATCTGCTTATATTTTTCTTCCTGACTTTCGGACTTTCCGACTTACCAACTTTTTAGCTTTCTTTGCATTATGAAACTCGCGGGGCAAACTATTGAACTTTTAAAGAAGGAGATCATCCTGGAATGGCGCTCAAAATACGCCTTCAATGGTATCCTGCTTTATATTGTTTCAACCGTGTTTGTATGTTATATATCGTTTAACCTTAACCCCGGCTTTAAAGAGAGCCAGGGCTACCCCATAGTATGGAACATCCTGTTCTGGATCATTATGCTGTTTGCATCTGTAAACGCCATTGCCAAAAGTTTTTTGCAGGAAAGTAAAAGCCGCCTGCTGTACTATTATACTATTGCCCATCCGCAGGCCATTATCTTATCAAAAACCATTTATAATACTTTGCTGATGGCGCTGTTAAGCGTTTTAGCCTTGCTGGTTTATAAGCTATTTTTCCCAAACCCGGTGGGCGATGCACTTTTTTACTTTATAACGGTATTGTTAGGCGCCATGAGCTTCTCTACCGTGTTTACTATGCTATCGGCTATTGCCTCAAAAGCAGGCAACAACGGTACGTTAATGGCTATTTTAAGCTTCCCGGTTATCATCCCGGTGATACTGCTGCTGGTAAAAGTAAGCAAAGCCGCTATGGATGGTATTGAACGCAGCCTTAGCTTTGGTAACATTGGTGTGTTGTTAGCAATAAATGTGATAGTAATTGCGTCTTCATTAATACTTTTTCCATACCTGTGGCGCGATTAATGTTTTCCATACCCCAACACAAATTATTACAACGCTGTTTGTACACGGCTATCATATTATTGGCGCTGCCATTTACCATTTATGCACAAACCATAACCGGTAAGGTGGTTAGTTCGCCATCAAACACCGCCGTACCTAAAGCCAGCGTGTTTTTAAACAACGCAACCTTTGGTACCGCTACCGAGGATGACGGTACCTTTAGCCTGCGCGGGGTAAAACCCGGCCAGTACGACCTTATCGTATCTGCGCTTGGTTTTGAAGAGTACACAGAAAAGGTACAGGTAGGCTCAACGCCTATAAACCTCAATATATCGCTTACCCCAAAAGTGATGATGATGCGCGAGGTAATTATCAGCAGTAACGCGGACTGGAAGAAAAATTTTGAGCAGTTTAAAAAGGAGTTTATTGGCACAACCGAAAATGCCAAATATTGTAAGATAAATAACCCGCGCATATTAAACCTGATGTACACCCGTAAAACCCAAATGTTAGAAGCTTCTACCGATGAGTTTTTGGTGATGGAAAACGAGGCCCTGGGTTACCGCGTAAAATTTTTATTAAAAGAGTTTACCAGCAGCGGCCTTACCAATACCATAACCTATGCAGGCCGTGCGCTTTTTGAAGACCTGCCCGGTACGGCGGCCCAAAAACAAAAATGGAAAGAAAAGCGCGATGAAGCGTATTATGGTTCGGCCCGGCATTTTTATCGCTCGCTTTATAAAAATCAGTTAGGGCAGGAGGGTTTTATGATATACGATTTTAACCGCGCTATTGACCCAAACCGCCCGCCCGAAGTTTTGATCAGGAAAAAACTAAAACAGTTTCAAATGGTGAACCGCGATTCGATACGATACTGGATGCAGAAGGATGCCATGCCTAAATGGTATAAAGAACGCTTAACCAAACCGGCTTTAACCGCTTATGATGTTTTACGCAAACCAAAACAGGAGGGGTTGTTTGTATTAACTTTCCCGAATTACTTGTACGTAGTTTACACCAAAAAACACGAAACCGAAGATTTTAAAGATCTGTACCGCCCGCTGGATATGGAGAATTTTGAAACCAGCGTAATGACCATATTTACTCCGGCCGTTTTTTTTGATATGAACGGAACGGTGGTAGCTGATAGTCCGCTGTATGAGGGTACCTGGTCGAAATCAAAACTGGCCAACCTGTTGCCGGTTGATTATGAACCATCGGACCCGATAAAGAATTAGGGTGATATTCACCCGCGCGTCATTGCAAGCGTAGCGTGGCAATCTTCCGACATGCTTGTTGCCAACTATTCTATCGAAGCTTGCTTCGTGCCTCACAATGACGCCTTGACGAACCCATCACACAAATGTCATTCGCTATCAAACTCTCAAAGCAACATAGTTATGTAAATAAGTATCATAATTGATATGCATGCATAATGAAACATTGCTAATAATGCTGCTGGGTGCATAAATCAAATCATCTAATTATTACCTTTGCTGCATAATTTTAATATGAGATTCATTTATCAAACCTGGTGGAAGGTATTAGCTGTTGTAATTATATTTTACACGCTTGTTGCCGGGTTTCTGCTGGGGGTGCCACGCTTACCCATATTGCACGAAACCATACGGAATACATACTTCCACGTACCTATGTGGATAGCCATGTTCACGGTGTTCACCATTTCGGTTATCTATAGTATAAAATACCTGCAAACCGGTAAAGAGGAGTATGACCTGATAGCTGTTGAAGCTGCCAATACGGGGATCTTCTTTTTTGTGCTGGGCCTTATAACCGGTATGCTGTGGGCTAAATATGCCTGGGGCGAATACTGGAGTAACGACCCAAAACAAAACAGCGCCGCCATTGCCTTTTTGCTTTATTGCGCGTACATGGTGCTGCGAAACTCTATAGACGAGGAACAGAAGCGCGCCAAGATCTCGGCCATATACAACATTTTCGCATTCCCGGTAATGGTGGTGCTGATTATGGTGCTGCCCCGGTTAACAGATTCGTTACACCCCGGTAATGGTGGTAACCCTGCATTTGGTAAGCTGGATATGGATAACCGCATGCGTGTGGTATTGTACCCGGCCTTTATTGCATGGTCGCTTATGGCGGTTTGGATAGCTACCATACGCTACCGCATCCGTTTAATTGAATATAAAAAGAACGCTATCAACTAAGATGAAAAAACTTGTTTCCCTGGTAATAATGGTGCTTTGTTTTGTTGCTGTAAAGGCACAGAGCGGGCAGGATGTTGAAATGGCCGATACAATGCGCAGTTCGGGTAAAATTTATGTGGTGATAGGCACCATTGTAATTGTGTTTACCGGCCTGGCTATTTATCTGTTTAGTATTGATCGCAGATTAAAAAAAATCGAGAGGGAAAAATAAATCAAAAGCCCTGCCTGTGTTGTTTAAACATTGATTTAGGGTTGTTATAATAACATGTGTAACCGATACACTAACATTAAAAATTTGCATTATTGATAAAAAATATACCAAATTTGTGCACTTTTTTAAGGAATTAATTATTTATCCAATTCTAAATTATGAATATCAATAATCCGACTGCTGATCAGGATACACACTTTTTTGGTGATGTATGCAAAAACTTTGATCATGCAGCGCAGTTTACCCAACACGATGCAGGCCTGTTAGACCAGATCAAATCATGTAACAGCGTTTACCGTTTCCGTTTCCCTATACGCAAAGGCAATGGCTTTGAAGTTATCGACGCGTGGCGTGTAGAGCACTCGCATCACCAATCGCCAACCAAAGGCGGTATCCGCTACAGCGAAATGGTGAACGAGGATGAGGTTATGGCGCTTGCAGCCCTGATGACCTACAAATGCGCCATAGTAAACGTGCCATTTGGCGGTGCAAAGGGTGGTATCAAAATAAACCCAAAAAACTATACCGTTGGCGAGTTAGAGAACATTACCCGCCGCTACACTGTAGAACTGATCAAAAAGAATTTTATAGGCCCCAGCATTGACGTACCTGCCCCTGATTATGGATCGGGAGAGCGCGAAATGAGCTGGATTGCCGATACATACGCAACCATGAACCCGGGCCAGCTTGATGCCTTAGGCGCGGTAACCGGTAAACCAATTTCATTACACGGTATTGCCGGCCGCCGCGAGGCTACCGGCCGTGGGGTAGCTATTGCCATCCGCGAGTGTGTGAGCGTTGCCGAGGATATGCAGAAGATAGGTTTAACAACAGGCTTATCGGGCAAAAAAGTAATTGTACAGGGTTTAGGTAATGTGGGTTATTACTCAGCTAAGTTCCTTGCAGAGTTTGGTGCGCTTATAGTAGGCCTTTGCGAATTTGAAGGTGCTATTTATAACGAGGACGGTTTAGATGTGGAAGCGGTATTCCAGCACCGCAAGGCAACAGGCTCTATATTAGGTTATGCCGGTGCTAAAAAAGAGTTTAAAAACACCATGGACGGCCTGGAGCAGCCATGTGATATTTTGGTGCCAGCTGCTTTAGAGAACCAACTAACGATTCAAAACATTGGCAGCATTAAAGCGAAAATTATTGCCGAAGGCGCAAACGGCCCAACTTCTCCGGAAGCTGAAGCCGCGTTTTACAAAGCCGGCGGGATGATCATCCCGGATATGTACGCCAATGCAGGCGGTGTAACCGTATCATACTTTGAGTGGTTGAAAAACCTGAGCCACGTGGCTTTTGGCCGTATAAACCGCAGGTTTGAGGAAAACTCGAACCTGAATCTGGTTAACATGGTAGAAGGTATTACAGGTGTAGCGTTATCACCATTACAACGTTCAACCATTATTAAAGGTGCATCTGAGTTGGAACTGGTAAACTCAGGTTTGGAAGATACCATGATCCGTTCATACCACGAGATCCGCGAGATCTACAAAAACAACCCTAAGGTAGAGACCCTGCGTAACGCAGCTATGGTAGGCGCTATTAACAAAATAGCGGTATCATACCAAAACCTTGGTGTTTGGCCGTGATTTTTTGGAGAGCTATTCTCCGTTATTCATATTGAAAAGAGCGCCAGAAATGGCGCTCTTTTTGTTTAAATCTCTACGCGTCATTGCTAAGTACGAAGCAATGACGCTTAAGGGGGGGATTAACCCCTAACCATCCTTATTTTATCTTAACGAATGTTAACAGATGAGCCCGGTTGCTTTTGGGCAGATTACCTTTATATTAAGCAACCAAAATCATGAAAAGAAAACTCATCATCGTATTATTTTTAACTGCCTTATTACTTGCCGGCATTATTGCTGTGCAGGCCTACTGGAGCCTTAACGCCTATAAACTGAATAAAGACAAGTTCGATAGTGACATCAACACCGCCATGCAGCAAGCGCTGGATAGCTGTAAAAAAGATTATTTCAATTCGATACAGGTTGTTGAGGGCAAGCGCCTGGGCGATACCGGTACATACAATGGTTTGGGCTTAGCTTCAACCCGCCAGGCCGATAGTGTTAAGCTATACAAATACTACCGTGCCGAATTGGATAAAGTGCATCCCCGGTCAGAATTTATATTGCGTTTTTCGGATAAGCCAATACCTGCAACACCCACTATTGTGCCAAAACCGTTTTCGGCCTTATGGCGCTCCACAAGCAAACCGATGGGCACGGTATACCAGGCTAATGAGCTTCTTTACAGCGAAACAGATCAATACAGTTATCAGTATCTACAACATGCAGAAAAGAAAACGCTGTTTGTAAGGGCCGTTTTTGACAGGGCGCAGGTAGGGGTACTAAAAGAAATGATTTTGCCGCTGCTGTTATCCGGCCTGCTTATCGTGTTCACCATATTTTGCTTCTACTATATCATCAGTACCATTATCAGGCAAAAAAAGCTCACCGAACTGAAGGATGATTTTATCAATAACATGACGCATGAATTGAAGACCCCCATAGCTACCATAACCGTTGCCATTGAGGGCTTGCAAAAATATAATGCCCTAAGCGATCCCGAAAAAACACAGCGCTACCTGAAAACCTCGCGTAACGAGCTAAGCCGTTTAAACGACCTGGTAAGTAAAGTGCTTAACGTGGCCGCGTTTGAAAATAAACAGATAGGCCTGAACAAAGAGAAAATAACCATTGATGATGTTGTAAACGACCTGATAGCATCAGAGACCCTGAAGACCAACAAAAAGGTAGCCATTAGCTATGATAATAAAGCTGATATTAAATTTATACAGGCCGATAAGCTGCATTTGCGAAACGTATTGGCCAACCTGATTGATAATGCCATTAAATACTGCGACGAGCCCGTGGATATTAAAATAAACTTGTACCAGCATAATAACAATGCGGTGTTCTCTGTAAAGGATAACGGCATAGGCATACCGCCTGCGCATATTAAACAAGTGTTTGATAAGTTTCACCGGGTGCCAACCGGTAACGTGCACAACGTAAAAGGCACTGGGCTTGGCTTAAATTATGTGCAGTATATTGTTAAAGCACATGGCGGCAGCGTGGCGGTAAAAAGCGAAAAGGGCGTGGGGAGCGAATTTATAATTACCATACCTTTAAAAAATGGATAAGATAAGCGTTTTACTGGCCGAAGATGAACTGGCACTGGCGCATATTGTGCGCGAGAGTTTAGAGGAAAGCGGTTTTGACGTAACACTTTGCGCTAACGGCGAGCAGGCCTTACAAAGCTACCGCGACAAGAAACCCGATATTTTAGCGCTTGATGTAATGATGCCAAAAATGGATGGTTTTGAGGTGGCCCGGCACATTCGCGAAACGGACAGAATTACGCCCATTATATTCCTCACCGCCCGTTCGCAGCCAAAAGATGTGGTAGCCGGCTTTGAAAGCGGCGCTAACGACTATCTGAAAAAGCCCTTCAGTGTGGAGGAGCTTATTGTAAGGATAAAAGTATTGTTAAGTACAAACCGCCTCTTGGAACGGCCCAAAACGATAAATGAAGATTACCCTATAGGCAACCTGCTGTTCAGCTCTAACAAGAACACCCTGCAACAGGGTATTAACATGTGGCAGCTTACCGCCCGTGAAAGTGAGATCCTAAAAATGCTTTGCAAGCACCGGCACGAGGTAATACCACGCAAGGCATTGCTTACTGCCATTTGGGGCGATGACAGCTTTTTTAACGCCCGTAGCCTGGATGTATTCATTACCCGGTTACGCCGCCACCTGCAGGCCGACCCCAATATCCAGATCATTAACATAAGAGGAGTGGGGTATAAGCTGGTTTGGTAAACAACAAAGAGCGCCCAAAAGGCGCTCTTTGTTGTTTATAAATCCGTCATTGCGAGCGTAGCGTGGCAATTTTCGATAGAAAGCTGGCGATAAGTATGCTAAAGATTGCTTTGTCACTACGTTTCGCGCAATGACGGTAGGGTATTATTACTTATCCGCAATAAACGGTGCCTGCTTTACAAACTCATTACCCATAAGCTGCGCTATCATAAATAAAGCTAAGCTGGTAGCACTGATATTGCTGCCGGGGCAATCGGTAATACTAACCACAACCTCGCTGATGTCGTCCGTTTGGGCAATGAGGGGCAGGCGCACCATGGTCCAGTCAGTATTGCTGTCGGCCAGTAGCTGGTATTCTACCTGCCTGTCTTTTGTTGTTGCCGGGAAGTGCTCGTACATCCAGTTAGTGCCAAATTGTGTTTGCGCGCTTTTCTGGTCGGATGGCGTATCCACGTTCAGGCCGGCTGTGGTAATATACCTGCTGATGTTGTGTGCTGCCATTGCTTTCAAAATATTCCGGGTAGCATCACTAAAAATAGTGGGTTCGCCAACGGGCTGGCTTAGGCAACTTAGCACCGCATCGCAACCATTTAAAAGGCTGTGGATAGCATCATCATCGCGCGCATCGCCTTTAATGATCTGGATAAGCGGGTTATCAAAAGTTAAATTTTCAGGTTTACGGTGTAGTAATTTAATGCGGAAGTTTTGCAGCAGTAATTGTTTTACCAGGTATTTGCCAGCCTTACCTGTGCCGCCAATAACGGCAACTGTATGAATAGGTTTCATTTGTTCTCTGTTTATAAAATGTAATAGAAGTTGATTGTCGTGCTTGTTGGTGAAGCACAAAGGGTACATTGCTTGTAAAGGCGCTGTAGTGGGTGGGATATTTTATAAAGAGATTTTAATAGTGTAAATGTAGGGAAATAAATTTATGTGCCGTTACTTAATCAACGCGTCATTGCTGTAGAAGCAATCTCTTTAGGATAGATAATGAAGCGCATGTCTTGCTGAACCTGTTTTAGCATCTCTCATGCTTTGTGTACCACTAATAATCGGCCCGCTCATTGCCGCGGGGGCTACTACTTTTTGCTTGATCAAAAAGTAGCAAAAAATCAAGACAGAAAAAAGCTTCCCCACACAAGGCTTTACCTTTGGCCCGCTTTTCTGTCCGGCCACCGCTCGTTTATTACTTGTCATGCTGAACGCAGTGAAGCATGACAAGGAGGCTATTCCGCGTTAGGGATAAAAGCGGATACCGGCCTCGTGCCTAAGGCCTGTGCAGTATGAGCGGATAGCCCGGGCCGTAGGCAACGCCATTAGTGCTTAAAGAAACAGTGGATGAAGATTAGTTGAAAAGAATCAAAACAAAACAATCTAACAGACATTCCCCGCTAACCGCTAACCGCTAACCGCTAACCGCTAACCGCTAACCGCTAACCGCTAACCGCTA
>JAZJYI010000008.1:117420-836516 GCA_040390445.1 Bacteroidota bacterium
GCTAACCGCTAACCGCTAACCGCTAACCGCTAACCGCTAACCGCTAACCGCTAACATTATCAATAACAATTCTAAATAACATATATCCTTAGTAATAAACTTATTTAGCTTTGCGTTTTGTATTTTTGTAAACTGTAATACAGGTAAATATCAATTAATGAAGAAAAGCTCAATTGTAGGTATCATTGTTATTGCTATCGCGATAGCGGTTATTATTAGTACTTATTCAAACACAAGCACTTACGGTTCTTTTAACGACGCTAAAACAAGCAAGAGCGAATTGCATGTTGTTGGCCACCTTAATAAAGGCAAAGAACTGTTTTACGACGCCACCAAAGACGCCAACTACTTCTCTTTTTATATGAAAGATAATAAGGGTGAAGAATGTAAGGTGGTTTTCACCGGTACCAAGCCGCAGGATTTTGAACGCTCGGAGCAAATTGTACTTACCGGCCAGATGAAAGGCGGCGAATTCCATGCATCAAAAATACTGATGAAATGCCCGTCAAAATACACCGACGATAAGTTGAACGTTACCGAAGTTAGCGCTAAAAAAAGCGCAAGCATATAATTAAATTTTAATGGATATAGTTTTCAAAGGCGAACACCTGTTACCGGGTCAGTTGGGCCAGTTTTTTATTGTATTGGCATTTGGTGCCGCCCTTTTTTCACTTATCTCTTATTATTTTGCCGCGCAAGAGGGTGTTGCCAAAAGCGATAACTCATGGCTGCGTTTAGGCCGTATAGGTTACTGGTTAAATACCGTAGCCATATTGGGAATGGGGGTTTGCCTGTTCTACATACTTTACCATAACTATTTCGAGTATCATTACGCATGGTCGTACACCTCGCGCGAATTGCCTGTATATTACATTGTATCGGGCTTTTGGAACGGGCAGGAGGGCGGCTTTTTGCTGTGGTACTTCTGGACCGCCGTTTTGGGTAATATCCTGATCTGGAAAGCCAAAAGCTGGGAAAGTGCTGTAATGGTTACTATGGCGCTAACGCAAGTGGTGTTGGGTACTATGGTGCTGGGCCTTCAAATAGGTAGCGCACATATTGGCAGTTCGCCGTTCCTGCTGCTGCGTAACGCAATGGAAGCGCCCATATTTAAGAGCCCTAACTATCTCGATTTTATAAAAGACGGCAAGGGCATGAACCCTTCGCTGCAAAACTACTGGATGATCATCCACCCGCCAACCCTGTTTTTGGGCATGGCATCATTGGTGGTACCGTTTGCCTACGCGGTAGCCGGCCTTTGGCAAAAACGTTATAAAGATTGGGTAACCCCGGCTATACCTTACGCCTTATTTGGCTGTATGGTACTGGGTACCGGTGTGGTTATGGGTGCGTTTTGGGCGTACGAATCGCTAAACTTTGGCGGTTTCTGGGCTTGGGACCCTGTAGAGAATGCTTCTATCTTCCCGTGGCTGGTGCTGGTAGCTGCTGTGCACGTATTGATTGTTTTTAAAAATACCGGTCATTCTTATTTTACGGCAACGCTTTTAACCATGCTTAGTTTTGTACTGGTTTGGTATTCATCGTTCCTGTCACGCAGTGGCATCCTTGGCGAATCATCTGTACACGCGTTTACTGATATCGGCCTTTTCTGGCAGTTGGTAATAGGCATCGCAGTATTTTTGGGTATAACCATTTATTTATTGGTAGTGCGCTGGAAAGAACTCCCGATCACCAAAAAAGACGAGGATACCTATTCGCGCGAATTTTGGATGTTTGTTGGCGCCGTGTTCCTGGGCCTGTCATGTCTGCAACTTATTTTAGTAACATCCGTGCCGGTTTGGAACGCCATGTTTGGTACCAAGCTTGCGCCGCCTACCGACCCGGTTAAACAATATAATATTATACAGGCATCCTTCGCGGTAGTAATTGCGCTGCTAAGTGGTTTTACACAATTCCTGAAGTATAAACAAACCGATATCAGGCGCTTTTTCATCACAACACTTGTGTATTTGGTATTTGCAGCACTTATTACCGCATTAGTAGTGTATGCTACCGGTGTTTACAAGTTAAACTTTGTGTTTAACCTGGTAATGCTTTGCGCTATATATTCTGTTGTAGCTAATGGTAAAGTACTGGCCGATGCTATTAAAGGCAAATTTAAACTGGCGGGTTCGGCAGTGGGGCATATTGGTTTTGGTTTGTTGCTTGTTGGCGCGCTGATATCGGCAGGTACCAAACGCGTAATATCTGAAAACCTTACCGGCGAACAATATAGCGCCGAGTTTGCTAAGGACGAGAACCCCAAAGAGAACATACTGCTTTATAAGAACGAGCCCCTTAAAATGGGCGAGTATATGGTAACCTTCAGGAGCGATACCATTGAGGGTGCGCAGCACCTGTTCAATATCGATTACCAGCGTATTCAGAATGGTAAGGTAACCGAGGGCTTTACATTGAGGCCAAACGTGATCCAGGCGCAGGGCGGCATGTCGTCATCGCCGGATACCAAGCACTACCTGTTCCATGATATGTACACCCACATTACCATGACCAATGTGATCAGCACCGAGCCGCAGGGCGAAGAGGCATCGCACGGCGAAGAGGGTGATGATAAGAAATATGATGCGCCCGTGACGCACGAAATTGCCGTTGGCGATACCATGACCTACCGCGACGGCATCATTGTATTAAAAGGCCTTAACAAAAACGTTAAACTGCAAAACATCCCGCTTACTGATAAGGATATTGCCGTTGGTGCACAGCTGGAAGTAATAAGCCATGGCAAAACCTACCAGAGCGAGCCGGTTTACATGATAAAAGGCCGCAGCGTGTTTGATTTTGGCAAAAAAGTAGACGATGCCGGGTTAAAATTGCGTTTTACCAAGATAATACCGGGAAAAAGCCTTGCCGATGGCAAAGTTGAAATAACGGTTTACCAACAGCCGGAAAGCAAGAAGAAATTCATTGTAATGAAGGCTATCGAGTTCCCTTATATCAACTTCCTGTGGGCGGGTACAATTATTATGGTTATCGGTTTCTTTATGTCGATATTAAGAAGGAACAGCGAATTAAAACCCGAGCCTGTTAAAGCAGCAGCGCAACCAGCAATAAAGGTTCAGAAGAAAAAATAAGTGCTTGAAAATATATACAGAGGCCATAAAGTGAAAACTTTGTGGCCTTTGTGTTTTAGGGGGGGCGAACCGCCAACATTTCCTCCGCGCGTAATTGCGAGGTACGAAGCAATCTCTTTGAGCAAATCTTTTATGCAAAGTGTATAATTGTCCTAAAGAGATTGCTTCGTACCTCGCAGCAACGACGGTATAGTTTGAGTATTTAAGCGCTTTATGACCTTTGTGTTTATACCTTTACGTACTTTATGGTAATAAATGAGCAATATCAGTTTACATAAGCAAAATATCCTGACCAAGGGGTTCACGGTTATCGAAGCTATTTACAGTCCTGAAGAAATAGCCGCTATTCTCGCCGAAATCAATAAAGCCAATACCGATAAAAGTACCTTCCGCAAAACAAATGACCTGTTTGCCATAAGGCAGTTTCTGAAAGAAATACCCGCGGTAGGTAGTATTATCTTCAATGATAAACTGAAAGCACTCATCAGTGAGCTGTTTAGCCACAATTACTTCGCCGTAAAATCCATTTATTTTGATAAACCCGAAAAATCTAACTGGTTTGTTGCCTGGCACCAGGACCTGACTATATCTGTCGACAATAAAACGGAGCTGCCGGGTTACGGCCCCTGGACGGTTAAACAAAACCAGTTTGCTGTACAACCACCAATAAACATCCTGCAAAATAATTTTACTATCCGCATTCATCTGGATGATGCCGATGAAGGGAATGGCGCTCTAAAAGTTATCCCCGGGTCTCATCTTAAACAAGTGTATCGCCCGGAAACTATTGACTGGAATACAGAAACAGAACATACCTGTAATGTAAAAGCGGGTGGCATCATGCTAATGCGGCCTTTACTGATGCACGCCTCAAACCGGACAACAAACAACAAGCCACGAAAGGTGATACATATTGAGTTTAGCAATTCGGAGTTGCCGGAGGGGATATGCTGGTCGGAGAAGAATATATTTATGTCAGTCTGAACCTGGCGACGACCTGAACACTTTGCATAGTCCGACAATGGCTCTACAGACTCACTAAGACAAATATTTGGCTATTAAAGAAGATTGTGTGCAAGCGGCTTATTTCACTACAACAGCCTTCAACCCCAAAAAATCCGCATACTTTTTCGCAGCTATTTCAATCAATTTTAAGTTGGCATCACTTGTTTTTTTAAAAGGCGTTAATTCCACTACTAATGTGTCTTTTTTGATCACCTTTTTCCAGATGCCTTCAATTTTACCGTTGAGGATGATGGTATGGTTAAAAATGGTGCCGCGTGGGTCGGCCTTGCTGATGTCTTTTACGTTGATGGCAAAGCTGCGGTCTTTATAGCTCACAATGTATTCGTCGTAATTGGGCAGTAGGTAGGCGGCGGTGCTTTTTACAGTGGGCAGGTTACCTGTAAACCAATAGGTGCTGCCTTCAAAATCGTAACTGTCCAGTTTGTTTTTCAGGTTTTCTATACCGGCACGGGCATCGGTAATGGTTAGGCCGCTCCACCAAACAAAATCGGCCAGGGTTGCAGGGCCGTGCGATGTAAAATAGCGTTCCATCAGTTTGATAACGGCCTCATCGTGGTTAAGCTTTTTGCTTTTGGGCACACGCTCATCAAACAAGGCGTAAGTAAACTGCTTGCCTATGCGGCCACCGCTGCATATTACCTGTTCCAGTTCCAGGTGCATCATGATGTGTACGTACCGCTGCTCATCGGTAGCTATGCCGTTTTGTTCAAGCAGGGCCGATAGTTCATCGCGCGCTACCTGCTTACCACCTTGCAGGGCCTTAGTGATGATCTTTTCACTTTTGGTAAGTATGGCCTCGTCTATCTCTAACTGTTTATGGCGGCCTTTGGCAAGGGCCTGTATCCGTTTGGCGGTAAGGTCCAGCATCCAGCGGGCGTCGTCCGGGTGCACAAAGTGCCAGGTGGGGCGCATTACGTGTGTACGAATGATATCGCCATCAGTAAAAGCCTGCTCTATTAATGCGTTGGTGTTGTTTTTTAACCGCATGCCTAAAGCCCATTTGGCGCCGCCGTAGTCCTGCGATTGTACTGCGCCGAGGTATTTAACCACATCGGCCGGGTTGGTGAACTCCGGCTTGGCTAAATGCTGGTTTTGCAGGCGTAGAGTGGTTAGGTCAAAGGCGTTCATGATGGTTCAAGGTAATGATAAATAAGGTTTTGGCAAATAAATCAGGAGGTTAATACAGCGCAGGGGCCTTTTCAAGAGACCCTGCTGAGACGAATCAAATGTCGAACATCGAATGTCCAACTTCGAATAATGAACGGAAAACTTCGATGTTGGAAATTTAAAATTCATTATTCGATATTATTCCCCTTAACTTAATGACACTGGCTAAGGCCTGCGGAATATGAGCATAACGCCCGGGCCGTAGGCAACGCTATTATTAATTGGGGGTTGATTATGTTAAATGGTGAATGGTTCTTGCATATTTGTAGCCGAGATCCAAACACTCACTACTTAACTATTCTCCAAGCGCTAAACCACCCACCTTTCCACATCGGCTTAACTTTTCCACAATCCCTGTATTACGCAGGCAATGAATTAAATTAGCAGATTATTAAAACAGGACACACCCTTGGCTAAGAGCGAAACCAAAGAAACCCCCTTAATGCAGCAATATAACGCCATAAAGGCTAAGTACCCCGGTGCTTTGCTGCTGTTCCGCGTGGGCGATTTTTACGAAACCTTTGGGGCCGATGCCATCAAGGCGGCAGGCATATTAGGCATTACGCTAACCCGCCGGGCCAATGGCGCCGCTTCACATATCGAGCTGGCGGGTTTTCCGCACCACTCGCTGGACACTTACCTGTCTAAGCTTGTACGTGCCGGGCAGCGCGTAGCCATTTGCGACCAGCTGGAAGACCCTAAAACCACCAAAACCATTGTAAAACGTGGCGTTACCGAACTGGTTACCCCCGGTGTGGCTACCAGCGATAACATACTGCAGCAAAAGAGTAATAATTACCTGGCATCGCTTTATTTTGAGAAGAATAGTATCGGTATTGCCTTACTGGATATCTCTACCGGCGAGTTCCTGGCTGCACAAGGCAATACGGGCTATATTGATAAGCTGCTGCAAAGCTATGCACCCAGCGAGATCATCTTCCCCAAAAGCCGACAGCAGGATTTTAAGGACACCTACGGCGACCGGTTTTATACCTACACCCTTGATGAATGGCCCTACAGCGGCGATTACGCGGAAGAGACTTTACTAAAGCATTTCGGGGTAAAATCGCTTAAGGGTTTTGGTATTGATAAGCTGAACCTGGGTATTGTTGCCGCCGGTGTGGCACTGCATTATTTAAACGAGACCGAACACCGCAAGCTGCAGCATATCTCGGCCATTGGCCGGATAGAGGAAGACAGGTACCTATGGCTGGATAGGTTCAGCATTCGTAACCTGGAGCTGGTTGGTTCATCAAACGAGAACGCGCTGACATTGGTTGATGTGCTGGATCATACCTGCTCGCCCATGGGCGCAAGGATGCTGCGCCGTTGGATAGTGATGCCGCTAAAAGAAATTAAGCCTATAAACGACCGCCTTGGCGTTGTAGAGTACCTGATAGCGCAGGAGGACTTGCGCGAAACCCTGCAAAACCAGATCCGCCAGATTGGTGACCTGGAACGACTGATCTCGAAAATAGGTTTGCAAAAAGCCAACCCGCGCGAGGTTTGCCAGCTTAAAAAAGCTTTGATAGCGATAGAGAGTATCAAAAAACTCACCATGGAATCGGCCAGCGAGCCGATGAAGGCTATTGGCGAACAACTGAACCCATGTGTATCCATATCTGAAAAGATTGCCCGCGAACTGCACCCCGAGCCACCGGTAATGATGGTGAAAGGTTCGGTAATGAATGAGGGCATCAACGAGGAACTTGACAGACTGCGCAAAATAGCCTTTGGCGGTAAAGGTTACCTGCTGGAGATCCAGAAACGAGAGGCCGAAGCAACGGGCATACCATCGTTAAAGGTATCGTTTAATAACGTTTTTGGCTATTATCTTGAAGTAACGCATAGTCACCGTGAAAAGGTGCCTACGGACTGGATCCGTAAACAAACGCTGGTAAACGCCGAGCGTTACATCACCCCGGAACTGAAAGAATACGAAGAGCAGATATTGGGCGCCGAAGAAAAGATACTGGTGTTGGAAACCAAGCTTTACAACGATCTGTTATACGCCCTTGCCGAATATATAAAGCCTATCCAACTTAACGCTATACTGATAGCACGTTTGGATGTGCTGCTTAACTTTGCAACCATATCTATCAAAAACTATTATGTTAAGCCCGATGTGAACGATAGCCGCACGCTGGATATAAAAGGCGGCCGCCACCCGGTGATAGAAAAGAACCTGCCGCTTGGCGAAGAGTACATCACCAACGATGTTTACCTCGATTCGGATTCGCAGCAGATCATCATCATTACCGGGCCCAACATGGCGGGTAAATCGGCCCTGCTGAGGCAAACCGGCTTAATTGTGCTGATGGCGCAAATGGGTTGCTTTGTGCCGGCCAAGGCTGCTTCAGTAGGTTTGGTAGATAAGATATTTACCCGTGTAGGGGCTTCGGATAACGTGTCATCGGGCGAATCGACCTTTATGGTGGAAATGAACGAAACGGCCAGCATCCTCAACAACCTGAGCGACCGCAGTTTGATACTGCTTGATGAAATTGGCCGTGGTACATCAACCTACGACGGTATTTCCATCGCATGGTCAATAGGCGAATACCTGCACAATCATCCAACCGCAAAGGCGAAAACACTGTTCGCCACGCACTATCATGAACTGAACGAACTAAGCAACAGCTTTAACCGCATCAAAAACTATAACGTATCGGTTAAAGAGGTTGGACAGCAGATCATCTTTTTGCGTAAGCTGGTGCCAGGCGGAAGCGAACACAGCTTCGGGATTCACGTGGCTAAACTGGCCGGGATGCCAACAAAGGTACTAACCCGCGCCAACGAGATTTTGAAGAAACTGGAGAACGAACGCACCGGCGGCGAGCATATTAAAGAAAGCATCCGCAAGGTGCAGAAACAGGCTGTGCAGATGCAGATGTTCTCGATAGATGACCCGGTATTAGTAAAAATTCGCGATACGCTTAACAACCTGGATGTAAATACCCTAACCCCGGTGGAAGCTTTAATGAAACTTGATGAGATACAAAGGGTAATAAAAGGGTAGGTTTTGATTTGCGGATGAAAACTGCGCGTCATTACGAGCGTAGCGTGGCAATCTTCGATAGAACAGTAGGTGATAAGCATGTCGGGGATTGCCACGTCGCTATCGCTGTTAGGCAAGCTCACCCGCCGATTGTTGAAATGTTTAAAACATCCGTTGTAACGTTTAATGCTTTACGGATACCTTTAGGTTATGGTATCTACCCGCTACTCCCGTTTAATTGTTTTTTTTGCCGCCGCCATCCTGCTATCTGCCTGTCATTCCAAAAAACTAACGGTTAGGAACGGCGACCCGCGCAATATGGTTAAGCCGGATAGGGATATGGCTGATAAATACGCAACCCTAATGGGGGTAGACCGCAGCAATATACAGAATGGCCGGCTTTATAGCTTTATTGATGAATGGTATGGTACAACTTACCGTTTTGGAGGGCTGGATAAAAACGGCGTAGATTGTTCGGGACTTACTTTGCTACTGGAACAGCAGGTTTATGGTATTACACTGCCACGGATGACGAGTAAACAGGTGTTGGTGATTAAGCGCAAATATGAGGAAGAACTACAGGAAGGCGACCTGGTGTTTTTTGATTTTGACGGTAAGCAGTTTAGCCATGTTGGGGTGTACCTGCAAAACGGTTATTTTGTACATGCCAGTACACGTAAAGGCGTAATGATAGCCCGGCTCCATGATAACGGCATCTACAAATTCTTTTCGCGCGGTGGTTCTGTTACAGATTCTACCTATTCATCGCAGGGCAATTAATTGGTTTGTTTGGGTTGGGCTGCTACCTCTGCTAATTTAAATGGATGTGCCACAGAGGTCCAATTTGGGCTAATCTTCTTTTTATATCCGTTATATCCTATTGCTTTGTTAATTTTGTGCCGCTATGTCAAAACAAAAAGACGATTACTCTTTCTGGACTAAATATAAACGTTACGCCGGTAACGAGATATTGTTGTACGTGATCATGATTGTTGGCATCATCCTCGGCATCATTATTTTTAGCTGATCAGTTTTTTACCAGCATTACATTATAGCTGTCGGCATCGGCTACGGCCTGGTAAAAATCAACCAAGTCGGCGTAACTTTCTTTGTTGTATGTGCCGTCAATAATTTCTATCCTGCGTTTATAAATCAATTTGTTATCACTTATTACAGTTGTTGCCTTAAAACTGCCAAAAGGATTTTTCAGGTTAACGTTTAGCGGGGCCATATCAGGGCGATAACCCGCAGGCAGGGTATAGGTTATTTCGTCTTCATCGGTATACCCACGGTTTATATACACCGGGTTTTGGCGGTTGCGTACATCTTTTATACTGCGCTGCCTGTTTAACGGGTTCAGGGCAAAATATAGTTTATTATTATCTTTTGATGCAAAATCGTAAGCGTTCAGATTAATAGCTTCTGTCGCTACCGGCATTTCTTTTTTATCTTGTTTAAACTCAAACTTTTTTACAGTAAGGTTGCTAATGTTGGCATACATCCTTTGCAAGGTTTTAACTTGTTCGGTTAAGGACTGGCCTACCAATACCTCGTGGTTCTCATATTGCGTGCCTTTATAAATGGTGGTCATATTGCCGCTTAGTTCCCCGTCGGGCGTTATTGTAAATTCGGCTTTACGGCTTTGTATATTTTGGGTTGCAGTATATTTGGGCGTATGCAACAACTTGCCGCCATTGGGTGTGCAGGCCAGCACGGTGCGGTCATCAGTAAAGTCGCCTAAAAAACCAAAGGGGATTTTTTGACTGGTGCATTCTAAAAATGTCGTATCGTTTTTAATAGGGAGGCACAGTATAACATGATTTCCCTGGCCCATGCTGGCAAAATCATGCAGCATGCTTATTTTGTCGCTGCCGCCATATACTACGCAATACCACGAATCTATCCCCGCTGCTTTAAATAAAGCCTGTGTGTAATTTACCAATGCTTTACAATCACCATAATTAAGCCTGTCTACATCGCTGGCCAAAAATGGCTGGTAGCCACCAATACCAACCTGTATACTTATATAGCTGGTTTTACCCTGCATGTATTCATACAGTTTTTTGGCTTTTAGTTTAACATCGGTTATACCGGCTGTTAAGCTTTGTACCTGTTGTATAGTTTGGGGCGGTAAAGCCTGGCGGTTGGCCAGTAGTTTGTCGTAATTCCATTTGCCAAGCTCTTCCCAGTTGCTGAATAATCCGCTTATGCCGCTGTAAACAAAATCTTTAGGGACTATTTTTACAGCACTTAAATAAGTTTCTGCAATGGGGCTATAAGGCTCGCTTCGTATTGCTTTAAGGTTGCTTACCTGCCAGGTGTACGTTTTAAGCCCATCTTTACTACTGCCTATACTAACTTTGGCAGGCATATTGATCTCTTTGTACCTGATGCTAAAATCGGGGCGACAGGCAAACGTGTAGGAACTTTTCTCTACAGCAAGGCCATATTGAGGGTTGGGGTCCCAATCTCTGATGTTTAGGGTTTGTTTTGATTTTAGTTCGTATTCGTATTCAATAGTATAGGGGTAAGCGCCGATGGACGGGATGTAATGCTTTACGCGCGAATCTTCAAATAAAGAAAAATCATTCGCGGCATTCTCATCTTCAAAATTCTTTTCGCTAAATTTCTTTATCAGTTTACCAAATTCATCATATACGCTTCCTTTAATATCTTTAATAACATTGCTTTTATTATACCAAACAACAATGTGCGCAATATTGTCGCCATTGTTGTTAAGTACAGTAATAGCCCTTTTAATACGGTAAAAGGTATAACCGTCTTTCACCTCGGTATAAACATCCTGGTTGCGTATTACTGCGCTGGCATAGGGCAACAGTGCTTTATCTATAAGGCTTGCACTGTAGTTGGTTTGCCCTTTAACTTTTATACCCGTTGTGAGTATAAATAACAAAAAAACAACTCGCTTCATTTCTTTTTACTGAATACTATATCTGCTTTTTCTGAAGCAATTATTTTGTTATACAATTCTTTTAAATACAGGTATTCCTCTGGCGAGTAAAGCGATTTGTTGAATTGTATTACGTTTGAGTAAACAAAATTATCACCTTCGCCCGCAAAATCGGTAATGAACTGGCCGCCCTTATTAGGCAAGCCAATTGAAACCGCCTGGGGGGCGCTTTCAATAACATAACCGGCCGGTAAATGCATTTTTAAGATGTACCTTTTGCTTGATGGCATCCCCCAGTCTACCGGGTAAGTTCGTTCTGCAAGTTTAAAAGGGTTTGCTATAACCCTGTCAAACAATACGGGGTTAAACGAAAAACGATCGTGATTAAGGCTGCCAAAAACATCTATCTCCACATCGTATATTTCACCAAGCGGTAAACTTAAACTATCAAGGTTTAATATTTCCGATTTAAGGATCTTTACTTTACCCAGTTTTTCGTCAAGGTTTTCTACATATTCATCAACGCTATTGAATGTCTTGATGGTTTTGCGTTTTTCATAAGCCTCATACCCGTTAGAGTAGGTGGTAAAAGTACCCTTTAACTTACCATTGGGTTGCAGGGTGAGGTCTAAATTACTCGTAAGGGCCTTCTTTTGTGTTGCTACCAGGTCTATCCAGTAAGATGGTTTATCAAGGCTCATTACCCGGCCCTGGTCATTAAGGCATTTCAGCGGTAGCATACCAAATGGCAACATTGGGTCGGTTGCATCCAGCAGGTAGGTTTCTGTACCGATATTTGCCTTTGCAATAACATAGTTAAAATCGTTTTCTACCGGGTAAAGCTTGTTTACAATGCCATTATTGCGGGTAGATAACAGCACGGCCTCTGTTTTTATGCCTGCCGAATTTAATGCGGCCACCAAAGCAATATTAATGTCGCCTACATTCCCGGCGTGGGTATCCAGCGCTTTACGCACCCCCTCGCTGCTCACGGAGGTAAAATTGTTCCATTTAATGTTTTTTTGGATATAGCTATAAACTGCAACAGCTTTTTCCATATCACTGGTTTTACCGGCAATAACGGGGGCTATATAGTTTTTTAGCAGGTCCTTTTTTATTTGCGAGCCAAAATATTCGGCGTGTTTTAGGTTATAATCAATATCCTTCCACTCTTTGGTAACCTTATTTTTAACACCGGTGTAAGGGTTGGTCCAATATTCGAGATTAAAATAAATAGCCGATAGAAAGTTTTTTGGCGCTGTCATATAATCCTCTTCGATAAGAGCAGGGATATTGGCCATGGTGTAGGTAAGCTTAGAGCAATCGCATTTGGCGCCGCGGCTGGTAAAACAATCGTGCTCAACCTCCGATTTGCTGCTGGTAAGTTTAAGCGGCCCGCGTATCATAACGTTATATACCCAGAAAGCGGGGATGTTAACCCTGTATTCGGAGTAAACTTTAGGGATATCATCCTGAAATTGCCAGTCTGGAAACATATAAAAATTATCTATCACCTTAGTGTAAGAATATTCTATAATACAGCCGCTGCGTATATTTGGCAGGGCAAATTTTACCTGTTTCCAGTACTTGTTCTCAGTAGTCCTAAATATTTTTGATTTATCAAGCTCTGCTACATGTATACCACCATTATCGTCCGTGTAGGTGGTTTGGCCGCGTATATCGGTAATTTCATTATGTGTGTTGTCGCTATCATAATACAGAATAGCTACCGTGCCTTTATCAAAGGCCTTACTATCCAGTATTTTTATTTTAACATGATATTTAAAATAAATTTTTATGCCGTTGTCAGAAGCATCCAGGCGGGTCGATCCAAATTCCTTTAAAACAAAAGCATGTGCAGAGGTGTCGGCCGGATAGCTTTTTTGCTGCATCTCCTCAATGGTGTAATCACCAAAGGTAGAATCCTGCGCTTTGCAGATAGTGGAAAAAGATATGAATATCAGTACGTTAAGTAGTAGTTTGTTCATGTAATAAGGCCTTTTTTAACAATTATGAATTTATGAAAATATCCGCATATGTCTATACAAAAATAGTGTGCCGATAATTTTAAGAGTTTTCCCACCTTTGCAGTACTGATAAGCAAAAATGAAATTACAACTAAAGCGGCCTCTTGCCTTTTTTGATCTTGAAACCACCGGTACCAATATTGGCGCCGACCGTATAGTAGAAATATCTGTTATAAAACTTAACCCTGATAGCAGTGAGGAGGTATTGACCCTGCGCGTACACCCGGGCATCCCCATTCCTTTAGAATCATCATTGGTACATGGTATTTATGACGAGCATATAAAGGACGAAAAACGCTTTGAAGAACTTGGCCAGCAAATTGCCGATTTTATACACGATAGTGATCTGGCAGGATACAACTCAAACAAGTTTGATATCCCGATGCTGATGGAGGAGTTTTTACGTGCCGGTATCAATTTCGACCTGGATAACCGCCATTTTGTTGATGTACAGAATATTTTTCACCAAATGGAGCAGCGCACTTTAAAAGCCGCTTACCAGTTTTATTGCGATAAAAGCATTATTAACGCACATTCGGCCGAGGCTGATACCCGTGCTACCATGGAGGTTTTGCTGGCGCAGATAGCACGTTATGAAAACCAGGAGTGGGAAGATAAAAAAGGCAATAAAAGCACCCCGGTTGTAGGTGATGTAGAGGCTTTACATAAATTTACCAACCTAAGCCGCCCGGTTGATTTTGCAGGCCGTATGGTTTACAATGAACAAGGCGAAGAACTGATAAACTTTGGTAAACACAAAGGTAAAAGGGTAGAAGATGTACTGAATGTAGAGCCAAGCTATTACTCATGGATGATGCAGGGCGATTTCCCGCTTTATACCAAACGCAAGCTGGAAGAGATCTACAAACGCTGGAACGCTAAAAAGGTAGCCGATAGGCAACAAGCCAGACCCGCACAGCAGGCCGCAGCACCAGTAAATGCACCGGCTGCGCAAGCGCCGAAACCGGCTTTCCAGAATAACAGCCCTAAAAGCAGCCCGCAGCTAAACAACCAGCCTTTTAAAAAGAAGGAAGAGCCTGCAAAACCTGTTGATGAGGATATGCTGGCGCAACTGGCCATGAAGTTTAAGAAAGGGTAAAAGCCCAAATGTAATAATATGGAAAAGCCCGGTTCGATAAGACCCGGGCTTTTTATTTACACCTCACTTGGTCATGCTGAACGTAGTGAAGCATCTATTCGCCGCCATACCAATCGGGCAGGTAAAGTTTGTTAACAGATCCTGAACGTAGTGAAGGATGACAAATTTATTATCCTGATGGGTTGTGTTTCAAAAAGTCAATATTTCGCTTCAATCCATCAAACTTCGTCCGTTTCACCGCCGAATTTTTGAACACCTTTTGGAATACATCAGTAGTAATATCTTCCCAATCCTGTTTTTTTAATCCGTGCAGTTCGGCGTGTGGGGCAAAGGCCGGTTCGGTATGCAGTACCGAAAAGCGGTTCCATGGGCAAACATCCTGGCATATATCGCAGCCAAACATCCAGTTATCCATTTTGCCCTTAAATTCAGGCGGTATCTCGTTTTTTAATTCAATAGTGAGGTAAGAGATGCACCGGCTGCCATCAACCACGTAAGGGCCTACAATGGCGTCTGTAGGGCATGCGTCAATGCAACGTGTGCAGGTGCCGCAATGGTCGGCCGTGGGTTCAATATCGTATTCCAGCTCAATATCAACAATCAGCTCGGCCAAAAAAAAGAAGGAGCCAGCCTGTTTGCTAATGAGGTTTGAATTTTTACCAACCCAGCCCATACCTGCTTTTTTTGCCCAGGCTTTATCAAGCACCGGTGCCGAATCTACAAACGCGCGGCCCCCCACCTCACCAATTTTTTGGTTGATGGTATCTAATAAATGCTTTAGCTTATCTTTAATAACGGTATGGTAGTCAGCACCATAAGCGTATTTGGAAATTTTTGGTGCCGATGGGTCAAGCTGGGTGGTATCGGTATAATAATTTAGCCCTAAGGAGATCACCGATTTGGCGCCATCTACCAGTAAACGCGGGTCCAGGCGTTTATCAAAATAGTTTTCCATGTAGCGCATTTCGCCATGCATGCCTTTATTTAGCCAGGTTTCCAGCCGTGGCGCTTCTTCTTCCAGGAACTCTGCCCGGGCTATGCCACAAAACAAAAAGCCCAGGTTTTTAGCCTCGGTTTTGATGAGTTGGGAATATGCCGACAGGTTTTTCTGCATACCGCAAAGATACGATATGCCAATGTTTTTTAGCCTGTTAGCATCATTGGTTGTTATGAAATAAATTGAAATATAAAGTAAAAGAAGTTTCTTTATAAATAATGGTATGGCTTTTGGTAGGATATAGGTACTGAAACAGATGTTATTAAATAATAGCGCATACAACTATGGAAAATAAACCGGAAGGGTTTGACAGGGCCAATGGCCAGGGTCAGAACCACGATATAACAGGAAATATAGCCAATATTGGTAACGATACGCTTAAACAGGATGTAAACGATAAAGATCTGGCTAAAAAGGTGCCCACTATTACACCCGAGTCGATTGCAGAGATACCCAACGATACACCCGAATTGGAGAATCCAACAAGCCAAACCTCATCAAACAAAGGGCAGGGACCGGCTGGCGAGGACCTGTAACCACGCTAGCAATACCGCTGGCGGATATTGTTACCTATTATGGTACAACTTTGAGTTTGAGTAAGTAGCCTCGGCGGCTATTTTGTTGTCTTTTATCCTGAAAATGCTGCAATTATGCAGATCGTAGCGGATAGGGCTGCCGGCTTTTTCTTTCAGGCCTACCACATCATACTCTACCACTACCGTCGAATCGGTATTGATCACATTACCTACCAGGTATTTGGCATCAGGCGATACATAGAACAACTGGTGAAAGATCTGATCGGCCCCGGGTGGCCCGTACGATTCGCCGTCCCAATCGCTGGTGGTTATTTTGGCCTTATCAGCATATTGGGCCACCAGGCTTTTCAGGTCATGGTCGTTCAGGTACCTGAAATGCTCGTCTATCAGCTGTTTTGATTGTTCTGTTGGGCTAACAGGCGGTTTTTCGGGCTGGTTATTGCACGCGGCAATTGTTGTGGCCAGTATGATGAACAGGATAGGGCGCAGGGTAATAGTCATGGGGTTAAATGTACTTAAGATATCTTAAAAAATAAAAACCCCCTTCTGTAATACAAAAGAGGGTTTATCAATATCCGAATTAGCTTTTAGAAGCTATTACGAATGCTATTGCTTAATGTTTTTGCGCTCCAGTAACCGCTATCTAATATACGGCGTACAGTTAGCAGCGGGTAATCCGGGTCGCGTTTGTCAGCCAGTTGGAAGGCCATTTTGAAGCCTTTTTTATCAAGCTCAGGCAAAACGGGTTTTTTCCAGATACCAAACGGGTATGCAAAGTATTGGATCTTTTTACCGGTTATTTCTTCCAGTTTTTTGGTTGGTTTATCAATTTGGGTAACCCAGTCATCAACCGGCCTGTTGGTTATTTTGCCGTTAAGGCCTTTAATAACCAGGTTTGAGTTGTGTGAGTATTTATCTACACGGTGGTGGTCCCAGGTGTGGCTTGATATCACGTGGCCATCGTCAGATAATTTTTTGATCATCTCTGCCGTCATATAATGCGGGCGGCCTATTGATACCGTCATCACAAAGAAAACACCTTTAAAGCCATATTTTTTCATTTCTGGCGCTGCTATGGTGTACTGGTCAAGGTCAGTATCATCAAAGGTTAGCATGATGGGTTTTTTTGGCAGCGGGGCGCCGGTAACCAGGTAATTATAAAGCTGATCGGGCAGGATGGTGTGGTAACCGCTATCGGCCAGCATTTTAATGTGTTCTTTAAAGGCAGCCACCTGTACAATATAATCTTTGGCGTTTTTTGAGTCGGTAGGTTTCCAGTCGCGTATTTGGTGGTAACAAATTACGGGCACTTGCTTGCGTGCCAATACGGCGGCTTTATCAACAGGGCCGGTAGCCAGTTTAACCGCAGGCGATGCTGTTTCTTCTGTTGTTGTTTTAGCACTATCAGCCCCAGCTTTACCTGTTGATGATGGTTTTGACTGGCATGATACCATGCCTAAAAATACAAGCGGCAATACGGCCGAAAATTGCTTTAACATAATGCGGATGATGATTATATGAAATGCTAAAATAGTATAATTTATAGAGGGATATATTAACTGTTAATAAATTTTAATCACTTTTTAATTTAATTAACATTGATTTTAGCACCCATTATAATACAATTCGTTTGCCTTCGGCTATTGAGCGTTTGGCGGCATCCAGTATCTGCATCACTATCATATTATATTTTAGCGACGACCTGTCGGTAATGCCCTTAAGCCTGTTTTTTGATACCATTTGCAGGTAACTTATCGGGTTATCATTTGGTGCCGGTAATGGTGGCGCTATACAAATTGTTGCCGGGGCTTTACCAATGCGTGATACGACATTGTTATTATCGAGCGCATGCATATAGCCTTCATCGCCAAACACCTCCAGGTCTTTTATTGAAAAAGGCCAGTTCCATGATGCTTCGATAATACCTGTAGCGGTTGGGTATTCTACAATAATAGTGGCATCATCCTCAACCTTTGGGTAGGTTTTTAATTTAAAATGGCGGGCAACGGCAGTAACGGCAATCGGTTTCTGGCCGTTCATCAGCCAGGTCATCAGGTCGGCGCCGTAGCAGCCAAAATCATTCAGGGCACCGGCGCCATTCAGTTCGGGGTCGGTTAGCCAGTTGGTAAAGTCTTTACTGCAGCCAATTTCTTTTGGCCCCTGGTGCCCATCATGCACTACCATTTTTCTGATCTGGCCGATACTGTCTTTTGCAACCACATCATAAATATGCTGGTAAGATGGATACCAGGTGGTTTCATAATTGGTAAGCAGCCTTATATAATATTTAAGCGCCAAAAACTCCATACGGCTTGCCTGGGCCAGTGTGGCGGCCAAAGGTTTTTCAACCATTACCGATATGCCCAGCGGGGCGCAAACTTCAACAATATCAATATGTTTGGCTACCGGGTTGTAGCCTAATACTACATCCGGTTTTTTGGCGGTCACCATCTTTTTCAGATCATCAAAAAAGATAGAATCGGGCAGGTTATATTGCTGCTGGTACCTTTCACGCAATTTTTTATCGGCCTCGGCTATACCTACTATAATTACCTTGCCATTACGGTATTCGCCCAGGATATTATGCACATGATCATGCGCTAACCCGGCTATAGCCAGCCTTTGGGTACTTAAAAGCACCGGCGGAGGTGGTACGGTAGGCGGTAGTGTTTTACCCGGGGGAATAACCTGTGCCGAAGCAACCGATAAAAATGTGCCTGATGCGATGACCAGGCACATTAATAATTTAGTGAATTTCATTATAGTAGCGTAAATGTTATTTTTCGTTCGATAGTGAATACGGCACATCCGCTGCTTTTGTACCGCGTGCCTTATTTGGCACGGCCGACATATTAAAGTTTAAAACACCGCCTTGCTGCAGCGCTTTATGGCTTAACCAGTTGTTGGTGTATGGCTTGCCGTTAACAGTTAAAGTGCTTACATACCTGTTTGCAGGGCTGTTATTAGCAGCGTTTATGATAACGGTTTTACCGTTCTCAAGGGTAAGTGTTACTTTTTTGAATAACGGCGCGCCCAAAACATATTGGTCTGTAGCGGGGGTTACCGGGTAAAAGCCCATTGCCGAGAATACATACCAGGCTGATGTTTGGCCGTTATCCTCATCGCCGCAGTAGCCGTCGGGGGCAGAGTGGTACATTTTGTTTATTACATCGCGTACGTGCAGCTGGGTTTTCCATGGCTCGCCCGAGTAATTGTACAGGTATATCATATGCTGGATAGGCTGGTTGCCATGTGCGTACTGGCCCATGCCGGCTATCTGCATCTCGCGAATCTCGTGGATCACCTCGCCATAGTAGCTGTCATCAAACACAGGAGGGAGCGAAAAAACGGAATCGAGCTTAGCTGTAAATTTTTGTTTGCCGCCCATCAGGTCAATAAGGCCCTGCACATCATGGAAAACACTCCAGGTATAATGCCAGCTATTGCCTTCGGTAAATGCATCGCCCCACTTAAAGGGGTTAAAAGGGCTTTGGAACTTGCCATCCTTGTTTTTGCCACGCATTAACCCGGTTTGCGGGTCGAAAAGGTTTTTGTAGTTCATGCTGCGTTTACGATAGATCTCGGTTTCGGATACCGGGCGGTTTAACGCTTTACCCAATTTGTAAATGGTAAAATCGTCATAAGCATACTCTAAAGTACGTGCAGCGTTTTCGTTTATCTTAACATCATAAGGTACATAGCCCAGGGTATTGTAATAATCAACACCATCGCGGCCGGTTGCTGCCGGACCGTCATTATTGGCGCCATGTAACAGGGCCTTGTAAAGTGTTTCAATATCATAACCACGGCCACCTTTTAGGTAAGCATCGGCCACAACAGCTGCCGAGTTATTGCCCACCATTACGTCAGCATAGCCCGGGCTGCTCCACTCGGGCAGCCAGCCGCCTTCTTTGTAATCGTTAATAAGGCCCTGCTGCATTTCTTTATTGATAGATGGGTACACCAGGTTTAAGAAAGGGTATAAGGCCCTGAAGGTATCCCAGAAGCCTGTACCTGCAAACTTGTAGCCCGGCAGTATCTCTCCGTTTTGCGCGCTCCAGTGTACTGGTTGGTTTTTAGCATCCAGCTCATACATTTTATTGGGGAAGAACAGCATGCGGTACAGGCACGAGTAAAATGTTCTCACCTGCTCAACCGAACCGCCCTCAACAGCAAGTTTGCTTAAGGTTTTGTTCCAAACGGCTTTGGCCTTTTGTTTGGTAATATCAAAGTTGTCGGCACCAATCTCCCTGTTCAGGCTTATCTCGGCCTGTTCAAGGCTGATGAATGATGATGCCACACGCAGGTTCACCTTTTCGCCTTTAGCGGTTTTAAAGCCAATAACAGCCAAAGCATGTTTGGCGTTCAACTCAAGCCCGTCTTTCAGGGTGCTGTCGCTGTAAACCTGTGCGGTGGTAATGGGTTTATCTACATAAATAACAAAGTAGTTTTTGAAATTTTTAAGCGGCCCTCGGGCGTATTTGGTAGAGTAACCTACTATCTTTTTTTCGCCGGGGATAACCTTAACGTACGATCCTTTATCAAAAGCATCTATCACAATATACGAGCTGTCGTTTTTTGGATAGGTGAACCTGAACTGCGCGCTACGTTCGGTAGGGGCAATTTCAGTAGTCACGTCATGGTCGGCCAGGTAAACGCTATAGTAATAGGGTTTGGCTATTTCGGCCTTGTGCGAGAACCAGCTCGAGCGGCCGTTTTGCGATACCTTAAGCTTGCCGGTAACCGGCATAATGGCAAATTGCCCGTAATCATTCATCCATGGTGATGGCTGGTGGGTTTGCTTAAAGCCGTTTATTTTGTACGAATCGTAAGTGTACTGCCAGCCATCGCCCATTTTGCCGGTTTGCGGGGTCCAGAAGTTCATACCCCATGGTACGGCTATGGCAGGGTAGGTGTTACCGTTGCTCAGGTCGTATTTTGATTGGGTCCCCATTAGCGGGTTTATCCATTCAACCGGGTCGGTTACTTTGGTAACCTGCTGGGCAAATGATGTAGCAGAAAAAAACAGGATGCTTAAAAAAAGGAATCTTTTTTTCATGGATAAGTTAATAGCTTAAAAAAGTAATCGGCCGTAAATATAAAAGACTGGCAGTTATGCCAGTCTTTTATATTGTAAAATTTTAGTTCCACCCGGGGTTTTGTGCATTTTTAAGCTGCGGGTTGGTGCTAATTTCCCGCTGCGGTATGGGCCACAGGTAATATTGCTCTCTCATGGTTACCCCTTGCTCATTGGCGGTTGATGTTGCATCGCCAAAGCTTCCGTCAGATGTTTTAAAGATCTTATGTGTACGCTGGATATCAAAATATGCTTTGTTTTCATACGCAAGCTCGTGGTAACGCTCTCTCCAAACCGCTTCCCTGAATGCTGCCTGGGTAAATGAAGTAGGCGTAGCTAAATGGGCGCGGGCGCGTATGGCTGTCAACTGATCAATAGACGTTTGGTTTGGTGCACCATCAGCTTCGTTTTGCGCTTCGGCATATATCAGCATCAATTCAGGCGCACGAAGGAAAGTCCAGTTTTCGTCGCTTTTTCCGGCCTGTGCAGATCCCTCGATAGCGCTTTCTACATGGAAGTATTTATATAAAGCGTGTACGCCAAAGGTTACTGTTTTTGAAGGATCGCCATATTGCGGGTAGCTCGAAAAATAGAACTGGCGTTCCTGAGTACGCAGATCGCCTGCTTCATAACTTGCAAAAAAGGCGTTAGTTGGTATCATGGCGCCCAGGTGGTCGCCATAGGCACCAACAGGTAAGTTAAACGGCAGTGTTAACTGCGGTATAGCGTTTTCTTTAACACCAACCAGGTAATTGCTTTGGAAAATCAATTCGCCCTGATTTTTATGTGCATTGTCATGCAAATAGGCGTAGCTATCAAACAAAGGGTATAATGTTAAAATATCCTTAGCTTCTGCAGCAGCCTTGGCGTAATTCTCTGTTTTTTGCAAAGGGAAACCCGCGGTTGTAAGGTAAACGCTTGCCAGTAAAGTTTTAACAGCGCCCAAAGATGCGTTGCCATTATTTGAGCCCAATGTTTTGGCGGCTTCCAGATCGCTGATGATCAACGTATAAACATCAGCAACAGGCGAACGCGACGGGTACAAATCTTCGCTGGCTAAGGTTTGCGATTTGGTGATCAGTGGTACATCGCCGTATAACCTAACCAGGTGATAGTAAAAAAATGCCCTTAAAAAATAAACCTGGCCTAACAGGTTCTTTTTCTGGTTCTCATCCATAGTAATGGCTGGGATACGCTCAAGTGCAAGGTTTGCGTTGGCAATTGCCGCGTAGCTGTTTTTCCAAACGGTTTCAAAACCGGGGTTTACAGCATCGGTACGCTGGTTAATAACGTTGCCATTATTTACGCTTTGGCCCAATGAGGTGGTATGGCCGGCAAAAAGCTCAATGGTAATGAAAGGGCTTTCGCCGTATGCATCGCCGTTTTGAAACATGTATAATGATGTATAAATACCGTTAACAAATGTTTGCGCCTGGCCTGCATTTTGGAAGTAGTTGTCTTTATCAAAACCACTTTTATTCTTCTCGTCGAGATATTTTTTGCAGCTGCTTACGCTTACTGCAAGGATCAATATTAAACCAATCCTGTATATATATGAGTTAAATTTCATGATGTTTCTGTTTAATATTTATTAAAAGCTTGCATTTATCCCCAACAAGAAAATCCTTGGTTTTGGGTAATCATAAAATTGAATGTTTTGGGTGAAGTTGCTTGATGCACCCTGGTAAAAGTTTGCCGAACCATTATAGGTTGATACTTCCGGGTCGTAACCGGTGTATTTGGTTATCACAAACAGGTTTTGTGCCTGTGCGTACAACCTTAACCTGGTTAACTTTAATTTAGACAGTACCGAAGTAGGGAAGGTGTACCCTAACGTTACCGAACGGCCGCGTATAAAGTTACCGCTCTCTACCTTAGTTGAATAAATTTCGGTTTGGTAACGTACGTATGCTGGCCTCGTTTCGGCTATGCTGGTGTTCTGATGCTCAGGTGTCCATGCATCTAATACGGTGGCATAGCTGTTTGCCTGGCCGGTACGGTCTTGCCCCGAGTGTTTGGTTAAGTTCATGATCTGGTTACCATAGTTGAATTGCAGGTCGACACCCAGATCAAAGCTTTTGTAGCTGAAATTATTGGTGAATGTACCGTAACCATCGGGGATAGATTTACCTAACACCACTTTATCATCTGCGGTAACTTTACCATCGTTGTTGGTGTCCTGTATTTTCAGGTCGCCTGGCAACAGGCCGTATGAGGCTGCTTTTGCAGCTTCGGCTGTTCCCCAGGTACCTAACACTTTGTAACCATAAAAGCTGCCGGCAGGTAAGCCAACGCGCATCAGGTTAAATTGCGAAAGGAAGTTTGGATCGAGGAAGATGTCATCGTTAGACTCGCCCAACGCCAGGATCTTGTTCTTCAGGAATGTGATATTGAATGACGAGTTCCAGGTAAAGTTGTTCGTTTTAATATTTACGGTGTTGATGCTTAGTTCGATACCCTTGTTTTGCAACTTGCCGGTGTTTTTAAATACGCTGGTAAAACCGCTTGTTTCAGGCAGTGGTGCGTTTAATAAAAGCTTTTGGGTTTTCTTCAGGTAGGCATCGGCATCAATAGTAACGCGGTTGTTAAATAAACCGAATGATACACCGATGTTATACTCTGCCGTTTTTTCCCATTGCAGGTCCTCGTTGCCAATACTTGTTAATGTTGTAGCATTGGCTTTAGTGTTACCAAAAACATAGTTATTAGGATTGCCATTAGCATCGTTTGTACTAATATTAGCCAATGAACGGTATTCGCCTATTTCGGAATTACCGGTAAGACCATAGCTTAACCTGAATTTAAGGTCGGATATGGTTTTGTTGTCTTTCAGGAAATCTTCCTGGGATGCCCGCCATGCAAATGCTGCAGATGGGAAGAAACCATATTTTACATTTTTACCAAACCTTGATGAACCATCTTCGCGGCCGGTAAGTGTAAACAGGTATCTATCGTTATAGCTATAGTTTAAACGGCCATAGTACGATTGCATTTGCCATGCATCATAATTAGAAACGGGGATACCTGCTATTGAACCTGCAGCTAAGTTATAATACTGATAATAATCATCAATTAAACCGCTTGTAGAGCCATATAGCCTTAACTGCTGAGAGTTTTGGCGCTCGGTACCTACAACAACATTTAGCGAGTGTACTTTGTTAAACGTTTTGGCGTAAGTGAAATAGTTTTGCCATTGCCAGAACGTTCTGTTGTACTCATCGATAGAAGCCGAACTGTTAGCCTGACTGATGGTTGAACCACCAACTAAACCGGTTTGTGAACGCGGGATATAATTGGCTGATGTAGTAACACCCATTACTGTGCGGAAATCTAAACCAGGCAAAATAGAAACATTGGCATAGCCATTACCGCTAAATACCCTGCGTTTAGCCAACTGCTGTATTTCATTAGCTTGTGCAACCGGGTTGTCACCACCTTCCATGTTAGGGTAGTCGGTTCTTTTACCGTAGCTGCCATCAGGGTACCTGATCGGGATAATAGGGATCATTTCAATTAACATACGGGGGATGTTGTTACCACCGGTACCATAATTACCGGCGCGCTGATCCTGCGTATTGTAATTTAACGTAGCGCCAATTTTTAACCACGGTTTTATCTGGTCGTCAAAGGTTAAGCGGGCGTTGTAGCGTTTTAAATAGCTGTTTAATATAATACCTTCATCATCGGCATAATTTAAGAACAAACCGTAGTTTATTTTATCAGACCCACCGGTGAACGACAGGTTATGGTTCTGACTTACCGCGCTGCGGGTGGTTTCTTTTTGCCAGTCTACATCATAAAGCGGCTGCAGGTTCGAGTCGAATAGTTTGCCTATTAACGCAGTCCTGATCTTTTTTGGGTCGTCATCCACATATTTGCCATCGGCCCAGCCAGTGGGGTCATACTTCTTTATATTGGCATATGCCAGGTCTTCCACAGCTAAAAACTGTTTGGAGTTTAGCACCGGCAGTTCTTTTGCCATGTTGCTTACGCTTACATAGGCATCATAGTTAACCGTGCTTGGCCTGTTTTTAGCCCCTCTTTTGGTGGTGATGAGTATAACACCGTTGGCACCGCGCGTACCGTAAATTGCGGTAGATGATGCATCCTTCAATACATCTATAGAAGCAACATCATTTGGGTTGATAGAGTTACCGCCTTCTGTCCAAACTATACCATCAACCACGTATAACGGGTCGGTACTGGTGTTGATAGAGCTGTAACCACGAATGCGGATCTTGGTATCGCCACCGGGCTCGCCCGAGTTTGATGATACGTTTACACCGGCAATTCTGCCGGCAAGCTCCTGCTCAAGGTTGGTTTGCGGGCGTTCCTGCAAGGTTTTAGCACTTACACTACCTACGGAGCCGGTAAGGTCTACCCGTTTTTGGGTACCGTAACCCACTACCACAACCTCGTTTAAGGCTTTTGATTCCTCGGTCATCACCACATCAATGGTTTGGCGGTTGCCTATAGCTACTTCCTGGCTATTGTAGCCAATAAAACTGAATACCAGGGTGCCGTTACCATCGGGCAGGTTTAACTTGTACTTACCGTTGGCATCGGTACTGGTGCCTGTGGTGGTGCCTTTTAGTTTTACGTTTACGCCGGGCAGCGGGCCCTTGGCGTCGGTCACCGTTCCTGTTATATCTATGGCTTTAAATTCAGGGGTGTTATCAGTATCCTTCTTTTTTACTACAATGGTTTCCTGGAAAATTTTGTAGGTGAGGGGCTGATCTTTAAAAGCCTCATCAAGTGCCTGGGTTACCGAAACCGCAGCAACATCAATGTTAATACCACGAACCTTTGAAACATCATTTTTGTCGTACATAAAATGATAGCCTGTTTGTTTCTCAATCAGGCGCAGAACTTTCTCTACAGAGACGTTCTTTTGGCGCAGGGACACAGTCTGGCTGAATGTCTTTGCGCTCACATTGGTAAGGGCTGCAATTATTAAAATAGCAGTGAATTTCATAACCAATATTATTTTGGATAGTTTAGACCATGCCAATGGCACAGCCTTAGAATTAAAATTCATAAGTTTGTTGTGTTTGGGTTAAACATTAAGTTTCAATTCGTCAATTGCAATGAATGGGGCCCAGGCATTTAGCCGGGAAAGTGAGTCGAAACACTTCCCGGTTTTTTTATATGCATTTATACCGTTATGCAATGCAAAAGGTATAAGCTGGCCACCGGCTGAGATTAACTTGCGAGGTGTATTTCTTTCATCATAAGTGTGTTTGTGTGAGGTGAATAATTGATTGTATTTGAGTATTGTTTTTTGGCTTTTTTTTGGTCTTTTCAGGGCGTTTTATGTGTCGGTTTTTGATGTTTTTCGATCTTTAAAAAACAACTATTTCCTTCCCTTCAATCTTAAGGTCGACGCCTGCATACTTTAACATATTTAGTAACTCCGACGCTTTTACATTGCGCGATATACGGCCGGTAAACTCCCTTGGCGGTACGCCGTTTTTGTAACTGATATCAACATCGTACCAGCGTGCCGCCTGGCGTAGTATCACATCAATACCTGCATCCCTGAACTGAAATATGCCGTTTTTCCAGGCGGTTTCGTCGTCTATATCCACATTATCAACTACCTTATTCTGGCCCGATCTGTTTATTTGGGCCTGCTGGCCGGGTTTTAACCTGGCGCTAAAGCCGCCGCTGGTAATGTTAACAGCACCCTCAAGCAGCGTGGTTTTCATCACGGTTTCATCGTCATAGGCCATTACGTTAAAGTGGGTACCCAAAACTTCAATATCGGCCCGGTTGGTTTTAACTTTAAAAGGCATGGCCGGGTTTTTGGTTACTTCAAAATAGGCTTCGCCGGTAATTTCAACCTGCCTTGATGTGCCAGTAAAATAGGTTGGGAAACGTAATGATGATGCCGAATTGAGCCAAACCTTTGTACCATCGGGCAGTATAATCTGGTATTGCCCGCCTCGTGGAGTAGTAATAACGTTTATTTCGGGTGCGGCCTTGGTATTGCCTTGTAATTTAGCGTTGTACAGTAACTGCCCATCGGCTGTTTTCTTGATAAGTGTTGCGCCCTGTTGCGCCAGTGTACCGTTTTGAGCGTTGTCAAGAATAATGGTTTTGCCGTTGGCCAGGGTAAGCACGGCCTTATTGCCACCAGGCAAGGCATCATGCGATATGTTATGCTTAGCTTTTACAAGCGTTGTTTGGGCTTGCTTTTGCGGGCGGTGACCATGTAGATAAAAGCCAAAGCCAATAAAGAGCAGTACCGTGGCAGCGGTTGATATTTTGGCCCACAAAAATATATTATTGCGACTGTTTGAATGCTTTTGAGATGCATCAGCGCCTAAAATTTTGCTGAGCATAGCGTTTGTTTTGCCATTATTGAACAGGGGGGCAGTGGGTTTAAGATCGTCCCAGGCCTGGCGTATCAACAAGGAAAGTTCTTCGTTACCCGCGCCATTGTTTATTATAGCAAATAGTTCGTCGCGCTCTTGTGGAGTGGCCGTTTTACTATAATAACGATCAAAAAGGTATCTCAACCTTAGCCTGGATGTTTTCATTAAAAGTTGTTCAATAACTGGTAGTATAGAAAAAGCCGGGGAGCTTTTATTACATGACACCAAAAGCAATTAAAAAGGGGGTATTGCTTTTAAAGTTTTTTTGAAAAAAATGTGGAGATCAATATAATCATAGCCGAAATATCCATGTTAGACTGTACAAAGGCGGTAATTGAGTGCGTAGCACCCTGTAGATATTTCTTCACGGTTTCGCGGGAGAGGCCCATTTGGCTGGCAATTTCATCGTACTTTAAACGATTATGGCGGCTTAATAAATAAACCTTTTGTTGTTGTGGCGGTAAATGATCTATCGCTTCATCCAGTAAACTGTAGTAACCATCCAAACCCGGGTTTTCTTCGGTAGCAAAGGGTAAAATATTTTCTTCGAGTGTTTTTTGATGGATGCGTTCTTTGGCTACTTTACGCAGGCAGTTTAACGCGTGGTTTTTTGAGATTACAAACAAATAAGCCCTGAAATTTTGTACAGTGGTTAACGTTTCGCGGCTCATCCATATCTTTAAAAACACATCCTGTACAACCTCTTCTGCAAGTTCAACTGAATCTGTTATGCGAAAAATATGTGCACCCAAAAGCTGGTGATGGGTGTTGAACAATTCGCTAAAGGCGTGCTCATCTCCATTGGCCACTTTCAATAGTAACTCTTTTTCACATGGTAAAATTAAGTCAGTCATAGGCGATAGTTGGTAGCGGCAAATAATGCAAAATATACTACAACTGCAACCTAATAATGTTTTAATGTTAAAAAAGTATCATTGTGCGTAAAAATGACACATTAACAATTGCTTGTTTGTTAACCAATTAACCATAGCAAAAAAAGAAGATACTTTTAGAATAATGACGGGTTTTGGCCTGTTTTGACCTTTCCGAGGTGTTTATAAGCACTTTCGGTAGCCTCGCGGCCGCGGGCGGTACGCATTAAAAAACCTTCCTGTATCAGGAATGGTTCATAAACTTCTTCAATGGTTCCTTCTTCCTCGCCAACAGCGGTGGCAATGGTTTTTAAGCCTACGGGGCCACCTTTAAACTTATCTATAATGGTTGAGAGGATCTTGTTATCCATTTCGTCCAAACCATGTTCATCAACGTTTAATGCGTTAAGGGCGTATTTGGCAATGGCGGTATCAATATTACCGTCGCCTTTTATCTGGGCAAAATCACGCGTACGGCGTAACAGGGCGTTGGCTATACGCGGGGTACCACGGCTGCGGCGGGCAATTTCATAAGCGCCCTCGTCGCTGATGGGGGTACGCAATATAGCTGCCGAACGTAGTACAATGGTAGTAAGCAATTTGGCGTCGTAATACTCTAAGCGGCTGTTTATACCAAACCGCGCACGTAACGGCGCGGTAAGCAAGCCCGAGCGTGTGGTTGCACCCACAAGTGTGAACGGGTTAAGCGAGATTTGTACCGAACGCGCGTTTGGCCCGCTCTCCAGCATAATATCTATCTTAAAATCCTCCATGGCCGAATACAGGTACTCTTCAACCAGGGGGCTTAAACGGTGTATCTCGTCAATAAAAAGGATGTCGCCTGTTTCCAGGCCTGTAAGTAAGCCGGCAAGGTCGCCGGGTTTATCCAGCACAGGGCCCGATGTTATCTTTATGCCCGCGCCCATCTCGTTAGCGATGATGTGCGATAGGGTGGTTTTGCCTAACCCGGGAGGGCCGTGCAGCAGTACATGATCCAGCGCTTCGCCGCGCTGGCGGGCAGCCTGCACAAATACGCGCAGGTTTGCCAGTATTTTATGCTGACCGGTAAAATCTTCAAATGCCTGCGGGCGTAAAACTTTTTCTATATCACGTTCGGCAGGAGAGAGGTGTTCGCTATCCGGATCAAGATTTTCATTCATTGAGGTAAAATTAGAAATTTTACGGAGATTAGTGATTGGTTGATTAGTGATTAGTTTTTGAAATGGTTAGCCAGGCAACTAATCTCTATTCTCTAACCTCTGATAACTACCCTTCGGGATATTTCCTGAAAATGCTGTTGATCTTCATCTGGATAACCCCAAAAAAGGCTTCCTTAAAGATGCCCGACGACATTTTAGATGTACCGGCCGTGCGGTCGGTAAATATGATGGGTACCTCGGTAACCTTAAAACCATGTTTAATGGTTGTATATTTCATTTCAATCTGGAAGGCGTACCCCACAAATTTTATCTTATCAAGGTTTAGCGTTTCCAGTACCTTGCGCTTATAGCACATAAAACCGGCGGTAGCGTCCTGCACATCAATACCGGTAATAAAGCGTACGTATACTGATGCAAAAAAACTCATTAGCACGCGGCTCATTGGCCAGTTAACCACGTTAACACCTTTGATATACCGGGAGCCTATTGCGGCATCTGCACCTTCGGTACAGGCCTGGCGTAAACGGAGCAGATCGTCAGGGTTGTGAGAGAAATCGGCATCCATCTCAAAAATAAAATCGTAATGGTGTGCCACAGCCCATTTAAAGCCATGGATATAGGCAGTGCCTAACCCCTGTTTACCCGCGCGCTCTTCAATAAATAGTTTGCCATCATATTCCTGCTGTAATTGCTTTACAATAGTGGCTGTACCATCAGGCGACCCATCATCAATAATGAGTAAATGAAAATCATGAGGAAGCGTAAACACCTTACGGATCATCCGTTCGATATTTTCTTTCTCGTTGTAAGTAGGAATGATGACTATACTATCGGGCACGTAGCTGCAGAATTTGTTTTTTAATAAACGCCGCTAAAATAATTTAATTTTATGCTGCTTTAAAATAAAAAACAGGAAAGTGGTAAGCTTTCCTGTTTTTTAACAGTAATATTATGATTGTTATTGGTTGTTTGCTTCTGCAACAGCCTGGTTGTCAAGGTATGGGTCGGTAATATAATTCCTCTCTTTCAGGCGTGGCGAAATAATAAGGAACAGTATTATAAATACACATATAAATGCTACAAAGAACCATTCATAATTAGCGCCTTTTAAATTTCTGGCCCACCAGCCGCCATTTTCAATAAGCCCATTAATTACGGCAGTAATAAGGTTACCAAATGATACCACCAGGAACCAGATGCCCGTCATGGTACTCTTCATTGATTTTGGCGAATGTGTATAAGCGTATTCCAAACCGGTGATAGATACCAATACTTCGGCTGCCGAAAGTATCATAAATGCGAGCACCTGCCACCAAATGGATGGAGAACCACCATTATCCAGGCTGGTGTGTATAACGCCGATTACCACGAATGCTAAAGCTGTCAAAACCAGGCCCGTACCAAGCCTGCGAAGTGGGGTTGTTTTTAGTCCCCGTTTATCGAGCCATGGATATATCAGATAGTTAAACAGCGGTATAAACAGGAGCAGGAATATTGTGTTAAAAGTTGATAACTGACCAGGATACACTGTGAATTTGGTAAAACCAAGGTTAATAACACGATCCATTTTTTCGGCGTACAGTGTCCACTCAGACAAACATTGATCCCAAACAGCCCAAAATGCCAGCGCGAAAAAGAATACTGCCATAACGCGGTACACCGCTTTCACACCTTCAACACGTTCGGGGTCATAACTTTCTTTAGCAATATCAAGTAATGATTGGCCGGGCTTTCTTTTGCTTAGATGGGTTATTGCATACCAGGTTATAAATACCAGGTTATTGCGATTAACGCCCTGTGGAGGAACCTTTACATATTTTTTACGGCCCGAAAAGAATATGATGGTAGCCAGCGCCATCAGGATACCGGGGATACCGAACGCCCATTTAGGCCCAAAGTGCTCATAAGTCCATGGAATAGCAACGGTTGAAATCATAGAGCCGGCATTGATACTGAAATAGAACCAGCCGTAAACTTTCGAAAGCAGATCCTGGTTGGTAGCATCAAACTGGTCGCCAACGTTAGCCGATACGCATGATTTGATACCGCCAGCGCCAATTGCAACCACCAGTAAACCTAATTCAAACCCACTGAGGCCACCATCGAACGTAGCTAGCATTAAATGCCCGATGCAATAAATTATGGATACATATAATATGAGCTTGTATTTGCCGGTGAACCAGTCGGCCACCATACCGCCTATAAATGGCAAAGCATAGGCCACCATCACAAACAAATGATGCAGTTTATTGGCATGCGCATTAGCCTGGTCGGTTAACGCCACATCGCCCGTAGGGTTAAAAAATTGTTTTACTAAAAACAAGGTGAGTACAGAACGCATCCCATAAAAGCTAAAGCGCTCTGCTGCTTCGTTCCCGATGATGAACGGGACACTACTTGGAAATCGTGATTTTGGTTTTGCCGGAGCGGTTGCTTGTAGGTTTTCTGCCATACTTTTTAAAACTATTATTTGTCTAAAATACTATAATTAAATTGATCCGAAATTTTATACCGAAATTATTACAGTAGGGGCTGTAATGTTTGGATTGCCGGATAATAACAATGGTTTAATTTTTTCTTTTGATTATTGCGGGTTTCTTTATTGGTGCCGGGATGGTGCCCCTGTCTATAATTGCCTGTGCTTTAGGGTCAATGTATTCCGTATCACGGGTTTCGGGTATATTGCGCATATCCAGGTTTTCTACCAATTCCCACCTGCCGTTTTTAAGTTTATAGCCATCGTAGCTAAGGTCGGGGCCAAAGGTTTCCGGGTGGTCTTTCATTTTGTCGTCGGGTGGCGAAAGGTGATCAAAAACGATGAGGTTTTGCTCGGGTACGTAACGCAGCAACATAGATGCCTGGCGGGTGTACTCAAACACCACACGTTTGCGGCTGCCATTAAATACAGGCATACCCAGGCTTGGCTTATCGTTCTTATCAAAAGAAAGTACTTCTATCACCTTTTTGGTCGATTTTACGTTGTTACCCTTCCAGCCTAATAAAACATAATAGGGTGTTGCAGCCGCCACGCGTATTATTTTGTAATACTGCGCACCGTACCATTTTCGGTTGTCGGTAACCGAGTCTTCGGGGTTTTTAAGCATTGGCGAGTAATCCTCCAAAGGATACATCAACAGGTTATTGCCCGTATTTATTTGTATTGTGCCGTAAAAACGATAGCTGCCATCCTGGTTCATAATATGCCAGCTTAATATCCTGAAACGATTATCGGGTGCGTTAAGGATACTGATGCTCTTAACAGAATCGAACGGGTAATTGAACGAATGGGGTACTTTTAGCGCGCTAACCAATGTACGGATGAATGTATAATTGGCAGCCTTACGCTCCATATCATCCGGGTTATTCACAAATTTCTTTCCAAGGGACTTTAAGCTATCCTGATATATGCTTAGCTGTTTTAGATTTTTGCTTTCATCAGCGTGCTGGGCAAAAGAGGTGCCGAAACAAAATAACAGGAATATGACTACAAGGGAACCTCTCATCAAATATTTTTATGATAGCTATTAACGTTAAACAGGCCGCTAAATTATTAAAAAGATGTATTACGACAAGTTTTGAATAACCATTGCACTTGCGCCGCCGCCACCGTTGCAGATACCCGCCGCGCCAAGCTTGCCGCCATTTTGCTGCAATACGTGGATCAGTGTAACAATAATACGTGCGCCCGATGCACCCAGTGGGTGGCCAATGGCAACAGCACCACCGTTAATATTCACTTTAGCCGGATCGAGTTTTAATAGTTTATTGTTGGCTACAGCTACTACCGAGAACGCTTCGTTGATCTCAAAAAAGTCAATCTGGTCTGCAGATACACCAGCTTTGTGTAAAGCTAATGGGATAGCTTTTGCAGGCGCTGTAGTAAAATATTCAGGGGCCTGTTGCGCATCGGCAAAGGATACAATTTTGGCTAAAGGTTTAATGCCCATTGCATCAGCTTTCTCTTTGCTCATTAATACCAGTGCCGCGGCGCCATCATTTAAGGTTGATGCATTTGCCGCTGTAACTGTACCGTCTTTCTTAAAAACCGGTTTAAGGGTAGGGATCTTATCAAACTTAACCGCGTTTGGTTCCTCGTCGTCGGTAAATAAAGAAACCTCGCCTTTTTTATCTTTCAGTTCAACCGGGGTAATTTCGGTTTTGAATTTGCCCGCAGCCTGCGATGCCTGCGCGCGTTTGTATGACTCTACAGCAAAAGCATCCTGCTCTTCGCGGGTAACATTACAGTCGACAGCGCAAAGCTCGGCTGCCGAGCCCATATGATAATCGTTATATACATCCCAAAGGCCATCTTTTACAAGGCCGTCTATGATCTGCCCGTTACCAAGGCGATAGCCGTTACGGGCTTTATCAAGGTAATAAGGCACATTACTCATGCTCTCCATACCACCTGCCAAAACAATATCATTATCCCCATTGGCAATGCTTTGGGCTCCCAGCATAATTGCTTTCATGCCCGATGCGCACACCTTATTAATGGTAGTAGCAGGCAAATATGGCAAACCGGCAAAAATAGCCGCCTGGGTTGCAGGCGCCTGGCCCAAATTGGCCGATAGCACGTTACCCATATATACCTCCTGCACATCTGCTGGTTGTAACCCGGCTTTTTCAATGGCCGATTTTATAACTATAGCGCCTAATTGTGTTGCCGATAAAGATGCCAGGCTACCGCCAAAACTGCCGATAGGGGTACGGGTTGCCGATACGATATATACTTCTTTCATGAGGAAAAATGTTCTTTATTATAATGGTAGGGCAAATTTAGTTTTTACTTTGAAAAGTAACGACAGAAATGAAAAATATTATGCATGCATAGTATTTATATCTTGCGCATTATTAATTTAAGGCTTATAATACTGCTGAAGATGCTTGTTCCATTCTGAACAAAGTGAAACAGGTGCTAAATTACAATGGTTTATAAATCAATTAGTTAATTAAAATCATCTATAAGCCAATCTGCACTTTTGATGTCCTGAAAAGGCCGAACTGAAGTCGAAAAAAGACTAAAAAATCCGTTTTTTTTCTGCTATTTATCCGCCTCATTTTTGTTCCATTTCTCAAAAAATGGAACAAAAATGGAATTTTAATAACTCATTGTATATGAGTTTATTAAATAAAAATCGTGAAGTTTTTGTTGAGATACTGACACCATTTTGTCAGTATTAACCTATTCATTATCAATGTGTTCCATTTGTTCCGCTTGTTCCATTTTTTAGTGGAACAGAACAAGCCATCGGCCTGGGTTATTCGGTGTCCTTTTTCTTATGTGATGTTTTTTTTCGCGCTTTTAAGGCCTCTTGCAGCAAAAACTCAATTTGCCCATTGGTGCTGCGAAATTCATCAGCACCCCAGGCTTCAATTTCTTTGAGCACATCGGGGTTTATCCTTAGTACAAATGCTTTTTTCTCTGCCATAATATTAACGTGCTGCTTGTTGCTGGCGTAACAGTATTACATGCAGCCCTATCATAATTAGTAATGGCAGCGGCGGCATGTTTTCCGGCTTTGTAACCAGGTTTATACTTACCGTAAAAGGCTGTTTAATGCCTAAGGCTTTTTGAGTGATCTGTAAGATATCGCCTAACTGGTTATTAGTAAGCGTAAGCGATTTAGAGAACAGCTTTTTATACAGGTAAGTAGCCTCAAAACCATCATCCAGCTTCAGGTTAAAATCTCTTTTCCAGGTTTCGGGGATGATGTTACCTATAGCTTCGTCCTCGCCCCGGTTAAGCAAAAGGGTGCGGTTAAACCAGCCTTTACGCTTAATTGTCCAGCTGTTTTGGGGCAGCTCAATAATGGCGTCGCGCTTAAAGTTTGAACGGTAGCTGAGCCTGGCATATACAAATTGCCCGTCGGTAAGCTCATACTCCCGCTTAAACAAACCCTGCCTTGTAATAAATAGTTCGGTGGTTTTAACCTGCGCAAAATCCCGTTGATCGGTACTCATTATTAATGGTATAAAGTGCCGGTGTTTACTATTGGCGATACGCTTTTATCACCACAAAGTACAACCAGCAGGTTGCTCACCATAGCGGCTTTACGTTCTTCGTCCAGTTCAATAATGTTTTTCTCCTCCATTTTTTTCAGGGCCATTTCAACCATGCCAACGGCGCCCTCAACAATAAGCCTGCGTGCCGATATAATGGCCGATGCCTGCTGGCGTTGCAGCATAGCGTGTGCAATCTCTGGTGCGTAAGCCAGGTGTGATATCCTTGCCTCCAGAACCTCAATTCCGGCACGTTCAAGGCGTTCGTTCAGCTCCTGTACCAAAAGTATCCCAACTTGCTCTGATCCACCGCGCAAGGTAATGCTGGCGTTCTCATCTTCAATATGATCATAGGGGAAAGAGTTAGCCAAATGGCGCACAGCTGCTTCACTTTGTATATTTACATATTGCAGGTAATTCTCTACCGCGAAAATGGCTTTGGCGGTATCTTTTATCTGCCACACAATAACGGCGGCAATTTCAATTGGGTTACCTACGCTGTCATTCACCTTTAACTGCTGGCCGTTAAGGTTAAATGCTTTTAATGATACTTTCTTTTTTACGGTGAAAGGGTTTACCCAAAAAAAGCCATCCTGCTTTACCGTGCCCTGGTATTTACCAAATAAGGTAAGCACTTTAGATTCGTTTGGGTTTACAATGGTTAGGCCGGGTAAAATAAATATAAAGTTTATAACACATATTATTGCGCCTATAACGGGCTGTTGCAAGTAAAAAGCCAATGCTGCGCCGGCAATAAGCACAAGTACTAAAATGAAGGCTAAATAACCCGATGGTGCCGTGGTGATCTTTTCGTTATTCATGATTGATTTTTGATTTAAATTGATATCATAAAGATATCAACTTTGTTTTGATATAAACAAGAAAAAATGCAGATAACCGAAACTTATATTATTTTTGATTGGATAAACACGGCTAATGGCAAAACTTTCATCGTCCCGGCAAAAAGCGTTATTGCGTAAATACGCTTTAAATGTTAAGTTTTTTATGATGCTGGTAAGCGTAACCGTAATTGTTTATGCTTTACCCAAACAGGCAAAATTTGGCTATGAGTATGAGAAAGGCAGGATCTGGAACCAAAAAGACCTGGTATCGCCTTATAATTTTGCCATATTAAAAACCAACACCGAAATTGAGGCCGATCAACAAGCAGCGCTAAGTGCTGTAACACCTATTTATCAGCTTAATGGCGATATGGGTCCTCAACAGCTGGAAGGCTTTAAAAACGATTTTGAGATAAAATGGCATACCGCAGGGTTAAACGAGCGTCAAAAAAATATATACCAGCAAACCGGAAGCACTATTTTAAAGGCTGCATATGATAGGGGGATACTAAAATTAAACCCTAAATACCAGCAAGCCGGCAAAAACTATGCAATTACTGTTTTAAGTGATAATGTTGCTTCAGATAAAAATACTGCCGATCTTTTTACCCGCGAACTTGCCATTGCCTATTGCGATTTTGAAATAGGGAAAGTATCAGGACTCGATAAACCATTTCTGTTAAACTTATTGCAAGACAGGCTGCAACCCAACCTTACCTATGATGCTAAATTAACCGCCAGGCTGGAAAAGGAAGTTACCGAAAACCTATCCATAACCCGTGGCATGGTGCAAAAAGGAGAACCCATTATTGGCAAAGGTTCCGTAATAAATGACGAAGCCTACCAAAAACTGGCATCGTATAAAAAAGCATTTGAAGACAACGCCCGCACCAACGGCAACCATACGTTGGTGCTATTGGGCCAATTTCTACTGGTGGGTATAACTATCACCTTATTAATGGTGTTCTTATACCTGTTTAGGCGGGATATATATGAAGATAACCGTTTGGTGAGCCTTATATTATTAGTAATTACGGCTATGCTGGCAACATTGTCGCTGGCTATAAAACTGGAGTTACCCAATTTTTACTATATACCTTATTGTATAGTACCTATTATCATCCGCATATTGTTTGATACTCGTTTGGCACTAAATATTCACTTACTGGTGGTGCTGATAGCCGGTTTTTTTGTACCCAACAGTTTTGAGTTTGCTTATTTTGAGATAACTGCCGGTATGGTATCTATCTACAGTATTAAAAACCTTATCCGTCGCGAGCAGTTCCTCATCTCAGCGCTTATCATTACTTTTACTTATTTTGTGGCTTTCCTGGGTATTTCCCTGATACGTGAGGGAACATTCACAACTATAGACTGGGTTGATTTTATACCTTTTGCGGTAAGTGTGTTACTTACGTTGCTGGCATACCCGCTTATTTATCTTTTCGAGAAAGTATTTGCCATTACATCAGATATCACCCTGATAGAATTAACCAACACCAATGCGCCTTTACTGCGCGAAATGGCTTTCAGTGCGCCTGGTACGTTTCAACACTCTTTGCAGGTAGCCAATCTTGCTGAGAACGCAATTTTCGCCATAGGTGGTAACGCTCTATTGGTTAGGGCAGGGGCATTATATCATGATATTGGTAAAATGGAAAACCCGCTTTTCTTTATCGAGAATCAAAGCTCGGGTTTTAACCCGCATGATAAACTGCCTTATGAGGAAAGCGCGCAGATCATTATCCGCCACGTAAGCAAAGGGATTGAAATGGCCCGTAAAGCTAACCTGCCCGAAATAATTATTGATTTTATCCGCACCCACCATGGCAACACCCGGGTTGATTATTTCTATCAGTCGTTTTTGAAAAATTTCCCCGAAAAATTCATAAACGAGAACATTTTTCGCTACCCTGGACCCATTCCTTTCTCAAAAGAAGCCGGTGTTTTGATGCTTGCCGACTCGGTTGAGGCCGCATCACGCTCATTAAAAGAGCCGGATGAAGAATCTATCGGGATACTTGTTGACCGCATTGTTAAGTATAAACTTGACCAAAACCAACTGAACGACAGTAATATAACGTTGAAGGATCTGGAAACTATTAAACAGATTTTTAAACGGATGCTGATGAGTATTTACCACGTAAGAATAGATTATTAAAAATCTGATTTATTTTTTTGACGGCATTGCTGAATTACTATATTTGCAGTCCCTGAAAAAAGGGAAGCATTTCTTTAAAAATACCCGGTGAGGTGCCTGAGAGGCCGAAAGGATCAGTTTGCTAAACTGACGTACGGGAAACTGTACCGAGGGTTCGAATCCCTCCCTCACCGCTAATTGAGTTCTTCTCTTATTTCAAAAGCCTCTAAATCGTTGATTTAGAGGCTTTTTTGTTTTTAACCCTACATCAGTTTATGTCAAAAAACGCAATATATCTCTACGCGATTCGTGTAGTCCTTGTATTTTTTGAAATGACGCTGGAAAAGTGATGTAATGAACTGAAATACAGCATGTTCCAAAATTGGACATCTTGTAGAAACGGCTTTAAAATCGACATTTGTAAACCCCAAAAAATGCTCGATTATGGTAGAAAAAACCCTTGGTTTTATGTTTTTCCTAAAACACGGCCGAAAATTAGAAAACAAAGAAATGTACATTTATCTTAGGATAACCGTTGACGGACGTTCAAATGAACTATCCACCAAGCGCCTGTGGGATCCTGATAGATGGAATGCGAGACTCGGGAGAGCCACTGGTAACGGTGAAGATGCAAGAAATATTAATGCCCACCTCGATGTGCTATTACAGGAGGCACACAAGGCCAGGAAAGTATTGATGGATAATGACCGGGACATCACGGCAGAAAACATTAAGAATTACATACTTGGCATTGATGATCGCAAGATGATCCTGGAAGTTTTTCAGGACCACAATGATCAGATCGCTGCGCTTGTACCGCAAGAATATTCTCCCGGCACCCTTGATCTGTTTAAGCGAACGCTTAATCATACAAGATCATTCATCCAATGGAAGTATCGTGAAGTTGACATGGATATCCGAAAGCTTAATTATGAGTTTATCAGCCAGTACGCATTCTGGCTCAAGAGCGTTAGAAAATGCCAGCATAATTCCGCCATGAAATACCTCACGTATTTCAAAAAGACAGTATTGCTTTGTGTTAAGTACGGCTGGTTGAAAAGTGATCCCTTCGCAGGTTATAATCTTAATAGAAAAGAGGTGGAGAAGCCATATTTAACCGAAGACGAATTGGGGCGGATAGCAACCAAGAGCTTGCGCTCGGCCAGGTTAGGTAACGTTAGGGATATTTTTGTATTTTGTTGCTATACAGGGCTGGCGTACATAGATGCAAAGCAACTTAAACGATCAGAATTAGTAAAAGGATTTGATGGGGAGCAATGGATTGTAAAGAACCGACAAAAAACCGATTCTTCCTCCAGGATACCCTTGTTGCCACCTGCACTTCGTATTCTGGAGAAATATGAAGATGATCCGCAATGTCAAATTAAAAATGTTGTCTTACCTGTGTTGACCAATCAGAAGATGAACGAGTATTTGAAGGAAATTGCTGAAAGGTGCGATATTGAGAAACTGCTAACATTCCATGTGGCCAGGCATACCTTCGCGACGACAGTGACGTTAAGCAATGGAGTACCTATGGAAACAGTATCAAAAATGCTTGGTCATAAAAACTTAAGACAAACACAACATTATGCGAAGATTGTCGACGCAAAAATCGCTTATGATATGAATAAGCTTCGAGAGAAGTTAAGCTGTAAAGCAGAAGTGATGATTGAAGTTTAAGAGGCTCAAGTTGCTTGTGAAACGCATTTAAAAGTTGATTTGATAAGGTATTTAATGGTTTTGCGAGCTGTAAAATCCGAGCAACCTGTTTTAAAGAGAAACGACGAAAGTGATTGCCCGGTGCGCTTGTCGCCCCAGTTAGTTGGATGGTTCGTAAATTTCAATAAGGGCGTTATTCGCGCCTAGGTATTGAATAATGAGTACACGTACCTTGTCCCAGTTTAACCCGCCATTACCGCATCCTAATGCAGGTAGGACTATGCTCTCAATTTGTTTGGTTTCGATCAAATGACTGAGTGAGATCAAGCCTTGCTCAATGTAAGTGTATTCAGCGCCGAAACGCCAATTTGTTTTGGTCGGGAAATTAATGATTAAATGCTCACCCGTTAGCAAGCTGACATCTTTAACCGATAACAGTTCACCAATTTTTAATTTTTGACCAGTGCAAGACGCACGGTAAACTTCAAAATTATGGGGAAATTCATTTTTAAATTGCAGTGCAATTCCTTTGCCCATGACACCAACGGTATTTACCGTATTGACCAGCGCATAGCATTTGCTATTCATAATATTTCCCGATTTGAATACGAGCATACTATTCCAATTTGAATGGTTGGGTTACGAAAGTTTTAAGGTTTATGAATGCCCCACGGTTGAAAATCATGCCTTGCTGAAACAGTTGCCATAATAAGGATGCACCAATTGTAGCCACAGAGGTGTTGATGAACAAATCCTGTTTGGTTAATGCTTCCGCTAATGAACAACTCGGCGTATCGTCAAATTGGTCAGCTTTTTCCAATTGGTCTTTGAACAGTTCGGTGATAAATGGCAATTCGGCTACCGGCCTGTACTTTTCTGATTCCGGTTGCTTGATTTTACCTATTGTCGATAAAACTACCTGGCCTGTATCTCGGCTGTTGCCCAAATCCATCCAGTACATGGGACGTTCCCGGTCAAGGCTTCGGTGATTATTGAGCTCATAGAGCAATTCGCTTACTTCAAACCTCGATTTAGCGGTATCAACGCAGGTAATAAAAAGGTTCGCTTTGTAAGCATCGGTGTTGTATAAGTCATCAGCAAAACGATGGGTGCGGGCTTTCCAATGCGTGCCGAAAAAACGATTAAGACGATTAATTAGGGCGACTGTTTTGTACATCCCAATCTCGCTTTCGGAAAACAGTTGCCTGCCGAGGTTGGCTTCGCTGATACGGTCATCATCAAATGCGTTTATCACGAGGCCGGGATGGTTGAGGCTCAAAAGCGCATGATTGATACGGGCTAATGCGGTAAGCATTTGGCTACCTGTTCCTCCTGCGCCAACAACATTTACAGTAACAGGATTGGTCGGGTTGATTAGATAATTATCGGCTATATGCACTACTGGTTTCATGGTATTAATTTTTTTAGTGGGATGTTATTGGCTATCAATTTATCGGAAGGAAAGGTTTTGCCGTTCTTTATCAGTTTTTGCCATAGTTGGACGATATTGCCTTTAACCGGCATGTGCCCGCTGAATAAGTGGCTGAAGTAACTGTTAAAGAAATACTCTTGCCATAACCGTATAAAATCTTCAAGGGTACAATCGTTTGGGATTTTCACAGGTACATTGCCCATGCAAACCTTACCGTCCGCATAAACATTAAAAAATGGCGCATGATACAGCGGTGTATCTCCGTTTACCGTCCCGTCCTTAATGGCAAATATGGACAGGGTGTTCTTACCTGCCCGCCACAATAAAGCTGGCATACTTGCCTCACCGCATGGAATATTCAGGCTTTCCGCAAACAGTAATTTTGTTCGCTGTGGGGGCGTTTTCCAGACTGCAAATCCATCGTTTCCTGTCTTTAAAAAAACCACATCAGGCGATAACAAGCCTTTCGGATTTAAAAAATTGCGCTGTTTCTTTTCAGCAATGAGTAAAGATTTGGCTAAAGCATTAGCTTCCTTAATTGAAAGGGGATGTCCGTTGATTGGACAGCCATCCTTATCCATATCGTAGCTTTCGACGTAACTAGCCGCCTGGTTTTGACCGTCTTTGCGTTGGTAAAGTAGCAAAGCTTTAACAGGGTGATATAATGTGCCGAAGTCGTTAATTATATTGTTCATGGCATTTCTGTGATTAGGTTACACAATTCATCAATGATGGCAATCATCCGTTCTTCATAATCTAAGCTATCTTTATATTTTCCGCAAGGTTCGCTGAATGACACTGTCGCTTCGAAATCCTGTACACCCGAACGCTCGTTAAAATCATCGTTGGTCATGTTCATCATCGTATCGTAGACGTTACTTGATGTTTCGCCAATAAAAGAGATGTAATCTGTGACCTGAATTTTGCCGTTGCCATAGTAGTCGTCCTCATCATCCTCGTCAATTGGAACGATGTGCTGATAGAGGTTGGCCTGCGGATGTTCATTCCAAACCGCAAGTGTTTGGTTGGCCAGTTTGGCGCAAAGGGCTTCATATCGGCTAATTGGCGTGTAGCTATCCATAATTGAACGTAGCTGCAACAGATGGTTTTCATCAGCTAAAATGCCAGTCATTTTATCCCCTATGTTAAACATTTCATCCAGCGTAGCCCGCTGTTCCTTGTAATCACCATCATCCATGCTTTCCCTATCGTCCTCTATCCACGTATCCATGATATCATAAAGATAACACACGTAGCTTTCGCTGTCCCGATAGTGACAAACCCCTGCTTTTCTGTACAAGTAAACACAAACGCCGAGTAACAATTTGGCGCATATGTTTTTCGTGTCCTGTAAAGCTTTGTAAAGTGGCGCAAGCGGAATGTAGTATAGTGTTGAACCTGTGTTAATGATTTCTTTTAAGGATAATTCAACACTTTGCTCGTCCGTTTCCAATAGTTGTAATTCCCTGTACCTGCTTCTTAAACGTAGTTTTCTCGATATATCCCACTGCGATAACAATATATTATAAGGGTAGGCGAATGGACTGAAGTCTAACGTTTGGATGTCGTAATAGTCCATTAAACGTGCGCTCGATTTAAGATATATGGCTTCCACCTTTGACTGTTGTGGTGTTAAACCTGACGCATGGTATTTTGGTAAAAATTGTTGCCTTAAAAAACCATTGGCAATAATTCCTGCGGGGCTGGGCGCAGCTTGTTCAACCTCGCTTCCCTTGCATCGGGAAGCCTGTCGAGGTCGTTTGCGAAATGGGCGATTTGCTGATAAAGTTTGCATTGCTGTTGATTTAATGGCGGTATCTGTCCTGTTGTCTTATCCTTTTTCATTATCCTTTTGTGCCTATGATGGATACGAATTGGTATTCAATGGCATCCTTTTTTATTTCGGGTCCGACAATTTTTGCCGTGGTCAGGATGGCGTATAGTCCTGCATAAAAATTACAGACTTCTTCGGGACTGAGTTTATTATCGGGGTCGGTTAAACGGACTTCCTGTCCGTTTTCCTTATGTACAAATACACGTGGTAATATTTCGGCTAATAGCATGGTCATTTAGTCTTGGTGAAACAATTGTAGTGCTTGGGCATATTGTTTTTGCTTGCGTTCAAGGTCTGCTTTCTTCCGCTCCAGTTCGGATTGCTTTTCGGGATAATCTGTAGCCGATGGCAATAGGGTCAAGGCTTCCTCGTATTTGCAGGCATCATTTAAATCGCCTATCTTTTTCATCGCATCTTCGTAGGCTTTTCGCTTGTCCTCTTTACTCACTTTTGGTTCGCTTGTAACCTCTATGCCGTCAGCCGATGCCCCTGTTTTTGTCAACGCCTTCGCTTTGATTTCCTGCGCTTTCTTATCCTGTTCCATTATGGATTGCTTCTTAGCTTCTTCCAAACCTTTAACGTACTTATCCATGTTATGGAACAAGCCCGATGCTTCCTGCACAGGTTGTTGAATAGTCTCGAAAAAACCCGCATCCAGTTCATCTGCCGTTCCACGCAACAAAAGTGGCGGAACTAATTTCGCTGCATTATCGCCGTTCTCCACTGGCGTAAACAATGCTGAAACGGTAAGTATGCCTTTGTTGTCGCCATTGATGGTAAACTTCCAGTTGCCCGACACGTTTAAGTCGGTTATATTTTTAAAAAAATTCGTCGTCATATTAATAAGTTTAAAGCCGTGCATGAGCAGTCACGCACGGCATAATGATGTTTAAAATGGTAAATCGTCGTCGCCAGCCCCGGGTGTTACGGTTGATTTCGTGTCCTGCCGTTCTAGTTCGTTGGTAGCCGATTTGCCGAGCAGTTTGATAGTCCCGACATTACAGGTTAGGTTCGCCATTGCTTCACCATCCTGTTTCTTCCATGCCCTTGCTTCTACACGCCCGAAAATTTCGACGATTGTGCCTTTTTTGAGGTATTCCGCTAAACCGGGATTTACCCAGTACGAACATTCCACATAGGTGGTGATTTCCTTTTTTTCGCCGTCTTTAGTTTTAAAACGGTCGTTGATGGCAACTGTAAAGCCAGTTACTTTTTTGTCGCCTTTAACATTTCTGACCTCTGCGTTAGCGGTCAATCTTCCTGAGAATAACATAAATTAAATTTTAAAATGTATAAATCTTTACGCCAGTCCAATTCGGCTAAAACCATCATTGGCCTTTGTAAAGGCAAGACATTTGCGCGTGGGGCGGGCGGGCAAGGCTGACGCAAAAAATACTACCCGAAGGGGTGGAGATTTTTTAGCGGCACTGTGCATGGCCTTGACTGCCGAAGAGGTATAAATTTGCCTGCTACAAAGGTCAAATGATGAATCGAAAACTCCCTAAGCATGTTTGAGAGGGGGGAACGATCCCGGATCGAAAATTCCGTACAGGTTGGAAGCCGGAGCTTTTCCGGTTACAGAACCGGGCGCGGCGAACGGCTTCCAGCCGCCTGGTTTTGTAAATGCGGGACGCTTTTACGGTTCGCCGGAAAACTTGCGGGTTAGCGGAGCGCGCCCGCGTGTTTCCCGGTTCTGTAGTGCTATTCCGGTTAGGGATTGTAGTGGCATCCTGCGCAGTAGATACAGCGTAAAGCCCGGGCCTTTTGGCAACCGCGAAATGGTGTTGTTTGGTGTTATGTTTTTAATTGATTAATGACCATGAGGCCCCGCATGTTTATCCGGAGCATACTGGCGGCCGCATCCAACTGAATAGTATAAGCCTTTTCTTCGTCAGCTATCTTTTTGGGTAACTTGATTTTGTTTCTGCACAGAATGATCTCAAAAGCGCCGGCTGCTAATGATAATTTGAGGATGCTTTTGATATCCGGAAACGGGCCTGGCCCTGATACCATTTCGCTTGTTGCCAGTAACTCACTTCGGTTATTTAGCATGACCAAGTGATACTGAACACCGTTTTCTGCATGGAAATAGGGCCTGATCAAATCCTCAATGGATTTATCACTTTTGAGATTTAACGGTGCCGTGGGGCGAATGCTTCGTTTGCCTAATTCAATTGCAGCCAATAAGGTTATGGCTTTGACCTCGCCAACTCCTGTTATCTTTGCTAGTTGCCCAATTTCTATTGCTTCGAGATTGAATATATTGTCGCTTATGTTTTCAATTATGGAATTACAGATAGTGGCCAAGGGCCATGATCTTGTTCCGGCACGTAGGATGATGGCGATGAGTTCGGCATTGCTAAGTCCTGCAGGCCCGAGTTTGATCAGCTTTTCTCTTGGACGATCAGCTACTGACAGATCCTTGATGTTGGTTAATCGGGTTTCCATGCTTTAACAACTTGCGCCTAAATTCCCAGTTGCATGCCTGCCGAGCAACATGGTCAGAGCCTCGACGAAGAAGGCAAGGTCGTCCTCGAACAGAATGATGTGCGTCCGTTTGTACGCGTCGGCAACCGCTAGATTTCGGTTGGTGATCTGAAGAAATATTGCATCGTTTTTTCCTTTTTTGATGTCGAAATAATACTGCTTGTTTCTATTGCCAAACGTCTCTGAGTCCAGCACATTCCGAAATAGGTTTTTTTTCTTTTCCATTGTATAGCGTTTTGTGTTCGCAAAGTTGCTTGCTGTCAATGGCTTATTGCCGGATAAACCCGGATAGAAACGTTTATAATCGTTTACTATCTACCACTAAAAATGTATTCGGCTTTTATATTAGGTGGTAAATAAAGGGATATGGAAACAGAAACTTTAACCGTCGCTGAACGGACATGTAAAGACTGCGGAACTCCGCTTGGGGCCGGTCGGGACGACCGCATGTATTGTGACGAATTTTGCAAGACGAATTTTAATAACCGGAAAAAAAGGGAAATCAGAAAAGCAGGTGAGGGGCAGACCGGACTGATCGTTTTGCCGTCGGCGCAACAATTGAGCGTTCCTGATTACATTACCAGGATACAGGAAATTTTGTTGAACAACCGACGGATTTTGGAGGGGCTTTGTAACCCGGAGAAACCGCGTCGGGTAAGGCTGCGCGACTTATTAGGTAAGGGTTTTAATAAGAAATTTCTAACCAGTGTTGCTGAACCTACTACTTCGGGCAGGGTCTACCATTTTTGTTTTGAATATGGGTATTTCGAGGATGATGAAAACGGTTGGGTGATCGTTGTTTTGCGGGAGCGGGAAGTTGACTAAATATTAAAGTAGTCGCCATCAAAACATCTGAGCGCAATTGCTTCAGCGAGATGGACTAAACTGATATTTTCTTGTGCGTCCAAATCAGCTATGGTACGCGCGACTTTTAAGATCCGGGCGTAAGAACGGGCGGTAAGCTTTTGCTTTTCCATGGCCTGTATCAGTAGTTCTTGTTCGAGCGGCCCTAATGAACAATGAACTTTGGTTTGTTCCGGTACCATGAGCGCATTTATCACGCCACCGGTACGCTTCAATTGAATAGACCTTGCTTTTATAACACGGTTTCTGATGACTTCACTGGAACTCGGTTAACGTTTGAGGAAAGATCTGCATAAGCGACCGGATCGACATTGACATGCAGGTCGATGCGGTCAAGCAAAGGACCCGAAAGCCGGCGCGCGTATTTTTGCAACATGGGTTTGGTGCAGGTACATTTACGGGTTTTATTGAGATAGAATCCGCAGGGACATGGGTTCATGGCCGCGACAAATAGAAATGCGGCCGGATAGGTGTTGTTGTAGTTTGCACGGGAAACAGTGATGGACCGTTCCTCTAATGGCTGCCGTAGCACTTCTAATACATTACGATCAAACTCCGGTAATTCATCGAGGAATAAAACACCGTTATGGGCAAGTGATATTTCTCCGGGTTGGGCGTTGACACCGCCTCCGACGAGTGCAATGTCGCTTGCGGTATGGTGTGGTGCACGGAAAGGGCGCGCAATGGCTAGTCCTTTATCATCCAGTCTGCCCGAAATGGAGTAAAGCCTGGTGATCTCTAACGATTCGTGGAGCGTTAAAGGTGGTAGTATGGTCGGGACCACTATTAAATACTAAGCTATCAACCATAGCACCCGCTAAAAATGTATTTTCATAGCCAGCTTGGTTGGTGACACCTTGTAATTTATTGGTGTGGGCATTAAATGCGGGTGGTGTGATTACCCGTTCTGTACGTGGTACGCCTGATGAAAAAGCGACAGTTAACAATTTTCAAAAATCCGGGTTTTACAGTGATTATGGTTATCGGAGCCACCTGCTTACGGTTGGATATCCAATTGATAACACTGGAAATCAAGGGAGGCCGGATAGCGGCTATATGGCTCGCTATGAAGATTTTGCAGACGGGAAATATGATTCCGAACCCGACCTTTTCTTTTTTAATTTCGGAGGCTATAGTGGTAAATTCTATTTTAATGATGACAGAACCCCGATGTTACTGCCTGAACAGGACGTAAAAATAGATGTCGATTATACATATCCTACTGGTTCTATGCCACGGCTAAGTATACAAGGTTTTATCCTTACTACGCCTGATGGAACCAAGTATTATTTTGGCGCGACCCCATCGACCACGGATACCGATCCGGTTGAATTTACAAAAGTCATGACTGACCAAAACGGCCTCGGATTTGACAAAGTTTTATCCAGTTGGTATCTGAATAAAATTGTTTCTGCTGATGGGAATAATACCATCAGCCTGAATTACCGGCCTGTCTCATATAGTTATTACAGCATGTCATTAGCACCAACCAACCAGGGGTCTTTAGGATACAAATCCATAAGAAATTATATACATGGCGTTGAACTCGCAAGCATTACCTCATCAAACGGCCAGGTGAATTTTATAAAAGCAACACAGCCTCGCCAGGATCTTTCGGCTGACAACACAACCGGTGTTGAACAAATCAACGGTCAATTTTCAACTGTAAATGCAGCTTACCCACTGGGCAGGATCGATATACTGCAAAAAAATGGGCAAACCCTGCTAAAGAGCTATAAGTTTGATTATAGTTATTTCAATGACGCCAGCGGCCCCGTAGCAACTACGCTAAATGTTTCCACAACTGATAAAATGCGTCTTAAACTGCTCAGTATCCAGGAGCAAAATGCATCTGGTGTGCTGACCCCACCATATAAATTTGACTACTTTTCAGAGCCGGTGCCAAGGCGTCTGACTTTTGGCCAGGACCATTGGGGGTTTATTAATGGCATTACCACGAATGGGAACAACCTGATCGGTACGTATAAGAATCAAAACACTTTAAATGCACCTGTAACTGTTGCCGGTGCAGACAGGGATGTACACTGGCCAGCCATGCGTGGCGGGACGTTACAAAAGGTAACTTTTCCTACCGGTGGATACAATACCTATGATTTTGAACCCAACCAGGTTTATACATCAGTAATGGACGGCACCAACTCTGAAAGGATATTTGTAGATAGCAAAACCGCAGGTTATGATGGCTGTGACTGTACAAAAAGAGATACGCTAAAAAACCTGTCGCTGGATTATCATCAGTATGTTTTCCAACTGAGTAATGGCCATTACGGCGGTAGTGCTTCTGTCAATATCTATAACAGTAACTGGGTGCTGATCGATCACATGGATGCCAACAATGACGGTGTCGTTGAATTGCAACGTGGCTATACACCGGGGCTGTATAACTTTGTAGTGATCAAATACAGTTCTTATGGCGGTAATGGAGCCTATCTGCGGGTTTATCAGCTGGCAGGTGCGGTAACCAACACCAATCAATTGGCAGGCGGGCTCCGTATTAAAACGATCACGCAAAGCAGCGGCAGTGGTAACCCGGACATGGTTACAAATTATGAATATACAGATGGCCAGAATAATCTTTCTACCGGCGTGCTATTCGGTAAACCAGCTATAGCTCAGATAGTCAGGAACGATATCTACAAAGATTATTTTGCCGTAGACCCAACGACACATACTACGCTAATAACTGATGCAGGTTGCCCGGTACCACCATCTTCCGGGTTAACGTTTCTCCTGTCAGCCAGCAGTATCAGGCCGATGAACTCATCCCAAGGCTCACATATCGGCTACCGTAAAGTAACCACCCGGCAGACCGGTAACGGCTATTCTGTATCCTATTTCAATACTGAGGGTGAAAACCTGGTGTCCAAGGAAGATGTCGTTAGCCGGACAATTGTGACCAGGCCTGGTACTTGTACAACGACGATCCCGAATTATCCTTCTATACCAGAACCTAACAGTTTCAAGCGCGGGCAACTGGAGTATAAAGCGGAGTATAGCGAGGCTGGTACATTACTACAGGATTTTACTTACTCCAGCAATTACCAGGATAATGCGCTGACCACGCCCGCTTTTGTGATCACCCGCGATGCATCAAGTGGGAGCAGCCGGCTTATCTTCTCCTGGTACGAACAAAGAACCGCGAGAAAGATAAGTGAAACAACAGTGAATAAGTCATATAATACAAGCGGCGGCTTTGAGACTATCGAGCAGTCATTTTATGACAGTCCCAACCATCATCAGCTAACGAAAAAGGTAACAACCAATTCGTCTGGTGATAATTTGGAAACAAGGTATAGCTATGTACCGGATTATGTGGTTACGACCGTTGACGGACTGGATAATGGGTTGGCGAACTATGGCACACAACTATCGGCAGTTAATTATACATTTAATGCTACGGTAGCCAACTGTTTTGGTGACCCACTATGCCGCCGCATTGCCTGGCTCGATTACGATATCGCCCTAAGCCATAAGCGGATGGATTTTATCAACTATCGTATCGCCAACTTTACAGGAGCAATAAACACCTATCAGACACGTTTGCAGCAAGCGCTGACCAATGCAGGAGCTGTACTAAAACCGCTCATTGATCTTCGGATGCAGAATAATCTCGCACTGATAGAAACGGTCAGCCTAAAAAATGGCCTGGTACAAGGGGCAGTCTATAATACCTATGAGTATAAGCCAGCTTCGCAGAATCAAATCTATTTATCCAAAGTAAGCAAGACTGATTTCCTGGCACCACCGGCTACTTTTACCTATACAAAGACTGGGACAGACAATATTTCGGTAGTGAAGGATGCCGCCTACAATGAAAAAGCTGCTTTTGAATACACCACAGGAAATGTAAGCCAGATAAAGTTGACCGATAACACCCCCACAGCATACCAATGGGGCTATAACAACCAATACCCTGTTGCCTCTGCCAAGAACGCGAAAGCTTCTAATATCTTTTTTGAAAGCTTTGAGGAAGGTGCGGGTAATAGCACGTTAAACGACAGCAAAACCGGCCACTACAGCCGTACCGGCGGTTACAGTAAAGCATTAACAGGATTAGATAACGGCGCATACCTGTTAACCTATTACCAAAAAGTAAGCGGGGTTTGGCTATGGGTCACTACCAATGTTACTGTTACAGCAGGAACGTATACCATCAGTTTATCCACACAGATAGATGATGTAAGGTTTGCCCCTGCGGATGCATTGGTGACCAGCTATACGTACGATCCGGAGATTGGGATGACCAGCAGCATGGACCAGAATGGTGTGCTGACCTATTATGAATATGATGGCTTGCAACGTTTAAAAACGATAAAAGACAAGGATAAGAATGTGCTGAAAAGTTATTGCTACAACTATGCAGGGCAGCAGGGAGCGTGCAATATACCAGGTGTGACCTATTATTACAATACGGCACAGTCACAAACATTTAACAGGAATAATTGCCCGGCTAATAACGGAACCGCGGTAACTTACCTGGTCAGAGACAGTACCTATTCATCCACGGTCAGCGTGGCAGACGCCAATAGCCAGGCGCTCGCTGATATTGCGGCCAATGGGCAAGCCTATGCGAATACAAACGGTACGTGCCCGATCCCGCCTCCATTACCTTATGCAAGGATCGAACAAACATCAGCCAGTAACGATGGCACATACAAGTATATGGGTTACCGGATAGCGCTGTACACCGATGCAACATATAGCACGCCATATACGGCAACCCAACCTATTACCGTAAATTACCAGGTTAGAAGAAGTATGGTCGTTAACGGAGGGTCCCCGACGGTTACATTTAGCACAACATCAGCGGTTGTAAGCACAGGCTGGACACTCAAAGATCTTAGTCAATTTAGTGACGGGTGCACTACGGGACAGCCGCAGATAGTGCAGCCTACATCTGAACAATCCAAGTCTACCAGCCAGGCCAAGAGCACGGATACAGCTAACATTAATATCATACCCATAGGGGCGTGTATCACAGAAACACCGATCCTGTTAAGCGGTACAGGATATAACTTTTAACCTAAACGATCATAACAAGCATGATGTACCACATATATAAAAAGGTTTATTTACCATTGAGGGCAGGACTCGTGTTCCTTTGCGTTGCATATAGCAGTATAGTACACGCGCAAACCTGTGCGCCATTAACACCTTTACCAACAACCAGTAAAAACTTCATTATAAGCTACACCTCTCGTGACAGCAACATTACCAATCCCCAGGTTACGTCGCTGACCAATTGTGCCATGCTGCGCACCGTGCAATATTTCGACGGTCTTGGCAGGCCATTGCAAACAGTACAGATCAAAGGCAGCGCCGATGGCACAAAAGATATGATAGCCTCGGTAGAATATGATCAGTACGGCAGGCAGGCGAGAAATTACCTGCCTTATGTTGCCCCGGCAGGCAATCCCGGAAGTTACCGTAACAGCGCATTGAATACCGGAGGGAGTTACGCAACAAGCGAACAAAAGACCTTTTATAATCAAACCAGCCAAAACTATGTAACCATCCCGACACCTTATGCAGAAACGAAGTTTGAGGCCTCGCCGCTGAACCGTGTAACGGAACAGGGCGCACCGGGAGATATCTGGCAGCCCAGCCTTTATCGGACAGACATTCAGGGAAGAACGATCGTTACTGAATATGATGTAAATAATATAATACCAATAACAACGGTCGCATCCACTAAGTATGCCGCACTGTACAAAGCTACAACCGCCGCAACACAAGTAAATACCTTAACCCGTGGTACGGGCGCGCAAGGTTATTACGCTGCCGGGCAGCTAAGGGTAACTATTGGTAAAGACGAAAACTGGTTATCCGGGCGTTTAAATACGGTAGAGGAATACAAGGATAAAGAAGGGCATGTGGTGCTTAAACGTACTTTTATTGATGTTTCCGGAACGACAAAAATCCTGTCGACCTATTATGTATATGACGACCGTGGCAACCTGGCATTCGTATTGCCCCCCAAGGCCGATCCAGACAATGCTACTACTATATCGCAGGTTGTGCTTGATGAGCTATGCTACCAATATCGTTATGATGAACGCGGTAGACAGACACAAAAGAAACTGCCGGGCAAAGGCTGGGAGTTTATCGTATATAACAAGCTGAACCAGGTAGTAGCCACCCAGGATACCGTACAACGTGGAAAAGCGCCACAGGAATGGACGGTAACACATTACGATGCATTGGGCCGCGTGGTAATAGCCGGCATTTATCAGTTTGGGGCTACTGCTAATACAAATTACCGCAACACTGTACAAACACAGGCCAATGGCTTTACCACGCTTTGGGAAACCCCTACAGGGACGGCAGCAAATTACGGTTATACCTCGGCAAGCTTTCCGGCAACAATGAGCACAACCCTGTCTGTAAACTATTACGACAACTACACATTTTCAGGCAACAATCCTTATCCTTTTGCGGGCGCAAGCGCGCTGACCAAAGGTATGGCAACAGGTGGTCTTGTGAATATATTAGGTACCACCAGTATGCTGACGTCCGTAATATATTACGACGACCAGGGTAGGCCAATCAAAACCTTCAGTCAGCATTATCTAAATGGCGTAGTCAATACGAATAATTACGACGAGGTTAGGACAGCCTATAACTTTGCTGGCGAAGCTACAAAGGTAATTCGCAACCATTTTACTGTAGCTTCGGGTGTTACCCCTGCTCTGGTAGTAACAAATCGTTACATCTATGACCATTTAGGCAGAAAGATAGACAGCTATCAGCGAACCGGTACAGCTACCTCGCCAGAGGTTTTAATCGCTCGCAATGAATACAATGCGATTGGCCAGCTGTACCAGAAGAAACTGCATTCAGAAAATTCAGGAACCAGTTTCCTGCAAAATATTACGTATAATTATAACGAGCGCGGTTGGCTGAAGAAGATCAATGATCCGGCAGCTACGCCGCCTGCCGATAATAGCAAGCTGTTCAGTATGGAGCTTAAATATACCGACGGTACTTATAAGCAATTTAACGGCAATATCGCTAACCAGCTATTTGTTAACACCGGCAGTTCGGCAGAGCCATTACAAACATTCACCTATCAGTATGATGCGCTGAACCGGCTTGTAAGCGCGGTATCTACAGGTGCAACTTTGGCAGCGAATAATATGGCAGAAACCGCCGTCAGCTATGATGACCTGGGCAATATCAAAACGCTGACAAGGGATGCGGCAACACCATACAACTATACCTATATTCTTAACGGTACAACGGAGACCAGCAGGCTGAAAACGGTAAGCGGTATTACAACGGGCGATTATGCCTACGATGTAAACGGTAACATGAAAACTGATGCCCGTAACGGTACCGCATTAACCTATAACTTGCTGAATTTGCCTGCCTCGGTTACAAAAACAGGGGTTAATTTGTCTTATGTTTATAACGCCGGTGGACAGAAATTAAGAAAGATAAGCAACGTAACTGGTACCACTGATTATATTAATGGCATCGTGTATAACACTATCAGCAGTGTATACCGTATAGACTTTACACAGACAGAAGAGGGCCGTGCGGTAAATAATAACGACGGTACCTATCGCTATCAATACGATCTGAAGGACCAATTAGGCAATGTAAGGCTCACCTTTCAGAAGAATGCAACAACAGGCAAAGCCGACCGTGTACAGAGCGATAATTATTACGCCTTTGGTATGCGTAAATCTGTTAACCCAACCGTGGTACAAAACAAGTATCTTTATAACGGAAAGGAGATACAGGACGAAACAGGTAATTACGATTACGGTGCACGGTTCTATGACCCGGTAATTGGGAGGTGGACAAGTGTTGATCCTAGCGCGGAAAAGGCAGGACAAGAAATTTTAACTACATATCAGTATGGAATGAATAACCCTGTAAGATATAACGACCCTGATGGGAAGTGTCCATTATGTCTTATTCTTCCTGAAATCATAGAAGGGGCAGGTATGTTATCAGAGGCTTTAGGGGTATCATTTTTCACAGATGCCGCAGCCGTAACAACTAGTGCTATAGTTATACACAATATGTCGAGTAATATGCCGAATAATCGTATTACCCGCCAGTCTCCCAATATAATCGCTCCTCGTGATGCAACTAGGGTAAATAATCCTGTGAATCCCAAAGCCCAAGTTATTGTTAAAAGTGCAAAAGGTGCAAATAGACTAGAACCTAAGACAGACGCCGACGGAGATCATTCGAGTATAAAAAGAGACAAAGATGGAAACATTACAGGAACTGCAACTTATAAAAAGAATCCTAAAAATCCAAATGGGTTTGATGAAGAAAAAAGAGTGGATGTCAAAGGAGGGGATCATTTTGACAAGAAAACAGGGCAATCAATACCAACACCACATGTTCATGAAGGTAATAGCACTCGGCCAGCTTTACCAAGCGATTTGCCAAAACCTTGAGCTAAGTAATGATTATCGCATACAATAAATAATACATAGATGGAAAGTATACAATGGTTAATGGAATGGTATCAAGCCCAATGCGACGGCGATTGGGAGCATTCAAATGTAATAGAAATTAATTCGTTAGATAACCCCGGTTGGTCGCTTAAAGTAGACGTAGGCGACACTAAACATTCGAGTAAGACATTGGATTTAAAAGAGTTTATTAGCGACGATAATTGGTTCCAAATCAATTGTGATGGAACGACATTTAAGGCGTTTGGAGATTCGTCAAAATTGATATTACTTTGTGAGCAGTTTAGGTCGTTTATAAACCAATGAGCTTAAAAAACGAATTATTACTGCCGAAGCTTGCTGTTTAACTGCGAAAGCCTCTTTACTGCACCCCTTTCGCAGGCTATCTTTGCTGTAACAGATGATTTCCTTAACCAATGTCGGGGTAGCGCAGGGTGCAGCTTCGCTGCTTAACATAATGGCATTATGGGGCTTCGCCCGATAATACGCTATTATGTTAACGTGTCAGGGGCGTGCGTAATGGCCGCCAGGCAGGGTCGGACACAAACAAAAAATCCAACTAACGCCGAACCAACCTGAAAAAACAAACCCACCAACGGCCTTGAAAATCAAAAACCAACGTGTATATTTACAAGGCAGATCGTTCTTTAACATGCCCTGCAAACTGCAAACTACCTTAAAAAAGTGTGTAACCAATACGATTATGGCGCGCGCTTTTATGATCCTGCGATTGCAAGGTGGACCTCCCCTGATTTATTAACAGAATTACACCACGACGTTACCTCTTATAATTACGTATTGAATAATCCAGTAAATTATACTGATCCTATGGGTCTTGATACTGTAAAAAGTAACGCTCCCCCGGGAAGCGTAAAAGCGGGAGATGTTGTGAGGTATGACGATGGAACGGCTATAAAGGTGAATCAACCTGATTTTATCATTCAAGGAAATACAGCTTCAAAACCATCCAATACACCTTCCACACCGTCAAATATTCCTTCCACATCTAATAATGATAACAATGGCAACAACGCTGTTCAAATAACTTTTGGACCCGGCGCAAATAGAGACGCCGTTACAGATTACACGAGGGGTGTCCTGAGAGATGTTATGATTGCTTCTGCCTGACGCCGTCTTTGTCAGTATAGTATTGACTGAGCAACCGGCCTTCGATGGTGATTTTGCTGCCCTTTGTTAAGTGTTTTTCTGCGAGTGTGGCCTGGTGTTCCCAAAGTATAATGGGGTGCCAGTTTGTTTCCTTGACGCGCTCTCCTTTGGCATTTCTCCGGTAGTCGTTAGTTGCAAGGCTGATCTTCGCATACTTTTTTTCGGTGTTCGTGAATTTTACCTCTGGCGCGTGTCCTAAAAATCCTGTGAGGCGAACGCTGTTGCTTAATGTGCTCATATGTCTTTGTCATGGCCGGTGAATTCCGGTGAGACGAAGGTGCTGCGGTGATTTCAGGGTAAGCGTGTTTTACACGGATATAAACGATTATAAACGGGTAAGAAAGGCAGAGATGGGCAAGGTGTTGCCGTTAGACAAAAGGACACGGAAAAATATTACCTTATCTACCACTTGGTAATAAAACGGTATGTAACTTTATTTTTTACTGAAACCAATAACAAGACAACGAATTATGGCACGTACGCGCAATCCGGATGAAAAAATGTCAAAACTGATCGATGCGGTTGGTGAAACTTTGATAGAGAAGGGTTATAATGGTTTGGGCGTGAATAAGATCGCGACGCGGGCGGGAGTGAGTAAGCCGATGGTTTACCAGTATTTTGGCAGTTTCAGCGGATTGCTGAAGGCGTATATTAGTGGGAAGGATTCGTGGGTGCCGTATTTTAAGTCTTTGAACTTGCCGGAAAGACCGACAACAGAAGATCTGAAAAATCTTTTTATCAAGACGCTCCAGGATCAGTTTCGCTATTTCCATCAGGAGAAGGAGATGCAGCGCCTGATCCATTGGCAGGTGAGCGAATATAATCCGCTGATGAGGGCGACATGTGAGGTGAGGGAAAAGGAGGGGCTGCGCCTGCTGGATATGGTGGAGGGGCACTTCAGGAACTCGGGGGTGAGCTTGAAGGCGGTGCTGGCGTTATTAGTTGGCGGGGTTTATTTTAACGTGCTTCATGATAGCGCCGACGCGGGTACGATGGCCGGGATCGATCTGAAGAATGAAAAGCAGTTTGAGGTAATGCTGAATACGTTGGCACAGATCATTGAGTGGGCTTTTCAGGCTGCAGCGACCGCGAGATAAATTTTGTTAGCGGCTAAAATAATTGATGCGCTGTTCATTATTCCATTCGCTAACCAGGTGAATCAGAAAGTTAAATGCGATGTGCTTTTCAGGAGTTGAAAAGTTTGAAGTGGTTTCTGATCAGCATTTTTCGGAAAATCATCCAATCGCTTTTTGATTTGGATACGAATACTTCGAACCTTTCCCTGGCTTTGTCGAAGTTTGTGTTCGGCAAACTTTAGTACGAAATCCGATGGCGAGAGTTCGCCGTATAGCCGCGAGAGCTCTTTGGATATGAATTTAAAAAGTCATAAAAAGCTTCTTACCCGCTTTCAGTAGATTTCCGTAATTCCTAAGATATATACGTGGCCCATCAAATTAATTACTACAATTCGGGGTTATTGATCAAAGAGCCTATACACCAGTCGCCTGACTGAGCAAATTTTAACAATGAAGGTTATTTAGCTTTAGATATGCGTATTCAAAACAAAACTGATAAGCCGATCATCAATCCGAGTGATCACCTGGCTAATGAAAGGACATTCCTCGCCTGGATCAGGACAAGCATTGCTTTAATGGGTTTCGGCTTTGTGTTGGTTAAATTTAGCCTCTTCATAAGGCAGTTGGCTTTGATTCTTCCTGGCAAAGTAGTGTTGCCAACTAAAGGTTATTCTTCAGAAAACGGCATCTTACCAGTGGCCATAGGTGCTGCTATGGCATTGTTGTCGTTTTTTCGTTACCGTTCAACCGAAAAGCAATTATCGGATCATGCTTATAAACCCTCTCTTTTATTATCAGTTTTCCTGACGGTCGCCATTTTGATCATCAGTGCTTTACCTGTTTATTACCTTTTACCAAGTATCTAACTTTTATATGTTAGCTTTTAGGTATTGAACAACACATTTTATGATTGGTCTCATTACGAACTATCATATTGTCGGGAGATTTCTACCTTTGTCGCATGAAACTATTTGGGGCGATTTTAGAAGAAGAACTGCACGCCAACAGCCAGCGTAAAACGCTGCCAGCCGACACTGTGTTAATGCAATCCAATAGTTATATACGATCTATTCCTGTGGTGCTGTCGGGCAGCATGCGCGTAATTCGGCAGGATGAAGATGGCCGCGAGATCTTACTGTACTATATCAAACCTGGAGAGAGTTGCATCATGTCGTTTTTAGCCGGGATTCACGAGGATACCAGTAAGTTTAAATTAGTGGTGGAAGAAGATTCAGATGTGTTGATGCTGCCGATCGCCAAAGCAAGCGAATGGATCAAAGTTTACCCGGAATGGGCCGATTTTATATTTAAACTTTATCACCGGCGTTTCGAAGAATTGTTGGATGTGATCAACGCCGTTGCCTTTCAGAAACTGGACGACCGGATCGTGACCTTACTGAAAAGAAAAGCCAGCGTTTACGGCTCGAACGAATTTAGTGTTACCCATCAGCAACTGGCAGAAGAATTGGGTACCACCCGCGAGGTCGTTTCCAGGTTGCTCAAACAAATGGAAAAGCAAAATTTGATAACACTTTCCCGAAATAAGATCACTTTAAATACCGCTCTGTAACATAGGTCACCAACTGGCGGTTTCCCATCTGCTACTTTTGTATCAATGGAAATAGCAGGATACGCGGCAGCAATATTAATTGGCTTATCATTGGGCCTTATCGGCGGCGGTGGTTCTATTCTTACCGTGCCTATCCTGGTTTACCTTTTCAGGATCGATCCGGTAGTGGCCACTACCTATTCGCTTTTCGTTGTTGGGTTGACAAGTTCAGCGGGTGCCATTAGTCATTATCAAAAGGGTAACATCAATTTAAAAATTGCTTTACTATTCGGCATCCCTTCACTGGTTTCCATATTCATTATGCGCAAATGGGTAATGCCAAATGTGCCCTATCATTTATTCCGCATGAACGCCTTTGAAATCACCAAGCCTGTGTTATTAATGTTAGTCTTTGCTGGTTTGATGGTTGCCGCTTCGCTTACTATGATCCGTAAAAATAGCACAGTGATAGCGAAAGCTACCGAACCAAATTATATCAAATTGATTATCCAAAGTCTCTGTGTAGGGATAATTACCGGCTTTGTTGGTGTAGGCGGCGGCTTCCTGATTATCCCCTCCTTGGTTTTATTTGCCGGTTTACCGATGAAAAAGGCCGTCGGTACTTCGCTAATGGTGATGGCGATCAGTTCACTATTGGGCGTATTAGGAGACGTAACCCGCCAAGCACCTATTAATTACAGTTTTTTAGCGTTTTTTTCTGCATTTGCCACAACAGGAATTATCGCCGGCAGCTATTTAACAAAATACATGAATGATGCCAAACTAAAGCCCGCCTTTGGATGGTTCGTCCTCTTGATGGGCACATTTATTCTGATCACCACTTTTATTAAATAATATGGACATTATTAAACAACCCTGGCCCTGGTACATTGCCGGACCGATTATTGGCCTTACGGTGCCGGCTTTACTCTTATTGGGTAACAAAGCGTTGGGCATATCATCTTCTCTCCGGCATATTTGTGCGGCCTGCGTTCCTGCCAATATCTCGTTTTTTAAGTATGAGTGGAAAAAGGAAAGCTGGAACCTGTTTTTCGTATTAGGGATTGTCTGCGGCGGTTTTATCGCAACTTATTTTCTTTCCGTTTCCGGAACGGTCAATATTAACCCGGATACTGTTCGATTACTCAAACACGAAGGTGTGAAGGATTTTAGCGGGCTACTGCCACAAGATGTGTTCAGCTTTGAACAGCTATTCACATTAAGAGGATTTGTATTCATGGTTCTGGGCGGTTTCCTGGTAGGTTTTGGAACACGTTATGCGGGTGGATGTACTTCGGGACATGCCATTATGGGCATCTCGTCCTTACAATGGCCGTCGTTGGTGGCTACCTGTTGCTTTATGATCGGCGGTTTTGCAATGACTTGGTTCATCTTACCATATTTATTACACCTATGAAAAACATTAAGTTCATGATCGTTGGTGCCCTGTTCGGTATCATCCTCGTTAAATCAGAAGTGATATCCTGGTTTAGGATACAGGAAATGTTTCGCCTGCAAGCATTTCATATGTATGGTATCATTGGAAGTGCCGTCGTTGTCGGCATTATTGCTATAAAATTGATTCAATATTTCCGACTAAAAACAATCAACAAAGAACCCATTGTTATTCCCGAGAAGAAATTTCACTGGGGAAATGTCTATGGCGGCCTGATATTTGGATTGGGCTGGGCAATAACCGGTGCCTGTCCGGGGCCGTTGTTTGCCGAGATAGGGGGCGGATTTGGAGCGATCCTGATTACCTTGTTGAGTGCAATTGCCGGGACTTGGACCTATGGTTTAGTGCGTGAAAAATTACCTCATTAACTGAAGCTATGAAAATTGAACAATTTGAAGATAAAGGCTTATCGCATTATTCATACGCGATATTAAGTGAATGTGAAAATCAGATCGTCCTAATTGACCCATCCAGAAACATAGCGCCGTATCTGGCTTTTGCCGACCAATACCGGGCGAAGATCATCGGCGTTATTGAAACACATCCTCACGCTGATTTTATAAGCGGACATTTGGAATTACACCAATTGACCGGTGCGACGATCTATTGCTCGGTTTTAGTAGGTGCAAATTATCCGCACCAGGCGTTTGATGAGGGTGATACGATACATTTAGGCCATGCCAAGCTGAAAAGTTTAAATACGCCAGGCCACTCACCTGATAGTATCTGTATAGTGTTGGAGCATGATGGCAAGGATAAAGCCGTATTTACCGGCGATACGTTGTTTATTGGCGATTGTGGCCGGCCTGATCTGAGAGAGAGTGCAGGGAACATCAAAGCAAAGCGAGAGGAATTGGCCGGACTGATGTATCACTCCTTACGGGATAAGTTAACAGTATTAGATAACGACGTGTTGGTTTACCCCGCTCATGGAGCAGGAACGCTTTGCGGAAAAGCTTTAAGTGAAGCTCATAGCAGCACCATAGAAGCTGAAAAAATGAGTAACTGGTCATTGAAAGAAATAACTGAAAACCAGTTTATAACTGAATTGCTGAAAGACCAGCCTTTTATTCCTAAGTATTTCCCTTATAATGTTGAAATAAACAAACAAGGTGCGAATAGCTTAGCCGGGGCAATCACTGCCGTCAACCGCAGAAAACCAGCACGGTTGAATAAAAGCATCTTTATTATTGATACCCGTCCCGAAGCTGTTTACAAAGCCGGTCATTTGCCCGGTTCTATTAACCTGCAAAGCGGAGGGAAATTTGAGACATGGCTTGGGAGTATAATTACACCCGGAGAAGCTTTTTACCTGGTTGCCAAAAATGAAGATACACGGGAAGAGTTGATTGGGCGTATCGCCAAGATTGGCTATGAGCAATTTATTGAAGCTGCATTTATAGGCGAAGAGGGCAAAGAAACCATGGAACAATTGAGTTTTTCTGAGTTTATGGAGAACTCCGCGGCCTACACCATTGTTGATATACGCAATGCCGCAGAAGTAAAGGAGCATCCGGTGTTTGAAAAAGCTATTCCTATTCCCTTGCCGGAACTGAGAGAACGGCTGTCGGAAATACGATTTAACAATCCAATTGTCGTACACTGCGCCGGCGGCTACCGGAGCGCGGCAGGCAGCAGTATCCTGCAGAACGCATTTGGAGAACAGACAAAAGTTTATGACCTTGGCGAAGCCATTAAAACGCTGATTTAATATGGACAGAAAAGGTCACTGGGAAACAGTTTATCAAACGAAACAGCTTTCAGAAGTTAGCTGGTTCGAACCAATACCACAAACCTCGTTGGAGATCATTAATGATTTTAGGCTACCAAAGAATGCGGCGATCATCGATATAGGTGGCGGAGATAGTTTGATGGCGGATCATTTAATAGCACTGGGTTACACAAACATCACCGTTTTAGATATATCGGGCGAAGCAATAGAGCGGGCAAAAAAACGGCTCGGTGAAAGCGCAGGGTTGGTGACTTGGATCGTTAGCGACATTCTTCTCTTTGATTATACTCAAAAATATGATCTCTGGCATGATCGCGCCACTTTTCATTTTCTTACAGAACGCAGCGAACAACAAACCTATTTGAAAAAAATGCTTCAAAGCTTATTGCCTAATGCCTATATCACTTTAAGCACGTTCGCGATTGACGGACCACAAAAATGCAGTGGCCTGCAAATTCAACAATATTCGGAGCGAACTTTAGCGGAATTATTCGGTGTGTTTTTCGAAAAATTGGATTGTTTTCACAAGGAACATACCACTCCTTTTAACACCAAACAAGAATTTATTTATTGTAGTTTTCAAAACAAACTGGCTCACTGATTCTATTTCCTGGCTGTATGTTTCTGAATCCTCATTATTTAAACGAATACTATTGGGCTAATTATTTGACAATCTTTCAGGTCTTTAACGGTTTTTGTCTATTCCGTACGATATCAATCCTGAATTCTCTGGGATTCTAAAGATTCAATCTAACCCGTTAATCGCTTCAAATCTTTAAGAAAATGGTTTGAGATTATTTCCCTACGGGCTAATTTTGTTTGTTCCCAATCAGTTACTTTGACTCCGTAACTTGCTAAAAAACACAGCACATTCAGCGTTTGGATGCTAACAGTATTATTATGTGTTATAAAAAGTTTAAAGAGGGGTTTAAACGCCGTACTACCTCTTGTTTCGATTGTGCATACGGAAAAAGGTACTAGTGCCGATAAAAGCGCAATGGCTGTTTTTGAAGTTTTTGATTTTATAACAGTGTTTAATAATACCGCGAAGTTGCGGAATCATGATTTAAAACGCTTGACGTGTGGTAAGAAATTATCTTAACATGGGTTAAGAATTCGTCCCATAATTTTCAATAAAGAAATAGCCGGCAAGAATAGGTGGAGCGGGAGGGAACAAAGACGGTTATCTTGTTCTCTAAATCAACGCGTAATATATTTTTATTTTGCCCGGGTCACCTGAAAAATAATTCAATTTTTGCTAATGCTTATGATATAAATATCCAAAAATTTCTTTAGACATACAAATATAAAGTCAACCTTTTTTAGCGTAAAGCGCCAATATTAATTTATCTGTCTTAGTTCAGAATGAAATCAGATTTCCAGTATATCTTTAACTAAGATCACATTTTATGTGCTGATTATCATCTTATTTAAATAGAAATGCATAAAGAACATCACGTTACCGGTTCTGAAACGATCAGGGATATTGTTATAGGAATGTCGGATGGTTTAACAGTACCTTTTGCCCTGGCCGCTGGTTTAAGCGGTGCAATAAGCTCGTCAGGTATAGTTGTCACTGCTGGTATTGCAGAAATTGTAGCCGGGTCTATTGCAATGGGGTTAGGTGGCTTTTTGGCAGGCCGAACCGAAGTGGATCATTACAACTCAGAATTAAAGCGCGAATACGATGAGGTTGAACGTGTACCCGAGCAAGAGAAAGCGGAGGTAAAAGAGGTTTTTGCTGGTTTTGGCTTATCAGAAAATTTGCAACAGCAAATTGCCGATGAAATGGCAAAAGATAAAAATAAATGGGTTGATTTTATGATGCGTTATGAATTAGGCCTGGAAGAACCCCACGCTAACCGCGCTACAAAAAGCGCAATTACCATTGGTGTATCTTACATAGTGGGTGGTATCATACCTCTTTCGCCATACATTTTAGTTGATAATTCTCAAACAGCGCTATACTATTCCTGCATTGTAACCCTTATAAGCCTGTTTATTTTTGGCTATTTTAAAAGTAAGCTAACAGGGCAGCCTGCTATAAGCGGTGCTTTTAAAGTGGTAATAATAGGTGCGCTGGCAGCAGGGGCTGCCTTTGCTATGGCGAAGCTTATCAATGGTAAATGATCTTTCATTTGTTAAAAAAGTGTTAAATCAATATCCGGACTTGGTATTTCATATTAAATACAGAATTGGCGATTAAACTTGTATTATAAAAGAAAACATTTGTATTGCGAGAATACAATCATTGAAATTAATAACCCCTGATTAATTACAACATGAATTCAAAAAAACGATGGATAGGAAGGAGTTTTTTTCTGCAATTGGCATAAGCGCCGCAGCATTAACTGTAATGGGCTGCTTAGGCTGCAGTAAAAGTTCCAATTCGGCAAATGGCCCTTCATCAGCCCCTACCGGTGTTGATTTTACACTCGATCTTAGCGCTTCTGCCAATTCAGCCCTGGCCAGCAATGGCGGTTATTTAGTATCTCAAGGCATATTAATTGCCCGCACTACAGCAGGGGCTTATATTGCCGTGCAAGAGTCGTGTACTCATCAAAGCTATCCATTAGTTTATCAATCAGGCAGCAAACAATTCTATTGCAACAATCATGGGGCTACGTTTACTGAAAAAGGCGTGGTTACCGGCGGGCCAACCAATCGTTCATTAGTAGTTTATAACACCAGTTTAACCGGGACATCGCTGCGGATATACTCTTAAAATTTAAAACATGAAACAATTATTTGCCATTATTTTATTTGCATTGATCAGCCCAGCGATTACCTGGTCGGGTGATTTTAACCAGGCGCAGAAGGAAGCACAAAAAACTCATAAACTTATTGTGATAAACTTTTCGGGTAGTGATTGGTGCGGCCCTTGTATACGTACGCGCAAAGAGATACTGGAAACCAGTACGTTTGAAAACTATGCTTCGGATCACCTTGTGCTGGTGAGGGCGGATTTTCCGCGTCAGAAAAAAAATCAGTTACCTAAAGACCAGGTAAAACGTAACGAAACACTGGCAGATAAATACAACCCCGATGGTGAATTTCCACTCACTTTATTGGTTGATGAGAATGGAAAAGTGTTAAAAAAATGGGAAGGTTTCCCGAATGTAACCCCTGAAGTATTTGTAGCCCAGATAACCGAATCTACAAATGCAGGACACTGAAACTATAACCGATGAAATAGTACATAAGCAGGTGCTAAAGCTTATGGGCAACCGCTTTGAAATAAGTGTAGTAGCCAGCGATACTAACTGGGCACAACAGCGTATTGAGCTGGCTATTGCCGAGATAAGGAGAATAGAAAAACTGTTAACAACGTTTAGCGATGACAGCCAAACCAACCAGATAAATCAAAATGCCGGCATTGCCCCGGTTAAAGTAGATCAGGAAGTATTTGATCTGATAGCACGGTCATTAAAAATATCCGAATTAACGCAGGGCGCTTTTGATATTACTTATGGGTCGATAGATAAAAGCTTGTGGAATTTTGACCTGAACATGAAAGCATTGCCCGATGCTGCCACAGCCCAGGCTGCTGTAAGGTTAATTAACTATAAAAACGTAATACTGGATAGCCAGAATAACACTGTTTTTTTAAAAGAAGCCGGTATGCGGATAGGCTTTGGCGGTATTGGTAAAGGTTATGCTGCGGATAAGGCAAAGGCTGTGCTACAGGCAGACGGAGTTAAAAGCGGCATTGTAAACGCTGCCGGCGATTTGGTTACCTGGGGCACACAACCCGGCGGTAAACCATGGACTATAGCTATTGCTGACCCTGACCAGGAAACTACACCATTTTCAACGCTTAACATTAGTAACATGGCCGTTGCTACATCGGGCAACTATGCCAAGTATGTAATTATTGGTGGCAAAAAGTACTCGCATACCATCGATCCAAAAACAGGCCTGCCGGTAAGCGGAATAAAAAGCGTAAGCATTATAAGCCCGAGTGCTGAATTTGCCGATGCCATGGCTACCCCCGTTACCGTAATGGGCGCTTATGTTGGGCTCGATCTGATTAACCAGTTGCAAAATGTGGCCTGTGTAATTATTACTGATGAGAGTAAAGTTTATACTTCTAAAAACATCAATATAAAATAGCATGATAAAACAACCCCTACGAATAATAACTATCATTTGCGCGTGTGCAATGTATAGCCTTTCTTCTTGTGTGTCAGTCAAACCATATCAAAAAAATCGCTTAAACGATACTGAGATGGAATTGTCGGCCCGTAAGTCACAAAAATTCGAACAAAGCTTTCAGCTTTATCGCGAAGGCGGTTCGGGGGCCAACGGTGGTAAAAGTGGTGGTGGCTGCGGGTGTAATTAACATACAGTAAATGAAAAAAATATATTTAGGTGTACTTGCCATGTACATGGGCATATTGGCATCACACGCGCAAACAAAACCGCAACCTGTTAAAGATTCCACTAACTACGAATCGCGAAAGCTTAAAATTGATGAGATCAATTTCGTTTCGGCTTATTATCATCAAAATGGTAACAACTCTGCCGTAACCGGCGGTATTGGTACCGAAAAGCTAACCGATTTTGCCAATACGTTTGATCTGCAAATGTCTAAATATAGCAGCTCGGGTAAAAAGCATACTTTCAGTTTTGAGTTGGGTGTTGATCATTACACTTCTGCATCTTCAGATAAGATAGACCCTAATAGTGTGTCGTCTGCATCTATGCAGGATACCCGAATCTATCCTTCATTAAACTGGACGGTATCAAACGATAAAACAGGCAACGCATTTGGTTTATCTGCATCATACTCGCATGAGTTTGACTATCAATCGGTAGGGGCAGGCATCAATTTTACAAGGCTGTCAAAAAACAAAAACACCCAATTTGATTTTAAGGCGCAGGTGTTTTTAGATAAGTGGAAGGTGATATTACCAGTAGAATTGCGCCCGCCAGGGTACGGCTCAGGGTCCGATCGTGAGGATAACCGCCCGGTTGATTCCAGTCCGCGAAATTCATTTAGTACGTCGTTCTCAATTTCGCAAGTACTTACACAAAGGTTGCAGATTGCACTTATAGTAGAACCATCTTACCAACATGGCTTACTGGCAACAAAATACCAGCGCGATTACTTTACCGATGGATCGGAGCGAGTAGAGAACCTGCCGGATAACCGCTACAAACTTCCGATTGGTGTAAGGTTTAATTACTTTTTAGATGATCACTTTATCATCCGCACCTTTTACAGGTACTACATGGATAATTGGGGCATAAGGGCGCACACTGCCGAAGTAGAGATCCCGGTAAAGCTTACCTCGTTTGTTTCGGTTAGTCCGTTTTACAGGTATAACACGCAGGTTGGTACGCGTTACTTTAAACCGTATGGCCAGCATAATCCTACAGATGGATTTTACACCAGCGATTATGACCTATCCAGCCTGCACAGCAATTTTGTAGGTGCCAATATCAGGTTATCGCCGCCTAACGGTGTGTTTGGCAATGCGCACTTTACCTCATTAGAGTTAAGGGCCGGGCATTATATGCGCTCCACAGGGCTTAACTCAAATATTGTAACGCTCGCTTTGAAGTTTAAGTAATTAGTAAAGGGTAGATTTATAAACAAACTTGTTGTTAGCAACGTATCTTTTTATGATCAGGCCTGCTTCAACCAATTTTTTAAGACGGCTATAAAATGATGTCATACTCATTTTATAGCCTTTTGTGGTTGTTTCTAACCACAAAAATTCCGCGTCTTTAGTTTCGGTAAGTGTATTTATAAATTCAACAATTAAGTCGTTTACGCGGTTATATTCCTTTTGTTTTTCGGTTAGACGCGATTTGGACGACCTGTGTATCTGTGTCGGATAATTCATCTGGATTAGTTCAATTGTGTTGCGCGCCGCCGTTTATCATGTCAGACACGATGCCGTTCTCGTTTTTGCGTTCGGCCAATAAAACACCAACAATATGCACCAAAATAAACGCCAGTATCAGGTACATGCAAAAGCCATGCACCTCTTTAACCGACTGCCTGATGGATTTATAGGCCGATAGGGCATCCTCAAAAGCAAGGAACAAGCCTGTGATGGCCATTATAACAAGTAATGCATAAAATATGCCGTAGATAACTTTAACGGTAAGTTCGTGCCTGGCTACCTCACGTTTTTTTTTGACAGTGTTAAACTGATAATAAGCACTTTTTATTTTGCGGATAAACTTTTGATCGGCCAGTTGAAAAAAATCCAATATCAGCCTAAAGGCAAGCAGGCCTGCCAGCACATAACCAAAATAGATGTGTATCCCCCATACGCTATCGCTTAGGGCATGCGCGGCTGCTTGTGCCTGCTCGTTTGTTATTGTTGAGCCCGCTTTTTGCAATTCATCTTTCATCAATGCCGATGTAGCATGGTCATCTGTAATTGTTGCATTGATTAATACAGTGGCTAACGACCCACTTATCACAATTAAATTTACCCAATGCCAAAGACGCAAAGGAAAAGAATATCGTTTGATTTTCGTCGGATGTTGTACGTCATGACGGGTTGGTTCTATTATAGCCATAGGAATTATAATGTTGACAATTTTAAAGATAGACGACAAAACTGAAGAAAAACTGAATTAAAGTTAAAGTGGTTGATTTGCATTTCTCTAATACAGATTGTATTCAGATTGTTTTGTTAAATAGCAATAATACCCGCTACATTGCATCAATTGTTGTAACTTAAAACACGTGAAAATACTTATTGTTGAAGACGAGCAAGGGCTTCGGGAGAACATGCTGACTTACCTAAGCGAGGATAATAATATCTGCGAAAGCTGCGCTACACTTGCAGACGCAATTGCAAAACTGGCTTCATACAACTATGATTTTGTGTTACTTGATATAGGCCTGCCCGATGGGGAAGGGTTTGAATTACTAAACTTCTTAAAAAAAGAAATAAGGGGAGAGGCCGTCATCATTATATCAGCGCGAAACTCGTTGGACGACCGTTTAAAAGGCCTCAATATTGGTGCCGATGATTACCTGGTTAAACCATTTCACCTGGCCGAGTTAAAAGCCCGGATAGTTGCGGTTTTTCGCCGTAAATCAACCAACAGTAACAACAACCTCGTTTTTAATGAGATAGTAGTAAACCTTATTGGCCGGACTGTTTTTATAAACGATGTTGAAATAATTTTAACCCGTAAAGAGTACGATATGCTTTTGTACTTTATTGCCAATAAGGGAAAAGTAATTGCCAAAACCGCTCTTGCCGAACACCTGTGGGGCGATGAAATGGATATGCACGACAATTTTGATTTTCTTTATTCGCACATTAAAAACCTCCGGAAAAAAATCCTTGATGTTACCTCTAATGATTACCTAAAATCTATTTACGGTATAGGTTACAAATTTACAGATAGATGAAACTGGCTGCCCACTATAATAAGGTAAACATTATCGTCACCCTGTCGGTGCTGTTAATTGGTGCTGTCATCTATTTTTTTGCGATTGATAAGATCACAAATAACAGGTTAGATGAAGAACTTGGTGAAGAGGTTTCTGAAGTTATTACATATGTGCATCATAATCAGCGGTTGCCAAAGCAGTTTGATATTGACGAGAACCAAGTGGAGTTTGTAAAAACAAACACCTTAAATAGCAAGCCCAGGTATTTTGACACTACCTATGTAAACCCCCGTAAAAGTGGCGATAAAAGCGGCAGGTCCTTTGAAGGCGGGCTTAATTTTAAAGGCGATAATTACAGGTTTAGGATCATCATATCCAGCGAGAGTACGGTTTATCTGAAACAGATAATATCAGGTATTACTCTAGCATTAATGCTTGTGCTGCTAACTATATTATCGCTGGCAAACAGGTATATGATTAACGATCTTTGGAAGCCTTTCTTTGGTCTGCTGGCGCACATGAAAGCATTTAATGTATCTGAAAGCAATTCCTTTACATTAATAAACAACAAGGTTGATGAATTTACCGACTTGGATAATGCGATAGCAGAAATGTCGTCGCGGGTAAAAAGTGATTTCTTAAACCTTAAACAGTTTACCGAGAATGCATCACATGAAATGCTTACCCCACTTGCCGTTATCACATCTAAGCTGGATACGTTGATACAAGATGAAACTTTAAAAAAGGAACATTTTGATCAGATTCAGGATATCTATGGTGCCGCCGGCAAATTATCCAGACTAAACCAGTCATTATTGCTGTTGGTTAAGATTGAAAACAACCTGATTACGGATAACGGGAATTTACAGCTTCATCAGCTGATAAATGACAAGTTAAGGCAATTCCAGGAGCTGTCTGCAGGTAAGGAAATAAGGATTTATGCCGAGATAGGTGGCAAGGAGGTATTAGTTAGTAAGTACCTGTTAGATATTTTGCTTAACAACCTACTGAGTAATGCTATACGGCATAATCACAGTAAGGGTAATATTAATATTTACTTAACTGATGAAAAGCTTACAATCCAAAACTCGGGTTTAACAAGTCCGCTTAATAGAAAATCTATTTTCGACCGTTTTCAAAAGGGGAGTAATTCAGAAGGCGCCGGCCTTGGCTTGACTATCGTTAAAAATATTTGCAATGTATACGGTTGGGACATGCAATATTCATTCGTTAATAGTTTGCACACCTTTTCAATTACTTTTTAAGTTTCTTGAACATAACTTTTAAATCTTTTATCTAAGGTTTAAGAGCGGGAGGAATCAGTACCTTCATTTCAATTCGTTGAAGTGTAATCTGCTAGGCATTAACATTTTTAAAGGGTCACTAATAGGCACGATATTGGTTTATGGAAGCTTTAAAACGGACTTGCGAAATAAATCCGAATGTTGGGGTTTGGATTTTAGGAAGGCGGAGGTGGAAGGGTTCTAAAGGAGTTCAATACAGCCTTTATCTTCAATGTTTTACATCTTTTAAGATGTGGCGGTTTCCGATTTTTTCACAAAGAAAAACGATAAAATTTTTGAATGACGTGATGTATATATTAGGGCCAGGGGGGGGGTGGAGGTAGCGGGTAGGGAGCCGGTGGAGACAACTGCGGTGACGGTGGTTTTCATTAGTTAATTGATCTCCAAAATGTTATTGTATTGCCGGCACTGGAGAATGCGATCGCGGAGGGTGTCGATGATGTTGGTTTGGGGGATGCCGCGGAGCCAGAGGATGGGGTTTTCGGGGTCGGTTGTTTTGAGCTGGAGGTCCATGAGGTTTAGGAGTTGGAGGAGTAGGGGCTGGGTGATAATGTAGTCTTTGACGCGGAAGAGTTCGACGGTGTCGGTGCGTTTGAACAGGATGCCGGTTGTGATACGGATATATTCGGGTGTAACGAGATATATAGCGCGACGGATAAATATGTATCTGTATAGCGCGAACAGAATGAGAAGGATACTGAGGAATATGAATAAGGGTTGGTAATGATAGGCGAGCCAGGTGGAGGGGATGGTGCTAATGACGAATGGGCTGGTTTTGAGCATGGCGAATAAGCCCGCCGGTTCAAGGGTAATGTTGTCGGAGTTGTTGGTAATAGGTGCCATGGCTTTTGGGTTTGTGGGTGCGGATGTGGAAGTTGTGGCGGCTTTGTTTTTCGAGCGCGTTGAGGCTGAGGTGTTGAAAGATGTAGGTTTTGTGCTGGAACTGAATTTGGAATTGGTGGTTTTGTTGGGTGATCCTTATGGGTTGATCGCGGATGTATGAGGCGAGTTTGAGGTCGCAGAGGGCACCGCAGGGATCGTTGCTGAAGAGGAAATGGAGTTTTTTGTGGAGTCCATGTTGTTGGATGATTGCTGAATGGGTGGTTGTTGGTAAGGCGCCGAGGCTGATGAAACATAAGTCGTTCAGGTCGCGGTAGCGGCTGTGATTTTGATGGAGCCAGGCGATGGCGTCCATGGCGGAGCTGCTGATGATGAGTTGGCTGGCTATGGTGATACGTCCTGCGGTCCAGTAATTTTCGGTAATGGGGATGCGGTGGAAATCTGTGGTAGCGTGTTCGATGCTGTCGTGGTAGTTGATGATAACTTCCTCGTTTGTTATTTTGTGAAGGAAGGGTTGGAAGAAAGACCGGACCTTGGGAAGGAAGTCCAGTCTTTCGAGGTAGTTCATCAGCGCTTTTGCAGTTGTTGCCCGGAGAGGCGGTTTTGTATTTTTTGTTTGTTCATGTCTTCGAGGGCCTGGTAATAGCCGCGGCTGTAGTCTTCGGTGACTTTATCTTCCTTTTTATCGCTCATGGCTTTGAGACCTTTATAGAGCATGTAACTGATGCCGCCGTCTAACAGGAGTGATGCGATGAGGTGCAGGCGGTTGGAGCGGATGCCTTCGGCGGCTGTAGCAGAAAACCGCAGTTTGGTTCCGTCAGGAAGTTCGACCTCTTTGCCTTTTTTGAACCGCAGTTTTTGTTCGGGTGTGAGCTCCTGGTTGTTGACGAGATCGGGGGCAAGGATGCGCCCGGTATCGGTGATGACGAATTCCTGAGTGTCTTTGTCGAACTCGATGAGGACTTCTTTTTTGGTGCCGTCGATGGTCACTACTTTGTCCAGCGTGGATAGCTCGCCGGTCGATAGCTTTTCGGCTTCGTCGTCGGTGATATACGCCGGCGTCATCATTTCGCGGTAAACGGGATGGATCAGCAGGTCAAGACCACCCGTTGCATTTCGCTGCAGCGATAGTTTGGCGTCGAGGTTCATGATCTTGACGTCACCGTCTTCGAGGTCGTGCAGGCGCAGGAGGTTGGTGCGCCCTCCGGACAGGAGTGCTTTGAGGTCGTGCTCGGCAAGGCTGATACGGCCGTCTTTGGACAGCCCGATGTTTTCAAATTCCGCTATGGGAATGTCTTCTTCTTCGAATACTTCTTGTAACATGTTGTTATTGGTTTAGCGGGCCATGGCGTAATTTTGTTCTGCGTTGCGTTCCGTGCTTTGTTCGGGCGCATTGTTTTTGGCGGCGACGAGGGTGGTATAGAGGCCGTCTTTGGGGCCAACTTTGAATTTTGCGCCGTCGCTGTTCTCGACCTGGGCGGTTTTACCTTTGAGGATGTTGAGTACTTTGATGGTGTCGCCTTTGTAGGCGATGATGTCCCCTTTATTGAGTGTCGCTGCCTGTTGCTGTTCGTTGGCTCTTTTTTTTTCAAGGCTGATAACTTTTTCGGCTATTTTCTGCGCGTCGTTGGCGACTTTGAATAACTCGGCGGGTTCTTCTTTAAGGAGTTGTTGCCAGGATTGGGTGTAGCCGGTGTGGTCGCCGAGTTCAAATGGTATTTGGAGTTCGGCGCTGATAAACAGGGCGGCGATATTGGTCTTTAGGGCGTCTTTGATGGATGATTCGTTGGGCTTTTCAGCAATAAAGTGTTCGACGATCGCTTTCAGGGCGGCTTGTGGGCTGTCGCCCAAATTATCCGTGCTGAGGCCGGAATTAGTTAATATTTCTTTGATGCGTTCTTCTGTTGGGGTGCCGGCGCGTTCTGCGAGGACGGGCGCCAGTTCGGGCATGTTTTGAAGTTGTTTGGCGTTGAACAGAAAAGCGGTGGTTAATACGGGTTCATCGAGTTTGACGGAAACCATTTTTGGTTTGACGTTTTCTTTGAGGACTTCTTTACCGTTTTCGACGAGCGGCTGCATGTCGCGGGTTTTGTAAAAGCTGATGAGGGTGCCTTTTTCATCTTTGATGACGTTGTTTTTGCTGAAGTTGCCTTGTTCCAAGGTGAGCCAGCGCGGGTCGGGTTCTTTTTTCAGGAGCAGGATCAGGGCGGGTACGCCGCTGTAGTTTTTGCCGGTGTTGGCGTTGAAGGGCATGATGAGCGGCTGGGCATCGTTTTTTTGGAAGATCGAATTGCCGTCTTTGAGTTGCTGGATGAGTTTGTCTGCGACTTGCTCGCTTAATGGTTTGAAGTTGTTACTCATGGTTGTTGGATTTGATCGTTATTTGGTAAAGAAATTTGAGTGGGTCGATGGGGCGGCCGTCATAGCTGACACTGAGGTGCAGATGTTCGCTGGTTACCCGCCCGGTGGAGCCCGTAATGGCAATGGGCATGCCTTCGCTCACCTGCCCATTACCTATCAGCAGGAATGATAAATGTCCGTAGGTATGGCTGAAGTGTCCGTCAGTAATTTTGATGTAGATGCCAAGAATGGGATGGTAGCTTATGGTGCTTGTCCCTGCGGCTATTGCATAAACGGTATCGTTTCGTGCTTTGAGGTCGATGCCGTTATGGAACATATTTTGGCGGGTGATCGGGTGGACGCGGTTGCCGTAGGCAGAGTTGAGGTGCAGGTGTTTGAGCGGCAGGCAGCAGCAGAAGATCAAAGCGAGTGTTTTCATCGCTCCAGGTCATTGCCGCGCTGGAGGCCAAGCGCGTCTTCAACACTGCGCATGGTCAGGTTTCGGACGGCTTCGCTTTGCAGGGCAAGGGACATGGCCGTTTTGAGTTTGGCGGTAGTGGGAATCAATTCCTGCAGCAGGGCGGTTTGGAATACGGCTTTGTAATCGGGCAAACTTAATTCCTGCTTATGTTGTTGAAGCAGGTCTTTAAGTTGTTCTGCGGGGCGTAATAATAGCAGGGCGTCAGTGCCGTACAGGCCTTGCCCGTTCCGGCCAAAGCCGACATAGATATTGTCATTTTCGAGTTCGGTGCCGGTAATGATACCGACCTGTCCGCTTTTGCCGGCAGGATCTTTGGTCAGTTCCGGATGGACCAAAACGAGTTGGCCGATCAGTTCGTCTGCGTTCATAGATTTTAAGTTTTAAAGGTGGCTTTGGCCGGGTTGGTAATGGCGGGTTTCTTAAACTTTTGGATCAGTTCTTCGATGTCTTTGTTGACGCGCAGGAAGTTCTGGCGCAGGACTTCGTCTTTTTTGCCATGAAAATCATAAAAGGTCGGTAGGGGCTGGTAGCTGTTTTCCTCGATTTGCAATTCTTTCTGGCTGAGGTTGATCTTACAATTGACGGCAGAAGTCTCAAATTGCCCGGTGTAGTTTTCCTGTACGTCGGCGGCAATCAGGCCGACCATCTCCCCGGTGTTGAGGGAGGCCATTTTGCCCGCGGGTATGAGGGCTTCCAGTTTTTCATTTAGCGATGTGGAGGTTTTGTTCCGGTCAATGGAAAGACCCTCGCCAATCTGCTTGGACTTACCGAACAGGCGTTCAAGCCATTCCAGCGTTTCCTTGTTGCGCACGGAGCCGGCCAATACGTTCCCGACCACGGCGGTGATGGTGGCGGCAGTGTCTTTACCGTATTGCTGGTTGAACTGCGGGAGTTCCTGCAGGCCCATCAGCACAGCGACTTTATTGCTCCTTGCCGTGGCGATGAGGTTCTCGACCTTGTGCACAAATAAGGTGGGTACCTCGTCAATAATCAGTGCAGAAGGCAGATTACCCTTGCTGTTAATGAGTTTGGTAAGCCTGTTAAGGACAATGGAGTAGCAGGCGCTGTTGATGTTCTGTGTATTGGGGTCGTTGGCTAAAATCACGATGCCGGGCGTATTAGTGTCCGATATCTTCAGGTTGAAGTCGTCGCCCGAAAAGACCCAAAACGTTTCCTTTGTCGCCAGCCTGCTGATAAAGATCTTGAGTGTGCCGACCTGTCCTTCGAGCTGGGGAAATGCTTTTTCGAGGTATGCGCTCCTGAACGGTGATAGAAGCGATACTAATTCCGGTTCGGTAAAGAGCGTGTCGAAAATTTCCTGGTAACTGCGGTTGAGGAAGGACAGCACATGCGGCAGACTGGAATACTTACCGCCCTCATACTTGGAAAAAAAGAAGATGCAGGCGGCTAAAAAGTTGATGGCGGACTGGGTGAAGAACTGGTCGCTGCCGCCGGATTTGTCGCCTTTTTTGAGCGCCTCTACCAATGCTTCGGCGCTTTCTGAAGCATCTGCCAGGGTATTGAGATAATCACTTCGCCAGGGATTTGTGCGGCAGCTTTTTTCGACATCGTTGAGATTGATGACGTAGAAATTATGCTTCAGGCATTTGCCGGACTGCTTGGCGAGCAGGTAATGGTAATAAGCGATCTTACCTAAATCAGGGTATTTGAAATCATAGACGCAGCAGCAGAACTCTTTGGCGACGAGCTGCCGGATAAAGGGATTGACGATGCCGAAACTTTTACCGGAACCCGGCGTGCCGATCAGGATCGTGCCGCGAAAGGGATTGACCAGGTTGATCCAGCCCCGACGTACTTTACCCTTAAAGTAAAATTCTGTAGGGATATTAACTGAATAGGGTGTTATAACCGGCTTGGTTTGCTGCATAAAGCTTTCGCCTTCCACGTTCCATTTGTCTTTCCCTAGGCCGGACCGGATGATCTTGGAAATGTTATCCATCGCCACGCTGGTCAGCAAAGCGCCAAAAAATGAACAGGCCAGATAGAGCAGATCGAACCAGGTCGTCCAGGTAAACGCCACGGCGGAAGCGCGGCCCAGGTACAAAACGCTCCCGAAAAACAAGAGCAGGCCCAATGCAAGCGGGTAGACGATATGCTTTTTCGGGTCGAGATCAATTTCCTTCTTGGCGACCGTTCCGACGCTAACGAGGCAGATGAGCAAAAACGTAGCAAGTTTGCTGTAAACGATTTGCTGGTAGATGACCAGGTGGCTGAGTTTCTCCAGGGGCTCATAAAAAAAGCCCCAGAATGGGGCTTGCTTGTAAATGAAGATGCAGGCTTCGAGCGCAATGGAGATGTAAATGGCGCATTGCAGGAAGCCATGCAGCTTCTGCTGATCACGGGTTTCTTCCATATCAATAATTTAAAAATATTAAACAAAAAAGCCATCATGTAAACGATGGCTTTTCACAGAGCGCGGTTTTATCTTTCTAAAGAAGAACCTTTTTCGTTCTTTCGATCATTCTTAATCAGCTTTTCGATGTCTTTTGCATCTAATAAGTCTCGTTTTCGTCCGGAGGACAATTTGTTTCTAAGAAAATCATCCAATCCAATGTAGCTGATTGTTAATCCATCTTCTAAGACTATGATTTGCCGATTTTCAAATGCTTCCTCAAACTTTACACCATCAATCTCACCGATGATGTCAATCCTTAGGGGGGGATAACCAATTTGGTTTATAAAATTGTCCTTTAAAAAATCTTCCGCTTTCAGCTTCAATGAGGCAAAACCAAATTCTCGCATCACCGAAACCATTTTGTTAGCATTGGTTTTCGATATTCTGATCCAGATATCCAAATCGCCTGTATTTCTCGGCTTTCCGTGTAAGGCAAGTGCATATCCACCCACTACCATATAGTCGACATGATGGTCATTTAAAAGTTTTATAAAGTCTTCAAAATCCTCAGATAATTGCATTACTTTAATTTTCTCTGTTTAAAAATTGATTTATCCATTCTTTGGCCTGCACTTAACGACTCGGTAACGAGAGAGGTTAATGCTGACAGCCGATCCTGTGGCGTTTTTGTAAACCAATAGGCCAGGTCTCGTTGGTCGTCGTTGGCTTCTCGCAATGTTGTTTGCCTTAGTACTGGCACCATCTGACGTTGTTTTATCGTAGCCACTTCCGGTTTACCGAGAACCGATTTTCGCTGTATTAAAACATGAAAGTTTTCATAAGGAATTTTCTTTTTACCCAGATAATTATTGAGCGTATTATAATTGAATGAGGGATGGGCTAAACAGAAATTTTTTAAACTGGAAAACACTTCCATTGGATTACCCTCTTTGGATTTCCAATAGGCTACCACAACTCGGTTTTCTTGTCGTTTTATTGATTCCATAATGTAAATATAACCAATATTTATGTTATAATGGTCAATTTGTTTTTTTTGTTTTTCTCAAATTGAATTTGATTGATTCATTTTCGCTTGTTTGTCAGGAAGTGAACTTTTGAATTGATCAAGTTCGACCACTTTAGCTTCTCCGCTTTCTTTGGTGGCTGCTTTCGCCGTGATCTTTTCGCTGATCTGTTTTTCGAGAAGTTTGAGTTCGGCCTTCAGCTCGGTGAGCTCGGTTTCTTTGTCGAATGTCCGCTGGGTTAACTGGCGGAGTACGGGAATTTCTCTTTGTGTTTCGTCATAATCTTTGGCGTACTTTTCCCGAAGCGTAACGACCCGGTCAATGGCATTCAGGAAATAGCGTGCGGCCAATTTTGGATTGTCCGTATTGGGGATGCCGTGGTTCCAGAGATATTTAATGCCACGCGGCGATTCCGCATAGAGGTCATTCTTGTTTTCATACTGGAACATGCCGTTACTTTCGTAGGGTATCTTTTGCTGGCGGACGTACAGGTCAAAACCATAAAGCGAACCGATCTTTTGCTCTTCAGGGCCTTTGTAATTCAAGTAGAGCTTGTTGAGGTATCTGCCGATCTCTTCGGGCTCTGCGCTTTGCAAATTGTCGAGACGGATGGCGTTTACCTTGGTGCCTTCCTTGTCAAAACTGAGCTTGCTTTTATACAGTGTTTCATCCATGATGAGTTTGTCGAGTGTGTCTTTTAGTTTACCCGACTCTTTTTCGACATCCTGCAGACGGGTGCGGCTGCGTGCGACTTCTTTGAAGTGGGCAGATTTCGAGCCTTCCAGGACGGCGGCTTTCTTTTCGATCTTGGTTTTTTCCAACAGGGAGGTGTCACCGGAAAGGATAGCGATGTACTCGGAGAAGTTCATACCGCTCTTTTCATCGATAGCGCCTTCGTCCAGGGTGCGCACATTCAGTTCACAGTTTTTCATCTGGCTGATGAACGTTTGCTTGTTTTTGAGCAGGTTGAATTTGTAATTGTCCAAAGATTGCTCGACCGCATAAATGTAGTTTCTGACTTTGTTTTCATAGAATTGCTTGGCGATCGTATTGCCCTGCCGGGCCCCGCGGCCATCCCGCTGTTCGAGTTCGGCCGGTTTCCAGGGGATGTCCATGTGGTGCATACCGATCACCCTTTTTTGAACGTTCAGCCCGGTACCCGCTTTTTCGGTGGAACCGATCAGGATACGGATATCACCGGCATTCATTTTTTTGAAAAGTTCCGGCTTTTGCTTATCCGTCCAATCGTGTATGAAGGTGATCTCGTGTGCCGGTATAGCAAAGTCTCTGACTAGTTTGTTTTTTAACGCGTCATAGATATTGAAATCCTCGGGTTTGGGTGTGCCGATATCGCTGAAGATGATCTGGGTGCCGCGGTGTACGTTGCTTTCAAAATAAAGTTCGGCAACCTTTCGCGCGCAGACATTGACTTTGTTCTGCGGATGATCTTCGTAGTCCTCGTTGATGAGCCGCATATCTGCAGACATCTTTTTGGCATAGTTGGTCGCGATGAGCATGCGCGCATTGTCTTCCTCTTTGGTCAGCGGTTTGCGCCCGATAAGGGAGGCGTCGCCCGTTTTGGCGAAAGCCATCAGTTTGCCGATGAATTCTTCCTGGTCAGGCGTAGGCTTAATGTTGACGAGCGATTCGTCGAGATCCGGCTTGTCCAGGTTGATATGTTTGGCCGTTTTGAAGTCGGTGATCTCGTTATAGAATAGCGCGAGTTCAGGAACTTTTATAAAATGCCGGAACCGTTCTTTGGCAATGATCTCATTCGTAACGGAAAACTCAAAGTCTACGGTTTTGCGCGCGAATACCGCCGCCCATCCGTCGAAATTTTCGATCCGCTGGCGGGCCATTTCGTTTGGACGGAGGTATTTGAAGATCAGGTACATTTCCGTCAGGCTGTTGGAAATGGGTGTGCCGGATAAAAACGTAACGCAAAGGTCACTGTCAAACCACTGCTGCAGGGTGCGAACGGCGAAAAGCATGTTCAGCGCTTTTTGACTGCCTTCTTGGTTACCCAACCCGGCCACGCGGTTATGGCGGGTCGTAAACGTGAGGTTTTTGAACTTATGCGATTCGTCGACAAAAAGATGGTCGACGTTCATTTGTTCGAAATCAATGCCGCTGTCTTTATGATTTTCTATCGCGTAAAGGACGCCGTTGAGTTTACCTTCCAGGTTATTTTTCCGGATCTGCAGCCCTTTGAGCATCTTTCTGCTGATCTCGCCGCCAAGGTCTTCCAGCGTTTGCAGGTCCTGTTCAATGTTGTCGAGTTCGGTCTGCATGATCTTCCGCATGATCTCGGGCGACTGCGGGATTTTGCCGAACTGGTCATGGGTAAGGATAATACAGTCCCAGTGGTTGTTTTTGATCTGGTGGAACAGGGCCTGTCTTTTGGCGGGGTTGAAGTCGTTTTCGTTTGGCGCGAGTACTTTCGCTTTCGGATAGGCCTTACGGAAAGTATCGGCGATCTGGCCAACATTGGCTTTAAGGGCGAGGATCATGGGTTTCTGTACGATGCCCAAACGCTTCATTTCCATAGCCGCCACAACCATCGTTAATGTTTTGCCCAGGCCTACCTCATGATCGATCAGCCCGCCACGGTTTTGGATGATCCGCCAAGCGGCATTGACCTGGGAACTGTAAAGATTTTCGATGCCCAGCGCTTTGCGGTCGAGCCCCGGAAAGCTCAGGTGGCTACCGTCAAACTCCCGCAGGACATAACAGTTAAAGGTCGCGTTGTACAGATCTTCGATGATTTGCTTCTCGGCGTCAGGCAAATCACGCAACCAGTCAAGATAGGCAAGCCGCACTTTTTCGATCTTTTCGTGGGCAAGTTGGATGGCGTCGTTATCCGGGACACGTACTTCGTCGCCGTTCACCATTTTGGTATAGGTAAAGTGCGGTGTAGTGTTTTCCAGCGCATGCTCCAGTAAGGTGTGGGCCTTCATTTTAATGCCCGATTTTGGCATGACCGCATATTCCTCATCGGTTATCGCGTTGCCAAGGGCATAACTGACCTTATAAGTGTCAGCGGAAGAGAAGTACTCGATGCGGGTGTTCAGTTGGAAAAGCGCGGTCGCGAACTGCTGATAGTAAGCCGTAGGTAACCAGCGTTCCCCAAGATTGAAGTCGAGTAACTCGAACGGGATCTTTTCCGGTTGCACGCGACCGATAGCGGCAAGGCTGCGCGCAAACTGGATATTTTCGGGATGCGCTTTGGCCTGTGCCTCAGCGATCCGCAGTTTTTCGACGACATTGCCCGACAGGTAAGCGTCTGTGGTCACCCATTCGTTGCTGCCGGGGTCGGTCAGGATCTGTTTTTGCATTCGCTGGATAAGTTCCTGTTCGGTGATCATGGTGATCTGACTGATGTAAGGCAGGTCAACCCGTCCCTTATCATTTAGGCTTCTGGCCAGGGCTTCCGTTGGGTCATCGGTCTGCAGGAGTTCCAGCTTCGGGTAAACCGGGCCGTGGAAAATATCACTTTTGATCCAGGTTTCGTTTTCCTTGCGCTCAAGCGAGGAAATGATGATGAAACCGAAAGCCAGGTCGTTTAAAATCTTAGACCGGTTATGAACTTTGTTGAGTTCACCGAAATGGCCTCGGAATTCATCATAGGCGCTGTTTAATGCGAAGCGTTCGAGGTGTTGTGGTGTTAAAGTGCTGAGTTCTTTTTCACTGAGTACAAAATACAGGTCCCGGATACTAACGTATAATTGATAATAAACCAAGTCTTTTTGCTCTTCAAGAGCTTTAAAGACTGCTTTGCCATTTTCAGGTTCCGCAATCAGGCCAACTTTTCCCTGGTGGATCACCAGCGTGTCTTTGATGTAAAAAGACTTGAGTTGTTCAAACGTATCGGCACGGTCATTACTTAGATTAAAAGCAGGTTCTAAACTCCGGTCACCTTCATATTTGAAATCGTGGGCAAAATATTTAAGCTTAGTAGAAAGCGTTTTTAGCTCAAAAGTTAAGGCATTACCGCTCAGCCATTTGTTGGAAAAACGCAGTTCTGCGATATTGCTGTAAAGTTTGTAGAGATAACGGCCGCTGTTTTTCGCCCTTGCTGCCAGCATTACGATGCTTTCATGATCTGGCTGGTCGATAGTTCGGATGGTGCTGATGATCCTTGCGGATGAAGCATCGACGGTCGCCTCATCCGTATCATTCAGGTAGGAATGGGCACGGTCGGTATTGACGGTTGGCGCGGCGTCGAAAAGGCCAAGTTGGGCGATGCTTCCGATGCTTCGTACTTTCGTTACCGGTTCGGGAAGAAACGTTAATGTCTTGGCGTTATTTGTTTGAACGAGCTCGGTCAGATGACTGATTGCGTTCCATTTTTCGCGGTTGAACCGTGTTACAAAACCTTCCGCGATCTGTTCTTGAAGAGGGGCTGCCAGATCTTCTAGGTCACCGTTCATCCAGACCATTTGCGTGGGCCTACCGTATTGGTTGGTGCCCACGCCGATCTCATCCGCCAAGATGAGTTCGGAATGTGCAGCGAGGTAAGCGTTTGCCGAAAACTTACCGGCTACATTTTCCTGTTCGGTAGTTTGGATGAGCAATGCCTCTTCTTCGGTAAAACCTTTTTTATCGTCGTTTTTTTGCACGATGAATAAATGGCTCGGTGCCTCTACATTGGCGTTTTCTTTCATCAGGTTATCCGGCAATACGGAAACGCTGATAAAATCTGCTTGGGTGAAAACGAGTTTCCGAGCGGTTTCGTTCGCCGGTTGATTTAAGAAAGCATCCGTCACCAGGTAGGCTAAAAGACCGCCGTCCGCCAGTTTATCCAGTCCTTTGACAAAAAAGTAATTATGGATGCGGCTGGTGACCGGACTGTTCTGATAGGCGGGATCGAACACCGAAATATTGCCGAAGGGGATGTTGCTGGCGATAATATCGTATTGACCTTTTTCAGTAGCAGATGTTTCTTCGAAGCTCTTGTTTTGAATGGTTACCCCTTCTGATTGTGTTTTAAGATAGGCCTGCAGTACCTTCACAGTCAGCCAGTCTTTCTCCACAGCGTTGACATGGATCTCATCGAACGCGTTGAAAGCTTGAGCCACAAATACACCGGCACCGGCACTCGGTTCGTAAACCGTTTTCGGGAAAATTTCTTGCGCCCGCATAGCAGCGTACAGCGCTTGCGGCACGAAGGCTGGTGTGTAGAATGCGGTTAGCGAGGAACGTTGCAGGTCATCGACGGCTTTTTTATAAGCCGATGGGTCAAGACGCGACTCAAGTGTTTCGTGCAGTTCCAAGACCAATGGGTATAGGCGCAGGTCGGCTTCCGAAGCATTGCGTTTCTGCCAGTCTTCGATGGGGGCTTTCGGATAAAGCGCAGCTTTTAAACCGCCGAAGCCGGAATAGCTTTTCAGGACCCGCGCTTCCTCTTCACTAAATTGGCGTTTACCGTCCCAATCGAGTGCAAGGCGGATCGCATCGATATTGATGCGGAGCTGTTTTGCTGCGTTGAATGCCATGTGCATGGGGTAAAATTGACGGATGGAATTGGTGTAGTGCTGGATTTACTCGGGTAGAAACGTTTCTAATCGTTTAGGTAATCAGTTATAGCTGCGATCACGGAATAGCGCAGGAAACGGCTGTCTTCATTAGCGGGAAAACCCGTGTCGCGCATCAGGCCGGAGCAAACAGTTACGAGGTTGAGGACCTCGTAATGCAGTATACTGGCGGAAAAGAACCGAAGCCAGGTTTCCTCAAACTCTTCTTCGAGTATGGTGGCGATATAGTCGTAACGCAGTCCAAGTGCTTCGCGGCCTTCTGTTTCCAGCATCAGTTCAAACGGATCGGACATGAGGGTATCGTCCGGCTCGGGGTTGTCCCGGCCTGAGTTAAATGTTGTAGCCATAAAATGATGGAAATAAAAAAGGCTGCCGGGAAGGCAGCCTGTGAATGAATCTTTGATTTACCTTGCGGTACCTAAATCTTTGTCATCCCAATTTTTTAATGATGGGTTTTCGAACCGTTTTATTGAAAGTTGTTCCTGTATAAACGGCAGAACGTCATCCGCAAACCAAGATGAACCCTTGTCGAAAATTTTTATATATTCAGCCGCTTTGGAGTATATACCTTGTAATGACACCTCGTTGGTTTTTCTCGCGTCAAGCATGACCAGGCGATCAATTGCGTGAAAATTTGTTTTCAGAAGTGGTATGGTATTGTTGTACATCTTTTCAATGGTATCAGGTTTTACAAGGTGCAACCCGTTTTTGAAGCGTTGAACTGCCCTATCCTGACAAAGTTGAAGATGATCTGTGAAAAATAAAATTACATCCAGTTTAACATCCTGGCTAAATCTTTTTAAAGACAATGTATAAGCGTATTGATGCTCAAATCCAAGATTTAACTCCAAAGCGAAGTTGTGACTTTTGATAAGGTTTTGAAGTATAGTGCCCCGTACTTTTTGAAGGGAGTATTCATTATAGTCGGCATATCCTTTAATTTTATAACGATGACGAATTTCGTCCTCATTTAAAATTTCAAGTTCGGGATCGATAAATTCATTACCACGCATGCTTTTACCGACACCTGGCGGGCCGGCAATAATGAAATATGTGACATGAATGTTAACGGATTGGATAGACAGAGCCGTCTGCATGTTGGGCAATCATCTGTCCGTCTTTTTCATACACTAAAGGTTGGCCGATAGAGAATAAATATTCTTCGGCTTCTTTTTGCATAGCTCTCTCCCAGGCTTTTACTTCTTCGAGAGACATCTCATCGAAATTAGCGGGGAGTTTACCACGTTTAATGGGTAATTCGATGTGAGTTACTTGTTCCATAGTCAAATATAATAAAATTAAAATTTAGATGTAGGGAAAAAAATGTAAGCTATCGCTAAGTTAGGTCATAAGTCGATGATTCTAGAGACATCGAAATCTTCGTTTTCATTGTTTCGGACGTAACCGAGCTGATTGGTTAGCAGCGTAGTTTGACCGATCGCGAACCCAGGGATGTTTTTATGGTGGTGACCGTAGATCCAGATGTCAGGTCCGTTTTCCTTTATGAATTTGTTGAGGTCTACAGCGAATGCTTCATTTAAGCTCTCTCCCAAATATTCTGGCGGATAGTTGTCAAAGGTCGGGACGTGATGGCTTACCACGATGGTTTTTTGTTCGGGTGTTGCTTGCTGTAACGCTCGTTTTATAAATGTCAGCGATGTTTCATGCGCTATTTCCAGGTCCGCGCAGCTGAGGCGGTTCCCATTGAAGCGGATAAGGTGGAAGTCATTCATCCGGCGTTCTATGGTTAACCGGTGCTGACGTTTAACTTTTGTCCAGAGCGTTGAAAAAATGAGCCGGGTGTTTTCATGGGTAACGGCGTGGTCATTGACCAGGAACACATTGTGGCGGATAGCCTCGCAGAAACTGCCGCGTCTGGCTGCAATATCCGAATGATAGTATTCATGGTTGCCGGGAACCCAATAGGTAGTTTTGAAATTGGCCGAGATGTAATCAAAGAACCCGTCCTGCTGGGTGACCTTGCTGAAGGGTACGACATCGCCCGCGAGGAGGAGAATCTCGCCGGCAGGTTTTAAACTATTGTTCCAGAGCAATACTTCATTTTCAGGAAATTCAAGATGCAGGTCAGAGGCGTATTGGATCTTCATGCTGCAAAAATATACGATAGAAACAAAGGCAGTGGTAGATAACCAAATGCTTCATCGCGAAAAATCAGGACCGGGCCTACTTCTTTCAAGCATTTCAATAAAGTCTTGCTTAATAAATTCCCATTCTTTGCCGCGTAAACACTTGGGGTCAGGGAACTCATCTGCGTAAGAGAATGATGTCAATTGTGACCTGATTTCAGGTTCTTCATGTGTCCATTGAAATCTTGCTGCATGAAGTGCAATCATATTTTCAATCGTATATGAATCCATTAATTCATGTAAGTCCCAAAAATCTTTTTTTCGGCCTCCTCGTTGTACAATGTCTACTTTCATAGCGATGACCTCCTCTATTGTGGCCATACGAACATTTTCTTCTACAATATACGGCTGAAAAAACGGGTCCATTGAATAATAGATGTCCAGCTTGACGTAATCTTCAACATCCTGACCAATCAAATAAGTTTTACCCATCCCGGGGTGTGCACCCATATCGCCGCTTACGTAAGGAAAATTTTTAATCAGGTAGTTTTCAATAATTTCAAAATCTACAGAGCCATAACTGATATCTGTGAACAAATCGATATCGTCTGACATTCTATGGCCGAGTTGCAAACTTAAAGCCGTTCCGCCTACAAGGCGGAAATCCGATAATTCATTTGCGGTCATGAGCTTATCGAGCGTGTCTTTTAATCGAAAATTAACAGTATTCCAGTACATTTTTATCTTTTTAGATGTGGCATCAATAACGTATTGCCAGACGTCGTCATTGGTAAATCGTGAATAACTTCATTAACCCGTTCGAGACCGTAAAATTGATCGATCTCGTCTCGTTCTTCTTTTGTTCCACGTTCATAAACACGTTTGATAATAAATTTATCATGCTGATGCCAATCAATTTTTGACATATCTGTATCCCAAAACAAGATCTTCCTCAAATTAGGGGCTTGACCTTGATTCTTTAATCGCTCTAACTTTATATCATAGAAAATTTGCAAAGTCATTAAGGACCCTTCTTCAAGTTCTAAAGCACGTTCAATTTTTAAAGACAAAGGCGTGTTCAGACCCCGCTTGCCCTTTAATATGGCGTTAAAAGTTTGGGGATGTTCAGGCAAGGATAAAGCAAACTGCCTTTGATTGAGATTACGCTTACCTAATAACCGCTCAATCACCTTCCCGGGATGAATACCCTTATATGATTCGAATTCTTCGCTCATATTCAAATGTAAGCAAATCTGCTTATATTTCAAAATGGGATCCGGAATGTTGTTCATACTTCAAATTTATTGGTTTAACGTGTTTATAGTGGTAGATAGGGTAGGGCTAATTCGGGACGGTGTCGGCTTCAAGAACGTCTTTGTAGCTGATAGACAGGCTAACTACGCGGCCGGAGATCTGTTTTTCGTTGAGTTCGATGTTGAGCACTTTGTTACCGGGGAAGCTGAGTTTTTTGAGGACGAAGATGTTGCGGTAGCTTTTGCTGAAGGCCGGTACGTCGAACAGCGCGAGCTCGGGTTTGATCTCGATGGATTGGACATTGGTGGCTTTGGTGACCTTTTTATCGTCGATCTTGAAGCGGAAGCTATCAATGTCGTAACGGAGGTTAGTTTTGTTTTTATAGGAAAGGTCGAGAAAGATGTAATCACCTGCGGTGTAAATGTTGTTGAGCCGGGCCTGGAGTCCGAAGGCTTTGGTTTGACGGATGTTGCTGGTCTGGCCGCAGAAAATGTTGTAAGCCAGCTTTCTGAGCTGTGGCTGGGATAATCCGATGCCGGAGATGTCAAGGGGACGGGTATCGGCCGGCCGGATCTCGATGATTTGGGTGCCGGTAGCACTTACTGGGGAAAGGTGGTATTGCGCGATGAACTTTTCCCCGGCGATGGTGACGATGGCATCTGTCGTTATGCTGTCTTTGTAACGCAGGCGCAGCACGTTGGGCAGGGCGATATTTCCTTCGATGTTTTTGTTGGATACATCCACGTATTGGATGGGTTCGGGGGAAATGAAGTGCAGGTCACCCTTGATGGGCAGGCGGACTTCGGGAACCTGGGCTTTTATACCCGTAACTCTCAGTAGGAGTAAAATGATGAGGATGAAGTTTTTCATGTTTTATTGTTTGGAGTTGTCGATGAGGTAGATATAACTGTTGTATTTGAGTTTGGCTTTGTTCTTTCGTATCATACCGGCAATGGCGGAGGAAGTGGATTCGAAGATCTTACCGATGGAACTCATGACGAAAGAGGAGCTGCCGTCCATGGTGACGCCTTGTATGGTGTTTGTCCCTAAGTCTTTGGTAAAATCACGGAAGGCGGATTCGGGAACGTATAGGCCCGGTAAACCATCGGTATCATACAGGTCAAGTTTAACGGGTAGGATCTTGCCCTGGAAAAAGATGGACCGGACTTCTAAAGTGACCCGTTGACCGGAAAATCCGTTAATCAGCGCGTACAAATAACTGCCTTTAGTGATCGTGGTTCCGCCGGCATCGATGTCTTGCAGCAACCTTAAACGGATGCGCGAACCGGCATAACCGGTGATATTCTCGTCGATGACGACCTGGATAAGGTCCTGGTCTTTGACGGGTTTGATGGTGTTGAAGTTTGGCGCGGCATCATTTGGCGTACTGACGGCCAATGGATGTTCGTTCGACTTTTGTTGGGCGAGTTTCGCGGCAACAGCTTGCTTTTTGGCTTCTGCTTTTGCTTCCGGGTCATTAACCTTTTGCAAACTGTCCATCATGGACATTTGTTGCCGGAACAGTTCCATAGGATCTTTTTCTTTGGCAACTTGCTCTGCCCTCCGTTCTTCGGGCTGTTTCTGCCGGACATGGTTAAGGGCCGCGATCATGGCCTGGTTATCATTTGTCGGACTGTTCCGGGCAGTGCCGCTGAACTTTTGCTTCATGGCCCGGTTGATGGAATCGAGCATTTGTTTCTGCCGGCCCGAATAGTTGTTGGCAATTTCCGGCGCGGCGGCTTTGTCTATCGGAAAAGGGCTGACAGCTGTATTACCGTCAGCTTGTTTATAGGTGTTGCGGTAGGCGTCGAGCTTATCGGTGAGCGTTTTCTTTTTGACGTCATCGGATACTTCGCCAAGGGCGCTGTTGATCCCGGCTTGCTTTTTGATTTCGGTTTTTGGTTTGCTGCTGCTTTGGTAGACGTAGAAGAACAGGGCCAAAAAGGGGAGCGCGAGCAGGGGCAGGATATATTTGGGTTGTTTGAAATCTATGGTCATGGCTGTTGTTTTTGGAGTTGCCGGAGCCGGTCAAGGTCTTTTTCGAGCGTGAGGCTGTCTTGATGTGTTAGGTTTTGTTTTTTGCTGAGGCTGTCGATCTGGTTTTTGAGCAGAATGGTTTGGTGGATAGCGCCTGCGGTTTGGCTGATCTGGTCTAAGCCATCGGTCACAACGTTGATCTCCGTTTGCGACATTTTCTCTTTTTTTACGGCTGGCTCCTGATTTCTAAAGATGGTGAATGATGCGACGGCTGAGATAACCATACTGATGAGCATGAGTACAAATAATGGCTTCGGATGCTTTTTCATTTGTTGCGATATTACTACTGATGTTTTCTCGATGTAAGGTTTGAAGGTCTTACGGAGTTCACTGGCGAGGGTGTCTTTTGGGTCGCGGTTAGAATGTATTTTTCTGAACATCTTCAAGGTCTTTATTTTCGAGGGTTTTCCAGCCGGTGATCAGTACGCCGTGCGGGTTGTTGTCGCTGCGGGGGATATCTTTTAAGTAGCCTTCGGTGATAAGCGAACGGAGTAAAGTCGAGCTGCGCCGGTCAATCTTAAGCTTACCGTAATAACGGAAGCGATGGCTGGCCATGTCTACGGAGATGCTGTCCGTTTGCAGGGTTAATACGGAACTGGAGGATAGGATAGAGTTGAAATAACCATTCTCCTTGAGGTTGTTGTATTGCTGGACGCCGCTTTCGTCGACGAGGTACATGGCTTTTTTGAGCTGGTATTCGATGAATTTATCGTCGGGTGTGAGCGAGAAAAAGAGCGAATGGAACAGGTCGATATGCGCCCGGTACTCGGCCGGGCGGTTGATCTGCATGTCGGTTTGTGTGGCCTGCAGGGGTACGCCGTTATTTAAAATGTAGATGCTTTTCCGGGAGTCAGCAACCATTCTAAAACTAACCGAGAAAGCGATAGCACTCATCACTATCGCGCAGATGAAGCTGCCAAAAGAAATAAACGTCGCGAGTTTTATTTTGGCTTCGATGTTTTTGATGATCATAGGAATAAAAAGTTTAAAAAAAGCTGCCCGTGGCAGCGGTCCGTACGGCTGTTAGCGTAGCGCCACCATGCCGGCCGAATGTCGAGCTTGCCGAACTGATACCCGAAGTGGAAATGATCCAGGTCGAAATGCTTGGAACCGTGAACATGCAGATCGCGCCGATGAGGAAAACGATGATGACGGTACCGAACGATAAAATTCCGTTGGAAGCAAACCAGGCCATCTTTTCGATGTTCGCCGCCGTGCCGCTTTCACCGACCAGCTCCCGGTATTTGCTGATCTCGGATTGCAGGGCATATTCCTGCATCAGCCCGCAAAGGTACATGATCAGATAGCCGATGCCTGAGTACAGGTTGACGCTGACAAAGCGTGCGATCCAGGTGCTGAAACTGTCGCGGAACGCCGGCAGGATACTCACCGCTACGGCAAAGGGGCCTAAAATGATGAGGATGCTTGAATAGATGATCTGGATCATAAAGACAATGTATACCGCGATGCGCAGGATCCAGATACCCATCAATTCGAGCAGTTGGGTCGCTAAAAGCTGCATCCCGATAGTCAAACGGTTCTTGAGTTCCAGCACCGGTGAAATGACATCGGAAATGCCTTGTTTGACCGTGCTGGTGACCGAATCCCAGGCTTGTCCGTACCAGGTATCACTTTCTTTTTCGGCGACCTCGGTTTGGGCCTGGTACTTATAAAGGGAATTGGCAACCGCCAGCATGAGGTTGGCGCGCTGGATGCGCAGGCTGTTGACCAGTCCCTGTTCTCTCTCGAACATTTGCTGCGTTTGATTGGCGACCAGGTCGGTCGGAAATGCGATGACTTTGGCAAAAGCGCCCCACCACAAAATGACCATGGCCAGTCCGAAGGGCCGGAGCAGGGGCATGACCTCCAGTTGTTTGTCGCCGGACATCATTTCGTAGGATTTGATGGCAAAAAAGATGATCATAAAGATAGCGGCGAGCGCTTTGGCATCGGTAATGAAAAGATCGAAGTGTGACCAGATGGATTCTTTCAGCCCGGTCAGGAAAACCATCATGCCCTGTTCGTAAACGCCGTTGCCTTGCAGGAACTCAACGGATTTTTTATAAGAGGCGGTGTCGATGGGCGTGACCTGAGCGAAGCTTGTATGAAAACAAAAAAGAACGAGGGTCAGTAGGATTATTCTTTTCATCAGTATTTTCTATTTAAAAGAACTTTTTTAGCGATCTCGACATCGGAGTTTGGCGTCCATTGCGGTACGTTCAGGTTGCCCTGTTGTGCGCGCTGCTGTTGTTTTCCCATATCGAGCGTCTTTTGCGCGGACGCCGTTTTGATCGCCCAGACTCCATGCAGCGTTTGGTATTCTTTGAGTAAACGGTAGTAAGCGATCATGCGCGAACCTCTGTCCTGATCGGTGCTTCGGGCACCGTTCAGCCGTTCTTTCAAACTTGCCATTTCACCGGAATACCAATTGGAGATATCATCGTAGCCGGTTGGGCTGAAGCTTAAGACAGGACTGAATTGGTGCTTGTAGTAGAGCAGCCACAGCGGGTCGGCATCTGATAATAATCCCGATTGGCCGGCAACCTGTGATAAGGCGGTGTTTCGGACCGTATCGGAGTGCAGCTTGTATGTATTATCCTCCGTGTTTTGAGCGCCGGCCAGAGCGAGGCGCTGGGTCTGCGGGCCATTGGCGCTTAGCGGTCGCAGGTCTTTTTTATGGTAGCTGGGATAAAAGAAACCCCATACCAGCCAGTAATAGGGGTTGAGGCTTAGGAAACCAGATTTGGGGTCGAACTTGTTCTGGTCCCAGTTTTGGTAGACCATGCGCTGTTCCTGGTGGAGCACGGCGTTGTCTTTGATAGTGGATTGGGCGAAAGTGGGTACGCAGGAGTGCAAGCCCACCATAGCGATCAATAATTTTTTCATGGCTGAAAGTATTTGGCGTTCCGGATGATCTGGTCGACGAGGTTCCGGTCCTGGTTAATGAAGTTTTGAAAAGGATTCAGGCTGGTGATGATGCCTTTTTCTTTAGCCCAGTACATGGCGCGCCAGGCACCGTAAGCGAGGCCGTCGATGATCTGCAGTTGGGTGACGACCTTTTTCAGTAACTCATCCCGGGCATTGTAATCGGCGAGCATATTGCTTCCTGATTTAAGCACGAAGCCGGAGACGTCAGTGACGAGGGCGACGGCCCTGCTGCGGCATTCGCTTTGGATGTTGCGGGTAACGAGTAAAAGGGCCGGGTCACTTCTTGCCAGGATCAATGCCTGGTCGAGGTAATGCAGGATGTCGGCGCTGACGACAGCCATGTTTTTGACGGCGATGCCGTCTTTGAGCGCCGAGTTGACCTGCGATAAGCCGTTATAGATCATCTGCTGCGCGAGTACGACGGAGGCGGCATCGATATTGATGTCGTCGATTTTGTTTTTGATGTTACCGAGGTACTGGTTATGGGTTATTTCAGCGCTCATGCGGACAGCGCCGTTGCTGTTGACAGCCGCGAAGCGTTGGCGGTCGATGACGTATTCCTGGGCATGGGTTTGCAGATCTGCAAAGCAAAACAGGAGGATAAATTGATGCCACTTCATTGCTTTAGATATTTGGCGTTTGATAAGATTTCCTGCACGATGGACCTGTCTTTGTCGATGTAGTCCTGGAATGGGTTGATAGAACGAACAAGCAGGTTGAGGTTGCTGTTTTGAAGGGTGACAACAAGGTTATAGGACAATTGCTGTATCTCGCTTAATTGTTCCAGTACGTAATCAAAAAGCAATTTCCGGTCAGAGGCCCGCATTTGGTTAACATCGCCATAAGATAAACTCAGTCCTGCGACATAGCCGGCGAGGTCTTTTGCTCTTTGGGCAAACTCGATCTCCGTTTGTAAACCCAAGGGTAGCAGCGCCGGGTCATCACTCGTTAGGGCAATGATCTGCCGTTGATTACTGATAATGCGGCTGACCGTCGGTGTGGCGTAAATGCCGACGTCGGCGATATTGATGACCGTGCCCAAGGTATTGTAGCGGTTCTGCAGGTCGCGGTAGACTTTTTTGAGTTTATCGAGTAGGGTGAGGTTGGCTTGTTCGTTGGCGGTGTTGATGGCTTGCTGGTTTTTGGCTTTGACCTGGAGTTTGTTTTCGTTAATGCTTTGGGAGATGAGTTGGTGCATAGCAGGGATGTCGATGGTGCTATGCTGCGCAAGAACGTTATTACTTACCAGGCAGAAAGACATCATTAAGAATAGGCCAATTTTGATTATGTTAGTTATACTGATTGAGGATCTCAAATAGGTTTTAAAAATTAAAGGTTTTGAAAACTGATTGCAGAAAGAATTCATCGTTATATGCCCCATCATCGTTTTAAATATTTGGCGTTGTTCAACACTTCATTGGCGATTCTGACATCCTGATTTTGCCACGTCGCCCAGGGATTGAGTTCACGCCAGAGTCCGTTCATTTTCGCCCAATACATCGCCTGTTTCATACCGTAAGCAATACCCCGCAGGATCTGCATTTCAGACTGGATGTGGTTAAGCAGTTTACCGCGCTCGCCGGAATCCATCAGGTTGTTTTTACCACCCTGCAAGACAAAGGCGCCGACCTCCGCGGCCAGTTTGATGGCCCGGCTTTGAAAATCCCTCGCACCTTGTTCGGCGAAAAGCAACAGGGCGGGGTTTGAGCGGGCGATCTGGACAGCGCCACCCACGTCCGCGACGATATCGCTGCCGCATTGGCCGATCTCTTTGATGGTGGTAAGGTTATTGATGACCGAGGCCACCTCGCTCAGACCTTTGTAGATCTTGGCCTGCAGGTCGTTCACGATAACGAGTTGTGCGCTGACGGCCATTTGTCCGCGACTGATTGCCGTGAGGTTATTGTTGGTTGTGTTGAGCTGCCCATTGATGGTCGAACTATTCATGATGATCGCACCTGAAACAGCCGGATCGATCACAATGGCTTGTGCTTTAACCATGTTTTGCAGAAAAAATGTCAAAAGAATTGTGCCAATGATTTTCATGTTTGTTGATTTACACGGTTTATAAATTGCGGCAGGCTAAGCCCGCTGTTTTTGAAATCAGCGATAAAAGCATCAAGACCTTGTGCGTAGTTGGAGTATTGGTTGATATAGTATTCGACCGCCGATTTTTCGGGTTTCTCTGTGGTATAGGTGAGGTATTGCTCGAGGGAGACCTCTACACCATATACCTCGCCTGAAGATCCGCGCCGGATATAAACTTCTTTAAAGCGTCCCCGATTTTCCTGGTTATCCAGTTGGTTGATCGTAAAGATCTTCCGGCGCTCGGTTTCATTGATGGAGAGCAGGGCGGCAATGTCTTTGTAATTGTCCTTGAACTTGGTCTGGTCGAGTAGGCAGATCGTATCGGAATTATTGATGATGCTGTCCTTGACGACGGCGTTGCCGATGATGTCGCCCAGTTCCTGCGTTACGACGATGGCCTCACCCCAAAACTTCCGGACCGTTTTATACAGGTAAAGCAGGTAACCGGCCATAAGGGGACTTGCTATCGCTTTCCAGGCCTCCTCGACAATGAGGCATTTGCGCTGGTTCTGCCGGTAGCGCATTTTCTGGATAAAGACATCCATGATGATGAGCGTGACGAGCGGGAAAAGGATCTTGTGCTCTTTGATGCTGTCGATCTCGAAAACGATAAAGCGTTCGCTGAACAGCGATTTGTCGGCCTCTTTGTTGAGGATGGTCTCAAATTCCCCGCCTTTGTAAAACTTTTTGAGAACATAACGGAACTCATCAAAATCGAAGGGGATGCGCTCTTCTGTTTTAATTTGTGGTATTTTGATGATGGCGTACGCATAAAATGAGTTGAAATTCAAAACAGAACCGGCAGAAAAAGCGTCAGCGAAGTAGGCTGATAAGACGTTCGCGATCACATCCCGCTCCACGGGGCTGAAACTCCCTTCCGGGCCTTTCCAGGCCACCCCGATCAGCGTAACCAGGAAATCCTTCTTCTCGATATTGTATTCCTCTTCTGTGATGCGAAAAGGGTTCATCGTAATAGGCTGCTTGTCGGTATAGGTGATGTACTTGCCGTTGTAATAGGCGCAGAGCCCGGAATAAGAATGGCCGGTATCGACAATGACCATGTCCATGTTGTAAAGCATGTACTGCTCGATCACGGCATTCATGAAAAAGCTTTTGCCCGAACCGGAAGGCCCTAATACAAACTTGTTCCGGTTATTGATGCGGTTCGTGCGCATCGGTAAGTCGGCCGGGTCGATGCCTATCGGGATGCCCTGACGGTCGGTAAAACGGATCAGGAAATCGGAGGGCTCATCCTCGGGCATCCGTTCTTTGAGGAAAAAACAGATGGCTGCATCACAGGTGGTCAGGAACCAATCGTAATCTTTAAGTTCAACGGCATTGCCGGGCAGGGCCGAACGGAAGAGTTCCAGTTGGTTGTAAGCGTTCTTACTGACAATGATGCCCAATGCGAAAAGCGCGCTTTCGATGTAGTTGGCGGATCTCTGCAGTTTATCCTTTTGGCAAACCAAAAGGATATTAAAATGCGCGTTCACCAACAGTTGGTTTTCACGGGCCACATCGTTCAGCAGCAGATCGATGTCCTCCACACAAAGCTGGTTGGCGGGGTCAGGGATGCCGGAATGCCGTTTCTTTTTGAGCTCCAGTTTTTTGAGCGTCATACTTTGGCCGGGGATCTCGATGACCTGGTTGAAAACGATCACTTCGAAGTCGGGCACTTTAAACAGGAAAGACAGGAAATCTATCGGGAACCCTTTGAGCGTATCCTTTTCGTTGAGCTCGATATAGGTGCCGACCTCTTGCGGAAGGTCGATGGCATCGGTATTCACCAGACTGATACTGCGGATGACCCGGTCACCCATATGGACACCGGTATCGGTCGGCTGGTAATTATTGAGCGCAATGGCTTCGCTTTTGAAATCCATGGCCAACAGCCGCATCATCAACTGATTGATCTCGGTTTCTTTCAAGATCTTCGGCGCGGTGCCGGAGGCATCGAGGATGTCGCTTACTTTGGCAATGGCCTGCCGGAAGCTGATGAGCGTTTTGTGGTCGTAGACATAAAAGGCTCCTTTTCTGACCGGCCTGGTAATGGTCAGGTAGGTTTGGACCGTGAGGTATTCGCGTCCGGCGAAATGGGCATTATATTTATCCTGCAGGTATTCCTCAGCGGGCTTTTGTGCATAGTCGTTCCGGCTAATGATGTCCTGTTTTTGCAGGATATAGCCGTCACCCAAAACTTTGACAATGTTGTTGATGAACTGGTGCAACTCTTCGTAAACGGCCGGCGAGGCGGAATAACGGATAACCGGGTTACTGATCCTGATGATGATGGATAAACTGCCGTCGCTGCCAACCAGGAGATGTTCGGGCCCGTTTTTATCAATGCCGATAAAGGGGAGGTCAAATGTTTTTCGGGAAGGCATAGCGTTTGAGTTTTTTGAATTTCGGGGGATGGACCTGGATGGCTGTGCTGCGGGTTTTGACGTGCAGGCCTTTTTTCTGCCGTCCGGCGATATAAAGGAGGCCGCCTACGATACAGCCGATGAGCACCATAGCGCCCAGCCAGCCACTGACGAGTGCCATGGTGAGCGCCCCGAAGACCAAGCCTGCCAGCAGGCAAGCGACGCCCCAATAGATAAATTTACCCTTGAAGCCTTTGAACATAAGGGGCTTCTGCAGCCCCTTATATACAGCGTAACGCTTCATGTTAGAGCCCGAAAAAGGCTTTGATGACCAACGCGGAAACGACCAGGAAGACGCAGGAACCGCCCCAGCCCATCAGTTCTTTGTTAATGTCCTGGTCGCCGGAATTCCATTTGGAGTAGACCCGGATGGCGCCGACGATGCCGACGATCCCGCCGATGACGAGGGTGATATTGGTGACGGGCGCCACATAAGTTTTTAGGGTTGTGGTGGCGGTGTTCAGGCCGTTTACACCACTTTGGGCGAATGCGGTAATGGTGCCCAGGGCGAACAGCATGGCTGTCGCCGAGATTTTTTTCAGGATGATCATTTGTTGTTTTGGTAGGGGTTAGAAATTTTAAAGGCCGAAAACGGCCCGGAGAAAGATGCCGGCCAGCACCATGAAAAGGGCAGCGAAGAACCAGGCGGAGACCTCGGAAGTCATCTCTCTTTCGCCCATTTGCCAGTTGTGGTAGATGCGGATGCCGCCGATAATGCCAAGGATGGCGGCAAGGACAAGGGCGCAGCTCAGCGCGGAAAAGAAAGAGGAGTGGAGCTGGTTCTGGGCTTGCTGGAATTCGTCAAGGCCGGGCTGGACAAAAAAAAAGGCCAGCTTCATGTTAAAAGCTGACCGGTCGGGTGTAAATAATGGCTTCCTGCTGGCAAAGGCTGAAAAGGCTTTTGAGCGAAACACCGCCGGAGCCGAGGATAGGAGATTCGGTTTTGGGAACCGGTTTTGGCAGGGATTCGGCTTTATCCGGCAGGTGTTCGATCTTTTTAGGCTGGATGTCTTCGGTAAAGGTGAGTTCGCCAGTATCAGCGCTTTTTGGACTTTTGCTGCGCGATAAATCGAACAGGATGAGGGAGAGGTAGTAGACCAAGTACAGGGCTGCTACCCAGGATAGGAAATGGAACCAGTTCATAGTTGGAGTTGTTGGATGTATTCTTTGATGATGGTTTTGAGTTCGGGGTGGGCTTCGAGCAGGTGGTGAACGGAAAAGGCGACCAGCTTGGTGACATCGACGCCCGTTGCCATTTTGAATTGATTCAGCATTTTGATCGTGTCCGCATCAAAGCGGATATGCATCAGGCTTTTATGGTCGCGGTTATCGTATTTGCGGATGCGCTGCAGGATCTCGGGTACCGGTGGTGGGTGGTGTTTTTCTTTCGGTGCTTCCTGCCGGTTAATGTTACTGCGCAACTGGTCAGCCAGCGATTTGATGTCATTCATGGAGGAATTGCTTGTAGATCATATCAAAGGCGCTGAGCACCATGGGCAGGATAGCTAAGGGCGTTTGAAAAGTACTGACCCGTTGAAAATCGACCCGGTCGGGTAAGGGGCTGGTTACGCTGCCCAGTTTGGCCAGCTGCTCGTCAACGTCCATGCGTGTTTCGTATTTGACGTTGGCTTTCACCCGGTTGGGCACATAGGCGAGCGGTACTTTAGCGTTGATCTTACGCAATACAACTGAGAATAAAATGGTCGACTCGAAGCTGAACTCATCATAGGAAAAAGGACAGATCACCAGGTCAGCCGATTCAAAAACAGCGATCAGACCGTCGTCATCCAGTTTGCCCGGCAGGTCGATGAGCACGATCTGTTTGTCATCAGTCGACATGATGTTTTTCATACCGGGGAAATGTTCCAGGCTGGCTGCCACAACGGTATAAGGTTCGGTATTTTCCAGCAATTTGGCACGCTCGTATTTTTGGGCGATAGATTGTTGGTAGTCCATGTCGATGACGGTCACCTCTTTTTGTTTGGCTCCGGTAAGATAGTTGGCCAATAGCAGCGTGATGGTGCTTTTCCCGGCGCCGCCTTTCTGGTTTCCGATAAGTATGACCATGTTAGTTGCAATGACAGGTATAAGCGGGCTGCGCTTCCTCTAAATTGAAATCCTTGTGCCGGCTTTTTGCGATAGCCAGTAACTGCTCATAAGAAATATCCGGGAAAAAGGTATTGCCTGAACGTTTTTCGTCAGCGATCCATTTGTCCGCCAGTTCGGGATATAGCGCCATCAGCTTAATGATGCTGTTTTTGCCTTTTAAAAAGCAGAGGTCACAGTTGCCGAGGATGGGCGGGATCTCCAGTGTATAGGGCTTAGAAAGCCAAAAGGCATCGACCATTGCTTTGGTGATGCCTTTTTCGTGGAGCGGGAACCGGGTGACGGTACCCTTGTAAGTGCTGCGGTAGTTGCTGACCTGCCGCTGTTCGTCTGCCCTGAACCCAATGTGTTGTTCAAAGCGCAGCCCGATGAGCGGGCGCAGGTAACGCCGGGCGACCATGATCTTGAGTTCGACCGTGCAGATGCGCCGGACACGGTTGGGTAGGTAACGTTTCCAGTTGGTCAGGGCATCAAATCCCGCCAGTCCCGGGCTTCGCCGGTGGGTATAGGCCGCACGGTGAATCTTGAAGCCTTCCTGTTTTTCGATCTCGTTGAGGAATTGGTAAGTAGCAGGATGTTCGCGGCCGGTATCGGTAAAGAGTACGATGTCATCGGGCGTGGGTTTTTCTAAAATAGTCATGTAGGCGGAGCTCTTGCCGCCGGAGAGGTTGAATACACGGGTCATGAAATTAGGGGTATTAATTAGCGGGTGTTTGTGCGGGCTTTCTTTTTTCTGCGGCGCCGCGGGCCGTGGATCTGGTCGTCGTCAACGTCTTTGGAGATGTTAACGGTAAAGTTGGAGTCGTTTGATTTTTGGCTTGTTGCTGATGATGTTTGCTGCAAAGCATTAGTTGAGCCCAATAATAACATCAATTGTTTTAGCGGCATGATCTCGCTGCCTTTATAGGCGTTCTTTTGAGCGTGATCTATAACTGTGTAGCCATAAGCGGGTTTACCGTCCTTAGAATGCATGACAAGTTCGACACCCATTTTGGTTTTCATGTAATCCGTAAAACCAGGCAGGTCGTGCTGCGGCGCGTATTTATTGAATATAGCTTCGAGCTGGGTAGCACGGTGCTGTTCAGGCCCGGTTAATTTTACATTGTCAAAATCAAGCGTCGCTAGTTTTTTACCGTATTTGATCAGCGCGTTACCCGAAACTTTATAGCCCATGCATTCCAGCAGAAGTTTAAACTGCGGCAGGGTCGAAACGCGGTAAGCCTTTGCTTTTTCGAGGTCATGCTGCCAGCTGCGGTATTCATCAAGACCCATGATCTCGTTAATGGCCCGTACGGCCCGCACCCGTTCATAGTCGCTGCTGATCTTCCTGCCGTCATAGTCGACACGGCTGCTGACGATGTGCACATGATTGTTTTCGGTGTCCTTGTGAAAAACTACAAAATAGGGCTGTCTTGCATAGCCCATCTTTTCCAGCCAGCGCTCAGCGACATCTGTCAGGGCTTGTTTGTCATGGTCCCGGCCAAAAGTCGATATTGCTACATGAAGCTGAGGTTTACTGATTGCTTTGTTGTTCGAGGATATGGCTTGTAGGTAATTCAGGTAATCCGTTGGTTTGATCTCATTCAGCCCATCTAAGGCATCGAAATTTACCGCGGCCATCAGTTCCGCTTTACCGGTGCCGACTTTATCCATATTGTAAAAGACGCCGCGAAAATCCGCAGAAGCTTTTAAGAATTTGACGATCATGTATCAGGATAGCTGGTTATAGAGCCGAATATCGGGCTACATAGCCTGATGCAGTGGTAGATTGCTCCATAGCAATGTATCAGTTCCCCAATTGGCGGATAATTTTGCGTAGTGTCGCATCAAGTTTTGACCGGGACTTTAAGTTTTCATCCAACAACAACAGGTAACGTTCGACCACAACCGGTGACAGAATTTCTTTCAAGTTGAGTACGTTAGAATAGTGCGCCAACTGGTTCAGGTTATTGCCGGAACGGCCGAGTTCGGCACCGATCTGGTTTAATTCAAGAATTAATGCCTTAGTATTGATAATGATGCCGTCGCCGTTTTTGAGGAGCCGTTGACGAACCAGATTCGTCCTGCTGATTCCGAGCGCCTGCTCCATTTCCAGGATCAGTTTATATTCATCTTCCGTAAACCGTACATCGATCTTAAACGTTCGTTTGCCTCCTGTTAAAAGCGGACGTCCTTTCCGTTTTGGATCTTCGGCCATGGAAAACAAGTTGCGAGGTTTTCCAGCTACCCGCCTGCGGGCAAGATTCCTTTTGCGACGGAACTCAGTTTCCGTCCGACAAAAGGACATCTTGCCCCGTAAAAAAACAAAATATAGCGGTGTAGCTGGAAAGGAAGAATTAGGGGAGGAATGTTTTATCGGATTAGTCCGGTTGGCGGTGTGTCGTCACCCGGGCTTCTGTCTTTCGACAAGAATAAAGCGATCATGGGCTGAATAATAGATTCAGCCCATTTTGGAATAGGTGAGTTAAGGAATTTAATTTTAGTTTTTTCTATGTTGAGCAATGGTTCTTGTTCTCCGATTCGTCCTGTCGCATCAAGTAAAAGTATTCTGTCGAACCGAGGCGCAAATCGCAAAAGGTTTTTTAGCCCCTCATCATAGTTTAACTGTATACTGTAGGGGTCGACAAAGTGCCCGCCTTTCATTACGCGGGATGTCACGCGATGTAATGATTCTTTTTCTGAGGCTAACAGAAAATACAGGAGGTTTGTCGAATAACCCTGATCTCTGAATTGTTCCACTATTTCCATAATCTCGTGGTCTCTAAAATTAGTCTCGAGAATAAAATCTTTTTCGAATTCTATTGCCTGAGCAATTTGATTAAGAAAGTGATCGTTGATAGACTTATAGATAGTTTCTGCTCCACTTCCTTTATTTTTTTCGCGAATTAATTGACTTTCTTTATCCGGATCAAAGACAATTGCCTCATCCGATAAAAATTTATTAGAAAGAGTACTTTTACCTGCTCCGTTCGGACCTGCTACTATGATTAATTTTTTTTTTATTGATGCGTTCATCCGATAACTGTTTTATTACAACCGCGTTTCCTTGTTCATCAATTCGGACCAATTCTTTATGATCTTTATATTCTTGAATCATAGTATCTGTATCGGGGCAAATGTTTTGATCGTAATAAGTTATAAAGGCGTTCTTCTCCCAGGTCTCTTGCAATACTTCGTCAGCAACAGGACGAATCAAGTCTTTAAATTCAGTTGGTGTCATGTCAAATACTGATTTTGCTGGAGCCTTTGTTTTCATGCGATTGCTATCTTCTTACAAAAATAGCAATATATTTCTTGGTCACCAGTTTGCTTCTGTTACGTAAAGCTAAGTCACTTAATAATTTTTAGTGGTAGATAAATTAAGTTTTTAATTTATAGCTCCCGTATGAATGTTTCTTTTTGGGTGTCGGGGTCGATCTCGACCAGCACGCGCCTTCCGCCGGGGTATTCAAGGATGAACTGGCCGGTGATGTCGGTCGGATGGGTGATATATTCTTGTTCGATGGTTTGCATTGGCCTCCCAAATTTAAGGGTTTTATGTCTCGGGCAAAGGGGTGTTGAAAAATGTCCGGCTGTTGGCAAAAGACTTGGCTTTGGCTAATGCTGCTTGCAAGAGCTTTGGCGTATTTAGGATAATGATGTAAGCTTTCGTTGTTGTGAGTTCCGGGTGCCGCAGGTAATCGAATATGGTATCGAAGAGCCAGGCCTCGTTATCACCTCCCGGTATGATGGTGAGTGCAGGACGGCAGAGCGCCCCTGTAAACTTTGGTGCTGCGACCTGCCAGTGACCGAACTCGTTGAGCCAGCCCGCTGCGAAAAAATCCTTTCTCCGGCCATGATCGTCCTGTACATAATAGTAAATTTCTTCGAGGCGGTGTTTGGCTTGCGGCCATACGCCGGATGAACGCAAAAAGGCCTCAATCTCCTGATGGGTGCCCAATGGCTTGATGTCCGCGATCTGGTAGTGCGGCAGTTTTATGGCGTGTAGCCGCTTTCGAAATGTGAGTGTCATATAAAACAAAAGGGAGCCTTTTCGGGGCTCCCTTTAAATATCTTGGTGCTCGGGATTACTCGCGTCATATCCTACGATACGGGCCAATTGGCCTGCCCCGGCGCTTTCGGGTTTTGCGGTTCTACGCTCACTTTCGCCGGATTCTCCGCTTTGGCGGAGTAATGTTTCTTCCCTGGATGTCAAACAACGTTCCGTCGTCGGGCTTACAATTGCTTGCCGGCGACAGGACAAAGTTGGCTGGTTGGGGAGGGGGATTTGGGTAGGAGCTTGGGTGGAGACCATAGATTTATGGATGGGAACGACAGATAAACTCAGCCTCAGTTGGATGGTGCTGAAAGTTTTTTTGAACCGTTGAAATTTGGGGTTTCATGAAAGACCTAATGGAGGCATGACAAATAGTTGAGCGGGAAATTTAGAGATGAACGACATGGAAATGTGGTTGTTCGTGAGGTATATCCAGGGTGAGTGATAGATTTTTCTTGCCAGGAGAGGTGTTTCATTTTACTCATGTCGCTGTGATCGACAAATGGTGAAAACCGTTAAGGACGTTATGGGGTGTTCTCATACAATTAGCCCATACCGTTCCGGCGTGTAGGTCGCCGATAATGACGTATATTCATATTACAGGGCTATATATCAAGCTCGCAAAACTTGTTTTGACCGTGCAAGACGTCTATGTAGGTGACGGATTTTTTCGTGTAGGCGATGGTGTGAATATCAGGTACTTGGGTATGCCCAACAACCTGATGAAAGTTTTCAAGCATGTCGACGGATGTTTCTTTATAATCTGCCCATAAGAAACTGCCATTGCTATCGCCACCACGGTATATGCTGGTTGCATAAAGCAGATAGCGTTGCGTGGTTGTTTCTACCTTATTGATCAGGTCAGCTATTGTATCTTTCTCTTCACGAAGATCGTCAAGAATAGGTAAACGTAGGAACTCATCGTACCAGGAATTTGTTATGCCGGCATGGGTAAATAAATACTTTCTGTACTGATAGGCCATTTGAAACAGGTGCCGGTCTTTATTGTACAGATAGGTGAGGCCACGTTGCATGCTGTCGCGGAAACCGGAACATTGGTAAGCAGGATAATGCAGGTAGTGTACATCATGGTTACCCAATAGTAATACGACTTTTTCCGGGTGACGTTTTTTGAGGCTGATAATCTTTTTGAAATTTTCAAGGATAGCAAAGTCGGATAAAGTATGGCTGTCTACATAATCTCCAATGAATACTACCTTGTCATAATTGCGGATATTGATTTCTTGCCAGTTGTCGCGTCCGTGGATGTCGCCTATCACGATATGTTTCATGTTACAAAGTTATATAGCTGTGTAGCGAGTGGTGGTAGCTAGTAACGAAATTCGTTATGGCGAAGGTAGGTTCGCATGCATTGTTCATGCAGGTGTCTGCGTTCGCGCCAGTAATGTCTGCGTCTGCGGCCGGGAAGGGTAAGAAGGTAAAACAGGAACCAAACGATAATGACAGCCCCGAAGTTGGGGAATGGATTGTGTACTAGAGCGCCGAGCAGGCAACCTACATTAACGAAAAGGGCGATAAAAAATAAGGTGAATCTCATGTGTTTGCGTTTTTTGTTATTGCAAACGTAGGGTGGGAAAGCGATGTAAAAGGTGTTTTAACCGGATAGAAACGTTTATAACCGGATAAGGGCGGAATACATTCGGCCTCCGAAGCGGGATGTTATGTCAGCCAGTTTGGTTATGGATCTGTAGCCAAGTCCCGTGAATAGTTGATGGAGGTTTTGGAAGTTAATCGGGTATGGCACCCAGGGGTTATACGTGGTGGTGTCGTACTCAACGATGAGGAATGTCGGAATTTTAGCGAAATAGGTTTCCAGTTTTTTGATGAGTTCGGTTTTGTCGCTGGTGTAGTGCAGGGCATTAGCCATGAGTATGCCGTCAAGTTCTGTCAGGGGCAGTTTGTCTTTTTCGAAATCGGCTTTGATGAAAGGGACGGGCAGGTTTTGGTTTTGCTTGTCGATGGCGGTTAAATTGCTGCCTTCTGGCAGCAGTGTTTGCAGGGCAAGCGTGAATGTTCCGCTTCCGGAACCCAGGTCGGCCCATTTTTGTGGACTGGTGCCGGTGATGGCTTTTTGAATGAGGTAGATGGCATCGGCTTGCTCCATGGTGTGGCTAAGTTAATAAAAAGTCCCCTTGCACTCGCTGCCGGGAACTTTCAACCTAAACCTTATCACAATTAACCGGCAAGATGGCCGGTATTTTTGAACGATGTAAATGTAAGTGCATATTATTTACTTAATGGTAGATAACAAAAAATATTTTGCTGTTAGGCCGGGAATTCGATACCTGTGATATTGGCACAGATGTCCAAAAATTGATCTTGTATAGGAGATTCGCCCGCCTGTGCATGGCGAGTGGGTAAACCAGGCCATGCTGGATGCGTTAGATCTCTCTGAATGTCTGACCGGCACAGCAATATTTACTGATCTTCATGATGCCATTGCATCTTACGAGAACATGATGTTGGACAGGGCTGCGCCGCTTTGTAAAGAAACGATCGAGGGTATAAGTGACTTTGCCGCGCCGACAGAAAAATCCGTACAGAACTTAATTAAAATGCTCAGCTAAAGTTATTGCATTTAAACTTTTGAAAATGTCCAGCGGCGGAAGTTCAATTCAGCTTTGCGAAAGGCCGCGTGAAATTCACCGGCGTTTTTAAAACTGAGTTGCGGGATGTCCTATAACTGCCGGTTTAAACCCGAGACATACCATGATGCCTTCAATTACCCTTTTTGTATCTTCGGGATTACGGACCCGGATACAATCCACCCCTGTTTTGTAGGCAGGGTGGTCATTACCGCCTTCCATTAAGGCATCACCGATGAAGATCATTTCTGATATTTTAATGTCCAGGACTTTTTTAAGTTTCCGGATTCCGTAAGCTTTGTCTATCCCGGGTTTGGTGATATCGATGGAAGTGGCGCCGCCCATCTGCACGGAAAATAATTTTAGCGTTTTGTCGAGCGTTTTTTTGATCTGTTTGCGTTTGGCGAAATCAGGGTCCCATTTCTTCTTATCCTTTAAGGGTGCGGCTTGCCCTAATGCGGAGTAGGTAACCTGGCTGCCGCGGTCTTCAATTTGTTCCCCCCAGGTTTTCTTCGCTTCAAAGCCCGAGTTGGCTACTGCATCCGTTAATTCACGAACAATGAGATCTTTCTCCTCCGCAGTGAAATTTTCAGCATAAAGCTGTTTCCAGCCCTTGCTGTATTGATAATACTTGGTGCCGCAGGTAGGCAGGATCGATAGTCTTTTAAGGGATTTTTTGGGGAGATGAGCTAATACCTGCTTTTCAAATTGTGGCCAGTCCCCGCCCGAGATCACGGCTACTTTTGCAACGGTTAACAAGTTGCCCAGTATAAATGCCATTTCTTCATCAATTGCTGCTTTGCTTTCGGCAAGGGTACCGTCGAGGTCAAATATGATCAGTTTTTTCATTTCTATTTGGTTTGATGCGGCGTAATACGTTTCAGGACGTAAGATAAAATAGCCGCAAATATGACATAACCCATGAATATAAAGTAACCCGGTTGTAGCGAAGTGTTATTTTCTGTGATGATGTTTAAAGAGCCGTTACGCATGTTTAATCCGGAAAGCTGGCTTTTTAGGATCCCGTTCAACCCAATGTAAGTCATTAAAATACCAACAACCATCACATCGGCCATATCCCATTTACCTGAATCAAATGCCAGGTAGCGCACTACTTTGTTTTCAGCAAAACTTTTATTGCTCAGGATATGGATACCTCTTGCGGTCATTCTCAATATGGGCAACACAATAACAAAAAGGAAGATCAGTGAACCCACAACGATAGCATCGGGTTTGGATTGTCCGATCAGCGTTTCCACCACGCCGAAAAGGCTTTTGCTTTGAAAGAACAGTACCTGGTTCTGGAACGAAACCTTTTGGCCCATGAGCATAAAGTCAAGTGAGCTGATACGTGCATCCAGTTCGATGATCGAGGCAGTAACCCCGACTATCAGCAGGACAAAAGCAAATAGGAGGGACATGATAAACAGTACCGTATGCAGGTGTACGTATTTTCGCATCAGCAGCCACAAACCTGCGGCAAAGGCGACACAGCCAAGCATTGCAAAAGCGTAATTATAAGTAACAGTACGTATCGCGGCTAGCCGGCTATTGATCTCTTTGTTGTAGGCTACCGGGTCGGATACATGATATTTTTTGTACAGGTATTTGGTGACCTCGAAATTTGCGGTGCTGGTGCTGTCGTAAGTTTGTTTTTCCAGTTGCTGTAACTTACCGGAAGCGATACCTTTCAACCTCCTTTGGCTTGCCGGGCTATTGACCTTGTCGATAATGGTTTTGGCGAATGAGGGCACCTGGGCCTGGATCTCGTCGGCATTTACCATGGAATTAAAGGCGAATTTTTTAAGCTTGCCACCTAACGACTTTTGGGGTTTGTTGATCTCCGCGATGGTCTTGTTGATCAGTCCGTGTAATTGCTGTTCCACCTGCTTGCGCAGCGTCTTTTTTTGCGCTGCAGTCATGGTGAAGTCTTCTACCTGCGGGTTGATCACCCCGGCTATCCTATCACGCCACTGGTCAACAGAAAATATCCCAAAGGTGATGTTGTTCGACATACTGTAATCTTCCTTGATCTTTTCCTGCTCTGCAGATAGCGCGTGCAGGCGGTAGCCGAAATAGATTTCGCTGACAAGCAGGATACTCAGGCCGAGCAGCAGTATCATGTGCGGCAAACCGAATCTACGGGCAGCCGGGTCTTTTTGTGGAGTTTCCAATGGATTGCTATTAGTGCGCATCATGCGGCGTAATAAATTTCAGGATAGTGGATAAGATCAGTCCGTATAGTACAAAGCTGATAAAGATGATATAGCCGGGCTGTAAAGCCGTATTGTTGGTAGTGATGATCGTTAAAGCATCGCTTTTAATGTTCAGGCTGGATAGCTGGCTTTCCAGTAATCCATTTAACCCGATATAGGTCATTAGGATAGCGATTACGATAACATCTGCCATGCTCCATTTGCCCGACTGAAAAGCGAAATATTTGATTACCTTATTTTCTGCGATCTTCTTTTTGCTGAGCAAATGGATACCTGTTGAAGCTAATTTCATGATGGGGAACAGGATACTGAAGGCAAGGATCAGGGCGCCGACCGCTATAGAATCTACAGCGGGTTGTTTAACCAGCACTTCCACCACATCCAGGATACTTTTACTTTGAAAGAATAATACCTGGTTCTTGAAAACGACATGTTCGCCAAGTAAACGGAAATCGAGGGAGCCTACACGGGCGTCTACTTCTACCATAGATGCGGTTAAGCCAACAGCTAACAGGAGAAAGGCAAAGAACAACGACATGATAAACAGCGTACCATGCAGGTCTGTTCGCTTTCTGAGAAACCACCAAAGCATCAGCACGATAACCACGCAGCCCAGCATGCCGAAACAATAATTATAGGTTTGTGTGCGGATGTTATCCAGGGAGGCAGTAAGCCTGTTGTTAAATTCCTCGGGTGAATGAACATGGTATTTAGCATACATCAGGTTCGTTACCGAATCGCTCACCGTAATGGTGCTGTCGAGGTAACCGGTTTGCTGGGCCTGTGCAAATTTATTGAGGGCCAGGTTGCTCAGCTTGGTCTTATTGGCGGGGTTGTCGATCTTCGCGATGATGGTCTTTGCAAAACCCGGCACCTGGGCTTTGATCTTGTCTGTTTTGACAAAGGCTTTGACAGCCAGTTTTTTCAATTTCCCACCCAGGGACTTCGGTTTCTTTTCAAGCAATGCCTCGGCCTTATTGATCAGGGCCATAATGATCTGTTCAACTTCCACCTGGAGAGCTTTCTTTTGTTTTACTGTTAAGGTGAAATGCCGCACCTGGTGATTGACAATACCAGATACTTTATCGCGCCACTGCTTCACCGAAAAGAGGCCTAAGGTGATGTTATTGACGTTCGAATAATCAGTCTTGAGCGATTCCTGCTGCTTGGAAAGTGTATGCAGGCGGTAGCCGAAATAACCTTCCCCGCATAGCAGCACGGCAAGGCCAAGTATCAGGAATAATCTGGCAGCATTAAATCCTTTAACGCCGGCAGGTTGTTTTTCTGCGGTCAAACTGGTTTGAATTTAAAATGGAATGGTGATATAACTGGTATATAAGCTAATTGTTTGTCCCAGCTTGCACCTGTGGAGTTCAAAGCTTCTTTCAAAAATTAGCTTGGATGAAATTCTTTAATGGCAAAGTTGTTTCCTGACCCAGCTTAATATGTTTGTCCAGTATCATTTTTACCATATGGTAAATGAATTGACCACGGCAAACCCGAATTTTGGCATATGGAAGCGTTCATCAATTATATACTGCAGTTCGGAAATCTGAATAAGCAACAAACGGACCTGATTCTGAGCAAGGCGAAAACGCTCGAACTTCAAAAGGAAAACTATTTTTCTGAAGCCGGGAAAATTCCCAGGTATGTTGGGTTTCTGTTGAAAGGCGTCGTTCGTTTCTGTTACTACAATAATAAAGGAGAAGAGATCACACATTCATTCGTGGAAGAAAATAATTTTGTTTCAGACCAGCAAAGGTTCGAGGCGCAGATGATCTCCTCCGAATATATCCAGGCAGAGAGCGACTGTAAATTACTTGCCTTTTCTAAAAAAGATTGGGATGAGATCGGCAATACCATCGTCGGCTGGAAAGACATTGAGAACCTCATTATGAAAAATTGCCTGCTGAAAGCGATCGAGCGCAGAAGTCCTTTGGTCTCAGAAGACGCGACGAACCGTTATCTGTTGTTCAATCAACATTTTCCGGGTCTTGTCAACCGGGTGCCACTTTCACATGTCGCATCTTACCTGGGCATTACGCAGCAATCACTGAGCCGTATAAGACGCAATGTCCGTTAATTGTCTTTTTATGGATAGGCGGCGCTTTTTACCAAATGGTAAAAGTTTTCCTGAATCGCTTCACAACTTTTGCTTTATTAATTAAACAATTAAAAAGATGAGCAAAAAGATCGTATTAATAACCGGAACCAATAGTGGTTTCGGTTGGCTGACCGCCCATAGCGTTGCCGCTTTAGGCCACCAGGTTTACGCCACCATGAGAGATACAAAGGGTAAGAATGCAGAAAAAGCCCAAGCCCTGTCGGCCGTAGAAAATATTACCGTTCTGGATGTAACACTGACCGACGACGAAAGTGTAAAACAGGCTGTCGATACCATCATTGCAAAAGAAAGCACCATCGATGTACTGGTCAACAATGCCGGGGTTTCCATGAACGGTGTGGCCGAAAGCTTTACCACTGCTGACGTACAGGCCATATTCGATATTAACGTTTTCGCGCCCTGGAGATTCATTAAGCAAGTGCTACCCACTATGCGCAAGCAGAACGATGGCTTGATCATTAACGTAACCAGCGGTTTCGGCAGGGTTTCTTTTCCCTTCGCAACGATATATGCGGGGTCCAAGTTCGGGCTGGAAGGAATAAGCGAAGGATTACATTATGAACTAAAACGCCTGGGAGTAGATGTAGCAATCCTGGAGCCAGGTGCCTTTCCAACGGAAATGCAGCAGAAGACCCAGTATGCCTCTGATCAATCGGTGTTCGATGGTTATGGAGCCATTGCCGACATCCCGAACAAAATGATAGCTGCGATAAGCGGGCTGATCCAAACCAAAAACCCCAACCCGCAGGATGTTGCAGATGCTATCGTTAATCTGATCGGTACAGAAAAAGGTAAAAGACCCTTGAGGACCGTTGTAGACCCGATCACAGGAGCATATATCGATGCCGCCAACCATGCTGTGGCTGAACAATTCGGAGAAGGCCTCAGGATCTTTGGCATGGGTGAATTATTAGGATAAACCTTAAGTAGACCTTTTACAGTCTATGACAATGAAAAACGGCAGTGTACAGCAGATGTTCCGGGTTTCTGACCTGTGAACAGGCTGTTCGCCATAGCGTACCACCATTAAGTTAAGCAAAAGCGGCAGATTGCGGCACAATTAACGTATATCCGGTTAACTGTACTTTGCCTTTATTACGACCTTGGTATTATAAATTTGAAACATGAAGATCCTTGTAACGAATTAATTGGGACATATGTCCGCGATACAGGCCTGAAAATGTCTATTACGACAAGACGTGCAGGGCCTGCAGGTGCTTCAGCTCAAATTCACATCAACATTTCGTAAAAAAAAGGCGCCAGGATAAAGGCAGTAAAGTAGTTTGTTCGGTAGTTTTAATTGAATTTATTTCTATTAGGTTAAAACAAGTTGGTGTTTTATAGCTTGTATTGGTACAACTATTTGTGCTAAAAAACAAAATTCACATCAACATCATGGCTAAGAAAGACACCGGCACTGAGCCGAAATTCGCGACCTCGTCGCCGGAGAAGACTGACACAGGTTTACTTGACCTTTTTAAGGATGGCATCATGGACATTTACTGGGCGGAAAATCACCTGGTAAAAAACCTGCCGAAAATGATCGCTGCCGCAACGTCGGCGGAATTAAAAACAGCTATCGAAAATCACCTTGAAGAAACCAAAGGGCACGTAACCCGCCTGGAAGAAGTATTTGGCTTGCTTGATGAGAAGATCATCGCCAAAAAATGCGACGCCATGGAAGGCATCACGAAAGAAGGTGAAGGCATTGTGGAAAGTACAGAAGCAGGGACCGACGCGCGCGATGTAGGCATCATCATGGCATCTCAAAAAGCAGAGCATTATGAGATAGCTACTTACGGCGGCTTGGCTTCATTAGCGACTACCTTAGGCTTAACAGATGTGGCTATAATTTTAGAGCAGACCCTTGCCGAAGAAAAAACAGCCGACGAGAAATTAACCGAAGTTACCGCAACCATCATAAAAGCATAATTATGGCTAACGATAAGAAGGCCGTAAAATCGGCTACCGAACCAACCAGCGCAAAAAGCGAACAATTAGGCCAGTTTAGGGATGATGCTGCAGGTCAGCAGATGACCACCAATACCGGGTTGAAAATAAACGACGACCAAAACTCGCTAAAAGCAGGTGAGCGCGGCCCCTCGCTTTTAGAGGATTTTATCCTGCGCGAAAAAATAACCCATTTTGACCACGAGCGGATCCCTGAGCGGGTTGTGCATGCACGTGGTTCTGGCGCGCATGGTGTATTCAAATTATATGAAAGCCAGTCTGCCGTAACTAAAGCATTGTTTTTAAACGATACGAAAATAGAAACGCCGGTATTTGTACGTTTTTCTACTGTTGCAGGGGCCAAAGGCTCCAGCGATCTGGCAAGGGATGTACGCGGTTTCGCGGTACGCTTTTATACACAGGATGGCAATTTTGATTTGGTGGGCAATAACATGCCTGTATTTTTCATTCAGGATGCCATCAAATTCCCAGACTTGATCCATGCCGTTAAACCTGAACCGGATAACGAGATCCCACAGGCCGCATCGGCTCATGATACCTTTTGGGATTTTATTTCACTAATGCCCGAGTCGGCGCATATGATCATGTGGGCCATGAGTGACCGTGCCCTGCCCCGCAGTTTACGCATGATGGAAGGCTTTGGCGTGCATACTTTCCGTTTTGTAAATGCAGAGGGCGTAGCCTGTTTTGTTAAGTTCCACTGGAAACCGTTATTGGGTGTACACTCAGTAGCTTGGGACGAGGCGCAAAATATATCGGGTAAAGACCCGGATTTCCACCGTCGTGATCTTTGGGATGCGATAGATAGCGGCGCCTTCCCGGAATGGGAACTGGGTGTGCAGATCGTGCCCGAAGAAGATGAATTTAAGTTTGAGTTTGACCTTCTGGATCCTACCAAACTAATCCCCGAAGAATTAGTGCCTGTACAGCGCATCGGTAAAATGACCCTGAACCGTAATCCGGATAATTTCTTTGCGGAAACCGAACAGGTTGCTTTCCATCTTGGCCACATTGTGCCGGGGATAGATTTTACTAATGACCCTTTATTACAGGGCCGTTTGTTCTCCTACACCGATACGCAGTTACTGCGTTTAGGCGGGCCAAACTTCCAGCAAATCCCGATCAACCGCCCAGTTGTGCCGGTTTACAATAACCAGCGCGATGGCTTTTCACGCCAGAACATCGACACGGGCAAAACCAGTTATAGCCCGAACTCGCTTAACAACAATTCGCCGGAACAGGTTAAAGCTGCCGATGGTGGTTTTGTAAGTTATAATGAGCGAATAGATTCCGGGAAGATCCGTGCGAGAAGCAAAAGCTTCCTGGATCATTTTAGCCAGGCAAGGTTGTTCTTTAATAGTCAGTCCGATCCAGAAAAGAACCACATTGTTGATGCCCTGAGCTTTGAACTTGGCAAAGTAAAAACTGTAGCCATCCGCGAACGCATGTTAGGCATCTTATCCCTGATTGATAAAGGCCTTGCTGGCGAAGTTGCTTATGCCTTAGGCTTGCACGTACCTCAATCACCGGAAACACCCATTAATAAAAGTATCCCTGCGGATGCTGCAGTGCAAGATTACGAATCCGTACAGGTAGAAGGCTCTTTAACCAGATCTGAAGCGTTAAGCATGGCCAATACCATTAGAGACAGCATTAAAACCCGTAAGGTAGCGATATTGGCTGCAGATGGCGTAGACGAGAATGCGTTGTTCGCAGTCAAAGAAGCTATTGAAGCCGCAGGCGGAACGGTAAATGTTATCGCGCCGAGGTTGGGTTTCATTACCTCATTGAATGATGAAAAGATCCAGGCAGATGAAAGCTTTTTAACCGCGGCATCGGTGTTGTTTGACGCTGTTTACGTACCGGGTGGTGGCAACAGCGTAGCTTCGATAGAAGCCGAACCTGATGCCGTGCATTTTCTGAATGAAGCATTTAAACATTGCAAAGCCATTGCAGCAGATGCTGGCGCTATGCAGGTATTGGAAGCAACCTACTTCAGCAAAAAGATCGAGAACGATGAGGGGGTTATTGTAGGCGAGGATGCAGCTACGCTGGCTATGGAGTTTGTCGAAGCCATTAAGCAGCACCGTTTCTGGGAACGCGAAAAGCCGAGAAAGATCCCGGCTTAGCATTATATTTTAGAAAGCGCCTTGTTACAAGGGGCTTTCTTTTTATTTTTCTAAAACAGCGATCGCGCCCTCGTTACCCTGCTGGGCAGCGATATCGTAAACTGTAAGGCCTCGGGCGTCGCTAAGCGTTTTATCAGCCCCTGCGTCAAGCAGTTGTTTCAGCATATCGTTACGGCCAAACATGGCGGCAAACATCAGAGCCGTGCCACCGTTGCCATGCATTTGGTTGAGGTTCGCGCCCCTGTCGATAAGTAATTGGGCAATATCGGAATAACCTTTAAAGCAAACGCCCATCAGCGCCGTATTGCCGCCAAAATCAGCGCCGTTGATATCAGCGCCATTATCCAGCAGGAACCGTACCGCCTCGATCTGGTTGTTATAGCAGGCAATGATCAGAGGCGTGTACCCTTTGCCATCTTTGGCTTCTACGCTGATACCTTGCTTTAAAAGCTCCTCCATTACCGGGATCTCACCTTTACGCGCGGCGTGTATGAGTACTTCGTTCAAGTCTACGTTTTCCATCATTATTATTCAGTTATTTTAATAATTATCGTGTGTTTATATGTGTTTTGCCAGGTAGGGCGCGGTACAACTTTGTTTGTTTTTGACAATGTCTGCCGGGCGTCCTTGGGCGACCACTTTTCCGCCGGATTCACCGGCTCCCGGACCAATATCGATCACCCAATCACTTTGGGCAATCACTTCCATGTCGTGTTCGACCATAATGACCGTGTTACCGGCGTCAATGAGGCGGTTAAGTTGAAGCAGCAGGCGCTCGACATCGGAGGGATGTAAACCGGTCGTTGGCTCATCAAGAATATACAGCGTCTGTCCATTCTGGGCCCGCTGTAGTTCAGTTGCCAGTTTAATGCGCTGCGCCTCGCCGCCGGAGAGTTCCGTAGCCGGCTGGCCCAATCGTAAATAACCCAAACCCACTTCCCGGACGACTTCCAGCGCGCGGCTGACAGCAGGTTCTTCATCAAAGAAATTCGCCGCTTCATCTACGGTCATCCCTAAGACATCCGCGATGTTTTTATCCTTGTACTGCACCTCCAGCGTTTTGGGATTGTAACGGGTGCCGCCACAAGCAGGGCAGGGCGTGTAAACGCTGGGCAGAAAGAGTAACTCGACCATCACCATACCTTCCCCTTCACAATGCGGGCAGCGGCCTTTGGCCACATTGAAAGAGAAACGCCCGGCATCATATTTTCTGGATTTAGCCGCAGGTGTGGAGGCGAACAGTTTCCTTACCTGGTCAAATAAACCGGTGTAAGTAGCCAGATTTGATCGTGGCGTACGTCCTATAGGTTTTTGGTCAACCACGACCAAACGTTTGATCTTTTGCATGCCATTACCAATCCGGCCACCCATGGTTATTACATCTTCCTGTTCTAAAGGATCTGCTTCGATATCGCCGGTAATATCGACCTGTAACCCCAGATGTGCGGCCACCAGCTCCACCAGGACCTGGCTGACGAGACTGCTTTTGCCCGAACCGGAAACACCCGATACGCTGGTCAGGACACCCAATGGGAATGCGATATCCAGGTTCGTCAAATTATTCCGGCTCACGCTTTCCAGCTTCAGCCAGTCTTTCGGTATTCTCGGATCACTGATCGTTTTAGGCGCATCGTCATAGATGTAATGTCGGGTGAGGGATGATTTAACGTCTTTCAAACCTTCAGGAAGCCCGCTGTACAAAATCTGCCCGCCGTTCTCTCCTGCCGCCGGGCCGACGTCAACGATCCAGTCTGCATGACGGATGACATCGATCTCGTGCTCTACCACGAACAGCGAATTCCCGGAGGCTTTTAATTTATCAAGCGCCCTTAACAAAGCTTCGGTATCGGCAGGATGCAAACCTGCAGAAGGCTCATCTAATACATATACAACCCCAAATAGGTTAGACCGAACCTGCGTGGCCAGCCGCAACCGCTGGAGTTCGCCCGGCGATAGCGTCGGCGTGCTGCGCTCAATAGTCAGATAGCCCAGTCCCAGGTCCAGCATGACCTGCAAGCGGGCGAGAAAATCTTCCGCGATGCGCTTAGCTACGACAATCTTTTCCGGGTGTTTGGCCTGCATTTTTTTTTGGGCCGCTGCCTCGCCACTTGCATAGGGCGCAAAGATCGTCGCTAATTTATGCAACGGCAGGCGCGACAGTTCAGCGATATCGAAGCCCGCGAATTTGATAGACAAAGATTCCTGCCTGAGCCGTTTGCCGTGACATAAGGGGCATTCGCTGCTCAGCATGTATCGGGAGACACGCTTTTTCATGAGCGCGCTCTGGCTGTTGGCGAATGTATGCCGCACATAACGACGCGCGCCAGTAAATGTCCCCATATAATCGGGCTGGCGTTTGTTTTTGATGAAGCGCTGGATCTCCTCGTGGGTATAACCGGAATACACCGGCACAACCGGCTGTTCTTCCGTGAACAGGATCCAGTCCCTGTCATTTTTGGGCAGGTCTTTCCAGGGTACGTCGATATCATAACCCATCGTCGTGAGGATATCCCGCTGGTTTTGTCCCTGCCAGGCAGAAGGCCAGGAGGCAATGGATTTTTCGCGGATGGTCAGCGTGTCATCGGGTACCATCGTTTTTTCGGTGATCTCATAAACCCGCCCCAGGCCGTGACATTCGGTACAGGCACCTTCAGGAGTGTTCGGAGAAAAAGATTCGGCGTAAATGATGTCCTGCCCATCCGGGTAATCACCTGCCCGGGAATACAGCATGCGCAATAAATTGGATAGGGTAGTGACGCTGCCCACCGATGACCGGGTACTGGCCGCGCCGCGTTGCTGTTGTAAAGCGACAGCAGGAGGTAGGCCTTCAATCTCATCAACTTCCGGTATGGCCATCTGGTTAAATAATCTACGGGCATAAGGTGAAACCGATTCGAGATAGCGCCGCTGCGCTTCCGCATACAAAGTGCCGAAGGCGAGCGATGATTTGCCGGAGCCGGAAACGCCGGTAAAAACGACCAGCGCGTCCCGCGGAATATCAAGGTCTATGTTTTTAAGGTTATGTTCCCTTGCGCCGCGTACCCGGACAAAACCCGGCAGGTGATGAGTGCTTTCAGCCATAAGGTTTAAACAGTAAAGTGAATGCGAAGTTTGAAATAACTAATTTAAGGCCTCGTTGTTGCTAAGAAAAAGTAGGAATTATGCCCTGGTATAACGGCAATTACCGCCATCTTACAAGAACCAGCCGCTGAAACTGCGAGCGAAGGCTGTTGAAATTGCCAACGAAATCATCACGTAAAGCGGCGATGAAGGCATCGCTATCGCTACCGGCCTGAAAAAGGCCCGCGAATATTTCAAAGAACACCCCGAGGAAGCGGATGATGCAGGCGAATAATTATTTCCTGCTGGACGAGCAGGAAGGCGATGTTATTGTGCATGGCGAAACCGGCTTGCGGGTCAATGTCTTTGGGCTTGAGGTAGATAATTATGAACCGACGCCGGGCGAGATCCATATCTTTGGTGAGGCGCACGGGGGAATGGCTGGCCTTTGAAACGGAAGGCTGGACCATGGAAGATCTGAGTATTATCTCCGGCGCAGTGCTTTGGTATGCCCGCTATTTGGATTATCCTGATATGAAAATCACGGAGGCCGACCCCAGGCCGGAAATTAAATTGAGAAAAGTTTAAATATTCAAGAGCGATTGCGAAGCTTGTGATAAACGCTTATCTTTAAGCACCTTAAACCTTACGCATCTTATGGATAACACAGCGCAAACGATCAATCCTTTTGATAATATTGGTATCGCTTTTTCGGGCGGCGGTTTCCGGGCGGCATCTTTTGCCCTGGGAACGCTGAGTTACCTGAACCACCTGGGGCTTGACCGGCAGATTAGTTTTAGTTCTTCTGCTTCGGGCGGGACGATCACCAATTTATTGTATACGGCTTACCGGCATGAGGGGAAGCGTTTTGATGAATTTTACCAGAAGCTGGCAAGTTCTTTGAACGGTTCGGTTGTGCTGGAAAAGGCTTTGGATAATCTGAATAACGCCGCCATCTGGCCGACAGGCAGTCAGGGCAAGCAGCGGAACCTGATCAATGCCTTTGCCATGGCTTATGATGAGCTGATGTTTGAACACCGTGAAATGGGCGTTTACTGGCCGGCGAAATCATCCGGTTACGAAGTTTGTTTTAATACAACGGAGTTTTATCGCGGGCTGAGCTTTCGTTTCCAGACGAGTGGGAAGAAAGATAATTTCCAGGTGATCGGCAATAACTACCTGAAGTTCGATATCAAAAAGCTGGAAACGTTGAAGAAAATTAAACTGGGTGATGTCCTGGCGTCCTCTTCCTGCTTCCCCATAGGTTTTGAACCGATCGTTTACCCTCGGGACTTTAGCCACGCGGCACTCAGCAGCGACGAGTTATGCGAGGCCATACAATATGAAAATTATAAAGAGGAGATACACCATTTGTCAGACCCCGATGACGCGCTATATGCTTTTGGCCTGATGGATGGTGGTGTTACCGATAACCAGGGGTTGAAAAGCGTGATGCTGGCAGATCAAAAAAGGCAAAAGCGTGCAAAGCCTGATCCCTTCGATTTGATCATTGTAACGGATGTAGCCAGTTATTTTATGGATAGTTATGCGGTGCCGGAGATAAGGGAAACACCGGCCGCCCTGACGAATACGATCAATGGCGGGATCAACGGGCTGCAAAAAATCATTAACAAGATCAATACGGTGGAATACAGCTTGCTATTATCTTCCGTAGCGTTGCTGGTGCTTTACACAATTTTTCATTTAACCTGGACTTTGGCATTGGGTTGCAGTCTAAGCACTTTATTCCTGGTGGTGTTCGCGGTCAGGCAGGTTGCTTTTGTTCATAGCGCCTTCAATATCATCAGCCGGTTTAACCCGCTGAACTTGCTCAACAGTGTATTTGATACGAGCGCCATCCTGCCGCAAAGGATCATTCAAAAACTTTTGGATTTCCTGACCAACGCACGCTTTAATGTTTTAACGCAGATGCTCCAGGCCCGCGCGGCTTCGGTGCTGAGCATGGTATCGGATGTTAATCTTAAACAGGTCAGGCGCCTGATCTTTGAGATGTTTTATGATGCAGAATGTTGGGAAAACCGCCGGGTACCCAACTTTATCTATGAGCTAAGCAGCTACAACGCCACGACCCGTACTAACCGCCTGAACAGCGAGCGCCGTCTGGGTTGGAAACCCACAGTAGAGGACAAAGCGCTCTTGCTGGAGGGGCTTGAACGCATTAATCCTGTTGCCGAGGAAGCCCGGGTCATGGGTACGACACTTTGGTTCAGCGAGCAGGAAGTGCAGGCCGGCAAGCTAAAAACGCTCATTGCGACCGGCCAGTTCACGACCTGCGTCAACCTGCTGGAATATATTATTTCCCTCGAACGCAAACAGGTAGCTTTTGATGAAGCCGGTAAAAAAAGACTGGACGACCTGAAAAAAAAGATCGTTGAAGACCTGTCGGCTTTTAAAGCAAATCCGTATTTTCTTTATGATCGTTCAACCCGTAATCGTTGATAAATCGTGGTATCTTTGCACTATGGGCAGATCTACTGAGACATTCAGTAAAAAGGAACGGGAAAAGAAAAAATCGATCAAGTTAAAAGACAAGAAGGAAAAGGCGGAAGACCGCAAGGCGAACGGCCAGAAAGGTAAATCACTGGACGAAATGATGGCCTATATTGATGAAAATGGCAACATTACGTCAACACCGCCTGATCCCGCAAAACGAAAAAAGATCATTACCGGAAATATCCAGATCAGCATTCCGAAACAGGCGGAATTGACAGAGCTGGAAAAGATCCGGACGGGCTCGGTATCCATGTTTAATACGGAGAAGGGTTTTGGGTTTATCAAAGACCACATCACGCAGGAAAGTATATTTGTACATGTCAATGGTCTAACGGAAGAGGTCAGGGAAAACGATAAGGTGACTTTTGAAACGGAACAGGGCCAGAAAGGCCTGAACGCGGTTAATGTAAAGAAAGTGATCAAGTAATGGCGATAAACTAAAAAAAAGCAATCCACGTAAACTATGTGGCCATTGTGATGTTAATGGATGCATGCAAAACGAAACGATCAAAACGAAGTACAACGATATTGAATTGAGTGAGTTCAGGGAATTGATCATTGGAAAGATCAAAGCGGCCCGGGAAGAGCTGCTTACCCTGACTTCTTCATTGATGGATAACAATGCCAACGGGGCGGATGATACGGCCGGGAAAACACTCGAAGACGGTTCTGCTGCATTGGAAAAGGAATCTGTCAACCAACTGGCCGCACGCCAGAAAAAGTTCATTGAACAACTTGAAGCGGCGATCAGGCGCATCGAAAATAAAACTTACGGCATCTGCCGCGAAACCGGCAAACTGATCCAAAAAGAACGTTTGCTGGCGGTACCGCATACGACGTTAAGCATGGAGGCGAAGTTGAAACAAGCCAGTTGAATTTTTAGTTGATGTATCCATAGTAATTACCATTTTTGCAGCTGTTATGGAACGTCAGTATACCGTACTTGATTTTAATGTGATGCCGATTAACGAGCAGGCGGATATCGCGATCACCGGCAATTTTCTGGGTGACCGCAGGGAGGGCAAGTTGATCGTGCAGCTGCACCGGCTGGATAATTTTTACGTGGAGGTCTTTTATGATCCGCTGAAAAATGAGATCGTCCGGTATGAGGGTTTTACCAATACCAACCGGCTTTCACCCTATATCAAGCTTAATTAAATATCGCTTTCGGGTCATACCCGAGTTTGGCGACCAGTTCCGGGTAGCTGATCATCCGCTGTTCAAGCAGGCTTCTTTTCTCGCCAGGATCATTTGGCATCCAGTAACAAAGCACGATATCGCCGCCGGCGTTATGATCTTTGTATTGGATGACCTTGTAATAATGACTGGGTACCGTTGTGGCCAGTTGACCTAAGGTATAGGTCTGTTTGCTGCCAAAGGTGCCGCACCAGATCTTCACGCTATCGGTCAGACTTGCTCCTCTAAAACCGGTTAGTTTACGGCAAAATTCCTCGGTCGCCAGTTCCGTGCCAATGTTCTGTCCCTGGTATTCCATGCCTGCATTGAATGTATAAGTGTCCGAAAGGATGGCGGCATCTGCCGACCAGGCCATCAGGATCCAGGCCTGGCAATGGCCTTTGGCGATCATATCCGTACTGTTCTTATTCGCATATTGGTAAAGCTTTGTTTCATTAACCTGCCCGTCGGCAGCATGCCAGGCTGCGTAGATACCCGTACGTGGCAGATCTAAAGCTTCTTGTTCCAGCCGGTGCGCTTTGGTGTAAACGTAATAGGTGAGGAGCGGCCTGTGCGCGGCAGTATCTGCGATGGACTTATAATAGGGGTTGACCCAAAGTTTACATCCGGCACACAGATTGGATTTCTGCGTCGGATATTTTTTGTAAAGCGCTTTCACATAAGTGGCATTGATCTCCTGCGCCGAAACATTTCCGGTGAAATAATAAAATACGATCAGGAAGGTAATAAGTGATTTAGGCATGATCAAATATAATCATTGGCAGGGAAAAGTGTCTTACGGGTTCCCGTAAAAGCGTCCCATACGCTTTGTTGCTGCGTCGTCAATTTTATTAAATAGCTTGAGGCTAAGGTTATTCCCGGTTTATCTCTAAAACAGGCTCGCTTGTTCCGTGCCGGAACCGAGTAATTCCTGCTGATAGGCGCGGATAAGGCCGATCAGTTCTGCGCCGTACCGGGCGGCTTTTTGCGCGCCTACGCCTTTAATGCCGCTGAGTGCTTTCAGGGTAGCCGGTAGTTTTTCCGCGATGGATGCTGCGGCCTTTTCAGAAAGTAACATGCTGGGCATCACCTTTTCTTTAGCAGCGGTCTTTTCGCGCCACTCCAGGATTTGTTCGTAGAGTTTTTCGTTTGGTAAAGCGTTTAGCGCTTTAAGGTAGGAGCGCTCATGCTTTTTGATCTTATTTTTACATAGCGCGAGATAAGCATCTGCGGTAAAATGATGCTGTGCAAAATGTTCCATCAGGCGGATGCGGTCCATGAGCCAGATGACGAGTGCATCTGCTTTTTTAGCGGCGTCTTTGGACTGACCGATCAGCCCGGGCAATTGTTTGTGCAGGCTTTCGGTGGCGGTTGTTAGTTTTTCAAGAAAATAAGCGGCTGCCTGTGGGGTTTTTTCGGCATGAAGTTGTCTGGTGAATTTTACTGCAACGCTAATGATCTCTTTATCCAGGTCCGGCAACAGCATTTCAAAACCTTTCAGCCGGGCCTGCAGCGGCGTAAAATTAAAAAGTTCACTCAGCAAAAACTGTTTGTATAAAGCCTGGTCGCGCTCCAGCGTTTCCTGATCCGGTTTGATCAGCCCGGCCTGCCCGTTGAAACGGATGACCGCGGGGTCACCGATAATATTATGAGCGCTAACCGGGTTACGCAACACCATGCCCGATAAGGTGCGGCAGCGGCTCAGCGCAACGTAAGCCTGCCCGGAGGCAAAGGCTTCACTCACGTCGATGATCGCTTGATCAAAGGTAAGCCCCTGGCTTTTATGTATGGTAATCGCCCAGGCCAGTTTTAGCGGGATCTGCGCAAAACTGCCCGCGTTACTTTCACCAATGGCTTCCCCATCTAACTGGTATTTGACATTGGTCCATTCTACAGCTTCTATCGCGATCTCATTTTCCCGGCCGCACTCAACAAAGATTGTAGCTCCTGCTATGCGGGTGATTGCGCCGATCTTGCCATTATAATACAGCTTTTCTGCCGAGCTATCGTTCTTCACGAACATCACCTGCGCGCCGGTCTTTAATTTTAAAGTAACCTCTGTAGGGTAAGCATCCTTTGGGAAATCGCCTTTCACCGTTGCGGTAAACTCAAACTCCTGTCCCTGTAAAGCGCTCAAAAATTCTGCATTCACCTGTTGGGCGATGCTGTTGTGCGTAGTTAGCGTAATGTAAGGGTCATTAACTGCCGGCCGGAAACCGGGTATATAGCGCGTGTTGAGTAAGGCCAGGCTATCCACACTCATCTGCTGGTTGCGCACTTCGTTCAGGATATCAACAAAAGCCTGTTCTTTTTGACGGTAAACATGATCCAGCTCGATCCGGACGTAGGGCGCCTTTTGCATAACCAGCGCGCTGAAAAAGTAGGGCGTCTGGTAATACCGGCGCAGCATCGCCCATTCTTCGTCCCGGATGATCGGGCTCAGCTGTGAAAGATCACCGATGAGTAATAATTGTACCCCACCAAACGCGTGCGTTGACCCTTTGATATTGCGCAGGATCAGGTCGATCTGGTCCAGCACATCCGGGCGCACCATACTGATCTCGTCAATGATCAGGAGTTCCAGGCTCCCTAAGAGTTCTTTCTTCTCCTGGCTGTAATGCCTATCAGGCTGCTCGTTCCCGCCGGGCAAAAGCGGACCGAAAGGCAATTGAAAAAGTGAGTGTATGGTCATGCCGCCCGCGTTGATCGCCGCCACACCTGTCGGTGCCGCAATGGCCAGTTGCTTTTTAGAAGCCTGTCTGAGCTTTTGCAGGAAAGTGGTTTTACCGGTGCCTGCTTTACCCGTCAGGAAAACGACGGTATTGGTCGATTCCAGGTAGTCGCTGGCCAGTTGCATCGCGGGGTTTTGTTCTGTCATTCGTTTTGCAATAATAAGCAGGATCAATGGAAATTACGGCCTTTGTGAAAGGCATTACCCGCCGGGACATCGGGCAGGGTTGACCGTCCGTCATAGTTGACCGGCTTGGTGGTTTCATCGCCGCGTGCCAGCGTTTGGGGGAGTTCCGTAGCTGTTAAACTGCCGAGCAAAGCCGTCAGGTTAAAGCATTGCCGTACCACCAGGTGCGTCACGCCATTTGCGATCTGTAATTTACCGGTGACCATTAATAGCTTGGACTGTACGATCTCCTTGCGGTAGCGATCAAATAACTGCTGCCAAACCACGAGGTTCGCTGATCCCGTCTCATCTTCCAGGGTCATGAATAACACGCCTTTCGCGGTTCCCGGGCGTTGCCTTACGGTGATCAATCCCGCAAGACGTACAAAGTCGCCATCTTTATACTGTGCTAAACAGCTAACCGGTACATTCCGCAAACGGGTCAGTTGCCCCCGTAATAAGCCCACAGGATGGTCTTTCAAGGATAACCCTGTAGAGACATAATCCTGTACGACATGTTCGCCGCGCGTCATGAGGGGCAGGGGCACGGTTTCTTCCAGTACCGTTTCGGATACCTGTCCGTCAAATAAGCCGATTGGGCGGTCCGCCAGTGCCGAGACTTCCCAAAGCGCCATCCGCCGGTCGGCACCCATGGAACGGAACGCGTCCGCATCCGCCAGCTGTTCCAGCGCCGCTTCCGGCACGCCCGCCGCCCGTAACTGGTCGATGTGCGTATAACCTTCGTCCCGCATGGCGACCAGCATGAGCATGTCGTCCTCGCGTAAGCCTCTGACCTGGCGGAAGCCCAGCCGCACCGAGAGAAATTTGCCACCTTTTCTTTCCAGCGTATTGTCCCATTCAGAATAGTTAACATCTACCGGTAATACCTGTACAGAATGGTTACGGGCATCCTGGACGATCTGTGCCGGCTGGTAAAAGCCCATGGGCTGGCTGTTTAACAGGGCGGCACAAAATACATCGGGGTAATGGCATTTCAGCCAGGAGGAGATATAAACCAGCAAGGCAAACGAGGCCGCGTGGCTTTCCGGAAAGCCATAACCCTCGAAACCCTGCAGTTGCTTGAATACCCGGCGGGAGAAATCCTCTTCATACCCCCGTGCCACCATCCCATCGACCATTTTCTTTTCATAGAGGTGCAGCTTACCGTTCGCTTTAAAGGAGGCCATACTGCGCCTTAACTGGTCCGCTTCCCCGGGCGTAAAGCCAGCCGCTACAATGGCTATCTCCATCGCTTGTTCCTGGAACAGCGGTACACCCAGCGTACGGCTCAGTATTTCCTCCAGTTCCGGCTTAGGGTATTCCGGCTTTTCCTCACCATTGCGCCGCCGCAGGTAGGGGTGAACCATATCCCCCTGGATCGGGCCCGGCCGTACGATGGCCACCTCGATCACCAGGTCATAGAATACCCGTGGTTTTAAGCGTGGCAGCATGGACATTTGCGCGCGGCTTTCGATCTGGAACACGCCGATGGTATCCGCCCGGCAGATCATGTCATAGACTAAGGGGTCATCCTGCGGCACGTTCGCTAGCGTTAATTTAATACCGTAATGCTGCAAAACCAAATCAAAAGCTTTACGGATCATGGTCAGCATCCCCAGCCCTAATACATCCACCTTCAGGATCTGCAGGTCTTCGAGGTCATCCTTGTTCCATTCCACCTGGGTGCGGTTTTCCATGCGCGCGTTCATGACCGGGCAGAGGTCGGACAGCTTTCCTTCGGTGATCACGAACCCGCCGGTATGTTGCCCCAATTGCCTTGGAAAGCCGATCAGCTGGCTGGTCAGGTGCAATACTTTATAGATGAGCGGATCGTCCGGGTTCAAACCCTGTTCCCGCAGCCTTTTTTCATCAAATCCCTCCTCCTGGAAATCCCAGATCGTCGCGCCGATCCGTTTAATCGTATCCTCCGATAAGCCCATCGCCTTACCCACGTCCCGGATCGCGCCTTTATGTCTTTCCTGCGTGACGGTCGCCACGATCGCCGCCCGGTCACGACCGTAATCATTATAGATAAACTGGATGATCTCTTCGCGCCGCTCGTGTTCAAAATCCACATCGATATCCGGCCATTCGTCCCTGGCGTCCGACATAAAGCGGGAGAACAGCAAGCGTGATTTCGCGGGGTTGACCGCCGTAATACCTATACAAAAACACACCGTCGAATTCGCTGCCGAACCCCGGCCCTGGTGCAGGATACCCAGGTCTTCCGCTTTTTGCGTATAGCGGTAAACCCGCAGGAAATACCAGGCCAGCTTCCGCCGTTCAATAAAGTCCAGTTCAAACTTGATCTGCTGAATATGCTTTTCCGGTACCGGATCGCCAAAACGTTCTTTGGCTCCGGCCCAGGTCAGTTTTTCCAAACGTTGCTGCGAGGTTAAACCATCGACCTGTTTTTCCTCCGGTTCCAGATATTTCAGGGAATCCAGTGAAAAGTTACAGGATTCTGAAATGAATTTTGCATTGGCCAATGCGCCCGGATAAGCCCGGAACAAACGGTATACCTCTTCCAATGGTTTCAGGAACCGCTCCGCATTGGGGTGCAGTTTAAAGCCTGCCGCAGGGATGGTGCATTTCTCGCGGATGCAGGTCAGCACATCCTGCAATTCCCGCCGCTCGGGGATATGGTAATGTACATCGCCGGTCGCAACTAAGGGCACGCCGGTTTCTGCCAGCCTATACAAACGCTTGGCATCCTGGCCCTGGTAATTGAAGGAGGCCGAAACATACAGCGAACGACCGAATTGCTTTTTATATTCCGCGAGATCACTCAAAAAAGCGTGATCAAATTCAAACCGGCCGTTCAGTTGCTCAGGCGGCACGGCCACGAACAAAATGCCTTCCGCATGCGCATAGACATCTGCCTTGTACAATTCGCATTTCCCTTTCTCCGCCCGCAGGTTACCTAAGGTCAATAAAGCGGATAAACGCGCGTACGCCGCATGATCGGTCGGATAGGCCAGCAACCCCGTTCCGTCCATCAGGTCTAAACGGCAGGCAGGGATAAAGCGGATCCCTACGGTCTTCGCCGCCATATGCGCGCGGACGATACCCGCTAAGGAATTCCGGTCGGTAATCGCTATGGCGGAATAGCCCAAAGCCAAAGCCTGCTCCACCAGTTCCTCCGGATGCGACCCGCCGCGTAAAAAACTAAAATTTGAGGTGGCCTGTAATTCCGCGTAATCCATGATATCATTTCCTCCTTAAGCAAAGTAACCGTGCAAATACCAGCGCGCATCGCCACTGTCATAATGGCCCGAACGGAACAGCCAGTACCGCTGTCCATCGCTGTCTTCCACCCGGTAATAATCCCGGTGCTCACCCTTGTCCTGCCACCATTCCCGCCCGATGCGTTCGGGGCCGTCGGCTTTGGCTACCGTATGCCTTTTGCCCTTATGAATAAAGAGCTTTGGGGGATTGTCCGGTACAAGGGCCATCACTTCGATCAGCTCGGGCACGCTTAACAGCCTTATCGGGCGCAGGGCTTCCGGCCAGGCACCCTCAGGCTTTTCGGAAAGCGATGTGGCTAATTTAACCGAACGTTCCGGCCAGTAATGTTCCGCAGGGAGAAAACGCCGGATCGCCTGCGGCCCAATCTTTCCCGCGATCCGGTCCAGCAACTCGGCAAGGGAGGTATCCCCAAGCCCCTTCGACGCTGCCCAAAGCTGTTCCTGCAGGGTTTCGATCGGTTCAACGCGGGGGATTTCCAGTACGAACAGTTCGATACCCAGCGCCGGTTCGATCTTGTCGATCTGTAACCGGAACAAACGCATCAAATGCGATACGCTGTGCGAGCCTTTCGTGGTAGAGATACCAACCTGTACTTTTCTGCCGTCGATGCGGTGGCATTTTAAAAAAGCTTTGCGCAAGCCCATACCTTCTTCCTGCAGCCGCAGGCATAAAACAGACAGTAATCTTTCGATGGCGATCTCAATGCCAGGCACGTTTCGGATGGGTTCCAGGCAGGGCAGGCGTTCGGTATAAGGTACCGGCGGCACCAGCGGCTGCAGATATTCTTCCACACGGCCCAAAGCCTGGTCAATGCGTAATAACAAACCCTGCCCGAAACGTCGCCGCAATACCGAAGCGGGCAGTTCCAGTAAAGGCCCGATACTGCGGAAGCCCAGTTTTTGCAGCCGTTCCAGGATTTCTGTTTCCAGCCGCAACGCGGCCGGTGGTAAGGCTGAGAGAGCCGCTGCCTGTCCGCCCGTCTCAATGACCGGCCTTTTTTGCGCAAACCGTGCAACCGCCCAGGCCGTGCCCGGCGTATCTGCAATCGCGGCACGGGCATCAAAACCCGCTGCCCGTAATTTCAAAACGATCTCTTTCAGGTATTCCCGCTCACCGCCCAAGAGGTGCGCGCAGCCGGAGATATCCAGGACCAGTTTGTCCGGCATATCCAAACACACCAACGGCGTATAACGGATACAGCCCAATCCCAGTAAACGTAATAGTTTAAAAGCCTGGCCCGGCACTTCGTCGATCACCACGAGTTCCGTCACCGCCGCCCGCGCGTCGGCGACCGCCATGCCGGTAAATGCGCCTTCAGACTCGGCCACTATATTCGAAGCGCTAATGATGGATTTATTTTTAACCGGCGCAGCCAAAACAAATGGCAAGTCTTTCAGTTCGGGCCGCCGCCGCGCCAGCCCGTCCGTCAGCAGGTGCCGGAACCAGATCGCCATAAAACGCTTTTGCATGGCTCAACCCGCCTGCCTTTCTGTATGAATAACCGTTTCGATGACCTGCATAAAACGCCCTTCCCGCCATTCCAGTACCCAACGACCCGTTTGCCCGTTCCGTACTTTTAACAAGTCCACCTGCCAGCGCGGGAAGCCCAAGCCGGGCAGGCCGCCTAAATCCGTACTGGGCAAAGCCTTCACCTGCCAGCGGGCGGCGCAGGCCGTTGAACCCAGTTTGCCCGTCGCGTTACGCAAAACAAATCCGGTTACGCGGCTGTGCTCTACGGCCAACTGGAAACGCCGGGATTGCTTGAAGTCCATCTCCCGAAGCTCACAGACCACGGCCGTCAGTCCTGTGCATTTCAACGCTTCCTCCATGACCCATAAGGTATCCTTATCATTCACCAGATTGATAAAGACCACCTGGTGCGGCGTTACACCGAAGGACGACAGGGCAGGGGCGAATAAACGCCGGTCCCGGCCGATCCAGACACAAACACCACCCGGCTGCATCAAAACGGAAAGCATGCCTGATACCAGCCCGCCCGAAGCCGCCGCTTGTTCGCTGCTGGCGCAAACCAGCTCATGCACCGCCGAGACCGGAAATACACCATTCGGAAAAACGCTCTCCAGCGGCCCCAAACCTAAGCTATCATGCTGCCCGCTAACCGGCGGCTTGTAGCCTTCCCATTTCAGGAGGTCCTGCCGCAGTTTGCTGATGATCGTTGTATTGCTGTTCATGGCATCCTCAGTTTAAAGTCGGGTTACGAAATTGCGGGATAAACAGGCCCATATAAGCCGTCAAACGCACTACCATGTGTTTACTGATCGTCGAACCGATCGCTTTGAGTTCCTCCGGGTCCAGCGGGCTTTGGTAGTCCGGGTTACATGCCCCGTCCGGCCCCAGCTCAAAAAAGCGCAGGTGAAAATCATCTGCAGATAAACGGCTATTCCGGTCATACCAGGTGCCGTCTTCCAGTTGTAACGTTAAGGTCTGGAAACCCCTGCCGGTATGGTATTCGATCACAAACCTGGGAATATAAGGCATGCCCCATTCCCCGGGAGGCACTTCGTCCACCTGTATCCGGGTTAAACCCCGGCTGAGTTCCACATCGATATAAAATTCATTTATGTTCATAACAAATACAAAGTAATGCTAAAAATATTAGTATTGCAAATGGTGTGGACCAAAAGTTAAATGAGATGAATGATACCGTGCATTGACGCAGCCGTAGTAAAGGAATTGCCGAAAAGCGGTCAGAATCTTTTTCGTACGCCTATATACGACTTGCGGCGCGGGAATAGTTATTTTAGCGACTGCTATGAGGCGACTGACTGCTTTGCTTTGTTTTCTTTTTTTACTGAATTCTTGTAAGCACAAGGAAACGCCAAATGCTGGTTTTTACTATTGGAAAACGGTGCTTCATTTGGACAGCACGCAAGCAGATCTATTGAAAAAAACTGCCGGCAATACTTTGTACCTGCGTTTTTTTGATGTCAAATGGGACGCCCAAAAACAGGTTGTATCGCCTATTGCGGTTATACGTATTGGCCAGCATTCGGAAATCAAAGGCGTACCGTTGTAGGTAGAAGAATTATCTGACTTTTGCATTATTTAAATATTATAACAGATCGTGATGGTAATTAAGTATTACAAATAGTTGTAAAAATTTTACTCTAAATCGCTCGCTATAGTTACTTTTAATTGTCGGATAATACCGGACCAACCTTAAACCATGACTATATTCACCATAACCGGCTATCCTGATAGCCGCCACAGGATACTGTTACGCTGGGTAACACAGTTAAAATCCAAATGTTCTTTAGTATGTTTGTTCTTTTATCGCTGATAATCTATGTTATTTATGTGCAGATACCGCCAAGATGCAAAGCAATTAACAGCACTGCACTTGAAATCATCTTCTCGGACAATTCATTCCGTGTGACAACAGGCGCGATAAAAGTTTGGCCCTTAGTAGATAAAGAGGCTAATGTCTGGCATATTCAAAAGGGATCATTTGTTTTAACAAGGACTTCCTATCCCGTAAAAAGTGTAGTCGATTTGGATAATTCAGCGCTCCTTTTGAGCGGGAAGGAATTTGGAAACATTTACGTGCTTGTTGATGTGTTTGAACGGGGATTGCGCGAAAAGCTGATGATGTATGAAAAAAGTTAAAATTTGTTTGAAAAAGATAGTAACGCCCCTTTGCATCCTGACGCTGCTCCTGGGGCCGGGAAGCAGTCATCTTGCCGCGCAGCCGACCGTTAATCCGGTTTCCAAACTGAACGCGAAACTAATATTTTCTGTCAGTCCGGAACTTACAGAATTAAATGAGCACGAAATCGCGTTGCAATATCCGTCCGCATTGACCAGGCCAACCTGGGTATTCATCAAGCGGCAAAACAATGTGAGATTTCTGATCAATTATGGCGCTACCAAAGCATCTGATAAAAATCTGCCTGAAATAAAAACTTACTACGAGAAGTTGTATAAAGCCGCAGCGAAGAATTTTATCAGTAGTAAGATCATTTACGTTAATAAGAGGCCATTTGTTCTGATGCAGTTTGAGACGGCATCTTCACCCGGAGGGAGTGAGTTCGTTTATAATTATCTTTTTATGACAACGATCGACGGGGAATTAATAATTTTTAATTACTTTTTCCCGTCGACAGATCGGGTGACGGAGCTGGAGCAGGCCGGTAAGATTCTTTATTCTTTGAAGGCGGGACACTGATGTTTTATAACCTGAAATCATAAAGGTCAGCATAAATCTTCAACTAAATTCATGTTGAGCGTAATTAGGTAAGCATTATTGCTATTTGTTTTATATTCCTTTTCCTGTTGAAGCAGAAGGGGTATTGATGATCAAATTCATATCGAGGTATCTGATCATGAAAGAAAGCAAAGACAACTTAACTTGCAATAACAAGCGACCAAGCTTAGCAGTAGTTGAAATAGGCTAACCGGTAGCTTACAACTCTCGTAACTGGTTGAGTAAGATCAGCGCCCCGGCAAACACGCCGACCACTGCTGAATTATTCTCCGGGCTATCTGATTTTATGTACAGTAATACAGCGTTGCTACATAATATAACGTAATATAACCGGGCAGGGCTACAGGGTTTATAATTCGCCTGTCGTCAGTATTCAAACGGTTAAATACGCCTATGACCAGTTAAATCACACGGACTTTATAAGCAACTCGTGTTATAGCGAAACAGGGCTTAGTTATGGCCCTTGGTCATATCAAGGCGTAAAAAGGGCAACCGACTCTAATGCAGCCAGACTGAGTTATACTTATACAGGTAACGAGTTAAAAACGGGACATCCTATATTCCGCAGTATGCTCATGACCTGAACGGTAATACCGCCAGTGATGGACAGGGATACGATTACCTATAATATGTCTAACCTGCCGCACACGGTGACCGCTGAGAACTTAGCTTACACCCTGATGCTTTGCTGGGGGCTGTTGGCACACTGGAGAAGAACTAAACATCCTCCGGGCAATTGAATTTTAAATTAAGCTTGTAAAATAATCCTTCAATGCTAATTGAACAGATATATATAAATAATGATCTTTGCTGGTCAATTGCATTGGCTTTATTACACACGCAAAACCACGTAATTTTCAAAAAACGCGACAAAAAGCTTGTTTTTGAATTTAAAGATTACATATCTTTAAAGCGTAATTTCTAACCTTATCACCAGTGCAAAAAAAAGCCTTATTGTTGCTCATCTGCTGCGCATTCCTTTTTCATCATAATGTATTCAGCCAGGGAAAAGATATCGTTTCTGTCGATCCCAATACAGGTTTGGCTACGGCTGTGATCCCTATTCACACCTTTGTCAGAGGCGGGGCCAGTTTTCCGATCAATTTGATCTATTCCGCAAGCGGTATTAAGGTCCAGCAAACGCATGATAATGCAGGAATGGGCTGGCATCTATCTGCCGGCGGGCGGATAACAAGACAGATCAAAGGGTTGCCGGATGATAATAAGGGAATGCCTGACGGCAGTTACCTGGGATGGTTGTATAATGCCAACGGGACAAAGATCGACGCTTTCACCATCGCCAATGACGGGAACTCTTCGGTGTGTACGGATGAAACGGCTGATCTTAATTATATCAATACCAATATCAATTATACGACCGACACAGAACCAGACATGTTCTATGTAAATGCACCTGGTTTAAACTGCAAATTTGTTTTTGGCAAGGACCATCAGATCAGAACAATTCCTTACCAGGATCTTAAAATAACTTATATAACGGAACAATCGTCTTTTCTGCCTGAATATCAAAGAATAAAGTCATTTACGGTAACTAATGACAAGGACGTGGTATATACCTTTGATGAACTCGAAACCACGACCAGATCTGCCCAATGGGCATCGTATGCACCCCAGGCTAACCCGGATTTCTTTAAAACAGATTACTCACTATATAGATCCTCTGTTACTTATAATTCAACGTGGTTGTTATCGAGTATTTACGACTCGAATAATAATGGTTTTAGACTGAACTACAATGACCAGGGACCGGCAACCAGCAGCAGCCCTGTACAGGTATCGTTAAGTACGCCCGGTAATTTGAACAAGATGACATACCTGTACTCCAATATTGAAACTAAAAACAACAATAAAGTTTTAACCACAGTACAAAGCGCTAAAGATACCAGTAAGATCGAGTTTGCTTTTGGCAGTGCTCCGGGTACAACCGACCAGATCATCTATAATATAAAAGTCGCCGGAAAAGAGATTATTTTTGAGTATAGCCGGGTGGAAAGTACAGCAGATTATAAAAGGTCTTTTTTAACCTCGGTACATGACCGGGTAAGCAGTTATCCTTTGGACTATAAATTCGGTTATATTGGATATCCAAACCTCGGCTATAATTCCAGTATTGCCAATAATTTACCGGACACCTCGTCCAAGCAGGTTGATTATTGGGGCTATTATACAAGGTTGCAGACAAATACCTCGCTTATCCCTGCGCTATATGTTAACCAGGCAAACGCTTCTTTACCCACTTACAAGATACAGGCGTCCGCCACAGCCGGAAGCGATTATACCATCAGCCTGTCGGGCGCCAACCGGATGGCGGATGCCAACTATGCGATGACGGGTACGTTAAATAAGATTACGTATCCTGAACGTGGTACAACAACCCTTATCTATGAACTAAATGATTATTATGATCCCACTTCAGCCACGGTGATCAAAGGTGGCGGTATCAGGGTAAAGACGTTAACAGACAGTGATAGTACGAGTTTGAATAACAACCTTGTTAAGAGCTATACATACATTAACCCCGCAACCGGCTTATCCAGCGGCAAGCCGGTTTCTTTACCCGTTTATGCTTTTATCAGGCCATACCAGGGGGTAGCGGTTCCGGCAGCGCTATGGGATTATTCAACCGCCCGGAGCGAGCGTGACCTTTCCACAGAGGATGAGTCTATCCTATACAGCCATGTTAAGATAAGCCAGGCGGGAGCGGGAAGCTCTTTGTACGAATACGCTATACCGGGTACCAACTGGGAAGTCAGCACCTCACCGGCATGGAGCCCGACGATCAATTATTCGGCACGGATGAACTGTTCTTTGTCGAATACCACCCGGAACGGGACCTCTTTATATCCCTTTGCACCAAATCCCAACTTTGATTTTGAAAGGGGCTTGTTAAAAAAGGTCACCAATTATGATAGTGCAAACAAGGAGGTAAGTGAATCGGGTTATACCTATCAGCGTACCGGTCTACCCTTAACCATAACCGGCCTGCGGATAGACAGTAATTTAACCAGCAGAGTGTATGCCAAATATAGTATCTTAACCTCTAGCTCAGAGCAGGTGACCCAGGAAACAAAAACGGTATTTGAATCCAACGCCGCGGTACCCCCGGCTGTACCGCATCAGCAGGTTACAACGATTGATTATGTGTATGGCAGCGCAAACCATAAGTTGCTTACCCAGCAAAGCACGACCAATAGTGACGGCAGCGTGATCACCAATAATATTGCTTATGCCAAGGATTACACCATTCCTGCCGCGGCAACTGATGTAAACTTGCTGGCTATCAAAAACTTCCAATTGCTGAATATCAATGTGCCTATTGAAAGCCGGTCAACGGTTCTGCGCGGCGGCGTTACCAAAACCATAAGGGCGGAGCTTACTAAATTTGCCAGCTTCCCCGGAAGGCCAACCTGGCCACTAATGTACCTGCCTACACAAAAAATGCAGTTCGTGTCTTCAAACGGGATCACCGACTTCCAGTCATTTACTACCACAACAGGCGCCTTTGTAAAGGATGCGCGGTATATCACAGTTGAAAACGATACCAATTATGATTCGTATGGCTTTTTACAGACCCGTGATGATGGTAATAAGAATATCCAGACCGTATTGATCGACCGGTTATTAGGGCTTCCTTCAGCAATTGTAAGTAATGCTGTTTATAATGAACTGGCATTCAGTGATTTTGATAGTTATCCCAACGGTATTGGGTTTGGGCAACCCGGTGTGCCTTATGACCCTGCTAAATATAGTACAGATAGCCACACCGGTCGTCTGGCGTTTATATTAAACGCAGCACAAACATTAATGGCAACCCTGCAGAAAAGGCCTGAGGCACAGAATTATATATTTTCCTGCTGGCTCAAATCAGCAACAGCGGGCACGCTTACCTTAACTTTAACCGGCGGTAGTACCAATTATCCTTACACGATCGCCTACACCGCCGATGCCACCAAATACAAATATTATGAGCTTAAGGTACCGGTAAGCGCCCTGAGCGGAAGCATCCAGGCCGCTTTTAAAGGCAGTACGCAATTCACGGTAGATGATATCCTTTTTTACCCTGAAAATGCCTCTGTAACTACTTTCACGTTTGACTTTGCTACCCGCCAGAAAACATCCGATATCGATGCAAGCGGCATGACTACGTATTACTCTTACGACCCCTACGGCAGGCTTAATTATATCAAAGATCAGGACAGGCAAATTGTACTAACCCGGTCATATGTAAAATATACACCACCCGCAGGGCCGCCGCCTCCTTATGCCGTTGTAAGTTTTTCGGATGATTATCTTACCTCTCATTTATGGGAAAAAAGACAGATCGTATTTACGAATGGCACATCAATTAACAACCCCGACGCGACGGACATTGTGTATGCCTGGAACTATGGCGATGGCTCAGCAATAGAAACCGGCATGAACGGTGCCCACACATACGCAACAGCGGGTACCTATACGGTTACCCTTACCGCCACATCGGCAACCTATGGCGTTTTAAGCTTTAGTCACCAGGAGGTGATTCAATCGCTGCCGGCTGCAACACTCAATTTATTATCAAACAACCAAAGCAGCGGGGCAAATATTACCAACGTCAAGCTAAAGAAAAATGGTATTGTTATCTATAGTATTAAAGGACTTTTTTTAGGTGCTGGATACAAAGTTGTACCTGATCAATATGATATTGAAGTCACGGTGGATGGCCCTGCCGGCAGCTATAATAGTATCAGGTATATTGGGCATATATCGGTTTGTTCGGCCAGGTTTGGTGGTTCAGGTGCATACACCTATATGTTCACTGATGATCTGACTAACGAAACCGGGGCTATTTTCGATCTGGAGGTGATGAATTGTGATGGGACCGGGGCAACCCCTTTACTAGTTACGCCACCACAGCAATAAAAAAGTTATTAAAACCTTATCCAAAACCAATGAACAACCCACATACGGCGGCATATTTAAAAAGAATATCCGGTCTTGTATTTATCATAATTCAGTTACTTGGCACACATACGGCCTTTGCCCAAAACTGGGGGGCATACCAGGAAGAAACGGTAATTAAAGTATCCGGCATTACTGCCTTAACGCAGATCCCGGCATTGACCAATGCGCAGAAACAGGTAACCCGGCAATATACCGACGGGCTGGGCCGTCCTATCCAAACAGTAGCGGTAAGCGCCAGCCCCGCGGCTAAGGATATCATCCAACCGATGGTATATGACGCCAATATGAACAGGCAAAGTACCGGCTATTTAGCCTATACCGGCACCACCGCGGACGGGAGCTTTCATGATAATGCCCTTACCGAACAGGCCACGTTTTACACTACCGGGCAGGGCAGTAAAGTGGCTATCGACGCATCCCCGTTCAGCAAACAGGTTTTTGATAACAGCCCATTGCAGCGCTTATTGCAGGCAGGCTCTTTTGGCGATGGCTTTCAGCCTGGCCAGCATTATAAAACAGCCGTATACCGGTATAACCTGGCTACGGATAATGTGCTGAAATGGAGTAGCGCCGGTGTCAGCAGCGGCAGCTACAGCGATAACAGCCTTTCGGCAGTGCAAACAACCGACGAACAGGGCGTAAGCACCATTGTTTTTACGGATAACCTGGGCAAAACCATTTTAAAACGCCAGTTGGTCAGTGAAACCATCGGCGGCGTGACGGAAACCAAACTGGATACCTATTACCTGTATAATGATGACGGATCGGTAAGCTATGTGCTGCCGCCAAAAGCGGTCGTGACTATGCGGAATGCTTCCAACTATAATATTAGCCAAACCGGCGTGGATGCACTGATCTTCAAGATAGTGTATGACAGCCGTGGGCGCATTATACAAAAAACGGTACCGAATGGTTCCGCGCTTTATATGGTTTATGACCCGCTGAACCGGCCGGTGTTGATGCAGGACGGCAACATGCGTACCGCCCATCAATGGAACTATATCAAATATGATGGTAAAGGCCGCCCGGTAAGCCAGGGCATTTATACTGACGATGTAAACCTGGCCCAGGCAGCTATGCAAACCTATGTGGACGGCCTTGACTACAGCACCAACTACTACGAAGCGCCTAATGCCACGCTCATCAACGGGGGCTATTATACCAATAATGTTTTCCCCAAGGTGAACAACGTAACGGGCAGCACGGCTTTACAGCCCTTAACCTATGCCTATTATGATACCTACGACCTGGACAGGAACGGAACGGCCGATTTCAGCTACCAGGCACAGGGCCTTACCGGCGAGGCTACACCAACAACACAGGTACGCGGCAGGTTAACGGTAACCAGCAAAACCACCATTGGCCTTGGCGTAACGGCAGGCACCTGGCTTACCTCCGTAGTGTTCTATGATAACCGCGGCCGTTCCATCCAGACGCAGGCCCGCAACCATACCAATGCCGCGGCCACGCTAACGGATATCAGCACCAGCGTGCCCGATTTTAACGGCAAACCCCTGCAAACCAAAGTGATCAAGGTGCTTTACGGCGCTACAACAACCATTGTTTCGACACCAACCTATGACCACCACGACCGCCTGCTGAGTGTAGACCAGGCCTATAACAGCGCCACAGCTATCCGCATAGGTGCGTATACCTATAACGAACTGGGGCAAATGATCACCAAAAACCTGCATTCCAAAAACGCGGGCAGTACCTTTATGCAATCGGTAGACTACCGTTTCAACATCAGGGGGCAAATGCTGAGCATCAACAACAGTACCTTAACATCGGGGACTAATAATACCGCAGGCACAAACGCGTTATTTGGTATGGAGTTTCTGTATGATAAGGTAGATGCTGCGCCAAATTCGCTCAGCAACACACCCTATTATAACGGCATGATCTCGGCGGTGAAATGGATGGCCAAGACCCCAACCCTGACCGAGCGCAGCTACAAATACACTTACGACGACCAGAGCCGCCTGCAGGGCGCGGCCTATGCCGACCGGGGCACCGGGCAGGGCGTATGGGGCCATGCCGGCGCTTATAATGAGGACAATATTACGTACGATTATAACGGCAACATTGTAACGCTGAAAAGGAATGCGATAGTGAGTACCACCGTACAGCCCGTTGACAACTTGGTATATACCTATACCGGCAATAAGCTGAATACCGTAACCGATGGTACCGGCGCTAATTACACCAGCCTTGGCTTTAAGAACATGACGGGCAGCGCTACCGCCTATACCTACGATACCAACGGTAACCTGGTGACGGATGCTTACAAAGGCACCACCAGCGCCTACAATGTATTGAACCGGGTAAGCAAGGTAACCGTTACCACAGGCACGGGTAAATACATCAATTACACCTATGATGCCAATGCCGTGCTGATCAGGAAACAGCAGTACGACAATAACGCCCTGTTCAAAACCACGGATTATGTGGATGGCTTTACAGGCGAAGACAGCGCTTTAAGTTATTTCCCGATGCCCGAGGGCAGGATCATCAAGGCAGGGAGTGCATTAACCCCCGAATACTTTGTGGCCGACCAGCAGGGCAACGTACGCGTAAGCTTCCAGGAACAGGGCACCACGGGCGTAGCCGTAGTGAAACAGGAGAACAGTTATTATCCCTTCGGCCTCATTATGCCGAACAGCCAGATCGCTATACCGGGAACACCTAATAAAAAACTCTACAATGGAGGCAGTGAATGGCAGAACGATTACGGCGATCTGCCGGACCTTTACCAGACCTATTATCGTAGCTATGACGCTGCACTGGGCAGGTTTACGGGCATCGACCCTAAAGCGGAAGTAACGGATGCATTAAGCCCCTATCATTACGCGGGTAACAATCCTGTGCTATATAATGACCCGATGGGGGATATGGCCTTCGAGAACGGGCGGAATATCACCCGGCATGCGGGTGAGGGCAGTGACAGCTTCACGCAGTATAACGGTTTTGACAATTGGTTAAATATGACTGTGAAAGCCATGGATGGCGGTGGCGGTGGTAGTGGCGGGAAAAGTGATCTCGAAAAAGCCAAGAATGGTGATTTGGATGCACTTCATCGATACATTTCGAGCCTCGGGGGAACAACTATTACAGATCCTTCCGGTATTGCAGATATAGTACGCAACGGTCTCCGCCAAAATGATGACGGGGACTGGGGTTATTATTCGGATGCAGGAATAGGTTATTATAATCCAGATCACTCAATAGTCGTAGATAAAAATGGCAGAGATTATGGTAATCAGTATGTAATTCAACAATTTAATAAATTAAAGCCGGACGCCAATCAGGGGGGTAACTGGTTATCTAATAATGACGGTACAATCAGTAATTATGCAGCTGGTTGGGGATATGCCGCCGGAGCAACTGGAAATCAGATAGGGAAAATTATAAAAGCAAACTCTTTGTATGGAGCTCCACTGGAAACAACATTTGTTAAAACATTAGTTGGCAATGCAGAGGTCTCAACAAGTGCTTTAAGAACGACAGGTACCGTTCTAAGGGTAGCTGGAAATCTTGCCGGAGCTGCCGGATTAGGAATAACCTATTATCAATATAAAACAGGACAAATATCAGGGACAGAGGCTTCTGTAGATGCCACTTTTGGAGCTATTGGGTTTTTAGGGCCTTGGGGGGCGGCTATAAGTGTCGGCTACTTTGGTGGAAAATATTTATATGAACATTATTCCGGAAATACTTTGTTTGATAAGCCAACACAATGATGAGAGCATATAATTATTTATTATTCAGACTATACCGTTTTTATACTGATAGAATTAAAGAAAAAGACATTCCTTTGATATATACAGCCACTGTAAGTACTGTTCTTATATATTTTAATCTAAATACGATATATTCCTATTTGGTTTATAAGGATATTGTTAAAGAAATAATGCCTAATAAATTTTATGTATTAATCCCAATGGGTATTATATGGATATTGAATTATTTGTTTTTTGTTAAAGGAGGGCGTTTTTTAGAATATGATTTTACCAAGGATATTAGAGGAGGCATATTAATAATCATTTACTTCTTATTCACAATTATCACTTCAATAGCGGTAGCTAATTATAGCCGGGCTAAAATAATTGAACAAGCGCACAAATATCCTGCTATAGAACATGTAAAGCAAAAGCCATCATTAGAAGGAAAAATAAGGAAATGGTGGAAAGACACTTTTTAACGTGTCAAACCTGCTAAAATAAAAGAGCCCGGCTACGCAATTGTGCCGGGCTTTTTTAATTAATGGGCGTAAGCCTGTTGGGCTTTGGTATCTCTTAATATGGTATCAATCAGGAAAAATAGCTTTTCCTTAACTGCGGGGGTTAACTCTTCAATATCTTGTAAGCGTTGTACAGTCTTTTTATCAAAATGAGCATTAATGCCCTCACCGGCCAGGTAATCTAACGATACCTCAAATGCCTGGGCTATCTTTCTTGCCGCTTCAATAGATGGCACAGCTTCGTCCCGTTCGTATTTACCGATCATGACCCTGGAAATACCGCTTTTTGTAGCCAGGACACTTTGCGACCAGTCTTTAATGTCCCTTAAATCTGCAATGATCTTACCTGTACTCATGTCTTAAAAGATACTTTTATGCTTGTTTAGTGCCTGTATGTACAAAAATAGGTAAATAAAAGAGATAAAGAAATCTGATAGTTATTTGTAAAATGCAAATGATAAGATATATTTGTATCCAATAGTTACATAAAACTTTTTTCTAAAGGATGGAAATAAACGAGATCAAGCAGCAGTTAACCCTGGCCGAGGTGCTGAAATATTACGGATTGAAGCCTGATAAGAGCCTGCGGCTGCATTGCCCGTTCCATGAAGACAAGACCCCAAGCTTGCAGATCTATTATAAAACCCATACGGCCTACTGCTTTTCGTCGAACTGCAAGACCCACGGCAAAAGCCTGGACGTGATCGACTTTATCATGCACAAGGAAAATACTACCAAGCACGAAGCCATCAAACAGGCCGAAACATTGATCGGCGGCAGCGACCAGCAGGCCATCAGTAAGGAAGCCTTTTTAAGTAACATGTTCACCTACTTTAAGAATGCGGTGCATAACAGCAAGCCCACCCAGGAATATATCAAAAGCCGTAACCTGGACTTTTCCAAACAGGAGATCGGCTATAACGCCGGGCAGTTCCACCACGGCACCCGGAAAGACGAAACGCTGATCAATCAGTGCCTCAGGTACGGTCTGCTGATCGATGCAGGGCTTACGGCCAAGACCGGCGACAAAGCCTATAAAGTATTCGGCAAGGGCTGCATCGTATTTGCGCTAAAGAACAGGCAACACCAGGTGAGCGGCCTTTACTTCCGCTCCACCACCAACAACGATACGGCCAAGCATTACTACCTGAAAGATCGCCAGGGCATTTACCCCGGCTATCCCAAAGCGGAAACCCAAAAGCTAATTATTACAGAAGCAGTAATCGATGCGGCCACATTAATAAACATCCCGGCCATAACGGAAAGTTACAGCATCGTTACCGCCTACGGCACCAACGGGCTGAACCAGGAGATCAAAACCGCTATTCAGGAATTACCGCAGTTACAGGAGATCATCTTCGCCTTTGATGCGGACGAGGCCGGACAGGCAGCGGTAAGCAAATACACGGCAGAACTGCACGAATTACTACCCGGCGTAATCATAACAACGCTTACACTCCCACTAAAAGACATCAACGAAACCGCGCAGGCGCATGATGATGATGCGGTGTTTATACAGTTATTGGCCGAACGCAAACCTTTTTTTCTTTCAACTGAACCTAATACTCCAACTGAAAAAGAAACCTTGCCTAAACCGCAGCCTGATGAAGCCGTCCCGCCTATGGGTGGGCGGCTCACCGGGTTAAACCCGGAGCAACTGGTTTACGAAACGGCGGAACTGATCATTACGATATGGGGCGGCATCGAGCAGGAAAACCTAAGCCGGTTAAAAGTAAGCCTGCATATCCGGCTAAAAAGCAATAAATACCGCAGCTTCCGGGACGATGTGAACCTGTACAGTTACGCCGGTACACAAAAGCTGACCACAAGCATTGCCGAAACGCTGGAACTCGGTACCGGCCTGATCGGTGCCACGATTACCGACCTGACCGAAACCCTTGAAAAATACCGCTCGGAGGAAAGGGCGCAGCAGCTGAAAGCCCTGGTGCCGCAAGCCTACCAAATGACCGCCCAGGAAAAACAGGCCGCCGAAGCTTTTCTAAAAGAACCCGACCTGGTGCAAAGAACGCTGGACACGCTAAGCCGGACGGGACTGATCGGTGAACAAAAGAACGGCCTGCTGCTGTACTTTCTGTACCTGTCTCGCTTCTTCGAGGAACCGCTGCACGCGATCATCTTCGGCAAATCCGGCAGCGGCAAGACCTACCTGCAAACCCGGATCAGCGAATGCCTGCCGGAAGAAAGCGTGCGTACCACCACGAGCCTAAGTGAAAATACGCTGTACTATTCGCCCAAAAACTTCTGGAAACATATCGTGCTGCTGATCGAAGACCTGGACGGCGTATATAACGCCCTGCTTCCGCTGCGGGAGTTTATGAGCAAGCAAAGCATTACCAAGCTCACTACGGATAAAGACGCTAAAGGCAACAACGTACAAAAGGTACTCACGGTCGAGGGGCCGATCTGCGTAAGCGGTGCCACCACCAAAGAGAATATCTACGAGGATAACGCCAACCGCTCTTTCCTGATCTACGTGGACGAGGGTGCCAGCCATTTGAACGAAGTAATGGAATACCAGCGCAAACAACAGGCCGGTCTGATCAATAAGGCCGCACAGGAAAAAGCCAAACAGGAACTGCGCAACGTGCAGCGCCTTTTAGTAAAAGATATACAGGTCATTAACCCTTACGCTTTGCACTTGCGCATACCCGATAACGTGTTTAAGAAGCTGCGTACCAATATGCACTACCTGAAGCTGATCGAAATTATCACCTTTTACCACCAGCAGCAGCGACCTATAAAGAAAGGCACGGACGGCACCCGGTACATAGAAACCACGCCGGAGGACATCTATTGGGCGAACGAGCTGGTTAAGGAAGTGCTGTTAAAAAAGAGCGATGAACTCAACGGCGAACTGCGGGGCTTTTTCGAGCAATTGAAGAACCATGTAAAGGCAGCCAATAAAGACCCTAACGCCACATTCTTTGCCAAAGACATTAGAAAAACCTACCGGATGCACCCCATGCAATTGACCAGGCATTTGATACAACTGGAAAGGCGGGGCTATATCAAACAGGTGAGCAGCAACCGGAAAACCGGCTTTGAGTACCAGGTAACCGAATGGGAAGAATACAGCCAGTTACAGGAGGGCGTAAACATCATGGACACCATCCTGGCCAAGCTGAAACCGGCAAAAAACAAAGCTGTTATACCGCAGCTTCACGCATATTCACAAAACGGGGTGTGAATATCAACAGTCTGATATACAAGTAATAAGAATGGTAAAAAGTCCATATTCACACATTCACAGGCATCACAAGGGAGAAGCAAGACCCCTATAAAAACAAATACGATGAGCAGCACTTACGACCGGATCACATTAGCCTTTAAAGAATGGTTAGGGCTGATCGGCTACAGCCCAAGCACGGTACAGCACATGCCCCGGCGGGTACAGGAGTTCTTTACGTTCCTGGAAACCGCAGAAATAAAAACCTTGCAGGAAATCGAACCGCAGCATATCCAGGCTTTTTACCAGCTGCAAAAAGACCGGGCAAGCCATAACAGTGGCAAGCCGTTAAGCAACAGCACAGTAAACGGTTACCTGCGTAACCTGCGCCTATTGGCGCAATACCTGCAAGAAACCGGGCAGGGCTTTATCGAAGTGGATATTCCTAACGAACCCAAAGCCACGCCTGAAAAAGAGATCCTAAGCCCGGTAGAGATCATGCAGCTATATAATGCGGCAGATGAAAACGTAACCGGCTTACGGGACAGGGCTTTGTTAAGCGTTTACTATGGCTGCGGGTTAAGAAGTAACGAGGGGATCCAATTAAATGTAAGCGATATCCTGCTGGAAAAAGGCTTGCTTTATGTACAAAAAGGCAAAGGCAACAAGGAACGTTATGTGCCATTTGTACAAAGCCAGTACCAGGACTTTAAGAACTACCTCGACTATTGCAGGCCGTTATTGGTTAAAGGAGATAAAACGCAGGAAGCTTTTATACTAAATGGCCAGGGCAGGCGGATCACCTATCAGAACGCCTTAACCACCCTGAAAACCTTGCAGCAGCGTACCGGCAACGAACAGGTACAAAACAGGCAGATCGGCCTGCACACGCTGCGCCATAGTATCGCCACCCATTTATTACAGCGCAAAATGCCGCTGGAAGACATCAGCCGCTTTTTAGGGCATAAAAGCATTTACAGCACCGAGGTATATACCCATATCCTGACCAACCATGAAAGACCAGGGCTTTGAAGACTTTTTATACCGCAGGCATTACAAGCAAAGAACGGTGGAACTGTTCAGGCTGTACCGGCAACGGCTGCATGACTGGCTCGACCAGGAAAATATCGAAATACAAAATTGCAGCTACAGCGACCTGCTGGCCTATATCAAATACATGCGTGAACAAGGGCAAAAAATACGCAACATCGTCAGCCAGCTATCGGCATTCAGGCAGTACTTTGATTACCTGAAACAGCAAAGGGTCATTACGATGAACCCTGCCAAAACGATCTTTTTAAGAGGCTATAAGCAGCGGATACCACACGATATATTAAGCCGGGAAACGTTGCAGGAAATCTACGACGGTTGCCCTGACACCGGTCTGATCCAAAAAAGAGATAAGCTGATGTTAAGCTTTGTGATCTACCAGGGCTTGTTTAAAAACGAAGTGCTGAACATAGAACCGGGAGATCTGAACCTGTTAAAAGGAACGGCTTTTATCCGGGGAAACGGAAACACCAGGGCAAGAACGTTAAACTTAGAACCTCACCAGGTATTACCCTTGCAGGAATATATCACCACGGTACGGCCTGTATTAGTTAAAGAAAAAGGAACGGACAGCCCTTATTTGTTTGTCAGTAAAGGTAAATGTATCAATGCCGAAAACAGCCTATATGAATTACTGGAGGTCTTGAAAAAAAAGCATAGTAACCTTAAAAACTTCCTGCATATCCGGATCAGCCTGATCAGTCACTGGATCGGGGAAAAGAACATCCGGGAAGTGCAGCACCTGGCAGGCCATAAAACCATTGTCGGCACCGAGATGTATAAAAGCGTTGACCTGAAAGACCTGCAGGATAGCCTGGTCAAATTCCATCCCCTGAACCAATAGCAGGAAAAGCGGTATTCGTCATCACTTATCAACGCAAAAACCACGCCCTCATTCGTACCTCGTTCCGGCATGCTTTCCGCTTTCCTCGCTCTTCCTCATGGCCGGCTTTCTCTGTCCAGGCCATGCCGGTAGAAACATGGCCAGCCCAAACGCCGTCCCTTGTCTGGCTCGCCTGCTGGCTCGGCAACCGCCCGCTGATAGAAGCGGGACTGGCGGCCGGTCGCCCTTTCGGGACTTCCCCCGGCCGGGTTTGCCTCACACTCGCAACGGCTTCGCAAGGAAGAAAACAAGAAAATCAAGGCGCATAATCCCCCCGCACATGGAGGCCGGTTGTTTAATTGGGGGCTATCTTCCAAAGCCCCCAAACCCCTTTGGATCGTTTACGTGCCGGATGCAAGCCGCACAAACCCACCCACTACCCACGCTTACATCCAGCCCGAAAACGTGTGCCTTTCAGGCTTAAAATATTGACTTTGTAATATTAGCAAGATGTACATTTGTGCCACAAATGATCTTGCTAACCTGTCGGTAGAAAACGCTTTTGGCGTTTAGCAAGATGTACAATTGTAATACAATTGAATCTTGCGGCCATGCCGAAAAAAACGCTTTTGGCGTTTAGCAAGATAAACGATTGTCCGACAATCGAATCTTGCCCCATTGCTCCGAAGTCGCCGGGGAACCCGGAAAGACCTTTGGAACCATCGGGCGCAAAGGCAAGTTTGCCACGAGCCGAAAGGCATCGTGGTAGTTTTTGTGGACACAAAAACACAAACTTGCTCCTTACCGGCTGATTGCTTTACCTGCGTATAGTTGTTTAGCTGCTTAGTTGTTTATTGGTCTATTCCTTTAGCTCAATATAGGTCTATTTGCATATATAAATATGGGCATAGATGTTTAGGTGATCTTCTGTTAAGCAACTAAAAGCGGGAGAAGACGGGGCTGTCAAGGGAACGTGGAATAAATGGCCATGTGGGTGAAAGGCTTGCGGGTTTATGCCGCGAAAGTCCCTTTACTGCCCTGGCTTCGGGGGCTACCTTTGCGGTAACAGATGATCGGCTTTACCAGGTACTTTTTTCTTTCAACTGAATAAGAAGCTCAATTGAAAAAATAAAAATCAGTTGTGTACATTAGTGCGGGAAATGTACTTGTTAAAAGTAACTTATCGTGCGAGACGGTAAGCCGGTTACCGGAGCAGAACGGAAATAAAAGGCGGTAAAAATTGGAGTAGCTTATAAGAATGCCAATCAGGGGGGTAACTGGTTATCTAATAATGACGGTACAATCAGTAATTATGCAGCTGGTTGGGGATATGCCGCCGGAGCAACTGGAAATCAGATAGGGAAAATTATAAAAGCAAACTCTTTGTATGGAGCTCCACTGGAAACAACATTTGTTAAAACATTAGTTGGCAATGCAGAGGTCTCAACAAGTGCTTTAAGAACGACAGGTACCGTTCTAAGGGTAGCTGGAAATCTTGCCGGAGCTGCCGGATTAGGAATAACCTATTATCAATATAAAACAGGACAAATATCAGGGACAGAGGCTTCTGTAGATGCCACTTTTGGAGCTATTGGGTTTTTAGGGCCTTGGGGGGCGGCTATAAGTGTCGGCTACTTTGGTGGAAAATATTTATATGAACATTATTCCGGAAATACTTTGTTTGATAAGCCAACACAATGATGAGAGCATATAATTATTTATTATTCAGACTATACCGTTTTTATACTGATAGAATTAAAGAAAAAGACATTCCTTTGATATATACAGCCACTGTAAGTACTGTTCTTATATATTTTAATCTAAATACGATATATTCCTATTTGGTTTATAAGGATATTGTTAAAGAAATAATGCCTAATAAATTTTATGTATTAATCCCAATGGGTATTATATGGATATTGAATTATTTGTTTTTTGTTAAAGGAGGGCGTTTTTTAGAATATGATTTTACCAAGGATATTAGAGGAGGCATATTAATAATCATTTACTTCTTATTCACAATTATCACTTCAATAGCGGTAGCTAATTATAGCCGGGCTAAAATAATTGAACAAGCGCACAAATATCCTGCTATAGAACATGTAAAGCAAAAGCCATCATTAGAAGGAAAAATAAGGAAATGGTGGAAAGACACTTTTTAACGTGTCAAACCTGCTAAAATAAAAGAGCCCGGCTACGCAATTGTGCCGGGCTTTTTTAATTAATGGGCGTAAGCCTGTTGGGCTTTGGTATCTCTTAATATGGTATCAATCAGGAAAAATAGCTTTTCCTTAACTGCGGGGGTTAACTCTTCAATATCTTGTAAGCGTTGTACAGTCTTTTTATCAAAATGAGCATTAATGCCCTCACCGGCCAGGTAATCTAACGATACCTCAAATGCCTGGGCTATCTTTCTTGCCGCTTCAATAGATGGCACAGCTTCGTCCCGTTCGTATTTACCGATCATGACCCTGGAAATACCGCTTTTTGTAGCCAGGACACTTTGCGACCAGTCTTTAATGTCCCTTAAATCTGCAATGATCTTACCTGTACTCATGTCTTAAAAGATACTTTTATGCTTGTTTAGTGCCTGTATGTACAAAAATAGGTAAATAAAAGAGATAAAGAAATCTGATAGTTATTTGTAAAATGCAAATGATAAGATATATTTGTATCCAATAGTTACATAAAACTTTTTTCTAAAGGATGGAAATAAACGAGATCAAGCAGCAGTTAACCCTGGCCGAGGTGCTGAAATATTACGGATTGAAGCCTGATAAGAGCCTGCGGCTGCATTGCCCGTTCCATGAAGACAAGACCCCAAGCTTGCAGATCTATTATAAAACCCATACGGCCTACTGCTTTTCGTCGAACTGCAAGACCCACGGCAAAAGCCTGGACGTGATCGACTTTATCATGCACAAGGAAAATACTACCAAGCACGAAGCCATCAAACAGGCCGAAACATTGATCGGCGGCAGCGACCAGCAGGCCATCAGTAAGGAAGCCTTTTTAAGTAACATGTTCACCTACTTTAAGAATGCGGTGCATAACAGCAAGCCCACCCAGGAATATATCAAAAGCCGTAACCTGGACTTTTCCAAACAGGAGATCGGCTATAACGCCGGGCAGTTCCACCACGGCACCCGGAAAGACGAAACGCTGATCAATCAGTGCCTCAGGTACGGTCTGCTGATCGATGCAGGGCTTACGGCCAAGACCGGCGACAAAGCCTATAAAGTATTCGGCAAGGGCTGCATCGTATTTGCGCTAAAGAACAGGCAACACCAGGTGAGCGGCCTTTACTTCCGCTCCACCACCAACAACGATACGGCCAAGCATTACTACCTGAAAGATCGCCAGGGCATTTACCCCGGCTATCCCAAAGCGGAAACCCAAAAGCTAATTATTACAGAAGCAGTAATCGATGCGGCCACATTAATAAACATCCCGGCCATAACGGAAAGTTACAGCATCGTTACCGCCTACGGCACCAACGGGCTGAACCAGGAGATCAAAACCGCTATTCAGGAATTACCGCAGTTACAGGAGATCATCTTCGCCTTTGATGCGGACGAGGCCGGACAGGCAGCGGTAAGCAAATACACGGCAGAACTGCACGAATTACTACCCGGCGTAATCATAACAACGCTTACACTCCCACTAAAAGACATCAACGAAACCGCGCAGGCGCATGATGATGATGCGGTGTTTATACAGTTATTGGCCGAACGCAAACCTTTTTTTCTTTCAACTGAACCTAATACTCCAACTGAAAAAGAAACCTTGCCTAAACCGCAGCCTGATGAAGCCGTCCCGCCTATGGGTGGGCGGCTCACCGGGTTAAACCCGGAGCAACTGGTTTACGAAACGGCGGAACTGATCATTACGATATGGGGCGGCATCGAGCAGGAAAACCTAAGCCGGTTAAAAGTAAGCCTGCATATCCGGCTAAAAAGCAATAAATACCGCAGCTTCCGGGACGATGTGAACCTGTACAGTTACGCCGGTACACAAAAGCTGACCACAAGCATTGCCGAAACGCTGGAACTCGGTACCGGCCTGATCGGTGCCACGATTACCGACCTGACCGAAACCCTTGAAAAATACCGCTCGGAGGAAAGGGCGCAGCAGCTGAAAGCCCTGGTGCCGCAAGCCTACCAAATGACCGCCCAGGAAAAACAGGCCGCCGAAGCTTTTCTAAAAGAACCCGACCTGGTGCAAAGAACGCTGGACACGCTAAGCCGGACGGGACTGATCGGTGAACAAAAGAACGGCCTGCTGCTGTACTTTCTGTACCTGTCTCGCTTCTTCGAGGAACCGCTGCACGCGATCATCTTCGGCAAATCCGGCAGCGGCAAGACCTACCTGCAAACCCGGATCAGCGAATGCCTGCCGGAAGAAAGCGTGCGTACCACCACGAGCCTAAGTGAAAATACGCTGTACTATTCGCCCAAAAACTTCTGGAAACATATCGTGCTGCTGATCGAAGACCTGGACGGCGTATATAACGCCCTGCTTCCGCTGCGGGAGTTTATGAGCAAGCAAAGCATTACCAAGCTCACTACGGATAAAGACGCTAAAGGCAACAACGTACAAAAGGTACTCACGGTCGAGGGGCCGATCTGCGTAAGCGGTGCCACCACCAAAGAGAATATCTACGAGGATAACGCCAACCGCTCTTTCCTGATCTACGTGGACGAGGGTGCCAGCCATTTGAACGAAGTAATGGAATACCAGCGCAAACAACAGGCCGGTCTGATCAATAAGGCCGCACAGGAAAAAGCCAAACAGGAACTGCGCAACGTGCAGCGCCTTTTAGTAAAAGATATACAGGTCATTAACCCTTACGCTTTGCACTTGCGCATACCCGATAACGTGTTTAAGAAGCTGCGTACCAATATGCACTACCTGAAGCTGATCGAAATTATCACCTTTTACCACCAGCAGCAGCGACCTATAAAGAAAGGCACGGACGGCACCCGGTACATAGAAACCACGCCGGAGGACATCTATTGGGCGAACGAGCTGGTTAAGGAAGTGCTGTTAAAAAAGAGCGATGAACTCAACGGCGAACTGCGGGGCTTTTTCGAGCAATTGAAGAACCATGTAAAGGCAGCCAATAAAGACCCTAACGCCACATTCTTTGCCAAAGACATTAGAAAAACCTACCGGATGCACCCCATGCAATTGACCAGGCATTTGATACAACTGGAAAGGCGGGGCTATATCAAACAGGTGAGCAGCAACCGGAAAACCGGCTTTGAGTACCAGGTAACCGAATGGGAAGAATACAGCCAGTTACAGGAGGGCGTAAACATCATGGACACCATCCTGGCCAAGCTGAAACCGGCAAAAAACAAAGCTGTTATACCGCAGCTTCACGCATATTCACAAAACGGGGTGTGAATATCAACAGTCTGATATACAAGTAATAAGAATGGTAAAAAGTCCATATTCACACATTCACAGGCATCACAAGGGAGAAGCAAGACCCCTATAAAAACAAATACGATGAGCAGCACTTACGACCGGATCACATTAGCCTTTAAAGAATGGTTAGGGCTGATCGGCTACAGCCCAAGCACGGTACAGCACATGCCCCGGCGGGTACAGGAGTTCTTTACGTTCCTGGAAACCGCAGAAATAAAAACCTTGCAGGAAATCGAACCGCAGCATATCCAGGCTTTTTACCAGCTGCAAAAAGACCGGGCAAGCCATAACAGTGGCAAGCCGTTAAGCAACAGCACAGTAAACGGTTACCTGCGTAACCTGCGCCTATTGGCGCAATACCTGCAAGAAACCGGGCAGGGCTTTATCGAAGTGGATATTCCTAACGAACCCAAAGCCACGCCTGAAAAAGAGATCCTAAGCCCGGTAGAGATCATGCAGCTATATAATGCGGCAGATGAAAACGTAACCGGCTTACGGGACAGGGCTTTGTTAAGCGTTTACTATGGCTGCGGGTTAAGAAGTAACGAGGGGATCCAATTAAATGTAAGCGATATCCTGCTGGAAAAAGGCTTGCTTTATGTACAAAAAGGCAAAGGCAACAAGGAACGTTATGTGCCATTTGTACAAAGCCAGTACCAGGACTTTAAGAACTACCTCGACTATTGCAGGCCGTTATTGGTTAAAGGAGATAAAACGCAGGAAGCTTTTATACTAAATGGCCAGGGCAGGCGGATCACCTATCAGAACGCCTTAACCACCCTGAAAACCTTGCAGCAGCGTACCGGCAACGAACAGGTACAAAACAGGCAGATCGGCCTGCACACGCTGCGCCATAGTATCGCCACCCATTTATTACAGCGCAAAATGCCGCTGGAAGACATCAGCCGCTTTTTAGGGCATAAAAGCATTTACAGCACCGAGGTATATACCCATATCCTGACCAACCATGAAAGACCAGGGCTTTGAAGACTTTTTATACCGCAGGCATTACAAGCAAAGAACGGTGGAACTGTTCAGGCTGTACCGGCAACGGCTGCATGACTGGCTCGACCAGGAAAATATCGAAATACAAAATTGCAGCTACAGCGACCTGCTGGCCTATATCAAATACATGCGTGAACAAGGGCAAAAAATACGCAACATCGTCAGCCAGCTATCGGCATTCAGGCAGTACTTTGATTACCTGAAACAGCAAAGGGTCATTACGATGAACCCTGCCAAAACGATCTTTTTAAGAGGCTATAAGCAGCGGATACCACACGATATATTAAGCCGGGAAACGTTGCAGGAAATCTACGACGGTTGCCCTGACACCGGTCTGATCCAAAAAAGAGATAAGCTGATGTTAAGCTTTGTGATCTACCAGGGCTTGTTTAAAAACGAAGTGCTGAACATAGAACCGGGAGATCTGAACCTGTTAAAAGGAACGGCTTTTATCCGGGGAAACGGAAACACCAGGGCAAGAACGTTAAACTTAGAACCTCACCAGGTATTACCCTTGCAGGAATATATCACCACGGTACGGCCTGTATTAGTTAAAGAAAAAGGAACGGACAGCCCTTATTTGTTTGTCAGTAAAGGTAAATGTATCAATGCCGAAAACAGCCTATATGAATTACTGGAGGTCTTGAAAAAAAAGCATAGTAACCTTAAAAACTTCCTGCATATCCGGATCAGCCTGATCAGTCACTGGATCGGGGAAAAGAACATCCGGGAAGTGCAGCACCTGGCAGGCCATAAAACCATTGTCGGCACCGAGATGTATAAAAGCGTTGACCTGAAAGACCTGCAGGATAGCCTGGTCAAATTCCATCCCCTGAACCAATAGCAGGAAAAGCGGTATTCGTCATCACTTATCAACGCAAAAACCACGCCCTCATTCGTACCTCGTTCCGGCATGCTTTCCGCTTTCCTCGCTCTTCCTCATGGCCGGCTTTCTCTGTCCAGGCCATGCCGGTAGAAACATGGCCAGCCCAAACGCCGTCCCTTGTCTGGCTCGCCTGCTGGCTCGGCAACCGCCCGCTGATAGAAGCGGGACTGGCGGCCGGTCGCCCTTTCGGGACTTCCCCCGGCCGGGTTTGCCTCACACTCGCAACGGCTTCGCAAGGAAGAAAACAAGAAAATCAAGGCGCATAATCCCCCCGCACATGGAGGCCGGTTGTTTAATTGGGGGCTATCTTCCAAAGCCCCCAAACCCCTTTGGATCGTTTACGTGCCGGATGCAAGCCGCACAAACCCACCCACTACCCACGCTTACATCCAGCCCGAAAACGTGTGCCTTTCAGGCTTAAAATATTGACTTTGTAATATTAGCAAGATGTACATTTGTGCCACAAATGATCTTGCTAACCTGTCGGTAGAAAACGCTTTTGGCGTTTAGCAAGATGTACAATTGTAATACAATTGAATCTTGCGGCCATGCCGAAAAAAACGCTTTTGGCGTTTAGCAAGATAAACGATTGTCCGACAATCGAATCTTGCCCCATTGCTCCGAAGTCGCCGGGGAACCCGGAAAGACCTTTGGAACCATCGGGCGCAAAGGCAAGTTTGCCACGAGCCGAAAGGCATCGTGGTAGTTTTTGTGGACACAAAAACACAAACTTGCTCCTTACCGGCTGATTGCTTTACCTGCGTATAGTTGTTTAGCTGCTTAGTTGTTTATTGGTCTATTCCTTTAGCTCAATATAGGTCTATTTGCATATATAAATATGGGCATAGATGTTTAGGTGATCTTCTGTTAAGCAACTAAAAGCGGGAGAAGACGGGGCTGTCAAGGGAACGTGGAATAAATGGCCATGTGGGTGAAAGGCTTGCGGGTTTATGCCGCGAAAGTCCCTTTACTGCCCTGGCTTCGGGGGCTACCTTTGCGGTAACAGATGATCGGCTTTACCAGGTACTTTTTTCTTTCAACTGAATAAGAAGCTCAATTGAAAAAATAAAAATCAGTTGTGTACATTAGTGCGGGAAATGTACTTGTTAAAAGTAACTTATCGTGCGAGACGGTAAGCCGGTTACCGGAGCAGAACGGAAATAAAAGGCGGTAAAAATTGGAGTAGCTTATAAGAATGCCAATCAGGGGGGACTTAAGGACTTATCGGTGATGTTTGACAAGCAATTGGCAGACACTAGGGCATTTTTTACTGCAAAAAAGAGCGAGCTAGAATCAGGTACGTATTTTCCTGGTACAGTTACTATTACTCGATATCTCTATTTTACAGCGATGGTTAAAACAAAAGCACCTTATGATCTAAAAAATGGCGATTATAAACGGAGTCTCATTGGTTATTATTCATTGTGGCATGGTGAAAAAATGCAATTTGGAGACTATGGACAAATTAATTACGGTGTGGCTGCTAAAGCCTATGGTATAAGCTTGGATGATGCGATACATTTTGCAGGTGTTAATCAAGTGATACAAGGAAAACCAAATTGGAATAACACAAGAGGTTGGTTTGATGGCCCTGGTGAGACTGAATTGATAATTAGAGGATATAATATGTTTAAATAATAGGTATGATGAAAAATAAATATATTTTAATGTTGATTTTATTAACGATGATATTTGCCTCGTGTAATAGCAGCGATACAAGAAGAAATAAAATTAGTTTCAACGACAGTGTCACAAATGTACAAGACTCTCTATTGAAAGTAATTCCGTTATTGGAAAAAATTCAAGAGCCGATTAACATTAATAAAGGGTATGATTATAGGGAAGACAAACTCTTTGTTAATAATCGAATTGTAGGCGATGTAAGTTTAGATACAATTCAATCGTTATCCAAGTTGAGTAACGGTGAAAAAAAGGAATTTATAAATATCACTCGCTATTTACATTCAAATGAAATTAACTCTGGTTCATATGATAACTACTTAGGTTTATGGCTTTTTGAATATAGATATTTACCGGATGGTGCAAGTACAGATTCAAGAGTTATTGCTGTTGTGAAGCAAACCGACATTACTCGAAACCAATTTAAAATAGAGGTTTTAGACCACAAGAAGATGCTTTACTTGTTGAAGTTCAAATAATTATGTATTAGAATGTAAATGCCAATCAGGGAGGATGGCCAGATGCTATTAACACTCAAAGAATCTCTGAATTAGACTCTCGGTTACAAGGGCCAGCAACAACTTTAATAGGTGTAGCTCATTATTTTTACGGAGTAGATTTAAGAATCACTCAGGGATATCGATCAGTAGAGCAACAAAACAAGTATTATGCACAAGGTCGAACTACGCCAGGAAATATCATAACTTATGCTAAAGGCGGACAAAGCTATCATCAATATGGTTTGGCTTTCGATGTCGTGATTATGGAAAACGGTCAACCCAATTGGAATAAAACCGTTTCTCCTGACATAGTGTGGGTTGCGAAGATATTGGGGTTCGCTTGGGGAGGAGATTGGGGAAGAAAGGCTGATCCGCCACATTTTCAAATGACCTTTGGCCAAACATGGCAACAATTATATCAACAATCACAACATTAAAAAGAAAATCATGAAAGTAATAACTGCGTTGATGCTTTTGGGAATTATAATTTCAAAAGAAAATCATGTTTACAATAAAAGCCACTTAGTAATCCTTAACGATACCGCTAAAACAATTGAGAAGATTCGGGAAGAGTATAAAATTGTTAATGAAAATCAAACGAAATATCACCTTCTCGAAAAAGACTTGATCGGTGAGACAACTGAAGGTGGATTTCTTGCTGCTTATCTCGATGGAAGAGATTTACGAAAGATCAAAGCTACCTATTATAAAGAAACGGGTAAGGTTATAGAAGAATATTATTTTAACCAAAATGAGTTGTTCTTTGCATTTGTACAGGAGTATTACTATAACAAGCCAATTTATGAGCAAGGTTCTAAAATAGCTTCTATAAAAGAGGATAGATACTATTTTAATAAAAAGTTACTGTTGAAATGGCTGAACAATAGAAAAACAAAAGACGCTAAGTCTAAGGAATTTATGAGTGAGAGGCTTAAAGTAATTAATGACGGAGAAGCACTGCGAAAATCTCTCATTAATTGTAGTAGCAGTGCCCACAAAATTCTTAAACAGGACACTGCACGTTGCAAATATGGCTCAGATTGTCCTTCAACCGGATATGTAATAAGTGGAAGTAGAAATTCATGCGGCGAGGTTATTCATGTTATTCCCCAAAATAAGAATGTATCATTAGAACAATAACCGTCGGCCGGTAGTGTGCTAATCAGGGAGGGCAGTTAACTACAAATGGAAGACTTTTTGCAAGTCAAACAGAGGCATATAATTTTATGTGGAAAAACAGTTTTAATGCTGATGGCACGGTCTTTAAAGAAAATGCGGCATGGATTACAAATCGAGGTATTCTTGTACTCCCGAATGATAAAAACAAAAATAACCTATCTTTTTCAAACGCGTATAAGATAACCCGCGGTGCGAGCGGCAAATTATTTGTAAATTTCAATAAAGTTCAGTTACTTATTTTAGGACATGTTCATACACATCCCAATGGATGGATTGACTATCCGTCTAACCCTAACGATTATGCGATGGTAACGTTTATGGGGGGAAAACCAATATACACCATCGGACCGAATAGTGTTTTTTCAGGAACTATTATTAATGGAATTAATACACCTACTCTTGTAGGCCCAACAAGTGAATTATTAAATGGTAACCTTTTACTAAAATAAATGAAAAAATATTGTATTCTTTGGATTATTATAGTTTGCCCGTACATACTATTTGCGCAAAATTTTAAAAAAAAATATATGGACAGCCAAATTTGTTATGTGCAAATCGAACAGGGCTATGTCGTTGCCCAAATTGCAAAGTATCTGAAAGAAAATGAGATTTCGGATAGTAAGGGAGTTGTTGTATTAAAGGTCGACTATAAAAACGGGGATGATATTAGGTTCTACCTAACATCATTTATTTATCGTAGTACTTTATTGAAGTACTTACCTTCCTATTATACCATTGTCAACGGCCAACCAATATTAATTTATCAACCCGAAAAGAAAGCTTTTAATATAAAACGAAATCAAACAAAAATTAAAAAGATTTTGAATAACAAACTTCTTAATGATTTGAATATCAAAGGGGAAATAAATAAGGAATTTATCCCTGTTACATTTGATCCATCCAGATATATTATACATTTTAAAGAAGGTAAACTATTTCGAAAAGAACGTATAGACATTGTCCCAGGATTATGATTTAAGGATAGTTTCTCACATCGGTTATATGTTAATTCTATTATCAAGTAATTAAAGTTCTGCCAATCAGGGGAGTGATGGTGCAGACGGCCGCAGTCGCGTAGGAAATGCTCTCGTATTAGGAGGAGTATCGTATGCGGCTATGGAAAATGCAGTGGCTAATAAGTACTGGTGGTTAAGTGCAAAAGGAGAATATATATCTACTGAAATTTTACAAGTCGGTAACGAGGGAAAATTCCCTCCCTGGTCTAAGTTTAGCTTAAGCGTAACTTAGACCAATAAATGCGTTAAGCTTTCAGCTTAACAGTTCTTTGAAAGAAAGTGCTTTGTGGCCGATCAGCAGGGGAACGTACGTGTAAGCTTCCAGGAACAGGGCACCACGGGCGTAGCCGTAGTGAAACAGGAGAACAGTTATTATCCCTTCGGCCTCATTATGCCGAACAGCCAGATCGCTATACCGGGAACACCTAATAAAAAACTCTACAATGGAGGCAGTGAATGGCAGAACGATTACGGCGATCTGCCGGACCTTTACCAGACCTATTATCGTAGCTATGACGCTGCACTGGGCAGGTTTACGGGCATCGACCCTAAAGCGGAAGTAACGGATGCATTAAGCCCCTATCATTACGCGGGTAACAACCACGTGCTGTATTGGTATCGCTAAATTAGTTGTATTGATCATAATTAGTTTGCGGTATTAGCCGGAATGTATTAAATTAGAACGGAATTTTATCCGGTTCATGAACCGGCTTTGATCGATTATTAAAATGAGACCTAAACATCCTATTTTCCATAAAAAGGTCGGCGCATTTACGCTGACGGAACTGCTGGTCGTGTTGGCCATTATCGGAATTTTGGCGACCTTGTTAACGCCAAGTTTACTCCGGTTCATTACCAAAGCGAAAAATGTAGAGGCTAAAACACAGCTGGCCTATTTGCAAACTTTGCAGCAAAGCTATTACTACGAGCATTCCCGGTATTGCAGCGACCTGAACGAACTGGGTTACGAACAGGGGAAACTGGTCAGCGACGGAAAAGACGGCAGGGCCAATTACCGGATAGAAATGGTGAGTGCGGACAATAATTCATTTAAAGCGAGGGCCGTTTCGGTTACGGACTTTAACGGGAATGGTAAATTCAATGTCTGGGAGATCGACCAGGATAAGGACATCAAAGAAGTGATCCCGGACTAATGTTAGTGCTTCTTTTACTGATGGTGGCCGTGTTGCTGGGGATATTTGTGCAGGACATGTTGTGGAGAAAGGTTTATCTGTTAGCTTTTCCTATATTGCTGTTTCTTTTCGTCGTTTCTTCATTTTTACACCGGCGTAGCCTCGCTGATGTAGCCTTTGCATCAGTTGTTAATATTACCTTTTTGGCGGTACAGTTTCTGCTGGTTTCTTTTTACTTTTTTCTCAAGAATAAAAAATGGGTTAAACTCACCGGCTCGCAATTAGGCTGGGGGGATATTTTATTCCTGCTCACCATTGCGTTTTACTTTTCAGCGTTGAACTTTATTCTTTTTTATGTATCCAGCCTCCTGTTGGCCCTGGTATCCTGGCTCATCTGGCAACGGGTGTCGGCCAAGCCAGGCAAGAATATCCCGCTGGCTGGCCTTCAGGCGCTGGTGATGGTCGGTTTTTTAGGGTGGGACTTCCTGGAGCGATCGGTCGATCTGACGAGTGACGCCTGGCTGACCATCAAAATATTAAAATTACTGTGAGCAAGGACATTCATATACTAACCGAAAATATTCACTGGCTGACCAAGGACCAAGCCTGGCATTACCGGGTATTGCCCAAGGACAGGCAGGGAAGCTCTTTTACCCTGTATTGCGGGGAAAGTACGAATGTGGATACGCTGGTGGATGAACTTGGCATGCTGCTGGGTGGCGAGGTCGAAATTGAACAGCTGCCCGATAGCCAGGTCAGCATGTTGTTGTCCAAATATTATATCGAAAGTCAGGCGGCTCGGGGACAGTCGAACCAAGTGGGGCGAGGGGATGCGGAAAGTTTTTTTTCAGAACTGATCGCTGAAGCAAAAAATCTCAAGAGCAGCGATATCCATATCGAAACCTATGAGCATAAATGCCGCGTGAGGATCAGGGTAGATGGGATGATGGTAGAACGCTATCTGCTCAAACGGGAAGAGTATCCCGCCCTGATCAATAAGATCAAGATCAATGCGAACCTGGATATCGCCGAAAAGCGGCTGCCACAGGATGGCCGTATCAATTTTAATCAGCCCGGGTACCAGTTTGATATCCGCGTATCGATCCTGCCAACCCTGCATGGCGAAAAGGTGGTGCTTCGTTTACTTAATAATGATGCGACCGATATCGACCTGAATACACTCGGGTTTTCGCAGCAGGACCTGGTTAACTACCTGGAGGGAGCGAAACGAACCACAGGTATCCTGTTAATCAGTGGACCTACAGGCTCGGGGAAGACCACGACGCTATATGCCACGCTGAAAATGCTCAACCAGGAAACCCGGAATGTGCTGACGATTGAGGACCCTATTGAATATACATTGGAGGGTGTCAACCAGGCCCAGGTCAAGGAATCAATCGGCCTGACGTTTGCTTCCGCCTTGCGTACTTTTCTGCGGCAGGACCCGGATGTGATCATGGTCGGGGAGATCAGGGATACAGAAACGGCCAATATGGCCATTCGTGCGGCGCTCACCGGGCACCTGGTATTGTCCACTATTCATACGAATTCTGCCTGGGGAACGGTATCCAGGCTGATCGATATGGGCATTCCGCCGTTCCTGGTCGCCAGCACGTTGAATACTACGGTTGCGCAGCGCCTGATCCGCTTGTTATGTCCCCATTGTAAAAAAGAGGCGGCATTTGACACTGATCTCTATCCCAAACAGTTTACGCCGTTTGCACCAGTTAGCCAGCACTTTGTAGCGACTGGTTGCGAGCAATGCTATTATACGGGTTACAAAGGACGAAAAGCCGTTTACGAGGTGATCCCGATTGATCGTGATCTGGCCTTTGAAATCAAAGAAGGAAATATGTATATTCAAGACCTTTTAAAGAAAAGAGGTATACAGACGCTTTCGGAGAATGCCTTTGGGCTTTTTAAGGATGGGGCAACTTCTATCGAAGAAATTTACCCCCTGTTATTTAACTATTGATCTTTATGTTTAAAACCTTTACCCGGATCCTTATCCTGTTCCTGTTCTGTTTCAGCCCGCTAGTGACCAGGGCACAGCAGGACCGTATCCGGGCTATCGAAACCAACCTGGAAAACCTTTCTGCGACCGTCCCGGGGCTGAAACAAAAAATGCAGCTGTCGATGACCGGCGTGTCGATACAACAGTACCTGAACGCCATTTCCAGGGCCGCTAACCTGAGTATCAGCAGCGATCCTCAGCTGAATTTCCCGGTCTTCGATACCTTTAACGGGGTTACCGCTTCCGAAATACTCTCTTTTCTGGCCAAAAAATACAACCTTGATGTTTCGGTCACGGGCTCGATCATCTACGTGACACCTTACCGTGACCCGGCTTTGCTGCTGGGGCCAGCGCCAAAAGACCTGCTGATCAATTATACGAAATTTGACAATACGATCTCTTTTGAACTGAATAACGATAGTTTACAGGCGGTGGCCAAAAAGGTTACCCGCCTCTCCGGTAAGAATGTAGTCGTACCAGTATCGATGCAGAATAACCTGGTCACGGCTTTTATATCGGCAGCGCCGTTCGATGCCGCGCTGGAAAAGCTGGCTTATACCAACAATATTAAAGTCGTTAAAACTAATGACGGTTTTTTTCTCTTTCAGCCGCTGGAAGAAAACGAGGAGGTCTATGTAAACGGAGACCGGGGTACCTCGACCCGGAAAAATTTCAAAAATCTGCCAACCTCCCAGAACGGTGGTGTAAAATCGGGTTTGTACAGCCGGGTGGTTAACGGGCAAAAGCTGCTTTCTGCTGACGCGGTCAATGCGCCGATCGCTGACCTGGTCAAACAGGCCTCTCAGGAAGCGAATAAAAGCTACTCCATTTATTCTGACCTGAAAGGAGCGATCACGCTGCATGTAACTGATGTGCCTTATGAAAACTTCCTGTCCCTGCTGCTGAAAAGTACTGATTATACCTTTCATCCGGAGAACGGGATCTACCTGATCGGTGACCGGAAACTAGAGGGCTTACGGACCTTCAAGATGGTGCACCTGGAACACCGGTCCATCGATACGATCACTACAATGATCCCCAATGAGTGGAAAAGAGGAGTAGAGATCAAGGAATTCCGCGAGCAGAATTCTATCCTGCTGTCCGGTTCAAGCGCCCAGATCCAGGAGATCGAAGCTTTGATCACGAAAATGGATGTACTGGTTCCGGTCGTCTTGATCGAAGTGACCATGATCGATATTCATAAAAACAGATCCGTTTCCACAGGCATCTCTGCGGGGGTGTCTGATAGCGTCAAAACAGGCGGACGGGTATTGCCCGGAGTGGATTATACATTTGGCTCTAAATCGATCAATGATTTCCTGAGCAGGATCAGTGGTTCCACCAGCTTTAACCTGGGCCGTGTGACCCCGAATTTTTATGTCAAGCTTAGTGCGCTGGAAGAAAGCGATAATGCCGATTTCAGATCGGTGCCAAAACTCGTTTCTATGAACGGGCACCCTGCATTGCTGAGTATCGGAAAAAAGGCCTATTACCGGAATACGACACAGAACGTGATCCCGTCGCTGGGTAATCCATCCTCAATCTTTACCAACGAATATAAAGAGGTGAATGCGGACCTGGGGATCGCTATTAACGCGGTTGTTTCTGGCGATGACCAGGTGACGCTCAAAATTAAGGTGAGCCTCTCGGACTTCACGTCCATACCCACGGATGGGTCCCCACCCCCTCAGTCGGTCAGTAAGTTTGAAACCAGCCTGCGTGTGCATAGCGACGACACGATTGTGCTGGGCGGTATCGAGCGGTCCGGGAACAGCGAGACCAGCTCCGGCGTCCCGTTGTTGTCCAGGATACCCATACTCAAATGGATCTTCAGTAGCAGGACAAAGGCCACATCAAAAGTAACGACGGTCCTGTTCATCAAGTCAACGATCTTACGCTAACATCGCCATGTTTGAAGAGTATTACCATATCGAGCAGTGTACCGGGATCAGCATATTGATCGGGCGAAGTGGTGAATTGCGGGTAACTGCCTGTTCTGTACAGAAAAAAAAGAATGAGCTTTTAATTGTCAAAAAGCTGACCGGGCTTGAGGACCTGAAGCGCTTACCGGAACACCTGCCTGCCAAAGCCCTTGTTTCGCTGAATATATCAGGGAAGGGCGTCATTCATAAACGGGTTGACCGGCTGGAGACGATAACTGCTGAAAATTTCAGGCAGTTATTACCGAACGCGGACATACAGGATTTTTTTGTGCAGCATTTTCCTTCCGGGCCTTATTCGTTTGTGTCGGTGATCCGGAAAAATGAAGCGGAGAAGTGGCTTGGCCAGTTGGAGGAATTTGGTTTTCAGACAATCATGCTGAGCCTTGGGCCGTTCCCTGTTTTTCATCTGTCAAAACAGTTGAATGTCTACGGAGGCGAATTGTTGTTCGCCGGACATATGATCACTCGTGATGAGGAGCAGCAATGGCAGAATTATGTATATACCGAAGATACCGTAGCCCCCTTTCCCTTAAAGGTGGACCTGGAGGCAATGGATGAAACTCTGCTGATTCCCTATGCGGCGGCATTCCAGGTAGTCTTGCAAACCCGCTTTGACCCTGTGAAAGCAGCTGCGGAAAGCGTAGACAAGGTGATGGAAAGCCAACTCGGGAAAAAGAAATTCAGGTTGTTTGGCCTGTTTTTGCTGGGGTTCTTCCTGTTGATCCTGTCGGTCAATGCTTTCGTTTTTTCCAGTTTGTTTGCAGAAAACAATGAGCTGGAAGCCCGGGTCAGCACCACAGCGCAAAATACAGCGGACATGAGTAGTATTGATAACGAGGTCAAAGAAAAGGAGGCCTTGCTGAAAAAGTTCGGCTGGGATAAAGGCGCTGATAAAGCCATCTTTATCGACCGGATCGCTTCCATTTTACCGGATGAACTGACCCTGGATGAGATCAACGTGAATCCCGTTGATCCTGCAGCCAGCCGGAAAGAAAAGAGCCTGCAGTTTAAAGACGGCAGCATCTGGGTGAACGGGCATTCCGCCAGCATATTGCCAGTTAATGAATGGGTAGCCAGGATCAAGATCCTGCCCTGGGTCAAAAGTTGCGCAGTGCAAAATTTCTCGGTAAACCGGGAGAAGAATACCGGGCAGTTCACGGTCATCATCACATTTTGATATGGAAAAAATATTCAGGGAACAAAAATACTTGTTATACGCAGCGGTGGCTATCTTCTTTTTGATCTGTTACCAGCTGGCGTTTAAGCCTACCATCGAGGCCTGGCAATCCAATTCGGAATTGAAGGACCGGATGCTGCAGTCCGGCGGGACATCCGGGCAACCTGCTTACCTGATACGTAAAAAGGTTAACCTGGATACGCTTGTTGCCCGCTTTAAGATAGATACAGGGCTGTTCCGTACTGGTGTCCTGAACAAAATTGCGCTGATCGCGCAGAAACAGGATGTCAAACTCGTAGATATCCCTACGCCCGATCAGTTATCTTCGGCAGGTCCCTACCTGATCCAGAAACTGGTCATGGAAGGGAACTATTTTGCCCTGTTAAAGACCCTGAACGACCTGCGGTCTGCCGACCAGGTTGGTTTTATCCGCTCGGTCAGCATCAGGATGCCTGAAAGGGACACCCAGGTAAAGCAGGGGCTGGCCATGACCATCTATCTGGAAATCATTCGCTGATCGTTACTGGATATGATCGCTCATCTGGAACAAAGGCAAGTACATGGAGATCAGGATCACGGCGACAATTGCCCCCAGGAAAATGATGATCAGCGGTTGTAAGGCGTTACTCAGTGTCGCCGTCTTGTGTTCCACCTCGGTCGTGTACTGATCGGCCACCCAGCCAAAAAAGTAATCCAATTGATTTGTTTCTTCCCCGACCTTAAGTAGCTGGATCATTTTTGGCGGGTAGATTTTGAAGCGCTGGAGGCTTTCGTGCAATGAACCACCTCCGAGGATGCTTTGTTCCACCTGTTCAAGCGAAGACTGAATAGGGTAGTAACCAATCATTTGGCGGCAAAGGGCTATGGACCGTAATAGCGGTAGTTTGGCATTGATCAGCAGGCGCATGGAATTGGAAAACCTGGCCAGGTAGATCTTTTGAACAATGTTGCCGATGATCGGAACTTTAAGTAAGGCCGCCGAGGTTACCCGGCGGAAGCGGATGGTATTCCGGTACCGGAATACGATTGCTGCGCCAATGGATATCAGGAGCAGGAAGGGCAGGAAACCGGTCTGGACCGCATTGGAAAATGCCATGATCTGTTGCGTGATCCAGGGCAATTCGCCACCGAAGCGTTTGAAAATATCGCCGAACATCGGCACTACGAATTTGAGCATAAAGAATACCGCGCCAAGGGAGGTTGTCAACACGATCACCGGGTAAGTAAGCGAGGATATGATCGTGCGGCGCTGTTTGATCTTGTTTTTGAAAAATGCGGCCAGGTCATGTAAAACCTCGATCAGTTTACCGGTTTCTTCACCGATCTGTAAACTGTAGGTCTCGTAAAGGGAAAACTTCCCGGTTTGGGCCAGGGCGGTTGAAAAAGCCATGCCCTCAAGGACTTGCTTTTGAATGCCTTTGAAAAGCAACTTGTCTTTTTCTTTCTGCTGGTCGGACGTGATCAGCTCGATGGCGCTGCTGAAATCGATACCCGCGGTTAACAGGGACCCCAGTTCCAGGTACATGAATTCTTTTTTCTGATCGGCAAGGCCGCTGCCCCCGAGGTTGATCTCCTGGTTAAAGAACGCGGACAGGCGGTCTCCCGTGTTTAGGGGACTTGTTTTCGCTGTTTTCTTTTTTTCGTACCTGCTCAGGTCAATTGATGGCATAAGGTTCCTGGTTAAAAAGGTCTTCCGAACTATAATATTTATGGTAGGTCAAAGGGATCGTTTGTTGATTGCAGGTCACTTTAAAGGAAATTTCATCTGTCAGTCCTTTATCGACAGGCTGCTGTTCAAAAGTGGTCTGCAGGTCCTGCATCTGAACCCTGGTGGTGTCGGTACGCCGGCTGATACGCAGTACATAGTCCGTGGTGAACTCGTATCTGACGGAATCTGTTTTGCCCGCGATAAGTATGCCGTTGGCGGTTTTGAGCATATGGATGCCCCGCCCTATGTCACGTTGCAAGACCCGGTCGAGTTGTAAAAGGGCGGCGGTCTGGTCATTTTTTTGCTGGAAAGACGCGTGCGCGCGGATGACGATCATATAAGCGGTCAGGGCAAAACCGATGATCAGCGCGGAAATCATCATGGTAATTACCATTTCCAGGATCGTAAAGGCCTGTAGTTTAGCGTTAATTTTCATCCTGACTGATTATTTTATGCAGTTCGGCTATTTTTTTTCCATGACCGTCATAGGCCGAAAGTTGGATAGAGACCAGACCGGGCTGTTCGGGCAAAATGGAGATCGTTTGTTTAATGTCCAGGTCGTCTACCCGGTAATCCGTGTTTTCATGGCTATGGGCATATTCTTCCTGTTGCAATTTCTCCCGGAGGACCGATCCGGCCCGGATCTGCGTCACAGAAACCGAACGTTTCATCACATTGCCCAGGATCACCATGGCCGCGCCGAACACAACGACGATGATCACCATGGCCACCACCGTTTCCAAAATGCTGGAAGCGGCTACCTGGCGGCTTAATGTTAGTTGCTTTCCAGCCATGCCAGTACTTTTTGTGTTTTTGCGTGGGTGGGCATCAGGGGGCTGCTTAAATAGTAGGGGGATAAAAGCGTGGATCCGATTTGCACGTTGATCAGGTAGTTTTCATAAGAACTGTAATCTGTTTGGTATAAGAAACGTTTCGTTGTCAGGTTGCCATAAACTTTCACGCTGTCCTGTAGCGAAAGGTTGCCGGGGGAGTACACCTGCCCGCAAAGAGTGACCGATTTGTTTAATGCGATAAAAGGCTTTAGCTCGCCGGGGTCTTTTTCATAAGCGAAGATCAGGCCGTCCATACGGGTATTTTCGCCCAGGCGAATGATCGCCTGCTGTTTTTTGGCGTAACCTTCGAACCGGACGAGCCCGAGCACAGATGGGTAGCTAAAGTGGCAGTTCCTGCCGGTGGAGATCGAGTCGCTGGCAAAAACCTGGCAGCTGCCGGAAAAGCCCTCGCCGATGATCACCGCGGGCGCATAGATTAGGATGTTTTTCAAATGCGCCGAGCTATCAATAAAGATCGTCGTATCCGAACGCAGGAGAATGTTCCCGCTGAGGTGGATATTTTGGAGCCGTACTGGCTCTTTTTTCAGGTCGAACTTTAGGGCAGGCCTCAGGAAAGAGTTTTGGATGGTTTTTCCCATATCAGGGATGTTTTCTACGGCATCCGGTGCGATCAGTTCTTTTACGTGCAATAATATCTTTTCGTCTAAAACCGGCAGTTTGGCTTCGCTATCATACATATGGCCGCTTACAAATTGCTTGTTACCCGTATAGGCCTTGTTCGCCACATAGGCTGCCCGGATACCGGATTTTGGCAGAAATGCATTGCCGGTTATACTGGTGTTTCCGCTAACCGACAATGCCCGGTCTTCATCCTGAAGATAAAGCGATGACCATTTGGCGGAATCTACACGGTTGGCAATGAGGAATATTTCGTAAACGGTATCTTGCTGTACAAAAGCTTTGCTGATGCCCACATGGTAAACGCCCCAGGCTTTCTTCCTCAAAAAAACAGAATCTTCGCCGGCTGGAAAAAGGCTGAATGTTTTCCCCCCGGCAAAAGTGCTGTCAGTATTCGCCAGTAACAGATTGACCCCGGATTTCATATTATTCCGTAGGGCATCACTCCTTGATTTGACTTGGGATTGTAGCCGGTAAAAGTAGGCCGCAGAGATCATCGCGGCACAAAGGATGGCAATGACCAGCGCCATGACAACAACGATGTATAGCGCTGACGCGTTTACTTTTTCGTTCAGGTATGTCATCTTAGCTGGTTTGCGGGGCCGGCATGCTTTTTTTCCGGCGAAATGGGTTGATGCGTTTCAAAAAGGGTGCCGGCTGGACGATCTTGCCGTTGTGGTAATGGGTGGTCACGACCGAATCTTTGGTAACATATTGTTTCGAGACGCCCTCTAAAACGCCATTTTTGTAATTCGTGACGGAAAGGACCTGACCGTTTTCATCGAACTGCGAATAAGCGCCATTTTTTATGCCGTTTTGCCAGGTGATCATTTCTCTCAGTACGCCGGCTTCGTTCCATTTTTTCCATACTCCATGACGGAGGCCCGTGTCAAAAGTGCCTTCTTCAGAGAGGTTCTTATTTAAGAAATAGATGCGGTAAAAACCATTCAGCAACTTGCCGCTATACCCGCCCTGGGTGCTTTGGATATGACCGGAAGCGTACCAAAAATAGGTTTTGGTTGGCACTGTCCCGGGTGGGCCGCTAACCGGCAGCGTCTCAAAGGAAATTGTCCGGTCCTCTTCGCTCAGCCGTACATGGTTAAAACCGGAATCGGGTATTTTTTGCGCGGCAGCCACCGTGGCATTAAAAAGGCATAATACTAAAATGATCTTTTTCATAGTTCCTTATGTCCTGCTGATAAATCTGATCTTGTTCCGGTAACTGATCTTGATGGAATCCTTCATGTTTTTAATGATTTTGATGCCATCCGTTACCTCGCCGTCGGCAACCATGGCGTTTTTCCCATTGACGCTAATAATGGAGATCGTTGTTTTAGTTGCCGGATTATAAATGAACCCGGAATATTTGATAAAACTGAGGTCTTCAACCGGTTTAGGAATGGCCGGCAAGGCTATTTCCCGGTGTTTGACCTGTCGCATCATCGTGTCTTTCAAAGAGGGGGTAGTGCCGGCATGAAAAGGGTCCCGGTAATTGAGCAGTATGCGCGCAGTATCTTTTTTTTGCTCGTAGTCATTGAACGGGATTTTCTTTGTTACCGCCCGCAATGGCAAAATATCATTGCCGCTGTCATCTAACCCTTTGAGGATGCCCCTGACAAAAAGTGCCCAGATCATGATCACAACCACGCCCAGTATAATATTGGTCACCTTTTTCTTCACTTACTGTTGTATCAAGAAGTTTCTTAGCTTGCTTTTTTCACCTTCATTACCTGCTGCGTCAAGGGCAGATACCTGCCAGTAGATCTTTTCCCCCGGGTTACCGCCGGTAAATGAATAACTGGTCGTATTATTCAGCGTGACAGGAAAGTTCTGATTATAAGCGGAGGTGGAATCTGCTTTGAGCACATAGACTTTATATTTGACAGCACTGGCAACTGCGGACCATTGCAAGGTAACAGGTTTACTGACCGTTGTGTTAGCGACCGGCGAGACCGGGGTGACTACCGGAGGCGGGGTATGGTCGTAGGTCACCTGGTAGACAGATGACCACCTGGCTTGCGCGGTATCGTTCTCGGCACGCACGCGCCACTGATAGGACTGGTCTTTCAGAAATGTAAAATTGATCTGCTGACCAGGCACGCTGGCATCGTAAACGAGTGTGTTTTCATTCGCAAAGTTGCTGGTGTCGATCTGAAAGTGATATTTGGTGGCACCGTAAAGGCTTCCCCATTGGAAAATTGCGTCTTTTTGATTGGTCACTGCATTATTAGCCGGGCCAACTAATTGGACAGACTGCTGTTTGATCGACGATTGTAATACGGTAAAGCTAAGCGCATTACTGAAAGCCGTTTGGGAGCTGCCGTTGAGGGCCCGTACCCGCCATTGGTAGTTTCCAGGATCCAGGTTAAAGGAAAATGATTCCTTTGATACAACCGTATCCAGTAACAGACTTCCTGGAAATTTAAAATCAGGGGTAACCACCTGCAGTTGATAACTTGTTGCATCTTCCAGACCATCCCACCAAAATGTGATCGTATATTTCGGGCTCTGGTAGTTCTCAGAAGGTGCCTTCGGATTAATTACGCGTTTTTCCAGCGACGGTTCTATAAATTCTTTACAGGAACTCCATGCGGAGCAAAGGGAACAAAGGACAACAATAATTAAGCTTAGGCGTACATCTTTCATGCACCACTAATTTATAATTAAAGATTTAAAATAGAATAGTCTTTATTGATTATTTTATTTCTGTTTGAGAGACCGTAATGTCGGTCAAATAAGACAATTTTTCTACGTATTGCAAAAAATGCATGAAATTGATACCCGTGGAATAGGCACGAGAATTAAAGCTATCTATAAGGTTAATTCAAATTTAGTTCTGAGGCACTTCATACTATCCGGAGTTTTATATGACAGCTTAAATGTCTCGTTTTGAAAAAGGAAATCGCTCTCACTGCCATATCGAACCGTTAGATTAAAAACGATTATCGCTTGTTTTATTCTTCAAAAGTTTTCTATCTTTAGGAGCCATTGCACCTAATAACCTATTTACACATGCCAATAAAAAGATAGGGAGTATTCATCATACTTACTTGCCCGCATTCCTCAAATCTACATACAGGGAAGGCTGATAACCTAAAAGCCTCGATAATGTCTTAATTGCACCGTAATCTTTCTTTGGCTTTCAGCCAGGCATATATATAATTAGACCGATCTCCATATTTAAACCTTTTCCAATATCCAATAACCTAATGAAAGACAAATACCTTCTTTTACTGATCATTCTTTGTGGATGTATAACAGACCTACAAGCACAAACCAGCAAAAATAATCCTTAATTTTTACCGACCATTTTCAGACAGCCCCCAAATGCGGCCGCGTTCGAGAAATACGGTAACTACCAAGTAAACATGTTTTCAGGTGTTCCGGATATCTCTATACCCCTTTATGAGATCAAGTCCGGCGACCTTTCGGTACCGATTATGCTCAGCTATCATGCCTCCGGTAACAAGGTGAACGACATGGCGAGCTGGGTGGGCCTCGGGTGGTCGCTCAGTACAGGTGGCGAGATCAACCGCAGGGTAATGGGCCTGCCGGATGATGCGGGCACGATCGGTTACCTGAACGGCACGATCCTGATGGCAGCCGGTAATAATATTAACGACGCGTTTGATCAGGGGCGCACTTTCATGGCACAGGTAAAGGACAGGCTATATGATATGGAACCCGACATCTATAGTTACAGTTATCCGGGCGGCGGCGGTAAATTTTTCTTAAACGCCAAGGATAGCAATAAGTCTGTATTGCTGCCATGGATCAGAAAAAATAGCTTTTTCTTAACTGCTTCCCTCTAACTTACAGTGTTGATTTCCTGTAAACTTCCGCTAACGAATTCTAAACATTCCATCTATCAGTTACCTGGTCGTAAAACTGGCGCCATATTCGTCCATCCTTGTCTTTTCCACGGAACATTGCCATTACAGATTATCGTGTTACACTTTGCACAAAACCTCTTGTTTCATGTGGATGCATAAGTCTGTAGTAAATATGTGCTATACTGTGTAAGCTATATTGAATTTATAACGCAGTTTTTAAAGATAATCTAATTCGATTTTTTTAGTTGATGAAAGCATTTTATTATTTTTATAACTACAATCAATCCTAACAATTAAGGTTTTATTATTAAGCCACCTATATGTTCTTGTTAGCAAGCCTTTATCAAAAAAAATTTCTTCTTTTAAAATAGTGTCTCGCCTTAAATTTAATTTGTATCTTTTGACTACTTCTTTACTTGAAATATAACTTTCTATATTAGAGGGGTAAAATCTAAATTTTTTATTAATGTTATTGATGGTTATTTCTCTATAATCACCTCGGCGGGCGTCAGTTTGCGCCGTGGTGGCCGAAAATATATTAGAAATATCCATCAGTTCATTGGTATTTATAGCTTGTAGTGGAATGTGAATATTTAATTTATTATTTATAAGCTTCTTTTGGAAGATCCCATCATTAAATAACTTTTTTTCCAATTCTTTATTACTTCCAAGGATTTCCGTGTGACCTTTAAATTTGACATCTGTTAATTTATCAGTCTTATGGTAGATATAATATATTTCACCCCGAACATCTTTTGACTCACCAAAATAAATTGCTTTATTTATCTGGTTTCCTGTAACAAAATAATCTGCTACACTTTTGCCGTCAATAAAAACGTGAGCTACATAATTGTTTTTTGATTGGTCGTTGTCCGTTGTATATAACAACATCATTATAAACAACACAAAAAGGATTTTCATATAAATGTTATTGTTTCCAAAAAATTGTTCCGCCATATACGGCTGTCGAATTAAACCCTACATTACCACCAGTTATCTTGATAGCACTTCCGTTTCTGTGATATGTCCCGCCTACACTCTTACTTACTTGCGGAGCATTGAAACCGTAGCCATTTTGCTTAGCGTATGATTTCCAGGCTTTATAATCGCCATCCGATATACTCCAGCCAATTGTATTTTTATGCAACTCAAATCTCCCTGTACTATATCTTGTATCTGTTTTTTTAAAGGCCGCTTGCTCTATTCCATCCCAGTTAGAAGCACCATAGCTATAATCGAATCCTCCAGTTTGTGCGTTTATTTCTGCTGCAATTGCTGATTGCTTTTTGGTATAGTTTCTTTCGTTAGGTGAGGCTTTCGCAAATAAGTCTGCTAATTCACTTGTACCACCATATGCCACATCGTTTCTTTCATGTACACTGGCAATTGCGAACATCTCTTTTTTTAATTCGTCGGTCATTCCATTCGTTTTGTATGCTGAGCTTTCGCCATATATAGTAGCAGCCTTTTCGAGTAGTTCCTTGTTTCCAATTTTCAACTCAGTGATTTTTGATTTCTTTATTGCATACCCATTGTCTTGCTTTTTGTAAGACCCCTCTTTTGCAACATAAGCTTTATCATCATCTTTATTGTCCGTTCCAAGCCATTGCCCAGACTCTGTGTAATAGTCTCCAAACATACCATCAGGATCGATGAATGATATCGGATTATTGAAACCGTAATTATAGGGTGATGACTTCTGATCTTTTTCTGCCATTGGATCGACACTTGTCCACCTTGCAATAACCGGATCATAGAACCTTGCGCCGTAATCGTATTGGCTGGTTAGATCTGTTTGTAACTCCTTCCCGTTATAAAGATAACGGTTATTGTTTGATAAATTATAAAAGGTGTTCCGCAAGCCAAAGGGGTAATATTCATCCTCCTGTATTCTCCGGGCAGCGCCGGTCGATGGGTTTTTGTCAAATGAAACCCGGACATTGCCCAGGTGGTCGTTCAGGTTATAGCTGTAATTCCAGGCGCTGCCGTTCGGCGTTGCCCGGCCCTCCTCTGTCTGAATAAACTGGATGGCTTCACTGGCCGCGTTGCTGCCATTGTAAACAATACCGCCGATATAATCCCACCGCCCGTCACTCCCCGTAGTGCTGAGCTTATCCCCGGAAGCATCATAAATATAGGTAGCAAGCGTTGTATTGCCCTGTTTAACCTCTTTGGGCAGATTCAAAATATTATATGTGATGGTTTTGCCGCCGCCGTCACCGGGCGCATTGCCATTCGCATCATAAGTGCCGTAGCTACGAAACGCGGCACTGTTATTAGTGACCATTTGCAACTGGTTGCTATTATTACTGTTGTAATAAGTATAGACCAAGGTAGCCGGAATGGGTCCCGTGCGGGTCAGCGTTTTAATATTGCTCATCAGATCGTAGGTCAGCTGTTCCCCCAGTGTGCTTCCGCCCGTGGCGGTACCGCTGGTCAAGCGGTTCAGCAGGTCATACCCATATTTGAAAACCACGTTGGCAACGCCTGTTTTTGTATAGGTCAACTCTGCGATGTTGCCGTTGTATTGCTTACTGAAGGTAACATCCGTAGGCTGATTATAATACAGGTTCTGGTTAAACAGGTTGCCATCCGACAGTGAGGACTGCAGCCAGCTCCGCTCATTATAGCGGTAGCCTACGGATTGGAGGTAGGTGCTGCCGCTGTTCTCGCTATGGAGGTGTTTGATCTTCAGCTGCCCGAGCTCGTTGTAATCCAGCTGGCTCAGCAGTACTGCCGCGGGCGGGGCGTTGTTACCATTATAGATACTCTCCCAGGTCTGCGTTTTACGGTTCATATGATCATACGAATACGTATTAGTCACGGTCACTGCCGCTGCCGTCGTGCCGGCCGTAGTATAGTGACGCCTTGTGGTGGTTGTCACATTGTTGCTAAAATCGTACGTGTTCGCGATGTCATCGTAATTCGCCGGATTCGCTGCCGCCGTCGTTCCAGCTAGGTAATGCTGCTTAAAAGTTTCGAAGTTTCGGCCCAGTCCGTCGTAAAAAAATTCGGTGAACAAAACCGCTGTGCTGCCCAATACCCAAGATTTGGTGCAGGTCAGCATCCCTAGTGGCAGGCTGATGGCGGCGGCGGGTTTTGTATAAGGCAGGTCGGGAGCGGTATAATCGTCATAATAATTGACGGTCAGGTTACCCTGCAGGCCAGTTGTCGGCCAGGCCGTATTGGTCGGATAGCCGCCTGCGGGCCTGTTTTCCCATAAAGGGCCGATAAAGCTGGTAACTGTACTTTGCAGGCTGCTGCGGGTGATCGCCGTTCCGCCGTTGTTCCAGGCCCCGGTCGACGACACGCGTCCTTGTCCGTCATATTTGGTGATGATCCACTGATTCAACGAGCGCTGGTTGCCATCCTGAGTGGCTACCTGCTGATCAAGCTTATTGTAAACGATGTACTCCCACTCCTTACCCGGCAGTCTTTTCTGGACAAGGCGGTTGCGGCTGTCGTACTGGTATTGGTAGCATAGGCTATTCAGCGCCGTTTGGTTAGCTGCACTGGTGATTCCGGCATCCGCTCCACTCATCGGCGGCAGCGCAAAGGACAGGTTGCCCAGGTCGTCATACACATAATAGGTAGAAAGCTGCTGTAAGGCCCCGCCGGCGTAGGTAAACGTTCGTTTCAGCAGTACATGTCCGTCCTTATCCCGGTACTCCTCAATTGTCCCGCCTCTGCCGCTTTTCCAATTCTCGTCCTTACTGACCGTGACCGTAAGCTGTCCGGCAAGGTAATAGTTCCCTGCTGTATTGCCAATTGTTAGTGTCCTGCTCTGGTCACTGTTCATCACCGCGTTATACAGCGTTACCCGCCTGCTGACCGCAGTGTCCGCACCACTGAAGGCATTCAGGTTATTGATCTCATAACCCATTTTAATGGTGTGCCCGGTAGCGGCGCCGGGTACAGGCTGCCAATCAGGACCCGCCGCGCCCTGTTCAATCACCCGGTTCAGCGGCGAGGGCTCAAAATTAGTTATGGCATAGGGCCTGGGATTGTAAACAATCCCATTGGCCTGCTGGCTTCCGGAAGGAGCCGTACCGCCAGGGTAGTAAAAGTTGGTGGCACCAGTGGTCAGCGCGTCACTTTTATAGCTGCCATCGGCGCCGATGGCCGTATAAGACAGACTTTTTTGTGCTTCCCGTCCGAAAGCGTCATACATAAAGGGCTGGACCAGATCTTTATTCCCGGGCGAGCCTTTCACCTGCACGGTCTGCAGCGGCCTCCCCAAGCCATCAAAATATTGTACGGACTGTATCAGGTCGCAACTGGTTTTTCCTGTCGCGCTGAACGTGCTCATCGGTACCCTGGGCATTGTCATTACTACATAATTTTGGTTCATGCTGAAGTTATTAGAAAGGGCGACGCAATCCTGTGCATTTACTTTGCCGGCCACTGACAGGCAGATCAGCAGGGACATAATCTTATGCACTATATAAATTTGTTTTGTGGATATATAATTGGACATGATGATCAGGTTTAGGTGGAATGTTTACTGGCCTTGGTAATGGTAATCGGTATGTTTAATGATCTTCCCATCCTTGTCCTTGATATTGACCAAGCGCTGGAATGTATCATACTCGTAGTAGTTTACCTCGCCTTTAGGATCGGTAGTACTCGTTACTCCTACCAACGGGTCGTAGGTGAATGTAGTCATCAACGCTGTTACCGGGTAAAAACGAATATCGTCAACCTGCGCGTTTAAGCTGATGGTGTAAGTTGTAGCGGGTACTACAACCGTTGTGTTGACCTGCGACCAGACGGTTCCCGATTTTTGCCAGTAGCTTAGGGTATAACTGCCGGCGTCCAGCCCGGTCAGACTTTTACTGTAAGCCCCCGTATGGCTGTAATGTCCGGTTTTACTGTCATTGAGCGTGCTGTTGCCCGTTACCTCCTCAAAGCTATCATAGTATATATCGTTGCTCTGGGCATTAGTAGCCTGTGCTATGGGATATTGCTTATTATAAGCCCAGGTGTAGCTGTTACTCGGACCGCTGCTAATGCTTTCATCCGTGATATTACCTTTGGTATCATAACTATTAAATACCACGCGCGTCTCAACAGGGTTGCTGCCCACTTGCACATTTTTGTTTTTGGGCAGGACGAGTCCGTTAGAAAACACGCTGTAGTTGGTGCTTACGGTGTATAGCGTGTTGGTGTTTTTAGCAACGCTTTGCTTCAGCAAGGGCGATATAGATCTGGATACCAGCGCCTGACGACCAATTTCGGCATCACCAGTGAGGGAAAGGTCAGCAGGGTAGGAATTTGCAATAGTCTTTGTTGATCCGTCACTGGTGAACAGCGTTACCTTTGTCGCCAGCGCATGCAGCGGATTGCCATATTCGGTGATCGTTTTTTCCTCTGTATAGTTCTGTCCCGCAGCATCATAGTTCCAGGTCTTAACGGTATCCACATACACCCATTTCTGGAAAGTGCGGTAAGCCGATAAGTCGTACTCACCGTAACTGAACTGAAGATATATATTTTCTGAATTTTGACATGTCGCAGGTGCATTGCCAGAATTGTTGTAATTTTTGCTTCCTAAGTAGCTGTAAAAGGTATGGTCTACACGTGAATCTTCCTTAAAGTGTATAAAAACCTTTTTAATAGGAGTATACCCGGGTCCATTTTTTTTAGACGTCTCCGTATATGTCTCTTTCCCATTTTTATAGCTATAGCTTGTGTGGGGTACACCCATCATATCCTGCCCCCAGTAGATATCCGGCAGTATATCACTTTGAACGGTATAAACATGACTTATCTTGCCATTGTCACCCTCTTCACCAAAAATCTCCTCGACATTTGCGTAGGTAGTCGAACTGGCACCATATACATAAATGTTATCAATAGAGCTGGAATACATGGATAGATAATCAACTTCTGTTGGAGCGCAATTTGTAAAGCCACTGGAATTATCTTGATAAAACCGCTTTAACATCTTTTCATAGCGCATCCCATACATGGCGTGGCCGGAAGACTGATCTGTACCGAATATATTGTAGCTTATTTTTTTGATGGAAGAAATGCCTGATATATTATCCTGTGTAATTACTTTTGCTACTCTGGCTCCGCCGCTGTTGATGGCTGCGTTATGCATACCTCCGGCGTTAGCTCTGTAAGTAAAATTAGCATTGCCTGTTGAGGTACCCCAAACCGCCATCTGAAGCTGATAGTTGGTGCCGGAATTTAAATCAACCGTTGTTTGCCATGTGGCATTGTTTTGAATAGTATTTTGAACGACAATGGCTCCGGATGTCAAATTAACCAGTTTGATCGTTATAAATTTAAACGTCGGGTCCTGTTGCTGGCTGTTTTGCGTACAGGATGCATTCAATACTATTTGCTGGGTTATCGGGCAGGACCAAGATGCAGATGAAAAGTTGGTCGACCCACTGGAATTATTAGTGCCGGAAACCGAAAGCGTCGAGTAAGTTGGGGGATCTACCACGGATGCATAGATCTGGTTGCTTTCATAAACGATACTATCCTTGCCGCCGGTTGGATACGTTATTGAGGACAGCAAGCCCTTTGTCAAATAAGCAGGGTCAATATTTCTGTTCGCTGAAGCCTGCGGAAATTTATTTCGAAAGACATCGCTGGTAGGCACAGGAATAAGCGTACTATTTGATTTGCCATTGTAGTAGCCGAAATAATCCTGCGCTACAGACAATCTTGAAGGGACAGCAGCAATATCATTATATGAAAAAACATGTCTTTTGATGCTGATATTATCTGAACTTAATTCCGTGACGCTTTTCAGAAAAGGCCTTGTCCTCAAGCTATCAGTGGATGTTGGCTGTGAATAAACATATGCCAGGTTAAAGGTTTTCATTGCAGCCCCCGTCAGGGATGGATAAATTTTTATCGAAGATAGTAGCTTATCATTGATGTCATTTCTATTGATATAGGAAAATTCAACTTTGGTCCCTAAGTTAGACTGCATTTTTTGCAATAGTACTCCGCTTGTATATATTGTTGTTACACAGTTTGTAGAATTCGGTACGGTCATTCCGGGAGGAGCCGGATTGAGACTACTAGCCCTGTCATAGGCGAAAATACTTTCACTCCTGCTGTTCTTATAATTATAGTTTATCGGCGTGTAGCTTAGAGTAACGGTGTCGCTGTTGGGATGTATTACTTTATTGAGGTAAAAGGCGACGTTGACAGCACCAGCGAAATCGCCCCCGCAATTGGTACCACTGGATGATGTCCGGCTACTCTCCCTGGCTGACACGCCTCCAAAAAAGTACTGGGTGCCATCATTTGTAGTGATTAAAAAGTCACTCCCATCGCCAGGGTTATAGTTTATTTTAAGATCTGAATAATTCAGTAAAACAGGCTTATTGGTGCGTTGTGACGGAATCCGGGCAGTATCGAGTATAAACTGTCCGTTATTTCCATTGAAGTTAAAGCTGAATATATCAAATTGCCCATCCGCCGAAGGAAAAACCGGGTCGGAAATAGTCTGAATAAACGCACCCAATTCTACCGAAGGGTGGTAAATGTCGGCAGGCACGTTCCTGGTACTGGACTCATCTGGTCTGCCATAAACTGTTCTGGTGATTACCCCACCTGCATTGAGAGCCCAGGTTGTTCCGACACGAGAAGCAATTTCGTCCACCTTTACACCATTTGTAACATAACTCAAAGACAGGGGAATATTAATATTTTTGGAAGTAAAGTTATAAAGTGGTACCGAAAAATTTGCACCTCCTGATGACAGCCCGACATCAAGTCCGCCGTATTTTCCTAAAGAACCTGCATTAGGCGGAGGGGGGAGGATTTTATTGAGCTGACTGAAGTCGGTTATTGAAGGTGGAGAAGATTGCGCGTTTGAGCTTTTTCCAATAGCCATACATCCAGCAACCATTAAGTAAAATATTACTTGGTTTATTTTCCTCCAAAAGAATGAAGTATTAAATTCATTTGAAATAAATGATATGGCTTTTTTGAATTTACGAAATTGATTTCGTATACCGGTCGAGAAATCAAAAGGTGGATAAGACACAATCATAGGTGTAGTAGCAAGGTTAAGGCTTCCAGAATTATCGTAAATTTATTCTATTACAATAAGATATGATATATACTTTTTGATATATCATATGTGTTTTTTGATATATGAGAATTCAATTTACTGCATGACCATATATAATTAAATGATCTTCCGGTCTTTGCAGTAGGCAATCAATTGTTCATTCTTGATAAAGCCAAGCGATTCTTTAATTTGATTTAGTCTCTTTTCAATGGTGCTCAGGCTCTGCTCACCTTGGGCGACCGGCATCTCTATTATCATCAGCTGCCTCGGGCTGTTTGGGCTTGCCATTTACATCCATCGGCTTATTCACCCTAAGTTTTCGAACCATTAGGGCTGGCTTGGCAAACACCGTAAAAAGCCTGCGAAATGAATATGTTTTTTGTTCACAATTGTGGTTTCCGAGATCACGTTCCTGTCTGTGTTGAATCGGGATTCCCGGCACACTGTTTTGGTCATTGCATGAATTTTCTACCTGATAAGTCTTTGTCAGTTGCTTTTGACGGTACAAAATAAAACATCAGTACAGGAAACAGCTAACCTTTGATAAAGCGCATCATTACGTCATGCGAAATCAACACCATTAGCCCTGTGACCTCAAGGTTACTTCGGATGATTTTCAGGGCACGGGTAAGGTTGGCTTCAACCCCTTTTTCTGAAATATTCATTGCGGCTGCTATCTCGCTATTTTTTAATCCAGCTTCGCGGCTATAATTAAATACCAGCCTACATTTTTCAGGCATGTTTTCAACTATACCATCAATGTATTCTTTTAAAAACAGGGCGTCAAGTTTTTCTTCATCAAGGCAAATGTCGGAGAATTGATAATTTACTTCAGCCAGTTTGCTTCGGCGATGCTCCTTTCGGTAATTTTTGAATACAACAAATTTTATTTTTGTGGCCAAAAATCCGCCTACGTTTATGATGTTAAAATTGTTCCGTTCTTTCCAAAGCGAAATAAAAACTTCATGGACTATATCCTCAGCCATGCCTTTGTCGTTGGTATGGTTCCACGCTATCAACACCAGTTTTTCCCAGTATCTTTTATAGAGTTCTGTAAATGCGTGCCGATTTCCCTCCTGCAAAAGGTTCATCAATTTCTGATCAGATAAAATCTTGGACTCCATCAAGCTTAATAATTGGTAATTCTATAAATAGTACGAAACTAATAGTATAGCGGTCGTTATAATTGGTTAGAACAAATTTATTAGTAAATTTTAAGGAACTGTCCCCAACTGTTTGCGGTAAGCTCCTGATTTTTATTGATTATCTAAAATATGCAAATAATTATTTTAAGGTGTAGGGTATACTGCTTTTCGCAGACACATGTCTATATAAACCCATTATAGTGTGAATAAGCAAAGGATCAATTACTTATTGCAAAAATATACTGAAGGCAACCTGGATAAATTGGAAAAGCAGGAACTCTTGCAGCTTTACAATGAGATCTCCTTGCAGGATGCTGAATATCCGGATGACCGGACAACTGTCAGCGAACGCATACTGAGCCGGCTTAACAGGGAGATAAGTCATGAAAAGCGTAACTGGTATACTGATTTTTGGAAAATAACTGCGGCTGTTGTGACTTTTGTCCTGTTGTCGGCAGGTGTTTACGTGCTAAAAAGTCAAAAAAATGATGTGCAGGTATTTGTTAAGCCAATAATAAAAAAACAGATAATTGTTCCCGGTACGGATGCGGCCATATTAACACTGGGTAATGGCAAAACCATAGCCTTAAACGCCTCAAGTAATGGCAAACTGGCCATACTGGGAAATACAACTATTACTAAAAACGCCGACGGGCAAATATCCTACCAGGTAGTTAATAATCCGGGAAGTGATGCTATTAAGGAGCCGATTACTTACAACACACTAACTACGCCCCTTGGAGGGCAATTTAAAATCACGCTACCCGACGGGAGCAATGTTTGGCTCAACGCCGCATCCTCCATAAAATACCCAAGCAGGTTCGAAGGTGCTGAAAGGCATGTTGAATTACACGGCGAGGCATATTTTGAAATTTTTAAAAATAAAAATGTTCCGTTCACAGTAACTGCCGAAAATGTAAATATCAAAGTATTAGGTACGCACTTCAATATTATGGCCTACAAAAATGAACCGTCTATCAATACCACCTTACTTGAGGGCGCTGTATTGTTAAGTGCTAAAAACAGTAATGCTGTTATCTCACCGGGCCAGCAAGCTGCACTTAGCCGTAATGCAGACAACATTACCGTTCGTAATGTAAATATAGACGACGCGGTAGCTTGGAAAAACGGGTACTTTTCTTTTAAGAAAGAGAATTTGCAAACAGTTATGAATAAGATAGCAAGGTGGTATAATGTAGATGTAGAATTCCAGGGGGTTGCCAGTAACAAAATAATGGGTGGAACTGTGTCCCGATCTGAAAATATTGTTGAATTACTGAATTATTTAGAACTAACCGGAATAGCGAAATTTAAAGTTGAAGGAAGGAGGATAACCGTTATATGTAAATAGCTTTACTTATCAAAAATCTGATAAAACCAGGAACGTTGGACCGTCCCTGGTCTAGCAGCAATGGGAGCTGCATCAGGTCAACTGAACGATTGCTTGTAATACCAATTACCAATTAACCTAATATTCAAATGTATAAAAAAAGTACAATTATTTTTTGTAGGGTCTCCGCCTGCATTAAACCTAATATATTTCTGAAAATGAAACTAACGCTCGTTTTATGCTTATGTGCTTTATTGAACACTTCGGCAGCTACATACGGACAAAACATTACGCTAAGCGTAAGCAAGGTTCCGTTCGCGCAGTTGTTGGATGATTTGAGCCACCAAAGCGGCTATCATTTCCTTTATGACGAGCAAGTCATAAGCAATGCAAACCCTGTAAGTATCACGGTGAAAAACTTGCCTTTTGAAAAGGTTTTAGTACAGTGTTTTGCGAACCAGCCATTTACATACGTTGTTAAAAATAACAATGTAATTATCACCAGCAAAAATAAATTAATTTCTACCCCGGTGGCCAGCACGGTTACTGTTACAGGATTAGTAATTGATGAGAAAGGCTTGCCTATGCCGGGCGTTAGTATCAGGTTAAAGGGAACAACTAAAGGTACTGTCACCGATGTAAACGGCAAATACGCTATTTCCGGTTTGGAAGATGATGCAGTCCTTATCTTTAGCTTTACCGGTTACGCCAGCAGGGAGTTGCCAATTGCTGGCCAAACGATTATCAATTTAAGCCTGGTTCCAAGTCCGGGTAGCCTTAATGAAGTGGTGGTTGTAGGTTACGGGACAAAAAAGAAAGCAAATATTACCGGATCAATTGTTTCGGTCAATTCGCAAGACATTACAATTGCACCTGTTTCCAGTACCATCAATGCATTAAGCGGGCAGCTTCCCGGCTTAGTATCGCAACAATCTAGCGGGCAGCCCGGCTTTGACCAGTCCAGTATCTTACTCAGAGGGTATGGAGCAAACGCGGTATGGATCGTTGACGGGGTTGAATCTAACTTTAACAACATCGACCCCAACCAGATCGAATCTATCAGTGTACTGAAAGACGCTGCGGCGTCAATTTATGGCTCACGGGCGGGTAATGGTGTTATATTGGTAACTACCAAACGCGGTAAACTGGGTAAGCCCGATATTACGTTTAATTCATCATTTACCCTACAGGGTAACACCTATATGACCGAGCCGGTTAATTCAGGCGAGTACGCCATACTTCAAAACGAATTTTTCACCAACCAGGGTAAACCTGCCCAATACACTCAAGATCAAATAAATAAATATTTTGCAGGCAATGACCCCGCTTACCCCAACACGAATTGGAAAAAAGAAACCATGCGGAATTGGGCACCTCAGACCCAGCAAAACTTATCAGTGCGCGGCGGTAGCGAAAATATCAAATACTATGGATTCTTTGGCTATTTAAATCAGGGTAGCATTTGGAAACAAAATGGAGGTGGTTATAAAAGGTATAACTTTCAATCGAATATCGATGCTAAGATTAATAACGACCTGTCAATTTCAGTCAATATTTCGGATGTAAATGAACTGACGTCCCAAACAGAACGTGGCCAAGGTGCAGGGGGGGGGATATGGCCGGATTTATGGAACTCCCTGCCCATTTATCCATCATCATTACCAGATCCATCTTATTATTCTTATGCAAACGGATCGGGTGTTGGCAGTATCGCGCTATCTTCTAATGAAGATATATTCGGCTATAATAGGAACAACCAGCAAAACCTGAGAGGGTCATTTACAACCGATTATAAAATAAGGGCCATTGATGGTTTAAGCGTAAAGGCATTCGTTAATTATGACCAAACTTACGCTACTAATAAAGATTTTTCAAAACCGTATAGTTTCTACACTTACGATTACGCTACGGAGGCTTACACACTTGTTGGGGCTCTTGGTACCCAGGCTCAACTAAGATATGTGGAAAGCCGCGCCCGGAATATCACCGGCCAGTTCTCTATCAATTACGACCATGTTTTTAAGCAGGACCATCATGTTACGGCACTTGCACTTTACGAAGCTATAGATTACAGCACGAATCAATTGAGTGCCTCGAGAAGTAGCTTTATAACGGATGAGGTGGAAGAACTCTTTGCGGGTTCCATACAAACAGCTACAAATAATAGCAGCGCAACACAATCAGGCCGAGCAGGTTATTTGGGACGCTTGAATTACGACTACAAAGGTAAGTACCTGTTAGAAGCAACCCTCAGGGCCGATGCGTCTGCCGTATTCCCGGCGAATAAGCGGTGGGGGTATTTTCCCGGTGTCCAAGTTGGCTGGCTGTTAAACAAAGAGCATTTCTTAGAAAACAGTAATGTCGTCGATCAGTTAAAATTTAGGGCCAGCTATGGTGCATCAGGCTTGGATAATGTTGGTGCTTTTCAATATCTAACGGGTTATCAGTTAGGGGGGCAATACCTATTTGGTACAAATACCTCCCCGGGGATCGTTTCTACAGGTTTGGCAAACCCCAACCTGACTTGGGAAACAGTAAAGATTTACAACGCAGGATTTGATTTTTCATTCTTTAAAAGAAAACTATTTGGTAGTGTGGAAGGCTTTTACCGCACTTTGTCGGGTATCCCTGCTACATTGATCGCATCCCTGCCTGGTACATTCGGGGCTGCTCTTCCCCAAACTAACATAAACAGCCAAAACAACAGGGGTTTTGAACTGGTCTTAGGTACCACCGGAAGCGTGGGTGAATTTAGCTATACGGTTTCAGCCAACCTGGCATGGAACCGTGCCAAAAACGGGCATGTTGAAGAGCCTGTTTATACAGACCCGGATCAGAAAAGGCTCAATCAGAGGTCTGGAAATTGGACCGACATTGTGTACGGATATAAATCAGATGGTTTATTTACAAGCCAACAAGAGATAGATAATTTGAAATTCCAATACCCGGGTAGTAATGCACAACTGGCGCCCGGTGATATAAAATTCGTAGATGTTAACCATGACGGTGCTCTTGATTACAGGGATCAGGTTGCAATTGGCAGAAGCACTTTTCCGGCGTGGAATTACGGTGCTTCAATAAATTTGAAATACAAAAACTTCGACCTGCAATCTGTACTTCAGGGGTCATTTAACTACTATACAAACCTCAATCTTTTGCATAACAGCCTCAATTATTCACAAGTTGTTTTTGATAACAGGTGGAATCAGGAAAATAACAATGCAGACGCCATCGTACCAAGAATATCCGGTGCGGGGACCAATAACCTATTTTCGGATTATTATTATAGAAAGGTGTGGTATTTACGCGTAAAAACACTGGCTCTTGGCTATAACCTGCCACATGGTTTTTTGACAAAACTAGGTGTCAAAAACGTGCGGGTATACGTGGCGGGAACAAACCTGTTAACCCTTAATCCGGTAGCAAAATATGCCATTGACCCCGAAGCCCCTGCGGGTAACGGTGGATATTATTATCCTCAGCAACGGACTATATCAACGGGATTGAATGTAACACTATAACCATACAAAAAGTTATGAAAAAATATTTAATAATAATTTTCGCTGTAAGCAGCAGTTTGTTTTTCTCCTGTAATAAGGAAGTATTGAATAAACAACCCTTAAATACGATCAATGAAACCCAGGTTTTTAAAGACCCGGCGCTTATAAATGCATATCTTACCCAGATTTATTACGACATGCCTTTTTTAGGGAATGACTGTAGCGGAAATGGAACATCAGGGGATGCCGCCTGGAACTTTGCCGATATCAACGATGTGTCTGACGATTCCTTCCCACAATTTCGTGATTGGAACCCGAGCAGCACATTCACTTATAAATATGGCAACTTAACCATAAACGGTGGGCTGTTGGATTGGTGGGGATATACTACCATAAGAGAAATAAATGTATTTCTGCAAAATCTCCCAGCATCGGCCCTTCCCGAAGCAGACAAAAAACCAAAACTAGCTGAAGCCCGCTTTTTAAGGGCGTTTTGCTATTTCGCGATGGTTAAGCGTTATGGCGGGGTACCGTTAATCACGGAAGTTCAGCAAGCAAGCGATCCGGAAGCAACACTTTTCCCAAAAAGGGCCACCGAGCAGGCGGTTTATGATTTTATCATTTCCGAACTCGATGCTGTAAATGGCGATTTACCGGAAGTAATTGTCGCAGATCAGCTGGGCCACCCTTCAAAATACGCAGCTCTTGCCTTAAAAAGCCGGGCAGCGTTGTACGCGGGAAGCATTGCACAATTTGGAACGGTGCAATTAGAAGGGGTGGTGGGTATACCGGCCAATCTTGCCAATGCCTATTATCAAAAATCTTACGACGCTTCACAGGCCATTATTAAAAGCGGCAAATTCGCGCTTTATGACCTGGATGCAGATAAGGCCATGAACTTCAGAAATATTTTCCTGGTTAAAAATAATAGCGAAGTTATTTTCGCCAAAAAGCATGATGCTGTTAACCAATTAACCGGCGGAAATGGCTGGGCCGTAGATTTTTTCAATTGCCCGAGGCCACAGGCTTGGGGCCGTGGATTATACGATCAAGGTTACCTTGAGCTGGCAGAGAGTTTTGAACATGTTGACGGCACGCCGGGCACATTAAACCGTACCACTATTCAGCAGGGCCTATATACAATTGATGAACTTTGGGCAAATAAAGATCCGCGTTTTTTTGCGACATTGTATACCCAAAATACACCGTGGAAAGGCGGCAAACTTGATTTTCATGCCGGGATCCGTTTGCCGGATGGCTCCATACAAACAGATAAACCATATAATGGCATAGCAGCCACAGGCGATCAGGATTACCAGGGTACAGGATTTGGGCAATTGAAATATCTTGATGAAAGCCATGATAACATGGCCGGTGCTAATTCGGGTTGGGCAACGTCCGCCCAGGATTGGCTGATTTTCAGATATGCTGAAATTTTACTAAATAATGCGGAAGCTGCTTTTGAATTAGGTAATACAGGCGACGCAATAACCTCTATTAATAAGGTAAGGGGCCGCGCAGGGATTGCTTTATTGGCGGGCGTAACCCGCGAGCAGATCCATCATGAGCGGAGGGTTGAGTTTGCTTTTGAAGGACAACGGTATTGGGATGTTAGAAGATGGCGTACAGCAGTTAGCGATTTGTCTGTCCGTTGGTCAGGCATACGTTATATACTTGACGGCGCTACCGGCAAGTACAAAATACAAATCCAAAACAATGTTGATGGGAGTTCAAATATCCCACAGTTCAGGCCGGAAAATTATTATTTGCCGATTACCCCGGGCAGAACAGCCCAAAATAAAAATATGGTTGAAAACCCCGGTTATAAATAAAGGCATAGAAATAAACAACATCAATAAAGAATAATTTCTCTATTGATGTTGTGACTATGATGCGAGAACAAGGTAACTGATTTGTAGCGCAGCTATCAATTATAAATTTTAATAATAACACCTAATAAAAACACGATGAGCAAAAGGTATGAACGATTTTTTTTAAGGCTTCTAGCGGCCAGAATTGTATTCGTAATGGCTATGTCGTCATTATACGCGCAGCCCGCCGATCAACAGCATTACGATGTTGCCGCCTATGTGTGGCCGGCTTATCAACCTGACGCAAGATTTAAAGATATCGGCGTATTTAAGGACGGCAAAGGCGAATGGGAATCCATATACAAAGCCAAACCAAAATTTCCCGGTGACAAGCAACCGGAAGTTCCGTTATGGGGCTACGTTAATGAGGCCGATCCTAAAGTAATGGAAAAAAAGATTGAGGCAGCTGTATCCCATGGGGTAAACGTATTTATATATGACTGGTATTGGTATGACGGAAAACCCTTTTTAGAAAACGGGATAAATAAAGGGTTTTTAGGTGCAAAAAACAGGAATAAAATGAAATTTTATTTAATGTGGGCCAATCATGATCATAGCGCATACCTGGATAATACAACTGATGATAAGAGTAAAATATACTGGCATGGCGGAATTGACAGGCCCACTTTTAATACCATGATTGCGCACATCATCAAGGATTATTTTAAACAGCCAAACTACTACAAGATCAATGGCGAGCCGGTAATCAGTATTTATGAATTGGCAACCTTTGTTAAAGGCTTGGGAGGTATTACAAAAGCAAAAGAAGCTTTAGATTATTTTACCCAAAAAACAAAAGAGGCGGGTTTCCCAGGCTTGCACGTACAAGGTATCTTGTGGGGAGAATTACCAAGCAATCTATCTGGAGTGCCCGGCGATACCACTGTTACGCAAAATAATACTGTTGCAGCACTCAATTTGAAAAGTCTTACAAATTACCAATGGGTACACTATGTGCCTTTGACCAGGTATGATAAATGGGGGGAAAAAGGAATTGCGCGGTGGTCGGTGTTTAGTAAGGAATTTACAGTACCCTATTTCCCGCAGGTATCCATAAGCTGGGATAATAATCCACGTTTCCCCAAAGCTGTACAAGGCAGGGTTACGGACGCAAACCCGGCTGATTTTAAACGATTCTTAATACAGGCTAAAGAATATCTTGACAGCCATCCAAATCAGCCCAAATTAATCACCATTAACGCATGGAATGAATGGGCAGAAGGCAGTTACCTCGAACCCGATAAAGAACATGGTTTTGGATACCTAAATGCTGTAAAGGAAGTATTCGGTAGTAAGTAAGTATTTCCAATAAATAATTTATGAAAAAAATCATTTTTTTTATTCTTGTTACGTTCAGCATAAGTACTGTTAATGCGCAACTACCCCCGGTTTTCCCGAAAAATAGCGCATTACGATCACGAGTCGAACCTATAACCCACCGCTATCTCCCACCGGTAAAAATCATATGGAAATCGGAAAACGCCATGACTAACATTGCCAACGCCGATGTGCTATTAAAACCCGGAAATGGGCAGGCCGATTTATCAGGAAAGGGTCTTTGCATATTAACCAGTAACGAAAAAGGTAAGCCAGGGATATTATTTGATTTTGGAAAGGAGATTCAGGGTGGATTGCAGTTGATCACCGATCAATCGCGTGGCGGCAAACCGGTTCGCGTAAGGCTCCGCTTTGGCGAGTCAGTTGCTGAAGCCATGTCAGATGTAGCTGATACTGCAAAGGGCGCTACGAATGACCATGCCATCCGCGATTATGTAGTTCCGTTGCCATGGCTCGGTAAACTGGAGATAGGCAACACCGGGTTCAGGTTTGTTCGGATAGATCTGGTAGATGATCACGTCCAACTGAAGCTAAAGGAAATAAGTGCCATTTTTTCTTTCAGGGAGATTCCTTACCTGGGTTCGTTCAATTGTAGCGACACCCTGCTGAATAAAATATGGATGACAGGCGCGTATACCGTTCATTTAAACATGCAGGATTATCTTTGGGACGGCATTAAGCGCGACCGGTTGGTATGGATTGGCGATATGCACCCTGAAACATCCACCATCGCTGCCGTTTTTGGCGATAATGACGTTGTGAATAAAAGCCTGGACCAAGCCCGTGACATCACCCCATATCCCAATTATATGGCTGGGATGGTTTCCTACTCTATGTGGTGGATAATTATTCAACATGATTTATATATGCATACAGGTAATTTAAAATATCTGAAGCAACAAAAGGGGTATTTGTCAAAATTGCTGTCGCAGCTTAGCGAAAAGATAGACGATGACAATAGTGAAACACTCGACGGCGGGAACAGGTTCCTGGATTGGCCATCATCCGGCAATATCAAAGGGATACATGCGGGCCTGCAGGCTATGCTGATTTTAACACTGAATGATGGTGCACAGTTAAGCGAAATTTTGAATGATCCTATTACCGCGAAAAAATGCAGGACTGTTGTTTCCAGACTGAAAAAAAATATCCCGGATGTAAACGGCTCAAAGCAAGCCGCTGCTTTAATGAGCCTGGCGGGTTTAATGTCACCCGAAAAGGCAAATGAGATCATATCACGGAACGGGATACATGATTTCTCTACTTATTTCGGCTACTACATGCTCCAGGCGAAAGCGAAAGCCGGCAAATACCAGGGCGCTATGGATGATATCAAAAATTATTGGGGGCCGATGTTGAGCCTCGGTGCTACAACTTTTTGGGAAGATTTCAATATAGACTGGCTGCCCAATGCCTCTCGTATTGATGAATTGGTTCCGGCGGGAAAAGTAGATATCCATAGCGCTTATGGCGCTTATTGTTATAAAGGGCTTCGGCTTAGTTTGGCGCATGGTTGGGCATCCGGCCCTACACCCTGGCTGACAGAACACGTGCTGGGTATTAAGGTACTGGCCCCGGGTTGCAAAATCATCAAAATTGACCCCCATCTCGGTACACTTCAATTTGCAGAAGGAAGTTTTCCCACACCTTATGGTATTGTTAAAGTTAAGCATATAAAAATGCCTGATGGGAAAGTAAAATCAACTATTTATGCACCTGCGGGTGTAAAAATAGTTAGGTAGTACGAAGTATTTATGATAAATATGTTCAAGTAGGTAATGGTTTATCAATTGCGTGTTTGCAGTATCCGCACGTGTAGAAAAACATTTGGCGGTTATTCTGGATCCGGTAATCCGGGACAACGGTCATTAAATGATCTTCCGGTCTTTGCAGTAGGCAATGAGTTGTTCATTCTTGGTAAAGCCAAGCGATTCTTTGATCTCGTTAAGGCGCTTTTCGATACTGCTTAGACTTGTCGGTTTCATCCCCTGTTCTTTCAGGTAGTCCGGGATCTTTTTTTGGAATGTTCCCTGCGCCAGTTGCCCGATGATCGCGATATCGTAATTACTAAACTTAAACGCGTTCTTATTCCGGACAGCCTGCTGAAAGGCGGCCGGGATATATTTCCGGCCCTTATGTATACTTGCCAAAGCAGTTTTCAGGTCCAGGGTATCTGTCCGCCCTTTATGGACATAACCATCTATAGCAAGTTCCTGAAAAAGGCCGTTGACCACCGCGACGCTTGGCTCCGCGGAGAACACCAGGACCTTCAGGCCCGGTTGCTGATCCCTTGCCGCCCTGATCAATTGTGCGCCACCGCCCAGCTGCTGCTCCCTTCCGTCATCAACAAAAGACAGGTCCGTGATCAGCAGATCGAACGGCGCCCCGTCACGCATACCGTTTTTTAACCTCAACAGCGCATCATCGCAATAATAGGCATACTTAACATTGGTGATCTCCAGCTCTTTTAAGGTCTGCTGCACCCAAAAATTTGTGCTTTGCTGGTCTTCCGCTATGAGTACATGATCGAACATAATTTTGGCTTTAAACAACGGTAATTGCGATCTGAATTTCCAAACCTTTACCGGCGCTGCTGACAAATTTAATTTCCCCGCCAATAGTATTTATACGGTTTCCCGTATTTTTCAAACCGTTTTTTGGTACATGGCCATCTTTTAAGCCGATCCCATCGTCCACATAGGTGATCAGGCAGGTGCCTTCCTGTTGCGTGAACCTGACCAGGACGTTGCCCGCGCGACTATGCTTCTGCATATTCACCATCAGCTCCTGTAAAACATATTTAAGTTCCGGCTTTGACGCCGCAGGCAGCTTCTGCCAGAATTCTTTTTCGTTGCCCACCAGAACTACGGCCGTCTCTTCGTTTGCAAAACCGGTCAGCAGATCATCTATTTTTTCGGTAAAATATTCATCCGGGTCCGTGTTGATCTCATAGGACAGGTCACGCGCACGCTGGTAGACCTCATCAATATTATCCTCGAGCCAGGATCTATCAACAGCCGGGTCATGCTGGATCCGTTTCATAATGCGGTAAATATCATTGGCCAGCGTATCGTGCACTTTTTTCGAATCCTTCTGCCTGGTTTCGATGATCGCGTTCTGTTTATCAAGTTCCTGTTGCCACTTTCTTTTGCGGTACCAGAAAAATGCAAACGTCGCCGCGCATACCGTAAATAGCAGCACAAATCCAAGCTGATACTTTTTCTCTGTGTTGGCTTTTTGCAAGACCAGGTTTTCCGCTTTATTCTTTTCAACCCCATAGCGGATCAAAGCAAACTGGTTCTTCGCTGCCCTGTGTACCGCTGTTATACTATCATTTAAAGCCTGATATTGTAAATACAGGTTTTTAATCTCTGCCGTATGCGTAAACAGGATCATTTTCTGAGTAGCCTCCAGCCTATCGTCCGGGCTTTGTAAACGGGTGGCGACCACAAGCATTTTGCGGGCATAAAATAAGGCGGAGTCTGTATTTTTTTTACCGTAAAAATCAGCCAGGTGGGCATAACTGGAGTTCAGTCCCCAGGTATCCTTCTGCCTCAAGCGGATAGCCAGTGCCGCATGCAGATCAGGTGCTGCATTGTATTTGCTATCCTTCAACCATTTTGTCGTAGCCAGGCTCGTCAGCGCCATCGCGTAGACGGTACCTTTCCGATCACTGAGTTTGATCACCTGCCGGTAACTGGTAAGCGCTTCCTCATACTTTCCGAGTTTTTGATTAGCATTGCCCTGGTTTGTAAAAATGTATTGCAAAAGGGCAGGATCGTCCGTAAGTCCGAGCGCCTTCTGGCAATAGATAAGTGAGGTGGCGTATTCCTGCAGATTGAAGCTCGTCATCGCCAGTTCGTTGAAGTCGGTGGCCAGATAATTCCGGTCACCCGCCCGGTTTTCATCAAGCGAGTTAAGGGATATGGTCAGGCTTTCCTGCGCGCCATAATGATCACCGGCATACGATTGTATCAACGCCATATTGTAATAAGCCAAAGCCACCTGTTGCCTGTCTTTTGAATTTTCGGCCAGTCTGTTAAAATATAAAAATGCAGAGTCCCTGTTGGTACTCAGCAAATTGTAAGCTTTCCGGTATGCGGCCCACGGATCGATAGCGGGTTTCTTACCCGTTCTCTGGCAAGACGAACAATACCCAACCGCCAGGAGCATGACAAGTGCAAATTTTTTCAAGCGTTTTTTGCAACTAAAATAAACAAAATAAGGCACGCAAAGCGTGCCTTATCGCATCTTATGCATTATGCGGCGGCGGGGGCGGCGGCGGAGGAGGGATGTGCCCTCCATCACCGCCGGTATCATCAAGTGTCGTCACCTGGCCTCCGTTATGGTTATTATTGTTATGGTTATGCGCAGGGCATGACAGTGCCATAAAAATGGCGAAAAAAATATTAAACATTTTTACAAAAATTAAAGGTTAATGATGTTGCTGCCCCCGGGACTATCCCGGGGATCCTGCAGGTTAATTTTTGGGAAGTAGCGTTTGAAAACGGGAGCTTTGATCTGCTTCCCAAGCCGGATACCGGCCCCCGCTTTCGTCGCGCTGTTTAATCATTTTTCGTGCACTGCCCCGACCGGCCGATCGGGGTTTGTTTTGATTATGAAGCAAAGGTATATGGAGGTAAATGACTTATTTGCAGGCGATTCCTGTGTTTCCTTTAAATCCTGTGCTATTCCTGTCTGATTCCTGAAATACCTGTTTGGTTTACAAAAAATCTATTAGCTTTAGGCCTTGATTTTTTAAAATGACTGAAAATGAATATAAAGATTTGGTCCTGGCAGCCTTTGACCGTGAGTTTAAAGCCAAGCGCTTATCGCAGGAACTGGTAATACCGACAGCGGGAACTTTAAAGGCCGAAGCCATTAAAATTTGCAGCAAACGATTTGATCCAAAAGATGAAACAGTCCTCGGCTCTTTCATCAAAGCGGAACCAGGGGCTGCGTCTTACCTTCGCGCGGTAAAAAATTGTCATTACCAAATATTTAGACCACTGAGTACCTTCTTAAACGAACGTCATAGGGGCACAACTTTTAAAAATATCCAATTACTCGCGTGGTTGATCGATTTCAAGCCACGGCCTTATCATCCGGAACTGATGATTCCGACAGATGATACAACGGAACCTGAAGTAATAATTTCCCGGTCGCCGGTGAATGGACAACCGGTATCTGGCCATGATATTACATCCACAGAAATAAAAGGTGATAAACCTAATCTTCCAATACCACCCGTGTTGGACAAAGAAAAGAAACCCGATGGTCAGGGCGGAAAGTCAGATAAAACGATAGGTAAACGATGGTTGATCGGAATTGCCGCGATGCTAGTAGGGGGAGTGTTAATATGGCGATTTTTGCCAACCAATCATAACTGCATGTACTGGGACAGCGATCACTATATCGCGACCTCCTGCAACGTCCCGAGGGTAGATACGCCCCTGGTCCACCTGGACCCTGCCAAATTACGTGATTTTCGACGGCTCCACCACGTTGATACCCTGACCTATTATTCTGTGGATAAGCTATGGTATGTCCGGGTAGGGGGGATTATAGAAGTCTATTCAGCTTATGGCAAACATCCCTTATATCCGGATAAGAAACTCGCGCCATTGACTTACTATGCGGTCAATGTTTGCCAGAAACAACACGGGTACTAATTGTATCAGCATTACGGGAAACCGTAAAGCGACGTTCAGGCAGAACTTTATTTTTGCTTCATCAAAAATAAAGACGACATTCAGTTAAACTATTGAAGCCTAACCCTAAACGCTCATGAAAACCCTGTTCCTGCTATTGGCGCTTTCTGCGCATGTGCAGACAACACCCAAAACAAAGGTGTATATCTGTGACAGCCCAACCGCGAAAAAATACCATCTTAAAAATGATTGTCACGGTCTCAGTAAATGTACCCACACCATCATCGAGGTCACTCTCGAAGAAGCCAAGAAACGAAAATTTGAACTTTGCAAATTTGAGGACTAACTAACTTTCTCAGCGTTTGTAGCAGTCCATTTCAGTTTTAATGGATACAGATTCTCTGGTAATGATTGCGATCATCAACACGTAAAGAATCTCTACGGTTTCCCGTAAAGAAATCCTGTGCTTTATATTTCTCTTTATCAAAACTTAATGACTATGATAACGGATACAATTAAAGCAATCAAAACAGGCCCAAAACGGGACAATGAAAATGGAACACCAGACAGACGGCAGCGCGTAGATCCGCCCACAGCGCCCAAACACCCTGCTCTAAAACCACATGTACATAAACCAGGCGAAAAGAAACGGTAGCCCGTATTTATTAAAAATCATAAGAATGATTAGAAAAGCCCGGGCACTGTACCGGGCTTTTTCATTTTAAATTGTTTGTAACCGTTAGGATCTCCCGTAAAGAAGATTTTAACCCTCTCACTACAATTGAATGGTCATGAGAAATAAATTGAGACATACTAAACATTTAATGAAGTTTCTCCGCTTTACGGGAAACCGTAAAAAGCCGTCCCTTCTGCCTGATATATTTGAACTGTTAATGTAATAACTTATGTCAGCACCTAAACCTTATCATAATGAATTGTTTCACACACCAACTTCATCGTTTCAAGCTTTTCGAAGCAATAGATTATACCACGCATTACTTAATCATTTATATTAAAAAAAACGATAGGAATACCAAATGAGAACAGTTATGCTTTTCCTTTCACTGGTTTCCACCAAGTCCTATTCTTATTAAATTATTATGGCAATTATAGATTTTGTGAACTGGTCGCCAGACAGTAATTATAATGTTTACGCTTACAAATACCCTGCAACCAATCTGAGCACGTACACGCAGCTTGTTGTACAGGAATCACAGGAAGCCGTTCTTTTTTCAAAGGGGCAGATCATCGGTAAGTTCGGGCCGGGTAAACACACCTTGAACACCGAAAACCTACCCTTGCTTCGTACACTTTACGGTTTGCCTTTCGGCGGCAAAAACCCGTTTATGGCAGAAGTCTGGTTTGTCAATAAAATAGAGCATTACAACCTGCCCTGGTCGATAGACAAAATGGATGCCCACGATCCGGATTATAACACGAATATCCCATTAACTGCCGGCGGGACCTATGGTTTGAAACTGACTGATGCGGAAAAATTCCTTGTAAAAATTGTCGGCACCAAAACGAGCTACAGTCAAAGCGACCTGAACCAGCAATTTATTGGAGAATTTTTTACCAAGACCAAGTCAGGCCTGATGCAATTCATGATCGTGAATAAAGTCGGCCTTAAACAAATTTCGGCCTTTATAGATCAAATATCCCAGGCATTACAGTTAAGTATGGCTCCGTTCTGGGAAAACATCGGGTTTGAACTAACCAAATTTTATGTAACCGGCGTCGAAGTGGACAGCAATTCTGATGCAGGGCGCCGCATCCTGGACGCCATATCACGGCAAAGCGCCCAAGCTATCGGTGGTTATACCTGGCAGCAATCCCAGGCTTTCGAAGTAGCCCGGGACGCCGTGGACACTTCTGGTAACAGAAATGGGGGCTCTGGTTTACTTGGAGCAATGATGGCAGGCAATATGATCTCGGGCATGGGCGGCGGGGTGATGCAGCCGCAATACGTTCAGCCATCTTTTAGCCCCGGTCAGGCACCAATAGCTAACAACAATGCCCAACCATTACGCCCTGTACGGGATGTACACTGTTCGAATTGTTCCAGGAAATTTTCAAACAGCCTTAATTTCTGTCCGCATTGCGGCGATCCCTATACGCCCTGCCCAAAATGCGGAACAGATAACGATAAGAACGCTCAACGTTGTGTCAGCTGCGGCACCACTCTCAAGGAGGATAGTTGCCCGAATTGCAACGCTCCCGTGTCCCCTAACGCCGCCTTTTGTGGTAGTTGCGGTCATAATGCTAAAGAAGGGACTTGCACCCGCTGTGGTGTTGCCATTAAACCAGGTATCAAATTCTGCCCGAATTGTGGGCAAAAAGCTTAATTAAATGAAATCGAGAACATTTCTGATTATTTTCCTAACCTTTTTCGGAGAACTACTGATCGTATTGGGTATCCTGCACTTCAGCCATTTCGTTCCCCGCAACATCACATACATCAATATTGTGGTGACCTCATTTATTTTTCTTGTTTTGATGACGCGCATGATCTCCCCGATACCTTATGTGTCTGACCGGTCGCAAAAGGTATTCGCCGGTATGGGAATCCTTGGCGTTTCGCTTTTGTTATACAGCGGTGCAGCGATCGGGTTGATGTTTGTAATGAATGGGTTGTTGCCGCTTTCGTTTACGACGCAATTGCTCGTACATGCAGCATTATTTTTCCTGCTGGGACTGAGCTTATTTTTTTCCATGACCGCTAGCGATAAGGCGGGGTCGGTCCAAAGTATTATAATCAGCCAGCGTACCGGGCTGGATAATTTGCGTCGTATCGCCGCTGGCACCAGTGAAAAAGCGAGCCGTGCAGCCATAGCCCAGGCAGACAGAGACCGGATCCGTTCTGTCATTGCCTCCCTGCGTTACATCAGCCCGGCCGGAACGGCCGAAGCAGCGTACGTGGAGGATAGTTTACTGGAGGAATTGCAGCGACTTGACAGTCTCCTATCGGTCAAAGCGCCCGATCCGGAGCGTTTACAGGAAACCGTCTTAAATTTCGAATCGCTTTGCAGCCAGCGCAAACAAATATATTCCACTTAAAAAACACCTAATCGCATGAACGGTAAAATATTCGCAGAATCAGATAACCTGTATCAGGATCAGGCGCGCATCCTTTTTGACTTTTACGTAAAAGCGGCAGAGAAAATTGTTCGCGAAGAAGAACGGATCGAGAAGGAGATCGCTGTGCTGGAGGAAGAGCAGGCGACGCTCCATAAAAGTATATCCCAGGTCAAACTCTACAAGTGGCTGCTGTGCATCCTTGTCGTACCGTTCATCATTTATCAGATGAAGGAAAACAAATTGCGAAAAGAGATGTCCGAGATGGGGGACCGTATCCTGGAATTCAAAGCGCAGCATCAAGAGATCTTCCGGGACTATAAGGTAAGTAAGATAGGTATCGCGTATGTCCAGGTTGCCGAACAGGTCAAATACGAAAATCAGAGTTTTGTTATCGATTATGCCGGAATGGTGCCTGATATTGAAGTGAAGCTGCAGCTATCACGTCAGAACGACCTACTCATCCAACAGGTCGCTGAACTGGAAAAATTGTCGGAAAGAGCGCCTATCGTTGAAAGCTCGTCCCAGATGGAAACCATAGACACTTACGATTATTCACGTTCCATGCAGCAACTCAACCAACATGATTATTTTGGCGGTTTGGAACGCTCGCTCCGCACGGTGTCTTATTGCATGGATGACCTCGACGTTACTTCGGTAAGCCTGCCGTTTTTAGCCGAAGGAAGCAGTTATCTTGAGTTCCTGAAAATGCACGGCACAACCACTATTCCATCCGGTGCCACTGTCTTTAAGATCTTCGACACAGAGAAATATACGGCTCCGGTAGCCAAGTTCCAGGAACTAAACCAACTAAAAGACTCCCTATCCCGGCAGACCACGCAGTTCGAAGATGTATTAAAAGGCCTGATGACTACAATGGCAAACTCCGTACAGTCCATTACGCAGCTAAAAATGGACTCTATCCATAAGCTGGTGACCGAATCCAACCAAATCCTGTATAAAATACTTAAATCGCCATATAACCATTATTCCCCTGTATTAGAATCTGCTGAAATCGAACGCATCCGCAATGAAAGCTTCAATTACGGTGATACGGTCGACGATTATGTGCCTTTTAACCTGAAGGACAGCTCCAGGGTGCGGTTCAACCTGCTGACCGGGGGCTGGGTGGCAGAGGACGGCAGCAGTACCAATATGCCCTTTGGCATACATCACATTCATGAAGAGATCATCGCGCCGATCGTACAGAACCTGATGAAGGAGAACCGTATCGAACGCATGAAGATATACAACCATATCCGCGACCAGAAAATCGATTACCTGAATAAATGGCATCAGGACACCGAAGATTTTTACGGACGTAACCGCGCCGAAAGCGCCGATCTGGTGAATTTAATGCGCTCAAACCTTCGGGAGTATATCGCCGGTTATAATACCATGGCCTCTCTGAAAAAAACCGAAGAAAGCATGGAGCAATCGGACGGGTCGCTGGATGCCACAGTAGTAAAAGTGGAAGATAATGCCGCAGAACTGATCGCTGCTTTCAGCGAGCAGTCAACGCAGTTCCAGGCCGTGCAAGCCGACTTCGAGGGGTTCATGGAACGCCTGAAAGATGACATTGATATAAAAGCCAGAAAGTTCGAACATATCGATTATTACGATGCCTTGCTACGTGATGAGAACCCGCGCGATACGGCAGTGGCCACGCAGGAAATTCATGATTTGGAGGCCCGCCGGAAACCACTGATCGCGATCAACCCGCTTCTGGCCAAAACCACCGAGCTTGCGCCCGAACCGAGCATTGAGGCGATAACCTACGAAGGATTATCCCTTAACCTTCCGGCTATCGCCAGAAACGCGCTGATGGAACTGGAACGACGGGCTTCAGCTGCAAATAGTCCGGTAGCGCAGACACAGCCAGATAATGAAGTCACGGCCGAGACTTTGACAGCTGCTGATGATCAGCAGGAAAGTCCACCAAACGCAAAACCCGATAACCAGTCAGAACAATCTGCAGCAGAATAAATTATTATGGCATCATTTAGTTACACCGTCGACACCGCGCCAATGGCAGAAGAGATGCGCAGCGTATCCCGTCACGTGGATGGCACTACGACCGCTGTTGTGGCCATGCAGGCTGCGGTCATCGAAGCCGAAGCCAGTGCCGCGGATCACATCTGCGCCAATGTCAACCGCGGTTTTTATTCCCTGATACGCTCACAGATCTCTCAAAAGATCGCCCGCCTGCAAAGCGAAGTCGATTCTCAGCTGACCCAGCTGAAGGCCCAGAGCCTGGCTGTACTTGCCATCAAGTCGCGTATGGAACGCGATTATCACATGATCAGCGCCCGCTATTTAAAACTGTTCAACTCGCTCAATAAAAATTTGAAGAGCCGCGTGACCGAACTCGACCGCCCGGCGATGGAGCTTGCTCAGAACAACGTGGCCAAACTCAATAACCGGTACCGCTACCTGACTGCAACAGTAGCTGTGAACCAGCTGGAATCTGTGAGCTGCAGCCAGCGCATCATATCGGCCAACGTCAGAAAAAGGGGAGAGGCGGCGATCTTATCGCTTCAGCGCTTTATCGCCGACATGAACGAACAGGAACGCCTGACCAAACAGGTGCTTATCAAAAACCAGCCCTTTTGGACAGCAGGTCACATCTATCTTCCCGTGGCCGTATTCGAAACAAAATTCGCAGAAAACACCCTGGTGGACCTGGATATCGCCGTCCCTTCCGGCGACTTCCAAAAAGCCACCGCATCAGCGTTGAAAAATGCCGCATATTCATCTGGCGGACTTAATTGGATGCCGGAAGTTACCGGAGCAGAGTTGAAAAGTCAATTCAGCCGTCTGGTCGAATCTAGTAATGCCCCAAAGCGCATCCAGGAAACAATGGTACGATTATTTGAAGGACAAAAGGGAGGTGCATTATGAGCTACACCAGACAATATCATGAGGTCGTTAGCGGAACCAAAACCGAAACCGTTTCGGTATCCTATCCCGCGTCACAAAGTGGCGGTACGACCTCCAGAACGGTAACTGTACGTATTGATATTCCCGTCAATATCAACATTCATGTCGATACCATTCCATTTGACCATAGTGTCAGGAATGCTGAAAACAACATCACGCTGCTGACCGGGGCTGTAGTGGCCACGGAAGCAGCTGCCATAATTTCCAAAAAAAAGAGCGCCAGGAAAGTTGGGGACGCGATCGTGAATGGCTTTTTTAGCTACGTCAGATCCGAGATCAGCCAACAGGTATCCGAGATCACCCAGCAGACAGAAGCTTTGCTGGTACATATCAAAAGCCTTGCTGAAGCATGCGTGAGCAAGAAAGAGCAAATGACGACTGACTACCACCGGATCAGTAGCCGATATGTAAAGCTCTTCACGGACCTGAACCGGGAACTGGCCCTGCGCATACACCAGCTGGACCGGCCCGCTTTCCTTTTCAAGGAACTGACAAACGAACTGAACGACCGCCAGCATGCAAGCGGTGCGATCGGCGCCAGCATGGTATTTCATGCCGAGCATACCAGCGTGCAGGTCAGGGTCGGCAGCGCAGTTGCCAAAAAGCAGGCAGCCTGCGCTTTGGAAAAAATAACAGCCTTTCTCGCGCAGCAAAAAGATGCTGATCTCACGATACGGCAGTATATGCAAAATAATAGCAATGCGGAGATCCTTTATACGCCCATCTGCATCAGCGAAACCATAACCGGCGCTAATATGACCGACAAGCAAACGTACATCCCCTGCACATTAGCAGCAGAACAGCAACGGACCATACACAGTTATGTTTCTGCACAGGGGCCGGACAGTTGGATGCCGGTTAAAAGTGATGACCTGCAGTATCTTTCCTTTTATTTCAACAAAGCACTCATTCAACGCGCGCCCGATGACAGGCTGCGTAAAACCATACAGCAAATTGCCAACCTCGAAAACTTACAAGTGATATGACCCAACTGACCGAAATCCGATTCAACGAACAGCACATATTGCTCCATCATAACCTCGTCAAAAGCGGCATATTGCCCGAGAAAGCAAATGAACTCGGCCGCAACATTACCATTCAAGGCGACACGGTTATCGAAGGCGCTGTATACGCGAATAAACTAGATATCCAGACCGGCCCGTTTGAAGTGAAGGGCGCTGTGTTTACACAGCTTGAACTCTATATTGCCAGCCAGGCGACCGGCGACATCGTGTTCAAAAAGAGCGTCGCCTCCGCTGACGCTGTCGTCTCGCGCGCTGCAGGGTGCAACCTGCTGTTCTATTCAGACATCAATGCCAAGTCCGTCACACTCAGCAATGCCTTCGTGGCCGGCAGTATTTATGCGGATGAGGTCGTGCTGGAAAATTGTGTGGTCATTGGCGGCGTCTTTGCGAACAACAGCGCAGAATTGTCCAACTGTATGATCGGCACCTTTAGCTGTCAGTCGGTCAGGATCGCCCAGCAGTTGTTCCTGCTGCTACCAAGCGCTTTTTCGACCGAACGCATCAGTTTGATCCCCGGCACGAAACTCTTTAACCTAAGCCTGGCGGATCTTGGCGCGCTCTACGCAGGCACCGAACCGGCCCGGAATTCAGGAAAAATAGAAATGAACGCCGAAACAGACGAAACTACCACTACCCTGACGGATGATAGCGTGCAGAAAACCATCCGCAGTTATTCCGTAGCCGGAAAAGTACTCGCCGCCGACCTGCTGGATACGGACAAGTTCCAAAATCATTTCTTGCTCAGTGCGGCCAGCCTCGGCTCGCAGCTGCTCCAAAACTACCACCTGAAAGCCGATGACAGCGCCCAGTCCGTAACCGTGACCTTTCCCAAACTTAAAGAATTCTTTTTCAAGCTACTTGCCGGTCAGATCGAAATTTTCGAAATCGACGGTTCGTTCAACATCGGTGACCTGACGAAAAATTTCATTAAATCTTAAGAAATAAGGATATGAACGACATCATTACCAACGGCTCAGAGATCAAACAAAGGATCGTTCAGGAAATAAGCAGCGCAAAGCAGTCCGTTAAACTGGCCATGGCCTGGTTCACGGACAGGGATATTGCCGGCGCGATCATCGCAGCGAAAAACAGGCAGGTAAATGTTGACATACTGCTATCATCAAATGTTCAAAACGAGACCGTTAAACAAATGTTCACTGCAGCCGGTGTACCGGTACACGCTTTTGAAACTGGTGACGAAAGAGGCATGATGCACCATAAGTTCTGTCTAATCGATAACAGGCTTACGATCAACGGCTCTTACAATTACTCGTATAACGCCAGTAATAACAATGTCGAAAATATCCACCTTTCTGATGACACAGCCACACACCGGCAGTTCCTGGCCGAATTTGACCGGTTGAAGTACAATATTGACAACAATATTCCGCTCTCCACAAATGCCCAAACCTCCAAACTGTCGGAACCTGTTGAACCTGTGGATGCTGCAGAATCTTTTTCCCAGCACCTGCACAACCTCGTATACTTAGCAGCACAAATTGATACGGAAGAATACAAAATCAAAGGTTACGACAAGTCGCGTGAAAGCTTCGGTAGTGTCCCTATTTTTAAAGCTGAATACAATAACATCAAAGAACAAATTAGCCTTTTTGCTATCGACGACAGTATAGGCAGTAAAAAAAATGTGCTGACTTCGAATATCAACACGGCTTTTGAAAGCGAGAAGACCAACCTGGAGGCAGACAAACAAAACTTGATCAACACGATCAAAAGTGCAAATGAAATTGAACGGCGCCATATTACCGACGAGGTTGCAAGATTTAAAGCAGAGAAATCGGTCCTCGAATCCGGCAACCAAAATACCGGGGTAAACGGCTTAATTCAAGTCAACAAAGAGATCGAGCTAAAAAAACTCGAAAGGAGAGGATTGGAGCAATCTTTTATCATTAAACCTTTTGCAACGATCGGGACAATCCTGGTCTCTGTATTTTTGACGATCTGCCTTTTTTATTTGTCGATCTTTTTTGCATCCGCCATATATAAAGTTTTCTTTGAAGCCAACATCATCAGCGCATCCCTGGAGGCCGGCGGAACGCCGCCGTTACCACAGCTTGTTGATGCAAATGCAATCATTAAGATCTTCCAACAGCAAGGCACGCTGTTCGGTATTATTTCGGGTTTGATCTTCTTATTCCCATTGGCCTTAACCAATATGAAAGTGTTGGGTAGTGAAAAGAGATGGGTGAATACATCCTGTTTTTGGGTAGGACTGATGGTATTCGATATTTTGGTTTCAGCAATGGTTGCGATCAATACCGATAACATCAAATCTCTTTTAAAAGGCCAGCCTCCAACCATGCAGCTTTGGGAAGTTGTCAAGCAGGGTGAATTCTATCTGATCTTTGTTTTTGGTATGTTGCCTTTATTTATCACCCACTTTTTGGTTGAATACGTTACCAAGGCCTACCGGAACTCCAGGAAAGAAATTGTCGACGCCGAAAAAGCCAGGAAGCTGCAAGTTTTAGAGGCGGATCTGTTAGAGTTGTATACCAGCCAGGAAATCGTGAATGGTAAGATCAGAGCAATGGACGATTCAATCAAATCAGCTAATGCCCAAATTTCAAATTTTGAAATAGAAATTAATAGCCAACTCAATCAAACAGAAACCAGGTATTTAGCACTACATCAAAACATTAAAGCAATTTTTGATGACTATAACGCAAAAATAAGCAGCGGTAAAATATTCACAGATGTCGTGCTGACCAGCATCATCTCTGCGTTCAAGACCGGTTTCATCGATTATCTGCCCCAATTTTATGCTGCTGAAGAAGTAGCCAGGAGGGTAGCTGACATAGAACAATCCATCATTAACAATTAAAGCGTTCAAATGAAAAAAATGATAAACCTTCTGCTGTTTACAGCTACTGTAACTTCCTGCCTGTCGCAAAGCCATGACAAACATTTGACCTACCAGAATATCGTCATCCTTGCGGATATGTCCAGCCGGACAAGAAACCTGCAGTTCCCTCAAAAGGATACAGCAGCAATTCATCAACTGGTTTTATATTTTACAAACGAATGCGTCAAACCCGGGAAAAAGATCGGAGATAAATCCAGTCTCTCATTTTCCCTGTTCTCTGAAGCAACCGCGCTATCCGTCGACCTGGAAAAGTTTAAAAGTTTGAGCGACAAGCAGAGCTTTATCAATTCGACAGGGAAATATAAGAACTGCGGATTACAAAGCAAACTGATGGACTTAGAAGATAAGGCTAAACTACTTTATCAAAAAGTATCCAACCCGGGAATGGACCTGATCAGCCTGCTCATCGAAAAAGTAGAAAACCAAGGCCTGCTCAAAAAAGACCAGGTCCTCAGTGTTGGTGGTGAAAATACCTACACCCATTTTGATAACCAGATTTACATCTTCACAGACGGATATTTGGAATATAACCTAAAAAGTAAATTCACTAATCCGCAATATTACTTTGGCATCCCTCAGATTGAAAAGATCAGAAAATACTGTACGGCCAAAAGTTTGAACATATCAAAGGCCCTTGAGCAAAACAAATCGTTAGGCTTACCTATCGCCGAAAGTAAAGAAAATCAATATATCAACCTTCATATCCTGGAAACAGAAGAGCGAGATAAAGACGTGAAGTATTTAACTTACAGCCACCCCAAAGGCCTACGCGATAATGAGATCCTCGAAGCCGTCTGGCGCAAATGGGCAAAAGACAGCGGCTTTAAAAGCATAGAATGGAGAAAATATTGATATTTCAATTGATGCCTTTTTGACGAAGCGACGATTTCGCTGACGCTTGATGTCAATAAGCAATTAATCGAAAAGATAAAATTAATATTTTCCTATTTCAGTCCGTCATTCATTCTTAGCTTACGGGAAGCTGGAATAAGGGTGTTTATACCCCCAAAATTAGGGTGATTTAATGGTATTGGTAATCAGGGGATTAGCGCTATATTTAATATGCCTAACTTAATACAATGTGTTGTCAAAAAACTTATTTCTTTTCCCGTCGGCTGTTAGTAATGGTCAGTTTGGCACTGTGGCTTTTCGCCGCCGCGGGCTGTCAACCCCGAATCTATCGCTTCACTGTAGCGCCGCTTACCATTGGACCGGATGACAGTATCCGGACGAGCTGGGACGTCCGGGGGGCGGCTACGTTGCTGATCCATGACCGGAAAATGCCAGGCGCGGACAGTACAACCTTTTTGAGGGAATTAACGCTGGTGGTCCAAAAAAAAGGTAAAGAGATCCGGCGTATCGTTCAGGTTGCTGTGCTGCCTGATTACGCTAAAGAACGTATTGTTTATGCGACCGTACTACAAGGCGATACTTTGGTTGCGTCCGGAATCAGCAACGCGGCACGCTGGGGGGATTCTTTTGTTATTCATACGGTAGCTAATGCTTCCGGCCGGCCGTTGCTTATCCGTCATGCCGGGCGTGGAATAACGATTGGACCTGGTATTGACCCTGACACGACTTTTACCGGCACGCCGGTAAAAGGAGCGTGGCAAATCCGGTCCTTACTCACACCTGCTGAAAAATCTAACCACCGCCTGGCGCCTGACCGCTTGGCTATTCAAATCACTGTACAACACCACTGACATGGCCTTAGAAAACATAAAAACCATCGTTCTCCTAATGTTCGAGAACCGCTCTTTTGACCATATGCTGGGCCATCTCCGCTATGAGGGACTACAGCCGGATGCCGATGGCTTGCAGGAACCGCTCGATCAATATGAGAACATTTACCAGGGCGGCAGTTATCGGCCGTTCCCAATTTCTAATGATGTGCAATTACCTTTTGATATCCCTCATGAATATAATGACATCAAAACCCAGTTAGCAAGGTCGCCTGTCAACGGCGCCTTGAGCATGAATGGTTTTGTGGCCGCTTATGCCGACACAACAGGCATCACCCCCAATCCGCAGGCAGAGCCGATGGGTTTCTTTAGTTCGTCACAGGTACCGATCACCAGCTTCCTGGCCCAGCAATTCTGCACCTGTGACCGTTGGTTCTCATCGCTGCCCACTAGTACGCAGCCCAATCGCACGATCGCCTTTTGTGGCGAAACACCCATTTATAAAACCGGTCTCCAGGTTATTTCTGCTAAAGGCAACCTGTTTGATTGGCTGGACAGCAATCAGGTGAGCTGGCGGGTATACCATGATGGTTTTTCGTTTTTCTCCTTATATCCCGGACTTTGGGATCAGGTACTGAGTAAAAACTTCAGGGATTATGAAAATCTGTACAGCGATATGTTGCATAACGACGGACTACCACAGGTTATCATCGTCGAACCTACTTATCAGGACGCGCCACATATTGGATCGGATCACCCCAACGACAATCATGCCCCTTTAGCAATTGGCTGGGGCGAAGATTTTCTGCGCCGTACGTACGAAGCGGCTATAGCCAATCCCTCGGTCTGGCGCGAAACGCTTATGGTTGTCTATTATGATGAGCATGGCGGTTTTTATGACCATGTTGCCCCGCCTGATTTTACCAGCCGGACGACAGCCAACCCGCCGTTCACTTTTGATAGTTTCGGGGCACGTATTCCGGGCATGCTGCTATCGCCGTGGGTCCAGCCAGGAACTGTCTGTCATGAATTATTTGACCATACGTCCGTCTTGCAATTCCTGGCGGAGCGCTTTACGCCAGATGTCCCTTATTCACCGGCAGTAGCTGCCCGGGCCGCCGCACAGCCGGCCATCAAAAGTATCTCGGCAGCTTTGAACGCTACGCCTGCAACGGGCGGGCCTCCGCCACCACCGGCAGCGCCTATCCTGGTCTATTCGGCACTCGGCGATACGATAGCGACAGCGCCTGAAAGCGCCATGGGACAATCTTTCGAACAAGCTGCCCGGGAGATGATTGCCCAGCGACCAGAAGGGGTACGCGAAAAATACCCAGAACTCTATCAGTGGCAAGCGGCGGTTGACCAAGCCCGGGACTAATTTAAATGAGTAATTATGAAACCAATACAATTTAAGATTTATCATGCGCAGCTGGCGCTAGCGATAATGTGTTTAAGTGCCTGTGCCTCACTCAGCAAATCGCAACTGAACGAAGTTAACGGTTTCGGAAGGTTGACCAAAAACTTTTCGGCCTATCCTAGTAAGGTTGTAAGCAGTTATAATCAGGCGCATCAGCAGATCGAATTATACCGGGCCAATAGCCTGCCGACGCCCGACGCACATTTTGAAGCCATACTACAGGCCAATCGTTTTAAGCAGAAAAGCGACCTGATCACGCCTAAGATCGATCTATCGCTGCAGATTATCAATCAGTATGCGCAGGCCCTCATCGCGCTCACCGCTGATCAGCATGTTGCCGCGTTGGATACCGCCTCGACCGGCTTAGGCAAGCACATCGAAGGGCTGGTCGATCAATACAATGCGCTGGAAACGGAACATCCTTTGCCCTCCGGGGCCGGTGGCGTGATCGGAAAACTAGTCAGCTTCGGTGGCGGTGTTTATATTCGGGCCAGGCAAGCGAAGATCGTTCGGCAACTCGTACCCGAGGCGGATCCTGTCATCGGTATTTTATGTGATCGCTTGATCACTTTCCTTGAGCCGCCGGCAGCAACGCTCCCGGGCCGCAAAAGCCTGCAGGAACTGATTGTCTACGAGCAGGAACAACTGAAGCTCAATTATACCCGTTTCCTCGGCCTGAACCGTGACTTGGTAAACCTGCGTTATGGCCGGGATACCTCGCGGCTGACAGGCAGTATCGTTAATCAACGTTTTGCGCTGCTGAGCGATGATAAAAGTTGCCTGCAGCTCATGGAAAATCTGGATCAGACAGAGACGCTCAGGACACAATGCATTACCGCTATCCGTGACCTGCGTAAAGTGCACTCCCAACTGGTGAAAGACCTTGAAAAGAAAAAGGATATCGAAGAACTGGTTGCTGAAGTCCAGTATTACCGGGATCATATGCAACAGTTGAATACAACCTTAAAAGCTATTAAATAGGAATATATGACAACGACCGAGCAAACATTGGAAGACATCGCCGCCGCTAAGCAGGCGATCGACCAAGCTTCACAGGACCCGGAAATCACCGTGGCCTTACAGGCCATTCTGGATCATACTGCTAATGCACTGCAAAAGTTGGAGGATGAGATCGTATTGAGTACAGAGGTAGCCTTGGTAGTAGCACTGGGCGAGAAAAACCAGGAACTGACGACACTTTGCACCGAGATCGGGCGCTTGACCAAGGAAATGGATCACATTACGGATATAGTGAGAAAAGTTGGCGATACCCTGGGTGCGGTGGTCACTGTCCTGGCAGCCGTCGTTTCTACCGGCGTGGTATAATAGAACCTTAAACCCCTATTCACATGAAAAAAATCTTCTTATTCGCGCTCTGCGTTTTTAGTTTTTGCATGATTGCGACTGCAGCGAGGAATCCGTCGGATTCGCTCAAACAGGCAGATTCCATTAAAAAATCCCTGTGCGCTAAAACTGCTGCCCCTACTTGCAAACCGGATTCGCCCGCCCCGGCTACCGCACCAGTTAAACCTGCTGCCGGCGATTGTAAAGAGATTGATACGGGTTACCGGTCGCTCGCCGGCTGGGTACTAATTATCAGTATCGTCACCACGTTCCTGCTCATCGCCAATAAGTCCAACCTGCTCAAGGATGCCATCACTGATGAGTCTGCATTTTTAAAGGCAGCGCAAAAAATGGCAAGCTATGCAGAGAAGGGCGTCGATGATATTCCACGGCCGTTTAGTTTGGCCCGCAGCCAGCTGGGCATCTGGACAGTGGTCATTGGTTGTTCTTACATTTATGTCGAGCTTTGCCGGAATTACGCCATTGGTCCGGTTGCCATTGATAAGAATTTACTGGCGCTAATGGGGATAAGTGCAGCCACCGCTACCGCGGGAAATGTGATCGATACCAGCAACAACGAAGTAGCCCATCACCAGGACGGGCCATCGGAGGGATTTCTAAAAGATATCCTCTCTGACCAGAGCGGTATCAGCGTTCACCGGTTCCAGAATGTTATCTGGACGTTTATCGCCGTTACGGTCTATCTTTGCCAGCTCAGCGATGTTGATTGTAAACACCTGCCAACCTTAGACACCAATTTGATTGCCTTGACCGGTATCAGCGGATTGACCTACCTGGGATTGAAGGTCAACGAGAACAAGCCACCCTTGCCGCCTGTAGTGCCACCGGCTAATTAACATTTATTGAAATCAATCAAACTTAAATAGAAAAGACCGATCAATTTCATCCATGGCAACCGGCATAAACCGCCTGCCGTGGATGAAAACGGAAAGCCAAAGGATTTGAATGGTTGTTTACTCTGTCATACTAGTAGCCGCAACATTGGCCTGGTTTCATCCAAGCGTAAATAATGCGCAAATGCTATATTTTACGATAAGCCCAGCATATTTACCGGCTTGTTGCGGAGGGATGGAACATGGTTGGACTATCCGATTAATTGTGAAGCTTTGTCTACACAGAATTGTTGTTTAATTTAACAAAGGACTTCGAAAAAAGATATTTTTTATATCATTTACAATGATTGTATATCCCGATGCCGTTGGAAGAATAATACCTCTAAAGTAGGCTTTGCTCGCTTTAAAAGTATTGATAACTTTTATGTCTGTTGGGGTATTACGTGTCTTGAGTGCGACAACAACTGAAACGATAGATTTCCCCTTATCGCTTCCTATCTCCAAAACTGCAATAGAGTCTTGAAATGTTTTACCGGAGATAATATGGTCATCAAGATATACCGTTTGCCCTACGTAAGTATCCGCATCTTTTGCTTTAATGGTTGGAATGTTTTGAGCAAAAACGGGTAGGGACAATATAGATATAAAAGCAATTAATGAAATTTGTTTCATGGCAGTTTAGTGTTGGTAAGGGTCTGGATTTGAAGGGGGATTGCCATCTCCAATTCCTGGGGGAAATCCCAAATCTTTTAAAAATTGGGGTTCAATTGTAGTTGCAGGGGCAGTAAAATTATAGCCGCTTCCTAGCTGTGAACCGAGAATAAAATCAAGTCGGAAGCTTAATTTTCAAAAACCTTTTAGCCGTTCATAGACTTTTCCCAATAGCTCGAAAAAGGCCGCTTTTTCCAAATAATTACTTCCACAGATAAAGTTTTAAGGTTTAATCAAATATAATAATTGATTTTATTCTCTTTGAAATTTATGCGAAATATTCATCGTTCATTTTATTCAGCGTTATGTGGTTTTATTTTGATGTAAGAAAATAGGAATAGGGCCAAATCAAAGAAACAAGTAACTTAAAGTCATTAGAATTTTACATCTCAGGGACAGTTGTAGATGAGCGATCTAATAGTGGTATTGGTCAAGCAGAGATGTCTATAGTCGGCAGAAATGAACAATACTATTCAGAGGATAATGGAAATTTTAAAATACTCTTCAAAGATTCAGTAGATCATGTTAGGTTAAGGATTACAAAGAAAGGGTATCATTCATATGACCATACTTTTAATGTCCCAGAATCAAATATAATTATACAATTAGCTAAATAATGAAAAAAGTGTCATTTCTATTGTTAATGTTTATTGCGGTCGACGTTTCTGGACAAGATATTAGTATGCCGGGTCAAGTTTTAGATTCTAAGAAAAACCCAATAACTGGCGCACAAGTAAATATTGTAGGAGAAAACCCTTTTGCTGTCACTGATGCAAATGGAATATTTTCATTAGTTATTCCTAACAAAATAAAAAAAGGCTCGCTTTTAACATTAAGAGTTAGCAAAGGCGGCTACATCACTTCATCTAGATTAGTTCCTGTGTCACAAATCATAACACTAATAACATTAATTAATTCAAAAAACAAAAACAAAAATAAAGCCGTCGTTAATGATCAGCCAGTAAATAGAGGAATAACAACAAATATAAAAGGTAACGAACAGCATCTAGTAACTGGAAACGGTAATGCTGTTGGAATTAATGGCAATGTGTTTTATGGAGTTAAGCAAAGGCATCTAAATGATTCTGTATTAACTTATATACTTACTTATTTACCTGATAAAGAAGCTGAAGTTGTCTTTCTTTGGGGTGGTGGTAAAGAAGGGGAGAATTATGCAAAAGAAATTTATGATGAATTAATAAAAAGAGGCTATAGTAAATTAAAACCGTCGCATTGGATGGATCCAGACGGGTATGACAAAGTTTATGTTACTAAACAAAACGATGAACTTCAATTGAGAATCTGCCCGATAAGTGACGTTCAATAATTTCAACTTAGTAATCGTTGATAAGTATAGCGCAGTGTTTTTAGTCATTCCTAACAACCCATAATTCAAAAATAGTAAGCCCTTGTGAAGCATTCTTTCAATCGCTCATTAGAGCTTCTTTTGAAAGACAACGCCCTTTGTTCGCAGGCGGTTCGCTTCCTAATTTATATTCGGCAATTAACGAAGTAACAGTTCAAAACTTAACGATAACACATATCACCGTTTTCACATGGACTATGATTGTAATGAACTGACACTGTACTGTCACCATTAGAATAAGTTTGATCCTTTATCTTTGTAAGGTAACGGATGTTATTTATTTAATTATAATAACATTCTTGCGATCAGTAGAGCATCTTTTCGGAAAACAACACTCTCTTTACGGGCGGCTCATAGAAATATTTAATTAACATCTTTTAAATTAAGAAATTAATTATCACCTTTAATAAGTTGGAAACCAATCCACCTAAAGTAATACCTAAACACCTTATTGTATATGAAAAAGATGCTGCTCTTCATCGCTTTCCCTAATAAAAAACCCTTGTTTTTATTCAATCCTATGGCTACTATAAGAAATGTCAATATGAAAACAGCGCCATTTTCTTTATTTCTTTCTTAGCGTCCATATTCTAACATGTAGAATTAGACCGATCTCCATATTTAAACTTCTCCAATAACCTATAACCTAATGAAAGGCAAATACTTTCTTGCACTGATTATTCTTTGTGGATGCATAGCAAACCTGCAAGCACAAACCAGCAAAAATAATCCTTACTTTTTGCCGACTATTTTCAGGCAACCCCCTAATGCGACCGCGTTCGAGAAATACGGCAATTACGGGGTGAATATGTTTTCCGGTGTTCCGGATATCTCCATCCCCCTTTACGAGATCAAGTCAGGTGAGCTTTCGGTGCCCATTACGCTCAGCTATCATGCCTCTGGTAACAAGGTAAATGACATGGCCAGTTGGGTGGGCCTCGGGTGGTCGCTCAGTACAGGTGGAGAAATCAACCGCAGGGTAATGGGCCTGCCGGATGATGCGGGCACGGTAGGTTACCTGAACGGCACGATCCTGATGGCAGCCGGTAATAATATTAACGACACGTTTGATCAGGGTCGCACTTTCATGGCACAGGTAAAGGACAGGTTATATGATATGGAACCCGACATCTATAGTTACAGTTATCCGGGTGGCGGCGGTAAATTTTTCTTAAACGCCAAGGATAACAATAAGCCCGTATTGTTGCCTTTTGCACCAGTCAAAGTGAATATGACCGGAAAAGCCAATTCATTTACCATAACAGATGAAAAAGGAAACCGGAATTTCTTTGGTACCAGCGTGACCTCCCAGGGAACTTTCAGTTACGGATTGACTTCATCTAACGCAGCCTCGGGCTGGCCGCTGGAAAAAGTGATTTCGCAATCGGCAAAGGATACGGTGAACTTCACCTATAGCGGGGTGTCGTACGGCATGCCTTCAGAATCGACGGAAACCATCGTTGTTGATGATATTAGTGGGAGCGACATCTCGTCATCGAGCAGCTCTAACGGCAGCTTTGTAACGGAACAGCAGTTGAACACGATCTTTTTTAAGAACGGTAAAGCGGTATTCAAACTGGCGGACACCCAACGACAGGACGTAACCGGTACGAACGGCCCCAAAAGTTTACAGGCGATCGAGATCTACCGCTATGATTTCAACTTACGTACTTACGCGTTGGTAAAAAAGATCTGGTTTTACCAAAGCTATTTTTATAATGGCACGGATGCAGGTTCGCGCAGGCTGAGGCTAGATTCCATCGGGGTGATCGATGCGAACGGGCAAGCGACCCAAAAACACAGGTTTTATTATAATCCGTTAATGCTGCCGGATTGCAACTCCAGAGGAAAGGATTACTGGGGGTACTATAATGGCAAAAATGGCCAGACATCCCTGATCCCAAGAATGTCCATTGATTATATTACCGGGCCGGATAGCTGGACGCCTGGTGGCACGCCAAATCAGTTAATCATAGGAAGCAGTACCATAGATGGCCGGGAGCCGGATCCCAATTATATGCAGGCGGCCATGCTGCTGCGCATACAATACCCGACCGGAGGCTACACAGATTTTAGCTACGAAGCCAATCGCTATTTTGATGAGCTGGGTGCATTAAAACTTGCCGGTGGGTTAAGGATCAGGGGCATTAGGAGTTATGACGGGATCAGTCCCCTGCCGATCGTTAAAACGTACCAGTATAACGCCGCCAGGAAGAACTTTGATATCAATAGCCGCAGCTTTATGACCGGGCAGACTGTGCGTACCTTTTATTCAATACCAGGCACGCCAGGAAACATGAGCTATTACGACTCGCGAAGACGTACCTATGTTTCCGTACCAACAACGGATATCAACGGCTGGGACAACGTGCCGGTGGCGTACACTACGGTAACGGAGTATACAGGCGACGGGACTACGAATGTCGGAAAAACCGTGTATAACTTTACTGATTATACAGACGCCCGGACTTCTGGAAGTTATACAGGTGTGCCCAGTTATGTCAGTTATTTTTTCAAACGGGGCCAGCTCGCCTCTAAGTCAGTTTATAACAATATTGGAAGTGGAACCTATAAAATAGTACAAAAGGAGCAGATGACCTACTCCGCCTTTCCGGAAGCCAATTATGCGGGGGTGGGGTTTCTTGTTGGCAAGAGAAGGGTAAATGTCAATCCTGGCGGATATGATATCACATTTCCAACAACCAGCGGTTTCGCCGGGACGGACGACTCGGGACAATTGCAGCCTGCTTTTTACTCCATTGTTTCCGATGATAATTATTTGACCTCAAAACAGGTAACGATCTATGACCAGGCAGACACGACAAAATTCTTAACGAATACAACGCAATATCTATACAACAATATCAAACACCAGCAGGTATCCAAAGAGATCAGTACGGACAGCAAAGGCAAAGTTAATATCAGCACCAAAACCTATGTGGCCGACTACTTGCCTACAGGCGCATCTACGACGACCAATGCGGTACTGGACAGCATGATCAACCGGAACATGCTGTCTGTTCCAGTTGAAATGTACGATACTTTAAAAAGTGCGGCTGTACCTGCGGGCGTAGTAACAGGGGGCGTTCTGAACCTATATAAAGCCGGATCTGCTAACGCTATTGTGCCGGCTAACATACTAAAACTTCGTGTACAAAATCCTTTAACTGATTTTCAGCCCACAAGTATCATATCGGGTGGTATTAACCGCGATTCGCGCTACCAGGAGATGATTGCCTTTACTACCTATGACACGAAGAATAACATCACCCAATATACCCCTCGAAACGCCAGCCCGACAGCAATCTTGTGGGATTATAATAACGATCTACCGATCGCAGAGATCAAGAACTCTACCACTGCCGGAATTGCCTATACAAGTTTTGAGGCGCAGGGAAATGGTAACTGGACGATTCCAGGTAACCTCAGATCAGCAGGAGGAATTACCGGAAGCAAGAGTTACAACCTGGCCAATGGCGCTGTTTCCAAAGGGGGCCTCACTGCCGCTAAATCTTATTATATCACCTACTGGACGAATAATGCCGCGCCCTACACCATTACCGGCACCCAGACAGGTTACCCGGTAAAAGGCACTACAACCAATGGCTGGACGATGTATCAGCATTTGGTGACCGGTGTAACTTCAGTATCCATTAGCGGCACAAGTAACATTGATGAATTACGGTTATACCCTTCGGATGCGCAGATGACCACTTATACCTATGATCCGTTGATCGGGCAAACCAGCATGTCTGATACGAAAGGCGCTGCAAGCTATTATGAGTACGATAACCTGCAAAGGTTAAAGGCTGTTAAAGACCGGGATGGAAATATTGTAAAAGCCAATAGCTATAACTACGGTACATATACAAATGCCAGTATGCCAACAGCACAGTTTTATAGTTATGTACAAACAAGATCAGTTCAAAAGAACAATTGTACAGGAGGGCTGGTCGGTAGCTGGGTAACATATGTCGTTAATGACGGGAAGTATACCTCTGCCATTTCCCAGGAGGCGGCCAATCAACTGGCCGCAGATGATCTGAATGCAAATGGTCAGACTTATGCGAATGCAAACGGAACCTGTTTGATTCCCCGTTACAACGTAGCCACATCACGTTCATTCACCAAGAATAATTGCGGGGTGAACAAGCCGGGTTCAACCGTAACCAGAACCGTACCGGCCGGCACCTATATGTCTACTGAATCGGTGGAAGCGGCCAACCAAATGGCAGAGAATTATCTGGATACACAGGGCCAGTTCGACGCCAATCGTGTAGGTACCTGTCCCCTGGGGAATGATATGGCCAACTGGACGATCACGGCCGGTGTTAATATAGATCCCCCCAGTAACGGGCACAGTCTGAATATAACGATTACACGTCCGGAGGGTGATAGAGGTAACTGGAATGACGTAGCTTATCATATCACGTTGACAGGCCACTCTGATGCGACTTTTAATGCGACGTTTATGCCCGGTCAAACGGTATATACATATAAGCCAGCGTTCTCCTATAGTTTATCAGGAGTATACACAGGTATATATTTAGACGCGATCAATTGATAAAAAACTAATATGAAAAGTAGAAGAATATTATTTAGCACGATCATAATCATAGTATTTAGCGTAATTAAAAGCTACGGGCAGCAGGCTGACAGTACAAAAAGGAAGTCGGTAAGTTATTTAAGTCAGTATTTAAAGACGGACACCGCGACAGCGCGTCAGGTAAACGAAGTTCAGGAGGCGTATAAAAAATCGGCAAGCCAGGTGATGGCTAACGCTGCGCTTAGCGAACAGCAGAAACGTGCGGCAATTGATAACCTGATCGATGAGAAGAACAGGAAGCTGGAACAATTGCTCCCTCCGCTTGAGCGAGGGAAGATCATCCCGACGACGGAAAGAAGAAAGAACTGGAAGGCAGACAGCACCGCACGTACAACCAATTAAACCGACCCCGATCAACCTTATTACATGAAAAAAATATTTTCTATCATAGTGCTAATGCTACTCACGGGCATGCTCACAAGTGCCTTAGCCCAGGTTTCCGGTTATTCGATGAGTAATCCTATAACAGCAGGCACCTACAGCTCCTCGGGCAGCTTTTCCAATACCCAAAACAGTTTAACGGGAGGTTTTACCAATAATTACGGTAACGCCGCTAATGACGTATGGTACCGGTTTACCCTGAGTTCAACGGCAGCATCAGTGGGCGTATCGCTTTGCGGGAGCACTTTCGATACCTATCTGCATGTACTTAACAGCAGTGGGACAGAGATCGCCAGTAATGATGATGATTATACGGGATGCGGGGGGCCACAATCTTCATTAAGCCTGAACAACCTGGCAGCCGGGACTTATTACCTGGTGGCTGAGGGATTCTCCGTCAATAACGGGACGATAAACCTTTCCCTGACTGTTAATATTGCCCCGCCCATGACGATCAGTTATGCTGCCGGTCCAAAGACTTACATCGTGGGAACTGCGATCAGCCCCTTGTCGCCAACCGTTACCAATGGCCCGCCGGTAGCAAATGCTCAAACGTCAACCTTTGCCGGGCTTGGGTCGCAGGGATTAGGTGACGGGAACGGATCAACCGCAACCTTTCGTCTGCCGCTGGCCGTGGCAGCTGATGCTGCCGATAATATTTATGTAGCCGATGCCGATAACCATGCGATCAGAAAGATCACATCTGCGGGCGTAGTCAGTACTTTGGCCGGGAATGGCTCATCAGGCAGCTTAAACGGGACCGGGGCAGCGGCCAGGTTCAATCACCCGGCGGGTTTGGCGGTAGATGCCTCGGGGAATATTTTTGTAGCCGACCAGTTGAATAACCTGATCCGTAAGATCACACCTGCAGGTGTAGTAACGACTTTTGCCGGAAGCGGCAGTGCAGGCAGTACGAACGGAACAGGTACAGCGGCCAGCTTTAACAACCCTACCGGTGTATGCTTTGACAATGCAGGCAATCTGCTGGTCGCGGATTATTCCAATAATTTGATCCGGAAGATCACGCCCGGTGGTACGGTCACTACATTTGCGGGAACCGGCGCACCAGGGGCGACAAATAATAATACAGCACTGCTTGCGACGTTTAAAAACCCGATGTCGATGACTGCTGATGCGTCAGGCAACATTTACGTTGCCGACCGACAAAACAGCCTGATCCGGAAGATCACGTCTGCCGGTGTAGTATCCACCTTTGCCGGGAGCGGAACAGCAGGTTATGCCGATGGCACAGGCGCAGCTGCAAGTTTTAATACGCCAACTAATTTGACGGTGGATGCGTCCGGGAACGTGTATGTAACGGACCAGGGTAACTATCTGATCCGTAAGATCACCCCGGCAGGCGTTGTGAGCACCCTTGCAGGAGCAACAACGCCGGGTATGGTCAATGGCGTGGGTTCGGCAGCGCGTTTTGCGAACCCTTATGGTATCTGCCGGGACAGCCAGGGCAGTATCTACGTGGCAGACGCTTATAATTATATGATCAGGAAGGTCGTTACCAAAGCATTCACGGTCAGCCCGGCTTTGCCTGCGGGTCTGGTATTGGATGATAATACAGGTGTGATCAGTGGGACGCCCACGACAGCTTCGTCATCGGCCAGCTTTACGGTTACGGCCAGTGGGAATAACAACATAGCAACGGCAGTGATTACCCTTATTGTACAGCCCGCAGGTGCGATCCAGCCCAGCGCAGATCAGAATTATATCATCACGTACTCACCCAGGGTTTCCGGGATAAAAACAGATACTGACCTAAGCGCTGTGATCAGTACGGATAAGGTACAAACAGCGGTACAATATGTGGACGGTTTAGGCCGCCCAATACAAGCAGTGCAGGTAAAAGGCAGCCCCCTGGGAAAAGATATGGTACAGCCGATGGAATATGACGGGTATGGGCGCGAAGTGAAAAAGCACCTGCCTTATACAGCAGCAAGCGGCAGCGCGGGCACTTATCGCCCGGCGGCTGTTGCAGATCAGCAGGCATTTTATAACGCGCCGCCTACGGGTGTAGTTCAAATCCCTACAGCAACGCAGGTAGCGTATTCGGAAACCAAATTGGAAGCGTCCCCGCTAAGCCGTCCGCTGGAACAAGGAGCGCCCGGCTTAAGCTGGAAGATCGGTGGCGGACATACTGCCACCATTTCTTATGGAGTGAACTTAACGGCTGATGCTGTAAAGTTATGGGAAGTGAACACGGCAGGAGGCGCGGCGTATGCCACAAACTATACTGAAGGAACATTAACAAAAACCACAGCGACAGATGAAAATCAGAACAACAACTCGGTCATAGAGTTTAAGGATATGGGCGGTCATGTAGTATGTAAGAAAGTGCAGAACGGAGCAACTACCTACCTTACGACCGATTACATTTATGATGACCTGGGTAATTTGCGCTACGTGATTCCCCCACTACCCGCCGCATCCGGAACCAACCCGGCAGTTACCGTACCCACATCCTTTAGCGAAACGGATGACACCTTCCTGAACTTTTTTTATGGTTACCACTATGATGACCTGAACCGGCTGATAGAAAAGAAGATCCCCGGCCAGGGCTGGCAATATATGGTTTACAACAACCGCGACCAGTTGATCCTGAGCCAGGATGCGAACCAGAAACTGAGCAATATATGGATGATAACCAAGTATGATGCGCTGGGTCGTATAGTGATCACCGGGAAGTATTACAGCACAACAGAAACACGCGCCAGTTTACAAACCACAGCCAACACCTATAATACCAACCTGTTTGAGAGTTTTACTAATGTTGCCACCTTCTACGGTTACACCAACGTCAGCAGGCCGACTATCAGTGCTGGTACCAATAATAAAGTGCTTACCGTAACCTATTATGATAAATACGATATCATCAGCAACACGGCCGTAAACCCCGGATCGACCGTATTCACCGCACCCGATGCGGCTGTTGATTCGCTGGAGCGCATCCCCATGGGAATGCCCGTGGCAACATTGACCAATGTGCTGGGCAGTACCAACTATTTGTTCGGGGTTATGCATTATGATGAGGATGGCAAACCGGTAAAAACGCTGAGCCAGCATTACCAGGGTGGTGCAACGGCCTTTAACAAATACGATAGCCAGGAAAGCAGCTATAGCTTTCAGGGACTGGTATTGAGCAGCACCCGTAAGCATTATTTGCCCGTTGCCACAACGCCGCTACTGACGATCAATAGCTGGAATACGTATGATCTGTCCAATCGTCCGCTGCTCAGCAAGCAACAATATATCAGCCCGACCAATACCGGTGCGATAACTACCTTGTCCAAATTAGATTACAACGAAACGGGGCAGTTGCGGACAAAACACCTGCACAGCACCAATACAGCCGCCAGCCCTGCTGATAATACTTTTTTACAGCATGTCGATTACCGGTATAACCCGCGTGGTTGGCTAACCAGGATCAACGACCCTACCCAAATCACCGACCAAACCTTTACCTCGGTTATTGATGTGTTTGCCGAGCAGCTGGATTACGACCAGGCAACGAACGGGTATACCATCACCCCGCAGTATAACGGCAATATCAGCGCCATCAAATGGCAAGCCAAGAATCCGGCGGTTATTACGCTGTCTCCGCAGGAACAAAAAGGTTATATTTTTACGTACGACCCGCTGAACCGGCTCACCAATGCGGCCAGCAAGGCAGTTACCTCAGGCGACGGGCTGTATGACGAAACCCTAACTTATGATGACCTGGGCAACATCACCACGCTGACCCGGAAGAAGGCCGGAACGGTGCTCAACAATATGACCTATAGCTATACCGCAGCCGGTATAAGAAGCAACAAGCTGAATGCGATAACCGATAACGGCACGGTGGCGGAAAGCCAGGCGACCACCTATGGATACAATACCAACGGCAGTTTGGTGAGCGATACCAAAAAGACTGTTACCGGCATGGTCTATAATGAACTGAACCTGCCTGCATCCGTACCCATTACTACTGGCAGCAAAACTATCACTTATGTTTATGACGCAGCGGGTACCAAGTTGGAGCGCATCATCAAAACCGGAGCGACGGTAAGCGAGGACCGGGTTTATGATAGCGGGATAGAGTACTCGGGCAGCACGATAGAGCTTATCCATACCCCGGAAGGTCGGTTACTGCCATCAACAGGGGCTTATAGTTATGAATATAATATAACTGACCACCTGGGCAATGTAAGAGCGGTATTTGGGGATAAGAACAACAACGGCGTGCTGACCAATGATGAAATTGTACAGATAACGGATAATTATGCGTTTGGCAGGGAGATAACATATGCGCAAAACATAGTACCTTCGCCTGACAATCAGTATAAGTATAACGGAAAGGAATACCAGTTTGACCTGGCCCAATATGATTATGGCGCGAGGTTCTATGACGCCACGACAGGAAGGTGGAGTGTAATCGACCCGTTATCAGAAATTAATAGACGCTTTTCACCCTACAACTATGTAGAAAATAATCCGATTAAAAATATCGACCCGGACGGAATGGATACTGAATTAGGGACAACTGGTGGTGGAAATATGTACTTTGAAGGAGCTGCCGCTGTTGCTGCTTTTACTCAATTACAAAACGATCAAAAAGGAAAAAAGAAGGATAATGATAACGGCACAAGACAAAATAAACTAACTACATCACGTTCTTCAACTTATGTCGCCGCTCGACCTATGTTTAATAAACCAGTTACAACCTCTGAAAGGACGTTCCCTACTAATAACGAACCACTCAAAATAGGAGTTGGAGTTTCTACAGGATTTAAAGGATTCAGTCAACAGATTTACAATGACGATACAACGATTGGTACACAACAGTCAAGCACAATATCAATAATTTCAGAACAAAAGACCGATAACACATCAACTCTACTTTGGATTGGCGGTGGTACCGTAACGACCGATAGGATTGTTGCTGAAAAAACTGATATATTTGATGGAAAAGGTAATATTGTAGCTAAAAACACAACCTTGTTTAGCCGTATCAGGGAAAAGATCACAACCATGGAGATTGGCCCAGTAACTATAGAAAGTAGAGAGGTTTATTTGAATGGTAATAGGCAAATTTATCAGGGTAGAATTGGGTTGGGGTATTCAAAGGGGTTTGAGTTCGGTAAGGGAAAGTCTACTATTGGAGTAGAAGGTAATGTTAAACTTCAAAGTGAATGGAATAATGCAGACAAGTAAGATGTTAAAAAACACACTTTTATTTTTTTTAAGCTGTTTAGGGCTACTAATAAGCTGTAAATCTGGAAATAAATACGCTGATCAAGCGGCCAATAACGGAGTTGAAAATAAAGACTTTGAAGCCACAATCAATTTCATAAATGAGAAATCCAAAACTTCGCAATTAAAATTTGATGATTACAAGCTTAGGGCGCTTTCTTTTGTAAGCTTGAAAAATTACCAACTAGCTATCAATGATTTTAGACACTGTCTAAGTTTAAAATCAAAAGACACAGTAGTTATTAACAAAATTGCCACCAGTTACGCGTTGTTAAGTAAACCAGATTCAGCAATTTTATTTTACTCAATTTTAATAAGCATGGACGATAAAAATTGGGAAGCTTATAATAATAGAGGATTAAGTTATTTAAATATTAACAAGTTTCAACCTGCAATGAGTGATTTTACTAAATCATTAAGGTTGAATCCGAATTATTACATGAGCTTAAATAATATGGGATTATTGAATGAGCGAATTAGCAACTATTCCGAAGCAATAAAATATTACACAATATCACTTTCAAAATATAAAAAAAATGATAGAGTATATTTTAATAGAGCGGTATCGTATATGTATATGAAACAACCGGAACATGCACTGTTTGACTTCGATAAAGCAATCGAATTAAATTCTCATGAATCATTATATTATCTTAATAGAGGAATGGCCAATTATCTTTTAAAAAAACGAAATGCTAGCTGTGAAGATTGGGGTATCTCTGTTAAAATGGGCAATAAAGAAGCGTTGCAATATAAATTGCAGTTTTGCAATTAAATGCGATTATCAATTAAGGTTTGAATTTTTATCAAGTCTGACTTATAAAGGACATCGCCAAATTGTATAGTCTTATTTTTATATTTGAAAGTTAACTGGTAGACCTTAGAATAAAATCTAAATCCTGCAAAACCCCAATAGTTGGAAGAATTTGTTTCCTCTATTCTAATGTTTTTAATTTCATTAATATCGAAGGTGTCTGCTTTTGTGAGAATATATAGATATGACCTTACTATTAAGCAATTTCCTCTAATTTCGAATATAGTTTTGCCAAACAGCTGCGCTATAATTAAATATAAAAAATAGATTGTAAAAAAGTAAATTGATAGACTTAATATTATAGATTTAAACGTCAGGCTTAATAGGTATGCGTTCAAATAGTTAAGCTTTATCATAAATATTAGTATCCAGGTAATACCAAAAATGATTGTTGAATATTCTTTTTTATTTCTTGCAGTTATTTCTTGAGGTCTTAAATTCATAAGGCAGTAATTTCATGTCAAATATAAAACGTGCGGCGTCCCTAATATATTAAAAAGTTAAATATAATCCACGTACTGGGTACTCACTACCCATCGGTAAGTTTATCACTCGAAGCTAAATGAATTAACTTCGAGCTTCCCAAGTGAGAATATATCTGTATAAAACTCCACTGATCTAAGCTTAGCATAGGATAACTTATCCAGTATTAGAAAGAACGTTTCCGATCTTTGAGTACATGACTAATTAGATGTCGGCAAAAACCTCTTCAATGGCTTTTGAGTCCCAGCCTTATCTTACCATATTCCCAATATCTCTATTTTTCATGTCTCGTCACGTTGGCGCTCTCTTACCATCCTCGCTAATACATGCTCTTCCATTACCCGTTTTAATATAGGAATGCCTCTCGACTATAAGAAGTAGTGAGGATAGCATCGTAGTGAGGATAGCATCGTATTTGTACCCACAAGGTTATACCCACAAAAAAATGTTGCTTTTTTGTGATAGTATTTTTCAATTCCCAGTATCTAATGGTACTTGCATTCACGCCTAACAAACCGCCCAAGTTTTCACAGGTATGCCCTTGGTAGTGGCGTGTCTGTTTAACTTTTCCTGCAATCCTACATGGGCATGATTGAACGGATATAACTTAAAAACTCACTCATTGCGGGGTAATGCTGTATTTGAGGCTGTGAACACCCTCCTGGTCTAAGTTTAGCATGGAGTAACTTAGACCTAAAGCGATGTAAGCTTTCAGCTTAATGAAGAGGAAATGTGTATTAACATAAATATATTTGACTACTTGTATTAAAAGGTAACTGCGCTAATTAACGCATATTATTTACAAAACTTATAACCAGTTACCTTTTAATAAGTCAGGGTAAAATATACTTAAGTTCATACAACCTCAATTTACAAGGCAGATTATGATTTCCAAAAAATCACAATTCTTTGTAATTCTCCTATACTAAGTAACATCAATGCACTTTTTGGAAAATAGTAATGCCAAATTACAGCCGGTATTCATTTGATTGCTAAAACGCTCCTTTTGCAACAATTTTTGACAAACACCGCGAATTGTACCTTTTAAAGCATAAAGGAGGAATTGCACCAACTTTATATCAAACATAGCTTTTCCTTAGATTGATTCAATTCTATATTTTTTCCAAAAAATCACAATTCTTTGTATTTCTCCTATATAAAGCAGTTTGATTAAACTTTTTGGAAATTGGATATTATCAAAACACGAAAGGATAAAGTGAAGATGATTATTCAGCAAAGTTAGGCACCAGGAACAACACAAGGCAAGGAATTTCCGGCATAAACACAAGCCTCACACTACCCTACATTTATTCCGTTCCTCCTAGCATTTAGTTTTTCCTTAAGACTGTATGGGCAACGTAATCATCATTCACCTAAACACAAAACTATGTAGAAAACACAATGAGAAATGCGCTAAGAGTGAGCCAAAACATGACATCTTTAGCTTAAATGTGCAGAAATGCACGTAACTTGCTGACGAAAGACTTAGTTAACTAAACAGAATTGATAACCTGCATTTAAAGCTTGTAGAGAAGTGTTACAGCATAAAAAAGCCTCTCAGATTTCTCTAAGAGGCTTTTGATTTTAGTGTTAAGCTGGGATTGAACCAGCGACACCAGTATTTTTCAGTCCGTTGCCCGCCCTTTGATAATTACGGGAAACCGTAAAGTACGCCGGATCACATCTCCTAAATTTGATCTGCCTTCATAAATAATCACGAATGGACTTTAAAGATCAGATATTACAATTGGCCGCGCGTGTAGAAAAACTACTGCCGCAGCTCAAAACAGAGGAAGCGACCAAGAACGCGCTCATCATGCCCTTTATCCAGGTACTGGGCTACGACGTATTTAACCCCTTCGAGGTTAACCCCGAATTCATCGCCGACATCGGTATCAAGAAAGGGGAGAAGGTCGACTACGCCATCATGAAAGAAGGCGAGCCCACCATCCTCATCGAATGCAAGCACCACCTCGAAAAACTAGACCCGCATAATTCCCAGCTCTTCCGCTACTTCCATACCACCAAAGCCAAGTTCGGCCTGCTCACCAACGGCCTGAACTACCGCTTTTATACCGACCTGGAAGAAAGAAACAAGATGGACAGCACCCCCTTCTTCGAATTCAACATCACCGAGATCAAAGAAACCGAGATCACCGAACTCAAAAAGTTCCATAAGTCCTACTTTGACGTCGAAAGCATCACCAATACCGCCAGCGAGTTAAAATACCTCAACGAGCTCAAAAACCTGCTCAACAAAGAACTCATCGCACCCTCAGAGACCTTCGTGTCCTTCTTTACCAAACAAGTATACCCCGGCGTCATGACCGCCAAAGTCAAAGAACAATTCAGCCCCATCATCAAACGCTCCTTCAACCTCCTGATCAGCGACGCCATCAACGAAAGGCTCAAATCCGCCCTCAACCAGGAAAAACAACTCGAAGCCGCAGAAGCCAAAACCGAAGAAACCTCAACAGCAACAGCAAGCACAGAAAACAACCCCCTCATCGTCACCACCGAGCAAGAACTCGAAGGCTTCTACATCGTCAAATCCCTGCTCCGCCAGCACATCGACGCCAAACGCATCACCTACCGTGACGCCCAATCCTACTTCGCCATCCTCCTCGACGACAACAACCGCAAAACCATCTGCCGCCTCTACCTCGGCGCCACCAAACAATACCTCGCCATCCCGGACGAAAACAAAAAAGAAGTGAAACACGAGATCCAAACCCTCGACGAGATCTATCCATGTGCAGACGCATTACTGGAGGCCATAACAAGGCTGGAGAAAGGAAAAAATTAATAGAGATAAAACTCCTATATTGTATCACCTTAAACCTTTCCAAATGAAGTACTTATATATTTTATTGTTTCTCCTTGTAATAAATTTAGAATCTGTCGCGGCTAAAAGTATCTACACTTCACAATGTGCCGATAAAGCCAGCTATGGAAATATCCCCGACGGAAGGTATAACGCAACTGTAGAATACTTTAATTACAGCACCTATACACGGGCGACCTATCAACTCGTAGTCGGAGTCGAATATGGTAATGTTGTAAGCATAGAGTTTCCAAAGGGCGGATCAGTCCATTCCGGGTATAATAACGAAGGATATTATTATACAGGGGGGCTATTGTATAAAAACACAGATTATCAGGGTAATATCGTTTCTTATACTACGTCGGTGACGGTCACTGAAAATAATAGTAACATCCTGACTTTTAAAATCACTATTTCATAACCCTAATCTCTCATGTTAACCTCAACCTTTTATAAATAATGAAAAAACTTTTACTTTTTTTCACCGTCATCAGTTTTTCATTTACTTGCTTAGCTCAGGACCTCCCAATGATCAAGGGCGACACCCTTTACACCACAAGCGGCTACAAAATCGTCAAAGACCAACCCCTAAAGATCGGTGTGGGAACGATGACCGATGGCGATTTCAAATACATCAGGATCAATTCAGCCTCCCTGTTCAACAACTATTCCTTAACCGGGTATCAGGGGCTCGCAAACCAGGCCAATGCCTTACCAAGAGCAAAGTCCGGATTTCTAATGAAAGTGGTAAAACTCCAGAAAAGAGGAAACGAAAAGAACGGCTTCGCTTATTACATACTTCTATCAGGTTTCCCCAGATATGAAGTCGATGTAGAAAACGCCATCAAATTCGGCGAGATTGCCGTCCCCGATGAATTTAAACCAAAAACCGAAACCGCCAATCAAACACTTAGCGCCGCAGATGAAATCAAAAAATACAAAGCCCTCCTCGATTCCGGCGCCATCACGCAGGAAGAGTACGATGCTAAGAAAAAGAAATTGCTTGGTTTATAACTTTTAACGTTTTGAATTGACGGTTCATTGTGATTAACATATTGTTCTGTTTGATATACTTTCATTACATTAAAAGCTCCGAAACTATAAGATATTAAAAAAAGAAGAATCCGGGATTTGTTCAGTTCGTCTGCTTAATCCAAAAGATTCACCGGATTCCCAAGAATATATCCTGCTAATATCCCCGATGGCGACTGCTTTTTGGGGTTGAATAATGCAATATCACCGGCAACAATAAAGCTCCGCTTGGCCCGTGATACGGCAACGTTAAGCATATTCGGTCCCTGGTCAAAGAAATAGTGTTGTTGCTGGCCGGCGGTATACACCGGGGAAAAGAAAACGATCTCTTTTTCTGCGCCCTGGAGCGAATGCACCGTACCGTACTGGAACTCGCGGGGCTGGTAGCCGTTAAATTGTAAAGCGCGGGTTAGTTGTCGTTTCTGGGCGGCGAAGGGCGTGACGATCCCGACCAGCGCATGGAGCGGTTTGTGTTTGACAGTATCGGGTGTTTGGCTTTCCTGACGCTCTTTTTGGTAGATCCAGTCGATGATGGCGCTTTCATGGTTTTTCAGCCAGTCCACCAATTGTTTGGCTTCTTCATAATTGCATCGGCTGCTGCCTGTTTTTTGGGCTTCACCTTTGATATCCAAATAGCCAATGGGGGGCAAGAGGTCCGTTGGTACATAGGTATGGCCGCTGAGCGGTTGTAACTGTTTGTCATAGACGAGTGCATTACAATAAGCGATGATCTCGTTGAGGCAGCGGCGGTGTTCGGTGAGCAGTAAGCCACGCTGCTTGGCAGAGACGGCATAAGGCGTGCTTTTTTGCGCGAGTTTGAGCAGGTTACCGTTGGAGGCCATAAAGCCTTGTTCCATGATTTTCACCATAGCGGTTTGGTCACCGGCATTGTACAAGTTGTATTTTTTCAGGTTGCCTTCATCGGTTTTGCCGTCGACGTTCCAGACGGGTTCGATCTGGTAGTTGTCACCCACCACCAGCGCTTTTTTGGCGAGCGCGAAGCCGGGTGCCCCGACTTCGGGGCTGACCTGGCCGGCTTCGTCAACGATCAGTAGGTCGAGGAAGTCGTATAAATAGGCAATGTTTTTAGAGGGGTAAAGGGTATACTGCAGCATTTTAGGCAGCATATGAAACGTAGAGACGAAACAGGGGCAAAGCATGGCGAAGCGACGCAGCCGGTCGATAGTGCCGTTTTCGGTGTTTTTCCAGCTGGAGTCATTTTTAAGTGCGGTGTCGGTGGCTTCCAGCCAGCGCGCTTCCCAGTAGTGGACGGCGTGCCAGAAGGCCTGGTAGCGCAGCGTGATATCCAGTTTTAATAAGAATTTTTCGGTGTCATTCAGCTTAAAGTTGACCGTTTGCCAGTACGTAAACTGGTTTTTCCAGTCCTGGAAGGCCTTGAAATCCGCAAAGGCTTTTTTAAGGTTTTCGGAACGCTGCAACAGCGAGGCTTGGAGCTGCCCGGCTGATGAGAAATCCGCGTAGGGGCAATCATGCAGCGCCAGCTGGAAGTAAGCGGTTTTGCGCCGCCTGATCGCCGGGATAAAGTCCAGGATATAATAAAAAGGTGCCTGTTGTTGTGCCGCCAGTAATTTGGCGAGCCAGTTGCTTGCCTTGGCTATGGCTTTTTCGAACCAGGCTTCGTCTGGGTCGGTAATGCCGAGGTCGATGGCGCTGTAGTTTCCCCAGAGTGACAGGCCTTGCTGCAATTGTTCGGTATGCCATTTAACCTGGCTTTGCAGGTAATCACGGGCGCTGTCCAAAGTTTTGTTCTTTTTGCCGGTAGCGGCTTCAAAGTGGTTTAAAAAGCCTGCTTTGGCGTTGCGGAGATAGTCATGGTTCTCCAATTGGGAGAGCGAGCTTTCGCCCTGGTAGGTCGTATGGTAAAGCCACTGGTTGGCTTTAGCCATGGCCACCCGTTCGGCGGTATTAGAAACCAAATATAGCGCAAAGGAATTGACCTGCGGCAGCCAGCGGTTTTCCAGCGATGCGTCGGTCTGCGGCTGTTTAAAACTATCGATGATGTTGGTGATCGCCTGATTATTGGTGGAGCTCGCCACCGTAATGTGTGGGTCGCCGCCACGGAGCGCCGCTTTGATCAAGCCGTCGGCGATAACGCTTTGGATCAGCGTGGTTTTGCCGGTACCGGGCGGGCCGTTAACGGCGAGGACCTCGCCATTAGGTAATTCGTTAAAATGGCTGAGTGCCTGGCGCTGGGAGGGCGACAGGCCAAAGCGCTTACTCATTTGACCAAGGTGCTGTTTGGCTTGTCCCAGGACTTCATCGGGTGTATAGGTTGGCCGCAGCGCGGGTGAGCTATCGCCGGCGAGCATATAAAGCAGTTCGGGTAGTTTGGTTTTTTTGCGCAACTGGTTATAGAGTTCCAGAATATGGACCGAGGCGCCGATGCTGTAGTCATCGGGGATAACCAGCCATTGACGCTTGACCTCACAGGCTTCGCCGTCGGGATAGCTGTCAAAACTTTCACCTGTGATTTTTTGAAACAGTTGCTCCATAGCCCTGTAATAAGCGGGCCAATTGGAGTGATGACTATCGGCCTGCGCAAAAACGCGGTCAACCGTTTCCACACTGGAAAAGACGATGTCTTTATAGGCGCTAGGCTCCAGTATTTTGCGCGGTATCAAAGGGTATTCCTTATGGCCGGGCCTTAACTGGTTCCTCGAACTAATGGTCGCTGGGATCCAGTAGGGGACGATGGCTTCTTCGGTCGTTATGTTATTTCTATGGCGAAGGCTAGGTACCAGCGCCAGCGGTGCGAGCAGGACCTCTTTCTCCTGGATCTCGTTCTCCTTCAGTTGGGCGAGTTCGTTTTCTGGCCAAAAGCTGGCAAAGAGTTCCGGGGCCAGGCTGGACTGCGCCGGATCGAAGTGTTCGGGTTTGTACTTGGGCTCAATGTTTGACGCATCAATATTGATGCTTTCGCCGTCGGCCAGGCTGGCCCGCCAGTAATTGATCCAGTTCTTCAGTTGCATGATTTACGAAGATAAGACACCGGGGTTTGGAATGGAAGATTTAACGACTGTTTATTTTGCGGGGTGGGTTACGGTTTCCCGTAAGCGGCTGTGAGAACGGAGGCTTACTTTTACTTTATAATTTAAAATCTCCTAAAATATGGCAAGATGTACAGCACCAGTATATGGACACCGCTCAGCAAGTGCAGCAGCAGCATGCCCCGCATGTGGTAGTCGCTATGGCAACTATCGTTCATATTCATCCTACGAATCCTACCCGTCTCCTTATTCTTCGTCGGGGAGCTACTCCGGCAGTCGTAGCAACGGAAGCGGCTACGGAAGAAAGACTAAACCGAGTTGGTCGCCGGCGGGTTCTTCTATTCTTTACACGGATGCCGAGGTTCGTACGCTCACACCTGTTCGTGAAAATGTTGAAAAGCGTTCAGCAGTACCTGACCTTCGGGATGTTTTTCTTTGCCATGCATGGGACGACCGGAAAAGTGTCGCCAAGGAGCTGCACGACCTACTGGAGTCCCACGGTGTTTCCGTATGGTTCAGCGAAAAGGACGTCTTGCTCGGTTCATCGTTGCTTCGGGAGATCGATAGGGGATTGGCGAAGTCGAGAGTTGGAATCGTGCTAGTTACCCCCGCACTGCTGCGCCGACTCCATGGCGATGGTATTGCCGACAAGGAACTTTCAGCACTGTTGGCCCGCGACCTTCTCATTCCTATTGTGCACGATACTACATTTGAAAATTTACGTGAAGTTAGTCCTTTGCTTGGCTCGCGAAGTGGGCTCAGCACTATTGAAGAACCGATGGCAGATATAGCGGCTAAGTTAGCTGAAGTAGTTGTTCTATAGCGTTGTAGCCACTTTGCTTTCTCCGTGTTTAAGTAGATAGTATGAACCAATTTATCGGGCAAATTCGCACTAAGGAACTTGTCACGCCTGAGTTGTTTGCGTTACCTTTTTTACCAAACAGGTTTGTTCCGGACTTCTAGGTAGGCATTGTTGGGATGTTGAGGGGCAGAATTAAGCCTGCAATTGACGTGATAATTTATACTATATTTAACCAAACCTAAATCACACCACATGAAGTCAACTCTACTCAAAAGTTTTACGCTTTTAGCGTTATGTCTAAATTTTAATGCCCTGGCCCAAGAAAAAATGACCCTGTTTTACAATGAAAGCGGTAAGGGATTAGACACCAAAAAGAAAGCTATATTTTACCGGAAGGTTACCTATGACGATCACAATAAGCCCGTTGGCTTTGTCGAAGACTTCTATATGAACAACAAACCCTTAGCCAAGGGTGAGGCTTCCATTATCGATAAATTTGATAATACCAACAGTCGCTGGAAGGGTAAGGTAACAACCTACAACGAAAGAGGAGATATCTCCAGCGAGAGCTTTTATGATGAGGAAGGAAAGTTAGACGGCGTACAGCTGTTTTTTGGCCAGAACGGTATCAAAGAAAAACAACTGGAATTCAGCCACGGCAACCCAACCAAGGATTACTATCTCGTATATGACAAGAAAGGTGAAACCTCACGCTATTCTTACTTAACGCATTTACCCATGCGTTTATCTACTTCTGACAAAACCATCGTCCCGGTCATGTTGAGAAAAGTGATATATCAAAACGACCAGCCCGTGCAATTCTATCTCATCGACGGTTTAACAGTTGCTGTTAAACTTTCTACCAAACAACTGTACGGGAACTATTACGAGGCCTACGTAACCATAGAGAACGGAACGGATAACCAATTTAATTTCGACCCGTCCTACATTACCGCATCATTAGATGAAAGCGGAGAGGTTAAGGAAGGGGAGGTACTCATCTTTAAAGATTACGATAAAAAAGTAAAACGCAAACAAGCCTGGACTGCGGCATTTTCCGCCTTTGCCGAGTTTGCTGTTGCTACAACTGCCGGGTACTCCTCAACGACCACCAATGCCTATGCCAAGGCATCAAATGGCAGATCTGTCAGCGTACAAGCCAAATCAACCTCCTATAATGGGGCCGCACAATACGCAGCCACCCAAAACGCGGCGAACAATGTCAGTAATTTGGTTGACCGGCAATATGAAATCAGGCAAACGATCAGCGAAGGATACCTAAAGTTAAATACCATCTTCCCGTACAGCCGGCTGGTAGGATTTATCAACATCAAATACCACAAAGCAGACCACATCTTACTCAATGTTCCGGTAAATGGTAAGGTTTACCACTTTGAATTATAAGGTAAACCACGTATGAGATGTTTATATCCATTTCAGTCTTTAAAGCTAAACCTGTGGTTAGTACTATTCTCAGGCGCTTTCTTAATGTTTTTTCCAGGTTGTGAAAGTAATGGAAGCAAGAACACTAAATCCACTGCAGACACTTCCATCAGATCTACTCAGGCAAAGGCCGCTAACTATACAGTTTTAAAAGCAGATAAATCTGAAACCACGGGCAAGGCACAAATTAAGATCGTGGCCTATCTGACGAAGGATTTTAAGGATAAAAGCGAACTGGAAAAAACGTTATATCATATTTACGAAGCCTACCGGCATGTAGGCGGATACATTTATTTTGATGAGCCCATCGTCGTAGGCGTTTACCTTTTTGAAACCCAAAAATTGGCTGAAACTGATCCAACAGCATGGCTTGGCATGTTGGAAAAAGGTCCGCTTCATTCAAATCCGGACGTGTCTTTCAACCGTTTAAGATTAAATGCTTCCCTGGGTTTAAAAGACAATATCTTGTCAGAAGATGAAATTGAACTTGCTAAAATTAAAAAGCTACTGCTTCCCAGAGGCATTGACATGTGCGACCTCAATCAAACTGTTAACGATATAGAACTTAACAGCATCCATGCAGCAGATCAGCTTTATCCCGATTATGGACTCGAACACAATGACTATTCGGATAAGTTAATGCGTCAGGAAGTAAAAAAACTGGGAAGAAAATATAAACTAACATCCGATGAAATAGAGCAGGCTTGTTTCTTTGCAAGTACTTATTGTAAATAACTTAGTATTTGAGCAACTTCTTCAATAAAGGTTGGAACCAGTAATCACCAGAATAACTCGTATCCATAGCTTTACGGTTTCCCGTAAAGAACGTAATACGCCGATTTTTAAATTTGGTCACACAACAAAAAATATAAAAATGGCAAGTTTCACAAAATCAGATTTAGCTTACACCGGATATAAGGAAACAGCTTATCCATCGGATGACCCGAAAGTAACTGGTAAACCAGATAGCACAATGCTTAACAGGGGAGAGGCCTATGAGATGGTCTACTTCATCAATAAGTATATGACCGATAAATCCTGGACCCAATTGGCGACTTTTCAAAAAATTGAGAAGTTCTTAAAAACCAGTTCGCATCAAAGTAAAAGCCACAAATTCTGGAGAGAAGAGTTAGGGGCGAAATTTAAAGTAAAGGGGTAATAATGGGATATTGTAATTCAATTTCTTATGCCTTGGAACTAAGGCGTACGAAATGCCATTAATTACATTAATACTCTTCACCTCGCTATTTTCTTGTAACGATTTGTTAAATATTCATATGCTGTCATTACCAGTTCAACAGGTTAAAAAGCACACCTCGTTAACGCCGATGCTCTTTAGTATTGGTATTATAGCCTGGACTTCTTTGTCGCGATCTTGGTAGTGAACATGGGAAATAAATAAGTGAATAATTTTTAGATAATTAATGAGAAATCTTAGGTAACTATAAAAACAACATGGCAAATTTAGACTATAACAAGCGTTTAACTAACCTTCAAAATCGTCGGTTCGATCCTGGTCTCAATGAATCGGCAGTCACTAAACTGTTTAGTGCTTATGATATCCCGGAAGATGTAAAGTACTTATATGAGTCCATGAGGCCTATTGACAACAAATACAATGACCGAACTATTCAAGCGGCCGAAAACGTGCGTACACATTTGGAAAGAGACTTCAATTTGCATTTCGCACGCGCTTACCGTACGCAAGGTTCGGTTAAGACAAAGACAAATATTCGGGTCCATAGTGATTTTGACCTTTTGACAATTATTGATCGCTATCATTATCCGGAGACGTCCAACGGAAATAACTATACGGCTTCAGATCCGGACACAGATATCCATGACCTGCGGAGGCAAGCAATACAAATCATGAGAAGGCAGTACGACAATGTTGATGATACCCCGGATAAATGTATCACAATAGAGAATAAAAATTTGAAAAGGAAGGTAGACATTGTTTTCGCTTACTGGTACAATTCTGATAAATATGAACAGACACGGAACGAATTTTACCGAGGGGTGTATCTATATAACTTCCCAAAAAAGCAACGACTTCAGGACTTTCCATTTGCGACCTTAGAGAATGTCAACTACAAAGGCGACCAAACCAATGACGGATCCAGAAAAGCAATCCGACTTTTGAAAAACTTAAGGGCCGACAGCGACACCGAACTTAAGTTTTTAAAAAGTTTCCAATTGACTTCAATCGTTCACGCTATAGATAATCAAAATTTATATTACCACACTGGATATGAGTTGAGTATAGCTACAGCAGTTTCAAATGAAATGCAAAAACTGCTGGATGATCCGAGTTACCGAATGTATGTCAAAAGTCCTAACGGCACTGAATTCCCATTGTGGGAGAGTGATACCGTTCCAGAGATTCGTTTACTAAAAAACGATCTTGATCAACTGATTACCGATGCAGCAAATGATATTAATAAAAGCCATGTACTGCAACGTTCATTATTAGCATATTAATAACAAGAATCATGACAGATCTTAAACCTAAAATATTTATCGGTTCATCAACGCCAGGGTACGCTATAGCCGAAAAAATCAAGAATCAACTCTCTCCGGTAGCTGATTGTTACCTTTGGATGGATGGCAATGTCTGGGAAGTAAACCATAGTACGTTTGACAATCTGATGCGAATGGTTAAATTTTTTGATTTTGGCGTTTTTGTAGCTACCGCAGACGATTTAACAATGACTGCTGATGGCAAAATCGTTATCGAACCAAGGGATAACGTTGTTTTAGAGATGGCATTATTTCTGGGGGCGCTCGGACGGGATAAAGCGCTACTTTTGGTTGAAGAAGGTATCAAACTACCATCTGACTTTAACGGTATCTATATGCCCCGATTTACAGCAAGTGACGACGCAAGCATTCGAGCTGCCTGTCAGCAATTGATCATTAAAATAGATACGCATTACAAACTTGGCCACTTAAGTTTATATCCAACTACAGCCTTAGCTATCGGCTATTTCAAGAATTTTGTTGAAGGGGTCGCCGAAAGTATGTATAATGCCAATGCTTTGGAATACGAAGGCAAAATATTTACTAATTTTAAATTGCATGTCGTCATACCGAATGATCTCAAAGGTAACATCAGGCAGAAAGGCGCTTTGTTCTATAAACGCCACAACTTGGCGGAAAATACATTACAAACTAAATATCGTAAACATCCAGCCTGGTTCCATCTTGACGCAGATACCGCCCCCAACGCCATTTTATACGATATGCCCAGCACATTGACCGGAATAGACGATGCGATAGAAATGGTATTGCAAAAAAATTACACCGGCAGAACCAGCATTCAAGATATTATCGAAGAAAGGGAACTCAACAACTTCAGGCGTGTACTACAAATACAAATAGATAAAAATCCCTTGGTAAAAGAAGTAGTGGAAATTATTGATGAGTTTTAAAAAATTAATCTGCGGTTGGTAAATAGATAAAAATCCCTAATTGAAATTTTACAAACCTTTTCCGCGATAAGTTAGCTATATATTACAGCGCGATCCCAGCATATCGAATGTTTGGATAGCTACAGTATTCTTGCATTAAACAAAAGCAAGAAGCTGCCTTTCCGGCTGGGAAACTCCCCAATCAACGGCGATTGAGAATAGTGTCTTCAGAGTTGGACAGCTAGGGTTCTGAACCTATCGCGTTTCCGCTTCACTGAGGCCTTTTTTGGTGCTTTTTGAACTTGAACGCTACGAATAGCGCATTTTTTTCATTTTCACCTTTGGCGGAGAGTTAGGTTTGTGAACCTTGACTCTTATATATTGTTATATCAGTAACTTACACTTTCAAAAGTCCTTTACTCTACGAATAACGCAACAGCAAAATGACTCTAATTGTTAGGACAAATATACGATTTTGTATTGCCAATAATTATAAAAAGCAATAAATTATTTCCATTTTTTCGCACTTTCGTTTATTGCTAAGCTTTTTTGTTAGCGTGGTTGGAATAAAGATAAATCAGCATTAATCTGCAGCAGATCAAACTCATTGGCCAATTTTAGCAATTGTTTTGGGTCCTCTATAATAAAAAATGTAGTCAGCACAATCGCGTCAGTTTTATTTTTCTTATCGTTGGTGTAAACCCGGTAGGTCTCCCCCTTATAGTGGAAGTTTATTTCGCGTACAAGGGCTGCATTTAAGCCACCCGCATTTTCCAGATCCTGGAAAATTACCTGAAGCTGCTTGTTCAGCAATTTTGGATGGAAGTTCTCATTATGAAACGATTTGGCGCTTTTGAACTTTTTCACGGACTCTGCAAAATGTCGGTTGGTAATGTGCACAATTGTTTGTTCATTGATGACAATCTGTTTGCCATTCAGCGTAAGCACCAATTGTTGGTTATCAAAACTCTCAAAAACTTCTTTTGCTGTATAGTAAATAAATTTATTACGAAGACGGGTAGCCATCACCTCATATTTATATTTATTGCTTCCGCCGAAGCGGAAGTTTGACTGAAATTCAGCGCTTTGCTGGTTAACCTGCTCCATTTCGAATTCATATTCATGAATAACAGCAGCCATTAACGCATCGACATTTTGCTTTTCCGACAACTTCTTTCCCCATTCTTCGCCCTGAACACGCAAAATCTCCAATTCTGCCTGGGCCTCGGGAATCGGTATTTGTTTGGTTTCCAGTCCATAGGGCTTAAAATAGGGAGAACCACCCGTAAGGTCCCAGGAATATATCAGGTAAAGATATTTAAAATTAAACGAGGCGCATATTTCAGCCATATTAAATGGCGGTACATCGCCCTGGGCATTTTTAAGGAACATGCAGATAAATTGCTTTTCCGCTTCAGAAATGAATTCGCCTTTTGACGTGATCTGAAACAAGTCAACCAGGATATCGTGCAGCCTTTTTTCTTCGCCGGGTGCGTTAAAATTTGTGGTTAATTGTTCAGGGCGATATTTTCCTATCATATTGTTTATAATTAGTTTGGCAAAGATAAACCAGTATTAGACAAGCCATATCAAATTTGGTTTATATTAAATAATATTCCCTTTATCTTTAACCAACCAAAAAACCGGTCATGAACCTGAACGAAATTACTACCCGGGAAATAGCAGCACTGACGGATGTGCAACTATCGAGGATTTTGTTAAACCTATTGCATAATGAGGTCGATAAGTTTCAGTTTGATAGCGTGCGCGAGCTGGTCGTCCCTCTCAAAATCAATATTGCCGATGGCGGTGAGGATGGCAAGCTTGATTGCGAAGGCACCAGAGGCTCCCGTTATATCCATAGCAAGCTCTCCGTTTTCCAATGCAAAGCCACTAAAATGGGGCCCGACCAGGTTTTTAAGGAGTTCTTTTCGGTATATATTCCCGCGAGAAACCCGGGAGAGGCTAACCGAGTCGAGCTCAAAGAGAATATAAAGGAAGTTCTGGATCGTGGCGGGCAATACGTTTTTTTCATTAGCTATCCCTATAATAACCGTTATAAAAAACCGAAGCTGGAGGCTGCCCATCGTGCGCTTGACGAATACAATGCGTTACACGGCACGGCGTACAGCCATAATCAAGTCCGTATCATGGAGGGGAATGAGATCAAGGACTGGGTCAACGAGTATATTGATACGATCATCCGGGTACAGGAATTTAACAATATACATCGGCTATTGGGACTGCAAACGATCGAACAGCTGGCCTATTGGCCGGAGATCAACCAGATCCCGTTTCACAGTAATGCCAAATTAGACCAACATATAGCGGCCATCCAGGCAACCACATCTTCGCCCCGGGCCTCGCTGCGGATCATCGGTCATTCCGGTTTGGGAAAGACCAGGCTGGTCTACGAGGCCATCAAACTGCTTAAAAGTAATAGTGCTATTTATTATAGCATTGTATCCCATCCACAAGACATTATCAACTTCGTATTGACTTATGGTACTTATTATCACGGTACATTGATAGTGGATAATTGCGACTACCAGGCCCATCGGCTTTTGAAACAACATATACAACGAACCAACAGCACGTTTAAGCTGATCTCTATCGATTTTAACGTTAGTGAAGAAACCGACCCCGCCAGTAGCTACGGTGAGGAATATATCTTTTTAGAAAAATCCGACTACCAGGATATCGTTAAAAAAATACTGAATGACCAGTATGAGCATAAACTGGATATGGGGCAAATCGACCAAATCGCGGATTTCGCTGAAGGTTTCCCTGGGATGGCTGTTCTTTTTGCCAATGCGAGGCTTGACGGCAGGGATAACCTATCTGAACTTCTCGGGGATGATATGATCTACCGGATCGCCTTTGGCAGAGATTGGGACAGACGGGACAAGGATAAATATGAGCTACTAAAGGCTTTCTCCATTTTTGCCAATTTCTTTAAACCCGCGCGAGGCACAGAGGATATCCTTAGTGAAAGTGAATTACAGCAGGAAACTGCCCAGCGAAACCTGATTACCCAGCAGATTTGTGACCCGGTGAGAACGGTCCTTGAGTACCGGGAAAGTACGGATTATTTCGAGAGGAGCAAGGTGATGGAAAGGCGGGGCCATTATTTAATGGTGAAACCAACGCCGCTGGCCATAAAACTGGCGACGGAATGGTGGCGCTATGCGGACGCAAATAAGCTCATTGCTATTTTCCCGGAACTGGAAAGGACCGGCCTAGCTATACCCCTGGTCAGCCGTATCGCTGAACTCGACCAATTGAGCCATGCTAAAAGGATAGTCAACCAGGTTTGGGGACCAAAAAGTCCTTTTGGTTCGGCGGAAGTGCTTAATACACCTTTGGGTTCACGCATTTTCCGCTCCATTGCCCATGTGAACCCGGAGAGCGCAATACAAACCTTGAACCAGGCATTCGGTCAAAAAGCCATCCAAACGCTGAAGAGTGAGGTAGGCCCAGGCAGAAGAAACATTATCTGGGCGTTGGAAACACTTGTTTTTATCCCCGAACTTTTCGAGGAGGCCGCCACATTACTGTTTAAATTCGCCGCCGCAGAAAACGAACAGATCGGCAATAACGCGACAGGTCAGTTCCTGCATCTGTTCCATATTATCCTGCCGGGTACCGGCGCCGATTTAAAACAGCGGCTCGCACTGCTCGATAAACTGATGAAGGACTTCGGTCCGGAAGAAAAACACCTTTGTGTAGTCGCTCTTTGCAGGGGATTAAAGGGCGATACATTCAGGCGTGATATCGGGGCGGAAAGCCGCGGAAGTTCCGCTCCCTTAAAAGATTTTGATCCTACCTGGGCAGAATCCGCAGGGTACTGGGACGGTATCATCGAGCGCCTCAGTGTGATCGCACAGGAAAACCCGGAGGAACTTGAAATGATCAAAAATGCCTTTGCCGGTGCCATCCGTAACCTGTTTTACAATCGTATGCCTTTCCTGGTTGAAAAGGCAGTGTTGTCCATTCTGAAATTTGATGGCCGCTTCTGGGAAGGTGCGATCAGCCAGATTAATACTTCAATCGAATACGAGGATCTGAACGAGGATGACAGGAAAGTTACTAACCGCCTGCTGGAAAACCTCAAGCCCATAACGCTGGAGAACCAGTTAAAATATTATGTCAGCTCGCCGGTCTGGAATTATGAAAGCCGTCCAAAAGAGGAATACGTCGATCATACCGGGATAGCGGCAGAGCAATTCGCAGAAAGGTTAGTTACAGATAAGGCTGATATTTCTGGCCTTCTACCGCAAATGCTGACCGGAGAACAACGAAAAAGTTTTCATTTCGGACGAAAACTCGGGCAGCTTATCCAAGGCGCTTTCCTTGCACAGGAAATGTTGAATGTCCTGGGAAATCTTCCGCCTGAAAAGCAAAACCCTGAAATCGCGGCTGCATATATTTCCGCGCTCCCTGATCATGACAGACTACCGCTTTTCCGTGATATTTTAGCGAATCCCAAATTGACACAACAGGTATTTTTCTTTGCCCGATCGATGATATTACCACTGGGCGAGATCATGCCGATGTTCAGGCTGATTGATGAAGGTTTAACGCCAGTAACCTATTTTTATCAATTTACCTATGGAAGGGGTCTAGAAGGGCTAACCGATACGGAGATCAAACTATTGTTTGAAAAGATAGCTACCTATCCGGACGGCGAAATGGTAGCATTGGAACTGACACATGAATTGATAGGAAAAGATAAAGCGCGCTGGGGATTTTTCAGGGATTTCATTGCCCGGCTTCTGACGAATTCTAACTTGATGATGAAACGGACGAGCCGGTCAAATCACGCATGGCAGGAAATGATCACAAGGTTACTGGATGAGCAGGGCGAAAAACCATTTACTGAAATTCTGACACGACAGCTGATCGAAGCGGTAAACGCAGACCACATCAGTTCATTTGACGGATACCTGACAAGTGTGATTCGTCGCCTGATAATCCATGATTTCCAGAAGTTCTGGGAAATAATCTCACCTTCAATGCTCAATTATGATTACCTCAGCCTTCGTTTTTTCTTAGGATCACATAATGGAAATATGGGAACTACGGGTCTACTAGACCAGGCCGATATTGACACCCTGATTGAATGGTGCAAAGAGAGCCCCCCGCTTGGCACACTCCGGATCGCCCGGATGATGCCGGTTACACCCATCGGGGATGTCAGAAGCTGGCACCCTCTTGCAATGGCGATGATCAATAATTTCGGAGATTCTGCACATCTGTTGGATGAGATTAGTGCGAACATTAACAGTTTTGGTTCTGTAGGATCCCGGGTACCTTATTTAAAGGATCAACAGGAGCTGGTGAAAAAGTTATTAAGCCACCCTATTGAACGTGTTAAAAAGTGGGCAAAGAATTTTGTTAAGCTGAAGGAAAAAGAAATCAAACGCTCTGCAATTGAGGAACAGGGTTATTACTTGAATATTTAAGAATCTAAGAGATAGAATGTTTTATTTTTTCCTGGCTCTCTGACAGACTAAACTACTTAGTCAAGGTCAAGACTGTCTAAAAATTCCGTCTCCATTCGGCCAGCAATGACCGAATATGGATAATGATTTTCAACTAGGTCCTGTCCGATGATCAAGAAAGGCATGATATAAACGCTTCCATTTGGTAAATATCTGGCGTCAGATTTTCAATCTGGCAATCCTATAAATATTTGTTGATATCGGTGCCGGATAAGCCTTGGCCGATATCACCAATCACTTGGCAGATCGCCTCCAACACTTGCGGAGATATAACAGCAAACACTTTATCCATGATTTCCATAATCTACTTTAATCGTGGTTCCCACATAAAAACCGTCCATTAGTTTATTAACAAAATCATCGTAGTCTTTGAATACCTGGTTCAATTGCTCAAAATCAGCTTCTGAAGCTTCGTGAATATGCGCGTGCTCTTTCGGATGTACCAATTCATCGCGCTTAGTTTTTAAGGTGATCAAGGCTTCAATTTTTGCAGTAAAATAATTTTGCTGTATAGTTTCTTTTTTCCAGGTTTTAGCGATTTGCTTATAAGTCTTTTTAAATTTAGGAATTAAGGGTTCGCGATCATTGTATTCCGGATAGCCATCTAGAGAATTTAACCCTGTAATATCCGCCTCGATCAAAGAAAATAAACTTCTCAAACTGGCTCGGTACAACGCATCAAAACTAACCTTAGCTGATTGTTGTTCTTCGGTCAGCCGCAATAATTCCATATAGTCTTTTCTGAGAACGTTATGAATGGTCTGAAATTTACGCATTACCTGCGCAGCCTGCATCATTTCCTCCAATGAACCATATGTTTTGCTGTAATCTTCCATGTTATTTAAAGATACATTTAAACTCAATTAATACAGTTCCATAATTCATAGCTCTTTAACAATAAGGTGAGCAAACTAACGATTAGGCTAACCCACTTCAGGGCTTTGTCGGCGATTGGATTTGTTATCTTTTTCATAAATACAAATCACCGTGGTGATGGATTGGTAACAAACCAGTAACGCCATGTTACCAATATTACTGTGACCGGTACTGTGAGTCCATATCGTAAAGTTTGGGTTTTACTGAAAATTTAATTTTTGTGGTTTTGGGTTCCGTCCCTTCGAACTGGCTGAATAACCTATGGATAAAATGGATCATCGGTAAGCGGATCTGCCGCGTGCCGTAAAGTTCCTTATGGATCAGGTAAAAGGTATAACGGATAAATTCATTCGAAATACCCAATTGGGCAAACGGCTTAATTTCGCCGGGTACGGTTTCGTTTTCCAGAAAAGCATCGACCTGGAGCAATAGCAAACCATATTGATCATCGATCATGATCTTACGCTGGCTGTAATTATAACCGTTAAAAAAATGGAGGTATTTGCGCGCAACTTCCTTTTTCTGTGCATCGCTCAAGCCCTTTTTGACAGCCGCTGCGAGTGGCGTATTTTCCTTTTTATCCAATTTATCGATCAACTGAACACGTTTTACTTCATCAATGCACTTTTGAAGGAAGCCCGTATCTATATAGTAATGCAAAGTGAGTTCATCCATTTGCGTTGCTTTCTGCTTAAAGTCGGTAATCAGGTTAATGACGTAAACCATTTTTTCCCTGGTCGTGGCCATCGCATCCATTTGTGCTTTCGTTTCTTCAAAGCTGTATTCCCAGCGATGGTTTATCACGTCCGGGTCCTCGGTGTACGGACTCAAATTGTGCCGGTGGTCGACGATTTGCATAAAGGGCAACATGAAAGTCGTTAATTCATCATGGTGGCTCAAAACACCCAGCAGGTGATTGACGATGACCAGCGCATCTTTCGCGGTTAGTCCAAGACGAACCGGCAGCTCCTTAACCAAATTCAAACAGGCGAAAGGTTTGTCCCGGTGCGCAAGCACAAATAAATACAATTCATGTACGGCAGGTATGAATACCTCGAATGGCATATCACAGTCCGGCTTTTTAGCACCCGTAAATTCGAAATACCAGCCTTGTGCATTTGTATTAAAATGCGGATCGGGTGTACCTAAATATTGGTCAAGATCAATATTACTCATCGTCATTCTTCCCGGAAGGGCCTTTTGGGAAATTGCTCATCATACTGACTATGCTATTCGCTGTCATACGCGCCATCTCGTCAATGGTATTCAGGTTGATTCGCCCGTTATGCGCCTGCCGGACGTTCAGGATACCTTCTACAGAACGCTTTACCTCGTAGGAAAATTGGACCAATCCCTGGTCGAGTTTTTCCCTCAAGAGGTATAAGTTGCGCTCATAATCCTTTCTGCTGTTGATCATCCTTCCATTTTTTTCAACATGGCAGGCCTTCCGGCAACGTTGTTCGCTGTAAGCCTGGCTGTTTCGTTAACACTTAACATATTTAATCTGCGGTTTGGTAGTGCGTGCACCTCATTCAAGCTACGCATATAACCTGGGATTTTATGCCCGATGATGAAAGTTTTTTGCAGAATGCCTTCCCGCAATAACTGCAGATGGCGCTCGAAATCGGTTCTTTTATTGGGGATTTTCATATTTGATCAGTTTTTGCCCGAATACATCTATATGTGCGAAATGGTAATCATAACTGATCGCCAGGATCAGTTTATAAGTTGCTTTCAATTTATTCAGCTTGTGTTTTGGGATATGCAAAGCGTGTCCGGTAACAAGCGGTTTGCCGCGGCGTTTTTGGTCCCATACCCGGCCATGTCGCCAGTAATCTATACTAGTCGAGTCCTTGATAAACGAATAAGGCAGATCAGGTGAATACAGCAAAGGAAAGCTTGGTGTAACGGCAGCGCCGACAGATTTCACATCGTAGCTTTCTGCCACCAGCGGGATACAAGTATCTTCATTTTCATAAGGCTGTTCATCAGGGTACATATTAGCCGGGAATTGGCATTCCGGCTGGAAACGGGAATTTTCCTTCCAGTCTGCTAAAGGGACTAGATAGGCCGTGCATTCGAAAGAATTTTCCTCCCGGATTTCCTTATCGAAAATTTCATTTAGATAGTGTAAGTAGATGTTCTGTCCGGTGAGCACACTAACATTGGTTGTTTCGCCCAGGGCAAGTTGTTTGATCTGCGCATCTATTTCCCGCCAGCCACGAAATAACCCGTTCAATCTGTTTTCGGCGAAAGTCGGTTGGTAGAAACGCAATATATCGCCCACTTTCTTTCTTTCAGCCAAAGGCACGAAACCGGTAACAGCGGTATTCAGGGAGAACCTGAGCAGCGTATCAAAGTCGGAAACCAGTTCCAGATTATAGTAGTCATTGAAGCTTCGATCTATGTACTCGTTTGCCCGAAGGCAGTCGGCAATTGGCGCGGGTTTAAGTTCAGTAATTCGGCCGATCAATAATTTGGCGAATTGACCATTACTGATACCGGCTGCGGAAAGCGCATATAGCTCATCGGTAATTGGCTCCAGGTAAACTTCCTCGAAATAAACATCCGACTGTGACATCGTCACGGCGGTGAATTTACTATTCAAAAGATCCAGATACTTTACTGCTCCAGCTTGTCCCTGCTTTACAAATAATTCCAATGATTCGATCAACGAGTTGATTATCATAAAGTGATCCAGCGCTCGTAACTGAAGCTCATGCGCTGCAAGTGAGTTTTCAAACAAAGGCCAGATAGCAAGGTTGACTTTTGCGCTGAGCTGGTGCAACGCTGCTGCCGCTAATTCGCCTGATAGTTGATACCCAGGTTGGAAAAGTGTTTTTACCAACGCCGGAACAACAGTCTGTGGTGACTGGCCGCCCAGCCAAACCAGTATTTCCATCGTCCGGTTTTTGACCACCAGGTCCGGGTGGTTAAGGAACCAGATCAGCAAATCCAGAAGCTGAGTTTCCTGGGTTTCTTGGCTGTCTTCCGCATTTTCCAGCCAGTGATACCGGTCCATGATTTGTTGTGGAGTGCGTACCATCAACATAACATGTTCATCTACCGCCTCAGTGATCGCTTGCTTCGTTGTTTCATCCGCCATTTTACCGATCAGGCGGATAAGTTTTTCTGCTACTACCCATTCCTCAAAATATGGTTCATTAACAAGGAGGTCCCTGATATCCGTAATGAACAGTGAGGGCTGGTCATAAACCTGTTCAAAAAGGCTCGTGACGGTATTGATTTTCTCCGAATAAAAGTCCGACCAAACACTATATTTTTTGGACTGTATTTCACTCAACGCTGCGATCAGCAATGTACGAACGGCCGATTTATTATTCATCTCCAATAGACTAAGGGCTTTTGTTTTAGCCTCGGTCAGGCTGTTTAAGGGGTCTTTATCATCGCTTTTGTATTTTCGTTCTTCCGGTTTTTCCTTTTTCTGCAAAACGATGCCGGTTTTTTTCAGGGCCAATTCAAGTGGGGAACGCACATCATCCACGCATGCTTTTAACAATGCGGATAAATATTCCGGACGATGTTCCGGATCAGCGTCGGTCGTTATGAATTTTGCGGTTCGCGCTATCAACTCGTCTTTATAAGGCTGATCAGAGGAATAAGCCCGGTTAAGTATGCCAGCCTGTATTTTAGCATAGTCCCGTATATACCTTTCATCGCCTAAAACCAATAACTCGGCTAGTCCCCAGGCAGCCAGGGAATCTTCCGTTTCCAGGTTTTCCAGTATCCGGGCAATACCGGCTTGTTCTTCTATGGCCCGGGCGCCTAATATATAACCCTGGCCTTTCACCGCCATGTCCACTACGCCAGATTCGGCATTGGTAAGCACGGTTTGGTAATCAGGAAAAACCAGGTATTTAAAATAAGCGATACCCTGCTTCAAATCGCCGAAACTAGCCAGGTCACCGGCAAATTCTTCCTGTTCCTGCTTGACATAACGCTGAAACGTCATTTCTCCGGAGGCCTGCTGCAGGTGTGCCGCAAAGCGTTTTAAATAATGAGAGCGATTTTCAACCGGTAATGCGGCCCGCACCGCACTGTTCAGGATACTTAACTGGCCTTCCTTATACCAGCCCGGCCCCATGGAATGGTCCAGCATGATGCGGAAACAACGTCTCGCCTCGTCTATATTTTCTAAACGGGCATATACCTCCACTAAACGAAGGAGATATTCATTTTTTTCGAACCTATTTTCTACGCCGGAGATAATATGGGTTTCCAGCGTTTTAGCCAGTTTGTAGACCACAGGCCATTGCGCACGTACGGAATCCAGCACTCCGATCAGATGAAAGATCATATCCATATAGCCTTCAGAGTAAAGCCCGAGCTGATAATTCTTTTGCTGAATAATAGGGTCAGTAAATGAGGGTATTTCTGCCGGGAAATGGGCGACCAGTAGGTCCAGTAACTGACCCCAAATCACCGGTAGCAGTGTTTCGGGCAATGCACAAGCCCGGTCCCAGTGCTGACGGTCAATTAATTCAAACTGAAGATTATTAAGCAGGGCCGTGATCCGGGGTTTTAAAGTTTGCAGTTCATCCGATTTGCTGTCTGCCAGCAATCGGTAGGTTTTGCCCGTCAGGAAGAAAACATATTCCAGCTGTAGCTTCAGGCTTTCTTCCCATTGTCCACGGCGTAAGGGCAATAATCTGGGATAAGCGTCTGCCTGATCGATATACCCCATGCTTTGCGCGTATACATGAAAGTTATGAATATTATCCGGATTCAGATCAACCCCGTTTTCCTGACGGATATCGAGTAAAGGCCGCGCCGTATAAAAACGTCCAATGATCGATTCGACCAAAGCCGCATCAGTTCCATCTGGAAGCAGTGCTGCAATAAGCGCGCGGTCGTAGCTGGTATCAGAGCCATATTTCTTTATTAAATACTGGATGTCGTTAACATATGCCTTCACACTGCTGCGCGACTCCATAACGACACTGAGACGCTTAAACTGTCGTGCACGGTTGACCGTCAATGCCAGATAGCCGGCACTTTTATCATTGACCGTGTTAGGATGATCCAGCTCTTGTTTTTTCAATATCGGGGGAACGCCAAAGCGCCAGATAAGGTATCCTTGAAGGTAGCTGCCGATCCGGTCTTTGAACTGATCGATGGTCGCCTGATCATTGTGATTAGCTTCTAATACATGGAGAACCTTTTCTTTAAGATCAAGATATTCTTCGAGGTACGCTCTTTCGATATTGGCGGCCAAAGTCAACGAGTTGAACCTTAAATCGGCGAACTCGCTAAAAGTTTCTCCGTTTAATCCGCTATCGAGCATCTTGTGGCTGGTTTTCTTAATGACGTTGTAGAGCTCAGTTCCTTCCTCGATAAAACCATATTCAAAGAAACGTTGTAATAAAAAAATAGCATCGCCATCGCTAACTGCCAGCTTATCATTTCGAATTAGGTAACCCAGCGCCTCGTCCGGCTTTCCTAAAGCCAGTAACGCGGATACGAGATAGGTTGCATTTTCTTCGAAAAGCGTGTTATACCGGAAACTGATCCGTTGGGATAATAACAGTAAACGGATCGCCTCTGCAGCCAGTCCAAACAAGGCTGCCATTGCCACCGTGTTTTTGATATCGGCTAAAACCAGATCAGGCGATACCCCCGACATCGTACAACTATCCGCCCAGACCTGATCACACGTTTTTACAGCATCACGGCGGTCTTCCATTTTTGCGTTAAGTAAATGAAAGATCACATTTGCGGCTGCGAAAGTCAGCTCTCGGTGATCTCGGCAATACCCTGCGATCCGGTGATGGATTTCTTCCGCGATCTGTCCGGTCTTTGCTATGATAAAATCTGAAAAGGAGGTATGGTAGATACTGATATGCTCTTCATTTTTCAGTAAATGCTGTAATTTAGGAAATACCACGGGAAAGGCATTCTTTTCCGCTGGCGATAACATTTGATAAAGCATGTCCTTGTCCACCGAATGCCGGAGACGTGCAACGGTCGCAGCGATCCATATTTCCGCAGCACTATGCTCCAACTTACTCCAGACCGCTTTATAATAGACAGCAATATCTCCGCCGATTTGCGGAATGGTACTGATCCATTCATCCAAATCGGTGGGATCGGGCAGCGCGAGTACATACCGTTCCAAATAACGCATATACAGCGGATACCCTTCAGATTTCTCGGCAAGCTGCGATTGCTGCTCAAAGGTCAGGGATTTGGACGAAAGTACGTCGGCAAAGTATTGACGGACTTTTTGGTTGCCAAGCGGCGTCACCGATACCATTGCCGATTCGCCGATTTTCGATCGCAGATCACCAGGCAGAATAGCCTCACTGGTGCAACTGAGCACAACTTTCAAGTGACCGCAACTCGTATCTGGCAACAGGTCCAGAAAGTCGGCCAGCTTCTCCGGCGCAACATCGTCTAAACCGTCGATCAGCAGTAATCCCGTTTTCCCCTGCGAACGGTAATGTTCGCTTAAACGCTGAAAGCCCCGCCGGAGTTCCTGCAAGCGGGTTCCCCAAGACTGCTCTTTTTTTTCTGCTGGAGAATCGAATAACCGTCGCGTGTAAACGCCCGTGGCCCATTCCATAAAAAATTCCGGTGTGGCTCTTACCTGCGTGGGTATATCTTCGCGGTTGGGCACTTTAACAAAATAACGATCACAGATCTGGTAGCGGTCATCTTCCAGCTCAAACTGAGCGATCAGGGTTGTTTTACCTGCGCCTGGATTGCCTTTCAATAAACAAATCTGCTCATTTGGAATACCGCAGATCGCTGAGGCCAGCCGCTCCAGCACATCGTCGTTGGCCGCTGCTTGACTGATGTCCTCCTTTATCGACTCGGGAATAGCGTGTACATCATGCTCTGGACACCAGGCTAACTGTTCTGTACCTAGTAATTCTGCAACGGCAGCCAGGCTGGTCGCACCCAGGGTACCAGCAAGGTCATAGCCAATAACACCAACCGCCAGGCCATCGATAACCAATGGTGCCCCTGAGAGTCCGCCAAAATCTGTTAATATTCCATATTGTGAACAGTCAAGGTCAACATCCCATTTAGTTTCAGTGTTAATCCGGGAAACTTTGCCATGATAGCGCCCCCCGCTTTGAATGCGTTCGGCGGGAAATCCAAAACTTTCCCAATCCGAACTGTAGGCAATCGCCGAGGCTGCAATGGGCAATCCTTTTATTTCCGGTGCAGGTCCGCTTAACTTTAACAAGGCAATATCCTTTTGCGGCAAACGCTTTACTATGGCCACAGGTAGTTCAATACCTCCGGTCAGGGAAATGGTAACCGCTGACTGCTCATCTTCAGGTAGGTTATGGTCAGCTGTAAGTAACAGCAGGTCTCCGTCAACAGCGTTGACAAAAAAAGCTGTGCCCACCTTACCGGCCGCGAAAATCTTTATTGTAGCGGCTTCAATTTCCCGGGGATGTAATATTTTGTGCATGAAATGATTATAAGGTCAAGGTGTAGTCGGTAACACTCAGATAAGCGATCTCATAATGATAGGCTCGCTTCCAATCTTCCCGGTTAAAAAACTCAGAACTTTCCGTCTGGTAATTAAAATATAAAGTTCGCAAAAAATCAGCTTTCCGGCAGACAATATGCGCAATAGTTTCCTTATCGGGGTGCCCGTGTTTGCCATTAGCGGAAAACACATAGATTGAACTATCTGTCCGCTGTAATAATCCCAAACTGATGTTATTATAGCTCCCATGATGAGCGAGTTTTATCAAGTCGAACACGATGGTTCCTTCGGGTTGGTATTTGATTAATCCACGTTCGATCACCGCAGGATGCGCATCGCCAAGCAACAATAAATTTTTACCGGGCATTTCCAATATGAAGCCAATAGAACTACCATTAGTAACACCCGTATCCTCCTTAAAAGGTTTATTGAGCAATGCTTCCGGCGTGGTGACCGCGTAGATGGGTTTGGGCTGCTTTGGCATATTTTTCTCCCATGTCAGCATCATTTCGAAAGCATCATCAAAATACTGATCATCTGCCGGCGAGATATTCAGGTCGTATTTCTTCAATTCCTGCTGCCAAAAACGCGCCAAACCGATAAGTTCTGATGGGCCGGGAGATAACAGAAAAATGGAAACCTGGTCACTTAGATAAATCGCCCCACCATTGTCCGTCGAAACGGCCTTACCCTGAAAGTCAGTATTCCACTGGTAATTATTTTTAAGGATCAATGCCCCAACGGTTGTACCCTGGTGGGCGCTGATTTCGCCGGATGTTTGTTTTTCAGTGTGATAGCCTCGCTGGATCAGTGCCTGTAAAACCGGCTGCTTAACTGCGGCATTTGCATTAATACCGATCAACGGCTGAATATGCCGGAAGGTATTATGCCAAACCTGTTCTATACCAATAAACTGTTCGATATTGTTATCTTTCAGAAAAGGAATGGCACCCATCAAATGATCGGCATCGATATGTGTCACAATAAACAGGTCAATCTGACCACCACGCCAACTTACCTTACGCAATTCCGGCAACAAATGCTCTCGGTAAGTGTCAGGATAGCCACAATCAATCAGAATGTTCTTCTGTTGACCCTGGCTTTTGCAAGTAATCAAAAGACAATCACCGTTCAGCGCAGGAAAAGCTCTAAAATTAATTGTTTCGAAGTCAGTCATAATCGTGATTTAACGGTTAACGAATCTATGATTATTTGAATTATATTTGAGAACCTTATCCGAGACACATGGACTTTCTACTAATTTCAGGCCCCCAGGCTTCCGGCAAAACATCGCTGATCAGACGGATGCATACCCATTTTATCAGCCAGGGCTATAATATCATTCACCGCTATTTTTACCACAATAATGATTTTCGATGCGTTCTTGAAAAAAACGGCAGGAAAGTCTTGATGCAATCAGATACTGACCTTCCCGGTTGTATTCTCAATCTTAAAAATTATTATGCTTCCTATCCGGATGTCGACGTTATCATAACCGCCTGCCGCAACGATCCTGACCCAATGCGAAACCGCCTATTTGGCGATCTCCATATCACAGCACTCGGCAATATCCATTTTGAAGTACCCCTTGGCCGCATGCCCCGTGGTGCTCTCCGCACCCAATCTGTAGCCTGGTACGAAGCACAAGTAGACAAAATCGCCATAATGGCCGCTTCGGCCGCACCATTTAATATATAATCCGGAATATATGACCAAAAAAGAGTGGGCTGGATTTTTCCAATTCCTAAGTGTGATTCTTGTCATTTGGCTGCTTATTGACAATGAGGAGAAGAAGAAGAAAATAAAAGAGCTTTCACTGTCGCTGAAAGCAACTGAAGGCATCGATCAACAGATTAAGGAACGCTTAAAAGAACTGATGACCGCCAACCCAGATATTGAGCCTGCCGTTGCAACCGAACTGAATGATATTCAGGAACTCATCGGCATACGTCAGGATAGCAAAGCCATACTGGCCATGGCGAAAGTCATAGAAAATTTATTGAAGAAAATTTACCGGACCGATGCGGCTTTCAAAGCTCGGTTCGCAAAGCGCAAACCAAGTTTCGAGGATTACCTGAACTATGCAAACGAGCAGAAACTCATCAGTAAAGAAGATTTCCATCACATCTCTATTATAAAAATCTACCGTAATGAAGAAGCCCACGAACTCGCGGTCAAAAAGGACAAAAATAAAGTTTTCTCATGCATGATGTCAGGTATCGCTATTATTTATAGTTTATACAGCTTATTGCCGAGTCCACCAAAACAATTAGTTATTGAATAACCAGCAGGTGCTGGGCATTCCATTCGGGATATATTAGATGATATGGCAACCAAAAGTTCTTTCGCCTTACTTGCCATGACAGGAGAAGATGAAGGTCCCGATAATACACTAAAAGCACGTCCAAATGTGATACACGAAGTGGGTTTGTTTCAAGGACGGCAGGGATTTAGTAAGGGCGATCGTATTATTTGAAGATGGTATGGAAGAATTTTCTAATCTTTATGGTACTCAGCAACTAAGATATCAAAAAATAATATCAACGAAGTATTTGGCGATGTCTTAGCAACAATTAAAAGGAGTTTGAAATTAATAAATAATCAATGAAAGCAGATGTACAATACAATGATTTTATCGGCACCGCAGCCGCTGATATATCCGATTCGCTAGGTTCAAAAAATGGCGATTATCTGGAAAGCTTTGGTAAATACTTTAAGATTGATGAAAACAAATTTGAGGTAGTAGGCATATCGATTTATGGCACAGATGAATTTTATATAAGTTTAATCTGCATCGACAAACAAAAAAGCACGCCTGACAAAGAGCATATTGTTAGCATGTCCATTGAGATTAATGAGCCAAGAGAAATACTAGACTTCCTCTTCAAACGATTGCACATCGTTCTTCATGGAAAATTTGACGAAAAATACAAAGATTTAAGCTATGATGAAGAAGTGAGGTATAGTGATTTTCATGAAACAGATAAAGGTTGATGCTTAAATTACGATGGAAATTCAAGCATTACTCGATAATCTGGACACCGCGATCAATCAGCTATTGGAAGGCGAACACAATATCTTGCAAAGAGGATTAAATGAACTTAACCTCAATGGTCATCTGGCGAAATATTTAGGTCCACTGTTTCAAGGCTTTCATGTAGATCCTGAATACAACGGCGATATCGCAAAAATTCGTGATCGCAAGGAGCTTGATATCGCCAAAAGTAGGATGCGTGAAATTGGGTTAGATCCTAATAATAATGATAAGTATACCTTAACTCCCGATATAATCATTCATACCCGAAATACTAATGATAACAATCTGCTTGTGCTTGAGGTAAAAAAGGATTCCAATTCGGCCAAGAATAAGGAATTTGACTTACTAAAACTAGAACACATGACCATCGATTATCAGGGCAATCACTATAATTATAGAGTTGGCGCCGCAATAGTTTTTGGGACAAAGGAAAATGCAGGTAAGTTCACCATACAGTTCTTTCAAAATGGTCTGCCGGTATCAGAGGGAAAATTAATTTAATCAGATATGGGTGTAGAACATTACTTGCCAAATCACAGGCCTACTGTTTGTGACGTTTTCAAAGCTGCTGCTCAAGATACCTGGGCACGTGTCGGCTTTTCGCGTTCGACGAAAGGAATGAAGTGCCATGAAACAGCGCTTACCCAAAACCTCGTGTATGAAATGCGGCTACTGAAGGACAAGCACAACCACCTTGAATATGATCTTTTTGAATCTACCAATGAAAAAGCCAATGGAAATGATCTTTTGTTCAGGATACTTCACGATAACGGTACGGTTTACACCTATGCTATCCAGGCAAAAATCATTTATCACACCATTACCACTAAAAAGAAATTGAAACTCAACGATGGCTGGTATATACAGCTTAAGCATACCGTTTCAAAAGGGAAGCCGCATGCAGAACCACAAGTTGACAAGTTGCTCAGATTTTCCGCGGATAAAGGATATATTCCGATGTATTTGCTTTATAACTACGTTGATAAAGATTACAGTGGAACCATTAATCCGTCGCATGGCTGCACGGTGGCAGGTGCACAGTTTATAAAGGATAACTATACTGACCCCATTGATAAGGATTTGCGTAATGATGTGAAGTTTACAGATCTGCATACGGCTTTTGCCTTCCCCTGGGAAGATTTGGTATGCACGCTGCCGTTTTACGAGAAAACTGGATTTCTTGATAAAGTTGGCTTACCACACGATTATACGCTAAAAGAATCGGATATAAGTGAACTTATACCGGGTAAAGCTTGGACAAACCTTACACAAACCTCTAAAGTTCAGGAACGACTAAGTCCAAGAGGAAGGGTCAGAGGCAAAAATACAGAGCTGGAGGGCGGAGGTTACGACGATGATTTTAATCCCAAATATCTCATCACTTTAAGGCAAGGCAGAAGAGAAGAACATTAAAACGAATGACACCAACCCAACAATTTTGCCGGATACTTAGGGAACGTTCCGCAGAGCACAGCACTGCCGGGCGACTACTATACGCCAATGGCCTATATGGCCAGGTCGTAGCTATTTTGCGACAGGAATTAGATTCTATGGTGCGGGTTATATTCCTGCTCAATCATAATTTAACGACCAGGCGCCATTTTATTGGCCAGACTTTACAAAATGAAAAATGGACGCTGCCGAACACCCGGACACAGGTAACTGATCGCAATATGGTTGATCTGTCTAACAGGCTGTATGGCTGGGTGAATTCGGTTTACAAGCTGGGCTGCGCTTTTATTCACCTTTCCCCAATGGCCGACTATCACCATGTAAACCCCTTGCTGCAATTACCGGTAACCGAACTTAACAATATTAAACAGCATTTACACGATTATCATGGTTTCCCGTTATCCGATGACTTAAGTATGAATACGGTTAGCCCATACCTTTTGAAGGTGCTGGACAAAGTTTCCAGTAATCTTGAATATTATATCGAAGGTTTGGCGAACGACAGGATAGGTACGCATTAGCTATGCTTCTTTACCCGCTTTGTAAGTTGCAGGATGTCCTTTTTTTCGGATTGTATTCTGCTGACAATTTCCTCAATTTCCTCCTGAGTGAACCATTTGAAATTAGGGCTGTCCCGGTATTCTACTATACCAATTGCGTATCTATATTCCTGCTTATTGGTGGCCTGCAAGGTGGGATAATGCGCAAACTGGTTGCGATGGCATTGAGGTCAATTCGTCGATCAATTTTTTATAAGGATGCCCCTTTTTCTTTGAAGGCTCGAAACCCTCTTCGATGGCCTTATTGAGCAGGATTGTCTTTAATGAGGTTCTTTTGCTTTCAAAAGTCATCCTGTCAAAAACTATATTTTGCATTTTTTGTCTAGCGGCTCCGTCGGGGGAAAATTCAGCGGATAGTAACGCTTCAATGTTTTTTTCAAACATTGCAAAGTGTGCAATTATTTTACCCCTTATCCGGTAAGTCCGCTCTTCATAATTGAGTTCAAAACAATCTGGATCAAAGTCTTTAAGATCAGCCATATATGGTTAGCTATTTTTTTATGCGCTCAGCAATTTTCGTTTATACAGGATGCATTGTTTATATCTGCTAATGACGTAATTTGAAAGTCAGTCCTTATCGAATCGTTTCATGAAATCAACCATGCTTAGTTTATAGCCGTTTAAAAGGCCGTGTAATTCCTTACTTACTATAAACATATTAAATGCATAATCGACCTTCTTGTTAATAGGGAACTCCGTTGTTTCTGCCAATCTGATATACATCATAAATTCATCCCCGTCGTCAATCCTGTCGGTATTTATTTTCATGTGCTCATTGGAGAAATGGATCAGACCGCTCGTATTTTCATATAACATTCTAAACCCCGGATATAGTTCATTCAATTTTGTGGACAAATATTGATCTGTCATTTTGTTACCCTGTGCGTCCTTAATATTTCGGATGTGTTCTCCATTTTGGATGCGATTATAAAAGTCTAACCTATCTTGCACCAGCGATAACGCGAATAACCTCATACAGTTATCCGCCTGGAGCCTGATCAGGTTAATGGCAGTTATCCAATTATTTGCTCCGGCAAGAGTCTGGAAACCTTTATTTAACTCTATAGCTCTATGCACAATAGAGAATGTAAAATGACTCGGTTTAGAAAGCAATTTGCGGTTAGTCTCATTTGTGAAAATGTCAATCGCCGTTTGATTTAGCTTCTTATTCATGGCGTCTAAAGACTCAAATATTTTAGCTAAATCATCTTCTGAGACATCATTATTTAAGGGTTGTTTTTCCATTTTTGATTCTTGTTTTTATTCTTTCATGTTCAAAGCGAGGGGCATATGTTTATGGGTTATCTGGCTTAATTCAGGTAAATTAGTTTAATTATTGTGATTCAAAGCCTCCAGGTAATAGTTACAAAGCGAAAGGGTTTCCCATACATCTTTCTCTCTTTCGTCTTCCAATTGTGTTTTATCATATTCAGTATAAGATATAAAAAACTGAGAGGAAACAGCTAGGCAAACATACACCAGTCTAAATTTGAGCATTTCGTTTATCGCTTTCCATCTTTCCTTGGATTCAAAGACCATTTGTGAAACGCTTGAGCTAAACCCTTCTGAATGCGCAAACGAAGAAGCATACGAATAATAAGAGGTTATGAACTGCGTTGGTAACGGGCTTTCCCTAATGAGCTTGTTGAAATTGATAAAACTAAGATAATCATGCTTGCCAGCTTCGATATTCCGGATGGAATCTTGTATACCTGATGGCAATGCCCGAAACTTATGGTTCTTTGTAGTATCACAAATCAATTTCTTGATATGTCCCTTAAGATTTATCTCATTATGTTTATTTTGGTCAATTTTCACTAATGATTTTGCAAATTTCACAAAATGTAATACTGAAGAAAGGTCGTATAAATTGAAATAAAGTTCTTGGATCTCTTTATCGTTACCACAGCCGTTATACAATCGGAAATATACCAAATAGCTTTCCAATAGGCTCCGTGCAATGACATTTGCAGTTCCCTCATCAAAAATTGCATTCCCCTCTATATCCAAAATCTCACTAAAAACTTTGATTAGGTTAATGGTCCGCAGGCGAAAATTACAGACTATGGTATAACGAGTGTTGGTATGTAGCACGGATTCTTTGTCTTGATCACTCTGAGCTAGTTTAAGGCTTTGCAAAGCACAATCCATCAGTAGCCCAGTGATTTTATTAAAATGTTCAAGCAGTCGTCCTATTTCGGGATACACACCTTTCGGGTGCGGAAATTCCCTAGCCATGAAGCCCTCGTAATCAAAGTTATTTAAAGAGTCGTTTGCATCCATATTGTTCTCAAGGTTTTATTTGTCAGTTGACCGGTAATAATTTACAGTGGCAAAGAAATACAGTCACTACGCAGTGTATTTGCGCACATGAACAAATTAATAAAAATAGTAAAAAAGGAAATCGGTTGGAAAGGTCATAGATCACCGAATCGGGAGCTTTCTTTTGTAAGACCACCGCTCAAATTTTCTCATCCCATATAGATGGTTTACCTGTTTTGGACACCCATATGTTATGTAGTCGGCCGACAAGGAGCCGGAATCTGCGATTAGAAAGCAATGTGCCTAGCAAAACTAAGCTCACCCCTGTAAAAGCCCCCGATCTCACATTAAGAAAGAAAGAAAAAACGACGACCATACATGCACCAAGGCTACTAAGGTAAAAAGGAAGGTAAAACTTATTTTTAAAGGCACGTCTGCCAATAAGCCATAAATTCAGGAGCATTGTAAATACAAAAACGTATCGTAAACCAGGGTTATAAGCAAACATTCCGGAACTACCAATTCCAGCGAGGCTCAGGTACACGGCCCAGCAGAATGCGCACTTGGGGAATAGGACGATCATAAGAGACACGGTAATCGAATAAACCATACGTCCAAAACTCATCAGCAACTCTATGAACGGATGCTCTTCCTTTGTATTTATAACAGCATCAACCTTTGACAAAACGTCCTTTTCATCCCATTGCAGACGGGTAAACTGGTGTACAATCTTTGCATGTCGATCCAAAATAAAAAGTTCGATGCGGTGGTTTGTCACCGCTTTATTAGCGTAGTTGACACCCAAGCCAAAGAAAGTATTAAGCTGCTCACCGCCTGATGTGGTACGGAGCACCTTTCAATCTTCACCTAACTCCAAACCGCGAAGTTCTGCGTACAGTTTTAAGCGATGCGGGCGATCGTATTCCGGATCGTAAGTAATAGCGGCGACTCTTACGCATGTGCCGGACCGCGATCTCAGTTGTCGCTGAAGGAAACCCAGGCGGGTCATCGTCATCGCACATTTGTTGGGATTTTCGCATCTTGTATAAAAAAATGCTACGATGGCAGGTTGTCCGCCAAAAAAATCCAAAAATCGTACACTTTGGCCATCCTGATCCTCGAAAATGGATTGGGGAGGTGTCACTTTGTTGACTTTATTTTCTTGGTAACCCCCTGAAAAATTGATGGTACAACAATCCCCATCTGTCGTGCTCTTTGCTTGTCCGGCCATAGCTGCCAGTAATTCTAATCTTGCGGACATTTCCTTATTTAAGGGGCTTGCTGTCGCCTGAAATAAACGCAGATGTTCGTAAAACGGAGCTATCTCATTTTGGGAATACTGCTCCAACGTTGCAAATAACTCGGACATAGCAGAGGTGACAATGACCTGCCCTCCATTAAGGCCGAGGGAGATCCGGTCGTCGTGGTGCTGAATATTTTTTACCGCTTTTAGAAGGTATGGGATTCCTTGCCAGCCGGGAATTTTTATATTTCTGAGGGCTATCGCCGCACCGGCGACCGGGTGAGGGTGTTTACTGTTTTCCAGTTCTTCAAATATATAGACCAGTGCAATTGCTGGAGGCGTTTTTTCTGGTAATGAGGCAAGAATATGTCCTCTGATCAGCATCACCTCATTCATTCCCCGGTCACAAAAGATCCGGTGACGCTCATCGAGCATTGATAACAACTCCTGGGCTGTTGAAGTGTTGCGGATAACGTCCAGCGCTTCCGCCAAAGAAGTGTTTTGATAGCGGTTCACGACTAAAATCTGATTATACGCCCATTTCCATATCTGAATCCAGGCTCAAATTTTGTTGCTGGAAATATTTTTCGGATGCGTTCCGAAAAAGTACGCTTTTCGCAGCAATACGTTGAACCGTTCTATTGAGATCAACGTCCTCATATAAAAATGGGGCATCAGAGTTGTGTAACAACGCATTCATACAACTTAATTGGATTTGGGTATCCTCTTCTGGATCATCGATGATCTGTTTGGCCAGGCCGGCCAGTTCAGCAGGCGCCTTGATCAGGTTGATCGCATTGGTGCGGACGTCTCTGGTCAAGGCCTTGTCAGCCGCAATACCGGCGATCAGTCCGCTATGATCGTTGTCTGCAGCTAGCGCATATAGTGCTTCAATAATGACCTTGTTATTTTCTTTAGGAGGCATTGCATTTTTCAAGTTGAACCGGAAATCTGAATTTACGGGTTCGGTCGTACCCAATGCACTTTGAAGTGCCTCTTCAATGACCGCTTTGTGCCCTCCTTTAACATCGGTCCCGAGCAATTGGATCGCTCTTGAAACAGGCACCAGAGAGCGCCCCGGATTTCGGATGCCATCTATCAGTATCGACTGTGCTTCAGGGTCTTTGTTGGTCGCAAGGGTTGTTAACGCCGAACCTGCTAGGCTCAAATTTTTATCTGTCACCAATTGTTTCAGCACTGCAGTGTAGGCGGGACGTTGCGACTGCAATGCGCTGGATCCAAAACTGATCCGCTGTAATAATTCAAGTCCGAATTCTCGCAATTCATCTGTTTCCTGAGTAGCCGAAATGATGGAAAACAACCAATTGAGGAGATCTTCGTTTTCGGCAATACAGTCGATTAGTTTTTCAAGAGCGCTGATACGCGTATCACTGGGGAGTTCAATATTCTCAACGATCCCTTTTAAAGCGTATATCAACGTTTCATCCACATTACTTACATAAGACAGCTTTTGAATATAATCATTTACATTTGTAGAAGGATCACCATCCAGCAGTACTCGTCGTGCCTTTACATTCGATTCTTTATTCTGCTCCACCTCCAGACGGAGTTGTTCCAGGCTGTTCATAAATTCGTCCATTTTAATATTATTGAAAGTAAATGTCTTCGTAATCAAAATAGTTCGGTTTGTCCGTATGGATGCCTTGATAGTCGATCACCTGTTCCATTTGAAAAACACTTTCCGGCCAGCTACCTGCTGGATAGCCTACGGGTTGGGGCATTCCACTACCCCGTCTGACAGCAGGTCGAGGCGGTAATACGTCCTGATTCCACGGCCATAATGTGTCTTTGGTAAAATCGCCGACAAATGGACCAGATGTACGTGATCCGTTACCAACATACGGATACGTCGTGGTTTGGTTGATGTCATATCGTTTGTAAAGCGCCTGCCATACCGCCCACAAACGATCGACATTGCAATGTAAAAGATAGAATATAGGGTCCTGTGGGGCCGTTACCGGATTGGTTACCGGCCCACGGCCAAAACTACCATGCGCATTATTGTGTGGATTGGATTCCATACCGACCTGGTTTGCAAAACTGAATAAATTACTCAACCCCAAGGTCTCATTTAAAGATTTCAATGTTGGTGTACCATTGGCGAAACTATTTAACCTTACCAAGCCATCGATCCCTTTAACCGACCATTTGAACAAAGGGTTGCTGTCGTTAAACTTCAGCCGACCATTAGTACTATCCGGTTGCCCCATAAAATCCGGAGTAAAAACCTTTGGAGCAGGTTTATGAAAATCCCAATAAGGCAGTGTTACATCCGGATACTTAATTTGCAACTGCCGTTCCAGATCTAGTAAAAAAGCCCGATGCCATGGCAAAAAGCCATAACGGCGGTGTGCTTCTCCGTATCCGTCATCATTATGGATATCGCAGAACAATTCATATTGCCCCGATTTGTTAAAATCGAACAAAGCATCTAAAAACCTTTTACGTTCATGATCCGACAAGTCATTTGCGTTCCTTCGCACTCGTACCATCATAGCTTGCTCAAAAAGGACCATTCCGGAGGCCGCATCCGTGACAACCAGTACTGTATCTTTATCTGCTCGGCTGGCAAACCTATATTTCCCTGCAATAAAGAATTCCACTGGTGTTCCGTTTGCAGGAATAACGAGATTAAGCTCGCTCACAGCAACATCACTTTTTTGTTTTCGGAAAACCAGCTGACCGCCCTGATCTTCGACCTTGTTTTTAAGCTTTACTCGAAGTTCCTGACTAGATGACTGGAGAAGTTTGCAGGGTAGCGGGGTATATCCAATATAATAATTTTCACCGCTGAATTCGTTGACGTTTAGGTTAATACTCATTGATGCTGGAATAAATCGTTTCCTGCGCTAAGCAACGTTACCGGGCGTGCTAATCGCGCAACTTTAATATCATGAACTTGAATGAAAGATAAGCATTTTCTTTTGATAGTAATCAATGATATTATTAACAAATAGTCAACTACATATGCCAGTTATTTTAGTGTCCTTTGAAAGCGGACGATAAACACAATGAAGTAACCAGGAGTAATTACAGCTACGAATAACCAATTAGTAGAACATGCATAATAAGGAATCAAGAGCTAATTGCGCTTTGATTACTGGATACGGATAAAGAGTGAACGGTCAAAAAGGAAAACGCCGATCCCAAAGATAACCATTACCGCTACCGGTTGAATAGGGGAGACTTGGTGGGAAATATGCACGCCCATTGCTCCGGCCTGAAACCCATTAGGGCATAAAAGACAATTTACACCTGTACTTGAAATCTTAAGCGGAAGGATGTTGATAGGTAGAATAAGAACTATTTTGCAGTCTGTTCAAAGACTGCTACTCTCAGGTCCAATTGCTTGTGCATATTGCGCTCAAAATAGATCTCTAGCAGTTCGCCTTCACCTAGTGGTCGCAAGTCATGGAAGAACTGGCTGTCCACAGCCGGGCCTTTCCAGGTCGGCCAGGTCGTGCTGCTGGTCCCCAAAGTATAACGTATATGGTGGTCCTCCTGCTCAGCTTTGCTCAGCACCGGGAAGGGACCGGTCGGCTGCGCGGCGATAAAAGGGATCAAGAAGTCGAAATTAAATTCTTCCAGTTCGTCTTCGTCGAAATGGTCAAAATCAATATTGAGCTTACCCAGGACAAAGACCAGAAAGACCATTTCGATCAGCGACAGGTGTTTGGCCTCTATAGTTTTGGCCAGTTTGCACAACGTTTGGATATGCGGCAAGCTGTCATGGAACAGCCATTGTTTGTACAGATCCTTGACCAGGCGCGTGGTATCGTCCGCGAAATACTCGGCCACCAACTCCGGGAAGACCAATAATTTTTTATTCAGGTTCTTACCATCCAGGACGTGCACCTTGAATTTTAGGGTCGGCTTTGTTTTTTCGATCCATGCCTTGGTGTCCCGGCTCAGGTAGTTATTGGTGATGATCAGGAAGTGATCGATCTGTTCCACATCTGCCTGCGCGAACTTGTCTTTTAGGGCAGCGAGCTTGACCTTATGGGTATAGTGCTTGCATTCGATATACCATTTCTCCTCGTAAAAACCGGTGACGGGGTTATTCACCCCGAAGCGGGCCTCAATATCCCGGCCGCCATCCGCGCCGCCTTTGTTCCAGGTCAACCCGTAATATTGGTATTTGAGCAACAGGTCGAAACAGAGTTCCTCGAAGCGCTGCCATTTGAATCGCGTATAGTCGATATCTTCGTCCCGGTATTCCATGATCAATTGAACCAAAGTTTATTGAGCATGTCACCCATTTCCGCGTTCACCACTTCATATTCGTCTTTTTGCAGTAAGCTATATTTTTCGGTCAGGTCGATGATCTTGCAGTCAAAATCCACCCCATAGGTTTCCGCCAGACCGAGGATCATCTGGGTTTCTTTCGGCTGGTTATGGTTGATAAAATCCATAATCTTATCAATGTGTTCAATGTCCTGGTCCTGCTGGTTGGGCGAATCAATAATGATCGGGCAAAAGGTCGTGGTAGAATACTTCTTCATCAGCGTGAAGAAAGCATAATAATAGGCGATCAGCGCCCGCGGGCGGGAACTGCCGGTCTCTTTACTTTCTATCTTAACGGTAATGGCCTTATAGTCATCCTCACCTAAAGAATGGATATCCAGCGCACGTAGAAAACGTCCCATACTGGTAATGAACAGGCCCACTATCTCTTCTTTGCGTTCCTTATTTTCCAGGCCTTTTAACCGGCTCTTCAACTGGTCCAGGCCCGACACCTGGCTATGTAAAGTCTCGTTCAGCCCGGCGATCCGTTCCTTAAAAAGTTCATGGACCTGGTTCTTGCCGTAATTATCGATCACATCCTTGAACTGTACCTCGCCTTGTTTTTGCTCCAGTATGCCTTCGATTTTTTGCACTTCCGAGGAGGTCCGGGTCAGGCTGTCATTCTCTTTGGCAATATTGAACTCTATATCTTTGAATTCTTTTGATAATTCGATGAGTAGGTCCGTGCCCGTTTGTTCGTCATTGGCAATCTCAAAACGTTCGGTAAATGAGTTTTCATACTGCGCACCGCAGGTCGGGCAATCCACCACATGCGGGATATCTGCCGAAGCAAACACAAAATCCTTGTGGTTTTCCAGGATCGAGTGTTTAACAATCGTCAGCTGTGACTCGATGGTTGCTTTGATATTATACAAGTCAAGCAGGCGTTCCTTTAAAGCTTCTTCCTTCTTTTTCAGGCTTTCGCATTCCACCAACAGGTCCCTGATCTCATTTTTGAAGGAATCGATATCGATGTTAAAATTGGTCTGGCTGATCTTTTCTTTCAGTTCCTTTAAAATATTATTGGTCACCCGGCGGTCCTTATCGATCTCTTCGATGATCTTCAGGGATTCCTCCACTTCTTTTTTTGTAGCATAATATTCATTAGGCCTGATGCCGGAATGGTACTGGATCATCTGGGTGCGGTAATCTTTGATCTGCTGCAAACGAAGAAAGCTTGCCCAGCTTTTACTCCAGCTTTCGTCCTGGTCAATATAGTATGGCAGGAATAAGAAGGCCGGCGGCGGCACCACGAACTCTTTGTTACTGGTCTGCATCAATGGCTTAAAGTTCAGGATATTGGACAAGAAAGGCCCCAAACCCTTACTGACCGAATCATATTTCTGCAGCAGTTCTCCAAACTCGTCGAACACGCCAAAGACCTTACCGTCGCGGATGACCTGTAAGATCCGGCCATCCACGTTGATCGTCAACTTACTGGCCGCCTGGGCGCTTTTGAACTTTGGATGAAACTGCGGTTCGGCACCTAAGGTATAATATATGCTTTTCATCAGAGATGATTTACCCGTGTGGTTCTTCCCCAGAATCAACGTGCGGCGGGAGTCGAAGGTCACTTTTTTGGCCTTTTTCTCCTTTCGCGATAGCAATTGAATTTCCAATATGGATAAATTTTTCATGTTTCTTCTGTAATCTTAGGTTCCTGATTAGTTTGCGAAAATCACCTTTAATCATTGTAAATTGCGTTTAATATGGCCCCCTTGACAAATTTGGCATCAAAAATCTGGTAGGGTAGATCTGTACAGCGAGCCTCTGTCGCCGCGACCAGTTGCCGGATGTCAAAACGAGCATGGGCCGGATCATCCAGCGATACCGCGACCACGCCATTGATATATTCCACCGTTTTAGACAGCGGCGTGTTACTCGGCTGGTTGAGCGTCCGGACATAAGCATCCCGCCAATAACGCTTATACTGGTTGATCTCCGGGATACCAGCGCCGGCACTAAGTAAAGCGGTATTGATCTCGCTCCAGATCTGGTCCGCGTTCCGGTATAGCCCTGCGACCCGCAAGATCTCCTCAAACTCACGTTTGCTGATCCCCTTCTGGGCGATCAGCTGTTCGAGCCCGGCCATGCCAATGGCATCGATCGTCCGGTCCGTCCGGATCTTAATCTCGTTGAATATCTTTTTATAGGCCAGGTTGGTATTGCCGCTGTAATTGGGGTTCAGTTTTTCGAATAGGGTGTTCAGCGCGCCGCTGCAATGGCGGGCGCTATCCTTTAAACTCAGCGGCGATACTTTAAACGCGGTCAGCGTTTCAAATGAGGGGGTCTCATCCAGGCCATGTTCTTTTTGTAATTTATCATTCACCTCCCTGATCACGGTATCTTTGAGGTCCGCTGCATTGATTTCGCTGAGTCCCGCCGTATCCTTCCCTGAATTCAGCGTTAATTTTAATCCAGCATTCGTCACAAAATTGAGCGAACGGGTATGGGTGTTGAAATTAATTTTATTCTTATACAGCTTTCCTAAAATCGAAAGCTTACTGCCATCTGCCAAGATCAGGTCGCTCATCAACCAATGACCCGCGCCTTTAGTCTTCACTTGATAAAAATCGATGAACTGCGGCGCGCTTTCCTGGTCGAGAAGGGCAATATCATCATGGTAATCAAACAGCATGACATAGTCAGCGCTGGCTTGGTGCAGGTCGATGAGCATATACAAAGCTAGGTCTTTCTGGTAATTGTATCGGCTGTCTGTCTCTGATCCAGCGTTCTCGCGTGGCCGGGTAACTAGTAATGAGTTGGTTAGTGACGACATTTAGGTGGTTAAATCTTGTAAGTTAACAGGATTATTGGGGATTCCAAAATACTTTAAGTAGTTCGCCGTCCTGAACTAATAATCCTACATTTAATTCTCACGGCGGCCTGGGAAAACGGATATCCGTGCCATGGGGTAAAGATGCGTGGTGCCTCAAATTTCCAGCTATGGAGTATTAAACGTAGGAGAGGGAGAGAACAGAACCGTTCATATAAAGTGATAAAAATCTGCATGTTATACTTCAAAATGTTTTAAACTCTACGAATGACGCACAATCAAATTGTGTCATCTTGGCAAACACCGGTTGCCTATTCGCTTAATGTCATAGCGTGGAAGGGTGGTCATGAAGCCGAGAACCTAAGATTCTGAGTTTTTCTTATTCACTTTTGCTTTATCGGCTTCAAACGTGTCGGGTACAGTGACATTTAAATCGAGTATCTTTTCTATCGTAGTTTCAAGAGGTTTAGCTAACTTCAAAATCGTTGAAAATAAAAAGTCTTCAGAATAATTTTCAATTCGGCTAATCTTTGATCGTTCTACATCGCTCTGGTCAGCTAAAGCCTGTTGAGACAGTTTCTTATCTGTTCTCAGGGTATAAAGATTGTAGGCAACCTTCCGGTAATTTTCTTTCTGCGTCTCGTCGATCATAAGCAGGAGAAAATTCAAAATTTATATCTAAATTAATTGTGTCAATATTGACACAATGGTTTATTTTAATTAACTTAGCTTTTGATAAGGGTAATTCCCTTAAATTTGCGATACTTCGAAAATATTGAAGCATTGCACTTAAGATCTTCTGTCACTGGAACCTAGGAAATTCTAAAGAGAACAGGAGAATAAGTGGAGTGCTCACGCCATAGGCGTGGGCCTGGCTTATTCGTTCTCATGGCTTCCTAGGGCCACAGTGACGAATTGTCGGGTTCCACGCCTTGTTTTTTTTTGCGGTACCCGGCTCACTAACCAATTAGAATATGGAAGCCGTGCTGAATAATACCTTTCCTGAAAAAAACTCTTCAACACAGCATAAGGTTGCTGAAGAATTGCACGCACCTTCCATCCGCGAGGTCGCCGCTATCAATAATCAAGTAAGTGTTTTTATCGATAATGTAAAAGTTGTGCACAAAAGTGGGAGCGGAGCTCTCAATTCGAATAATGAAAGGACGGTCGGCATCCATTCCCGCCCCCTCCAGGACCCCATCAAAAACATCATCCAGCGCCCCACATAAATATTAACAAACGGCAGCCCACCAGTTAATAGTTATGCTCCCGGCTGCCGTTTGTCTTTTGTGACAAATCCCCCTTTACCAATTATTCCCTAAGTTTTCATCAACCGGCCATCAAGCCGGAGTAGCCCTTATTTGCCTTTTTTTATGAATGCTGTAGTTGTTGACTTAAAAGATTTCGCAGTCCGGACACCCGAACAAGTGATCCGCGTCTTCTTCAAACTATATAACGCCGAGAAGATCAAAACAGAGCTCTGGCACCATTTCGGCACCTGGGCCAAAACCCGCGAAAAAGAAACAACCAAGCCAGGCGATGAAGAAGCGCAGGTCGCTTTATTATTCGACCAGCTCATCGCCCTAACAGAAGCACTCGAAAACTTAAAAAACGGCAACACCAGCTCCATCAGCTGCGTCGTCTGCGGCAGCAAAAGAACAAACAAAACAGGGGAGGGACCCAAAGGACAAGCATAACAACCGTCCAGTAATCCATTACTAAACAAAAAAAATGAAGCCAATTATCAGCTTCCTGGCCGCGCTTTGCCTTTTTATCAACGCAACCGCACAGGAAAATATAACCAACAAAGGCATCCAAATCGGCCAGACCGTACCGGATGTCACCGTCACCGGCGCCGCCGGATTAAAAATTCATAATAAAGCGGTCACCTCGTTCCGCTTTTCCCAACTCCAGGGCAAATTCGTCATCCTCGACTTTTGGGCGACCTGGTGCGCACCCTGCCGCAAAATGGCGCCCGTACTCGACAGCCTGCAAAAACAATTCGGCGACCAGGTCTTATTCCTACAGGTCGCCTACGAAAGCGCCGCTACTATCGCCCCGGTGCAGGCCGCCATGCAACGCGTCAAACCCTTTCAGCTGCCGGGCATCACCAGTGACAAGGTCCTCAATCAACTGTTTCCCCACCGCAGCCTCCCGCACTTCGTCTGGATCGGCCAGAACGGCACCGTTAAAGCCATCACAGAGGAAAAAGAGGTCACCGCCGCCAATATCCGCAAAATGCTCCAAAGCGTCGATCAGGCAGCACCTGCGCTCGCCGTCAAGCAAGATCTCGTCATGCCCTTTGAAAAAGAAAAACCGCTCTTCCTGGGCGGGAACGGCATGAGCGCCGGCAAAAGCCCGGTCATTTATCACGCCCTGCTCTCCGGCTATGTACCCGGGCTCCAGGGCGGCATGGATAAATTCCCGCCGGACAGTACCGGAGCCATCCGCGCCAATGTGCGCAACGCGCCGCTTACCGGGCTGTTCCGTCTGGCCTATAGTGACGATAACCGCTGGTTCTCCGGGCCGCGCATGCGCCTGCTGACCGCGGACTCCGCCAGTATGAAAACCCGCCTTACCGGGCAGGACTACCAGGCCTGGCTCAGCAAGGGCCATGGCTGGTGTTACGAACTCATCGTGCCCGCAGCGCTCGCCAACCAATCCTTCCAGATCATGCGCGAGGATATCCGCCGGCTGTTCCCGCAATACCAAGTCGCCGTTGAAAATACCAGGACGCGCTGCCTCGTCCTGGTGCGGACCTCCGCTGCAGACAAGCTGCGCACCGCAGGGGGCAGGACCACCGTCAGTGTAGAGCCCTTTTCCTGCGAGATCAGCAACGCCTTACTGGCCCACTTTATCCAGCGCCTGCAGGTGCAGTACCTCGCCGGCAACCCGCTGCCCGTCGTGGACGGCACCGGCTATAACAAGCCCGTAGACTTCGTCCTGCATGCCCCCTTGAACGATGTAGCCGCCATGAACCGCGAGCTGGCGCAATACGACCTCCGGTTCGAAGAAAAAGAGACCCATGTCGACCTGCTCGTTGTCCGGGACAACCCGCCCGCACCCTCCACCAACCAAAACCTGAAACCATGAAACAGATCAACCTTTTCCTCTTGTTCCTGCTCCTGTCCGGCTTCTGTTCCGCGCAGGAGGGAGGCCGCTTGTCCGGCACCGTGCGTGACAGCACCGGCAGGCCGCTGAAAGGCGCCAATGTCGCCCTGAACGGCACCCGGTACGCCGCGGCGACTGATTCCGCCGGCCGCTTCCGCCTCGAAGCGCCGCCCGGCCGGTACCGGTTGCGCGCCACTTACGTCGGCTATACCACTTTAGCACTAACCGTTACCCTGCCATCGGGTCAGCTCGACCTCGTCCTGAAGCCCAACACCGGTATGCTGAGCGAGGTCATCGTCTCCACCGGGTACCAGGAACTGCCCAAAGAACGGGCCACCGGTTCCTTTGTCGCGGTCGATAAAGCCCTGCTGAACCGCAGCGTCAGCACCGATATCATCGGCCGCCTCCGCGATGTCGTGCCCGGCCTTTCTTTCAATACCCTCGGCACACGGATCAGCATCCGGGGACAAAGCACCCTGTTTTCCAATGCCGAGCCCCTCATCGTCGTGGACGGCTTCCCCTATAACCAACCCATTGAGAACCTGAACCCCGCCGACGTCAAAAGCATCACCGTACTGAAGGACGCTGCCGCCGCCTCCATCTGGGGCGCCCGGGCAGGCAACGGCGTGATCGTGATCAGCACCAACAAGGGCGCGTTCGGTCAACCCATGCGGATCTCGCTGAACGCAAACGTCAACACAGGTGCCCGTCCGGACCTCTACTACCAGCCCAGGATGAGCAGCGCCGACTATATCGGGCTCGAAAAACGCCTGTTCAGCGAAGGCTACTTCGCCGACGCAGAAGCCTCGGACGCCCATCTGCCGCTTTCACCCGTGACCGAACTGCTCATTGCCAACCGGGACGGGCAGCTTTCCGCAACTGACCTCAACAGCCGCATCAACGCCCTGCAAAAACAGGATGTCCGCCGCGACCTTGACAAATACTTTTACCGCCGCAGTGTTAACCAGCAATATGCCCTCAGCCTGGATGGCGGCTCCGCCGCGCAGCGCTATTATTTCTCGGCCGGTTATGACCGAAACCTCGACAATGCCGCGGGCAACGGTTTCAGCAGGCTGACCCTGAACGGCAGCCAGACCTGGACCGCGCTCCAAAAAAAGCTCGAGATCAGTACCGGCATCTACTTTACCCAGACCAATACCGCGCTGGGTAACCCCGGCCCGCTCAACTGGAACACCGGTTACCCGATTTATCCCTACGCCGCTCTCGCCGACGCCTCCGGCAAACCGCTCGCGGTGACCCATGACCTGCGGCAAAGTTTCGTCGATGCCGCCCCGACAGCGGGCCTGCTGGACTGGAACTACCGCCCGCTGGAGGAATTGCGCCTGGCGGACAACCATAACCTGGTGGCGGACGTGCGCATCAATACCGGCCTCAAATACCGCCTGCTCCCCGGGCTGGACGCCCAGTTCCTCTACCAGTATGACCGCAGCAGCAGCACGGGCCGGAACCTGATGCCCGCCGGCAGCTATTTCGCGCGCAATATGGTCAACAGCTATACCCAGGTGGACGGGTCCGGCGCGCTTTCCTATCCCGTGCCGAAAGGAGGGGTGCTCGACCTCGCCTCCGGCAGTTCCGTCAACCATGACGGGCGCATCCAGCTTGGCTACAACGGGTCCATCGGTCAAAAACATGAACTGTCCGCCATCGCCGGTTACGAAGTGCAAAGCTTTCACGTGACGGGGGAAGGGCACCGCCTGTACGGTTACGATGCCGAACACGCGACGATGCAGCCCGTGGACGGCACCGGCTATTACCCCGCTTACAACGATCCGAACGGCGGCAATACCATCCCGCTCGAACAGTCGGAAACCGACGCGACCGACCATTACCTGTCCTATTACGCCAATGCCGCTTATACCTACGACCGCCGTCTGTCCTTATCCGGCAGCGCCAGGCTCGACCGTTCCAACCTGTTCGGGGTCAATACCAACCAGAAAGGCGTCCCGCTCTGGTCCGCCGGGCTGTCCTGGGAACTGAGCAAAGAAAATTTCTACCACGTGGCTGCCTTACCCTACCTGAAATTCCGGGCGACCTTCGGCTATAACGGGAACATCAATAAAACCCTGTCCGCCTATACCACCGCCAGCTATTTCGACGGTGCCGGGAGCAGGACGCAGTTACCCTACGCGCAGATCATCAACCCGCCGAACCCCGGCCTGCGCTGGGAGCGCAACCGGCACATCAACTTCGGTATGGACTTCGGCCTGCTGCACAACAGGATCACCGGTACGGTGGAATATTACCTCAAAAATGGCCTCGACCTGATCGGCAGCACTTCCTTCGCGCCCTCGACCGGTATTACCGCCTTCACCGGGAATACCGCCGATACCAAAGGGCACGGCCTGGACCTGAACCTCCATACCCAGAACCTGGTGGGCACCTTCAACTGGTCCACCGCGTTTTTCCTGAGTTACGTCACCGACAAAGTTAGCCGCTATGATAAAACCTCCCTGCCCGGCGATTACCTGAACTTCGGGTATATTGGCGCCTATGCGCTGAGCGGCAAACCGCTCTATGCCGTCTACAGTTACCGCTCAGCGGGGCTCGACCCGGCAACGGGCGACCCGAGGGGGTATCTCAACGGGGCGGTCAGCAGCGACTACGCCAAGATACAAAGCGCGGCTACACCCGATAACCTGGTGTATAACGGGCCGTCCAGACCGACCGTTTTTGGCGCGTTCCGGAACACCTTCGCGTACCGCCCCCTCAGCCTTTCGGTCAACATCAGTTACCGCCTGGGCTATTATTTCCGGAGGAACTCCGTGTATTACGGCAGCGACTACGGGCTGTCCCAGCAGAACGGGGATTACGCGCTCCGCTGGCAAAAGCCGGGCGACGAGCAGCACACGGTAGTGCCTTCGCTGCCCACCGTCGCCAACAACCAGCGGGACAACTTTTACCGTTTTTCCTCCGACCTGGTTGAAAAAGGCGATAACGTGCGCCTGCAGGATATCAACCTGTCCTACCGGTTCGCCAAAGGTTCCCTGCGTTTCCTGCCCGGCGCCGACCTGCAGCTTTACATCTACGCGGCCAACCTGGGCATCCTGTGGCGCGCCAACCACGCCGGCCTCGACCCCGACGCCGGCAGTACTTATCCAACCCCGCGTACCATCGCAGGGGGTATCCGGTTAACCTATTAATGCTTCCTATGAAAAAGAAACTACACACGATCACCCTTGGGTTCCTGCTGGCAGCAGCGCTGTTGCCGGCCTGTAAAAAAGATTTCCTGGACGTACGGCCCAACAAATCGCTCCTGGTACCCACCACGCTGGCCGACCTCCGGCTTTTGCTTGACAACAATTTAATTTTCAATATCCGGCCGAACCTGACCTCGATCGCCGACGGTAACTATTATACGACGGATGTCGGTTACAACAGCTACGGGCTGGACGCGGAACGGAACTCCTATACCTGGGCAAAGGATATCTTCGGCACGGCCACAACCGGGGAATGGAATACGCCTTACAAACAGGTTTTTTACGCCAACGTGGTTTTGGAAGGCGCGGCGAAGCTGCCTGCCGGAGACGCCGCCTCGGAAGAAGGCCGGAACGTCAAAGGCACCGCGCTGTTCAGTCGGGCATTTGCCTGCTATAGCCTGGTGACCTCTTTTGCCAAACCCTACGACGCGGCGACTGCCCAGGCAGACCCCGGCATCCCCGTGCGCCTGCATTCCGATGTCACCGAAAAAGTGGGAAGGGGGACGGTCGCGCAAACTTACGCGCAGATCCTGTCCGACCTGGCCGCGGCGCGGCCCCTGTTGCCGGCGACCGCCGCCGTCAAAACAAGGCCCACCCTGGCCGCTTTGTTTGCCCTGCAGGCGCGCATCGCGCTGGCCATGGAAGATTACCCGAGGGCAGGACGATACGCCGATTCCGCGCTGGCCGCGGCGCCTATGCTGATCGATTACAACACGCTGAATCCGTCGGCCGCCAAACCCTTCCCGGTCGCGCTTCCCAATGCCAATCCGGAAATTCTCTTTTACGCGGCTTTAGTCACCCTGACCTTTGACGGTTCCTCATCAGCGACCTACGCCGACCGGGACCTTTACGATACTTATGCCGCGGACGACCTGCGCAAAACGCTTTTCTTCCGGGAGATGACCCCGGGCAATTATAAGTTCAAGGGGACCTATTCCGGGGCGCCGGCCATCTTCGGCGGGCTGGCCACGGATGAGGTGTACCTGATCCACGCGGAATGCCGGGCTCGGGCCGGGGACGCTGCGGGGGCGTTAGCTGACCTGAACACCCTGCTGGTGAGCCGCTGGAAAACCGGCACTTTTATCCCATACACCGCCACAGACGCCGGCGACGCCTTACGAAAGGTGCTTGCCGAAAGGAGAAAGGAACTTTTCGGACGGAACCTGCGCTGGGAAGACCTGCGCCGGCTGAACCGCGACCCTCGTTTCCGGGTCACGCTCAACAGGGCCATTAAAGGACAGGCGTATACACTCGAGCCGGGCAGCTCCCGTTACGTCTACCCGATACCCGACCAGGAGATCAAACTGAATGGGCTGGAACAGAATGAAAGATAGGAACCGCCCGGCGAGGGCGGTTCCTGATAACGGTTTACAAGCCGCTGAAAGTACCGAAAATGATACTCACCGGGTTAGCCGGGTTGGTGTTCGGGTTCTGCGTGGCCGGGTATACGGCGATACAGGTCTCCTCTGACTCCGCGCAGCTGTACCTGTTCGGGTTCACGCCGGTCAGGTCCACATAAGAACCGTCTGTGCGGTGGCCCCAGCTTTTGTTGGCAAAAGCGTGGTGGGTAGTGGCCATAGCGCTGCCCAGGCCCAGTACAAGGGCCGCAACAGCTAATTTCAATCTTAAATTTTTCATAACGATGAACGCTTTTAAAGTCAAAAACGAACGAAAACTTTTAGTGAAAAATAAAAATACGGCCTACTCTTTTCGAAGGTTTTCGGCTTTCCCCTTGTATTGTTGGGCCAGGGCCGCGAGGCTGATGGCAAGAAAAAACAGGTTGAACACGAAATGCGCCTTCCATGACATGTTTTTAAGCACGCCGCCGCAGGAGCAGGGCACGCGCTGCCAGTATCCCGCCAGCACCAATCCGATGTACCCCGTAAATACGGCCATCAGGATAGTCGATAAAAACAGCCCCGCCCTTTGCCACCTTTCCGTCAGCAACAGGGCAATGGCAACGAGCTCCGCGGAAGGCACGAAGAACACCAGCGCACCCGCGACCTCCGGCGGAAAGTTCTGGTTATACATTTCGTGCCAGAACAAGGTAACGTCCGCCAGCTTACTGATGGCGGCATACGCAAAAAGCAGGATCAGCAGGGCAGGGGCGGCGGTTCTCAACATGGTTTTCATAGCGGTCGGTTTGTGGAAACAAAGGACGGCCGGATGGCAACAGCAAAACAGTATGAAATAGGTATGCACCCTCAAATAAATAAAACGATGGCCCTTCAGGACGAATATGAATTTTTAGACCAACTCTTTGTCAGGTCGCCCTTTTACAGCCCGGATGATTATGCCCCGGACCAAATCCGGCAGGTCATGCGCCGCGCTGATTTCCGCAACGCGCTTTGGATGGCCAGTCCGGGCTTCTATCAAGTGCTGGAAAAAATGCAGTTCAATTGGGACCTGCTCGGTAAAAACGAGCGCTTGTCGCTCCTCAAATATTACAACCGCATGTCCTTCCGGGCAACCCCATTCGGCGCTTTCTCCGCTTTCTCGCTCGTGCCCTGGAATGACAGCGACCGGGTCCGGCTGGTCGAAAAGGGGAGGTCCATGCTTCACCTGCTGCCCTCCTGGGAATGGCTGCAGGCGCGCAGCAAACGGTTCCAAAAGGAACAAGCCGATTATCACTTGCTGGGCAACCCGACCCTGTTCCGTATCGGCGACCGGCTGAGCTTTATCCGTTCCGAAACTGACGGCGATGGCAAAATGCAGTTCGGCCTGAACGGCATTACGGCGGAAGCGCTGAACTTACGTATCATCAAACTGGCAGAAAAAAAACCTGTGCTGAAGTCAGTGATCAGGGAAATGATCTGCCGGCTGACCGGCTGTAGCGAGGAAGAAGGATCGGTTTACCTGGAGTTTTTGATCGCTGAGCAGGTCTTGCTGACCGAGTTTACCGGCTCGCTCATCGAAGGTGCTCCAGGCCCATCCGGGGATGGCTACTGGAAGCGGATCCATAGCGTCCCGTTTACCGATACGCTTGAGCTGAATTTCGTATCGGGGGAGCCGTTCGTTAAAGAAAAACCGGACCCTTTTGCGGGAAACCGGTTTTACAGCGCCCTCGAACGGCCTGTACAAGCAGGAGGGGTAGCCCCGGAATGCCAGCAGGATATTCTTGCTGTTATCAAGCTTCTGGGTAAAATCGTCATACCTTATCCTACCCCTGCGCTGGAAGTTTTTTCATCTGCATTCCGGGCAAGGTTCGAAGACCAGAAAATACCGCTGCTGGCAGCGCTTGACCCGGATACCGGCGTCGGCTATGATAATTTATTTGGCAGCCCCGGTCAAAACGAGCTTTTAAAAGACTTGCCTTTTCCCGCAACGGCAAGCGAAACCCGGCGGATAGACTGGACCCCTGTACACCAGTTATTTTTTCGTCTCTGGCAGCAAAAGCCAGGAGCCTTACCCCATGATCCGCTCGTCATCCATGACGCTGACCTGGAGGAACTTGATAACGGACTGCCCCAAGGGGCGCTGCCGCCATCGTTAGCGTTCTTATTTTCAAGGACAGCAGACCAACTCGTGCTCGATAATATCGGTGGGGCAAGCGCGACCGCCCTGGTCGGCCGCTTTTCGGCATTCAGTACTTCCGTAACAGCCCTTTGCCGCGGAATCGCATCCGCTGAAATCCAGGCCAACCCGGACGTCATCTTTGCCGAGATCGATCAGTTGTCAGATAGCCATGTCGATAATATCAACCGGCGAAAAGCGGTCTATGACCATGTTATCCCGATCAATACCTATGCGGGAACTTCTGCACAAACGGTGATCCCGCTCAGCGACCTGGTGGTTTCCGTACGGGCAGGGAATATTATACTGGAATCTGTCCGCCTTGGAAAAAGGATCATCCCCAGGTTGCCCACCGCTTTTAATTTCCACCACAACCAACTGGCTGTTTTCAGATTCCTGGGTGACCTGCAATTCCATGGTTTACAGGCAAACCTGACCTTTGACCTGGAGAAGCTCTTTCCAGGTGCGGGACATTACCCCCGAATAGTTTATAGGAAAGTGATCATCTCGGCTGCAAAATGGCGGCTTTCCGCGCGGGAGGTTCGATCGCTGACGGGCAAAAAACAGTCCCTTGGGGCGTTGCACCTCCTCCGGCAGCAAAGGGGAATACCGGCCTGGGTCACGATGGGCGTAAGTGACCGGCAGTTAACATTTGATCTCGCCTGCGACGAACAGGCCATGTTTTTCCTCGAATGTTTAAAAGAACAAAATACTGTCCTGATCCGGGAGTATATCCATTCCGGGGATTTCCTGAAAGGAGGGAAGCAAAAGCTTGCCGGGCAATACATCGCGCTGCTCACCAAGAAATCAAATGTTTACCGCGGTATGCCATCGGAAACACCGGACCGCGCCGGGCACCTGCAAAGGAATTTCGTTCCCGGAAGTGAATGGGTCTATTTCAAGATCTACTGTACCGATGAGTCCGCTGGTCATTTATTGAGCACATTTATCCAGCCCTTCATCAGTGCAAACGCAATAAAGATCAAATGCTGGTTCTTTATTCGCTACTATGATCCCGGCCCCCATATCCGGCTTCGCATCCTGACGTCCGCAAAAAATTACGGGCCACTTGTTAAATCCATTCGCAGGGAACTATCCAAAAGCCCTGTTTGCTTTCGTGTACAACACCTGTCACTGGAGACTTACCAACGGGAGATCGAACGGTACGGCGCGGAAACGATGGGGTTTTCAGAAAGTTGCTTTTATAAAGGAAGTGTTTTGGCGGTCAACTGGCTAACCGCAGCAGCGGATAAACAAAACGATTTGTCCTTATCCGCATTCCGGCTGGTTCATATCATGACAAACCTTTTTATCAGCGACCCGGCCCTGTGCCTGCAATTTTATCATGAACGTTCCCGTTCGTTTATGGCAGAATTTGGCGGTCATAAGGAATTTCGGTTGTCCCTTGACCGGAAATACAGGGCGTTGTCCAAACTGCTGTCGACCGAATTACAACAAGATATTTCGTCAGCTCAGCCAGCTGCGGAACAGGAGTTTTACGCATCAGTCCGGGTCATCGCCGAACAAATAAAACCCTGGCCCTGTGATAAAAGGCTTCGGCTGCTGGCTGATCTCGTTCATATGCAGGTGAACCGGCTGTTCAATTCCCGGCAGCGTCAGCATGAAGCGCTGATCTTTTTTTGCCTGGCCAAATATACGGCGTCTGAACTGGCAAGATAAACAGATCAAGGATTCTACCCGGGGATTCAACCATAATTGTACAAGAACCGGAAAGGTGATATGGAATAGTTAGCCAGCCCGACGCTGTATACTACACTTAACTGAGTAAATACCCTTGACGGCGCTTGAAAATGAAAGATTCATAATTATAACATTCAGGTTTTTTAAAACATGGTGCTCAACTAATATACCTGTAAAGCTTAGCATATATAGGACGATATGTCATCTTCATTTATTAATCACTTACACGTCTTTTCAATTAGATCTTATTTGATTTTGGAATCTCGAAGTCCTCCCAGTGAGAAAAAGATCGTCCATCGTATCCCAATCAAGCGTGAGCTGCCATTTTCCTTCATCACAACCGCCAACAGGTATCTCCAGTAAATTATCTTTTGAATACGCCACTTTCATTTGCCGGCATTGCCCCTACTGCATATATAGGTCCGTTTTGTTCCCTGATGCCGAAGCATGATTTAAATGATATTTGAAATTACCAACTGGTGTATGGAGGCGGTTTACAAGCCGCCGGTATTTCCAGGAAGTATCCTGTATGGTTTGTACATGAAGTGCTGGTCAGCCAGCATCTGAATTTCCTCCTTTTAGATGTTTGCATCTACAAGGTCTATATTCAGGTCTTCGTAATGATCCATCCGGTATTGCAGCAGTTCAGGTAATCCTTCTTCCCCACGCTTGATCAGCCGCCCGGTATGAACCCGCGCCCCGGCTTTCGCTTTCCGGATAAGAATCGAACCCTTTTTAGCAATCGCAACGCCTTCCTTTTTGCAATCTCGACCTACTCGTGATTTATTGAAACCGCAATCTTTTTTACTTAATAAAATGCTAACATTTTAATAACAATCGGATTGTAATTTTGAAGTTCAACCATTCAAAACTATCACAATGATTCTCTCAGTCCAAGTATTTTGCGGCTTATCTATACATTCGGATGAATCTCAAAAAGGTAATTTAAAACCGTCATTTAACAATAACCTTCTTAATAAGTACTTGTATGAAGCACATGTGTGCAGGGATAAGCTTTGTTAGATGCCAAAGATATTGATGCAATTCCATGAAAGGAAAAACAGGGAATGTTTAGAAAATAATTACTGTATAAAAACGCTTCAGATATAAGAGCACGCTCAGACCCTCAGCATTAAGTATCCACCTTAAAATAGTACTAACAACATTACATCCGCAAATTAGTGACTAATACATTATAAGCTCATGACTAAAAAATTACTCCTAACAATGACCCTTTCGTTGTTGGCTATGCTAACGTACGCTCAAACCGAAGGGCTTATGGCAGATCAGGTTCATAAATTAAAAGATCCGGAGTCACCGGCTGAAGCGAGCCTGGGACAATTCGGCGGCGGAAATATCAGCAGTTTTGCGGGCGTCCCGAATATCAGTATCCCTGTTTACGAAATTAAGCTAAAAGGCTTAACGTTCCCCATCGAGTTGAGATATGACAACACCGGCGTAAAGGTAAATTCAGAAGCTACCTGGGTGGGTTTGGGCTGGACTTTGGATGCAGGTGGGGTTATTACCCGAGCAAAACGGGGCCTGCCGGATGATGTCCGCTGGGAGCATCCAATACCGATAACGGAATCCGGATTTCTCCTGGATCATGGGCAAGTAGCTGAGCAATTTTCTGATGTTGGATTAACGGACGATGGCTTTAGGAAAAAATTTGCCGTGATGGATGGAATGCTTTCAGAACCTTCTCCCGGAGAATACTGGTTTCCTGTAGATGTCAGAGCAAAAAAAACGGATACTGAGCCGGATCTTTTTCAGTTTCGTTTTGCAGGCAGGTCGGGAAAATTTGTTTTTGGGACCGATCAAAAAGCAAAACTTTTTAACTATGAACCATGGAAGATTGACTATGTACTTGATCCAACCGGCGACCCATCCTGGCCTGGCACGTATCAAGGGCAACCGGAATTATCAAAAGGAATTACTTCGTTCACGATCTTGGATGAATCAGGTAACAAATTTATATTCTCCGAAATCGAAAAATCCAGACCTACGACACAGGGCGGCTATCGTATCAGAACGAATTGTGATATGGATCCGGACGCAAGTAACATTGTGTCTACGTTTGTCTATACCAGCGCCTGGTATCTTACCCGTATTGAAACAGTGATAGGTGAGGCTGTAACTTTTACCTATGTTGATGAACCTCTGAAGGCTTATCAATTTGAAGAGTCAGAAAGAAATTCGAATTTGACATACAATGATGGCATATCTCATTATGGAAGGATATCTACAATAAGCGAGGTTACTGCTAAGCGGCTATCGATCATCGAGACGCCCTATGAGACCATTACGTTTGTTCCCGGTAGCGGGCGACTGGATCTCCCGACATCCAAGCTGCTGTCAGACCTGCAGGTGGTGTCGAAGCCTAACAATAAACTGATCAAGCAGGTTCATTTTGTTTATGACTATTTTTCAAGCCCGGTGAATCCTACAAGTGACGGTGTGCATGTATCCAACTATTATGCAGATGCATACCACCGGTTAAAACTCACTTCTATCAGGACGGCAGTTCCAGGTGACGAATACGTCAACAAGTATAACTTTTTTTATAATGAACAGCAGCCGTTGCCTGGGAAGTTTTCCAACCAGCAGGATTTCTGGGGGTACTATAATGGCAATAACGCGACCCATGCTTTTCCAAAAATCTATATAAGCACCAGTCTTAATGGCCCGGACAGATTTTCCGTCTTGCAGTTGAAAGATCTTTCCGATCCGCAATATTTTGTTCTGGATGGGGCCAATCGGAACTGTAATCCGGCAACAGTGGCTTTGGGAACATTAAATAAGATCGTATACCCTACAGGTGGGTCAACTACTTACGAGTACGAACCACACGACTTTTTGTACCGGGGACGAAAATTTTCTGGCGGGGGAATACGCGTTAGAACGATAACCGATTACGATGGCGTATCTCACAATCACGATATCGTAAAAACGTATGATTATATTCAATCAGTTGATCCGACGAAAACATCGGGAGTGCTGTTCGATTTGCCAATTTTTGCGTATAAAGAGAACAATTGCTCAGTTGTCTTTGCCCCTATTACAACAAAGGACCCTATCGATTATGCCGCCAATACCTTACTTAATTTTCAAAAAAACACCGTTCGTATGGATAACCCGGCATCGATAAAAGGATTCGGTGACGGCATCACGGTTGGCTATAGTGAAATACGTGAATCCATATCAAATTCAGGTTATACATGGTCTAAGTTTTCAGTCCCCGTAAAATATGGTGATGCGAATGATATTTTAAATAATGGTTGTAGCATTGCCTCAAACGGATATTGTGATGGATTATTTTCAGTCCCCGCAATAAAGACGGGACTGACAGCAACAACCTGGCTTCCCGGTTTTGAAGTAATTACACACCCGGATTTTACCATGCAGGACATGTCTGCTAACAGCTATCCTTTTTTACCAAACTCAAACTATGATTGGAACCGCGGCCTGTTGCTGAGTAAAACAATTTATGATAACACAAATCAACCAAAACAAAAAAATGAATATCAGTATAATTTAATATTACCGGAAACCGGAACGAACATGGTAACCGGTCTTTACCGGTCACGTGGTAATAATTTTAATCTCAAGGATCTTGGAAGCAGTCAAACTGAAATAACTACGCAATCATTTTATTATTATAACAAATACAAGATCATTACCAACGTTAACAAACTACCTGCCAGTGTAACGCAAACGGATTATCTTCCGGGTGGGCAAGTTATTAAAAACATAAACTACACCTACTCAAAAGGTAAATTTATAAAAGAACAATCAAGCACAAATAGCGATGGTAATCTGCAGAAAACAAGTTACAGATACCCTTTCGATTATAGTACAAGGACCGAGTACCTTCCTCAGCCGCAAAACGCCGTAACTTATTTGGTGCAAAAAAATATGATATCCTCTCCGCTGGAAACGGTGACATCCATAACCAGGAATGGAACGGAAACAATCACCGCAGCTAAGACAAATATGGTTACCGCGACTTTTGATGGTTATATTGTACCTGTAAACGAGATGCACCTGGAAATAGCTTCTCCGATACCCAAAAATCAATATCAGCCGGCAAATATTGATTGGGATGAAACAGCGGAAACACCTTCGATTGATCCGCAAATGGTTAGTGCAATCTATTTTAACAAGTATGATGGAAAAACAAATTTAACGGAATACCAGGATAAGACCGGCTCCAAAAAGTCCATCATCTGGGGGTACGATAAACGATATCAGATCGCCGCTGTTTCCGGTGCAGCCCGTTCAGATGTTTTCCATGAGAATTTTGAGGAGTTTACAGGTACCGGCCTTAGCAATGCGCAGGATAGTAAGACAGGCATTTATAGCAAGACAAACGGTTATACACAAGCTTTGACAGGTTTAAGCAACAATACTTATACGCTGACCTATTGGAAGAAAGGGAATGGTAAATGGGAGTTTGTAAAACTTGGCAACATTATCGTATCCAATAATACCTATACGATCACTATCAGTGGTACTATACAAGTCGATGACATCTGTTTTTATCCATTGGATGCGCAGATAACCACGTCCACGTATGATCCTTTGGTTGGCCAAACCAGCATGACAAATGCAAAAGGTGAAACCACCTATTACGAATATGACGCATTCCAGCGACTGGTCAATATTAAAGATCAGGATGGTAATATCATCAAGCATACGGACTACCATTACCAGGGCCAATAAAAACTGATATGAAAAGAATAATCTACAGCATTGTGGTCATCATGGTGATAAGCGCAATAAAAAGTTATGGTCAGCAGGCTGACAGTACAAGAAGGAGGTCGATAAGCTACTTAAGCCGGTATTTAAAGACAGACACAGCGACAGCGCGTCAGGTAAATGATATTCAGGAGAGTTATAAAAGATCAGCAAGGCTGGTGATAGCTAACGCTACGCTTAATGAACAGCAAAGGCGCGCAGCTATCGACGCGCTGATCGATGAGAAGAACAGGAAGCTGGAAAAACTGCTTCCTCCGTTGAAGCGCGGAAAGGTAATTCCGACGACGGAAAGAAGAAGGAACTGGAGGGCAGACAGCACTGCGCGTACAACCAATTAAACCTATCCCGATCAACCTTATTACATGAAAAATATATTTTCTACGCTTGCAGTACTATTGCTGACAAGTATAATAATGCAGGCCTCTGCACAGGTTCCCGGTTATTCGATGAGCAACCCTATCGATGCGGGCATTTATAATTCAACAGGCACCTATTCAGACACCCAAAACAGCATAACGGGCGGTTTTACCAATAACTATGGTAATGCGGCCAATGACGTATGGTACAAATTTACGATCAGTACAACAAGCTCGTTTGTGTTACTTGCACTTTGCGAGAGCAATTTTGATACTTATTTGCACGTGCTTAATAGCGCAGGGACAGAAATTGCATCAAATGATGATAATGGGGCAGCAAGTTGTAGCGAAAATCAGTCATCATTAGCGTTGTATAACTTGGCAGCAGGGACTTATTACGTAGTAGCAGAGGGTTATGCGAACAATAATGGAATAGTTGATTTTTTTTTAAATGTAAACATAACCCAACAACTAACAATTAATTATCCTGCCGGCTCCAAAATCTTTGCAACAGGCACAGCGATCAGTCCCTTGTCGCCAACTGTTACCAATGGCCCGACGGTCGCAATTACTCAGACATCAACCTTTGCCGGACTTGGGTCACAAGGCTTGGGTGATGGCAGTGCATCCACAGCGACTTTTCGCCTTCCGCTGGCGGTGGCTGCAGATGCTGCTAATAATATTTATGTAGCCGATGCCGATAACCATGCGATCAGGAAAATCACACCTGCTGGTGTGGTAACTACTTTGGCCGGAAACGGTTCACCAGGTAATATAAATGGAACCGGGGTAGGAGCAAGGTTTAATCACCCGGCAGGCCTTGCAATAGATGCCGCAGGGGACATCTTTGTAGCCGACCAGATGAACAACCTGATCAGGAAGATCACCCAGGCCGGTGTAGTAACTACTTTCGCAGGTAACGGCACGGTAGGTAGTACGAATGGCACAGGTGCAAACGTCAGCTTTAATAATCCTACAGGTGTATGTTTTGATAATGCAGGCAATCTACTGGTCGCGGATTACTCCAATAACATGATCCGTAAGATCACGCCTGCGGGTGTAGTAACCACTTTTGCGGGGACCGGTGCAGCTGGGGCTACCAATAGTACAACAGCACTGCTCGCTACTTTTAAGAACCCGATGTCGATGGCTGTTGATGCTTCCGGTAATATCTATGTGGCTGACCGTTTAAACAACTTAATCCGTAAGATCACTCCCGCGGGGGTGGTTTCTACCCTTGCGGGAAGTGGTGTAGCAGGATATGCCGATGGTACAGGTACTGCAGCAGCTTTTAAGACGCCAACCAGTTTAAAAGCCGATGCAATAGGTAATATATATCTAACAGATCAAGGCAACAATCTTATCCGTAAGATCACTCCTGCGGCTGTTGTAACAACCCTTGTAGGAGAGCTAACACCTGGTATGACCAATGGCGTTGGTATAGGAGCACGTTTCAGTAATCCTTATGGCATCAGCCTGGATAGCCAGGGGAATATCTACGTAGCGGATGCTTATAATTACATGATCAGAAAGATCGCTGCTAAAGCATTCATAGTCAACCCGGATCTGCCTGCAGGTTTGGTATTGGATGGTACTACAGGTGTGATAAGCGGTACGCCGACAACAGTTTCGCCAACGGCTAGTTATACAGTGATCGCCTATAGTGCCACCAACACCAATGGCACGACAGCAACGATCTCGATCGGTGTATCATCCGGTAATATCACGCCAAGCGCTGACCAGAATTATATCGTTAACTATGCGCCGCACATCGACGGATTAATGACCACATCCGCAGTAACATCAGTAATTAACGATAAAGCAAAGATCATGACCACGGTAGATTACTTTGACGGCCTTGGTAGGCCGATGCAAACGGTGCGGGTAAAGGGCAGTCCGTCGGGAATGGATATCGTGCAACCTGTTGTTTACGATGAACTTGGCCGGGAACCGGTCAAATATATGCCTTACGTTTTAACAACAGGCATAAGCGATGGAAGCTATAAAATAAATGCATTAACGGCTCAGTCCGAATTTTACACCATACCGCCTGCCGGGGTAAGCACTATTTCCGCTCCATACGCTGTAACCGTATTTGAACCTTCTCCCCTAAATCGGGTAACCGAGCAGGGGACACCCGGCACCGACTGGCAGCCCATAGTTAATAACACTTCAGGGCATACCAATAAAATAGTCTACAACACCAATAACGCCACACCCATAACCGACACCGCTAACAGCACCCTCGTGGCTTTATATTCCATATCAGCCATTGATGCTATCACGCAGCAGCGTACGCTTGTCAAAAAGAGCAATTACGGTGCAGGGCAGTTGTACTTGACCATTAGCAAAGATGAGAACTGGAAAAATACGGGGTTGGGCAATTCAAGAGGCGGCACTACTGAAGAATATAAGGACAAGACGGGCCATGTTGTATTGAAGCGCACTTTTAATTATAGACCCACGCAAACCTCGCCAGTTGTAGCGGCAAAGCTAGAGATACTGAGCACCTATTACGTATATGATGATCTGGGAAACCTTGCTTATGTATTACCACCAGGAGCAAATCCGGACGCCGGCCTTACCAGTGCTGCCAACCAAACCACCCTGGATAATCTATGTTACCAATACCGTTATGACGAACGTCACAGGCTTACCCAAAAGAAACTCCCTGGAAAGGGTTGGGAATATATGGTCTACAACAAGCTTGATCAAATGGTAGCTACCCAAGATGCCAACCAAAGGGGAAAAGCAACGCCGGAATGGACCGTTACCCGTTATGATGCTTTAGAGAGGGAAATAATGACCGGCATTTATAATTATGGTACTATGGGTTTTGACGTACGGGCTGCGGTACAAGCGCAGGCCAATAACCAAACAACTCCCTGGGAAACACCAACAGGTGCGGCAACTAATTATGGGTATACCGCTGTAAGTTTCCCTGCAACTATTAGTACCACCCTTTCGGTGAATTACTACGATGATTATCGTCTTGCAGGCACTAACCCCTACCCGTTTTCTACGGGTAGCGATATGACCAAAAGTTTGCCAACCGGCAGCCTGATTAATGTACTGGGTACAACCAATATGCTGTGGGACGTGATGTATTATGACAAATGGGGGCGTAACATCGAATCCTTTAAACAACATTACCTGGGAGGTGGTACACCCAGCCCATACAACTATGATGAGATCAGCAGCGATTATGACTTTACCGACCAGGTAAAGAGCACCATCCGTAAACATTATACCAAAAGCGGGAGTACAGCAGTGCTGACCGTAACTGTAGCCAACAACTATGATTACGACCACATGGGACGGAGGGTCAATACCTGGGAGCAGATCACCAACGGGACGCTGCCCCCCGATATTAAAGTGCTGTTGGCTAAAAATGACTATAACGAAACCGGGCAGGTATGGAAAAAACACCTTCATAGTGCAGATCAGGGTGTCACCTTTAAACAGGACGTTGCTTACACTTACAATGAAAGAGGCTGGTTATTAAAAACAGACGCGCCTTTATTTGAGGAAAGCTTGCAATATAATACCAGTATTGCCAAAAATGGATTAACGCCGGTTAAACAATACAATGGCAATATCGCGGCGCAATCCTGGGGTACAACCGCAGTACCCGATACCAAAACCTACATATACCGGTACGACCTGCTGAACCGGTTAACGGCGGGCACTTCATCGGATAACTATAATGAGAGTAATATTGAATATGACCTGAACGGTAATATCAATAAATTGAAACGGACCACCGGCAGCGCCACCTTTACCGATGACCTACAATATACCTATACCAACGCAACCGGTGCTTACACCAACCAGTTGCAAAGCATTAACGATATCACAACCAGTGATCTGGGGCAAAAACATGGTTCTTTTACTTATGCTTACGACGCCAATGGTAATCTGGTGACCGATAACAGCAAGGGCTTCACGGGAGCAAGTGGCATAACCTATAACCTGCTGAACCTGCCGCAGGCCATTGCATCAAAAAGCACAACTTATACTTACGATGCTGCTGGGCAAAAGCTAAGCAGGTTGATCGGCACCGCCAAAACGGATTATATTGGCGGTATCCAATATGAGACTATGGCTGGAGTTACTGCCATCAGCTTTATCCAGACGGAAGAAGGCCGGGCAATATCCAACGGTACGACTGCTTATAATTATGAATATGCGTTAACCGACCATCTGGGCAACAGCCGTGTTAACTTTGATACAGGCACGGGCAACGCACGGCTCGTGCAAACGGATAATTACTATCCCTTTGGAATGGATATCGTAGTAGGCAGCAGGCCAAGCGTTAAAAATAATTATCTTTACAATAAGAAAGAGTTACAGGAGAACTTGGGACTGTACGATTACGGCGCCAGGTTCTATGACCCGGCGGTTGGAAGGTGGACAAGTGTGGATCCGCTTGCGGAATCCGATAGAATGGTAAGTGCATACGGCTATGTGATGAACAATCCATTGCGTTTTATTGACCCAGACGGGATGGCGATTGCAGACTATTATGACGCGCAAGGAAATTATTTAGGTCATGATGACAATGATGACCTAAAAGTTTTTGTAATGAAAGCTGGATTGGTTCCGAATTTGCAAAATAAATCAATAGATTGGGGAGGAAGTTTAAATAGCAAACAAGCCAATGACTTGAAGGCCAATTCAGAGGAAGCAGAAACGCCTGGAAAAATAGGTTACTCACTTGACAAGGGAGAAAATGCTTCATCGGATAAGTATAACAAATTTGATAAGGAAATAGCCGTTGCAACTCATTTACTAAACAGAGAGATTAAGGCCGGAACGCTCTCAGTTGGAGAAGGGTATTCTAAAGGGAAGAATGCCACGAAATTGGATGTTAATTTAGTTAAAGCTCTCGCGTACAAAGAGTCTAGATTGGGTCAAGGACAGTCTGTCGCTACAAAGGCCAGTGATATATTTAGCATGTTCCATCCCGGAGATTACGGAGATAAAAGCAAAATGGGAATGACCTTGGCCGATGTTAAAAACGGGGCAGGATCTCTAAAAAGTACTTATTGGGGCGTTAGATGGCTGCACTTCAAATCCTATATGAGCGAAGATGGAAAAACTAAGGATTTCCAAGGGTGGAATTATGGGGTTAACAAATATGGTCCAGGGCAAAAGGATCCAAGATATTTAGAAACGGTATTGAAAATATATAAATCTATAGAATAATGAGAATATTTTTGATAATAAGCCTAATTGCACTTTTCTGTAAAACAGAGCATTTAGGTAAAAACATTGAACAAAAACAAACAAATCAAAAAATCGAAATTTTTGGGAGTGAGGTGAAAAGCCTCCCAATAACTATCAACTTTCAAATTGATAAAATGAAAGTTAAATCATGGCTTACAAAAAATTACTTCGTTGATAAATCAATAAAAGTTGATCTTGTTAGTAAGTTTAAGAATTGTAATATATATAAAGTAAAAATTGCCGGTAGCTTGGCAAATAATGTCCCAACAGAGTACACATTCATATCTATATTAGATAAGGGCATATCCTTTTTATTACCAATCGAGTATAATAATTTTATTGAGATTGATGGCAAAAATATGTTTGGTGGGGTATATAATTATCGCGAGTTCGATTACTATTTTATTTACAGACTCGAAGGAACGAGCTTAAAGCTGATACTCGACACAAGAGATATCAATAAAAAGAAAGTGGTGATTGGTTATTACCGAAATGATGAATGCAAAGAGTATCTACCAAACAGACTCATTTGTAATTACGATGGTAAAAAAACAATTTCTTTCAATGGGGTAATTAAAGAATTTTGCAAACCGGGGTTTGATAGAAATCCAAATACAATAAAGGCATTGGCTAAAAAAACCGTATCGATTGAACTAAATTATAAAAATAACCGTTGGATTTTCGATGAAAAATCGAAATATGATTTTTGGTAACATAAAGTCCCATGATCGAGATCACGACAAAGAAGAGCGCCTTTTATTGCCCGGAACATATGACGTCATATAAATACAAGATAAACGGTGATCGCATTAAAATAAAGTATGACTTCGAAGGAAGTTTTGCTTTTAAGATTAAGATAAATGACATCTTAATCTTAACGGGGGATGATGGTGAAAATATGTATCATCGAATAAAATAATTTCATCGATTCAAATTTTGTAACGAAGACTATTACTAAATAGTCTCAATAACAAGTTCTGTGGTCGGTACACTTAAATATGATAACTCATTGCTTATCAGAGCAAACCTCATCTATATTGCATGGGATTACTGAGGCATATCAAGGAGCGTTGAACGCACAAGCATCTGGGGTATCAACACCACTTCCTGCTCGTGGGGATGAGAATAATCCCAACAGTGCTTATCGTAAGGCTCATGATGCATCGGTGCATCAAGTTGGGGATATTACTCTAATTTTTTATGATCAATGGCGTCAACCATCAGGTAGCTGGACATACAATGGACAACCAGTTAGATCAGAATACACAGTTCAGCCACCGGGAAAAACGCCAGTTGTCGTATTCAGTTTACCGTAAATAATTCATTATGAAAAAAATAGTTATCGTTATTTTGTTGTTGTCATCTTGTGGTAATTATAAAAAATCTATCCATAACACTAAGATTAATAATGCCAATGAGTATCGGGTTTACAAGATCGATTCTGTTGGGGCCTACTATTTGATTTATGCCAAAAAATAGTATAAAGACACTTTATATAAGATAATTTCTAGCAAATATTTCAATCCCACAAAAAATTATGAAAAAATTAAAGCTCAAAAAAAATATGTTTTTTTGTTACAAACAGCAATTCCAGACATAAAATTGCTGGGGCAAACCATTCCAAGCCATAATTCCTATGTAAGGTGCTATACTTTCGCAAATTCGACTCAATTTGTCTAGAAGATTATGTATATGATCTCTATTTTGCAAATAATGTCAAAGGTTTATTTATAGAGAGATCGGATTATAAATCATTACGGGTAGTGTATCAAAGCTGTTGTTACCTTTAACCACCCGCCCGGCTAAAGTCTCTGCGGATTCCCAGGAGGCAAACGCGCAATGACACGCTCATTGGATATCATTGGTCGGGACTCAAGTTTAATCTAACGCAATTCTTCATTTAAAAAAATCATATTTTCAAATAGTATTAATTCCCGAAATTTTCAGATTCAATTAAATGATGTTTCTCGTGTGGATGCTTTATTAAAACTAAAATAATGAAACCTATACTTACCTCACTATTTGTTTCTTCATTCCCACTTCTGGTAAGGTGGGTTAATGATGTTTAAGCCTCTTGCTGATTAAAACATTAGGGTCAAACCACTTTGAAAACGCCTCCTGATAGGTTTTTCCAATGGATATCAATTGGTTGTTCTTCATCCGTAACTGCCCGTTTTCAACGGCGACCAGGCCTTTACGGCTGATGATATAGGACCGGTGGATCTGCAAGAAGTCTGAAGGGGGAAGCTCTGCCAATACCTCACTCATGGTCAGATAAGTGATGATGCGTTTATCAGACATCCTGATCTCAACGTAGTTTTGTGCGGCAGCGATATAAATAATGTCATCCACAACCACTTTTACGTATTTTTCCTTAACATCCCCCTTAACGAAAAAGCAACCCCGTTCTTTGACAGCAGATGCCTCACGCTTATCTTTTACTTTTTGAACAGCCTGGAAAAAACGGGCATAACTGATCGGTTTGAGCAGGTAATCTGCCGCGGAGAGTGCGAAGGCTTCTACGCCGAATTCCCGGAAAGAGGTAACAAAAATAATATCGGTTTGCCTTGGCAGCAAACCGGCGAGTTCAAGACCGGACATGCCCGGCATACCCACATCCAAAAAGACCAGGTCCGGCGGGTTTCCCCCCGTCAGATCAGGCAATGCACGCACAGGGTCCGTGGAGCGCCCTGCTAAGATCAGTCCGTCCGTTTTTGCGACATAGTCGCTCAAGGTTTCAACCGCGTGTTCTTCGTCGTCGATGATATAAGTAGTAGTATTCATAGGGCAATATTAAGTTTAGTTCTGAACCAGCCATCTTGTTCGGTAGTTTGCAGTTGATACGTATCACCATAGGCATAGTCAAGCCTCGTCCGGATATTTTCCAGCCCGGTGCTTTTCATCCGCGGAAATGGCGCCTGGGCCGTCACCCGGTTCAGCGTATGAAAGCTTAACAATCCCTCCGCGGATAAGTCCAGGTGGATCTTTACGTGATGCTCGATAAAGTCGCCGTGTTTGAATACGTTTTCCACCAGGGTGGTCAGCACGAGGGGAATAATCCGGTGACCGGCGGGGGACCCGGTAACGATAGAATCTATCGGAGCCGTCGTTTTAAAACGGCTGCGGTTGAGGGTAATAAGGTTGTCAATCTGATCGATCTCTTTTTGTAAGGGAATTTTGCCATCTTCCTCCGCACTTTCCATCGAAAACCGCAAAATATCCGTCAGCATAATGACCGTTTCCGCCGCTTTTTCCGAAACCCGGTAAACTGTGCTGTGAATGAAATTCAGCGAATTGAATATTAAATGGGGGTTGATCTGCTGTCTCAGTAAAGCGTTTTCGGACCGCGCTAGCCGGGTTTGTAAAGCCAGCGCATCACGTTCGGCCGTCAGCTGTTTGATGGCTGACTCCTTGGCTTTACGTTCATAATTGGAAATGTTGGAGGCTGTCCAGTAAAGCGATGATAAACCTATAAAAAAAAGGGACCTGTAAAGGTCGAGGGCGGCAAGCTGCTTGATCTTAAGCCATTTGTCATCCTGAGGCCGTTCCGTATATAGATAAAAAAAATCGAAATAAAGTTTTATAGAGATGAAAACTGTCAATTCAGCAAACGCCCAAAAAATCAACTGTAGATATTTATTTTGTTGGCCACCAAGAGTTTGGCCTAACACCTTGTAATGAGCATAAAATAATATAATGTTCAGGGTGTAGAAAATCATGAACTTAGCTATTCCGGAAATATTTCCTGTTGAATAATAAAAGATGGAAAGTTCATAGAGGATATAAATGACCCACCAGACTGCATGACTGCTAATCTTCCGAAAGGGTATAGCGATTTTTTTAAATTTTGTGTCGTGGGTCATATTTGGTGTAAAAAATCACGGTGTTGGTGTAATAAAAGAGGGTGCCGTCCTACAATATCTTAATATAGTAAAAAAATCTAAAAAATGAAAAATTACAAATTTAAAATACCTGCTAAACAGGTACTTACCCGCTATGGGGCCGTTCAGAACGGTTATTTCGATTGTGGAACCAGCAGTACTTCAGTGGGTGATCCGACCAATTCCTGCACCACGATTTTGACGACCACTCATTTTATCTGATTTACCATTACGACGCGTATCAAGGTGTAATTATGAACGGACAAGACCTACTCGAGAAGCTCAGCGCAATGTTGTGTGACGAGGTATGTTCTGAAGTTAAATTGCAATGCTTTGTTCAAGACTTGAACGTGTTGACCTCAGAAATCCGGCAATGCTGGATCTCTGAGGTTTTCTCAAAGGCGTGCAACGATGAACTGGAACGTTATTTCCATTATCAAATAAGCTTTCTTTCCCGCTTACTAACGCGCGAAAACAGCTGCATCATTCCAAGTTGTATTTTTGGACAAAAGGCGCTACAGTTAAAGAAAATTGCAGCATGTAATCTGATCGATTTTGCCACGGTGTACTTTTTCCGCCATGTCAACGGTTCGGTTTGTTTGAACGATACGTACAAAAAACATTTTGCCGGAGGCTTAGCAGCAGAAACGGCCCTCATTAAAACGGTGCTTCAGAAGTCAGCCGCTGACAAAACGTTAAAAGATATTTTTCTGGGCTATATAAATGAATTTTTCCGGGACACGAATACCACAGTTACGTTAGATCAATTACGCTACTTTCGCAATTTTGTCATCGAATTAATATCCATAACAAAAATGGAGGAAGATGCTAAACGCAGTGAAGCAGTGCGGCACATGCTGTTTAATATCGACTTTAACCACTTCGGTGTTTTTTTGTATTTGCAGGAAACAATAAGGGGTTCCTATGCGGAAAAGGCGAAACGGGAGAGGATAATAATAATGGACAAGCACCTGATTTTTTTGCAATTTAAAACCAAGGGTGATGTTATGCGTTACGATCAGCGATGGCCGTCCTTATCGGTGATGCTTTTTGAATGGCTGAAAGGAGAGCAGTTTCAAATGGAACAGGCACGTTTAAGATCATCTGTAATGTCCAATAGGTTATTTAAACTTCCCTTCCAACTACCGGTATCCCATATTGCTTTTCTGGTCAGATTGCTGTACAAGGCGAATGTTTTCGGATCTGTTCGATTAACGGAAGTCTTCTGCTTCTTTACTACCCACGTAAGTTCCAAGCGGCAGCAGCACCTGTCTCCCGGCGCATTTAGTAAGGACTATTATACCAAAAATATGGTGACGGCTGTTGAAGTCAGGCATTTGCTGTCGAAAATGATCGCCGAAATCAACCGGGATTATTTCCCGGTGTTGGCTGCAATTTGTGCAGTAGTTTTTTATTGATCATATAAGTCACTACTTCTCCAAACCAATTGTAGTCAAAACCCTTGGTTGCCATCAATTTCTCGGGGCTTATTTCCGTGATCTGCAATAACGTATTGAATCCCATAACGCTGCTTTTATGCTTAAAACCTTCGCTGAATTCAAGATCCTGAATTTTGGCATTTAAAACTTTTAGATCATCCTGCTCATCCATTTTATTCTTTTTTTTGTCGTTTCAGGATTTAAATATAATAAAAATCGCTCATATATGAGCGGATACTTTAGGGTATTATACTACAATTTCGAGGTTGATATGATCAACCGAAACGTCGAAACAAATAAGCTGTTTGGGATTAGGTTGCGCGAAGAACGCATCGCGAAGGGCATGTCACAGCACCAGTTATGGCTGGAGTCAGGGATTTTCACATCGCAGATCGGTAAGATCGAGCGGGGTGTCGCCAATCCTACATTATCGACCATAGTTGCGCTGGCAAAAGCTTTACAGGTTTCGCTTGATATTTTATTACCGCCGGATCTCGTCCTGAACGTAATACATCATGGAGAATAAAAAATGTTTTAGGATCTTTTAAGGAGGATACCGTTACTTTATAAGCATCCAGCAACTACCGGATGCTTTTTGCTTGATAAAGGTCTTTTATAATTAACCTGTGGGAAACAAGGGTTCTTGCAGCATTGTTTACGTTACGTTTGTGACAAAAAATATATCCTACGACACAGAAAGACAAATTTTAAATATAAACCAAATACGTTCACTTCATTCTATCGATACCAATCTCGCGGATTCAAAATCAAACTATAGAGCGCAAGTGCAACTCTGCTTTAATGCGGGCTTGCATATCTATGGTTTGGGGCCGCGAGCCCGGTATCGTTATATGCTTGTCCGCGTTATTAATTTAATAACGTCGGCGGTCAGCCAGTCACGCCAGGCAGGTCCTCTTGCCCTGTGCTACGGTATCCCCGCTACCAAGCCTATAAACAAATGAATACAGATACAGACTACCTTAAATCTATAGCTGAAGAAATTACCCAGTCTCCAAAAAAAAGATCATCCAAACCTGATCATCATCTCCAGGTCGAGACCAAACGGCTCGAAAAAGCAATTATACATCACCTCAACGCTATCGAAAACTTTACGCAGCGTGACACTTTTTATTTCAATACACTCAATAAGCTGGTCAATGTTTGTGATATCCTTTTTGAGTTTCACAAAGATATATCTCCGGACGTTGAGGTGCTTTTGCAACTTTTAAGCGCTATTAAGGAAATTGTGCCCTCCGAGATCCGGCCAAACTTGAAGCTTTCCAATGCCTTTGTGGAGATTCAAAAACGTAACCTGGCGGCTATTTGGGCGAAACACCGAAGGGTACTAGAGCAGCAAGAGATAGATGGCCGGCTCGTCGAGATCGCCGCCATCCCGTTTATGCGTTTTATAGACGGCAAACAGAAGCTCTGCTGGGGTGATTTTACCTGGCTCCGCGGTTACCTGGCGAAACTCGAGATCATCGACTGGGATGATGCTGACTGCAGCGGAAAGACGGAAGCGCTGACCTCTTTACTGATCGGACGTAACTTTAATGATGACCGTTTTTACATTTATTGTAAAAAATATATCCAAAACCGCACCAGGGTTATTCAAGGGAAGCGTAATAGGTTGCTGGAGTATGCCCAATGCGAAAAACTTGTTCTGGAAGATACGCAGGTCGGAATGGCGGCATTCGATCCACGCGCGAATTCGGTGAGCGACCGTTTGCTGAAATGGATCAAGGAGGAGATCGATTTTGTGGAGACGCATGAACGGGAGAACCCCTATTTGAAGCTTCGCCTGAGTATGTATGTGAACCGGATCGCTTTTTTCTTCAAGCTTCTGCATGAACAAAAGGTTTTTGGCGATACGAGTTTTAAAGAATTGTCCCAACAAATCGCCAGTACTTGTTTATCGGCCGATGGTGAGGAGATCCTGGCGTCGACGATTGTTTCCAAGGCATATCCAAAGGATCAGAAGATGTTGGAGGAAATGGAGAGCTTGTTGGTGAAGATGCTGGAGTATGTGCGGCGTTTTATGAGGGGGAAGTGAGTTATTGAGAACGGCATCCGGTCATCGTATCAACCAACTTGCATTATGATTTATTTCTGTATAACAATAAAGCAGGTGTGCTTTTTTGAACCCGGCGCACGCCGGGGCGCATCCGGGCCAATATGGCCCTTACTTATTGGTCTTCCCGGATCTGAATTATTAAAAGGGCCTTTACAGAGCCTAAACGTATTTAGTGCTTTTAGTGGTGCGCAACTACACCAATCAATTAGCGAAATGGCCGGCCGGCTTAGTATAAAACCTGAACACCAGGCTGTATACCAGGAAAAAGTGGAGGCCGTTACAACGCATTGCCAGATGTCAATAAATAAAAATCCCCGAGCGCTTGCCGCCGGGGGCTTTTAACCTAAACCTTATCACAATTAACCGGCAAGTATACCGGTATTTGAGTTTGTGAAGGTATAGAAATTATCAAAATATGTTCAAGGTGCCGGAAAATCTAATCCAATTCTGATCCGTTTCCATAAGTATTCCGGACGAAAATCCGACGCTCCCGGTTCATTCTGCTTTTAAGGCTGGTTTTACCTGTAAAAACACATCATTTTTTATAAGCTCCGGCTGTAAAAGCCGTATTCAAAATTAAGAATTGTTTTAAAATTTGTTCGGATGATTTTTAACGGACTAAAACTTTATTGCATAATAATCCATATATAATATGTCGCGTATAGTTCCAATTAACTCTGCATTTCCGGAGTACGAAATTAATGTTGGTTTTCACTAAAGCTGTCCCCGGTTTCGTAAGATCATGAGATAGAACCCCAGGCCCATTAATACAAAGGTTACAAGTATATAGGCAACCACTTTGATATTACCGGACCTTGTAACCGCTGCTGGCTCATGTTTGTATTTTTTTACAATGATTTTATCCCGTTTTTTAAATGTAAAAAGCAAAAAATTGAATAGAACCAGAGCTCCAAAAATACTCAGTCCCCCCCGGATTGGGTCCTGGAATGGAATTGCAATGCCTTTTAGTGCGTATAAAAAAAATGTCAGCGTAAAGACATTGATCATTTCCAAAAAAGTAAGGAAAAGTACAGACGAGAACACCGCTATCTGTCCATTCCCCATTGTCACCTGAAAACGGTACATCCTATAAAAAATAAGATCTAAATGCTCTCTCATACAACTAAACTATTCAATTTTTCCATAACCACCAAATCCGTCCGTAAGAGCGTCTGCCAAAAAATATACTGAACTTACAGCGAACCCGACCGGTCCAAGGAAACCGACCCCTGTCATTATGATATCAGCTGCAGCCTTAATTCCTACAGCTGATCCTTTACCACCGTTAAAATAATACATCGCGGCTCTGGTGGCCGTAATAGAAACTGATGCGACAGCGGCTACCTTGCCAACACTCTTACTGATATTTAATATTTGGTTCCCCCTTTTTCCCAATATATTATTGAAACGCCACAATCTTTGGGTTTCTCTGAGTTGCCGGAATTCATTCCAGGTCCTTGCAGATTTGAACCCGGTCCTGACTACCATGTCGATCATTTCATTTTTAAATCCTACTCCTATAGCAAGTGCACCTAAACCGGTATTCTTATCAGCAAGATCTTTAAACTTCTGCAAATTGCCCGTATTGAGATATACTTTACGGCTGCTGATGACAACTTCCTGCGAAAAACTATTATCGTTCCCGGTGTTTGTCCTCGTATAGTTTTCATTGATCCAGTAAAAGTCGCCGCGATAATCATGCTGTACATTTGTTTCTACGGTTAGCCAAGCGCCGTCGTTACCCGCTCTTGTGGTCGAACTGGTACCTGCTGCCGTATTGTTGTAAGCGTTCTGTATGATATACTGTACGGCAGGATCGAACATACTGAAGGTTGGCCCCAATCCGCCCTGCCATTGCGATTCGGAGGACGTTCTTTGCTGCGCAGCAATCTGCTGTCCCCAATTCGGCGGATTCGGATCCGTCGCACCGTAGGGGTCGTCACCCATGGGATCATTTAAACCGATGGGGTCATCGAACGCGAAATTGTAAGGAGACCAGTCAGCATACTCATCTGCAGCAGGATCAATACTGTTAAAACGCGCGATAACCGGGTCATATTCCCTATACATCGTGCTATAACTATTCTCAAAACCCAAATCATTCTGGAGTTCAGAACCTCCGTTAAATAAGTTTTTATTTGCGACAGTGTTATAAGGCGTGCGTATAACAATGCCGTTCAAACTCATCCCGAAAGGATAATATTGATTTTCCTGGCTAATCGCAGCAATCCCGGAACCGTTATCTTTAAAGCTCACTCTGGTACTGCCAAGGTTATCCTTTATATTATATTCGTAGGAAAAAGATGAGCTGCTTGCCATGACGCGGCCTTCCGCCATTGCAAAGTATCGTAAAGCGCCCGATTCGTATACAAAATCGTCTATGTAATCTGTCGTACTTATCGCGGCATGGGCATTGTCGTAAACCACCTTCCTTAACTTTACGCCAAAAGTATTATAGGTAAATTCGACGGAGCCACCTCCTGTAATAGCAATTTTACTGACCTTACTAAGATCGTTATAGGTGATGACCGCATTTTTATTGGCATCGTTAATCAAATTACCATTCCCGTCGTAGCTGTACTCGGTAGTAATGTTTGCTCCGTCGTTAAATCCCATGGTATTGGCTGACCCGTCGGTAATTTTCGAGAGCTGATTACCAGCATTATTTGCAAAACTAAAAGTTAAATTATCAATTAAGGTTGGGGATGAGGCACCCGAAGCAAAAGCGTTCCTCGTCAGCGATAATATATTTCCATTATTATCATAGGCATTTACAGATTCATTGAATCCGTTAATTTCGGCGTTCCACGCCGTCCCGTTGTTAGCAGCGTACTGTCCTGAGGTAAGCCTGCCTGCATTATCATAAGCATAAACATAACTTCGCTGGCGTACAGGGTTTGTTGATGATGAAAAGCTGTCATTTGTTTTCCATTTCACAGCAGATAACTGCCCATTAAATTTTGGTGCATTATTCAGACCGGAGGCGTCAGTCTGCTCATATAAAAAATTCATGCCGAAGATATCATCAGTGTCGCCATTTGTGATGCCGTTATCGGCGCTCAGTGTGCTGTTGTTGATACTGGTAAGCCACCCCCTTATATTATACCTGTAATCCACGGTTTGTAAAAACATACCATTCCTTGATCCCCCCGTTACCAATCCCAGTTTTTTATCTTTTAGCTGGCCTAACTCATTATAATCATATTTCGCAATAACCTGGTCGGCGCCGGTCCCGTTTATATTGATCGCAACTTGTAAAATCCTATCCTGCAAATCATAAGTGATTTTATTTATAACGCTTATATTCCCCTGCGATTTACTTTGTTTTGTTGATAGTATCTGCCCGGTGAAACTATCTACCAGGTTTGAAGTGATATCCAGTGCATTCTGATTGATCAGGTTATTGGCCTGACTCTGGATACGGTTCCCAAACCTGTCGTAAAAATAACTCTGCCTGATCAATCCGCCATTATTTCCTGTGGGAGTAATGATGCGCTGAATCGTACCAGTAAGCAGTCCCCTGACATTACTCGCTGCTATTGTAGAAAATCCGGATGTTGTGGGGTCAACGTAACTTGCACTGGCAGTTCCTGTATTATAAAAATCATAATCATCAAAATAATTGGCGCTCAAAACATCCGCATCTGCAATCGATGGAAATGTTTGTGAACTGTATCCGAATGCAGACGCTGCAATTCGCTTCTCAAAAGAAAACACCGTTAAATTATCGTAAATCAGCCCATCAAGATAGTTCTGTATTCGCTGCTGATTTGTCAAACCTACCGGGTTTGGCGGTGCCACATAGGTGTACAGTCCCGTCAGTATCATTCGGTTCATTGCATCATATTTAAAGGCATGCCACTTATCAGCAGCGCCATATGCCGTTCTCATCCGGCCGTCCTGCACCAAAACAATCCTGTTAAATTTATCATAGACCATGAATACCGGTTCACAACCGGGAACTTGCCTGGAAATTAATCGCCCCCGACTATCGTATATATAACTTGTCACCCAGGCTTTTTTGAATGCCGCATCGAAAACCGGGGGAGTTGGCTGAGAAATTCTTTTTACACCTTCAGGGGACACCTGGAAAAGTAGATTACCAATATCGTCATAAACCCAAACCGTTTCCATCCACACTGACGAAGAAGCTTGTACTTTCTTTTCTATTACCTGACCTAAACGATTTGTAAATGTCATGATATGACTACCATTTTCGTCTGTGACGTCGTTAACAGTAAGTTGCCCGTTCCCATAGTAAGCCGCCGACGGGCCCGTAGCGATCCATATTCGGATCTGATCCGAGGAGCTATTCAGTCTGAATTGGTTTTTTACGCTATGTTGCCCGGGCTGCCAGGCAGTACCAGGTGAACCGATTTCCAGGACTCGTTCAAGTGGAGAGTCGTCAAATACTGTTTTCGTCCATGGATTTGTGTCGGAGGCAATTTGATTGTTGGCTGTTTGATAAAATGTGGCCTGATCATTAAGCGCATTAGTTTGATAGGCACCGTTACTGCTTGCAGCGACATAAGGCAAATAGTCATATTGCTGCCGGCCGTACTGATCATATATGAGCACTTTTACGATGTCTTTTTTTTGCGGGCTGGCCTGCTGTTCAATGCGTTGCACCGGTCGCCCCAGGCCGTCCATATAGGATATTTCAGTTTGGGCATTTACAGCTGATATTATCTGAGACTGGTCTGTTATTCCTGACTGCCTGATAATGTCAGTCCGAACTGTATTATTGTTTGCTACGACAGGTCCGGCGTTGCTTTGTTCAACTTTTATATTAATGGTCGCTGTGTTACCTCCGTTGCTGTTATACGCAGTTATGCTGTAATTGGTCGCAGGTGATCCGTTAACCGGCGTTCCGCTGATCGCCCCGTTGGATGGATCAAGAGATATACCGCCCGGAAGAGCAGTATTTGCGGCAAACGCTGTTGTCGCTACTTTTCTAATCAGATTGGTATTAAGATCGCTTACAAATAAATAACCAGAGGGAGCTATGCAAAGACCGAAAGGGTAATTAAATGTAGCATACTGTCCCATTGCGTTTGTGTTCCCAGCGACGCCGGTTCCAGCCAAAGTGGTTACCACACCTGCTACCGAAATTTTTCTAATCCTGTTATTATAATAATCCGCCACATAAACATTGTTGACTTTGTCTACCGCTATACCTGTGGGGTAGTTAAAACTTGCCGCAGTGCCAGTACCATCTGCAAAACCCGCCGTACTTCCGGCCAACGTTGTAACATTTCCTGCAGGTGTCACCATTCTTATTCTGTGATTATACCGATCCGCCACATACAGGTTCCCGGACAGATCGAATGATACGCTGAAAGGCTGGTTGAATTTTGCAACCGCTGCGCTCCCGTCGGTAGTGCCTGCAACACCCGTTCCAACAAACGTACTAACGACACCTGCCGGCGTAATTTTTCTTATTTTATTGTTATTATTATCGGCAACATAAAGGTTTCCTGTCGCATCAAAAGCCAGACCACTCGGGTTATAAAAAGTTGCCACACCGGCAGCACCATCAGCGGACCCCGGCGCACCTGTTCCGGCAAGTGTGGTTACAACACCATAAGGCGTAATCTTTCGGATCAAATTATTATTACCATCTGCAACATAAACGTTTCCATCGTTATCTGTTGCTAACCCCTCAGGGTGATAAAAACTCGCAATATTCCCTGCGCCATTTACAGCACCGGCAAATCCTGTTCCGGCAAGTGTCGAAACCACGCCTGCAGGCGTAATTTTACGAATGAGATTGGTTGCCGCATCAGCAATATAAATATTGCCTTGAGCGTCACTTGCCGCACCCAGTGGCTGATTAAAACTTGCAGCAGTGCCATTACCATTGGAGGAGCCTGCGGAGCCGCTTCCGGCAATAGTTAATGTTTGACCATTAATTGCAGGAATTCCTCCCGTATTGACTGGCATCAGGGTCGTAATTGCAACACCTGCTGTATAAACCTGCGGCCCGGCATAAGATATGATTGGCGGCTGAGCAGAAACCCGCAAGTAAGTAAAAACAAGGAAAGCAAGCGTTATCAAGCCTTTCATGACCGCTTTGTTTATAGTTTGAGAATGATAAGGTATCATGTTGCGATTAAGGTTTGTGGTTATTTATTGCAAGCCTGCCCGTCAAATAAAATATGGTACGTTTGGCTGACCGACTGTGCGTTACATCCGGGAAATATGGTGCATCGCACCGTATAAGACTGACTTGACGCAATGGTGTTGTTAGGGCCCAGGTTTGGCAACTGAACGGTAACAGTATTACTTGTTCCGGACAAAGGAGTCCAGTAACTATTGCCGTCGGTTTGTACTTCCCATTTATACGTGGCTGAGCCTCCGGGGCAGCTTGACACGGATGAAATTGCTGTGAAAATATTTTTCCCCAGCGGATAAGTTGCGCCGCATGAATTGCCGTTAAGGTCCGTACCATAATGCCTTATAATCTGATTACAAAGATCATACTCTACAATACCGCATGCATACACATTAAAAACAGGATGCGGATACTGAATCATTATCTTTCTTGTTGAACTAACTGTTCCAAATGTCGGACTTGTCAGCGTAAGAGTTACCAGGTAATAGCCCGATACCGGCATCACGGTGTAGGTATGGCTGGGGTTTGCTCCGCCATTATTAAGTATCGTGCCATCTCCAAAATCCCAATTCCGCACAATCCCCGGTTGTTCACAAGCGGTGGCGAAATCGTTCAGGAAATTTACAGGCGTATTGATCTGGGCAGATGATTGCGGATTGAACGCTACATTTTCATAAATGCTGAAATAAGCATTCACATCTGACAATTGCTTATAACTGTATATTGTTCTTTTTAGAATATTAGAATTGTCATCCTTAACAAGCACTGGTCTCCCAACATCGTCATAAGTATAAAAAGTAGTATTTCCGCGGGTGTCTGTTTCAGCCATTTTTAAGTTATGCTTGTAGGATGTCAGGGATACCTGGGCGCTTTCCGGATAAAAAAGCATGTCGTCAACCGAGACGGCGGTTGTTGTATTTACCTGGATTTCAAAAATCGGGTTTAGCGTGCCAACGGGAATACTTATTGTGTAGAGTGTCCAAATACCCGCAGTATTCGTATAGGTTATTGGTGGTCCGTTAACAACATGCCCCGCAACATCATTTAATGTGACCAGCATTGAGCCGGCGGATGTAGATTTTACCCAACAAGAAAAAACATATTTGTTGGTTGTTGCCTTGTAAACCCCTGGCTTTTTAAAGGTGAAATTAGCACTCAATGCTAAAGCGTCCCCTGTCCTGCCGCTCACGACATTGTATTGGGTATAGTTAGTAACGGGATCAAAACTGTAAGAGGTCGACCCGTATGGCTGACGATGCGCATCATCAAAGCTGGAATAAACGACCTGGTTTGCGGTCGCATTCTTTATCATTGCAACAGGAAGCGTTTTGGTAATATCATAATGAAAGCTCAATATATCCCTCGCATCACCTACTGCAGCTAGCTTGTTGCCAATTAAATTATAGTCCAGGTACCGTTCTGAGGATGTATACCGGGAATCATTTATAAATTGGAAGGAAGCGTTAATGGCAGAATTAACAAAATTTGATAGCGGCGTATTTGTTTTTAATTTCAGGGCCTCTGCCAGTAATAACCTTTGCTGATCCGGGGCTTGACTATTATCACCGCGAACCGTAAAATATTTGTATTTATTTAGAGTTGCGGATGTCACTTGCTCGCTTCCTCCGGGTTTTATAATAGATGTTACCTTTTCTATTATAGCATTATTCATAAAGTTATCTTTCATCCCTTGAAGAGCTACCGATGAAGAATCGCCACCCGGGGATATATTTATTGTATAATCCTGCGGGTATTTGTAACGGGTAATTATCGTTGTATTGTTTGTGCCGTCACTGCTGAAATTCGTACCGGTTGAACTTAAAAGCATATGATTATTGAGGTCGTTATAATTACTGGCACTTTCAATAACAGCGGATGTGGAGTAGTCCGTCGCGGGATCATAAGTAATCTCTCTTTCGCTTGTCAGCGATTTTGTAATACCTGTATAAAGTTTGTACTTGCTATAGCTGAAAGCTTTTGTATTTTGATCTGAGTTGTTATAAGTAAAATAATCCAGGGCAAGACCATAAACAAAAGCGGGCGTAGTTACTTTATAAATCGGACTATAGATATACTGCGTTTCCTTTACAAGTTTTCCGGCCTCATTGTATCTTTTATCGTTTAAAAGTAAACCCCTTTCAAAGTCGTAGTTCGGATTAACCGGAAAGGGAAATCCATAATAGCCGTCTTCAAGCAAACCTTTGCTGTTGCAACCTCCTCCGGGGTTCGTCGTTGTTGCGTATCGTGACAAAGATGCTTCCCATTGGTCTGTACCTGTGTATTCCGGAGAACTTATTTGTGAAAAAGTTGCGGGAATGGAATAAGTACAGGTAACTTTCCCTTTTCCGGTTTGGGATTCAGTTCCGGACTGATAAACCACTTCCGGTTCATCTAAGCTATAATCATTCAAATCATCACCGGATCTCGCGGTAAAAAAGGCCACTTTTGAAGCCTGATCCGCATACTGTTCAATCGTATGGGGTGTACCACCTGCATCTGAATAAACAGGCAACGAAAAAGCTAGTTGTGGCTTGTTAAGAAGCCGTCCCCCCGCATAACTATAATTCTTCACGATATTATTTCCACTGCCGGAGCCATCGTTAATCATAGTTGATTTCACACGTATCCCACCGCCATTATAGGTTTCTCCTGTTCTGAGATCCATATATTGATTTGGCTCATAAACTAAACTCAAGCTGCCGCCGGCAGGAAAATTTATTTTTGACAATGACCCAGCACTTATAACTAAGGGATTAACAGATCTGTCCGCGCCGCCACTGAGAAAATAATATGTTCCGGCATAAGATGGGATGGGCTGAAACCTATAGCGTTCAGGAAGAGGTTCGGATGGATAAACGTAAATATTAGGTACAAAACTTGCAGTCGTATTTGCATTATAATACCCCCAGTAGTCTATTTGACCTTTGGTACCCTGAGGTGTATAGGGGAAAAACGGACTCGAACCTAAATATGCTTCCGGAAGCGTTGACTGCCCGGTATCAAAATTTATACCTTGATATTCAAAAGTATATGCCGGATTTTTTACACAATTGAAATAGGTTTGAACTGAGATCAGATATTTGCGAAATGCGGCTTGATTATATTTGAGCGCTATCTTTAACATTTCCGGACTGGACGTTTCCGAATTGCTTTTAGAAATGAGCGTAAAGCCGTTTAGAGACAGGTCATTACCATAGTCAAACAGGAGACTTACCGAACCTCCTGAAACACTTGAGAGGTAAGATTGCGTGGTTGTTACCTGGGTGTTATAAAGTGAGTTTTTATAGTTTGTGCCTGAAGTTGAAGTGTTTAAGTAAATTTCTGTCGGTGAAGAGCTTAGGGGCAATTGGTGGCTGCTGTAAGACAAATTGATCATGCCTCCTCCGGGTGAAATGATTGATGTTAAACCCCAGGAAGTTGTATAAGTGATTTGTTGTGCGCAGTTGATCATTTTCCCCCGCAGGTAAAGCACATTTCCGGCATTTCCGGCCGGTAAAACCTGAACCGCTACCCTTTGCGTCGGAATAAACTTATATTTCACACCGTTTGGCGTAGTAAAATTTATTGTCGAGATGTCGCCCGAGGCCGTGTATTCAGGTTGAATCTTAAGGTCTTGATATGGGGCAACCTGTATAACCTTATTATTGTCAAAAAAAAATTTTCCGCTGTAAGAGCCAAAGGAAAAGCTAAAAACATCCGGTTCCGTATCGACAAGGTTATTTGCCAACCCGTTAAGTGTTGTATAGTTGGTAACATCGCCGGAACAGTCTGTACGGGTCTGAGGTGCAAAAAGATTCGCTTTCATAGCTCCGTCAGCTGCCCCTGAACCATAAATCCATCCGGCTCTTGTATCAGTCCCGATACCTTTATAATCGTCCGGCAAGCCTTTCATGGTTCTTACAATGCCTCCGCCGGCAGCCAACGACCAGCCAACACCCAGGTTGTACTCGTCACTGCCATTTTGCTGAGCAACTTTAATACCCGGCGAGTAACTTAAACTTACAGGTAACGATAATTCGGCGCTTGAAAGACTGTATATAGGGATGCTAATTTGCGGTTTCCCTGTATAAAGATTAACAGGTGCTGTAATTTGTGCTTTTAATGAAATACCGGCAAGTACCAATTGTACGAGCATTAAAAAACATTTTTTTTTCATTATTGTAGGGAAAAGGTTCAGTATTTTCGATCAGATTATCATCATTGGATTGCCATTCTTGTCATGAATGCCATATAAAATATATTTGCGATTGATTCCCGGGTTAGGTAGACCTATTAAATCTCGCTATTAAAAATGCTGGTTACTGGTAGGTACCAACAGAACTTTACTGACGGTTGGACATAAATACATAACGCTAAACTGCTATATTCTGAATAAGGCAAACAGGTTAAGACGGCTTTGTCTGAGAAAGAATTTAAAAACATGTTTTTTGTGAGATTTAGGTTTCACTAATATACGGATCTAAATCACATTTTAAAAATGCCATTGTAAAATTTAAATTCCCACATCACGATAGTTCCACCTGCCCACCAGGATTAAAAGCCAGGTTCAACGCCTGAATGTTGCCAGGTGTTTTTTACTTAATGTAAATCGCAGAAATAAACCTTCTGTGGTGTATCTGAGGTGTTAACACTCTTCACCGGTCAAAAGACTCCATTCCTTTGCTTCAAAATTATCAGAAATATGAAGCAAAACTTTGACAACAACAGTTTCCGGGATTTCGAGTATATCCCGGGCATGGGTGCCTGGGGAAGAGCCAAAATGTTCCAGGCGTACCTGGACGACCAAACCGCGAAAGGCCAGTTCAACTACCGGCTCGTCACCTCCGGCGGCTGCGGCCCGGTCATCGAAATGGGGGGCAAGAAAATGATCAGCCTCGTGTCTAATGACTATTTGGGTTTTACCCAGCACCCGCTCGTCAAACAAGCCGCCATCAACGGCATCCTGAAATACGGCGCAGGAGCAGGTGCCTCGCCGGCTATCGGTGGGCATTACGATTACCACGAGTTGCTGGAGCAAAAGATCGCCGGCTTCTTCCGGAAAGAACATGCGATCATCTACACAACCGGCTATACGTCCAATAGCGCTTCGCTGCAATGCATCCTGACGAAAGAGGACCTCGTGATCCTTGACGCCGGCGTTCATACGAGCGTGATGGAGGGCTGCCAGTTGGTGAACCGCAAAACAGTCAGGCATAATGATCTCAATGCCTACGAGCACATCTTACAGCTATCTAAAGGCAAACACCCGGTGGTGCTGGTGATCATTGACGGCGTGTACTCGCAAGATGGCGACCTAGCGCCTTTGCCGGAGATCATCGCGCTCTGCAAAAAGTATGGCGCTAAACTCATGGTGGATGACGCGCATGGTACTGGTGTCATCGGTAAAACCGGCCGGGGACTGATCGAAGCCTGCGATGCCTGGAACGATGTGGACCTGATCACCGGGACATTCAGCAAAACGTTCGGGCATATCGGCGGCTATGTGGTAGCTGGTAAGGAGATGGTCAGCTACCTGAAATACCAAAGCCGGCAGCACCTGTTCTCGGCCAGCCCGACCCCGGCAGCATTGGCTATTATCAAAGCGATCGAACTGGTGGATGAACAGCCGCATTGGATGGCCGCTTTGCATGATAACATGGCCTACTTCCGGCACGGCCTTCTCGGACTTGGCCTGAATATCGGTGATACGCAGTCGGCCATTTTCCCGGTACGGGTCGGCGATAAGATCAAAAATGCCAGGATCTGCCATACCCTGCAGCAAATGGGTGTCTATGCTAACCAGATCAATTACCCGGCGGTGTCGATGAAAGATGCGCGCATCCGGATGGGGGTGACGGCTTTGCATGAGCGGGGGCATTTGGATGAAGTATTAAACGTCTGGTCGGATATCAAAAGACAATTTAAGCTATAGCACAAGCTTTTTTTGCTCACAACGAGGATGGTTCCTGCGACTTTGGCAGGAACCATTTTCATCTTAAAACATATGATCATGAGAAAATTTACGGAAAAGCTATTTGCTGAATTAGAAGAAGAATTATCGATTTACGCTGACCTCGGGACATTACCAGTTCGTAAGGTTACTGGCGCAATACACAGCATCCAGACGGCATTTGAGAAGCTCAAACGCTTTATCGGGGATACGCTATTTGAAAACCAGGACGATGAGATCGCTTTCTTCAAGTACGAGAAGCCAAAGTTTACAGCCGAACACCTTTACGCGATGGAGATCTTTACAATCGAAGCCGCCCGGCCATTGAACGATACGGCGACATTGAAGGCTTTTTATGAGCAGGAGCTGAAGTACATCCACCGTTTCCTGGAACAAAATAAGTTTTTATATTCTTATTACCAGTTTGATCTTAAAGAGCTAGACCACCTGCTTTTCGTCCGCGGCGCCAAACCTGTCGACCTACCCGTTCCGGATATGATCGGACTTGATCCCGGTTTTACGACCTGTTGTGATATGCTGTGGGGCAAGTTTATGGCCTTTGAAAGGCTGGAGAAATGGCTGCGGGAGGAGATCAGCGAACTGAACGGCAACAATTGCGGCGGCACAGCTGCCGTTGTACCGTCCTTAATTCCGATTGGTGCATTAAAGTGGACGGGCGAGAGCATCAACCTGGTCGAGATCGCTTATGGTATCTGGCTGACCGGACAACTCAATAACGGGCAGGTATCCATCACGGAGATCGTTGAGTTCCTGGAAGCTGTATTTCGTATCCGGATCGGCAAGGCGCATCGAAGATGGCAGGGGATCGCTAACCGCAAGCGGTTGGGGTATACGAAGTTTTTGGATGAGTGTAAGGTGAAGATCGAAAAGAGGGTGGAGGAGGAGTTGGGGAGGTGAAATTAGGGTGAAAACACCCTTTATGTTTTTTTTAATTTACTTATATTTAAATAGTTAAATACCTAACCCTAATATCATGAAAAAGTATTTGTTGATAGCTTTGCTACTGGCGGCCTCCATGCCGCTGGTCGCTCAACACCATCAGGGACCTACGAATCTGACGGGGCAAATTAACACGCGGCATAAAGGAAAGCTGTTAAAAATGAAACTGAAAACAGCGGTGACTTTCGTCACTCCGCCGGCTGTTGATCTTACAAATTGGGCGCCGGAACCCATTACTCAGTCTTATAAAAATTGTTATGCGTATGCGACTGTCTATACGGCCCGGACGATGCTCTACAATTTCACCAATCAAATTACTAATCACCCGGAATCAAGTGTCTTTTCTACTGCCTTCTTGCAAAAAATGCTTTATCCGCGAAGTCGCACTTGTCGAAATAATGGCGCTGACACTTATTATGCAAGCCAGGTGCTACAAAAGAACGGCGTTATATTTCGTGACGACTTTGCGGATGATTGCACTGATGCGGTGATCACCACTTCTTTATTGGAGAAAGCAAAAAAATATCGGGTAATAGCACTTCAGTTGTATAAAGAGTGCGACAATGCTGAAACAAAAGTCATTGCGATTAAAAGCAGCCTGACTAATCATCGCCCCGTCGTAGTAGCCTGGTTAAGTACGAATTCGTTTAATGGTGGCGGTTATGGAATGGAGATATGGAAACCAACTGCAAATGAGCTTAATAAAAGTGCTTGTCGCAATGGTTCCAATCACGCATTTTGCATAATAGGCTATGATGATAATAAGTTCGGTGGCGCATTTCATATTCAAAACAGTTGGAGCTTGGGCTGGGGCATCCAGGACCGAGCTTGGATTACCTATAAGGACATGGCTCAGTTTTCCGCATTTGCCATTGAATTTTCCGAACCTGCCCGATAATTAACTTTAACCTTTAAACCGTCATATATGAATCTCAGAAAAACTTTAACACTTTTATTGGCGATTATATGGATATTTCCGGCCTTAGCACAAACAAAGACAGGAGACTTAAGCATCTATCTACAAGTCACCGCATTGCTTGAAAATTCTCATGGGGATACTGTAAAAGTTAATGCCGATATATTAAATGCACTCTCGAATTTACTGGGAACGGACAGCGCGGCTGCGGCACAAAAATTGCAAAGCAATCCGTTTTTAAAAGATAAAGTTATCATCACAGGTGCAAAATCGTATTTGGTTCACGGCTCTGGTGCGTTTACGATAGCCAGTCCCGGGCTTCTTCTCGGACTTGATGTCACCAATTTTGCCAACGGGCTGGCTACACTAATGATTGATCGCGCCAAGCAAGAACTTACGCTCGCCTTTTTCAATAGGCTTCAGACATTTTCGAAAAAATATCCGGAGTTTCAAGTGCTTTTCCCCAAAACATATGATTATCTACGTAATTTACTTACGAATGCTTATCCGCAAATGTTGCCAGCATTACGCAATAGTTTTTATGAAGACTTGCAACAGGTAACCTACAATCTGGAAGCCGTACTGGAACTAAAACGCTACCAGGAATTAATGGATCGTTTTCCGGAGATCAGCATGGCAATACAAACCTTGAAACTTATCCACAAATTAGAAAAGGGTACAGATCCGGCGCAACTTATTGCCGATATCGATACAGAGCTGGAGAAAATAGAAGGCAGGGGGAGTTTTAAAAACGCCAGTTCAACATTTAAGAATACTATCGCAGGTGTACATTTTGCAGCTATATTTTCCGCCAGCTTGCGCGACAATGATACGCGTCATGTCTGGATCAATCTGACGCAAGCTGAGAATATTCTTACTAATGAATTAAGCACACGGGTATATATGGCTTTACTTTACGAAGCTGTGAAAGTCAAAAAAATCGATTTTTACCTTAACGGAAAACCCAAGTCACTGGCAAAATTAATGGAGCAGCAAAAAGATCAAATTTTGCTATTCCAAACAAAATTGAAACAATTTATTGATCAGGCAGGAAAGATACAGACCAGCTTCGATGTGTTGAAACCTCCAGGAAGCCGGACCTCTGAGAATTATATTGCGTTCATGAGAAACTCCCTTGAAGGGATTGATTTTGCATTTAGTATTGTCAAACTATTCGACGACAGGCTTCAACCAGACGACTACATGGATATTATCCGTAAATCAGCCGGTATGTACAGAGCAATCTATGAAAAACAATACACGAAGGCGATTAACGACGGCCTGGACGTGATAAGCAGTATTGCTGTGATGACAAATTATGACAAAAGAAAGGTTGCTGCAAATGATCCTGCGAAAGATGCTTACGAGCTGGCTTCTAAACAGTTAAACGATTTTATCACTAAAGTCCGGCCGTTTGCATTATTTATTGCAAACATCGTCGAAGCTAAAGATGAGCAAGATATTACGGCGGCGCTGAATAATGCTGTTTTGCCCGTAGGAAGTTCATCAATCAAGAAAAATACCATTCATAACCTAACTATCCAATCTTATCTGGGCGCTTACTTTAGTACGTATAATCAGCGACCTGACGCCATTCGTTCTTGGTCTGATAAAGTAGGAATTTACGGACCAGTTGGGTTGGCGTATACGCCTGGGATTTTTAGCTGGAAAAAATTGGGATCCTTATCCATCTTCGCTTCGGTATTCGACCTCGGCGCTATCATTGATTACAAATTGAAAGAGGAACCTTCGACCACAACGAGCACAAATTCCGGTACAAACTCCTTGCAGAACAAATCTTATTCCGTGAATCTTGGTCAGATATTTTCACCTGGCGCACACCTTGTGTACGGCTTTTTTGGGAACTTGCCGTTGGCTGTTGGCGCGGGCTTTCAGTACGGGCCTGGCTTAACCAAAATTGATGCTGCGGGTACCACAAATGTCATCAATCCCTGCTGGCGTTTCAATATGTTTCTCACCGTAGATTTACCGCTTTTTAATATTTTCAATAAATCGGCTAGTAAATAAACAGACTATCTATGGGCACACCGATTCCACCAGAGGAAAACAGGAACTGTCAAGGGCAATTTGAACATATATGGTTCCCGAAAAAAATGCACGTGCGTGAAAAAGAGGAAAAATTATATGAGCCGGAACTAGGTCCCAAATCCGGACGCAGGTGGCGGGAGCTACTTTCGCTAGCTGGCAGCATACTTAGAAGACCGCCGGTTGTATCGTGCATGCTTTTACTCTATTTAATTGGCGGCGTCGTCATATACCTAAAGTATTTTAAACAGCTTAGGCTACCTGTATACCAAGTGGAGCTGGAAACATCACCTGAGCGGCTAAGACAAGAATTAAGCAGGAACGGTTTTACAAACAACGATTACAAGTCGAACGCCCATTCTATAACCTATGAAAACGTAGAAGAGCATTTGCGGATTCCTACGAAAGCTGTATTGAATAACTTAGTTCCTGATGCCGTCGGATACCAGGCATTCGATATGGAAGCTATACGCAGCCTGCGTGTACCGGATTCGGTGACCGCAACTGGTATTGCTGACCGGTATCTGGCCGGTATGCAAGAGGAGAATATGATTGTAACTAGGCGGGTTGGTCATACTACGCTGAGCATTTACCGGAACCAAGGTATTTCCAAGCTATTATTACACCAAGCTTTGGAAACAACTGTGTCCTATCATGTAAGTGATCGTGATCATTATCCTTTTGTAGGCCCGGGGGCCCAGGTTAATTTCAGCTTCGGAAATAAAGGACTTCTCACAAAACTTTATTATGCATGGCGGCGACTGAAACGTGGCCCAAGTGTGGATGTTATTTCAGAAAGGGAGGCGAAAAGGCGCATCAACCGTGATCATCCGTTAGGCGGTGAACTTGAGTTACGAATTGTCTATTGGTGTCCACCGTTTTCAGGATCAACTGATCCGAATGTAATCTTACCTTGGTACGAGTATACCCGGGTTCAGATTCGACATGTTAGCGGACGAATCGTTCGGGATAGTATGAGTGTCGGGCGGATACTTGCTACTGACGATCCGAGATATGTACCCCGTGTCCATTTGATCGTGCGTATCACTCTGGGGACGGAAGTTATAGCGCAAGCTATAGCAAAGGAAGGGGCGGGTAGTTACCGGTTTCAATGGTCGGGTTCTTTGGACAGCCTGACATTGTTAAATTCATCTTCCGTACGCTATCATCCTGTGCTTCCCTACGGCTTTACATCGGGAAAACAACGGGAAACACTTCGTGTGACCGTAATAGATCGAAATGGAGTTGCAACTACTGACACTGTCAACGTTACTACTTTGGCACGCGCGCAATTTGGCTTTGCTCCCGGCATTAGGGGAAACAAGGAGATAACCTATGGTTGCGAAAGTCCAAACGAACCCGGCCCGTTTGAAAATGAACGCATAGGTTGGCAGAAAGCCATGTTAGAATATGACGGTGGACGTGAAGTGTTTGCTCACTGTGGGGACGATAGTTGGCCGGGCAATTATATTCGAGCGCAATCTTTTCCTATTGATTCACCATGGATAAAGGGTTGCGCTGACCAAAGCGGGATTAATACCGCAAGGTTTATTTTTGTTAATGGCGATGCGGATCCTGATAATCTGTTTTCCCGATCGCCTGGCGGCCCTATTAGTGAATATTTCTCCACGAAGTTGACATTGACGATCATGCCACGCGGCACAGTAGTTATGCCCGGCGTACGTGGAGTTAAATATTACCCAATTCCGTATGATGGATCATGGGGGCAGGGCTATAGCAAAACAGGTGCTTTTTGGCTGGCTGGCTTACTCTGCAATATGCTAAAACCTCAAGATGTCGATGGGATGAAAGCAGTAGATCGTTGGGGGCCTGCTTTTGGCGGATTGCATATGTTATTAGGCTTCGCGTCAAATGCTAAACATACAGATGGGCAGTTTCCCCGCGACTTTGTCAGGCTGATGTTGTTCAGGGGGAACGGACACCCGCGGACGATTCGGACCGCATGGTTCAATTCTGCACAAAATAATGACGTTGGCAAGCCTGCGGCAATGGGACCATTGATGGATGGTGATATTGGAGATGTTGATGATTACTATTTTGGAAGGGGTGCTCAAGGGCCGACGATCGGCCGTGATAAAATTAAGGGTTGGTGGTGCCTGGTTAGTGATTAAACGGGCGGGAATTTGATTGGCATAGAATTGCTGGTGAAGATGCTGTTCAAATTCCATTTGATTTAATAAAGCATTTCATAAACATCAAACGTAATAAAAATATATTTTTATTGTCAATCATCATGAATCAGGTGATTGGGAGAACGCTGCTTTGGGTAGATTACAGGCAACGCAAAGAGGAAGAATTGTATCAATAGATAATTTTAAAAGGCTGCATGGGGAAACTCAGGCTTTTACAAGGAAGGAACGTGACGTGTTTTGGACAGACTTTATCAACGAATTTAGGGCTAAAATAGATTTTAAAAAGTAACACGTTCTAAGAGTTTACTATGATTAAAAAGTCTTTGACACAGCCTATTAAACTACAATAGTGCCATAATAAAGAGTAATTAATTATCCATGCCAAGATTTTTAGTAATTTTGGGACAATGGAAACGGAAAGCCCTGCAACCCTGATTTACTCGCCTTCAGCTGTACTGAACCTGTTTAACAACTCAATCAGCATCAGCCAAAGCAAGCGTATGATCCGCCTGAAGGGCGTGTTCCTGCAGGGGCGAAGCAGCGCCTATAACGGCTATTATTACGACACGCTGCGCGATGAATCCTCGGATGCCCAGCTTACCCTGATCATCCCCGCCCTGATCCGCAATGAGCTTCAACCCAATAAGACCATCACGGTGAACGGCTTTATCACCAAGCGCGTGATGAACAGTTCAGGCAGCATCCAGATCCAGCTGACCGTAACCGGCCTGGTCGAGCAAACCCAAAACAAGTACTCGGAAGACGACCTGGCCAAGATCAGCCTGCTGCAGAGCAAAGCGGCCTCCGGTTTTAAAGACGTACAGGGTTTTATCAAAGGTAAGATTCTGACCGAGGAGCCGTTTAAGATCGCGGTCATCATCGGCAAAAGCGGCATCATCGATAACGACATCAAACACCAGCTCAAAGAGTCCACCGGTTTTTATGACCTGCAGTTTTTCCGGGTCAGCCTTACGAACGAAACAGAGCTGGCCGCTGAAATGCAGCGACTGGATGATCTGGGTTTTGATATCATTGTTGTTTCTCGCGGCGGTGGGGAACAAATGGAAGTTTTCAATAAATTGGGCCTGGCAGAAAAAAGCACCACCTTACGTGCGCTGTTCGTAACGGCCATCGGCCATAAGGATGATGTGAGCCTCTTACAACAAGTAGCGGATAAGGCCTTTATCACCCCGACAGCCTTCGGACAATTCCTCAATGAGACCTATAACCATACCATAGAAGAAGCGGCGCATTCCAAAGCAAAGCTCGTCGAATCCGTCAAAACACAACTGGCCGCCGGTTACCAAAAACAGATCAATAACCTGAATGACCAACTGAAAGGAGTAGAGCAATTGAAAGCCGGTGCCGAACAGCTACAAAACGAAAAACTCAATTTGATGAATGAACAGATCTCGGCTTATAAAGCGCAGGTAGCAACGCTGGACAAGAAACCTGCAGTAAACTGGGTATATATCATTGCCGCCATCCTGGCCGGCCTGGTGATTGGTTATTTATTAAAAGGACATTAAAGACAGATCAGATGAACGCAAAAATATTTTCATTTAAAGTGGATGGTGTGGTGCTTGAAGCAAAGGACGAACAATTGAAATTGAGCCCGAGCTTTGACCGTAAGGAAGTGTTGGCACTGCTGAAAGAGCGCTTTGAAGCGGAGAACTATAAAATAGACGAGAGCTCATTGAGTTATAAACTGATCGATGACCAGCTTTATATTCAAGGTCTTGCTGCGGAAAATGAAGCTCCAAAAACGGTGGGCTTTCAGTTTGGGAAAGCCTAATACAAATTGGCAAGTTGCGCTTTGCGCTCCGGTGAAATATATTTTTGAAAGCGTTTGATCAGTTCTTTCAGCTTGGGATTCACAATGTTTTGGCAGAATGGCTTTGAGGGATCTTTGTAATAGTAATCCAGGTAATTTTCATCGTTAAGCCTGAAAGTTTGAAATGGCAGCACTTTGGTGACAATGGGTTGGTCGAAATCTGCTTGTAACTCACTCACCGTTGTTTTGGCCTCGATAGCCTGCTTGTCATTAAACGAATAAACTGCTGACCTATATTTATCCCGCATGCTGTGTTCGGCAGTGCAACTGTGTGTATGCAGATGGATAGCAATTAAAATCTGTAGACTTATTTCGTTTTCGTCATAAGTGACGAGGACGGCTTCTGAAGGTTTAGTGTTTTCACCATCTGAACTGATCCAGCCTTGCTCGACTATTTTCACCCCTTTGAGCGAGCGAAAGATGGCTTCCGTGCACCAGTGACAAGACCCGCCAAACCCGATTTTTTGCATGGGGTAAATTTAAGGTATAAAGTTCAAACTCATCAGGACAAGAAAGTATAAGCAAAATGCGCAGCATCTGTAAACGAGGTACGCATTAAACGGAAAATTTTTTAGCTTTACGGGAGCACATGAGCGATCCGTCGAAGTTTTTATACGCCCTGACCCACCTGAACCGGGCGCCGACCAAGTTTGGTAAGGCCCCGCATAAGCCGGTGCTGCTGCTGACGTTGCTGGAGCTGATGGAGAGCGGGTATGCTTCGGAAAACCGTTTTTATCCGGATACGGAGCTGGTGGGCGTGTTCCAGGAGAATTGGCGCCTGCTGGTGGACTCGGCTAATCACCCTGATTTTACGCAGCCATTCTATTATTTGCAGAGCGAGAAAATCGATGGCGCTGGCTTTTGGCAATTAGTTGCTATGCCGGGCTACCAGGTGAACGCACATATCAAGAGTATCAATAAGCTGATCTCGGCCGTGAATTACGGGCGGTTTAGCGATGAGTTGTTTTTGTATTTGAGTGATGCTGCGAACCGGACTTATGTACGGCAACTTTTGATTGAAACTTATTTCCCGGCAAAGGCGGGTGAGTTTGTTACGCATAAGCGGAAAGGAGAGGGTTACTTTCATGACCTGGAGGCTTATATTCTGAATGCGCCGGAAGCGAGGAAGAAGGTGGTCAAGATCGAAACGGAGGAGGAGGTTTATGTGCGCAGTGGCTTGTTTAAGCGATTGGTACCGCAGGTTTATGCGCAGACCTGCGCGATCTCGGGGATGCAGCTGGGCAGTACCTTCGGGCACACATTCGTAGACGCTTGCCATATTGTGCCTTTTTATATCTCGCATGACGACCGGGTGACGAACGGTCTGGCTTTGTGCCCGAATATACACAGGGCGTTTGACAGAGGTTTAATTGCTATTGGCGATGATTATTCGGTGTTGCTATCTTCGCATATCCGGGAAAAGTCAGAACATGCTTACAGTTTGACGCGTTTTGAAGGCGAGCGGATGTTGTTGCCTGAGCACAGGTCGGCCTGGCCGGATGTAGATCTACTGCGCTGGCATCGAAAGGAGGTTTTTAGCGGGTAGGATGACAACCACTTTTTAATTCGCTATCTACCACTTGCAACATATAAACACGTTTACTTTCGCCGCTTAAAACCTAAAGTCTACGATGGGGCGTGCTTGTTAAATGAATTGGTCGCCATTATTGAAGACGTCTACTTCATGAAAAACGACAGCGATAAAAATTCGACGCGCGCCCTGTTTATTGCCGCACTGGATAAAAAAATAAACTCAGGGATCAGCAGAAACCATAAAGACAATCTACGCTACGCCTGCTCTCACTTTCTCAACTTTCTTGACGCGCAGGAAATTAATGTGCCGGTTTCAGAGATCAGCCCCGGAAAAGTCGAACAGTTCCTCCAGCAGTTTAATTCGTCCCCGACGCATTATATGAATAAGAGGCGGGACCTTGGGGTGCTGTTCAATACGGTTGGCAAAATGATCGATATGCCTTTAACCGCTGTGAAAAAAACAGACACGCAAAGGGTTAAGGCGACATTACATCTTGCTTATGAAAAGCAACAGTTGCAGCCTGTTTTCGAATTTATTAAGGAACGGGATCTAAACCTGTACCGTTGCTGCCTGATGACCTATGGCTGTTTGTTGAGGCCGCATGAAGAGATCCGGCTGTTGACTAAAAAGCATTTTAAAGAAGATAATACCGAGATACATCTCAGTGGTAGGGAGAACAAGGGCGGCCGGGTCAGGGTCGTCTATGTGCCTGACTATGTGCGTGTTGAATTGGGCCCGATATTGTCGGATTTGAAAAGGGATGATAATATTTTTTCAGGCCAGCCGCTCCCGTTTAACTACACTTATTTTGGGAAGCAATGGACCCGTCAAAAAAGGCTACTGCTTAATCATGGTTTAGTTTATCCAAAACAGACGCTTTATTCCTTTCGGCATACGGCAGCAATCGATGTGTTCAGGCGGACTAAAGACGTTTACATGGTACAGAAGATTATGGGCCATTCATCTGTCGTGATCACTTTGAAATACTTAAGAAGTCTGGGCGAATTTAATACGGAAGAACTGAAAGCTGCTGCGCCGGTGCTATGGTAACACTGACCAGGGAGGAGATTTATCAACTGGTTTGGACGATGCCAATGACGGCGATCGCAAAGATCTACCAGATCTCAGATGTGGGGTTTCGTAAGATCTGCGTGCGCATGAAAATTCCGATCCCAACGTCGGGTTATTGGTCAAAGGTGCAGGCCGGGCACCGCCTTAGCCGGCCATCTTTACCGCCTGCTCCAAAAGGTAATAACGCTGCGTCACTGAAAGAGCGGTTGCCGAGTACTCCGGTTAGTATTCCATCTGAATTGCAGTCTCTGATAAAAAAGGTTGCTTTGGAGAAACTGCCTTTTAAAGTCCCTGACCGTCTTACCAACCCTGATCCTTTAACCTTAGTCGTAAAAGAACAACTCAAGAAGTTGACCGATCCGAATTTTCCAGGTATGGTCGTCACGGGCAAGGATCAGTTAAACATCCGGGTGTCGCCCGCGAATACCGGCCGTGCGCTTCGTTTCATGGATACTTTGGTCAAGTGCGTACGTGCAAGAGGTTTGGATTTTATCACGGAAGGAAACCATAATTACATTCAAATTGATGGCATCAAACTGGCATTAGCCTTTCGTGAAAAGACGACCCGGGTGAAGGCGAACACGAAATCTTATTTGAGTTACAAATGGGAACCCAATGGCAAGGTTGTTTTCCGATTGGAAGGGAGACAACGGGCTGAGTGGGGAGACTTGAAAAAACGTTTGCTGGAGGACCAATTACCTCAAATATTAGCCAAGTTAATTTTGGTTGCCAGGAAAGAGAATGAATATCTGGCGAACGCCCGTTTATGGCAACAGAACTGGGAACTTGAACGAAAAGTAAAAGCTGAGCGAGAAGCTAGGCAGCGGACGGAACTGCAAGCTTTTAGGGACCTAATAAAGAAATCGCAACGCTGGCAAAAGTGTGAAATGGTTCGCAGCTACGTGACAGCCAGTAAATCTTCAGATAAGGATTGGTTGGCATGGGTAAATGCTAAACTTAATTGGTATGACCCAAGTGTCGAAGCTGATGACTTTTGGTTGAGCGACTTTAACAGGGACGAGGTTTAGGTTTTGAAAGTTAAATCAGCATTTGATTATTTCCGGGTTATCTACCACCACCTATTTATTTCAACGCTATTTTGGTAAGATATTAATGGCAACGCAAATAAAAATGTATCTATTGGAATTGGTGCACGGAAAGTATTACGTTGGCCAGGCAAACAACCCTGTGTTTAGATTTAAAGAACATTTGGCCGGGAACGGTGCAAAATGGACAAGATTGCATAAGCCGGTACGAATACGCAAGGTGCAAACGGTTTCCGTGGAAAATCCGGCGGAGGCTATGCTTTATGAAAATTGGACAACCTTGCAGGCGATGGAGCGCTTCGGTTGGGAAAACGTAAGAGGCGGCGATTTCCTGATCGTTGAAGACCATTTACTAAAAGGGCGCATCGAACATATCTATGATTTTGAAAGCAATAAGATCAGGTATTACACGGACGAACATAAGCGCTTTCTATTCGGTGGCGCAGAAAATTGGCTCATCTACGTTCTGGAACTTCGTCATGGACGCTTTTACATTGGCAGCAGTAAGCATTTAGGCAAATCGCTGGGTGAACATTTCTGCGGTAAGAGCATTTCATGGACGCGTGATAACCCGGTGATCCGAGTTTTACAACTGACTTTAGTAACGCCTGAAATGGGCAGTTACTTAGTTTTGAAAAATGAGTTGTTGCAGACATATATTGTGAAATATGGTTGGGATAAAGTGAAGGGAGGGCCGATGCCGCCGAGGGAAATGCCTTTTCCTGCCTGCTAACATGAGAGTAATAGTCAGAAAAATTGCACTTACGAAGGGGCGGCAGCGTTTGGTTCTAAATTATTATCCACCTGTTATTAATCCGGATACTTTTAAGAAGACACGTTACGAAAACCTAAAGCTTTATATCTATGATCCCCCCGAAACGCAAGCGCAAAAATTGCACAACGCCGAGAAACTTGCATTAGCTGAGGAAATTCGTGTGAAACGCCAGATGGACGGAAAGATTAAAATATCCAGTTTAATCCAAGGTCTGCAAAGGCAGAATAGCTTTACGGGATACTTTCGCCAGTTGGCAGATTATCGTAAAGGACTCAGCTGGAATAATTGGGATAGCAGTGTGCGGTATTTTCAATTATTCCAGCCGGCAGATGTGACCTTCGCGGCAATTGATCTGCCATTGTGTGAAGCTTTCAAAAGATTTTTATTGTCTGCACCGAAGCTTAGAGGTGCGAGGCGCGGAATTGGTCATAACAGTGCGTTGAGCTATTTCAATAAATTTAGGACTGCACTCAAGCAAGCATGGCGCGAAAAACTTTTAGATACTGATTATCATGACCTATGTCGGGGACTTAAGGAAATGGAAGCGGAGATAGAATTTCTGACAATGCATGATATCCGACAGCTTATTAAAACTCCGGTCGAAAATGAAATGAATAGGAGAGTCGTGCTGTTTGCCATCCTCACAGGATTGCGCTTTTGTGATGTGCAATATCTTACCTGGGGCCAGGTACGGGGCGAGCGCGATGAGTACTATCTTCAATTCCGGCAGCGCAAAACGTACAAACCACAGCATGTTTTTATATCTAACCAGGCTTATGATTTGTTGGGATCAGCGGGGCAGGCGACAGCGCGAGTTTTTGCGAAGATCTATTATAACCAGATCCGGGATTTTTTGGTTGAATGGCCATTAAAAGCGGGGATTAACAAGCATATTACCTTCAGTTGTTTACGGCACACTTATGCCACGTTACAACTGGAAAGCGGTACTGATATTTACACCATCTCTAAAATGCTCGGACATCGGCACTTAAAAACCACACAGCGTTATACAAGAGTCATGGATAAGGCTAAGAAGGAGGCGGCTGGAAGGATTTACTTTGACTTGTAAGACTTGTCTTTGGGAAGGACACATATGTGCCTAAGTAATGGTCGTATGACGGGCTGTAAATGATATAATCAAATTCTACCAGCTGACTTATGCAGCGGTGATAAGTTGATTTTGAACGGATTCTTGCTAGTTCCATTACTTTTTTTCTGGTAATTCTTACTGCGTTTTCAGCTACATTTACGTCAAGTAACATACAAATAGCTGTGAACACGGCCAAATGTGACGGGAGCAGCCGCTGGTCTTTTTGGGCGCGCTTGTAAAAATTGGTTAAGGCGAAGTTTTTATCTATCATCGTTTTGCGCCTTCCAACATCTTCTCGACGTCATCTGCCTTGTAGAAAAAGCTGCTGCCGACCTTGGAGAATTTTATCAACCCCTTTACGCGCAAGCGTTGAAGTGTATTAGGAGATATGTTTAGTAGCTTTCTCACATCGCAGCTCTTAAGCCATCGGGTGTTTTTTTGTGGTTGTTGGAGTGCTGCCAGCAAATCTTGCAGCAATTCCTTTTTAAATACGTTTAGATCTTCTTTCGTTATAAATTCGACTGTCATCTTTATAAAAATTGGACAGCAAAGTTGAGGAGATGGCAATCAGCAAATTGGTTGGAGTTAGGTCGCCAACCTTAAATAAAGTTATTTCCAGTATTTTTTTAAAAATGCCACCCGATTTTGTATCTTTAATTAACGATTTTAAAAAACCGGAATTGATTATTACGCGATTCGTGTAGTAGTTAAAACAAGAGGAAATAAGTGACTGAATTATAGTGGATTATGAAAGGGGTTTCTTTCCCTCCCTCACCGCTTTTTGACTTCACGTTAAACAAAAACCCGCAAATTAGCCAAATTTGCGGGTTTTTTGTTTTTAGACCATGCCATTTTATTCAATAAAACGCAATAGTAATGTGTCTAAATCGTGTCAGTGACAAAAAATGGAAAAATAGACATACAAACTGGCAGAAGATCTTGAATTATTGTAATTCAAGATCTTCTGCCAATACATAAATGATTTAAAGCGCAGGATTTACTTTTCCATTTTCAATCCTTTGCACCTGACTGTATTCCAGTCCTGATTTACTAGTCAGAGCACGTACACTTAATCCATTAGAGCTCCTTAACTTTTGAAGGTTCTCACCAAAATTCCCTTTAATCTTTTCCTTGTTATTCATCAATTCCTTTAAGGGAAAGGTCAGTTTAAAAAGAAACTAGTTGATGTGTGATTATACATCAATTGATTCTATTAGAAACCTTTCAAATGTTTCAGGACAAGTTTTTAAATAGTAAACCTAGGTCTGATGGAACTAGACTATTGAGCGATATCGTTCATGTAAAATGCAATGCCAAATTAATTGTCTTATAGGTTTCCGAAAGATTTACACATACAGCGTTTGGTCCAGATTCATGATAATACTATTTGATAATCAATTCATTTGTGTTACCTTTCATTAACCTTAACACTTATTGCCATGTCGCTCTTCAACAAGATCTCCATCTGGTGCGTCGCGCACTTCAGGCCGCTATTCTTCATTTTATTGTGTGGTTTAGTAGCCACCGGGATTTCTACACAAAAAGGTTCCTGGATGTTACAATCACCTCATTTGCCTTATGGTGCGATCTCTTGGCAGTTGAATACGAAAGATTCCCTGCAACGGGAAATTTTGAAGGATTGGGCAGCGCAAAAAGAGACGGTTTTAATTTTATCGGATAGCATTTCTCATAGAACGTATACAGGTTTAAAGGTCGCCGAGGAACAGAACCGGGCAGATTATCCCTTCATTGGATTTTATGTATGTATTCTTATCCTTGTCTTTTTACGGCTTGCAGTCCACGGCCACCTTCGTTACCCGGTTTTATGTTTTGCGCTAATCGGCTTAGCTGGCCTCGCTGATGTATTTGAAGATATTGGCACTTTTAGGGCTTTACATGCATTTCCGGCAGGTATCAATAGTTACTGGATCTTTGTACCGGCGGTTTTCAAATGGCTCTCTCTTCTTTTTTTGATCATATATTTGATTAGTCAGGCATTTCATCGGCATAAATGGGGCGCGTGGATAAAGTCATTATCGGATAATCTTACGGCGGTAGCGGTTTACCTTTGGCAGTTCCGCATTGTTTTTATCACGTTGTTGCTGTTCTTCCTGGTTTTGTTTTTAAGCGATCAAGGGCAAGACTTACTCGTAACTATAAACAGTACCCGAAAAGCTTGCGTGTTTTTCCTGATCAGTGTGACTGTGCTAGCCGGTTTGTGCTGGCATTTACCAAAGGCTATTGACAATGCAGCGCAGGTCGGTTTCTGTCAATTCTGGCATGGCCCTGTAGATTTTGCACCCGTAAATAATGCGATGCAACGTCCGGGCGCTAAGGTCGATATCGGGCGTATACTGGGCTGTATGGCGTTTGTTATACCAGCAGCCGGTATTTTGCAAACCATGCAAAAATACGCAATAGATTATTTCGGTTCTGGGATCCCCCCGGTTGCTGTCCCTTTTTTTATCGCTTTTATTTACACGGTTATTTTGCAATATAATTTGATCGATAAAATTTATAAAAAAGGGAATGGGGTAAATAAGATGAGGTATTGGGGAACTGTGTTACTTGCTTTAGGATTGATCCTGTATTGGGGCTTTGATGATGAGGGAAGGGCGGAAAGTCCGGATTATTTGATTTATCTCAGCCTGGATTTGTTCATACTATCCTTTTTGTTCCTGGTCACAACGACTTTGCGAACTTGTGATATTGCGCTTTATAATTGGAAAATCGCGCCATGGATAACTTTTGGCGGCTTGATCTCTGCACTGGTCTTTATAGCTTTCAATTTTAAGAGTGTGTATCAGTTTTTTATTCGGGTTGACCGGTTTTGGACGATGCCGGTTGTTTTTTGCGGTATCGCCGGATACCTGCTATTTTTCGCTTTTTTGCTTTATATAGGTAAGCGCACGAAAGTACGCTATGTAAATATGTTGCTTTTGGTCATGAGCGCTATAGCTGTATTTAAGGTCTCGGATTATCACAATGTCCATGTGGAACATCAGGATGATTATAAGCCTTATACCGATAGCTTGGATTGTTATGCGGAGAATTGGTTGAAAAGCAGGCGGACGGAGATCGCCGCGGTGGCTGAAAGTAATACCGGAAAACGTTTCCCGGTATTCTTTGTAAACGCCTATGGTGGTGGCATACGGGCAGCGGCTTGGACAGCTATGGTGATCGGTTCGATTGATGAACTGGTGATGAATGGCCGTAACAATGACCCCTTTGCAAAAGATTTTCAGCATTATGTTTTTTCCGGTTCGGGTGCTTCCGGCGGTTCGATAGGTTTGTCGTTGCTCGCTGGTTCGAGGTTTGAAAAGGTTGACTGGCCTGGTAAGGATACTCGTTTTTATCCTAAAAATATATTACCCGTGTTTAGTTATGATTACTTAACTGGTGATGTCGTGGGACTGCTTGGACGTGATGCGGTTGCATCTGCTTTTGGATTGTCTGCCTGGGACGACCGGGGGCGTATACAGGAAGAGGATTGGGAAAGGCACCTGGGGGATAAAGGGGTGCACCTGGCCGTTAAGATGAAGGAGCTCATGAATTTTACGGGTTATGAAATGCCGCTTTTTTTTTCAAATACACATGATGCTGGGAATGGGAAGAAAGGTGTTGTGGCTTCTTTACCGCTTGATTCACTCGATTTTCCAGGCGCTGAATTTCCTGAGCAGGAATTTAAAACAGGGGATGATATTCGCCTGAGTACCGCAGCTTTTTTGAGCGCGCGTTTCCCGTATGTCAGCCCAACGGCCAAGATTTACGGAAAACACAATTTCACGGACGGAGGAACGTGGGATAACTCTGGTGCCGAAACGTCAGCGGCAGTGATCAGTGTTTTTGAACGGGTACGGGCAAAGCTTGCATTAAAAGATACGGTTTACAAATATGTTTCGGTGCAGATATTGTCGTTACCAAACGCTGTTGAGCCGTTTAAAAGTAATAAACCAGTGCATATTTTTGAGCCGCTGGCACCTCCAAACGGCTTGTTAAGCCTGATTACGACAGTGGCAGCCGCCAGAGACGGTGAAAATAAGGCGCGTGCGAAAAGGTCAAATTATGGATATACGATGATCCGGCCCAAATTGGAAGTTCACGGAAAAGAGATCAGATTTTGGCCAGTGTTACCACTGGGCTGGCAGATTTCGGATTTTGCACTGGATTGGATGCAAGGGAGCTTGAATAATAACCGGGATCGTTTAAAAATAAGTCAGTTATGTATTGATGCTAATATGATCATTTCTAAAAAAAGCGTAAAAAAATAATGGGTGCTACAGACGAAATAAATATAAGGGGTGGAGGCAGCGCGGATATTGCTGCCGGCTTGGATCAGGATCACCTGGGTTTCAAACCTTACGTTGAAGGGGTTTATTCCTATTTGAAAAATCCGCAAACCAATGCACCCTTCACGATTTCCATAGAAGGGGAGTGGGGAGCTGGAAAGTCTTCATTTTTAAACCAACTGGAGGAATCCCTCAAAAAGGATGGTTTCATTACCATGAGGTTTAACGCCTGGAGACATGACAAAGTAGAGTCGATGTGGGCGGCTTTTGCATTAGATTTTATTGACGGGCTCCGAACCAGACTGTGTTTTTGCGACCGGGTATTAACGAGTTTGCAATTGCAATTTAAAAGGTTTGACTGGTCAAAAGGTAGGTTTGCTGTATTTAAAAGTTTGTTGATCTTCGTTTCTTATTTATTCATTTTAACTATTCTGTTAAAGAATACTTCTTTGTCAAAGGTCATGGATAAGGGAGAAGCCGATATGGAGGAAATTATCAAGGCACTGGGGGCATTTGGCGGGCTGATCATATTCCCTTTGGTGCTAAAACAAATTTCTGAGGTCTTTGGAAACCCGTTTAAAGCAGATCTGGAAAAATTTATCAGTATGCCCAAGTATGAAGGGAATTCTTCATTTATTGAAGAATTCCATAAAGACTTAAAACACATTACCCAGGTACTGGCACCAGGAGGTGGGAAAATATTTGTATTTATTGACGACCTTGACCGTGCTGAAGTGCCGAAAGCAGCAGAACTAATGCAGGGTTTACATATGATGATCGCGGATTCACAGCGAATAATTTTCATTATTGGTATGGACCGTGAAAAAGTGGCAGCGGGCGTAGCCGCGAAATATAAAGATGTGATCCCGTTTTTATATGAGAGCCCCCCAGGAAATACGATCGATTATGCAAAGGCACGAAGCTATGGCCTGCATTTTCTGGAAAAATTCATTCAGTTATCTTTTTTAGTGCCGAAACCTTCAGATTTGTTTATCAGAGAGTATATTGACTCATTGAGCGGAGTAATGCCCCAGGGCGCTACAAGGGCTATTGTATACCGCCCTATTCTGCATATCAAAGATGGAAATGATGACCAGTTATTCCGCGATGTTGTCTATCAGATCTCGCCGTTTCTGAACCATAACCCACGTAGTATCAAACAATTTGTAAATACCTTTAGACTAAAGGCCCACATCGCTTATTCGACGGGGCTGTTTGCACTTGACCCGACAGATCCATCTAGTGTCGCTTTGACCATCCCGCAACTCGGGAAATTCGTTGCTATAACGACAATTTATCCGTTAATCGTGGAACACATGCTCCTCCGACGGGATCTATTAGCAGATATAAATATTACAAGCCTTTCGGGATATAGTGAGTATTGGATCAATCACGCCGGTTTTATGAAACTTTTCAAACTCAATGTCGGACTCGGTGCTGAATGGGATTTAAAGGATATCAGGCTGGACCCCTTAGTCGAAACCACGCCGGTTTATGAACAAGTCCAGATCAATATCATTCCTCCGTTGCAGTCCCCCGCACAGCCGGGTTTGGTTAGCCAGGCTTCGGGCAGTACAATATCTGGTACCGCTTCAAGCAGCGGATCTGCTTTGCCCACTTCGGGCAGCACTCAGCCGACCTAGTATTCTGGTATTACTAATGTTTTATTTATTGGCATAGGTATGCTTATGAATGCTAATGCTGGGCACCATGTGGTACTTACACCGACCGTTTAATATATACCATCACCGGGCCGGAAGCGATCACCGACCTGATCATTAGTTCGTACGCACAAATGGGTCCAAGAAAATTTCAGGTACTGGCTGAGCCACAGGTGCATCACCATAGTGGCCGCTTCCGTTAATGATAACAATTAATTATAATCCAACCATTTCTCGAAAAGCCAAGAAGATAATACACAAGTACCCCTGGTTTCATGTTTTTCCTAAAACATGGCCAAAAATCAGACAATACAGAAATGTACATTTATCTTAGAATTGATAGACGCTCAAATGAGTTTTCTATCAATTGTTTATGGCATTCGGATAAATAGACTGCGAGGCTCGGACGAGCAACATGCAATTGAGTAGGTTCAAGAACAACCAACTCCCACCTTGACACCTTACTGCAGCAAGCACATAAGCGAGGAAGTTTTTGATGGATAATGATTGTAAGATCACCGCGGAAGAAATCAAAATCAGATGCTCGGTATAGACGACCGCAAGATGATCCTTGAAGTAAAACAGGCCCGGATGCGAGGTCTTGACCTTGCCCGATCAACGTTTTTTACCAAATCTTTACTCTTTGATCCTCGGGTTTGTAATTCTTATCACCTGGTTGCACGTTAAAAGCCCGGTAAAAGGGAGCGAAATTCATTAACGGGCCATTTACCCGCCACATGGCCGGCGAATGCGGGTTGGTGTTCACATAGGTACGAAGGAACGCATCTCTTGTTTTCACCCGCCATATCCTGGCAACTGATAAAAAGAAACGTTGGTCTGGTGTAAATCCATTGATTTTAACAGTATCTTTTCCTTGCTGCGTCATCTTAAATGCATCGTAAGCGATGGCAATGCCACCGTTGTCGGCGGTATTCTCGCCCAATGTCAACGCTCCCTTAACATGAACAGTATCCAAAACGGTAAATGAGCTATATAAGTTATCTAATTGTTTTGTTTTCTCTCTGAATTTTTGATAGTCTTCCTTTGCCCACCAGTTTTTAACATTACCGTCCTTATCAAACTGTGCGCCCTGGTCATCAAAAGCGTGTGTCATTTCATGGCCGATCACCATGCCGATGCCCCCATAATTGATGGCATCGTCCGCAGAAAAATCAAAATAGGGGAACTGCAAAATACCCGCAGGGAAAACGATCTCATTTTGGGATGGATTATAATATGCTGTAACAGTAGATGGCGTTGTATACCATTCTGTTCTGTCAACAGGTTTATTCAACTTTCCTAGCTCATATTGATATTCATTTTGGTTAAGCGAAAGTACATTTTCAAAGTATTTTGCCCTAATTATCTGCACCTTATCGTAATTTCGCCATTTATCCGGGTAGCCTAATTTTTTGGTGATCGTATATAATTTTTCCTTTGCTTTTTGTTTAGTACTGTCACTCATCCAGTCAAGATGGTTGATCCTGTTTTCGAAAGATTTCTGGAGGTTGTTTACTAAGTTCAGCACTCGCTTTTTTGAATCCTCGTTAAAATATCTTTTTACATACAGTTGTCCCAACGCCTGCCCTAAATAGCTGTCGACGCTTTCCGTCATGATTTGCCTGCGCGATTTCTGCGTGGCTTGCCCTGACAATACTTTACTAAATTCAAATGAGGCATCAACAAATGGTTTACTGAGTGTTTCCGCATAGTATTCGAGGGTACTGGCCCTTAAATATACTTTCCAGTCATGTATAGTAACTGATTTTAACATCGTGTTCAACTTATCATAATAAGCGGGTTGTGCCATATCTATCGAGTCAGTTATTGCACCTAAGCCTGCAAGTAAAGCCGCCCAGCCTATATTGGGTTGCGACTTACTGATAGAGGCAACTGCTATTTTATGGTAGTTTGCATTGACATCTCTTAGTTCAATGTTTGATTTATGCGAGGCCGCGATTTTTTTCTCGATCCCATAAGCTATCGCTGCATCCTGGGTTGCAGCGGTACGGCTGCTACCAGTTAATTGAAAGAAGGTGCGGATATATTCTTTATAGGCTTGTTGAATGTGTAGTGTAGGTGAATCGGTTTTAAAATAATAATCTCTATCGGGTAAGCCGATGCCCCCCTGGTAGATATGAGCAATATTTACGTTGCTGTTTTTGTGGTCGGGAGAAATGCCAAAGCTAACGATGGAACGATTCCCCGATTTTGATTCTTTTGCAACAAATCTGAGTAACGATGGTAGATTATTGATGGCATCAATATCTGCGAGTATATGTTTAATCGGCTGATATCCACGATGGTTTATCGTATAGGTGTTCATGCCGGATGCGTAAAAGTCACCTACTTTTTGCTCAATACTACCCATCTTGTTATTCGTTTTTGAAACGCTATCCAGTATGTTTTGCAGTAGCTGTTTTTGCGGGATGTTCAGGAAAGAATAAGAGCCAACGCCTGATTGATCATTAGCAATTTTTGCGGTGTCGTTCCAGCGCCCGTTAACAAAGCGAAAGAAATTATCACCTGGTTTTATTTGCGGGTCCAATCCGGCTACATCAACAAAACTTGTGTTTTGAGCATTCGAATAGTTCCATATGCTGAAAAATACTACCGTTAAACACAAGCAAAATATTTTTTTCATGAATTGAAGATTTGTTTAAAGATATTAAAAATTTATATCCCGCAAATCAGAACTTACAAATGCTAACGCGCCCCTAAAACACTTAACCGATCCAATCGCTACTACAGCGACTTTTGCAGGTCAAATCAAACTACTATAGCTTATCGTATCCTATGAAAATATATACTGCTCTTTCCCTCATATGTTTAATAGCCGCTTGCCATAACCAGGAAAACTCCCAAGCTGCTTAAATAACACGATCAAAGCAAGGCTCGTTAAATAAGGCTAAAATAACATGACCGGCAAAAATATATTTTTCAAATAATACCCCATTGAATATATCTTTAGATGCCTCAATAAAATGTTTAAGATTAGCTTCTTCATTTTTAGATTCCAACCAATTTTCAACATCTAGAATATCCTAAGGGATAGCAAGAAGAATCATATTTTAGAGGTTATCGGATTACCACTAATTAGATTATCAACCGATGGACATCATGAGGAAACAAGAATTATTGAAAGTTTAAGCGCTGCAATAGAGATATATTGATTATAACGAGAGTGTTACGATCGGTTATTTTCTAAGATTTTTATACACATCCCGAATTATCTTCAAAATCCCCTTTAAAAGGTTTAAGGGATTCCCACCCTCACCGCTGAATAAAATAACGCCTGCAATCGTTGATTTGCAGGCGTTATTGTTTTACCTCTACGCCAGAGGAGGGTGTGTCAAAAAACTCCATCTTCCAATGAACGATTCGTTACAAGAATGATCAGATGTATATCTATCTATGAATTACTGTTGAAGGTACTAACGCCAACCCAGCCCTGGGGCTACATGCTCCAGGATCGAAGATAGTACATGCACATTATAATCAACGCCTAATGTATTGGGTATGGTTAAAAGTACAGTATCTGCTTCCTGAATGGCTTCATCATTGGCCAGTTCCGCAATCAGCTGATCCGGTTCGGCCGCATAACTTTTTCCGAATACCGCCCGTTTATCAGCTTCAATGTAGCCAAAACTATCAGCCCCTTTTCCCTGCTGCCCAAAGTAAAGTCTGTCCTGGTCTGTTACCAGCGCAAAGATGGAACGGCTCACGGAAACTCGTGGTTCGTGCTCGTGGCCCGCTTTTTTCCAGGCTTCTTTGTATAAACGGATCTGTTCTGCCTGCTGTACATGGAAGGGTTTGCCACTTTCATCAAACTTTAAGGTAGAACTTTGCAGGTGCATACCTTGTTCGGCCGCCCAAACAGCAGTGGCATTTGATGCAGCTCCCCACCAAATGCGTTCCCGTAGTCCTTCCGAGTATGGTTCCAAACGTAACAAGCCCGGCGGGTTCGGAAACATCGGATATGGATTAGGCTCGGCAAATCCATTACCTTTTAATTTGTCCAGAAACTCCAGCGCTTTTTTTCGACCCATATCTGCGTCGTTCTCCCCCTCAGCAGGTTCATAACCAAAATAGTGCCAACCGTCTATCACCTGTTCCGGAGAGCCTCTGCTGATTCCTAATTGTAATCGCCCCCCTGAGATCAGATCAGCAGCGCTGGCATCCTCGACCATGTACATGGGGTTTTCATACCGCATATCAATCACACCGGTTCCGATCTCTATTTGAGTTGTTTTAGCGCCGATAGCCGATAATAAAGGAAATGGTGATGCCAATTGTGCTGCAAAATGATGCACACGGAAATAGGCACCATCTATGCCAATCTCTTCAGCAGCAACAGCCAGATCAATGGACTGAAGGAGGGTATCGCTTGCTGTACGGGTTTTGTAAGCAGGGTGGTTGGACCAATGTCCAAACGATAAAAATCCAATTTTCTTCATGTAGATGCAAAGCTAATTAATTGATAGCCCGTTGCACATCAGGGAAAAGTCAAGCTTTGTATTTTAAAAGCAGCAGGTTAACTTTCGAAAAGATAACCACTGTAAGCTAATCCTTTGGCTACGCTCTTAAAATTGTCACCTGAATTGAGCTTGACGTGTGCGAACCTGGTACTGAACAGGGTTTGAATACTGTTAACCATAGAAGTACCCCCGGTAAGGAAAAGACTATCAATATCCTTAGGTTCGATATTGTTTTTGTGAAGGAAGTTTTCGAGATAGTTTGCGATTCGTTCTATATCCCGGGCAATGATCTTTTCATATTCATCCAGGCTGATATTCTCTTCTATATCGATCCCTGATTGATGATAGCGAAATATTGCTTCTTTTTTTTGGGTCAGTGTGATTTTCGTTTGCTCAATGGACTGAAAAACCGAATATCCCAGGTTGTTATCAATCAATGTTATCAGGTTCTTGAATTTTCGGTTATTGCCCGAAAAAAAGTAATAGTCTTCAATGTCTTTCTTAATGCGCAGGCCATTAAAGAAATTCATTTGTTCCCAGGAACAAATATTGGCAAAGAGGGAGACTGGTACGGTTAATACTTTCCCGGGTGTTGCTTCATACTTGGTATTCTTACCGAAATAGGGTGTGCCCTTTTCCCACATAAATGCCGAATCGAAAGTATCACCACCTATGTAAATACCACCATTGGCCATCATGTCACTTTTTCGGTCCTTACTGTTCGCTTTTTCCGGGTCAAGCACCAGATAGGTGAAATCGGTTGTACCGCCACCCAGATCGGCCACCAATACATTTTCTTTTTTGACAAGGCTTTTTTCATATGCGAATGCTGCTCCAATTGGCTCAAACTGAAACCGCACATCTGTGAAACCAGCAAGTATGGCAGCTTTCTGTAACCTGGTTTGCGCTAAGGTGTCCTTTTGTACATCATCATCGTCGAAAAATACAGGTCGGCCAATCACCGCTTTGCGGCAATCCTGTCCGGTCAATTCATCTGCACGGGCTTTCAACTCTTTCAGAATAATAGAGACCAGGTCTGAAGCATTATAGCGTTTATTGTGGATACGGGTCTCGGTGAAGCTACTGCGCGACAGTACCTGCTTAACTGATTTGATGAAACGTCCTTTCATATTATCGTTAAGGTAGGCTGTAATCGCCGCTTCGCCAACCACATATCCTTCGGCTGCATTTTGATGAAAATAAATCAGCGAAGGGATAATAATAGTATGGGTAATTTCGCAACTCTCCTCGTCAAAAATAGCCAAAGCCGAATTTGTCGTACCAAAATCAATTCCGTATAAGTATCGCTTCATTCCTTAAAAATTCGAAAGGCGGCGAAAGTAGAAAAAAATAACTTAGGAACGAAATTAGGGTAATTGAAATATAACGCTATTAAATCTTGAGTTTAGGTAAGCTAATATCATTTTTTGAAACTACGGCCTCTTATATATTACGGTACCGCTAGAAAAGCAAATGCCTCCAAGGTAATGATAAAGGCTGTTATTGCAATACTGAAATAATACCAGCCATAGATTAGTGATTCCCGACCCGGTTTTGCCATTGATAATAGTAACGTTTAAGTTTGACCCGGAGTACATCATATAATAGTGTATATAGTAGTACGGCAACCGGCGCCAGGAACGCATGAAAGCCCAGGGAACGAAAAAGGTAAGCGCCGCCGAGCGCGCCGCACATGAAAAAAAAGATAATAGCCAAACGCAGCTTGATGCGCGATCTCAACAACGGGCGGTCTTCGCGTGTTTTTTGCAGTACCTGTGCCAGTTCTATTCCCAGGTCGGTAAAAGTACCAGTTAAATGGGTGGTACGTACAACGGAACCGGATACAAGTGATACCAGGGCGTTTTGAATACCCATCGCAAAAAGCAGGCTGCCTGCAAATAACTCCTTGCCCAATAGGCTGCCGTTATATCGGTGACCAAGTGAGGCGACCGCCAGCAAGATCGCCATTTCCGTGCCCACCGGGACGACATAGGAATATTGCTGGTTGCGGCCGATACGCGAAACAAGCAGGCCCGAAGTAAACGCGCCAGCGAGGAACAGGAGCATCCATAGAGCAATCACTTGTGCCGTTGCCCAGTCCTGGAAAGCTATCCGCTCAGCGAACAGGGCTGCATGCCCGGTCACATTGGTGGTTAATACGGCAAAGCCCAGGAAACCTGCCGCATTAACAAAGCCTGCAGTAAACCCTAGCAGCGAAGCCAGCTTTACATTATGTATATAGGTCCGTTTTGTTCCCTTATGCCGAAGCATGATTTAAATAATTTGAAATTACCAATTGGTGTACGGAGGTTTACAAGCCTCCGGTATTTCCAGGAGGTATCCTATATGGTTTGTACATGAAGTGTTGATCAGCCAGCATTTGAATTTCCTCCTTTTGGATGTTTGCATCTATAAGGTTGATATTCAGGTCTTCGTAATGATTCATCCGGTATTGCAGCAGTTCGGGTAATCCTTCTTCCCCACGCTTAATAAGCCGTCCGATATGAGCTCGTGCTCCGGCTTTCGCTTTCTCCATGGCCTGCCCTATATCGGTAAATAAGCAGAATAATGAGGCATCGGATTGCAGCCGTAGCGCCCCTGAGGGTTTGAGTCCGCAGGGTTTAAAGCTATTAATACTAACTTCCGTAATGTCCGTATCATTTTTATTAACACGGTAATAATGATGATAAAACTGCTTTTTTATTTGTTCCATTTCCAATTGAGAATTTCGGGCATATCCTTGCCGTTACTGTTAATATAGTGCTTATGCGCGATTAGTTTATCTTGCATTAGTTGCTTGAGATAAACACCCTTGCTTCCGGTTTGCGGAAGCCTGTCAATAACATCTATTACTAAATGGAAACGGTCCATTTCATTTAGCACCGTCATATCAAAAGATGTAGTGATGGTACCTTCTTCCTTGTAACCTCGCACATGCATGCCCGTGTTATTGGCCCGGTTATAGGTTAAGCGGTGTACCAGCCATGGGTAACCATGAAAAGCGAAGATCACCGGTTTGTCTGTAGTAAATAGTTCGTTATAGTCTTTGTCATTTAACCCATGGGTATGTTCGGTGCTTTTTTGTAGTTTAAACAAGTCCACAACATTAATAACCCTGATCTTTATTTCCGGTAAATGTTCGCGCAAAATACTTACTGCCGCCAACGTTTCCAGCGTCGGCACATCGCCGCAGCAGGCCATTACTACATCTGGTTCCGTATCCTGATCGTTACTGGCGAAGTTCCAGATACCGATCCCACGGGTACAATGCGCCACTGCTTCTTCCATGTTTAGCCATTGCGGGGCAGGGTGTTTGCCGGCCACGATCACATTTACATAATGATAGCTGCGCAGGCAATGGTCCATTACAGATAATAAGCAATTCGCATCGGGCGGGAGATATACCCGTACAATCGTAGCTTTTTTATTCACCACATGATCAATAAAACCCGGGTCCTGATGGGTAAATCCGTTGTGGTCCTGTCGCCACACCGTAGAAGTAAGCAGGATATTTAGCGAGGCGATTCGCCTGCGCCAGGATATTTCTGAAGTAGTTTTTAGCCATTTGGCATGTTGGTTGAACATCGAATCCACGATATGGATAAAAGCTTCGTAGCAATTGAACAGGCCATGCCTGCCGGTTAGCAGGTAGCCTTCCAGCCACCCTTCGCACTGGTGCTCGCTCAGCATCTCCATTACGCTGCCATCGGCTGCCAGGAACTCGTCATGCTCGGCTATTGGCGCATCCCATTGGCGGTTAGTCGCTTCAAATATAGCGTCCAGTCGGTTCGACACCGTTTCATCCGGGCCGAAGATTCGGAAGTTGCGTTTTTCCTGGTTTTCTTTGATTACATCTCGTAGAAAACGGCCGCTGATATAGGTATCGCCCTCGCCATCCGCACCGGGGGCTGCCACGGTCACCGCATAATCGCGAAAATCGGGCAGGCGCAGGTCACGCAACAGATTGCCGCCATTGGCATGTGGGTTGGCACCCATGCGGCGTGCGCCATCAGGTGCCAGGGCTTGCAGTTCGGGAAGCAACTTCCCTTGTTCATCAAATAGTTCTTCTGGTTTATAACTTTTCATCCAGTTCTCCAGCATTTGCAAATGTTCTGGCGGGGCAGAGGCCGAAACTGCCAGCGGGATCTGGTGCGCCCTAAAATTACCCTCGATTTGGTAGCCATCCACTTCTTTGGGGCCTGTCCAGCCCTTTGGTGAACGCAGGATGATCATCGGCCAGCGCGGGCGGTCGCCATTTTGATGTTCCGCATCGTATTTTATCTGCTTGATCCGGTCCACAGCATAATCCAATGCTACCGCCATATCCCGGTGCATTTGCTCAGGCTCATCACCTTCAACGAAGATAGGGTTCCAGCCATAGCCACGGAAAAGCTGTTCCAGTTCTTCGTGGCTGATGCGTGCAAGTACAGTGGGGTTAGATATCTTATAGCCGTTTAAGTGCAGTATAGGTAATACCGTTCCATCAGTAAGCGGGTTTAAAAACTTATTGGAATGCCAGGCGGTAGCCAAGGGGCCGGTTTCGGCTTCGCCGTCACCCACCACGCAAGCCACAACCAGGTCAGGGGTATCCAACACCGCGCCAAAAGCGTGGCTGAGAGAATAACCCAGTTCACCACCTTCATGGATAGAGCCAGGTGTTTGCGGCGAGGCGTGACTGGAGATACCGCCCGGGTAAGAGAACTGAGTAAAAAGCTTTTTGAGCCCGTCTTCGTCCTGCGTAATATTCGGATAAAATTCGGTATAGGTACCTTCCAGGTAAGTACCGGCCACTACAGCCGGGCCGCCATGCCCGGGGCCGGAAACATAGATCATGTTCAGGTCGTATTGCCTGATAATCCTGTTCAGATGTGTATAAATAAAATTCTGGCCCGGTGTTGTGCCCCAGTGCCCCAGCAACATATTTTTCACATGTTCCAGTTTTAGCGGCTCTTTTAGCAAAGGGTTATGCCGCAAATAAAGCTGCCCTACGGAAAGGTAATTGGCCGCACGCCAGTAAGCATTCATTTTTTGAAGCAACTCGGTTGACAAGCTATCGGCTGTATTATTGATCGGTTCTTTTTCCATCGCTATCGTTTATTTTTTATCGTTTAAAAGATCACAGGTCATCCTGGCGATCATCAATGCTTCATTAGTTGGGATGACACGGACGGTTACCCGGCTTTTTTGGTCAGTGGCATCAATCCCTATAAATTCCAGATCACTACAGATCCGTTCCCGGATGATGGCGGAGTTTTCCCCGATACCGCCGGTAAATACCAGCAAATCCAGGCCGCCCATTGCGGCGGCCAGCGCCCCAATGAACTTTTTAGCAGCATAGCAAAACACAATAAGTGCCTCTTTTGCTTTCGGATTCTCCGGTTCTGCTTCAAGGAGTTCCTGGATATCGCTCATGCCGGCAATCGCTTTTAAACCAGAATCTTTACTCAATAGTTTGTCGAGTTGTGCAGTCCCTAATTTGCCCTGTTTTAACAGGAATAGTAAAACGCCCGGGTCAAGATCACCACTACGGGTACCCATGACCAGGCCGCCAACGGGGCTGAGGCCCATTGTTGTATCCACACTTATGCCATTTTTAATGGCGGCCATGCTGGCGCCATTACCCAAATGAGCGATGATGATCTTCTTTTTTGTAACCTCCGGGTCTTCCGCCGTCAATGCTTGCAGGATATACTGATAAGACAAACCATGAAAACCATATTTGATCAGCCCCATGTCTTTGTATTTTTCCGGTAGGGGATAATACCTGGCGTAGGAGGGCATATCTTTATGAAAAGCGGTATCAAAACAAGCTACCTGTGGCAGTTTTGGAAATGCCACCTGAAAAGCTTTCACAGCCTTCAGTTCATCCGGTAAATGATTTGGTGCCAGGTAAACGAACCGCTCTAATGTTTTTAATAAGGCTCCTGTAATTAGTTCCGGCAATTGGTGTTCTGGGCCACCCTGCACCAGGCGATGCCCAATAGCAGATAGCTTAATTTGATCCGGATTGCTTTTTAGCCAATCAATAACCTCCTTTACAGCAGCATCCAAATTTTTAAAGTTTCCCACCCGGCACTCTTGTAGCTGGTGCTGGCTGTTTCTGATCTCCAGTTTACTTTCTTCCCCACCGATATGATTAACGCTGCCAGACCATTCCGGCAACAGGGATGCTGCCCCGTATAGCGAGAATTTAAGACTGGAGGAACCGCAATTGATCACTAAAATGGAGAAGTTTTGCTTTTTTGTCATTCTGGTACAGTTAGAAGGTAAAAAGCCCGGCAATAACGTTTCTCAAAGCTATGGAGCGTAAACCGTTATATAAGTGAACTGTATCACTTATAATAATGATACAGTTCACTTATATAACATTGTTAAGTTAAGGCTTAAACAGGGAGTATTGTTTTAATGATGGCCCTTTAATCACCATGTTGTAATGTCACTTTATGGTGTTTTTTGATGGCCTCTTTTTAAGTTTTGCTATTACTTCGAAATTTTCACGGTGCGAAAATATCCGGCCATCGTGTTCCCAATCAAGTGTGAGTACCCATTTCCCTTCGTCGCAATTGCCGACAGGGATTTTCAGCAAATGGTCTTTTGAACTCTCGACCTTCATCCGCAGGCATGGGCTGCCAGTGCAGTTAACGGGTGATAAAACCGCATTCCCTTTCACCGGATGATTAAAGTTAAATTGTATGGTTTTCATGTTGCGTGGATTTATCACCAAATTTAAAATATGGCAATCGTTTAAAAAATGACTATCGTCATCATAAGTTTATTTATGAGGCAAATAGGGGGGAATAAGACAGATATCTTCAAATGCCTTTTGTGCATAAAACGATAGCAGTGTACTTTATTGAAAAGGTTTAATAAACTATTGGTGTTTTTTCAAGCTATATTTTTTTGAAAAACTGTTAAGCTATACTAAAAAATAACAGTATAGCTTAACAGTCCCCCCAATCTTAGGATTATAGTTTAATTTAGAAGTTGTCTGTTGTTTTACCAGTTTGTTGCAACAGAAATGTTACAGATATAAATACTATATAAAGTCTATGGGGTTTGTAGTCAATTAACTTATTCACTACATTTGCGGTATATAAATGAATATAAAAGCTATGAACAATTTTTTACGTCTCGTCAATTATTCTACGGAATTAGCCGTATTATCAATCCGCACATCTTTTTCCAACAATAAGATCTATTGTTGTTATCTCGCCCTTAGCTGCTGTTAATTACAGCCTGCAAATTTATCGCTCGCTTAAGTTTGTAAATCATCAAAAAAATGCTGTCCATGTTAAGTTATAGCCCACATCATTTGCGGGCCTTATACTTATGCGCTTTTTAAATTAAGCCGGGTCCGCATTTCCTTATCATTTTTTAATTCTCATTTAAATTCCCATGAATCGACAATTCTACAAACTTGCTTTGTCTGTTATTTTTACTTTCCTTATTCCGATGGTCATATTGGCCCAGGATACCCCGGTTACCGGGCTGGTCAAATCTGTAACTGACGGATCGGTTATTCCCGGCGCAACTGTTAGCGCCAAAAACCAACACATTTCAACCCTTACAGATGTTAATGGTAATTTCAAAATCAACGTCCCCAATGGAACAGTGCTCACCATCAGTTATATTGGTTACTTAAGCCAAAATGTTACCGTCTCCGGTTCATCTGCTATAAATGTAGCCCTTCAGGAAAATATCAACGCTTTAAACGAGGTAGTCGTTACAGGTCTTGCATCTGGTATTAAACGGTCCAATCTTGCTAATGCGGTAACTTCTATTTCAGCCAAAGAGCTTACAGGAACCGCACCACCACAAACGGTAGATAATGCCTTGTATGGCAAGATACCAGGGGCTCAGATTCGCGCCAATAGCGGTGCTCCCGGAGGCGGTATCAGTATTTTACTCCGCGGTGTAAGCACGCTACAAGGATCTTCCCAGCCATTGTATATTATTGATGGTGTTTATTTGAACAACAATACGTTAAGCACCGGGCGATCAAGTGTAACCGGGGCGGGAGCTTCTAATCAGGATGATTCCGGCAACAGGCTGGCTGATATAAATGCCGATGATATTGACAAGATTGAAGTACTTAAAGGCGCTTCGGCATCTGCCATTTACGGTACACGTGCAAATGCAGGCGTAATTATCATTACGACGAAAAAAGGTAAAGCAGGAAAAACGAAGGTTAGTTTTGGACAGGACCTGGGTTTCTCGACAATTCAAAAATACGTTGGAAGCGCATCCTGGGATACCACCAAAATAAAACAATTCTTCCCGGCCTCAAGGCAGGCTCTTGAATTACAGCGTTACGCCGACGCAGGCGGCAAGGTTTATAACTATGAAAAAATCCTGTACGGAGAAAAACCACTGATAACAAATACTCACCTAAATATAGCAGGTGGTAACGATAAAACTACATTTTATGTTTCTGGCGACGTTTCAAGGGAAGGTGGAATCATAAAACATACCGGGTTTGACCGAAACTCATTAAGATTGAACCTTGATCATAAGCTAAATAATTGGATAGATTTTTCGGTAAACTCTAATTACCTGAATACAAATTCTGATCGTGGGTTTACCGGCAACGAAAATAATGCCGGCGGTACATTAGGTTATATTATTGGCTACCTGCCCAACTATTATAATCCAAGCCCAGTGAACGGTATTTATCCGGACAATCCATATTCTGAAAACCAGAACCCGCTTGCCCTGCGCGATAAGGCCATCAACAATGTCAAGATCAACCGGTTTATAGAATCTGCAACTGCAAATCTGAGGTTTATACAAACCGAACACACTTCGCTTAAATTGTCGCTCCAGGGCGGGGTTGATTACCTGAATCAAAAAAGCAAAGAGTATTTCCCGGAAGACCTGCAAGCACAGCGCAGCACGGCAAACCCCGGCAATGTGATCCTGGGGACAGAGTCAGATATCAATACCAACCTCCAGGGCTTTCTGATCTATGGGCAGGATGTAAACAAAACGCATTTCACTACGCAGGTAGGTGTGGTTGCATTGCAAACACAGGTGAACACCCTTTTTGGGCAGGGCAGGGGCCTTGTGTCCAGCCAGCAATCACTTGCGCAAGCATCGGTACAATCTGTAACACAATCCAGTCAGATAGTTAAGGATCTTGGCTGGGTGGGCCAGGAAGAAGTTAACTTCGATGACAAAATAATTGGTACTGTGGGGCTTCGGTTGGATAAGTCTACACTGAATGGCGATGCCAATCATTTTTATGCTTTCCCAAAAGCTTCTGTGGCAATTAATCTAACTAAGTTTGATTTCTGGAAAAGCGAGACCATCAGCCAGTTTAAGCTAAGAACTGCTTATGGGCAAACCGGGGGCTTACCACCTTATGGCAGTATTTATAGCTCGTTGTCACCCGTAATTACAGGTGGGCTTATCGGGTCTGTTATATCTTCCACAGTAGGTAATCCGAACATCAGGCCAGAACGTGCGGGTGAACTGGAACTGGGAGCAGATATAGGCTTCTTTAAAAACAGACTTGTTTTTGAAGGGACGTACTATAACAAACACGTGAACGATCTGATCCAGGATCTGACATTGGCGGGATCAACAGGGCTTTCTACTGAAAAGGTAAACGCCGCCTCATTGGTTAACCGTGGTGTAGAGGTATCGCTAACGGGCATACCATTTTCAGGACAAGGCTTTACCTGGACAAGCAGGATCCTTTTTTCAAGAAATACAAGCAAAATAACCAAGCTCGACGTACCCTCATATACAACCGGGGTGTATGGTGTAAGTTACGGAACTTACCTGATCAAAGAAGGCTACTCCCCGACGACCATCGTTGGAACGCCTCAAATTTCGCCCGGTATTTATACCGTATATGGAAATTCTCAACCCGAGTTTCAAAGTTCCTGGTATAACGATTTTTCCTTCCTGAATAACTTTTCCCTAACCGCATTATGGGATTGGAAAAAAGGCGGAAAGATCCTGAATATTACCGAATATAATACAGATAATGGTGGTACAACGCCAGACTTTAACACCAATGGAGTAGCAAGGAAAAATAACCCTACAGCCGCTAATTATGTTCAGGATGCCAGCTATGTTAAGTTAAGAGAGGTTGGATTTAGCTATAACTTTTCCAAAAACTTCCTGCACCGGGTATTAGGCAATGTGGTGCAGCAGGTACGTGTGGGGCTTTCTGCAACCAACCTGTTAAACTTTTCACCTTATAAAGGGTATAGCCCCGAAGTTTCCAATTTTGGTTCCGCATCAGCTATTAACTCAGGAACAGATCTGTTTCAGTACCCTCCGTCAAAACGCCTTCTGTTCAATCTTAAAGTAGATTTCTAAAATCATATTTATAATCATCAAAAAATGAATAAGCAAAACATATCCAAAATTATCATATATAGTGGCTTAGTGTTCACATTATCCTGCAAACTGGAAGCCGTTACGGACCCTAATAATCCATCGATCACCAGTATTACGTCGAATGCGACGATTGGGCAACTGCAAAACCTGGTGACGGGCCTTGAGGCTACCAGTAAAAACTATTTATCCACATCTGCTAACGCTTTCGGAACGTTTGGACGGGAGATCTGGTTCTTTAATTCTGCAGATTCCAGGAATATTCAATATTGGCTCGGACAGGCCCAGGCAATACCCGATGCTACCTTTTATGGCGTTGGCGGTGCCTACACAGGCCCATATGGTGCTATCAAGCAAGCCAATGTGCTGGTAAGTGCGGTAAACAATACATCTTCAGTTACGGCCGAACAGAAAAATGCCTATATCGGGTTTGCCAAAACCATACAGGGGTACCAATACCTTGTTCCCGCTAACTCCCAGTATCAGAACGGGATCCGTATCGATGTAAGCGATCCTTTAAACCCGGGTAAATTTGTAGGTTACAACGATGCGTTAAAAGCGATAAAAGGTATTTTAGATGATGGCTACGCCGCGCTTAACAAGGCGGGTGCCACGCTGCCCTTTAAGCTTACAGCAGGCTATACCAACTTTAACACACCTGCAGGGCTGGCTAAGATTAACCGCGCGATTGCCGCACGGACAGCCATTTATCAAAAAGACTGGCAGGGAGCGCTAGACGCTCTTCAAAATTCCTTCTTCGATTTAAAAGGGGATATTAACATTGGCCCTGCACATGTATATGGCGGGCCGCCAGAGTCTTATAACCCGTTGTATTATGTATTAAATGCCAGTTTAAGCAGTGCGCCCGTGGTGCATCCTTCACTAATTACAGATGCCCTTCCGGGTGATAGCAGGGTAAAAACAAAGTTTTTTTTCCGTACGGCGCCATTGGTTAATACGGTTGGTAAGGTGCCCCTTTCCAGCCAGTACCAGGACAACCGCTGGGCAACCAATACCGCACCTATTAAGTATATCAGAAACGAAGAACTTATCCTGATCTATGCAGAGGCTTCTGCCCAGCTTGGGCATACCGACGATGCTGTAGGCGCCATCAATACCATCCGTAAAGCTGCAAATCTTACTGATTATACTGGTGCAAAAGATCTGAACAGCCTGATTACTGAAATATTGTTTCAGCGCCGTTATTCACTGTGGTTTGAGCCAGCCGGCCATCGCTGGATAGATGCACGCAGATACAATCGCTTAAATGAGATCCCGGTGGCAGCAGATGCCGGTGCTGTATTTACACAGCTGGCTACACCTACCAGCGAAATTAACTGGGACAATTTTATAAACGGAAAATAAGGGAAAAATGAAAAATTACATCAAACTGTTCTCTCTATTTATGTTAGGGGTGGGTTACATTGCTGCATCTTCGGATGCAGCAATGGCTCAAAAACAGCAAAGGGCTAATGCCCCCGCGACAGCCGATAACATCAGGGCAATAAACAAGCAGGATTCTGCTTATATCCACGATAACTATACAAAGATAGAAAGACTAATACCCATGCGCGATGGTATAAAACTTTTCACCGCTATCTATATCCCTAAAGACAGTAAAGAAAAATACCCGTTTATTTTAAGCCGTACACCATATTCTGTAGCGCCTTATGGGGTTGATAAATACAAGACAGCTTTAGGCCCGTCCGCACTGTTTATAAAAGAGGGATATATTTTTGTTTACCAGGATGTACGGGGCAAGTGGATGTCTGAAGGTGAATTTGTGAATACCAGGCCGTTTAATCCCAACAAGAAAACAAAGAATGATATTGATGAAAGCAGTGATACTTATGATACGGTAGATTGGCTCTTAAAAAACATCCCCAATAACAACGGGCGGGTAGGTGTATGGGGTATTTCCTACCCCGGTTTTTATGCCACGGCCACCATTCTGAGCGGTCATCCGGCTATAAAAGCTGTATCACCACAGGCACCGGTTACCGATTGGTTTATCGGGGACGACATTACGCATAACGGTGCATTCTTTTTAGGCAATTTCCTTTTCTTTTCAAACTTTGGGCATGTAAGGCCGAAGCCAACCACCCAGCCTGAGCAGCGTTTGGACATTGGCACAAAAGATGGGTACCAGTTTTTCTTAAGGAACGGAACCTTTACCGATCTGAATGAAAAGTACTATAAGAACCAGATACCTGTTTGGGTTGATTTTATGAATCATGGTACTTATGATTCCTATTGGCAAAGCCGCACGCCACTACCTCATTTAAAAAATGTAAAACCTGCTGTTTTAAGTGTTGGCGGATGGTTTGATGCTGAAGATCTGTACGGCCCGCTTAAAATATTTGAGGCGATTAATAAGTTAAGCCCCGGTGCTGATGGCCACCTGGTTATGGGGCCGTGGTTTCATGGCGGGTTTGCCCGCGGGAACGGGTCTTCCTTCGGCAATATCGATTTCGGTTCAGAAACATCTGTCTATTATCGCGAAAAAATTGAGTTCCCGTTTTTTAACTATTATCTGAAAGGGAAAGGTGAGCTTGATCTGCCAAAAGCTTCGATATTTGAGACCGGTACCAACCAATGGAAAGCCTATAAGCAATGGCCACCAGCTGACGTTAAAGACGAAAATATCTACCTGGGTCAGAACGGAAGCCTCTCTTTCGATGCGGATAAATCAACGGACGGATCATTTGACGAATATGTTAGTGACCCTAAAAAGCCAGTACCCTTTACAGCGGATATCAAAACAAGCCCCGGCAGGGAGTATATGATAGAAGACCAGAGGTTTGCTGCCACCCGCCCGGATGTTTTGGTTTATACGTCGTCAACGCTTGACAAAAATGTAACATTATCAGGGCCTATCATAGCAGACCTCTTTGTGTCAAGTTCTGGAACCGATGCGGATTATGTGGTAAAAGTGATTGACGTATTCCCGGATACGGCTAAAAACAATGCAAATACGGCGCCCAATATTCAACTGAGCGAGTTTCAGCAATTGATACGTGCCGATGTGATACGGGCGAAATTCAGAAACAGTCTTTCTAAGCCTGAGCCTCTGGTACCCGGTAAAGTAACCGAAGTGAAATTTGAGTTGCGCGACGTAGCGCATACCTTTTTAAGAGGGCATAAGATTATGGTGCAGGTACAAAGCTCGTGGTTTCCGCTTGTGGACCGAAACCCAAACCAGTTCATCGATATTTACCATGCCAAAGAATCTGATTACAAAAAAGCCACCGAGCGGATCTATACTTCGGGAGAAAATCAGTCCCACCTAATCGTTAAAGTTCAACCGCAACCCTAAAAAAATGAAAAGAATTTATTTAGCTATACTCGCATTGTCGGCAGCATCAGGTGCTTTCGCACAGGAGCAAAAGGCGCCTGCAGGTGTTTATGATCAGCATGAAACATTTAACCCTTATTTCTATACGACCGCTAATGGCAACGAATATCGTTCGGCATCCGGGGCGCCGGGCCCAAAATACTGGCAAAACCGCGCTGATTATAAAATAAATGTAAAACTGGATACCGTTGAACAAACGCTGTCGGGTACCGTATCTATCAATTATAAAAATAACAGCCCGGATAAGCTGGGTTATGTATGGCTGCAGCTCGATCAGAACATTTATCGTAAAGATTCAAGGTCAGAAGCTACCACGCACACTGTTCCTGGTAAGCGTTGGGCAAGCCCGGAAAGTTTTACCGGCGGATACGATATTAAAAAGATCAGCATTCAAAGCAAAGGGAAACTAACCGAACCTGAATTTATCATTTCCGATACCAGGGTAAGAATTAACCTGCCGAAAGAATTGAAAGCAGGGGGTGATTCGGTGAACATCGTGATAACTTATTCGTTTCCCATTCCGGAATATGGTACAGACAGGATGGGAAGAAAACGTTTCCGTGATGGCTGGGTGTACGAAATTGCACAATGGTTCCCCAGGCTGGCGGTTTATGATGATATCCACGGCTGGGATACGCTTCCTTATTTAGGCGCCGGAGAGTTTTACCTGGAATATGGGAACCTGGATTATACTATTACGGCACCATCAAACCTAATTATTGTGGGGTCGGGTGGCTTACTTAATGCCACCGAAGTATTGGCGAAACCCTTACAGGAAAGGTTGCGCAAAGCTGCCGCAAGTGATGCAACGGTTGCTATACGCACCGAAGCTGATTTTAATAACCCCGGCAGCCAGGTGGGCGGGAAAGCTGAACTAAGCTGGCATTTTAAGATCAATAATTCAAGAGATGTTGCCTGGGCGGCATCAAAAGCATTTTTATGGGATGCGGCCCGCATCAATCTGCCAAGCGGGAAAAAAGCGCTGGCACAGGCAGTTTACCCGGCAGAAGCCAAAGGGCCGGAGGCCTGGGGCGGTGCAACAGAATCTGTAAAGCAGGTAATAGAATATTATTCAAATAAATGGTTTGAATATCCCTACCCGGTTGCTACTAACGTTGGCGGCAGTGTAGGAGGGATGGAATATCCGGGACTGGTATTTTGCCATGCCGGCTCCGGGCCGGGCCGTGTTTGGGGCGTAACCAATCATGAGTTTGGCCATAACTGGTTCCCGATGATCGTTGGATCAAATGAGCGAAGGCATACTTTTATGGATGAGGGCTTCGATACTTTTATAAATGGACTTAATGCCAAAGAGCACAATGCCGGTTTACCGGCCGCCAATGGCAGGAAACAGCAGGATATTTATACAACAGCGCAAACTACTTTTGGCGCCGCCGAAGAACCTTCCGTATCCTATGAGGACGTTTTACAGTTTCAACGCATAGGAACTGACGCATACCGCAAACCGGCATTGGCGCTATCCTTACTACGATCAGAAGTAATAGGAGAAAAGTTGTTTGACCTTGCTTTTAAAAATTATATCCGGGAATGGGCATTTAAACACCCAACGCCGGATGATTTTTTCAGATCCATCGAAAACGGAACCGGCGAAGACCTGGGCTGGTTTTGGCGGAGCTGGTTTTTTAACACCTGGAAGCTTGATCAGGCTGTTACCGGGGTAACCTATGTAGATAATGACCCATCAAAAGGGGCTGTTATCAGCATCAAAAATCTGGAAAAAATTGTGATGCCGGTTACATTGGATATCAAAGAGACCGGCGGTAAAACAAGCAGAATAAAATTACCTGTGGAAGTTTGGCAGCGTGGGGCAGACTGGAACTTTAACTTTAAATCAGGAGCTGTAATCGAGTCGGTAACTATTGATCCTGATCATAAATACCCTGACATAAACCCGGCAAATAATGTGTTCAAACCTGCCACGGTTCATCAATAGAAAAAGCTCCGGAATAGGGCGTCCCTTTCACCCTTGTGTTAATAACGGGAATGCAGCAAAACTTGTGCTGCATTCCCGTTATTTGATCATGATAGGTAGGAAAAGGAATTCTGGGTATCGCATCTTAAATTAATCCGAGTTCTTAGCGGATACAAATCATTCGAATGGTTTTGTTATAGAGCGGTTTAACGCTATGTATTAACGTTTTATAAATGGCAAAAACGACAATGAAAAACTGATGTAAGGGGCGCTGCCGCCGTTGATTCTGGCAAAGTAATCTCTTGGTTTATCATTGTGGTCAAACACGCGGGGTGAGGCCGTCGAATAAAGCCCACCACTTACGCCCAGTACCAGTTTTTTAGTCACCAGATATTCAAATGTGGCTCCCGAGCGAATCTCCATAGCAGAGTAAATAGCATTCTGAGGCAAGTTGGGCTGGTTTAAATCAAAAAAATAAAGGCTGCCGCCTAATTCACTACCTAAAAATACCCAGCTTTTTTTGGTTAATTGTTTTCTTACAACAACCCGCTGAGGCAGATCGATAAATAATTCCCAATCGGTGTTTTTATACTTATGCCAGTAGCTGATGAAAGGCACAACCGGGGCCACGGCCGAAGGATCGATAATGACTACCACGCCCACAGTTAAGGACGAATACAGGCTCCTTTTTATGGGTACACTTATATTTCCTAAATAGTTTATTCTTTTAATGGATGTGAATTCGTCTGTAAGCCCGGATATGCTTCCGCCAAAATTAACGGGATGATTGAAAAGTGAATCGGAACGACTATAACTAGCTGTAAAGCCAACCGCGTTTTTGGTGATGCTTTGATCTTTAGCTGTAAACTGCGGGCTGTAGCTTTGTATATCGCGGGTCTCAAAATGTGTTTGTTGGTAGCCGACGATTCCGGTGACGGTGTTCTTACCCCACTGTGCAACGGGGATATTGAAACTTGCCCTTACGCGGGTTATATTCATCTCACCTGCATAAAGGTCCTTGCCATTTAGTTCTGCTTTAACATTGCGCCTGCCTGTAATATCTGTAGCCAAAAAACCTTGCCTTAAAAATGGATAGCGTGTAGCATAATCAGATAGCGCGGCCATTTTCATGGAATCGACCATGTGTTTCATGGCCAGCTCTTTAGCTGTTTGCGCAAACGTGGTTGAAACGGCTGAACTTAAAATAGCGGCAATTAAATGTATTTTGTATTTCATAAGAGGGGATGGGCAAATAAATAAGATGGTTTTGGCAAGCACTAGTCTGCGGGCTTCCGGCAGAAGTTATCCTCCCGCCGGCCCCTGCAAACAATTGTTGATTATTGGATTATTAATGATGCGCTTCTAAAAGCAAGGTTTCATCGGCTGTTTTTTTCTTTTTGAATTTTAAAATAAGGTTCTCTACAATGAGATACATAGATGGTACCACAAATAGGGTAAGGATCATAGAACTGGTTAACCCGCCAATAATTACCCACGCCATTCCGTTCTTGATCTCGGCACCTGCCCCGCTGGCAATGGCAATAGGGAGCATGCCTAAAATCATGGCAAGTGTGGTCATGAGGATTGGCCTTAACCGCTCTTTACCGGCCTCAACCAATGCCTCCATAACAGGATAGCCCTGGGCTTTTAGATGGTTGGTGAAATCTACGATCAGGATGGCGTTTTTAGACACCAGCCCCAGTAGCATGATAACCCCAATAAGGGAAAATATATTAAGGGTTTGCATAGTTAACGCCAATGCCAGTAATGCCCCAACAAGTGCTACAGGTATAGAGAACAACACAACAAACGGGTAGATGGCATTTTCATAAAGCGCAACCATGATGAGGTAAACCAAAACAATGGCCACACCCAGGGCAAAAAATAAGCTGCCAAAGGCATCTGCCTGGTTCTTGGCATCGCCCAAAAACTCTACCGAAATCCCTTCGGGCAGCTTTACCTGCGGGAGTTTCTTTTTGATATCTTCTGTTACCGACCCTGAAGGCCTGCCTGCCACATTAGAGTTTACCGTTATGGCCCCCAAGCGGTCGCTGCGCTGTAATACACTTTCGCCTAAACCCTCGGTTACCTGGGCAAACTGGCTCAATACAAAGCTTTGTCCGTTGTTATTGGTGAACGATAAGTTTCTTACATTATTAATGTCAGAGCGGTCATAGCTATCTAAACCAATGAGGATATCATACTCGTTACCATCCTGTTTAAATTTGCTTTTATCGTTACCGCTAAAGGCGTTTTGTAAAGCCGCGCCTACCTGGCTGGCATCAATACCCAATAAGGTCATTTTCTCCCTGTTCAGGTTAACCTCAACTTGCGGTTTCTGATCTTTAACCGAAAGTTCAACAAAGCGGGTACCGGGTACAGAGGCCACTATCTTTTTATATTCCTCAGCCACCTTACGCACTGCTTTAAGGTCTATCCCTTTTACCGCTATCTGGATAGGGGCCTGGTTTGCACCACCGGTTATGGAGGTGGGTGCTGAAGTGATTTTTACCCCCGGGATAACCGCGCTGAGCTGCTTTTGTAGCTTGCCGCCAAAATCCTCCGCAGTAATATCTCTTTGCTTTTTATCTACCATCGTAATGGTGATCTCTGCCCGGTTACTGTTGTTGGTTGTACCGGCTATGCTACCACTCACAAAACCAATGCTGGAGAATACCTTTGTTACCTCTGGCTGTTTCATGATCAGTTTTTCGGCCTGCTGGGTAATCATATTGGTTTGATAAATGGAAGCGGATGGGGCCAGCTCCAGGGTAATGAGCAGCTCGCCCTGATCGGCGCTGGGTATAAAGGCCGCGCCGATAAAGCCCAGGGGCACAAGTGCAACAGAGCCGATTATTAGCACAATTACACCGGATAATAACCACCTTTTCTTTTTTAATACAATAGCCAGTAATTTGCCATAATCCTCTTTCAAAATATCCAAAAAGTGTTCAAAACCCAGGTTTAGCCTGCCCCAAAGGCTATTCTCATTCAGCTTTTCTATTTTGCCGAACCTACTGGCCAGCATTGGTGTAACCGTAAAGGACACAAATAAGCTCATCAGAGTAGAAAATACCACCACCAGCGAAAACTCCTGCAACAGCGAACCAATAATGCCACCCGCAAATGCAATAGGCAGGAACACCACCACATCTACCAGTGTAATGGCCAGCGCTGTAAAGCCTATTTCGCTACGGCCTTCTAATGCTGCCGTTTCTTTATCGCGGCCCATTTCCAGGTGCCGGTATATATTTTCAAGTACCACAATAGAGTCATCTACCAGGATACCTACCACCAGCGACATTGCCATTAGCGTCATCAGGTTGAGTGAGAAGCCCAGGAAATACATGGCAATAAATGTTGGGATAATGGAGGATGGTAAGGCGACCAGTACAAACATAGAACTGCGGAAACTATGCAGAAAAGCCAGCATCACAATGCCTACTATTACAACGGCCAGGCCAAGGTCTTCCATAACGCCATTAGCCGATTTTAACGTGTAAATGCTTTGGTCTGATGAAACATCAAACTTTAAAGCCTGTGCTTTATACTGCGACTGAATCTCGGCAAATTTTAGCCTTACCTGCTTACTTACTTCAACCGCATTGGCATCGCTTTGCTTAATAATTTGTACACCTATTGATGGGATACCGTTGATATGATTAATAGCTGTTGTTTTAGCGGTAGCATCTACCACCTCGGCAATATCCTTCAGGTAAACACTGCCGGCGCCAGGTCTTTGCTGGATAATCAAATCCCGGATCTGTTCTGTAGAGGTTACATTGGCATCAAAACGAATGGATTGCTGTTGGTTGCGGGTTTCAATACTACCAGCCGGGTAGGATTGGTTCGCTTTGGTTAAGGCATTGGTTACCTGCCCTATACCCAGGCCATAAGCTTTCATCTTATCCTGATCAATATTCACCTGTATCTGGCGCTCATCGCCACCTATGATATTTACCTGGCCCACGCCTGCTACGTTTTGCAGCAGCGGCAGTAATTGCTTGTCTACAAAATCGTATAGCTCACGTGGAGATTGGGTGGAGGTTACCCCGGCTTTAAGTACGGGGGCGTCTTCTAAATTTATCTTATTAACAATAGGTTTGTTAATATCATCCGGCAGGTCGTTTTGTGCCTGGTCCGCTTTGCGCTGAATGTCGCGCTCGGCCTGGTCAATGTCTGTTCCGGCTTTAAGTTGTACCACAACACTTGATACCCCTTCCTGCGAGGTGGAGGTGATCTTGTCCAGCCCTTCCACTGATGAGAACGCATCTTCGAGTTTTTTTGTCACCGATGTTTCCACTTCTGCCGCGGACGCGCCAGGGTATACAGTGCTTACCGATACCGTAGGTACCTCAATCTTGGGTAGCAGGTTATAATTTAAGCCCAGGTAAGATTTAACACCAAAGATGAAGAGGACGGTAAAAACTACAATGATTAAAAGGGGCCGCTTAACGGCAATCTCTGTTATTGACATTTGCTTGGTTTTATTTGGAAATAGTTACCCGTGTGCCATCCTTCAGGTTTATCTGGCCCGAAGTAACTACTACTTCACCTGCCTTAAGCCCGCTTACTACTTGTATCAATCCATTCATTTCTATTCCTGTTTTTACTGGTTTTTGATGGACGATATTATTTTCAATCACATAAACGGCTGCATCTTTAATACTTTGGGTAAGTGCATCGCGCGGGATGAGCAGGATATCCTGCGTTGTTTTGCGGGAGAAGTCGGCGTAGACAAATGTGCCCGAGCGCAGCGGTGTGGTATCTTTGTTATCGGCCATGATCTCTACCCGGTAATTATGTGTTTCGTCGGCTTGGGGGCTTATAAAGCTTATTTTACCGTTAAAGATCTGATCGGGATATACATCGGTTGTTATTTTAACCGCCTGGCCCTGCTTTACCTGGTAAACCTCGTTTTCGGTAAGGTTTATCTGTACTTTACCCTGCGATAAATTAACTATAGTAGCGATAGCAGTACCCGCGTTGGCAAATACACCCTGCTCTACGGGTTTCTCGGAAATAATGCCGCTTGTGGGTGCTTTAATAGAAGCGTCGCTGATCTGTTTTCTGACCTGGTTTACCTGGTTGGTGGCATCCAGGTAATTCTGGCGAATCTCGTTCACTTTCTCCTGGGTCGCGGCCTGTCCTTTTAACAATTCGGTATAAGTTTCAAGGTCGCGGCGTAGTTTGGTTGCGTTGCTTTCTGCTTTTTGCAGATCCAGCTGTGCCGACCGGGTATCAATAACAGCCAAAATCTGCTCTTGGCTAACATGGTCGCCAAGGTTAAACCTTAACTGCTGGATGGTACCACCTGTTGTAGAAAGTACTTTAGCTTCTTTGAAGGGTGCAAGTGTGCCGGTTTTGATCAGGCTGATCTCCTGTCGTTGTTCTTTTACTGTAGCAGCTTTTACGGGAATACTCACTAAGGTATCTTTTGGGGCTTCTTTCTTTTTATCTAAAGTGCTTTTGTTGGAAGCAAGCCTGAAGATGATCAGTGCAAGTAAAGCCACAACGATGAGGCCGATGATATATTTACGTTTCATATATTTTTAAAGTGAGCTGTAAAAGGTTTTGAGGGTGCCAGCAGCCTTTTCAAGGTCGAGTTTGGCCTGGTAAAAGCTGTATAAGGAGTTGAGATAGTTGTTTTGCGCGTCTTTTATGGCGTATTGGGCATTAAGCCAGTCGTTAAGGTCGGTTACGCCTTTTGTAAACTGCAGGTTGGTAGTTTTGAACACTGATTGGGCCAGTTCAATATTACGGCTGTCGTTATCCAGGTTGCTTTGGGCTTTGATCAGTTTGGTTTTTGCGTTTTCGTATTCCAACTGGTACTTACCTTGGTCCAGTTTCAGGTTCTCGGCCGCGTTAAGGCTTTTATACCTGGCCTGGCTGTACTGGGCGTTTCGCTTAAAAAAATCAAATAATGGAATAGTTAATTTTAAACCAATGGCCGAGTAGGGGCTGAAATCGCTAAAAGCAGGCCCCAGTGTGTTACCAAAGCCAACGGCGCCGTAACGAGCGTAACCGGTTAATTTGGGAATTGCCCCGGCTTTAATGCGTTGCTGGTCTATTTCCAGTAGGTGAGAATTAATTTCGGAAAGCTGGTAATCGGTTCGGTTACCGGCCGAAAAAGAATTGCTGGAAGGGTCAATTTGCGCCGGTGTGTTAATATCATGGCTGGAAGCCGTATCTACCTGCAATGCCGAAGCAATAGGGTATCCCATGTTGTATTTTAACTGGTTTTCTGAAAGCGTTAAGCTGCTTTCTGCCACCCTGATCTGCGAAACGGCATTGTTGTAGTTTACCGTTACTTTGTCAAGATCTTTTTGTAGCGTTACACCCTTTTTTACCTGCAGCTGGGAAATATCCATTTGCTTGCGGTAAGTTTCGAGGTTTGCCTTCAATAGGCGCAGTTGTTCCCGGTAAACGTAAATCTGGTAATAAGAGTTACTGATATCATAAATGATGGTTTCTTCATTCTTTTTTACGTTCAGGTCGGCCTGTTGCTTGTTGTACTTATTGGCTTTTAAACCGTTTAGTAACGACTGATCATAGATGGTCTGATCCAACTGTGCAACACCGTTTGTATTGTATTTTTGAGTGAAGGCCACTTTAACGGCTTCCGGCCCAAATATGCCCGCCGGGATGATGGATTGCTGTACTTTTAAGTTATCGTCAAAAGTTCCGGTAACGCTTACTTTAGGTAGATAGTCGGCAAGGGCTTCTTTTGCCTGGGCATCAGCCGCCCGTTTTTCATTTTCGTAAACTATACCCGAGCGATTATTTTTCAGGCCGTATGCTATGCAATCCTTCAGGTTCCATTGCTGCTGAGCAAACAAACTAAAGGGAAGAAAGCACATCAGCGCCAATAAAGCATTTCTTTTCATTTTCATGTATTAACCCTTTACCAGGTGTATACTGCCGTGGTGTTAAGATGGTGCAAAAGTATCCCGGTAATGGGTTTGGCCCGGAAATTTCAGAATGAAAAGGACAAAACGGGCAATGAAACGGACACCTTTCGTCAAAAAGGTTTTTTTAAGGAAATGTTTGATTAATTACCAGCAGGAGGTGATTATTTAGGGATAAATCAAATTATTGTTCTATCCATTTTAAAAACGGTTGGGCTTTTATCTTACTGATGATGATCTTTTCGGGCGGAGCGATTTTTGTACTCACGTAAAGCTTGCGGTTAAAATAATGTTCAATGTTTTGAATAGTATCTCTGTTGACGATATACTGCCGGTTAGCCCTAAAAAACTGTTGCGGATTTAGCATAGTTTCCAGTTGTTCAATAGTATATTGAACAGGGTAACTTTTTTCATGCGAATCGTAAATATATACAACACCCTCTGATGCGTAAATGAATTGGATTTCTGTTACCCGCATGGGGATGATCTTTTCCCGGTAATGCACCAAAATATTTTGTTTGTAAGAAGCATCCATCTGTACCAATACCTTGTTTAAGTTATTGGTATACTGTGCCCCGTTAATGAGGTGCTCTTTTAATCGGAAGTATTTTTCGAGGCTTTTCTGCAGCATATCTTCCTCAACTGGCTTTAACAGGTAATCAATGCTGTTAGATTCAAAAGCTCGGATAGCGTATTCGTCAAATGCGGTACAAAATATTACGGGTGCATCTGTTTGTACCTCCCTGAATATTTCGAAGCTCAGGCCGTCTCCTAATTGGATGTCGGAGAAGATCAGGTTTGGTGTAGGGTTGTTGTTTAACCAAATGATAGCCGACGAAACAGAGGGTAGGATGGCTTCAACACGTATCTCACTATCCAATTCCTGCAGCATGCCTTTAAGTTCTTTGGCTGTTTTGGCTTCGTCTTCTATAATAATTACTCTCATTTGTTTAATAATGGCAAGTTAACCGAAAAATACGATCCATCATTAGTGATTTGAACAGGTTTATGAATGAGTAGTTTGTAACGCTCCGTTATATTTTTAAGTCCGGTCCCGGTACCCTCTTCCGCTACTTTTTTAAGTTGCAGGTTATTTGTCACAATAAGCGCCGGCGAATTATCTGTTAGGATAGTGATGTGTAATGGCTGTTCGGGCGAAAGCGTATTGTGCTTAATAGCGTTTTCTATAAGTAATTGTAACGACATGGGTGGTATCATAAAAAGCAGGTGTTCATCTGGTATTTTGATATCTACCAGCAATGCGTCCTCAAACCGCTCATTCATGATATAGAGATAGGACTTGATAAAGGTTAATTCATCTTTCAGTGGTGTGAGGTAGCTTTCGTTAAAATTCAGTACATAACGATACACTGCGGCAAGCTGCACAATGTAATTCTTGGTGGGCTGATCGCTTGCTATGGTTTTTAGCGTGCTTAAAGAATTGAACAAAAAATGCGGACTGATTTGCTGTTGCAGGGAAATAAGTTGCGCACGCAAATGGGCCTGCTCCAGTATCTCGTTTTCCAACTGGGAACTTTGTAAAGCGGTGCTTGTATGGACGCTGTAAAAAACAACGTAAGAAACGATGCTCGCTAAAAATGCACCGATGAAGTGAACAATGAAATCTGAAATAGTATCAAACGGGACGCCATTAGAAACAAGAGTGGTAGGGGGCAAAACATGATAAAGGATGTACGCTAACATAAATGTAACAAGCGTTGCAGCAGCATTACTTAAAACATGTTTCGCATAATTTTTAAGCCATGAAAATTCATGAAGCAGGAAAAACCCATGGATCATCCAGCATGCAAATAGCGTTAAGGAGATTTGTAAGGAATATTCCGGATACTCCCACCATTTAACATCTACAAGGCTGTTATGGCGAAGTAGCAAACTGATCATCGTTACGATGGTCAATATGCCTGTTACGATAAAAAACCACTTGAACTGATAGTTTTTAAACATACAGACAAATGTATTTCAAATATATTGTTGATGTGCATTTTCCGTTTCGTTTGGGACAAATTTGGCATTGAAGCGGACAAAGTTGTTTGTGGTTTGTAAAATATTTTTCAAATCGGCATGGATACTAATGTTCTGTATTGGTTTATTTACAGGCAATTAATTGTGTAACAGGATAGTTTTTTTGAATGGTTAACACAGTGCAATGCTATTGCAAATAAATAATCCGTATTCGTCAGCAAATTAATTCTTTATATTTGCTGACGAATGAAATACCTCGCTTTCATATTCAGCATATATTTTATCTTACTGGCGGTATTACCCTGTCAGGACAAGGATGATATTTACGCGAATATTGAGCATGTTTCTATCCAAAAAAGCCATGCCGCAAGTGATGAAAGGGCCCAGGAAGTTTGTCCGCCTTTTTGTACATGTTCCTGCTGTTCTACAGCAAGATATTTAGTAGCAACTATCACCTCTGCAGTTTTTATAAAACCAATTACACGTGTGTACCCTGATTATGGCATGCCTGCCGTTCAGGAACAGCTCATCAAGATCTGGCAACCCCCTCAAATAGCTTAATACGAAATTTTTAAATGTTTTTGCCTGCAATAAACTTTGCCTGGCTTTTCCGTATTCGTATTAATTTTTTACATTTTATGTTTGATAAGATTATCGCGTTCTCTATCAGGAACAAGGTAACTATCGGGATTATGACACTGGTTTTAATACTGGTGGGAGTATACTCAGCGTATAACCTGCCGGTTGATGCGCAGCCCGATATTACCAATAACCAGGTACAGATCATTACACAAGCCCCAAGCCTTGGGGCGCAGGAGGTGGAGCAATTTATTACCGCTCCTATAGAGTTATCGATGGCTAATATTGCCGGGATCATCGAAAAACGATCCATATCCCGCTCCGGTATATCCGTAATTACCATTGTTTTTAAAGATAACGTGGATATTTACTGGGCGCGCCAGCAGGTTAACGCACAATTAAAGGAAGCCGAAAACAGTATTCCAAAAGGATTGGGTGAACCTACACTGGCACCCATAACCACCGGACTGGGCGAGATATACCAGTACGTAATCCACACCAAAAAAGGGTACGAAACCCGATATACCGCTACCGATCTGCGTACTATTCAGGACTGGATAGTTAGAACACAGTTAGCAGGCACGGTTGGCTTGGCAGAAGTAAGCGGCTGGGGTGGTTATGTTAAGCAATATGAAGTAGCTTTAGACAACGATAAGCTAAACTCATTAGGTATCACAATCCCACAGGTTTACGAAGCCCTTCAAAAAAATAACGAAAATACCGGTGGCTCCTATATTGAGCAGCAACGCAATGCTTACTTTATTCGTGGCCTGGGGCAGGTACAGAATTTAGACGACATCCGCCGGGTAGTTGTTGCCAATACAAAAGGCTCACCTATTTTAGTGCGGGATATAGCCACCGTTCAATTTGGCAGCGCAACCCGTTACGGGGCGGTTACCCGGAATGGCGAAGGCGAGGTTGTTGCCGGGGTGGCGCTGATGCTCAAGGGCGAGAATTTCAGCGAAGTGATCCGGAATGTAAAAGACCGGATGGTGCAGATACAAAAATCTTTGCCAGAAGGCGTGGTCATTGAACCCTTTATCGACCGGACAGAACTGGTTGGCCGGGCTATAGGTACGGTAAAACGCAACCTGTTAGAAGGCGCTTTAATCGTCGTTTTCGTACTTGTCCTGCTTTTAGGGAATTTACGGGCTGGTTTAGTGGTCGCATCTGTTATTCCTTTAGCTATGCTATTTGCGTTTACCATGATGCGGCTGTTCGGTGTTTCAGGAAACCTCATGAGTTTGGGTGCCATTGATTTCGGGCTGATTGTTGATGGTGCGGTGATTATTGTAGAAAGTGTCGTTCACCATATTACCACCGGGAAATATAAAAAAGAGGGTATCCCTAAACTCACTTCCAAGCAAATGGATGTTGAGGTTCGTGACAGCGCAAGCAAGTTGATGAAATCTGCTGCTTTTGGTCAGATCATTATCCTGGTCGTTTACCTGCCTTTATTATCTCTGGTTGGTATAGAAGGAAAGATGTTCCGGCCAATGGCCGAAACAGTAGCTTTTGCCATCCTCGGTGCATTTATTTTGTCATTAACGTATGTGCCGATGGCGAGTGCCTTGTTTTTAAGTAAAAAAACTTCGTATAAGAGGAATATTTCAGACCGGATTATTGAATTTCTTCAGCGGATCTATCATCGGGCGTTAATAGTGGTGCTTAAAGTAAAAGTGATTACGGTAACCATTGTATTTATTGTTTTTGGTATAGCGATATGGGCATTTGGCAACATGGGTGGCGAGTTTATCCCTACTTTGGATGAGGGTGATCTAACCGTTGAGATATCTATGATGCAGGGAACCTCATTAACAGAGGTAGTTAAAACCTTTGGCAAAGCAGAAAAATTACTGAAAGACAAATTTCCTGAGATCAAACAGGCTGTTACCCGCATTGGCAGCTCCGAAATACCAACCGACCCCATGCCTATGGAAAAGGGCGATATGATGCTGGCCATGAAACCAAAGGGTGAATGGAAATCTGCTAAAACGAAAGAAGAAATGATAGAAAAGATGGAAGAGACACTATCGGCCATCCCTGGTATCAATGTGGAGATATCACAGCCCATGCAAATGCGTTTCAATGAACTCATGACCGGTATCCGGCAGGACGTAGCGATCAAGATTTATGGCGATGACCTGGACCTGCTGGCTGTTCAGGCTGAAAAACTGGCGAAGCTGATAACTCCGGTAAAAGGCGTGAGCGAACCCTATATTGAAAAGGTAAGCGGATTGCCGCAGATACAGGTAGCCTATAACCGGGATAAGATGGCGCAGTATGGTTTAAACATCAGCGATGTAAATATGATCCTGAAAACAGCATTTGCAGGCAGTGTAACCGGTGTGGTATTCGAGGGCGAGAAACGTTTTGATATGGTAGTACGGCTGAACCGTGATCTGCGGGAGAATATATCCGGCGTTGAAAACCTGCTCGTTCCGCTTGTATCGGGTAATAAAGTACCGCTGAGCCAGGTGGCGGATATCACCTTTAAAGATGCACCTGCGCAGGTATCCCGCGAAGATGGAAAAAGACGTATTTATGTCGGCTTCAATGTAAAGGGCCGCGATGTAGAAAAAACGGTAAAAGAAATACAGGCCAAATTGAATACTGTATTAAAACTGCCTTCGGGTTATTACCTGACCTATGGCGGTCAATTTCAAAACCTTCAGGCTGCCAAAACAAGATTATTGATTGCTGTTCCGGCGGCTTTGCTATTTATCCTGGTACTGCTTTATGTGACTTTCCGCTCCGTAAAAGAAAGCCTGCTGATCTTTACGGCAGTACCACTAGCGTCTATGGGTGGTGTTGCTGCCTTGTTGCTTCGGGGTATGCCGTTTAGTATTTCTGCCGGGGTTGGCTTTATCGCTTTGTTTGGCGTGGCCGTTTTAAATGGTATTGTATTGATAGGTTACTTTAACCAGTTGAAGGAAGAGGGTGTGGATAATATTTATGACCGCGTTTTGGAGGGCACTAAAACAAGGCTTCGCCCCGTACTCATGACGGCTTCAGTAGCTTCGTTAGGTTTCCTGCCAATGGCTTTATCTGCCAGTGCAGGTGCAGAAGTTCAAAGGCCGCTGGCAACGGTGGTAATAGGAGGATTAATTACCGCTACTTTTTTGACGCTATTTGTTCTGCCTTGCCTTTACCTGTTATTCAATCAAAAGGAAGTTACAAAGATCAAAGTGCCCAAAGCATTGGTTATTGTACTGATGATATTTGGCTTTGGTATTTGCCAGCAGGGGAAAGCCCTGGCACAGCACAGCACACCGCTAACCTTAGACAGTGCGATTAGCAAAGCCTTGAGAAATAACCTGCGAATCCGCTCTGCGGGTTTGTCTGTAGAACAGGCCAGGGCATTGCAAAAATCAGCCGCAGATATTCCTAAAACGGAATTAATGGTTACACAAGACCCTACCAGCGGCGGTAACATGGATAATGCGATAGGTATTACACAAAATATCGCCTGGCCCGGTTTGTACAAAAACCAGCGTAAACTATTCAATCAGCAAACCTTGCTGGCCGAACGTTCAGGTCATTTAACCCGTGCGGAGGTCACCAGGCAGGTACGAAGCGCGTGGTATGCCTATTTACTGAACCGGGAAACACTGCGTATCCTGAATTACCAGGACAGTGTTTACAAAGGGTTTGTGAAAAAGGCCGAGATCAGGTTTAAGACTGGTGAAACTTCCAATCTGGAGCTGTTTAGCGCGAGAAATAAGTACCAGGAGATCGCAGCGCTCAAAATTGGCGCCCAAGCCGATCTGCGGAGCAACGAGTTGAGTTTGCAGCAATTGCTTAATACTTCCGAACCTGTAATTATTGCTGAAAGTAAGTTGCCGTTTATGATTACGCTGCCTGCAGATACCATTAATGTTGCTAACAACCCGCAGGTGAATGTTGATCTTCAGAATATTGAAGTAGCCAATGCCCGTATCGCTGTCGAAAGATCTAAAGGTTTACCAGACCTAACATTAGGTTATAACCAGCAGTTGGTGATCTCCGGGTTTAATCCGGCGGGTATTAACCGCGGTTATTCACCCGGAACACGTATCGCGGGTATTCAGGTTGGGGTTGCATTGCCATTATTCAATGGGGCCAATCGTGCGAGGGTAAGATCCGAGCGCCTTTCCGCTCAAGTTGCCCAAACCAATTATCAGTTAACACAATCGCAGGTAAAAGTGCAGTATGAACAGGAGTGCCAGCAATATTTAAAATTCCGGCAGTCGGCCAATTACTATTTATCAGGCGGGTTAAAACAGGCAGATGAGCAGTTACGGATTGCGCAAGTATCATTTAATCTTGGCGAGATCGGCTACATCGAGTACATCCAAAATATGTCTGCAGCGGTACAGGTTAAGTTAGCCTACATCGAAGCGTTAAGTCGCTTAAACCAGTCGGCCATTCAAATACAATTTATTAAAGGAGAATAACAAATGAACATTCAACAATATAAACTTATAACGGCAGCATTTTTCATCGGGGTAACTCTTGCATCCTGTTCGGGAGATACCGGCAAAAAAGAAACCGCTGCGAAAGAACAAACCGATAAGGCAGTAGGAGAAAAAGAAAAACCTGACGGGTTGGAACTTACGCCCGCACAAATGCAAACTGTAGGTATCGTTATCGGACCTATTGCACAAAAGAACTTGGATTCGGTGATCAAAGCCAACGGGCAGTTGGCCGTACCGCCTCAAAATAAAGCAGATGTGAGTATTCTTTCAGGCGGGATCATTAATCATATCAGTGTAATTGAAGGGCAGCAGGTTAAACGCGGACAATTGCTGGCCACCATCAAGAACCAGGATCTGATCAAAATACAGCAAGATTACCTGGCGGCCAAAAATAATTTTACCTATGTACAGGCCGAATATACCAGGCAGAAACAATTACAGGAAGCCGGTGCAGGCACGGGTAAATCTTTTCAATCTGCAGAAGCCACCTACAATGCCGAACTATCCCGGCTTACCGCTTACGAAAGCCAGTTAAGCCAGTTGGGCATATCATCTGGTAAAATAGCCAGCGGTCGTATCATTTCTCAATTTCCGGTGGTGTCGCCTATTGGCGGTACCGTAGGGCAGATCACGGCCAATACCGGCGCTTTCGTTCAACCCGGGACTTCTATTATGGAAGTGGTTGATAACTCCAAAATCCACTGCGACCTTACCGTATTTGAAAAAGACCTGATGCACGTAAAGGTTGGCCAGAAAGTGAGTTTCCAATTAACCAATCAGGAAAACCAACTCATTGCCGGAACGATTAACGGGGTAAATAAATCTTTTGAAAATGAAAGCAAGGGTGTTACAGTACATGCGGTTATTAATAACAAAGAACAAAAGAACCTGATACCGGGTATGTATGTTACCGCGCTGATCAGTACCGGCAGCAGGCTCATGGCAGCCGTTCCTGTGGATGCTGTGGTTCGCTCAGAAGGAAAGCAATTCATTTTTGTGGTTATCCCGGAAGAGGGGGGGAACAATACGGTCAGATTTAAAAAAGTCGAAGTAGTAACCGGTGTATCGGAATTGGGTTTCATGCAGATAAAACCGCTTCAGGACCTGCCTGCCACAGTAAAAGTAGCATTAAAAGGCGCCTTTTATTTACAGTCTAAAGCTGCCGGTGGTGCAGAGGAAGAATAGTTAAAAACATCACAGCGAAAAAACAACGCGTCATCGCTTTTTTGAAGTTTATTTCGATGATTAACTGTTTCATTTTTCTTGTCCGTCATTCTAAATAAATCGTGGTATCTTCGCATCATGGGCAGATCTACTGAAACATTCAGCAAAAAAGAACGAGAAAAGAAAAAATTATCAAAATTAAAAGACAAGAAAGAGAAGGCAGAAGACCGGAAAGCCAATGGCCAGAAAGGTAAGTCACTTGATGAAATGATGGCGTATATTGATGAAAACGGGAATATTACATCTACTCCCCCCGATCCGTCAAGACGCAAAAAAATAGTGACAGAAGATATCCAGATTAGTGTGCCAAAGCAGGCGGAACTGACAGAACAGGAAAAGATCCGTACCGGATCGGTTTCTATGTTCAATACTGCAAAAGGGTTTGGCTTTATAAAAGATCATGTTACACAAGAAAGTGTATTCGTGCATATCAATGGCCTGACAGAAGAAGTAAAAGAAAACGACAAAGTGACCTTTGAAACAGAGCAGGGCCAAAAGGGCCTGAATGCGGTCAACGTGAAAAAAGTGATCAAATAATAGCGCAATACTTTCACCTCCAAATTACTCATAAGGGTAAATAAAAGGAATATGAAGCGCAATTGTTATTGCTTTTGGCTACTTGTAGAAGATACAGGCCGGGAATATCTGTAAAGATCATACAAAGGGAATGTTTAATCAAATAGAGGCGTTTTCTGGTGATGGGTTTATTGGGGTTAATTAAACTTTGCTGCTATTATTTGTTCGCAAAGGCCGAAAGATAATGTCATACCGTTGCCGCCAAGGCCGTTTATAATAGTTACACCTGGTTCGGCATCTACAATCAGTTCGGTTTGGCCGGTGGTCATTTTTGGAAGCAGGCCATGCCAGGTTTGTACAACGCGGGTATCTTTAAAGCTGGTAAAGGTTTTTAGGTATTGTAAGATCATCTGGTTGATGAAGTCTTTATCAAAAGGATCATGTACCAGGCCGTACTCGTGCGAATCGCCCACGGTAATTTCGCCCGTGTGGTTTTGAGCCGCCATTACATGTATGCCCCATTTCAGGTAATCAGCGTATTCTTCTTCGTAACGTTTACGAAGTGCAGGCAACGCAGGCGCAGCCCCAAACCCCGGGTAATGTATTAAACTTAAGCTGCCGCAAAGCGCAGGGCCAATGCGCCAGTTATTTGGCTGGGCGGCAAGGCGCATCATTTGCAGCTTGCACTTGGTTATATCAAAAGAGGCAAACAGCTCGGGGTAAAGGGTTTCAAACTCTACACCGCTGCAAATAAATATCTCGTCGGCGTGGTATTGTTTTGTGCCTGATGTTACCGTGTTGGTTTTAACATGGCTTACGGCCGTATTCCAATGGAATATTACGCCGTGTTTTTCTGCAAGATATTTTGCTACAGCAGCAATGGCTTCCCGTGCTTCCAGTATCATTTCGGTGCCGTTCCACAGCGCCCCTTTAAGGCCATCGGGGTTAACACCGGCAGATTTTTCAAGGGCTTGTTGAGGAGTAAGCAGGGCGCAATCGCGGTGAGCTTTATTAATATCGGCGTATTGTGATATTACTTCCAATTCATCGTCATGGTAGGCAAGGTGCAGGGAGCCAACCTCATCATGCCAGATACCAGCCTCTTCGCAGGTTTGTTTCCAGATGCTGCGCGATAGCATGGCACGGTCAAATAACGGCCCGGTTGGCTGCCCAATGGGCCATATCATCCCAAAATTACGTATAGATGCGCCAACGGCACGTTCGTTACGTTCAAATATTGTTACCTGGTATCCCCTTGTTGCCAGGGCACGGGCGGTAGCCAGCCCAACAATGCCTGCGCCAATTACAATGGCTGATGGTTTGCTCATACGGTAGAAAATTTAAGTTTGGTATCGGTTTCTTTATTCTTACGGGCCGATTGTAAAAAGTAGATCAGTGATAATACACCACATATACCGCCAACAATGGCCACTATCATTACGCCTTCTTTAAAAAAGTTGCCCCAGCTAATGTTTGGCCGGCCAAGTTCCTTGATCAGCAGGATGCTTACGCTGCCCAGGTAACCCATAGAGTCGGCCACGTACATTACAAAACCAACGTTGCTTTTATAATGGAAAGTAGCTATCATCCGTTCAAAAAATATAGCATTGTAAGGTACATAACCCAGGTACAGGCCAAGGCCCGCCATAGTCATCCAGCTAACCGGGTCAATCATTTTTAGAGAATACATCAGGGTTGATACACCAACCAATATACATCCGCAGATGATCATCATATGTATTAGGCTAAATGCCTTTAGGTTTTTGCGGATAAGGATGAGCAGGCTCATGGCGATGAGTACAATAACAGATATTTTAGTATCAATTTTGGTATAGATGGTTCGGTCTTTAATGCCAAGGCTATTCCATATTTCTACCTCAAAATTATCGCGCACGTCGCGCATAATGGTAAGTAGTACATAAATGATCAGCGTTAGTATAATACCAGGCAAAAAGCGGTTAATAAAATGTTTGCGTTCTTCCGTGTTCATAGGCAGGCGCTCGGTACGCAGGGCTTTATCCTGTGTGGTTTGCGGGGGCATCATTTCCAGCATACATACAAAAAGTATTAATGGGATGGCAAACAGTGCGCCCGTTAAAAACGGCATATTATATTCGCTTACATGGTAAACGTGTATTAAACTTTGCCCAATTGTTTTTACAAAGCCCGAACCAAATATAAGGCTGATAGACAGCACCGCGGCCATAAACTCGGTAGAGCGGCGGCCTTCCAGATAACCAAATACAAGCCCCCATATTAAGCCTAAAGGGAAGCCGTTAATAAACAGAAAGATGATGTTGTAAGGGGCGGGTACCCATGCAAAACCTAATAAAGCTATCCATGATATGCCAACTAATACCAATATAGTTAAGCCGCGTTTTGCGCCTTTTACCTCGGCAATAAAACGGATGCCGTAAAACTTACTCAGGGTGTAGCCAACAATTTGTGCTATAACCAGCCAAACCTTATAATCTACATGCATATATTGCTGCCCGGGGTAAGTACCAGCTGTAAATGCTTTACGAAAAGCATACATAGAAGTATACGCTCCAAAAGCAGATAATGCAGCTAATACAGATATTAACCAATATGGCCATTTAGCAACCTGCGCTTTAAGTTGGCGGGTTAACAGCATAACACGGTAGTTAATACAACAAGTTTACAGGCCATTATTAAACAATTTTTGTTTAGCAATAGTAAACTTTGTTTATTAATTATAAACTAACGCAGTGTTAAGATATGTTTAAGTTTAGTTAGGGGTTTCGAAAAAATATACCACCAGCATACTGGCTTTTTCTTTGCCTTTATTTTTAGGAGTGTGGGGGATGCGCCCGTCAAACAGCATCGAGTCGCCCTGGTTTAGGGTGTGGGTATCTTCGCCAAGTTGGTATTCAATAGTGCCGTTAAGGATGTATTTATATTCATATGCTTCGGTTTCAACCTGCGGGCGGGAAGCGTTGGGCTCAAGTTCCAGTATTACAATATCAACGGTAGAGTTTTTGATGGATTGTGTAAAGATGCGCTGGTAATGGAACCCCTCGGCGTGTTCCTTTTCAAAATGATGATATTCGGATTGCCTGCGAATAATTAGCGGGAAGTTTTTACCGGCATCAATATCTTTAAAAAAAATATTCAGGTCTATCTCAAGCGCTTTAATAATATCTATCAGTACTATAAGCGATGGTATGGTACGGCTGTTTTCAATCTGTGAAATCAGTCCCTTACTTACGTTTGCACGCGAAGCCAGTTCCTGTACAGTTATGTTTTTTTCGCGGCGCTTGTCTTTGATCCGGTTACTGATCTGGATCAGTACATCATCTTCCATTAGTATTTAACATTTGTTGAACGGCGGTAAAGTAGATAATAAATTTAAACGTGGCAAGGCATTTAGCTTATTTTAACAACTTACAAATTAGATGATGCAAACTTAATTTTAGGGTAATATTAGTGTGGTTGATTTGTTAAATAGTATTATCATGACCCCACGCGCATTAACCCCCGAAGAAATTGTGAATGCAGTTTTTGCTTTGTATGAGCAGCACGGAGATGAAGATTACATTGGCGAACCGGTATCACAACTGGAGCATATGTCGCAAGCGGCTATGCTGGCACAGGCCGAGGGTTACGATGATGAAGTGGTGCTGGCCGCTTTCTTCCATGATATTGGCCACCTGTGTGCCGCCGGAGCCGAAGTAGGCAGCATGGATGGTATGGGTAACATAGATCATGAAAAACTGGGCGCTGATTATTTATCAGACCGTGGCTTTTCGCCGCGTTTGGCTAAACTGGTTAACGGCCACGTTATTGCCAAGCGATACCTTACTTATAAGCACCCCGAATATTTTGAGAAATTATCGCCCGCAAGCCGTGCTACATTAAATTTTCAGGGTGGGGTGATGAGTGCTGACGAGGCCGCGGAATTTGAGGCGAACCCCGATGCTGACCTTATCATCCGCATGCGGTATTGGGACGATGAAGCTAAATTGAAAAATGCCCCGGTTAACAATATTGCGTATTTAAAGCAAATAGCTATAAAACACCTCTCTGGTAATTTATAGATGCTTAGCGGTAGCATTATAACCACATCAAGAGGGTGTTGTGAATCCTTAAATTATATAATATTAATAAAAGCAGAACCTTACATGGTCGCGCCTTATTTTAAAACATTACCATGAAAAAGTTACTATTTATATTATTGTGCGCATTATGCGCAACCCAAACATTTGCACAGGTACATAAAACTAAAAATCTGATCATTGTTACCCTGGATGGTATGCGCTGGCAGGAAATTTATCGTGGTGCCGATTCGGTCATGATCAATTCTAAATACACTACAGACCAGGACGAGGTGCGCAAAAAGTACTGGGTTGCCTCGGCAGAAGAACGCCGCAAAATACTGTTCCCATTCTTATGGTCGGTAATTAGTAATCAAGGGCAACTTTATGGTAACCGCGACGCAGGCAATAAGGACGAAGTGGCTAACCCTTATCATTTTTCGTACCCGGGCTATAACGAGATTTTTACCGGTTTCCCGGATACCAGGATGAATACAAATGACCCTATTAGTAACCCCAACATGAATGTGCTGGAGTATATTAACAAGCAAAAAGGTTTTGAGGGCAAGGTTATCTCATTTTCATCATGGGAGCGCTTCCCGCAGATACTGAATGTAAACCGTTCGGGTTTACTGGTTTACTCGGGGTATGCCGATTTGAAAAACGTGGATGCCAACCCGCGTTTAAAATACCTCAACGAACTGCAGCATAACGTACCGCGATATATGGACGACGACTCCACCCGTTTAGATTTTATCACCTACGAATACAGCAAGGAGTATATTAAACAGTATAAACCGCGTGTTTTGCACATGGCGTTTGATGAAACCGATGACATGGCCCATAAGGGTAATTATAAATTTTACCTGGACAGGGCCAAGCAGGAGGACGGTTACATTAAAGCTTTATGGGACATGATACAGGCTGATCCATTTTATAAAAATAACACCACCCTTTTAATAACTACCGACCACGGCCGGGGAGATGAACCTATTGACCAATGGCGTAGCCACGGTGCAAAAGTAAAGGGTTCGGAAAATACCTGGTTCGCCGTTATCGGGCCGGATACGGCACCAACGGGCGAGATCAAAACGCCAACCATTACCTACCATAAGCAACTGGCACAAACTATGGCGCAATTACTTGGGTTTGATTTTAAGGCTAACGCAGGCCACGAAGTTGGTGATGCTATTAAAACAGTAATTAAATAATTAATAATAGATTTTGCTTTTGAAAAGCGAAAGTAGGGGGCTGGCCGGCAGCATCAACAAAAGGTTCGATCCCTTTCCCTACATCACATATACCCATATTTTATGACAGAGATCAATTACCCTGTAGCGGGTATCTTTGTGCTTATTGCTATCGCGCTTTTAATTTGGATGTTCCGCACTAATCAAAAGGATAAAAATGCTTTAAAAAAGATGTTTCCCGACGGCAAATCGCATCGTAAACATTTGAAGAAGAATAAGCCGCATCCCTGATATACCAACAATACCTCGCTATTACTAACCTTTTAAAATTGTAAAGGAATCAATAAGCGTTGCATGGGTAATGTTTTCGCTGCTTACCGCGTAGTATTTACCCGTGAGGTTAAACCCGCCGTTTGTTTTTGTGATGGCAATTTTCAGGAAACCGTGCTTCGTATCGCAATAACTTTCCAACCTCATGTGGTTAAACAAAGCAGAATCGGCTGTAAAGCGCGTGTCATCACTATCAGCTATGCTGTGCAATTCATCAAACCCGCCGCCGCCTGCAACAATATAAGGTACGGCCTTACCATCGGGATATTGTTTAACAAACCTTTGGTAATTGTGAACATGGCCGCTAAAAACAATATCGGGCTTTACTGCTGTTTCCTGATAGGCACTCTCCAGGAAATCAATCATGTATAAGCTCGATCCATGATTAGTATCGGCCGTAAACGGAGCGTGGTGTACACAAATAATCAGCATTTTTGTAGTATCAGCCGTCCTTAATTCATTTAAGAACCAGGCCCTCTGCTCTGGTGTTATGATACCATATTTTGGCACATTACTGTGTAAACCTATTATGGTAGCTAAAGGTGTGTCCAGGGTCCAGTATATATTAGGCTGCACCATGCTTTTGCGTTGGCTGTTATTACTAAAGGCAATTGTTTTTGGCTCGGTATCGCAAAATACCTGGGTAAAGGCATCAAGGCTTTGGTAAGGTTTGCTATCTGGGTTAACATCGCTATCGTGGTTGCCGGCAATTGCAAATATGGGTGCGGGGTAGTTTTCGTAGGGTTTAAAAAACTGGTTAGCGTATTGCCCGGTTTCGCCGTAATGATAAACAAGATCGCCAAGGTGATATAAAAAGGATGGCGGTTCATCTTCATCAAACTGCGCAACCATCTCGTCAATTACGCCTTGCTGCGCTTCGGGTTTACGTACCGAGCCGGTATCGCCCACCATGTGAAATGTCAATTTATCCTGGCCGGCACAATCAGGCACAACATCACTTAAATTTAAGTGATAGGGGTACTGGCCAACTGCTTGGGGTAACGGCCTGAATTTAAAACTATCGTCGGGTTGATCTTTTTTTATTACCGGAGTATTGTACCTCATTATTCATGTAAAACTAAAATGGCCTTCACCGTTCTGTTCATTACCTGGTTTACGGTGCTGCGGTTAAACAGGCGGTATATCACGTTGTGGTGGTGTTTCACCAGGCAAAGTATATCGGTTTGGCTTTTATCTATAAAAGACATGATACCGGCCAGGGGGCTGCTCTCGTTAATATTATTAAACTGCAGCTCGGTATATTTTAGGAGTTTTTTTAGTTTCTTTTCCCCTGCTTCTATATATTTCGTGTCTGATGAGCCATCTACATACAAAACCTGCATTTGCTTTAATCCAAATGCTTTTACCATTTCATTTAATGCGTTAACATCATCTGCAGATAAACGGGTTTCGTGGTCTGTAGCCAGGGTAATTGATGGTGTGTTTGGGAATTTACTTTCCAACGGAATAATTAAAGTAGGGATCTTTACTTTGGTTACCATCATGCTGGCGTTACTGCCTACAATGCCAGCTATGCCGGTGGCGCCGGTTATGCCCATAGCAAGCAGCTCAACATCATTGCTTTTAATGTATTTGGTGATCACATTTTTCAGATAACCAACGTCGCAAAGGGTGATAACTTTTATCTTTTTATACTCGTCTTTATCGGTATAGCTCTTGGCCCAATCTTTTAAAGCCTCTCTTTTATTATTGTAATAATCCTCAATAAATATGGCGTTATAGGTACTGTTATTAATGCCTTCGGTAGGGTGGATGGCATGGATGGCGCAAACCTCCAGCTTAAGTAAAACGGCAAGTGCCATGGCATATTCCATAGCGTTTGATGCGCTGGGCGAAAAGTCTGTAGCAACAAGTATTTGTTTCATTTTAAAGAAATAGATATTTAAATAAACAAATGGAATAGCATGAACAACAATATAGCTAAAGTTATGGCAACAGGCAAGGTTAATACCCACGCTATCGCGATATTTTTTAGCGTGTTATTATTCAAATTCCCTTTTCCGCCTGATGCTACCATAGCACCAGCTATGCCGCTTGATAATACGTGGGTGGTGCTTACCGGTAAACCAAAGGCGGTACTTAAACCAATGGTTGATGCCGCTATAATTTCGGCACTTGCGCCCTGGGCATAGTTCAGGTGTTCGTTGCCTATTTTTTCGCCAATGGTTACCACAATGCGCTTCCAGCCAATCATGGTGCCAATGCCGAGCGAAATAGATATAACAGCGATAACCCAGATGGGGGCAAAGTCCGTCACCTTATCCAGTTTTTCAGATTCGGCATGTAAGGTCTTCAGATCGGTAGCAGATAGTTGCGACTTTTCAGCTTTGGCAATACCGTCAATTTCGTGTTTAATGGTTTGAATCTGCTTGCGGAATTTGAAAGCATTTTTGCTTTTACCGGGTAGTTGCCTTTTTGCCTCGGCGATAGCTGCATCTAATGCTGCAATATCGCTCCCCAAAGCCTGGTTATGCTTTACAACCAGCTCAGTTTGGTTAAGGGCGGCTAATATTTTATCATCGCCTACCGAATGGTCAATAGCGAATTTGGCCGGCATAAACGCGATCAATATCAGCATTAATAAACCTACGCCTTTTTGCCCGTCGTTACTACCATGGAAAAAGCTTACCAGTGTACAGGTAGTAATGAGCAGGGCGCGGATAAGTAATGGCGGGCGATCATTTTCGCCATGCGGAATATGAAACAGGGCAGTAGATTTTAGTACATGGATCAAAAAATACATGAGTAAGGCCGCGGCGCCAAACCCTATTATGGGCGAAAGTATAAGCGAAAGCCCGATCTCTTCGGCTTTTTCCCAGTTTACACCACTACCACCATAGTACCAGGTAAAGGCAAGCCCTGCACCTATCATAGCGCCAATTAGTGTATGTGAACTGGAGCAGGGGATGCCTAAATACCAGGTACCTAAGTTCCAGATGATGGATGCCAGCAGGATTGATAATACCATACAAGCACCAACTTCAACAGGCAATACCATCAATTCGTTTAACGGCACCAGCTTTAATATACCCATTGCCACGGTTATACCGCCAACGGCAACACCCAGAAAATTAAAAAAGCCCGACCATGGGATAGCATAAACCGGTTTTAACGCTTTGGTATATATAACAGTAGCTACCGCGTTTGCTGTGTCATGAAAGCCGTTTACAAACTCAAACCCAACTACCGCTAACAGGCATATCAGAAATACAACCAGCAGGCCCGTACTTAATGGTACCTCGCCTATAAAGGGCAATGAAATGAAATTTAGAAGTAACTGCATATAGTAACCTGTAAAACCTCAAATTACCACATTAAACGTGTGTTAAAACTTCAATTAGTGTTAAGAAATTGTTACCCTAATTTGATGCTGGTTAGTTATTGAAATTTAATTGGGTAGTTCCTTAATACTTATAATACTTGTTAATAACCGGCCGTAAAACATAAAATAAAATAAAATTTGTGTGCAATTCAATAATAATAAATCGGTTCTAACCACCATGGATTTTAAACTTTTGCATGTATTAACAATTTATAAAGATTTAGATTTTATAAAAAACACATTACAGGAAAAGATTACAATCACTTAAAGTGCAGGATATCCTTTGAATACATATTCTTAACATCATCAAAATAGTTTCGTGTAAAAATTTAATTACATGAAACAAATTTTACTCAAATTACGTTGTGTGGCAATATTAGCTGTAATAACTTTCGTTATTCCTCAGCTTTTGTATGCTCAAAATGTACCTATCAGAGGTATCATCATCGACGATCACAATCAGCCCCTCCCGGCTGTAAGCGTCCAAATCAAAGGGACAACATTTGGTACTGTTACCGGCAATGAAGGCCGTTTTACGCTTTCGGCAACACGTGGGCAGGTTTTAGTTATCAAATCAGTTGGGCTTGTAACCCAGGAAGTGGTAATAGGAACGGAAACCAATATTTCTATCCAAATGAAAAGCGACTCTAAAGCATTAACAGAAGTTGTGGTTACTGCTTATGGGATAAAAAAAGAGGTAAGAAAGCTGGGTTACTCTGTTCAGGAAGTTAAAGGTTCTGAGCTGGTAAAAGCCCGCGATCCTAACCCTATTAATGGCCTTGCCGGTAAAGTTGCCGGTTTAACTATTGGTGCAAACGCCGAGATGTTAGGAAGGCCGGAGATTGTACTACGTGGAAGTAAAGATTTACTGTTTGTAGTAGACGGGGTTCCTATCAACTCAGATACCTGGAACATCAGCCCTGATGATATTGAAACGTACACTATATTAAAAGGCCCCAATGCTGCAGCCCTTTATGGTACACGTGGTATAAACGGTGCTATTATTATCACTACCAAAAAAGGTACAAAAGATGCTAAAGGCTGGCAGGTTGATTATAACAGCAGCACATTGTTTGAAAAAGGGATGATAGCTTCCCCGCAGCCTCAAAACGAATATGGCCGTGGTAACGCTTACCATTATGAGTACCAGGCAAAAGATAACACTAACCCGTATATCCCAACGGGCGACGTTTTATACGATAACGCTAACCGTTTAGGCGAATACGGCCCTCGTTTTGAAGGCCAGTTGCTGCGCCAGTACGATAGCCCGTATGATGTGCTTACCGGTATAAGAACACCTACACCATGGCTGGCCCGGGGGGTAAATAACTGGGACAACTTTATACAAACCGGTTTGATTTCAACAAACAATTTGGCGGTTTCGGCGTCTGGCCAAAACTATAATTTAAGGACTTCTTACACCCATATGTACCAAAAGGGTGTGATGCCAAATACCAAATTAAACTCAGATAACTTTAATCTTAGCGCAAGCTACAATATCACACCTAAGTTATCGGTTGAGGGGAACATAAACTACAATAAACAATATTCACCAAACATACCAGATGTTGCCTATGGCCCTAATAGCTATATCTATATGTTTAAGGTTTATGGTTCTGCAGATTATGACGTAAGAGACCTGAAAGATATTTACAAAGGCCCGCAGGGTGTACCCGGCCTTGTACAATATGCACAAGAATACGGGCGTTTAAATAACCCGTATTTTATGGCCGAAAAATGGTTGCGCAGCCATGATAAAACCGATGTATACGCTTATTTAAAACTAAATTATAAAGTAAGCACCGATTTAAATTTATCCCTGCGTTCGCAAATAAGTAGCTGGAACCAGCAAAGGACCGAGCAGGTACCTTCATCAGCAAACTTAAATGGGTATACCGGTATCATTGCCGATTATCAGTTTGGTTGGTATGGTGATTTCCGCGAAGACGACCGCAAACTGTTTGAAAACAATACAGATATTCAACTGAATTATAATAAAACATTTGGTAAATGGTCAGTATCGGGCTTGTTAGGTGGCAACGCGCGTATATTCAATTACACATCTTTTTACGGTACAACCAGGGCACTGGCATTACCTAACGTGTATGTATTATCAAATTCGATACAAACCCCTCTTACTTATACCTGGGGTTCAAAAATGGATATATATAGCGGCTATTATTCTTTTGATTTTGGTTACGACAAATACTTTAATGTTAATACAACAGGCCGTTATGATAATTTGTCGACCTTTGCACCAGGAAACCGCGGTTACTTTTATCCTTCCGTTTCGGTTTCATCGGCAATATCTGATTATGTGAAATTACCTGAAGCTATCAGCTTCTTAAAAGTTAGGGGGTCGGCAGCTATGGTAAAAAGCGGCTTAACACAACCCACTATTGGCAGCGCTTATCAGCAAGTTACAGGCAACACTACTAACACATTTTTAGGTTATGGCACCGAATTGTACAGTTCATACGATGGCCCAAGCTATGCAAACCAAAATACGGTTAGTTCAATTAGCTATTACAATAATACACCTTCGGTAGTTTATTCAAATACACTTGCAGATCCTAATTTGAAAGCCTATAGGCGCATGTCATATGAAGCTGGCTTGGATATTAAGTTTTTGAACAACCGTTTAGGTTTAGATGCAACATACTTTGATACAGAGAACGGGCCTCAAATATATCCTTTGCCGGTACCGCCTTCTACAGGTTCTAAAGCAGCGAATGCGAACGCTATCACAACAAAACGCTCAGGTTTCGAGATAGCTTTAAATGGTGCGCCTATCAGAAACCCTAACGGATTCTCATGGGATATTAACGCTAACATCTCTACATTTAAAGAAACCATTACCGATATTGGTGTAAACGGTTTAACCGAACTCCCATTGGGTAACCATAACTTTAAAGTTGGTGACCGTATTGATGAGGTGTATGGAACAAAATTCCTGAGAGACCCAAGCGGTAACATTGTTTATGATGCTTCAGGTAACTTACTAAAAGCAACAGGCGGAAACAGCCAGACCTTAGGCTTACTGGGCCATTTAAACCCCGATTTTTCTTTCGGCATAAACAACAAATTTTCTTACAAAAACTGGAATTTTAGTTTTCAGTTTGATGGCCGCATAGGTGGTGTAATTTATGATAACAATTACTATTCTGCACGCCAGGGCGGTACGGATCTTTCTACCGTACAGGGGGTAATTGGCGCTGCACGTTTAGCAGAATGGAACTCAACGGCATTGGGCACTAAAGCACCAACACCGGCATTAATTGGTAATGAGTATGGCCAGGGTGTTAAAATAGTAAGCGGCACTCCTCGTTATGTGAATGGTGAAATTGCCAACCTTAATGAGCTGACGTTTGCACCAAATGTTACCCCAATTACTGTTCAGGGTTATTTGAACGGTACTGTTAAATCTATTGACGAATCGTTTATGATCAGCAGGTCATATGCTAAACTGCGCGAGGTTACCCTTGGCTATACATTCAACAAAACATTCCTTCAAAGGGCCGGTATCAAATCAGCTACATTTTCTTTAGTGGGCAGAAACCTGTTATACTTTGCTAAACGTAAGGACTTTGATATTGACCAATATGCCTCAGGTTATAACTCAGCCGACAGGACCGCGAGTGGAACTGCATCAAACAGTTCATTGCAAAGCTCAACCTTCCGCAGGTTTGGTTTTAACTTAAATTTAAGCTTCTAATAAAAAGTATTCACATGAAAAATACAACATTCAAAATATTCGCTGCATGTTTCCTGTTGGTCTTCTCGGTATCGGGTTGCCAGAAAGGCGAACTTGATAAAAACCCAAATGCGGGCAACGCCAATTCAATAGTCCCGGTTTCGTTGATCCTAAATCACCTTACAGCCACCTTTATCAGAAGCGAGGAAATGCCTTTTGCCAGTAGCGATTACATTCCTTATAAATCAAACCAGTTCCAGGTATCTAACTATGCCAAATATTGGTCTACAAACGAAGATACGTGGTCATATAGCGGCGACAGTTATGATATATTAAAATATGCTGTACAATTAGAAATACAGGCTACAAGCCAGTTTGGCGCTAATAGTAAATATCATGCGGTTGCTAAATTTTTCCGAGCCTATTCGGCTATCTGGTTGTCACAACGCGTAGGTGATATCCCAATGTCACAGGCTGGTGATCCTCAAAAATTCCCTAAGCCTATTTTCGATAAGCAAAAGGATGTGTATAAAAACGCGCTTCAACTATTAGATGAAGCCAACACAATTATGAATGCAACAGTTGCCGGTGTACCGGGCGCTGCATTTAATAACGGTGATATTTTTGGATTCAGCAACTTGCAATGGCAAAAATTAATAAACACTTATAGGTTAAGGATTTTGATAAGCCTGAGCAAAAGGGCCGATGACAATGCTGACCTGAATATTAAAACTCAGTTTGCAACAATTATTGGTAATTCAACAACTTATCCTATCATGACCGCTAACAGCGATAATATGATTTATAAGTTTGTTACTACCAACCAGTATCCACCATTTGCAACAGGTAACAACTCTTATAACAACTTTCAGAACGTTGGTAAAACAGTGCTTGATATTACCACTACTACTAAAGATCCGCGCACTTACTTAATGGCCAGTCCTGTTTCATCAGCAGCAGACGTTAAGGCCTTCAGCAGCTATATTGGTGCAGATCCGGGTACTGCGTTGGCAACTTTACAAAACACTGCCGCTATTTATTCATCGTTTAACGGCGCCCGTTATTTTGGTAGCAACGTAGGTGCAACTGCAGAACCGTTCATTTTCATCGGCTATCCTGAAATGTGTTTTAACATTGCAGAAGCTGTTAACAGGGGCTGGGCTCCAACACTATCTGCAACAGATGCAAAATCATGGTATGATAAAGGCATCGCAGCGTCGTTTTCAAACTTTGGTTTAAATGTTACCGCTAATGCTACTTTAACAATATCAGACGTGGGTGGTAAAAGTTTAGGTACTGTTACTACTGATAACGCTACCTTCCTGGCCAATGTTGCTTATAATGTGGGCAACCCCACTACAGCGCTTTCACAAATATTGCAGCAAAAATATATTGCCTTCTTTATGAACTCAGGCTGGGAAGCATACATGAACCATCGCAGAACAGGCTTGCCTGCTTTTAGCGAAGGTGGTGTAGGTATAGGGACTATAGGTGGTAAATTGCCACGCCGCTGGTTATATCCTTTGGATGAGATCAACGCTAATAATGCAAACTACCAATCATCTGTTCAAAGCCAGTTTGGTGGTGCCGAAGATGTGTTTAAAGACATCTGGTTAGTTAAGTAAATTATTTAACAATTGTAAACAGGGCTTGCTTCATCAAGCCCTGTTTTTAATTAATACAATTATGAAAAAAGCTTTTTTATTATTGATCATAGCAGCATTTGCTGTAAAGGGATTTGCGCAGGTAGCAGATAGCACCAAACGGCATGTTGTATTACAAGGTGCAGCAAACTTCCGCGACCTGGGAGGGTACAAAACCAAAAACGGAAAAACTGTAAAGTGGGGGAAAATATATCGCAGCGCCGATATTAGCAAATTAACTGATGCAGACCTGGCAGTATTGAAAGAAAAGAAGGTAAACTACGATGTGGATTTTCGGGGCACACAGGAATCTGCACAGGCGCCTGATAAACTTAACCCGGGGATGAAATATATGTTATGCCCCGCCGGCAGTGACAGCATCGGGAACTGGATAAAAGAAATAGCCGCCGCACCTAAAAATAGCGGGGACTCTATCATGACCACTTATTACTCAAATACTAAATATTTGACCGCAAGGTACCGCCCGTTTTTTGATCAGTTACTTACACTGCCGGATGATCAAAGCCTGATGTTTCACTGCACCGCCGGGAAAGACCGCACCGGTATAGCCGCCGCATTATTTCTATACAGCCTTGGTGTACCTTACGAAACCATTGTGAATGATTATACCGCTACTAATTATTACCGCACTGCCGAGAATGATCGCTCTATAAAAGGAATGGTAGGTATGATGCATATTGACGAAAGTACCGCCCGCTCAATGATGGGCGCAAAAAAAGAATATCTTGATGCAACTTTTGCAGCTATTAATAAGCAATATGGCTCTGTAGATAATTTTATAAAAAAGCAGTTAGGCTTAAATAATAAACAACTTGAAGTGCTTAAAAGTAAATACCTGGAATAAGTAAAATAACAATATCATGAAACGAAGAGATTTTGTAAAAAATGCCGGCCTCTCGGCCTTAGGGGTGTCATTATTAGGCTCATTGGATAGTTTGGCCGAAACAGGGGTTACTCATTTAGAAAGTGACGATTTATCGCCCGGCGCTATCCTGGCCGACAATTACTCCCTGCATTTTATGGCACTTGGTGATTGGGGCCGAAATGGTGAGTTCGACCAACTGGAGGTGGGTAAACAAATGGGAAAATGGGCTTCCGAAAACCCCAATAACTTTGTTATTTCTGTTGGTGATAATTTTTACCCCAAAGGAGTGGTAAGCGAGCATGACCCATTGTTGAACTTTTCTTTTGAAAATATTTACACCGCACATTCACTCCAATGCGATTGGTACCCTGTTTTGGGAAACCACGATTATTTAACCGACCCGGATGCGCAAATACGTTACAGCAAAGTAAGCCGCCGCTGGAATATGCCCGCCCGTTATTATGCTAAAGAGGTAAACTTAGGCAGGGGCGGCAACAAAGTCCTTTTTGTAATGATTGATACCGACCCGATGCTTTTTGAGGATAAAAAAGATTATGTAACCACCCAGATGGAATGGCTGGATAAAACGCTGGCCAATGCTTCTGCAGATGTTAAATGGAAAATAGTTGTTGGGCATCACCCGTGCTACACGGTAGGCCCGCGCATAAAAAATTATGATACCTTAACGGCCAGGAAAATGCTTACTGATGTATTTAATAAGTACAAAGTAGATCTTTATTTATCCGGCCACGACCACTCTTTACAGCATTTAAAACCCGAGGGCTTTACGCATCAGTTTATATCGGGCGCTGGTTCAGAACTCACACCGGTAACAGCTGGCATCCCATACGCCCGTTTCCAGGCGTCCGAACATGGGTTTATGTACTTTTCCGTTAATTCACAAAATATTAGCGTTAAGGCAATCAATCAATCCGGATCTGTAATTTACGAAACCAAGCTTACCCGGTAAGCATTCAATTATTTAAGAAAGTTTACCAAGAAAGCCGCTGAATTTTTCAGCGGCTTTCTTGGTGGTGTTTTTTATTTGCTGATACCACTCATTTTCTAAAGCAATAATGTGTTTGGCAGGGGATGGGCTTAAGAAGCATACTTTATCCTCATCCGTCGTATCCGGCCCCTTGTACCAGGTTACACGCGGGCAGTTACGTGGTAACAAATAATTATGCAGCAAACTGCCCTTTACCCCAAAAACAACATCGCCGTTAATTTGCAGATAATAAGAAGGCGACGGCCGTGGCCTAAATTCCTTAATATCCGCATCTTCACTTACATGAAAGAGGCCGTTGGCATGAGATAGCACATCATTGTTATCACAGGTCATATAGGCAAACATAACCAATAACCTATTCATAAAGGGTTGGTATGCATTATGCTATCTTAATATTTTGTGCTTAAACCGAGCAAATATTAACATAACCTTAATATAAATGAGTAATAGTATTTGTAAACATTGTTTAGTTTTACTAAACAATAGAATTGTATTTAACACATCATAACAACATGTATTTTACCAGCAGATCAACACGCTTGCAACGCCTCTTTTCAAATCCCGCGTGGGCGCTTGTGGCAGCTTTTGGTACATATTTCTGCATGTATGGCTTTCGGAAACCATATACGGCAGCAACTTATAGCGGTGTGTCGTTTTTGGGTTTAGATTATAAAACGATGCTGATTATTTCGCAAACCATAGGTTATGTGCTGGCTAAATGGATAGGCATCAAAATAGTTTCGGAGATAAAACCGGTTAAACGTATTGGCGCAATTTTAGGCCTCATTGTGTTTGCCGAAGTAATGTTGTTGTTATTCGGCGTAATACTAAAACCATGGAATGCCATTTGCCTGTTACTTAACGGCCTGCCATTAGGTATCATATTTGGTTTGGTGCTTAGCTTTGTAGAAGGGCGAAAGAACACAGAGTTTTTGATAGCAGGTTTATGCGCCAGCTTCATCGTGTCAGACGGAGTTTCCAAATCGGTAGGGGCAATGTTATTAGGCTGGGGCGTTACCGAACAGTGGATGCCTGTTTTGGCCGGGCTTATTTTTGCAGGCCCAACGTTGCTGTTTATAGCCATGCTGGCCTGCGTGCCGGCACCCTCTATAAATGATGTAGCCAGCCGCTCTGCACGCGAACCCATGACCGGGAAAGACCGGGTCATCTTTTTTAAAAAGTACGCCCCGGGTATTTTGGGTATTGTTTTTGTTTATCTTTTGGCCACACTACTTCGCAGTGTCAGGGCCGATTTTGCCGTAGAAATATGGGCTGGTTTGGGTTATAAACAAACGCCGCAACTCTTCACACAGTCCGAATTACTGGTATCTCTAAGCGTATTGGCCATTGTTGGTTTTGCAGCTTTTATAAAAAATCATGAGGCAGCTTTTGATTTTTCGTTATACATCAGCTTTATCGGCCTTGCCATTTTGCTTTTAGCATTTACAGGCTTTAACCTGGGCATGGAAAAATTTACGCTCATGATTTTGATAGGCCTGGGTGTTTACCTGCCCTATGTAGCAGTACATGCTATAATTTTTGAACGGCTCATAGCCATCACCCGTGGTAAAGCAACCGTTAGTTTCCTGATGTACATTGCAGATTCAGTTGGTTATACCGGCTACATTGCCTTAATGTTATTAAGATATATAACACCACCAACAGCGTCACTGCTGGCCATCTTTTTAAAAATGTGCCTGTACCTTGGTGTATTAGGCATTGTACTTATCATTTTCACCTATTGGTATTTTAAATATAAACTTAAAAATAATGAGCAAACTACAACCCACATTGCCGGCAGGCAGGGCTATATTGTTTAAAGGCCCCGGCAAGCCATTTGTATCAATACGGCAGGAATTGCCCACTATTGGTAATAACCAACTGATCGTAAAAAATCTTTACACTACACTTTGTGGTAGCGACATTCATACTTATTGCGGCCACCGCAGTGAACCCGAACAAGTAGTTTTAGGGCACGAAATTGTGGGCGAAGTATTATGGTTTAACCCTGATCGGGAAATAAAGGATTACAAGGGGGCTCCTGTAAACATTGGCGACCGTATTGTATGGTCAATCTTTTCAGTTCCGCAGGGGGTAGAGGCACCCCGTAAAGATATCCCGCAAAAAAGTGAGGGGTTGTTTAAATACGGCCACGCTTTGGCAACTGCTGATGATACTTTTAATGGAGGCCTTGCCGACTATTGCGTAATACGCGAAAACACCGCCTTTATCAAAATATCTCATCAAATGCCACTGAAAGTTGCAGCCACTATAAGCTGCGCCCACGCCACTGTTGTTGGTGCGCTTAGGGTTGCCGGTAGCGTAGCGGGGAAGCGTGTTCTGGTGTTCGGCGCCGGTTTGCTTGGGATTTCATGCGTATCTATGTGCCGGGAGGCTGGCGCCGATTTTATTGGATTGATTGATAAAGATATTTCCCGGTTAGTTTGGGGGAAAGATTTTGGGGCAGACGAAACGTACCAATCGGTTGCGGATGGAGAGCAATGGCCATGGCCTGAGGCAGATATTGTATTTGATATGACCGGTTACCCTGACGCTATGCAAACGGGATTAGACTCGTTGGCTATCGGCGGAAGCGCTATTTGGATAGGAGCCGTATTCCCTGCCCAGCCGGTAAAAGTAAATGCCGAAAAAATCATTCGCCGGGTGTTGCAGATCAAGGGGTTGCATAATTATAATTATGAAGATTTTGTGAACGCGGTTTCATTCATCGAGAACAATTATGAAAAATACCCTTTTGAAACACTTGTTGAAAGAGAATACAGCCTTAGTGAGGTGGAAAGAGCATTTACTTATGCCAGTGATAAAAAGCCGGTACGTGTAGGAATTACGATATCATAAATAAACAAAATATAAGAAATGAAAAATAACATTAAAATGGTCGTTTTTGATATGGCCGGAACAACCGTAAATGAAAACAATGTGGTTTACAAAACACTGCGTATAGCCATTAACGAAGCAGGATTTGATTTTACGCTTGACCAGGTGCTGGAACAAGGCGCCGGTAAAGAAAAGAAGCAGGCTATCAGGTCAATTCTATTGGTTTATGCAGGTATACAGGATGATGAACTTACTGATACAATCTATAAGAACTTTTTTGAACAGTTAACAGAAGCTTACAATCGTGAAGAAATATTACCTCAAAAAAATGCCGCTGAGCTTTTTGCCGAACTAAAAAAGCGCAATATCCTCAGCGTTTTAAACACCGGGTACGACCGTACAACCGCTCAATCCATAGTTGATAAACTTGGCTGGAAAGAAGGGGAAGATTTTGACGGCCTGGTAACAGCTACAGATGTGGGCCGTAACCGCCCCGAGCCCGACATGATACTTTTTGCAATGAAGCGATTTAATCTTACCGATGCAAGCCAGGTTGTTAAAGTTGGCGACTCTGCAATTGATATTGAAGAAGGCCAAAATGCGGGTTGCGGGTTAAGCATAGGTATCACCACCGGTGCGCACACTGCGGAGCAGTTACAAACCGCTCATCCGGATAATATCATTGCCGATTTGATGGAAGTATTGCCCTTAATAAGCTAAATAACATAACACTACTATCAATTTTTTATGAGAAGAAGTATTTATTTCTGCTTAATTGGGTTCATTTTTTTTGCCCCGGCGTTTAGAGGAAAAGCGCAGGCTCAGGCCAAATTAACTAACCAGCGGGTTATTGTAATTATGATAGATGGTTTTGGTGAAAAATATTACCGCCAGGCATCAATGCCTTTTCTTAACCAGATGGAAAAGGCGGGAATATATAAGGTTGTGCCTTCCATTATGCCGGCGGTAACCAATGTAAATAACATGTCTATCGCCACGGGCACCTGGCCTGCCGAAAACGGTATAACCGGGAACGTTTATTTTGATGAAAAGCAGCAAAAGGAAATTTATATAGAAGATCCATCCATTTTACTCAAACCATCGTTGTTCCAAAAGGCACATGCAAAAGGCATAAAAACGGCGCTGCTTTCCGTAAAAAAGAAAACGATAGACGTTTTAGGGAAATATGCTGACTATACCTTATGCCCGGAGTGCCTGGTTACCCATGAGGTTAAATGGAACGATCCGGGTATAAAATTCTCAGGGGTTTACAGCCGGGAGGTGAGTTATCAAATAATGGAAGCTGCCAATACCCTGTTAAAACAGGATACAAGTGTAAAGCTGATGTACATACATACAACAGATTACCCTATGCATATGTGGCCGCCGGAAAGTGATAGCGTAAAGGTGTTTTTGTCAAAAATTGACCATTATATCCAAACACTGCATCAAACAGCCCCTGATGCCGCGATACTGATCACTGCAGATCATGACCTTAATCACAAATCGCAGGCCTGGGATTTGGAAAAGGTGCTTGCAGAAAAACATGTGCCGGTGAAAGTTGTGATAAGCCCTGAAAAGGACAGGTATATGGCTCACCACAGGGGGCTTGGCGGGGCTGCTTATATTTATCTGAAAAGCAGTGCCGATGTTGATAAAGTCCGTCAACAGCTTTTAAAGCTGCAAGGAGTTGATGGCGTTTTAACAAGAAAGGAAGCGGCGCAAAAATATCACTTAATGGCTAACAGAATTGGCGACCTAATGGTGCTTGGTGATAAAGAGACTGTATTTGGTTATTTAGCAAGCGGGGCATATGAAAAACTACCGGATAATTATCGGAGTCATGGTTCAGCATATGAAGCTCATGTACCGTTATTTGTATATAATGCAAAAAATGCCCCGTCAGAGAGTTATTTTAATTACAATTTCAAATTGGCTGCGTGGTTGTTTAATAATTAAAACCGTTGTTTGCTTAAAGAAATGGCCGGAAAGAAAGATGCTGTTTAACAGATCTATACTCCCCTGCCAAACGTGATGACAAATAATAACAAAAGCCTGTAAATTGCATAATTTACAGGCTTTTGTGCTTTAGGTTGCACAAGTATATGCACAATATTTATCCAGGAATGCGTTTAAGGGTTATCACCGCTATTTCCGGCCACATACCTATGCGGCCTTTAAGCCCCAGGAATCCAAATCCACGATTCACATAAAGGTATTTTCCGGCTTGCTTATAAAGCCCTGCCCATTGCTTGTAAACATATTTGATCGGGCTCCATTTAAAGCCCAAGAATTCGATACCGAACTGCATACCATGGGTGTGGCCCGCAAGTGTTAAATGGATATGCTGGTGATGGCCCAGGGTTACCGCATCCCAGTGGGAGGGATCATGCGACATGAGGATGTTGAAGCTGCTTGCAGGCAGCCCGGCTGCAGCCTTTTCAAGATCGCCGTATTTGTGAAAACCGCCTTTGCCCCAATTCTCAACACCAATCAGGCTGATGGCCTGTTCGCCTTTTTTTATGCTGATGGATTGGTTAAGCAGTAGTTTAAAACCGATATCGCCATGTACCTGCTTTAAACGGACAAGGTTATCGTGTTTTTCGGTATCAGTTTCCCAGCGTACGTAGTCGCCATAATCATGGTTACCCAATACAGAGAATTTGCCATAAGCGGCCTTTAGTTTGGCGAACGCCGGGATCCAGCGGTCCATTTCTGATGCTTTGTTATTCACAAGGTCTCCCGTAAACAACACAAGATCACTGGCCTGTGCATTTACCAGGTCGAGGCCCTTTTGTACACCGCTATCACTGCTAAAACTGCCCGAATGAATATCCGAGAGCTGGGTAATGGTAAACCCGTCAAAAGCTTCCGGCAGGTCAGGAAAATTCAACGTCTCGCGCCGTACACGGTAAAAGTGCCTGCCACGGGTAATGCCGAATAAAACCACCAAAAATATAACGGCAGCAAAGCCAATAGTCAGTTCACTTACCCATATTGAGCGTTGCGGAAAGCCCCGGAAAAGGCGGGTAATATCTTCAATAATTAATACAGGTAAGGAGAACAGCCTGGGCACAAAGGTTAGCAGCATAAATGCCATGAGTGCCGTGATCAGGCTTTGGGCGGTTTTCCCGCTGCGTCGTACAAATAAGATAGCAATCATTCCGCCGATGAGAATAATGTCGATGAAGCGGTAAGCCTGGTGAATAAAAGCATTCGCCGTGAGTGTTTCAACAGCCTGGAAAAAGTAAATATCAGTGAGTAACCAAAGGATCAGTATAAATGGAAGTCGTTTTGCCATGAGATAATATTCGTGTTATTTATAGATAAGGACGATCTGTCTTTCTAAACATTTTAAGCAATTACATTAATGAGAATTGAATGACAAAATATTTCTACGAGCAGCATCGTCATCTTGAATATAGCTATTATTGGTTATAACGTATGAACATATCGCCATAACAGCCCATTTGCTTTACCTTTGCAGCAATGGACTATTTTAAAAACCTGCTTTCGCTGCTTAAAACCGAACGCGACGAAGACCGGGAATCGTACTTAAAACTCACACAAACAACATCAGTTATTGACCGGCGCGCGGCAGGTATCACCTGGTACCCCATCGCTATCCGCGGTTCGGAACCCAGCCGTGGCGATTACCTGACGGTAGAGGTGGAGCGTACCACCAATAAAGATATAGCACACCAGTTTAAGTTTGGCGCACCGGCGGTACTGTTCTCTAACCACGATGCCGGTACCGACCGTGTAGAAGGAACCATTGCCTACGCCGGTGGCGACAGGCTTAAAATAACCCTGTTTACCGATGAACTGCCCGACTGGGCACGCAACGGTAAACTGGGTATTGAATTGCTTTTTGATAACAATAGCTACGATGAGATGCAGAACGCGCTTAAACAGGCGTCGGCATTGATAGATAAACCCGAGGGCAAACTGATCCGGGTTTTAACGGGGCAAACCGAACCATCTTTTAACGAAATATACGAGGCCCCGATAGAAGGGTTAAATGCATCTCAATACTCAGCAGCGCAGAATGTACTGGCTGCGCAGGATGTGGCCATTATACACGGCCCGCCGGGTACTGGTAAAACCACCACCATTGTGCAGGCTATTAAACGCCTCATTAAGCAGGATGGCAAACAGATACTGGTTGTAGCGCCAAGTAATACCGCGGTTGACCTGTTGAGCGAAAAGCTGGCAAACGAAGGCTTAAACGTGCTTCGGGTTGGTAACCCCTCAAAGGTGTCGGAAAAATTGATGGCGCTTACGCTGGATAGCAAGATGGCAGCGCATGTTTATACTAAAGATATTAAACAGCTTAAAAAACAGGCGGCGGGGTATAAGGACATGGCGCACAAATATAAACGTAGCTTTGGCAAAGCCGAACGCGACCAGCGCAAGGCCTTGTTTGATGAAGCACACCGCATGATAAAAGATGTGGGCAAGATAGAGCAATTTATCGTTGACGACCTGGTATCCAAGGCGCAGGTGATCACCGCGACACTGGTGGGCAGCAACCACTATACTGTGCGCGATGTAAAGTTTAATACTGTTGTGATTGACGAAGCCGGGCAGGCGCTTGAACCGGCTTGCTGGATCCCGATATTAAAAGCACAGAAATTGGTTATGGCGGGCGATCATTTCCAGCTGCCGCCAACCATCAAATCGGTTAAAGCAGCTAATGAAGGCTTAAGCACTACCTTGCTTGAGAAATGTGCCATATTGCACCCCAATGCTGTCACACTACTGGAAGAGCAATACCGCATGAACGAAGCGATTATGGGCTTCTCTTCAAAAGAGTTTTATGGTAACCGTTTAATGGCAAACAGCTTGGTTGCAAAACACTTGCTTTTTGAGGGCGATGTGCCGATGAGCTTTGTAGATACCGCAGGCTGTGGCTTTGACGAAAAGCCGGATGGTACAAGTTCTGTAAACCCCGAAGAAGCTGTATTCCTGTTAAAGCATTTGCAGCAACTGGCTGATACTATTGAGGCCAAAGGTTTGCCTTTCCCCTCTGTTGCTATGATATCGCCTTACAAAAGCCAGATAAGGGTTTTGAAGGAGTTGTTCGAGGCATCAGCCTTGTTGCCCTATGCCGCTCAAATCTCCATCAATACTATTGATAGTTTCCAGGGGCAGGAGCGGGATGTGGTGTACATCAGCATGACGCGCAGCAACCCTGATGGGGTGATAGGTTTCCTGGCTGATATCCGCAGGATGAATGTGGCCATGACCCGGGCGCGTAAAAAACTGGTGATCATTGGCGATAGCGCAACTATAACACGTTTGCCATTTTATGCCGATATGATGAGCTATGCCGAGCAGATTGGCGGTTACCAAAGCGCCTGGGAGTACATCAATTAGCCCATTGTGTGTTTATAAGTTAATTAAACTTTATCCTTTATTCTTTGGATATTTAGCGCCTTCGACAACAGCAAATTCAAGTGAGCGACGTACAGGATAACCACATAACCGACCATGTTTTTATTTTGAGGGATATCCCTTTCCAAAATATCACCGAGGTTGTTATTGCTAAAAACGCAGCTTCTGGCGCTTACCCTGATGCCGGCCAATACAAGGATATCATCCCCAAACATATTGAGGTTAACGAAGGTGTATTCATAAACCAAATCAATGGAGCGTTCCCGCCGGTGGGTGTTGTACAGCATGCGGATGGTTTGTTGCTCACCTGCAACTGTGATGCAGCGCAAGGTAAACTTTGCGAACACCAGGCTTTGGTACTGGGCGCCATTACCCGCCGGGATGAGCTGGGCATTTTCTTTAACAACAAGCTTCGGCACGAAAAACTGAAACGCTCTGCTTATGATTACGGGCTGGAAAACGAGCCCGACCTTGACCGCTATTTCAAACTGGGTTATCAGCATAAACTCATAAGCATTAGTCCGGTTAGCGCTTCGTTAATGGCCGTCACCAAAGAAAGCTTGTCTGGTTTAAATGACCTGATTGTACCTTCTGATAATCATCGTGTTAAGGATGATGAGCAAACGGTTTGCGTGGTTATTAAACAGCATAAATATTACCAATACCTGTTTATTGAATTGTACTCAGCACAAACCACTAAAGAGGGCAAGATCAAGAACCCGATGGCGCCGGTAAACCCTTTAGACCTGATCTGGGAAACGGAAGATAACAACCGGTTGAAGTTTTATACGGGCATCAATAAATTTCAAAATCACCTCAATTCCAAACGGACTGAAGCAGATATCAAAGCCTTACGGGCTATCGTAAAAAATACACCCGGTTATCCTTTTTATTATCACAATGGTGCGCTGTCAGAAAATATCACGGCTACATCGGTAGTACCAGTTATGGTGGCCCTGCTACCGCACGATGTGAAGCTAACCGTAGATACTAAAGGCCAGTTCTTTGAGGTATCAGGTTCTGTAAAAATTGGCAAAACAGATTATCCGCTTAAAGACCTCGACCTGCGGTTCAATTACTTTATATTACTGCATGATACCCTTTATCTGGTAGATAACCTGCAGGTACTGGCGTTGATAGACTTATTGAAGAAACGGCCCGATAACCTGCTCATTCATCAATCTAAATTCGCGGCGTTCAAGGCTGAGTTTTTATCGAAACTTGAGGATAATATACTCGTCGCTTATAAACATGTAAAACCCGCTACGCCTGTTCAATTACAGCAGCAGGGTTTTGTAAAACAAACCGAGCAGATCATCTACCTGTCGGATTTTGGCAGCCATGTAATGCTGTTACCTGTAATGCGTTATGGCGAAGCGGAGATCCCGGTACGTACCAAACGCATGATCTACGGAAAAGATGCCAGAGGAAAGGAGTTTTTGGTTGAACGAAACGATGAAGCCGAACTGGCGTTTATCGCTTTGCTCATCAAACAGCACCCCTGGTTCCCGGAACAGTTGGAAGGCGACGACCTGCCTTACTTTTACCTGCACAAAAGATACTTTTTACAGGAAGACTGGTTCCTGAATGTGTTTGAGGATTGGAAAGCGAATAGCATCACCGTTTTAGGCTTTAACGAATTAGAGGGTAATAAGCTTAACCCAAACAAGGTGAATATCACCATCAGGGTGTTAAGCGGCATCAATTGGTTTAACACCGAGGTTAACGTGCGCTTTGGCCGTAAGCGTGCCGCTTTAAAACAGGTAAACAAGGCTGTACGCAACAAAAGCAAATATGTACAACTGGATGACGGTACCATGGGTATTTTACCCGCCGAATGGATAGAGAAATTCGCTGAATACTTTAACTCGGGCGAGATAGTGGACGATATGCTGCTAATCCCCAAAACCAACTTCCAGACCGTAACAGAACTTTTTGATGATGCCATGCTGGATGAAGAGGTAAAAACCGACATCCAGAACCTGCAGCTAAAAGTGATGGACTTTGAATCGTTGAAGGAAGTTGCCGTATCACCGGACTTTAAGGGGACATTACGCTTTTACCAGCACCAAGGCCTAAACTGGCTCAATTTTTTAGATGACCTGAATTTTGGCGGCTGCCTGGCAGATGATATGGGCCTTGGTAAAACGTTGCAGATCATTGCTTTTATATTATCGCAAAGAGAAAAGGTGAAGCATAACACCAACTTGCTGGTTGTGCCTACTTCCTTAATCTTCAACTGGCAGATGGAGCTGAAGAAATTTGCACCATCTATCCGCATTCACACTATTTACGGTGCCGACCGGATCAGGAACACGGATGAGTTTGATACCTTCGAGGTGATACTGACTTCCTACGGTACAATGTTAACCGATGTAAACTTTTTAAAGGGCTACCGTTTTAATTATATCTTTCTGGATGAATCGCAGGCTATTAAAAACCCCGATTCGCAGCGGTACAAAGCCGTTCGTTTGTTAAAAGCACGTAACCGTATTGCCATTACGGGCACGCCGATTGAGAATAATACCTTTGATCTCTACGGTCAGCTTTCATTTGCTTGCCCGGGGTTATTAGGCACTAAACAATACTTCAAGGATATTTATGCGGTGCCTATTGATAAGTTTAAAAGCAACAAACGCGCTGCCGAACTCCAGGCTAAAATAAAGCCGTTTGTTTTAAGGCGTACCAAGCAACAGGTAGCCGAAGAACTACCCGAAAAAACCGAAATGGTGCTGTATTGCGAACTGCAGCCACAGCAACGCGGCATTTACGATGCTTACGAAAAGGAGTTCAGGGAATATATCTCTGCCACTACCGCCGATGTGCTGAAACGCAGCCCCATGAACGTATTGAAAGGCCTTACCCGCCTGCGTCAGATCTGCGATTCGCCATTATTACTCACCGGCGAAAAACCACCGGGCGATGAATCGGCTAAGATAGCGATGCTGATGGAGCAGATAGAAAGCAAATCGCCGGGGCATAAGATACTGGTGTTCTCGCAATTTGTAACGATGCTGGAACTCATCAAAAAAGAACTGGTTGCACGTGGTATGCAGTTCAGCTGGTTAACCGGCAGCAGCCGTAACCGCGAAGCCACGGTAAATGGTTTTCAAAATAACCCCGAGATTCGGGTATTCCTTATCAGCCTAAAAGCCGGGGGCGTTGGCCTTAACTTAACCGAAGCAGATTATGTTTACCTGGTAGACCCATGGTGGAACCCTGCGGTTGAAAACCAGGCGATAGACCGGTCGCACCGTATTGGCCAAAATAACAACGTGGTAGCCGTCCGGCTGATATGTCCAAACACGGTTGAGGAGAAAATAATGGAGATGCAGGAATCTAAACAGCAGCTTGTTAAAGACCTTATTAAAACTGATACTTCCTTCCTGAAATCGCTTTCAAAAGCAGATCTGCTTGGTTTGCTGCGTTAGGGTAGGAGCGCAAACGCACATTTAGCGTTTCTATAAAGCGTAAAACAGTAAAAAACAGGCAGTCTTTTTAAAACTGCCTGTTTTTTTAATTAAAAAATGATGTGGTTATTAATAACCGGTATTCTGTTTTAACGCAGATGTGCCTGCTGCACCGCTTAAATCAATTTGCCTTTGCGGTATAGGGTAATAATCATTTTTTCCGGTGGTAAAATGCCCGCCTCTTACATCCTGGGTAAACTGGCCCTGGTAAGTGAAGTAAGCATTTAACTCCTGTGCAGCAATACCCCACCTAACCAGGTCAAAAAACCGGTGGCCTTCTAAAGCCAGTTCTATTTTGCGTTCGTAGTAAATAGCTTTTAAGGCCAGTTCTTTGCTGCCAAAATAGCCATTTGGATAAGTACTAACCTTGTAATTGGCTGCAGGTGTGGTTGAAAAACCTGCGGTTGGTTTAGCCGGATTTTTGTATGTGTACACAAACCCTTCTGGTTTTGATGCCCGGTCTCTCACCATATTAACCAATTCTAAAGCCCTTGGTAAACCGCCGGTTTGTGCTTGTGCCTCTGCTGCCATCAACAACACATCAGAAAAGCGGATAATGTTATTGTTTATACCCGAACCCGGTGCCCATGAAAGCATATCGCCCTCACTATCTTGCACTGCGTTGCCGAATACCATTTTAATGGGCGAATAGGGGCCGGCATAATCCTGGTTCCTAACCCAATCGTTACCCGGGTGGTTGCCCCAATCAAGGTATGGGATACCACGGCGACCGGCTGTCCAGTCTAAACGCGGGTCAATTGTACCTGCATCTGGTGTAAAAGGTTGGATAGAAGTAATGTCCATATCGTTTTTGATAGGATGATCATTATAGGTATCCAGATAAGGCAGGCCGGTAGGGTCGGTGCGGAAATGGTTTACCAGGTCTATAGACGGTTGGTAAAAGCCACAGCAGCCAAATGGGCTGCCCGTGCCGTAAGGGAAATTCAGCATATCGCCGTTATTGGCGTTCGATGGGCCATTTGGGTCGGCATTGGCTGCAGCCTGTACGGCAAAAACAGATTCAGCACTGTTATTGGTGGCGGCTCTGAAGTTATCTTCAAACTTGTTGTTTAAAGCGTATTTGGCACCGCTTGCAGTTGTGCCTTCGTTTATTACGGTTTCAAAAAGATCGCGCGCTTCTGGAAACTTATGCTCATAAAGATAGGTCTTTGCCAGGTAAGTGCCTGCAGCCCATTTATTGGCGCGGCCGGCATCTTCTTGCTCCCCTTCCATGTTTTCATAAGCAAACTTAAAATCTGCTTCAATTTTAGGCCAAATATCCGTGTTGTTTGGCTGGTTAAAGTCGGTTGTGCTCTCATCAATATAAGGCACATTATTAAACATCTTTTTTAGGTCGAAATAATAATGTGCGCGTAAAAACCTGGCCTGGCCTAAAAGGTTGTTTCTTTCGTCATCGGTGAGTTTGGTTACTTTGGGTATGGTTCTGATTAACATATTGGTACGCGAGATGCCTTCATAATCTGCTTTCCATTTACTGTTAAAAAAACCATTGGTAGCGTCGGTGGTAAATTTTTGTATCAACTCTATCGGTGTTTGATCGCCGGGGTCGCTGCCTTTATTTGCATCGCCACCTGCAACACCGCCATAGATCCAATTATCAGGTGATGCTTCCCATGCGCCGCCGCCGCCAATAGCAGCGTCGCCACCTTGCTGGCCATCAAGTGCGGCATATGCGCCTATCAGCAGTTGGTTAACCCCTTCTCTGGTTGCCAGATCCGGGCTTTGCAGCCCTCCGGTTAGTGGCTTCTCTAAATATTTTTTACATGAACTAAGCGCTATTGCACTTATCAATGTTATTATGATTAATATTTTTGTTTTCATCTTTTAATCTTTTACAATTATCAACTGTTACAATGAAAAATTTACGCCTATCAAAAATGTACGCGGGCTTGCATAGGTGCCTTCATCAATACCAAAGTTTAACACACCTCCGTTAAGTTCGGGGTCGGTTCCACTGTAGCCTGTAATGGTAAACAGGTTGGTTGCTGATACATATACCCTTAGTTTTTGAATCCCCGATTTTTTTGACGTGTTAAAGGTGTAGCCTATCTGGGCGTTGCGCGCACGTAAATAGGTGCCATTTTCAACAAAGTACGAGTTAGGTGTAGAGCCGCTGCTTACAGATGCATCTAACTCCTGTATAGGTGCTTTAGCATTATGATTGTCGGGTGTCCATGAATCATATAAAGCGGTGTAGCTTTTTGCAGTTTCAAATGATGAATAAAAATCTCTCCAGTATTTAACGTTGTTCCATATTTTGCCGCCAAATGATCCGTATAAAAGCATGTTAAAATCAAACTGTTTATAGGTAAAGCCTAAATTTAAACCTGCAGTAAAATTAGGGTTAGGGTTACCTATAAAGGTGCGGTCGGCATCGTTAATAACACCATCGCCGTTAACATCCTTATAACGGAAACGGCCCGGTTTTACATCTGTTTGATATACGGCATCCGGGTTACCTGTTGCGGCCTGCACTTTTGCGTTGGCAGCATCAATTTCCTCCTGCGAATTCCAGAAACCTGCTGTTTGGTAGCCATAGAACTGGCCTACAGGGTGGCCTACTTCATTCCTTACCATGTTTACATCAAAACGGCGGGCAATATCTGAGTAGAAGTAGGTTGCGCTGTTTGATACTTTGGTGATTTTGTTATTGAATGTGGTAACAGACAGGGTACTGTTAAAGTTAAAATCATTATTTAGTTTAAAATTACCCGTTACAGATATGTCAAAACCATCGGTCTGCATTTGCGCAACATTTACATAAGGTACCACGCCGTTACCTTCGGTGCCTAAATGTTCCTGGTTAAACAGCAAATCTTTGATGTTTTTACGATAGTAATCTGCCGTAATTGATAATTTATCGCCAAAAAATGTGGCATCAAAACCAATGTTACTGTTGATGTCTTTTTCCCACCTGGCATCGGGGTTACCTATATGCTGTTGGTAAAAACCCGGTTGTACAACTGTACCACCACCAATTGGGTAATAAGACTGGCCAATACTGCTGCCGTAAGTGTTGTAGGCATTATCTGGTGTAAGGTTAATCTGGTTACCCATAATACCCCAGCCACCGCGTATTTTAAGGTCAGATATCCATCGTACATCTTTTAAAAAGCTTTCCTGTGATATACGCCAGCCCGCGCTAAATGCAGGGAAGTAGCCATACTGGTGTTCCTTTGAAAACTGTGATGAACCATCGCGGCGAATGGTAGCGTTAAACAGGTATTTATCGTTATACGTATAATCTAACCGGGCAAAGGCCGAAAACATGGTATAGCTACTGTGGTCGCCATAGTTACTTGAGCCATTTGCCGAACCTGTGTTTAAGTTAACGTAGTTAGGGTCAAACGTAAAATAGTTTTGCCTTGTGGCACCCAAACTGCTAACGTAGCTTTCAAAAGCTTCTGTACCTACAACCACCTTAATGTCGTGCTTGTTTAACTTTTTATGATAGCTTAAAGCATTAGTCCAGGTGTAATTCCAGTTGTTGTAGGTATCCTCGCCATAACCATTGGTTTGAGTATTCTCTTTACTCTCGTAAGTAGGGTAGTTAAAATAATGCGAGTTGCCTGTGCTTATATCGCCACCAAAAGTACTACGGAAATTAAAGTCGTTTAAAAAATCGGCTTCGGCATATACGTTACCAAAAAGGCGGTAACCAACATTACCGTTTACCTTTGATCGTTCCTGTATCGCCACAGGGTTATTGGCATCGCCCATACCGTCACCATAACTGCCGGCATAGTTTCCCATAATATCATGTACAGGTATGATAGGTTGCTGCCTGATAGCCATAGCGATAACCCCATCCGGGTCGTTGCCGCCAACTTTGGGGTTTTTGGTTACTGAGTATGCCAGGTTTTCGCCCACCCTAACATGTTTGTTTATATTGAAATTTGTGTTTGTACGTAAAGTGTATCTTTTCTGATATGTTTCTATCAGCGTACCCTGCTGGTTAAAATAATTGGCTGATATCAGGTAGTTGCCCTGGTCATTACCACCGCTTATGGATATGTTATGGCTTGTTATAGGGGCGCTTTTAAAAATCTCGTGATACCAGTCTGTGCCGGCTTTATTAGCTTTAGTTATACGATAAAAGCTGTTGAAATCGTCGCCGTTAGTATAAAAGGGATTAACGTAGTATAGCGATGGATCAACCGAGGGGTCGCCTGCTTTGGTACCTGCCGGTACGATATAATCTGGCAGGCTATAGCTGGGTTTAGTGCCATCCGGGTTGTACTGCTCGTCTGTAAAATCGGTAATGCCCGAGTTTGTTTGCGCTAAATGCTTCAGGTTGGCCATTTCCTGCGGGTTTAATGTATGCCATACGTTGCCACCTTTAGGCACTTGAGTACCATAATAGGCATCGTATTGGATATTTACTTTGCCTTTGCCTCTTTTAGTGGTGATGATAATTACGCCATTTGCAGCCCTTGCACCATATATAGATGCAGAACTTGCATCTTTCAGGATCTGAAAGCTTTCAACATCATTTGGGTTTAAAGTACTTGCATCTTGTGTAGGGATACCATCAATAACATATAAAGGGGTGTTATTACCAAAAGTGTTAAAACCCCTGATACGCACCTGTGGTTCCTCGCCCGGCTGGCCCGATCCAATAACGGTTACACCGGATGCCTGCCCCTGTAACTGTGAGTTTACCGATGATGATGCTGTTTTGTTCAGGTTTTTTACATCAACTACAGATACAGCGCCTGTAAGGTCTTTTTTACGTTGGGTAGTATAACCTACCACAACTACTTCGGTTAATGCTTTTGATTCTTCCGCAAGTTGTACATTTATGGTTTGGCGGCCATTTACCGGTATTGCCTGCGTAGCAAAACCAAGGAAACTAAACTCCAGCAAGCCGGTACCGTCCGGTAAGGTTAAGCTATATTTACCGTTAATATCGGTAGTTACGCCGAGGGTACTGCCTCTAAGCTTAATCGTTACACCCGGTAGGGGCTGGCCCTTTGTATCGGTTACTATACCGCTAACATTTAGCACGGTTATGGTTTTGTCGCCAGCAGGCTTTACAATTACCACGTTATCCATTATCTGGTAAGTGAGTGATTGATTGTGCAACACCAGTTTCATGATGTCGTCAATGGTGGCGTTTTTTGCAATAACCTGGATCTTTTTATCCTGATTTACCTGATCAAGACGATAGAAAATGCTGTACGTGCTATTTTTTTCAATCTGTTTAAACATTTGTTTAACAGATATATTATTCTCGTTGAAATTAAAAACCGTTTGAGAATAAACCGCAGCATGTATTTGCATTATCCCGGTAAGGAGTAAAACAGTTACAAGCTTCATAATTTTGAGCGTTTTTTGCCAGACAGCAGAAGCAGTCACAGCTTTTCTGTAAAATTTAATCATAAATTTGCGTTAGTTAATTAGTTAATACAATGCTTCCCCAAGCGTTAGGGTATTAGCTATTAATTTGATTCATAAATACGCCCGGGTTGTTAGCGCAATCCGGGTTTTTTGGTTTTGTCGAGCTTTATCCCATATTAGTTTTTTTAAGTGTTTTTTTAGTTTATTAGTTTAGTTATTTCTCTTTAGTTATTGTTATGATGTTTCCTGCTTTGGAGTAACTGATAGGCGTGTTTTGTTTGATGATATCCAAAACCTTACTAATGCTCGCCATATTGTTAAAATTACCTGAATATTGAATGTTGAGCAGTGTAGAATCGCTAATGTTTATTTTAACGTCATACCGGCGCTCCAACACGCTTGATATATCTTGCAGGGTATTACTATCAAATACCAGCAGGTTGTCTTTCCACCCAATGTATTTATTCTCTTTATCAGGGGTGAATTGTGTTATTTGTATATCATTATAGCTTTTTGCAGGAGTATTATTAAAACCGCCCAGGCTATTTGTATTATTACTGCGTTTCCAGATACGCAGGGTTTGTTTTTGTTTAATGTAGATACGGTTGGTAGTATTATCCTTTTGTGCTTTATCTTCAATAGATACTTCGCCGCTTACAACCGATGTTTCAAAAAATGGGTCGCTGGGGTATGCTTTAAGGTTAAAGCGGGTGCCAATATCCCTGATGGTGTAATTTTTGGTGTGCACTATAAAAGGAACATCTTTTTTACCGGGTGCGATATCAAAAAAACCTTCGCCCTCCAGGTAAACAGTACGCGTAGTTTTGCCGAAATCAGTTCCGTATTTAAGTATCGACCCCGAATTTAACCAAACAACAGTGCCATCTGTTAATGTAACCTTGCTTATTTTACCTTGCATTACTGCCAGTTGGTTAAGGTGTGGGGTATTTACGGTGTTGCTTTTAAACAATGCTGTAAATAACACTATTAATGCTATTGCGGCGGCAGCAATAGCAAACCATTTTTTATGACTTTTAAGTACTGGTATCGTGTATCCTGTTTTATTTAAAAAAATTTTATACGCCTTGGTAGAGTCAACTACATTATTGTTTAGTAACAAACTATTTTGCCATGCCTCATATACATCTGCAAAGTATTGTTCGTTCTCGGGGTGAGCATTTACCCAGTTTTTTACAATAATAGCTTCCTCGTTATTCGCTTGTCCGGTAATATACTTCACCAGCAATGTCTTTATATCTTCTTCTTCTTTCATTTAATAACTATAAGACAACCAAGTAATCTAATACCCCCAATGGTTTTTTTATTTTATTAATTATATCCGTTTTTAGGTTATTTGTTGATTAATTGCTACGTAAATTAACAGTATGGTAAAATTATTTTAATAAGGCTTGCTTAGATAAAGGATTTGTTTTAACTTGTTAATGTTTTTTAAAAAGTCAGGGCATCTTTAAAAACCAACAAATGTCAGAAGAAAACGAAGTCATATTATCCAAATTAATTGGCGGCGATAAACAAATTTATGAGTGGCTTTTTAAATGCTATTATCCTAAACTTACCTTTTTTGCCAACCGGTTTGTTAACGATATGGAAGCCGCCGAAGAAATAACCGGAGAGATGTTTGTTGTACTGTGGGAGAAGCGGGAGCAGCTTAATATTACTTCTTCTGTAGATGCGTACCTCTATAAAATGACTAAAAACAGGTGCCTGAATTATTTAAAGCATCAAAAAGTAGAAAACCTTTATGTAAACTATTTACAAAAGAACAATTTGTTAGATACTTACGCAGACGATACTGAGAAGTGTTATAACGATAAGGAACTGGCTAAGCAAATACAAGTTGCTGTAGAAAGCCTGCCCGAGCAATGCCGCCAGGTATTTATGATGAGCCGTTATGAAGACCTGAAAAACAAGGAAATAGCCGCAAAGCTTGATCTGTCGTCAAAAACTGTTGAAAGACATATGAGTATAGCGCTTGAGCGACTTAGAAAAATGTTAAAATATGTTTCTTATGTATTTTAGCGCAGCCTGATTCAAACCTAATTAAATAGGGCTTTCGGTTCAAATCCTAATTTCGTACCCAGCTCCGGGTAGTTGATGAGCCACTGCGCAAGCAGGCATCTTTTTCTACCGGTTAGCTTATGCCAATCCTAAAACGCCTGTTCCAGGCGGAACAAAATGGAACGAAACCGAACAAGGTTAAAATCATCAACAAGCTATTAGTCAGCTACTTAATAATAAGTAGCTTAATGTTTATTTTTGCTTCCCCGTAGCCTAAAAAGGCCGGACTAAGGTCGAAAAAAGGCGAAAAAAATCACTTTTTTATCGATTTTAGCCCGCTAATTTCTTGTTCCATTTTTCAAAAAAGTGGAACAAAACCTTGATTTTAATAATAGTCTGATATTTAATGCTTTATATTAAAATGGTAAAGTAAAACTTTAAATAGAAGTGTGATTTAAAAATGCTAATTGTTTGATTAATAATATGTTCCACTTGTTCCGTTTGTTCCATTTCGCAGTGGAACAGAACAGGGTGCAAAGCTGCGCCTTTGTAAGGTGTATATTGTTATTTTTGCCGGGATGACCGATCTGAACGAATACGAATGCGAACTGTTAGACGCGGTGCTGGAAGCTTTCGGAATCCCGGACAGCCTGACGAGGCTGCAATTGCTGGAGCTTTTTGATCAGGATGAAGCCGCAGCCTTTGCCATAACGCAGATATTGACCAGGGAAGGCCTGATCACAAAATCCGGCCTGCATGGCGATTATGAGTTACCGGAAAAACTTATCCTTAAACCAAAAGGAGAAAAATTCCTGAAGCAGGGTGGGTTTACCCGGCGCTACCTTGCAGAACAGCAAAAACCGGCCGAGATAGGGAGTACAGCCACCAAGTTGCAGCAGCAAAACCTGCGGTTGCAAAACCTCCGGCTGGCTAATGAAACAGAAATCAGTAATCTTAAGAAAACAATAAATGGGCTACAAACCCGCCAGCTAATCTGCTATGGGTTAATTGCCGCTGCGCTGATCATCGGGGTTTTTATCGGCCAATTATTGAAATAATTGTTACAATTAAAGCAAATGTTAACATAGATATATTGGTTTATTAAGAGCGACATTACAACAGGGAACTATCGCGGCGCTTCCGTTAACCGCTGCCGCTGTTTTATTTTCACCAAAACTATCACACTAATTGCTGATAAGCTTAAGAATAGCAAATCGATAAACAAAATATCAAATGCGCCATGGTTAAAAGTGTTCCAGAACCAGTTATTACGCATAATACCATCCATGATGGGGACGAGTAAACACAATATAGCCGATAGCCATAAACTTTGCTTATTGGTAACATCCAGCTTTTTCCTGATTATAAAATATACCCCAAGAACTAACCACGAATAAAAATACATGTGATAAATATCAGCCTGCCCGGGATTACGCATGATTAAAATGCCAACCATAGTAAAAGCAGTAACCGGTAACATACTGAGGCATGAGGCCATAAATATATTTGCGGTCCAAAGGTTAAAGGCCCGCTTTTTAGGGGGGACACTATTTTTATCCCTTGCTACCAGCCAGATCAGTATCCCGGAAATAATAACCAGGCACCCCATTACGCCAAGTACAAAATAAACAATCCGTAACGGGCGACCTCCATAATCGCCAAAGTGGAGATGGTAAATTGTGCTTCGAACCCTATCTACATAAGTGGAATGTTCGGTAGGCGATGCTTCATATAAAACCTTGTTATCCCGTACACGATAAACAATTTTACCTGTACCTGAAAAGCCGGCAGCCGGATCTGGTTTGCCCTGAATGATCAGGTGCATATTGGCATCATTGAAATTTTTGATCTGTATAAGGCTGATGCTGCTTCGGCTCCACTTTTTTTCAACTTGCTTTGCATATTCATTGATGTCGAACGTTTGCTTAAGCGGTTGATAGGTATATGCATACTTCGTGGTGTCGGAGTACTCCAGTTCATGATAGAGCTTTTCCGTATTTCCCTTATATAGGAATTTTGTGTAAGGCGCCAGCAAAGCCACATTTGCAATCAATACAATACCCGTAACAGCAAATACAAACTGAAAAGGGAATTGAATTACACCAAGCGCAGTATGCAGGTCAGTCCACACAGTCTTCCATTTACTCCAGGGGCGGAAAGTAAAGAAGTTGGAGACAATCTTCTCCCAATGTACCATCAGCCCTGTAATTAAGGCAAACAGGAAAAGAAATGATACAATACCGGCAAGCAGGTATCCAAACGGAGTTCCAAGGCGTATTGGGACCGCATTTAATTGTGCAAAGAAATGCAGCCTGTATAAAAACTCTCCAATATCATAACTATTCGTATAATCTACAGATTTGTTCTTCGCAAAATTATATGTAAAAAATTCCGAGTCGTCATCTCTGCCTCTGCCACGTCCACGGCGCTCTTTGCGATGGACTGGCTTTTTATCAGCCTTCTTTTTTATGGTTGTATCATGAGAGGCAGACATGGATACATAAGCGCTCACTTCGTTTTTTTGTAAAGAGAATTCTATATCGCGGCCTTTTAGTTTATGACGGCTCGCCAGCGTATCAAGTACAGTGTTGAAATTTTTCGATACAACCTTCCTGCTAGTCGTTTGAGATGAATTTTTTTGCCAGGCCGAAAGATCCTCTTTGAAAAAAGCAAATGAGCCGGCAAAAAAAATGACATATAACAATGCGCAGATAATAATTCCGCTGATTGTATGTGTGTGAAAATAAATATTGTATTTTCTGTTATCCATATTGAAATTAAAACATCAGGTAAGGGAGTGAAAAGAGGACAGTTAGTACAGCATAAGCCAGCCATACTTTCCAAACTTTGGAAACAATAAAAGCTGTCAGTAACAGAATTGCCCATAGTATATAACCCGTAATGAACGATGTTACAATTACATTTTGTGGCAGAAATATCTTGCCGAGCAATAGATGAAAACTGACCATTACGGCGTACCCGCCAATAGTTCCTGCAAGTATCTTAGAAAGCCTTGTCCAGGGCGATTTGGTAAGATGTTTTTTGTTTGCCGGCATAAGCTCAGATAATAAATTCGAGAATTAAAAAAAAGAAAAACAACCCCATGATTGCCAGGCCTTGCAAATAGCGAAACGGATGCAGTGTTACCACCAGGTTACCTGCGCCCATTAAACATACAAAGCAGGCAATTGATCCACTAACCCAGCCTAACTGGATTATAAATAATACTATAGCGACAATGAATATTAATGCTGCTATAATACGGGCTGATTTTGGGTTAGTAATTATTTTGCGGAGATACGTTGCGGGTTTATTGATTTTAATTTGCTTTGAAGTGACATAGCAGAGTTCAAAAGCGATCAATAGCAAAAAAAACAATGTAGTGATCATAGAAATAGCTGTCCGTTTATTGGATATAGCGAAATGGCCCTCATTTAGTGTAATTAATCGCCGTCCAGAAAATATCCGGATGGCGATTAATTAACCGGCTTTATTATGGGGTATTATGTACTGTTTTTTTATTTTAAATACTGTACTGCCGTAATAGAACCACCTTCTACTTTAAGCCCACGGGTAGCTGAATGCGCAGCTGCATCTATTTTGTAAACATAGCTGGTACCATCTTTCAGGTTAACACCTATGTAACCTGTTTTGCCATCTTTAGGTGTATAGTTGTTAGTGGTTAAACTGTTAATGTCAGCAATAGCCGGCAGGCCGGTAACCTTGGTAAAGGTTTTATCAACAACGTTAACAATCCCCACATTTACGCCATCAGCATAGGCATCTTTTTCTGCTTTAGTAGTGGCGCCAACAATAAAGGTGTTATTGCCGAGGTAAAGCCAGTTAGTAATGTTCATGCCACCGCTGGCTGCTTCAAAATTAAACAGGTATGATTGGTCAAACTCGGTTGTTCCGGCCTTGATGCGGACAATAGCCGAAGGTTTTGTCGAGGTGATGTTGGTTCCGTCTGAAGCTACTGCCGGAGAAAATGCGTATATATCGTTATTTTCAGTTACGGCTAAGCCATCTGTAAAATATTTCCCTATAAAGCTGGTACGGTTATCTCTGATCACTTTTTCCAGTTTCATATCCGCATAATTGAACACGGCTACCCATGTACTATCCGGATATGCCGTGCCAAATGATCTGTCTTTAATACAAAAATAAGGGGCGTAAACTTTTGTGCCTACCTGTGTTAACCAGCTAAAGTGGGCCAACTCACCATTGCCTGCTACTTGCAGCGTGTTGGTAGTACCTTCAGAAGTGATCAATAAGCTATTTGTATTTACTTTATACCAGCTTGATAACGGAGTTGTAATGTTTCTCGAAATTTTAAAAAGCAAAAGATCTTTATCAACAGGGGTAAATGCCTGTACAGTTTCAGTCTGGAAGTTAGTTAATTTGTTGAGCTTGCCCCCCTGTATATCATAAGCAGTTACAGCTCCAGGGTTACCTTGCCCGTAAAGCATACTGAAGAATTTGTTATTGGTTGTGACATAATAACGATAGGTACCGTCCTGTTCAATACCGTTCCCGGCAGTAGAAATAGAGCCGTTTTCCAGGGTGCTTGCGGTAAGTAAATAATCTGCAACACCTGTAGATGCTGCAGGGGTAACCGTAAGGATATAATTGCCCGAATTTTCAGGGTTGACTGAATTGTTATTCTTTGAGCAAGATGCTAACGTTGCTGCTGCACAAAGGATTGCAAGTGTAGTTTTTAGTTTCATATGTATATTTATTTAAGGAGTAATTATTTGTTTATTTTATTAATGAAATATCTGAGGTTTAAGTAGAAGGCTCGCCCTGGCTTTTGTAAGCTAAAATTGTCGTACAGGTAAGCATTGGTGAGGTTACGCGCTTCTACGCCAATGTTGTAACGGCCGTTATTTATGCTATACACTACATTAACATCATGGCTGATCTGCTGAGGTATATCGAGCTTATTGTCGCCCCGACTGGGCCAATACAGGTAAAAAGCATGTACATAAAGCAGGTTGTAACCAATATTAAGATTGTTGCCGCGCTTACCAATATCCCGTAGTGATACAGAGACATCGCTATTGCCGAATAGGTAGGGGATATTGGGCATCTGATCTTTATATAACGGGCTTACTCCTGTGTAGCCGGGTTCATATTTTTGCAAATTTTGCAGGTGTTGGTACGTAGCTGTTGTACCAACAGAAAGCCAGTTTTTGTAAGAATATCTGATCTCGGCATCGCCTCCTACGGTTTTCACACCATCGCGGTTATCTGCCACCAGTTTGGATTGATTGTTATTGAGCCGGTTGTAAATAAAATTGGTGGAATGACGATAAATAGCGTTGGCATTCAGAAGGAACCGGTTGTTTGCATTTAGGTTGAATGTATAGCTTAAACCTAAATTTACATTGTTGCTTTGCTCGGGTTTTAGGTTTGGGTTCCCTTCCTGATTTTCAACATCTCCAAAAATCTCTTCAGCTTCAGGCATCCTGTTGGTCAGTTCGTACGATGACTTAATCTGAAGGTTTTGGGTTAAAAAGTAAGTTGCAGCAACACCGTAACCCAATTTAGTTGTAGAAGCTGAGCCTGCAGCATTGCCAATCACATTATGCTGGTATACGTCCTTACCAAAAACGGAGGCGCTCCATTTGTCTTTCACGTCATAGGTATAACCTAAGCCCAGTACGTTTTTCTGTGTTTTTTTGGGTAGCTCATTGTCTGTAACATCGGGGTTGAGCGCATCACTTCCCTTACGGTTAAAAGTTGTAAATACATCGCTAAGCGCTATACTTTGATGGTCGCCCAGGCGGTAGTTGAACATTGTAGTGGCAATACCATTGTTGTTTTTATATTTATATAAGCTCCTGGTGCGTTCGCCGTTAGACCCATTTGGTTTACTGTTTCCGAACCAATCATAACGTACATTCATGGTATCGATATTCTGTTCGGTACCAAAGTTGTAATTGGCATTCAGGGTTACATCCAACCCTTTGATCAGATTAACCTTTTTGTATTTTAATGAAGGCATTACAATGTTACCGCGGCGGTTCCAGCCACCAAATACAGATACCATTCGCGCACCGGTTTGTATTTCCTTATAGTTTTGCCCCAGGGTTATGCCGAATAGTAATTTATCGGCATAGCTTTTATCCACCACGCCCACATTGGCTATCAGTGTTTCGTTATGATATTTATCATGGAAACGGCGCACAATAGCTCCCGGCGCATAGGCCCCGGTGTTAATATCGGCCGCATCTACTTTTACTTTATAATCGTTATCTGAATAGTTCTGAAAAGCATTCAACTGAAAAGTTAAACCACTTTTGCTTGTAGCGGCAGCATTTATTACACTACGGTGTGTATTAAAAGACCCATATGAATAGGATACATCAATATAATTCCGGTATCGGTCACCTGTAATAATGTTAATGGCACCACCCAGCGCATCTGATCCGAGCCATACCGGGACAACACCTTTATATACCTCCACGCGCTCCGCAATATTAATGGGGATGTTGTTGATCTGAAAGGATGTGCCGAAATTGTCCATGGGGACCCCATCGATAAAAAACCGCACATGATTACCTGAGAAACCGTTTAATGACAGGTTGAAATTGGACCCAACGCCACCGGATTCGCGTACACGGACACCCGCAACTCGATCAAGTGCATCTGCTAAGTTTAATGTCGTGTTATAGAGTTTTTTGGCATCTATAGCTGTTACATTAAATGCTTGCCGGTTACTTTCCTTAACGGCACTGCGCCCCGTAACAGTCACGGTTTGCATATCAATCTGGTTGTCATCAAGCGTAACCTTTAAGGTAAGCTCTTGCCCGTTCCTAAGATCAACCTGCTTTACCTGTGATTTGTAACCAATAGCACTAATATTAACAGCATAATGGCCCGGTTTAAGATTACGTAATTGAAAATAGCCGGATTCATCAGAAATAGCACCAAGGGAGATGCTTTGTAACTTGATCGTGGCTCCCGGCAACGGCTCATCAGAATTGTTTTTAATAAAGCCCTTAAGCGAGGAGGTAGGTTTTTGGGCGTAGGTGTGGAAACTACAAGCACATAGTAATGCCAGTAGCAAATTTTTTGTAAATTGCATTGCTTTTTAAATATCAGTTTTTAGAGCACCCCCAGTTTCCGCTGGGTGAGCCGTACAGTTTCCGCTGTCCGGCTCTTTTTTTATTGTTGCCGCAAATCTAATATTTATTTAGACTAATTACAAATAAGGTTTAAGTAATTCTCTTTTTTTAATTAATTATAATTTCTTGGTTCATATATTGAGCAGAATAAAATAAGTTAATGACAAGTGTGGGGTATTATTCAAAGTACTGGTATAAAACACTTTAATTGTTCCGTGTAACATGGGGGAAGGGCATATTTCAGCTTCAGCCGCCGATGAAAAATACTTGGGCATTGATGTTTTCGACCTTGATGATATAAATAAATGATCTTCGTTTTTTGCGCCAAAAAGCCAATAAAATTAAAAATATTTGCACCTTCATTTTCTTAAGCATTCATAAAATGTTAAATAAAGTAGTATTCTCCGGGTTGAAAAAGTTTTCTGGCAATGAATTATTAGAAATTGCCAAACAGGCAGGAAGGGCAATACTTGAGGTGTATAATAGCGGCGAAATAGCCGTTATTCTTAAAAATGACCAATCGCCATTAACACGCGCCGACCAGGCTTCAAACGATGTAATTGTTGCCGGGTTAAAAGAGTTGACGCCCGGAGTGCCCGTTATATCCGAAGAAGAAAAGGATATACCTTTTGAAATACGTAGGCACTATACCTATTACTGGTGTGTAGATCCTTTAGATGGCACAAAAGAGTTTATAAAACGCAATGGCGAATTCACAGTGAATATTGCACTCATGCAGGATAATAAACCTGTTTTTGGTGTTATTTACCTGCCTGTGACTGGTGAATTGTATTACGGCGGTAGAAGCACGGGTAGTTTTAAAGAGGAAGCCTCGGGCCGAAATACTCAGCTAAAAGTTGATGCTCAAACAACTGTATGGACAGCTGTTGGTAGCCGTTCACATGCGGTTGAGGAAGAAATGGCGGTGCTTAAACAATATCCTATCGGCGAAACCGTATCAGTAGGTAGTTCTATTAAGTTTTGTTTAATTGCAGAGGGTAAGGCGCATTTTTATTACCGGCATGGGCCTACAATGGAATGGGATACGGCAGCGGGACAGGCAATTGCTGAAGGCGCCGGTGCGGTTATGACCACCCCTGCAGGAGAGCCGTTTATGTATAATAAACAATCACTGCTAAATGGCTCGTTCCTGGTGAAAGCCGTGTGAGGTTATTCCGGCCTTATCAGCGGTATTATTCGCTTATATAGTAGCAGCATACTTTCTGAAGGTTCCTCATCCGCCGTATCCAGTATCATCTCTGCGTGCAGGGGCGATAGGAACGGTGCAGAGATACCTGTAAAACCTTTTATTTCGTTGCGCCGGGCTTTTTTATAAAGCCCTTTTACATCGCGCTGTTCGCAAACGGCTACGGGGCAATCCACAAATACTTCAAAATAAGGCATTTTTATCGTGTCGCGTACCATTTGCTGGTGCTCATGCAATGGGGTTATCAATGAGCATATCGCAACCACATTATTATTGGCTAGCATTTGCGCTATTTCGGCCACACGGCGAACGTTTTCCAGCCTGTCGTTATCTGTAAAGCCAAGGTTTTTATTGATCCCCTCCCGCATAGTGTCGCCATCAAGCACAATAGAGAAAACGCTATTCTCGGTAAGTCTTTCTTTTAATAAGCCGGCTATGGTGCTTTTGCCGGCCCCTGATAAACCCATCAACCATATTACTATTCCTTTTTGGTTTAAAATGGAGTTATCTGTTAAGAATGATTGTTGTTGTGTAAATAACATAATAATTGATGAGGAGTCTATCACAAATATAAAAAACGCGGTGCATAATTTTGTGCAAAAACAGCGATTGGGACGTGATCACTTAAAATGCGGACTATTGGAAATTATTAAGCTAACCACCCACCTACATTTGAGTAATCATACAGCCATGAAGTAGCCCAATACAATATCACCTAAAAAACTAAGCGTTTATGAAAAAATTATTGTGCTGTTTATTAATTGTTGTTTTATTAGCCTCCTGTAGTAAAGAGACTGCTAAAAAGATAAATACTGCTGGCTCCGGTACCAAAGGCACTGTTCCATCAGAAACTAATGGCACTTTATCCTTTAGTGGATATACCTGGACAATAAAAGACTCGGGAACGGGTACATCCGGACCGGGGCCAAACCGCTGGAAAGGCGCTAATGCATTTGTTGATGCCAATGGCTATCTGCATTTAAAACTTAGTAAAAACACGGCAACAGGAGTTTGGGAATGCGCCGAAGTAACCAGCCAGCAAAAATTTGGTTATGGCACCTATCAATGGAAGGTTGAGGGCGCTATCGACAATTTTGATAAATATATAGTACTTGGACTTTTTAACTACTCGGGCGTAGATGGGTATGATGAAATGGATATAGAATATGCCAAATGGGGTATTGATACTAATCCCTGGGCCAACTATACCGTATACCCTAAACAGGGAGAAGGGCCGGCCAACTTTCATAATGCTACCACATTTACAGCTGGGAGTATCTATACAACAAACCGTTTTAAACGTACGGCATCGGCTGTTATATTTAAAACACTTAATGGTTTTTATGATGATGATACCAACCTGGCTTACACCACAACATGCGCTTCTCCATCAAATTCTATCAGTACATTAAGCATGCCGGTTCATATGAACATATGGCTGTTTCAGGGACATGCACCAACTAGTAATAACGCGGTTGAAATTATTATACACGAATTTAAGTTTACACCATTATAGCATTGATTTTGATTTAGTTGAAACCCGGTATTGCAGTTGCGAACCGGGTTTTTTGTTTTTTGCTGTAGCGATTTACTTTTTTTGAACTTTGAGCATGTATTCTTTTGGCGGTACACCAAATTGCTTGATGAACGATTTTGAGAAATACGATGGCGTGTTAAAGCCAACCTCATACGATACCTGGTTAATGTTGTGTTTTCCCTCAAGTAGTAATTGCAGCCCCTTTTTAACCCTTATGCTGCGGATAAAATCATGCACACCCTGCCCGGTAAGCATCTTAAATTTTGAGTATAAAACGGTTCGGCTCATGGCGGTTATCTCTCCAATTTTGCGGCTATCAAGGTTTGTATCAGCAATATTGTTCTCTACGTAGGCCACAACTTTATCTAAAAATTCCTTATCAACCTTATTATAAGTTACCTCATCCGGGTATATTTCATCGGAGTTGGCATACTTAGACCGCATCCTGATCAGGGTCATGATAAGGTTATATATCACCTGGAATAATATGGGCTGGCTTAGCGGTTTCATCAGATAAGCGTCGGCACCGGCCTCGTAACCTGATAGCTGGCTTTCCTGGTTTGTTTGGCTGGTAAGTAGTATGATGGGGATGTGGCTGGTAAGCTCATTGCTTTTTATGGCCTTGCACAGTTCAAGTCCGTTCATAACCGGCATGATCATGTCGGTTATGATCAGATCGGGCTGAAACCGGATGGCGGTTTTAATACCATCTTCGCCGTTTTCCGCTTCAACAATTTCAAATGACGGGGCAAGCATCAGCCTCAGGTAAGCCCTTATTTCAGTGTTATCATCTACAAATAAAATGCGTTTGCCTTTTATTTTTTCAACCTTGTGCTCAGCAAAAACATCGTTAAAATAGTTTTCGGGTACAACGCCTTCGTTATTAGTAATGGGGGTATGAGTAGATAAGGCCGGAACCCCCTTTGGCAGCCTGATAATGAATGTTGAGCCCTCATTAACGAGGCTGTTTATAGTGATAGAACCATTGTTGGCCTCTACAAATTCTTTAGTGATCATCAAACCTAAACCGGTGCCCTTTTCGCCGGCAGAGCCTAAGGAAAGCACTTGCTTTTCTATGTTGAAGATGTTTTCGATCTGCTCTTCACTCATCCCGATACCCGTATCATGGAAAATGATCTTTATTTCCTTTTCCATTTCTTCTGCTTCGATCCAGATCTGCCCGTAGGCAGGCGTAAACTTGATGCAGTTACTCAATATATTACGAATAATGGTATCGGTCATATCCTTGTCTGCATATATAGCTAATCCGGTAGCTACCTTGGTGTTTAACTGAATGCTTTTATTGCGCATTTGCTGGTCAAGCAATTGCTCGTTTTTTACCACCAGGTCATACAAACTCAAATCGGCGGGGAAGCAGGTAAGGCTTTGGTTTTGGGTTTTTGCCCATTCCAAAAGGTTAATAAGCAAGTCCAACACCGAGCCTGCACTGCTACTTATGTGGCTGATGTATTTAGATACTGCTGTTTTATTAAGTTGTGGTAATTGCTTTTTAAGGTTTTCGGATATGCCGGATATGGCCGCGATAGGGTTACGCAGATCATGTGCAAGGATAGAAAAAAAGCGGTCTTTTGTTTTATTGGATATTTCCAATTCCCTGATGGTTTTTTCCAGTTCGTGATTTTGGTAAACAATTTGTTCCTGCTGATCCAGGATCTGGTCAGATTTTAGTAACACCTCTTTGTTGTATTCCTCCAGCTTTATATTTTGTAGCTTCAGTTCAACGGTACGCTTCTCTACCTCCGCAGCTAGTATTTTATTTCGCTGGCGGATAGATGCTACCCGCTGATAAAATACCAACACAATGAGCCCCGCAACACTGGCAATGATACAAGTATAAAACCACCAGGTTTTCCAGAAAGGAGGGGTAACTGTTATATCTAATGTTGCTATATTCTTTGAATATAGCCCCTCGTTATTTAATCCTTTTACTTTTAGGGTATAACTACCTGGGTCGAGATTGGTATAGGTAACGCTGTTTTTTAAACCAAGGTTATGCCATTGTTTATCAAAGCCCTGCAATATATAACTGTATTGTTTTTTATCTTTATTAACATAGTTAAGCGAAGCAAAATCTACCGTTATGACTGATTGTTTATAGCTAAGTGTAATATGATTGCTATATACTATACTGTTTTTAAGTGGCGAACCGCTATCATCGCCCTGGGCAACTGGTACTTCCCGGTTAAAAATCTGGAACCCAGTAAAAAGCAGGGGAGGGTTAAACGCGATGCTGGTAATATGATCAGGGTAAAACTCATTAAAGCCGTTTACACCACCCAGATATATCTGGCCTGTATGGCTAAAATATTTTGCAGATTTAAATTCGTTTGACTGTAGGCCGTCGGCAATGGTGTAATTTTTAAACCGGCCGCTTTTCAGGTTTAGCCTGCTTAAGCCACGGGTGGTGGCTATCCAAAGGTTGTGGTTACGGTCGCCTGTAATGCTGGTTACCAGGTTGCTTGGCAGGCCTGAGGTATTGTAGTACTTAATGATGGTGTTATTACTGCGGTCCAGCTTATTCAACCCGTCGTTGGTACCTATCCAGAGGTTATGATCACTATCCTCATAAACAGATGATACGCTATTATTGCTTAGGCTGTTTTTAGTACCCCGGCTTTTATAGATCGTGAATTTACCGGTTCCGGGGTTTAAAATAGCAAGGCCTGCCCCGTCGGTACAAACCAGGATATTTCCGTTGTGGTCTTCGTTAATGGATAGGATATTGTTATTACTTATACTATACGGGTCAGCATCATTGTGGGTATAATGTTTAAAGCTGTCGGTTTTATCATCGTACAGGTCAAGCCCGCCGCCGTAGTTACCTACCCAAATACGCTGTTTGCTGTCTTTAAAAATATAAAAGGCATAATCGCTGTTTAAGCTTCCTGGCGCATCCGGGTTATGCCTGTAATACCTGAATTTTTTAGTTGCCGGGTTATAAACGCTTATTCCCGCGCCCCAGGTACCTGCCCAGATCAAGCCATGGGCATCTTCTGTTACCGAGAGCACATAATCGCTGGATAAACCTGCAGGCGCATGTTTTAAGTTTGTGAAATAACCTTGTTTACGGTTAAACAGATCAAGGCCACCGCCATCAGTACCTATCCATAAGTTTTGCTTGCTGTCTTCATAAAAACAGTTTACAATGTTATTACTCAGGCTGTTTTTGTTCGGTTCATGCTTGTAATGGGCAAAGTTATCAGCATCTCTTTTTATTAAATTGATGCCTCCGTTTAGCGTACCTATCCAAATATTTCCTTTCAGGTCTTTAACAATCGCATTAATGGTATTGCTGCTAATACTGGTTGCATTATTGTCATTATGCGTATACTGGATGAATTTTTCCTTTACCGGGTCAAAAATATTTAAGCCGCCATTCTCGGTACCTATCCAAAGGTTTTGGCGGATATCCTGGCCCATGGTAAGCAACGAATTGGTGCTGATAGCACTATTCTCGCGGGTATATATTTTAAACTGCCCGGTTGCCGGGTCCAGCCGGTTTAAGCCGCCGGCATAAGTACCGATCCATATAAAATGACGCCCGTCCTCAAATATAAATTTGACATTATTATCAGAGATTGATGCAGGGTTATGCTTTTCATGAACATATCGTTTAAAAGTGCCTGTTTCGCGGTTAAGCAGGTTAAGCCCGCTGGTTGTACCTACCCATATATTTTTACGGCTATCTTCAAAAACGGCTGATACGCTGTTGCCCGTAAGGCTTTGTGTATTACCGGGCTGGTTCTTATAATGGATAAATTTATTTGTTTTTCGGTCCAGCAGATCGAGCCCGTTATCGGCGGTACCTATCCATATATGATCATTATGATCACGGCAAATGGCTTCAATAAAGTTACTGGAGATACTATTGCCGCTATTGTTCTGTTGATAATGCGTAAAACGGTCAAGCCTTGGGTTGTAATGGTTTAGGCCACCTTCCCAAGTGGCAATCCAAAGGTTGCCTTCCTGGTCATCGGTAATTGCTTTGATGTCATTTGAGCTAAGGCTATTCTGGATTTGCGGATTTTTTTTTAATACAATAAACTTATAACCATCGTAACGGTTGAGGCCATCCTTTGTACCAAACCACATAAAACCCTTTTTATCCTGGAAAACACAACGCACAGTGCTTTGTGATAAGCCTTCGTTAATTCCTATTTGTTCGGATTTCAGATCCTGCTTTTGAGCATGCGCAGCAAATACCTGCACAGCAAGCAGTAATGTTAAAATGAGTGATCGGGAAGTCATAATTGATTATAAAACTAATTAATAATATATTAACATTAAAATGCGAATAATGACTCATAATTGCGTTTTTGTTATTATTATTCTAAAATTATTGTCTGTTTTCTAAAATGTAATTAATATAGGACTATTGTGCCGAAAATCAGGACTATAGGAATGAAGAGATTTGCTCCCTCATGTAATTTTAGGAAATTAATAAACCAATAACCCAACACATGAATTTTAAAAGGATACTATTAACAACGGTTACCTGCTTTAGCTTTTACCTTCCGGCACAATGCCAGGTGTTTTATGACGATTTTAAATCATCGTATATAGATAGCGCTATATGGTATAAACATGACACCAAATGGGGTGAAAACCCTGCAAAAGGGACACATGGTGGTGTAGTAGCAGCCAATGTATATGCACGCAAAGGCAACCTTATTATAAGGGCGCACGGCGATATGTATAAAGGCAATGTACAGGGACACGGCCAGAACACCAAAGTAGGCGGGGCTATGCGTACAGTTAAAAGGTACGCTTCTGGTTCGTACGAGGTGAGGGCGAAGATTTGCCCGCAGGTAGGTGCCTTGTCTGCATTTTGGACTTTTTATTATGAAAACGATAGCTATAACCATGAAATAGATTTTGAGTTTCCAGGCCACAACCAGGCACCTAATAAACCGGATAGTTCGCGCCTGGACTGGGGTTTGATGACCAATTGGACAGGTGTTGCTGAAACCCAATATAAAACCACCGATGCTTATTTTGGTAACCAAACAGATGGTGAATATCATCTATACCGGTTTGACCTGCACACCGGAGGCAACGGCCAGAAACCGAGGGTTGAATACTATTATGATAACAAATTGTTACACACCGCTTATGAGCACGTACCCACACATGCCGCTAATTTTACTATTGGCATATGGTTCCCAAACTGGATAGGCAAAGCTAATTTTGATACGGATTATATGTATGTGGATTGGGTGAAGATCACCCCGTTTAACGAACCCAATGATGTTAAATAAGAATACTGTTAAATGGGGTAATTAAATGCCAATACAACAACAGTGGCTGATAATAGCCTTCCATCCACTGTAAAAACTTAAACTACTAACTTAACTTATTACATATGCAAATTTTTACGAAACAACTTAAATTTTCATACAAGCTATTTCTAAGCATTGTGCTTGTCAATGCCTGTATCATATCGTTTGCTTTTGCATCAGGCCATAATCCCGATAAAAAAGCCGGGAAAATTTTGGTATCTGGTGTGGTAAAAGCACAAGACGGAGAAATACTGCCCGGCGTTTATGTGCAGGAAAAAGGGACCAGCAATGGTACTGCAACAGACATTAACGGAAAGTACCAGCTATCGGTAGACGAGAACGCTACGCTTACCTTTAAAATGATGGGTTTTGTTACCCAGGATAAACTTGTAGCCGGAAAAACTACTATCAATATGGAACTGGCGCCCGATATAAAAACCCTTAATGATGTGATGGTTGTGGGGTATGGCAGCAAAAATAAAAGCACTTTCGCTGGTTCGGCGGTCACGCTTAATGCCGAGGACCTTAATAAATCATCCCTATCTGTTGCTAACCTTTTACAGGGTAGGGCCGCTGGTATACAGGTACAACAGAACAATGGTACGCCTGGTGCAGCTTTATCTATCAGGATACGGGGTACAAATTCAATTAATGCCGATAGCGAACCGTTGTATGTTATAGATGGTTTTCCAACAAATAACGGCGTTGGGTTTACCATAAACCCCGAGGATATCGCTTCTATATCTATTTTGAAAGATGCGGCATCAACAGCAATATATGGTGCGCGTGGTGCTAACGGTGTAATATTAATTACTACTAAGAACGGCCGTAATAAAAAAAGCAGCCTGATGGTGAGCAGTTCATTGGGGTACCAAAACGTGGTGGACAGGTTTGCCCTGGCAGGCCCGTATGATTTTGCGGTCAGGTTAAATAATCTTTATGTATCAGAAGGCAATATAGCACCCTATAAACAAACCCGCCTGGATTCGCTAAAAGCCGGGTTGCTTGGCACCGATTGGCAGGACAAACTTTTCAGGGTGGCTAAAGTGCAAAACCACACCATTGCTTTTTCGGGCGGTACAAATAATACCTCCATCTATTCGAGCTTTGATTATTTAGATCAGGAAGGTGTGGTGATCGATTCAAGGTACAGAAGGGTAGGCGCAAGGGTAAATATAGACCATGCGGTATCTGATAAATTTAAAATGACCGCGAGGGTTTTTGGGAACTATGGCGTACAAAACGACCTGCCCTTAGCGCCATCGTCGATCAATGGTTTTATCAAGCAGGTTATTAAATCAAACCCGGCTTCAACTTTTGATTCGGGCATTAGCGCACAGCTTGATGCGCAAAACCCGCTGCATTTCCTTGCTGCTACCGACAGACAAAACTCAAACCTGCGTACCAATGGCTATTTCTCGTTAAAATACGAGCCGATAAAAAACCTGGTATTTCAATCAGACCAGGGTGCGGATATAACGCAATCAAAAGTTACTTATTTTGCGCCTTCAACAGTACCGGCCGGTGTAGCTTCAAAAGGCCTGGGTACAATAACCAACATACAGGAAAGCGAACTGATATTTAACCCAACAGTAAATTACAGTTTCCGCAAAAGCGGTAATAATGTTAAGGTGTTGTTGGGCTATAACCAGCAGCAGTATATTTACAATGAAGCAGGCACAACAGCCACTAACTTTAGCAGCGACGACCTGGGCATAGATAATTTAGGTATTGCACAAACCTTCACGGCATATTCGGGTAAAAGTCAGATAAAGCGCCGTAGCTGGTTTGGCCGTGTTGATTATGATTATCAGAATAAATACATTTTCACCGGTACCTATCGTATCGACGGATCATCAGTTTTTGGTGATAATAATAAACTGGGTTATTTCCCTTCGGCTGCATTTGCCTGGCGCTTTAACGAAGAGAATGTTATTAAAGACCTGGGAATCTTTTCGTCCGGTAAGATGCGTGTAAGTTACGGTATTACTGGCAATGACAGGGTGTCTTCCGGTTTATCGTTAGCAACATTTGCGGGTAATAATACAACCAAATATACTTTTGATGGTGTAACATCCGTAAGCGGTATAGCTGTAACCAAGCTTTCTAACCCCGATCTTAAATGGGAGCAGACTGGCGCACTTGATATAGGTGTTGATTTTGGATTTTTTGGTGACCGTATTATCCTTGAAGCCGATTATTACAATAAACAAACCAACGACCTTTTATTGGACAGGAGCATTTCACCATCAACCGGGTTCACCACTCAGTTTGGCAATGCCGGTAAAGTAGAAAACAAAGGGATTGAGTTTTCCTTACAAACGGTGAATATAACTTCAAAAAGCTTTAAATGGAATAGTACGTTAACATTTGCCTATAACCAAAACAAGGTTAAATCATTAGGCAGTAACAACTCTGATATTTATGTTGGCAGCATTAAGCCGGATGGTGCAGCCAGTTTTGAAACACCTTTCATTATTAGGGTGGGGCAGCCAATAGGTGCCATTTATGGTTATGTTTATGACGGTATTGTGCAGCAGGGCGACCCGGTACTGACCACTACCCAACCAAACTCGCATCCGGGCGACCCTAAATATGTAGATATAGACAAGAATGGTATCATTAATGCCGATGACCGCAAAATACTGGGTACCGGTGTGCCGAAGATGTTTTTTGGATTTACCAATAACTTCACGTTTAAAAGCTTTTACCTGGATATTGTTACCCAAGGCCAGGCAGGCGGCAAACTGTTGAATGTGCAAAAAGAAGATATGCTTAACCCGATAGGCCAGGGCAATACTTTACAGGAAGTAATCACCAACACATGGTCACCTACTAACACAGGCGGTACAGTACCTGCGTTTAGCTTTTACGGAACGCCTCATGGCGGATGGGTAAACTCAAGGTTTGTTGAAAGTTCTGATTATATCCGCATAAAGAATATTACGCTTGGTTATAACTTTACGGCTGCTATGTTAAAAAGCATAGGGGTAGCCGGCTTAAATATTTATGTTAATGCACAAAACTTATTCACCTTTACCAAATACACCGGTTTAGACCCTGAAGTAGGTAACCTGATAGACAACCGACAGCAGAATCAAAATGCCGGCAGGGGGATTGATTTTAATGCCTACCCGGTTAATAAAATGTATCTGTTAGGCTTACGTGTTACTTTTTAACCATCACTAAAACAAGAAAATGAAAAATATATTCAAAATAGCTGCCCTGTTATGCTGCATCGGTATCTTAAGTGTTGCATCATGTAAAAAGGGATTAAAAGATGAAACTTTCTCGGTTTATGATGAAAGTAAACTTACCAACCCTGAAAATGGTAACCAGGCCGTTATTGGCGCTTACGCGGCGCTGAAAGATAATGGTGGCTACGGTTATTATGCAGGTTATTTATATTGGCTGTATGAGTACCCCGTAGATGTGGTTACTACAACTATTACATCAAGGCAGGGTATTCAGCTGGATCAGCTTACCTATGATGCATCCAACTCGGTTATTAATGATGTTTGGGTAAGTATCTTTAAAATGATATCGCGTACAAACGAGGCCGAGGAACTGATCAATAATATTGATTATGCCGGTAAAGGATCTACAGATAAAATAAAGCAACAGTATTTAGGCGAAGTGCGCTTTTTACGCGCACTGGCGTATTATGATGCAACATCTTTATGGGGTGATGTACCGCTTATTCTAAAATCATCATCGCACTTTACCGCGGCAGACCAAAACCCAAAACTAGTGGCAAAGGCCGATGTGGAAGCCGCTATGATCGCCGACCTGGAGTTTGCAGCAGCTAACCTGCCCGATTCATACCCGGCTAATGAAGTGGCAAGGGCTACTAATGGTGCAGCCAAGGGGCTATTGACAAGGCTTTACATGCGCCGTGGCGAATGGCAGAAAGCTGCAGATGAAGCTTCGTTAGTAATGAACAAAGGTTACGACTTGCGTACAAAGGCTGAAGGTGGCCTGGCATCCATGTTTAACACCAATAACCGGTCTGACAACGAATTTATATTTGTGCTTAAATCATCAAATGAGGCAGGTGCCTACGGTATTAATTCAAATAGCTTTGGTATCAACTCAACCCCCTGGGATTTAAACAGGGGCTACGGGAACTTTCCGATACATTTGGATTTTTACGCCCTGTTTGACAAAACTGACGACCGCAGAAATTTATTGACAGGCAGTTACAAAACGCTTTACGGCCAAACCATGAATGTACCGGTAGAATATGGCGGCGAGGGCGGTTCTCCACCTGATGTGGTTTTGGCGAAATATGTTTACAATCTGAAATATCCGCACGTAAATAATTATAATTACGCAGGATTTAATAATGTTACCATATTGCGCTATGCCGATATATTAATGATGCGTGCCGAGGCACTGAACGAGCTTAGCGGCCCTACACAAGCAAGTATAGACCTGATAAATCAAGTGCGTGAGCGCAGCAATTTGACGGGCCTGCATTTAGCCGATTATACAAAAGAGACACTAAGGAATGCCATATTTGATGAACGTAATAAAGAGTTTTTTATGGAAGGCCGCCGGCGCGAGGATCTGATCAGGTGGGGTAAAAGTGCTTCAAATGGTACTACGCCATTGTTAAAGTTCAGGGAAAAGGTAGTGCCGCTATTACGTGATGCAAACACTTATTCTACCGCGGTAGATTATACAGTATTCCCTTACCCTCAAAACGAGATACAAAGTAATACATCGTTAACTGCCGATGTGAATAAGGGTAGGGTTAAATAAAAATCTCATAGCGGTTTTATAAAAAGGCCACTGTGGTTTATATAAATTGAATGCGGAGGAAATACAAAGTTATATTAAGTATTGCAACCAGCTTATTGCTGGTTGCAATTTTGCTGTTTCAGAATGATACTTTTAGCGGACTTATATTTCCGCTGAAAATAAAGACCGTGCAGTTGGTGAACCTGCCCGCTAACCGTTTGCGTTTTAAGGTGATGGTTACCACTAATCAAAAATCATCTGCTTATTTAAAGTACTGGTCGCGTAATAGTAAGGATACACTTTATTCAGACTTGAGTAAAGATAGCCTGCACCATACGCTTAACGTGATGTGCACGGTTGCTAAGACCGACTATACTTTTGAAGTAATAGCAGTTAAAGGTAAGGACTATGTTAGCAGTAACCCATACCATTTCGAAACAAAACCGATATACCAGGCCACACCTTATTTTGACCTGGTAAGTATAGATCCATCGATAGAAAAGGAAATGAAGGGGATGTATTTTTTAACGCAAATACTCACTCAGCCAGGTTCCATGGTCATCATTAACTACAAGGGAGATATTGTTTGGTACGAGCCATTTAAAAAAGGGGTGAAGGTGACTAACTGGACACCTCAGCACACCATTTTAAGTATCATTGGGGCAGAAAAAATACCATCATCAGGGGGCGACGAAATTGTGGAAACAAACCTGGCGGGTAAGCAGGTTTTGCACCTGCAATTAGGCAAAGGTGATATGGATAAAATGGTGCACCACGAAGTGCGCTATGATAACGAAGGGAATATTTATGCTTTAACCTTTGATAAAAAGGTTTTTGACCTGACCAAGGCAAAAGGTTTACCAAGGGATACCGTACATGGCGATGGTATTGTGGTTTTTAATAAAGCAGGCCATAAAATATGGGAATGGAGCATGCTTGATCATCTCGACCCTTTGGGCGACCCGCTTATACTGAAACATAAGAAAGACTGGGTACATGCTAATTCATTATTTAAAGACACCGATGGTAATTTTCTAATATCATACCGCGACCTTAACCAGGTATGGAAGGTTGATTATAAAACAGGTAAAGTGCTTTGGAAATTTGGTGAAGGCGGCGATTTTCCGTTAAAAGATAACGAGCTTTTTTATGCCCAGCATGCGGTACATTTCGATGATGCCCACCATTTAATTATGCTGGATAATGGCACCAAAACCGGCATTACCCGCCAAATTACTTTTAAGATAGATGCATTGAATAAAAGGGCCAAAGCCATATCCATGATAACCCTGCCCAAAGCCTATTTTACCACGGCAAAGGGTAACGCCTATGGTATAGATGGTAATAAAATGTTGTTTTGTTTAACCGACCCAAGGGCATTCCTGATCACCGATAAAAGTGGCAAAATACTATGGAATATACAGGTAGGGGGCGACCCATACCGCTTAGAAGAAGCACCAGGATTTTTGTTCAAAAAACCAATCATTAAATGATCACAACAGTTAATAAAATTGCTAACCCAATTAAAGAACCTGAAACGGTTGCTGCTAAAGTGACCAGTATGCGCTACTTATTCCTAACTTTTTTAAGAATTGGTATGGTAGCGTTCGGGGGGCATATGGCGCTTATTGCGGTCATTCAGCGCGAGATGGTGGATAAGGATAAAACAATTGATGAAGACCTGATCATCAATGGGGTGAGTATTGCCAGCCTGCTGCCCGGGCCGGTTGCTGTAAACGTGGTAGCCTATATTGGTAATCATTTGCATGGTATAAAAGGTGCGATGGTGAGTATGCTGGGCATATTGCTACCAGCCTGCTCATTGATGTTCGTCCTGTCGTGGTGCTATTTTAATTATGGGTATAAAATCAATATAGGCGGTATCATGATGCTGACGGCGGGAACGGTTAGCGCAATTATATTATCAACCGGGTTAAATATCTACAAAAAAGAAATTCATGTTAACCGGGTCAAGATCGTTATTTGTGTAGCCACCATTCTGATTACGATTTTAGCAAAAGGCTATTTTGTTACTCTGGGGCTAATAGCTGTGGGGGGGGTATTTGGCTATTTGATTAACCCTGATAAAAAAACAAAACCGGCACTTTCAAGCAGTTTAGCCGGGGCAAGGCGCCTTAAATTAGGTTGGCGAAGTAAAGTTTCATTATTGTTTTTGGGATTACTGGAACTTGGTTTTTTAACCAATGTGTCCGTTTATTTTAACAACATATATTTAAAGCTTATCTCTGTATTCTCGGGTATCAGTTTATCATTGTTTGGCGGGGGGTATGTAATTGTCCCATTAATGCAGTCTTTACTTGTTAGCGATTTAAAATGGCTCAGCAACCAGCAGTTTGTTGATGGCATTACCTTTAGCCAGGTAACACCGGGCCCAATATTGATAAGCGCTTTGTTTACCGGGTTTAAACTGGCGGGGTTTGCGGGTGGTTTAATTGCTGTAGCAGCAATTTTTATTCCGTCGGCTATGCTGATGCTTATCGTTTCAGGTTTCTTCCAAAAAAATAAGCATAGCTATTTTATGCAGCGTGTTTTAGCCGGTATTAAGCCGGTTGTTGTGGGTATGATCATCGCATCTGCATTTATCCTGATCAAATCTATGGCTTTAAATTACATCATCATAGCCGCTACTTTAGTAGCATTTATCTTAAGTTTCAGATTTAAGATTAGTCCGGTTTATTTAATATTAGGTTCATTATTTTTTGGTTTTATTCTTAGCTCCATATGAAAGCATCAGGCATACAAATTATTGGAACACAACGATCGGGGTCGAATTTGTTAAGGGTTATCCTGGACCAGTCCCCGGAGATAGCATCACCGCATCCACCGCATACATTAGTGACATTTCACCCGCTGCTTAATTTGTACGGGCCGCTTGAAGATGATGAAAACTATAAGAGCCTGGTAAATGATGTGGTTGAATATGTAAAGGCCAACCCTGTTCCATGGGAAGGTGTAGTGCTTAATGCTGATGAATTATATAACGAATCTGCTGTAAACTCGCTTTTTGAGCTGAACAGGTTGATCTACGAAAAAGCTGCTGAAAGTAAACAAGCTAAATATTGGTGCTGTAAAAGCATGAATAACGTTTACTTTGCCGATGAACTGGAGGCACAGCCGGATAAGTTGAAATATATCTACTTATACCGGGATGGCCGTGATGTTGCCGCGTCCTTTAAAAAAGCGATAGTTGGCGATAAACACATTTACCATATTGCCACACAATGGAAAAAAGACCAGGATGCCAGTCTGGCCTTGGTAAAGCAAATCCCTGCTGATCGGGTATTCTCATTAAGTTATGAAAACTTGATAGGTGATCCTGAACATACCGTGCGCAAATTATGCGATTTTTTGGAGATCGGGTATAACGAAAGGATGCTGGAGTATTATACCTCAAATACATCCAAAATAACCGCTGCTTCCGGCGAAATGTGGCAAAATCTGGAAAAACCTATTATAAAAACAAATACGGGTAAATATCTTAAAGAATTTCAGGAAAACGATTTAGAAATATTTGAATTAGTTGCAGGTGATGCACTGCTTGAATTAGGTTATCCGTTGCATACGGATAGGTCTGATAAAACGCTGATTGGCCAGGATAAGTTGCCGGCTTATTTATTGGATAACCATTTACTAAAGCAATCTGTTATAAACTCTGCGAAAAAACAGGACATGGAGAACCGCCAGGGACAGGCGGCTATATTGGAGAAAATTAAAGCAAGAAACAGCTATAGTGTAGAACAGCATTAAAATGAATTTTTTGCCGATCAAATTAACAAGCAATGGCAGTAATTAAGTAATGCAAAGTATATTAATATTTTATGATCATGGTTAAAGAAGTAGCACTTGCCCAGATACGGTTCAATACCGAAAGTAACGGGCAAGATCTTTGTTGGCGATTAATGCTGGATGGAGAAGAAATTATTGTAGAATCTGTTAATATCGAGGCCCCGGTTTTTACCTCGCGCGATTGGATCGAATCGATCAATAAATTTAAACATCACATTTCGGTTAAAAACTGTTGTGTTCAGATTGATACTGCCGGGAACGCCTTAATCACATCCGCTAATATACTGGGAGTACCGCATAGTGGTTTGCAGCACTCCTTACCTACTGATTGGGTTGCTTTGTAAATACGCTAGGTCAAATTTATTTGATTATCTCTTAGGTCTTTTACTATCACCATGACATTGCCGCTCTTACCGGTTAAATGTAGGTGGGAGGTAAGGTGTACATCGATCAGCCGGCCATCCTTTTTCCGGTGTCGCCAGATACCGCTATCATTCATCCCGGGTTTAAGTTCTCGGATTGCCGTATAAATACTATGGCGGTCTTCCTTTGGATAAATATCAAATAGGTTCATCTGCAAAAACTCATCCCGGCTGTAAGCATAATAACTGATAGCTGCCTCATTAACAGTGCTGAAAGCCATTGTGCGAAGATCAATGATCCACATTGGATTGGGGTTTTCATCGAAATAACTCCGGTATCTGAGTTCACTTTCGGCCAGTCGCAGGGTATGCAGCCGGATCAACTGATAGAGTAATATACCGGTCAGCAGCACATAACCGATCCCTTTTATGCTACTGATGAACAAAACTACTCCGATGTCGAAGTGTTTTTGCATCACCAGTAATAGTTTATCACTGAGCGTGATCCACAAAACACCTGCTATGACATAAATAACCGCTATTTTGAATGCGCCAGATCTCATTGATGAGCTATCGTTTAGGTCTACTAATATAAAACTTTTTATACACAGGCGAACGTTCCTTTTGACCTTACAGGAGTTGGGGATTAAGGCCATGTGCACCGGAGACAATGGGGCCGGTAAACCGGAAATTTGGCCGACTGATTAGAGGTGAAAAAGACCAGGGTATAGAGCTTAATATGATGAGTAGTGCTACTGTAAACCAAATCGCCGTTGTTTTGAATTTCTCTCTGTCTGTTGTTTTGTTTTTGGCTTTTGCTGCACCGATTGTTATTACGGCTATCCCGATAACCATCATCGTAATATGCTCCATGCCAAAAAAACGGATAACCCGCTGATGTACAGCTGTACTAAAATGATGAAAGAAATAAGCAACTATTGGACTGACGAAGTAAAGCAGGATACCCAATACGAACTGTATATGTGCTGTTGTGACCGCTATAAGGCTAAGTACCTCATCCAATCTCAAAAAGGGCTTACCTAACAGCCAGCCGCGATACGCACAAAAGATGGCCAACAGTAGGCTGCTTAATACGAGCCAGCGGGTTAAGGAGTGAAGGGCTAACAAGATTCCGTACATTGTTTTTTCGGGTACAAAATTGCGTAAAATCCAGTTAAAATATCTGTTTGTTGTGTTTTTTATATAAATCTATCTGGGTTAGGGAAAATTGACAGCCTTGCAACATTATATTCAAATAAAACATGGCTTGGCATTAAGTATAGCATAGAAAACATTTTTCAGGACTATAAAATACAGTTATACAATGGTGGTACTATTTACAGTCATCCTTTATTGTTACTTTACTGTGGCTTTTAAATAGCTACATTGACCCTAACGCCCTTTTACGATAATCAGTAGGGGGGATCCCGGTTTTCTCTTTAAACATTTTTGAAAAGTAGAAATAGCTGTCGAACCGCAGGTCGTAGGCAATCTGCTTGATCGGGATCTCCGGGTTGTTTAAAAGTTCTTTAGCCCGCTCTACTTTCAATTGTATATAGTACTGGCCAGGTGAAAGCCCGGTATAGCTTTTAAATGCTTTTCTGAACCATGAGTAACCTACCTGCAATTCTTCGGCGGCTTGCTCTGGCGAAAAATCGTTCGTTATGTTTGACCGAAACAGCAACCGTGCTTTATTAATGATCATTTCTTTCTCTTCACATTCTACCGCGTCTTGCTTGAAAATAAAGTGAAAATTACCCATAAGGTGCAGCGCGGCACCAGAAATAAGCGGCTGATAGCCGGTGTTCTCCCTTTTGGTAACTTCAATAATACTATTAAACAAATTGAATATACCCTCATGAAAGCCAATATATATACTCGGGTTATCGGGCCTCAGGAAGTTCTTTTTCACCAGGTTGTCAACAATGTCACCTTTCATTCCTATCCAGTATTCATCCCAACCGGTCTCATTGTCGGGTTTATACCGGTGCCGCTCTCCAGGGAAAAGGATGATGATGGTACCGGCCTTTATCTCACGGCGTTTGCAACTGTCAGATTCAAAGATGCCTTTTCCTTTAGTGATATAAATGATTTGGTATTCGTTTAACACCCTGCCGATTGACCAATTGAAATAATGGTGCGCAGGATGGGTTTTAAACGGGTATAACCCTGTAGCCTCGATATGGGTGCAGCCAGTATTTAAAACGCACAGACCCCAGTTCTCGTCCTCGCGGCTTACCGGTAAGTATTTGTAATAATTAATCATTTTATTTATGCTACTAACAACACATAATTGGTAATAGGCATGCCGGTAAATAAAGGCGACAATGCCTGGATAGTAGTGGTTTATATATTAAAAATAATAACAATTTACCCACCAACAAGGCTAATGTCAAAAAGTATAAACAAAATATCAAAAAGTAGATTTTATTTACCTGCTGACCTTATTGGAGTAACGATGAGGCTGAAATTTAATTGTTTATCATTTTCGCGTACAAAGGAATCCCTCTGTAATTTGCCAAATGTCATCTGCGGGTTTTGGTGTTCTCCATTATTGTAAGTAAATCCGTAAGCCCCCTTTTTTGTGGCCGATGATAATACAATACAATAAGCTGTTCCTTTCATTAAGGTAACAGCTGGGTGGACAACCTGGCGCTTTACCGACCAACCTATTGCTTTTGCTGGTATGGTTTTACTGGCCAGGGCTTTACCCTGTGGATTGCCATTAATGTCGGCACGATAAATAGCTACCTGCAAGTCCGCATCAATGCTACCTGTTTTGTACATGGGTAAATAAATCGTTTTTAAAATACCGCTTTGCTCTGCCAAAAATGTTTGCGAGCGCTTAAGGTCGCCTGCGATATCGGATAGGCCTTTAATACTGCTATTTTTAATATCTACAGCAGGTATCTTTGCCACCTTGCTGCCGGTAACTTTAAAAGGCTGGTCGCAGGTCATGGGTATGATAGAGCCATCGGCATTAAAGGTAAGTGGTGCCCAGTAATAATTGGCTAAAGCTTCATTTTTGGCGGCATTGTTCCATAGGTCGCTACCAAAAAGGTAAACATTACCCGAGCTAAGTTTTATAGTTGAAACAAATGAAGGCTGTCCTCCGCAGGAATTATCGCTGATTTTTTTCCCTTCAGACCATGGCCCAAGCGGCGATTTGGCTGTTTTATATGATGTGCCGGTACCTGAGCAATAACCGCAATTAGGATCGGAGTAAACCACATAGTAAATGCCATTTCGTTTAAACATGCCGGGAGCCTCGGTTTGTCCGTCTGTAACTGATCTTACCACTTCGCCCGTGCCGGTTAAATAGTCGCTACTAAGTTTTTCAATTACAATGGTGCCTTTTGTGCGCCAATCAGTATAAGCAAGGTAAGCGGTACCGTCATCATCAATAAAAGTATCGTGGTCGCCATTGTTTAACCCGGCAACAGGTGCGTTTGAGTTTACGGCAAGCTTAGGCTCAGCAACTTCTGTGAACGGGCCAACGGGTGTTTTACCTGTAAAAACACGGTAACCAGATACATTGTCATAAACGTTTATCCATAGCACATACATTTGTGTGTTGCTGTTAAAAACTACATGCGGCCTAAAGCACCCATAAGTATTGCCATTGCAGCGTGTTTGCCAAACCTCGGTTTTTGCATTAAATAAAAAGCCACGGTCGGTCCAGTTCTGCATATCCTTTGATGAGTAAACCTTAAAACCACAGAACGGCGCGTTCTTGTTACCCCACTCAAAACCACAATCGTAGCTGGTGCCATACAGGTAGTAGATGCCGTTAAATAAGGCTATCTCTCCATCGTGTGCGTCAATGGCGTCGCCTACATTGCTATAACGGATGACCTGGTTGCCATGCTTATCAAAGTTGGTAATAACCAGTTCAGTAGCCTTGTGTTTGCCCTGACCAAATGTGGTGCCGGGATAAAATCCATACATCAAAAAGAATATTATACATATCAATATCGGGAACAAATTTGTCCTGTTAAATTTCATCGCTTAAAATTTTAATAGGGCAGGAAGCTGCCGGTTTTTAAATGGTTTTTATTCCTGCTAATCTCGGCAAGTTATTAAATCCGTCTTTACATCATTTGATAAATATGATGTGTTTTCTGACATCTTTCTCTCATTATTCAAATTTCTCTTTATAAGGTGTCAATGTTAAATTTTTTTTAAATAAGTGCCTGTTTAACAATGTGTTGAAAAGTATCAAAATGTATAAATCAAATATCAAAACCTGTATTTCAGGCAGAGTACATTAAAATACTTTTGAAAACCAATAATAACCAAAGCATCCCTGCATCTACCGCAGCGTTGCTTTTAAGCTCAAAAATATAAATTCTATAATAAAATAAATAGCATGCCTATGGTGTAAAAATCGCTGTACAGTCCATTTAAAACATATAAGCTAACCAAACAATAACTAACCCCAAATTATGAAAAAAAGACTTTTACTTTTTGTAACCCGCAGGTACCTGCTCATACTGGCTTTATCGCTTTTATGTTACCTGCCAACCTTTGCGCAAACGGCGCCAACTGTATCAGGCGCGGTAACCGATGCTGCTTCGTTAGAAGCACTGGTAGGCGTATCTGTATCGGTACAGGGTACTACCAACGGCACCCAAACAGATGTTAACGGCCGCTTTAAACTAAACGTCAATAAAGGCGCAACACTAATATTTAGGTACATTGGCTATACCGAACGAACCGTAATTGTGAGCGATGATGCAAACATTGCTATAAAAATGTCTGCCTCCTCACAAGGGCTAAAGGAAGTGGTTGTACTTGCTTATGGTTCGCAGCGCAAGGCCGATATCACGGCAGCTGTTTCTCAGGTAGATCTTTCCAAATCACAGGGCATACCCGCATCAAACGTTGGTCGGCTTTTGCAAGGGCAGGCTCCGGGTGTTGTGGCTAAACAAACCTCGGGCCAGCCAGGGCAGGAGCTACAGGTAGAGATCCGCGGTAATAGTTCATTAGGTGCAAACAGCGACCCATTGTACGTGGTTGATGGTTTCCCGGTGGGAACCAGCGTGGGCAACTCGCTAAATTCAAGTGATATAGAAAGTATCACGATCTTAAAAGACGCGGCATCTACATCCGTTTACGGATCAAGGGGTGCTAACGGTGTTGTTTTAATAACTACCAAAAGTGGTAAAAAGGATGGCTCTAAGCTTACTGTTACTACAAACAATGGTTTTGCAAACGTGCCCGATTCAAGGCGCATCCATGTATTGAACGGGCAGCAGTTCGCACAATTTCAAAAGGACGTATTTTCTGATAAGATCAGATATTTTCAAAACAGGGAGCCGTTAGAGAGCGAAATTCCTGCCGATTTCAGGTTTCCTGAACAGACAAAGGTATCAACCGATTGGTATAAAGAGATACTTCATCAAAACGCGCCGTTTAGCGATTACAACGTAGCATTAACCAACGGTTCCGAAAAATCAAGCTCTTACATCTCTATGGGCTATCTTAAGCAGGATGGCTCACTTATCAATACCGGGTTTAACCGCGTTACCGCGAGGGCAAACCTGGATGGCAGGCCAAACAGCTTTATTAATTTGGGTTTACACCTGTCGGGCGCTTACTCATGGGCAAAAAACAGCGACGCTATTGCCGGCGGCTTTGGTAGCAATATTGTAGACCAGGCCTTGCTGATGGATCCGCGCGAACCTGTATATAACGAAGACGGCAGCTATAACAGCTATGTAGGTGGGCAAGGTAATATTTTTGGTTTCCCTAACCCGGTGCAACGCCTTAACGAGGAGCAGCACAGACAATATAAAAGTAACGTTACGGCTAACGCTTATATAGAAATTAAGCCTTTTAAAGATCTCAGCTTCCGTACAAACCTTAATGGGGTTATAGACGATATGCGTAACCATGATTTTACCCCATCAACATTGGCCGGGTTTAACAGCCCGCCCCCGCGCCTTGCAAGTGGTGGCGAGTACTTCTACAACAATCTGAACTACGGCATGGATAACCTGTTAACCTATTCGCCTAAGTTTAAGGATCATAAATTGGAGGTAACCGTTGGTCACATCTTTCAAAAAAACACTTTAAACACGGGTAACGCAACCGGGTCAGACTTCCCCGACGATCTGGTGGAGTATGTTTCGGCAGCCAACCAGTTAAGTGGCGGCGCCGGTATGGCTGCTTTTACTATTGAAAGTTTTTTATCAAGGGTTAACTATTCTTACAAAGATAAATACCTGTTCACCGCTGCGTTTAACCGCGAAGCCAGTTCTCGTTTTGGCGGCAATAACCGTTGGGGTAGTTTCCCGTCGGCATCTGTTGGCTGGCGTATTTCGCAGGAAAGTTTTTTCCCTAAAATGAATTGGCTGGACGACTTGAAATTCAGGGCAAGTTATGGTATTACCGGTAACAACAACATCGGTAACTATACCTCACAGGCAATTATCAACCCAAGCAATTATGTACTAGGTGGTACAGTTATAGAAAATAAACCCGCGCCCGGTACGGTTGTACCTGGTGCTACTATTGGTTCCTTTCCAAATCCTAACCTGGGATGGGAGCAATCAAGGCAGCTGGATATTGGTATGGATTTGAGCATACTACATGGTAAAGTGAACTTTACGGCAGAATACTATCGTAAATTAACCACCAATATGCTGCTTAAAGTTGAGATCCCCGCTGTTGCAGGATTCGGAAACATTATTACCAACATTGGTAAGCTGGAGAATAAAGGGTTAGAACTTGGCGTTAACTATCGCGATAAATACGGAGATGTAATCTTTAGCACTAATTTTAACATATCATTTAACAGGAATAAAGTACTGGCTATTGATGGCGACAGGAATTCCTTGCTTACAGGGGCGTTTTACGATGGGTATAACATCAGTACAGTAGGGCAACCTATTGGTATGTTTTACGGATTTAAAGTACTTGGTATTTACCAAACCCAGGCGCAAATTGATGCTACACCACACCACCCTAACAACATCCCGGGTACCTATCAATATTTCGATGGCAATGGCGATGGCGTGATCTCTTATGATACGCAAGATATGGTGGTAATAGGTAACCCTAACCCAAAGTTTACCTGGGGATGGAATTGGAATGTAGGGTACAAACGCTTTGACTTGAGCATGTTATTGAACGGGTCATCAGGCGGCCAGATCTACAGGGCAGTTGATATGAACCTTGCCAATATAGATGGTGTATTCAACGTACTGTCTGACGTGCAGAACCGTTGGCGGTCGGTACAAAACCCGGGTGCAGGCAAATGGCCTGGCTCAAATACCTACCAATTTACACGCGAGGCAAACTCTTATTATGTATATAGCGGTAACTATATGTGGATAAAGAACATCACATTAGGTTATACTATCCCCCGCATAAGTAATGTTGTTGACGCTAAGGTTTTTATTAGTGTAGATAATGCCTTTTTGTTTACCAAATACCCGGGTAACAATCCCGAAGTTAATGCCGCCCGAACAAATAATGGGGATGATGTGATAAGTCCGGGAAGGGATGGAGAATCTTACCCAGTTCCACGCACCATATCTATCGGTACCAGAATCAACTTTTAATTTAAAAACTTAACGATGAAAAAAATATATAAAATATCACTCTTATTAGGTTTTCTGGCGGTTACATCAGCCTGTAAAAAATCATTTCTTGATTTATCTGATCCTACGAAAAAACCTGCTGATAAATTTTATCAAACAGAGGATCAATTAAAACAAGCTGTAAGCGGAGCTTACAGCTCTATACAGGACCATGTGAATAGCCAGTACATAATTGCAGAAATGTCGTCAGACAATACCACCATACAGCTTGACCCATCAGACAGGGGGCAAAACGACCGTGCAGAGGCATTTGAGTTTTGGAATGTAACGGCAACTAACGTTAATATTGCCGATTTGTACAATCAATCTTATAATGCGCTTTATAATATCAATATTGCATTATCTAAAATAGATGGGGTTACTGCGATAAGCGATAAGAAAAAAGCGCAATACAAAGGCGAACTTCAATTCATGAGGGCCTACTATTACTTTAATTTAGTACGTTATTTTGGCCCGGTTGTATTAGTTACTGAGCCGCTTGCCAACGCATCGGATGCTTTTGCTACAGTGCGTAGCCCTGAAACAGAAGTTTACGCCCAGGTAATTAAAGACCTTACGGATGCAGCCGCCAATCTCCCTGCAAAAAGCGAATATACCCAGGCAGATGCCGGCCGGGCTTCAAAAGGATCGGCATTAGGTTTATTGGGCAAGGTTTACCTAACCCAGAAAGATTACCCGAAAGCAGAAAGCACGTTAAGACTGGTATTACCACTGGGCTATTCACTGGTGAATAACTATGCCGATGTTTTCTCTACCAATAATAAAAATAACAGCGAATCATTATTCGAAGTGCAGTACCTGGGTAGCGATAAGGTTAGCGAATGGAGCAGTTTTCTGTATGCCTTTGCACCAAGGGGATCTGAAGGCGCGGTAACAGGTTTCCCAACAAGCCGCCCCCAGGGCTGGAATATCCCAACCAAAAATATCATTTCCGAGTTTGAAACTGGTGACCAGCGTAAGGCTGTTGCTTTGAAAGAAGGCTATACAAACGGTGATGGAGTATTTGTAGCCATTCCGTTTGTGAACAAATATAACCACCCACACACAACAGTGGGTCATACAGACGATAACTGGCCGGTGCTTAGATATTCGGACGTGCTACTGATGCTGGCCGAAGCTATTAATGAACAAACAGGCCCTGCTAACGCCTACCAGTATATTAACCCGGTAAGGCTAAGGGCAGGCCTTGATGGCTTATCGGGCTTAACACAAGAAAGCTTCCGCACAGCCATACGCCACGAACGCCGCGTAGAGCTGGCATTTGAGAACGACCGCTGGTTTGACCTGAAACGCGCTTACACTAATGCAGAAATGACGACCATTTTAAACGCGCACGGGCAGGCAGAAAAAGCATCGCCAACGGTAGACAGGGGCGGGGTGCCATTCGCTACTACCGATTATAAGTTTGATGGGTATGAAGCACTATACCCTATACCAGACAGGCAGCGGTTTTTAGATAAGAACCTGACACAAAACCCCGGGTATTAATAATTGGTTGAAAGTTACAGGAGGTTGCAGGTAAGCCGGCGCTTCCTGTCTTTTTGAGTTATAAAATCCCAGCGGGGCTTTGAAGGGGAAATGACATAGAGGTTGCCAGCCTAAGCTCGCCGAATGGCGCGGAGAAAGACCCTGCCCGCTATGTAGTTCGACGGGCATGACAATTCAAACCCTGTATGCTGCCAATGGTGACGCAATCTTGCCAGTATTAAATAATAGGAAACTGCTGATTATCAGATTAATGGCAGCGTTCACGGGTGTTCACGGCAGTGAACGTGAACACCTTGGGCGTTTGAGGCACGTTTTTGGGCGTTTCAAGGCGGTTAAAGGTGATGTTAATTGTGGTTCCACGAGCTCACCATGCCCCACCTAAAACTCGTCATACGGAGGAAGTATAGTTTACTATTTTAATAATTGTTAATTAACTTAATAATGATGAAGAAATTTATTGCCATAAACCTTGCCTTACTTGTGGTAGGTATTTGTAACGCGCAAACGCCTCAGCTAAAAATAAACTGGGCAGATGAAGTATCTACCTCGGTATCTACACCTACATTACAGGTGGTGGGCAACCCCATGCTGCGTCGTAAAGCTGCAATGCACCATGAATCGTTTAAAGCGGTTAAAGAGCTAAATGCCGATTTTGTACGCTACGTACCATGGTTCCCTTATCCCAAATTAGCGGTAGCTGAGATTGAACCACCAACAGCAACCAAAACATCATGGGATTTTACCTTGATAGACCCCATGACCATAGATTTTTTGGAAGCCACCAAAGGCCATTCCATCATCATGAATTTTAGCACCATACCACAGTGGATGTTTAAGACAGAAAAACCTGTTCCTTACCCGGCAGATCCAAACCAGGTGAGCTGGACGTACGGTGGTGGTACCGAGTTAAGGGACAGTACCATGAAAGAACTAACCGACTATTATGTGAGGCTGGTAAGCTGGTACACTAAAGGTGGCTTTACAGATGAGTTGGGCAAATATCACAAATCAGGCTATCATTACGAGATACCTTACTGGGAAGTATTGAATGAGCCGGATTTAGAGCATAGCATGTCACCACAAACTTATACCAAAATATACGATGCTATGGTTACAGCGCTAAAACAGGTTTTACCGGACACCAAATTTGTAGGGCTGGGTCTTGCTTATGAAAAACCCGAGTGGTTTGAGTATTTTTTAAATCCTGCTAATCATAAACCGGGCATCCCGCTGGATATGATCTCTTACCATTGTTATGCAAGCGCTAACAGCGGGCAAAAGTTTGACGACTATGAATACGCCGTTTTTGATAAAGCCGAGAACTTTATCAATACCGTAAGGTTTGTAGAAAGCATTAAAAAGCGCTTGTCGCCCAATACAAAAACAGATATTAATGAGCTGGGTACTTTTGTTAGCGAAGAGATGCGTACTCAGCCTATCCCATCGCTTTACTGGAACCTATCGGCAAGTGTTTACGCTTATTTCTTTATTGAATTGACCAAAAACAATATCGATGTTATTGGCGAATCTCAGTTAGTAGGCTTCCCAACACAGTTTCCGGATGTGAGCATGGTTAATTATCTTAACAACAAACCCAACGCCCGTTTTTGGGTGCTTAAACTAATTAAAGATCAGATTAAGGCCGGCAGTAAACTTGTTAATACAAGTATAGACCATAATAAAGGTGATGATTTGTTGGCCCAGGGCTTTAAAGATGCCAACGCAAAAAGTATGTTACTGCTTAACAAGCGCAATAAAGCCCAACGCGTAACGCTACCGGTCGAATTAAAAGGCGCACAAATAGCCATGGTTGATGAAACATCAGGTGATAACCAACCGGTGTATGTTCCGCTTAACAATGGCTACATTGATTTAAAACCTTTTGCTGTTGCGCTGATAAAAACCGTTAATTAAAAATGGTATGAAACAACTGGTTTTTAAAATGAAGCTAAAGCATGGTTTTGAAGCAGAATATCGGAAACGCCATAAAGAGATCTGGCCCGAACTGGTAACCTTGCTTAAACAGAACGGCATTAAAAATTACAGTATATTTTTTGATAGAGAAACAGATACGCTGATAGCAGTACAATACATTGAGGCGGGCATTACCGCCAATCTGCAGGAAAATCAGTTAATGATGAAATGGTGGGAATATATGGCTGACTTGATGGAAACAAACCCCGACAAATCGCCCATGATGGTGGGTTTGGATAATGTTTTTTCAATGCCCTGATTCCGATTATATTAATATCAAAAAGTATAAAACATATCGCATAACAGATAAAACCAGTTACAATAAATAAAGTAAATTTGAGTGAAGGAGATATCTTTCATCCCAAAACCGCTTAACCATTTGTACGCACAATTAAATATTACCCATGTTTAAATATATACTGTCCTGCCTTTTTGCTTTTGGTTTCATTACAGCGGCCAATGCGCAGCTAACTACTATAAAAGCAAATTTTGCTCATCCTGCAGATCAATATAAACCGGGTGTTTACTGGTATTTTATGGATGGTAATATGTCGGCAGAAACCATTACCAAAGATCTGGAATCGATGAAGAAGGCGGGCATTGGTAACCTTATTTTCCTGGAAGTAAATGTGGGTATCCCCAGCGGTCCGGTGGAGTTTTTAAGTGATAAATGGACATCGCTTTTTGTACATGCCGAAAAAGAGGCTCGGCGCCTGGGTATTGAAATAACATTAGGCATTGGCCCGGGCTGGACAGGCAGCGGCGGCCCATGGGTTAAGGCAAGCCAATCAATGCAGCACCTGGTATCAAGTCAGGTTACAGTAACTGCCGGCGACAAGCATAAAATTGTTTTGCCGGTACCACCACCCAAAAAGCCGTTTTTTGGGGAGGGGGGCTTAACGCCGGAGGTTAAAAAAGAATGGTCAACGTATTATCAGGATGTAGCGGTTTTAGCCTTCCCGGCGAAGGAGCAGGATAAATCTATAAAAGATTATGAAGAGAAGGCCCTATACTACCGTGCGCCTTACAGTTCAGGTGTGGTAAGGCCTTATATGCCATCACCAGCCAACGATGACGCTAATAATAACGCCGTTACCAAAAGCCAGGTAATTGATCTGACATCTAAAATGAAATCTGATGGCACGCTGAACTGGTTGCCGCCATCAGGCAAGTGGACAGTAATGCGCTTTGTAAGCCGCAATAACGGAGCTATTACGCGCCCAGCTCCGGTACCGGGTTTAGGTTTGGAGGCGGATAAGTTTGATACCGTAGCGCTGAATTATCATTTGGATAAATATGTGGGCAACCTGCTCAGAAAAACAGGCCGGACAAATAAGAACATTAAGGGCGGTTTAAAACGCCTGCATATGGATAGCTGGGAAATGGGCGCGCAAAACTGGACAGGATTATTTAGACAGGAATTTATAAAAAGAAGGGGCTACGACCCGCTTAAGTATTACCCCGTTTATGCCGGCAATATTGTGGGTAGCCTGGAAGAGAGTGAACGCTTTTTGTGGGACCTGAGGCAAACCGCGCAAGAACTTGTTTTGGATAACCACGCCAGGCAGGTAAAAGCATATGCTAAACGCAATAACCTATCGCTTTCTATCGAACCATATGACATGACGCCAACAGCCGATCTTGAACTTGGCGCGGTAGCAGATGTGCCCATGGCCGAATTCTGGAGCAAAGGGTTTGGCTTTAACTCAAGCTACAGTGTTATCGAATCAACCTCAGTAGGGCACGTAAATGGTAAATCGCTGATACCTGCCGAGGCTTTTACCGCCCAGGACAATGAGGGCTGGAAACAACACCCCGCATCTATGAAAAACCAGGGCGATTGGGCATTTGCCGCGGGTATTAATCGTTTTGTGTATCATACTTTTCAAAACCAGTTCCTGCCCGATTCATTAAAGCCAGGGGCAACTATGGGGCCATACGGTGTCCACTGGGACCGCAGCCAAACCTGGTGGCCATGGGCTAATGGCTATCATAGTTATGTTACCCGCAGCCAGTATATACTGCAACAGGGCCGCACCGTGGCCGATGTACTTTACTTAACACCCGAAGGTTCGCCGCTGGTGTTTGTGCCGCCCTCTTCGGCAATGGTAGGTGGCGATACCATTGGCGACAGGCGAGGCTATAATTTTGATGGTTGTGCGCCGGGTCAGCTCATGAAGGCAACCGTAAAAGACCACCGGGTGGTATTCCCGGGTGGGGCAAGTTATAGGTTACTGGTACTGCCGATATATGAATCCATGACACCTCAACTTTTAACTAAAATAAGTGAGCTGGTAAAATTAGGCGCTACTGTTGTGGGCAATCCGCCATTGCGTTCGCCAAGCCTTGTGGATTATCCGGCCTGTGATGAAAAGGTGGTTACCCTTAGTAAAACAATATGGGGGGCAGCGGTTGTGCCCGGCGATATTACCTACCATAAATATGGCGAGGGTATAATGATATGGGGTAAACCTGTAAGCGATAATCCCGATAAATTATATCCGCATTATGACCTTACGGCGGGCATCCTCAAATCAAAAGGTGTTATTAACGATTTTACAGCAAACGGCGACCTGCGGTACACTCACCGCACCGGCGCCGGGTGGGATATCTACTTTGTATCCAACAAAACCGATAAACCGGTAAATACCATAGCGCAGTTCCGTACAGTTACTGGGTCACCTGAGCTTTGGGATGCTGTAACCGGTAAAGTAAAAAAGGTAACGAAATTCAAAAAGAATAAGGGCAGTACATCTGTAACCTTACAGTTGGACGCTTATGAAAGCGCATTCATCGTATTCGCAAAAGAGAATACCTGGGCGTCTACAGGTGTTAATACCACTATCAATACTAAAACATTGCAGACTATAGCCGGCCCATGGGAAGTGAATTTCGACCCTAAGTGGGGCGGCCCGGCAAATGTGAAGTTTGACGAGCTAAGCGATTGGACTATGAATAAAAACGAAGGGATCAAATACTACTCGGGCAAAGCTGTGTATCATAAAAAGTTCGACCTTGCCGAAGCGCCCGCCGGAATATTATATCTTGAACTTGGAAACGTGAAAAATATGGCCCGCGTAACCCTGAATGGAAAAGACCTTGGCATCATCTGGACAGCCCCCTGGCATGTAAATATATCGGGAGCAGTGCAGGCTAAAAATAACGACCTTAAAATAGAAGTAATAAACCTTTGGCCAAACCGACTGATAGGTGATGAGAAAAAACCATACGATGGCATTGTTGATGATAAATGGCCCGAGTGGCTGTTGAAAGGACAACCCCGCACCAGCGGCCGCTACACTTTTACATCAACCACACAGTATAAGGCCGATTCTCCTTTATTACCATCAGGCTTAATTGGGCCTGTTATTATCAGAGAAACTAACGATTAATACCCCGTACACATATACAACAAATTAAAACAGGTAACACACCATTTATAAAATGATCAACAGTAATTTAACTATCGGGGTATTTGGAATAGGATTAGATGTTTATTGGGAACAATTTGAGGGATTGAAAACAAGCCTGGAAGGCTACCTGCAAATATTATGTTTAAAATTCGCTGATCAGCCTGTGCGTATTGTAAATGCCGGGATAGTAGATACCGTAAATAAGGCTTTTGATACAGGGAAAAAATTCAGGCAGGAGGATGTAGATCTCGTATTCCTGTACGTAGGCACCTATGCGCTTTCATCGACGGTTTTACCAGTAGTGCAAAAGTTAAATGTACCGGTTGTGATACTTAATCTATCACCGGAAGACCGCATCGACTACGCAAGTTTTAACAACCTTAACAACCGCACCCAAATGACGGGTACCTGGCTAAAGTATTGCTCGGCCTGCCCCGTGCCCGAAATTTCAAACGTTTTTAAACGTACCGGTATTAAGTTTTACCAGGTAACGGGTATGCTGCAGCACGATGACGAAAGCAACAAGGAAATTTTAGAATGGGTAGAGGCGGCCAATGTTGTCCATATTATGCAAAACAACCGCATGGGTTGTATGGGTAATTATTATTCGGGAATGCTGGATATCTATACCGATCTTACCCTGCAGATCAAATACTTTGGCGGGCACTTTGAACATATCGAAGTAGAAGAGCTTACCACTCTGAAAAACGAAGTTACGGTGACCGAAGCAGAACAACGCATTATAGATTTTCGCGAGAAATTTGACATACAGGATGATTGCACTGACCGCGAATTATTACGGGCTGCCAAAACATCCGTAGCAATGGATAAGCTGGTAGCGAAGCACCAACTTGGATCATTTGCATATTATCACAAGGGCACAGGTAGTGCCGATAATGAGGATACCATGAGTTCTATCATCTTAGGTAACTCTTTACTTACCACGAACGGTGTACCTGTAGCCGGCGAGTATGAGATAAAGAACGCGCAGGCCATGAAGATAATGGACAGTTTTGGCGCAGGTGGTTCTTTTACTGAATACTATGCCATGGATTACAAAGACGACGTAGTGCTTATGGGCCACGATGGCCCCGGCCATATTGCCATTGCCGAAGGGCGTACAAAAGTAAAACCTTTGCAGGTTTACCATGGCAAGGTAGGGAATGGCCTTTCTGTAGAAATGGTGGTTAAAAATGGCCCTGTTACCTGTCTTTCTATCCTTGAAAACGGCAATGGCGAATTGGTAATGCTGGTGGCCGAAGGCGAATCGGTAAACGGGCCGATCCTTCAGATTGGGAACACCAACAGCAGGTACAAATTCCCAATAGGTGCACGCCAATTTGTTAACGACTGGAACAGCCACGGCCCGGCGCACCATTGTGCGGTTGGTATAGGTCACATTAGTAGTAAGCTTGATAAATTAGCAAAGATACTGGGCATGGAGATCATCCAGGTATGTTAAATGGTTTGATTGAAAGCAACTCAAAGATCGCGCAGCCCCATTTAGTAATGGAGTTGGCTTAGCAGCAAATACGGTAGGAAGTAGTCAGCGCTTCTAATGGTTCTGCTACCATTTAAATTGCGGCTTAATTAAATAATTGACGAAAATTTAGCGGGGAGAGGCTGGTTTTGCTTTTAAATAATTTACTAAAGGACTGAGGATAATCAAAACCTAATTCATAGGCAATTTCACTCACGGATAATTGAGTAGTTGACAATTTTTCCTTGGCCTGTTATAATAATTTTCATCCTACAAAGGTCAATAATACCATATATAGCTAATTAACCAAATCAACTGATAGTGTGTTCAAAGCGGATGTTGAAATGAAGTTTAGATAATAAGGCGCAGGTGAAGCTTAAAAATAGCTTCACCTTTTATATTTTCATCATCCTTGCCGTAAAATGTTTCCAGGCTTACACAGCTTGCGTTAAGTTGACAGAGGGAATATGAAAGTCTTTTTTCATAAATGTTACCTCTCCGAATGATAGTGGTTGGTGAAAGTCCGGGGTTTCTGAAACAATGTTTACCCAGCTTAAAAAATGTGGTACCGGCAGGTCATCACCGCACTTTGCGAAATTTGCCAAACAGGTTAATCCGCTTAGTGATGTAATATTGTGATGATAAAAAACACTAAGCGGTAAATTTACCGTAATATTCCATTTGATAACTTTACTATTATTTATGTTATTAATAGCGACAATAACGTTATCTTCAACAATCTTCAACAATTTTTCCGGTATATATCTTCTACGCTGTCTGTTCTTTCCAAAGGCCGCCTTTACCGAGCCAAGGCAATTAAATTCGAAATTGTAATAGCCCGCGTCATTTTCAAAAGCGATAAAAAACTCCACGCAATTGTCTTTGTGGACTTCGCCATTTATTTTGCGCTTTTTTGCAAGCAATACCTGCTCAGTTACAATATAATTTATGGATAACCCTGTATCGTAGTGTGATATGCTAAACTCTGCATTGCAGGATGGCTTATCAGTTCTGTTCCAGGGTTCAAAACTAATAGCGTGTAAGGGCAATTTGCTGTGCAGGTGTTTTTGTTGCGGTATAAATGGTATTTCTAATGATTTCATCTAAGCTTGGAAAGGCGCTGGTATAGCAAATGTATTTTTTGGTTCCTAAGTTTGTTTTCTTGCTCTAATTCCGATTTGTAAAATGTTGTCTGGTTAAGGTTTATAAAAGCCGCATTCAATGGTTGTTCATCCTGTAAAAGTGATTTTAAGCGTGCCAGATAACCGGCAATTTTGTTTGGTGCAGGGTCGTTATTCACATCGGCTTCAATAGTCATAAAGGTTAAATAATAAGCCCTTATAGCAGCCATTAAACGGTATTGCTTAAATTCTTCTACTCCTTTTATTGGTGTAATGCTATTCAGTATTTTTAAGGCATATTTGGCGCTGTCCTGCAGTTGTTTAACAGACATGGAACGTGGCGATAAAACCTTGCCATTTTCTACTTTATAGGGCGCTGTAAATAGTGCCTTTTGAAATAGTAAAGCTTGTTTTTCTGATATCCCCAATTTACTATTGCAATATGCAAGAATAAATTTTTGTATGTCAAGCGACTTATCGGTGTTGATAGCATCCAGGTAGGCGTCAATAATAATATTAAAACCGGTAATAGGGTAAACATGGCGTATGGCATACAAATCTACCAGTTGCCCGGATGATTCAAAAACTGATGAATACACACCAGAGGTTGACCATGATGTCATGACGATGCCTTTGTACCCCAACTTTTTTGACAGTGGTATAAAATCTTTTACATTATTAAAGTGCTTTTGCCAGGTGGTTATAAAATAGTTATCAGGGTCGCTTCTGATGGATGGCGCTCCCCATATCTCGTAACCGCTTTTGGCCAACGCGCTATGATCACCAAACAGGTTTATATCCCACCCATAATTCCAATCAATAAACACGGTTTGTTTAGGTAGCAAGTGGATATAATCTGGATACTTTAAGGCAATATCGGCCCATACAATGGGCCGTTTGCCCATGCTTACAACAATATCGCACAGCATTTTTATATGATCGAAATATAACCTGGAGATACCTACTTCGGCAGCCCGTTTTTTACACTTTTCGCAATGCCCAAGCAAATAGGTTTCATCGCCACCTATATGTATATAGTTGGATTGATGTGTAGCTATCATGTCTGCATAAAGCTTAGTGAAAAGCTGTTTGTTCAACTCGGTTTCACTTGGGCATACCTGTGAGTAATCTTTATTATCTTCGCGAAGGGTAGCGTACCTGTAGTTTCTTAGGATATACTCCACATGCCCAAAACTTTGCTGCAGAGGTATGACGTCTACATGCAGTGATTTGCAGTAACTAATAAATTGGGCTACTTCCTGGCGGGTGTAAGCATATCTGTTAGGGATAAGCGTTTCTGTTTTAAACGGATAAGTTGCTTCCCACTCCATAATAATGGTATTTACTCCCTTTTTGCTAAGCTTTAAAACAAACTGTTTTAAAGCGGGTAGTTTCATCACCTGTACACGAAGATCAAGATGGAAACCTTTTACAGCAAATGTAGTATCTGCTCTAATAGCCTTTGCCGATATTGTCCCGGCAAAAAACGTTGTTGAAATGAAAAATGCCACAAGGCTTTTGTAAATCAATTTTTTCATGCTAATGAGTATTAATAATTAAACATACTGTTCAGATAATTGGCCGTAGCTGTCGGTATCAATAAATAACATAGCGGCGTTATGTGTAGTCAATACTGTAGAGGGATAGGTTTCAGACACCGGCTTAGTTAGTGTATGCTTTACCGCTGTAGCTTTGTTTTTGCCCGGCACCATGCAAAAAACATAAGGCGCGCTCATTAAAGCGGGGATAGTTAGGGTAAGCGCAATTTCGGGTACTTCGGTTAATGTGTCAAAGCATTCATCGTTTACCTGCTGCTGGCGGCAGGCCAGATCCAGATTTACAATTTTAACCATTTCTGGGTCGTTAAAATCTGCAATATGCGGATCGTTAAAGGCTATATGCGTATTTTCACCAATACCCATGCATACCACATCGGGCGGCTTATTTAAAAGCAAATCAGAATATCGCCGGCATTCATCCTTAAAAGAGGCTACATTACCATTCAGGTAGTTTACTGATGCAAATGGCACCAAACTAAACAGCTTTGCCCTTAAAAAATTACCGAAACCCTGTGGTGCATCTGCAGGCAGCCCCAGGTACTCATCCATGTGGAAAGCATTTATGCGGTCCCATTCAATAGTTTCATCGGCAACAAGCGCCTCTAGAAACTCGTTTTGCGATGGGGCCGCAGCAAATATTACGTTTATAGTAGGCTTAATAGCCAACAAGTCTTTAAACTTAGTGCTCACACTTTTTGCAGCAGCCAGGCCTAATGATTGCCTGTTCTCAAAAATTAATACATCAAGTTTGTCTTTTTTTATACTCTTTAACATAGGTATGTATTTTATCTTTTTTACTTAATAAAAGCCGCGGTGGGTTCCTGCGAATAAACAACCCTGCCTCCAATAATGGTAGTGTGCAGGTTAATATCTTTATCAAAGATCACCAGGTCGGCATCTTTACCTACTTCAATCGATCCCTTTTTATCTGCCACACCCATTATTTTTGCCGGGGTGGTCGTCATCATTTTAACCGCATCTTTAACAGGTACATCTGCAAGCCGTATCATGTTTTTAACCAGTTGTATGGTTGTGGCCACGCTACCGGCAAAGGCGCTGCGATCTGGTAATTTGGCAACATTATCTTCCACTATTACACGCAGGCCATTCTTTAAATCGCCTAGTATGCTTTCGCCAGGGGGCATGCCTGCAGCGCGCATGGCATCAGTAACAAGAGCTATTTTGTCCGGCCCTTTTATTTTATAAACCAGTTTAAGCAATGCCGGTGGCAGGTGCACCCCATCGGCTATTATCTCTACAGTCATGTCATCTAACAGGTAAGCGCTTTCGATAACACCGGCATACCTGAACGCGTTACGTCGTGACACACCAGACATGCACGAATAAAAATGTGTGCAGTGGGTAAAACCTACATGATATGCATCAAGCACCTCTTCATAAATGGCATCGGTATGCGCTATTGATGCTAAAACACCTTTTGATTGCAGATACCGGCCAAATTCTATAATACCCGGCAATTCCGGGGCTGCACTCCATCTTTTTACAATTGATGAATACCTTAAAATTTCCTTATATTCCTTTGGATCAGGCTGCCTGATAAAACGCGGGTCCTGCGCACCACGCTGTGCCATCGAAAAATATGGCCCCTCAATGTGCATACCAATGAATTGCGCTCCATCCTTGTTTAAAGGCTGGGCTTCTTCATACAGTTTCAGGGTTTTGCGCAACGCATCCTGTTCGCAACTAAGCGTTGTGGGGGTAAAAGCTGTGGTACCGTAACGGGCATGTAGTTTGGCTATTTCTAAATAGGCATCAATAGTATTATCCATAAAATCGTGCCCGGCACCACCGTGTACATGTATATCAATAAAACCGGGAGCTAAATATTTGCCTTTTGCATCAATAACATGGCCGGTATAATCATCCGTATTATCGTTGTTAATAGCTGCTATTTTGCCGTCCTTAACTATTAAGGTGCCCTTATTTAAAATATTGGCAGGCGTTATAATTTTTGCATTAATTATTTTCATGTCAGTAGAACCCATCTATTAAAATAACAAGTGTTAAAATGCCCATCTTTTTACCTTATGACCATAGAACGCATAAAAAGTGAGGAAGAAATAGCAGGGCAATAAAACCCAATAGCCACTACGTAAACTATAGCTATCGGCCAGATGCCCATAAATTAAAGGCATAACAGCATTGCCACTAAGCCCCATAATTAATAGCGATGCGCCTAATTTTAAATGCTTGCCCAACCCGTCAAGCGCCAGCGGCCATATGCCTGCCCATATCATAGAATTGGCAAAGCCCAAAAGCACCATAAACCATATGGATATATCAGTACGGTGGCCCAAAAATGTAACCTGACCTTTACTATATATCACCAGTAATGAAAACGTTATACCCAGTAATGTACACACCCTTAGCGCATTTTTTTGAGATATACCCCATGGGATTAAAGAAATGCCCAGCAAATACCCGCAGATGGTAGCAAAAAGGGTGTATGAGGGGAATACTTTTGCTTCGGTAATTGGTATGCCCATCCCCTGTGCATAGGGGATGATGGTATCTATAACAATTACCTGCGAACCCACGTGGAAAAATATTGCCATCGCCCCCAGTATTAAATGAGGAAAACGGAAAATGCTTGTCTTTGTAGTCTCCAGATTACTGGCCTTATCTACCAGATGCTGGTCCACTTCGGGCAGGGGTGAAAACCTTATTAATATGCCCAGCAAAGTAAGTATGCAACCCACAACAGCATAGGGGGCGATAACCCGTTTTATTAATGCATCTAATACCAGGTTACGTTGGGTGATATCCATTAAATGGACATCTTTAAAAAGTTGGTTATCAGTTGGTTTTATGATGATGGCTGCAAGCAATAAGGGTGCGATAATGCCTGCGGTTTTGTTGCAGATACCCATTATACTGATGCGTTGTGCGGCTCTTTCTTTTGCGCCAAGTATGGTAACATAAGGGTTGGCGGCTGTTTGCAGTATAGCCAAACCTATTCCGATAATAAACAGACCTGTTAGAAATAGGGGGTACGACCGTACCATAGCTGCCGGAATAAAAATGAAAGCGCCAAATGCCATTATAAAAAAACCTGTCATCATTCCTTTTTTGAATCCTGTTTTTTGCAGCAGGAAGGATGCAGGAACAGAGATAACCAGGTATGAAATGTAAAAAGCAAAAGCTACCAGGTACGATTGAAAGTTGGTTAACTGGCACGCTACCTTAAAATAGGGTATAAGTACGGCATTTATCCAGGTGGCAAAACCAAATACGAAAAACACAACGCAAATAATAAGCAAAGAGATAACATTTCGCTTGTTTTCCTGGCTCATATACTTAGATAAATGGATTAAATAACATTGGTCACAAGTTAAGTAATTGAATTCGTGTGCGTACACGCATGCAATTATAATTATAAAATTCTATTAATTGCAAAAATATTGTTCTGATAGGGGGGGATTTTGCATCGTTTGCTTATAAGCCAAAAACTAGCTTGTTCAGGCAGAACCTGAGGGATGTAAACAGCCAAATACCAGCTGTTCAAAATACTCTTAATAGCTATTTCGTACAAGTTACTTACCGGATTATATATGCATAAGCAAATGCATGCTTGCCGTTATTAAGCAGGTAGCTGATAATATATATTACGGAACCCAGCTGAGTAGCTAAAACATATCAACTAAGAGATGCAGACTATTAATTTGAAGGTTAGGGGTTAGGACTTTCGATCGTTAATTTTTATAATAAAGGAAGTTTTCCCGTGTAATAATATCTATTGGCATGTAAGTGGTTTGCTCAATATCTTCTACTCCAAAGAAGTGCTTATACAAGGCCATAATGCCCAGGTAACCTTGTTCCATAGGGCGTTGGCTGATAAGAAAGGAGATTGAACCGTCTTCTAACCCACGAGCATTTTCTTCAATAAAATCATATCCCGCCAAAATGGTTTTTTGCGGGTTGTTGGCCAATATTTGTGCCAGTACATTCACCCTGGAATTTGTTACGAATATTGCTTTAGTATTTGGAGCCGAATTGAGCGCATTATTAACCTGTTTTTCAATTGATGAAAAATTGGTATGATTTATATTGAGGGTAAGGATAGTATTGGGGATATTATTTTCTTCAAAATAGACGCGGAAACCTTGTTCCTTACGACGCAAATGATGATCCAATTCCAGGTCTGTTGAAATGTTAACTATGAAAATTTCGTCTGCGTTGCGTATCATTAAACTTAACATTTGCGCTGCAAGCCTGCCACTCTGGTACAGATCTGGCCCTATGTAACTCAAACTTTCCTGTTTTGGTAAGTCGGAGTTGATGAAAACAAATGGAATACCGGCAGCGACAAGCTTTTTGGTTAATGCCAGTGATTCTTCTATAAATGACGGTGCCAGTAATACACCTTGAAGATCTGTATTCAAGGCAAGTTCTCCTGCCTCATTAAAACTACTTCTGGAATCCAGATCGTAGAAAAATTGGGTAATATTTACACCAAATTGATTAAGCTCAGAAACCGCCTTCTTAATACCCGCTAATGGGTAAGACCAATAATTTGTTTCGCTGGAGCTTTTCGGTATAATCACACCAATATTCATCTGGTTGCGTTTGGCCAGCAGGCTGGCCATTTTATTTGGTGTGAAATTCAATTCTTTTATTATCGAATTTATTTTCTCTTTAGTTGTCTTTGAAACGCCTTTACGATTATGAATTACCCTGTCTACGGTGCCAATAGAAACGTTTGCAAGCTTAGCAATTTTCTTTACGCCGATCAAATCTGAATTATTGTTTTCCATGTCTTATTAATCAAATATAAGAATGAAATATCTCTAAACCCATGCTTTATACGTTATTGTTATGCATTGCAGAAATTTGTGGATTACAAAAAACGCTGTCTAAAAAGACAGCGTTTGCTTTCATGGTAATAGCTATTAATTTATCTTTCTTCCAATCGCCTTTAACAGACTATTGGTGTCTGAAACATGCTGTGAAGTTTCTGTACCTGTACAAACGTTGCCTAAGGAGGCTGTAGATACTTATCTTTGCATTGTGCCTGCAAAAAAATCCTCTTTATCCCCTGTAAAAAAAGCTGTAGCTAAGAAAAAAGTATCCCGTAAAAAAACAACTGGTCACAAGTTTCCTTATCTGAAAGTGACGTTATGGGTTTTTGTGCTTGCTGTTTTATGTTCACCATTTTATTACGGCTATGTGCTAAAATCAGCTGTTACTACCTGGCGATGGATAAAGGATATAGGCAGTAACCCCAATTATCGTACTTATACCAGTTTTCAGATCAAAATACCTGCGCAGTATAAAATACACGGCATTGATGTTTCTTACGCGCAGGGCAAAATAAATTGGGATAAGGTGAGTAAAATGGAAGAGGATAGCGTTCGGGTTTCGTTTGCTTTTATAAAAGCGACAGAAGGCTTACTTACGGTTGACCCTTATTTTAAACGCAATTGGCGGGAAGCGCCAAAAGCGGGTATTATTTGTGGTGCTTATCATTATTTCAGGCCAAAAAAAGATGGGTTATGGCAGGCGCGTTTCTTTCTGCAGAATGTACAGATAGAAGCAGGAGATCTGCCACCTGTAGCAGATGTGGAGACATTGGATAAGTTACCTCCGCAGGTAATGAGGAAAGAGTTGACCAAATTTCTTAAACATATTGAGGAGAGAACTAAGACCCGCCCTATTATTTATACGGGCATTAGTTTTTATAACGATTATCTGAAAGGATACTTTGATGGATATACTTTATGGATAGCGCATTATAACCGCGAACAATTAAACCTGAGCAAAGACACCCCATGGCAGTTTTGGCAACACTCCGAAACTGCACATATCAATGGTATTGATCATTTAGTTGATTTTGATGCATTTAAAGGGGATAGCTTGGCACTTAGATCGTTGGTTGTGCAATGATCCGGTATCCTGTCAGCACCAGCAATGTAGGTAAGAAAGTCATTCGCCAGATTGCTTGAGCGGGATACATTTTACGCGCCAAAAATATATGACTTGGCCATCTTTCAATCATCATTAATTTATCGTTATAACAATTATACTAAAATTATTAGTATTTGGTTTATATTTGAAAAAAGTTAAATGTAAATGATGACGGACAATAATTATTTAACCAGTGAGGCTAAAGCTTTTGTAAAGCGCATAGATGGCCCCGATGAAGTAATAAGGGTTGTGCCCGACCATCTGCAAAAAAAAGCAGCTCAATGTTATCAGCTGTATACCGCTTTTGAAGAACGGCCCGATGATCTCGGCTGCATTTTATTTGATGAGCAGGGGTATTGGATTTATGATGGTGATTTATTATCTATTGCAGAGCAGGAACAACTTGCAGACTTTATTATTAATTATGTAGAAAGGCTATGAAAAAGACAATTAATTACCGGTTGACCGTAGCAGAAAAGCAAGTGCTTAAAAATCAAAAAATAAGCCAAAAGCTATTGCAGGATTATGCTCCAGATGAAATTGCCAGTCTGTTGGAGGCATCGCCCCAGCGTGCCAAAGAATTGAATGCACTGGCAGAATTTCAAAGCATCCCCTCGCTTGGTATCAACTTTGCCGAAGAATTGATAAGCCAGGGTTATTATAGGCTGGCGCAACTCAAGGGGAAGTCGGCAGTAGCATTATTTGATGCTTTTGAACAGCACAGCGGTGCCTGGGCCGACCCATGTGTAGAAGATTCGTACCGATTGCTTGTACATTATATAGAAAACCATGACGACTCCAAACGCTGGTGGCATTTCACAGCCGAGCGCAAAGATTACCGCGAGCGATATGGTTTTTCTGCTAACCGGCCTAAAAATGCCTGGCACGAGAGCGGCGATTATCCTAAAATGGCCGGTTATCTTCAAAATAAATAATGAAATTTTTTCCTGATTATCAGTGTGTTGAATAGGTTGTGTTCAAAATGTCAATATTATTATATTAAATCTATAGGATTAGTAGGATATATACATATATTTGCAGTGTAGTAATCGTTCTTTAAGTACTTATCCAGAAAGACAGAGGGAAAGGCCCGATGACGTCTTAGCAACCTGTACCGGTTTTATAAACTTGTAAAAGGTGCTAATTCCTGCTCCGCTAAACGGAGAGAGATAAGATGACCATAGAAATTCAAATATTCCACCTACCTGATTTCTTCGCGCTTCTGAATCTGATAAGTATTTACAGGCAATTTGTAAATAATTAAAAGTACCAACATGAGCATTTATCTGGACAACGCTGCAACAACACAATTAGACAGGGAAGTATTTGATGCAATGACCCCATATTTATTACAGAATTTTGGCAACCCGTCATCACATCATGTACATGGCAGGGTGGTGAAAAATGCTATTGAAAAAGCAAGGGAAACCATAGCCGGCCTGTTGAACGCATCACCCGATGAAATTGTATTTACCAGCGGTGGCACTGAGGCCGATAATACAGCCATCCTGTCGAGCGTTCGTTCACATCAAATAAAACATGTTATTACCACACCGTTTGAGCACCACGCTGTTTTACACACTCTTGAGGTTTTAAGAAATAACGACGAAATAAAACTAAGCTTTATTAATACCGATAGTAGGGGTAACTTGGATATAAATCACCTGGATGCCCTGTTGAAAAATAACGAACGCTCGCTGGTATCGGTAATGCATGCCAATAATGAAATTGGTAACCTTAACAATATTGAACTGATTGGCGAGGTCTGTAAAAGCAGGGGCGCACTTTTTCACTCAGACACCGTACAGACCATGGGCCATTACCGGCACGATATGTCAAAACTAAAAACACATTTTATAGCCGCATCGGCACATAAATTTCATGGGCCAAAAGGGGTGGGGTTTATATACTGCCGCAATGGTGTACAGCTATCACAATTATTGCACGGCGGTTCGCAGGAACGTAAACAAAGGGCAGGTACTGAAAATATCCATGGCATTATTGGCCTGGCAAAAGCTTTAGAGATAGCCTACCGCGATATTGACGGGCACCAGGCATACATACAAAAATTAAAAAACAGGATGATTGCTAAATTGCAGGAACAAATAGGCGATGTACAGTTTAACGGTAACTCGGCCATTGCCGATAAAAGCCTGTATACTGTACTAAGTGCAAGCCTGCCGGTTAATCATGCGTCCGGAGATTTGCTTACCTATCTCGATCAGAATGATATTTCGGTATCGGGTGGCAGCGCATGTTCAACAGGCTCGGCATCACATGTATTACAGGCTATCGGTGCTGATACATTTAGAAATACGATCAGATTCTCGTTCAGTAAATTCAATACTGCCGAAGAAATTGATTATACCGTAGAAAAGCTATCAGCCTTATACAAGGCTATAGCAGCATAATATTAAAATATGAGAAAATTTATAATAAGTGCGGGCATTATATTATCGGGTTTTTACGCTAACGCGCAAATCCTTACCCCGGTTAAGTGGGCCTACGCAAGTAAACGGCTCAATAAAAATGAGGCTGTTATTTTGGTAAAAGCAACTATTGAAAAAGGCTGGCACATTTATTCGCAAAATGTAGCCGATGGCGGGCCGGTTAAAACGGCTTTGGTTTTTACCAAATCTGACGAGTATAATTTGGTTAACAAGCCTACTGAACCTCAACCGTTAAAAAAATATGAAAAGGCTTTTGATATGGATGTAACCTACTTTGAAAATACGGTTGTGTTTCAGCAAAAAGTAAAGCTTGTAAAAGATCAGCCGATTATTAACGGAACCGTATCATACATGGCTTGTAGCAACAAAGAGTGCCTGCCGCCAGAGGATGTTACTTTTAGCGTAAGCGTAAAATAGATAAACATTAACAATAATATATAGCATATACACCTACTATCTCACTATTAGATATTAAGTCAATCCTCCACCAATTGATTTTATTATTTATAACAGAATAATAAATAAAATGAAAACTGACCCATCTAAAACCTTTATTACCATCCACCATCATTTAGCAGCCTGTTCGGGTACTGCTGTGCAAAGCTGTTGTTGCCATTTTTAGGTACACACAACGGGAAAACTAATTAAACTTTATTTAAAAGATTAACATCCTGGCGCTGTATATAGCAACGAGGCTTTATGCAATGGTGGAACTTCATTTTGCTGAATTGCTATTGCAGTATGCCGGGATGTAAATCAAAAACAATATGCCAATACAAAAAATGTATTATTACGATAAATATTTTTAATAAATACTACTAAATCTATAGATATAGTTTGCTTTATTGATATTTATTGTTACCTTTACTGCATCTAATTAACCCCACCATTAATTAGTTGATTTATTAAGAAAAAGGGAGAGGAAGCCTCGATGATCTTTTAGCAACTTTTCAGATATCTGGAATAAGTGCTCTACTTTATCTGATGGAATAATCCAACGGATAATAAATTAACTAAGTGTTATGAAAAATTTGAAGTATCCAAAAGTAAACAAACAAACAACCGCTACTCCACCGCGATGTTGTTGTATGTGCATGTAGTTTCCCGTATTACCCCAGGTAAGTTTTAATTACACGGATTAGGTATCAATGGCTTTGCCCGTTGCTGCTTATAGAACTGTTATGCCTCAAATTTTGTCTGCACTTCCTTAATCTTCATTAAGCAAGTAAAAAAATCATTAACAACATTAAAATTCAAACTATGAACTTCAAAAATTATCTATCAAAAGCAAAATACCTTACACTGGGTGTTTTATTAAGTGGTGCAGCGGTAGCGGGGGATAAAGTGCCGGCAGCAAAATTTATTAAAGAGGGCGTATGGCGTGGCGTATTTACGGTGAGCGAATCGCAGGTGCCGTTTAACTTCGAGCTGAAAGGGAAAGACCCGCAGCATGCCATATTTACATTGATAAACGGAACCCGCCGTGATAACTTTCATGTTGAGCGCCGCGGTAATGATTCAGTATACATTAAAATGAATACCTACGATGCCGCATTGGTCGCTAAAATAAACGATGATAATACCATTAGCGGTGAATACCGCAGTCTGGTACCCGGTTTTAGGGGGAATGCCCTGCCATTTACGGCCGAATATGGTAAAAATTATCGCTTTGTAGAGCCAGGTAAAGACGTAGCCCCGGCTGCCGACTTATCCGGTAAATGGGAAATCAAAACCTATAGTAAAGAAGCCGTCCCTGCATCTATCGCCATATTAAAACAAAAAGGAAATAAGCTAACAGGCGTGGTGATGACTGTTGTTGGCGACACCCGCGAACTGGAAGGCACTGTACAAGGCGACGAATTTGCGCTGAGTGGTTTTACCGGCCCAAGTCCGTTTATTATAAAAGGTAAAATAAATGCTGATGGCACTATTAGCGGCGAAGAAGGTTTCGGCATCTACAAAAACCTGAAGTTTGATGCCACTAAGAACGCAGCTGTTGAGTTGCCCGATCCATATAAACTAACCTTCCTAAAAGAGGGCTACAAAAAACTTGATTTTTCTTTCCCTGGCATTGACGGCAAACAGGTATCGTTAAGCGACGAAAAATACAAAGGCAAGGTTGTTATTATTGAGATAATTGGTACATGGTGCCCAAATTGCACCGATCAAACCGTATTCCTGTCGCCATGGTTTAATAAAAACCGCCAGCGTGGGGTAGAAGCCATAGCTATTGGTTTTGAGCAAAAAGACAGCCTGGAGTACGCCAAATACACATTAGGAAAGCTGAAAGAAAAATATAACATTAACTATGATATTGCCTTTGGCGGCCTGGCCGATAAAAAGCTGGTATCGCAAAAGCTGCCCGCGCTAAATAAGTTTATCGCTTTCCCAACTACTATTATTATTGATAGAAAAGGCGATGTGCGAGAGATTTACACCGGCTATACAGGTACCGTAACCGGCAAATATCACGAGGATTACGAAAAGAAATTCAACAAAGTATTGGACGAGTTGATTGCCGAGCCAGCACCAGAAACGGCACAGGTTGTTGATAAAAACGCGAGTCAGGGTAAATAAACTTTAAACCGAACATAAACATATGAAAACTAACAATTTAAAAGGGCTTTTAATAGGCTTGTTATTTAGCGGTGCCGCTTTCGCAGGCGACAAAGAACCGGTAAAATTTATTAAAGAAGGCGTTTGGCGCGGTGTATTCCGTGTAAGCGAATCACAGGTGCCGTTCAACTTTGAATTTAAAGGCAAGGATGCAGAGCATGCGGTGTTTACGCTGCTAAATGGCACCCGCCGGGATAATTTCCATGTACAAAAAATAGGTAAAGATTCGGTGTTCATTAAAATGAATACCTACGATGCAGCCCTTGTTGCCAAAATTGAAGAGGATGGCACGCTAAGCGGCGAGTACCGCAGCCTGGTACCGGGTTTTAGAGGCAACTCGTTGCCTTTTACTGCCGAGTATGGCAAAAACTACCGCTTTGTTGAACCGGGCAAGGATGTTGCCCCGGCAGCAAACCTAACCGGTAAGTGGGAGTTGAAGGTTTACTCGAAAGAGCAGGTGCCAAACAAAATTGCTGTTCTTAAACAAAACGGCAATAAGCTAACCGGTGTAATTATGCAGGTAACCGGCGACAGCCGCGAATTGGAAGGTACAGTACAGGGCGATCAGTTCGAACTATCCGGTTTCACTGGCCCAAGCCCAAAGATTTATCATGGTAAAATAAATGCAGATGGCACCCTGAGTGGCGAAATTGGCTCCGGTATTTACGATAATACCAAGTTTGACGCTGTAAAAGATGAAAAAGCCGAACTGCCTGATCCATATAAGCTAACTTTTTTAAAAGAAGGCTATAAGAAACTGGATTTCACTTTCCCTGACCTGAACGGCAAAGCGGTATCATTAAGCGATGATAAATATAAAGGCAAAGTGGTTATTGTAGAGATTATAGGTACCTGGTGCCCTAACTGTACTGATCAAACCGTGTTTTTGTCGCCATGGTTCAACAAAAACCACCAGCGTGGGGTAGAAGCCATTGCTCTTGGTTTTGAGCAAAAGGATAGCCTTAAATACGCTCAATATACCTTAGGTAAGTTGCGCGATAAATATGATGTGAAATACGACATCCTTTTTGGCGGCCTGGCCGATAAAAAATTGGTATCGCAAAAACTGCCTGCGCTTAATAAGTTCGTGGCATTCCCAACTACGATCATCATCGATAGGAAAGGCGAAGTACGCGAGATCTATACCGGCTACACCGGCACGGTAACCGGTAAATATTACAAGGATTACGAAAAGAAATTTAATGCCCTGCTTGATAAACTATTGGCAGAAGATGCGCCAACAACCGCCGCCGTAAGCACAGACGATAACGCATCAAAAGGAAGATAAAAGATTAACCGGACTATATAATTAACTATTAACCTGGTGCAGATTTGCCTGCGCCGGGTTTAAACAACAAAACTAAGCACAAGAACGATCATGAAATTAACAATTGGCCTATCGGTAATAACCATAGCATCTATTGCAGCATTAACTGGCATAGCTCCAAACAAAACAAACCATGTAAAACCCACGGCAATTGCAGTAAATCCTATCAGGTTTGCAAAACCGGTTGTTTTTAAAGTAGATAACCAAACCAGCAAACTTACCTGGCTGGCTAAAAAAGCCACCGGCGAACACTCTGGCACCGTAGAAGTAAGCGATGGTAGCTTTACCCTTGATAATAACACACTAAAAGCAGGTAGCTTTGATATTGATACCCGTAGTATTACAGACACGGATATTACCGACGAAGGTGCAAACGGTAAACTGGTTACTCACCTAAAAAGCGACGACTTTTTCAGTGTAGAAAAGCACCCTAAAGCAAACTTTGTGCTTACATCTGCCACAAAAGCAGCGGGTAATATTTATAATGTTAAAGGTAACCTAACCATAAAAGGCATCACTAACGAGGTAACTTTTCCGGCTACGGTTGCGGTAAACGGTAAAAAGCTAACTGCCAACGCTAAGATCACCATAGATCGTACCAAGTACGATATCAAATTCCGGTCTAAAAACTTCTTTGAGAATTTGGGCGACAAAGTGATCTATGACGATTTTGATATTAATGTGGCGCTTGTAGCCAACGCCCAATAAATAAAGAAACTACATTGATTAGGTTGGAAGATAAAGATCCCTGCTTTGAGCGGGCAGGGACTTTATTGACTAATAAACTCGTAAATAATATACCATAACAGCTGAGCAAATAACCATGAAAAAGAAGAATATCACCTTAACTATAATAAGTGTTACGCTTTTATTCATTACCACGGTAAGCTTCATGTCGGGGCCCGATGAAGTGCAAACCAGGGAAGAGCTTGGCCGTAAACTATTTTTTGATAACATCCTTTCAAAAGACAATACTATTAATTGCTCATCGTGCCATAACCCCGAGTTTGCATTTGCCGATACCTCTGTATTTAGTAAAGGTATTGGTGGTAAGCTAACTGCACGTAATTCGCCGGGGCTTACAAATTTATCGGGCCGTACCCACTTTTTTTGGGATGGCCGCGCAGCCTCGTTAGAAGAACAGGCCCTCGGGCCAATTACATCGCCCGATGAGATGGGTTTACCCATTGAAGAGGCTATTGAACGACTTAACAAAAACGAATTTTATGCAAACGCTTTTCAAAAAATATTTAAAGCAGCGCCGAATAAAGATAATTTGTTGAAAGCACTTGCTGCTTTTGAACGGACGCTGGAAACAAGCAACAGCCCTTATGACCGCTATATAAATGGTGATGATAATGCATTATCAGCCGCTGCGGTACGTGGCCGCAATATATTTATAGGCAAGGGTAACTGTAACAACTGCCACTCTGGCGAAGATTTTACCGCAGACCGCTTTAAAAGCATTGGCTTATATAATGGCAAAGACCTGAACGATGCCGGCAGGTTCAAAATAACAAAAGACAGCACCGTACTGGGCGAATTTAAAATACCAGGTTTGCGTAATGTAGCCGTAACAGCGCCATACATGCACAACGGTAAGTTTAAAACTCTGCGCAACGTGGTGGAGTATTACAACAATCCATCAGCTTTGGTAAGTGACGGTATAAACCGCGACCTGTCTTTAGATAAACCATTGAACCTTTCATCGCAGGATATAGATGACGTAGTTGAATTCCTGAAAGCCTTAACTGATGACAGGTTCGCCAAAAATATAAGCAGAAACTGATACCATAAACTAATCTGAACACTTAAAAGCAAAATGTAATGCGGGCCAAACGGCCTGTACGAAATGCCCTTTTGCCTAAATTTTAACACAATAAAACAATGAAAAGAGCTATACTTTATATATTATTCTTAAGCCTTATTTATGGGCAAAATACACTGGCGCAGGAGGCGAGACGGGTAACCGGCGTAGTTACGTCGGCCGATGATGGCCAGCCCTTACCTGGTGTATCTGTACAGGTAAAAGGTACTAATGAGGGTACTGTCACTAAACTTGATGGTACGTTTGAACTAAATATAACTACCGGTAAATACCTTATTTTTTCTTTTGTAGGGTACGAAACACAAGAGATTTATATTGATGGTATCCGCAGGTTTAACGTGGCGCTAAAGCCAAAAGGCAATCAATTGGGCGATGTGCAAATCATCGGTTCACGTAACGCAAACCGTACCAAGCTTAACTCGGCCAACCCGGTTGATATTATTGATATTAAGGCGCTACAGGAGAGCAGCCCGCAGGTAAGCGTTACTCAACTGCTGCAATACGTATCACCGTCATTCCACTCATCCGTATCTGGTGGTGGTGATGCGGCATCGGCAACCTCAACAGCGCAATTGCGTGGGTTGGGAGTAGATCAATTACTGGTTCTGATAAACGGTAAACGCCGCCATAAAAGCTCTAACATCAGTTGGGGTGGTTTGGGTAATGGTGCTACCGGTTATGATCTAAACTCTATCCCAACCGGTTCTATAGACCGCATTGAGATACTACGCGATGGTGCGGCCGCTCAATATGGTTCTGATGCTATTGCAGGGGTAATTAATATTGTATTGAAGAAATCTACCGATCAGTTAACGCTTAATTCTACTGCCAGTAGCCGCCGCCGGGGGGATGGCATTACTACGCGTACCAGTAGCAATTACGGCGTTAAACTCGGTGACAAAGGTGGTTTTTTAAACTTGACCGGCGAATTTGCTACCCAGGCGGTATCCTTGCCGGTAGGTAGGGATGATGCAGGTTTGTATATAGGCCCTGCATATGGCGGGGGCGCTAACACCCGCGGTTTCGATCAGATCTATACCAAAGAAATAGATGATGCCATCATCAAATCAAGAGGGATAGACAGGCATTACTTTGACCAGCGCGGCAGCACCAATAAAGCTATTGACGCATTGCTGTTCTTTAATGCGGCGGTACCTTTACAAAAAGACGTTGAACTATATAGTTTTGGTGGTATAAGCCAGCGCAATTCACAATTTACGGCCGTTTACCGTTTACCAGGCTGGACAGAGCGTAACAATACATTTGTTTATCCTGATGGCTTTTTACCGGCCATGGATAACATCATTTCTGATAAATCATTAGCGGTAGGCGTAAAAGCCAAAGTACACGGTTGGAATGTAGATATATCAAACGTGTACGGTAATAATAGCTTTGGTAACAATATCTCTAACTCGCTTAATGCAAGCTACGGCTTACGTTCGCCGCGTAAATTTGACGCGGGGAGTTATAGCGCCAGCCAGAATACCGGTAGTTTAGATTTTAGCCGCTACTTTGATAAGGTACTGAAAGGGGTGAACATTGCCTTTGGCGGCCAGTATCGTGTTGAAACTTACCGTATCAATGCAGGCGATGAGGCGTCTTATTCTAAAGCCGACCTGAGGCAGATATACGGTGTGGATACGACATCAGGCGGTATACCTTACACAACATCGTTAGGGCAAACGCCGCTAAACGGTTTATCGCCAGGCTCACAGATCCACGCGGGTTTCAGGCCAAGTAACGAGGTGAACGTAAACCGCTCCATCTCTGCAGGCTACGCCGATGTGGAAGTGAACGCAACCAACGCCTGGTTGGTATCTGGCGCTTTGCGAGTTGAGAACTACTCAGATTTTGGGAGCGTATTTACTTACAAAGCCGCAACCCGTTATAAATTTGCCGATTTCTTAAGCGTTCGTGGTTCCATTAACACCGGCTTCCGCGCACCCGATCTGGCACAGTTCTATTATACCGAAACATCAACAACGTTCCAGAATGGAGTAGCTATTGATCAGGTTACGGCTAACAACGTTAATCCGGCTACCAAAGCCTTAGGTATACCGAGCTTAACGCCTGAGCGGTCTAAAGGCTATACCGCTGGTATCACCTCATCGCCCATACCAAATTTTGAGTTTACGATTGATGCTTATAAAATTGATATCCGCGACAGGGTAGGTAACACGGGCCGTTTTTCGGCTACAGACACCAACCTACCTGCAGATGTAAGGGCATTATTTGTGGCAACGGGTACGGTACAGGCTAAGTTCTTCTACAATTCCTTTAGTACCAGTACCAGAGGGGTGGAGCTTACAGGTAGTTATAAATATACTTTCGAGAATGGCGCTAAAGCAACTTTCCTGGTAGGGGCCAATTTCCTGGAAACTAAATTGACTAAAGTGAACACCCCACCAGGACTGGAAGCGTACCGCTACATTATATTTGATGAGTCGGAGAAGGCTCGTGTAACTAACAACATACCGTCTAAAAAGATCACCTTACAAGGTACTTATGGAATAGACAGGTTCAACTTCCTGCTGCGTACGGTTTACTTTGGCTCGGTAGTTTCAGTTACCCAATTAAACGCCAATTTTCCTAAGCCCGATTATTACTACCAAACGTTCAGTCCGGTTTGGATAACCGATTTATCTGTAGGGTATGCGGTATCTAAAAACTTATCGGCTACGATAGGTGCCAACAACCTGTTCAATATACTGGGCGATTATACTATCCCTGCACCGGGTAGTAACATTACCCGCATCCCTGGCCCGGGCTCTTCACAGGCAGGGACCAATACAGGTATACAGCCATTTGTAAGATTATCGGCTAAATTTTAAATCATATCAATAAACAGAACTCATGAAAATAATGGAATATATTTTAAAAAGAATAAAAAATCCAGAAAGGCTGCGAGGGCTTCAACCTGTCTATGCGTTAAGTATGCTTATAATATTACTATCAGCATCCTGCAAAAAAACCAATTACCTGGATACTGATAATTCGCAAAGGCCGCCATTAAGCGCCAGGGTGAAATTGGTGAACGCCTTAAGCATAACCGCGCCAATAAACTTCCTGGATTTTACCAGGCAGGTTAACACCAGCCTGGTAGTTCATAATGCATCTACAGGTTACCTGGATACACAATTTGGCAAGGTACAATACAACACCACCGAGGGTAGCAATACCAGTTACAAGTCATCATACGTGTTTGGCGGGAGTGCCATTTTTCAGCAGGAGACGGATAAAGCATCTTTTTCGGGCCCTAATGGCCCCATAGCCGATTTTTATCATACACTATTTGCGGTAGCCAAACGTAAGCCCAGCAAATTAAACCCCGGTAACCGCGACAGCCTGGTATTGGTTTATGATGATCTGGATGCCCCGGCAGCAGGCAAAACCAAAGTAAGGTTTGCTAACTTCTCGCCCGATGCACCAAATGTAAGTTTTGCTGCGGCAGGCGGCACCGCCATATTTACCAACGTAGGCTACGGTAGTTTTGGCGATCAAACCGTACTTACTTATGACGCTACAGGTAAAGGCCCTGCCACCATACCGGGACTAAACTGGAAAACCCTGGGGCCATTTAAAGAGATAGCACCCACGGCAGTAGTAAACTTTGAGATAAGGAATGCCACCACCAATGCTGTGATCCCGGTAACCGGAACAGGGTTAACAGGGGTAACATTTGAGGCCGGGAAAATATATACCGTGTTTATAAACGGAACGGTAACAGGTGGAACTTTAAGCGCGACGATAATTACCCATACTAAGTAACAGCACATACAATAAGTGATTTAATATTTGTGCTTTAAAGGCAGCGCGGCTTTATACCCGCCTGCCCTTTTTAACGTTTAATTATAAAAACAATAGCCATGAAAGATAACAGTAGAAGACAATTCATCAAAAATACCCTTGCAGCTACCGCAGCCGTAACCGTGGGCACATCTTTAATAGATAGTTCAACCGCGTTTGCAGGTGTAGAAGCATTTAAGTTTACACAGGTGCCGCTGCCATTTAAATACGCCGACCTGGAGCCGAATATTGATGCATTAACTAATGAAATACATTATACAAAGCACCACACCGCATATATTAAAAATGTGAATGATGCCATTGTTGCCGAAAAGATACCCTACACCAGCGAAAAGCAATTTTTTGACAATGCCTCAAAACTATCGGCCAAGGCCCGAAACAACGCAGGCGGCGCCTGGAACCATAACTTTTTTTGGGAAAGTTTGCGCGCACCAGGTGGGGCAGGGCCTCAGGGTAAATTGTTGGATGCTATCAACGGCTCCTTTGGTTCACTTGATAAACTAAAAGAACAATTTAACGATGCCGCTACAAAACGTTTTGGATCTGGCTGGGCATGGCTGGTTGTTGATGGCGGGAAATTAAAGATTGGGTCAACAGCTAACCAGGATAATCCATTATTTGATAATGCCGAACTAAAAGGAACGCCTTTATTGGGCCTGGATGTTTGGGAACATGCCTACTATTTAAAGTACCAGAATCGCCGCCCCGAGTATATTGCTAATTTTTGGAATGTAGTTAACTGGGATAAAGTAGCATCGCGATTGAGTTAGTTACTGCAGCTAAAATCAGCCCATAGCTTATTCATTCGTTCCCATACCGGTGCGCCTGTTTTTTGCGGACTAAGCTCGTGAAAAACTATTAGTTTATCTGAGCCGGAGCAAACGCGCACATGTATTATGCAGTTTAATGTTATGGGCCTTTGGGCCATATAATCGAGCATGTACACTGTTCCGTTATAGGTTTGCAGGTCGTTACCGGCTTTGCTAACTTTTTTAATGCTTGTTTTTATTTTTACAAGTTGTTCTGGTTTGATGCTTCGTTTCCCGATGTTTCTTTCTACAAGGCCGGTATAATAAGCTGTAAGGTTTTTTTCTATCATGGTTGTAGTGATAGTTGGTTTTGCGTCAAGCAACCATAAAAACGCATATGACCAATAATCGGAGCTTTTTGCATCACCCCAACCGGGTGTGAAACGGATATCTTCAACCCCATGATAGGGAATTGAGGGGGCAAAATCTATTGGGATAGGGAAACGTTCAATGCTCCAGCCGTCTGTTGCAAGTGTATAAGGCGCTTTCCAACTAGGTGCGTCAAATTTTTCCTGCCCGTAGCTTTTAAAAAATACCAGGCAAATAATTAAGGTCAGGATACTTTTCATTGTGAGGTTTTTTTCAAAAATAAATCATTATTGGCTGTTAAACAATGACTTAAATGTTAAATAACCTTAAATTCCTTTTTGGTTTTAACAAAATAATGTAGTGTAATTAATATGTATATCAAGTAAGGAAAAACTGTCACAATACGAACACGCACCGTTCGGTACCGAACGCTTTTTATTGCTAGGTGATAGTTAAATAATTAACAATCAATTATATATAATTGTGGCTTGAAAAATGTGGTGATCTTATAAAGATCAGCGTTAATTGGATGGAAGAACATATATGGTATTTGGTTGAAAAATTTATCTCCGGCGATATCAGTCGCGCCGAGGTGAAGGAATTGCAATCTTTGCTAGCCTTGTATCCAAAATTATTCCTGTTGGTAAAAGATTTCCTGATCACCTATCAGGATCCCGACCCTCAGGTTAGCCCACAGCAAATACAAGCATTTCTGCAAAAAGTAGAAAATAGTAAAAATAAGAACTGGGCTGTAAAAAGTATATGGCAAAAATTAGCTAATGCTATCACCCGTGAAGCAACCATGGCCGGGCAGTTCTTTAAAGTTGCTATACGTAACCTGCAAAGAAACAGTAGTATATCTTCCGTTAATATAAGTGGCTTAGCTGTTGGTATTGCAGGGGCAGTACTTATTTTACTTTGGGTGCAAAACCAGTTAAGTTACGATCAGTTTCACACAAATAAAGCCCGAATATACCAGGTGTTTAACCGCACCATGGCTGAGGGCGAACTGCGCGCATGGAGCAGCACGCCTATGCCTTTGGCACCGGCCCTTAAGGTCGATTATAGCCAGGTTGAGCAGGCTGTTCGGACAAACTGGGTAGGTTCATTTGTGTTAAAGAATGGGGATACAAAGCTGGAAACGCAAGGCCTTACAACTGACCCCGGTTTCCTGAAAATATTTAGCTTTCCACTGCTTAATGGTGATGCCAGTACAGCTTTAAACAATGCACATTCTATTGTGCTTACACAAAAGCTGGCCAAAAAGCTTTTTGGCGATACTGACCCGGTAGGTAAAACCATAGCGGTAGATAGTACATCCAATTTTACAGTTACCGGCGTACTAAAAGATCTGCCGAATAATACCCAATTCAGTTTTGAATACCTGGTACCTTTTAATTATATGAAAGAGGTGCATTGGTACAATACCAATTGGAAATATCATAGCTTACAAACCTATGTGATGCTTAAGCCAGGTGTTACTGAGGCTACTGCCAATAAGTTGTTCAAGGATATTTATCGCCGTTACCCAGGCGAGAAACGCAATGATGCTTTTGTACACCCCATGAGTAAATGGTGGCTGTATTCTAAATATGATAATGGTAAGTTTGTGGGTGGCCAAATTACTACCGTACACCTGTTCACTGTTATTGCGTTGCTCATTATTCTCATCGCCTGCATTAATTATATGAACCTGGGTACTGCACGCAGTGCAAGGCGGGCAAAAGAAGTAGGCATCCGTAAGGTTGCAGGCGCCGAACGCTCCTGGCTTATCAAGCAGTTTTTGGGCGAATCTGTACTGGTTACATTTTTGGCTGCTATTTTCGGTTTAGTATTGGTTCAACTGGCGCTGCCTTGGTTTAATGGTATTGTAGAAAAAACTTTAGTAATGCCTTATGATAAACCACTTTTTTGGTTTACTGCCGCAGGTTTTATATTAATAACAGGTATAGTTGCCGGTAGTTATCCGGCATTTTATTTGTCTGGTTTTAAGCCGGTTAGGGTGTTGAAGGGAAGCATGCAAGCCATGAACGGATTGGTCAACCCGCGTAAGGTGTTGGTTGTTTTACAGTTTACGCTGGCCATAGTATTTATTATAAGTACCACGGTAATTTACAGGCAAATAAATTACGCTCAAAAACGCGATACGGGCTACCAGGTAGATAACCTGGTCTACATCTATATCAAGGGTGATATCGCAAAAAATTATACTACCATCCGTAACGAACTGGTAAACAGTGGAGCAGTAAGTAGCATTACGCGTACCGCGTCGCCCATTTTGGATATTTGGACCAATAGCGATTCGTACCAGTGGGATGGGAAACCAGCAGATTCACGCGCATATTTTAACGAGAACCTTACCGATCATAATTTTACAAAAACCTTTGGCCTTAAATTATTGGCAGGGCGCGATATTGATGTTACAGCCAACCCTACAGATACAAGTGCCATACTGGTTACCCAGCAGGCGGCCAAAGTAATGGGTTTTAAAAACCCTGTGGGGCAAGCGCTTAAGAACGGGGATAATAATTATCATATTGTTGGCGTAGTGAAAGATTATGTTGCAGTATCGCCTTTTATAACATCAATGCCAATTATTATCCGTGGTTCGGCCAGGCTGTTTGGCACTATCACCTTAAAATTGAATACACATAACGCTGTAGCGGGCAATATTGATAAGATCAGCAATATATTTAAGCGATACAACCCCAATTACCCATTCGACTTTAAGTTTCTGGATGAATCGTACCGGATAAAGTTCCAGCAAGAACAGCATGTAGGACAATTGGTAGCCGTTTTTGCAGGCCTCAGTATATTTATATGCTGCCTGGGGCTATTTGCATTAGCAGCGTGCATGGCCGAAGGCCGTACAAAGGAGATAGGTATTCGTAAGGTACTGGGCGCCTCTGTAATAAGGATAACTACCTTGTTAACAAAAGATTTCCTGGTGCTTGTGCTTATTGCATTTGCAATTGCTTCTCCGCTTGCCTGGTGGTTAATGAGCAAATGGTTGCAGGAGTATCCTTACCATACCGATCTAAACTGGTGGATATTTGGGCTTACCGGCTTAGCATCTATTGTAATAGCCTTTTCAACTGTTAGTTCCCAAGCTATTAGAGCCGCTGTTGCTAATCCCATAAAAAGCTTAAAAACTGAGTAGGGAACTACTTCATTAATTCCCGCTGGATATCAAATAGAAACTCAAACAGATTTATCTCTGTTGGGATCTGCAACTTTTTACGCAGCCGGTACCTGCTGATCTCTACCCCACGCACAGAAATAGCCATTAACTGGGCAATCTCTTTACTGGATAGGTTCATGATCAGGTAAGCACACAGTTTTAATTCCTGCTGGTTTATGGTTGGGTAACGGTTTTTTATAATAGTTAAAAAGCCTGCATGTACTTTATCAAAATGAATAGAAAACTGTTCCCATTCTTCGTTTATCTTATTCTCTCCGGCTAACAGGCGCAGTATCTTTTTTATCTCGGTGGTTTCAACCATGTCTTTACCCGATTTTTGCAGGTTCTGCAACTCATCTTTCACCTTAAGCAAAAACTCCTTCTTTTGTACCAGGTTTAATGCCGACGAGGCCAGTTCTGATGTTTTAAACTCTATCTCAGACTGCAGCATTTCATTTTTAAGTTTCACCACCTCTTTTTCAGAACGTTCAAGTTCAAGCTGATGCAGGTAAGCTATTTGCTTTTGCTCCTCCTCATTTTTTTGCTGCTGAATAAGTAATTCCTTTTGTTGTTTGATGATGTGGCGTTTTTCCTGTAGTTTATATAAATAATATAGTATGCCTGCAATAATAACCAAGTATAAAATATACGCCAGTACCGACCCGTACCACGGCGGGTTGATATTAAAAGCATAACACCCTACAGCCGATTCATTGTTTTGATGGTTACGTGCCTTTACTTTAAAGGTGTAGCTGCCAGCCGGCAAATTGGTATAATCTTTCTCTGATTTTTTTGACCACGCCGACCACTCCTGATCAAACCCTTCTAACAGATAGCTGTATTCGGCATTTGATTGCTCTTCGAAAATGGGCGATGAATACTCAAAATGCAACGAACGCCAGCTATATCCAAGTGTTAGCGTATTGCTTGCTGTTTGTTTGCCATCATCATTAACATGGCTAAAATAACCACCGTAAAGCACACTATCAGTAACTGAAGTAGCTTTAACCTTGCGGATGTACACCTTTAACGGATGTATATTTTGTTTGTATTTAGCGTAGTTAATATGATAAAAACCATTCTCGCTGCCTACAAATATATTGTTGGCATTAATGGGGTAAACGTTTTCAAAGCCACTGAGTATGCGGTTATTTAGCTCAGGGAAGTTGATGATGGTTGGGGTTGCAGCATAATCTACCACGCCCAGGCTTTTACCCTGTACAAACCAGATATTGCCTGATGGGTCTTCTTGCAGGTATCTTAAGCTACGGTCGCCAAATATTTTTTTGAACTGTGCCGATGGTTTAAACCGGTCTGTTTTAGCATCGTACTCGTAAACGCCTTTTTCGGTAGCTATTACCACACGGCCTTTAACCTTAAATACAAAATTATTTAAGTTTGAAGGTAACCCTTGCGCTGTGGTGTAGGTTTTGATCTGATCGTTATCAGGGTTTAATTTATATACCCCGCGGTAGGGGTGCGAGGTCCAGATAATATTATCACTATCAACCTGCACAAAACGGGCCGACTCATAATATTTGGCTACGCTACCTTTATCAATTAACGAGTTGCCCTTGTTTTCAAACAAACGTACGCCATAATAATTACCGGCAGCTATAAGCGGGGTGCCCGCCTTGTTTTTTAATGGTTGAAATATCCAAAAACCGGTGCTGTTATAAATAGGTGAAAGCTTATCGTTTAAAACTTCAAATATCCCATCATCGCGGCCAGCCAGTAAATGCCCGTCAACAGCCGCAATGTTCCATGTTTGTCCCTCTGCAACTGCTTTAAAATTACTTTTTAGATAGCTCAGGTCGGTAGTACTGCCTACCGGTAGTTGATATGCGCCGTTAGATAAGGCAAAATACAGGTTGTTTTTATATAACGCGGTTGCGTAACCGCCACCATCTTTAAATATTGCGGGGTTAATATGCTTAACCGCATTGTTATAAGCAATAAAATCTATCCCGTTATCAAGGCCTAACCAAATGTTGCGGTTAATATCGGCATACATACAGCGTACAAAAATATTCTGCAAGCCTTCTTTTTTGCCAATATTTTCAATCACATTACCATTTTTATCAATCTGGTAAATACCGTTAATGTAAGTACTCACCAGGTAAGTGCTATCATTAAGTGCAACCGCTGCCGAAAAATGCTGATGATTATTTACGTTAAAACCACTAAGGTTAAAATACCTGAGTTTATTCCTAGTTAACAGCAATAAGCCATTTTTGGCAGTAGTAATTAAGCTTGATGTATCATTGAACTTTGATACCGAGGTCATGTAAAAATCCTTTGGCAGGTCTTTTTTATCTATAAAAGGTCTCCATATGCTATTGGAATAGGTTAATAAACCCTTTTCTTCATCGTGCGCAATTAGTTTGCCCTGGTAAGTACCCAGGAATAACCATGAATGGGAGTGATAAACGGTTATTTTATTATCGCTATATCTGATTATCTTATCGTGCGAACGGAAAAACACCTCGTTGCCGTAGCTGGCAATATCCCATATGTCAGAAAATTCCTGGTCGGCTTTTGGGATAAGGTTTTTTAATGAGGTAAAAACCAACTGCCCATTTTTAGCCGGCGAAAAATATCCTATCTCATCCTGCCCACCTACGTATAGCTTTTTATCGCTCCCAAATTCAAGCGAGCGTACAATAGTTTTATTGGGCAGGGGATATAACTGCCAGTACGAACCATCAAAAACAAGCACCCCTTCATTATTGGCAAAGTACATACGGCCTTGTGCATCCTGGCGTATTTTCCAGTTTTGGGTGCCCGCATTGTACTGTCTTTTCTCGTAATTTACTGTTTTGCGCTGGCCAATATAAGTTTGCGGCATTGCATTTTGCATGCATGCAAACAGTAGGGCGGATAGTAATACCCTTAAAAACAGATTTTTATGTTGGTTTAGCAAAATTATAACAGGGTTAATTATTGGTGTACTAATATCCGTGTTTTTAAATGATTTTTCAATGTTGTGTAGCAGTGATGTAGTGCTAAATTTCATTTTAGGTATTTACCTGCCATACATTTGATACCCATAAACCAATTGCTCCGGCAAAATTATAAACCAATTTAAAACCGTTAACTAATGCTTTAAGCTAAATGTATGACTGCGCATTTTTATGCGCGAAAAAATTATGTATGAATAAACTTTACAATTAACCAAAGGTCAACACCAATTAGACCAATTATTTAAATTATCAATCAAACCTTATGCAATTAAGACTCAAGTTTTTCGTGGGTATTGCTTTGCTCTTATGTTTTGTTAGCCAGGCGGGCTTTGCCCAGTCTCTGCGCCTAACCGGTAAAGTAACCCAAAAAGCCGACGGACAATCATTGCCCGGCGCTTCAGTAACCATTAAAGGAACAACCACAGGCGTTGTTACAGATGTAAATGGTAATTACAGTTTAAACCTTCCGCAAAGCGGCGGTACCATAGTGGTATCATTTGTAGGGATGGTATCTGTTGAAAGGCAGGTAACCCAGGCTGGTGTGCAAAACTTCACTTTAGAAGATAACGTTAACAACGCGTTAAATGAGGTGGTAGTAATTGGTTACGGTACCCAAAAAGTAACCAATATATCTGGTGCTATATCGGTAGTTAAAAGTTCCGATATCAAAAAACTGAACGCGGTACGCGCAGAAGAAGCCTTACAAGGCCTGGCATCGGGTGTAACGGTTATACAATCGGGTTCGCCGGGCGCTAAACCAACTGTGTTGATAAGGGGGATCCCTTCATTCTCTGGTAACGACCCAATAGTTGTTGTTGATGGTTCGATACAAACCATGGATGATCTGAATGCCATAAACCCAACAGATATTGAGTCTATCAACCTGCTCAAAGACGCTGCAACCACAGCCATTTATGGTGTAAAAGGTGGTAATGGGGTTATCGTGGTAACTACCAAATCGGGCAGGAGAAATCAAAAAACCGAGTTTTCGGTAAATTCTAATTACGGTGTACAACAAGTGGCGCGTACCGTTGGTGTTTTAAACGCAAGCGAATACGCTGCCATCATTAACGAAGGTAGTGTAACGTCAGGCGGAAGCCCAATCTTCACGGATCTTAGCAATATTGGTGTAGGCACCAACTGGCAGGATCAGGTTTTTAAAACCGCGCCCATGCAGTCGCACAATATATCGGCCCGTGGTGGTGGCGAAAAAATGTCGTACTTTTTATCAGCCGGTTATTTAAGCCAGGGTGGTATAATTGGCGGATACGATAAATCGCATTTTAACCGCGGTACATTTACAGCCAACTTAAATTTCGACTTGACCTCAAAGCTGAAGTTTATACTAAACACCAGCGGTATGATAACCAATTCAAAAGGTGTTGCAGAAAATTCATTCAATAGTATTTTAGGTAATGCAATAAACTTTGACCCAACAGTACCCATTTACAATACCGACCCAAGTGTTGTTAGTAAATATGGCTATAGTAACCTCATCTTATCTGAAGTTGATAACCCGCTTACAAAACTTGATAATACCTTCAATAACTACAATGGCAACAAGCTTTTCGGAAAATTTGAAGCACAGTATGATATTATCAAAGGGCTTAAAGTAAGCAGCAGGTTTGGTTACACCAAGTACGATGATAACTCCCGATCATTTACCCCGCTGGTATTTTACGGGCCGCTGAATGTTGAAAATGGCCTTGATGCATCAGGTAACCCTATAGCCGATCGCCATAACAACGTAGCGCAAAGCAAATACAGCAATTTTAACTACACATGGGAAAACTTTGCCAACTATAACTTTAACATTAATCAGGTTCATCATTTTGAAACGGTGTTAGGTTTTTCAATGGCGAAAACTACCGGTAATACCATGAATGTTAGCAGGCAGGATGTACCCTTTAATTCATGGACTTTTGCAGATTACTCTGCAGCTACAGGTACAAACAGTGCCGATAACCCAAATGCGCAATCGGGCGGATATTACCAGGGTTTCAGGAAAAACCTGTCGTATTTTGGTCGTGTAAATTACGATTATAACGATAAGTACCTGGCTTCCTTCTCGGCGCGCCGTGATGGGTCGTTTGCATTTGGTAAAAACAACAAATTTGCTAATTTCTTCGCAGGTTCATTAGGCTGGGTAGTTACCAAGGAGAATTTCTTCCAGTCTGATCTGATAGATTTCTTAAAGATAAGGGGTAGCTACGGTTCATCCGGTAACGAGAACACCGACCCGCAAACGATCAAGATAGCTACCGGTGGCCCTGATTATGGCCCTACGGCAAATAGTAATGGCTACAATTTTAATAATGTGTTTTATCCGGGATCAACAGTTGCATCATCACGTAATGATAATTTGGCCTGGGAGCGGCAGCTGCAAAGTAACGTTGGTTTTGATATAACTTTATTAAAAGGCAAACTATCTATATCGGCCGATTATTATCAGAAAAAAGTTAACGGTTTGCTTTTTAAACCAACGGGGTCATTATACGCAGTAGGTACGGCTCAAATTCCTGATGGAAATATAGGGTCAACCAAAAGCAGCGGTTTTGATATAACCGTGGCTTATAACCAAACCATCGGCGATGGTTTTAAATTAAACAACTCGTTTAATATTACTACCGTTAAAAATATGGTTACTGCAACTAATGCCGATGGTACCGCAAAATATACAGGCGGAGGGTTTTTTAATGGCCAGCCGCAAACGGTAACAGTTTTTGAAAAAGGCCAAACGCCAGGCTATTTTTATGGCTACAAAACAGATGGTTTATTCCAAACTGTTGCAGAAATTGCAGCAGCCCCTACGCAAGCAGGTGCGCGGCCGGGCGATATACGCTTTGTTGATACCAATAAAGATGGTGTAATAAATGCCGATGACCAGGTTAAAATTGGCGATCCTTTTCCTAACATGACCCTGGGATGGAACCTGAGTATGTCATATAAAGGGTTTGATTTTAGCGCATTAACGTACGCGTCGTTAGGTAATGATATTTACAGAGCGTATGAGCGTAACGCTAACTACAATAATAAATTCCGTAGTGTTTTAGCAAGGTGGACCGGCCCGGGTACCACTAACGATGCACGCTACCCACGCTATTCATTTACCGATGATAATAGCAACATCCGCGTATCTGACAGGTATGTGGAAAATGGCTCATTTGTAAAAGTAAAAAACCTGCAACTTGGCTACACCTTCCCTAAATCGATATTGAAAAATGTTTTCAGGAGCGTGAGGATCTATGCACAGGTTAAAAATGCATTCACTATTACAAAGTACACAGGTTTTGATCCTGAAATTTCAGGGGGTGTATTTGATACAGGTGTTGACCGCGGCGCTTATCCGCTTGCGCGCATCTACTCTGTGGGTTTAGATATTAACTTATAATTCGTTTTTAATACAAGAAAATGAAAAAGATATATATAAAGATAATTGGTATTGTTGCTATTGCAGCTGTACTAGGCTCGTGCAAAAAGTTTGTGGATTATAACCCACATGATAGTTTCACTGTTACCGACCTGGATTACTTAAAGTCAGAAAGCGATTACCGTACCATGGCAATAAGTACATATACGCCGATACAATGGTTAAACCAGGTGGTTGTTATTGGCGATATTGCTTCTGATAACTCAGTAGCGGGCGGCGAAAGCGCGTCGGACGTTTTGCCTTTACAGCAAATTGATGACTTTTCATTAACCTCAGTAAACTCAACACTGCAGGATTTGTGGCAGGTTGCTTATGAAGGCGTTAATCGTACAAATTACCTGTTACAGTATAAGGATAAAAACCCCGGCGGGCAGGTTGTTGATTTTGCAGGCAAGGAGGCACTTTACGGAGAGGTTAAATTTTTACGCGCTTATTACTACTTTACTTTGGTGAAAATGTGGGGCGATGTACCCTTCTTTATTGACAGACGCCTTGGTGTAAGCGATTCAAGGAGTTTACAAAGGTCGCCTAAGGCAGAGGTTTATGCCCAGGTAGAAAAAGACCTGAATGAGGCTATTGCCGTTTTGCCACCAACACAAACCGAAAAAGGCAGGGTAACCAAGTATGCTGCACAAGCTTTATTAGGTAAAGTTTATTTGTACGAGAATAAATTTGACGCCGCAGCTTCGGTGCTTGAACCGGTTATTACATCAAATGCGTACAGTTTGGTAAGCGATTTTGCATCAATGTACCTGGCGGCTGGCGAAAATGGCCCTGAGTCGGTGTTTGAAATACAATATACAAATGGCTCACCTTATTACAACTGGGGCGGTACAACCCGTGGCCAGGGTAACTATGCGGTTCAGCAAAATGGGGTGCGTGGTATTTCTGGCGGTGCTGCCGATATGCCTTATGCAGCAGGGTGGAGTACAAACTTGCCAACACAAAGTTTAGCCGCTGCATATGCCGCCGGCGATCAGCGAAAAGATGCGACCTTATTAGACATGGAAGCATATAAAATAGCGTATAATGCTGCCCATCCGGAGCTCCCTGATAATCAAAAACTGAAATATCAGGTAGCGCCATATAAAAACACAGGGTTTTATAATAAAAAATACCTGCCGCGTAAAGGCGAAACATCAGGCCAGATAGAGCTGAATTACCTGAACAATTTTAGGGTTTTAAGATATGCTGATGTATTGCTGATGGCTGCCGAAGCAAATAACCGTGCAACTGCACCAAATGATACCAAGGCACAGGATTACCTGAACCGTGTACGTCATCGTGCATTTAATGATGACCTGCACAATGTAGCAGCCTCGGGTACTACATTAAAACAAGCTATTTGGGACGAACGCAGGCTGGAACTGGCCATGGACGGCGACCGCTTTTTTGACCTGGTTAGAACCGGGCAGGCTGCCACCAAACTTACTGGCTTTGTAACCGGTAAGCATGAACTGTTCCCTATACCGCAGCAAGAAATTTTGATTTCTAACCTGGCACAAAACCCAGGCTACTAAACCTTAAAAAATTAAGATAATGAAAGCAATAAAATATTTTTTAAGCATATCCTTGCTACTGGCTGTTATTACAGGTTGTAAAAAGGAGAAGTTTGATGATACATCGTTTGTTAATAACGGGGTATCCGATCCGGCAAAGTTGTCGGTATTATTTAACATCACGCAGGATAATACAGGGTTAGTTACTATTTTCCCATCGGGAGAGGGTGCAATTATCTATGATGTTTATTATGGCGACGGTACCGAAAGCTTTGTTAAAGTAGGCGCGGGTAAAAACACCCAGCATACTTATAAAGAGGGCGTTTATACTGTAAAGATAGTAGGCCATGGTATTAACGGTAAAACTACCGAATTAACCCAGGAGCTTACCGTATCGTTTAAAGCCCCTGAAAACCTAAAGACAACCATTACTACTAATGGCTTAACAGTTAGTGTTGGTGCAACTGCCGATTATGAAACCATGTTTCATGTATATTATGGTGATGAAACATCAACCAACCCCGAGCCTTATGATTCGTTCCTGGAAAAGCAAACGGCCACGCATACTTATGCAGCTGCCGGTAGTTATGTAATAAGGGTGGTTGCCTTAAGCGGTGGTGTTGCAACAACCACACACGAGGAAACCATTAAAGTAGGTAAACAGATAGACCTGCCTTTAACCTTTGATGACCCTAACTATGATTACACCACCAGCGATTTTGGTGGTAACATATCAAGCGTTGCTGCCGATCCGGCTAATGCTGCAAACAAGGTTTTAAAAGTTATTAAACCGGGTGGTGCCGAAGTTTGGGCAGGTACCACGTTAGGTACAGCAACAGGCTTTGCAACCAAAGTAGCTATAACTGCTGCCAATTCAAAAATGACAGTGCGTGTTTACTCGCCTGCTGCAGGTTTAACTATGAAATTGAAATTAGAAGACCATAATGTTGGTGCAAATGCTGTTGAAACAGATGCTGTAACTACAGTAGCCAATGCATGGGAAACCTTAACATTTGATTTTAATAATAATTCTGCCGGTACACCAGCTTTAAACCCAGCATTTACTTACGACAAGGCCTCTATGTTCTTTGACTTTAATGTTGGTGGAAGTGGCAAGGTGTTTTATATGGATGATCTGAAAATGACCGTTCCTATCCAAAAGATCAGTCTTCCGGTAACATTTGATGCCCCAAATACAGATTACACTGTAATTGATTTTGGTAATAACGTTACCATTGATGCTGTTGACCCAACCAACCCGGCCAACAAGGTTAAGAAGACCACCAAGCCGGGTGGTGCCGAAACCTGGGCAGGCGTTACCATTGGCACAGCGGCGGGCTTCCCAACCAAAATACCGGTAACAGCAGATTTTGCTCAAATGAGCCTGCGGGTTTATTCGCCTGCGGCGGGTTTAACTATCAAATTGAAAATTGAAGATCATGCCGATGGCTCCAAAGCTGTTGAAACTGATGCGGTGACAACTGTTGCTAACCAATGGGAGACTTTAACCTTTAACTTTCTGAATAACTCTGCAGGTACCCCGGCATTTAACCCGGCATCCAATTACGATAAGGCTTCGGTGTTTTTCGACTTTAACGTAGCCGGCTCGGGCAAAGTATTCTATTGGGATGATCTGAAATTAGTACCGGCGCCATCTTCTGTTTTGGGTATCCCGCTCGATTTTCAATCAACAACCCTTAACTACGCCTTTACCGATTTTGATGGTGGTACAGTTACTATCGTAAATAATCCAAATGCTTCAGGCATCAACACCAGTACAAAAGTTGTTAAAATGGTTAAAAACCCAGGGGCAACTTATGGTGGTAGTTTCCTGGCATTAGATAACCCGATAGATTTCTCGACCAAGAAAACCTTTAAAATGAAAGTGTATTCACCAAGGGTAGGTGCTAAGGTATTGTTAAAGGTAGAGAACCTGACCAACGGTGGCATCAGCTTTGAAAAAGAGATGACTACCACTAAAGCAAACGAGTGGGAAGAATTAACCTTTGATTATTCCGCCATCAACACAGCTAACTCTTACCAAAAAGTGGTGCTGATATTTGATAACGGTACATCGGGTGATGGCTCGGCCAACTATACTTTCTATTTAGATGATATCACACTTAATTAATTTATAGAGCGATGAAAATTAATATAAAAGCATTAATAACCATCTGTTTAGCAGCCGTTATAATTGTAATTGGCTGTAAAAAACAAGACTACTCCTTCGGTAAAATAGTTACTCCGAAGGATTTAACCCTCGCAACCGTTATTGAAGGGGCAGATGATGCAAACCCCGATGGGGCGGGTTCTGGTAACGTTACCATTAAAACATCGGCTACTGATGCCATTTCTTACAAAATTGATTTTGGCGACGGTAGTGACACAAAAATAGTAAGCGATGGCAACCTGGTGCATAAATACGGCAACCCGGGCACTAACGATTACACTATCGTAGTTAGTGCTATAGGTACCGGTGGCGTAACCACAACTACTGCCAAAAAGATAACGGTTTTTGTGGCGTTTGAAATTCCGGAGGAAATTATGCAAGGTTTAACCAATGGTACTGCACAAACCTGGGTGATTGACCGCCTTACGCCCGGCCATGTTGGTGTAGGCCCTGCCGATGGTTATACCTCAAGTTATTATAGCGCAGCACCTAATGAACGCGCAGAATGTTTGTATGATGATGAGATAACCTTTACTAAGGATGGTGGCACCATTAATATGACTATAAATAATAAAGGGCAGTCGTTCTTTGTAGCAGCTGCTACTGCATTCTACGGTAAATCGGGGGGCGATAATTGTTACGATCTTGACGTTACAGGTACTAAAAAACTTGTATTTATGGATGCTACGTCGGGCTCAACTTCGGCAAACTCTACCCGTATACAATTTATAGTACCGGGTAATGGGCTTATAGCGTTTGGTACAGGTGGTAACACTTACGAAATAATGGAACTTTCCGAAACAGCCATTACCCTGCGTTGTATGAGTATAGATGGCCTTGCGTGGTATCAGAAATTTAAAGTTAAATAATCAAAGATATGAGAAGACTGAAAACTTTAGTATTAGTTGCATTGGTAGCCTTGTTTACCAATTGCAGTAAAAAGAATGATACAGGCACAAACGTAGTTGATAAACCGGCTAACATTGTTATAACGCCTACCGTAAGTACAGATAATAGCGGTACCGTAGTATTTGCAGTAACCGCAGAAAATGCAGTAACCTACGAGTTTGATTTTGGTAACGGTATTTTCCAAAATACCACAACAGGTAGTTTAACGTATAAGTACCCGGTAGCGGGCACTTACACCGTAAACGTTACGGCCAAAAGTCAAAGCGGAAAAACAACCGTAAAATCAACGCAGGTAACAATTTCTGCAGCCGAAGCCCTTGTATGGTCTGATGAATTTAATACTGCCGGTGCGCCCGACCCGGGCAAATGGGGTTATGATCTTGGCAACAACAACGGCTGGGGTAATAACGAGCTGGAGTATTACACCAACCGTACAGATAACGCGGTAGTAAGTAACGGTACGTTAAAGATCAACCTGAAGAAAGAGGACTATAATGGTTTTGGTTATACCTCGGCCAGGCTTTTAACAAAAGGTAAATTCAACTTTAAATACGGCCGCGTAGAGGTTAAAGCAAAGCTGCCTACAGGTGTGGGTACATGGCCTGCAATATGGGCGCTTGGCAGTAATGTTGATACTACACCATGGCCTGCCTGTGGCGAGATAGATATTATGGAGCATGTGGGTAAACAACAAAACACCATATTCTCTACCATGCACTATCCCGGCCACTATGGCGGCGGCGGTGTTGGCGGTACAACCCAAAACCCAACTGCTTCAACAGAGTTTCATGTTTACAGTATGGACTGGACACCGGCTACTATGAAGTTTGCTATTGATGGTGTAGTATATTATACGTTCGCCAACAGTGCCGACCTGCCGTTTAACAACAACTTCTTCCTGATACTTAACGTAGCCATTGGCGGTAATTTTGGTGGCCCTGCGGTCGACCCTAATTTTACCAGCAGCTCGATGGAGGTAGATTACGTACGCGTTTATAAATAATCAAATTAAAACAGATAAAAGCCATTAATGAAATGGCTTTTATCTTGTTAAACAATCCCTAATTATCATTATGCTTTATAAAAAGTATATGTATGTGGCTGCCGTTGCAGCTGCAATAACAATAAGTACGTCCTGTTCATCTGTTAAAAAAAGTTCGGCTGCTGGTTATGCCAAAGGCGAGGTGGTTTTTTTTGACGATTTTACAGGTACTAAACTCGATCGGAGTAAATGGACCCCGGAGGTACCTGGCTTTAACGGGAATAACGAATTGCAAACCTATGTAGATTCATCATCCGTAATGTATCTTGAGGATGGGCTATTGGTGTTAAAACCCAAATACTCGCCCAAGTTTAAAAATGTAGAAGGCAGGGAATACGATTTTATTTCTGCACGGATAAACACCCGGGGTAAATTTGATTTTACTTACGGCACAGCCGAGGCACGGATAAAAGTTACAGCTGGCGAAGGTTTATGGCCGGCCTGGTGGATGCTGGGTAACGGCCTATGGCCAGATGCCGGTGAGATAGACATTATGGAGTACGTAGGCGAGCCCGACTGGATAAGCGCTGCGGTACACGGCCCCGGCTACAGTGGCGAAACGCCGTTTGTTAACCGTTTATATTTTGATAAGGAGCACGATGCTACCCAATGGCACGTTTACGCTGTTGATTGGACACCCGAAAGCCTTGTTTTTAAGTACGATGGTGCGCCTATGTTTCGCGTAACCCGCAAAATGGCCGAACATTACGGTAAATGGATATTTGATAATAAGCAATACCTGATACTTAACTATGCCCTTGGCGGCGGTTATCCGGCTAAAATAAATGGCGTAAAGCAGCCTTATTATGGCCTGCCCGAAAGCTCTGCTAATATGGTAAAAAATGGCGAAGCCAAAATGTGGGTAGACTGGGTTAAGGTTACTAAAACCAGGTAATATGAGCTGCTAATTTATTTATGACTAAGGCCTGTGATTTATTAATCGCAGGCCTTGATCTTTTTAAAACTATTTGTAAAATGCCCCTGTATGTTAAAAAAGTATCGCTTTTAGCTAAATAAAGGTTGGTTTTGTATCATAAGTGCCAATACATTTGCGCCATAAAGCTATTAACCATGAAATCGACTTCCCTAAAAGTAATTATGTGCGTATTTTTTTGCTTATCAATAATGCTTGATAAAGCTATTGCACAACCATTCGTAAAAACAGAAAACGGACAATTTAAAATAGGGAAGGACAGCTACTATTACATTGGCGCCAACTTTTGGTATGGCGCTATACTGGGTGCCAAAAAAAGCGACAGGCCCCGCTTAATAAAAGAGCTTGATCTGTTAAAAGCAAACGGCGTAAACAACCTGAGGATATTGGTTGGTGCCGATGGCCCTGCCCGCCCAAGTAAGATACAACCATCGCTGCAAACTTCGGCGGGTGTGTATGATGACAGCCTTTTAGCCGGGCTCGATTTTTTACTGGCAGAGATGCAGCGCAGGGATATGAAAGCCATATTATACCTTACCAACTCGTGGGAGTGGTCTGGCGGGTATAGCCAATACCTGGAATGGGCTGGTAAAGGTAAGGCACCGGTACCGGCTGTTGATGGCTGGAATACTTTTCAAAACTACGTTGCGCAATTTGTACAGTGCGATAGCTGTAAACAATTGTTTAAAAAGCATGTGAGCTACATTCTTAACAGGACTAACCGTTACACCAAAAAGAAATATATTAATGACCCGGCTATCATGACCTGGCAAATTGCCAACGAGCCGCGTGCGTTCTCGGCAGCGGGTAAGCCAGCTTTTGCTGCATGGATAAAAGAGACAGCGGCCTTTATAAAATCTATAGATAAAAACCATTTGGTAACAACAGGCAGCGAGGGGCAAAGCGGATCGGAAGATGATATTGCCCTATGGCAGGATATTCATTCAACCCCGGCCATAGATTACCTTACCATACACATCTGGCCAAGCAACTGGGGTTGGCTTGATAGAGCCAATATGCCTGCTACATTTGATAAAGCTATTACCAATACCAAGGCTTATTTAGATAAACACACTGCTATTGCCAGGCAACTGAACAAGCCAATTGTAGTTGAAGAATTTGGCCTTCCGCGCGATGGTATGAAATTTAACCCTGAGTCGACCACAACCCTGCGCGATACTTATTATAAAACCATTTTTGAACTGATAGCCCAAAGCGCCAAAGCCGGCGATATTTTTGCAGGATGCAACTTTTGGGCATGGGGCGGTACAGGCCGGGCAACAAAAGGCCACGTGTTTTGGCAGGAAGGTGATGCTTACCTTGGCGACCCGGCACAAGAGGAGCAGGGCCTTTACTCAGTTTTTGATACCGATACAACAGTGAAGATGATAAAAGAGTACAACAAACAGTTGCAGCAAATACAGAAACGCTAAATATTTAAGCGTTTGTTATTGATGAAGTAACATAAACAGCACTACAAATGATGCTGTATGTTTTAAGCATAGCCTTAAATGCTTTAAGGCTATGGTAATTTGATTTTCAACACTCCTTTTTGAGATGCCTAACTGCGCGGCAATTTCATCATTACTCAGGTGATTAAACCTGCTTAACTGAAAAATTTCCTGGCAGCGTTTTGGTAACTGGTGCAGGTAGGTAAAAACCTCCTGTTCCAGTTCTTGCTCGTTTAACCTGTCATCTGCCAAATGCGCATCTGCAGTATCAGTGTAAATACTGTCATCAATATAAGTTACCGAAAGTTTTTTTGCGCGTATGCGGTTATAAGCCTGGTAGCGTACGGCGTTTAGCAGGTAATGTTCAAAACAGGTTATTTCGAGATCCTTCCGGCGGTCCCATAAATTCAGGAAAATATCATGGACTACTTCTTCGCTGGTTTCGCGATTTTTGAGGTAACGGTTGCATGTATTATAAAGCCGTGCCCAATAACGCTCAAACAGCTCATTAAAAGCCGCTTCGTTATCATGGCGTACAGCGTTCCACAACACGTCGTCACTTCTCAAATCTATAGTCATAATTGGGTTTTTAAAATTATAAAAAGGTTTTTTATAATCCAAACCGTTATGTATCAGCAATAAATTAATTTTTAAAGGATTTTTTTTTATTAACAGTTCAATAACCTAAAGGTTAATAAAAGTAAAGTTTACTTGTCATTTAAACGTTCATAGTAAACAATTAATCTGTTGGTTAAATTGCAGTATATGATAAATGTTACAAATAAAATTAGCCGTAATAAGTTAACCACAGCAGGAAACGCCCTGTTGAATGGGTGGGCATTTAACGGTACCGTAACTGCAAAAAACGCAGCAATCGCCTGCTAACGGCTTTAAGCAAGTCTTACAGCTTTCACATTCGTAAAAATACTGGCAGGCATCCGTTGGCATTTCTTCTTCCTTCTTGAAGCCGCAGTTCGGGCAGGTTATTACAGAATTAAACAGAATTGTTGCAGCCATTTTAGTTGTTTTAGGCGGGCAGTTTGATAGCCGGTTTCTTTGATCTTGTTGCTAATACTGCCAGGGTTAAAGATACTTATTTAAGCAATTGTTAAGTATAAATATTACCATTGAACTGCTTGCTGGCTAATAACTCAACTCACCCGAAAAAAAAGTTTTAAAAAGTATGTGTGTTGGGTTAAGATTTCTACACTTAGCTATTACAACCAATTACAACAACCTTCATGCTTACTAAAGAAGAGTTTGTATTACTTTACGAAAAATATGAAACCGGGCAATGTACACCGGCTGAAATTGAACTGCTAAATAATTACCAGGACGAACTGTATTTGCTTGGTGATAATTGGGAGGATGCCGAAGAGGAAAAGCAAATTGTACATGACCGGATCTGGCAGCGCCTCAAACAAAGCAGGAATTTGCCAATAAAAAAATCTAAAAATTATACATGGCTAAAAGTAGCGGCAATATTGCTGGTTACTTTATCAATAGGTATTGGTTTTGTGAAATACCAGCAAAACAATACACAGCAGGCATTTACTCAAATAACGCCCGCTAATAAGCAACCACAAATAATACCCGGCAGTAATAAAGCCTTTTTAACTACAGCCGATGGTAAAACCATTACGCTAACCGATGCTAAAAATGGCCAGTTAGCTACACAAGCGGGTATGCAGGTAAATAAAACTAAGGATGGTATGCTGGTGTACCAGGTTGCCGGTGCTAACAGCCCGCAAACCGACCCTGACGCGGTAAACATTATTACCACCCCACGCGGAGGGCAATACATGGTAATACTGGCCGATGGCACAAAAGTTTGGTTAAACTCAGTATCATCATTACGTTACCCGGTTGCGTTTAACGGCAATACCCGTAGTGTGGAGTTAACAGGCGAAGGGTACTTTGAAGTAGCTAAAAACAAGCAAAAACCATTTATAGTAAAGGCAAATGGCAATAATGTTGAAGTGCTGGGCACCCATTTTGATATCAGCGCTTACAGCGATGATAAAGCCGTAACTACAACACTGCTTGAAGGATCGGTTAGGTTGACTAAAGGTACTGTAACCACCATGCTTAGCCCAGGGCAAAAAGGTGTTTCGGTAAATGGACGGGCCGATATTAATGTACAAGATGCGGACACCGAACAGGCTATTGCCTGGAAGAATGGTTTGTTCCTGTTTAAAAATACCGATATCCGCACCATCATGAAACAGGCATCGCGCTGGTATGATGTAGATGTTGATTTCCTGGATAACCTGAAAGATAAGGAGTTTGGCGGCAAGCTGTCAAAATACAAAGATATATCTGAGCTAATGCATAACCTGGAACTTACAGGTACCATTCACTTTAAGGTAGAAGGAAGGAGGATAACCGTTATGCAATAACCTCTACTTTGCAAATGGTTACCAATAATCATCAGGAGCGTTTGCGGCGCCCCCGATGATTGTCAGCTTCTGAAAGCCGATGAGCCAGGTAACTAATTTAATTGTCTTCACCAACCAATTATTAAACCTAACATTCAAATGTATAAAATTTTTACTGCAATTAATTGCGGGGCGCGTTCCTGCATTTCACCTAAATTTCTGAAGATAATGAAATTGACCATTGTTTTGTGGGTAACTGCCTTATTACAGGTAAGTGCGGCAACTTATGCTCAGAAAGTGACCCTGAGTGTAAAGAATGCCCAGCTCGATGTCGTTTTAGATAAACTCGGCAAGCAAACTGGTTATAATTTTCTTTACAACTCAAACATGATGAAAGCGGGGAAACCTGTTAGTATCAGTGCACAAAACCAACAGCTTAATGAGGTGTTGGAGCAATGCTTTAAAGACCAGCCTTTTACTTATGTAATAAACGGTAACACGGTTGTTATTAAAGACAAGGATACACCCGTTACGGCAAATGCATCAGTTGTTGCTGCCCCTGTTGTTATAACAGGTTTGGTTACCGATTCGAAAGGCGAACCATTGCCCGGTGTAACCATACGTGTTAAAGGCACAACAAATGGCGTAGTAAGCGGCGCCGATGGGCGATATAATATTAAAGTAGACGATACCAACGCCATATTGGTTTATAGCTTTATAGGTTTTACCTCCAAAGAAATAACCGTTGGCAGCCAAACCCAAATAAACGTAGCGCTGAGCGAACAGGCATCAACCCTGGAGGATGTAGTGGTTATTGGTTACGGTTCCGTTAAAAAACGCGACCTCACCGGTGCTGTAGGCCAGATTAAAGCTGTAGACCTGATGAAAGGCAACCCGATAAGCCTTTCGCAAGGGTTGCAGGGTAAACTGGCAGGTGTATCTGTTAACCAGAATGATGGTGCCCCGGGTGCGGGTGTAAGCATCCAGATCCGTGGTGCAAACTCATATGGTACAAACACTCAACCATTATATGTGGTTGATGGGATCCCGTTTGATGCGGCATCTACACCAACAAATGATGCCACAAGCGGCAACAACCAAACATTTAACCCGCTTGCGCTGATCAACCCTTCGGATATCGAATCTATCGATATCTTAAAAGATGCATCGGCAACCGCAATTTATGGTTCGCGTGGTGCTAATGGTGTAGTTTTGGTCACTACCAAAAAAGGTAAAGCAGGCGAAACCAAGGTAGTATTCTCTACCAATACTTCGGTATCTATGCTGGGTAAAAAAGTACCGGTATTAGGCCCTTATGACTATGCAAACTATGTAAACGAAGGCTATACCAACGGCGTTAAGTATAACGATTATAGCTTTTACCAGTTGCCTTACCCGGGTCAATGGTCGTATCCGTTTGCAAATAACCAGTTTCAGTACAATCAGGGCGTTTATCAGCCATCACCTCAGGATTTCCTGAGCCCCGGCGTGCGTACAGATCAATATGGTAACAGTACCAACGTACAGGGGAGTAACTGGATGGATCTGATAACCCGTAAAGCCTTAACGCAGGATTATAACCTGAGTGTATCTGGTGGCAGCGAGCATGGTTTTTACTCCATATCAGGTAACTATACCAAACAGGATGGTATCATCAAAAATAGCGATTTTGAACGCTACTCGTTACGTGCAAACGTTGGGCAAAAAATTGGCAACTGGTTAGAAGTTGGTTTAAACACCTCTTTTGGCCGCACCAGCTCAAATTTTGCTAAAACCAATTCGTTCGATTATGGTATCATCCGTTCGGCGCTGGTATTCCCAACCACTTATGCGCCAGAGACTGATATCACCAAGATACAAAACCCTTTAAGCTGGCTATCGGCAAACCCGTACCTGTATGTAATGACAGCACAGGATAACCTGGCCGCCATCAGCTCGTTCAGCTCTGCCTATGCCGAGGTTAAATTTAACAGCTGGTTAAAATTCAGGCAAAACCTGGGTGTCAATTATTCGGCAAATAACCGTGGTACCTATTATAATAGCCTAACAGGCGAAGGCCAGGCGCCAACCATTAACGGTAAAGCAGGGCAAAGTGATGATTGGTACTCCAACATTGTTACCGAGTCGTTATTAACGTTCGATAAAAAGATAGGCAGTATCCATAGCCTGAATGCTGTTGTTGGTTTTACGCATGAAAATGCCAATTATGGAAGCAAAGCCATGTCGGCTACAAACTTCCCTGATGACCTTACCGGTTACTACGATATGGGCAAAGCCTTAACACCGGGCAAACTGGTAAGCGGCCGTGGCGCAAACGAATTGATGTCGGTACTGGCGCGTGTTAATTATACCTTAAACGATAAATACCTGTTCACCGCATCGTTCCGTAGGGATGGATCAAGCAAATTTGCTACGGCAAATAAGTTTGCCAACTTCCTTTCAGGAGCATTTGCATGGAGGGCATCCGAAGAGAAATTTATTAAAGACCTTGGCATCTTCAGCGACCTGAAATTTAGGGTGAGTGGAGGTAAAACAGGTAACCAGGCCATTGCCCAATACGCAACTCTGCCGCAACTGGCAGCAGCTAACTATCCGGTTGGCGGCTCGTTACAAAGCGGTATGGCCGAATCTACCTATAACGGCCCTGCTAACCCTAACCTGAAATGGGAAACTACTACCCAATATGATTTTGGTGTAGATATGGGCTTTTTTGATAACCGGCTGAGCTTTACAGTTGATTATTACACCAAAAAAACCACAGACCTGCTGCAAAGCATAAAAACCCCTTTAAGCACAGGTTTTCAGCAAATGACCATCAACCACGGCTGGGTTAAAAACGATGGTTTAGAGATCAGCGGTAAGTTTGCCGCGCTGGTACATGGCCCGTTAAAATGGAATATCGATGCTAATATATCCTTTAACCGTAACACCATTGGCGGCCTTGATAACGACCAGTTTGCCAGCCGTTTATGGAACGCTGCCGATTACGTATTTATACAGCGCAACGGCATGCCTATAGGCGCTATATACGGTTATGTAGAGGATGGCTTTTATGATAACGAAGCCGAAGTACGCTCAAACCCGGTTTACGCCAATGCAAGCGCTGCTATCATCAAACAAAAAATAGGGGAGGTGAAATACCTTAACCTTGATAATGATCCAAACATCACGGATGCCGACAGGACTATTATCGGTAATACCAATCCCGATTTTATTGCGGGTATCACCAACAGTTTCACCTATAAAAACTTTAACCTGAGCTTCTTTTTACAAGGTGTGTTTGGTAACGATATTTTTAACGGTAACCTAACCGATGTTACCCTGAATTCGATTGGTAACATCCCAACTTTTGCCTATGCAGGCCGCTGGACACCTGAAACCGCTGCAACCGCAACCTGGCCAAAAGTGAACAATGGTTACACCCGCGAGTGGCTCATATCAAACCGTTACATCGAGGATGGTTCTTACGTACGCCTAAAAAGCCTGACGTTTGGTTACGATTTTAACAAACCTTTTAAAGGGATACAAACCATAAGCTTATTTGCATCGGGCACCAATTTAATTACGATCACCAAATACAACTGGTTCGACCCGGATGTAAACTCTTTTGGTGGCGATGCCTCAAGGCGTGGTGTTGATATACATGCGTATCCGTCAAGCCGTACATTCTCATTAGGCGCGCGAGTGTCATTTTAATAAGTAATTCAAGAGATAAACTTTAAGTATATGAAAAGAATATATAGCATAAAGGGCCCAAAACTTAAATGGTTTATGGCTTGCTTTTTCGTCCTGATGCTGGCATCGTGCAAGCTGAACGAAAAGGTTTATGATTTTGTTTCGCCTGAACAGGTAGGCGACTCTGATGCTGCCGCTGATAAGTGGGCGCTTGGTACCTACAACGAGCTTAGCCTGATGTTCAGGTTTAGCGAGTTCCCTGCCGTATTGGAGTATGATGACGATTACACCACCGGCCCGTCATGGGCGTTTGGTGAACTGGGCGCAGGTAACTTTCAGGGTAACAGCAAACAAACCGATCCGTTATGGACGTATGGTTACGTGTTGGTGCACCGTGCAGACAGGGCTATCGTCAATATCGAAAAAATGACAAAAGCATCTGCCGAGTACAAAAGAAATGTACTGGGCGAAATGTATTTCCTAAAAGCCTTCTCTTATTTCCTAATGGTAAGGGCTTATGGCGATATCCCATTATTTGACAAAGCGGTTGATGACGGTGCAGATATTAACCAGCCAAGGCGGCCTATAAAAGATGTGTACACAGAGATCATCAGTTTGCTGATGCAATCAAAAGATATGATGTACACCAACGCTAAAGCCGTTCCGGGCCGTGCAACAGCAGGGGCAGCAGCAGCATTATTGGCTAAAGTATATGTAACTATAGGTTCGGCATCATTACCATCAGGGCAGGTTATTGTACGCGGTGGTAAACCGTTCGACCTGGTGAACAACGTACAGGTACGCACCATGCCAACTCCAATAACTTTTAATAAAAAACAGGTTAAGGGTTATGAGAGCTTCGACTCTAAGGCATACTTTAAACTGGCTATGGATATGGCTAACGATGTAATAAGCGGTAAGTACGGCGCATACAAACTGGCCGACTTTGGTAACATGTGGACCGCCGCAGGTAAAAATAAGGACGAGCATATTTTTAGCGTACAAGGTTATATGGGCGATGCCGACCTGGGCAACCACCTAACCCGCGACTTTGCCGGTTTGGTTGCCAACAACCAGGTTATAACAGGTATGTGGTATGGCCTGCGCGACCACTGGTACAAGCTTTTTGAACCACAGGACCTTCGTATTACCGATGGTGTAATGCACCGATGGTCAAGAAACTTTGACTTTGCTAACCACATTGGTACCTTTTATCCAAACAACGATGAGTACCGTAAAAAAGCACTGGGTTATGATGTGCAAACCGGTGTTGACGGCAGCGGTAACCCCATTATAGTTCACTACCCGGCTGTTGCCCCTTATAATGATGGGTTAAACTACGGTTCGGGTACTGATGCCAACTACATCGCATTCCTGAACAAGTATGCTTACCCAACAGACCGCACCAAAGACCAAAGTGATGTAAACTATCCTTTCCTGCGGTTTGCCGATGTGAAATTGATTTATGCCGAAGCAGCTAACGAGTATAACGGCGGCCCCAATACTGATGCACTTACCGCACTTAATGATGTTAGGGGCAGGAGCAATGCCACGCCTAAGCAATTATCAGGCGATGGTAACGTAGGTACACAGGTTGCGTTCCGTTCTGCAGTAATTGAAGAGCGCGCATTGGAACTTGCTTTAGAGGGCGACCGTCGTTGGGACCTTATCCGTTGGGGAATATACCTTGATGTGATGAACGCTATACAAGGTAACGACGAAGTAGGCGTAACCAAGGTTAGGGCAGAGAGAAACTTGCTTTACCCGTTGCCTATAAGCGAAACAACTACCAATACCAGCATCCACGGTAATAACCCTGGTTGGAATTAACAGATCAATTTTTAATTAACAATATTATGAAAGCGACTTATAATGCAATGAAAATGTGCCTGGTGCTTTTAACGGTAGTGATGCTGTTTGGCTGTAATAAGGACATTGTAACATATGATAAGATCAAGAAAGAATCGGATGTATCTACTGCTCCGCCTGCTATATCGGCCATAACCAAGGTAGACAGGACCACCGCGGTGACAGAGGCCGATCTGTCTCAGTTGGTAATGATACAGGGTACCAACTTAAGCGGTTTAAAATCAATTAAGTTTAATGATGTAGATGCCGATCTATCGCAGGCCTATGTAAAAGCAAAAGAGATAATTGTACCCGTGCCCCGTTTATTGCCCGGTACCGTTACTAATAAAGTAACGGTTACCACAGCATTAGGCGAAGCTACATATGACCTGAAGATCAACGTTCCGGCATTGCAGGTGAGCGGCTTGTTTAACGAGTTTGCATTACCCGGCGATACCACAACCATCGTGGGCGATAACTTTGATATTTACAAGCTAACCAAAGAGGATGCTAAAGTAAGCTTCGGCGGCACACAGGCTACGGTGTTGGCGGCAGATCAAAAATCACTTACCGTTATTGTGCCTGCAAGTATCCCTAAGGCCGAGGCTGTGGTTACTGTAATAACCCCCGAATTACCTGATGGGTTAAAGATGAACTACCGCCACCTGGGGCAGGTTGTTAACATCCAGAATAAATTATGGGCTGGCGAAAGCTGGCAAACCAATGGTACCAACCTTGGCGATCCAAAAGCTATCAACGGTATTTTCTCGCACATACATGGCGTAACGGTAGGTCAGTGGGGCTGGTACGATCAGATCTATGGCTGTAACTTCCCGGTAACCGATCCGGATATATTGGCACACCTTGATCAGTACGACCTGAAATATGAGTTAAATACCGAAAAGGACCACCCGCTTAGCCAGATGTTTATCAAGTTCTCTATGCGTTTTTCTATTACCTACGAGTGGAACTTATACGACAGCGGCGTATCATTAAACACCTATGGTAACTGGCAAACCATTACGCTTGATGCCAAAACCGTTATGGGCCAGCTGTTTCCAAATAATGATAACTTCTTTTACTTCGCTATTAATCCGGGGGTTCAAACCAACCTCGATTTCAGTATTTCATCCATGAGATTGGTGAAAAAAGAGCCGATTGTAAAATAATCGGTGAACGGCCCCTGGTGAGGTGGGGGCCGTTCTTAATACATCTGCTATGAATTTTAAAAATATAAGCGCGCTACTTACAGTAGCTGTGTTCGCAGCTTCTTGTGCCGTAGAAAAACCAAAAAGTAGCTACACTGTACATCCGGCAGATAGCCTGGCTACAGTAGCCACCGCTAACCTGTACCAAAACATGGCCGACGTTACCAAAAACGGTATCATGTTTGGCCAGCAGGATGCTGTATTGTATGGTTTAGGCTGGCGGGGAGATGCCAACCGCTCTGACGTGAAAAGCGTCTGCGGCGACCAGCCTGCAGTGTACGGATGGGAGATAGGCCGCATAGAGCATGGCGCAGCATACAGTATCGATTCTGTGAATTTCGATTTAATGCGTAAGCGCATCATTGAAGCCTATAAGCGCGGTGGCATTAACACCATCAGCTGGCATGCAGATAACCCCGTAACCAATGGCGACGCATGGGATGTATCGCAAAAGGGCGTGGTAGCATCTGTTTTACCAGGCGGCGAAAAGCACGAACTATTTATGACCTGGCTGGACAAGGTTGCCGGTTTCCTGAACTCGCTGGAAAGTGGGGGTAAAAAAATCCCTGTACTCTTCCGCCCGTTTCATGAACATACCGGCAGTTGGTTTTGGTGGGGCGAAAACCTTTGCACACCCGACGAATACAAAGCCATGGTACGCATGATGGTTGATCACTTCAGACAAAAAGGCCTGCACAACTTACTCTACATCTACTCACCCGATCAAACAGATCAGCCTGCCCGGTACTTTGAGCGTTACCCGGGCGATACTTACATAGACATGCTTGGTGTAGATTATTACCAGCAGCAGGGTGCTGCCGGCGCGCCGCAGTATATGCAAACCATGAACAGTATATTGGCCATGCTGGCCACCGAGGCAAAAAACAGGAACAAACTGCTTGTTTTTAGCGAAACCGGGCTGGAAGGCCTGCCCATGAATAACTGGTGGACGGATGTGCTTCTGAAAACTATTAAGCCATACCCGGTAACCTACGTAATGGTTTGGCGCAATGCTTATGATAAGCCCGGTCACTTTTTTGGCCCGTATCCCGGGCATCCGTCGGCTAATAATTTTATCCAATTTTATAAGGACGGCAAAACCCTGTTTCAGGGCGATATCAGCAAAATGTATAAATAAACATTTGCTGCAAATACACAAAAATCTAACAATAAAATATAATGAAAAAAGGTCTGTTACTATTCTCGCTATTGCTAACCATGTTTACCGGTTACGCGAAAGACAACTATAACGTGCTTGATTATGGCGCAAAAAACGATGGTAAAACACTAACTACCGCCCAAATTCAAAAAGCTATAAATACCTGCGCGGCCAATGGCGGTGGTATGGTTTACATCCCCAAAGGTGATTACCTGACCGGTACATTAAACCTTAAATCGAACGTTGATTTTCATTTTGAAACAGGGGCAAGGCTTGTAGCCACAACAGACCTTAAGCAATATCAAAAACATAACGATGAGCTTGCCGGTGTGTTTTATACCGAAAAGGCGCATGATGTATCTATCACCGGTAACGGTATCATTTTTGGCCAGGGCATGAAAATGATGTACATTGATAGTGCAAAGGTTATTGGCGATAAAGCTGACACCCGCCAAAAGAATAACTTTCGCAAAGTATCATCAGGTACCGGCGACGGGCCTTTTTACCCGAAAGACCGCTTTCACCAGATGGTGATATTTAGCGAGTGTACCAAAGTAACCCTGAAAGATTTTACCTGTATTGATGCACCGTACTGGACGTTCCTGGTGGTGCATTGCGATGATGTAAAGGTGGATGGTTTACGTATTGATAATAACCTGAACATCCCAAACAGCGATGGCCTGGACGTAATATCAAGCAGTAACGTAAATATCTCTAACTGTTATTTCTCCTGCGGAGATGATGCCATTGTACTGGCAGGTTATGCCTGGCACTGGGGCGATCCGGGTTTTAAAAGGATCATGAAACGGTCAGAGAATATCAACGTAAGTAATTGTGTGCTGCGCTCACGTTCAAGCGGTATCCGTATTGGCGGCTGGGATCAGAACAATATGTATAACTACAACTTTAACAACATCACCATATTTGATTCAAACCGTGGTATTAACCTGGGTATAGGCGATTATGGCTCGATGGAGAACATCAACTTTACCAACATCAATATCCAAACCCGCCTGCACACCGGAGACTGGTGGGGCGAGGGCGACCCGATAAAAATTACCGCCATGCGTGGTATGCCAAAAGGTAAGGTTGGTACTATTAAAAATGTTAACTTCACTAACGTGGTTATCCGCAGCGAAAACTGTATCAACATGTACGCATCAAACGAAAGCCGCCTGGAAAATATATTTTTTACCAATGTGCAAATGGAGTTTGTAAAAAGCGCCCTGGAAGAAACCGTTGGCGGTAACCTTGATCTGCGGCCAAACACCGTGCCGCATAAAGAACTTTTTGCGCGCGATATCCCTGCAATTTATGTAGAGAATGCCAGCAACGTGTTCCTGAACCAGGTAGTGATAAAATGGGATAAGGACATTAACAAAAAGCACTACACCAATGCTATTGAAGCTGTTGGTGTTGATAATTTACGCTTAACCAGTGTAAGGGGCAATGCCTCACCGGCCAACCCCGGTATGGCAGATATATTGCTGAACAACTGCAAGGATTTTTATACCGACTCTAAACTAACCGTTAAAAAAATTGGTGATGAGAAATAAGCTATATGTACTAATTGTTTTGCTATGCGCTATGCCGGCGCTGCTGCTGGCCCAGAAAAGCGCTAAGGTAACCTCGCCCGATGGCAGGCTGGTGATTGATGTGGCGTTAACCGCAACCTCGCCTGTTTATAAGGTGAGCTTTAAAAAGCAGCCTGTAATTAAATCATCCCCGCTTACGCTCTACTTTGATAATGGCGCCTGGGGCAAAAACCTTAAAATAAATAAGGTGGCCTATAATAAAGTTGATAGTTATTATGACCTGGTGGTTGGCAAGGCAAAACACATCCGTAATAATTATACGGAAGCGATTATCCCCTTTGAGGAAACCGCTAAGCCGTTCCGCAAGATAAACCTGGTGGTGCGTGCTTATAATGATGGTGTGGCATTCCGCTACGCCTTCCCGGAGCAGGCAGCCTGGAAGAATTATACCCTGTATGATGAGAATACCGCGTTCAACCTTGCCGGCGACCCAAAGGCGCTGGTATTGTTCCTGCCATCGTACACCTCATCACACGAGGGGCCTTACACGCATAAACCATACTCGCAGCTTAAAGTGGATAGCCTGATGGATATGCCCGCCACGTTTGAATATCCGGGTAATATATACCTGGCTATAACTGAAGCCGAAGTGGTGAACTATGCAGGCATGTACCTGAGTAAGAACAGCGATGGCACCATGCGCGGTAAACTATCGCCTTTGCCGGGGCAGGATAAAGAAAAGGTAAAAGCTGTTTTACCACACGAGACGCCGTGGCGGGTGGCCATCATTAGCGACAGGGCAGGGGCATTGATAGAGTCGAACATGCTGACTAACCTTAACGGACCATGTAAGATTGAAGACACCTCGTGGATAAAACCGGGCAAATCTACCTTCCCGTGGTGGAACGGTACTGTTGTGCCCGATACCACCTTTGCACCCGGCAATAACTTCGAAACCAATAAGTATTATATTGATTTTTGTGCCCGTAATGGCATCCAATACCATTCGGTAGTTGAATATGGCCAGCACGAATGGTATGTGAACGATGGCCCCGATTTTATGCCCGGCCCTAATGCTGATGCATCAAAATCGATAGCAAGCATTGATATGCAGCAGATCTGCGATTATGCTAAAAGCAAGGGCGTAGGCATCCGTGTTTGGGTACACTGGAAAGCACTTTACCCGGTATTGGAAAAAGCCTTTGCCCAGTACGAAAAGTGGGGCATCAGCGGCATGATGGTTGATTTTATGGATCGCGACGACCAGGAGATGATCAACATTCAGGAGGAGATCTTGCAAACCGCTGCAAAGCATCACCTGCATATCCAGTTCCACGGCTCAAGTAAACCATCGGGCCTGCACCGCATGTATCCTAACGAGTTTACCCGCGAGGGCACCCGCAACTACGAGGTTTATAAATGGGATACTACCATAAACGCGAGCCATGATATTGCCATGCCGTTTACCCGCATGCTGGCCGGCGCTACCGATTATCATTTAGGTGGCTTCCGTTCGGTACCTCAATCAAAGTTTAAGATAAAGTACCGTAGTCCGCTGGTTACCAGTACACGTTGCCATATGCTGGCTATGTACGTGGTGTTAGAAAGCTACCTGGGCATGGTATGCGATTACCCGCAAGCCTATGAAGGCCAGCCCGGTTTTGATTTCCTTAAAGCTGTACCAACCAACTGGGACGAAACCCGTGTGCCGAACGCAGCCATTGATGAATATGTAACCATTGCAAGGCGCAGTGGTGATAACTGGTATATCGGTTCTATCACCAACAATAAGCCACGTACCCATACCGTTAAGCTCGACTTTTTAGGAGAGGGGGAATACACGGCAGATATTTATACAGATGCTGCCGATACAGATACCAACCCAAACAACCTGAAAAAGGAAACCAGGACGGTAACCCGTAATGATGTATTGGCCTTACCTGTTGCAGCCAACGGCGGCGCGGTAGTGAAGATCAGTAAAAAATAAAGATGCATCGGGAGGAAGCGGTTTTTTCGTTTCCTCCTCGATGATATCGTGTGCCCATAAGTTTTAAAATGCAGAAAGGCAATGACCCGTAGGTGCAACAGGCCGGTAGATGGTGGCACCCCATTTATTTTTGCTCTGTAGGTGCAATACATATATCCATTGTATTGATGTCATCACCAAAAATCCTTGTTCCAATCGGAACAAAATGGAACAAGTTATAAAAAACCAATTAATTGACAATCAGTAATTTAAGTATTGGTTGCTATGTGTCCTTTTATGCCATCCCGCGTCCCAAAAAGGCCGGACTAAGGTCGAAAAAAGACTAAAAAGATCGCATTTTTGCCGCTGTTTTACTTGCTGTATTTTGTTCCATTTTCCAAAAAGTGGAACAAAAACGTAAAATTTATATATACCTATATATCAATATTTTAGGTGTCTAATCATGTAGTATTACTTTAGATAGAAGCAAAAAATAAAACAGATAATATATTGATTTGCAATATGTTCCATTTGTTCCACTTGTTCCGTTTTAAAGTAGAACAAAACAAACCGCAGCTTACTTCTTTTGCAGCGCCTGTGCTATGGCTTTTTTAGCTAAAGTTTCCATTATTTTGTACCCGTCAAGGTTTGGGTGCACCCCATCTTTTGATAAGGTTGTAGGTAACCCTCTTTTATCATCGGCCATGGCGGTAAAGTAATCCAGGTAAACAATGTTATTCTTTTTGGCGTAAGCCTGTATCATTTCGTTCAGGGCTTTAACTTTCTCTACCGGGTTAATAGCCGGGCGCCACGGAAATGCAGCCGCAGGCATTACTGATGATAGTACAACTTTAATATGGTTGGCTTTAGCCAGTTCGGCCATAGAGAAAATATTGCCTGCAACATCCTCCAGTTTTGACGGGCCGTTGTTTTCTGCTATATCGTTAATACCCGCCAAAATAACCACCACAGCAGGCTTTAAATTGATCACATCCTCGCGGAAACGAACCAGCATTTGCCCGGTGGTTTGGCCGCTTATGCCACGGTCGTAATAGTTATTGCTCTTAAAAAAAGTCGAATCGTTATTGATCCAGGCGTCTGTTATCGAATCGCCCATATAAACAACCCGTTTCTCGCCACTTGCGGGCGGTTTTACGGCACTGTTGGCTTCTTCGTATCTCTTTATGTTTGGCCAGTCCTGCGCGCTGGCAGCAAGGCTTAATAAGAGTAATGCGGTAGTATAAATGGTGCTTTTCATAATGTGCAATTTATAAAAAAATACTTCCGGCACTAATTACAGCGTTATATTTTTTACAATAGGTTTTTTAACACGGGCACTAATTGGTTTGCATAAACCTTTGTAATTGCTACTTTTAGCCATCTTATTTTACTACCTATGTTACGACGCAACTTTATAAAACTATCTGCCACCGGCTTTGCCGCGGTTATGTACAGCAGGCTAACTTATGCTGCCGGCAATGGTAATTCATTGATCAACCATCCCGACGAGGCCTGGGCACAGGTAGATGACCAGTGGGTAAAGCTTACCGGTAAAGGCGGTTCCGTTTTTATTTACCGGGATATCAAAGTAGAGGTTAAGGCAAATGGCAACACGCAGGCAGTGTATGTACAATCGCCGGTAGCAGAATTACAGGCGGTAAAGTTTAAATGGAAATATCAAACATCAGGATATTCAAAGGTATTAGGCGACCATTGGGAACGTACCTATGGCGATATGGCCTGGCGAACGCTGGGCGAGGTGGTACGTAACCCTTGGTATGTTTTATTGCATGATGATAAGCAAACTGCTTGCTTTGGCGTAAAAACAGGCGGTAATACCCTGTGTTGGTGGGGTGTTAAAACCGATGGTATGGAACTGGTTATGGATACCCGATCGGGAGGCGTGGGCGTAAAGCTTGGCCGGCGTACCCTGCATACTGCCGATATTGTAACCGGTATGAGCAAGGCCGGCCAAACACCATACGCAACCCTTACCGATTTTTGCAAAGTGATGTGTACCAAACCACGGCTGCCAAAACAGCCCGTTTATGGTATTAACGATTGGTATGTGGTGTATGGCAAAAACTCTTATCAAACCATAAAAGAACAAACAGCCGCCATGGCCGAACTGGTTAGCGATACCAATAACCGCCCATTCTCGGTTATTGATGACGGCTGGCAGCAGGCTGATGATTTTTCGATAGTGAACGATAAGTTTAAGGATATGCATAAAATGGCCGATGAGATAAAAAGCCATGGTATGCGCCCCGGCTTATGGACTCGCCCTTTAATTGCCCGGAAAGATGATAGTAAAACATTGCTTTCGCCAAAGATACCCGGGCGTGGCCAGGATGACGAACTGATACTCGACCCAACTATCCCGGAAAACCTTGCCCGCGTAAAACGTAACATCACACTGTATAAACAATGGGGTTACGATATGGTAAAGCACGATTATAGTAGCTGGGATATTTTTGGAAGGTGGGGGATGCAGATGAAAGATAGCTTTACCGCTCCCGACTGGAAGTTTCAGGATCAGACAAAAACTAATGCCGAGATCATCAACACACTCTATCACACTATCAGAGAAGCCGCGGGTGATATGTATATTATTGGCTGTAATACCATGAGCCACCTGTCTGCCGGGGTATTTGAGCTTAACCGGATTGGTGATGATACCAGTGGGAAGGAGTGGGCCCGCACAAAAAAAATGGGTGTGAATACTCTGGCCTTCCGCCTGCCTCAAAATAATGCTTTTTACGCTGCCGATGGCGATTGCGTAGGTTTAACAAAAGATGTTGCCTGGGATAAGAATAAACAATGGCTGCAGTTGCTGGCAGAAAGCGGCTCACCGCTCTTTATATCGGCAGAGCTGGATATATTAGATGCTGAAAAAAAAGTAGCCATAAAGCAAGCCTTTGCCAACGCAGCCAAGGTGCAGCCCAATGGCGAGCCGATCGATTGGCTAACCAATCCGTTTCCCGAAAAATGGAACCTTAACGGTAAGGAAGTCACCTTTAATTGGGATTAAATAAATTATTAAACCATGTAAAAAGCCATCTCTCAGGATGGCTTTTTACTTTAGGTATAAAATTCTTAAAAAAATATTGCGTAGTTACATAACTACATTTATATTTGTAGTTAAATAGCTACATGATGAATTTAAGAAGAGACGTATTCCAGGCCATTGCCGATCCAACCCGGAGGGCAATATTGCTGCTGGTTGCTACGCAAGCCATGACAGCAGGGGCAATAGCTTCAAACTTTGATACCGCAAGGCCAACAGTTTCAAAACACCTGCAAATACTTACCGAATGCGAATTGCTTAAGCAGGAGCAAAACGGAAGAGAGATCCACTACCACATAAACGCGAAAAAAATGAAAGAAGTAGCCGAATTTATTGAGCCATTCCGCAAAATATGGGATGACAGGTTCAATCTGTTGGAAACTGTAATGAAAAACTATAAAAGCAAATAACATGGAACTAAAAACAAAAATTAATGCTGAAGATGGTAGGCAGGATCTAGTAATAACCAGGGAGTTTGATTTGCCCCTGGAATTGCTTTTTAAAGCTTTTACCGAGCCCGAAATTGTTGAACAATGGATGGGAACTAAAGTGCTTAAACTGGAAAGTGAAAAGCATGGCAGCTGGCAATTTGAAACATCAGACGCAAAGGGAAATGTAGTGTTTAAAGCCAATGGGACAATACATGAGTTTAACCCAAATCAGAAGATCACCCGGACGTTTGAAATGGAAAATGCTCCTTTTGGCGTTCAGCTTGAATTGCTGGAGTTTGAAAAACTTACTGACGATACCAGTATGATCAATATGCACATCATATATGAATCAGGTGCACTTCGCGATCAGATGCTAAAGCTACCTTTTGCACAGGGTATCAATATGGCGCATAACCGGTTAGAAGATATCGTTAAGAAACTAAAATAACATATTATGAACACAAAGTTAATTATCTATTGGCTAACAACGGCTTTAGTGGCTATAGGAATGACGGGGAGTGGCCTGGCACAGATATTCCATGCGAAAGCAATGATAGATCTGATCACCCCTCTAGGGTATCCGTTGTACCTGCTGTACATTATTGGTGTATGGAAGGTACTTGGTGTAATAGCTATTTTATTACCAGGGTTTAAACTTGTTAAAGAATGGGCTTATGCAGGATTGTTTTTTGTTATGACAGGAGCCCTTGCTTCACATTTGCTGAGCGGTGATGATAGTATAAAGGGTATTATCGGGCCGTTTTTTCAGGCTGTTTTTATTATCTTGTCTTGGTATTGCAGACCCGCGAACAGGAAAATCAGTTTAGTTAATTAATAAATGAATTAGTATGAACCCTAAGGTTGATTTTTATTTTAATAAAGCTAAAAAGTGGCAGGATGAGGCCGGGAAATTAAGAACAATCGTGCTTGACTGCGGGCTAACAGAAGAATTAAAATGGGGTTGCCCATGTTACACATATCAAAACAGTAATATCGTCTTAATACACGATTTTAAGGAATACTGTGCGCTTTTGTTCTTTAAAGGCGCGTTGTTGCATGATGCTGAAGGGATCCTGATCCAGCAAACGGAGAATGTGCAGTCGGCGCGCCAGGTACGGTTTACCAATATCAATGAAATGGTTGAACGCGAAGCTATCTTAAAAGCGTATATTTTTGAAGCTATCGAGGTAGAAAAAGCCGGCTTGGAGGTGAATTTCAAAAAAACTGCCGACTTTAAGGTCGCCGAAGAATTTCAAAATAAGTTAGACGGAAGCACAATACTAAAAAATGCTTTTGAAGGATTAACGCCGGGGCGGCAAAAAGCATATCTGCTGCATTTTTCTTCACCCAAACAATCCAAAACCCGCGAGGCGAGGATCGAAAAGTGGATGTCACAGATACTTGCTGGTAAAGGTTTGAATGATTAACATGATTAAAAACAATTCAAACTTATCTTCTTCGCAAGCTGAAGAACTAATGGGGATATTGAAAGGCCGTTTTGAGAAAACATGAACCGTCATGCAGGGATTGAATGGCTGGCAATACAAGCAAAACTGAAAACGGATGCCGGTAAATTATGGAGCCTTAACGAAATGGAAATGACAGGTGGAGAACCCGATATTGTAGGTTATGATCAAAAAACTGGGGAGTATATTTTTTACGACTGTAGTTTGGAGAGCCCGAAGGGTCGTAGAATTGTTTGCTATGACCATGAAGCACCGGAGTTGAGGAAAAGACATAAAACCGGCAGATAGTGCCATAGCTATGGCGACAGATATGGGTATTGAAATTTTAAAAGAAGAACAATACAGGGGGCTACAACAACTTGGCAGGTTTGATACCAAAACATCAACTGGATATTAACGCCTTCTGCTATCAGGAAACTAGGAGGTGCAGTTTTTTGTGACCGCAGGTATGATACCGTATTTCTTTATCACAACGGCGCCGAATTTATTACGCTGCGAGGGGTTTTCGTGGTGCGTTACGAGTGTAATACTAAAACTACCTGTCAGGAATATATAGGGGAGTAGTTTATAACAAAAAACCTCTTCAAATTGCTTTGAAGAGGTTTTTGATACTTGGTATCGCTTCTGTCGGGATGGCAGGATTCGAACCTGCGGCCTCCACATCCCAAATGTGGCGCGATACCGGGCTACGCTACATCCCGATTGGGATTGCAAAGGTAGCTTTTTTGTATAGCTGTGCAAACTTTTTTTAAAAGAATTTGAAGGGGTTTGTTTAATGGGTTCATTTGCAAAAACTTAGCGTTAAAACTTTTTTTAATTCGCCCTTAATAGGCCTTAGCATGCTATAAAACACCCCAAAATAGTACATATGTAGTATTGATGCCGATTTAAAATGGCCGTTACTTTATATCACAGCAAATTATCAGTACAAGGGTATTTGCTGCAAAACTTTATTGCTTGAAAAACTGGCGAGCTTTAAGTTTGCAAAATACCATGCATGCCATACTATTAAAATAGGGGGAATATGGCTGCAAGGTAAAATCCCCGTATCAGCAAGTGGTACGGGGATTTGTTGCGTTTAGGCAATACTCACATATATAAATCAGCGCATTATATCAGTCTTTAAAGGCGTAACTCAAATTTCGGCTGGTTAATAAGCATAGCATGTTGCTGTGATAGAACTACTTATAGATGTATTAATTTATTCAATCGGTTAAAATGCGTATTCACTCATTACGTACTTGCCGGTAACTCATTCTCAAAAAATAGCATAATGCAGGTGTCTACTTTCGATTAATGAATAAACAAACAACATTAATCTAAAAACAAAAACACCATGAAAAATTTGAAAACAACATCGGTATTAACAGTAATTATGGCGATAGTATTCTCCTTCGCTGCCTGTAAAAAAGATAAGAACGACGGCCCGGGTGGTGGTTCATCAGCTTACAAATTCGCTGATAAAACTTATGCCATTACAGACGCAAATGAAAAGCACATAGAAGGCGATATCTTCCTTGAGTTTACTTCTACAACCCCTGGCGATTACCTGCAAATAAGTTTTGCTGGTGTGGATGCTATCCCCGAAGGTAAACTCACTTATAACCCCGACAGGAACGTAGGATATAACCCGCAAACAAACTTTTGGGCAACCGGAATTGGCCTTGGTGGAAATAATATAAATATTAGCGGCGGCACAATAACCGTATCCAAATCTGGCGGTAGTACCAAAATTGTATTCAATCTTGAAACTGCCAATGGCCCAATTACCGGCGAATATAACGGCACCACTAGGGTAACAAACTAAGCCAACCAACAATATATACGACAATGAAAAACAACAGAATAATAACCCTGATGCTGCTTATTGTGGCAGCATCGGGTTTACTATCATCCTGTAAAAAAGATAAACAAGGTGGTAACGAGTGCGCTAAGGTAGATTTTGAACAAAAGGCACTCGCGGCTTATACTCATCCGTGTGCTATAGCTATATCAAAATCGGGCATAATAGCGGTGGTAGAGTATAATGGGTTTAATGCATATGGCACAAACGGCACAACCACTATATGGAAAAGTGTGAGTGATTTTCTGGCCAAGAGCCCGCCCGTACAAAGCTTTCAAAGCCGCGGGGCAGAGGCGGCCATATTTGATGCATCAGAAAACCTGTACATCGCCGAAACTGAAGGCACTGCAGGCATCCGTGTATATCAAAAAACAGGTAATGTAAGCTATCAGTATAAAACAGTTATACAGGGCGATGGTATTACCGGGGGCTTTGTTAACCCCCGGGGCATGGCCTTTGATGCAGCCGGCCATTTGTTTATAGCCAATGATGGTGTTGGCAATATTGTAAGGATAACCAACCCGCTTAATAATGGCCCCAAACAAATTATTGGCGGCGGTATGGGCAATGTAAAAGGCCTGGCCATTATTGGTAACAATATGTTTGTAACGGTTTATAACCAAAACCAGTTGTGGAAATGCACCCTAAAAGACAACGGAGATTTTGGCGAGATAGTAGCTACTTATGATATTAACAAACCCGTTGATGTTGCCGTAAAGGATGGCGTGCTGGCAGTAGCCTCGCCCGAGTCGGGCACTGTAGATGTTATCGACCCTGATAAGATAGGCAAAGCTGGCGAAGCCTTTACCGGCTGTAAAAAAGTACTAACCGTAGGTAATAATGTTTTTGGCCTTGCCTTTAACCCATCAGAGAATAGCTTGCTTGTAGCTCACCTGGATATGAACCGGGTTTTATACTACAAAGCTCAATAATTTATTTGATCACATTACCACAAAATACTCATCATGAAAAAAATAGCAACTATATTATCTATACTGATAATTGCCTTAAGCTTACAGGCGCAGGCACAAACAAAAAAACAAAAAGCTAAACCCAAAAAGGCTATTAGTGCCAATACCACTTCAACAACTGTTAAAAAAGTGGATCCCCCTAAGGCAGACGCCCCAAAAACGGAAACAAAAACGGTTGCGGTTAGCACACCAAAAAGAACAGCCACTGTAACAGACGATTACTATAAAACAGCCCTGGGCGTGAAATTTTTGCACGGCATATCCCTTACTGCCAAACATTTTATCAATGAAAAAGGCGCGCTTGAAGCCGTTATACAATACCGCCACTATACCGATGTTGGCTCGGAAATTAATTTTACAGGCTTATATGAATACCATGGTAAAATAGCCGGTGCAGGCGGCCTGCGCTGGTATGTTGGCGGCGGGGCATACGCAGGGTACTTCTCGTCTGATAATGACGCAGTGAACGATCTTAATGATGGCTCATCCAACTTTACTTTCGGCGTTGCGGGTACAGTAGGGCTGGAGTATAAAATAAAAGGCGCCCCTTTAGCCATTAGCGCCGACTGGCAACCTCTTTATATTATAAACGGCAACAGTGGCCTGGCAACCGATAATGGGGGCATAGGCGTTAAATACACATTTTAATGTCTGCCATGAAAAAGATATTTATTTTACTGCTAATCCTGCCGTTTTTAATAGCAGGGTGCCGAAAAGACCCGGCGAAAAGGGGCGATACAGACACAGGTAAGGGCGAGCTAGCCAATTATTCAGGTTACTTTATTCAGGGAATGATGAAGGATGTTATTGTGACCGACGGTGGGCGGGAGAAGCCATTTATAATGCTGCTGAAAGATAACCACAAAGCCGTATTAGTTAACGTAAATGGCGAAACAAGCCTAAGCTACAGCGTACAGGATGGTAGAATTGTACTGGATGACAACGGTTACTTTAACGTTAAAAATGGGCAGATAACCGATTGGCTGATCGCCGGCTTCAATTTTACCAAAGCTACCCTGCATGCTAAGGTTGAAACGAATCAGCTTAAAGGCAAAAAATTTGGCGGTTCGCAATTTTATGTAAAGCTGGGTGCATCAATTTACAGCGAAATAAAATTTGAAACATCAGGCGATCTGTTAAGTAACCCACGGGCAGACGACCCAAATAAAACATACGGTTACAATTCATATGCAAATGTGGCTGGGTTTAGGCATAGCAACGAGTATGATACAAACGATTTTTTTGTAATAGAGGATGGTAAATTACAAATAGCAGGTTACTCTGCATTTAACGGATTGTCGGTTGGGAGTATGGACCAAATTCCATAGTAAGCAGCGGGGGAGTTGTTTGTTCCCCCGCCACTTCCAATATTTATACCTGCGTACGCACGTTTGTAGTTAACTTATACTGCTCTGGCGACATGCCCATGTACTTTTTAAATACCCGCGAAAAGTAATACGGATCTTCATACCCCAAATCTATAGCTATCGTTTTTATCTTGGCCTCATTAGCATAAAGAAATTGGCAGGCCTTTTGCATTTTTAAGTGTATAAAATAATCAATAGGGGGCATGCCCGTAGCTTTACGAAACAAGCTTGAAAAATGCGAGCTGGATAACTTATGCTGGCCGGCCATATCTTCAACCGTCATTTTCTTTTCAATATTATCCTTCATGTTAATGATGGTGGCGGTGATAATCTCGTCCGTACTATTTTGCTCGTTATTAATAACATGCTTGTGTGGGAACAGAAACGTTGCCACCAAATTGTACAGGCAAAAGCTTCCATTACACAAGTTTTCGATGCTATAACCCATCTCCAGGTTTTGATAAATATTATTCCATATATCAAGCGCCTTGCTATTAAACGGAATCTGTACCGGCCCCTTAAATTCGCTGATGTTTAATGATTTATTGAAGTTTTCAATATCATCCCCTGTAAAATGCACCCAGTAAATAGTCCACGGGTCTTCTTCGTCGGCCCAATAGCGCATGTAAACATCAGTTTTAGGGGTAATAAAGAATTGATTGGGGGTAACTTCAAATTTCTTCTTATCCATCACATAATAACCTTTGCCCTTAATGCAGTAAATGAGGATATTGTCATCACAACCCCGGCGCCGTTCTTTATAATGATAGGATGCCTTTGGGAAATACCCTATTTGAGTAATGTAGATATTAAATAAAGCCGGGTACCGTTTAACATATTCTTTTAATACTTTTTGCGGTATGGTAATTAGTTTTTCGCCGTCAAATCCGTCTTTTCTTTTAAAAGAGCTGCCCATAGTTTAGTTTGCAATAATTAATAGAATATTCCATTAGGGTTGGAGTAGCTGCCAAATGGATAGGTTAAAAATAGTTTTATTTCGATACAGTGGGAATAGTTTTTTACTAAGTTTAACATCAGAATAAGTATGTTCTTAGTTTAGGTTTTATCGAAGGCTTACTATTGCTGGTAATTGCTCCGTTAGATGCGGTCCTGTATAATTTACATAGCAGATTATTGAACTATTTATTTGTTGTAACGTATAATGTTAAGTATTAGGATAATGCTTAACATAATGATAATATTGAATTAACCTTGCCAAGGCATACTTTTGCAAATATTACGATACAGATACATGAAAGATAAACTTAAACCGCTTATTAAAGAAGCAAAGAAAAACGCCCAGAAAGCTATTCAGCAGAACCTGGTGATCCAATTGAAAGAAATTACCGCAAAATTTGGCGAAGGCTCAAAAAAGCTTGAGAAGAAAATTGCCAAAGAAGCAAAAAAGTTGGCCAAAAAACTTGCTAAAGACATAAAGATAGAAGCTGTTTTGGTTAAAACCGAAGAAAAAACAAAAGTTGCAGAAGCACCTAAAGTTGAGTTGAAGGCAGTACCAAAAGCAAAAGCAACGGCCGTGCCAGTTGCTAAAAAAGCTTCTGCAAAGCCAATAGCTTAATACTAGTTATAACAATTACACCGGGGTTATATTTTTATCAGTTCGTTTTTTAGGGCTGAGATAACCAGGCCTGTTCTTGATTTTACCTCAAATTTTTGGAACAGCGCCTCGCGGTAATTGTCGATAGTATGTGGGCTTAGGTTCATCATATCGGCAATTTGTTTGTAGGTAAGGTCAGAGCAGCATAACTCTAAAAACTTCAATTCGTTGGGGTTTAATCCAATAGGTGTGTTTTTCACCGGCTGGTTGTTCTGTATGTTGCGTAATAGCTTACCAGATACCAGTTCATTAATATAAATTGATTGTTTGGCAATGCCCTTGATGGCACTTACCAGATCGCCGGCTTTTGATTGTTTAAGCATATAGCCGCCAGCGCCGCTTTTAAGCATGCCTATAATAGGTTTATCTTCCTCAAACATACTTAAAGCCAAAACATTTATGCCCGGATGGTTTGCCTTGATCCATTTGGTGGTTTCATAGCCATCCATAACAGGCATGGTTATATCCATTAGTATCACATCGGGCAGGGGGTGTAAAGGGAGCTTTTTAATCATATCAGCGCCGTTATCAGCATCAAACAAAACATTTATCTCGTTAGATTCTGTTAGCAGATGCGCCAGGCCCTGGCGAAACAGGGTGTGATCATCAACAATGGCAATATTTACTTTCTCGGTATGCATAGAGGGTTATTTGTACGGGACGTTTATAGTTATAGTTGCACCTTTTAAGGGTGCAGAAATTATAGATGCTGTACCATTAATCATGGCGCTTCGTTTCATGATGTTATGTAGGCCCATCCCTGCCTTACGGTTTAATATTTCATCAACATTAAACCCTATTCCATTGTCACTTATCGTAAGCTTTAAACTATCAGTTGTTGTTTCTAAATTAATAATTATTTCTGTTGCTTTAGCATGCTGAATAATATTATTGATGATCTCCTGGAAAAGCCTGAATAGGATGGTTTCTTTGGCACTATCAATATTATAAGCCGCCACATTATGATTAAAATTTATCAGGAATTTATCAGAGCGTTTTAACCACTCCAGCTCAAATTCTATAGCTGCCTTTAAGCCCCGGCTCACTATTTCCTCGCCATGCAGCAGGCGCGATAAGGCTTTCACCTCTTTTATCGATCGCAAGGTGAGGTCTTCTATTAATGCTATTTTCCCGGCGGTGTTCTCGCTGTCGTTCAGGTTTATAGAGCTTAGGGTGATAGTAGTGAGGCTAAGTAACTGGCCTATATTATCATGCAAATCGTAAGCAACGGTTTTAAGCGTTTGCTCCTGTACTTCCATTTGTGTTTTAAGAAGTTCTGTTTCGTAGTTCTTTTGCATCAAAACGGTTTCTTCATGATGCTTCTTTTTCTTACGGTTGTATGATAACACATACACAATAAGGAACATCGGCGCTATTAAAAAAATAATGGATGTTAACCCAATGAGGGAGATGACTTCCTTTGACGATATCTGCATATGAAAGCGTATGACCAGAAAATGTACATTATAACATCTAACACGTTAAACATGATATACCTTATTGACCTGTAGAAGGTGATGGCCTCATAACGTGTAAGGTAATCTAAAAAGTTATTACAGGCAGTGCTTCCAAAATAAAAGAACAGCGTGCCGCTAACCCACCAAAATTGGGCCGAGAACAGGAGCGGTTCAAAATGATCATCCTTTAACTTCAAGAAATAGAAATATAGGCTGGCCAATACAAACACTACGGACATTACCGATGCCGTTGTTGATACAAACCGGGCAAAATCATGGTATAGCAGGTCGATAACATACATCACTGTAAATATCCCCAGCCAGGTAAACAACCATGTAATTTTATAATGATAGCCCTTATACAGGTAAAAAAAGAAATAGCTGGTAAAACCACACTCAAAAAGCAGATACACGTTATATATGCCATAATTTGCTTTGTCCATATACTCGCGTATATAAATGCCGGCTAATTCGGTACAGCAGGTTAAAAGTAAAAACGGAATAAATAGTTTCCAGGCAAGGCTTTTTTCCCGGTAAAGGAAAAAAAGCGCTGCCAGGAAACATAAAAACTCTGATGCTGTGTTAACAGTAACAAATATTTTGAGGGTGTTAAATATCATTGTTTCTTAAGGGATAAGCAATGCGCCAGTGGCGTTACATTTTATAGGTGGCGGGCAAAGCTCACCGCGGTTTTCTGGCGGGCCGCCTACAATAAAGCCTAAAGTTGGTTTATCTGACTTAGCGGGCTTACTTGTAAAATAATCGCGGTGAAATTTCTGTTTAACCTCGTTGGTGCTATCTTTTGTTGATACCATTACAAGCGTGTTGTAACCCCAGTACTCACGCGGTGGTACTACAACACCAATTATTTTTGTATTATAGCTGGTATCGTAGGTAGCCAAGTAAAAACGGATACCATCACCACCTTCACTTTTAATTTTATCCAGCAGGGCTTGTAAACGCTCGGCGCTAAACCAAATACTACGGGTGTTGTCCTTTTTCTTAGTAACGCTTACGCCCTTTTCAGCGTAAGTAGAATCTACCTTACCGGCGTGTTTTTCATAGTTGGTTACATAGCTTTTAGCTTTTGCGTAACTTAAGCTATCATAATTAAATGTAAGGGTAGGTTTTGGCGACTGGGCCAAGTCTGCGTGCTGGTTTTGGCAGGCGCTAAAGGCAAGCGCTGCTACAGCTACATACAATAAAGGATTTTTGATTTGCATAATAGTTTCGGATTTTAAGGTTTACCGAAAGTGACTATTTATAAACAGATATACAAATTATAGGCGTGCCTTTTTTCCACCTTAAGCAATTGTAAAAAAAGCTGTTTTTACCCTATACTAATTATAGGTTTTAATGCAGATTTGTTAAGTTGAACAATGGCAAGTTTGGGGCAGGAGGGGTTTGTGAAAGTGATGCTAACGTTTTTAACAAAAAAATATTGCCGGGTAATTAAATATTTTACATATTACAAATAATTAAAAACTTTAACCTAAACCTTATCACTTTAAATTATGGAACCTTTAATGGCAGAAATTAAAATGTTTGCGGGTAATTTTGCCCCAAACGGTTGGTTTTTTTGCGATGGCTCAGCCCTTCCGATTAATCAGTACTCAGCATTGTTCGCTTTATTAGGTACAACCTACGGCGGAGATGGTGTGCAAACTTTTAACTTACCAGATCTTCGCGGCCGCACGCCTATCCACTCGGGCAACGGGCAAGGAAAAAATGTATCACGCTACGAACTTGGACAAATAGGCGGTACTGAGAATGTTACTTTATCTGCCCAGCAACTACCTGCGCATACGCATAATGTTAATGCGTCTTCGGCAGGTGGTACTTCTTTGGTACCCACTGGCGGCCTATTAGGTGGGGCTCCAGGTGATCCTGTTACCGGTGCGGGTGCAACTATATACACCGATCCTGCTGTAAAGTCTGATGTAACGCTAAATGCTGCTACCATTGCTCCGGCAGGCGGCAGCCAACCGGTAAATGTAGTAACACCATATTTAGGCATCAACTACATTATAGCCTGGACTGGTATTTGGCCTTCAAGACCATAATAATGAATGAAACTTTCATGGATTTTTAGCACATGCCTATGAAAATTGGCGTTGTGTCAAATTCAAAAATATGCATACCCCTGCTTTCATACTTAAGCAGTATAAAAGCAGGGGTTATGTTATACTTCAGCAAATCGGCCCATGCAGATATTAGCGTGAACGAACTGGCGGGCTTTTGCAGGATGAACAATATACCTTTGTATGCAGAGGATGAAAAAAATGAACTTTACAATTGGCAGCAACTGAATGAACCGGATGTGCTATTTATAACCGGTTATGCACATAAAATTGCCATTGATGAACTAAGTAGTGTGCCAAAGGGCATATTTAACATACACTTTGGCAAACTGCCACAGTACAGGGGGCCATCACCGGTTTTCTGGCAATTGAAAAATGGCGAAGCGCAATTAGGCCTAACCATACACCAATTAAGCAGCAAGCTGGATAGCGGGCCGATTATTTGGGAACAAAATATTAAGAACGAAGAATACCATACTTATAATTATATAAACCAGGCATTTAGCCAGTTACAGGTACAAGGGGTATCACAGATACTTACAAGGCTGAATAACATACAAACGCCGGAATACAAAATACAGAATGAAACCCAAGCCAGGTATTACAAAAGGCCCCAACTGGCCGATGTAATGATATACTGGGATAGGATGGAAACAACAGAGATACTTGACCTGATTAAAGCCTGCACATCATGGAATAACGGGGCAAGCTCATTAATAAATGGTTACGAATTAAAGATATTAGATGCCGAACCAGCTTCTGCGGAAGTAAATAGCAAACCCGGCGTAATCAGTATAGCTAATAACAAGTTTAATGTGGCTTGCATAAATAATAAAGCACTCAACATTAACTTTTTCAATATCAATAATACTTGCATCCCCGCCCGGCATGCAGGTTTTTATGGTTTAAAAACCGGGCAAACATTTATTAGTAAAATATAACGGCTTGGCCGATAAATATAAACCTGAACGATTAAAATTTTATTATGAAAAAACTTTTACCCCTGTTAAAAAATCTGTTAGTAAAGGATCTTAAGTATTTTTCAATATCCTTAATATTACTGGTATTGTTTGGTATTAGCAATAAAAGCCAGGCGCAGGTTTATTATATGACTAATGATGTCACATCCGGGTCTACCTCGGCAATTGATGGTATAAACCGAATGGATTATAGTGGGGCCAATGCCACTTTGCTGGCAAACTCTTTCACAGTATCGCCAGCGCTTATGGCTATTGATTTACCTAATAACCGTGCGTTTGTATATGAGGCATTCTCTGCGAGCCCCCCAACCGGGCTGAGTATTAAAGTTGTAAACTTAACATCGGGTGCAGTAACGGCTACTATACCCATAACTGGCGTTGGTGCAAGGTGTTACTCCGTTAAATACGACCCGATAAATGATTATATATATTATATTGTAGCGGATAGTTCTCCTACAACCGCAACAACAGATGACGCATTGTACAAGGTGAAACCTGATGGAACAGGTAAAACGGTTGTAATATCTGCTTTTAGTAAAAACCCCAATCTGCTGGCGTTAGATATCATACATAACAAAGCTTATGTATATAACCAATTAGTTGCCGAGAAAAAATTATTAACGATTGATTTATCTAACGGAACAGTTATTCAGACCGGAACAATAACAGCAGCAACCACTGGTATTTATTCAGTAAATGATATTGGATACGATGCTGATACTGATTATATTTACTATCTGTCGTCAAACGGTGCAACCACTACAAATGCCAATGATGCTTTAAGCAAGATTCACCCCGATGGTACGGGATACGCCGTTATTACAAGTGTTGCACAATCACCAACCTTTATGGCACTTGATGCTGGAAACAATCGCGCATTTGTATTTGACAATGTTGCGCCAGCACGTACAATATCGTCAATTAACCTTTCAACTGGTGCTACAGTTGTTGTAAAATCATTATCAGATTTAGCAGGTTCTTCAACAGTTACCTCGTTATGGGTGCCATACAGGGCTATGCTAACTACTACAGCACCATCCTCGGTATCTGCAAGCGCGGCTACACTTGGTGGTAATATCCTCAAGAGCGATGTAAGCGTTACCGAACGTGGCGTAGTATATAGTACCAGCAATGCCACACCAACTATAGGTGGAAGTGGTGTCACTAAAGCATCCAACGGTACAGGAACGGGTAGCTTTTCCCAAAGTATAGGCAGCCTTAGCGTTTCGGCAACCTATTATGTTAGGTCATACGCAACCAGCACTGCAGGTACAGCTTATGGTGACGTTACTACATTCTCAACACCATCAAATGATGCTACACTATCAGGCCTTTCAATAAGCGCGGGTACATTAACGCCTTCGTTCTCTTCGGGTACAATAAGTTATACAGCATCGGTAGCAAATGCTAACTCAACTATTACCATTACTGCAACAAAAAATAATGCCAGCGCTAGTTTACAAATTAATAACGTTGCTGCAACCTCGGGCACAGGTGCAAGTGTTAGCTTAGTTATCGGCGATAATGCTATCCCAATTAAAGTGACTGCACAGGATGGGAGCACTAAAATATACACTATTACGGTAAATCGCCCCAAAGTGGTGCAAACCATTACATTTGCTGCAACAAACACTAAAACATACGGCGACGGCGATTTTGCACCGGGTGCAACCGCAAGCAGTGGCCTTGGTGTAAGCTACAGCAGCGATAACCTTGGTGTGGCTACTATCGTAAGCGGCCAGATCCATATAGTAGGGGCAGGTACAGCCAACATCACAGCCTCGCAAGCCGGCGATGCTAATAACTTAGCAGCAAGCAATGTTGTGCAAGCCCTTACAGTAAACAAGGCATCACAAGCCATTACGTTTAACGCCTTAACAGCAAAAACCTACGGTAACGCCGATTTTGCACCCGGCGCAACTACAAGCAGTGGCTTAACCGTTAGTTACAGTAGCGATAATACGGCTGTGGCAACTATTGTAAGCAACCAGATCCATATTGTAGGACAAGGCTCGGCTAATATCACTGCCTCACAGGCTGGAGATGCCAACAGACTGGCCGCAACCAGTGTTGCGCAAGTACTTACGGTGAACAAAGCAACCATTACCGTCACAGCTAATGCCCAAACCAAAGTATACGGCAATGCCGATCCTGCATTTACCTACACCGCTACAGGTGTAGTAGGTAGTGATGCGCCCACAGGTGCATTAAGCAGGGTAACACCAAACACCAATAGGTTGGTTGGCGATTATGCCATTAACCAGGGCGATATATCTTATGGCAGCAACTACAATATTACCTACGTAGGCGCTAACCTTACTATCACAAAACGCCCGCTTACCATCGCTCCGCTACCAGTTACAAAACAATACGGCGATCCTGATTTTGCAACGGGGGCCCCATACAGTTTTAGCGGTACAAGCATCGCTGCTGAAGACGGCATGAGTGGAACTTTTGGCAGAACGCCTAATTCCGAAAATGCAGGTACATATGCTTTAACTATAGGCTTAAAACACCCCTTAGATGCTTCAACCGGAGAAGACAGATCAGCTAATTATAATATTTCATTTATAACTAATACTTTTACTATCACACCAAAACCTGTTACTGTTAACGCCAACGCGCAAACAAAAACCTACGGTGACGCCGACCCAACATTAAGCTACGTTAACGACAGCCTTCCTTTTGGCGATACCTTTAGTGGTAGCTTAACAAGGGCGCCAGGCGAAGGCTTCGGTACTTATGCTATTACACAGGGAGCACTTGCTTTAAGCAGCAACTATACACTTACTTTTAATGGCAACAACCTTACCATAGGTAAGAAAACCATTAACGTTACGGCAAACGCCAAAACAAAAACCTATGGCGCAGCAGATCCTGCTTTTGACTATACTTACGACGCCCTTTCATTTAGCGACGGCTTCACCGGCACCCTTACCAGGGATGCAGGCGAAGGTGTTGGCAACCATGCCATTACTCAGGGTAGCTTAGCGTTAAGCAGCAACTATACTTTAAATTATACCGGTGCAAACCTGTCGATAGGTAAATCAACCTTAACATACGTTGCTACCCCGGCAAGCCGCCCATACCTAACTACCGACCCAACCTACACAGGTTCGGTAACTGGCTTTGTTAATGGTGATAACCTGGCATCGGCCACAAGCGGCACTTTGAGTTTTGCAACAACAGCAAACATAAATAGTCCGCTGGGCAATTATCCAATTGTTGGAAGCGGCCTAAGTGCAGCTAATTATGATTTTGTGCAGGATGCCTCAAACAGCACTGCACTTACCATCACCCCATCTATCGATGCAACGCTTGCCAATTTAACTGTTGACCAGGGTATCTTAAATCCTGTGTTCAGCAGCGAACAAACAAGCTATGGTTTCGCTGTGGCTAATAATGTAGCATCATTTAATTTAACGGCCACTGCTAACCAGCAAAATGCTACCCTACAGTTTAACGGAGGTGCGATTACTTCAGGCATCGCAACAAATGTCCCTTTAAACACAGGCCCAAACAATTTTAACGTTATTGTAACCGCACAGGATGGTTCAACAACAAAATATTATACTTTAAATATTTTCAGGGCTTATGACACTAACAACTTGTTAGCCAGCCTAAACTTAAGCGGCGTAACATATAGCCCTTCTTTTGATGCTAACACTTTAAATTATACGGCATCGGTTAGTAACGTAGTTACCTCAACTGATGTTACTGCTACAGCTGTTTCGCCTACAACACATGTATTTGTAGGTGGGTATGATCTGGCAACAACTAACCCGGTTAATACCTCGCTTAATGTTGGCGAAACTGATGTGATCATAGTTTCTAAAGCCGAAAACGGTGATGAAAGAATATACAAGGTTGCAGTAACCCGTGCGCAATCGGCTGATGCTACACTGGCATCAATAGGTAATAATACAATTACTTTAAATACACCGTTTGTTAGCGGTACGCATACTTATAGCGCAACAGTTGCAAGTGGTGTTGGGGCATTAACATTCCTGCCAACCGCCACAAACAACGCTGCCATTATAAAAGTTAACAATCAAAACTTAAATACAGGCGGTGGAAATAACGTACCATTATCATTTGGTGCTAATAGTGTTGTTATCGATGTAACATCCGAAAACGGCCTTAACCATATTCCATATGTGTTAAATATTTACAGGTTAAGATCATCAGATGCTACCCTGGCAAGCTTATCGTTCCCTTTCATAACGTCACTAAACGAAGAATTTAACCCGAATGTTTATGACTATACCGCTACGGTTGCCGATTCTACTTATACCGGTATACCGTTAAGTGCTATATCAGCAAACGAAAACGCTATTGTTAAAATCGACGGAACAGTAGTGCCAAGGTTTATAAACTATACACTTCCGGTACATGGCGGGCCAAATACTTACCATGTAGTTGTTACCTCGCAGGATACCAGCGCGACCAAAACCTACACGCTGGTACTAACCCGCGCAGGCACGCCACCACCGTTACTGTCGCCGGTTGCAAACTTATACGCCCTAAATGTTTCATCGGGATCAAGCTTCTCTAAAAACTTTAACTTTACCATTGGGGAACAACTTACAACAATTTACGCCCCTAATAATATTGCATCTGTACGTGTATTCGCGGTTTCAGAAAATGAAGTGTCTACTGTAACCGTTAACGGAGTAACATTACCATATGATACTACTACAGATCTATTGCCAATATCGGTGGGCGATAATGAATTTACGGTAGTGGTAACATCGCAGGATGGGGCACATTCAAAAACATACGTGATGCATGTAACCAGGCTGCCGTTTGCTGATGTAACACTTGCATCGTTAAGTGTAAATGCCGGGACTTTAACACCTGCCTTTGTTCCCGCAACAAGGTCGTACACGGTATCAGTACCGAATAACATCACCTCGATAGGTGTTACACCGGTAGCAACTGTTGGTACAGCAACTATACAAATAGGCGCTACTCAAATTAGCGCATCAAACCCTACAGTCACCGTTAATTTATCTGAAGGGCCACCAAACAGGATAAGGGTTGTTGTAACTGCCGCTGATGGTGTTACCACGCAGACCTATACGATAAATGTAACCCGGGAGGCGCCGGTATTATCAAATATTGCGTCAGTATCAAATTTTACCCTTGACCCGGTTTCATCATTGGTTAGTACAACAGGTGCGGCCGGTGTAAACTATGTTACCTCGGTATCTGCTGGCATGAGTAGTATTAGCCTTAAAACAACCGCTCAGCAGGCAGATGCAACAATACGTGTTAACGGTAATGTAGTAACTAGCGGAGTGTTCTCTGATCCGATAGCACTTAACGCCGGGCCAACCGTTATCAACATATCAATAACCGCCCAGGATGGTGTAACCGTTAAAACGTATTCAATAACCGTTAACCGTACAGGTTCAAACAATGCGCTAGCAAGTTTTAACCTTGATCCGGCATCAACACTATTAACTACCACAGGTTCGGCCAGCGTAAACTATGTTACCTCAGTATCTGCTAGTGTAAGTAGTATTAGCCTTAAAACAATTGCTCAGCAGGCAGATGCCGTGATACGCGTTAACGGTAATGTAGTAACCAGCGGAGTGCTCTCCGATCCGATAGCACTTAACGCAGGCCCAACCGTTATCAACATATCAATAACCGCTCAGGATGGTGTAACTGTTAAAACCTATTCAATAACCGTTAACCGTACGGGTTCAAACAACGCGTTAGTATCAGGTTTTAGCCTTGACCCGGGTTCGTCATTCTTCAGTACCACAGGTTCGGCCAGTGTAAACTATGTTACCTCAGTATCTGCTGGTGTAAGCAGTATTAGCCTTAAAACAACTGCTCAGCAGGCAGATGCCGTGATACGAGTTAACGGTAATGTAGTAGCCAGCGGAGTGTTTTCCGGCCCAATAGCACTTAATAATGGGCCCACTGTTATCAATATATCAATAACCGCCCAGGATGGCGTAACTGTTAAAACCTATTCAATAACCGTTAACCGTACAGGTTCAAACAATGCGTTAGCTAATTTTAGCCTTGACCCGGTTTCGTCATTGTTCAGTACAACAGGTTCGGCCAGCGTAAACTATATTGCCTCAGTATCTGCTGGCGTAAGCAGTATTAGCCTTAAAACAACCGCTCAGCAGGCAGATGCCGAGATACGTGTTAACGGTAATATAGTAACCAACGGAGTGTTCTCCGGCCCCATAGCGCTTAATAGCGGGGCCACTGTTATCAATATATCAATAACAGCCCAGGATGGTGTAACTGTTAAAACCTATTCAATAACTATTAACCGTACAGGTTCAAATATTGCATCAGTATCAAATTTCACCCTTGACCCGGCGTCAACACTATTAACCACCACAGGTGATGCTGGTGTAAATTATGTTACCTCGGTATCTGCTGGTGTAAGCAGTGTTAGCCTTAAAACAACCGCTCAGCAGGCAGATGCGACAATACGCGTTAACGGTAATGTAGTAACCAGCGCAGTGTTCTCCGATCCAATAGCGCTTAATAGCGGGCCAACCGTTATCAACATATCAATAACCGCTCAGGATGGTGTAACTGTTAAAACCTATTCAATAACCATTAACCGCACAGGTTCAAATATTGCGCTAGTATCAGGTTTTATCCTTGACCCGGCGTCAACATTATTAACCACCACGGGTTCGGCCAGTGTAAACTATGTTGCCTCAGTATCTGCTGGTGTAAGCAGTGTTAGCCTTAAAACAATCGCTCAGCAGGCAGATGCCGTGATACGCGTTAACGATAATGTAGTAACCAACGGAGTGTTCTCTGACCCGATAGCGCTTAATAGTGGGCCGACTGTTATTAATATATCAATAACAGCCCAGGATGGTGTAACTGTTAAAACATATTCAATAACAGTTAACCGTACAGGTTCAAACAATGCGTTAGCTAATTTTAGCCTTGACCCGGTTTCGTCATTGCTCAGTACCACAGGTTCGGCCAGCGTAAATTATGTTACCTCAGTATCTCCTGGTGTAAGCAGTATTAGCCTTAAAACAATCGCTCAGCAGGCTGATGCTGTGATACGCGTTAACGGTAATGTAGTAACCAACGGAGTGTTCTCTGACCCGATAGTACTTAACGCAGGCCCAACCGTTATCAACATATCAATAACCGCCCAGGATGGTGTAACTGTTAAAACCTATTCAATAACCGTTAACCGTACAGGTTCAAACAATGCATCAGCAAGCTTAGCATTTAACCCTAAAATAACGTTAACCTCTACAACGGGGGTTGGAAATGTAAACTACATGGCTACAGTAAGTGAAACACAAAGTAGCATTAGGGTTATCCCAACTGTTTATTATGGCGCAACGGTAACCATAAATGGCGCACCTGTTACCGGAGGTACCGCATCAGACCCAATCTCGCTTATTGCCGGCCAATCAACTATGATTAATGTATTTATAACAGCTGAAGACGGAATTACTACCAGAACTTATACTGTTAATGTAAGCAGACCATTGAGCTTACTTATGGTAGATAAGAACGATAGTAAGCTGCTATTCGCTAATAAAGCAGCTAACAATGTAGCGCCAACTGATGATGATGGGGTAGTGGTTCACCAGGGTGTATCGCCAAATGGTGACGGTTCTAACGACTTCCTGTATATTGAGGGGATTAGTGCTTACCCTGGTAATAAACTGTCTATCATGAACACAAGTGGTACACTCGTGTTCGATGTTAAGGATTACGGCAAGGATGGCAATCATTTGTTTGACGGCCACTCTAATAAGAACGGCGCGTTATTAAAACCGGGCACGTACTTCTACGCGTTAGAGTATCAGGTTGATAAACAAAGTAAACGTAAAACAGGGTACATTATCATTAAATATTAATACATCATCTTTTATTGCAAAAGCCCCTGCATTAATGCAGGGGCTTTTGCAATATTAAGACCCTTAATATTGCTTTTTTTACCCTTAAATAAAGTATAAATAAGCTGTTTTTACCCTATAACTCATTTTGTTTTTAACAGAGATTTGTGAGATAACAAAAGCGATTTTTAGGGGGATGCAATTATAATATATAATGCTATTTAAACCGTAAATTGGTTGCTTACAATGCCCTGGTTAAAACAATTGCCTGAAAGGTTATTACCCCGATAGCATGACTTGTTACTGATTGATATAAACCTCTTAAATTGCTTTTATGAGCGCTATACTTTTACTACCTGCGGGAAAATCTTACCAGGGTACGGGTGTAGAAAACGGTTTATGTACTCCACAAGTTGTATTTTATTAGCAGCATGAATAAAATAAATCAAAATATATCCTAATTATAAACCTATTAACAGTGGTGCGAGAAGCAACAGGCATGAGTTTAAACCTAAACAAAAAACAATTTATACTAGCATTAAGCATACTGTTAATGATATGCGGCAACAAACTTATGGCGCAGCAACAGATATATGCCTACAGCCAGTATGCCGATAATTTAACACCCATAAACCCGGCATATTCAATGCTGGATAAAGCCGGCTCACTAAACCTGATGGGGCGTAAGCAATTTATTGGTATTAATGGTGCGCCAACCAGTTTATTATTTAGCGGTAGCTTACCAATAGAATCAATAGGAGGTGCTGCAGGTATATATGTACTTAACGACCAGGTCGCAGTTGAAAAGCAATTAGAAGTAAATGCATTTTTTGCCAAAGCCATACAACTTACCGGTAACGATTATCTGGCTGTATCTTTAAACGCAGGTGTACGTAATTACACAGCCAATTACTCAACACTCGATTCATACGACCCCCAATTTAGGGATGATGTGCGCGAAACAAAACCCAATATAGGTTTCGGGGTAATGTTTTATAGCGACAAATACTATTTAGGTGTATCGGTACCCGAATTGAGCATCCGTAGCCTGGGTACGGCATCAGTACAGCAGGCAAATTATCTGAAAAACCACTTTTATTTTTCAGGAGCTTATCTGGCCGATCTGAGCGATGATATCAAGTTTAAACCATCAACGCTGGTATCATATGTAAACGGTTCGCCTTTGCTGGCCGATATTACCGGCACCATATTTTTGAAGGAACAACTGGGCGTGGGAGCAAGCTATCGTACCAATAAAAGGGCTGCGGGCATTATATCTGTAATTACCGATACGTTTAAAGTTGGTTACAGTTATCAGTTTGGTACATCATCAAACAACCTTGGTGGCTTTAATACCACCATACATGAGGTAAGCCTGGCCTACAGGTTTGGTAAAACCAGCGAGCGTAAATTGCTGTAGTATACCGGGCCAATTGGAGGCGCATCTATTGCTATAGTTTACTGTAGCATTGGGATAAGAGTAGTGTAACGCAAATTTTGATCGAGATTATCACAATAATGGCGGATACCGAAAAGCCTTTAATAGAGTAGGTATAAGTACAACCTAACCCAAAACCACCATGGACCCTATTACCAGCCTTACCGCGCGCGAGCAGCAACACATGCTGTTACTTTTTATGCCTATGAAAAAATTAGGCGGAGCTAAAGCACTTCAAACAGTTAGCGATCTGCAACTAAAATTGACCGAGAAAGCGAAAGATAACCGCGCGGCTACAGGCGTGCATTTTTCAATGTTTTATTACCTTCCTTCAGGTACCACACCAAAGCTGCCGGTGCCAAGTTTTCAAACTGCAGAAGGCAAGGATCTTTTGGTTGTACAGGCCTTGTACGATGCCGACTTTAAACCATATATCGATTCGTTTGTGAACGATCCGGATATTGCCGGAGGGCTTAATTTTATCCTGGAGCATATGGACGAAAGTGGTATAGTTAAAGATACCGACCCTACATCTGCAAAATATATTATCGAAAACGGTAAAGTAGAAGAAAACCCTAACGAGTTTTACTGCCTGCTTATGCGTTATAATTTCGCCGATCCAACTATCCCTGCGGCAGCAAAAATAACAAGCTTTAATAAATACCTGTTAACGCACACATTCCCGGGCTTAACCATCGAAAAAATATTGGATAACTACCCTAATGCCCGCGAACTTTGGCCATCAAAAGCCCCGGTTATCAATTTTGCCGAATCGAAAAAGCCTGTTTGTAAATAATAATACAGAGGGGCTGTTAACCTAACTTATTCATATGCAATGATCAACCTAAACGATATCCGTAATAATTATCCTACCCCAAAGTTGGATGATATACAGGGCATTATACTACGGGGGTATACGTTCCCATATATACGTTATATTATATTTACGATAGCTGATAAGAACGGTGCGCAGGCCTTTTTATCAAATATTTTACCAGGAGCAAGTGATATAGAGGTTACATCGGCCAAACCCTGGGAACTTGATAAAAGGCCTGAATACAGTTTAACAGTTGGCCTTACTTATTCAGGCATGCGCGAGTTAATGCAAGAGGAAAATCGCGAAGAAGTAGAAGGGCGAAGTTCAAACGTTTTTTCGCTTTTTATGGAAGGTGCCGTTGGCGATGCAATTGCTGTTGGCGATGTTGGTGCAAGTGCACCTAAAAACTGGTGGAAAAGATCGGGTGAGTGGAAACTAAACGAAAACCCATCGGCAAATAATAATGAATTGCATATCCTGGTAAGTATTTATGCTGATAGTACTGCGAACCGCGAAGACTACCATCAGAAATTGTTAGCGCAAATTCCATTATCAGATAATGGCTTGGCACTAAAGGAAGCATACCTCCAGGATTCCGACCCGCTTAAAGCCGGGGATGATTACATACACTTTGGTTATAAGGACAGCCTTTCGCAGCCAAGGTTAAGTAACGTGCCCTGGAATACCACTCAGGGGCGTTTGCTGTTGGGCAAAAGCACGGTTGACGACAGGCCACTTGTCCCACCTTATCATTTTGTGATCACCCCGAAATTTAAAAAGGATCCATCGAAAACAGATAGCCCAATGTTACCAAAATATAAAGCACATCCGCTGTTGTATAATGGTAGTTTCGCTGCATTCAGAGTGCTTCACCAGGATGTAAAGGCCTTTAAAGATTTTATTGACAAACCCCGCGGCGAAGGTATTACGCCCGCGCTGGTAGCTGCAAAAATGTGTGGCCGCTGGTATGATGGTACACCTTTAATGGTATCCCCGGATCATCCGTTGCAACCCGAAAATCCGGATGATAAGCTGGAAGGCTTTGACTTTACAAACTTTAATTACATGAGCCGTACAGCCCACCAGCGTGGTGATGTACAAAGCGATGATTTTGGGCAGGTTTGCCCATACGCGGCCCACATAAGGCGCACCAACCCGCGCGACGACTGGAAAGTACAAGGTAATACAAATAATGCCGAAGAAAAAAGGCTCATGCGGCGGGCAGGCCCTTATGGGCCCGATTATAACCCCGAGAAACCCGATAATATTCCGCGGGGCTTGGTTGGATTGTTTATTTGTGCTAACCTAAGCGCACAGTTTAGCTTTATTATGGAAACCTGGGTAACCAATGGGGGGTTCAGAAATGGCGATGAAAACAGCGATATAAGCCCCAATAAAAGTGGGGTGGACCCGGTGTTTGGCATAGATGACGGCATGGCCAATCATGAAAACTTTGCTTTTTTACCGCCCGCCTCGCCCGAAAAACCAAAAACAGAAGATTATACAATACTGGATGGCCTGCCGCAATTTATAAGAACGGACGGCGGCCTGTATGTGTTTTTGCCGGGCATTGAAGGCCTCAGGCATTTAGCAAACGGAACAATACCAAAACCTTAAATACCTTAAAACAATGAAAACAACGCTCTTATTCACCGATGATAACCGGCTACAAAACCGCCCGGTATCATACAAAGAGATAGACGAGAAGGCGCTGCATGCAATGGTGCAGTCGGCCGTTAACGTCGAGCTTTTTACCATTCCGCTGTACATGACCTCGTTGTACTCGCTGCAGGGCATGCACGAGATCAATAGCAGGGATAGTAACTTTTATGAAGGCCGTATATGGCCGGGCATGTCTGCATCAGCCCATCCTAAAACGGCAAATGAGCAGGCTTTTAACGCGGTGTTTAGCGTGTTTGTGGCCGAAATGCTTCACTTGCAAATTATCTCTAATCTTGCAAAAGTTGTAGGCTACGACCCTAAATTTACCTGCGAGCCTTTACAGGACGAGAAGACTTACGCCTGGAAATGCTACGCGCCCGATTCATCCGTATTGCCGGGGATACTTGATTTTAAGGATACGATTAAAAGCACCGGTATAAAAGTGAAAATTGGGCCGATGGATGAAGACCAGTGTAATTTATTTATGGCTATTGAGCAAACGGAGAAGGCCGCTTTGGCAGATATCCATCCCGATAAAAAGTGGAGGTATGAAGAAACCGCGCCATATAATAAATGGAAAGAAGGCGAACCGTTACCCTTATTTGGCTCGATAGGTAATATGTACCTGCAATTGTGGAACTATCTTTCAATTGAATATGCCGATGGCACTACACTTTGGGAAATAGTTTACAAAAAAGGGCTTACAAAATCTCAGGAAGTATCAACAAAAACGGGTAGCAACGAGCAATTGCAGTATGCCATACAAAAAGAGGTATTTAACCCTGGCAGGCTTGATAAAACGCAAACAGGCAGCGATGAATACCCATACATGCCAACCAGTATCAACACACCCGACCTTGAAAAGGCGTTACATGATGTACTGAACATGATAAACGGAATTACAGACCAGGGCGAAGGCGGTGGTGTTATTGAGGAGATATTGCTTCGTGTTAGCAAAAGCCGCAATTTAAAAGCGCCGTTAACATTAATGGCTGTGCAGGATATGTTCCAGCCTAAATGCCCGGTGTTGCGTAAAAAGTACCCTTCGTTTAATGCCGCAGGTGGTGAAGTAGACTCGGCCAAGGCAGAAGCGCGCGGTCAATTTGGTAAAATGGATCACTTTGAAACTTTTACTTTTGTATTAGGCCTGGTAAAAAGCGGTGAAATTGAAACCTGGGATCAATGGCATACAAAAGGTAATAAGTGGTCGGCAGGGTTGTTGGAAACTATTGGTTACGACCCTCAACGTTATCCAAACCTGCCATCGTCAGGTGAAATTGCCGACGCTTTGAACCGTTTAAAACTGAATGATGCTGATGGTAAAAATTATGATCTGTTTAGTCGTACATCAACAGGTGCAATAGCAGGTGTTACCCGCGTATTAAACGATTATTTCCAGAACCCTAAAACAGCTTTCCCTTACCCATCAATGGGCGGTTCTGGCGATAGGATGTCTATCTGTTGGGCTATATTTGGTAAGATCCCCAATATTGCTTTGGGTGTTACATCACCAACCGACCCTCCATTAGATCGCAGTAATCATATTTATCATGCTTGCCAGGGCCTTAATCTGGACGAGGATATTGTAAGGAACCCGGCAACTTGCGCCCCACCCGAATTATTCCACACCTGCAAAGGCTCTAACGAGTGTAAAGGCGAAGGTGGATGCGGTTTTGTACAATCTCCTGCCGGTGGCAGCGGCTGTGGTGCAGCAACATCATACACCTTCCTGCAGGCAAAAGGTGATAAAGTGTCGCCATACAGCCCGCCTTCGGATAATGCATGTGGTTCGTTAGGTGGATGCGCGGTGCCAATTTCGGCATCACAAATGTATCCTTCAATACCACCGCCAAACGAGTATAAGATGCAATTGAACAACTTTGGCGCTAAACCAAAATACCAGCCAAGCCCGTTTGCTATTGTTGATTATGCTAAAGGGGACCTGGTTTATGACGTAGCCTGGAATGCTTACGCCGAGGTGTTGAAACAACGCGGTAAACCTGTTCCGCCAAAACCAAAACCAAGCGATCTGCGTTTGGCGTTCCCGCCATCAACCTAAATAATTATTGCTTATGAGCATCAATACTAAACCACGCCTGGGCCTGCCAAATTTGGGCCTCGGCGTGGGTTTACGAAACAAACACTTTAACTACCTGCTCAATAACCCGGCGGGGGTAGACTGGTTCGAGATCATCAGCGAAAACTTTATGGATGATTATGGCTTTGCCAGCCATGTTTTAATGCACGTGCGTAAACAAGTGCCGGTGGTGATGCATGGTGTATCATTATCAGTTGGTAGTACCGACCCGATCAATTATACCTATCTGCAAAAACTAAAAGCTTTGGCAGCAGTGGTAGAACCTGAGTGGATCTCTGACCATCTGTGCTGGACGGGTGTTGCCTACACCAACACGCACGACTTGTTGCCTATGCCCATGACCGAGGAAAGCCTTGCCCATGTGGCTGAGCGTGTACTGAGGATACAGGATTTTTTGAAACGGCCGCTGATATTAGAGAACCCATCAACCTACCTGCAATTTAAAGCCTCAACCATGCCCGAGTGGGAGTTTTTGTCGGCTTTAGCCAAAGAAACAGGATGTGGATTACTGCTTGATGTAAATAACGTTTTTGTATCAGCCCATAACCATGGTTTTGACGCGGTGAAATACATTGATAGCCTGCCGCATGAGCATATTGTACAAATGCACATTGCCGGCCCTACAGATTGCGGCGCATTGCTGGTTGATACTCATGACCAGCCCGTACCATCGGAAGTATGGAAACTATACAGGCAAGCACAGCAACTAACCGGTGGTGTAAGCACCCTGCTGGAATGGGATGCCAAGATCCCGGAATATCCTGAACTATTGGAGGAACTTTTTAAAGCACGCGAAGTATTAAAGGGTAATATTCCTGACACTGGTATTTATCGCTCACCCAATATGCCGGTATCAAACCCGGTAGTTTTTCAATTACAGGCATCAAATGGTTAAACAGGATACCGTATTACTACAAAACTGGCTGCGTACCGTTGTTATGGCCCCCGGCTTTCTGAACCAGAAAATTGGGCTGGCCAATCATTTGTACCAAGTGCATGAAACTGATGTGGTATCTGACGAGGGCAGCGCGTCTGTACACCAGCGCCTTAATGTTTACAGCTCCGGTTATATGCTCAGGCTGCTTGATTGCATGTATGCCGATTATGCCATCAGCAAAAAGTTTATGGGCGATGAGTTGTTTGATAGCTTTGCCAAAGCTTACCTGATGTATCATCCGTCCACCTCATTTACCTTGTATGATCTGGGTAAAGCCTTCCCTGATTTTTTGGATAAAACCAAACCACAGCCGGAAGAAGGAGTAGATAATAGCCATTTTGATATTCCTGCTACCCTGGCAAGGGTTGAACGCGCCAGGCAGGTTGCCATGCGCGCACCAGGAATTGAAAATAATATGGTTGATACCAGCCAGGTAAATATCCAGGACATGCTTTTTGGTACGTTAAATATCAGCGTGCCCGAATGCCTGCAATTGCTTGAGCTTGATTTTCCGATGAAGCAATTTTTTGAGGCGGTTTACCGTGGGGAAGAATACGAACTGCCATTACCACAAAAAACCTATATGGCTATCAGCAGGAAAAATTACCACCTCGTACTGGAAGAAATTACCCAAACACAATATTTGCTGCTCACAGAATGCCGCAAACACACTAATTTATACGATGCTATTTCGGCGTTAAGCGCCGGTCAAAATACACCATCGGCAGATCTTTTAGCTGATGCCTGCTTATGGATGCCGTTTTTTCGTAAATGTGGGTTTATACAAGTGCTGGGTTAAACCTCGGCTTCCATTAAGAAATCGTCGCGGTGTTTTTCGGGTGTTTTTGAGCGGAACATCATATAAACTAAAGCCAGAACAGTAACCACCGCCGTAGCATACAAAATAGAGGGCACCATACCTATCACATCCTGGTAAAACCAGCCGGAGATTAATGCACCTAAACCTATCCCGGCCTCTAACGAAATATACATAGTTGCCATAGCTTTGCCACGATGATCGGGCTGGCTCAGGTCAACCGTCCAGGCGTTAAGGGCGGGAGAGAGGATACCCGTGGCAACACCATAAATAACCCCGCCTGCCAATAAACCGAAAGATGTTTTCTGATAGCCAATAACTATGAGTGCTATAACCAGTAGCACCAACCCGGTATTGATCACATAAACACGGCCATACCTGTCGGATACTTTCCCGGCTATAAAACGGATCAATAAGGAAGCGATGGTGAACACCATAAAGAAAAGCCCTTTGTTCATGATGCCGAGATGACCGCTCCAGTCGGGGATAACGGTTAGTATAGCGCCATAGGCCACATACGAAAGCAGGGTTACAATAGCGGCGGGTAAAACCTCTACTGCTATGATATCTTTCCGGGAGATCTTCAGCACCGAGAAACTGAAACGTTGTTTAAGCTTCAGCGTTTCTTTCATGTTCATCAGTATAACAATACTCATCAGCGCCAAAAATGATGAGGCATAAAACAATACGTTTAATGAATAAGCCAGCCTGATGGTACTGCCAATAAACGGCCCGATAGCTAACCCCGTACTAAAGCAAATACCATGGAAACCCAGTGCTTCGCCCCAACGCTCGCGCGGTACAATATCGGCTACGTAGGCAGCCGTTGCCGTTGGCTTAAAGCCTGTTGAAAACCCATGCAACAAACGCAGGAACAGAAAACCGGATACCGTACTTAATATAGGATAAAGAAAACCGCATATAAAACAAACAATAGAGCCTACGGCCATTACCGGCACACGGCCAACAGTATCAGTAAGCCTGCCGCTAAAAGGGCGTGAAATGCCTGCTGTGAGGGTAAATAAGGCTATAATAAGGCCTTTATGCTCGCCGCCGCCCATGCTGCTTAAGTAAGCAGGCAGTTCGGGTATCAGCATGTTAAAACTGGCCGAGAATAAAAGCGAACTAAGACAAACCAGTGCAAAGTGTAAGTTATAAATAGGGTGTACCGGTTTGGTCATGGCAGATAGAGGTAGCATATTTTGGCAAGTGTACCAAATTGTATCAAAAAATCACCTGCCGATTTTTGAACACTTATATTGTTAACAACTGTATTAACTCAGTAACCTGATGATCAGCGCCAACGAAAATACATCACGCAACACTTTAATGGCGTTGTGCAGGGTGTTATAGATTGTGCGTTCGGTAAGGCCTGTTTTTTCAGAGATCTCGCAAAAGCTTATCTGGTCAAAATAGCGCATCTGTACAATCTCTATCTGCCGTGGGGTGAGCTGGTTAAGGGCTTTTTGTAGTCGTTTTTTGGTGATCTCGTCCTGCTGGCTGGCAATCAGTATATTCTCGTAAGGTTGTTCAGAAATAGCTGCTTCAAGCTCGGCCTCTTCAATAGTGTTGGTAAACGTCTCGCGCGAATACTGCTGGTAGGTTTTGTAAAGGATGCGTTTATATATGGTAAGTACATATTGCTGTACATTTTGTACCGAGGATAATTTCTCCTGTATGCGCCAAAGCTCAATAAACAAACTATTGATACCCTCTTTTACCAGTTCGGGGTTTTTATACATACAAACCCCAAAGCGGTACAGGTCATCATAAAAGATATCGAAGCAGGCATAAAGCCCCTGCTGATCGCCTTCTGCAAGCAATTGCCAGTTCTTTTTTACCCGTTCCGTCCTGATGCTCATGCGCTCTTTTGCGGCCGATTTATGTGCTTTTTCCAATTAACGATGAAGTTAATAATAATCTTTATAAATTTTTTTAAAAAGTGTTGGTAAAAAAGAATAATCTATTGCACTTGTATGTAAATACCAACTTAATGGACTATATAAATTTTAATATCGAGGATTTTTTAACGGATGACAGCTTTATTAACTACTGCTATGATCTTAATGATGCTGATAAAGCCTTCTGGGAAAATGTTCTCCTTACACAACCTCTTCTAAAAAAGAAAATAAGCGATGCACGCGAACTTTGCCTGTTACTTGGCATAAAAGTTAGCAAAGCCGACAAACAGGAGCAGCTTGATAAATTAAAAGCCGCCATTGCAACCGAGCAGCTTAAAAAACAACCATTACCTGTTACCAATGTACGCAGGTTATGGCTGCCACGCATGGCTGTTGCAGCTACCTTGCTGGTGCTGGTAATAGCTTATAGCTTGTATAAATATAACGCGCCGGTTTCTGGCGCTATAATGTACAGCCGTATTACCAATACCAATTACCATTTGGTAGCACAAACAGCTTTCGGCAACCGTAAAAGCATTGTATTGCCCGATGGTACTACGGTTACCCTAAACGGATCAAGCAGCCTTAAAATAGCAAACGATTATAATGGTAACGACCGCCATGTACTTTTAACCGGCGAGGCCTTTTTTGAAGTTACCAAAGATAAAACCCGCCCCTTTGTTGTACTTACCAATAAAACTGCCACAACAGCTTTAGGCACATCATTTAAAGTAAGCAGTTATGCCACATCAAAAATGGCCAGCGTAATGCTTGCCACAGGTAAGGTTAGGGTAGAAGCCACGCAACTACAAACCAATGTAACCGACCAAATACTGATACCCGGCCAGCAGGTTGTTTTGGCTGATGGCGATAACAGCTTCACCAAATCGGAATTTAACAAAGCCGAACTGCAAAACTGGATAAACAGTAAGCTGGTATTCACTAACGCTACTTTTAACGAGATAGCAACCAAAATAACCAATACCTACGGCATACAAGTAACTACCGATAGTAAAGAGGTGGACAAGATCAGGTTTACCGGGCAGTTCAATAATAAAAACCTTACTGAAGTGCTGGATGCTATTGGTTTCGTAAATAATTTCAAATACAAACTAAAAGGAGATACCATCAAAATTGTATTCTAACTAAACCATAATAATCAACGTACCCTAAATCTTTAAACTATGCTAAAAAAACTACCCTCTTCGCGTTTTTTTTCAAAAATGTTATTGAGGATGCTTGGCGCAGTGTTCCTGGTTATTTATACCAGCAGCTTTGCCCAATCATCGCCCAACGCGCTTTATTCTTTTAACTGGCAGGACCAGCCGGTAGAAAAAGTATTTAAACAAATTGAGGATGCCACCAAGGTGCATTTCTCATACAACCCTGCCGATGTTGACTTTAAACGCCGCATTAACTTAAAGGTAACCAACAAGCAGCTAAATGATGTTATTGGTGCCCTGGCCAGTCAAATCAACGTTAGGTATAAAATCTCGGGCGAAACGGTGCTGATACAGGCGCTTAAAAACAACCCAAACGCCGTAGCCTTTGTATTAAAAGGCAAAGTAACAGACCCCGATAAGCTGGCCTTGCCTGGTGTAACGGTTATTAATACCAAAACTGATAAATCGGCTGTAACAAACACGGCAGGCGAATTTGCCATTGATGCCAATACAGGCGATGTGATCACTTTCAGGATGCTGGGTTTTGAACCTTCATCAATTATTGCCGCCGAGGATGTGAAATATGTAAACATATCATTAAAACTAAGCAGTACCGAACTAAAAACGGTTGTGGTAACAGCCCTTGGTATTAAGCGCGAGCAGCGCGCCCTGGGTTACGCCTTTGCCGAAGTTGATGGTAACGACCTTAAAAAAGCCCGCGAAACCAACGTCATAAATTCGCTTGCGGGTAAGGTTGCCGGTTTGGTTATTACCGGCGGTGCCGGCGGCCCGGCGGGTTCATCAAGGGTAATTATCCGAGGTAACACTACTATCACCGGTAATAACCAGCCGCTATATGTGGTAGATGGTGTACCGATAGACAACTCCAACTATGGCCAGGTAGGCGGTGGTAAATACTCGGGCGGGCAGGATTTTGGCGATGCCATATCGGCCATTAACCCCGATGATGTAGACAAGATAAGCGTACTGAAAGGCCCATCGGCTTCGGCGCTTTATGGTAGCCGCGCCGGTAATGGTGTTATATTAATTACCACCAAAAAGGGCGGAAATAAAAAAGAGCTGGGAATTGAGTTTAACAGCACTTCATCGTTCGAAAAGCAGCTGACCACATTAGATGGTAACCAGTATATATACGGGCAGGGTAGTTCAGAACAATTGGTAATTGATGCCGCACAGGCAAAAAATACCCTGTTCAATAACTTTGGCCCCCGCTTAGATCCAAATTTACAAGTAATTGGTTTTGATGGCGTTTATCGCCCTTACGCCCTGGTTAAGGATAATATACAGGATTTCTTCCGTACAGGCTCAACCTTTACCAATACAATAGCTTTAGCAAATTCGAGCGAGAAAGGTAACTTCCGCCTGTCACTTTCTGACCTTCGTAATAACGATATTGTACCCGGCAGCAACATGCGTCGTAACACGTTTAACTTTAACGGAAGCTCTAAATTCGGTAAGAATTTAACCGTTGAGGCGAGGGTGATGTACATGAACGAAAACGTGACCAACCGCCCTTCACTGGCAGATGACCCGGGTAATATTGGTAACAACTTTATTGGCCTGGCTAATAACGTAGACCAGGCATACTTTAAAACAGGTTATAAAGATGTTGAAGGCAATTATGTAGAATGGGGAGGAGGCCAGTACAGGCTTGACCCATACTGGGTAATTAACGAAATGAGCAACCAAACCAAAAAGAACCGCATGATAGGCGGTTTACAGGCCAACTACACCTTTACAAGCTGGTTAAGCCTGCAAGGCCGTGCCTCAACAGATTTTACTTATTTTGATTATCAGAAATACAGCCCGATATCAACCCCCGGATCATTAACCGGCAGGCTGGAAACTACCAATCAAAAAGTACAAACTACCGAGGCGGATATGTTACTAACTGCTCAAAAACAGGTAACACCATCGTTGAATTTATCGGCAAGGTTAGGGGCCAGTTTATCACATAGCCAAGCGCCAGGTTATACTACTTCAAATATAGACCAGGTAGCTACGGATATCATCAGCTCAAACGCATTTTCTGACAGGACAGTTCTTGAAATTTCTCCAAGAGAGCGGGAAACAAGGTCTGTTTATGCTTTGCTAAGCGCAGCGTATAAAAGCTTTTTGTATTTAGATGCAACAGTGCGCCGTGATGCGGTATCAACATTGCCAAAAGATAATAACGCATATACCTATCCATCTTTATCAGCAAGTTTTGTATTTACCGATGCTTTTAAAATGAATAAATCGATACTTTCTTTTGGTAAATTGAGGGTTTCGGCAGCTGAGGTAGGTAGCGATACAGACCCATATATGCTAAACCCAACTTACCAGTTAAACCCACAATCGTTTAATGGTACTCCGTTAGGCGGCTCAACGCCGGGTCAACCCTTGCCTTCACCATTAAAGCCAACCCGTACCAGATCTTTTGAAGTAGGTACCGATTTGAAGTTTTTTAATGACAGGATTGGTTTAGATCTTACTTATTACACTTCAAAATCAAGAGATCAGATAAATATTGTTAACATCCCACTAAGCTCCGGTTTTTCACAGCAAATAATTAATGCTGGTGTTGTTGGCAATAAAGGTATAGAGGTGGCCATAAACACCAGGCCAATTGTAGGTAAAGACTTCAGCTGGGATCTGAATGTGAATTTTGCACGTAACATTAATAATGTAGAATCTCTTGCTGATGGGGTACCTTATCTAACCTTATCTGATGCCCGCTGGTTGGGTACATCAGTAGTGGCAAGGCCAAACACAGCATATGGCGCTATATTGGGCTACGGAGGCCAAAAAGACGACCAAGGCCGTGCTATACTTGACCCGGTTACTTTAGCCCCGCTACAAACTACCGATCGTGAAGTACTGGGTAAAGGTACCTGGAGCTGGACCGGCGGTTTAAGCAGCTCGTTCTACTACAAGAATTTTGGTTTAAGCTTTGTTGTTGATATTAAACAAGGCGCAAGCTTATTCTCCATGACTAACCTGTTCAACGTAATAAGGGGCGCAAGTTTAGTTACCCTACCAGGCAGGGCCGAGTGGATAAAATCTGAAGAAGACCGCCAAACAGCCGGCCAAAGCATCGAGCAATGGACAGCGGCCGGTAAAGTGAGGGGATATGTACCACAAGGTGTAGTGCAAACCGGTGTAGACGGGGCAGGCAAGCCTATATATGCACCAAACACCAAAGCGGTCGATCCGTCTGTATACTGGGCCAATTATTACAGCGATGGCAACGGTGTAGCCACTCCGTTTATATATGATGCCAGTTATATTAAAATGCGCGAGATCACGGTAAGCTATAACATCCCATCGGCTATTTCATCAAAATGGGGTATTAAAAACATGACGGTGGCACTGGTTAGCCGTAACCCGTTCATCATTCATAAAAATGTACCCAACGTTGACCCTGACTCAAATTACAACAATGGTAACGGGCAAGGGCTTGAGTATGGTTCATTACCATCAAGAAAAAGCTGGGGTTTTAACTTAAACGTGAAATTCTAATAAGATATATAGACGATTGATAATCATATAGATATGAAAAGATATATAAACAAAATAATTATCCTGCTTTTAACGGTAACCACCGTGCTGGTTTCCTGTAAAAAGTTCGAAGATTTTGGTAAGATGAATACCGACCCTACCAAATCAAACAACCTCGATCCGGTAAACCAGTTGGTGCTTACACAGTTGCGTTTTTCGGGCGAGCTAACCATAAATGAGCGTACAAGCATCATCATGACCATGCCGCTTGTGCAGCAAATTGGCGGGGCTTATTACACCCGTTATGGTTTTGAGTATGTAAAAAACAGGCAGTACATGTCTGAGCTTTGGGAGCTTGGTTACCCTAATGATGTGCTGAACATTGTTGATGCGGTAGATCGCTCTGCGAAAGACCCGCTTAAAACAAATTTGAACGCCATGTGCCGTATTATGAAGGTGTACATTTTTGCAAGGATGACAGACCTTTACGGTGATATCCCTTACAGCCAGGCAGGCAAAGGATATATATCAGGCGTTGTGCGACCTGAATTTGACGCTCAGAAAGATATTTATGATGATTTCTTTAAAGAGCTTGCCGCCGCCTCGGCGCAGTTGGATGCATCAAAAGATAATGTAGCAGCCGATATATTTTATCATGGTAATATTGCCGCATGGAAAAAGTTTGCGAACTCGCTGCACCTGCGTTTAGCCATGCGGTTAAGCAAAATAGATGAGGATAAGGCAAAAGCAGAAGTACAAGCCGCATACGCCGCCGGTGTGTTCACCAGTGCCGATGATAATTGTATAACACACCATGCCGATGTGCAAAATAGCTATGCCGATATCCGTGGTAACGGTGTTTCGGTTGCCATAAACCAATACCCTGACGAGGGCAGGCCGCGTATTTGCAACACTTTGCTAAAAGCGATGAGTGATGCCCACGATCCGCGGTTAGCGCCTATTGCACGTAATTATTGGGTTAACCCCGACAAACCTTCAGAAAGGCTTGATGTTAGTGATGCCTTAAGGGCAAAAGGCCAACCTATTAAAGGCGTAGACCCGGGCAAGTACAACTATGATGATTTTTTGGGTGCGGTTGAGGTTGATCTTGGCGGTGGCCGTATTATACAGGTGCCAAACAACGGGCAAAAAGTACAATTGGCAGACTGGATGATAACTAATGATGCGCCATACTTTCATATTACTTATGCAGAAACCGAACTTTTATTAGCCGAAGCTAAACAACGCTGGGGCCTGAACTTAGGCGTTGATGCCAAAACACATTACGAAAATGGTGTAGCTGCAGCCATGAAACAGTTGGCGTTATTTAAAGGCGGACCGGTTATTACAGATACCCAGATCCAAAACTTTAGAACAGATAACCCACTTGCTCCCGGTAAAGAGTTATTGGCCATTGATACCCAACTTTGGATAGCACTTTTATTAAATGGCCCCGAGGCATATGCTAACTGGCGCCGTACAGGTTTCCCTGATTTAAAAACAGCAACTAATGGAGAATCAACTTCTTTAACCACACCGCGCCGCTTTGAATACCCACTTACGGAAACAGAGCAGAACGCGACAAATATTAACAAAGCAATAGCCAAAATAGATGGTGGTATTGACGACTGGACCAAACGTGTTTGGTGGGATAAACAATAATATATGATAATGATAATGAGAAGGAATATTTGGTGCGTTGTGTTGATGGCGGTATTGATGTGCAGCTGTAAAAAGAGTGCAAAATCTGAAGTCAAAACTAACGATGATGATAAAAAACCGGTAGCTGCCGCATCTTTTAGGGTGGTAGGATACTTAAGGGAATACAATGTGGTTGATGGCCGCGCTATACAGTTTGATTTTAGCAAGATAACCCATCTTAACATTGCCTTTATAAATCCTGATGCCGGCGGAAACTTTACCACGCTGGATGGTTTAAAAGAACTGGTAAGCGCCGCGCATGCCAAAAACGTAAAAGTTTTAGCATCAATAGGCGGGGGGCTTGCGCCTGAGTATTATACCACGCTAATATCTACAGGCAGCAGCCGGGGAAAACTTGCGGCCAGCCTGGCGGGTGTGGCAGACCAATACAACCTGGATGGTATTGATATTGACCTGGAGGGCCACTTTGTTGATGCCAATTACGAGGCTTTTGTAGTAGCTGTTAAGGCCGCACTTAAGCCAAAAGGTAAATTGCTTACCACGGCCATTGCCACGGTTTACGCAACGCAATACACCAACAAGGCGCTGGCGCAGTTCGATTATATCAACATCATGTCGTACGATAAAACCGGCCCATGGAAACCCGAAAAACCCGGTCAGCACTCGCCATATAGTATGGCAGTTGACGACCTTGACTATTGGGGAGGCACCCGCGGCATAGCTAAAGAAAAGCTGAGCCTTGGCCTGCCTTTTTACGGTTACGGTTTTGGCAGCGGCGTGCCCGAAGATATGAGCTTTGCAGACATCATTAAACAATACCCCGGTTCAGAGAATAAAGATGAGGTTACTGTAGCTGCCGGTGGTACCATGTATTATAACGGATTGCCTACCATCAAAAGTAAAACCACCCTTGCTTTGCAAAAGGCCGGCGGTGTAATGGTTTGGCAGCTTTTGCAGGACGGTACCGGTGCAAACTCGTTATTAAATACTATTGATGCCGAAGTTAAGGCCGCGAAAAAATAAGGTTAAGACATTAAAGAAATTTTAAATCATAAAAAATGAAAAAGATCTATCAAAAATTATCATTACTGCTGTTGATGCTGGTAGTGGTAGCCGCAGGCTGTAAAAAGGATGTGGCAAAAGAGCAGGAGGATGCTAACCCGCTTCAGCCCCGCATCTTCGATATATTAAGGGAGTTTTCGGGTGCGCAGGTTATTGATGAAGGCGATACTGCCAAGTTTACCAATATTGAGGTAACCCCGGCCGGTAAAGCCACTATCAGTTGGACGGTGAATAACGAGGAGGTATCGAAAGATAAAAAATTCAGCTTTGCACCTAAGAGCGGTGGCGAGTTCACCATTAAATTAAAGGTTACCTACAATGGCGACTCAAGCGTACGCAGCACTAAGGTGCTGGTTAACCCGTCAACGTACACCTTTAAGCCCTATACCAAAATAGCAATGTCATACCTTACACAGGATGCAACCGCCGCTAATGTGAATTTTAATAATGTAAGCCATATTACCTATAAAATTGGTTTAGTATCGCCCGAGGGCGATCTGGATACTTCGCCGGGCGAGGTTGGCCAGAAAGCAAAAGAATTGGTAGCCAGGGCACACATTGCAGGTGTACCCGTTATTATGGGTATAAGCGGCAGGTTATCAGGTATTGATGGCTGGGCAATTTATGAAACCAACGATTTTGGTACCGCCATTCGCGACCCTGCAAAACGTACGAAACTGGTAGGCCTCATAAAAGCGTATGTAGCCGCTAAGCGTATGGATGGTGTAGATATCATGATGACGGACATCAACTCTGGCAACGCCGATGCAAATATGGCTGCAATAGGCCCATTCGCAACCGAACTTAAAGCCGCTTTACCCGCCAGTGCTATTTTAACACTTACCGCTACGGTTAACTATATGCACTGGAGTTATCCGGGTAATTTGTCTGCATTTAGTTGGGTAAACGTACATGCTTTTGAGGATAATATCCACATTGGCCCTGGGGCGCCTGTTGGCCAGTCATCAAGCTTGCAGTTTATGATTGATGGTGCCACGATATGGACAAATTTTCACTTGCCACCAGAAAAACTGGTTATCGGTATCCCTGCATTTGGTTTGCGTTACAATGCTTTAGACCCACAGGGTAATAACTTAAGCTGGGGGTCATACGATTACATGACCTACAAAGATATTTTAACTGCCGACCCAACCGCGTTTGGTAAAGAGTTTACAGATAAATCGGGCGCGGGTGGCGTGTATTACAATGGGGTGCCTTTGGTTACAGACAAAGCGAAGTACATAAAGAATGGCTTGTTTAAAGGAGCTTATTTATACGGTGGCGATTATGATACGCAGGACGCCAATTCGTTAATGCTGGCCATTTATAGCCAATTGAAATAATTATTAAACCACAAACCGAATCATGAAAAGAGCATATGTTTTAGTATTTACTTTGTTGTTATCTGTTATATACAGCAACATAAATGCCCAGGATAAAGTTATTAAATGGAGTGGTTACACCTGGAAGGTGAAAGAACCCACCGAGGCTACCGGCCCTGGCCCTAATTATTGGAGCAGCAGCAACGTGTGGGTTGATGGTAGCGGGTGGCTGCACTTAAAGGTGAGCAAAAATGCTACCACAGGCCACTGGGAATGTGCCGAAGTAGCCAGTACCGAAAGCTTTGGTATGGGCACTTATCAATGGCAGATTGATGCGGATATTGACAAGTTTGACAAAAACCTTGTACTGGGCTTGTTTGACTACTCTGGTACCGATGCAAGGGACGAGATAGATATTGAATTTGCACGATGGGGCAACAGCAGCTATCCAAATTTAAACTACACTGTTTACCCCAAAGTGGGCGACCCTCCAAGGCATACCAGTTCGGCTGTTGAGTTTACATCACCAAACGGTACATATACCACGCATAAGTTTACACGTACTGCCGATAAGATAACCTTTAAAACCCTGTACGGCCATGTGAATGACGAACCGCGGGATAACCTGTTTATCAGTAAAGAGTTTAAAAGCCCGGCGGTATCTATCAGCAGTGTGAGTATGCCGGTATTGTTAAACCTTTGGCTGTTTAAAGGGCAGGCACCAACCGATGATAAACCTTTTGAGGTGGTGATACACAGCTTTAAGTTTAGTCCGCAATAAAACAGCAGATTGTTGATTTGTTTATATAACCCGGTTGCCAGAATAGCAATCGGGTTTTTTGTTTCAATCTTGTTTAGTTTCATAATAATCTCCTGTTTTTGCAAGGTATCTACATTAAAAGCATCTATTATATGCCAAATGGGCAAAGCTTTTTATTCATTAACCGCGGGCATGGCGTTGGTAGTAAGGAATGGTACCAAATGCCGTTGCAATAATTTTCATATTGATGAAAATGTTGTAACTTCCTGCCCGATACTACACTATGAACAGTCTTCATCAAACGTTTCTTAATCTTGTTTTTATTGGCATAATAGCTTTATTTCCGGTAGTAAACCCTATCGGGTCGGCGTTTATTTTAACCCCGTTTTTTGAAAACCTTACCAGGGCCGAAAAACGCCGTGCAGTTGGCAAAATTACCTTTTACGCTTTTTGCATTTGTGCGGTATCACTTTTTTTAGGGCAGTGGATCTTGCGCTTATTCGGCATCTCAATACCCATTGTTCAGCTTGCTGGTGGGGTAATGATCTGTAAAATAGGTTGGGATTTTTTATCCTCAGATCCTAAACCCAGCTCAGACCATGACGCGGTGAAGGATGAGATCAGTGTTTCGGCCTATAAACATCTATCGGGCAAGCTGTTTTACCCAATTACCTTCCCTGCTACTACGGGTGCAGGCACTATCTCTGTTATTTTTACGCTAAGCGCGCACACTACCGAATTTGGGAGCGCTGAATATTATCTTAACGTAGGCTCAATACTGGTGTCGGTAATTGTAATGTGCGCCATGATCTACATTTTTTATTTGAACACAAAAACCATACTACACTATTTAGGGCCAAACGGCGAAACCATTGTGAACCGTATTTCGGCATTCCTTATATTTTGCGTGGGTCTGCAAATTGGCTATACAGGCCTCAAAGCGCTGTTTAATATATAATGCCCTCATAGTTCTCAAAAGGGTGAGAAACTAATTGTGTTTTTAATTGTTTTTATGCGTAACTTCATCATAATCAATTATAAACATTCTTAAAAAAGGAGGGCGCTATGAACATGGTTCGTAAAATAGAGCACTGGGGTGATCTTCATCACCCAAAATGGCTCGATGTAATTCGCATTGTACTTGGGTTTATCATTTTTGGAAAGGGCGTTGTTTTTATCAGCAATACCACAGTTCAGCAGAATTGGATCTTTCATAACAATGTTTATGATTTTTCGGGACTGATGGCTATGGTGCTGATACATATCGTAGCTTTTGCGCATGTTATAGGCGGGCTGCTCATTATTACGGGCTTACTTACCCGCATGGCCGTTGTAATACAAATGCCTATAGTATTGTGTGCTATCATTTTTGTGAATGCAACCCGGGGGCTTACCTTCCTGAATACCGAGCTATGGCTCTCCATTATTGTATTTTTGATGCTGGTGGTTATCTGGGTAGTAGGGTCGGGGTCGTTCTCGGCAGATAAATGGATAGACGATAGCAATGCTTATCGCCATAAAAGGACTTAACAGAAAAATTCTAAATTATAAAAAGCCTTTCAGCAAAACTGAAAGGCTTTTGTGTTAATAATAATTGCAGAATGATGCAGGTTTATTAACTTTAATATACTATGCCTGCGCCACCGCTCCATTTAGTTTACAGCACTATCGATGATTATTCTGATCTTACATCACCCATAGTTACCGGGCTCTTTTTTATTTTATGCGTATCCGCATCTGTAATTTTTATACTTAAAAAGAAATATACATTTGCCAGGATACTTGAGGGCGTTGATATAGTAGATGGATTAAAAATTTCATTAATTGGAACTTTGTTTACCGGCGCAATATTGTACATATTCTCATCCATCAATATTGCATCCTTCGTAAATGCACAGGATGCCTATAAGAATAATAAGCTTCTATTTGTTGAAGGACGAGTAAGCGATTATAGCCCCATGCCCTATGAAGGCCACCAAAACGAGTATTTCAAAGTTAAAAATGTGGCGTTTCAATTTTCTGATTTTGAAGAGGGGATTGGTGGATATCATAATGCGGCATCACACGGTGGTGTTATTAAGCCAAATTTATATGTAAGGATCGGTTACTATCCTACCGATTTTAGGAATATTATCTTAAAGCTCGAAACGGAATAACCCACGTCGCTTTTAATGTAATATGAAGCAAGTGAGCGAATAACATACGTTAATGTTTTTTTGAGTAAGTTGGAGGTAAATTTATTACATGCGTTTTATCAATTTTTTAATCATATTCCTGTTTATGGGGATATCGGCTTATTCGCAAAATACGCCATCAACAAAAAGCGATGCAGAAGATATAGAACCCTATGACTATCTAACTAAATTAACGGGTGGGTACAATATTCTGTTTAAAGCGGATGACAGCACGGAATACCTTTACCTGATGAAGGGTGATAAAAATATAGCCGAACTGGCTTCAGATGTGAGAGGAGGGCTTTATAAAGGCCTTGGGTATGTAGGGGCTGATTTTAAACATTGTTTTGTATTGGTACATTCCTATGGATCGGGTAACCCGCATGAAATTGAACTGATCAAAAAAAGCACAGGTAAAAACATGCTAAAAGCCAGTGCATGGTGGATTGATGTGGTTAAAAAAAAGGAAGTTTTGCTTTATAGCGACCAGGATGTGCCCACGGCAAAAGATAATATGATCTTATACAATATAAGAACAGGGCAAAAACGAAAGCTTAATTTCCCGAAGGCTATTTTTGATGAGCCCATGATACTGTCCCGCATACAGATCAAAACCCTAACCGATAAGTTTTTGGTAATTGAATATGATACCAACGGCCATCAAAAGACCAAGAAATATACCTTAAATGTAAATCATTAAGCACATATCCTGATAGGTTGGTAGATGTACTAATAAAATACTTCCTGTTGAATTATATGTTTTATAGCTTTGTGGAACAGTGATTTGAAAATTCGATGAGTTTTATGGCCGATTTTAAAAATATTCTATATGCGGGCGTTATTACCGCGTCTGTTATTGCATTATGTTCTTTTAGCTCAATAAGTACTTCAAAATATCCGGCATTTTTTAAGATAGGCCATCGCGGTACGCGGGGAATGATGCCCGAGAACACGATACCGGCAATGCAGAAAGCCATCAGTTACGGGGTTAATACCATTGAGTTTGACGTACATGTTACTAAAGATGGTAAAGTGATTGTTTACCACGATGATTCATTCGACCCTAATTATACCCTGATGCCAGATGGTTCTGAAATAGACCCCAAAGCCCGCGATAAGTATCTTTTTTACCAGATGGATTATGCAGATATTAAGCCATTTATTATCGGTACAAAAAAATATGCTGCCTTCCCGCAGCAGCAAAACCTGGCTAATTATACGCCGCTGCTGTCAGAGCTTGTTGATTCTGTTGAACATTATACCAAAGCCAATAATTTACCATCGGTTTATTACCTGCTGGAGATAAAATCGGATGTGAAAACAGATGGTGTTAACCAGCCGGTTCCCGAGGTTTTTGTTGAAAAAGTAATGGAAGTATTGCAAGCCAAAAAGCTGGGTAAACGTTTAATCGTTCAATCATTTGATAAACGGCCGTTAAAAGTAATGCATCAAAAATATCCGGGTGTGGCTACTGGTTTTTTAACCGGTGATAATAAGATTGGCTTTGAACAGAATATGACTGAGTTAGGCTACATCCCCGAGTTTTATAACCCACACTACGGCATGGTAAACGAATTGCTGGTAAAACAATGCCATGATAAAAAAATGCTGATATGCCCCTGGACAGTGGATGATAAAGCCGAAATGAAACGCTTAACCGGGCTGAAAGTTGACGGCATTATAACCGATTACCCCAATTATTTAAGCGAACTGCTAAAGTAATTTAGTGAATTACCCGCCATATCAACGAGAAAACAGACCAGCTTTTATTGATTTTAAAGGCCATCCCAAAATAAGGTATTTGGATGGAAATACTTCCACGAATGCCAGTACTCCTGGTACGATTGCACCTTGCTTAACCGGCTGCCTTTAAGCGCCCCCGATGTTGAAAGGCCATCCCAATCCCATAATGAAGCGGTTTCCAAATCGGTTAGTTGCCCGGATTTATCCAGGTTAAAATGCAATGCCTTCCCGTTTACTGATGTATTAAAACTATGATAAGTAAGGCTGTCTTTCTCTATTGTTAGCAGCAGGCTGGTTTTATTGAAATTATCATTCAGTACCCGCTTTTTTAATAATTTCCGCCAGTCGTAAGCTTTTGCCTGCCCGCTTATAACCAAGCCTAGAACCCAGCTTTTCCGCATAAGGGAGTCTTTGTTTTTCAGGGTGCTGTCTTTATCTACGGCTTGTAACCTGTCGTAGCTTTTAAGTTCATTGTAATCATTAATATAGTGATGGTCTGGTTGTAATATGAGCGTGCCGGGGTGTTTGCTTACCCATGCAGCCAAAGTAGATTGCTCGTAAGGGATCTCTTGCAACTGATGGCCTTTTAATTTCCCTACAGCTGCCTTGCCATTAGCCTGGTACCACCAGGTTTTTGTTGCTTCATCTTCAATAATGGCGTTATAATGCCTGGCGCCCACTAACCTGAAATTTTGCCTGGCGCCATTAATTATTGGGCTGTACACCCTGCCGCTGCGGCACATGGTGCAATAGGTAACCAGTGCGGGCTGGTTGCCTACATTGTCTTGTATTTTATGATGATAGCCCAAATAGTTTAAGGGGTAAGCCTTGGCTACGCCATTGTTCACCACGCCGATGATCACTGCACTTTGGGGCACCTTATTATTAATAAAATTAGCAAACTTAATTGTCTGCGGTTCCTCAAACATCCGCTCTGCCTGGAACTCAAAATCAGTAAAATAAAAGCTGACCAAACCGAGCGCTAAAATGGATGCTTTAATAATTTTACCGCGTCGGGAACTACGGCTGAAATTAAGAACCGCGTACCATACAATTAACAATCCCCCCAAAACACGCAAAGGTGTTACCGTTTTTTCAAGGTAATACGATACGGTTATAGCGTTTAAATTCTGGCTTCCGGGGAAAGGCATCAGCAAATAAGCATGAACCAAACCCGGTAATAATAAAAGTATAATACCCCACCAAAAAAGAGAAGGTTTAACCATGTTTTTCCCGGTATTGTTTACAGCCGGTTCTTGTCCCGCAGGTACAGTTTTTTTACGCATTAAAGTCATGCCTATTTTATTTAAGTTTTGCGGTTAATGGCATGCAAAGCGGGTCTTGCTTATCAATAAAAGTTAATTTAGCCAATTTATTAACCTTATAATTGTTGTTACCCTCTGTTATATGCAAGAATTGGTTGGGCTTTATATTTTTAAAATGCTGTATAGCGTTACTTCCGGCCCATTTTATTTCAATATCGTCAATAACAGCGGCTTTTCCGATACCGATTTCCTGTTTTAATGGAGATGACCCAAAACTCCCGCCAGAATTCACATCCTTATAAACAGATCTTTTTACACCATCCTCGGTAAAGGTTAGTTTTATATGGCTGCCAATGGCCGCTTTATTTGCTTTTACACCTTCAAGCTTAAGGCTTATCCAATTGTTGTTGTTATTGTTGGGGTTTAAGTATAACGAACTGGTGTATGAGTCGCCGATGTAGGCGCCGCCCATTTCGGCAAATATATCCTGTTTACCATCGTTTTTCAGATCGGCAAAAGCAACACCGTGCCCTTTTTGCAGGTTCCCCATACGCGATGCCGTGGTGATATCCTCAAATTTTTGGCCCTTAATGTTCTTAAAAAACTTGTTGGGCACTAATGATCTGAAATCGGGGTTGCCTGTTCCAAAATACATATCCAGGTAACCATCGTTATCAATATCGCCAAAATTGGCCCCCATGCTGTAAACTACTTTATCAAGGCCAGCCTCTTTTGTAACATCGGTAAATTTACCGTTATGGTCGTTTCTGTATAAGAACACATTGCCGGCTTTAGGTATGGGTTTCCCCAGGGCTTCTGCAGCAGTATAATAGGACAAGGCGTGCTCAAACTGATAATCGCATACAATAATATCCTGCCAGCCATCATTATTATAATCATAAAACCATGTGGTAAAGGTTCGCTCGGTATTTTTGGTGAGGCCTGCTTGTTCGCTTACATCCTCAAAATCAATGTCTCCACCTTTTTTACCCTTGTTTTTAAGCAAGTACTTTTTACCATTCATGGTAGAGATAAATACATCCATCCAACCATCGTTATCATAATCGGCAGAGCTAACACCTTTTATGAAGGCGTTAATTTCGCAATGCGCAGCCTGGGCAACATTAGTAAATGTACCATCATGGTTGTTGATGTATAACATACTGTAAGATGGTGAGGCGTTATGGTCATTAATGGGGCTTTCGGTACCTATAAACACATCCAGCCAGCCATCGTTATTAAAATCGGCCCAGGTGGCTGCCTGTGTAGGATGAAAATACATCAGCCCGCTCTGTTTGGTAACGTCAGTAAAAGTTCCGTCGCCATTATTGCGCAGCAAAGAACTCGGCTGCTCGCCAAAACCTTTACCAAGCCAGGCACCACGCAGCACAAACAGGTCAATATTGCCATCATTATTATAATCAGTTTGTTGGATATTTAGCCCGCCTGTTATGCCTTTTAAATTAGCCCGCTCGGTAACATCAGTGAATGTGCCATTCCTGTTGTTTTCAAAATAATGCATCGGGTCGCTCAAGTCCCATGCAGAAGTTATGATATCCAGGTACCCATCGTTGTTAAAATCATCAACAACCACACCACCCGCCCGGCCGTTGGTATTAAGGCCTAAACTTTTGGCAATGTCTTTAAAGGGTTTAACATCTGTTACGTTGGTGGTATTAAGCCCCGGGATTAAAACCCCAGCAGGCACATTCTGAGGGTATTGGCCCAGCGTCATATAAGCGATATTGATCAGCCATCTCGACTCCAGGTCATCCGGGTTGATCTTTAAAAGTGTTTTGTAGGTTTCTATAGCCTTACTTGAACCCGTTTTAATGATATGCACCCCATCATCTTTTATTGGGAAAATGCACGATGAGCCGGTATGGTTTAGCATACAATTGCTGCGTTCGCCTAAACGCATGTAGGCAATGCCTGCGTTATCCAATACATTGTCTGTGGTCATAAAATCCAATTCATTCATGATCTTCTCGTATTGTTTTACGGCTTCCTGCTCTTTACCGGCTTCTAATAGCAGCGAGCCTTTGGTAGAAAGCAAATCCCTGTCTTCTGCAGAAGGGTTAGCTCTAACAAACGAATCCAGGTAGGCTATCTGGGGTTCTACATTGAACGAGTTATGGATGTTGGTGTTTTGTTTATTGATCGATTTTAGTAACGCAATCATTTCGTTATGAGGTGATTGTTTCCTTATAATTAATCTAAACCCCAGCGCCGCAAATACTATAAGCACAAGGATGGTGATAATTTTTAGTTTCATAATAAGATCGTTTTTCTATAGGTAGATGAATTTATTATATACGCTTGCTTGATACCTTCCTGTGTCAGATTGCTTACAGGCTGTGCAGTACTTTTGTTATATTTTAACAAACCGGTAATGCCAGGCAAATGATCTTCAAGTGCTATATAAAGCATAGACTATCAATAAAATGATAAAAGAAATAGGGGAGGTGCTATGCCGCAATTTGTAGCTTATGGTAATAAGCAATAAATTGTGCATGTATATTAAGGCAAGGCTAATAGCTATACCTCAGTACACTCCCGTGAATTGTTATGGATGGATTATGCCCGGATCTCTGGTGGTTGTGCCGGTAATGAAAGAAAGTTGCTTAAAGGCTGTTGCGCCTCGCAAGCCATATGGAACTGTAAGGTTGTGGTTGGCACAGTGAGGTCAAATAATGCGATAGTGTAGTTGTAATCGTTATCTAAGCCTGTTTTTTTAACAACTGGTAAATGGTTCTTTTTGGTAATAGGTGTGTCACTTATTTGTTTCGCAGTAATAACATTATCATTTACCAATTTTGTTTTAGCATAGTTTGGTATACATTTAACGTACATGGTATCCCTGGTCATTTTAAGGGCTACATAATTATAGTAGTTGCCCTTTAATTGTATCTGGCCTGTAACGTTTTCATAATGGCGCTGTTCCTGAACGTAAGGCATGCGTACAGGGATCTTAATTTCTACCAGCTCATCATGCCTGTAATAACCTTTGCTTATTTGCTCGTTGGCAAACCGGTCTGATGCTTTTATAAAATATTCAAACAATAAGGTATACCCGCCCATGTTAAAAACAAGCACGGCAAGCATGAATATTGCAAAAAACTTTTTCAACTATTACGGTTGTGTATTTAGGTTATATAAACCTAAGTAATAATAGTTTAATTTCAAAACCGAAATAAAATAGTCAATAAAAGATATTCGTATCTTTTATTGACCGGTATAACTATTACCTTTGTTTGATCAGGTTATGGGGATGTTTTCAAAAACATGTGAATATGCAATGCGGGCGGTTTTTTTAATTGCCCACAGAACCGCCAATGGTGGCAGGGTAGGTATTAAAGATATAGCTGCCAGCATTGATTCGCCCGAACATTTTTTAGCCAAAATATTGCAGGACCTCAGCAAAAGGGGGATCATTCAATCTGCAAAAGGGCCACATGGTGGTTTTTATTTAGATAAAAAAAACCTGGAACGCCCTTTGGCGGATGTTGTAGAAGCTGTTGATGGCAGCAGTATATTTACCGGCTGCGGTTTAGGGCTGGAAGAATGCTCGTCAGAACGCCCGTGCCCGCTTCATAACGATTTTATGAAAGTGCGTAACCAATTGCAAAAAATACTCACCTCGGTAACCATAGGCCAGTTTAATGAGGAACTGAACCTGGGCATTAGGCACCTGAAAAGGTAGCGTTTTGTTATAACTTTTTTAACATTTTGTATTTGGTGGATTTGGGGGCAGCCCGAAAGCTCGGTTCTCCCGATGTGAAATTGTCATGCCCTGCCGAAAACTTTATAATAGAAAAAGCCTCAAGATTTTCGACTTGAGGCTTTCTGCTAATTTGGTGACCTGGGAGGGGTTCGAACCCTCGACCCACTGATTAAGAGTCAGTTGCTCTACCAGCTGAGCTACCAAGTCGTTCCCGGTATTTTTTACCGGGATGCAAATATACAATCTATCGTTGTAACTGCTAATGTTTTTGTGTTTTCTGATCTAACAATCTGCTTTTTATTAAATATTGATGTTTAATATCTAATCAAAGGCAACAAATTTAAAGTTCAGTAACTTCACCTGTAATTAAATTAACCAGGAAATCTTTGGTTTTTGAACCACCACTACCTTGTATGTAAAATGATGTTTTTATCATATCGTTTGGTAAAAACTGCATGTATCCGCTGTAGGCGCCGGTTGGCTGGGTATTGGTTACATCTTTTCCATACTTGTCAAAAATGAAAGCCGAAAACTGTACTTTTCCTGCTGTATAGCTTGGGTTTTTGCCGGCGGTGCGTTTTGCTGTTACATCGTCCCAACTATAACCTGTTGCTAACCTGTGAAACTCGGTAATAACATCGCCGGATAATTTAGACTTGTATGATTGTGTGTTGGTAAAACCACTGATGTTGATTGTGCTGTAACCACCATCGGCCGCCTTTACTTTATAATCAATGGTTGTGTTGTAAATATCCTTGAACCCGGCACCTTTTTCGGTAGTGGTGAGGGTGTCATGTAAACTATAGGCATCTACATTCCAGCCGTTGTTATAATAGCCATCGCATAAATAGGTAAATACGCTGTTGCCCAAAATGGTGCGGGTGGTATCGCCGCTTACCGTTGTTTTGTTTGTTTTATCTTTAACAACCTGCCCGCAGGGGTTATCATTATCCATTACCACAGGCCCGCGTACGTTGCCTACTCTTACGCCATTGTTTGTTACGGTACTTACTCCGGTTGAGAGGGAATGGTAAAGATCTAAAGCGATCTGTTTGCTGATGTCGCGGCTGTAGGCGATAGCTTTGTCAGGAGCAGCAGATACGGGTGTATCTTTTTTACATGATACGTTTAGGAGGATTGCCGCAGCTAATACACTTAAGGTAATTTTGAATGAAAATTTCATGTGATGTTTAAGTACTTGTTTTTGCAAATGATGATTACATATTTAACTGACGGTTAGCAAAAACAGAACCAATGCTTTTGTAAGCGAAAACTGTAAGCGTTAACTAATTATCGTGGAAACTTTTACACGAAAAAGGGGCGTTGTGTCGCAGTTTTGTTTGAGTGGTTAATCTTTAATTAATTAGATATAGCAAATATTATGCGTTTAAGGCATCGGGGCTAAACTGAAAGTTTAATGGATTTTAGGTCGAAGCTGTAAACTTAGGCCAGTGAGGGGGGCGCTAAGATTGAGATCACAAAAGCTAAAAATTGAAATACTCAAAACAACTGAGCAAGCTTTCCGGGTTGTAGAAATTGAAAAAATGATAAATCCGTTAAGTTATAATTAAAGTAACAACAACGATTTTTAAATTATTTAATAAATTTGAATACCGAACTAAATATCACATCCTTTCAATTTCAATTCATTTTTTGGTGGGATTCAATTAATAAATTTTAATCTTAATGTAATTTATAATGAATATATCAGCGCTTGTATTAAAATCAGGGGAAGTAGTTTATCTAAACAAGATTACAGTTTTAGTGGGTGCAAATAATGCAGGAAAATCACGTACTCTTAAAGATATTAGAGACCTAATGGTTTCTAGTGCGAATGCAAAGCCAGTAATACTTAGAAATATAGAATTAAAAATGCCGGAATATGAAGATTTGTTTAAGGGGCTTTCTGTTAAAGATAGCCCTGATTCAATTGGTATCAAAATGGTTTCAGGTATTAATAGTAACTTGTTAAGTACCGAAACGTTTCAATTTAACCCGCAAAGTTTTCAGCAACAATATGAATCATCAAAGCAAATTGTATTAGGTAGTATTTCCAAGTTTCGTGTGGCACATTTAGACTCGTCTACTCGTTTAAACTTGGCACTAAGTTGCGCTTCATTTAATCCTAATTCAGATTCCCCACAAAATCTATTACAGAATTTATATCTTGATAAAGACATTGAACGTTTATTACAGCAGGCATTTTTAGAATCTTTCGAGCATGAGATAAAATTAGATTATAGTGAATTGCAATCCTTCTGTTTGCGCGTTGCAAAAGAATTACCCCAAATACCGAAAGATCCACAAGAAGCTTATCCGATTACAAAGAACCTTAGTAAAATTGACGAACAAGGCGATGGTTACCGAAGTTTTGTAGGAATTGTTTTAGGATTGCTTTTATCCAAAGATAGAATTATCCTCTTAGACGAACCTGAAGCCTTCTTGCATCCGGCACAAGCAAGATATTTAGGGAAATGGATTGTTGACAATTCGGATAAATTCGACGGGCAGCTAATTATTTCCACACACAATTCAAATCTTTTATCAGGGATATTATCGAAAGGAAATGCAATTGATATATACCGATTAAATAGAAAAGAAAATAAAACTACTTATAATCTAATTTCAGCAGAAACAAATACTAAACTTTCAAAATCCCCAATTTTATCAAGTCAAAGAGTTTTAGAATCGATATTCCATAAGGGTGTAGTTATATGCGAAGCTGATGCGGACAGGGCACTCTATCAGGGAGTTGCTTCTGTGGAATTAAATAACCAAGAAATATTATTTATACACGCGCACAACAAGCAAACAATTAAAGATATAGCAACAGTTTTAAAAGACTCTAAAATTCCAACATGCGCTATCGCTGATATAGACATTTTAAATTCAAAAGAGGACTTGAAAAAGTTATTGGATTCATTATCAGATAGTGACAGCACAGAGTTACTAAAACATCAAATTAAAATAATTAAAACTATGGCTGATGCACCTGAATCAGAAATATTTGAAAGGTTAAAAAAATCGGTAAGTGAATTTCAAAAACAATTGGGTGAAGACAAACATACTTTAAGTGGAGCTAAAAGTGCATTAAAACGAATTGAGCACGAAACTACAAAGTGGGCAGTTATCAAGGACAAAGGTATATCTGAATTTCCCAAAGAGGTAAGCTCTATAGCGCATAGCATTGTCAATAATGCAAAAAAGCAGGGCTTATTCATAGTTCCTGTAGGTGAATTGGAAGGCTGGATTGATTTTGGTACTAAACAGAAAAACAAATGGATTATCCCCGCACTTGAAGTTGTTTACGCCAAGAAAACACCAAAAGAGTTAATTCAGTTTGTGAAAGAAGGTATTGATTATATAAACAATCAATGAAATATTTTTTAGCCATATTTGAATTTTCAAAAGGCACCCTCTGCTACCGCAAGCGTTCAGCTTGTGGACGATATGCAAGCTAAAGATATACAAACATACCACCGCTTATTGCTTATCTAACAATCCTTTGATACATTTACCATGTTACATATAGCAATAGCAAATTATGGGTTCAAGAGATATACAAGGGAAACTGTGGGGCCAGCGTGCCGAAGATTGGGCAAATATTCAGGAACAAACGGGCATAGCCGGTTATAATTATGTGATCAATTATTTAAAACCTACCGCTGCCGATAAGTTGTTGGATGTGGGGTGTGGTTCGGGTTTGTTTAGCGACCTGGTTAGCCTAACCGGTGCCAAGGTTGCAGGTGTTGATGCCAGCGAGCAATTGATTGACAGGGCAACAAAACGTAACCCGCTTATCCGTTTTGTGAGTGGCGAAATGGAAGAACTCCCTTTTGAAGACAATACATTTACCATTGTTTGCGGCTTTAACTCGTTCCAGTATGCCGCTAATGTTGAAAACGCTTTGGTTGAAGCCAGGCGTATATTACAACCGGGTGGTAAATTAGTAACCATGATTTGGGGCGACAAGGCAGATTGCGAAGCGGCAACCTATTTAGATGCCGTTGGAAGCTTAATGCCCCCGCCAGAGCCGGGCGCACCCGGGCCTTTTGCCCTTACTGAAAACAGGTTGCTGGAAAGAACATTAGAACAAGCCGGTTTTAAAGTTTTGCAGGTAGAAGATGTAGCCTCCGTTTGGGAGTATGCAAGCGCCGAAACAGCCATTAAGGGCCTGCTATCATCCGGCCCGGTTGCCAAAGCCATTGCGCATAGTGGGTTTGATAAAGTTTACCAGACAGTATCTGATGCGATATTACCCTATACCCGGGCTAACGGGCACGTGGTGTATAACAATAAATTCAGGATAGCGATCTCCGGAAAATAGGCGCGTTAATATTCGGCCAGTACGTTAAACGAAATCCCCGCGATTCCTTCTTTTTCCCAGGCTGCCTGGCTGGTTTCGCGCGATATGACCGCGCCGCTGCCAAATAAACTTAGGTATGCCGAAAACATCAGGCCGTTACCCTTGCTGTTCTCTATCCACTCCAGGCTTGCGAAAAAGTTATCGTCAACAAAAATATTGTAGGGTACAAGATCAACATGGATATCCTTTTGTCCCGCCAGCACATCCACATAAATATTTTGGTTTTGCAGCAGTTGATCGGGCATGCCCTTCTTTAAACTATAAAAATTAAGGCGGAGCCTTACCGGGTACGATGATGCATTAGAAATATGTACATTGAATTTTTTAAGATAGGTTGGCGATTTCTTGATCTTTATTACCGTGCCTATTTCGTAGCCCAGCCTGTTGTCGCGAAACCCCGCGTTGCTGTTGTCTGATTGCGATGTATTGCCCAGGACGCCTTCTTTCCATTTACGGTTACTAACCACCTTAACTTCTTTAAGCTGGGTAACAGATGGCTGCAGCAAAATGCTTTTACGGGCATCGTTAATAAAGGCAGCTACCTGGTAGGTTTGGGCAATATAGCCTATCATAGATAGTTTTATACTATCCGCATCGTGGTTGGCAAGATTTAGCTTATAGTGGCCGGCGCTATCGGTAACGGTACCTACGCTTTTGCCAATTATCCCCACGTTTACATAGGGCAGGGGCTGGTTGGTTTTAGCATCTTTAACTACGCCCTCAAAGGTTTGGGCATTAGCTAGTAAAGCGGGGAATATAAAAAGGGCAACAAACAGGATACGTTTCATATAGAGGTAAGACGTGTTTGTTGCCCCATTAGTTACGCTGTGGCGTACAATTCTTCGCGCTGTTTCTGAACCACATCGCTGTTGATGTATTCGTCGTAGGTCATTAATTTATCAATGATACCGCCGGGGGTTATCTCGATGATACGATTAGCCACGGTTTCAACCAGTTCATGATCTCGTGAGGTGAAGATGATGTTACCCCTAAAGTCTTTCATGCCGTTGTTTAACGCCGTGATCGATTCCAGGTCGAGGTGATTGGTTGGCTCGTCAAGCAACAGCATATTGGCCGATTGCAGCATCATGCGGCTAAACATGCAGCGCATTTTTTCGCCACCCGATAGTACGTTGCTTTTCTTCAATACTTCCTCACCGCTAAACAGCATGCGGCCTAAAAAGCCACGGATAAACTGGTCGTCCTTTTCGCCGGCAGAGTATTCGCGCAGCCAGTCAATCAGGTTATCGTCTTTGCCTTTAAAGTACTCGGCGTTATCAATAGGGATATCGGCCAGGTTAACGGTTACGCCCCATTTAAAGCTGCCGGTATAATCTTTATCGCGGCCGGTTAAAATTTCATAGAAGGCCGATGTTGCCAAACTGTTTTGCGACAGTACGGCAATTTTATCGCCTTTGTTTACCATCAGGTTAATGTTGGCAAACAGCACCTCGCCGTTAAGCGATTTGCTAAGCTTTTCGGTTTGCAGTACCTGGTCACCAATTTCGCGGCCCTGGTTATTAAATATAATTCCCGGGTATTTACGGTTTGATGGCTGGATCTCGTCAAGGTTTATCTTATCCAAAGCCTTTTTACGGCTGGTTGCCTGTTTAGATTTTGAAGCATTAGCGCTAAAGCGGCGGATGAACTCCTGCAATTCCTTCACACGGTCTTCAGTCTTCTTATTCTGGTCGCTGCGTTGTTTTAGCGCCAGTTGGCTCGATTCGTACCAGAAGGTGTAGTTACCGGTATAGATGGTCATCTTGGCGAAATCAATATCTACCACGTGCGTACACACGGTATCCAGGAAGTGCCTGTCGTGCGATACTACCAGTACAATAGCTTCATATGATGCCAGGAAATCTTCCAGCCAGGTAATGGTGTGGATGTCCAGATCGTTGGTAGGCTCATCCAGTAATAAAATATCGGGTTTACCAAAAAGGGCCTGTGCCAATAACACACGTACCTTTTGGGTGTTGTCAAGATCCTTAACTAACTTATAGTGAAATTCTTCTTTAATGCCTAAATTGCTCAGTAGGGTAGCGGCATTGCTTTCGGCATTCCAGCCATCCATTTCGGCAAAAAGGTTTTCCAGTTCTCCGGCACGTTCGCCATCAGCATCGCTAAAATCTTCTTTTAAGTAGATGGCGTCTTTCTCCTTCATAACAGCGTACATTTCTTTGTACCCCATCATAACGGTTTCAATTACGGTAAATTCATCAAATGCGTAGTGGTTTTGGCTTAAAACGGCCATGCGCTCGCCCGGGGTAAAACTAACCGACCCGCTTGAAGGATCGATCTCGCCCGATAAAATTTTCATGAAGGTTGATTTGCCTGCGCCGTTTGCCCCAATTATGCCGTAGCAGTTACCCTGGCTAAACTTAAGGTTAACATCTTCAAAAAGGGTGCGTTTGCCGTAACGTAAAGATAGATTTGATACCGTGATCATGCTTGAACTTATATTTTGCGCAAAAATACGGTAAATAGTTAATTTATTTTAACAGCAGGCTAAATTAGGCGTGGAATAGTCAGGTCGGCATATTAATCTACACTATGCTGACAGGGGTGAGGAGGCCTTTCTACATATTTTTTCCTAATAAAAAATATTGTAACAAAAATATTAGCTAATAATGCATTTAATGCATAAATTAGGTTTTGGAACAACTATTGAATATTAGTATTAGTAAAAGTATTAACCCCTAATTAATCTTTATGGCTATTGTAGTAACAAGTCTTTTTATTGTGAACGCGCTGGTAGTAGTGCAGCACTTAAAAGTAAAAAGATCTTAATCCCCCGGAAAGCGAGGTTCATCTAACTTAGCAGCGTTGCTAAGTTAGATGTTTCCTCGTCGACAAGCTTTTGCAGCGGCCCGGATGCAAGCATCTTCATCATCATGTTCAGGCTGGCAGTAATGGTAAATGAGGCCTGGGTTACACCACTGGCTTCGCTTAGTTCCCATTTCAATTCCATATCAAACGGTGGTTTTTCTGCCGGGATTATCCTTACAAGGGTATCTGCCACGCGTTCTTCTATCTTTAATGAAAGCTTTGTTATGTTTTGGATGTTAAAACTCGCCACATCAGTGGTTGATGTCCAGTCGACAATGTTATCAGGCATCAACTGTCTGTGGTTGTTCATATCCGCCAAAAAAGCGTATACCTGTGCCACCGGTTTGTTAACCGTAATTTTGCTTTCAAAAACACTCATAATTATATATTATTGCCCCCAGGTAGAGGGTTGTGTACGCCATTGTTTTAAAACGTCAGTATCCGCAGCAGATATATACTGGTGCTCCTCGGCATATTTTAATAATGCGTTATAGTTTGATAAGGTAATGAACGGGCATTTGGCCTCTTTAAAATTCTCTTCGGCTATATCAAAGCCATAACTAAATATAGCGGCAAGGCCTGCAACGGTGTAACCGGCATCGCGCAGCGCATGAACGGCCTGCAGGCTGCTTTTGCCTGTTGATATTAAGTCTTCAATAACAACAACACGCTGGCCCGGAGATATCTCGCCCTCAATTAAGCTGCCTGTGCCGTGTTCTTTGGCTTTTGCACGTACGTAGATGAACGGTAAACCCATTTCTTGTGCTACCAGGGCACCCTGTGGTATACCTGCTGTTGCTACGCCGGCTATACAACCAACCGAGCCAAATTTTTCTTGTATGGCCGATGTAAGTTGCTGCCTGATGTAAGTACGGATAGTGGGGTGCGATAGGGTAATGCGGTTGTCGCAATAGATGGGAGATTTCCATCCCGATGCCCATGTAAAAGGATTAGTAGGTTGTAGTTTTATTGCTTTAATTTGCAGCAGAAATTCAGCTACTTGCTGCTCGGTCTCACTATTAGTTAACATGGCTCAAAAATACAGAATTTATATTAACCAAAAAGTGGTTTTACTCACCGTAAAATCACCCAAGTTTGCAGAACACTATCAAAAGATTGATGCTGAGCACTTTGATTTAAAAATTGTTTACCACTGGGTTGATAAACAACCGGGCAAATTATTTTATGTGCTTTGCGATGATGCCAAGGCATTTTTGAAAAAGGTGGTCAAAAACAACATGCTGATAGAAGCAGCAGGCGGATTGGTAACCAACCAAAACGGCGACCACCTGTTTATTTACCGTAACGATAAGTGGGACCTGCCCAAAGGCAAAATAGAAAAGAAAGAGAAAACCAAAATTGCCGCCGTACGCGAAGTAGAGGAGGAATGTGGCATAAAAGTGAATAAACTGGAATACGGCATTTGCAAAACCTACCATACCTATATCTACAAAGGCGAGGTAGTGTTAAAGAAAACGTATTGGTTTAAAATGCACTATAAAGGCAGCGCCAAGCTGGTGCCCCAGTTAGAAGAAGGTATAACCGATGTACGCTGGTTTAAAAACGAAGAGGTACCAACCATCATTAACAATACATTCCCATCCATTATTGATGTGCTGGAGAAAGAGGAGCTGATTACAGATACGGCAATGCTTCCTTCGGAATAAACTGGGCAACATCGCCGTTGTACCTGATGATCTCGCGCACTATGCTGGAACTGATGGACGAGTACCCTGGTTTGCTTACAATAAAAATACTTTCAATTTCGGGCTCAAGCGCGTGGTTCATTTGCGCTATGGCCTTTTCATACTCAAAATCAGATACGGTACGGATGCCGCGGATCATGTAGTCGGCACCGATGCTTTTGCAAAATTCAACGGTAAGGCCTTCATAAGCAACAATATGAATGCGATCATCATTAGCGAAAACCGCCCTCAGCATATCCTCGCGTTTGCTAACGCTAAGCAGCCCCTGTTTGGTGCTGTTTACCCCAATGCCAATGTAAACCTTATCAAACAAACCAACACTGCGTTTTACGATATCAACGTGGGCTTTGGTAACCGGGTCAAACGAGCCGGGGAAAAGGGCTATTTTCATACAGATGATGATGTTATTGCTTGTTCAAAAGTAAGGATTATTTGATTAACTTGATAGCTAAAACCCGTGCGTCATTGCGAGCGTAGCGTGGCAATCTTCGACATGCATGTAGCCAACTTTTCTATCGAAGATTGCTTCGTACCTCGCAATGACGTGTCGGAGAGATTACCCCAACAATCCATTTATCTGCGCGTATTGCAGCAGCATAATGGTTTTTGCATCTTTTATTTCGCCGGCTTTAACCATTTCCAGGGCTTTGGTAAAGGGGAGTTCCAGTACTTCGATGTGTTCGGTTTCTTCTTCCAGCCCGCCGCCATCGCTTACCTTCATATCTTTGGTGTATCCGGCAGTAAAAAAATACAAGATCTCGGTGACAGAGCCCGGCGACATATACGCCTCAAACGCTTTTTGTACCGCTGTTATCTTATAGCCGGTTTCTTCCTCCGTTTCCTTACGGATGCAGTCTTCCGGGTTATCCTTATCCAGCAAACCGGCGCATGTTTCAATCAGGTAACCATCGGTATTGCCGTTTAAATAGGTGGGCATCCTAAACTGGCGGGTAAGTATTACCGTTTGGTTTGCTTTGTTGTAAAGCAGGATGGTAGCGCCGTTGCCACGGTCGTAGGCCTCGCGCGACTGTGCCTGCCATTTACCATCGCGGGCTAATAGTTCATAGGTTACTTTTCTCAGCGTGTACCAGTTATCCGAAAGGACTGTGGTTTGCAGGTTGCGGATGTTATCGCTCATAATGGGGTGTAAGAAAGTCTATTTTAGTTTCTGCATCATACCAAACCGTTTTACTTCAGTTTTGCCGTTGGGTATCTGGTTATATGCTTCGTAAATAATAAGCGGCCTGTTTTGGTCTATCCCTTTAAATACACCGCCAATAGCTTTTTGCATTTCTTTGTTCTCGGCTTTCAGCGCAACGGTATCTGCTACGCTAATGGCCGATTTATATCTAATAATAGGAAATATTCCCTGCGGCTCGTCTTTGGTGATCAGTTGATTCTCGATGGCAAAAACCTGCGGTTTTGTTTTAATTTGCGCTATAGTTAGGGGGAAGTGATATTTATCGCTTGCCGCTTGAATGGTCTTCAGGTAAAACGTCTTCATCTCGTCGTCTTTTTTATACTTAAAATAATCAGCACCCGGGGCCGAAATTTTCGAGGCAACATACATTGAATTTGCTGCATCAATTAAATAACCCATATCGTAATTTTTGCGCGCTTCGTCATAATAATCAACCGCGGTTTTTTCAAGAATTTTGTACTGGTTTATCTGGATGACGTTTAACTTCCACCCGGTATCATTTTTGCCATAAATAACCAGCACCATAAAACTTATAGCTTTGTTTTTAGGTACCAACAAAGAAACGTACACCTCTTTGTTAAGCGCCATATAATTCAAGGTATAAGCGTTATTATCACTATTGGTTGACATAAGGGTGTTCCTGGTATTCTCGGCAGTATTTTTTGTATAATATTCGTCAACTACATCATACTCTTTGTCTTTAATTATCTGGCTGGCCTGGGCAATAAGTGTGTCTATGCCTTTTTCTGATTTTGCGAGCAGCTCTGAGGATGCCATTTTTTTTACTCCCTCAGCATTATTGGTTATAATATCTGTTAAAAGTTCATTGTTTAACGCTTTTATCTCTGTTCTTAATTGGCTATCTATATGATCATTTACCCAACTGCCGCTGCCGCCAAAGTGGCATCCTGCAAATAAAAAGCATATTAACGCAGCAAAAATTACAAGGCTTGTTTTTTGTTTCATGGAATGATAAGTGTTGGAACAGGTTGTATAATTATATAATGAAGTACCTAAGCTACTGAATTTTTAAAGAACGAGAACGACGAATGCCCATATTTGCGCTGCTCTACAAAAGCAGGGTGGTTGCTTAAGTTTTGCATGCTTTGATGCTCTACTATCAGCATGCCGCCTGCTACAAGCAGGTTTTTTTCAAATACAATTTTGGGTATCTCGGGTATCTTGTTCAGGTCGTACGGTGGGTCGGCAAATACCAGGTCGTATTGCTCAGTTTCCAGTTCCAGGTATTTAAATACATCGGCTTTAAAAACCTCAATCTGGGTTAACCCGTGCTGGCGCGATGCATCTTTCAGGTAATGTACGCATTGTATGGCGCGGTCAACCCCGGTCACTTTTTCGGCCCCGCGTGATGCAAACTCCATGGCAATGTTGCCTGTGCCGCTAAACAGATCAAGCACTTTAATATCCTCAAAATCAATTTGGTTTTGCAGGATGTTGAACAGCGCCTCCTTAGCAAGATCGGTAGTAGGCCTAACGGGTAAGTTTTTTGGCGGGTTAAGCCTCAGTCCTTTTAGTTTTCCTCCGATGATGCGCATAGCGATAAAGCAGAAAGACTAAGAATTTTATGAGGGGTAACCTTGTCTGCAAGGGTAAGCAGGCGGATGTTATTCAGTTCTACCGTGCCAAAAAACTCTTTCAGGTAGGTAAAATACCGGTCGCTGTTGTTAATATCGCCACTGATGATCAGTTTAGCATCCTCAGGTTTAATTTCCAGCTCGGTGGTTACCAGGGCGCAGAAATAGGCAAGCTCCTCGTGGTTTTTAACGGTAAAGTTGTTGTAAAAACGCAGTTTGCTGTTTGTGAAATTCACAAATGATACCACATCGTTACCAATATTTAAATACACATTATTACTCAGGGGGTAGTTGGCGGCAATGGCTTTTACCCAGCCGGTATCTGTAAAGGCAGCCTTTTGGTTATCCAGGTCTTTTATGGCATAGGTTAATACTTCATCAACCTTGTAAATGATGATGTTTTGACTGTCTAAAGCTTCGGCGTTTACTTTTTCGGTGTTGCTTACATCAAGCAGGCGGGCAATATCAGTAAGGCGGTCTTTATCAAAAAGGCTTTGGGGTAATAGTGTAAAGCCGCTGGTATGCAAGCCGGCAATTACCTGTTGGTAATTAGCGGTTAAAATATCACGCAGTTGTTGCGGGTCGCGCAGTTCATCAAGCGAATAGTTTTCACCCCAGGCTAAAAGTTGTTTGCCGGATAATACAGCATAATTAAAGCTGTTAGCATCAACCTGTAACAACAGGGTGTAGCTGTGTGCCTGGGTCAGGCTTAGATCGTCGCTGGTGTAATGGTGTCTGTTTTCGCTCATGCAGGTAAACAAAAGTAATATTTTTTCTGGATTACTTAATTAACATACTTATGGGGATTTTGTTAATCTCATTAGCCCATGTTGGTGTTGTCACCATAAGTGTTCGGAAGATTAGCGTTTGGGCTAAAGCCCACTTTCTGATTTTGCTATCCGCCCCATAAATGGGACGGCAATGAATAGGGACTTGTCAAAAACCACCTGTATTTATCATTGCCGTTGGCTTTAGCCAACGGATCACAAACAAAAATGTAAAAGGCTTTAGCCAAAATTGGAATTTGATTAATACTTTGATCCTTCCGAACATCAACTACAGTAAATCTTTTCCCTAACCCATACTACCCGTTTACGCATTAAAACACAGTGTTTCCCTAATTGCGGCTAAAGGGTATCCTGAATGATGGTAGTTTCACCTGCATCAACTAAATGAAACACTACTATGAAAACTTTAAAACCCATTTTTAAAACATTTACCCTGATACTGCTGCTTGCCTTCGCGGGCTGCAAAAAAGATGGCGCGGTAAAACCCGAACCTGTAGATAATACGCCGATAACCAGCGCCGAACTGTTAGATTACAACATAGCTATATCGCTAAGCTCAGAATTGGGCCTGCGTATTATTTATTTTAATAAGGATGGTAACGATATTAAAGCAACGTTTGATGCCGTTAGTTTCCGCAGGATCTTTACCGTAAACGTGGTAAACAATGTGTGGACGTTAGACCTCAACGGCAACGGCTCTACAATTTACACCTTTACATTTGCCAGGGGAGATAATGGGCGAATAGGCATGATAGATGCCAGCTATAAAAAGCAGGACGATGCTTCAGTAAAAATGCAGCTGGTGATGACAAAAAATGCCGAGATCCCGACTTTTGCAAATAAGTTTTTTAAAGAAGCCCTCACGCCGCCTCTTTACCTCAAATTTTCTAACGACCATGATTTTGCCATAAGCGATAAAAATGATTACGCTGGGGCGGCATGGAGCAGCTATTATGACCTTTGCCCGGGAGCGTGGAAAGGCACCTACAATGGTGTTAATTGCATGGGTTTTACTTTAATACAAGATGATAGAGTGCAAATGCTCCTGCAAAAAGCAGGTGAAGCTAATTACCACGTATTTGAGCCGAAATAAAATAACGTTCGCCGTTGTTGGTAATAACACCAACAACGGCGAACAACAGTTCCTAAATAATCTCTTTCTGGTGCCCTCACCATGGAGGCCCTGCAATTCCGAAACGGTACTAAAGATTGGTGGCGAGGGCACCAACAATGGGGAAAGATTATAACTTTTGTCTCCGCGCTGCTGACTCACCCTGTCATCGTGTCGCTTGACCACCTTCTATTTCGCTGCGCAGAAATAGGGTTTTATAAAGTTTTTTTCTTCACCCTCTTTGTGGAGCAGAGAGGGTCGACCAGTTTCGACTATCGTTGGTATCGGGTGAGTAGATTACCGAACTGGATATATCCACAATAAAAAAATAATAGCGTATGCCTGTTACCTATTTCGCATACTTATCAGCATTTTTGTGCTGTGTCAGCATTAAACGATATCGCCAAGAGTTTTCCGCACCAGCCTACGCCGCAGCAACAGGAGCTGTTTGGCAGGCTGCACACCTTTTTAACCAGCGGCGAAGAGGACGATTGCTTTATACTGAAGGGATACGCAGGTACCGGTAAAACCACTATTGTGGGGGCGCTGGTAAAAGCTTTGCCTATGTATAACTTTAAATCGGTACTGCTGGCGCCAACGGGCAGGGCTGCTAAGGTAATTACTAATTACAGCGGCCGTAAGGCGTTCACCATTCATAAGCGCATCTACCGTAAAAAATCGGCATTGAATGTGGATGAATCATTCGCCATTGCCGAGAATATGAACGCCAACACGCTTTTTATAGTAGATGAGGCGTCCATGATATCTGATACGCTAAGCGGCAACAACCGCGATACCCTGCTGCACGACCTGGTAAACTACGTGTACAATACCAAAAACTGCAAGCTGCTGCTTGTTGGCGATACTGCACAGTTACCCCCGGTTGGGGCCGATGACAGCCCCGCGCTGGATGAGAAGCTGATGAAAGCCGATTATGGCCTCACCGTTTACAGTTACGAGCTTACAGATGTGCTAAGGCAGCAAAAGGATTCGGGCATATTGTATAATGTAACCAACGTGCGCAATATTATCCGCGAGGGTAAAGAGGTAATGCCGCAAATTGTGACTAAAGGTTACAAGGATGTTTTCCGCATGGGGAGCGATATGCTGGAAGATGGCCTGAACTATGCCTATAGTAAATACGGGCATGACGGTACACTGATCATTTGTCGCAGTAATAAAAATGCTAACCTGTATAACCGGCAGATCCGCGGGCGCATACTGACGCGCGAAGAAGAGCTGACCGGCGGCGACCAGCTGATGGTGGTAAAGAACAATTACTTTTGGCTGGAGGGCCAGGAGGAGGGCAGCACCGGCTTTATTGCCAATGGCGATATTGCCCGGGTAAAAAAAGTGCGCCGTATTGAAGAAATGTACGGCTTTAGGTTTGCCGATGTGCAGCTGGAGTTTACCGATTACGTGGAAGACCCTGTACTGGATTGTAAGATACTGCTGGATACCCTGTACAGCGAAGCGCCCGCCCTGCAACCGATAGACCAGAAGCGCTTTTACCTGGAGGCCATGAAGGATTATGACCATATCCCCAACAAGCGCGCCAAGCATAACGAACTGAAACTAAACCCATACTATAACGCCCTGCAGGTAAAATTCGCTTACGCCATTACCTGCCACAAAGCCCAGGGCGGCCAGTGGGAAACCGTTTTTGTTGACCAGGGCTACCTGACGGACGAAATGGTGAACACCGACTTTTTACGCTGGTTTTACACCGCCTGTACCCGCGCTACCAATGAGCTTTACCTGGTTAATTTTAACAAGAAATTTTTTGTTGACGGGGGGAGGGAAGATGAGTAGTTTTTTATCCTCGCAGGGTCTTCTGAAAGAGACCTTGCGGAGCATGCAAATCCCTCAATTTGGTGTCCTCACCAAATTTATATGCCCTGCATGCAGGTTGTTGGTGAGGACACCAACAACAGGGAAGTTATGATGCGACGACGGAAGCCGCTGTTCCATTCGGGAAAAAACGGAACAAAATGGAATAAACCATAAATAGTTAATTATCTATAAATCAACTGTTTGTTTAGATATCCTTATTTGCTTTTAATAGACATTACGAAACCCGAAAAGGCCGAACCAAGGTCGAAAAAAGGCGAAAAAAGGCGAAAAAAAGTTGACTTTGGTCATTATTTTCCCCTTCGGTTTTTGTTCCATTTTACAAAAAGTGGAACAAAAACAGTATTTTAATAAATGGCTGGTAATTAGGTGTTTATGCTTTAATTGTAAAGTAAAACTTTAGATAGAGAGGTGGAATAAAAATAGCAATTTGTTGATTATCAATGTGTTCCGTTTGTTCCACTTGTTCCATTTAAAATGGAACAGAACAATACAAATTACTCGGCAACCGGTAGGGTAATGGTGAAGGTGCTGCCCCGGCCTTCTGTACTGCTTACACTTATTTTACCCTCGTGGCTTTCTACAATATCCTTAACAATACTTAAGCCTATCCCGGTAGATTGCTCACCCTTTAAGCCCGTACGGCCCGCGCCCGAAAAGCGCTCAAACAGTTTCGGGATCAGGTCTTTAGGGATGCCCAGCCCGTGGTCTTTTACTTCAATTATGATATTGTTCTTTTCACGGTTAAGGTACACCTCTACCTGATCAGTATCCTTACTAAATTTTAGCGCGTTACTGATCAGGTTATCTATTACCCTCGGGAATTTTTCATGGTTTATCATGGCGTAAACCGCTTTGGCATCGCTTATAAATATTACATTGCTTTGCTGCATCTTCCATGGGGCTATAATATCCTGCAAGCATTTATTAAGTTCGGTACGTGTTGTATCAAGTTCGTTCACGTTCTCATTACGCGCCGCGTCAAGCAGGTCATCAATAATGGTACGCGCCTTAACGCACGATTCACGCATCATCGTCAGGTTCTCCTGTGTATCCTCGTCAATTTCATCCAGTTCCATCATCATTGCTAATGATTCTACCGCGGCTATAGGGTTACGCAAATCGTGCGCAACGGTGCCTAAAACCTGGTTTTTAAAGTTGTTGGCTTTCTCAATCTCCTGGTTCTTCTGGCGTATCTCTATGATCTGCCCGTAATAACTGGCCTTGTATGAGAAAAAGTACCTTGATGTTAAGTAAAACCCCGCAAGCAAAATGGCCGATATCATTTGGTTATGCGTCATTTCGGTAGCGCCAGACTGTGCATGAAAAAGCATCATGGTAAACAGCATCTCAATACCTATCAGCAACACGATGGTTTCGTGGTACTCAAATACAAACATTACGCTAACAATACTTAATGCAATAAGGTAAAGCGTTAGGGCGTTGCTGGGGTCGGACGTGGAGATAAAGCTGGAGTACATCCCACAGCAAATAATATATAACGCAAATACGAAAACAAACAAAGCCATTTCGGCAGTTGCCCGTTTGGTTTTACGCAACCGCACTACCAATAAATGGCTTACCAGGTAAAAGAATGGCGTTACTGCAATAAACACCCAGTTGATCAGATTAAATTCGGGGAAATTCTGCGCCTTGGTTAAACTCTCAGGGAAAACGTGATAAAGGATCCGGATAACAATACTTAACGTAAGGAAAATAAAACTGGCCGTACGTACCCCCTGTAAATTCTGATAGGTGTAGTAGTTGCGGTATGCCGCACTATACTTAGGGGATAATTTTGTAAAAAAATGCGTTTCCAAGTTGTTTTTGTGTAAGGGGACTCCAAAAATATAAATTTTGGGCAATAATCTTGTAACTCCTGTAAGTTGTATGGTGTAAAATTACAGTTCTTGTTGACAAAATGTCTGTTCATTTTAAAATTGAATGCCATTTGTTCATTATTTGCAAAGTGGCAATTGTTTTGAGGGTAATTGAGTACTATGAATTTTAACAACTTTACCATAAAAGCCCAGGAAGCCGTACAAAAGGCATCCGAAATTGTGACCGGTAACCAGCAGCAAGCTATTGAACCGGCGCATTTACTAAAAGGTTTACTACTGGTTGATGAAAACGTTATAAGCTACCTGTTAAAAAAACTTAACGTTAACCTTAACCGGTTAAATGATACGCTTGATGCGCAGATCAAATCATTCCCTAAAGTTAGCGGAAGCGATGTGTATTTGTCGTCAAATTCAAACGCTGCGTTGCAAAAAGCAAACGCTTACTTAAAGGAATTTAAGGATGAGTTTGTATCTGTAGAGCACATATTGTTGGGTATATTAGCCGGCAAAGATGCTGCCGCAAGCGTTTTAAAAGATGCAGGCGTTAATGAAAAAGACCTTAAAAAAGCAATTGTAAGCTTACGCGGCGATAGCAAAGTGACAGACCAGAACGCCGAAGCTACCTACAACGCCTTAAATAAATATGCCCGTAACCTCAACGAGTATGCCGAAAGCGGTAAACTGGACCCGGTTATTGGCCGCGATGAAGAGATTAGGCGCGTGATCCAGATCCTGTCACGCCGTACCAAAAACAACCCAATACTAGTTGGTGAACCCGGCGTGGGTAAAACCGCTATTGCCGAAGGTATTGCCTTCCGTATTATAAAAGGTGATGTGCCAGAGAGCCTGAAAACCAAAACGGTTTACTCGCTTGATATGGGCGCGCTGATAGCCGGCGCTAAATACAAAGGTGAGTTTGAAGAACGTTTAAAAGCCGTTATCAAAGAAGTTATCCAGAGTGATGGCGAGATCGTGCTGTTTATTGACGAGATCCACACCCTTGTTGGTGCCGGTGGTGGCGAAGGTGCAATGGATGCAGCAAACATCCTGAAACCGGCTCTTGCCCGTGGCGAACTAAGGGCCATAGGCGCTACCACACTTAACGAATACCAGAAATACGTAGAGAAAGATAAAGCCCTTGAACGCCGTTTCCAAAAGGTGATGGTTGGCGAGCCCGACACTGCCGATGCAATCTCTATCCTGCGAGGATTGAAAGAACGCTACGAAGCCCACCACAAAGTGCGGATAAAAGATGAAGCTATTATTGCCGCGGTAGAAATGTCGCAGCGTTATATATCCGACAGGTTTTTGCCCGATAAGGCTATTGACCTGATGGACGAGGCCGCCTCAAAACTACGTTTAGAGATGGATTCGGTACCGGAAGCTGTTGACGAGCTGGAACGCCGCATTATGCAGCTGGAAATTGAGCGCGAAGCCATCAAACGTGAGAAAGACGACCGTAAGGTGAGCGAACTGAGCGAGGAAATTGCTAACCTGTCTGCCGACCGTGATTCGTTACGCGCCAAATGGCAGGGCGAAAAAGATATTGTAGACGGCATTAACCAAAAAGTTGAGCAGATAGAAAACTATAAGCTGGAAGCCGAGCAGGCCGAACGTGCCGGCGACTACGGAAAAGTAGCCGAACTACGCTACGGTACCATAGTTGAGGCCCAGCAGGAAGTTGATAAACTGAAAGCAGCCTTGGCCGAAAACAAGGACGATAACCGCATGCTGAAAGAGGAAGTTACTGCCGACGATATTGCCGGTGTGGTAAGCCGCTGGACAGGTATCCCGGTGAGTAAGATGATACAAAGCGAGCGCGAAAAACTGCTGAGCCTGGAAGCCGAATTGCACAAACGTGTTGCAGGGCAGGAAGAAGCTATTGAAGCCATTAGCGATGCTATACGCCGTAGCCGTGCCGGTTTACAGGATAAACGTAAGCCAATAGGATCGTTCATATTTTTGGGAACTACCGGGGTAGGTAAAACCGAGCTGGCTAAAGCCCTTGCCGAATATCTGTTCAATGATGAAAATTCGTTGGTTCGTATAGACATGAGCGAATACCAGGAACGCCATTCGGTATCAAGGTTGATAGGTGCGCCCCCGGGATACGTAGGGTATGATGAAGGTGGGCAGTTAACCGAAGCCGTACGCCGTAAACCATACAGCGTAGTATTGCTGGACGAGATAGAGAAAGCGCATCCGGATGTATTTAACATTCTGCTGCAGGTATTGGATGACGGGCACTTAACCGATAATAAAGGCCGCGTGGTGAACTTTAAGAATACCATCATCATCATGACATCTAACATCGGCTCAAACATCATACAGGAAAATTTTGCCGAATTAGAAGATAACAACCGCGAGGAAGTTATCGCCAAAACAAAAAATGAATTATTTACGCTGTTACGTGCAACCATCCGCCCCGAGTTTTTGAACAGAATAGACGAGATCATTATGTTTACCCCTTTAAGCAGGGACGAGATAACAGACATTGTAAAACTACAGTTCAGGCAGGTACAGCAAACCCTGGCCGAAATGGGGGTAACCATCGAAGCATCAGAAGAAGCTTTGGATTGGCTGGCACAATTGGGTTACGATCCTCAGTTTGGTGCAAGGCCATTAAAACGTGTAATACAAAAGAAAATACTGAACGAGTTATCAAAACAAATACTGGCCGGTAAGGTGGATAGGGATAGTAAGATAAAGCTGGATATGTTTGATAATAACTTTGTATTTATGAATGCCGATAATAAGAGTTGAGATAAGAAACGGAAGGTGTGGGATAGATTTGTGCGAAAGCGTGTGGTTGAGATCTCAAACTATAAATAACGGTTCATGCAATAGGGCTGCCTTTGGGCGGCTCTTGTTGTTTATAAGCAAAGGCCCGATGTTCGGAGCCTTTGCTTAGTAGAGGGGGATTTTATAAGGCTGTAAACTTAAAATTGTGTATAACCACTTCAACACCTTGCCCGTTTGATGGTGCAAGGCCGTTAAAACACCAAAGGTTTAGCAATACCGGCATGCTCAAAGTACTGATAGAGGTACCCGGGCTATTAAATGTTTTGGTGAGGAACAGGTTGGTATCGTCATCATAAAACCCGTAAAGGCTTTTAAATACTACACTGGTAGATGTCCGTTTAAACCTGTGTGTAGTATAAGTACCCCCCGGCGATGTAAACTCGGTAGAGTAACTTGCTGCCGCAGGCGGGTCGCCGGCTTTTGGGAATATCGTATAGTTTAAATTTGGCCATGCCGAGTTGCCCCATCTTGCAAACTCAATATCAATTTCGTCGCGGCCATCGTTACCCGAGTAGTCAAATAAGCCCAACACAATATTTTTATCAAACGTGGCTATAGGGCCGTCAATTTGCCATTGGTAAGTACCATAGCCAAAATTTTGTGTGCTTGAAATTTCGGCGCATTCCCAATGGTTGTTAGTGAGGTTTTTAGAGATCTTTAAATGCAGCCAGCCGTTTGTATCAACCCAAACGTTAGCGGGGTTCCAGTAATTGGGCCCGGGGCCTGCTGTGCCTGTTGGGGCTTTTACATTCCAGGTATATCCGCTCCAACTAATAGTTGCATTGGTTCTAAGTTTTGATTCGGGCGTTACAGCAACTTCGCCTGCAGGCTTGGCAGATATTGGAGGGGCTACGGTTGCTTTTTCTTTTTGGCAGGCAGTAAACAATAATGCTGCTAAAAGGATAGATGAAAGTTTTCTCATGGTTTAATGATTAATAAATTACTAAAATATTCAGATGTGCTTTTTTGCTGTTGATGCCCTGAAGGGGTTGGCTTACAGCTTAATGCCCGGTGCCGTATATTTTCTTTAATTGAATCAAACCCCCTTTCTCTTGATTTAACAACAAGTGCAGGGGTTTTTAAATATTTACCAATAGTTTTTAAAATATTTTATAAAGATTACTGTCGAGGAAAATATCCGTATGTTTTTAATCTAAAATTAAAAAAATACGGGGCGTTGGAATAAAATTTATCCTCAAAAAGATAATAACGGAAGGTGCAGCTATACCCCAAATAGACTGATGTGTAGATAGCTTTGCGAGACATCTATGAGTAGCTTAAACAAAATAAAAAGTCGGTACATTGCTACAAGGAAATAGTAATAAGTCGGGTGATAGCGCGGTTACCAAACAGTTAGCTGAAAAATGCAAGGCATAACAGCAAAACAAAAAATCAACCTATGGCTAATAGAGCTGCTTAAAGTGCCTTTGCTGTTAATAATATTCATGATCTGCCAAGGTGCAATTTTGCGCCTTGTTTGGTTTACTAAAAGTTATTTAGCATTAATATACTTGTAAAAAGTATAAAAGCTACTTATTTTGTCATTTAGTATGATTTGTTCTAATGCTAATATAGGGTAGTTTTGTGCGTTGTAATTACGACGTATAGTGGACATCGTAAATTCGCTATCATCTTTTGACGTACTCGTTTTGTAAACGTCGTTTTTATTAGCAAAGGGCACATCGGGTAAAACCCATTTATTACCGCTATATAGATACGGATTTTTAGATATACCGTATACGCCATTAAAGGTTGCGAATGTGGTTTTTACTCCGGCAAGCGAATAAGAATTAGTGTTTTCAATTATTTTATTGCCATTCTTATATAAATAACTCACTTCTGTGCTCTCACCTGAGTATTTGTGAATAATATTACCCGTTACTTGGTTGTTTTGAACAGTAACGTCAATCGTATAAGCTTTAGTAGGATTGGCCGCCTCGCTGTAAGATACTAAGGTTGGCTCTCCATTTTGATAGGTATATGTAAATGTTGAGATATTGCCTCCTTTGGTGATAACGGATTTAATAAGGTTGCCTTGTGTATCGTAAGTATATACATGGTCAATATCTGCATCTAATCCTGGCGGAGAAAAAGTACTTTCATGCATATTCGTGATCTTATTATTGTTATCGTATTTATAAGTTATAACAAATGTACCTTCTTGTTTAACAATTATAACAGAGTCTACAAGTTGCTTTTCTGATGTTGCTACCTTGTCAACAATGGGCGCAGGTTGTTCGGGTTCAATTTTATCTTCGATTTTTTTACAGGCTGCAAATGATAAAGCAACTAAGGCTATAAGTAGAATTTTTTTCATGAGTATTAAAAGCCCTGAAGATACATTATTTGTCAATCTTTTCCCGATTCAAAACAACGGTAACGCTTTGTGGTTATTTAAATACAATCGTTATCACACCAAAATAAACGCTACTATCATGAAAAATTTTGAAACATTAGTGGATGCCACTAACGACCTTACAAAAAGAGGATATACCGCAAACCTGAGCCTTGAAGGCGACACCATAGATGATAAATCAAAGGATATACATATGACTGCCGATGATTTTGAGATTGATGAGTTCTACCGTTTTGAGGGGCAGAGCAATCCGGACGATACGTCAATTGTATATGGCATCAGCTCACCAAAATATAATCTGAAGGGTATTTTGGTAAATGCTTATGGCGCTTATGCCGATGACAGTTCATCGGCTATATCTGCCAAATTACACCACCACCAGGTAAGCGACAACCTGCATGGGAGCGATAGGCCGACCCAGTAGACAGTTTGAAGTAAGCAGTTGGCATGATTTGCGTTTGCCAACTGCTTACTGCAAACTGGCTAAAAGTTTCTTCCCTCTTGATTGTATGGCCGCGCCGCCATCGCGCATCATAAATTGTACCTGGCTGGCCAGTTCTTCTTTTATCCAATCGTACCGGCCGCATAAATTAAACAGCGTGTCTGCCGCAAATACTTTAACGGCCACTTTCACCTTCGGGTTTATGATCCAGTCGAAGCATTGTTCTGCTACAGTTTCAAGGTCTATAGAAGTGAGTTTTTCTTTAACAGACTTGGGCGCATTTTGCGCGGTAAGGTGCATCATAATACGGGTATAATGCCGCTTGCAACTGGCGTTGGTAACCTGGCCCATTCGCTTTACAAAGTACTCCAGGTTATTAATATATAGTTCGGGTGCGGCCAGTATGGTAGTATCCAGCAGCCATGCGGCACGGAAGCCCACCTGTGTATCAGGGTGAAAGGTAAGGTCTATAAGCTGATCGATGTTGAAATGCTGCCCTCTTAACGTTACCGAGAGCCTTTCAATGAAACCCTTGGTCGGGTCGGCCGATAATTCTTTTATAAGCTGATCGTTGGTAAGCATATCTTCATCAGAATTATAAAATTATAAAACTTTTATCTAACCAGCTTGCTTTTTATGTTAAACGTATTGTGAGAATTATACTATATAGGGAAGAGAAATAAAATAGCCGGCAGGAATATGTTTAAGCGTAACAATATGGCCGCCTTATATGTCATATAAACGGAGCCTTAAAAAAGTTTACACCATTTCTACACCACGGGATAACAAAAATTATACATTTGCCTACCGTTAATTAATCGTTATTACATGGTTAAATTCAATCGATTTACACTGGATAATGGCCTTAGGGTTATTGTTCACGAAGATAATACAACCCCAATGGCCGTGCTAAACATCCTGTATGATGTTGGTGCAAGGGACGAAGACCCCGGGCAAACCGGCTTTGCGCATTTATTTGAGCACCTGATGTTTGGCGGCTCTGTAAACATCCCCAACTATGACGGCCCGCTGCAACGCGTAGGCGGCGAAAATAACGCTTTTACCAGCAATGATATTACCAACTATTATATCACGCTGCCTTCGGCTAATCTGGAGACTGCCTTTTGGCTGGAGAGCGACCGTATGCTGAGCCTTGCCTTTAGCGAAAAAAGCCTTGAGGTGCAGCGCAACGTAGTGATAGAGGAGTTTAAACAGCGTTACCTGAACCAGCCTTACGGCGATGTTTGGTTAAAGCTAAGGCCAATGGTTTATAAGAAGCACCCATATCGATGGGCTACCATTGGTAAAACCATCAAGCACATCGAGGATGCTAAAATTGAGGATGTAAAAGCATTCTTTAAAAAACATTACAACCCGCAAAACGCCATTATGGTTGTGGGCGGTGATGTAAAAACCGATGATATAAAAGCCATGGCCGAAAAATGGTTCGGCCCGATCCCTGCCGGCGATAAGTACATACGTAACCTGCCGCAGGAACCGGCCCAGAATGATGAACGCCGCGAAACGGTTACTGCAAAAGTGCCGCTGAATGATGTGTACATCGCTTTCCAGATGGAAGGCCGTTTGGATGATAGTTATTACGCTGTGGAACTGATGTCGGATATCCTTTCACGGGGTAATTCATCACGTCTGTACCGTAGCCTGGTTAAAGATAAACCACTATTTAGCGAAGTGCATGCCTATATAACAGGCAGCCTTGACACAGGTATGTTTGTGCTGGAAGGCAAGCCGCTGGAAGGTGTGAGCATTGAGCAGGCCGAACAGGCACTTTGGCAGGAAGTTGAAAAGCTGAAAACAGAAGATGTACCCGCCGATGAGCTGACCAAGGTGAAGAACAAAACAGAATCGACCCTGGTATTCTCAGAGATGTCGCTTTTAGATAAAGCCATGAACCTGGCGTTCTATGAACTGATGGGCAATGCCGGGAATTTCAACCACGAGTCGGAACGGTTTTTAGCTGTAACCGCACAGCAGATAAAAGAGCATGCTAATCTCATCTTCAGGAAAGAGAATTCGTCAACGCTTGTTTATTTGGCGCAGGCGGTAGAGGCATCTGAAGCAGAATTAACAGAAATAGAGAATTAGTAGAATTGTCCGGGCCAAACGCAGGAGATAATCCAACAAGGCAGTGACTTAATGACTCAATGACAAATGACTAAACTTGACAGACAAACACCCCCGCAATTTAACGGGGTAGAAAATATAAACCTGATCCATCCCGAAAGCAGCGTGCTTAAAAATGGCTGTAAGATCTTTACCTTCAACTCGGGCGGGCAAGATCTGGTGCGGATAGAATGGATTTTTCAGAACTCACGTTTTGAACCAAAAAAACCGCTGCTTAATGTGGCGGTTAATACAATGCTCACCGATGGTACAAGCAAATTAACAGCCGCGCAGATAGCCGATAAAATTGATTTTTACGGTGCCTTTTTACAGGTTGACTATAGCTACGACCACTCGCAGGTAACCCTTTTTACGCTCACGAAGCATTTACAGGCCACCCTGCCGGTTGTGAAAGATATTCTCACGGATTCCATCTTTCCTGAAAAGGAACTGGAGACCTTTGTGCGTAACCAACAGCAAAAATTACAGGTAAGCCTGCAAAAGAATGATTTTGTGGCCCGCCGCGAATTTAATAAGGCTTTATACGGCGAAACCATCTACGGCTTGGCTGCACAGCCGGAAGATTTCCAATCGCTGAAAAGGGAAGACCTGCTGACCAATTTTAAGCAAATGTATCAGCCGGGCAACTGCAATATTATTATAGCCGGTAAAGCCGACCCGCAGATACTGGAAGCGGTAACTGCCACGTTTGAAGGCGCCTGGGGCGAGGTAACCACACCTGCCGATACTACACAACCCGATCTGCAACCATCTGCCCAACGTTTTATTTATATTGAGAAAGCAGGCGCGCTGCAATCGGCCATCCGTATAGGTACACCATTGATAAACCGCACCCATCCTGATTTTCCGGGGATGCAGGTTTTAAATACGGTATTGGGAGGTTATTTTGGTTCGAGATTGATGGCCAATATCCGCGAGGATAAGGGGTATACTTACGGGATAGGCTCTGGTATGTCGTCGTTTAAGCAAACCGGCTCGTTCTTTATCGCGTCGGAAGTTGGCGCCGATGTTTGCAAAGCCGCGGTGAGCGAGATAGAAAAGGAAGTAACGCTTTTAAAAACAGACCTGATCCCCGAAGAGGAATTATCGCTGGTACGCAACTTTATGCTGGGTTCGCTTTTAGGTAGCCTGGAGAATGTGATGTCGCATGCCGATAAATTCAAGAATCTGTATTTTGCCGGGCTTGATTATGATTATTACGAGCGCTACACCCAAACCGTGAAAAATATCACAGCTGAGGAACTGAAAGCCCTTGCCAATAAATACCTAAACTTTGATAATTTTTATAAAGTGATAGTAGGGAAATATTAACCGATTTGCGATTGCAGACTTACGATTTTAGATTTTGAATAATCAAGGCATTGTCAGGATTACACAAATCTAAAATCGTACATCTAAAATCCCATAAATTTTGTTAGCTTTGCCCGGCAAATAATAACTCCAAATAATTATTTGCTATGCAGTTAGACCCATCCAAATTTGTCGCCGAAGGATTAACCTATGACGACGTACTATTACTCCCCGCTTATTCAGAAGTACTACCGCGCGAAGTTAACACGAGCACTTTTTTAACAAAAAAGATCCGTTTAAACATCCCGATCATTTCGGCCGCAATGGATACCGTAACCGAAGCAGGCCTGGCTATTGCCATTGCCCAGGCAGGTGGTATTGGTATGCTACACAAAAACATGACCATACAGCAACAAGCCGACGAGGTACGTAAAGTAAAACGTTCTGAAAGCGGCATGATACAGGAGCCGGTTACCCTGCTGGAAAACGCTCTGCTGTCTGACGCTGTGAACATCATGCGCGAAAACAGTATTGGTGGTATCCCGGTAATTGATGCTGATGGTAAACTAAAAGGCATTATCACAAATCGAGATTTGCGTTTTCAGAAAGACCTGACCGTTCCGGTTAGCGAAATAATGACTAAAACAAACCTCATAGTAGCGCCACAGGGTACAACCCTGCAAGATGCTGCTGCCATACTGCAGGATAACAAAATTGAAAAACTACCGGTTGTTAATAAGGATGGTAAGCTGGTAGGGTTAATCACTTATAAGGATATTCAAAAAGTAAAAAACTTCCCTAACGCCTGTAAAGACGAATTTGGCCGTTTGCGTGTAGGTGCGGCTGTTGGTGTTGCTGCTGACAATATTGACCGTGTTACAGCCCTTTACAATGCCGGTGTTGACGTAATAACTGTTGATACTGCCCACGGCCACTCAAAAGGGGTTATCGATATGGTAAAGGCTGTTAAACAACTTTATCCAGATCTACAGGTGATAGCGGGTAACATAGCCACAGCCGATGCCGCCAGAGCGCTTGCCGATGCAGGTGCCGACGCCGTTAAAGTAGGTATTGGCCCGGGTTCTATCTGTACTACCCGTATTATAGCAGGCGTGGGTGTACCGCAACTATATGCTGTTTATGAATGTGCCAAAGCGCTTGAAGGTACCGGCATCCCTGTTATTGCCGATGGAGGTATCAAACAAACCGGAGATATTGTGAAAGCGATAGCCGCGGGTGCAAGCACCATTATGGCAGGTTCGCTGTTTGCAGGGGTGGAAGAAGCACCAGGCGAAACCATTATATACGAAGGCCGTAAATTTAAATCGTACCGTGGTATGGGTTCAATTGAGGCTATGGCTAAGGGATCTAAAGACCGCTACTTCCAGGACGAGACCGATGTGGTAACCAAACTGGTACCCGAAGGTATTGTTGGCCGCGTACCGTTTAAAGGTAACATGGCCGAGGTAGTTTACCAATATATTGGCGGTTTACGTGCCGGTATGCACTATTGTGGTGCCGCCAATATCGAAGACCTGCAAAGAGCCAAATTTGTACGTATTACCGCTGCCGGTATGCGCGAAAGCCATCCGCACGATATTACTATTACTAAAGAAGCTCCGAATTATACACGATAATTATTAGTGAATGGTTGATTAAGTGAGGGGTTTTGCCATTCATTTAATCAACCATTTTAAATTTTAACCACTCTCCACTCACTTAATTAACCACTCACTCTCAATGAAAGCCATCTGCATCTTCTGCGGTGCCAATTTTAACGGCGACCCGGTATTAAAACAAGCTATTGAACTCCTTGCCGAAGTGATGGTAAGCAAAAATATCACCCTAGTATATGGCGGTGGCAATGTTGGCGTAATGGGTTTACTGGCCGATGCTGTTTTAAGCAGGGGCGGGGAAGTGATAGGTGTTATCCCGCAGTTTTTAATGGATAAGGAGGTTGGCCACACCGGCATAACCAAGTTACACATTGTAGAGAATATGCATCAGCGCAAACAAATGATGAACGATTTGTGCGACGGCATCATTATGCTGCCTGGGGGCTTTGGTACGCTTGAAGAGTTTTTTGAAGTGCTTACCTGGCTGCAATTAGGCTTGCACAACCACCCTGTGGGGATATTGAATATTGGCGGCTTTTATGACAACCTGCTAAAGCAGATGGATGTAATGGTAGAGCAGCGTTACCTTAAACCTGCCAACCGTAATCTAATACTTACTTCTGTCGATCCGATTGAACTGGTTAACCTGATGGAGAATATCGATATAAAGCCTGATGAAGTTTGGTTTAGGGACAGGAACTTAACATAGTTTAAGTTAGATAATTTCTTCTATTTATTATGCATGCATAATAAATTTCTGTGCGTTTAGGTTTTTCCTGATTAATTTTCCTAAAATTACACAACCTATTATAAAACACGTATGGATCTGGAATTCAATAAAAATGAGGACATTAATAAACAACTCGTTTACGAATTTAACACAAAACTTAAAAAAATATTCATGGGTGGTGGCGAAAAGGCTGCTGCCAAACAAAAGGAAAAAGGCAAAATGCTTGCCCGAGAGCGTGTTGCTTACCTCATAGACGACGATAAACCCTGGCTGGAAGTAGGCGCTTTTACTGCTGATGGCATGTATGCCGAACATGGTGGCTGCCCAAGTGGGGGTGTAGTTTGCGGTATTGGTTATGTAAGCGGCAGGCAATGTGTAATTGTTGCCAATGATGCCACCGTTAAGGCCGGTGCCTGGTTCCCTATAACAGCCAAGAAAAACCTGCGTGCACAGGAGATTGCGATGGAAAACCGCCTGCCTATTATTTACCTGGTAGATTCGGCCGGGGTGTATTTACCCCTGCAGGACGAGATCTTCCCAGATAAAGAACACTTTGGCCGGATATTCCGCAATAATGCGCAAATGAGTAGCATGGGTATCATCCAGATAGCTGCTATCATGGGTTCATGCGTAGCTGGCGGTGCTTATCTGCCTATTATGAGCGACGAAGCCATGATAGTAGAAGGTACCGGTTCTGTTTTCCTGGCGGGGTCGTATTTGGTTAAATCGGCTATAGGCGAGGATGTGGATAACGAAACCCTTGGTGGGGCAACCACGCAATGCGAGATCTCAGGCGTAACGGATTACAAACACCCTAATGATAAGGCCTGCCTGGATTCTATCCGCAATATCATGAATAAGGTTGGTGATTATAATAAGGCAGGTTTCGACAGGATAAAATCCGCCGTCCCAAAACTAAATGAGAAAGATATTTACGGCATTCTGCCTGATAACAGGGAGAAGGCTTATGATATGTACGAGATCATCAAACGCCTGATAGATGATTCGGAATTTGAAGAATATAAAGCGGGCTATGGTCAGTCCATCATTTGCGGGCTTGCCCGCGTTGATGGCTGGGCTGTGGGTATCGTAGCTAACCAACGCAAGGTGATCAAATCCAAAAAAGGCGAAATGCAGTTTGGCGGGGTTATCTATTCCGACTCGGCCGATAAGGCTACCCGTTTTATCATGAACTGTAACCAAAAGAAGATCCCGCTGGTTTTCTTGCAGGATGTTACCGGTTTTATGGTAGGCAGCCGCAGCGAACACGGTGGCATTATAAAAGACGGCGCCAAAATGGTGAATGCTGTAGCCAATTCTGTAGTGCCAAAATTCACTATTGTAATAGGTAACTCATATGGGGCGGGCAATTATGCCATGTGCGGAAAGGCTTACGACCCACGACTGATCTACGCCTGGCCATCGGCCAAAATAGCGGTAATGGGTGGCAGCCAGGCAGCCAAGGTATTGGTACAAATGCAGGCTGCAGGATTAAAAGCCAAGGGCGAAGAGGTGGATGATGCCAAAGAAGCCGAATTGCTAAAACAAACCACCGACCGCTACAACGCCCAGACCACCCCATACTATGCCGCCGCAAGGCTTTGGGTTGATGGCATCATCGACCCGTTGGAAACCCGCAAAGTAATATCGATGGGTATAGAGGCCGCCAACCATGCACCCATAGAAAAACAATTTAACGTGGGGATAATACAGACATAATATCCGCCATGTCATTGCGAGCGATAGCGTGGCAATCTCATAGGACAAGCGGATATGCTGAGATTGCCACGTCGCTACGCTTCTCGCAATGACATGTTTTTTTACTACCTTCAATACATGAAAAAACTGCTTCTGGCTATATTCCTGCTTTTTACACTATCCTCATATGCTCAAAATGCTAACCAGATACACCAACGGGCAATCCTGGTAGATACCCACAACGATGCCATATCAAACCAACTGATAACTAAGGCCGACCTGGGCAAATTACAAACTACCGGTAACTTCGATTTAATACGCGCCAAAACCGCGGGGCTAGATGTGCAGGTATTCTCCATTTGGTGTGGCGACCAATACGGTAACGGCACAGCTTACGCTTATGCTAATCGCGAGATAGATTCGTTATACGCGCTCATTAAGCGCAATCCCGATAAGATAAAATTAGTCCGCACTGCTGCCGACCTGCAAAAAACAGTTAAGCAAAATAAACTGGCCGCCATGATAGGGGTAGAAGGCGGGCATATGATAGAAGACAGGCTGGATTATATAGACAGTTTGAAGAAAAGGGGTATGATTTACTTAACCCTCACATGGAACAATAGCACCAGTTGGGCATCATCCGCCCGTGATGAAACGCTGCATGGCGATACATTAAAACATAAAGGGCTTACTGATTTTGGTAAGCAGGTGATTAAAAGATTGAATAACCTTGGTGTGATGATAGACCTTTCGCACCCAGGCGAGCAAACGTTTAATGATGTAATGGCTATCACAACAAAGCCCGTTATTGCATCGCACAGTTGTGCTTATGCATTAAACCCGCATAGGCGTAACCTGAAGGATTACCAACTGAAAGCCATTGCCAAAAATGGCGGGGTAGTATTCCTTAACTTCTACAGCGGTTTTATTGATAGTACTTACGATGCTAAACATGAGACTTATCTTGCTAAACATAAAACGGAGCTGGATTCGCTGATCAAGATCTATAATGATTACGATTTGGCCAGCATCCGCTTAAATGTTATTAACAAAGAGGAATCTGACCAGTTTAGGCCGCCATTGAGCATGCTCATTAAACATATCGACTTTATGGTGAAGCTGATAGGCGCCGACCACGTTGGCATAGGTTCGGATTTTGATGGTGCAGAATCCTACCCATTAGGGTTAGACAGCGTTACCGACTACCCCAAAATAACCGCCGAACTGCTTAAACTGGGCTACAGCGAAAAAGATATCGATAAGATTTTAGGCGGTAATTTTATCAGAGTGCTAAAAGCCAATGTTGGCCGTTAATCGTTTGTAAGGTAAACCCACAGCAACCGACAAATAAAGCAAATGTTGGTAAATAGTCATTAACGTATGGCAGTATGTTGACTATTACCTATTGGCGTACTCATGTATAAATATTAAATTCGCATCTCATTATAAAAATACAAATGTCACAAGATACTGAACACGTAAAATGCCTAATTATAGGATCGGGCCCGGCGGGATATACCGCAGCAATTTATGCTTCGCGCGCCGATCTTCACCCGGTTATGTATACAGGCATGCTTGCCGGCGGGCAGCTTACCCAAACTACGGATGTTGAGAATTTCCCCGGCTACCCTGATGGTATCATGGGCCCTGAAATGATGGAAGATTTTCGCAAACAGGCAGAACGCCTGGGTACCGATATCCGCTTTGGCTACGTAAGTTCGGTTGATTTTTCATCACTGCCACACAAAGTAACGGTTGACGAAAGCAAAACCATACTGGCTGATACGGTGATTATCTCTACAGGAGCATCAGCAAAATGGCTGGGTTTAGCGTCTGAGCAGAAATACAGCGGCTTTGGTGTTTCAGCCTGTGCTGTTTGCGATGGCTTTTTCTTTAAAGGGCAGGATGTTGCCATAGTTGGTGCCGGTGATACCGCTGCCGAAGAAGCAACTTACCTGGCTAAACTGGCCCGTAAAGTTTACATGATCGTTCGCCGCGATGAGTTCCGTGCTTCAAAAGCAATGGTACACCGCGTGTTGAACACTCCTAATATCGAGATATTATATAATACCGATACCATTGAGATACTTGGTGATGGCCAAAGTGTTAACGCGGTTAAGGTGTGCAATAACGTAACCAACGAAGACAGGATACTGGATGTTACCGGCTTTTTTGTAGCCATTGGCCACAAACCTAACACCGATATTTTCCGCGGCACTATCCACATGGACGAAACAGGTTACATCATCACCCGTCCAGGTTCAACCGAAACAAATATTGAAGGCGTATTTTGCTGCGGCGATGCGCAGGATCATATCTACCGCCAGGCTGTTACCGCAGCCGGTACGGGTTGTATGGCCGCTATAGATGCCGAGCGTTACCTGGCTGCAAAAGAGCACGTTGTAACTGCATAATGTAGCGAGGCGATACTTCGCATCTTACCAATCTTAAAATATTTTAAAAAGCCGTATTCGTAATAAGAATACGGCTTTTTTGTTTCTGTTTGTGTAATTTTTGGGTTATTATGATGCGTTTTTTTTAAATAATGCTAAATTACGGCCTCATTATACACCTGATCTGTTTTTACTATGAATAAAAGAAAACATGTACTGTTGGCTGCTTTACTGGTGGCATCGTCTTTTTGCGTTAACGCCCAGGGTACAGACCCATACGCGGGTATCATTCCTGCGCCTGTATCAATAAAAAAAGCCCCGGGCGAGTTTGTTTTGAGCCAGGAAACCATTATACAGGCCGATACACCAAACAACAAGGCGGTACAGTTCTTCTCATCATACCTGGCCAATAACATGGCTTATAACAAACAGGTTGCCTTACGTAATGCAAGGGTTAGTACAACAAATATATATTTAACATCAACAGGTACAGAAAACCTGCCTGCCGAGGGTTACCGCTTAACTATTACCCCGCAGCAAATTACCGTTGCCGGCAAGGGGGCCGGCTTGTTTTACGGCATCCAAACATTGATACAACTCATTCCGCTTGAAAGGGGGGCTACCGCTAAATTACCAGCTGTAACTATTGAAGATTACCCGCGTTTTGGCTACAGGGGTATGATGCTTGATGTTTGCCGCCACTTTTTCTCGGTAGAGTTTGTAAAAAGGTATATCGACCTGATGGCAACATACAAGTTAAATACCTTCCACTGGCATTTAACCGACGACCAGGGATGGCGTATCGAGATCAAAAAATATCCAAAACTAACCTCAATTGGTAGCACACGTAAAGAAAGCGTTATTGGTAACTATAAAGACCGTACACCGCTACAGTACGACGGCGTACCGGTATCTGGCTATTACACACAGGATCAGATCCGCGATGTGATCAAATATGCAGCCGACCGCTATATCACCATTGTGCCCGAAATTGAAATGCCCGGCCATGCTTTGGCTGCATTAGCTGCGTATCCGGAGTTAAGCTGCGACCCAAGTCAGAAATATGAGGTATCGGGTAAATGGGGAGTGTTTAATAACATCTACTGCCCGTCAGAAAAAACATTTGGCTTTTTGCAGGATGTGTTGACAGAGGTGATAGACCTTTTCCCAAGTAAATATATCCATATTGGCGGCGATGAAGCACCAAAAGATGTATGGAAACAGTCGAAATTTTGCCAGGATATGATCAAGCGGCTTAAACTGAAAAACGAGCATGGCCTGCAAAGTTATTTTATCCAACGGATGGAGAAATTTGTGAATAGCAAAGGGCGCAGCATTATTGGCTGGGACGAGATATTGGAAGGCGGACTGGCACCAAACGCTACGGTAATGAGCTGGAGGGGCGAAGAAGGTGGCATACAGGCCGCTAAAGAAAGCCACGATGTAATCATGACCCCAAGTAGCCAGGCCTTGTATTTCGACCATGCGCAGGGTAAAATTAACCAGGAGCCTGTAGGTATTGGCGGCAGCGCACCTATCCAAAAAACTTATACCTACAACCCAACACCATCAGCCTTAACACCCGATCAGCAAAAATATATTAAAGGCGTGCAAGCCAACCTTTGGACGGAATACATTACTACCGAAACTAAAGTTGAATACATGATACTGCCACGCATGCTGGCATTATCTGAAGTAGCATGGACACCCACAGTTAATAAAAATTATCAGGATTTTTCAGAAACACGTTTACCACAACACCTGGCCAGGTTGGATAAAAGCGGTTACAATTACCGCGTACCGGCTGCTATAGGTGCTACCGATACAGTTATGATAGGCAGTACGCTTAACGTTAACCTTAAATCGCCGGTTAAGGGCGCTAAGATCTATTATACCATAGATGGCTACACCCCGCGCGAAACAGAATTATTATACACCAGCCCAATGAGCTACCCGGTGCCGTTAGACGAATACCGCGACCTGAAAACAATTGTGGTAACGCCTTCTGGTAAACGCAGCGTTATTACTGCCGCTAAAATTTTTAACAAAGCGCCGTTGGCTGCTGTTAACTACACGGGCAATACCCCGGGCTTAAAATACCAGGCATCGACAGGTACTTATGTAAATACAACGCAAATAAACCCTGCAGCGGTAATTGATACAGGTGTGGCAAAAAGCTTCAGCACTGCACTAAGCGCCTTTAAAAAAGCGTTTAACAAATATGGCGTGGTATTTAACGGTTATTTACGGGCCGATGTTGATGGTAATTATGGGTTTTCAACAGCTTCATCAAACGGTTCGGTTTTATTGATTGATGATGTACCAATTGTAGATAACGATGGACGCACCGGCTTGGTTGAGCAGCAAGGTGTAATACCTTTGCTTAAAGGGTACCATAAAATCACTATCAAATATGTGGATGCAAATTCATCCGCCAGTGGTTTAAGGGTTTATATGACCATACCCGGTAAGCCAAAAGGAGAGGTGTCACCGGATATGATGTTTAACTAAACGCTATATTTGAGTATGAATTTTAGAAATTATTTATTCATATCGGCAATGGGCCTATTAATAGCAGGTTGTGGCAACGACACGAAAAAGCCTGTGGCTAGTAATAACGTGGTAGCCAAACCTGCTGTAATGCAGCCATTCCGTTTTCATAAGGCGATAGAAGTATCGCCGGGCCAAACGTATGATGTGGTAAGCTGGGGCAGGGGCTCAACCCAGGTTGGGTCGTTCGCTATCCTGCATTCAGATTCGTCGAAAATGAAATATACTACTACCACCGGCGACCTTGAAGGTACCATTACCGACGTATTTAACGCCGATATGGATATGGATGGTAACCCGGAGATCCTGATCCAATCAAAAGGAAAAGACACCGTTAATTATGCTAAAATCTATGCATTTGAGTTTAATAACAACGATGCCGATAAGCTGGATTTCCCAAAACTGACCAGTTCGCAAAAAAAAGGCTACCGTGGTAATGATAACTTTTACATTAAAGAAGGTAAGCTGATCCGCGAGTTTCCGATCTATAACAGTAACGACTCTTTAGCCAAACCAACCGGCGCAAAACGCCAACTGGAATATAGCCTGCGCAGCAATAATTTTACGGTTAAGCAATTGAGCACTGATTCTGCCTCAACGAAAGCAACAGGCGCAGTAGTCAAACAAGCTGAACCTGAGCAAAAACAAACCGTAAGTAAATCAAAAAAACGTAAACAGACCGAAACCCGTAAACACCGTCGCAGGCATAGGGATTAAATACGGCAAAACAATATTTTCACCGGCAGGTGGTTTGGCTAATTGCAATTAACTGAACCACCTGTTTTTATTTTATACAGATGATATTAGAGGATTTTTTATACCGCCTTAAAGTGGAATACCACACGTTGGATAAACTAACGACGGATACTTATTATCAGCGATTATCAAGTTTGTTTGTAGTGCTCGAACTGGATGGCGATAACCTAAACGAAGAACACGATTTGGGTTTAGATGCCATCCTCGATAAAATGAACGATATTAATGAGGATGATCTGCAACAGGATATGTTGCAAGAGGATTTGGCGGGGTTGATCAAAAAGGTAAAAATGGGTTTGGCGCTTTTGATCAATAAAATAGAGGAGTGAATTTGTAATCACCATCTAAAACCGCCCTAAAACGTTCTTAAGCGCCTCAAAACATCTTCACTACCCGCATAGTGTTCACGTTCACTGCCGTGAATACCCCTGAACGGTCGTATCTATTTTATAAACAGCGATTTATGTATTTTTATGTACCTGAAAAATAGCGCCACCATCATAGTCAGGAGATTGCTTCGTGCCTGGCAATAATGCGTAGTGTAACAACAAAAAAGGCCTTAACATTATCTGTTAAGGCCTTTTACTATCAAATAAGCTTCCTATAAACCATCAAAAGCAAATATCTCTTTAACCAAAGGTTTGCGTGGCATCATATCTTTTTCCACGCTGGTTTGATACACAAACGATGCTACAATGATAGCGGCCTGTTTAAGATCATCTATTTGCAGGTGGTCATAGCTGTCCTGGTTACTGTGATGTGTTCTGGTCTCATAATCTAACGGGTCCTGGATAAACTGGAAACCCGGGATGCCTGCCCAGTCGAAAGACAGGTGGTCTGTTGAGCCGGTATTTCTGGTAGTAACTGTTTTAGCGCCCAGGTCATGGAAGGGCTCAAACCATTTCTCAAAAATTGGTTTAATGGCCGTATTGCCCTGGGTAAATATCCCGCGGATCTTACCGCTGCCGTTATCAAGATTAAAGTAAGCAGATACCTTGGCTTGTTCGGGTTTAAGCTTATAATCTACGCTCATAAAATGGTTTTTGGCATAATTATATGAACCGTAAACACCCTGCTCTTCACCATCCCACAAAGCAATACGGATAGTGCGTTTTGGTTTAAGGCCTAAAGAATCAAGCAATCTCACAGCTTCCATCATCACTATGCAGCCGGCTGCGTTATCGGTAGCGCCGGTAGCGGCAGTCCACGAATCAAGGTGACCGCCAAGCATCACCAGCTGCGATTTTAATTTAGGGTCGGTACCTGGTATCTCGGCAACAACATTGTACCCTTTAATATCATCAGTTGATGTTTTAGCAACAACGTTTATGGCCAGTTCAACAGGGTGGCCGCTTTCTATCAGGCGTTTTATCTTCTGTCCGTCCTCATAAGCCATGCTTAGTTTTGGAACAGATAACGGCGCGGTGAGTTTTTGGCCCATATCCTGCACAAATACCGTCCCGTAGCTATTTGATGCCGGTGCGGTAATCATACACAAAGCGCCTGCTTGTTTAGTTAATACATCCGCTTTATCCATTATCTTAAAATAATCGGCATATTGCTCTATTTCTTTATGGCTAACCATATAGGTATCCTTCATGTTGGCCAATTCTTCGTCGGTTAAGCGCTCTGATGCCGGTTTAAAACCTGCCTCAGTATCCAACTTACCGCCGGTTATCAAAACAAATTTTCCTTTAAAATCGGCAAGGTGTTGCGCTATATAAATAGTATCCATAGCCTGATTGGGCGATATCACCACTACCTGCCCTCGTTGCAAGCCATTGGTGCTTGCGCTCCATGGGTTAGGGTAGGCCGTAACGGGTTGTATGTAGGGCGTTTTCATAATGATGCTAAAGTCTTGCAGGTCCCATTGTTTACCAAAATCGCCCCAAGGTTCAAGTTTGGCATTGGTGAGCCCCCATTTGGTCATGGTTTCTATAGCCCATGTTGCCGCGCGTTTATAACCCGGTGAAGCAGTAAGCCTTGGGCCGGCTACATCAGTTAAGTAATGTGCAATCTGTGGTATTTGTGATGATGATAGCTCTGCTTTACGAATACGATTGAAAACAGCAGTATCCGGCGTCTGTGCAAATAAACTTGTGCTGCTTAACAGGCATGCCGCAACGGATAGTTTTAAGGTTAAATGTTTCATTTAATTTGATACGGGTTAAAGTTGCATTAAAGCTACAGGATTGTTGGGTTAAGAGCAAATATTGGAAGGGGATAATCGTTACAGACGCGAAGTATAGCATCTCTACATTGTTTTATCCGTAAAGACGCGATGCTTTGCATCCCCACCAGGCAAATGAAATGCCCATATTTTTATATAAATTAACCCCCAAATCATTCCTGCATATGCACATAAATTTGCAAATTTGTAATATATCCAATCGGCATAAACATTAATGCACTTTTTATATCCTGCTTTTTTATTCGCACTGTTAACGCTGGCTATCCCTGTTATTATCCACCTGTTCAATTTCAGGCGGTATAAAAAGGTATATTTTAGTAATGTACAGTTTTTGAAAGAGGTGCAGGAGCAGCAAGCCAGCAACCGCAATTTAAAAGAAAGGCTGATACTGGCATCAAGGCTTTTGGCGCTGTTTTTTTTGGTGCTGGCATTTGCAAGGCCATATATACCGGGTGCCAATGAGATTAACGCGGGCAAGCAGCAGGTGGTAAGTGTTTTTGTAGATAATTCGTACTCCATGCAAACGCTTAACCGAGAGGGTGCCTTGCTTGACGAGGCCAAACAAAAAGCCAAGCAAATTGCGGCATCGTACCAGATAAACGACCGCTTCCAATTGCTTACGCAGGATTTTGAAGGCAAACACCAGCGCCTGCTAAACCGTACCGAATTTAATGACGCTGTAGATGCGGTAAAGATTAGCCCGCAAAGCAGGGAACTTAACCAAATTATTGAGCGGCAAAAAAGCCTGCTGAGCATGCAAGCCGGTTCGGTAAAGCAAAGCTATATACTATCCGATTTTCAGAAGAATATTCAAGGTGGCTCCGTTGTGCAGGATGCCGGCTTCCCGGTAAATCTGGTGCAGTTAAAAGCTAATTCACTGCCCAATGTAGCGGTAGATTCGGTGTGGATGCTGAACGCTACCCATCGCCCAAATGAAAGTGAACGGATGGTGGTAAGGCTCAGAAATTATGCTGATAAATCAGCTGAAAAGATACCCCTTAAATTGAACATAAATGGTGTACAAAAAGCCATAGGCAGTTTTACAGTGAGTGCCCGTTCGGCACAAACGGACACCTTGTCATTTTCGGGCTTACCAGGTGGCTGGCAGCGTGGCGAAATTGAGCTACAGGATAACCCGATAACGTTTGATAATAAGTTCTATTTTACCTTTAATGTAACCCAACAACTGCCGGTATTGCTGATAAACGGGGGGCAGCCCAATAAATATTTAAGTGCGGTTTTTGCCTCTGATGGCTTTTTTGCATCAAAGCAAGTGCCGAATGGCAATGTTGATTATGCCGGGTTAAACGCCTATCCAATTATTGTTTTAAGCGATATCAAGACTATATCGGCAGGTTTGACCCAATCTTTAAAAACGTATGTAAACAAAGGTGGCACCCTGATGGTGTTTCCATCTGCCGATGCTGACATCAATAGCTACAAAACGTTTCTGCAACCTATAGGGGCGGCCGTTCCCGAAAAGCTGGTAATAGAGGATACTAAAGTAGCTGCTATTAACCTGCAAAGCCCTGTATTTAAAAGTATTTTTGAAATAGCCCCGCAAAACCCTGATCTGCCCACTGTAAAAAAGTATTACACATTAAGCGCTGGCAGCCGTGGAGGTGAATATCTGATGCGCCTGCAAAATGGGCAGCCTTTATGGCAAGGCTCATCATTTGGCCTGGGGAAAGTATATGTAAGCGCCGTTGCCCTGGATGAAGATTTTAGCAACCTGCCTGTGCATGCCTTGTTTGTACCGGTAACCTTAAGGATAGCTTTATTGAGCGGGCACTACCAGCCCTTGTTTTATACCGTGGGTAATAACCAGCCGATAGAAACCGTGCCACTGCAATCAACAGAAAAACAATTGGTTAAGCTGGTTAAGGATAAGCAAACCATCATCCCAGATGTAAAGCAGCAGGAGGGAAGCACACTGCTTTACCTGCCCGATCAGCTAACAGAAACCGGCATTTACGATTTGAAGAAGCAGGATAGCACTGCAGCGGTACTGGCGTTTAATGATAACCGCAGCGAAAGCGACCTGAGCTACCTAACCGCTGCCCAACTGGATAAAATATTCCCCCAAAACGCTACTTTACTAAATGGTAACCAGCTAAATGCAGATAGTATTGCAGGTACTGCAAATTCGGGGCTTCAATTATGGAAACTTTGTATAATTTTGGCCTTGATATTTTTGGCTGCCGAAATACTGCTGATACGGTATTTTAAAACCAATAAAACAAGTATTTCGCAAGTTGCAGATATCAGCTAAACCCACCATAAAACAGCGCTAATGAATTTGCTTATCAAATCCGCCACTGTTGTAGATCCCGCTTCGCCTTTTAATAATAAGGTTGCCGATATTTTAATTGAAAAAGGCATCATTACTAAAATAGCAAAATCCATAGAAGCAGATGTGAAAACTATTGACGCGAAAAGCCAGTATGTTTCTCCAGGATTTTTCGACCTGAACTGTAATGTTGGCGAACTTGGTTTAGAAGTAAAGGAAGACCTGCAAACAGGTACCGCCGCCGCCGCCGCTGGTGGCTTTACCGGCATTGCCCTAATGCCCAACACCCAGCCGCCAGTACACTCAAAGGCCGAGGTTGAATACCTGCTTAACCGCGCAAAAGGCAACCTGGTGGATATATACCCCTTAGGGGCTATTTCGAGCAAGCGTGAGGGTAAAGATATGGCCGAGATGTTTGATATGTTTAAAAGCGGCGCAAAGGCCTTTACCGATGGCAACCACCCTGTGCAGGATGCCGGGCTGATGGAACGCGCCTTACTTTACGTACAAAACTTTGGCGCCAAGGTTATCTCTTATCCCGAAGATACTTCTATAGCCGGTAAGGCAAAGGTGAACGAGGGGATAGTAAGCACCATGCTGGGCATGAAAGGCATACCTGCCCTTGCTGAGGAACTGATGATAGCCCGCGACCTTTACCTGGCCGAGGATACGAACTCAGAGATCCATTTTACTACTATATCTACCGTACATGCTGTAGAACTGATCCGCGAGGCAAAACGTAAAGGCATAAAAGTTACCTGCGATGTTGCTGCGCATAATATTGTACTTACCGACGAAGCTTTGATGGGCTTTGATAGCCTGTACAAAGTAAAACCACCGCTGCGTACCCAAAAAGATGTAGATGCACTGATAGCTGGCTTACAGGATGGTACTATCGATGCTATTGTATCGCAGCACACCCCGCACGAAATTGAGTTTAAAGACGTTGAGTTTGAAGTAGCCGAATACGGCATCATCGGTTTACAAACCGTATTGTCGCTGGCGTTGCAAGCTGGGTTATCTGCCGGGCAGGTAGTTGAAAAGCTGGCTATCAACCCACGTAAAATATTAAATGTTGAAGTGCCTTCCCTTACCGAAGGTTCCGCGGCTAACCTTGTAGTTTTCAGCACCGATAGCGAATGGGAGTACACCCGTTCCATTAACTATTCAAAAAGTTACAATTCGCCTTTTTTAGGGCAGAACTTAAAAGGAAAAGTATTGTTAACCTGTAATAACAACCAAATCTCGAAATTTTAACAACAACCCACATGACCGACCCAAAAGTAAGATCAGCCATTACAGGTGCATTAAAGGCATTTACGCAATATGGCAGCTTTGACGCCGCCGCACTTACCGAAAAATTTGATACCGTATTTGCTTCTGATGATGATTTCATGAGCAAGGTAGATTCGCTTGATGCCGTTTTTGACGACTACCCGCAACTGGAAGAGCTGCGCGAAGCTTTCTTCGACCTGCTGATGATCAATTTCTTTAGCGAAGATGTAAAGAAACTGGAAGATGATTACCTGGAAACCCCTGAGTGGGAGGATATTGAAGAACAAACGCTTGATCGCGGTACCGAGCTTTTAAACCTGCTGCTGTACCTTAATGAGTGCGAAGACGAAAACATCGACCCTGAACTGGAAGATTACCTGAAAGAGTTTTTATTGGTTGATGAGGATGAGTTTCAGGACGAGTACCGAATTTATGAGCCTGTTATAGCCCACCAGGCGCTTATTGAAAGCTCGTTTAGCGAGGTGAACAAGGTTGCCCAAACCGTCGATGTAGAATCGGAAGTGAAAGAGTTATTTTACCCGATGATATGCTTTTTCCAAAACCCGGAAGCATCTGAAGGAGATAAGGCCAACATTGCAGCTCATGCGGTAAATAAACCTTTTGATATGGCAGTTTTAGAAATATTGTTTAGCTTTAAATAATAATTAATTTTAAACCCTTATCAATTATGTCTAACGAAAACAGAAGCTCGTTAATAACCAATTTAGCATTTCGCAAAGGCCTTATAATAGGCGGTATAATAGTTGCATTATCGCTTATCCTTTGGTTGATCGATCCATTAATGCAGTACACCAACACAATGGTGTCGTTAATTCCGCTTGTACTTGTAATTGTTTTATTTGTGGTGTTTGGATTAGAAATAAGAAAAGCTGTGAACGGATATTGGTCATTCGGCGAAGCTTTTAAAGCTTTGTTCATTATGTCGGTATGTGTATCCGTTTTATCAATTCTTTTTCATTACATCCTGTTTAATTTTATCGACCCTACGCTAACCCAACGCGTGCTTGAAGCAGTTTCGGCCAAAATAACCGAAAGCCTTAGCAATGCAGGTATGTCTCAGGATAAAATAGATGAAGTTACACAATCAATGGGCGATAAGTTCAACGCAACGCCGATGAGCGAGTTGAGAAACCTTGGTGTTGGTATCGTTATTTATGCCGTTATCGACCTGATAATTGCAGCTTCTATAAAGAAAAACCCACCATTGGCATTTATAACAGATGATGAACAGGTTGTATCAGATCCAACGGTATAATCTCCGGATATTTTAAATAACAAAAAGCCCGTTATAATGTAAACGGGCTTTTTGTTTTAGCGGATAATTGATCAATCCATCACTTAAGCCTAAGTAAACCTTTAATACGCCTGTTTTAGAAATATTTATTAGCTTTAAATCGTTAATTTAAATCCCGATCAAACATCCAAATGACTGAGCAATTAGATAAAAAAATTAAGAGTAATGCGGCCCCGCAAGGATTAATACTTGGCGTTATTGTTACTATTTTAGGCATTTTGTCCTTTTATATAATGATATGGTTAACAGGCCAGGTAACATTAATATTGGCGTTACCATTTTTGTTGGGCATTGTTATTCCTTTTGCAATACTTATTTTTTTTACTTTTCAATTAAGGAAAAAGATAGGAGGCTTCTGGGGTTTCCGGCAGGCGGTTACCGGCGTATTTATAATGCTGTTAGTTGCTTTTGCCGTTCAGTACGTTGTGCGCGATTTGATATTTGCAAACGTAATTGAGCCACACATGGTTGAAAAAACCGAAAATGCTATGATTACGAGCGTTACTGCCGCTTTAGAAAAATCTAACGTAAAACAAGAAGATATTGATAAGAAAATGGCTGATATCCAAAAAGGGTTTAACGAGCAAAAAAACGTTACCATTGGTTACCGGTTAAAGGGCATAGCCGTAAGCCTGATTCTTATGTTTGTTATAGCGCTTATATTGGCAGCATTTTTTAAGAAAGAAGGGCACGTATTTAACCCTAATATTGAAGCAGAATAAAACCCAACCGTTTAATATTAAAATACCTTAATATAAAAAGCCGCTTCAACTATGAAGCGGCTTTTCTGTTTTGATAGAATTCTGTATTTGCAGGCTTTGTTCTGTTCCACTGCGAAATGGAACAAACGGAACAAGTGGAACATATTGATAATCAAACTATTGGTGTTTTTATTTTAACCATCTATCTAAAGTTTAACTTTAACTATTATTGGTTAATAACCTTGTTTACAATGTATTATATTTTTGGAGGTTTTGTTCCACTTTTTTGAAAATGGAACAAGAAATTACAGATAAAAAGGCGACTTATAATCGTCCTTTTTCGCTTTATTTCGGCCTTAGTTCGCCCTTTTTGGGATACCTTCGGGCAAAAGCAGACATATTGTTATAAGCATATAATTATTTGATTTATAGATTATTACAAATTAAATGCTTGTTTGGTTCTGTTCCATTTTGTTCCGAATGGAACAGGGCGTTTGGTGCTTCCAACCATTGCTGTATTGATGCGATACCACCCATTGGAGCTACACATCAGAAGTGAAAATTAATCACAAAAAAGCCGCTCCCATATGGAAGCGGCTGTCTTATATCTCGTCTAAAAGAAATTACTTCTTCATTACCTGTTTCACAATGTCATTACCAAAGGCAAATACCATTAGTGAAATGAGTAGTACAAAGCCTACTATCTGTGCGCGTTCCAGGAACTTATCGCTTAGTGGTTTGCCTTTTATCATCTCAATGATCAGGAATAAGGTGTGGCCACCATCTAACCCCGGGATAGGCAGCAGGTTTGTTAGCGCTAATACCATTGAAAGGAAGCCCACAAGGCTCCAAAAACGAATCCAGTCTACATGGCTGCCAAACATTACAGCGATGCCTATAGGGCTTGATATAGCCTTACGCGCCTTAACCTGGCCGGTAAATATCTTGGCTATGCCTTTGGCATTGTCTGTAAACATGCTCCATGCCTTGGTCGCACCAACAGGTAATGACCCAAATAAACCATATTTAATGGTGGTGTCTTTTGGCAATGCCGCATTAGGTTTAAAGCCTAAAACACCTTCTTTGTTAATTTGTGCCGTAAGCTGCTGTAACGAGTCGCTGCGTTTTATGGTAAGCTGTACCTGTTTGCTTTTGTTAGCACGTAATTGTGCCTGCATCTCGTCAAAATAAGCTGTAGCATTGCCATTTACAGCAAGTATACTATCGCCCTTTTTTAACCCGGCTTGCTCTGCGCCACTTTTGTGTGCAACAGTGTCAACAGCAAATTTTACACGCGGTATACGGTTTATAAATTCCTCAATACCGTAGTCAGAAAGGTCATTCAGGATAGTGGGTGGCACTTTTATATCCAGCGTTTGGTTGCCGCGCTGTACATTCAGTACTGTTTTATCAAGCAATACCTTAGAGCTGATCAGGTCTTCGAAACGTACAATAGGCTTGCCGTTAACAGAGTTGATCTTATCGCCCGCCTTTAGCCCCATCTTTGTACCTATTTTACCCGGTACTATACCGTATTTAATATTAGCATTTGGGGTAAACGTTTCACCATAACGGATAGTAAGCACCCAGAATATGAAGATACCTACAATAATATTAACGATGATACCGCCAAGCATTACAATAAGGCGCTGCCAGGCCGGTTTTGAACGGAACTCCCAGGGCTGCGGCGGGCCGGCCATCTGGTCGGTATCCATAGATTCATCTATCATACCGGCAATTTTTACATAGCCGCCCAGTGGCAGCCAGCCAATGCCATATTCAACACCTTTATAATTAAATTTAAACAGGCTGAAATTCCAGGCATCAAAAAACAAGTAAAATTTCTCAACCTTTATTCCGAAAGCCCGGGCTGCTAAAAAATGCCCAAACTCATGTAGTATCACCAAAATTGAAAGACCAAGTATCAGTTGGCCGACCATTATTAAAACGTCCATTCGTATTTATATATGTATTAAGATCGTACTGCCTTTAACGGCGTTTGTTGTATTAAATTTTGCGCAAATATGCGTGTTTCTTTATCAGTATTCAAATAGTCTGTTAACGATGGGTTTGGGATATAACTTATTTGCTGCATGCAGGTTTCAATTATATCGCTCATGGCTAAAAAACCGGTTTCGTTTTTAAGGAAAGCCGCAACGGCCACTTCATTTGCCGCGTTAATAATGCAGGGCATATTGCCACCTTGTTCCAGTGCGTCAAATGCCAGTTTAAGGTTACGGAAGGTATCCATATCGGGCTTTTCAAAGCTCAGGGTTGGGTAGTCTATAAAATTAAACCGTTTGAAATTGGTTTTTACACGGGCAGGGCAGGTAAGGGCGTATTGGATAGGCAGTTTCATATCCGGTAAGCCCAACTGGGCTTTAATAGAGCCATCCTCAAACTGCACCAATGAATGTACTATTGATTGCGGATGCACAATTACCTCTACCTGGTCGGCCCGCAGATCGAAAAGCCATTTGGCTTCGATAACCTCCAGGCCTTTGTTCATTAATGATGCCGAATCGATCGTGATCTTGGCGCCCATCACCCAGTTGGGGTGCTTAAGCGCATGCTCGCGGGTTACGGTTGCCAGGTATTCCAGGCTTTTACCCCTGAACGGCCCGCCTGATGCGGTAAGGATTATCTTTTCAATTTTATTGTCCTGCTCACCGGCAAGGCACTGAAATATGGCCGAGTGCTCACTGTCTACCGGTAGTATCTTTACATTATGCTCTTTGGCAAGGCTGGTTATAATTTCACCTGCTACAACCAAAGTTTCTTTATTTGCTAACGCGATATCTTTCCCTGCTTTAATGGCATTAATAGTGGGCTCTAAGCCTGCAAAGCCAACCATAGCGGTTAATACAATATCAATATCAGGGTGGGTAACGGTTTCTTTAATAGCTTCATGCCCGGCTAAAACATTGATGGGTAAATGGGCCAGCGCTTCTTTTACCTGCTGGTATTTTGTTTCATCGCAAATGATGGCATAAGCCGGCGAAAACTCAATGGCCTGCTCAATAAGCAGGTATGCATTTGCATTGGCCGTAAGCATAAATACACTGAATAACTGTTTGTTATCCCTTATTACTTCAAGTGTTTGTGTACCTACGCTACCGGTAGAGCCAAGTATGGCTATATTCCTAATTTTGTCCAATTATCTATAATAATGCGTCATGGCGAGCGTAGCGCGGCAATTTTCTACAGGCATGTGTCCGACTTTTCTATCGAAGATTGCTTCGTACCTCGCAATGACGGTTCGTTTTATTTGTTAATATAATCCTTCAACTCATCCGCTATCTTCCTGTCGTTTGACAGGCGCGGGACCTTATTTTGCCCGCCAAGTTTCCCCTGGCTGCGCATATAGTTTATAAAGGTATCCTTTTTTAAACTTCTGACGATTAAGGGTTGCAATATGTTACCCTCAATAAGGTCGAAATAGTAAATATTTTTTTGCTGCAGGGCTTTATCCACCTTCAGCGCGAAAGCGGTAAGGTCTTCCGGCTCTTTGCCAAACTCAATAAACCACTCGTGGTAGGGTAAACCGCCATCTGCGGGTGCTACCTGCGGGGCAACGGTAAACTCTGTTACATCAACCCCCTCACTGGCGGCTACGCCCATTAAAGCCTGCTCAACCTCTTCGCCAATAACGTGTTCGCCAAAGGCAGATATATAATGTTTTATACGGCCGCTTACCACAATTTTATATGGGTTTTTTGATACAAACTTAACGGTATCGCCAAGGCTGTAGCCCCATAAACCGGCGCTGGTGTTCATAATTAGCGCGTAGTTCTTATCCAATTCTACATCTTTAAGGTTAATGCGGGTAGGGTTGGCGTTAAAATATTCTTCAGACGGGATAAACTCGTAGAAGATACCAGCATCAACCATTAGCAACAAACCCTTCTCTGTTTGCGAATCCTGGAAGGCAATGAACCCTTCTGAAGCAGGGTACGTTTCGATCGAATCTATTTTAAAGCCGATGCTTTCTTCCATGCGGGCGCGGTAAGGCTCGTAGTTTACGCCGCCATGTACATACAATTTAAAGTTCGGGAAAATGTCTTTGATCTTTTTTCCGCCGGATACGGCAGAAAGCCTGTCGAAGTACATCTGGCACCATGGCGGTATGCCCGATATGAGGCGCAGATCTTCTTTAGCCGTTTCCTGCACAATGGCATCTACCTTTTCTTCCCAGTCTTCAATACAGTTGGTTTGGTAGGATGGAAGGCGGTTTTTTTGCAGATAGCCCGGCACATGGTGCGCTACTATGCCTGACAAGCGGCCTGTTTGTATGCCATGCTTTTCGGCCAGTACAGGGCTGCCCTGCAGGAATATCATTTTGCCATCCACAAAATCGGCTTTACCTGTTTCGTGGATATAGCTTAACAAAGCGTTACGCGCGGCCTTGATATGCTCGGGCATGCTCTCTTTTGAGATAGGGATATATTTTACGCCCGATGTTGTGCCCGATGTTTTGGCGAGATAAGCCGGTTTGCCAGGCCATGTTACGTTCTCCTCACCATTTACAACACGGTCTATATACGGGCGTAGTTCTTCATAATCCCGTACGGGTACGTATTTCTTAAAATCTTCGTAATTTTTAATTGAAGCAAAATGATGGTCGGTACCAAAGGCGGTGCTTTTAGCCTCGTGAATTAAATTGCTGAATGTTTTTTGCTGAAGCGAAACGGCATTTTGGCGAATGTTATTGAGCTGCCTGTTCACATACCAGGCAAATACTTTGCTTAATGCTGCTTTTAAACCCATCATTAATTGGTTTCGGCAATATCATCATCCACATCCTGGTGGCTGTAAATTAATTTGCGGTAGGTAACAGCCAGGATAATGTTTACAAAAGGATAGGTGAAGATAATGGCTACAGAAATAATAGGATAGTACTGTGCCAGTTTTGCTGGCATGGCTATAAACAAAATAATAATACCCAATATAAGCACAACCTTTAATAAGTAGCCCTTGGTGAGCGCAAAGCTTTGTTTTATTGATTCTAAAGGGCCAGATGCATCATCAACAATAAAAGTGTTAAAAAACATTGAGCGCAGGGCAAGGTATAAGCCAACCACGCCGGCAACTATCTCAACAGCAAATTGTATTTCGGGATGTGGTTCAAGGTAATCTATCAGGATGGTAAGGTTTGTTACCGTAAAAGCTACTAAAAATACTACAGCAAGATAACTCCATATCATTTTTACTTTTGGTATCACCTGCGAAAATTCAAAATCGTAGTATTCGCTGTCAATCAGCGTAAAAATGAGTTTATACAGGCCTAAGGTTGTGTAAGCCTGTACCCATATCAGTAAAAAGGACACGAACATGGTACCCACGAAATTTGTAGGCGAATAAACGAAACCAATGATTACACCCAGTACTGTGAGTAGAAAAAACGCGATTACCGAGTAAACAATAATGGTTACAAAATTCTTTTTAAAAATAACCCATGCAGATTTTATGGTTTCTGCAACAGAAAAAGGGTGGTACATACTACGTTTTTATGATCTTTTTAACACTATACGCTTCCAAAAGTCCTGCATAAATCCTAACCCGTAGGCAGTGAGTTGCGTTAAGGCAGCTATTATGCTCAAAAATGCAATTTTTGCCGATTTATTTTTACTCCACGAGTGAAAAAATATTAACAAAATGTAAACTAATAATAAAACATTGCACAGCATGGCTATTGGCCACTGCGCTATGTTGGCAATTATTGTAAAGATTATACCCACCGTGGCAACTGCCGGGAAAAAATGCACCAGTTTAAGTTGCGACGGGAAGAACTTATAGATATTGATACGTGCCCTGCCAAAGAAATGTAACTGTTTGTAAAACTTTATAAAATCGGTGCGGCGCTTATGGTAAACAATAGCCTCGGGTATCAATCCTATTTTATACCCTAATGAGTGGATGCGGATGCTATACTCAATATCCTCGCCCAAACGGGTGATGATAAAGCCACCTGCTTTTTCCCACACCTGGCGGGAGATACCCATATTAAAACTGCGCGGATGAAACTGGCCTATCCCTTTTTTATTACCACGGATGCCGCCGGTAGTGAAAGGGGAGGTCATGGAGTAGCTGATAGCCTTTTGAATTGGGGTGAATGACTCATGTGCCCCATCCGGGCCGCCATAAGCATCAAGCCAGTTATCACTCAGCGAATTGTTTACTATTTGCAGGTAATTGGCGGGTATGAGGCAATCCGAATCAAAAACGATAAAGTAATCGCCTTTGGCGCGCTCAAAGCCAAAGTTGCGGGTAAAGCCCTGGCCTTCGTTGGCTTTCTCAAAATAATGTACATCCAGCACACCTTCGTAACCCTTTACAATATCTTCGGCCCTGTTAACCGAACCATCCTCTATAACCAAAACCTCAAACTGTTTGTACGTTTGTTGTGTAAGGGTGCCCAGTAACTCACTTATTTCTTGCGGACGATTATATAAAGGTATGATGATGGAAAAAAACATATTCTCAAATGTGCAGATATGCAAATATGCAGATGTGCAGATGTGCAGATGAATTATTAGGTTGATGTAAAAAGTGTTGATGCCGAATGGGAAGCTAATCTGCACATCTGCATATCTTCTCATCCGCACATTTAAATTGTTTCTTCAATTTGGTACCTGTTGCGTTCAGGGGCGCTGCGGGCAACAAGTTCGGCAACAAAACCGGTTAAAAATAGCTGTGACCCCAATATAATAGCTACCAAAGCAAAATAAAACAAAGGGTTATCTGTTGGTTGCCTTGGCACAATATGGTGGGCCAGGTTATACAATTTTTCGCCTACCAAATAAATGGCAATGATAATACCCGCGAAAATACTTAGTGTGCCCATGGCGCCAAAAAAATGCATAGGGCGTTTGCCAAATTTGCCAACAAAAAATATCGAGAGCAGATCCAGGAACCCATTGATAAAGCGTGTCCACCCGAATTTTGTTTTACCGTATTTACGGGCGCGGTGTTCTACCACCTGCTCGCCAATTTTGGTGAAACCGGCCCATTTAGCCAGTACCGGTATATAGCGGTGCATTTCGCCGTAAACCTCAATGTTTTTTACAACCGCCTTGCGGTAGGCTTTTAAACCACAGTTAAAATCGTGCAGGTTATTTATGCCGCTCATCCTGCGGGTTGCGGCGTTAAAAAACTTGGTGGGTATGGTTTTAGTTAAAGGGTCGTAACGTTTTGCTTTCCAGCCGGATACCAGGTCGTATTTATCCTCGGTAATGCGGCGGTAAAGGCCGGGTATTTCGTCGGGGCTATCCTGCAGGTCGGCATCCATGGTAATAATAACATTGCCGTTGGCAGCCTCGAAACCAGTGTTTAAAGCGGCAGATTTACCATAATTACGCCTGAATTTTAAGCCTTTTATAAAAGGGTTGCTTTCCTTTAATTTCACGATCATATCCCACGATCCGTCCTTGCTGCCATCGTCAACCAGTATGATCTCGTATGTATAACGGTTCTCGTCCATTACGCGGCTTATCCAGGAGGTAAGCTCGGGTAACGATTCAACTTCGTCGTAAAGTGGTACTACTACTGATATATCCATTTATTTATTTGGAACCTTTTTGCACAGGTAGCTGCAAAAATATAAAAAATAGGGTAGGTTACTACATCAATATATAAACCTTATCAAGGCAATAACGAAACATATTTTTAATTTAGCGTGCCGCAATCTTAAGCACATATATGAAAAAACAGTTACTTACAATTGTATTTATAAGCCTTACGGGTTTAGTTTTAGCTCAAAAGAAGAGTGTCGAAAACAAACCCCGCCCCGATACAATAGGATATTATATGCGGAATGACCACGTTGTGGCCTATAATGAACCCGATGCTCAATTTATACGATTTATGATAAAGGCCGATTCAGGGATGTTTAAAGTACGCGACTATTACAGGAATGGTTCTATACGCCTTGTAGCAAAAACGGCTATAGACAGCGCAAATTTTGAACACGGCGCGCAGGGGATTTGCTATGAATACTACAACAACGGAAAACGTAAAAGCATTAAAGTTTATAACAAAGGGCAGGTTGTTGGCGATGCTGTTACTTATTACCCTAATGGCGGTTTAAACACCATTGAAAACTATTCACCCCAGGGCATATATCTTAAGCAATACCTTGATACAGCCGGGAATATTCTTGCTGAGAATGGAAATGGGAGGTGGCTGAAAAACAGCGATGAAAATTTAAGTGGTTATATGGAGGGATCGGTGGTAAATGGCAAAGAGGAGGGCGAATGGAAGAGATATATTTCAGATACCTCATACACGATTGTTTATAAGCAGGGAGAAATTATTTCAGGGAAAGAATTTCTAAAAGTGAAAGCCGTGGAACAAGTGCCAGTTTTCCCCGGTGGAGAACCAGCATTTCTTAAATTCCTATCGAAAAATATAACATACCCGGCAATAGCACACGAAAAGAAGATCCAAGGGAGGGTAATAATGAGTTTTGTAATTGAAAAAGATGGATCAGTGGTAGATATTAAAGTTGTAAGGGGAATAGGTGGTGGATGCGATGAAGAATCTGTAAGAGTAATGTCGTTATCACCAAAATGGAGGCCCGGATTTATAAATGGTAAGCCAGTAAGGGTTCAATACAGTATACCCGTTGCTTTTTCTCTATATACCGAATAAAACTTATGATGAGATTCGTTGCAATCTAAATCAGTCTGAGTATTATTACTAAACCAACCCCAGTGCTTTACTGGTGCGCTCACGTGTAGCCACAGCCAAAGCTTCGTCATTAACCAGCGATTGCCCGTACGATGGGATCATCTGCTTGAATTTATCCTGCCACGCTGTCGATTTGGCCTGCTCTTTAAAGCAACGGCTAATCAGGTCTACCATAATAGGTACTGATGTTGAAGCACCCGGAGATGCACCCAGCAGGGCAGAGATGCTGCCATCGGCACTGGTTACCACTTCGGTGCCAAACTCAAGCACACCGGTACGTTCGGCATCTTTCTTTATTACCTGTACGCGCTGGCCGGCAATATCCAATACCCACTCATCTGCTTTAGCTGCGGGGAAGTATTCCTGCAAGGCTTTTAACCTGTCGGCCGATGATTGCAGCACCTGGCTGATGAGGTATTTGGTAAGCGCCATGTTATCGCGCCCTACAGCAAGCAACGGCAATATATTGTTGAATTTTATAGACGTGAAGAGATCAAGTAACGATCCTTTTTTAAGGAAACGGGTTGAGAAGCCTGCATATGGCCCAAATAGTAAAGCTTTTTTGCCATCTATCATCCGGGTATCCAAATGCGGTACAGACATAGGCGGCGAACCTACCGATGCCTTGCCATAAACTTTTGCGTTATGTTTTTCAATTACCGCAGGGTTAGTACAAACCAGCCATTGCCCGCTTACCGGGAAGCCGCCAAAGCCCTTACTCTCTGGTATACCCGATTTTTGCAGCAGGGGCAAAGCACCGCCACCCGCACCAACAAATACAAATTTAGCGTTCAGTTTACGTTTGTTGCCGCTTACACGGTCGCTTACTTTTATTTGCCAGGTATTGTCTTTATTGCGTTTAATATCTTTAACATCATGGTTAAGAGATACGTTTACACCAGGTTTTAGTTTAAGTTTATCAATAAGGCTGCGGGTAAGTGCGCCAAAGTTTACATCAGTACCCAGATCCATATAGGTGGCCGAAACATTATGGCCTTCATCGCGCCCTTCCATTACCAACGGGATCCATTTTTTTAACTGGGCGTGGTCTTCAGAATATTCCATGCCTTTAAAAAAGTGGTGCTGTACTAAAGCGTCGCGGCGTTTTTTAAGGTAATCAACATTTTCATCACCCCAAACAAAACTCATGTGCGGTATTTTGCTGATAAAGCTTTGCGGCGAATCAACATAGCCATTTTCAATTAAGAATGTCCAAAACTCTTTGCTTATTTCAAATTGTTCGGCAATTTTTATGGCTTTTGTTATTTCTATGCTGCCATCCTTACGCTGCGGGGTGTAGTTAAGCTCGCAAAAGGCAGAGTGACCGGTACCCGCGTTATTCATCGCGTCAGAACTTTCGGCAGCAACCGTGTCAAGTCGTTCAAATATTTCTATGGTAAGATCGGGCTGCAACTGTTTAAGCATTACCCCAAGTGTTGCGCTCATTATGCCCGCGCCAACTAAAACTACATCAACTGTTGTATTTGAACTATTACTGCCGTTATTCATGATATTATTGAATGCTAAAGATACATTCAAATAAATTATTTGGTGGATTAATACGTGTTATTAACTAATTAAATGATATAAAGTTTACACTAAGTGCAATGGGAATGATGCATTGCTGTGTACAGACCTGTTTGAAATATCGAAGGCAATTTTAACAAAATTTATAGAAAAAATAGCCATCAAAGCCTCTTATTTAATAAAAATGATTGTTTTCCTGACAATATATTAATGTAATTGCCGGTAATGTTAAAAACAGCCGGTATAATTGAGCTCTAATAATGATGTTGAGATAATTTGCCGGTGAGGGTGTAGGAAGGATATGTTATATACTATGTGGCTATTTGCGCCGGACGACTTCATTAAACGGAAAAAGGAACTACAAATAACAAAATGCTTCGTTTATTTACGGCAATGGGCTATCTGAACTGTTTTTCAGGGTAGTATCGTTGTATTTAAGCTAGAGATTGATGGTAATGACATCGAAAAAAATAAGAATGAAGTGTTATTGGGGTGTTGTATCGGGCAAATGGTTGGTTTTTGCTAAAAGTAGAGTAACGGGTTGAATGGATTGCTATGGTTCTTTATTTTACTGTTATTTATTATGTAAGCATAGCTTATAGTGTGATAAATATTAGTCGTTTAATGGATTTTAGAATTTTATTTAAGTTTTATTGTAAATTTTTATAATTTTTATCAAAATTGCTATGAAATTTATAAAAATAATTTAAATTCGCACTGTTATTATAACAGATTTTATAAAAGCTATACTTTAAACTTAAAAAAATACAAATCATCATTAAAAATGGCAACAAAACTTGAGTACATCTGGCTTGATGGCTACAAACCAACCCAAAGCCTGCGTAGTAAAACAAAAATTGTTAAATCTTTTAGCGGTAAAGTTGAAGATTTAGATAACTGGAGCTTTGACGGCTCATCAACCGAGCAAGCACCGGGTGGTTCATCAGATTGTATTTTAAAGCCGGTATTTACTTGCCCGGATCCACAACGCAAAGATGCTCACCTTGTAATGTGCGAAGTGCTGAATTCAAAAGGCCAGCCACATGAGTCAAACGGCCGTGCGCTTATTCAGGATGATGATAATGATTTTTGGTTTGGTTTTGAGCAGGAGTATTTCCTTTGGGACCCTGAAACCGACAAACCGCTTGGTTTCCCTAAAGGTGGCTACCCTGCACCACAAGGCCCATACTATTGCTCGGTAGGTGCTAAGAACGCTTACGGCCGCGATATTGTTGAAGAGCACTTAGATGCTTGTTTAGAAGCAGGCTTAAACGTTGAAGGTATCAACGCTGAAGTTGCTGCCGGCCAGTGGGAGTTCCAGATCTTCGCTAAAGGTGCTAAAGAAGCAGGCGATCAAATTTGGGTTGCACGTTACTTATTAGAAAGAATTGGCGAAAGCTACGGTGTTGCCATTAACTGGCATTGCAAACCATTAGGTCAGTTAGACTGGAATGGTTCTGGTATGCACGCTAACTTCTCAAATACTTTATTACGTACTGCAAACAGCGAAGCTAAATTTAAAGCAGTTTGTGAGGCATTCCGCCCTGCAGTTACTGAGTGTATAGCTGTTTATGGTGCCGATAACGATCAGCGCTTAACCGGTAAACACGAAACCGCTTCTATAACCGACTTTAGCTACGGTGTATCTGACCGTGGTGCTTCTATCCGTATCCCGCTATACGCTGTAGATCACAACTGGAGTGGTTACCTGGAAGATCGTCGCCCTAACTCTGCAGCAGATCCATACAAAGTTGCTGCGGTTATCATCAAAACTGTAAAAACAGCTAAGGTTTAATAACCCCGCTATATTAAAAAATCCCCCGCTTAACTACCGGGGGATTTTTTTTGCCCTATATATTCAGCATAACTGCCTGTTGCTATTTGCAGAAGGCCGTTAACCGGTAAATTGTACAAATATATCCAGGCATTAACAATTCCGGGATTAGTTTCAACAGGTACCACCGTCCTGATGTATAAATTAGGCTGCTCCTGTTCCGGCCCAAAGCCTTCGTAATCGTCAATTACCCGTAGGTTTTGTTTTGGGTGAAGAAGCTTAAAAATACTGCCATGAATATAGCTATCAGTATTAGCTGTAATAATAGCGCCGGGGTATTCACCAATATCATAAAGTAACGCTTTGGTTTTTCCGGGTGATAGGTACGTACAGTTTTGCTTCAGATAATCTGCAAAGCTATTACCGGGTTGCAATAGGGTACCATAAACAAACAGGAGGTTGGTCATTAACCAAAGTTAGGGAAGCGCCAATAATAATTAGCTCAAATAGCACAAAATTTCGCTAAGGTGCACAATTGGTATTCTCTGTGTACTTTGTGTTTTCTTCTTTGTGTTCCCTGTGGTAAAAAATTAAATCCTCCCACATATTATTTATCTTGCTTAAATTGGCATTTTATACTAAAAACAATGAATACGGAACAAGTTATCACTTATATAAAAGAAAATAATATTCAGAAGGTAAAGTTCGCCTTTGCCGATATTGATGGCATATTACGTGGCAAAGTGATCAGCACTCAAAAGTTTATTGACGGCTTGCAGGGAGGATACGGCTTTTGCGATGTGGTTTTTGGGTGGGACAGTAACGACGTAACGTATGATAATGTGCAGCTTACCGGCTGGCACACCGGTTACCCTGATAAGCAGTGCTATATTGACCTGGCTACCATGCGTAACGTGCCATGGCAGGATAACATCCCATTCTTTTTAGCTGATTATACCGGGCCGGATAATAAAGCTTTGCCTGCCTGTCCGCGCAGCCTGTTAAAACAAATTACCAAACAATGTGTGGATATGGGTTATCACGCCGAGTTTGCGCAGGAGTTTGAATGGTTCAATTTTAAAGAAACACCGCAAACACTACAGCAAAAAGGTTTTGCCAATATGGAGCCTTTAACGCCCGGTATGTTTGGGTATTCCATATTACGTACCTCGCAAAACAGCGCTTTTTATTACGATCTGTTTAACCTGTTAACCCAGTTCAACATCCCAATAGAAGGCCTGCATACCGAAACCGGGCCCGGAGTTTATGAAGCGGCTATAGCACATGCTGAAGTATTAGACGCCGCGGATAAAGCCGTGCTTTTTAAAACTGCCGTTAAAGAAATTGCTTATAAACACGGCATTGCCGCCACTTTTATGGCCAAATGGAACCAGGATTTGCCCGGTTGCAGTGGCCATATCCACCAAAGCCTATGGACGAAAGACCAATCGGAGAATTTATTTTATGACGATACCGACGTAAACAAAATGAGCGAGCTGCACAAGCAGTATCTTGCAGGTCAGTTATACTGCCTGCCGCATTTGCTGCCTATGTATGCGCCAACTATAAACAGTTATAAACGACTTGTTGAGGGGGCCTGGGCGCCAACCACCATTACATGGGGGCTGGATAACCGCACTACCGCCCTGCGTGTTATCAATACATCAAAAATAGCCACCAGGCTTGAAACCCGCATCCCCGGTTCTGATACCAACCCGTATTTAGCCATTGCAGCTGCCCTTGCCTCTGGACTATACGGTATAAAAAACAAAATGAAGCTTGATATAGCGCCTACCATAGGTAACGGCTATCAAAACAAAAGCAACGGAAGCCTGCATACCAATCTTTTTGATGCCGCAACAGCCATGCAGCAATCCGCCGTTGCCAAAGAATTATTCGGCGAAGGCTTTGTTGAGCATTTTACCAATACCCGCCTTTGGGAGCATCGCCAGTACGCCAAAAGCGTAAGCGACTGGGAGTTGAAGCGGTATTTCGAAAGTATTTGAGTTTGTTGTTTTTAACCACAAAGAACACCAAGGGGAACCACAAAGGACACTAAGATTTATGGATGAAAATGAATTGTCTAATCGTGTAATTGGAATTGCTATCGAAGTTCACAAAGCTTTGGGACCTGGCTTATTGGAAAGTGCTTACAAAGAATGCCTCTTTTATAAATTAGTTCAAACCGGATATTATGTAGAAAAGGAAAAACCAATGCCTTAGTAGAAAATAAGCTTGTAATTGAAACGAAGTGTGTGGAAGCAATAAATGACGTGCATCTTGCTCAAACCCTTACTTACATGAAGTTAGGTAACTATAAACTGGGGTTACTTTATGAATTTTCATGTGGTTAAATTAAAAGATGGAATAAGGCGTATTATCAATGGCTCATTATAGTAAATAACTAATCTTAGTGTCCTTTGTGAAAAAAACTTGTGCTCTTTGTGGTTAAAATAAATTTATACAAGTATCTATGCAATTATAAACCCAATTTGAAGTGGACTTTCATCTCATTATAAAATCGGCCTGGGAAGGCTACGATAGTTCTAAAACCATCAGGGATATTGAAGATATCAGTGCGATGGTTTCTACCAATCATGTGTATCGCATTACTTTTCATGATGAGGATATCATCATTGCCAAACTTTCGTTTTTCGGCAAGTTTGAGCATTTTAAAGAAGATCACCGCATCATTCAATCGTTATCAAACAACCTGCTTTACCCGTTCGAGAACCTGCTATCTAAGTCGCTGCTTAAAAATAACAGGGTATATGTTTACCGCTATAAACACGGTAAAGACGATGCATGGGTAGTGTTTTATAACCCAACACGCATGTTAGACCGGCTGCCCCGCCGCCTTAACAATGAGCAGATAAAAAAACTTGGCACGCAGTTGGGAAAGTTCCATAAAGCCTGTTCGCGGGTTAAAAACGTGTTGCCAAAGTCGTCAAAAACACTGCGTACCGATATTTATGACCTGCAACGCCAGTTAGAAAAAAGCCCGGATAAGTTTGGCAATGCCGAGCTGATCAAACACCATTGCGAGCAATTCCTGAAAAACAGGTCGAGGTATAATATGAAATCGTTCGAGATCATTCCGGTATTTATTGACTGGAATATTGGCAACTTTTCGGTAACGCCCGATCTTGACCTATACTCGCGTTGGGATTACGACTGGTTTAGGATGAGTTACCGCCTGCTTGATTTTTACTTTTTTAGCCGCGTGGTATCTGATGCCGGCGACCGCACCGTATTTAGCTACGTAATAGGGCCGATGATGGAGGACAGGTTTATCACTTTCCTTAAAGAATACCATGAGGTTAACCCAATAACGGCAGATGAGATAAGATTTTTGAAAGAAGCCTATCGCTTTTTTATATTAAACTATGTGATAAAGGATGGTAAGTATTTCTTTAACGAGCAGTACGCCAAAAAACTGCAGACAGAGGCGGTGGAAATCTACCTACCCTCAGTCGACAGGGATTTTGATGCCGAAGTAATTATTAAAGCATTAAAATTGGAGTAGTACCAGAGTATTATTCACTAATAAACGTAACCAATGCTTGTTTTAATTGGTTAATATCAATATACAGGTTTTCCTTTTGTGGATGAATGGTTTCTGAACCGGTAGTTGTTCCTATTAAATAGGAGTAATTTAAGCCCAGCGTTTTTGAAAGTACCCTGTAACTGGAATCGTGATAATATTCGGGAAAAATTTCAAGGACCTTTGCTTCAGTATTGGCAAAATAAAGGTTTGCAAAGCCGGCGCCGTGTATACCGGCAATAAAACCCGCAGTTGCAAATAGCTCAATTTGCCGGGTAATGCTCATTTCTTCCAAATAATATGTTTCAAAACCTAATTGGGTAAAAATTGAGTTAGCCTCTTTGGGGTTCTCAAAATTCCGGTAATTTGCTTTATCTCTCGAAATATAAATTTTCTTCTTTTCATTACGGGTACTGGTTAATAAACTTATCCTTTCCCGGTATAAGTTCACTATCCAGGCTGGTTGCCATTGCTTTTGGTAACCTTCAAACCCTCTGTAATGTATCCTGCTCCAGTTGTTAACAAGATCGGGCACTATAAGGGTTTTAACCCGAAGTAAAAGATTGGAATTTGTTGGGATGATCCTTTCTGCGCTTATTCCCAAAAGCCCCAGCAACTCGGCCTGGAAAGGTAGATGGTTTGAGATTATGTAAAATTCAGGCTTAAATTTTGATTGCTCCAATAAATAAACCCTGGCTAAGCACTCGGTTAAAAAATGATAATAATTATTCTCAAGCCCGGATAATGACAGATGAGCTGCTGTAGCGTTCACCTCTCTTTTTTTTGACCGGTAAAACATTTTTTTGCTTTCTCCGATCCGTGGGTTTGTTTTTTGCGAGGTGTACTCAACTATAACATCTTTCTTTTCAGAAAACACCTCCTCGCGGTTGGTAAAGCAAAATGCATTATTAAAACATCTAACATAAAAAGACGGCATTGCAGCTTCTTGGTTCACAAAATCACTGTGCGACTGGCCGAAAATGTCTTTTATAGCCGGCATCAAGAACGTTTCGGCCGGATAGATAAGTTGTTCATCAATAGCTTTATCTGCCGCATTGATAGCTTTAATAGTCCCAAAGCGTATGTTTTTTAGTTTTCTTATATATAATTTAGCTTTGTTCATTTAGGCAGATCGTATTTATTAGCAGGTAAAACTAATAAGATTTACATTGTGGTCATAAAACTATTACAGTGCTAAATTTAAGTAGTTTCTTAAAATTTAAGCATATTGTGCTGTCAAACCATTAAACACAAAGAATGCATCGGATAGACAATTTTAAATCGATTATTGACCGTTACGAAATTATTTTTTTTGATGCTTTTGGTGTTTTAAAAACCCATAGTGGCCTGGTGCCCGGTATTGAACGCACTTTTGAATACCTGGAAGCACAGAAAAAAGAATATTATATTGTAACCAATGATGCATCGCGCAGCCCCGGCCAGTTAGCACAGTCATACCACGATAAAGGGCTTTATGCCATTACATCCGACCGGATAATATCATCTGGAATGCTTACCAAAGAATACCTGGACCTAAAGGTAAATGATGGTATTGTAGCCTATTTGGGCACCGAAGATTCGGCGCATTACCTGGAGAGCGCCGGGCTGCACACTTTACCCGTGCGTGATATAAACAGCAGCAATATAGATAAAGTAAACGTACTGGTTTTTATGGACGACGAGGGGTTTGATTGGTGCGAAGACCTCAATAAAACCGTTAACCTGCTGCGTAAACGTACTATTCCTGCCATTGTGGCTAATACAGATTATGCGTACCCGGTATCAAAAAACGATGTGGGTATTGCCATTGGTGGTTTGGCGCAAATGATAGAAACCATTGTAGGCAAAAAGTTTATCCGTTTTGGCAAGCCCGATTCACAGATGTTTATGTTTGCTTATGATCTGATCCGCGATTATCGCAGCATCAGCAAAAAACAAATTCTAATGGTAGGCGATACCCTGCAAACCGATATTATAGGCGGTAATAAGTTTGGCCTTGATACCGTGCTGGTGCTTACCGGTAATACACAAGTGGCCGATTACCAGAACCGTATTGCGGCAACAGGGATAGTGCCAACCTATATATGTAATAGCGCCGTTTTAGAGCCCGATGCATTAAACTTATAGCGGCTATGAAGAAATTACTGTTGCCTCTTTTACTCTTATGCGGTATTTCTCAGGTTGTTTTTGCACAGCAAAAAACATTTACCAATCCGCTGCTGCCATCGGGTGCCGACCCGTGGGTAATATATCAGAATGGTTATTATTATTATACCAACTCCAAACAGGATAGCCTGGTGATATGGAAAACCAAAAATATGGCGGAGCTGGCATCTGCAGAAACCAAAACCATTTGGGTGCCACCTGTTAATACAATGCATTCAAAAGAGCTTTGGGCGCCCGAACTGCATTATATTAATCATAAATGGTACATGTATTTTGCTGCCGACGATGGAAACAATAACCATCACCGATTATATGTATTGGAAAACGCGTCACCCGATCCGTTAAAAGGCGAGTGGATATTCAAAGGTAAAGTTGGCGATAATACAGACAAGTGGGCCATAGATGGCTCGGTTTTCGAGCAAAAAGGCCGGCTTTATATGATATGGGCCGGATGGGAAGGCGACGAGAACGGCCAGCAGGATATTTATATTGCAAAAATGAAAAACCCGTGGACGATAGCGGGCAAACGCTCAAAAATATCGAGCCCCCTTTATGATTGGGAGAAATATGGCGATTTAGGCAAAGACAGCAAACCACCGCATGTAAACGTAAATGAGGGCCCCGAGATACTGAAACACGGTAACAAACTATTTCTCATCTACTCGGCCAGCGGCTGCTGGACAGACTTTTATGCATTAGGCATGCTTACCGCATCATCTAACAGCGACCTGTTGGATGCACGATCATGGAAAAAATCGGCAAAACCTGTTTTTAAAAAATCTGTTAAGAATGGTGTGTATGCACCGGGCCATAATTCGTTCTTTAAATCTCCGGATGGGCGGGAGGATTGGATTTTGTATCACGCCAACTCAAAACCGGGGCAGGGCTGTGGTGGTTATCGCTCACCGCGTATGCAAAAATTCACCTGGAACAAAGATGGTACACCAAACTTTGGCGAGCCTGTTAAAGAGGGTGTTTTGTTAACAATACCATCGCAGAACAAATAAAACAGTACAGTAATTATAAAAATATTATGCTAAACTCATTAAAAAAACCAATTTTAGCCCTCGCAATTTCAGGGAGCGTATGTATCGCAGCCTGTAATCAATCAGCTAAAAAAACAACTACCATGACAGACAGTACCGCAACCTCACAACAATTACCACCTGCATCTGCCTTTGAGAAAACCATTAACGGAAAACAAACACATCTTTACATCCTAAAAAATAAGAATGGGGTAGAAGCTGCTGTTACCAATTACGGAGGCCGCATTGTAAGCTTGTTTGTGCCTGATAAAGATGGCAAACTAACAGATGTTGTTTTGGGTTTTGAGAGCGTAGATGGCTTTATTGGTTCAAAAGAGCCCTATTATGGCGCTACTATTGGCCGCTACGGCAACCGTATAGCCAAAGGCAAATTTAAAATAAACGGTAAAGAATACACCTTGGCTACCAACAACGGGCCAAATACGCTGCATGGCGGCCATCCGGGCTTCCAGGAAGTGGTTTGGGATGCCAAACAGATAGATAGCGCTACTTTAGAGTTAAGCTACCTGGCAAAAGATATGGAGGGTGGTTTCCCCGGTAATTTAAACGTTAAAGTTACTTACCAGATAACTGATGATAACGCTATGAAGGTAAGCTATTTGGCTACTACAGATAAAACTACCGTGGTAAACTTAACCAACCACGCCTTTTTTAACCTGAATGGAGAAGGTAGTGGTACAATATTAGACCATACCGTACAGATAACTGCTGATAATTATACCCCGGTGGATAGCACCCTGATCCCAACCGGGAAAATAGAAGCTGTTGCAGGTACACCGTTTGATTTTACAAAACCAACAAAAATTGGCGCGCGTATAAACACCGATAACATCCAGCTAAAAGACGGTAAGGGGTATGATCATAACTTTGTACTGAGCAAACATGATATTACCACACCCATAGCAACCGTTATTGGTGATAAAAGCGGCATAAAAATGGAAGTGTTTACCGAAGAGCCTGCTTTGCAGTTTTACAGCGGCAACTTTATGCAGGCGCAAAATGTGATGAAGGGGGGCGGGAAAGATGAATATCGTACTTCGTTCGCGCTGGAAACACAACATTATCCCGATTCGCCAAACCAGCCTACGTTCCCATCTACAGAGTTAGACCCCGGCCAAACCTATAAAACACAATCGATATATAAATTTTCGGTAGTAAAATAAATAGTGTAGAGACGCGATACTTCGCGTCTCTTTCGTTTAAAACGTATGTTGTTAGATAACCACGGAAGAAAAATCAATTACCTGCGGCTGGCCGTCACCGACCGTTGCAACCTGCGCTGCTTTTATTGCATGCCCGAGGATGGATTGAACTGGTTGTCGCGCAAGGAACTGATGACCTGCGGGGAAATGCTGCAAGCATGTACCCTATTGGTTAAAATGGGTATCGAAAAGATCCGTATTACCGGCGGGGAGCCTTTTGTACGTAAAGATATTATGCAGCTGCTCACAGCGCTTTCTAAACTTGATGGGCTAAAAGAGCTAAGCCTCACTACAAACGGTGTTTTAACAGCCCCGCACGTAGCCGAACTGAAAGCGATAGGGGTGCGATCGGTAAACCTGAGTTTAGATACCCTGGATGCTAACCGCTTTTTTGCCATTACCCGCCGCGATGAGTTTGGCAGCGTGATGGATACCATGCAGCAGCTTTTAAAGCACAATATTGAGGTAAAGATAAACACCGTGGTAATGGCGGGTAAAAACACACAGGATATTATCCCGCTGGTGCAATTGACCAAAGAATTACCGGTAAGTGTACGTTTCATCGAAGAAATGCCCTTTAATGGCGATGGGCATAGCTACAGTGGCATACTATGGAATTATGTAAGGATCTTTGACGAGATCAGGCAATCATTTCCTGACATTCAAAAAGTGCCCGACCCGCAATATTCTACATCATACAATTACAATATTCCGGGGCATAGGGGTGGCATAGGTATTATAGCGGCATATTCGCGTACTTTTTGTGGTACTTGCAACCGTATCCGTATAACACCGCAGGGTACATTGAAAAATTGCCTTTATGATGATGGCGTGCTGAATATAAAAGACCTGATGCGTTTGGGGATGAACGATGTTAAACTGGAAGAAACTTTACGTGCGGCATTCAGCGTACGCGAGAAGGATGGCTGGGAGGCAGAACGTAAACGTTTGGAGAATCCAAACTTTCATGAATCAATGGCTACCATTGGCGGTTAAATTAATCAAATAATGATAACGGTAGAAGAAGCCGAACAGATCATACTTGCACAGTTAAAGGATTACGGCAACGAAACCGTACCCATTGATTTGGCTTTAGGCCGTGTTTTAGCTGAAGATATTAAAGCCGACCGCGACCTGCCGCCGTACAACCGGGTAACAATGGATGGCATCGCGATAACTTATAAAGCTATTGAGCAGGGCATCACAACATTCAGGATAAAGGCCACGCAGGCAGCAGGAGAGCAGCCTGTTGATATCCATGATACAGGCGAATGCATCGAGATCATGACCGGGGCAGCTTTAGCACTATCTGTTGACACCATCGCCAAGTATGAAGATCTGGAGATAAAAGACGGTAAAGCAACATTGCTTACAGCCGATATCAAGAAAAGCCAAAATATCCACCAAAAAGGGAAGGATAAGAAACAGGGCGATGTGGTTGCTGCTGCTAATCAATACGTAACGCCCGCTATAGTTAGTTTAGCTGCATCAGTAGGGAAAACTCACCTATTGGTTAAAAAATGGCCTAAAGTGATGATCATATCGTCAGGTGATGAGCTGGTAGATGTGGCCGATACCCCATCGGGCTATCAGATCAGGCGTTCAAATAACTACACCATAAAAGCCGTTTTAAAGCAACACGGGTTGGATGCGGATATGCTGCACATCCCCGATGACCCCGAAATAACCAAACACCAATTGCAACACTGCCTTGAAAATTACGATGTGATATTGTTAAGCGGCGGCATCAGCATGGGCAAATTTGATTATATCCCGCAGGCGTTGGAAGACCTGCAGGTGGAAAAGCTGTTTCATAAGGTGCAGCAGCGCCCCGGTAAACCGTTTTGGTTTGGCAGCCATGATAATGGTGCTTTAGTATTTGCGTTCCCCGGTAACCCTGTGGCTACGTTTATGTGCCTGCACCGCTATTTTTTAATGTGGCTGGGCGCCACGCTTGATTTACCTGCAAAAGCGCTTGTGTACGCGCAATTAGCCCGCGATTTTATTTTTATACCTCCATTAAAATACTTTTTGCAGGTAAAGCTTAACTTTACAGGGCTGGGCATTTTATCGGCACAACCAATTGAAGGCAATGGCTCGGGCGATTTTGCTAACTTAGCTGATACCGATGCATTTATGGAGCTGCCTTTAGAACGGAGCGAGTTTAAGGCAGGAGAAGTGTTTAAAGTGTACCTATTCAACTCAGTGTAATCCAGTAATCGGTGAAATCAAAGAAATAAAATCTGTGGAATCAAACTTTAGTCATTTAGATAAAAACGATAACCCAACCATGGTTGATGTATCTGCAAAAGCGGTTACACACCGTATGGCTATTGCGCGTAGTATTGTGATGTTGCCCGATGAAGTATTGAGCCATCTGGTAGATGGTAGCCTGCAAACCAAAAAAGGGTCGGTGTTTCAAACAGCTATCATAGCCGGTATTATGGCAGCCAAAAAAACCGGCGACCTGATACCGCTTTGTCATCCGCTTGGTATGGATAATTGCAAGGTTACTATTGAGTTATCAGCCCAAAATGAAGTGATTATTGAATGCACGGCAAGTATCACAGCCAAAACAGGTGTAGAGATGGAAGCATTGGTTGGCGCATCAATAGCGGCTTTAACTGTGTATGATATGTGTAAGGCTATGAGCCACGATATTGTGATAAAAGAAACCAAACTGATCTCAAAAACAGGAGGTAAGCGTGACTTTAAACGAGCATAAAAAGCATACCAATATTGCCCGTCCTGCCATGGGCAACTTTGCCCGGAACGAATGGGCTATACTGGGCGGGCCATGTACGGTTATCAAATTTCTGGCCGACCAGTTGATTACCGCCTTATCGCCCAAATACCAATGCGCATATGCTGATACTTCACATAACGATGATATGGTTGGTATGCCCGGTAAACTGGCAAGTGGTGCAGCTTTGGAGTACACCGACCAGCTTAACCATAGTCAGCTGAATTATAAAGCGGTCTTAAATCCGTTTAAACAACGCGAATTATTTTCTACAATGGATCTGGTATTGGTTAACGGCAACCACCAGCCAGCGAAAGCACAAGTAGTTATTATAGATAGTAACAAAAAGGCATCCTTACAACGCAGGCTTGAGCAGTTGACCAACGTACAGCTTTTCCTGCTGGCTGATAATGCCGAAGGCGTGTTTGATTTTATACAGGAGGCCATCCCCAATTGGGAGCAAATACCGGTATTAAGCTTAAGTAATGATACCCGGCAGATTATCGAGTTTTTCAAAACCAAACTGCAGCAAGCCAAGCCTGCTTTAAACGGACTTGTATTGGCCGGTGGTAAAAGTACCCGCATGGGGTTTGATAAAGGAGAAGTAAACTGGTACGGTAAAGAACAGCGTTACCACATGGCCGACTTGCTGAAAAAACATTGTACCCAGGTTTATATTTCCTGCCGGGATGAGGAGCAGCAGAAGGGGATAAGCGCCGATTATTTAAGCTTGCCCGATACCTTTACGGGGTTAGGCCCTTATGGGGCGATCTTGTCCGCCTTTCGCCACCAACCGGACGTTGCATGGCTGGTTATAGCCTGCGACCTGCCTTTGGTTGATGCAGGTGTGATACAGCATTTAATTGACAATCGTAACACGGCTACCATCGCGACGGCCTATAAAAGTGATTATAAAGACTTTCCTGAACCATTGATAACTATTTATGAGCCAAAAAGTTATCCTGCTTTACTTCAATATTTAGCTCAGGGGTATTCCTGCCCACGTAAGGTGCTTATTAATAGCGATGTTACTGTATTGGAATCACCTAATCCGGATGCTTTGGCTAATGTAAATACACCCGAAGAACTGGAGCGGATAAAGCGCATCTTGCATCAAAAAATTGCCATGACCAATGCATCCTGATCTGTTACGATATAGTTGCCAGGTTGCGTTACCCGGTTTTGGCGAAGCGGTACAACAGCTTTTAAAGCAAGCCAAAGTGCTCATAGTGGGTGCTGGTGGGTTGGGTTGCCCGGCAGCACAGTATCTGGTATCAAGCGGTGTGGGTACTATTGGCATTGCTGATTATGATATTGTATCCGTTAGCAATCTGCACAGGCAGGTGTTGTATAACCCAACAGATGCAGGGCGGCTAAAGGCCGAAGTTGCTTGTAAGAGGCTACAAAAGCAAAATCCGGATATAACATTGGTGCAGATAACCGATAAGATAACTTCAGCCAACGTAATGCAAATTATTGATAGCTATGATGTTATAGTAGACGGTTCTGATAACTTCGAAACGCGTTATCTATTGAATGACGCAGCGGTGCTAACCGGCAAACCCGTGGTTTACGGTGCTATCTACCAGTTTGAAGGCCAGGTTGCCGTTTGGAATGCACGTAACAATAACGGCAGCTATTCACCCAATTATCGTGATCTGTACCCGCAGGTAGATGCCACACAGGTGCCCAACTGCTCAGTTGGTGGCGTGATGCCCACGCTGGCCGGGATAATCGGTTGTATGCAGGCTAATGAGGTTATAAAACTTATTGCAAGTAGTGGAGAGCCCCTTATTGGCAAAGTGTTGTTGTTTGATGCCCAAACTATGCAAAGTAGGGTAATTAAAATTGGTGCATCAACCAAAACCCAAATTACCGCTCTGCAGCAAAGCGTGGAAATCCCAACTATTACTGCCAAAGCGGCGAAAGAAGGTTTGTTAAACAAAACCTTAGAATTAGTAGACGTACGTACCGACCAGGAACGTGACGAATTTGACATAGGCGGGATGCATTTTGAACTTGATGAGGTAGAGGATAACCTGAATGAATTTAAGCCCGGCAAAACCTATGTATTCTATTGTTCGTCAGGTAAAAGGAGCGGGGAAGCTGTAAAATTACTTCAACAGAAATTACCGGGTGTTAAGGCATATTCTTTAGAAGGCGGTTTAGGCAGTTGGAACCGGGATTAAGCGAATTCTTATGAGTAATACGATTTTGATGCATAGCCATAACTGTAATCAAATCTCTAAATCTGCTCAATCGTAAAACCCCGGTCTATGGATGCGCTGCTACCCAAATCTCGCCATCCTCAAAAAACTCCTTTTTCCAGATAGGTACAGTTTGTTTCAGAGTGTCGATGATATATCTGCAAGCCTCAAAAGCAGCATCGCGATGCGCGGCAGATACGGCTATAATAACCGGAATTTCACCAACATGCAGTGTGCCGGTACGATGATGTACAAGCACTTTTTGTACCGGCCATTGTTTAAATACTTGTTCAGATATCTTATTTATCTCATTGATAGCCATTTTTTTATATGCTTCAAACTCAAGTTTTAATACACGTTTGCCTTTGGTAGCATTACGCACGGTGCCGATAAAAACATCTATCCCGCCAGAGTCGGGCGACATCACCCAATCAATGCAGGATTGAATGTTTAAAGGTTCGGTATGTATCTCTATCTGGGTTTGCATATCATCCTCCACTTACAGGTGGTATTATCGCCACTTCATCTCTTTCCGTTATAGTCAAACAATCTTCTGCATATTCGTTATTCACGGCTACCATATAGCTGGCAAGTTGCTTTAGTTTGGGGTATTTATCTTCAAGCGATGCTTTAAGATGGGCAGTACTGGAACCGGCAGGCAATTCCACACTAACCGTCGATGCCCCGAATATGTCTTTAGCAATGCCGAATGCGAGTATATTGATCTCCATAATTATCCCTGTTACAAATATGCAACAATCTTGTTCATAACATAAATTAACATGGTTTGGTTGCGGTAAAATCAGAACAATTTTTGCTGCCAAATTGTATATTTGATTATGGCCAATAACGCTGTTCAGCAAATACAGGTTACCCGGGTAACAGATGGCACCAGCGAAGAACTATCTGATGCTATTGCTATCGAAGAACCTTTAGAGATCCGTTTAGAGCACGGCCCGGCAGGGGATCGCAAAGTGCAGAATATCTCTGTTACTATGCGTACGCCCGGCAATGATGCAGAGCTGGCTACAGGCTTTTTATTCACCGAAGGCATCATCAAAAACATTCAGGATATCCAAACCTTAGCGCACTGTTTCATAGCCTGTGCTGAAAACCGTGAGAACGTAATACAGGTAAGCCTGGCCGAAAATGTCACCCCACACCTGCAAAATACCGAACGCAATTTCTACACCACATCAAGCTGTGGGGTTTGCGGCAAAGGTTCAATAAATGCTATACGTACGGTTGGTAATTATATTGATATACAGAATGATGTAAACTTTATCTCAACCAAAATTTTAACCACATTACCGGATAAATTACGCCTCCATCAAAAGGTATTTGCCGATACCGGAGGCCTTCATGCCTCCGCTTTGTTTACGCCGGAGGGCGAATTATTGTTAGTCCGCGAGGATGTAGGCCGGCACAATGCTTTAGATAAATTAATCGGAGCTGCTATCAAAAAACAAAGCTTGCCTTTGGATAAAACCGTATTGCTATTAAGCGGCCGCGCCAGTTTCGAGCTGGTGCAAAAAGCCGCCATGGCAGGCATTAATATTATTGCAGCAGTTGGTGCACCATCAAGCTTGGCGGTGCAGCTGGCACAGGAGTTTAACATTACACTGGCCGGCTTTCTGCGTGGGCAGCGGTTTAATATTTATACAGCGCCACAGCGCATTTTAATACCCAGTTATGAAAATTCGTATCAAAAATAACGGACTGCGATACAGGCTAACCCGCAGCGAGGTAGCGGCATTTGCCGAGGATGGTGTCTTTAAAGAAAAAGTACAAATAGGCGACGATTCGCTCATCTATATTTTGCAGCGCACAGCGGAGGCACAGCTTTCGGCATCGTTTAAAAATAACATTATTACCATGCTGGTGCCCGAAAGCATTGCAGACGAATGGACAAATACCGACCAGGTAGGTTTTAAAGCCATGCAGGATGATACGGAATTATTAGTAGAGAAAGATTTTACCTGCCTGGATGAAGTTGAGGAAGACCAGAGCGATAATTACCCCAACCCATTAGCCGCTAAAAACCATGAGTAAGGAAACCAAGGGGCAGCCAGCTGCCGAAAACCCGGAAGAACTACATGAATTAAAGGTTACCAAACCCAAAGAATGGGCAGCTGGTATACCTGCTGTAACAGCGGCTTTAGCAGATGTTTTTGAAGAAACAGGTGTTATACGCGGCCCGGAGGCTTTGTTTAAAATGAATCAAAAGGGTGGGTTTGATTGCTCCAGTTGCGCATGGCCTGATCCGGACGACGACCGTTCACCAATAGCTGAGTATTGCGAGAACGGGGCTAAGGCCTTAGCCGAAGAAGCAACCACGAAAAAATTAACCCCCGATTTTTTTGCTCAAAACTCCGTTACCGACCTGGCTAAGCTGGATGACATGGAGATAGGCAAAAAGGGCCGTATTGCGCAGCCTGTATACTTACCTAAAGGTGCTACGCATTACCAGCCTATTAGCTGGCATGATGCGTTTCATAAAATAGGTGATAAACTGAGTGGCCTGGCATCGCCAGATGAGGCTGCGTTCTATACATCGGGCCGTACCAGTAATGAGGCATCATTTGTTTATCAGCTTTTTGTGCGCGAATATGGTACCAACAATATGCCCGATTGCTCGAATATGTGCCATGAATCAACCAGTGTGGCGCTGGCAGAGGCTATCGGCATTGGCAAGGGTACGGTTACCCTGAATGATTTTTACAATACGGATGTGATCATTATTGTAGGGCAAAACCCGGGTACCAACCACCCAAGGATGCTTACCGCGCTTGAAAAAGCTAAAAAGAAAGGCTCGAAGATCATTGCCGTCAATCCACTACACGAGGCAGGGCTGATGGGATTTAAAAACCCGCAAACGGTTAAAGGTATCATGGGTATTACCACCCAACTGGCCGATTTATACCTGCAGGTACAAATAAATGGCGATATGGCCCTGTTTAAGGCTTTAGAAAAGCTTTTGTATGATGCAGAGCAGAAACATCCCGGAACGGTATTTGACAAAGAATTTATTAAAAAAGCACCGTTGGTTATGATGATTTTATTGAAGATGTAAAACACTTTGATGTGGATGCCCTGTGCGCCGCTGCCGGTGTACCTGTTGAGCAGGTAAAACAAGCGGCAGATCTGATCAAACACAAAAGCAAGATCATTATTTGCTGGGCTATGGGTATTACACAGCATAAAAATGGCGTAGATACGGTTAAAGAAATTGTGAACCTTACCCTGCTTAAAGGCAGCATTGGTAAGGCTGGCGCAGGTTTATGCCCCGTACGCGGCCATAGTAATGTGCAGGGCAACCGTACCATGATCATATGGGATAAGCCCAAGAAAGAGCAATTAGATAAGATACAAGAAGTATATGGCTTTACCCCGCCGCAAAAAAACGGACTTGATGTGGTGGAATCTATCAAAGCCATGGATGAAGGTAAGCTGAAAGTGTTTTTCGCTATGGGGGGTAACTTTCTTTCGGCTACACCGGATACCACCTTTACGGCCTGTGCTATGCGCAAGCTGGAACTGAGCGTACATGTATCAACCAAATTAAACCGCAGCCATTTGGTACATGGTGAGGAAGCTATTATCTTGCCTACACTTGCCCGGAGCGATAAGGATGTGGTAAACAATGAAGATCAATTCATTAGCTGCGAAAACTCGATGGGAGTGGTGCAAATGTCTAAAGGGATACTAAACCCGGTTTCGAAGGAATTGCTGAATGAAACCCAGATAGTTTGCGAGCTGGCCAAGGCTACATTAAAAGACCGTACGGTGATTGATTGGGACAGGTTTGCCAACAGTTATGATGCCATTCGCGATGATATTGGTAAAGTAATACCCGGCTTTGAAAATTACAACCAGCGCGTACGCTTGCCGGGAGGCTTTTACCTGCCCAATGCAGCAAGGGAAGGCACTTTTAAGACTGAAAAATTTAAGGATAAAGCGCCATTTACCATTACTAAATTACCTAAGCATAAACTGGCCGATGATGAGTATATGATGACCACCATCCGTAGCCACGACCAGTTTAATACCACTATTTATGGTATGGACGACAGGTACCGGGGCATTCATAACGAGCGCCGGGTAATATTCATGAACCCGAAGGATATTGCCAAAGCAGGCCTTATGCAGGGCGATAAGGTAGACCTGTTTAACTATTATGATGATATTGAGCGTGTTGCGCGTTTGTTTGTTATTGTACCTTATAATATCCCCGAACGCAATACTGCAACCTATTACCCCGAAGGCAATGTTTTAGTACCCATAAACAGCGTGGCCAAGAAGAGCAACTGCCCAACCAGTAAGCTGGTATTTATAAAGATCAGGAAGCATGTGGGGTAGCGTTTTGTTCCACTATGAAATGGAACAAACGGAACAAGTGGAACATATTGATAAACAGGTAATTAATGTTTTTATTTTATCGCTCTACTTAAAGTTTTACTTTCAAATATTAACATAAGTATCTATATATCAAAATGTTATTAAAATTATGTTTTTGTTCCACTTTTGGAGAAATGGAACAGGAAACGTACGAGAAAAACTCAGCAAAAAACGACCTTTTTTCGCCCTTTTTCGACTTTAGTTCGGCCTGGTTAGGTTGTCCAAAGCCGGGAATCGACATATGGTAACTTTCTGTTAAGTATCTTATTTACAGATGTTTGCATTTTTACCACCTGTTCCATTTTGTTCCGTTTGGAACGCATAAATTTGCGTTATTTCTTATATGCCTTCAAAAGGTCCTCCACCAAAATACCATTAATGGTCATGCCGGTAAGGTTACAATCGCTGATGCTTACGCCGCTTAAATTGCAATCCGTTATGGCGCTGTGGTTTAAGTCACAATCATCAAACTTTAGGGGGCGGTGTTTGGCCTTGGCATCATAATAGGGATGGCCTTTGGGTGGCATGCCTATATTGTGGATATAAGCACCACCCATTTGCGCCCCGTTTATCTCCAAGTCGCTTAAGTTGGCATCAGATATCCTGACGTTTGTGGCCGACACATCATCCATCGTTAAACCGTTAATGCACGACATCCGGATGGTGGAATTCTCAACCCTGGCTTCGCAAACGTTTAATTGTTTGGCGGTGTTTATAATCTCTATCAATTCCATAATAATTAATATTGGTTGCTATAAAGGTCATTATAATATGGCTGCTGTACAGGGTGATTTTGCGCCAAAAAAGAGGTAAATAACGACGTTCCTTCCACAGGCTCAGGATGACATTTATTCGCCCCAGGCGGTAATAATAAGGCGCCTGGTACCGCCGTGGTTACGATGCTCACATAAATAAATGCCTTGCCAGGTACCCAATGCCAACCGCCCGTTACGGATGGGGATAGTTACCGAACAGCCCAGCATAGCTGCCTTCAGGTGCGCCGGCATATCGTCGGGGCCTTCATCATCGTGGCGGTAGTCGGGGTCGTTTTCGGGTACGGCTTTATTGAAATACATTTCAAAATCCTGCCGAACGGTTGGGTCGGCATTTTCGTTGATGCTTAACGATGCGGATGTATGCTGGATAAACACCTGGCAGATGCCCGTTTTAATTTCGTGGAGCTGTGGCAGCGCCTCGGTAACCTCATAAGTAATGATATGGAACCCCCGGCGTTTCTGTGGCACGTCAAGCGCTTGCTGAAATATTTTCATAATGGGTAAGATATAAATTCTATACGGTTTCTTTCATCCGCAACGCTTCGTTTATATACTGCTGCAAGGTGGTTGATGCTTTAAGCACCGTAGCCCCTTTAGCTTCGGCGTCGGTTTTCCCGGCAATAACAAGTTCAGTCATTTCAATAAAATTTTTGATACCATCGGGCGAGAAACCTGTTTTTTTCAAAGTTTTATTCCATTCATCGCGTGGTATCTGTTGGGCCTTAACAGCCTTACCCAGGGCATCTGCAAAAGCATCGGCAACATCCTGCGTACTGTAATATCCCGGCCCTAATAACTCGTATACTTTACTGTTATCATCATTTTTAGTAAGCAGGTCTGCCGCGTATTGGGCAACATCCGTGGGCGATACCATCGCTATCTTCATATCAACCGGGTAAAAGCTTGCCAAAACACCTTGCTCTTTTATAGCCGGCAGGTACATCATCCAGTTGCTGAAATAATATGCGGGCCGGATAAAGGTGCTTTGTACATCCAAACCGTTAAAAGCACGTTCCAATAGGTACGACATGTACAGGTTTCCCGAGTTTTGGCCCAGTTGCGCACCTACAGAGGATAAACCCACCACTTTTTGAATGCCCGATGCTGCGACCGCCCCATGATAGTTCTCCAGTATGTTTTTGGTATCGGCAATAACATCATCGGTCTTACCGGTTTCGGGGGTTATGGCAAAGAGGGTAGAGCCGCCTTGCATAGCTTTTGTCAAAGCATGTAAGTTTAAAGCATCTGCAACAGCTACTTCGGCACCCAGCTTTTTGAGCTTACCTGCTTTTTTCTCATCATGAATAATACCCCTGACCTTTTCACCTTTTTTGATGAGGTTGGCCACAACTGCCGACCCAACCCGCCCTGATGCGCCTGTGATGATATGCATAACGTTAAAATTAAATTTATTAATGTTGTTTATTGATGGTAATAAAGCAAAAACCAAACCATTTGCTTTATGGAAGGTATAATGTAACTTTAAGGACCATTTAACATCTAACCGGTATGACAACAAAAGAAACCTTTAACCTGCACGGTAAAAACCTGGTCAATAAAGTTAAGGAGCTTATTGAAGAAGGCAACATTACCAGCATCAGCATTAGTGATAAACACGGTAAAGAATTAGTGCATTTCCCGTTAACCATTGGTGTGGTTGCTGCGGTTGTAGCGCCGGTGCTGGCAGCCATTGGTGCGCTGGCTATATTTGTAGGAGAATGCAGCCTTACGGTTGAACGCGAAGTAGCTGAGGGAGAAGAAAGCAAGCCTGAATAACCTATCAGGCCTTTTTTAGCTTTATGGTAAATACGGAGCCGGCACCGGGCTTGCTTTCGGCAGATATGCTGCCTCCGTTTATGGCTACAAATTCCTTACACAATAACAGCCCGAGGCCGGTACCGCTTTCGTTGCCTGTACCACGGGTGCTTTCTGTACCCAGGTTAAATATATCCTTTAGTTTATCGGGGGCTATACCAATCCCACTGTCGGTTACGGTTATTGCTACCTCATTATTATTTACTGCCGCATTTATCAAAACATCGCCGCCGCGTTTACTGAATTTGATAGCATTTGATAAAAGGTTACGGATAATAAATTCAAAATGATCTGCATCGGCCAGTACCACCATATTGCCGGGCACATGGTTAATTAATTTAATGGCTTTAGCATCTGCAACGCCCGATAAAAAGATCATGGTACGGTCTATCAACGGGGTTATTTGCAGCGCTGTTTGTTTTAGGGGGATACCTTTTATCTGCATTTGGCCCCACCTGAGCAAGCTGTCAAGCGTTTCTAACGATGCCGTGGTGTTTATTTCCAGGCGTTGCAATATCTCCTTGCGTTGTTCGGGTTCCAGGTCGTCATCTATGATCTGCAACAGGTTGAGTACCGAAATAAATGGCGAGCGCAGGTCATGGCCCAGTACAGAAAACAGCTTATCCTTAACCATGTTAGCGTCCTGCAAATCGGTGTTTGTTTTATGAAGCAAACGGTTAAGCCGGCGGGTTTTAAAATAATAAAAGGCAAATATAATGAGGATAATAACAATGCCCGCTAATATGATCAGTATAGCCTTGCGCTCAAGCACCTGTTTATTATTTGCAAAACGCAATTCCTGCACGCGCACTTTCGACTGGTTTAACTCAAAAGCATCCTGCAGGCTTACTATCTGTTTAGACATTTTCTTGTAAAAGAACTCATCGGCCAGCTGGTATTGCTTCGTACGCGCGTTGTACGCCGCTTTATAATCCTGCTGGTACTCATATATACCGGCAATGGCGTTCAGCTCGTCAACCTGTTCTTTATAGGCATTCTTGCTTTCAGATAATTGCAGGGCATGCTTCCAGTAAAATAAGGAGTTGGCCGGGTCGGCCTTACCATAAGTAGTTGCCAGGCCGGTTAGGGTTTGTATCTGGCGGATGTAATTGTTTATCTTCCGCGCTTTCTGCAACGCCGACTTTTGCAGTTCAATAGATGTTTTGATATCGCCTTCTTTGGCATATACGGATGCAAGCGTATTGGTTAAAGTAATGTTTAAACCCTGGTACTGGGGCACGTTACTTAGCTCAATGCCCTTTAGTAAATAGGGCTTGGCATCCGTAAACTTGCCGGTTTCGCGGTACGCTATGCCGATATCATTAAAAAGGTTGAGCGACAGGTTTGAAAAGGGGATGCGGTTGTTAATTTTTTCGGCAGTGTGGTAATAGCTGATGGCCTCGGGATATTTCTTCTGACCGGCAAAAGCCTCCCCCAGGGTAATATAACTTTCCATCTGGCCCAACAGGTTGCCGTTGCGCTGGCTTAGGCCAAGCGATCTTAAAAAATAATCAATGGCTTTATCGTACTGGCCCTTGCGTAATTCAGTCACCCCCAGCCGGATGTTTTCTGTAGCCATACCTTTTGTATTGCCCGCCTGTTTATAAAGTTCAAGCGCTTTAAGGTATTTCTTTCTCGATGCATCATACTGGCCTAAATTATCATCTATCATACCCAACTGATTGAGCATTAAGGCCTGGCCCGAAACATTTTTTAATTTTTTGGCAAGGTTAAGGCCAATATTTGCAAAATAAGAGGCAGAGTCGGGCTTGTCATACCGGTAGCGCGAAACCAGTTTGTTGTAATATTCAATGGTATCGGCAGGTGGCGGGGTAGCGCATAGCGTTTGCGAAGCAATTGTTAAAAGTATAAATACACTGATACTTTTATAAAAACACAAAGGTATTTGCCAACGCAATTTCAATGATATAAGTTGTTTTTAGCGCCAATAATTAAGGGCTGCAAATATATTAATTTATAAAATTTTTATGCGCTTTTAACGTTCTAAATGTAAAATTCGAGTTAATTTTATTTCTGTATTAACATAATATTATGTTATTGAAAAGTTAACAATTAATCAAACAACTTAACTGTATTTTTGTCGTAACAATATAATCTTAAAGCAAATGGTGATCTTAAAAGTTGGCATAGAAAACGAAACCGAGAAGCATGTGGAAATTGTTACCGAAAAAGGTGTTTGGGGTAGCGGAGCATACAAAATATTTGCCGCTAAACTGCTGAATAAACTTTACCACAAGGATGTTCCGCATGAACCTACAGACAGCAACGACCCAAATTTTCTTGGGGAAATAAGCATAGATACAGAAAAAGAAAAATGGGAGTACAAAGGCACTAAATTAAAAATGCCCGAGCTGAAAAAGATAGTTGATTTTATATTTGACTATAACGCCCCCGACGCGGTTTATTAACCGTTGCCGCTCATTTTTAATTTACATCGCTTAAACTAAAATACAGCCTTTCCTGTTATTAGCAAAGGCCGTGGCTGATCATTGAGCGATGTAAATTCTCAAACAATACAGCATTGCAATAATCTATATCCATGTAAACGGATCATTGGTTCTGATATAGCTAACCTTTACACCATTTAATTTGGGCCGTAGCCAGTCTGCAAAGTAATCCATACCTGCTTGCTCGCTCAGTGCGTGCCCTAATATAACCAACGCCATAGTAGAGCCCATTTCCCGCGCATCGCGAATGTACTCGGCGGTTTCCCATTCAGATAGTTCGCCAACAACTAATACATCGGGGTTATCTTTTTCGGCATGCCCAACCTGCTCCTGGCCGCCCCATGCACCCGGTAATAAGGTAACACGACTGCACTTTTGTTGCGGATCGCCAATAATACGCAGGTGATTTACCCCCAGCGAGGTTTTAAAATGCTGAACCAGCGCCCCCAAGGTAGTGGCGGGAATGGTCATGGTAGCTTCGCCTGTTTTAAAATAGGGTAGCCAGTTGAGTTTTTTTACCGTACCATAGCTGATGAAATCGGGTTTCAGGGAGTGGATATAATCATGAAAGCGCCACACCGTGATGTTGTGCTTTTTCAGCAGCGCTTGTTTTTGTTTAACAATGCTGTTGTCTTTTACCCAGTCGGGGTTATCGGTATGGTTATAAAATGTGGGCTCGTGCGCTATAATAAAGTTTGCATTTAGCTTTGCTGCCTGTTTTATCAGATCAACGGTGGCAAACATGGTGGTTACTATACCGGTAACTACCTGGTCTGCAGAGCCAGATTTTATCGTATCCACTGTACCCGGAATAGGCGAAAGGTTGCCCTCTTTCATGATCAGATCAATAACCTGCTGAACGGTATATGGCGCCTGGGCAGATAATAGCCCATCGGCAAGTGCCGGTTTAATGGATAGCAAAGCTAAGCCGCCAGCTGATATAGCCGAAGTGGCGATGAATTTTCTGCGTGATAAGGTATTATTAGCTGGCTTCATGATTTGGGATTAATGAATGCAATATATTAAATATGCCCGTTAGTTTATATTTGTTTTTGACAGAACAGTTGCCGTAATTTAACGTTGCTAAACATATGGCAAACTCAAAAAATATTTTAGTGGCAACCGGCCCCGATGATGGTGATAACCTTTCGGTAGCGGGTGGCATTTACCGCATATTAGTGAGCGGCAAACAAACCAATGGCAAATTCGCGGTGATAGAAATGTCGGTACCGGCAGGGGGCGGGCCGGGGCCGCATGCTCACGCAGGTTTCCAGGAATCATTTTATGTGATAGAGGGAGAGGTGGAGGTAAAAACCGAAGAAACAACCTTTACGGCAACAAAAGGCGCTTTTGTGAATATTCCGCTGGGCGGTATGGTACATTGTTTCAAGAACAAATCAAACAACCTGGCCCAATTGCTTTGCACCGTTGTGCCCGCCGGGCTCGAAGAAATGTTTTTAGAAATAGGCAAACCCGTAAAGGCTGGGGAATTTATAACCCCGCAACCTATGGACGAAGAAACATTGAAAAAGTTTACCGCAATTGCCGAACGACACGGGCAAAAGCTATACCCGCCCGATTATTTGGGATAGGCTTATTCCGAATCCTCGTCTTCTGCGCCTTCAGTTTTCTCGGGCTTTATGTTAGCCTTTAGCATTACCCGGCCTTTTTTGGTTAGGCCGTAGGTTTCTTTTTTGCCTTTACCGTCGGGCTTAAAAATATCTATCAGGGTGTATGATCTTAGCTGTGCCAGTTCGTCTTTTGTAAGGTTACCCGCCGAGCCTGTGGTGGCTATTTTGTGTAAGGCGATAACTATATCTTCATGTTTCATAGCTGCAAAATTAGGGATTAAAACCGTTAAACTTGCGTTTACTTAACTTCCACTACTTTAAAGTCCTCAAAAGTAACGTCAAAATGCTGTTTGCCGGGGGCGGCGGCTACCATGCCTATCATAGCCTTTACATTCGGCGGGAAGTAGGCAAGGCGTAGCATATCGTATTTTACACCATCAAAAGAATATTTGATCTCTACATAATCGCCTTTGCGTAACAGCTTCAACCAAACCGATTTTGGGCTGTCATGCCTGGGCACTACCGACCAATCCGACACCTCGCGGGTAACCACTGCGCTTACATTCTGCACGCCATCAACATACTCGATGCCGGTTTTTATCCAGTTTTTATTATCAATCCGCACCATCAGGCCAGCTTGGTGAAAAAGCTCCTGGTATGCACCGGTGATTTTTACACTTGCCTCAAAGTTGCCTGCTTGCTCTGTGTAGTAGAAGGGGCCATTATCCCTTTTGAAACCATAATGGGTTACCTGCCAGTAATCGGTGCCCGGGTCAACGGTCATTTTTAGGGTGTTATCTTCAATAGCCGATTTTACCGGTTTACTATACCATTTCATAGCGGTTAACGATTGTGCAAATGTAACAGAACAAATAAGTGTGAATATAACAAGCAGGGCAGATCTTTTCATGCCCAAAGCTATCAAATTCTGATAAATGCGGGTGATGATTTTCTTATAGGGGATTAATTTATTCGGAATTGTCATTCCAATATGATCTTTTTAAATAACAGAACGGACGTTCCGTTATTGATATATATTTGCGGAACGATTATTCCGATTAACAAAATAATCGCTCACAAAAAATGAAAAAATTAGAAAATAAAGTAGCAGTAGTAACCGGCGCCTCTAAAGGTATTGGCGCGGGTATAGCCAAAAGCCTTGCAGCAGCAGGCGCATCGGTTGTGGTAAATTATTCGTCATCAAAAGAAGGTGCCGATAAGGTTGTTGAAGAGATTGTAGCAGCCGGTGGTAAAGCCATTGCGGTACAAGGCAGTGTATCAAAACAAGCTGATGTTACCCGTTTGTTTGAAGAAACCACAAAAGCATTTGGCCCTACAGATATCCTGGTAAATAATGCCGGTGTGTATGAGTTTGGCCAGATAGAGCAGATAACCGAGGAACATTTTCACAAACAATTTGATACAAACGTGCTTGGCCTGTTATTAGCCACACAAGGTGCCGTAGCAAACTTTAATACAAATGGTGGCAGCATTATCAACATAGGTTCGGTAGTGAGTGCTATTACCCCGGTAGGCAGCGCTGTTTACAGCGCAACAAAAGGCGCGGTTGATGCTATAACCCACGTGCTGGCTAAAGAGCTTGGCTCAAAAAACATCAGGGTGAACTCTATTAACCCGGGTATGGTTGAAACCGAAGGCACGCATGCCGCGGGCTTTATTGGCAGCGACTTCCACCACGAAGCTGTTAAAACCACGCCATTGGGCAGGATCGGTCAGCCGGAAGATATCGCACTGATCGCAGTTTTCCTGGCATCAGAAGATTCGCGCTGGTTAACAAACGAAACCCTGCTTGCAGGTGGCGGTGTAAGATAATACCCGCTTTTTAATAAGAACTTTTAAATGAATAGCTTTGCTTAATTTTAAGCAAAGCTATTCCTGTTATGGCAAGAACCAAAGATTTTGATGAAAACGAAGTGCTGGCTAAAGCGGTTAACCTTTTTTGGCTTAAAGGGTACAACGCTACGTCCATGCAGGACCTTGTAGACGAGCTCGGTATCAGCCGGTCCAGTCTGTACGATACCTATGGGGATAAACACACCTTGTTTATAAAAGCCCTGGAGAGTTACCAGTGCACCAATACCGGCAAGTTTGTACGGATCATTGAAGCCAATACCTCGGCAAAGGAAACCATAAAAGCCTTGCTGGATTTTGTTGTTTGCGGACTGCTGAGCGACAAAAGCCAAAAAGGCTGTTTTATTGTAAACGCGGAGGTAGAAGTTGCCCTGCATGATAAAGAAGTTAGCGGGATGATCCAAAAGAACGATCAGCATATGGAAGATGCGTTTTTCCGGGTGATTGAGAGGGGGCAGGAGAATGGCGAGATTGCTAACACACAAAGTGCGCGTGCCCTGGCCCGGTTCGTGTTCAATACGGTGAAAGGCATACAGGTAACGGCAAAATCAACCACAGAGCGGGCCGTTTTTGACGATATTATTAATTCAGCGTTGGTGGTGTTGGGGTGAAAGATGTATTATTTTTAATCTTTATCTTTCAACTTATTCCAACTCCAGGGCGCAGTTTTTGATGATCTTGTAGCTATATATCCCTTTGGCATCCGTGATAGTAATAATATTGATTTGTCCAATTTTACTATAGATGCTAACTTGACTTTTTTCGCAGCAGTTTCCGGTGTATAGGTTCTATTGCTACTATAAAAAAACCAGGATCCATTTTTAAGATGGTCTACATTTGTTATCCCATCCTTATTATCCAAAACATACTTTGTGGCGAATACAGTTATCGTATCCGATCCCATAAATGAGTTAGGAATAAGGTTCGATTGTGTTTGACTATGTAGCTTGTGTTTTCTTACTGGTGCCGGCACAACTTTACAGCAATTGCCATCATTATCAAATCGTTTATTTGGAGGAAGATATAAGCCGTTTAATTTAATATCCTCGCTTTTTGTGAGTGAATTATCTGTGCGGATTTCGCCGTTTCTTATCTCATAATATGCAGATGGTATATAATACATGGAGTCGGGGTTAGGGTATGCCTCTGTTAAATCCCGTCCGCCAAATTCCAGAAATCCATCCTTGTCATAATCTTTAATTTCTGATAGAATTGCACTTTCCCCCGGCGTGGCTTTTGTTGAGGTGATCCTAAAAACAATTAATTTGTCGAGATTGGGGTTATCCATCATTCCTATAAACAGGAACATGGAACCATGATCTTCAATTAAGCGGTTGTATTTACTTTTGTAAATTATGCCATCCGGGTACTTAATGTTGTGTATCAACTTCTCGTCGTAAAAGATACCGCCTTTGTATACTTTGATGATGTGCCCGGTAGCTGATTTAAAACGTAGCGCGTTTTTTACCGACGATTGAAAAGCAGACAGACTTGTGAAAGTTAGCAGTAAAACAAAAAAGTGTTTATATCTCATAGTGCAGGTTCAGGGGTTAAATATAATTGCGGAATGTTTACACTCATTATTTCTGTCTGATATTTAGTAAATAATCAGCAATGGTTTGTGTCTCTTTTTGAGAAACACAAGGCTTAAAATAGCTGATATAACTAAGTAAATTATTTAAGGTTAAAATTTTTACGTATTGGAACTCTTCGATTGGTTTATGATTTATTAAAACAATCAAATTTTTTATGGGGATTTTCCTATCCCCCCAATGATGTTTTTTGAAGGATAATTTAGTGTTCGAAATTTCCTGGTTCAATATTTTATACAAAGCAAAATTTGTCCTTTTTATTTGCTGAACAGGAGAATGCAGCCTTAGGTCGTTTATTGAATACTGACTCCAATTTTTTGTCTCTATCAGAAAAATACCAGCCGGTGATAATAGGATATGGTCAATTTGAATAGACTTTATGTAATCATTTTCCTGTCGATTATAAATGGGCGGATGAAATCTGCAAGTAAAATCATTAATTAAAATATAATCGTCAGATAGCTTTTCTAATTCTCTAACCACTTTTTGTTCACCCAATGCCCCATAAATAGATGTATTTATCTGGTCAATTATGTTCTTTTCTTTATCAAGTTTATGTAGTTGCGGCAAACTGCTTTTCATTACCGCATCTTCAAAGTACGAAGAGATATACTGATAACGGTTGTTTTTATTGTTATAATTATTTGTTAACTGTTTAACTGAATTTTCAATCTTAAAATTGAAAAAGAGTTTGTTATACTCGATTCTTAACTTAAGAACGATTTTTTTGATATAGGTTATAAGCTTTTGAATAATATTAGGTTGAGTTGAAGGCAAGCTATTTAACCGGTTCTTTAAATTCTCAATTTCCAACAATAGTTGTTGTTCAATTTCATTTTTCTTTGTATTGACAGAACAATCTAATTGAACTATTTCAACACTAAGCGTGCTTTTTTCTTGTTCAATCAGTAGTTTATGATCTGATAGGATTTTTTGCCGAGCAACCGGGTAGTTCTTTTGAAAATTAATTAACTCATTTATTGATTTATACGCATTGATATGGTGTCTGTTCAAATGCGATTTTATTGTCGTTAAAGAACCTACTTGATTATAAACCTGACACATGCTTTCTTTCAAATATTTATATCAATCGCCATGCGTATTGTACGAGAGGCTACTAAACGAAGATACATAAATCGGTAATAATGAAATGGTTTGGATAGGAATTTGGATATGATGGGAAAATACATTTCATTCAATAAAAAAGACGATTGATTTTTCTCGCTCTTGGTAGTGTCCTCACAATAGTTGTTCGGAAGATTAGAAATGTCATGTTGAGCTTGTCGAAACACCCGCTAACTATACCCAATGCACGCCCTTCGACAAGCTAAGAGTGACATCCGATTTCTTATTGGTACAAATCTTCTAAACATCGATAATATCCTAACCAACAAGCCGCTATGCATTTTAAACGTTCTTATCATATAAATCATCAATCCTTTCCAAAATAATGCTAATTTTAATGCAATCAAGCAGGAGTACCGCTCGGCTGTTATCCAGTTTATAATATAATAGGTTTAATACATGAAAAGGTCTGTTTTAGTGCTGTTTTTACTTATCTCTTTATCGGCTTACTCGCAAAGCACCATTAATAATTATAAATATGTAGTAGTGCCCGAAAAATTCACACAGTTTAAGGAACCCTATCAAAACTTACTAAAAAGCCTAACTAAAGGACTTTTGGAGGATAAAGGGTTTACCGTTTATTCTGAAAATGACGGGGTGCCATCTGAAGTAGCTAACAATAAATGCCAGGCGTTAAAAGCCGACCTGTTACAAAAAGGCGGGATGCTCACCACCGAGATCACGCTATTATTAAAAGATTGCCAGGGTAATGTTGTTTATAAAAGCAATACCGGCAAAAGCCGCGAGAAAGATTATAGTACCGCCTATAACCTGGCTTTAAGAGATGCTTTTACATCTGTTTCATACACTTACAGCGGGCCGGCCACTGAGGCGGTTCAGCCAACTGTTACTGTAGCAGCAGCGCCCGTAAAGCCAGCGCCCGTACCAACAGCTGTGGCTGTGCCTGTAAAACCGCAGGTAATGGCTTCAGCAACTCCTGTACAAGCAACCGAAACAGTAACCGGTCGCCCGGCAGGTACGTTGTATGCCCAGGCAATTGCCAATGGCTATCAATTGATTGACACAACCCCCAAAATAGTTTTAACCCTCCTGAAAACATCTGCAGAGAACTATTATATAGCTAGTAATGCAGATGCCAGTGGCATAGTGCTTAAAAAAGGTGAAGACTGGTTTTTTGAATATTATAAGGGCGGCAAGCTTATTTCTGAAAAGCTAATGGTTAAGTTTTAATTATTCCCGCCCTTGTTGGTTGTTGTTCTTAAACTCTTTATTATAAAATAAATTGAGGCTATAAACACAATCAAATAAACAATTGCTAACCCTGTTTTCTCGAATTTTAAGTTTTCAAAATCGAATTGCTTATACAAGGTTACACCTAAAATGATTGCTACAATAGTGAAAGTAAATAACGGTGCCTTATTCTTTTCCATATTTTAATGTTAATGCTTTATTGCTAATTCAATTAATGCTACTGAAAGGATCAACCTGCCTGTTCCATTACAAAGCATAAAAATATAAGAATTTCAAAAAAATGGAATCGATTTTTTTAAAAGAATTTTAGGTACAAGCTAAGTCTGCCAAATTAGTTAACCAACCCTTTTTTAAACTGGTTAGGGCTTACACCTGTTTCCTTTTTAAAAAGCCTCGAAAAATAGGGCAGGTTTTCAAAACCCAGTTCGTAAGCAATGTCAGATACCCGCTGGTCATCACTTTTAAGGCGGTTCTTGGCTTCGTTTACCAGGTAGATATGGATCAGTTCCATGGCGGTTTTGCCGGTTTCCTGTTTCAGCATATCGCTGAGGTAACGAGATGATAAGTTGAGCTGCGATGCCAGCGCATGCACCGTTGGCAAGCCCTGTGCAAGCAATAAACCATTCGCAAAATAAGCAGCCAGGGCATCATTAAATTTCGATACCGTTTTGCCCGATAGCTGGGTACGGTTTATAAACTGGCGTTTGTAAAACCGCTGCGAGTATTTCAGTATCGAATCGATATGTGTGAGCATAATATCCTTGCTGTATTCGTCGGTATTGTTCTGGTATTCTGCCTCTATTTTGTGATAAAGGTCCCAAATTGTTAGCTCTTCGGATGGCGAAAGGTGCAGCGCTTCGTTGGCCTCGTAATCAAAAAAAGCATATTTGTTGATCTCGGTATGCAGAAAGTGGCCATGGAAAAAATCCTCATGAATAAACATGATGAATGCATCTTCCTCATATTCCACTGTCTTAAACTCAATAACCTGCCGGGGTTTAACAAACATCATACTGCCGTTATCGTGGTCGTACTTGGTACGGCCATACATAATAACGCCCGATTTTATTTTTTTAAACCCGATCATGTAAAAATCGGAAGTAAACTCCCTGTCGCCTATGCTGCAGTTGCGGGTACACCTGTGTATGCTAAAGAGCGGATGTTCCGGCATGGGGAAACCGTTGTAACGGTGCATATCGGCTAAGTTTTTAAAATGTTGCATGGTTATATAAATTACACAAATCTACGCCGTATTACGGCGTAGATGAGTCAGGATAATATCATTAAAACAGGTTATTTTCCGTGGGCTGCAGATGCCACTTCGTTCCAGTTCTCCCATTCGGCAAAACGGCCTTCGTAAGTTTGTTTTACCCATGGGTAAGCCATCTTACCAAGGAATAAACGCAGGGGAGGTGTTTCACTGTCAATCAGTTTCAGCACAGCAGGGGTAGTAGCCTCCGGAACGCCGAAAATATCATCTGTTAAACCGGCCTGGAAAGCAGCCCGTACAGCATCATACTCGGGCATAGCAACGGTTTGTGCAGCCGAAGCGCCCGCCCAGTCGGTTGCAAAGCCGTTCGGTTCTATTAGGGAAATGTTAATGCCAAAGCCTTTTACTTCGGCAGCCAGGGTTTCGCTTAAACCCTCTACCGCAAATTTTGAGGCGTTGTATAAACCCAACACCGGTAAGGTAACCAACCCTAATACGCTCGAAACCTGTATAATGTGCCCATGGCCTTGCTCGCGCATTACAGGGAGTACGGCTTGTGTTAGCCATAATAAACCAAAAAAGTTAGTTTCCATCTGTTCGCGTGCTTCTTTCTCGGTCGTTTCTTCAATACTGCCAAAAAGGCCATAACCAGCGTTGTTGATCAGCACATCAATACTTCCAAAATGCTCTTTAGCTTTTTGGATAGCTGCGATATCTGCTTCGCGATTGTTAACATCCAGTTGCAGCGGTAAAATGTTATCACCGTATTTGCTCACAAGGTCGTTGAGTGTACTCAGGTCGCGTGCTGTTGCTACTACTTTATCGCCGCGTTGCAAAAGTGCCTCGGCCCATAATTTACCGAAACCACGTGAGGCGCCGGTAATGAAAATTGTTTTTGCCATTGTTATTGTTTTAAATGTTGAGGCAAAGTTATATGGGTTGGTGACGGGCAGTTTATACAGAAGTAGGTAACATTGATACATTTTACCGCATTGCCCAAAAAGCAGGACGTGCAAGCTGTTTTATTGAAAACATTCTCCGGGAAATCTGAATAATCCATATCTTGTTTCGATTTCAAGGGGGAGCTTTTCACCTCAAATCAAAACCTTATTAATTGTTATATACGTGTTAGATACTTTTACCTGCAAGAATTGCACAAGCCCGGTTACAGATAAGTATTGTTCCAATTGTGGCCATGCCAGATCATTAAAAAGGGTAGATGCGCATTACGTGTCGCACGAAATTCAGCACCTGCTGCATTTCGAAAAAGGGATCTTATATACCATTAAAGAACTATTCATCCATCCCGGGAGAAGCATCAGAGAATTTATTGCCGATAACCGCGAGCGCCTGGTAAAGCCCATTGTTTTTATCGTTATTACTTCGCTCATCTATTCCTCCATCAATCACTTTTTCCATATTGAGGAGGGGTATATCAATTATACCGGTCCAAAAAAATCTGCCATATTCCAGATCTTCGACTGGGTAGAAAGCCATTATGGGTACGCCAATATCATCATGGGGTATTTATCGCGTTTTGGTTAAAGCTATTTTTTAGAAAATATAACTATAATATTTTCGAGGTACTTATACTTTTATGCTATGTAATAGGCATGGGGATGCTCATCCTTTCCGTTTTTGCCATTGCTGAAACCTTGTTGAAAATCAAGCTAATGCAGATGTCAAGTGTTATTTGGATGGCCTATTGTACCTGGGCTATCGCACAGTTTTTTAACGGCAAAGAGATATCAGATTACGTGAAATCGTTTTTCGCTTACCTGTTAGGCTTGCTTACGTTTTCTGTAGCTGCTTTTTTGCTGGGGGGGGTGATTGATGTGTTTATTAAACATTAAGCTGAGCTGTTACTTAATTATAGGGGGTAACATTGCAATCAACTCCTTTTGCAGGCTTATACCTTTATCTGCATTATACCATTGCTGTAATGCTATCTTTTTTTGCTCCATATCAACATGATCATTTAATAACCGGATATACAAATCCTGGCACTTTGCAGGCCGCGGGCCCCATACCGCAAGCTCGTTATGGCTATCGTCGGTAATGATTAGTTTGGGGATTGATTTGGTTCCGTTAGTCAGGTATTGTTCTATCAGGAACGGCTCGCTGTCCCTTAGCTGGTAATCAACTTTTATCAATGGGTTCAGTTCTGCAAGCCTGTGCAGAAATGGAATGATATGGGCGGCATCACCGCACCAGGGTTCGGTGATGATTGTCCAATACTGTTCTTGTTTGATACTTCCAATAATGGCTGCCAGTTCTTCATTCAGGATGCCCGATTTTAACCAGCGTTGTTGCCTCGACCAGTTGAGTTTCGCATAATTCAAATAATCGGGATCATGGTATGGCGCCGGTGGGTGCACATCATTTAAAATTTGCTGAAAAATTTGCTGGTAGGCTATAAAATGCATGGCGTTATACTTATTAAGGTAATATTAGGAAAATAAAGCTGGTATTTACAGGCTTTATTGATCAATAATACCTCATCAAAACTTTCCGTATTAAGGGATTATTAACTTTTTTTTAATCGCAAGCCTGTTATTTGTTGCTATAACCTAAAACACCATTCAGGTTAGGCCCGAATAAATATGCTATATATGAAATTAAACAAACACACCTTTACGGTACTTACCATTGCCTGCCTGTTTTTCTCATTAACGGGCAGGGCGCAAAATCCTATTGTTCGTGATATTTATACAGCCGACCCGTCTGCCCATGTTTGGAGCGATGGAAGATTATATGTTTATCCATCGCACGATGTTGACCCGCCAAGAGGATGCGACCTGATGGATAAATACCATGTATTCTCTACTGATGATATGGTACATTGGAAAGATCATGGAGAGATACTTAGCGCCAGCCAGGTAGCCTGGGGCCGCAAGGAGGGTGGTTTTATGTGGGCACCGGATTGCGCCTATAAAAACGGACAATATTATTTCTACTTTCCGCACCCCAGCGGGGCCGACTGGGACACCACCTGGAAGGTTGGCATTGCCACCAGTACACAGCCTGCGGGTGGTTTTAAAGCACAGGGATTTCTTGACCTGGGTAAGGATAGCCGCTCGATGATTGACCCATGTGTTTTTATGGACGACGACGGACAAGCTTATTTTTATTACGGCGGCGGCAGCAGGTGTGTAGGCACAAGGTTAAAAGAAAATATGACAGAAATTGCAGAGCCATTGAAAGCAATGACAGGGTTAAAGGACTTTCACGAAGCCACATGGGTGTTTAAAAGAAACGGAATCTATTACCTGACCTATGCAGACAACCATACCGAAAATGGGAAAGGGGCTAACAGGCTAAACTATGCAACAAGCAAAAGCCCACTTGGGCCATGGACCTACGGCGGCGTATATCTTGACCCGACGGGGTGCGATACCAGCCACGGCTCGGTAATTGAATACAAAGGCCAGTGGTATGCATTTTACCACAATAATGTGCTTTCTGGCCGTGGTAACCTGCGATCTGTTTGCGTGGATAAACTATATTTCAATAAAGACGGATCGATACAAAAGGTAGTTCAAACAGGCTTTCTGAGTAAATAATAATAAAATTATAACATCAGAAAACAAAAAAGCCCGATGTATGCAAGTATGGGGCTTTTAGCCTTTATTAACGATTCTATTTATCAACGCTAATGCCTTTTATCAAATAATCGAGTAAAATACCTGTTAAATCATTGTTAATCTGATTAATGAGAATAACGATTCCAATATTAGATTTATGATTAAAGTATAAAAGTGAAGAGTTACCAATTGTATCTCCTTGCATAACATAGTATGCTTCGTTCATATCATTATTTAGAATATGCCAGCCTAAACCAGTTTTAATATCAATGTCGTTTACAAAAGTATGCTGTGTTAAGGCTATTGCCTTTCCTAATACATTATTCGGTGGATACAATTGATATTTAATAAACTCAAGCATATCTACTGCATCAGACTTTATTATACCGGCAGGGGCCAACGCCTTTAACTGTAAATATTCAACTGCTTTGTTTCCATAATAACCGCCAGCTTTGTTTTCTCCTTTTACGATACCTGTCCAGGTATTTTTTAATCCTAACTGTTTAAAAATATTATTCTGAAGTAAGTCTGAATAATTCTTCTTTGTAAAATTTTCAAGAATAGCGCCAATTAAACCATAGTTAAAGTTTGAATATTCATATTTTCCATAGTTAGGTACTTTGGATGTATTATTTAAAATATGATAAAGGTATTGTTTGTCAACAAATTTGTAAGGTTGTAACGTATCCTTAGCTAAAAGTAAGCTATCGTAACTGTCATCATGTAAGGTTGGCAAGCCAGAAGAAAACGAAGCCAGATCTGTTAAGCGTATTTTGTTTTTTAAATCTGGGTTTAAAATCACTTCTTTTGGCAAGTAAGAGTCAATAAATGCGGACTCAGGTATTTTGCCTTTTTTAATTTCAATGGCTAGCAAGAGTGCTGTAAATATTTTTGTGTTCGAGCCAATTTCAAAAACGGTGTTCTTGTCAACTTTTTGTTTGCTGCTATGACTTGTATTTCCGAATGAATAAAAACTTGCCTTATCGTTCTTAAAAATTCCTATGCTTATGCCAATACCTGGTATTTTATTCTTTAATCCATTTTTCCCGTAAAATAAGGTGTCAATAAATAATGGGTTACTTTGCCCAAATGAGTAGCTACTTAAAAAGATGAAAAAGGTCAGTAGTATTCTTTGTATGTTATTCATGTGTCGTTTAAATACAACGCAACGTATTGCGGCGTTGCTAATTTCAGCAATTATCCACAGCACTAACATAATAAAACTTACTTAATTTGCGGGGCTAGTACTTGTGCTTGCGCACGCGAGTGCTTTGATGAATCAACTGCGCTACATTATGATCACACGTGACACAGGTGCGCCAGCTAAGGACTTTGTTTAAACAAAGATTAACTAAAATGGCATTAGGTGTTTTGCGCTGTAGATAGCAATGTTAGCGACACTTAATACTTTCAGGTCGCCATTATATACATTAAGCCTGTATTGCTGGTATTCGCCATACAAGGTTGTTTCAGAATTCGGCGCTTTAACCAATGTGACATTTTGTTCTTTGATCTCATCTACGAGTTTATTCAGCTCTTCACTACTCGAAGCAAAATAACTTATCAGATATGCGGCGTTGTTATAATAACTTATAATAACCCGGAACGTGCCTCTTTTATAGCGGAATGTATGTGCATTTTTCACTGGCCCGTTAACATTTGGAGAGAAAACAGACCCTTTATTTTCAAAGGAATATCCATGCTCTAAAAGGGTAGAATCCAGTTGCTTTTTGCCCGGCGGATTATTTAAAATATTAACTAACTCGCTAAAAGTAAACCCCTTAAAAGGTTGAGTATTAGTTTGAGCACGAATTGAAAAAGTGATCAATAAAAATAGTGACACAAAAAGCAAACGTTTCATTACTGTGTGGAGTGAGTCTCTGCAGATTTAAAGGTAAGTATTTATGCGACTAAAGCTGACACGAATGGGAGCGGGATAAATACCGTTTGATTTTTTATGGAATAACTAACTATTCGCGGGTTTTAATATCCTTGCTTGATAAATTAGCTCCGGCATCACTTCTGTTACCCTGATCATCATAAGTGCGGTACTTAACTAATGAGATCTTATTTTTATCAAAAGTGTCCATCTTAAAATCAACAATATTGCTATCATTGGTTGTCACATCGTAAAACTCGCCGCCATCATGCGTTATTTCAATCGTATCCAGTTGCAATAAATCTTTTATTGATGTTTTAGCGTCATCAATTTCAGCCTGGGTTAAAGTACTGGTATTGTGAATTTGGCCAATTAGGGTTTTCATAATGGTTTGCGTTTAATATTTATGGTTTAAATAATTGTAAAACAACAAAGCCCGATATTTTCATATCAGGCTTTGTGTCGATTCATTTTTCAAGTACTCAGAGCGGGAATCGAACCCGCACTCCTTTAACGGGAACAGGATTTTAAGTCCTGCGTGTCTACCAGTTCCACCATCTGAGCAGGTGATTAACCTTTTAACAATAAATCCCTCCGATAAGGAAGGGATTTGAGCGAAAGACGAGATTCGAACTCGCGACCCCGACCTTGGCAAGGTCGTGCTCTACCAACTGAGCTACTTTCGCATTGGTATTTTCCTGCTTAGCATTACTGCGTTTGCGGGAGTGCAAATATAGACAGAAATGAATGTTCTGCAAGGAAAAATTAAACTTTTTTTAAAGTTTTTTATAACTCGCTGTTTTTCAAAACCTCCGCGGCAAGCTCGGGTTCAAAACCACGGCTTAAAGCATACTGTTGCAGTTTATACCTGCGTTTGTATGGGTCTTTTTCTGTTAATGTAGCTTCTTTTTTCTCAATTAATCGCGTTAATGCGCTCATGTAATCGCTGGCATCAATGGTTAAAAGCGCTTTTTTTATCAGCACCGGCGATACATTTTTCAATTTTAGCCCCTGTTTTATCTTGATGCGGCCCCATGCCTTCTGGCTAAATTTGCCTTTTACATAAGCTTTGGCAAAGCGTTCCTCGTTTAGGTAATTCTCTTCAATCAGCCTGATAATAATGTTTTCTACGGCATCTGTCCAAAGCCCCCAGTCATACAGTTTGTTACGCACTTCCTGCTGTGAGCGCTCCTGGTAGGCGCAGTAATGTTCGGCCTTGGCCATAGCCACATTTACATCGGTAATTTTTACTTTTTTTGGGGCATCCATCAAAACCAAAATTCGTTAAAATTATGCGATATAATTTACCCGGTTACCGATTTGATAAACAAAAACACCCCTATACCCAACAAAACAAAGTAAATGTATTTAAAAAAACTGTCGCCCTGTAAGCGGTGGTTTATCATCCGGCCTAAAAAAACGGCTGGCAACAACACGGGTAAACTCCATAAATAATAATGTATCACAGCCGGAACAAGTAAGCCCTCAAACCAGTAACCTATGATGCCTACAATGCTGGCAACTAAAAAGTATCCCTGTAACGTTGCCCTGAAATGCTGGGCCGACCAACGCCTTTTAGCGCCGTAAATAACAAGCGGAGGCCCATTAATGCCATATGCTCCGCCAAATACGCCTGCCAACAGGCCGCATGCAAAAAGCCATATAAAATTGTCGGTCTTAAGTTCTTTAAGTTGTTTGCCTATCAGTAAATACAGAGAGAATATGATGATGATAACCCCCAGTACGGCTTTTACAATTTGTTCGTTTAAATGCACCAGGGCTATAAGGCCTAACGGGATGCCAATAAGGGTATATAGTATAAGCCCACCTGCACTGCGCAAGTGTATCTTGTTCCAATCCTGGGTTACTACAACTGCGGCAATGGTTATTGATACCAATACCGAGAGTGGTACAGCCACATTAAGGGGTATCCATAAGGCTAATAAAGGTACTGCAACAAGCGATTCGCCAAAACCAAAGGCTGATCTAAAAGCGGTGGCAATAAAAATAACGACTAAAATATTGATAATAACAGGCTCCAAATGCATCTGATCTTTCGTGGGCGATAAGCTTAAATATACCCAATTTTGAGCGTTTATTAAAGCCGCAGCCTTAATATATCCTCATTTTTACACTCCATTTTCAGGCTAAAATCTGTAAGTACTTTTAATATTTTATTTTACTTAATATTAAATCCATCAAAAGTGTACGATATTCGTGTCATGCAAAGTTCTTACGCTATATATGATATAAAACAGGTTATAAACGCAGGCGGCAACATCGTGGATGATGCCATTATAAACACCCTGCTTACCGATAGCCGCCGTATAAATAACCCTGCAGGCTCGTTGTTTTTTGCATTGGCCGGCCGCCGGGATGGCCACGAATTTATTGCGGATGCATATACCGCCGGTGTACGTAATTTTGTAGTAAACCACCGGCCAGATACCGTTATGCCCGATGCTAATTTCCTGGTAGTGGCAGATGTATTGGCCGCATTACAGGCATTGGCAGCACATCATCGTAAACAGTTTAACCTTGATGTTATTGGCATTACCGGCAGCAATGGCAAAACCATTGTAAAGGAGTGGCTATACCAGTTAATGAGCCCCGAGAAAAGTATTGTACGTAACCCTAAGAGTTATAATTCGCAAATAGGGGTGCCTGTTTCTGTTTGGCAAATAAATGAAACCCATAACCTGGGCATTTTTGAAGCCGGTATATCAACCACCGGCGAAATGGATAAGCTGGAAGCCGTTATCCAACCAACTATCGGGGTGCTTACGCATATTGGTACCGCACACGATGAGGGTTTCGCATCGCCGGAGGAGAAACTATCTGAAAAACTAAAGCTGTTTAAAAACTGTAAGCAGCTCATTTATAACTACGAAGCGCTGATTGATCATAAAGACGAACTAAAAACGCGTGAATGCTTCTCCTGGAGCCGCAAGTTTAACCAGGTAGACCTGTATGTGTTTAGCGAAACCACCATATCCGGCAAGTATTACATGCGCGGCATATATAAGGAGAAGGAAATTGAATGCCTTTTACCATACCGCGATGAAGCATCGATAGAGAATGCCATAGTTTGCTGGGCAACTATGCTGGCCATGGGGTATAGCCCCGTTGATGCCGACGACCGGATTGAACGCCTGGCCGCCGTAAGCATGCGCCTGGAACTGAAACACGGTATAAACGATTGCTCAATTATTGATGATTCTTATAATTCAGACATCCAATCGCTGGAGATAGCGCTAAACTTTTTGAACCAGCAAAACCAGCATCAAAAGAAAACACTGATCCTGTCTGATATCTACCAATCCGGCTTACAACGTGATGCTTTGTACAAACAGGTTGCCCAATTGGTAAGCACCAAGCAGGTTGATCGCTTTATTGGTGTGGGCACCTCTTTACAGGAGTACGCATCATTATTTAGCCTGCCCCAAATGCATTTTTATGCGGATACAGCCGCTTTATTAAAAGACCTGGGCAAACTGCACCTGCAGGAAGAAACGATCCTGATCAAGGGCTCGCGCAGCTTTGAGTTTGAAAAGATAAGCCGCGCCCTGGTACAAAAAGCACACGAAACCATTTTAGAGATAAACCTGAACACCTTACTCAGTAACCTTAACTTTTATAAAGGCAGGCTAAAACCCGGTGTTAAAATAATGGCGATGGTTAAAGCTTTCTCATACGGCAGCGGTACGTTCGAGGTAGCCAATATGCTGCAGTACAACAAAGTTGATTACCTGGCGGTTGCCTATACTGATGAAGGCGTGGAGCTGCGCGAGAATGGTATTACCATGCCGATAATGGTACTTAACCCCGAACCAGAATCGTATGATAAGCTGGTAGCCAATAAATTAGAGCCTGCTATCTATAGTTTTAGTTTACTGGATGAATTTGTGAAATTTGCGCAAGACGAGGATATTATCAGCTACCCGGTGCATATTAAAATTGATAGCGGGATGCACCGCGTAGGGTTTGAGGCCTTTGAGATAGAGACCCTTTGCGACCTGCTGGAGATCAACCAATACGTACGTGTGCAGTCGGTTTACTCGCACTTGGTGGCCAGCGATGCCGAGCAGCATGATCTATTCACCATACAGCAGATCAAGATCTTTGAAACGGCTTACAAGCAGATAGAAGATGCTTTAGGGTACTCTGTTATCAAGCACATCAGCAATACATCGGGCATTACCCGCTGGCCAAACGCACAATATGATATGGTTAGGCTGGGCATTGGCCTGTACGGGGTTGATGCTGCTGTACCACGTGACGAAAGCGGCTTACAGCCGGTTGCTACGTTAAAAACCACCATATCGCAGGTGAAAAAAATAGCCGCAAATGAAACCGTTAGCTATAACCGCAACGGCAGCCTTCAAACCGATGGTAAAATAGCCACCGTACGTATTGGCTATGCCGATGGCTATCTGCGTGCTTTTGGCAATGGCATTGGCCGCATGCTGGTAAATGCTACGCTGGTGCCCACCGTTGGCAACATCACCATGGACATGTGTATGCTTGATGTAAGCAACGTGGAAGTGAAAGAAGGCGACGAGGTTATCGTATTTAATGAACAACAACGCATAGAAGAACTTGCCCTGCAAATTGGCACTATCCCTTACGAAATACTAACAAACATTTCGCAAAGGGTAAAAAGAGTGTACTTTTATGAGTAGATTTTGATAGATAGAGATGAAGAGAATATTCGGTGCCCTGCTTAATTACTTTATTAAAGGCCTTTTGATAGTTGTGCCACTTGGCGCAGCCTTTTTCCTGATCTTCTGGATCATATCAGGGATAGATACTTCGCTAAACCTGAGTAGCGAGATCCTGGTTGATAGTCAGGGTAAACCGCTTTATATCCCGGGTTTGGGTATTTTAAACGTCATTGTAATTATCCTGATAGCCGGGATACTGGTTACCAACGTTATTACCGACCCCATCAAAAAATGGTTTGGCCGCTGGCTAAACCGCCTGCCATTATTCAAATTTCTCTATTCATCCATTAAAGACCTTACCGAAGCTTTTGTGGGCGAGGAAAAGAAATTTAATGAACCCGTTTTAGTTGAAGTAAATGAGTTTGGGTTAAAGAAGATAGGCTTTTTGGTGCAAAAGGATATGAAGGCTATTAACCTGCCGGGCGAGGTGGCCGTGTATTTCCCCATGTCGTACTCGTTTGCGGGGCAGGTGGTTATTGTATCTGCCGATAAAGTAAAACCCATCGACCGTAACGCTGCCGACGTCATGAAGTTTGTAATATCCGGCGGGGTTAGCGGGCTACATTAAGGTAGGCTCCGGCAGTTTGTGTGAATCGTCCTTTTTCTTAAAGCTCCTTATCGTTAAAATAACGCTGATCAGCATCAATATCGCGCCCAGCAAAAACGGTGCCCCCGGGAAATACACCGAAGCGCCTTTAATGGTAAAGTGGTGAAACAGGGTGGTCATCATCAGCGGGCCAATAATGGTTGTTAAACTTACCAGGCTGGCAAGCGCGCCCTGTAGTTCGCCCTGCTCATTGGCCGGCACGTTATCTGATATAAACCCTTGCAATGCTGTTCCGCCAATGCCGCCAAGGCAGTAAGGTATCATGCATACGTACATTAGCCAGCCCACATTATTAAAGGCAATTAGTGCAAGGCCAATGCCATAAAAAGTGATGCCTGCCAGTATGTTTTTACGCAGGCCAAACTTCGGGATCGTCCAGCGGACAAAACCGCCTTGTATGGCTGCTATCAATAGGCCGATAAAGATCCCCAGCGCACCAATGCTTTGTGTAGTCCACTGGAATTTTTCTATCACATAAAAGGGCAGTACACCCTCAACCGCTTTTTGGCCAATATACACTACTGTATAGGCTGTTATCAATGTACTGATAGCTAATGAGTATTTCCTCAATCGTAATAAAGAACCAATCGGGTTTGCACGTTTCCATTCAAACCTGCGCCTGTTTCTTATTGCTAATGATTCGGGCAATACAAAGAAACCGTACAGCGCGTTTAACAAGGCAAGCCCCGCGGCTACAATAAATGGTAGCCTTATCCATATTGCGCCCAAAAAACCACCCAGGCCAATGCCCAAAATAAAACCTAAGCCTGTTGCTGCGCCTATCAGGCCAAAGTTGGCGGCCCTTTTGTCGCCGGTGCTTACATCGGCTATGTAGGCGGTTGCTGTTGTGGTGCTGGCGCCGGCAATACCCGCTATTAGCCTGCCTACAAAAAGCCAGGCAATGGTAGGGGCAAAGGCCATAAAAAGGTAATCGATACCAAAGCCAAAAAGCGAGAAGAGTAACACCGGCCTGCGGCCTACCAGATCGCTCAGGTTACCCAGCACCGGTGCAAACAAAAACTGCATAGATGCATAGGTGAAGGTAAGGTAACCACTATACTGGCTGGCCATACTGATATCAACATGGCCGAGTTCTTCTAATAATTTGGGCAGGATAGGGATAATAACCCCCAAGCCCAATACATCAATAAATATGGTGACGAAAATAAATCCTAAAGCGGCTTTGCCATGTTGGGCGGGTTTACTCATATAAAGTATGGCTGTTAATGCGAACCGCTGTTATAAGATGTTTTATCAACTGAATGTTTCTCTTTTTTGAAACTACGTACTGCAAGTATCGCGCCAATAAGCATTAATGCCGATGCCACGAAGTACGGAGCACCCGGTAGGTGAATAGGTGCATTATCGGCAGTGAAATAAGCAAATATCCACGTCATAAACCAAGGGCCGAATATCGAGCTGAGGCTCATTAAGCTTGTTAAGCCACCCTGAAGTTCGCCCTGTTCATTCTTGGGTACCTCGTTGGTCATTACGCCTTGCAATGCAGGGCCGCAAATGCCACCCATAGCATAAGGTATCATAAAGGCAAACATCATCCAGCTTTGGTTAGCCAGTCCAAAAAACAACATGCCAATAGCGTATAAAACCAAACCTATCCAAATACTGCGGTTTTGCCCAAGCTTGGGTATAACTACCCTGATCAAACCGCCCTGAACGATGGCAATCATCAGCCCGATAAAGCCTAACGAGTAACCCACCACATCTTCGGTCCATTTAAATTTTTCCATTGTGTAGAAAGTCCACACGCTTTGTACAGCGTGGCCGGCAAAATAAACGATGAACAGACAGGCAGCCAGGCCAATTACTGCCGGGTATTTTTTTAATTGGATCAGCGAACCAAGCGGGTTTGCGCGTTTCCAGTCGAAATCGCGGCGGTGCTCTTTGTCTAATGATTCCGGTAGGATAAAATAGCCGTAGGCGGCGTTTAACAAGGCCAAAGCAGCAGCGGCATAAAAAGGGTAATGTGTATCCATTTTACCCAATATTCCGCCTATAACGGGGCCTATAATAAAGCCAAGGCCAAAGGCAACGCCAATCATACCAAAGTTTTGGGCGCGTTTTTCAGGCTCGCTCACATCGGCTATATAGGCAGATGCTGTGGTAAAGCTTGCGCCGGTAATACCCGCTATAACACGGCCAACAAATAGCCAGCCAATGGTAGGGGCAAACGCCAGGAAAAGATAATCGATACCAAAGCCTAAAAGCGAAAACAGCAATACCGGCCTGCGGCCATACTTATCACTAAGGTTACCCACCAGCGGCGAAAACAGGAACTGCATAACGGCATAAGCCACCAGCAATAACCCCGAATATTTGGATGCCTGGCTGAGATTGCCATGTATCAGCGTTTCTATCAGCTTGGGGAAAACCGGAATTATAATAGCTAAACCTATAACATCAATAAGCAGGGTAATAAATATAAAGCTTAGGGCAGCCTTCTTTTTGGGTTGGGTTAAAGTATCCATTAGCTGGCTAAAATATATAAAAAAAGCGACAGGCATAGCCCGTCGCTGTATAAACATGAGTGTACAACTTAAAAGTTGGGTTTCAACACATACTTGTCGTAGAAACGGAAGATGTGTTCGGCAGCTTCTTCGGCGGTATCAACCACGCGGTACAGGTTCAAATCATCAGCACTGATGTTGTGCTCATTGGCCAGCATTTTTTCTTCTACCCATTTAAACAGGCCTCCCCAATAATCAACTCCAAGAAATACGATAGGGAAGCGGGCAATTTTACCGGTCTGGATCAGCGTTATCGCTTCAAATGATTCATCCATGGTACCGAAGCCACCGGGCAGAATGATAAAGCCCTGTGAATACTTCATGAACATTACCTTACGGATAAAGAAGTAATCAAACTCCAGGATCTTGTCCCTGTCAATATACTTATTGTGGAACTGCTCAAAAGGCAGCTCGATATTTAAACCTACAGATTTACCCCCGGCCTCGTAAGCGCCCTTGTTGGCAGCCTCCATAATACCCGGGCCACCGCCCGATATTACACCGTAGCCACGTTCGGTAAGTAAACGGGCGGTATTCTCGGCCAGTTGGTAGTACTTATTATCATTATGTGTACGTGCCGACCCAAAGATGGATACGCAGGGGCCAATTTTAGCCAGTTTCTCGAAACCGTCAACAAATTCGGCCATTATTTTAAAGATCTGCCAGGAGTCGGTTACTTTTATTTCCTGCCAGTTTTTATTCTCAAATGCTTGTCTTATTTTTTCTTCACCAGTCATGTTATTACAAAAAATTAAATATGATGCTCAATAGCTTTATATATTATTGGTTATGTTTAAACCACAATTCAGGTACATCACTCCGTTCACTTCCGTTTATACTGTATTGTAGTTTAAGTGTGTATCCTCCGCCTCCTTCAACAAAATCTAACGCAAATGGTTGCAACCCTTTTTTTAGGGCAACCTGGCCGTTTTTTTCCATTGGCGAGTGCATGCCATCGTTATTGACCGTTTCGCGATTGGCTATGTTTAATATTCCGCTGTCATCGCAAGTTAGGTAAAAAGTATAAATGCCCTCCTGCGGAACATCAATATAACCCCTGTACTTTACAGCGAACGACGGTGCCTTAACCGATGCCGGTACGGAAATATTTTGTACAACGAAGTTACTATCGGCAGCGCCCTCTTTTATACCCGAGGCTCCTTTAAATAAGCCTTTATAATAACCTGCTGTTAACCCCGGGGCAACGTTTGCTGCTGTTTGGGGCTCTGCCGGTTTTTGCTGCAGGTATTTTACCGTATAAATATCGCCGCGTTTACCGCTTGGGGTAAATGCAGCCAGTTTAATAGTTTGCGGGTGGCTCACAACATAATTACGTAACAACGGCGAATTTTGGCCGGGTAAATCACCATTGGTTGTGTACCTGATGGCAGATGTACTTAACGGCGAATTTACTTTCACAGTATCTGTAGTGATAAAAACGCGGCTATCAATTATTCCCTCAATATCGGGCTGCCTGTAATTTATATTCAGTGCTTCCAACCGGTTGTATTGCTGAACCAGGCGTTGTGTATAGCTTTTATAGTAATCCTGTTTATTCGTCCACAGCAATTCGGCCAGGGCGGTCATCCGTGGCATATACATATAATCAGCACGTTTTTCGGATGGGATGTATTCTGTCCAGATATTAGCTTGTGCACCTATAATAAGCTTGGCCTGTTCTGCGGTCAAGTTTTGGGGCACCGGGTTAAAATGATAAACATTAGCAATAGCATTTTTATCGGCCGGGGAATCAAAGTACAATGGCGTGCCTGGCGTCATAATAACCTGGTTGCCGTTTTGTGCAGCTTTAGCCGGTGCATCGGGCACCCAGCTGCGCCAGTACATGATCATCGCTGTAGAACTTATTTTGCCTTCCAGCACCTCGTCCCAGCCGATGAGTTTGCGCCCCTTAGAGTTGAAAAACTTCTCCATCCGGTCTATAAAGTAGTTTTGCAGGTCGGGTAAGCTGGTTATGCCTTCGCGTTTCATCAATTCCTTGCAGGCGTCAGATTTTCCCCAGTCGCTGCGGTCAACCTCATCACCACCAATATGGATATACTTAGATGGGAAGATCTCCATGATCTCGGTATATATATTCTTTGCAAAATCAAAGGTAGTTTCGTTACAAGGGCATATTGGTGTTGAAAAAAGCTCGCCCCATTTGTTTTGGCTGTCGCAGGTTAAATAGGGGTAGGCGTTAATTGCAGCCATCATATGGCCGGGCATATCTATTTCAGGGATAATATCAATATGCTTATTGGCGGCATAGGCAACAAGGTCCTTTAATTGTTTTTGGGTATAAAAGCCGCCGTAAAGCGTTTTGCCGTTTTTATGAATAATGTGTTGCTGATCTATATTAAAGTCGGGGTTATCCACCGCCCTTTTCATACAGGCCGAATCCTGGTTATTAAATGTACGCCAGGCGCCTTGTTCGGTTAGCTTCGGATACCTTTTTATTTCAACACGCCAGCCCTGGTCGTCGGTAAGGTGCAGGTGAAATTTGTTCATTTTATAAAGAGCCATTACATCAATAAACTTTTTAAGATAGCCTATCGAAAAAAAGTGCCTTGATACATCCAGGTGCATACCTCGCCAGGCATAGGCAGGCTGATCGTTAATATTTACCGATGGCAGGCGTAAAGCTGCCGTGTTTTGCCCGGTTTCTACAGCAACAGGCAATAGTTGCCTGATGGTTTCAACCGCATGAAATGCGCCTGCAGGTGCGCCTGCCGTAATAATTATGCGTTTAGGCGTAATATTAAGCAAGTACGCTTCCGGGTTCTTTATAGAACCATCATAAACAAACTGTATTGAATTTGCAGGATGCGATTTCCCTGCGGAGAGGTTATACCCGGTTCCCGCTTTTATTAGTTTATTAAGCTGGGCGGCTTCATTGGCAAACCGATTGGGTGTAATAAGCATAGTTTTTGCATTGATCACAAAGTGGCCATTGCCCTGAGTAAGGGTTGTGGGATAAGGGATGATGTTTAAATTTTTAGAATACCCTTGCGCATTAACATTTGTGCAATAACATAAGAAAAGGAAAAAAAATAACAGTTTAGATGTTACTGTTTTAGTCATGATAGAGAAGAATTAGCTTTTATACTTTTAATTTTGGGTGATGAACAGATCCACAAGCCGGCAAAGGTAATTAATCCGTTTACAATGATGAGTTCGTTATCGAAAACATACCCGCCCAACAGCACTTTCGATTCGGTACTCAGGAAATAGCAAACCGCAGGCGAGATCAAACAGATAAAAGGCACCAGTTTATCCTTCACCTGCCTGTAACTCATAAACAGGCCAAAACTATATAAGCCCAGCAACGGCCCGTAGGTATATGATGCTACCTTAAATATGGCCGTTACCACCGCATCATTATTAAGGGCGTTAAATAAAATAATGGTCAGGAACATCAATCCCGAAAAGGCTATGTGCACAAAATGCCTGACGTTTATCATCTTTTTGCTGTTCACGTCGCCGCGCTTATTAAAGTTCAGGAAATCTACACAGAACGAGGTGGTGAGTGCTGTTAATGCCGAATCGGTAGTGGCAAAGGTAGCCGCTGTTAAACCCAGCATAAACACCATGGCCGGTACAATGCCCAGGTATTGCAGGGCGATGGTAGGGTATAGGTAGTCGGTTTTTGCTACTGATATACCGTTACGCTGTGCGTACATATAAAGTAATGCGCCCACGCTTAAAAAGAATATATTGATCACCACGAACACGGCCGTAAAGCTGAACATGTTTTTCTGCGCCTCCTTGATGTTTTTCAGGCTCAGGTTTTTCTGCATCAGGTCCTGGTCAAGCCCCGTCATACCTATGGTAATGAACATACCACCCAAAAATTGCTTGCTCAGGTGGAAATGGCTCCCCAGGAAATCGTTAAAGAAGAAGATTTTGGAGTAGCTGCTGTTCTTGATGGCTTCGGCTGCTTCAAATATGTTATAATTAAGGCTTCTGCAAATGAAATAGATAGACAGGAATACCGATGATACCAGGAACAGCGTCTGCAAACTATCGGTAATAATAATGGTTTTAAGGCCGCCTTTAAACGTGTACGACCATATGAGCACTAAACAGATGAGCACCGTAACTGCGAAGGGAACACCATAGCTATCAAAAATGAACTTCTGCAATACGATCACCACCAAATAAAGCCTGAACGACGAGCCAATGGTACGGCTCAACAAAAAGATACCGGCTGCGGTTTTGTAACTCCATGTACCCAATGCCTGTTCAATATAGCTGTAAATAGAGGTGAGCTTTAAGCGGTAATATAAAGGCAGCAGCACGGTAGCTATAATAATAAAACCCGCTGCGTTGCCCAATACGAACTGAAAGTAGGCGAACTGATCGCCGCTTGGTGCCCCCACCTTGCCCGGTACCGATATAAAAGTTACCCCGCTAAGTGCAGTGCCTATCATCCCGAAGGCTACCAAATACCACTTGGAGTTACGGTTGGCCACAAAAAAGGTATCGTTATCTGATGATTTTTTGGAGGTGAGGTACGATATCACCATCAATACCAAAAAATAACCAATGATGAAGGATAGTAATATTGCCGGCGACATAATTTAGTTTTTACAGGTGTATTAAGCAGATTGCTCTAAAGTAAAAGTTTAACATTGGCAAAGCAAAAAATATTTGGTTTAGAATTAACTATAAACGTTTTTTACCGCAGAGAACACTGAGAAAAAACAACGGAGAGCACAGGGGGTAAAATATTTGCAAAGCTTCGTGCCCTCTGTGAAAAAACTCTGTGGTAAAAACATTAATTAACAATACTTTTGCAAGCAAATGGCTAATACTACTGCATCAATGAACCGACTGAACCAACTTTTTGCAACCAAAAAGGAAAACCTGCTTTCTATATATTTCACTGCCGGTTACCCGGAACTTAATACTACTGTTGATATTGCCGAAGCATTGGAAAAAGCGGGTGCGGATTTCCTGGAGATAGGTTTCCCTTATTCGGACCCGGTTGCAGATGGGCCAACTATTCAGCACAGCTCACAAACTGCGCTGGATAATGGTATGAACCTGAACCTGCTGTTTGAGCAGTTAAAAGATCTGCGCAGCCGTGTAAATATCCCGGTGCTGTTAATGGGCTATGTTAACCCCATTGTACAGTATGGCGTTGAGCGTTTTTGCAAAGCAGCAGCCGCCGCAGGGGTAGATGGTGTTATTGTGCCCGACCTGCCTATGTACGAGTATGAATTACTGTACAGCAACCATTTTACAGATAATGGCCTGAGCAATATATTTTTGGTTACGCCGCAAACATCAGAGGAGCGCATCCGTAAAATTGATGAACTGAGCAACAGTTTTATTTACCTGCTATCGTCATCATCTATAACAGGTGGCAGCCTGCAGCTTACGGATAGTATTGAGGGTTATTACAACCGCATTAAGGCTATGGAGTTGAAAAACCCAACCATTATTGGTTTTGGTATCTCCGATAACAGATCATTCAGTAAAGCCTGCGAATACGCTAACGGAGCTATTGTGGGCAGCGCGTTTGTGAAACTGCTTGCCAATGATGATTATATGAGCAAGATACCGGCGTTTATAGGCGGTATTAAGGCGTAGATATTTTTTCGTAGAGACGCGATACCTCGCGTCTAATTAATATTTATTACCTTTCTAAAGGAGACGCAAAGTATTGCGTCTCTACGTCAGGCGTTTGGTTCCTGTTTTTTTAATCCGAAGCAGGATAACGTAACCTGTTATTGCAGCTAATACCGATGTAATCAATATGGTGAACTTTGCCTGGCTTTGTAATTCTGCATCGGCAAAGGAGAGCAGCGCCATAAATATCGACATGGTAAAGCCTATCCCCGCCAGCTGACCGATCCCCCAAACCTGCGCCCACTTTACCCCATTGCCCAGTTTGGATAATTTTAGTTTTACCGCCAGCCAGCTAAATAAGGTGATACCAATAGGTTTACCTAAGAACAAGCCAAACAGTATCCCCGCTGATAACGGATTGATAATATTACCGCCCGCCAAACTTTCCCCAATATTAATATTTGAATTTGCCAGCGCGAACAGAGGAATGATGATGAAATTAACCGGGTTTTCCAGCAGGTGGATCAGTTTCTTTAAGGGTGAATAGTTCAATTTAACGTTATGCGGAATAGCCATAGCTGTTAATACGCCAGCCACCGTTGCATGGATGCCACTATGATGGATAAAGTACCACATCAATGTACCGGGGATAAGGTAAGCGAGCAGGTAACGTACGTTAAAACGGTTAAACAACATTTGCAAAACAAACATGCCCAGTGCCAGCAGCAGGTAAGTAACATGTAAGCCGGCCGAATAGAATATGGCGATAACCAGTATAGCCCCCAGGTCATCAACAATAGCCAGTGCTTTTATAAATACCTGTAAGGATTGCGGTACGCGTTTTTTAATAACGCTGATGATAGCTACCACAAAAGCAATATCTGTAGCCATGGGGATGCCCCAACCTGCACTGGTTGCGGTATGTAAATTGATAATGGCGTAGATGCCAGCCGGAACCAACATGCCGCCAAGGGCCGCAAAAACGGGTAGGGTAGCCGATTGCTTGTCTGAAAGCTCTCCGTTTAACACTTCGTCCTTTATTTCTAAACCAACCAGCAGGAAGAAGATGGCCATTAAACCATCATTTATCCAACCCAATGTGGTATAAGGGCCAATGGCGGCATCAAGAATATGCGTGAATGAACTATGTAACCCAGTATTTGCAATTAGCATCGAAACAATTACACAGGCAATGAGGATGCCTCCGCCGGTAGCGTACGAGCGTATAAATTCGGCGAATTGTTTGAGGTTACTGGCCAATATGTTGTTTTAAAATGGTAAGCGTGGCAAATATATGATTATAAATAATCTTCGAGTTGGCCTTTTCCTTCACGTACCAATTCAAACCCGCCCGATGTGCAGTCTACCACGGTTGATGGGATGTTTTCGCCATAACCACCATCAATAACAATATCTACCAGGTCCTGGTATTTCTCATAGATGAGTTCCGGGTCGGTAGAGTATTCTATGATCTCATCCTCATCGTGGATAGAGGTTGATAGGATAGGGTTGCCCAAAACCTTCACAATTTCGCGGGCGATGTTATTATCGGGTACACGGATACCCACCGTTTTTTTGTTGGAGCTTAACAGCTTTGGTACGGCATGGCTGGCATTAAATATAAATGTGAACGGCCCGGGTAAAGCTTTTTTCAATACACGGAAGGTGGTGTTATCAATTGGCTTAATATAGTCTGAGATATGGCTAAGATCATAACAGATGAAAGAGAAGTTAGCCTTTTCGGGTTTGATGTTCCTGATCCGGGCAACGGCTTCGATGGCCTTGTGGTTGGTAATATCACAGCCAAGGCCATAAACGGTATCGGTAGGGTATATGATGAGCCCGCCTTTACGTAGCACATCCACCACCTGCTCAATGGCTTTTTCGTTTGGGTTTTCGGGGTAGATCTTTATCAGCATAATACAAATATCGAATTTCGAATTTTCAATTTCGAATGTATTAAAGCAAAAGGTGCAATAACCGTTCCGATTATTGCACCTTTTAATATTTTGAAGCTAAATTCGAAATTGAAAATTCGAATTTCGAAATCAAATTACGCTTGTTTTGCAAACTGTATGTTCATGCTCAGTTTAATGTCTTCGCCTACTACGATAGAACCTGCTTCGGTTACACCATCCCAGGTTAAGCCAAACTCTTTACGGTTAATTTTACCGGTAACTTCAAAGCCAGCTTTAGTGTTGCCATAAAAATCTCCGGCATTACCACCGTATTCAACAGCAAGGGTAACCGGTTTGGTTACGTCTTTAATAGTTAAGTCGCCTACCAATTTATAGTCATCACCATCAGCAGTAAATGATGTTGATTTAAAACTGATCTTCGGATAAGTTGCAGCGTCAAAAAACTCGGCAGATTTTAAGTGCTCGTCCCTTTGTGGCTGTGTAGTATCAATGCTGTTCACATCAAGCGAAAAGTTGATCTCTGCACCTGTGAAATCTTCGTTCTCTGTAGTTAATTCACCTTCAAATGATTTGAAGAAACCGCTTACTGTTGATATTACCAGGTGTTTTACCTTAAATTGTACTTCTGAGTGCATTGGGTCTAATACCCATTTTGTTGTTGCCATGATATTTTTTATTTAGTTGTGTTTCTGATTAATTATAAAACAAAGATAATAATAGATGTTTAAACATCTATTATACTTTCAAAGTATTACAATTTGTAGACATTTCACCAAATAACGGTATAAACAGGAGAAATGTTTGTTTAAACTTATATTAGTAATGCACAATTGTTAATGATAAGTAAAAGGGCAGTTTAATTGATGATGATCCCGAAGTAATGCTCATCTTTACTGAACGCCCAACATTAAGCAGCAATGCTTTTATTGTTGAGATAAGCGTATAGATTTATTAAAATTATATTTATGAGGAAGCTATTTATCATATCGGCTGTAATAATACTTGTACTGGTTACCGCGTGGACTATTGTATGGCCGCCCGCAGTTTGGTCATTCCTGCTATTAGGGCCGGTATTTATCATTGGGGTTTATGACCTGGTGCAAAAGAAACACAGCATAGTTAGAAACTTCCCTGTGTTTGGGCACCTGCGTTTCGTAATGGAAGAGCTTCGCCCTAAGATATACCAGTATTTTATTGAAAGCGATACCAACGGAACACCGTTCAACAGGCAAAACAGAAGCGTTATTTATCAACGTGCAAAAAAGGTTGACGATACCCGCCCGTTTGGTACCGAACTGGATGTTTACGAAAACGGTTACGAGTGGCTAAACCACAGCATAGCTGCGTTAGACCATCATGCGCTCGATCTGTCGCCTCGTGTAAAAGTGGGCGGGCCCGATTGTGCACAGCCTTATAGTGCAAGCGTATACAATATATCGGCCATGAGCTTTGGCTCGCTTAGCGAGAACGCGATACTGGCCTTAAACGGCGGCGCCAAAATTGGTGGCTTTGCGCATAACACCGGCGAAGGTGGTTTGAGCGATTATCATTTGCAGCCTAATGGTGATATTATATGGCAAATTGGTACAGGCTATTTTAGCTGCCGCAATACCGACGGTACTTTTGATGAAGATGCTTTTGCCAAACGTGCGGTATTGCCGCAGGTAAAAATGATTGAGATAAAACTATCACAGGGGGCTAAACCCGGCCATGGCGGTATACTGCCTGCCGCAAAGGTTACCCCCGAGATTGCGCGAATACGCTTGGTGCAAATGGGGGAGGATGTTGTATCGCCGCCATACCATACGGCTTTTAACAACCCTTTAGGGCTGATGAATTTTGTAAAAAAACTGCGTGAGTTATCGGGCGGTAAACCCATTGGTTTTAAACTGTGCGTTGGCCACAAAAGCGAGTTCCTGGCTATTTGCAAGGCCATGGTTAAAACAAACATATACCCCGATTTTATTACCGTTGATGGGGGCGAGGGCGGTACCGGTGCAGCGCCGCTGGAGTTTGCCAACTCGGTTGGTATGCCCCTGCGCGAGGCTTTGGCTTTTATATATGATGCGCTAACGGGCTTTGATATTAAAAAGCATATTAAACTGATCGCATCGGGCAAGGTGGCTACAGGGTTCGACCTGGTAAAGAACTTTGCCCTGGGTGCCGATATGTGCAACAGCGCCCGCGGAATGATGTTTGCACTTGGCTGTATCCAGGCTTTAGAATGTAATACCAATACCTGCCCAACAGGTGTTGCCACGCAGGATAAAGGCCTGATGCGCGGCCTGGTGGTAGATGATAAAAAAGTGCGTGTGGCTAATTTTCATAAACAAACGGTTAGCGCCGCCATACAAATGATAGGGGCGGCAGGTATGAAAAAACCATGCGACCTGCACCGCATGTTTATATACAGGCGGGTAAACGCCAGCCAGATACAAACCTATGCCGAACTGTTCCCCTATATACCCAAAGGCAGTTTGCTAAATACGCCGTACCCGCAAAGCTTTGAAATGGATATGACATTGAGCAGCGCCGAAACCTTTGTACCCGATTACAGCAAAGTATCGCAGGTGGAGCTTACCACTTCAAGCGCCTACGTGCAAAACTGATCAATAAAAAAGGGAGCCTTTCGGGCTCCCTTATATTTTCAGGTTAACTAATCTCTAAATTAAAGTGCTAACACTTCTTTAACCCTGTCTGCAGCTTCTTTTAAAAGGATAGCCGAGAATACTTTTAAGCCAGAGTTATCTATCAGTTCTTTTGCTTCTTTAGCATTGGTACCCTGTAAACGCACAATGATTGGTACAGGGATGTTGCCAATTTCATGGTAAGCATCAATAACACCTTGTGCAACACGGTCGCAACGAACAATACCGCCAAATATGTTGATCAGGATAGCTTTAACGTTAGGGTCTGAAAGGATTATGTTAAAACCAGCCTTAACCGTTTGCGCGTTAGCTGTACCACCAACATCAAGGAAGTTGGCAGGCTCGCCACCGGCAATTTTAATAATATCCATGGTAGCCATAGCTAAACCAGCACCGTTAACCATACAACCAACGTTACCGTCAAGCTTTACATAGTTAAGGTTGCTTTTGCTTGCTTCAACTTCGGTAGGGTCTTCCTCGTCAGTATCGCGCATAGCGGCATAATCCGGGTGGCGGTATAAAGCGTTATCATCAATGTTAACCTTAGCATCAACCGCTAAAATTTTATTATCAGATGTTTTTAACACCGGGTTAATTTCAAATTGTGATGAGTCGGTAGCATCATAAGCTTTATATAAAGCTGTGATGAATTTCACCATATCTTTATGGGCATCGCCTGAAAGGCCCAGGTTAAACGCAATTTTACGCGCCTGGAAACCCTGCAAACCAACCTTAGGGTCAATTTCTTCTTTATGTATCAACTCAGGGGTAGAGTGTGCTACTTCTTCAATATCCATACCGCCTTCGGTGCTGTACATGATAATGTTACGGCCTTTGGCGCGGTCAAGCAATACGCTTACGTAATATTCTTTTACTTCGCTTTCGCCAGGGTAGTAAACATCCTGTGCAACCAAAACCTTTTTAACAAGTTTACCTTCGGGGCCGGTTTGCGGGGTTACCAGTTGCATGCCAATTATTTTGCCAGCAATCTCTTTAACCTGTTCGGCATTTTTGGCCAGTTTTACACCACCGCCTTTACCGCGGCCACCTGCGTGTATCTGTGCTTTTATTACTGTCCAGTCCGACCCAAAGTCTTCCTTCATTTTCTGCGCCGCTGCAACAGCCTCTTCAGGTGTATCTGCAACTATGCCTTCCTGTACTCTTACGCCAAAGCTTTTTAATATCGCTTTGCCCTGATATTCGTGAATGTTCATGTTATTTGAAGAATTTGCGGTAAAGCTACTATTTTCGTTTTAAAGATTAGCGGGTACAAGTTAGAGATTTGTAATATTTGTACAATGCTTGTTTTACCCCGGTCTATTTTAACAACTAATCTCTATTCTCTAATCAACTATTCACTAACTTCGCCCATGCTTAAAGCACATGCAATAAATAAATCGTACGGTAAGCTCCATATATTAAAAGGGGTTGACCTGGAGGTAAAACGCGGCGAAATTGTAACCATTGTAGGTGCATCCGGTGCGGGTAAAAGTTCGTTATTAAACATCCTTGGTACATTGGATAACCCCGATTCGGGCCAGCTATTTATTAATAATATTGAGGTTAGTAAACTTAACAACAAGAATTTAAGTGCGTTCCGCAATCAAAAAATAGGCTTTATATTTCAATTCCATCATTTACTGGTAGAGTTTAATGCTATCGAGAATGTTTGTATCCCTGCATTTATAGCGGGTGTGCCACGCGCCGAAGCCGAGAAAAAAGCAAGAGAACTTTTGGAAATGCTGGGCCTGGGCGATAGGACCACCCACAAACCGGCAGAGCTATCAGGCGGTGAGCAACAGCGCGTTGCGGTAGCCAGAGCATTAATAAATGATCCGGCTTTAATATTCGCGGACGAACCATCAGGTAACCTCGATTCGAAAAACGCGCTCGAACTGCATGAGTTGTTCATTAAGCTCCGTAACGATTTTAACCAAACTTTTGTGATTGTTACCCATAACCAGGAGCTATCTGACATGAGCGACCGCACTATACTAATGAAGGACGGATTAATTGTAACTAATTTATAGGTGAAGATTTTGATTACATCTGCCACATCGGCACAAGCTCATAAGCTAAAAAATAGTTTAGTAAACGATGAAGTTGTTTTGGGCGACTTTACAGAACTACCCGCATTTATGGGGATCCTTAAACTCCCTAACCCTGCATCGGATACCTACGCACATGAAATGCTAACCCTGGCATTAGATAATAATATTGACGCCATTTACCTGCTTAACACGCAAGAGGCCGCCGTGCTGCTATTATCAGAGCTATTATTTAAAGAATATAATATTACCCTTATAAATGGCCACAATAACTTATAGTGATATAGACCCACATAAAAAGGCTTTTGTTTTTGAACTGGACAATGTACTTTACCCCGCTAAAGATTATTATTACCAGATATATTACCTTTTTGCGAACTTATTAGAGTATACCGAATTAAATAGCGCCAGCCAGACAACCGATCTGATGATAGATACGTATACAAAGAAAGGAGCGGGGGAAGTATTTGATACCATCGTATCGGAATTAAATGTGGACGAAAAACATCGTAAGAATTTAGAGATAATGCTGTTAACAGCGCGCTTGCCTTTAAAATTGCTTCTGTATAAAAATATACTTACATTTATACAGGAAGTGGTTTTAGACCGTAAAAAGATTTTTATTGTAACAAACGGCAACCCGCAAATGCAACTGAATAAAATGCGGCAAACAGAATGGCACGGATTAGAGACTTATTTAACCTGTTATTTTGCTGAAGAAACCTTACCTAAGCCCGAACCCGATTCATTACACCTGCTGATGAAAGAGCATGATTTACAGAGGCGAGACCTTGTAATGATAGGTAACTCTGACACAGATAGTTTATGTGCCGAAACTTGCGGAATTGATTATATATCAGCAACAGAAATAATATAATTTGAATACTATAATATATAAATAATAATGCCGTTAACTCGGATATAATTAATATAACCATGAAGAAAATATTTTACCCGCTTATACTTGCTTGCGTAGTAATAGCATCTTGTTCAAAAGACAAAAAGGTTACGCCATCAACCAGCGCGCTTGACCTGATTAAAGATTCGGTTTTTTTGTACGCCAAAGAAACTTACTACTGGAACAAATCCTTGCCAACTTATGATGCATTTAAGCCGAGGTCATTTAGCGGTAAAAATGATTTAGATGCATTATCAACAGAGGTGGATGCATTATCACAATATGCCATTAACCCCGAAACCGGTAAACCATATGAATATTATACTGCACAACCAGGCTCAGGCTACGCCAAATATTCGTTTATTGATGATGGCAGTGTTTCTGGCGAATTAAATGGCGAAAAAGGCGATTTTGGTTTTGCACCGTCTTATGGTGTAACTAATGACGATTTAAGGGTGAAATATGTTTATCCGGGTTCGCCTGCCGATGTTAAAGGTATTAAAAGAGGGTACAAAATTTTAACAATAAATAACCGCTCGGGGGCCGATTTAACTTACGATGGCAATACAACTGGCACAAATGTTAATTTTATTGTTAATGCATATGCCAATAGTACAAGCATTACCATGACCCTGCAAAAACCGGATAATACCACTTTTGATGTTACCATGGCAACAGCTAACTATACGGTAAACCCGGTACTGGCAACTAAGGTGATAGATGCCGGTAACAACCGGAAAATAGGGTACATTGTATTTAATAGCTTTACCGCTCCTGATAACGCAAAACCTAAACTTGATGCAGCTTTTAGTGATTTTGTAACACAGGGCGTAACCGATCTTGTTGTTGACCTGCGCTACAATGGTGGTGGATACGTTTCTACGGCCGAGTACCTGAGTGATCTTATCGCTCCATCATCCACCAATGGGTCTTTAATGTACACTGCTTATTACAATCAGGATCTTCAGAATGACATACACCCGCTTTTGAGTACTCAATATAATATTCCGAAAGGGGATTTTTTACCTACTAACCCAGAAAATTTTAAAAATTTCAATAAAGCAGGTTCACTAAACATTACTAAAGTATTTTTTATTGTAACAAATTCAACTGCATCAGCAAGTGAGCTTACTATAAACAACCTTATACCTAAAATGGATGTTAAACTAATAGGTGGTACAAGCTATGGTAAACCGGTTGGTTTTTTTGCAATTGATATTAACAAATATCAATTGTATGTACCACAGTTCGAGACTAAAAATTCGGCAGGTAACGGCGGCTATTATGCCGGCATGGAACCTGGTTCTCCAAAATATCCGGGTAAAAAGGATTATGATGATGTGAGTAAAGACTTTGGTGACCCTACAGAGACCTTACTTAAATACGCGATCAATTATGTTAGCACCGGTGCATTTTCTACAACCAGCGTAAGGGTACAAAGCACATCTGGTGCCAAAACATTTTCAATAGATGAAGCAAATAAAGCCGGGCTTGATATGGATGGTAAACAATTTAAAGGAATGATATTAAATCATCCAAAGGCTAAAAAATAGTCGGTTTAATTTATACAGGAAAGGCCGGTAGAGATTAGCTCTACCGGCCTTTCCTGTATAATGGGGTTTGCCATTAATCAGCCAGTTCGCGCAGATCTACAGGCACTACCCTTGATATCCCTTGTTCTACCATAGTTACGCCGTAAATAATATCGGTACAGGCAATAGTGCGCTTATTGTGCGATATAATAATGAACTGCGACTCGGTAGAGAACTTACGGATGATGTTATTGAACTTATCAATATTGGTATCGTCAAGCGGGGCATCCACCTCATCAAAAATACAGAAGGGGGCAGGCTTTAACAGGTAAAGCGAGAACAGGATGGCCGTGGCCGTTAGCGTTTTCTCCCCACCCGAAAGCTGGTTGATTGATAACGGGCGTTTACCCTTTGGCCGTGCAATGATATCGATATCCGACTCGAGCGGTTGATCGGGATTGCTCAGTATCAGGTCGCATGAATCTTCCTCGTTAAACAACGATCGGAACACCTTGATGAAATTTTCGCGCACCATAATAAAGGCGGCCATAAACTTCTCTTTGGCGGTGTCATCAATCTCCTGGATGGTAGCCAACAGGGATGCTTTTGCTTCGGCAAGGTCTTTCTTTTGGCCTTGTATAAAGGCATGGCGCTCGCTCATTTCAGTATAAGCCTCAACGGCCATGGGGTTTATGGCGCCAAAATCATCAAGCTGGCGTTTCATCTTTTCCGTTTTATCGCGGATGTCGTCCTCGTTCTCCGCTTCGTTAACTTCCAGGTCAAGCAGGTCGTTAATATCCACGTTAAACTCTACCGAAAGGCGCTCGCGTAAGGCGTTTAGCTCCAGTTTAAGGTTATTGCGCTCGTCTTTAAGCTCATTCTCAATCGCCTCGGCCTGGTCTTTCTTTTGCCTTAGTTTTGATACTTCGTTCTCGCTTTCGGTAATAGCGGCACGCCAGGCGTAGTATTCCTGCTCGGCCTCGGCGGTACCTTTTTCAAGGGCTTCCTTTTGCTCGTACATTTCCAGCAGGCTTTCGTCGCTGTCGCCGGTTTGCTGCAGGTTCTCCATGATCTGGGCCTTCACCTTTTCCAGTTCGGCGCTGTTTTGCCTGATGCGCACCTCAAGGTGCTCAAGCTGGGTTTCGCGGTAATCAAGGTCTTTAACCAGGCCCGATACCTTGTTTTGCTGCTGATGGAAACGGATATTCTCCTGGTTATAGGTATTTGATTGCACCGATACCATTTCGTTCAGCTCGTTAAAAGCCTGTTGTTTATCCAGCATCAGGTCGGCCTGTGCCTGTTTTTGCTCTTTCAGTTCTATCAGGAGTGGGCCCAGGGTAATAATCTCGTTTTTGATGCCCGCTACCTTATTGGCAATATCCTGCTTGCGGTTAAGGCTGTTCTCAATAAAAGCCTGGTATTGCTCCTGTTTGGTTTTAACGGTAACCAATTCGGTATTTAACTGGTTAAGCTCATATTGCTTTTGCCTAACCTCATTAGCCTTACCCGATTGCTTCAGGGCCGATAAACGGCTTTGCAATTCATCACTGTTATTCTTAAAATTCTGGATACGGGTTTCGGCTTGTTTTATCTCTTTTAACAGGTTATCCAAATTCTTGGCCCTGCCAATACGCTTACCCTCAAACAAACCCACCGAACCACCCGCCATGGTATGTTTTGATTTATTGAACTTACCGCTTTTGCCAATCAGCACCACGCCATCCGGTAATTGGATGCCATTAATATCCTGCTCGGTAGCATCATTAACCAGGTAAACATTCTTTAACAAATAATTACACAGCGGCTTATAACGCTCCTCAACCTCTACAACAGATAGGGCAGGGATGGCGGCATCGTCCACCAGCGTTTTATCTGCTGGTTTTGCTGCCTCGTAGTTATCTAAGATGAAAAACTGTGCCCGCCCTTTTGATGAATTGCTTAACAGGTTGATTGCCGCAATAGCTTCATCATAAGTATTCACCACGTAATGGTTCATTAAGGGCTCCAGGTAGTTCTCAATAGCTACGCGGTATTCTTCCTTACAAAACAATATATCGCTGAACAGGGTGACTGTTTTGGCCCAATTAGTGTTCTTTTTCAGGAACCGGATAGACTCCGGGAACCCCTCCAGATTATCTACCAAACTTTTGGTGAGGTTATACTCATTTTGCCTGGCATCCAGCTTACGGCCGTCGGCAGCAATACTGTCGTTTACGGTTTTTAGCTCAGCTTCGGTATTGGTTATCTGTTCCTGTAACTTGTTTTCGGCCTCAATAGCCAGTTCGTACTCGCTTTTAAGCGTTTCAACGCGGCTATCCAGATCGGCTACTACCTTGTTAAAGTGCGAAAGTTCCGCCTCCTTGTTAGTAGTATCCTCCATATTGCGCTGGCTTTCCTGCTCAAGCGCCTGTTGCTGTATGTTCAGGATATCAATGTCCTTTTCGGCTTTGTAAAGCTGGTTTTGCAACCTGCCGTTTATGCTGTTTAGCTCGTTGAGGTGGTTGCGCGCTTCAGTTTGTTCGGCGCGCAATTCATCAACGGCATCTTTTAGTTCGGCAACGCGCTGGGTTATGGTTTGCAGGTTTTCGTCTTCCTGTAGCTTTTCTTCGTTAAGGCGCTTTATGTTATACTGTACGTGCTTAAACTGGTTGTTATCGCGTTCCAGTTCTTCCTTTAAACGGCTTTCCTTATCCTGCGCGTTCTTTAACTGTTCGTTCTTTACCCGTTTCTCGCTTTCGTAAGCGCGGATCTTCGCAGTGTACTCGTTACTGGCTTTTTGCTGCGCGGCCAGGTTTTTTTCTTTGGTGAGGCTATCCAGCTTGTTTTGCTGTAAAGTAGCTTCTAAAGTATCTATTTGCGTGGCAATGCCGGATCTTTGCTCGCGCTGTATTTGTTCTTTTTCTTCAATAGCAGCCAGTGCCTTACTGAAATTGGCTATCCGGAACGATGCCAGCGAAATACTCAGGACCTTATACTGATCGCGCAGTTTATAGTAACGTTCGGTTTTTTTAGCCTGGTTCTCCAGCGTTTTTAAGTTTTTCTCTATTTCGAAGAGCAGGTCTTCCACACGCTCCAGGTCTGCTTCGGTATCTTTTAACTTGCTGAAGGTTTGTTTTTTGCGGAGCTTGTATTTTGAGATGCCCGATGCTTCCTCAAACAAGTTACGGCGCGAGCCTTCCTTGTTGTTGATGATCTCGTCTATCATCTTCAGCTCGATGATGGCGTAGGAGTCGGAGCCTATGCCGGTATCTAAAAAAAGGTCGGTAATATCTTTTAAACGGCACTGCACATCATTTAAGCGATACTCGCTCTCGCCGGTGCGGTAAAGCCTGCGCGTAAGGGTAACCTGCGAAAAATCGGTAGGGAGGACGTTCCTGGTATTATCAAAAGTAAGCGACACCTCGGCAAGGTTGGCAGCCTTGCGGCTTTTGGTGCCGTTAAAGATGATGTTATCCATCTTCTCCGACCGCAGGGCACGCGTGCTTTGTTCGCCCAGCACCCAACGGATAGCATCCACAACGTTGCTTTTACCACAACCGTTAGGCCCCACAATAGCGGTAACACCCTCATTAAAATTAATGGTGATCTTATCGCCAAAGCTTTTGAAGCCCTTGATTTCTAACCTGGTAAGTTGCATTAATGAGTGCGCGTTCGAATAAATAGTAAAGGCTTAAAATAAGTATAAAAAGTAAACTTTAAAAAGTAATTTTAAATGGACGTATAAGATATCAATACAAGCCTTTAACAACCAAAAATCATTGTTTAATGCACATTACATTAAAACGAAGTTCCGTTATTGCAGTACTGTTCAGTGTGTTGTTTTTTAGTTTGGCAAATGGCCAGGTTTTTAAACTTCAATCCTTTAGCGGGGAGAAACAATCAATTCAAATTCTACCGATTAATGGGAAAGGTGTTTTAGCAATCGTATCTTCAAAAGATACAGTTTACATAAAGAATGTTAATGAAATTAAAATCGCCAAAATTCTAAACGATAAATTTCTGATAGTAACTTATAGTTTTCGTGCGGGTTCGGGTATCAGCGCAACAAAAACAGTGATTCTATCAGCAAGCCAAAATCACATTTATCAATCATTACATGTTACCTCCTTTTTGAAAGAAGATTTTTTAGATTTTAGAAAGCCGACAAACCCAATGACTGTCGCGGTGAAAACGCTTTATAACATGGATTTGTCTTTAACAGGAAGTGCCAAAGAAAACTATAAGATACGGGCAAAAATACATAATGAAAGAAAATCAGTAGCAGAGCCGGAAAGTAATTTTAACACCAATCTTATTACTAACCTAAAGTTCGATAAGGATCAAAATGTCTTTTATAGTTCGCACGAGTATATCTCCCGTTACTTCACAATATTTGAACCTAAATCCGGAAGCGAACATAAGCTGTATCTAAAGGGCACGTTTCCATCAGTGAAGTTTGGTAGAGAAAAATACTATTATATTCATGGTGAGTGGTACGACAGATCAGATGGTAATTATTTAGCTAAATATACATATCGATAATGCCTTGGCAAATCTTTCTTACTGATACGCCTACACATATATCTCCCCCTTTAAATAGGTCACCGCCTTACCCGCCATTACAACCCTGTCGCCTTTCAATTCGCACCACAGCTCGCCTTTGCGGGCACTTACCTGGTAAGCATGTAAACTGTTCTTGCCAAGTTTACCAGCCCAGTAAGGTATGAGGTTGCAGTGTGCCGAACCGGTAACCGGGTCTTCGGGTACGCCGGCAGCAGGGGCGAAAAAGCGGGACACAAAATCAACATCCTTACCCGGCGCGGTTACAATAACACCCAGGGTATCTATTTTGGCCAATGCCGAGTGGTCGGGTTTCATTTCCAGGATATCTTCTTCGGTATCGTAAACCAAAAAGTAATCGCGGCTGCGTAATATCTCTTTCGGTTTTTTACCGCCCAGGGCTTCTATCAGGCCTTCGGGTTTATCGGCAGCAAATGGCGGGCGGGATGGGAAATCCATCGAATATTTATCGCCGTCGCGCTTTACTACCAGCGTACCGGCTTTTACGGTATCAAAGTAAATGGTATCCTTATCGTATCCCAACTCGGTAAATAATATATGTGCCGATGCCAGGGTGGCGTGGCCGCACAGGTCTATCTCCAGTTCGGGCGTAAACCAGCGCAATAAATAGCCCTTATCGTTCTTTACAAAAAAGGCGGTTTCGGCAAGGTTATTTTCCATTGCTATCCTTTGCATGGTAGCATCGGGCAGCCACTCATTTAGCGGACAAACAGCAGCAGGGTTGCCGCCAAACAATTGAGCGGTAAAAGCATCGGCCTGGTAAATTGGGATAGTCATACGCTTTATTATTAATTATATACCGCTAAGATAACCGTAAGTAACCAATTCATCATGATTAGTGATATGTTTTGTACTGCCATTATTTAACAATATAACCTTGTCGCTAACCTCTAATATATTATAATACTGATGGTCGGTAATGATGATGCCTTTTCGCCTGGCGCATGCACGGATCATTGGCTTAAACTCATCGGCCTGTACGGGAGAGATGTGCGTAAACGGTTCATCCAGTAAAATAAAATCGGCTTTGCTGTGGATGATCATCAGCATTTCCAGCTGCCGCAGTTCGCCTCCGGATAACTGCCCTGTTGTTTTATGTGAATGCAGCTTGTAAATATTAAGCGTTGCAAATTCATCCCAAAAGTTTTCGTCGACAAGCATTTTTGCAAGTTTGCTGATCTTTATTTTATCAGGTAAATAACCATGCTGTGGTAAATAAGCTATCCGGTTTTTGTGGTACCCTTTGTGGATAAATTCGCCATCGATACTAACATATTTAAAAGAGGCCTCAAGGGTGCCAAAAATAACCCTTAACAGGGATGATTTGCCGCTGCCATTCCTGCCAAGTAAACCAATTACCTGGCCCTGATGGCATTCCAGGTAAACGTCCTGCAAAATCTTGCGGTCATCAAAAGCCAGTTGTACACTATCAACCTTTAACGTAAGTGGCGGCATAGGGCAATTAGCATCGTTATAAATATAAAAACAGCTACATCAATTGTAAAAGCATACACATATAAACGCCGTATGGCCATACCCGCATTACGATAATAAAAGTAGGTTTTGGCAGATGAGAAATAATGTAACCCTACAGCCCCTGCAAAACCGACGAATTTGGCAAAAAAGAGCGTAAGCGGGTTTCCGGCCCCACTAAAGCCAATCAGAAAAACGCAAAGAACAGTAAAAGTTATATTATAAATAAGCAGCGTACGATAGTACTGCAGGGTGAGGGTGGTAAGGCGTTTCATTTAATTGTTTACTATACGTAAATCAATCAAATAAATTGTATTGCTGGTTTGGTTTCTCCCCGTTCTCTATTCTTACCTTATTCACTAAGAGGTGTGCTTGCCTTGTAGGTTCGGGTATGCGGTAGCCACGAATACATTTTTTGATCACATCAACACTTTGCTGCATGCTGATATTGTGGCCCGGCGAAATGTAAATGGGGTTGCAATGTTCTTTACTGCGCAGTGCCATGCCTATTAGCTCACCTTTATCATACATCGGGCTTTCGGCAAACAGTTTATCGGCAGGCTCCTGGTACTTGCCATACAACCTTGTTTTGGCGCTGCCTATGGTGGGTACATCAGTTAATAAGCCAAAGTGTGTGGCAATGCCGGTACGGCGCTCGTGTGCAATGCCCTGCCCGTCTAACACCAGCAAATCGGGTTTGGTATAAAGGTTATTCCACGCGCTAAATAAGGCCGGTACTTCCCTGAATGCCAGCAGGCCGGAGATATAAGGGAATGAAGTATGCGCTATAGCGGTTGAGGTGGTGATCACCTGCATTTCGGGGTATTTGAATACCACGATGCCTGCATACAATAGTTCTGAGTTTTTATTGAAGGATATATCGGCCCCGGCTATGGTTTTAATAGGCTTGTGCAGTTCGCGTATTTGTATCCTGCTTCGCAAATGGTTTTGGTAATCAATTGCTTCGGCAGGGGTAAGGTGTTCATAGCCGGATGGATCCATACCCCTATAACATAAAAAAGCCCCCGCTTGTTTAAACGGGGGCTTTTTTTAACTATCGGTTATCCTAAATATGATTTCAGGATCTTGCTTCTTGAAGTGTGGCGTAGCCTTTGCAGTGCCTTATCTTTTATCTGGCGTACACGCTCACGGGTTAAATTGAATTTTTCGCCAATTTCTTCCAATGATAGCGGGTGGTTGCTGCCCAAACCAAAGAACAGAACGATTATCTCGCGCTCGCGCTCGGTAAGGGTTGATAAAGAACGTTTGATCTCTTCAGATAACGACTCATTGATCAGGATCGAATCGGTGTTTGGCTCCTGGTTTTCCAGTACATCCAATAACGTATTTTCTTCACCCTGTACAAAAGGGGCATCCATTGATACATGGCGGCCGCTGTTGCTCAGCGTATCTGATATTTTATCTACTGTGGTTTCCAGTATGTCGGCAAGTTCTTCGGGAGATGGTTCGCGTTCAAATTCCTGCTCCAGTTTTGAAAAAGCCTTGCTTATTTTACTTAATGAACCAACCTGGTTCAGCGGCAAACGCACAATACGGCTTTGCTCGGCAATGGCCTGTAATATTGATTGGCGGATCCACCAAACGGCGTATGATATGAATTTGAAACCCTTGGTCTCGTCAAAGCGTTTTGCAGCTTTAATAAGGCCCAGGTTACCTTCGTTAATAAGGTCACCAAGGGTAAGCCCCTGGTTTTGATATTGTTTGGCTACCGATACCACAAAACGGAGGTTCGTTTTTGTTAAGCGCTCTAAGGCAGCCTGGTCGCCTTCTCTAATTTTCTGGGCTAAGATTACTTCTTCTTCGGCAGTTATTAGGTCAACTTTACCAATTTCGTGAAGATATTTGTCGAGGGACTGCGACTCACGGTTGGTAATGGATTGAGTTATTTTGAGTTGTCTCATTTATTTTATTAACCTCGATTCTTTAATTTAGAATTGAACGTGCAAAGCTACAAATTTGTTTCTAAAAATAATACTTTCTACCTAACAATGCCAGTATTTTACTATAAAATGAACAAAAATTTCTAATTGATTGATTTTAGGATAATATTTATTGTAAATCAATAAATAAATTTTGATTTGTAATAAATATGCTATTTATTTGTGTTGTTCAAATATATTACCATGAAAAAAATCAAAATACTGCAAATACTGGTTTACATAACTTTCACCTTGTATTTTCTCCAAAATTTCGGATCGGACGTTTATAATGGGGCTAAAGACGGTTGGAACGATTCTATCAGTATGGACGATCACGGCCCTTTTTTAGGCCCGGCCATATTTACGGTTTTAAAAGGCAACCTGATACCAGGAGTTGAAGCCGATAGTTTGCAGATAGGGCATGATTACCAGTTAAGAAATATAACCATACTGGCTGATGTACGTATTACCAATACTAATTTACAGGCAGCCGTATGGATTAAGATAATTAAAGTAGTTACCGCGTTTTTATCGGCTGTTTTAATAGGATATATTGCGTCTTTTATAAATAAAGTTATGTTTAGTATTTATAAAGATACCATGTTTGAAGCGCCCTGTATAAAATTGATCAGAAAGATAGGTGTTTATATACTGCTGTATGCCCTGGCTGATTACGTTTACCAATGGATGGATTTTTTAAAAGCATCAAACTTGCTGCGTTCCCCTTTAATTGTAATTAATACGGTATCGTTTGGCTTTGGAACGGCATTATTTGCCATTTTTATATTCATCATTGCCGAAGCCTTTAAACAGGGCGGTAAATTGAAAGAAGAACAGGAGTTAACCATATAGCCATGCCCATAGTAATTAACCTTGATGTAATGATGGCCCGGCGCAAAATGTCGCTTAACGAATTGAGCGAAAAAGTGGGGATCACCATCTCCAACCTATCTATCTTAAAAACCGGCAAAGCCAAAGCCATCCGGATAGAAACCCTGGAAGCCATTTGCAAAGCCCTGGATTGCCAACCCGGCGATATACTGGAGTTTATAAAGTAACCTCCGGGTGTTAAAGCTCATCGAGCCTGAAGGTTTCCTTCACCTTAATGCCCTTATCGGTTTGCTGAAGCGTGCAGCATTCGTTAAGCGGGTCGTGCTCCAGGTAAAGGATGTATTCTTTTTCAACAGCCTCGTTCCAGTAGGCTTTTCTTTCGGTTAAAGTTTTCAACGGGAACATATCATAAGCCATTACGTAGGGCAGGGGCAGATGGCCTACAGATGGCAGCAGATCGGCCATATATAACACCTGTTTACCTTTGTAATTGATTAGCGGCAGCATCATAGCATCTGTATGGCCATAAGCAAACCTGATGCTGATATCATCAGTAAAGCTAACACCATCAATGGCATCAATAAACTTTAGCTGTCCGCTTTGCTGTATCGGTAGTATATTATCTTTTAAAAAGGATGCTTTCTCGCGGTCGTTGGGGTTAACGGCCCAGTCCCAATGCTGCGGGTTGCTCCAGTAAGTAGCGTTTTTAAAGGCAGGGAGCAGCTTTTCACCATTGCGTACTACTGCGCCGCCAACATGGTCAAAATGCAGGTGGGTTAAAAACACATCGGTTATATCATCGCGGTGAAAACCTTTTGCAGCTAATGAGCTATCCATCGTGGCATCGCCATGCAGGTAGTAATGACTAAAAAACTTCTCGTCCTGCTTGTTGCCAATGCCGGTATCAACCAGTATCAGGCGTTTACCGTCCTCTATCAGCAGGCAGCGCATGGCCCAGGTACAAAGGTTGTTAGCATCCGCAGGGTTGGTTTTTTGCCATAACGCTTTTGGTACAACGCCAAACATTGCGCCGCCATCAAGCTTAAAAAAGCCGGTATTAATGGTATGTAGCTTCATTTTAGGTTCAGTTTTCTGAGTGTGAAGGTAAAATTTATTTAGCATGTATGGTAATTAACCACAGCTTGCACGGGGTTTTTCACAGAGGGATCAGCGCATTTTAATGTTTTTCTCTGTGTACTTCGTGTTTCTCCCTTTGTGACCTCTGTGGTTAATCCGATCATAAAATTTTAACCACAGCGTTTTTCACAGAGAACGGATTATAAGTATTTTTCTGCCGCCGGCTTTTGCCTAATTAACCCATTATGCTTTTCTTTGACGCATATAACTACAAACCAATTGAAAGATATATTTGGGAACGCCCTGTTTGACTATTTTAAACAAAATGGTAAGCATAAGCTTTGGATAAACAACACCTATGGCCCAAAAGAGGAGATGCCCCTGGATGTGTACTTCCGTACCGAAGAGGAGATGCCCGCCCTGGAACATATGGCCCTAAGCAGTTGCTACGGCAAGGTTTTGGATATTGGCGCGGGGGCAGGCAGCCATGCTTTAATATTACAAGGTTTAGGCTTAGACGTAACGGCACTGGATATATCTGAACTGGCAGTAACCATTATGCTGCAGCGTGGTGTTAAGCATGCAATAGCAAAGGATATTTTTAATTACCACACAGAAAAATTCGATACGCTATTATTACTGATGAATGGAATAGGCCTGTGCGGTACGCTTGAACAACTTCGCCGTTTTTTACAACATGCTAAAACGCTGCTCAACAAAGGCGGCAGGTTAATATTCGATTCATCTGATATTGTTTATTTATATGAAGATGAAGTACCGGATGGCGACACGTACTACGGGGAACTTTCCTATCAATACGTTTACAAAGGCCAAAAAACCGATTGGTTTAAATGGCTTTATATTGATCAGGAAACATTAAAAACCATTGCTGCCGAAGAAGGTTGGATAACAGAGTTTTTGTATGATGACGGGTTTGATCAGTATTTAACAAGGCTTACGCCGGTAAACTAAGCCACATATCCTTTCTGAAACAAAGCGTAGCAGGGATAATCCTGTATGGCTACAGTGAGCTTTCAGCCAATTTTTTTGAAAGAATCGTTGTTCCAGTATGAACAAAACGGAACAAGGAACAAATTCGTTAGTGTCTATATATCAGTTATTTAATTATAAAACAGCATGTTTTACTTGTATAAAATATTAGTTACTTCGGGGCCGTTTTAAGGCCGAAAAAAGGCGAAAAATAGTTGCTAAAAAATAAAAAAATGCCAGTTATATGTTGCCGTAGCCGTAACAGGCTATTAATAAGGCCTATTAGCAAATAACAGGCTTGTTCCATTTTAAAAAAGTGGAACAAAAATTTTAAATTTATTACTTATTGTATATCAATGTATTAAGCTTGTAATTGCGTAGTATTACTTTAGATAGGAGTGAAAAATAAAATATCTAATAAATTGATTTACAACATGTTCCATTTGTTCCACTTGTTCCATTTTTCAATGGAACAAACTGCCAATGTTTAATTTATCGGTAAACGGTTCAAACGTTTAAAAAACAGTCGCCTTTGCTTTGTGTAATATTTTTGTGATAATTAAATTATTATATATATTTACAAGCGTATAGTACCTAATACTAACCATTGGTGAGAAGATTTCTGGCAATAATGCTCTTGAGTGTACACCTGTTTAATACAGGTGGCTATAGCGTTATCTTCCAATATTTCATTCATCAGTCCGAAATACAAATAATTAAAGAGATTTACGAGAATAAGGTAGATGCCACACAACTTGTGCAGGTAAAGATCCCCGTAAGCAACCACGGAATAACCGATTGGCCCGATTACAAACGTATACATGGGCAAGTACAGTTAAAAGACGGCTTTTACAACTATGTAGGTGTTAAAATGACCCGCGACACCATGTTTTTGGTTTGTGTTGCCAACAGTGTTAAAACCCAGCTTTTTAACGCGAATATAATTCTGGCCAAAAACGTAAGTGATGCCCCATTAACAAAAAAGGGACAGGAGGCACCTGCTAAAAAAGCATCTTCATCCCCAATATCAGAGTATAATAACCCTGAAGTTAATTACGCTTTTTTAAGTTTTGAGGATTCCATCGACAGAAGAGAGAACACTATAGCTTCTAAATTATCCACTCCATATATTAAATCGCCGGGCAAACCGCCAAACCACATCGGCTGATATAGTTTATTCAATAAACTTATTATTTCTTGATTGCTGTAAACCTAACAAAGTGTGTTTTGTAACTCATTGTGTTGTTTTACGGTGTAATTAAGATAAAAAAAAATAAGAACCGGCTTCTGATTTGTGAGATTTTCGGCAACCGGTTCTTATAAAACAAAGTCCTTTCTTCCAATTATAACCCCTTTTATGAAAAAATATTTACAATATATTAACAGGTATTGTATGCTTGTTCTGGGATGTGTTGTTTTCTCGCAAACAGTTAGCGCACAAACCGAAACAGATGCTTTAATGATACCTAAAAACTACTTTTGCGCCGCCGGTATATATACCCACAATAGCTGGGATCATTACTGGGAAGGCACCTTTAAACGCGAAAACCTAAATTTAGGTACCATTAGCAGCAACGTTTATGCTGTAGGTGGTAACTATGGCTTAAGCAACCGTGTAAACGTGTTGTTTATGATCCCTTATATAAAAACAAATGCATCTGCCGGTACGCTAAGAGGCCAGAGTGGCGTACAGGACATTAGCCTTGCCGTTAAATGGTTAGCCGTTAAGCAAGAGGTGGGCCGTGGCTTATTAAGCTTGCATGCTATTGTATCGGGGGTTATCCCGGTTGGTAACTACCAGGCCGATTTCCTTCCGTTATCATTAGGTATGCAAACCAAAAGCATCGCACTTCGCGGGTTGGTGAATTACCAGATAGGCCGGTTTTTTGTTGCCGGTGCGGGCCAATATGTACGTAAGGATAACATCACTATCGACCGCGATTCTTATTACACTACCGAAATGCATTACACCAACCAGGTTGCCATGCCAAATGCTACAAACTTTTTGTTTAGCACCGGTTACCGCAGCTTAAAGTTTAATGCCGAAGCTACTTTAACCAAAGTAAACACCATTGGTGGGTTTGATATCACCAAAAACAATATGCCCTTTCCAAGCAATAACATGGATGCTACATTGGCAGGGGGCGTATTTAAATATATGTTCCAGTCTATTGCCGGGCTTGAGCTTACCGCAGGTGGTAACTATGTATTAAAAGGCCGTAACGTTGGCCAAAACCTATCTGTTTTTGGTGGCGTATATTATGTATTCTCTGTTAAAAAGAATAAATCTGATAAATAAGAAAGTGATGAAAAAAAGTATATCCTATATATTACCTGCCATGATGATAGCCGTATCGGTTTTCAATTCATCATGTAAAAAAGATATCCAGGAGCGCAATCAGAATTACCCTGCACTGGCGCCAACCAATATTGATCTTAACGCAGATACGTGGACACCTATATTAACAGCCTCAAGCACATTTACAATTGCTACACCTGATGCCGTTACCACGCCCAATTACCTGGCCGACCTGAACGAGATAAAAAGCTACCAGCACAACCTTACCAGCGAGCAAAAAGATATTATAAAATACTGGAGCGCCGGTTCGGTATTACGATGGAACGAGATATTGCGCGAGCTTGTTGCCAAACACAACCTGCCGCCTTATCAGAACGACGATGGATCTTACCCGTTCCCTAGTGCCGCAAACCCATTGGCTTACCCGTTATTTCCATTCTCCAACCCGCCTTATGCGGCGCGTGCCTATGCTTATGTAAGCGCCGCGCAGTATGATGCATTAGTACAGGCCTGGAAATTTAAAAAACAGTTTGGGCGCCCGGCACCATACAAAACCGACGCAAACATACAGGCACTTGTTCCCAAATCAGACCTGCCAGCCTATCCAAGTGAGGATGCTGTTGTGGCCGGTGTTACCGCTAAAATGATGGAGTTGTTATTCCCGGGCGACCTTGATTTTATTCAGAAAAAAGTTGCTGAAGAAAAGCTATACCGTATTATGGCAGGTGCCAACACCCGCTCGGATATGGATGCGGGCGAGGCTTTGGGTAAACAGGTTGCAGCAGTATTTTTAGCTCGTGCCCGTGCCGATAAGGCCGGTGCTGCTATTGGTACACCTGCTGATTGGAAAGCTTTTGAAGTTAATACAGCAGCAGCAGGAAATACGCCATGGATAAGCCTTGAGTTACCAAAACGCCCGCCGATGCTGCCATTGTTTACAAAGGTTAACCCATTCCTGTTCCCAACAGAAACTGTTGTGGCTTTACGCCCGGCACCTCCATACGGGACCAATACCCCCGAGTTTAAAAAGGAATCTGATGAGGTATTGGCAATGAGTAAAGATCATAGCCGCGAGCATGAGCGTATTGTTGCATTCTGGGCAGATGGTGTTGGTACGGTAACCCCTCCTGGCCACTGGAATAATATTGCAGCAGATGAGTTTGTTAAACACAACTACAGTGAAGTGCGTTGGGCACGCAACCTTGCGTTATTGAATATGGCCGAAATGGATGCCGCTATTGTGTGCTGGGATGCAAAGTATTTTTACTTTAATCCGCGCCCAACGCAAATGGTAATGAATATAAAAACATTAACAGGCATCCCTAACTTTCCGTCGTACACCTCGGGCCACTCAAACTTTAGCGGTGCCGCGGCAACTGTTTTGGGTTACATAGTACCCGAAAAAGCAAAAGATTTTATGGATATGGCGCATGAAGCGGCCATGTCGCGCTTATATGGTGCTATCCATTACCGCAGCGATTGTGAAGTTGGTTTGCAAACAGGCATAAAAGTTGGTGAATACGCCGTTAACAGGGGTAAAGCAGACGGAGCAGGGAACTAAGAAGAGAGATATTATGCTTAAGACCGAACAAAAAATACATTATGCTTTGCGCATAGCTGTAGCTATGTGTTTTATAGGGCATGGTACATTTGGTATCATTACAAAACAAATATGGTGTAATTATTTCGCCGTGTTTGGCATTGGTACAGATACAGCTTATACCCTAATGCCATGGGTTGGTGTGGTTGATATTTTGATGGGCGTTACTATGCTTGTTTACCCTATACGTGCCATTGCCTTGTGGCTGGTGGTATGGGGTGCTTTAACAGCATTTTTGCGCCCTGCATCAGGCGAGCCGTTTGCCGAGTTTATTGAGCGTGCGGGTAACTTTGGTGCCCCGCTTGCTTTACTTATCCTTTCGGGTGGGGTTAAAAGCTTCAGGCAGCTATTTGTACGGATTGATCCTAATGCAGCAGTTGATGCAAAAACCATAAAAAATGTATTCACCTGCTTAAGGGTAGTAGGTTTTTTACTGCTGATGGGGCATGGCTGGTTAAATCTTATTCAAAAGAAAGGTTTGCTTAGTCAGTACGCATCATTGGGGTTTGCAAATCCTGCTAAGGTTGCCCAGTTTATCGGCGTTTTTGAAATTGCTGCCGCGTTGGTTATATTGATAAAACCAATCCGCAACGTATTACTCGTATTCATCATCTGGAAAATAGCCAGCGAATTGCTTTATCCGCATTATGAAGTATTTGAGTGGATTGAGCGTGGCGGGAGTTACGGCACCTTGATAGCATTATGGTTTGCCATAAAACAAGTATCCTCAAATCTTACTATAAAGCCGTTACAAAAAACACGTTAATTAGAAGGACTTTCAACCAATTATAAACCTTTATTACGGGTACAGCTAATCAACAGGGTTAGCTGTATTTAAACCTTTATTATAATAAATAATCAACATGAAATTTACTTACAAATTCCTTATCGGGATTGCTATATACTTACTTTTTAATAACACAACAGTTAACGCGCAAGGTTGCGTAGCCATACGCAGTACAGGCGGTTTATGCGCTATGGACGAACACCCCGACAGCAGCACCAATAACGGCGCATGGCTTTTTAATGCCAATAGCAGGTACTATCGTTCATATAAGCACTTTGTTGGCAAGCAAGAGCAAAAACAACGCATCGCATTAGGTACAAATGTTATCAATCATTCCTTCGCGCAGGATTTTACGCTTACCCGCATCTTCAATAACCGCTGGTCGTTTGCGGTAGATGTGCCTGTACTTAACAATACCCGTTCATCATTATATGAGCATGGCGGTAAAGAGAGGCACGAAACCCGTTCATTCGGAATAGGTGATGTAAGCGTTAAAGTGTACGCATGGTTGTTAAACCCTACTAAAGCCCGCAAAGGGAACATACAGGCAGGCTTAGGTTTAAAACTGCCTACAGGCAGCTATAATTACCAGGATTACTTCCAAAATACCGGCCCGGGCGGTACAAAACTATTAGGCCCGGTAGATCAGTCTATCCAATTGGGTGATGGAGGTACAGGCATTATTACAGAGTTGAACGGTTACTACAACTTTTCGCACAATTTTGGCTTGTATGGTACATTTTACTATATGATAAGTCCGCGCGAGCAAAACGGCGTATCATCAGCTCGCGGTGGCGTGGCATCGGCCAAAGCCATTGCAAACGGTAGCGATATCATGAGCGTTCCCGATCAGTTTATGATAAGGGTTGGTGCTAACTATGGTCTAGGTAAATTCAACTTCTCAGCTGGTGTGCGCGAAGAGTGCCTGCCTGCAAAAGACCTGGTTGGTGGCAGCAACGGTTTCCGCAGGCCAGGTTATATCATCTCGGCCGAGCCGGGTGTAACTTACAGGTTAAAAAGGTTCTCTGTTTATACCTATGTGCCTATCGCCATGATACGCGATCGTATCCAGAGCGTGCCTGATAAATTAAGCACACAACAAACAGGTGTTTATACACAAGGCGATGCTGCATTTGCAGATTATGCCGTAAACGTAGGCGTGTCGTTTAAGCTTTAATAAATATGGTTATGTAAGTGAAGGTCGGGGTGGTTCCCGACCTTTTTTTGTTTAGAATGATTTAACCACAAAGAACACTAAGACAAAAACACGAAGTACACAAAGATAGATACAATGTAAACTCTGTGTTCTTTGCGAACCGCTTTGCGCCCTTTGTGGTTAAAAAAATATTACTTTTTGTTTTTAAATAATAGATTTACAAAATGAACTCAGCCGAACAAAACTTTAAAGACCTGGGCTTAAACCTGCCCCCGGCACCAAAACCGCTTGGTGTTTACAAACCTTGTTTAATAGATGGTAAATACCTTTACCTATCGGGCCACGGTACCGTGCAGGATGATGGCAGCCTCATCATAGGCCGTATTGGCGATACCATTAACATGGAAGATGGCAAGCTTGCTGCGAGGCAGGTTGGTTTAGCTATGCTGGCCACCATCAAAGCCAATTTGGGCAGCCTTGACAGGGTTAAACGTGTTATTAAAGTATTGGGTATGGTAAACTGCACGCCCGATTTTGAAAAGCATCCTTACATTATTAACGGCGCCAGTGAACTGTTTGCCAAGGTTTGGGGTGAGGAGAATGGCATTGGCGTACGTAGTGCAGTAGGCATGGGCTCGTTACCCGATAATATCCCCGTAGAGATAGAAGCCTTATTTGAACTGGTATAAGCAACATGGAAACATCTGAGTGGTACACTATCAATAACGTTGACGAACTGGATACACCTGCGTTGATTGTATATCCCGACAGGGTAAAATATAACATCAGCCTGGTTAAAAGCATGATCGATGATGTATCGCGCCTGCGTCCGCATGTAAAAACGCATAAAAGTATTGATGTTACCCATTTAATGCTGAACGCGGATATCACAAAATTTAAGTGTGCCACTATTGCCGAGGCAGAAATGCTGGGCATGGCAGAGGCGCCGGATGTACTTTTAGCCTATCAGCCCACCGGCCCAAAGCTTAAACGCTTTGTTCAATTAATTAAGGCGTATCCGCAAACCATTTTTTCGTGTCTGATAGATAACCGGGTTACAGCTGAAGCCATATCTGCCGAAGCTGTACAGAATAATATTACAATCCCTGTTTATATCGACCTAAATATTGGTATGAACCGTACTGGTATTTTACCTGCAGATGCCTTACAACTCTATGTAAACTGTTCATCACTACCGGCAATAAACATTATAGGCATACACGCTTATGACGGGCATATCCATGACAGCGATTATGCTGTGCGCCAAAAACGTTCGGAAGAAAGCATGCTGCCTGTTTTTAAATTGATAGATGGCATTGCAGCAAAGGGTTACCCTAAACCAGTAATTATTGCCGGTGGTTCGCCAACGTATCCAATAATTACTAAGAGTGCGGGCCTGGAATGCAGCCCCGGTACATTTGTTTACTGGGACAAGGGATATCAGGCAGCATATCCTGAGCAGCCGTTTTTAACCGCGGCAATTATTGTATCAAGGGTTATCTCATTACCCGAAGGGGGTAAGATCTGTATCGACCTTGGCCATAAATCAGTATCAGCAGAGAACGAATTGGCTAAAAGGGTACATTTTTTAAACGCACCCGAACTAAAGTTTGTTAGCCATAGCGAAGAACACTTAGTAGCCGATGCGGGCGTAGATCACCAGTATAAAGTAGGTGATATTTTATATGGCTTGCCGTACCATGTTTGCCCGTCGGTAGCTTTATATGAACGCGCCATAACTATTGAAAATAAGTTAGTTACGGGTGAGTGGAAAACCATTGCAAGGGATAGGAAAATAACAATATAGCCATACATCAATTTAACAATATAAAGGATGTTCATTATAGATGCTCATTTAGACCTCAGTATGAATGCGCTGGAATGGAACCGCGATCTAACCCGCCCGGTTGCCGAACTTAACCGGCGCGAAGAAGGTTTGACCGATAAACCCGACCGCGCGAAGGCTGTAGTTTCGCTACCCGAATTACGTAAAGGGAATATCGGGCTGGTGGTTGCCACGCAAATTGGCAGATACGTGGCTCCTGACAATACACTACCCGGCTGGCATTCGCCACAGCAAGCATGGGCGCAAACCCAGGGGCAGCTTGCCTGGTACAAAGCCATGGAAGATGCCGGCGAAATGGTGCAGGTGAAAAATCTGCAAAGTTTAGAGAATAATCTTGCTTTATGGAACAATGGTGCCGATAATACAGCTAAACCCATTGGGTACATACTAAGCCTTGAGGGGGCAGATTCTATCGTGGACATTAATTATTTAGAAGGTGCTTACCAAAACGGCCTTCGTGCCGTAGGGCCTGCGCATTACGGCCCCGGCAGATATGCTAACGGTACCGATGCCACCGGCAATATGGGCCAGAATGGCTTAGACCTGCTGAAAGAGATGGAACGCCTCAACATCATCCTTGATGCCACACACCTTTGCGATGATGCCTTTTGGCAGGCGTTGGATAATTTTAACGGCCACATATGGGCCAGCCATAACAATAGCCGCGCATTGGTGAACCATAACCGCCAGTATAGCGACGAGATGATAAAAGCACTTGTTGACCGTGGCGCGGTGATAGGCGCTGCACTTGATGCCTGGATGATGGTGCCGAATTGGGTGAGAGGACAGTCAACCCCGCGTAAAATGAATTGCAACCTTGAGGTAATGGTTAATCATATTGACCATATTTGCCAGATAGCGGGCAACGCCCTGCATGTAGGGATGGGTACAGACCTCGACGGTGCATTTGGGCGCGAACAATGCCCTTATGACCTGGAAACTATTGCCGATATGCAGAAAGTGCCTGCTTTATTAAAAAAACGTGGTTACACTGATACCGATATCGATAATATGATGCACGGTAACTGGCTGCGTTTTTTACGAAACGCGTGGAAATAAAATATCAACATGGGTGCAGAGCAGGAAAGGTTAAAGAATACAGGTTGGAAAAAATGGGGGCCGTATGTTAGCGACAGGCAATGGGGAACCGTACGTGAAGATTATAGCGCCGATGGCGATGCCTGGAACTATATTACCCATGATATTGCCCGCAGCAAAGCTTACCGCTGGGGCGAAGAGGGTATAGCCGGCATTTGTGACCACGACCAGTTGCTCTGTTTTTCTATCGCACTATGGAACAAGAAAGATACTATCCTGAAAGAACGTTTCTTTGGCCTTAGCAATGCCGAAGGTAACCATGGTGAAGATGTAAAGGAATTGTATTACTATCTGGATAATACGCCCACACATTCGTATATGAAAATGCTGTACAAATATCCTCAGCAGCAATTTCCATATGATCATTTAGTAGCCGAAAGCAAAAAGCGCGACCGCACACAACCCGAGTACGAACTGATAGATACCGGGATATTTAATAATGATGAATATTTTGATGTATTTATAGAATACGCCAAGCAATCAACGGATGATGTCCTGATAAAAATAACAGTTCATAACAGGGGGAAGGCAGATGCAAGTTTAAATGTACTGCCAACTATTTGGTTCCGTAATACATGGGAATGGGGTTATGATGATGAGATGCCACAGTTATCGGCCGAAAATAGTAAGATCAAGATCGACCATAAAAAATTAGGTAACCTTTGGTTATCTACCCCAAATAACGCCCAAATGTTGTTTTGTGATAACGAAACCAATACCAAACGTTTTAATAACATTGATGATGGCAAATCCTTTTATAAGGATGGTATTAACAATTATATTGTAAACGATAATAACACAGTTAACCCTGCCAATACAGGCACAAAGGCCGCATTTAACCATGATATTACTATCCCGGCAGGCCAGATGTACGTTATCCGCTTAAGATTGACAGTCAATGCCGAAACTATGTTTGATGATTTTGATGACATATTTGCATCGCGACAGCAAGAGGCCGACGAGTTTTATAAAACACTTCGCCCTTCGGGCGAAAGTGATGCCAAGGCGCAGATCCAGCGCCAGGCATATGCGGGGATGCTGTGGAATAAACAATTTTATTATTATAATATTCACCAATGGCTAAGCGGCGACCCGGCCGAAACAGCACCGCCTGCCCAGAGACAACATCAGCGTAACAGCAAATGGCAGCATTTTAACAGTGAGGATATTATTTCCATGCCCGATAAGTGGGAATATCCCTGGTTTGCCGCCTGGGACCTGGCTTTCCATTGTGTCCCTTTAGCTGCTATTGATATGGGGTTTGCCAAAAGACAGTTAAACCTGCTGGTGCGCGACTGGTATATGCACCCTAACGGGCAATTGCCGGCTTACGAATGGGATTTTAGCGATGCCAATCCACCCGTATTGGCCATGGCTACCTGGAAAATTTACCAGATGGATAAGCAGGCAAACGGAGGGGAGGGCGATGAGTTTTTTCTGGAGCGTATTTTCCATAAGCTAATGCTCAACTTTACCTGGTGGGTAAACCGTAAGGACGAGGCTGGTAACAACATATTTGAGGGCGGATTTTTAGGTCTGGATAATATTGGCGTGTTTGACCGCAACACCCGCTTTGCAAACGGCGCGCATTTAGAGCAGGTTGATGGAACAAGCTGGATGGCTATGTATTCGCTTAACTTATTACGCATAGCTACCGAATTGGCCACAACAAATAAAGCTTACGCTGATATTGCATCAAAGTTTTTTGAGCACTTTATTTATATATCTGCAGCTATGGCAAGCCTGGGCGAAGGCGGCAATAGCGGTTTATGGGATGAAGCCGACGACTTTTTTTACGACCAGCTACGCATGCCAGATGGTACTGCCGAAAAGATGAAGGTACGCAGTATTGTGGGCCTGATACCTTTATTTGCTACCGAGGTGCTGGATGAATCTGATATTGCCGGCAACCCTATCTTTCGCGACAGGATGGACTGGTTCAAGGCCAACCGGCCCGACCTGGCGGCGCTGGTATCGCACTGGGACGAGAAAAGTGCATCGGGCAAACATCTGATAAGCCTGCTGAGGGGCCACCGGATGAAAGGAATCCTGAAATATATGCTTGATGAGAACGAGTTTTTAAGCCCGTACGGTATCCGCTCGCTTTCTAAATATCACCTCAATAATCCGTTCAGCGCCAATATTAATGGCACACAGTTTAGTATAAAATACACACCCGCCGAAAGCGATAGCAATATGTTTGGCGGCAACAGCAACTGGCGTGGGCCGGTGTGGATGCCTATTAATTACCTGATCATTGAAAGTTTGAACGATTTTTATCAATATTACGGTGATGACCTAAAGGTGGAATGCCCAACCGGATCGGGCAATATGATGAACCTGAATGAGGTTGCCAACGAAATTTACAGGCGTATCTCAAACTTATTTTTACCCGATGAGAACGGCCGCAGACCTATAAATGGTACCAAACAAAAAGTACAGGACGATCCTAATTTTAAGGATCATATCCTGTACTATGAATATTTTAATGGTGATACCGGAGAAGGATTAGGCGCTGCCCATCAAACCGGCTGGACCGGTTTGATAGCCAACTGCCTTTATCATTCTTCTTCTTGAACTTTCTTTTCTTTTTCCTGAATTACACCTGTATAGCTCATACGCTGACGCATATTGCTTACAACCACTAAATTTGCTGTACCGTCTGCATTAACGCTTAAGGTCAGTTCTCTTTCACTATCGCTATCTTTAGGTTTAATAGATACATACCATTTTCCATCATTTTTTGCAGAAGCGTAATCAAAGTCTTTTGAATTAAACCTGATGCCATTATTGGTAGCACCAGCGGTGGTGTAAGTGTTTCCATAATAAGGTAATATCGAACCTACCTTATCGGGGGTAATATCCATGAAAAAATATGAACTTAGAAAAATCGATCCTCCACTTTGCGGGTAGGCGTATTCAGCAACAAATGTGTATTTTTTTGAAGCAAGCAGATTTTGTACAGCAGTTGCTTGTACAGAATCTTTTGACATTTTTTTATTTTTCTTTTGCGCACTGGCTGTTGTAGCTAGTACCGGTACTATAAATAGTATAAGCAGAAATCCTTTTAAACTTTTCATGGTGTTTTTTTTAAATATAAATTTAGTGTTATTATTCAAATAATGCGCTATTGCATTTGGCTTATTTACAGGTTTTTAATTTCATTTTTGAAGAGGGATAAATTGTGATACAGGATTGTTGTTCCGTTGTTAGGTTGTGTTAATCATCTGGTTTGGTTTTTTTCTGCTTTAAATTTAAATAAAAAACAAATCATTATAAATACTAATGTTAATTATTTTTAAACAGAACAGAATAAATAAGCTAATAAACTAACAAATTATTATTTAATACGTAACTCTTTACCTTATTGCCACGATGCCAATGCGTAATTTTGACACAATAAATTTCCATGTTTGAAAATATTGATTTAGATTTACTTACCAACTAACTAAACACTAAATCAATATGAGCTTAAACAGGCGTAAGTTTTTACAAAGCGCGGGTACACTGGCGCTTAGCAGTGCCGTGCTTTCAGGCAGGGCATCCAATTTTTTAATTAAACATCCGGTAGGGGTACAGCTCTTTACATTTTTTAATATTATAGATGATGATGTAAAAGGCACCTTAACAAAAATAGCCGCCGCTGGTTACAGCGAAATAGAATCGGCCTTTAGTAAAAAAGGCGGTTACTATGGCATGAAACCCAAGGCGTTTAAAGCTATGGCCAGTGATTTGCATTTGTCATGGAAATCGCACCATGTACTGGGGGCGCCTTTTAAATTACCCAAGGGGGCTAAAATGCCAGCCGGACCCGATGGCAAACCAATGGTTTTACCGCCTATGCTAAACCTGCAGGATAATATGCAGCAACTGGTTGACGAGGCTGCGGAAGGCGGCGTTAAATACCTGGTTTGCGCCAATACGCCAACCAGCACCCCGGAAGAATTGAAAGCATCAATAAATGTATTGAACAAAACTGCCGAAGTGGCAACAAAGGCTGGCCTAACCTTCGCCTACCATAACCACGATATGGAATTTAAAATATTGGGGGATGGAACAATACCGTATGATCTCCTATTATCAGAAACAGACCCCAAACGCCTTAAAATGGAGCTCGACCTGGCGTGGGCCATCAAGGCAGGCAAAAACCCGGTGGACCTGTTTAAAGCAAACCCGGGGCGTTTCCCACTGTGGCATTTAAAAGACCTGGATGCCAGCCACGAAAACATTATGCCCGTAGGTAGCGGCACTATTGATTTTAAACCCATATTTGCGGCGGCAGAAACAGCCGGGATGCGTAGCTTTTTTGTAGAACACGATATGCCGAAAGATGCCTTTGCAAGCATAAACAGTAGCATACAGTATATTAATAAGAATTTAAACGTGTAGGTTTAAACAAATTTGTACAGGCTTATTGTAAGTAGGCCTGTACAAATTCATCATTATTTATAGCGCCAACCAAAGCGTTCAGGAAACGCTTTTCTGGCGAATCATTATCCAATTTTGTGGCATAATCTTCCAATACATCAAGGTAAGCTACCGCTTCCTGTTCATTCTCAAATAGTAGTATTAAACTGCCATTTACTTCGGTATCAAAGCCGCCGGATGGGACAGGCAAGTTATACTTTTGAAGTACATTACCTACAAAACCCGCCTGTGCTGTATCTATTTTAAGCATAATGTTAATGGTTTATAGGTAACCATTAATTACGCTTTCGGTTTGCCTCTTTCTACTATATAACCATTAAAACGGATCTGTTGCCTGTTCATACTTATCACAGTAAGGTCGGCATTGCCATTATTGTAAACCTGTAAAGTCATTTGAGTAACATTACGGGTATCATTGGTTTTTATATTAATGATATAGCTGCCATCTTTTTTAGCATTTGTTTTATAATCAAATTTGGTTGATCTAAACTTAATGCCGTTATCATCGCTGCTGTTATAACCTGCTCCTGAATATGCCACACCCCAGTAGGGCAAATATGCTTCTACTGTATCGGGGGCAACGGTAAGGTCATATGGTGATGTTAAATACCTGGCCCCGCCGCCACTCGGGTACATATATGATGCCTGGAAAACATAATTTTTTGCGTCAATAAGTCCTTTTATCTCGGCGACTTTTTTCGCTTCTTTTATGGCTTTTTTACTTTGCGCATGTACCGGGGCTATTACGGTAACTGTTATAAACAGCGCAAACAATATTTTTACTAAAGTTTTCATTTTTAATTGCTTAAATAAATATAACGAAGTTTTTATTAGACTTTGTATAAGGCTAAAAGTTTAATTAATGATTGGCAGTAATCTATCCGGCGGTGGCTTACTGTTTGGGTACAACGCATCTGTATTCATGTCTGTTTTTTTTACTTAAAGATGCAGCCGGGCGAGTTATTCCATAAATAAGATTGGAATTATTTATAAAAAGAAAAGCCACCCGGTATTAGGTGGCTTTAAATTCTATTACCTCTTTAAGGGGGAGATAGCTGAGTATTATATCAAGCTAACGCTGCGGTTAACAAATTCAGTAAGTTCGGCACCGGTTAGTAAACCTTGCGATAACAGCGCCAGGTCAAAGGCTTGTTTAGCCAGTTGCGCCTGTACGTCTTCATCTTCGCCTTCTAAAATGCGGCTTATCAGTTTGTGGTTACCATTTACAATAACCTTATAATTATCGGGCATGTTACCATAAAAACCCATTCCGCCACCCATAGCAGCCATATCTTTCATACGGCGCATAAACTCGTCCATGGTTACAGTTACCGGCAACTCGTCGGGGTTAAGGCTTTCCAATTGCACTTTGTATGCTGGTTTGTTGATAGCCTTATCAAATATCTCTTTAATTTTTGTTGATTGTTCTTCGGTAAGCACATGCTCAGGGGCATCATCCTTTTTGATCAGCTTATCGGCAACATCAGCATCAACTCGTTTAAGAGATGTTTTTTCCAATTTTTGCTCCAATTGGCTGATAAAGTGATTATCGATAGGAGAGTTCATCAACAATACATCATATCCCTTTTTATTTGCCGACTGGATAAACGCGTCCTGTTTCTCAGCATCGTTGGTATAAATGTATATCAGTTGGCCGTCTTTATCGGTTTGTGTGCCTTCTACCTTGTCTTTATACTCAGGCAGGGTAAAGTTTTCTTTGGCGGTGTTAGTCACCAAAACAAAATCTTTTGCCTTATCGTAGAACTTCTCTTCGCTCACCATGCCATATTTTACAAACAGGCCAATATCGTTCCATTTTTCCTCAAAACCTTTACGATCAGCTTTAAACAGGTCGGCTAGTTTATCGGCTACTTTTTTGGTGATGTAGCTGTTTATCTTTTTAACGTTACTATCAGCCTGTAAAAAGCTACGCGATACGTTCAGCGGGATATCCGGCGAATCGATAACACCATGTAACAGCATTAAAAACTCTGGGACGATATCTTTCACCTCGTCGGTAATAAATACCTGGCGCGAGAATAATTTGATCTTGTTACGGGTTATCTCAAAGTCGTTCTTCAGCTTAGGGAAGTATAATACACCGGTTAAGTTAAACGGATAATCAACATTAAGATGGATCCAGAACAACGGGTCTTCGCTATACGGATAAAGCTGTTTGTAAAAGTTAAGATAATCCTCGTCTTTTAACTCGTTTGGTGCTTTTGTCCAGATAGGGTTGGTGTCGTTAATGATGTTATCAACCTCAACAGATTTGTATTTTGGCTTGCCTTCTTCATCAACACCGTCTTCTTCCTCTTGCGTGGTAGTGCCGAATTTAATTGGCACAGGCAGGAATTTGGCATATTTATCCAGTATCTCCTGGATGCGTTGCTGGCTTAAAAATTCTTCAGATTCGGCATTAATGTGCAAGGTGATTTCGGTACCACGCTCTTCCAGGCTGCCATCGCTTATTTCAAACTCGGTGCTGCCATCGCAAACCCAGTGGGCGGGGGTAGCACCATCCTGGTATGATAGGGTTTCTATCTCCACCTTATCGGCCACCATAAATGCAGAATAGAAGCCCAAACCAAAACGGCCGATAATTTCATTGGCGTCTTTAGCTTCTTTAAACTTCTCCATAAACTCGGTAGCGCCCGAGAACGCTATCTGGTTGATGTATTTTTTTATTTCTTCAGCCGTCATACCCAAACCGTTATCAGATATGGTAATGGTCTTTTTGTCGGCATCAAAGGTAACTTCAACGCGCAGGTCGCCCAGGTCGCCGTTGTATTGGCCTAACGAAGCAAGTCGTTTTATTTTTTGTGTAGCGTCAACAGCGTTTGATACCAGTTCGCGCAGAAATATCTCGGTATCAGAGTATAAGAACTTTTTAATGATGGGGAAAATATTTTCGGTATGGATCGAAATTGTTCCTTTTTCTTGCATAGTAGTACTTTTTTGAAAATTTGAATGATTTACGGATACACCTAATCAATGCCCGTTCCAAAGGATGAGATTTGCCAAATTGGCAGAGAGAAGTAAGGTGTGCGAACATGCAGATGAAAGCGTCATTGCGAAGCAATCTCTTTAAGCTATTCTTTTATAACTATCCTAAAAAGATTGCCGCGCTATGCTCGCAATAACGGGTTTGTTATTTATTATTTTGAACCCACAGTAGCAGGCGAAGTAGGAGCAGTTGGTTTTGGTGCTGGTGCTGGTTGGTTTTGCACGAAGCGTTTGGCTATAACAGCTAATTGCCCATCATTTAATTTAGAGGTTGCTTTTAGTATATTGGTAAAAAAAGCAACTTCGTCTGTACTGGCGGGGCAACCAACGTTTTCACCATAAGTATCTAACGATGCGCCGGCTGGCCTTACCTGGCTATCGCCTAAAACTTTGCCTTTGGTATCAAGCACTAACCAAAATGGCAGTCCCGATTTTTCTCCATGAAATTTGGTCATTACCTCTAACGAACCTGGGTTCTCCAGCTCTTTTTTTGCAGGCTGCTCCATAACATCAAGCGTAGCAATTACATAGTTGTCATCAAACATCTTTTTTACTGACGGGTCATTAAGCGAGGCTTCCATCTTTTTACACCAGCCACACCATGAAGCGTGGAATATCAGCATTACTTTTTTATTTTCTTTAGCAGCTTTGGCGTAAGCATCCTTCAATACAGTTTCGCTTGCGGGCATTGGGGCAGTTTGCGCAAACCCAGATTTTACGGTAAACAAAACAAACAATATGAGCAGTGATTTTTTCATGGCGATTAATTTTAAAGCAATGTAGTAAATAAAGTATTATTATGTGATGGTTTTCAGCAGATTATCGGTCAAAATTTTCAACGCCTTTTCCGCATCTTTATCTGTTATATTTCCATCGTTATCCATTTTTGAGCGGATATAGGGGATAAGCAATGTGCCGCTTTCTATGATATCGCAATCAATAGCCCCTAATACTTTTAGCAGGGCCGCGTGCGCATTTTCGCCCCCGGTTGATGCTGTAACCAATGCAGTCGGCTTTCCCGAGAATGATGCGCTGGACACCATCCAGTCGAGTGCGTTTTTGAGTTGCCCGGGGATACCGAATGCGTATTCAGGTGTACAAATAATAACAGCATCGGCGTTTGTTATTGCTTCTCTTAGTACTGTTACAGATTGGGGCGGCGTATCACTATCCAGCCCCGGATCAAAAGGAGGGATAGTGGCTAAGCCATCGTAAATATAATAACTGATATCCGCAGCAAGTAAACTTCCTATAAACTTTAAAACTTTATGGTTTGATGACCCCTCACGTAAGCTACCGGATATGGCGAAGATGATTTTGTTTGGCATACTATACTTGTTGAAGCTTCATTATGAGGTACGGCAATCTTCGATAAGCATAGCCAACTATTCTATCGAAGATTGCCACGCTACGCTCGCAATTGCGATTTGTTAAAAGGTAGCAAACTGCAAAATAAACACCGAGCCTTTACCTTCTGTAGATTGTACCTGGATATTACCTTTATGCAGCAGCATAATCTGTTTACAAAGGCTCAGGCCAATACCACTGCCGGTTTTGCGGGTACTAAAGAACGGGATAAAGATCTTATCCAGCAGTTCGGGTGGCATACCCAGGCCGTTATCAGTAACTTTTACTAGCGTACGGTTGTTGCTTTGTACTTCGGCAGATAGTGTTATACGGGGTTCCTCGCGGTCTTTAACCGCTTCAATAGCGTTTATCAGTAAGTTTATCATCACCTGGTCTAACAGGTTGATATCGGCCTCAATGGCCAGTGCAGGGTCGCGCAGGATAATCTCCAGTTCGATGTTCTTTTTCTCCAGTGTAGGGCGCATCAGGCTCGCCAGGTTCTCAAATATATTACGCACTAACAGCTTGTTCAGATCAAGCCTGGTAATTTTGTTCAGGCTGCGGTAGCTCTCTGTAAATTTCAATAAACCCTCGCTACGGCGTTTAATGGTATCAATCCCAAGCGAAATATCCTCCAGGTCGCCGCTTTGTATACCATTAGCAATTTCAGGACTTTGCAATCGGTTTTTCAGGGTATCGGCCAGGGACGAGATAGGCGCAACCGAGTTCATGATCTCGTGCGTCATTACGTTCAATAGTTTAGACCACGCTTTCGATTCGGTTTCATCTAAAGCTTCACTTACGTTCTGGAAAGCGATAAGCTTATACATTTTTTCATCGCTGCGCATAATACTGGCGGTAACCAGCATTTTTATCTGTTGCTGGTCGCGGGTAATGGTTAATACCGTAGCATCGCCGGGTTTAAGTTTTACTACATCCTTGTATAAAACAGGTTCGCGTTTTTCGAGCGAGTGGATGGTTTTTAAATAAGGGATACTGATGAGCGATTTAAAAGCCTCGTTTATCCAGCTTATCTCGCCGGTTTCTTCCTCATAGCTTAAAATACCGGTATCTACCAGTTCCAGTATTTTTTGCAGGTAGTGGTATTGCGTTTCGCGTTCGCGGCTTATCAGCTTAAAAGTAGTATTGATATCATTAAAACCTTTACGTAAAGGTTTTAACTCATTAGGTGCTTTGCGCACATCAAAATGTCTTGAAAAATCGCGGTAGTGGATTGATTCTACAAACTGGTTCACCTCGTCCTGCGCTTTCTTATTAAAACGGATCAGATCCAGTACTGAATACACCACCAAAGGTACGGTTATCACAGTATACAGGGGCACACCTTCGCTTTTTACCACAGCCAATACGGTAGCCGTTACGGCAATAAACAGAAAAAGCACACGCAGCACCAGCCGCCATTCGTAACGGTTAAATATCATATTTGCTCAATCTGCGGTACAGGGCGGTACGGGTTAAACCTAATTCTTTAGCGGCACGGGTAATATTGCCGTTATGCTTATCAATAACTCGTAAAATGGCGTTTTTTTCTAATGTACTTAGCTGGATGTTATCCTCATCAATGATGTTCTCTCCCGGCGATTCAAGTATGGAAAAGATCAGGTCATCGGCTTTTAGCAGCGGGTCATCGGCCATAATTACGGCACGCTCAATAGTGTATTGAAGTTCGCGCACGTTACCGGGGTAGCTATAGCTACGTAGTTTTGTTAGTGCCGTGTTATCAAAATCCATAGCTGGCTTTAAATACTTGCCGGCGTACATTTTGGCAAAGTGCTTGGCCAGTACAACAATATCTTCGGCGCGTTTACGCAAGGGCGGCATATTTATTTCAACCGTGTTAATACGGTATATTAGATCCTTACGGAATTTATTCTCATTTGCCAGTTCCTGCAAAGGCACGTTGGTGGCACAGATAAGGCGTATGTTTACGTCAATAGCTTTGTTTGTACCTAAACGGGTAACCTGCCTGTTTTGTAATACGGTTAATAGTTTAGCTTGCTGCTGCAGGCTGATGTTGCCAATTTCATCCAAAAATAGAGTGCCGCCTTCAGCTTCTTCAAAACGGCCCATGCGGTCTTCCCGCGCATCGGTATAAGCGCCTTTCTTATGGCCGAACAGTTCGCTCTCAAAAAGCGAATCGGTCAAAGCGCCCACATCCACCTTAATAAAAGGCTTATCGGCACGTAACGATCGTTCGTGAATAGCTTTAGCCATCAGGTCTTTACCGGTACCGTTTTCTCCAAGGATCAGGATGTTTGCATCAGTAGGAGCTATCTTATTTACTTTATGAAAGATATCCTCCATCACATCCGAATCGCCAAGGATAGAGGTTTGCCCGGCCGTGCCTTTAGCTGATGATTTGGCTGATTTGCCACCGCCGTCCTCTTTTTTATCAAGCAGGTCTTTTATGGTATCTATCAGCTTTTCGTTATGCCATGGTTTTACTACAAAATCATTAGCACCTTCTTTTAATGAACGTACAGCCAAATCAATATCACCATAAGCGGTTATCATAATAACGCATATGTTTGGTTTCCATTCCTTTATTTTGCGAAGCCAGTATATACCTTCGTTACCGGTGTTGATAGCGCTGTTAAAATTCATATCCAGCAGCACAAGGTCAACCTGGTTACGCTGTAACAGCGAGTTCAGGTTCTCCGGGTTTTTCTCGGTTATAATTTCCTGGGTTTCTGTTTTAAGTAATAACTTAACAGCCGTAAGTACATCGGGATCGTCATCAACAATTAAAACGGTTGCTTTTTTAAGTATCATGTAATATAAGGTAATTAGTTGGTGGTTAAATAGTACGCCAATGCGTTAGAATATAACCCCTGCAATTTAATATTTTGATACGAAATATCGTACCATTTAGCTTATATTAAGTATAATATTGATTATCAAGTATGATTAGCCGTACCTTAACTATAAGCCCAAAAAACACATTGTATCATAACCGAACACTTGCTGTAACAGAAGCGTACGGTGCAATATTGGCTTTTGTATTTAATTAACTGAAATACAGCTATTTAATTTGTGGCATGTGTTTTTGTATTCAATTACCAAATATTATTAAACACAGTGGATAGAGTTATACAAAAAAAGAAATGGAGCACTAAGCGCCTGATGACCATAGCCGGTATTGCGGGTGTTGTAGTTTTAGTTGCCGGCAGCATATTTTTTACCTCCGGCAAAAGCAAGTTAAATGTTGATACAGAACGTATCACCATAAGCGAAGTTAAAAAAGGCGCCTTCCAGGAATTTATTCCGGTTAACGGTGTGGTAATGCCGCTTAACACCATATTCCTTGACGCGGTAGAAGGTGGGCAAGTTGAAGAAAAATATGTAGAAGACGGCGCCATGCTAAAAAGGGGCGACCCAATTTTAAAACTTAGCAATATCGATGAAGAACTAAACCTGGCTACACAAGAATCTTCCGTATTTGGTGAGCAAACACAAATGCAAATAGCGCATAACAACGCGCAACAAAATACAATAACCAAGCTTAACCAAATGGCTGATGTTGATAATGCCTTTAAAGAGGCAGAACGTGTTTGGCTACTTGATAAAAAGCTTTACGAGCAAAAAGCTATTGGTTTGCAGGAGTACCAGTCGGCAAAAAACGCTTACGATTATGCCTTGCGCCGTAAACGTTTAACCACACAGATTCTGAAACAGGATACCGCCCTTATAAAACAACAAGACATACAAGCACAGGAACATTACGCGCAAATGAAATCGGCGTTATCACTGATGCGTAAAAAAGTTGCCAGCTTAATATTAAGAGCACCTATTGACGGACAGCTAACCTCTCTGGATGCTGAGGTTGGCCAAAACAAGAACAAAGGTGAACACCTTGGCCAACTGGATGCACAAAATGGTTTTAAAGTACAGGTTGACGTAGAAGAGCATTACCTGTCACGTGTATATGCAGGCCTTAAAGGCGATTTTAGCTTTGCCGATAAAACTTATAAATTGGTTATTAAAAAGGTTTACACACAAGTTACCAATGGCCGTTTTAAAGTTGATATGCAATTTGAGGGCGAAGTTCCAAAAGGGATCCGTAAAGGGCAAACGCTGCAAATACGTTTAGCTTTAAGCGACGAAACAACAGCACTTTTATTACCTAAGGGCGGTTTTTACCAGCAAACAGGTGGTAACTGGATATTTAAAGTGAGCGAAGATGGCAAAACAGCCTACAAGGTTGATATACAAATAGGCCGCTACAATACTGATAACTACGAGTTGTTAAGAGGTTTAAAACCAGGGGATAAAGTAATTACATCAAGCTACGAGAACTACGGCGACATACAGGAACTGGTGCTGAAAAAGTAGCAGGCAGGGTGTAACCTTATTGTAAACGATGCGTCTTGTAAACAAGAGAAATAGAAATTAAACATAAAAAAGTTATAAATCACAATTAAACAAAAGGCCTTGGCGCGAAAGCGCCGGGCTGGGGAGGCCAAATGATTAAAATTACAAATCTTGAGAAATTTTACCGCACCGAAGAGGTAGAAACCATCGCATTAAACAAACTTTCGATGCATGTTGATACCGGCGAATTTGTGGCCATCATGGGCCCGTCCGGTTGCGGTAAATCAACCTTGTTAAACATCCTGGGAATGTTGGACGACCCGGATGAAGGCAGCTATGTATTCAACAGCATAGAAGTAGCCCATTTTAACGAGCGTAAGCGTGCCGATCTGCGTAAGCACAACATTGGGTTCGTTTTCCAGAGCTTTAACCTGATTGATGAGTTAACAGTATTTGAAAACGTTGAACTGCCTTTGATCTACACTGGGGTAACCGCTGCTGAGCGTGTTAAAAGGGTAGAAGAAGTGCTTGACAAAATGCAGATCATGCATCGTCGTAACCACTACCCGCAACAGCTATCGGGTGGTCAGCAACAGCGTGTGGCTATTGCCCGTGCGGTTGTTAACAAACCAAAACTGATACTTGCGGATGAGCCTACAGGTAACCTGGATAGCAGCAATGGTAATGATGTAATGGAACTGCTAACCGACCTGAACGAACAAGGGACTACCATTATAATGGTTACCCACTCTGAGCATGATGCCCGTTACAGCCACCGTATCATCCGCCTGTTGGATGGACAAACTGTAATGGAGAATATTATGGTATAATTACCGTACCCTTTAGTTTAATTTAATATAGTTAAGTGTGCCTCCTGCCTACCTCTCCGCCGCCCGAACGGCGGAGGGGTTAGCTTGAGTTTTGCCTTAATTTTTCTGATCTATCGCATGATATAACGCTACTTTCTAAAGCGGTAATCGCTTATTTATTTTTTAATAAAATAGTCTTATGTTCAAAAATTATATAAAAACTGCCTTCAGGAGCCTGTATAAGAACAAAGGCTTTACCGCTATAAACATATTAGGTTTAGCGCTTGGCTTAACCACATGCCTGCTCATTGTTCTTTATGTTGTTGATGAGCTGAGCTACGACCACTACAATGTAAACCATGAACGCATCTATCGCGTTAATGAGGACCTCAAACTCGGTGATAATAAAGTAGATTATGCCGTATGCATGCCGCCCCTGGCCAAAACCCTCAAAGCAGAATACCCTTACGTGGAAGATGCCGTACGGCTGAAGAATGCCGGGTCTTTTCATGTAAAAAAAGGCGATGAAAGTATTCTGGAGAACAGAATGATATATGCTGATGCGTCAATTTTCAACGTATTTACCTTGCCTATGATAAGCGGTAATAGTGCATTGGCATTAATTGAGCCAAACTCTGTTGTAATTACTGAAACCATGGCTAAAAAGTATTTTAAAAATGCTAATGCGATTGGTGAAATAATGACATTTAACAATAACTGGAATTTAAAAGTAACAGGGGTTATACGTGATGTGCCAAAGCAGTCGCATTTTAGTTATGACTTCTTTATTTCCATGTCCACTGTACCCGACAGCAGATCAAACGAATGGCTGCGTAGTGATTATAACACGTATGTGCTTTTAAAAGATAAAAGCTACGCTAACCAGCTAAATGCTGCTTTCCCTGCTTTTTTACAAAAATTCAGCGGCTCGCAAATGCAATCAGAACTCAACATGAGTTATGATCAGTTTGAGAAAAACGGCAGCTATTTCAGGCTGAACCTGATCGCACTGGATGATATCCATTTGAAATCAAACCGTAGCGGCGAGCTTGGGCCAAACGGTACAACACAATATGTTTATATATTTTCGGCTATTGCGCTGTTTATACTGCTCATAGCCTGCGTAAACTTCATGAACCTTTCTACCGCGCGCTCTGCCAACCGTGCGCGCGAAGTAGGGGTGCGTAAGGTGCTGGGGTCATCCCGTCAACATCTTATATTCCAATTCCTGGCCGAATCGGTAATGGTTACATTATTCGCAACTATTATAGCCGTATTGGCCGCTGCCGTTTTGCTCCCTGCTTTTAACCAGATAGCCGGCAAGGATATAGTTTTAACCGTGCAATCACTTAAGTGGCTTGCGCCTTCGGTATTTGCCATTGTAATAGTTGTTGGTACTTTGGCAGGTTCATATCCGGCGTTCTTCCTTTCCGGGTTTCAGCCAATAGCCGTTTTAAAAGGGAAGCTTTCTGCAGGCTTTAAAGGCAGCTTTCTGCGCAGCTTTTTAGTGGTTTTTCAGTTTAGCATATCTATACTGCTTATTGTAGGTACGCTGGTTATATACAATCAGTTAAATTTTATACAAACCAAAAACCTTGGTTATAACCGCAACCAGGTACTTATAGTACAAAACCTGGGCGAACTGGGTAACCAAGCCAGTGTATTTAAACAGGAGCTATCGCGCCTGCCAGGGGTAAGCAATTCAACCATGACGGGCTTTTTGCCAACATCAAACTGGAAAAACACCCGCATCTTTTTTAAGGACGCTACCCTTAACCAGAAACAATCCCTGTTTCCACAAACCTGGGAGGTTGATGCCGACTGGATACCAACCCTTGATATGAAAATAGTACAGGGCAGAAATTTTTCAAAAAACGTGTCTACAGATTCATCAGCCATTGTGATTAACGAAGCTGCTGCTAAATTTCTGGGGTACAAGAATGCCATCAACCAGCAGCTTTACCAATCGCTTGGTGGTAAAACCGAGATATCAAACACGGTAATATATCATGTGATAGGGGTGGTTAAAGATTTTCACTTCAATTCGTTACGCGAAAAAATAGAACCTGTTATTTTAAAAATGGGTCAAAACAACGGCGCTTTAAGCATCCGCTTAAATGCAAGCAATTTACCGGCATTAATGGCCCAGATAAAAGCTAAATGGGCCGGGCTGTCGCCAAACGTACAAATCAACTATTCTTTTATGGATCAGGATTTTGATGCAGCTTACCGCAGCGAGCAACGTATCGGAAAAATATTTGTCATATTCACTACACTAGCCATTGTGATAGCCTGTTTGGGGCTATTTGGCCTGGCTGCATACGCTGCAGAACAACGTACCAAAGAAATTGGTATACGTAAGGTTTTAGGTGCCGATGTAAGCGCTATTGTAGCTATGCTTTCAAAAGATTTTGTAAAACTGGTTTTACTGTCAATAATAATTGCATCGCCGCTTGCCTGGTTCTTGATGAACAAGTGGTTGCAGGATTTTGCCTATCGGATAAATATACACTGGTGGGTAATTGCAATTGCAGGTACCGGGGCATTGGTTATTGCAATAATTACCATCAGCTTTCAATCGTTTAAGGCCGCACTGGCCAACCCTGTTAACAGTTTAAAAGACCAATAAGGACAAGGAATTTGTGATTAGTTAATTAGCGTTTAGAATTTTATTACCATCATGTTAAAGAATTACTTAAAAATAACCTGGCGTAACCTGTTAAAAAACAAGAGTTTCACCGCCATTAATATTGTTGGTTTAGCTGTTGGTATGGCCAGCGCCGCGCTTATCCTTTTCTGGGTGCAGAACGAGGTAAGCTATGACCAGTTCCACGCGAAAAAAGACCGTTTATACCGAATGTATAACCGGTCGAAAATAGAGGGTGAAATATGGGCCTGGGGTACTACGCCTAAACCCATGATGGCAACCTTAAAACAGGATTACCCGCAGGTAGAGGAAGCGTCACGTGCCACACAAGCTAATTTCCTGTTTACCCTGGACAATAAGCATCTTACCATTCCCGGTATTTTTACTGACCCCGACTTCCTGACCATGTTTAGTCTTCCACTAATAGAAGGGAACCCTAAAACAGCCTTAAATGATATGAAGAGCCTTGTGCTCACAGAAAAAACAGCCATAAAGCTTTTTGGTAATACAAACGTATTGGGCAAAACTGTTAAAATTGATAGTGTTGACTACTTCACGGTAACCGGCGTAATGAAGGACCTTCCTAATAATACCCGGTTTGACTTTGAGTACCTGATGACCTGGAAATACTGGGAAAAAACAAATGGCGGCGTTGATAAAAACTGGGGCAATAACTCGGTAACTACCTATATAGCTTTAAAGCCCGGCGTAACCGAAGAATATTTTAACAAACAAGTAAAAAACATAACCCGCTCACACTCCGACGTTAAAGATATTGATGTGTTTGTACATCCGATAACTAAATGGCGGCTTTACTCCAAATTCGAAAACGGCCAGATTGTAGGGGGGCGGATAACCACCATAAAACTGTTCAGCATAATAGCTGCTTTTATATTACTTATTGCCTGTATAAACTTCATGAATCTGAGCACCGCGCGCAGCGAGAAAAGGGCCAAAGAAGTAGGCATCCGCAAAGTTGTTGGTGCCGGCAAGGGCAGCCTGATAGCGCAGTTTATGGGCGAATCTGTGATGATAGCATTAATTGCGGGGATAGTAGCCCTGGTTATAGTGCAAATATCTTTACCAGCATTTAACATCCTTACCGAAAAACAATTATTTATACCGTTCGCCAGCCCGGTATTTTGGCTTGTTGTGGTAACGTTTATCCTTTTTACAGGGGTGGTATCCGGCAGTTATCCGGCCTTATACTTATCATCTTTTGCACCGGTAAAAGTATTAAAAGGCACATTCAAGGCTGCCAACGCAACATTTTCACCACGCAAAATTTTGGTGGTAACACAGTTCACCTTTGCTATTGCACTTATTATCTCAACTATAATTGTACGCGAGCAGCTTGACTACGCACAGAACCGGGATACAGGCTATAAAAAAGATAACCTGGCTTACACCTTTATACAAGGCACCATTGATAAAAACTACCAGCTTATCCGTAATGAGTTGATAACAAGTGGGGCAGCAACAGCGGTAACCAAAACCAGCGCGCCTATGACTGAAGGGTGGAGCGATTCGTGGGGATTTGACTGGCAGGGTAAAGACCCGAATGCGAAAATAGACTTCAATATGTTTAACGTTGACGGCGATTTTAGCAAAACCATGAACCTTAAAATTGTTGAGGGCCGTGATATCGATATTAAAACCTATCCTTCAGATTCTTCGTCCATTATGATAAACCAGGCTTCGCTTAAAATCATGAAGTTTAAAAACCCTATTGGGCAAACTGTTATGAATGACGGGAAAAAGCTCACCATTGTTGGTGTTGTTAAGGATTTTATCCTGCAATCGCCGTATGAGCCGGTGAAACAAATGATCATCCAGGGGCCAAAGTCGTGGTTTAATGTTATCCATTACAAACTAAACGAAAAAAACACCACTGCCGAGAACCTCAAACTTGCCGAAGCGGTGTTCAAAAAATATAATTCGGAATACCCGTTTGAATACCACTTTGTTGATGAGGAATACAACAAAAAATTTGCTGACGAGCAGCGCGTGGGTACACTTGCCTCATTGTTTGCCGGGCTAACCATCTTTATATCATGCCTTGGCCTGTTTGGGTTGGCTACCTATATGGCCCAAAACCGTATCAAAGAGATCGGTGTGCGTAAAGTATTAGGTGCATCGGTATTTGGGGTAACCTCCATGCTGTCGAAAGATTTCCTGAAACTGGTTGCCATAGCATTCATTTTCGCCACGCCAATTGCCTGGTATAGTATGGAGCATTGGTTGCAAACCTATGCCTATAGGGTAAACATAAGTGTATGGGTATTTGCTATAGCTGCATTTGTAACAACGCTGCTCTCTATTGTAACAGTGAGTTTCCAGGCGGTTAAAGCGGCGCTGGCCAACCCGGTGAAGAGTTTACGTAGTGAGTAAGTAAGGTTTAATAGGGTTTAAATTTTAAGGTTATGATAAGGAACTATTTAAAAACGGCGTGGAGAAATTTAATAAAGAATAAGTTTTACTCTATTATTAATATATCTGGCTTAACGCTTGGTTTAGCAGTTGGCATCCTGATACTTTTATGGGTGCAGGACGAGCTGAGTTTTGATAGCTTCCACAAAAAAGGTGCTGATATTTACCGGGTTGAAATATTTGGTGGTACTGGTGCCAGCCGGCAAATATGGACAGTGGATGTTGCGCCTATAGGCCCTTTAGCCAAACAGCAGTTACCCGAAGTTAAAGACCAGGTTCGCATAACCAACAACTACATTTTTTCGCTATACAAGTATCAGGATAAAACTTTTGGGGACGAAAGAGCAGTGTTCGCAGATCCTTCGTTCTTTTCTGTATTTGATTTTCCTGTTATTCAGGGTAATGCAGCCAAGCCATTTACAGATGATAATTCTGTTGTAATAACACGCAAAACAGCAAAAAAATACTTTGGGGATGAAAATCCTATTGGTAAAGTGATAAGAGCGGATGATAAAGTGAATTTTACGGTTAGCGGTGTCATTAATGATTTTCCTAAAAACTCGCGAATGGATTATGACATGATCATGCCAATGAATTATCATGTAAAGGATGCGCTGGCTAATAATGTTGATGTAAATAGCAACTTTAGCAATTTTGGATACGAAACTTACTTCCTGTTAAAACCCGGCACATCATTAAAAAGCCTGTCTGCCAAGCTATTTAATATCCACATTGCCCACAAGGCTGATGATACCGATGTAGAATACCTGCTGCAACCCCTCGCGCAAATGCATTTATATAATGCCGATGGTACAAACAAAGGGATGGAAACTGTAAGGATCTTTATCATAATTGCGCTGGTAATATTAGTTATTGCGTGCATCAACTATGTTAATTTGTCTACCGCACGCTCCATGCTGCGTGCAAAAGAGATAAGCATGCGCAAAATATTGGGGGCGGCAAAAGGCCACCTGTTTATGCAATTTATCATTGAAACAGCTTTGCTATTTTCGTTAGCTACAGTTTTAGCCTTAGGTGTTATCAAATTAGTAATCCCGGTATTTAACCAGGTTGCAGATAAACAACTTGTATTTGATCTTACCAACCTGCATGTATGGTATATTATACTGCTCACCATACTTGGTACGCTGGCTGCATCCAGCATATACCCGGCCCTGATGCTTTCATCGTTTGAACCGCTTAAGGCTTTGAAGGGTAAAATATCTGCCAAAATTGGCGATGTATTGTTTCGCAAGATTCTGGTGGTTACTCAATTTTCCTTTTCGGTATTGCTGATTGTAGGCACGTTGGTTATTACCAGTCAATTGAATTTTATCCGCTCAAAACAATTAGGGTACGACAAGAGCCACACACTTGCTTTTTGGATGCGTGATATGGGTAAACATTATGATGCGGTACGTAACGAGTTATTAAAGCAACCCGGGGTACTGAGTGTTACCCGCTCATCGTCAAACGTAATTAATAATGGCAACATTTCCGGTAGTAACGACTGGGACGGTAAGGCACAAGGCCAAACTTTTATCGTTCATCCTTTAGCTATTGATAAAGATTTTATAAGTGCATTTAAAATGCAAATGGTACAAGGTGCTGGTTTTACAGGCGCAGTTGCCGATTCGGCACACTTCATTTTGAATGAAACTGCTGTTAAACAGGCCGGTATTAAAAACCCGATAGGCAAACGTTTTAAAATGTGGAACACCAACGGGACGATAATTGGCGTGGTTAAAGATTTTCATTACGCATCAATGAAAGAGAAGATAGCGCCCTCTGTATTCTATTACTTCCCCAATAACTTAAGCACTATATATATTAAAACAACCGGCAGGGACGCACAAAAAACCATCCGCGCTGCAGGCTTACAGTTTAAACAATATAACGGCGAATACCCGTTCAGCTATTATTTTTTAGACGATGTATTTAATAACCTTTACAAAGGTGAACAGCAGCAAGGTGTATTGTTTAACTATTTTGCGGGCATAGCCATATTTATATCGTGCCTTGGCCTGTTGGGTTTAGCAGCTTATACTGCCCAGGTACGCACCCGTGAAATTGGTATACGCAAGGTGTTGGGTTCAAGCATTAGCGAGATTATTGGCCTTTTAGCAACAGATTTTATAAAGCTGGTATTAATAGCCATATTAATTGCATCACCTGTTGCATGGTATATGATGAATAACTGGTTGCAGGGTTTTGCTTACAAAATAGGCATTAGCTGGACTGTTTTTGTATCTGCAGGGATAATAGCCATGCTTATAGCATTTATAACGATCAGTTTCCAGGCGATTAAAGCCGCGCTGGCAAACCCGGTGAAAAGTTTACGCTCAGAGTAGTGATTGATATCAGTGATTAGGTTAGGCATTAAAGGTCTTATAATTAAGTATTTACAATTTAAAACCAACGGTTATGTTTAAAAACTTTTTAAAAGTGATGTTTCGTAGCCTCACTAAAAATAAAGCCTACAGTTTTCTGAATATTTTTGGCCTGGCTATAGGCATTACCTGCGCCGCCCTTATTTTTTTATGGGTGGAGAATGAGGTTAATTATGATGCCGTACATGTAAAAAAAGACAGGCTTTACATAGCGCGCGAAAATCAGAAATACGACACCTACGTATTTACGCACCAGTCTACACCAGGTATGATGGGCCCCGCTATAAAAGCCGAAATATCCGGCGTTGCTAACGTTTGCCGAACCAGCGAAAGCGCAAATTCGTTATTATATTCTTATAACAACAAGCCGCTTTTCGCAGGTACATTATATGCCGAGCCATCATTGTTTAGCATGTTTACGCTACCCTTTATAGAAGGTAATGCAGCATCGGCCTTTACGCAACTACATTCGGTAGTTATCACCCAAAAAACAGCTGTTAAATTTTTTGGTGCCGATAAAAATGTACTCGGCAAAAATATAAGGGTTGATAACAAACAGGATTATACCGTTACCGGTGTTTTAAAAGATATGCCGGCAAACTCCAGCGTACAGTTTGAGTGTGTTATGCCATTCCAGATCTACTGGGATAATAGCCCATGGTTAAAAAGCTGGGGTAATAACTCGTTAACCACCTACATCGAATTAAAACCCGGCGTTGACCCTAAAAGCATCGACAAGCAATTATATGGCTTTATCCAAAAACGCGAACCCAAAAACCTGGGCCACGTATTTTTATTTGGCATGACCGACTGGCACCTGTACAATGATTTTAAAGAGGGTGTTAAAACCGGCGGTGGCCAGATAGAATATGTGCACCTGTTTAGCATCATAGCCTGGATCATCATATTTATAGCTTGCATTAATTTCATGAACCTGGCTACCGCCCGCAGCGAAAAGCGCGCAAGGGAGGTAGGTGTACGCAAAGTGCTTGGCGCGGGTAAAAAATCACTCGCCCTGCAATTTATCGGCGAGGCGTTATTTATGTCGTTTATTGCAGCTGTTTTAGCCGTTATTTTAATGGCCCTGGTATTACCGGCCTTTAACATGCTGGTACAAAAACAACTTACCATAGGTTTTGGTAACGTTTACCACGAGTTGGCATTGTTAGGGCTTACTGTAGCCTGCGGTTTAATAGCCGGCAGTTACCCATCACTATACCTTTCATCCTTTAACCCGGTGGCTGTATTAAAGGGGCTTAAATTAAAAGACAGCAGCGCGGCATACATCCGTAAAGGGCTGGTTGTAATGCAGTTCAGCGTTTCGGTTGTGCTGATCATCAGTACGGTTATTGTATATCAGCAAATACAGCACATCAAAAGCAGGAACCTTGGCTTTGATAAAGACAGACTGCTTGAAATAGGTTTACAAGGCGATATGGCCAAAAACTATGCGCCCATAAAACAAGACCTGCTAAACTCGGGCTTTGTACAAAACGTGGCCTTATCAGACCACTCTACTATTTATGGCGGCAACAATACATCAGGCATGACCTGGGATGGCAAAGCACCCGGTTCAGAAATACTGATATCACAGCGTTATGTTACCCCCGAATTTTTTGAAACATCGGGCCTTAAAATATTAGAGGGCCGTAATATTGAAGAGATAGATACCGCCTCTAAACCAATTGCCATGGTTGTTACGCAAAGCCTGGCCAAGTTAATAAGTGGTAAAGGCAGTGCCCTTGGTAAACGCCTCCATTACCAGGGCGATACTACATCGGCTGTTGTGGTTGGCGTGGTGAACGATTATGTATATGGCAACATGTACGGCAAGCCCGACCCGGTTATGTTTTTCAGTTCAAGCCCGGAGCATACTGATAGGATGTATGTAAAAATTAAAGCGCAGCAACCTGTTGAAGCTTCTATAGCGGCCATACAGAATGTGCTTAAAAAAGATAACCCGGCCTATCCGTTTGAATACCGCTTTGTTGACGACCAGTTTAACCAGATGTTTTTGAGCGAAATGCTGGTTAGCAAACTCTCCAGGGTATTTGCAGCGTTGGCTATCATCATATCATGCCTTGGCCTGTTTGGTTTAGCTGCTTACACTGCGGAACGCAGGATAAAAGAAATAGGCATCCGCAAGGTGCTTGGGGCAAGTGTATCGGGCATTGCAAGCCTGTTATCAAAAGATTTTTTACAACTGGTTATCATATCATGCGTAATAGCTTTCCCGATAGCGTATTGGGCTATGCATACCTGGCTTAAAACCTATCAATACCATATAGATATGCAGTGGTGGGTGTTCGCAGTAGCAGCCGTTAGTGCTATGGCTATAGCGGTTATTACCATCAGCTTTCAATCAATAAAAGCGGCATTGGCTAATCCGGTGAAAAGTTTACGGTCGGAGTAGCGCTTAGTAATTGATTCTGCAACGGAGAGATTAAGAGTTCATAGTTTAACATTTAAACCTTATCACAATGATTAAAAACTATATAAAAATTGCCTGGAGAAACCTGATCAGGAATAAGGGCTTTTCTATAACTAACATATTAGGCCTTACCATTGGCATGACCTGTACCATCTTCATTTTTTTATGGGTGAAGGATGAGGTATCATTTGATAAGTTCCACAAGAACTATGATAATATTTACCAGGTTTACGCTACTCGCGATTTTAAGAACAACATATTTACCGACCCAAACATGGTATTGCCCCTGGCCAAAACCATACAGGGGGGTAACCCGCAACTGGTAAGGGCAGTGGTAACTTCGCATCAGGAATCGCATCTGGCCGAGGTGGGCAACAATAAGCTAAAAAAGGACCTGTATCAGGTTAGCGAACAGTTCTTCAATATATTTTCATGGAGGTTTGTAAAGGGTAACGCGGCTACCGCTATTAACGATCCTAAATCCATCGTGATAACCGAATCGGCAGCCAAATCGTTTTTTGGGAACGATGACCCTATCAATAAGTTTATAAAACTTGATAACCAGAATAGTTTTAAGGTAAGTGCCGTTATTGCCGACCCACCCGGGAACTCCACCTTTAAGTTTGATCTGATCATCCCATTTGATAATACCGCGCCAGATATTGTAGCCCGAATGAAGGAATGGGCAAACTCGTCACATAGTGTGTTTATCCAAACAACCCCCGGTGCAAACATAGCCGGTATTGATAAATACATTAACGATGTAAAGCACCAGCACAATGTCAATGACAAGATCAGTACTTACTTCTCATTCCCGATGGGTAAGTGGCATTTATACAGCGAATTTAAAGATGGCAAGAACATAGGAGGGATGATAGAATATGTGCGCTTGTTCACCATCATTGCCTTAATTATCCTGCTGATAGCCTGTGTGAACTTTATGAACCTGAGCACCGCCCGCAGCGAAAAACGCGCAAAGGAGGTAGGCATCCGTAAAACCTTAGGTTCAGATAAAAAACAGCTCATCACCCAGTTCTTTTTCGAATCCATCTTACTGGCCCTGATAGCCTTTGTATTATCCGTAGCAGCTGTTTATTTGCTAATGCCACTGTTCAATTCACTGGTAAACAAAAACCTGCATTTAAACATTGTTGAACCTTTCTTTATTGTAGGGGCTATTGGCATTATCCTGTTTACAGGTATAGTTGCGGGTAGCTATCCGGCCCTTTACTTATCATCGTTTAACCCGGTTAAGGTACTCAAAGGCACATTTGCTGCGGGTAAAGCTGCCGTATTGCCAAGGCGCATACTGGTTGTAGGGCAGTTTGTAATGTCGATACTGCTAATATCTGCCACCATTATTGTTTACCAGCAAATACAGCATATTAAAGACCGTAACATCGGTTACAATCCTAATAACCTTATCAGTGTACCATCATTCCCGGATATTGACAAGAATTACGCGGCTATCAAACAAGAACTGTTCAACTCGGGTCTGGTCGGTGCGGTTACCCGTACGTCATCGCCCATAACCGAGATCTGGTGGAAATCGCCATCGCCTGATTATGACGGAAAACCTGCTGATGCCAGTATCATCTTCTCCGGCTTAAGTACCGATGTTGATTTTACAAAAACCATGGGTGTTAAGATCTTACAGGGGCGCGATTTTAACGCTACCCCTGGCGATTCATCTGTAATGCTGCTGAACAAGGCCGCTGTTGAAGCCATGCATCTTAAAAACCCAATAGGTATGGAGATGCGCTATGGTAGAAAATATACCGTGGTAGGGGTTATTGACAACATTGTAATGGCATCACCTTATGACCCGGTTGAACCATTGATGGTATATTATAACCCCAACGGATCGAGCGCGGTAAACATCCGTTTAAAAGATGGCGTACAGCCACAAAAAGCCATCACGTTACTACAGGGCACGTTCAAAAAGTTTAATCCGCAAAACCTGTTCGAATACCAATTTGTAGACCAGGAGTTCGGCAAGAAATTCGTTACCGAAGAACTCATCAGCCGTATAACCAACATCTTTGCGGGCTTGGCTATCTTCATCTGCTGTATAGGCCTGGCCGGGCTGGCATCCTTTACTATCGAAAAACGTTTCCGTGAAATAGGTGTGCGTAAGGTAATGGGGGCAACCGTTCAGCAATTGTTAATGCTCATATCAACCGAGTTTTTAAAGCTGGTTGCCATAGCCTTTTTAATTGCCGTGCCATTAACCTGGTATTTAATGAACAACTGGCTGCAAAAATATGCTTACCATATTAATATAAGTATTTGGCTTTTTGCGGCCGTAGGGGTGTTAATATTGTTCTTAACCCTGGTAGTAGTAAGCCTTAATACCATGAGGGCTGCTACGGCTAACCCGGTGAAGAGCCTGAGGAGCGAATGATTAGAGGTTAGAGATTTGTGATTAGGTAAACTAACCTCTAATCACTAATTGTAACTGTATCATAACCGAACACATACTGTTACGCTTACGTACGCACTGCGATATTTATAATTACTTTAATTATTTAATAATCAATTAGTTATATATGTGGCATTTGTTTTAAGTTTATTTGATCAAAACAACATCGCCATGATCAGAAATTATTTCAAAATAGCGTGGAGAAACCTGCAGAAACATAAATCATTCTCATTCATCAATATATTCGGCCTGGCTATGGGTATAGCGGCCTTTTGGCTCATCACCCTGTACGTTACCGACGAGTGGAGCTATGATAAATACAACACCAAAGCTGATCGTATTTTCCGCGTTGCCCAGCACGGGCAGTGGAACGGTGGTAAATTCGACCTGGCGGTTACCTCGCCGCCATACGCGCCAACTTTAAAAGCAGAGTTCCCACAGGTAGTTGATGCCTGCCGTATAGATCCTGAAGGTGGCAGCAAGATTACTTATGGCGATAAAACCATTAATGAAGGCAGCATACTGTTTACCGATAACAGCATCTTCAACATATTTAGTTACCAGTTTTTATATGGTGATGCTAAAGACGCCCTGGCAAAACCACAAACCATTGTATTAACCAAAACACTTGCCGAAAACATTTTCGGCGATGCAGCCGAAGCCCTGAACAAAACCGTTACCCTTGGCGACCAGCCCGCAACTGTTACCGGCGTAATTGCCGATGTACCTGTAAATTCTCACTTCACTTTTAAAGCTTTACGGGCTATACCGGCAGACTATACCGCGGGTTATGGCGGCAACTGGGGTAACGCAAACCTGTATACTTACCTGCTGCTAAAAGACCATAACGACTACAAGAAAATTGAAGCCGCAGGCAATAGCTTCTTTAACAAACATATCAAAAACGACCTGGGGCCGATGAAATTCACCATGCAGCTACAGGCATTGACCGATATACACCTGCGCTCTAACCTAAGCTACGAACTTGGCTCGAACGGGAACATCACTTACTTATACGTATTCAGCATCACTGCACTGCTGATACTTTTCATTGCCATCATCAACTATGTAAACCTTACCACAGCGAGGTCATCCATCCGCATCAAAGAGATTGGTGTACGCAAGGTGATCGGATCTGACAGGACACAGCTCATGATCATGTTCTTTGCCGAATGTATCCTGCTAACCTTTATATCTACCGTATTGGCGGCAACCATTATACAATTGGCGCTGCCGGCGTTTAACCAGTTATCGGGCAAAACTTTGGTATTGCTACAGTTTGGTACGGTAAAAACCATTGCCGCGTTTATAGGCTTTAGCTTAGTGGCAGGCATATTAAGCGGTATTTATCCGGCATTATTCCTTTCAGGTTTTAAAACCATCCCTGCCATGAAAGGGCAGTTGGGCAATCAGTTTTCCACCATCCTGTTCCGCAAATCGTTAGTGGTATTCCAGTTTGTGATCACCATAGTGATGATAGCCGGTTCGTTTATCATTTATCAGCAGCTAAACTATTTCCAAAAACGCGACCTGGGCTTTAACAAGGCCCAAACGCTTACCTTCCACATCAATAACCGCGAGGTTAGGGGCAGGTTGGATGCATTAAAACAGCAGTTACTTTTAAACCCTGCTATTGAAGCTGTTGGTGTGGCCGGTAACCCTATAGGTAATAACAATATAGGCGGAGGGGATTTTAACCTTGGTGCAGATGGTAAAGCCACATCCGAATCAAAAATTGTGCAGAACCTGCAGGTAGACGAGGATTTTATCCCCACCATGCAGATAAAAATGGCCGGTGGCCGTAACTTCTCAAAATCCATTACAAGTGATGTTACTGATGCCATACTGGTGAACGAAACCCTTGTTAAAGAACTAGGCTGGAAAGATGCCGTTGGCCGCCGTGTACGCACCGGGGTTGATAAAGACGGTAAGGTGATCACCCAAACCATTGTGGGGGTGGTGAAAGATTTTAACACCTACTCGTTACAGCACAAAATAGCACCCATGACCATGGAGCTACCCGCAGAAGCGAAGGATAAAGACAACTTATATATACGCATTGCCCGGGGTAACGTACAGGCATCGTTAGATTATATCTCAAAAATATATAGCCGGTTTGATATCGAGAACAAAGCCGAGTTCCATTTTCTTGATCAAAACTTTGCCGCTCAGTACCAAACCGAACAAAAACAGGGTACCATTCTGCTCATATTTACCATACTTGCTATCAGTATAGCCTGCCTTGGTTTATTTGGCCTGGTTACCTTCACTGCCGAGCAGCGTGTTAAGGAAATTGGCATCCGCAAGGTATTGGGCGCAAGCGTAACCAGTATTGTACAACTATTATCAACAGACCTGATGAAACTGGTGCTCATAGCTATTGCTATTGCCAGCCCGATAGCCTGGTTTGCCATGGATAAATGGCTGCAGGACTTTGCCTACAAGATCAGCATTAACTGGTGGGTGTTCCTGCTGGCAGGTGGTGGCGCGGCTTTCATAGCCCTGGCAACCGTGAGCTTACAATCTATAAAAGCCGCGTTAACAAACCCGGTGAAGAGCCTGAGGAGCGAATAAAGCGTATAAAATCACCTTAAAATAAAAACAAATGCAACCTATACCGCTTAAAAGTGGTCTTAGTATAAACTCAAAATATAACATGAAAAAGTATTTCCTTTTATTATTAATGGCAGCGCCTGTTTGCCTTGCATCAGCACAGGACAACAAAACGCCATACTATACCCGCGCGTTAACTAACGATGGTATAAAACATGTATTTGTAAACACCAGCGGCGGCAGCATCTCCGTAAGTGGTGCCGGCGATCAGCAACCACATATAGATGTTTACGTAAGCGGTAACAGGATAGGCGAGCTAACCAAAGAAGAGATCAAAAAACGCCTGGAAGAAAACTACATCCTTGATATCGACATCCATAATGGCGAACTGCATGCTACAGCTAAACCTCGCCGCAACCTAAACTGGGGCAATAAATCATTAAGCATAGGCTTTAAAGTTTATGTAAATAATCAATCAACCACTAACCTGAACACCAGCGGCGGCAGCATCCACCTGGATAACCTTACCGGTGCACAAAATTTTGAAACCAGTGGCGGCAGCATCAATGTTGATAAAGTAACCGGCATAGTTAAAGGAGAAACCAGCGGCGGCAGCATTAACGTATCAAACACCAAACCTTCAATTGATATGGAAACCAGCGGTGGCAGCATCACGGCTAATAACTGCCAGGGCAGTATTAAATTAGAAACCAGCGGCGGCTCGCTAAACCTCACAAACCTTAACGGTAACATCAATGCGCAAACCAGTGGTGGCAGTGTTAAAGGCAGCAATATTGATGGCGAACTGGTAACCGGCACATCGGGCGGCAGTGTAAACCTGGTAGCTATATCGGGCAGCGTTGATGCATCTACCAGCGCAGGCGGTATCCACGTGCAAATGACACGTATAGGTAAATACGTTAAGCTTGATGGTAACTCTGGTCATGTTGATCTTACAATACCTAAACAGGGTGTAGATCTTGACCTGCGCGGCGATAACGTGCACCTTAATGTTACCAACGCCGATTTTAGCGGCCGTAAAGAAAAAGAAGCTATTGTAGGGAAACTAAACGGCGGTGGCCCGTTGGTACAGGTACGCGGTGATGGTACCGTTAACGTATCATCTAACTAAAAATAACGAATACTAAAAAACAAAATATATGTTTAAGAATTATTTAAAAATTGCCTGGCGTAACATAACCAAGCATAAAGGTTTTTCGCTTATTAACGCGGGTGGTTTGGCATTAGGCATGGCAAGTTGCCTGCTTTTGCTGTTATATGTAACCTACCATGTTAACTACGATAAACATTTTAAAAATATCGATAACATATACCTTGTTGAAAATAACCAGCCGGGCGATGGTAAAATATACACCTTCTCGGCTACATCAAGACTGACGGCAGCAACCATCAAAACGGAGATACCTGATGCCGTACGCGCGGTAAGGACAGTTACTTATACCGCCGGTGGGTTGCTTACCTATAAAAACAACAGCTTTAAAAAAGCAGGTATGTTTGCCGATGATGGCTTCTTTGATATCTTTTCCTATCACTTTATCAAAGGTACAGCAGCTAATGCTTTAAAATCGCCAAATTCTATCATCATTACCCAAAAACTGGCTAAAACACTTTTTGGTAACGAAGACCCGATGAACAAAATTGTAAAGCGCAACAACCAGTTGCCATTAACGGTTACCGGTGTAATTGACGATGTACCGGCAAACGCCACCTTCCAGTTTGAGTTTGTTTTACCATGGGTGATGTTTGAGGATTCAAACGCATGGGCAAAAAACTCTGATTGGGGCAGCAACTTTGCACGCACCGTTGTGCAATTAAAAAGCCCATCGGCATTGGGCCGTGCCAATAATATCATGAAAAACATGGTAGGAAGGCATAATGATGGTAACAAAAATCAATTGTTCCTTTATCCATTCAGCAAACTGCACCTGTATTCGGAGTTTGTGGATGGGAAAGCTGTAGGAGGGATGATAGACCAGATAAAACTATTCATCACCCTGGCTATTTGTATTTTGCTGGTTGCCTGTGTAAACTTCATGAACCTCAGCACAGCCCGGTCTGAAGAACGCGCCAAGGAGGTGGGCATCCGTAAGGCTATCGGTTCAAGCAGGTCGTCGCTTATCAGCCAGTTTATCGTCGAGTCGGTTATCCTTTCATTGCTCTCTACAGCGGTTGCTATTGCTATCGTTATCATTTCATTGCCTTATTTTAACAATTTATTAGGTATACATTTAGTATTACCATACAACAACTTGCCAACATGGCTGGCTATATTAGGCATAGGTGTATTTACAGGTGTGCTTGCAGGCAGTTATCCTGCGTTTTACCTATCGTCGTTCGAGCCTATAAAAGTGCTGAAAGGCATGTTTAAAGGAAGTAGTTCGGCCTTACCATTGCGCAAAGTACTGGTTGTTGTGCAATTTGGCTTCGCTGTATTCCTGATAACGGCAACCATCTGCATTTATCGCCAGATAAAGTTTGTACAGGAAAAATCTACGGGGTTTGATAAGAACAACCTGGTGGAAATACCAATTGAGGGCGATCTGAAAAAAAACACAGAGGTGCTTATTAATCAGTTAAAAAGTTCGGGCATTATTACCGCCGGCACTACACTTTCGCAAAGTATTACCGAAGATGGTAATAACACATGGGGCGTAAGCTGGCCCGGTAAACGCGATGACCAAACCATACTGTTTGACGTGTTTAACGCGGGTAACGATTTTACAAAAACCGCGGGTGTTAAACTGATAGACGGACGTGAATTTTCGCCCGCTTACCCGGCAGATACTGCGGGTAAATCAGTTATGATCAATGAATCGGCCGCTAAAATAATGAAACTCAAAAACCCGGTAGGCACCCTTATAAAATGGGGCGATACCGAGGTTACCATAGTTGGTATTTATAAAGATTTTGTATGGGGATCCCCGTACGAAAAAACACGCCCTATGTTAACCAGTTACGGCGCTAACGGCGGCGCCACTATTGACCTGCGTTTAAGCCAAAATAAAAGCATCAGCGCCAATATAGCAGCTATCAGCAAAGCCCTTAAAACGTTGAACCCGGCGTACCCGCCAACCGTTAAGTTTGTAGATAGCGATTTTGAGAAGAAATTCCAGAATGAAAAACTGCTGGCTACTTTGTCAAACCTGTTTGGCGGCCTTGCCATTGTTATATCATGCCTTGGCTTGTTTGGGCTGGCTGCATACGCCGCTGAGCAACGTGTTAAAGAGATAGGTGTGCGTAAGGTATTGGGCGCAAGCGTAGCAAACCTTGCCGGCCTGCTATCAAAAGACTTTTTAAAGCTTGTAGCTATTGCCATTGTTTTAGCTATCCCGGTATCCATGTGGGCAATGAACAAATGGCTGCAAAAATTTGAGTACCGCATTACCGTAACCTGGTGGATGCTGGCACTGGCCGGTTTAATTACCGTAATTATTGCCATTGCAACGGTAAGCTACCAGGCTATAAAGGCGGCGCTGGCCAACCCGGTTAAAAGCTTACGTAGCGAGTAAGAATAGAGATCAATTAATTAGAGATTAAGTCTGATAGTTTTAGGATTTAATTTTTAGAGTTTAGAATTTTAAATTCATCATCATGTTTAAGAATTATATAAAAACGGCATACCGTAGTTTAAAGAAAAACAAAGGTTTTACCATTATTAATATCATGGGCCTGGCCCTTGGCTTATGCGTTTGCATGCTTATTGTTTTTTATGTGATAGATGAGCTTAGCTATGACAAGTATAACACCAAAGTCGACCGTATTTACCGCGTAAATAACGATATTAAGTTTGGTGGTAATGCTAACAGCTATGCAGTTGCAGCGGCACCGTTTGCAGCAGCATGTATAAATGATTTTCCTGAAGTAGAAAATGTGGTAAGGTTTAGGGACCGCGGCCACTTTAAAGTACGCAAAGGCGACGAAAATGTACTGGAGCACGAGTTTTTATATTCCGACCCGCAAGTGTTTGATGTATTTACCTTGCCAATGCTGCACGGCGACCCAAAAACGGCACTTAAGAACCCTAAAAGCGTTGTTATAACGGAAAGCATCGCAAAAAAATACTTTAACACCGATGATGCAGTAGGCAAATCACTTACGTTTAACGATACGTTATTTTACAAAGTAACCGGCGTTATAAAAGATATACCCAAACAATCACATTTTACCGCCAATTTTTTCCTGTCGATGACAGATCTTGAGGAGAGTAAAGAGGACTCATGGCTGAGCAATAATTTTAATACTTACATCCTGTTAAAACAAGGAGCTAATGTTGAAAGGCTAAAGGCCAAGTTCCCGGCCATGTCGCGCAAGTACCTGGGCGGCCAGCTGCAAACGGCTATGCACATGAGCTACGATGATTTTGAAAAAGCCGGTAATTATTTCAGGATAGGTTTAACCCCGCTTGCAGATATCCACCTGCACTCTAACCTGCAGGCTGAGTTATCCGGTAACGGTAATATACAATATGTGTACATGTTCTCGGCCATTGCTATTTTTATCCTGCTGATAGCCTGCGTAAACTTCATGAACCTGAGCACGGCAAGGTCATCAAACCGTGCCCGCGAGGTAGGTGTGCGTAAAGTACTGGGGTCGCCGCGCAAGTATCTTATAGCCCAGTTCCTGGCCGAATCACTTATCGTAACATTTAGTGCTACCGTTATAGCCGTAATAGGCGCGAGGTTATTGTTGCCGCTTTTTAATCAAATGGCCGATAAACAGCTTGTATTCTCTGCCAGTACATTTATTTGGCTGGTGCCTTCATTACTGGTTACCGTAGTGGTTATTGGTTGCCTGGCGGGTTCTTACCCTGCGTTTTTCCTATCAGCGTTTAAGCCTGTTGATGTATTGAAAGGGAAGCTGGCCAGCGGCTTTAAAGGTGGCTACCTGCGCAGTTTCCTGGTGGTTTTTCAATTCTCTATCTCCATATTCCTTATTATTGGTACGCTGGTTATTTACCATCAGCTGCAGTATATACAAAGCAAAGATATTGGGTACAACCGCGAGCAGGTATTGGTAATAAACAATGTAGATGCCCTGGGGAGACAGGCTACAGTGCTTAAAGAAGAATTAAAACGTTTACCCGGTGTGGTAAACACCACCATGACGGGTTATGTACCAACCAGCGGGTGGCGAAACAGTACCACGTTTTTCCAGGATGCTACTTTAGATACCAAAAAAGCGATAGCGAGCCAGATATGGAGTATTGATGAAGATTACATCAATACTATGGGGATGAAGATATTGGCCGGTCGTAATTTTTCAAAAGAAATGAAAACCGATTCATCTGCCATTATCATTAACGAAGCGGCTGTTAAACTTTTAGGGATAGCTAACCCTATAGATAAGGAACTATTTTACCCTTTGGATAACCTGGGCAAAAAACTGAAAAGGATACGCATAATAGGCGTAATTAAGGATTTTAACTTTAACTCGTTACGCGAAAATGTTTCCCCGCTGATGCTAAGTTTGGAAGAAAGCAGGGGTAGCATAGCCATACGTATGAAACCCGCTAATGCAACAGATCTGTTGGCACAAGTTAAACAAAAATGGCATGCTATGGCGCCGAACCAGCAGTTCGACTACTCCTTCGTGAACGAAGATTTTGAACACACTTACCGTACCGAACAGCGCATGGGTAACCTGTTTGTTGTTTTTACAACTATGGCAATTGTTATTGCCTGCCTAGGTTTATTTGGCCTGGCCGCATACGCTGCCGAGCAACGCACCAAAGAGATAGGTATCCGTAAAGTGTTGGGCGCTAATGTATCTATCATAGTAGCTATGCTTTCAAAAGATTTTATTAAACTGGTTATCATTTCCATTGTCATTGCATCGCCACTGGCGTGGTTATCTATGCAGCAATGGCTAAAAGGCTTTGCTTATCGCGATAGCATACAATGGTGGGTAATTGTTGTTGCAGGTACCGGGGCTATCATCATTGCATTTATTACCATTAGTTTTCAATCTATAAAAGCAGCGCTGGCCAACCCGGTGAAGAGTTTAAAGAGTGAATAATAGTGGTTAGAGGTTAGTTAATTAGTGATTTGGCTTCATTATTTTAGAATTAGGATTTAGGGTTTAGTTTTTAGAATTTTATATTTCAATAGCATGATAAAAAGTTACTTCAAAATTGCCTTTAGGGGCTTCCGCAAACACAAGTTGTTTACGCTGATAAACGTTGTTGGTTTATCTATAGGGATCAGCGCGGCGCTGGTTATATACCTGATTGTGCATTTTGATTTTACTTTTGATAAGTTCCATAAAGATAGCGCCCGCATTTACCGGGTAACAACCGATTACTCTTTTGCCGGTGAAGTTGGCCATAACAATGGTGTAACCATGGCCCTGCCTGCCGCTGTAAAAACGGAAGCCACCGGGGTGGATATTGTAGCGCCGTTTTATATTTACGGTGAGCAGGATGTGATCATACCGGACGGACCGGTAACCAACCATAAGCTTAAAAAGCAGGAGGGTATTGTATTTGCCAACGAGCAGTACTTTAACCTGATCCATTATGATTGGCTGGCAGGCTCGGCAAAAACATCATTAAAACAGCCTAACCAGGTTGTACTAACATCTGCGCAAGCCAAAATATACTTCCCTAAACTGGAGTACAGCGAAATGATAGGCAAACAGGTGATCTATGACGACTCGCTAAAAACAACGGTTAGCGGCGTAATAGCACCTATAACAGAGAACACCGACTTCCTTTTTCATGATTTTATATCATACATCACCGGCACAAGCGACCACTACATTAAAGATCAATTTCAGATAGATCAATGGGGGAATACCAATTCTGCGTCGCAACTGTTTATCAAGCTATCTGATAAGGCATCATCGACACTGGTTGAAAAACAGCTGAACGTGATGCTTAAAGCACATAACCCACCAAAACCAGAGGACAAAGGCAGTACCCAGGGCTTTCATTTACAGCCACTGAACGACATCCACTTCGATCAGGTGTATGGCGGCATGGATGGCGTACGCACCGCCAGCAAAACCACCTTATACGGCTTGTTAGTTATAGCGGCATTCCTGTTGGTTTTGGGTTGTATCAATTTCATAAACCTTACAACGGCGCAGGCATCACAACGGGCCAAAGAAATTGGTATCCGCAAAACTATGGGCAGTAAACGCAGCCAGTTAATTTTCCAGTTTTTAAGCGAAACCTTTCTGATCACCATATTTGCTGTCGTAATATCCATTGCGCTGGCGCCGGTAATTTTAAAACTCTTTACTGATTTTGTACCTAAAGGCGTTTCGGCAAATGTATTTAATCAGCCGGGGCTTATTATTTTCCTTATTGTGTTAACCATTGGGGTAAGCGTCCTGTCGGGATTTTACCCGGCGCTGGTATTATCGGGTTACAAACCGGTATCGGTACTTAAAAACCAGGCAAGCAATAATGCCAGTAAAAGCCGAAATGCATGGCTGCGTAAATCATTAACGGTAACCCAGTTTGTGATAGCGCAATTCTTTATCATGGCAACCTTGCTGGTAAGCAAGCAAATATATTATGCGCTGCATAAGGACCTTGGCTTTAAAAAAGATGCTATTGTAAACCTCTCAACGCCGTATAAAAGCCTCAATACCAACAAGCAGCAGGTGTTTATGAACAAGATAAGCGCTATACCGCAAATAGAGTTGATAAGCGTGGGCGGTTCCGCACCGTCATCAAACAACACCAACTCTACAACGGTAACCTATATTGATGGTAAAAAGGAGATAAAGACCGACCTGCAGCAAAAATATGCCGACGAGAACTACCTGAAAGTTTATAAAATTAAACTGCTTGCAGGCCGCAACCTAAGGCAATCAGATACCTCGGGAAACATCATTATCAATAACACCTACGCTAAAACACTTGGCTTTAACGACCCGGCAAGGGCTATAGGCGTAAGACTTGATTACAATGGCAAAAAACGCGAGATAGTAGGCGTAACTGTCGATTTTTATCAGAGATCGTTACGCTCGCCTATAAAGCCACTGGCTATACTGATGCCGGTAAACAATAAGTGGAACAACCGTACCTTCCATATCGCTTTAAAACCACAAACGGCAGGTGGCGATGAGTGGAAAGCCGGTATTGCTTCTATCGGGAAGATCTGGAAGGAAACTTACCCCGACGATGATTTTGAGTATGCCTTTTATGACCAAAGCATAGCTAAGTTTTATGATGCCGAGCAGCATACCTCAACCTTACTTACCTGGGCAACGGGTTTATCAATCCTGATAAGCTGCCTTGGCCTGTTAGGCTTAGCCATTTACACCACCGGCCAGCGCACCAAAGAAATTGGTGTACGCAAGGTGCTGGGCGCAAGCGTAACACAAATAGTAACATTACTATCAACAGAACTAATGTGGCTTATAGGGCTGGCATTTGTACTGGTAACACCGCTGGCTTATTACGCTATGCACAAGTGGATGGAAAACTTTGCCGACCGCACAGCCATCAGCTGGTGGATATTTGCGCTAAGCGGGGCAGGGATGCTGTTACTGGCTTTGTGTACGCTTAGCTTCCAAACTGTTAAAGCAGCTATAGCTAACCCGGTTAGTAGTTTAAGGAGCGAATAGTAACCACCTTGTCATCCTAAACGTAGCGAAGGATCTATTAGTAAACTGTGCATCACCGACATGCATAAATTAGATGCTTTGCTATCGTTCAGCATCACAAATAGTATTAATAGCGATGGGTTTTACACCCATCGCTATTTTTGTTTAAAGCGTTAACAGATGTTAAAAATTATAATTTAATAGCTAATAGTGCTGATATTGTAGCATCAAACAAAACCAGCACCTTATGCTTAAAACTTACTTAAAAATTGCTTTCCGTAACCTGGTTAAACACAGGTTTTATAGTGCTATCAATATTTTTGGCTTATCGTTAGGCATTGCCTGTAGTATTATCCTGTTTCAGTTTGTAACTTATCACCTAAGCTTTGATACTTATCATCGCAATGCGAAACAGCTATACCGTGTGGTTGATGAGATGCATATCCCTGATGGCACCATCAGTTATGAAAAAGGGGCACCTATGGTGCTGGCCAATACGGTGAAAGCCCAGGTACCACAGGTGAAAAATGTGGCGATGCTTTTAGGCGATAAATCATACAGTATTGCGGTAAACAGCAACACAGCCAACCCTAAATTATTTGCCGAACACGAAAACGTTGCCCTCACTGATAAACATTGGTTTGAGTTATTTGATTACACCTGGGAACAGGGCAATTATGCCAGCGCCCTGAGTGAACCCAACACTGCTGTAATTACCAGTAACCTTGCCCAAAAGTATTTTGGCAGTACTAATGTTATAGGCAAAACACTGCTTGTAGATAATCACCTGCCTGTTAAAATAACAGGGGTGCTCGCCAAAAACAAACCCACAACCGATTTCAAGGCCGATATGTTTATCTCCCTGGCATCCTTTGAGCAGTTAAACCCCGATTTTGCTAAACAAATGCGTAATGATTGGTATTTTATCAACTCGCATACCAATATCTTTTTCCAGTTGAATGATAATGCATCGCCCAAAACTATAGAAAACGCCATGAGTGGTATGATCAAAAAGGCTTTAGGTAACGATGGCAGCTGGTATCATTATAAATTATTGCCCTTAAGCGAATGGCACTTTGATGCCCGCTATGCCGGGGTTATACAGCGCCCGTTGCTGGTGATTTTAAGCCTAACTGGTTTGCTGTTAATTGTAATTGCCTGTGTAAATTTTATAAACATGGCAACCGCGCAAAGCACAAAACGCGCCAAAGAGATTGGTACGCGTAAGGTTTTAGGCAGTACACCCGCAGGTATCTTTAACCAGTTTATTACCGAAACGGGGTTAATAGCCTTTATTGCTATTGCTTTATCACTTTTATGGGTTACCCTGTTTTTGCCCGTACTAAATAGCTGGCTTGGCACCAACTTAACCTACGGCATGTTTAGCGTTTGGCAGCTTCCGTTATACTTATTGGCCGTATTTATTATTGTGGTATTATCGGCCGGTTTTTACCCCGCTATTATACTGAGCAGGTTTAAACCTATTGATGCGTTAAAAAGCCAGCTAACATCGGGCACAAAAAGCGCACAGCTTACCCGGAAGGGGCTTATAGTAGCCCAGAATATTATTGCGCAGGTGCTTATTATTTGTACGGTACTGATAACCCTGCAAACTAAATTCCTTAAAACCGCCGATACCGGTTTTGATAAAAATGCGATTGTTATAGTACCTATACCCGATAAAGCGAAGGCCAAAACAGATTATATGCGCAATTTAATGCTTGGTAAGCCCGGGGTAAAAAGTGTATCCTATTGCTATGAGGCAGCTATGGGGGCATCGCAAAAAGGCGGCAGCATAAAGTATGATACCCGCGATTGGGAAAAATACACCGTATTTACTGTTATTGGCGACGCTAACTACGTAAAAACCTTTGGGCTTAAAATAATTGCAGGTAAAAACTACGCCGAAAACGATAGCACCAAACAATTTTTAGTGAATGAAAAACTGGTTAAAATACTGGGGGCAAAAAACCCGAATGATGTTATTGGCCGCAAATTCACCTCGGGCGATCTTAACAATTCTGAAGGTACGATAGTAGGGGTAGTGAAAGATTTCCATTCAAAATCGTTATACAACGCTATGGAGCCACAGTTGATCAGCACCGGGAGGGAGTATTACCGGTATGCGGCGGTAAAATTATCCGGAAAAAACTTGTCGGCGGGTATCGATCAGGTTCGCGATTCATGGAAAGCCGTGTACCCCGAATATGCTTTTGAATACCACTTTTTAGACGAGCAGGTGGCCGGTTTCTATAAAAAAGAGGAGTTGCTTAATAAACTGGTTACGGCAAGCGCATGCGTAGCTATATTAATTAGCTGCCTTGGTTTATTGGGCTTAATATCATTAATAACCACCCAGCGTACAAAAGAGATAGGCATCCGCAAGGTATTGGGGGCATCAGTACCACAAATAACGGCTTTGCTGTCAAAAGATTTTCTGAAGCTGGTAATGCTGTCATTAGTAATAGCCATACCTGCAGGATGGCTTATTATGCATGGCTGGCTGCAAAACTTTGCTTACCACATTAAAGTACCCGTTTGGGTGTTTATGGCAACCGCTGCGGTATCTGTAATAATAGCTTTTGTAGTTACCTGCATCCAATCTGTAAAAGCGGCTGTGGTTAACCCGGTGAAGAGTTTAAGGAGCGAGTAATTGGTTAACGAATGTTAAATATATAAATTTAACATCAATAGTGATGATATTGTAGTATCAAACAAAACCTGTACTGTCATGATCAAAACTTACTTTAAAATCGCCTTTCGTAACCTAGTTAAACATAAGTTTTACAGTGCTATCAATATTTTCGGCTTATCGCTGGGCATTGGCTGTTGTATTATCCTTTTCCAGTTTATCAGCTACCATTTAAGTTTTGACAGGTATCATCATAATGCCAAACAGCTCTACAGAATAGTTAATGAATTGCGCGTTGGCGATGGAGGTGTTGAGTATGTTCCCGGTAATTCAATAGCGCTTGGCAACGCAGTAAAAGCCCGCATCCCTCAAATAAAGGAGGTTGGTATCATATCCAGGATCCTTAAACTTACAGTAGCTGTACCGCAAACAGGTAATGTAAAGGATAAACTTTTTGCCGAGAATGAGACTGTGGCATTAACAAGCCCGTCGTTTTTCAATTTGTTTGATTATGAATGGGAACAAGGTGATAAAAATACTGCACTCAATACTCCAAATACGGTTGTTTTAAGCCACAGCATCGCCCAAAAATACTTTGGCAGCCAGGATGTTATAGGCCGTACCATCTTAACCGATAGCAAAATACCCTTTAAAATAACGGGCATTGTAAAAGACCATCCAGCTAATACCGATATCAAGACGGATATTTTTCTGTCCATATCATCCTTAAAAGAGATTTACCCGCAAAACGCAGACAAATGGATCCGTGATTGGGGATGGGTAGATACAAGGAATAACGTTTATGTATCACTGGCTGAAGGCACCACGTCGGCAACCATAAATGCCATGCTGAAGAAGATGGATAAAAACGGCCTCGGCCCCGAATATACATTCCTGGTTCAGCCATTGAACGAGATCCATTTTGATATGCGTTACAGGGGCGTTATACAGCGCTCGCTGCTGGCAACCTTAGGTATTATAGGCGCTTTGCTCGCTATAATTGCCTGTGTTAACTTTATTAACATGGCTACCGCCCAAAGCTTTAAAAGGGCAAAAGAAATTGGTACACGCAAGGTTTTAGGCAGTACACCGTCGGCCATATTTAAACAGTTTATTACCGAAACCTCCTGCATTGCTGTATTTGCCGCTTTACTGGCCATTGGTTACGTTTTGCTGGTTTTGCCGGTATTAAACAACTGGCTGCAAACTCAGCTTAGTTTTAACTTTTTTACCGATATAAAACTGTCGGCGTTTTTAGTATTGCTGCTGGCCATCATCATTATTACCGCGGGTACTTATCCCGCGCTTATCCTAAGCCGGTTTAAACCGGTAAACGCGTTAAAGAACCAGGTGAATAATAATTCGCAGTCGGCGGGGTTTGCGCGTAAGGGCCTTATTGTATTTCAGAATGTGATAGCGCAGGTGCTGATCATCGGCACTATATTGATTACCCTGCAGGTAAAGTTCCTGAAATCGGCCAACCCCGGTTTTAATAAGGATGCCATAGTGGTGGTGCCTGTACCGGATAACACCAAAACCAAAACCGATTTTCTGCGCAACCAGTTGCTTAGTCGCCCCGGTGTTGAGAGCGTAACTTATTGTGACAGGCCCGCAGCATCGGCCCGTAATGACGGTGGTTCGGTAAAGTTTGATAACCGCGAGTGGGAAAATTTTACGGGTTTCACTATTTTAGCAGATGCCGATTTTGCGAAAACTTTTGGGCTGAAAATTATTGCCGGGCGCAATATTGCAGAGAGCGATACCGCAAGCGAATACCTGGTTAACGAAACCATGGTAAAGCGTTTAGGGATTAAAGACCCGCAACAGATCATTGGGCATAAGTTTGTAGCGGGGGGCATTACCAATAACCCGGGCATTGTGGTAGGGGTGATGAAAGATTTTCATGCACAATCTATGTATGCCGCTATCCCGCCCGAATCAATTTCTGCTTTTCGCCACGAATACCGCTTTGCGGCAATAAAGATCAATGCCAACAATGTACAGGCTACGTTGGAAAATTTAAAACGCGATTGGCAGGCCATATACCCCGAAAATGTTTTTGAATACACGTTCCAGGATGAGCAGATAAACGATTTTTACCAGAAAGAAGAATTGTTAAACCGGGTGATACGTTCCAGCGCTTCTGTAGCCATATTTATCAGCTGCCTTGGCCTGCTGGGCTTAATATCGCTGATAACCGCGCAGCGTACCAAAGAAATAGGCATCCGTAAGGTACTGGGGGCATCGGTTGCGCAGATCATGGCCCTCATATCAAAAGATTTCCTGAAGCTTGTATTGCTATCGGCAATAATGGCCATACCGCTTGGCTGGCTGCTGATCCATGCCTGGCTGCAAAACTTTGCCTACTATATACAGGTGCCAATTTGGGTATTTGTAAGCACAGTAGCAATTTCTGTAATAATAGCTTTTGTAGTTACCTGCATCCAATCTGTAAAAGCGGCTGTGGTTAACCCGGTGAAGAGTTTAAGGAGCGAATAATACCCACCCTGTCGTCCTGAACGTAGTGAAGGATCTATTGGCGAACTGTGCATCAACGACATGCATCGTGTCGATTAGATGCTTCGCTACGCTCAGCATCACAAATATGTTTAAACCCTGTATCGCCCCCGAACAGGCATTGTTACGCATACGAACACTTATTTAAAAACAACCTTTGTAATTTATTGACTATCAATTATTTACATAATTGGCATGTAAGTTGAAATAAGCTCTCTGATATCAACTTACCCTCATGATAAAGAACTACTTTAAAATTGCATGGCGTAATATTACGGGCAACAAACTTTTTGCCACGCTTAATATTGCCGGGTTGGCTATAGGGATGTGCGTTTGCATTACGCTATTTGCCTCCATTTCGTACGAGTTGAGTTTTGACCGCATGTACAAAAACTCAAAAAACATGTACCGGGTTAACATGCAAACCGGCGAACAATACAACTACAAGGTATGGGCACAGGTACCAAACTCGGTAGGGCCGGCACTGGTTCAAAGTATCCCGCAGGTAAAAGCCGCTACACGGCTTATTAAGCACGATTTTGGGGCTAAAGTATCACTGAAAACCGACGACAAGAATTTTACCGAAAAGGGTTTATACATGGCCGATTCTACCGTTTTCGGCATGTTTGATATTACTTTTATTGAAGGCAACGCGCGTACCGCCTTTTCGCAGCCCAAATCTATAGTACTTTCACAAGCGGCAAAAGAAAGATTGTACGGTAAGGGATCTGCTTTAGGGAAGATCATTTATGTAAACAACAGCGATACCCTGCATGTTGCGGGCGTGTATAACAACCTGCCCGCTAACAGCACCATTGACTGTGATATGATCTATAACATTATGGATAGCTGGGCAGGCCAAAATGTTTACTGGAGCAACGCAAGTTATGAAACCTACTGCCTGCTGCAGCCCGGCGCAAATATGGCACAGGTGCAGGCACAGGCCACAGCGCTTATTGATAAGAATATTAAGAAGGGGAATAAATTCTTTACCAATTTCATATTTCAGCCGCTTGCCGATATTCACCTTTATTCTGCCGACATCAGGGAGGGTTACTCGTCTAAAATAGGGAGCATCAGCACGGTTAAGGCATTAACATTTTTATCGTTGCTGGTACTGGTTATCGCCTGTATAAATTATATGAACCTTGCTACCGCCCGTTCGCAAAAACGTGCTAAAAGCGTAGGCGTTAACAAGGTATTAGGTGCAAATAGCAGCAACCTGCTTGCCCTTTTTTATACCGAAACAGCATTACTATCACTTATTGCCATTGTTATAGGTTACGCGCTTGCCTTTACCGCGCAGCCGTTATTTCAAAACATTACGGGTATTGAGTTAAAACCTGAGGCATTTTTTGCAGCTCCTATTTTATTGAGCTTGTTATCAACGTGGCTTTTTGTAACCCTAATAGCCGGTAGCTATCCGGCGTTTTCTATGTCGCGCATTTCGCCGTTGGTTTTAATGAACAAGCTGAAATTAAAACACTCCGTTGCCGACTTTATCCGCCGTTCATTGGTAGTATTTCAGTTCGCATCTTCCATCATTCTTATTATTGCTGTTACAGTTATCCTGCAACAGATTCATTATATCAGGAACAAGGACCTGGGGTACAACCCTAACGGCATCGTTTCGGTAAATATTAAAGCCGCACAAAGTAAACAGCAGGTAAAGGCCTTTATGAATGATCTGCGCGGTATGGCGGGCGTAGAAAGCTTTTCGGCTGTGCAATCCATCCCCGGCGATGTGGAGAGTGGGCGGAGCATCCGGAAATCGGCAACAGATAAAGATGGTATGCCCGTAAAAACCTGCCATACCGATGGCTCCATTGTTAAAACCATGCGCTTAAAGCTGCTGGCCGGTAACTCGTTACCACAAACTTTGGCCGAAGGTGATACCAGCTGTTATGTGCTGTTAAACGAAGCAGCTATGAAGTACCTTGGCTTTAAATCGCCGCAGGATGCTGTTGGGAGATATATTGAAAGCGAAATGTCCGACAGGTCTATCGTTAGTGGTGTGGTTAAAGATTTCAACTACAAGTCGCTTAAAAGCGAAATAGGGGGTTACGTGTATTACAGTATGAATAAAGCTCCAGAATCCTTACGTACCCTATTGATCCGCTATAATGCCAGAAACCTGCCTCAATTTATGGGGCAATTGCAAAATGCCTTTAAGGCCGATATGCCTAACGCAAGTTTTGATTATGAGTTTCTGGATAGCCATGTGCAGAATTTATACGCGTCTGAACAGCATATGGCCAGTACAGCCACAGTATTCTCGCTGCTGGCTATCTTTGTAGCCTGCCTGGGTTTATTTGGCCTCGCAGCCTTTATTGCCGAGCAACGCACAAAAGAGATAGGTATCCGCAAAGTGCTTGGCGCAAGTGTAACAGGAATCACCAAATTATTAACGGGCGATTTTCTTAAACTGGTGATCATCTCTATCATTATAGCATCGCCAATAGCCTGGTATATGATGAATAAGTGGCTCATGGGCTTCAGCTACCGCATAAATATGAACATATGGGCTTTTGTAATTGCAGGCTTTACGGCTGTTTTATTTGCTTTGCTAACCATCAGCTCGCATGCTATAAAAGCGGCGATAGCCAACCCGGTAAAAAGTTTAAGGAGCGAGTAGATAATTTATTGGTTCACTGGTTCATTAGTTGATTGGTAATTTACGCTCTATAACTACCCGATTAACGTCGCCGCAGGGCCGCTTGAAAAGTACCCTGCGCTGCAAAACAAGCTGTTCCATTATGACTCGTCCTGAAAAAGGTTGACAGTGATTTATAAAGATAAAAACATTTATTGT
>JAZJYI010000009.1:0-163018 GCA_040390445.1 Bacteroidota bacterium
TTCTCTTTTGTTCATTTTGGTTGAGCTTTTTGTCAACCTATTTCAGGACAAGTCAGAATGGAACAAGTTTTGGGGTGATGTAAATCAAAAACATATTGATACATTTCTATATATCAATAATAACTTTTATCTTTGTCACCGTTGGTTGATCGGGCATTAAAAAGATCAACCCTAAATAATGGACAACAAAAAAATAGAGAAAATATCCCGTGCACTGAGCGACACCAGCCGGATAGCTATTTTACAGGAGTTTAAAAAAAAGAAGGACTGTCTTTACTGCGCCGAAGTAAACGACCTGCTCGATCTTACCCAGCCCTCGGTTTCGCATCACCTAAAACAGTTGGTTGATGCCGAACTGCTGTTGCCCCAAAAAGAAGGCCGCAATCTTAAATACGTACTGAACCAACAGATACTCAACGAGTATATCGACTGTTTGAACGACCTGAAAGATTAGGATCCCTCTATTAGAATAAAAAAACCTCTGCTCACATATATCGAAACATTTAAATATTTGAATATTACAATCACATGAAAAGATCAATTTACATACTGGCACTGGGCGCTTTTGGTATCATCACTACCGAGTTTGGCGTCATTGGCATATTACCCACCATCAGCCGGGAGTTTAAGGTATCTATTGATACCGCCGGCTGGCTTCTAAGTGCTTTTGCACTCACCGTTGCTATATCATCCCCGTTTATAACCGCCCTTACCACCAAAATAAACCGCAAGTTTTTGCTGTGCCTGGTATTGGGGATATTTATCTTATCCAACCTGCTTTCTGCTTTTTCGCCAAATTTTACGGTGCTCATGATCGCCAGGATACTACCGGCATTCTTCCACCCTTTGTTTTGGAACATCTCTTTGGCCGTAGCATTTAAACAGGGTGGTGCCAAAGCCGTTTCTATAGTAATGACGGGGCTTAGCATCGCCACGGTATTGGGTGTGCCGTTAACTACGTACGCTGCCGACTTTTTCCATAACTGGCAGGCATCCTTTTTCCTCACCAGCCTTATAAGCACAGTTGCCTTTTTTGGCCTATTGCTTTTTGTGCCATCAATGCCGGGTAATAAAGAGAAAGCGGCCGAAAGCCAGCTTTATGTATTAAAAGACAAGAAGCTATGGCTAAATCTTGTTTCAACTGTTCTTACGCTGGCTGCTATGTTTTCAAGCTATAGCTACCTGGCTGCTTACCTCGAAAAAATCTCGCATATGGACGGCGCTCAAATCAGCATTATGCTGCTTTTGTTTGGCAGCATGGGCATAGCCGGTAACTGGCTAATGGGTATTGCCCTGGGTAAAAATATAATATTGGCCAGCCGGTTCTTTTTTATCCTTTTAATCGCAGTTCAATTATTGGCTTATTACTTTGGAGGCATTTTTACGCCAATGGTTATTATTGTTTCTTTTTGGGGAATGATACACACCGGCGGGTTTTTAGTCCCTAATATACGCACCACCCAAAGTGTGCCGCATAGCGCATTAGAATTTGTAAACAGCCTGCTCACTTCATGTTACAATATAGGCATATCGCTGGGGGCCTTGCTGGGCGGTTTGGTTATAGCACACTATGGCATTCATGAAATAATTTGGATGGCCGTACCCCTATTGCTATTAGCATACGGTATAAGTTTTATTACCGGTACCAAAACACAAAAGGCAAACAATAAAGTAACTGATGAAATAATAGAACAAGAGCCTGTACCGGCTGTTGTTTGCGAGTAAATTATAAAGCAGCGACCTTATCAAGCGCCAATTTACTCACCCCGCGGCACTACGTGAGCGACCCTCTCTTCGCTACGCACAAAGAGGGTTTTGTTTTTCCCCTCACTCTTTGCGCAGCAGAGAGGGGCGACAAGCGAAGCGGAGTCGGGGTGAGTAAAATAATAAAGCGGCTGATGCTATTTCTACTTGCCGCTTTTCGCTGCAAAAACTGTAATTTTCGGGCTATGATCGTTAAGCAGAATTACACCATACCCGGGGCTAAAGGCCGCGGGATGACAGCCGATATCACCTACGATACTTTACACCCTTATGCACCACTGGTCATCTTCGCCCATGGCATCAGGGGGTTTAAAGATTGGGGCGCGCATAACCTGGTTGCCAGATACTTTGCTGAGAATGGTTTTCGCTTTTTAAAGTTCAACTTTTCGCATAACGGTACTACTGCCGATAACCCTACTGAATTTGCCGACCTGATCGCTTTTAGCGACAATACGTTTACCATTGAACTGGAAGACCTTAAATCGGTTATTGATTTCGCCTGCGGCGGCTCGGCCATCCCAAGGGTAAACAGTGTTTACCTTATTGGCCATAGCATGGGTGGCGGCATCGGTATTATCAAAACTGCCGAAGATAAACGCATCACCAAACTGGTTACCATGGCTGCTATCTCAAGCTTTCATAACCTTTGGCCAAAGCAGGCCGAACAGCAATGGCGCTTGCAGGGTGTAATGTATATGAAAAACTCGCGCACCGGCCAAAACATGCCCTATAAATCATCGCTGTTGAAAGACCTGGATGATAACATTGCACGGTTAGATATCCCGCTTAAAGCGGCCCAAATAACACAACCATGGCTGATTATCCATGGCGATGCCGATACCAGTGTGCCGCTAGGTCATGCCGAACAATTACACGCTGCGCAACCTGCTGCTGAGTTTTTGGTTGCCCCCGGTGCCGACCATACTTTTAACGCCAGCCACCCTTATGAATTGCCCGATATGCCTGCGCAGCTTTTGGCCTTCTGCGATGCGGCTATCAGCTTTTTAAAGAAATAAAGCCTGTTTAATCATCTTTAAGCAAGCTTTTACCGTTAGTATAATATATTTAGTTACAAAGTTTTATAATTGCCCATGAGTTTAGCCGGAGCACAAAAAAAAGGACGCAAATTTTTAAACCCTATACCTACTGAAGATGCCGGTTTTGGCAAAATGATCCCTATCCTGAGGGAGTACATGAACAATACAGCCGAAAACGTACCCAAAATTCCTTTGGGCCCATTTAAAACAGATACTGCTATTTATAAAACGCCGCCTGCAAGTGGTTTACGCATTACCTGGGTTGGCCATACCAGTTTGCTGATAGAGATTGATGGCATCCGTATTTTAACCGACCCGGTTTGGAGCCAGCGGGTTTCTTTTTCACAGGCTTTTGGCCCCAAAAGATTTTTCCAACCACCCATAGCGCTGCAAGACCTGCCCCAACTGGATGCGGTTATCGTATCGCACGACCATTACGACCACCTGGATAAAGCCACTATTAAGTTTTTTGCAGGCAAACACATCCCATTTATTACCCCTATGGGTGTTTGCAAATACCTGGAAGATTGGGGTATCCTGAAAAACTATACCAACGAGGTTGACTGGGGCGACAGCATCATGATAGGCAATTGCAATATTACAGCTACGCCTTCAAGGCATTTCTCTGGCAGGGGGGTTATCAATCGTAACGAAACACTTTGGGCATCCTTCGTGATAAAAGGGCCGCAGCATAACATCTTTTTTGGTGCCGATTCGGGCTGGTTCCCTGGTTTTGCAGAGATAGGCGAAGCCTTTGGCCCGTTCGACCTGACTATGCTGGAGGTTGGCGCATACGGCACATACTGGCCCGATATACACATGGGGCCTGATAACGCCACCAATGCACACCTTGCCTTAAAAGGTAATGTAATGATGCCTATACACTGGGGTACATTTAGCCTGGCACCCCATGCCTGGTACGAACCGGCAGAAAGATTGTTAAAGCTTGCAGCAGAAAAAAACATCAAATTGTTTATGCCCGAGCCCGGTAAGCCTACCGAAGTAAATGGCCCTTATAATTCGGAATGGTGGAAACGTTTTATGAGTAAATAATGTAAATTTACTGGTATGAAAAAGCCAGTATCGTTTTACATAGTTTTGTTTATGCTGATGCTGTGCAGCTTTGCAACGCAAGCCCAAACGGTTATCCCGCTATGGGCGAAGGGCGCACCGGGTTTTGAAACCCGCCGTAACGAGCCTGAGCAAGCTAAAGATTACTGGGTAAAAAACATTCATAACCCTTCCTTAACGGTTTACCTGCCCCCTGCCGATAAGGCCAATGGCGCGGCCGTGGTAATTTGCCCCGGTGGCGGGCACCGTTTATTGGTTTATAATTCGGAAGGTGTGGCGCCGGCCAAATTCTATAACAGTTTGGGCATAACTGTTTTTATATTAAAATACCGTTTAGGCAGGGATACACTTTCGCCCTATAAAGTTGATGTACACCCCAAACAGGATGCTTACCGCGCCATGCGTTTGGTGCGCAGCCGTGCAGCCGAGTTTAATATAGATACCAACCGCATTGGTATGATGGGATTTTCGGCAGGTGGCGAAGTGGTAGATATGGTTGCCTTTAGCGGCTGGAAAGGCGACCCAAAAGCCGCCGACCCGATTGACCGTGCCAACGCCAAACCAAACTTTATTGTACAGGTGTACCCCGGCCCGGGCTTCGTTCCCGAAACCATCCCTGCAGATGCTCCACCTGCTTTTTTAGTGGCAGCCAATGATGATGCCTGCTGCTCGTTACCCATTATCCAGCTATTACAGCGCTACCGCGAAGCAAAAGTACCGGTAGAAATGCATATGTATGCCAAAGGCGACCATGCCTTTAATATGGGCACCAACCGCAAGCTTATATCCATCAATAACTGGCCGCAACGCTTAGCCGACTGGCTGCAGGACAGTAATATTTTGCAACCCGAGCGGAAGAAGATCTTGCATTAAGGTTTATTTCACGCAAAGACGCTAAAAACTTTAATCGGAGTGCGTCTTAGCGTCTTGGCGTGAGAATAATTTTTACGCTGCAAAACGTAATCACAATTTATCCGTTATTACTAAAAGGAGATAAACCCATGGCAAACTTTCAGGATATTATAGCATCAGACAAACCCGTTTTGGTTGATTTTTCGGCAGAGTGGTGCGGGCCTTGTAAAATGATGCCGCCTATTTTAAAGCAGGTTAAAGATGCACTTGGCGATAAGGTAACCATCATCAAGATCGATATCGACAAAAACCCCGCCGCAGCCAGTGCTTACCGTGTACAAAGCGTACCCACACTAATGGTTTTCCAGAATGGGCAAAGCAAATGGCGCCAAAGCGGCGTAATGCAAGCCGGGCAATTGCAGCAGGTTATTCAGCAATACATTAAGCCTTAACGGCTACAAATAACTTAGCCACCATTGCTTGTGGGTTTTCTTATAACCAGAGAACCACTTACATGGGTAGTAAAGCGATAAAATAATGGCCAGCCATATCAGGTAAACTATGCCTATGCTAAAACCAAACCCCGGCGGCGCAAAAAGGAAGGGAGCGTTTGGCGTAACGATCTGCGAAGTTTTAAACCCCTGTAAAAAGAAAACGATTACGGTTAAGCTGCGGATCAGATAAAAATGCAGCACGTAGTAAAAGAAGGGTACACTCCCATACACCTTAAAAAAACCGGCCAGCTTCCCTGCCGATTTTTCTGTTAATGCCAATATTAATAATGCTACTGATAATGTAAGCAAAGTGTACATCAGCGAAGGCGGGTATTTGCTCACATTCAAAAACGACATAAAAGTAAATATCCCGTTTTTTTGTGCCGACCATGGTGCCGGGTCGCCATAAGCGTTAACCAGCCGTAACGCCATAAACACGAGGAATAGTAATAATGATGCATATATCAGTATTATTTTTCTATCAGCCGGTTTGTATTTGGCCTGGTATAAACCGCCAAAAGCATAACCCAATAACATTACGCCTGTCCATGGTATAACTGCATAAAGGGCAAATACTACATGGGTTTTATCTAAAAAGAATAAAGTCCCCCGGGCGGTGAACAACAGTTTCATTAACACATCTTCGGTGCCATTGGGTGCCAGTTGTATGTTATTAAGCAGGTCATGCCCCACAATTATTAAGATCCCTATTAATCCTATCGCCCTTGCCGGTAAACGCACCAATAAGCCAAGTAATATCATGCTCACGCCTATAGCCCATATTACCTGCAAGGCTATACCATTATAAAGTGGGTTAAGCGATAGCGCCAAAGTGATGATAGCTACCTCTACAAACACCAGCCATAGCCCGCGTTTTATCAAGAATCCGCTCAGTTCACCTTTGGTGCGCCGGGTACCGGCCAGGTAGGCGGAAAGTCCGCTTAAAAAAACAAATGTGGGGGCACAAAAGTGAGTTATCCAACGTGTAAAGAACAATATGGGTGTGGTTGTCGCGAGGTTTGTTGGGTCGCTGGTAATGGCACCTGTGTGGAAATATTCGCGTGTATGGTCTATCGCCATAATCAGCATGATAACGCCGCGTAATACATCAATAGATTGCACGCGCTGTTTGGTGGATAAGCTTGTGGTCATAATCGTAATGTTCAGGTTTTTTATGACTTGAAATTACAGAAATTCTTTCAAAAAACTTACTCCGTTTCGGCAACCGGCGCTTCTTCTTTAGTGGCACGTTTACGCAGGTATAACCATGAGAGCAGGTAAAGCGAGAGCACTCCTAACAAAAAGCCGCCCAGCACATCGGTAAACCAATGCGCCCCCAGGTATATACGGGAGAATGGGATAGTAAAAATAAAGAAGAGACTGATGATGATGACGATATATTTTAAGGTTTTGGGTATATGCTCTAACTGAACCATTAGCAATATCAAAAAACCAAAAAACACCACATAAAACATCATATGCCCGCTGGGGAAGCTTTGCTGCGTGGTTTCAAAAACAATGCGTACAAAATCTTTTGATGGCCTTGGCCGGTTAACCAGGGCTTTTACTATGGTGCTTATTAAACCAGTAGCACCCGTCAATAAAACAAACAATGCCGCCTTTTTATATTTAAAAAGAAAAAAAAGCAATGCGGTTACCGGGACAATAATAAAAGACTCGGGCATATAGCCGGGCGTACTTATCAGGTACATCACCCTGTCAATAACCGGGTTTTGATGTTCCTGTATCTCCCTTGAAAATTTTATATCGATAGCCAGCGTAGGGTATATTGCCACTATAACAGATAGCGCTATAAACCCAAGCGTAATTACAGATAGTACCAACAGCATAATATGCCGCCTGTGTATGTTCATTTATATCAGATCAGGTCTTTTAAATGTTTATAGTTGGCCTTTATGGTATCTATCACCTCGTCCATACGCCCGTTTAGCATCAGTTTGGTCATAGATACTGCCATCCCCTTTACCTGCCCCAATTCTATTTTGGGTGGCATAGCCAAAGCGTTAGGGTCTGTAAATATATTTATTAAAGCCGGGCCTTTGTATATCAATCCTTCAATTAATGCCTGGCGCGCGCCATCGGGGTCTTTTATGGTGATGCCTTTTATGCCCATCGCTTCAGCAACCATGGCAAAATCAGGGTTGTGCATCTCGGTTTGCCAATCGGGCAGGCCGGCTACTTCCATCTCCAGTTTCACCATCCCTAACGACCGGTTATTGAATACGATGATCTTGATGGGCAGGTTATATTGGGTGATAGTTGCCAGATCGCCCAGCAGCATCGATAAGCCGCCATCGCCGCATAATGCAACCACCTGCCTGCCGGGGCAAGCCAAAGCGGCGCCAATAGCCTGCGGCATGGCATTAGCCATTGATCCATGGTTAAAAGAACCTATCATTTTACGTTTACCCGTAGCGTTGATATAGCGCGATCCCCAAACGCATGACATGCCCGTATCTACCGTAAAGATGGCATCATCCGTGGCCAGCTCATCAATCAGGCTGGCAATATACTCGGGGTGGATGTTATCCTTTTTCCCGGTATCGGTCACATAGGTCTTCATGTTATCCTTAACATGCGCGTAAAATTTCAACTGTGCCTGCAAAAAGCTGTCATCCTCGTGCTGCTCAATCTGTGGCAATAACCCGGTAAGGGTATCCTTAATAGATCCGCTCAACCCCACATCCACTTTGGCGCGGCGGCCAATGCGCTCAGGCTTGATATCGATCTGTACAATTTTACAATCTGTAGGCATAAACGGCGTGTACGGGAAATCGGTGCCCAATAACACCAGCAGGTCACTCTCATGCATGCTATGATAGGCCGATGGCAGGCCCAATAAGCCCGTCATGCCAACTTCGTTAGGGTTATCATATTGGATATCCATCTTAGAGCGGAACGAGTAAGCCACCGGGGCGTTAAGTTTTTGCGATAAGGCGACAACTTCATCATGCGCATCAGCGGCCCCTATCCCGCAAAACAGTGTGATTTTTTTATGCTGATTGAGCAAGGCTGCGAGTTTTACCAAATCTTCATCAGACGGCCTGGTTACAGCAACCGGGTCAAAGTTCTGGGTTGATGTGATGATCTCTTCGGCATCCATGCTGGTCAGATCGCCCGGTACGCCAATTACCGAAACACCTTTGCGGTGCAGCGCCGCCTGGATACCGGCTTGCAGCATCCTTGGTAGTTGCTTGGGCGTGGTAGCCACCTGGTTATAATGGCTGCAATCGTCAAATAATTTAATGGTGTTGGTTTCCTGGAAATATTCGGTACCATACTCAAAACTGGCTATGGTAGAGGCTATGGCAATAACGGGTGCGCCCGAGCGGTGTGCATCATACAAGCCATTTATCAGGTGTACATGCCCCGGGCCGCTGCTGCCTGCGCAACAGGCAAGTGTACCGGTTACTTGCGCCTCTGCACCGGCGGCGTATGCTCCGGCTTCTTCATGGCGCACATGCACCCATTGGATACTACCTTCGCGCCTCACGGCGTCGTTTATCTCGTTTAAGCTATCGCCGGTTACGGCATATATCCTTTTGATGCCGGCGTTCACCAACATCTCTACCAATTGGTCTGCTACCTTTGCCATTTTACGTTTAATTATTATACTTATCTAAACCTGATAAGCTGGCAGGAGTTTTAAAATTTAGAAAATTACTTTTTTAACCACATAGGGCACGGAAACCTGCATTAGGCCTATCCACAAAAGACACAGAGGCTGAAATGATAAAATTTTGAGAAAAAATTGGCCTTTTTGTAGTGCCTGTAAAACAAAAAAAGCCTCCCGAAATTCGGGAGGCTTATATACTTTAAGTTGAATAATTAATTATTCGCCTTTTTCAGCATTTTCTTCCTTGTCATCAGCTGCTGGAGCTTCAGTTGCAGGAGTTTCTTCAACTGCAGGAGCTGCTTCAGCAACCGGAGCCTCAGCTACAGTTTCTTCAGCTACTACTGGTGCAGCAGTTTCTTTTGCTACAGGCGCATCAGTTTCTGCTTTTGCTTTAGAAGCACCACCACGGCGACGTGTTGATTTTTTCTCAGTTTTAGCAGCAACATCTTTACCGTAAACAGTGTTGTAATCAACTAACTCGATGATAGCCATTTCAGCGTTATCGCCTAAACGGTTCTCTAACTTAACGATACGAGTGTAACCACCCGGGCGGTTAGCAATTTTCTCGGCAACTTCACGGAACAAGATGTTCACGGTGTCTTTGTCTTGTAAATAGCTAAATACGGTACGGCGTGAGTGCGTAGTATCGTTTTTTGATTTAGTTAAAAGTGGCTCAACATAACCGCGTAAAGCTTTTGCTTTTGCTAATGTTGTTGTAATGCGCTTGTGTTGGATAAGCGAAGAAGCCATGTTAGCCAACATCGCTTTGCGGTGGCTGTCTGTACGACCTAAGTGGTTAACTTTTTTTCCGTGTCTCATTTGTTTTTGTGTTGTGGCACGTGCATACCGTTGGGCGACTTATAAAATCAAGCCCGCGGAATTACGCGATATTTAGTGACTTGTTAATTAGTGATCAGAGATTCGTCACCGTATCATCCCTAACCAAATTCTATTTAAATAAAAAGAGGTTAGTGATGTAGTACATCACTAACCTCTAATCATAAAATTATTCTTCGTCTAACTTAAATTTAGACAGGTTCATACCAAAAGATAAGCCTTTTGATTTAACCAGGTCCTGAATTTCAGTTAATGATTTTTTACCAAAGTTTCTGAATTTTAACATATCAGCAACATCGTAAGAAACCAGATCTGCAAGGCTGCGGATATCAGCAGCTTTTAAGCAGTTAAGTGCGCGAACCGACAGGTCAAGATCAACCAATTCAGTTTTAAGGATCTTACGCATGTGTAAGATTTCCTCATCAACTTCCTTAGTTTCTTCTTTAGCCTGTGCTTCAAGCATCATGTTCTCGTCAGAGAACAGCATGAAGTGCTGGATAAGAATTTTCGCAGCTTGTTTCAAAGCATCCTCAGGATGGATTGAACCGTCTGTAGAAATATCAAGGATCAGTTTTTCGTAATCTGTTTTTTGCTCAACACGATAGTTCTCTAAAGTGTATTTTACATTTTTGATAGGCGTAAAGATAGAGTCGATAGCTATCACACCTACGTTAGCATCAGGATTTTTGTTTTCCTCGTTGCTGATGTAACCACGGCCTTTAGCAACAGTAAGCTCAACTTCAAGCGTTACTGATGAATCCATGTTACAGATAACCAACTCAGGGTTTAATACTTCAAAGTTGTTTGAAAACTTGGTAATATCACCTGCTTTAAAAGCATCCTGGCCGTTAATGATCACAAATATTTTCTCATTATCGCCCGATTCACCTATCTTTTTAAAACGAACTTGTTTTAAGTTAAGGATGATCTCGGTTACATCTTCAACCACACCTTTAATGGTTGAAAACTCATGCATCACACCCGAAAAACGAACCGATGTAATAGCAAAACCTTCTAATGAAGAAAGTAAGATACGACGCAGAGCATTACCAATGGTTACACCGAAGCCTGGTTCTAACGGACGAAACTCAAACGTGCCATCAAAATCATTTGATTTCTGCATGATAACCTTGTCTGGTTTTTGAAATGCTAAAATTGCCATTTATATCTTTTATTTATTGTTAATTAATTTGAATAGATTTTTAACCACGAAAATGATTGACAGAATATGCCAACCATCCCCCGGATAATTATCGTTATTATTTTGAATATAACTCGACGATTAAGTTCTCTTTGATATTCTCAGGGATCTCGTCGCGGTTTGGATAGTTTAAGAACTTACCTGACAATTCATCAGCGTTCCACTCTAACCAGCTATATTTATTTACTTTACGGCCAGCTACTGATATAGTGATGCTTTCAAGTGATTTTGATTTTTCGCGTACTGCAATAACGTCACCAGCTTTAAGTTGGTAAGAAGCGATGTTTACAACGCCACCGTTAACAGTAATATGTTTGTGGCCTACTAACTGGCGTGCACCAGAACGTGTAGGAGCAATACCTAAACGGTAAACTGCATTATCTAAACGTGCTTCTAAGAATTTTAACAAATTCTCACCGGTGATGCCTTCTTTAGCAGAAGCTGTATGGAATAAGTTTTCGAACTGACGCTCTAATACACCGTAAGTGTATTTAACTTTTTGTTTTTCCATTAACTGTACTGCGTACTCAGATTGCTTTCCTCTTCTTTTAGAAGCACCATGCATACCTGGTCCGTAGTTTTTTCTCTCTAACGCTTTATCCGGACCGAAGATCGGCTCGCGGAACCTACGCGCAATTTTTGATTTGGGGCCTGTGTATCTTGCCATTATTTGTGTGTTTTAAAGTATCAAACAGCCCGCAGCTGCCGAATCTTAGCTTTAAAAAATTAGTGAATTAAACTCTTCTACGTTTTGATGGACGGCAACCGTTGTGCGGAAGTGGGGTGATGTCCTTTATTGTAGTTACCTCAATACCTGTTGTTTGCAGGGTACGGATAGCAGACTCGCGGCCTGAACCCGGGCCTTTAACAAACACTTCTACCTTACGCAAGCCTAAGTCATAAGCAACTTTACCGCAATCGCCGGCAGCCTGGCCAGCAGCATAAGGGGTGTTCTTTTTAGAACCTTTAAAACCCATTTTACCTGCAGAAGACCATGATATAGCCTGCCCGTTTTTGTTGGTAAGGGTGATAATGATGTTGTTAAAAGTTGCGTTGATGTGTGCTTCGCCAACTGACTCAACTACTACAATACGCTTTTTGGTAACTTTTTTAGATTTAGCCATTTTCTTAATTATTGATTTAATGAATTACTGAGTTAGTGATAACTCGGACCCACTAATCGTTTTTATAATTTATGTATTCCTGGCGCAGGCGTGTATCACTACTCACCACTTGCCAATCACTATTTACTATTTAGTAGCTTTCTTTTTGTTAGCAACTGTTTTACGTTTTCCTTTACGGGTACGTGAGTTGTTTTTGGTGCGTTGGCCACGTAGAGGTAAACCTTTACGGTGACGGGTACCACGATAGCAACCTATATCCATTAAACGTTTGATGTTAAGCTGAACTTCTGAACGCAATGAACCTTCAACTTTTACTTTATCGTTGATGATGGTACGTATAGCAGTTAACTGATCATCGTCCCAATCCTGAACTTTAATGTTAACATCAATACCTGCTTCAGTTAGAATGTTTTGAGCGGTTGTACGGCCTATACCGTAAATGTAGGTTAAGCCTATCTCGCCTCTTTTATTTTTTGGTAAATCAATACCTGAAATCCTTGCCATATTTGTTTTTTGTTTTTACGTAATACCGAACGGCGGGCCACCGTTGTACGGATCATTACAAATTCTTTAATTATCCCTGACGCTGTTTAAACTTCGGGTTCTTTTTGTTTATCACGTAAAGTTTCCCGTTGCGGCGGATGATCTTGCAATCAACACTGCGTTTTTTAATGGATGCTCTAACTTTCATCTCGTTTATTATTTATATCTGTAGGTTATTCTTCCTTTTGTTAAATCGTATGGGCTCATTTCAAGTTTAACTCTGTCGCCAGGTAAAATTTTGATGTAGTGCATACGCATTTTGCCGGATATGTGTGCAATAATCTCGTGGCCGTTTTCAAGTTCAACTCTAAACATAGCATTTGATAATGCTTCGCGAATTGTACCGTCTTGCTCAATCGAGGATTGTTTTGCCATATTTTACTGATTATTACTTAATTATCCGCCCTGAAAGCGGGATGCAAAATTAATAAAAATTATTTAATTATTATTCTTTTCTTCTAAAACTTTATCAATGTATTCAAACGTCGATAAAATGTCTGGTTTTCCTTTACCAACAGCTACTGTATGCTCGTAATGTGCCGATGGTTTTTTATCAACCGTTGATACGGTCCAGCCATCATCCCAAAACTTAACACCTGCGCGGCCTGCATTGATCATCGGTTCAATGGCAATTACCATCCCTTCCTCTAACTTAATGCCTGATCCGCGTTTACCGTAGTTTGGCACCTCAGGTTTTTCATGCAGGCGTATACCTACACCGTGGCCAACCAATTCCTTAACAACGCCAAAACCATGCTTTTCGGCATGTTCCTGAACCGCGTAGCCGATATCGCCAATGCGCATACCTACTACAGCCTTTGCAACACCAAGGTCTAAACATTCCCTGGTAACGCGCATCAATGTTTTGGTAGTTTCATCTACTTCGCCAATGGCATAAGTAAATGCCGAATCGCCAAAGTATTTATTAAGGATCACACCGCAGTCAACTGATACCAGATCCCCTTCAACCAAAACATGTTTGCCTGGGAAACCATGTACCACCTGGTCATTTAGCGATATGCATAATGAATATGGGAAGCCGTTATAGTTTAAAAATGCCGGAACCCCTCCGTTGTCACGGATAAAGGTTTCGGCAAGTTTATTCAATTCCATTGTAGTAACACCCGGGGCAATAATTTTAGCTACTTCCGCGTGTGTTTTAGAAACAAGTAAAGAACTTTCTCTTATGAGTTCTATCTCTTCGACAGACTTATAATTGATCTTTGGCATGTATTAAATTAGATAACTGGCGGGGTAGCACCTGATGTTGTAGGGATACTTGCACGGCCTTTTATCCTGCCTGTTTTCATCAACCCGTCGTAATGACGCATTAATAAATGGCTCTCTACCTGCTGTAAAGTATCTAAAACTACACCCACAAGGATGATCAATGATGTTCCACCGAAAAATCTTGCAAACAAACTGCTTACGCCTACCAAACTGGCCAGGGCCGGTATAATAGCAATAATGGCTAAGAAAATAGAACCTGGTAATGTTATCTTAGAGATTACCCCATCAATAAAATCAGCTGTGCTTTTACCTGGTTTAATACCCGGGACAAAGCCACCGTTCTTTTTCATATCATCAGCCATCTGGTTAGGATTAACTGTAATAGCAGTATAGAAGTAAGTGAACAGTATAATTAATATACCAAACGTTACGTTATGCTGCCAAGAGTTGTAGTTTGATAATGCTATCAAAATACCGTTTGCACTTGCATTTGGGAAAAATTGTGATACTGTTGCCGGTATAAACATTAATGCCTGCGCAAATATGATAGGCATTACACCTGCAGCATTTACCTTTAAAGGTATATACTGGCGTACACCACCATACTGTTTGTTACCTACAATACGTTTTGCGTATTGTACCGCAATTTTACGTGTACCCTGCACTATCAATATGGTAAACATTACCACACCAAGCAGTGCAACAATTTCAATAATAAAGCCAATTAAACCACCTGCACCGCCCGTACGAGACTGAAACTCTACTACAAACGCACTTGGTAACTGAGCAATAATACCCACCATGATGATCAATGAGATACCGTTACCAATACCTTTATCAGTGATCTTCTCGCCCAACCACATTACAAATAAGGTACCTGCTGTTAATACGCAAACATTCAATACTGTAAAGTATGGGTTAGAGATAAGCATAGCATCAGCGCTCACCTGCGATTTTAAGTAACCAATAGCCTGCAACGCAGTGATACCTATAGTTAGGTAACGTGTCCATTGGTTAATTTTGTTACGGCCACTTTCGCCTTCTTTTTGCAGTTTAATGAAGTAAGGTACCGCAATACCCAACAGCTGCACCACAATTGAAGCAGATATGTAAGGCATAACACCTAATGCCAAAATAGACGAACGTGAGAACGAACCTCCGGCAAACATGTTTAACAGCCCTACAAGGCCTTCTTTGTTTTGGGTATTATTAAGTGATGCCGCGTTTACGCCCGGCAAAACAATATACGAACCAACACGATATATCAAAAGAAATAAGAGTGTGTTTATAATACGCACTCTTAGATCTTCAATTTTCCAGATATTGGATAATGTGGTGAAAAATTTCTTCATCGAAATTATAACTTTACAATAGTTCCGCCGGCTGCTTCAATAGCTTTTTGTGCAGTAGCAGTAAATGCGTGTGCTTTAACCTCTAATTTAGCTTTTAATTCGCCACGACCAAGTATTTTTACCAAATCGTTACGAGAAGCTAAACCATGCTCTTTCAAGATATCGAAATCAACTGTTGCCAGTGAATATTTCTCAACCAATTGTTGCAATACATCAAGGTTTACACCTGTATATTCAACACGGTTAGGGTTTTTAAAACCAACCTTAGGCACACGGCGTTGTAATGGCATCTGGCCACCTTCAAAACCTACCTTAGTAGATGTACCTGAACGTGAACCGGCACCTTTATGGCCACGGGTTGATGTACCGCCACGGCCAGAACCTGTACCACGGCCAATTCTTTTTCTATTTTTAGTAGAACCTTCTGCAGGTTTAAGATTACTTAAATTCATGATATTAAATATTTTCTACTGCTACCAGGTGGTTAACTTTTCTAACCATACCAATAATAGCCGCAGTGGCTTCAACTTCCACGCTGTGGTTAATTTTCTTAAGGCCTAATGCCTCAACGGTTTTCTTTTGGCGCTCGCTTCTGTCGATAACGCTTTTGATCTGTGTTATTTTAATTTTCGACATGACTGATTATCCGTTAAATACTTTACCTAAACTAATACCGCGTTGTTGCGCTACAGTAACTGCATCACGTAATTGTGATAATGCAGATACGGTTGCTTTAACCACGTTGTGCGGGTTTGATGATCCTTTTGATTTTGCCAATACATTGTGTATACCGGCAGACTCTAATACCGCACGCATCGCACCACCAGCTATTACACCGGTACCGTTTGCAGCAGGTTTTAAGAATACAAAACCACCAGAGAATTTACCTATTTGCTCATGCGGGATAGTGTTGTTGATAATCGGAACTTTAACTAAGTTCTTTTTAGCATCATCAATACCCTTTGCAATGGCTTCGGTAACCTCTTTTGCTTTACCCAAACCGTAACCTACAACACCGTTCTCGTCACCTACTACCACAATGGCAGAAAAGCTGAATGTACGGCCACCTTTGGTTACTTTGGCTACACGTTGTATGCTCACCAGGCGATCTTTTAATTCGATCTCGCTGGTTTTTACTCTTTTTATGTTGATTGTTGACATTTCCGTTTTCGATTAAAAGTTTAAACCACCTTCACGTGCACCTTCAGCCAGTGATTTAACACGGCCATGATACAGGTAACCATTCCTGTCAAAAACTACATCTTTAATACCTGCGGCAATAGCTTTTTCAGCTACTAATTTACCTACAGCTACCGATTGATCTGACTTTGTTGTACCACTTGCTACAAAATCTTTTGATAATGATGAAGCAGATACAATAGTTTTTCCTGTTACATCGTCAATGATTTGTGCATAGATGCCTTTGTTGCTTCTGAATACAGATAGACGAGGGCGTGCTGTTGAACCTGAAAGGCGTTTTCTGATGCCTTTTTTAATCCTGTCTCTTCTTGATAATTTCATGACGATTATTTTTTAGATGCTGATTTACCTGCTTTTCTTCTCAATACTTCGCCAACAAACTTGATACCTTTACCTTTGTAAGGCTCTGGTGTACGTAACGAGCGTATTTTTGCCGCTACCTGACCGATCAATTGTTTATCGTTTGATTCCAGGATGATTGTTGGGTTTTTACCCTTCTCAGCAGTGGTTGTAACTTTAATTTCTTGTGGTAATTGAAACACATAGTGGTGAGAGTAACCCAACACTAGATCTAATGTGTTGCCGGTGTTAGTTGCGCGGTAACCCACACCCACTAATTCCTGCTCAATTTTGTAACCTGTGGTTACGCCAACTACCATGTTATTGATAAGCGAGCGGTATAAACCGTGCAGCGCTTTGTGACGTTTCTGGTCAGACGGGCGTTTAACTAATAAATTACCCTCTTCTTGCTCAATGATGATATCTCTATCAACTGCCTGTTGCAATTCACCTTTTGGGCCTTTAACGGTAACAACATTATCTGCTGATACTGTAACGGTTACACCGCCGGTTAATGCAATAGGTGCTTTTCCTATTCTTGACATTGCTTAATTTCCTCCTATTAATAAACGTAGCATAAAACTTCGCCACCTACATTCTGCGTACGCGCTTCTTTATCGGTCATTACACCTTTAGAAGTTGACAGGATAGCGATACCTAAACCATTTAACACACGCGGCAGGTTGTCCATGCCAGCGTATTTCCTCAAACCTGGTTTACTAATACGAGAAATGCTGCGGATAGCAGGGATCTTAGTTATCGGGTGGTATTTCAAAGCAACTTTGATAGTGCCTTGTGGACCATTGTCCTCAAACTTGTAATTAGCAATGTAACCTTTTTCGAAAAGCACTTTAGTGATTTCCTTTTTCAGATTTGATGCAGGAATTTCAACAACCCTATGGTTGGCTTTAATAGCATTCCTTACTCTTGTAAGATAATCTGCGATTGGATCTGTATTCATTATTGTTGTTTATGATAGTGGTTTCCTCCCAGTAACATCCCGGGCGACCTGCTATCGGTTAATTTTTCTTTTAAAATTCGAGCCGCGAAAATACAAAAAATTCAAAACATATTTAGGGTACGTTTTGAATTCTTAATTGCTTACGAATTATTTGGTAATTACCAGCTTGCTTTTTTAACGCCCGGTATTTTACCAGCTAATGCCATATCACGGAATGTTACACGTGATATACCAAACTGACGCATGTACCCACGCGGACGGCCTGTTAATTTACAACGGTTATGCAATTTTACCGGTGATGAAGCTTTAGGTAATTTATCTAAACCTATATAATCGCCGGCTGCTTTTAACGCTGCCCTTTTTTCAGCAAATTTTGCTACTAATTTGGCACGTTTTACTTCACGAGCCTTTACGCCTTCTTTAGCCATTGTTAGTTGGTGTTTGATTTTTAAATGGTAAACCAAATTGTTTCAGTAACTCCAATGCTTCAACATCGTTTGTTGCCGAGGTTACAAAGGTAATATCCATACCTTGAATTTTATTGATCTTGTCAATATTGATCTCAGGGAATATGATCTGCTCTGATATACCTAAAGTATAGTTTCCGCGTCCGTCAAAACCTTTGTCGTTGATACCTTTAAAGTCACGTATACGTGGCAGGGCAACAGCAATTAAACGGTCCAAAAACTCATACATTGTATTATCGCGTAAAGTTACACGTACACCAATTGGCATACCTTTACGTAATTTAAAGTTTGAGATATCCTTTTTAGATTTTGAAGAAACTGCTTGCTGGCCAGTGATGGTTGTAAGCTCAGTGATGGTATTCTCGATAAGTTTTTTATCGGTAGTAGCACCGCCAACACCCTGGTTGATAGCAATTTTCTGCAATTTAGGAACCTGCATTACGCTTTTGTAGGCAAATTTTTCCTTAAGCGCTGTGCGGATATCTTCCTTATATTTTGTTTTTAATCTTGGTATGTAAGTCATTACTTAATTTCCTCCCCTGATTTTTTTGATACTCTAACCAATTTGCCGGCATCGTTTAATTTACGGCCAACGCGGGTTGTTTTACCTGTTGAAGGTTCAACCAGCGCCAGGTTAGAGATGTGTAAAGCAGCTTCCTGCTTTACAATCCCACCGTTAGGGTTGGCTGCATTAGGCTTAGTGTGTTTTGATACCAGGTTGGCACCTTCAACAATAGCCCTGTTTTTATCAATGATAATTTCAACTATTTTACCTTGTGAACCTTTTGAGTCACCGGCAATTACCTTAACCAAATCACCCTTACGGATCTTTAATTTGGCTGGTTTTGTGTTTTTCTTACTTTCCATATTACAATACCTCCGGTGCTAATGATACAATTTTCATAAATTGTTTTTCACGTAGTTCTCTGGCAACAGGGCCAAAAATACGTGTGCCCCTTGGCTCATCCTGGTTGTTTAACAAAACGGCTGCGTTATCGTCAAAGCGGATATATGAACCATCTTTCCTGCGGATCTCTTTCTTGGTTCTTACCACTACGGCTTTAGATACAGTACCTTTTTTAACGTTACCCGATGGGATAGCGCTTTTTACGGTAACTACGATCTTATCGCCGATTGAGGCATATCTTTTACCGGTACCACCTAATACGCGTATTACTAAAACTTCTTTAGCACCGCTGTTATCAGCTACATTTAATCTTGATTCCTGTTGTACCATGTTATTTAGCCCTCTCTAAAATTTGAACTAATCTCCAGTTTTTGTTTTTGCTCAACGGACGGGTTTCCATAATCAATACGGTATCGCCAACACCACAGGTGTTAGTTTCGTCATGAGCCATAAATTTGGTAGTTTTCTTAACAAACTTACCATAGATGGGGTGCTTCACCTTCCGCTCTACAGCAACCACAATAGATTTTTCCATCTTATTGCTTACTACCAGGCCGGTACGTGTTTTTCTTAAATTTCTTTCCATTGTTTTCCGACGCTTAAAAATTAATTCTGTTCAGAAGCTGACGCCGCCTTGCGCTTTGTTAATTCAGTATTTAAACGAGCAATGTCCTTACGTACTTTTGTGATACGTGTTGGGTTCTCAATAGCCGAAACTGCGTGAGCGAATTTCAGTTTAGTAAGAGTTGATTTTTCCTCGCCCAGTCTTGCTGCCAATTCTTCGGTTGAAAGCTCTAAAATTTCTGAGTTCTTCATTTTCTTTATTAGTTATTTGAGTTTTTAGTTCCAAGCTCAAATATCTAACTGATAAAAAGAACTTAAAACCGCTAACTTGTTTATGCTTCTACGTAATCCCTACGTGTTACAAATCTGGTTTGCACAGGTAACTTTTGTGCTGCAAGGCGCAATGCCTCTTTTGCAACTTCTAAAGGCACACCTTCTGCTTCAAAAATCATGCGGCCCGGGCGTACAACTGCAACCCAATACTCGGGTGCACCTTTACCTTTACCCATACGTACCTCTGCTGGTTTTTTGGTTACAGGTTTGTCAGGGAATATCCTGATCCACACCTGGCCTTCACGTTTCATGAAACGTGTAACAGCAATACGTGCAGCCTCGATCTGGCGGCTTGTTATCCAAGCTGCTTCGAGTGATTTTATACCGAAAGATCCGAATGAAAGCTCAGTACCACGAGTGGCTAAACCTTTCATCCTGCCTTTTTGCATCTTTCTGAACTTCGTTCTTTTTGGCTGTAGCATTTTATTAAGCTTTTATATCCTCACGGATATGTCTTTTCTAATTATTATTATCTTCTTCCCGGGCCGCCTGGACGGTTACCACCACCTTGACCTGGTCCACCTGGACGGCCACCACCACCACCTCTACGGTCGTTGTTGCCACCTGCACCTGGTTTACGGTCACCTCTGCGCTCGCCGCCTCTTTCGCCGCCACGTGCATTATCACGTCCGCCGAAACCAGCGCCACCTTCAGGGCGTCCGCCTTTACCGCTTGCGCTGCTTGTACCGCCAATGTTTGGAGATAAATCGCGTTTGCCGTAAACTTCACCTTTACAGATCCATACTTTAACACCTATTTTACCATAAGTAGTTAAGGCTTCTGCCAAAGCATAGTCAATATCGGCACGGAAAGTGTGCAAAGGTATTCTTCCTTCTTTATATTGCTCGGTACGTGCCATCTCAGCGCCACCTAAACGGCCTGATGTCATCACTTTAATTCCTTCAGCACCCATTCTCATGGTTGAAGCAATTGTAGTTTTCATGGCACGACGGAAAGAGATACGTGCTTCAAGTTGTTTAGCAATACCTTCGGCAACTAACTGGGCATCAAGCTCAGGGCGTTTTATCTCGAAGATGTTGATCTGAACATCTTTTTTTGTTAATTTTTTTAACTCTTCCTTGATCTTATCAACCTCGGCGCCGCCTTTACCTATTACAATACCCGGACGGGCAGTGTGAATAGTTACGGTGATGCGTTTTAAAGTACGTTCTATAACTACTTTAGATACACCGCCTTTGTTTATACGTGCTGATAAGTACTTGCGGATCTTTTCGTCTTCAACTAATTTGTCGGCATAGTGATTTCCACCGAACCAATTAGAATCCCAACCGCGGATGATCCCTAACCTGTTACCTATTGGATGTGCTTTTTGTCCCATTTCAAATTAGTTGTTATCGTTTTTACTATCCACAATCAGTGTTACATGGTTAGAGCGTTTGCGGATACGGAAACCTCTTCCTTGTGGTGCAGGGCGTAAACGTTTTAGCTGACGGCCACCGCCTACTGATACTTCTTTTACAAATAAAGCGCTATCCTCAACACGTTTACCTTCGTTTTTTGCTTCCCAGTTTTTGATGGCTGATAACAAAAGTTTCTCTACACGTATTGCAGCTTCCTTGTTTGTGAATTTTAAGATGTATAACGCTTTCTCAACGTTCTCACCACGGATCAGATCAACCACCAAACGCATTTTACGTGGTGAAGTTGGACAGTTCTGTAACTTAGCAACTGAAGAGCCACCCACAACGAGTTTAGCCGCTTCTTTCTGTTGCCTGATCAATACAGACTTTTTGATTTTAGTTGTTGCTTCCATGCCTTATTTTTTCTTTTCTGCGTGACCGCGGAATGTGCGGGTTGGTGCAAATTCTCCCAACTTGTGACCAACCATGTTTTCTGTTACGTACACAGGGATAAATTTATTACCGTTGTGTACTGCGAATGTATGACCAACGAAATCAGGAGAGATCATGCTACGGCGCGACCATGTTTTAACAACTGATTTTTTACTTGCATCATTCAAGGTCAGAACTTTTCTTTCCAGGTTATGATCTATGTAAGGTCCTTTTTTAATTGAACGTGCCATTATTATTTCTTCCTTCTTTCAATGATGTAACGATCTGATCCTTTTTTCTTGTCACGAGTTTTGTAACCTTTGGCTAACAAACCTTTACGTGAACGTGGATGACCACCTGATGATCTACCCTCACCACCACCCATAGGGTGATCTACCGGGTTCATGGCAACACCACGAACTCTTGGGCGACGGCCTAACCAGCGGTTACGGCCAGCTTTACCTAACACTGCGTTTGCTTTTTCGCCATTTGAAACGGTACCGATAGTTGCCAAACAAGTTGACAGTATCATACGTGTTTCGCCTGAAGGCAATTTGATGATGGCATATTTACCATCACGTGCAGATAGTTGTGCATATGTACCGGCACTGCGGGCTAATACACCACCCTGGCCTGGGTTCAACTCAATATTGTGAATGATAGAACCTAACGGGATGTTTTTCAAAGGCATGGTATTACCAACCTCTGGTGCTGCACCTTCGCCAGATACAACTATAGTTCCAACTGTTAAGCCTTCCGGAGCTATCATGTATCGTTTTTCACCATCAACAAAATGTAACAGGGCTATACGTGCAGATCTGTTTGGATCATACTCAATAGTTGCAACTTTTGCAGGGATGTCAAATTTATTCCTTTTGAAGTCAATTAACCTATATGCTTGTTTATGGCCACCACCAAGGTAGCGCATAGTCATTTTACCGCTGTGGTTACGCCCGCCCGACCTTGTGTTGGCCGATACAACCAACGACTTTTCAGGAACGTTTGTTGTAATATCAGAGTTAATAACATCAATTCTGAAGCGGGTACCCGGTGTTACCGGTTTAAATCTCTTTACTGCCATGTCTTATATTATATATTGCTGTAAAAATCTATTGTTTCACCATCCTTCAGCGTGATGATGGCTTTCTTGTATGTAGCCGCACGGCCAGACACTGCACCTGCTTTTGTGTTGCGGGTTTTAAGTTTACCTACATATTTCATTGTGTTAACTGCTGTAACGTTAACACCATACATAGCCTCAATAGCGCCTTTTATCTGAATCTTGTTAGCTCTGTGATCAACTTTAAAAGCATAACGGTTAAGCTTCTCAGTTAATTGAGTTACCTTTTCAGTAAGTAAGGGTTTCTTTAAAATTTCCATAATTACTTAGCTAATGCTTCCTCCAAAGTTTTAACAGCGCCTGTGGTTAAGATAAGTTTGCCGGCGTTTAACACATCATAAGTGTTAAGCTGCTCAACAGATATTACCTTAGTTTTTTTCAGGTTCCTGCTTGATAAATACACATTGTTGTTTTCAACACCTGCTAATACTAATAACGTTTTATCGTTAGTAACATTAAGGTCAGCTTCCATCTGGATATATGTTTTGGTTTTGATGGCATCAAAATTGAAATCTTCAAGAACCAATATATTGTTATCCTTTGCTTTGTATGATAGGGCTGATGCACGTGCCAATGATTTAAGTTTTTTGTTCAACTTAAAGCTGTAATCACGTGGCTGCGGACCGAAAACACGACCACCACCATTAAACAATGGAGATTTGATGCTACCTGCACGGGCGCCGCCAGTACCTTTTTGTTTATGTAATTTGCGGGTTGAACCTGCAATTTCATTACGTTGTTTTGATTTGTGCGTACCCTGGCGTTGGTTTGCTAAGAACTGCTTTACATCTAAGTAAATAGCATGATCGTTAGGCTCTACTCCGAATACGGACTCAGGCAGCTGCACCTTGGCACCTGTTTCTTTACCTGATAGATTTAATACGTTGATTTCCATCTTATTTATCCACTATTACGAATGAACCCTTAGCTCCGGGGATTGAACCTTTTACTACGATTAAGTTTTGCTCGGCAAATACTTTAACCACTTCAAGGTTTTGCACTTTAACACGAACGTTACCCATCTGACCAGCCATACGCATACCTTTAAATACACGTGAAGGCCAAGACGAAGCACCTAATGAACCTGGTGCACGTAAACGATTGTGCTGACCGTGAGTTTGCATACCCACACCACCAAAACCGTGACGCTTTACAACACCCTGAAATCCTTTACCTTTTGAAGTACCTACTACATCAACGTAATCGCCGGCGGCAAAAATCTCAACGGTAACAGTGTCACCAAGAGCTTTCTCGTCTTCGAAAGTTTTAAATTCAACTAATTTACGTTTTGGAGTAGTACCGGCTTTTTGGAAATGGCCTTTTAACGGACCAGAGGTGTTTTTTTCCTTCTTCTCGCCGTATGCTAACTGAACAGCAGCATACCCGTCTGTTTCAACAGACCTGATCTGAGTAACTACGCAAGGGCCAGCTTCGATAACTGTACAAGGAATGTTTTTCCCTGCCTCATCGAAAATGCTGGTCATTCCTACTTTTTTACCAATAATTCCTGACATTTTCTTTATTTTATTTGTGCCCATCGAAGCAGTAGGGCTTCGTTCAAGGCATATTATTTCCCCCTTAAGGGACGGCAAAGATAGAAACTTTACATTAATTTTCAAATAGTTATCGAGTTATTTTTAAATAAATATTCGGTAAACGGAAATAGTTGGTTAAACGGGTGGTTGTGAATGCCGAAGGTTTTGATTTTGAAGCCTATATTAAAGTGGTTATACACTCAGAATCAATTATTCGTATCCTTTTTATTCATTAATATATTTGCTTTATAAACCATGTTTTAAATGGATATATTTGATTAAGCATCATAAATTAATTAAACCTTGAAAAAAATTATGAAAAGTAGACTTTTTGCACTAGCAGCACTATTTCTTTTTCTTACAGCTTTCACTACTAAACCAACTTTGGAAAAGCATGCGAAACCTGTGGATTTTCAAATTGGCTATTTCACAGTCAGCGGGCAAGAGTATGACGCCTACGGCCCCTCATCTGCCGGCGGCAACGTTTCCAAGCTGTATAAAACAGATAATAATGGAAATGATGTTAGTTTGGTAAGTAGCTGGACTGGTACTTACACAAGTGCCCATGTAATAAATGTAAACTTTCGCGCCACTTCTGGCGGGGCACTACTACATTTTGCAGGGACATGCTCCTTCTAATCTGTTTTTATTAATACTATATAATAACTCCAGGGGTTAAAAAACCTTGGAGTTATTATGATAACACTACTCCGCCATAAGCCGCCTTATCAACTCGGCGCTTTGCTTGTTACCTTCTTCCAGCCTGCCTTTAAAAAAGGCTTGCACCTCATTAAAATGCTTTTTGTAGCCTTCCATATCGCCGTAGCCAATAATGGCGCTCCACTCCCGTACCGCCGAGTGGAATTCCAAGTCATCCCCCCGAATAGTTTTATCGTATAAGGCGGTTTCTATCGATTCTTCCAGCAGCTCTTCGTTCTTAAACAAGTATTCGGCAATACCTAAGCGAAGGCGGAACGGCGGAGTTTGGCAAATCAGGTTATCATACGGGTTTACGCCCAGGTGGTACCAGGCATCAACCATACTTAATATACTGAGGTGCGAGTTTGGTTTTTGATGGCCTGCGTCCTGCGCCAGCGAAAACTCGCGCATCACAGCATCATTAAACATAATGGGTTTACGGCTTTCGTGGAATACAAAATCGCGGGCGCGGTATAGCCGTGCCTTAAACTCTGCCGCCTCTTCTTTGATCATTAGTTTAAATAATTCCGATTCGGACATGGCGTATTGCCTCACCTGCTGGCGCGCATACGGGTTTAGAATGGCCAACCCGGCATATACGTGCGCCTTATAACTAAAGATACGCAGGGTGGTCAGTATCTTTACATTATCAATCCCACCTACATAAGAGGCATTCTCCCAGGGAAAAAATCCGGCAGATTTCCACGCTGTGCCCATACTCTCAAAACCCACGTGGGTAACCGCCTGCGTATCGGCTACAATTTTATCGTGTTCGTGGTAATCTTTTATCTCAACAATGTCGGTCTCTAAAGATGTGAACAGATCCAGCATACGCTTGTAAGCATCTGGTTCGCTGCGGTGGTTTATCAGTATCAGTTTTTGGCCTTTAGGCTCAAAACCCGGCCCGTGCATGGCATGAAAGGTGATGATCTGCGCATCGGCAGGCAGGTGTTTTTCAAATATGGCTATCTCGGGGTGTTTAACAGAAGTTTGCCCAGCTACAATAGCACCGTATTTAGTAGCGGGACCGTATTGGGCTACTACCTGCTCCAGCTTGTCGGCCTCTACCGAGTAGATAACAAGGTCGCTTACCCTCGATACATCTTTACCATTATCCATCAGGGTTATACCTAATGGGTTTAATTCGTTTTCAAGTCGTTCCCGGTTAAGGGGCATATCACAGCCGCATACTGTATAACCTGCTTTTGCAAAAGCTTTGGCATACAAACGGCCCATATCGCCCAAACCTATAATACCTATCCGCATAGTATAAATTAAAAGGCCTAATATATGCTTTTTGCTAATTACACCTTCTTATATATAAGAATCATCTATTTTTTATACATTACAGGATAGTTATTGTAAAGATAATGGTGATGTTTACGCTATATATGAACAATATTTATAAACTTTAAAGTAATTTATTACGTTTAACATATTATACTACTTTAAAACACTAACCTATCCTATAATTCCCCCGAACCTAATATTTATATGATGAAGCTTTTTAAATTACAGATACTATTCATAGCCCTTATATTAAGTTACAGCGGCTTTACTTACGCGCAAGACACTACCAAAAAAGCTGCTGCTGTAAAAACAACTGCTGCAAAACCTGCATATAGTACCTATAAGAAACCTGTAACGCCAGCGGGTAATGCAACGGGAACAACGCCAGTACAGCAGCGACCTGCTACGCCAGTGCAACCTGCCGCACCCGTAGATAAAAGCCTGCGCGGGCAATATCAATACTTATTAACCAAGGTATATAACTACCAGCAGCCACTTGTAGCTGCCCTGGTTAAAAACTATAACGATACGCTTCATGTAACACGCAAGCAATTAACAGAAGCAAAAGCTGTACTTGCCCAACAAACAAAAACTATCGATACCTTAAAAGCATCAGCAACCACCAAAGACCAATCCCTTGCCCAGTCAAAAGCAAAGGTTGATGAGGTGAGCTTATTGGGGATGCCGCTTTCAAAATCGACATACAATTTAATTATGTGGGGGCTTGTGATAGGTTTTGGCGTAATAGCTGCTATTGTTATTGCCCGTTCGGGCAGCCATAGCCGCGAGGCCAGCTACCGTATTAAGCTTTACAACGAACTGGAAGAGGAATACAAAGCCTACAAAACCAAAGCCAACGAAAAGGAAAAGAAACTTGCCCGTGAGTTGCAAACCGAGCGCAATAAGAACGACGAGCTAACCGGTAAGGGATAATACGACCATGAAGGCTTTTCTTTTTGGCTGGAACCCTATTAAGTTTAAATGGGAAAATATTGACGAGGATATTGAAAAGCTTAGTACCACAGGCAAACTGATAGATAACTGGAGCGTTGCCAGCCATAAAAGCATCCAACCCGGCGACAGGGCCTACCTGGTGCGCCTGGGTACCGAACCCAAAGGCATATTCGGCTCTGGATACGTTGAATCAGAACCTTACCTGGCATCCCGCAAGGGGCGCATTTATCACCGCATCAATATTAGTATTGATGTATTGCTGAACCCCGATAAGGAGCGTATATTAACTTTCGATATATTAAAAACAGGCAACCTTGCCGAACAAACCTGGGCGCCGCAGGCATCGGGCATTTCTATAAGGCCGCATTTGGTGTATGAACTGGAAGGTGTTTGGCTTGATTTTTTAGCGAATAAGGAGGACTACTCATGACATTAGTAAAACCCATTTTCAGGATGTTTGATTATGCCAAGGCCATTGAGTTTTATATTGACTGGCTTGGCTTTAAGATTGATTGGGAGTACAAGATTGAAGGTGCACCGGTTTACATGCAGCTATCATTAAGAGAGGTACAATTTCATCTGTCCGAACATCATGGCGACGCCAGCCCCGGCTCTCAGTTTCGGGTTGAAAACTTTACGGGTTTAAAAGAATATCACCAGTTCCTCACCGGTAAACAGTATAAATATAACCACCCGGGGTTAGAAGTGCCCGAATGGAACACCAACTCGATAGAGATGACGGTGAACGATCCATTTTTAAACCGCATCACTTTTGTTGAGGTTATCAAATAACAAGTCGCGATTGCCCCCTTAAATTGTCGTTTTTACGCATTTGTGATGCATGTTTAGGGTCGTACTTTTGAATAAACAAAACAAACAACAATTATGGCAACTCAAATTTTTTTAAATCTACCCGTTAAGGATCTTGATAAATCGGTAGCATTTTTCACCAAACTTGGTTATACATTTAACCCGCAATTTACCGACGAGAAAGCAACCTGTATGATCATTAGTGATACCATTTATGTAATGCTGCTGACAGAACCCTTCTTTCAGACTTTTACTAAAAAAGAAATTGTAAACGCCCACAAAGCGTTGGAATGCTCTATTGCCTTATCTGCCGACAGTAAAGATGCCGTTAACGAAATGGTAGACAAAGCAGAGGCAGCAGGTGCTACAATACCTAATCCAGCCACCGACTATGGCTTTATGTACCAACACAGCTTTGAAGACCTTGACGGCCACCATTGGGAATTTGTATGGATGGACCCTAATGGAATGCCGGAGCATCAGAGTTAATAATAATAGCTACTTTTTTAAAGCACTTGTAAAATATACAAGTGCTTTATTTTACTCAGCCTGAACTTTATTGTTCTGATACCTGCTTTTCATTCTTAAAAATATCGATTCGAAATAGTAAGATGCTGTAGAGATACCGGCAATTGCAATTAGTTTAAACACAATTAGCACCCAAAGCGGATAGCCGGTAAAAAAGTGCAGCCAGGGTTGCCAGGGTTGCCTGCCGATAAATAATTCCTGCCATATATAAATACTGTACGATAGGATGCCTATGCGCCGTAAAAAAGGGCTGCTCAGTAACACGGATAAAAAATCCTTCCGGCTAATACTTAAAATAATAACCAAAGCTATTAACCAGGCAGAAAGGTATTCAGATAAGTACTTGCTGTAAAAAGGGAAATTGCCTTCAGTAATGGCTACGGCTATCACTAAAAATATAAAACTTAAAAAATAATTGGTTTTTATATGCTCTGGTTTAATGATGCCTTTAAACACGAGTATAGCAGCTACCGAGCCTATCAGAATAATAACCGGCCCTTTCCAAAACGCATACATACAAATTTTTGATACAAGCTGCCCGGTTACATTATTATGTAGCAGCCCAAGCCCAAAATTGTTAAGTATAGCCACTACTGGCACTATAACTACAATACTTATGGCCACAGCTATGTATTTATTGGTATTTAAAAACAGCAGCAAGGGGAAGGTGAGATAAAACTGTTCCTCAACCGCCAGCGACCAAAAATGCGCCGTGTATGGCTCATTAGGCATTGGCAGGTTTTTGTAAAACAGGAAGGAGGCAATAAAATCTGCAGCTGATATTTTTAAGTGATAAACCTGGTTAAGTATAATTAAAACAACCAAAAACAGGTAAGCAACCGGCAAAATGCGTAACGCCCGCCTGATGTAAAAATGCTTTAATGAAATCCGGCCCGTATGTAGCTTTTCTTTGAGTAATAACGTGGTGATCAAAAACCCGCTTAGTACAAAAAACATATGGACGCCGGTATTACTAACCAGGTAAAATTTAAACTGCCATAAGTACCTGTTTAAACCTACATGCGCCAGCACTACAATAAGTATTGCTATGCCACGTAATCCGTCTAAAGCGGGATAATAATTGGCCCTGAGGGATATAGGCACCGCACTTATTTCGGTAAAAAATTTGTGATATAGAGTTTTAAAAAGGTTCAACTTGTGCAGATAGTTTTTTTATAAATGTAGCATATAACAAAAACAGCCCTTCTTAAAAAGAGCGGTTATTATGGTTTAATCCTGGTAATTAAGCCGGCACAAGTTGGTTTAATTTTACAATCGAATTCAGTATTGGCAACAGCTCCCTTAACTAAGGTATCATTGGTAATGTTAACTATTATAGAGTCTCGCTTAGCAAGTTTAAATTTGCTACATAATTCAAGCACCCGTATTGTGTCTCCGTTTGTTGTTTTAATTATCACAGCCCAAGGGATCATAAAGTATCCGCATAAACCAGTTGTTTGAGAAAGAACAATACCTTTAACCGGTTTCTCTAATTTGAAATATTGCCAACTTTTATGACACTCATTCGCATTTTCTTGCAAACGAGTAAGGTGATTTTTAGAACTACACCCGAAACATACTGCAATAGTGATTATCAACAAGTAAAATCGCATATTTAAATGTAAACAAAAAAGCCACTCTTTTTCAAGAATGGCTTTTTTTATAGATCTTCCGGTACAGTTATACTTTGATCTCAACTTCAACACCGCTTGGCAATTCAAGCTTCATCAGCGCATCTACAGTTTTTGAGTTAGAGCTGTAGATATCCAATAAACGTTTGTAAGAACATAATTGGAATTGCTCACGTGCTTTTTTGTTAACGTGTGGTGAACGTAAAACAGTGAAAATTTTCTTTTCGGTTGGTAACGGAAGTGGTCCGCTAACTACAGCGCCCGTTGGCTTTACTGTTTTAACGATCTTCTCGGCTGATTTATCAACCAAGTTGTAATCGTACGATTTTAATTTGATCCTGATTCTTTGGCTCATTTTATTTGTTTTAATGACCATCCCTAAGAGCTATTTATTAGGGCGATCGGTTTATTTATTTAAGAAGTTGATTGGTCACTAATCTCTAATCATCAATCAACTAATCACTAATTCTTAGTTATTACCAGCAGCTTTTCTGCCTTTTGCTTTAGCAACAATTTCTTCCTGTACGTTACGTGGCGCTTCAGCATAGTGATCAAACTCCATGGTTGAAGTAGCACGGCCAGATGTAATGGTACGTAACTGGGTTACATAACCAAACATTTCTGAAAGTGGTACAGTAGCTTTAATTACCTGTGCACCTGCGCGGCTATCCATACCCAAAAGCTGGCCACGACGACGGTTCATGTCACCAATAACGTCACCCATGTTTTCTTCAGGAGTTAAGATCTCAATTTTCATGATTGGCTCTAACAATACCGGTTTACAACGTGGCAATGCCTCGCGGTAAGCCATTTTAGCAGCTAACTCGAATGACAATGCATCCGAATCGACAGCGTGGAATGAACCATCAATCAAACGTACTTTTAAGCCGGTTAGCGGGTAACCTGCCAACACACCATTTGCCAAAGAAGCTTCGAAGCCTTTTTGTACAGATGGGATAAACTCACGAGGGATTGAACCACCTGAGATTTCGTTGATAAAGGTTAAACCTTCTTTATCGTCATCATTTGGAGATAATATAACTTGTATATCAGCAAATTTACCACGGCCACCGGTTTGTTTCTTGTAAGTTTCGCGGTGTTGTACAGAACCTGTGATAGCCTCTTTGAAAGCTACCTGTGGCGCACCCTGGTTAACCTCTACTTTAAACTCACGTTTTAAGCGGTCCATGATGATATCTAAGTGAAGTTCGCCCATACCTGAAATTACAGTTTGGCCGGTTTCTTCGTCAGATTTTACGTGGAAGGTAGGATCCTCTTCTGATAATTTACCTAAAGCGATACCTAATTTATCAACATCAGCCTGAGTTTTAGGCTCGATAGCTAAACCGATAACCGGGTCAGGGAAGTTCATTGACTCAAGGATGATCGGGTGTTTCTCGTCGCAAAGGGTATCACCGGTTTTGATATCCTTAAAGCCTACTACCGCAGCAATATCGCCAGCACCTACATTAGGTATTGGATTTTGCTTGTTAGCGTGCATTTGGAATATACGTGATATACGCTCCTTACTGTCTGAACGCATGTTGTGTACGTATGAGCCTGCCTCTAAGTTACCAGAGTAAACACGGATAAAGCATAAACGACCTACGAAAGGATCGGTTGCAATTTTAAATGCTAAAGCTGCAAACGGCTCTTTTTCTGATGGTTTACGTAAAATCTCTTCGCCGGTATCAGGGTTAGTACCAATGATACCTTCAACATCCATAGGTGAAGGAAGCAATTCCATCACATAATCAAGCATGGTTTGTACACCTTTGTTTTTGAAAGATGAACCACAAACCATAGGAACAATTTTAGCATCTAATACTGCCTTACGCAATGCATCTAAAATTTCGCGCTCGGTAATTGAAGCCGGATCTTCGAAAAATTTCTCCATCAAAGTCTCATCATAATCAGCTACTGATTCCAGCAATTTCTCTCTCCACTCGGTAGCTTCTTCGATCATATCCTCAGGGATAGGCACTTCAGTAAAGGTCATACCTTTATCATGCTCATTCCAAACGATACCTCTCCAGTTGATCAAATCGATCACACCTTTAAAGTTCTCTTCAGCGCCAATTGGCAATTGCAATGGTACTGCGTTGCTGCCCAACATGCTTTTTACCTGTTTTACAACATTTAAAAAGTCGGCACCGCTACGGTCCATTTTATTTACGAAACCTATACGGGCAACGTTATAATTATTAGCAAGTCTCCAGTTAGTTTCTGATTGAGGCTCAACACCATCAACAGCTGAGAATAAGAAAACCAAACCATCCAATACACGTAACGAGCGGTTTACCTCAACGGTAAAATCCACGTGTCCCGGGGTATCTATTATGTTGATATGGTAGTCCTGGCCTCTGTATTTCCAACCAACTGTAGTAGCTGCAGATGTAATGGTAATACCACGTTCCTGCTCTTGCGCCATCCAGTCCATTGTAGCTGCACCCTCGTGTACCTCGCCAATTTTATGACTAACACCCGAGTAATACAGAATACGCTCTGTAGTAGTAGTTTTACCGGCATCAATGTGAGCGGCAATACCTATATTTCTTGTATATCTTAGATCTCTTGACATTTCAGTTTTGATTTTTTGATTTCACCGGTTTATTTAATGATTACACCGATCATGCAATCATAGCAAAATCGGTGTAATCCAAATATTAAATCGGTGTAATCCTTTTATTTAGAATCTAAAGTGAGAGAACGCTTTGTTAGCCTCAGCCATTTTGTGCGTATCTTCTTTCTTCTTCACGGCAGCACCTTCACCTTTAGCGGCAGATATGATCTCACCTGCTAATTTCTCCATCATGGTTTTTTCACCACGACGACGGGCATAGCTGATCAGCCATTTCATACCCAAAGCTACTTTACGTTCAGGGCGAACCTCTGTAGGTACCTGGAAGTTTGCACCACCAACACGGCGGCTTTTTACTTCAACAGCAGGCATTACATTATTCAAAGCTTTTTTCCAGGTATCTAACCCGTTTTCGCTTGTTTTTTTCTCTACTATCTCAACTGCATTGTAGAATATGGTGTAAGCGGTAGATTTTTTACCATCAAACATCATGTTATTTACAAACCTGGTTACCAAAATATCATTGAATTTTGGATCAGGAAGAAGGATTCTCTTTTTCGGTTTTGACTTTCTCATTTTTACTATCCTCCTTTAATTATTTCTTTTTACCTTTTGCTGGAGCCGCTGCTGCTTGTCCTGGTTTAGGACGCTTGGTTCCGTATTTAGAACGACGTTGGTTACGACCGGCAACACCAGAAGTATCTAACGCTCCACGGATGATGTGGTAACGTACACCCGGTAAGTCTTTAACACGACCACCACGGATCAAAACAATAGAGTGTTCCTGTAAGTTGTGGCCTTCACCAGGGATGTAGGCGTTAACTTCTTTACCATTTGTAAGGCGCACACGTGCAACTTTACGCATTGCTGAGTTTGGTTTTTTAGGGGTAGTGGTGTACACACGGGTGCACACGCCTCTTCGCTGTGGACAGCTGTCCAACGCTGGTGACTTACTCTTGTCAACCATAGCTACTCTACCTTTTCTAACTAATTGCTGAATAGTAGGCATTTTTGCTTTTTTGTATTTACAGTTTTATCCTTATTTTAAGGACTGCAAAGGTAGGTACTATTTTTTGATTTTCAAGGGCTTGCAAGAAAAAGTTTTTTGTAAAGGATTGATTGAGTGGAGAGAGTGGGCGGGAATGTTTGATTTTAGGTTATCAACTTGTCATTCTGAGCGATAGCGAAGAATCTAAAACCGCGTGCAGGTTACCTTTCGCTTATTTAAAGTATCAATGCTAAATCGCAATATGAAAGCAGCCTTGCAATGTATCAAGCAACATCCTATTCCTGTTATTTGTTACTTATTATATTTATTTATTTGCTGTGGTGCGATTAATACAGCCTTCCACTTTAATCACGAGATGAAACTACATCCCGAAAGAAGCGGTATTATGAATGGAGGCGAAGGTGCCGGACTCTCGGGGATGTTTATCTATTTTATTAGCTTCATTTTTTTAGTTGCCTGCATAATTAGAGGAAGTTCAAAAAATGGCGACAGCACTTTTTATATCTGGTTAGCGTTAGCGGTGTTAATCCCAATGGTTATTGTTGGTAATATCTAATCTGTAAAGCAATTACAGTGCTGCCATCTTAAGCCAGCCCCGCTTTCCGCTCATACTGCTCAGTCCTTAATCACGGGCCGGTATCCGCTGCAATCGGGTTTAGGGTTGGCACGGCCTGTGGCCTATCGGGCCACATAGTAATTATAGCAAATAAAACGGTGACGATATCTTGTCAGTAGCCAATTTTTAAATTGGCTGACTATCAGCCAATTACTCATATTAACGGGTGTTCACGGCAGTGAACGTGAACACTTTGCGATTACCGGGGCCGTTTCAGGACGTTTTAAGGCGTTTTAAGGACGGTTTTTAGTACAACTTTTAAAAGTTGTTAAATCTAAAATCAACTATTTCAAAATATTTTTTTGCCAATTAAACAAAAATTATACTTTTGCCACCCCAACGCGAAAGTAGCTCAGTTGGTAGAGCACGACCTTGCCAAGGTCGGGGTCGCGAGTTCGAATCTCGTCTTTCGCTCAAAATCCTTCCCTTAAACCGGAGGGATTTTTTATTTCTGCCCTTTTTTATGTGTTGGTTTAGCTATCTTCAAAACCACAAACCAATAAACACATGAAAACAGACCTGTACACCAAAATCATCCTAACCGTAATTGCAGTTGCGCTAACCATAAACCTGTTTAAAGGAAGCATTACCCCTGCCATGGCCGAAAGCAAAAAATATGTTACCCTGCCAACCAATCCCGATGGCAGTATCAACGTAAATATTAATAAGATGAACGAAACGATGGATGTAAACATAAAAAGTGTTGACAGAGGGGCGTTTTACTACGTAACGCCAATACCGGTAAAAGTTACCCAATAAACCACTAACTATCAGCCGATTGTTTACAGATTGTAATTTTGAGCAGAATTATTAATTTGATTTATATGATAATAATTAAATTAAAAAGATAATTTAATATATTTGTATTAACTAACAGATTTAATCAAACTGTCGGTTAATAGTTAATTAAAATTTATAGAGAGCAGGTATAGCGCAAGGCCAAGCCTGCTCTTTTTATTTTAACTAAAAAGCCTGCAGTGGTTAGCTGCAGGCTGTACTTAGGTGTATAATTGATCAGTATAGTTTCTTATTTTAATACTTCCCGGCTGATAACGATTTTTTGTATCTCGGAAGTCCCTTCGCCTATGGTGCAAAGTTTAGCATCGCGGTAAAATTTCTCTACCGGGAAATCTTTGGTATAACCATAGCCGCCAAATATTTGCACAGCCTCGTTAGCACAGCGTACCGCTACTTCGGATGCGAAGTATTTAGCCATAGCCGATTGCTTGGTTACCGGCAAGTGGCGGTTTTTCAGATCGGCAGCCTGCATAATTAATAGTTCGGCAGCTTCTATTTCGGTAGCCATATCGGCTAGTTTAAATGCTATCCCCTGGAAATTGCTTATCGGCTGGCCAAACTGGTGGCGTTCTTTTGAGTAAGCAACGGCAGCCTCAAAAGCGCCTTTAGCAATACCCAATGATAACGCCGCTATAGAAATACGGCCGCCATCAAGCACTTTCATAGCTTGTTTAAAGCCTTCGCCCTCTGCGCCTAAAAGATTTTCTTTGGGCACACGGCAGTTATCAAATATCATTTCGGTGGTTTCTGAAGCACGCATGCCCAGCTTATTCTCCTTTTTACCGGCGCTAAAGCCCGGTGTACTACGCTCTATCACTAAAGCAGAAATACCTTTGCTGTCGCCTTTTTCGCCAGTACGCACCATTACTACAGCAATATCGCCACTTTTACCGTGGGTTATCCAGTTTTTTGAACCATTTACAATATAATGGTCGCCATCCAAAACAGCCGTTGTTGCCATACGCATTGCGTCGCTGCCGGTATTGGCTTCGGTTAATCCCCAGGCGCCCAACCACTCGGCGGTAGCCAGTTTTGGCAACCACCTGTGCTTTTGCTCTTCGTTGGCAAATGCCAAAATATGGCCCGTACATAATGAGTTATGTGCCGCAAGCGACAAGCCTATCGAACCGCAAACTTTAGCTATCTCAACAATGGTAGTTACATATTCCGCGTAGCCAAAACCCGAGCCACCGTACTCTTCGGGCACCAACACGCCCATCATTCCCTGTTCGCCTAATTGTTTAAACAATTCTAATGGGAAATGCTGCTCTTCGTCCCAGGTCATCACATTTGGGCGGATGTGTTTCTCGGCAAAATCCCTGGCCATCTGGCCTATCATCTTTTGGTTATCGCTTATAGAAAAGTCGATGCCCGCAGGGGCATCGGTTAGTAAATGATCCATTTTAAAAAGTAGATTTATAATTGGTTTGCAGTAAAACTAACGATTAATTTATGTACTTGGATCACCCGAAAAGCTGCTCAAATCAACACCAAAACGGTATACGGTACAAATATTAGCTTTAAACGCTGCAAGATAAATTTATTATGCATGCATAGCAAATAATATTTTTTTAATTATTTTTCTCCCTGCTGACATAGGGCTGTCATCAGCCTGTTGTTTCTTTGAATTACAAACCAAAAACAACAACGTTATGTCACTTATCAATTTTTTTCTTAAACAGTTAAACGAAGAAGCTTTAACCACCCGCAACATGTTATCGCGCATTCCTGATGATCAGTACGATTACAAACCACACGAAAAAAGCATGGTACTGCGTAACCTGGCTACCCATATTGCCGAGTTGCCAACCTGGATAACCATGGCGCTGACCACCGACGAACTTGATTTTGAAAATAATGCCTGGGAACAGAAAAATGTAAATGATACCGCTGCATTGATGGAAGTTTTTGAAGCATCATTAATTGACGGCCGCAGCCAGCTAATTACTGAAAATGAAAGTAAGCTTGATGAAAAATGGACACTCCGCAGCGGCGAAACCATTTACAGTGTGAGCACCAAAGGCGAGATTATCCGGATGGCGCTGTCACAGATCATCCACCACCGTGCGCAACTGGGTGTTTACCTGCGTTTGCTTAACATTCCTATCCCCGGCAGCTATGGCCCAAGTGCCGATGAACAAAGTTTTACACCCGAAGAGGCTATTGCTTAATCAATAAGCCCAAATTGCTTTAAATGATGCGCCAGATGTTTACTATGCCATATCAGCCATTCGTTGTAATCCATAGGGCCATATCCTCCGTGGTTTACAAGGGTTCCGGCTGGCTCAAAATACCGGTCAAAATTTTCCAGTTCAAGCATCAAGTGCTTTACCGCGGTATGCAGATCGGGATATTCATATGCAGCGGGCAATGGCCCTAATACCAAATTCGGGGGTATTTGCGCGTCTGTATAGATCCACTTCTGTTTAGCCTCCTTCGCCTGCTCTTTGGGCACATCAAAAACAAAGGTAAGTTTCTCATAACTGTATCTCACTTGTTCAACCATGTGTTCTACCATCTGCCGTGCTGTCATTTTGCCCCAAAGGGGTACAGTATCCGGCTGTAGCTTTAACAATAATTGATGTAAAGTATCCCTGTTTACCGGGTCAGCTAATTGTTTCATCCTTAGTTAACGGATAGCTTAATAATGGTATCTACCGGATCAGCCGTCAGTCCGTCGGTATAAATAAACACCCCTTCTGGCTGTTGTTTAAACTTAACCGCATTACCATTACTCAGCAATACTGCTTTGCTCACTTTCTCTTTTACCTTCGGGATAAAAATATATCCCTCTCCCTGCGGCGAAGTAATGTGCACATACATGGTTTTTGCTTTAGTGGTAATAACACCCCATGGCTGCGGTGGTACATAACTACCGCGGGTACCATAAATGCTTTCGCCGTTCTTTTGTACCCAGGCACCAACAATAGCCAGCGTATCGGTAAATTCCGACTGGATCTTCCCGTTTGGCATAGGCCCGATGTTTAACAAGAAGTTTGCATTCCTCCCGGCATCATTCACCAGGTAATGGATAATTTGTTTTGAAGATTTAAAGTTCCTGTCGTTTATGTTAAAGCCCCAGCTTCCGTTGATGGTTTCGCAGGTTTCCAGCGGTAATTTACCAATGGTTTGGTCGGGAGCAAAGCCGGTGGTATTAGCACCCGGCAAATCTTTCTCAAACATCTGGAAATCCTCGCCATCCTTTGGCGCTACGTGGTGGTTATTACCTACTAGTATGGCAGGATTCAACTTATGGATAAGGCCGTAAATTTCATCGTAGTGCCAATTAACTTTGGTGCGCTCCCAATCGCCATCAAACCAAATGCCTTTTACACCCGGATATTTGGTAATCAGTTCGGTTAGCTGGTCTTTCATAAATTTAATATAGCTGTCCCAATCACCTTTAACGGGCTTGCCATCCACTATCTGGCTGCCAAAAGCATAATCGGGCCTGCCCCAATCCAGCAGTGAATAATAAAAATGCAGCTCGATGCCTTCTTTCTCGCACTCCTGTGCCAGTTCCATCAATGGGTCTTTATGGTAAGGGGTAGCATCTACAATATTATAAGGCGACATTTTGGTGCCGAACATACTGAACCCATCGTGGTGGCGCGAGGTAATGGTAATATACTTCATACCCGCCTTTTTGGCAAAGGCTACCCACTCTTTGGCATTAAACTCCTGCGGATTAAAGAAACCTGCCAGCCGTTTATAGCTATCGTATGGGATTTTCTTATCGTGCATTACCCACTCCCCATCGCCTAAAATGCTATAGATACCCCAGTGAATGAACAGCCCAAACTTCATATCCTGAAATTTTTGCCTCGCGGCCAGGTTCCCGGCCGTAGGCGTATATAGCCCCTGCGCATTGGAATGGCCCGCAATAACAGCAAATAATAAACAAAGCAGTAGTAATTTTCTTCTCATAGTGGTAGTTTATTATAATTGAAATATTTTATCCATTAAAACCCATTTCTCGCCTGCAAGGGCGCCTTTTATGGGTTGTTGATACTTCCACATCAGGTCTTCCCATTGCTGTACCTTGGCATTGCCAGCATCCATGGCGGCTTTTTTCGAGAAACTGAAACTCTCTTCGGCTTCTATGATCATCATCAGCCTTGTGCCCAGCCTGTATATCTCCATATTGGTGATGCCGGCACTGGCAATGCTATCAACTATTTCGGGCCAGATGGCTTTGTGTTGCTCTTCGTATTCGGCAATCAGGTCGGCATCATCTTTCAGATCGAGGGTGAGGCAATATTTTTTCATAGGCTTTACTGGATCAGCTGGTATCCGGTTATTGGTAGTACAAGTAAGTAAATGTTTGTGGTAAAAACAAAGTTTTATCTTCTTTATAAATACCAATTATGCTCTTTTCAGCTAAATTCATAGTTTCGTTTTAAGAATTTTTAATATGCCCGATACGCTTTTTCAATCATCAAACATTAACCTAAGGCGTTTTATAATTGATGATGCCGCCTTTATTTTTGATTTGCTGAACACACCAACCTGGAAACAATTTATTGGCGACAGGAACATTAACACGCATCAGGATGCTGTTAATTATATTATTAACGGCCCGCAGGGCTTGTATAACAAATATGGTTATGGCCCATGGCAGGTTAGCCTTAATGGCACAAACGAGCCCATTGGCATGTGCGGCCTGTTTAAGCGCGATTACCTGGACAAGCCCGACCTGGGGTTTGCATTTCTGCCGGGATTCGCGGGGCGGGGGCTAGCTTATGAGGCTGCCACAGCATCTATTAAATACATAAAAGACAATTATGATATAGATAAACTTTATGCCTCCACAACAGATACTAATACCCGGTCGCAACGTTTATTAGAAAGGTGTGGGTTTATACGCAGCGGCTTGGTTACCCCGCCGGGCGAAGAAACGCTATTATTATACGCACTTACTTTACAATAAAATAATACTATCATTACTATATTGTACAAGCAATTCATTTGGGTTTGATAATTTAGCAATATGTTAGATACGCGCAGAGATTTTATAAAAAAGGCAGCAATGCTTACCGGTGCAGCCGGTTTAACCAATCTTTTACCAGCCTCTATCCAAAAGGCTATGGCCATTAACCCTGCCCCGGGCACTACCTGGGCCGATGCAGAGCACATTGTACTGCTAATGCAGGAGAACCGCTCGTTCGATCATTGTTTCGGTACATTAAAGGGTGTTAGGGGTTATAACGACCCGCGTGCTATTACCCTGCCGAACAAAAACCCTGTTTGGCTGCAATCAAACAAAAAAGGTGAAACCTACGCCCCGTTTCACCTCGATATAAAAAACACAAGTGCTACATGGATGAACTGCCTGCCGCACTCGTGGGCCAACCAGGTAAATGCCCGCAACGATGGTAAGTTTGACCAATGGCTGAACGAAAAACGATCTGGTATAGAGGAATACAAAGATATGCCCCTAACTCTCGGCTACCATAACCGTCAGGACATCCCTTTTCATTACGCCTTTGCTGATGCCTTTACCGTATGCGACCAGCATTTTTGCTCATCGCTAACAGGCACCACACCCAACCGCCTTTTCTTTTGGACGGGCACTATCCGCGAGGAGCAAAACGAACAAGCCCGTGCCCGTGTATGGAACGAGGATGCTGATTATGGCACCCTAACCTGGACCACATACCCCGAACGCCTGGAAGATGCCGGCATCAGCTGGAAGTGTTACCAGAACGAGATGAGCGTACCATTGGATTTTGAAGATGAGGAAGAATCCTGGCTATCGAACTTTGGCGATAACCCGCTGGAGTACTTTAAGCAGTATAATATCAAGCTTTATAAAAAGCACATTTTATACCTGCAAAAAAGAAAAGTTGCCCTGCCGGCTGAGATAGAAGCTATGGAAAAGAAGCTTGCTGCTTTGCCAAAGGGCGATGCCCACATAGATCATATACAGCTGCAATTGAAGCAGTTAAAGGCTGACCTTGAATCGTTAAACAACGACCCTTCGCAGCTTGACCCCGCCAGCTTTGATAAACTTAGTGCGAAAGAAAAGAGCCTGCACCTTAAGGCTTTTGCCGTAAATACCGGCGACCCGCATTACCGCGAATTAAGCACTTTAAAATACGACGATAGCGGCACTAAACGGGAAATGAAAGTACCAAAAGGGGACGTTTTGCACCAGTTTAGAGAAGATGTCAAGACCGGCAAGCTACCAACCGTATCGTGGTTAACCGCGCCCGAAAATTTCTCTGACCACCCCAGTGCGCCGTGGTACGGGGCCTGGTACTTGTCGGAAGTTTTGGATATACTTACCCACAACCCCGAGGTTTGGAAAAAGACCATTTTCATCTTAACATACGACGAAAACGACGGATATTTTGACCATATTCCGCCTTTTACCGCCCCTCATTCGCACAAAAAGGGCACCGGAAAGGTTTCAAACGGCATAGATACGCGGGTAGATTTTGTAACCGCCGAGCAGGAGCATGACCGCAACGATTTCCCGAAAAAATACGACCGCGAGAACTCCATCGGTTTGGGTTACCGGGTGCCCATGGTGATAGCCTCGCCATGGAGCCGTGGCGGGTATGTCAACTCCGAGGTATTCGATCATACCTCTACCCTGCAATTCCTGGAAACCTTTATATCCAAAAAAACAGGCAAAAAGGTAAAAGAACACAACATCAGCGATTGGCGCCGTACCGTTTGCGGCGACCTTACATCGGCCTTCAGGCCTTATAATGGTGAGAAGATAGCCAACCCTACATTTTTAGAGAAAGATGAATTTGTAGAAGGCATCCACAAGGCGCAGTTCAAAAAAGTACCGTCGGCCTATAAAAGCCTTTCGGCGGATGATGTGGCACTGATCAAAAAGGCGCCGCATGCCTCGCCCTATATGCCCAGGCAGGAAAAAGGCATTAAACCAGCCTGCCCTTTGTCATACGAACTGTATGCCGATGGGATGCTGAGCGAAGACAAGAAAAGCTTTGAGATAAAATTCAAGGCCGGGAATACTGTTTTTGGCGATAAGGCAGTTGGTGCGCCGTTCAACGTGTATGCACCGGGCAATTATGCATCCTTCCACAATCCGCAGAAGATGGAAGCCGTACGCACCTGGAGCTATGCTGCCAAGGCCGGCGACACGCTTACCGACAACTGGCCGCTAAACGAGTTTGAGAACAACAATTATTACCTGCGCACCTATGGCCCCAACGGCTTTTACCGGGCGTTTAAAGGCAATGCGAATGATCCGGGCATTGGCGTGCAGCTTGCTTACCAAACAAGCGGCAAAAAACTAACGGGTAATGTGGTTTTAACCTTTTGGCTTGTTGGCACTACTACGCCTGTAACGGTTGATGTGGTTGATAACGCCTACAAAACCGGTGCTAAACAACTAACCATTCAGCAGGAAAGTTTTGCCCCGCAAACCATTAAGCTGGATCTGGGCAAGCAACATGGCTGGTACGATTTCAGCATTAAGGTAAAAGGGTACGGCGATTTTGAAAAACGTTATGCAGGCCGTGTGGAAACCGGAAACCCAAGCTACTCTGACCCGGTGATGGGTGGGGTTATTGCTTAATTTAATGCAACGAAAAAAAGAACGCATCATCCGTAGCTATCTTTATGCACTGTTGGCAGTTACCGGGGAGGCTGCCAACAATAGCCATGCTTTTTGCACAAGCATTAAAGGGCTTTAAATAAGGGCGATGCGTCCCTAAGATCAGTTACAGTGTACTATTTTCACCCGGTAATTATATTACGTAAGCAATAGGGCGTATGTAACAGTTTATGAGTGTTTTATTAAGTATTATTTTACTATAACTACTTCCATTGGGACAACCTGCTTTTGGCGGGTAGCTCTGTTTAAAAATACAGGCTTAAGCCTTGATACCCAATACCGCTGGAACGAGGCCAGGTGTTCAATTTTATACCCTTTTGCAGCCAGTGATGCAGTTACCGTAACCGGGCCATAAAATATAAATGGCGGTGCAGGCAGTTTACCACTACCATCTTCATTCACCACCGTAAGGGGCTTGTCCAAGTAAAATTCCATGGGGTAATTGGCATCCTCCCAGCTTTGTACAACGGGCAGGTTCTGGGGGTTGTTATGGTTTATCCAAACAGCAGCCTCGCTCCCTGCCTGGTACTTTAACAGCGATGGATAAAAAACCAAATTCAGATAAAGGTTCACCACAAAGGCTACGATCAGCGTGCGGAACGCGGTTTGCCGGAAATCGGTATTGGCAAAATTGCCGGGGATTATCATTAACAACCCAAGCCATACCAATAAGGTGAGCCCGTCACCCCAGCCAAACCCGCTGGGTTTAAAAATGTAATGCAGCGCGGCTATCACAATAAGCAGCAAAACCACCAGCCCTATCTGCACGGCCCTGATGGTTTTTATCGTCCGTTCCGATTGCAACCCCACCAGGTATTGTGCGGTTATGATGGCAAAGAACGGGAACACTATATTCAAATAATGCGGCAGCTGAAACTTTGATGCCGAAAATAACAGGAACGTAAGCAAAGCCCCGCTAATGCAAAGCCACTCGCGTTTCTGCACATTGTTGATCCCTGTTTTTATAAAATGCCATATAGCGGCGAACAGCATAAGCGACCATGGCAAAAACGCCCAAAGCGTGGTATGCACAAAAAAGCTTGGGTCGCCGTGGCCTTTGATAGGGCCAGTATTAAAGAAACGCCCGAACTGGCTATCCCAAAAAAAGAATTTAATACCCGATACACCATGGGTATCAAACACCAGTTTTTCGGGGTGCGCGTCAAATTGCTCATACAGGCAATATATCTCGGGCAAAATGAAGATCAGTATCAGCACAGCGGCAAGCAGCCAGCGCAGGTTAAAAAGCTGCTTCCATTGTTTGGTTATAGCTAAATGCCCTACTATGGCCCCGCCAATAGGGATCAGCGCAAACATGCCCTTTGTCATGATAGCGCAGGCGGTAAACAGCGATGCCAGTACCAGTTGCCAAAAACTTTTACTGCTGTAAGCCTTATAAAAATGATATACCGAGGCAATGATCAGCCCGGTTAAATAAGGCTCGGCACGTACATCATTATTTGACAGCACAATGTGTTGCGAGGTAAGCAATATCAATACCGACCACAGGGCAATTTCTTTGGTATAAAGCGCTTTGGCCAGTTTATAAGTATAGGCCGCCCCCATCAGCATAAATACTATGCCGGGCAATTTGTAGGCCCAGGTAGTAAAGCCAAAAAGCTTAAACGAAAAAGCGGTTACCCAGAACGGAAAATGCGGCTTATCAAGCCAGTCGGCATTGTGTACAAACAGTTGCACATAATCGTTACGCTGCACCATGGTTTTGGCAATTACCGCGTAAAGGGTACCATCAGGCGCCAGTATAGGAATAAACAGCCCACTGAAGTTTAGCAGAACAGCCAGCCCTATAAAAAGGTACAACCATTTGGTTTTATCGGCGGTTTGTTGTTGATGCATGCGTGGGTAAAGTTAAGGAGATACAGGTATAAATTGCTTATTGGGCTAAAAATGTTTATTGGGGAATCGCTACCCACCTATATGTCACCAAAGACGCGATACTTCGCGTCTCCCACCAGACCCGCCACTCCGCGTTAGCGATTGCAGCGGATACCGGCCTGTGATTAAGGCTTGCGCAGTATGAGCAAAAAGCGCGGGCCGCAGGCAACGCCATTGTAAATAATTATGCCATGCAGCAACATAATAATCAAACCACACGTCATAGTAATAATAAAAGAACAATACATCAATTACACGTTACAGTATAAAATCAACAATCAACCAAACACTTCCCATAAACATTCATTTAAAAATCCATAAATTTAGCCAACCGCAATACCCTGTTGCATCACCAAAACTAACCTTCATGAAAAAACTCTCTTTTTTATTGCTGATGCTTTGCCCCTTTGTGCTGTTTGCGCAAACCGGTAAGGTGTATGATAATTTAACCCTCACCAGTAAAATACTGAAAAGCGAACGCAAATATGCCGTTTACCTGCCGCCCGATTATGAAACCAGCGGCCGCAGCTACCCTATACTTTACCTGCTGCATGGTGCCGGCGACGACCAAACCGGCTGGGTACAGTTTGGCGAGGTGCTGAGCATTACAGACAAAGCCATCCGCGATGGTATTGCCACCCCCATGATCATTATTATGCCCGATGCCAACACCGGGCACAGGGGTTACTTTAACCGCGTTAAAGGCGATTGGAATTACGAGGATTTCTTTTTTAATGAGCTGATGCCTTTTGTTGAGAAAAAATACAGGGTTAAAGCCGAGAAGCATTACCGTGCCATTGCTGGTTTAAGCATGGGCGGCGAAGGCAGTTTTATTTATGCGCTGCATCACCCTGAGCTTTTCTCATCCGCATGCCCATTGAGTGCCGCTACCGGTTTTTGGGCATTGGATGAGGCCAAAGATTATTGCCGTGAAGAATACCCGGCCGTATCAGACAGCGCTATAAGCAACTATTATAACCAATACAGCGTATCACAATTAATAAACGCCATACCCGATGCAAAAAAGAAAGATGTGCGCTGGTTTATAGATGTTGGCGACGATGACTTTTTGTACGAAGGCAACGGACTGGTGCATAGCCTGATGCGCAAGAAAGAGATCCCGCATGAGTACCGGGTTAGAGATGGTGCACATAACTGGACGTATTGGCGCGCATCATTACCAAGCGTTTTGGAGTTTGTATCGCAGGCATTTCATCAGTATTAATTGGAAAATTCTAAATTCTAATAGCTAAATTCTAAATAGATTAAGCAGTTCTTGAACTTAAAATAAAACATACCTTTAACTGATCTATGATCATCTAATATATATATACGCTAACTATATGGAACGCCGGAAATTTTTAATAAACACCGCTTTGGCAGCAGGTTCACTTTCGTTTTTAAGCAACAAAAGCTTTGCAGCCATGCTGGCTATGCCCGAATATAAACTTACCCCACTGCGCAATAACGTAGGCATTTTTACCGAACAGGGCGGTACCATTATCTGGATGGTGAATAAAGAAGGTATTGTTTGTGTTGATGCCGAGTTCCCCGAGCCGGCAACCCATTTAATAACCGAACTGAAAAAGAAGAGCGACCAGCCTTTTCAATGGCTTATAAACACCCACCACCATAGCGACCATACCAGTGGTAATATCTCTTTTAAGGGCTTGGTTAAAAACGTTGCGGCGCATGCCAACTCGTTAACCAACCAAAAGGCATTTGCCGTTGCCCAAAAAACAGAGGATAAACAACTTTACCCTGATACCACTTACACCGATAAATGGAAAATTAAAGTTGGTGATGAGCGCATTACCGCCCACTACTTTGGCCCCGGCCATACCAATGGCGATAGCTTTATACACTTTGAGCATGCCAACATTGTACATTGCGGCGACCAGGTATTTAACCGCATGCACCCTTATGTTGACCGCAGCGCAGGTGCATCATGCAAACACTGGGCGGTAGCTTTAGAGCAGGCTCAAAAACAGTTTAATAAGGATACCATATTTGTTTTTGGCCACGCGTTTGACCCTGTAAAAGTTACCGGCACCATGGCCGATTTGAAAGCCATGCAAAATTATATGGAAAAACTGGTAGCTTATGTTGGCAGCAGCATTAAAGCTGGTAAAACCAAAGAGCAGATATTAGCCTCTGCCGCAATACCGGGTGTAACCGAATGGCAGGGCGATGGCATACAGCGCAGCCTTACCGCCGCGTATGAAGAATTAACCGCATAAATTATGAGATACCCGTTATCATGAGATATCACATTTTGTCCATCATAGGTAAGCAAACAAGCTGACGATTTTATAACGATCCCTGGCAAGCGCCAGGGATTTTTTTATTTAATACCCCGCAAATTCCTTTTGTGTAACCACTACCGATCCTTTATTTTCTGTAGTACTTATCAGCATGGTGACGAAGTAAAACTCGTTATCAAACTTGTAGATATTGTTTTGCTCGTCCTGCCCCTGGAATTTCATGCTGAGCTTTGCCCTGCGCGCCTGTGCTATCAGGTTAACAATATGTTGCGGGTCGCGGGTATCGTAAGTAACGGTACGCAGAATTACCCCGTTTGACAGGATGGTGTTCTCGCCTATGGTAATGCTTTGTTCTTTTACCTTGTTGGACAGCGAGCGGAAATGCTCAATTTTTTTACCATCAACCTCTTGCAGGTATTGATGTTTAAATACATTGCCCAGGGATAGGTAAGTATGTGCCTGCCCATCGGTAAGGTTGGTTAGGTTTGTCAGGTCGAAAAAAGAAATGCTCTGTGCCCGTATAATTGAGCAAAAGGAAAGCATAGCCAGTAATAAGCAGTATCTTTTCATTTAATTGTGATAAACAAATATAATCAATTTTTAATTTACATGTTTATCGGTTAGCGCCTTGCTTTATAGCCTGTGGTTTTACTACTTGTTTTTTGAGTACTACCTGTTCGTTGAGCAGTTCGTACATCTGTTTATAAAAATCGTGCAGGTCTTTATATTCATCACGGCTGTATTTGGCTTTTGCAAAACTTATTATGTAATTCACAATAACTGCGCCCGCTACTTCGCCAATGGTACGTTTAAAACTAATGCTCTTATCGGGCATTACAACCGTTTGCGGTTTTGGCAGCGCATCAACCATGTAACCTGCTGGTATTTTGTATCGCCCGTTAATGAGGTACCTGTTCAGATATATAAAATCAATATCAGAGAAACGTGTATCGCTGATGAATGGGTTAGTATCAAGGCCTGTAAAAAGGTTGGTGTTAAAATAAATGTAATCACCATCAACCCCGGCCATATCGATCTTAAAATTAAAATCTTCCTGTAAGGGCAAGCTATCAATTTGGGCATTCGTTACCTTATAATCGGTAACCGTTAACCCTTTGTTCTTATACTTTATTTCATCCTCTATATATTTAGCCTCGCCTATCTTATCATACAGTTTCAGTTTATCAATACGTTTATAGGTAGAACTTCTTAACTGTGTAGAACCTTCCATATTGCCCGATGATTTTATCTCTGCTTTCACTAAAACCACCTCTTCCGCCTGCTCATCATTATTCAATTTTATCATCGCGAAGTTCCTTTTTTCCGGGTCTATTCTCAACATATTCAGGTTCAGCAGCTCTGATGGCGTGTTGTTAAACATATTGAATTTATTTGTTGCATCTAACACGTAATAGTTTGATGAATCGATAGGCACTTCAACCACCGTTTTATTTAAGCGATTAAAACTAGCATTGTCTGTTTCCAGTTCACCATGCTCGCGGGTACCAAAAAGTATCAACATTGGCTTTATACCACTCGCTTTTAAAAAGTGATATAAAATGAGGTTTATCTCAGTAGAGCTACCATTCTTTTGCTTCCAGGCCTTTTGTATGCCATCTACTGCGTACCATGCGTCTCTCTTGTTCCACACCATGGTGTTTTTCACCAAATTAAACAGATAATTCATTTTTTCGTTATCCGTTTTCATTGCTTTTGCCTTAGCAATTATTGATCCTTCTCCCTCCAGTTTTTTCGTAAACTGCCATCCAAAATCTGGATCATCCAAAGCTCGCTTAGCTATTATGTTCCAGAATTTAAATCGCGAGCCGGGTTTAAAATAAACACTTTGGATGTTATCTTCTATAGAATGCATATAGGGTTCTATCCTGAAAGCAGAAACGTTTTTCATTGCCCAGATATGCCTGCTGCCATATCTGGTTTTAATGGCACTATCTATAGTTAGTTTTTGAGTTGTTTTTCGGACTACGTTAAAGTTGTATAATTCCTCAAAGCTGCCATCAAATTCGCTATACCTGGTTGGAATAAGATCTTGAAACGACCAGCCAGGATAATTATATACATACGGTGTTAGCAAATTATACCGGTATTCTATGATAGAGCCGGGCTTAATATTGGGAAAAACAAACACGATGGCACGGCGCTGTTTGTCAACTTTAATATCTATTATCTGCGTTTTATCCAAAACACTCCGCTCCAGTTTACCATTTACCAAATTATAGGTAGCTGCTTCTATATTTTCAATCACTTCATTATGGTCGCCGCCCCAGTATTCCACCCGCATATCTGCTTCAGGAATATTACTTGTGTTAAATATCTTAACACGCTTATGCCGGTTCATAATAATTGTATAGGACTTATTATAGGCTACCTTCGCAACATCAAACAACACCATAGCACCGGCGCCCTTTTCAAAATCGCAAGATGTAAGTTTGAGGTCGGCGGTGTCAACTTCTCCGTAGGCGGATACCTGCGCATGTGCATTTAGGCATAAGCATATAAGCAGCAGGAGTAAAAAGTGTCTTAATTTCAAACAATAAGGTTTAACGGTACTAATTTATATTTTTTTGCGGATGATAACTTAATTTTACGCCGACTGATACCGACAATTATGAGGTAATAGAAAATTCGTATACGCACGTTCACCCCGGTGCTTAGTGTATACAATAAAAACAAACTGTATAGTTTTCCCACAAATAAAATCAACACGATTGGCTTAAAATCAACACATTACGATCGGAATATACCCTTAACAGAATCGTAATATTCTTTTATCATTACTTTGTTTAAACAAAAAATCAGGCGTTTGTAACATTTGTATATTAAAAGTAATTTATCACATAATATATTTTAATGCATTCCGTTGATGTGTAACTTTGAAATTTTAAGGCCCTTAAAAATATTAGGAATACTTATTGCAGTATTTAAATAGATTAAGATATTACGAGCAAACCACAATGGTTTAGCTATAAAGAACTTAGGTAAACATGCATAGTTATCTGAGGTTTAGTTGATCAACATTATTTGAATGATGTTGTAGTGCGTTCCGGGGTGAGATACGGAACGCATTTTTTTGCCCCGCATTTTCAAGATTACAACTACTCACTGCTTCCGATACATTGCCATAATTAGCAGTACCATCCTGTTATAGGTATCCAGGCCTTGTGGCTGGTTATTCACTTTTAAAAAGTTATCGTAAAAAATACTGGTAAAGGTGTTCAGTTTATTTTGGTATGATAGCCAGTACAACCGTTCTTCTTTAAAATCGGCCAGCACCACGGGCGAGATTCGGGTTTTGAGTTGCTTAAACGCCAGCGTATCTGTATAACGCATGGTGTGCATAAATTCGTTTACGGCTATATTATAGGCAGAATACCGTAGCAATTTATCATCAGACCGGCTCGCGGCTAAAAACCCTACAAAGTTTGCTTCATCCTCTGCGCCATACCCCATCTGGTGCGACATCTCATGGCAGGCCACAAAGGGGCGGTTAAACACCGGCATCTGGTAGTTCATTTGCGCTTCGCCGGTAAAGGGGTTATAATAACCCGATGTACCGATATAATTAAGCATCGGCGTAAGCAATGATGGCTTTACCGCGGGCCTGTAAGTAGCAAATTCGGCCGAGGTGCCAGAAAGTTTTTCGATGGCCTTTACGGCCGTTTTGTAGATAGAATCGTTACCGCGTTGCAGATCGGTTGGGGTTATCCTTGCACGGCTGGCGTTTACGCTATCAATTAATATAGTGGTAACCTTTTGCAGTTCGGCTTTGGTATAGGTACTGTCGCGCAGGTTTAACCGCTCGCCCGCAGATGGCCTGAAGTAGTTTAACCCCCAAAACAAATAAAATACAAATATACCGGCAAGCACACCAATGCCAACTCCCATGGTTAAAAGCCCGGCCTGCATAAACCTTTTTTTAAAGCAAAGGGCAACCAGGCGGATCAGCGCATAAACTAAATAAACAATAACAGCCAGGTACAGTACATCGCCAAAGCTAAATGGGAACAGGTTAAACACCGGGTGCAGTATATGGCAAATAACCGGGTAAAGGCCTTCAGAGTAATACTTCTCTACCGCCCTGGGGTGATCGGCAAAAACATTTAACAGGTAAATAGCTACTATAAGGGCAAATATAACTACCCCGCGTTTTATTAAAGCTTTTTCACCCTTTTGCTTATTCATTTATGGCGATAAATATAACATTTAAATTAAACGCAAATATTGCCTTTAATTTTACCTGAACATACAAAAAAAGCCCTCCGATATGTCGGAGGGCTTCCTGATTATTGAGATATAGTAATTACTATTTTACTTTAACCGGCACTGATAATTTATCCCAGTTTAATGAGAAACCTTTGCTGTTTATTTTATAAACCAAACGCTCGTTTGGTGCGCTTTTTACAGGCGTAACTGTTACACGTAACGCATCCTGTGCTTCGTCGTATTTGTAAGCACCCCATTGTTTGGCTACTTTGTTGAAGATAATTGTCCAGGTAGTTTCGGTTGGTATAGCAAAAAAGCCATAAGTACCGGCAGGCAGTTTTTTACCTTCTACGGTAATATCTTTATCTGTCGTAAACACGGTAGCTTCGTTTGCACCGGCACGCCACACTTTACCATATTTTTCAAGTTCGCCAAAAACTTTACGGCCTTTTACCGATGGGCTACCATAATTTATGCTGATAGTAGCACCATTTACCTTAGCGCTAACGCTATCGCGCGGGCTCTCAACGGGTTTGGTTTGAGCGAATGTAAGGAATGAAAACAGCATAGCAAACGCAAATAACGCCGCCGCTTTTAATTGAATTGTTTTTTTCATGATAGTAAAATGCTTGTAGTTTATGCATGTAAAGATAGCCGTAAACCTATAACAATATAAAAAAAGTTTACAACTACCCACACAAGCTAAAACTTTCACTTAATGAGCGTGTTATGTATAAAGAAAATTCGCACTGCAGTTAGGAATTGACCGAAAGGTTAAACAATTGTTGTGAGTTTTTGGCCCTCGCCGCAAGGCGGGGGTTTTTTATACCATACCCAATAAACATTGGTGGCATTAAACTTATATTTGTTGCCAGTAATGACCAATAATTACAAGCCTTTTTACCTGCTCTTTTTTATACTGGCGCTACTGGTTAGTTTTGCCGGCATCACTACCCCTTTTTTTACCGACGACCAGGGGCTATACGCGGCTATTGCTAAAGCCATGGTGCAAAAGCACGATGCGCTGCAACTGTTTACCTACAACCGCGACTGGCTTGATAAGCCGCACTTTCCGTTTTGGATGGCGATGCTTAGTTTTAAGGTGTTTGGCATAAGCGCCTGGGCATACCGCCTGCCTGCCCTGCTTTTCTTTTTACTAAGCTTGCTTTACACCTACTTATTTGCCCGCAGGTTTTACACAAAAGAGATTGCCCTAACCGCTGTTTTGATATTGATGACAGCACAGCACGTATTGCTATCAAACCTTGATGTACGTGCCGAACCTTACTTAATGGCGTTAATAATTGGCAGCATTTACCACATTGCACGTTATAACGATAAGACAGTTTTTAAACACCTGCTACTGGCCGCCCTGCTTACTGCATGCGCCATCATGACCAAGGGCGTATTTGTTATTGTGGCCATTTACGGCAGCCTGCTGGGGCAGCTTATTTTTCAGAAAAAGTTTGTACAGGTTTTTTATGGCAAATGGCTGCTGCTTTACCTGCTAACGTTTATTTTTACCCTGCCCGAGTTTTATGCGCTATATGTACAGTTTGACCTGCACCCCGAAAAACTGGTTTTTGACCGCCACGGCGTAAGCGGTATCCGTTGGTTTTTGTGGGATAGTCAGTTTGGGCGTTTTGCAAACAACGGGCCAATCAAGCAACAAAAATCGGGTGATGTTTTCTTTTTCGCGCATACCCTGCTATGGGCATTTTTGCCCTGGTGCCTGCTTTTTTATTACTCGGTTTACAAAAGCCTGAAAAGCATTTGGCAAAAAACAAAACTGCCAGAGTATTACACCTTAAGCGGCGGGCTGTTATTGTTGCTTATCTTTTCGGTGTCGCGGTTCCAGCTGCCGTTTTATACCAATATTTTATTCCCACTGTTTGCTATAATAACAGCACCGTGTTGCTTTAAACAGCTAAGCCGCGTGGGCCAATATTACAGGCGGATAGCTTTATGGTTATTTGTGACAGCCCTGCCGCTGGTTATTGTGGTAATACATGTTTACCTAAAGCCCGCATCAAACTTGTTATTTGTGGTGGATTGCCTGTTGTTTGGGTCGGCGGCCTTAGTTATAGCACTTAAGGTAAAAACCGGGAGTTATAAAACGTTTATGCTTACCTGCTGTGCCGTGTTGTTTGCCAATTTTTACCTGAACACTGTTCTGTTTAAAACCATTGCTTCCTATAACGGGCAGGTGGGGGCGGCCAAATTCATCAACCAGCCGCAGTTTAATGATGCACGCATTTATTCGTTGAGGCCTTCAAATAACATTTTTCAGTTTTACAGCAACAAGCCTATTGATTATATCCCGATGGAAGATTTTGGCAGCTTTATCCCAACAGGTAATACCATTTTTTTTGTTAGCCAGCCCACGGTTGATTACCTCACACAAAACCATCAGAATTTTAAGGTGATAGCCACCTTTGCAGACTATCCGCAGGAAAACATTTTACCTAAGTTTATAAACAGCGCAACCCGTAGCTCGGTGCTGTCAAAAGTCTACCTCATCAGCAAATAGCGGGTATACTTAACGGTAGTAAGATTTTAAACGTAAATTATTCGTCTTTAATTTCTTCCCAATAAACGGTTTCCTGGTAAATTCCGTTTTTTATAGCAACCTGGGCTTTTATTTTATCAAGTTCGGCCTTTACTTCGTCGGGTTTTAGGGTTGTGCTTAACGATGAATAAAAAATCACATAACCAGTCTTACTGTTTATGAATTTAAAGTGTTTGTCAGCAGTATTCATAATAATAATGCTTTTAATATCACTATAGTAATACTTTAAAACGGCATATTGTTTTTAATATTACTTACCGCCTGTTGGCTCGGCAGGCATTTGGCCACCGTTATCTTCACGGCCTTCTTTATCCTTGTTTTTCAAGAACTCCAGCTTACCAAATTTATAGCTTAACGTTATCCCAAAAGAGCGCAATGGCAATTGCCTTAAGCTTGCCTGGCTAAAGCCCGGGCCCGCTGTGGTTGATGACTGATTGATATACTTGCTGAACGCATTGCTTGCTACCAAACCTATACTTGCCTTTTTATTCCAAAACTGCTTGCGTACCGCCATGTTGTACCAAAAAAATTGCGGGCGTGTGCCCTGTAAGGTACGCGATGATGAGTTGTAGTTACCAAACGCTTCGGCCAAAAAGTTAGACGGGAACTGATAGCTGGCATTCAGGTTTATACGATATTGAAAAGCAGTTACCTTGCCTACCCCCGGTGCATCATTTGTACGGCTCACTAAAAATATATTGGTGCGCAGGTTAAGCTTGCTGGTAACCGGTATAGATGCAAACACGTTACCACCTAATGATGCCTGTGTGCCCAGGTTGGCGCGCTGGTTAAGTAATACATTGCTGTAGGTTTTACCGTTGATGTTTAATGTATCGTACTGCGTGGTGTATTGTTGTATGTCATCGCTGTTATGGCGATAAAAGCTACCGATGTAAATATTGGCGCCACCATCAAACGATTTGTTGTACCCCAATTCAAAACTGTTGCTTTTTTCAGGTTTCAGGTTAGGGTTACCTGTGCTGATGTTATGGGGGTCGCTGATGTTATAAAAAGGATTTACCTCACCATAATCAGGTCGCTCTATACGGTACGAGTAGCTAAATTTGATACTTTGCGTACCCCCTATTTTATGTGATATTACGGCAGATGGCGCAAGGGTGTTATAACCAGGTATCACCACTCCCGGGAAATCGGCATTGGTGGTCGTGTACTCATTACGCAAACCCAGTTTTACATCTAAAAAGTTTTTAAATAATGATGCCGAGGTGCTTAAGTACGCAGCATAAATATTGCGCTTGTAGTTAAAGCCGTAGGTTTGGTCGGCGTTGTTAATATAGCTGCCATCAGCTAAAAGGGTATCGGTATTGGTAACGTTTTTCAGGTCTTCCATCACCAGTTTTGCGCCGCCTTCAATAGTAAAGGTTTTGGTTACCGGGTGTGTATAATCAACCGAGATGTTAGTCTGCCTGTCATTACCCGGGTTAAACCCGCGGATACCGGTTGATATCATCCCCGGTACATAATAATCCTGGCGCTGAAAATAGTTCACCGTGTTTTTGCTGTAGCTGCTGGTAAATAATATATCCAGTTCCTGCCCTTCTTTGGCAAATGTTTTTTTATAATCCAGGCTGTAATCTGTAGAGTAAGCGCTAAAGCGGCTGTCAGAATTACGCAGGCTCATGATATCTGATAGTACATTACCTGTTGCACTGGTTATGGTTTCATTCTGGTTGGTTAAGCCATTGCTGTGGTTACCAAAATGATCAAACCCTACCGATGCTGTTAAAGCATCCTTTGGGGTAATATCCCAGTTTAAGCTAAGGCCCGATTGGTAGCCGCTACGTTTTGTAGCCGCGCTGCCTTTTTGAAACAGGCGGGTTACATCGCCCAGGCTATTGGTTGATGTACGGTTATTGGTAGTCAGTACCGTAGTGTTTAACTGTTCGTTACCGCTAAAAAAGGCATTTACACCAAAATTACCTTTGCGGGCATTCAGGTTTAATGAGCCATTTTCCTGGCGGGTGCCGGCAGTTAAGTTCACACTCCCGTTTATGCCCTGCACTTTGCTGTCTTTTAATATAATGTTGATGATACCCCCTGTACCCGCTGCATCATATTTGGCGCCGGGGCTGGTTATTACTTCAATACTTTTTATCTGGCTGCCGGGTATGGCTTGCAGAGCATCGGCCAGGCTCGCACCAAAAATACTGCTGGGTTTACCATTTATCAGGAAACGGATATTAGCGTTCCCCTGCAGCTCCACGTTACCATCAATATCAACCGTAACCTGCGGTACTTTTTTAAGCACATCAATAGCCGCACCGCTTTGCGCGGTAAGGTCATTGGCGGCGTTATAAACCATCTTATCTATCTTATTCTCTATCACCGGGGTTTTGGCCGTTATGGTAACACCGGCTAGCTGGTTTTGGATCGATTCTAACACAATGTTTCCTAACGCGACATTTCCACCTCCAACAACAATTACATGGTCTATAATATGTTTTTTATAACCTAAAAAATCAATGGTGAGGCGATAATCGCCGGGCGCAATATTATCTAAGGTGAAATTCCCTTTTGGATCGGTACTTATGCCGTTAAAAGGGCTTGTACCTCCCTGCTTAAATAGCGATACGGTTGCATAATCTACCGGTTGTTTGGTACCGGCATCAATAACCTTACCGGTTATTTTGCCTTTACCCGCATTGGTAGTTTGGGCATTAATATTTAATGTGGTAACTAATAGAAAAATAAGAACAAAAAACGTACGCATATAACCTCTTTATTTCGAGGCGCAAAACTGTTAAGAAACTTTGGATTAATTATGGAGGTGTCGTAATTGTTACATTTACACTTTGTCATATTTAAAATATCAGCACTAATGTGCCCGATATGATAAGCAAAGCACCCAGTCCGGTTTTCAGGGTAAGCGGTTCGCCCAAAAACACTACCGATAATATAATGGCAATAGCCACGCTCAGTTTATCTACCGGCGCCACCTGCGATACCTTGCCCAATTGCAGCGCCTTAAAATAAAAGATCCACGACAAGCCCGTTGCGCAGCCCGACAATACGAGGAACGTCCAGTTTAGTTTACTTAGCCCACTTATACCCTGGTTTGTACCCTTATACAGTACAATTGCCCATGCTATTAATAAAATAACTACCGTACGTATGGCGGTTGCCAGGTCGGTATCAACCCCTTTTATCCCTACTTTTGCAAAGATGGCTGTTAATGCCGCAAACAGCGCTGATAGTAAAGCATATATCCACCACATGACCAACTCTACTGGTTAAATTTTTTATTGATTTTCACGGTTTCGCTTAAACTTAAAAGAAATCAATTTCTTTTAAGTTTATTAAAATGGATGATTCTCGTCACAATTTACTGAAATTTCATAATAAAATCACTTTTTTAACACGTTATTCTTATCTTCATCGTTTTAACCCTAATATGAAGAAGACTGATTTTGTTTATTCCCAGGAGTCGGAACCGCATCGCATACGTACCAAAAAGATACTGAAGCAGTTTCCGCAGTTAAGGAATTTGATAGGCAAAAACCCAAAAACCATTTGGGCTATTGTAGGGTTGGTAGCCTTTCAGGTTATATTAGCCTGGTTTCTGCGCGACCAATCATGGTGGCTGGTATTTGGTGCAGCCTATTTATTAGGCGCATTTGCAGACCACGCCTTATTTGTAATGATACACGAGTGTACCCACCAATTATTATTTAAAAACCGTAACGCCAACCGCTGGGCATCAATGTTTGCCAATTTGCCGCAAATACTGCCAAGTGCCATCTCGTTCGAAAAATATCACATCAAACACCACTCTTTCCAGGGTATCCATGAGTTGGATGCCGATCTGCCAAACCGTTGGGAGGCAAAACTGATCAGTAACTCGTTTTTTGGTAAAGCTTTGTGGTTATTATTCTTCCCGGTATTTCAACTATTCCGTTTATCGCGCTTGCGCGAGATACACCCTTTTGATGGCTGGATACTAACCAATTGGGTAGTACAGGCTGTATTTACAGGTGTTATCTACTACTTTATGGGCTGGCATGCCTTAGCATTTTTGTTGTTGAGCTTCTCATTCTCGGTAGGGTTGCACCCATTGGGCGCCCGTTGGATCCAGGAACATTACTTAACCCACAGTGTTGAGCAAGAAACTTACAGCTACTATGGTAACTTTAACGCGGTAGCCTTTAACGTGGGTTTCCACAATGAGCATCACGATTTCCCGTCGATACCATGGAACAAGCTGCCGGAAATTAAAAAGACCGCCCCGGAGTATTACGACACTTTATATTACCACACCTCGTGGACCAAGCTTTTCTTCCAGTTTTTGTTTGACAGGGAGATCTCCTTATTTAACCGCATATTACGTAAAGAACGCGGTAAGGTAGCTATTACCGATGTATCAAAACCCGATGCCGAGATGAGCTTTGCAAAAGAAACAGAACTAACCCCGCAAAATTCTTAACATCATTTAAAAAATATACTAAAACGGCTCATACTATTATGAGCCGTTTTTTGTTTTATAAGCTTAATTATGTTTAAAAGTAGAGCTTTAAAAATATTTGTACCCGTACTTGCCCTTTGTTTTATAGCGGCATTTGCAAAACACCGGTTAGTTGATAATAAACACCTGCCCGAAAGCCATCTGTATTCAAAAGAAATGGATGAAACCTCGGGGCTGGTAGCATCGGCCATAAACCCCGGTATTTATTATGCCCATAATGATAGCGGCGATACCAGCCGTTTCTTTGCAATTACTATTGATGGTAAATTACAAACCACCATATACTATACCGGCGATAAAAAATCACGCCGCCTTGGAGTGGTAGATTGTGAAGATATTGCCATAGGCCCCGGCCCAATTAAGGGCAAAAGCTATATTTATGTGGGGGATATTGGCGATAATGCATCCCACAGAAAATTCATTACCGTTTACCGTATGGAAGAACGGAAAAACTGGGGAACAGACATCATTGCACACGCGGTACCGGTACCGCTCCATTTAAAGTATCCAGATGGTGCAAAAGACGCGGAAGCCATGACGATAGACCCCATTGAAAAACTGTTGTACATTATTACCAAACGGGGCGATAGCGTTGGTGTTTATACCGCTCCGCTTAAATATAAAGCCAATGACACCCTTAGCCTAACCTTTAGGGGTAAACTGTTTTTTAATGGCCTGAAACCCTTTAAATGGATAACCGCGGCAGATGTATCTGCAGACGGTAAGCAGATACTGGTGAGGAACTATGAAAAGGTTTATTACTGGCAGCGTAATGTAACCGAACCCATTTGGCAAACCCTTAAAAAAGCCCCGCTTGAGTTACCCTACAAGCAGGAAAAACAAGGCGAAGCCATTGCATTTACACCCGATGGTAAAGGCTATTATACGACCAGCGAAGGTGTGTACGCCCCTATTTATTATTACAAAACACCCGGGAATTAACGCCCTTTTATAAGGGCTTTAAAATCTATCTTATCAAAATCAAATTCGGGCACTTTATCTGTTTTGCAGTAATTGCGCACCATGTCAAAATTTTGTGCATACTGCACGGGTACATACAAACCATATCTATAATCCTGCGGTACGGCGGTATCTTCCCAAACAGCAACCATGTTTTTAGGGTCGATGATATAGATATTGATGTTTGATTTTTTAACAAACTGGTAAAATGGCTGCGATGTGAGGGTGTACTTGTTATCGCTTAGTTTTTTGAAGCTGAGCAAAGGTTTCAGGTCGGGGCCATCTGCCCCCCGGTATATCAGCGTACTATCTGTAAGTACCCGCTTGCCTGTGTTTCCCCAATCGCTTGGTGCATACAGGTAATATTTGCCTTTATAACTGTACAATGGCAGCCACCCCTGGCCCAATGGCGCTACATCATACTTTTTAAGCGGTTTTTTAAACTTTACTTTAAGTATTTTATAGTTTTCGTTATAACTTATGCTGTCGTAGTGATCGTATTTAAAATCAAGCAAGCGCTTGTATGCTTTAGCTTCCCTGTTCTTTTCTATATAAACCGCGTGGTAAAAACCTTTTTTTGCCTCCCGCAATAAAAAAGTAGTATCGGCAGGTTTTGTTTTCGAGGCGGTATCGGGTTGCAGGGTGGCTGCCACCTTTTTATCGGGGCCGCTTTTGCAGGCCGAAAGCAGCAATAACAGGTAGAGTAGCTTTTTCATACCTAAATGTAACTATAAAAATTTCTTTACTTCACCCTTTGGGTGTAATCATTCACGTAACCCCTTGGCGATTTGCCCATTATTTTTTTAAACGTTAAATTAAAATTATTAATGCTGCTAAAGCCGCAATGGTAGGCAACATCGGCAATATTGTTTAAGTCGCCGTTTATAAGCAGTTTGCAGGCCTGGTCTATCCGTACTTTATTTACAAACGCTACAAAGGTTACCCTGGTGTGTTTTTTAAAATAGCGGCAAAAGGCATTGGGGGTTAAGTGTGCCTGCCGGGCAACATCGTCAAGCGTTAGTGCGCTGCTGTAATTGTGCATAATATAGCTTAATACCGATGCCATGCGCATTCCTTCGGGGTCGGTCATGGGTTGGGTATGGTTTGCTGCCGATAAGGGCTGCAGGTTATCTATCCCCATCATCAGGTTAAGCATCCTCAAAAAAACCGACATACGGTAAACGCCACCCGCGCTTTGGATCAGGTCGATCTGCTCTTTAAAAGCATCTGTAACATCTGCCGGGATCTTAAACCCTACCTGCCATTTCTCAAAAAACGCCTTTACGGCCTGTAGTTCTGCCAGGTTAAACAATGCCGATAGCTTACCCGTAGGGTCAAAAAATATGGTAAGCTCCTGCACATCCAATTGGTTGCTTTCATTAAAATACTCGGGGCTGCTCCTAAATAAATGCGGCAGGTTTGCGCCAAGTACATATATATCACCAGCTTTAAAGGGATGCATGCTATTACCTGCAAGTAAGGTACCCTCGCCGCGCTTTATCCAGGTTATCTGTATTTCGGCATGGCGGTGCAGATGCGGATAAAAGTAGCTCTGTATCTCTTCCTGTACAATTATGGTTTGCCCTTCGGGCACAGGTATGGTAAATGGCAGTACTTTCATTAAGGCATTTAGTAAAATGCTAAGTTATTGATTTAATTATAGCTAAATTTCTTCAATATTTGCCCTGCGGATGATTATTCCAGCAAACAGATATTTTTTTATCCCACGGGGCAACCTTTACACCACATCTATCGTGATGTATGCAGATAAGGTGTTAAATTAAGGCAAACAGAAACCCAAAACATGGGCGAAGAAGAATTACATCAACTGGTAAAAGGCTGTTTAAAGGACGACAGGTTGAGTCAAAAACTGTTGTATAAGGCTTACTATGGCTTTGCCATGGGTATATGCCTGCGTTATGCTGCCAACCGGTATGAGGCTTCTGAGATCATGAACCAGGGGTTTTACAAAGTATTTAAAAATCTTACTAAATATGATATTACCAAGCCTTTTAAGGCATGGCTGGGCCGGATAATGGTTAATACATCGATAGATTATTATCGGGCTAACTTAAAAATTGCTTACACCGAAGAACTTGACAAGGCCGAGCATATTAATGATACCGAGTTTGCCGACAGAAACTTAAATTACAACGAGTTACTGGATATGATAAGCCAGTTACCGCGTGCGTACCGCACTATATTTAACTTATTTGCCATTGAAGGTTACACGCACGAAGAAATAGGCGAAATGCTGAACATTAGCATAGGCACCTCGAAATCAAACCTGCATAAGGCCAGGGAAAAATTAAAATTGATGATATCCGAGAGCAATAAGATGCCCGGGCAAACAAACAGACAAGCAAACAACAACATAGTACCCATTAACCATACAAAGCACACAGACCTATCCATCTCCTTTGTGAATAACGCAACTAAACGATGAAAGAGGAAAAAGAAAATAGCATTGATAAATTGTTTAGCCAGGGCTTAAACGAGCCGGGCGACAATGCATCATACCAGGAACAAGACTGGGATGCTATGGAGGCTATGCTTGATGGTAAAAAGCCAAAGGGGATTACCCGCAGCCTGGTAATATTAATCAGCACTATTGCAGCAATGCTGCTGCTGGTTGCTGGCTGGCTGTTTTTTAACCCTGCATCAAAACCCGATAATACAATACAGGTGGTTAAAAAAGCTACACCTATACAAAAGGATTCCGGTAACTACGGCCCGCCCGTGCAGCAACTGGCAGATCTCAAAAGTAATACGCTTTCGGCAAATGATAGCAACGCAACCAGTGCGGGTGATATAAGCCGTAAAAGTAAATCGTTCTTCACCTTATCTGCTGTACCGGGCGGCCGTAAAACTACCGGTATTGATACTTATGGAACCCAACAGGCATTTATAACAAAAACACCGGATACTAATGTTCCCGGGAAGGCCAACAACAACATGGCAGATAATGGCACCAAACACGATACCATTATTACTAACAAAACGACCAACTACGCCAAGGTTGATACTATTATTACTGACAAAGCAGCTGTTATGGCCAATAATAATTCACAGGTAGATACCATCATCGGAAAAAAACGCGAACTGGTATCGGTAATGGATGATGTAAGGCCAAATAAAAAGCCAGCCCGGTCACACAGCGCATCGGGTGGTAGCACTATGGCTTTTAAACCAACCCTGGCACTAAGCTTTGTAGCATCGCCTGATATAAATAGCGTTAAAGGCTTTTCGCAAAACAAGGTGGGTACAAATGCGGGGCTGCTGCTAACCGTAGGCGTAGCACGTAAATGGAGTGTAACTACCGGCGCAATTTATGCCGACAAACCTTACCTGACAGATTTTGCCAATTACGCTACTACGTACAAGTTTGGCACTAACCCCCAAAGTGTAAGCGCAAGTTGTATTGTGCTTGATATACCTATCAATGTAGGTTACCAGGTTTATAACAAGGGTGTAAACAAGTTCAGTTTAGGTACGGGCCTGTCATCGTACTTTATGCTGCGCGAAAATTACACATTCAACTACGCCGGCGGATACCCCGGCGGGCCGGCAACATACAACGTCCGTAACAGGAACCAACATATTATGGGTGTACTAAACCTAAATGCAACTTATCAGCGCGAGATAAGCTCAAAATTTGGTGTAGCTGTGCAGCCATACTACAAAATACCGCTCACCGGCATCGGCGTTGGGCAGGTAAATCTGAAATCGGCAGGGGTTGCCGTAGGAGTAACGTGGAACATTAATCCGGGAACAAAACCTTAGAAAAAACATGAAGTATATCGCTCTAATTTTACTTGTCTGGTTTAGTACAAACCGGGCGGGGCAGGACATCTATGTCTGTAAAAATGCTACCATAAGCATCTATTCAAAAGCACCAATTGAAGATATCGAGGCTAAAACAGATAAAGGCACCTCGGTTTTTAACGCTGCCACCGGCGAACTTGCCTTCAGTATGCCTATCCGCTCTTTAAAGTTTGATAAGGCTTTAATGGAGGAGCACTTTAACGAGAATTACATGGAGAGCGATAAGTATCCGCAAGCCAGCTTTAAGGGTAAGCTTGCGCAGATACCAGACGTAACCAAAGATGGCGTATATCCCGTATCGGCTACCGGTGTATTTGAAGTACATGGTGTAAAGCAAAGCCGCAACATTCCGGGTAAGCTTACCGTAAGCGGCGGAACAATCAGCCTTTCGGCAGAATTTATGGTGGCCTGTAAAGACCACAAGATAGACATCCCTACGCTGGTATTTCACAACATTGCCGAAACCATTAAGGTGCAGGTTAACGCAACTTATTCGCCCTATAAATAATAATCCCTAACACTCATCATTATCATGAAAAGATCCCTCTTACTTATTGCGCTGTTATGCACAGCCGGTTTGCTCAAAGCCCAAACCACCACAAAAGATACCGCCAAAAGCAGCACAGATTCGTTAATGAATACGCTGAGCGCACCCGAAAAAGGCGAGCCTGTTATGGCCACCTTTAAGGCAACTCGTTTAATCCTATCGCAAACCACCGAAACTGTTAAAAAGAAAGAACTTAATTTTTTAGTAATACATCGTTTTGGTGATATTGGCGGCTCGGCCGGCGGTGGCAAAACCATGTGGGGGCTTGATAACTCATCCGACATATACATCGGTTTTGAATACGGCCTTACCGATAACCTGAACATTGATTTTGGCCGCAGCAAATTTGAGCAGATGCTTGAGCTGGGTTTAAAATACAATATACTGCATCAAAAAACAGATGAAAGCGCACCCGTTGCCATTACCCTGATAGGTAAAACAGGTTTTAAAACATACCACACAGAGAGCACGATGTTTGACAACTATGTAAACCGTTTCTCGTACCTGGCGCAGGCGGTTATAGCGCGTAAGTTTTCGTCGGCATTGTCGCTGCAGGTATCGCCTATGTATTTAATGAATAATGTGCCATACCCTTTTGTAGTGGGTAACGAAAAAAACATCTTCGCCTTATCGGCTGCGGGCCGTTTAAAATTCAGCAAACGGATGGGTTTGGTTGTAGATTATGTGCACCCGTTCTCCAACTTCAGGAACAACAGTGTTGACCCACGCTTTTACGACGGCCTGGGCGTAGGCATTGAGATTGAGACGGGCGGCCATGTGTTCACCATCAACTTTACCAACGCGCAGGCTATCTCTGAATTTAATTACATCAACAACACCCAATCCAGCTGGAGCAAAGGGCAGTTCCGTTTAGGGTTCACTATCTCCAGGATCTTTGATTTTAACAAGAAACACAAATCAGCCTACTAACTAATACCTGTTTGGTGAAAACTGGCTGATACCGGTTGATGGGGTGTTGTTATTCAGTACCTCATCAATCAATTTGCCGGTTGCAGGGGCAAGGCTTAATCCCATCATGCCGTGCCCTGTGGCAACAGCCAGGTTGTTGTACTTGCCGGATAAACCGATGTAAGGCAACCCATCAGGCGAACACGGCCGGAAGCCAAACCATATATCTTTTTGCCGCGGTAAGGCAGGCGCAAAATCTGGAAAATATTGAGGGATTGATTCCACGATGCCTGCCACCCGGTTCATATTAACCTGTTGGTTTATCTTACCTATTTCCATAGTGCCACCAAAGCGGACCTGCCCATTCATGGGCGTTACAGATACCCTTGCCTCGCAAAGCAGCGCGGGGATGGCCATACGGTGCTGCGGTTCATCAACCATAAAAGAATAACCCTTGCCCGGCATCAGCGGGATATTTAACCCGGCAAGTTTTGCTATAGCGGGTGTCCATGCGCCACCGGCCATTACGTAAGCATCGGCAGTAAAGCTTTTATCGTTACTGATAATCTGTGTTATCTTACCATCGGCATGTTCTATTTTGGTAACAGGTGTATTCCGGTGGATCTTTACTCCTGCTTTCTCCAAATGATTAACTAAACCTGCCATTAATTTATTGGGATACAAATGCGCGTCGCAATGGTAATGCACCGCGCCTAATATGTCCAGTTCAATATCCGGCTGTAATTTGCGGCATTCTTCGGCAGTGAGGTATTGTGCATCCAAACCTAACTGAGTTGCTTTTTCGGCCGTGTGGCGTTCTTCCTCCTCAAACTTAGGGGTTTTAAAAAGCATCAGGATGCCTTTATCGGTAAAGCCAAAATCAAAGTCGGCGTTCTGTTCCAGTTCCTGATAAAGTTTTTTGCTGAGTAATGACAGGTCGCGCAGCGCAGTTGCTGAGCGCTCTACATGTTGCTTGTTAGCCGCTTTTAAGAATTTTAGTCCCCAGCCTATCAGTTCGGGGTTTAAGGATGGCTTTACATAAAACGGGCTCTTGCTGTTAAACATCCACCTGAAACCCTGCTCTATCATACCCGGCGCTGCCAGTGGTATAAAATGGCTGGGTACGATCATACCCGCATTACCAAACGATGCATTATCGGTCAGGTCGCCTTGCTCAAGTATCTCCACCTCCCAACCCGATTTGTTCAGGTAGTAGGCCGAAAAAAGCCCTATTATTCCGCCACCTATTATTATTGCTTTACTCATTATTTTATTTTCCGTGCGTCATTGTGAGGAGCGTAGCGACGTGGCAATCTTCGACATGCTTGTCGCCTGCTTGCTATCGAAGATTGCTTCGTACCTCGCAATGACGGTCCTATTATTTATTCTTTTTAGCTTATATCACCTGAAACCCAAACGCGTACGGATCATCCTCATCATCAATTTTGATAGTGTTGTAGCCATAAACTTTTGCCCAGCCTTCAATACCGGGGATGATGGCCGGTTTGTCGCCAAGCATTACTTCATCCTCTACCGTGCCGATGAACTGGCTGCCGATGATGCTTTCGTGGATAAATTTATCCCCTTTGTTTAATTTGCCTTTGGCATGCCATTGCGCCATACGGGCAGATGTACCTGTACCACAGGGCGACCGGTCAATCGCTTTATCGCCATAAAAAACAGCATTACGGGCGGTAGCCTCCGGCGATATGGTTTTGCCCGCCCACAGGATGTGTGAACAACCGTTGATGGTTGGGTTCTCGGGATGAACAAAGGTGTATTTTTCGTTTATGCGCTGGCGTAAAACACGGCTCCATGATACCAATTGATCGGCAGTATGGTTTTCCAATCCTTTAAAGTTTTCCTGCGGATCAACAATGGCGTAGAAATTGCCGCCGTAGCTTACATCAATAGTAAGCATTCCCAGATCAGGGCATTCCACCTCCAAATTCTCGGCAGCCAGGTAGCTGGGCACATTCACCAGCTTTACCGACTTTACCTTTTTGCCCTCCTGCTTGTAGGATATCAGCACCAAACCCGCCGGCGCTTCCATGCGAACTACCCCGGGTATTTTAGGTGTGATTAATCCTTCCTCAATGGCGATAGTGATAGTCCCGATAGTGCCATGCCCGCACATAGGCAGGCAGCCACTAGTTTCAATAAACAACACGGCCACATCGTTCTGCGGATCATGAGGCGGATACAATATACTACCCGACATCATATCATGCCCCCGGGGCTCAAACATCAACCCCTTGCGGATCCAGTCGTACTCTTTTAAAAAATGCTGGCGTTTTTCGCTCATGTTAGCACCAACCAAATTCGGCCCGCCACCTGCAACCAGCCTCACCGGGTTGCCGCAGGTATGCGCATCTATACAGAAGAATGTTTTGTTCATGTTTTGTTATTGGAGCGAACAGCGCGGTGTGAAGTGCGGCTTAACAAGCATATTTCCGCACCTCACACTCCGCTCTCCGCACTTTTCTCTATTTCTTCATTTCTCCATTAACCAATCGCCATATACTTAGCGGGTTGCTGTCTTTTAATTCCTCGGGCAGCAGGTCCTGCTCCCAGTTTTGCCAGCATACCGGGCGTACAAAACGCTTAATAGCGCCTGTACCTACCGATGTAAAACGGCTATCGGATGTTGCGGGGTACGGGCCGCCGTGTTGCATGGCGTTGCCTACCTCAACGCCAGTGGGCGGCCCGTTCAGTATTACCCTGCCGGCCAGTTTTGCCAATTTATCAGTTATGCTTTTATAGTTCGGGAGCTCTTCTTTTTCGGCCATGATGGAGGCGGTCAATTGCCCATGTAATGCACTTACCACCTGCTCCAGTTGTGCCACATCATCTGCCACAATCAGCATAGAATATGGGCCAAAAACTTCTTCCTTAAATTTCTCGTTGGCTAAGAAATCAGCCGCGCTAATTTCGGTAACAACAGCCGCTCCCTGGTTTACTTTCTCCGCATCTACCTTATCAGATTTTGCGATCACTGTAACCGCATCATCATCCAGCATACCGCCCGATAGTTTCTCAAAACTGGCGTAAATACCCGGCGTAAGCATAGTTGATGAATTAATATTTTCAATCGCAGCAGCAAGCGCTTTTTTAAATCGCCCTAATGCATCCGATTTGATTGCGAGCAGTAAACCCGGCTGTGTACAAAACTGCCCGGCGTTATTAGTAATAGCAACCGCCAGGTTTGCCAGTTCTTCCGCGCGATTTTCAAGTGCTTTTGGTAATAATATAATTGGGTTGGTACTGCCCATCTCAGCAAATACCGGGATGGGCTCATCACGCTCGCGTGCCATTTTCACCAGTGCCATCCCCCCTTTAAGCGAGCCCGTAAAGGTTACTATTTTTGTTTCCGGGTGCTTTACCAATGCCTCGCCAATGGTATAGCCATCGTCATAAAGCAAAGAGAAAACACCTTCGGGCAGGCCATGTTTTTCGGCTGCCTTTTTTACTGCTTCGCCAACCAGTGCGCTGGTGCCCGGGTGTGCCGGATGCGCTTTTACCACTACCGGGCAACCCGCAGCCAAAGCCGAACAGGTATCGCCCCCGGCAACAGAAAACGCCATGGGGAAATTACTTGCGCCAAACACAACCGCCGGGCCAACAGGTACCGCCATTCTGCGGAGATCTACCCTTGGCAGGGGTTTCCTATCTGGTATAGCGGTATCAATAACAGCTTCCACCCAACTACCTTCTTCCAGTAAATTGGCATACATATTTAACTGACCGGTTGTACGGCCACGCTCGCCTTGCAGCCTTCCCTCGGGCAGGCCACTTTCGGCCATAGCCTGGTGTATCAGTGTATCGCCAAGAGCGTTTATCTCATCGGCTATGCTGCGTAAAAAAGCAGCTTTGGTTTTGCCATCCGTAAGGCTGTATGTAGCAAATGCCTGGGCCGCCAGTTGCATGGCTTTATCGGCATCGGCTAAGCTCGCGGCGTTAAACTCTGCATCAAGCGCTTTACCTGTTGCCGGGTTTATGCCCGTGAAAGCTTTGCCGCCTTTTATATATTGATAACCTATTAAATTACGTGTTTCCATAGTATGAGTGTTCACATTCACTGCCGTGAACGCACGTGAACATGATTAAATTATTGATAATTAACAGTTTAAAAAAACAGCTACTGACAAAACATCGCCACCATTTATAAAGAATATATCATCAGCCGCTGATTTTAAAACGTAGGCTGACAATAAATATTAGCTAACCCCTGTTACATCAACCTCGGCCTCAACACCCCAGCTACCAACAGGCAACTCGGGGCGGTTCTTAACAGCGTTGTTAATGATGGCCAGAACCCTATCGCGTTCCTTGCCGGTAATTTTTGCCCTTGGTAACCTAACTGTTTCAGTCCCCAGGCCGGTAACAGACTCGGCCAGTTTAATGTATTGTACCAGTTTTGGGTGGATATCCAGCTCCAACACCGGTAAAAACCAGCGGTAAATTTTTAACGCTTCCTGCATGCGGCCTTCTTTAGCTAACCTGAAAATAGCAACCGTTTCTTTCGGGAAAGCATCAACCAAGCCCGCTACCCAACCATCGGCGCCCATAAAAAGGCTTTCTAAAGCCAGGGTATCCACACCGCAAAGTATGGCAAACCTATCGCCAAAGCGATTGATCATGCGGGTAACGTTGCTCACATCGCGGGTCGATTCTTTCACCGCCTGGATGTTTTTGTATTGCGATAATTCCTCAAACATATCCAGCGTAACCTCAATCTTATAATCGTGCGGGTTATTGTAGATCATGATGGGTAGTTTGGTGTTTTTGGCCACCACCGCAAAATAGCTTAAGGTTTCCTGCTCATCAGCCAGGTAGCGCAATGGCGGCAACATCATTAAAGCATCAGCCCCGTACATTTCGGCATTGGCAGCGCAAAGCAAGGCCGCTTTTGTAGTTTGCTCGGCAATATTGAGCACCACATAAGCACGTTTGGCAACTACCTGTACAGTGTGCTTTAACAGCTCTATTTTTTCATCGTCGGTTAGCACGCTGGCTTCACCCAGCGAGCCGCCAATGATGATACCACTTGCACCGGCAGCTATCTGTGCTTCGATATTTTTATCAAAAGCATCAAAATCAAATTCATCGTTTTCGGTAAATTTTGTTGTTACCGCCGGGAATACCCCTTTCCAAATTACACTCATATTATTGTTTTTTGTATTCTTAACTATTCTGGCATCTAACACACACCACTTCTTAAAATCCTTTCCTTTAGAAAAGGTTGGGTGAGCTGTAAAGACTATTTTGTTATCAATTCAATATATTTTACCTGCTGCGGGAACCAAACCGTCATCTCGCCCCTACCCCGGTTAGCCCATGAATAGTACGGGATGGCTGTCATCGTTTTATTGGTTGTGCTGATATTTTGCCCACCGGCATCAACCTGCACTGTTTTTACATCGCCTTTTAAAACGGTTACGCCATTAAGCAGATGGGCATTGTAAGCAGTAGTAAACGTTGTGTTTTGCGGGATAATGATATTGGATGCCTTGCCATCGTTATCCTTCCATTCGGCGCAATACATGATGGGGCCGCGCTGCAGGGCTATTTTACCGGCATCTTCGGTTAGTTTATTTGTAGCAACAACCCGCTGCACATCCATCGGCAGGTTCATTTCTACCTTATCGCCTTTTTTCCATTTTTTACTGATGACTGCATAACCATTCTGCATCTGGTAATCAACCGGTTTACCATTCAGTTTTACCGCTACCTTTTTGTTTAAAGGCGTTGGATAGCTGTACAGATCGGACGGTACGGCCTGGTTTTGCGCCCAGCCCGGTATACGGATCTTCAGGTTCAGATCCATGTTGCTTGCGGGATCAATTGTAAAAGTCAGTGCGCCGTCCCAGGGGTAATTGTTTTGCTGAGTTATCTTCAGGCCTTTATTATTGACGTTCATATCGGCGGTGCCACTGATGAAGAGGTTCACAAACACATCCTTCCCATTTTGCGCATAGATATACCCGGGGATTGAAGGCATCAACCTCACCACGTTTGTAGGGCAGCACGAGCAGGTGAACCAACCGGCACGTTCCCGTTCAATATCAGGATGGTTAAATCCATCGCTAATTTGCATGGCATTAGTATAAAAGAAGGATTTACCATCCAGGCCAACACCTGATATCAACCCGTTATACAATGTTTTTTCCAGTACGTCAATATATTTAGCATCACCATGCAGCAAAAACATCCGCTCATTCCAAAACACGTTGCCTATAGCAGCACAGGTTTCGTTATAGGCTGTGGTGTTAGGCAGTTCGTAGTTGTCGCCAAAACGTTCGCCATCTCCAACAGCACCAATACTGCCTTGCACATACATTTTTTTGCCAACCATGTTATTCCAGATTTTATCAATGGCTGCCAGATATTCTTTATCGCCTGTAAGGGCAGCTACATCTGCCATGCCCGAATACAGGTACATAGCACGCACGGCATGGCCCTCGGCTTCGTCCTGCTCTATAACGGGTTTATCATCCTGCCAGTAAATACCATTTTCATATACGCTTTTGCTCTTTTTGTTATATTCTTTATGGCCGCGCTCGTCTATAAAAAACTTGGCCAGATCAAGGTATTCTTTTTTACCGGTGATACGGTACAGCTTTACCAGGCCCATCTCTACCACCTCATGCCCCGGTGCTACATGCCTTTTGCCCGGGCCGAAAGTACGTACCAGCAGATCGGCATTTTTTAGGGCGATATTGAGGAAATTACGTTTGCCCGTAGCCAAAAAATGAGCGGCGGCACCTTCGTACATGTGGCCGGCGTTGTATAATTCGTGGCTGTTTTCCTGCTCTTTTACCCATCGCTCGGTACCCAGCCAGGCGCCAACATGCAATGGATCAATAGTGCGGGCGGTGTACAGGTAGCCGTCGAGCTCTTGTGCACGGCCTATAATAGTGATCATCGAATCAACATATCGATCCAATTTTTTATCGGGATGCAGGGCCAGCGAATAAGATGCAGCCTCTATAGTTTTATAGATATCGGTATCATCGAACGGGTAGGTGGTGCAAAATTTACCCTTGCGCTCGGCCGCCATCTGGAAATTTTTTACACGCCCCGTACTTTCGCAACGCTCAAACGACGCAGGGATTGTTACCGTGCGGTTGGTCTCTATGCGTGGTGTCCAAAAGTGGTCGGTTAGTTTCACCTGGTTGAAGGCAACCGGCTGTATCGGATAGTCCTGCTTTTGAGCCCTGGCAATAAGGCTGCAACAGGAAAATACCATCAAACAAAACTTCCTCATGGATTTGATCAATTAAAGCTACCCAAAATTAGGAGAAAAGTACGCCGGGGTTGGTCAATAATTACCCAGTTATAGCATAATATTACCTTAATTAATATAAAATTATTTAATTTATGGATAAAATACTATGATTTATATTTGAAACCCAAATAAAACCTTAGGTGTTGACAGGCTCTAAAGAAACAAATGGTTTCGCCCAAAATTACTTAGTTTGAAGAGCCACAAGTATCAGATATTAATTTATCTATCTCATTATCAATATTTTATAAAAATAAATCAATTTATATAGTACTTTGCATTGCATAATACTATATAAAACATATATCTTTATAAAAACTTAAAAACATCATTGAAAATGAAAACAAAATTCACCCTGAAAACAATCATACTCTCCCTGTTGCTGATGGCAGCAGGCGGTACCGCATTTGCCCAATGCGATAAAACTGCAACCTTCAGCGCAGCTACAACAAATTACCTGAATGATAAAGGTGTAGTTGAACGAACCAAAGACGAAGAGACTGTTGTAACACTCAATAAAAAATCGATCAACATTACTACCGGTGGCAACCACGAACTAACCGGCGCGGTAAAAACCTATACCTGCAACTGGGCAACCCCTTATAAAACCGGTAAAACCGTTATTACTACCCTGATCACCGATGGCGGCCGCGACATGAACGCCACCGTTACCATTGAAGGGAAAGACGGAAAAGTTACCCTGACGTTTGAAGCGATAGAAATGCCCAACAAAAAGATACAGTTGCTTGCAGATAAGTTTGAATAATTTAACCTTAACATATCCTATAACCATGAAAACAACATCCATCCTTAAAGCCACCATAGCCGCCTTGTTCCTGATGGTAGCAGGCAGTACAGCGGCTTTTGCACAATGCGATAAAACGGTAACACTTACCTCATCAAAAACCAATCATTTAGATGAGAGCGGCAACGTTGAACGCAGCAAAGACGAAACGGTTGTTATCACTATCACCCCCACCGATATTACCATTGTACCGGGTGATGAAGAGCATAAAATGACCGGTAAAATAACCTCAAAAACCTGCGACTGGAAGGTGCCATTTAAAGAAGGCAAAATGGTTATAAAAAGTTTAGTAAGCGGCGATGGCAACGACGAAAAAGACATTACCCTAACTATTGAGGGCAAAAACGGTAAGGTTGTATTAACCTTTGAGGCCGTTGGCATGACCAGGAAGATACAAGTAGTTGCCGATAAGTTTGAATAATTGACCGGTATTGCTTTTTTGGATGGCGGGACGATGTGGTGCATCTCCCGCCTTTTTTATATCAGGTTATTATCAGTGAGGTAGTTTTGTGCTTCGGTAAAATCAAGGAACAACTGGTTGGCAATGCTAAGTTTATGATGTTCCGTAGTGTTACTTTGAATGGCATAACAGGTTAAACCTGCTGCTTTTGCGGCTTTTACACCATTTATGGTATCTTCAAAAACAAGGCATTCACCTTTGGCTATGCCAAGTTTTTCGCAGCAAAGGTTATAGCTCTCGGGGTCGGGTTTACTGTGGGTAACATCGCTGCGTGTAATAATAAGCTTAAAATACCGGCCCAGGCCGTTTCTTTCAAAAACCGCGTCAACATCCTGCCTGGGGCTTGATGTTACCAGCGCAAGGGTTAAACCTTTACCGGTTAAAAAATCCAGTATCTCCGCCGCCTGGGGCATCAGGTTTACATCTTTGGTTTTCAGGCGTTCAAGTGTAAGGTTTTCGCGGCGTTCAATTATTATTTCTAATGGTGTGCTTATAGCATACTTAGCCGCCAGATTTTTAGCGTTGGTTGGCAGGGGTACACCCGCGTAGTTTTGCAGCCAGTCGGAATAGGTAAGTTGTGCGCCGCTTTCTTCTAAAATTTCATTCCAGCATTCAAAGTGGAAATATTCCGAGTCTATCAGGGTGCCATCCAGGTCAAATAGTACAGCTTTAAGTTTGGCCATTATACAAGGTTTATAAATTGTTTTTTACGTTATAGTAAGCGGCTAAATTTAATACTTTGATTATCATTTGTTTTAATAATAATATTTACATTTAGTAATTATAAATTAAACCCCATTATGAAAAGAAAGATTTTTACAACAGCTCTGTTATCCTGCTGCTTTATGATATGTATGGCGGCTGTATTTGTAGACTTTAACGGTAAATGGAGTGGTACTATCCCTACGCCCGATGGCAACTCTGTGGATGTAACCTACAATTTTAAAGTTGACGGCGAAAAGCTTACCGGTACTGCAACCTCACAAATGGGCGAGGTGGTAATAGAGAATGGTAAAGTTAAAGGTGATGATTTTACATTCAGCTTAAACGTATCAGGTACCGATTACCCGCATAAGGGTAAAGCATATGCCGACTCTTGCGCCATGGATATTGATTTTGGCGGCAGCAGTTCGCACTTTGTTGTAAAGCGTCCTAAATAATTATCTGCAATAAATAAACAAAAAGCCCCACATTTCGCGGGGCTTTTTGTTTATAAAGTAAACTACATTTCTATTAAAATAATCAACAAGATATATTATCCCATTAAAACCACGTAAAATTACGTGATTTTAAAATACCTGTTGATTTGTTGCTTTTAAATAAATAAGTTTATTGAACCAAGCAATAACCTATGTCTATCTTTTACAAGCTCCCTAATCCCGACGCGGTACTCATCGAATTGGTCAAACTGATTGATCCATCGATTACCGCCGAACAAATAACAGACGAGTTAAACATCCACCCCGATTACCCCAACCTGCTGGCCTTAAATGATGTGCTAAGCAACTTTGGCATCGAATCGGGCGCGTACCGCATTACTAAAAATGAACTGACCGAAGTGCCCGTCCCCTTCATTGCTCACACTCAAAAGCAGGGCTCGGAGTTTTTGCTAATCACCGCTATATCAGCACAGCAGGTTACCGCAACCGACCAAAACCGTAAAAACTACACCATAAGCTTTGATGATTTTGCCCGCATATTTGCCGGTGTTGTGCTGGCAGTAGAAATGCCCGAAGCCGCCTCTGTTAAAAAAAGCAGCAGTTTTAACACTGCCGGGCTGCGTTATACCCTTGCTTTGGTACTGCTGGCATTTGCGCTTTTAGCCGGTATTATAATATACGCCCCAATATTTAGCAGCTGGCAAATTATACTTGCCGCATTATTTAAAGCCGGCGGGGTCACTATATCTATTTTACTGCTCATACAAAGTATAGATCGTAACAACCCATTAGTGCAAACGCTTTGCGGTGGTGGTGGTAAAACCAATTGCAACGCTATATTGTCGTCAAAAGCTGCAAATGTATTTGACGGGCTCAGCTGGAGCGAGGTTGGCTTTTTTTATTTTACAGGCACCTGGCTGGCCCTGTTATTTGCAGGCACAAGCACCGCTATGCTGCAGGCCCTGGCTATATTAAATATTATTAGCCTGCCTTATACCGTGTACTCTATATATTACCAGGTGCGTGTTGCCAAACAGTGGTGTGTTTTATGCTGCACCGTACAGGCCCTGCTTTGGCTGGAGTTTATACCTATGGTTGGCTTTTTAAACGCGCCCTTTCAGTTTTTAAACCTTACGGAGCTTGCCGGCCTGCTTATTTGCTTTGCCCTCCCTGTTGGCCTGTGGCTGTTGTTAAAGCCCCTGTTGTTAAAAGCCCAGCAATTAAATACACTAAAAGGCCAGCTGCGCGATTTTAAATACAATGCTGACCTGTTTAACACTATGTTAAAAGAGCAGCCCAAATATGCGGTACCTGCCGAAGACTGGAGCATAGTTTTGGGCAACGTAGAGGCTGATAATATTATTACTATGGTAAGTAACCCCTATTGCCCGCCATGCGCCAAAACGCACCATGCTTTAGATGAATGGATAAACCACAACCCCGATATACAGGTACGCCTTGTATTTACAGCCAATAATAATGATTCTGATTTCAAAACCCCTGTAACCCGGCACCTGATGGCATTAAACGAACTGCCCGGTAAAAGCAAGGTGAAACAAGCGCTGAACGATTGGTACGACCAGAAGCACAAAGATTACGATGCATGGGCTAAGGCACACCCGGTAACCCTTGATGAAACAAAATTTTACAAACTGGACAGGCAGCAGGAATGGTGCAACCTGGCCGAAGTAAAAGCCACGCCCACCCTGTTAGTTAACGGCCACCGCTTACCTGACGTTTACCGGATACAGGATATTAAATACTTACTGGTTCAGTAATAAAAGAAAAAGGAGCATGCACTTACTTATATGCAGCCAATTTGCCGGGCGTGATACGGCAAGGTACTTTTAAATTTATTTTATGTTAAAAATAAGCAAGCTAAGCAGAGATGAAATGAAAAATGTTTTGGGTGGGTTTTATTACCAGCCAAGCACATGTACTACCTGTGCCGATCCTAATGAAACCGCAATAACCGGTAAGTATTACAACAGTTCCATTCAACCGGATGGGACTGTTAAGGTTGAATACCTAACATATTATGCTTGCCCGGCGAGTGGCTATTATGCCGATAACCACTCTATGCAACCAAATTGCGAAGGGCATGCCGTTAAACCTGTAGTTGCATAGTGATACAGCTCTTATACGGTTTAGTTTAAACTAAACCGTATAAGAGCTGCGTTTTAACTAAAATTCTTCAAATATTATTTAATCCTGCCAACCCGGCGGGGCTTTTTGGCGTATTGTAAATAACAGGTTGTTATAATAATGAACAACGCTTACCTTTGCGCCGCATGTTACAACGTTTAACCGCATATTTATTAATTGTGTCACTTGTATCGGCCAACTTTTCGCGTTTTTTTATCTACGCGGGATTCGAGCTGAACCGCAACTACATTGCCACAAAACTTTGCGAAAACCGTAATAAACCCCAGTTACATTGCAACGGTAAATGCTACTTCATGAAAAAGTTGAAGCAAGCCGAAGACAAGCAGAACACCGAAGAACGGCAGGCACAAAAAAACCTGTTCCAGGAAGCCAACTACAATCAGCCGGCTAAGGTTAAGTTCTACCAGGTTTTATTATCGGTAACCAAAGTGCCGAACTACCGCATCCAACTGCCGGAGCTATCCCGCAATATCTTCCAGCCGCCCCGGCTCTCATAAAAACACTCTTATCTTTTTAATACAGTTTACAATGCCGGCCTAAAGCCTGTATCTGCTATGCTTTTGCATGCACTGTAATTTATTTATGCCCCTGCGCATAGGGGCAAGCTTATACGTTTTTATGAAAATACCTACACTAATATTATATATAATACTGTGTTTTGCGCCCGCTTTTGCCCTTGGCCAAAGCCACCTGCGCGGCACAGTTACCGATTCGCGCACAAACGAAGCCGTAGCAGGCGTAATGATCAGTAACACCACCGATGGCAAATTGCTCACTACAACAAACGCCAAAGGCAAATTCAGCTTTAGGGCCGACAGCGTTAAAACCATTCGCTTAAGTATGATTGGTTTTGCAGACAAGATATACACCCTTAACGGTGCCGAATCTGCAGAGATAACCTTAGAGCCCTCAACTATCGATCTGCAGCAGGTGGTAATATCTGCCAGCAGGGAACGCCAGGCCAGGCAGGATGCCCCCATCGCCATCAGCAAAATAAATGCCACCCAGATACACGATGCTAAAGCCACCGCGCTTTACCAACTACTTAACAAGGTAACCGGCGTGTATATGGTGGACCTCGGGAACGAGCAGCATACCATGGCCATACGTCAGCCTATTACCTACAATGCCTTGTATTTATATATGGAAGATGGGTTGCCCATTCGCCCTACCGGCATTTTTAACCATAACTCGCTATACGAGATAAACATGAGTGGCGTACGCGATATCGAGGTGATAAAAGGCCCTGCATCGTCTCTTTATGGCAGTAACGCTATTGGCGGGGCCATCAACTTTATTACACAGGGGCCACCTGCCGGCTATGCGGGCAATGTATCTGTACAGGGCGATAATTACCATTACCGCCGCGTTGATGCCGATGGCGGTTTCAGCTCGGGCAAATTTGGCCTGTACGTTGGCGGTTATATAGCCAAACAGCGCGACGGTTGGCAGGATTATACCAACTTTGACAAATACTCGGGCAATTTTAAAACCACTTACGATTTTGATAACGCAACCCGGTTAACCACATCCGTAGCGTATAATTACCTTAACACACAAACGCCGGGCAGCTTGGATAGTGCAAAATTTTACAGTCGCACCTATGGCGCCAACCAGCGTTTCACTTACCGAAAGGTAAAAGCCTTTAGGGCCAACACCAAGCTTGAACATACCTGGAACGCGCAAAGCAGCACTTTTTTAACCCTGTTTTATCGCAACAACTCTACCGCGCAGCTACCAAGCTATTATATATCAGATGTAAGGGATAACGCGGGTAACTATGTTAGTTCTAACGGGCAGGAGAACGATCAGAGCTTCCATAGCCTTGGTTTACTGGCGCAGCACAGGCAGGACATTGATTTCCTGCACTCAAGGCTTATCGTAGGTGTGTATGCCGATAACAGCCCAAGCAGTTACTACGCCAAGTATCTCGATGTCCAAAAAGATGTGGCTAATAACTTTTACACCGGTTACACCCCTACCGGTAATTATATTGATAACTACCGTATCAAACTATTCAACACAGCGGCGTATGCGCAATACGAACTAAAACCAGCCGAGCCTTTGCGCATTGTTATGGGCTTACGGTACGACCGTATCCACTACAACTTTACCAACGGCATTGCCCCTGGCAACACCAAGTACAAACAGCAGGAAACCAACGATTTTAACATCGTAGCGCCAAAGCTGGGCCTTACCTACAACTTTGGTAACAACAAAGGGTTATATGCCAATTACAGTGTAGGTTTCCAACCGCCCGAAACCGGCGACCTGTACAGCGCGCGCCAGCTTACCCCATTAAAGCAGGCAACGTTTAACAACTACGAGGCCGGCGGCTGGTTCACGGCCTTCAATAAAAAGATGTATGTAGAGGTTACCTTTTACGACCTGGAAGGCCGTAACGAGATCATTAACCAGTTACTGCCCGATAATACCACCCAAAACCAAAACGCTGGCGCAACCCGTCATCGCGGGGTAGAGTATTCGGTAGCATACGCACCGGTTAACGAACTGAGCTTCAGGTTTAGCGGCACCAATGCTAAACATACTTATGTAGATTATAACGAGGTGACCACCAATTATAGCACAGGTGCAAATATGGTTACCGTTTACAACGGCAACCGCATGAACAACGCACCAAGCTGGATAGCCAACTCCGAGCTTACTTACAAACCAGCCTACATCAGCGGCTTCAGGATAGCGGGCGAATGGCAGCACATTGCCTCTTATTTTACAAACCCTGCCAATACCAAAACCTACGCTGGTTACGATATTTTCAACCTCCGCACCGGGTTTGATGTAAAGAACGGGCCGCTGAAAGGCGCTGGCATCTGGTTTAATATGCTTAATGTTACCAATAAGTTATACGCAACCACGGTAACCAGCAACCAGTACGGCGATACCTACAACGCCGCGCCGCCAAGGGTTTATACATTGGGCATAAGTTATTCATTTGCAAAACACTAACCATGGCAACAGCAAAACAAAATTTTTATAAATGGCATCGGATATTGGGCTTAACAGCCCTTATCCCTGTCATCATGTGGACGCTGAGCGGCCTGTCGCACCCGTTCATGTCAAACTGGTTCAGGCCGGTGATTGCTTTAGAGGTGTACAAACCTATACCTCCTAAAACTAAGCCCACTTTGTCAATACAGCAGGTGCTGGCTCAAAATGGCATAGTTACCTTCATCAACTTTGGGCAGCTTAATTTTAGTAAGGATACTTATTACCAGGTTTTAGGTACAGATAGTGTGTATAATTATTACTCGGCCAATACCGGTAAAGTATTGCCAAATGGCGACAAACTTTACGCCGCTTACCTGGCCCGGTATTTTACACAGGATACTACATCCAAAATAAAAAGCATCAGCCTGCAAAAAACCTTCGACGGACATTACCAACCCATTAACCACCTGCTGCCTGTTTGGAAGGTAACCTTCAACAGGCCCGACGGGATGGATGTTTACATAGAAACCGGCCAAAGCCGTATGGGCACGTTTAATAATAACACCCGCAAGGCAATGCTTACTGTTTTTGAACAACTGCATACCTGGGAGTTTCTGGCAGCCATCGGTGGTGATCAGTTCCGCAATGTGGTGATGCTGATTATTGTAGGGGTGATGTTTTTATCGCTGTTAAGTGGGATAACCATTTACGGCCTGTTCTGGAAAAAGTTTAAAACGGCGCAACAAAACCGCCGGGCCGATAAACGGAAAGACACCCGTTTTGTACACCGCTTTCACCGGCAGATAGGGCTGATCGTATCCTTCGTGATGCTTACGTTTATCATCAGCGGGGCGTTCCATTTGATCGTTAAACTGCATAATAGCGGCCCGGCGCAAAAGGCTTACACTCAACAGATCAACAGTAAAGACCTCGCAGTTTCAAACCTTACGCTCCCTGTTACCGATAGCCTGGTTAAAAATATAGCTGTGGTTAAATTTAATGATAGCACCTATTACCAGGTGAGTGATGCCAGGAAAAACGTAAGTTATTTTAACACCATAACAAGCACCCAATTAACCGATGGCGATACGCAATATGCACGATGGCTGGCAAACTTTTACCGGGTTGATCCGGGCATAGAAAAAGTGTACGGGCGGGTAAATATCACCCAGATCCGTCAGTTTGATAATGAATATGGCTTTATCAATAAACGCCTGCCGGTACAAAAAGTAAGCTACCCCAACGGCGAAAACTGGTATATAGAAACCACCACATCGCAGCTGGCCACAAAAGTTGCCGGGATCGATCGCGCCGAAGGCCTTTCGTTTATATTTTTGCATAAATACTTCGGCATGAGCTGGGCCGGTAAAAACATTCGCGATATAGTGAGTATGCTAGCCGCGCTGGGTGTGCTGGTGGTATCGTTATTCGGCTTTGCCGCATTCATCAAAAACAAATAGTTATGAAAAAAACATTCATCATATTAGCATTTGCAGGCCTGCTCTCCGGAGCAGGCGCCTGCAATAATACGGCACAAAAAGATGCCAAAGAAACCACTAAACCCAAAGGTAAATACTATTGCACCATGCATCCAGAAATAACCGCCGACAAGCCCGGCACTTGCAGCAAATGCGGCATGGACCTGGTTGAAAGGGATACGACGGGAAAATAATGCTCCCGTCATTGCGAGCGTAGCGTGGCAATCTTCTATAGAAAAGTCGACTGCTGGCATGTCGAAGATTGCCACGTCGCTATCGCTCCCCGCAATGACGTGCGTGAATAAATTACTTTAATTTAACCGCGTACAAATACCCATCGGCACTGCCAAAATAAATAATGCCGTTATTAATAACCGGCGATGATACTATAGGCCCCAGTGTATAAAACTTATCCATAATATATACACTGGTGCTGTATAGTGCATTGTTATGGCCCTGCATCAGGTAGCCAAAATCAAGCGTGTCTTTTTTGAGTACGGCAGCTGCGTTTTTATTACGGGCGGCAGTAGTGTAGGTATCTGAAAGCTTTCCATTCTTAGCATTAACCGCAAATAGCTTGCCTGTAAAATCGCCAAAAAAGGCGGTGGTAGCGCTTAGCGCCGGCGATGAATAAATGTACCCGTTTGCCTTGTATTTAAATAATTGTTTACCCGTTTTGGCATCAAAGGCCAGCAGCAGGTAGGTATCTGATGTGCCTATATACACCACGCCATTTTGCACCGCGGCAGTAGTTAACACCCACGAGTTATCGGCAGCGTATTTCCAGTTGAGCTTGCCTGTTATGGCGTTAAGTGCGTAAAAAAATCCATCGCGCGCGCCAAAATAAACCTCACCGTTACTACAGGTTGCCGATGCCTGGATCCCCTCCAACACATGGTACTGTGGCTGCACGCCCGTTTTAAATTTCCAGGCGAGTTTGCCCGTTGTGGCATCTATAGCATAAAAGTAAGTATCCCAACTGCCAAAATATAGTTTGCCGTTATACAGCGTAGGGGTTGTGTGGATCAGTCCGCCGGTTTTAAAATGCCATTTAATTTTACCGGTAGCGGCATTTACCGCATACAAGTTACCATCGCTGCTGCCAAAATACAAGGTTGAACCATCGGTACTAAATATGGGTGATGACAGGAAGAAATCGTACAGGTCGTCCATATATTCATCGGCAGGCTGCATAGTCCATAGGCCCTTTGCGCCAACCTTTTTTTCGCCGCCGGTTTTAAATTTCCATAACAGTTTACCGGTGCGGGCATCAAGGGCATAATAATAGCCATCGTAACTGCCAAAACAAACTTTACCTTTATTTACCGATGGCGATGAATGCACAGCCCCGCCGGTGCTGAATTTCCAAATCAATCTGCCGGTTTTTATATTGATAGCGTAAAGGCTGTTATCCTCGCTGCCTATGTAGGCAACACCATTACTTACCGCCGGCGTTGAAAATATCTTGCCATCTGTTTTAAAACGCCATTTTAACCCGGCAAATGTGCTGTAGTTTTTGGTAGTATATGTGCCTGTATGCCTTACATCTGCATGGAAGGTTGCTGTGGGTAGCTGGGCCAATGCTATATATGGTAAAAGCAGTAGCAGCGTTAGTAATTTCTTCATAAAAAGGTTTAGGTACACAATAGTAACCATACTTTTTGGTTATCGGTATTTTTGACTTTATGCTTACGCTTACCAACCCCATTTGCTGTAACTTTATTGAAAATTTAGTGTATGATGAAGATTGAGATCTGGAGCGATGTAATGTGCCCGTTTTGCTACATTGGCAAACGCAGGTTTGAGGATGCTTTACAGCAATTTGAGCATAAAGGCAAAGTAGAGATAGAGTGGAAAAGCTTTCAGCTTAACCCTGATATGGTGACCGACCCATCTACCAATATTAACCAATACCTGGCCGATGCCAAGGGTTGGACGCTGGACTACGCCCTGCAAATGAACAACCATGTAACCGAAATGGCTGCCGAAGTTGGCCTGACCTATCACATGGATACCGCCGTTGTAGCCAACAGCTTTAACGCCCACCAGTTTACCCACCTGGCCAAAAAACACGGGCTTGGCGATGCTGCCGAAGAGGCTCTTTTTAAGGCCTACTTTACCGATGGTAAAAATGTTGACGATACCGATACCCTTGCCGAATTAGGCACAGCCATTGGCCTTGATGCCGATGAAATAAAGCAAACAATTACTACCAGTACCTATGCCGATGCTGTAAAACACGATATAGCCGAAGCGCAATACCTGGGCATACAAGGCGTACCGTTTTTTGTAATGAACGGCAAATACGGCGTATCCGGCGCGCAGGCAGTGCCCGTATTTTCGCAAACCATTGAGAAAGCTTTTGCTGAGTGGAGTGGTGAACAGGCAAAGCCAAAACTGGATGTAATTGAAGGCCCCACCTGCGGCCCTGATGGCGACTGCTAATTTTGTGCAGATAATGTTAACCCATATGGTATTCAGCCGAATAAAGAATAAAATAACTGTAGCCGGTTTAATTGGCACGAAAAAAATTATATATCTTTATACCTGATTAATAAAACTATATGAATAAACTCTACACAAAATTTCTGGCACTCATATTATTTGCTTTCGCGATAGGTGGCTGCAAGGTAGATACCCCTATTTACCCCGGGCCTGTTGAATCTACCATTGGTAAAACTAAAACCGGAACAGGCACCGGTACTGGAACAGGCACCGGTACTGGAACAGGTACAGGCACTGGAACAGGAACAGGAACAGGTACAGGAACAGGAACAGGAACAGGAACAGGTACAGGCACAGGCACAGGCACTGGTACTGGTACAGGAACAGGTACAGGTGCTGAGAACACTGGTGATGGTTTACCAATAGGCGCTACAAATACCATACAACTGCAACTTACTGCAAACGGCCCTATCAAAACCATATCAAATAATGTATCGGCTATTTCGCTTTTTGGCTTGATGTCTATCAACGGCATTGAGAGCGTATCGTCAATTATACAAATTGGCTATTTAGGTGATGGTACTGGCACGTTCGACCTGTCGATTTTAGGCACAGAATCGCTTTCACTCGATCAGACGAGTCCCGCAAAAATCAAGATAACCCAATACAATTTTAACACAGCTACAAATAAGGGTACCATTAAAGGCACTTTCAGCGGAGATTTAACTGATGAAAACGGCACCACTTATAAGCACGCTATCGGCTCGTTTAACATCAGCCAGTAATACAGATTGTTGTATAACGCGGATTAATTTCCGTTTAATGAATATAGATTTGTAATTTTGCATCTTAGTGTAATTACTACACTAAGATTTTTTTTATTTTGGAAAAGACCCTACCCACTTACAATTTTCCGCGTACTACCTTGCGTATAGCAGTTGGGGTTATGTTTTTTATGGCCGGTATTTGCTTTGCCAGCTGGGCATCGCGTATAGCAACCATACAGCAAAATCTTAACCTTAGCGATGCCGGGCTTGGCGGTGTATTGTTTGCCCTGCCGGTAGGGCTAATGTGTTCATTACCATTTTCGGGCTGGGTGATTACCCGCATTGGCAGCCGTAAGTTGCTTATATCGGCATTAGTAGTTTACAGCCTGGCCTTGGTGTCGTTAGGGGTGGCGCAAAACACGTTTCAGTTGGTGGCATGCTTACTATTATTCGGCTTTTCAAGCAATGCGGTAAACATATCTGTAAACACCCAGGCCGTAGCCGCCGAAGAATTGTATAAACGACCTATCCTATCCTCATTTCATGGGTTATGGAGTTTGGCTGGCTTTAGCGGTGCTGCTATAGGCACTTTCATGATTGGGCAACACGTTATTCCGTTCAAGCATTTTAGCATGATCATGGCGCTGGTTATTATCACCGTAATATTTACCACACGATATTTAAAAAATGATAAACCCGCCAGTGCCGGGCCGGTATTTGTTATGCCCGATAATTCATTGATAAAACTTGGGGTTATTGCATTTTGTTCCATGATCTGCGAAGGCGCAATGTTTGACTGGAGCGTTATCTATTTCAAAAAAGTGGTGCTTGCCCAAAACGCGCTGATGGGTGCAGGCTATACAGGTTTTATGCTTACCATGGCCACTGGCCGCTTTATTGCCGATAAGTTTGCGCACCGCTTTGGCTTAAAACGCACCTTACAGGTTAGTGGTATGCTCACCGCAACAGGCCTGCTTACGGCTGTGGCCTTCCCCTATTTGTACACGGCAATATTTGGCTTTATGCTGGTAGGCTTTGGCGTATCATCAGTAGTGCCGCTGGTTTACAGCGCCGCGGGCAAATCAAAAACCATGTCGCCGGGGGTAGCGCTGGCGGCAGTATCAACCATTGGGTTTATGGGCTTTTTAATAGGCCCGCCGGTTATAGGCTTTGTAGCAGGCATAGCCACATTAAGGGCATCCTTTACACTAATAGCGGTTATGGGTGTTTGCGTTACTGTTTTTGCAACCAAAGCAAAAATTTAATCCCCTTTATTCAGGTCGGTAGCGTTAGGGTTTAAAATGTACTCGAAGTTTTCGTACCCGTTATGAAAAATAAATTTCAACCGCTCGTGCGGCAGGTTTATATCCAGCGATATAGCGCCTAAAGTTGTTGGCAGGTTATCCCTTATTAATTTCAGGTCGGTAACGTGGGGCATATCAATGGCAATATCCTCGCCCCGGGCTTCAATCTTCCAGTCCCTAAGTTTTGCGCCCTGTAATACATCCAACCATTTTTGCTGATACGCGTTCATAAGCTTTGCTGTTTGTTTGTAGAACAGGTGGGGAAGTATTAAGTTTTAAGGAGTATATATAAAGCGTAATTGCGAGCGACGGCGCGGCAATCCTCGATAAGCATGTGGCCGCCCTTTCTATCGAAGATTGCTACGCCCGCAATGACGCGCGGAGAAAAACTGAATATTACTTTGCCGGCATTATGCGCTTGCCATACACACCTAATGGCGCTAACCTACTTTCAAACAACACCTTAGGGCTGTTAAAAAATAGTTTGAAATCCTGCTCGCTTACCTGGCCGGGATACGGCACATAGTAATGAGTAGGGTTACCGTTGCGCCAGGCCACTACGTATGATGTTTTGTGTTTGGCAAGAGTTGGGGCTAATACTTTTGTCCACCAGTCGGCTTGTGGTATTCCTTCGTAACCAATTTCGGGGATACAAGCCAGTTTGTGGGTTTTGGCGGCTATGGCGTCTAAAATACCCAGGCGCATATCCAGTTTTTGCTGATAATCGGGCATGGTTTTAAAGCAGTAGCTGTCAAAGCCAATAAAATCGGTATAATCATCACCGGGATACCGCTGCATAAACTCGGCTTCGCTGTTAAAATCAGATGTAGAGTAAACGATGAGCAAGTTATGCAACTTTTTGGTAACGCGCATATAATCAACCGTAAAGCGCCAAAGCTGTTTAAATTCTTCGGGAGTGCTGGTATTGGCGCACCACCAAAACCAATTGCCGGTAAGCTCATGAAACGGGCGGAACAATAACGGGATCTGCTCGCCATCATTACCTTTTAAACTGGCCATGTAAGCAGCACCCTTATCCAGCCATTTGGTGTAAACATCATGATAAGCGCCGCCGGGCAACAATTCTTTCACTGTGCGCATAGAGGTATCCCAGGCGGTTTTCCCGTTGGCAGGGTTATCCATATGCCAGCAAAAGGTGTTAATACCGCCCCTGCTGTATGCATCGCGCACCAATTGTTTCTGTAGTTTAAAAGGCGTGCCATTAATATCACGTTCGCTGTCGTGTTCAATTTTAGCCAGGTCCCAGCCGTACATTGCCGGGTAAGAACCCGTAACGCTTTTCACATCCGACCGGTTAGCCTCATAAGCCCAGCCCACACCATAAGCGGTATCATCGTGGTGGCCGAATATCGCTCCGGCATTAACCAAACGCTGCATACTGTAAAACAGCTGGCGGGTTTCGTAAGTGGCTTGCTTATCGCAGGGGTTGCTTAATTGTGCCATAGCGGGGATATTGCTAATTAACAGGATAGCAGTAATAGCGTAACGATAAATATTTTTCATTTGATATGTTGATGTTATAGTATTATTTCCCTTCGGCCACTAAAAATACGGTTCCCCTGGCAGGAACAGTAACAATAATTCCGCCTGATACAGCCGCGGAGTTTGCCGCAATTGTTTTATAAGTTGCCGGGCCGCCCGAGTCGCCATCCGGGCCGGTACCATTTATATACACCTTGCGCGAGAACGGCGCGTTATCGGTGCCCCCGTTTAAGGTGTAATAGTAATACCTTGTACCCGCTGCAAAGTTTTTAAGATTAACGGTAACTGCCCTATCCAAACCGCTGCGGTTCACCAGCACAACCCCGGCATCGCCCGATTCAAATGAAGAGCCGTAACTAAAAATATCCGGGCTCCCCGTTACTTCCGAAGTCACCATACGGTCGCCAAAATACTTTTGGAAAAAGTACATGTAGTAAAATGCAGGCCTGGCGTTCCAGGCAGGTGCGCCGGGTTCTTTATTACTACTATTTATGCTGTTATTGAATAAGCCATGGTCATCACCATTATCCCATGCATTTGCCAGGTCCCAGCGACTGGCCATGCTGTATTGGTTTTTGATGAGTTCGCCCAGTACCATCACTGCATGTACACCGGCAACATTTGATACCATTTGTTTTGAACCGGAGGAGAAGATGTTCCACTCATCCAGTGCTACGGGCTTTTGCTGCAACCCTGCTTTTTGGAGTGAGTTCTTCACCCAGTTCATCATACTGGTGGTAACACCCACCGGGGTGCCTAATATTACCTCGGGCGATGAGTTTTGCATGTAAGGCGTGTAGTAGTTATGTACCACATAAAAATCGGGCGAGTTACCTGAGGTTGTCATCGCATCTGCATTCCAGCGTTGTATAATGGTTGAAGTATTGTCTTTTTCGTCGGCCTCAGTGGTAACCATGCCTATTTTAATCCCGGTGTTGCCCACCTCTGCAGCTGCCTTACGCATTGCATCAGCAAAGATCTTAAAGTGCAGGCCGTACAACGCACCACTTAATACGGCAGGCTGCCCGTCTTTATTGGCAGCGGGGTTTATGCGGTAGCCCGCTTCCCAGTTACCATAATTTTCGTTACCAATTTCCCAATATTTGGTGCGGCCTTTATCATACCGTACCCAATCAGCAGCCAGTTGAGCTGCCGCTTCAACAGGATTATCGCTTGTACCGTAGCGGGCGTAACCGTAATTTACCGTGATAAGACCGGTGCTGTTGGTTTGCTGTAAAACTTTGTAATAGTTATCAAGGGTGAATGTCCAGTCGGCAGTGTTGTTGCCAAACCAATAGTTGGAAGCGCTTGAAGTGCCTGCGTTATCTAATAACTGGGCAGGCGCGTCATCGGGCGCTTTATTGCTGCCGTTCCAAAAGTAAATATCAGATAAACTGCCGCCCGGGAAACGCAGGATATTTGGCGACAGGTCCGTAAGCTGTTGCATCAATACGGGCTGGTCTACATACTGGCCCATAAACGGGTTGGTATTATTACCGAATAGGTTTTTTGATACCTTGGTGATCACCTTGCTTAGGTCGACCGTGGCAACAACCGCCCCGGCTACCGGCTTAGTTACCGTTTTATATGTGGCCGGCATACCGAATGTTTTGGCTTGCCATCCATCCAGGAAAAAACCTTGTGTGGCGGCAATATCGGGGTTATTGGGTGGGGTAATAACGGTAGAGCCGCCATCTGTGCCGCCGTTATTTTTGCCGCCGCCGTTTGTGTTAGTGTTGCCGTCTTTTTTACAAGAATGCAGCAAGGCCAGGGCAACTAACGCCGCCATGCCTGTTTTCATGAAATGTGTTCTCATTTTGGGTTTACTGTCTGCTTATTCGTTTAATTAATTCGATACATGCCCTGCTATTGTGATAGGGGCATTTCCAGATGCCGGCTTTGTCTTCGGTTTGCATTACATCGCCATTGGCGTAAATGCCCCAAAACCACTCACCGCTCTGTTTATCCAATAAATGTTGCTTAACGAAAGCCCAATTTCGAAGCGACAGATCAAGATATTCTTGCCTGTTATTTAGTTGAAAGGTATTGTAGAAGCCTACCATTGCTTCTGCCTGTACCCACCAGTGTTTTTCTTTTATTAAATGATGCGCGGCCGGTTCATATTCATACCATAAACCGCCATCGTTGTCTAACCCTTGTTTGGTTGCATCGGTTATTTTGATACATACCTGCTTTACTTTTTCTATTAATTCGTGATGTTCGATGGCTTCGGCTGCTTCCAGCAAAAGCCAGGTGGCCTCAATATCGTGCCCGTACGATACTGTGTCTGACTTTTTATTCCAGTCCTCATCAAAAAACAACACCAGGTGGTTAGTTTCCCTATCGATGATATGCTCCAGGAAATTATTGATCAAGGTGATGATCTGCTCCCGCAACCCTACCTCCGGCAAAATACTGTAAAGCGTAGTATAGGCTTCCAGCACATGCAGATGGGTATTCATGCTCTTTTTCTCGTTGGCATCCTTGGCGCTCAGGCGCAGGTCGGCAATGGGTTGCCATTCTTTTGTAAATGCTTCCAGGTAACCGGTACGTACGGCATCATAGCTTTTATCAGCCAGCAATTTGTACAGGTTAACCGCATAGTTTTTTGCTTCGGCTACGCCGGATGCCTTGTAATATTCGCTCAGCGCATAAATAGTAAATGCCGATGCATACACCTGCTTTTTGGTATCTAAAGGGTTGCCCAAATGGTCAACCGACCAGTACACCCCGCCAAATTCGGCATCAATAAAATATTTGATGATGTATTGATAAGCCCTATCGGCCATGGCCAGGTATTGTTCATCCGGATTGAGATTGTAAGCTGCCGAGAAACTCCACAGTATCCTCGCGTTTAAAACAGACCCTTTGGGTGAAGCGGGAACAACGTTGTTATCGTTATCTATTTTACCATAAAAACCACCATCCTGCTCATCAACAGTGTTAGCCATCCAATAATTCAGGATGTTGCCCAGTTCGCCGGTCAACTCCTGCTTATAGGTTTGCAATTGGTGTTCTATAGTATGCCCTGCCTTCACTTCCATGCTTATTTTTCCTGTACCGCTAAAAGGCTTTTATTTTTATTAATGATGCTGTTAATGGCATTTACCGATGCCGCCGAACGCAGGCCGTCTGCCGGTGTGTTCAGCACATAATCTACCAGTTTATCAACCGTGGTGGTTGCCACGTGCATGCGGGTATCTGACGATGCGTAATAGATAAATACGCGGCCGTCCTCGTCTCTGATCCAGCCGTTGCAGAAGGCCACGTTTGATACATCGCCCACACGCTCTGCGCCCTCGGGGGCTAAAAAGTAGCCTGCGGGTTTGTGGGTAACTTTTGTCAGGTCGTTTAAATCGGTCATGAACATATACAAGGTGTAGCGCAAACCGGCGGCAGTATTGCGCACGCCATGCGCCAAATGCAGCCAGCCTTTATCCGTTTTTATTGGTGCGGGGCCTTGCCCGTTCTTGGCCTCGTAAACGGTGTGGTATTGTTTATTGTCGATGATGGTTTCTTCATCAACCACTGCGTTCTCCATGTTATCGCAAAGGCCAAAACCTATGCCGCCGCCTTTACCGGCGCTAATGAAACCATCCTGCGGGCGGGTGTACAGGGCGTATTTGCCATCCACAAACTCGGGATGTAAAACTACGTTGCGCTGCTGCGGCGAGTTTGTTTTCAGGTCGGCCAAACGCTCCCAGCTCAATAAGTCTTTTGTGCGGGCAATACCACAGGCTGCAATGGCCATACTTTGATCGTGCGCCGGGGCTTCGGGGTCGCGCCTTTCGGTGCAGAACAGGCCGTAGATCCATCCATCCTGGTGCGCGGTTAAGCGCATATCGTACAGGTTAGTGTCCGGCTCGTTTGTTTCGGGCATCGTAACCGGGTGTTTCCAAAACTCAAAATGGTCTATCCCGTTAGGACTTTCGGCCACGGCGAAGAACGATTTGCGGTCGGCGCCTTCAACCCTTACTACCATTATATACTTACCGTTAAATTTGATAGCACCCGCATTAAACGCGGCGTTAATGCCAAATCGCTCCATCAGGTAGGGATTGGTTTCGGGGGCAAGATCATATTTCCAGGCTATGGGTGCATGCTGCGCGGTTAGCACCGGATACTTATAGCGGTCGAAAACGCCGTTACCCAAGCCATCTATCTCGTTATTTATATCGATCAGCTTTGCGTACGCTTCCTCTAATCCGGCTAATCTCTGTTTAAATTGCTGTGTCATTTATATGCTTAGTATTCTTTTAGTTTGTTCCACCAGGTACGTTTCAGTATCACCATCATTACGGCCAAAATGGCTATGGTAATTAATAGCGATGTTTTTTGCCACAGCACAAGGTACATGGGCAGTATGGTTAGGCAACATTGGGCAATAGTGCCCACTACCACATTAAACATGTTGAGCTTAAAGTTTTTATTGGGTTGAAAGGATGGATCGTTTTGTAAGGCTATTTGCTTAACCGGCTCCCAAAAACCCCATGGCCTTACATTGGTGTAAAAAGATTGCAGCACGGCCATATCTGTTGGCGGCGTGGCATACGAGCCAATAACCGAGCCTGCCAGCGAGAGCAGGAACAGCACCGGGAACCAGAAGAGCAGTTGTCCTTCGGGAATGTAGCCAAACTTTACCAGCAGCGAGAAAACCATGGCCGATACGATACCGGCAAGCATCCCCCAGAAAAAACCGTTAGCATTAAAGCGCCACCAATGCCATTTAAGCACGTTTGATGCGATGTACCCGCCATATAATGCCGATACGATCCATTGCAGCACGCTGTTAATATCCTGCACAAAAAAGCCCAGTATTACGCCAACCGCTACTACCACAATCCCTACCAGGTAGTTCATGGTGATGGTTTTTTTATTGGATGCTGTTGGGTTTACGTATTTAAGGTAAATATCGTTTACGATGTAGGCCTGCGCAGCATTCATAGTGCCGCTAAAGGTGCTCATGAAAGCACCAAGCAAACCGGCAAGCAGCAAGCCTACTAAGCCTACCGGTAAAAAATTATTGATAACTGCGGGCAGGATGCGTTCAAAATCTATCGCACCTGTACCATCGGTCAGGTTCATCTGGTGGTAATAGATCAACCCCAGCGCGGTTAAGCTGATGATAAGCGTATAGCGGATGGGCAGCAGGATTACGCTTACAAAACCGTTCATTTTGCTGGCCTCCTCAGGCGAGCGGGTTGAAAGGATCTTCTGCATATCGTAATTTGGCGCGGGGCCGGCCAACGCCGCAAAGAAACCTTTGAAGGTCATCATCATAAAGAAATAAGCAAACAGTGAGTAACCATCACTCTTTATTTTCTGATTTACCTCGGTGATGATGCCCGTCCAGTTCAGGTTTAAATGTTTACCAAAAAATGGGGTGTACCAGCCATTAGGTACATTTAACTGGTGACTGCTTATTTGATTGGCAGCTATAAAACCTATCCAAACGCAGGCTATCGTCATTACGCCATATTTCACCATATCGCCCAGTACAATACTGTGCATGCCCCCTATAATGGAGTAGAACATGGCAAAAAGGGTAAAAATGATACCGTAAATATGCGGCACATATTGTGGCGCAACATCAAAAGGGATATAACCTTTTATCAGGTCCCAGGGCACAAAAATCTCGATGAACTTACCCAGGCCTATAAAACCGTAGGCCATAAAGCCCAGGCAGCTTAACAAGGCAAAGGCTATAACCACCAAATGTGAGCTGGTAACCCCTGCCCCCGTTTTGCCAAACCTGGTTGCCAGCCACTCGGCACCGGTTGAGGCATTTGAGCGGCGCAACCAGCGCGACAGGTACATCATTAAAAAAACCTGGTTAAACACCGGCCACAGCCAGGGTATCCAAATACTTTTCATGCCGTACACAAAGCACAAGCTTACCATCCACATGGTACCGCTAATGTCGAACATATCTGAAGCATCGCTTAAACCAAGCTTATACCAGGGCAGTGATTTACCGCCAAGCAAATAGCTCTCGTTATTCTCGCGTGCTTTTTTGCGGTACCACAAGCCAATAAATATGGTACTGAGCAGGTACAGTACTATGATGGAAATATCTATAAGGGATAATCTCATTTAATCATTAATTAGTAATAATTGGTACCCGCTAAAATAGATGATTTAATTACCCTATATATAATACTATTTTAACCTTATGTTTGTCAATACGGTCAAAAAGAGAACCAAAAACTATATAAATATGCGGTTTCCGGTGTATGTTTCCCTAAACTCTTTTGGGATGCAGAATTTTTTACGCTTAAAGATGCGGTTGAAATTTGAGATGTTATTAAACCCGCATTTGTAAGCGATTTCGGCCACGGTGGTGGTGCTGTCTATCAGCATCCGCGATGCATGGCCAAGCCTTATTTCGTTCAAACTATCAATAAATGTTTTGCCGGTGCGCTTTTTAATAAAGCGGCTGAACGATGCTTCGGGCATATTTGCTATACGGGCAACTTCGGCCAGGCTTACCTGCTTATTGTAATTATTGTTCATAAACTCAAACACTTTCTCTATACGGCGGCTGTTGTAATAGAACTTCTCGTTGCTAAAACTCGGATCTGAAAGCGTTTTCATGTTGCGTGATATCGACAGGTCATGCAATATAGATAACAGCTCAAGTACCGAATCAAACCCATTCTTTTTATCGAGTGATAACAGCCTTTCCTTTAACGCCACAATGGTTTCGGGCGAAAAGGCAATACCGCGCTGCGAGCGTTCCAGCATGCTTTTTACAAAGCTCATCTGGTTGCGGCGCAGGAATTTCTCATCGAACAGATCTTTGTGAAATTGGATGGTAACCTCATTTATAGCCTCACTCTTGCACTGATTTGTAAACCAGGCGTGGTAAAGGTTTGGCCCTACCAGCACAAGCTCAAGATCGTCTATCACCTCAATATGCCCGCCTACTACGCGCTTGGCGCCATTGGCGTTAATAATAAGGTTCAGTTCGTACTCTTCATGATAGTGCAAAGGAAAATCAAACTTGTTTTTTACACGCGAAAAAATAGTAAAGCAATCGCTTGGTGTAAGCGGCGTTATCTCACGCATAACGTTATTTGGCATAATAAATAATTATTGTTTTTTTCGACTGTGAATACTGATACGAATTTAACACTTATGGTACAATATTAATTCTTTAACGCAGTAAATCCTACCCACACATCAATAATTAATTGTTCAAACTATTGCATTAAAACCACCCGACCAGTGTTGGGCCACCAGCCGGGTAGTTAAAATATATTATTGGTTCACAATAATAACATCATCAAAATAGAACGTTTCGTCCTGGTCATTCGGGCCTTTTATCCAAAAGCCGATAGTATTTGCTGTACTGCCTGTGTTGAATATACCGGCGATAGAGATTGGGATCTTAAAATAAGTCCAAACTTTGGCAGGGATGGTAAGCGGGGTGGTATCGTCGCTATTACCATAACCTTTGGCACGTTTATCGGCGGTAAGGTACAGGGTATAATCCTGCGATGCCCCTTTTACCCAAAACGACAGGAACTTATACTCGGGCTTTGAGGCCAGGCCAGGATACCAGTTAGAGAACCCATCTGCCGACCAGTTACCCTTTGCATACGTTGCCGCAAAAGACGCCGTGCCCGATTTTGACACCGTAGTAGATATAGTTGCCGGCCCCCATGAGTTGTTTGCCCATCCGTCGGCGCCATAATTATCGGTAAAGATGTGATACGCCATATCCAGGTTTTCAAATACCTGCGTGGTGGTTATTGGCCCGGTGGCGTTTGTTATTTCTAACGGTGCGCCGGGCACTGTGGTACTTGCAGGCATTTTTATAACCAGTTCTTTTTTGGTTTGCGATACAATGGCAATTTCATCAGTAAAGCCTTTAAACTTAACCGAGGTAACATCCGCCAGGTTATTACCGGTTATGGTTATCTGGGTGTTAGTGGTAAAGTTATAGTTAGATACCGTTGATATTACTGGTAACGCTATAACGTTAAAGTTTACCAATAACTGCTTGCCAATTTTATTGGTGATAATAATGTTTTGCTGCCCGCCGTTAGCCGTATCCGGCACACGGAAGATAAGCGCATTATCAGTATTAAACACCGTATTAAACGGTGCGGGCACACTGCCTTTTTCAAACACTACGGATTGGATCTCGCCCAGGCCGCTGCCGGTAAGGGTTAATACATCACCGCCTTTGGCCGAATCGGGCTGAAGTTTATCAGCCTTGGGGCTTGCTGATGCCGCGGCCGGCTTTGCGTTCTCTTTTGTACAAGAGGTAATGACAGCTGCACCAGCCAAAAAGGCCACCAGCACAATCATCAGTTTATATATACTTTTCATGATCAATAATGATTTTTAAATACGTTATCGCTTATTTATAATAATCAACAGCAGGTTCAAGCAATTTCGGGTCTTGCGCGGTTTCGGCCTGTGGTATTGGTAAAAACAACTGCTTCTCAGAGTTTAAGGCAGCCTTAAAGCTGGTAAGCTTTCCGTTACCATCAAGTGTACCCCTCTCTTGCGAGGCTATCATATGCTGTGCTTTTGCAAAACCCTGCCGCTGAATATCAAACCAGTAATCGCCTTCAAATGCAAACTCAACCTTACGCTCATGCAAAATATCATCGATATTGATGCTGGTTAAACTGGTTAGGCCCGCCCTGTTGTGCACTTTGTTAAATGCTTCGAGCGCGCCGGCATCTGATGTAGAACCCGCACCGCCCAAAACCGCTTCGGCATATATTAATAACACATCGGCATAACGTAAAATGTAAGTAGGCATATTGGTATGGCCAACTGGTGAAACCGGCTCATCAGCACGGTTAGGGCCTACAATATACTTCTGGATGTTTGAGCGTGTGCCTGTAAATATAAAATGATCATCAGTTGCTTTACCTGTTGTATCGTACGTAAACCCGGTTGGGAAGTTATCGTTTATCCAGGCATCTTTATGAAAGCCCTGCTGCATTACAGACCAGCCACGGCGTTTATCAGCGGTTTCGTAACCGGTTGCGGGGTCTAACATATCAAACGAAGGCACTACTGCCGAGTATCCGTTACCGCCTGTCGGTTTTGGGTGCACAAGCGGCTGTGGGGCTGCATAGATAGAAAAACGGTTACCGCCATTCCATCCCATTTCTGAAAGCCACCTTAAAGAAAAAAGATTCTCTTTATTCTTTTTATTTGCAACTGCAGAACTTGTAAACATGGCGTTATAATCATCATTCAACCCAAGTACACCATCGCCAGCGCCCTTTGAGTAATCAATTACCAGCTTAGCTTTAGCTGCTGCATTCGGGTAATCTTTTAGGTACAGATAAACTTTAGCCATCATGCCCAAAGCTGCGTATTTGGTTACGCGGCCATCCTGCGCAGCTACTTCGGGTAAGCCATCGACAGCGGCCTGCAAATCTTCTAAAGCAAAGCGCAGTACATCTTTTTGGAAATATTTAGGCACCATGTATGCACCTGGTTTTGTTAGCTCTAAAGGATTATCAACTATGGGTGCATCGCCAAATGTGCGGCCTATATAAAAGTAGGCAAACCCACGTATAAACCTGGCTTCGGCTATTCCTTTATCTAAAAACCCGGTGTTGGCACCGCCAAGCAGCGCTTTTTTATCTTTAAAAGTTTGTATAAGTACAGATGCCTGGCCCGCAGCCTTGTAACATGAGTTCCAGGTACTTGATACCAAGCCGTCGGTACTTTGAATGTTAAAGTTATAGAACGAGTTGTACTGGTCGTTACCCTGTGTACCGGTAACCGTACCGCCTAACAGATCGCCCACTGATATGAACGCTTTATCGAACCAATCGCCCCAAACATTATTGTAAAGGATACCGGTGGCGCCGTTTACCTGCTCGGCATTGTTATAGTAGTTATCTGTAGTAGGGCTGCTTGTAGATGGATGATTAAGGAAATCCTTTTTACATGCAACTCCAAAGCAAACTAGTGCCCCTAACAGGAATAATATCTTTCTTTTCATTTTGCTTATTTTTTTCGATTAAAACTGAATATTGGTACCAAACGTGAATGTGCGTGGTATTGGGTAGTGACCGTTATCCACGTTCATAAAACCTACCGTACTGTTAATAGCACCTAACTCAGGGTCATAACCCGAGTATTTGGTAAAAGTGTACAGGTTTTGTATTGATGCATAAAACCTTACCGATGCTATCTTAAGCCTGCTCATGATGCTTTTTGGCAGGTTATAACCAACCGCAACATTCTGAATACGCAGGTATGAACCGCTCTCTACATACCTGTCAGAGATCCTGGTGTTGTTGTTTGTCCACTGGTTGTACCTTGGCATATTTGAGCCCGTGTTTGATTCTGTATATCTGTTTAATACGGTAACCAACTGGTTATTATTGGCGCTGGACATGGCTTCGGTTTGCCTGCGGGTGTAGTTAAAGATCTGGCCTCCGTAGCTCCCGTAAAGGAATATAGAGAGATCGATACCTTTGTAGTTGAACGTATTGGTAAAACCGTAAGTGAACTTAGGGTTAGGATCGCCAATTACGCGTGCATCCTTATCATCAATAATTCCGTTACCATCTAAATCTTTATAGCGGATATCGCCCAGCCATAACGAACCCGGCGCAACGGTTAAACCTGTTGGGATAGGGCCTTTAGCCAGATCTTCCTGCGTACGGAACAACCCATCGGTAACAAAACCGTAGTAGCTGCCAATTGCACTGCCCGGCGCGGTTAACGATACCAGGTTACTTGTACCGTACTCGTTAAATATGCCTTTTAATGTAGCGGTTGGGTTATTTAGCCTTACCAGTTTGTTTTTGTAATGGCTAAACACCACGTTGGTTTTCCAGTTAAAATCCTTATTGGTAATATTATAGGTGGTGATACCTATATCGATACCGGTATTGGTCATTTCGCCGGCATTTGTAATTGGCGATTGTATATCTCCATACACCGTACCTAAGCCTGAGAACGCAGGCAGCTGACTGGCCAGAAGCATATTGGTTGTGATCTTCTTGTACACATCAATAGTAACTTCGGCTTTGCTGTTCAGGGTAGTTAAGTCGATACCTGCGTTGTAGGTTTTAACCGCTTCCCAGCCCAGATCAGGGTTGGCAACGTTGTAGGGTAAGCTACCCGGGCCAAACGGCGCCGTACCAAATAACTGGATGTTTGATACAAAGGCGTTAGAGCTGGTATTTTGATTACCTACCTCACCATAACCCAAGCGGAATTTTAAGTAACTCAGGTTTTTCATGTCTTTCATAAAATCCTCGTTGGTAACTGTCCATGATGCAGAAACCGCAGGGAAAGTTCCCCAACGTTTGCCCGGGCCAAAGCTTGATGAACCATCACGACGAACAGTACCCGATATGGCGTACCTGTTATTGAAAGTGTACCCGGCACGTGCAAAATACGATTCCATGCTCCAGATACCTGCGCCAGCGCCAATACCCTGGTTAAGATCGGCTAACCCTGCGTTTAGTGATGGCAGGTTTGCCACCAGGCCGTTACGGTTTGCATTGATGTAATCATAATCCGACCGTTGGATCTCATGCCCTACTGTTGCACTAATGCTATGCTTGCCAAATGAGCGGTCAAAGTTCAGGAAGTTTTTCACATCCCAGTAAAGGCTTTGGGTGCGCTGCTCGCGGATAAGGCTTGGCGATAATATTACATCGCCGGTAATGCTGTTCTCCAAGAACGGCTGGAACGCGCGGTCGCTTTCTAAATTAAAGTTGTAGTTGGCTTCGTTACGTAAAGTAAGGCCTTTTATAATTTTCACTTCGGCATAAATCGCACCTAAAGCTTTGGTATTACCGGTACGTACATCGCGATTTTGCGCCAGGGTAACCGGGTTGTTGGTCAGGTTTATCTGGTAACCGCCAACGTTAGCATTGGTAATATAGTTACCATAAATATCGCGCACGGGCGATACCGGCGTATTATATAATACGGTACTGGTTACCGCATCAAAGCCATCGCTTAAACCAATTTGCTGGTTGCTTTTTGACAGGTTGCTGGTGAAGCCCATTTTTAACCAGTTATTCACCTGATGATCTATACTGGCCCTAACTGTGTACCTGTCAAACCCGGTTTTTATCAATGTACCGGTTTGGTTTAAGTAGCCCCCGCTAAAGTAGAATTGTGTTTTTTCTGTACCGCCAGATACGGATACCTGGTGACTGGTTACCACACCACGCTGATAGATCTCGTCCTGCCAATCGGTGCCGTGGCCCAATACAGATGGGTCCCTGAATTCTGCCGTGCTGTCTAAACCGCTACCCGGTACGGCACGCACCTCGTTCACTAACGAGTTACGGTATTGCGCGTACTGGCGCAGGTCCATTACTTTCAGCTTTTTAGGGATTTCTGAAAAACCCACATAAGCATCATAGTTAAATTTGCTTGTACCCGCTTTACCACGTTTGGTATTAATGATAACCACACCGTTTGCACCGCGCGAACCGTAAATAGCTTGCGCTGATGCATCTTTCAGGATATCGATAGATTCGATATCGGACGGGCTTAAGGTAGCTAAAACGCTTTGGCCGGTTTGCCCCGAACCACCACCCAGGAAATCCTGGTTTAAACTCACGTTACCTTCGGCGCCAAACTGCACACCATCAATTACATACAGTGGTTCGTTAGAGCCGGTTGCGCTGGTAATACCACGCACACGTACCGAAACACCCGCACCCGGCTGGCCCGAGTTGTTCATTACCGTAACACCGGCAACTTTACCCTGTATGGCCTGGTCAACACCGGCTACTGGCAGGTTTTTGATATCCTTTTCGCTAACTGATGAAATGGATGAGGTAATATCGGCACGGCGGATGCTGCCGTAACCAATTACCACAACCTCGTTAAGCGAAGTGTTTGATGTCTTCAATATTGCATCGACTACCGTACGGCCGTTTATGGCAATTTCGCTGGTCTCCAGCCCGATAAATTTGAAAACAAGCACCTTGGCTGTTGCTGATACAGTAATGGCATATTTACCATTCACATCGGTTACGGCAACACCTGTACCATCTTTTACAGATACAGTAACACCGGGCAGTGCGCCGGTATTATCTTTAACTGTTCCCCTGATTACTGTGCCGCCTGTTTGCGCCATAGCTGCGGCACAAATAAAGAAGGAAGCAAACAGCAATGCTATTCGTAGAATTTTTCCCATAATGATTTGTTAGTTTTTGGTTGGTTTATATTTGATTTTAATTGGTGTACTTGTTTACTAATGCCGGCCTCCAGGCGCATCAATTACGCGTTGGCATCCCATGTACCAGGCATAATTACTTACCCTGCATTATTAATAATTATTTAAAAAACTGGTTAATTGGTTTATATAATCAGCACCCGGCAATTATTGCAGGTACGTTATTGATTATTCATGGGTTAAAATTATATGCTATTAAAAGCCCTGTTGTGGATAAATAGGGGCACAAATGTCAACCTGTATTAATTAATTGATTATCAACTAATTAATAATAAAAACAGGTGATTAATGATGACTTTAGTTACAAATGTGCACCCATAATTAAAATACAGATACTTTATAAAGTGCCTGAATAGTATTATAAGGTAAATGCTGTGGGTGTTAAATTTTGCATAGCGATGGGTTGCATAGGATTTATTGCGAAGGTTAGCTGGCATACAGGGGTAGCGTACCTATGGCACGCAGAATTTGGAATTGTGCCATGCTACCAACCTTTAACCCCAATGCGGTTTTAGACTGCTACTTTAAACGAGGCGGGATTTTGGCTAAAGCCATTTGATGCTTGTTTATCATCCGTTGGCTGAAGCCAACGGCAATGAATTAAAATGAATAGAATATACCCTTTTAATTTTCCTTATTTATTGATTAAGGTAAAAGCATAGATGAGGCATAAAGATTTGATGAAATGCGATATAACTCTACACAATGTGCTCCATAAGAGCAACAGGTCGATAGCATAAAAAAGGCGTAAGTTCCCGTGTCGTAAGTACGCAACAACACCAGGCAAGCAACTACTCCCTATGCAACCGCTCTCTAGTCGCTAAGTTCCACATAGCGCGACGGGATAGTATTAAACTCGGCTTTGAAGGTGCGCACAAAATACTTCTGGCTTTTAAAACCTACCTTATGGCATATCTGTGAGATAGTGAGGTGGCCGGTTTCGAGTAGTTGCGCGGCGCGTTTTAAGCGCATCTGGCGCACCAGTTCATTTGGTGTTTTGCCGGTCATATGCAGTATTTTTTTGTAGAGGGTGTAGCGGCTTACGCACATATCGCAGCTAAGTTCCTCTACCGAAAAATTGGGGTTAGAGATATTGTTATCTATCAGCACCAGTACCTTTTTAATAAACACTTCATCCGGCGAATCTACGTGCATTTCGGTTGGTTTGGCCTCTACCTGTTTCTGGTAGGTTTTGCGCATGTGTTCCTGCTGGCTCAGTATATTTTTTATCTTAGAGAGCAAGATCTCGAAGTTGAACGGCTTGGTCATATAATCGCTGGCGCCGGTGCCCAGGCCTTTAAGCTGGTGTTCTTCGCCTGCCATTGCGGTAAGTAGTATCACCGGGATATGCGATGTACGGGTATCAGTTTTTATCTTTTGACAAAGCTCAATACCGTTCATTTCGGGCATAGTAATATCGCTTACCACCAGGTTGGGGTGCTGCGCCAATGCTTTTTGCCAGCCTTTTTTGCCGTTCTCGGCCTCGATAATATTAAACGAGTCTTTTAGGTTATCCTTAATATAGAAACGGAAGTCTTCATTATCCTCAACCAATAATACCGTTGGCTTTTTACCATCACGAGGTTCTTTAACTTGTGCAGAACGATTAGTATCCAGTTCAAATACCACATCTTCGGTATGTTCTAAAAGTAAAGGGGTATCAGTAAACAAAGCCATATCAGGCTGTTGTAGCGGCAACAAAACCGTAAAGCAGCTGCCCTGGTTAAACTCGCTCTCAACCGTTATTTCGCCGCCATGCAAGCGCACAAACTCTTTGGTAATAGACAAGCCTATGCCGCTTCCCTGATTGAGCATAGAGCCGGGGATATCATTTTGGAAGAATGGCTCGAATATCTTATCCAGCTTATCTTTTTGGATGCCTATGCCGGTATCCATTACCTTAATCTCTAACTGGCGGTGCCGATGGTCACTGCCATCTTTAAAATAGAGCAGCACGCTCACATGCCCGCCGGTTTGTGTAAACTTATACGCGTTGGAGAGCAGGTTAAATATTATGCGTACTATTTTATCATGATCAAAGCTCGTTTTAAATTCATCCACCTCGGCGTCAAACACAAAATCGATCTCTTTTTGCTCGGCTATATCGGTAAACGAAAAAGACAGATCGCGGATAAAACCAATAATATCACCCGGACTATTATGCAGCTTGAGTTCCTGGTGCTCCATCTTCCTAAAATCGAGCAATTGGTTAACCAGGTTCAACAACCTTTTAGCGTTGCGGTTTACCAGTAAAAGCTGCTTTTGTATCTCGGGTTCCTGTATCTGTTTAATGATCCTGTCTACCGGTGCCATAATAAGCGATAGCGGCGTCCGGAACTCATGGCTTACGTTGGTAAAGAACTTTATCTTCATAAGGTCAAGCTCGTGCAGGCGATGGGTCTCCTCGCGCTCTTTCTCCAGCAAAAACTGCGCGCGGATCTTTTGAATGCCCCGGTGCCGCAGGTAAAACAAAGCGCCCACAAATGCCAATGCATATAAGATGTAAGCAATTGTGGTTTTCCACCATGGTGGCAGGATGGTAACATGCAGCAATATTTCTTTACTATTCCAAAACCCGGGGTTTGATGCGCGTACTTTAAAAGTATAATCGCCGGCATCAAGGTTGGTGTACACCACTTTGCGGGTAATATTATCGGCCGGGATCCAGGCTTTATCAAAGCCCTGCATCATATACTCAAACTTCACCTTATCTGCATCAAAATAATTAAGGGCGGCAAATTCTATCCCGAATACATTCTCGTTATGGTTCAGCTCAATCAAACTGGTTTGGGTTATAGCTTGTGGCAATATAACCTTGCCGTATAACTTTTCGCCAACGGCAATACTTTTGTTGAACACCTGAAAATCGGTAAAAACCAGCGCTGGGCTATTTTTACTGGTACGCAAGTTGGCTGGCTTAAAAATATTAAAACCGTTACCGCCGCCAAATATCAGTTCGCCGCTGCGGGTTTTGTAGGCGGCGTTCATGGTAAACTCCCTGCCCTGCAAGCCATCCCGCTCATTATAATTTACAAAACGGATCCCTATCTTATCAGCGCCCCTGTCCACAATAATATTAGATAGGCCGTTTGGTGTGCTTGCCCAAATGTTATGGTTGTCGTCCTCGCGCATCTCAATCACCGTGTTATCAGGCAACCCATCGGCCCGGGTAATATTGGTGAATTTGTTTTTTGCGGGGTCAAGCACGCTCAGACCCTCGCGGGTGCTTATCCATATCAACCCGCTGCTATCTTCTAATATACTGTTGGTATTGTTGTTTACCAGGCTATTAGGGTTCTTCTCATCATGTATATAATGGCTAAACTTTCCCGTTCGCCTGTTTAACACATCAACCCCAAACGATGTTACTATCCACAGGTTTTTATGACTATCGTCCATCAGTGCCGATATGTAATTGGAGTAAAGCCCCTGCTGATCGCCCGGCTTTAATTTATAATGGTTAAAAGTATCTGTTTTACGGTCGAGCACGTTTAAGCCGCCCGCAAGGGTGCCCACCCAAAGGTTATTGTCAGAGTCTTCAATAATGGACCACACTCTGTCTTCCGAAAGGCTGCCTGGTATGGCATCGTTATGCCGGTAATGCTTAAATGTTTTGCCGTCAAAGCAGTCGAGCCCGCCAAAGTAGGTACCTATCCAAAGCTTCTGCTCGTGATCAAGCACCATGCTTACAATTACATTATTGGTAAGGCTGTTGGGGTCGTTGGCATCGTGCAGGTACTTTTTAAAGCTACCATCTTTACGGTTAAAATAAACCAGGCCACCGCCGTTGGTGCCCAGCCACAGGTTGCCGTACTTATCTTCAATAAACTTATTTACGTCGCTAAAACTAAGGCTGGCAGGGTCCGAAAGGTGGTGTGTATACAGCGGGAACTTGATAATACTTTCGTGGTAATAGCTCAGCCCCCGTTTGTAAGTGCCTACCCAAATAATCCCGGTATCGTCCTTATACAACATAATAATGCTGTTTTGGCCAATGGTTTTATTATCGTCCTCGCGGTTAGTAATGTACTTTATCTTAAAGTCCTGCTTGTTAAGCAGGTTTACACCGCCATGGTCCGTTGCTATCCAGATGCGGTCTTTATCGTCCTGTATCAGGTTTGATACTACGTTTGTGTTTAAGCCATCGGGCCCGCTGCCTTTATCAATATGCTTAAAAATGGTTTGGGTTGAATTAAGATAATATACGCCGGATGAGTAGGTAGGCACAAAGGCCCATACATCGTCCTGCTTATCAATAAAAACCCTGTAACCGGTGTTTAGCGCCGGTGGTAAAGCGCTTAACTGTTTGCGGTAATTAACCCGGTAGGTTTTAGGGTCCATACGCTCTACCATCCCCTTGTTATAAACCAGCCAAATATTGCCTTTTGAATCTGACGTAATATCGGCCACGGCATTACTATAAATAGAAGTTGCAGAGCCCTGCTGATAACCGATATGAATAGTTGTTTTGGTTGATGCCTGGTACTTATAAATACCCGAATTGACATTCAGGAACCAAAAGTTGCCAAATTTGTCCTTCTTCACAGCATTTAAGCCTTTACCGGGGATGTTGATAGACCTAAGGTACCGCCCTGTATCATGGCTGAAACATTCGGTAGCCGGGTCATAAATATTATAGCCGTTGCGGGTTTCAATCCATAGCTTATTTTCCGGGCCTTCGGCAATGCTTACTATAAAATCATCATTAAGGCTGGTGCTATCGCCCTCGATATGCTTATACACTTTGAATTTGTACCCATCGTACTTATTTAACCCTGATAGTGTACCGAACCACATAAACCCCTTGCTATCCTTCAGCATGGTGTTTACCTGGTTATGCGACAGCCCGTTAGCGATATCAAGCCGTGAGAATTGAAATTCGTTATTCTGCGCCGTGGCTGTAACCGCTATAAACAGTGCAAAAAATGCATATATTAATGCCTTATAAGCTATTTTCCTCTTCGCCGCCATGAATTTACTTACAGCCTTCCTTGCAAAAGAATAAGCCGGGATCAAATTAGTTTTATAATTATAATTGGTGTATCAAACATAACCAAATTAAAAAGTAAGGTATAATACTATTTTTACATTTCTTAATGGTTACTTAACCAGGAAGATTTATCAATCAATCTATTTTTGAGGATATTACGTTAATATAGGTATTGCATGTATGATACTTTTATTTCACACTTGCCTTATATTTAACCAACTTATTTTATACTTTAAAAAGTTACCAGCCCGTTTTAAGCAATTATTACATTTTACTGATTAACTTTTAAAACAATTTGGTCAATCCGTTTATCTATATCTTTGTTAAGTTATACCTTTGCCACATTAATGGATAGCGTAAATAATACAACCAGCACTGCCCCATCGCGTATCAAAAAAACGCGTAACAAGTTGGCAGAATTCTTTTTAATGCTGTACAGGGTTTATGCCTTTGTGCTGCGTTTTTTTAAGGAAGTGTTTTTACCTCCTTATGAGTTTAAAGAGATTATACGCCAGTGTTATGAAACAGGCGTACGGTCGTTTACGTTAATAACGCTAACCGGCTTTATTGTAGGGGTTATTTTTACCAAGCAAAGCCGCCCATCCCTTACCGATTTTGGCGCTACATCGTGGCTGCCATCGTTAGTATCCATCGCTATTATGAAGGCCCTTGCGCCGCTGGTTACCGCGCTTATTGCCGCAGGTAAGGTAGGCTCAAGCATAGGCGCCGAACTTGGCTCTATGCGTGTTACCGAACAGATAGACGCCATGGAAGTATCTGGCACAAAACCTTTTAAATTTTTGGTTTGTACGCGTGTTATTGCAACAACCATCACCATACCTTTATTAGCTACCTATACCGCTTTTATTGCTTTAATAGGCGGCTATTTGAACGTAAGCCAAAACGAGGGCACCAGCTACAGCGTGTTTATGGAGCAGGCCTTTGAGCCCCTAACCTTTATTGATTTTTGGGCATCGCTTAGCAAAGCCATTGTATTTGGTTTTACCATTGGCATTGTAGGCTGCTACCAGGGCTACAACTCTACCAAAGGCACCGAGGGTGTGGGTAAAGCGGCCAACGGCGCGGTTGTAACAGCTATGTTTTTGGTATTTATTGAAGAAGTTTTAATTGTACAGATAGCCGGATGGTTCCGCTAATATAAAATGGAAAAACAAAAGGCACATATCGATAAAAGTAACACGGTCATCAAGATTCGCGGGGTTGAAAAATCTTTTGCTGATTATGATGTACTGCGTGGTATTGACCTTGACCTTTACCAGGGCGAAAACTTGGTGGTGCTTGGCCGGTCGGGCACGGGTAAATCTGTATTGATTAAGCTCATATCAGGCTTATTAACCACCGATGCCGGCACTATAGAGGTTTTAGGGAACGATGTTACCAATATTAGTCAGCGCGCGCTGGAGGACCTGCGCATCCGCATAGGCTTCTCGTTTCAGAACAGCGCGCTTTATGATAGCATGACCGTTCGCAAGAACCTGGAGTTCCCGCTGGTGCGTAACCGCAAGAACATTACCCGGGCCGAGATCAATAAAAATGTGGAAGAAGTATTGGAAGCTGTTGGCCTTTCGCAAACCATTAACCAAATGCCTTCAGAGCTTTCTGGCGGCCAGCGCAAGCGTATTGGTATTGCCCGTACACTGATACTGAACCCCGAGATAATGCTTTATGACGAGCCGACCGCAGGACTGGACCCCATTACCTGTATCGAAATAAACGACCTGATCAACGAGGTGCAGCAACGTTACCATACTTCATCTATCATTATAACGCACGATTTGACCTGCGCCAAGATGACCGGCGATCGGATTGCCATGTTACTTGACGGGCAGTTTCAGCGCGTAGGCACTTTCGATGAGGTATTTGCTACCAACGATGCCCGCGTTAAACCTTTTTACGATTATAATTTTATACAATAGATATTAGTACCCTATCATATGGATGCATCAGAAAATAGAAACTCAATAATTGTAGGCGTGTTTGTACTGCTCGGCGTAGCCGTGTTTGTAATAGGCGTGCTTACCCTTGGCGGCCAGCAAAAAAGCTTTGTAAAAAGCATACACATCAGTTCGGTATTTAACGATGTATCGGGATTGAAAAAAGGGAACAACGTATGGTTCTCTGGTGTAAAGGTAGGCACTATAAAAACTTTAACTTTTACCGGCCCCGGCCAGGTTGATGTGATAATGAGCATTGATGCCAGCACACAGCAATACATTCACCGCAACGCGGGGGTACGTATCAGCAGCGATGGTTTAATAGGTAATAAAATCATTGTAATAGATGGTGGTTCGCCGCAGGCGCCTATTGTGCAGGATGGCGACGTTTTGCAATCGGAGAAATTGTTATCAACTGATGATGTGATGAAAACCCTGCAGCAAAACAACCAGAATTTACTGGCTATCACTACCGATTTTAAACAGTTAAGCAAACAAATCCTGGCCGGAAAAGGCACCGTAGGTACTTTACTGGCAGATAGCAGTATGGGCATGCAGTTAAAACAAACCATGCGTAACCTGGAAGCAGCTACACAAAGCGCTGCAAAAATGGCGGTAAGCTTAAACAGCTTCAGCAATAAAATGAACACTAAAGGCGGCTTTGCCGATAACCTGCTTACTGACACTATTACCTTTAACCGTATCCGCGCATCGGTGGGCCGTTTAAAAGAAGCTGCGGATAATGCTACCATATTAACCGACAATCTGAACAAGGCCAGCAACAAACTTAACACGACCGACAACGCCCTTGGTGTGCTTTTAAACGACCCTAAAGCGGCCGTAAAAGTACAAAGCACGCTTGATTACCTGCAGCAAAGCTCTGTTAAGTTAAACGACGACCTGGAAGCCGTTCAGCACAACTTTTTACTAAAGGGCTTTTTTAAGAAACGTGAAAAAGCCAAACAGGATAGTTTAAAGAAAGCGATGTAAAATGAAACTTAAAGCGATGTTGATCATCGCTTTTTTTGTGGCTTGCTGCCAAATGTCATCGCGGGCATAAAATCCATTTAATCCAAACCATCCACCCACTCCCCTGTTGCCTATATACATCAACAGGAAATAATATGCGCAATTACAGAACACCCGTTTGGCAAACTTTAGGATTAGGGGCAATAGCCGGGGTACGTGCAAGTGCCGCCCCTGCAATTGCACGCCATATGAGTACCGGGTTTTACCCTGCCCTATCTTTCCCGGGAATGATGTTTTTACGGTCGCCGGTTACTACTGTGGCTACCCAACTATTACGTGCAAGCGAACATGCGGGTAAAAACCACAATAAAGAAACCTTATCACTGTCTGACCTCACCGCCAACATAGCCTCGGGTGCGTTTGTGGGTGCCCTCATCTTTAAAAAAAGCAGGCAAAGCATTTTACAGGGTATGGTAATAGGCGCTGCCGCAGCACTGGCAACCAGTGTAGCAAGCTTTTATCTGCGCAAGCATGCCGATAAATTACCCGATGCTACCAAACATCTCTCCGGCGCTTTCGGTGATGCGTTTGCCTATAGCAGCGGGGTTAAGCTTATAAAATAACAATTACTCTTCCAGTTTGGGTGGTTCTCTTTTCCCGGGCGGCAGCTCCTGGTATTTTTTATAGCAGGCATTGAGATAATTTACCAGGTTAAAATCGTTAGCGGTGTAAACAGCCGGGATAGGCGTGTACAGGGTAATAAAGTTATCAAGCTCCGGGCCGGCAAGCGGCACATACTTACCAATGGTTTTGGGCGTAAACACCAACGATATATTGTGCATAATATCATAGTTCTGCTGTTTTGCTTCAAGTTTGGCTTTTTTCTTCGCATCTTTTTTCCAGTACCAAATACGCCATATAATACCGCCCGTGAGATACCCTTTCTTATCGCGGGCGTAAACAACAGATTGGCCATGATACTGCGGATCGTAATACGTCGCCATGTTTTTGGTTTCGGTAGTGGTAATATTTACCGGCTGCAGCTCATTATTCAAGGGCTCCAGGAAAATCTCTTTAACCCATGGCTCGGTTACCAGCAAAGTATCAACGCTGTATGCAAACCCTTTAAAGGTGAGCAGATCGCCGTTTTTAGCAGGGATAGAAAAGTTACCCGTGTTACTCGTAACCGTTGCTTTTTTACTGGTCAGGTTCTCTACCTTTATCCCTGCGAGGCCTATCCTGGTTTTCAGTTCCAATACCCGCCCGGTAAACGGTGCCTGGGCAAAAGCGGCTGATGAAAAGAATAAGCTGATAAAAACCAGGTAACGTGCCATGGCTTAAAATTATTTAAACCTGCCGATTTTTTGGCAGGCGACTGTTACATTTAACTTTTATTAACACAAATAGCAATTTCTGTAGTTTATTAAGCGCTACAACAATACAATCAAATGAGGATATTTTTTTAACTGAATATTATTTTTTTGATTAGATTTAGATGTAAATTAATATTTTTGGTAGCCCTTAAACAACACTTGATTAAACTTGAAACAACAGTTAACATATACTGACGCTTCATTACCCGCAATAAAGCAAAGCAAACATAGTTTATACACAAACTATGGGGCTATGCTATTGGGTTATATACAAGAGGTTGTTAAGGAGCAAGCCATTGCCGAGCAATATCTTATTGAGCTTTTTAACGAGTTAAAAGCAACCGATATTAAAGATTTGATGGATAGCGGCGTAAACCAGTTTCTGCGTTTACAGCAAATAGCACGTAAAAAGCTTTCGTCGTTCATTAGCACTGTTGAAGATTGTGCAGATCAGGACGAGATCACCACCAAAAAAACTATAAACGGCAATAAATTTATTGATATGATGGGCCACGACCAGCAACTTGTTTTTTGTGGTGTGCATTATCATGGCAAAACTATTGTTAAACTTGCTGCCGAATTAAATAAGCCCGAAGATACCATCAGGCAATTACTAAGAGAATCGTTTACTATTATCAGGAATAACCGTAATGATACAGCAGTACATCAATAGCGGCATATTAGAAGCCTATGTAACAGGTTCCGCCTCCGAACAAGAGGTAAACGAACTGCTGTATATGAAGGCCAACTACCCTGAGGTAAACATTGCTTTGCAAGAATTGGAGAAAGATATGGAGCGTATTGCACAGCAAATGGCCATAACCCCACCCGAACGTACCTGGGACAAGATATCTGACACCATTGATGAACTTATACTGCGCCAAACCAGCAACCCCGACCAGTTTACCGAACGCGGCGATGGCAACGGCCAAAACTTTACCAAACCCGGCAGCGGGCCGCAATACATTGAAGTAGAAGCCGAAAGCAACCACATGAAGGTTCATAAAACCTGGAAATGGGTTTTTATAGCAGTATTTGTATTAAGCAAAATATTTTTGGCCTGCGCTATTTACTTTTACCTGGAAAACAGGCAGGCCCAACAGCAGCTTAAAGAAATTAAAACCGAATTGCAGCGGTTAAGGCGCTAAACAATCGTGCTAGTTTATAGTTCCCTCTCTATTAAAACTGATGTTTAAACGCGTTTAAACATTTAACTTTTTTAAACTTTTTGCGTAGCCAAAAGTTATTAAACAGGAGGATACACACATCATGACAACTTCACCAAACAAAGCAGCTGCTTCAAAAAAGAACGCTGCAAAATCAATATCGCCTGATACTAAAGACCTGGAAACACAACTCCCGCTCAGCGAAAAAGACGAGGTAAAAAAGGCCGAACAGCGGACGAACAAGAACACTAAAAAAACCTGATCAGTTCAACTCAAGCATAACAACTGATTTTGCCGGCAGGGTAACCACCAGCCTGCCATTTTCTTGTTTGGCACCTGTAAATTTACGCAGCGTGATTTTTAAAGGCTGGCTAAACGTGTTTACATCGGTAATGTTAGCTGATGTGAGTATTTGTCCGGTAACCGTTTTCCATTGTAACCCCTTTAATTCTGTGTTGATCGTTACCGTTTTATTCATATCAATATTTACTAACGACAGGTGAATTTTACCCCCGGCATCCTGCGAAGCAGAAACATTTACAGCCTTTAAACTCTTGCCATCCACATCATAATTTGGCGAGTTAAGCGCTATGTTTAGATATTTTGCATCCTGGTGCACCTTGTACATATCAAATACATGGTAGGTTGGCGTTAATATCATTTTTGTTTTTTCGGTAAGTATTAAGGCCTGCAATACATTTACGGTTTGCGCAAGCTCGGCCATCCGTACACGGTCGCTGTGGTTGTTAAAAATATTTAAGGTGCTTGCTGCTATCAGCGCATCGCGCAGGCTGTTTTGCTGATATAAAAAACCTGGGTTTGTACCGGGCTCCGGGTCGGTCCATATCCCCCACTCGTCAACCGCTAACGCCACCTTTTTTGCCGGGTCGTATTTATCCATTATGGCCGAATGTTTGGTAACCAACTCTTCCATTTTAAAACAGTTAACCATGGTATTAAAGTATTCCTTTTCGTCGAAATTGGTTGCAGAACCCTTTTTGTTCCAGTTACCGGTAGGTATGGTATAATAATGCATTGATAAGCCCCACATCATGGCATTGGGGATATTTTTCATGCACACTTCGGTCCAGTTGTAATCATCAGAGTTGGCACCGCTGGCTATTTTCTTTAAGGTTGCACCGGGGTAATTTTTAGCGAACGATGCATAACGCTTAAACTGGTTTACATAATAATCGGGTGTCATCTCGCCGCCGCAGCCCCAGCTTTCGTTACCCACGCCCCAAAATGTAACTTTATAGGGTTCGGGGTGGCCATTTTGTTTACGCATATTAGCAACCGTACTGCCACTGTTAGCGTTTAAGTACTCTATCCATTTAGACATTTCCTCTACCGTACCGCTGCCTACGTTCCCGGCAATATAAGGCTCGGTGTTCAATAGCTTGCAAAGCGCTAAAAACTCGTGGGTGCCAAAGCTGTTATCTTCGGTGATGCCTCCCCAATTGGTATTAACCATCTTAGGCCTTTGCAAACGCGGGCCAATACCATCGCGCCAATGGTACTCATCGGCAAAACAGCCACCGGGCCACCGCAGGTTAGGGATCTTTATTTTTTTTAATGCCTCTACAACATCAAGCCTTATGCGGTCTTGCTTTTTAACAGGCAGGTTCTTATCTACCCAAAAACCATCGTATATACCGCGGCCCAAATGCTCGGCAAACTGCCCGTAAATGTGTTTGCTAATCACGTGGTCAGAAACACCGGTTATGTTAATACTGCCATTACTTTGTGCAAAGGCACTAAGCCGAAAACAGATCAGCATCAAAAGGAAAAGTTTTCTCATCAATAATAAGTGTATAGTTTACATTTAAAAGTATATAGTTTTGTGCAGCTTTTATAATTTATTATAAAAATAATAAATATCTGCCCCCTTGGTTAATGAAAACCAGTATAGCCGATACGCCCTTGTGCGGCCAATTGCTTTTTCATAAATTGAACCCATTATGAAAAAGCTGTCCGTGTTGGTTATCGCCCTGTTTTTTATCTGCCCTGCTTTTGCACAGGATACACGCGCTGTTTGCATTAAAATAAATGAGTTGAATACCGCCGTTTTAAACGGCACCATAAAAAGAGCTGAAGCTGCCAAACAATTTAAAACGCTTATACAAATTGTGCGTGGCAATCATCCTATGTTAAAAGGGGAGGTATGGGTATTCCCTTTGCAAGGCTACCAAACCAATGCTATAGGAGGCACTAACGGTAATGGCTATAGCGATAAGGGCTACAATTATCTCGACGGTAACAAACATACCGCACACCCGGCCCATGATATTTTTATTACTGATAAAAACCAGGATGACATGGATGACAGAACGGGAAAGCCCGTAAATGTGCTTGCAATAGATGACGGGATAGTAATAGCCTGCAATAACGAATGGGCACCCACAAGCACCATGCGTGGTGGCAAATTTATTTGGATATATCATCATCAGCTTGACATTATTAGCTATTATGCCCATAACCGCACCATACTTGTAAAACCCGGTGATATAGTAAAACAAGGTCAAAAAATTGCCGAGGTTGGCCGCACCGGGCTTAATGCTTACAAAAAAAGATCACCAACACATTTACATTTTTCGGCCTTTGCGTTAAATAATGATTTACCCGTGCCGTATAACCCATATTTGCAATTAAAACAATCTAAAAAACAATGAAAAGCATTTTTAGCATTGTGCTGTTAATTATGCTCACGGCACCGCACCCTGCGGATAACGTGCGCAGCCGCTTTAAACCATCTGCAGGTTATACCCACATTGCCGTTGCGCCGGGTAGTTTTGGGGCATACCTGCAAACCCTTTCACTTAAACCTGCAGGCACCCATACCAAAACTTATACCGGCAGCATTGCCCGTACCGACCCATACACCGCTGCCGTTATTGATATAAGTATTGGCAGCCAGGACCTGCAGCAGTGTGCCGATGCCGTAATGCGCCTGCGTGCCGAATACCTGTATCAGCAAAAAAACTACAAAGCCATTGCCTTTAACTTTACCAGCGGTTTTAAATGCGATTACATCCATTATGCCGATGGCTACCGCTACAATAACGGGCGCTGGGTATTAATGGGGGAAAAAGATTACTCATACCCCATTTTTTTACGCTATATGACCCTGGTATTCTCCTACGCGGGTACCTTATCACTACAAAAAGAATTACAGCCCGTTACCAACCCGGCCGATATTAAAGCCGGCGATGTATTTATAAAAGGAGGGTCGCCGGGCCATTGTTTTATGGTGATGGATGTAGCAGAGAATGCCGCCCATAAAAAGCAGTTCTTGCTTGCCCAAAGTTTTATGCCGGCCCAAAACATACAAATATTGCAAAATGGATCGCCATGGTTTAGCCTGGGTACAACAGCCGAAATACCGTACGGCGAATTAGTGGATGCAAAGTATTTGAAAAGATTTTAACTGCCAATAACGCCCTGAATACATTTATAATTTTCAATAAAACAAGGGGCTTCCCTGCCGGTCATTTTGTAGTTTATTGTGTACACCAGATCTTTCTGCAGGTATGTTAAACGACCTTTAAAAGAGTTTATTTAAAAAAGGCTTTCTACCTAATAAAAACCCTTCTTATTACATTTTCTTGTTAAAAACCCATGCTTTAAGGCACGGCTATTGCATTGTAACAGTTGAACTATTTGATTAATTTATGAGACACCTACTTTCAGATCTGCTCCACATATTTGTTATTTTTATGATGGTGGTGTTTGTTATAGGCAGTGTTTTAGCTGTAACAGGCACCTTTGACCACTGGACAGAGCGCTACCGTTTAAAGAAACGCCGCCGCCGCTTATTGCGGGATAAGACAAATATCACGGGGCTAAACAATAGCAACAATGCCCCCTATAATTCCCCCAGGCCCGATAAGGAAACAATAAGCTATAAGGTAAATATACCTGATGAAATATAAAAATTAAAAGCCCCCGCCAAACACGGGGGCTTTTGCGTACCTAAATATTACGCTTTTGTTACAGAGGTTTACTGATGCTATTTATATATTTAAAAAAAATAACATACCATGAAAAAAATATTATTTATAGCTACCATAGTCGCGTTTGCTTTTTCTGCAAATGCAAACCAAAAACCTAAACTGCCTAAACCGCAGTCAGCAGCCCTAAGGCCGGATACTATAAAAAAAGAAACGCCTAAACTGTACAACCCGGCAGCAGATGCTAAAGCACAAATTACCGCTGCCATTAAAACCGCGCAGGCACAGCACAAAAATGTATTGCTGCAAATTGGTGGCAACTGGTGTATATGGTGCCTGAGGTTTAACGACCTGGTAACCAAAGATGCTGAGCTTAATAAATACATGAACGATAATTTTGTGGTGCTGCACGTAAACTGGAGCCCCGAAAACAAGAACGAAAAAGTATTGGCTAGCCTGGGCTACCCGCAGCGTTTTGGTTTCCCGGTATTTGTAGTGTTGGATGGTAAAGGCACCCGCCTGCATACCCAAAACTCGGGCTACCTGGAAGAAGGCAAAGGCCATAGCAAAGCCAAAGTGATGGAGTTTTTTCAGGGCTGGGCACCTGCCGCGCTTGACCCTAAGAGTTACGTAGAGAAGGAAAAAGCAAAATAAGAACTAAGCCATACGTCATTGCGAGGCACGAAGCAATCTTCTACCTGCATGTCGCCAACTTTTTATTTCTCTCAATAACGGGGTGGTAAAACAAAAGAGGGTTATGCATTCAGCATAACCCTCTTTTTATATTCAATCTTTGGAATTTTAGCCTTCCGGACTTAATCAATAACGCTTACTTTAAGCATATTGGTTTTGCCTTGTTTAACAATTGGCACGGCCGCAGTATTAATAACCACATCGCCTGCTTTTAGCAATTGCTCTTCTTTAAGGATGTTGTTTACATCGGCAATAGTTTGGTCGGTGCTTTCAGCCTTGTCGTAGTAGAAAGCCCTTACACCCCATACAAGGCTAAGTGCGTTAAGTAAGTGCTTGTTTGATGTAAAAATATAAGTACCGGCTTTAGGGCGGTAGCTCGAGATCTCGAAAGCGGTGTAGCCACTAACTGTCATGCTCACAATACCCTTTGCGTTGGTATGCTCGGCCAAATACACTGCCGAACCACAAAGCGCATCGCTCAGGTAATTGGCAGATGCCTGATCTGTGTTTTCTAATTTTGATGCGTTAAACGGATAACCAAGGTCTTCAACGTTACGAACGATCTTAGCCATTGTTTCAATAACAATAACCGGGAATTCGCCTACTGATGTTTCACCGCTCAGCATCACTGCATCAGCGCCATCCAGTACAGAGTTGGCAACATCGTTCACTTCGGCGCGGGTTGGGCGCGGGGTGGTGATCATTGACTCCAGCATCTGCGTAGCAACAATAACCGGTTTTGATGCGTCACGGCATTTACGGGCAATCATTTTTTGCAGCAATGGTACTTCTTCAAGCGGGCACTCAACACCAAGGTCGCCACGGGCAATCATAACGGCATCAGTAGCGGCAATAATATCATCTATATTATCAATAGCCTCAGGCTTTTCAACTTTAGCAATAACGCGTGATTGCTTACCGCTTTCGCGGATAATGCGTTTCAGGTCAATAATGTCCTGGCCGGTACGTACAAAAGAAAGGCCTATCCAATCAACTTCCCATTCTAAAGCGTATTTCAGGTTTTCCAGATCCTCTGGCGTTAAGCTTGGGATAGATACTTTTGTATTTGGCAGGTTAACACCTTTACGTGATGTTAAAATACCACCGTGTACCACTTCGCAAATCACAGTGTCTTTGCGGTTGGTTTCAATAACTTTTAATTGCAGTTTACCGTCATCTAACAGAATGATCTCGTTAGCCTGCACATCCTGCGGGAAGGTTTCGTAAGTGATGTAGATCTGGCTGTCATCGCCAATACACTCATGGGTGGTAATATTGATGCGGGTACCATTAATAAGGTGTATACCGCCATCTTTTACCAGGCCAATACGAATTTTAGGGCCCTGCAAATCGGCAAGGATGCCCACGTTTGTTTTATATTCAGCATTTATCTCACGGATCAGATCAACAAATTTTTTGTGATCCTCGGGTTTACCGTGCGAAAAATTTAATCGGCACACATTTAATCCAGCCCTGATCATCGACAGCAACACTTCTTTTTTTGCTGAGGCGGGCCCCATTGTAGCAACAATCTTAGTACGATTATAGTAAAAATTCATATTTTCAGGTTAAATTCAGGCTATATTACAGTAATGTGTATTAATTACACATCTAAATTTCCGCTAAAATAATAGATTTTCCCGTGATTTTATTTTTTTCGGGTCAATCTTTACCGCGGCAACAATTTCAGGTATCTTATTCAGGGCCGAAATCATGCTTTCCAGGTCGGTATCATCAATATAATTCTTGATCATAATAAAAAAATCGGCCTCACGCATTTCTGGCACCAAATAGCCGTCACTCCCCTTATTCCCAATAAAATAAAAGTCGGTTTCGGTAGTTTCCCAACTGTAGCGGTACAGTGAAAACAGCAGCGGTGCGCCATTAATACTAGTATCTAACGATAGGTCATCGACCCTGGTAAAATTAAAATTTAAACATTTGTTTATATAGTAGCATATCCGGTAATCTTTTAAAGATGTGGTGATAGCTATCAATACAAAATCCAGATCGATCTCAAACTTTAAAACTTTCCTGTTCAAAATCATTTACATTTTAGAATGGTAAAAATACAAAAACAATCACCTTGCCCTAAATTTTTGTTGGGCTCATTTTAAATAAACGGTTGCTGATATAAAGTGCCGGGCATTTTACAATGTGCTACATATTATATTATAATGTAGCAGCAAGTTTAATTTTTTTTGCGCAAAGACGCTGAGACGCAAAGTAGGTTTATATTAAATTTTCACGTCTTTGCGCTTTTGTGAGATGCCGTTTTTTAAAAATGCCCCCCCCCCAGCATCATAAATTAAATCTGTATTTTCCTAATAACTAAGCAGATACAACACTATTGTGTAACTTTATTACTATAAATTCAAAATAGATATTAAACTTTAATACTTCTGTTCAAAATCATTACTTTTACGGCGGTTGGATAGCCATACTGAAACCTTTTGTTACAAAAAATTGTTCACTCAATATTGTCAAAGTTTTTAGATTTGATATTTAACATAATTTATTTTTCTTTGCACTGAATTTATTAATCATTAAACTATAAAGACTATGTCTGATATCGCTTCAAGAGTAAAAGCTATTATCGTGGAAAAACTGGGTGTTGACGAAAGTGAAGTTACACCAGAAGCAAGCTTCACCAACGATCTTGGTGCTGACTCTTTAGACACCGTGGAATTAATCATGGAGTTTGAAAAAGAATTTAACGTTGCAATCCCTGACGATCAGGCAGAAACCATTGGTACTGTTGGCCAGGCTGTTGCTTACTTAGAAAAAAACGTTAAAGCTTAATTAGCTCCCTAAAACTGTTAAATGGAGTTTAAAAGAGTTGTAGTAACCGGGCTTGGAGCGCTTACTCCGATTGGTAATACTGTACCTGAGTATTGGAACAGCCTTATTAATGGGGTAAGCGGCGCTGCCTTTATTAAGAGTTTTGACGTTGAAAAATTCAAAACCAAATTTGCCTGTGAAGTAAAGGGATTTGACGCGGAAGGTTTTTTGGGCCGGAAAGAGGCACGCAAACTCGACCCGTTTGTACAATACGCTTTATTCTCTACAGAGGAAGCTGTTAAAGATGCCGGATTAGATTTCGAAAAACTGGATACCAGCCGCATTGGCGTTATCTGGGGATCAGGCATCGGTGGTTTAAAAACGTTTTTAGATGAGGTTGTAAATTTTGCCAAAGGCGATGGTACACCCAAGTTTAACCCGTTCTTTATCCCAAAAATGATAGCCGACATTGCACCGGGCCATATCTCTATTAAATATGGTTTACGCGGGCCAAATTTTACTACGGTTTCCGCATGTGCATCATCAAATAACTCGCTTATTGATGCTTTCAATTATCTGCGCCTTGGTAAAGCAAACATGTTTATTACCGGTGGGTCTGAAGCTATCATAAACGAAGCAGGTATTGGCGGTTTTAACGCTATGCATGCCCTATCAACCCGCAACGATGACCCTGCAACTGCATCCCGTCCGTTTGATCTGGACAGAGATGGTTTTGTAGCCGGCGAAGGTGCGGGTACCATCATTTTAGAAGAATTGGAGCACGCCCTTAAACGCGGCGCTAAAATTTATGCTGAAATGGTTGGCGGTGGCATGAGCGCTGATGCTTACCACATGACTGCCCCTCACCCCGAAGGATTAGGTGCATCACTGGTAATGAAAGCGGCGTTAGAAGACGCAGGGTTAACCCCGGCCGATATCGACTATGTGAACGTACATGGCACATCAACCCCAATTGGCGACCCGCAGGAAGTAAAAGCGATAACTGATGCCTTTGGCAGCAGGGTGTACGATATCAACATCAGCTCAACAAAATCTATGACAGGCCATTTACTTGGTGCTGCCGGCGCTGTTGAAGCTATTGCCTCTATCCTGGCAATACAGAATGATATCATCCCGCCAACCATCAACCATTTTACTGACGACCCGGCGTTTGACCCACGAATTAACTTTACATTTAACAAAGCTCAAAAACGCGTAGTTAATGTAGCGCAAAGCAATGGCTTCGGTTTTGGTGGCCACAATGCTTCAGTTATATTTAAAAAGTACCAGCAATAATCTCGTTGGATGCCAATTAGCCGCTTTTATAAGCTATACCTTTCGCCCAATAGAAAATACGTTAAGGTTTTAAAGAATTTGCTCGGTTTTGTACCGGGCAATTTGTCGTTATACCGCTTGGCGTTCAGGCATAAGTCTGTTGCGCAAAACATCCGCAAGGGTGTAAAAAACAGTAACGAACGCCTTGAGTTTTTGGGCGATGCCGTATTAGGCAGCGTAGTTGCCGAAGTACTCTTTAAACTATATCCTTATGAGGATGAGGGCTTTTTAACCGAACTACGCTCAAAAATTGTGAGCCGTAACAACCTAAACCAGCTTGGCCGTAAGCTGGGTTTTGATAAGCTGATTGAGTTTGATACAAAAATATTAAACTCGGGCAGGCAGGGCTCCCTGCTTGGCGATGCCTTTGAAGCGCTTATCGGTGCCGTTTACCTTGATAAGGGGTATGATTTTACCCGTAATTTTTTGGTGAACCACATCATTAAATCGCACATTGATATCCACACGCTTGAGCAAACAGAAACCAACTTTAAAAGCAAGCTGATTGAGTGGTGCCAGCGCCACGGTAAGGACATCAGCTTTGATGTAATAGAGAACCAGGAAGGCGAGAGTGCCAAACTGTTTACCATACAAGCCAGTATTGATGGCGAGATTTTGGGATCGGGAAAAGAATTCAGTAAAAAGAACGCCGAAAAACTTGCCGCCGAAAAGGCATGTGCCTCTTTAGGAATTTAAACATTTCTCTAACAGGCAACTATTCACCAATAACCCCAATCAACCAATCACCAACCTCTAATACAACTTCTGCAAAGTTGGGCGATCGCCGTTCTTCTTAAAGTACTCGTATTGGGTTTTAGTTTTCTGGATCAGGTCATAATCGTTCCATAACTTCAGGTCTTCGTATGATGGTTTATAATACCCCATGAATTTTTTTATCGTGGTGCTATCGGCTTCTGTTAAGCCGGTTACGCGCATTATAAAGGGCCTGTTGTAACGTCTGTCAACTTCCGTTGCTTCCAATTCTCCTTTTGTGAATGCGGCAAAACGCCTGGCCCGCCCCGGTGTTTTACCAAATAATTCATATAACCCCGTTATTGGCGATGCAAGTGCAGCTAATACCGGCGGTTTTCCGTTATAAAAGGTGCCTTGTTTGCGGTAATCGCCCATAATTTCGTTCAGTTCCTGCTTTTTTGTTTGGCCCAAAACACGCACCTCGTCTAATTGCACTTCGGGCTGCATATAAACTACCATGCCGTAGTTAGATGCCTGCTGCTTTTGAGGCGTGTACCCTTTTTTGGTGAATAGTAAGGTATCGCCAACCGTGGCGAGGATGCTAAAACCACCCAACTGGTCGCCAATGGCAACACCTTTAGTGTGCAGGTTAGTGATAAATACTTCCGAAAGTTTTACCGAGGAGATTCTTCTGTAAATAGCCCCCTTTATGGTCACCTGTTGCGCAGATGCAAAAAAGGCAAAACAAAACAGGTTTAGTAAACAGGCTATTATAAACTTCAAGGGCATCTGTATTTAACGCCGTAAACTTATAAAATGTATACGGCTTAAGTTGTGAAAAAATGTTAAACTTAATAGTTAGAGGTTGGCGATGCGCGATTAGTTACAACCTCAAACTAATCTCGCATCTCATATCTCAAATCTATAATCTAAAATATTATCTTTGCGCATGATAAAATCCATGACAGGGTATGGAATTGCCAGCTATGACTCCGGCAAAACAAAATATACCGTCGAGATCAAATCTCTGAACAGTAAATTTCTTGAACTATCCCTGCGCCTGCCCAAAATATTTTCTGAGAAAGAATTTCAACTCCGTAATGATTGCAGCAAGCAGATAGACCGTGGTAAGGTAAACCTTTCCATCAATGTTGAGCAGGCCAACTCAAATGTAAAAGCAGCCGGTATTGACCGCGAACTGCTTAAACATTACTATAACCAGCTTAAAAGCGTAAGCGATGAGCTTAACGAACCGGGCGGCAACCTGCTGCAACTGGCTTTAGGATTACCCGAGGTTGTAAAATACGAGGAAGACACCGTATCTGACGATGAGTGGAAACTGGTGGAAAAAACTTTTCAGCAGGCTATGACTGCTTTTCAGCAGTTTAGGAGCGATGAGGGTAATGTTTTAGAGCAGGATATTAAGATGCGTATTGGCATCATCCTAAAAAACCTGGAACTGGTTGAAATTGAAGAGCCAAAACGGGTACCGGTTATCCGCGAGCGCCTAAACCAATTTTTAAGCGAAGCAGTGGGTGCCGAAAGCATCGACAAAAACCGCTTTGAGCAAGAACTGATCTATTACATAGATAAGCTTGACATCACCGAAGAAAAAATAAGGTTAAAAAGCCACTGCGATTACTTTATTGAAACGCTTAAAAATGCCGATGCTAATGGCAAAAAGCTGGGTTTTATCTCGCAGGAGATAGGCCGCGAAATAAACACCCTTGGCTCAAAAGCAAACGATGCCGCTATGCAAAAACTGGTAGTGGGGATGAAAGAAGAGCTGGAAAAAATTAAAGAACAACTGTTAAACGTATTATAGTTTATTGGTTCACTGGTTTATTAGTTTATTGGTTGCATTGAGCAAACATATAAACTTTTCACTAATGAACTAATGAGCAAATGAACAAATGAACTAATGACCCCAGAAGGTAAACTCGTTATATTTTCGGCCCCATCGGGCGCAGGCAAAACCACCATTGTGCAACACTTGCTGCGCCAGATGCCCGAGCTGGAATTTTCTATCTCGGCTACCACAAGGCAGCCCCGTGGCGATGAGCAGGACAATAAGGATTATTATTTCATCAGCCTGCCCGAGTTTACCCACCGTATAGCCAAAAAACAATTTGTTGAATTTGAAGAGGTTTACACCGGCACTTTCTATGGCACCCTACGTACCGAGATTGAGCGCATATGGGCAAAGGGGAAAACCGTTATTTTTGATATTGATGTTGAGGGCGGCATGCACTTAAAACGCAAATACGGCGAGCAGGCACTCGCTATTTTTGTACAGCCCCCGTCGTTAGAGGTTTTGATAGAGAGGCTAACCGGTCGTGGCACCGATAGCTCCGAAAAACTACAGGAACGCTTTGCAAAAGCAGAAAAAGAGCTTAATTACGCCCCACAGTTTGATATTATCCTGAAAAATTACGATCTTGAAACGGCTTGCAAAGAGGCTAAAGAATTGGTGAAAAACTTTATCGGTGCGTAGCTAACGGCTAGCACACCATCTGCTTACATAATGATTGCGTTACTCCCATAGTAGGTACTCTGCCCGCTATGATTCATGAACTACTAACACATCAGCAAGAATGAAGATAGGCTTACTATTTGGTTCTTTTAATCCCATACACATAGGGCATTTAATTATTGCCAACTACATGGCCAACCATACCGCGCTGGATAAGGTTTGGCTGGTGGTATCGCCGCAAAACCCCTTAAAAAAATACGGCGACCTCATCAACACTTACGACAGGCTGGAAATGGCAAAACTGGCTACTGATAATGCCACCAATATAGCCGTAAGCGATGTAGAATTGAAATTGCCGCAGCCATCATACACCATTGATACCCTCACCCATTTAAAGGAGAAGTACCCCGAACACGATTTTGCGCTCATCATGGGATCAGACAACCTGGTGACCATCCATAAATGGAAGAACTATAAACTGATACTGCGCGATTACCAGATTTTTGTTTACCCACGCCCTGGTTATGAAAACGCCGAGTTTGCATCGCACCCATCGGTAACCATCACCATGACACCGCAGATGGAGCTGTCGGCAACGTTTATCCGTAAATCTATCGCCGAAAAAAAGAACGTACAATATTTTGTGCCCGACCCGGTTTTAAAGTTTATTGAGAGTAAAAGTTTGTACAGGTAAACCGTATATAGAAATTTCTCCTTAATTTTAGATATGGGAACATTAAGCATAGAAAAAGTCAAAATTCAGGAAATGCTGAACAACTCTCCTGATAATATCGAAATCGAAGACTTTATTGATCAAATAATTATTACCGCTAAGATTGAAAAAGCTTTAGATCAATTGGCCAATGGTGACTTTTTAACCTCCGAGCAATTAGACGAAGAGATAAATAAATGGCAATAAAAGTTGTTTATTTAAAAATAGCGATAAATGATTTACTTGCCATATTCAAGTTTATCAGTTATGATTCTGTTAAATATGCACGGTTAGAAGTCCAGAAAATTAAAGCCTTTTGTGAAACGATAAAACACCATCCATTAAAAGGTAAAGAATTTAAAGAGGTTAAAGGAAAATTTATTCGAAGTGTTATTTTTAGAAATTATATAATATTTTATTTCGCGACAGAAGACCAGATCAATATTCTTACTATCCACCACCATTCCCGCAGCTTGAGTAACAACCCTGCTTTCAAAAGCGAAGATTAATCTTCTTATCTTTGCCCCTGTGAGCGAGAAAACCATCCTTAAACTTCAACTACCTACCGACCCGCTATGGGTTAAAAACGTGGTAGAAAGCAATATTGAAGAACTACTGACCGACCATGCTTATTGCGAGCAAAAGGCAGCTACCAATGCCATCACCCTGATCATCCAAAACCCCAACCTGAGCGATGTGGTACAGGAAATGATAGCCCTTGCCCAGGAGGAAATGGAACACTTTAAACTGGTACACGAGATAATGCTGAAGCGTGGTTTTGTACTTGGTAAAGAGCGGAGGGATAATTATGTGAACGAGCTACGCAAATTTATGATAGTTGGCGGGGGCCGAGAACAACAACTAATAGACCGGTTATTGCTTTCAGCCATGATTGAGGCCCGTAGTTGCGAGCGCTTTAAAGTACTGTCAGAAAATATTAATGATAAGGAGCTTTCCGTATTTTATCACGAGCTGATGATCAGCGAAGCTACCCACTACGCCATGTTTTTAAGGCTTGCCCGTAAACACGCGATAACGGTTGACGTGGATGCCCGCTGGACGGAGTTTTTAGCCTTCGAGGCCCAGGTTATACAAAATTACGGTAAAGGCGAAACCATACACGGCTAATTCATCTATACAAAGCAAGCGGTCACCGATACATTAGATATATTACAGGCGCAAAAGTATTTACTTTGAAGATGTTACGCTTAAAAACCTTTTCGGTTATTATACACATTGCCTGCTGGCTGCTGTTTATGGCCCTGCCATTATTGTTTACAAACGGCCGCAACGGAACTACCAGCATACTTATTTTGCTTGCATCTCCGTATTACTGGCTGTTCTCTTTAACCTATATAACGCTATTTTATCTGAATAGCTCCCTGCTTTTTCCATTATTCTTCCTGAAAAAGAGATATATAACTTACGCCATTATTTGTGTGGGTTTATTAAGTGCAATATATTTTTTAAATCCATTTGAAAGGCTGCTACGCAACAGCGAAGGCTGGCGGGTTAAAATGGCTATGCAACAGGCCGGCGGCCGTATGCAATTTGGCCCTGCCCCGGGAGAGAATATAGGGCCGCCACCAAATGGCGACCGCCAAGGCCCGCCGCGCGATAGCCTGGATAAAAGCTGGCGCAATCATCGCCCGCAACAATTTGGCCCGGGCAAACGGAAACATCTTGATACCATCAGTCTGTTCCTTTTTTTAATGATAATGGCTTTAAGTACGGCTATAAAAACAGTACAGCAATGGCAGGTTACCGAGCAGCGCGCCATTAGCGCCGAAGCCGAAAAAGCAAATGCCGAGCTATCATTCCTGAAAGCGCAGATCAACCCGCACTTTCTGTTCAATACCCTAAACAATATTTACACGCTGGCCATCACCAATAACGCGAACACGGCCGAGAGCATCATGAAGCTATCAAACATTATGCGCTACGTTACCGACGAGGTGACCGAGAACTTTGTAAGCCTGCAAAGCGAGGTGGATTGTATTACAGATTATATCGATCTGCAGCGTTTACGTTTAGGGAGCAAAACCAGGGTTGATTTTAACATAACGGGTACTATCGCGCAGCAAAAAATAGCGCCTTTACTGTTTATGACATTTGTAGAGAATGTATTTAAATACGGTGTAAGCAAACAGCACGAAAGTGCTATTGATATTAACCTGCATATTGCCGATGATATGATTACTTTTATGTGCGTTAACCCCATATTTGAGCGCAAAGAACATATTGAGCGTACCGGCATTGGCATTGTTAATACCAAACAACGGCTTGAGCATTTATACCACGGCAAACATGTGCTGAATATTGCTGATGATAACGATCAGTTTACGGTGGTGTTAACATTATACATCTAAGTACCATGGCTTTAAAATGTATTGCTATTGATGATGAGCCCCTGGCGCTTGAACTGATTAAAAATTACGTAACCTGGTTCCCGGCCCTGCAGCTGGTCAATACTTTTGAGGATGCCGTATCTGGCGCCGAATACCTGCGCAACAACCCTATCGACCTGCTGTTTATTGACATTAACATGCCCGATATTACGGGGATAGACCTGGTGCGTTCCCTGGCCGTTAAACCTATGGTGATATTCACCACCGCTTATAAAAACTTTGCTTTTGAAGGTTTTGAGCTGGAGGCCATTGATTACCTGTTAAAGCCAATTGATGTAAAACGCTTTGGTAAAGCGGTTGAAAAGGCTGCTGACTATTACAAATACAAAACCTCATTCGCTAAGGAAGGCGAGGATGAAAGCCTGTATGTGTATTCGGAATACCGCATGGTGAAAATTGATCTTAAAGAGATTGAGTACATTGAAAGCATGGAGGATTATATCAAGATCCACCTGCATAACGCTAAAACCATATTAACCCTGATGCCGCTTAAAAAGGTGTTAGAAAAACTCCCCGAAGATAAATTTCAGCGCATCCACCGCAGCTATATTGTACCGGTAAAAAAGATCATCTCCATCCAGGGCCGAAAGGTGAAACTGGCTGATATTGACCTGCCCATCAGCGACAGCTATGCAGATTTTGCCCGTCGTTGGGTAAAAATGTGATAAAAAAATCGGGTAGTCGATACATCACCGCCGTTTACCGATACTCGCTTCCCCTGCCTGCCTCAGCCGGCTACATTTACAATAATTATTTACCCCTACTAATTATTGTACCATGGAACGGAAAAACTTTCTCAGAACCTTCGTATTTGCGGCAGCAGCAGGCCCCATGATCATGGATGCCTGTAAAAAAGATTCGGCAAGCACTACAAGTTCATCAACCGGCGAAACAACCGCTGCTGATGTGAACGCCGGCAGCAGCGCCTGCCGTGTTACCCCTACCGAGGTTGAGGGCCCTTACCCATACCCGGGCGGCGAACTTACCAATCCGCTAAACAGGGCCGATATCCTGGGCGGGCAAACCGGTGTGCCGTTAATACTTAACCTGCTGGTGGTAAACACCAACGATAACTGTAATGCTGTTGCCAACGCCCGTGTTGATATCTGGCATTGCAATAAGGATGGCTATTACTCGGGTTATTCGGGCCAACAGGGGCAATCTGGAAGTAAGAATTACACTGGCGAAACTTGGTTGCGCGGCTACCAAACAACTGATGATAAAGGCGCTGTAACATTTACCACTGTTTACCCGGGATGGTATGGTGGCAGGGCAACACACATCCACTTTGAGGTATTTATAAACAGCGTACTGAAAAAAACGGCACAGTTTGCTTTCCCCGAAACCATATCAGATGCAGTGCATAATAACTATGGCGTGGGGCCAAATACAACCCGGAACGCACAAGACGGGATATTAGGAAACTCGGCCACCGATCTGGCTAATGAAACGCCCTCATTAACCGGCAGCATAGCGGCGGGTTATACAGGTACTTACACATTTGGTATTGCAGTATAATAAAACTTTAAATTTCATCATCATGACAAAGGCAATTATAAAACTCACCTACAAACAAGTTATAGATGCGTCATCAACCGGCGATTTTGAAAAGAATGTACTGTTTGCATCTTACCAGGAATTCCTGCTAAAATCACAGGCATACAATCCCGGCAATAAGTTAAAAACCTTCAGCGAAATGAAGAATAACGATGGGCGGGCCAATTCGCTGCATTATAAGCTGAGTTTTGTTATTGGTTATTTTATTGAAACGCTAAAGAATAAGATACCGGTTGTAACAGACACGCTGGGCAACAGCATCACCTTCGAGGTGCCAAAATTTGAACTGATAGAATCGGACGTTAACAGCATAGCAACGCATAAGGTAGCTATCAACTACATAACAGGCGATTTGACTTTGCTAAATACAATAGGCGAATATTTGGTGCTAACGGCAGGCAATAGCGAAGAAACGTTTACCATTAAAATGCAGGATGGCTTAGCTATTACAAGCTATCAGCAGGCAGAGATCAAAACCGCTGTTAACGGGCACAGCGTGTTAAGTAAGCTGAGCGCTTAAAACAGAATACCCCTTTTTTCATAATATATATAGTTTGGTGGAGCGCCCTACGGTTTGGGGCGCTCTTTTTTTATGATCAGATAAACCCTACCACATTGCGCAGGTAGTTGTTCATCATCTCTATATCCACAATATCGTTCAGGTAGCCGATGTGCATATCCGGGCGGATGATGAGCGCTTTGCGCATACCGGTTTTTACTTCAAAAGCATCAAAAATATGCCAGTTGGTGTTTGATGGCGGCAGATGAAAAAAGTTGATGCTGCCCTGGTAATCCTGCGTTATCCATTTGGCAAGGGTAAACAGGAAGCCTTCGGGTATCTCGCCAAGGGTTATCAGCGTAAAGCCCGGTTTACTGCACCAGGTATGGATATCGGTCTTCGCTTTCTTCTTCTCGTCAAATATTTCAAAATACGGCAGGCGGTCGCCGGCTTTTATGTGGGTACTTGTATTACCCAATTGCAGGTTTAGTTTGCTATCGCGATAGTTAATGCCCGTTTGCGAGATCCGTTTAAAAAAACCAGCTCTCGATCTCTCGCTCCGCCATACCCTGTTCAACACTTTTGGCAGCAGCCAGCTCTTAAATAAATTAACAAACCAGTTGCCAGACATGATGATGCTGAACGCCCTGTCGGTAGTTTTCAGCAGATCCTTAGCCACGGGCATGCGCTCTTCGGCATAGCTGTTTAAAATATCGGGCTTTAATTGCTTATTGATTACTCCGGCCAGCTTCCATGCAAGGTTATAGGCATCCTGCAGGCCGGTGTTCATGCCCTGCCCGCCAACCGGCGAATGGATGTGCGCGGCATCGCCAATTAAAAAGCAGCGCTGTTCCCTAAAGGCACCTGCCATACGGTGATGCAGCCTATAGGTTGTAAACCAGTTTAAATTGCTTACCTGTAAGGTGCGTGCGGCAATTTTATTGATATAGGGCAAAACATTTTCAAGCAATAAATCTTCCTTGCCTTCAAGTTCGGGCTGTATGTTTCCTACAATACGGAAATACCCTTCTTCAGGCATAGGGAAAAACCCGGCGAACCCATCTTTGGCAAAAAAAAGCTGAACATATGTTTTCTCCAGGTCTTTATTATCCAGTTTAACATCGGCGAGGTAAAAATTATGCTGATAGGTATCGCCATTAAAAGAGATGCCCGATTGCTTACGAACGGTACTGCGGGAGCCATCGGCGCCAATTACCCAATCGCAGGTTAGCGCATACTCATTTTCGCCATTTTTTAATATAACCGATACATGGCTGGTATGCTGATGAAGGCTGGTAATGCTGGTATCCCAATAAACGGGGCAGCAGGCTTTTGTAAGATAATCGAGCAAGAGCCGCTCGTTTTTGCTTTGTTGAAAAAGTTCCAGGTAAGGGTATAAGGTTTGCCCTTCGCCAATACCTGTTAATGATAAAGAAGCCTGCCGTTTGCCATCCTGATAAAAAGAAGCGCCTGCTACCTGTGCGCCGGCTGTAAGCACCTGGTCAACAATGCCCATTTGCCGGTATATCTCCAATGAGCGGGCTTGCACAACCAATGCTTTTGACTGATTGGTTGGCCCCTGCTTTATATCAATAATGATAGGCTGCACCCCGTTACGCAGCAATTGCGCGGCCATCATTAAACCGGATGGCCCGGCGCCAACTATCAGTACACCGGTATGTTGCGGCAGGGTCATCATCTCATTTTACGCGTGGAATAATAAAAATATGGCCGGCCGTTTACGCAGGTCGGGTACTTGTTTTAACCAATCACCTATCGCCATGGTTTTAATAAACTCGGTAGGTGCTGTAATATCGCATGCAATACAAAGGCGGGTTGTGGGTTTGCAACTCCTTAATACCTCCTGCAGCATGCTATCGTTACGGAATGGTGTTTCAATGAACATTTGCGTTTGCTTGTTCTTCTCGGCCAGGCCTTCCAATTCTTTAATACGTTTGCTGCGCTCCAGCTTATCTATCGGCAGGTACCCGTGGAAGGTAAAGCTTTGCCCGTTAAACCCTGATGCCATCAGCGCCAGTAAAACAGAGCTTGGCCCAACTAATGGCACAACCTTAATGCCTTTACGATGCGCCTCGGCCACGATATCCGCGCCGGGGTCGGCAATGCCGGGGCAGCCAGCTTCGCTCATCAGGCCAACATCGTTACCTGCTATCAGCCCCTTAAAAAACTCTTTAAGGCCTGCATCGCGGTTATGTTTGCCATAATCGTGGATCACCAGTTCGCTTTGCGGTGTTTTTAAACCGGCCAGCTTTAAAAAGCGGCGGGCGGTTTTCTCGTTCTCTACAATATATTCTTTTACACTGTTTATGGTATCAACCAAATACGGGGTGAACGATTGGGCCGCGGCCTCGTCTGCAAGTGGTACAGGTATTAAATAAAGGGTTCCGTAAGCCATAGTTATTATCTTATAATGCAAAAAGCGATGTTAAGTTTCGCTTTATATAAAAAGAGACGCGAAGTATCGCGTCTCTACAATATTTTAATTATTTCAGTTTAGCCAATGCCTGGCGGATGCGTGGTATCATCTGTTGAATCTCGCTTAGCGTAGTAGCCCCTACAGATGCCCTGAACCAGGTAACCTCTTCGCCGGTACCAAAGGCCGAGAATGGTACAAAGGCAACACCTGCTTCTTTGATCAGGTAAAAGTTTACATCGGCACTGTTAGCCAATACTTTACCATCCAGTGTGGTTTTGCCCGTATAATCAACCCTCACGGTTAAATAAATGGCACCCATCGGCTCAATAGAATCTACACTGAACCCATCGGCTTTCAACGCCTGGAAGCCTTCATGCAAAGTGCTTAAGCTGGCCTGGATATCGCCTTTCAGTTTATCAAGGTAAGTATTAACGTAGGTATCGTTTTTAAGGTACTCGGCCATGGCAACCTGCTCGGCTTTTGGCGACCATGCCCCCATGTGGCCAACAATAGCTTTCATGTTATTGATAATGAACGCCGGACCAAAGCCCCAGCCTACACGTACGCCAGTAGCTGCAAAACATTTTGAGCCCCCATCAATAAACACGGTGTAGTCCTTCAATTCCGGGCGCAGGGTTACCGGGTCGTAATGTTTGTATTCGCCAAAGGTTAGCTGCGAGTAGATCTGATCGTACAGCAGGTACAGTGGTTTTTCGTCCGCACCGCGGCTTTTATTTTCGGCAATCACCAGGTCGCAAATTTCTTCCAGATCCTTTTTACCAAACATGGTACCGGTTGGGTTTAACGGCGAGCACAATGCCAGCATAGTAGCGCCTTTTAAATGCGGTGCTATCTCATCTGCCGTAGGCATAAAATTATTCTCGGCGCGTGTCTCTACCAAAACGGCTTCGGCACCGGTTAAGTCACAATAGTGGTTATTGTTCCACGATGGTGTAGGGAACACAACCTTATCGCCCGGGTCAACCAGGGCCAGGTAAGTAGAATAGATGAGCGGGCGCGAGCCTCCTGATATTAAGATCTGGTTGGAAGCATATTCCAGCCCCATCCTGTTCTTCAGAAATGCCGATACACTTTCGCGCAGGCTCAGCATACCATCGGCAGGCGGGTAATTTGTTTGGTTATGGTTATAGGCATCAATAATGCCGTCTTTCAGTTCGGTTGGGATAGGATAAATATCAGCATCAAAATCGCCAATGGTTAGGTTGGCAATGTTCTGGCCTTGTTTTTTTAATTCGTTTATTTCGCCGGCTATTTTAATGATCTCCGAGCCGTGCAAATTTTGTGCTAATACTGATACTTTCATTTATAGAATTTTACGAGGTACAAATATAGGGTTATTGATGGGAAAGGTAAAAGGCTAAAGCTGTGCAGCAAATAGCCATCAACAAAAAAGTCCCCGTATTTTCATGCGGGGACTTTCGTATTTAAATAAGCTTAAGCTTATACAATGTAGTTCCAGCCATGGGTGTCTTCGGCGCGGCCATACTTAATGGCGTCGAGCGTTGTGAGCACCTTTTGAGAAAACTCGCGGGTAGCAGGGTCGCTCAGGGTATATTCTTCGCCATCAACGCTGATAGAACCAACTGCGGCAATGGTAGCGGCAGTACCGGCACCAAATGCATCGGTTAGTTTACCGTTTTTAGCGCCTTCAATCAGTTCGGCAACAGAAACCTTGCGCTCTTCAACCGGGATACCCCAATCTTTAGCCAGTGCAATAACCGTATCGCGGGTTACACCATCCAGGATGGTATCTTTCGCTTCGGCGGTTATCAGTTTACCATCCAACAGGAACATTGCGTTAGCGGCGCCCATTTCTTCCACATATTTATGTTCCTTGGCGTCTGTCCAGATCAATTGATCAAAGCCCTCTTCGGCAGCTTTACGTGCCGGCAGCATTGATGAACCGTAATTACCGGCAGCCTTTGCAAAGCCCATACCACCTTCGGCAGCACGGGTGAAGTGTGTTTCGACCTTAACACGAAGGGGTTTTGAAAAATAAGGACCAGTTGGGCCAACAATAACCACATATTTATAGGTAGCCGATGGGGTTACGCCCAGATATGGATCAGTAGCAAACATAAACGGACGGATGTATAACGCGTGGTTGGCTTTGCCCGGGATCCATTCGCGGTCAAGGTCAACAAGGGCCGCTATGCTTTGTACAAATACCTCTTCAGGTAAAGTTGGCATACAAAGGCGCTCTGCCGATTTGTTGAAACGGATAGCGTTCTTATCCGGACGGAAAATAGAGACCGTACCATCAGCATGCTTGTAAGCCTTAATCCCTTCAAAAAACGATTGGCCATAGTGCAGTGCAGAAATAGCCGGGCTCATCAGGATAGGGCCATAAGGCAATATCTCAAAATTCTTCCATTCGCCATCGGCGTAATCGGCCACAAACATGTGGTCAGAGAAAACCTTGCCAAAAGGCAGGTTGCTAAAATCCGTCTCAGCCAAACGTGAGTGAGCGGCTTTGGTTATTTTTATGTCCAGTGTATCGGTCATGGCAGTATAGATTATCATTCAGAAAACGGCAAGTTAGGAAATTTTGCGTAAATGTTTAGCTTTTTAGCCTGCCAGACACTATATTACAACAAATTAACAAACTATTGATTATGCCTGTATACCGCTTTAGCCCCCAGGGGAACATTGACATGAAAAAAACATGGGTACGCACCATGTGGGTGTACTATGGGGTTATTATAGCGGTGTTTGCCTATAACCTGCTTTACAAAGGGCATAATGCATTAAGCATAGGCATATTTGTGGTTATTATAACAGCACTGGGTTTTGGCTTTATATTCGGGCGTAAAAAGTATTTCGCGATCATCGATGGCACAGCATTGATCACCGACGATAACGGGGTAACCTTAAGCGTGAAAGACAGGCCCGATATTACCATTGCCTACCGCAACATCAAAAAAATAATCCATCGTAAAGACGGCATACAATTGATCAGTAAATTGCCTGCCGACTCATCCATGATCATCATTAATAAATTTGAGGATTTTTACGTGATAGAAAAATTGGTTAACGATAAGGTTAACGAAAACGAATTGCCTGCGGATAAGCAAGGCGCTATAATTAGGTAATTGTCAGCATGTTGCAATAGATAAAATTACGACATTGCTGATTATAAGCTACTTAACGGCGTTCACAAGCGTTCACGGCAGTGAACGTGAACACTTGTGGGTGTTTGAGGGCGTTTGAAGGGCGTTTAAGGGCGCTACAATTCGCTGATCACCTTTTCCACCCAGGCCTTACCCCAGTTCTCCAATTGTTCGGCACTCCATAGCGATGGATAAAAGATACGGCGCTGAAAACGTGGGGGCAAGTATTTTTGCCAGTTGGTACCGCCGGTTGCCTTGATATCTTCGGGGTCGCGGTTCAGGTAGCGCACGGCAGATTTGTAATGGCATAGCGGCCAGTTCACATTTACGTTTACATCCAATTGCCTTAGTTCATCCTCCAGCGCTTTGGTGCTTTCGCCTTTATACTGAAACTGCTGTAACAGCGCGTTAAAGTTGGTATTCGCTACACTTTTGCCAAGCTCAATAAATGTTTTGGCGTATTTTTTTTCGAACTGATTTAAGGTAAGTGTTTTTTTACCGGTTGATAGTTCGGTAGCGCCGTATTTCCAGTAGATATGCTCAAACTGGCTTTCGATGGGCTGGTTGCCCAGGGCCTCGCGCTGGTCGGCAATTACCAGGTTAATAAAATCAGTAGCATGGATCTCTATCATACGGTATTGCCCGCTTTGGAAACCACTGGCAGGCAACAGGCTCATCCTGAACTGCAGGAACTGCTCCTTCTCCATCCCATCCACCATAATTTCAAACGAGTTGGTAAGCGCCTCAAAATAACTATTAATGCGTTTTACACGTGCTGTAAAAAATACTGCGCTGAGGTTTTCGGCATTGGCTATTTGTTTACACTCGTGCAGGGCAAGCTTAAAATACAGCTCGGTTATCTGGTGGTACATAATAAAGATCTCTTCGTCCGGGAACGGTGTTTTTGGGCTTTGCAGGCTCAAAAGCGTATCCAGGTGAATGTAATCCCAATAGGTTAAAAAATCGGCATGTAGCAGGCCGTCAAGGTAGGATATCATATCCTGGCCCATGGCGTCGTATTTTTCCTGTAGCAGCGTAAGTCTTTTTTCTATTTCGGGAGAGATACTCATGAGGCAAAGATAGGGAAGGGATTTCGAATGTCGAATTTTCAATTTCGGATTTGCATCCCGATTAAATAAATTCGAAATCGAAAATTTGATATTCGAAATAAAAAAATATATTTGTGTTATACAACAAGGTAATGGTGTTCTGCCTATTTGAACCGCTGCAAAGCTGATGACGCCTACTCAAATAATTTATTCATTTATTTGCATGTAGGTTATGTTTAAAAATTTCTTCTCCAAACAAGTCTCGCTCTTACAATACCTTATCCGCTGGACGCTGATCAGTATCCCTGTGGCCGTAGCTATTGGCAGTATGGTGGCCCTGTTTCTGTGGCTGCTAAATTGGGCTATCCACTTCCGTTTTGCACATACCTGGTTATTATACCTGTTGCCTGCGGCTGGTGTGGTTATTCACCTGCTTTATAAATGGTACGGCCAAAGCGCCGAGCGCGGCAATAATTTAATTATTGATGAGATCCACGAGCCGGGTGCAGGTGTACCTAAACGTATGGCGCCGCTCATTTTGGTTACTACGGTTATTACCCACCTGTTTGGCGGCTCGGCCGGGCGCGAGGGTACGGCAGTGCAAATTGGCGGCAGCCTGGCCAACCTATTTGGCAGTTGGTTTAAGCTAAACGAAGCCGATAAAAAAGTGGTGCTTACCGCCGGTGTAGCCGCTGGCTTTGGGGCGGTGTTTGGCACACCGCTAACTGGCGCAATCTTCGCGCTGGAGGTTATTGCCATTGGGCGTATCCAGTACAATGCCCTGCTCCCCTGCTTAATTGCAGGCCTTGTTGCCGATGTTACCGTATCTGCATGGGGCGTGCATCATACGCCTTACCATATTGGTATGGTAAATACCGGGCAGCAATTTTATGGGCACAATATACCGGTTAGCTTTTTGCTGCTGGGTAAGGTTATCGTAGCTTCTGCCTTGTTTGGGTTGGCAAGCTGGGCATTTGCCAAAACCGTTCACCTTATAAAAAACTTCTCTCTGAAATGGATCAGGATTAATTGGCTTATCCCCGTTTGCGGTGGCCTGGTTATTATACTGCTTACTTATATTTTGGGCAAGCCCGATTATTTAAGCCTTGGCGTTGATCCCGAATACCCGGGCGCGGTAACCATTGTATCGGCGTTTCAGCATGGCGGCGCCCACTTATTCAGCTGGTTTTGGAAACTGATCTATACCGCCGTTACGCTGGGCACGGGGTTTAAGGGCGGTGAGGTTACACCTTTGTTTTACATCGGCGCCACCCTGGGCAATACCCTGGCCGATTTGATGAATGCACCCGTAAGCCTTTTTGCAGCACTGGGTTTTATAGCAGTTTTTGCAGGCGCAACCAATACACCATTGGCCTGCACCCTAATGGGCATTGAACTTTTTGGAGGTGAATACGCCATATTTTTTGCCGTGGCTTGCTTTACGGCTTATTTTTTTAGTGGCGAGGCCGGCATTTATTCTGCGCAGCGCGTGGCCGAACCAAAACCGGGTGATGATATGGGGAATGGTAAAAGCAATCATTTTAAGCGGATGTTCCACAAATACAAGTTATAAATAAGCCGGTTACTAAAACATATTACAAGTTGATTGTTTAATAAACGTATTAACCCTTACCCCATGAAACCATCATGAGCTACCGCTCAAAAACGAAACTAACAAGTTCATGATAGCTTCATCACAATTAAAACAAATTACACTGATGAAAATTAGCAAAATATTGATAGGCATTGACGATAGTAAGTTTTCTGAATACGCCGCCTCATACGGTTTTGATATTGCCCGCACGTTTAACGCCCATGTGGGGTTGGTACATATTGTTGAGCCGGCCATTACGCCAGAAACCTCTTCGGATGGCCTTTTAGGGATGCCTATAAGCATTCCCGATTTTAACGAAATAAATTTGCTCGACATCCAAAAAGACAATGCCGAAAATATAATTGACCGCACCATCAGCAAATATGGCAATGGTTTACAGGTTACCCATTTTAATGAGTACGGCTCAACTGCCGATGGTATACTAAGTTGCAGCAAAGAATTTAAGGCCGACCTAATTGTGATAGGCACCCATGGCCGCAGCGGGATAGACAGGCTACTAATGGGCAGCGTGGCCGAAAGTGTTGTGCGCAACTCGCACGTACCGGTACTGGTGGTGCCCTTGGTAGAAGAGTAGTTAAAAAACGTGTCATTGCGAGCGATATCGCGGCAATCTCATAGGACGATCGGGTATGCTGAGTTTGCCACGTCACTACGTTCCCAGAAATGACATGGTGGCAGGCCCCTTAATAAAGCAGCCTAAACTTTATCGTTTGCTCAATAGCTTTCAGTTCATTTAATACAATGGTATCATAACCGGTATTTACATCGGTTATTACATAACCAATTTGCGGGTTAGTCACCAAAAACTCGCCAACAATATTAATGTTGTGGTTGGCAAATACTTCGTTTATCTGCGCCAGTATACCGGGCACGTTTTTATGAATGTGGATTAGCCTGTGGGCGTTGTTAATACGTGGCGGTTGCAAATCAGGGAAGTTACAGCTCATGTGCGTTTTTCCCTCGTTCATAAAGGCAAGAACCCTACGTGGGATAAAATCAACATTGCGTGGGTTTGCCTTGGGGTCGTCAAAAATAATAATACCTTTTTCGCATGCGGCTTCGGCCAGTTTACGGCTTACACGGCCAAAACAGCCAATAACTTTTAAGCGGCCTGCGTTTGCCAATTGCTCGGGTTTGGGCAGATTGGCTTCATCACAAAATAACACACCGGCTTCGTCTAAATATTTCTCTTCGATGTTATCACGGTGGCGCAGGTTATAGCCTTCGCGTTTCATTTGCGCAAGCGCCTCTTCATCTACCTGCCCTACTATTAAACACTTAATGCGGTTTTTGGGGTATGATATAGCCCTTGGCAGTTTATTGATATATAAGAACTCATCAAAACTGGGGGTAATATGGTCGGCTTTCTCGGCAACAGATTTACGTTCGATGTTCTCTGTAAAGGCAAAGAACTTTTTGATCATGCCCGATTCCTTCAGTTGAAAATCGGAGTAACCATCACCAATACCATAAATATCGCCCTGCAGGTTCAGCTCTTTCAACAGTTTTACCTTCCCCCCTTCTTGCGATAGCGGGTTCTCTTTATCGTAACCAACAATGTTACCATCTTCATCAAACACAAAGGTGTTTGCGTAGATATTCTCTTTTTTGATATGATATTCGGTTACAACCGGGATAATAAACTCCTTGAAACCACCAGATACGATCAGCACCTCGTCCTGGTGATTTTTAAAGAACATGGTATTTCGCGAAAACGATGTTGATACCTTTTTCTTGAGATGGGTGATCAGCATTTTTAAATGATCGCGGTTGGCGCATAGTAATTTCACCCTTGCCTGCAAACTTTCGGTGAACGACAGGCGGCCTTCCATAGAGGCATTGGTCAGGTCTTCTATCTGTTTATAGATAGCCTCCCTGTCGGGATGATTTTTTAAAGATATACGTGCTAACTCGTCTAAAGCTTCTACCTGCGTAAATGTGCTATCGAAATCTATGATAAAATATTGCTCCATTGGGGGTATAAGATGCTGAGTTGCAAATGTGCAAAAATTTTGCGGATGCGTGGAAACGAATGTGTAATAACAACACCAGAACCGGAATGAAGCGGATTCATTCGATTTATAAGATTCTCCTGGTTGGCGCTTTTCAAAAATACTGTTAATCGTAATAATCATAAAATCCCGGTTATCTTTGCTCTATGCCCAATCGCCTCATAACCTTTTTGCAACAACACAGGTTTTTAACAACCGATGAGCAGACATTAATAACCACTGCTTTTGAGCCGAGGCATTACAAAGAAGGCGACCAACTATTTAAAGCCGGGCACATCTGCCGCGAGCTTTTCTTTATCTGCGATGGCGTGATCCGCATTACGGCTACCAACCAAAAAGGCGCGGAGCTTACCCACTTCTTTTTAAAGGAAGACAGTTTTACTACCATCCTTTACAGCTTTAATAATGAAACCGTTGCCGACGAAAGCATCCAGGCCGCCTGCAATGCGGATGTGCTGGCCATATCCAAAAGCAAACTACAGGTACTTTACGGGCAGATTGCAGGGTTTAAAGAACTGATAGACCAGATAACCCAGCAAAAGCTGATGGATAAGATCAAGATCCGCAATGCCTACCTGGGCGAGGATTCTGAAACCCGCTACCACCTGTTTATGCAGCAGCAACCCGATATTGTTAGGCGCGTACCCTTAAAAGATATTGCAGGATATTTAGGTATTACGCCGCAATCGCTTAGTCGCATCCGCAAAAAATATTGATAAAATTTATTTACAGGCCCGTTTCGTTTTTACCATATGGTAAGTGGATGCGCCGCCATGTGTCCGAAATTTGTACCATAAATTTTAACAATTAAGATTATGGACAATTTAACCAAGCCCTTAGCGGGTAAAAAAGTAATTATATTAGGTGGTAGCGCGGGTATTGGTTTAGCAACCGCTAAACTGGCCGCTGCCGAGGGTGCAAACGTTGTTATTGTATCAAGCAACCAGCAGCGCATCAATAACGCTTTAACAGAGCTGCCACAAGGCAGCCAGGGTTTCGCGGTTGACTTAAGCCAGGAAGAAAATATCAAAAACTTTTTTGAGAACATCGGCAAATTCGACCACCTGGTATACACCGCCGGCGAAAACCTCAGGCTTGATATTATTGCACGCACCGAAATAGCGGATGCCCAAAAGTTTTTTAACGTACGTTTCTGGGCGGCGTTTACAGCGGTTAAATATGGCGCGCCCAATATAAATGAGGGTGGCTCTATATGCCTCATCAGCGGTACCGCTGCGGAAAGGCCGGGTGCGGGCTGGAGTGTGGCAACCAGTATATGCAGCGCCATGGAAGGTTTTGTACGCGCCATGGCGGTTGAACTTGCCCCTTTGCGTGTTAATTGCGTGATGCCCGGCGTAATTAAAACCAACCTTTGGGATAGCATGAGCGAGACTGACCGCGAAGCCCTGTATAAGGCCGCAGAAGATACATTGCTGCTAAAGCGCGTAGGCCTGGCCGAAGATGTTGCCCTGGCATTTGTTTACCTGATGAAACAAAAACATAGCACCGGCCAAAACGTTATAGTTGATGGCGGCGGGTTATTAGTATAAAACAAGAAAGAGGGGCTACACCCCCCGTGCAGCACCCTCTTTAAAACTAAATAAAGCAGTTTTATTTTGTTGTATTGGCAGCCACGTTGGTTAACTTATTAGTTGCAACAAGGTTATTTATCATTTTTGAGTTAAAAGCAATTTCCTGTTTCAAGGCCCCCATGCTGTTTTTAATGTACATTAATGATTTAAGACCTTTAATACCCTTCATTAATCCCGCGCTTTTAATTTCGCCGGGTAGGGTTATCAGGTCTTTTGATGATTTTAAAAGGTTTGAGCCCATAGCCAGGCACATTTTTGAAAAACCCACCAACTGATCGGGCGATAAGGGTTTAACCTCGGTTGTTGGCAAGCCATCAATGGTTTGGCCTGTTACGCTGGCATACATTTGCGGTACAAGGGCACGGTTCTCTTTTAACTGGGTTAACATAGTTGATATCATCCCTGCCAGGGCATCAACGCCGGCAATACCGGCCTCCTTTGGTGCCTTTAAGGCATCGGCTTTGGCCAACGCCTTTTGAAAATCTTCTGATTTTAGCATGGCAACCAATTCGGCGCGCTGTGCTTTTAAATCGTCAAGGGTCAACGCTTTTGTTTCTTTAACTTCGGCAGGGTTTTCTGTTAAAGTTTCGTCCTGCGCTTTTGCAGCAAAGCATAGTGTTAATGCAAATACTGCGCTAAGTAATAACTTTTTCATACTATTTTTGAGTGTTTAGTTTATGAATGTAAAGTTCATGCAATCAGCTACTTGCATCAATCCCATTGTATTGGTATATTATTATACGTGCTAATACGCACATCATCAACAAAGGCAAAAACCACTATGCCCTTTACCCGCAAGCGGTTAATCTTCTCATTTTAAAACCGTTCTGTTTTTTACAGGTTATAGTAATTGCACTAAAACATAATGTTATGAGATCTATCTGGAAAGGCTCCCTTGGATTTGGGCTGGTAAGCATCCCTGTTAAATTATATTCGGCAGTGCAAACCAGCACACTCGATCTGGATATGCTGGATGCCCGCGACCACGAGCGCATCCGCTACCAGCGCGTAAACGAGAAAACCCATAAAGAGGTACCGTACGATAAAATTGTAAAAGGCTATAAAATGGATGATGACAACTATGTAATAGTAGAAGAAGCCGATTTTGAAGCCGCCGCTCCCGAAAAAAGCAAGGTGGTAGAGATTGAAAGCTTTGTAGATATTGCCGATGTTAACCCCATGTTTTACGAAACCTCCTACTACACCGAACCCGATACCAAGAACAATAAAGCTTATGCGTTATTGCTACAAGCTTTAAAAAAATCAGGCAAGGCGGGGCTTGCGCGTTTTGTACTGCGCAGTACCGAAAGCCTTTGCATTGTACACCCGGTAGATCATGTACTGGTGATAACGCGCATCCGCTTTGGGCAGGAGATACGCAGTACCGAAGACCTTAATATTGCCGATGATGTAAACATCAGCAAAAAAGAATTGGATGTGGGCCTGGCATTGATCAAACAATACGCCGAAGATTTTGATGTATCGAAATTTAAGGATGAGTATAACGATGAACTGCTGAAGATCATCAGGGCAAAATCAAAAGGAAAAAGGGCTACCATTAAAAAACTTAAACCGCATAAAACCAAAAGCAACGACCTCTACGATCAGTTAATGGAAAGCCTAAAGAGTAAAAAAGGCGCTTAATTATTCAGTTAAATAATTATCTTATTAGTAAAACATATAGCCTGGGGTTGTGTTGTATTATAACACAAATTAAACATCAACCTACTATGGCTACTACTAAAACAGCACCAAAAACTAAAAAAGCTCCCGAAACGACAGACGTTGTAGAGGAATCGGCATTGAATGAATTATTCCTTGACGAATTGAAAGACATTTACTGGGCCGAGAAACACTTGGTTAAAGCTTTACCAAAAATGGCTAAAGCCGCAACATCCGACGACTTACGCTCTGCTATTGAAACCCACATCACCGAGACCGAAAACCAGATAACCCGCCTGGAAGATGCCTTTGCATCAATAGACGAAAAAGCGGTGGCGGTAAAATGTGAGGCTATGGCCGGTTTGTTAAAAGAGGGCGACGAGATAGTTGCCGAAACCGAAAAAGGTACGCTAACCCGCGATGCAGGCATTATATCTGCCGCACAAAAAATTGAGCATTATGAGATCGCATCATACGGTACATTGCGCACCCTTGCTTTAACTTTGGGCTATAACGAGGCCGCCGAACTACTGGAAGCAACTTTAAAGGAAGAAAAAAATTGCGATAGCCTGCTTACACAGATAGCAGAAGGTGGTATTAACGAAACCGCCAAAAGCGAAAAAGAATAATTTAATACAAAAACTAACTAAACTAAAGAGGGCTGCCTGAAAAGGTGGCCTTTTTTAATACGGCCTAAAACAACTGCTTGCAACAAAGCCCATTCTGTTTGGCAGAACGGGCATTTTGTTTATATTTATCGTTATTTATACCTTTTAAATTAAACCTGATTTGAAAAAACATTTACTCATCCTGCTACCGGTTATTATTTTATTTTTTGGCGCTTGTAAAAAAAATGAAGGCCCTTATGCCGGCCTGGTACTGGTAGGCAGCAATACCCCCGGAGGAAACAATACCGGTGGGAATAATTTTGCAAATACTTATATGCCAACATCAACAGGTAGCAGTTGGACATACATTACCAGTGGGCTCACAACTCCCGAAACTATGGAAACCCACATAACAGGGGTTATAACCAATATTAATGGCTCCGATTACTTCGAACTAAAAAGCAGCACCCCCGGTAAAGAAAATATTGTGCAATACTATTATGTAAAAGACCATGTATATAAAACACAGGCTACAAGTTTACAAACCGCCCTCACAATTGAATTTTATTACCTGAAGGATGATTTGCCGGTTGGTGGCGAATGGACTGGAGTACCAACCTCAACCGGATATATAAATGGCGTACCTGCACGCACATTAGGCAAAATCCTTGAAAAAGATATCAGTAAAACCGTGCTTGGTAAAACCTACACAAATGTTATACATACACAGGTAACAGTACAGTACAATTATGGATTGGGCAATGGGTTCGAAGATTCCGCAACTTATGATTATTACCTGGCCAAGGGTATCGGATTAATAGAATCAGATGCAAACGCATCTGGTGTTACAGCATCAACTAAACTATCAAGCTATACTATTAAATAATATCCGTTCAAAATAGCATACAAAGGCTTGCGAATTAAACACTGCAAGCCTTTTTTTATTAAATCTTACCCACCTTTGGGTATAACTATTTTAGTAATTTTTTTAATTCAAAATTAAACTTGGCATGGTGGTTGCATTGTTATTATCAAATAAATTATAACAAAACTACCATGGAAACTACCACAGAAAAATCAGTTGAAGTTTTAAATGACCTAATTGAAATTAACAACGACCGTATAGACGGCTTTGACCGCGCAGCAAAAGATCTTGGTGAAGGTAATGCCGATTTGAAAGCCGTATTTGAAAAATTTGCCAGCGATAGTCGCCGCAATGTACAGGAATTAAGCCAGGCAGTTGGCCAGGCCGGCGGCGAGGTTGAAACCGGCAACACAGCAACCGGAACCATCCACCGCGCTTGGCTTGACGTTAAAGCCACTTTTAGCGGCCACGACCGCAAAAGTATTTTAGAAGAATGTGAGCGCGGTGAGGATGCTATCAAAAAAGCCTACCGCGAGGCACTATCAGCAGATAATGGTTTAGCCCCACAATTTGCTACCGTTATTGCCCAGCAACAACAAGCTATTAATGAAGGCCACGATAGCATCAAAGCCCTAAGGGACGCCCAGGCGTAAGCAAAAAATAAATTATTTTTTAAAGCCGCTCAGTATAATGTGAGCGGCTTTTTTATGTAAGCAGCATTTGTTAACAGTAATTTTAAATCCCAAATAGCGTTTTAATCGTATATTTGTAATCGTTATAAATAACATTACAGCATAAATCTATTATTTGTGATCATACTAATTTTCTTCTTAGCCCACTGGTTTCTGTCATTATTTTTCCAAACATTTTTTCTGCACAGGTACGCCTCGCATAAAATGTTTACCACTAATAAATTTTTTGAGCGTACGTTCCATGTCATGACGTATGTGTTCCAGGGGTCATCATATTTAAACCCTCGCGCTTATGCTATTATGCACCGCGAGCACCATGCCTACAGCGATACTGAGAAAGACCCGCATTCGCCACACTTTTTTACAGATGTGTTCCAAATGATGTATTACACTGCGGTAAGCTATCGTAAACACGAAAAAAAATTAAAAGAACCAGAAGAACGCTTTAAAGGCAACTACCCGGAATGGAAGTTTCTGGATTATGTAGGCTCGTCAATCGTATCGCGCATTATATTCGGGTTGCTATACGTTGCTTTTTATGTAGTATTTGCTACACAATGGTGGATGTTTTTGCTTATCCCTATCCACTTTATAATGGGCCCGTTACATGGTGCAATTGTAAACTGGTGCGGCCACAAATACGGATATTCAAATTTTGATAATAACGACAAATCAAAAAATACAACACCTTTTGATTTTTTTATGCTTGGCGAATTGTTCCAGAACAATCACCACAAACGCCCAAACAGCGCCAACTTTGGTGCAAAATGGTTCGAGATAGATCCTGTTTATCCTATCATGAAAGTAATGCACTGGGCCAGGATCATCCGCTTACGAAAAGCGTATTTGTAATATCAGGCACCCATTCAGGTTACTAAATAAACCCATATTTATAGATAAGAGTGATTAGGCTTTTATCTGTAAATATGGGTTTCCCGTATATGGGCTAATCGGCTAAATGAAGGGCCTGTTTTACCTCAGCATAATTTTTAAAGTTGACCGTTGATGTTGTACGCACGCCCCCCGGGATAATAACATACCTGAAACTGTGTGCATTAGATATACTACCATAAACATTATTATTATTGGTCATAACAATCTGGATCTTGCCTACTGTGTTGCGGGCAGACCATGTATCAATTTCGGGCGTAGTGCCGCTTAGGTAGTTAATTACAACAGGTAATACACCCACCTGGTCGGTCGGCCATATTACCGGGTTGTATCCATTCATTTTGCCATATACCAATATCGTCCCTTTGTCTAAAATAGCCTGGGTAACTTTAGATGCAGCTATGTCCCACGTAAAATTGAAGGTACCAAAAACCGTTGTTTTGGTATAAGCTGTGGGGGTTATCCAATCAGAGTAAATTACATTGGCGGTGCCTGTAGCCCCGGCCGGCCCCGTTGCTCCCGCAGCACCATTCGCACCCACAGCACCGGCATCACCTTTTGTACCGGCGGGGCCTATAGGGCCGTCGTCACCTTTCTTGCATTTAACCAATAAGGACGATAAGCAAATAATTGAAAATAGTAATAAATAGCGTTGTGTTTTCATGATAAATTGTTTTAATGTTAATGAATTTTTCTTGTCTAATCAACTGTCTACAAGTCAATTATAATATTTCCCTGTACAATGGTAAATACTATTGCGCCATTGTTTTATGGTAACGATTGGACAGGAAACCTAAGTGAGCGAGATGTGCTTTTTAATGAGTGAATGGTTTTATTGGGGAAGTTGCCTTGGTTGGTAATTCCCTTAAACAGCTGGCATCGGTTTGAATGCTCGGGACCATTTCAATATGCTTAATATCATAATGAAACATTTTTTGCGTTATATGCTTATATTTACAGGCAAAATTTAAAACAGATGTTATTTCGTATTCTCATCGCATCCATTTGTATCTTATATATTATCCGCAGCCTGGTGCGTATATTTTTGCCTATGCTTTTTAACAGCGTAATCAACAAAGCGCAGGAGCAGGCACGCCAGCAGCAAAACTACCAGCAACAGCAACAAAGGCCTGATGGCCGCATACGGGTTGATTATAAGCCCGAGGGCAAAAAAAGTTCGGTCCCCGATTCTGAAGGAGAATTTGTAGATTACGAAGAAATAAAATAACCGTATGCTACCCGATAATTTGTATAAGCGCAGGCGTAACCACAACAACACCCCGCCATCATTGCTTTTGATATTTACCAACTGCATTGTACTGGCTGTTCTTATACAAATGTTTATTGGTTGCAGCACTATCAATAACTTTTTTTGGATAGCCATAGGTGTACTTGCCTTGTACAATGTTTACACCATTCGCCGCAACCGCGAAGAATACAATACGCTTAACATTATCATTTATGTTGCCAGTATATTGTTCATGGTGTTCCTGTTTTATTACTTTAGCCACCAGCCCCACAAGTGCTAACTAAATATCTTATAAAAACTTATCGTTTCTAATCTCATTCAATTTTCTATTTTTGAAGATTATAAATATTATCCCTAAAAAAGTTTAGATGAATAACTGGATCAAACGTAATGGCACCCATCTCGCTATTATTGGAATTTTCTTAGCTATATGCTTTTTCTACCTTACGCCTGCATTCCAGGGTAAAACATTAGGCCAAAGTGATGTTATCGGCGCGCAATCCACTCAAAAAGAGATTAACGATTACCGTGCAAAAGATACCACCATCCTTTGGACCAACCAGATATTCGGGGGTATGCCCACCTTCCAGATATGGGCACCTTATCCTAATAACTTAACTACACACATTGTATCGGCAGTAAAGGCAACATTCCCTAACCCGGTTGATACCATGCTGATATTTTTATTAGGCACCTATTTTCTGTTCATCGTACTAAAGATTAACCCGTGGCTTTCCGCCGCCGGGGCGGTGGCGTTTACCTTCTCCACCTATAATATAATTTTGCTGGTGGCGGGGCACTCCAACCAGGCATTTGCCATAGCGTTTTTTGCACCAGTGCTGGCAAGCATTATACTTACTTTAAGAGGTAATTATATTACAGGCGGCGCGCTTACGGCGTTTTTTCTGTCTATGGAAATACGCGCCAACCACGTACAAATGACCTATTACCTGATGCTGGCCATCTTTATATTAATAGGTATTGAACTGTACCATGCTATTAAAGGCAAGGCTACTAAAGCCTTTTTAAAATCTATTGCCTATTTAGCCGGTGCTACTTTGCTGGCGCTCACGGTAAACGCATCTATACTATGGAGCACTTATGATTATGGTACCGAAACCATCCGCGGGCAATCAAATCTTAAACAAACAGCCAAGCAACCAAGCAACGGCCTGGCTAAAGATTATGTTTACCAATACAGTCAGGGTATTGCCGAGTCGTTAACCTTCCTGGTGCCAAACGCAGCAGGTGGCGGTTCGGGTACCGAAAACCTCGACCAAAACTCTAAAGTAGCAAAAGTATTTACTGCCAAAGGCGCTACTGATGAGCAAGCTGTTGGAACCGCGGGGCAAATTATCAGCCAGGTACCGGGGCTTTCTATGTATTGGGGGCCTAAGCGTCCGTTTACATTTGGGCCGCATTATTTTGGTGCCATTATCTGTTTCCTTTTTGTATTGGGTTTATTAGTAGTAAGAAATCGTTTAAAATGGTGGCTGCTGGGTACAGTAGTATTAACCATGCTGCTATCGTTTGGTGGTAACTGGCCGTATTTGTCAGATATCTTCTTTCACTATTTCCCGTTGTACAATAAATTCAGGGCGGTTGAATCTATCCTGGCGGTTACCTGCCTTTGCTTCCCGATACTGGCATTACTTGCGCTTCGCGAATTTACAACCAACCCGGATAAGGCACTATTGTTAAAAAAATTAAAGCTATCTTTTTATATCACCGGTGGCTTAACACTGATACTGATAGTGGTACCTACCCTGTTATTAAGCTTCAGGGCGTTTGACCAAACCGAAGGTATTAATGTGCTGAGCCAGGCGATGAAAGGCGACAGCTCTATGGCCAATGATATATCAAACGCGTTGATACAAGACCGCATCGCCCTTGAGCGTGCCGATGCCATCCGCGCGTTTATACTTATTGCCATTGCATTTGGCTTGCTATGGGCTTTCTTAAAGCAAAAAATAAATGTTACGGCATTGTCTATCATATTTTTTGCCGCCATATTGTTTGATATGTGGCAGATTGATAAACGCTACCTGAAGGATGCCAGTTTCCAGGATAAGGTGGAGGTATCGCAGGTGGTTTCACCGCGCGAGATAGACCAGTTTATTTTGAAAGATACTGACCCTGATTTTAGAGTGTTTGATATGACGGTAGGCCCGCTTAAACAGGATACTTACACGCCGTTCTTCCATAAATCGATATCAGGTTACTCGGCAGCCCGCCTAAAAAGATACGATGAGCTTTTGGATAACCAGTTTGCAAACAGCGTAAACCAGGATGTTCTGGATATGCTGAACACCAAATACATTATCACGGCCGACCAAAAATCAGGAACAGCCAGCATGCATGCAAATGCAACCGCTTGCGGCCATGCATGGTTTGTAAAAAGTGTTAAATATGTAAAAGGTGCCGATCAGGAAATGCAGGCCATCAGCAGCTTCTCACCAAAGGAAGAGGCCATGATAGATGAGCAATACAAAAAAGTGGTTGAAGCCAAACCTATTTCGTTTGACCCGAACGCGACCATTACGCTTGTTAATTACAACCCGCAGCACCTGGTATACCAAACCGGTTCAACCGTTAATCAGGTAGCGGTATTCTCTGAAATATACTACTCAAAAGGCTGGAAAATGCTGATAGACGGCGTTGAACAACCATACTACCGCGCTGATTATTTATTACGTGCGGCAAGCATACCATTGGGCAACCACAAGGTAGAATTTGTTTTCCACCCTGCATCCTATTACGTAGGCGAGGATATCTCGTTAGCGGGCTCCGTATTGCTTGTACTGGCACTTGGCGGCGCAGGCTTCGCTGAATGGAGAAAGAAAAAGCCTGAAGCTAAAAAAGCATAAGGTTTAAATACTCAAACAAAAAAGAGCGATGGGATACCCCATCGCTCTTTTTTGTTTGGAGATTCGCTCCCCGTCATTGCGAAGAGCGATAGCGACGTGGCAACCTCTTTAAGCCATTCGTTGATGCAAGGTGTATAACTATCCTAAAGAGATTGCTTCGTACCTCGCAATGACGCGGGAAGAATAGTTAATCGTTCGTCCTTTTATTCTTTAACCAGTACCACCCCAGATTGTAGGCGATAACCGTATGGTTTAGTAAGGTTGGGATCAACCCATAATGCCGTTTCATAATATCAAAACGTTCCAGCAGGCTTTGTTTGTGTTTAGCTTTAGACATGCCGCCAACCAAATATTTAGCCACATACCCATCAACCTTTACAATCTTTTTGGCTTTTTTAGCCGCCCTGATGATCCAGTCTATATCGGCGCTCAACTGGTACTGCGGGTCGTAAGGTTCGGTTAGGGTGCGCCTGATGTAAATAGCCTGATGGCTAACACTCATGCCGTATTTAAAGCTGCGCCAATTAAATTTATCTGGGGCCTGGTGGCGGCGCTGGCCAAGGCTTTCGCGCTCGTCGTTCACCATTTCGGTTTCGCCGTAGTAAATATCGGCGTCCGGTGCAGTGGCAAATACTTTTGCAACGGTATCATTGACATAAAACTCATCACCCGAGTTCATGAATATCACATAATCGCCGGTGGCAAGGGCAAGGCCCTTGTTCATGGCATCGTAAATACCTTTATCTTTTTCGCTGATGAGTTTGGCTACCCGGTTTTCATAACGTTTAATGATCTCCAGCGTGCCGTCGTTTGAGGCGCCGTCAACCACAATGTATTCCATAGCAGCATAAGTTTGATTTAGCACAGATAGAATGGTACGCTCAATATCCCGCGCGTTATTATATACGATGGTAATTACAGATAGAACGGGTTTCATACAGCAGGCGTGTTTAAAACAGACTTATACAAGTCTATATATTGCCCGGCCACCTTCTCATTATTGAACACGCGTTTTACTTTGTAGCGCGCAGCCGATGCATATTTATCGTGATTGCCGGTGTTCAACACATCATTGATACCCTCCGCCAGGTCAGTTGATGATTTAAATTCGGCCATGTACCCGTTTACCTGGTGGTCTATCAGATCGGGGATGCCGCCGGTATTAAAAGCTACCACCGGGGTGCCACAACTCATCGCTTCCATGATCATATTGGGCAGGTTATCTTCAATAGATGGTGATACAAAAACATCAGCCGCGCTGTATATTTCGGCAAGGTCCGCCTGGGCCGTAATGGTATTTAACTGGTGCACGGTGAACGGCAGGGCTGTTGTATCAAAATGTTTGTTCTTGCCAAATATCACCATTTCTACAGGTGTATCGCTCATGTATGCGTTATTCAGGTGCGTTAGGGCTTCTACCAAAAAACTGATGCCCTTGCGCCTGTCATTAATATTGGCCGCACCAAACAGAATTATTTTTGCAGATGGATTGATGCCCCATTTTACCCTTGCCGCCACCTTATCTTTTGGCGAAAAAAGTTCCGTATCAATGGGGTTAGGGATAGCCTGGATAATAAAACCTTTTAACAGGGTACTTTTCATAGCCACCTCGCCCAGCCAGTGGCTGCAGGTTACAATGGATAGGTTTTTGGCGATAGCGAGCATATCTTTTTTATGCAGCCAGCCACCGTGCGAGATATCGTTATTTTGGGGGTCGCGCAAAAAGTAGCAGTTACCGCACTGGTTTTTAAAATGGTTACATGGCCCTGCGTAATGGCAGCCGCCGGTAAAGGCCCACATATCATGCAGGGTCCAAACCACGGGTTTGTTTAAGGCGATGAGTTTTTTAAGATCGTGGATAGACAGGAAGCCCGAGTTTGTCCAGTGCAGGTGGATGATATCCGCCTCCCTGATCACTTTGGATGTGCTGATATCCGTACCGGCATTTGCTGTTGAAAAAGCAAACCGTACAGATTTATCCCTCTCCTGGAAAAACATAAAAGGCAATCGCTCTAAAAAGAAATTAAGTTTTGACCTTACCTTACCAAATATGTTCCGTTCAACCGTGTAAACCGCATCTTCTGCACGTTTTTTATGTTGTACAACCATGGTTGCATCAACCGCCTGTAATTGCAGGGCCTTTAAAAGGCGCATGCAAGCCTCGGCAGCGCCGCCGCCAGAGTCGGATGTGTTTATGAGTGCAACCTTCATTCAGCAGATATCATTTATCGGGGCAAGTATAATGATACTAAAATTAAAAATTTTACTTTTGAATGCGTCATCGCATCAATAATAAAGTTTAACAGCAAACCCGGCACCCATAACATGAACTTTTTCGCCTACTTATTCCAGGATTGGAGCGCCAACCGGGGCAATATAAAAGGGCGACTGGTTTTGTTCCTGTTCCGGTCTGTACAGATAGTGAACCGCCACCTGCTGTTAAAGATCCTTTTTTGCTGGCACCTGGTACTTTACCGCGTATTTGTGGAATGGCATTTAGGTATCGAACTTCCAAGAAAAACTACCGCCGGCAAGGGCCTTATTATTTACCACGGGCAGGCATTGGTAGTAAACCAGGGTGTTATTATTGGCGATAACTGCGTATTGCGGAACAGCGTTACCATAGGCCATAAAAAACTGGCCGACGGAACATTCAGCAAATGCCCGCGTTTAGGCAATAATGTTGATGTTGGCGCCAACGTTTGTATTATTGGCGATGTTACCATAGGCAATAACGTAATTATTGGCGCGGGGGCAGTAGTGATAAAAGACATACCCGATAATAGCATTGCGGTGGGTAACCCCGCCCGCATACTGGAACAAAAAACTGAAACGGCAACCCGTATTGAGCATATTTAATGGAGAATAATTTAACCGACCGTTCCTTCTGGAAATCGTTTTGGGAATCGCGCAAGGGGTTGATATTTAAACTGAAACCCAATTATGTTTTTGGTGATATCCTGGCAAAAATAATTGCTGATAAAGGCGTGCAGAATGCTATTGAACTGGGTGGTTTCCCGGGGTACTACTCTATCTACCTGAAAAAATACCAGTATCTAAAAACTACCCTGCTCGATTATTTTATCCACCCGGAACTGGTTAACACGCTACTTGCCGCCAACGACCTTAAGCCCGGCGATATCAATATTATCGAGGCCGACCTGTTCACTTATGAGCCCGCTGAAAAGTACGACATGGTGCTTTCTTTCGGGTTGATCGAGCATTTTAACGATACCCAATTTATCATTAATGAACACCTTAAGTTTTTAAAGCCAGGGGGAACGCTGTTCATCACCCTGCCAAATTTTAAAAGTGTTAACGGCTGGGTGCAAAAGAATTTTGATAAAGAGAATTACGATAAGCACAACATCAACAGCATGGACCTCGACCTGTTGCGCGATAGCTGCAAAGCTTTAGGATTAAAAGATATAGAAGCCTACTACCACGGTAAATTTACCGTATGGCTGGAAAATAAATCGGAACAGAAGGCACTGTCGAAAGCCATTGTAAAGGCCATCTGGACAGTGGGTAAAGTGTTTACCAAAATAGTACCGATAGAGAGCAAAGCATTATCACCCTATATCGTGGTGAAGGCTACGATGTAATTCGTAAAATAAACTTGCGCTCGTCACAGACGAGCACAAGTTTATTTTACGAAAACTTCTCTTCCATCATTTTTTCCAGCGCAAACATTTCATCACGCAGCTTGGCGGCCAGCAGGAAATCCATGTTTTTTGCTGCCGCGACCATGTCCTTGCGCGTGTTCTCTATAGATTTCTTCAGGTCTGGCTTGGTCATGTACTGCACAATCGGGTCGGCGGCAAGTGAAATACTGTCGGTTTCTACATAAGCCTGCTGCACACCACCCTTAAAGTCGACAACGGAGGTCTGCTCCATGATTTCCTCTTTAGATTTGCCAACCGTACGCGGCGTAATGCCATGCTCGGTATTGTATTTTATCTGCAGTTCGCGGCGGCGGTTGGTTTCGTCCATCGTTATCTGCATCGAGTCGGTTATTTTATCGGCATACATAATAACCCGGCCCCGATCGTTACGGGCGGCACGGCCAATGGTTTGGATCAATGATCGCTCCGAACGTAGGAACCCTTCCTTATCTGCATCCAAAATAGCTACCAGCGATACCTCCGGTAAGTCCAGGCCCTCACGCAGTAAATTGATCCCAATCAGCACATCAAACTCACCGAGGCGCAGGCCGCGCAGTATCTCTACCCGTTGCAAGGTTTTTACCTCCGAGTGGATATACCGGCATTTAATGCCCAGCCTGTCCATATATTTAGCCAGTTCTTCGGCCATGCGCTTGGTTAGGGTGGTTACCAGTATACGGTCGCCCATTTTGATGGTTTTGTCCACTTCATCCAACAGGTCATCCACCTGGTTTATCACCGGGCGAACTTCTATAACAGGATCAAGCAATCCGGTTGGGCGTATCACCTGTTCTACCACCACACCACCTGATTTTTCCAGTTCGAAATCGGCAGGAGTTGCGCTTACATAAATGGTTTGCGGGGCAAGGCGCTCAAACTCCTGAAAGTTCAACGGCCTGTTATCCATCGCCGCAGGCAAACGGAAACCATAATCAACCAGTGAGATCTTTCTCGACCTGTCGCCACCGTACATGGCCCTTATTTGGGGTACGGTTACGTGGCTCTCGTCAATCACCATCAGGTAATCATCCGGGAAATAATCCAGCAGGCAGAAGGGGCGCATACCCGGCTCACGGCCATCAAAAAAGCGGGAGTAATTTTCTATGCCACTGCAATAACCCAATTCGCGGATCATTTCCAAATCGTAATTAACCCTTTCTTCTAAACGTTTCGCCTCAATGAATCTACCATCATCAATAAATTGTTTTTTTCGGGTTTCCAATTCCTCCTGTATGGCCCATACCGATTGCTGGAAGCGTTCGCGCGGGGCAACGTACAGGTTGGCGGGGTAAACCACCATATGCGTCATCTTCTCGATGGTTTTACCTGTGGTGATATCAAAGGTGCTTAGCTCCTCAATATCATCCCCAAAAAAGCTGATGCGATAGGCATAATCCATATACGCGGGGAATATATCCACCGTATCGCCTTTAACGCGGAACGTACCGCGTTTAAAATCGGCAGTGGTGCGGGCGTAAAGTATCTCAACCAGGCGATGTAAAAATGCATTCCTGCTGATACGGGTACCAACCGCGAATTTGAATACCGAATTGGCGAAATCCTCGGGGTTACCCATACCGTAAATGCATGATATGGACGATACCACGATCACATCCCTCCTGCCGCTCATGAGCGCCGAGGTGGTACGTAAACGAAGCTTTTCAATCTCCTCGTTTATCTGCAGGTCTTTTTCTATATAAGTGTTTGACGAGGGGATGAACGCCTCGGGCTGGTAATAATCGTAATAGGATACAAAGTAGTTCACCGCGTTATCGGGGAAGAACTGTTTAAACTCGCCATACAGCTGCGCCGCCAATGTTTTGTTGTGGCTTAGTATGAGCGTTGGCTTTTGGGTTTGCTCAATTACGTTAGCTATGGTAAACGTTTTCCCCGAACCGGTTACCCCTAAAAGGGTTTGGAACGGATCGGCATTGTTTACACCATCAACCAGTTGCTTAATGGCGCTTGGCTGGTCACCAGAGGGTACGTACTGAGAAGTTATCTTAAAATCCATGTGTAATGTAAAAATACAAATAATCCTGCAATAGGGCTTTTCAGATCAAAGTAAGGCAGCAATAATGACAACAGTATGTCAGCAATGGTTTATACCGATCTTTTTATATTTTATTACAACAGGCATGCCTGATTTATGTTGGCCCCCTGATTGAGCCACCACATTCAAATAATGATTATTTTACAGACTTTAAGCGCTGTGCCCTGGCCAGAAAACTTTGTTGGCTAATTTGTTCCTCTACTTCGGCAATGGCTTTCATGAGGTTATTTTGGGTATTGGTAAGTTCGGCGGCAGCGTTCTTCATAATTTCCCAAACGGGTTTCATCTGTTCAATCAATGCCTGCCCTTTGGTTGTTAGCTGAATAAGCCGCTTGCGCTCATCGGCTTTGTCTTTTTTTGATCGGATGAGTTTTTCTTTCTCCAGCTCTTTAAGCAGGCTGATAGTAGATGGATGGGTGTATCCTATTTCGTTGGCAATTTCAACCACGCTTAAAACAGGTTTAAAGTGCAGGGTGTAAATAACCGGGAACCATTTCGGCTCAAAGTCGATATTGTTTGCTTTGTAAATAAGCACACCATCCTTACGAAGCGTTTCGGCAAGGCGTTGCAGCCTTGTGGAAATAGCTAAAATTCCCGATTCGTCAATAACGTTCATGTGTTGCCCTGGCTAGTTGCCCAAATATAACTCATAAAAAATATTATCGGCCCCCATCAGCGGGAATGATTTGGGCAGTTCTGTTTTGGCCAGTTGGGTAAACCCATTTTTCTCGTAAAAACGATGGGCCGCCTTCAGCAGGTCAACAGTGCCTAAATATATCGCGTTTATATCGTTTTGCTTACAATAAGCAACCAACGTATCTAACAATAATTGCGCTATGCCAAACTCTTTACCGCGATATTCTTTACGCACAAACATTTTGCGCAAAGCTCCGGCGTTATTGCCTATTGCAATAATAGCAATAGTGCCAACCAACTCCCCATTGTAAAATGCGCCCCAAAAGTTGCCGCCAGTTTGGTGATAGTTGGTTTCAATATCCAACAGGTCGGGCTGGCCTTCAAGCGTTACGGGTACGTTAAATTCTATTTGCTGTATGGGAAGGATGATGTCGATAATATCTTCACAATGGCTGTTGTTTAAGGTGCTTATCTGTATTGCAGTATTCATAATATTTTATTTATGTACAAATCTACGTAGTTAACTACATATAATCCAAATAAAATTTACTTCTCAATAATTTGGCTTTTAGATTAGAAAATAAAACAGACTGTTTTGACTTAAAAACTTTAATTTTAAGAATGATTTTCATCCTGAATAAAACCGATACTATTGCCAACCAGTTTTTAGCCGAACTGCGCGATGTAAACATACAGCAGGATAAGTACCGTTTCCGTAAGAACCAGGAACGGCTGGGCGAAATACTGGCCTACGAGATCAGCAAAACTTTAAAATACAGCACCAGCGAAGTGGAAACCCCGCTCGGTACCGCTAATATCAACTTAGCCCTTGAGCAACCCGTAATAGCCACCATACTGCGCGCCGGGCTACCCTTTCACCAGGGGTTTATTAATTTTCTTGACCGTGCCGATTCGGCTTTTATTACGGCCTGCCGCAAGGTTAAAAAAAGCGGGGCGTTCACCATTCAGCTCGACCAGATCTCCGCACCAAACCTGGAGGGCAAAACGCTTATTATGTGCGATACCATGCTGGCCACCGGCCAAAGCATTGTGCTGGTTTGTAAAGAGATTATAGCCCAATATAATTTAAAGGCCCTGCATATCGCATCGGTTATTGCCAGCACCGAAGGCATTGCCCATGTGCGCGCCAACCTGCCTAAAGCGCAAATCTGGACCTGCGCTGTTGATGATGAAATGACCAGCAAAGCTTACATTGTGCCGGGACTTGGCGATGCGGGAGATTTAGCGTTTGGCGAGAAGGTGTGATTTTGCTATTAAAATCATACGCAAATACGCAGGAAACCAGACAGGTAATCTGTATCTACGTTAATCTTTTTTACTATACCGAATAAATAGCATTTCGGTTAAAACACTCCAGGAGAAAACCCCTATAACCGTACCAATAATAAATGCTTTACCACCCTGAAAGGCGCTAATTTTTGAAAATAAGATAAGTGGGAATGTGATGATTCTAAATAACACCCCTGCAGTTTTATAAACTATTTCATAACCCTGATCACTTTCCTCATAAGCTACTATCACTAATAGTAGCACAAAAAGGATTGCACCAAGTACCAGGATTATGCCTAATAACCTCCAATAGTTAATTTGTAAGTGATACTTTTGTGCCTTCATCTTAAGTTAAAGATAAAGTTTAAATCAGTAAGCAGGCATACCCAAATGAAACTATACAAACACATCTTCTTCGACCTTGACCACACCATTTGGGATTTTGATAAAAACGCCGAAGAAACCCTGCACGAGCTTTATGGCACCTATAAACTAAAGGATATCGGCTTACACTCTGCCGATCTGTTCATCGAAACCTATACCCGCCACAACCACCGCCTCTGGGCAGAGTACCACCTGGGCAAGATCACGAAAGATGAATTACGCGAAGAACGTTTTAAAAGCACTTTTATTGAGCTTGGCGTACAACCTGACCTGATGCCCGCCGACTTTGAGGATGCCTACGTAAACCTTGGCCCTCACAAAACAAACCTGTTCCCCCATGCGCATGAAACGCTGGCCTATCTGCAAAGCAAATACACACTGCATCTGATATCAAACGGGTTTAAAGAATCTACCGAGATAAAGGTAAAAGGCACCAATCTGAGCGGTTATTTTCAGAACGTGATCATATCCGAAGTAGTGGGCGTTAACAAACCCGACCCGCTGATATTTAAACACGCCATTGAACTGGCCGGCGCCACTATACCCGAAAGCGTAATGATAGGCGACAGCATTGAAGCTGATATACGCGGAGCCATGGGTGTGGGTATGGATGCCATCTATTTTAACCCTTTTAATTTGGAAAAACCCGCCGATGTTGCTGTACAGATCAGTCATTTAAAAGAGTTAACTTTACTATTATGAACCTGAGTAAAGAGCGCCGCGCCATTGATGCCGCATTAGATACGTACCGCCAACTACTGGATACTTATACTGATGAACGTTTCATTGAAACACCCCCAATGGGCGGCTGGAGCTACGCCGAGGTGTACGACCATATCCTGAAATCCAGCCTGGGCTCGGCTATAGCGGCAGAGCGTTGTACGCATAATAACTGCCCGCCTACCAAAAAAGGCATGGGCTTTTGGGGCTATTACGTAATGCTTACCGGCCTGTTTCCGCCGGGTAAGTTAAAAGTACCTGAAGCAGTGGCCGCTAAACTGGCACCAAAAAAACTGGAAATAGAAGATGCCAAAAATCTCATCATAAAAACCCGTAAAAAAATAGCCGAGATAACCGACCTGATCAAAAACGCACCCCACAATGCACGCTGGCTGCACCCGCGCCTGGGTATGCTAAACGCCGGGCAATGGCTGAAATTTATCAGGGTACATTTGCAGCACCATTTGAAGCAGTTGGAGCGGATAAAACGCGATTTTGCAAAGAGCGTGGTATAAAAGTGTTCACGTTCACTGCCATGAACACATCGTGAACACTTTAAGTACCTCATAATCAACACTTCTATTTTTGAGATACTGACAAAACGCTGTCACCACTTTTGCCGAATATTTTTTCGGGAAATTTCACGCCTATTTCACAATATAATGGTACCTTAACGTACCAAAACGCCTCAAAACGACTTAAAAACGGCCTATATAAACTTGCTTCAAAATTTATTTTAGTTAGCTACGTAACCTTTCACATTTAACACAGTCTTAACACTATAATAATTTGATTATATGATATTTGTAAAAATAAGGAAAGATGAATTTTGAATTTGCTTACTTGTTTGTAATAGGATTACTGGTATTGCTTGGTGCATTCTATCTAAGCCCTTACGAACTAAAGGTTAAAGAAGACGACGACGAGGAGTAAACACTCCCGTTTGCCCGGCCTGCCAGCGCTTATAATTTAACGGCTATTTTCATAGCCCCTCAATTTTAATGGCAAAACGCGAAGTCGACATTGTTATCATCTCTGATGTACATTTAGGTACATATGGCTGTCACGCCAAAGAACTCCTCAAATATCTTAAAAGTATCAAGCCCAAAATGCTCATCCTCAACGGGGATATTATAGACATTTGGCAATTCAGCAAATCATACTGGCCCGAGGCGCATATGAAAGTGGTACGCCGCATCCTTAAATTTGTTACCGAGGGCATCCCCGTGTATTACCTTACCGGCAACCACGATGAAATGTTGCGCAAATTCACCGATTTTAACCTGGGCACATTTCAGTTATTAGATAAGATCGTATTGAACATAGATGGCCGAAAAGCCTGGATATTTCATGGCGACGTGTTTGATGTTACCATGCAGCACTCTAAATGGCTGGCCAAGCTGGGTGCCGTTGGGTACGATACACTCATCCTCATCAATAGCTTTACAAACTGGTTTTTGACTGCCGTGGGCCGCGAGAAGATGAGTTTCTCGCAAAAAATAAAGGCCAAGTTTAAAGATGCCGTAAAATTCATTAACCAGTTTGAGCAAACCGCAGCCGACCTGGCTGTTGAAAAAGCATACAGCTACGTTATTTGCGGGCATATCCACCACGCCGAGATCAGGGAGATCCAATCCACAGAACAAACCGGCTCGGTATTATACCTAAACAGCGGCGACTGGGTAGAAAGCCTCACAGCGCTTGAATACCACAACAAGGAGTGGAAAATATTTCAATACCAGCCCGATGATTTTAAACAGGATAACGACGAGGAAGACGTGAGCGACGCCGAAGATCTGGACGCCAAACTGGATGTACGCAGCCTGCTGGAAAGATTTAAACAGGAAGCGCATTAAAAAATAAATCACCCTTTAAACAACATAACTCCATATAACTAAAATTTTAGTTATAAATAAAAAATATTTATATTTAACCACCTGCATCGTAAATCAACTGCGAAACCTGCACAAATGCGGTGGTAGGTTATTTATTAAATATGATGAAACTTAAATTTGGGGGTACTATCGTATCAATTGCATTGCTATCCCTGCTGTTAGGATGTAAAGCTACTTTATCTAATAATGGTACCGTAACTTTAAAAGGAACACTTAAGGGCTTCTCTAATGCTATAGAGATTGAGGACTTTTCGGAGTTTGGATATATACTCCCCCCATCTGCAGAAAAAATAATTGTACCCGGTAAAAACGGAAAATTTGATATTAAACTCCGGGTAACCTCCCCTAATTACTACAGGTTAGGGAGAAATATATTGTATTTGAGCCCGGGCGATAGTATGACAGTTTTTATAAATTATGACGATCCTCAGGATGCTGTTTTTAATGGAACAGGGGCAAATGCCAATATTTTTTTAAAGGGCACCCCATTCCCAAAAATGGGGTCGTATCTTAATGGGAACTATGACGTTTTAGGGAAGATAGCGCATAAAGCGGATACTATTGAGCAATTAGCCAACATCCGCAAAAATAAACTTATGACCGTTGCAGGTGTATCAGCCGAGTTTAAACGGCTCGAAACCGCCCGTATTAAGGCAGATGTTATAAACAGTTTAGAATTTATAACATGGCCTGCAAACACCGATAGCGACCGGATGATCAACGATAAAAAATATCTTCAATCAAAAATAAATAAATTGTCTGCCGGCTTCATCGATGCTTCCCTCATGAAATTAGTTGTTTATCGGGACATTGCCAGCAACCTGGTTAAAAAGAATACCATAGTTAAGCCTAATGATGTTAAACCAATAAAAGACTGGTACACGATTTCTGACCTGGTTGATTCGATGCGACAGACCAGCGATAAACAGCAACTTTCTTTATTTAAAAACAAGATAGCGGCAGTTAAAACGGCACCCTACAGAAATGCTGCGGCAGGCGTATTAGCTAAATTACTTCTTTTTGGCAAAGGGGATAACGCTACCGATTTTGAGGCTGTTGGTATAAACGGCAAAAATGTTAAACTAAGCAGTTTAAAAGGGAAGGTAATTTATGTTGATTTATGGGCAACGTGGTGTGGCCCCTGTATGGATGAAATGCCGTCGCTTAAAACGATTAAAGAAAAATACAGAAATAACCCTAACGTAGCCATTGTATCGCTATCTATTGATAATGAAGATATAGGGTGGAAGAAAGCGGTACAACAACATGGTTTCGATGGTTATCAATGGCGAATAAACAGAACAAAGTTGCAAGCTTATAATGTTGTGACTATCCCAAGAATGTTACTGATCGACAAAAAATTTAAAATTGTAAGTATGAGCGCTCCGTTACCGTCAGATAATAGTTTATCTAACGAAATTGATAAACAGCTAGGGCAATAGTCAGATCAGTCTTCAGGTTAAACCACGTCTCAGTGTCATTTGCCCAATACATGTCAATATGATATTGTATATTTCAGGTTACCTTCTTTTAAAATACGCCTTTACGATTTAAAATTCGGTAATTAGTACATCGGTAAATCTATCGGCATTTCCCGGTTTTACTTACACTTCGACCGGAATCAAATATTAACCTTACAAACATTATGCGCTTATTACTTTGCAGTTTTATTATTGCTGTATTTTACCCCATAAACATATATGCACAAAAGCATAAATTACAAAGCTTTACCATTGAGGGTTCTATAAACGCAGATACGGGCTCAATAAGGTTGTCTTATATTTCTGCCGGGGGGTACTACCCCTCACGCATACATGAAATGACATCCATAATAAAAAATGGAAAATTTAAATTCAATGGGTATTTACCTTATCCGCAAGCCTTTGAATTAGATTACAATCAAAGAAAATATGTTTCTGATATTTTTATTGTAGAGCAGGGTTCTCAAGTAATAATTTGCAATGTTGACTCAAGCAAAAAAACGCCTACTGTTAAAAATAACGCCATGAAAGAATATGTTGAAAGTTATAGAGCGGCATATAAACAATCTTCTATTTTGAGTAACCGGTTAGATAATAAACGGGACAGCCTAAAAAAGCAATTTAACGATAAGATACCGGATAGTTTAAAAGCTGTTTTAGTTAAAGAGCTAAAAGAACTTTATATTAAACATGACAAGATATTACTTGAATATGTTAGTTCTCATCCGGATTCTTATTTGGCACTGTGGAAGTTAATTAATGTTTTTGATTTTGGGTATGAAGATATCTTCCCAATAATTTATTCAAAATTTTCCCCAACCATCAAATCAACATACGCTGGAATTGCGCTATACAAAAAGTTAAAAGAGGCTGGCTCCTTTACAGCTATTGGGAAACATTTTCCTTTGATCAATGCTATAGACGAACATAGTAACAAATTGACTAAAAAGGATTACCTGAAAAACAAGTTTACATTAGTTGATTTCTGGTATAGCAATTGCGGGCCGTGCAATGCTCAATTCGATGATATGAAAATCATTTATGATAAATATAAAGATAAGGGCTTCGAAATTATCGGCATCTCTACTGATCGAATAAAAGATAAAGAAAACTGGTTATCAGTAATTAACAAACGCAAACTTAATTGGCTTCAATATTGGGATAAAGATGGAATAGAAAGTAAAGAACTATCTATCATAGTCTTCCCAACCAACTTTCTTTTAGATCAAAATGGGAGAGTGATCAAAAAAAACTTACAACCCGTCGAAATTAAAAAATACTTAGAAGCAAATTTGAATTGATAGAATAGCTAAACCAGGAAGTGGTTAAATTTTGAGTTTAGCACACCACCGGTCATCAACTTTTCTGAGCGGAACAAGAGTAAATAAAGCGGCTGCACCGTTGCTATCTAACTACACCTTAGCCTTTGCGAAGAAATCTATCACGCAAACAGAACTTTACCTTCATTTCACCATTTAATAATCTTCTATACATATTTCTTTACTAAATTGCCCGCAATTCTATGTCTATGAAAATATTGTTCGGTATACAGGGTACAGGGAATGGCCACATCAGTCGCGCCCGCGAGATAGTGCCCCTGCTGCAGCAATACGGCGAGGTTGATTTGCTGGTAAGCGGTACCGAAGCCGAGGTAAGCCTGGCACAGCCGCTTAAATACCGTTTCCATGGTTTTAGCTTTGTGTTTGGTAAAAACGGAGGGGTTGATAACTGGGCCACCTTTAAGATCATGAACCTGCGCCAGCTTTGGAAGGATATGCACAGCCTGCCCCTGCACGAGTACGACCTCATCATAAACGATTTTGAGCCTGTTAGCGCCTGGGCATGCCGCCTGCAAAAAGTGCCGTCGGTGTCGTTGAGTCACCAGTGTTCATTCGTATCCCAAAAAACACCGAGACCCAAAAAATGGAACTACGCCGAGTGGCTTTTTAAATATTACTCGCCAACCACGCACCATATAGGTTTCCACTTTGAAGAGTATGACGATTTTATCCATACGCCGGTTATCCGCAGCGATATCCGCAAGATGGAAACCAGCGACCTGGGCCATTACGCGGTGTACCTACCCGCCTACAGCGATAAAACGCTTATTAAACATTTAAAGGATACCAACGCCGAGTGGCAGATATTCAGCAAGCGCACCAAAACAGCCTACCGCGAAGGTAACGTGAGTGTGTTCCCGGTGAATAACGAAGCGTTTAACACCAGCCTGGCCAGTTGTACCGGCCTGCTTACAGGCGGTGGCTTTGAAGGCCCGGCCGAGGCCCTGTATTTAGGAAAAAAGGTTTTAATGATCCCCATGCGTGGCCAGTACGAGCAGCAATGTAATGCCCTGTCGGCCTCTAAGCTTGGGGTTGAGGTAGTGCATACCATCAACCATGATTTTGGCACACGCATCAACAACTGGCTGGCCGATGACCGCCGCATTGTGGTTAACTTCCCTGACGAAACCGCGCAGATAGTGGATGATATGGTAAAGATGTACGCAAGGAAATAACGGAAAGTGTGTCATGGTGAGCCTGTCGAACCATTAGCAAACGGACAAGTCTTCGACAAGCTCAGACTGACATGGTTGAGGGTGTCATGGTGA
>JAZJYI010000009.1:163118-354452 GCA_040390445.1 Bacteroidota bacterium
GTCTTCGACAAGCTCAGACTGACATGGTTGAGGGTGTCATGGTGAGCCTGTCGAACCATTAGCAAACGGACAAGTCTTCGACAAGCTCAGACTGACAATAAAATTCCGTCTCTCCCAACTCTCTGAATTTTTGTGCTAATTTTGCGCACATTAGCAGGCCCGTATGATCAGTATTTTCAAGATATTTAATCCGCTTAATGTTTTATGGTTGGCCATTTTACTGTTCATAACGCGCATTGGCTTCTTGTTGACCGTACCGGGCAAACTCGAATTTATTTTTGTTGAACCCTTTGCCCGTTTGCTAATCCCCGTATCGTACGAGTACGCCTTCTCGCCCGGGCTTAACGTTTTTTTGGCGGGTGTGCTGGTGCTTGGGCAGGCACTGCTGCTTAACTACCTGGTTAATTTTTATAACCTGCTTGGCCGGTCAACCTTTTTACCTGCATTAATGTATGTAACGCTTACTGCCCTGTTTGCACCATTTATGGTATTAAGCGCACCGCTTATCTGCAATTTTTTGGTGATATGGATGCTGTTTAAACTGTTCAGCTTTTATAAAAGCGACGACGCTAAATCAACCGCTTACGATCTGGGGATGATCGTAGCCGTAGGCTCCATCATTTACCTGCCATATATTTACCTTTTCCTGTCCATCTGGATAGCGCTTGTTATATTTAAACCTTTTAACTGGCGCGAGTGGGTATCCGGCATATTGGGGTACTTCACCATCTTCTTTTTTTTCGCGGTGTTTTATTACCTCAATAACCGGCTGGGCAGCTTTTATCATATCTGGGCGCCGCTGGGCACTAAGTTTCCTAACCGCATCAACATCAACTACTATAATTACCTGGTGCTGATACCCGTGCTGCTTTTGTTAGGGCTTTATTTCTTTAAACTTCAGCAAAACTATTACAAAAGCTATGTACAGGTACGCAAATCGTTCCAGCTGTTATTTATTATTTTTTTAATCGGCGGCCTGTCGTTTTACGTAAAAAGCGAGTTTAATTTGAACCACTTTTTGCTGTGTGTAGTACCTGCAGCAGTGTTTTTTTCCTATTATTTCATCAATGCCAACGTCCGCTGGATGTACGAAAGCTTGTATTTATTACTGCTTATCAGCATCATATATTTTCAGTTTAACACTTTTTAACTTTTACATTCGTTCAAATTTCAGCGGTTATATTAGTTTTGTAGCATGAAATTCGGTGTAGTAATATTTCCAGGCTCCAATTGTGATGAAGATATCATCCACGTTCTTGAAAATGTAATGGGCCAGCAGGTGGTGCGATTATGGCATAAAGACCATGATTTGCAGGGTGCTGAGTTTATTGTATTGCCGGGCGGCTTTTCTTTTGGCGATTATTTGCGCTCTGGCGCTATTGCCCGCTTCTCGCCTATTATGCAAGAGGTTATACAGTTTGCAGCAAAAGGCGGCAAGGTTATGGGTATATGCAACGGCTTCCAGATACTGACAGAAGCAGGACTTTTACCGGGTGCATTACTGCACAACAAAAACCGCAAGTTTATTTGCCGCAACATTTACATGAGGGCGCAAACCCAGGATTCGCTGGTTACGCAGTTTATCGATCAGCAGCGCGCGTTAAAAATACCTTTGGCCCATGGCGAAGGCAATTATTTTGCCGATGCTGATGTATTGAAGGCAATAAATGATAACGACCAGGTGCTGTTCCGCTATTGCGATGTAGCTGGTAACATTACAGACGAAAGCAACCCTAATGGCTCGCTTGAAAACATTGCAGGTGTAACCAACATTACCCGCAACGTGTTTGGCTTTATGCCACACCCCGAGCGCGCTTCTGAAAGCCTTGTAGGTAACGAGGACGGCCTTGCTATTTTTGAATCGATACTATCATTGGCCCGGGCTTAAATGCTAAACCTGGTTATTGATATTGGCAACACTTTTACCAAGGTAGCTGTTTTTGATAACGATGCCCTGCTTAAATTAGAGCAATACCAACAAGCCAGTGTTACCGATATCAGCAGCTTTGTAAGCAATTATAAAATTGGCAGGGTTATCATATCATCTGTAAAAACAGATAAACAGCCCTGGCAAACCTTATTAGAAGATAAGTTTACGGTAACATATTTTAACAGCAGTATAGCAGCAGGCATCAATAATAATTACAAAACCCCCAATACACTTGGTGCCGACAGACTGGCAGCTGTAATAGGGGCCCATGAGTTATACCCCGGTACAACTAATGTAGTAATAAGCGGCGGCACTTGTATTACTTATGATTTTATTGACGCCGGCGCAAATTATTTTGGCGGCAGTATATCACCGGGGTTAAATATGCGTTATAAAGCGGTTAACCATTATACAGCGGCATTGCCTTTATTGCAGGCCGATAAAAACTTTACCGCTGCGTATGGCGATGATACTGCATCCGCAATAACATCGGGTGTGCAAAACGGGATTAAATACGAGTTGGAAGGCTTTATTAAAGAATATATAACAACAGCAACACGGTACAATATTATACTAAGCGGGGGCGACAGTATTTTTTTTGATACTCTATTGAAAAATAGCATCTTTGCCCCCTATATTAAAATTGAACCTTACCTGGTTCTTAAAGGATTAAACGCAGCTATACAAAAGCATAATGATTAAATATATAAGGTTCGTAATAATACTGTTCTTATTTACTGCAACGGCACTTGGCGTAAAGGCACAATCTACTGCAACTACCAGTTCCCCGTACTCGCGCTATGGCCTGGGCGATATTAGCCCTATGCTAATGCCCCAAAACATAGCTATGGGTGGTATTGGCGTAGCAACCAACCGTATCAATGGTTTCTATTCTGTAAACCCGCTTAACCCGGCTTCATATTCATCTATAGGGTTAACCGTTATTGATATTGGTGTGTATAGTAACTTTAGCACGCTCGAAAAAACCGGCTCTGCATCACAAAAGAACTCCAACTTCAGGCTTAGCCATATTGCATTTGGTATACCGGTTTCAAAACGCTCGGCTATTGCTTTTGGTTTAATGCCTTATAGCGAACTTGGTTACAGTTACAGGCAGGCTACCCCTAACTTTGGCACCGGTTTGCCTGCAGATACCAACGCCGTAAATTATCTTTACAATGGCGACGGTGGTTTATCAAAATTTTATTTGGGCTACGGTATAGGTATTGGCAAACACTTGTCTATAGGTGCTAACATATCATACATATTTGGTAACCTTAAAGAAACGCAATCAACAGAAGTACCTTCATTAGCAGGTGTATTAAATTCGCGTATTGAAGAGAGCAACAGTATAACCGGCCTTAACTATGATTATGGCGTACAGTACACTGTAGATTTTTCGGCCAGGAAACACTTAACTTTTGGTTACTCGGCATCATCAAATACAAAACTAAATACTGTAAACAGCTATATTGTTAGCAGCTATTTTAGGGATGCATCAAACGGCGATGAAGGTGTTGCAACAGATACTTCTGTAAACAGGCAGCAGCCATCTGGCAAAATACAATTACCAATGACAAACCGTTTTGGTATATCATTTCAAGACGAAGGCAAGTATTTAATAGGGGCAGATTATACCATGAGCAATTGGTCTAAACTTACTGTGGCGGGTGTTGATAAGCAACTTCGCGATAGCAAAACCATCAATGTGGGCGGCCAGTTTACTCCTAACGTTAACTCCCTATCAAGCTATTGGGCAGCTGTTGATTACCGACTGGGAGCAGTTTACGACCAAACATACCTGTACGTAAACAACACTAACATAAAAAGATACGCGGCAACATTTGGGCTTGGCTTACCTTTAAGGGGCAGCACTTCCAGCTTTTACAAAATAAACCTGGCTGCCGAGATTGGCAAAAGAGGCACATTGGCTAATAGCCTGGTAAAAGAAAACTATGTTAACGTACATTTATCATTTACCCTTAACGATAAGTGGTTCCAGAAATACAAGTTTGATTAATATTGTATAATGCAAAACAGGCTAAAACAACTGTGCATTTATTTACCGGCTGTTTTAATAGCCCTGCTTTTAAGCGCCTGCGAAAACGACATCAACAAGGTTAAAGCAATAGCAGCAGCCGATGCAACCAAGCCAATACAGCGCACCAAAGACGTTATTATGACTATTAGTGATAATGCCATTGTAAAAGCGCAGCTTATCTCACCTTTATTGATAGAGTACGCTACCAAAAAAGACCCCTACCAGATAATGCCTAAAGGGGTTAAGGTTGTATTATACAATGATTCTTTAAAGATTGATGCCACTATTACTGCCGATACCGGCTATTATTATGCAGACAAAGGCATGGTGCATTTTAAGAAAAACGTTGTGGCAACCAGAAAAGATGGCGCCACTTACAAATCAGAAGAGCTGATCTGGGATATAAGCAAAAAGCTGGCTTACTCAAACCAAAAAGTAGTAATGGCCAAACCTAACGGTGATATCATGAACGCAACCAGCTTTACATCGGATGATAAACTGCTTCACCCTATATTTCAAAACGCTACGGGGGCTATCCAAATGAATGGAGATCTTACGCAATAATTGCCGTATTTTTTTCCGCAAAATTTTGTGCTATAGAATTTTAGTAAAAATTGTATCTTGCGCCTCTTTTTGAGAAATATAAAACATAGATAATTATATGGGCATAATGGGTTTTTTGCGGGAACGGATGGGAAAGATTCTCGCAATAGTGATTGGTGTAGCACTTTTAGGCTTTATTGCCGAAGAGGTAGTTCGTTCTGGCAGTTCCTTTTTCAGGGGTGATGCTAGCAATATTGGCGAAGTAAACGGTGAAAAAATCACCTACGTTAAATTTAATGAAAGGTTAGAGCAAAGCACGCAGCAATTTAAACAGCAGTCGGGCCAAAATCTTACCCCTCAAATTACAAGTTACATTCAGGAAAACACCTGGAACCAATACTTAACAGAACTTTTATTAAATAAAGAGATAGACAGGCTTGGGCTTATTGTAGGCAGCGATGAATCTACATCGATGATCAGCGGTAATAACCCCGACCCTCAGATACAGCGCCAGTTTGTTGGTGCCGATGGCCAGTTTGACAAAAATAAGCTTAACCAGTTTTTAAGCTACCTGCAAAGTCCAAAAGTTGATGCAAGGCAGGTAGACGCATGGAGTGATTTTGTTAAACAATTAATTGCGGCAAAAAAACAACAAAAGTACATGACATTGGTAACCAATGGCCTGTATGTAAACTCGCTTGATGCACAAGACGACTACCAGGCTAAAAATAAATTAGCCAATTTTAAATACACCGTGCTTGATTACGCATCAATACCAGATGCTAACATCAAATTAACTGATGATGATTACAGCACTTATTACAACGAGCATAAAAACGAATTTAAAAACCAGCAGGAACTACGCAGTTTTGAATACGTAAGCTTTAACGCGGCACCTTCAAAAGAAGATACCGCAGCTGTAAAAACACAGGTTGATAAACTTTTAACCGATTTTAAGGCTACTGCAAACGATTCGTTATTCGTTCAGATCAATTCTGAAACAAAATCACAACTGGTTTACCAGAAAAAAGGCCAGTTAGAGCCTAAGCTTGATTCGGTTATGTTTTCGGCAGATAAAGGCTTTACGTATGGCCCATACTTTTCAAACGGAAGCTATAAGATTGCCAAGTTGATCGATTCAAGGGTAGGCCCTGATTCGGTAAAAGCGCGTCATATTTTATTAAACCCCGCTACCGAAGGTGGCCTTGATAAGGCTATAGCCAAAGCAGATTCACTTAAAAAATTAATTCAAGGCGGCAGGCCGTTTGACGAGCTGGCCAAAAACTTCTCGATAGATAAAGTGGCCAATGAAAAAGGTGGCGACCTTGGCACATTTGGCCGTGGCGCCATGATCCCTGCGTTTGACGATGCAGTATTCAATGCCAAAACAGGCGATATTAAAATAATTACAACATCGGCTGGTGTTCATTTGGTTCAGATACAAGAGCAAAAAGGCTCATCAAAAGTGGTTAAGGTTGCTGTTGTTGATAAACCTTTAACACCAAGCAGTAAAACACAGGCTGCGGTATACAGTAAAGCACAATCGTTCTTAAGCTCATTAACAAACGAGAACTTTGATGCACAGGCTAAAAAAGCAGGCTTACAAATAAAAAATGCCGAAAATGTTAGCGGTGTATCAGCAAGCGTACTTGGTTTGGATAATGCCCGCGAAATTGTAAAATGGGCATTTAAATCAGATAAGGGTACGTTCTCTGATCAGGTGTTTGCAGTTGGTGACCAATACGTGGTTGCACGTGTATCTGCCATAAAGCCTAAAGGTATTTTACCTTTAGATGCCGTTAAGAAAGATATCGAGCCTGCGGTTCGCATACAGGTTAAAGGCAAGCAACTTTCTGATAAATTACAGTCGGCATTGAACGGTGCTTCAAACATCGACCAGGTAGCCCAAAAAGCAGGCAGCAAAGTTACACCGTTACAAAACATCGTATTTGCTAACCCGGTTATCCCAGGTTCATCAGCAGAGTATAAAGTTATAGGTACTGTATTTGGGGCGCAGCCAAATAAATTATCAAAACCAATTGAAGGCCAGCAAGGTGTTTATGTAATATCGTTAGATAGCTTTACCAACCCGGCCCAGCTTACAAACAACGTTAGGGAAAAACAAACTTTAGGCCAGGCGCTGTTACAACGCTCGCAAGGACAGGTGCTTGATGCCCTGAAAGATAAGGCGAATGTAAAAGATAACAGGGCTAAGTTCTTATAAGATAAATTTAAAGTAATTTTGCATCCGGCATTAACGTTATAGTTGATGCCGGATTTTTATTTAAATACGCCATGGAAATACAGGAAAACATCATCAATAAAGTTGCACAAAGCGGCCTGGTTACTTTAGACCCCGCGCAGTTTTACGCCCCCGGCGAGCGTGTGGTTTATGATATAAAAGACAATCTGTTTCATGGCCTCATGCTGCGTGAGAAAGATTTTCGTGAGTTTGTAAAAACGCATAACTGGGCGCAATACCAGGATAAAAATGTAGCCATTACCTGTACCGCTGATGCCATTGTACCGGCATGGGCATACATGCTGCTGGCAAACCGCCTGGCCCCATACGCCCGCCAGGTTGTATTTGGTGATGCCGAGATATTAGAAACCGTATTATTTGTAAAAGAAGTAGCTGCCCTTGATGTGGAACAATACCGCGACCAGCGTGTTGTGATAAAAGGATGCGGAGACATACCCGTGCCGGTATCTGCCTATGTGGAGTTAACGCAAAAGCTTACCCCGGTTGCAAAAAGCCTGATGTTTGGCGAACCATGCTCTACCGTGCCTATTTATAAACGCAAAGATTAAACCGTACTGCGGTAATTGCGTCTATATCAACCAGATGAAGAAATACTATATAGTTCTTATATTAATTACCTGTTTTGCCCGGGCTTTTGGGCAGGATGAGGCATCCAAAACTAAAGAGGTTGCGTTCCAGGCAGGCGAGCAAATAACTTACAAGCTTAAATACGGTATATTCAGCGCTGCCGAGGCAGTTATTAAAGTAGAGAACAGTCCGCTTAAGTTTGACGGGCACCCCGCATTGCATATCAATACAGCTGCAAAAACGGTGGGTACTTTTAACCTTTTGTTTAAAGTGCGTAACGAATATCATTCGTATATAGACCCCGTTACCCTGCTGCCCTATTATTATTCAGAAACCCGGCAGGAATCGGGCTACAAGCATAGCGATAAGGTTACCTTTGACCACCAGACCAATACAATTACGGCAGATAAGGGGAAGTTCCCGTTTAAAGGTAACGTGTTCGATTTTTTATCGTGTTATTACTTTGCCCGTAATATTGACGTATCTAACCTGAAAATTGGAGAAACGCTCGAGCTTCGCTATTTCCTGGAAGATGGTATCCATTCGCTTACCATTACTTTTATGGGGCGCGAACAGGTAAAATGCGGGCTGGGTACCTTTAACTGTTTAAAATTTAACCCCACAATTATCCCCGGGCGTATATTCAGAAAAAATAGTAAGCTATATTTGTGGATAACTGATGATAAGAACCGTATCCCCATCAAAGCACACGTAGAATTAATAGTGGGCAGTTTGGTGATGGACCTATCGCAGGCCAGCGGGTTAAAATATCCGTTAAACCCGGTAAAAAAGTAAAATAAAGAAATGATTGAAGTAGGAAGTGTGTTACTGCACGAGGATGTTATTAAAAACAACTTTGTTTGTAATTTAAATAAATGCAAAGGCGCTTGCTGCCTTGAGGGGGATTCGGGCGCACCACTAAACCACGATGAACTGGATATACTAAAAGAGATCTATCCAAAGGTTAAGCCATACATGACCGCTAAGGGCATTGCTACAATTGAAAAGGTTGGTACCCACGTAACCGATTTTGAAGGCGATTACACCACCCCATGCGTTGATGTGAATAAAGAATGCGCCTACGTAACCTGGGAAAACGGCATTACCAAATGCGCTATAGAAAAGGCTTATGAAGAAGGCGCTGTAGACTGGCAAAAACCTATCTCGTGCCACCTATACCCTATTCGCTTAACCGCCTACCCCGAGTTTGATGTATTAAACTACGACCGATGGAGTATTTGCAGCCCAGCATGCAGTTTTGGCGACGAGCTACAGGTAAAAGTGCATGAATTTTTAAAGGGCCCGCTCATCCGCAAATATGGCGAAGACTGGTACCGCGAGCTGGAAGATACTGTTGCCGGGATTTAAAATCTAAATAATAACGAATAATTAATGTTGAATGTTGAACACCGAGTTTGTCATTCATAATTAGATATGGACGTGCGGTGTTTGATAATCTCTCTGCAATAGCATTTCACATAGAAATTTATCTGCTCGATATTTCGCGGGCAATCAAATAGATAATCATTTTGGATTAGAAAATAATTATCATGTTCAAGCATCTTTTTATAATAATTTACACATCGATTTCGAATGATTTACAAAATCGAATCAGAAGTAGTCGTACATATACGCTTGTATCATACTTATTGTCATTTTGGATAATCAATATTTCGATTACATTTTATATTTTATTTGATTTGAAAAATCAGATTCACATTGCAAATAAAATGTTACTTTGTTTTCTTGCGATATGCGTTTTTATAACCATATACTTTTTTTCAGAAACGTATTATGGTAAAAGTGGAAGAGATAAAATTTATATTGCCTTATACGAATCGTACGGCACCGAAAAAAAAAGATGGTTACGCTTTAGTGCATTCTTACTTATGATTACAACTATTGCTGTATTTATTTATCTAGGGTCTACTTTTTAATAAAATAAGTTTGTTTTTCGATGTGCCGTAGGTACATTTCGTTGGTAGGTATATTCATTAAAACGATAAAATATTTAAGGCTAATTAGGCAACCAAAACCGTAGACTTATTTTTCTGTCGCCGCAGGGTCTAACATCGTGAACCCTGCGCTGCCTTGCATACGGGCGCAGTTTCACTTCATCTTTCGATATTGGGCGTTCAGCATTCGATATTACCCTCCACCGATACAAGCTTTTACAATTAATTTAAATAATATTGCATTTTATAATATTTGTTAATGAAAAAGGCTTTAATAACGGGTATAACAGGGCAGGATGGTGCATACCTAGCAGAGTTTCTGCTAAAAAAAGGATATGAGGTGCACGGCATTAAACGCAGGGCCTCCTCTTTTAATACCGACAGGATAGACCACCTGTACCACGACCCGCATGAAACCGGCGCAAAACTAATGCTGCATTACGGTGACCTTACCGACTCTATGAACCTAACCAGGTTAATACAGGAGATACAGCCCGATGAAATATATAACCTTGGTGCGCAAAGCCACGTTAAGGTGAGCTTTGACTCGCCCGAGTACACCGCCAATACCGATGGCATAGGTGTTTTACGTATCCTGGAAGCCATCAGGCTGCTGGGCCTTACCAAAAAAACCCGTTTGTACCAGGCATCCACCTCAGAGCTTTATGGTTTGGTACAGCATGTGCCGCAAAGCGAAACCACACCTTTTTACCCGCGTTCGCCTTATGCGGTAGCCAAACTTTATGGCTACTGGATAATTGTAAACTACCGCGAAGCTTATGGTATGTATGCCTGCAACGGTATATTGTTTAACCATGAGAGCCCCATACGCGGCGAAACCTTTGTTACCCGCAAAATTACCCGGGCTGTTGCTAAAATTGCCTTAGGCCTGCAGGATTGCCTGTACATTGGCAACCTATCGGCTCAGCGCGACTGGGGCCATGCAAAAGATTACATCGTAGCCATGTGGCTGATGCTGCAGCAGGATAAGCCCGAAGATTACGTGATTGCCACAGGTGTAACCACCACCGTGCGCGAGTTTATTAAAATGGCCTTTGGCGAGCTGGGTATCGAAGTTGAATTTAGCGGCAAGGATGAGCATGAAAAAGGCGTTATTATTGATATTGACGAACAAAAGGTGGCATCATTGGGCCTTAGTACCGATAATTTAAAATTCGGCCAAACCATTGTTAAGGTAGACCCTACTTACTTTAGGCCTACCGAAGTTGACCTGTTGATCGGCGATCCTTCAAAAGCTAAAAAACAATTAGGCTGGGAACCGGGTTATGACTTGCAGGCCCTGGTTACTGATATGGTACAATCTGATCTGCACCTGGCTAAAAAGGACGAGCATCTGAAAAAGGGCGGCTTTAAAACATTAAACTATTTTGAATAGTTTACTCATCGGTATGATATGAAGAGAATATTTATCAGCATTACATTATTATTGATTACGGCAGGTATCGCGCATGCACAATCGGTATACCAGCCCTACTCATACGATTTTTATCAGAAATTTAATGCTGATGCATATTCAACAAAAACCCGCCTGCATACGGCAATGAAACCGTTTTTTGTTGACGACTCTTTACTGATGCACCGCTATGACTCTATCATGAATTATGGCAACGATGGTTCAAACAAAAGCATTTTATACCGTAAACTTTTTAACGAGCATTTGATAGATATAAAAGGCGCTAACAGTACCTTTTATGCCGACCTGCTGCCCGATTTTAACATAGGCCGCGATTTTTCCAACAAACGCAATACCTGGCTAACTTCAATAGGGCTGCAAATTGGAGGTACCGCGGGTAAAAAATTCTCATATAATATTTCAGGATATTTAAACCGTTCGGCAGTGCCCGATTATATTTCTACCTATATCAGGCAGGTGGGTATTGTTCCGGGGCAAGCGTATGCAAGTACTTACAATAGCAACCCCAATGCCTACGCCTGGGATTATATTACCGCTACGGTATCTTATACCCCTATTAAATACCTGAATATTAGCGCAGGCCGCGATAAAACATTTATTGGCGATGGTTACCGCTCGTTGCTACTATCAGACTACGCCTCGCCATACCCTTTCTTTAAACTTACGGCCAACCTGGGCAATGTAAAATATATGGCCATGTGGGCATATTTTACAGACCCGGCAGGCACAAGCGATCTGAATATCAATCGTAACAAATGGGGCATTTTCCATTATTTAGACTGGAACGTAAGCAACCGTCTATCTATTGGCTTCTTCGATTCCATCATCTGGGCCAATACAGATGATAACGGCCACACACATGGTTTTGATTTTAGCTACATCAACCCTGTCATATTTTTGAGGCCTGTTGAAGCGGCTAACGGCTCGCCGGATAATGCGCTGATAGGTTTTACCAGTAAATACAAACTAACAGACGGTATCACCGCATACGGGCAGTTCTCGCTCGATGAATTTACCGCTAAAGAGTTTTTCTCAAACTCGGGTTATTCGAATAATAAATTTGGGTATCAGTTAGGCATAAGGGGTGCAAATTTATTTGGCGTAACCAACCTTAACTACCTGTTAGAAACCAACACCGTAAGGCCATATACCTACTCTGAGCGGTCAAGCATATTAAACTATTCGGCTAATAGCGAACCTTTGGCACACCCATGGGGCGCAAACTTCCGCGAAGTTGTTGCCTTACTTAATTACTCGTACAAACGTTTCGACCTGATGGGCGAAGTTGATTACGGCCGCTACGGCCTGGATATTGGCAATATCAACTACGGTAAAAATATCTTCAACTCCTATTCAGACCCGGTGGCAAGATATGGCAATACCATTGGCCAGGGTTTAAAAACAAACATGGTTTACCTGCAGGGCAAGGTTGGTTACCTGCTTAACCCTAAATACAACCTGAGGTTAGAACTTGGCGGCATTTATCGCACCGAAAAAAATACCGATTTTAACGACAAAACAGCCATGGTAACCTTTGGTATCCGCAGCTCGTTCCGCCAGGTATATTCTGACTTAACGAGTTATAAAACACACTAAGAAAGTACTGATATAAAAAAGGCAGCCTTGATATCCCCGGGCTGCCTTTTTTGTAAATAGCTTTGGGTAATTACGCCGATTTCATTTCTCCTTTTATGGCCCTTAGAAATTCGTTGGCATGCTGTGAGCCGATGATGTAAACAAGGCCATCCCTGTCGGTTAAATGTATGGCATCGTTACCAGCCGCGTAAAAACGGATAGTACCCTTGGTATGCAGGTTATATACAGGGTTGTTAAACAGATAGCGGCTGTATGATCCTTTTTCTACCTTAACAATGCTGTTCAGGTCAATCTTTACCCTGCGGGTACTCCATAACCCATCAAGCAAAATGCTTTTATTGATAACCCTTGTGCTAAAGTGCAGCAAAAAACCCATAATAATGGATATGATGATGATCACAAAGCCAACTATGGCCAACAGGTCGCCGTTACGTTCGCGTTCGTCAGTAAAAAAATAAGCGGCAAAGCAAAACATGGCCAAAACCAGGCGTATGGTAATGGGGATCCACTCCCTGCCCAGGTATTGTTTTTCAATAAAAACCGATTTATCGCTCATAATTATACAGCTCGAATATAGTAACTTTTTTAGTGTTATTACTTACTTTATACCTTTCGTCGGGCCGGTAGCCGCCAACCCAAATAATATCGCCGTTACCGTTTACCAGTACAGGCACAGCACTTTTTTTGTGCAGCGGTATTTTCTGATGGATAAAAAAATCGCTTAGTTTTTGTTTGGTTTTCATCCCCAGCGGGTAAAAAATATCGCCCTGTTGCCAGGCCCGTAACTTAAGCGGATAAACCAATAATGCGGCATCAACAGAAACCGCTAATGGGTTATCTTTAATAATCAGTGCGCTATCATCATGCAACAGGTTTAATTTGTAGCTGTTGTAGGTTACATTGTTATCATTGGGGCCAATGTTTACCTCGGTATCCATTTTATCCATTTTGGGCGATACAATAAGTTTCCCCCTGTCTATCAACAAAGTAAACGCCTGGCTTTCAAAGGTGCGGCCGGCATGTTTGCCTAAAGCGCTTATCAGGTCGTCAACAACTGTTTCTGTAAACCCATATGGCTGCAGTAATTTAAAAAGCAGCAACCGCTTTGGCGATAGCTTGTTGATTTCATCAATGGCAATATGCACTTCGCCATTATCCGCAATTAAAAGCTGATCTTTCAAAGCATCAACTTTTTCATTCAACAGCACTTCCAGGTCGCGGAAATTGCGCAGGTTGTTTTCAAACGTAGCTTCCAGTTTAGGGTTAAGTTCTTTCAGTAACGGGATAACCTGATGGCGTATTTTATTGCGGGCATATTTTACAGATGCGTTTGAGGCATCCTCTACATAGTTTATCCCACCGGCAGTAATAATATCCTGTATCTCATCGCGGGTAAGGAAAAGCAGGGGGCGCACCAACCGGCCATTTTTGGGTAAAATACCATGCAAACCAGCTATGCCTGTACCACGTGTAAGGTTTAACAATATTGTTTCAATAGTATCGTTCTGATGGTGTGCGAGCGAAACGGTGTCATAACCTGCTGATTGACTGATTTCATCAAACCACTGGTACCGCATATCGCGGGCAGCCATCTGGATAGATATTTTATTATCGGCAGCGTATTGTTGGGTATCAAAATTAATGGTGTGGAAGGCAACACCCATTTGTTGGGCAAGTTGCCGGGTAAATTCCTGGTCGGCATCAGCTTCGGGGCCGCGCAGCATAAAATTGCAATGTGCTATGCCAAAATTAAAGCCGCCGGCTTTTAACAGGTGTGCCATTAATACCGAATCCATGCCCCCGCTTACTGCTGCCAAAATTTGGTTAGCAGGCGTAAATAGGCTATTTTGTTCAATAAAATTAACAAAGCGTTTAACCGGAAGCATACGTCAAAATTATTAATTTAATAACCCCCGCAAAAAACTAATTTTGCTATCGTGATAAAATACATTTTTGGTACTCTTTTTATTTTACTAACGCTTACTGCTTCTGCCCAGAAAAAGTCGACTGTACTGCTTATAGAATCTAAAAGCAGCGAACGCATTGTAATGAATGGCAGAGATGTGGTAAAGGTTTTTAAAGGCGTTTTTAAGCAGGATTATTCTATCATGCATTCAGATAGCGCCTACTTTTATGTAGCCGAGAATGCCTTTGATGCTTTTGGACACGTAAACATCACCCAGGGCGACACGCTAAATATTTATTCGGATAAGCTAAACTACAATGGCAACACTAAAATAGCCATCCTTACAGATAATGTAAAGATGATTGATAAAGATGCCATTTTAACCACAAACTATCTTACTTACAATACGGCTACCCGTATTGGCACTTATACCGGTGGCGGTAAACTCGTTAATAAAGACAACACCCTTACCAGTAAGAATGGTTATTATTTTGCTTTCTCGCGCGATGCTTATTTCAGGTATAATGTTGTGCTGGTAACACCCGATGCACTGATAAAAACCGACACCCTGCGCTATAATAGCGGTACACGGATAGCTTATTTTTACGGCCCTACCAATATTTATGATACCAAGGATAAAAAAGACACGCTTTATACCGAAAATGGTTTGTACAATACCGTAACAGAGCAGGCCTTTTTTGGCAAAAAGAACCTTTATAAACAGGGCACCAAAACCTTAACCGGCGATAGTTTGTTTTACGATAAGCTGCAGGGTTATGGCCGCGCCGTTAAACGCGTTACCTTTCATGACAGGGAACAGAATATTACCCTTAAAGGCGACCTGGCCACTTACTACAAGGCTGGCGAACGTACCATTGTAACCCAGGACCCCTATGTAATTATTGTTACAGAAAATAAAGACACCACAAAAACAGATACGATACTTGTTAAGCCTGGCATAAAGAAAGCAAACCCTACTGCTGCAAAAAATGCCACCATTATAAAAAAGGCAAATGCCCTGGCAAGTAAACCGCCGGCCGGCACTATTCCTGTAAAAGTACCGTCTAATATCCCTGTTAAGCCGGAAGATATTACCACAGCGAATGTTGATACGTTAACTAAAACCGTATTAGCCAATAAAACAGCCATCAAAGCCGCAGCCCCCACGCTTATAAAAAAAGCCAATGCATTTGCAAATAAACAGCCGCCGGGCACCATCCCTGTTAAACCAATAGAAAAAGCCCTGGCTGATGTTGATACGGCAGTAAAAGCCCCGGCCCCTGATAAAAAGATAAAGCGCGATTCGATCTACATATCAGCGGATACACTGGAAACCCAGATCCTGACTTTTAAAGACCTGAAAATAATGCAGGAAAAGCAACGCCTGGCCAGTATTAGAGATACCACTGCAAAGGGGAAAAAATTATCTGCCGCCGAGCAAAAACTGGCTGATAAGCTTTTAACAATAACTGCCCCAAAATGGAGAAGCGATACATCTTACCTGCACCCTAATTTTTTTGGGAAACCAAAGCCACAGGCCCAACTTGTAAGTACCGATAAAGGAACCGGTAAAAATGTTGAAAAAGGAAATGGCCCTGCACCAGCTGATGGTAAGCAACCCGATGCCAAAAAACCGCAAGAAGACAATATTGATAATGACCCCATTTTTTATACCAAACCAGTGGTGTTGAGCGATACCGCAAGGGTAAGGATAATAAAGGCTTACCATGGGGCCAAACTATTCAAATCTGACCTTCAGGCCAAAGCCGATTCTATGTTCTACAGCAACAGCGACTCTACCCTGCATTGCTATATACAACCTTTGATATGGACACAGGGGTCCCAGCTATCCGGCGATACCATAACCATGCAAATGAAGAACAAAAAACTGGATAACCTGAACTTGTTCCCATCATCATTTATTGTAAATATTGAACCGGGCGATTCAACAACTTTCAACCAGATAGCCGGTAAAAAAATGAAGGGCTTTTTTAAGAACGACAAGCTGGACCGGATGTATATTGTAGGTAATGCCGAAAGCATTTATTACTCACGCGATAGTCTTAAAAAAGTGGATGGCATGCAGCGCTCGTTAAGCAGCCGCATGCGCGTTTATTTTAAGAACGGCGCTGCCAACAATATCTTCTTTACCAGCAAGCCCGAACATCGTTACGGCCCTGTAGCCAAGTTTACCGAAGATGAACGGATACTAAAAGGCTTTATATGGAAACCCAAGGAAAGGCCAATCTCAAAAGAATCTATCCTCCCATCATACAACAAAAAGTTTGCAAAGGCACAGGCAGTTGCCGATAAAAAAATAGCTGATGCCAATAGAGGCAAATCCAAAACACCAGGATCAAAAACAAGTAAGGACTCACTGGATAAAAAAATAGTTGTACCTGCAGGGGCTAAAGTTGGGAAGGATAGTGTAAGTACATCAAAACTAACCGTACCTGCAGGGGCCAAAGCAGGCAAGGATAGTGTAGCTGCATCAAAACCACCTGTTATTACCACCCCGGCTACCAAGCCAAAACAGGATAGTACAAATAACAACAAACAAATACCTGTTATTAACCCTGCTGTGGCAGATACGCTTAAAAATAAGCCAGCCGCAGCTATTAAAACAAAGAAAGATACGGTAGCAGTTAAGCCTTAGTTTGAGTATTTAAAAAAGCGATTAGCTGATTAACCGCACGCCCGCGGTGGCTTATGCTATTTTTTTCATCCATACTCATTTCGGCGAATGTAATGTCGTACCCATCGGGTTGGAAGATGGGGTCGTACCCAAAGCCTGCGGCACCGCTACGCCCGGTACGAATGGTACCCGGCACAGTCCCCTCAAAAAAATGTTCATCACCGTTCCATATCAGTGAAATAACCGTACGAAAACGGGCTCTCCTGTTTTCAACACCTTTGAGCTTTTCCAGCACTTTATCTATGTTAGCGTCATGGTCGCCATGCTTACCGGCATATCGTGCCGAATAGATCCCCGGCTCGTTATTTAGCGCATCAATCTCCAACCCGCTATCATCCCCAAAACAGTTTAAGCTGTAGCGCTCATAAATGTAATGGCTTTTTATAGATGCATTCTTGTTAAAAGCAAGGCCTGTTTCTTCAATATCATCGTAGCAGCCAATAGCATCAAGGCTAAGCAGCTTTATTTTGTCCCCGGCTTTGGCCTGCACCTCTTCCAATTTGTGGGCATTGTTCGTAGCGAATACTAATTGCTGCATATTAAAGGGTTTTCATATGTTCCCAAAAAGTCTTTTTATTATCGTTACTGCTCATCATCTCATCAAAACTAAAGCTATACAGTACATGTGTTTTTTTGCCCTGTAAAGGCTGGTTAAGCGGCAGGTTACCTATACCTTCGGGCAAGGCATCCTTACCCATAACAACCAGCCGGGTAGGTGCAAAATAAGCGGCCAGGGCAGTCAGTTTTACCGGGGCATACTTATTAACGTTTAAAATAGCCACATCATCCAGGCTCAGCTCTTTACGTTTCAGGATATTTTGCAGCGCAGCCAGGTGGGCTTCGGCTATATGTTTTTCGGTGGCGTAATTAACCAGTACCAGGAAATTTTTATTGTTTTTACCCAGATAATTAAACTCAGCTTCAACCGTTTGTATAATTGGCTCGGGGGCTTGGGGCGCAATAGCTACAGGTTCGGTCGGGCTGGCAAGTTGTTCTTTAACAGGCGAGGTAATCTGCGCGGGTTGTTCGGCACCTTCGGCAGCAATCGTTGTCGGTTCCTGCTTTTCTGTAACAACAGGGGCAATTGCCGGCGGGCTGATATTTACACCTTTATCTTTATTAAGCAGGTAAATCTCATCCTGCATAATAAAACGGAAGGCCTGCGGATTATCAACTTTCATATTTAACATAATTTAACCAAAAATACCTATTCCTGTTGAAGCATTATAAGGATATTCGCACAACGGGTTAATAATACATTATTATTAATAAATTTTACCGAAATTTGCATTTTTAACGGATAAACTATCCGGAATATTAGTTGAACAATTACATGAGAAAAATCGGACTGTCCATTTTAACTTCTTTTATATTTCTGTCATTTGCCCAGGCACAGGTACGCACACTTGATAAGATAGCTGCTGTTGTTGGTAGCAGCATTGTTTTACAATCAGACATTGAATTGCAATATGCACAATACCTGGTGAGCGGCCAGCAGCCAAACCCTAATGTAAAATGCCTTATCCTGCAAAATCAGCTTACACAAAAGCTGCTTGCACAACAGGCCGTTATTGATAGCGTACAGGTAAAAGATGAAGAAGTTGATGCCGAGGTTGACCGCCGCATGCGTAGCTTTATACAGCGTGCAGGCAGCCAAGACAGGCTTGAGCAATTCCTGGGCCGCTCTGTTATCCAATACAAAGATGAGCTTCGCCCCGATATTAAAGAATCGCTTGTTGCGCAACGTATGCGTTCAAAGATCACCGAAAAGGTAAATACTACCCCGCAGGATGTTAAAAAATATTTTGAGACCTTGTCAAAAGACAGCATCCCATCATACAATAAAGAAATTGAAGTTGGCGAGATCGTATTTTCACCAAAACTAAATAAGGACGAAAAAGAATTTTACAAACAAAAAGCGGAAGACCTAAGGGCAAGGGTTAAAAAAGGCGAGGATTTTGCCACACTGGCAAGGCTTTATTCTCAGGATCCGGGGTCTGCACCCGAAGGTGGCGATCTGGGCTTCTTTGACCGTACCACCATGGTTAAAGAATTTACGGCAAATGCTTTTAAGCTTAAAGCCGGCGAAATATCGCCTGTGTTTGAAACAGAAAACGGTTTCCACTTTTTACAGGTGATAGAACGCCGTGGCGAACAGGTACACGCACGCCATATCCTGGTTATCCCAACAACTACCCCAGCCAGCTTAGATAGGGCTAAAGCTACGGCCGATAGTGTTTATAATGTTATGATGGCTGTAAAAAAATTCGACTTTTCGAGCGCCGCTTCGTTCTACTCAGACGATAAAGAAACAAAATTTAATGGTGGTATGATGCTGAATGCAGAGAACGTTCAAACACGTTCAACTTATATCCCAACAGATAAACTTGACCCGCAGATTGCTTTGGTTACCGACACTATGAAAGTGGGTTCGATATCAAAACCACAATTGTTTAACGATGCCCAAACCGGCAAAAGGGCTTATAAAATACTATATCTAAAATCGGTTACTAACGCGCACAAGGCTAATTTAGAACAAGACTTTGCCAAATTAAAAGAAGAAGCCAATAACGATAAGCTTAACCGCACAATAAGCCAATGGTTTGATAAACGCCGTAAAGAAACTTTTATTAAGATAGATCCGGAATACCAGGTTTGCCCTGTATTAAAACCATGGATAGTAGCCGAAACAACTGCAAAAGCCAAAACTGAATAAAGTATGCAATATCGTTCGGATGTTGAGGCTGCCGATGCATTGAAGAAAGCTTATCAGCAAATTCGTGCAGAAATAGGCAAAGTAATTGTAGGCCAGGATGAGGTAATTAAATTTGTACTGATATCTATTTTTAGTAACGGGCATTGCCTGCTTGTTGGTGTACCCGGCCTGGCGAAAACTTTACTGGTGCAAACCGTGGCACAGGTATTAGACCTCGACTTTAAACGCATACAATTTACCCCCGACTTGATGCCATCTGACATTATAGGGTCGGAGATACTGGGAGAGGACAGGAATTTTAAATTTATAAAAGGCCCGGTGTTTTCTAACATCATACTGGCCGACGAGATAAACCGTACACCACCAAAAACGCAGGCTGCTTTATTAGAAGCCATGCAAGAAAAATCGGTTACAGCCGCAGGCATTACCCATACTTTAGCCAAACCATTTTTTGTATTGGCTACCCAAAACCCAATTGAGCAGGAAGGCACCTACCCCCTGCCCGAGGCGCAGCTTGACCGCTTTATGTTTAATGTTGCATTAGACTACCCTTCTTTTAAAGAAGAACTGGAGGTTGTTAAAAATACTACCAGCACATCGCAGGTAAGTATTAACAAACAATTGAATGCCGACCAGATCATTTACTTTCAGCAACTGGTAAGAAATATACCGGTTAGTGATAATGTTTTAGAGTACGCGGTTAAACTGGTTTCCAAAACACGCCCTAACAGCGAATTTGCAGGCCCGCAGGTAAAGCGTTTATTAAATTGGGGCGCTGGGCCACGGGCATCTCAATTTTTGATCCTGGGTGCTAAATGCCATGCTGTGCTTAACGGTAAGTACTCGCCGGATATAGAGGATGTGCAGGCGGTAGCAAAACCAATTTTAAGCCACCGTATTGTACGCAGCTACCATGCCGAAGCCGAAGGCCTGTCGGCCAATGATATTATTGAGCAGTTATTTTAAACCTCAGGCTTAGTTTTCTACCGTAGAGAATATTTCCAGCAGCATATTCCACCTGTAGCTGGCATCAATTTCCCAAATACGCACGTAGTTGTAGTTATTAACGATGTTGCCTTTTCTGATGCGGGCTGTGCCGTAAGTATAAGCCAGGTCATTACTGGTAGAACGGCCAACATTTACTGTTTCGGCAGATATGCTGATCGCTTCGTTAGCTAAAAACTTTAATATTTTATCGGTACCGCTTATTGGCTCAAAACCAGGGAAGTAATACCGCGCTTCGGGGCTTAAAAACTCCTTATACGCAGCTAATGTAGATAATGAAAGCGAATGATTAAAGGTGGCATCGGTACCGGTTAATATTTTTTTACCTGCAAATGGGTCTTTACTTGGCGCTTTTTGTTTTGCCAGATCCGGCTCTTTAAAATCAGTAACCACTTCCTGCTCAGGCTCCGGGTGTTGTACGCCCAAGTTTGTTACCAGTTTAAATTTATTATCAGCATTATCCAGGCGCCATATTGACAGGTAGTCGCCATAAACTTTATCATCTTCTGTTTTACCATTCTGATAAACATACGGGCCCGCTGTAAAGCCCAGGTCGCCGTTGGCAGAGATACGTGCAAACTTTGGCTGCCAGCTTAACTTGCCGGGTTGCTTATCAATACCCTCATAAAAATCAATTATTTTAACTACGTTAGGTTTAAAAACAAACCCTTCGGGGTCAGTAACACCTAAAAAACCATCTTTAATGCCCTTACGATCAACTAATTTATTAAAATTTTCTTCGGCGGTTACAACCGATGCCACTTCAACTTTTGTTTGTGACACAGCAGTAAGGCTTAAGCCTGATAATAGAATAGCGGCTAATAATGATCTTTTCATGTTAACGTAGTATATATTTTGTTGGGCAATTTAATAAATATTTTAACTGATAAACATAAAGCCCGCCCCGGGGCAAATTGTTTTAACACTTGTTAACTAAATTCGTACCCAGTCGGTAGTGCCTTGCTTGTTATCGTTTAATTGAAACCCGATATTTTTAAGGCCTTCCCTTATCTTGTCAGACGTGGCGTAGTCTTTATTCTGTTTAGCCTCGTTACGCAATTTTATCACCAGTTGCATCAGGTCATCAGTATCGGCATTATCGCCGTTCTCCGTTTTTAAGCCTAACACATCAAAAAAGAAATCGTTATACGTTTTCTTCATTCGCTCAAATGTTTGCGCCGCAACCTCCCCCGAGTTACGGGTATTGGCCGCGTAAGAGTTTATCCATTTGGATAAGTTGCTTAAAGCCTCTAACGTTTTTGGCGAGTTAAAATTGTCGTTCATGCCTGCATAGCAGTCATCGCAATACCCGTTAATAGCTTTATCGGTCTCTTCATCTACATTGGTTACAAGTGCTTGCTGTAGTGTTACCAGCTTTTTAGCAGCTTCCGCAAGCTTTTTATAAAATATCTCGGCGGCTTCAATAGCTTCGTTACTAAAATCAACCGTACTGCGGTAGCTTGCCTGCATAAAAAAGAACCGTACCGTCATGGGGCTGTAGCCTTTTTTAAGCAAAGGGTGCGTGCCTAAAAATAATTCGTGCGGTAAAAAGCTATTCCCTAACGATTTTGACATTTTTTGCCCGTTTGTAGTAAGCATATTGGTATGCAGCCAGTACGATGCCGGGTTTTTACCACAGCAAGCCATATTCTGTGCAATCTCGTTAGTATGGTGGGTGGGCATCAGGTCAATCCCGCCGCCGTGTATATCAAACTGCTGCCCCAGGTACTTATTGCTCATGGCAGAGCACTCCAGGTGCCAGCCCGGGAAACCTAGCCCCCATGGCGATGGCCATTTCATCAGATGCTCGGGTTTGGCTTTTATCCACAGGGCAAAATCAAGCTTGCCGTGTTTTTCGTTCTGCCCGCCTAAAGCACGGGTATTATTTAACATATCCTCCAGGTTACGGCCATTTAAAATGCCGTAGTCCTGCGTTTGGTTGTATTTTTCTACATCAAAGTAAACCGAGCCATCAACCTCGTAAGCATAACCTTTCGCCAGTATATCTTTCACCAGTTCTATCTGCTCAATAATATGGCCGGTAGCCGTAGGTTCAATACTTGGCGGCAGGGAGTTAAATATCTGCATTACGTTATGGAAATCTACCGTGTACTTCTGTACAATTTCCATAGGTTCCAGCTGGGCTATCTTTGCTTTTTTTGATACTTTATCCTCGCCCTCATCTGCATCGCCCTCCAAATGGCCGGCGTCGGTTATATTACGTACATAGCGTACCTTATAGCCCAGGTGTAAAAGGTACCTGAAAATCAGATCGAAAGATATAAAAGTACGGCAGTTACCCAAATGCACATCACTGTAAACGGTAGGGCCACAAACATACATACCCACATGCCCGGGGTTTAGCGGCTTAAATTCTTCTTTTTTACGTGTTAAAGTATTGTAAACAAATAATTTTTGTTCCATGTGCGCAAACTTACAATTTTAGGCGTGGAGTTTAATTTGGATGATGTTATTTTAATACCAGAACTGTACTTAAAGGATAATGATCTGACAATTTTTTCTCTATTATCTTATACTCCCACACATCAAATTGCGGGCTGGTCATTACATAATCTATCTGGTAATTGGGGAAAGCCCCATTATAAGTACGGCCTAAACCAGCCCCTTTTTCCCTGAATGCATTTTTTAATCCCTTAGCCATCTGATTAACCGCATAGGATGAGGGTGTATCATTAAAATCGCCCGATATGATGTATGGGTAAGGGCATTTTTGGGCATGATCTTTTATAATGAACACCTGGTCGCTGCGTTTTTGGAATGCATTTTTCAATTTCCAGCCAACGCGTTTGGTGCCGCTGATATCTGTTTTACCCTTTGATGAAAGGTTGCCCAGGTACTTATAATCCTGCGGATCGAAACTGATGGATTGCAGGTGAACGCTATACATACGTAATACGCCGCCATCTTTTTCTACATCAACATATAAGCACTGGTTACCGCTGCCCTTAGCTGCTAATTGCACCAAACCGTACGATTTAATAGGATATTTTGAAAAAATAGCCATCCCGATAGATTCGCTGGAACTGGTCATGGTTGGTTCAAAATAATAATGCTCGGCGCGCATTACCTTTTTTACGGAATCAATCATATCATACTGGCCTTTTTTACGGGTAAAAAACTCCTGGATGCCTATAATGTCCGGCTGTTCCTGGCCAATCAGATCAAGTATTTCGTGTTTGGTAGAAATATCGTTTTTGGCGCCATAACGTTTAAAATCGTGTACATTGTAGGTCATCAGCCTTAAAACTTTCAGGCTTGGGGCGCTGCTTGCAGATGATGGCAAACGGATGCCAACATTGTTCCTCAACACATTCCAGCCAATTAATATAGTAATTACCGACAGGCCTATGAACCAGCTTCTGCGGATAAGCCAGTAAGCCATAATAAACAAATTAGCTATCAACAAAGGCGGGTAGGCCAGGCCAAAAAAGGCGATGGGCCAAAATTTGCGGGGATCTACGTACGGGGCTAAATAGCTAAGCAGCAAGGCCAGGCACAGCAAATAATTTATCCACAGGAATATTTTATCAATAAAGGATAAATTTCTTTTTTTAGCCCTCATTATTGTTGCTTGCTCTGAATAAGGTTTCTTTCTCTTGCTTGGTGAGGCTATCGTAGCCGCTGCCTGATATTTTATCAAGGATGCGGTCAACATCCTCCTGCCTTGGCGCGCCGGATGCTTTACGTGGCGCTCCGCCGTTACTAACCACCTTCAATTTGGGTTTTGACTCAAACAATTTGCTGATACTGCCTATCCAATCGTGCCCGCGCTGTACTTGTTTTATGTAGATGAAGCCAAACAAAGCGCCGCCAAGGTGGGCAATTTCACCACCGGCGTTGGCACCGGCAATGCCCAAAAAGTCTATCACTATATAAAACAGCGCTATCCACTTCAATTTTACGGGGCCTATTAATATTAACTGGATAGTGTAATTTGGTAATAGTGTAGCAGTTGCTATAATGATGGCCATTACACTGGCCGAGGCACCAACTACAACACCATTGGCGGCCGCGTTTACGCTGGTAAATGCAGGGATAAGGTTATAGCAGGCAATAAATAACAACCCACCGGCAAGGCCGCCAAACAGGTAAAGCCCTATGGTGCGTTTGTTACCCAGGTATTCTTCAAATATTTGTCCCATCCAATAAAGCCAAAGCATGTTAAACAGGATATGAAAAATGCCTGCATGCATAAACATGTAGGTAAAAGGCGTCCAAAAACGGTAAAGCAATTTTGGCAGGTAGGCCGGCAATAGCAGATATTCGTTTGTATAGGCTATAACAACACTGTTACCAAAGCCGGTAAATAATTGCTCAATAACAGCAACAGCATTTATCCCCAGGTAAACAATAACATTGATACCGATAAGCAGGCTAAGTTTACTATCCGACTTTAACAGCTTATATTGAATATCTTTCCAAAGGGTGCTCATTGTGTTTGTTATATATAAGTTATAACGGCTGTTAGTAAAAATTGTTAGGGCGTTTTATACCCCAAAGCTTAATTAATAAAAAGCCAAATAGCGCCCCGCCTAAGTGGGCAAAGTGGGCTACAGAATCGCCCGAAAATTGTTTAACGCCCATAAATAATTCAAGCACTACATAAACGGGGATAATGTATTTTGCTTTAACAGGCACCGGGATAAACATGATCATCATTTCCAGATTAGGAAACAACATACCAAAACCTACAAGCACACCGAATATGGCTCCTGATGCTCCCAGTATCGGGGTGCCGTAAATTTGTCTCACATGTTCAATAACATCAGGCGTTAACTTACTTATATCGGCACCTTCTTTTGTAAAAGACCCAATTAAGCTATGCACTTCTAAGCCTTGTACTAACTGGTGCAAAACCAAACCGCCTATACCTGCTATAAAATAGAAGTTAAAAAACTTTTTTGAGCCCATGGCATATTCCAGCATCGGGCCAAACGAGTATAAAGCAAACATATTGAATAAAATATGTGTAATACCGTTTGGGTCATGCATAAACATGTAGGTAACAACCTGCCATGGATGAAAGAATGGCGAATTAAAATAAAAGGCCGACATATACTCAACCATGCCAAATACCGATTTCAGGGCAAACGTGGCTATGTAAAATATAATATTTACGATCAGCAGGTTTTTTACAACCGGCGGCATATTGGCAAAAGGTGACTGCATTGTTATATAGGTGTAATTATGGTTTAAGCTTTTAAGCTACTTTTCAAATCGTTCTGCTAGTTCATTCAGGGTAAAGGTACTAATTACCGGCTTGCCATTTAGTGCCAGGTTTGGCATTTGGCAGGCAAAAAGCTGGTCAACCAATTGGTTCATCTCTTCCATACTTAGCTTTACCCCTGCCTTTAACGCCGCATTACGCGCCAGCGAACGGGCAAGGTTATCGCGCTTATCCAACTTTAAAACAGCCAGGTTGTTTTTAAACCCTTCCAGTAATTGTTCCAGCAGTTCGTGCTCGTTAGCGTTGGTAATATCTGCCGGGATCCCGTCAACAACAACCGTATTACGGCCAAACTCACGGATATCAAAACCCAACGCTTTTATATCGGGCAATAACTCTCTCAATAACTCAAAATCGGCGCTGTTTAGTGTAACCGATTGCGGAAATAAACTCTGCTGGCTTACCCCCGAGTGGTTCTCTAACTGGTGCAGGTATCGTTCGTACAAAATCCGTTCGTGCGCGGCCTGCTGGTTAATCAGCATAAAGCCCGATTTGATCTGCGAAAGTATATACCGGTTGTGCACCTGGAAGAATTGCTTCTCGCTGCTTTTGGTGATATCCTGCTCATTTACCGGGATGCTCTGCTCCTCGTGCATCTCGTGCTGCAGGGTTTCTTCTTTCTTGCTTATTTCATACAAGGTATCCCAGTTTCGGGGGATAGCGGTACGATGGTCATTACTGCTATGCGAGAAAGACGGCTCCCTTTCGCCTGCCTTTTTCTCAGGCGCGAAAGGGTTAAAATTGGGGTTAAAGGCAATGCTTGGCTGTACTATCTCCTCAAAAGGTTTTGGGGTGATGAGGTGGCCGATGCTGTTCTCCTGGTCAAAATCAAGCGTTGGGGTAATGTTATACTTACCCAACGAACGTTTTACCGCCGAGCGGATAATGGCATAGATGGATTTCTCGTCCTGGTATTTGATCTCGGTTTTGGTAGGATGTACGTTGATATCGATCTTAGCCGGGTCGATATCTATAAAAAGCACATACAGCGGGAAGGTCTCATCAGGCAATAACTCCTGGAAAGCCGTCAGCACCGCATGGTTAAGGTAGTTATCCTTTATAAAACGGTTGTTCACAAAAAAGAACTGCTCGCCACGGGTTTTACGGGCAAACTCGGGCTTGCCTACAAAGCCGCGCAGGTTTATAATGGTAGTTTCTTCCTCTACAGGTACCAGGCGCTGGTTATAATTATTTCCAAACAGGTGTATAATGCGCTGTTTTAAAGCCGCACCGGGCAAATGGTAAACCTCCTGCCCTTCATGATGCATAGTTAAAAACACCTGCGGATTAGCCAACGCCACACGCTGAAATTCGTCAATAATATGCCGCATTTCTACCGGGTTACTTTTTAAAAAGTTACGGCGGGCAGGTGTATTGTAAAAAAGGTTTTTAATAGAGATTGATGTACCCGTATTGGCCGAGCAAGCCTCCTGGCTTATTACTTCCGAGCCTTCAATAATAATGCAGGTACCCAACTCATCCTCATGCCTGCGGGTTTTTAGCTCCACCTGGGCAATAGCGGCTATAGAAGCCATGGCTTCGCCCCTGAAACCCATAGTACGGATAGCAAAAAGGTCTTCGGCCTTGCGAATTTTTGAGGTAGCATGGCGCTCAAAACACATGCGCGCGTCGGTAAGGCTCATACCACAGCCATTATCAATAACCTGTATCAGTGATTTACCGGCATCCCTCAGTATCAGCTGAATTTTATCGGCACCGGCATCTATTGCGTTCTCTATCAATTCTTTTACTGCGGAAGCTGGTCGCTGCACTACTTCGCCTGCGGCAATCTGGTTGGCAACGGCATCCGGTAAAAGCTGTATTATATCTGGCATTAAAAATATTTCCCTTCTGCGCCCAAAAAAAGGCGTGTCAATTAAGACGCTAAATTAATTATTTGATTGCATAACTTTACCGTTACATACTTGTATATACTATTTACGTTAATAATATTTACATCTATCTGTTTATTAATCCAATATGAAGAAACTCTGGCCGGTGCTGTTTTTACTCCTCGCAGCATGCAAACAAAAAGAATATAATGCCGATCTGCTTGTTAAAAACGCACTTGTATATACTGTAGATAGCACATTTAGCACAGCAAATGCCTTTGTGGTAAACCACGGCAAAATTTTGGCAGTAGGTAATATTGATACCCTTGAGAAACAATACCTGGCCCGTGAGGTAATAGATGCCGGCGGCAAAGCGGTTTACCCCGGTTTTATTGATGCCCACGCACATTTTTACGAATATGGTTTAGGCTTGCAGGATGTTAAACTGGTTGGTACTAAAAGCTGGGATGCCGTTTTAGATTCGGTAAGCAGTTACGCCACACACAAAACAGATGGCTGGATAATAGGCAACGGCTGGGACCAAAACATCTGGGCCAATAAAGCATTCCCCAACAAAGCCAAACTTGATTCGCTTTTCCCGGTGCGCCCGGTAATACTGAGCCGGGTTGACGGGCATGCCGCCATTGCTAACCAGGCTGCTTTAAATATTGCCGGCATAAAACCGGGGCAAAAAATAATAGGTGGCGAAATAGAAACCATTAACGGCAAACTAACCGGCATCCTGGTAGATAATGCCGTAGGTATTGTTACCCGTAAAATCCCCGCCCCAACCGAGCAAATTACACAGGCCGCTTTACTTGATGCACAGCGCAATTGTTTTGCGGTTGGCCTAACTACCGTGGATGATTGCGGCCTGCCCTACACCATGGTAAATACCATTGCTGCACTGCAACACAAAGGCGACCTGAAAATGCGCATGTATGTAATGCTTGCCGACCAGCAGGAGAATTACGACTACCTTTTTAAACGTGGTGCCTACAAAACACCCGGCCTAAATGTACGTGCGTTTAAAGTTTATGCCGATGGCGCGCTGGGCTCAAGGGGCGCATGTTTACTGCACCCATATGCCGACCAGAAAAACTGGAGCGGCTTTTTATTGAGTAGTAAAGCCCACTTTGAAGAAGTCGCCAAAAAAATAGCGGCCCACGGTTTCCAGATGTGTACACATGCCATTGGCGATTCGGCCAACCGGGTGATGCTTAAAATTTATGCCGAAAACCTAAAAGGAAAGAATGATAAACGCTGGAGGATAGAACACGCCCAGATCGTATCGCCGGAGGATGTAAAGCTATTTGGCGATAATAGTATCATCCCATCGGTACAGCCTACACATGCTACATCTGATATGGTATGGGCGGTAAAACGCCTGGGGGCCGATCGTTTAAAAAGCGGTTATGCCTACAAGAATTTAATGAAACAAAACGGCTGGATCCCGCTGGGGACTGATTTCCCGGTAGAAAACATAAACCCAATGTACACGTTCTATGCTGCAACAGAACGCAAAGATTTGAAAGGCTCGCCAGAAGGTGGCTTCCAGATGGAGAACGCGCTTAGTCGTACTGAAGCCCTTCGCGGCATGACCGTTTGGGCGGCCAAAGCAAACTTTGAGGAACACGAAAAAGGCAGTATTGAAGTAGGCAAGTATGCCGATTTTGTGATACTTGACCAGGATATTATGAAAGTAAAAGGCAGCGATTTGCCAAATGTTAAAGTTTTAAAAACATATATAAATGGTGTTAAGGTTTATGAGAAGAAATAGGCGGAATTTATACATCCTGCTGTTATCCGGGTTTGTACTTTTTAATTCTGCCTGTGCGCAAAACCCACCATTTACGGGTAAAGCCTATGTAAAAGAACAGCTATCTGTTGAGCAGGCAACTGTATTGCTCAACAACGAAAAGCAGCTTATCCCCATTCAAAATCTTGATAATAATAAAATTGCCAGTATCCATTTTACGGGCACCTACACAGTTGCGTTTGATAGCTTATTGAATAAATACGCAAAGGTTGATGGCATAAACGGCAACGATTATTTAGGTATAAAGCCCTTTGATATGCTGGCGCAGGATACCAAGTTTTATAATACCCTTATCCTGCAGCTTACCGATGCCGAGATGAACAATCCGCAGATCATCAGCTTTATTAACGATAATCAAAAGTTAAAAAATGTGATTGTCTCGTTCATCGGTAACAGTGCATCGCTTATTAAGCTAAACAATGTTACTTCGCCGATTATCTGGTCGGCAAGGGTATCGCCAGTGGCTGCATTATACAGCGCGCAGGCTATTTTTGGCGGGGTTGCCATTACACAGCGGCTCACCAAAACTTATGCGCCTAAATACACCGCTAACTCGGGCTTTTTAACTTCTAAAACCCGCCTGCAATATACCGTGCCAGAAGATGCGGGCATTAATGCCGATAACCTGAAAGAAATAGACAATATTGCCCGCGAAGCCATTGCCAACCGCGCTACGCCGGGCTGCGTGGTTTTAGTAGCCAAGGATGGCAAGGTGATATTTAATAAGGCTTATGGTTACCATATGTACGATAATGGCATTGCCGATCAGATAACCGACATCTTCGATATCGCATCTATGACCAAGATCTCGGCCACCACCATGGAGGCCATGCAGCTTTATGACCAGGGCAAACTTAACCTCGATTCTACCCTTGGCACCTATATGCCTATTACCCGCAACACCAATAAAAAAACGCTGAGCGTGCGCGAGTTACTGGAACACCAGGCCGGGCTGATCCCGGATATCTCCACCTTCGAGGTGATCAAACCAACTGATCACAGCACAGATTCATCCGCAGCGTACCCCACCAAGGTGAACGATAACTATTACGTGCGAAAAAACTATTTTGAAGAGGTGATGCTGCCTGCGGCTTTACGCTCGGCAGTTAAAACCCGGGGGCAATATGTATATAGCGATGTGGGTATGATATTTATGCAGCAGATAGTAGAAACCATTACCGCTATCCCCTTAAACAAATACGTACAGGATAAATTTTATAACCCCCTTGGGATGCAAACGGCCGGTTTTTTACCGCTTAACCGTTTCCCGGCAAACCGCATCCCGCCGACGGAGGATGATAAAAAGGACCGTAAAACCCTGATAGACGGCTACGTGCACGACCCTACCGCGGCCCTGATGGGTGGCGTTGCCGGCCATGCCGGTGTATTCGCTAACGCTAATGATGTGGCCATACTTTACCAGATGATGCTTAACCGCGGCACTTACGGCGGCGTACAATACGTTAAACCTGAGACGGTTGACCTCTGGAGATCCAAGCAATCGCCGGTGAGCAGGCGCGGGCTGGGCTTTGACCGCTGGGACCCGATAGCCGACAGACATTACCCGTCAAAACTGGCGTCAGATATGGCTTATGGACATACCGGTTTTACCGGCACCTGTGTATGGGTGGACCCGAAGTATAACCTGGTTTACGTGTTCCTGTCAAACCGGGTATATCCAAACGTGGGTAATAAACTGGGGAGCCTGAACATCCGCCCGAGGATACAAGATGCGGTTTATGAAGCGATACAAAAGGGATTATAAACACAAATCGCTAATTATAAGGCACATACAAATACGACAAAATACAAAAGCCTGATTATAAGTCAAATACGCACGTTCACAGGCGTTCACGGCAGTGAACGTGAACACTTTGCACTTGCCAGGTCGTTTTAAGGACAGTTAAGGGCGTTTCAGGACGTTTTAGGGCGCACTTAATCTATCCACTCAAACTTAGTATAAGGCACAAGCGCCTCGGGCACTTTAATACCTCTATCGGTTTGGTTGTTCTCTAACAAAGTAGCCACAATACGCGGAAGGGCTAATGCACTGCCATTCAGTGTATGGGCCAATTGCGTTTTACCCTCGGCATTACGGAAACGTAACTTTAAGCGGTTGCTCTGAAACGTTTCAAAGTTTGATACTGACGATACCTCCAGCCAACGTTGCTGTGCAGCGCTCCAGGTTTCCATATCATAAGTTAGTGCGCTGGTAAAACCCATATCGCCACCGCAAAGGCGCAACACACGATATGGCAAACCAAGCTTCTGCAGCAAACCCTGTACATGAGCGCTCATATCCTCTAACACATCGTATGAATTGTCGGGGTGTACTACTTGCACTATTTCCACCTTGTCAAACTGGTGCAAGCGGTTCAAGCCACGTACATGCGCCCCGTAAGACCCTGCCTCGCGGCGGAAACATGGCGTATGCCCGCAATTTTTAACCGGCAGTTCTTCGCCTTTTAAGATCACATCGCGGTACAGGTTGGTGATGGGCACTTCGGCAGTAGGGATCAGGTATAGGTCGTCAACACCTACATGATACATTTGCCCTTCTTTATCGGGTAACTGCCCGGTGCCAAAACCCGATGCCGCGTTCACCATTAATGGTACGCTTACTTCGCTGTAACCCGCTTTTTCTGCTTCATCAATAAAAAAGTTAATGAGCGCGCGTTGCAGTTTGGCACCTTTATTTTTATATACCGGGAAACCTGCGCCGGTTATTTTAACACCCAATTCAAAATCTATCAGGTTATATTTTGCCGCCAGTTCCCAGTGTGGCAGGGCGTTGGCAGGCAATTCAGGTTTGTTGCCATTCTCCAGCACCACTTCGTTCTCCTCGGGTGTTAAGCCTTTGGGTACTGATGCATGTGGCAAGTTGGGGAATAACACCAATTTCTCCTGCAGTTCAGCTTCCAGCGCAGCTAATTGTTCGCCAAGGTGTTTGCCTTCTTCTTTCCATTTACCGGTGTTGGCTTTTATGGCTTCTGCCTCATCCTTTTTACCGTTGCGCATCAACTCGCCAATTTGCTTGGCCGCCGCATTAGCTTTTGACGATACGGTATCCAGTTGGTTCTGTGTTTGGCGGCGTTTCTCGTCGAGGCCAATCACTTCATCTACCAATTCGGGCTGTTTAAAATTTTTTACAGCCAAACGTTCTAAAACCTGTTCCCTGTTATCGCGGATATAACTAACTTGCAGCATTATTTTTTATTTTCGACAAAGATATAAACTTGTATGTGATTGCGAATGTAGTAATAGCAATCTCATCGTTACTAATATTCTTTGCACGGCAATACTTTCAACTGATTACTACAGATAGTTGATATAATTAAGTTATTATATGCCCGGCAAACTATACTTAGTACCCACCCCCATTGGTAACCTGGAGGATATGACCTTTAGGGCTATCCGTATTTTAAAAGAGGCCGACCTGATACTGGCCGAGGATACGCGTACATCGGCACCTATGCTGAAGCATTTCGAGATCCAGAACAAGGTGTTTGCGCATCATCAGCATAACGAGCGCCAGGCCAGCAACGAGATCATTAAGTTCCTGCTGATGGGGCAAAACATCGCGCTGATATCTGATGCAGGTACCCCTGCCATATCCGACCCGGGATTTTTCCTGGTGCGCGAGGCTTTAAAATTCAACATCCCGGTTGAGTGCCTGCCCGGAGCAACAGCTTTTGTGCCCGCGCTGGTTAACTCTGGCTTCCCTACCGATAAGTTTTGCTTTGAAGGATTTTTGCCGCTTAAAAAAGGCCGCCAAACCCGCTATAAATTCCTGGCGACCGAAGAGCGCACCATTATACTTTACGAATCGCCACACCGTTTATTGAAAACACTGGATGAAATGGCCACCTTTTTTGGTGCAGACAGGCAACTTTCCGTATCGCGCGAGCTGACAAAAATGTTCGAGGAAACCGTAAGGGGAACGGTAACCGAAGTAAAAACCTACTTTGAAACCCACCCGCTAAAAGGCGAGTTTGTGATGTGTGTTGCCGGGGCAACGCCAGTTGAGGGTGATAAAAAGAAAAAGAAGTATGCGGATGACGAGGAGGATTAATAAAACCCAAATTGTCATTGCGAGCGATAGCGTGGCAATCTCGTCGCACGCTAAGTGTACGCTATGAAAATTCACGATTATGCCGTTTACATCGTTACCAACAAAGCAAACACCGTACTTTATATCGGTGTAACAAGCAATTTGCAGGAACGTATTTTACAGCATAAAGAAAAAGTTTATAAAGGGTTCACGGCACAATACGATTGCAATAAATTAGTTTACTTTGAGGAATTCCAATGGATACAGGACGCCATAGCAAGAGAGAAGCAACTGAAGGCCGGCTCGCGAAAGAAAAAAATTGATCTGATAATTAAAGAGAATCCCGCCTGGAATGATCTCAGCGAAGGTTGGTATGAATAAATAGTTTATTACTTTGCGTGCGACGAGATTGCCACGCTACGCTCGTAATGACATAGCTTATCAATGTTATTGCATATCAGGAGATTGCTTCGTACCTCGTAATGACGGGGGCTTATTATTATAACAAATGAAAAGAAACCTACTACTCTCCATATTCTCCGGACTGCTGCTTTGGTTGGCATGGCCGCCTACACAGTACACCACGTTCTTTTTATTTGTGGGCTTGGTACCAATGCTGCTGGCTATGGAGAACATCATCCAGTCAACAGCTACCGGCAAGGGTAAAAAGATCTTTAACACCACGTTCATCGGGTTCTTCATCTGGAATACGCTTTGCGTTTACTGGGTTTATAATTCGCTTAAAATTATTGGCCCCGTTGTAGCGGGGGCGCTTACACTTATCCCCTACGCGCTTGGGCCGCTATTAATGGCTACAGCCTGCTGGTTATATTACCGGGTAAGGCTTATTGCCGGGCGTACCCTTTCCTTAATTGCACTGGTTTGTTTTTGGATAGGCTACGAATACCTGCACCAAAGCTGGGACCTTAACTTCCCGTGGATGACCATGGGCAACGGCTTCGCCACATCGCATAAATGGATCCAATGGTATGAGTACACCGGGGTTTACGGCGGCACCATCTGGGTTTGGGCTATTAATATCCTATTGTTTTTGCTGTATGTTGGCTTGCGCGAGCGCCAAACCAAACAAGCCCGTTTAAAACTCATTACCGGTTTTGCGTTGGTATTAATACTCCCTTTAGGGTTCTCGTTATTTAAATACTATAGCTATCGCGAGCAGCCCAACCCATCAAACATCGTGGTGGCACAGCCGAATATTGACCCTTACGAAAAAGAAGGCACTATCCCTGTTCATGAGCAGATAGCCGTGCTTACACACCTGTCAGATTCTATCGGTCAAAAAAATACGGAATATTTCATCTGGCCGGAAACCGCCATTCCACAGGATATGGATGAAGACCGCATTTACACCGATAATTATTATTTACAGGTACGCGGATTTTTAAATAAATACAAAAATGCCAATGTGCTTACCGGTGGCGAAACACACAAATTTTACACTAAACGCGCTACCAAAACCGCCAGCCCGCTGCCAGACCAGCCCGGTATGTTTTATGACAGGTTTAGCTCGGCCATTAATATAGAAAACTCGTCAAAAGTTCAGTTCTATCATAAATCGCGGTTGGTACCGGGGGCTGAGTTACTGCCTTTTGGAAGTGCCTTATCGTTTATGAAACCTGCTTTTGAGCATCTGGGGGGCGCAACCGGTGCCTATGGTATGCAAACCGAACCAAGCGTATTTTATTCGCAAAGCGGGATAGGTGCAGCACCCGTTATCTGTTTTGAATCTATCTGGGGCGAGTGGGTATCTAAATATGTAAAGCAAGGCGCACAGTTCATTGCTATTATCACCAACGACGGATGGTGGGAAAACACATCAGGTAAAGATCAGCATCTGGATTATGCTAAACTACGTGCTATTGAAACCCGCAGATGGGTGTGCCGGTCTGCCAATACAGGGATCTCGGCATTCATCAATCAGCGTGGTGATGTGGTGCAGCAAAGTAAATGGTGGGTACGTACCGCGTTAAAGCAGGATATTAACCTAAATTCGGATATTACCTTCTATGTGGAATATGGCGATTACCTGCCAAAAGCCGCGAGTATTTTAGCGGTGCTGGGGATATTTTTGATCGGGATAAAAAAGAGCTTTAAGCACTAATTATCTGCCAATTTTCGCCCTTGTTGGTGACAACACCATAAGGGCGAGATGGGTCACCTTACCGGCTTTTATGTATTAATAGCTTAAACCGCTCTTATGAGATCATTTAAGCTTTTATCCCTATTACTTCTATTAAACATACTCATTTCCGGATTCTCGTGTAATAATACCATGTTGAGGGTCCAAAATAGTTCTAAGGAAAAGATCACGATTGTATATTCAAATACTAATAACCCTTCTTCTACAGAAGAAAACAATATTGCTTATTACATTGCTGATTATGTGCTTATTAAGCCCGACTCCGTAAACAGCATCCGAATATCCGGAGATAAATACGCATGGCACCGTTACATTAAAAAGGGCAAAGAGAACCAATTGTACTTATTCGTTTTTTCAGTAGACAGCCTTAAACAATATGATGGAGTTTATTCCATGAATGAATTATGCCACATGGGCAAATATTTAAAAGTGCTTAAATATTCTGAGCCTGAATTGAAAAAGATGAACTGGAAAATCAACTACAAAGGCGATTAAAGCCTACCCTCTCTTCAAAATAAACTCCAACAGATCAATGATCGGCTGGCGGATGATCTTGCCTACATGAACCCCATTCTGCTCGCAAACGGCTTTTAGTTCGTCGGCAAAAACGTAGGCAATAGAACCTACAAAATGGCATTTAAATTTATCGTACTGCGGGTATGATGCTTTTACGTTAGTATCAACAAACTCCTGGAAACCCCTTTGCAGCAAATTTTGCGCATAGTCCGTTTCCCTTATCTCCGACAGGAATTTGGAGAATGATGCCAGGTAAGAGTTTGGCCTTGCTTTTTGATAAACGTTGATGATAACGTCCTCTTTGGTGAGGTGATGGTTCTTTTTAAATTTCGCGTTGATATCCTCGGGCATATTGCCGTACAGGTAATCGGTTACCAGCGCCTTGCCAAACCAGGTACCAGATCCTTCATCGCCCAGGGCGTACCCAAGGCCATGCTGCCCGTCGTGAATGTCCTCGCCATCAAAAAAAGAAATGTTTGAGCCGGTGCCCAGCACACAGCAAATCCCTTTCTCGTGCCCACAGGTTGCGTAGGCTGATGCTAAAAGGTCGCTGTCTACACTTACATAGGCGGCAGGGATTAAGCTGCTGATGGCGTTTGATACGATCTCGTGCCTGTCGGGGCTTGAGCAGCCTGCACCAAAAAAGTAAATTTCGGTGATCCCGTCGCCCAACGCTACCATATCAGGAACCTGCTCCTGTATAATTTTGGCTATTTCTTTTTCTGTTAAAAAGTATGGGTTTAATCCGGCCGATTTAAATGCCCTGTTTTCCTGCCCCGGCGCTGATAGCAGCCAGTCTGTTTTTGATGATCCGCTGTCTGCTACTAATATCATGTACAAAGTTCCTCAAGCACCTGGTAGGTTAGCGGCTTATGCACAAACTGGGCAACGTATTTATTGCTTTTTGAGTTCTGCATGTCGATTGGGTCAAGCGATGACGAGAGCATAAATATTTTTGTAAGCTCTTTGTTGTCCAGTTCAAGCGTTTCATACTCCTGTAAAAACTCAAAACCACTCATCTGTGGCATGCGGATATCCAGGAAAATAACGTTAGGCTTAACACTCCCATCGCGCAAAGCGGCTATAGCCTCGTGTGGAGATTGTATTACAATTATGTTATCTGCAAAGTTGCCGCTCTCTAAAATTTTACGCGTAACGAAGTTGTCAATATAATTGTCATCTATCAGCAGGCATGTATTAAAGTGAACAGGCATCGTTCAAAAATAATCCTTTTACTACAATTAAATATAGTTTATTGAATATTTATGCTGTTAGTTATCTGTTGCAGTGTTACTTCAGCCATTTTTGACTGGTATTGCGCCGAAAAGAATTTTGATTGCGCATCCAGGTAATTGCGTTGCGCCTCGCGGATCTCTAACTGGGTGATGTTGCCAATCTTATATTTTTCTAATGAGATATCCAGGTTTTTCTTTGCCAGTTCAACGCTTGATTGCCCTATCCTGATCAGATCGAGGCCGGAAAGGTAAGCTATATAAAAATTGCTTATTTGCGCCTCAACATCCAAACGGGTTTGCTTGGCGCTGATATCTGCATTGGCTATCTGCAGCTTGGCGTTACGTTCGCGGCGCCATTGGTTAAGGCCATCAAAAATATTGATGGATGCCGTTAAGCCATAGGCCAGGCCGTGTGCATTCTGGCTTAGCGTAAAGCCCGCAGGTGTTTTGCTATTGGTAAAAGTATAGCCCGATGTTACGCCAATAACCGGGTAACGGGTAGATTTTACCTGCCTCAGGCTGATCTCGGCCAGGCGCTTATTTATTTGTGATGCCAGTATCGCCGCATTTTGTGACTGCGCTTTCGTAATAATATCGCCAAGCACTAAATTGTTGTTCACCACAATGGTATCGCCCACCGAGAAATCGGTTTGAAGGTCGCGCACTAACAGTTGGTTCAATTGTAATTTGGTGGTCCTGAACTGCTGTAGCTGTATCACCAGGTTTGATGTATCGGTATTTAAATTAACCTGCGCGTTATACACATCCAGTTTTGATACCCGGCCCACAGTAAACTTATCGTTAGAGTAACGTAACTGCGTGCGTGAGATCTCGATAGCGCCACGTAGCGCTTTGATCTGCTCGTTCTGGCTTATGAGGTTGTAATACGTATTAATTACGTTGGCTACCGTGCTTTGTATGGTATCCTGCAAACGTATGGCCCCCAGTTTATCCTGCTCCTTTAACATATCGTAATTGGCAAACATGTTAAAGCCGTCAAAAATTGTCCAGTTAAGGTTTACACCATAGTTGTTATTGCTGTTATTTGCAGTAAGGTTATTAACCGTACCATCGCTACGCGTTTGTTTTATTTTTTGGTTGCTGGCATTTATTGCGCCATCGCCGGTTACTACGGGTAAAAAACCCGCATTACCCAACGTTACATTATTGGCAGCTATAGTTGAGTTATTTTGCGATAGCTGTATGTTATAGTTATTCTTCAGTGCTATTTGAACGGCATCCTTCAAGGTAAGCAAAGGCGTATCCTGTGCCTTTGCCACTATGCAGGCGGCAACACAAAAAACCAAGCAAATTATTTTTTTAATCGTCATATGTTGCTTACTGTTTTTCAATTAATAAAGGTTTTTTCAAATCTGCTTCATCCTCGTCGGGCTCATGATCAGGGTCGCGGCGTGTTTTTGATGCAAACACCATGTACATGGTTGGGATAACATATAAAGTTAACACCAGCGAGAACAGCATACCACCAATAATTACAATACCTAATGATACACGGCTTTTTGCACCCGCGCCCAACGCAAGGGCAATGGGTACTGAACCCAGCACAACCGCCAAACTGGTCATTAGGATGGGGCGTAAACGCGATGTTGCAGCTTCAACCACAGCCTCGTATTTACTAAGGCCATGCTCCATACGCTGGTTGGCAAACTCAACGATCAGGATGCCGTTTTTGGTTACCAGCCCTACAAGAGTAATAATACCGATCTGGCTAAAGATGTTGAAAGTTTGATCGAACAGCCAAAGCGACAGGAACGCGCCTGATATAGCCAGCGGCACGGTAAGCATTACGATGAATGGGTCCATAAAGCTCTCGAACTGCGCGGCAAGCACCAGGTATATCAGCAATAAGGCAAAACCAAATGCAAATAATATGTTTGATGAACCTTCGGCATAATCACGCGATGGGCCGCTTAGGGCGGTACTAAAAGTATCGTCAAGTAATTTATCTTTTATGCGTTCCATTTCGGCAATACCATCCCCTACGGTATGGCCCGGCGAAAGGCCCGCCTGTATTGTTGCCGATTTGTACCTGTTAAAGTGATAAATAGATGGCGGGCTGGCACTCTCGGAAACTGTAACTACGTTATCAAGCTGTACCAGGTTACCCTTTGTGCTGCGTACGTAAACAGATTTCAGATCGAGCGGCTGGTCGCGGTTGGCTCGGTCAACCTGGGCAATTACCTGGTATTGTTTACCATTGATCAGGAAATAATCTAAACGGCCGGCACTGTAATACAATTGCAGGGTTTGCGCTATAGCATCAACAGAAACGCCCAGGTCACGTGCCCGGTCGCGATCGGTTGTTACCCTAAGCTCGGGCTTGGTAAATTTAAGGTTAACGTCTGTTCCCTGGAACACCGGGCTTTTTGACACCTCGGCAAAAAACTCGGGCAACACCTTACGTATCTTCTCAAAATCCTGGTTCTGAATAACATACTGTACCGGCAATGAGGTACGCGCACCACTACCACCACCGCTTATGGTTTGCTCCTGCACCACAATGGCGCGGGCATCGGGCATTTTTGTTAATTTTTTATTGAGCCAGTCGGCCAGTTCCTGCTGGGTACGCCCGTTGGGCCCACGCTCGTCCGGCGCAACCAAACCAACGCGGCCAAAACCCGAATTAGCAGAACCGCCACCACCAAACGATGGCGACACAATCTCCAGGTTTACATTCGCTTCGGGGATAGAATCGGCAACCAAATTGGCAACCTTATCCATATAACGGGTCATGTATTCGTAGGTAGCACCCTCTGAGCCGGTTACCGAATAGCGTAGCAAACTGCGGTCGTCCAATGGCGCCAGCTCTGATGGTGTTATTTTAAACAACACACCGGTTAATAGTAATGAGCCGCCTAATATTACAAACGATACCCATTTCTTTTTCATGAAGTTAACCAGGGTTTCGGTGTAACCGTTAGTCATGCCCACAAAGAAGGGTTCGGTTTTTTCGTAGAATTTAGATTTCTTCTGGTTTTTACGGATCAGCTTTACGTTAAGCATTGGCGTTAACGATAGCGATACGAAGGCCGAGATCAACACCGCCCCGGCCACCACGACCGCAAACTCGCGGAACAACCTGCCCGTAAAGCCCTGTAAAAACACAATTGGTAAAAACACCGCCGCCAGCGTAACCGATGTGGATACTACCGCGAAAAAGATCTCGGCCGAGCCTTCAAAAGCTGCTTTGCGGATGGCCATACCGGCCTCTACTTTTTTGTAGATATTTTCCGTTACCACAATACCATCATCTACCACAAGGCCGGTGGCCAGCACTATCCCCAACAGCGTAAGGATATTGATAGAGAACCCGAATACATACATAATAAAGAATGCCCCTATCAACGATACCGGGATATCTATCAGCGGGCGGAAGGCGATGAGCCAATCCCTAAAAAACAAGTAAATGATAATCACCACCAGTATAAATGATATCAGCAGGGTTTCTTTAACCTCGGTAATGGAGTTGTTGATGAATTTGGTATTATCCAACGCAACCTTTACGGTAATATCGGGTGGTAAATCTCTCTTTATCTGATCTAAACGTTTGTAAAAATCTTCGGCAATCTGCACATAGTTGGCACCCGGCTGCGGCACAATGGCTAAACCCACCATGGGCACACCCGATTCTTTCAATGAAGTTTCCTCGTTAGCAGAACCAAGTACGGCGTAACCAATATCACTAAGCCTTACAACCCGGTTACTATCCGCACGGATAATCAGGTTGTTAAAATCTTTCTCGGTGGTAAGTTTACCCAACGCGCGAATGGTGATCTCGGTGTTGTTACCCTCAATTTTACCGGCAGGCAGCTCCACATTCTCCTGGGCCAGTGCGGCACCTATATCAGTAGCGGTAAGGCCTAATGATGATAGCTTATTAGGGTCTATCCACAAGCGCATGGCGTATTGGCGCTGGCCCTGTACGTTAATGGTACTTACCCCGGGGATGGTTTGCAAACCCTCAAGTAAAACGTTTTCAGCATAGTCATCCACCTGTGTAATATTACGGGTGCTGCTGCTCACGGTAAGGGTGATGATCTGGTCGGCGCTGGCATCGGCTTTGGTAACAACCGGCGGCGCGTTAATATCCTGCGGTAACTGGCGCTGTGCTTGTGATACTTTATCACGCACATCATTGGCGGCGGTTTCCAGATCGGCATCCAGGTCAAACTCAACCGTGATGTTACTTGACCCTACCGAACTTGTTGATGATATGTTACGGATACCCGGCACCCCGTTTATGGCTTTCTCTAACGGCTCAGTTATCTGCGATTCGATAACGTCTGAGTTGGCGCCCGAGTAACTGGTAGATACTGAAATGATAGGCGGATCTACCGAAGGAAAATCCCGCACCCCTAAAAATTTGTACCCAATAACCCCAAATACTACTATCACAACAGACATAACTGTTGCCAATACGGGTCTTTTTATACTTACGGAAGATAAACTCATATTGGTTACTTGATAACTTTAAGGATCTTCAATGGCGATTTAGGGCGAATTTGTATCAAGCCAGATACTACTAAACTATCGCCGGCTTTTAACCCGTCAATAATTTGAATTTTAGTATCGGTACGCAGGTCGGTTTTTACATCTTTAGCTATAGCTATACCGTTCTTATAAATATAAACCTTGCTGCTTTTCAGGTCGGGTATTACGCACTCGGTAGGTACCATAATGGTTTTAGGGATCTGATCCAGCGTTAGGTTGATCTTGGCAAACGAACCCGCTGTAAGGATATTTTTGGGGTTGGGCGCTGTGGCACGTACCGTAATGGTACGCGAGTTAGCATCAAGCGCCGGCTCTATTGCGTAAACCGTGGCCTTAAAGTTATCCCTTGAGCTTTCAACCGTAAACGTCACCTTACTGCCTTTGTTAATAATGGGCAGGTAACGCTCAGGTACCGAAAATGTAAGCTTTGCCGGGTCGATATTTACCAGGGTAGCAATTGAAGTAGCCGGCGAAAGGTAACCACCGGGGCTAACATTTCTTAACCCGATTATCCCCGAAAAGGGTGCGCGGATCTCGGTACGGTTAATTTGCGCCCTTACCACATCGGCCTGCGCCTTTAATGAGTTTAATGACGAAAGCGAAGTTTCATACTCCTCTTTACTAACAGCTTCTTTTTCTAATAATATTTTATTGCGGTTATTAATATCGCGGGCAAGTATCATCTGCGCTTCGTATTGCTGCAGAGAGGCCTGCAAATCCTGGTTGTAAACTTTAACCAGCAACTGGCCTTTTTGTACATGGGTGCCCTCGTTAAAATATATCCCGGTTATGTTTCCGGCTGTCTGGCTTATCAGGTTTACTTTTTCATTGGCATCAATAGTACCGGTAATATCTATCTGGTTACGTACGGCGGTATCTTTAACCAGCATAATATTAACAGATACGGGGCCATTCTTTCTTTTGCCCTTACCGGCAGTAGCTGCAATGTTTTGCTTAGCCCTTTTACTGAAAAACTTATTATAAATTAAAAATGCAACAAGCAATGCAAGTAAAGTGTATATAATATATTTTGTTTTCATATCAGCTTGTTGGTATAGGTATTTGTATTCATTTATAATATAACCATTAAATGTGTACGTAAATATAATATAGCTGCGTGCTTATCGGCAATATTATTGCCAGCACATACCTATTTTGGTAACTTTTTGCAATATTAACGGCTTAGTATTCAATTTGATTACATGTATCAACCATTTTACAACTGCACTGCTTTTAGCCGGTTCAATTAAAAATATAAATTTTATAACTTGCCCCATGAAAAATTTTAAACTACCCGCACTGGTTTATTTAATCCTCTTTTTTATGAATACTACAACCAGCAGCGCGGCTGGCCTCGCTAAAATTTCGTACACCCTTAGCTTCCCGGAAGCACAGGCACACTATGTAGATGTTGAAATGAACATCACTGGTTTGGCCCAGCCATCATTAGAAGTAAAAATGCCCGTTTGGGCCCCGGGCTCGTACCTGGTAAGAGAGTTTGCCAAGAACATCGAATCGCTTAGCGCCAATACAAAAGGTAAGGACATTGCTGCGCTTAAGATCAATAAAAACACCTGGAAAATTAACACCACGGGGTTAACATCTGTAACCATTAAGTATAAAGTTTACGCGTTCGAGTTATCGGTACGTACCAGCTTTATTGATGTATCGCACGCGTTCCTGTCAAGCACGGGTATCTTTTTATTCCCTAAAGGGATGCTTGCACAGCCATCTACCATCACCATAAAACCCTACAAAGACTGGAACAAGGTTTCAACCAGCCTTGAAACGGTTAATGGCGATACGTTTACCCGCACAGCACCCAACTACGATATCCTGTACGATTCTCCGTTAGAGATAGGCACCCAGGATATTTTTGATTTTGATGTAGACGGCGTACACTATGAAGTAGCCATGTACGGCGGCGGTAATTACGATAAAGAGCGCTTGAAAGTTGATATGGCCAAAATTATCCGCGCGGAAGCGGCCATTTATGAAGAAAACCCTAACAAACACTACACTTTTATAGTACATAACAAGTTGCGTAACGGTGGTGGCTTAGAGCACCTTAGCTCAACCGTGTTAGGTGCCTCGCGCGACCAATACAGCAGCGAGGGCGGGTACCATGGCTTTTTAAGCCTGGTGGCGCACGAGCATTTCCACCTGTGGAATGTAAAACGCCTGCGCCCTATTGCCTTAGGCCCGTTTGATTATGATAACGAAAACTACACCACTAACCTTTGGATAGCAGAAGGCTTTACCGCCTACTATCAGAATATGGCACTGCGCTATGCGGGCCTATCAACCCCCGAGGGTTATTTAGGGGATATGGCGGGCGATATCAACACCGTTGAGAACCAACCCGGCACCAAAGTACAGCCCCTATCAGCATCGAGCTTTGATGCCTGGATAAAAAGCTACCGCCCTAACGAGAACTCGTACAACACGGGTATATCTTACTACGATAAAGGCGCGGTTATAGGTATGTTGTTAGATCTGGAAATTATTAACAGCAGCAAAGGCAAGTACAGCCTTAATAATGTAATGAAGTACATGTACGATACTTATTACAAAACAAAAAAACGCGGTTACACCGATGCCGAGTTTAAAGCCGGTTTTGAAAAATTTGCGGGTAAAAACCTGGACGATTTTTATGCTAAATACATTAACGGCCTGGCAGCTATCAATTATGATAAATACCTGGGTTATGCCGGTTATAAACTAACTGATGAACTGGCATCAAGCAATGAGCCAACCCTGGGTATATTTTTTAACCAGCGCAATGTTATCACCACTGTATTGCGCGATGGTGCCGGCTGGGTTGATGGCCTTAACGTAAACGACCAGATAACCAATATTGACGACACACCGGTTACCGACCTTAATGCTACTATAAAAGGCAAAAAAGTGGGCGATAAAATTATTGTTACCGTTAGCCGCGATGGGCAATCATTTAAAATACCGGTTACCTTAAAACGTAACAATAACGTTAATTACAAAATTACCGAAGTACCAAACGCTACGCCACAGCAACTGGCGGTACGTAAAAAGTGGTTAAGGTTGTAATAAACCATATGCTATTTAAAAAGCCCCTTTGCAATTGCAGAAGGGCTTTTTTTATTGAACCTAATTTAACCACAGAGTACACAGAGATAGAATCACAGAGAGCACAAAGTTTTTTTTGTTTCTCAATGCCCTCTGCGAAAACTCCGTTACCTCTGTGGTTGATAACCTTTTCCTTCAAAGCAAAAAATCTTAAAACATTTTACAGGCCTTTAATATTATACTAATAACCCTAAAAAACATTAATTACATCAAACCATGAATTCATTACTTTATGTAATTGCTTTAATACTTGTTATAGGTTGGGCGGTTGCATTTTTCTTTACTGCTGTTGGCAGCCTTATACATGTATTACTGGTAATTGCTGTTATAGCCTTCTTATTCGGAATAATACGCAGGCCAACAGCTATATAGCATAAAAGCCCGCCGTTTAACCGGCAGGCCTTTTAACTATAAAAAACTGATTTACTTTGCGCCTTTAGTTTTTATTAAAATTACGCCATTCTCTGCATCCTTACCGTACATCGCTATTGATGCTTTGTCTTTAAGCACCGATACAGTTTGTATGTCCTTCGGGTTCAAAATCGAAAGCTCTTCTTGCTTTATAATTTTCCCATTAAGCACATATACCGGGTTTGCTCCGTAACCGCTCCTGATTTTTATTACAGGGGTTACATGGCTGGTGTCCATCAGGTTTTTTAACAGTGGGGGTGCAGGTACATAACCCGTTTTAGGGGTGCCCTCATCCCCAGCAAGGGCAAAATTAATAGGCACCGAGTATTCAACCCTTACCGTACGGCCATTTTGTATACCCGGGTTCCACTTAGGTGATAGTTTTAATACCCTTAACGCTTCTTCATCGGCACCGTAGCCAATGCCGCGTAAAACCTTAATACCCGTTAATGAGCCATCCTTTTCAACTATAAAGCGCACTATTACGCGGCCCTGTATGTTTGATTCTCTTGCAGCTTTAGGGTATATGGTATTAACTGCTAAAAATTTACCAAAAGCTGCGTCTCCGCCGGGAAAAGTAGGTACCTGCTCTACAGCTGTAAATATTGGCTTGCTATCTATCTCTTCTTTTGATACTACCGATGCCGATTTGTTGTTTTTATTGAACACAAAACTTACAGGCACACTGTATTGCACCCGAACCCTATGCCCGTTTTGTATACCCGGGTTCCACTTAGGTGATGCCTTTAAAGCCCTTACAGCCTCTTCATCCGTGCCATGGCCAAAAGCGCGTATTACTTCTATATTTGATAACGAACCATCTTTCTCTACAACAAACGTCACAATTGAGCGGCCCTGTACCCTATTCGTTACCGCTTCAGCCGGGTATTTAATAGTAGTGGCTAAAAATTTACTAAATGCCTTGTCACCACCGGGAAAGGTTGGCACCTGTTCTACCTCCGTAAAAATCTCTTTACCTGGCACAGTATCGGTAACAGGTAGCTTGTCCTTTTTAGGGTCGTAAGTAATTACGGTAGTACGATAGGTGGTATCGGTAATGGTATTAGCCGGCCTTTCTAAAATCAGTTCGGCCTTATCATGAATTGCATTTACCGCTTTACTATTCCCGATTGTTGCCGACGATAAAACCAGCATTAATATAAACAATGGTGCAGACAAGCCATATTTAATGAGCTTTATACGCTGTGATTTGTTTTTTTGTAACATCATAATGCGTTGTTTTAAAAGGCTATGATTAAAAAACGGGTTAACCAAATGGTGCGCAGGTGTATCAAACGTTTGGCTTAACAGCAGCATGGCATAATCTGCCTTATTGGTGCCTGCTTTTAAGGTGTGCCTGTCGGCTATATATTCGTGTACATGTTTTATGGCGAACCGGTACAAGTACACTATAGGGTTAAACCAGTTAATGATCATAACGGCTTCAATAATCAATACATCTGCCGAGTGGAATTGCCGGGCGTGTACCAGTTCGTGGTTTTCTATCACCTCCCGTCCATCTATGCCATCGCTTATTTTAACCTTATTAAAAAACGAATAAGATACTTTTGGCGATGGGTCCTGGATAATGCGCCTTAGCAGTATCAGTTGCAGCATTAGTTTTATGGCTAAAACTATTACCCCTGCGGTGTATGTTACCAACAACACCTGCCCTATTGTTACCGGGTTATTTGTTATAGGCGCTATATCGGTAATAGATACCGCGTTACTGCCATATATGGTGTATTTTACCTGCTGTGTTATAAACAGGCCCTGTACCCACTCGCTTTGTATAAGCGGTATAAAAAACGACAGGATAGCCGTGCCAACCAGGTAAACGCGGTTAAGCTGAAAAAATGTTTCCCGGCGTAATAACAAAGCATAAAATCCGAAAAACAAGGTGAGGTAAATATTTACCAGCAATAAATAATGCCACCAGTTCATAACTATTTATCTTTAAGTTTCTCAATCAGTTTCATGATCTCATCAGCCTCTTTCAGGTTAATTTTCTCCTTATTCACAAAAAACGAAAGGATGCGGTTCACCGAATTATCAAAGTAGCCGGTAAGCAGTTTATCGGCAGCAAAGTTTTTATAATCCTCTTTGCTTACCACCGGGTAATATTCGTGGCTTTTGCCAAAAGCATTATGATCAACAAACCCCTTGGTTTCCAGTATCCTTATAATAGTTGACACGGTGTTGTAGGCGGGTTTAGGCTCGGGTAAAACATCTAAAACATCTTTTACAAAGCCTTTTTCCAGTTGCCATAACACCTGCATAATTTGTTCTTCGGCACGGGTTAAATCTTTTATTTCCATTTAATTAAGATGATTATTGTTACGTTAGTACTAAGGTATATGATATAAAGCAAAATAACAACTAAATGTTTAGTTTATTTTTTATAAACTTTTATATGTCTATTTGGTTCTCTAAAACAATCAATTATAAATGGATATTACTTTTCACGGTGCCGCCCGTAATGTAACCGGCAGCAAGCACTTATTGCGTTTACAGGATGGCACAAGTGTATTATTAGATTGCGGCATGTTTCAGGGCCTTGGTGAACAAACCGAGGAAATGAACGAGCATTTTGGGTTCAACCCCAAAAAGATCGACTACCTCATCCTCTCGCATGCGCATATAGATCATTGCGGGTTGATCCCCCGCCTCGTTTCCGAAGGTTTTGAGGGACAGATATTTTGCACTGCCGCCACCATGGATCTGGCACGCATCCTGTTAATGGATTCGGCCAAGATACAGATGCAGGATGTTGAGTACAGCAATAAGCACCGGGCACGCAAAGGCCAGCCCCTACTTGAGGCATTATACACCGAAGAAGATGCTATTGCCGCCATGCGCCTGTTTAAAATTGTTGATTACCACGAGGAATACCATATAACCCCCAACCTTAAATTTAAGTTTACCGACGCCGGCCATGTACTTGGCAGCGCGGCTGTACATATTGCCGCTACCGAGAATGGTAAAAAAACGTATATCACATTTAGCGGTGATGTTGGCCGCTACGGCGATCTGCTACTCAAAAACCCGCAAACCTTCCCGCAAGCCGATTATATTTTACTGGAATCGACCTATGGCGATAGCCTGCACAAAGATATTGGCCCCATAGAAGATGCCCTGCTGGAAATTATCAAACAAACCTGCGAGGTAAAAAAAGGCAAGGTTATTATCCCGGCATTTAGCGTTGGCCGCACACAGGAACTGCTTTATGCCCTCAACGCGCTGGAATTAAAAGGTGAGTTGCCTGATGTGCCGTATTATGTTGACAGCCCACTATCTGAAAAAGCTACGCAGGTTTTAAAGGACCACCCCGAGGTATATAATAACGGCGTAAAAGAAGTAATGAAGATAGATGCCGATCCGTTTAGCTTTAAGGGGCTAAAGTTTATCCAGTCGACCGAAGAATCTATTGCTTTGAATAATGATGTAAGGCCATGCGTTATCATATCATCATCGGGCATGGCCGAGGCCGGGCGGGTAAAGCACCACATCAAAAACAACATTGGCAATCAAAAGAATACTATTTTGATGGTAGGCTATGCCGAGCCAAACTCATTAGGCGGCAGGCTTGCCCGCGGCGAAAAAGAGGTTCATATTTTTGGCGAGCAGTACCAGGTAAATGCCGAAGTACAATCCATCAAAAGCATGAGTGCACATGGCGATTACGACGATCTGCTGCATTTCCTCTCATGCCAGGACCCTAAGCTGGTTAAAAAACTATTCCTGGTGCATGGCGAATACGAGGTACAGCAACACTTTGCCGAAAAGCTGAAAGCAAAAGGATTTAAAAATATCGAGATCCCCTATCAGCACGAGAAGGTTGAGTTAGATTAAGGGGTAACCAACAATAGATATCAGAGGTGTGAGGACGGATTCGAACCGTCGTTTGAGGTTTTGCAGACCTCCGCCTAACCACTCGGCCACTCCACCAAATAAGGCCATGTATTTTAATACATGGCCTTTATTATTTTTAATTAATTTATATCAAACCAAAGTTTGGTGGTCAGTACATCGGCACCCTGGCTTGCTACTGCAGCCTTATAGCTTGCGCCATTTAAAGATTGTTCCGTGCCCGGATACAGGAACCTTACCGGTATTTTGCCGCCAAGCGTGCCTGCAACAGCAGGCGTTAGCTGCGGGTAATCAAGCCTGCGCCATTCTGCAAAGGCTTCCAGCCCCTGGCCGAAAAGCGCTATCCATTTCTGGTTACCGATAGATTTCCTAAAGTTTGAGGCATCGTACTGAACGGCAGATTGCGCCAGGTAATTATTAACAACCGTTGCATCGGTAATGCCATATTGTTTTAAAGAAGCTGTTACTGCCTGTTTGTACAGGTCAGCTTGGTCTTCAGTAGTAAAGCCACGGGCCGCAGCTTCGGCGCGGTCAAATAAAACTTCGGCATAGCTTATAATAACTGCGGGTGCGCCAGGCGCTAAAAAGTAGGTGCCCGGTTTAGATATTTTGGTTAAGCCATAATTGCTTGCATCGCCTACCAATAAACCGTTAGGTAAGCCTACGTAAGTTGCAGGTGTTGCATCTTTTGTTGGGCTGGCATAAATAGGCAGGCGCGGGTCGTTAAGCGCAAACAGCTTATCAACTATTGTTTTACTGATGCGGTAATCATCCCTGGTATCAAACAAGTTGCTTATTGGGTTTTGATTCGGCGATGTAGAATATATTAGTTGAGCAATCTCACTATTATCACTAATGTAACCGCTGCCTTCTGCCTGTATATCGGCTAAAACTTGCTTTGCTTTGTCGGCTTCGCGGTCGGCTATTCGTAAAGCAATACGCAAACGTAAAGAGTTGGCGAATTTTTTCCACTTTAAAATATTATTCTTGTAAATAATATCGCCGCCAATTGCCGGCCCGGATACATTCAACGAAGCCTGTGCCGATTTCAGGTCCTCCAATATAGCAAAGTACACATCTTTTTGTTTATCGTAAACAGGTGTAAGGTTCTCTTTAATATTTGCAGCCTGTGAATATGGTATATCACCGTAAGCATCTGTTAATAAACTATAAACCCATGATCGTAGCACCAATGCCACACCTTTATAATTGGGGTTTGATTGCGCATCGGCTAATTTAATTATTTGGTTAAAATTGGTAATACCTTTTGTATAACCTGTAGCCCAAAGCTCCTGGAAAGAAGCAACGGTATAAATATACCTGTCAGGATCAGTATACTGTATTTTGGACCAGTTTTGCACAAAAAGCAAGCTTGCATCCATATTATTAGCCGTCCCCCAGTAGGTATCGGCTATATTTTTTGTAGCGCCAGTTAATAAATAATCTGGCTGGACAGTTTCTGAAGCATTGGGGTTCTTGTTAATATCTTCCAGATTTTTTTTGCACGATGTTACAGATAGTAACAATGCACCGGATAGTATGATGGTTGAATATTTAAATTTCATGATTTTTAGAATTTAAGATTGATGTTAAAACCAAGGTTACGTACAGTTGGCAGCGTTAAATCTTCCAAACCCTGTGCATTACCCGTGTTGAAAGCCGTTTCGGGATCGATGTTAGGCACATTTTTATGAATGATCCATAAATTACGGCCAACTATTGATACCGTTGCCGATTGCAGGCCAATGCCTTTAACCCATTGGGCTGGAAAAGTATAGCCAATTTTAACTTCGCGAAGTTTTACATAAGATGCGCTGTAAATAAAAGCTTCATCAACATTGGTAAAACCTTTGTAGTATGATTGCGCCGGTACTATAGTTGTATTAGCGCTGCCATCTGCTTTTACGCCTTTAAATACCATCCCGTCGGCATAAACAGTTTCGCCTGCCGGCGCGCTTGCGCCTGTATTTACCTGTACCGCCCCGTTAGCCGCTTTGTTATCAGGATAATAGTAGCTTAACCCTCCATTTGCTGTGCCCCTACCAGGTAAAGTTGATGCCAATACGCCTGTATAAGTTCCGGTGCGGTTTGTGTTAGAGTAAATAGAGCCGCCAATACGTGCATCAACCAAAAAGCTCAGGTTTATTCCCTTATAACTGAAACTGTTATTGATGCTTCCTAACCAATCCGGAGTGAATTTGCCCAGGTACTTTTTAGTATTATTAATTACGGGTGTTCCGTTATCGCCAATAATTATCCGGCCGGATGCATCGCGAGTGTACGATGTGCCAAAAAAAGTGCCATAAGGCTGGCCAACAGCAGCCAGTACATCAACAGTACGGTTGCTGCCTAAGATATAATACTGCAGGTTCCCTTCATCATAAAGCGATATAACTTTGCTTTTATTACGCGAGTAATTTACGTTTATATCCCAGCTAAAGTCGTTGGTTTTTACAGGAGTAAGGCCTAACTGCACTTCAAGGCCTTTGTTGTTTATACTACCGCCGTTAATTAATTTTTGGAGATATCCGGTTGCCGGGCTAACATTAACCTTTAATATCTGGTTCACACTATTGGTATTGTAAACACTAACATCCAAACGAACACGATCGTTAAAGAAACCAGCTTCTACACCAACCTCTCCGGAGGTGGTTGTTTCCGGCTTAAGATTTGGGTTTAAATCAATGGTTGATGCACTTTGCCGCGGGTTTGCTACCAGATCAGGATTTGTCACATAAGGTGCTGTAAAATCATAAGTATTGATTAACTGATAAGGATCAGTGGCCTTACCTACTTTAGACCAGCCACCACGCAGTTTAAGGTAACTTAATGTGCTCCCCTTTAAATCAAGCGCCTCTGACAATACTAAACTGCCATTAACTGAGGGGTAGAAATATGATAGGTTAGCTGTTGGTAAAGTAGACGACCAATCGTTACGGCCGGTTAAGTTTAAAAATGCATAGTTTCTGAAACCTAATTGCGCTGAAGCAAAATAACTATAGGTTTTTAGTTTCCCGTAATAGTTATATGATACCAGCGGATCGCGCGAATTGCTTAAAGTATATAAACCGGCTACAGCAAGCTTGGGTGCTACCTGATCGTTTTGCTCATTCAATATGGTGCTGATGTTTCCACCCACAAAACCATCAAAAGAGAAGTCCTTACTCAATTTTTTGGTATACTGCAGGCGTGCTTCGGTATTGGTTTCGTTAACCGTATAGGCATCTTCTTCGTATGAACCAAAAGGGGTTCCGCTTGTACCATAGGCAACTTTAATTTTGCGCCTGTCTGTATAATAATCGGTACCGGTACGGAAGTTAGCCGATAAGCCGCTAATGATCTTATAATTCAGTTCTACACTCCCAATAATGCGGTTTTTATGCTGGCCTACGGTATTCTCGTAAGCAATAAAATACGGGTTGCTGTAATAGTTGTTATTCCAGTTAAAGGTGTTGCCGTTAGCGTCGCGATAGTCTTTCAACTTGTTAATATCTACCTGCCTGCCAAACCAGGTAAACTGCAGCATAGTACTTGTTGCGCGCTTTCCATAAGCGCCGGGCAGGTTATCTGCATCGTCTTTAATGTAATTGGCAATGGTTGTAATGGTCAGTTTATCAGTCGGGCGGAAGGTAGTGTTCAGCAGGAATGAATTTCTGCCCTGCGAAGAATTTGGCACTACGCCTGTTTGATGCAGGTTATTGTATGATAACCGGTAGTCGAATTTTTCTCCGCTTCCTGATAAGGCTACCCCATTATTAAGCGTAACGCCCGTTTTGAAAAAATCGCGGACATTATTTGGATGTGCCTCAAAAGGCTCGGGCTTACCGTTTGAAAAAAATTGCGGGATAAGGCGGCCATCTAAAGGAGGTCCCCAGCTTTCATCTACACCGTCGTTATCACCCGCGCCGGCGCCATTAACATAGCTAAATTTGCCATTAGAACCCTGCCCAAATTGATTTTGATAATCAGGAAATACTTTAAGTGTGGCAAAAGAAGTATTAGAGTTAATGGTGATACCTAACCCCTTAGAGCCTTTACCCGTTTTGGTTTTGATAAGAATTACCCCTGCCGCTGCGCGGGAGCCATAAAGCGCCGCTGCATTGGGGCCTTTTAATACGCTGATCGATTCGATATCTTCTGTGTTGAGATCGGATATTGCATTTTGAAAATCCCTTGAACCATTGGCACCCTGAAATTGAGAGTTATCAACAATTACCCCATCAACCACAAATAAAGGCTGGTTATTGCTCGAAACTGATGTTTCGCCACGGATAACGATACGGGAAGACCCCATATCGCCCTGGCTGCCGGTTACCTGCAAACCTGCTATTTTTCCGGATAGGGCATTGATCAGGTTGGTTTCTTTCGCTTCGGATATATCTTTTGATTTTAACCCCTGAACCGCGTACCCTAAAGATTTTTTGTCCTTAGAGATATTCAATGCGGTTACCACCACTTCATTAAGCGAATTTGGTGCATCCTGCAACACAATTTGAAGTGTAGTTGCATTTGCTACCGTTATCTCCTGGGGGGTAAAACCAATGTAAGTAATGCGCAACACATCATTAGGGCTTGCATTGATACTGAATTTACCTTGTGTATCTGTTTGGGTACCCGTTGTTGAACCTTTTATGCCGATGGTTACACCGGGAAGCGGCAGCCCGTCTGATTTGGCGGTTACTACACCGCTTATTTTTACAGCCTGGGCATTTGCCTGCTGTATGGTTAAAAACAGCAATATAATTGCCAGTAATGATTTGTAATTTTTAAACATGGTTGTTATGTAAATAGTTTAAAATGCCAATACAAATGATACAGCCTATACATGGGTTGGGTATAATATGCCAAACCAGGGGCTTATTTAATTTGTAAAGAATGAATTGGTAATTTTTATCCGGGGCGTTAGCAGTATAGCTTGTGCCGGTAAATTGCTATGAGAATTAACAGCAGCAGCAACACATCGCAGGCATGCAGATGGTTATATAGTTATTAGTAGTAAAACGCAAAGTGTTTAAGTGACTACTTCGATTAAGGTTGGTAAGGTTTGTTTTCATATAAATTGAGCTAATTTGATGCATGATTAGTTTAAGGAAGCAGTGGGTTTATTAACAAGGGCGTCTATGGCTTTTAGCATAGCAGAAAACTCCTGCGGGTCATACAAGCGGGTAAGGTAGGCAATGCGGCCATCGCGGCCTATCACCACATTACGGGTTACGCCGCTTTTTTTGTTGGCGAAACGGCCGAAGATATCTGCCCCGGGGTCAAGTGCAAGCGGGTAGCTTATATTCATAGCCTTATAAAAAGCTTCAACTTTTTGTAGGGGTTCATCTCGGTCAACGCCAATCAGAACAACGCCTTTGTCTTTATATGCCTGCCATACTTCTTTTTCAAGGTGCGGCATTTCTTCGCGGCAAACGCTGCACCAGCTGGCCGTAAACTGTAAGATTACGATCTTGCCTGCCAGTTGTTTTAAAGATGTTTTGGTACCATCGGTAAGCTGCAGTTCAAAATCTGCAGGGGCCAGATCGCCGGTTTTAACAATATAGCCTCGGCCTGTATCTGCAGCAGATTGTACCTCCTGTGCACCGGCAAAAAATGCCGTAAGTAATAATGCACAGGTAATTAGTAAATGTTTATTTTTCATTTTTATACAGTTTGAAAAATATTCGGATTTAATTATAGCAAACATGAAGTACGGCAAGACGATCTAATGAAATTGCCTTTACGGCAATGCAAATAATTTGCGGACATTATCTTTTCTGTATTGCTACAGATAGGAATTAGCACCTTTATACCTATGGCGTACAGGTTGCTAAGACATCATCGGGCCTATCCCTCAGTCTTTCTTGATAATTAAATAAGAACTATTTCGCTGCAAATATATATCAATATCTATTAATTCTATAGTCTTTATATAATTTAATTGTCAAATAGTCATCACCAGCTTTTTCCCGAATATTAAATTACTTTCCATCAGGCGGTGCGCATCTATTACTGATGCTTCTGATAGATCACCAATAAGGTTAATCTCGGGCGGTACGATGTCGTTTGTTTCTACCAGGTCGGCAAGCAACCCTAATGTTGCGCCATACCAGCCAAGGTTTCCACTCAGGCCATGTGCGTAGGCGGCTATATTATATATTTTACAGGCGCGGTCAAATAAAGCGCTCCTTGTTTCGGATGTACCTAAAAATGTAACATCCAAATAACTGCCATTTATTTTTAACACCCTGGCTGCTACCTCAGATATAGCGCCTCCTGCAAGGTCAGCCGAATAATCAAACCGGTCTCCCCCATTTACCAAGAGGATGGCAGCTTCAAGGTTGGCAACATTATAGTTTATAATATCATCGTTTGCTATCCCTAATTGAGTTAAGGCCTTTGCACTTTCATCGCTCCCGGCAGTTGTTACAATACGGTGCACATTATATAACTTTAACAACTTAATAAAGAACCTGCCTACTCCCCCGGTTGCACCTGTAATAAAGATACTTTCCTCCGGCCTGATGCCCGCCCTGGCAAAACACTCCCACGCCGTTAATCCGGAGGATGGGATGGCTGCTGCCTGTTCAAAACTGATGTTACCCGGCTTTTTAGCCAGCAATTGTTCGTTTAAACTGATATACTCTGCATATGTGCCGTTAGAGCCCATGCTACCAGCAAGCGCAATCACCTCATCGCCCGGCTTAAAGCGGCTTGCACCGGGGCCGGCTTCTATAACAATGCCCGAAAATTCGCGCCCCAATACGGGCGAACGCATCAGTTTGCTTTCCCTCAGTCCCTTTCGCATCTGGTAATCTATCGGGTTAAAAGCGGCTGCTTTTATTTGCACAAGCACTTCGTTAGCCTGTACAGTTGGGGTTGGTAAATCGGTAAGTTTAAAATTGGAGGTGTCTCCAAAACCGTTTAATACAATTGCTTTCATATCCTTTGAGGTGTGAGGGCGGAATCGAACCGCCGTTTGAGGTTTTGCAGACCTCCGCCTAACCACTCGGCCACTCCACCGTTAGTTAGCTTAAGCTGTCGCATCTGGCGCCATCGCGCTGAAAAATTCAGGTTGAATAGCAATAGAAGCCGCATTATTAAAATAAATGCCCATAATGTTGTATGAAAATGAAAAAATGAATCAGATTTAAGCCGGACGGCTAAGCGACGTATTCGTTACAACAACAAAGATGTGTTTTCATAAAGCAAAATTTAAAACAGAACCCCCTGCTGTAGGGAGCTCTGTATTTAGTTCAAATAATAATGAGATCAGTAAATCAATTATTTTCAGGAGCAAATGTAAAATTATTTTTAATTTATTCCATAATATCCATAGGAATAGTAGAATATATTTACATTTGTAACATAATAAGTTTGAAATTTAATTGGCGCAGACTTTAAGTTATCATTAAAGCAGCCTCATTATATCGGTTTTAACAATGAAAAAGGTAATACTTTTTGTTTTCTTAAAATTCTCTTACCAACCAGCTTTGTGCTGTTGTTGTTGCTGCTAAGCTGGCAATTCAAATAGCTGTGGCACCCACACAGCCTTACACTTGTTATTTACTTAAATTTTATACTATGGCAAAGTTTGCACAATTAAAAAGCATTATTAATGATGCGGAGCATGACGCGGAAAAATTTTATAAAAGCGGGAATCACGCAGCCGGAACACGGTTAAGAAAAAACTTACAGCAAATTAAAACGCTGGCACAGGAGATAAGGCAGGAAGTTACCGACCTGAAAAATAAAGCCGGATAACCGTTACAAGGTCAGGTGGCCGAGTGGTTAGGCTCAGGTCTGCAAAACCTGCTACAGCGGTTCAAATCCGCTTCTGACCTCCATTTGCTGTAACAACATGCAAGAGATCGCCAAATTAACAATCATGAAAAACTACTTGGTTATGGTACTATTTACATTTTTAACGCCCACAGAAACTCGCCTGTTCGCGCAATCGGCAGTTACCGGGTTTACTATTGAGAATTATTACAAGGTTAAATGGGGCCATAGTGATGAGTTTATCACACTATGGAAAAAGAACCATTACCCGCTTTTGAAAAAATTGCTGGAAAAAGGCGATGTGTTAAGTATCCTCGCCGAAGCACCATTGATATACGGCAGTGAAGACAGCCAGTGGGATTTTAAGGTTACGCTAACTTTCAAAAATGAACAACTTGCTTTTGACTATAGTATAACCGAACTCTATAGAAAGCTATTGTACCCCGACCTGGAAGCGTATAAAAAAGCAGAGCAATATCGTTATGAATTGCTTATTGCCCATTGGGATATCCCTGTTGAAAACCTGGTTTTAAATTAAATAGATATGGCCGTAGTAATTACTGATGATAATTTTGATGAACTGGTGCTGAGGTCTGATAAGCTTGTTTTATTGGATTTTTGGGCCGACTGGTGCAGCCCGTGTAAAATGGTAAGCCCCGTAGTAGAGGAGTTGTATAAGGACTATAAAGATATTGCAGTAATTGCAAAGATAGATGCCGAAAGGAACCCCGAAACTTCAAAAAGATATGGGATCTGTAATATCCCCGCGTTACTCTTTTTTAAGAATGGCGAAATAGTGGACAGACAGATCGGTGCTGCCCCTAAAAGCACATTGGTTGAAAAGCTAAGTAAGCAGCTTATATAATTGCTATTAAAGCAAAAAGCCACTCATTTGAGTGGCTTTTTGCTTAGGCGGGTCTTTTATTTACCCAGGTTAGGGTCCTTTTGTACTTCGGCAAGTGGTATTGGCCAAAGCAGGTCGGCCTCCCTAAACTCGCGGTTATGAAGCGGCGCCTTATAGCCTATCAGGTCAACAATTTTATTATTTGCTACATCAAAGGCTTTACGGGTGCGCTGCATATCAAACCAGGTTTGAAACTCATACGCAAGTTCCCAGTAGCGCTCTTTCAACACATTATCAAGCGTTATGCTTGTTTCCGCTGCTGCTGATGGGAATGCCCTTTGGTGAACTTTATTATAAGCAGATAATGCTGTTGCATCGGCAGTGATACCGCCATCAACATTGGCTTTTGCTTCGGCACACAATAACAATATATCGGCATATCTTATCAGCGGGAAGTTTGAACCATCCCTGCCGCTTATCTCGGCCTGGTCATTCCAATACTTATATATATAAGGCATTGGTAATTTAATAATGGTAGATGCATCGCCATATTTGGCATGCTCGGTAAAGTAAAAGTTTTGCTCTTTTACACGTTGGTCGCCGGTTTGGTATGAATCATAAAAAGCCTGGGCCGGTGCCATAGCACCGCTGTATGATGGCTGTATACTTATGGGCAATTCAGGGTACGGCATCAGGGTAAAGTGCATAATGTTAGGGATGGTGTTCTCATCATGCTGTATCATAAAAATATGCTCACCGCTGTTATAATTGCTTGGGTTGCGCAGGTCTGCATAATTTGTAAACAAACTAAATTGGCCGCCATCTATCACTTCTTTAGCCTTATCGTACGCTTTTTGGTAATATTCGTTCCCTTTATTTAACGGGTAACCGGCCATTGTGATATACACTTTTGCAAGCAGCGATTTTATTGCCCCCAGCGATACATGCCCGGTTTTATCTGCCCATGGCAGGCCGGCCTTTTCGGCTGTTGTAAGGTCTGATACTATCTGGTTGTATATATCCTCAATAGGCGCACGTTCCAGCTGTGTATTTTCAAGATTAGTGGTTGGCGTAGTTTTAAGTGGTACGCGGCCGTATAACCTTACCAGCTGGAAATAATAATAAGCCCTTAAAAAATAGGCCTCGGCTAAAAAGTTATCCCTAACAGCCGGGGCAACTACTTCAGATTTGGATACATTGGCTATAATGCTGTTGCAGTTTTCTATAGGATAGTAAGATGAAGTCCAGAAGGTTTGCAACGTACCGTTGGCCTGATCCAGGCCGGTTAGCTGTATAAACTGGTTATCCTCGTACCCGCTTGGCCTGGGGCGCTGGGTGTAACCGGTTATATACTCCAAACTAAAAACAGAACTTACCGCCACACCTATGCCGGTAGCAAAAGGCGAGTTTAAACCCAGGTAAGCACCGTTTACCGCAGCCCGTATCTGGTCTGCACTGTTGTAATAATTATCTGGCGTAAGTAACCCGTTGGGTTTTTCTTCAAGAAATTTTTTGCATGATGTGCCGGCTATTAATAATATAAGTACCGGGATTAATATTTTTTTCATGGCAGGATGAATTAAAAGTTAGCAGTAAGGTTAAGCGAAATGGTGCGTGGTTTTGGGTACTGATAAACATCCACGCCCTGGTTAAGTGATGCGTCAAACGACGTAGTTTCCGGGTCGTAACCTTTATATTTAGTAAACAGGAAAGCATTCTCAACATTAACCCCTACAGAAAGATTTGTCAGTTTTATTTTTTCTAACATACTTTTCTTGAAGCGATACGTCAGAGCTATATTCCGAACCCTCAGGAAAGAACCATCTTCTATGTAATGGCTGTCACCAACCTCGTTATCCGAGAAAGAATCATTAGGCAAACGCAGCTGCCCGTTCTGGCTGTTTTGGTTCGTTGGTGTATATGCGCCAAGCACCTCCTGGTAGCTGTTCACATTAATGGTTGGCCCCGTCATAATAAAGCGGGTAAGGTTAAGCAGCTTATTACCATACATGCCCTGTAAATCGAGATAAAGCGACAAGTTTTTATAAGTGATGGTATTGGTAAAGTTGGCCTCCCACTTTGGCATAGCGTTACCCAGATCGGTTCGGTCGCCGGCATCTTTTACGCCATTATTATTTAAATCGGCATAGCGTATGTCGCCCGGCTTACGGTCAAACTTAGCGGCTTCGGCTGCCTGTGCTTGTGTCCATACACCTTGCCTTACATATCCAAAGTACTCGTTTAATGGCCCGCCTTCCATAATGCGGCCTCCCCATGTGTAAATAATATCATGATTAATATCAAGTACTTTTGAGCGGTTCATCGAGAAGTTAAAGCCCGAGCTCCATTTAAAATCGGAGGTTACTATATTTTGTGTGTTCAGCGTTATTTCTAACCCCCTGTTACGGATAGAACCAAGGTTTTTATATGCCCCGCTATAACCGGTTGTAGCCGGCTGTTGTACAAAATAGATCAGGTCCTTAGTTACTTTGTTATAATAATCGGCACCAAGCTCAATACGGCCATTAAAAAAGCTCATATCAAAACCAAGGTCAAGCTGTTGTGCCCTTTCCCATTTCAGATCGGGGTTACCAAAGCTGGCCAATGTAACAGCCGAGGTTTTTTGCTGATTAAAAATAGATTGGGTGCTGTTATAAAGCGATATGGTTGGATAGTTACCCACTTCCTGGTTACCTACTAAACCAAAGCTACCCCTTAATTTAAACTCATTGATTACCGGTAATAACGGTTCAAAGAATTTTTCTTTTGATACCCGCCAGCCGGCATTAAATGCCGGGAAATAACCATACAGGTTACCGCCACGGAATTTTGAGCTACCATCGGCCCTGAATGATGCGCCGAACAGGTATTTGCCGTCAAAATCGTAATTAACGCGTGTGTAGAACGAGTTTAACTGGTTCTCTATCTGCGAAGATCCCGGTGTTTGTATTACGCTGCCCGCACCCAGGTTATAATAGCCGAATGTGTTATCAAAAAAGTTTTCGGCCCCTGCCCGGGTCATGGATGTGACATAATCGTACCAACTGGCACCAATCACCGCGTTTAAGTGATGTTTTCCAAAAGTGTTATCGTATGAAAAATAATCCTCATTGCTCCATACCGAGCTTAGGATATTGGTACGCTGGGCCACGCCGCCCTGCTGTTGCGATACACCAAAAACATCATTCCCCGAAAAGTAATTCTCATAATTGCTGCCCAACTGGCCGCTAAATGATGTTACAAAATTTAAGTTTTTACTAAGGTGGAACGTCCCTACAAAATTGCCAAGTGTGGTCATCCTGCCGGTTACATCCTTAACGCTATTTAATAGCTTAACCGGGTTTTCAGAGTCCTCTGCGCCCGGGTAATCACCTTTGCGCGAATAGGTACCATCGGCGTACTTAACGGGTAAGAAAGGTAAAAACTCATACATTTCACGCACTGCATTTAAACCAAGCGTATTAATATCAACATTGTTTGATTGGTAACCACCGGCATTTAAGCTGGCTTTAATATTAAGCCATGGTTTTACGTCCCAACCTATGTTAATATAACCGTTAAGCTGCTTGGCGTAACTGTTAAGCATAATGCCTTCGTTGTTTTTGTATGAAAAATTTGCCAGTATGGTAAAATCATCCTTACCGCCCGAGAATGTAAGCGAGTGCTGATGCGATACCGCCAGTTGGGTTGCCTCGTCCTGCCAGTCGGTATGGTATTTTGGCGTACCATCGGGGTTAAATAATTCGTCTTTACGCGCAAAGTTATTTGTCGGATCAAGATGCGGGGCAAGCCTGCCGGGCACATACTCATATTCGCGCTTAAACATTTCAAGTGCGCCTTCAGCATCAAGCAAAGGTACCTTGCGCTGCAACGAGCCAAAGCTTATTGTATTGCTGAAAGCGATATCTGATGTATTCTTTTTACCGGTTTTGGTAGTAATAACAACTACACCGTTTGCACCCCTTGAACCATAAATTGCTGTAGCACCCGCATCTTTATAAATATCTACCGATGCTACGATGTTAGGGTCGATAGCGTTTGGGTCTGCCCCAACCACCCCATCAATTACATACAGTGGATTGTTTGATGAATTGATAGAGCCGGTGCCCCTTATTTTAATGGCTGGGTTCCCACCCGGTTTACCCGAGTTTGTCATAACGTTAACACCTGCAGCTTTCCCGGCAAGGCCCTGGGTAATATTTATGGTTGTTGGCCGCTCTGCTAAAGCATCGCCTTTTACCGAACTGATGGAAGTGATCAGGTTAGCTTTTTTTGATGTACCGTAACCAACCACAACAACCTCACTGAGTGACTTACTGTTTGGTAAAAGCTGTACCTTAATTTCAGTATCAGATGCCTTTACTTCTTTAGGGTCGTAACCTGTAAAAGTGATCAGGAGCGTAGCATTAAGATCAGGAACATCTAAAGTAAAACGACCGTTAACATCGGTAACCGTACCACCAGTTTGGTCTTTTATCCGCACAGTTGCACCGGGCAACGGCAGCCCTTGTTCATCAACTACTGTCCCTTTCACTGTTACAGCGGCCCGATAGCTATTTTTCACACTGGTTTCATTAGCGGCACTTACAGATGCACCCGCAATAGCGTTTGTTGAAACTGCCAGGCAAATTAATAATCCGCCGCAGTAGTGTTTCCCCCGGCTTATTAAGCCATAGGGACGAGAGTAAAGCTTGAATTTCATAAATAGATAAATTGGTTATAAATCGATTTAGCAAATATTTAAAAAATCAGCCTCTTAATTAAGGGGCTGATCAGAAAAAATAAATCGATTTAGCAAATGTATGCTATTTTTCTTTAAAAGCAAATACTTCAAGCAATAACTACATCATTAAATTAAAAAAGAGTTGTTACCCGGCGCAAGTTGATATTTAACTGACTTCCAAACAAGTATACCTGTGGTTGCCCGCGGCAAGTTAATAGTTACCCTCATTTTGCCTTTTTCGGGTTTATAGCTAACTGCAATTTTACCGTTAGGGTGCGGCATTTCGCCACTCAGGGTTGTCAGGTTTCCTAAATGAGGTTCCACCTTTACCTTACTGAAACCCGGCGCGTAACTATCAACACCTAAAACCGTCCTGAAAAACTCAATATTAGGGCTTGCTCCCCAGGCGTGGCAATCTGAACGCGATGTATTAACATCAGAATACTCGGCCCAGGTGGTAAGGCCCATCGCAATGTTTTCGCGATAAATATCCAGCCATTTCATATAATTATCACCCTGGCCTGCTTTTACCAGCGCCTGGTGTAAATAGTATTTAAAGTAAACCGAACATTGCGTTAAACTTTTATCGTTAAGCAAGCCATTTACTATAGCCGGCATATCAGTATCGCTCACCATGCCGGCAAGTATAGCCAACGAATTAACGTGTTGCGAAAACCCTGTTTTTTCTTTTGTATCGGCATATAGTTTTTTGCCGTCATCCCAGTATTTACGTTGTATAGTAGCCTTTAACTGTTCTGCTTTTTGGGTATATATCTTAGCATAATCCGGCAAGCCTACATTATGCTCCATTTCTGCCGCCCACTGGTATGCCAATAGTAATTGCAAGTCGTATATAGCCGCGCTACCGTCTTTACCTTTAACCTCGCCCCACAAATTGCCGGCCCAGTCAACAAAGGTCCAGTACGGGGTATCTTTTAAAGATCCATCGGCTTGCTGGTATTTACTGAAAAAATCAAGCACGCCCCTTGCCCCCACCAGCTTTTCTTTAATAAAACCGGCATCGTTACGGTACATCCAATAATCATGCAGCATACCTATATACCATAAAGAAAATGGGGATATAATCTGCGTGCCTTTTGTTGGATAGCAACTCTTGGTGATCCCCTCTGGTAAACGTGAATGGTCTATCTGGGTGAGGGCATTACGCGCAAGTAAGTCATCGGGGGTGTTGTAATATGATACCATGGCTTGTATACGCGTATCGCCAATATATTGCAGCTGCTCGTAATACGGGCAATCCATATAAGTTTCCCAGGCGTTAAGCCTTGCTGTGCGCCAGCCTATATCCAGCATTTGTTTTATCTCGGTATTATCCGTGTTTAATACAGCAGTACGTTTAAAAGGATAGCCGGTAAACGTGCCGTAAAGATCATCGATAATAAGCGGCTCATCTTTAGTTTGCACGGTAACCTTTATGTACCGATATGTACGAAAGTTTAATGTTGTGAACGATTGCCCCTTACTGCCATCCGCTATCACGCTATCAATTCTTCCTACAAACTCCTTCCCTTCTACATCATTACGGTTACCTTTAATAACACCTTTACTACCTTTTTGATATAGTGATTCGGCATATCCCAGTGAGATGCCTGCATCTTTACCGCCGCTAAAATTTAACGTTACGTAGGCATTTGTTTCAAAGGTTTGATCGAGCAATAAAGTAGCCTGTGTGTGTGCAGGAATGGTTACCGGCGCAGGCTTGCCGGGGAATGCCGCCGGAACGGTCACCCCTGTTGCGCCACGCAACTTAACGATGCGCTGGTAGGTCATTTCTCTTGCCGGCAGTGTAGATGGTACTAATGCCCAATCTATACCCCAGGCGGTGCCTTTCAATTTCCCATCCATTATTTTGGCGGCACCGGGCCAAGTACTATCGTCATAATTTACCGATTTCCAATCGCCCTTAACGGCTTTATCCATCACTACCAGTTCTCCTTTACTGGCGGCAAAAAAGAAACCCGGAACGGGATGGTGCCCAATATCACGGATGCTTTTCCACGTATTGTTTGTGTTTATAATTTCTTCTGCAGGCGAATTTCCTTGCAAAATAAAACCCGTGCGTACGCTGATCTGCGCTGCCGGGCTGTATTGAGCTTCGTTCCAAACAAGTGCTGCTATTGTATTTTTACCAGCAGATAGATATGGAGCAATGTCTACCGTTTCATAATTCCAAAAATAAGTATCACCGCGCGCCGGGCCTAAAGACACCAGCGTGCCGTTGATGTATAGTTTATACCGGTTATCGGCTGAGACATGTACTATAAACTTTAATGGCTTGGCAACTAAATCAACATTTTTACGAAAGTAAAAAACGCCATAGTCTGCACCATTATCGCCGGTTGCAGCTATCCATTCTGCACGCCATTGGGTTGTTGAGGTTTGATTATCGCCAGATTGGCCATAGGTAAGTACAGTTTGCCCAAGGCAGTAAAATACCAGTAACAGTTTAAACAATAGTTTCATTGACGTTTATAATTGAGTGTACAATTATAAAAATTATAAATCGATTTAGCTAAAATGATTTATACAAATGAAATAAATAATTCCTACCCGTCATTTGCAGCCATAATGCCGATGAAAAATATGATAAAAAAAATATAATCATTGATATATCAATGATTATATTTGTCGTAATGAAAAAACTTTCAAAATCCCTAACGGGGTGCATTGTCTCAGCATTGCTTTTCTCAACTTCTTTCTGTTTTGGTCAGAACCCCAAACTGGATAGCGCATTAAAAACTTTCATGACACAAAATCATGTTGTTGGTTTGTCTGCCGCCGTCGTAGATAGTGGTAAAATAACCTGGACCGGTTATTATGGCTATCAGAATATCGAACAGAAAAAACCGGTAACCCCGCAAACTTTATTCGCAATTGCATCCAGCTCAAAAACTGTTACGGCCGCTGCCCTGATGCAACTTTACGGTGCGGGCAAGTTTAAAATGGATGATGACATCAACAAATATCTCCCATTTAAGGTCGTTAACCCAGATTACCTTGGTGTAGCAATAACCTTTGGACAATTACTGCGGCACCGCTCGTCCATCCGGGACAATGTCGATTATCTTGGTCAGTTTTGGCTGGTTAACAAGGGGGATCCAACCTTGGCACTCGGCCCTTTTTTGAAGGAATACTTAACAGCTGGTGGCAAAAACTATGATGCAAAAAAGAATTTTTTCAATAAAAAGCCAGATAGTGCTTTCCATTACAGCAACATAGGTATAGCATTAGCCGGTTATTTAGTAGAGCGTATATCAGGTATGCCATTTGATAAATACTGCAAGCAAAATATTTTCACTCCACTGGAAATGACCACTTCTGCCTGGTATATAAAAGACCTGGATACTAACAAATTAGCTATGCCATATGACTATAGCGACTCTCTAAAACGATTTGTAAAATTAGGTTTTGGTGGCTATCCTGATTATCCGGCGGGCACATTACATACAACAGCCTCTCAGCTTGCTAATTTTTTAATTGCCTGGACACAGGACGGAAAGTTTAATAATAAGCAGGTTTTTAAACAAAGTGCCGTACAGCTACTAACCCCTACCGAAACCAATTTGGGCTATTATATATGGTTTTTAAATGGCACAGATAAAGGGGAGCTAATATATAACCATAATGGTGGCGATTCGGGAGTGATGAGCTTTATCGCATTTAACCCCAAAACTAAAAAAGGAATGATATTTATGATGAATAGTTTACTTGACTCCCGTGACGCATTCAAAAAGCTCATCAATTTAATTTACTATAATACTCCTCAATAACTTGTCTTAATCATTTACGCCCTTTTTATCATTAGCCCTGAATAATTAAAATCAATATCATATTATGAAAGATAAGGAGAGTTTGGAAGATATATTATTTTATTCGCTCGAAAGGTCCATTAAAAGTTACCGGCAATTTGCCCAACAGCAACTGGTTAAAAACGGGTTTAACATTACTATTGATCAGTGGCTGCTCTTGAAAACCCTTCATGAGCAGCCCGAACAAACACAACATCAAATTGCACAAGCTATATTTAAAGATTATGCTTCTGTTACACGGATCATAGAATTACTGGTAGACAAACAATATTTAACCCGAGCCATACACGCTACAGATCGCAGAAGGTTTCAATTAAAGCTAACCAAAAACGCTGTAGAAATACTTGGCGATATGCAATTGATAATAGAAAACAACCGAAGAACAGCCCTTAAAAACATCAGTGACAAGCAGATTTTTCAATTTCAACAAGTTTTAGACCTTATTTACAATAACTGTAAGTCAACATCCTGCAAATAATATCGTATAATGTAAAGCAGTCAGAAATTATTACTTATTACAAAGAGTTGGGATTTACTATTTAAAATAAGTAGCAAACAAAAAAAGCCTTACATTTCTGTAAGGCTTTGTGGGAGTTACTGGGTTCGAACCAGTGACCCTCTGCTTGTAAGGCAGATGCTCTGAACCAGCTGAGCTAAACTCCCTTCGTTTTGGGATTGCAAATATAGAAAATGCAGCCAATACGTCAAAAAAATATTTCAAATTATTTATAATTGATAGATATACAGCTACATGTATTTATTTACATGGCAATATTTTGGCTTCCACGTGGGTCCTCGGGTAAAATTTCCATCTCCGGGAACTCTATATAATCGGCATACCACTGTATTGCCCCTACCACATCAAGGGCATCATCTGCAGTAATATTAATGGTTTCAAAGGCATACAACTTATCATGAGCGTATCCGTATAGTTGTATCTCGCTGTCGCTTGGTGTAAAACGGTCTTCGCTTAAACAAAAAACCCTGATCTTTAGATCAGTATCCCTGGAGTGTATCACATCCCTGCAGGGGTTATTAGGGTCGGTAGCCAATAAATACACATTGTAATCCATAATACTGTAACATCGTTATTTATAATAAGTTTCTAAAAATTATGTAGTTAAATCAATAAAGGTGATGTTTCTGTAATGGTGCTTATAACAGGGGAATTTTTTTTCTACAGTGTGAGAAGCTATTTCTACATCAAAAAAACAGGCCATTGTATAAATATGCATTTTAAGCGCAAAATATTGCTTTTTTAAACAGGCATTGCATTTGTATATACTTTAATAACCCTTCTCAAAGGGAGTTTTTCATAGGTAGATGTAGGGCCGAAATACTGCGAGAGTTTTTCGGCCTTTTTTGCGCCCCCAAATTTCCTCACTCCAATTTGCTATAAAAGATAATTTATAAAATCTGAGTTAAACTTTTGTGCGTAAGTGCATGTATTAGATGTATAAAACTTATCTATTAAAACCAAACTAACTATGAAAACAGAAATTAACCCTATCACCGGCGGGGCAAATATGGCCAGAAGGTCGTTCTTGCGTTATGCCGGTGCAAGCGCGGCGGCTGTAGCAGTAATGGGTGCTGCGGCTTCATGTTCAAAAAACGACCGCGTTATTGTAACTCCAGGCGGCGGAGCAGATATTGGCTCGGGCGATCCGGGTATACTGAACTATGCTTACGCATTGGAGCAGTTAGAGGCTGCTTTTTATCTGCAGGTAATAGCTACCCCTTACAGCGGCATAAGCACCATTGAAACCTCTTATTTAACAGACATCCGCGATCACGAGGTTGTACACCGCGACTTCTTTAAGGCAGCTTTAGGAAGTAAAGCAATTACAGCTTTAACTCCCGATTTTAGCAAAATTGATTTTAGCAGCCGAGCCCAAGTGCTGGGTGCCGCTAAGGCGTTTGAGGATTTAGGCGTACAGGCTTATGATGGTGCCGGTTATTTAATTAAAGATGCCGGATACTTAACCATTGCAGGTAAAATTGTATCTGTTGAGGCAAGGCATGCGGCTTTGATCTCTAACCTGATATCTCCGGGAACTTTTGTTCCGGCAGACCAGGTGAACAGTGACGGCTTAAACAAATCGGCTTCAATTGCCGAAGTGCTTGCTCAAGCCAATACTTACCTTAAAACCAAGGTTAGTGCAGTTAATTATAATTATAAACCATAATTAAACATCGCCATGAATTTATTTAACATAATAAGCGAAATAGAAAAAGTTGATCCGGAAATACACGAAAGGTTAAACCCCCGCCGTGCCGCCATTAAAAATATAACAAGCTTTGGTTCAAAAGTAGCGGTTGCTGCCATGCCATTTGCCTTGGGTACTTTATTTAAAAAGGCCTACGGCCAGGCAACATCAACTGTTGTTGATGTTTTGAACTTTGCTTTAACATTAGAGCACCTGGAAGCAGGTTTCTATAACAAAGGTGCTACTACTTCAGGGTTAATACCATCAGCCGATTCTGCTTACATTGGCTTTGTAACCAGGGATGAGAATGCACACGTTAAGTTCCTTCAAGGGGCTATTACCGCGTCAGGCGGCACCCCAGTTGGCCCGGCTACCTTTGATTTTACCGGCGGTAATAACAAAGGTAACGGCCCGTTCCCAACAGTGTTTTCAAGTTATGCAACCTTTTTAGCTGTAGCGCAGGTATTTGAAGATACCGGTGTACGTGCTTATAAAGGGCAGGCGCCAAATTTAATAGGTAATCAAGATATATTAACCGCTGCATTATCTATACACGCAGTTGAAGCGCGCCACGCATCTGCCATACGTAAACTACGCCATGATTTAGGGCACGATACAAATATAAAGCCTTATATTGTTAGCACCGCCACTTTAGGTAATGATACCGGAGTAGCTGCTGCCAATAATAATTACAAAGGCGAAGAAAATGTAACACAAGGTGGTGTAAACCTGGTATCGGCACTTAAGGTAAGTGTGGGTGTCGCCACTGCATCATTTGATGAACCATTATCTAAAGAGGATGTTACCGCTTTGTTAGTTGGATCATTCATTGTGAGCAATTAAGTAAAAATTAAACTATAAAAAAGAACGACCGGCGTAATGCCGGTCGTTCTTTTTTTGCTCAATAAATCTGCCTTACTCTCTGGCAGGGCGGCGTGATGGGGTTTCCGCCGGCTGTGCTTGCTGTTGCTTTTCGGGTGTTCGTTGTTGTTGGCGCACCTGCTGCTGCTGGCGTTGTTGTTGTTGACGCGCCTGCTGTTGTTGTTGCTGTTGTTGCTGGCGAGCTTGCTCCTGCTGCTGACGTACTTGCTGCTGTTGTTGCTGGCGTACTTGTTCCTGCTGCTGGCGCACCTGCTGTTGCTGTTGTTCCCGTGCCTGCTGTTGTTGCTGACGTACTTGCTCCTGTTGCTGGCGTTGCTGCTGCTGTTCTCGCACCTGCTGTTGTTGCTGCTGGCGCTGTTGCTCAAGCTGTTTCGTATTATCAATAGCAGCGGGCCTATTAGCACGCTGTGGCTCCCTTGCCGGCTTTTGCTGTTCGCTTTGTTGCTGGCGTGCCTGCTGCTCACGAGCTTGTTTTTGTTGCTCGGTTTGTTGTTGGCGCATTTGCTGGCGTTGCTGCTCAAGCTGCTGCTTTTGCTGCTCAGTTTGTTGTTGTGCACCTTGCTGTTGCTCCCTAACCTGCCTTTGTTGTTCGCGCACTTGTTGTTGCGGCTTTTCGTCTCCTGTAGCTACCGGCCTGGTCGTATTTGCAGGTTTGTTACCCTCGATTGTTACATTGGGCCTGGCTGGGCGGTTTGTATTTGCAGGGTTAGTAGCAGGCCTTGCATTATTATTTACCCGCACCACTTTTGCATCTGGGGTAGCAGCCCTGGCGGCGGCTGCAAGCCTGGCCGCATTAGCAGCATTGTAGGAGGTACCCTTCTGCCGATCCCTGCTACCAATACGCTGTGTAGGGTTTTGCTGTTTGTATGCTGCCCCATCTACAACTCTCGCAGGGCGCGCATTGGTATTTTGCCTAACTGCCGGCCTGTATATATTAATATTGTTTTTATTGACAGTAATACGTGATGGCCTGTTTACATTATTTATATTATAAACACGTACCGGGCGTTTTGTATAACGCTGTATCTCATCACGTCGCGGGCCGGTTATATAGCTTCGGTTATTATAGGTATACCTGTTTCTTATCCAGGTAGTATTACGGATGATAGTTCTTACCCTTGTACGAGGCACATAATAATTATAAACATTAGTATAATTTATATAAGCATAGGGTGCAAATACCCAATAAGCATCAGGCACACTGTAGTTATCACCGAATGACGTATCTATAGTTACACCCGGCTCCATTGGTGCCCAGCCATAATAGCCGCCACCATTTCTCCAGCTAACCCAGGCAGGGGCCCACTCATTGCCGGGTACCCACTCCCAGCCGTAGTAATTATCAAAGTGCCAGCGGCCGTAGTGAAAAGTTGCCCATCCCCATGGGTAATCAGACACCCATGTGTTACCATAGGTTGTCATAGCCCAGTAGCCGCGTGTGGCGTAAGGCCTAAAATCTTCCTCTACATCGGGCACCCATACGTTACCGTATTGCGGGTCGTAGATCCAGGTTCCGTAAGGCTGCAGTTCATCGTAAAACTCCTGGTCGGATATATATTCGCCCTCCTGGGCCATAGTTTTATGAGGCGCCGATACAATCAGCAGAAAAGCAACCAAGGCTATTCCCCATATTTTTTTCAAATTTTTCATGATGCTTAGTATAATTGGTTTGGTTGTTTGTATGATATATGGACTCTCTTTACTCACAAACGTTTAACGCTATAATTGTTTTATGCCCATTGCTATAAAACAATTACAGTATAACATATATTTATTGATACAACAATGTATCTCCGCAATTTTTAGATAATTTTGGCTTTTAATATTCAAACTATGAGTACAGTAAACATCCCTCGCCTTGATCTTAATACTTATATAAATGGCACAGCCGAAGAGCGTAAAGCTTTTTCTGACAGCATTGGCAAGGCTTTTAACGAAACAGGTTTTGTAACCATAACCAACCACGGCCTTAGTAAAGACCTGATGGATAAGCTTTACAACCAGGTAAAATCGCTTTTTGCTTTACCTGAGGAAGTAAAGGATAAATATGAGATCCCCGGGTTGGCAGGCCAGCGTGGATATACCGGTAAAAATAAAGAAACTGCCAAAGGTTTTAAAGTTCCCGACCTGAAAGAATTTTGGCAGATAGGCCAAACCGTAACTGATGGCGACCCGATAAAAGAAACCTACCCCGATAACATTGTAGTTGAAGAACAGCCCGAGTTTAATGCCACTACATTAGAGGTATATAAAAAGCTGGAAGCCGCAGGCGCACATTTATTACGCGCGATAGCCGTTTATTTAGGTTTAGCCGAAAATTATTTTGACGATAAGGTTCATAATGGCAATTCAATACTGCGCACCCTGCATTACTTCCCTATAGAAAACCCGGATGCATTACCGGATGATGCTGTACGCGCCGGTGCACATGAAGATATTAACCTGATAACCCTGCTGATAGGTGCAAGTGCTGACGGGTTAGAATTGCTTACCCGCGATAACACCTGGTTCCCGGTTACAGCCTTTGGCGAAGACCTGGTAGTTAACGTAGGTGATATGCTGCAGCGTTTAACAAATAACAAGCTAAAATCTACCACGCACAGGGTAGTTAACCCTCCGCGCGAGCAGATGAAAAATTCACGTTTTTCGGTGCCTTTCTTTTTACACCCAAAAACAACTATGGACCTTACCAGTCTGCCATCAACCATTGATGAGCAACACCCTAAGCTTTATTCAGATATTACCGCCGGTGAATACCTTGATGAACGCTTACGCGAGATAGGTTTAAAAAAATAGATCAAAAAAAAAGCCCTCCCAACAATTGTTGGGAGGGCTTTTTTTGTACCTTATAACCAGGCTTATTCCGGTTTGTTAAAATCTTGATTATTGTTTTCGCCCGGGTTTTCCAGGCTCTTTTTTGCAGCTCGTGCGTCAAGCGCAACACCAATGGCAATACCGATTGCTAAACCTATGGCAATATTGTGTGTGGCTACGCCAATTGCAATACCCACTGCCAAAAATATGGTTAAGTTTTTTTGATTTTTCATGAGATGTATTACTCAACACTAACGGTTAGGCCTTCCTGCTGTAATATTTTCCGATAAACCTCCATTTCGGTAAAAGAACCCTCCAATACCGGGCATTTGCCCTCGTTGTGCACCTTCCAGGCAATTTTTTCGGCCTGGGCCTCGGTATAATCCAGGTACTTTATCATGCAATGAATAACATGCTCAAAAGTATTATGGTCATCATTCCATAAAATAAGGCGATGCATCTCTTTAAGCCCGGCCAGTATTTCTTCAAGTGTTAGTGTTTCTTCTTGTACTTCTGTTGGCATATGTATCAGCAAATTTACTTAAAAACAGCAATAAATATGTTAAAATGGTGTTTATCATCCTATAAAAATTACACGCAATACACTTACCCTTAATAAAATCACAAAAAATGAAACGTAGCATACTGCTGCTCCCTGCTATTACCCTGGCCCTATCGGCCACTGTTAATGCCCAATCCAAACAAAATCAAAGCCTGTTACCACCGCCTGCAAACCTTGTTATTGATGGTAACCTTACCGACTGGGGCGACAGCCTGCGCTACCATAACGATGAGAAAAACATTAAATACACTTTGGCAAACGACAAAGAGAACCTGTATGCAGCCATTCGTATTAGCGACAGGCTGGAACAGGCGCGCGTATTAAACGCCGGCATCACCATTAGTATTGATACCCATGGCAAAAAGAAGGAAACCTTTAGCATGACATTCCCACTGCGTTATCCCGGCACACCTGCGCCGGCTTTTACCGGCTTTAAGGATGATAGTGGAGAGATAACTAAAGAGGAACGCGAAGAGCTTACCCGCGAGCGCATAACCACCCTGAGAAGCATAAAGATGACGGGGTTTAAGGATATTGAGAATGAGATGATCACTACATCAAACACCTATGGCATTAAAGCGGCTATTGATTATGATGCCGATGGAAATCTGGTTTATGAAGCGGCTATCCCGTTAAAGTTTTTCCATGCCGATAATATTACAAAAAACGAATGGGCATTCAACTTTAAAATAAATGGCCTGCAAAAGCCCGATCATAGTGCCCAAAACGGCGATACCCAGGGTGGTGGCCGTGGTGGTATGGGCGGCGGCGGCCGTGGTGGCATGGGTGGCGGTGGAGGCCGCGGTGGCATGGGTGGCGGAGGAAGAGGCGGCCATGGTGGTGGCGGCGGCATGGGCCGTGGCGGCAATAACGGCGGCACAGATAGAAGCGAAATATTTAAGTCGATTGATTTTTGGGAGAAATTCCAACTGGGCAAATAACATAAGGAGTAAAGGAAGAGGATAAAAAACCTCTTCCTTTATTCCACTTTATACCTAAATACCTGCCGGCCAATATTCCCTTCGCTGTCAATCCCTTCAACTACTACACAGTAGGTACCAGCGCTGCCTGCATTAAAATATTCAATAGTGGCTTTACCGCCGGGGGTCACAACATCGGGTTTCCAAAATACAGTGCTGCGCAAATCAGCGATATTTTGGATTGTAGTTGCATCGTACTTAGGCGAGTAAAACGTTCGTGATTTATATATCCCCCTTGGCCTATATGTTACTATACCCTTGCTAACCTGTTGAGGTTGGTCAATCTTTTCATCGCCACGTTTGGTTGTAATAACCAATACGCCATTAACGGCACTGCCGATGCCACCTCCGGTGTCTCCTCTACTATAACCACCGTAAATACTTGCTTTACTTAGGCTGCGCAATACTTCTATTGATTGTATCTGACCCATAGTTAGGTTACTCATAACCTCAGCCGAGGACGGAAACCCATCAATCACGATCAGCATATTCCCGTTGCTACGCGTTGAAACCGGCGTACCGTCAGCGTTAAAAGCCACCCCGTACAATCTTCCTCGCAAGCAATCAGCCAATGAACTACAGCTTAGATCCACCAAATCTTTTGTCAGCAAAACCTGGTCGGCAACGCCGGGGCCATGTAAATTATCAGAATGTTTTAGGGCTTCTATACGCTTGTCCTTTATTACAACCTCTTTCAGTTGTATGGCCCTGTTTCCCTGGCCTGCCTTTATTTGCTCATAATACAATTGCTTGCTGTTTTGCGCATATACGGTAACAGTATTATTCATTAAAATAGCGGCAGCGACATTGTTATTTAATGCCGGGGAGGATAGTATAGTATCCATTTTTATTACTACGTCACTTTTATTTTTAGCATTGCGTACTCTAATTAAAAACTTAAGGCTATCCGCATAAATCATATCAGTAAACGCAAAGCGGCCGCTTTGGTCGGTAAGCGTATCTATATTAAATATGCCGTTACCAAAATACACCAGTTCAACCTTTCCTTTAGCTACCGGCACGCCTGATGGCGTAGTTACTTTGCCGGATATAGTGAATGTTTTTTCTGAAGGGTAACGGTTAGGTAAGGCAACATCATTCAATATGTTTTTCCACTCAAACCTACGGTAACCCTGTGTTAGCATCAGCGCGTCAAGATCGGCACGGGTTTGCCCGGTGTTGCTGTTAAAATAATACGCCGGCTGTTCTATATAGCCTTTCAGATCTGACGTGAGCAGCAGGCTGGCAAAAATATTATTTTCCGTATTTTCATTTACGGGCACCTTGCTTTCGTCGGTAACCGATACAGATAAGCTACTAATGGCGGGTTTACCTTCGTTGTTACTGGCAGCGATATCAAGCTTTACTTTTTGCCGTACCGAATAACTTTGCTGACCGGTAGTTACTGCCAGGTTTAATTTATCTACAGGATTTTGGATAAATACCAGGCGTTCGTTTAATGGTTCGCCCGATTCTGAGAACAGCGTAAACTGCGCTATCCCCGAAGGGAATTTACTTTTGGGTACAATAACCGAAAACGCATCATTACCAGCCGAACTTTTAGCCGAATAATATACCTTACCGCCACTTTGTCCGGCTAAAACAAACCGGCCTGTAGCACCTTTTGCAGATATACCAATGCGCAGGTTATCCGGTCCCGATTCAATAATGCTCAGGGCATAACCGCTATCAGCTGCCTTGGGTAATGGCACCACCTTCTTTGTCCCATCCGGATAGGTAATATTTGCTATATAAGTATCGCCGCTACGGGGGGTAAAGATAAATGTGCCCATACCTAAATGCGACGTATTGAGCTGTGCAACGGCCTCACCATTGCCACCTGTTACGGCGCCTTTAATATCTACTCCCAGCCCATCAGTACCTATAGCTTTAAAAGCCACTTTGGTGGGCAGCCCATTCACCATATTCCCACCTTCGGGAAAGAACTGCACATCGGCATAGCCGGCCATGGTACGTATAGGGATACTTTTATACACAGTTCCATCCGGGAGGCCTGCCAGGCCGGTAATTATGCGCCCTTGTTTCAGCAAAGCTTCATTATCGGGGGGCAAGATAATGCGTATATTACCGTTAGCATCGGTACGCCCTTTACCTTTTCCCAGCACCTTATTACTTAGCATAACCGTATAGCTCATCGCCTTATCACCATAAGGCGCGCCATTGGCATCGGTGTAGTTAATATCTGCTGTTACAGTGCTGTGCCCGTTTTGTGTGGAGGCATTAAATGTTGTTTTTGTGAAAACTTTGTTGGTGATAACGTTACCTATACTGATGGTTTTGTCAAATATATAATCGCTGCCCGCATTAAGCATATATTGGGTATATGCCCTTATGCGGTAGTTTCCCTCGTGCAAGGTATCGGGCAGGGCAAAATCGCCATAGGCCAGCCCGTAATGCAATTGTAGTTTTAAGCTTTGTTTGATGGAATCCTGCGCATCTATCAGTTCTACATTTAAAATACCGCTATCAGGCTGCAGGCGGTGCAGGGGGCCGGTAATTACATAGGCTTTAAACCAGATATCATCGCCGGCGGTATAGTATGGTTTATCAAGATGAAGGTGTACTTTTTCTATCGGGTGGCTATCACTCCATTTATCAAGTTGTGCACTTAATTTGGTTACAATATCATCACTGGTGCTAAAACTGTAAAACCCAATAGTGCCTGCAATTAAGAGTAATGCCAGTATGGTACGTTTAAAAGCCATATAATGCGGTTTAGATATAATACTAATTTAGCACTTTATACCTAAACACCTGCCGGCCAATATTCCCTTCGCTGTCAACCCCTTCAACTACTACACGATAAGCACCTGCGCTGCCCGCATTAAAATATTCAACATTGGCTTTACCGCCGGGAGTTATAACATCGGGTTTCCAATATACGGTGGTACGCAGATCGGCTATTTTCCGGTTGGTTTTAGCATCGTATTTTGGCGAATAAAATATGCGTGATTTATAAATACCTTTTGGCTGATATGGTATTATACCCTTGCTAAACTGTTGCGGGTAATAGGTTGGCTCATCGCCACGTTTGGTGGTAATTACCAATACACCATTGCTGCCACGGCCACCATATATCCCAGCTGCGCTAATGTTGCGCAATACCTCTATCGATTGTATATCATTTACGCTTAACGTGTTCATATACATGGCATCAGAGTTCATGCCGTCAATAACAATAAGCATGCGGCCACCACCACGGGTTGTTACCGGCACACCGTTATTAAACAATACACCAAGCAAGCGCCCCTGCAGGCAGTCGGCAAGGCGCACACAGCCATAATTCACCAGGTCTTTACTCAGCAAAACCTGATCTGCATTACCCGGGCCATTCAAATTTGCTGAATGCTTTAGTGCGATGCGTTTCTCCTTTATCAGTACTTCTTTAAGGCTGATTATGTGGTTGCCCAGGCCTGCCTTAATTTGTTCAAAATATAGCAACTTGCTGTTTTGCGCGTAAACAGAAATGCTATTACCCGTGCTTGCATTAAAGTCCGCGTAGTTTTTATAATCAGCAGCAGGGGGCAATGGCACAGTATCCATCTTTATCACCACATCTCTTTTGTTTTTTGCATTACGCGCCTGGATCAAAAACTTCAGACTATCAGCATATATAATATCTGTAAATGCGAAACGCCCGTTTTGGTCGGTAAGGGTATCGACCTGAAGCACGCCATCGCCAAAGTTTATCAGTTCAACCTTTCCGTTGGCTACCGGCGCCCCCGACGGTGTGGTTACCCTGCCGGATATAGTAAAGGTTTTTTGCACCTCGTATTGGTTGGGTGAAGGTGTATCGTTCAAAACACGCTTCCATTCAAACCTGTGGTAACCTTGCGTAAGCATCAGTACGTCCAGATCGGCACGTGTTTTCTCTTTATTACTATTAAAATAATAGGATGGCTGCTCTACATATCCTTTCAAATCTGTTGTAAGCAACAGGCTGGCAAAAATATTATTCTCTTTATCCTCATCAACAGGCACTTTTGTTTCATCGGTTACCGATATGGAGAAGCTACCCACTACAGGCTTACCGTCGTTATCTTTTGCATCAATATTTAGGTTTACCTTTTGACGTGGCTGATAGTTTTGATTACTTGCGGTTACCGACAGGTTTAATTGATCTGTTGGGTTTTGGATAAACACCAGGCGCTCGTTCAATGGTTCGCCCGATTCAGAGAACAAAGTAAATTGCGTTATCCCCGAAGGAAACTTGCTTTTGGGCACGATGGTAGAAAAGGCATCGCCGCCCGCTGTACTCCTGGCAGAATAGTAAACTTTACCCGCGCTTTGCCCAACCACCACAAACTGACCTGTTGTACCCTTTGCCGAGGCTATAGCTATCCGCAGATTGTTTGCGCCTTGCTCAATAACCTTTAGCACGTAGCCGTTATCTGTAGCTTTTGGCAACTCTAGCGATGCTTTTGTACCATCGGGGTAATCAATATTTGCCTTATAGCTGTCACCGCTTTGTGGCATAAAGATGAACGCCCCCATCCCTAAATGCGAGGTATTGATCTGCGCCATTTCTTCGCCTTTATTATTGGTTACCGTGCCTTTAATAGTTATGCCCAGGCCATCGGTACCTATTGCCTTAAAAGCTACTTTAGCAGGCACGCCATTCACCAAATTACCGCCCTCTGCAAAAAACTGCACATCGGCATAGCCTGCCATAGCATGCACCGGGATGCTTTTATGCACCGTACCATCGCCTGCCCCACTTATCGCGGTAACTATCCGGCCTTGTTTTAGTAAATCGGCATTATCGGTGGGTAGGCTAATATGCACATTGCCATTGGCATCGGTAACGCCTTTACCTTTTGCCAGCACCTTATTATTCAGCATAACCGAGTAGCTTACTGCATTGCCGGCGTACACTATGCCGTTGGCATCGGTATAATTGATATCGGCGGTTACAACATTGCGGCCGTTTAGCGTGGTGGTATTAAATGTTGTTTTTGTGAAAACTTTGTTGGTGATAACGTTGCCAATGCTGATGGCCCTGTCAAAAATATAATCGCTGCCTGCATTAAGCATGTATTGAGTATATGCCCTTATGCGATAGTTACCCTCGTGCAAAGTATCGGGCAGGGCAAAATCGCCGTAGGCAAGGCCATTATGCAGTTGTAGTTTTAAGCTTTGTTTGATGGAATCCTGCGCGTCTATCAGCTCTATGTTTAAAATACCGCTATCGGGCTGCAGGCGGTGCAGTGGGCCCGTAATTACATAGGCTTTGAACCAGATATCGTCGCCGGCGGTATAGTATGGTTTATCAAGATGAAGGTGTACCTTTTCTATCGGATGACCATCACTCCATTTATCAAGCTGGCGCTGTAGTCGGGTAATAATATCATCGGCATTGAAACTGTAGATCCCAATAACCCCAATGGCTAATAACAGCCCCGCTATAAAACGTTTGTATGCCATAACTTACAGAGATAGATGAAATTACAACAACACTGCGGGGCAATTGTGCTAAACCCGCAGCATTAAAACTTATTCTTCCACATCATGCTCTCCACGGGGCGTGTTGTAGGGTTATTGTATTTGGCGTTGCTTTTGGTGTTATACATGGTTTCTATGTCGCCCTCCACAACAAAATAGATCAACTGGCCAATAGGCATGCCTGCGTATATCTTAACTGGCTGCGCGCATGATATCTCCAGCGTCCACGTGTTGCAAAAACCTACATCGCCTTTACCGGCTGTGGCATGTATATCAATACCTAAGCGGCCCGTACTCGATTTCCCTTCCAAAAAAGGAACATGCTTATGGGTTTCGGTATATTCTACTGTTACACCCAGGTATAAGGTACCCGGCTGCAGTACAAAACCTTCTTTCGGGATCTCAAACCCGATGATCTCGTTATGCAGTTTGGCATCCAAAACCCTATCCTTATAAGTGGCCAGGTGCTTGCCCAAATGTACATCGTACGAATTTGTACCCAGGCATTCAGGCTTAAACGGCTCAATGATAATAGTCCCTTTTTCAATCTCTTCGAGGATGCGCTTGTCTGATAAAATCATAAGTAAATTGCTGCCCTAAATTATGATTAATTGGCCTAACTTTCAATAGCAATAAAACAACAAAGCCGCATGTACAAATTGTACAATGCGGCTAAATTATATCACCCGACAGGCGATATTCACGCACACCTATCCTACCTGTATTAAATGTTCTTTACGGTTTTTGCTATATGTTTATTCGCCTGATGCATTTTCATGCAGCCTTCGGCTACTGCAACGGCTATTAAGACTGCGGCGGCTATATATATCTTCTTCATTTTGTGTTAATTACAATTACAAAACATTTAATATGGGTATGACGTATGTTTATATACATTAGTTACAGCCATCAAAAAATTTGGTTAATTATTATATTTAGCTGATACATATTGGCTACCTTTTTTGCAATTTTACATCTCATGGCAATAGCGTACCGACAACAGATTGATGATGATACAGAGTTTGCGCTGTGGAGGATTGAAGAAACCGCCGACGAACTGTACAAACAGCTTCAGCTTGACGAAGCCGAAAAAGCCTACACCAAAAAACTGAGCAAAAGCAAGCGCTATTTACACTGGCTGGGTACGCGCGTATTATTGCGTAAAATGTTGGGTACCGATGATTATATCGAAGCCAAGGTTGATGCCCACGGTAAACCTTACCTGGTGAGCCTGCCCTACCATATATCCCTTAGCCACTCGTTTGATTATGCTGCCGTAATGATCAGTAAAACAAGCCCGGTTGGTATTGATATTGAGCAGGTGAAAGAAAAGGTTGAGCGCATCGCATCTAAATTTTTGCGCCCCGAAGAATTGGCTTTTATTGACGAGAAACGCAGAATTGAGCACCTGTATGTTTGCTGGTGCGTAAAAGAGGCTGTTTATAAATGCTACGGCCAAAAAGAAGTTAGCTTTGCCGATAATATAACCCTGCACCCGTTTACATTTCAGCACCATGATGTACTGGAAGCCAAACTGCACAAAGGCGCAGTAAATATTGATTACGAGGTGGGATATATGCAATACGAAGATTACATGATAGGATACGTGAAGGGATAATGCATGAAGAATAAAAAGGTAATATTTCAGGATTGGGGATTAACGGATTACCAGATGGCCTGGGATCGCCAGGAAGCCCTGTTTGCCGAAACTGTTAGGCTAAAAACCGAGATCCGTAACCGCACGCTGGCCGTTGCCGCCGGTGATGCCGAACCCGAAGAGGAAATTACCACACCCAATTATCTTGTTTTTTGCGAACATCCGCATGTTTACACCCTGGGTAAAAGCGGTAAGGCCGAACATTTGTTATTAGATGAACAAGGTCTGAAAGAGAAGAACGCCGTTTACTACCCCATAAACCGTGGCGGTGATATTACCTACCATGGCCCCGGCCAAATAGTGAGCTACCCGATATTAGACCTTGATAACTTTTTTACCGATATACACTTATACCTGCGCACGCTGGAAGAGGCTGTTATACTTACCCTTGCCGATTACGGTTTAACTGCCGGCCGCTACCCGGGCTATACCGGCGTTTGGTTTGATGCCGATAACGAACGCGCCCGTAAGATCTGTGCCCTGGGCGTACGCTGCAGCCGCTGGGTTACTATGCACGGCCTGGCCTTCAACGTAAATACCGATCTGGATTATTTTAAGAATATTGTCCCCTGCGGTATTGACGACAAAGCCGTAACCTCTGTAGAACTTGAACTGGGCCGCAAAGTTGATATAAACGAAGTTAAAGAAATCCTTAAGCATCATATTTCCGTACTTTTTGGTATGGAGATGATAGCATGAGGACATTTGCGATACTATTTTTGATTGGTACACTGGCTGCATGCACAAAAGCGTCCGAGCCGCAGCAGGTAATCAAAACCACTTATAACAATATGCACATCCCCGATTCATTAACCTACCTGGCCCTGGGCGATTCCTATACCATTGGAGAGGCCGTACCGCAGGCGCAATCGTTCCCGTATCAGTTGGCGCTGCGGCTTAACTCTACCAATCACTTTGTTGAAAAACCCGATATTATTGCCGTTACCGGATGGACCACCGGCGACCTTAAAAAAGCCGTCGTTGCCCGCGATTTAAAAAGCCATCAATACAATATTGTAACCCTGCTAATAGGCGTAAATAACCAGTTCAGGGGCTATAGTAAGGACGATTACCGCACCGAATTTATCGAACTGTTGAACACCGCCATAAGCTACGCCGGCAACAACAAGCAGCATGTGTTTGTACTATCTATACCCGATTGGGGTGTTACACCATTCGCTAAAAATGGTGGATACGATGCACTGGTGGTAGGCGCACAGATAGACCAGTTTAACGCCATTAATAAACAGGAAACCGAAAAACTGGGTGTAACTTATGTAGATATCACCCCAGCATCGCGCCGCGCAAGTTATGACCCTGGCCTTATAGCCAACGATGGCCTGCACCCCTCAGGCAATATGTACAGCATGTGGGTAAACCAGTTACTGCCGCTTATAGATGCGCAGGTGAAGTATTAATAGCTACCTGATAAATCTTGTTTTGTTCCACTTTAAAATGGAACAAGCGGAACAAATGGAACACGCTGATAGTCAATGAATTAATGTTTTAATTATCTGCATCTATCTAAAGCTTTACTTCACCGTTTTTAATTTAAACAACTTATTTGCAGAGGGTTATTGTTTTTTGATTTTTGTTCCACTTTTTGTAAAATGGAACAAAAACAGGGCACGCCGATCAGCGGAAAAAACTGGCTTTCTTTCGCTCTTTTTCGACTTTAGTTCGCCCTTTTACGCGCGTGGGACCGCCCACAACGGAAAGAAGGGGACATTTATTAAATCGCTGATTTATAAATAATTATAATTTTAAAACCTATTCCACTTTGTTCCGTTTGTTCCATTCGGAACACGGTTTTTTGTCGCCTCAGGGCCTCATATCGTGGACGCTGTGAAGACGGGAGGTTGTCAGTCTGAGCTTGTCGAAGACCTGAACGACTTGCTAATGGGTTCGACAAGCTCACCATGACAAGTAGCAACTGGCAAAAATGAGTCTTTTTGTCGCCGCAGGGCCTCACACCGGGCCCGGAGTTGCCTTATCACCTTCCCGGGGGAAGATTATTATCTTTACAGTATTTATTAAACCGGGGGAATGGCTAAAATAAACATTAAACGGATTTACAAACCTGCCGATGAAACAGACGGCTTCCGTATCCTGGTTGATCGCTTTTGGCCACGGGGAATCAAGAAAGACCCCTTGCCTTATGATGAATGGATAAGGCCTATTGCACCATCAAACGAATTACGCAAATGGTTTGATCACGATCCTGAAAAATGGAACCAGTTTCAACTGAAGTACACTTTAGAGCTTACCAAAAATGCCTCGGTAGACAACCTGTTAAAGCTGATACGCAAAAACAAACAAGTTACCCTTCTTTATGCCGCATATGACGAGGAGCATAACCACGCACTGGTTTTGCAGCAGTTTTTAAACATATTGCTTAAATAGAGAACCACCCCTGTATTAATAAACCCTTATTCTTGCCAGAAAGCTCGTGTTTGACCACTCCTGGGGAGATAACACTCTTCTCCTGGGGTTAGCGGGCCAGGGGTCCCTTACCACCGCAGCTACTACGTTCCCCTGCCCATAAGTATTGTGATCGTACTCTAATGCAGTTAAAACCATGGCATGCCCCATGGTACCTATTATTAACGGATTATCAGACGCCAGATCCTGCGCGGCCGTTATAGGTGATGCCGAGAAGCTATTAGCCTGGGCCATAAATTGCACCCCGCTATCATCTATCCAATACCTGTTTAATGCACTTAAAATTGTACCCGGCTGCGCTGGCATATTTACAACTTGCCCAAAGGTTTCCTGTACAATCCTGGCTTGCGAAATATTATGTCCGTAATAATTAAATATAGCCTGTATGCTTGCTGCCCAGCACCATTCGTCTGCATTTTGTATATCCAATCCCCTTACATCAAGGATGCTTGAATTTATGCCCGCTACACAGCGTTGTATCCCGTAGTTATTGTATGGCCCGCAATCTAAACTACTGGCGGTTGTTTTAGACTTACCCGGGGCTTTTCCCTCACCAGTCCCGTTGCCAGAAATGCCTAACGCGCAAATAGCGCAGATGATAAACGCTTTCATAACTTTATCTTTTCATAAAGTTATGAAGTATTAGTGCAAGCAAATACAGTGTTTTAACCTAAAATATCTCCGTGGTTTAACCCTACGCTTAACACTCCGGCAAACTAATCGGGATATTTATTGCCAGGCCGCCATCAGATGTTTCCTTGTATTTGGAGTTCATATCCTGGGCGGTTTGCCACATGGTACGTACAACGGCATCAAGGCTTACTTTGGCTTTATCGGGGTTACTTTGCAGGGCCAGCTGGCTTGCAGTGATGGCTTTGATAGCGCCCATGGTGTTACGCTCAATGCAGGGCACCTGCACCAGGCCGCCAATAGGGTCGCAGGTGAGGCCAAGGTGGTGTTCCATGGCAATCTCGGCGGCCATTAATACCTGGCGCTGGCTGCCGCCCAAACACTCGGTAAGGGCTGCTGCTGCCATGGCTGATGATACGCCGATCTCGGCCTGGCAACCACCCATCGCGGCAGATATGGTAGCGCCCTTTTTGAAAATGCTGCCCACTTCGGATGCGGTGAATAAAAACTGGGTTATCTTCTGGTCGTCCAGCCCATCGCAAAAGGATATATAATATTGCAGCACCGCGGGTATAACACCGGCTGCGCCATTGGTTGGTGCGGTAACCACACGGCCAAAAGAGGCGTTCTCCTCATTCACCGCCAGCGCGAAACAGCTCACCCAGTCTAAAATATTCTGGAAACCATTGCCGGTTTGGCGCATGGCCTGTACCCATTCGGTATAGTTAGTATAGGCTTGGCCTTTTAAAAGTCGTTTATTTAATGCTGATGCGCGGCGGGCAACATTAAGGCCGCCGGGCAGGTTGCCTGCGGTATGGCAGCCGCGGTACATACACTCGCGCATCACTTTAAAAATATTGAGTATGTCGTTCCGGGTTTCCTGTTCGCTGCGCCAGGCAAGCTCATTCTCCATCACTACTTCAGATACCTTGAGCCCGGTTTTGATGCACCAGTGCAGCAGGTCGCCTGCGGTATCAATCGGGAATGGCAGGTCAACCTCGTTTTTTTGCTGTGTTTGCGCGCCTTCTTTCACCACAAAACCACCGCCTATAGAATAGAACGTGGCCGATAGGGCTGTTTCATTACTTAAAAACGCCTGGAATGTTACCGCATTGGGGTGATAGGGCAGGCTTTCGGCAAACAGGAAAAGCAGGTCGTCGTCCGTAAAAAAGCTAATTTCTTTTTCACCGCCTAAAATCAGTTTATGGCTTTTGGTTATATCAGCAATCTTGCTGTCTATCCTATCCACCTCAAAGGTTACGGGGTCGTCTCCGCTCAGGCCAAGCAGTATGGCAATATCGGTACCGTGGCCTTTGCCTGTTTTAGCCAGCGAGCCATAAAGCAGTATTTTTACCTGTACAACAAGGGGCAGTGCATCTTTCTGTTTAAGCAATTCAACAAATTGTTGCGCGGCACGCCAGGGGCCAAGCGTATGCGAGCTTGACGGGCCTATGCCTATCTTAAACATATCAAATACAGAAATCTGTTCGCGTTGTTGCATCGGGATAAAATTACAGATAGTATTGGAGATTTTTTGAAGTAATATTTTAATAATTAACCCTGGTTTAATTACCTTAACCGGATGAATAGCTGGTTAAAAGCTCATTTACTGCCCTGCCCTTTTAAATACATAACCGGCATAGATTGCCCCGGCTGTGGCTTTCAGCGTTCATTACTGGCTTTGTTAAATGGCGATGTACACCAAAGTTTTTTACTGTATCCGCCCGCCATACCCCTGCTTATAATGGCGGTATGGTGGCTTGCAGATAGCGTATTTAAACTGGATACCCGCAAAAGCCTGGTTAAAAAAACAATGTTTATTGTTGTAGCGCTAATTATAACGGTTAGTTATGCCTTAAAAATGGCGCGCCTGTAATGCTTATATATTCATCTTGCGCTCGTCTGTGACGAGTGCTTAATATGGTCCGGCGTTGCAACGCTATAGTGGCGATACAATCGCCCAACTTTATTAAGCACTGATTACAAATCAGCGCAAGTCTGTAATATTACAGTTCCTCGGTTTGTGTGGCTTTAAAGGCATAATCCTTAAGCACCGTTTGCAGAAAACGCATGTCGTTCATATTATCGGGCAGCGTTATACCCAGTCGTTCTTTGGTGCGCAGGGCCATGTTATACACAAGCACGTTATTCCCGGTTTTAATATAGCTGTTTATCACCTCGTTTATCAGTTCTACATCCTGCTCATTTAATTCGGTAACGTTGGCAAATACCGGTTCGTAATCGCTAAACGCAGGGCGAAAAGCAACATGCTCAATTTTTGTGCGCAGCTCTGTTTTGATCAATATAGTGCCTGCAACCAAATCGCCTATGCGTTGTACCTTATCGCTTATGGCGGCAACAACCAGGGCCACAGCACCACCACTAACCCCAAAATCAATGATCCGGAAAAGCCATCGTAACAAATATTGGCCAAGGCGCGGCTGCGAGCCGTCTAAACTCATCACCTTTATCTTCATTACTTTTTTCCCTACCGACTGCCCGTTCATGAAAACCTCGCAGGCAAGGTCATAAAACACATACAGCGCGGCGTAAATAAATATAAAAACCACACCAAATACATCCTCGGCACGAAAGGATATGCCTGCAATTGCACACAGTATACCTACCAGTATAAAAATACCAAAATCAATAAGGCTGGCAACAATACGCTCGCCTAAACCCGCCAGTTCATAATCAATATCAATATTTTGGGAGGTGGTTATCCGTATAGTTTGCATGTTAACAAATATATATGCTGAATTAATACCTTTTAGCTGAATTATAAAAATTTGTATTTATTTTAACGGCATCAAACTTTATAGCACTAATAATTAATGCGCGAGCCCTTATTTGTAAAACAGAATGCCAAAAAATGGGAATATTTTGAGCAATCTGCCACGAACGACCCTGATGAGCTTGCGGATAATTTTATTCAAATAACCGACGACCTGGCGTATGCCAAAACTTTCTATCCAAAATCAAAAACAACCGCTTACTTAAACGGGCTGGCATCAAAATTCCATCAATCCATCTACAAAAACAAAAGTGAAAAAGGCAACCGCTTTATCTCTTTCTGGCAGTTTGAATTACCAATATTATTCAAAACCTACCAAAAACAGATCATGTACTCTTTTATCTTTTTTATTGTATTTTGTTTAATGGGGGCCCTATCGGCCAAATACGACGATAATTTTGTACGGCTCATCATGGGCGACGCCTACATTGACCAAACCAACGCCAATATTGCCAAAGGCGACCCATTTGGCGTATATAAAAGCCAGGGCGAGGTGCTGATGTTTTTTGGCATTGCCGCTAATAACATTTACGTATCGCTGGTAACGTTTGCTGCCGGTATTATCTTTTCGGTTGGCTCGGTTTATTTTTTGCTGCGCAACGGGTTAATGCTGGGTTCGTTCCAGTATTACTTTTTCAGCAAAGGGCTGGGCATGAAATCGGTACTGGTTATCTGGATCCACGGCACGCTTGAGATCTCGGCCATTGTAATAGCAGGCGCTGCGGGCCTTGTGCTGGGCAACAGCCTTTTATTCCCCAAAACATTTACACGCATGGTATCGTTAAAAAAAGGCGCTGCAGATGGCATGAAGATAGCCGTGGGGCTGGTACCCATATTTATTATTGCCGCCTTTTTTGAAAGCTTTGTAACCCGCCATACCGAAATGCCCGTGTGGTTAAGCAGCGCTATTTTAATTGGCTCGCTTGTATTCCTGGTGTGGTACGTTGTTATTTACCCAAACAGAATTTATAAAAAAACCTTATATGGAACCAAAAATTGAATTAGCCAAACTGCGGGATTTCGGCGAAATTATTAGCGACACCTTCCAGTTTATACGTCAGAATTTTAAAGAGATACTGAAAAGCTTTTTTATTTTCTGCGGATTTTTTTTGGTAGCGCTTGCAGCCGTATCTTTTTTACAGCAATATAAAATAATGCACATATTTAATGAGGCAACCTCAGGCGGGCCACGAACGTTTAGCACAACCATGTCTGATTTTTGGGTAAGCTACGTTGCTACCACGGTTCTTTCATTCCTTACCATGTGTGCCATCAGCGTTACCGTTTTAAGCTTTATGGCTCTTTATAAACAAAAAGGCAATGTAGCCCCAACTACCGATGAGGTATGGGGATATTTTAAATACTATTATCTGCGGGTATTAGGGGGTACTTTTGTATTGGGCATACTAATAGGTGCCGGGTTTGTGCTGTGTTTAATACCGGGCATATACCTGTTCCCTATCCTGGGTTTAGTATTGCCCATAATGGTTATGGAAAACACTGCTTTTGGCTATGCTTTTAACCGCAGCTTTCAGTTAATAAAGCAAAACTGGTGGGCAACTGCCGGGGCTGTTTTGGTAATATGGATAATTGTTTATGTAATGATGATTGTTATTACCATACCTGCATCTGCAGTTAATGTGGCAAGTATTTTGTTAAGGCCGCAAAAATTACCGCAGCTCTCCATGGGTAGTATTTTACTTGGGGTTATACTACAAGCATTTGCACAAATTTTATTTATTATACCAACCATAGGCATCGCCTTATGTTATTTTAACCTTGCCGAGCATAAAGAAGGCACCAGTTTGCTTGATCGTATCAACAAGTTTGGTACCCCTGGCGAACAAACCAATTTACCTACCGAGGAGTACTAAATGCTGCGTACCGTTTGCCTGTTTATTTTTATGCTTTTTTGCATCCATGGGTATGCTGGCCAAACGCCTGTGCCTAAACCGGTGGTAAAAATAACCGTTAAGCCTAAAGCCGTTTTGGTTACTGATACAGCTACTATTGCGCCAAGGCAGTTTGATACTACCGCTATTAACGCCTATAAAAAACTCCCCGAGTTTGTTTATCGCGAAAATTATGACGGCGGCCCATCTTTATGGACTCGCTTTTGGAGATGGTTCTGGAGTTTGTTTGATTTTAAAGACAAACGGGTAACCAGCAATTTCTTTGTGTTTTTAAAGTACTTTTTTATTGCCCTGGGTGTTGCCGCAATAATCTTTTTAGTACTAAAGCTTGCCGGGATAAACGTGCTGAACACTTTCCGCCGTAACCCAAAGGTAGCCAGGCTGGCCTATGCCGAATCGGAAGAGAATATACATGAAATTGATTTTGATACCGAAATAGAGAAAGCCGTTGCCGTAAACAACTACAGGCTGGCCGTAAGGATGCTTTACCTGAAAAGCCTGAAACAATTAAGCGACAAGGGACTTATTGACTGGCAGCTTAACAAAACCAATACCACCTACATCAACGAGCTTACCGACAACAGCCAGCGCGAAGCTTTTAAACACCTTACCAACCAGTTCGAATACGTTTGGTATGGCGATTTTGCCATAAACGGCGATGTATTTAAAACCATAAACCTGCTGTTTAACAATTTTAAGGGGGGCGCAGCATGAAAGATTTTAAGATCTACATTTCTGTTGGCACGATATTGCTGCTTATTTACCTGGTAGCCCAATTTAACAGGCCAAACCCTGTAAACTGGACCACAACACTGTCATACACCGACAAGATCCCTTATGGTACCTATGTGTTTTACAACAGGCTGAAGGATATTTTCCCGGGGGGCAGGGTAAAGCATATCAGCAAGTCGCCGTATGATGTGTTTAACAGTAATTTACCGGGTGGTAATTACATCGTTATAGCCCAAAACGCAACGTTCAGTAAAATTGATTTTAAAGAAATGGTTAAGTATATAAGTGCCGGCAACTCGGTATTTATTTCGGCCTTTAGCTTTGATGGCTACATCAGCGACTCGTTAAAATTAGAAACCGGCGTTGAGTATGATAAGAAGAACCCTACCCTGAACTTCCTCAGTCCGCAACTAAAAAAACCAGCGGACTATAAATTTGATAACAATATCAGTTCGCAATATTTTAACAAATTTGATACGGCAAGGGCAACCTCCATCAGCCAAAACCAATATGGTAAGAGCAATTACCTGCGCTTTAAATTTGGCAAGGGCAACCTGTTTTTGTTTGCAAACCCACAAATATTAACCAATTACAGCCTGCTGAAGCCCGGCGGGGATGAATACCCTGCTAAAGTGCTTTCTTACCTACCGGTAACCGAAAACATTTATTGGGACCTATACCAAAACCACGACTCAAGCGCCGACCAATCGCCGATGCGGGTTTTCTTTAGTAACCCCGGCCTGCAATGGGCTTATTATCTTAGCCTGGCCAGCCTGCTGCTTTTTGTGGTTTACGAAATAAAACGCAGGCAGCGCATTATCCCGGTGATAGAGCCTTTAAAAAACTCCACCGTTGAGTTTGTAAGCGTTGTGGGCAAGGTGTACTACGAACAGCGCGACAACAGCAACATAGCGGCAAAAAAAATAGTGTACTTTGGCGAGCACCTGCGCAACGTGTTCGGCTTAAAAACCGGCAATTATAACAACGACTTTTTGATCAGCTTTATCAATAAAACGGGGATCGAAGAATCGCTGGCGAAAGATTTAGTGAGCCAGATTAACTTTTTAATGCACCAATCGCACATTAGTGATCACGAACTTATTGTATTGAACCAATTAATAGAAAAATTTTATATCCAATCCGGGTCATATGGAAAATGAGAATTTTGAACAAAGAACAGACCTTAGCAAACTAAGCGCGGCTGTTGATAAAATAAAAACAACCCTTGCCCAGATCATTGTGGGCCAGCAGGATGTTATTGAACTGGTGATAGCCGGTATACTGGCCGACGGGCATATACTGATAGAAGGCGTACCCGGTGTTGCCAAAACGCTAACCGCCAAGCTTGTTGCCAAAGCAATTGATGCCAAATATTCGCGCATCCAGTTTACGCCCGACCTGATGCCGTCTGACGTGTTGGGCACATCGGTATTCAACCCCAAAAGTACCGCGTTCGAGTTTAAGCAGGGGCCAATTTTTGGTAATATTATCCTGATAGATGAAATAAACCGCGCGCCCGCCAAAACGCAATCGGCTTTGTTTGAGGTGATGGAAGAGCGCCAGGTAACTATTGACGGGCAAACCTATAAAATGGACGAGCCTTTTATTGTACTGGCCACGCAAAACCCGGTTGAGCAGGAAGGCACCTATCGCCTGCCCGAAGCACAACTGGATCGTTTCCTGTTCAAAATAGAGATCAAATACCCGTCGCTGGAAGAAGAGATCGCTATTGTTACCCAGCAGCATCAGCAAAAAACTACCGAGCAGCTTAGCCATATTAATGCTGTTTTGGCCGGTGCTGATATTGTAGCGCTGCGTAAACAGGTTAGAGAACTTCACGTAGAACCCAAAATACTAGCTTTTACCGCGCAGATCATTCATGAAAGCCGCAGTAATAAATCGCTGTTTCTGGGTGGTTCGCCCCGTGCTTCGCTGGCTATTGTTAACGCTGCCAAGGCAATGGCGGCTATTAAAGGGCGCGATTTTGTTACCCCCGATGATATTATCAGCGTAGCTAAACCTGTGTTAAGGCACCGCATTATGCTTACGCCCGATAAAGAGATGGAAGGTGTAACGCCCGATGAAGTGATCAGCCAGATTATCCAAAAAATTGAAGTACCACGATAAACGCAGGTGAAAAAACTCTTCGGCCTATTTTATACCAATTTATTTTTAACCGGCAGGTTATTTGCCGGGCTGGGTGGCTGCGCCGTGCTTTTCCTGCTGTCGTTCTTTTTCCCATGGCTGGGCTTAGTACCCGAGCTGGCATTTTGGGCGCTTGTATTGCTTACGCTTGTGGATTTGCTGATGCTGTACCGGCCTTCAAAAACCATTTTCGCCAAAAGGCACGCACCCGAACGTTTGAGCAACAGCGACGACAATGAACTGGGCGTATATATAGAGAGCAACTATCCGTTCACCATATCGGCAGGGATAATTGACGAGATCCCCTTTCAATTTCAAAAGCGGGATGTATGGTTTAAAACTATCCTGAAACCCGGCGAGCATAAACTCATCAGCTACCTGCTGCGCCCTACCAAACGCGGCGAGTACGAGTTTGGGATGGTAAGGGTATTCGCACAATCGCCATTAGGGCTTATCAGCCGCCGTTTTAATTTTGAGCAGGCCGAGACACTGCCTGTGTACCCATCGTTCCTGCAGATGCGCAAATACGAGCTAATGGCCATATCAAACCGGTTGAACGAGATAGGCATCAAAAAAATAAGGCGGCTTGGCCACAGCATGGAATTTGAACAGGTAAAGGCTTATGTACCCGGCGATGATTACCGCACCATCAACTGGAAGGCAACCGCCCGCCAGGGCAGTTTAATGACCAACTTTTATACCGACGAAAAATCGCAGCAGGTGTATTGCGTTATTGATAAATCGCGCGCCATGAAAATGCCTTTTGATGGGTTAAGCCTGCTGGACTATGCCATTAACGCAAGCCTGGTATTGTCAAACATCGCCCTACTTAAGGAGGATAAGGCCGGGTTGATCACCGTGGCCGAAAAGATTGGCGCCGTTATCCCCGCCGACCGCCGGCCAACACAAATGAACAAGATACTGGAGGTATTGTATAAAGAGAAAACGCGCTACCTGGAAACCAATATGGAAGCGCTGTACAGCACTATACGTAATGTAATAAAGCAACGCAGCCTGGTGGTGTTTTTCACCAATTACGAAAGCATGAACGCTCTGCAACGGCAGCTGCCGTTTTTAAAACGTATAGCCAAGTTCCATTTATTGCTGGTTGTGTTTTTTGAGAATACCGAACTGAGACATTTAAGCGAGCAACCCGCCGGCGATGTAGAAGGCATCTACATCAAAACCATTGCAGAAAAGTTCGCCTACGATAAAAAGCTTATTGTTAAAGAGCTGGCCAAACACGGCATCCAATCTATACTAAGTGCCCCAAAAAACCTTACTATCAATACCATTAACAGGTATCTGGAGCTAAAGGCTAAGCAGAAGATATAACAGAAGAAACAAGACTATTAGAATCAAGAGACAAGATTTTACGGGGCGCAGGGTCTCTTTCAGAAGAACCTGCGCGTACAAGTATCGGTTAACCGGCTTTGGGGAAGTTAACACCGTTGGCACTAAACTCTTTAAATATTTTTTCCTGCAGATCTATTTTGGCGGTTAAGAAATTAGCCGGGTCTACCCATACGTTAATGGTTATCCTAACCGAGTCAACCTCCATGGAAACAACACCAACCCTTGCAACAGGCGTTGGTAAAAGATAATTGGTAGTTGCTATTGCTGTGTTTATGATGGCCTTCACCTTATCCAGATCATTGGCGTAAGCTATCTTTATCTCAAAATCAAGCCTGCGCTTGCCCTCTCGGGTAACATTCACAATTACCTCGTTAAACAGTTTCCCGTTAGGGATGATAACCGTTTTATTATCGGCAGTAACTAAAACGGTATAAAATATCTGGATAGAGGTTACTTTACCATCCTGCCCCTGGGCAACAATACTGTCGTCAACCTCAAAAGGTTTTAATAACAATATGAGCACACCACCTGCAAAGTTTTGAAATGTGCCCGACAGGGCTAAGCCTGCTGCCACGCTAAATGCCCCTATTATGGTGGTGAATATGGTTAACTGAAAACCAATAATATTCATTACCGTAATAACCAGCAATACATAAAGGCTGGTGATGGTTAAGCTTAAAAAGAAAGGCTGTAATGATGAGTGTACCTTGCGCTGGCTCATGCGTATTTTAAGGCGCGACCTTAAAAACCGGATGAACCAAAGCCCTCCAAAAAACAAAATGATCCCGGTGGCATAACTCGGGCCCCTGTGGATCAACCAAACGTGAAATTGCTGATAGAATTCTTTAAGCTCCATAGATAGAGCCAAAATTAGGATTTTTTTTTATTAACTGTACAGGGTTACAAACAGCTCGGGGCCTTTAAACAGCACCCATTCTACAATACGGCTGTGTATATGCTTCCTTTTATTTACTATTTGTTTCATACCGGCTATTATTCAAATGCCATGCCTAACCGGGCAAATAGCCGTTATGTTACATAAAAATAACACAACACAGCATTTTGGGGTAAAAACCAATTAGCCGGCGGGTATAAAAACGTCTAACCTGTACAAAATGAGTGTATAAAACAAAACCCCTTGTCTGTTTTTTCAGACAAGGGGTTTGTTATTATGTACCTGGCTTGTAGCCGGAATGATTACATCATGCCGCCCATGCCGCCGCCGCCCATTGGTGGCATGCCACCTTTGTCATCATCAGGCTCGTCTGCCAACACACACTCGGTGGTTAACAGCATAGCCGCGATAGAAGCTGCGTTCTCTAATGCTACACGGCCTACTTTAGTAGGGTCGATAACACCTGCGCCAATTAAGTTTTCATATTTATCGGTACGTGCATTGTAACCGAAATCACCTGTACCTTCTTTTACCTTTTGTACTACGATAGAACCTTCGATACCTGCGTTATCGCAGATCTGACGTAATGGCTCTTCAATAGCACGACGGATGATCTGGATACCAGTGTTCTCATCTTCGTTAGCACCTTTAAGATCAGCCAAAGCAGCTACCGCACGGATAAAGGCAACGCCACCACCTGCAACAATACCTTCTTCAACAGCCGCGCGGGTTGCATGTAAAGCATCGTCAACACGGTCTTTCTTCTCTTTCATCTCTACTTCAGATGCAGCACCTATGTACAATACAGCAACACCACCAGATAATTTGGCTAAACGCTCCTGTAATTTTTCTTTATCATAATCAGAAGTGGTAGTTTCGATCTGCGCGCGGATCTCACCAACACGGCCTTTGATCAATTCAGCATCACCTGCACCGTTAACCAGTGTAGTGTTGTCTTTATCGATAGTGATCTTTTCTGCCTGGCCTAACATAGAGAGGTCAGCGCTTTCTAATTTGTAACCACGCTCTTCAGATATTACGGTACCACCTGTTAATACAGCGATATCCTCTAACATCGCTTTACGGCGATCGCCAAAACCTGGTGCTTTAACAGCAGCAACTTTTAGTGAACCACGAATTTTGTTAACTACCAAGGTAGCCAATGCTTCGCCATCAAGGTCTTCAGCAATAATTAAAAGTGGTTTGCCTGTTTGTACTTGTTTCTCCAGGATAGGAAGTAATTCCTTCATTGAAGAGATTTTTTTATCATAGATCAAAATGTAAGGGTTTTCTAATTCCACTTCCATTTTATCAGAATTGGTTACGAAGTATGGAGAAAGGTAACCACGGTCAAACTGCATACCTTCAACCGTTTTAACTTCAGTTTCGGTACCTTTTGCTTCTTCAACAGTGATAACACCTGATGTACCAACTTTAGCCATAGCTTCAGCTATTAACGAACCAATAACTTCATCGTTATTAGCAGATATAGAAGCTACCTGTTTAATTTTGTTGTTGTCTTCGCCAACGGTTTGTGATTGCGCTTTTAAGTTTTTAACAACTTCGGCAACAGCTTTATCAATACCGCGTTTAAGGTCCATTGGGTTTGCACCGGCTGCAACGTTTTTAATACCTGCAGTAACAATAGCTTGCGCCAAAACGGTAGCAGTAGTAGTACCATCACCTGCAATATCAGCAGTTTTTGATGCAACTTCTTTAACCATTTGTGCACCCATGTTTTCGATCGGGTCTTTCAGTTCAATTTCTTTAGCTACAGTTACACCATCTTTAGTAACAGCCGGTGAACCAAACTTTTTATCGATAATTACGTGACGGCCTTTAGGGCCCAATGTAACTTTAACCGCATTAGCTAAAATATCAACACCACGCTTTAAAGCGTCACGTGCTTCAACATTATATTTAACTTGTTTTGCCATTATATATACTTTGAATTTTTGAGTTAATGATTTTCTAAATTATAATACTGCGTAAATGTCAGATTCGCGCATGATCAGGTATTCTTTACCATCGATGTTGATTTCGGTACCTGCATATTTTCCGTACAAAACAGCATCACCAATTTTGGTAGTCATTGGTATAAGTGTGCCTGATACATCAGCATACTTGCCCGGGCCTACAGCCACTATAGTTCCTTTTTGTGGTTTCTCCTGTGCAGTTTCAGGGATGTAAATACCAGAAGCGGTTTTGGTTTCTGCAGCAGCGGCTTCAACAACCACTCTATCCGCAAGGGGTTTAATGTTTAATGACATAGTAATACTATTTGAATTTTAAAATTTTAAGTTTTCGTTTATGGTTTTCACATCAATTATGCCAAGCAGGTAATATATTTCCTTATTGGCATAATTACTGTTCAATTGTCACCTTTTAGGGGTAAGGTTACAACCTATTGGTTTTTATTTTTTTGGCCGTGTGCCATCATGGCAGTTAACCCAATTTCAGCAAAAAAGGCTTTGGAGGATAGTCCAAAGCCTTTTGTATATGCTTAAATGCTTATTACTTTTTAGGGGTAGTCTGCGCCGGTGCAGGTGTGGTTGCAGGGGTAGCAGGCACGTTTAACGGTGCTGCTGCAGGTGCAGCTGTTGGTTTAGACGACTTTTTAATTTGCTCCATCAATTGCGGGTCTTCGCTTTTTTGAGTACCACTTTTAACAGACACATTGATGATAAGCGATAATACCATAATGCTGATAGCCAGCACCCAGGTACCTTTTTCTAAAAAGTCGCCGGTTTTTTGTACGCCCATTAATTGAGACGAACCTGAAAAATTTGAAGCTAAACCGCCACCTTTTGGGTTTTGGATTAATACGATAAGCCCTAAAAGGACACATAAAATTATCGTGATGACGATTAATACTAAATACATTTCTTTATTATATCAATTGGTTTTCTTTTCTAACTGTTCAATCTGGGCTGCAAAGTAAAGCTTTTTTTCCGGATATTTCAATAGCAATTTTTTATAAGTAGCTATCGCTTTATGATATAGCATCTGGTCGGTATAAATACGGGCCAGTGTTTCAGTCACAAAATAATCCTGATCTTCCGAGCTTTTTTTCGCCTTATTCTCATTATCCAATTTATCTGCCGAAAGTGGTTTTATCTGCGGCTCAGTATGGATAAAGCGTTCTATAATAATATCCTCTTTTTTGTTTGAGTCAAACGCTACCTCTGCCGGGTCGGTTTCCCGGTCAATCCCACTTACCGAAGTAAGGCTGAATATATTCTCGTAGTACTGATGTTGCAGTTCATCGGCAGCTTTTGGCCGCCTGGTGGTTTCACCCGTTTTTTCTGCAGGACTGTTCACCGTTGCGTAGGGTTGCAAATTTTCCGCGTGCTCCTTACGGGTTTTGTTAAGCCACCACATAAAAGTATACGGCATTTTATCATCGTCGTAACGCGATACCTCCTGTGTTTCTGCCGCAGGTGCTGTTTCGGGCTGGGGCTCTGTTGCCTTTACTGCTTCGGCAGGTGCGGTATTGCGCAGTTGGTCCAGCTTTTTATCAAACGACAGGTAATCGGCATTTACTATACCACCTAATATCAATCGGTCTTCCTGTTCTATTGTTTTTGTGTGATCAGTTACAGGCTCCACAACCCCATCCGGCTGGTGGAAAAGCACAGCCGATGCTTCTTCTTCCTCGGGGCCTGTTTCTACTGTCGGGTCGCTAAACCTGGCTTCTGTTAAAGGTTCGGCAGCATCTTCATTAGCTATTGCCTCAAAGCCAATATCATCTATACTTACAATTTCGTCATACACATCATCCTCAATATCCTGCTGCTGCGCCGGGTATTCTTCGGGTTCTGGTGTAATGTTATTGGATACTTCCCTCTTAGGGAACCTTGAATTACGCTGGTAGCTTTCCTCCGTTATATTTTGTTCGGGAGTATTTGCAACGGGCTGCTGTTCAATTTGAGGTTCCGGCGTTAATGCTGGTTCTTCTTCTATCTGTAAATCTTGAACCGGAACGGGCTCATCAGCTACTTCTTTTTCGGTTATAACCTCTTCCGGTTCGGATATTGATGGCACTGAACTATCATTGACCGTAATTTCGGCTATAGGTTCGGCAACAACTTCATCAGTGTTATTGCCTTCTATAATAAAAGCTTCATCCTGTATTGTATCAATATTGGGCACATCTGCTTCCTCATCAACAATAACAGTATCGGTATTAGTATCTATTTTAAAATAACTTGAAGGTTCGGTAATATTTCCCAATGAGTGGTTAATGCCTGACGCGTCAACTGGCGCCAGGTCTCCGGGATAATTTACCAGCTTATATAAGGTGCGCGGGTTAAAATAAACTGCTGCTTTATTTAATTGTTGTTTATTGCCGGCACGCGCATGCAATACCTGCAAAATGCCGCTTTGCGGGTTTTCATGTACCAGGCGCTCCAGGCTTTGTGCATATGACGCGCCATTATCAGCCGGGTTGGCTAATATGTCCCATAAAATCTCTTTCTGCCTGTTATCTACGTATTGATCCACGCTGGTTTAAAAAAATCACCTTACCAATTGGCAAAGGCCCTGTTAAAAATATCGTCTACTAATTGTTTAACAATTTCCGGTATCAAAGTTTGTTCCTGCGATGCGCTATCGCCCTTAAATTCCGCATATTTAGTGAACGATTCTTCAAAACTAAGCTTTTTATCGGCATCATAAACATATTTTACACTAACTGTTATGGTTAAACGGCTTGCTCCGGCAATTGGCGCAACATTACTATTGGTTGCCTGTATAGAAACCGGTGCAATACTGTAACCTGTTATAGAACCGCTCATGGTAGCATTAGCCTCGCCACGTGTTATACTGATGCTTGTTTGCGTACGGATACGATCTTTTAACGCCTCTGTAAAGGTTTGGCTTAAAGTAGGCACTACCAATTGCGCGTTATTCTCAAAAAACTGAATGTCGATGGTTTTCAGATCAGGCGGGATAGATTTGCCATTAAGCGACAACTTGTAGGCACATGAGTTAAATAACATAACCACCGTGCCTAATACCAATAAACTTAAAAATAGCCTCTTCCTCATTTGTTCCCTATAAATCTAATTCTTTTATTTTACGATATAAAGTTCTTTCTGATATCCCCAGTTCATTAGCAGCCAGCTTACGTTTGCCTTTATGCTTTTTTAGCGCCTTGCGGATCAGGTCAGACTCTTTTTCTATCAGCGATAGTGATTCCTCCACCTCTTCGGCTTCGTGTGTTATGTTGTAATCTGTATTACTGCTGCCAACGCTATTGTTAACGGGCTGCTGCAAGGTAAATTGTGTTTCGTGATTATTAACCGACGGCAGTTCAATATCGCGGTATAACTGCGTCAGCGCCGGTGAGTTATGCTGAAAATTTTTGCTTACGCCGCCATGCTCAATAATTTCGGCAACGAGCTTTTTCAGCTCCACCATATCGCGTTTCATATCAAACAGCACCTTGTACAGGATATCCCTTTCAGAGAAATCTTCTTTAGGCTGATTGTCTAATCGCATAGGCAGGTTGCTTCTGCCGGTTTCATGCGGGATGTAAGTGAGCAAAGTTGCGGCGGTTATTACCCTGTCGCGCTCTAAAACGGCCAGTTGCTCGGCCATGTTCTTTAATTGCCTAACGTTACCCGGCCACGAATAATTGATGAGCACCTGTTGCGCTTCATCATCCAGTTGAATAGGCGGGGTGCGGTACTTGTCGGTAAAATCTGAAGTGAACTTGCGGAACAGCAGGAATATATCTTCCTTTCTTTCGCGCAATGGCGGGATCTTTAACGGCACGGTGTTTAAACGGTAGTAAAGGTCCTCACGGAATTTACCGGCTTTTACCGCGTCGTAAACATCCACATTGGTTGCTGCAATTACACGTACATTGGTTTTCTCAACCTTTGATGAACCCACCCTGATGTACTGGCCGGATTCTAACACACGCAGCAAGCGTGCCTGTGTACCTAAAGGCATTTCGGCAATTTCGTCAAGGAATATCGTGCCGCCATTAACGGTTTCAAAATAACCTTTACGCTCGCCAATGGCACCAGTATAAGCACCTTTTTCGTGCCCGAAAAGTTCTGAATCTATTGTCCCCTCGGGTATGGCGCCGCAGTTAACCGCTATGAACGGCCCATGCTTGCGCGGGCTCATCTGGTGGATGATGTGCGAAAAAACCTCCTTACCGCTACCACTCTCGCCGGTAATTAATACCGAGATATCAGTAGGTGCAACCTGGTTTGCAATATTTATAGCCCTGTTCAGCAACGGTGAATTACCGATGATGCCAAAGCGTTGTTTGATTTCTTGAATGTCCATATTGTGGATGTGCATATATGTAGATGTGCAAATGTGCAGATGCAAGTAATTTGCATATCTGCACATTTGCACACCCGCACATTAAATAATTCTTCCTATCAGCGTTGCCGATGTCGTTCTCTCTACCAATACATTTACGTACTGGCCTGGTTTATAATTTTCACTTACCGGGAATATCACCATCGCGTTTTGATCGCTGCGGCCGCAATAATCCTTGTCAGATTTTTTGGAGAACCCTTCTATCAATACCTTCTCTACTTTACCAATGCGCGCTTGCATACGGTAAAACGAATACTCCTGCTGCTTGGCAACAATTTGTGCCAGTCGCTTTTGTTTAATTTCCTCCGGGATATCATCCGCGTAGCGTTTGGCGGCTAAAGTACCCGGCCTTTCGCTGTATTTAAACATGTAGGCAAAATCGTATTTTACGTAATCCATCATGGTTACGGTATCGTTATGTTCTTCGTCTGTTTCGGTACAAAAACCGGTTATCACATCGGTAGATACCGCGCAATCTGGTATTATCCTGCGGATAGCATCAATACGGTTCATGTACCACTCGCGGTCGTAAGTGCGGTTCATGATATCCAGTATACGGCTGTTACCGCTTTGTACCGGCAGGTGTATGTAGTTGCAAATATTCTCGTATTTGGCAATGGTATGTAATACCTCGTCGGTAATATCTTTTGGGTGCGATGTTGAGAAACGCACACGCAACTCGGGGCTAACAAAAGCCACCATCTCTAACAGATTGGCAAAGTTTACCACAGTAATTTCATCGCCAACGGCTAACGGCTCAGCGCCCTCAGCTAACTGCCCGCTCCATTTGTACGAATCTACATTCTGCCCTAACAAAGTTACCTCGCGGTAGCCTTTATCAAACAGGTCTTTACATTCGGCCACAACAGAATGCGCATCACGGCTGCGTTCGCGGCCACGGGTAAACGGCACCACGCAAAACGAGCACATGTTATCGCAGCCACGCATAATAGATACAAAGGCATTAATACCATTGCTGTTTAAACGCACCGGACTGATATCCGCATAGGTTTCCTCGCGGCTCAACAGTACGTTAACCGCACGCTGGCCACCATCAACCTGTTCTATTAAGTTTGGCAGGTCGCGGTAGGCATCAGGGCCTACAACAACATCAACCAGTTTTTCTTCTTCTAAAAATTTGGCTTTTAAGCGCTCGGCCATACAGCCCAGCACGCCAACCACCATACCGGGGTTTCTGAATTTAGCACCTGCAAATTCTTTCAGGCGGTTGCGCACACGCACCTCGGCATTCTCCCGTATCGAACAGGTGTTAATGAAAATAACATCGGCATTGTTAAAATCTGACGTTGTTTCAAAACCCTTTTCGGCCAATATCGAAGCTACTATCTCGCTGTCAGAGAAGTTCATGGCGCAACCATAGCTTTCTATATAAAGCTTACGGCCATTTGTTTTACCAACAGGCTCTAAAATTAAAGCCTCGCCCTGCCTGTTCTCATCATGCACTTTATCCGGTATAAGCAAATCCATTGTCATCTAAAAAATTGAACCGCAAAAATACACAATTTTTATATAAAGGTGTGACAGTTTGTCAGCGTTTAACAATTTTCGGTTTCTGTTGTTATATATCTACAACAAGCCGCCATTAAGGTCGCTAAAACATAAAACAAGCGAACAAAGCATGGCAACTACGTTTTTTAAACACCGCTGGCAAAAAATACTGCTGATAGTAATTGGTGCTTTGGTATTGCTTACCATAGTGGCGGTATTATTTATCAATAGCTTTTTAGCCCCAAAACTCTCGGCTAAACTTAAAGACGCCGTATTAAAAGGCACCGATAGCTTATACACCATCAACTACAGCGATCTTGACCTGAACGTACTGCAAGGTAAAGCCGTGCTTTACGACATCACCTTTAAGCCAGATACCGCCGTTTACAACCAAATGAAAAAGCGCGGCGATGCTACGGGCAGCTTATATGAGTTACATGTAAAACGCTTGGTGGTATCAAACGCTCATCCTTTTGAGCTTTATTTTAAAAAGAAACTAAACGTTGGCCGCATTACGTTGAATGAGCCTGAAATACAAATAAGCAGGTACGCCAATAAGGATAATGATACAACTAAAAAAGACAAGCGCACTTTATATCAAAAAATTGCCAAAACCTTTAAACTGGTACACATAGGCGAAATACTCTTCACCAATATAAAATATAAGCAGAAAAACTATACCGGACCAAAACTGGCAGTATCCGAACTGAAAGAGATGGATGTTAAGGCTACCGATTTGCTGATAGATTCGAACACGCAAACAGACACTACGCGATTTTTATATTGTAAGGATGTTACTACCGAATTAAAGAATTACAGCAGCAAATCGGCCGATGGCTTATATACTTTTAAGGTTAAATCGGTAACGCTTTCAACCCGGACGAAAAACCTCAGCATTGCCGGGCTTGATCTTAAGCCGATAGATCATGCCTTATTTTTCCAGAAAAGTAAAAAAGACCGTTTTACCCTCCACCTGGATTCGGTACAGCTAAAAAACTTTGATTACATCACTTACCAAAAATCTCAAAGCATCGATATTAAGAAACTGGTGATAGATAAAGGCTACTACGAGGTTTTTAGCAACTACAACGGCTCGTTACCAACTACCGACAGGCTGGTCACCTTCCCGCATTGGGCCATTCGCCACGCCGCTAAAATGACGTTAAACATTGACACGATCGACCTCAGGCACATGAACTTTGTGTACTCGCAGCTTAATAAAGCATCAAAAAAGTTTGGGCATTTAAAGTTTAACAATATTACCGGGCGGTTCCTTAACCTTACTAACCGTGCGGATAAGTTAAAGAAGAACAACATCGCTACTGCCAACATTACCAGCTATTTTTTGGGTAAGGCAAAGCTCGACCTGCATTTTGTTTTTAACCTTAACGATGCTACTTATAACTATGCTTACAAAGGCCACCTTGCACCTATGAACCTGAGCGATGTTAACCCTTTACTGATGCCACTATCAATGGTTAAGATAACCGAGGGACGATTAAACAGCTTTGATTTTGATGTGCACAGTACGCAAAAGCTTTCAAAAGGCACAGTATCTTTTTTATATCACGGCCTCAAGGTTGATGTACTGCGCCCTGATTATACAAGGAAAGCACTCATCAGCGCCTTGGCCAATACCGTAATTTTAAAACATGACAACCCCGACGATGGCAATAATAAGCCCCGCCTTGCTAATGTAGTTTACATCCGCCCGGCCAACTTCCCATTCTTTAAAACGGTTTGGCATGTACTGCTAAACGGCATCAAAAACTGCGCGGGTGTTGGCCCTGCCCAGGAAAAGAAACTTAACCAGCAAACCGATACCGACGACAAAAAAGAGCAGGAAAAAATTGTTAAAAAAGCCGTAAAGGAAAAAGAAAAAGAGGATAAGAAATTTAAAGAAGCTATGGAGAAGAAAAAGGAAGGGAAGAAAGCTTTTTAAAATCACGAATAATATCTGAAAGCTTTGCAGGGAGTTGCGCCGATACTAACAAATGCAAATGATTGGTCATTAAGCAATAAGCGTATAACTCAAGCCCTTTATTTTGCTGGCAATACTTGAGCGAATTAATTATTAATTCTTTATAAGCAGGCCTTGTAAAAACGTCTATCCAATCAACTATTGTAAAAGTTACAAAGTAAACCTCTTCTAGGTCCCTGACTCTATACTGATGTGACATGGTTATAAAAATAATAATTGTAGCGATATAATCGCTAACCCATGTTAAGCACTCGTCGCAGACGAGCGCAAGATTATTTACTGCAACAGCAACTTCAAGTTAATACCAAAGTTGGTAAACGATGTATTAAACGATTGCGAAGTGTACGGTTTGGTGATGTTACTATCGTAAAACAGGTTCAGGTTAAAGCGCTGGTTTATCACATAATCTATAGATGGGCGCAGGGTGATGTTTTTGGCGCCTGATGATACTTCCGCGGCAGGCACATCGGCACGGTAAATAAGTGTTTTATTATCGCGTACGGCTACATCAAGCTTAAAGTTAATATCATTATCGGTACGGTTACCTGTACCGAATAATCCCCATGGCATCCTGAAGTTTTTAGGGCGGTAGCCAAAACCAAAAACCAATATATTCTCTTCCTGCTGCGCCAGTTGGCTGTTTAGCAAGCTCAGGTTTAATGAGCGGGTTTTACGGTATTCAAAGTTAGCCGTCATACTGTTCTTAAACCGTACATCGGCACCCACCAATGGTACAAACTGCTCAAATATAGACACCTGCGAAAACTGGTAGAAAGGCAAAAAATCGCCATTGGCATCTCTTGATGTTACTGCACCATTGGCTTCCTGATATTGCAGCAGCGTGGTAAAACTACTTACGCTATACGATGAACGGTACCCATGTTTCAGATCGAATGAATCGAACAGGTCTGTAAAAAACGGCAACCTGCCCAGACCGCTATATGATATTTGCCAGTTAGGTATTGGTATTTTAGGGAACTGGCTGGTATTTACCGAGCCGGCATCCTTGCCCGCATAAGCTGCCAGGAAAGCCGGTACCAGTACGTTTTGCGCATTAGGCCCATACCCATCGGCAAAGCCCCCGGCTGTACCAGTCGAATTAGGGTTTGTTGGCCCCAGCCTTTGGGAGATGACAGAACGATTGGCTAAAAACTTTTGATACGTAGCCGATGTGTTGTTTATACCCCCCGATTTTGAGAACGCAGTAGCTAACGACAGGTATGAGATACTGTAAGTACCTGTTGTTACCGGGCTAAGGTTTTCTATACTATTAGTGCTTTCCAGGTATTTAAAATTACTCTGATAATTCCGGTCCTGTGTCTTAAAAGCGATCAGCTCTATCCTTAGATCGGCTATTGGCTCAATAATACTGCGCAGGTGTATATCTTCATTAAATGTTTTTACATATAACTGGTTTTGCAGGGTATCCTTGGTGATCCAGCCATTATTGACAGCCTTTTGGCGCAGATCTGCCTGGCTACCCAACAGGAAGCCCAGGCCCGGTGCATCATAGGTAAGGTCCTGCCCAAAAAAGTTTGACTGCGGCAAATAACCCGGCAGGAAAGTCCCCTCGGTGCGGGTATATGTCCCGCTTATACTTTTTATACCCGTAAGTATCCCCAAAAAGAATTTAGCCGCACCTGTTTTCTCATCTTTCCCCTTTCGCAGTGCACTGAATTTATTATAAAAGCTTGCAAAGTTAAGGTTAGGATTAAGCTGTATGGTGCGCGCGTTCTGGATACTGTTACCTACATCATAAGTAGGGTCGTTAATAGCAAATTCGGGTTGGGTTTGCCAGTTAAAGTTGGTGCTGTAACGTACGGTAAGAGCGGTCCAGTCAAGCCCTGGTATTTTGTTTATTGGCGCGGTATAGTTAAGGTTAATGGTGTGGTTATAGTTTGTAGTACGGCCCAGTTTCCAAAGGTTTTCCCAAAGGGTATCGCGCTTTAAGCCGTTTATACGCCCGGCAGGCTCATCCACAACCGATAGGTTAGTCGCATCTATATCCAGTTGTAATGATTTTGACAGGTTCCAACCTATCCCGTAAACCCGGGTAATGTTAAAGCTTTTATTGAATGATGTTGGTATCGGTATAAAGTTATTTGGGTCGTTATTACGCAGGGTATTTTCCGAATAGAAACGATCGAAATTGATGCTGAAGTTTAACCGCGACGGCAGGATGCTGAAGTTAAAATCGCGCGCCAGGGCAAGCATGTTGCTTTTAATGATCTTGGCAAAAGGCGCGTAATATTTTGGCTCCTTATTATAGTTGTAGCTTAACGCAACCTTATAGGTTTTAGAAAAATCATTCTCTACAGTAAAATCATGGTGCCGGTATTCGGTATAACCATACGTGGCGGCAAAGTTTTCAATATCCCACAGATGTACGGGGGCTGATTGATTGGTACGTTCTTTATGCACATTGGTAAAGCTGATACTTTTGCGGGTAGTAAAATCTTTCGTGACATTTTTTATTGAATCGCGTGCCTGGCTGGTTGGCGCGGCGGCCAGCGACTTTTTCAGTTCCACATCGGGCGAACCGGGGTCATACTGCGGTGTACTTATCTGGGTTGATATGTTTACGTAGGCAGGGATCCTTATCCCGCTTTTGTCAGGGAAGAACTTGCCCAGCTCTACACTTGCCGATGCATCAATAGCCTGGTTATCGCTGCGGTTCCTGTCGCCCACCCTTGAATCCAGCGTACCAAAACCAATAGTGCTTTTACTGCCAGATACGGTTATGTTGGCAAAATCGGCCAGGGCGGCATCCACCCTTGCTGTTGCAGCCCAGCCACCGCGCTGGTCAAAATCGGTTAAGCGTAACTCATCAAACCAAACCGTACCCGTTTTATTTAAGCCATCATCATTAGCGGCACCGGTACCCTTTAGCGGGTTACGCACACCCAGCATAATGGTGCGCAGGCGGCTCAGATCGGGCTGCCCTTTAATGGTTACCTTATTAAGTCCATCGGTATAAACAAACGGTATGGTAAAGTCCCAGTTCTTTCCGTTTGGCATTTTAGCATTATTACGCGCAAGCTTGGCATCAACCAAAAGGGAAAGCTGTAGGTCAAGCTCATTACTGGCCGGCCATATAGAACCCGGGTCGCGGGTGCCGGGTTGGGTTATAGCCAAAGGCACCTCATACTCGTAATAGTTATCCTGGTAATCAACACCCAGGCGTATAAAACCATTCAGGTCTTTATCTTTTAGCTGGTCGCCTTCCGCGTGTATAAACATCTGTATGCGCTTATAGGCACGCAGGTCATTAAAAAAAGTGCGGAACGCAGCCCTGGAGTACCCATCGCGCAGGTTAGCTACGTTTAATGACAGCGATTGCTCGTTAAGTTTGGTATCTGTTTGCAGGTTGTTGTAGTTACGCTGGCGGTTAATACCGGGTGGCACCACGTAAGGTATTGGCGTGCGGTTACCGTTCTCCTCAATATTAACAGCCTGCACATCCAGGGTCGACCCGTCTATCACCGGGTTAGTTATGGCTGGGTCTGCAATTACGTTAAGCGGGTTATTCTCTATATTAAAAGTACGCCATTCGCTGCGGGCCAATTGCAGGGTTGCAAAGCGCAGTACAGCAGTATCGGCAAAATTGGTCATGAACATCCGCATAAACCTAATGGACTTAAAATCCTGTATGTTACCTACTTTGCTTTCGTAATCGGTTATCGGTATCCTAAACTGGTACCAGGTAACCGCCTGGGTGGTACCATTTGGCAATTTAACGGCGGTAGTTATCTTATCGTTGATATAGTTTTGACCGATAACCATATCCTGCGGCCTGATGGATACCTTGTATTGAAAATACTCATCCGTTTGGCTCATGTTATTATCGCGGTTAATATCCTCACCATCAGGCAATGATGTTGCTGCCGATGTTTGGATCCCCAACTCCGCCTGCGATTGTTCGGCAGTTTTGGAGTTACCCTCTGTACCATTATAACGGCTGTAGCGCTCTAAGATACCGGCCCCGGCCTGGTCAAGTTCCCTGCCCTGGTAATACCGGTAATCATCAGATGAAGGGTCGGCGGCAAATGCGGCGGCGGCCTGCGGGCTTAACTGCCCCTGTATTTGCTGCACAATAGGTGCGAATTTTACTTTTTCGCCATCATCGTTCAATCCGTCCAACCCAACATCCTGTAGCTTACGCGATTCGGGGTTGTTATCAAAAGCATTTATAACCGGCTGTAGTTTTGATACCCTGCCCCAATTTGTTTCATCTACATTTGCAGCAGTAGCGCCATCAACAGGTAAACTATTCTCCAGGCTCTTCCTGCCATCTTTCAAAATATCTTCAGATACGCTACCGAGGTTAAAATACAAGTCGCCACCTGCCGAGTTTGGTTTATAAATAAACGGATCTAACACCCAAAATTCAATATACCCTACGTTTAACGATTCAAAATCGTTTGTTTCCAGCTTACGGAACATACCCCCCCAGCGGTTTTTGGGATTTTGCAACGTACCATCATTATTAAGCCCTGTAGTGGTAAAGTTATAGGGCCCGCGCACGGTTGGGTAATAAGCAAGGTTAAGGGTTGATAAGCTTAAAGGCTGGCCGGTGGTTGATTGTTTGTAAGGGAATACCTCCTGCTCTATAACCTGCCTTACGTAATGGTTGGAAAGTTCGTTACGCGATACATTAGCAGTGCCCGAGTTAGTATAAAATATAGGGTCGATATTGTAAAAGGCGAGGCGGGCGCGGTTAAAGCCATAACTCAGATCATCAAAATTGGCCGATTCGGTAAACAATTGCGGGGTGCCGGATATTTGCCAGTTGATAGCACTTTTTACGTCAATAACCGATCGGCTGTTCTCAAAATCGTCCAGGTAAGACGTACCGTTTTTTGAGCCGGCAAAATTCAATGCGCCGGGGCTACCAGGAAGCAACTGGGCAAACTCGCCGCTAAAGTTGATGCTTGATGGTGCTTTGGTATGTATAAATGGCAGCTTATCAACCAAACGGGTTAAAAACCGCGATTGCGAACTGTAGTTGGCATCAAAACCCCAGATGGTGTTAGAGATAGACTCCTCGCCGGCAATTTCATTTTGGGTAATGGGTTGCTCGGTTAGGTGCATCATGGTTGCGCCTAATGCCCATTTATCGTTTAAATGATAATCGAGCCGGGTACCGAACAGCGATTTTTGCTGCACGCCAAAAAGTTCGTTATTCTCTAACTTAACATTAATGGCCTGGCCCGATGCCAGCAGCGCCTGGTTCAGGATCCGGATCCGGCCGGCACTGTAATCGATGGTATAATCGTTACCTTCCTGTAGTTTTACCGAACCGGCAGTAACCACTACAGATCCTTGTGGAATGTTAACCGCATTCAGTTGGTACTCCGATCCGCTTTGCGAGGTGTATGTACCTTTAATGAGGTACCGGTTAAGCTTAGGGAAAAATTGCTGTGCGATGGTCTTGGTTGAATCATAAAGCGGCTGGTAAACATACCGGGCCACCAGGTCGCCCTCGGAGGGAATAAATTGCCTGGCAAGGTCGCTGCCAAAGGGTTCAAGCACGGGGAACATAATACGCCCGTTTTGCGAATCGATAGTGATGCCTTCCAAAAAGTCGAAATACCCATCCGGGCGTTTATCGTTCTGCTGGTCCAGGTTGTCTACATCGGTAAGCTGCATCCAGCGTTTACTCTTGGTGTTCTGCCCCTCGTCCATTATGGTTTTCTCGATGCCCGATTTATCATCCAGGCGGGAGATGTTCAATTTAAAATTTGTTGGGCTTATTTGATACGCGCCTAACGAGTAGATGTTTTTCATCATCAAGTCCCAGGTAGGCAGGTTGGTTTTAAGCAGCTCGTTCTTTAACAATTTGGTAAATAAAACCGTTGGGGTGTTAGGGTCAACCGCCCTGTCGCTTGAGAACTCCCCCACCTGGTATTGCACACCATTTACCGTGTACTGGTAGGCAACTGCCAAAACCTCGTCATTATTTAAAGGGTAATTTAGCGATATATAGCCCAATTGCGGATGCAGGGTAAACTCCTTATCGGTTAACTTGCGGGCATACGTTAGCTTAGCATAGTTATCTGTAGCGCCCGTGCTCCTGAAAAGGTTGGCTACGTCGTTTGAATTGGTATTACGTGCTGTGCCGGGTAACACATTTAACAGGTTGTTTGACTGCTGCGGAAAGCCCGGGCCTTTAAACCCCGCAGGGTAACCACTGGTACCGCCTGTTATAACCGATGTATTGAACGGTTTATTTTCACCAAGGTCAATAAATGCCAGTATATCGCGCGAGTCGGTAGTAACGTTGGTACGGTTGGTTGTCCAAACCTCAATTTTTGTAATGTTTACGTTTGAGCTGATAATGGGGATATTAGCCAGCGCCCTATTATAATTATTGCGGAAGTATTGCGATAAGAAGAAGTGTTTGTTAGCCTCATAATCGGCAGCGGTTATATTAATACTTTGTTCCTGCGCCCCGTTTTTGATGGTGATATTTTTTGCCTGCGACCGCTGTTGCGAAAAAATACTGGTAACATCCAGCTTGCCAAACTTCAGTTTGGTTTTAACACCAAACAAGGCCTGGCTGCCCGATATCAGGGTAGTATTTAACGGCATGCTAACCGTACCCGCTTCTATCTTCTGGATGATCTCGTCAGGATGGCCGGTGTAATCAAGCTTTATCTGGTTCTCAAACTGAAACTGCGCCTCGGTATTATAGTTTGTAGTGATCTTTAACTTATCGCCAATTTCGCCGGTAACGTTTAGCTGTATCCGCTGATCGAAATTAAAGTTGAACTGGTTACGCTGGCGGGTGTTAAACAGCGGGTTCTCATTTTTATTCACCTGCCCGGCCAGTATTACCTCTGCCGACCCTTGAGGGCGGATGTTGATATTAGAGCTGCCGAATATCTGCTCAAATGTTTTGCTTCGTATTTTTATCTGCGGAATAAAGCCTGGCTGCTGCGATTCATAGGCGTAGTTATCTGCCAGCTGTTTAAAGTATTCGCGCTTTACGCCTCTTTGCATCAGCAGCAAATACTCGCCAAAGGTTAGGTATTGCGGCGCGCGGTAAAGGAGGTTCCCCACCCGCTCATATAAAATATATTTATTGGTGGCTGCATCGTATTCTACGGTGCGTACCATGCCCGGAGGGTCGGTAAAGAAAATGCCATCGCGCTGCCTTTTACTTTGCGGTTCGGCTAAACTGATAGGGCCAAGCTTTACCCCGGTATCTGCTTTTGCTGCGGCCGGCGCGGGTTGTTGCGGTTTGGTTGTGGCCGGGCGCTGGCCGGGGCGCTGAAACTGGGTTTGTTGCTGCTGATTTGTTGTTTGCTGTGGTTGCCCTGCCTGTTGCTGATTTAAGGGCTGCGGTTGTTGTTGCGCAGGGAATTGCTGCCCCTGTTGGGTTGGTTGCTGAACGGGCACTTGCTGTGCATATAATTTCCCCACCCCACTTAAAGCAGATACAAATAGTATAACTACAAAAAGCCTGGTAGTAAAATTTTTAGTCAAGCGTGTTATTTATTGCAACGTAATTATAAGCTTTTTAATGCAGATTTAATCAATTGTTCTACAGTTAAAACCTCGGTATTTTTCGCCATTTCCTGCTCTAATACTTTCTCTGCAACGTTACGAACAAATCCAAGCATTACAAGGGCAGAAAGAGCTTCATCTTTTGCCGTTTTTAACCCTGGCATCACCGTAAGTGTGTCAGGGCCTTCTTTTTTAAGCTTATCTTGCAACTCTAAAATTACACGCTGGGCCGATTTTGGGCCGATACCTTTTATGCGCTGGATGGCCGCCACATTACCCTGCACAATAGCTGCCTGGATCTCGGCAGGTGTGATAGATGATAACATCATGCGGCCGGTATTTGGCCCAATGCCAGATATGGATATCAGATGCATAAAAAGCCTGCGCTCGCCCTCGGTTGCAAAGCCGTAAAGGGTGTGCGCATCTTCTTTTACATGCAGCCAAATAAATAATTTACAGCGCTCGCCCTGGGGTAGTTGCGAGTAGGTGTTTAAGGATATATTGATATGATAGCCAACGCCGCCGGCATCTATCACTACGTGCGCCGCGCCTTTAAAGGCAAGTTTACCCTCAATATAATCGTACATCGCTGCTTATTTTTTTGCGTTTTTTGATGGTTTTGCTTCCGCACATTTTACCTGTGCATCAATTACAGCTATGGTAACCATGTTTACTATTTCGCGTACCGAGCTGCCTAATTGTAATACGTGCACCGGTTTTTTCATCCCCAGCAAAATAGGGCCAACAGCTTCAGCACCACCAATTTCCTGTAAAAGTTTATAGGCGATGTTACCAGATGCTAAACCCGGGAATATTAATGTATTTGCCGGCTTGCCATTTAAGGTTGAGAACGGAAAGTTATCGGCTAACAGCGCCGTGTTTAAGGCAAAGTTGGCCTGCATTTCGCCATCCACAACCATATCCGGGTATTTTTCGTGCAGGATGCGTACGGTTTCCCTGGTTTTTTCCGGGATATCGCCAACGTTTGAACCAAAGTTAGAGTATGACAATACTGCTATGCGCGGCTGGATGTTCAACTGTTTTATAGAACGATCCATCAATACGGTAATATCTACCAGTTCCTGTGCCGATGGGTTTACGTTTACGGTGGTATCACCAAAAAACACAGGGCCTTTTTCGGTTATCATCAGGTACATACCTGCCACACGGTTTACACCGGCTTCGGTACCTATTATTTGCAGGGCGGGCTTAATGGTGGTTGCATAATCTTTGGTTAAGCCCGATATTAAAGCATCTGCTTCGCCAAAGTGGATCATACAGGCGCCGTAATAGTTACGGTCAACCATCATTAGTTTTTTGGCCTCAAACAAGGTTACCCCTTTGCGCTGGCGTTTTTTGAACAGGAACTGCGCAAACTCAAGCGTACGTTCGGTTTCAATCCTTGGGTCGATGATCTGTACATCTCCAAGGTCTAGTTCGTTCTCGCGCATTATTGCCCTGATCTTCTCGGCATTACCCAATAATATCGGCGTGGCAATACCCTCGTCTTTTACAATTTGGGCCGCGCGTAATATTTTGTAGGTATCGGCTTCGGCAAACACCACACGTTTTGGGTTTTGCTTGGCTTTGTTGGTAATATCGCGCAGCAACTTGTTGTTGTTACCCAGGCGCGATAGTAACTCTTCGTTATAAGCATCCCAATCGGTAATGGTTTTACGCGCCACACCCGAATCTATAGCTGCTTTTGCAACCGCCGAAGAAACCTCGGTGATCAGGCGCTGATCCATCGGTTTGGGGATAATATAATCGCGGCCAAACTTAAGGTTGGTAATGTTATATGCTAAATTAACAGCCTCGGGCACCGGCTTTTTAGCCATTTCGGCTATGGCCTTTACCGCGGCAATTTTCATTTCTTCGTTTATAGCGGTGGCCCTTACATCAAGCGCACCACGGAAAATGTATGGGAACCCCAGCACGTTGTTCACCTGGTTAGGAAAATCTGACCGGCCCGTAGCCATAATGATATCCTTACGGGCGCCAATAGCCAGGTCATAATTTATCTCCGGCTCGGGGTTTGCCATAGCAAATACGATAGGGTTTTTAGCCATACTCACCAACATAGCTGGTGTAACCACGTTACCTGCCGAAAGGCCAACAAATACGTCGGCATTTTTCATAGCATCGGCAAGGGTGGTAATATCCTTACGGTTTGTGGCGAATTGCAGGCGCATTTCGTCCAGGTCGGTACGTTCAGGGGTCAATACTCCGTTAATGTCAAACATTACCAGGTTCTCTTTTTTAACCCCAAGCGACAGATACATTTTGGTGCATGAAACCGCAGCTGCACCGGCGCCGTTCACTACTAATTTTATTTTATCCAACTTTTTACCCTGTATCTCGCAAGCATTCATCAATGCCGCGCCAGATATAATGGCCGTACCGTGCTGGTCATCGTGCATCACCGGGATCTTCATCTCGGCCTTTAGCCTGCGCTCTATTTCAAAGCAGGTTGGGGCAGATATATCTTCGAGGTTGATACCGCCGAATGTTGGCTCAAGCGCCTTTACTATGTTTACAAATTCATCAACCGTTTTGGCGTTTATCTCCAGGTCGAACACATCAATATCCGCGTAGATCTTAAACAGCAGGCCCTTACCCTCCATAACAGGTTTACTTGCTTCGGGGCCAATGTTGCCCAGGCCAAGCACCGCTGTACCATTACTGATAACGGCTACCAGGTTACCTTTTGCGGTGTATTTATATACATCTTCAACATTTTCGGCAATACGCAGGCATGGCTCGGCAACACCTGGCGAATAAGCTAAAGTTAAGTCGCGTTGAGAATTGGTAGGTTTTGTTGGCACTACCTGTATTTTACCGGGGCGGCCTTTTGAGTGATAATTTAAGGCGTCCTGTTTACGATTGGGTTTATTCATGATCTCTCTCAATAATTCAGCGCTCAAAATTACAATTAGTTTTCCTGAACTGGCTAATAAAAAAAGCCCGGCCTCGAAATACATCAAAACCGGGCTCTTAAAAAATATCTTTATCCCCTGCCTATATTAACAGCTAAACCCGGCATTAGCGGCAGTGTTGTATTATTACCTAAAGCCCTGTTCCATTGCATCAACTGTTCTACCTTTACCCCATACATGGTGGCAATACTGGCCAATGTTTCGCCCCTTTTGGTAGTATGAATGGTGGGCGTAATAACCTTACCCGCAACAACAGCCTGTTGCACTACTGCCATCTGGTTAACAGGTATTGGCGGTGGCGGCGGCGCAATAGCTACATATTGTATTGGTCTAAGCACCGGTATGGGGGCATTTAAATCGGCTATTGCGTTACGCAAAACATTATCGCGCTCTTTATCAATTTTGGGAATAACTATGCGGCGCGGAACAGCAGCAGTTCCATTTACCAGTTGCTGCCTGTACGATGGGTTTAATACACAAATATCCTTTAGCGGCATGCCCAATGCCTGTGCTACACGGTTAAGCGATACAAACTTGTTTACCATAACAGTATCGGTAACAATAGCCAGGTTGCCCGTTTGCGGCACTATGTAATGGTATTTATGATACTTCATCACATAATTTATAGCGATAAATGCAGGCACGTACCCACGCGTTTCGGCAGGCAGCAATTCGCGGATGGACCAGTAATCGTGTGTGCCGGTTTGCTCAAGCGCATGCAATACATTGCTTTTACCGCAATTATATGATGCAATAGCCAGCAGCCAATCACCAAATTGCAGGTAGGCATCTTTTAAATATGCGGCGGCGGCGGCGCTTGCCTGTATAGGGTCGCGGCGGTCGTCAACATAATCTGTCATGCTAAGACCGTAGATCTTGGCTGTTTCTGACATGAACTGCCACGGCCCTGCTGCCCCTACCCTTGATATTGCATTGGGGTTAAGCGCCGATTCAACTATCGACAAGTATTTGATCTCATCCGGAACCCCGGCATCATGAAAAGCTTTCTCATAAATAGGGAAATAATATCTTGATAAGCCCAGCATGCGGCCCATCTCATCGCGGCGGCGCATATAGTTATCTATATAAGCCTGTACGTAGCCGTTATAATCCAACGGCACTTCCTGCTGAATGGAATCCAGCCGGCGTTTAAATATGTTGTTCTGGTAAATAGACACCGGTGCCTGTATAACAGGCAAAAGCACGTTGGTATCCTGTTGAATTATTGCTGCCGATGTTATATTGAATACGGCTTTTGTATCTGCTTTAACTATTTGTATAAATAAGGCACAAATAATAAAAGGAAATAGTCTCTTCATACTTTAGGGTAAACTCAAGAAAAGTTTTCTGACAATTATTTACTAATATATTAAATAATTATAGCTGCATGAAATATTCAGAAAAATTTAACAGCGCTTGTTCGTCGAAACTTTTAGTTAATAATTGTAACCCTAACGGCAAACCTTTACTGTTATTGCCTGCCGGAAGCGAAATGGCGGGCATACCGGCCAGCGATGCCTGTACGGTAAATATATCGTGCAGGTAGGTAACTACGGGGTCTTTTTCTTTTACACCAAGCGCAAAAGCGGGCTCGGGCGCAGTGGGTGTTAGTATAAAATCAAAATCTTTTAAAATTTCGTTGGTTTTATTTTGGATAAGCCTGCGTACTTTTTGGGCTTTGGCATAATAAGCATCATAATACCCGGCGCTTAGTACAAATGTGCCCAGCATAATACGGCGCTTAACCTCTTTGCCAAACCCTTCGGAGCGGCTTAATTTATAGGTTGATTGCAGATCGGTAGCGTTAGGGCTACGGTAGCCGTAATGCACACCATCGTACCGGGCAAGGTTTGACGAAGCCTCCGCCATGGCCAGTATATAATAAGTTGGCACCAGGTATTCCAGGTACTCAAACGTAATGGGTTTTACTGTGTGCCCATCGGCCCTGAGTTTTTCTATATAGTTTGTAAGAGTAGCTTTCACGTCCGCATCAACACCCGGGCTTGATAAGGCTTCCTGCAGGTAAGCAATATTTTTTTTGCCTGTTTCTTTTTTAAGATCAGCAGATGCGGGAACGGCGTGTTGGGATAGGGTACTGTCATATTCGTCCGCTCCGGCTAAAACTTCCAGCAGTAAAGCCGCGTCTGATACCGATTTTGTTAATGGCCCTACCTGATCAAATGATGAAGCATAGCTGATAACGCCATGCCTCGAGATACGGCCATAAGTTGGTTTTAAGCCGACAACTCCGCAAAATGATGCAGGTTGCCTGACAGAGCCCCCCGTATCTGTACCGATGGCGGCATGGCACATACCGGCTTGCACTGCCACTGCCGAGCCACCCGACGAACCACCGGAAACGCGTGTTTCATCGGCGTAATTCTTCACCGGGCCAAAAAACGAATTTTCGTTAGCTGCGCCCATGGCAAATTCATCGCAATTACAGCGGCCAATAATAATGGCATCCTGTGCCAACAGGCGCTCAACAACCGTTGATGAATATATGGAAGTGAAATCTTCTAAAATTTTTGATGAGGCAGAAACTTTGTGCCCCTTATAACAGATGTTATCTTTAATAGCGATAACCATCCCAGCAAGCTTACCGGCGGTACCGTTGCTTATACGTGCATCAATTTGTTTGGCAGAAGCAAGCGCTTCCGCTTCAAAAACTTCGTTAAAAACGTTTAAATGTGCGTTTGCATTTATCTGCTGAAGGTACCCTTTTACAAGGCTTTCAGCTGTGATCTCCCCACTTGTCAACCCGCTCTTAATTTCTATATAAGAGGTATAGTTTTTAGCCATGGGCCTAAAATAAAAAACTTATCCGTTGAAGCATAAAAATTTCAACAGATAAGTTATAAGTTTAAACAGCCAATGTTTAGCTGTATCAATAAAATGGCAGAAAATTAAACCTTAGTTTTATCTTCTGTAGGAGGAGTTGTAGTATTGTTTGCAGTATTGGTCTCCCCGTTCTGCGCGTCTTTAAATTCTTTAACGCCCCTGCCTAATCCTTTCATTAGTTCAGGAATTTTTTTACCGCCGAACATAATTAATATTGCAACGATGATCAGAATGATTTCTGGTGCGCCTAATCCACCCATGATTTTTAAGTTTTATGTTATGTTAAATATTTTTGTTGTTATTTATATTCTTCTTCAGTAGTTTTTTTAACCGGTTCTTCTTCAGGTTTGGTTAAATTGATGGCGCTGTGTGTTTTTTCTGTTTCATGATGCCTTACTTCGGCATCATGCTCATAAGTAGCATCTTCGGCAGCTTTAGCAGCTTCCGGCTCTTCAACAGCATCGGTACCGGCAACATAACCCTTATATGCTGGGATAGTTCCTTCTACCGGTTCATAAGTGTGCTCCGGTTCGGTAGTAGTAGCTGGGGCTCCCTCCTCAACTTCCGCCTTTTTCTCGGGCTTCTTTTCTTCGTAATTATTTATCTGGTTATTTATTTCGCGTTTAACATCTTCTGATGCATCCTTAAAATCGCGAATACCTTTTCCTAACCCGCGCGCAAGCTCGGGTAGCTTATTGCCACCAAAAAGCATTAATGCAACAAACACGATCAAAACCATCTCGCCGCTGCCTATGTTTAAAAATAAAAGCACTGAACTAAACATCTGTTATAAATTAAGGTTACAAATATAAACAATTAGTACTATAAGGTTTAAAATCAATTTGGGGCAAGCCATAATTTAGGATCAACCGAATCCCTGCCTTTATTGATAGAGAATATGACGGTTGCATCGCCAGATAACTGATCGAGCGCTGCCGTGCCAATGGTTTGCTTAGTACTTACTTTTTGCCCTTTAGTAACATTAACTGTTCTTAAATTCTGGTATGAAGTAAAGTACTCCCCGTGTATAATGATCACCAAATAACTGCCACCTAAATCAACAATGGTTTTCACTGTTCCGTCAAATACTGCCCTTACCGGTGCCCCGTTATTGGTCCTTATCTCGTACCCGGTGTTATCAATGCTTATACCATCCTCTTTGTAGCTACCAAACCCATGAATTAGCTGGCCATTTGCAACCGGCCATGGCAAACGCCCACGGTTACCTAAAAAGTCGTTAGACAATTTAGCCGCCTCAGGCGTCGAGTTCAATATCTCGCTCGTTGTGGAATTTTTGGTTATCGCTTTTTTGGTTGGGGCAACCACCTCACGGTTTTCGGCCTTCGCTTTCGCGGCGGCTATCCTTGCCCTTTCCTTCTCTTCGGCTTCGGCCTTGCGCCTTAACTCTTCAATTTCACGCCTTATTGTATTTTGTATCTCGCGGTTAGCTGCTGCTATCCTTTTACGTACATCTTTTTGCTGTTGTTTCAGCTCGCCCTGGTGTTTAGACAGGTCGGTAATTACTTTTACCTGGTTATTTTTAGCTTTACCTAGCTCCTCTTTCTCTTTTTCCTGGCTTTGCAGCAGGTTGCTTTTTTCTTTCTTATTCTTATCCAGTTCAACTATTTTAACATGCAGGTCCTTTTGGGTGCCCTGTATGTAGCCTGCCTGCCGCTCGCGGTAAGTGCCAAACTGCTGTAAGTACTTTAAACGCCTATACGCCTGGTTAAAGTCTTTTGATGCAAAAATAAACATCAGTTTATTATAGGCACTTTGGTTACGATAGGCAAAAAGCACCATACCGGCATATTCTTTTTTAAGCTGATCTAACTGGCTTTGTAAACTACGTACGGTATTATTGCTCTCAGAGATTTGATTATCTAAGTTTCTTACTTCCGAATTGATGTTGGTTATCTTTTCTTCGCGCAGGTTTATTTGTGCTTTAAGTATATTTAATTGTTTTAACGATACTTTTTTATTGCTGGCTGTTTCCTGGTATTCGCGGTTTAGCTGCTCCAGTTCGTCTGTTAATTTATCGCGCCTGCGTTTTAGCTCGGCGCTGCTTTGTGCAAAAACACCGGTAGCTGCAAATACAAAAACAAGAAATAATGCGGCTCTAAAAAATTTCATTCACCAAAAATATAATTTAATTAGCAGGTTCGTAACTTTTTGGGATACTAAAAGGATAATCGAGTTGCTTATCAAACTCGGCCTGTGTATAACGCAGGTTTAACTGGATCTTTTTATCGCCCGCGGTTGATGAAATATCTATCTTCGAAGGGATAACCCGGTTATCGGCCTGTATAAAAACATTATTGGCTACCTGTAATGATTTACCCCCAAACTGGTTAGACAGGTTAGTTTGGGTAACCTTCATATCGGGGCCTAATAAAAGTTTGTACACCAGGTCCTGCAAGGTGCCGCTAAGCACCGTGTTATTACCATCAGCGTCAAAATCGGGGTGGCTGTTCAGCACCTCGGGAATGGCATTGCCAACCAGTAATGCCTGCAGGGTTTTAAAGGTAATTTGCCTGCTTGCATAGGTGTACACATAGCTAAATGGCTTTTTAAGATAAACGCTTTGCAGGCGGTTCACTACAATAATGCTATCGGGCGTGATTTGTGCACGCGCAACCTCAATACCTATTATAGCGGTTACCGAGATCCAGATCTTTTGGTCGCGCGCTACGCGGATGTTCAGCGTAACATCATTACTATTGCCATTTATATCCAGCTTGGTTTTGGCCTTGCCGGAGAATGTATTAAACGTAACCTGTTTTGACTGGATAGCGGCCAACCTTGCACGGATACTGTTCTCCTTATTAATAGCGGCAGAATCTACTGCGGTAGTGGGGCGATTTACAACAACCAGCTTTTTCGACTTACAGGCAACCAGGGCCAAAAGGCAAAAAACAATGGCTATTTTATTCAGAATATTTCTTTTCATTTATTTTTCGTTCTAAAACCGGCGATTTCCCGCCCTGCATTTTGGCTTTTGCCCAGTTTTGCAGGGCGCCATTGGTATCTCCTAAAAAAAACAGGATATCGCCATAATGTTCTGTTTTTACAGCGCTGCTCCCTTTATCATGTAAGAGCGATTTTTCTATCCAAAGTTTAGCTTCGGGATAATTTTTCTGCTTAAACAGGATCCAGGCGTATGTATCTTCGAACGATGCGGTGTTGGGCTGCAAATCGTTACTATGTTTTGACATTTGCGCCGCGTTTTCTAACCGTTCGTTCCTTAACGACAAATAGTAGGCATAATTGTTCAGCGTAAACGCGTTATCGGGGTTTATGGCAATGGCTTTTTCGTAAGCACTATCCGAACTTTTATTATCGCCGAGCGAATGGTAACAATCGCCCAGGGCCGAAAAGCTTTGCGAGAGCAGGTCTTTATCCTGTGTTTCTAACGCAGCCGCGGTACGCAGGTACGAAATCGCTTTGGTGTAATCGCGTTTTTGCTGCCATGCCACGCCTACCATATAATTCATCCATGCCTGGTTAGGGAAAAACGACAGTGCGTTTTCACCATCCTTAATAGCGGCATCAATGTCGTTCTCGCCAAGGTCTATCCGAACCAGTTGCTCGTGCACATTATAGGCCTGGCTGTCCAAACTGATGGCTTTTTTATAGGCTGTTTTGGCTTCACTTATTTTTTCGCTTTGCAGCAGCATATCGCCATAAATGGCAAAGGCTTTACTATTGGCTGGATGCGTAGTGGTTAAAATACGGCTCAGTTCAAGCGCGCTGGCTTTAGCATTTGCATCGGGAAATTTGGGCACATACCCTAAAATGATCCTGATCTTTTGGTCGATATCCAGATCGGGAATGGCAAATGCCGCTTCCAATTCGTCATAACTTGCCTCTATGTTATTCTTTTCACGGTAAATATCTGATAGGGCCAAATGTATCAACCCGTTTTTAGGGTCTATCGCTTTTGCCTTTTGCAATACGGCAAGGGCCTTATCATTTAAGTTATTAGAATTATATATCTCGGCCTGCATCAGGTAATATTTTACCTGTGTTGGGTTGGCCGCTAACAGTTCATCAAGTGCGGAAATGGCCTTTTTAACATTGCCCTGCCTGATGTAAATTTTTTGGCGGTTAACCAGCAGGTCTTCGCTTGGGCCGGCCAGTTCCTCTACTTTATTATACATAACCAAAGCCTCGTCATACCTTTTTTGGATAAACAGGGCGTTGGCTTTATCGTAATAATAATCGGGCTTACCTGGGTCAAGGCGAATCAGTTCGTTAAAAACATTCTCCAGTTTATTCAGATCGTTGCTTTTCTCGTAGCTGCCTGCAAGCGCAATCCAGTACCATTGGTTATTGGGGTTTACGGTTACCGCGCGTTCCAGCAGGTTTTGCACCACCGGGTAATTATTTTGCGTTTTTTCCAGGTTAGCCAGTTCAAACATGGTGGCATCATTGGTAGGGTCTATCTGCAATATGCGGTTAAAAAGCTCGGCAGCGAGTTTGGTGTTCTCAATCGTTTTTTCGCGCAGGGCCGAAAAGAATAGTTGCTTTACCATACCGCTATCGGCAGCCGTCATGGGTTTTGCAGCAATTACTATAGCACTATTAGCCTTACCCGGCTTGTTTTGCGCCAGGCAGGTAAATGAGACGCATGCTAATAATATAATGGCTGCAGCTAATTTCATGTAATTGTTGTGCCGTGTGCTTTTATCTGTTAAAGATAGCTTTTAGTTCTTTACGCTCATTGTATAATGCTCCTAAACCAAACAAAATAAGTAAGCCGTTGCCAATAAATATATTACGCTTAAACACGCTGAACGATAAGTAAACGAGTACGGCAGAGATAATTATATAAGTAATGTTCTTTTTTATATTGTAAGGTATAGGATAGTTTTTTTGTCCCCATAGGTATGATAGTATCATCATAGTGGCGTAGGCGGCTAACGAGATCCATGCGGAAGCCATATAACTGTATTTTGGTATGAACACCCAGTTTAATGCGATAGTTAAAATTGCACCTATGCCTGATATATACAACCCATACTTAGTTTGATCTGACAATTTATACCATATGGAAAGGTTCATGTAGATCCCCAGGCTTAAATATCCAAATAAGAGTAATGGCACAACACCAATACCCGACCAATATGCATTACCTGGCGTATCCTTACCTACTATAATATAACCCAAAATGTTTATGTTAGCCACTACAGCAACACATATAATGGCAACCATAATCACAAAATAATTCATGATACGGGCATATGTTTCTCCGGCGTTTTTATTCTTTGCATGGCTGAAAAAGAATGGTTCGGCACCCAAACGAAATGCTTGTACAAAAATGCTCAGGAAGATGGCAATTTTACCACACATACCATATATCCCAACCTCATGATCGCTGATGTTTGCAGGCAGCATTTGCTTTAGCATGGCCTTATCAATTGTTTCATTTATAATAAATGAAATATTTGCTATAAGTATGGGCCAGCTGTAAATAAACATCTCTTTAAACATCACACCATTAAACTTCAACCTGAGCTTTGATATCTCCGGCAGTAGTAAAAAGATCGTGGCAATGCTTGCAATACTATTTGACAAAAACACATAACCAACCCATTTTGGCCGATACCAGCCTGCAAACCATTGATAATTTAATATTTGATGCTTAATAATATAAGGTATCGCAAACAGAAAGAATAAGTTTAAAACGAGTACCAACAAAATGTTAAGAAACTTGATCATCCCATATCTTAATGGCCTCCCATCGGCACGAACTTTAGCAAACGGTATTACGCAAAATGCATCTGTAACCAATATAAACAGGAAACACTTTACATAAAAAGAATAATCAGCATAATCCTGCGTTGCCCCCGCCAGCAACCCTTTAATGATACTGTCTAGAAATAGCAAAGAGAAAGCAAGGAATACTAAGCAAAGCGCAATTACAGCACCAAAAGCATTATTATAAACTTGCTGCTTGTTATTCTCGTGCTTATTCAGATACCTGAAAAAGGTGGTCTCCATACCGAAAGAGAGTATCGCATTTATAGCAGATGCGTATACATACATAGCAGTAAGTATCCCATTGCCGGCTACGGGCAATGCACGGGAGTAAAACGGGGTAAGAATAAAGGCTATTAGCCTTGAAACCATGGTACTTAAACCATAAATAGCGGTTTGCCCGGCAAATTTTTTAGCAGTTGACAATCAGAGAGAGGATAAAATGGTTTATAAACTCTTTTTTACTATCTCAAAATTACGATAGTTTTTCAATTCGCCCTCATGGGTTTCTACACCGGTTACAACGGCATGCTCAGCACCTTCGTGGCAATACTCTAAAAACATTTCCATCATGAGATCGTCGGCTTCGGCTTCAATAAACACATCGCCATTGGGCTGATTGGCTACAATACCCTTTACGCCAAGTTGGTCGGCAACGGCTTTTGCACCGGCCCTAAAATATACGCCTTGTACCTTCCCTTTTACCGTAATATCAAGATGTTTCATTTACTGATGAGTAGTTGATTATGTTTACTGGTGAATGGTTTATAAAACGCATGCACCTTATATTTTATTGGATGCAAAATAACTTAATCCAACGCAATCAACCTAATCAATTATTAAACCAGCTTTTTAACCTTGGTATCAGCAGTCAGTTTAAAGCCATCCATACCGGCAATAAGATTAAGTCCCGGTGTTTTGCCTGCCTCCATGGTTCCCTTTTCATCATCAATACCCAAAAACTGCGCGCCGTTAATGGTACCCCATTTTAACAAGGTATCAATACCGATAGAAGGGAAGTGCTGTTGTATAGTACGCATTTCGCTTAAAATGCAAAGTTTGTTATTGGAGGCGAGGCTATCAGTACCCAGGGTAATATTAAGCCCCTGGTTTATAAAAAGTTCTATTTTGGGTAACCGTTTTTCTATATAGATGTTGGCATTGGGGCAAAAGCACCAGTTTACCTTACGATCGAACCGCTTAATAAAATAAATATCCTTTAGGTTGGTACAGGTATTATGTACCAGCAATACTTTTTGCCTGTTGGTTAGTAAGGGAATGATGGATTGTAAAGAGTTACGTGCCTGCGGCCTGAAGTAGCCAATATCAACCCCTAAATGCTTATATAAATCAATAAACCCGCCTAATTTATAGCGGTAAAACTTATTTTCATCCTCGCACTCCTGGTTATGGATACTTAACAGGTTGGTGCCGGTATCGCAATGCTGTTTAATCAGCTTAAATAATTCTTTTGATACCGAATAAGGCGCGTGCGCAGTTATTGAGGTTGACTGCGGCTTAAACTCTTCGGCTGTTGCAAGCGCTTTTTCAAAAAGCTCATTTGCTTTATCCGGCAAAAAACCCAGTATCTCAATAAACGTATGGTAGTATAACTTACTTTTTTCTTTAATAGATGCAGTGATGCTGTTATTAGAGATATCGCCTACAGCTACTATGCCATTATCATACATTTCCTGATCAGCCGCCTGTGCCGCTGCCAAAATTTCTCCTTGATCGGCAGTTCTGGAAGAGAGAATATCTTTTATAAAATTGATCAATCCGCCACCGGTAGCTATCTTATCTTTCATGTGCGAAAGCTCGGTATGGCAATGGGTGTTTATAAAGCCGGGGACAATTATTCCGCTTACTGTTTCGATGGGTGTTTGGGTGGGTGGGGCCTTGTCGTCAGTAACTGATATGATCTTTCCAGAGTCATCTACAGTAACAATTCCATTCTTTATAGGATCGGCACAAACAGGGTAAACGTAATCGGCTTTAAAACTTTTCATTAAATATAACTTAGCATCAGCAATGTTTTTTTTAAATCCAACCCCTCCATTATTACAATTAACTTTTAGTTATTGTTTTTAATGTTAGAAAAGAATGACTTTAAAAAAAGAACAGAATTTTTAAATTTAAGTACTTTTGCATTGTGAACAACAAAAAAGATAAAATTGATATCCGCAGCTTAAGCCTCGAAGCAATAAAGCAGCATTTCATCAATATGGATGAAAAGGGCTTTAGGGCTAAGCAGGTTTATGAATGGCTTTGGGAAAAATCATGCATCTCTTTTGATGAAATGAGCAATATTTCAAAAGAACTTCGTACTAAACTTGATGAAAAATTTGTAATCAACAACGTTAAAATAAATACTTCACAGGTTAGTGCTGATAAAACTATAAAAAATTCTTTTATATTACATGATACTCACCTAATTGAGGGTGTTTTAATTCCAACAACCGAAAGAATGACGGCTTGCGTATCGTCGCAAGTGGGGTGCAGCCTTACTTGTAAGTTTTGTGCCACCGGTTATATGGAACGCAAACGCAACCTAAACCCTGATGAGATATACGACCAGGTGGTGCTTATTGATAAACAGGCCCGCGAAAATTACGGCATCCCTTTATCAAACATTGTGTATATGGGCATGGGCGAGCCTTTGCTTAATTATGCCAACGTAATGAAGTCTATTGAGCGAATTACTGCCGAAGACGGGCTTAACATGTCGCCAAAGCGTATTACGGTATCAACCGCAGGTATTGCCAAAATGATCCGTAAACTGGGCGATGACCAGGTGAAGTTTAACCTGGCGCTTTCCCTGCATGCCGCTAACGACGAAAAACGCAACGCTATAATGCCTATAAATGAGCAAAACTCGTTGAAAGCCTTAGCCGATGCTTTAAAATACTACTACGCCAAAACCAAAAATGCGGTAACCTACGAGTATATTATTTTCGATGGCGTAAATGATAACATACAGGACGCTATAGAGTTGGCACGCTTTTGCAAGCACCTGCCCTGCAAGGTTAACATTATTGAGTATAACCCCATATCAATGGCGAGTTTTATTAATGCCGGCGAAGACAAGGTAGAAGCTTTTGCCGATTACCTGCGCAGCCAGGGTATTAACACTAACCTGCGCCGCAGCCGTGGTAAAGATATTGATGCCGCCTGTGGGCAATTAGCTATAAACGAGAAAGAAAAGGAAAAAGAAGGCATTACGGAGTAAAGCCCTTACTGAATACATTGGCGAGTTACTCACCTCTCCCCCCTCTCTGCTGCGCAAAGAGGGGGTTTCTTTTGTTCCTTTACCCTTCCTATTGCGCAAAGAGAGCCACGCTGGGCTAAGTCAATAGCGGAGCAGGTGATTTTATATTTTGCTTTAAGATACCTACCTTAAACCCATGCAAGCCCTCCGTACTTACCTGGCCGATTTTGTTTCGCTGATATTTCCGCAGCTTTGCCCGGCCTGCCGCGCCAGCCTGATGGCCAACGAAGACATATTGTGTACCGATTGCCTGTACAACCTGCCGTTCACAAACTTTCATCAACAGCCTGATAATATTGTTGCCCGCCAATTTTGGGGCAAACTAAACATTGAAGGCGCTTACGCTTTGTACTATTTTAATAAAGGTGGTAAGATACAAAACATGGTACACCAGTTTAAGTACAACGGCATGCAACGCATTGGTAATTTGCTGGGCAATATAGCGGGCAAACAACTGATGCAAAACCAGTTGTTTAGCACGGTTGATTGCATTATCCCGGTGCCGCTCCATCAAAAGCGTTTAAAAACACGGGGGTATAATCAAAGCGCCTGTTTTGCTGAAGGCCTTGCAGATCAGTTAAACGGCGTTGTTGAATTAAATAACCTGGTACGTACCGTAGCCACCAATACGCAAACGCATAAATCGCGCTTTGCCCGGTTCCAGAATATGCAGGAAGTGTTTGCTGTTGCCCGCCCCCAAAATTTAGAGAATAAGCACATTTTGCTGGTTGATGATATCATCACCACCGGATCGACACTTGAAGCCTGCGGAATAGAATTGCTTAAAGTACCCGGGTTAAAGTTAAGTATTGCTACTATAGCCTATGCGGAGTAACGTTCACGTTGTTATCCTGAGCGAGAGCGAAGAATCTATTAGTGAACTTAACCTGTACGATTTGCATGTGGGCGGTTAAATGCTTCACTATCGTTCAGCATGACAGTGTATTCAACCTACCCTACTGCTTCTGATATCTACTCAGTTTTTCGAAAAGGGTTTTAGGGTCAAATGGTTTCAGGATGTAATCGTTCATGCCGGCATCTTCAATCTGGCCCATTTGGTTGCTCAGCATCGATGCGGTTAATGCAATGATAGGTAGCTTTTGGAAATAAGCATCGGTTTTAGAGCGGATGATACCGGCTGCTTCCAGCCCGCCCATAACAGGCATATGGATATCCATCAATACAACATCAAAGTTTTTGTTCTCATCTAGCTTATTAATGGCTTCTTGCCCATTTTCAGCAAAATCAGCGGTAGCACCCCATTTTTTCAGCACCTTATTAATCAGCAGCCTGTTTATCTGGTTATCATCAACTACCAATACATTAATATTTAATCCTGTATCCACTTTGTTATTGTTATTAATGGTGTAGCCAATCACCTTATTAAAGGTAATTGTAAACCAAAATGTTGAACCTTCGCCAAGCACGCTATCAACGTTTATACGCGAGTCGTGTAGTTCGATTAAACGCTTGCTAATGGCTAAACCTAAACCTGTGCCTCCGTAATTACGGGTAGTATCGGCCTCAGCTTGCTTAAACGATTCAAATATGGTGTTTAATTTGTTCTCGGCAATGCCAATTCCGGTATCTGACACACCAAAACGTATACGTACGGTGTCATCATTTTGTTCAATTACCTTCAAATCGATGTTTACACCGCCCTGGCCGGTAAATTTAACAGAATTACTTACCAAATTCAATAAAATTTGAACAAGCCTTGCCCTATCGCCAATAACACTGGTCGGGATATCTTCGTCAACACTTTGCGTAAGGTATATATGCTTCTCCTGAGCCTTGTATTTCATCGAGCCTATAATGCTCTGTATCATCTCGCGGATATCTATTCGGGCTTTCTCCAGTTCGATGTTACCTGTCTCAATTTTTGTAAAATCGAGTACATCGTTTATCAGGGTCATTAAATTCTCGGCCGAAAATTTAAGTACGCTCAGGTTCTCTTTTTGCGCTTCTAAAGGGTTATCATCTAACAGCAGGTGCGACATACCAATAACCGCGTTTAACGGTGTACGGATCTCATGGCTCATTACGCTGATGAACATGTCTTTGGCACGGCTTAGCTGTAATGCTTCTTCTTTGGCAGATATCAGTTCAATTTCTGCTTTCTTTTTAGCGGTGATATCAATAATGGTTTCGATGTATTTATCCACCTTACCGTTATCGCCCATAATTACCGAGTTGATCACCGAGATCCACAAGGGTTGCCCGTCCTTACGGTATATGAGCAGGTCAACCTCAAACGATTGCTTTTTCTCTGATAGTTCACGTGCCTTTTGTATAATGGCCACATCGGTCAACTCGCCTTTAAGCGAATCGCCCAGGTGTTTATCTTTTACATCATTTAAGCTGTAGCCGGTAATTTGCTCAAATGCGTTATTTACCCATTCTACCTTGCCATCGCTATCGTTAATAACAACCCCGCTGGTAGTTTTGCTGGCCACGAGCGATAACATAGTTAACTCCTCTTCCGATTTTTTGCGCCCGGTAATATCAACCATCACGCCTATCTGCCGTTCAACACTACCCACCTCGTTAAACAGTGGGCTATTTGAGATGAATACCCAGGCGGTAGAGCTATCTTTCTTGTATATCTTTATCTCTATCTCATACGGCTTGTTTTCTTTAACAGCTTGTACAGCACTTTCAAAAACGGCGTGGTCGGTTTCTTCCCCTATCAGTTTATTACCAATAGTTTGGCCTTTTAATTCTTCAAAAGAATATCCGATAATGCGCTCCATAGCCTCATTCATCCACATAATGCCGCCCTTGTCATCACGTATCATAATGCCGCTTGGCGATTTACGTGCAGCAAACGATAGTATTTCTACATCCTGCTCGGCCTGTTTACGCTTGGTGATATCAATAATAATACGGATAGATTTTTCTATGGCCCCATCGGCTGTAAAAGTCATAGAGTTTGTTACCGATATCCATAAAGGCCGGCCATCTTTACTTACCATTGAAAGTTCAACCTCGTACGATTGGTTGTTCTTACGTGCGTCTATCAGCATCTGCTCAGCATCTGCATCTTTGGGCCTGCCTTTTAAAACCTCTCCTAAAAATTTGCCGGCAACATCCTCTGGTTTGTACCCGGTAATGTTTACAAAGGCATCGTTTACCCAAACTACCTCGTCATTGGCATTGCTAATAACAACGCCATTTTTTATTTTACTGGCTACCAGCGATAGTTGTTTGGTTTCGTTTATCAGTTCTTGCTGAAAGGTGGTATCGCGGCCGCTGGCATACCACTTGCCTGCACGGTTAATGGCTGTCCAGCTGATGTGTTTTAGCTCGCCTGTTCGGGTTACTGTTTCGGTTTCCAGCTCAAAAGGTTTTTGCGATCTGATGGCCTCTTCAATTAGCGGCACATATTGTTCGCGGTTACGGCCGGCAACAAAATCCCATAACGATTTGCCGATGGCCTGCCCGGGGGTGTACCCCAAAATTGCTTCAACAGAATTATTAATGGTTTCTATGTTTGAATCGGCGCCGGCAATAAAATGGATCTCGGACGAGCTGTTGAACAGGTTAGAAAACTCTTTGTGTATATCCAAGCTTTTTTCAAGCTCTTTTTTTTGCTTACGCAGCGTAAGGTGCGACATCACCTCATCTGCCAGTGTGCGCAGGGCATCCCGCTGCTCATTGGTGAGCTTACGCGGTATCAGGTCAATTACGCAAAGCGAGCCCAGGCGGTAACCATTAGGGTCAATCAGCGGTGCACCTGCATAAAATCTTATACCATCTGTAGTATCAACAAAGGGGTTGCTTTTAAGCTTTTCATTCAGTAAAGCATCTGGCACCTCAAAAATCTGGTCGCCTTGTATGGTGTAATTACAAAACGCTTCGTTACGTGGTGTTTCAGAAATATCAATCCCTATTTTTGATTTAAACCACTGCTTATGGTCATCTATCAGGGTTATTAAAGCAATGGGCGCCTGGCATATATAAGATGCCAGGCGGGTTATAGCATCATACTCTTTCTCGGGCAACGTATCAAGTACGTCGTATGAATTTAGTGCATGCAGGCGCCTATTTTCAATATCCAAAGAGTTTTCCTGCTTTATCCCCATCTATTATATTAATCTTTATCCCTATACAAAGGGAAATCTTCCATCAACTTATGTACCTTTTTACGGATTTTTTTGATAGAAGTTTCGTTTTCCGGGTCAATTAATACAGCATCTATCAGATCAACAATAGTTTCCATATGCTTCTCTTTTAAACCACGTGTAGTAATAGCAGCCGTACCAACACGTATACCAGATGTTACAAATGGCGATTTATCGTCATAAGGCACCATGTTTTTATTTACGGTGATATCGGCAGTAACCAATACATTCTCGGCAACTTTGCCGGTTATATTTTTATTGCGCAGGTCAATCAGCATTAAATGATTGTCCGTACCTCCTGATATGATATCATATCCCCTGTCAACAAATGCTTTTGCCATGGCTGCTGCATTTAATTTTACCTGGGCAATATATTTCATGTAGCCATCGGTCAAAGCTTCGCCAAAGGCAATTGCCTTTGCAGCGATGATATGCTCAAGCGGGCCACCCTGTGTACCCGGAAAAACAGCCATATCTAACAAGGCCGACATCATTTTAACTTCGCCTTTTGGTGTTTTTAAGCCCCATGGATTTGCAAAATCTTTACCTAAAAGGATAAGCCCGCCACGCGGGCCGCGTAATGTTTTGTGTGTAGTAGTAGTAACAATGTGGCAATGCGGCAGTGGGTCGGTTAATAAACCGCGGGCAATTAAACCTGCCGGGTGGCTTATATCTGCCAGTACCAAAGCGCCAACCTTATCGGCCACTTTACGGATAAAGGCGTAATCCCAATCGCGCGAGTATGCCGAAGCGCCGCAGATGATTAGTTTTGGCTTTTCTGCTAAAGCAACTTTTTCAAGTTGTTTATAGTCAATAAGCCCGGTTTCTTTTACCACACCATAAAAATGCGGCTCGTAAAGTTTACCTGAAAAGTTTACCGGCGAGCCGTGTGTTAAGTGGCCACCATGTGACAGATCAAACCCTAATATTTTATCACCTGGGTTTAGCACGGCAAGCATTACCGCAGCATTGGCCTGCGCGCCGCTGTGTGGCTGCACGTTTGCCCATTCGGCATTAAACAATTGTTTGGCACGCTCAATAGCAATAGTCTCAATTTCATCAACAACCTCGCAACCGCCATAATAGCGTTTGCCCGGCAAGCCTTCGGCATATTTATTGGTTGCAACAGAACCTGCTGCTTCCATTACCTGCTTGCTTACAAAGTTTTCTGATGCAATAAGCTCAATTCCTTCTTCCTGGCGTTGCTGCTCTTCGTCTAACAGCTTGAATATTAATTTGTCTCTTTTCATTGTTGTGTGTAAAACGGTGCTAATTTAGATATTTGATATGAGATGTGAGATATGAGATTGAAAACTCTACCTGTTTTATCGTGTAATAGCTCCTGGTCTCAAATCTCCCCCTTGGGTGCTATCCAAAAATTATTATAACCTAGTCCAATGGTTATATCTATCATTTCCTGCTGAAGCATCTCCAGCACGGCTAAAAAATTATATACAAAGTGTACCTTGTTCTCGCTGTTACCGGCAATGTTCTTAAAATCCATTTTTTTGTTGATGGCAAGCAGATGTTGTATAGCTTCCTTTTGCTTCTCGATGGTATAAGGGTACTGCACAACGGTATGGTGCACCTCTTCGGTACGGGTCATGTATTGGCGCATCATACGGTTATAAACCATCATTAACTTATACAGGTTTAGCTCGGATAGCTCCTCGCCGGGCACGGCAACTTTTTCTACCTGCTCCAGGTCGGCTTTGATGTTACCGCGTTTCTCCTGCTTAAAACGTTCATCCTCAAAAGGCCGCAGCTCGTCACAAAGCACCTTAAACTTTTTGTACTCGATAAGTTTACGGATCAGCCCCTCTTTGGTGTCCATCTCGTTTTCCTCTTCGCCGGTGTTATAGCGCGGCAGCAGCATTTTGGCTTTGATGCGCATTAAGGTAGCGGCAACAAAAATAAACTCGCTGGCCAGTTCCATGTTCAGCACCGTCATCTGGTGTATGTAATGCAGGAAATCGTCGGTTATTTGGGCAATGGGGATATCATGTATATCAAGCTCGTCGCGCTCGATAAAAAACAGCAAAAGATCAAAAGGGCCTTCAAACTGCGATAACTTTATGGAGAACCCATCTTCGGTCATGTGCCAAAAATACAGCTATTTACGATTTAAAAAATTATAAATTAACAAAAGTAAAACAATAATTACCTTTAATATATTCCAATTATTAGTAATTAAATAGCTTACTTTGTAGGTTATAACAGAGTGAATATCATACATGCAGGTAACCGCCGGTGATTTTTTAAAACGCATCAACAATCCGTCTGATTTAAAGCAATTTAAGGAGGATGACCTTGAGCAAATTTGCAACGAACTGCGCCAGTACATTATTGATGTAGTATCAGTAAACGGGGGGCACTTTGCGGCCAGCCTGGGCACTGTAGAGCTTACCGTTGCCCTTCAATACGTATTAAACACCCCTTATGACCAATTGGTTTGGGACGTTGGCCACCAGGCTTACGGCCACAAAATACTTACCGGCCGCCGGGAAAACTTTCATACCAACCGTGTTTACCAAGGTTTAAGCGGTTTCCCGAAACGCACCGAGAGTATATTTGATACTTTTGGCGTGGGCCACTCTTCTACCTCTATATCCGCCGCTTTGGGTATGGCTGTGGCATCGCAATACAAAGGCGAAACCGACCGCCAGCACGTTGCCGTTATTGGCGATGGCGCCATGACCGCCGGCCTTGCTTTTGAAGCATTGAACCACGCCGGGATAGAAAACTCTAACATTTTGGTAATACTGAACGACAACAACATGTCGATAGACCCAAATGTTGGCGCACTGAAAGAGTATTTAACAGACATAACCACTTCAAAGCCTTATAACCGTTTCCGCGATGATATTGCGACCGTTCTGACCAAAATATCATCAATGGGGCCCGATGCCTTTAAAATTGCCAAAAAGATAGAAAAAAGCATAAAAGGTACCCTACTTAAACGCAGCAACTTTTTTGAGGCGCTTAAATTCAGGTATTTTGGCCCGGTTGACGGCCACGATGTAAAACACCTGGTTAAGTTACTGCAGGACCTGCGCGACATACCAGGCCCTAAACTATTACACTGTGTTACCGTAAAAGGTAAAGGTTATGCCCTGGCAGAAAAAGACCAGACCAAGTGGCATGCGCCCGGCTTATTTGATAAAATAACCGGCGAAATAAAGAAGACCAAACACGATAAGCCACAACCGCCTAAATACCAGGATGTTTTTGGCCATACTATTATTGAACTTGCCGAGCAAAACTCAAAAATAATGGGCATTACGCCGGCCATGCCGTCGGGTTGTTCATTAAACCTGATGATGAAGGCTATGCCTAACCGCGCCTTTGATGTGGGTATTGCCGAACAGCATGCCGTAACATTTAGCGCAGGTTTAGCTACACAGGGTTTAGTGCCTTTCTGTAACATATACTCCAGCTTTATGCAGCGGGCTTATGACCAGGTGATACATGATGTAGCTATACAAAAACTAAATGTTGTTTTTTGCCTTGACCGTGCCGGTTTTGCCGGTGCCGATGGTGCAACACACCATGGCGCTTATGATTTGGCTTACATGCGTTGCATCCCTAACATGACGGTATCTGCCCCCATGAATGAGGAAGAACTGCGTAACCTGATGTACACCGCGCAACTGGACAATATGGGGCCATTTGTAATACGCTACCCGCGTGGCAATGGCGTTATGGTTGATTGGCAACGCCCTATGAAAGCTATCCCGGTTGGTAAGGGCCGCATGGTATGCGATGGCGAGGAGGTAGCTATTTTATCTATCGGTACCATTGGTAACGAAGCTGCAAAAGCTATTACCCAACTAAATACCCAGGGCTACTATCCGGCCCATTACGACCTGCGTTTTGTAAAACCGCTTGATGAGGCTTTACTGCACGAAGTGTTCAAAAAATTCAGCCATGTTATTACGGTTGAAGATGGTTGCCTTGAAGGTGGCATGGGCAGCGCGGTATTAGAGTTTATGGCCGATAATAAATACCAGGCAGATGTTGTACGTTTAGGCATCCCCGATAAATTTATTGAGCATGGTGACCAGCCCGAACTTTGGGCCGAATGCGGTTACGATGCAGCAGGCATTGCCGCCGAGATAAAAAAACACGCTATAAAAAGAGACAATACGCATATTATAGCTTCATAATACAAGTTTTCACCATGCAAAAAGCCCTTTATTAAATATAAAGGGCTTTTTGCATTAAACTTACCGATACTACCCTGTTACAATAATTTAACGCGTTCTTCTTCCAGGTCAATCTGATAGATCTGCAAGCGGATGATATCTTCATCCAATTCCGGGTCTTTGTTCAATTCATCTAAAAAGATGCGTTGCTGCTCCAGCAGTTCTAAATAGTTTTGTTTTGATTGATCACTTAGTTTAAATTTCTCCGGCTGGTTTATTTTATGCTCCCACTGCTCTATCATGCGCTGCAAATGGGGGTCATTATACAACCCTTTTTCATCCAATCCCTTTAACAATATAACCGTTTCTTTTGCCAGCTTGTTTCTTACTTCAAATTTCATTTTCTCTTCGGATGAATCATTTGAATGACCTCCGAAATTAGATCGTTTAATAATATATGGGAGCGTGAGCCCCTGTATCAACAATGTGAGCAAAATAACCACGAAGGTGATAAAAAGAATAAGGTTCCGGTGAGGGAACGGCGCCCCATGCAGGGTAATAGGAATAGCTAAAGCTGCTGCCAGGGATACCACCCCGCGCATACCCGTCCATCCCAGTATCAGGGGCATGCGCAACATCCTGCGGCGGTTCCCCCGGTTAGGGGCCACACCTGGCCTGAATATAAGGGTTGCAAAAAGCGCAGCATATGAGCTGATCGTTCTGGCGGCAATTAAAACAACGGTTACCAAAGCGCCATAAAAGATAGCTGTTTGTAAAGAAATGCCATCGGTGCGAAGCCCGGCCACAATCTCCGGCAGCTCCAGGCCGATAATCATAAAGACAATACCATTCAGAATGAAAATAAAGGATTCCCAAACACTGTATCCCTTTATACGGCTGGCGCTGTTTAAAAAGAAAAGCCTCCTGGTTGACAAAAACAGCCCACCAGATACCACAGCCAATACACCCGAGCTATGGGTTTGTTCGGCAACCCAATAAAGAAAATAAGGCTCAATAAGCGTAAGCACTATATCAGACGAGGCGTCGGTGGGCAAGCGTTTGTGCGCCTGCAAAAATATCCACCCAAATAGCAATCCAATACCAACCCCGCCAATTACCATCCAGGAAAAACTGAGCAGCGCTTCATGAAAAATGAATTGCCCTGTGCCCACGGCTATTAAGGCAAACTTGAAAATAATGAGCGAGGAAGCATCATTCAGCAGGCTTTCGCCCTCCAAAATAGCAGCAGTTGATTTGGGGATCTTTACAAACTTCATAATGGCCCCCGTACTCACCGCGTCAGGGGGAGACACTATCCCACCCAGTAAAAACCCCAACACCAGCGTAAAACCAGGTATAAGGTAATTAGTTAATACAGCAACAGTAAATGCCGAAAACAGCACTACCAAAAACGCAAAACTCCCAATGATACGCCACCATTTTTTCATCTCTTTAAAGGAAATGCTCCAGGAGGCTTCAAATAACAACGGCGGCAGAAAGATAAAAAAGATCATGTCCGGATCGATCTTTACTGCAGGCAGCCCGGGAATAAAACTTATAAGCAAGCCTGCCACCACTAAAAGTACGGGATAGGCGATCCGGAGCTTTTCGGCCAGCATTTCTATCAGCACAATCGTAACTACAAGTGCCAACATCAAAGGTAATTGTTGATGCATTTATCTGATTTTTCACCCCAATCTACATATAAAGATCAATCATGAGCAAATTGTATTATAAAAAAGCGCCGGGTGGAAAACCTAACCGGCGCTTTTAGTATCTAAAACAGCATGTTTGGCCGTTGAATTAAGCAACGTTTGTTCCACTATGAAATGGAACAAACGGAACAAATGGAACACTCTGATAACCAACCTATTAATACTGACAAAATCTTGTCAGTATCTAAACTAACACTTCACCATTATGAGTTAATAAACTCATATACAGCATTTTATTGAAATTCGGTTTTTGTTCCACTTTTGGGGAAATGGAACAAGAAACAGGCCGGCAAATAGCGCTAAAAAATGGATTTTTTTCGTCTTTTTTCGGCCCCAGTTCGGCCTTTTTGGGTTGCCAGCGGATGTAAGCCGACAAGTTGTTTTAAATTTTAAATTATTGATTTATAGCTGCTTGTAATTTAAAGGCTTGTTCCATTTTGTTCCGGAATGAACAGCGGTTTTTTGACAGCCAGAGGCTGAAATTTACGTTATCCGTATCACCGATATATTATGCGTTCAGCAATTGAAATACCAGGCATTAAGGCCGCCTCTCTTGAGAAGGGGAACCCGCTCATATCCTGTTTTTCAATCGCTAAACGCGTTATAAATATCAAATATTACCTGCCTGGCGCAGCTGGTGGCGGTGTTGGCAGCGCCTTACGCGGCATCATGTCCTGCCTTTCGGATGTATTGTAAACAAACGATGCTACAATAGTGGCGGCTTGCTTAAGGTCGTCTTCGCTTAAGCGGTCATAAGTATCCTGGTTGCTGTGGTGCGTACGTGTACCGTAATCCATAGAATCCTGTATAAACTGGAAGCCCGGCAGGCCAACCGCATCAAACGACAGGTGATCGGTACCGCCTGTGTTACCTGCGGTAACCGTTGTAGCACCAAGGTCTTTGAACGGCGCTAACCAGGCCTGGAATATAGGCCCTGCCGCGCTATCGCCCTGCAGGTATATCCCACGAATTTTACCGGTGCCGTTATCAAGGTTGTAGTATGCATCAAGCGTTTTTTGTTCGGGCTTTAACTGCATGGTTTTAGGGTCGCCAAAGTGGGCGGCCACATATCCGCGCGAGCCAAACAGGCCCTGCTCTTCGCTGCTCCATAATGCAATGCGGATGGTACGTTTTGGTTTATAGCCAATAGCTTTTAAAATACGCATAGCCTCCATCATTACTGCGCTGCCGGCGGCATTATCTGTTGCACCGGTTGCGCCATGCCATGAATCCAGGTGGCCGCCTATCATAATAACCTGCTCTTTTAGTTTTTTATCGGTACCGGGTATCTCGGCAACAACGTTATACCCTTGCAGATCTGAAGTAAAGAACTGCGTTTTGATATCAGCTTCCAGTTCTACCTTTTGCCCGGCTTTTACCAACCGTAAAATGCGTAAAAAGTCTTCGCCGCTGGTTTCCAGCTCGGGCGAAACAGCTTTGGCAGTATCCGCGTATGATGCCCCGTTGGTGGTGAATACGGTACCATCAGTACCGCGCCCCTGGCTTAGTACCAGGCCAACTTTTTCCTCAACCAAAAACTGGCTGATAGCGCTACGCAGTGCTATAGCTTTTCTGCGGGCCAGCATTTGCGGGCTGTTAGGGTCAAAGGTATTTCTGCGCTGGCCGGCTGCCTGTGGTTTGGCCGCTGCCATTTCGGCTAATTGCTCGTCGGTATAACGCTCAAGATCTGGCTTGGCCGACCGTTTTAAAGTGTTCTGTGTATCAAAAATTACAATTTTACCGGCAAGTTTGCCTTTGTATTTATCCAGTTCGGCAACACTATCAGCCTTTACCAAAACCACATTGCCTTTTATAGCGCCATTTGTACCGGGTGTCCAGGCTTTAGGGATAGCGATGATAGCATGGTAATAAGGCACTGTAATAGCCGCATAATTTTTTTGAACTTCCCAGCCTTTGCCAAACTTGCCCCATGGCTCCAGTTTAGCGTTCACCATTCCCCAGGTTTTTAGCTGGTTAGCGGCCCAATCCTGTGCACGTTTTAACCCCGGCGACCCGGCTAAACGCGGCCCGGCAACATCGGTTAAATAAAAAGCGGTTTGCATTACCTGCGAGTGGTTTAAGCCCTCCTCGCGGATTTTTTGAACTGCGGCCTGGTCAACAGTTTCCTGCGCAAAGGCAGTTCCTGCTAACCCGGTGATGGCCATACACGTGTAAAGTAATTTTAATTTCATAATGAGTCAGTTAGTTTAGCACAAACTTATCTAATTAGAATTGCAAATTTCTTAAGCGTGGTTTAACAAAGTTGTTACGCATAATAATTAAATTGAGGTTATCTAAAAACCGCATAACTATGCTTCAATCAGCCATCCCCATACTGGCCTCGTTAAACGAAGAAGCCAGCGTTAAATTTTATACCGAAAAACTGGGCTTTACCTTTCATAACAGTTGGGATGGATACCTGATATTTAGCCGGGATGGTGTAAACATACACATGTAGCCCGTAAAGACCCCGAGATCCCCAAGGCCATGGGCTGTTATGTAAATGTAACAGAAGTAAATAAGCTATTTGCCGAATTTAAAGCATAGGGCATAATACACCCTAACGGCGATTTATGGGATACGCCCCGGGAGAAGCGCCAGTGCAGTATATCAGATAATGATGGCAACATTATCCAATTTGGGGAAGATATATCGGGTAAAGAAGAAGATTAGTTAATAAGGAGTTTATACCCCCGGCCATGTACATTGATGATCTCTACCGAAGGGTCGTCTTTCAGGTACTTACGGATCTTACTCAGAAAAACGTCCATACTGCGGCCGTTAAAGTAATTATCATCATGCCATATATTCAGCAAAGCTTCTTCGCGGGTTAACACCTCATTTTTTTTGATGCAAAGCAAACGCAGCAGCTCGGCCTCTTTGGTTGATAGCTTTTGCAATACATCGCCGTGAGTGATCAGTTGAGCTGTGTAATCAAAACTGTAGATACCCAGTTTAAATTGCGATGGTTTATCATCGCCTTTTTTCTCGGTGGTATCAGATCTTTTTAACAGGGCATTTATTCTGAGCAAAAGCTCTTCAATACGGAATGGTTTAGTAATATAATCGTCGCCGCCAAGGTTAAATGCCATGGTTTTATCCTCTATCATGGCTTTGGCTGTTGCAAAAATAATAGGCACGGTTCCGTTTATCTTACGTATCTCTTTCCCTAATGTAAAGCCATCCTTTTTGGGCATCATTACATCCAGTATCAGCAAATCGTACGGCTGTTTGGTAAAGGCACGTAAGCCTTCATCGCCATCTTTACAAAGCGTAACATCAAATTTCCCTTTCAGCTGCAGGTAATCCTGCAACAGCAGGCCCAGGTTTGGGTCGTCCTCAACAAGCAATATTTTCTTCATAATTGTGATCGGATGCCGGAAAAAACCGAAAGTCCGTAAGATACTGGTAAATTTATTTGTCTTTCCGGGTTCCGGCATGCGGACGCTCCGGGCTCACTATGCCACCGGGAATTTCAACTCAAACTCCGAGCCTTTATCTTTTTCAGACCTAACGCCTATAATGCCATCAAGCCTTTTTACTATCGTATTTACATAGCTTAAGCCAAGGCCAAAGCCCTTAACATCGTGCAGGTTTCCGGTTGGTATACGGTAAAACTGTTCAAATATTTTTGCCTGCTGGTCTCGGCTCATCCCTATCCCTTTATCAGCAACACGTATTACCACGTGCCCGTTTTTGTTTAACGTGCTTATGGCTATCTCTGGTGTGTTGGTGCTGTATTTTATGGCATTATCTATCAGGTTGAACATTACATTACTAAAATGCAGTTCATCTGCCTGTACAACCGGGTGTTCCGCATCCAGGCTAAGGGTAATGGCTGCATGGTACTTTTGCATTTTAAGCGCCATGCTATCCAGCACAATGGTAATCATTTCATTTACATCAAGCGGCTTTTTATCCAGCTTAAAATCGTTCTTCTCTATACGGGCAATATTCAGCACACGTTCTATATGGCTGCCCAGGCGTACATTCTCTTCATAAATAACGTTGGCCAGGCGTGCAACACGGGTTTTGTCTTCGGCTATTTCTTCATCTTTTAAAGCCTCGCTGGCTATCATGATGGTTGATACCGGTGTTTTAAACTCATGCGTCATGTTATTAATGAAGTCTATCTTCATTTCAGAGATCTTCTTTTGCCGCAGAATGGAAAAGATGGTATAACCAAAGCAAAATATCAGCACAAACAACAAACCACCGGTAGTGCTTATGGTAGCCGTCATGTTGCCTAATATAAACGAGCTTTTTTGCGGGAACGCGATCTTTATCCTGCCGGGGTCGTTGATCACCTCGTTACTAAAAATAGCCCGCTGGTAGGTGTTGGCCGCAATAAACTCTGGCTTGGCCCCTTTGGTATCCATAGCGCTCGAGAAGATCAGCGAATCGCTGTTGGCGGTGCTTACCTCATAACTAAACGGCAGGAATATCCCCCTGTTATGCAACTCAGAGCGCAGTAAAGTATCAATCCAGATACTGTTTAAGCGTTTTGCAAGCGGTTCGTCGCTTTTGCGGTACTCTTCGGCCAGGTTTTCTATAACATTCGGTTTTCTAACATTCTGCGGGGCGTTCTCTAGCGAATCGGCCTCCAGCATTTTTTTTACCTGTTTAAACTGCCTCTCTTTTTGTAAACGCTGCTGTTCCTGCACCCATAATGGGTTTAGGTTAGCTACAGATATAATCTGCCTGCCAAATTGCGGGTCAACATAAGTGTACCGCAGGGTATCGTACTTATGCAGCTTTTGTTTGAATGGGCGTGGCGCCGTTTTTACTATCTCGGGGATAAAACGGCCATGCACTTCACCAAACTCGTCGGTATATTCTTCAATGCGGATACGCAGGTTAACCGAGCCTTGTTGAACTAAAGATGCCAATTCATCATCCATCTTTTTATGCATGATCATTCGCTTCAGGCTATCGCGCAGCATAGCCAGCTTACGCTCGCGGCGGCTTTGCTTTTTCCTGATAAAAGTAGGGCCATCAATAATGCTTTTATTGCCATTGATGCTTATCTCGGTTTTCTTATATGCAATATCGGTTTGTTTTAAATCATAGCTGTGCGCCTCCTGCGATTTGGCATTCAAAAAGTTAAGAGCGTCCTGCTTGGTAACTTTTGATACCACGTTGTTTAACGCCTCGTTAACCGACCGGTTAAAAAGCTCGGATTGCATTTGGTATGATTGCCGCAAAAAATATAATTGCATAACCACCACCCCCAAAAGGGCAAAACCCATTAAACCAATAATAAGCCCAATGCTTCTTCTTTTCATGCAACAACAAAAATATTTTAAATTATATGAGAATGATGGCTTTTAACAATTTTTAACAATTTACCTTCGTTACATTAATCTGTTGATTAGCAATAGTTTTTAAATTTGCGCTACCAACTTAAATCAAGCATAAACAATGAAAAAATTTATAAAGCCCGGCTTCGAGTTTATATTCTCAGTTAGCCTGATGGTTATATTAGGCCTGCCCCCTTTGGTACTGGCTCAAAGTCAAAAAAACATTAAGATAAAAATTATTAATAACGATACCACTGTTAATGGCAGGGATATTAAAAAGCTATCGGAGCAAGAGCGAAAAGAAGCCCTTGCAACTATTAGCGGTTTGCCAAACACGCTTACCGTTTGGAGCAATGATAATAAAAGCAACAACCGCATTATTATAAGGCAAACACAAACCAATGGCAATATGGATAATATTGACATTGAAAAAGACCTTAACATGCTTGATGGTTCGCCACTGAACGGTGGAAACGATAGCGCCCGCAAAGATGTCAGGATTCGTTTAAAAAGGCTACAGGGCGCCGATAGCGCGCAGGCATTTACTTACCGCTTTGATAACAGCCTGCCACCTATGGATATGAAAACATTTAGTTTTGATACGCCTTTGCGCGGACAGCGATTTGAAAACAGCGGCCGTAACAGCCAGGTGTTTAACTACTCTAATACCGATAATGATGGCATTAGCACCAATATCAGCTTTAGGGTAACCGAGCCATCAAAAGAAAAACTAAAACGTATTGCCGGTACAGATAAGGCCGGGTTGGCTATAAACGATCTGAATTTAACCCCGGAGTTTTCTACAGGTAAAACCAACCTTTCATTCAGCCTGCCGGCAAAAACCATTGCCGATGTTAAATTTACCGATACAGCGGGTAACGTTTTATGGGCAGATAACGCAACAACTGGCAGCTTCAGCAAAAAAATAAGCCTGCCGTTAAACGGTGTTTACTACCTACAGGTAAAACAAGGTGCAAGTGTTGCCGTGAAAAAGATAGTTAAAGAATAGTTACTCCGTTTGCAGTTCATAGTTGGCAGTTGGCACAAACAACGTCATAAAACAAAGGCCCTTCTAAAATTAGAAGGGCCTTTTATATTTTTATAAAATCTGCAAACTGCCTGTCGGCAACTGCAAACTAATTAAAACGGCAGATCGTCATCATCCGGTGCCGAGCTGATATCAGCCGGTGCCGCGTATTCTGGTGCCGAGCTGCTGCCAGCGCCGCCTAAAGCGTTAACTTTCCATAACTGCAAAGAGTTAAAGTAAGTTTTTTTACCTGTTTTGTCCGTCCATGGGCGGCCTCTCAGGTTAAAAAATACTTCTATATCATCGCCAACCTTAACGTTATCCAATAAATTGCAACGATCCTGTATAGCTTCAAACTTCAAATACTCAGGATATTGTGGGTTCTCGATGTACTCAAGTATCAATTCTCTCTTCTTTAACGACTCGGTAACCTGTTGGGTTGCCGACACTTCATATACCTTACCTTTAACTTCCATAATTTCAGAAAATGTTTAAAATGTAAAGTTAATAGTATGAAATTAAATAGCGGCGTATTTAATTCATAAATTCGCAAAATAATTATGCAAGTTTTCCACACTGAGAGTAAGATCATTATCACCTGCAACAAAAGGCTTTCGCCTTATCTGCAGCAAGAGGTTGAGGCATTAGGCTTTAAACCCACACGCGTTTTCCAAACCGGCGTTGAGCTTTTAGGTACCGTTACCGATACCATTGCGCTTAACCTTAACCTGCGTTGCGCAAGCCAGGTGCTATACCTGTTAAAAAGCTTTGACGCTGCCGACCCAAAAGCGCTGTACGACGAGCTGGTACAGATAGAATGGGAAGAGTATATCGATTTTTCGGGCTATTTTTCGGTAACCTCAAACGTTAATAACGAGCACATCCTTACCCCCCTGTTTGCAAACGTTAAGGTAAAAGATGCCATTGTTGACAGGATAAAAGATAAAAAAGGAATCCGCCCAAACTCCGGCGCCGATGCTAATAAAACGGTTGTTCACCTTTACTGGCAGGACGATAAGGCGGATATATTTATAGATACCTCCGGCGAAACACTGGCCAAACACAGCTACCGTAAAATACCGGGCAAAGCCCCAATGCTGGAAGCGCTGGCCACATCAACCATTATCGCCACAAACTGGGACAAGAACAGCACCTTCATCAACCCCATGTGCGGTTCGGGCACGCTGGCTATTGAAGCAGCCTTACTGGCTACTGATAAACACCCCGGCCTGTTCCGTATGAACTATGGCTTTATGCATATTATGGGTTATGACGAGCAGGAGTTTTTTGTAGAGCGCCGTAAATTAAAGGACAAAGCCAAAAAAGCGGTCGATTTTAAGATCATCGCTACAGATATATCTGAAGACGCTGTAGATATTGCCCGTAAAAATGCAAATACAGCCGGCGTAGAACATTTAATAGAATTTTACGTTTGTGACTTTGAAGATACCGAAGTACCCGAAGGTGGCGGAGTAGTAATGTTTAACCCCGAATATGGCGAACGTTTAGGCGTACATACCAAACTGGAAATTACTTACAAACGCATAGGCGATTTCCTGAAAAAGAAATGCCTGGGCTACCGCGGATATGTGTTTACCGGCAACCCCGACCTGGCAAAAAAGATAGGTTTAAAGGCTGCCCGCAGAATAGAGTTTTACAACGGCAAGCTTGATTGCCGCTTATTTGAGTACGAGCTGTATGAAGGCAGCAAACGCGAACCAAGAGAAACAGAATGAAGAAACTGATCATACTTGCCCTGTTATTATCATCATTTTGCGCAAAAGCGCAGGAAGACCTGGCGTTCCCCTTTCAGGGTGGCAGCGCCGTTATGAATAATTTTTTTAAGGATAACCTGACCGTAAGCCCCGAAATTATTACCCAAAAAGCAGCCGGGGTGGCGGTAATTAAATTTACAGCCGATATTAACGGGAACCTGTCAAAACTGGTTATTTATTATGCTGATGATTACCTGCTTACTATTCCTGCTATTGAGGCGTTAAAAAAATCAACCAAAAAATGGATCATCCCTAACAAAGAGAAGTTCCACGATTTTATTATCCCGTTCTCTATCAACTTTAATAACCCGGGCACCGGTACCGCCGAGGTGCAAAAAGCCGCGTACGATTTTTACAAAAAGCGCCGGCCTATTGTAGCCCACGATCAGATCCCGCTAAATGCAGCCACTTTGCTGCCAACCGTGGTGGTAAAGTACGATATACAGTAAAACAAAAAAGCGGCTTAAGCCGCTTTTTTGTTTTACTTCACTAATTATCATTCAAATACGGGGTGAGAACCGGACGGGGCAAGCCTGTCAAACCTTAGTAATAAAACCTATATCACCTTTCATTGACGAAAAAAAATTTCAAAAAAGAATAAATTTAAAAAATCCGTTGGTGTTACATTCTCGTTTATATAGCAATTGTCAAATTGTAAACAAATGACTGATATGCTCAATTACAAGGTTAAAGCCGTTGCAACAAACATCCGTAACAAGCGCGAATCGTTACATTATACACAGGAATATCTTGCCGCAAAACTTAATATCTCTCAGAACGCGTACAGCAAAATTGAGTTAGGATATACCAAAATAACCGTTGAACGCCTTTTTCAGATAGCTGATATTTTGGAAACGGAACTTACGGAACTGATAAAAACCGAAAACGCCGAAGCGGCATAACCGACTAAAAAATCCAGGGAAATAGCAGCCATACCTGTTATATTTGCACCCAAATACTGCAAATATGAATACCCCTGCTATTGTTGAAAAAACGGTAACCTTTGTACAAGACACCTTAAAGAACGCCGAAGGAGGCCACGATTGGTGGCACATACACCGCGTTTGGACCAACGCCAAACACATAGCCCAAACAGAACACTGCGACCTGCTTACTGTTGAGCTTGCTGCCCTGTTACATGATATTGCTGACAGCAAATTTCATAACGGTGATGAAGAGATAGGCCCCGCCACCGCAGGCAAATTCCTCAATAGTATTGAGGTAGATGCTGATACCATAACCCATGTACAGCAAATTATCAGGCATATGAGTTTCAAGGCCAGCTTTGATAAAGCCACCTTCCATTCAAATGAATTAGCCATAGTACAGGATGCCGACCGGCTGGATGCCATTGGTGCCATAGGTATTGCCCGGGCATTTACTTACGGAGGCTTTAAGGCCAGGGAAATATACAACCCCAACATTAAGCCCAACCTAAACATGAGCAAGGAGCAATATAAAAACACAACCGCCCCTACCATAAACCACTTTTACGAAAAACTATTGCTGCTTAAAGACAAAATGAACACCCAAACGGGCAAACAACTTGCACAGCAACGCCATAACTTTATGGAAAGCTACCTGCAACAGTTTTACAGCGAAGTACAATAAACTAAATCCCTAACATTCCGTTTCATCAGCATGAAAAAACTTTTACTTTTATTAGTTATACTATTTACTGCAGCCCAATTTGCTGCCGCGCAGGATACCCTAAAAAATCAGCGCTTTAATTTACACTTCCAGCAAACCATTATTACGCAGTACAAGCCCGGCTTTAGCGCGCCTTATACCGGCAACAATAGCTTACTTACCGGCCAGGAAACCCAAACATCGTTAACCACCACGCTATTTGGCGGGGCACGTTTATGGAAAGGCATGGAGGCATATTTTAACCCGGAGATGAGCGGTGGTGCAGGCCTTAGCAAAACCCTGGGCATTGCGGGCTTCCCCAATGGCGAAACCTTCCGCGTGGGTGACACCCAGCCCCAAATTTATATCGGCCGCCTTTATTTTACTCAGAATTTTGAATGGGGCAACGATAAAGAATACGTTAACGACGATGTTAACCAACTGGCCGGATGGAAAAACAAACGCTACTTTAAAGTAACTGTTGGTAAATTTGGCATGGCCGATTTTTTTGATGGCAACGAATTTAGCCATGATGCCCGTTCGCAGTTTATGAACTGGAGTTTGATGGATAATGCCGCCTGGGATTACCCCGCAAATACCCGCGGCTACGTTTTAGGTGGTATTGCAGAATTTGGCCAGCCAACCTGGTCGTTACGCTTCGGCTTCACCATGACCACCACTACCGCAAACGGCGCTATTTGGGACGAGAAGGTAAGCCGCGCCAACACACAAACCTTAGAGTATGAGAAACGCTACACGCTTGGCGGGCAAAAAGGCACGCTAAGGTTACTGGCTTTCCGTAACAATGGCAAAATGGGTGTGTACCGCGATGCCATTAACCAAAACCCAACAGCGCCCGATGTGGATGCGACCCAGGCATACGGCAGGCACAAGTACGGCTTCGGCATTAGTGCCGACCAATACTTAACAAACGATTTTGGCGTTTTTGCAAAAGCAAGCTATAATGATGGCAAAACCGAAACATGGGCCTTTACCGAAATTGACCGCTCCTTAAGTTTAGGTGCTGTTTTAAAAGGCACTTCATGGAGCCGTAAGGATGATGAACTGGGCCTGGCCTTTGTAGGTAACGGTATCTCAAAAGATCATCAGAACTACCTGGCGGCAGGCGGTTACGGTTTTATTATTGGCGATGGGCAGTTGAATTACTCGCCCGAGCTAATAGCCGAGGTATATTATAAAGTGAATGCCTATCAGCATAAGTTATGGTTATCGCCGGATTACCAGTTTATTGCCAACCCGGCATATAACAAAGATAGGGGGCCGGTAAACGTTTTCTCGTTAAGGGCGCACGTAGAGTTTTAATATCGGCTAAAAGTAAAATTTAATATCAAATTAAACCCGCGGAGGTAAAACCCGTCATATTCGCAACATGAAAAACATTCTCGCAGCTATAGCACTGCTTATTGTAAGCACCACGGCCTTCTCTCAAACAAAAAGTATCAGCAACGCTAAAGTATCCTTCGAGATAAAAAACCTGGGCATAAAAACCGGCGGCACTATTGGCGGCGTACAAGGCACCATTGCTTTTGACCCGGCTGCTTTAGCAACCAGCAAAATTGAAGCTACCGCCGATGTGAATACCATTAATACGGATAACAGCATGCGCGATGAGCACCTTAAAAAAGATGATTATTTTGATGTGGCTAAATATCCGGCTATCAGCATATCCTCTGTTTCACTGAAGAAAAAAGGCGGCAATAACTTTACAGGCCAGTTTAACATCACCATAAAAGGCAAAAGCAAACTGGTTGATGTACCCTTTACCTACGCGGATAGCGCTTTTAAAGGAAGCTTTAAAATTAACCGTAAAGATTTTGCTATCGGCGGCAACAGCATGACCATGGGCGACGAGGTAACCATCAACTTCGAAGCAAAATAAGCTTTTAACCCAACGCGTATAAATAATAACAATTAATTAACACAGAGGCAGGCTTCTGTGTTAATTATAACCGTTTACAAATAGTAACTTTATACTATGAAATTGCGCGTTCTCATTTTAATAAACGCTGCCGCGGTTGCCATCACCTTATCGGCAGTAAACTACTACTTTCAGCACAAGTGGTACGATGTGATGATAACCTTCCTGGTTACCTTCATTACCAGCTATATTGTTTTTTATTACCTGATAGAAAAATACATCTATTCAAAAATTAAGCTTATTTACAAGCTTATCCATAACCTTAAACTTGGCCGCGACCTGCGCGATGCCCTTGGCGAACACGTAAGCGCCGACCCTATAAACGATGTTGAACACGAAGTACAGGAATGGGCCAAACAAAAAAAGAGCGAGATAGACGAGCTTAAAAAACAGGAGAAATTCCGCAGGGATTTTTTATCGAACATCTCACACGAGTTTAAAACCCCCCTTTTCGCCATACAGGGATACATTGAGGCCTTGCAGGATGACGGCCTGGAAGACAAAGAACTGGCTAAACAATTCCTGGAAAAAGCATCAAAAAATGTTGACCGTTTAAGCTACCTGATCCATGACCTGGACGAGATCTCGAAGCTGGAATCGGGCGAGATACCTATTAATTATACTAAATTTAAGATCAATGACCTGATCAAAGAGGTTTTTGAATCGCTTGAGCTGAAAAGCAAACAGCACAATATTAAATTAACGTTTAAACAAAAATATGACGACGGCATATTTGTTAACGCCGATCGCGAGAAAATACGCCAGGTGCTGGTAAACCTTATCGATAACTCATTTAAGTATGGCAAGGATGGCGGCGACACCGCGGTTAGCACTTTTGTGCTGCACGAACAAGTGCTTGTTGAGGTTACCGATGATGGTATAGGTATTGAAGAAAAGTTCCTGCCGCGCTTGTTTGAGCGTTTTTACCGTACAGATACCAGCCGCTCCAGGCAAATTGGCGGCTCGGGCCTGGGCCTGGCCATTGTTAAACATATTATTGAAGCGCACCAGCAAACCATTAACGTGCGCAGCACCGAAGGCATGGGTTCAACATTTGGTTTTACTTTACAAATAGCCAAACAGACTTTACCTTTTCCAAACATACCTGTATTAAAAAGTTAACATTAACTTAACATACCAACCTTACCTTTACCACAAATTTAATAGCAGATGTCACTAAACAGTATATTTCAGTATTTTGTTCCTAAAGATAAGAAGACCTTCTTTCCGTTATTTGAGCAGGCTGCAAGTAACGTTGTAAGCATGGCAACCATTTTGGTTGAAGCAGTAAACTCGGTAAACCCGGCCACCCGCGAAGAGCTTTTCAGGCAGATTGATAAGCTTGAGAACAAAGGTGATGAGCTTACCCATCAGATATATCTTGAACTTGGTAAAAACTTTATCACCCCGTTTGACCGTGAGGATATACACGCTTTAGCTACTGCTATTGATGACATTGCCGATTATATCCACGGTGCTGCTAACCGTATGCTGCTTTACAGGATAGACGATTTTAACGAACACATCCGCAAATTATCTGAACTGATCTTACAGGCCGGTACCGATCTGGAAAAAGCCGTACGCGAGCTGAAGGATTTAAGGAACGTACGTGCTATTGCCGATTCATGTATCCGTATAAACAGCGTAGAGAACCAGGCCGATTATGTTTTTGACCGTGCCGTTGCCGATCTTTTCCTGTACGAAACAGATGCCATCCGCCTTATCAAATACAAAGAAATATTAGCTGCGCTTGAAACCGCTACCGATATGTGCGAGGATGCCGCCAACGTAATGGAATCAATTTTAATTAAAAACGCCTAAGCATAACTTAAATCATTTAAATGGTTACCACTTTACTTGTTGCTGTAGTTGCCCTGGCGCTTATTTTTGATTACACTAATGGTTTTCATGATGCCGCCAACTCTATAGCTACCATTGTTTCAACAAAGGTATTAACACCTTTTCAGGCAGTATTACTTGCTGCTGTATTTAACTTTGCCGCTTACTTTTTTATAAAAGACCATAAGGTAGCCAACACGGTTGCTAAAACAGTGCATGAGGAATTTATTACCCTGCACGTGGTGCTGGCCGGCCTTATTGCCGCCATTACCTGGAATTTAACCACCTGGTGGTTTGGTATCCCTTCAAGCTCATCGCATACACTGATAGGCGGTTTTGCCGGAGCGGGTATCACAAACGCATTGTTTCTGGGCAAGCACGCTTTTGATGCCATTAACTCTCACTATATTTTAACTATTATCGCCTACATTGTACTGGCACCATTCATCGGTTTAATCATTGCATACTTTATAACTATCCTTATACTTCATATTTGCAAGCGGGCTAAGCCTGCAATTGCCGAACGCTGGTTTAAACGCCTCCAACTGGTATCAGCAGCGGCATTAAGCTTTGCGCATGGCACTAACGATGCGCAAAAAGTAATGGGTATTTTATACGTAAGCCTGGTAGCCTCAAAAATTATTACAAGCGGCTCGCCGATGCCTGAATGGATCCCACTGGCTTGTTACTCGGCTATATCATTAGGTACCATGTCTGGCGGTTGGAAGATCGTGAAGACCATGGGCTCAAAGATCACCAAGATAACCCCATTAGAGGGTGTAGCTGCAGAGACAGCAGGCGCGGTAACCTTATTTATTACTGAGCATTTTGCTATCCCGGTTTCAACTACGCATACCATTACAGGTTCTATCATCGGTGTTGGTTTAACAAAACGTGTATCGGCAGTGCGTTGGGGTGTAACCATTAACCTGGTTTGGGCCTGGATAATTACCATCCCTATTTCGGCCTTAATAGCCGGTTTGGTTTTTATGCTGGTTAGGCACTGGTAATTTGATACTGGCAGCAAATTTGCTTACCTTTTTGCATGAAAAAAATACTTATACTTATCCCTTTCCTTTTTATTTTATTTTGCAGCTGCGACACGCTTAACCAGGTTGCGCAGGGCACCGTACAACAAACTGGCAATCCAACAACACTTGATATTAATAACGGCCTGAAACAAGCCCTTGAACTGGCCACCGGCAAAAGCTCTGACCAGCTTTCAACCGTTAACGGTTTTTTTGGCAATGCTGCCGTTAAGATACTTTTCCCGCCCGAAGCGCAAAAAGTTGAAAAAACACTGCGTAGCATTGGTTTAGGCAAACTGGCCGATAATGTGATACTATCGCTTAACCGCGCAGCCGAAGATGCAGCCGGCAAGGCAAAACCTATATTTGTTAGCGCCATTAAACAAATGACCCTTACAGATGTAACCAACATCCTGTTAGGCAACAAGGATGCGGCTACGGAATACTTTAAACGGACCACTACCCTGCAACTGGCAGCAAGCTTTAAACCGGTTATACAAACCAGCTTAAACAATGTGGGTGCCACTAAGTACTATAATGACGCAGCCGCTGCTTACAATAAAGTGCCGTTTGTGAGTAAAGTTAACCCCGACATTACGGATTATGTTACCCAAAAAGCAATTGACGGGCTGTTTGTTGAAATAGCACAGGAAGAATTGAACATACGCCAAAACCTTGGCGCACGTACCACACCACTACTGCAAAAGGTATTTGGTTATTACGATAAGAATAAGAAGTAATATTTAGATCTGAGATATTTTAAAAGGCGATAGGTTTTAGAACCTGTCGCCTTTTTGCGTTCATGTTATTATAAGCGGAGTGGTGTCATCCTGAGCTTGTCGAAGGATTGATCGATTAACAGTCTGCTAATGGTTCGACGAACCCACCATGACATGAAATTTATAGCGATGGATTTTATTGATGAAACGCTACGTTAACCTTAACGTCTTCGGCATGGCCGGTGGTGTTGGCACTCCATAGCGGGCCATCTTTTATCAGGCTGATGGCTTTGGCATCAGTAGCGGTATTTAGGCCCTTGGTTACATTAATATTGGTGATAGCACCATCAGCATTAACCGTAAAGGTAAGCTCAACCGTACCTTCCTTCCCATCGGCACTAATTGCATTGTCCTGAAGATATTTTTTGAACGCATCCCAGCCATTTTTTGGGCGCGCTTTTTCATTTTTAACCATTTTAGCACGCCCGGCTACTACCACTTCATTCAGCGAGCTTCTGCGTTCATCCAGTTCAACCTTTAGGCTATCAGAACCTTTTACATCAAGCGTTTTGCTATTATAACCATAATACCCTACTGATAGGGTTTCGTCCTTTTTAACATTAGGCAGGGTAAATTTGCCATTTACATCTGTTTGGGTGCCTACGGGTTTACCCACTACTTTTACAGATGCACCCGGTAATGGCGAGCCATTCGTCCGGTCGAGCACCACGCCCGAAATCAGGTTTGATGGCAAGCCTGCCTGGCTCAAAGCATAGGCGCTATTATCGCCCGGCCTACCCGGCCTTACAGTATAATCGGCACCTTTTGCCTTATTGTTTAGCACCGTTACAGCTGATGCATTATTTGTTGTGGCTACCAATCCGCCACCCAATACGGTATCCTGCCTTTTGGCCGCTATGTAACCCATTATCTTATCTTCCATTGCAGAACTATCCGGCATTTTCTTAAAAATATCCATTTGCTCAGCATTTGTTTCAGTTACGGCAACCGGTGCATTGTATTGGTTGGAGTGGGTTACAGGTGCATAATTTTTTACCGGCCGGGGCTGGTTATATGCCATACGTGCATGCGGCGTATCTAAAATTGTTTGTATGGCTTTCTTCTTATCATCTGCAATAACTGCGGTATCAGGTGCAGCAGGGTTTACTGGTTGCGTCATAGCCACCTTTGCATCCGGTTCCGGTTTGTTGCTTTTATACAACACGCCAACAATAACAGCAAAACCTATCACACTGGCAGCAATTGATATAACCGCCCATGGTATCAACCGCCTGGTTTTAGTGGCTGTGCGGGCTTGTAAACGCGCCTGTAAGGTTACCAGGTTATCCTGCTGAGCGTGTTTTATACGGCCATACCCTTCCAGCGCGTCCATCAAAAACGAATCGTCCTGTGCCTCGCGCTCCAGGCGGTGCATAGCTTTAGCATCAAGCTCCCCGTTAAGGTACTTTTGTATTTGCTCTATGTCGGCCCTTTTATTATCCACTATTCTTCTCCAAACAAATTTTAAGGTTGCGTTTTCCGTTCTGTATATAACTCTTTACCTCGTTCATGGTAAAGCCGGTTTCGTCGGCAACTTCTTTATAACACTTCTCATCCAGGTAAAATAATTTAACACTTTGCCGCTGAGCAGGTATTAACTTATCCATACATCGTTCCAAAGCCTGCATAGCTTCTTCGCGCCCTTCAGTATCAGGATGCAAAACCGGGGTAAATTCCACAAACTCATCTAAAGTTACGGTTTCTAATTTTTTACCCGCCCGCAGCTGCATCAGGCAATGGTTGCGGCTAAGCACATATAACCAGCTCCTGAACTGCTTAACATCGTGCTGATGTACCTTTTGCGCCAGTTCTTCAAATATGGCCATTACGGCATCCTGTGCCTGCTCTTCGTCCTTTAAATACTTTAAACCAACACCATAAACCAGGGGCATATAACGCTCGTACAGCCGGCCCAGAACTTTCAGGTCGCGGGTTTCCCGGTAGCTGTTCAGTAAAGCCTCGTCTGCGGTATCTTCTGGTTTAACTGGTTTGGTAAAAAACTTCATCAAGAGGCTTGCAAAATAATTTTTTTTAATGGCTTATGGAAATCGTATCTGCATTGCATCCTGTAATAAAAACCAACGGACCATGAAAAAGTTATTATTTATCCTAACCATTTTTGTTGCGCTTACCGGGTTTAAGCGCGATACAGCCCCCCGTACCATTACCGGAATAGTTTATTCTGCGGATGATAAGCAACCTTTACCCGGCGTAAGTGTACTTGTAAAAGGCACAAACATCGGTACACAGACCAATGTTGCCGGCTCTTATACCATTAATGTGCCGGATGGCAGTACAACCCTTGTATTCAGCTTTATTGGGTATCAATCGCAAACTATAAAAATTGGCACTAAAACTAAATTAGATGTTACTTTAAAAGCATCATCAAACTCTTTAAATGAAGTTGTGGCAGCAGGCTATAGCGCTGACCAGGCACGATCTTCTTTATCAGGCAGGGCCGAAGGTTTACAAATGGCAAAACAGTATAAAGTTTCAAAAGAAGCAAGAAACATTTATGGGTACATGGCCCCCTCCCCTGTTGCAGACAATGAAAGCTATAAAGGCATTACCGAAAACACGTTTACTAACGCAGCATCAACCCCGCTATCAACCTTTTCTGTTGATGTGGATGCAGCATCATACAGTAATGTAAGGCGGTTTATCAACAACGGGCAACTCCCCCCTGCCGATGCTGTGCGTGTTGAGGAAATGATCAATTATTTTAATTACGACCTTGCCGGCCCAACAGATGGCGGCCCGGTTGCCATCCATACCGAGCTTTCATCAGCCCCGTGGAATACCAAACACCGCCTGCTGCGCATCGGCCTGAAAGCAAAAACCATCCCTACCAAAAACCTGCCCGCATCAAACCTGGTGTTTTTGGTTGATGTATCGGGTTCTATGAACATGGCTAATAAATTGCCGCTGGTGCAATCGTCACTTAAAATGCTGGTTGACCAGTTACGCCCGCAGGATAAGGTTGCGCTGGTTGTTTATGCAGGCGCTGCAGGTGTGGTGCTGCCATCAACCGCAGGTGATAAAAAAGAGAGCATAAAAAACGCCATTGATAACCTGAGCGCAGGCGGATCTACCGCGGGCGGTGCAGGCATCAAACTAGCTTATAGCATAGCTGCCGAAAACCTGATAAAAGGTGGCAACAACCGCATTATACTGGCTACCGACGGCGATTTTAACGTAGGTGCATCGAGCGACGACGATATGGAAAAACTGATAGAAAAGAAACGCGAAAGCGGCATTGCCCTATCGGTACTGGGTTATGGAATGGGCAATTACAAAGACAGTAAAATGGAAACCCTGGCCGATAAGGGCAACGGCAACTACGCTTATATTGATAACATTACCGAAGCGCGCAAAACCCTGGTAAGTGAATTTGGCGGCACTTTATTTACCGTAGCTAAAGATGTGAAGCTGCAAATAGAGTTTAACCCTGCCAAAGTACAAGCGTATCGCCTGCTGGGTTATGAGAACCGCATTCTTAATAAAGAAGACTTTAACGATGATAAAAAAGATGCCGGCGACATGGGTAGCGGGCATACTGTTACTGCATTTTATGAAATAGTACCCGCCGGGATAAAAGACGATTACATGGTAAGCGTTGATCCCTTAAAATATCAAAAAGTTAAACAAACCGCCCCGGTTACTACAGGCTCTGAAGAAATGATGACCATTAAATTCCGGTACAAAGAACCTATATCAGCTGTAAGCAAATTAAGCCAGGCGGTGGTTTATGATAAGCCGGTAGCCTTTGCCGCTACCAGTTCTGATTTCAAATTTGCATCGGCCGTGGCCGAGGTTGGCATGCTGCTGCGCGATTCAAAATTCAAACAAAAAGCCAGCTATGCACACGCCATTGCTACCGCCCGCGCAGGCAAGGGCACAGATAATGAAGGCTACCGTGCCGAGTTTATCCGCCTGGCAGAGAGTGCTAAGTTGTTGAGTAAATCTACTGAGCTGGCGAAGATTGAGGATGAGGAATAGATAATTATGTGTCATGGCGAGTTTGCCGAACAATACAGCTCCCCCCGTCATTGCTACCCAGCAATAACGGGAGATTTAATCTAAGTAACTGTAGCGTTTTCAAGAGTATGTGCGTATTAGGTATATATTTAATCGGCCTTATTATGAAAAAAATATTCCTACTCCTTCTTCCTGCATTATTACTGTTCGGCTGTAAAAAAGAAGATGGCTCACCCAGGGTTGAAACCACTATTTCAGGGAGCAAATGGGATATTAAGATTGGAAGTTCGTACGCGGATGTTTATGCTCAGCTTCAAAAATCGGGGCAGCAAAACAACTTCAATGAGGTTGATATCATTAACCAAAAACAAACTTTTACTAAACCGGAAGAGATACAACAGAAGTTCAAATTCTACAGCATGATTATGCTGCAGAAAAATTCCGCAGAGTTAGGAGGAATAAGTATAGACTATGATGGGGATAAAATAACCTCGATTACAGGCGCCGGGCATGCTTTGATTAGTAAATGGCCCCAGGATGCAACAGATGAAAACGCGCTGCATCAAAATGAGTCGGTTGATAATATCTACAATAAGCTGTTAGCTATTTATAAACTACCCGCCTATGCCAACTATCAAATTATTTTGGCCTATAAATCATTAACCAAACCTTTTGATCCGGATATGGCCAATTATAAAGAATGGGCCTTTTATATCAGCAAATACCCTAAACCGGGAATAAGTGGAACTTATTATGTAAGGTTGTTTTTTAAAAACGGCAAACTTAGTATGATCCGCAGCGAATACAAAGAATCACAGGTTTATATTTAAGCGCTAATTTCAATACTGCCGAACGCATCCAGGTATTTATCAATATAAACCTGCTTTGTTTTGGCTTTATACTGCATAATAAAGCGGGGGTGTTCCAGCGCGATGATGTTGTTGAAGAACCTATATTCATCGTTCAGCCTTTTTAAAAACTTCTCGTTTTGCCCTGTACCGAAACAAAAGCAGGTATCGGTATAGCAGCCTAAAGCAATTTGGGTTTTTATATTATCAATAATAAATGGCGTTACTGCTGTGCAGAGCTCTTTGCTATCGTAATAATTGTAGTTCTTCTCCTTGCCTTTATTATCTACAGTAGTAAAGCCCAGCGGGCAAACCGAACTGATATAGAATTTATTGCAAAAAGCTTCAGCACCGCCATAAGCGTTTATCATTTCATAAACGTAAACCGACGATGGCTCATGGGTGATCTTTCCGTCGTAATCAATATTACATTCCGACTTTAACCGTTTAGGATCGGTAAACGGCACGCCCGTTAAACCGCTGCCAAACCGGCCGGGGTTAATGCCCAGTATAAGGTGCCGCTTATTATCATCATTATAATATTTGTTATAAAATTCTGATGAGATCCGCAAAGCATTTTCCTCCTCCCTAAATGGGTTCATGATTCGGATATTGGCAGGTAATGCAGGCCCGGTATACTCCAGCTGTTTGTTAAAATCGGTTACCCTATCGGTAAAGCTCATGAATGCATCAAAATTTTAGGGTTACTGCGTTTTTGCCCAGTCGTCCATTTTACTTTCTAAAACACTTAGCGGCATGGCACCATCTTTTAATACCTGGTTATGAAATTCGGCCAGGTTAAATTTAGCGCCTAACTGTTTCTCATATCTTTTACGCAGTTCCAATATTTTTAAAGCACCGGTTTTATAACTTAAGGCCTGTGCCGGGATACCCATATAGCGTTCAATTTCGGCAATGGCGGCCGGCTCGCTTACGGCTTCGTTATCCATAGAATATTTAACCGCCTGCTCACGGGTCATGCCTTTGGTGTGGATGGCCACATCAACCACTAAACGAATGGCGCGGTGCATCTCATCGCCCAAGGCACCCATATACTGGTATGGGTCGGTGTATAAACCCAGTTCTTTCCCTAACGATTCGCAATACAGTGCCCACCCTTCGGCATACCCGCTCTCATTTACCAAAAACCTGCGGAACTTTGGTAAGGTGTTGTTTTCTTGTGTTAATGAGATCTGGTAATGATGCCCCGGAATGGCCTCATGCAAAAACGTTGATTCCATGCCCGATGTAGTGTTAAACTTGGTAGCATCAACAATAGGCACGTAAAAAATGCCTGGCCTTTTACCATCTGCCGAGCCCGCATTGTATTCGATACTGGCAGATTCTGCCCTGAACGCTTCTGTTTGCTTGATGATGAAAGGTGTTTTTGGCACGTTGTTAAACATCTTTTTTAAATTCGGCTCCATTCGTTTGTGGATATTCTCAAAAGCGGCTAAAACATCGGCGGGTGTTTTATAAGGCATAAACCTGCGGTCGGTTCGCATATACTCAAAAAAGGCTTTTCTATCGCCTTTAAAACCAACCATGGTTTTGATGCTGTCCATTTGTTTACCAATGCGGGCTACTTCACTTAAGCCCGTTTGGTAAATTTCTTCGGGAGTGCGGTTGGTTGATGTTAGCTGTTTTACCAGGTAAGCATATTTTGCTGCGCCATCTGTAACTGATGACAAACCCGATGTACTGCGCGATTTTGGCAGGTACGTATTTTTCAGGTAGTCGGCAAGCCTTTTATAGGCAGGTACAGCCGACGCTAAAATAGTTGTTTTGTAAGCATCGGTTATCGCCTTTTTATCCGCGGCAGAAAAATCTGCAGGTATGTTTTTTATAGGGTCGTAAAAAATACTTTTGGTGGCATCGGTTACTACAAAGCTTTGCATTTGCGGTATCATTTTAACCACCAATGCCCTTGGCAACACCACACCGGTTTTGATGCCTTTATCAAAATTAGCGATGGAGGTATCGGCCAATGATGCAAACGCGGTAAGGCGTTTCAACCAGTCGTTATAATCCTTTACTGTTTTAAATGGCTGCGCGTTACCGCCCGATCCTAATTGGCCCATGGTTAGCGGGAAAGCAAACATCTGGTTAAACGGCATATACTCCAGGTGATATTTAAACCCATCAATATTGGTTTGTGCTTCATAAACAAAAATATCGTAGGATAGCTTATCGTTATCATTCAGATCTTCGCGTTTAAATGTTTTTACGCTGTCCAGGTAGGTCTGATAAAAGTCCTTCGCTTTTTTTAAATAATCGGCAGCACCATAATTAGGCAGCTGATCATTATAGCGCGTATCGCCAATAAAAGTTGCGGTTACAGGGTCGAGTTTTAAGTAACCCTCATAATAGTTATCAAATAGCTTTGCAAGTTGTTTGTTGCCATCGGCGGCAGCGGTGGTGCTATCCGCTCCTTTTTGTTTACAAGCTGCAAAAGTTGCAGCTATGCAAAGCATCATTAATATTTTTTTCATTGCTATGATTTTGGTTTTTAAAGCTATACGTTTTTTTGATGGTAAACAAAGGTTTAGCATAATAGCCGGGGTGTTTCTATCACACCGGTAAAGCTATACGGGCTTCTGCCCAAAGATCCGGCTCAGCATATCATAAAGTTCCGGGTGCTTGGTTTGGAACTGCTCGGGCCTTTCAAAAAAGTATTCTGATACCACGGCGAAGAACTCAGCCTCATTAGTGGTAGCATACACATCAATATCCGATCGCCCTGCCTCTATTTTGTGGATTTCCTGGTGCATCATCCTTACCCATGGTTCTACATACTCATGCGGCAAAAAGCCTTCGGGGATGCCATCCGTTGCGCCATCGGCTTTATCCAACAAATGCACAAACTCGTGGATGCCTGTATTTTCTTTGCCATTATTTTTGGAGAAACCTTTTACCAGCGCGTTGCGCGATAATATCATTTGCCCGTTCATATAACCAGTGCCCACCATGCCCATAATGTTGCGGCCTTCGCCTTCGTTCCCTTCAAACTGAAAATCCTTATCGAAGGTATCGGGATATAAAAGCACGTTGGTAACGTTGCGGTAGGTCCAGTCCTTAAACGCGAAGATGGGTATCACCGCGCTTGATGCCACCATCAGCCGGTCGGTATCGGTTAGCTCCAGCCCTACGCCTTCAATATGTACAGCATCTAAAAACTGCTCTATCCTATCTTCAAAATAAAGCTTATCCGTATCTGGTAGTTTGTTGTAATAATCGATATGCTGTGTTAGCAATTGCTTTTGCGCATCGGTTAGGATGATTTGGGTAAGGGCGCGATTTTTTTTACGCTTAAATAGCGTAAAGCAGATGATAACAACTATTGCGATGATGAAGTATAACATGGTGGTGTTTATTGGGAAGCAAGGTAATAAAAAACCGTCATTGCGAGGAGCGATAGCGACGTGGCAATCTTCGACATGCTTGTTGCCTACCTTTCTATCGAAGATTTCCACGCTACGCTCGCAATGACGCGCGGAGAGGTGCGGGGATTAAAAACAAAAATAGCGATGGGTAAACCCATCGCTATTTTAAAATTCGAAATCCGAAATTCAATTATATCATCATCCTTACCGGTTCTTCCAGTAATGATTTTAAGGTTTGCAGGAATGCGGCACCCAATGCGCCATCAACCACGCGGTGGTCACAGCTTAGGGTTACCTTCATTACATTGCCCGGTACTACTGCGCCGTTTTTAACAACCGGCACCTGTGCTATACCGCTAACGGCAAGGATACAAGCATTTGGCGTGTTAATAATTGCGGTAAACTCGTCAACACCAAACATACCAAGGTTTGATATGGTGAAAGTTGAGCCTTCCATTTCGGCAGGTTGTAATTTTTTTGCTTTGGCTTTACCAGCAAACTCTTTAACCTCTTGCGAGATATGGCTTAACGATTTACCATCGGCAAATTTAATAACCGGTACCAGCAGGCCTTCGTCAACCGCTACGGCTACACCAATGTGTACATGCTCGTTAGTGCGGATCTTATCGCCCAGGAATGATGAGTTAATAGCAGGGTGTTGTTTCAATGAAACGGCAACGGCTTTCACTACAAAATCATTAAATGAGATCTTAACCGGCGCAACCTCGTTCATTTTGTTACGGGCAGCAATGGCCTGGTCCATATCTATCGACATGGTAACGTAGAAGTGCGGCGCGGTAAACAAGCTTTCAGATAACCTGCGGCTGATAGCTTTACGCATTTGCGTAACATTTCTCTCCGTAAATTTCTCTTCGCCTGTGTAAGTTGGCAATACAACCGGTGCTTTTGCGGCAGGGGCAGCTGCTGCTGCGCCTTCTTGCGGTTTAGCTGTTTCTGCAGGTTTTGCAGCTGGTGTAAAGCTTTCTATATCTTTTTTAATGATACGGCCGCCATCGGCGCTGCCTTTTACATCATTAAGGTTAATGCCTTTGTCTTTAGCTATTTTGCGTGCCAGCGGCGATGCTTTAACACGACTATCGTCTTCGGTTGAACCGGTTGACGTAGCAGCAGGTGCAGCATCTGATGTTGCAGCCGGTGCGGCTTCTTTGCTTTCTTCAGCAGCAGGTGCTTCTGCAGGTGCCTCAGCGCCATTATCAGCATCTAATAAAGGCTGTATATCAGTACCTTCTTTACCTACAATAGCAATAATGCCATTTACCTGTGCAGCTTCACCTTCTTTAACACCAATATATAATAAGGTACCGGCCTCGTAACCCACAACTTCCATGGTAGCCTTATCGGTTGCCACATCAGCTAATGAATCATCTGCCTTTACTTTATCGCCAACCTTAAAGTTCCATTTTTCAATGGTACCTTCTGTCATGGTATCGCTAAGCAATGGCATACGTATTACAGTAGCCGGTATGCTTGAGGTATCAACCTTTGCTTTTGCAGGGGCAGCCTTTTCAGGTGCTGCAGTTGCGGCAGGTTTTTTATCTTCAGCTGCTGCAGGCTTAGCCTCTTCAGCAGGTTTATCTTCTGTTTTTGCAGGTGCAGAACCGGCGCCATCTAACAGGGCTTTATAGTCTTCACCCTCTTTACCTAAAACGGCAATAACGGCATCAACCGGCACAGCGTTACCTTCTTCAACACCTATATAAAGCAAGGTGCCGTCCTGGTACGATTCAAAATCCATAGTGGCTTTATCGGTTTCAATCTCGGCCAATACATCGCCCGATTTTACCTTATCGCCAACTTTTTTATGCCATTTCGCCAATACCCCTTCGGTCATGGTATCGCTCATTTTAGGCATTTTAACTACTTCAGCCATATACTGTGATGAATATTGTTAATATTTATAAATATAAGATATTAGTCGCGGATGTACGGATAATCCTGTTGTACATATACATCAGTATAAAGCTCTGATGCATCAGGCCAAGGCGATTCTTCAGCAAACTTAACCGCTTCTTCAACCTGTGCCTTAATTTTTGCGTCTATCTCTTCAAACCATTTCTCGTCAGCATAACCTTCTTTTTCGATAGCCAGCTTTACTGTTTCAATAGGGTCTTTTGATTTGTAGCTTTCCAGTTCCTCTTTAGTACGGTATTTCTGCGGGTCGCTCATCGAGTGGCCTTTGAAACGGTAAGTACGCATTTCAAGGAACGTTGGGCCTTCGCCGCGGCGTGCGCGAGATACAGCTTCGTCCATGGCGTTATGTACTGCAACCGGATCCATACCATCAACTGGTGATGAAGGGATACCGTATGGTAAGCCTAATTTGTAAATGTCTGTTTGTATGGTAGTACGTTCTACAGATGTACCCATGGCGTAACCATTGTTTTCGCAAACAAAAATCACGGGTAGTTTCCACAGCGCGGCCATATTAAAGGTTTCGGTTAATGCACCCTGGCGCACGGCACCATCACCCATGTAGGCAATGTTTACGTTGTCAGTACCTTTATACTTTTCAGCAAATGCAACACCTGCACCCATCGGGATCTGGCCGCCTACAATACCATGCCCACCATAAAAATGGTTTTCTTTGTCAAACATGTGCATTGAGCCGCCTTTGCCTTTTGAGCATCCGGTTGCCTTACCATACATCTCAGCCATAATAGCATTAGGGGATGTCCCTTTTGCCAAAGCATGTGCATGGTCGCGATAAGCAGTTATCAAACTGTCTTCGTGGCGTATAACAGACATGGCACCGGCTAATACGGCTTCCTGCCCAATATAAAGGTGGCAAAACCCGCGTATTTTTTGCTGACCGTATAATTGGCCGGTCTTTTCTTCAAACTTACGCATCAGGAGCATAGACTCGTACCACATCAGGTAGGTGTCTTTGGTTATTTCGATTGAACTCATTTATTAAAAACAAATTTCTATTGGAAGTGCAAATCTAATTATATCCTGCAAATAACCGAAACTGCAACGAATTTGTTAGCATGATTTAATTAAATTTTTAAACTGCCATTCCAATGCATGCATAGCATTTTTACAAAAAGCGAAATAACATTTGGATGTGGTGTAAAATGTACGCTTTTAAAGAACGCGAAACTCCTGTTTTCCACAATATTCTTTTTACAAAAAATCTTGCTAATTAAGGTATGGGCCAACATGCCTTATCATCCAAACCAGCCTGTTTAGCCCTTTTTTTAACCCTCATTTAAGTTATTATCTATAGGTTAAATTTAGCAGGCCTACACTTAAGCCCTGCGAACCTGCTATTCTCCAATATCCGTTTAAAATTTCAACAGCGGAAATTATCAACACTTTAACGATATTATTATTAACAATGGTTAAAAATATTGCTTGAATCTTTGCAGAAAAAAATGTCTCTTTTAATTTGGTAGTTTAAAAATATTGGATAGTTTTGTATCCAACAATAGACACACTGTCCAATTTAATAATCATTTGTTGTCCTGATTCAACAAATTAAAGAAGTTAAATGAAGAAAATTACAATTGCTATTGCACTATTTCTGAGCGTTTTAGCTGCTCAAGCTCAAACAAAAAATGTTCCAAATCAGGTAGCTGACAAAGAAGAACAGGAAAGCTTAGCGAAAGATTATCTTTCTCAAATTATGGGCGTTGCGGTATCTGCAACCTCAAACATGAAACTTTTTCATTTTGTATATGACTGGATCGGCACCCCTTACCGTTTTGGTGGCAGCTCGCGCCGAGGTATTGATTGCTCTGCATTTACAAAACAATTGTACAGTGATGTATTCAACCTAACTATCCGCCGCAGCTCTCGTGATATTTTTAGCATGGTAAACCCTGTTAATAAAGATGATCTGAAAGAAGGCGATTTGGTTTTCTTTAAAATACACAGCCGCAGTATATCACATATTGGTATTTACCTTGGCAATAACAGGTTTGCACATGCATCATCAAAAGGTGTTGCCATAAGCAGCCTTGATGATGCTTACTACAGCCGCTACTTTTATAAAGGCGGCCGTTTGTTAGAATCATTTAAAAATGAACTTTCAACGGCATCAGCATCTGCTGACGACGAACCAGCTAACTAAATAAACCTAAATTAATATCTCTGATCCTTTCACTAACCATGAAAGGATTTTTTTTGCCCCTTTATGAAACCCCGGTTAGCCTTATATTTAATTATCAGCATAGCTGTAGCTTCCTGCATCAGCCCGGATGCGGGCAAACGGGTAACTACCCAACCGGAAGCTACACCCGCCATTACAGACTCCATACAGAGAAAACCGATTGATACTGCTATTAACATAACCGCCGTTGGCGATATCATGCTGGGATCATCATACCCGGACAGTACTTACCTGCCACCCAATGATGCCCTAAATAGTTTTAAGCCCGCTTTAGAAGATCTGCGCAAGGCCGATATTGCTTTTGGCAACCTTGAAGGGGTATTGTTAGATACCGGCGCACCGGTTGGATACAAATTACGGTTTAAGCATAAGGGTTATTTATTCAGGATGCCGGCAAAGTACGGCGGTGTTTTTAAAGATGCCGGTTTTGATATTTTAAGCGTGGGCAACAACCACTCGAATGATTTTGACTTGGCTGGCCGTAAAAGCACTATTAAAATTTTGGATAGCCTGGGTATCCATACCGCGGGGTTTAAAAGCCATCCATCAAAAACATTTACAGTGAATGGTGTTAAATATGGGTTTTGTGCTTTTTCGCCAAATGGGCAAACGGTATCATTATTAGGGATAGCCGCCGCAAAACAGATCATCCGCGACTTAAAAGCCAACAGCGACATTGTTATCGTATCGTTCCATGGCGGTGGCGAGGGTACCGGTTATGAACACGTGCCCGATTCTGCTGAAATTTTTAAAGGCGAGAACCGCGGCAACCTGCGCCTTTTTACTCACGCCGCTATAGATGCAGGCGCCGATCTGATACTGGGTAATGGCCCGCATGTTGCCCGGGCTATGGAACTTTACAAAAATCGCTTAATAGCCTACAGCCTGGGTAATTTTGTAACTTATAAAGGAGTGAGTGTAAGCGGCATATGCGGATTGGCGCCTCTATTAAAACTCCGCATCAGCAAAAAGGGCGATTTTTTGGGCGGGCAGATCGTATCATACCGCCAAATACATGATAAGGGCTTGCTGATAGATACGCTAAACCGTGCTGCTTTGCGCATAAAAGCATTAACCGAGGCTGATTTTATACAGCCCGGTTTAAGCATTTCGGCTACGGGACAGATAACACCGTTAGTTATAAACTAAGCTTCGTCTTTAGTATTGCGGATAAGGCTGATACCTGTAAAAAAGAAAATAATGGCTATTAAGCCAACTACAATTAAGGTAGTAGCTGCGCCTGTGTGCTGAATTATTTGCACACCGGTATAAATAAGGCCTACAATACCTAACACGGTAAGTATAGCACCAAAAGTACGTTTTAAGTTCATGTTATATAATTAGTTATGTGTTTAATAACTAATCATTAACCACAATACCCCACGTTTGTTTGCTTAAAACTACCGGCTATATTGTGTAGCCTAATATCATAAATGTGTAACATTTGTGTTGAGGCATGTATCATTTGGCCATGATTTACGTTATTAGTACCGTAAGTGCCTCGCATTTACATTGTGATAAGGTTTAGGTTGAAAGTCCCCGGGCAGCGAGTGCCCGGGGCTTTTATTTTTAGGCCTGTTTCCAATTTTCCAACAAATTAAACCATCTTCGCTTTTTTAACTATATATAATGAGCGATATAAAAGCGAAGCTGCACGCATTGTGCGTTGCTTATGTGCAAAGCCGAATGCAGGCCGCAGAGCTGGCCATTGCCGAAGCGCAGCAGGCCCAAAACGACGATACCAAGAGCAGCGCCGGGGATAAATACGAAACAGGCCGCGAAATGGCCCAGCAAGAAACTAACCGCAACCTGGCACAGCTTAACGAAGCCAATAAGCTGATGGTGGCACTAAACCAGATCTCATTTACAGGCGAATCTAAAAAAGCGGAAACCGGTAGTGTTATTATAACCAATAGCGGTAACTTTTATTTAGCCATTAGCGCGGGTACATTGGCTTTAGATGGCAAAAATTACTTCGCGGTATCGCCCGCATCGCCTATTGGTTATAACCTAAAAGATAAAAAGGCTGGTGACAAATTTATTTTGAACGAAAAAACTTATCAAATACAGTCAATTATTTGATTTTTCGCCCCCCAATTTGAGTTGAAATAGAAAATAAAAAATATAGTTTAACAAATTATTGTACAATTGATTGATTTCTATTCTATATTTGATGTAAACAAATAAATGACAGCTAATAAACTCGTCATTACTAAACTAATTTTTTGATGAACATATTCGTAGGAAGCCTTCCTTACTCATTGCAGGAAGCAGATTTACAAGAGCTTTTTGAAGCTTATGGTGAAGTAACCACCGTGAAAATTATTATTGACAGAGAGTCTGGCAGAAGCAAAGGTTTTGGTTTTGTTGAGATGTCTGATGACGAAGCTGCACAAAAAGCGATTTCAGGCTTAAACGGTTCTGAAATTAGCGGCCGTTCAATAGCTGTTAGCCAGGCCGAAGACAAAAAACCAGGCGACCGCAGAAGCGGTGGTGGTGGTGGTTTTGGTGGCGGCAACCGCGGCGGCGGTGGCGGTGGCTACTCAAGAGATAACAACAGAGGTGGCGGCGGTGGCGGCTACTCTAAAGATAGCAGAGGCGGCGGCGGCGGTAGCCGTTGGTAATAATCTGTAAGGGTTAAAAAGCAAAACATCATGTTACAAAGCACGGTGTTTTGCTTTAAACACTATTAAACACGCTCTCAAATTTTGTTAGCGTGCTTTTTATTGCCTTTTTTTAAACGTTTTAATGCTGCTGCTATCAATTTCTTGTTACCAGTTATCTTCCTCAACGATAGCTCATTAAAACTACTTGCGCAATATTTTGTTATCAAGCCAAATATTTATTGCCCGCTATAGGGTAAGAACTTAAGGGCCTTTGATACTTTTTATTATTTTTGTCAAAAATCATGACCAATGAGCGAACTCATTAAAAAACAAGTAACTGATGCAAAAGCTTTAATGGATAAAGCTATTGATCACGCAGATAACGAATTAAATAAAATTCGTGCCGGTAAGGCTAATCCATCTATGCTGGATGACATTAGTGTTGACTATTACGGCACACCTACTCCATTAAGCCAGGTTGGTAGTGTAAACACACCCGATGCGCGTACCCTTATTGTACAGCCATGGGAAAAATCATTACTGCCCGCTATTGAAAAAGCTATTAAAGAAGCCAACCTGGGTGTTAACCCTCAAAATGATGGTGTTATTATCCGTATCAACGTTCCGCCTTTAACTGAAGAGCGCCGCCGCGACCTGGTTAAGAAAGCCAAAGGCGAAGCCGAAACCGGTAAAATAGCTATCCGCAACATCCGGAAAGATGCCAACGAAAAGATCAAAAAATTAAAAACCGAAGGCGTTTCTGAAGATGAGATAAAAGTTGGTGAAGGCGAAGTGCAAAAACTAACCGATGCTTACATTATCAAAATAGACCAGCTTTCAGAACTGAAAGAAAAAGATATTATGACGGTTTAAGTTTTAAACTTGATAACATATTAAAAGGGATGGCCGCGAGGTGCATCCCTTTTTTTGCATTGATAAGAATTCCAACCACAAAGAACACGGAGAGAAAACCACAAAGAACACAAAGTTATACGTTTTACAATTCATAGTCCTTCTATTAAGCTATTAAAGCTCCGTGCCCTTGTGAAAACTTTGCGTTCTTTGTGGTTAAAACATCATCATTCATAAATATTTGCAATTAAACAATGTGCTTTATATATTTGCGTAATCAATTACGTAATTAACACCTGTTATGGAATTTTATAATAAAGTAGGTAAGATGGCATTGGGCAGCAGGCTGCGCAGGCTTAGTGAAAAATTAACCGACCAGGCGGGCGAGGTATATAAAGTATATGACATAGATATGAACCCCAAATGGTTTCCGGTGTTTTATGCACTGGCCGAGGGCGAGGATAAGTCAATTATGCAAATAGCGCAGGAAATAAGCCACTCGCACCCATCGGTAAGTACTATTGTAAAGGAAATGGTAAAAAATGGCATTGCGCAAGAGATAGCCAATAAAGCCGATGGCCGCAAGAATTACATTCGCCTTACAGATAAAGGCAGGGAGATAAACGAACGCATACAGGTACAATATGCTGATGTGAACGCAGCTGTTGAAAACGCGCTGAACGAAACCCAATACAACATTTGGAAGGCTATTGAAGAGTGGGAGTTTTTGCTGGAACAAAAGAGCTTGCTTAACCGGGTTATAGATCAGAAAAAGCTCCGCGAAAGCGCCGATGTGCAAATAGTTGATTACACGCCAGAACATCAGCCGGCTTTTAAACGGTTAAACGAGGAATGGATAACCCAATATTTTAAAATGGAAGAAACGGATTACAAATCCCTCGATCACCCGGACGATTACATATTAAGCAAAGGCGGCCACATCCTGATGGCTTTATATAATAACGAGCCTGTGGGCGCCTGTGCACTCATTAAAATGGATGATGATATGTATGAGCTGGCCAAGATGGCGGTATCACCAAAAGCCAAGGGTAAAGGCTTTGGGTTTATATTAGGCCGGGCATGCATCGCTAAAGCAAAAACACTGGGCGCCAAAAAGCTTTACCTTGAAAGTAACACTATACTTAAACCAGCTATTAGCTTGTACCATAAACTCGGGTTTAAAAAGGTTACCGGTATCCCATCACCGTACGAGCGGTGTAATATCCAGATGATGCTGGAGGTGTGATGAGGGGTGTCAGTCTGAGCTTGTCGAAGACCTGTACAGCTTGTTAATGGTTCGACAAGCTCACCATGACACGGTTTAGAACAATCTAATTATAAACTCTTCACGCTCTGTGTACTCTGTGTTTAAAAGCCCGTCGCTATTTAACCGCATTGTCAAATTAAAGGGAATGAGCTGCTTAGCCATTCCCTTTTTTTATTTTTGTGTTACAACATGAAAATATTATTATCCTATTTATCCAAACACCGCTGGGTGGTGATATTAGCGCTTTTTTTAGCAGCCACCAACATCGGTTTCTCCCTGCTCGATCCTTATATCACCGGCCGCATCGTAGATAACTTTATTGAGAAATATAAAGTGCTTAGCCATGACGAGTATATGTTCGGTGTACTTAAACTGGTAGGCCTTGCCATTGGCGTGGCCATGGTATCGCGTATAGCCAAAAACTTCCAGGATTATTTTACCAACATCATTACCCAAAAGGTAGGTGCCGAAATGTATGCCGACGGACTTAAGCATTCCCTTGAGCTCCCCTACCAGGTATTTGAAGACCAGCGCAGCGGCGAAACCCTGGGTATATTGCAAAAGGTGCGCTTAGACTGCGAAAAGTTTATTACCGCATTCATCAGTATATTATTTGTAAGCCTGATAGGTATGGTGTTCGTTATTGTTTACTCGGCCACAGTAAGCTACCAGGTAACATTGGTTTATTTTGCCGCTATCCCGGTTATTACTTTTGTTAGCATGGCCATGAGCCGCAAAATAAAACGGATCCAAAAAAACATAGTTGCCGAAACCACCGCGTTGGCGGGTTCTACTACCGAGTCGTTAAGGAATATCGAGCTTATTAAAAGCCTTGGCCTGGCCAAACAAGAGATCAAACGCCTCAATACCACAACCTACAAGATCCTCGATCTGGAACTAAAAAAGGTAAAATATGTGCGCAGTATGAGCTTTGTGCAAGGCACTACAGTAAACTTTGTGCGTAGCGTTATGGTGGTAGTTTTATTAATGCTGATATTTAAGCAAACCATTTCACCAGGGCAGTATTTTAGCTTTTTGTTTTACTCGTTCTTCCTGTTTAACCCCTTACAGGAACTTGGTAACGTGATACTAAGCTGGCGCGAGGCTGAGGTTTCGTTAGCCAACTTTAAAAACATCCTGAGTATCCCGATTGATAAGAAGCCTGAAAAGCCCGTGTTATTAGAGAAGGTAAGCACGCTTACTTTTAGCGATGTGAGTTTTAAACACTTAACCGCTAACCGTAACGCATTAAATAACATCAACTTTAAAGCTAACAGCGGCGAAACCATCGCGTTCGTAGGTCCATCGGGGTCGGGTAAAACTACATTGGTTAAACTGCTGGTTGGTTTATATCAGCCTTTACAGGGCGATGTACTGTACAACAGCGTTTTAAGCAAAGACATTGACCTTGATCAGCTGCGCGAGAAGATCGGCTTTGTTACGCAGGATACGCAGCTCTTCTCGGGCTCGATCCGCGAGAACCTGCTGTTTGTTAACCCAACCGCCACTGATGAGGACTGTATGAACGTACTGCAACGTGCGGCCTGCCAAACACTGCTTGCCCGTGCCGATAAAGGCCTTGACACCGTGATTGGCGAGGGTGGCGTAAAGGTATCAGGCGGAGAAAAACAACGCTTATCCATCGCACGCGCATTGTTGCGCAAGCCGGATATCCTGGTGTTTGATGAGGCAACATCATCCCTGGATTCAATCACCGAGGAAGAAATAACCGGTACCATCCGCGATGTATCCGTTTTAGACGACCATATTACTATATTGATTGCGCACCGCTTATCTACCATTATGCATGCCGATTGCATTTATGTACTGGAGAAAGGCCACATCATTGAATCGGGTAAACACTTTGACCTCATAGATCAAAAAGGCCTGTACTACGCCATGTGGAGGCAACAAATTGGCGAGAAGCATACAGTGGATGCGTAAGTAGACGCTACGCTCGCAATGACGGGCTCTTAAACAAGAAAGCCCTGCTGAAATCAGCAGGGCTTTCTTGTTGGACTTTTTATATTACTTTACCAGTGTACCAATAGGTTCGCCTTTGGTAATTTTCATAAAGTTGCCTTCTTTGTTCATATCAAAAACAATGATAGGCAGTTTGTTTTCCTGGCAAAGGGTAATAGCGGTCATGTCCATTACGTTGAGGCCTTTGTCGTACACTTCCTGGAAACTGATCTCATCATAGCGCGTTGCAGATGGATCTTTCTCCGGGTCGGCAGTGTAGATACCATCAACACGGGTACCTTTCAGTACAACGTCGGCTTTTATCTCAATAGCACGCAGTGATGCTGCTGTATCAGTAGTAAAATATGGGTTACCGGTACCGGCACCAAATATCACAATCTTACCAACTTCCAAGTGATGCATAGCGCGGCGGCGAATGTATGGCTCGCAGATCTGCTCCATTTTTATGGCCGACTGTAAGCGGGTTTCTACACCAATACTTTCCAGTGCGTTTTGCAGGGCCATACAGTTTATTACGGTTGCCAGCATGCCCATATAATCGGCCTGGGCGCGTTCCATACCGCTTTTTTCGGCGCTTAATCCCCTGAATATGTTACCACCGCCAACAACAATGGCTATCTCAATGCCCTGGTCTTTAACAGCTTTAATATCGTGTGCGTATTGCAGCACCTGGTTATTATCAATACCATACTGACGTTCGCCCATCAGGGATTCGCCGCTAAGCTTTAGTAGAACTCTTTTGTATTTCATGTATCAGGAACGTTTATCAAAAATATATAATAAATGGTATTGTTAAAATTTTATAATGTCCTCGTTAAATAATTCCCCTGTAATATGGTTGCCAGGGTTTGGTAGGCTTCGTTAAATATGATCAGGTCGGCGTCAAAGCCTGCCTCTATTTTTCCTTTTTTTGTTTTGGATGCCAGTTGCGCCGGGTAAAGTGATGCCATGTTAACCGCTTCTGCCAATTCAACACCAACCTTCTCTACACAGTTTTGTACTGCCTTAAGCATGGTAAGGCTTGAGCCCGAAAGTGTGCCATCCGGCATTACATATTTATCGCCCTGTAGCCGGTGCTGGTATTCGCCCTCGGTAGTTGCAGTTACTGCATCCGTTATCAGGAATAGTTTATCACCCAATTCGCGTTTAGCTAAACGGATCATCGGCCAATCTACATGGTTGCCATCAGCAACAATACTGGCGTATGGCTTTTCCTCAAATATGGCGGGGATGTAACCCGGTTCGCGGTGGTGCATTTGGGGCATAGCGTTAAACAGGTGCGTAACCGCTTGGATAGGTTTATTTAAAAACCCCTTACCCTGTTCATAAGTAGCATTGCTGTGGCCCGATGAAATGATAATGCCCTGTGCATACAGGTAATCAATCACCTCCTGGTCTTGTAACTCCGGGGCTATGGTTATCATACTGATAACACCATCGGCTTGTTCTACCCAGCTTTTCACTTCGGCAAGGGTCGCTTTTTTGATCAAATTTGCCGGGTGCGCTCCCTTTTTGGCCGGGTTTAAATACGGCCCTTCCAGATGCAGGCCCCAAAAGTTACCCCTTGCCTCTGTACGATAGGCTTTAGCAGCGGCTATGCCCTTTTCAACAATATCATTGGTATTTGTACCGATGGTTGCAAAAAAACCTGTGGTGCCCTGGTTTAGCAGGTCATCTTCCATACGTTTTAAAGCAGCAACTTCGGGTTTACCGGCAAACAGCTTGCCACCGCTGCCGTAGATCTGCAGATCAATAAAACCCGGCGCCAGGTATGCCCCGTTAAGGTCTTTTTTTTCGGCATCCTGCGGGATGGCCGTTTCGTCAACAATAGCTTTGATCTGGCTGCCTTCTATTAAAACGGCTTTGCCTGCGGTGATGCTACCGCCCGATATAAGTTTGAGATTATGAAGTACTGTTATCATAGTGTCCAAATATGATTTACGCATGTTACGTCGTACAAAAAGACGCAAAGTATTGCGCCTCTACACCCTCAAAAAAGAAAAGGGCAAAAAAAATCCCCCTCGTTAATGAGGGGGATAATATAATTAAGCTCCTAAAGCAACTCGCTTAAACGCGGTAACAGTCAGGCCTTTATCAACTGTATCTAAGAACTGAGCAACAGTTTTAGATGGGTCTTTTACAAACTCCTGGTTTAATAAAGTAGAATCTTTGTAGAATTTGTTCAGTTTACCGGCAGCAATTTTTTCAACCATTGCTTCTGGCTTACCTTCTGCACGGATCTGCTCTTTAGCAATTTCGGTTTCGCGCTCAATAACGGTAGAGTCAACACCGTCTTTGTCAATAGCAACAGGGTTCATGGCAGCAATTTGCATGGCAACGTCTTTACCTGCTTCATCAGCACCGGCAACAGCTTTGCTTAAACCAACCAATACACCTAAACGGTAGTTACCGTGTATGTAAGCAACAACTTTATCACCTTCAATCACTTCGTATTTAGATACGCCGATCTTTTCGCCAATTTTACCTGTTTTATCGATGATAGCATCACCAATTTTAACAGTTGAGTTTTCAACATCAACAGTTAAATCGTAAAGTGCTTCGATAGAAGCTGGCTTGCTTTCAACAGCTGCATTTGCAATTTGGTTAGCAAAAGCAACAAACTCAGCATTTTTAGCTACGAAATCAGTTTCGCAGTTAAGTTCGATAACAACACCTGTTTTAAAATCTTCAGAAGTACGTGCTATAACAACACCTTCGTTTGATTCGCGGTCCTGACGGCTGGCAGCAACCTTAGCACCTTTTTTTCTTAAAAAATCAATAGCAGCTTCAAAATCGCCATTGGTTTCTGTTAAAGCCTTTTTGCAATCCATCATGCCCGCACCTGTTTGCTGGCGCAGTTTGTTTACATCTGATGCAGATATTTGTACTGTAGACATGTCTTTAGTTTTTTATTATGTTAAAAGTCGCAAGTCCTAAGTCTGGAGTCACTTAAGACTACAGGCTCAAGACTTACGACTAAATATTATTACTCTTCTGTTGAATCAGCAGCAGGAGCTTCAGTTTCAGTAGCCTCGGCGGTTACTTCTGCAGTCCTTTTACGTTTGCCACCTTCAGAGCGGTCAGCTACTTCAGGAGCATCAGCTTTTGCTTTAGCAGCAGCTGCTTCTTTTTCAGTTTCGTCTTCTTTCTCGCGTTTGCGCTCATCTAAACCTTCTTCAATAGCTTTGATGATAATACCAGTGATCAATGAAATTGATTTGGTAGCATCGTCATTCGCCGGGATAGGGAAATCGATGTTTGAAGGATCAGAGTTTGTATCAACCATTGCAAATGTTGGTATGTTAAGCTTTAAAGCTTCAGATACCGCGATGTGCTCTTTCTTAACGTCGATCAGGAACAATGCAGCAGGTAAACGGTTAAGATCCGCAATACCACCTAACAATGTTTCTAATTTGATACGCTCGCGCTGTATCATCAAACGCTCTTTCTTAGAAAGGTTGCTGTAAGTACCGTCTTTAGTCAATTTATCGATGTTTGACATCTTTTTGATTGACTTACGTACGGTAGCAAAGTTGGTTAACATACCACCTAACCAACGCTCGGTGATATAAGGCATGTTTACGCCTTTTGCATATTCAGCTACGATATCTTTCGCTTGTTTCTTTGTAGCTACGAATAATACTTTACGACCTGATTTTACAATTTGTTTTATAGCTGCAGCAGCTTCCTCAACCTTTGATAAGGTTTTGTTTAAATCTATAATGTGGATACCGTTACGCTCCATGAAAATGTACTGTGACATTTTCGGATCCCATTTGCGGGTAAGGTGACCAAAGTGTACACCTGCATCCAGTAAGTCCTGATATGTTGTTCTTGCCATTGTTTGTGTCCTCCTTAAATTATCGTTTACTGAATTGGAATTTCTTACGTGCTTTCTTGCGTCCTGGTTTCTTACGCTCAACCATACGGTCATCACGTGTCATTAAACCTTTAGCGCGTAGGGCTGGTTTTTTCTCCGGATCCAGTTCAACAATAGCTTTCGCAATAGCTAAACGAACGGCTTCTGCCTGGCCTTTAACACCACCACCTGCAACGTTTACTTTAACATCAAATTTACCGGCAGAGCCAGAAACTTCTGTTGATTGCATAACGATGTATTGTAATGGTAAGGTAGGGAAGTACTCTTTGTAATCTTTACCGTTTACGGTAATAACACCTGTGCCATCGTTCAAATAGATACGGGCAACAGCTGTTTTTCTTCTGCCTGAAGTGTTAGTTGTTGGCATTTTCTTTTCTCCTTGTGATTAAAAATTAAATGGTTGTTGGATTTTGAGCTGCATGAGGATGCTCTGCACCTGCGTAAACATGCAGGTTACCATAAATAGCACGGCCTAAACGATTTTTAGGTAACATACCACGTACGGCTTTTTCAATCACACGCTCAGGATGCTTTGCCATTAACTCTTTTGGAGAAATGAAACGCTGACCACCTGGATAACCAGTGTAAGAAACATACTGCTTTTCGCTGAATTTGTTTCCGGTCAGTTTAACCTTGTCTGCATTGATAACAATTACATTATCTCCGCAGTCTACGTGTGGGGTGAACCCTGGCTTGTGTTTACCTCTGATCATCATCGCGATCTTAGTACACAAGCGCCCCAAAATCTCATTGTTTGCATCAACAACAACCCATTCTTTATTAACGGTTTTCTTGTTGGCTGAGACAGTTTTGTAACTTAACGTATTCACTTGCTTTTAATTAAATTTATTAAACGTATACTTTACCCCGTAATTACGGGACTGCAAAGATAGGCTTAATTGTTTAATTAACAAATGGTTTTTGCGGAATTATTGGGGCGATTATGGAGTGGGTGGATTTGGGTGGTTAAGTATATAGTTTTTATTAGAAAAAGCGGTTAATTGTTTCATGCTAATACGCAGTATAGCGGGTATCAATTTTAATTGCGTCTTTGCGTGAGAATCAAAATGAACAGTGGTTATCCTTGGCGTTGCCTGCGGTACGTTTTTGACCGTACATATTGCAAACCAATAAGCAATAGATTACCTAACTTTGCCGTATGCACGAAGTATTACTAAATCTCATCCATCAAAAAGTTGTACTATCTGAACATGAAATAGCAATGTGCACGCAGTTTTTTGAACCTGTATTAATTACTAAAAATCAAATTTTAGAAAAAGAAGGCGAAGTGCCCGGGTACTTATATTTTATCGCATCTGGTTTTGTACGCTTATTTCATTATAACGACCAGGGCGACGAAGTAACAACGCATATTAACTGCCCGCCAGGGTTTTTAACTTCTTACTCACATTTTGTAAACCAGACAAAAGCTAACGAAATTGTTGAATGTATTACAAATTGCGAATTACTAAGAATTACCAAAAAGGATTTGGATTACCTCACAGAAAACAGTTCGGCATTTAAAAGCTTTAGCATTTGGGTTTTTCAACAGGCTATTGCATATAACGAAACGCGGGCAAGGGAGTTGGCAATTTTAACGGCCGAACAACGGTATAGAAAGCTAATTGAAACTTACCCTGCTATAATCCAGCATGTTCCTGTCAGATACATTGCTTCTTTTCTGGGAATGAAGCCAGAAAGTTTAAGCAGAATTAGGCGGCAAATGATTAACTAACATTTGTTAAGCAGGTTTGAGTAACAGGATCCGAATTTTGTGCCATCATTAATTAAAACAACAATGGCACAGAAAAATTTAGCACTGGTTACAGGTGCAAACGGGCACCTTGGCAATAATTTGGTAAGATTACTTATACACAAGGGCATTCCTGTAAGAGCTTCGGTTCGGAACATCCACAACCAAGAGCCTTTTCAGGATTTAGATTGCGAATTAGTGCAATCTGATATTACCGATAAGCAATCTTTAATAAACGCCCTAAAAGGGGTTGAAACAGTTTATGCTGTAGGTGCGGCATTTAAACTTTGGGCGAAAGACCCTAAAAAAGAGATTTACGATGTAAATATTCAAGGCACAAAAAACCTCATTGAAGCTGCTGCGGAAACGGGCGTTAAACGAATTGTTTACGTAAGTTCTATAGCTGCATTAAATTATTCCACGCTCCCTTCAAAAGAAAGTTACGGACAAAACCCCGACAGAAGGGATATGTACTACAATTCAAAAAACGATGGCGAAAAACTGGCATTTGAATTAGCAAGAAAACACAACATCGAATTAGTGGCCGTTTTACCATCTGCAATGATTGGCGGTACTGCATTTGCGCCCTTAAGTGTTTCATACAACATCATCAACTTGATCTTAAAAAAGGAAATACCGGTTGAAACAAATATTACTTTAAATTGGGTTGATGTAAAAGATGTAGCAGAGGGTTGCTATCTGGCCGCCACAAAAGGCAAAAACGGGGAACGTTACATTTTAGCAAATGAAAAATGCACCTCAATAAAAGCAACAACACAAATTGCACAAGCACTATTCCCCGAATTAAAAATCAAACTTCCTGTAGCCGTTCCTAAACCAATTTTATTTGCAATTGCCTGGCTTATGGAAACTGGTAGTAAAATTAACGGCAAAGCACCTTTATTAAGCACCAAAGATATTTCAATGTTCTCCGGGCTTCAGCAAAATTTTGACATCACAAAAGCAAAAACAGAGTTAGGCTTTGATCCTAAACCCCCAACACAAGCCGTTAAAGATGCCATGACCTATTTAAAAGAAAACAAAAACCGGTTTTAAACTTTGTTACCGCTTCTCCACCCTATCGTAAAACCCGCCGAAGGAGTTTACCTTCACGGCTTCCTCATTAAAGAAATCGCCGGGGAAACCCAATTCAATCTTACTGGCTTCATCCAGCTTTTGGATCTGGGCGGGGCTTAACACTACATCTACCGTTTTAAGGTTATCGTTTAGCTGATCTATCTTAGTGGCGCCTACAATAGGAATGCAGCTAAAGCCTTTGCTCATGGTCCATTGCAGGGCAACGTGGCTTTCAGATACGCCAAGCTCCTGCGCTATTTCCATTACCACTTTGGTAATGCTTTCGGCGCGGGCATCCAGGCGTTTGCTGTCGGCTTTGATGCGGCCTTTGTCGCCCTTAAGATATTTACCGGTTAATGCGCCGCCGGCCAATGGTGCCCACGGGGTAACCGTCATCCCGAAGTGTTTGGCCATCGGGATCAGCTCGCGTTCGGCAGTGCGGGCCAGCAGGCTGTACTCAACCTGCAAAGCAATAAACTGGCTCCAGCCCATTAACTCAGCAAGGGTGTTGCCTTTAGCCACTACCCAGGCGGGGGTATCGCTAATAGCCGCGTAAGTTACCTTGCCTTGTTTTATCAGGTCATCTAACCCACGCAACACCTCATCAATCGGGGTAATGTCGTCCCAAATGTGCAAGTACAGTACATCTATAAAATCGGTCTTTAAGCGCTTCAGGCTTTCTTCCACACTGCGCATCATATTTTTACGGCTATTGCCGCTGGCATTGGGGTTGGTGGTATTATCCTTTAAGGTGTACTTGGTGGCCAGTACAAAGTAGTCGCGGTCCTGCGTTGAAAGGTAATCGCCTATGATCTTTTCGCTGGTGCCCAGCTTGTATATATTGGCGGTATCTAAAAAGTTGCCGCCCGCGTTGGCGTAGGCGTCCATTATCTCAAAGCTGGTAGCAGCATCGGCTCCCCAGCCGCCTTCGGTGCCAAAACCCATAGTGCCTAAACAAAGCTCGGATACTTTAAGGCCCGACCGGCCCAGTAATTTATATTTCATAGTGGTAGTGTTTTTAACGGAACGTTGTAAACAAAACTCCTGTTTTAAAAGCTTAAATAAAAATGCTTTGTAAACAATACGGGTAAGCCAATTGTAAATATATCAAACACACAAACCATGAAGATCATCACCCTGCATAAACCGGTTAATATTAATGCGCTTTACACCCACCTGCAAGAAAGGCTGAACCCTATCTTCCGGGAGCAAAGGCAAAGTGATATCAGTTTTAATATAACTAATACACCTGCTGGCATTGAAATAAGCCAGCCTGAATTATATGAAGGAGCTTTATTTACCATCGCCGTACAGGACGATGAGCTTTGGATAACCCGTAACGAGCATTATGTGGATGATGTGAACTCCATCACGGTGGAATCGATACTGAACAGCCTTTTTGATGATATATCAAATGGCCGGGGAACGGACCTGGTACAGGAGGGGTAAAGGTTTTTTAACCAAACACTGTCATGGTGAGCTTGTCGAACCATTAGCCCTTATGCATAGCCGGGCGTATAAGTCTTCGACAAGCTCAGACTGACAATACTGCTAAAACAAAAAAACCACAAAGATCATCTCCTTGTGGTTCATTAATATTATTAAGCTTGTTTATCTTATCCGTAGATCCAGCTGAATTTATACTCCAGCATTGGGTTTTTCATACGTTCGGCAACGCGGATTAAACGGTTTGGCAGGTTCATGATATAATCACGTGCTTTCTCGCCATCTTCTTTCAGGTCGGTAACGCTTGCAATATGCCAGTCTTCAATCAGTTCTTTTAATATATCAACATAATCTATAGCAGTATAAATGCCCAGGCGTTCTGCCGCGTCGGTAAAGTGGCCAAATGTCTGGCCAATTTTTAAACCTATCTCGCGCAGGAAGTGCGCAGGCATTACAATCTTTTTGCGCATCATATCTTCAAACGCCAGCATCGCCTCGTTAGGGTCAACCTCAAATATTTTTTCAATAAAGTATTTGTATGCTTTTGCGTGGCGTGCCTCGTCGCCGGCTATAACACCGCACATTTTTGACAGTAAGGTATCACCATCCTTTTTAGCCTGTGAGGCCACACGGCGGTGAGATACGTTGGTAGCCAACTCCTGGAACGAGGTATAGATAAAGTTACGGTACGGATCGTGGCCGGTACCGATATCAAAACCATCGGCAATAAGGTACTGGGTAGATACCTCCATCATACGCATATTAACACGGCCACTCAGGTATAAGTATTTATTAAGCAGATCGCCGTGGCGGTTCTCTTCGGCTGTCCAGTGGCGGGTCCATTTCATCCAGCCACCCTCTTCGTTATCAGATACACCTTCAACCATGGTTAACCACGATTCGTAGGTAGGCAGGGCTTCTTCGGTAATGGTATCGCCAATTAGTACGGCAACAAGGTCATACGATAAGCCTTTAGCACTTTCCTGCATTTCTTTGATCTCGCTGAAAAACGTATCCCTCGACGCATCAGGCAAAAAGTCTGACGGTTGCCAAATGGTATCGATAGGCTTTAGATACTCGCTCATCTTTTCAAGCATGAACTTCTCTATATGCCCCATTACTTCCTTACGTTTATCCTCAAAAAATTTCATAGCACTATCTTAGGTCGGCAAAGTTAATCATTTAAAACTACAATATTATTTTGAACCATTGTAATCAATTGCCTGTTTCATACAATCGCTTAAGTTATTTATACCCGGCGGGCCATTAAATATGGAAAAATTGGTGTTGTAATCCCATAGGATGCCCGGCATATTCATAGCCTTCAAATTTTTGCGTACAGCTTTAATATATCTACACCGGCTATCGGCATCGGTGTACTTATTAAATACGCCATACTCTCCGCACAACACCGGTACGCCATATTTGTTGCTCCAGTTTTTAACTATTTGCAATTTATCATGTATCGATTGCTCATTGCCATCGTTTTTATATTGGTAATAATTGGTTTCGCCCCAGGTGCCTATTACTTTAGGGTTAATGGGCGGATACGTTTTGGCGTTATAAGGGAAAGGCACACCGATGGTTGCCACCTGGTCGCCCACCCAATCGGCCCCCTGGTGGGTAAAAAAGAAAGGCTCATAAAAATGGAAGGTGTAAATAATATTTTCATCGGCCAGCCTTTCCATACGGCTCAGTTCATAAATGCTATTAAAGTTTGATGCCCCTACTATCAATGTCCTGGTTTTGTCCACCCCCCTTATGGCAGTAACAATATTGTATGCAGCATCCTTCCACACTTTGGGATTCATGTGAGGCGGTTCGTTATAAAGTTCAAAAAACAGGTTGTCGCGGCTTTCTTTAATGTATCTTTTTGTTAAATTTAACCACAGGGCAATCACCTTTGGGGTTTCGGTTAAATAATTACTATCACTTAATTTACCGTAATGGTAATCTATGACGAGCTTAATCCCGTATAACTTACATTGTTTCAAAACTTCATCAATTTGTGCAAATACTTTCTCAGGCGGGATACCTGCATCATTAAAGTATTGGAACGCTACAGGTAAACGGATACTTTTGAAACCAAGTTTTTTAAAAAGCTTAAAATCTGCGGTTGTAAGGGGCTTTTGGCTTAAAACATTCTTATTCCAGGTCTGTTCGAACCATGAAATACTAACCCCGTTGTTGAGGCTTTGCGCACGTTTAAAGGCAACCTGCCTTTCGGTTAACGGGGTTGGATTGCTTTTTGCACAGGTACACTGCATAATTATAATTAATATTATAATAAGCAGATTTATTAGCAGTTTTGAGAATGTGTTTTTTAAAGCTGTTTTTTTCAATATCTTAATAGTTATTAAGAGCTGATCTTACTTATATTAATAATTAAGGATACAAATGTTTGTTCAAATTTCAAAAGAGGAATACAAAAAAGAGATATCAAAGAAAGCATGGTATCAAACCAATAATATAATCTGGACAATTATATTTTTATATCCCATATTTAGCATTGTTGATTTTATATACGCCAATAATATATGGCTGCAATTTTTTATAGTACGAATAATTACAGTACTTATTATATACGGGTTATATAGTTTTTTCCAGGCACGCAAGTACAATTACCGAACACTGCTTCATATTTGTTTTTTCCTGTTATCTATCACATCAGCCATTTTATGTAATGTAGTAAATATACAGCAGCAAACTACCTACTACTTAATTTTTGCCACCATTATACTGTTCTTTAACCTGCAGGTTTTTTGGGAACCCATCAATTCAATTGTACAAACGTTAGTAGCCTTATTGCTGCTTGCCCTGTTTTATAATATTTTAAGCGATTATACATTAGACCTGGTAATAAGCAACGGCGGGTCTATGTTCTTCATCGTGGCGTTTATATCATGCCTTATACCTAATGCGCGTTATAAGGTAATTGCCCGCGAGGTACGCTCACAAATCCTGATCGAAAAATCAAACGAGCAGCTTAAAGAACAAAACCACGATATTAACGAGAAGAATAATATTATTGATCGCCAGTACGAGCAACTGCGCAAGCTTGACGACCAGAAGAACAGCTTTATTAACATTGCCGGGCACGATCTTAAAAACCTCATCGGCTCTATTGTAATGAGTAACAACATGCTTAAGGAGGAGGATTACCGCTTAAGCGCCGACCAAAAAGAATACACCCACTACATATCAGAATCGGCCGATAAAATGCAGTACATGCTTAACAAGCTGATGGATGTTAAGGAGATAGAATCGCCTGAGATGAAATTCAACATGGAGATATTTGATATTAACGCAGAGGTTTTACATGTATATAAAGGCTTAATAGAAACCGCCCAGATGAAGAACATTCACCTGGTTGATAACATACTTAAACTGCCCCTGAATGTTAAACTTGATAAGGTTTTTGTTGGGCAGGTTTTCCAGAACTTACTCTCAAACGCCATCAAATTTTCGCAAACAAACAATAATATAAAGGTTGTTACCAGCCTGCAACGCCAAAAATTTGTTTTTGAAATTATTGATGAAGGGGTTGCCATAGGCCAGGAAGAACTGGATATGATGTTTAATAAGCTAAAAACACTTAACGATGCATCGGGCACTATTGTTGAGAGCAGGCTTGGCCTGGGCCTTTCAATAGCCTTGCTGATGACAAAAGAACTTGGCGGCGAACTTGTTTACCGCAGTAACGATAACGGAAATTATTTTAGAGTAGAATTTTACGTAATAAACTAACGCTTATATCTGATGAAGAGATTTTTTTTTACATTCCTGGCTTTAATACTACTTAGTACGGCTTCGTTTGCCCAATCCATTGTATCATTCAAGGCAATGGGCCATAATGATGACGAGCCTGTATTTGGTATGAGCGGCGCAACATCCTTTTATTTTAAAATTACCCCGCAATATGAAATAAACGGAAGCAAGCTGGTTATTTATTTTGAGCCATCGCAGGCACTGATACGCGACAGATCGTACATTAACCTGTTCCTGGGTTCAAAACCGGTTTATAGCGGCCGTTTAACGAAAGATTCTATCCAGCATATTACCATTGCCCTTACCAAGGCCGATGTATCTTCCGATAATTTCCTGAAGATACAGGTTAAAACCCTGCTAACCATTACCGACGACCAGTGCCGCGATCTGGACAACCCGGCTATGTGGATAAAGATCAAAAACTACTCATACCTGTCGTTAGTAAAAAGCAACAAAAACTTTTTCAGTAATATCAATATCAGCAACTGTTTCGATTCAAAAACAGCCATTGTTTATAACAGTAACCCTTCCCTGCATGACCTTAAGGCCGTTGCCTGGGCATACGCAAGGTTGAAAAAGACGCAAACCAAAAACATCAACGTATTTGAAATAAGCAAATTACCGGATAGCGTACGTAACTATATTATGGTTGGCAGTATGCCTACCCTGCGCGATGATAAACGCGCGCTTATAAAAGTTACCCCACAAACCAACCAGGGTTTGCTGTACCTGCATAAAGCAGTAACTACAGTAACCGATACCATAACCCGTATGGTTGAAAACCATGGCAGGTTTACACCGGTTAAATCAGTATCGCAAGAGGTTGTACCTACCGAAATATTGTTTGTTACCGGTGGCGATGATACCGGTTATGAAAAAACAATCACCGCTTTAGGTAACATGAATGTGTTAAACTCAACCTTTGGCGATTACCTTTTGGTTAACAAAGCACAAAACACTTTCTTTAAAACCATTGATGAGAACCGCTCAAAACTATCATTAAAGCAAATAGGCGGTGTAAGCGATTTCTTATCCGGTATCGGTTCGTTAAAAAGTGCGTTCAATTTTAAAAACTCCGACTTTAGCTTCACCCCGAAAGAAGTTGAGATCCGTATTGTTGCCAATTACAGCGCTTTAAACCCCGGCGACCGCGGTTTCTTTAACATCTACCTTAACGGTTTATTGTTAAGCAGCGAGAAACTGGATGCATCCGGTAAATTGAATACATCAGTAACTATAAATAGGTACCAGCACCACAAATACAACACACTGGAGGCCGAGTTTAGGTTTTACCCCAACGCTGGTAACTGTAGAAACAGCTTCACCAATTTCTTCTCGGAGATTGACGTAGATAAATCATACCTCGAATCAAAAAACCCGTTCATTACAAGCGATTTGAGCTTTTATCAATACCCCGAAGCATTTAACAGCGGCACAACCCGTGTAGTGGTATCAAAACCATATGCAAAATATGCCGCCGGCGCAATGGGCGAGATCATTTACGAGCTGAACAACAACATCAACGCCAACAACTTCCCTGAGTTTATGTACTCTGAGGATATTATCAACAACCCGTCAGAACTTAAGAAAAACAACATCATCGCCCTTTTGTCAAAAGATGACCCGTTATTTAAAAGAAAAGAGTTCCCGGATGCTCCTATAAAGTTCGACCGCGATTTCAGGCTGTATAATACCGATAATAATACCATAGTCTATTCCCTGTCTGATACTACCTCCAACGGTTTGGCCCAGATATTTTACGGCCGCAGCAATAACGCAACGTTGGTGTTAACGGCTACGGGCAAGCACCTGTCTGAAGCGTTCCTGGCTGCCTCAAAATCAATAACCGAGCAGCTTTCAACCCTAAGCAGTAACGTTTGTATCTCTGATGTTAATAACAACAAGTACCTGTTTAATATAAATAAATCGAGCGAGAACCTGGAGTATATCGACACCAAAAGCGCGCTAACCCGTTTCTGGGATAGCTATAACCTGTACATCTTATTAGGTATACTGGTGCTTATCCTGCTGTCGTTCCTGTACATACGTTCAAAGGTTCAAAAATCACAGGAGCTGTTTAACGACTAATGTTTCCTGTGTATTTGAGGGCGCTAGGTTTTAATTATATATTAATTTTTTCATGAGTATATCAATTCCTGAATTGTTAACTAATGATGGGTTTATCACAGCAGGTGACCGCGAGGCAATTGAGAAATACTCAGCTGCCTCGGGTTTATCCTACATCAAAATAGCCCTCACTTCGGGATACATCTCACGTAAAAATTACGACAGATCTATACTAAACGCAGGGTACCAGATAAATGAGCACCCCCGCGATGAAGCGTATGACCGGGAAGTGCTGGATAAAATAGACCTTACCTTTGCGCACGACCGGCTGGCTATGCCCCTGCGGATAGAGGACAATAAGGTGGTAGTTTTAATGGCTTCGCCGGATGACGACCTGTTTATAGATTTTATAAGGTTTACCTACGATATGGAGGCACGGATCATCCTTGCGTCTGACTTGGACATCACCTGGTTAAGCAACAAGTTACTGGGCGAGCGGTACACAAAATCGGCCGTGTTCGAGCTAATGAAACGCGACCCGGATAGTTCGGCCGTTGTTACCTTCTCAACAGCACAGCTTATCGTCATCTTCGTGATCATAGCGCTGGTTGCTATAGGGTTGGTGCTCAGTTTTAAAAATACCTCCATTATTATTAACGTCATTATCAGTTCGTTCTTTTTGGTGGCTATTATCTTTAAATTGTTCCTGGCGCTTGTGGGCTCCCGGTTCGAGCTGCACCAGGCCGTTACCAAAGAAGAACTTAAACTGGTTGTTGATGATGAGTTACCCATATACACCATATTACTCCCGGTATATAAAGAAGATAAGCTGATAAAAAAGCTGATCTGGAACCTGCAATCGATAGATTACCCGCGCCATAAGCTTGATATAAAGCTGCTGATAGAAGAAGACGACGACAAAACCTTTAACGCCGTAAAAAACCTCGATTTCCCTGCCATTTTTGAGGTGATCGTAGTGCCTTTCCATCTGCCTAAAACTAAGCCCAAAGCCTGTAACTACGGCCTGCACTTTGCCCGCGGCAAATACCTTACCATTTACGATGCCGAGGATATCCCCGATACCGACCAGTTGAAGAAGGTGGTATCGCTTTTTGGTAAATTGCCGGAGGAGTACATCTGCGTACAAAGCGCGCTCAACTACTTTAACCGTAACGAGAATTTCCTTACCAGGATGTTTACGCTGGAGTATTCTTACTGGTTTGATTATATGCTGCCTGGCCTTGATACTTTGGATATCCCAATCCCTTTGGGTGGTACCAGTAACCACTTCAAGCTTGATGAACTGGTTGAGCTTGGCGCATGGGACCCCTTTAACGTAACCGAAGATGCCGACCTTGGTGTACGTGCTTATGCTAAGGGTTATAAAATTGCCATCATCAACTCCACCACTTACGAGGAAGCCAACAACGAGCCCTTTAACTGGATCCGCCAGCGCTCGCGCTGGATAAAGGGATACATGCAAACCTACCTGGTACACATGCGCGACCCAGTGGCCCTTTGGAAAGAGATTGGCTGGAAAGGTTTCCTGGGCTTTAACTTCTTTATCGGCGCTACGCCTATAACTTTTTTAGTTTACCCGCTGCTGCTTACCTTTTTTATCTGCTATGTGGTTTTCGATCTGTCAACCATCCGTACCCTGTTCCCGGATTGGGTGCTTTTTATGTCGATATTTAACCTGATGGTGGGCAACATCCTGATGATATATATAAATATGATAGCGGTATTTAAACGCCGGTATTACGAACTGATATTGTTTGCCATAGCCAACCCCATTTACTGGTTGATGCACTCCATATCGGCATATAAAGGCTTATACCAGTTAATTGTAAAACCATTCTACTGGGAAAAAACAAACCACGGCTTAAGTAAAGTTAACAGCCCTACAAACGTTGTAAAATAATGAAGTTAACCAGCGGCATATATTTATCTATACTTACCTTTATACTGGTAATATACTACCTTGTATGCGGTATTTACTTAAATAACCTGGGCTATTACAACCACGAGTCGCTGTTTTATATAGAGAAGGCCAAGATAGTATTTGAAGGTACGGGTAACCGCCTAAAGGTAATGGGCCTAACCGCCCCCATGATCCCCTTTTACGCTACGTTTATATTTACCGCCTTTAGCACAACGCTGGCACCGGTGCTGGCATCGGCAGTGGGTACCGCGGTACTGTTTTATGTAATAGCAAGCACCGTTGCCAAACGCTTAAATGACGATGGCTATATTTGGTTGTTGCTTGTTATCTTCCTGTTTCATCCGGGTATTATTTATACGGCGGCATCGGGTAAAAGCATTTACCTCATCCTTATTTTCTTCTTTTTGTTTTTCCTGAACCTGTTTAAGTTTTACCGGTCAAACACCACGTTCCACGTATCTATTGCCAGCTTATGTTTGGTTATCCTGATATTTTGCGATTATAAATTCATCTGGCTTACCCTCTTCTTTTTGCCACTGGTGCTGTCTATTACTATACACAGCTTAAACCTGGGCGAACAGGAGTCTATTTTCAGGCTTTTTCTGAGTTTTAACAGTCCGTCGTTAAGGCGCAAGCTCATTAATAAAACCTTCGCGCTTTATATTATACTATTCAGTTTACCCCTGGCTGCGGTGCTATGCTATAAGCTGCTAAACCTTACCCACGCCAGTGATCTTAACTACTTTGCAGAAAGCCCCTACGCTACCTGGAACGTATTGATTGATAAGCTGAGTTTTGACCAGATATCCACCAACTCTAAATATCAGATCCCTGAAACATCTATCCTGCTATCGGCCCGTGTAGTGCTTTTTGCCCCCATGATATTGATTGCCATGTACCTGTTTAGGGAAAGCACCTACCAGGTATTAACCATACTGATTCCTTTTGCATTCATCGAGTTTTTGCACATTAAGTACGATAAGGTGTTTTTGGCTTACCAGTACTACCTTATATTTTTGATACTGGCTTACCTATGCGTAATATTTAAGGCACATACGGTAAAAAACCATAAGAGCTTTAAACTGCTGCTGGCCGTAACTATCCTGTTTCAGCTTTATTTTGGCTGGTATTATTTAAAAAACTCGCTGATACCCGAAGAGCGCAACTTTATAAAGACATTAGTTGAAAACAAAGAAGATACCGTACAGCAGGATAACGTAGATGTGGCCAATTACCTGAACAGCCTGCCCGGCGATGCCCATGTATTGGTAGACGACGCCATAGCATACGGTGTTATAGCCTTTACAAAAGATATTAAGCCTGTGATAATGCCTTACGAAGGCAACTTTTTAAGCGCTTTGGAATCGCCCGATAAGTATGTGGATTACGTGGTAGTGGCAACTGCCAAGAACATCGTATCCGGTTATACGCAACTCAACAACAAGTACATTACCAGCATCCGGCACACTATTCCCGATATCAACTTCCGCAAGGTTTATGAAACCGACGACTGGATAGTTTACCGCGTTATAACCAATGCTACAGAAGGTGGCTTTGGTGACAGGCTAACTGTGCATTAACTTTTCCCTTTCTATTTCTTATTACCTGCTAAAGTTTATTTAAGCTATTGGTGTAACTTATTTTTTATGCTAACGTCCTAAGGTCATAACTACCACAAATGGCTTTAGTAATTACCAACCTTACCAAGCAATACAATAAACATAAAACCGGCTTAGCCGATTATTCCATCACCATAGATAAAGGCATACTGGGTTTGTTAGGGCCAAACGGCGCCGGCAAATCTACCCTGATGAAGATCATCGCCACCATCAGTAAACCTACCCGCGGCACCGTTTTTTTAGATGGCGAGGATATTGTAGCCAACCCCGATCGCATCCGGAACGTATTAGGCTATTTGCCGCAGGACTTTGGCGTTTACCCCAACCTTAATGCTTATGAATTTTTAACCTACATAGCCGCGTTAAAAGGTTTAGGTGGTAATGATCTGCGCAAGCGCATAGACCTGCTGCTGGAAGGTGTTAACTTAACCGCAGATGCCAAACGGCCAATAGGCACCTACTCGGGCGGGATGAAACAGCGGATAGGCATAGCGCAGGCATTGCTCAATGACCCTAAAATATTAATATTTGATGAGCCCACCGTTGGGCTGGATCCCGAAGAACGGGTACGTTTCAGGCAATTGGTATCAGACCTGGCCGACGATTGCATCATCATCCTTTCCTCCCACATCGTATCAGATATTGAGACTATTGCAGATGAGGTTGCCATTATGCAAAACGGACGATTGCTGGCCAAAGCCATACAACCCGATATTATAAAAAACGTAGAAGGCCGCGTATTTGAAACACTGATAGATAGCAGCAGCCTTGCCGATTTTAAAACCAAACACCTGGTTATTGATACCAACCGGCAAAAGGATAAAACAAGGGTACGCTATATTACCACAACACCGGTAACCGGTTCAACAGCGCTTACCGCCACATTGGAAGATGCTTATTTATTTTTAACCCATAGCAACGCCTAACCTTGAAATACATCTACAGCATCATAAAAGCCGATTACCTGCAACGCACGCGCAGCTATGCATTTCTGATAACCATGGCTATCACCATTTATGCCGCTTACTCTTTTGTGCCACCGCCAAGCGCACATTATACCACTTTAACCGTTGTAGGTTTTAAAGGCGTTTACAATTCAGCGTGGGTAGGCCACCTATCGGCCATGATGACTACGGTGATGCTTTCCCTATATGGTTTCTTTTTGGTTACCGGTGGCATCAAAAAAGATATTGATACCGAAGTAGGTTTAATTATAGCAACCACCCCTATCAGCAACTTTGGTTACCTGCTTAGCAAAATGTTAAGCAACTTTTTGGTTTTGATGACTATTATGGGCAGCACCTTTGTGATAAGCATTGGTATGTTTTTTTTACGGAGCAGCGGCTATCCATTCGTGATAAGCGATTTTATTGTTCCGTTTATATTACTTGCTTTACCGGCATTACTATTCATATCTGCAATAGCTGTGGTTGGTGAAGTTTTTTTAGGCAAGCGTGCTATACTGCAATATATTGGCTTTGTGTTTCTTTTTGGTGCCATAATGGGGCATGCCAAGGGAGAAACAAACGATACCATAGCCGTAATTACCGACCCTTTTGGCATACGCACCATGACCACCAGCATCCAAAACCAGGTAGCTAAAGAATTCCATACGCATGTCGACGGCGTATCTATGGGGTTTACTTTTCACAAAAAAGAAAACGCATTCAGAACCTTTACCTGGCAAGGCATCACCTGGACACCGGTATTTATACTAAGCCGTTTCTTGTGGATAGCCATTTCATTAGTCCTGGTTTATATTTCATCCTTCTTTTTCCACCGTTTCGATTTTAAACAGCCGGTTCAGAAAAAGAAAAAAGCCACCAAATATGCCAATCACGCACCATCAATACCCACGGCATCTGCAGGTATTAGTATGGCTGCATTGCCACCTATCATAAAAAATTACAGCATTATCCCGCTTATTAAAACCGAGCTAATGCTGCTGATCAGAAAAGGATCTAAATGGTTTTGGTTAATTAGTGCCGGCTTGTGTGTAAGCATGCTATTCGCACCGCTCAATATAGCGCATACATATCTTTTACCTGTATTATGGTTTTTACAGGTAACCCGCCTGAGTGAACTGGCAACCAAAGAGAAAACAAACCGCTTACACTACTTTACCTGGTCATCATACAAACCACTACAGCGCATGTTACCCGCCCAAATCCTGGCAGGCGTAGTTTTAATGCTAACACTTGCCATGCCTTTAATAGTACGTTATATATTGGTGCTAAACGGCTTTGCTGTAGTCAATATTTTGTTAGGTGCTGTTTTTATTGTGCTGCTGGCCGTATGTATGGGCATTGTTAGCGGCGGCAAAAAACTCTACGAGATCGTATTCTTTTTACTAACCTATTTACTTACCCAAAAGCTGCCACTGGCCGACTACCTCGGCGCTATCAATCACAACAACCAAATACTTTACGTAGTACTCATTCTAAATATTAGCTTGTGGATAGTTAGTTTCCGGGTAAGAAGTTACCAGGCAAGGCATTTATAAGATACCGGCAATTTCTGCTTAATGATGAATAACGCTTGCCAGCTCGCTCACTTCCGTTTTTAGTTTTTTGGCGTCTTTCCGTTTGTCTTTCAGGTAATCCTTCGCGTGTTTTTTAAGTTCGGTGGCAGCGGCATCTATATCTGCCTTGCGTTTAATGTACAGGTAAACAATTGCACCTGCAAAAGCCGCCCCAAGGGCCAGGCCTGCTACTAATTTACCGCTGTTATCGTGTTTTTTAAATGGGTTTTTCATGATTGCTATTTTATAAACTAACAAACTGCTAACGGTTTAGTTCTGTTTTATTGAAAATGAGTGTTTTGAAAAGGTACTGCTATGCTGCTTATGGGCGATAGTCCCGCTATCCGCTCATACTGCGAGAGGCCTTAGTCGCGTGCCGGTATCCGCTGCTATCAGGTTTAGGCAATCATGATTGTACTTGGGCTCCTCTTTGTCATCCTGAGTGAGCGAATGATCTATTGGCGAGAATGCATTGCAGGGTTAGCTGCTTCACAACAACTCACAAAAGTGGTGGCGCTATATTGTCAGTAGTGGGTATCAGGAAGTGACTGATTATGAGATTATTGGAGGTGTTCACAAGTGTTCACGGCAGTGAACGTGAACGCTTTTGTAGAGGCAGGGGGTGTTTCAGGGCGTTTGGGGGGCGTTTTAAGGTGGTGTTAGGAAAAAGCTTATAAACAAAGAAACCCCCAAGCTTTCGCAAGGGGGTTTAACTTTAAGATTG
>JAZJYI010000010.1:0-202966 GCA_040390445.1 Bacteroidota bacterium
TAGAGGTTAGAGGTTAGAGGTTAGAGGTTAGAGGTTAGAGGTTAGAGGTTAGAGGTTAGAGGGGAATGCCTTATTGAATTGTTTGTTTTGATTTTTTTTAATTAACTATTCTCTAATCACTAATTATGGCGTTGCCTGCGGCCCGGGCTATCCGCTCATACTGCACAGGCCGTAGCCACAGGCCGGTATCCGCTTTTATCCCTAACGCGGAATAGCCTCCTTGTAATGCTGAACGCTTGAAGCATCTAATCGCCGACATGCATATCGGCGATTAGATGCTTCGCTAATAGATCCTTCGCTCTCGCTCAGGATGACAAGGAGGGCTAACTTCAGGTCGGTAATGAATAAGGGGGGGGCCTGACAGAAAAACAGGCCAAAAGGTAAAGGCCCGTGCGGGGAAGCTTTTTTCTGTCTTGATCTTTTGCTTCCTTTTCTATCAAGAGAAAAGAAGTAGCCTCCGCGGCAATGAGCGGGCGGATGTTTAGCTTACACTTATCACGAGAGATCCCCAAATAATGTATGCAATAGTAAAGCACAGCACCAACATTAACACACCCCTTACCCCTCTCAAAAGGGGATTAGCTACATCTTTGTAACACCTTTATCATCCGTTAGTATATTCCCCATTTACTTGCTAAATTACGCTCACTAAAAAAACTGACCAACATCATGAAAAAACTCTCCGCATTATTATTTGTAATGGCTGCGGCCTGTAGTACGTTGTTTGCCCAAAGCGACTATGTTAAAGAACACTACACCAAAAAAGATGTGTACATCACCATGCGCGATGGGGTAAAACTGTTTACCTCTATTTACACGCCAAACGATGCATCAAAAACCAATAAGTACCCTATAATGATGCAGCGCACCTGCTACAGCATTGCACCTTATGGCGAAACCAAGTACCCCGGACAATTAGGCCCATCAAAATACATGATGCAGGAAGGCTATATTTTTGTTTACCAGGATGTGCGCGGCCGCTACAAAAGCGAAGGCACCTGGACCAACATGACCCCGGTTATTGACAATAAAAAAAGCAAAAAAGATGTTGACGAAGGCTCTGATACTTACGACACCATTGACTGGCTGATCAAAAACGCAGCTAACAATAGCGGCAAGGTTGGCCAATGGGGTATCAGCTATCCGGGTTTTTATACCGCTGCGGGTATCTTATCAAACCACCCTGCGTTAAAGGCTTCATCGCCGCAGGCACCTATCTCCGATTTCTTTTTTGACGATTTTCACCATAACGGTGCTTTCATAGAGAGCTATTTTTTCACCTTCCCGGTATTTGGTGTGCAAAAAACAGATACCACTACCAAAGCCTGGTATCAAAATACCATGTTTAACCCGGGTACCCGCGATGGTTTCCAATTTTTGCTTGACCTTGGCCCACTTAAAAATGCCGACAAATATTACAAAGACAACTTTTTTTGGCAGGAAACCATCAATCATCCTAACTATGATGAATTTTGGCAAAAACGTGGCTTGCTAAAACACTATAACAAAGTAAAACCTGCGGTAATGCTGGTAGGTGGCTGGTTTGATGCAGAAGACCTGACCGGCCCGCTGGCTATTTACAAAACCATTGAGAAGAAAGACCCTAATGCTTATAATACTATTGTGATGGGTCCGTTTGGGCACGGCCGCTGGTCGCGCGAGACGGGGCACACCATGCACAGCAACGTTTACTTTGGCGATAGCATTGCAACATTCTATCAAAAAAGCATCGAGCAGAAATTCTTCAACCATTTCCTGAAAGGCAATGGCGATAAAAACTCGGGCCTGCCTGAGGCTTATATGTACAACACCGGTAAAAAAGAATGGCAAACGTTTGATAAATGGCCTTCGGCTGCGGCAACACACGTTAAGTTTTATTTGAATAACGATGGTAAGCTGGCCGATGCAGCACCAGCCGCAACAGGCAGCACCAGCTTTGTAAGCGACCCGATGAAACCTGTTCCCTATACAGAGGATAACACCACCACCATAGGCTTTACCCCGCACAACTACATGAGCGAAGACCAGCGTTTTGCAGGCCGCCGTACTGATGTACTGGTTTTCCAGACGGATGTTTTAGCGGATGATGTTACCCTGGGCGGCGAGATCATGGCCAACCTTAAAGTAGCTACCACCGGTACCGATGCCGACTGGATCGTTAAACTGATTGACGTTTACCCTGCAAATGAGCCAAACAACCCGTACATGCCAAACAAAAACATCATCCTGAGCAATTACCAGCAAATGGTACGCTCGGAGATCATGCCGGCACGTTTCCGCGATGGATTTGAGAAAGCCGTACCCATGGTTGCCAATCAAAAAACGGATGTAAACTTCCACCTGCAGGATGTATTGCACACCTTTAAAAAAGGCCACCGTATTATGATACAGCTACAAAGCACATCGTTCCCGCTGTATGCGCGTAACCCGCAAAAATTTGTAGAGAACCCATACAAGGCCAACGAAAGCGACTACCAAAAAGCTACACAGACTGTATTTAACGACAGCTTTATTGATGTTGAGGTGTTGAAGTAATTTATAGTGATGAGAGAATGGTGATTAGAGATTAGTTAGTACAGCCTTTCACCATAATGTCATTGCGAGGAACGTAGTGACGTGGCAATCTCAGAGGACATGCGGATATGCTGAGATTGCCACGCTATCGCTCGCAATGACATAGTTCAAAATTAAATAGATATGTTTAGAGCGTTGCTTCTTTTATTTTTTATAGCGTCAATATCAAAGCTGCAAGCCCAAACGTGCGAACATAAAAACCTATCGAAGCGGTTTAATTATCAATTGATAGCGAAACACTTCAACAATGCGCAAAGCATAGTTGATAGTGCAGATGTAACGCTTATTATCAGAGATAAAAAAAGTGGAAAGCTGTATCAAAAAATATCATTTGGTGCGAATTATATTAATGAGGATGTTTATAAAGATTGCACAAAATGCCGTTCTTATATAACAGGTTACCATCAAAAAAGTGAGGTACTGGATTATGATTATGGCGACCTTATAATTGCTGATTTGAATTTTGACGGCAGAGAAGATATTGCTATCAAAAACGATTCGGGAGGCAATGGTGGCCCTTATTATAATTTTTATTTGCAGGGGGTAAATGGACAGTTTATTTTGAGCCAGTATTTAACCACTAACATGCAGTCCTTTCCTGCCGAGATTAACGCCGGTAGTAAAACATTAACCATACAAATACACGCGAATGTGCATCAGGACCAACGAAACACATTCAAATATAACAGCGACAATAAAAAGTGGCGCTTTATAAAACATCGTTTGATAAGTTATGGCGAATGAGCTAAACATATATCATCATAAAATAAAAGCAATTCAATAAAATGAAATTAGTTATCAAATTACTTGGGATAGCAATATTACTGACTGCGTCTACCGCCCACGCCCAGCTTGGCAACCACAAGGAAACCTTTACCCGTGCCGATAGCCTGCGCGGATCATTAACCACCCCGTTGCGTACCTGTTACGATATCAACTACTACCACCTGGATGTGAAGTTTGATATCGATAACAAATTCATCAGTGGTAATGTACTGTTTAAATATACCGCCACACAGGATTTTACCAGGCTGCAGTTTGATCTGTTTGCCAACTTAAAAGTAGAAAAAGTAGTTTACAAGGGCAAAGAAATACCCTACACCCGCGAGTTTAACGCGGTGTTTGTAACCTTTCCGCAAACCATTAAAAGCGGCAGCAAGGATGAGTTTACCGTTTATTACTCGGGCAACCCAACCATAGCCAAACGCGCGCCCTGGGATGGCGGCGTAGAGTATAATATTGATTCGCTTGGGCATAAATGGGTATCAACCGCATGCCAGGGCATGGGTGCCAGCGTTTGGTGGCCAACCAAAGACCAGCAAGCCGATGAGGTTGACAGCGCCCTGATCAGCATCAGCGTGCCCAATGGCTTAAAGGATGTAAGCAACGGCCGCCTGCGTAAAGTAACTAAACTGAAAGATGGTTATACCCGGTTCGACTGGTTTGTGGCTAACCCCATCAACAACTATGATATTGAGGCGAATATTGGCGATTACGCGCATTACAGCGATACCTACCAGGGCGAAAAAGGCACGCTAACCCTGGATTTTTGGCCGCTAAGCTATAACCTGGAAAAAGCCAAAAAGCACTGGGGCGCAAACGCTAAACCCATGCTAAAAGCCTTTGAACATTGGTTTGGCCCCTACCCTTTTTACGAGGATGGTTATAAACTGATAGAAACCCACCATTTGGGTATGGAGCACCAAAGCGGCACGGCCTACGGTAACCATTACCAGAACGGTTATTTAGGCCGCGATCTCTCCGGCACCGGCTGGGGCCTAAAATGGGATTTTATTGTGGTGCACGAGAGCGGCCACGAGTGGTTTGGCAACAACATTACCAGTAAAGACCTTGCCGATATGTGGATCCACGAAAGCTTTACCAATTACAGCGAATCGTTATTTGTGGAGGACAACTGGGGCAAACAAGCCGGGCAGGAATATGTGCACGGCACCCGCCTGGGTATCCAGAACGACGGCCCTATCGTCGGCCCTTATAACGTAAACAAAGAAGGCTCCGGCGATATGTACTACAAAGGCGGCAACATGCTGAACATGATCCGCACCATTATTAATGATGATGAAAAATGGCGCGGCATACTGCGCGGCCTAAACAAAACCTTCTACCACCAAACTGTTACTTATGATCAGGTAGTAGGCTACATTAACCAGCAAAGCGGTATAAACCTGAGCCCGGTGTTCGATCAGTATTTAAAACATGCCAACATCCCAACACTGGAGTTTATGACCATTAACGGCAAGCTGATGTGCAGATGGATAGCCGATGTACAAGCCTTTAATATGCCGGTAAGGATACGCGTAAAAGGCGGCGAATACCAGTTCATCAGCCCCAAAACGCGTTATACACCGGTTACCATTGCAGGCGCCACAAAAGACAATTTAGAGGTTGATACCTTTAATTATTACATAGGTGTGCTGATGGATTAATTTCCTATTAGCCCCCGTCATTGCGAGGAGTGATAGCGACGTGGCAATCTTCGACACGCTTATCGCCCACTTTCCTATCGAAGATTGCCACGCTACGCTCGCAATGACGGACTGCTAATTTATTTCCAAAACCATGCAACGTTCCTGTTACAACCCACGTCATATAGTTAAACAATTTCAAAAACATGAGAACACTAAAAACACTATTTACGGCCGGCTTGCTGGTAGCTGCCACAAGCTTTGCCAAAGCAGATACGCAGGACCGCCACTTAACAGGCTTTAGCGCAGTGAGCGTTGCCGGTTCATACGATGTGTACATTACCCAGGGCTCAACCGAGTCTGTAAAGGTTGATGCCCCATCTGATGTTATCGACCGCATTATTACTGAAGTACAGGGTGGCGTATTAAAGATCTACACCAAAGAAAACACTCATTTTGACTGGAGCGGCCATAAAAAGATGATCGTTTATGTATCTATTAAAGATGTAAATGCTGTTAGCCTTGCAGGTTCGGGCGATGTATACTTTAAAGACGGCTTAAAAGCACCTTCACTTAAAGTTAAACTAACTGGCTCGGGCGATATAAGCGGTAAGGTGGATGTTAAAGAACTGGAAAGCAGCATTGGCGGTTCGGGCGATATTACACTTTCAGGCCGTGCAGAAAACTCAACCGTTAGCGTAGTAGGCTCGGGCGATTTTACCGGCAATAATTTGGTTACCAACAACACCCGCGTTAAGGTTGCCGGCAGCGGCGATGCAAGGGTAAATGCTAATGATAAAATAGATGCATCTGTTGTTGGTTCGGGCGATGTACATTACACCGGATCGGCCAAAAACATCTCCAGCTCAAAAGCAGGCAGCGGAAGCGTTAGCAGGATGTAAAAGGCGAAAAAAGAAAAATAAAGGGCGTTTTAGTCCACAAAAAAGCCTTCCGGATATCCGGAAGGCTTTTTTATTTATATATAATATGGTGTTAAGCTAATTGCTTAGCTAATTTTTCTGCAAGTATTGATTTTGGCACAGCGCCAATTTGTTTGTCAACAATTTCGCCGCCTTTAAAGTACAATAAGGCAGGAATATTGCGGATGCCATACTTCATTGAGATACCAGGGTTGTTATCTACGTTTACTTTTCCTACAACGGCTTTGCCATCGTATTCTTTAGCAAGTTCTTCAACAACAGGGCCTACCATACGACAAGGACCACACCATTCTGCCCAAAAGTCAATTAGTACCGGTTTATCTGATTTAAGAACAAGTTCTTCGAAGTTTGCATCAGTTATTTCTAAAGCCATGATTTCTATATTTTAATTTTGATGTACAAATATATACTATTCAAATAGCTTGCCACAAGTAGGCGCATGACAATGTGACAATTATATTATTAACATCTGCCTTAATTACAAACGCTTTATAGTAGCAGGTAATTAGATGGGTTACTTTTTTTGTGGATAACGTATTAATAAGAAACATAATGCTATCATTATTATTACTCTTTACTGCGCCCGTCATTCAAATAGTATTATCAATTCTTAGAATAAAAAGACTAATTGCCCTTACGCTGAACATGATACCGGCGTTTACCGTAGCATTAGGATTCATTTTGTCCTTTGTAGCGATGGAGCTTGTTTTCAATAATTTAGCAGCCTCAAACGTACGTTGTGGCTTGCCGGGTATAAGCTGCTTGTTTTGTGGGTTTTTTATAACACTTTTTGCCACCCCGGTTATATCTATGTTCTTTTATTTTATTGACAGAATGAACCACCGGTCGGCAGTTATAACCAAATAAAAAGGTTGGTGAGGACACCAACCTTAGGCATATCATTGTTTATATGACGACACCTACATCAGCACTGCCGGCGCATTTGTCAAATTAAGTATATCCGCCATCAATTCATCGCTTGGGCTTACCTTGTGGGTTTTAGAGAGCAGATCAACGATCATGGCTTCCTCACCGCACTTTACCTTAAACTTTAATACACAGCTTTTTGCAGGGTAACGTTCGTTATTAGTAACGATGATCTGCTCCAGGCGCTCAACTAACTGGGTGTTCAACATCTTCAGGTCTAAACTCACCACTACAGATTTGGTCAGCTTATCGCGCATTTCAGATAGCAGGCTCATCACGGTTACCCGCAGGTCCCAGTTATCCTTCTGGCGAAATTTCTCTTCAACGCTACCTTTAATATGCAGGAAGTACCCCTCCACCATCATATTACGGAACTTTACATAATCCTCTCCAAAAAAAGCAAACTCGTAACTTTCGTTATAATCTTCCAGCACAAAAGCACCAAACGGCTTACCCATTTTGGTGAACCTGTGCTGCACGCTTGATACCAATCCGCCTATGCAGATCTCACCGCGTTTACGCAGTGTGGCCAGGTTAGCCATTACTTCTTCCCCACCCTCACCTGAGCGTGCTTTCTGGATGTTTTTCAACTCGGTGATGGTGGTATTGCAATAACGGTCAATCTCCAGCTTAAAGTTATCAAGCGGGTGGCCGGTTAAATAGATGCCGATAACCTCTTTCTCGTATTTCAGCTTTTCTATCAGCGGCCATTCCTCAGATTCGGGCAGGGCCGGCTCAGGGATATATGATGCTACCGAACCGCCAAATAATGATGATTGCGAACTGCTTTGCGTGTTCTGGTAATCGTTACCATATTTGATCAGGCGTTCAACACCGGTTAAAATGCCGTTCTCGGTTTTTGCGAAGAACTGCGCGCGGTTTAGGCCAAAACCATCAAATGCACCGCCATAAACCAGGTTCTCGTACGATTTTCGGTTAACCGACCGCGTGTTTGAGCGCTGCGCAAAATCATAAACACTTTTATATGCACCGCGTTCAATGCGTTCTTCTATAATACTTTCAACCGCTTTTTCGCCTACGCCTTTAACGCCTGTAAGCCCAAAGCGGATAACCCCTTTCCTGTTGGCGGTAAAGGCCAGGTCGCTTTCATTAATATCGGGGCCTAAAACCTCAACACCCATGCGGCGGCATTCCTCCATAAAGAAGGTGATCTTCTCCATGTTATTCTGGTTGTTTAATACCGCGGCCATATACTCTGCCGGGTAATGCGCTTTTAAGTAAGCCGTTTGGTAGGCCACAAAAGCGTAACACGTAGAGTGCGACTTATTGAACGCGTACTGTGCAAATGCCTTCCAGTCGTTCCATATTTTAGTCAGCTTATCTTTGGGGTGGCCTTTGGCTATGGCCCCATCCATAAACTGGGCTTCCATTTTATTTAGTACCTCTATCTGCTTTTTACCCATTGCCTTACGCAAAACGTCGGCATCGCCTTTACTAAAGCCCGCCAGCTTTTGCGACAGCAGCATCACCTGCTCCTGGTACACGGTAATACCATAGGTTTCGCCCAGGTACTCTTCCATGTCCTGCAAATCAAAGGCAATAGGCTCAATACCGTGTTTACGTTTAATAAACAATGGTATATACTCTATCGGGCCCGGGCGGTACAGGGCGTTCATGGCAATCAAATCCTCAAACTTATCGGGTTTCAGGTCGCGCAGGTACATTTGCATCCCGTCACTTTCAAACTGGAACGTACCGTTGGTATCGCCACGCTGGTAAAGCTCATAGGTTGCAATATCATCCAGCGGGATGTAGTCTATCTCAATTTCAACGCCGTGGTTCGCCTTTATCAGCCTTAGCGCATCCTTAATAATGGTAAGGGTTTTAAGGCCCAAAAAGTCCATCTTAATTACACCGGCATCCTCAATTACACGCCCATCGTACTGGGTAACCAGCAGGTCAGAGTCCTTAGCAGTAGCAACAGGTACAATATCAGTAAGGTCATAAGGGGCGATGATGATACCCGCGGCGTGTACACCCGTATTACGTACAGATCCTTCCAGCTTTTCGGCCTCGCGAAGCACCGTACCCTTTAAATCGTTTGATTTGTATATGACCTGCAACTCGGCTACCTGTTCAATAGCTGTTTTTAGGTTGATGCCCAAGGTTTCGGGTACCAGCTTCTTCATGGCGTTTACATCGCTCAAAGGCATATCCAATACACGGCCAACATCCTGGATACTGGTACGAGCAGCCATAGAGCCATAGGTAATGATCTGCGCTACCTGGTTTTTACCATATTTATCAACTACATAGTCAATAACCTTTTGGCGGCCGGCATCATCAAAGTCCGTATCAATATCGGGCATTGATTTACGATCCGGGTTCAGGAAACGCTCAAACAGGAGGTTGTACTTCAGCGGGTCGATATTGGTGATACCCGTACAATAGGCCACCACCGATCCGGCTGCCGAACCACGCCCCGGGCCAATAAATACGCCCATATCGCGGCCCGCCCTAATGAAATCTGCTACGATCAAAAAGTAACCTGCAAAACCCATAGTGCGAATGGTGAACAGTTCAAAGTTGATGCGTTCTTCGGCCTCCGGGCTAATATCTTTATAACGCTCTTTGGCACCCAAAAAAGTAAGGTGCTTCAGGTACTCCCATTGGTTAAGGGTATCTGCATCGGGCGTCATATCACTATGGATCTTAAACTCGGGCGGGATAACATAGTTAGGCAGCAGGATGTCCCTTTTTAGTTTCAGTACATCTACCTTATCTACAATTTCCTGCGTATTATCCAACGACTCGGGGATATCATGGAACAGCTTACCCATTTCCGCCTGCGTTTTAAAGTAAAACTGGTCGTTGGTAAAACCAAAGCGGTAGCCCTTGCCGCCTTCTTCATCGGTAGCGATGGGAGTGCTTTGTAAATCGCCGGTGTTTACGCAAAGCAAAATATCGTGGGCGTTACTATCCTGCTGATCCACGTAGTGCGAATCGTTCGAGCAGATCACCTTAACATTGTATTTTTTGGCAAATTTAGCCAGTACCTCGTTCACTATGTTTTGCTCGGGGATATCATGGCGCTGCATTTCTATATAGAAATCTTCGCCAAACAAGTCAAGCCACCATTTAAATTCAATTTCGGCAGCAGCTTCGCCATCCCTTAAAATAGCCTGTGGTACTGATGCGCCCAGGCAGCAGGTTGTAGCAATAATGCCTTTATGATATTTAAGAATAAGCTCTTTATCTATACGTGGCCACTTACTGTAAAGGCCTTCTATATAACCCAACGAGCATAGCTTGATCAGGTTTTTATATCCTTCGGCGTTTTTGGCCAGCATCAGCTGGTGGTAACGCTTGTCTTTAACTTCTTTGGTGAATTGTTTTTTATGCCTGTCGTCAACCACATAAAACTCGCAGCCCACAATGGGTTTTACGTTGTGCTTACCGGCTTCGGCCACAAATTTAAACGCACCAAACATGTTCCCGTGGTCGGTAATGGCCAGGGCTTTCATACCATCAGCTGCCGCTTTTTTATATAACTTTGAAATATCGGCGGCACCGTCAAGTAATGAGAATTGGGTATGTACGTGTAAGTGCGAAAAATCGGGCATGTTATATTCTGTACTATATCTTGTGTGGATTACAAATTTATTAAAAAACAAAGTGTATGTACACTGTTGTTGATAAATCGACGCTTATTTACAATGCATTTATGAAGTGTTTTGAATAATGTTGTTTATAGCGAAGTTTTCGTAATAAGAGAAAAACAATTAACTATTCGCAAATGTTGAAAACACTATCAGAATATCTGTTTAGCACATAATTTGTATAACTATAGGTAATAACCCTAACCTTTAAAAATTTGGAACGATTTGGACGTATAGCCCTCAAAACAATACTTTGGATAATTGCAAGTGTAATATTTTTGGTGTTGCTTGTAGTTATTTTAATACAGGTACCCGCCGTACAAAACTTCGCGAAAGACAAGGCGGTTACTTTTCTTCAAAATAAAATTCATACCAAGGTACAAATAGGCCACATCAGCCTGGGGCTACCCAAATTACTTGTTTTAGAAGATGTTTACTTTGAAGACCAAAAGAAAGACACCCTTATTGCAGGCGATAAACTGAAAGTTGATATCACGCTTTTAAAGCTTCTGAAAAACAAGGTTGAGATAAACGAAATAAACCTGGAAGGCATCACCGCAAACATTAGCCGCGGGCCGGATAGCCTTTTTAACTTCGATTATATTATCAAAGCCTTTGCCGGCGAACAAAAAAAAGAGGTTAAGCCTGAGGATACCACTTCTACCATGAAATTCTCGGTTGATAAGATCATCCTGGACAAGATCAACATTAAGTACAAGGATGTAACCACCGGCAACGACGTAAAATTCCTGCTGGGCCATTTTGATACCCGTATCAAAGATTTTGATATGGATAAGATGAAGTTCACCATCCCCAAAATAAACCTGAGTGGTGTTAACGCTAAAATCATCCAAACACCGGCCGGATCCTCTATAGCGCAGGCCGCCAGGGTTGATACTGCTGTTAAACCTTTAAACATGGATTTGACGCTGGGTGAAATAAACGTTGACAAGGTAAAGGTTGATTACAAGAGTAGCGAAATGGCCGCCAAAGTTGACCTGGGCACTTTTTTGGTAGAGATGGATAAGATTGACATGAAGAACCAGCATGTAGGCATCAAATCCATCAAACTGGATAATACCAACGCCGGGCTAACCTTTGCCAAACCCGCAACCGTAACCAAAGCGGTTGAAAAAACCATCAAAAAAATTGATACGCTGGCCTCAGCAACACAGGCCAAAGGCTGGACAGCCAGCCTGACCCATATTACGCTCACCAACGATAACGTTAAATTTGATAACGACGCGCAAAAACCACTGCCCCGCGGTTTGGATTTTGCCCACATGGGTATCAAAAATTTAAATACCGATATCCAGGATCTTAACTACACACCGGATAGCATATCGGGCAAGGTAAACGCGTTCACCTTTGCCGAAAAAAGCGGGCTTAAGATCAATAAGTTTCACACCACTTTCTTCTACGGGCCAAAAAGCGCTTACCTAAAAGACTTGCTGGTAGAAACACCAACCTCGGTTATCCAAAAAGAATTGCAGGTGGGTTACCCATCTATAGCATCGTTAACAAAAGACCTGGGCAAACTTAGCATCAACGCCAACCTTGATGGCAGCAAACTTGGCTTACGCGATGTGTTGCTGCTGATGCCAACCATGGCATCAATGGAGCCGTTTAAATCGTCGCCAAATTCGGTTATCAAAGTTAACGGCCGTGTTAGCGGGCTGGTAAATAACCTCCGCATCCCCAATATCGAGATCAGCGGATTTGGTAATACCTATGTAAAGGCATCAGCCACCATGCGCGGCCTGCCTGATGTAGAGAAAGCATATTTTGACCTTGACATCAAAGACTTCCGTACCACACGTACGGATATTGCCCGCCTGGTACCAAAAGGAACCATCCCGCCAAATGTAAGCGTGCCCGAAAACATGAACCTGAAAGGTACTTTTAAAGGCACCATGAAAACTTTTAACACCAAAATGGCCCTGCGCAGCAGCTATGGCGCGGTAGATCTGGTGGCCGCCATGAAAAGCGGCAAACGCAAGGGCAGCGAAACCTACTCGGCGGACATTAAGGCCAATAACTTAAACGTTGGGGCATTAACCAAACAACCGCAAATGGTGGGTTTTGTAACCATGAAAGCCAACATCAGCGGCACCGGCCTCGACCCAAAAACCGCCAGCCTTAAATTTAATGGAGATGTAGTAAGCGCGAACGTTAAAGGGTACACCTACCATAACCTGGTGATGAACGGTACTGCCCACAATGGCGCCTATGTAGCCAAAGCCCGTATGAAAGACCCTAACATCAACTTCACCCTTGATGCAAAGGCCAACATGAACAAAAAATACCCATCGGTTAACGCAACGTTGCTGGTAGATAGCATAGACCTGCAAAAACTGAATTTTGTAAAAGACCCGATGCGTTTTCATGGTAAAATTATTGCCGATGTACCAACCGCAGATCCGGATTACCTGAACGCCAACATACTGGCTACCGACCTGCTGGTGGTTAACAAAGGCGAGCGCATTACTTTAGATACCGTAAGCCTCATATCAACCGCAACTGCCGATAGCAGCACCCTGCGCCTTAAAACACCAATGTTTTATGCGCATATGGCCGGTAAGTATAAGCTAACCCAAATTGCCCCCGCCCTGCAGGATGTGATAGATAAATATTACAACACCAGCCTGGGCAGCAAAACCCCAAGGATAAAGGTAAAATACTCGCCGCAGCAGTTTACGTTTGATGCGCGCCTGGTGAAAACCCCGCTAATAGCCAAGTTTGCACCCGACCTGAAACAACTCGACCCGGTTTTATTTAACGGCCGTTTTAACAGCACCACCGGCGAGCTTATTGTAAATGGCGCAGCGCCAAAAGTTATTTATGGCACCAACACCGTTAATAATTTAAAACTTGCTATCAACACCGGCAATGATGCATTAAACTACAACTTAACTGTTGATGAGATAAAAGTAGGTTCGTCGTTAGATCTGCTTTACACCAGCGTATCGGGCAACGCCCAAAACAATAAACTGGGCATTAGCCTGCAGGTGCGCGATAAGCAAAAGAAAGAACGATACCGCATTGCCGGTCAGTTTAGCGTGCTGCCAGATCAGTATCAATTCAGCTTTTTACAGAACGGGCTGTTGTTTGATTATACCCCGTGGGATGTTAACCCCGATAACGCCCTGTTTTACGGCGCAAAAGGCATACTGGCACGTAACTTCAGCATCACCAACAGTAACCAGGTATTAAGCGCAAACAGCTCTGGCGGTATCAACTCCCCTATCACCGTCGATTTTAAAAACTTCAGGATAGAAACATTAACCAAAATTGCCCAGCAGGACTCGCTGTTTGTAGGAGGTACTATTAACGGCAACGCCGTAGTAAGCGATTTCCAGAAATCGCCGGTGTTTACAGCCGCCATAAACGTGAGCGATTTTAACTTTAAAGGCGATACCGTTGGCAACATAGCCCTTAACGTAAATAACCAAACCCAAAATGCCTACGCGGCCAAAGCCAGCATAACCGGCAAAGGCAACCAGGTTGATCTTGACGGCATGTACTACACCACGCCAGAAAGCCGGTTTGATATGAACCTGAACATTGTACATCTGGATATGAAGAGCATACAGGGCTTTAGCTTTGGGGCTATTAAAAATTCGAGCGGTAATATTACAGGCCTGCTAAAAATTACGGGGACCACCACCGCACCTGCCGTTCGGGGCGATGTTCATTTTAACAAGGTGGCGTTCAATGTGTCGATGCTCAACTCCTACTTTACCATGCCACAGGAGAGCATCACCTTTAATGATGAGGGTATCCGTTTTAACGATTTCACCCTCGTGGATTCTATCAATAACAAGGCAGTGGTTTCGGGTTCTATCTACACCAAAACCTACACCGACTTTAAGTTTGGGATGAATATCAGGGCAAACAACTTCAGGGTCATTAACTCCACCAAGGCAGATAACAAGTTGTTCTACGGTAAGTTGTTTATGGATGCCGATATAAAAGTACGTGGCGACATGGCCAAACCCATGGTTGACGCTACATTAAATGTAAATGATAAAACCGACTTTGCCATCGTATTACCAACCAGCGACCCGGGTGTGGAAGATAGAAAAGGTGTAGTAGAATGGTTTGACGCAAGCGCGCCGAACACCGATTCGATACTGATTGCCAGCCAGCTCGATTCGATCAAAAAATCGGAAATTACGGGGCTTGATGTAAACGCTACGGTAAACATTGATAAAAACGCGGCCTTCACCATTGTGGTTGATGAGCGTAACGGCGATGTGGTACACCTTAAAGGCGAGGCACACCTGAGCGGCGGCATAGACCCGAGCGGCAAAACAAGCTTAACCGGTACTTACGTGGTTAGCAGCGGTTCGTACAACTTATCGTATGCCACAGTATCGCGTAAGTTTAACTTTAAACCGGGCAGCACCATTACCTGGACAGGCGACCCAACCAGCGCTAATATTGACCTGACCGCTATTTACATTGCCAACGTACCGCCGATAGACCTGGTGGCCAACCAACTATCAGACGAGAACTCCACCCAGTACAAGCAAAAACTACCATTTAACGTAAACCTTAATTTACGTAACGAACTGATGAAACCCGATATCAGCTTCGATATTACACTGCCTGATAGTAATTACAACGTATCATCAGAAGTAACCACTACCGTGAACACACGCCTGGCACAGGTACGGCAAGACCCAAATGAGCTGAACAAACAGGTATTGGGTGTATTGGTGCTTGGCCACTTTATTGGCGATAACCCACTACAAAGCCAGGGCGGCAGCGCAGGTGTTGAAGGGGCCATACGTAACAGTGTAAGCAGTTTATTAACCGACCAGCTAAATAGCCTTGCCGGCGACCTGATACAGGGTGTAGACCTTAATTTCGGGGTAACATCCGGAGAGGATTACTCATCGGGAACGGCAACAAACCGAACAGACCTGAACATTGGGCTAAGTAAACGCTTCCTTAACGACAGGCTAACGGTTAGCGTAGGTAACAACTTTAACCTGGAAGGCGCACAGGCCGGGCAAAAAACCTCAAACATTGCGGGTAACGTATCGGTTAACTACAAGTTGAGTAAAGACGGCCGCTACAGCCTGCGTGCATACCGTAAGGATGAGTTTATAGTGATACAGGGCCAGGTGGTTGAAACCGGTATAGGCTTCTCGCTCACGGTAGATTATAACCGCTTCCGCGAGATCTTCCGCAAACGCACAGCCCAGGAAAGAGAAATGCGTAAGAAATATAAAGAAGAGCAAAAAGCGAAAGACGAGAAAGAAAAAGCATCGCAGCAAAAAGATAAAGACGACAGAACTAAGACACAGACCACAACCTTATGATTAAACGGATAATATATTTAGTACTTATGGCTGTAGTGTTAAACGCCTGCAGCACTACCAAATACCTGCCGCCTAACGAAAAATTATACACGGGCGGCTCAGTTAAGGTTGATGATAAAAACATACCTAAAAGCGATGCGAAAGCTTTGGAGTCTGAGTTGAATACCTATATCAGGCCCAAACCAAACTCATCCTTATTAGGTATGAGAATAAAACTTTGGCTATATTATAAAACCCGTAACCGCCATGGGTTTATCCAAAAATTCCTGAGTAAATACGGTGAGCCCCCTGTACTGGTTAGCCAGGTAGATCTGGCTAAAAACAGCACCATTATGCAAAACCGCCTGCAAAACATCAGCTATTTCCAGGCAACAGTTAGCGGCGATACCATCGGTAAAAAGAAAACCGCCAAGGCCTTATTTACCGCGTTGCCAGGGCCTTCTTATACCATCAATAGCGTTACCTTCCCTAACGCTACAGATAACAACCTGGATACTGCCATTAAAGGTACCATGCCGCAAACCCTGTTAAAAAAGGGAGATAAATACAACCTTGATGTGATCAAAAACGAACGCCTAAGGATAGATGCCCGCCTTAAGGAAGAAGGTTTTTTTTACTTTGCGCCCGAGCAACTGGTTGTAAAGGTTGACAGCACTATTGAAAACCACAAGGTAAATATGATTGTACGGATAAAACCCGAAACACCCGAGCAAGCCCGTTATATATACACCATCCGTAATATTTACGTTTATCCAAATTACTCGTTAAGGGATACATCTTTAAAACTAGATCAGGCAAAACCTTACCGCAATTATAACATCATTGACCCGCGCAACACCGTAAGGCCGTATTTATTTTCTAATACCGTATTGCTGCATCCTAATGATGTATACAGCCGCACCACGCATAACAACTCGCTGAACAGGTTTATTAACCTGGGGCCATACCGTTATGTAAAAAACAGGTTTGAGGATGTAACGCCCGACTCGCCAAAGCTGGATGTTTACTACTTCCTTACCCCTTATAAACGCAAATCGCTGCAGGCCGAGATCATTGGCCGTACCTCATCGGCCAATTATACCGGTACACAAATAAACCTGAGCTGGAAAAACCGCAACGCTTTTAAAGGTGGCGAGCTTTTAACCGTTACCCTGTTTGGAAGTACCGATGTACAGGTTGGCGGCCAAAATAGTGGTTACAACGTTTTTCAATACGGTGTGCAAACCAGCCTTTCATGGCCAAGGCTCATTAGCCCGTTTGCTTTACGGGGCGATAACGGATACATTCCGCGTACCATATTAACCCTGGGCTATACTTCTGTTGTTAGGCAAAAACTGTACTCGCTTAATTCCTTTACCGGGTCATTCGGGTACCAGTTTAAAACCAGCGAGCATAAGATACACGAGTTGAATTTACTGGAGGTGGCCTTTGTAAAACCACGTAATGTAAGCGATGTATATCTTGATAGTATACGCAATCCAAACAACCGCAACCCATCGCTTAAGCACGTTATAGATCCGCAGTTTACTATTGGCCCAAGTTATGCCTATACGTTTGATAATACCACTGAGGATTACCGTACCAACAGTATTTACTTCCGGGGTAAGCTTAGCTTATCAAATAACCTATACGGCCTATTAAGTGGTGCCGATACGCTTGGCGGCAAAGTAAAAACCTTGTTTGGTACTGTATTTAATCAATATGTAAAGGCCGAAGGCGAGATACGCTTCTTCCATAAGCTTAGCCCAAGTACCAAGATCGCTACAAGGATGATAGCGGGCGTTGGCTTGCCGTACGGTAACTCTACCATTTTACCTTACAATCAGCAGTTCTTTATTGGCGGGCCTAACAGCTTAAGGGGTTTCAGGGCAAGGTCAATAGGCCCGGGTTCGGTTGACCCTACCAATGCCAATGGCAACACGTTTATTGCAGATCAAAGCGGAGATATAAAGCTGGAGGCTAATATAGAGCTGCGTCAAAAGCTATTCAGCATTGTTTATGGCGCCTTATTTGCCGATGCGGGTAATATATGGAATGCCAAGCCACACCAGGAAGGCGGAACATTTGGCCCTAACTTTTTAACGCAGATGGCTGTTGATGCCGGCTTTGGTTTAAGGTTTGATGCTACCATATTGGTGCTCCGTACCGATCTTGGTTTTCCATTAGTTAGGCCTTATACACCGGCAGGCGGGCAACGCTCCATTACGCCAAGCTTTAAAAATGCTATATTTAATATAGCAATCGGGTATCCGTTTTAATACATAATTGGTGGTATAATGGATTGTATGGTAGCTAATTTTCACCACAGAGATTCACAGAGAAAAAACACAAAGGTTACAGAGAACTTTAATGCGAAAAGCTATTCTCTGTGATCTCTGTGCAACCTCTGCTAACGCTGCGGTTAATTAATAAATAGAACCATATAATTGTTACGTTATTTTTATTGATTGAATTATGGGTGGATAGCTATATTGCACCCCACACGCTAAAATGGCTAAAAGAACCGTATCTATCCCGCTAAACATTATCGACCTGCATGGCGATGGCTTTCACCCCGTGCTGGATATTTTGATATTCAATAAGCCCTTTAAGGTGGTACTGGATACCGGCGCCTCGCGCACGGCGTTTGACCGCGACCTGCTGGTACAGGCCAACGAAGAAGCCAATATTATAGCCAGCGAACGCCTTTCAACCGGGTTGGGTACCAATACCATGGAATCGGCTACGGCGGTAATAGAAAATATATGGATAGGTGATATGATGATCCCCGAGATGGAAGTAGCCGTACTTGACCTATCTGCCATCAATGTAGCTTACCGCGAACTGGGCCACCCCGAAGTATTGGGTGTTTTAGGCAGCGATGTGCTGATGAAATACAACGCGGTTATTGATTTTGAGAAGAGGGTATTAAAGCTGAAATGATTACCTGTTTATCCCCTTTTTATTTAATACCTGGTTACAAAGCGTTATCGAGCTCAAATTAAGCACAGCAAAAAATATCAATATTACCATTAGCACCGGCAAAGGCCAATGCTGCATCATTTTAAACGCGTTATTATCATCACCACTCTGAAAAATTACCGGCAGGTAAATAATGCCGTTTAACAGCATCCCCGGCAGGTAAGTTTGCGACATTAAACGCCCTTTTAATAAAGACCGCTTCCCTTTTACCCCTTCTCTTTTACGGGATATTAATACAAAAGCATATAACATCGGCGAAAAAGCCAATAAAAATATAGCAATAAAGAAAACCGCGTGCATGACTTTATTATCAGGCAGTGTGTACGCCAGGCCTGATATAATTATTGTAAAAACAAATAACCTCCAATTTAAGTATCCACGAAAAATAGTTTTAAACGCTGCTCCAATATACTTGTTGTATATATTTTCCTGTTTAACGGCCAAAGTCTCAATGCCCGAGTAGCCGCCAAAATCGGTATCCACCACATCCTGAAAAACAACTGATATTTCGCGCGTATCGCCATTGTCGCGTTTTATTTCAATAGCTGTTAAGATATGATCAAGTATCTCGTAATAGCTTTCCAGGTATTTGATGTCGTATATCTTCATACGCTCGGTTACCCATTGCAGTTCTTCTGGCGATAGTATCATTTGGCGGCAGTGGTTTTAAATTCGCGTTTATACAATTTGTATAACGCTACGTTGTAAAATATACCCAATACAAAAAATATGGTGATCAAATAATAATTATTACTATCCCATATCTTATAATCAAATAGGTTTATAACCATCAGGGGAACAAGACAGATGCGGATTGGCAACCCCGCCAGGCTTTCAAATAACTTGTCCTTTGCCGATTTTTGTGTGGTATCCAAAATATATCCGGTGTAATACAGGCGCAAAAACCAGATTACACCCGGGTATGCTACCACCAGGGCAAATACACCCGCCACCGCAATTGGCTCCAGCTTTACCTGCGAGAAAAAATAATAAGCAAGCAAGGCTACAGGCAAGGTGTATAACAAACCCGGCAGCTTAAAATAATACCAAAAGTATTGCAAGTACGTGTTAATCGTTTCTTTAACCAATGCATTCTTATTTGCCTTTTCTATCTTCAACAAATTATCAGGGCTGCCAAAATCATTCCTGATGATGTTATTGATGGCATCTTCAAATGATGTATTGTTTGGCTGATGCTCAACAGCCGATAATATATGGTCGTAAATTTCTTCGTAAGTTTCCCGGTAGGTGAGTGTTTTATGCAGATAATCCTGCACTACCTTTAGTTGTTGTTCGGTAGGTTTCATTTAGAAGCAGGTTTAAGGTTTAACAAAGTTTGCAACTGATCTATAAAGGCCTGCGCCTCGGTAAGCTTGCTGGTTACCTCTTTGCCACCCTGCTCGGTAAGGCGGTAATATTTGCGTACCCGGTTATCAACCACCTGTGTAAACGTTTCCAGAAAACCATCAGCCTCCAGTTTGTGCAGGGCGGGGTACAAAGCACCTTCAGTAAGCATTATTTCGCCCTCTGATACCTCCTTAACCTTTTGGGTTATCTCGTATCCATACATCTGGTCGTTATCCTCCAGCAGTTTTAAAATAATGGTTTGCAGGCTTCCTTTTAGCAGTGGGTTGGTGCTCATAGTTCAAATATATAAATTTTATATACATAAGAAAATTATGTATATAAAATTAAAAGTATATTTTGGGTAATGATGATACTCTTCTACCTATTTGGGGCAAACAGGAGCACAAAAGAAACCTTTCAAGGGCGAAAAAAGGCGAATTAAAGTCGAATAAATACCAAAAAAGGCGCTTATAAAATCTATTGAGCAAAAAAGCCTCCTGACAATTCAGGAGGCTTTAATATCATAGGCAGATAGATAACCTATTAGGTATCTATACGTGCGTAACGTGCATTTTTCTCAATAAATTCGCGGCGTGGGGCAACTTCATCCCCCATCAGCATAGAGAAGGTGTGGTCGCATTCGGCAGCGTTTTCAATAGCTACTTTTTTAAGGGTACGGTTAGCCGGGTTCATGGTAGTTTCCCATAGCTGCTCGGCGTTCATCTCACCCAAACCTTTGTAGCGCTGTACGTGCACGCTATCTTCCTTACCACCACCTTTTAAACGTTGTATAGCAGTATCGCGCTGCTCGTCGTTCCAGCAGTATTCAGATTCTTTACCTTTTTTAACCTGGTATAACGGCGGCGATGCAATGTACACATAACCATACTCAACCAACTCCTTCATATAACGGAAGAAGAAAGTAAGGATCAATGTGGTAATGTGCGAACCATCCACGTCCGCATCCGTCATGATCACAATTTTATGGTAACGCAGTTTGGTAAGGTTTAACGCTTTGGCATCCTCTGGTGTGCCAATGCTTACACCAAGGCCGGTGAACATATTTTTTATCTCTTCGTTTTCGTAGATCTTGTGCTCCATGGCTTTCTCCACGTTCAGGATTTTACCCCTTAAAGGTAATATGGCCTGAAATTCGCGGTCGCGGCCCTGTTTGGCGGTACCACCCGCCGAGTCGCCCTCTACAAGGTACAGTTCGCATAAGGTTGGGTCGCTGTTAGCGCAATCAGACAGTTTACCCGGTAAACCCGAACCAGTCATTACACTTTTACGCTGCACCATTTCGCGGGCTTTACGTGCCGCGGCGCGTGCTGTAGCAGCAAGTATAACTTTCTGCACTATCATTTTAGCTTCCCTTGGGTTTTCTTCAAGGTAATTGCCTAAAATTTCGCCTACGGCAACGTTAACGGCCCCACTCACCTCGCTGTTACCCAGTTTGGTTTTGGTTTGCCCTTCAAATTGCGGCTCTTGTACTTTAACCGAAATTACGGCAGTTAACCCCTCGCGGAAGTCATCACCTGTAATTTCAATCTTCATATTTTTTAACAAGCCCGATTTATCAGCGTAAGCTTTAAGCGTACGTGTTAAACCCATCCTGAAACCCGCTACGTGTGTACCACCCTCAATAGTATTGATGTTGTTTACGTACGAATGCACATTTTCTGTATAGGTATCGTTATATTGAAAAGCCAGCTCAACCGGGATACCTTGTTTAATACCTTCAAGATAAATTGGGTCGGGGATTATCGCCACACGAGTACCATCCAGGTATTTAACAAACTCCTTTAACCCGCCTTCAGAGAAAAACTCTTCCATAATGATGGAACCATCATCGTTGGTTTCGCGTTCGTCTGTTAATGTTAAACGGATGCCTTTATTTAAGAATGCAAGTTCGCGCAGGCGGGTAGCCAGAGTTTCAAACTTGTATTCGGTAGTTAATGTAAATATTTCCGGGTCGGGCTGAAAAGTTTGTGTAGTACCTGTACGGGCAGATACGCCAATCTCTTTAACCTCAAACAATGGTTTTCCCTGAGAGTATTCCTGGGTGAATATTTTCCCTTCGCGTTCAACAACTGTTTTCATGTGGGTTGATAGCGCGTTAACGCAACTTACACCCACACCGTGCAAACCACCCGACACCTTATAAGTATCTTTATCAAACTTACCACCGGCGTGTAATACCGTCATTACAATCTGCAATGCCGATACCTTCTCTTTCGTGGTAATACCCGTTGGGATACCACGGCCGTTATCTACAACGGTAATAGAGTTGCCTTTATGAATAGTAACGTTAATAGTATCGCAATACCCGGCAAGCGCCTCATCTATCGAGTTATCAACTACCTCATATACCAAGTGGTGAAGGCCTTTTACGCCCGTATCACCAATGTACATGGAAGGCCTTTTACGTACAGCTTCTAAACCTTCTAAAACCTGTATATTATCCGCTGAATAATTTGATCTATCTTGATTTTCTTCGCTCATATTTGATTAAAACAATAACCTTCAAATTTACGATTTTTGCTTCACATTAAGTTGATTATTGTTTAACAATCGTACGATTGTGGATAAATATGACTGGTAATAAACATGTTAATTAATGGTTAGGAAACTTGTGATGAAAGATTATATTTGTCAAAATTTTTTTTAAGATAAACACAATGAAAATGAAGGCCTCAATTGTTACAAAATCAGTATTAGCATTACTAATAGCTGCAGGTGTATCTGCTTGTAACCAAAACAAACCAGAAACTAAAGCCGCTGCTGCAACTACTGCAGGTACAACTGCCGGCACTCCTGAAATTGTTTACATCAACCAGGATTCTTTAGTTGCTAAGTACGACTACATTAAGGATATGGACAAACGCCTTGGTGATAAAGGTAAAGCCGCGCAAGCCGATGTACAATCGCGCCAGCAAGCTATACAACGCGAAATTGCTGAATACCAAAAAGCTGCCCCAACCATGGCTGCCGATCAACGCCAGACTACTGAACAACGCTTACAACGTAAAGGCCAGGAGTTTCAGCAATACCAGCAAAATGCCGGCGCCCAGGTACAAAACGAGCAGGTAAGCGAGCAAACTAAACTTTATGAAAAACTGGTTGAGTTTACTAAAACTTACGCTAAAGAAAAAGGCTATAAAATGATATTAACCTATCAAAAAGGCAATACCACAATGCTTTACGGTGACCCAAGCCTTGATGTAACTGCCGATGTTATTAAAAGGTTAAACGACGGTTACGCTAAAGACAAAAAATAATATAAAAGATGTGCGGATGTATGAAAATGCAGATGTACAGATAAAAAAATAATATAATTTAAAACCCCGGCTTATAGTTGGGGTTTTTTAATTTAGATGTATATGGAAGATAAAAGGAACGAGAAGTTCATGCAGATGGCCATCGATCTGTCTGAATATAACGTAGCGCAGGCACAAGGTGGCCCTTTTGGTGCCGTGATAGTTAAAGATGGTATGGTAATAGCGCGCAGCGCCAACAGGGTTGTGCCTAATAACGACCCTACCGCGCATGCCGAAGTTTCTGTTATACGTTTAGCATGCCAGGAGCTGGGGACCTTTAATTTAGAGGGCTGTGAAATATATACCAGTTGCGAACCCTGCCCCATGTGCCTTGGCGCCATCTATTGGGCGCGCATCAGCAAAGTATATTATGCCAATACCAAAAAGGACGCCGCTGATATAGGCTTTGACGATCATTTTATTTACGATGAGCTGGAAAAACCTATGGAAAAACGCCAGATGCCATTTGTACAAATGATGCACAATGAGGCATTAGCCGTGTTTAAACAATGGGAGATATCGGAAAGTAAAAAGGATTATTAACCAATAAACCCTATCCACTGGCAATCTTCAAAATCTGTAAGTATGTGAAAAAGCAGGCCTACAGCTACTATCCTGGTTTTGGGGAAAAACAAAAGCACCACATACACACCTATTGCGTAATAAGAGTGCAGCGGATGGAAACCTACACTGCACCTTGTAGGGTCGAAAATGGGCTTGGCCAGTAAGTGGTCGGCGTCAACTATCATGGTTGCAACCATAATAAGCCACGCTTTTTGCCATCTGTCCCTAAAAAATATAAAAGCTATTAGGCCGGGCGCTAAAAAGTGCAACCCGTAATGCAATACAGGACGCAGTACGGCTAAAAAATGAAAGCTTTGCAGCAAAACCAACACCTTAAGCTTCATTCAATCACAAATTAACTTATCAGTGATTTAATCAGTTCTTCCAGATCACTCAGGTAAAGCATATTCGGGCCATCGCTCAGGGCGTGGTCTGGATCAGGGTGGGTTTCTATAAAGTAACCGCTTGCCCCAAACGCTTTTGCCGCGTGCGACATGTAAGGCACAAATTTACGGTCGCCGCCGGTTTTGCCACCTGCACCACCCGGGCGTTGTACCGAGTGTGTACAATCCATACAAACCGGGTAGCCAAACTCCTTCATATCATAAATATTCCTGAAATCTACCACCAGGTTGTTATAACCAAAAGAGTTGCCTCGTTCTGTCAGGATGATCTGCTCGTTACCGGCTTCCTTCACTTTTTGCGCCGGGTAAAACATATCCTGACCGGATAGGAACTGTGCTTTTTTGATGTTTACTATTTTACCTGTTTCGGCCGCCGCTACCAACAGATCTGTTTGGCGACACAGGAATGCCGGAATCTGCAAAATATCAACCACCCCGGCCGCAATAGCCGCCTGAAATGGCTCATGTATATCTGTAGTAACCGGCAGGTTAAATTTTTCTTTTACGTTGTTCAGCATCTCTAACCCCTTACCAATACCGGGGCCACGATATGCGTGGATACTGGTACGGTTAGCCTTATCAAACGATGATTTAAACACAACTGTTACCGGGTACTTACTGCCAATTTCGGCAACTTTTTCGGCTACGGTGTAAAGCAGGTCCTGGTTCTCCATTACGCATGGGCCAACAATAAAAAAAGGTTTCTCGGTGATATCTTTATATAATGCCATTGTCTTTTATCTTTTTACGTGCAAGTTCCAGGTCTTCGGGGGTGTCTATCCCCTTTTCAATACCTTTCACTTCAATCATTTTAATTTTATAGCCGTTCTCAATAGCTCTTAGCTGCTCCAGTTTTTCGGTGCTTTCTAAAAACGAGACCGGCATGGTAATAAATTCTTTTAAGAAGGACGCCTTATAAGCATAAACGCCCATATGCTTTTTATAAACAGAAACATCATCCACCTTCTTATCCCTCGAAAAAGGGATTGCAAGCCTAGAGAAGTATATAGCGTTGTCATTAACATCTGTAATAACTTTAACCAGGTTAGGGTTGTGTAGTTCGCCTATATTGGCTACAGGCGCACAAACGCTGGCCATAGCGGCATCGCTTTGCTGCAGGGCGGTTATCAGCCTGTCAATAATACCAGCATCAAAAAAGGGTTCATCTCCCTGTACGTTTACCACTATATCGCAGGTTATGCTTTCAATCACTTCGGCAATACGGTCGGTACCGCTGGGGTGCTCCTCTTTTGTCATGAGTACATTGGGTGTAAACCCTTTGCAAATGTTAAATACCTCATCATTATCGGCAGCTATCCAAACCTCGTGATGCAGGGTGGCTTTTAAGCATGCCTCGTAAACACGTTGTATAACAGGTTTACCACCCAGATCAAGCAACACTTTGCGTGGCAATCGGGTCGACTTTAACCGAGCAGGTATAACAATAATGGCTTTCATGTATTAAACCTGGTTAAATATCTGATAAACACCCGTTAGGGTGTTTTGATCGTTATGTACCAAAAGCGTAGTTATTTTACGCTCCATCATTAGTTCTTCGGCATCATAAACCAATTCGTGCTCGTTAATAGCTTTCGGGCTGGTGTTCATGATGTCTGTAATAGGCAAATTGTGCAGGTCGTTGTATTTAACCAGGCCGCGGCGCAGGTCGCCATCGGTTATTACACCCGCTACATTTTTGGGGGTGCCTACTATAACCATACCTAGTTTACCCTCGCTCATTTTTAGCACCAGTTGTGTAAAGGTAGCCGTGCTATCAATAAACGGAAGTTTATCAGTCCGCATCAAATCTTTTATCCTTACTAACAGTTTACGCCCAAGCCTGCCACCGGGATGAAACCTTGCAAAATCGGCGGGCGAAAAATCCTTCGCTGTCATCAAAGCCACTGCAAGGGCATCGCCCATAACCAAGGTAGCCGTGGTTGATGATGTGGGCGCCAGCTCAAGCGGGCATGCCTCCTGCTTTACGCAAACATTTAAATGGTATGTGGCATTTTTAGCCAAGGTTGAACTAGCATTGCCGGTTATAGCTATAAAGGTGTTTTTATTGTATTGCAGATATGGTACAATCTTTAAGATCTCTTCGGTTTCGCCGGAGTAGGATACCAGTATCACCACATCATCGGCGCTTATCATGCCCAGGTCGCCATGAAAGGCTTCGGCGGGGTGCATAAAAAAACTGGGGGTACCTGTACTGGTGAATGTAGCCGATATTTTTTTACCAATATGGCCTGATTTGCCCATGCCACAAACCACTAACTTACCTGTAGAATTAAGAATAGCATTAACAGCTTCACTAAACTGTTCATCTATCATCGATGCCACATATTGCAGCGATGCTATCTCTATATCGAATACTTTTTGGGCGATACTTTTCATAAACTGCAAAAGCTCTGCTGATATTATTTTGTATGCAATTATACTCAATAAAATCAGACAAGCTAAATGCCTTTACCTGCCAGCGGCAAATACAGGGAGAAATACGGCGTTAATCCTGTAGCACCCTGAGCTTTGGGGTTTCTATCAGGATAGGCTTTACCGTGTTATTATCCAGGTCTTCAAACTTCGAATTTTTGCTGATAAATTCAGGGACAATTTCCTTCATTTTATTTACCATGGCCATATCATTGTTTTGTTTATTTAACAAAAGCAACTCGTTGATATCTGCAGTAACCTTTTCATGAGGATAATTGATCACCTCAGATATTTTTATTTTCTCGTGATGGGTTGGCATGGTGTGCTCACCGTCATTAAGCAATTCTTCGTATAATTTTTCGCCCGGGCGCAAGCCTGAGTAAACAATTTTAATATCCCTATCGGGCTGTAAGCCGGCAAGTTTTATCATTTTAAGTGCCAAATCAACAATTTTAACAGGTTCGCCCATATCAAAGATGAAGATTTCGCCCCCACTTCCCATAGTTCCGGCTTCTAGCACCAGGTGTACAGCCTCGGGTATGGTCATGAAATAACGTGTTATTTCGGGGTGGGTAACCGTAATAGGCCCGCCTTTTTGTATCTGCGCCCTAAAGCGTGGAATAACCGAACCGTTAGAGCCCAGTACATTACCAAAACGGGTAGTTATAAAGCAAGTACCCTTATTTACAGGGTTATCTTTTAATGATTGGATGTATATCTCGGCAATGCGTTTTGTAGTACCCATGATATTTGACGGGTTTACAGCCTTATCAGTAGATACCATTACAAATTTATTTACACCAAACGCTACCGATAGGTCGGCAATGTTTTTTGTACCTAAAACATTGGCCCTTACCGCTTCAGATGGGTTTTCTTCCATCATTGGTACATGTTTGTAGGCCGCAGCGTGGTACACAACCTCTGGGCTATAATCTGTAAAAAGCTTATGCATACGGTCATAATTCCGTATGTCGCCTATAAAAATCTTAATAGGTACTTTTGCAAATTTCTCTTCAACCTCTAACCGGATATCATGAAGCGGAGATTCGGCCTGGTCGCAAAGAATAACCATGGCCGGGTTATAGTGCAAAACCTGCTGAACAATTTCAGACCCGATTGAGCCTGCAGCACCTGTGATTAACACACGTTTGCCTTGCAAATCTTCTGAGATACGTGTAGTATCAATCTGTATGGTTTTACGTTGAAGCAGGTCCTCAATTTTAAGGTCCTTAATTTGCTGCATATTCAGCTTACCGTAGATCCATTGGTCAGACGGTGGTACGGTTAGTACCTGTATGCCTAATGCAAGACAGGCTTCGAGTGCTGTTCTTTTAGATTGTTCGTCAAGATGATGATTCATGATGATCATCTTATCAATAGCACGTTTTTCTTTCAGTTTAGCAAGTTTATTAATATCATAAACCCTAACCTGCTGTATCTCTTTATTAATTTTATTGGTATCGGCATCCACAAAACCGGCTATAACAAAGTTAGTTTGTGCACTTGCTTCTAACGCTTGTTTAACTAATACCGCGCTGGTATCTGATCCGTAAATAAGTACTGTAGTTTTTTTTGAACTTGAATAATTATTAATGTAGTTAAAGGCGCTTTTTACTGCACTTCTGAGCAGGATAAGGAGGGTGCTTGATACCGAGAAATTAACTAGCAGCACAAGATCAATGGTGGCAGAATTGATATGCAAATATGGTTTTACCCACATGGAAATTATAAGCATATATAATATGCTACTAATAAACACCGATCCGAAAATACGCAGTACATCGCGTGTGTTTGAATACCGGATAAGGCCTATATGTACCCGCATCAGGTACATAACTATAGCAGTAACTATACAATAAACACCTGTATAAATAAAGAAGTATCCTCTTAATATATTAGCAAATTCAAACCTGTTTACAATAAGATAAGAGGAGGCAAATGACCAAGTAACAATTACAAAGTCTAATAACATTATTATCCACCTTGGGAGTACCTTACTGAATAGTAAATATTTTTTCATAAGTGTATTTTCTAGGGGCAAACGATGCAAAGTTAACAATTTCAGGCATTAACTAATGCTTTAATCTTAAGTATTTCTTTAGTTTAACGAAACCCTTACGCTTCATAGTTACAATTGCCATAAATTAATATGGATAAAATGCAAGTCTAAAACGCTTAGTTATCAAACCATAGTAATAATGACTAAAATGTACAACACATTTTGGGGGAGTTTGTTGCTGAACATTGCAAATATAAATATTACAGATAAAAAAGTAATATATTTATTAATTTACTGTGTAAGTCTAAGTTTCATCAAATAAGGTTTAATAATTAAATAACTAAGCATTAAGGGCAAAATCACTATCGCAACAATCGTTAATAGAGGTAAATTTTTATTAGTTATGATCAATATAATTACGGCTAATTGCACTAAAGCATAAATACATGAAACAAGTAAATGAGGCATTTTATACTCATTAGATAACAACTGATAAAAATGCAGCCGGTGTGCTTTAAAGATATTTTGTTTTAATATTAAACGATGCATGATAGTTAGCACAGCATCTACACCGTAAACTGCAAGGAAAAGTATGTATAGCCAGTTGTTAGTAATAAATATAAGCTTTAGCAGTAAAAAGGTTATCCAAAAGGCAATTGTAATACTACCTACATCGCCAGCAAAGCACCTGGCTTTTTTCCTGAAATTAAAATACAAAAAGACTACACATGCCAGCATCGGGAACCATATCAGATCGGGATGAACAAAATTCAAATTATATAAATTTATGTACTGTAGCCCTCCAAGTACAACCAGCGTGTAACATCCTGTTATACCATTAATGCCATCCATAAAGTTGTACACATTTATAATGCCTATGGCTAGTATATATAAAGCAATTGCCCAATAAAAAGGCATGTTAAATACGTTTAAAAAAACAAACATTAGCGTTACAGCTATTAGATGTATTAATAAGCGTATTTTATTAGATAGTGTTATCCTATCATCTATAAAGCTTATAGTACCAATTAAAACCAAGCCGATTCCGGGCAACCAGTATTGAGGGTGAAGTATAACTGCCAATATACCCGCAATAACAAATATTACCCCACCTCCCCTGATGGTAATTTCTGAATGCGAGCTTCGCTCATTAGGATGGTCAATAATATTATAATAGTCGGCTATGCGGAAATATAAAAGCATAATACCAAAAAAAACCACAAGTAAAACTAAGTACATCATATAAATTTGCTTAATTGATCAAGAACGTTTGACGGGTTCCAAATGCCCAGCTTTCTCAATTTCGTATCATCAAAAGTTAATGTTGAAGTTATTTTGTTAATCTTATCGCTATTAACGGGGAATTTCCCCCCTATTAAGTCACCTGTTTTACCTAATATTTTTGCTACAAAGTATGGGATTGATATAGGCTTATTTCTATTCAGTTTCTTAACTATTACTAATTCCAGTTCGCTAAATGTTGGGTTGTAACCATCTGTTAAATTAACTGCTCCAATATTTGCATCAAGTTGCGGTATCAATTTAGCTACATCATGTGCCCAAACCATACTTTTATGTGCACTTATATTACGGATACTGATATATCTGCCAGTTTTAATTCCATTAATCATAGCACCTAAATTGCCGGGGGCGTTAGGCCCTGCTACAAGCGGCAGCCTTAATATGCTTAAGTTAACTTTATTTAAACTCGCCCACTTTGTTAGAAAATCTTCTGCCTCAATTTTAGATATCGCATAAGGTGATTTTCCATTTAAAGGAGCTTCTTCATTAATCATTTCGCCTTTGTCAACCCCATATACTGCAACAGTACTTATAAATATAAAATTAGAGGGCAGGGTTGAGAGTTTTTCTATCGCTTTACATAGGTTTTTTGTACCTTCTAAATTAACATCCATAAACATTTTTGCTTCTTCGGCTGTTTTAGGTACAGTATGAGCTTTGCCTGCAGCATGAATAACAGTTTTTACTGCAGGTAACGTAAAACCCTTGTCAGAAATATCTTGAACTATGTCGTTGCTGGCATCCCTTCCTAAAGTAATAACATCAATGTTCAGATCGTTTTTTAAGTGATTATAAATAATCCCTCCCAAAAAGCCCGATGCTCCGGTTAGCAATATTTTTTGCATTATCGATTCAATCCCTCCATATAGAAATTTTTTAATTTATCCCAAAACTGCTTTTGCTCAAAATTATCTTCCAAATATCTACGCCCGTTTTCTCCAAGGGAAATCCGCTTATCACTATCATTAATTAAAGTTTCGCATCGCTTTATCAGCTCGGTTACATTTTTTGCCGGTATAATATACCCATTAACATTATCAAAAATAATTTCGGTACATCCATTTATATCTGTTGCAATGCAAGGCAGTTTATATGCACAAGCCTGCATTAATGATTGCGGGAAACCTTCTCTATAACTTGGGAATACAAAAACATCGGATATATTAAGAAATGGGCGCACATCCTCTACATGGCCTGTAGTAATAATTGAATTATTGCTATCTATCTCATCAATAGTTTCGGGCTTTAACGGATTTAAATCCTCCAATGGCCCAACCAGTAATAATTTTATGTTAGAATGTTTAGTACACAGATGCTTAAATGCAGCAACTAATTCGTTAATTCCTTTATAGTGAGCTAACCTGCCTACAAATGTCAATACAACATCTTCGTTAGCGATATTATAATCCTTTCGCAAATTATTCCTCTCGATAAGATACCCCTCATGTTTACAAAAAAAATCAAGGTCTATACCGTTACTACTTCCCCTCCCAATCATTCTAATTTTTTTACCCGAGTAGATATTTAATTTAATAAACTCCATCTGCTCTTGTGAATTTGGCAAAACCCAATCAGAAAAAAGATAAGTTACCTTTTCTACTAAAATGAGTAATTTCCTTTTTAAGCCGGTTTCTTCAACCAATGGCAAACCAGCTACTGTATGAACTTTGAGCTTGACATTGCAAAGCCAGGCTGCCATCATTCCAACGACACCCGCTTTGGGCGAATGGGTGTGGACTATATGAGGCTTTAAACGCCTTATTAATTTAACAGTGTAATATAAGGCAACCAGGTCTTTAAAAACATTAAGTTTTCTGTTAAGCGGAATGCTGAAATGTTTAGCCCCTTCGTTTTTTTCAAGAGCCGCAACTGAATTATCATTAGCACTTGCCATGTATACTTCAAAGCCGTGATCACCCATATACTTTATTTGGCCACGTAAAAGAAGATGTAATGAGTGGGGGACAGTGGAAATTCGTAAAAGTTTCACCTTATCTTTCAATCTTGAATAATTAGTTGATTAATATTATTTTATCTTTTACTCTGTTTTGAATATTGTTAAAGCCTTTTTCAAACCCTAATATTTAAACGCTGATGATCTGCATCAGCGTTATTTTTTTTAGTTTAAGGTATTAAATGCACTAATTTAAAACAGCCTGCCACAGGTTAACTATTTTATCAATATTAAATTGAGTGTTTACAAATTGGCTGGCGCTGGTTCCAAAGTTTTGCCGATCGTCATCACTCATCGTCATTACTTTCCCCATTGCCTCTGCCAGTAACTGCGAATCTTTACTAGGTACTATTAACCCTGTTTTATTATTTTCAACAATATTAGGAATTTCACCAACATTGGTTGTAACAACCGGCAACTTCATCTGCATAGCCTCTACAGTAACATTCGGCATACCTTCCCAAGCAGAAGAAGATACAAAAGCATCAGCCGCGATATAGTATGGAGAAACGTCATCTTTTTGGCTAATTAATGTAACATCTTTATCCAGATTGTTTTCACTAATCAAATCTGTTATAGTATCTGTCAATGTTCCACTTCCAACAATCATCAAGTGACATGGCCTTGGCTTAGCTGCTTTTAAATTTGAGAACGCGTTGATCATATTCTGATAATCTTTTGCAATTTCGTGCCTGCCTACAGCAAGCCAAAGAAACTTATCGTTTCCGTTGCCTAAAACTTCATTTCGGATATCATTAGCTTTACTATTTAAACCTTCGGGCTTACTCAAGTTTAAGGCTATTGCATTTGGAATAACCCTCAATCTATCTTTATCTATTACCCCTTTACTTAGAAAATTTTCTGCAACCCTGCTCGAGTTAGGAACAGTATACTTATCTAAATTCCTGGTAAGCTTTATAAGTATTTCTCTTTTTTTCGACCCAAAAGTTGAACTTCTAATTGATGTAATTAATTGAACCCTTGGCGAAAATATTTTAATTATCCTGCCTGCTATATTTGCCGGATAATTAAACGTAATTAAACACTGAGGGCTAATTTTTCTTATTAATCTAAATAACTTACTGATGGATGAAAATGAATAGTTCCCTTTGGTCATCCCCAAATCATATACTTCTATTCCAGAATCATGAAACAAACTGTGGAAAGCATTTCCTGGTATCATTGATATTAACGATACTTCAAATTTAAGTTCAGCCAATTTAGGGGCAATCAACGAAATTTGCCTCTCAGCCCCCCCCAAACCTAAAGATGGAACCAGAATTATTATTCTTTTCCTTTTCAATGTTAATTAATTAACGGGTATAAATTTATTACCAGATGCTTTAAGGTCATCATGATCCCCTTTAAGGATATTTATCTTTGAAGCCATCGTTTTATTTCCATGGATTGTAACAGTATTGCCTTGTATATAAACATTACTATATGGAAATTTAACCTGGGTTTGTAAATCAAACATTGTATAAAGCCCACCATATGCTTCAATATCATTATTGGTGATTTTTATATTATCGGCGTGATGCCCATTTAATACCCACAGCATTGCACATGTATATACGCCACGCAATGTATTATTTGTAATAGTTACATTACTGGCATCATTTACTATAGCTGCAACGTTAAATCCTTTACTAAAATTCTGAATAAAGTTATTAGTAATAACCGTATTGGTACAATGCAACTCTATTGCAGTGGCTCCTGTTTTTAAAATATCGTTAGTAAATTTATTGTTTTTAACTATGCAAGAGTCGCCCCTTAAGTATACCACACTATGGTCGTTTTGAACGTCATTGCCAACAACTCCGCGTGCAACATTACGCACTGTACAGTTTTGTATCGTAATTTTTTTCACACCCAAATCTTGCCCGGTTGCTGAAAATGCAAAGGTATTTCGCCCTGCATTGTTTATAACAGATATGTTGTTTATATTAACGTTATTAGACTCCTGCCCACCTATGGCTGTTCCTTTGTAGGTTTTAGCTAATGCCTTAGAAACAGGGATGTTTTTAGAACCATTACAATCAATTAAAAAATTTGAGTACATCACATCAGTCAATACTTTATCATTCTTTAATTTCTGAAAGTAAAGCAACCTTAAACCCGAACGTTTAATTTCAAGGCTATCTCCTAATTTAAGTATAGAATTATCTCCCTCCCCTTGAATGTTAACCCTTGATCTTAATGATAAAACGATGCTTCCCTTATTACTATTTAAAAGATATACGCCTTTTGGTAAAAAAACAGTTCCTCCACCAAGGTTACCTAATGAATCAATCAATTTCTGAAGTATTGGGGCATCGTCGTTAATTCCGTTACCGCGGGCTCCTGCTTTTAAAGCATTAATATACCGGCCTGCACTTTTTTGTTTTAATAAGTTAAAATTATCAGACATCCCGTTATTTAATGAAGCATATCCAATTTTATAACTGCTGGCAAAACATATACAAATGGCAATAAAACACTTAGCTTTAAAGCCTGATTTTAAGTTCGCTTTCATATTTATCAAATTTATTTATAAAAAATTTTATCCTTTAAGTATAAAAGAAAAGCAATCGGTATGGCCGGAATTGTTAATAACATTACCTGAGATGATTTACAAACCGGAAAAAACGGGGTTGCACCATGAAGGCTAAACCGATAAAAATTTACGGCAGACCTCATGAAGTACCTGAAATTTTTATACTGTGTATTAAAATGATTTATTCTAACCTCATACACCTGACGTGACGAAAATGGTGATTTAACCCTTACTTTGCCCAGGTTTTTTGATAACCCGGTTTCAAGATAGTTTTTTATTATAAATGCTTTATTAAAAAAAAGGATACTCTTATCGGCCAGCAATGCCCATTGCGTTGAAGTAGGAACCCTACGTTCTCCTTCATAAAATTTTATTCTTATACTTCTTAATGCTTGTGTTAATATCACCTCCTTTTTATCACCAGCAACCTTATAATCAGCTCTGATGGCAAGAAAATTAGATATTAATTTATCCTCCGGGAACTTATCCCCAATAATACCACTGTTAACATCTTCACATAACCCACTAAATCCTACTAGTTTACTATCATACTTAAGGTTTTCATTAAATAACTCTATACCCGTTAAAATATTGGTTAAGTGCTGCTTGTTAAATAAATCATCATCGTCCAAATCCATAAAAAAGGCTCCTAATGCGTATTCTAATCCTGCCCTTACAGCCGATAATTTACCTCCATTTTTCTTTTTATATAATTTAACAGATGAATTTGATTCAGAAATAAATTTCTCCAATTCCGCAACCTCTTCTTCTCTAGATCCATCGTCTATAACGATATACTCAACATTATCGTCTACCGGTAAAGTATTAATTAAATTAATAGTCATTTCGGCGCGGTTATAAGTGGGGATACAAATTGTAAGTAAGTACGACATATTAAGACACTATTTTTCTTTTGTTTAAATAATTAAACAGATAGTATGATATTAATGCAGGTACTATCTGAATCTTCAATAATGTCATAACTTCTGTTCTAATGAGTTTTATACAGATGAAGGTGGCTATTACCAATAATGAAATGAAAATTTCACTTCTTTTTTTATAAATACGATTGTATATTTTTGATATGGCGAAAGCTAAAACTATTGGGCCAAAATAACTAAAATTGAGTAACGATTCCATTATCATTGAGAAGGCCATTCCGTATGTACCATATGTATAATACATTGAAGCGTACTCAGATATTGACTTATAATCCCCTCCAAAAAACATTCGGAAAGCTTGTCCATAAAAATTAGTTATATAGCTTAAAGTGTAGTCCTCATAAATATTGTGATTAAAATAATCGCACAAGATTGCAAATGATGATAAAGGGTCAATCCCGGCAAATGAAAACTCAGTTTCATTTACCCCCCCCTGAAAACCTGCTAACCCAGTCCCTCCGGTATATAGGAATGTAGAAAAGAACAACTTGTAGAATGCCAGTATTAAAATCCCTAAAGGCATTAAAAAGATGAGCAGTTTGTCGTTGATTTTTTGGCCATACTTAAAAAGTATAATTAACCCTGCAATAAGTACCGGTTCTCTTTCAAAAGAAAACAAAAGGTACACAGCTAAAACAACAATGTAAATTAATGATGCTATATTTTGTTTTTTAAAACCTGTTATAGTAAATATACCTGTGTATATCGCAGTATTATATAGTATGAGTGTCACTGGTGTTTGTTCGCCACCTAGTTCATTTCTCTGCAATCCAAAATGGCTTACAAAAGTATATAAGTTGTACCCCGCAAGCAGAATCAAAACAAAACTATATTGAAAACTAATATTTCTTAAAACCTGGCTCGAGTTATCATTAGCTTTTTTTATGATTTTTTTACTTTTTAATGCAAGAAAATAAAAGGTTTGTAAAAAAAGGTAATAACATAACGTAGCATATAAAAAATCGGGGTTTTTAGGGCTTATAAATACCACCCTGGATGTGGTAAGAATATTATCTTTCCCAAAAACTATATAATCTAAAAATACAGCCTGTGCATAATAAAAAACAGCAAAATAAAATAAGGTATACAGGTTTTTAACACCCAATATCGAAACTAATCTTATCAGGCATATTAATTCAATAATAAAGATTGTATAGTTTAAAAACAGTATCATTTATTCTTAAATCTTTTTAACTTAACTAAGATTGAATCAGGCAAACCCGTTTTTTCTTTTATATAGCCATAATTTTCGGCTAAAAATTTCCTTGAAGAAAATAAAATTAAATAAACGGCAATTGGCGAAATTATAATAGCAGATAATGCAAATACGACCAGGTAGTAATTAACAAATTTCCTAAAGAGAAGTGTTATAGCCAGAGTAATTAGTAATAAAGCCAAAGTGGTAAAAATTGACACCACATGTATCCTTAACACGTACGCAATTTTCGATTGAATCTGTTTGCAAATTAGCACCAGTGTTTGTAAGTAATTAAACACATTTGCAGCTAAAACTCCAATTGCTACCCCAACTAACCCCAGTGTGTACGATCCAATTATAGAAAAAACTATGATTAACGCGCTAAAAATAAATTGATACAACGCCCCCTTGTAAACTATACCCAATGACTTGATAAATGATTTATTAATCTTAGTTCCAAACCTGCATGAAAGGCTTATTGCCAGAATTTGAAATGGCAATACTATTTGGTTCCATCCCTTGCCTAATAGTATTGTTATAACCTCTGGTGCTAAAACAATTAAAACTACGCTTACAGGCATTAGTAGCAGATGGCAAACCACAAGGCTACTCATATACACCTTATCCATAGTAATACTATCATCCCGCTTACGCGACAGTATTGGGAAAAACACCTTGTCGAAAATAACACCAAAAAAACGTGCAGGCATTGCAAATAATTGAAACGCTCTGCCATATAAACCAAGCTGAACAGCGCCCAGGGTACGCCCCACAACCATATTATCGCCATTTTCTGCAAAAAAATTAAAAAAGGTAGCAAGTGAATATCCGCTTCCGGTGTATACAAGTTCCTTTAAAATTTTAAAATCAATTTTTTGGTTAAACGCAATTCTTTGGTTATAAAACAACATAACCGAAGAAATAATTAACTGGGCAAATTGTGCATATATTAACGCCCAATAACCCATTTTTAAATATGCGCAAACAATAGATGTTACCCCAAAACCAACCAAATAACTAAAATTTTGGATTGATACCGTAGTTTTAAATTTTAAATTACGTTGCAGGAGTGATTCGGGAACAATGCCAATACACCGTATAGGGAAGTATAAACCAAACACCCTGATTACATTAACTAAATCAGGAATTTTAAAATAAGCTGCAAAAAGAGGGGCTCCAAAATAAAACGCTAAGCCTATTAAAATGCCTAACAGAATAGAAACGATGTACCCATTATATATATGCTTATCAGATATATTTTTTAATTGAACTAACGAGGCGCCAATTCCTATATCAATAAATATGGTTGAGAAACCAACCAAAATCATTATTACGTTTACTACACCAAAATCAGATGGCAGTAATATTCTGGCTAATACTGAAAGAACAATGATTTGTGAGAAACTTTGTACAACAGCCCCCCCAGATAACCAGCCAAATCCTTTAAGGGTATGCTTCGTGTAAGATGTTTCACCATTCTCCATTAGTGTTTTATATTATATTTAAAGCTTGTAATATTCCTTATACCATTTAATATACTTATCTACACCATCAGGTACTTTTGTTGCAGGCTTATAATCAATATCTCGTTGAAGGTTACTGCTATCTGCATAAGTATTGGGCACATCACCCAATTGCATAGGTAAAAAATTCTTTTTAGCAATTTTATTTAATGACGTTTCAATTGCTTCAACATACTCCATTAAACGAACAGGCGATGAGTTACCGATGTTATAAATCTTATAAGGAACAGTTGAGTTAGAATTCCCCGTGCTGTTATCAGTTGAGTTTACATTACTCCCTGGCGCTTTATTGCTAATACGTATTATCCCTTCAACAATGTCATCTACATATGTAAAATCACGTAGCATATCGCCATTATTGAAGATATTTATAGGTTCGTCTTGTAATATTGATTTTGTAAACAAAGCCAGGGCCATATCAGGTCGCCCCCATGGGCCATATACAGTAAAAAAGCGTAGCCCTGTTGTAGGAATATTAAATAAATGGCTATAAGTATGTGCCATTAATTCGTTAGCCTTTTTTGAAGCGGCATACAGAGAAATAGGATGGTCAACCGTGTCACTTTCAGAATAAGGCATTTTGGTATTAGCGCCGTATACAGAGCTTGAAGAAGCATAAACCAAATGTTTTACCGGGTTATGGCGGCAGGCTTCAAGTAAATTTAAAAACCCTACTATATTTGATTTCATATAAACATCGGGGTTAGTTAACGAGTAACGCACCCCCGCCTGAGCCGCCAAATTAATAACGATGTCAAATTTTTCGCTTTCAAAAAGTGAATTTAAAAAGCTCTTGTTCTCCAAATCTTCAAGTACAAACTTGCATACAGGTGATAATTTACTAACCACCAAATTGCCCTTTACTATATCTGATTTATTAAACCCTAACTCATTTAATCGCCCATATTTCAATTCGGTATCATAATAATCATTGATATTATCATACCCTATAATTTCATTTCCAAGCTCCAAAAGTCTCTTGTATAAATGAAATCCAATAAATCCGGCACATCCGGTAACTAAAATCTTCATAGGTAATTAATTTATAGGCAAATTGTTATAAACAAAGCAAACTGTTATTACTAAATGCTTTGTTTATACCAGTCAATTGCAATTTTTAGCCCTTGCTCAACTGAAAATAATGGACTATATCCAACTAATGAATTGGCTTTGCTTATATCAGCCAAACTATGTTTAACATCTCCTTTACGCTCATCCCGGTATTCCGGGGAGAGTTCAAGCCCAATATTTTCACATATTTTACTCCATAGCTCATTTAATGATACCCTATCACCAAATGCAATATTTATAACTTCTGATTTTTCCAGGCCAGCATTTAATAATGATTTAATATTTGCCTGTACTGCATTTTCCACAAACGTAAAATCACGCGTAGTTTCACCATCCCCATTTATAAATGGGGCTTTATTATTCAAAGCACATTCAATAAACAAAGGTATAACGGCTGCATAAGCACCTTTAGGGTTTTGCCTTGGCCCAAAAACATTAAAATAACGCATCCCAATGGTATGAAAATCATATACTTTTGAAAAAACAGAAGCATATAATTCATTAACGTATTTGGTAACGGCATATGGAGAAAGCGGGTTACCAATCTTATCTTCAACCTTAGGCAGATCCGGATGATCGCCATATGTGCTGGAACTGGCTGCGTATACAAAACTTTTTACATTTGCATCTTTTGCCGCAACAAGCATGTTTAAAAAGCCTGATATATTTACCTCATTTGTAGTTATTGGATCGTTTATAGATCGGGGGACTGACCCTAACGCGGCTTGATGAGAAACAAAATCAATCCCACTCACCGCTCTTTTGCAGGTCTCTACATCTCTGATATCCCCTTCTATTAATTCAAAAGACGGGTTCTCCTTAAAGCGTTCAATATTAGCATGAAATCCGGTAGAGAAATTATCTAATACCCTTACTTTTCGGGCTCCGTATTTTAGTAAATACTCTACAATGTTAGATCCTATGAATCCGGCTCCGCCTGTAATTAAAAATGAGTGGCTACTTAAGTCGCCATTGTGATAAACTGTATTATACATAGTATTTTATAAATATAATTTACAAACGGCCGTCTACCATTTCTTTCGGGAACATCCCCTTAACATCATAAATAACTTTGTTTTGCTTACACAATTTATTTATATCCAGGTTTTTAAATTCATCATGCGATACAGCTAAAACTATTGCATCAAAATCATTCATAGGGTCTACACTTTTTACAGATTCCCACCCATACTCATGCTTTAATTCAGCAGGGTTTGCTAAAGGGTCGAAAATAGTAATGGCAGTACCATAACTTTTTAAGCTGTTTAGTATATCAACTACCTTGGTATTACGTACATCAGGGCAATTCTCTTTAAATGTTGCTCCTAATATTAAAATTTTAGCGTTCTTAATAGTGATATCCTTTTTTATCATTAGTTTAATAACTTCCTGAGCTACGTAATCGCCCATGTCATCATTAAGACGCCTGCCGGCTAATATAATTTCCGGATGGTAGCCCGCTTCTTGCGCTTTTTGCGCCAGGTAATATGGGTCAACACCAATACAATGGCCGCCAACCAACCCTGGTTTAAATTTCAAGAAATTCCATTTTGTGCCCGCTGCCTGCAATACTTCGTCAGTATCAATACCTAAGCGGTTAAATATTTTTGCAAGCTCATTTACAAAAGCAATATTTATATCCCTTTGCGAATTTTCAATTACTTTGGCTGCTTCAGCTACTTTAATAGATGCCGCTTTGTATGTACCTGCTGTGATTACAGAGTTATAAAGTTTATCAATGGCTTCTGCTGCTTCAGGAGTTGAACCTGATGTAATTTTCAAGATTTTAGCTACGGTGTGCTCTTTATCGCCTGGGTTAATACGCTCGGGCGAGTATCCCACATAAAAATCAACATTAAACTTCAGGTTGGATACCTTTTCAAGAACCGGTACACATTCGTCTTCAGTAACACCCGGATACACGGTTGATTCATATACAACGGTATCTCCCTTTTTTAGAACCTTACCAACGGTTTCGCTGGCTTTATATAATGGTGTAAGATCGGGTCTGTTATATTTATCAACTGGTGTTGGAACTGTTACAATATAAAAATTGCAATCTTTAATATCATCAATGTTGCTTGAGCTGTATAAACCTGTCGTGCGTTCCGGGTCTGCATTGTTTACTTGTTTAAGCAAGTCCTCGCTTACTTCAAGTGTAAAATCATTTCCGTTATTAAGCTGGGAAATCCTTAGCGAATTAATATCCAATCCAACAACTTTGTATTTTTTTGCAAATTCAACGGCAAGCGGTAAACCTACATAACCTAAACCGATAACCGCAATTTTGAACTCTGGATTATTAGATGACATAATGGTATTATTTTGTTTTATTAATAGATGTATTGTTTGGGAAGTGTTTTTATTAGTCACGCTTTTTTTTACCAAAAAAGGATTTTTTAGTTTCAGAACTATCCTCTTGGTAATAACCGCCATAGCCGTAACCATAACCGTAACCATAGCCATAACCATAGCCAACACCTGATTCAATCGAGTTCATTACGATATTAAGGTTAGCGAACTTATTTCTACGATAAAAATTATCGATTGCGTGGATGTGTGATTTGGCAGTATAATTATGGCGTACTATAAATATGGTTGTATCCGCAAATTCGCCAAGTATTTGCGCATCAGTAACTAAACCAACCGGTGGAGCATCCAGAATAATATAATCAAACTCTTGTTTAAGTTTCTCTATAAGCTCTTTTATTTTTCCGTTAACTAATAATTCAGCAGGGTTGGGAGGTATCGGTCCACTAGTTATAATAAAATAATTTTCCTGTAGGGGTATCGGCTTTATAATTTCCTTGTAACCCACCTCACCAATAAGATAATTGGATATTCCTTTAGAATTATCTATCTCTAAACTTGCATGCAGTTTTGGCTTCCGTAAGTCAAGCTCAAAAATAACAACCTTTTTACCTGACATGGCCAAACTTGCACCCAGGTTAAGCGATATGAACGATTTACCCTCTCCGCTGATGCTTGATGTAAACAAAATAGTTTTTTGCGTAGCGCCGGGCATTACAAAGCTTAAATTGGTACGTAAAGCCCTTAACTGTTCTGCTACCATTGACCTTGGCTTGCTAACTACTAATAATGATGATGAATCATCAGAATGCGATATTTCTGCAATAATTGGCGCCTTGGTGACTTTCTCAACATCTGATTTTTTAGATATTTTAAAGTTTAACATATCCCGCAGATAAATTATAGCTGCTGGTATAATCAAACCTAAAGTAAAGAACAATAAAAATGTAATATTCTTAACCGGTTTAACCGGTTTTTTTGTACTGTGGGCATCATCAATTGTTCTGCTATCAGAAGATGTAGAAGCTAACGATATTTCTGTTTCCTCGCGCTTTTGAAGCAAATAAGTAAATAAATTATTTTTTATTTCCTGCTGGCGCATTACATCAACTAAACCGCGTTCTTTAGCTGGCACCTGCCCTATTACAGATTGGAACGAAGCACTTTTCCTATCCAACTGTTGTTTGGTTATCTGCAGGCCACTTTTTAAATTCTGTACCGATTGTATTATAGACGATTTTAGCTGCGTTATCTGATCATTAACACCGGTAACTATGGGGTTAGTTTCAGGAGTAGTTTGTAATAAGCTTAAACGCTTTGTTTGTGCATCATACAACTGGGTTACAAGAGCAACCAGTGTAGGATCCTCAATACCCAGCATTGATGGCACCTGCACCTGAGAGTTGCGTACAGAATGTAGGTACTTTTCCAGATTATTTAGTATGCTAAGCTGTATATTAATCTTATTGGCCTGCGCATCATTCTCCTGTACCATTTGCAAAAATATTTGCGATTGGGAACTGATGTCTGTTATCTTGTTAACAGATTTAAAATCTTCTACTTTCTTTTCTGATGATCCTAATTCTTCCTGTAATTTCTCCAGCCTGTCTTTTATAAAAGCAAGGGTACTTGATGTAACCTGGTTTTTATCATCTACTGCAGCTTTATTATATTCAAAAATCAACCTGTTCAAAACGTCTTTACCTCTTTCAGGTAAGGCATCTTCCATCGTTATAATAAGCACCGTACCCTGTTTACTAACCGGGTTAATGTTAATTTTTTTACTAAGGCGATCCACCACATCATCAACGTCAACAAAAGTAATCTCCATTGAGTTTTTACCAATCGATAACGCTTGTGGCGTAGTTTTATTTATGGATATAGATACCAGACCGGCATCTAACTTAAATGGTTTATTTAGCGGGTATATTTTGCCGTTTACTTCACTCTCCTGTTCGTTTAAAAGCTTAACGGTGTACACCTTACTCAAATCTGCACCATCTTGTTGTTGCAGCAATTCTATTTTATAAGGTAAAGCATCATACGCTTCATGTTTCCTTACACCTTTGGTAGTATAATAAGTGGTTTGCAAGTTTAACCCCCTAACTACTTTTTCTAGTATGGTTTTTGATTTTAGAATCTGTACTTCGTTATCAATAATCTTATCAGACGAAAACATATCCAAACTCTTTAACAGGTCATTTTGACCGTCAAGCGTGCCTTTGTTGTCCTTAATTAAGAGGTCGGTTTCAATTTTATATAGAGGCGTACTAAATTTAATGTAAACATAACCCAGTGCCGTGGCTATTATTACAGAATAGAGAAACCATTTCCAATGGATGATGTATTTGAAGATTATTTCTCTTAGAGAGACCTCGTTATCACCCTGATTATCAATATTATTATTTATATCGTTTACGTTATTTGACATAGTGTAGCTTACAATAAATTAATTAGAACCGGCTTACAATGATTGCGAGGAAAGATAGTGCACTTATTACAATAGGCAGAATCCTGTAGGTTTGATCGCTTTGTGCTGATTTTCCTTTTTCCTGTTCAACGTAAACCACATCACCCGAATGCAGATAATAATATGGTGATGAAAAAAGTTCCCGTGTTTTCAAATTAACGTGCCCAAATTCTTTTTTTCCGTTCACATCCCTGATTATCAAAACATTATCACGCTTGCCATAAATGGTCAAATCTCCGGCCATACTCAAAGCTTCAATAAGGCTTACTTTCTCATTAGGTATCACATAAACAGATGGCCGCGCAACCTCGCCCATTACCGATATCTTATAATTTAAAAACCTAACATTAACAGTTGGTTCTTTCAAATAAATTTTCAGCTTTTCTTTAATGGTATCTCTTACCTGTACAGTGGTTAAACCTGCTACTTTAATTGAGCCTAATAAGGGTGGTTGGATAGCGCCATTTTCATCAACCAAAAAACCAGTTGCAGATGGTTGGGTTAGTGGTACAACTCCTGGACTTGGGCTACCGTCCGCTGTAGTGGCGGCGGCAGGGCTGGCAGCATAGGGATTAAAAAAACTGCTTGCTGCCGGGTTTAAGGATGATACATATATAGATAGTATGTCTCCGGGTTGTACCGTGGGCACATAAGCTTTAGAAGCATCAATTGTATCTGACTGATTTATGCCTTTCTGAAAATATATAATTTTCTTCTGATCGGCACATGATGACAAGGCAAAAACAATCGCTAAACACAAAAAAACATTAAGGTAGATATTTTTTTTCATAATTATGGTAGCGGTATTTGGCGCAAAAATAGATTTTTTTATCAATTAAACCAATGTAAAAAACAGTATAGCTGTTCGGATACATTATTTTTATGTTAATATAATGCAAATGTATTAGTCCTTTTTTTAAAAAATCGCAATTAAACACTGCTTAAACGTATGAACTTATCAAAATGCATGCTTGAATGCGAGGTTTAAACAGACCTATAAGTTAATTGTTTTACGTTAATTAAAAAAATCATCTTTTAGGTCATCAATTTCCCTCCTGTCGCGTTTTGTAGGGCGGCCTGTACCGCGGTCACGTGTTAATAATGGTGCATGAAACATTGATTTAAATGCATGCGTTTCTTCTTCGGGTGTTATATCCTCATAAAACATTACCGCCTTTTTGGCATCTGTGCGGCTTTCCAGTAAACCGGTTACTTTCAAAACTCTTTTATCAGGGCCTTTTGATACCGTGTACACCTCCCCTATCTTAACCTCGTGCGATGGTTTGATATTATTGCCCTCCAGTTTAACACGCCCTGCCTTACAGGCATCAGAAGCAAGCGTACGGGTTTTAAACGCACGGATAGACCATAAATACTTATCAATCCTTAGTTTTTCTTTCTCAGCCATTTTATTCTTTACTATTTCCCTCTTCTTTGAAAAATTCCGAAATCAAGAAGTTGTTATATAACACATTTTTACTTGTATGTTCATTAAAATATGCACAGTACAGCAACACGTCAGTATCCTTTTCAATCTCCTCTTTAAACGCTTTTAGCAGTTTGTTTTGTATTGGCACCCATATGCGCTTATCGTCAACCTTTATCAATACAGCGGAATCCACCAGGTTTGCGAATAACTCCAGATCGCCGCCCGTTAACTTATAAACCCTTTTCATCGAAGCAAAAGCTTCTTTATCCACAGGCATTACAATACCTTCAAATTTAGCTGTAAATCTGTATCCGCCCCTCCTTATATAATAAGGTGTTATATCCGGATGATTTTCAACGCTATCGGCATAGTGCCGCTCTCCCATTAACATTATTGTTATATCAGTTTCTGGGTAGTTCTTATCCCACGTTTTCCAATATTCATCCTCGCTTTGTGCATGTGCAAAGTTTATGAAACATAAAAAAATGCTAACAAGAATATTTTACTCATATAATTTTATTGTAACAACTAATAAATTAAATGCAATCAACCAGCTGTCATATATTAATTTACCTCAAACAAATCTCCTTAAAATTCCTTTAATTTGACAAAATTTATATTCTGTAATGATCGACCTTAAAAAAATGATTGAGGATGCCTGGGATAACCGCACCCTTTTAAGTGAAAACGACTACATTAATGCCATAAATACCGTTATTGAACGCCTTGATAAAGGCGAAATACGTGTTGCCGAACTGATTGGCAGCCGCTGGCATACAAACGACTGGATCAAGAAAGCCGTTATATTATACTTCCCTACACGTGCTATGGAAGAGATTAAAACCGGCCCTTTCGTGTTTCATGATAAAATGAAGCTAAAAACCAACTATAAAGAACTTGGTGTGCGCGTGGTACCTCATGGTATTGCACGTTACGGTGCATACCTGGCCAAAGGTGTTATCATGATGCCATCGTACGTAAACATTGGTGCATATGTTGATGAAGGCACCATGGTTGATACCTGGGCTACAGTAGGTTCATGTGCGCAAATTGGTAAGCATGTACACTTAAGCGGCGGTGTTGGTATTGGCGGCGTGTTAGAGCCTGTACAAGCGGCGCCGGTAATTATTGAGGATAACTGCTTCCTGGGCTCTCGTGCCATTGTGGTTGAGGGCGTACACGTAGAAAGCGAAGCCGTTTTAGGCGCCAACGTGGTTTTAACTGCATCAACAAAAATTATTGATGTAACCGGCCCCGAGCCAATTGAATATAAAGGCCGCGTACCTGCGCGTTCGGTAGTTATACCGGGCTCATATGCTAAAAAATTCCCTGCGGGTGAATTCCAGGTGCCATGTGCGCTTATTATTGGCAAACGTAAAGAGTCGACCGATAAAAAGACATCGCTGAACGATGCTTTAAGGGAGAATAACGTAGCTGTATAGTGAATGGTTGATTGGGTTGATTAAGTGAGTGGTTCTTTATTGTTTAATTTTCAACTACTCACTTAATCAACTATTCACCTAATCAACACAAAAAATGAAGATACTAATAAGGTTGCCCAACTGGCTTGGTGATGTGGTAATGAGTACCGCATTTATCAACGCTGTAAGGCAGCTTTACCCCGGTGCATCTATCGATGTTATCATCAAAAAAGAGCTGGGCGGCATTGCTTCGCTCATTCCAGGTTTAAATCAAATACATCTTTTCTCGAAACAGGAACACAATGGGCTTGCCGGTGTATATCGTTTTGGCAAATCACTGCGTGCGCAACAGTACGATATCTACTTTAATCTCCCGCATTCCTTGTCGTCATTTGTAATGGCCTGGGCTAGCGGTGCAAAACAGCGCGTTGGTTTTAATAAAGAGGGCGGCTTTTTTCTGGTAACGCGATCTTTTAAAAAACCCCTTAACCTGCATCGGGTTGACGAGTATGTTTCGCTATTAGAGCAGTTTACAGGTAAAACCATAGCCAATAAACAGGTGGGGTTACAGGCTGATACATCCGCAAAAACAAACGACACCGTTATCATCAATTTTAATTCCGAAGCCTCATCCCGCAGGATGCCACTGCATAAAGGGCGCAGTATTGTTAATGCCCTTACCGCTGCCTTTAAGGATATCACTTTTGCATTTGTGGGTTCGCCAAAGGAGGCCGCATTTGTTGATGAGCTATTAATAGATTTAGATAATGCCAACAGACTGCAAAACCTTGCCGGTAAAACTAATCTGCAAGGCCTCGCCGAATTAATGGCTAATAGCAGGGCTGTGTTAACAACAGACTCGGGCCCGGCGCATTTGGCAAACGCCGTTGGTGCGCCCACTGTTGTTTTATTTGGAGCAGGCAATGAAAACAATACCGCGCCTTATAATAAACAGCAACTGGATGTGATACGTTATGGCGAACTGATATGCGAACCCTGCGTGCGTAATACCTGCAAATTATACGGCATCCCCAAGTGCATGGAACTGCTGGATGAAATAAAAATAATAAAAGCATTAAGTTTGCACCTGAATTATGCTTAAAGACGAAGTAAACAAGGCGTTAAAAATTGTACAGGATGGCGGCATCATCCTTTACCCTACCGATACCATCTGGGGCATTGGCTGCGATGCCACCAATACCGACGCCGTAAAAAAGATCTATGAACTAAAACAGCGCCACGAAAGTAAAAGCATGATTATTTTGCTGGATATTGATAATAAGCTGCAAACTTACATTAGCGAAGTGCCCGATATTGCTTACGAACTGATAGAGTATGCCGAAAACCCGCTAACCCTTATTATGCCCGGCGCTAAAAACATATCTCCCGCGTTAATTGCCGAAGATGGCAGCGTGGGCATAAGGGTAAGCAGCCACCCCTTTTGCCAGCAGCTTATACAGCGCTTACGCAAGCCTTTGGTATCAACATCGGCCAATATTAGCGGTAAACCATCGCCCGAGTACTTTGGTAAGATAGACCAGGACATTATTGACGGGGTTGATTATGTGGTTGACCTTGACCAGTATAGCACCGAAATCAGGAAGCCATCAACCATTATGCGGTTAAACCCAAATGGCGGTTTTGAATTTATTCGCCGTTAGTTTTTTAATAATCGCTAAATTTGCGCCGTAATACAAGCCTGTTCGCAGCCTACTTATGAAACAACACCTGCAACATCCGGTATTTTCTGTTATTTGCAAACTTGCTGCCGACCAAGATGTACAGGCTTATGCAATTGGCGGCTACGTGCGCGATATTTTCCTTAACCGCCCATCAAAAGATATTGATATTGTTATTTTAGGTAATGGCATTGCCTTTGCCGAAGCCGTTGCCGCTAAACTTAACGTTAAGGTATCGGTGTTTAAAAACTTTGGTACAGCCATGCTGCGTTACCAGGATATAGAGGTGGAGTTTGTAGGCGCACGTAAGGAAAGCTACCGATCAGACTCGCGCAAACCTATTGTAGAGAACGGTACTTTAGAAGACGACCAAAAACGCCGCGATTTTACCATCAACGCCTTAGCTATTGCTTTACATGGCAATGAATTTGGCACGCTGATAGATCCTTTTGGCGGCATTGCCGACATGGAACAAAAGCTGATCAAGACCCCGCTAAACCCGGTAGAGACTTTCTCTGACGACCCTTTGCGGATGATGCGTGCTATCCGCTTTGCCAGTCAGCTCGATTTCAGGATAGACGATGAAGCCATAGCTGCTATAAAAAGCAACCTGCAGCGCATCAAAATTGTATCGCAGGAGCGCATAACCGACGAGTTGAACAAGATCATCCTGTCGCCAAAGCCATCTATAGGGTTTAATTACCTGTTTGATACGGGCTTGCTGCACATCATATTCCCGCAGATGGTAGCCCTATACGGTGTAGAGATCATTAACGGCAAAGGGCACAAGGATAATTTTTACCATACCCTGCAAGTGTTGGATAACATTTGCGAAACTACCGACGACCTTTGGTTGCGCTGGGCGGCTATTTTGCATGATATTGCCAAGCCACCCACCAAACGCTTTGAGCCAGCACACGGCTGGACGTTTCACGGCCATGAAGATAAAGGCGCCCGCATGGTGCCCAAGATATTCGCGCAGTTAAAGCTACCGCTTAACGAGAAAATGAAACTGGTGCAAAAGCTGGTACAACTGCACTTACGCCCCATAGTTCTGTCGCAATCTATCGTTACCGACTCGGCCGTACGCCGTTTACTTTTTGAGGCCGGCGATGATATTGAAGCGTTAATGTTGCTGTGTAAAGCCGATGTGACCACCAAAAACGAATACAAGGTTAAAAAATACCGTAACAATTTTGAGCTGGTACAGCAAAAGCTAAAAGATGTTGAAGAACGCGATAGCATCCGCAATTGGCAGCCGCCGGTAACCGGGCTGGATATTATGCAGCTTTTTGGTATTGGCGAAGGCCGCGAGGTGGGTATTATAAAGAATAAGATACGCGAAGCCATATTGGAGGGCGAGATCCCTAACGAGCGCGAAGCGGCAATTAATTTTACAATTGAAAAAGGTAAAGAAATTGGCTTGAAAGTTGTGGCAAACACAAATTAAATTAAACATACTATTTTTGACAAAAAACTACTTATACAATGGCACTATACAGGTTCAGGGTTACTTTTGAAGATTATGACGACGTTTCGCGGGATATTGATGTGAAATCAAATCAAACTTTCGAGGATCTTCACAAGGCTATACACCAGAGCACCGGTTATAACCCCGAATATCCGTCTTCTTTTTACATCAGTAACGATCAATGGATGAAGGGTGAAGAGATCACCTTCATGCCAAATCAGAAAAGGATAGACCGAAAAATCCCGCTGATGGAAAAAATAAAGCTGAGCAGCTTTATTGATGATCCGCATCAAAAATTCTACTATACCTTTAATTTCGACAGGCCGTTTGATTTTCATGTGGAACTGATGAAGATCATTCTTGACGATGCACCGGGTACTACCTACCCTGCTGTTGTACGCTCGGTTGGTGAGGCGCCAAAACAATTTGGCAACGTATTTAACCCGGCAGCAGCCGCTACAGACGCTCCTGATGAAGATTTCGACTTTTTACACGAGATGGCTTACAACCCGGAGGATGCGGAAGATTTTTCTGAAGTGACCGATACAGGCATTGATGATGTTGAAGAGAAAAAAGTTGACGACGAAGAAGCTGAAGAAGATGAATTTGGCTTTGGCGACGATGAGGAATTTGAAGACGAAGACAAACCCGGCCGCGACGATTACTAATTGCTATATCATATCGAATAATGAATTTTAAATAAAGAACTTCGAAATTCATTATTCGATATTCAGTGTTCATTATTTCATAAATTACTGCCGTGAAGGATGAACCCTTAAATAAAACCCTTATTGTAATTGCCGGGCCAACAGCTAGTGGCAAAACTGCGGCTGCAATACAGCTGGCGCAACATTACAATACCGTCATCGTATCGGCAGACTCTAGGCAGTTTTTTCGCGAAATGTCTATCGGTACGGCAAAACCTACTGAAGAAGAATTAGCAGCTGCACCCCACTATTTCATCAATTCCCATAGCATAACAGAATCCTTCTCTGTTGGCGATTTCGAGCGCCAGTGTATGCAATTACTTGATGAAATGTTTAAGAAAAACGATGTAGTAATCCTGGTTGGAGGATCGGGCTTGTATATCAAGGCCATTACTGAAGGTTTTGATGAATTACCTACTGCCGATCCGAATATTCGCGACCACCTAAATACAGAACTGGCAGCAAATGGCATAGCGCCCCTACAGGAGCGATTAAAACAAATAGACCCCACATACTATGCCGAGGTGGATATCAATAACCCACAGCGCGTTATAAGGGCACTAGAGGTTCATGAAGCAACCGGCAACCCTATATCATCATACCGCAAATCAACCATCAACAAAAGGCCGTTCAATATCATCAGGTTTGGCCTTGATATGCCACGCGAAAAACTTTACGACAGGATAAACCAACGGGTAGATATCATGGTGAAAGATGGCCTGGTAGAAGAGGTAGCTGCGCTGACCCCATACCGCAACTACAATGCGTTAAACACGGTGGGATACTCTGAGCTATTCAATTATTTTGATGGGAAAACAGACGTGGATACCGCTATCGCAGCCATTAAACAAAATACCCGCCGCTTTGCAAAAAGGCAATTGACCTGGTTTAGAAAAGACAAGGATATTATTTGGATGGATGCCGGCGATGAGAACCTGGTAACAAACATGCTGTCGGTAATACATTAGCTTGTTTTACCTCATCTCTAATAAAAATGGGCCATGATCTTTAATGTTTATAAGCTTACAGCCGAAACTCTAACTTATTTAACGGTACTATTGACCTGTCTTTCGTTTTTAAAAATTCTGATAGCATAATGTTTTTATCCGCCTTTATAATTCCCTGAAACTTTTGAACGCCATTTATATTTACAACAACCGGTTTACTGATATCAACAAGGCCAGCGGTTATATAAAGGGTTAGTTCCTTTACACATGAGGTATTGATGGTGATCTTATTGTTCAATACTGTTGCTGTAACAGCACCCGATTTGTGTTTTGCAAAAATAACTTTAGCAGGCTTCCCATCTTTGTTAACCACCTGTGGGTTTAGTGGTGTATGCCAGGACGCCGGGGCCGCAGCCGTGTCTAATTCGTTAATGGCGAGCCAGTAATATCTGCCATTTTTAACATTATCTGTTTCCCATACTATTTTACTGGGAGTAGGGTTTCGCGTATTGGTAAGTAAGCTGTCAAATACAAAATATATACTATCCGGTGTCCGGTAAGGTAACCCATGTGTACCTTCTATTTTAAAAGTTTTCCAGTTACCACCTTCATTTTTATCATAATCTATAATTGACTTCACCATAGCTAACGGGAAGAGATTGTCTTTAGTGGCACTGATCCCATAAAACGGAGCCTGATTATGCATGTTTCGTAAAGAAGTATTGCCTGTATAAACAGAAGGGAAATAGCATATACCATAAAATGCCGCGAAGGGTGTTGCCTGGTTCATAGCAAACCATACCGCGCCTCTGCCCCCGTCAGAATGCCCCCCTATATAAACTTTATTATCGTCGATATTATATAAAGATTTAACCTGGGCTATTTCGCCAAGAATTGCTTCAAAGGCAGCCTGGTGTTGCAGCCAGTTAAACGTTTTGCGGGCAAAAGGGAAAATAATGAATGCATTTTTTTCAAATGCACGTTTAAAAAGCTCCTTTTCGCCATTGGGTTCGTAAGCGGGGTTACCAAAATTTATGGGGCCGGATACGCCCCCGTGCATAAAAACGTAAAGCGCATTTTTCTGATTAGGTTTATAGTTTTTGGGGATATAACAAAGAAAAGGTGCCTGCAAAGTGTCATTTACCTTATGGTAATACAGTGTCCAGTGCCCCGTGCTTTTTAAACCAGGATATTTGTTAAACTGCTGAATAGCCTTTAACAATTGTTCTGCAGAGCTTTTTTCTGCAAGTTTATTCCAATAGGCGGTGTTTGTAAGCAATGCATTATTAATTCTTTTAGTTGAATCATTTAATTCATCAGTGATAATTTTTAAGGCTGCCGCTGCTGAATCTGCCTTGGCCTTAAATGGCTCGATGAATTTTTTCCATTCTGGCATACCACGAAGACAGGCATTAAGCGGGTCTTCTGCAAAAGTTTTGTAAGACGACAGGTCATAACCAATATTGGCAGATCTGTTAAGATAGTATGCTGCTTTCTCTTTATTGCCAGATATACATGCAGCTACCGCAGCATAATACGTATCATAGTTACTCTGGCCATGCGTGGTATCTGAATAGTATGTATCATAAAAATGAAATGCTTTTTTGAAGTCCTTCTTATCGTAATAAACGTGGGCCGAATCATATAGATTAGCTGGTTTGTTTTGAGCTTCGGCGATGATCGTTGACGCAAGTTGGATCATAATAAGGTAAAGCAGCTTTTTCATGTGAATTTTTTAAGTTTACAGCACTAAAATAAGAATGTCTGTACGCTAAAAATTGTGAATTTCAGCCAATTAGTATTTCAGGAATTGAAAGACAAGGTTGGTATCGCCTATCTGCTGAACATTATTGAATAAAGCCTGGGGATTAATGCCCCCTAGTTGCCGGTAAAGTTTGATAAAATCAGACTGATCATAAAAACCGCTTTGAAAGCTGATATCAGTAAGCTTTTTCATCTTTTCCTGAAAAAATTTATTCTCCAAAGACTGCCTGAACCGGGAAATACGTTGATGAGTAACGGGAGAAATACCAAGATGCAGGCGAAACAACCGGTTGAAACTTCGTAATGGCAAACCAACGCATGCAGCAATCTCTTCAATCGTGCGTTTATTGTGATGATCGTCTAGTAGTAAGAGTGCCATTTCAAGCTTATTTAGTTCTACGGGCTGATAGATCTTTGTAAGAAACTCCTCCAAATGGGATAGTTGCCCCGAGGGTACTGTGACATTGAATATGGATTGCACCAACTGATCAAAAACATCCCCTTGCCAAAGCGTAAAATGGCTTGGATCTTTGCCCATCACTTTACTTAATGGGCAACGGATAAAATGATTTAAGCCCAATGGCTTAAAAATAATTGTTACCCTTTTTAACTTACCAGTAAGTTCTACTTTAAGCGGAGATGGGCGTTTGCCCTGCAATACGCAAGATGCAGGTGCCCATTTGTTACCCATCGCTTTTAAAAACTGACTGCTGAGCTCTACGTTTGCAGTAGAATATATAGAGAGCGCATTGTAAATATGAGGAAATGAATAATGAATATTTGTATAGTTTTCATCATCACTCTCATAAAAATAATAGCAATAAATATGATCTTTTAAGGCCGGGGAAACAGGGTATTCGGGCTTAAAATGATTGATCATTGTTTAAGAATTTAAGTTATTTATCCAGCACCGATTGTATATACACCCCGTATCCACTTTTGATATACTTATTAGCCAGCACCTGTAACTGGCCTGAATCAATATAACCCATCAGGTAAGCTACCTCCTCAATACAGCCAATTTTTTTGGCCTGGCGCTTTTCAATCACCCGTACAAACTCTGTCGCATCGCTTAAGGAATCAAATGTACCGGTATCCAGCCAGGCTGTGCCCCTGTCCATCACGCCTACATGCAGGTTGCCCTGCTCCAGGTAAACGCGGTTTACATCGGTTATCTCGTATTCGCCACGTGGGGATGGCTGTATATTTTTGGCTATTTCAACAACGCTGTTATCGTAAAAATAAAGCCCAGGAACGGCAAATTTCGACTTTGGTTTTAAAGGTTTCTCTTCAATAGATACCGCTTTCAGCTCTTTATCAAATTCAACAACGCCGTACCGTTCGGGGTCGGCAACGGGGTAGGCAAATATGGCCGCACCATTTACATCATTAAAGCTTTGTATCAGTTTACTAAAGCCCGATCCGTAGAAAATGTTATCGCCTAATACTAAAGCAACTTTATCGTTTCCAATAAAATCGGCACCAATTACAAAAGCCTGGGCAAGCCCGTTGGGTTTTTCCTGTATGGCATATTCAAAGCGGCAGCCAATAGCTTCGCCTGTACCCAGTAAACGCACAAAAGCCGGGTTATCTTCTTTAGTGGTGATGATCAGGATCTCGTTTATGCCCGCCAGCATTAAAACGGATAGCGGGTAATAGATCATGGGCTTATCATAAATAGGCATTAATTGCTTACTTATGGCCTGGGTTATGGGGTAAAGCCTGGTGCCTGATCCGCCTGCTAATATGATACCTTTCATAATACTCGGTTTTGTTGTTTTAACTTGCCAATGCAAATAGCAAGGCTATCCCTCCAATACGGAATTTGTAGCCCAAATGTTTGTTTCACCTTTGTTTTATCCATAACCGAATATGCGGGCCTCACCGCGCGGGTCTTATATTCGCTGGTAGGTATAGGCATAACTTTAACACCGGTACCGGCCAATTCAAAAATAGCTTTTGAAAAATCGTACCATGAGGCTACCCCTTCGTTACTGTAATGGTATATGCCGTAGGCAGCACTTTCCGACTTAATGATATGAATAATTAAACCGGCCAGGTCAATACCGTAAGTAGGCGTACCCACCTGGTCGGCAATCACTTTAAGTTCGTCGCGCTCGGCGCCAAGCTTAAGCATGGTTTTTACAAAATTGCTGGCAAATTCAGAGTATAGCCAACCAGTGCGAATGATGAAATAATTGTCCAGCAGTACCGGGATCACTTTCTCCCCGTCGAGCTTGGTTTGGCCATATACACTTATCGGTTTTGCCAAGTCGCTTTCTTTTAAGGGCGATGATACATCACCCTTAAAAACAAAGTCGGTTGAGATATGGATAAGTGTTGTATCATATTTGCTGCAAAGCCTTGCCAGGTTCTCTACGCCCGTTTTATTGACTTTTAAAGCCGTTTCAGGGTCGTCTTCGGCCTTATCAACGGCGGTATAAGCCGCACAATTAACAGCATATACCGGCTGATGAGTAGCGAACAGTTTTTCTAAAGCAGCGGTATCCAATATATCAGCTTCACCTTCCGCAGGGAAGATAAAGAAATCGATATTTTCATCCGCGGCAAGCTTTTTAAAGCACTGCCCCAACTGCCCCGAAGCCCCAAAAACTATTGTTTTACTATTCATAACCACTTTGCTGTAATAAGCGTAAAACCTAAATAAACGAATTATTCTCTTCCTATGGTATAAACTTTAAAGCCAATTTCTTTTAGCTCACTTACGTTTAGCAGGTTCCTGCCGTCAAATATAAATGCAGGTTTCTTCATGTTGTCATAAATGCGCTTCCAATCGTAGTTTTTAAACTCATCCCACTCGGTAAGCACTGCAATTGCATGGGCGTCTTTACAAACTTCATATGGGTCTGTATAAACAGTCAGCAATTGTTTGTTTTCATCACTTGGCCTTGAATTCAGATAGTCCAAATCAGCATATATCTGTTTATCGGTAACTTTAGGATCAAAAACCGCTATACCAGCCTGCTCATTCAACAGGTCATCTGCAACATAAATCGCAGCCGACTCTCGGGTATCATTGGTGTCTTTTTTGAAAGCCCATCCTAAAAATGTGATCTTTTTACCCGAAACGGTGTTATATAGCGTTTTTACTATTTTATTGGCAAACCTGCGTTTTTGGTGATCATTCATAATAATTACCTGTTCCCAGTAATCAGCCACCTCACGCAATCCGTACGACCTGGCTATATAAACCAAGTTCAAAATATCTTTCTGGAAACATGAACCGCCAAACCCTACTGATGATTTGAGGAATTTTGATCCGATACGGCTATCGGTGCCAATAGCGCGGGCCACTTCAGATACATCTGCCCCGGTATGCTCACACAACTCAGATAAAGAGTTTATTGACGACACCCGTTGCGCAAGAAACGCATTTGCCGTTAACTTTGAAAGTTCTGACGACCAAAGGTTTGTTGTAAGTATCTTTTCTTTAGGCACCCATCTCGCATAAATATCAACCAATGCCTGAACCGCTGCCCGTCCTTCTTCGGTAGTATCTCCACCAATAAGTACACGGTCAGGAGCATGAAGGTCTTCTACTGCTGTACCCTCTGCCAAAAACTCCGGGTTTGACAGGATCTGGTAGCTAACGTTATTACCTGTGTTTTGTAAAATATTTTTTACGGCTTCTGCGGTTCTAACCGGCAGTGTTGATTTCTCCACAACTATTTTGTCGGTTTTTGCTACACGCGCTATTTGCCTTGCGCAAAGCTCAATATATTTAAGGTCGGCAGCCATCCCTTTACCAGAGCCATAGGTTTTAGTTGGGGTATTAACCGAAATAAAGATCATCTCTGCCTCATCAATTGCCTTATCAACATCGGTAGAGAAGAAAAGGTTGCGCCCTCTTGCTTCTGCTACAACTTTATCCAGCCCGGGCTCATAGATCGGGATATTAGCGGTATCCGGATCATTCCATGCATCAATACGCCCAGTGTTCAGATCTACTACTGTAACCTTTATATCCGGACATTTTTGTGCGATAACAGACATGGTTGGCCCACCGACATAGCCCGCGCCGATACAGCAGATATTGGTAATTTTCTTTATCATAAAATAGATAGTTGTTTGTTATTATTATACTATAGAAATTGATGCGATAGTTTATTAATTAGTTACACTTTGGTAAGGAAATCCTGGTAAGCAAGCTTAATGCCTTCTTCTAATTCGGTTTTATATGTCCAGCCTAATGCGGCCAGTTTTGATACATCCATTAATTTACGTGGGGTGCCGTCAGGCTTGGTGCTATCAAAGGTTAGTTCGCCCTCGTATCCTACTATGCCTTTAATGAGCAGGGCCAGGTCTTTTATAGAGATCTCTTTACCGCTACCAATGTTGATGAAACCCGCCTGGCTAAAGTTTTGCATCAGGTAGTAGCAAGCCTCGGCCAGATCGTCTGCAAATAAAAATTCACGCAATGGCGACCCGCTCCCCCAAATGGTAACAGATGGCGCATTTTGTTGTTTGGCCTCATGAAACCGGCGAATCAAAGCCGGTAATACATGCGAATTTTGCGGATGATAATTATCATTATAGCCATACAAATTGGTTGGCATAACCGATATATAATCACAGCCATACTGCGCACGGTAGGCATCGCACATTTTAATACCGGCAATTTTGGCAATGGCGTATGGTTCGTTAGTTGGTTCTAACAACCCGGTTAACAACGCATCTTCATGCAACGGTTGCGGTGCCAGTTTTGGATAGATACAGCTCGACCCCAAAAACATCAGTTTTTTGACGTTGTTGAGGTGTGCCGAATTGATAATATTATTCTGAATTTGCAGGTTATCGTACAAGAATTCGGCACGGTAAGTATTGTTGGCTACAATACCCCCTACTTTAGCCGCCGCCATAAAAACGTATTCGGGTTTTTCCTGTGTAAAAAATGCGGCTACGGCCATCTGGTCGCGCAGGTCAAGCTCTGCCGAGGTACGGGTTACAAAATTGGTAAACCCTTCGCTTTGCAGCTTCCGCATGATGGCGGAACCTACCATACCCCGGTGGCCGGCAATATATATTTTAGCGTTTTTTTCCATTTAATTTGGTCAATAGTCGATGGTCCATAGACCATGGCAAAAATGTCAGTCACTATGGTCTATCGACCATGTACTATGGACTTATCTACGCCTGCCCCATTGTGCCGCCAAAATTCATTGGGAAACCGGTAGGGTCGTTCTGAATTTTAACACGGCCGTTTACGGCTTCAAACTTCTCAATATTATCTTCTAACGCTTTTAGCAGGCGTTTGGCGTGTTCGGGGGTAAGCACAATGCGCGATTTTACTTTCGCTTTTGGCACACCCGGCATAACACGGATAAAATCGAGCACAAACTCTGAACTGGAGTGGGTTATGATAGCCAGGTTGGCGTAAACCCCTTCGGCAACTTCTTCAGAAAGCTCAATGTTAATTTGGTTTTCGTTTTGTTCTTCCATGATAGTATAAAAATAGCAAAGCCTTCTATTTTCATAGAAGGCTTTGCAAAAGTATTTAAAAAAATCTGATTAAGCTTCCACTTCCTCAGTTTTTGAAGCCATCAGGCGATCAAACTCTTCCTGAGAACCTACACGGATATTTTCGTATTCGCGTAAACCGGTTCCTGACGGAATTAAGTGACCAACAATAACGTTTTCTTTCAGGCCAAGCATTAAGTCTTTCTTACCTGCTATGGCTGCTTCGTTCAGTACTTTTGTAGTTTCCTGGAACGATGCTGCTGAAATGAACGATTTTGTACCTAACGATGCTCTTGTGATACCTTGTAACATCGGGCTTGAAGTTGCTGCAATTGCATCCCTTACTTCAACCAAAGCTAAATCTTTACGTTTTAGTATAGAATTTTCGTCCCTTAGTTTTCTCAGAGAGATGATCTGACCAGCTTTTAATGATGCTGAATCACCTGGCTCAACAACAACTTTCTTGTCAAATATTTCATCATTCTCTGTCATGAAGTCCCAGCTATCAACTGCTTCCCTTTCAAGGAAACGGGTATCGCCTGCGTCTTCAATGGCAACTTTCTGCATCATCTGGTGAACAATCACCTCAAAGTGCTTATCGTTAATTTTTACACCCTGTAAGCGGTAAACTTCCTGGATACCGTTAACAAGGTACTCTTGTACTGCAGCAGGGCCTTTAATTGCAAGGATATCTGCCGGAGAGATAGAACCATCAGACAATGGCATACCTGCTTTAACAAAGTCATTATCCTGTACAAGGATGTGTTTAGACAATGGCACCAGGTATTTTTTAACCTGGCCGTCTTTACTTTCGATAGTGATCTCGCGGTTACCACGTTTAACACCACCTAAAGTTACCACACCATCAATTTCGGTTACTACAGCCGGGTTAGATGGGTTACGTGCTTCAAATAACTCGGTTACACGTGGTAAACCACCTGTAATATCTCGCGTTTTACCGGTTGAACGAGGAATTTTAGCGATAACCTGTCCGGTTTGTAGTTTCTCACCATCTTCAACAGATATGTGGGCACCTACCGGAATGTTGTAGCCTTTTATAACGTTACCTTTATTATCAGCTATCTGGATAGAAGGGTTTTTAGTTTTGTCCCTTGTATCGATAATTACTTTTTCACGGTGACCTGTTTGCTCATCAGACTCCTCACGGAAAGTGATACCTTCCAATACCGCCTCAAACAGAGTTACACCGGCAAATTCAGATATAATAACCGCGTTATACGGATCCCATGAACAGATACGATCGCCTTTAGAGATAGTAGCACCATCTTTTACATACAGGTATGAACCGTATGGGATGTTGTTGGTAACAATAACTTTATTAGTACCTGCCTCGATGATACGGAACTCGCCTGAACGACCCAATACCACGTCAACAGTTTCTTCATCAGTTTTGTATGCAACTGTACGTACGTTCTCAAATTCAATAACACCATCAAATTTAGCGTTGATCTGTGACTCGGCCGCGATGTTTGATGCAGTACCACCCACGTGGAATGTACGTAGTGTTAACTGTGTACCCGGCTCACCGATTGACTGTGCAGCAATTACACCAACAGCCTCGCCCATTTGCACGCGTTTACCGCTTGCAAGGTTACGGCCATAGCATAACGCACATACGCCACGTTTGCTTTCGCAAGTTAATACCGAACGTATCTCAACACCTTCTAAAGGTGAATTTTCAACTTTCTTGGCAATTTCTTCAGTGATATCCTCACCTGCAGAAATTAACAATTCGTTGGTGATAGGGTCGTGAACGTCATGCAGCGTTGTACGACCCAAAATGCGGTCATATAACGGCTCAACAACATCCTCGTTATCTTTTAATGCAGTTGTATAGATACCTCTTAAAGTACCGCAATCAACTTCACCAACAATCATATCCTGCGCAACATCATGCAACCTACGGGTTAAGTAACCAGCATCCGCTGTTTTTAACGCCGTATCCGCCAAACCTTTACGCGCACCGTGGGTAGAAATAAAGTACTCTAATACCGACAAACCTTCTTTAAAGTTTGAAAGGATAGGGTTTTCAATAATCTCGCCACCTGAGCCTGATTTTTGAGGTTTAGCCATCAAACCACGCATACCTGCAAGCTGACGGATCTGCTCTTTAGAACCACGTGCACCTGAGTCAAGCATCATGTAAACAGAGTTGAAGCCCTGGTTATCGTTGCTCAGGATGTTCATCACATTCGCGGTTAGGCGATTGTTGATACGTGTCCAAATATCGATGATCTGGTTGTAACGTTCGTTGTTTGTAATGAAACCCATGTTATAGTTACCCATAACATCTTCAACTTCTTTAGAAGCCTGTGCTATCAGCGTAACTTTTTCTTCAGGAATATTAATATCCTTCAGGTTAAATGATAAACCACCCTGGAATGCCATACGGAAACCTAACTCCTTAATATCATCAAGGAATTGGGCAGCGCGTGCCATACCGGTAATTTTTACTACTTCACCAATAATATCACGCAGTGATTTTTTGGTTAACAGTTCATTTATGTAACCAACTTCTTCAGGTACATGCTGGTTAAACAACACGCGGCCTACAGTGGTCTCAATTATTTTAGAAACGATGATGCCATCGCGTTCTTTAATTCTTCCTTTAACCTTGATAAAGGCGTGCAGGTCAATCTTTCTTTCGTTGTAAGCGATAATTACCTCTTCGGCAGAATAGAAAGTTAAGCCTTGTCCTTTTACAATACGTCCTTCGTCAGTTTTACGGCCTTTGGTTATGTAGTACAAACCAAGCACCATATCCTGAGATGGTACTGTAATAGGCGTACCGTTTGCAGGGTTAAGAATATTGTGTGATGCAAGCATTAATACCTGGGCTTCCAAAATTGCTGCGTTACCAAGTGGTACGTGAACAGCCATCTGGTCACCGTCAAAATCCGCGTTGAAGGCGGTACAGGTTAACGGGTGCAATTGTATAGCCTTACCTTCAACCAATTTTGGCTGGAAGGCTTGGATACCCAACCTGTGCAGCGTAGGCGCACGGTTTAATAATACAGGGTGGCCTTTTAATACGTTTTCCAAAATATCCCAAACTAATGGATCTTTACGGTCAACAATCTTTTTGGCAGATTTTACTGTTTTAACCACACCACGCTCAATCATCTTGCGAATGATAAATGGTTTAAACAGCTCGGCGGCCATATCTTTTGGTAAACCGCACTCGTGTAATTTAAGGTTTGGACCTACAACAATTACCGAACGTGCTGAATAATCCACACGTTTACCTAATAAGTTTTGACGGAAACGGCCTTGTTTACCTTTCAGGATATCTGAAAGTGATTTCAATGCACGGTTACCTTCGGTTTTTACCGCGTTAACCTTACGTGAGTTATCAAATAACGAATCTACAGCTTCCTGTAACATACGTTTTTCGTTACGTAAGATCACTTCCGGTGCTTTTATCTCGATCAATCGTTTTAAACGGTTGTTACGGATAATTACACGACGGTATAAGTCGTTCAGATCGGAAGTAGCGAAACGGCCACCTTCCAGTGGTACTAACGGGCGCAATTCAGGAGGTATAACCGGAACGATCTTAACGATCATCCATGACGGGTTATTCTCAATCCTTGTAGCCGCACCACGGAAAGCTTCAACAACCTGTAAGCGTTTTAATGCTTCGTTTTTACGTTGCTGAGAAGTTTCGTTAGCGGCCTGGTGACGAAGGTTGTATGAAAGCTCATCAAGATTGATACGTTTCAATAACTCTTCAAGCGCCTCGGCACCCATTTTAGCCACAAATTTTTGTGGGTCTTTGTCATCCAGGTATTGGTTTTCTTTTGGTAAAGTATCCAATATATCCAGGTATTCTTCTTCTGTCAGGAAATCCATTTTAGAGATCCCGTCAGATTCTTTAACCCCCGGCTGTATAACTACATATCTTTCATAATAAATGATCAGGTCAAGCCTTTTAGTTGGTAGGCCCAGCAGGTAACCAATTTTATTTGGCAACGAGCGGAAATACCAGATATGCGCAACAGGTACCACCAAATTGATGTGGCCCATACGCTCACGGCGAACCTTTTTCTCCGTTACTTCAACACCGCAACGGTCACAAACTATACCCTTGTAACGGATACGTTTATATTTACCGCAATGACATTCGTAATCTTTAACCGGACCAAAAATACGCTCGCAGAACAAACCATCACGCTCAGGTTTGTAGGTACGATAGTTAATTGTCTCAGGTTTTAAAACTTCACCGCTAGAACGCTCCAGAATAGATTCCGGAGAAGCTAAACTGATGGTAATTGTGGTGAAATTACTCTTGATTTTATTATCCTTTTTGTAAGACATAGTCTCCCTTTGTTTTTAAAGTTGAAAGTTCAAGGTCAAAAGTTGAAAGTAGCTTTCGCTTTAAACTTTCAACTCTAAACTTTATACTTATTCTAATGTGATATCCAAACCTAAACCTCTTAACTCATGAACCAATACGTTGAATGATTCAGGAACTGATGGTGTAGGTAAGTTTTCACCTTTAACAATAGCCTCATAAGTTTTGGCACGGCCGATAACATCATCCGATTTAACGGTTAATATTTCCTGCAGTATGTTTGATGCACCAAATGCTTCCAATGCCCAAACCTCCATCTCACCAAAACGCTGACCACCAAACTGGGCTTTACCACCCAATGGCTGTTGTGTAATTAATGAGTATGGCCCGATAGAACGCGCGTGCATCTTATCGTCAACCATGTGACCAAGTTTCAGCATGTAGATAATACCTACTGTAGTTTGCTGGTCAAAACGGTCGCCTGTTAAACCATTGTATAAATAGGTACGGCCAGATTCTGGTAGGCCTGCTTTTTTAACCCACTCTTCTACCTCGGTATGGCTTGCACCATCAAAAATAGGAGTAGCGAATTTAACGCCCAGTTCTTTACCTGCCCAACCTAATACAGTTTCATAGATCTGGCCAAGGTTCATACGTGAAGGTACACCCAGTGGGTTCAACACAATATCAACCGGGGTACCATCTTCTAAGAAAGGCATATCCTCGTCACGTACAATACGTGCAACAATACCTTTGTTACCGTGGCGGCCCGCCATTTTATCACCCACTTTAAGCTTACGCTTTTTAGCGATGTAAACTTTAGCCATTTGTACGATACCTGATGGCAGCTCATCACCCACGCTGATGGCAAACTTATCGCGGCGGTAAGCGCCCAGTTCTTCGTTCACTTTAATATTATAGTTGTGAAGCAAAGTTTTTATCTGGTCGTTCTTATCGTCATCAGTTGTCCATTTTGTTGGGTTGATGTTTTCGTAGCTCAATTCAGCCAGTATTTTCTGAGTGAATTTAACGCCTTTAGCAACAAACAGCTCTTTGTAAACATTGTAAACACCTTGTGATGTTTTACCGTTAACAATCTCAAATAACTTCTCTATCAGCGTGTTCTTAAGATCTTTTACAGCTTTATCATGTTTAGCATCAAGTTTTTCAATTTGCGCTTTTTCTTCCGCCTTAGTGGTTTTCTTAGCACGGCTGAAAAGTTTTGTATCAATAACAACACCCGCAATTGATGGCGGAGTTTTTAAAGATGCATCCTTAACATCACCTGCTTTGTCACCAAATATGGCACGTAACAGTTTTTCTTCCGGTGAAGGATCTGATTCACCTTTTGGAGTGATCTTACCTATCAGGATATCGCCTTCTTTAACCTCAGCACCAACACGGATGATACCGTCTTCGTCAAGGTCTTTAGTGGCTTCTTCTGATACGTTAGGGATATCCGGTGTCAATTCCTCTTCGCCGCGTTTTGTATCACGTACTTCAAGTTCAAATTCTTCAACGTGAAGTGATGTGAATATATCCTGAGATACTACACGCTCAGAAATTACGATCGCATCCTCAAAGTTATAACCTTGCCAAGGCATGAATGCCACTTTAAGGTTACGGCCTAAGGCAAGCTCACCATTCTGGGTAGCGTAGCCCTCACAAAGTACTTCACCTTTAGTAACCCGCTGGCCTTTCTTAACGATAGGCTTTAAGTTAATGGTAGTGCTTTGGTTGGTTTTCTTGAATTTAGTTAACAGGTAACTTCTTGTATCGCCATCAAAAGATATCAGGCGGTCCAGATCGTTACGATCATACTTGATTTTTATTTCGTTAGCATCAACATACTCAACCACACCATCGCCTTCAGCGTTGATCAGGGTACGAGAGTCTTTTGCTACACGGCCTTCCAAACCGGTACCTACAATTGGCGCCTCGGGGCGTAACAATGGTACGGCCTGGCGTTGCATGTTCGATCCCATCAATGCACGGTTAGCATCATCATGTTCTAAGAACGGAATTAATGATGCCGCGATAGAGGTGATCTGGTTTGGAGCGATGTCCATCAAATCCAACTTATCCGGATCGATAATAGGGAAGTCACCTTCAAAACGTGCTTTTACACGTGGATTAGCGAATACACCTTTATCATCGTAATAAGCATTTGCCTGGCCAATGGTTTTTCCATCTTCATCTTCAGCAGATAAGTAGATAACCGGCTCATCAACCTGTACTTTACCGTCAACCACACGTTTGTATGGTGTTTCGATGAAGCCTAAGTTGTTGATTTTGGCGTGTACGCAAAGTGATGAGATCAAACCAATGTTCGGTCCTTCCGGGGTTTCGATCGTACACAACCTACCGTAGTGGGTGTAGTGAACGTCACGAACCTCGAAACCTGCACGCTCACGCGACAGACCGCCGGGCCCAAGGGCTGACAGACGACGCTTGTGCGTGATCTCTGCCAGTGGATTGGTTTGATCCATAAACTGTGATAACTGGTTTGTTCCGAAGAACGAGTTGATCACAGATGATAATGTACGTGCGTTGATCAGGTCTGTTGGTGTGAACACTTCGTTATCACGGATGTTCATACGCTCGCGGATGGTACGTGCCATACGCGCTAAACCTACACCAAACTGTGCGTAAAGCTGCTCACCAACGGTACGAACACGACGGTTTGACAAGTGATCAATATCATCCACCTCAGCTTTTGAGTTGATTAATTTGATCAGATATTTCACAATCGCGATGATATCCTGCTTGGTTAATACTTTTGTTTCGTCAGAAGTATTCAGCTTTAATTTACGGTTGATGCGGTACCTGCCCACATCACCCAAATCATATCTTTTATCAGAGAAGAATAACCTGTCGATGATACCACGTGCTGTTTCTTCATCAGGTGGTTCAGCGTTACGTAATTGACGGTAGATATGCTCAACCGCTTCTTTCTCTGAGTTTGAAGTATCTTTTTGTAACGTATTATATATAATAGTATAATCACCGCTGGTGGCAGCATCTTCCTTGTTAAGGATGATGGTTTTAACACCTGCATCGATGATCATATCAATATGGTCGTCTTCCAATACGGTTTCGCGCTCAAGGATGATCTCGTTACGGTCTATAGAAACCACTTCACCGGTATCCTCATCCACAAAATCTTCAACCCATTTTTTAAGCACCCTTGCAGCAAGCTTACGGCCGATGAATTTCTTAAGGCCAGATTTGCTTACCTTAACCTCGTCTGCAAGCTCAAATAATTCTAATATATCTTTATCAGAATCGTAGCCTATTGCACGAAGAAGTGTAGTAACCGGGAATTTCTTTTTACGGTCAATGTATGCATACATCACGTTATTAACGTCAGTAGCAAATTCGATCCATGAACCTTTGAAAGGTATAACACGGGCCGAGTATAGTTTTGTACCGTTGGTGTGGCGGCTTTGGCCAAAGAACACACCTGGTGAACGGTGTAACTGCGATACAATTACACGCTCGGCACCATTGATAACAAATGTACCTTTAGGGGTCATGTAAGGGATTGTTCCCAGGTACACGTCCTGTACAATTGTTTCAAAATCTTCGTGCTCTGCATCGTTACAGCTCAGGCGAAGTTTTGCTTTTAATGGCACACTGTAAGTTAACCCGCGCTCAATACACTCGCGTATATCGTAACGTGGCGGATCAATAAAGTAATCAAGAAACTCTAAAACGAAGATGTTTCTTGAATCTGAAATAGGAAAGTTTTCGGCAAATACTTTAAACAACCCCTCTTTGTAGCGGTTGTCTGACGTGGTTTCCAATTGAAAAAATTCCTGGAAAGATTGTAACTGTACATCCAGGAAATCGGGGTAATCAAGTACCTTTCTGCTGGTTGCAAAGTTTACTCTTTGGTTATTATTGTTTGCCAAGGTGTTATAATTTAATTTATTAAACCTGTATTTATGTAGGATTTTGTAGGGGTACTGCAGGTATAAAACATGCTGTACTAATAGCTAAAAAGCAAATCCCGGGCTTTAAGCTATTTCAAGACCTGTATAAACAGCAATAGACCCCGACCAAAAATGGTCGGAGTCTGATGCTATTTTGTGTGTGGCTAAATTATTTAACCTCAACTACTGCTCCAGCTTCCTCTAATTGAGTTTTCAAAGATTGAGCTTCTTCTTTAGTAACGCCGGTTTTAACCTCTTTAGGTGCACCGTCAACTAAATCTTTAGCTTCTTTTAAGCCTAGGCCAGTTAAGTCTTTTACTAATTTAACAACTGCTAATTTTGAACCACCTGCTTCTTTCAGGATTACGTCAAATGCAGTTTGCTCAGCTGCAGCAGCAGGAGCATCATCACCACCACCAGCAGCAGGTGCAGCAGCAACAGCTGCAGCAGCAGGCTCGATGCCATACTCGTCTTTTAAGATCTGAGCTAATTCGTTTACTTCTTTTACTGTTAAGTTTACCAACTGTTCAGCAAACGCTTTTAAATCCGCCATTTTATTTTTTATTTTTACTTAATGCTTTTTGTTTAATATCGAACTTTAAGGTGTTCGTTAACCTCTTTCTTGTAATGTTTTTACAACACCTGCTAATATATTTCCGCCTGATTGTAATGCAGAAATTACGTTCTTTGCTGGTGATTGCAGTAAGCCTACTATCTCGCCAATCAATTGTTCCTTTGACTTTAATTTGGTCAAAGTATCTAATTGATTATCGCCAATGAATATCGCTGAATCAATGTATGCTGCTTTTAAAACTGGTTTATCACCTTTTTTCCTTAAAGCTTTGATCAACTTTGCCGGGGCAGTTGCTGATTTTGAAAAAAGGATTGATGATGAACCTTTTAATACATCATATATCGGGGTAAAATCACCTTCTGCTGCTTCCATAGCTTTTTTAATTAAGCTATTTTTTGCTACCAGCATGGTAATATCAGCCTCGAAACATTGACGACGGATATTATTTACTTTTGCAACCGTTAGATCAGCAGTATCAGTAATGTAAAAATTACCGTACTCTTTAATCTGATCAGTAAGGGCAAGAACAAGGTCGTGTTTTTCTTCTTTATTCATGATTAGATCCCCGCTACTGATTTAGTTTCAATTGTAATACCCGGCGACATTGTTGAAGAGATATGTATGCTCTTAAAATATGTGCCCTTTGCTGCTGATGGTTTTAATTTTGAGATAGTTTGCAATACTTCTAATGCATTCTCGTAAATTTTCTCAGCAGTGAAAGATGCTTTTCCTATTGAAGTATGGATGATACCGGTTTTGTCAACCTTGAAATCGATCTTACCACCTTTTACATCAGCTACAGCTTTACCAACTTCTGGTGTTACTGTTCCTGATTTAGGGTTAGGCATAAGGTTACGCGGGCCTAATATACGACCCAAACGACCTACTTTAGCCATAACACTTGGCATTGTGATGATAATATCAACGTCAGTCCATCCGCCTTCAATCTTGGCAATATAATCATCCAAACCTACGAAATCCGCACCTGCATCTTTTGCTTCTTGTTCCTTATCAGGAGTACAAAGCACCAATACACGTACAGTTTTGCCGGTTCCATGAGGCAATGTTGCTATACCACGTACCATTTGATTGGCTTTACGCGGGTCAACACCTAAGCGTACATCGATATCTACAGATGAGTCAAATTTGGTATTGGTTAATTCCTTTACCAGCGATGACGCTGCTTCTAACGTATACGTTTTATTAGCCTCAATTTTGGAGAGTGCCGCTTTTTGATTTTTTGTTAATCTAGCCACTGTCTTAAACTGATTTGTATTAATTAATTATTCCAGGGTGCCGTACCTGATACGGTTATCCCCATACTGCGGGCAGTACCTGCCACCATTCTCATGGCTGATTCTACTGTAAATGCATTCAAATCAGTCATTTTATCTTTGGCTATTGTCTCAACCTGTTCCCAATTTACATTGGCAACTTTTTTACGGTTGGGTTCAGCCGAACCACCTTTTAAGCCTGTAACTTCCAAAAGTTGGATAGCCACCGGAGGGGTTTTAATGATAAAATCGAAAGACTTGTCGACATAAACAGTAATTACTACAGGTAACACTTTACCAGGTTTATCCTGGGTACGTGCGTTGAACTGCTTGCAAAACTCCATAATGTTCACACCTTTTGCACCCAATGCTGGGCCAATTGGTGGAGATGGGTTTGCAGCGCCGCCCTTCACTTGTAGCTTTACCATCGCACCGACTTCTTTTGCCATTTTGATTTGTTTTAATTATAACTCAATGTTAGTAAGTGGAAGCTAAGTAACATTTAAGATTTTGTGAGTGATTGATTTTGTGAGTGGTGAGTAGTTGTCACTCCGCTTATATCAAACGCCCTGTGTATTTAATATTGTATATGTTTAGGTCAGGCTTCGGTCAACTATTTACTAATCAACCATTCACACTCACTAAACTATTCTTTCTCTACCTGCATGTAATTCAATTCAAGCGGCGTACGGCGCCCGAAAATCTTTACCATTACTTTTAATTTCTTTTTCTCTTCGTTCACCTCTTCAATCACACCGCTAAAACCGTTGAAAGGCCCATCCATTACTTTAACATTCTCGCCAACGTAATATGGTACATTCATGGTTTCGCCTTGTGCGCTCATCTCATCAACCTTACCTAAAATACGGTTAACTTCGGCCTGGCGTAAAGGGATGGCATTACCTTGCTTATCACCTAAAAAGCCAATAACGCTATTAATATTCTTAATAACGTGCTCCAACTCACCGTCAAGTGCGGCTTCCATTAATACATAGCCCGGGAAATAGTTACGCTCTTTAGCTATCTTTTTCCCATCGCGCATCTGGTAGTATTTTTCGGTAGGGATCAATACCTGCGGGATAAGGTGTGTTATACCTAACCTGTTTACTTCCGCATCTATATATTGCTTTACCTTTTTTTCTTTACCACTGATGGCCCTAACTACGTACCATTTTAATTGCTCACTCATCTATTATATATAATTAGGTTAGTGATGTATAAAACTGGTTAAGCAAATAGCCGATTATCTGGTCCATACCAAAAATAACCATAGCAATAATAATTGCGGCTATCAGCACCAATACGGCACTGTTTTGCAACTCTCTCCAGGTTGGCCAGGTTACTTTCTCGGTCAACTCGATGTATGATTCTTTAATATATTCAGCTACGCCTGCCATTTTATTAATTGCTTATGCACGGGAACAAGGATTCGAACCCTGATCAAAGGTTTTGGAGACCTCTATTCTACCGTTGAACTATTCCCGTGTATACTATCTCCAATAAATATTGAAGAATTGTATTGTATTTGCTTATTGTGAATAAAGTACCGAGACAAAAGCCCCGGTACTTTATACAAAATTAACCGTTTGCTACCCAGTTAAGGGTACTTGTAATTATGCTAATATTTCAGTTACCTGACCAGCACCTACTGTTCTACCACCTTCACGGATAGCGAAACGTAAGCCTTTTTCCATAGCGATAGCGTTGATCAACTTTACAGTGATTGTAACGTTATCACCCGGCATAACCATTTCTACACCTTCAGCTAAGGTGATCTCACCTGTTACGTCAGTTGTACGGAAATAGAATTGTGGACGGTATTTGTTGAAGAATGGAGTGTGACGGCCACCTTCTGCTTTTGATAATACGTAAACCTCTGCTTTGAAATCAGTGTGTGGGTTTACTGAACCTGGTTTACAAATAACCATACCCCTGCGGATATCAGTTTTTTCAATACCACGTAGTAATAAACCTACGTTGTCACCAGCTTCGCCACGATCAAGGATCTTGCGGAACATCTCAACACCTGTTACGGTTGATTTTAAGTTCTCAGCACCCATACCTAAGATGTCTACCTGCTCACCAGAGTTGATAACACCACGCTCGATACGACCAGTTGCAACAGTACCACGACCAGTGATCGAGAATACGTCCTCAACAGGCATCAAGAAAGGAAGCTCAGTTAAACGTGGAGGAATTGGAATGTAGTTATCAACAGCATCCATCAATTCCATAATTTTTGCAACCCATTTCGGATCAGCATTTAAGCCACCCAAAGCAGAACCTTGGATAACCGGAATATCATCACCAGGGAAATCGTAGAATGACAATAATTCACGAATCTCCATTTCAACTAATTCTAATAGTTCAGGATCATCAACCATATCCACTTTGTTCATGAATACAACCAATGAAGGTACACCTACCTGACGGGCAAGCAAGATGTGCTCGCGGGTTTGTGGCATCGGACCGTCAGTTGCAGCAACTACAATGATAGCACCGTCCATCTGAGCAGCACCGGTAACCATGTTTTTCACATAATCCGCGTGACCTGGACAGTCAACGTGTGCATAGTGACGGTTAGCAGTTGAATACTCAACGTGCGCAGTGTTGATAGTAATACCACGCTCTTTCTCTTCAGGAGCCGAGTCAATTGATTCAAATGAACGTGCTTCTGATAAACCTGCATCAGCTAATACTTTAGTGATAGCTGCAGTAAGGGTTGTTTTGCCGTGGTCAACGTGACCGATAGTGCCGATGTTTAAGTGCGGCTTGCTGCGGTCAAACTTTTCTTTTGCCATGATTTATTTTATTATTTGTAGGTTAATTTATTTAAAACGTAATGTACTTTATATTATTTAAAGTATCTGAGCCAACAATGGGATTTGAACCCATGACCTCTTCCTTACCAAGGAAGTGCTCTACCCCTGAGCTACGTCGGCTAATATTAGTTTGCAGTTGTTAGTTACCAGCTTGCAGTTACCTGCTTACTGCGAACCGCGTGCTGCTCACTTTTTTTAAGAGCGGAAGAAGAGGTTCGAACTCTCGACCTATAGCTTGGAAGGCTATCGCTCTACCAACTGAGCTACTTCCGCAATTTCAAAACCTAAAACACTAAACTCTAAACCCCAAAATAATTTTTAGAATTTAGAATTTAGCAATTAGAACTTATAGTGGGGGGAGAAGGATTCGAACCTTCGTAGCCGAAGCAGCGGATTTACAGTCCGCCCCATTTGACCGCTCTGGTATCCCCCCATTGTTGATTTCGGATCCGCAATACCTAATTGGAAGCTAAGTATCACATTTCCGAAATAAACAGAGCCTCCTATCGGGATCGAACCAATGACCTACTGATTACAAGTCAGTCGCTCTACCAGCTGAGCTAAGGAGGCTTAAATTGTCGCCATTACCTTTTTACCGTTCGGTAATTTTGGTTTTGACTGCAAAATAATATTGCGCTTATTTTTTCTTTTTAAAGAACCACCCTTTCAATAATCAAGAGACTAATTAAAGCCTCTCTGAAAGGGATTGCAAATCTACAAAAATTTAAAGCTGTACAAAATATTTTTGCAAAAAAAATCGGCAGGCTTTAAACCTGCCGATCCGGGCTTCAATTTTGCCCTGCTATATGCCTAAAAATCATCTTCTTCCGTTACAAGGGCCGCTTTTTTAGCAGCTTCGGCAGCGATAGATTTTTTTGTTTTATGTTTCTCAATTTGCTTGCGAAGGCTCTCAACCACTAAATCGGTAGCCTCTTCAAACGTTTTGCACTTCTCTTTTGCAAATATTTGGTTGCCCGGCAGCATCAGTTTTATCTCTGATATCTTGTTAGCCTCATCCTCTACGTTCTCCAGCTTTAAATAAACTTCACCGCTTATTATATGATCATAAAACGTCTCCAGCTTGTCTACTTTCTTTTGGATAAAATCAAGTAATCTCTTGTCTGCAGTGAAGTGAATAGATTGCACTGTAATTTTCATTTTTCCTCCTTTTTATGCCTTTGGATGGGCTTGTTTATAAATAGATTTAAGTCGTTCAACTGAATTGTGCGTATAAATTTGTGTAGCGCTTAGGTTAGCATGCCCAAGCAATTCTTTTATAGCGTTTAAATCGGCACCCTTGTTTAGCAAGCTCGTTGCAAACGTATGCCTTAACACATGAGGGCTTTTTTTATCCTGGGTTGATATGTGTGAAAGATATTTTTGCACTATTAGATATATAAGCTTGGGATATGCATCCGCTCCTTTATTTGTAACGATAAAGGTTAAGGAATTGTTATTAAAATTTTCACATTTCTTTGCCTCGGTATAGCGCTTTAACAGTAGTATAAGCTCATGATTAAGGGGTATTATCCTCTGCTTGTTGCGTTTACCTAAAACTTTAATGGTACCTTCGTATAAATTAATATCTGTTTCTTTTATGCCGGTAATTTCTGCCAGGCGCATGCCAGTACCAAAAAGCATCTCAATAGTTAGTTTATCACGCAGGCCTGCAAAATTATCTTCAAATATTTTTTCGTCTTCAGCATCCATTTTGCCCTCCAGCATGCCAATTAATCTGTCACTATCAACTACTGTTGGCAGGTTCTTGGGCACCTTAGGTGCGCTGATACGCGATGTTGGGTTGGCTGTTATTACCCCCTCCTGCAGCAAAAATTTAAAGTATTTGCGTAGCGTAGCTATTTTACGGTTAACAGAACGCGCAAGTAGCTTGTTATCCATCAACTGAACCATCCAGTTGCGGATGTCATGATGGCTGATGTCTGATGGGGATGTAACCTGTACGGGTTGGTTGGGCGGGTTTAAATAGAGCATAAATTGCTCCAGATCGCTTTGGTAGGCCGATACCGTGTGGGGTGAGTATCTTTTCTCGAACCTGATGTACTGTATAAACCTATCTAAAAACATAAAAACTATTTGAACACCCAATAAATTGAATGTACAAATAGTTTTTTTATAGTGACAAGAAAATCTGTAAAATTCTTTTAAAAGAAATTAAACAGTAGTTTCAAGGTTCATATTTTGCTTGTAGATAGCATGTTTAATTTCATGCCTACGGGTAATTGATTTCTTTTCAAAAGCCTGGCGACTGCGCAGTTCTCTTAAAACACCTGTTTTTTCAAACTTCTTTTTAAAGCGTTTTAATGCTTTATCTAATGATTCGCCGTCTTTTACGTTAATGATGATCATAATTCCTATATACCTCCTTTCAGGGACGTCAAAGGTAGGAAAATACTTTTAAATCTGAAATACAATATTTTATAATTTTTTATACCCGTTTAATTCATGGTGCTAACTACTGTTTCAAGGCCTGCGGCGCGCGCTTATCAAGTGGCAGGGCCATAAATTTCTTGTAGCTATCGTTGATATATACGGCCATAGATTCGCGGTCATTGCTACGCAGAAACGCGTAGCTCGGTCTGAACATGGTCATAAAGTTTTCCAGATCGTTCCCTTTTAACGGTATAATACTGCTTACATAACCGGGGCTAAACGCGGCATCAATGTTACGCTGCTCCGCCTCGCGCTGAAAGTAGCGTTTTAAACGGCGTGCTTTTTTGCCCTCGCCGCTAAACCAGGTAGACGGTGAAAAAACATACACCTTACTTTTCTCATAAACTTCCGGATATTCTTCTCTTGGGTTAAAATCGGTACGCTTAGCAGTAATATTAACCTGGCTCAGTGATATCCTTTGTGTGGTAAGGTTTATCTTTTTGGGGGTAAGGTCAACCAGGTATAAAGTATCTGAGTTATATCCCGGCGAATTGAGTATTAGCGTGTGCCCTGCGGCTGTGCTTATGGTGAAGCTTCCGTTCTTATCTGTAATACTTACCTGCCTGCTGTTCATATCGCGGATAAAAACATCTGGCAAGCGGGTATTTGTACCGTTCTCGTAAACAGTACCTTTAAATGTGTTTTGCGCCTGCGCAAATGATGCTATAAATAATAAAATTGCGGCAACAGTAAATAGTTTTTTCATGGCTGATGTATTAGCTATACGGATAACCCGCCAATGCTGGCAAAGGTTTGCATATTTAACAATTTAAAACAACAAAAAGCCCGGCTTATGCCGGGCTTTTATAATTATTACTTTTTCCAAACATTATTATCCGGGTTGTAATCCGGCAATACTTTGTCAGGGTCATAAGTAACAGACTGTATCTCTTCTGTTGATGGGTATTTTACAACAAACGTGTTGTTACGTTCCCATATTTCAACCGGTAGTTTTATCCTATCGGTTTTACCGCTAACGGTTTTAATTTCAAGGATGGTTGGCATCACCAGTTTGTCCAGGTTATCAATGGTAATTAGCGCGCCTTTGCTTGCATCACCACCAACGTATTTAACATCACGCACGGCAACATCCAGGCGCCAGTTGTTTACAAACCAGCCCCTCCAAAACCAGTTCAGGTTTTCGCCGCTTGCATTCTCTATGGTGCGGAAAAAATCGTCAGGTGTTGGGTGTTTATATGCCCAGCGCGCAATATACGTGCGGAAAGCAAAATCAAAACGCTCTGGGCCTAATATCTGCTCACGCAACAGGGTTAAACCCATGGCAGGTTTAAAATATAAAAGTATACCGGTATTGGGTTCTTTTAAATTTTCGGGGGTACTTAGTACAGGTTCAAATGTTGGCTGGGTTACAAATGCACCGGCTTCCTGTATGTTTTGCTTTTTACCTGCATACTCGCCCTTGTTAAAATCAGCAGTACTTAAGGTATTGATAAAAGTATTAAAACCTTCGTCCATCCAGCCGTATAAGCGCTCGTTAGAGCCTACGATCATCGGGAACCAGGTGTGCCCAAATTCGTGATCGTTCACATTCCACAGGTCGCCTTTTTTAGCCTTGTATCCGCAGAAAACAATACCCGGGTATTCCATCCCCCCTACACGGCCAGCAACAGCGGTAGCAGCAGGATAAGGGTACTCGAACCATTTTTGCGAGTTGTACTCAATAGATTTTTTCACGTACTCGGTAGAACGGCCCCAGGCGCTGTTGCCATCACTCTCTACCGGATAAGCAGATATCGCGGTTGATTTTTTACCGCTTGGCAGGTCCATTTTAGCTGCATCAACAATAAATGCTGCTGATGAGCCCCATGAAGCGTCGCGGGCATTCTTTATTTTAAAGCGCCAGGTTAGTTCTTTTTTACCCGCCGGGCGCGATGCCGCATCGGTAACTTCACTTGCAGAACGGATAACTACCGTTTGCTCGCTTTTTTCAGCAAGCGCCCAGCGTTTTAATTGCTCAGCCGTGTAAACCTCCTGCGGGTTTTGCAACTCGCCAGATGCCACAACAATGTGGTTTGCCGGTGCAGTGATGCTCAGGTCAAAATCGCCATACTCCAAGTAAAACTCGCCCGGGCCTGTGTAAGGCACAGCATTCCAACCCATAATATCATCATACACATACATGCGCGGGTACCATTGCGCAACCGTATATATTTTACCGTTCTTGGTATCCTGGATGCCGGTACGGTCAGATCCGTAATCGGGCACGATGAATGAATACTCAATAGCCAGTTTTACCTGGCCGCCATTTGCGGTAACCCCCGTTGGCAAAAATATCTGCATACGGGTATCGTCAATTAAATATTTAACGGCAACGGGCGCAGTACCTTTTGCACCGATAATTTTAACCGATTTAATATTATAACCACCTTTTGACAGGTCGCCTTTACCACCATTACGGCTACCGCTTGGCGGGATAATAGCCGAACCGCGCGAATCTGACTTAAACAGGTTCTGGTCTAACTGCATCCACAAAAAATCAAGTTGTTGCGGGCTGTTGTTGGTGTAGTTTAATATTTCCGACCCTACTATCTCGTTGGTTTGGTCGTTTAGCGTTGCCGATAATTGGTAGTCGGCACGGTTTTGCCAGTATTTTGGGCCGGGTTGCCCATCTGCGGCACGGAACTCTGAACCATTTTTGGTATAAAAGAACGGCGCGAAAGCATCGTGATAATTATAGTTGCCAACAGGTGCGCCCTGTTGCTGCTGCGCCTGGCTAATACCGGCAACAGACATAAAAGCCAGCGTAAACCCGGCAATTAGTTTCATCTTCATCATTTATAATTGAATTATTTACCGCAATAATACAAATTATTGAATAACCCATTTACAGAATTGCCAAGTTGTAATGAGGAAGTTACCTTTTTGTTAATAAACCTCTAATAGCACCCTACTGGCTCTCAAACACGGTTGTATAAATAGATACCAGTTTACCGGCCTCAAAGTTTAGCGAAACATGGTTATACCTTTTGGCAGATATGGTTGAAACAAAGTACCATTGTCGCGAAGCGCTCATTTGCGGGTCAAACGGTTTATTGCTGTCCTTAAAAAATACAGAAAGGCGCTCGAGTTTTTTTGCCGGTATCGGGATCTTCTTAATATTTACCAGCTTTTGATAAATATCATCAACAGCGTCGCCTACGCTAATGGAAGCACTCTGGGTAAACCCCAACGGCCAGCGCTTAAGCATTACACCATTGTTCAAAAAGATGGCTTTCACCTTATTATTTTCGAAACTTAGCTGCACACCGGTTGATGTACCCTGCTCCTCATCCATAAAAAGGCTGGTGTATAAAGGCAGCCTGATTTTAAGGCTGTCAATACTGGTATATCCATTGTTTACAATGCTTAAGCCGCCTATTTTTTCTGTAACCTGTATTTGCTGAAGTTTAGCGTACAACTCAACAGCTGTTTGCCCAATAGTTAGCCCAAATAGTTGCCCGCTGGTAAGCGTATCGCTCGATATTTGTTTTTGATACGGTGGTTCAACTATTATCCGGTTGTCAAGTTCTGCTTTCTTACAGGCAGTAAACAGCCCTATAGCTAACAAAAAAACGTATATTTTTTTCATAACGTGGTTTTAACTAATTACGCCGCTTACCACAAAAATGCTACAGTAATTGTTAACTAAATTTAACCCTTAAAAAGCAACGGGCTGAGCTACAGCAACTCCTTGTTATACACCGCTTCATCAAACCCCAAAAACAGGAAATCGTCTTTTTCAATAACAGGGCGCTTGATCATGCTGGTTTTTTGCTGTAATAATTGCAGGGCATCGTCTTTAGTTTTGATAGATTCTTTTACAGCCGGGTCGAGCTGTTTCCAGGTAAGGCCCTGTTTGTTCAGGAACTTCTCATATCCTGCCTTTTTGTCCCATTCATTTAACTTTTCGGTGCTTACACCAAGTTTTTTAAAATCATGAAACTCATAAGCTACGTTATTGGCTTTTAGCCAGTCGAGCGCCTTTTTTACCGTATTGCAATTAGTGATGCCGTAAACTTTCATGGGGGCTATATATTTAGCCTGCTAATTTATTAATTTTTAGAACTGCCACTGCTGGAATCGTCATTATTAATTCCTCGCTGATTTTTCTTAATGCTGCTATTCAGTTTCCCAAATTTGTAATTGAAACTGATATTAACATTACGATAATAGTTAAAACTATATGCGGTGGTCTGGAAATCGGGCGTACGGGTAGGAAAATCAAGTCTGATAAACTTTCTGAATGGATTATTAGCATAAAGCGATAGGGTAGCTTTTTTACTAAACAGTTCTTTAGATACGTTAAACCCGCTATTTATCCAATAATTATCTTTACCCTGCAACAGTACATCGCGGCTGCTAAAGCCACCGCTTATGCCTATGCGGTAACCGTTATCAAACTTATAACTGGCATTGGTAAATACGTAACCCTGCTGCCCGCTGTTGGTATAAAAATCTCCATTAAAAGTACCGTTTAGCCATACCCGTGTTATTTGCGAATTGAAATTAAAGTTCAGTTTGGTAGTAATGGGGTAATTGATACTTACATTAACCCCCAGGTTTTTATTTTTGCCCACATTGCCAAAAGTTGTAGTGGTTACGGCATTTTCGTCAACCTTTACCAGGTTTTGAATGGTGTTATTGGCAAAAGAATAGCTTGTGCTGATGTTGATTGAGCCTTTAGCAAAATTACTGTAACCCAGTTCAAAATTATTATTTATAGCGGGTTTAAGCTCCGGGTTACCCATGGTTATAAACTTAGGGTTGGATTGGTTAACAAAAGGATTCAACTGGTATATAACCGGCCTTTGTATGCGTTGTGTAAAGCCAAAGGTAATACTGCTGCTTTTAAGGCTGCGCTGTACAGATATAGATGGCACCACATTAGTAAAACTTTGATTTAGCACATTACCTGTTGATGCAAAATTGGCATCTATACCAGTATGTTCAATACGCGAGCCGCCCTTAAATGTCCATTTGGTGAATTTTAACTGGTACGAATTATATAAACTGTACACATCCTGATGGTAGCTAAAATCGTTTCCCTGCCTGCTATCGGTTATGTATTGGTTGTTTGCATCAACCGTATCGGTATGGAAATTACTAAAACTATTTCTCGATATTATTTTACCGCCGGCTTCAATAGTGATAGCCTTTAAGGGATGTATATAATCTAACTGTGCGGTGTACTCTTTTGATCCCGCCTTGTTATACTGCCGATAATTCGGGTTATCGTAGTTAATAGTTTGGTCGGCCTGTACATCATTAAACTGCTGGTTACGGTTATTGCTATATTTGAATGAGGCGGTTAATAGCTGCTCTTTGTTGTTTTTAAACCCAAGCTGGTAGTTAAGCCCAACGTCGGCACCGCGATATTTGCCGTTCCCATTCCCCATAATATTATAGGCCTGGGTAATATCATCTAAGTTATCACGCTGTACAGTATACTGGTTGTTACCATTATTATTTCTGTTGCTATAAAAATTGAAGGTGCCGGTAATCAGGTTTAGGCTATCGGCCTCGTAACTTAGTTCATTACTGTTGTAGGTATTACTACCGCCATTAAAACGTGTACCGTCCTGCCTTAATGAAGATGCCGGGTTTGAAAAAACGCTTTCGTTACCAAAAGCTGTTTCCCTTTTGGGGCGTGCACCTGTACCTACATAACCGCTATAACCTAACTTCCCTTGCTTTACGGTAGCATTTAAATTAAAGTTGTAGCCCCAAACAGTATTGTACCTGCTGTTTATTGACCCGTTGTACCCCTGGTCGCCTTTTTTTTGGGTGATGATGTTAATGATCCCGGCAAGCCCTTCGGCATCATACTTGGCAGGTGGTGTTGTGATCACTTCTATCTTTACAATATTGGTACCCGGCATTGCCTTTAATATATCTGAGGGGTTTTGCGCCATTAACGCCGACTCCTTACCGTTAAGCAATATCTTATAATTACCGCTACCCTTCAATTTTATATTATCTGATCCATCAACCGACAGCATTGGCACCTTACGCAACATATCAAGGGCGGTTAGCGCTTTGCTTTCCGGGTCGGCCTGTACATCGTAGCTTATTCGGTCAACCTCCTGCTTCATCAAAGGCTTTGCAGCCACAATTGACACCTCTTTAAGCTGATTGCTTGCAAGCGATAACAGCATCCGGCCAAGCTCAACAAGCGTTGTTGCTCCTTTAATATCAATAGTTTTTGTCTTGTATCCCATAAACACCAACGAAAGTTTATAGGGCTTTGCAGGGATGTTGGCCAGGTCAAAGGTTCCGTCATCTTTTGTAAGGGTACTTTTTACAGGCAGGTTTGTTGCGGCATCTGTTAAAGCAATGGTTACAAAACCAAGCGGCTTATTTGCAGCAGAGTCTATCACGATACCTTTAATAGTTAGGTTTTGCTGTGTTGTTTGTGCGAAGGATGCAACAAATATAAAACAGCCAAACGCTGCTAGTAAAAGTTTTTTCATTGGTGTTATTTAGGGTTAAAAGACACCCTAAACGCTACCGGCGTTGCATAAAAACAAATTTTAAACTGCTTTTTCAGGTAACAAGCTGATTACTTGTTATATTTTGTCATGGTAAGCTCAGTACCAATGGTGGCAAAGCTTTTTATCATTTCAATAGAGCGGTCTATCAATGCAGGCAGCTCTGGTTTTTCATCATCGTCAAAACCGCTCAGCACGTAATCAACCTGGTGGCCTTTTGGGTAATTATCGCTCACGCCAAAACGTAGGCGCGCATATTCGTTATTACCCAAAATTGCTTCTATGTGCTTTAAACCGTTATGCCCGGCAGCACTGCCTTTTGGCTTTAAGCGGAGAGTGCCTAATGGCAGGGCAATATCATCTACAATAACCAGCACATTTTGCACGGGTATCTTCAATTCCTTCATCCAGTGGTTTAGCGCTTTACCGCTAAGGTTCATGTAGGTAGTTGGCTTTATCAGGTGCAGTGTACGGCCTTTATGGTTTACTTCAGTATAAGCCGCAAGGCGCATAGTGTAAAACTTTGCCCCCTCCTGCTTTGCCAACTCATCAAGCACCATAAAACCTATATTATGCCTTGTATCAGCATATTCGGGGCCAATGTTGCCTAACCCAACTATAAGATATTTCATTAGAGAGAAGAGACGGTTTAAATGATGAAACTTTACAGCGATTTTAAAGATCTAACATTCGATCGCCGCTGCAAAGATAATGCTTAAGCTAATATGCCCGAAATAGGATCGTAACAATTATTCGAGGGATATTTTTGGGGTGAAGGGGTTGGGGCGATAGTGAGAGGTGATTTCAAACAAATGAAATAAATAGTTAAAAACAAAGCCCCCGGAAATCCCGGAGGCTTTGCTATAAAAAGATTGCTTTGTTTTATAAACCCACTACCGAATACGGTACGCGGATGTTTTTTACACGATAGTAATAAGGATCGAGATAACCGTCCTGGCAGTCTGAAACGCCACAGCCCGAAAAATTAAGGCAAAAGGTTAGTAACAGCTCGTTACGGCCGTTAACCGATTCGGGGTGAATGGACGGGGTATAGTAACGCGCATACTTACCGCCAAAATATTCGCTAACAGTATAAATATATTTTTGCGCAGTAAACGGCCCTGTTGGACTGCTTGATGTGGAGATATAAATATCGCGTTTATCCTCACAGTTAAAGCCCTGATCCATCGACATCATGATGTATTTACCATTGAGATATGAGATGCTGTTATTACCCGGCCCAACGGCAACTTTTGCCGCATCGTTGGTAGTAGGCGTGTTTACCCATGAAGCACCGTCCCAAAACGTCCACGTCAGGGGATCACTTTCTGCGAACCTGGCCACAAAAATATTATTGCCGTACCCGAAGTTAAAACCCTGCGAACCAAAAGAGTACACATAACCATCGTTACCTTTTACCATACCTACAGAATAACTTATATTTACCTGGCCCGACATACCGGCAGGGGTATAACGTACAGCCGTCCATTCATCACCTGCATTAGGGGTAAGCTTGTACAACGACTGGTTGGTGCCGCCCAGGCCCTTGCCCTCGCCACACTGTACCCAAACGTTGTTTCCTATCTGCACACCTAATCCCGGCCATGACCAATCCGTTCCCGGTTGGTTATTAAAAATCTGTCTTGGTCTGCCATGCGCGCTGTTTGGTATCGTCATGTTGGTGGTATGCTCGGGGTTCCAGTCGGTTGCCTTTGGCTGGATCATTACCGAGTTGTTGTAGTTAAAATAGTCCGAACACGAAAATTTATGGTTATCGCGTAACCTCGAACCATCCCAGGCGTCCTGTGTTATCCACAGCACGCGGCCATCACTCAATGGCACGCTGGTACCCTGGTCAAACGCTACTGATCCTTGGCTGGAGTTATTTCTTTCAAAAAATCCTATTGCGGAATCATCCCTATAAGCTTGCTCGGGCAGTGGCTTAAAAGTAAAGCGTTGGTTGCTGCTTTTATCATCCACGTTTTCCAGCGTTACTTTGCCATCTTCCGCCGATACGCTCACTGCCAGTCCTGTATTCTTATTAACGATGCTAAATATGCCCAGGGTTGATGATTGCTTAACTATCCACAGCTCACCGGCAGTAGCTGATTCGCGATACTGCTCGGGCTGCGCCCCCGCCTGCGCGCCGGTTCCAGCATTTAAAAATTTACCGGTGTACAGATTTCTTATCTGGTAATATCTTACATCTCCGTCTGCGCTGTTGTATATCAGGTGCCATTTTTGCCAAACGGGCATTGCGGCTACGCTTGTTCCAGCTTCTATTTTTTGGTTATCCTTATATTTTTCATTAAAGGTATAATCGCCTGCTACCTGCAGCATTTTGCCGCTGGTATTGGTAATAGCAAATACGCCATAGTCTGAACTATAGAAATCGTACACTTTAAATACAACGTTCCAATCATTTTTATCGCCCGATTCGGCGGTGACTACAAATAACTGGTTTAACGAAGTAGCATTAAAGGTTGCACCCGATGCAGGTGATACTTTTGAACCATCGGATACCACCATATTGGCGGTTAATGCGGCCATGTTAACCCCTTTTTGTACGGTAACGGTTATGGTGTGTGTGGTGTTATCAAACACCGCAGGGCCTATCTGCCCTTCGGCAAGTGCAAATTGTTTGATCATTCTTCCCGGACTTGGCAATCGTTTGTAATCCTTAGAACAGGACATAACAAGTACAATTGCCGAAAGCAGTAGTAGTAATGGTTTTCTCATAATAAAGGTTTATGCTAAATTGGTTTAGCACAAACATTAGAAATATAAATCGTTTTAGCAAATTTTAGTTAAAAATTTTTTATAGGTTAATACCCTGTATAAGAAAACAATAGGCATAAAAAAAGCGACGGTATAAACCGTCGCTTTTTAATCACTTTAAATCGGTGAAACCACCTTTTTAAAAATTACTTCTTACCTGCTTCTTGTTCAGCCTGGCGTAATGCACGTGAAGTAGTTACAGATACAATAGTATCTTCTGCTGCATTGGTAATAGTAAGGTTAGGCAAACTGATTTCGCTAACTTTTACTGATTTACCAACCTCAAGCGCTTCGATGCTTACTTCGATGTTATCCAAATGATCTTTAGGCAATGCCTTAACACGCAGTTTCCTTAGTTTTTGAACTAATTTACCACCCACTTTAACACCCGGAGAAGTACCTGTTAATTTTACAGGGATCTCGATTGTTACCGGTTTCTTTTCATCTAACAATAAAAAGTCGATGTGGATAAGTTGTTCCGTTAACGGGTGGAACTGCATATCTTTAATAATAGCCTGTGATTTAACACCAGCTACTTCAATGTCGATGAAATGAACAACCGGAGTGTAAACTACGGCTCTCAAATCAGCTGCGGACACTGCAAAGTGGGTTTGGGTTGCACCACCGTAAAGTACTGCTGGCACTAGGCCCTGGTAACGCAGTTCTTTAGCGTCTCTTTTCCCTACGTTCTCTCTTGGAGAACCGCTAATAGCAATTGATTTCATTATTTATTTATTATTCAAAGCCACACCAACATGGTATGGATATTTTTATTCAACTTAATCTACCCTGAACAGCTGGCTTATTGAGCCATGCTCGTTAACATTGCTGATCGCTTTTGCAAACAGATCGGCAGTGGTAAGCACCCTTATTTTAGGGCTCGAGTGTTTTAGTGGTATGGTATCGGTTACTATCAGTTCGGTTAAAGCCGAGTTCTCGATAGTTTCGTAAGCCTTACCTGATAATACCGGATGTGTACAAACCGCGCGAACGCTGCGTGCACCACGCTCCATAATTAAACCGGCAGCTTTTGCAAGTGTACCGGCGGTATCGCAAATATCATCAATCAGTACAATGTCCTGATCGGTAACATCACCGATAATGGTCATGCTTTCAATCTCGTTTGCGCGCTTGCGGCGTTTATCGCAAATTACCACTTCGGCATTAAAGAACTTCGCAAAACTGCGCGCCCTGTATGAACCGCCCATATCCGGCGATGCAATGGTTATATTACCCAAACCAAGGCTTTTTATATACGGTACAAATATAATTGATGCATCAAGGTGATCTACCGGTACATCAAAAAACGCCTGTATCTGTGCAGCGTGCAGGTCCATCGTCATGATACGGTTAATACCTGCGGCTACCAGTAAATTTGCTACCAGTTTTGAACCTATTGCAACACGGGGCTTGTCTTTCCTATCCTGGCGGGCCAACCCAAAGTATGGTATAACCGCTATAATATAATGGGCAGATGCACGGCGGGCGGCATCTATCATCATTAGCAGCTCCATCAGGTTATCTGTTGGCTGGTGCGTGCTTTGTATTAAAAACACATCACAACCGCGGATAGACTCGTTAAAATGTGGCTGAAATTCGCCATCGCTGAAACGCGATAAAACTACATCGCCAAGCTCCTGGCCGTATGATGCAGCAATGTGTTTAGACAGCTCTTGCGAACCTGAACCTGCAAATAGCTTAACCGTATTGAACTGTAAAGGCATTTTTATGTGATTTCGATAATATCAAACCCCGTAAAAAACAATCGGATTTCAATTTTTCTATCAGACCTAAATCCGAAACTGAAAATTCGAAATCCGAAATTTTTGTTGCCCGACCAGGATTCGAACCTAGACAAACGGTACCAAAAACCGTCGTACTACCATTATACTATCAGGCAATCTCCTTTGGTTTGTAAGCCATCCCAAAAAGGAATGCAAATATAAGACGATTTTTCAGAACTCAAAAGCAAAATTTAAAAAAGAATTTTAAATAAATTTTACAGCTAAAACATGCGTTAAAAAGTGTTAAGGTTTACGGTTTTAACCAAAACATCGTAATGTTTTTCTTATTTTCGGCTGCTTAAACCTACTATAGCTTGTAACAACAGCATGAACTACAATAAGATAAACAATATTTTTGGCTGGGCAGCCGGTATTATTGCATCCATCACGTACATTTTAACGCTCGAACCCTCAACCAGTTTTTGGGATTGCGGCGAGTTTATAGCTTGTATTTACCGCCTGCAGGTGGCCCACCAACCGGGCGCCCCACTATTTACCATGATAGGCAAGGTGTTTTCCCTGCTATCATTCGGTAATAATTTTAAGGTGGCTTATTTTACCAACATGGCATCGGCCCTGGCCAGTGGTGCAACTATCCTGTTCCTGTTTTGGACCATCACCGCGCTTGCTAAAAAGCTTTTGGTTAAGGCCGGCGAAGAATTGACCCAAACAAACCTGATCCTCATTATGGGGTCGGGCCTGGTAGGTGCATTGGCTTATACTTTTTCTGATACCTTCTGGTTCTCGGCTGTTGAAAGCGAAGTTTACGCACAATCATCACTTTGTACAGCCATTGTATTTTGGGCCATCCTTAAATGGGAAGCCCACGCAGATGAACCCAGTGCCGATAAATGGATCATATTTATTGCCTATGTAATGGGTTTATCCATCGGTATACACTTGCTTAACTTATTGGTTATACCGGCAATTGCGCTGATTATTTATTTCCGCAGGGCAAAACAGGTTACTACAGGCGGCACTATATGGTCATTTATATTAGGGGTAATTACCGTTGCTTTAATACTTTGGGGCGTAATACAATTTACAGTTAAAGGCGCTGCCTTCTCCGATCTGTTATTTGTAAACACCCTGGGGATGGGCTTTGGCAGCGGTGCTATAGTTTTCTTTTTACTGGTTATCGGCGCCCTGGCATCGGGTATTTATTATACCGTAAAACCATCTAACCTGTTTTTAGGCATTGCTGTGGTATGCTTTATATTAGTGTTAACCATCAGCGCAAGCATTGTTGGTTTTATAGCAGCTTTAGCTATATTGGCTTTGTTAGAGTATGTTTTAAAAGTTCGCGAAAAACGTGTAGCGCTTAACCGCGTTTTAATTTGTGCGGCATTTATTCTATTCGGCTACAGCTCTTTTGTGATGATTGTTATCCGTGCTAAAGCGGGCACAAACCTAAACAACAGCGACCCGCAGGATGCCTTCGCATTGAACAGTTACTTAAACCGCGACCAATACGGCGATACCCCTTTAATATACGGCAATTATTTCGATTCGCAGGTTACCGATCAAACCGAGGGTGCCAAGATATATCGCCGTGGCGAACATAAATATGAAGTTGCAGGTAAAAAACTGAATACTATATATGACCGCAACACCTTGTTCCCGCGTATGTTTAGCCAAAAAGCTGGCCATCCTGAGTTTTACAGGATGTGGTCGCAGCTAGGGCCACAAGAACAGCCTACCATGGCTACCAATATTGCCTTTTTTAGCAGCTGGCAGGTTACACAAATGTACACCCGCTATTTCCTTTGGAATTTTGTAGGCCGTGCCAATGAAATGGACGGGCAAACCAACCAGGGTGCAGATGGCAGCTGGCTTAGCGGCTTTAATTTTGGTAAAGATTTGCCAAGCACCGTCACACTGAGTAAATCATACAACAGGCTTTATTTCCTGCCGTTGATCATTGGGTTGCTGGGTATGGTTTACCATTTTATGCGCAACCAGCGCGATGCAGGTGTGGTAGTGGTACTATTCTTTTTTACTGGTTTGGCTATTGTGCTTTACCTTAACCAGGACCCATTACAGCCCCGTGAACGTGATTACGCTTATGCAGGGTCCTTCTACGCTTTTGCTATATGGATAGGCCTGGGCGTATTGTTTATTGCCGAACTGCTCACCAAAAAAATTAATGCCAAAACCAGTGCAATTGTTGCAACGGTAGCGTGCTTACTTGCAGCCCCGGTATTAATGGCCAGCCAGGAGTGGGACGATCATGACCGTTCTACCAAGCTTACCCCGCATGATTTGGCCTATGATTACCTGAACTCGTGTGCCCCTAATGCTATCTTGTTTACCTATGCCGATAACGATACCTACCCCCTTTGGTACATACAAGAGGTTGAAGGCGTTCGCCCGGATGTACGCATTGTGAATTTAAGCTTGTTGGGTACAGATTGGTATATCCGCCAGATGAAAGCTGAAATGAACCAATCGGCACCGCTGCCTATCAGCATGCCTAACGATAAGTTTAAAGCAGGCATACGTGATGTTATTTATTATAACGATGCTAAAATAGCCGGATCTGTTGAGTTGAAAGAGGTGTTTGACTTCCTGACATCAGACAATAAAGAAACCATGGTGCAGTACCAAAACGGCGAAAGCGCCAATTACCTGCCTACCAAAAACTTTAAACTGACTGTTAATGCCGATGATGTTATTAAAGGTGGCACAGTAACAGCCGATAAAAAAGACCTGATAGTACCTGAATTGGACTGGACATATCCTGGTAAATATGTAACTAAGGATAACCTGGCCATGATGGATATATTGGCGCATAACAATTGGAAACGCCCTGTTTATTTTGCATCAACAGTACCGAGTGACAATATGCTTGGGTTAGACAGGTACCTTTATAGCGAGGGCCTTACTTACCGCCTGATGCCGTTTAAACCGGATACTACCATTGCCCCGCAAGAAAACAGCAACACCTTGTTAATGTATAACAATATGGTTAACAAGTACAGATACGGCAACTTTAAAACTGCCAAATATCTTGATCATGAATCGTTAACCTTATTTTACCCTTTAATAACCCGTTTATACGCCACCCTTGCCGATAACCTTTTAAAAGAAGGGCATATTGACCTGGCTAAAAATGCTTTGAAAAAGTATGATGATGTAATGCCGTCGCAGATCATATCATCAGAACTGGCAGTACGCAAGTATTATATGGTGGAAAGCCTTTACCGTATGGGCGACCCAACTTTAGCTAACAAACTGGCCAACCAGATAGATGATTACATTATTGATCAGTTAAAATACAGCTACATAGTGTACCAAAAGGGTGATGCAAGCCTTAATACCCGCGATGTACAGTTATTCCTATCCTTACTAAACGGTATGGAAGGGCTTACTAAAACCTATAAGCAAGATGCTTTAAGCAGCAAAATAGGTGCGCAACTTAAAGATTACAGCACCAAGTTTGGCGGTTTAGCAACACAACAGCCACAGCAATAAAACACTCTATTCATAAATAAAAAAAGCGGCGATGAGCCGCTTTTTTTATTTGCTAACCACGGGGAAGTGTTCACGTTCACTGCCGTGAACACCGTGAACATTCATAACTCATTAATAATCTGTGCTTTAATTTTAACGCAATGTAACAAGGCATAAAAAAAGCGGCCATTCAGCCGCTTTCATATCCTTTGTCTTTATCTTTTCTTACTTAATCTTCTTCTACAACACCCATGTTGCAGAATTTTTCGATACGCTCGGCAACCAGTTCGTCTACGTTACGCTCGGTTAAAGTTTTAAGTTCTTTGATCAGTTGTTTTTTAAGGATGGCCGCCATAGCAACCGGGTCCTGATGGGCACCGCCAAGCGGTTCTTTTATCACACCGTCAATCAGCTTGTTCTTCAACATTTCTGTCGAGGTTAGCTTCAGCATTTCGGCCGCACGCTCTTTTTGCTCCCATGTTTTAAACAGGATGGTAGAGCAATTCTCTGGTGAAATAACTGAGTACCAGGAGTTATCCAGCATCAATACCTTATCGCCAATACCTATGCCTAATGCACCACCAGATGCACCTTCGCCTATTACTACGCAAATAACAGGCACTTTTAGTATAGACATTTCCAGCAGATTACGGGCAATGGCTTCACCTTGTCCGCGTTCTTCAGCCTCAAGGCCGGGGAATGCTCCGGGGGTGTCTATTAAAGTAACAACAGGCTTGCCAAACTTCTCGGCCATTTTCATCAGCCTTAAAGCTTTGCGGTAACCCTCGGGGTTGGCCATACCGAAATTACGATACTGGCGCTCTTTGGTATTACGACCTTTTTGGTGACCAATAAACATCACTGTTTGACCATTTAACGTCCCGAAACCGCCTATAATCGCCTTATCATCGCCTACAGTACGGTCGCCATGCAACTCGATGAAATCATCGCACATCAGCTCAAGGTATTGTAAGGTATAAGGGCGCTCGGGGTGGCGTGATATCTGCACTTTTTGCCATCCGGTTAGGTTGGCATAAATCTCTTTTTTGGTGGTTTCCATCTTGGCTTCCAGTTCTGCAACGGTGGCCGACATGTCAAGCTTGTTTTTTTCTTCAACCTGCTTTACTTTTTCTATCTGCCCCTGCAATTCTGCCAGTGGTTTTTCAAAATCAAATGTAATCTTCATACAATTTTATTGGCCGCTAAATTAAATAAATCAATCGGCATATTGTTTTAATTATGATTTTTTCAATTTGCTGAGCTTCGCGATCTGCCCCGGCGATAGCAAATTATACGCTGCCACATACGTTTTCAAAATAGCATTCCGCAGTTCGCCCATGTATAAACCATAGCGGTTTGTGTAATAGATCAGGTCACTTTCGCTTATCTTTTTACTGCGGAACAAGCCATCCAGTTTGGTTTCGTTAGTTACCACAAAGTTGCCCATTTCTATTTTTTTGCGCTTTAATTCGGTGGTTATACCGGTTAAAGCCGTTACCTGCGAGGGGCTCAGATCAAGTTCTTTCTTATATTTCAAGGCCTGCTCTGCCGATGGGTACTTATTTACATCGGCTGCTAAACTCATGTTATACAGATCTTCGCCTTTTATCAGGGCGTTATACTGTACATCGCTCAACGTTTTTACCGGGGATGGCTTTAAGGTGCTGTCGGGCGTTTGCGCTTTAGCGTTAAAGCTGATAAATGTTATGATAGTAACGGCAAATAATAGTTTAAGCATATTGGTGTGTTTGTTTAAAACGCGCAATTTTTGAGCCAAAAGAACTTGCTAATACGAGTCTGCCACTTCGCTTTTCGGGGTTTGCTGGTTCCAGCCTTTGTTTTTAAATATTAAACTACTTACAAATGTGCCAATACATAACCCTGCAAACAAACACATATAACTGATAATAAATTTATACGAAATGCTATATATACCATTTTTGGCGATATTTGAGTACATTTCTAAAAAAGCGATTATTAAAATAACTATTGTAGATAAAAGCGCCGCATACTTTTTAGGCCGGGGAACAAATAAGCAATTTAATATGGTAACCGCAGTAAACACAAGAATTATATCAAACCCGTGAACAAAGTTGAACAACTGCAGATTTTTTGTTTTAGATAAGGTATCCTCTACATCTATAATCAAAACGAGCAAGCCAACAGCAATTGTGTATGACAGTAAGGTACCCAACACCCACTTTACTATTTTCATCACCCTAAAATAAAAAAATCTTTATTACAGCCCTACTCCACCTTATCACTTCTCGCCCTTGTTGGTGTTGTCACCAACAAGACGGCCACGCATTCAACAGTTCGCTACAGTTTTAAAGTTGTTGGTGACAACGCCAACAACGGCCAAGTTTTTAGCCAAAGGCTACATTATGTCCCACTTGTCATCCTGAACGCATGTGAAGCATCTATTAGCGAACTATGCTTATCGATTATGCATATCGGCGAATAGATGCTTCACATGCGTTCAGCATGACAACGGGGGCACTACTCCACCTTTATCACTTTAGTCCGCTTACTTATCCCGTTCTCATTAAAAGCCTCTATCTGGAAGTAGTATGGCAGGCCTTTTTCCATCCCGTTAAAATAGTATTCGTTTACATTATATACCATAATGTTGTTGTACAACTTATCTGGCTCGGTACCCATATAAATGGTATAGCCCACTGCCCCATCGGTTTGGCGCCAGCGGATCCACGAGTTACGGCGCTCGGCATCACCACGCAGCACAATCAGGTTTCTAACCGTATCCGGCGCTGCGCCTGCCCCTTTGCCAAACACCCTGAAACCCGATAAGGCAAACTTACCGGTGGGCATATGCAGGTTGGTTATTTTGAGGTAACGGGCTTTAGCCGGCGTTTTTAGTTCCACATAATCATGCGGTACATCGGTTTTGTTTTTGCTTTTATCAACCAGTGTTTTCCAGGTTTTACCATCAAGGGATGAAGTGATCACATACTGATGATACACACCCAACGATTTCCCCATAAACGTAGCATCCTGATCGGCATAGTTGATTTGGATAGCTTTTACGGTGCTTACCTCGCCCAGGTCGGTTTGCAGCCATTCGCCTTTATTGGCGGTTTTGGCACTCCAGTAGGTTTTAATATCCTCATCAACTGCAAGGTTGGGTTCGTAAGCGCCAAGGGTTGATGAAACCTGCACAGGTTTATTATAATTCAGCAGCATCCAGCCGGTAAAATTGCTTTTCAGGTGATCTTCCTTACCATTGGCTAAATAGTGCGGATAATCGCCATAAGCGGTGTTGGTATACAGCACGCCATCTTTATCAAAACCTGCGGGCCAAAAACCATTCCGGCGTTCAAAGTTGTTCTTTACATTAATAACCATGGTGCTGATGTGCCAGTAGTTGCCATACTTATCGGCCCAGGTAGCGCCATGCCCTGCCCCTTTGGCAAAGCCTCCGGGTTTGTAGCTAAATGGGTTATGTTTTTGGTAAGTGAAGGGGCCAAGCGGCTTATCGCCCACGTAAACCCCATCGCCATAACCGCGGCCTTCGGTACCGGGGGCCGCGTATTGCAGGTAATATTTGCCGTTATGCTTGTTCATCCAGCCGCCTTCCATAAAACCGGTCAGGAAAACGTTATCATTATTCTCGCCGAACCGTTCCCAACCGTGTTCCTTCCAGTTCAGGCTGATCATCTCTTTTTTTGGGCCGATGGGCTCGAAAGTTTTGCGATCAATCTCCTGCCCGTACATAGGCAGGGTATTGCTGCTGCCATGGTAAATGTAAACCCGGCCGTCATCATCGGCAAATAAGCCCGGGTCCCAGGCACCAACCTGGAAATAGTCTTTGGCGGCTTTCCATGTATCGTGGGTAGGGTCGGTGCTCATCCACAGGGTAAAATCTTTATTATAGGTTGATCCTATCACCAGCAAAGTATCGCCTAAAACCAATGTACCGGGGGCACAAAGCTCATCGCCCTTTACCTGGTTATAGGGGCGCACAAATTTACGCGAAACAAACTTCCAGTTTAGCATATCGCTGCTCCACCAGTAACCAAACTGGTTGGTGCTGAACAGGTAGTAATTGCCTTTAAAAAAGGTGACGGTTGGGTCGGCAGTGGCGCGGTGTTTGCCCCAGGCTGCAAATGTATCAAATGGCGTATAACCGTAATCAAGATTAAGCGGATTGCAATAGGTAAGGCGTTTTGTTTGTGCCGATACATTAAAGGCAAATGCAAATATGAGTGTTGCTAATAGGATACGAATTTTCATAGCAGAAGAGGTAATTGGTTAGCAGTTTCAAATATCTGCTTTTATGGCGATAAATATTAATGATAGTTTATGAATGCTGCTTATTGTTAACCACAGAGGGCAGGCACAAAGGTTATTGAGGTTTGTCTATTTATTAAAAGTATTCTTTGTGTTCTCTGTGAAACCTCTGCGCACGCTATGGTTAAAAAATCCCCATCTTTAATTTTGTCAGTTTAATGAAACATTACAACAACATGGTGCGCATTGCGTTGCTTATTGTAGATACAGCCCCTATCTTCATAAAACATTTACACCACCAACCATGAAATACAGAACTTTAGGTAATACCGATGTACAGCTATCCTCAATTGGCTTAGGTTGTATGGGCATGAGCCATGCCTACGGCGAACCGGATGATGCAGAATCAATAGCTACCCTGCATAAAGCCCTTGAACTGGGTATTAACTTTTGGGATACTGCCGATGTTTACGGCAACGGGCAAAACGAAAAACTGATCTCGCAGGTATTGAAACCTAATCGTGATAAAATTTTCATCGCCACAAAATTTGGCTTTACTGCCGATAGCGCGGGTAAACTTAACGGCTTTGATGGCTCGCCTGCATATATGCGTACTGCGGTTGAGGCCAGCCTTAAACGCCTGCAAACAGATGTAATAGACCTGTATTACACCCACCGTGTAGACCAGAACATCCCCATAGAAGAAACGGTTGGCGCCATGGCCCTCCTGGTAAAAGAAGGCAAGGTAAAACACATAGGGCTTTCTGAAGCATCGCCTGCCAGTATCCGCCGGGCACATGCCGTGCACCCTATAGCAGCCCTGCAAAGCGAATACTCATTATTAACCCGTGATGTGGAAAGTGAAATACTGCCGCTGTGTAAAGAACTGGGCATTTCTTTTATCCCTTTTAGCCCCCTGGCACGCGGACTGGTAACCAATAAACTGGATATAAGCGAACTGAAAGAAGGCGATTTCCGCAAAACCCTGCCCCGCTACCAGCAGGATCATGCAGACAATAACCGTTTGCTGGCCGAAGGTTTTGCTACTATTGCCGAAAGCCTTAATTGTACCCCGGCCCAACTGGCTATTGCCTGGGTGTTAGCGCAAGGCGAAAACATTATCCCTATACCGGGCACCAAAAAGCGCAAATACCTGCAGGAAAATGCCGGCAGCGTTGATGTGGCATTATCTGCCAAAAACCTGGACGAGATTGACGCTTTATTGAAGAAATACCCCGATACAGGCGACAGGTATAACGCAGGCAATTTAAAATTTGTGGATAAGAATTAAGAAGCTATACTTATCTGAGTTTACATGGCTGCCTTATTTGATTTATATTTATCCGGCCTATAGACTGTGATATGAAAGAAAAAACAAAGATATATAGCGACGAAATCTGCGTGTACGTTTCCATTGGCGTTAGTAATCCGCTTTATGGAAAGATCGCTCTTGTTTTAGCAGATGCCATTATCTTATCGGTGCTTATTCTTGCCATTGTGATATGGATACCCGCATTGGCATTGGTATCAACTATGTTTTTATTCTTTTTAACCAAATACACGTTATGGAATCTTTATGGCAGGGAAAATGTCATTATCAACACTAAAACGGTAAGTTACCAGCATGATTATGGCTTTTTCAGGACAGGATACACGACTGTCCCGTTCAAAAAAGGCCTAAGCTTAAAAGTTGGCCCTGCTAAACCGGCGGAGAATAAAGAGTTGCTGTTATTAATTTCATCCTATAACGACAATGATCTACCGGTGGACATCTATACCACAACATTAAGCATGCCTGAAGATGATGTTATACGCTTAGATACTTTGATGAAACAGCTTTTTGTTGATAAAATGGCTGATGAATACATGCTCCCACCTATACATTTAAATTAAAACATCACACCACTACTTCGGCGTGTCCTTAATATCGTAATGCGGCACTAACTTGTTGCTCGCGGGCATTTCATTATAAGCAGCGTAATACAAAAATTTTGTACTCTTGTCTATCCCCGGCATTAGGGTACCAATAATTTTTTTTATCTCATCGTTTTCCCTGTTAAGGGCCGCAACATCTTTCAGGTTGATTTTGGTGATGTAACAGATGATGGGGTAAGTGCCCTCATTAGAAGTATTGTTATACATCCTGATGATACGTGGCTTCGAGCTTACCTGGTTTAATACCATTGGGAAATGAAACTTTGCATTAGCTGCATTAGTTACCGTTTTACTAAAATCGTATATCTCGGTTTCGTTCATGTATTGCCATATGTCATTCGGCCGGCTGCAACTGGTAGCAAGGCCCATGGTGTTTGCTGCGGCAAACAGGTAATTTCCATCGTATTCTTTTCGGGCTTTCTCGTAAAGCTGTGGTGCGGTTTTACCGTTTATGGTGTATATGCCGGCCGTAATACTGCTTAGTTTCCACCCATACGGGTAATGCGCATACACAGTTGTGATCATGCCTTTATTTGGCGTAGCAGCATCCTTAGGCACAAACATGGATATATACATCTCTTCTGCCGTGCCCGGATAAACCAGCCGGAAACTATTTACACCAAGATCTTTGGTATTGATGGTATCGGCACCAACGTACTTATTTACAACATAGTAATCGTTAAATACTACAAAGCTATCTTTATTTAACTGCAGGCCTATTGATTCTAATGTGCCTTTAGCGTAATTATCGTCCAGCAGTTCTTTTGATAGGTAAGCGCCCAGGCTTTTGGTATCGTTTGCTTTCAGGTATTTAAATACCTGCTTGTTAAGCTCGTGCAGTTCGTCGCGGTTGCTTTGCTTTATCTGTTCGTTTTTCCATGCGCCTATTTCATTGCTGCAGCTTTGCAGCATAACAGGCATTAAAAGGCAGCAAATTAATTTAAAAGGGCTTAGGTTTTTCATCGGTACTAATATAAAAAAATTGTGGCACGGGTTAGATATCCTTATAAATCTGACATTGCACAGAAAAACGGGTAACGTAGTAATTGTTATCTTCGGTCTTTTAAATAAGTTAACCCTATGAACAGTTTTATAACCCGTTTTGCAAAAACACCAGCCCTGGCACTCCTTGTAATTACCGTTGTATCATCATGCGACAGGTCTGCTAAAACAGAAGCCGCCAAAACAGATAGTGCAGCCACTGTTAAAACAGCGCCTATGAAAGTTGATTCAGGCAAGTTGGTTGGCGCATGGCATGATGAAGCCATAAAGTCTGACAAGGGCGAAGAAATTGCCTATGAGGTGATAAGCAGCGGCCATAAAGTATATATACAAGCCATTACCTTTACCGGTACTAATTTAACCCTGAACGATACCCCGCCTATTACCCCCGCGGCAAGCGAAATAAAAAAGGATGGCGACAAATACGTAAGTGTTGAAAGGCCCGACGAAAGCTACAAAATAGATAAAGAAGGCAACCTGGAGCTGTACGACAAGGGCGTATTGGTGGCTACCTGCAAAAAACTGTTATAGTAATTAGCTTACAGTACTATCTTAGCCTGGTGAAAATATTTAACCTTATTTTTTGTGTACTGTTTATATTGTTTGCGGCACTGCAATACAACGATCCCGACCCTTACGTTTGGATGCCTATATATTTGTACAGTTCTGTTTTATGCTATAAGGCGGCGCAAAAGAGATTTTATCCAAAAGCTTATCTGCTTGGCATAATTGTTTACGGAGCTTATGCCATGTATCTTTTCTTTGACAAAACCGGTGTGCTCGACTGGATAGAGCAGCATCGTGCCGAAAGCATGGTACAAACCATGCAGGCCACAAAACCATGGATAGAAGAAAGCCGTGAATTTTTTGGCCTGATGATCTTAATAGCTATTTTGGCTACCAACTGGATCTATTCTGCAAATAGAAAAAAGTAATACTATTTGTGGTTTTTGTTCCAGCCTATCTTCATTTTGCCGTTTTCCTCGTGTGCGCGAATGTGAAGCACAATGCCTTTAAAACGTTTTTTGGCTAACTCTTCCTTATCGGTTATCAAACTGTCTTTACCGGGGTTACGCAGTGGGATATCCAATGCGATGTCTGTGCCCTTGGTTAGTCCGTAAACACCGGCAACATCCACATTTAACACACTTGAGCTTACCTGCAATGGCTTAATGGTGATCATGTCGCCGTTTATGGTAAAGTGTCCATCCATTTTAGGGATGCGGATATTCTTCAGATCGCGAAACGGGAACGCGAATTTACCCACTCCTATTAATGGTTTAAAGTTAAGCAAGGCGGCATCGCGCAGGCTCAGATCAAGGTTCCCAACTATAGAGTGCGGCACCAGGTTACCGGCATCGGTTATGCCACCGGTAATATTTGTTTTAGCCGATAAAAAGCCCTGCAGGTTCTCGGAGGTAAAATCCTGAAGGCCAAAATTGTTAAACGCATAGAAAAACTCGCGCATGTTTACATGGCTAACGGTAGTATTAACTGCAAACTTGTTTAATGATTTCCCCTGCATCATACGCCCGTTGATGGTTAATGACCCTCCGGAATGTTTTAAGCCGATGTTTTGAATGATGATACCGTTATCGGTTGTCAGCAAGTCGGCCCGGGCATCAGTAGCCAAAAACTTTTTGTAATAAACCTTGGCTACCTGCATATGCATTTCGGCCTTGCCTTTATCAAGTACGGTACTTAACTGGTCAACTATATTGCCGCTATTACCCCTGCTTTTTGCAGCGGGTGCGCCTTTACGCTCGCTCAAAAACCCTAAAAATTCGCCCAGATACAATTGCGGACTGCGGATTTGCCAGGTAAGCAGTATTTTCTCGGGTGCGTTATAATACAGGTTCAAAAAGTTTTTCACCCGGCCTTCCATGGTTACAATGCTCTTGCCGCTTTGCAGGCGGATGTTGTTCAACACAAGGTCGTCGCCAATAAAATTCAGCGAGATGGATGAGTTCTTTAATTTAAGGTTACGGGGCAGGTAGTAAATATCGGTATTACGCAGGTTGATAGCACCCCTTATAATAGGCTTGTTTATTTTATAGTCAACAACACTTGCGGTATATCGCAGGTTCATATCTGCCGAGCCGTTAGCAAACTTGGCCACGTTATCCTGTAAAAACCAGTTCAGATCTGCCGCCGGGAAGCTTGATTTAAAGTTACCAGTGGCAACAGGGTTTATGAGGTTAATAATGCTGCCGGTATCAATGGTAAATGGCAAGTGGTTATAAGTGCCTTTTAAACGAATAAGCTTTATGGCAGAGTTATCATCCCCAAAGCCCTTATCCTTTACATAGTTATTGGTAAACACGCCATCGAACGAGCAATCATCAAGGTCGCCGCCGGGGATGCTTATCTTACTATCCCTAACTTTAGCGGTAACATACAATTTGGGGCCGCCGTCATTACCACCAAAACTGCCGTTTATGTTACAGGTAACATCCATGGGTTTGCTGATGTTAAAGCGGTTAAGCACCTGTGTAATATTGGGTGCCAGCAAAGCCGATGCCCGTCGCCATAGTATCTGGTCGGCAACAATATTGATGGTAAAGTTTGCCGATGGCTTATCGGCCGTGGCAAAAACGGCATTTATTTTAAAGGGGGAGTCGCCAATGTTCAATGGTAAAACCGATACATTTATCTTGCCTGTTTTTTCGTTATAACCGGCATCAAAGTCGCCCTTTAACTGCTGGTTTTTGATAAAGCTGCCACGCAGGCTGTTAAAGGCCATGCTTTTTGCCATTACATCCAGGTGGAATTTTGCCCGCCAGCCGCTATCCGGATAATTCATTTTACCGCGGATATCGTTCACCGCAAAATTGAACAGCTTGTGCGCCTTGCGGTCGTCAACCGTAAACGTAACATTGCTTAAGCTAAACTCTTTCAGTTGGGTAGATGAGCTGCTTTCGGATGGGTTATCCTTTACTTTTTTATTATCTTTTTTAAATACGGCGGTGTTGCTGTAGCCCGTACTATCGGTAAAAAGATCGATAGCGGCATCGCTAATGTCAATGTGGTTAATATCAATAGTCCCTTTAAAAAGAGCCGCTGTATTTACAGAAACGTTAAAATCCTTAGCATCCAGGAGGGTGTGTTTATGCTGCTCGAAGTTTTTATCGCGAATGAGCACATTCTTGAGGGTAAGCGAAACATCCGGGAACCCGCGGAAGAAGTTGGGGCTCATATCACCGATGATCAGGGTACCGTCCACGCTTTTATTAAGCTGGTCGTTAACCATTTTAAGCACCTTGGTTTTATTGTAGGTAATGTATAGCGTAAAGCCTATCAATATCACTACAACAAGCAATACCAGGCCTGCAAGTATTTTTAGGGAAGTTTTTAACCACTTAGGCATATGCGTAATTTACAGATAAATAGTGAAATGTGTTATTTTGTTTGTTTTGTAGCAAATTGGCCTATAGCTGATGGGAATAACATAATATTTCTTCCCTGTTATGCCGAGCGAGCGTGACAAGCTTAGGTGGGGCATGGTGAGTTTGTAAAACCACAATCAGCATCGCCTTTAACCGCCTTTGAAACGCCCGAAACCGCCCCTCAAATGCCCGAAGTGTTCACGTTCACTGCCGTGAACACCCGTGAACACTCGCAACAATTTGACAATCAGGGGTTTTATATTTTTCTATACTGACAAGATTGCGCCACCATTGGCAACATAAAGGGTTTGAATTATCATGCTTGTGGAACCATATAGCGGGCAGGGCCTTTCCGTGCGCCCTTCAACAAGCTCAGGCTGGCACTCCCTTTTCTATGTCATTTCCCCTTCAAACTCCGGTGGGATTCTATAACTCAGGCTGACAAACCTATCTCTCAAATCCTTATATTAGCCCCACACAAACCATGGCTAATACCGCACCCCAATTACGTACCGTTAATGTTACCCGCTATGTTACGCCATTACGCGAAGGCGGCTCCCTGCCGGCCATTGCCGAGGCTGATGACGGCTTTTTATACGTACTAAAATTCCGTGGTGCCGGGCAGGGGCCAAAAGCGCTTATTGCCGACCTGATTGGTGGCGAAATAGCCCGTAAACTGGGTTTTAAGGTACCCGAACTGGTATTTGCCAACCTCGACGAAGCCTTTGGCCGTACCGAACCGGATGAAGAGATCCAGGACCTGCTGAAGTTTAGCGTGGGCCTTAACCTGGCGCTGCATTACCTTTCGGGCAGCATCACCTTTGACCCTACCGTTACTTTCGTGACCACAGAAACAGCATCAAAAATAGTTTGGATGGATGCCCTGCTGATGAATGTTGACCGCACCGCACGCAACACCAACATGCTGATGTTTAACCGCGAGCTTTGGCTGATAGACCATGGCGCGGCCCTATACTTTCACCATAGTATGGAGAACTGGGAAGAGCAGGCCAAACGCCCGTTCACACAGATAAAAGACCATGTATTGCTGCGTAAGGCAGCCGAACTGGATGAGGTTGATGCCAGTTTTAAAGCACTGCTAACGCCGGAGTTTATCCAATCGGTAGTTGATCTGATACCCGATGCATGGCTTACCGACCGCTCTTTTGAAACCGAGGATGAGCAGAGGCAGATCTACGCCAAATTTTTGAACACCCGTTTAGCAAACTCAGCTATTTTTGTAAAGGAAGCACAACATGCAAGATCGTCACTTATTTGAGTATGCCGTTATCCGCGTTGTGCCCAGGGTAGAGCGCGAGGAATTCCTGAACGTGGGGGTTATTTTGCTGTGCAGTAAACAAAAGTTTTTGAAGATGATGTACCATATTGATAAAGACCGCCTGCTGGCTTTTTCAAATGACCTGGATATTGACGCGCTCGAAGAAAACCTGTCATCCTTCCAACGCATTGCTACCGGCGGTAAAGATGCCGGGCCTATTGGCGAACTGGATGCCGCATCACGTTTTCGCTGGTTAACCGCCACACGCAGCACGGTGGTGCAAACCTCAAAAGTACACCCGGGCTTTTGTTTGGATGGCGAAGATTCGCTCTTGCGTTTATATTACCAATTGGTAAAATAATTATTTCTAACTACAAAGGTTTAATGTCCAAAAATCTTATGGTAAACGCTTAAATAAGCCTCTGTATCCTTTGTGGTTAAATTCCTAAATGTCCTATACAGTTTCTCCACTCAATCGTTTTCGCAGAATAAAATATAGGGGATGTAAAACATACACTATATATGCTAAATTAGCTTTCCGAAACCAATTTAATATCTAACCTCATGGCCTTCCTCATTAAAACAAAAGCAATGTTGCTTTGCCTTGCATGCCTGTTTTTTATACAAGCAGCATCGGCACAAAAAAAAACTACGGCACAGCCAAAATTTAAGGTAATTGCTTTTTACACCGGCAAGGAAGACCAGGCACATATCAGCTTTATGCACGAGGCCAATAAGTGGTTCCCGGAGATGGCCAAAAAGTACAACTTCACTTACGATTCTACCAACAACTGGAGCAACCTTAACACCCAGTTCCTGGCTAAATATAAGGTGGTTATATTTTTAGATACCCGACCCGAGGATTCCCTGCAACGCGTTGCTTTTGAAAAATACATGAAAGGCGGAGGGGGCTGGATGGGTTTCCATTTTTCGGCGTTTGCACTTAATCAATCGGCAGTGCCCCAAAACTGGGACTGGTACCACAATGTTTTTTTAGGTTCGGGCCAGTATGGCAGTAACACCTGGCGGCCAACAACTGCCGTTTTAAAGGTAGAGGGCAAAGACCATCCGGCTATGAAAGGCCTTAGCGACACCTTCAAAGCATCGCCAAACGAATGGTACCGCTGGGAAAAAGACCTTACCCAAAACCCGAGTATAGAAATACTTGCTTCGATAGACCCGGCAAGTTTCCCCCTGGGCACAGGGCCAAAGCAAAGCGAGATATGGCATAGCGGCTACTACCCCGTGGTGTGGGCAAACCGTAATTACAAAATGGTGTACTTTAATATGGGCCATAACGACATTGATTACGAGCACAAAACCAATAAGGACCTGTCGCACACGTTTGGTAACCCGGCAGAAGATAAACTGATTTTAAACACCCTGCTTTGGCTCGGTACTTCTAAATAATGGCATTAACAATTAACTGATTTTTAACCCAATACCTTCAGCCCTCACCCCATGAAGAAAGGATTTTTGATAGCCGGCCTCGTTTGCTTTTCGGCAAGCGTGTTTAGCCAGTCGCCCTTGGCAAAAAAAGCGCTGCCCTACTCGGCCGCCAATAAAACGGTAAAAGTATATGTTACCGAAAAAGAATCGAACAAGAGGCTTTTCCCCGCCGGCGAGCTAAAGTTTGAAACGGAAGCTCAACCGCCCGAGACCGAAACCGTGGTTTTTGTTGATCCCGCGCAAAAGTTCCAAACCATGCTGGGCATTGGCGGCGCCTTAACAGATGCCGTTGCCGAAACATTTTACAAACTGCCAAAAGATAAGCAAACCGAACTTTTAAACGCCTACTACAATAAAACAACCGGTATTGGCTTTACCCTTGCCCGTACCAATATACAAAGCTGTGATTTTAGCAGCGGCAGCTACAGCTACGTAAGCAATAGCGATAAATCGCTTTCGACATTTGATGTTAGCCATGATAAAAAGTACCGCATCCCCTTTATAAAAGCGGCTACAGCCGTAGCCGGAGGTAAACTTACCATGTTTGTATCGCCATGGAGCCCGCCGGCTTTTATGAAGGATAACAACGATGTATTACACGGTGGTAAGCTGAAACCCGAGTTTGCGCAAAGCTGGGCAAACTTCTACATCAAATTCATTAAAGAATATGAAAAACTGGGCATTCCTATCTGGGGTTTATCGGTACAGAACGAGCCAATGGCCACCCAAACCTGGGAATCCTGTAAATATACTGCCGAGGAAGAGCGCGATTTTGTAAAGAATTATTTAGGCCCAACCCTTTGGAAACAAGGCATGAAAGCCAAAAAACTGATTGTTTGGGACCACAACCGCGACCTGCTTTACCAACGTGCAAGCACCATACTGGAAGACCCTGCCGCCGCCAAATATGTTTGGGGTATTGGTTTCCACTGGTATGAAACGTGGACAGGTGCCGGCCAAAACTTTGAGAGTACCCGCCTTACCCACGCGGCCTTCCCCGATAAGAATTTGATATTTACCGAAGGCTGTGTTGAAAAATTTGATTTTAGCCGGTTAAACGACTGGGCCCTGGGCGAACGTTACGGCCTATCCATGATAAACGATTTTAATGCCGGTACAGTAGGCTGGACCGATTGGAATATCCTGCTTGATGAAAAAGGCGGCCCTAACCATGTAGGCAATTTTTGCTTTGCGCCGGTACACGCCGATACCCGCACCGGGCAGCTATTGTACACCAACTCTTATTATTACATTGGTCATTTCTCAAAATACATCCAACCAGGCGCAAAACGCATTGCAGCATCTGCAAGCCGGGATAAGCTGTTAACCACCGCTTACCAAAACCCTAACGGCTCAATAGCTGTAGTGGTTATGAACCGCACTGACGAGAAAATAGCATACAGTTTATGGATAAAAGGCAAAGCCGCCAAAACCGTAAGCGAGCCGCATTCAATAGCTACATTGGTAGTACAGTAACTTACATTTCAGTAAAGGAGAGCCCCCTGTTAATTAACGGAGGGCTTTTCTTTTATACGCTATCTTCGTTCTTAATGCCTTTCAGTAAAGCGTAAATAGCCATAGCGTGGCCGTGGCCTAATTCAAAATCGGCCTTTAGCCAATTGGTAACATCGCCTGCTTTGGCAAAAAGTTCGCCGCCTTTGGTGAACCCCTTTTCTTCGGCCAGTGCCCTGAAATCTGCAGGGCCTTTACCTGTTTTTTGTTTGATGGTATTTAAGTATGCTTGAAACGACATGCTATTGTTTTTAATGGTTAATGATTATAAACTAAATCTAAATCCTTCCCATAATATCCGTAAGGTGCATAAACGACAATTTACAGGCTATTCGCGACTATCGGCCACAAAAAAAGCGGGCAACCACAATGGGCTACCCGCTTTATCATCACTCACTCACAAAAATTATCCGGCAGTTGGGGCTTTGGGGCCTCTCCTGTTTTTCATTTTTTCTTTCATTTGGGCTTTTAGCTCAGTGTAGTTTTTTAACTGATCGGCATTTAAAACTGCTTTCAGTTCGCCGTCTGCTTGTACCAGTATCGCTTTACGGCTTTCTTTGTTCGCTTTACGGTCGGTAGTTGAACGGTTTGCTTTTAAGCTATCCATCTGCGTAGCACGTTTTAATAAAATGGTATTCACCTTAGCGTACTGATCTTGAGTTAAGCTTAATTTTTTCTGCAGCACTTTAGACATGCGCTGTGCTTTTTGCTCAGGCGCTATACCTTTATGGTCGCCATGTTTACCGTGCATCCTACCTTTAAAGTTTGTTTTTAAAGTCGCAAACTTATTTTGCTGGTCGGCAGTTAAAACGGTTTTAAGGCTGGCATTTGTATTTGCCATAATAGCTTTACGCGCCTGCATGTTTACCTTCCGGTCAGCTGATCTATGAGCTCTCAGGCTATCCATACTTACCGCGCTTTTAGCAAATATGGCATTTACCTTTACAGACTGATCTGCCGATAAGGCTAATTTCTTGTTCAAAGCCTCGGTCATGTGTTTGGCTTTTTGCTCGGGTGTCTTATGCACCTTTTGGGTTTGTGCCTGGGCGAATACCGCGGTACCGGCCAGGAATGTTATCATCAATAATATCTTTTTCATGTTTCTTAATTTGCATATATGACGATGCTTAACTACCCATGGTTTAACCGGGCGTTTGGCGTTCCGGTAACATTTATATTACAAGCTATGCAGATAAGACCGAACGGCCCCTATGAAAATTATTGAAACGTTATTACAAAGGCCATGCGGGAAATGTACCGCATGGCCTTTCTGTTTTACCACATGTTAAATAAAGCGTCTTTAAATAACCTTTTTGCTTTTGGCCTATAGTGTTTTCTTTTTACCTTTTTTTTCTAAAGCCCCTATAAATACGGTAAGCTCTTTGGTGAAAGTATCCAGGTCTTTAGCAGATACTTCCATATAACCAACCAACTTTTTTAAGGTAACCGGTGCTTTAATATACCGCTCAAGCATTTGCGATAAACCTAAAATATTGGCCACCGGCTGCCTAACTTTATGATGGGTCATAAACATCATTTGCTCCAACCCTTTTATATATTCCTTTAGTACCTCTTCTGCCTTTTTAATTTTTGTGTAAGCAATAGTCAATTCTTCCGCGCGCTTTTCTTTTTCATCACCCTGAAAAACCAATTCTTTATTAGCTATGATCAGTTCGGCAGCACGTTTTTCTTTTTCCCCGTTCTGAAAAACCAGTTCTTTATTGGCTATGATCAGTTCGGCAGCCCGTTTCTCTTTCTCATTATTCTGAAATGCAAGTTCTTTGTTAGCGATGATGAGTTCGGCCGCCCGCTTTCCCTTCTCTTCATTCTGAAAAATCAGCTCTTTATTAGCTACTACCAACTCTGCGGCTCGTTTACTTTTTTCTTCGTTTTGGAAAACAAGTTCTTTATTGGCAATGATCAGCTCGGCAGCACGTTTACCTTTTTCGCCATTCTGAAAAATGAGCTCTTTATTAGCTACGATCAGTTCGGCTGCACGTTTAGCTTTTTCATCATTTTGAATAACAAGCTCCTTATTAGCAATAACCAGTTCTTCGGCCCTTTTCTCCTTCTCTTTATTCTGAAAAGCGAGCTCTTTATTAGCTATGATGAGTTCGGCCGCCCGTTTTTCCTTTTCACTATTTTGAAAAGCAAGCTCATTATTGGCAACAACCAATTCAGCAGCACGTTTTTCTATCTCCTCAGTCTGCAAAACAAACTCTTCACTGTAGGCGATCGGGTCACTTGGTTTGGCTTTTTTAGGCATTAAGTATCGGATAAGATTGAGTTATAGGGAGCAATTGATGTTAAATAGTAGTTTAATATCAGTGTCAATTTACCATAATCCCGTTACAATAAATGAATTATATTATAAAACAGCTGTTTAGCATCATTTTTAAAGATAGTATTGCTTCATAAGCAAACACGTACCATGTATGGTGCAATATTTTCACACAACATGTAGCTATAGTTATTGCGGGCATTATAGCCCGCTCACGTAATTATTTAGCGTCATCAAATTATTTACCGCATCGCCCATTGTATTATTAAAATAGGCATACACCGTTTTTCCATCTGCAAGCCAATCATTAATATACCCGGCATATTCATATAAAAATGCGTCGGTATAGCTACCGCGATAATCGCCACCCGGCCCGTGGAAGCGCAGGTAAACAAAATCCGTTGGCATATCTATCATCGGCGTAAGCGATTTTGGCATATCCTGTATCACCATACCAGCTTCGTAATTATCAAGCATGGTGTAAATATTTTCTTTATACCAGGATGGGTGCCTAAACTCAACAGCCACATCCCAACCCTGCGCAGGGTTAGCATCCCTTATACTTTCTAATAGCTGTTCTAACTGTGCAGCGCCCGCTACGGTAGTACCCGGCGGAAACTGGATCAGTAAACTTCCCTTCCTATCGCCGGCGGCAGCAATCACCTGCATAAAACGTTCTACATCCGCAGGGTTAAAAAGCAAGGGTTTGTTATGGGTGATATCCCGCCAAAGCTTATAAGTAAATCTAAAATTATCCGGTACATCGGCAGTCCATTTTTTTACTGTTGATGCCATAGGCACTTTGTAGAATGAACTATTTACCTCAACACTATTGAACAGCGACGCATAATAACAAAGCCGCGATTTATCCCGAAACTCCGGCGGGTATAATGATTTATTAGGAACAGGCAGCACCAGCCCGCTGGTACCCGAGTAGAAAATTTGCTTTGCTTTTTGCATACAATAGGTTAACACACTTGTATTTACTATTGTTGCGCTTATATTAGCAGTAAAATCAACAAAACCTCAATCTCATGAAATTAATGCGTTTACTGCCCTTTGTGGCTATTGCCCTTGCATCTTGCAATCAAAAACCTGCTGCTACCATTGCAGAAGTGCCTGTTTCGCCTATGATAGGCACCTGGAAACTGGTATCGGCCGTTACAGTTACCAAAGGCGATACCGTAAAAGATTACCCAGTACCCAACCAGGAAATGATAAAAGTTTTAAATGCCACCCACTTTGCTTTTATGAGGCATGACCTAAGCAAAGGCAAAGGCAAAGATGCTACCTACACAGCAGGCGGTGGCACCTACGATTTTAAGGGCGATAAATACACCGAGCACCTGGCCTACTTAAACGCCCGCGAGTGGGAAGGCCGTAGTTTTGATTTTACCGTTCAGTTTAAACACGATACGCTGGTACAAAAAGGCATCGAAAAAATAGATAGCCTGAACATTAACCACGAGATCATAGAAACGTACGTTAAGCAGAAATAATTACTCCGTTTAATATAGGCACCCGGTTATTATACCGGGTGTTTTTTTAATATCCTTTTCAATCTATAACCTAAACCAATTATGAGCACAAGAAGGACTTTTTTAAAACAATCCGGCCTGTTATCTGCCGCTATGGCCATACCGGCTATACCCTTTGCCGCTGCCAGGGCAAAATTTAAATTGGGCCTGCAACTGTACACCATTCGCGAGGCGATGGAGAAAGACCTTCGCGGCACCCTAACCAGTGTTGCCGGCTACGGTTACCAGGAGGTGGAAACCTATGGCTTTAATTATGGCAATAACAAATACTACTGGGGCTTAGCACCTAAACAGGCTAAACAACTGATGGATGATTGCAACCTGACCACATCCGCCGGACATTATGACCTGGATAAGTTTTTTGCCAAAGACCAAAAAGACGCGCTTACCAAATACGTAGACCAATGTATTGAAGGCGCTTTGGTAATGAAGCAGGATTATATTGTATGGCCGTGGCTTGCGCCAGAGTACCGTAATATGGATGAGTTTAAACGCCTTTCGGCTACGTTAAATACCATTGGCGGGCAAATAAAAAAAGGCGGCCTTAAACTGGCCTATCATAACCACGATTTTGAATTTATTGATCATGACGGCCAGATTGGTTATAATACCATCCTGAACGAAACCGACCCCGACCTGGTTAAACTGGAGATGGACCTTTACTGGGCCAGCCATTCATCGCCGCTTACCCCGCTGGAGTGGTTTAAAAAGCAACCGGGCCGCTTTGCCATTATGCATATAAAGGATATGGATAAAAAAGACCGCGAACTGCACACAACCGTGGGCGATGGCACCATCGATTTTAAAACCATATTAAAAGATCACCAGTTGGCTGGTGTAAAACACATGTTTGTTGAGCAGGGTAATAATTATGTACCCGATGCCATGAGCAATGTAAAGCGCAGCGCGGCTTATGTAAAAAGCAACCTATACCCTTTCATATAAGTTGCTTTTTTATCAGGACCAGAAACCCTGTACTTTTATTTGTGCCGATGGATAGCCTTGCTGCTTAAGCAACTTACGCAGCTGGGCTACCATTGTATTGTTACCGGCAAGGTAAAATATGGTGTTTTCCAGGCCGTATTGCTGTTTAAGCACCCATTCCATTAGGCTGTTGTGGCCGTAAACATCCTTGCGCGCCACCGGCTCAATAGGTGTCCAAAAATATTCGTTAAATAACCGGCGGTGCTCGTCCTCGCCAATTACGATACCGCCCGAGAAACGGGTATGTGGCAGCACCATTTTTTGCAGGGCCAATAAATGGCCAACGCTGCTTTCATCACCCAGGGCAATTACTGCCGATGTATGATCGGGCTGGTGATGGGTAAAGCCAACTTTTTTGATGTAGCTGATGGTATCATTCTTTTTTAACTGGCGCGCCCATTTACTACCCGGGCCGTTGTGCACTGCATCAACATAAATGGTACAGGTACGGGTTTCGGCATCCCAGCCAGATGGGGTGTAATCCCTGAAGGTAAAATTATCCACCCTGAATTTGATATAAGGTATATAGTCCCATTGTTGCATATCAACAAGTGGCAAATGCAAATCAATTTCAATTAAGGTTGATGGTGCCCATGGTCTTACTTCCAGCACCGTGCCGGTTTGCAGAAACCGGGGTTCGAAAAACTCACCGGCTTTTTTTTTGAGTTTATACAATGTTGATGTTTCCATGTGAGTAATTTTGATACTACAAAGAAACGGGGTAAATAATGCCATAACAATGGCAACTATGCGGTAATGATTGGACTATTTACGGTAAGTTGTACGAAACGTGAGAGGCGTAACCCCTTCTGATTTTTTAAACAGCCTGGAAAAATAGGCATGGTCATCATACCCCAAAGTATGGGCTACCTCCTTAACATTACATTCACTATAATACAAAAGGCGCTTGGCTTCCAGCATCACCTCGTTCAATATCCAATAACTTACCGAAAAGCCGGTAACCTTTTTTAACACCTCGTTCAGGTAACTTTCTGATACATTAAGCATCCCTGCATAAACCGACGGGCTTTTTATAGCCACGTAATTATCAACCAGTAATTGCTTAAACATTTGCGAAAGCTCTACCGGCCTTGATACTTGTATAGCTGTGTTATTGCTCCCGGCATAGCAACCGGCCGCAATCCCGATAAACGATTGTAAAAGCGAATGCACTATAGATATATTGAACGTACTTTTTTCATACTCCAGAAAACGCTGAAGTAACAAATTCAGCAGATCCATGCACTGTTTCATTTGCGCATCATCTAACAAATGTGGTTTTTGCAAAGCCAACTGTCCCTCAAATACCTTACGGTAATCGGGCGGTACCAGCATGGTATCTACCGCCATAAACCAGCCTGCGGCGTGCTCGTCGCCTATACCGTGGTGCACCTGCCCCGGCAAAATGTAATATAAAGCTTTAGGGAAGAAGGTTATCTGGTTAAAATCAATCATTAAGGCCGTATTCCCGGCCTCCACTACAAAAAATATATAGTGGTCATCGCGATGGGCCCTCATTATCCCCTCATCTATACTATCAGGCCTTGCATCCCCTGCATGGTAGCGCCATATCTCAAAGCCAACGCTGCCCCTTTTTTCTAACTGATGTACAGGAATATCTTTCATGGCGGGTAAAAATAAGGATTAAATAATATCCGAAAGGGGAAAATTGTCCATGCACTAACGAACATCCTCCATGGTGCGGCGGGGTGCTTGTTTGCACATTTGTACTGTCAATAACGACAAACAAAAAATCGAATACAATGGCACGCTTAACAGCTCTAAACCCCGACGAAACTACAGGAAAAACAAAAGAATTATTTAACGCTATACAAAGCAAATTTGGTGTAGTACCAAACATGATGCGCACCATGGGTAACTCGCCCGCTTTATTAGAGGGTTACTTAAACCTAAGCGGCATTTTGGCCAAAGGCGCCCTTAGTGCAAAAACCGGCGAATTACTGGCCCTGGCCATAGGCGAAAAAAACAGTTGCGATTACTGTGTATCTGCGCACTCATACATAGGCGAAAAACTGGCACATATTGATGCCGAAACCATACAAAACGCCCGCCATGCAAATGCAGCAGATGCAAAAACAGATGCCGCTTTAAAATTTGCAACAACACTAATTGCTAAACAAGGCTTAGTTACTGCCGGTGATGTTGAAGCAGTAAAAGCGGCAGGCTTTACCGACGGCGAAGTTGGCGAACTGGTTGGCCACGTTGCATTAAATATATTAACCAACTATTTTAACAACACAGCCGATACCGTGATCGATTTCCCGGTGGCAAAACCATTGCAGGCTGTTGAAGCATAAGCTTATAATAGAAATATCAGGTAACAGTAAAAGTCGGTAATAAACTGTACCGGCTTTTGCTGTATTGTTTACTTTTATTAACGCTTAAAAATTATCCGTATTTATGGAACCAAAAAGATACCCGCTGCCACCATTTAATATGGAAACAGCACAGCAAAAAGTACAGGCGGCAGAAGATGCATGGAACACCCGCGACCCTGAAAAAGTTAGCCTTGCTTATACCATTGATACCGAATGGCGCAACCGTACCGATTTTATAAACGGCCGCGACGAGGTGAAGCAATTTTTAAAAGCCAAATGGGAAAAAGAACTGGATTATAAGCTAAAAAAAGAACTGTGGGGCTTTAAAGAAAACCGGATGGCGGTAAGGTTTGAGTATGAATGGCATGACCATGCCGGCCAATGGTACCGCAGCTACGGTAACGAACTTTGGGAGTTTGACGAGAACGGCTACATGCAAAAGCGTTTTGCCAGCATTAATGATTTGCCAATTGCCGAAACCGACCGTAAATTATTTTAATACAACCATGACGGATATTAAAGACGCCCTTACCCTTATAGACCCGGCAAACGGCCATTTCCTGTTCAGGTGGTTTACGTTTGATGATAACAGCCACTTTAACTACTTGCGGCGTAACAATTATTACTCGGTGATATGGTTAAAGCAGGGCGCCGGGAAGCTGCGGGCAGATTTTTCGGAATATGATTTTGCGGCTAACGATCTGCTTGCTTTTACCCCTTACCAGCCCTTTATGCTTACTGAAAGCCAACTGGTAAGCGGCGTTTGTATTGAGTTTCATCCTGATTTTTTCTGCATCCATAAACACGATAAAGAGGTATCATGCAGCGGGGTATTGTTCAACAATATATACCACCCGCCCTTTGTTAAGATAGATGCCAATACCGCCATTACCCTTGATATGCTGCTTGGCCAGATAAAAGCCGAAATGCAGAATGAAGCCATGGCGCAATACGAGATATTGATATCATACCTTAAGATCTTCCTCATCACAGCATCGCGCTTAAAAGCGCAACAGCAGGAATTGGAAAGCCAGGACACAGATACCAAAAATTTCATCCTCCAAAACCTTAAAGACTCTATAGAGGTAAACTTTAAGACTAAACATAGCGCAAGCGATTATGCCGGAATGCTTAACATATCGGCAAAGGCACTGGCCCGCATCACCAAAACACATTTCAATAAAACGGTAAGCAACCTGATAGCCGAGCGTATTGTTATTGAGGCAAAGCGCGAGCTGTACCTAACCAACAGGACAATTAAAGAGATAGCGTATCGGCTGGGTTATGAGGATGAATATTATTTTAGCCGCTTTTTTAAAACCAATGCAGATGTATCGCCCCAAATGTACCGCGATACGGTTGGCTTTGCCAAAGCGGTGGTTAACGGCAAAATTATGGTTGTTTAATGCACCTTGCCATTAATGCCGGCTTTATAAAGGCTTGGTGTTATACCTTCTATCTTTTTGAATGCCCGGCTAAAATAGTTCAGGTTATTAAAACCGGCTTTAAAGCAAGCTTCAGATATGCTGTTATATGGGTTGTTCATAAATTGCTTGGCCAGTTGGATACGCTCCTTGATAATATAATCAACCGGCGAAATCCCCAACTCGTGTTTAAACGAACGGAAAAAGCTCGGCTTGCTCATAAAAGCCATTTGGCTAAGGGCATCAATATTCAATTTATCGGTAAGGTGCAGTTTTATATATTCAAGCACGTACGCAAACCGGCTACCGGTTGATAGCTCGTGCACATTATCCTTTACTTCGTGCAGGTTCTGCATTTGCATAATGCGGATAAGCAGTTCCTTTAACGTAAAACTGGCCAGCACATCTTTGGTTAAAGCATCGCCCGTACTAATGCGTATCAGTTTATTAATGAGTTGTGCCAGTTCGTAATTATTAAAAAAATGGAACTGGTTATAGTTTAATTGCCAGGCGTATTTATCCTCGCGCGGGTAATTTTCGTTCAGGTAATCAAGCGTATTATTTATCTCCTGCTGATTGATGGCCAGCGCCGTACACTGCGATGGCTGCTGCGCCGTAGCCTCCGGAAAATCAATGGTCATGGTGATGTTAGGTGGTACAATAACGGTTTCGCCGGGCAGGTAATCAAACCCGGGCTTATCAAACAAATGCATCACCTTTTTGCCCCGCAGCATACTGGTTATCACCAGGTCGCTAAAGGTTAGGGGCACCAGTTCGCTGCGCTCATAGGTTTCAAAAACATTTAGCTCGCAATGGTTCATGGTGTAAGCCTTCCGGTTTTCCACTAATGTGCGCAGTTCTTTTCCGTTAGATAGGCCTAAGGGCGTTAACAGGTTTACATTATTCATGGGCTGAATATTTATTACAAATTAGGCATTGTAAACAGTAATAACAATAACCCAAACAGATTGACATTATTGTGCTACCAATTGATAGCATTGTGCAAATGGCAAACCCGCGCCCCGCCTACCTTAGCAAAACCAATTCTAAATTAAAACCTGTAAAAATGAGTATCAACAAAAAACCTTCCTTTAAGGATAAGTACGATAATTTTATTGGCGGCAAATTTGTCCCCCCTGTTAAGGGCGAATATTTTGATAACGTTTCGCCTATTGACGGTAAAGTGTTTACCAAGGCAGCCCGATCAACCAAAGAGGATGTAGAACTTGCCCTGGATGCGGCCCATGCTGCGTTTGCCACCTGGGGGAAATCATCTGCGGCTTACCGTGCAGGCGTCCTAAACAAAATAGCCGATACTATAGAAGCTAACCTTGATTACCTGGCGACTGTTGAGGCCATAGATAACGGCAAAGCCATCCGCGAAACCAAAAATGCCGATCTGCCTTTGGTAGTAGACCACTTCCGCTACTTTGCAGGTGTTATCCGTGCCGAAGAGGGCGGGATATCTGAGCATGATGAGTTTACGGTGAGTATTGTTTTAAGCGAACCACTTGGCGTTGTAGGGCAGATCATCCCATGGAACTTCCCGTTGCTAATGGCTACCTGGAAAATTGCCCCTGCCCTTGCGGCCGGTAATTGTTGCGTGGTAAAACCTGCCGAGCAAACACCAACATCCATTATCGTATTAATGGAACTATTGAAAGATATCCTGCCTGCGGGTGTATTAAATATTGTTACAGGCTTTGGGCCGGAAGCAGGTAAACCGCTGGCATCATCACCACGCATTGCCAAAGTATCTTTCACGGGCGAAACTACTACCGGGCGTTTAATTATGCAGTATGCTTCAGAAAACCTGATCCCGGTTACCATGGAGTTGGGCGGTAAATCGCCAAACATTTTCTTTGAATCGATAGCAGATGCCGACGATGCATTTTTTGACAAAGCCATTGAAGGCGCGGTAATGTTCGCGCTTAACCAGGGCGAGGTTTGTACCTGCCCATCGCGCATCCTGATCCAGGAAAGCATTTATGATAAATTTATTACCCGGGTTATTGAGCGCGTAAACGCCATTAAAATGGGCGACCCACTCGACGATAGCACCATGATGGGTGCGCAGGCATCAAACGACCAGTACGAAAAGATCCAATCGTACCTTAAAATTGGCCGTGAAGAAGGCGCTGAGGTTTTATGCGGAGGCGAGGTTAAAAAGCTCGACGGTGATTTAAGCACCGGCTATTACATACAGCCAACCCTGTTTAAAGGCCATAACAAAATGCGCATTTTCCAGGAAGAGATTTTTGGCCCGGTAGCTTGTGTTACCACTTTTAAAACGGTTGAGGAAGCTATTGAAATTGCAAACGATACCATGTATGGTTTAGGAGCCGGTGTTTGGACACGCGACGCGCACGAGGTTTACCAGGTGCCCCGCGCCATACAGGCAGGTCGTGTTTGGGTGAATAATTACCATGCATACCCTGCACACGCACCGTTTGGCGGATACAAAAAATCGGGCTTTGGCCGCGAGAACCACAAAATGATGCTTGAGCATTACCGCCAAACAAAAAACATGCTGATCTCTTACAATAAAAACAAGCTGGGCTTCTTTTAGACGATAGCTTCATTTAACCACAAAGGACACAGAGAAAAACCACAGAGGTCACAAAGCTTCTTTGGTCGATAATCTTTGTGCCCTTTGTGCATGACAAATAAAAATATCCTTTGTGTTCTTTGTGGTTAAACTAAAAACATGGTAAAAAGAGTATTAGTATCACCCGAAGCATCCGCTCTCATTGCCGACCTAAAGAGTCGCTTTGGCGAACTTATGTTTCACCAAAGCGGTGGTTGCTGCGATGGCTCATCGCCTATGTGTTTTGAAAAGGGCGAGTTTAAACTGGGTGGCAGCGATGTAAAACTGGGCGAGATTGACGATTGCGAGTTTTGGATGAGTAAAGACCAGTTTGAATACTGGCAACACACCCAGCTAACCGTTGCCTTAACCAAAGGCCGCGGTTCCAGCTTTTCGTTAGAGATCCCTACCGGATTTAGGTTTTTGATCCAGTCGCGGTTATTTACGGATGCCGAGCGGCCCGAGTTAGAGCCGGTAACATTTATAGCAGACTAAGAATTTGTGAGGTTTATTTTTTGAGTAAAAGCCCCGGCGCGAAAGTGCCGGGCTTTTTTATTTTAATGCCTATTTTTACCGCTATGGCAAGCCCTCTGAAAGACCTTTACTCCCCCACATTTTATAGCCGGTTATCAGACTCGTTAACCGAGGTATTACCTGGGTTTGATAAGCAACAATTTACAAAGCAGATCTATACCCCTGCGTTTGACAATATGGAGCTGAAGGAACGCATGCGCCATACGGTTAAAACGCTGCATAATTTTATGCCTGCCGACTTTAAACAGGATGTTACTATCATCAAAAACCTGATACACCTGCTCAGAAAGAAAGGTATTGGAGAAGACGGTCTTGCCCACATGTTTTTGCCCGATTATATTGAGGTTTACGGGATTGATGATTACGATACAGCCATAGATGCGCTGGAATTTACCACGCAGTTTGTAAGCTGCGAATTTGCGGTGAGGCCATTTTTATTAAAATATACCGAACCGATGATGGCGCAAATGCTGACGTGGTCAGAGCACGAAAATCACAAAGTGCGCAGGCTGGCAAGCGAAGGCAGTCGACCGCGGTTGCCCTGGGCTATGGCCGTGCCTGCTTTAAAGAAAGATGTTACGCTGATACTGCCGATACTGGAAAACCTGAAGAATGACCCATCCGAATGGGTGCGCCGCAGCGTAGCCAACAACCTGAACGACATAGCCAAGGATTTCCCGGAAGTTGTGCTTGGCATTGCCGCCCGGTGGACGGGCATCAGCAAAGAAACCGACGCTATTATTAAACACGGCAGCCGTACTTTACTTAAGCAAGGCCATACCGAAATATTAGCGCATTACGGCCTGCATACCAAAGGCATCGAACTAAGTGATTTTAAAGTATTAACGCCGGAGATCAGTATCGGCGATAGTGTGGAATTTACCTTCACGGTATCAAACACTAATACCGCCGGGCAAAAAATAAGATTGGAGTACGCCATCTTTTACCCGATGAAGAATGGCAAATTCTCCAAAAAGGTTTACAAAATAAGCGAGCGCATCTTCGCACCAAAAGAGGCATCCACCATCAACCGTAAGCAAAAATTCATCCTGATAACCACGCGTACCTTTTACGCTGGCTTGCACAAAGTAACTTTGATAATAAACGGCGAAGAAAAAGCGGAAGGTGAGTTTGAATTAATACCATAAAAAAGCGGACCACCTTTCGGTTATCCGCTTTCAATTATAGATATAGGGGATCTTTAATCAAATTTCCAGCGTACAAAGGCTTCAATAGCTTCATACTCGGCAAGGCCAAGTTCATTGTACAAAAGCGCGGTTTCGTGGGTACGGTCTTCCGCCCTTACCCAAAATTCGCGTGCGTCATCACCCGGGAACACCGGGATATCCTTTTGTGATTGATGCTTAAATATAGCCAGGCGCTTGCGCAGAACCTCCTGCGGAGATAGCGGCACAGCCATTTCTATTTCGTGGATCTCAAACTCATGCCAGGCACCGCGGTACAGCCATATCCAGCAGTCTTTTGTCCAATCTTCTATTTGGCGCAGGCGGTTAAAGGCTTCCAGTATTATCTCAAAACACACTTTGTGCGTACCATGCGGGTCGGCAAAATCACCGGCAGCGAAAATCTGGTGGGGTTTTACCTCCTGCAATAGCTGCATGGTTTGCAGGATGTCGTCCTCAAAGGATACGTTCTTCTGTGTTTTGCTACGATCATAAAAAGGCAGGTCCATAAAATGGATACGCTGGTCTTCTAACCCTGCCAACCTTGCTCCTGCAATAGCTTCGCCTTTACGGATCAACCCTTTAACCGTACGGATAGCTTCGGTATCGCTTTGGTTTGGCGTTTTACTTTTCAGGAAGGTAACCATGCTTTTGTACAGCCCTTCCAGGTAAGCAGCATCCTGTGATTGTGATTTGGCAAAGTCCATCGCAAACTCCACATAGCGCAACATCTCATCATCCCAAACCGCGGTATTGCCTGATGTTTGGTAGGCAACATGAACCTCGTGCCCCTGGTCGGCCAGGCGGATGAAGGTACCGCCCATCGAGATCACATCATCATCGGGGTGTGGAGAGAACACGATGGAACGTTTAATAGCAGGGTTAGCACGCTCGGGCCGCTGGCTGTCGTCGGCATTAAACTTACCACCCGGCCAGCCGGTAATGGTATGCTGTATATTATTAAATATGCTGATGTTAATATTGTAAACCGGCCCAAGCTGCGTAGCCAGCTGCGCCATGCCATTGTTGTTGTAGTCGCTCTCGGTAAGCTTCAGGATAGGCTTGTTTAGTGTTTTGGCCAGCCATATCACTGCTTTTTTTATCAGCATATCATCCCAAACACAATCCTTAACCAGCCATGGGGTATCAAAGCGGGTAAGGTATACAGAGGCATCCCTATCAATAACAAACTCAACGTTGTCTGAATTTTGCAGATAAGTTGCCGGCACATCGGGCGATATGGCACCCTCAACCGCTTTTTTAATGATCGATGCTTTTTTACCGTTCCATGCCATCAGGATAATTTCGCGGGCCTTGAAAATGGTGCCAATACCCATGGTGATGGCTTTGGTTGGTACGTTCTCTTTACCACCAAAATCTTTAGATGCATCGCGGCGGGTAAGGTCATTCAGGGTAACCAAACGGGTACCCGAGTTTGGCGCAGAGCCCGGCTCGTTAAAACCGATGTGGCCGGTACGGCCTATGCCTAACAACTGTACGTCAATGCCGCCATGGCTGTTTATTTTTTGCTCGTAAGCCAGGCAAAATGCGGCGATATCTTTTTCTTCCAGCGTACCGTCGGGGATATTCACGTTGGCCACATCAATGTCGATATGGTCAAACAATTGCTCTTTCATGAACCGCACGTAGCTCTGCGCAGAACCGGGCTGAATGGGGTAATATTCATCCAGGTTAAAGGTAACCACGTTTTTAAAGCTCAGGCCTTCCTCCTTGTGCAGCCTGATCAGTTCCTGGTAAACCTTTATAGGCGATACACCTGTTGCCAAACCCAGTACTGCGGTTTTGCCTTCGGCTTGTTTTTGTTTAATGATGGTGGCAATGCGTTTGGCAACGTCAAGGCTCGCTTCGCTATCGGTAGTATATATTTTTACGGGGACTTTCTCGTACCGGGTTTCTTCTAATAAATTAAGCAGCATCTTACGGGGTATATTTTGTTTGGTTTAGGCACAGCAATTCCATTACCGTGTGGAAGCCTGCTTTTCAGCAGGCCCACCGGTTAGTGTTATTTTTTAAGTTTGTTGTATTGTTTAGAACCCGCTATCGTCTAACGCGAAAGTGTTCTTACGCTCTTTCCATTTACCTTTTGTAAAATCAGGGAATGCCTGCGGGGCGTTACCATCTGCCAGTGATTTCTCCGAAAGCGGTGTTATCACGCTCATGGTTAATGAATCGTATATATCTATCGGTGTATCTTTCCGCTGTTTTATTGATTGTACAAAAGCGTTAAACACAAACCAATCCATACCACCGTGGCCTGCGCCTTCGGCAAATTTCTCAAACTTTTGCCAAAGCGGGTGGTCGTATTTCTCAAACCATGTGCTTGCTTTATCCCACTGGTCGTACTTGGCTGATTTTCCTTCAATATAAACCCCATCGGCAACATCCATCCAGATGCCTTCGGTACCCTGTACCCTAAAGCCTAACGAGTATGGACGTGGCAGGTGCGTGTCATGGCTCAGCGTAACCGTTTCGCCATTGGCACAGTTAAGTGTAGTGGTCGTAACGTCGCCATTTTTAAAGTGGATCTTAGCGTTTTTATTTCCCGGAGATGTTTTCTCTATATAAGAATTCAGTCCGCGAGATTTTGATGAGAACGCCACCAGGTTGGTAAACCTGTTACCGCGGTTAATGTCGATGTAGTTCATCACCGGGCCTGCGCCGTGGGTTGGGTAAATATCGCCATCGCGGTCAATATTCCATTGTGTACGCCATTGTGCTTCGCTTACTGCATTTGGGCCAAATTCTACCCCTTTGCCATACGCGCTTTTGCCATCGTTAAATAACACACCGCGCAGGTCATGCTGATAGCCGCCTTCCAGGTGCACCAGTTCGCCGAAAAGTTTCTGACGGCTCATGTTTAGGGCGGCCATTACATCGCGGCGGTAACAAACGTTTTCCAGCGTCATGTAGGGCATTTTGGTTTCTTCGTGTACCTTTAAAATATCCCAGTGGTCTTTCTCGGTAATACCTGCAATAACCTCGCAGCCAACATATTTACCGGCGCGCATGGCATCAATAGACTGGTCTTTATGAAACTGCCATGGGGTGGCAATAATAACGCCGTCAATATCTTTACGATCAAGCAGTTTTTTGTATGCATCCAATCCGCCGGTATATTCTGCAGGCAACTTCTTATTTGCCTTTACAAATTGTGCACGGCAGGCTTTCAGCGAGCTTTCTTGTATGTCGCAAATAGCAACTATCTCCACATCATCGCGAAGCAGCCCCTCGCCTATATGGTTGCGGCCACGTAGCCCCACACCAATGTAACCTAACCTTACCTTATCAGCATTTTTTGCGAATAACAACCCTGAAGGCAAAATTGTTAATCCTGCTAATCCAACAGCCGAATTGATAACAAATTGTCTGCGATCCATAACTTTTAGTTTTTATTTATTGATGATTATAATTGTTCTTGTGATAGTTTGGCTTTACCCACTTTATGACCGCTAATGGCGTAGTAAAGTATAATAAGATAAGCCGGTATTAAAATAATGTAACCGTGGCTTGGGTTTAAAGCCTGCGCCAATGCACCGTAAGCCAATGGCACAATTGCACCTCCTGCAATCCCCATAATTAATAATGATGAGCCTATTTTGGTAAACCTGCCCAACCCCGCCAATGCCATAGGCCATATAGCCGGCCAAACCAATGAGTTTGCTAAACCCAGTAAAGCAATAGCCCCTACCGAAACATACCCTGTGGTTAATATAGCTACCGCAGATAGTATTAAACCTAAACCTGCCGAAAGCTTCATGGCCTTTTCCTGGCTCAGGTATTTGGGGATACAAAGGATGCCCACGCCATAACCAACCAGCATAAATATGAGCGTTCCCGTAGTAAAGTATTTTGCAGTACCCAACGCGATACCTTGCGTATTACCATAATTGATAATAGTATCGCCGGCAATAACCTCAACCCCAACATAGAAAAACAGCGTTAACACACCTAAAAGCAAATGCGGGAACTGCACTATACTTGTTTTACCACTGTTGCTGATAGCGGTCGATTCGTCTTCCTGGTCGGTATCCACTTCAGGCAGGCTGGAATAATAAATTATAACGGCCAGTATCACCAATACTATTACAATAATGATATAGGGCAAAATTACGCGCGACGCCAGTTCATTCAGTTCGGCAATTTTTGCAGCCGGATCCATCGTAGCAAGCCGTTCTTTTAAGCCGTCGGCATTTTTTAGGGTGATAGCTCCAAGGATGATGGGGGCCAATGCACCGGCCACCTTATTACAAATGCCCATGATACTGATGCGTTTGGCAGCACTCTCCGGCGGGCCCAAAATGGTAATGTATGGGTTTGATGCGGTTTGCAAAAGCGCCAACCCGGAACCCTGTACAAATAAACCTAACAGGAACAACCCATAATAACGGGTTAAAGCAGCTGGGATAAATATTAATGCGCCTATGGCTATAATACCCAAACCAACCGACATACCCTTTTTAAACCCGGTGACTTTTAAGATGCCCGCCGAAGGTATGGCCAGCACAAAATAAGAAATATAAAAGGCGGTAGTTACCAAATAAGCTTCAACAGTGGTTAGCTCGCAGGCCAGTTTCAGGTAGGGTATCAGTACCGAGTTTAACCAGGTAATGAACCCGAATATGAAAAACAGCATCCCGATAATAAATATGGGGCTTAGTGTTGTTTTTTTACTGTTTACTGTTGTTGCTTGTATCATTCAATCGGGATTTTATGTTAAGCGTTAATATACCTGCGGACTAAAAGTTATCTCTTTAAAAAACCGGCTCAGATGAAACTCGGGCTTTTGGGCCTCTATCTTGCTCCAGCATAAAAAGTGTGGTTCGGGCAGGCCGTCGCCGCACTTAAAAAAGTTAACCTTCGCCTTGCTTTTTTCTAAAGAAAGCTCCGGGTGAAATTTGAATATTTTTTTAGGGATGCATAACGTTAGCTCCCATTGTATGTTACCGGCACTATCATTTTTAACCAGCGTTTGGTGCCTGATGGTCTTCAGCAGGTTTACAGGTAAAAATATACGCCCCGTTTTGTGTTGCCCATATTGTGCCAGGCATGTACCCATACAGTTAAACTCCAGGTTGTAATAGCTTGCATCCCCATCAAAGGCAATAAAGAACTCAACGCAGCTGTCTTCAAACACAGGGTCGTTAAATTTACTATACTCGGCTTTCAAAGTATGTTCGGTTACGTAGTATTTCAAATAAATATCGTTATTACCATAAGCCAGCACAAAAGATACCCGTGGCTGTTGCCCTCCATTCGCCCAGGGCGCATGGAGTATCAGTTGCCGCTCGTGCCCATCTAAAATCTGCGATACCGCTTCTACCGGTCGCAGATCATCAAAGCCATTCAGGTGCGGAATATTTAACCCAGTTGCCGTTTCCATTAATATTGTGTTGTTTTATGACTATGCATTTCGTTGAATATCACTTGATGCATTGCAGCAGCATTGGCGTCGAGCATTTTTACAAGTTGGAACTGCGCCCTTGCCCTTTGCAGGTTATGGCCTTCAAATTTTATTTTAAAGTATTTATCGCCGTTAATATGGTCGGTTAAAAACCTTACCGCCTGCATGTATGGTAATAATAAAGCGCCTTTCATTAGCGAGTTAACCTCGGCATCCGTTAAAAATTTCGATGCTTCTTTCAGGTACCCTCTTACATAGGCGTTAAACAGCGGCATATTCAGTTGAATTTTGCTCAGGTCTGCTTCGTCTTCGGTTGTGGTATTGATAATAGTACGAATGGCGTCACCAAAATCATACGCTACGTAACCATCCATCACGGTTTCCAGGTCTATAACGCATTGAGCCTCGTCGTTTTTATCAAGCAATACATTGTTAAACTTGGTATCGTTATGGATAACTCGTTTTGGTAATGCAGCCACCTGCTCCGGCTGCTGAAAGTATTGCATTGATGCTGCATACTTCGCTACAATATCAAGTTCGTTTTTAACCGATGCCACACGGCCAAGAGCATCATTGGCAACGGCTTCCTCAAGGTGTTGTAAACGCTTCTGGATGTTATGAAAATCGGGGATCACTTCAAATATCTCCCCTGCCGGGATATCAGAAAGCATAGCCTGAAACTTACCGAAAGCTTTGCCTCCTTCGTATGCCTGCTTTTCGGTTTTAACCACATCATAGCTTTTGGTATCGCTTAAAAAGTAAAACATCCGCCAGTAATTACCTGCACTGTCTTTATAAAAAAAACGGGCGCTATCTGTAGGGATCAGGGTCATTACTTCCTTTAACGGATCTCCATAGCCATACCCCTTTATCTTATTTTTAAGGTGCTCGGTTACGCGGCGCATGTTATCGGTAAGCTTTTCCACATTGGTAAAAATGCGATGATTAATGCGCTGTAACAGGTAATCGGGCCCGGTGGCCTGTACATTTTTTAACAGGAACGTATCATTGATATGCCCTGAACCATATGCTTTTTGCGAGCCTACATCAGCTGTACATTTAAAGTGTGATACAACCTCAGCTATGTTTTTAGAAATTTGCACTATTGTTTTATTATTATGTATCCAACCCACATATTTGGCAGGTTGGTTATTATATTAAAGATGGTATTTAGGTTGGGGTACTTTATTGTAAAAGTGCTTTAAATTATTGTTATAGAAAAGGCGCTGCATAAGCATCTGTTGAAAATACAGCTAAACAACCGTTTGCATAAACCACGCAAACGGTTGTTCTATTTTATGCAAACGGTTGTTTTAATTTTGCTTTAGCCTATTAACCAGTTATTACTAGCTATTTTTTTAAAGGTTTATAGTTTAAAAAAGACACTCCGTTTATAAAGCCAGTAACATAAACCCCACTCAGCAACAAGCGTTGCCAAAGCCGATACCACTGCTGCTATCCCTACCGGAACATTCAGGAACAGGTGCAGTATATCGCCCGTAAAAATGGCAACCTTGCCATTTACCCATTGCACGCCCACTGTTTCAAAAAAAAGGTAGATGAAGATGGCGTTCATGCCTACAACGGTGAAGATCCAAGCGTATTTGGTATTGCGTTTTACATCAACCAACCAATACACCGCGGCCAGTATCAGCAATACCCAGCCTACCGATGCAAACGCGAACGAGCTTGTGCTGATGCGTTTGATGATTGGTGTAACGCCTGACCAATCCAGCCCGAAGCCAATTACCAGCGCTATGGTACCGGCTATAACTAAAGCCTTTATTTTGTAGCCAATGGTTTTGTTAGATATGAGCAGTTTACCCGCCAGTACGCCCCAAATGGTATGCGCTGCCGTTGGGATGCAGTTGATGGTTACCCAGCCATCGCTGTTTATTTTGCCCATAAGCAGGGTATCAAAATAAGCACCAAAGTTGTGTCCTTGTATAAACGGCTGGTCAAAACCCGGCATTAATATGGTGCGGTATAAAACCTCGGTGATTATTAATAAGCCCAGGGTAATTACCAACTGCCAGGTGTATGACCTATCAATGATAAGGTATGCTACTAACGTGGTAAATGATAATTGTGTAAGCACGTTCCAAAGCTCCCACACGGGTTTACCTGCATAAAAACAATGCAGGGCTACACCGCAAATAAAGAGCTTTAGGCTGCGTAATGCTATATGTGGCAGGTTTGCCTGCCAGCTTTGGCCTTTATCAAGTTTACGGCTGTAAGAAATATACATCGCGGAGCCCGCCATAAACATAAATGCAGGCTGAACTAAATCCCAGAAATGCAGCCCGTGCCACGGATGATGAAAGAACTGGGTGATCAGCCCGCCCATAGGCCGCGCCGGATTGATATGCTTTATCGCTTCGTAAAGCGAACAGCTTTCGCCGCAAAGCAGTATCATGATCATGCCGCGCATTACATCTAACGATACTAAACGCCCGTTGGCCAATTGATCAGCAGTTGTATTCTTTATCATAAAGTGCCCGATATGTTTTTTCAGCACCGCCAACAAAAAGCACTATTTAGCGGCGGTGTAGTCAATCATTTCCGAATCAATAATATATTGCAGCGGCGGGGTATCTGCTGCGCCGGGCTTCGCGGCGTTATTGATCAGTTCAAAAAGAAAGCCCGCCGCCATGGATGATTGCTTATAGGCAAACTGTTCTATAGATGCCAGTGGCACGCTATCCATATACTCCCAGATGGGCAAGTTGGCAAAACTGATAAAACTGATATCTTTATTTACTACCAACCCGGCGGCCTTAACCGCGGCTATACAATCAAGCAAAACGTAATCATTAAATACGATAACGGCTGTAGGTGGTTCTTTCAATGATATCAGTTTGTTTATCGCCATTAGGTTATCGGCCTTAGCTAAAGTGGTTGATACAATGATATCCTGGTCTATCGGCAAGTTGTTTTCTTTTAAACACTTAAAATATATTTCGAGCCGTTGCTGGGTTGCGGCCAGTTTGGCAGGCCCGTTAATAAGCCCTATACGGGTATGCCCTATACCAACCAGCTTTATTATAGCCTGCAACATCCCCGAAACAAGGTTACAAGCTACATAATTGATATCTCTACGATTGGGCACCCTATCAAAAAACACAATGGGAATGTCGTATTTTTTCAGGCTGTCAAAATGCTCATAGGTTGAAGTTTCTTTGGTGAGCGATACCAGAACACCGTCAACACGGTGATCTTTCATGTTTTCCACTATCTTTTTCTCACGCTCAAAATTATCAAGCGATTGCCCAATAATTACGTTGTAATTGCTGGCTTCGGCAGCATCCTCCACCCCGGTTAGCGCAGCCGAGAAGAATGGCTCAGACAGGTCTGGTATGATAACTCCTATGGTATAGGTTTTGCGCTCTTTAAAATAGATGGCCATTTTATTGGCTTCGTAACCCAGCTCATTGGCTACCTTATGCACCCGCATAGTTGTTACCAGGCCAATGCTTGGGTGATCATGCAGCGCCCGCGATACAGTTGATGCAGATACATTAAGCCGCTTGGCTATTTCTTTTATAGTAGGTAGTTTGTTTTTCGACATTTATATGCTGGTGGAGGCAATTTCCTTAATTAGCTATCTTACATTAGCTAATTTACTATATTAATTATCAAATTATCAAAACTACCACATTTAAGCGTTGAAAACACGCACCAAATCAGGCCTGATTTTTAATTAATTGGCAAGTATTTGGCCATAATAAGCTTTTCGCTCCTGTTATTGGGGGCAAAACCCAATAAATTAAAAATAGAACAAACGTTTGCACAAATAGAACAAACGTTTGCGTTGATTTTTTTTTAAAAGCGGCTATATATTTTTTTTACCATTACACTAATTATTTGCCTGGCCATGCAAATGGAGGGCAATAAAGCACTCATTATTAACCAACTTACAAAAATTTATGATGGAAAACTATTACAAAAAACACTTGTTATTTACCACCCTGTTACTGATGTTTTCATTAGTAACCATGGCCCAGGTAAAATTTACAGGAGTGGTTAAAGATGCAGGCGGATTACCCCTACCTGGTGTTACAGTAACAATTAAGGGCACAAGCAATGCAGCAGTTACGGATATCAACGGTAACTTTACAATTAATGCCCCCGAAAACGCTGTTTTAACATTCTCGTTTATAGGTTTTGCAAAAAAAGAGCTCAGCATCACCGGCAAAACCAATGCTAATATTGTTCTTGAGGATACTTCCAACACCCTTAATGAAGTAGTGGTGGTAGGTTATTCGTCAAAACAAGTATCACAGCTATCAAGTTCGGTATCAGTAATTAGCGGCAATAAGCTACGCGACGTTACTTCTAACGATGTTGCCAGTTTATTACAAGGCAAGGCCCCCGGGGTGGTGGTTTCTTCAGCCTCGGGCGACCCGACAGCTTCCTCCAATATTCTTATAAGAGGTACAAGCACAATTAACGCAAGTAGCAGCCCGTTAATTGTGGTTGACGGGAACATCGGCGGTACTTACAACGCTTCGGATGTGGAATCGATAACGGTACTGAAAGATGCCGCCGCAACCGGGTTGTATGGTTCAAGGGCTGCCAACGGTGTAATTATCATAACTACCAAACAGGGTAAAGCGGGTAAAACTATGATTGATATAAGTTCGGTTGTGGGTTTCAATACAAAAACCACGGGCAATTTTCATTTAATGAACTCGCAGCAGTTGTATGATTATCAAAAAACCTTTTATAACCCTGATGCATCCGTTTTAAAAAACAACACCAACTGGTTCGATCTTGTGTTCCGTACCGGGGTAACCCAAAACCACACTATATCGGTTTCTGGCGGGTCTGATAAAACCCAATATTATATATCAGGAAATTACTACAACGAAGAAGGGACATTGCTTGCCAATAGTAACCGCAATTACAATTTCCGCTCAAATATCACTACCAGACTTAGCGATAAACTAAAGCTTAGTGTTTTATTCAATACCATTTATAACCAGCAAACTTACCCAACCGGTAACTTATTGTACGATGGTTATTTAAACCTGCCCTTTGACCCTGCTTACGGTGCCGACGGCAAACCTATTGATGCAAGGGCAGATGACGGGTGGCTGGGCCGAGATAAAGAAAACCCTTTACATAGCTTGCAGTACAATTTCTCTAACAGCAGGAGCCTTAATACCAGCGGCGACCTGAACCTGGATTACAATATAACCAAGCATTTAAGTTTTGCCACTTATAACAGGGTAACCTTAAATAATGGCAGGTCGGAGTCGTACTATGACGCCCGCACAAAAGAAGGCGGGGCAAATTCGGGTGAGTTATATAACGGCAACACTTACAGCAGTATGCTCTTAACATCAAACCGTTTAAAATATGATAATAGCTTTGGCGAGCATAACCTAACCTTACTTGCGGTTGGCGAGGCTCAAAAAAACCATTACGATGATGGCTATGTAAGCGGAAAAGGTTTGCCCCCCGGGTTTTCGTCCATGTCAACCGCCTCAGATATTTTAGATGCACCTACCGGCGGCTCTGATGATTATAACTTCAAAAAATACCTTGGCCAGGCCGATTATAACTATGCAGGCAAATACTTTTTAGTTGGTTCATATGTACATGAGTATTCATCGCGCTTTGGTAGCAATAACCCAAGCGGCAATTTTTATCAGGGCGGCGCTTCTTGGTTAATAAGCAAAGAATCATTTATGGAGAATGTTAAACCTATAAGCTTTTTAAAACTGCGTGCGAGTTACGGCACCACCGGTAATGCAGAAATTGGTAACTATGCCGCTTTAGGTATATATAGCATTGATAATACGGCTAATTATGGCGGTGTACCGGGAGCCTACCCCTTTCAAAAAGCTAACCCTAACCTAACCTGGGAAAAAATAAAGACAGCCAACGTTGGGGTAGATTTTGGATTATTTAACAGGATAGATGTAAGCCTGGATGTTTATCAGAAAACATCGAGCGCGTTATTGTTTCAAAGGCCACTACCTTCAACCGAAGGCTATAGTTATGTATTTGAAAACGCCGGATCGATACGGAACCGCGGGCTTGAAATTAACGTGACCTCAAAAAACCTGGTTGGCGATTTTAAGTGGGAAACCAACTTTAATATTGCCTTTAACAGGAATAAGGTGATTGCTATAAATGAAGGAAAACCGTCTGTATCACCATCAGCATCGCAGCCAATAGCCTTAGGGCATGACATGAACGATTGGTTTATGCCAATATGGGCAGGTGTTAACCCTGCAAACGGCGACCCGCAATGGGAAAAACTGGTTACCAATGCCGATGGTACTGTTACCAAAACATTAACAAACTCGTATACACAGGCCGTTGCATCAAAACAATATATTGGCTCATCATCGCCTAAGTTTACCGGTGGTATTACTAATAACTTTTCATACAAAGCGTTTTCGTTAAGCACCTTCTTTAATTTTGTTTATGGCAATAAGGTGTATAATAACAGCCGCGCTTATTTTGATAATGATGGTTTATACGAAAGCTATAACGCCATGGTACCAGCCAGCGGTTGGACCCGTTGGACAAAACCCGGCGATATTGCCACAGAACCAAAGACTGTTTTAGGGGGTAACCATGATGCAAACTCCCAGTCGTCAAGATACCTGGAAGACGGCAGCTACCTGCGTTTACGCAATGTTACATTTGGCTACCAGTTACCAAAAAACTTTTTAAGCAACATTGGGGTACGAAGCGCCAGAATATTTGTAAGCGGCGATAACCTGGTAACCTTCACAAAATTTTCGGGGGTTGACCCTGAGGTTAATTATTCGGGAGTTGCACCCGGGGTTGACTTAGGGTTGGGATCATCAAGCTTCAGATACCCTATCAGCAGGAAAATATTGTTTGGTATAAACGTTGGCCTATAACTAAAAGAATTATGAAAAAGCTAAGATATATAAATATAATAATTGCACTAACCCTGTTCACTACACTATTTGGGGCGTGTAAAAAAGTACAGCCCTCAACTGCCATTGATGAAAAAACAGCGCTATCAAACGAAGCGGATATTGCTACGGCTACCATTGGTACCTATGCCGTATTACGCAAGCCAGAATACGTAAGGAGCGGGCATTTTTTAATGGAATATCCCGGTGATAATATTGCGCAGGGGCAGCCATCGTCTGATGATCTATCCAGGTGCTACCGGTACACGCATATCCCAACCGGCACACACGCAACAAACTTTTGGAGCCAGGCTTACCATCTTATTTATGCTGCTAATGCTGTAGTCGCGGCTATTCCTGATGATGCGAACGATAATTTAAAACAGCTAAAAGGTGAAAATATGTACCTGCGCGCCATGGTGGAGTTTAACCTTGTCAGGATTTTTGGCAGGCCGTACACACAAGGTAATGGCGAAAATCCCGGTGTACCGGTATTAAACCAAAACACAAGTGTACCTCCCGCCAGGAACACTGTAAAAGAAGTGTATACTTCGGTAATAGCCGACCTGTTGAAGGCTGCCGATTTGATGACAGCCCCTAAGACAAATATCTACGCTTCAAAAGAAGTGGCTTATGCCCTGTTATCACGGGTTTACCTGTACATGGGCGATAATGCCAATGCCATCAAATATGCCGACCTGGTGATTAATTCGAGTCGCTATGAGTTGTTGCAGGGACAGGCCTATTCTTCATACTTTAGCGGTGTGCCTGAGGATAATAAAGAAACCATTTTCTGCATCAGGTATACAAAAACCCAGGATGAGGGCTTTAGCGCAATTGGCTCTATGTATTACAGCGGCCTAGGGCCAGATGGCACCAGCCCAATAACTACCCCCGGTGGGCAGGGAAACACCGGCTGGGGCGAGGTTTATGCCTCACAAACCTATGTGGGAGATCTGGATAAAAACCCCGCCGATTTGCGCCATAGCTTTATAGCACCTTACACCGTAGGCGGTGTATTGCAATACAACAAAAAGTTAACACCAAATACACCAATGTATTATATAACCAAATACAGCTTTCAGGAAGGTATTGTTACGCTGAGTTCGCCGGTTTATTTGCGCCTTGCCGAAATGTATTTGAACCGGGCAGAGGCAAACGCCAAATTAAACAACGGCCAAAAAGCGTTAGACGATGTTAACCTGATACGCAACCGCGCGGGTATTACAACTCCAATAACCCTTGCAGATGTTGGGGCGGGGGGTGTGCTTGGCGTTGTGCTGGAAGAACGCCGTTTAGAATTTGCGTTTGAGGGGCAGCGTGCTTACGATCTGTTTAGAAATAACTTGCCATTGGTACGTGATTACCCCGGAACACATTCGCTGAACAACACACCAAACACAAATATTAAACAAACCGTTCTACCTACCGATGCGCGCGTTATATTTTATATCCCGCAGTATGAAATTGATAACAATCCAAAACTCACACAAAACCCATAAGTTAACGGTTCTTTGAGTAAAAGGCGGCCTCATAAATTTATGAGGCCGCCTTTTTTATGAAGTCATTTTTGAGGTACCGCCACTATTTTGCCAGTATTAAGTATTTTATTACCAATATGTTACATTTATTCCACTTGTTCCATTTCGAAATGGAACAAGACGGCGCAAGTGGCGTGCTAAACATACATTAATTCACCGCATCCAACTGTAATACCACGCTGGTATGGTAGCTGCTTATTTCGGGGTTGATCCCAACAGCCATCAGGAAATCGCCGGTGTAAACCTGGTTACCTTCTAATATAGAACCTGTACCGGGATACAGGTTAATCTCTTTAACGGTGTACGTCTTCTGCGGATCCAACCCTTTAAAACGGATTGGTGCTTTTGTGCCGGCACCATAACGGTTATTCACCAGGTAGTTAAATACTACAGCTTTTGATTTGGCTTGGTTAACATACATCAGCGCCGCGGCATCATTATCCCATGGGTTTTGCAAGCGGTACTGGTCGCCATGCCATATTACATCTTTAAGGGTATCATAGTTTTTTAACGCCTGCTGGCAAAAGGCTAGGTCTTTTTCATCTAATTTACCTACTACAATATCAAAGCCCATTTTCCCCATCATGGCAACATCAACCCTGAATTTGATAGGTTGCTTACCCCAATCGGTAACATGGTTTGAGCTTGCAATAGCCGGGAAGAAGTATGAATACTCCCATTGGATAAATATCCTTTCCAGCGGGTCGGTGTTATCACTTGGCCAGTATTCGGTAAAATATTTAAGCGCGCCGTAATCTACCCGGCCGCCACCGCCCGAGCATAGCATCAACGATACTTTAGGATACCTGGCGCGTACACGGTCAAGCACTTTGTAAAGGCCCTTTACATAATCTACATAAAGGTGCGATTGGTCTTTTTTCAGATACTGCGAATGTGCGTTATAAATAACTGCGTTACAATCCCATTTAATATAAGCCAAGTCGGGATTTTTGGTGAACAGATTATCAACTACGCCAAAAACAAAATCTTGCACCTTCGGGTTGGTCAGGTCAAGCACCAGTTGGTTCCTGAAGTACTTTTCGGGGCGGTTAGCTTCTTTGATCACCCAATCCGGATGCGCTTTGTACAGGTCGCTGGCCGGGTTCACCATTTCGGGCTCTATCCAGATACCGAACTTCACACCATTGGACTGCGCTTCTTTTACTAACGAACCTATACCGTTTGGCAATTTTAGCTTATTTTCCTGCCAGTCGCCCAGGCCTGCGTTATCGCCGTTACGGGGGTGGTTATTACCAAACCAGCCGTCGTCCAGCAAAAACATATCGGCACCCAGTTTTTTGGTGTCTTTTATGAGTTGCGCAAGTTTAGCTTCGTTAAAATCAAAATAGGTAGATTCCCAGTTATTTAATAGCGTTAGCCGTGAGCCATTGCCATCAACAATTTTGTATTGGCGCGCCCAGCGGTGCAGCTGCCTGCTGGCATCACCACGGCCATGGGCAGAGTAGGTGTACACCAGTGCTGGCGTGATAAACTCTTCGCCGGGTTTTAGGTGATATTCTGATGCGGCATTGTTAATCCCAGCTATCAGCCTTAAGTTATCTGCCGGGTCGTACTCAAAATCTATCCTGAAATTGCCCGACCATTCTAAAGCCCCCAACAGCACTTTACCTTCGTCCTCGGTAGCGGGTTTGCCCATCGATATCATAAAGGTTGATGGCTCGTACAAATTGGCGCGTGTACCCAGTTTGGTATCGATGGTTTTGATACCATGTGTGAGTTTGCTTTCTTCTGGTTTCATTTCTGATGCCCAGTTACCGTGGTATTGCTTTAACCAAAAGCCATCGCCTTCTTTTTTAAAGTTTAGGTTGGCTGATGCGTACTTATTAAGCGTAACCACCCCCTTTTCGTTATTGGTAATTACCGCCCATTGCTCAGTAACATCTTCTTTAAAAAAGGTTTTATAATACAGCTTCACTCCAAACGGATAAGTCGGATCCTTCAAGGTTATGGCTAACAGGGAAACATTATCATCAACCTTGGTTATGGTGTGGTTTACATACAGCAGTTCGAGCGATTTGTTGCCATCAGCATGGGTAACGGTCAGTGCAGGTTCTGCCAGGTTAGCAGATCCCGATGGTGTGTAAGCATCATCTAATACCCCCGAATCATCATTTGGTTTATATTGCCCTTTAATGGCCGTATACTCCGTGGTATTGCCCAATTTGGCACCAAAGTAAACCATCTTCAGGTTTTTCTGGGCATCCGTTTGCAGTACAAGCGCATTATGAAACGTTTCTACCGGGATGGTCACTACCTGTGCTTTGGCAAATGAGCATACTATAATGAGGCAAACTATCGCTAAAAATAAACGGAGGGTTCCTTTAAATCTCATGACTTGGTTATAAATGTATTGCAAACAATAATACGGCAAAAAAAAACCCTTAACAAAATGCTAAGGGTTTAATATTATTCAGGCACAAGCGCTTACAATGATTCAACAAAAGCAACCAGTGCATCACGCTCGTTTTTCGACATGTTATTTACCTTGTTTTTGGCCGATAGTGCCTCGCCGCCATGCCACATAATGGCTTCCATCAGGTTGCGTGCGCGGCCGTCATGCAAAAAATTGGTATGCCCGTTTACCTTTTGTGTAAGGCCTATGCCCCAAAGCGGTGCGGTGCGCCACTCAGTTCCACTGGCCAAAAAGTCGGGCCGGTTATCAGCCAGGCCGGCACCAAGGTCATGCAAAAGCAAGTCGGTATAAGGGTGTATTAATTGATTGCTTACCTGAGGCAGGCTTACATCAACCCCTGTACGTACATCTGCCTTATGGCATTTAATACAACCGGCAGATGTAAATAACCCCTTGCCCTGTACAACATTGGCCGCGGTAGCATTACGGCGTACCGGCACGGCTAAAGTGCGAACATAAAACTGCACGCTATACAGTAAACTATCAGTCAATTCGTACGATTTACTGTTCGGGTCGCTTTCAAACTGGGTTTGGCCTTCGCTACTCTCTTTAGGGAACAGCATATTGGTTATACCAATATCACCGTTATAAGCTGCGCCAACTTGTTGTAACAGGTTAGGTTGATTTGCTTTCCAGCCAAAACGGCCTAATACCGTTTTGTTTTTAAGCACATCCCAAACCATATTGGCTTTACCACTAATGCCGTCACCGTCTTTATCATCAGGGTCGGTGCCTGCTAAAATATCTGCATCACTTATTGCCTCTAAAAGGCCGAGGCCAAATACCGGGGCAGCTACCCTTGGCGATAACATTACATTGCCGGGCATAGTAGCATATAAAGCTGTAAAGGTATAAGTAGGTGTGCGCAGCGAATAGCTGGTACCATCGGCAAACTTATACGTATTATCAGTATAGGTTATCAATACATCTCCTTCGCGCTGCGTATTTAACAATGCACGGGTTTGTAGTTGATCGCCATAGCCGGGCACGGGCACGGGATTACCATGCTCTCCCTCGCCGGGGATACTCAATCTGAACAGCATATTTGCTGCCGATTCGCCCAGGCCGGGTACTTTGCCCCGCCCGTCGGACACGTGGCACGACCCGCATGATACGTTATTAAATATAGGCCCCAACCCCGGGTTTAACGGGGCGGGTGCTGATACAAATGTTGCGTTAAATTGCCCGTCGCCTATTTCGTGTACACGCAAAAGGTTGGCAGGCAATGATGAAAAAGCATGCGAAAAAGCGCCGCTTCCCTGGTCAAACGCGGTTTGGCTGCCACCGCTTAACCACTCACTATCCGGGTTCTCGTCGGGCGATATACTATCAGCTTTCCTGCACGCTACCTGCAAAGCAACCATCGTGGCAAGTATAAATAATACAGCTATAGTAGTTTTTCTCATGTTCAATAGTCTTCGCTTCCTTGTACGTTTTACCTTATTACTTGGTGTATTGTGTAAGGAATGGTTTTAGTTTTTCGTCAATAACAGTAGCTAACTCGCCAACTTTGTCTATCGCATTCTGCACTTTTGCCGGCTCTGATATGATAGCTTCACCAAAAGGTTTATCAATTGCCTTTAAAGCTGCAATTGCCGCGGCGTGTTTGCTTTTTATCTCGGCATCTAACGACAGGTTATTTGCACGTACCACATCTTCAATACCTTTACCATCAACAATAAAATTGCCCTGGTAAATAGCTAGTATACCTTGTATATTGTTGGTAAAATCGGCAATAGAGTTTTTAGCAAAAGGGCTTTCTTCCAATGCAGGGTTTTTAGCTTCAAACGGTTCTAACATTTTAGAACCGCTAACCTCTTCTGCAATACCCGCCATAGCATCAGCAATTTGTATGTATGCTAGTTGTTGTGTTGCAAACTCAGTTGAACCGTTACCCGCTTTAGTCAGTTGGTCTTTATAACCATTAGTCCATTGATCTCTTGCTTCTTTTGAAAGTTTTACTAAATTTTGCGTTAGGCCAGTCAGATATTCTGTTTCGCGCGGTTTAAGATCAGCCGCTTTTTTTGCACCATTTTGACCCCATAGCAGGTATTCAATTGGGTGGAAACCTTTCAATGCGTTTTGAATATCATTGTCGGCAAGATTATCAATAAAAGCTTCATCTAATTTGTTGCTACTGCTTAAAATATCATTAAGTGAATTAAAATCTACCGGCCAGGTATCAATGCGCGGGTCGATGTCTTCCGACTCAACCGGGCCAAACAGCCATGCTTCACTTTGCTCCCAGGTTACGCGCATAGTCCGCCATTTGGCTTGAGCCGTTGCCAGGTTAGCATCCGTTGGGGTTGCTATTAATGTAGTAACTGCAGTTTGTAACTCCAAGGCCTTGGCATACATATCCTCGTAAGAAGCTGTACAAACATTAGTCGCTATGTTAGCTAATACTTCAGTTTTTAATGTACTGTTACCTGAGTTGTTATCCGTATTGTTTTTTGAGCATGACAGGCCAAGCATGGTTAGCGGCAACACCAGCGCAAGTGTTTTTTTGATAGATGTATTCATATTAATTAACTTAAATGTATGATGATTTGATTATTGACAATTTCTGTTGGATATGTTTTTAAGGGGCGCAGGGCGGGTTCTTTAACAACCTTACCTTCCAGATCGAACACACTGCCGTGGGCGCTGCAAAATATTTTATTGGCAGCGGGCGTAAGGCCTACACCTTCGTGCGTGCACCTTAAATAAAGCGCTTTGTATGCTTCGCCACTTTTAACCAGCAGTATATCATACTCCAGTTGTTTGGTGCGTACAACCAGCATATTACCTTTGCCTGTAAAACTACTGGCATCAACCTCTACCTGGTTGGGTTTTGTGCCTGCCGACCGGACCATGGGCAGCGGTGTTGAGCACGATTCTAAAAAAGATATCCCCGAAGCTGTTAAAACACATGCCGCACATCCCGATTTGATAAAGCTTCTCCTGGTACTCATATCGTTAAAAATTATAGGCAATGCCTAAGTTTATAAACCCGTTGTTTTTAAAATAAGGCACCTGCTGAGGGAATGGGGTTACCACAAGCGCCTGGTTAAAATCGCCGGTTATACGGCGCACATAATCGCCTTTAATGGCAATCCCCCTGATAGGCTTATAGGTAAACCCGCCTACTATATAATGCTTTTCGTTAGCCTTGTTCTCTAATCCGTTTGAGGGTATCTTGGCGTTCAGGTTCAAATACTCGTAACGGCCAAAAATAATGAAGGCCTTTTCGCCTTTGTTAGCCGGGTAAAGTATATCATAACCTACTTCGGCATAACCGCCATACATGGTTTGTGGTGTATTATTTGCAAATGCGCGGTTTATATCAGCTGCATTTTTTATGTTGACGATGGTACCTATAGCCCGTACTGTAAGCCCTGATTTGGAGTACTGCGCATTCAACTCGCCCAGGGTTACCGGGTTACCAAACGGACCTGCGTTTAACTGCAAACTATCTGCCACGCGTTGCTCCTTGGCTGTTGAACCGCCAATATAACCTGATGCCTGGATCCTGAAATCGTTAATATAATATAATAGCGATGCGTTAACGCCAAGGTTCATCCCATTGGTTGCCTGGCCTAACTGCCGGCCATCGCCAATGCCATTGGCACTATTAAATGCTTGCGAATTTAAGCCGTTAGTTACCGATAAGCTATAATTTAAACCGGGTATCTGCGTAAATTGCCCGTATAAACCAACCCCTACTTCGCGCCAGGTTGATGGGATGATCTGCTCTTCGAGGAATGGCCTGTCTACCCCGTTAAAGGTTGTTGGTAAGTGGTTCTCATTTATAAAACCTATCCTCGGCACAAATAAACCGGCCACTAAATACGTATTAGGGTTTAGGTTGAACTTTAGAAATGCCTGCTCCATGGATATTTCGCCAAGGCCAGTGCTGTTACCGCCATTAGCTACCAAGGCATCTTCTACCTCAAGCTCGGTAAATAACGAGATCTTGTTGCTGAATTTATGGCCCAAAAACAACACCACCCTTTTAAGGCTGGCTTCGGCGCTTTTTCTTTTGGTATCAATACTATACTTGGCTTCGCCATAACCAGAGATAACGGTAGCCTGTTGCTTATATATTAAGCCGGCCGAAAGGGAATCTTCCTGGGTTAAAACCTGAGCCGACGTTTTGCCGGCATAAAACACTGATAATAAAAATATAAGGAGCGTAAATCTTTTTAATTGCATAACTGAAATTTGCCAGCAAATATAATTCTTATTTAGATTAATTATCATTAAAGATAAAAATCATTAGAAACTGATTAGAAGCACTTGCCTGTTATTGGCCCAGGTTTTATAAATTGCCACATAACTTGAAGCAACCCTCATGAAATACCTTATTATTATTTTAACTTTTGTAACACTAAACGGCTATTCGCAAGACTACAAAAGCCAGTTGGAAGCCCATCGAAAACAGTATAAGGCAGATTTCCTGACGGATAAAAACTCGCCCCTAAAGGAAGCCGACCTGCAAAACCTGCATTTTTATGATGCCGACAGTACCTACCGAGTAAATGCCGAAGTAGAAATTTTGCCGGGCGAACCATCATTCATGATACCTACCTTTAATGGCGCCAGGCAGGAGTACGTACGTTATGCCCGTGTGAAATTTGTATTAAATGGTAAACCGCTGCACTTAACCATTTATAGCAATAAATTACTGGCCAAACGCCCGGGTTTTGCCGATTACCTGTTTATGCCATTTACAGACCAAACCAACGATAACGAAACCTACGGCGGCGGCCGCTATCTTGATCTTAAAACTACCGATATAAAAAACGGCCATTTAGAAATTGACTTTAATAAAGCGTATAACCCTTATTGCGCCTATAGCGCCGGTTACCAATGCCCTATGCCCCCGGCCGAAAATGACTTACAAGTAAAGGTACAGGCCGGCGAGAAACAATACACCGGCGAAAAGAAACATTAAATTACAATGTAAAAAAGCGTTAGTAATACCAACGCTTTTTAGTTAAAGTTTCCCTTCCAGTTCTTTCGCTTTTATGTAATTAGATGTACCGGGCGGCACATTTTTGAGCCATTTGCGGGCGTTTGCCTTATCGTTCTGTTTCACATAACTTAAAGCCATGTAATATGCGGCATCATATTTAAATGCCGATTCGCCCTGGTATAGCTGTTGCAAGATAGTGCGGGCTTTGGATTCCTGCTTATCCTGTATCAATGTGACGCCATAATAATAAGCCGCCATACTATTTTGGGGGTTAGCGGCATACTCTTTAGCCAGCAGTTTTTCGGCAGCCATGTAATCCTTTTTATTGTAATACGCTGCGGCCTTTTCCAAATTTGTTTGTGCCCCTTCGCCCCTTTCAGATACCGGCATGCTGCTTGCCGTGCTATATTCTTCATACAAGCTTTTTTTCCATGGGTTGAATACGATGAGCCCCAGGATAAGTACTGCCGCAATGCCCGAGATCCAGCGGGTGTATGATTTAAATGATACTACTTTGGCTTCGGTTTTAAAATTCGTTTTGTTTAAGTTGCCAAGGGTTTGTTTTAAATTATCCAGGTTAGCATCAGGCGCAAGCCTTGTTTTTAATGCAACGGTGGCCTGCCGGTATTGCTCCACATATTCGCGCAGTTCGGCATCGCCCTGCATTTGCAGTTCAAAATCTTTTTGCTGCTGCAAATCCATTTCTCCATCTACATAATTTGATGCTTGTAGAATGCTATCGTTATTCATCGCTGCTAAATATTAAGATTGAACCATTTTTACTAAAGATGCCATACACTCCGATTTCTTTTTGCGCAGGTACCCATAAGTAACACCCATAGCTTCGGCCACTTTTTCCTGTGCTTCGCCCTGCATGCTCCAACGGATAATTTCCTTACACTTTTCGCCCAGCTTCTCAAAAGCAGCCATAAACTTATTGTTCTGTTCTGTTTGGTGCTCCAGTTCTTCGGCAAGTGCAAAAGTATCCTCGCTGCTATCTAATACATCGTCGGGATTATTTGTTACCTGTATTAACGATCTTTTTTTTAATTCGTTAAGCCATTTGCGTTTGCATACCAAAAAAACAAAGGCATTAAAGGGGCAGGTGAGCTGCAGGCCCTTGTTTTTGGCCTGGTGATAGATATCTATTAAGGCCTCCTGGAAAATATCGGCGGCATCATCCTCATTACCATTATTAAAACAGATATATGATTTTACCTGCCGGGCGCAGCTTTTATATATCTCATCAATAAGCCCTGCATCATTATTTAATAAGGCCGTTACATAACGCTGATCGGGATGGGTTGCTTTTGCCATAAAATAGGTTGTGGGAAAGTACGAAAAATAATATTTAAAAATATTTCAAAAAAAGGGGTAACAAATTTTAAGCGCGGCTGATATAGATGCAAACAACGATAAACCACGGCGTAACGCTGAAAAGCCAAAACAGAGTAAGCGATAAAAAAATTAAAAACACAACCATGAAAAAGTTCAATTTAACCTCAGTATCAATTGCAGCAATATTGTTATTAGCAGTAGCCTGCAAAAAAGACAACAACAATAACGGCCCGGTTAACCCCGATGCAAACGCACAGGAGTTTGTAGCAAGCAATGCACCTAAAACACAAACCATGCAAATTGATGCCTCGAACCTGCCTCAAAGTGTAACATTAAAAGGCGGCACCAAAATCACCTTCCCTGCAGGGTCATTAACGATAGGTGGCGTAGCGGTAACCGGTACGGTTACAGTAGAAGCTGTTGAAGTATTAAAAAGAAGCGATGTATTATTTTACGGCAGCAATACTAACCATAGCAGCGGTGCCCCGCTTGCATCTGATGGTTTTATATACGTAAATGTTAAAGCAAACGGCACAAGCGTTGACAATATGATGCCTGTATCTATGCAAATTTCTATTCCGGCGAAACGAAGCGGTGTTACCCAACTTTGGGAGGGGGTCGACCAGGGTGGTAACCCGCTTGTAGCCGGAGCCGCGGCACAAATGGCATGGGCAGCACCACGTAAAGGTGCAAATGGGCAGGGCGGCGGCAAAGAGGTTGCATCAGAAAACAGCACCTTCACCTTCAACTTTGGCACCACCGGCTGGATCAATACTGATGTATTCTACAGCTACAGCAACCCAAAAACCACTGTGAATGTAGACCTGGCTGGTAACCCCGGCACGCTATCATCCTTCCACTCATACAGCGGCGAAACTTATGTTTACTTCTGTGCAAAAGGCAGCAACGTTGCCGCGCAATTGTACACCACAACAGGCCCGAACAGCGTTAAAAGCTATGACGATGTAATGCCAATAGGTGTTGAAGGTAAATTCCTTACCTTTTCTATAAAAGATGGCAAATACTACTACGGCGAACTGGAAAGTACTATTACAGCCAACCAACATGTAACCTTAACCCTTACTGAAACCAGCGAAGCAGCGGTGCAGGCAGCTATAAGCAGTCTGGATAATTACTAATGCTATCTGTATTTTTTAATTAGTTAAGCGGCCCTGAATTTCGGGGTCGCTTATTATCATTTTAAGTTTTTATATTTAGTTGTTTTTACCTAACCAGTTGCCCCCTGTCACACCATGAGAAAGTTATTGTTACTTACCTTCATCTGCCTTGCTACTAAACTGAGCGCGCAGGTTACCCCCCCGGCGGTAATGCCAACAGATACTATCCCCGCTGTTATTAATTATACTGATGACAATGGCACGGTAAAATTCATCCCGCTGCTACGCGCATTAAGGCCAATTGCCGGCGCTCCCTCACCCTTCTTTACTTATTTTTGGGAGTTTGGCGATGGCACATTCAGCTTTGAAAAAGAACCCGTACATACCTACTTAGATACGGCCCTTACCTACAGCGCCAGGCTTTATGCCACTAATAATTATGATGATGGCAAACGCCCGCCAACCCGGCCAAAAAAGGTGATCATTAAACGATCAAAGGCAATGTTGGCCTCAGCCCCACTGCCGAGTAATATGTTCCAGCCCGGCAGTAGCATCACGCTGAAAAATAATTGTCAGCCCAAACCCGGCGATGATATGATGCTGGTATTAGGCTACCGCAACAAAGCCGGTAACCTAACCAATAACCTGGGCGGCACCATCGCTATTTTATATAACGATAAGGAGTTTAGCAGCAACAATTTCGACCTGACCGAAACACGCACTTACCATAATGAGAAAACCGAAGACCTGCAAAAGCTGAATGCCTTTGCTTATTCGCCCGTTAAAAAAGCGAAGGGCGATTTGTACTACGCATCTGTTAGCCCCGGCATTTCGCAGGCACAAGTAGATGACATTTTGGCCAAAGAGGCATTGGTATTGAAAGAACAAACCAAAAACTTCAAAAGCAGCAAGGCATGGCATTTTGAAAACATGAAAGCCGGGCAGGAAAACTTTGTTTTTATGGATTTTAAAACCACACCCGAGATGATCAAAGACACCAACGCCATTGTGCGCCTGAGTGGTGTTTTCATCCCGGATGACCCTAAGATTGAGCGGGAGATATTTAGTATTGAATTACAGATAGTAGCCTCGCACGATCCTAATAAAATATCGTTACGCAAAACGCGGATGGATTACCGCTTTACCGGCAAACACCGCGAGTTGACCTACCGGGTAGACTTTCAAAACACGGGCAAAGGCCCTGCAAAAAAAGTAAACGTAGGTGTAAGCTTATCACCTGTGTTTGATGCCAGCACCATCAAAGTAAGCCGTACCAAACCCGAAGTAAAGAGCTGCGATAGCGCCTATGCCAATCAAAGCTGCCTGAAAGTGGTTCCAGGTACAGATAGTGTGAATTTCATTTTTAATAACATTTACCTGCCCGGCACGCAACAGGAAGGCGTACACGATGCCGACTCGACCAAGGGCTTTGTAGAATACAAGATCAAATTTAAGGATAAACCAAAAAAACTGCCCATCTACACCCGGGCATCCATCATTTTTGATAAAAACGAACCAGTTGTTACCAACCGCGCAGCAGGCAGGTTTAAACCAGGGTTATCGCCTGCAATTATACTGGGGTATGGCTTCCCCCTACAAGCAAAGGGCAGCAACTACCTTACGCAAAAAAACATCACTATAGGTGCCAGCATCGCCCCATATTCGCCTTACCGAAAGTATTTGCAGGCCGAAATATATCTGAGTGACTTTAAGGAAGTATCACAAACACGAACTGTAGCGGGTAATAGGGATACTACTATTGGTAAGGTCCCATATATTATTAGCAGCCGTACGCGAACCACATCTGCCAAAGTAACTACGTTAAACTTAGTGCCTGTATCCTTGCGATATAGCTTCAACGATTACATAGGCGCAGGTGTGGGTGCACTGGTATCAATAGACCTGAACAGCACTTTTAAAAATAACATAAACTACGCGTTAAAGGGTGTAAACGGCGTTCCCGACGAAAACCTTGCGGTATTGGCCGACAGGTTTAAGAAAACATTCTCGGATGCGAGGGCTTCTGTATTTGCAGATGTTGTTGTGGGCAAGGTGCGTGTGGGGCCGGCTATTGGGTTCAGGTATTTTTACGATCCAAAATCTTCAGTATCACACGCAAGCACCTATGTAACCTGGAAATTTTAACTTAAAATAACCTATTTTAGTGGCACTAACCATAACCTATGCCACTGAAGCTTGTACGATATATGGTACTTTTTTGCATGGTGCTTTCGCAGGTGGCAAGCTATGCGCAGAATACCACCATCAGCAAAAAACTGGCAGAACTAAAAAGCAAAAACAACCTTACCGAATGGCTTTACCTGCGGATAGACTATGTAACCGCCAACCCGCAGCAATTACCTCTTTTGCTTACCACCCAAAAAGAGGCATGGCGGCAGCCCTCCACTCTTGAAGAGCGCATTGCCTGGCTCACCCTGCTAAGTACGCAAGGGTACGACCAGCTACAGACCGGGGATATACTAAGCTCTATCAATTACTACGAGGAAGCCTATGCTTTTTTTTATAAATACAAAGTAGCACAGTTTGATGCGGTGGAATATATATTTAAACCACTCGGCAACAACTACACCCGCCTGGGCGATTATGAGCGGGCCGTTTTCATTCAGCAAAAAATGGTTGACCGCCTCAACATTTTTGAGGATGCCGACAATATGGCTTCCATTTATAGCAATATGGCCATATCATATTACACCATGGGCAATTATGCCGCCGCCCAAAATTGCATAGCTAAAGGCCAAAAACTTACCAAAGATCCCGGGGTAAATTTTCGGCTTCAGAACGTCCTGGCTGACATTTTAAACGACCAAAACCGCCTTTTAGATGCCCGGGAAATACTTCAAAAGAACATCAAAGCACAAAAAAGCACCAATGGGCAAAATGCCTACAGTTTGCTCGGCGCCTTTACAACTCTAGGGAATATAGAATCGAAAGACCATCGCCTGAAATTTGCTGAAACCAATTATACTTCAGCCCTGCATATCATCAACATTTGGTTTAAAGGCGACAAGCTGCGCGAAAAGGCAAGCCTGGTTGCACAGCTTGCCAAAATTCAACGCTTAAAAAACCAGCCACAAAAAGCACTTTTATTGGCCGATGAGGCCCTCCGGATATTGCGGGTAAACACATCCCTGAATAAAACACAGGAGCAAAATATATATGGTGAAATTAACCTGGTAGATATCTTCGTCGAAAAAGCGCTTACCTACCGGCTGCTAAAACAAAATGAAGCTGCCCTACAAAACATGCGCTATGCCCTACTGGCAACGGATAAAATAAGAAAGGAATTTGCCGACAATAAAACCAAAGAACGCCTGCAAAATAATGGCAAGGAACTGGCCGAAACCGCCATAGAAATGGCACTGGGCTTATACCAAACATCGCACAATAAAAAACACCTGAACCTGGTACTTGAAATTGCCGAGCAAACCAAAGCCCGCACCCTTGCCGACCAGATACAGCACAACAACCAACAGTTTGCCAGCAACCGGCACGATAGCACCTTACGCAAACGGCTGGATCTTGAACGTGCCATTGCATATAACGAACGCCTGGTTATGACCGAAAAAAACGGCGCAAGCTACCAGGAGAAGGTTAATGCGTTAAAATACGACCTCTCACTGATCAGCAAAAAGTACCGCGAACAATCGGCCGGGACGGTTTCACCGGCGGCGGATATGTTATCGGCTTTGCCAAAAGACCTGCATGCTATCGAATTCTTTTTTGGCGTTCGTGGGGTGTATGCGATAGATATAAAAAACAACGCTGTTGAAAAGGTTTTGCGGTTAGCAGGGGCAGATAGCCTGCGACAGCAGCTTACACAGTTTATGAATACGTATTACCGTAACGGCCCCAACGCTATGCTTAACTCGCCAAAGGCCTTCTTCATTACATCAAATAGCTTATATACCACCCTGTTTAAAAGCACACCACCGCAAGCAAATGAAAGACTTTGTATTATTGCCGATGATGTACTGGGTTATTTATCATTCGATGGGTTAATTACCGGTAATAAGTACGACCCTGCCACATCGCAATGGCCGTTTCTGATAAAAAAGCTGACTACCACCTACGCCTTTTCGCTAAACGCCCTCATCAAAAATAAAGCGAAGGATACGGACAGGGCAACTTTTAGCGGGCTGTTTGTTACCCACGAGGGCAATAGTAATACGCCGATAGTGGCTGTAAAAAAGGAGGCCGCTGCTATTGATAAACTGATTAAAGGCAATTACCTGTATAATGATGAGGTGAACACCCAGGCGTTCTTTAACAGCTTTGAAAACTCGGCTACGCTGCACATCAGCACCCACGCTTACCTGTCGGGCATAAACAAAGAGCCAACGCTTGACTTTGGCAAAGAGAAGCTCTTCCTGTTCGAGCTCCTTTCTAAAGCCAAAAAACCAAACCTGGTTATATTAAGCGCCTGCCGTACCGGCGATGGGACGCTGGCAAACGGTGAGGGCATCATCAGCCTATCGCGCGGGTTTACAGCTATTGGCACACCGGCAACCATAGCTGGTTTGTGGAACGTGAATGATGAGGCAGTAGCACAAATAACGGCCAGTTTATATAAGTACCTGCTTACCGGCCAAAATAGCGGGGCCGCCCTGCATCAGGCTAAACTTGCATGGTTAAATAACGATCACCAATCAGATGCGATGTACCTGCCTTACTACTGGGACAGTTTGATATTGATGGGTGCCGACGAGCCTGTGCATTTGCTGGCAGCCCAAACCCGCACTTACTGGTATATAGCAGGCATCGTAATTATGCTGATAATAGGGCTATTTTATTGGCGAAGAAAGCGATAGCAATTACCTGCTCGCCGTATAAATAAACCAGGCATTCAATAGTACATAACCTGTAAGCAATACCTGGGCGCATATGAAATCGAACTTTTTAGCCTTTTCTACTTTATCTTTTTTTACCATACGAAGGGAGTACGCGGTACAGATAATTACAGTAAGGATAAACAACAGGGTGATGCCGTGCAGGGTATCAACCAGGGTAAACGTGGTAGATTCCGGCAAGGACGAATCCACTATGTACTTGTTACCTATTACGGCGAACAGGGCACCCACGCTTAGACCAAACCTCGAATCGATACTATCCGTATGGATATAGAAGCACATATAGGCGATCAGGAAAGCCACATACATGCCCAGGAACATTTTCCAGAATAGGCCCATGGCAGCCCTGTCCAGCAATAGCTTTACTTTAAAATTACTGTATTCTGTATGCGGTTTAGAGACACTTTCGTCTCCAAAGGCGGTTTCGTATACCTTTATTCCTGTTGTTACATTAATACTATCTATATTCCATCCCCGCAGGGTAAAGCGCGGGTCGAAATGTTTGCCAAGTGTATCAGCCGCAAATACCAATGCTTTAGAGTCGAACTGCGAATTCTCGATAGAGAACCGCAGCGTTTGTTTATCGAACGGAAAATTATTGACAGCCCACGAATCCTTCATCACGCATTGCAGCTTCATCAGGATATAAACTTTATTATCGCTGGAATCGACCGTGGAATAGGATTGTGTAACCGTTTTTGCCTGCGGTACTTCCAGGTTATGCAAAAAATCGAACTTTTTGTTTTTGTACTTTAACCATAGCCACAGGTTAACACTGTATTCCTTATCCTTAAAATTAATATCGTGGATGCTGGTGATGTAGATACCGCTATAAACTGTATCCGGTTTTTCGGTCTGTGCCTTCGCCTGTGGCGATGCCAAAAAAGCCAGGATGAAGGTAATGGCTAAAATAAATTGTTTGCGCAGGGGTATTGCTATCATAATTTAAACTACAAGCTAAAAATAGTTATTTTGTTTTGATTAACAGTAGCTTGCTAACTCAACGCATCATGAAAAATGATACCCAGGCTATGCCTGTTACCGCTATGCAACGGACTAACCCCATGCTTCATATTTACCCGGTGATACCCTTTGGTACCTTTAGCCGACCGGAAGTTTGTCGTAAAAATCACCATATCGCCCCTGCCGGGCGTTAGCACATTGGCCTTTGATTGCGCCCTGGGTATTTGTTCTGTTACTACAAATTCGCCACCTGTAAAATCCTCATTAGCCTGGTTCAGCACAAATACCATTTGCATGGGGAAATACACCTCGCCGTACAAATCCTGATGCATGGTATTAAACCCGCCCGGCCCATACTTTAAAATAAGCGCGGTTGGCTTTAGCTGGCCATTATCATGGCTCAGCTGTTTCATTTCCAGGTGTGTTAGCGGGAAACGTTTATCAATTCCCAGCTCCTGCATCCAGGCATTGGCAACCGGTGCTATGTTGGGGTAAACACTTTCGCGCAGTTCATTGATTACACCGGGCAACGGGTAATCATAGTACTTATACTCGCCACTACCATACCGGTAGCGGTCCATATTCACCGTTTTGCGGTAATTGCCGGTATCATATTCAGCAATCAGTGTATTGCACTCCAGCTGGTTTAAAATATCTTTTACAATTACAAACCCGCTGTTGTGAAGTTGGCGGATAACTTGTTCCCAGTTAATGGTTGCTATGCGGTTTGCTATACCAGGTATTGATGATGTTACAGGCGTTTCCATAAATTTAATTTATCCAAAAGTGCATTTAGCAGCATACTGCAGCAACCCGTTTCTTGCGAAGTTGGATTTAAAAACCCATCATTGAATAATTTAAATAAGGAAACCTGGAATCAATTAAGGGGATCAACTCATCATCCAGCGATTACGCACACACCTGTCGCATTTATATCTTTTTAGCGGCAGCCAAAACAGCAATGTTTTCATCAGGAAAGTTCGGCGGATCCTTTGCATATCCGTTTTAAAGCCTTTACCACAGGCGCAGGGTGGCACCCTTTTTACGGGTGAAGGTTGAGGGGTAGATGTCATTATTAGGGGTATTTTTTAATGAACAACGCATTATTGTCGCCCGCAAAAGTACCTGTTGATTATTAAGGTAATATTAAGAGGCAGGCATAAATCAACCTTTTTAAAGCCATTAATATTACTAGCCTGTTAATTTTGCGAATCCAGATACAAAGCAGCAGCGCCTATGATGCCGCTATTATGCAGGTCTGAGATCTCTATTTTGATCTTTTCAACCGAGCCGGGGAAGGCAAATGTTTTTATCTCGTCCCACATGGCGGTTTTAAAGTATTCAAAACCATGGCGGGCAGAACCACCCAGTACAATAAGCTGCGGATCGTAAGTGTACATCACCATTTTTATGGCGTACCCAACATGTTTACCAAACTCCCGGTAAAGGCTCAACGCCTCCGGGTCGCCTTTTTGCGCATTCTGAAAAACCTGCTGCCCGTTAACCCCTTTGGTAATGGTAAAAAACGAGCCGCTTGCGTGGTATTCTAAAAGGTTGGCTTCATAAGGAATAAAGCCAAACTCGCCTGCGCCACAGTTAGCCCCGGCATACAGGTGGCGGTTAATGATCACGCCTGCCCCAAGCCCTGTGCCCATGGTTAAACCTATCATAGATGAATAGCCTTTGCCCTTGCCGTAGTAATATTCGCCCACGGCAAAACAATTGGCATCGTTATTTACATATACGGGCAGGTTGTACCGTGCTTGCAGCGTTTTCTTCAGGTGCACCTCTTTCCACGAAGGTATGTTCAGCACGTTATAAACTATCCCTTCCTCTACATCAACTATACTTGGTACACCTATGCCAATGGCAAGGATACCGCCATGGGTTAACAGCTTATCAATTACCAGGTAAATATCGGCAAGCACTTCATCAACGGTACCATCGCTTTTTATTTGCAATGCTTCAATAGCCGAAACCTGCCCATCTTCAACTACCGCACCCCTTACGTTTGTTGCCCCTAAATCTATCCCGATAATTTTAGTACCTGCCATGCTTTATATTGCTATCAATTTCTTTTAAAGATCTGTAACGCCTCGTTATTTCTTGCTACTAAGATATATGTTCCTTTTGCTGTTTTTATCTGTTTTATATCTCTTACCTCTCCCGTTAAAAACAAGCCTGTGTTTGCAGGTGCCGCGAAGGTAAAATTACGCGCACCACTGCCAAGCAAAGCCACGCCATAACTGGCATCATAGCGCCCAACTTCGGGTTTTAACCCATAGAAGTTTCCTCCCAGGAAGATGTCATTCCGGTTGTCGCCATTCAGGTCGGTGTTTAATGCGGCAAACACAGGCGAAAACTGCGCGCGTTGCGGTAACGGGGCCATGGTAAAATGCCCGCGCCCGTCATTATAAAAAACGGACGTTTGGGTTTGGTCTACTGTTTTTACAACCGCTTTGCTTAACTGGCCCTTATCAAGCAATTCATCAATACCTATACCGGCGTATTGCTTGTAGTGCAAGAATTTCTTTTTCAGCAAAGGCATCTCGGCCATCATCTCCCCATACAGGTTAAACGGATAGGCCTTCCCATCACTTTTATAGGTAACCAGGATACTCTCTTTACGGCCATTGCTGTCAAAATCGCCAATGTATAATTTAGCAGGGTGGTCTTTATCGGCACGTAGTTTACTGTTTAAACCGTTATTGCCCGCAATAAGGTCTAAAGTGCCATTATTATCTACATCAATAACTGTTAATGAGTTCCACCAGCCTGAGGAATTTGACACCTCCTGTACTTTTTTTAACTGCCCGCTTTTATATTTAAATACCGTTAGCGGCATCCAGTCGCCTGCAACAATCAATTCTTTTTTGCCGTCGCCATCAATATCGGCCCATTGCGCATCTGTAACCATACCAATATGCTGTAATTCGGGCGCTACAGTTTGGGTAACATCGGTAAAATGGCCTTTACCATCATTTTTGAGCAAGGCGCTTGCCGGGCTTGTGCCATACTCGCCGGGGATGCTGCGCGCACCTACAAAAATATCTGCATGGCCATCGCCGTCAAAATCATTAGCGCGTACACATGATGCATTCATGTTGAGCATAGGCCAGCCGTTAAAGCTGCGGATAAAGTTGCCCTTACCATCGTTAATGTATAACCGGGTTGATAAATAAGACGGCGCCGGGTGAATTTCATTCCCGCCTGATGCTACTATCAAATCCTTATCGCCATCATTATCTACATCTACAAATTCGGCACCAACATCTTCATTTTCACTATCCTGTTCAAAAGCGAATTGCCTGCTTCTAACAAAAGTACCATTGGGCTTTTGCAGGAAAAGTTTGGCAGTATCGCCGGCCGCACCGCCAACAAAAAAATCCTGTAAGCCATCGCCGTTCACATCATCAACAGCCAGCTTGGGCCCCTCGGTAGATAGCATTTTGGGAATCAGGATCTCGTTATCAAAATCGATGTAATTATTCTCGTGGTGTACAATGTCTTTTGATATTACAGATGAGGTAATATTGGCATAAAGTGTTTTACCCGCTGCCGGATACACCTTTTTCGTTAAGGCGTTATTCTGATTGAGCGTGATGGTGGTATTCGTTTTTAGTTTGGTAAGCTTTTGAACCTTCATGTTGGGCCATAAGACTTCCAGGCTGTCAATTTCTTTACTATTGCCAAGGCCAAAATTCAGGGTTAAATCAACACTGCTTTGAAAGCCCCTGGCGGGCATTTGCTCTACTATTTGTTTTTGCCCTTTTGTGTATATGGTTACCCTGCTGCCAATACCGAAAGTATTAGGCGCGGTGCCTTTTAATTGCACTTTCAAGTAGTTGGTGTGGTACCGTTCGGTGGTCATGTTGCGGTATATAAAGGCTTCCATGTTTTCGTTATTAACCACCAGGTCAAGATCACCATCACCATCAAGATCGCCGTATGCCGCCCCGTTGCTAAAGCTTGGGGTAGCCAAGCCAAGTTGGGCACTCTGGTTTTTAAAGGTTAAGTTTTTTTGGTTGATAAAAGCATAGTTAGCCACGGGGTTAACGGGCATTTTATTAATAAAATGCTTATAGTTAAACCCACCGTTCACTATTTTAGCCCGGGTAGAGTCATCACTGAAATAGTTTAAAAAATCCTGGTCGGTAAGGTCTTTACTAATACCGTTACAAACAAAAATATCCTTCCAGCCATCATTATTAAAATCAAAGCTCAGTGCGCCCCAGCTCCAATCTGTTGCTTCAACGCCGGCCATATCGGCAATTTCGCTGAAGGTGCCGTCGCCGTTATTTAGCTGAAGGCAGTTTTTTTCGTACTGATGATGAAAATCGCTTTGTAATTTGGCGTTGAACACATCGTAGCTATCAAACTTGGTGGTGGTTTTTAGGCGATAGTCGGACTCGGGGAGCATATCGGTCGTGAATACATCCAACAGGCCGTCGTTATTCATGTCCGCCATATCCGACCCCATGGAGGCCAGGCTAACATGCTCCATGGCACTTTTTATTTGTTCCTTAAACGTACCGTTACGCTGATTGATGTACAGGTAATCGTGTTCAAAAAAATCGTTTGAAACATAAATATCGGGCCAGCCATCATTATTTACATCGCCAACAGTTACACCCAGGCCAAAGCCTATTTCGCTGCCGTATATACCTGCCTGCTCGCTTACATCAACAAAGTGCCCGTTATCGTTCCGGTACAAACGGTGACCGTTTGTTTTACTCCTTATATTACGCATGCCCGGGCTATAGTTAAAACTGCTGATAGGCCTGAAACTATTGGTCAGGATAAAGCAATCCAGGTCGCCGTCGTGGTCATAATCAAAAAAGGTGGCTTGTGTGCCTATCCCTGTATCATCAAGCCCGTACTGGTGGGCCATTTCTTTAAACGTACCGTTTTGCTGGTTAATGTATAACTCATTAGCGCTTTTGGTGCCATCCTGGTTACCGCTGTTTGATATGTAGATATCCAGCCAGCCATCGCCGTTAACATCGGCCATTACCACGCCGGTATGCCAGCTGTTAATACCGGTTATGCCCGCTTTTTCAGATACGTTATCGAATTTCCAATCCCCCTTGTTGAGGAATAGCTGGTTTTTACCCTCGTTAGAGGTGAAGAAAATATCGGGGCGGCCATCATTATTGATATCGCCTATGGCAACACCGCCGCCGTTATAAAAATTACGAAAGTTGAAAATATTGAGTTTACCGTCATCAACAACCTTGTTGTTAAAACTGATGCCTGTTTGCTGCGACAGCATTTGCTGAAAAAGCGGCGGCCCTTCGGGAACGCTTTTTTGCTTACACCCGGCTAAAACAACTAAAAAGATGCTGAAGAAATAAACTTTTGTTTTCATACTTAAATTATATTCAAAGGGCGGCCTTTCGGCCACCCTTTTGAATAATTAATCAAACCAAACTCAATTCTTAGAACGATGGATAACCAGGGTTTTGTACCAGGTTAGGGTTTGCGGTATGCTGGTTAACCGGGATTGGGAAAATTTCCCAATGTTTATCAGCATCCAGCAACTTTTGCGGGGCCCTTGCATTGGCAAAAGTTCCAAAGCGGATAACATCCTGCCGTCTCCAGTTTTCCCAGGCCAGTTCACGTCCACGCTCATATAAAAGATTATTAAGCGTAAGGTCGCTCATTGCCCAGGCATATTTTTGAACACCACTGTAAGCGCGTAAACGGATCTGGTTAACATACCCCAGATCGGTATTTGAAGCGCTACCGTTTCGTAACGCAGCCTCGGCCCTCATTAATAACACATCAGCCAGGCGAAAAATCACCATATCGTTACTCTGGCTGGTTTGTACACCGGGGTTAGGCCAGTATTTTACGCTTCTTAACCCTGCTAAACGGAAACTGGCGGCCGGACTGCTAATGTCAGTAAAATCGGGATTAAACGCCAGGTCTAACCCTGTAAGGGCATCTTTAATTTTCAAAGTAGCATCGGTACTGCTGCTTAATACATTGGCATTTGGCGGGTAGGTTGCTACCTCGGCATACTGCTGGCCAATGATGAATTGCCCGGCACGCTCATCGTTGTATGTTCTGTAGGTGTTTTTACCCCTAACAGAGTATGTTGATGTGGTATCAAAATGACTGTAAAACTCGGCATTGGTGCAATACCCGTTCCAGCCACCACCGGCTATCTGGTAGTTTTTATCGTTCTGGTAGTGCAGCGATTGCGCCGCCCAGTTATTACCACCTATGTTAATATTATCAAAAGGCACAACAAAGATGTTTTCTTTTGAGTTTTGATTCTCCTGGGCAAAATTATCGAAATAATTGCCTTCAAGGCTGTAACCGGCATTGATAACAGAATCGCATGCGGCGATGGTTTCAGGGTATTTAGTGGTACCTACGTATTGGTTAGAGTTAAGATACAGTTTTGCCAGGATGCAAAATGCCGAATATTTATTCAGGCGGCCGTAAGTATTTAAGCTTTTGTCTGTAGATAGCAAAGCCATATTATCCTTGATCTCTTTCTCAACAAAATCGTAAACCTCTTTACGTGTACTGTTTTTTACCGCATTTGGGTTGGTATTAAAATCGGTAACCAGGGGTACATTACCATAAAGGTCCATTAACCAATAGTAGTACAATGCACGCAACGTTTTCAACTCGGCGTTAATAGCTGGTAATGTTGGCGGTGCAGGTTGCAGGTTGTTTACAATGCTCAAAATAAAGTTGATCTTGGTTACGCCCGAGTACAGGTCGGTCCAGGTATCCTGCACCTGTTGTGTTTGCGCGTTCCAGGTATGGGTAAACAGTTGTATGTGCTGGCCTGCGGCCAACCAGTCATTTCCCCTTGCCGGTACTACCAGTTCATCTGATGGTTGCTCCTGCAAGTCATGAAAGTTACCATCGGGTATGTTTCTTAATTGTGAGTAAGCCGGCGCTATACCAGCGGCAATCTGATCGGGTGTTTGCCAAAAATTCACATTTTGCACCCTGCTGTAAACCTCTGGCTCAAGCTTCTTACAGCTACTGCTTATACACAAGGCCAGTACGATACCCAATTTAATATATTTGTTTGAATATTTCATCTCGATTGATTTGTTGGTTTATAGATTTGATTATTTAAAAGCTACGCTTGCCCCCAAAATGAATGTTTTGCTTTTAGGGTAGTAACCGTATCCATACATGTTAGCATCGATATAGGCCTGGGCCGAGTCGCCGTTTACTACCTCTGGGTCCATCCCTTTGTAAGGCGTAAATGTTAACAAATTGGTTCCGGTAACATATAGCCTTAAACTTTCAAGCCCTTTTACCTTATTAAATGTGTAAGAGAAGGTTACGTTATCAAGCTTTAGGTACGATGCATTTTGCAACCAGTAATCAGATGCCGTTTGCGAACCGCGAATACCATTTGTAAGGGCATTTTTGGTAACGTTATTACCCGGTAACCTGGTGTAGTTGCTTACTATGTTGTCATAGTTGTTAAATAACTTCTGGCCATAAACACCACGTAAGAAGAAATTAAGCGACAATTGCTTATAGTTAAAAGTATTGCTTATACCATAGTTAAATTTAGGAGACGGATCTATATAGTTATATTTTGCTTTGGTTATATCTGCTACTTTATTGCCATCAGCGTCATAATAAAGCTGGTTACTGTTTGTTGATGGGTCAAGGGTAGGGCTAAGGCCAGCAAATTTTGGCAGATAAAATACGTATGGAGATTGCCCTACAGTAAGATAAGTTAAATAGTTATTTTGGTAACCACGGCCTTGTGCAACACCGATAGGTACTTTATCCGTAGAAATTTCAGTCCCATTAAATTTACCCGACAGGCTGGTTATGGTTGTTTTGGTAAAGGTGATCTGGCCCGAAGTACTCCATGAAAAACTGCTTCCCCTTACTACATCGCCCGAAAGCTGAACTTCCAAACCTTTGTTTCGCAGGTCGCCCACGTTGGCAAGTATTGAACTGTAAACATATGGCGGTACCGGTACGGTATAGGTAAACAGCAGGTCTTTTGTTTTATCATCAAACGCATTAATGCTACCCGATAACCTGTTGTTAAACATCCCAAAGTTAAAACCTATATTTTTACCTACCCTGCGCTCCCATTTCAGGTCGGGGTTAGCATTTTGGTTTGGTGTGTATGAATCTGGATACAGGTTTGACGGATTGCCGGGCGTGTAAAAACGGCCCCCGCTTCCAAGTGTTAACAAGGTGCTGTACGGTGTAATGGCGTCCTGGTTACCAACAATACCGTAACCTGCGTTAATTTTCAATTCGTCAAGCCAGCTTACGTCTTTTAAAAAGCTTTCGTTTTTTATACGCCATGCTGCCGATACCGATGGGAAAGTACCCCACCTGTTATTTGCACCAAATTTGTTAGACCCATCGCGCCTTACACTTGCGGTAAGGTAGTAGGTAGAGTTATAATTATACACTGCCCTTGCCAGATATGATTCTATCAGGAACATTTCTTTATAAGAAGCTATTGCATTTTTTGCAGAGTTACCTGCACCAAGGTTATTATTTGTTAAATCTTCCACTAAATATTCCTGGCCGGCGGCGCTAAAGTTGTTGTTCACAAAATCATTATACTCATATACTAAAGTTCCGCTCAGGTGATGTTTACCAAAATCTTTCAGAAAGTTTAAGTGCACATCGGCCTTTTTAGAGTCTACGTTACCGTTTATCTGGTTGGCACTATTCTTATTACCTACACCCGGTAAAACAGGCTGGAAGAAACCACTTTGGGTATTTAAATGCGAGATAGACCCTTGCGTTCCGATGGTAACAAAATCAAATAATTTGTAATCGGCTTTAGCGAATAACTGTGTCAGATAATCTGTTGATGTATTGGTTTGCAGCATTTGCTGGGCAACGGGGTTTTGCTCATGATAATCTGAATAACCAAAGTAGGTACCATCCGGGTTTTTTACCGGGAAGGTTGGAGGCGTAGCATTTACGTATTCAAAAATATTATAATCGGCAAGTTTGCGGTTACTCTGGTTATATGATAACCCGGTTTGTATAGTAAGTTTATCATCAAATGATTTATTTTCGGCATTAAACCTTAATCCTATTTGTTCTTTCCCTGTATTAATAACAATACCTTGCTGGTTCATATAGTTTAATGAAGCGCGGTATGTAAAAGTTTCTGTCCCGCCTGATACGGCCAGGTTATTACTGTGGCTAAAACCGGTACGGGTTATAGCTTTAAGCCAATCGGTATTTGCGCCTTTATCTAAAGCGGCAATTGTTTCAGGATCTATTTTGGGTACATCTTTTACAGCAGCCCTCCATTCATCGGCCGACAATAAGTTGAAATCTCCCCTTAACTTATCTATCCCAACATAGCCGTTATATTCAACTTTTGTTCGGCCCGCAGCACCTTTTTTGGTGTTAATGATAATTACACCATTTGCACCTCTTGAACCATAAATAGCGGTTGCAGATACATCTTTTAATACATCATACGATGCGATATCACTGGCTGAAATGTTTGAAAGCTGGTTTGGGTTATCAAGTGGTATCCCATCAACCACTATCAACGGTGTTTGGCCACCACTTAATGATGTTTGCCCGCGAAGCCTTACAATCAGGTTTGCGTTCGGGTCGCCTCCTGGCTGGGTAATAGCAAGGCCGGCAACCTTGCCCTGTATTTGCTGCATTGGGTTGTTAATTACACCCGGGCTAAAGTCTTTAGCGGTAACATTTGCTACAGCGCCTGTCAAATCTTTTTTACGGGCGGTTCCGTAACCAACAACCACAACAGCGTTTAATGATTGCGCACTCTCAAGCAAGGTTACGTTTACTGTACGCTGCCCGGTTAATGCTATTTCTTTTGGCGCGAAACCTATAAATGAAAACCGAAGGGTTTTTGCAGCGCCTGCATTAATTGAGTATTTTCCATTTATTCCGGTAGCTGTTACGCCGGTACCGCCCACTGCAGTAACGGTTACTCCCGGCAACGGGGCTCCCCGGTCGTCAGTGACGGTACCGGTTATCGCCCCGTCCTGGCTAAATGCAAAAAAAGATCTTACTAAAAAAACGACCAGCAAACAGGCGCTTTTTAAATACTTTCTGATGTTCATAAATTTGGATTTAAGGTTAAATAATTAGTGTGGGACAAGTTTGGTTTTTGTGAACCAGTATGTACCAGTTCACAATTATAATAATTTATTTTTGAATAATCCAATAATCAGAATCTATTTTATGTTAAATATTTTTTAGGGGTTTTAATGTTACAATAACATTTAAAAATATCTTAAAAAGATATCCGAAACAGCGCGTGTTAAACTCGTAATCAGCCAGTAAGCTTTACTATGGGGAATTAACGGTTCAGTTATTTTTTAATATTTAACAAGGGAGGTAACCGGCACGAAATGGCAGAGATGCCGGAAGTATAAGAATTTAAAGAAATAAAAATGATACCGAATAAAACGTTACCATTTTTTTAATAATGCAAGTAAAAACGGGGGCGGTTTATTTAGTAAACGGGATAAATGAGCTGCATTTTTATAGTCCCTGTATCCGGGGTAGCGTTGTAAGGGTATTTTTCCATGGGCAAGGCAACTTTGCTCATCTTTTTATCGGTTACGTATTTATCCAGGGCGGCGTATAATTTATTGATGCCGTTGGATGGCCCCTGATAATCGCCGATCAGCAGCCTGCCGTTAACCGGGAATTTTAAAAGTTCGAAATTATCTTTCGCCTTAAATTCTTCAGTTACCGAAACGCCAACGGCTATTTCCGTATTCTTATCATCTATCGCGAAATAGGATACATAGTAATAGTCCCTTTTATAGGGTATGTTACTGGCAGAAAGGTATTGGCTTAACTGGCGTACCATCTGCGGGATATTATCTTTAATATTTCCCTTACCAACCGTTTTACGATCAAGGCATATCAACGGTTCGGTCACCTGCGATACCCTTACCGGGAAACCGTATAAATTTGACGGGTTTTCGGCAAAGGTTTTGAGGCTATTTAGTTGATCCGCAACTTCATCTTTACCGTTAAATTTCGTGGCCAGCCACTCAAACCCTGTTTCGTTTTTTGTCCACTCAATTTGTGTAAGCATATCGGCGCTTACCGCTTTTAAGGTTATATATTGAGCAGATTTAGGACTATCCTCCCGTTTTTGCAATACAAAGGAGGCCGGACTATTGATGTGTAAGCTATACCGCTTATCAACGATCAGCCTATCCCATTTTTGCCATTTCTGAAAGTCGGATAACTGTGCCGACAGGTCGAATATGGAAACTTTTATCAAAGCTTTGCGGGTGGTAGTGTGAGGCAAAAATCCTGCTGTAGCTGCCAGTACGACAGCTATCAGCAGGATCATTAAAGGCCATCTAAATTTCATCCGTTCAATATAGCTACCATTGCCCTGATCTCCTCCTCTACTGAGATATAAACGCTGCCATAATCGCTGATGCGGGTGTTAATATAGGTTAACGGGTTTGCTGCCTGTGCCCTGGCTGATGCATGGAACTGGGTGGCGTTACTTTCGGCTATCAGTTGTTTTAAATTTGATGATTTTACACCTGCACCAGGCATAATAATAATACGGCCGGCAGCTTGTTTTACCAGTTTGCCAAGGGTTTCGCCGGCATCAGGGGCAGCGCTTTCCTGGCCCGAGGTTAATACCCGTTCGCAACCACAGGCAATAAGATCATCTAATGCCTTATAAGGATCGGGCGTGCCATCAAAAGCACGGTTACAGGTAACCCCCATTGGCCCCGCCCATTCAACAATACGTTTAAGCCATTCGGTATCAATTTCGGCAGCAATAGTTTGCGTGCCTACCGAGATACCGTTACAGCCTAATTCCCTGCATATTGCTATCTCTTTTTTGATGATATCATACTCATCAGCATCGTAATAGTAATTGCCTGAGCGCGGGCGGATAATAGGGTACAGATCAATAGAGATCTTCTCCCTTACCTGTTTTATGGTACCATAGCTTGGTGTTGTACCGCCCTCAATAGGGTTATCACACAACTCAACGCGCGCTGCACCGGCACGCTCGGCAATCAGGCACGATTGTATATTAAATGCACATACTTCAAGAACTCTTCCTGACATTTTTGGTATAGATTTTTAATTATGAATAATAACTTTTTGCAGGGATCACCTGGTTAATAGTATTGCTCCGCACCGAATAAGAGAACCCGGGCTGCAGGCTATAACCGCCTATTTCGCCTTGCTTATTCAGGGCTATAAAAGCAACCTGTATGGTTTTTGAACGTTCGGGGCCGCGCTGTACTATCCTTTCAACCGCTTTTTTACAAGCTTCTTCGGGTTTTAAGCCCTGCCTCATCAGTTCAACCACCAGGTGCGAACCCACAATGCGGATCACCTCCTCGCCCACGCCGGATGCGCTTGCCGCACCAACTTCATTATCTACATACAAGCCCGCCCCAATCACCGGCGAGTCGCCAACACGGCCATGCATTTTATAGGCAAGGCCGCTGGTTGTACAGGCACCGCTTATATTGCCGCTGGCATCCATGGCCACCATACCAATGGTATCGTGGTTTTTTGGGCCACCGGGCATAGGGTCGGTCTTTTTATCGTACAGGCGGTTCTCTATGTTCATTTCGGGATTGTATTTGGATGTTTTTAACCATTCTTTCCAATCCTTTTTGCTTTTTTCGGTAAGCAGGTTTTTTCTTTTAAACCCGTTTGCCAAAGCAAATTGCAAAGCACCTTCGCCGGCCAGCATAATGTGAGGCGTTTTCTCCATAACCAGCCTGGCTACAGATATAGGGTGAACAATATCTTCTAAACACATTACTGAGCCACAGTTGTAATTTTCGTCCATAATGCAGGCATCCAGTGTTACGTAACCATCTCTATCCGGCAGGCCGCCGTAACCTATGGTTTGGTTTGTTTCGTCGGCCTCGGGAATCTTTACACCCGCTTCAACCGCATCAAGCGCCCTGCCGCCTTTTTCTAATACATCCCAGGCACCAACATTGGCTGTTTTTCCAAAATCCCAGGTCGATAAAACTACCGGGCTCCCTTTAACTGAATGACTAATTGCACCAGTTACAGCCAGGGTGTTTTTTGGGGCCAGCATCGCTGCCGACCCCAATATACTAACCCCCAAAAACTTTCTGCGTGTTTGCATTATTTTTTGAATAAATTATTTGATAGGAATAGTCATGCTGATGGTTTGCGCACCTTTTACGGTTTCTTTACCACCACCTGCTGTCCAGTTACCTTTATTTATGATCACGTTTTGAGGCAGGTTACCGGTTTCTGTAAACTTAAGATCGAGTTTAGCAGAATTACCGCTTTTATCAACCACCAACGATAAGTTTATAGGGCCAAAAGGTGTACGGATACCGTTTAGTTTGGTTGCCGCGCCAGGGATAGTCCACTGTTTTGGCAAGCCTTCAAACAGGCTCAGGTCTTTACCCCTGTCAAGCTGGATCATGTGTACCACCATCCTGATAAATTCGGCGCTTGCCCAGTTGTGCGGCATATCGCCAACTTCGTTATTGCCTTTACCTTGTGGTTTTTGCTCCTCGCGCCATACCATAGTAGGCGACGCGTGGTTACCAAAATCGTACAATACGGCAGGTACTTCTTTACCACGGCCCAACCATTGCAGCGCATGGCCGTAAAAGGAGCTGAAGTATGTCCATAAACCGTTATCCATCCAACCGGTAGAGATCACCAAACCTTCTACCTTGTGGTCGGTCAGCATATCAACTGTACCTTCGGCCATTTTTCTTGCTTCGGGGTCATCATCAAATACCATCCCCGGGTAAACCGATTGGCAAAACGCCCACTGGCCTCTTTGTGGTTCTTTATCCTGCTCGTTTTTGATCAGAACAGGCAGGTAGGTATTGCCTTTATCATCTTTACGCAGGTCCTTGCGGGCCATGGTCATAAACTTGCCGTAAAAATCGTCGTACTCTTTTTGCCAGGTGGCGGCCTCATCATTTTTACCGATCCATTTGGCTGCCCATATAGCCCATTTCATACCGCCAAGGCTCCATTGGGTGTTAGAGTAATCGTTACCATGCTGTATACCGCCATCAACGTTTCCGTCAGGCAACAGGGTGTAATATGGTTTCGACGGATCTTTCATCGCCAGGTCGCGCAGGTAATTTATCCGTTTGATACAGCCTTCAATAACGCTCCAGTTTTGGCGAAGCCATTCTTTATCCTGGGTTAGCATAGCGTGCCTTGTCAGCATAAACAGCACCAGGCCGTTCTCTTTATGGAAGGTGGTGATCATCTCAAAACCACCGTCGGGCAACTGGTAATGGGTTAAATAATCAATACAGCTGCGTACATCTTTGGTGTAACCAAGCATGGTAGCTACTTCTAACAAGAAGCTGCCATCAGCAAGCCACAAACCGCGGTATTCGGTTGGGCCTACGTGGAATGATTTATTGCCTTTACGGATATCCCTTGCCTGGAAAATGTTCCTCAAGCTACCCTCAACCATATCCTGCACACCGGCATCAGGCACCGAAATTGCAGTAGCCGAGGGGCTATTTTTTTGCCACCAGGCCTTAGCTGTAACTAAGCCTTTTTGAGATACCAGCGCGTTAGCAACTTCTATCTTTGCCTGCGGGAAAAAGCGGCTTACGGTAACAGCATAGCTCTTTTCTTGTCCGGCTGCTAAAGCAACAGGTGCAAGGGCAACGGTATATTTATTAACTGAATCCTTTTTAAGGCCTGTAATAGCCTGCGATGCGGTTACAGTGGTTTCATCACCTACTTTTAGGTTATTACCTTTTTGTGTTACGGGCTCAATACCGGTATAGCGCAATACAGGGCTAAATGTTTGACTGGCTGATGTGGTATTCTTTAATTTAACCAGGATATGGTAACGGCGCTCGGGCATGGGCACACTTGCGGCACGGGCGTAAAGCACAGCCGATTTATTTGCCGTACCGGCTATAATGCTGGCTGCCGATGGTGCCTGATTACGGTATAACCATAGGCCGTTTACAAACGAGTTACGGTTTTTGGCACCCGGCTTATTGGTTACCACAATGGTTAGGATACCATCATTGTTAATATCCTTGGCATCAAGGTAGTAAACTCCCGGTTTGCGGAAACCAAAATCTTTAACGGGGTCAATATCTTTTTGCGGCGATCCTTCGACAGTTATGCGCATTTCGCGTACTCCTACAGAGTCTTTTTCGCCCTCGCAAAAGCCTAAAACGGCCTTGAAAGACTCGCCCGGTTTAACTTTTACGTGAAACTCTACCAAGCCCTCGCCCGACAGGCCTTTCAGGCCCTGCGCCACATCGTTAAAGGCAGGGTCGGCTTTTACACTTGGCTTTGACCAACCTTTTACACTCCAGCGGCTATCATAACGTACAATGCTGTTCAAAGGCTGCTCGGCGGGGATCTCTAAAAAAGTTTCCTCCTGAATGCTTACACCACCGGCATTTTTAACGGTACGCGTTATTGGCGACCTTGCCGAAAGCAGGGTCTGGCTTTTCCAGGTTGCCGGGGCTTTGCTGTCATTAGTCAGCGAGAACGAGAAATGCCTTGGGCCTTTGTAACCATAATCTCCAAATACCTGCCCTTCGCGGCCAACCAGTGTTTTAACCGGGTCGTCTGGCAGGCACACCAGCGTTTGCCACCATGGCGGGCTGTATCTGTGGTCAATTTTCATTGGCGTGTCCTGCGAGATGCCTTTAAGGCTGCTTAACAGGAGCGCACTAATTAATAATGCTTTCGATGTTCCGTATCTTAACATAGCGGTTATAATTTAGGGTTTATATATAATAGGTTCTTAATATCAATGTGGGGATATAAATACTTCGTTCATCTCTTCCAGCGTTTTGCCGTTGGTTTCTTTAACCACGGTTAAACTAAAAACAAGATTGAAGATGCTGAACACAGCAAAGGCCCAAAACGTAATAGCTGCCCCGGCCTTTTCAAGCAGCCAGGGGAAAAACTGGCCCACCATCCATACCGCCACCCAAAGGGCCAGTGTACATAGCGAAACCGCCTTCACCCTGATATTGGTGGGGAAAATTTCGTTGATGATGATCCAGGTTACCGGGCCAAGCGAAAAAGCAAAACAGGCAATGTAAACCATAATAAGCACCAGCAGCAGGTATCCCTGGGTATTATTGGTGTAGAACAGTACGCCGCAAAGCAGCAATGATAGTATGATGCCCGCCAGCCCATACTTAAGCAACGACTTACGGCCATACTTATCGGCATATTTGATGGCTACCATGGTAAACACCAAATTGATGGCGCCGATAATTACCTGGAAAGCCAAAGCGTTGCTGCTTGGGATGCCAGCCGTTTCAAAAATGCGCGGGCCATAATAGATAATGGCATTAATACCCGAAAACTGCTGCAGTACCGCCAAAACCACACCGATAAGCAGCGGGATACGGATAGCCTTACTGATAGGGAACAATGAGCTGCTCTCGTTCTTATTACGGGCGTTCACTATTTCGTTAAGCTCTTTACCGGCTTCATCAGGTGTGCGGATGGTGTTCAGGATGTTGCTGGCTTCCTCGTTCCGGTTTACCGATACCAGCCAGCGCGGGCTTTCGGGCAGTTTAAATAAAGCGGCCAGGAACAAAATGGATGGCGCGCACATAATTAAAAACATAGCCCGCCATGATTGCTCGCTGAACAGCCAGTTCAATACCGTATTATTGATGTGATCTTTTGAAACAGCAACCACAAACGCGTTCGAAAAATAAGCCAGTAAAATGCCCACGGTAATAGCCAATTGATAGTAGGCTATCATCTGCCCCCGCTTTGAGGCCGGCGCAAACTCGGCAATATACATAGGCGATACCACCGATGCCATGCCTACCCCAACGCCCCCCAGCATCCGGGAGATAATTAAAATAGTGAACGATGGCGCAAAAGCACACCCCACACCCGACAGGAAAAACATAATGCCTGCAATCAGGATGGTTTTCTTCCGGCCTATCCTATCGCTGATGATGCCGGTTGTAAACACCCCTATAATGCAGCCTAATAAACCGCTGCTTACCAGCCAGCCCTCCATTGTGGCATCAAGGCTGAACTGTATTTTCAGCAAATTTTCGGCCCCGGATATTACCGCGGTATCAAAACCAAATAGTAAACCACCAAGGGCGGCTGCCATACAGATGTAATTGATACGGCTTGCTTGTTGCGTTGCGCTCATTAACTTAATATTTAGCGTGTATAGTCGTCTTCGTAACGTTTAATATCATCCTGCTGCCAATTGCCAAAAGCAACTTCAAGCACCCGTACGGGTTTATCGCCGTTGCATGATAAGCGGTGGCGCTCATTAGCGGGGATCCATACCTCATCGCCGGCTTTGTATTCGGCAATATTATCGCCTACCTGTACCACGGCGCCATCATCAATCACTATCCATAGCTCGGCCCGGCCTGTGTGCGATTGCAGGCTTAAACGCTGGCCCGGCAATACACTCATCAGGCTTACTGTACAATCTTCGTTACTGGCATACTGGTTGAAAGTCCCCCATGGCCTTGATACAAATTTCACATCAGGCTTATCATCAGGAATTGGTTTAGTTACATAATTACTCATTATACTTATATATTATATTGTTGATTAGGCTTTAAATCGTACGAATGCTTTTAACGTGGCGCATTCTTTTCCTTCGCTTTCGCCATAAGGGCGTATGGTGTACTCGTTAATGTGGGCAGGCACTATAAACGTTTCGGCGTAGTGGACCACGTAGGGCTCAAACAAATTTCCGGGGCTTTCTACTACTACCTCGCGCCCTTCAACCAGGTTTATCACGTTTACACTACCGTGGGTATAATGGTGTACCTTTTTGGCAAACCAGTGGCGCCTGGTTTCAATAAACTCAGCCTCGTGCAGGCCCGTTCTCTCTTCACGCCATCCGTCGCCCTGCGCAATTGGCGTTAATGCATTAATCAATTCTTTCTCTACCACTTCGGGCGTAATATCCCAGTTGATCACATTTTTACCATGATCGATATTGATAGGCCGTGGTTTACCATCAAGGCCCATACGGCCCCAATCCCAAAGCTTAAAGGTGAAGATGTATGGCGTAGCGCTAATTTCGAGTACCATGCTGTTTTTGCCCGAGCAATGTATGGTACCTGCCGGGATCAGCACATGGTCGTGTTTTTTAACCTGGTATTTGCCTATATATTCATCGGCATCAAAAACGCTGTTCCCTTTATTGGCATCTTTTAAGGCGGCTATCACTTCATCGGGCTTAGCATTGTCTTTTAAACCCATATAAACGCATGCATCGGGCTCGGCATCAAGCATATAGTAGCTCTCGTCCTGCGTGTATGGCATACCAAAATGCTCGCGGATGTATTGGTTGGTTGGGTGTACCTGTAAACTCAGGTTACCTCCTTCAACGGTGTCCAAAAAATCAAACCGTATCGGGAATTCTTCACCAAACCTGGCGTGTACCGGCCCGCCAAGCAATTTTGCCGATTGTGCAAAAACCACGTTGATGGCCGGTGTCTCAAAAATTACGTCATCAAATTTAAACAGCAGGCTGTTCTCCTCAGGTACGCAATCAAAGCACCATGCATAGTTTTGCTGATCGGGCGGCAGGTCACAATACTTTTTCATCCACTGCCCGCCCCATGGCCCTGGGTCAAAAAATGGCACCACCCGGAATGGCCGGTTCACCGCTTGCGCATAGGCGGCGTTCAATAACTTACCGCTAACCATTCGTGGGGTAATTGTTTGGGTGGTATCTATCACCAGGTCCCAAACCGGCATCAGGGTTTTCTTGTGCTTATCACATACGCGCCAATCCACAAAAAACGATCGTTTATATTGTAGCGAAGCCTTTAGCTCGTTATTATTAACCCCAAGGTTATTTACCTCGTTTCTGCGTTGCCTTAACTGGCCTTCCCAGCGTGGCATATCAAAATAAACTATAGCATCAGGCGTTTGCGCTAAAAGTGTTGCTCCCGGGCCATATATGTAGATGGGGCCCGCGGTTTGTTTTGTTTGCTGGGCAAATTCGGCTAGGCGCTGCTTGTCGAAAAAATCTGATAAGGTAAGCCTGGTTATGTAGCCAAATATGGCATCGTCGGTAACATCGGGGTACACAAGGCTATCAATTTCGCTTTCGCTCAGCATGTAATCAGTAGTCATATAAAACTGCCCGCCCAGCCTGGCCTTTAGCTCGGTAAGTATCTGCTCATCATGCAAACCGGGGTAACATTCAAGGGCTACAACACGGGCGCTTTTCGCGTCTTTAAGCGTTACAATCCCACTGCAAATGCTATCCCAGCCAGCCCACACATCGCCGTTACTCGTAATATTTACCGTTGGCGACTTATCGTAATTTGGAAAAAATTTGGACATACTATATCACTTTATAAGTTTTTAACTTATATTAATTATCTGATTATTAATAAATTAACTATTGCTGCTTATAGGCAGGCTATATGGTTTTATAATTTAAATTGCTCTGTTTTATTTAAGCTTTTATGCTGCTGTTACTTACCAGTACCGGCACCCCGTTCTGTTCAACCAGGATCTTTGAAAACCCGTGTTCAGAAATGGTTGCATAATCGTGCCCGGCATCAGCCGGCCAAAAGGCGCTGAACGACAATATGGTATGACCAACATTTGCCGTACGGTGCGCCGTGTTGCCGGGGATATAATGGATGCTTCCGGGCAGCATTTTTTCGGCCCTTGTGTTTCCTTCTTCATCCATCAGCAGTAACATCCCTTCGCCCTCTAAAGTACAATAGTACTCGGCCCGGTTACGGATGCTGTGAAAATGCCCTTTGGTCATAAAATATTCATCGCCTACCTTACCCGGGTACAGGTAGGTGATACCATAAAACAACCCGCCTTCGGTATTATGCGCAACCGGGAACGCCGACTCTACTTTATAAACAACAGTATTACCGTTTATTGCCGCGTAAGCTTTTTTATCACTAAAAATATCGGCAAGGTCTTTCAGTTCCCTTGTTATCTTGTCGATGTTATGACCAACTAATTTTTGGTCTTTAAATATCAGCTCCGGTTCGGCAATGTCATTCATGGTAGTATATGTTTATTAAAATGAGTTTCGGTCAATCAATATAAATGGGTTTTCAATTACTTCTTTTTTCCCGCTTAATATCATTTTTGCCATAGACCTGCCCATGGCTGCAAAATCTGTAGTAACGGTTGAGATACCATCGCCTATAACACTTTTTAAACTGGTTTCGTTATAGGATAGTACACCTATATCGCTACCCAGCTTCCACTTGTTCTCTTTGGCAACTTTTATTACTTCAACCAAATGGTTATCATCTATCACAATAAAGGCATCGCCTTTTTGTATGTCTTTAGGGTCTATATTGTTAATTACAGCAGTTTCGGTAGTTTCTTCTGTTATTTTAGAGAACTTGTTGAACCCTGCGATGATCTCTTTTGTGCGCTGCCCATCCGGAAAAACAAGGAACAGGCGTTTATACTTTTGCACCAAATTGCGGGCATCAACCAGGATAGAATAAATATCCTCTTCAAAATTCTGGTACACACCCGCGTAAGCTGTATTGTATTCTTTAAAGCCAACATCAAGCAAAAACGTTTGGCGTGGGTCTAACAGGCTTAGCGTGTTATTTGCCGCAGTGCCCCCTTCGGGCATTATAATAAAGGTGTTGTAATACCCCGCCTGCTCTTTAATTAACGATTCGAACATTTTTGCACTGTGGTGATGAAAGTAGATCTCTACCGTACAGGTTTTTGGCAAATTGTTTATCAACGCATTATAAAGCGTTTCTTTATAGGGGGTAAATGTGCTAAACAACAAGAAAATCCTTTTATTCTGTTTTGTTTCTGTGCTCGATACAAAATATCCTTTCCCCGGTATAGAATCAATTATACCGGCCGCCCGCAGATCATTATACGCACTGAACACCGAGCCACGGGCCAGCGAGAACTCTTCAGACACCTTGTTTACAGATGGCAGAAGGTCGTCCTTTAGCAGCGCACCGCTATCAATGCTGCGGTAAATTGACTGAACTATTTGCTTGTATATTGGCATGGCCAAGGCTGAATCTATTTGTATTATTTCGTTTATATCGCTCTTCATTTTACAGTATTATCAAAAATGTAAAATTAATTTTTATTCCAGAGAAACAGGTATATACTGGTATACATTTTTAATAATTTTTGTTATTATTTATAATATTTTCATTTATTATTTAAATAGTTAACATTCTCATTTTTAATAAGGTTAAATATTATTTACCCGATACCGGGATAAGCTTAGCCGTTAGGTCAGGTTCGGGCATATCTTTATCAAACGGGAACATCGGGTGGTGTATCCTTTTAAAACTTAAATGCGCCAGATCCTGATCCGCCCCCCCGGGCGTAAGCGCCAGCATCCAATCGGCCTGCGCGTTATACAGATCAGGATCCAGGTACCCAAGTTTCACAACCACTATATCCGCCTTATGCATATTAAGGCCAAGCCGGGTAAAATCCAGCTCGGTACGGTACGATTTCCGAATTTTGGTAACAATAATTTTGATAGAGCCCACCTGCACCACCGCTTCAATTTCGGCCTGCTGATCGCCTTTTATAACCGCCAACACCTTGCCCGATACCCATACCGGCCCTGCATACCGGCTATCAACCAGTGCCCCGGCGTATCCTTCAACATGCCCGCCTATGCCTGCTGCAAGCGCCTTTTGGGCCAATTCGCTGCCGGGGATAGAGGCATATATTAATGAAGGGCCGTTTTCATCAGCAAACTCGGGCCGTGCAAGCAATTGTTTCAATGTCCAGGTAACATCACCGGCGGCGCCGGCGGTTGGGTTATCCCCACAATCGCTTATAAAATATGGGTGTTTATTGCCTGATAACGCTTTTGATAAACATTGGGTAAGCGTACCGGCCGGGGCAACAAAAGCAAAGCCCAATCTCGCATCCCAAAAGGCATGCGCCAATTTTTCGGCTGTTTGTATGGTAACAGCTTTATCATCGCCTACGGCCATGGCTACAGCATGGTTACGCGGTTCGTCGGCCCAGGCGTAGCCCACCCATAACGATGCATCAACAATACCGCGCTGGTTTGAGGCCGGGGTAACTGCCGCATACACACTTTTGGCAGGTTCCTGCCGGGTGCTTGTTTTTTCGCCGGGTAATAAAACGGGGATACTTACATAGGCTTTATAGGCAGGTTTACCCTTCCCAGTTTCAATACGGGTTAGCAATGCGGTAATAGCGCGCTTTTTTGTTTCCAGCGCATCTTCATGCGGCGCTTTGCGATAACAGGTGATCAGATCGGTGTTGTTAGCCAATCGCCAGGAAACATTGCCATGCAGATCCATCGATGTTGATATGATCGTACTGTTCCCTATTACCTTTCTTATCCGTTCTATATAATCACCTTCAGGGTCGTCCATCCCTTCTACACTCATGGCACCATGGATATCCAGGTAAACCCCATCATAAGGCAGGTGCGCTTTAAGGGAGTCTAACGTTTTACTTACCAGTGATTCATAAGCAACGCGGGTTACTATCCCCCCTGGTAAGGCCCGTGCTACAATGGTTGATGCCCACTCAGCACGCTGCCGCAACGGCGAATCGATATTTAAAAAGGGGTATGACGTAAAGCCCTCAACCCCATATTTGGCATGAAAGGCGGCCTCGTCTGTTTTTGCAGGCGAAAACGTGCTCGATTCTATCGCTATACCCGCTATTGCAATGTGTGGTAAATGCTTGGAGGCCCTGTGCACATACCCAAACGACGTTACCAACGCCGTAAAGGCAATGGATAACAGCAGGGCGGATATGTTTTTTAGCTTCATGTAAAACCAAACATTTAATTATATACTGGTACATACTGGTATATAATGCAATAATGCTATTAAGTTTTTAAAAAAGCAAATTGAATTAGAATTTATTTGCCACCACACCTATAAATTTCTACTAAACAGGGTTTACAGCCAACCGCACGCCATTACAAACATGGTAACCATGGGCACCCACGGGATAACTATATACCATTGCAAAATGGCCCTTTTACACCACAAAAAAAATCAAGAATACTTGCCTGGGAATGGCGTTTGCAGGCTCTTGTGGCCGAAACTTAAAAAAAAGCCCTTAGTTTATACTAAAGGCTTTTGGTGAGAACCGGAACTTACGCAAAGAAGCCGGGGCTCTCACAACCCCGGCTCTTACTAATCAACGCTACCTCAATCAAGTAAGGGTAGTTATTTTTGAACCTGCCAAAACAACCCGGGATATTGTTTAAGTACGCGTTCCATTACCAAATACCCGTTTAAATTAGGGTGCACACCATCTCTCGACAGGTTATCGGAGAGGCCTGCTCTCTGATTGGCCATGGCACTGAAAAAATCAACAAAACTGAGTTGATGGGCGAGCGCATAACGGCGCAACAGCTTATTAAAACCAACTATCCTTTGCGCCGGTTTAAGATCTGGCCGCCACGGGTAAGCATAGGCCGGCAATATGGAACAGATTGCCACTTTGATATGATTTGCCTTTGCCAGTTCATACATACCCAACAAATTGTCAAATATCTGCTGGTTTGTAACAGGCCCGCCGTTTTCGGCAATATCATTGGTGCCGGCAAGGATAATAACCACAGCGGGTTTTAAATGAATCACATCCTGCCTGAAACGCAACAGCATTTGCGCTGTGGTTTGCCCGCTGATGCCGCGATCGATGAAATTTTTATGCCGATTAAAAAAATCGGGATGCACCTGCGCCCATAATTCCGTTATAGAATTGCCCATAAAAACTACACGGCCCTTTTTTAAATAGCGGCTATCTGCATTCTTATTATCGGCGCTGTAATAGGCCAGGTTTGCCCAATCATCCTGTGCATCCGGCTGGCTTACCTTTTGCCCTTTAGCCAGGCTATCGGCCTGCGCAAAAACAATACAGTGTGCCGATAAGAGCATAACGGCCATAATTGCCGTTATGCATAAGCATTTCCTAATCTGCATCACTAAAACCCTGGGTTCTGTTTCGACAGCGGGTTGGCAGTCAACTCATCCAAAGGGATGGGATAAAGCAAATAATTTGGATCTGCTGTGCCCCTCTGAACCTTAATAATCTTAAGCGCATCAACCGTATGCACTGCAGATGGATCTGCTTGTGTTTGCCTGGCGTATCGTACCAGGTCAAACCACCTGTCGCCCTGAAAGGCCATTTCAAATCTGCGCTGCAAATCTACTTCATCTCTGAACAGATTTTTTGTTGGCAGGTCAGGGAACACGGCTTCAGCGCCGTACGCCCGTTTGCGAATAACATTCAGTTTTCCCAAACCGTCCGGGGTAGGGCCATTTAGTTCGTTTGATGCCTCTGCATACATCAAATAAACATCATTAAGGGTAAGTAATGGGTAATTGTCTTCACTCGCGAAAAAATTTGTGTTTCTCCATTTGTAAACAAACCAACCTGAATCATTACCTGTACCACTCCCTAATATAACACTGGTATAGTTTGTACCGCCTTCCACCGCGCCACGTTTTTTCCAACGTTCATCATTCACCATATCTACTTTTGAGATCAAGTCGTTATCAGGGATATTATATTTAGGGAAAGAGTATGTTGCCGGCGGATTAGGGAGTATTAAATCCGGCAAACTAAGGCCGGGGTCGTTTACGCCGTCAAACTGTACCTCCAGTATAGATTCCTTTTTATTTTTGTAAGGAAAAAGATCCGGGTATGGCGTTAAAGTGGTGCCATAGTTGCTGTTAGCTATAACTTTGCCCGCAGCAGTAAGGCAATCCTGCCATTTGCGTTCGTAAAGGAAAACTTTTGCCTGCAAGGCGTTCGCAGCGCCTTTAGTGGCCCGCGCACGGTCTATACTTTGCCCGCCAAACGTTTCAGGCAACATGCTCTCTGCCGCAGTAAGGTCGCTTTCTATCAATGCATAAACTTCTGCCTGAGGCGATCTGGCTTTCGCCGACTGGCTTTGCGTTTCGCTTGGCTCGGTACGTATGGTTATATCTCCAAAGCTTTTTACCAGGTTAAAATGATGCAGGGCCCTTAAAAAATGCGCCTCACCTAATATTTGGGTCCTGCGTTCTTCGGTTAGCCCTTTGGTTATACCTGGTACATATTTAAGTACGGCATTTGCGCGATTGATCCCTTTATAGGCATTCAGAAAAAAACGGCCTGGTTGGCTGGTTAATGATGTCCACTGTATTTTATCCAATGTAAAAACATCGGTATTGTCTGAAGTAGCATCATCTGATGGCATTTCTCCTATAATGTTAAATACCGACCCATAATAGCCGTCATCCTGCATGGCATCATAACACGCCACTATGCCAGACTCCGCATCATCACCATCTTTAAAATAATTATCAGCCGTAATAACGGTAAGCGGTGGTTTTTCAAGAATCTTTTTACACGCAGTGAAATGGGTTGCTGCTAAAGTAAGCAGGGCATATATATAAATTTTATACTGTTTCATAATTGTAGTATTAATAGGTTTAAAACTGGATGCTTACACCTAAAGTGTACGTTTTAGCCGGTGGATAAACACCATAGTCTATACCGAAACCTGCGTTTGAAAAAGGCGCGGCATTCACTTCCGGGTCATACCCTTTATATTTGGTGAACGTCAGGATATTTTGCCCGGTGGCATATATTCGTAACGAAGAAACTCCGATTTTTTTGAGTGACCCTGCCGGAAACGTGTAGCCCACAGTCAGGTTTTTCAACCTTACATATGTGCCGCTCTCCAAATACCTGGTTGAAAACTGGCTGTTCCCGTTAGGGTCACCCAATACTTCACGCGCTAAACTGGTTACTTGTCCTTCATGTGTCCAGCTATTCAATACATCTATAGATTGATTGACTGGATCTATCAGATTTTCAAGTAAAGTGCGGTTCTGGTTAAAAATTTTATTACCAAAACTTCCCTGTAAAAAGAAACTCAGATCTACGCCCTTATAACTGAAGGTATTGGTTATACCACTAGTAAACTTGGGGTTAGGGTCACCTATTACCTTCCTGTCATTCGGGTCTATCACACCATTCCCATCAAGATCCTCAAAACGGTAATCGCCCGGGGCTGCATTGGCCTGTGCCGGTGCAGCGTCTATCTCCGGCTGGTTTTGGAATATCCCCTTCACTACATAGCCATAAAAAGCACCTAAAGGCTGCCCTTTTTTTGTGATGTAGTAGCTACCAATAATTTCCCTGTCAACTGGTTTTCCGTTTTCGTCAATCTGTGTACCAATATCATTTACCTTATTACGATTGATGGTAAAATTAAACTGTGTACTCCAGTTAAACCCATTCGCATTACGCACATTTACCGTATTTATGCCAAGTTCAAATCCCTTATTCTGAACCTGCCCCAGGTTTTGTATTATGCTGGAAGCTTCTGAACCGGCACTCACTGACAGAGGCACATATATTAAAAGATCCTTGGTTTTTTTCAGGTACACATCAGCCGTTACATTCACCCGGCTGTTAAACAACTCAAGGTCAATCCCGGCATCGTACTGGTAGGTGGTTTCCCATTTCAGATTCTGATTCCCAATCCGTTGGGGAGCAATACCACCAACAACAGCCCCATCACCATTATAGTTGCTGTAATTAAACCCGCTACCATAAGTACTAAACCGGTCAGTAATACCAACATTTTGATTGCCATTAGCACCAAAGCTGCCCCTAAGTTTAAACTCACTAATTACACTGTTTTTGTTAAAAAACGGCTCTTCTGAAACCCGCCATGCAGCGGAAACTGCCGGGAAATAGCCGAACCTGTTATTGGCAGCAAAACGACTTGACCCATCGGCACGTATACTGGCTGAAGCATAATATTTATCCTTGTAATTATAGTTACCTCTTAAAAAATAACTAACCAGGCCCCATGCTTCTTCGTAGCTGGACATTGCTTGCTTAATACTTGCCGCGAACAAATATGGAACCGCATTTGACGGGAAACCATAACCGGAGGCACTGGAGCTGAAGTTTTGTGAACTTTGAACAGACTGCCCACCCAATAAGGTAAAATGATGATCCTTCTTATTCAGATCATAAGTAAGTGTATTTTCCCAAAGCCAGATAGTGCCGATATTGGTTCCTGTGGCGGCACTTCCCCTGCTGGCGGAAGGCGCATTTTGAAAACCCGGGTTCTCTCTCGCTATAAACTGATTTTCATACTGGGAGCGATAATCTATACCCAAAGATGTACGAAAGCGAAGATTTTTTAAAATGGTGTACTCGCCATACAGGTTACCAAATAGCTGGTTTATTTTTGTAATGTTGCTTGTGGTAGCGTTATTACCAAAGGGGTTATCTGACTGTGAAAACGGATTAAGTGCGTAGGTTCCGTCGGGGTTATAAACAGGTATTGTGGGTATTTGTTGCAAGGCGCCTAACACCACACCACCATTACTAAGCCCTATTTCGGTACGTGTACTTCTATTATTGTTGGTTGCTGCCAAACTGAGGCTTGTACCTATTTTAAAATTATCTGTAACCTGTTGGTCCAAATTAATTTTGGTAGAGTATCGCTTAAAACCCGAGTTTATGACAATACCGTCCTGATCAAAGTATGCCCCGGAAATGTAATATTTAGTTTTATCATTCCCGCCTGCCACACTTAGCTGATAATTTTGCATAGGCGCAGTATGGTAAAGCAAATCCTGCCAGTTTGTATTGGTAGTAACCGTATCTACATCATATGCGGGGTCTTCTCCTTCCTTATCTAATGCTTGATTATATATATTAGCAAACTGTTTGCCGTTAAGCAGCTTTATTTTTTTACCTAGCTTTTGAACGCCGTAATACATATTAAAATTTATTTGCGGCTTGCCCGTTTTCCCTCGTTTTGTAGTAACCAAAACAACACCATTTGACGCCCTTGAACCGTAAATAGCGGCAGATGCTCCATCTTTTAATATTTCAATATTTTCAATATCGGTGGGGTTTAAACTGCTTAAAGGGTTGGGGCTCTGAGAACCAATACCCAATTCCTGATCATAACTCGGCTGTACCGGCACACCATCAATAACGTATAAAGGGGATGTGCTAAGGCTCAAAGAGTTTTTACCTCTGATACTTATTTCTATCGCAGAACCGGGTTGGCCTGTAGGGTTTGTTACCTGTACACCTGCGGCCTGCCCCTGCAAGGCATTTTCAAAACTGCTTACCACCTGTCGCCCTATGGCTTTTGATCCAACGGTGGCAACTGATGTGCTCAGATCCTGGCGTTTTTGAGTACCATAACCTACGCCTACAACAACTACCTCGTCAAGCTTGCCGGTTGAAGCAGTTAAAGTTATATTTAAACTGGCCGGTACTGGGTTTGTTATTAGCAGTTCCTTGGTTTCCATACCAATGTAGGATACCAGAAGCAGATCCCCGGGTTTTGCTTCGATTGAAAAAATGCCGTCAAAGTTGGTTAATACCACACCCGCTCTTCCTTTTATACTAACGGTGGCACCCGGTAATGCTGCCCCAGTGTTATCCGTTACCTTTCCGCTGATTTTTACCGGGGGCAAAGGTTTTATTGCCTCTTCAGATAAAACGGATATCACAACCGTTTTATCTTCAATTGTGTAATCTAACTGCTGGCCTTTAAAGCATGCTTTAAGCGCCTGATCGATGTTGGCATTTTTAAGATCGATGCTAACTGGTTTGGTGTTTTTAAGTATTTCATAATCGTAGAAAAAAACGTAGCCGGTTTGAGTTTTGATCGACTTCAGTACTTTTTCTAACGCCACATTCTGGCCCGAGTAAGTGACCGTTTGGGAGAAAACACTTGCATGAACATGCAGGAACCCCACAGTGAGTAAAAAAATAGTTAGCTTCATAATCCGCCAGATTGGATGGTTTTTTCTTTTAGGTTTTACCACGCCCAGGGCACGATATGGCCGGGCATAGCAACTGCTATAACAAATAAAATTCATTACATTTGAATAATTGGTAGTGAGAAAATAATTGGTTGAAACACGTTTTATTTATCCTGCTGACAATAGCCGGGAGCGTTCGCCCGCTTCCGGTATTTTAAGGATATGGTTATTTAGTAGTATAGTTAATCCATAACCACAACCTCCTTCCCCTTTACGGTAAAATGCATATTGCTTTTAGCCAGTATCCGCAGCACCTGCGAAAACTGGAGATCGCGTTGTATAGCCCCCTGGAATTTTCTTGCAGAAGAGGGGTTACGATAACTTACCCGGATACCATACCAGCGCGAGAGCTGCCTCATTACCTGGTGTATATCGGCCTGGTTAAACTGAAAATAACCCTCTTTCCATGCAACAGCTTCATCGGTATCGGCATTTTTAACCAGTTTAATCATCCCCTTACCGCCATCGCCGGCAACCGATTGCTGGCCGGGCGCCAACACCTGCATACCGGTTGTATTAGCTACCCGCACACGCCCCTGCAATAAGGTGGTGATAACAACCCCTTCATCCTCATAAGCGTTTACATTAAAATGCGTGCCCAGCACCTCTAATTGCTGGCCGGCACTCAGTACTTTAAATGGCTTTGCCGCATTATGGGCAACTTCAAAATAAGCCTCGCCGGTAACTTCCACCTGCCTTGTTGAACCATTAAAAGCGGTGGGGTACCTGATGGAGGACGATGCGTTCAGCCACACCCGTGTACCATCGGCCAGCATTAAATTATATTGTCCCCCTACTGGTGTACTCATGGTATTGAGTACCGTATCCGGCCCGGATGGGTCGGCCGTTCTGTAAACCAACTGTCCGTCGGCCGCTTTATTAATCTCTGCCCCTCCCTCCATGGCTAAGCGGCCGTCTTTAACTGCCGCAAGGATTATCTTTTTGCCATTGCCTAAAGTAAGGGTAGCTTTATTACTGCCCGGCTGTATATCCTGCACTTTGTTATGGGTTAACTGAGGCACAACGGCTTGCTGACGGGAAAAATACAACGCAGCACCTAAAGAAATAACCAATAATACAACTGCTGCTGCTACACGGCGGAACCAAACCAGGCGCCCTTTTCTTTGCGTTTGGGCCAGCTGAATTTTAAAATCTTGGAATAACTCGCCGGGAAGGCTTTTCTCGGCCAGCCAACTTTCCATATCTTTCCCGCCAAGTTTTAAACTATGGAACCAATTATCCAATTCCTCTTTTTCTGAATCGGTTAACTGGTTGTTTTTGTATTTATGTAGTAACAGATCAAGTTGGCTTTGCTCCATCCTTTTTAGGCTTATAAATGATAAGACAAACTAAAACACCCTAACCGTTATCCCGGAATTAAATATTTATTTAAGTGGATATTTCCATATATAATCAATGGATTTGTTAATTTAGAGTTATCAAATTTTTAAGCGGCCATACTGACCCCGAATTAATTTCCCTTTGGAAAGAGGGAGATGAGCTTGCTTTTGAAGCATTGTATAAACGCTATACCGTTCAATTACTGGCCATTGCCTTAAATAAAACCGGGGATAAAGAAACCGCACAAGAGCTTGTACAGGAATCATTTATAAACCTGTACCAACACAAAACCTCCCTGGTAGAAACCACCTCTATTAAGGCTTATTTATATGTGATCCTGAAAAACAAGATCATTAACCAATACCGGCAGGACTTATTAAAACAACGCTATAGCGACTACATCACACACCATGTGCCATCAGATGAACTATCGCCCCTGGTTTATGTAGAAACCCGCGAGCTGGAGGTACAGTTAAGGCAGGCTATTGAACAACTCCCCCCGCAGTGCAGGATGGTGTTTAAACTAAGCCGCGAACAATATTTATCTGATAAAGAGATAGCAGAAGCAATGGATATTTCTGTTAATACAGTAGAACAACACAAACGCAAAGCTTTGCGCCTGTTACGCGGATCGTTAGGAGACGCTTTAGGAGTGGCTGCGATTATTTATTTTATAGGCCATTAGTGTGTGTAGTTAAAACCGGGCAATTCTCACCCGCAACCGGCAATTTCACCAAAACCTTGCTCCAACCCTTTTTTAATAATATACGGGCAGGCGGCCTGTATTCGTAACCCTCATCAATCAAGGGCCAGGCCATTCCAGGTTCCCGTTCCGGCCGGCATATTTCCAGCCCGGCGGAACGAGCAGGCAGCAGGCAGCAGGCAGCAGGCAGCAAAAATCCGTTTACCAGCCATGTCGGGTGAATACGATCTGTTTATAATCATCTTTTTCATACAGGATGCCGATGTGTTTTTCATCAACCGGCACCAGGTCTGAGTAAGCGCTGAAATCGCCCTGGTAACCCGCCGGGGATTTTGCTATAACATAATTCTGTTTCCAGGTTTCCCCTTCATCAAAACTGATGCGCAGGGTAAGGTTATCCCGGTACAAAGTATCAGCATCATTACAAACGGCCACGATTGCTTTACCCTTACGTTTACCCAAATTTAAAATACTCCCCTGGCAAACCGGGTCGGGCAGATGAGCATCAAAATAAGTGGTATCCCAGGTTTGTCCGCCATTACTGCTTACGGCAATGATACGCTGTTTTATATTGCCCAACTGGTTGCGAATGTTCATCATCAGTTTACTACCGGTTAATTCAACAGCCATATTTTCATTACCACCGGGCATATTAACCTCATCGCTAAGTTTAAATGTTTTACCATGGTCATCGGTATAATAACCAAACGCACGGCCATCTGCATAATGCTTTTGCGGTTCGCCGGCCGAGTGATTGGCTGCTATGTAGATCCTGCCCCAATATTTGCCGGCTGCCAGTTGTATGGCATGGCCCGGTGTATTGGCGTAACTGCGCCAGTCTGCCGCAAAATTATAGGCGCTGTTTACCTGTGGCTGCTTCGGTTTATGTACCTGTAGAGTAATGTTTACCGGTGCCGACCATGTTAAACCATTATCTGTTGATGTTTTGTACCATACTTCACGAAGGCCCTTCCCTTTACGTACCGCATTTTCTGGCGCGTTGCCTGTATTATAAAACAGGAACAGCCGCCCTTTGGGGTACGCCGGATCAGTGCGGTCTACCACCGGGGCGGCATTACCTGTTTGCAGTGTATCATTGCTGGCCGCCACCTGCAAGGCCCCCCAGTGCTTTCCGCCATCGGTGCTTCTTTTCAGCACAATTTGTATATTGCCAAAATCGCCGCCGTCGTTTACCCTTCCTTCTGCAAAGGCAAGCAGGTCGCCATTAGGGGCTTTGGTAATTGCCGGGATCCGGAAAGACCGGTACCCCTCAGCTCCTGATCTAAAAACGGCTACTTCCTGCTGTTGCGCGTAAACAGACGTAACAAACAGGCTGATAAATAGATATGTGGTTAATTTTTGCATGCTACATTATTTGTTTTGATAATTACTTACAATACCATTCCTGGCGCGGTAAATGAAAACCCCTGAAACTAAAAAATTCGTTTCGCATGCGGGGCTTATCGATCTGATCGAAAAAGGATCGGCAGAAATGCTACAGAACAGTATCCGCAATCACCTGGAAAACCATTTGCAAGGTTGTTTGATTAATGAGCAATTACATGGCGTAATTGTTTATTGCTTTAATTTTAAATAAACCGTTTGTTTTGCCACTTTTATAACCATGGCAAGCCAGGTAGCCAATACAAAGGGGAATGTTAACGCTGGCAAATGCAGATGCCGCATTTGAATTGTGATAAGAACTGACAAGGCAACGGATATTAGCGCCATTAAAAAATCCGCTGCTTTATTACCTGCAAATGCGATAGCGCAAAGCACAGCATTATAACTCAGCAACCCCATATAAATATCATTTATGGGTTCTTTTAAATAGTAAGCTATTACGCTGCTTAATAAAATGCTCACCAGCGCATAAATTGCAGCAATGGGCCGGTTAATAAAAACACCAATGATAAAAAGAATCCCCGCCCAGATATTATCCTGAAAAATTACCTGCCCAAACCCATGAGAAAATAATGCGACATAAGTATTGGGGGACACATTAGTTGCCGCGGGCTGGGGCCGAATTAAAGCCGGGTAATAATGAACAATGATCAAAAACAGCCAGGTGACCAAAATAAATGGGAAGGTAAAAGCCGGGATTTTTTTTGCAATAAATAAATGTTGTATGATGGTTGCCAATACCGAGCCAATAACAATAGCCACCCAAACTATAGCAGTTAATTGAAAAAAACAGCTTAATGCTACGCCTACCAGCGCGGCGCTAAACCCGTAAAGCCCGCTATTGATCTCGTCTTTATTGTATTTTAATACTATCGCAGCAAAAGTCCCTGCTGTTACAGATATGGTAACGGCAAGGCCCATCATTAATGAGCCGCAGCAAATACCCGCCAAAAAAAACAAACCTGTTAAGTAATTATGCTGCAGCATAATTTGCCCAATACCCCGGATAAAAGGAGTTATAATTGCTAAAAAGGATTGTTTTTGCTTAGTCATTAGTTTGGTGTAAACATCAATGTATGCCTACCACAAGATGAAGATAAGCGTTATTTCGAATTTTTCATACACAATAGCTTACCGATTTAGGACTTCCTTTTTTTAAGATTCAATGTAGCTGTGCTTTGTGGCTTTTGGCAAAGCGGGTAAAAATATCTGCCAATAAAGAAGGCTGCCCGTGTGGCTGTATAAAGTAAAACGGCCGTTCGATAGATAACCCTTTGATATCAATAATATGGCATTCATTATTCTTCAGCTCTTTCAAAATAGCGTGTATGGATAAAAATGCCAGGCAGTTACTGTGAAGCAGGTAAGATTTGATACTCTCTGTACTGCCTAACTGCATTTCGGTTTGCAGGTCGGCCAATTTGATATTGTGTGGCTTGAGTGCATGGGCTATCACATCTAGTGTTCCAGAACCTGGTTCGCGCATCAATAAGGGGTAGTTTTTGAGTTCTTCGGGCTTGATGGTGCCTTTTTTGAACGCCGGGCTATTCCCGGCGCTTACCAACACAAGCTCATCCTGAAGGTATTCTTCATATTTGATTTGCGGGTTGCGTGATACCCCCTCAATGATGCCGGTTTCAATTTCCTTATTTAACAAAGCCTGCTCAATTTCCTCAGTATTACCGGTAATAAGCTGCACCTTGATATCCTTGAATTTTTTATGGAAAAGCGCTAATACCGGCGGTATCACATATTGTGCTACGGTGGTGCTGGCACCCAAGCGGAGGATGCCCTTATGCTGTTTAACCAACAGGCTCATATCAAACTCCAGTTCGCGGTATAGGTTCAGCAGTTGATCAGCATATTGTAAAAGCATTTCGCCCGCTGCGGTCAGCAGGATCTTTTTGTTTCCACTACGCTCAAAAAGGGATGTTTTGTATTCCGCTTCCAGTTCCTTAATATGCTTTGTTACCGCCGGCTGGCTGATGTGCAATTCGGCCGAGGCCTTTGTAAAATTAAGCCTCTTGGCTACGGCGTAGAAAACTTGTAAGCGAAAATCTAACATGTTTTTAGTATTTGATTATCAGGATACCTGTATAACTATTTTGTGGTGAACCCGTGTTTTCTGTAGATGGCCTTCGCTGCGGGGCCTACCAAAAAATCCATAAAATCCTTTGCGGCCTGCGCATGTGGGGCATTTTTCAGTTGCCCGGCAACATAGGTGGCGCTGATGTTTTCGCTTTCGGGTATCTCAACCAACTCTACCGGGTGTTTGATCATCTTTTGATAGTAAACCTCGCTGTACCATACAGGTGCCGCGTCTGATTGGTTGTACAGGATACGCATTGGTGATTGGCGATGATGGATCTGCGTTAAATAGGTGCTGCTGTCTTTCACCTTGGTTTCCATAATGGTTTTACGCAGGGTTTCGGTTCCGGCTTTTACATAGGCTTCTTCAATGCGTTTACCAATTCCTTCCCATCCGGGGTTTGGCATGCTCACCCTTACATCCGGGCGGCCCAGGTCTTTTAATCCTTTTATCCCTTTGGGGTTGCCTTTTTGCACCATAATGGCAAGCCCGTTATAGGCGTAGGCTGCTGTTCTGCTGAAGTACTCCGGCATCTGGTCGATCCTGCTTTTACCCGCTGTATAAACATCGGGTTTCAGTGTGATGCGCATATTGCCGATGGTGATTGAGCCGCCCATGATCTGTTTAGCTAAAATACCCGGCGGCAATGTTTCAGCGAAAATGCGCTGGTACTGCGGGTGTTCTTTTTTAAAAGCCGCCAGCAGGTCATCTATGCACATATACTGGTTCCCGGCGAAGAATATGACCAGTTGCGGATCGTTAATGTCGCCAAACAGGTCGGGTACATTATCTATACCCGGTACGGTAAACATTACCTTACTTTCCGGCGGATTGTTCCAGGGCGGGTCAAAACGATGATCCTGTGCTTTTACGCCAATGGCTAAAGCCATTACTGTTGCTGCTGCAAATATTATTTTCTGAAAATAGTTCATCGGTTTGTTTTAAATTGACAGAAGGCATACAAATTATGGGTGTACGGTTGCCCAACCTTCATACTGGCGGATAATGATCTCTCCGTTACCACTGGGTACATAAGAGATAAAAGGGAACAGCTCGCTCTTCTCTATTTTGCGTTCCCTGATGGTATTGCTGCACTGCGCTAATACAACACCTTTGGCCTGCAGGTTTGTTAAGGCTTGCTCATAAGCACTGTTTTTCATAAAAACGGCCACGCCATCACCAAATGCTACCAACTCTACATGCAGTTTACCCTTCAGCCGCGGGTCTTCGAGGGCGTTATTGATATTACGAAGGGTACCTGCGATTTTTTTCTCGTCATTAGAGTTCAGGATATACAAGGCATTGTAATTTTTGAGTTTGGCAACTGCACCGGTAAAGGCGGCAGGGTCGGCTTGTTGCGCGCTGGCCGGTTTTACAAAAGTAATTAAGGCGAAAGCTGCTAATAGGATGATGTACTTTTTCATGGTTTTATTTGTTTTATGATTTTCTATTGGTTAATGCTTTTTGTGCGTCATTAATTGGTTTAAACGGACCAAACTTATGCTGCGTTTCACTAAAACTATCAATATAAGGGCCGAATGGGAAATCGATAGGTTTTTTATTAAGGTTAGTCCAGTCGCGGTGCTGGTCCTTATGTGGGCGGGGCTGCGAATTAACAAAAGCGGCCACATTCCAGGCTTCTTCATCCGTTAATTGCGGGTTTTGGTAAGTGGCACCAAAAGGCATATTGTTTTTAACAAACCCGGCAAAATTGGTTAACCTGTACATACCTGCTCCGTCGTTATAACTATGGGTTCCCCATAAGGGCGGGTAGGTATAACTGCTCTTATCTGCCGCAAGTACCCCTTCACCATTCGCCCCATGGCAACTTTGGCATTTCATCAGGTACACTTTGCTACCTTTTGCCGGGTCGGCAGCGCTTTCCATATAAGGCAGTTCCCCGGTTGCGCTGCCAAATGGTTTTTGGCCTTTTTTAACCTTTTCACCAAGCCACTTCATGTAAGCCAGCATAGCCTGCACTTCTTTACCTGATGTATCCGGCGCTTTACCGGCAAGGCTGCGTTCAAAACACTCCGAAATTCTTTCGGCCGGTTGCGCTACCCTGCCGCTGCGGTTACTCCGTTTGGGATAGCTGGAAATAAAACCGGCATAGCTGTTCCCAAACAACCGGCGGCCGGCATCCAGGTGGCAGTTCTGGCAATTCATCCCATTACTGATAGTGGCTACGCTGCCTTTCGGCCCAAAATACCGGGCCGTATGCGCAACCAGCTCGCGCCCATAACGGATAGCCTCACCGGCTTTTCCCGCAGGGATTGTACTGTCGTCAGGTGCTTTCCAGGCATCTGCCGGGATGGGATATTGCGCACTGCCTGCAGAAGCCCCGGCAACAACTGGAGGGGTATTTGTTGCTGGCTTAACACCATATGTATTTGAAACAGTTTGACTGTTATGAATGAGAGAGAAAATCAAAGTTCCTATGCAAGCAACAGCTATCAACGCAATACAGATAGTATACCGCGAGATTCTGGCTACTGCTCTGATAAGTTCTTTTTCTTCTTCCTGATCTTTCATTTTTCGTTGTCTATCATTAATGATATCAAAAGTATAGATGAAAAACGGAATATTTACATCATAATAATTGATGTTCAATAACCAATTGTTATGGATGGGTTTAATTAAGCCTTTTACTTTTTATACAATAAAAAAAACTGCTCTGGATAAACTCCGGTTTCTTCCATAACAATATAACTGCCTCCTGAATTATCTCCGGAGAAGCGATAAACTGCAAATACTTAATATTGTTTCTCAGATTTGGGCATGGTTAAATAATTGATTTTCAACCCACCTAAGTCTTGGCTCTAACCAGCTCCCCTCTCATTAACAGAAATATCGCGACATTAAAAAACATATATAAACTTTGGCTAACTTTATATATATCGTTTACCGAGGATGTATTTACGCGAAATTAAGCCCAGTACTGTTTTAGCCTCATTTGTAAGGTTTTACCGGATCATTGATTTCGAGTTTCCGCATAATAACCCTATTCCACCAAAAGCCTATACACCGCGCCCCGAGCAGTGCCTGCAATTTTTCCCAACGCCTACAATAATTAAATATGCAAATAGTGATAAAAGTATCCGCCCAAAAAATGCTTTAATAATTGGCCAGCAAACTATTACCAATAGCAGAACGGTTTTTAAAAAATTCCTGTCGTTGCAAATTGTGTTTCAACCCGGCGCATTGTACCGGCTATTGGGTATTTCACTTAGCGGGCTTACCAACCAATTGACAGATGCCGCCGATGTTTTTGGGGATATCATTGAACAGGTTAATGATCAACTATATCACGCCAAAAGCCATCAGGAGATGATAGCTATTGCAGAACGGTTTCTGATGAAAAAAGTAGGCAAGGCTCGTAATAATGCCCAACCGATAGATGTTATGGCCCAGCAAATGCTTGATCCCCGATACCCGCTGGATTGGTATATATCAAACGCATTTCTTTGCCATAGACAGTTTGATCGTAAGTTTATTGACCGGATGGGTATAAGCCCTAAAGAATATCTTCGCATAGTACGATTTGACCAGGCCTACCGGATGAAAAACTGCTATCCGGAAATGAGTTGGTTTAATATTGCCATAGCTTGCGGATATTCTGACTACCAGCACCTTAGTAAAGATTACAAAACATTTACCGGCCATACTCCCCCGTCTTTTTTTGCAATGGAATCGCCCGAGCGTTTATTGGGCACCGAGGAAGTATATTAAAAGAATGTCTGTTTCTTACCACTAAAATACCGGCTTCGCTTTTAACCTTTACATCATCAAATAACAAGATGATGGAAAGAAAAAAGTTTTTACAAACCAGCTTTGGCATAGCAGCCTTATTGGCCATAGCAAAACCCTCTAAAGCCTTCGGGCCCACTAAAAAACCATTCAAAATATCAGCAGGCAAGGGCCGTTTTAACGAATCGTTCCTATACAAAGGGAAAAACCCAAATGATATTAAAATATCTGGTAAAGACACCAATGATCAATTGGCCATGTTTGAATACATTGGGTACGAAAAAACAGGGCCATCGTTACATGTGCATTTTTACCAGGATGAAGTTTTTTATGTAGTAGAAGGCAACTACCGCTTTGTAGTGGGTAATGAAACCATGATGATGAATGCCGGCGATACTATCTTTTTGCCAAGGAACATCCCACACACATGGATACAGTTAACCGAAAAAGGCAAACTGGTTTACTTCGTACAACCAGCAGGCAAAGCCGAAGAGTTTTTCAGAACAATGAACAACCTGAAACATGCACCTACCAGAGAGGAAGTAGATAAAATTCACGAAGCCTGCGGTATGAAAGTAATGGGGCCGCCATTAACTTTGTAAACAGCCTTGCGGGGTTAAAATTTGCAAAAGCTGTTAAAAGTGAAAAGCACCTACATCGGACGTGATGTAAGTGCTTTTTCTTTGTGCTCCTGAGCCTGGACTCGAACCAGGGACCCTCTGATTAACAGTCAGATGCTCTAACCAGCTGAGCTACTCAGGAGTGTTTTCCGTTTTGGAGTGGTGCAAAAGTATGATTTCTGAGGTAATTTCACAATATTTGCACAAAAAAAATTTAAAAATATTTTACATGAGTTTGTTAGTTATTGGTACTGTGGCATTTGACGCAATTGAAACCCCCTTTGGGAAGACAGATAAAATTGTTGGAGGGGCCGCAACTTACGCAAGTTTAGCCGCTTCGTACTTTTATGACAAGATAAAAATAGTTGCTGTAGTAGGCGACGATTTCCCGCAGGAGGATATTAAGGACTTTAATGCCCATAACATTGATACGGAAGGCCTGCAAATAAAACAGGGCGAAAAATCATTCTTTTGGAGCGGTAAGTATCATAATGATATGAACAGCCGCGACACCTTAGCTACTGAGCTGAATGTGTTAGCCGACTTTGACCCTATCATCCCTGAGGCTTACCAGGACTGCGAATACCTGATGCTGGGCAACCTTACCCCACAGGTACAGCAAACAGTTATTAAACGCCTTAAAAACCGCCCTAAGCTGATTGTAATGGACACCATGAACTTCTGGATGGACATTGCCATGGACGATTTGCTGGAAACCATTAAAATGATTGATGTATTAACCATTAATGATGCAGAGGCGCGCCAGCTATCAGGCGAATACTCGTTGGTTAAGGCAGCCCGCAAGATCCTTACTATGGGGCCAAAATACCTGATCATTAAAAAAGGCGAACACGGCGCGTTATTATTCCATGAAAACCAGATCTTCTCGGCCCCCGCCCTTCCACTGGCCGAGGTGTTTGACCCAACCGGCGCGGGTGATACTTTTGCAGGCGGCTTTATTGGCTATATGGCTAAGGTGGGTACCGTTAATTTCAACAATATGAAAAACGCTATCATATTTGGTTCGGCGCTGGCATCATTCTGCGTAGAGAAATTTGGTACTGAAAAGATCAAAAACCTTACCCCGGATGAAGTAAGTGCCCGTGTACAGGAGTTTGTACAGTTGTCGTCTTTCGAGATAAAATAAAAATAGATGTGCAAATTACGGATGTGCAGATGTGCAAATTAAATTGCTTACATCTGCACATCTATAATCTGCATATTCGCACATCTGCTAATACTCCAGCCATTTTTTTATTTTGAGGCCTACTATATCGCCTTCGGCATACTTTCCGCTCTCATCGTTCACTACGCGCAGTATGCTGCCGTTATTTTCCAGTATCAGATCTTCGTAAAAACCTTTAAACAATACTTCTTTCACCACCCATTTGCTGGTTTTAAGGATATTGTTGAGGCGTATCCACTCCGGGTATATCACCACGTAATCTTTTTCAGCCACTATACCACAGGCTTTAGCTTCTTCGGCATTTAGCACGTTGCAATTGGTAAGCAGTTCGGCGGTATATAAATTCAGCGGATTTTGATAAAGCGATTTGGGGCTGCCGCTTTCTACTATTTGGCCTTGTTTTAACACAATCAGTTCATCGGCCATAGAGAGGACCTCTGCCGGGTCGTGCGATACCATTACCACCGTAAGGCCGGTTTCCTTTACTATCTGCCTGATATCGTGCTGCAGGCCTTCTCTGAACGAGGTATCAACCTGGTTAAAGGGTTCATCAAGCAGCAGCACTTCGGGGCGGGTAATAATGGCGCGGGCTATGGCAACACGTTGTTTTTCGCCACCACTCAGGTCGGCAACACGCTTGTAGGCCAGCTGCATCATATTCAACTGGGTAAGTACCTGCTCGGTTTTTTCTTCCTTAAGCTTTACGTTGGTACTGGGCAGCATGCCCGATACGTTGTCCCACACGCGGGCAAAAAGGTTCAGGTCGTCGGTATGCTGGGTTACCATTTTCATGGCATCATGGCCGGGTATCAGCTTTTCTTCGGGGCCCCAAATACGTTCGCCCTTAAAGGTTACGCTGCCCTCATCGGGCGATAACAGCCCGTATAACAACCGCAGCAAAGTACTTTTACCGCTACCGCTGGCGCCTATTATGGCGGTTATTTTGCCGGGGATGATATCAAGCGTAATTTGCTTAACGCCCGATGCTTCGGCCCCGCTATATGTTTTGCTTACTTTATTTGCCTGTAAAAAAGGTATAACTGCCATTGCTGCAAAGATAACCGGGATTAAGCAGATTTAACAGATTTTTAGGATTTTGAATAGAAGCCTGTGTTTGAACCCGGATTAAACGGATTTAAATATTCCAATAAAATCCCTTAATCGTATTAATCCGCTAAATCCAGGTCCCGGTTTACCAACCAACGCTCATCCCGAACGAGAAGTTACGCAGGCCGTCCTGTGCGGGGCTGTTCTCAAACATATTATTGAAATAGTATTTACCAAATACGCCTATTGCGCCATAACCCACACGTAACGATGCGCCATACCTGAATTTAGAGAAGTTGTAATTGCCGCCCAGTTTAAAGTCGCCGTTCTCTTTGCTCTCCTGTTTCAGGCTGCTGCCTATCAGCACGCCCATTTCTGCAGCCGCTACAAAGTGGAACCTTCTGCCTTCTTCGTCATCGCGGGTGCGAAAATCAAACGCTACGGGTACACGTATATAAGTTGCCGAAAGGCGGTTCTTATCATATTTAATATCATCCTGCCTGTAACTTAACGGGGCCTGGTCGCGCAGGATGGTGATGCTTTGGCGCAGGCGCAGGTTTGTCCAGTCGAACCCACCCGCGGTATAGATCCTGAATGAGCTGTTGAAACGGTACCCTAACTGGATCACATCAAAACCTATATTACTGCTTCTCCATGAGCGATAGCTTAAAAACTGGTTATTGGGTGAAAGGTTAAAACTGCCATTATCATTTAAGGTGGTTAAACCAATATCAAACCTTGTTAAGGTGATACCGAATGAAAACCCGGGTGCTTTTTTAGCGGCATAACTGGTAGTATCGTTAATATTAACCTGCGATACATCATCGCCAAAACCAAGGCGGATCCTTGTATGGCGGGATTTAGTACTATCGGTAGTGGTTGTTTTAACACTATCTGTTTGCGCAAACACTACTGTTGCTGCCAGGCATATTATAGTTGTAAAAATAAGGCGTTTCATATATGGGGTAAATTTATACTATTTATCTTCTTTTTTTATTTTAATGAACCCAAGGTTAAGCCCGGATACGACAGATTCGTCCTCGTCCTTCGTGCTCGAAAACTCTATCAGTTTATCCTTGCGCTTATCAACCTTGCTCACTACTACGTTTATCAGGTCGCCAAGGCTACGGATGTGGTGCTTTTTTGCAGGCGCCGCGGCCACTGTTTTAGGCACCGTTACCGTTTGTGCCGCTAAGGTATTTGTTTTAAAAGGCATATCCTCAGGCGCGTCTATTTTTTCTAGTATCGGCGTATTTTTATCAGGCACTGTAAATTTTATAGCTTCTGTAGATTTATGAGTTGCCTGTGCCAGTTGCTGCCCGGGCTCGGTAACTATCAATACCGGGGCAACAGGTAAAGTATTTTTTTGTTGTTTAACCCTTCTTATTTTTTGCTTGCGTACTATTACGCTTGTGTTTAATGCAATAACCCTCTCAGCCTGCGGTTGTCCTATTTTTGGCGATGCCGCTTCTGGTATTATAACCACCTTTGCAGGTTTATCGTTTTTAACTACAGCCACTTGTACGGGCCTTTTAGTATTATTTTTTGTTTGCGATACAAAGTACAGCCCGGCTAATAATAATATCAGCAAGCTTGCAGCTATGGATAAATAAGCTTTTAACGATTGCTTTTTCTTATCCAGGTGCGATGTTACATTACCCCAAACTGCGGGAGAGGGTTCCACTTCAAAACCATCAAACCCAGACCTGAATAGTTGGTCAATTTCTTTATCCTGCATATCCATATCTTTTATTGTCCATTTTTACTATCTGTTCCTTTAAAATAGCCCTGGCCCTTGATAGCTGCGACTTTGAAGCCCCCTCGCTGATGCCCATTATTTCGGCTATCTCCTTGTGCGAGTAGCCATCAATGGCATACAGGTTAAATACCATCCGGTACCCGGGCGACAGGGTCGTTATCATCACCAGCAGGTCTTTAGCTTCTAAACTGCTGCTGGCAGTTGCGTTAACGGATGGTTCGCACCCTGCGGTGTCAATATCAACCACCTGCATCATTTTATGGTGGCGGCGGTAATACTCAATAGAGCTATGTACCATAATGCGCCTTACCCAACCTTCAAAAGAACCATCGCCCCTGTAATCGGCTATTTTTTGAAACACTTTTATAAAACCGTTCTGCAACATATCCTCAGCTTCCATCTTATCGGTAGCATACCGCATACAAACCCCCAGCATTTTTGAGGCGAATTGCTTATACAGCAACTCCTGCGCCTTACGCTGCCCGGCCTTGCAGCACTGCACCAGATGATCTATAGTAGCTTTAGGTTCCAAAAACATCATTTAACAGTTAGATGTAAAGGACTACCATTTGGTTGCATGGGTTATAAAATAAATTTTTGTTCGCTTGGTGCTTGGTTCAAAAGCTCAAAAGTAAGCGGCGTTTAAAAAGTAAAATATTTGCTTACAATAATTGATAAAAAGTAAAAGATCTCCTGGTAAAGAACGATTAACTACATGACAATATGGCATGTAGCAAACAAGCGGGATTGTTAAATAATTTGGCGTATTTTGAATCTTTAAAGGCGAATGAAGGACGAAAAAAGGCGAATGAAGGACGAAAAAAAGCCGCCATTTGTCGGGAAATTACACCCTATTTCTTTTCCCTGAAGTACTTGTAAATCTTAACCGCCGACATGATGATGAGGCTGAACAGGATGATCCCAATTACTCCGAAGATCCAGTTAAGGGCACTTTTAAGCACCACCAGGAATACAATAGCAAAGAGGATAATAGTGGCCAGTTCGTTCCACAAACGGAGTTGGATGGATGTCCATTTAAATACCCCTTTCGCCATTTGTTTCATTATTCGTTGGCAGATGAAGTGGTAAGCAATGAGCCCTATTACAAAGGTTAGCTTTACATGCAACCAGGGCATTTTCCACAAGGCCGGGTTAAGGTGCAGCATGGTTGCCCCTGCCACAATCACAAAATACATGCTTGGTGTGGCTATGATCCACCACAGTTTCTTCTCTATGATCTCGAACTGCTCTGAGAGGATGGTACGCGCGGGTTCGGGTTTGTCCTGCGCTTCGCGATGGTAAATAAACAGGCGCACAATGTAAAACAGCCCCGCCATCCAGCAGACTACAAATATGATATGTATGGCTAAAACGTATTGGTACATATACCCCCCAGCCCCCTGAAGGGGGAGTTTTTTTAAAAATCAATTATGTTGTTCCTCCTGTTCCCCCTTCAGGGGGTTAGGGGGTTAATATCTAAACTCTTTTATCACTTCAACCGCGTATTTCACGTTATCAAACGGGATATCGGGCATAATGCCGTGTCCAAGATTAAAAATAAAGCCATTTTCGCCCCTCATTCGCTCAAAAAGGCGATGAATCCGATCTTTAATAACCGATTTATCGGCATAAAGAATATGAGGGTCGAGGTTACCCTGTACGGCAATATCTTTTGGCAAACGGTTCTTGATATCCAGCAGGTCAACATTCCAGTCGATAGATATTACATCAGGTTTGGCTTCGGCCATCAACGGTGCAAATACCGAGCTGCCTTTACAGAACGATATCACCGGGATATCCTTCCTGTTTAGTTTGCTGATGATCTCAACAATATAACGGTGCGAAAACTCGGTATAATCATCCCATGATAATGCCTGCGCCCAGCTATCAAAAATTTGTACGGCGTTAACACCGGCTGCTATTTGCAGGTTCAGGTAATCAGCAGTAACTGTTGCGATTTTTGAGAGTAACTGATGCGCCATTTCCGGATGGTTATGCAGCATTAGTTTGGTCAGTTTAAAATCTTTTGACGATCCGCCTTCAACCAGGTAGCTCATTACGGTGAACGGCGCTCCTGCAAAGCCTATCAGCGGGATACTACCGTTAAGGCGCTGCTGAATCACTTTTATAGCATCGGCTACATATTGCAACCTGTCGCCAACGTTAGTTTCCAGTGCATCAATATCAGCTTGTGTGCGTACGGGGTTGGCAAATTTAGGGCCTACGCCCTGCGTAAAGCTCAGGTCGCCGCCCATGGCTTCGCCGGTAACTAAAATATCCGAGAATAAGATGGCGGCATCAATACCCAACAGGTCAACCGGCAGCATGGTAACATCGGCAGCCAGTTCAGGTGTTTTGCACATCTCCAGGAACGAGTACTTATTTTTGATCTCCCAATACTCGGGCATAAAACGGCCTGCCTGGCGCATCATCCATATGGGTGGTCGTTCTGTTTTCTCTGAAAATGCGGCTTTTATAAATAACGAATCTTTCATAAATCTTGTAGAGGAGCCATACCTGGCGCCTCTGTACGGTTTGTATATTTGATAAAGACGCGAAGTATCGCGCCTTTACGGTTTATTTGTGTTTCCTTAATTCCTGCTCAACCTTTTGGATCACATCCTTCATTTTGGCAGTTATGCTGTCTTTATGTTTATCAGTTAGTTGCAAGTACGCTGCAGCCTTATCATAATTACCGTTACGGATGCTGATGTTTGCTACGTGCACCAATGCGGCCACATGGTCATTAGCGGTACGCAGCGGGTATAACGCAGCCAATTCGTAATGCTGTTCGGCTTCGGCGTAGTCACGCTTTTGCAGGCATACCCCTCCGTATATAAACTCATAAAATCCGCGTCGCTTTTTGCTGAGCCAATCGGGATTGGGCACCTGTTTTAAAAGGCGTTCGGCTTTTTCATAATCTTTTAAATGGAAAGCTTTTGCTGCCAACACAATAGTATTTTGCTTAAAATACCCCCATATAAGCAAGGCAATAAACATTACAGCCAAACCAGCCAGCTCATAAACCTTCATTTGAAGGCTAACGGCCAGCATTATTACAAAAAGCCCGGCTACTAATATTCGTGCCCTGTTTGTAAACATGTATTAGTGCTGGTTATCGGTAAATTTATAGCCTACACCGCGTATAGAGTGAAAATAAACCGGGTTTTTAGGGTCTGGTTCAAAATACTTACGGAAGGTTAATATAAAATTATCGATAGTCCGGGTTGATGGGTACACATCGTAGTTCCAAACGGTTTCCAGTATCTGCTCGCGCGATACGGCCTCGTTACGGCGTTCTATCAGCAGCTTCAGCAGCATGGTTTCTTTTTTAGTAAGCGGGGTGATGCTTTCATCGCCGTTCACCAATTCAAACGAGTTAAAGTGGATGGTTTTATCGCCAATTTTATAGCTGTTAAACTCTTTCAGGTCTTCCCCTTTAAGGCTGCGTTTTACCAGGTTGTTAACACGCAGTATCAACTCTTCCAGGTTAAAAGGCTTGGTAAGGTAATCATCAGCGCCTTTTTTAAGGCCCGATATTTTATCTTCGTTTGTATTTTTAGCGGTCAGGAACATAATAGGCACCTCAGAGTTTTCAAGCCTGATGGTTTCTGCAACCACAAAGCCATCAATCTCAGGCATCATTACGTCTAATATTACCAGGTTAAAGCGCTCTTCTTTAAAAATCTGCAGGGCTTTTTTACCATTGTTTGCAGTTGATACCTTGTAGCCTTCCAGCTCCAGGTTTAACTTAATGGCCTCTAACAAATGGTCTTCGTCTTCGGCTAATAAAATTCTTTTTTTGTTAGGCATGGTCTCTAATTGTTTAGGTTAATGCAAATACTACTTCAAATACGCTACCGGCAGGGCGGTTATCTTTAACTTTTATGCTGGCCTGGTGTTTATCCAATACTTCTTTTACAATGTATAAGCCTAAGCCGGTCCCTTTTGTATTACGTGTATCTTCACTGCCTACACGGTAAAATTTGTCAAAAATGCGGGGCTTCTCACTATCTGCAATCCCTATGCCATGGTCTGCCACCTGAAAGTAAACTTTACCGTCCTTCTCAAACAGCTTTACGTTAACCGTTTCGCAGGGGCTTGAATATTTTACGGCGTTCTCTACCAGGTTGGTCACAACTGAGGTAAGGGCAAACTTATCGCCTATAATTTCAATTTTGGGTTCTATCTCGGCATTAATGATCTGCTGGTTGCAATCGCACTTGCTTATTTGCAAGCGGTTAACAATGCTATCAACCAATACCGACATGTTAAATTTAGCCTTGGGGAAGGTATACGATCGGTTATCAATTTTTGACGCCAGCAGCATGTTCTCTACCATATCATCCAAACGCTCTACATCCAGCAGCGATTTATCAATAAAATTCAGGATCTGCGTTTTTGTAAGATCGCGCTTCTGGATGGTTTGAAGCAATATTTTGATGGATGCCAGGGGCGATTTAAGCTCGTGCGTTACCGAAAGCAGGAAGTTCTTTTTCTGCTCCTGTAGCTTGGCTTCTTTGTTTAGCGATTGATGCAGGAAGTACGCACCTACCAAAAACACCATCACAAACATCATCCCCTCGCCCATGATCATGCCTTTGCGGCTTGGGTTAAGATGCACCAGCATATAGCCCCACCATATCAGTTCCGCAACAGCGTAAATGATAATGGCATAAAATATAACGAGTGTTTTTCTCATATGTTAATCAGTTTGCAGTTAGTAGTTTGCGGTTGGCAGGATGCTATGCAAACTGCTAACAGGCAACTGCCAACTATTTAAATACAATATCCAGACTATCAAATATAGCTGTTTTTGTTGTTTCTAAGTCAGTTGTTGTGTGGGCGGCCGATATAAAGCCAACTTCGTAGCCTGACGGGCCTAAATAAATACCCCTGTTAATCAGTTCGCGGTGCATTTCTTTAAATTTCGCCATGCTTGCCGGGTCAATTTGTTCGGCTGTGGTAATGCTTTTCTGGTTGGTAAAGGCAACCCAGAAGATAGAGCCGATAGTAAATATTTTAACCCCGTAACCACGTTCTACAACAAAGTCCTGAATATCTTTTACAAAACCTGCCGTCTTGGCATGCAGCTCGTCATAAAAGCCGGGTTTTAATAATTCACTCAATTGCGCTATACCAGCCGCCATAGCTACCGGGTTACCCGATAGTGTGCCCGCCTGGTAAACAGAACCAACCGGCGAGATATGATCCATCACCTCTGCCGATGCGCCGTAAGCCCCAACCGGCAAACCACCACCGATAATTTTACCATAAGTAATGATATCCGGCTGTATGCCATAATATGCGGCAGCCCCTTCAAACCCTACACGGAAACCCGAGATCACTTCGTCGAAGATCAGCATGGTACCGTTTTGGGTACAGATATCTCGTAGGTAATCTAAATAATCCTGTGTTTGTAGAAGCAGCCCATTGTTAGCCGGAACGGGTTCTATAATAACCGCTGCAATTTGCCCCTTAAACTCTTCAAAGGCCTCCTGCAGGGCTTTTTTATCATCTAACGATACAACTATCGTTTCATCAGCAAAAGCCTTTGGTACGCCCGCTGATGAGGTTTCGCCAAAGGTAACCAGACCCGAGCCTGCTTTTACCAATAAGCTATCTGAGTGCCCGTGATAACAACCTTCAAACTTTAATATTTTATCGCGTTTGGTATAGCCCCTCGCCAGCCTGATGGCCGACATCACCGCTTCGGTGCCCGAGCTTACAAAGCGTATTTTTTCGATAAATTTATTGTTACCGAGGATAAGCTCCGCCAGTTCATTCTCCAACGCCGTAGGCGCACCGAATGACATGCCTTTTTGCATTACTTCGGTCACCTTGTTACGAACCGATGCATGGTTATGCCCTAAAATAAGCGGCCCCCATGAGCAGCAAAAATCTATAAACTCGTTACCATCGGCATCCCATATGTGGCTGCCATCGCCTCTTTCAATAAAAAGCGGTGTGCCATAAACAGATTTAAATGCCCTTACCGGCGAGTTTACCCCACCCGGGAAATAGGTTTTTGCTTTCTCGTACAATGCTGCAGATTTTGCTCTGCTTATATCTTTTACTTGCATTTTTATTATTGCTGGAAGCCGAAAGCATAAAGCTTAAAGCTTTTTATATGTTTTGCAAAAAGCTTTATGCTTTCAGCTTTTACCCTCTCGGCTCATTAAAGCCACTTATTCAGTAACACTTCTTTGGCGTGGTAGGTTAATATAGCGGTAGCACCGGCACGGCGAATACTGGTGAGCACTTCTGTAGTGGCGCGTTGCTCATTTAACCAGCCTTTTTGTACAGCGGCTTTTATCATGGCGTATTCGCCACTTACATTGTAGGCTGCAACCGGTAACTCGGTATCGTCTTTTATTAGTTTAATAACATCCAGGTATGATAACGCCGGTTTCACCATCAGGAAGTCGGCACCTTCTGCTTCATCCAAACGGGCTTCAATTAGTGCTTCGCGCTGATTGGCGGGGTTCATCTGGTAAGTTTTTTTGTCGCCAAACTTGGGGGCGGAATTTAAAGCATCCCTAAACGGGCCATAAAACGCGCTGGCGTATTTGGCCGAGTATGACATGATAGACACACCCGTAAACCCATTATCATCCAACACCTTGCGGATGTAGCCTACACGGCCATCCATCATATCTGATGGGGCTATGATATCGGCACCACTACGGGCATGGGCCAGGGCCATTTTGCCTAAAACTTCTAATGTTTCGTCGTTCAGGATCTGGCCATTCTCAACAATACCATCGTGGCCATCACTGCTGTAGGGATCCATCGCCACATCGGTTACTACACAAGCCTCCGGGAACTCTTTTTTTACGGCACGGATGGCGCGCAGGTAAAGGCTTTCGTCGCGGTGGCTTTCGGTAGCAAATTTATCTTTTAATGCTTCGTCGATATTGGGGAACAGATCGAATGAGTTTAAGCCCAGTTTCATGCAGCTTTCCACCTCACGCAGTAAATTATCAATCGAATACCTGAAAATGCCGGGCATAGATGCCACTTCGGTTTTCTGGTTCTCGCCATCCACAATAAACAGCGGGAATATCAGGTTAGCCGCGCTAACATGTGTTTCCTGCACCATCTGGCGGATAACTTCACTTTTCCTGTTTCTTCTTGGTCGTTGTAACATTTCTTTGAGTCCATAGACCATAGACGATAGTCCATAGTCTTATTAAATTATAAATGAGAATCAAGTCTATGGACTATCGACCATGGACTATTGACTTCTCTATATCCCAAACACAGCCTCTGCCAGCCCAACTTCGTCGGGAGAGAAAGGCAGGGTGTATTTTACACCCATTTCATCAAACTTTTTACCGGTTGATTTGCCAATGGCTATTACCTTTTGACCCGGCTCCAGCAGGTTATCAGCAAAGTAAGCCTCCACGTTGCTTGGGCTGGTAAACACCATCACGTCAGCGCCGCTTGGCTCAACCTCTTCTTCCAGTACGGTTTCGTAAACGGGCAGGTCAATTATTTTTGTTTCGGCAGATAATCCTTGTTGTATGCTCCTCATAGGGTTATCAGCACCCGGGAACAATATAGTTGTGCCATTTGCCAGTTCAGCAAAATCAGCAGATACGTCCGCAGTGTCATTACTTTCACCAACAAAATCAGCAAAGTGACCGTTGCGGCGCAGCATATCTTCGCTTCCGGTACCCATTACCCCAAACTTTATCTTTTTAGGGAACTGAGGTGACAGTTTAAAGAAGTATTCGACCGCATTTTTGCTGGTGAAAAATACCCAGTCGATATTTTTTAAGATGTATGAATCAAACCTGGTAATAACCGGCACAGTACGGATAAGCGAGCGGGCTTCTATCTCAATTTTATGTTTCTCTAAAGCTTTACGAAAGTAGCTGGTCTCCGAAATATCGCGGGAGATAAACACCTTGTTAGGGAACTTCCTATCTTTAGCAAAACGGGCTACTATTTTATCAGCAACACCATCAAGGGTATCGCTTTCTATAAAGTACCTGTCAGGGAAACCCTCGCCATCTTCGGCCTTTGAGGTAAACACCTGGAATTTACCATCATCCCTGCGGCAATAAACGCCAAGGGGCAGGTGGCAGCCACCGCCAAACATTTTTAATACGCCGCGTTCTAAAGAAAGTTCTTCAGCTACACCCGGATGGTGCAATGCTTGTAGTATCTCAAATAATTCGGTGTTGCTTTCGCGGATCTGGATAGCCAGTGCGCCCTGGGCAGGTGCAGGTATAAACTCAGTTGGGGTTAATTCTTCTACGTGAAACTCGCTCAGGTCTATACCTAAACGGGTAACGCCGGCTTTGGCCAGCATAATAGCGTCGTAATTCTCGTCGCGCAATTTACCAATGCGGGTTGGTACGTTACCGCGCAGTTCATCTATTTCCAGGTCGGGGCGTACAGCAAGCAATTGCGCTTTGCGCCTGTTTGATGATGTACCCACCATACCGCCATATTTTACGGATAATTTTTGGCGCACATCCACACAATCTTTCAAGATCAGCAACAGTTCAGCCGGATCTTCCCGTTCTGAAACTGCTGCGATGATGAGTCCCGGAGGGTTTTCTGTTGGCAGGTCCTTGTGCGAATGCACAGCCAGATCTATAGTACCTGCCAATAATTCTTCTTCTAATTCCTTGGTAAAAAAGCCTTTGCCCTCCAGCTTATCAAAGCTGAGGTTGAGGATACGGTCGCCCTGTGTTTTTATAATTTTAAGTTCGGCGGTAATGTTAATTGCGGCAAGGCTATCCTTTACAAAGTTTGCCTGCCATAAAGCTAATTCGCTGCCACGCGTTCCTATTATTACTGTTCTGTCCAAGGGGATAAATTTTTACAGCACAAATTTAATTTTTTATGCACAGTAATATAGTATTAATTAAGGATATGAAAGTAGGCTGACTAATAAAGGATGCGGCTTTTAGAATTGGTTGTTTTTATTATCGTTTTTTCGGTTAAAACGGCCTCGATATACTCTTAATAACTTTTCAAGCCCGGCCTGGCTGACACCCAATTCATTTATACTGATTTTATTTTCGTTGGTAAAGCAGGTATAAACAAAGTAAGTATTGTGCGTTCTTCCGATTCTAACTACCCTCGCATCCTCATTACTAATTTCGCCCCATCCACAAAAAGGCAATTCAGACGTGGTAACCCCTTCATTGCTCAGTGTTATTTGCGCATCGCGATTTTTCAATTGCCTGTAACCAACAACAGCTATCACTACTCCGGCTATCCAGCATACGCAAGCACCCATTTCTAATCCATTGGTAGCAAAAAAATACACTCCTAACGCAAATAAACCTATTCCGAGGATTACCTCCCAGGAAGATTTAGTTTTTGAATAATAGATCTTCGTTTCCGGTGGTATGGCATAATCATCATGAAATATATCCTCCACCTTAAACTTACTTTGCAAATCAGCCCATTTCTCTTTTTCTGCGAATGACCTTATCTCTGTTTTTTCGAAGAACTTGCCATCTGCCCAAATTAGTTTTTCTTTTATTGCCCGTTTTTTTAGCTCCTGCACATTCCTTACATTTTCAAAGGCCCATAGCCGCCACCTGGTTATCATAAAACTCCAATATAACCAAGGTAATGCAATAGCCGAAGGTACCGTTACAGCAAGTAACCAAAGTGGGAGTTGAAGTAAAAAGACAACTAAAAATGAAGCTATTACTAACAGGAACAGCATTACCGTTACCGGGTAATTGACCATGCGCCTGCCCCGAGCTAAAGCATCATCAACGGTTACGGTTTCGTACATTCAGATAGATTAAGTACTACAAATACGTAATTCTATTTAAAAATTGCAAGAAGTGTTTTTGGAATTTGCGGGAAGAATGGCGCTTAGTTATTATTGATCAATATATCCTTCGCCATAATCATGGGAACGCTGATATATTTCTTTTCCATGTAGTTGATCACCTTCTCCAGGATCTCGCGCGATTCTTTATCAAGGCTTTGTACCTCGTCGGCAAATACGGTGTTCACCGCATTGTTACGGATCTCTTTGATCTTTTCGGGCACCTGGCGCATAGCCAGTTCAATGCGGCGTTGCTTCAGCATTACCATAAACTCAGCAATATTTTGCTCTATGATTGCTTCGGCGTGCACAAGCTCCTGATAACGTTCCTGCAGGTTTTTCTTAGCAATTTCGTTAAGGCTGTGTACCTCAATAAAGTTTACATCAAATTGCTCCAGTACTTCGGGTGCGGTGTCGTTAGGGATGGCAAGGTCAACAATAGTTTTCTTGTCGGTATCGCCGTTTAGCAATGATTTATAAATTTCGGTAGTAATGATAGGTTCAACTGCCGATGTACAGGTGATAATAGCATCAAAGCCGCCTTTAAAGTTTTTTAGCTCGTCCAGCTCAAAAGCTTCGCCACCAAGGTCATTGGCTAATTGCTGCGCTTTTGAAAGCGTACGGTTAAAAACCGAGAAATTGGAGAACTTATGTTTTTGCAGGTATTTTGAAATGTTGCGGTTAGTTTCGCCGGCGCCGATAATCAATACACGGGCGTTTGAGCACAATTTCAAATCCTTTAATTTACGATAGGCTAATGACACTACCGAAATTGGGTTTTTTGAAATGTTGGTATGGGTGTAAACCTCTTTAGCCGCTTTTACAACGCATTCCATAACCAGGCGCAATTTATCGGCGGTGAGGCCGGCCTCGCGGCAATCGTCATAAGCTTTGCGTAGTTGCGCTAAAATTTCTTTCTCGCCAACTATCAGGCTCTCTAATGAGCATGAGGTGCGCAACAAATGGTTAAGTGCATCTTGCCCTTCATAAATAGAAGCGGCATCAAGAAATGTTTGGGTGGAGTGCGAGCAAAGGCCCATTTGCATCTCGGTCAAAAAAGCCTCGGCAAATTCCCTGTCAACCTTATGCTGAGTAGATAGTACAAATTCAACCCGGTTACAGGTTGACAAATAGAAAATTTCGTCAATGCCGAAATGGCCTTTAGCTGCATGAAGTTTTTCGGTAATGTTCTCCTGGCATAACACCAGTTTACCCAATTCTTTCAGCTCGATCTGTTTATGTGTAAAAGCAATAACTTTTAAATACTTCAAAGCAGTTTTTATTTTGACCCAACAAAAGTAACATACCCTATTGGATGCAATGTCAATTATTTGTCAAACAGACGCATTTAGAATGATTATAAATAATGTGTTTTTTTCAAAAAAAAGCCATATTTTTACAATACTCTTTATTAATCAATCGATTGAACAATTAAAAATGCGAATTTTAAAAAACATCAGCCTCGCCATTTTAGTGATCGGATACCTGCTTGCCGGGGCCAATCATTTTATCCATCCGCAAGGCTATTATCGCATTATCCCGTCCTATTTACCTTACCCGGTTTTATTAAATATACTGGCCGGTTTATTCGAGATCTCGTTCGCGTTATTGTTGATACGGCCAAAAACACGCAAGGTTGCCTCCTATGGCATAATACTCATGCTCACCGCTTTTTTGCCGGTCCATATTACCATGTTGATGCAAGCGCCTTTAAAAGTGGGCAATTTATTGGTTACACCAGCAATTGCCTGGATAAGGCTATTGTTACAGCCAGTACTAATACTTTGGGCCTGGTGGCATAGAAAGTAGTTCTTTGTATTGAGACTAGTCCAACTACTCTGTGCTAAACCAAACATTCCGCCCAAAACAGGGTTACAGAAAAATGGATCTGCAAAGTATCGAACTACGTACCCTGGAAGTACAGGATTACCAGGAACTTAAAAAATCAATGAAATCGGCTTACCTGGATATGGAAGACGACCATTGGGACGCCGCCTCTATCAGGAAACTCATTAAACTTTTCCCCGAAGGGCAGGTTTGCGTTACTGTTAATGACGAGGTTGTTGGTTGCGCATTATCCATTATTGTGGATTACACCAAATTTGGCGACAACCACACCTACAAACAAATTACCGGCGACGGCAGCTTTAAAACACATACCGATAAAGGCGATGTTTTATACGGCATTGAGGTATTTGTACACCCTAAATACAGGGGGCTGCGCCTTGCCCGCCGTTTGTATGAAGCCCGTAAGGCACTTTGCGAAAAGCTGAACCTAAAAAGTATCATAGCCGGCGGCCGCATCCCAAACTATCAAAAGTTTCAGAACGACCTTACGCCTAGGCAGTATATCGACAAGGTAAAATACAAGGAGATCTTTGACCCTACCCTTTCGTTCCAGCTCTCAAATGATTTTCACGTACGTAAAATACTGCGTAATTATTTGCCGGAGGATGCCCGCTCAAAAGGTTTTGCTACGCTGATAGAATGGAACAACGTTTATTACGAAGAAATAAGCACTGTAATAAACCAAAAAACCGTGGTGCGGATTGGTTTGGTGCAATGGCAAATGCGCCCATACAGCAATATCAGTGAGTTGATGAAGCATGCCGAATATTTTGTGGATGCCGTGAGCGATTACCAGTCGGATTTTATTTTGTTCCCCGAGCTGTTCAACACCCCGCTGATGGCCGAGTACAACCACATGGATGCTGCCAAAGCCATGCGCGAGCTGGCCAAGTTTACCGAACCCATTACGGAAGCATTTACCAAACTGGCTGTATCATACAATGTAAACATTATATCGGGCAGTATGCCTGTAATAAAGGATGACTCGCTGTACAATGTATCATACCTGTTTAGGCGTAACGGCAGTATGGAAGAAAGCGTTAAGCTGCACCCTACCCCATCAGAGATCAGCTCATGGGGAATGCGCGGTGGCAACGATCTGAAGGTTTTTGAAACCGATGCAGGCCGTATAGGTATCCTGATATGTTATGATGTGGAATTCCCTGAACTAGGGCGCATATTGGCTGGCCAGGATATGCAGATACTGTTTGTGCCTTTCCTTACTGATACGCAGAACGGGTACAACCGGGTTAAATTTTGCGCACAGGCCCGCGCGGTTGAGAATGAATGTTATGTGGCTATTGCCGGTTGCGTAGGTAACCTGCCCAACGTAAATAATATGGATATCTCTTACGCACAATCCGCTGTGTTTACCCCTTCCGATTTTGGGTTCCCTACAAATGGTATTCAGTCTGAAGCTACGCCAAACAGCGAGATGATCGTGATTGCGGATGTTGACCTTTCTACCCTGGGCGAATTACACGAATATGGCAGCGTGCAAAATTTAAAGGACAGGCGTACCGACCTGTATGGCATTACTTTTAACGGGAAGAAAATATAATAACAATTCATACATTGCATGTATAATTGTTATTGATGAAATTTTATACAATTGTTACTAAGCCACATCTTAAATTAAGGATCATAGCCACATTGATAGATTACGGTATCTATTTTATTTTTTATGGGGTTTACCTTTATATTTTTGACGAAAACCCCGAACCGGGCGAGGCAACTGTAACCGGTATAATGGTATTACCTATCGTAATAGTGTGGTTCCTGTATTTCGTGGTATTAGAATCGGCACATGCTACGCCGGGGCACGACATAGTTAAGCTAAAGGTTGTAACAGACGGTGCTGCCAAACCATCATTTTCAGCTACTTTTAAAAGGCGATTATTAGACCCTATAGACATCTTCATGTACGGCATCCCTGCGTTAATTTGTGTTCTAAAAACGCCCAAACATCAAAGATTGGGCGACCTTTGGGCAAACACCTTAGTAGTGAAAGCAACCGACATTACTGAAAAAGAGGTAACTTTTTAATAAACCACCAGCCTGTTCTGTTCCATTGCAAAATGGAACAAGCGGAACAAATGGAACATATTGGCAATGAGGTTATTACTATTTTAAATTTTGCTCTCTATTTAAAGTTTTACTTCGCTTTTTCAATATAATTATCTATATATCAACCACTTATAAAAAACGCAATTTTGTTCCACTTTTTGGAAAATGGAACAAAAAACTGAGCGGCAAAAAGTGACTTTTCTTGAGATTTTTTCGCCTTTTTTCGCCCTTCATTCGGCCTTTTTGGGATGACGGCGAGCATGGATAGACACAAAAGCGTTTTGATTTAAATTATTGATTTATAGCATATTAATATTTTATACTTGTTCCATTTTGTTCCGAATTGACTCGTCCTGAAAAAGGTTGACAGTGATTTATAAAGATAAAAACATTTATTGT
>JAZJYI010000011.1:0-253508 GCA_040390445.1 Bacteroidota bacterium
AAATACATAACAGGACTATCTTAAAACCTGTAAACTTTTTTTAGGACGAGACAGTAGCTTAAGCTGAAAGCTTACTACATTTTAGGCATAAAATACGCTGCGCTAAACTTAGGCCAGGAGTGGGTATAAAGTTTTTATTACTTTACTGTTCTTAATATCCTGAACATATCGGGGTATTGTAATGAATATTCAATTAAATATTTCTTTCCAACCCCGGGATCACCACTTGTATCGGCGAAAGATTGCTCAATTGTTGTTCCGGTTGCATTATACTTGATAATTGACCAAGCCTGTTTACCAGATCGGGTGCTCCTCATGTCGACGTTAACGACTGTCGCTATAGCATGCTTTGTTGGCCCATCATATAAAATATGATCAACCCTTTCTTTTGCTAAATAATTTATAAGCCCAGCAACACTTATAAATATAACTACAAAAAGCACAACGAAAAGCGATTTATACTTGCTTACACCTTTCAAAATCAAATTGCGGGTTTTATAAACACCAGTACCTCCTATAACCAACGCAATCATCGCAATGTGATTAATTTGACCGTTCTTATACCAAAAGAAATACCATAAAACACAGCCAATTAAATAGGTAATAAATGCTGCTTGCAGCACAAATATGCTTTTCTGTTCTCTGTTCAATGTGTTTTTAATTATACTGCCTTAAAGTGAGAGCAGCTATTCTCGTATCTTGGTTTGTAACACTTAGATGGTCTTTAGATTAACAGTCAAATATAATATCAAAAGAATAATTTTAGAAAGCATAAATAGTCGTATTTGCATCCAATCATCATATTGTTTGAGTTCTGTAACCCTTAACGAATACGCAATATTGCGTCTCTACAATTGGTATTCCATAATTAAGCCTATATTTATTAAAAATTATAAGCCTAATGACACCATCATCAATTATACTTTACCTGTTGGTATTCTTTATCATCATTGTAATATTATCCTCTTTTGTAACCGTTAAACAGGGTACCATTGCCGTAGTAACCGTATTTGGCAAATACCGCCGAATACTTACACCTGGTTTAAACTTTAAAATTCCTTTGGTAGAGCAGATCTACTCCAAAATATCTATCCAGAACCGCTCTGTGGAGCTGGAGTTTCAGGCCGTAACGTTTGACCAGGCCAACGTTTACTTCAAAGCCATGCTGCTGTATTCGGTACTGGACCAGCAGGAAGAAAGCATTAAAAACGTAGCGTTTAAGTTTGTGGACGAACGTAACCTGATGCAGGCACTTATCCGTACGGTTGAGGGCTCTATCCGCGCATTTGTGGCCACTAAACGCCAAAGCGAGGTGCTAATACTTCGCCGCGATATAGTGGAGCACGTAAAAGAACAACTGGATACCATACTGGAAGGCTGGGGCTATCACCTGCAGGATTTGCAGCTGAACGACATTACCTTTGATGATATCATCATGAAATCAATGAGCCAGGTGGTGGCATCAAACAACCTTAAGGCCGCAGCCGAGAATGAAGGCCAGGCCTTACTGATCACTAAAACCAAAGCTGCCGAAGCCGAGGGTAACGCCATCAAAATTTCGGCCGAGGCTGAGCGCCAGGCGGCGCAGTTGCGCGGGCAGGGTATAGCCTTATTCCGCGAGGAGGTGGCCAAGGGTATGACAGTGGCCGCTAAAGAAATGCAGGGCGCCAATATGGATACCTCGGTTATCCTTTTCACCATGTGGACAGAATCTATCAAGCACTTCGCCGAAAACTCAAAAGGCAACGTTATTTTCCTGGATGGCTCTACCGAAGGCATGCAGCATACCATGAAAGAAATGATGGCTTTAAACCATTTACATAGCGAGGCAGTCAAAAAGTAAAGTTTCACTTTACAACCTGGCTAAATGATATTGAAATATTTACGCGCGTTTTGCGCCTGTGCATTGCTGTGTTTTGCGTTAAGCCCCGCATGGGCGCAACCGCACCGCATGTTAACCGTTAATGATTTTCAGGGCGCGCCAAGGGCAAACGGGCGCGGGGTTGTCGCTTACACCAACTGCACTATTAATTTTTCGTACCAGGCCAGCCGTAACGATGGTAATTATATTTTACATGCCAACGTACGCCTGTACTTAAATAACTATAAATCGTGGATAGACAGGTCGCGCATTACAAACGCGGATCAGTTAGCAGAGGTTTTGAAACACGAGCAAGGGCATTATACTATTGCCTATCTGGAGCAGCAGGAAGTTTTAAGAGCTATTGAACACACCCGTTTTACCTACAACTACAATGCCGAGGCAATGGCCATATTTAACCGCATTGATGCCAAATATAAGCAGCTAAACCAGGATTATGACGAGGATACCGAACATATGGTAAACCGGCAGCAGCAACACAGCTGGGATATTTATTTTACCAAGCGCCTGCAATATATGCCGCCGGAAAACGCGAGTTTGTAGGTGGTTGCAGAATTTCTCACGCAAAAACGCAGAGACGCTATGTTGACTGGGCAATTACTTACAAACTTTCAATTACGTCTTAGCGTCTTTGCGTGAAACAACTTATGCCGCAGGGAAACGCGAGTTGTAAGATTTAAGTCTTTAGTGTTTTTTGTTTGTTTTGCAGCATAATTAAGGCTTTAGCTGCCCTTACTTTACGGGTTTCTTCCTGCTTTGCCGAGCCTACCCAATCGCAATAGCCTTGTTTGTATGATTTGGACAGGCTTTCAAAAAAACTGTTCGCTTCTGCATCGGCATCTAAAAGTATTTGCAGTTCTGCCGGTGTGCCCTCAATATGTTCTCCCTTTTTTAGCATATGGTATGTTGTTAATTACCCTTTATAGTTGGGCCAATAAATATACTATAAATCAGCAACCCCTTTACGAAGCATAATTTTGTCACTCCTGATTATTCCCGTACTTTTGAAACTATATGCCAACCGGTAAAAACTTATACTTTGCTTCTGATTTTCATTTGGGTGCCGTTGGGTACGCTTCATCGCGCGAGCGGGAAGACCGTATTATCCGCTGGTTGGACATGATCAAAGATGATGTTGCCGAACTTTTTTTAATGGGCGATGTATTTGATTTTTGGTTTGAGTATAAAACGGTAGTGCCAAAGGGTTACATCCGCTTTTTAGGCAAGCTTGCCCAACTCAGTGATGCCGGTGTAAAGCTATACCTGTTTAAAGGCAACCACGATATGTGGATGTTTGATTATTTTGTGCAGGAGCTTGGCGCGACAATTATCACCAACGAACTGGAGATGGAACGCGGCGGCAAAAAATTCTATCTGCACCACGGTGATGGCCTTGGCCCTGGCGATAGGTTTTATAAGTTCCTGAAAAAGTTTTTCCGCAGCAAAGCGTGCCAGTGGCTGTTTGCCAGGTTGCACCCCAATTTGGGTGTCGGCATTGCCAATACCTGGTCTAAACAGAGCCGTATTGCCGGCGCTAAAGATGCAGAAAAGATACAGTACCAGCAGGAATGGCTGGAAGCGTATTCGCTGGAAGTGCTAAAAACCCGGCATTTCGATTATTTTGTTTTTGGCCACAGGCACCTGCCTTTAGATATAGCCCTGCCTGATAACAGCCGCTACGTAAACCTGGGCGAATGGGTGAATTATAACACCTATGCTGTTTTTGACGGGGTGAATTTGGAATTGAAGTGGTTTGAGAAAGAGGGAAAATAACGAACCCCGAATTTCGAATATTGAATAATGATTCCGCCCTTGTTGGTGTTGTCACCAACAAGTCGTCATGCTTGTTTACTACCTGTTTAAAGGTTGTTGGTGACAACACCAACAACGGCGTATTTCAGGCAAAATCGAAGCTGTAATCAGGCTATTAATAAAAATGGCCGCCTTTACAGCAGCCATTTTTTATTTAGATCTTTGTTTCTTTAACCTCTACCGGTACCGGGATAGGTTCCGGTTCTTGTGCCGATTTAAAATCTTTAATCCCCTTGCCAAGGCCTTTCATCATTTCGGGTATTTTTTTACCGCCAAATAATACTAAAATGGCAATAATGATCAATATAATTTCTGGTGCTCCCATAGTAATTGTTTTTAATTGATAGATACTGTAACTACGCTAAATATACAACAAAGGTTTTATACACGTTGTATTAAAGAACGCTTGTTTAGTAATTACAGTATCATTTTAAATTAAAAACTGCTACCGGGCTGGGAGTAATGAGCCGGTAGCAATTCATTTAATGCTTGTTTTTCGTACCGTAGGTACGTTTGATCTGCGCACTGCCTGCACACAAAATCTCTTTACAATTGGCTGAATTTATTATGTGCCGATAAATGCGTATTTTTGCATGTTTTTTGTAGTGCAATAACAACCATAAACCCAATTGTAATAAAAAGCTTTTGTGTGATGGATTAGCGGACGGGCAAAAAAGCTTGCCGTGAAAAGCGGGGCTGCAGCACCCATAAAACGCTGCAATTGATTTTCAAATAAGAAGATGTTAGAGAAATTAGAATTAATATTTCAACGCTGGAAAACCGTAGAAGGCGACTTAAGCAGTCCTGATGCCATGACTGACATGAAGCGTTTTGCCCAGATGAACAAGGAATATAAAGACCTTGCCAAAATTGTTGATGAGTATAATGTTTACAAAAACATTATGAGCAACATTGAAAGCAATAAAGAAATTTTAGCTACCGAAAAGGACGAAGAGTTTCGCGAGATGGCTAAGGCCGAATTAGATGAGTTGCTGGTAAAACAGGATGAAATGGAAGAAGTTATCCGTTTGATGCTGATACCAAAAGACCCGGAGGATTCTAAAAATGCCATGATAGAGATTCGTGGTGGTACAGGTGGTGATGAGGCCTCGCTTTTTGCAGGCGACCTTTACCGCATGTACATGCGTTATTGCGAGCGCCGCGGCTGGAAAACAGAACTGGTTGATTATACCGAAGGTACTGCCGGCGGTTATAAAGAGATTGTGTTCAGCGTAAACGCCGAGGATGCCTATGGCAACTTTAAATACGAAAGCGGCGTGCACCGTGTACAGCGTGTGCCCGATACCGAAACACAGGGCCGCGTACATACATCTGCCGCATCGGTAGTGGTACTGCCCGAGGTTGATGAGTTTGATATTGATTTGCAGGTGAGCGATATCCGTAAGGATCTGTTCTGCGCATCTGGCCCGGGTGGGCAGTCGGTAAATACTACCTACTCTGCTGTACGTTTAACGCACTTACCTACAGGTATTGTAGCGCAATGCCAGGATCAGAAATCGCAATTAAAAAACTATGATAAGGCTTTAGGGGTATTGCGCTCACGTGTTTACGAAATGGAGCTGCAAAAGCACCTGGAGGAAACATCCAAAAGGCGTAAAACCATGGTTGCCACCGGCGACAGGAGCGCTAAGGTGCGTACCTATAACTATCCGCAAGGCCGTTTAACCGAGCACCGCATTGGTTTAACCATCTATAATTTAACCGGTGTAATGAACGGCGACCTGCAGGAAATTATGGAGGCGCTGCAATTTGCAGAGAACGCCGAAAGGTTAAAAGAAGGCACAGCAGCATAAAAAATTATTATAATTATAAAATTGAAAGCACCTATACGGTGCTTTTTTCATTTATAGAAACCCGCATTTCATGTCAATTTCATAATGCCCAACTATTTTAGCGTTTGTGAAGTTGCATTTACATATTATGTTGCGTAATGTGTAAATACAATAAGCTTAACTGTTTATAACGCTATTTACCCATGCTGGCAGTAAAAAATTTAACAGGCACTTCAACCATTTTCAACCGCGAGGTTCGTTTAATGGGAAACAGGTTCGAGATCAGTTTAGTAGCTAACGACCATATTTGGGCGCTGGCACGTATTGATAGCGCTATTGCCGAAATAAACCGTGTTGAAAAATTATTGAGCGCTTTTACCGAAGATAGCTCTATAAACGCCATTAACCGCAATGCTGGCGTACAGCCCGTACGTGTTGATGCAGAAACCTTTAGGATAATTGACAGGGCTATACAAATATCATCACTTACCGATGGCTCTTTTGATATTACCTATAATACGGTGAATAACGATACCGACGATACTTATACCCCCATTGCTATTGCCCCTGCTAAAAAACTTAAAAAGAAGATAAGCCTTACTAATTATACCAACGTTGTGCTTGACTTTGCCGCCCAAACCGTATTTCTTAAAAACAAGGGTATGCGTATTGGCTTTGGCGCCATTAGCCGCGGTTACGCTGCCGACAGGGCAAAATACATTTTACAAATGGAAGGCGTTAGCAGTGGTGTTATTAACGCCGGCGGCGACTTGCTTACCTGGGGTTTGCAGCCAGACAATACACCATGGACCATTGCTACTGCCGACCCATCGCAGGCTAACCAGCCGTATGCCGGGGTAAACATCAGCAACATGGCCGTTGCTACTTCTTACAACACAGAAAAGTACACCAGCATTAATAATATTAAAGCTAAAGCTGATATTAACCCCGAGAATGGTTTCCCGGTTAGTAAAATTGAAAGCGTGAGCGTTATTACGCCAGGTGCCGAACTGGCCGATGCCATGGCCACCCCTATTATTGCCATGGGTGTAAACGCCGGTTTATATTTAATAAACAAGCTTAACCAGATAGCGTGCATCATTGTTGATGACCATGCACGGGTATATACATCAAAAAATATAAGTGTAATGATGTAAGCCCAATGCTTATCTTTACCATAAACCTATTATAAAATACTTTAACGCGCTAAACAAACAGGGATAAAGCCCCGGGTGTTTGGCGCATTTTTACATACAATAATTTAATACACCTATACGCGGTTGCCTGCGTATCTTTGCAATAATTAAGCGTTTCTCCCCTTCAAATGATAAAGTGGTTTTTGTATATTGTACTTTTAATGATATTCGCGCCACGCTTGTCATACGCTAAAAACAATACAGGCTTTCACGGCAATCTTTTGCATGCTTACACTATTGTATCATTTAACACAAATTATTCGTTACAACATGATACAACTGTAACAAAAGGCAAGCAACGGCAATCTGAAGAAGACAAAAAGAAAATTAAGGAGGTTGCTAAAGCAAAAAAACAACCTAAACCCGAGAAAATAGAAACTGTTGACCCTGCAAAACCAAAACCAAAACGGCAGCGCAGGCCCGAAGGTTTGGAACGGCCACCTGAAATACCAAGGAGAAACGACTAATATTACAGCTATATTAATGAGATATTTTGGCGCCCTGTTATTTATAATTACCTGCAATGCATTACATGCGGCTGCAATAAAGCCGCGTATGGTAGCATACCAGCATGATCGTACCGTTGCAGATACAGATACCATTGTGCGTAAAACTTCGGTATCGGCAGGGATAAGTTACGGTAGCGATGCATTGTTTTTTGGCCGTACGGGGCCTATTAAATATCCGTTCATGTCTACAGATATCATTATTAATACCAAACCCGGCTTTTTTGTCTATAGTTCGGCCGTAAAAGTTTTAGGCTATAAACCACTGGTTGATGAGATAGACCTTGGCGGTGGATACTACTATCGTTTATCTAAAAAATTCACCGGAACGGTAAGTTACACCCGCTTTATATTTAATAAGGAGGCCAATATTATAAAATCGTCTGCATCAAACGACATCAACTGGAAGAATAGTTACGATTGGAAGTACCTGAAAACAAGCGCTACGGTCGATTATCTTTTTGGTAAATCGTACGATGTTTTTACCACCATCAGTAACTCTAAATATTTCGAGAGCAGCTTTAACATTTTTAATGATCAGGATTTTCTTTCTATCAACCCAAGTGTTAATCTCATTTTTGGCACACAAAACTTTGTGCAGCGATACGCCGTTGATCATGATACCCGCATAGCGATTGATAATATTGCTACACAAAATGAAAATGGCCGCCGCGCCCGGGCAAACGCTAAATTCAACATGCTGAATTATAGTTTTAAAATACCCCTGGCCTACAATATGCCACATTATACGCTGGAGGCTTCGTACAAATATTCTATCCCGGTAAACGTGGAGGGCGCTTTGAAGAACCGTCGCGAATCGTTTTTTAATTTCACCTTTTATTACGTGTTTTATTAGATGAACGTACTGATCATTGAGGACGAAAAGGCACTTGCCCACGAACTGGAGTTTTTTCTGGTAAAAAACAACTACATCTGCGAGATCTGTTACGATGGCACCTCTGCATCTGAAAAAATTGCTGTCAACCTTTATGATTTTATCCTGCTGGACCTCGGCCTGCCGGATTATGAAGGGCTTGACCTGCTCAGGGAAGCCAAAAAAGCAAATCCCGAAGCCGCCTGTATCATCCTTACCGCACGCGCCGAAGTTACCGACCGCGTAAAAGGCCTTGACCTGGGCGCTGACGATTACCTGGCAAAACCATTTTCGCTTTTAGAACTGCAAAGCCGCATGCAGGCCATCACCCGCAGAAAATTCGGCATCACCCAAACAGTTATTGATTTAGATGGTTTTTTGGTAAATATTACCGATCGAACCATACTTTATCAGGTTAACCCGGTAAACGCCATCACCAAAAAGGAATTTGACCTGATAGCTTATTTACTACTGCATAAAAACCGCACGCTAACCCGTGCGCAGTTAAGCGAACACATTTGGGGCAGCGTTATCAATGATGATTACGACTCGAACTTTATTGATGCCCACATTAAAAACATACGTAAAAAGCTAAGCGCATTTGCCCCCGTAGATTGGCTGGAAACCGTTCGCGGTTTGGGTTACAGGATAAAAACAAACGTTTAAGTATTTGAAACTCAAAACCAAACTTACGCTGTTTAATGCCATATCAAAACTGGTTATTGTAACCCTTTTTATCCTGCTGCTGCCCAACATTATCGAAAAAATAAACAAAAGCTATACCGATAACCGCCTGGTAAAACAAAAGGATAAACTTTTACAAATTGTAAGGGATAAAGGCATCAAAACCTATATAGAAAATGGCGAAAGTTACGGTAGTTACCTGCCCTTAAAAGAAGAATACATCAGCCTTGATGAGGTTGAACCAACCTATCATTTAGATACCATTAAGGATGAGCAACGCCTGGTAGAACGCGACACCATAGACTACCGCATATTAAGCCACACCTTTAAAGTGGGCAAAAAAAATTACTTACTGGAAATAGGCAAGAGTACTGAAACCATTGGCGAAACCACTGGCCCGCTGCAAAACATCGCCTTCCAGATACTGCTGGGGATGATACTGCTCACCATCCTGGCAGATCAGATCTACTCTAACTACATACTGCGCCCACTAAGCATTATTATCCGCACCAAGCTTATTGGCAACAAGTTCCCAAAAGTTACGGTTTATAAAGAGGTTAAAACCAGCACGTCAGATTTTCAGCACCTGGACATTAGCATTCACAAGATGGTAGAAACCATCGAAACCACTTTTCAGAAAGAACGGGAGTTTATATCAAACGCCTCGCACGAGCTGATGACCCCTATCTCTATCCTGCAATCGAAAATTGAGAACATGTTTGAGCAGGATGACATTGCCGACGAGCTTAAGGTACGCCTGCTGGAGATGCAAAAGATATTGAACCGGTTAAAAGCCATTACCAAAACCCTGTTGCTGATATCGCAGATAGAGAACGACCAGTTTTTGAAGGAAGATATTATTTCGGTGAACGACCTGCTACAGGACGTTTATGAAGAGATCTCCATCCGCCTGCAGGACAGGAACATCAGCATGGCTATTTTAGTGATAGATAATGTGGAGCTGCTTGGCGTAAACAAATTCCTGTTGTTTAACTTGCTGTTCAACCTCATTAATAACGCCATTAAATACAACCGCCCCGATGGCGAAATAACCGTTACCGGGCAATGGGTGAAAAATAATTACACCATCAAAATAACCGACACAGGTATTGGTATCGCTATTGAAGAGCTGCCTTATATATTTAACCGTTTTAAAAAAATGAAGCAGTCGCTCTCGCAGGATAGTTTTGGTTTGGGCTTGCCCATTGTAAAATCAATAGCCGCCTTTCATCAAATTGGTATCGATGTGGTTTCTGAGCAAGGTGCTGGCAGTACATTTACTTTAACCTTCCCTGTAAAACTCACCGGTAATTCACCAGTAAACTAAAGGCTGTACTAAATAAAAGGCAGCACTGCATAGCATATTATTTAAGGTATTATTGCTAACCCGTTGTTATTTTCTCAAATCTTAAAAATATGTTGTTCTAGTATGGATTGGTTTTCAAAATATCCTTAATATTTTAATATTATATAGTTTTGGTTTTTGGCATTAGCTTTGCAAATAATAAACTACACACCCAATTTAAAAAATGAAAACACTAAAAATAAGAATTGCTACGTATAGCATTGCATTGGCCTCATTAGGCATATTAGGCTCAGGCTGCGATTCATTAACAAAAACCCAAAAAGGTGCCGCTATTGGCGCCGGCGCCGGTGGTACACTTGGTGCATTTATTGGTAAAGCAGCTGGTAACACTGCATTAGGAGCAATTATTGGTGGTGCCGTTGGTGGGACAGCCGGTGCATTCATTGGCCGTAATATGGACAGGCAAGCTGCCGAAATTAAAAACACTGTCCCTGGCGCAACCGTAACCCGCGAAGGTGAAGGTATTTTGGTGAAATTTGATTCAGGGATCCTTTTCGATACCAACTCATCAGATTTAAAACCTGCTGCACGTACAAACCTGGCTAACCTGGCTACATCATTACAAAACAACCCGCAAACAAATATCCTTATTGTAGGCCATACAGATAGCACCGGCACTGCAGAATATAATTTAAACCTTTCTGTACGCAGGGCCGAGTCGGTGAAGTCATATATCGTGGCAAACAATGTAGCTAATTCACGTTTAAGCACCAGTGGCAAAGGTAAAACCGAACCTATTGCTGATAACAAAACGCCTGAAGGACGCGCACAAAACCGCAGGGTTGAGATTGTGATCGTTGCAAACGACGCCATGAAAAACCAGGCTAAACAAGCCAGTAATTAATACTAAGATCAATAGTTAATTAAGAAAGCCCTTGCTGTACATAGCAAGGGCTTTTCTATTTGATGGCAACGCAGGGTCCACTATGCGAGGCCCCTGCGACGACCTCTTAAATGTTATGTATGTCATGGTGAGCTTGTCGAACCATTCGCCGACATTGCAACCCGTTTAGGTCTTCGACAGGCTCAGACTGACACCTTATGTATGGCATCCCGGCTTCTCTTTACTATCATTTACTTATTGCCTTTGCAGCTATCATTGGTTGCAGCGACTTAAAGTAGTGGCTCAGATCTGCAGGCAATACCCCATTCACTACGCTATTGCTGTGGCAGGTAAAGCACGATTTGCTGGATGTTTGGAAATAGGTCTCCATGGTGCTGTTGGCCAAAACATTGGTACCTACTGCCGATCCCGGGTTAGAATTTTCGGCGCTGTAGCTTTTACCATTTGGTGCTGCACCTTTTTCTGTCCAGGTAGCGCCTATCAGCAGGTAATTTGCCCGCACATCACCCGGTGAAAGCAGTGTAGCAATGGTTTTATTGATCGAGATCAGCTCGGTATTAGAAACCGCTGCAGATTTAGACCTTGGGTTAGCTATCCCGAAAGCCCCCCAGGCAAAAACGCGCTGTGTATTACTTGCGCTGATAGTTTGGCCTGTTTCGGCAGTGATATAAGGCACAGTTTGGCGTTGCGCATCGCGGTTACCCATATGCGGAACGTTTACAGCTGCGGCAGATGCATCGGTTGAAAAAACCCATCCGGTGCCGGTATCGGCAGGTTGCGTGGCTGTTTTACCATCTTTAGTAATATAGTCGTAAGCGGCATTTGGTGTGATGCCATTATGCTCGTAAGTAGCCCAGATCATTTCCGGGTGGCCGGCTACGCTGCCCACGATATGCATACCCACCATTGCCATGGCAACCGTTTTTTCACCCTTTGGTGTCCATTTGGTATTGCTGGCAGTATCGTAAACCGGTATGGTGGCTTTCACCTGGAAGTATTGAGCAGCATCAGGCAAAGTACTAGCTTCCACCCATGATGTTTTGATCTCCAGCGCCAATGCGTTAGAATCGGGCAGGGTGTGGCCGGTTTTACGCGCGTAGGCCGTAATACTGTCCCGTTCTGCGGCGGTTATCGGGAAATGGTTTCCGTTCAGCACGCCATTTTTAACCCCGGTCATATAATAGGCATAAACGTCATTCACCGACGACAGGTAGTAAACCAGCGAGCCTTGCTTAGACATCAGCACATGGCCGGTAGCCTGGCCCACTTCTGATTGGGTAAGCTTGCCTTTAGCATCAAGGAATACAAAATGATTACCCACTTTAAAGCGCTGTACAAAATTCTCTTTAACCGCATGGCGTATAAGCGCCTTTGGATTCGCTATCTCGTTATTTTTACTGTCTTTAAAATGAAGTATTCCTTTGGCATCCTGTTGAACGTTGGCCACTTCCTGCGACCCGTTTTTATCACTCTTTACTAAAGCAGGGGTGTTTGTTTCAGGGCCGGCATTTTCTATCTCCAGTAATCTGCCGGTGCTGTCTTCCATTACAGGCAAACCGTTGGGGCCGGTTTTGTTGATATTGTTAGTCATGTTTAAAACCCTTTTTGCATCATGCGGCTCCAGCTTACGCTCGTCATTGATCTTGGCCGAAACATCATAAAATAATGACGATTCCAGTACCGACCCTCCTCCTTTTACAGGCGAGGTAAGCCAAAGCAGCATATGTTCAGACCAATCATAAAAATCGCAGTTGCCCTTTGTTACAGAAAAGGCGACGCTATTTGCAGGCGTAACCAATCCGTTAAGGGATACTTTACCATCGGCAAACCAGCCGGCAAATTCCGAATCGGAAATGGCGCAAACGGGGTTTACATCACCAGGCAGCTGGTTTTTGGTTACAGATGACGCAGTGGCTTCTGTTTTTGGGGTGCTGCAACGCCATAATACAATAACCAACAGGCTAAGCAATGCGGTTATCAATACTTGTTTTTTCATTTTAATTGTGGTTTGGTTAAGGTTATTTTATTTCGGGCTTTCAAAAGCTTACAGCATGTAATTTCAACGATGCTATAAAATATTGATAGTCAGCACGTAAATATACCTAATACAACTAATAGGAATACCCTAAAACCGTCTTATTAGGCGGGGTAAAAACGTCTTTTTCGTTCCCGCAGCAATTAATTCCCTCCCTGGTGAGGGGCGCTATGGCCTATGTAGTGGCAGGGAGGGGGTTTCGTCCTCGCAGGGTCTTCTGAAAGAGACCCTGCGCACGCATGTAAGACACGCAGGGCTCACGATGTGAGACCCTGCGGCAACAAAGAATGTCCTATAGGTAATACTGCTTTTTTGTACCTTTGCCGCATGGCATCCATCAAACCATCTGTACCAAAGGGCACCCGCGATTTCTCTCCCGCCGAAATGGCAAAGCGTAACTTTATTTTCGATACCATTAAAGGCGTATTCAGGAAATACGGTTATCAGCAGATAGAAACCCCATCGATGGAAAACCTAAGCACCCTTACCGGTAAATATGGCGATGAAGGTGACAAGTTGATATTTAAGATATTAAACAGTGGTGATTTTTTAGCCAAGGCAGATGAAAATGCATTAGCTACCCGTAACTCAAACCTGGCAACTGCCTCTATCTCTGAAAAAGCCCTGCGTTATGACCTAACCGTGCCTTTCGCACGCTACGTTGTACAGCACCAAAACGAGATCACATTCCCTTTTAAACGCTTCCAGGTGCAACCGGTTTGGCGTGCCGACAGGCCACAAAAAGGCCGCTACCGCGAGTTTTACCAGTGTGATGCTGACGTAGTTGGCTCAGCATCGTTACTGAACGAAGCGGAGTTTATCATGATCTACGACGAGGCCTTAAGCCTGCTTGGCTTAAAGGATTTCAGCATTAAAATAAACAATAGAAAAATACTATCGGGAATAGCACAAGTGATAGACAAAAACGATAGCATTATTGATATGACCGTAGCTATTGATAAACTGGACAAGATAGGTTTCGATGGCGTTGTAAAAGAACTGCTTGAGCGGGGTTTTACCCAGGCAGATATCGATCATATAAAACCCACCATCCTGCTGGAAGGCGCCAATGATGGCAAACTGGCCAGTTTGCGTGCGGCCTTGCAAAATTCAGAAATTGGCCTGCAAGGCTGCGATGAAATAGAAACCGTATTTAACTACGTGGCGGCCTGCAAACCGCTAACCGCTAAACTGGAACTGGATATTACGCTTGCACGTGGATTGAACTATTACACCGGTGCTATTTTTGAAGTTAAAACCAACGAGGTGGCTATGGGCAGCATTGGCGGCGGCGGCCGTTATGACGACCTTACCGGCATGTTCGGTTTAAAAGACCTTACCGGCGCGGGCATCTCTTTTGGTGCCGACCGCATTTATGACGTACTGGAAGAGCTGAACCTGTTCCCGCAATCGGCAGAGCAAAGTACGCAGGTGCTTATTTGCTGCTTTGATGAGCAGGGCGAAAAATATGGCCTGCCCCTGTTGCAAAACCTCCGTGCAAATAATATTAATGCCGAACTATATCCGGCAGGTGCTAAAATTAAAAAGCAGATGGAGTATGCCAATAACAAGCAGATCCCCTACACCGTTTTAATTGGCAGCGATGAAATGCAAAGCGGCCTGCTTACCTTCAAGAATATGGAAAGCGGCGAGCAGGAAAAACTATCAGCAGATGATATTTTGAGCAGGCTTAGGCAATAATATTAACTACATGCGCAACAGAGCTTTTATAACCATTCTCCTTATGATTGTTATTAAAAGCTATGGCTTTGCCCAAATTGAATTCCCCGCCAGGGCATATCCTTTTAATTTTAAGTACCTGGCTTATGCGGCTCAAGACTTAATAGTAAACGACACAATTGTTCCAACTTATCAGGCCTCAAAATATTACTATATTAATTCTTATACGGGCAAAAAAGTATTGAACCAGGGTTTTGAAGAAGCTTATCCATTTTATAATGGCTTTGGTTTGGTTAGGATAAATGGAAAATACGGCATCATTAAAAGAGATAGTGAGATAGTTGTTAAACCGACCTTTCGAGGGTTTGAATTTTCTGGCGACCGTCCAAGTATAAGTTTTCGTGGTGGTTATGGGCTTAATTTTTTCAACTTAGTTGAAGGGACTTTATCTGACAGAGATTATATGGATGGCGATCCTGTGGAACCGATACCCCCTGTGATTAAAAAAGGCCGGCAATTTTATCTGCGTGATACAACCCGAAAAGATATTCCTTTAATTTATGATGATTTTGCAACGATAAAGAATTTTTGGAAGTATAATGGATTTTATGGGCTCAGAAAGAACCAGATTTGGTACTATTTTAAAAAGGATAAACTTCTTTTCAAGAGTAAATTTAACCCGCTTTCATTTGCAGACAACGTGTTTATTTACAAAACTCAAGGGAAATATAATATCCTAAATAATAAGGGCATTACGGTACTTCCCAAAAACTATAGCTGGATATCACCTACCGGTCGTGTGGCTGTAAATATGAAAGGGGATGTTGTTATTCTAAACAAGGCAAATAAAGAGTTTATGTACTCTCCCGGCAATAGAACGCTATGATCTTCCATTTCAGAAACAAGTTCCCGCAACTCAACTCCTTCTGGGACAAGTACCTGCCATTTCAAAAACGACTGGATATCCCGGCAAAAACAATTCTGCTGGAAGAAGGCAAGGTATCACAAAACTACATCTTTGTAGAGAAAGGATGCGTAAGGGCATTCTTTAACAACAACGGCGACGATAAAACCGTACAGTTCTTTTTCGAGAACGAGGGGCTTACCTCCTTCGATAGTTTTACAAACAACGTCCCCAGCCTCATCACTATCGAAACCATTGAGCCATCGGTTATTTATTTACTCCCTAAACAGTACGCACTGCAATTAGTAGAAGAATTAACCCGCGAACCGGAGTTTGTTCAACTGATGCTGCAGATGTTTGCGCAACGACAGATGCATTACATGAACGAGTTTTTCTCCTTCATCCGTGATACGCCCGAACAACGCTACCTAAGCCTGTTAACCAATCGCCCGCATATCATCCAGCGAGTTCCGCAGCATTACATTGCCTCGTACCTGGGCGTAAGCACTGTACACCTTAGCCGCATTAAAAGTAAAATAGCCAAAGGCAACGCGCATTTCTAAACTTGATAACATATGTTATCGCGCCGGGCGCTGCCCCTGCCCTACTTTTGTCCTAACAAATACAGACAAAGAAATGAAAGCAGCAGTAATGTATCAAAAAGGGGGGTTACCCCAATATACCGATTTCCCCGAGCCAGCCCCACAGAACGATGACGAAGTTTTGGTTACCGTAAAAGCAGTAGCTATTAAACATTTTGATAAAGGCGTGGCGGCCGGCAGCCACTATTCAAGCGAAGCGCCAAAACAAAACGGCCGCGTAATTGGCGGCGATGGTGTTTGCCTGCTTGCCAACGGCACACGTGTTTATGCCATTGGCGTAAGCGGCATGCTGGCCGAAAAGGCAACCATCCGTAAAGGCTATACCGTACCGGTACCCAATGGGCTTGACGATGTAACAGCAGCAGCCCTGCCAAACGGCATAATGGGTGCAGCAATGGGGCTTAAATTTAAGGCAGATATCCAACCCGGCGATGTGGTATTGATAAACGGCGCAACTGGTTTTACCGGCCGCATTGCAGTACAAATAGCCAAACACTACGGTGCAAAAAAGATAATAGTAACCGGCAGGAACCAACAATCGCTGGATGATCTGTTATCTCTTGGGGCCGACGAAACCGTTTCGGTATTGCAGGATGACGAAAGCTTTAAAGCACGGCTTACAGCAATACATGAAGCTACCCCGGTTGATATTATAATCGATTACCTGTGGGGCCATACCGCCGAAATGATCCTGGCCTGCATAAAAGGTGATGGTTCATTTACCAATAAAATAAGATACGTTTCCATTGGCAGCATAGGTGGCGATCTGATCCAGCTATCGGCAGCAAACCTTAGGAGTGTAGACCTGCAACTAACCGGCTCGGGCCTGGGCGCATGGTCAAAGCAGCAGGTTGGCCAGCTTATTAGCGAAATACTGCCCGAAATGTTCCAACTGGCTGTACAAGGCAAGCTTAAAGCAAAAACCACCCGGGTTAAACTGGAAGATATAACCGATCTATGGAACCTTGAAGTACCCGGCGGGCAGCGCCTGGTGGTAACCGTTTAATGAGCGATTCCTGTGCCCGGATAGCAAACAATAACTTATAAACTTTTTGTAGCGCTGCCGTTTACCCTGGCTACCACCCTATAAAGGGGATACGATACCAGGAAAAGGGTAACAACAAATATAAAGCTCCTGGTATCGCTTATGGCAAAACCAACAAACAATACCAGGCTAACCGTAAGCGCAAGGATGGTTAAATAAGGATACCCCCAAGCCTTATACGGTCGGTGCAGATCCGGCTCTTTTTTCCTCAGTATTACTAACGATGCAAACGAAAAAGCGGTAACAACGGTTAGCATTACTGCCGCAAGGGAGAAGATTTGCTCAAAGGTATTATACAGGATAAAAATAAACGATAATACATAACAAACCAGCATGGAAATGTATGGTGTGCCCCCCTTGTTTAACAACATGCCCTGCTTTATAAAAAAGCCTTCGCGGCTTAAGCCAAAAAGTATCCGCGAGGGTATCAGCATGTAGGCATTTAATATACTGATAACGGAAAAGATGGCTATTACATTGATGATGACAGAACCCCAGCTACCAAAAGCAACTGCGGCGGCAGCAGAAGCGGCCAAAGGCGATTTAGCTATTGAACTAAGCGGAAGTACGTATAAAATGGCACCGTTAATTAACAGGTAAAGAATAATGATGGTAATAGCACCAATAAAATAAGACCGGGCTATATTTTTGCCGGGGTTTTCATCCTCCTCTGCAAAAAACGAAACCGCCATCCAGCCATCATAGGTGCCTAAAATTAGCTGCATGGCTTTAAAAAAAGCAATGAGCAGTGCCCCGTTAAATACAGTGGTTTGCGTAACCAGTATGCCTGATGATTGCTGAGGCTTTGCCAAAAAACAACCGGCAACCAAAACCAGCAGTAAAATAACTTTTAAAATGCTTGTTATTTTTTGCGTAGCACTACTGGTTTTTATGCCGGGCAGGTTAAGCAGTGTAAATGCGGTTAAATAACCTATCCCAACGGCCTTATCATACCCTTGTAATTGCGGAAAAAGCAAGGAGGTATATTCGCCTAAAACGATGCAGAAAAACGCGGGTGCGCTTACGTTCAATACAAAATCGAACCATCCGGCGGCAAAGCCAATATAGGTACCAAAAGCCCTTTTAATATAATTAAATGCACCACCGGCTTTTGGCATCATAGCTGTTAGTTCGGCATATGAACTTGCGCATAATAAAATATAAAGCCCTGTTAAAAGCCAGCAGCAAAGTATAAGCAGTTTATTGGGTAAAAGTGCGGCAATGCTTCCCGGGGCGCGCAAAATACCCGCGCCAATGGTGCTGCCAACAACTATTGATACGCCAAATACAATACCTAAAACCTTTTTTAATTTTACGTCCTTCTGTGTACCGGGTTTAGCCATTTGCTTGTCAATAGTTTAATATTCAGGTTAAATAAACCTTAAAGGTTGTGCCTTTGCCTAACTGGCTTTTAACCTCAATTTTACCGCCTAAGGCTTCTATCTGGTTTTTGGTAATAAAAAGCCCCATGCCTTTAGCATCGCGGTTACCGTTAAAGGTTTTGTACATACCAAACAGATCGTTGCCATGTTTTTGCAGGTCGATACCGATGCCGTTATCTGCAACGGTAAAACCCTCCCTGCCATCGGCATCTTTAAAATAAACCAGCGTTATTTTAGCCCGGGCAACTGCAGGGCGATATTTAATAGCGTTGCTTATTAAATTAAAAATGATACTCTCCAGGTAAGCAGGGCTGTGGACTAGAAAACAGTCCTCCGGGATAAGGTTCTCGATATCCACATCCCAGGTTTTAATATCATTTGCCAGTAATGCTATAGCGCGGTTAAAATAATTAAGCAAGTTAACCCGGGCCGTTTGAATATTGAGGTTGGTTTGTATAGACACCACCTCGTTAAGGTTGGCAATAGTATCATTCAATTGTTCAGAAACTTTTGCCAGGTGGTTAGATAGCTCCTGTTTTTCCGTTTCTTTTGTAACAGGGTCGGTCAGCACATCCATCAGCATCTTAAAATTGCTGGCATGGGTGCGCAGGTTGTGCGATACGATGTAGGCAAAGTTTAGCAAGCGGTTGTTTTGCCCGCTTATTACTTCCAGTGTTTCGCGCAACAGCTGTTCCTGCTGTTTTTGCTCTGTAATATCCGTGTGGGTACCTATTATACGGGCAGGCCGGTTGTTTTCATCAAATTCAATAACTTTCCCCCTGTCCAAGATCCATTTGTAGGTGCCATCTTTGCACAAAACACGGTGTTGGTTCGAGTAAAGATCCATCTCGCCGTTTATATAGGCCCGTACATCAGTCACAAATTTATCCCGGTCATCGGGGTGCACCCTGCTTGTCCATTGCCCGGGTATATTACTAAATTCATGTTCCTCCAGGCCTATCATACTCAGGCATTGTTTTGAGTGAAAAACAGTGTTATTAACCAAATCCAGGTCCCAGATGCCACCGCCTGATCCTTCTGATGCAAATATCCACCTTCGTTCACTTTCTTTAAGGATAGTTTCGGCAAGTTTGGTTTCGGTAATATCTTTTATCTGCGATACAAAATACAGCGGTGCTTCGGCCATATCGCGTACAATACCTACGTTTAGCAACGCCCAAATAGTACTGCCATCTTTCTTCAGATACCTCTTTTCCATTTGATACCCGCTCACCTCTTTGTTGAGTGTTTTTTGCAGCAGGGTGAGATCGGCCTCCAGGTCGTCGGGGTGGGTTATCTCCTGGAAGGTTTTTTTTATCAGTTCATCGGCTGTATAGCCCAGCATATCGCATACGCTTTTGTTAACCTTTAGAAACATGCCCTGTAAGGATACCAGCACCATCCCGATAGGCGAGTACTCAAATGCATTCCTGAATGTTTCCTCGCTTATTTTGAGTGTTTGCTCTGTTAGCTTTTTATCGCTGATGTCGATATGGCATCCTACCATGCGTATAGGCTCGTCATTGTCCCATTCAATTACACGGCCTGTGCTGTTTATCCAAACTATCGAGCCGTTTTTGTGGGTGTACCTTACATCGATATTAAACGGTTTTTTACCCCGGCTTTCATAATGCTGTTTCAGGCATTCGTCCATCCGGGACCTGTCTTCAGGCACTATCAGGTTTGCCCAGGTTTCAGTAGTGTTTGGCAGTTCATCGTCCTGGTAACCAAATATGTTTTTAAAAGTACTGCTATAGATCACCCTGTCTTCCCGCAGATAACAATCCCAATACCCTGCAAGGGTTTCTTCAAGAATGATCTTATAAATATTCTCCATTAATCAAGGGTATTGGATAATGCTTACGGTAACCCAATATACGACAATTTGAGAAGATACAAGTTTGATTAATAGGCCGTTCTAATATTACAATCCCTGCTTTATTATTAACGCCTACACAAAGTTAAGCCCGGCAAAATTCCTGTTCAATATCTGGCTATTATTTACGTTGAGCCATTTATCAAGCAGGGTGGCGTAAACATCCCTAAAATCTACCTCATACTTTAGGTCACCATTATCTAACTGGGCCAGGTTTGGTGCATTATTGTAGATGCCTGCCTTTTTAAGTTTACCGCCAAATATCATTACGTTGTTTGCCGTACCGTGGTCAGTACCATTGCTGGCATTTTGTTCAACGCGCCGGCCAAATTCAGAAAAGGTCATTACCAGGGTATCATCAAGCTTACCAGCCTGTTTAAGGTCTTTTACAAATGCGGCTACTGCATCGCCATAAATTTTAAGCTGGCGGCCCTGCTGATTTTGCTGCTGTGTATGGGTATCAAACCCACTTAACGACACATAATAAACCCTTGTTTTTAGCCCTGAATTAATAAACTTAGCAACGCTTTTTAGCTGTTTGGCAAATGCCGTTTGCGGATATTGCGCAGTAGTATTATATGTTTTTGAGGTTTGTTGTATATAGTTGGCCGATGAATAGGTTTCTATCATGGTTTTGTACAGGTAACCCAGGTTATCTTCATTTAAATGAGTGCTGTAGTGCTCATCAACCAGTTCTTTAAAAAAAGGCTCGCGGGTTGATTGGTATAACTTTGCTGGGTTTTGTACAGCAATCCCTTTCATTTTACTCCCCTTCATGGCAAGTGATAAGGTATCATCAACCTCAACGGCGGTGTATGGGTCTTTATTAACAGCACAATTGGCATCCAGGTACCGGCCTATCCAGCCGGTGGTTAAAAACTGATTGGCCTCACTGCCGGTTTGCCAAATATCCATCGAGCGGAAGTGCGACCTGTCGGGATTAGGGTAACCTACAGAATTGATCACACTCATCCAGCCCTGGTCGTAAATCTCTTTTAGGGCAGAGAGGTTGGGGTTAAGGCCCTGCATATCATTCAGTGTAACTATCTCCGGTTTTTTTATGGCGATGGTATTACGTTTTTGGTAATAAATATCGTTGCCATATGGTATTATAGTATTAAGCCCATCGTTTCCGCCCGATAGCTGGATGATCACCAGGTTTTTATACCCGGTCATATCGGCGGATGCCATAGCTTCAAGCGGTTTTAAAAATGAGGGTATTAAAAACGCGCCCGATGCCAGTGTTGTGCTTTTTAAAAAATCTCTTCTCTTCATCACTTTATCCAATTAACATAGTTGATACTCGGGTGTAGAAACCAGTTCAATAGCCATTGCCTTTGTATTGGTTGCCTTATTGATCATTTGCATTAAGTTATTACTTAGCGGTGTAGCCAACAATAAATGTGCAATTGCTGTTTTAGAAGTTCCGGGTGGTATAGCCGCCAAAAATTCATCCCAGTTTGGCTGGCTTTGCGCCGGTGTGTTTACATCCTTACGGGCATTGATGTTAGGCATAGCAGCCAGCGCCGCCTCATCTTCCGGGTCGGTTTTACCTGCAAAATCAATTACGCCATCATTTAAAACTGTTGATGGTATCTTTATCCTGTACATGAGCGATGAGCTGTCTATCCAACTTTTACCCCCGGGCCAGCCTGCAACATTTGGCGGATTAAACAACACCTGCCCCAAAGTACGCTGAAACTGCAGCAGCACATCAGGGTTTTTATAATCAACATAAAACTGCCTGTTAAGCCCCACAATAAAATCAACCGGCGATTTAATAAGGTTCCCTATATTCTTATCTTCATAAAACCAATCGGCAGTAAAAATCAGTTCCAATACGGGTGCTATCTCGTAATTGCCATTATAAAACACATCAGCCATTGTGTTAACATGTGCGGCATCTGGTGTATCATTAACCAGGTATTTATATAGTTTGGAGCAGATAAATCTTGCTGTTTCTTTTTTTTGCAGCAGTGTATCAATAATATCAGCACCTGTAAAATTCCCGGTTTTACCCATAAAGGTTTTTGGGCCGGCATCATGTAAAAAATTACGCTCAACAAATTCGCCGTTATTATTAAAGCCCCAACCGGTAAATGCCCTCGCCGATTCTTTGATATCCTGCTCGGTATAATTACCCCGGCCAATGGTAAAAAGCTCCATTAGTTCACGGGCAAAGTTCTCATTAGGGTGCCCCTTTTTATTCTGTTGATTATTTAAAAATTGCAGCATGGCCGGGGTTTGCGAAACCTGCAATAACATTGTGCGAAAATTACCAAAAGCGTGCTCCCTGTGTAAATTATTCAACTGCTGCGCATACCAGGGGTTTTGCGTACGGCAGGCAAAATGGTTATGCCAAAAAAGAGTCATCTTCTCCCGTAATTGGGCATTCCCTTTACTCATTTGGGTTACCCAGGCAATATTCAGATCCTTTTGTAACTGCCTTTGCTGTTGCAAAAACATCTTTTTGGTTAAAGCATCGTCGGCATCTTTATAGGTGCTGTTTGTTACCACCACTTTAAGCGGTACAACTTCATCGGATGCTTTAAAGAGCCTGTTGGTGGTTTGCTTTACCGTAAGGTGATCCACTTGTTGCAGGTCTGCAAAGCGCAACCCAAAACCCGCCCTTGCATATAAATGCGCTAGTTTCTTTTTGCTGTCCATTATGTAGTTATGACAATCTAATCAGAAGGTGGTTTAACTCCCGTTTCACTTTTTTTAATTTACTATTAAAAATATTCCAGCAAGTGTTATCTTCGTACAACCTAACCTTATACGTTACATGTACAGAACCATTACCATCCTGCTATTATGCCTTGGTGTAACATTAGCTAACGCGCAAACCCAATCCCTTACACAACCTTTTGGCAAAATTGATATTGCCGATCTCACATCAAAAACCTGCGATTTTGAAAAAGATGCCAACGCCGAAGTGCTATTTCATAAAGGCAATGTATACATTGATGCCAACTATAGTATTGTAACAGAGATACACAAACGCGTTAAGATATTTAATGATAATGGTAAAGCCTATGCAAACGTACGTATAGAATATTTTAGTGGAGACCGTGCGGAATATATATCGCACATACAAGCCCAAACAATCAACCTAACCAATGGTGTAGCTGAAATAATAAAGGTTGATAAAAAACAGATCTTTACCGAATTAGTAGATAACTACCGCTCGGCGGTTGTTATATCTTTCCCTAATGTTAAACCGGGCTCGGTTATCGAGTACAAATACAACTTAACCTGCAACAATCTTGGTGATTTCCCCGATTGGTATTTTCAAACCGGCATCCCTACCCGTTATAGCCAGTTAACTACCAGCATCCCTGATATGCTGTATTATAAAAATCTTGAAAGCATCCGCCAGCCATATGCTGTAAATAAAACCAATAGCGATGCTTCAATTACAAAGGCGTTAAAAAATATACCGTCAATCCCTGATGAGCCTTTTATGAGTTCGCTGGGCGATAATTGCCAGCGTATCCTATTCCAATTAGTATCCATAAAACAGATGGGCCGTGTGCGGCAAAACATTTCGAACTCGTGGACCAAAGTTGGGGAAACATTAATGGAATCGGATTACTTCGGAAACCAGTTAGACCATAAAGTTACCGGTGAAGAAGCTTTAATTACCAAAGCCAAAAGCCTAAAAACCGATGACGAAAAAATAGCTTACTTATTCAATGAAGTAAAAAACGCCATGCGCTGGAGCGAGCAATACAATAAATTTTCTTATGATGGTACCGCAAAAGCTTGGGAGAAAAAGATTGGCAACTCAGGCGAGATCAACATGATACTTTATCACTTGCTAAAAAAATCGGGCGTAAGTGTTTATCCCATGATAACAAGCACGCGTAAAAATGGCCGTGTAAACCCAACTTATCCTAATTATTACCAGTTTAACAGCACTGCGGCATTTGTACCTGTAGATAGTACTCATTATTATGTGCTTGATGCTTCAAACAAGTATAATATTTACAACGAGGTACCTGCCGATCTTTTAAATTCATTTGGCTTTTACATGGCCAAAAATCGCAGCTTATACGATGTCCAGTTTCTACAGAATACAAACCCTATAAGGCAGGTTGTACAAATAAATGCCGAAATTAAAGCTGATGGTAAAATGACCGGGACGGCCGAGGTAAGCAACTTTGGCTATAACAGGGTAGATGCAATAACCCGGTATAAAAAAGATGGTGAGAAAAAATTTATTGAGTATCTGCGTAATGATGATAATAACCTTAAGATCTCCTCAATAAAGTTTGAGAGTATGGATATAGATACCCTGCCATTAACGCATAGGGTTAATTTTGACATGGAGCTTACCGGCTCCGATGGTAACTATATCTATTTTAGCCCCAACATATTAAGCTCGGCAAAAAACAACCCTTTTTTAAGCGAGAACCGTTCTACCGACATAGATTTTGGATACCTAAGCAATTATTCTATCAATTGCATTTTTAAACTCCCGGCAGGTTATAAAGTAGATGTACTGCCAAAAAGCATAAGCATGACCACGCCCGACAAATCTATTGTTTTTAAGCGTGTGGCTGTTGAGCAGGACGGCGCTATCGCGATCCGTTTTTACATCGATCAAAGAAAATCCATCTATTTTAAAGAAAACTACCCCGAAATCCATGAATTCTTTAAACGGATGTATGAGATGCTTAATGAGCAAATTGTACTAAAAAAATCATAAGGGTATGACTTCTTTATATAAAAAAGGCACGCTATTTACTGTAGCCATTATCATGTTTTTGGGGAGCAGCTTACATGCTCAGGATAAAAATATCTCAAAAGATCTGTACATAGCAGCAGGTATCCCCGACTCTTTAAAGGAGGATGCAAACTCTGTTGTGCGATATAAAATGAAGGATATTACGGTGGATGGCCCAGGTAATATATCCATCAAAGAACATTCTGTTGTTACCGTTTTAAATGAAAAGGGGAATGATGAAGCCGAGGTTGTTTTAGGTTATAGTAAAAAATACAATTCGATAGGTTCATTTGAGATGCGTGTTTATAATGCTGCCGGCTATCTGATAAAAAAGTATCATAAAAGCGATATGTATGACCGTTCGGCCGTATCAAGCGGTTCTATTGTAAGCGATGAACGTTTGGTAGCCATTCAGCATACCATTGCAACCTATCCCTCAACTATCGAGATTATTTATGAAACAAATTATAAAAGCTCCATAAACATCGATTCCTGGCACATACAAAGCCCCGAGCAATCCATACAAGATTCATATTGCAGCATAACCATAAACAGTGATGCCGGGTTTAGATATAGTAATAAAAACACAACCATTAAGCCTCAAAAAACAACCAATAATAAAACAGATAATTACTTATGGCATGCCGCTAACCTCAAGGCTATTAAAATTGAGCCCGGCGCAAGGTCATGGCGTGTATTCCCACGGGTATATTTTGCTGAAAATAAATTTGAGTTTTATGGCTTAGACGGTGACTTCAGCTCGTGGCAAACTTTTGGCAAATGGCTTCAGGGCTTAAATGCTGATGTGTGTACCCTATCGCCACAGCGGGTTGAAGAAATACAAAAGATGACCGCAGGCTTTAAAACCAACAAAGAAAAAGCAAAATTTTTATACGAATACATGCAGCAAAGCATGCGTTATGTTAGCGTACAATTAGGCATTGGGGGCATGAAACCCTTTACAGCCACCTTTGTAGACCAGAAAAAATACGGCGATTGCAAAGCACTGTCAAACTACATGTATGCTTTATTAAAAGCTGTAAATATCCCGGCAAATTATGCTGTAATAAATGCGGGCGCCAACGCCGAGCCTGCCGAACAAGGCTTTGCACGTAACTCTTTTAACCATGCTATACTCTGCATCCCCCTAAAAGGTGATACTACCTGGCTTGAGTGTACAAGCAATACCAACTCTTTTGGCAAACTTGGGCCGTTTACCGAAAACAGGATGGCCCTGCTAATTACCGAAGATGGCGGCAAACTGGTTAATACGCCCAAAAGTATTGCCCAGGATAATCAGTTAAACAGTGAAGTACATGTTATTTTAAATGAAGATGGTGGTGCTAAAGCTGCCGTAAAAATAGCCAGCACCGGCGAATATCGGAACGATTATATTAACCTGGCATCGTTAAAAATGGATGAGCAGAAAGAATACCTGATCCGGATGCTCAACATAAAACAGCCTACTGTATTAGAGTTTAAACCTACTACAGATAAAGATGGGGTTAAAGAAGTTAACCTTGATATTGAGTATGATAAGTTTTGCGACGTAAGTGCAGGCAACAAACTGTTTTACCGCCCTCGGGTGTTTGACCTTTGGGGAACGACTCTTGCTGCTTCAGACAAGCGCACAACTGATTATTATTTTAACCAGCCAATGATGAAAAGCTGCGTTACCACTATTGACCTGCCTGCCGGTTTCGAGGTAGAAACCCTGCCGGTTAATCAAAACTTACATTTTACTTATGGCAGTTATGATGTTAAATACGTTTATGATGCTGCAAAAAATCAGGTAGTAAGCACTACCAAATTTAGCTTAACAAACCACATTATACCCGCTGCCAAATACAACGAGATGCAGCAATACATGGATAACATTGCCAAAGCGCAAAATAAAAAACTGGTGATACGCAAGAAGGCTTAATTTTGCCTGCATGATCTTCAGGCTTGATGACCGTTTACTGTTCCCCGATCCCTCTTTTGCCGAAGAGGACGGGTTGTTAGCAGTAGGCGGCGATCTATCAACAGAACGTTTGCAGCTGGCATACGCAAATGGTATTTTCCCATGGTATAGCGATGATGACCCCATTCTGTGGTATTCACCACATGAGCGGTTTGTGCTTTACACCGCCGAGCTGAAAGTGTCGAAATCAATGAGGCAGGTTTTACGGTCGGGTAAATTTACCGTTACCACCAATACATGTTTTGATGCAGTTGTTGCCGCATGCTCTTCTGTAATACGCCAGGGGCAGGATGGCACCTGGATAACCGATGATATGAAGGCTGCTTATGCCAACCTGCACAAGGAGGGGGATGCCCATTCTGTTGAAGTTTGGCTTGATGGCAAACTGGTTGGCGGCCTTTACGGCGTACATGCCGGTGATGTATTTTGCGGCGAAAGCATGTTTAGCCTGGCTAGTAATGCTTCAAAAACAGCGCTGATATGGCTTTGCAATACCGGTAAATATAAGCTGATAGATTGCCAGGTTTATACCGAGCACCTGGAAAGTATGGGCGCACGCATGATACCCCGCGAAGAATATATTGGCGTACTGCATAAAACCGTTGCCTAAACATTAGTTTTGTAAACAGATGGAGCAGGCAAATCATAAAGAGCGTATTATTTTAGGCATTGACCCCGGCACGGCAGTTATGGGTTACGGCCTGGTACTGGAGAAAGGCCCAAAAATTGAACTGATAAGCCTGGGTGTGGTTAAGATGGATAAGATTGACGACCACATGCTAAAACTGCAGCGCATTTTTGAAAAAACCGTTGCCCTTATTGATAATTACAAACCCGATTGCCTGGCCATTGAAGCCCCATTTTACGGTAAAAACATACAGGTGATGCTAAAGCTTGGGCGCGCACAGGGCGTTTGTATGGCCGCTGCCCTATCGCGCAATGTAGCTATAACCGAGTACGCACCCCGTAAAATAAAACAATCCATCACCGGTAATGGCAGCGCTACTAAAGAGCAGGTATCCGCTATGCTGCAAACCCTTTTAAAATTTACCGAAACACCCGATTTTTTTGACGCTACCGACGGGCTGGCCGTAGCCGTATGCCACTCGTTTCAAAAAATACAGGTATCGCGCGGGGGCAAAGTCACCAGTAAAAAAAGCCACTCGGGTTGGGAGGCGTTTGTAAAAGACAATGCCACCAGGGTAAGTATCAGTTCTAAAAAGTAACGCTGTTATAACAGCAGTTTGCGCACATCATCCCAGGTATTTACACGCACATCCCAGGCTACATCGTGGTTATGGCTTGCAGTAAATAATACGCCCTGCCCTATAAAACGTTTAAAATGCTTCACGTTATCATCAATCAGGTAATCGGCATTAATGATGCTTTTGTCGCCGCAAAAAACAATGTTTGTCCAGGAGATGTAAGGGAAATGTTTACCCAGCCAGTCCAGTTTAGGCAAAAGTGAGTTCGGGAATTCCATAGCAGCCGTGGTGATAAAGATCTCATACTTGTCATACAGGTCTTTAATTACTTCCTGGCAGCCGGGCATAACAGGCAAGTCTTTAAAAAAATCATCATGATATACATATTCCTTTATCAGGTACTTATGATCGTCTTGCAGCAGGTCTGAAAATTTTTTCGAGTTGAGTTGTTCGTGTGTAAATTCAATGCCGTGATCGCGTGTGTACCATTCTGCAAAGCGGAAGTTGGCATCGGCAATTACCTCATCCATATCAATAGCTATTCTCTTCATAGTGTGTCATTAGTACACAAATATAAAGCCTTTAAACCAGTAAGTTATTTATAATTATTCTAAATAATTTGGATACCAAGTCATTACAATGTACTTTTGGCCTTTATCTATAACTAGTCTTAATAAGAATGAAGATACCGAATACCTATTTACTATCCAAATCATCTTTCCTATTTTTTATATTTCTTACCCTATCAAGTATAACATTGGCCCAGCAAAATGCCATTGTTAAAGGCACCATAAAAACATCTGATGGCGAACCCGCCCAGGCAGTATCTGTAGGAGTTAAAAACACCGCCATCGGTACTATGACCAATATTAACGGTAACTTCCAGTTTAAAGTAAAACCCGGTACTTACACCATCCATGTATCTGCCGTAGGCTTAGCAAGCGAAGAAAAATCAATAACCGTTGCTGCTGGCAGCACCACCGTTGTTGATTTTACCTTAAGGGAAAACGCCAGCCAACTAAAAGAAGTTACCATTTCTGATAATAAGCGCAAATTTAAAATTGATAACCCATCGCCAACCCTGCGTTTAAACGAACCATTATTACAGATCCCGCAAAACATCCAGGTGGTAAGCAGCGATCAGTTACAGGAGCAGCAGATATTTAACATGCTTGAAGGCGTATCGCGCAATGTAAGCGGATTAACCATGCAGGAGCACTGGGGCAACTATGCCCGTGTTAATGGCCGTGGTGACAGGCTGGCCCCTTTCCGTAACGGGATGAACATTGAGGCCACATGGGGGCCCCTAACCGAGGATATGTCATTTGTTGACCGTATCGAATTTGTAAAAGGCCCGGCCGGGTTTATGCTGGCCAATGGTAACCCATCTGGTTTTTATAACGTGGTTACCAAAAAGCCTACAGGGGTAACCAGCCAGGCTTTCAGCTTTACAGCAGGCAGTTTTAACAACTACCGCGCTACTGCCGATTTTGACGGTAAGCTTACCAGCGATGGTAAATTACAGTACCGCTTAAACCTGATGGGCCAGATGGCAGAATCATGGCGCCCGTACGACTTTACAAACCGTGTTGCCATAGCACCGGTATTGCGTTATAAGTTTGATGATAAAAATACCTTAACTGCCGAATATACTTACCAGTTTCAGCGCATGAATTCGTTTGGCTCTGCCTACCTATTCTCTACCGATGGTTATGCAAGCCTTCCGCGCAATTTTACCAATGCACCTTCTAATTCACCGGCAACCAATATCAAGGACCACAGCGCATTTTTAACTTACGAACATAAATTTAGCGATAAATGGAAAGTAACCGCACAGGGCGCTTATTTTAACTATGCACAAAACGGCTACAGTTATTGGATAAACAGCATTGCCGATAATGGTGATGTTGACCGTAATATTGGTTTATGGGATGCTATAAACAAAAACAAGTTTGCCCAGGCATTTGTAAATGGCGAAATAAAAACCGGCACTGTTAACCACCGCATTTTAGGAGGTGTAGACATCGGCGATAAATATTACCTGCCCGATTATATCCAATCAGGCTCGCTCGACCCAGACCCCGCTAACCCTTTTAACATTCACAATCCTAACAATGGCCCTGTTACCTTGCCGGTATTTGACACCCAAGCCCCACTTAGCGAGCGTGGTAAAGACTGGTATAGTACTGAGAAATATCAATCTGTGTATATACAGGATGAGTTAGGCTTTTTTAATGATAAACTACGCTTAACCATTGGTGGCCGTTTTACACATGCTACCACCTTTGATGCCAGCGCCAATGAAGGATTTAAAAACACTAATGACAAAAAGATAACACCACGTATTGGCGTAAGCTACTCTATTGATTCGGCAACCAGCGTTTATGGTGTTTATGACCAGGCTTTTTTACCACAGAACGGAAACATAGCGGGCGGCGGCAAAGTAAAACCAATTACGGGTAATAATTTTGAGCTGGGCATTAAACGCGATTGGTTTGACGGTAAATGGAGCACTTCATTATCTGCTTACAGGATACTTAAAAACAACCAGTTGGTTGGAGTGCCGGGCAATACAAACGAAGTTGTACAATTAGGCCAAACTAAAACACAGGGGATTGAGTTTGACGCCCGCGGCGAGATCATTACCGGCTTAAGTTTAATGGTTAACTATGCCTATACCGACTCTAAAATAGCTAAAGATGCCGACCCTGCAAACGTAGGCAACCCGGTACCAGGCTTTGCTAAACAAGTAACCAACGCATGGCTTACATACCGCATACAACGCGGCGCGTTAAAAGGATTAGGCTTTTCCAGCGGTTACCAATGGCAAATAGATCGCTTACCCTGGAGCCTTGGCACCGGCACATCCGATCTGCCAAACTACTTCCGTTTAGACGCGGGTGCATCCTACCAGCTCAAGAGGATGAGCTTCGCCGTAAACATTAACAACGTTTTAAACACTTACCTGTACTCGGGCGGGCATGAAGATTATACCCACGTAGCATACGGTACGCCAAATGCAAAAACCGTTTACAGCTGGCAGGCCGAAGCGCCAACAACCATCCGTTTAAGCGTTGGCTATAAATTTTAACATACCCCTATAATTCAACTCATATAATGAAGACATCTGTCCTTAATTTATTTAAACTATCAGCGGCAATTATCGTGCTGCTCACCATCATTAACCCTGCAAGCCTGTTTGCACAAAACAGGGGTACTATACAAGGTAAAGTGGTAACTGCCAAAAATGAGCCGGCCGGCAACGTTTCTATAGGCTTAAGCGGCACCCGTATAGGTACCAGCACTTTAGACAACGGCGACTTTGCATTTAAAGCACCTGCGGGCAGTTACACCATCATTATATCATACGTTGGTGTACAAACCGTTGAAGTGCCCGTTACCGTAACAGCAAACCAGACAACAGTTGTACCTACCATTACCATTAATGCTAACCTATCGCAATTAACAGAGGTTAATGTTATTGCAAGCCGGTCTAACCGTTTTGCACGCAAAGTGAGTACCGACGTAGGTAAAATCCCGTTGGATAACCTGGAGAATGCACAGAGCTATACCACCATTAGCAGCGAGCTTATCAAAGAGCAACAAATATTTACGGTTGACGAAGCCTTAAGAAATGCCCCGGGTATCCAAAAGATGTGGGATGCAACCAACCGCGTAGCCGATGGCGGTGGTTACTTTACTTTACGCGGTTTTGTTACGCAAACGCGTTTGCGTAATGGTATTGCGGGCTTAGTTACCAGCAGCATTGATGCTGTTAACATTGATAAAATTGAGGTGATAAAAGGCCCGTCGGCTACTTTATTCGGCAGCACCTTAACATCGTTTGGTGGTTTAATTAACAGGGTTACTAAAAAACCTTACGAAACGTTTGGCCTTGAGGTTGGAGAATCTGTGGGTAGCTATAATCTTAACCGTACTACAATTGATTTGAACACCCCTATTGGTTCAAAAGTCGCATTCCGCTTAAATTCAGCTTATAATTACGAAGGTAGTTTCCAAAATTATGGTAAAGGCCGCTCCTATGCAATTGCACCAAGCTTGTCTATTAAAGCTAACGACAAGTTATCGTTCTTATTAGAAGCCGAAATGTTTTATGGCCGTAACGCAGCAAAACCATTCTTCTTTTTCTACGATTCGCCAAAAGCGATGGGTATAACCAAAGTTAGCCAATTAAATATCGACTATAAGAACGCCTACTCAAATGACGACATCACTTCGTACAGCCGCAGTTTAAATTACTTTGCGCAGGCTAATTATAAAATATCTGACAAGTTTACCTCGCAAACCGTATTCTCAAATTCAAATAGTTTCTCTGATGGCCCAAGCCCATACTACTATCTGGTTACCGATCAAACAGCGATCGACCTTACAAGAGATCCTATAACAAAGGCAGCTACCATACCAGATTTGCCAGGTAATAATAATTACATTTATCGTAACGACCAATCTACCTCTAACAGTAAATTTGGCGCTACAGAGATACAAGAGAACATTAACGGTGACTTTAACACGGGTTCAATTCGTCACAGGTTTGTATTTGGTTTAGATTATCAACATCAAAACTCCCACCAGATATACTTTGGTAACGCTTACGGTGTAGCGCCAATAAACGACCCTAACTATAATTATGGCTCATTTAACAAAGCCCTGGTTGATGCTACAAATGCTGCCAACCCGCTTACTGCCACTAACACTTTCCCTTACATTTACAAAACCAATACCTACAGCACATACCTGTCTGATGTTGTAAACCTTACCGATAGGTTAATAGCTTCTGTTGGCTTACGTGTTGACCGTTTTGAGAATAAGGGAAATTACCTGCTTGATGGCACACAATCAACCAAACCATATAGCCAAACGGCTTTTTCACCAAAATTCGGCCTGATATTTCAACCGGTTAAAGATGTGATCTCGTTATTTGCCAACTTCCAAAACGGCTTTCAAAACACACAGGTTTTCTTAGATGTAAACAACCAGCCTGTTACACCTAAAGTGCAAAATGCAACCCAAATTGAAGGGGGTGTTAAAGCATCTTTATTTAACGGCAAATTAAATGGTACAATAAGTTATTATGATATTAACTTAACCAATATAGTTAGAAATGTACCCGGCTCAAATACCGCCTTTGTTCAGGATGGCACACAAAAAAGCAAAGGTTTTGAGTTAGAAGTTGTTGCTAACCCGGTATCTGCTATAAACATTGTTGCCGGTTTTGCTTACAACAATTCTAAGTTTACCAAAGCCGATGCTGATGTACAGGGCTTACGCCCAAACACCGCAGGTTCGCCTTATTTGGCCAACGTGTATGTTAGTTACCGCTTGCCACAAAGCTTTATTAAAGGTTTAGGCGTTGGTGCTGGTGGCAATTACGCCAGCAGCAATAAAATAATAAACAGCGTAGGCCAGGGTACTTTTGAACTGCCATCATATACCTTGTTGAATGCCTCAGTATATTTGGACAGGCCTAAATACCGTTTTGGTTTAAGCGGTAATAACTTAACCGATAAACATTATTATACCGGTTACACAACCATTAACCCGCAACGTTTACGCCAGTTAGTGTTAAGCGCATCCTATAAATTGTAAGTATGACACCATTTAAAAAAGTATTACTTTTTTGCCACCGCTGGCTCGGATTTATCTCCGGGCTTGTGGTGTTTATAGTGAGTATCACTGGCTGTATCTTTTGCTTTCAGGACGAGATCCAGGATGCGATGTACGATTATCGTACCGTACAAAACACTGGTAAGCCATACGTACAGCCATCACAACTAATAAACGAGGTTAAAAAAGCTTACCCCAAGGCAAGCGCCGATTTTATTTATTACTATGGCGCCGAAAGGCCGGCCGGCGTATACGCCAACCTGGGTAAGGATGGGTATGAGCTTGTATATTTAAACCCATATACCGGCAAGATCACTTACCACGAAAAGCCGCAGACCAACTTTTTCATTGTAGTAGAGTATATACATTTATACCTGCTGCTGCCACCAGCCATTGGGCATTGGATAGTGGGTGTATCGGTCATCATTTTTATGGTGATCATGATAACGGGGCTCATACTTTGGTGGCCCAAACGCAAAACCGACCGCAAACGCAGTTTCACTATTAAATGGGGCGGCCGCTGGCGCAGGGTTAATTATGATTTGCATAACGTGCTTGGTTTTTATGCTACCTCCATTGCCCTGATATTGTCTATAACCGGCCTTGCCATAGCATTTGAACCGGTAAGCAAAGCCATCTACAATACCGCAAATATTGGCAGGAACATTAAATACGAGGATGAAGTAACCGAACCGAAATCTGATTCGCTTAAGAAAGCCGGGATTGCCGATAAACCGGTGGTTGATATCGCATTTACATACGCCAGGCAGCAAGCCCCCAAAGCCGAAATGTTTTTGATCCATAATGACCCTGCCTTGTCGGGCGCTATTGGTGTAGGAGCGTATGCCAAGTCGATGAATTATTCGCACGCCAATGGTTTCGAATTTGACAAATACAACGGCAAGCTGCTAAAGGCATATATATATGATAAAAAGAGCCCGGGCTTAAAGCTAAATGAAATGAACTACGACATTCATGTGGGGCAAATATTTGGCTTAACCACCAAGATCATTGCGTTTTTAGCCAGTTTGATCTGCGCAAGTTTACCCATAACCGGGTTTATCATCTGGCTGGGCAAACGCAAAAAATCAAAATCGCAAGGCAAGAAGGTACGTGATGCGGTACATCATAAAACGCACAGGCGTACAGTGCAGGCTTCCTGATTTCTAACCACAGAGAGCACAAAGATAAAACCACAAAGGCCACAGAGAGTTATTCTTTGTGGCCTTTTAATTATTCCAGCTTGTCACCAACAATGCGGCCATTCTTCTCCGTGCGTCATTGCGAGCGTAGCGTGGCAATCTTCGATAGAAAGTAGGCGACAAGCGTGGCGAAGATTGCCACGTCGCTACGCTCCTCGCAATTACGGTTTGCTTTTCCGGCGAAAAACAGAAGAAATTTAACCGCCAACCCCAAGCTGCCTACTTATACTCAATCTCTACATCATCCGTCAACGCATGGCCGGTGCAGGTCAATATCCAGCCTTTGGCAATATCTTCGTCGGTCAGCACTTCGTTTTTGGCCATTTCTACCTTGCCGGTTTTGCAGAAAGCCACGCAGGCCGAGCAGATGCCACTGCGGCAGCTGTAGGGTAGCTGGATGTTATTTTGCAAGGCTGCCTGCAGAATGGATTGGTTCTCGCCCGCGGCGATATCATGCAGCGCGTTATTAAAATTGATGCGGATATTTTGAGGCGGATAATTGGTCTGGCTGCCGGTCACGGGTACGGTTTCCAATACAAAGTTCTCTTTGTGGATCTGTTGCGCTTCAATACCCATGTAAAGCAACGTAAGCCTGATCATGCGCATATACACAAAAGGGCCGCACAGGTAAAACTCGGCTTTGGCTTTGGGAAACAATAGCTGCTCGTTCACCAGTTGCTCTACCCTGATATTGGTTAACCGGTTAGCATCACTGCTTAGCAAATGGGTAATGTTAAACCTATCGGGATAGCTTGCCAATAACTCATTCAGTTCGTTATTAAACAATATTGTTTCGGGACTTTGGCTGCTGTATATCAAATGCAGTTTGCTTTCGCCCGGGCGGTTAAGGATGTATTTGAGTTGCGAAAAAACCGGCGTAATGCCACTTCCGGCTGCAAAAAACAGGATATCTTTTGGTGATGCATACTCCTTCACCGCAAACACTCCTGCCGGTTCAACAGCATTTAATATATCGCCCACATTAACTTTAGTAAGCAGGAATCGGGAGATTTCGCCGTTGCTGATGCGTTTTACCGTAATAGCCATTCGCTCGTCATCAGGCGATGAACTTAACGAGTAAGAACGCCTTACCTCCTGGTTATGATGGTTAAATACCAGCGTAATAAATTGCCCCGCTTTATAGGGCACCATACTGCCAACCGCCCTAACCAGGTAAAAAGTAGCCGTATCCGGCGTTTCCCATTTTATTCCATCAACCCGTAATTGAAGCATACGCAAATCTACTCTTTCGCCATTCTTTTTCTTAATACACTGTTCTTTTTACCGTAGGTAAAATAGATGGCTAAACCAATGGCTAACCATATGATCAGCCTTAACCAGGTATCGCCGGGTAAAAATGTCATCATGGCAAAGCAGGTTAAAATTCCTAATATCGGCACCAAGGGCACAAATGGCGTTTTAAAAGGCCGGTGTACATCGGGTTGTTGTTTACGTAAAATAAGCACACCCGCGCATACCATTACAAAGGCGAGTAAAGTGCCAATACTGGTCATCTCGCCGACAACCTTTATCGGCACAAATGCCGCAAAAACAGAGATAAACGCGCAAAGCAGGATATTCGATTTCCATGGCGTACGGAATTTGCTGTGAACTTCAGAAAACACCTTTGGCAGCAACCCATCCTTCGACATAGAAAAAAACACCCTCGATTGCCCCAGCAGATCCACCAATATAACCGAAGTGTACCCTATTAATATAGCCAGTACAATGGCTTTGCTTAACCACTGGTAATGCGTTTTTTCAATAGCGATGGCAACCGGCGCGCCCGAGCCGATGAACTCTTTATAATTAGCCATCCCCGTCATCACATGCGCGAAGATCACAAACAATATGGTACATATCACCAGCGAACCGATAATGCCGATAGGCATGTTGCGCTGCGGGTTCTTAGCCTCCTGCGCGGCGGTTGATACGGCATCAAAGCCTATAAATACAAAGAACACCAGCCCGGCGCCGCGTAATATGCCCGACCACCCATAATCGCCCCAAACGCCCGTATTTTGCGGGATGTAGGGATGATAGTTTGCCGGGTTAATGAACGACCAGCCCACCGCGATGAACACCAGCACCACGCCAACTTTTAGGCTAACGATGATGGCATTGATAAGCGCTGAGCCTTTTGTACCCCTTATAATGATACTAGTAACCAGCACAACTATTAAAGCCGCAGGCAGGTTAATAATACCGCGCACTACATCGCCATTGGCCGCTTTCGAGGTTTCAAACGGTGACAGGATAAGCTGCGGCGGCAGGTACAGATCAAACCAGGAAAGAAACTTGGTAAGGTATTGCGACCAACTGATTGCCACCGTGGCAGCGCCAACTGCATATTCCAGCATCAGGTCCCAGCCTATTATCCAGGCAAAAAGCTCGCCCATGGTAGCGTACGAATACGTGTAAGCACTGCCCGCTACCGGTATCATGGCCGAAAACTCGGCGTAACACAGCGCGGCGAATGTACAGCCTAAAGCGGCTATTAAAAACGATATGGTTACTGCCGGGCCCGAATGCTGGCCTGCGGCTATGCCGGTTAATGAGAATAAACCCGCACCTATAATAATGCCTATACCAATAAGGATAAGGTTAACCGGGCCAAGCGAGCGTTTTAAGGAGTGCTCTCCTTCTTCTTCTGATTCCCGGAGCAACAGCTCAATAGGTTTTTTGATCATACTATACTTAAGCCTACAAAATTAGTGGATTATTTTTTGAAAGCCCAACTAATACCCTTATTAGCTAAAAACGTGAGGGCTATATGACTATAGGTTAGTTTGCTCACCCGGTCATCGCTTCGCCCTGCCACCCTCTCTTCGCCGCGCGGAAAGAGGGTTTTGCTTTTCTCCTTACCCTCTTTGCGAAGCAGAGAGGGTCAACCAGCGTAGCGCAGTAGGGTTGAGTTAATTGCCGGCTTGCTTTAAATTGTTATCACAATCTTCCCAAACTGCTTCGCCGCGCCCATTTTATCAAAAGCCTTTTTAGCATCTGCCAGCGGGAATACTTCATCAACTACCGGTACAATTTTATGCTGATTAACAAAGGCAAGCATGGCTTTAAAATCTTCCTGCGTGCCCATAGTGGTACCTAATATTTGCAGTTGTTTCCAAAATATCGGCCGTGCATTCAGTTCGGGGATATTACCTGCCGTGCCGCCAAAAAACACAATGCGGCCGCCCGGGTTGCAAATATCCGGTATCTTATTAAAATCGGGGCCGAGGGCGCTATCTACCACAATATCAAAACCACCGCCGCTAAAATGCTTTAGCTCCTGCGCCCAATCCTGCGCTTTGTAGTTTACACCTGCGCATGCGCCAAGTTGCTTAGCCCGGTCAATCTTTTCGCCCGTGCCCGATGTTACAAAAACCTGCGCCCCGGCGGCTACCGCAAATTGCAAAGTAAATGACCCCGTACCCGCGCCAACACCAACTACTAAAACCTTATCGCCTTTTTTGATATGCGCTTTGGTGAACAGTGCCCGGTATGCGGTTAGCCCGGCCAAAGGCAAAGCCGCTGCCTGCTCCCAGTTCAAATGCGGCGGTTTTGGGTAAAGGTATTCCGCTTTTACCAGTACATATTCGGCCATGGTGCCATCATCCGGCAGGCCTAAAATTTTAAACTGTTTTGATTGAAACTCCGGGTGCTCGCCCCAGCTATGCGATGGGTTGATGATCACCTCTTTACCTAACCAATCGCCTGCGTCATCACCGGCTTCGGCAACTATGCCTGCACCATCGGCACCTAATATGGTTGGGTATTTAATGCCGGCATACTTACCCTGGGTTATCCACCAGTCGCGGCGGTTTAGGGCTGCGGCTTTTATTTGCACCAGTACTTCACCCGCGCCGGGTGTAGGTTTGGCAACATCTTTTACAACCAAAGGGTTCTCTGCGGATTCTAATACGATGGCTTTCATATGCTGATGATAATTATTACCATCATGTCATTGCGAGCGATAGCGTGGCAATCTTCGACATGTATGTAGCCTACTTTCTATCGAAGATTGCCACGTCGCTATGCTCCTCGCAATGACGTGGTGGTAATTGGTTATTGTAAAAATAAAAAAAGCGGCAGATAATATCTGCCGCTTTTTAAATATATAATGCCCGCTTAAATTAAGCGATAGCTTTTGTGTATAATTCTGAAACGTGGTTCCAGTTAATTACATTCCATATAGCTGTTAAGTATGCCGGGCGCAGGTTCTGGTATTTTAAGTAGTACGCGTGTTCCCACACATCAATACCTAAAATTGGGGTACCTTTTACTTCAGCAATATCCATTAAAGGGTTATCCTGGTTAGGAGTTGATGTTACAGCCAGTTTTTTATCGGCAGTAACAATAAGCCAGGCCCAGCCCGATCCGAAACGGGTTGCACCGGCTTCGTTTACTTTGGTTTTAAAATCGGCAACCGAACCGAATGTGCTTTTGATAGCATCGGCCAGTGCGCCAGTAGGCTCGCCACCACCGCTTGGTGAAAGCAAAGTCCAGAATAAAGAGTGGTTATAGTGGCCACCACCGTTGTTGCGTACAGCAGGCGCAAACTTTGAGATATTTTTGATGATGTCTTCAATTTTACCATCAGCCTCTGGTTTACCTTCTAAAGCTTTGTTAAGGTTAGTAACATAAGCCTGGTGGTGCTTACCATGGTGAATTTCCATAGTAGCTTTATCAATGTGTGGTTCCAGAGCATCGGTAGCGTAAGATAACGCCGGTAGTGTAAATGCCATAATATTTAAAATTTAAGGTTAAACTGTTTCGTGTGATGTAGCAAATATAAGGGTTGAAGCAGGTAATTGTTCTATATGAATGTCAAGTTTTTGTTAAGGAGTCCATAGTGTTGCTACCGTCCATGGACTATTGACCTCCTACTTCCGCTTCCCCTTAAAAAAATCTTTCACCAGCTGCGAACACTCATTCTCGTGGATGCCGCCGGTCACCAGCGTTTTGGGGTGAGTAATAGTTTGGTTAAGCCTGCCGAAACCGCGCTGAGTATCATAAGCCCCAAAAACTATGCGCCCTATCTGGAACCAGTAGCTGGCACCCGCGCACATTACACAAGGCTCCATAGTAACATACAGCGTACACTCGGGCAGGTATTTGCCCCCCATAGAATTGGCTGCCGCGGTAAGCGCCTGCATTTCGGCATGTGCCGATACATCATTTAACCGCTCGGTAAGGTTATGGCCACGGCCGATGATCTGCCCTTTGCAAACCACTACAGCACCAATGGGGATCTCATCCTCCTTCAGGGCCTGGCGGGCTTCTTTCAGGGCCTCGTTCATAAAAAACTCATCGGGAGAGATGGCGGGCTGCTCATCGCCAAAATTTATATATCGCATCAGGTGGTTTGGTCAAATGTGTTTCTTAAATGTTTTTCAGTAGCCCTAAAAAGTATGATAACGGTACCAAAAGCACCCAGGAGCATTAAAATAACTTTAGTAAGCGTACGTGCTTCGGGGCTCACCGGTACAAGCATTAATAAGCCGGTAATAATTATACCCGTTATCACCAATACCCATCCGCATTTGATGATAAGCGTGGTAGAGTAGCGGTTGCCCTCGTCCCAATTTTGCTGATTTTTCATGGATAGCGTTGTACGGTAACCATAAAGGCTATTAATTTCTTTAGGCGGGAAACGCTTTTGTATCAGCCCCGCCAGGATGAATATTACACCGATGAAGTGCGGGCCTGCTATCCAGTTTGCAAATATCATATCAGTTTACTGCCGTTAGGCACTGGTTTATCAATCGACGTAAGCACAATATCGCCGTTCTCGTCGGCAAGGCCGGTCACTAAAAACTCCGACATAAAGGTAGCTATCTGCTTTTTAGGGAAGTTAACCACACCCAGTATCTGCTTACCCGGCAATTCTTCTTTTGTATAATACTTAGTGATCTGCGCGCTGCTTTGCTTAATGCCCAGCGGCCCAAAATCAACCTTTAACTTATACGCGGGTTTACGTGCCTCAGGGAAATCTGCAACCTCCAGTATTGTACCGGCACGCAGTTCAACTTTTTCAAAATCATTCCAACTAATGGTTTCCATACGGGCAAAGGTAGGGTGTTGGTTTTAATTATGTTTGCGTCCGTCCGTTTTTTTGTGCGGACAATGCGGACGGATAGTCCATGGTGCCTTACCATGGACTATGGACTGGACTATTTCTTAAACTTCTTTACCGTTTCTGTTAAATGTGCCAAATGGTGATTACCGTGCCAGGCGTATAAGGCCAGGTTCTTTTTCAAAGGCGTAACACTGCCCGACTCCGGGTGAACGAAAGTACGGTTCCACTGGTCTTCGCTAAAGCTTTCAAAAAGGGCTACCATATGCTGGTGAATACCATCAAGCATTTTCAGGGATGGCTCAACGGGCAGGCGGTAATCGGGCTGTATGGCCCAGCCGGCTTCATCGTAAGGTTTTATGGTTGGGTTATCTTCGGTAATGGCCAGCTTAAAGCGGCAAAGCGAGTTCATGTGGCTATCGGCAACGTGGTGCACCACCTGGCGCAGGGTCCAGCCGCCGGTGCGGTATTGGGTGTCCAGCTGTTCATATGTTAAACCTATAATGGCCTCGCGGATACGGCCCGGCAGGGTAGCAATTTCGTGGATCCAGCGGCGCATATCATCATCAGTGTATGATACCGGCTGTACGAATTTCCCTATCGGGTAGCGCATTTGTTCGTCTGTCATGGGGTTAAAAATGTTAAATTTTATTGTTCCGTAAGGAATTGGGCTAAATTAGCGTTTTACAGTTATTTTGGTTTACCGATGTATAAAAATTTACTGCTGATATGCCTTTTGCTTAAATGTACCGCAGGCTTTGCCGAAACCATCCGCACCGATGTTTTGGTGGTGGGCGGGGGCGCAGGAGGGGTGGCCGCGGCTATACAAAGCGCCCGCAGTAAAATAAAAACCCTATTGGTTGAACAAGGACCCTGGCTGGGCGGTAGCGCCACAAGCGGTGGCATGTGCATTATTACCGAAAACCGCAACCAGGCATCAGGCATCTATGCCGAGTTCAGGAGCCATATCCGCGAGTTTTACAAGCCCCGTTTAGGATACGATACCACCCGCAACGCTGCTTTGGTATTTGAGCCGGCCACCGGTGCATCCATCCTCAAAAAAACAACCGATACTGTTAAAAACCTCACGGTAAAGCTTAATACGCCATTTTCAGCCATTAAAAAAGATGGTACGGACTGGGTGGTAATCGTAATGGATAACGGCAAGCCCCTCATCATCAAAGCCAAAATAGTGGTTGACGCTACCGAACTGGGCGATGTAGCCGCCGGTGCCGGTGCGCTGCTAACCTCGGGGTTTGATAGCAGGCAGGATACCAAAGAAGCCCTTGCGCCCGATAACGCCACCAACCAGATCCAGGACATCAGCTACCTGGCCATCCTGAAAGATTTTGGCAAGGCTGCCGACCGCTCCATACCACAACCCGAGGGTTACAACGCCGCGCAATACGCCTGCTTAAAAACTGCCGACATAAAAAAGCTGCTTGCCCAGGCTGTTTTACCTAATGATAGGTACCTCATTAACTGGGAAAATTGCGGTAACCAATACTCAGTTACTGCCGATGACCTGAAACCCGAGAACCGCGAGGCCACTTTCCGCAAAGCAAGGCTGCGCACGCTGGGACTCATTTATTACCTGCAAACCGCACTGGGTTACAAAAACCTTGGCTTTGCTGACGATTTTAAAACCACCGATCACCTGCCGTACCTACCCTATATCCGCGAGAACCGCCGCGCCGCGGGAATTGTACGCATGGTATTGGATGATATTTATACGCCTTACAATCGCCAGAGCAAATTGTACCGCACCAGTATTGGTGTGGCCGATGCTTTGCCCGGGCAACATTACAGCGTAGCTGGCGTGCCGCATATTGCTTACCCACCATTCCCGGCATTTAGCGTGCCGCTGGGTGCCATAGTAGCAAAAGACCAGGAAAACCTGCTGGTGTTAGAAAAAGCCCTTTCGGTTACGCATTTGGTGAATGGCGCCGTTACCAATCCCGCCGTACAAATGACCATTGGGCAGGGCGCCGGGGCCACTGCCGCCTTCTGCATATTTTTTAAACGAAGCACTAAACAACTGGATGTGCGTACCATACAGGGCGAGATACTGGACCACAAAGGCAGCCTGATGCCCTTTGCCGATATCCCCCAAACCGACCGCGACTTCCGCGCGATACAACAGGTAGCCGCAACGGGGATGATACAGGGCATTCAAAAGCCTTATGGACAAAGCGCGCAGGTACTGTTTATGCCCGATAGCGCCACCCGCACCGGCGAAGTGCAACTCCTGCTTACCGAACTATATTCGCGTGCCTTTATATGGTTCAATAAAGAAAAACCGGGCGAGGTGTTTACCTTGGGCAACCTGCTCAGCTACATTAGCGAAATGACCCTGCGCGACCCGGCCGAGTTGCAGGAAGCCATCCGGAAAACCTGGAAAAGCTATTACCACTTCAACACCCCGTTTAACCTTAAACGCCCGGCCACCCGCCGCGAATTTGCCGTACTGGCCAACCGCTTTTTTAACCCCTTTGCCCGCACGGTTGATATTACGGGTAAGCTGGTGGATTAGTGGTTAGTGAGTGGTTGATTGGGTGAGTGGTTGCCTTAACCCAATCTGTCATACTGAACGCAGTGAAGCATCTAATCGACGCCATGTCATGGTGAGCCTGTCGAACTACCCGCCGATATCCTTCGACAAGCTCAGGATGACAAAGAGTTAAATAGATTAATGTGCTTCCAGCCAGTTTAAGCCGGTGCCTATCTCTACCATAATTGGCACTTCGGTTTTAATGGCGGTTTTCATTTTATCGAGGATGATGGGCTTCACAATTTCTATCTCGTGGTTGGGTACATCAAAAACCAACTCATCATGCACCTGCATGGTCATGCGGGCATCCAGCTTAAGGGCTTTAAATTCGTGGTGAATGTTGATCATGGCTATCTTGATCATATCCGCAGCCGAACCTTGTATGGGTGCGTTAATGGCATTTCGCTCGGCAAAGCCGCGTACGGTTTGGTTGGCGCTGTTGATATCTCGCAGGTAACGGCGGCGGCCCATCAGTGTGGTTACGTAACCGTTCTCGCGGGCAAAGTTCATGGTATCGGCCATGTATTGTTTAATGCCGGGGTATTGGGCAAAATAGTTTTCGATGATCTCGGCAGCCTCTTTACGCGGGATGCCTAAATTCTGTGACAAGCCAAATGCCGACTGCCCGTAAATAATCCCAAAGTTTACCGCTTTGGCGTTGCGGCGCTGGGTACTATCCACGTCCTCAATACTTATACCGTAAACTTTAGCGGCCGTAGCGGTGTGGATATCGATATTATCAATAAAGGCCTGGCGCATGTTTGGGTCTTTACTGATCTCGGCAATAATGCGCAGCTCTATCTGCGAATAATCGGCAGATACGATGCTGTGGTTCTCATCGCGCGGGATGAAAGCTTTCCTCACTTCGCGGCCACGCTCGGTACGGATAGGGATATTTTGCAGGTTGGGGTTATTGGAGCTAAGCCTGCCCGTAGCCGCAACCGCCTGGTTATAGCTGGTATGCACACGGCCTGTTTTGGGGTTCACCATGGTTGGCAAGGCATCTACATAGGTAGATTTTAGCTTTTGCAGCTGGCGGAAATCCAGTATATCCCGCACGATATCGCTTTTGGCGGCAAGGGCTAAAAGCACGTCCTCGCCGGTTTGGTACTGGCCGGTTTTGGTTTTTTTAGCTTTGGGGTCGAGCATCAGTTTCTCAAACAGCACCTCGCCCAGTTGCTTTGGCGATGCTACGTTGAACCTTACGCCTGCTTTCTCAAACACGGTTTTCTCCAGCGCGGCAATATCCGTTTCTAATAGTTTGGAGAACTCTTTTAATGTTTCGTGGTCTATCTTTACACCTTCGTGCTCAATATCGGCCAGTACATAAATCAGCGGGTTCTCAATTTTATGTAACAGGTCTTCCGCCTCTACTTCTTTAATTTTTGGTTCAAAAACGGTACGCAGCTGCAGGGTGATATCGGCATCTTCGGCAGCGTATTCTTTTATTTTTTCTATCTCCACATCGCGCATGTTACCCTGGTTTTTACCTTTGGGGCCAATCAGCTCGGTAATAGAAACGGGTTTATACTGCAGGTAGTTTTCTGACAGGATATCCATACCGTGGCGGGTATCCGGGTCTATTACGTAATGCGCCATCATGGTATCAAAAAGGTCGCCCTTCATTTCTACCCCGTACCATTTCAGCATCAGGATATCAAACTTCAGGTTCTGGCCAGTTTTGCCAATGTTGGCATCCTCAAACACCGGTTTAAATTCGGCAACTATTTTAATGATCTCTGCTTCCTCAACCGGCACAGGTACGTACCACGCCTGGTTATGCTTCACCGCGAAGGATAAACCCACCAACTCGCATTGGTTGGCATCGGTGCCAGTGGTTTCGGTATCAAAGCAAAAATGCTTTTGCTGTTTTAATATGTTGATGAGCGCGGCGCGTTTCTCGAAAGTATCGGCCAGTATATAATCGTGCTCAATAGTGTTAATGTTCTTGATCTCCACCGGCGTTGGCGCTTCGTAAATATCCTGCACATCAACTGAAAGGGTTGTACGGGCACTTGCAACCGGATCACCAAACAGGTCTGTTTGTACCGATACAGCACGGGTTTCGGTGATGCTGAAATCATCGCCAAACACACGGCGGCCAAGGGTACGGAACTCCAGCTCGGCAAACAGCGGCTCCAGCAAATCTTTGCTTGGCGCGCACATTTCCAGTCCGGCTTCGTCCAGTTCAACCGGCGAATTCAGGTTAATGGTAGCTAACCGTTTCGACATGATGCCCTGCTCGGCAAAGTTCTCCACGTTCTCGCGCAGCTTGCCTTTCAGCTCGTGGCTATGGGCTATAATTTCTTCAACCGAACCGTATTGTTTAATTAAAAGTTTGGCAGTTTTTTCGCCAACACCCGGGATGCCAGGGATGCCGTCTACCGCATCACCCCAAAGGCCAAGGATATCTATTACCTGTTCGGGGCGTTCTATCTCCCATTTCTCCAGCACCTCTTTAACGCCCAGTATTTCCATTTCGTTACCCATGCGGGCAGGTTTGTAAATGCGGATATTCTCTGATACCAGCTGCGCAAAATCCTTATCGGGCGTCATACAGTAAACCTGGTAACCTTTCTGCTCGGCTTTTTTGGCAAGGGTGCCTATAATATCATCGGCCTCGTAACCATCTGATGTGATGAGCGGGATGTTAAAGCCTAAAACTACCTTAAATATATAGGGAAGGGCTTTGCTCAGATCTTCGGGCATAGCCTCGCGGTGTGCCTTGTACTTTTCATATTCGGTGTGGCGCTCTGTTGGGGCATCGGTATCAAAAACCACGGCCATATGGGTGGGTTTCTCTTTACGTAAAACCTCCAGCAGGGTATTGGTAAAACCCATAACCGCCGAAGTATTCAGTCCCGACGAGGTAAAACGCGGGTTTTTACTCAAAGCAAAATGCGCCCGGTATATCAGGGCCATACCATCCAATAGAAAAAGCTTCTTCATAATTACATGTTGATTGCACCGATGTTTTGGGATTACACCGATTTTTCAAAAATACAATTTCACTATGTTAATATCGAACACAGAATTTCGAATATTGAATGATGAAATACTTCGGCGTTCTAAATTCAGCGTTCAGGATTCGATATTATTTCATCTAAAACTACACTCCGGCACATGATCATTCACCATACCTGTGGCCTGCATGTGGGCGTAGCAAATTGTAGTACCAAAAAACTTAAAACCGCGCTTTTTCATGTCCTTGCTTATCGCATCAGATTCTGGCGTGCTTACGTGCGGGCCGGTGTAGGTGGTAATGGGTTTGCCACCGGGCATAAAGCTGTACAGGTAATTATTAAACGAACCGAACTCTTTTTGCACCTCAATAAACAGCTTCGCATTGCTAATGGCCGAGTTTATTTTTAAACGATTACGGATAATGCCTGCATCGTTCAGCAAACGCTCTTTATCTGTATCATCAAACCGGGCAACCTTCTGTACATCAAAACCGGCAAAAGCCTCGCGGTAATTATCGCGCCTGCGCAAAATAGTTATCCAGCTTAGCCCTGCCTGTGCCGCTTCCAGCGTCAAAAACTCGAACAGTACCTTATCATCGTGCGTTGTTTTGCCCCATTCCTTATCGTGGTATTCCATGTAAAGCGGGTCGGTTCCGCACCAGCGGCATCTTTTAGGTTCAGCTGGCAGTTTTGAGTTTGCAGTTTGCATATTGTACTTTTTATTAAAATAGTCCGTCATTGCGAGGAGCGATAGCGGAGCGTGGCAATGACGTGCGGGAAGTTGGCATTTGCGAACTGCAAACTACTAACTGCCAACTGAGTTCAACTCATCCCAATACTCAACAGCGCGGCGATAATGCGGGATAACGATGGAACCGCCTACCAGGTTGGCAATCATAAATACCTCGTTCATTTCGTGGTGTTTTACACCAGCTTCGTGGCATTTGCCCAGGTGGTATTTGATGCAGTCGTCGCAGCGCAAAACCATCGAGGCTACCAGGCCCAGCATTTCCTTTGTTTTTACATCAAGCGCACCATCCGCGTAGGTGGTGGTATCCAGCGCGAAGAAGCGTTTAATATTGGTGTTGGCAGTTTCCATTATCCTGTCGTTCATTTTGGTACGATAGGCTTCAAAGTCGTTTATTAATTGTCCCATGGGGGTATGTAATTTGTAATTTACTGTGTTTGTGAATTAGTAATTAAAGGTATAAATGTTTATTTTCATGCAGCCCGATTTATCATAAATTTACCGCGCAATTAAAAACCCATATGGAAAGCTTATCCCCCAATATTTTTGTAAACGACATGAAAGCTACCGTATCTTTTTACAGGGTACTGGGCTTTGAAATAACCATGAGCGTACCCGAAACCGGTGACGACCTGGTTTGGGCAATGATGACCAACGGGAAGGTTACCGTAATGTTCCAAACGTTTGAGAGCCTGGCAGATGACCTGCCTGAGATAGGCCGTACCAATGGCGGTTCGCTGCTGCTTTATATCAACCTGGCCAATATTCAAAGCTTTTTTGAAGAGATAAAAGATACGGTTACCGTGCTTAAAGGCCTGGAGAAAACTTTTTACGGCGCTACCGAGTTTTCTATACTGGATAATAACAACTACGTTTTAACTTTTGCCGAACACGAATGATCACCTTTAAGCGTGCAGACCATTTTCATGTTTGCGTACCGCCCGAAAGACTGGAGGAAGCAAAAGACTTTTATACAAAAGTACTTGGGCTGGAACTGATTGACCGGCCCGATCACCTCTTTTCATCCGCAGGTTACTGGTTAAACATTGGCGATGTGCAACTGCATATTGGTGTTGAACCCGCGTTACCCCGCAGCATACGCCATACAGCTATGGAAGTTACAGATATTGATGCCGCCCGCAAACACCTGGAAGCTAATGGCGTAGAGATAGTGGAAGAACCCGCCATCCCCGGCCGCCGCCGTTTTGCCTTTATAGACCCGTTTGGTAACCGGATGGAGTTGCTGCAAATTATGTGAGCGTTATAAAATTATTGGCCTGGTTTCTGCATATGTAGTAGAAATTTAAACTGCATGAAACTTATTTCGCCAAAGCTGCACGGCATTATCGATTATATCCTGATCATATTCCTTTATGCATCGCCCACATTTTTTGCTATGCAAACAGCTGTAGCTACGTATGTTTACCTATTGGCCACAGCGCAATTAATACTTACTGTTATTACCGATTATAGCTCTGGCATGTTCAGGATGGTGCCTTTAAAGCTTCACCGGTTGATAGAGTTAGTAATAAGTTTAGCGATGATAGTTGCCGCGTTCACGCTGTTCCAGTATGATGAACGCACCAAGCCGTACTTTGCAGATTTGGGGATATTTTGGCTTATTGTGGTGGTTTTTACCGATTACAGTAAAAACCGGGACGGCGTTAGAGCGCCAATTCTATAGCCGGGTCCCAAAATATCTCTTTAAAATTTTGTACCTGGTTATCTACCACTTCAATACCTTCGCTTTGCAGCATCTGCTCCATGGTATCACCGCCAAAGTGGATTTTGCCTGTTAATAAGCCCTGTTTGTTTAGTACACGGTGTGCCGGCACCGGCGGGTTAGCGGTACCACAGGCCATCATAGCATAACCTACAATGCGGGATGATTGCTTTGAGCCCAGGTAAGCCGCAATAGCGCCATATGATGTTACCCTGCCCCTGGGGACCTGCCTCACCACATCATAAACGTTATCGAAAAAGTTATAGTCGAGCATTGCGGGGGTTAAAATGAGAACTTAAGGTAGTTAATGTTTTTATTATGCTGCAGATATTTTTTCTCGTAATAGGTTTTGATGGATAACACCTCGTTGGCATGTTCCGAATGGTAAAGGTCTTCGGTTTTTACAAAAAGCTGCAACCCAAGTTCGGCTATCTTTTCGGCAGTGTAGGCGTGTAGGCCGTCGTTATCGGTTTTCAGGTTCATGTATCCGCCGGGTTTTAATACGATGCGGTACATATCTAAAAAACGTGGCGAGGTAAGGCGTTTCTTTTCGCGGCTTAGCTGCGGTTGCGGGTCGGGAAAGGTTATCCAGATCTCGTCAACCTCGCCGGGGGCAAAGTAATCAACCAGGTTCTCTATCTGCATGCGCAAAAAGGCCACATTGTTTACACTTTCTTCTAACGCGGTTTTGGCCCCGCGCCAAATGCGGTTGCCCTTATAATCTATCCCGATGAAGTTTTTACCGGGGAACATTTGCGCAAGGTTAACGGTGTACTCGCCTTTACCGCAGGCCAGTTCCAGCACAACTGGGTTATTGTTTTTAAAAAAACCGGTAGCCCAGTTGCCTTTAAAGGGTTTACCGGCATCTAACTGTAAAACGTTACTAAATGTTTCTATCTCGGCAAAGCGCCTTATCTTATCTTTTCCCATAAAAATGCAAAAATAAGTATTTGAGGGCTATTATTAAGTATGGAATTTTAACCACAGATGGCACAAAGGAAAAAACACAAAGTACACAGAGCTTAATGTATAGGAAGTAATAAAACTTTTATATACTCCGTGTTTCTCTGTGAAAACCTCCGTGCCATCTGTGGTTAAACAATCCCTCCTAAAACTAAAAAAGGGATAAACCCAATAAGTCTATCCCTTCTCCTTTAAAACCGTGTTTCGCAACAGGGCTCTAAGCTCTTTAATATGGCTGATATTCCGGCACATCGTCTTTTTCAAGCACGATGCCGGTTTCTTTATCTTGTTTTTCTTTCTTTTTAAACAGGTTATTAAATATGCCTTTCGCCTTGCCCCAAACACCACTAACATTGTCTTCGCTGATGTAATGCGATGCCTTTTGCGACAGGATCCCTACCAGTGTTTTTACCAGGAAGTTAGAATGCTTGAACAGTGTTTTGTTTAATGCCAATGGCAATGCAAACCTTGATACCAGGCCTAAAAGGTCCTGATTAAAAAAGCCCGATCCTTTTATACCATCAACCGTGGGCGACTTTGGAAATATCGAAAGCAAGGTTGAAAAAATAGCCGAAGGCCCGCTAAAGCGTGTTTTTAAAGCGATGGCCTGCTCGGTCTCTAAATTCTTTAACCGGCCAATTTCGCCTTGCAGCTCAAATATGTTTCTGATAGGTGTTTCCATGTGTTATTTAAAAAACTTTCTGATCATTGCGTTAATGATAGGCCTTTCAAAACTACGTTTGGCAAATGCTATTATCATGGCAATAAGTGCATATAATACAGTAACACACGCAAAGCCCTGCCAGTTTGAGTGCAAAACCTCACCCAGGAACAATGCCAATGTGAAACTTGCGAATAAAAAGGTTATCACCAGCACCACTATCATTGCCAAATCGGTTATAACATCGGCTATGATAGATGTGCTGCGCTCAATAACTTCGTATTTTAAAAGTTTAAGGCGTGTTTCAGCATACTCTTTTAGCTGGTCGATTATTGGGCGTATTGGTTCTTCTTTTTTTTCGGGTTCCATAGTTTATAGTTAGTTGCGGGTAAATTAAGTGCACCCGTAACGGTAAATTATGCGTGTTCCAGGTCGTCCTGATATTCTTCTTCGGCGCCCCTTACTTTGGTTTTTATATTATCAACTACTTTGTCTTTTAAGCCAACCAGTTTGTCAATTTCGGCAGCGGCGGTTTCTTTAATAGAGTCGCCAAGGTTGCTTAATGATTCTGATAGCTTGTCGCGTGTTTCGGTTCCTTTTTCGGGTGCAAATAAGATGCCTAATGCCGCTCCTGCCGCTAATCCTGCCAGCAGCGCGACAACCACTTTTGTGTTATCGTTCATATTGTATTAATTTTTAAGTTGAATATTTGTTTTTATAATTATTAAATAAATTTATTTCTTGCGTGTTTATTGCGTTTCGGGGCCGGTTCTAATGCGCTCCAACCTGTCGGCTGCCATGCGGTTGGTTTCGTATATCTCCAATAATAGCAAAAAATATGACAGCAACACAGGCCCAAAAACCAGGCCAAGAATACCAAACAACGGCAAACCGATAAACACCCCTATAACGGTTATAATTGGGTGGGTATTGCCAATACGGCGGTTTATAACCATACGCAACACATTATCAACATTGCCTATAAATAATATGCCGTATAATAATAATATTACGCCCTGCACCTTTTCGCCATTAGCATAAAGCAGTATACTGGCGGGTATGCAAAGGGTTGGCGCCCCAACAACAGGCAAAAACGATATAAATGCCCCTATAACACCCCAGAAGATAGGGTCGGGAATGTGGAAGATCCAAAAGCCGTTGGCAAGCAAAGCGCCCTGCACTAAAGCTATTATACCCTGCCCCAATACGTTTGAATAGGTGGAGTTTCGCAGTTCTACCGCGAATTTCAGGGCGTGCTGCTCGCGGAAGGGGGCATATTTAAGCAGGCCTATCTCAAATTCGCGCATCTGCACAAACATAAAGTACAGCAAAAAATACATTACCAGCAGGGTAAGTATAATATTGGCAGCGCTGCCCAATATAGACGGAAACAGATCTGCAGCGTAGGCCCCTAATTTTTGCAGGGTATTTTCGGCAAAATGTGGCTGGTTAAGGTTGGCGGCCGTAAAGGCATCGATCTTTTGCGTCCATTTGTCAATATTCAGCTCCTCGCGGTTGATGCTTGATATTTTGCCTATCACCATAATACTAAGCGACAAGAACGGGATAACAATAACAATAAGCGAAATAAGAATTATAATAACTGCCGAAAGCGCTTTGTTAAACCTGCGCCGCTCTACCATGTACAAATAAAACGGGCGGAAAATGGTGAACAACACAATAGCACCCAATATGGAACTGAACAGCTCGCTTAACGCGTACAACAAAAAACAGCCAAGCACAACTATGCTTACCAGTATAATATTATTGCGCTGTTTATAGTTAAAAATGGACATTGGTTACCCCTTGGAGAGCTAAATTGTGATACTAATATATAACAAAAAAGCGCCGATAAGTTTTGGCGCTTTTGTATAAAATTTATTCAAAACCATCCAGCAGCTTGTCTATCTTTTTGGCCGACTGCGCCATGCTGTCAAAGTATAAACTCAGGTCCTTGCCATCGTCGTCAATCTCGTACTTAAGGCCTTCTAAAGCCAATTGTATGTTTGATAACTGGTTGCGGATATCGTGCTTCAGCATATCAAAATCCTGGCCGTTTACCTGGTTGTTTGCATCATCGCCTGCCATAATTATTTCAGGTTGATGGCCTTCATTTTATTGTAAAGCGTTTTACGATCGATATTCAGGATCTCGGCAGCTTTGGTTTTGTTAAAATTAACCTCGCGCAGCACTTTTAAAATGGTTTCGTGCTCGGCGCCAAGGGCCGCGTTCTTCAGGTCGTGCTTAGGCTCTTTAATCTCATTTGTAACAGATGCGTTGGTCGGTTCGAAAGACGAGGATACCTTAAAGTTAGAGATCTCCAGCGGAAGCGTTTTCATCGAGATCTCGTTACCCTCGCTTAGTAAAGTAGCGCGGCGTACCACGTTCTTCAACTCGCGGATGTTGCCCTGCCAGCGGTAGTTCATAAAGCACTCCACTACCTCGGGTGCAAAGGTGGTTACGTTACGGTCAAGCTCGTGGTTGGCAATTTTAAGGAAATGCTCTGCCAGCATCATAATATCGTTGCCACGCTCGCGCAGGGGCGGCATGTAAATGCTAAATTCGTTAAAGCGGTGATAAAGGTCCTCACGGAAACGGCCTTTGGTGATGCCATCCTGCAGGTTCTCGTTAGTGGCAATGATGATGCGCACATCCAGGTCAATCTCTTTGGTGCTGCCTATGCGCTTCACCTTACGCTCCTGCACGGTACGCAGCAGGGCGGCCTGTATCTCGTACGACAGGTTCCCCACTTCATCCAAAAACAAGGTACCGCCATTGGCCATTTCAAAGTGGCCTATCTTAGTGTATAATGCCCCGGTGAACGACCCTTTCTCGTGCCCGAAAAACTCGCTTGCGGCAAGTTCTTTCGTCAACGACCCGCAATCCATCGCCACAAAGGGCTGGTTATGGCGGGGGCTGTTTGAGTGGATGCTTTTAGCGACCGACTCCTTGCCCGTGCCGCTTTCGCCCAGTATAATAACGCTGTAGTTGGTTGGTGCAACCAGCTCTATCTGTTTCAGTAACTCTTTTGATGCCCGGCTGGTACCCACTACAAACTCGCCGGATAGCACCTGCTTTTTACCTTCTTTTGGCGGTTTATCAAGCGTGGTATAATCATTGGCAGCCATTTCCTGCAGGGCGTATTGGGTTTCAATAGCCTTGTTAATGGTGTTCAGGATCTCGTCGGGGTATAGGGGCTTAGTGATATAATCATAAGCGCCCATCTTAATCAGCTCAACGGCCATCTTAATATCCGAATAGCCGGTTATAATAATAACACCTGTTTTTGGATAAAGCGCCTTAATGTTTTTGAGCATCTCGCGGCCATCGGTATCCTCCAGCCTAAAATCACACAGCACCAGGTCAAAATCGTTTTTCTTCAAAACCTCCATCCCGGCACTGCCATTGGTGGCAGTGTTTACTTCAAAACCATTGCGTACCAAAAATTTTGATAACAACAGCCCAACATTAACTTCATCATCTATGATGAGTATTTTTTTCATATCAGCAATTACTCTTACAGGTAAATGTATTACGCTGGTTAAGGTACAAATATTTGCTAATTTATCAGAATTATTATTAACTGGCGGTAAAAAATGGCTTTAATCAACAAAAAAGGAGGCCATAAGCCTCCTTTTTTGTAATTTTTGTTTTGACAGGCAGATGCCCGGGTTTTAGAAACCGTAAGCAACACGTAAACCTAAAAAGCTTACTTTGCTGCTGTTAAGATCGGTTTCAAATCTGGTAGAAGCTTCGTAACGGATACCGGCATCAATAAAGTTACCGTTTGCGCTAACCGGGAACTGAACACCGATCTGCGGAGCATAAACAAACGCGGTTGATTTATCGTAACCCCTATCTTTTTTGTTCAACAAGAATGCAGCACCTGCTTCACCCTGTACATAAAAGTTTGGTATAACAAAGTATTTTAAACCTGCTTTTACCGGGATCAACTGAAGGTTTGCTACGTCATAAGTTTGACCTGCTACTACAAGATCTTTTTTACCGAATACGTTGTTATAACCAGCGTTAACAGTAACAAACAATTGTGATGCTACAGGGATATCTGCCTGTACCGAACCACCAAGGTTCCATTTGTTATTTACCTTAAAGTCGCCCAAAGGGATGCCTGCATCAACACCGATGCTGTAACGTATACCGCCATTAGTTGTAGTAGATGTAGAAGTTGTTGTTTGTGCTTTAGCGGCTACAGATAAACCTGCGAATGCTAAAACAAGAGCTGCGATTTTTAATGATCTTTTCATGATATAATAATATTTAGATAATGTGCTTTTTGTATTGCACAGGGCAAAGTAAAGCATGAAAACATATATCATTTTTCATCCAATTGTCAAGATTATTCAATCGATTGATTGATAGCGTTTTAAATTTGACCCGATTATGCAAATAGTCAGGATAGTGTAAATTATCTGTTAAAAAGTGCCCTGTAGTATGAAATTTGGATGAAAATAGAATTTGGCGAATTTTTACCAAAGAGTATCAGAGGTGAAAAAAGCACGGAGGGCGCAAAGAAAAATAAATCTTTGCGCCCTTTGTGGTATCTAAAATAAAAAGTCTTAGTGCCCTTTGTGGTTAAACACGAAAGGGATTTACTTCCCCTTAAACTCCGGTTTCCTTTTTTGCAGAAAGGCCGAAACCCCTTCCTTAAAATCTTTGGTGCCGAAGCAGCGGGCAAACTCCTCAATCTCGGTATCGAAGCCGTTAACGCCATCGGTTTGGGCATCGTTCACCGCGCGGATGGCCGCGGCAAGGGCCAGCGGGGCGCGGGTTAATATCTTGTTCAGTATTTCTTCGGCCTTTGGCAGCAGGTCGTCCTGGAAAACTACGTGGTTAACCAAGCCCAGTTGCAGCGCCTCGGCAGCGGTAACCATATCGGCCGTCATGATCATCTCCAGCGCCTTGCCACGGCCAACCAGTTGCGTTAACCTTTGCGTGCCGCCGTAGCCCGGTATTAAACCCAGCGTCACCTCGGGCAGGCCCATTTTGGCGTTATCAGATGCTACACGGATATGGCAGGCCATGGCCAGCTCCAAACCTCCGCCCAGGGCGAAACCATTTACCGCTGCTATTACCGGCTTGTTACCGCCGGCTATCACATCAAACACGTTCGACTGCCCATCGTAGGCTATCCGCCTGCCGCTGTCAACATCCTTGCCTTCAAATTCGCTGATATCCGCCCCGGCCACAAAGGCTTTGGTACCTGCGCCGGTGATGATGATCCCCCCAACGTTGTTATTGCGGAAGGCCTGCGTAAGCGCCGTGTGCAGCTCGGCAAGGGTGGCCTGGTTAAGGGCGTTCAGCTTGCTTTCGCGGTTAATGATGATATATTGAATGCGGTCTTTATCCTGTATAAGTATGTTCTGGAAACTCATCGTACGGTGGTGTTAAAAATTGCGGTTTGTATGTACCCAGTTGGTAATATAGGTAACAATATCGGCCGTGCTGGTACCCGGCGGGAAAAGCTCGCCTACGCCTATCTTCTTCAGTTCGGCCATATCATCGGCCGGGATAATGCCGCCGCCGGTAAGCAGCACATCGTCCATCTTTTTCTCTTTGATCAGCGCCATCACCTTGGGGAAAACCGTCATGTGCGCGCCCGACAGGATGCTGATGCCAATAGCGTCCACATCCTCCTGCAGGGCGGTGTTCACTACCATTTCGGGTGTTTGGCGCAGGCCGGTGTATATCACCTCCATACCCGCATCACGCAGGGTGGTGGCAATAATGCGCGCGCCGCGGTCGTGCCCGTCAAGGCCTACTTTGGCAACTAAAACACGTATAGGGCGGTTAAATTGGTTCTCGCTCATATTTAGCAAATGGCGTTAAAAGCTCATCAAAGTTAGTAAATAATTGGTGAGTTTTTGGTGCGGGTGGATGGTGCGCGGAGCGGGATAAGAAAGTGCGAAGAGCGGTGTGTGTGGTGCGCTTAACCCGTTTGTCATGCTGAACGTAGTGAAGCATCTGATAGCCGATCAGTAAAGCAAGCCGGTGGTGCTTAGGCCACGATAGCCCCGCTATCCGCTCATACGCCCGCAGGCCTTAGCCCAATGTCATTAAGTTAAGTAATTTCAAAAGCTATCTCTATTATTTTTAGTAACAATGGGTTTGTCTTTATAGCGATATTTTTGCGTGTCTCTGGGATTAGTTCTGCTATTGCGTATAGGTATGGTATGCTTCAAAACAGCACAGTTGATATCCTGTAGTATAGTATGATCCGAATAACCCGAGAAATACTCCATTTTGAGTTTGTTCTTCAACTCATCGATAAACGTTTCTATGCCCCATCTCATAAAATAGAGTTTCATCAATAACTTTGAAGGATATTTACGACTGTCCAGCAAAGTAGTGATCAGTACTTCAATCTCACCCCCCGGGAGTTCGATACGCAATAAACGAACCTGGATGCTTGTTTTCCGTTTGGGGCACAGACATAGTTTGTTAAAGCACACGCTGCATGCGTACGCCACGGGGGGATATGTATATTAAATTATCGTTTACTGTTTTTGTGCAATTACGTAACCTCTTTGGTTGCTAACTGTGATCACTTTTTTATGATATTTATATTCTTCGCATATCTCATCCACCGCCTTAACAATACCGGGGAAAATGTTGGGTGTATAATCATCAAAAAATATTATGTCACCTTTTAATTGCTTGTCTTTCACAATTTCGAATTCGTGCATCACATATTTATAAGTATGTGCGCCATCTAAAAAAGCAAAATGGATTCGTGGAAAACTGACTTTTTTAAGTTCAAACTTTGAATCGCCCTGATGAAAAATAATATATTCGTCAAGCAATTCTTTGTAGCTATTTAATAGCTGCTGCCGTGTTTGTGGTCCGTTTTCGTCGGCGATGCAATTCCAATACATTTTTGTATCATTCGGTATAACATCGAATGTAATGATCTTTCCTGCCTGATTGCCATCTTTCAATGCTTTTGAAAGGCATAAGCTTGAAAATCCGCGGGCAGTACCGGTCTCAAGTATATTAATGCTTTTGAAAGCGTTATCAGCAATAAATTTAGAGAGCGTTGAATAAAGTAAACGACCATGCTGGTAACATATATCCGATTTCTTTATTACAATTTGGGTAACCAAAGCAAGTTCGTGCATCCAGTTTTGATCAATTGCATAACCAATCTCTTTTTCATAGGCATCAATATCTTCATGTTTTTTTGCCTTAGCTTCTTCCCATATTTTTTTATATTGATCGCCGTTGGCTCTTGGAGCTTTTCCAAATGGGAAATTGTAAAAACCTTTATAGGTAAAGCTGTCAATTGGGCCGTAAAGTTTGCTTGCGAGTTGTTGTACTACTGCAGATGCTCTCATAAATAATTAAATAATTAATAATTATTAGATTTACGTTTAACAAATATAAAAGAATTTTTATATTTTCCAAACAAATCTGCTGGCACACGCCTGCCGCGTGTGTCTAACCGCCTTTTACTTATCCCACTTGTTCCATCCTGAACAAAATGGAACGAGCCTGAAATTTACAATTATTTATAAATCAGCTTTTTAATATAAAAACGCCCATTTCGCTTAGGGTTAATTTCGCAACCCAAAAAGGACGAACTGAGGCCGAAAAAAGGCGAACTGAAGCCCTCTTTTGTTGGCTTTTTTGCCGGGTAAGCCGGGGCAAGCCGGACGGGTATTTTCAAGCGGCCAGGCTTGTTCCATTTTACAAAAAGTGGAACAAAAACGGCAATTTCATAAAGTGCTGTATATAAGCATTAAAGCATCCAAATGGTAAAGTTTTAGTTGAACTACTGACAAGATTTTGTCAGTAATAACACGCTCAATATCAACATGTTCCATTTGTTCCGTTTGTTCCATTTTAAAATGGAACAAGCGGCGATTCCCTCCCAACGGGAGGGTGCAGGGAGGGGTTTATGCGATATGCATCACGTATAAACCCCTCCCTCCCACCACACAGGCCATCGCACCCCTCCCCAAGGAGGGATCAATAATAAACCGCACCATCTTCCCCCGCTCTCCGCACTACTTCCCCCCGCACCATCCCATAACAAACCATTAACAATTTCACAATAAACACCACTCTCTATTTGGCATTTATGCCGAAATTGCAATTAACGGCCATTCCTGATTAAATTATGTCACATTTTTAAACACATTTTTCAAATTATGTGTTTGTTCAATTGGGGAAATGTTTAGTACCTTAACCCTTATATAATCCCGAATGAGAATATTTCACCTAAGTGCCGAGTGCTACCCCATTGCTAAAGTTGGGGGGCTTGCCGATGTGGTTGGCGCGCTACCCAAATACCAGAACCTGGCAGGGCTGCAAGCCGCTGTTGTGATGCCTTTTTATAACCGCAAGTTTGTTCACGAGAACACGTTCGATATTGTTTTTCAGGGCACTACGCTGCTGGGTAGCCGCCGTATTTATTTTGAGATACTAAAGGAGCAAACAGATACGCTGGGCTTTGAGCTTTACTTAATTAAAGTACCGGGCCTGCTGGACAGGGAGAACGTTTACAGCTACCCCGACGAGCGCGAGCAGTTCCTGGCGTTCCAGATCTGTTTCCTGGACTGGATAAACTGGAGCGGCCAAACTCCCGACCTGGTGCACTGCCACGATCACCACTCGGGCCTGGTGCCCTTTCTGATGTACCACTCAAACCTGTACCGCAGGCTGGCGCATATCCCAACCGTATTTACCATACACAACGGGCAATACCATGGCGCCTTTGGCTGGGATAATTTGCATTACCTGCCCGAGATTGATTTTTATAAAACCGGCCTGCTTGACTGGAACGGCGGCATCAACCCGCTGGCATCGGCCGTAAAATGCTGCTGGCGGTTCACTACCGTTTCGCCAAGTTATTTGCAGGAGCTGAGCATAAGCTCGAACGGGTTGGAGTACCTTTTTTATGTAGAGCGCGATAAAGGGGTGGGCATAATCAACGGGATTGATACCGAGGTTTGGAACCCCGAAACCGACCCCATGCTGGCCGAGCATTTTAATGCCACCACGGTAGCCAAAGGGAAACAGAAAAATAAAGAGATACTATGCGAGCGGTTCGGCCTGTCGCCTGATAAACCGCTGATAGCCTTTATAGGCCGGCTGGTTACCGAAAAAGGATCGGACCAGTTACCTGCCGCTATAGAAAAAAGCATCAAAGAGCATGGCGATAAGGTAAACTTTTTGATACTTGGCGCGGGCGAAAGCGCTACCGAAACGGCGCTAAACCTGTTGAAGCAACTGTACCCGCAAAACTATAATGCGTTTATTGGGTATGACGAATCATTAGCGCACCTGGTATACGCCGGGGCCGATTTCCTGCTGATGCCATCAAGGGTGGAGCCTTGCGGCCTTAACCAAATGTACGCTATGCGCTATGGCACTATGCCCATGGTGCGCAGTACCGGCGGTTTAAAAGATACCGTGATTGATTTTGGTGATGATGGCGGTTACGGCATACGCTTTGAACAAGTAACCGTAGCTGATATTTGCGTATCAATTACCCGCGCGGTTGTATTGTATAAAGACACCCGCAAAATGCAAACCCTGCGCAAACGCATGATGGCCCTCGATTTTTCGTGGGACCGATCGGCAAAAGAATATATGAACCTGTATGAAAGTTTAATTCCTAAGATATGACGATGACATCAAAAGTAATCAGTATTGTACTTGGAGGCGGCCAGGGCAGCCGCCTGGCACCACTTACACAAACCCGCTCAAAACCGGCAGTTCCAATTGCGGGTAAATACCGTTTGGTGGATATCCCCATCTCAAACTGCCTGCACTCAAATATCAGCCGCATATTTGTGTTAACGCAGTTTAACTCGGCATCGCTAAACAAACACATCAAAAATACTTATCACTTTAGCACGTTCAGCACGGCTTTTGTTGATATTTTGGCTGCCGAGCAAACCCCTACCAGCGGTGGCTGGTTCCAGGGTACAGCCGATGCGGTAAGGCAAAGCTTACACCATTTGGCCACGCATGATTTTGATTACGTGCTCATCCTATCGGGCGACCAGCTGTACCAGATGGATTTTGAGGAAATGATACAGCAGCATATCGATAAAAATGCCGATATCTCTATCGCTACCATCCCTGTTCATGTAAATGATGTACCGGGTTTCGGCATCCTTAAAACAGATTCTGATAGCTCTATCATCTCGTTTGTGGAGAAACCAAAAAGCGGTTTCGAGAGCCTGGTATCAGACGTTAGCGACGAAATGAAAGAGCAGGGCCGTATTTACCTGGCATCGATGGGTATCTATATTTTTAACCGCCAGCTGCTTTACGATCTGTTGGAAGGTAACGATCATACCGATTTTGGTAAAGAGATCATCCCGCAATCTATCGCCGGGCATAAGGTTATCAGTTACCAGTACGAAGGGTATTGGACAGATATCGGTACCATTAAATCATTTTTTGATGCCAACCTTGGCCTAACGGACGATATCCCGCAGTTTAACCTGTTCAACAAAAACCAGATCTACACCCGGGCGCGCATGTTACCGCCTACCAAAATATCGGGTACGCTGATAGACCGCTCTATTATTGCCGATGGTTGTATTATTAATGCGGCGCATATTATCCATTCCATCATCGGCATCCGTACCCGGGTTGGGGTTGACAGCGAGATTGAGAGCTGCTATGTAATGGGGAGCGATAATTACCAAACGCTGGAGGAAATTGCCTTCGCCAAAGAAAATAACCTGCCTATTATGGGCATTGGCGACAGGTGCGAGATCAAAAACGCTATCATCGATAAAAACACTTATATAGGCGATGATGTAAAGATAAATTGCGGCGATCCGTTGCCTGATGGCGATTTCCCAACGTACACCGTTACCGACGGGATTGTGATTGTGAAGAAACGTGCGGTGATACCAAGTGGCACCATAATTTAATTTAAAAGATAGTGGAACAATCTACAGTTAATTTGTTTTATATATAAACTAAAAAACTTAAATTAACTTGTTATGAAAAAGACTATCTGTATGATCGCGGTTGCCGCCATCTCTTTTGGTAGTGTAAATGCATTTGCAGCAATGCCGGTGCAAACACAACAGGACACTGTTTCGAAGACAAAGAAACATGTTAAGAAAAAAATGAAGATGCACAAGAAGGTGACGAAAGACACCTCGATGAAGAAAGACACCGCCATGAAGATGTAATTCTTTGTGAAAAGCAAAAAGAGCCCATTGACTATCAATGGGCTCTTTTGTTATTATGTGGTTTATAGTTCTAAGCTCTCGCCTATTGCGGGCAGCTTTAGGTTTAGCCCGGCTTTTACAAATTTGCCGGCAACTTCCTCCTTATCAATTTTAATAACCGGGAACGAATCGTAATGTACCCCGATGATATTTTTACAGTTGATAAAAGCCGCTGCTTTGATAGCATCGTCGGCGCCCATGGTGTAGTTATCGCCTATGGGTAAAATAGCCCAATCCAGGTTTTCGTCGGCAAGCAATTTCATGTCGTAGGTAAGCGCGGTATCGCCTGCAAAGTAAATTACCTTACCTTCCGAATAGATGAGGAAACCGGCAGGGTTGCCGCCATTACTCCCATCGGGCAATGCGCTGGAGTGCACTGCATTTACCATTTTAACCCGCCCAAATTCAAAGTTAAAGCCGCCGCCAATGTTCATACCATGCACATTAGTAACGTCTTGCTTACCAAGCCATTCATGAATCTCGGCAATGCATATAACTTTGGCGCCACTATTCTTTTGTACGGTTACCAAATTGGCAACGTGGTCGCCATGGCCGTGCGATACCAGGATATAATCGGGCTTAAGGCTGTTTATATCAATATCTTTAGCCAACTCGTTCGGGGTAATAAATGGGTCGAATAATAATGTTTTGCCATCAGCCACCAGTTCAACGGTAGATTGGCCATAATATGTCAGTTTCATAGTGTTGGTTAATTTAAAGCCGAAAGATACTTAAGTATATAACGACCGGTGTTAAGCCAGGGTTGCTTTTCTATAAGCTTATTTACCAAACAGGTTGCCTAAGCCGCCCATACCGCCAAGCATGGCCTGGGTCATAGCTGCCATTTCGCTCTGGCTCAGGTTTTCGGCTTGCTCAATTGCTTTATTTATGGCAACAACCAGTAATTCTTCCAATTCTTCTTTGTCGGCGTCTTTGTAAAAATCAGCATCAATAGTAACCGATTGTACAACTTTATTGCCATTAGCCTGTACGCTTATTTTACCCCCTTCGGCAGTGCCGGTAACGGTAATTGCATCTAAGCGTTTTTTTACTTCGCCAGCCTTTTGCTGAGCTTCCATCAATTTATCGAACATAATGTTTAAGATGTGCAGATATGCTTATGTGCAGATGCTTTGCATACCCAGTTAATAATCATTAATTTTTCATTTGCACATCTGCATATCCATGCATCTGCACATTTGAGGCTTAATCCTCCGCGGTATCGCCGTTACCGGTATAGGCGCCTTTACGTACTACCGGCATACCTGTCATTTTAAACAGATCATCCAGGTGTAGCAGGCTGCCGTTAACCATATTACCTAACAAAACAATGGTAACATCGTTTTTCATATCGCGTAAAAATATATGGCGAAAGCCGTGCCACCAACCAGTATGGTAAATTACCCTTTGGCCCGGTGCTTCAAATATGCGCCAGCCGTAGCCATAGCTAAAGTGCCCGCGTATCATGGGGTTATGCGCGGTATAAGCAGAATCCTGCGTGGCAGGTTTTATCAGTTTACCGGCTTTAAGGGCCTGGTCAAAAACATACAGATCGGCAACGGTGCTGTAAATACCTTTATCGCCCACCGGGCCATCTAAAAAGTTTTGCGCTACCGAGTATTTCCAGCTGTTGCGGTCATGCCCTACAACATCTACCGGTATTTTATCATAAACCGCTTTTGAGTACACGGCGGTATGTGTCATGCCGGCGGGTTTAAAAACATTCTCTTTCATGTAATCGGCGTAGCTCATGCCGGTTACTTTTTCTATAATAGCGCCCAGCACCATAAAGTTGCTGTTGTTATATAAAAAGCTTGCGTTAGGTTTGTTAAAACGCGCAGGCTTATATTTGGCTATCAGATCCATAGTCTCTTTATTGGTGAGGCCTTTCTTTTGATTAAGGTGCTGGCTGCGGTAAATATTGTCAACAAAATAAACGTAGTTCATCATCCCACTGCGATGTGTAAGCAACAGGCGGATGGTCACCCCATCATATGGGAAATCCGGGAAGAAATCTTTCACATCCTGGTCCAGCTTTATCTTGCCCTTTTCCCAAAGCTGCATAATAGCGGTGCCTGTCATGGTTTTGGTTACAGATGCCAATTCAAACTGCGAGGTCAGCTTCAGGCTATCGCGGGTTAGGTGGTTAGCCCAGCCGAAAGAACCCTCATAAATTATTTTTCCCTTTTTAGCTACCAGTACATTCCCGTTAAACCCGCTCACCTTATGCAGGTGTTCCATAAACTCTTCAATTTTTTTATCGCCCTTACTGGGGTCGTATTTCAATAATTCGGTAGGGTTAAATGGTTTGCCGTTATCAGCTTCTCCGGCTTTATTGTGGCCGCCGGTAGACGAGCAGGAAGTAAACGCGAGCAGGGAAAACAGAAGGGAAATGACAGTTGTGCACACTTGTCTCATAGATAAAAAGTTCTTTCACTTAAACGAAGGCGAAAATTAGAAATTATATAGGAGGTTAAAGATTAAAATTCAATTAATGTTTCAACATTGTTAAAAACAAATTAAATTTAAAGCATCTGTTCAAATTAAGGGCAGAACTACTTTTAAATTAACCCTAAACCAATTAAATTTAAGCATGAAAACCTATCACAAAATATTACTCATTGTAATAACACTTGCCTTTTCGCCTGTTGTGTACGGGCAGCCGGCTAAAACCGCTAAAGAGTTAACAGATGAAGGGATAAAACTTTTCGATAGTGAAAAATACGACGAGGCCATTGCAAAGTATAAAGAAGCTATTAAAGCCGACCCCAAATCTGATAATGCTTATTACGAAATGGGGTATACCTTGTATAACACGCAAAAACCGTTAGAAGCCATCCCCTATTTAGAAACCACCATTAAGTTAAGCCCAAAAGCAGGTGGGGCGTATGATTTGCTTGGCTCTATATATGATGATAACAAGCAAACAGCAAAAGCAATTGAGTATTACCTTAAAGGGATTAGTGTAGACCCCGATTACCAAAGGCTTTATTATAACCTTGGCCTAACTTATTACAGGCAAAAAGAATATGCGCTTGCTGAAGAAAAAATGACAAAAGCTATAAAGCTTGAACCAAAGCATGCAAGTAGCCATAGAATATATGCAATGATAGCCAATGATCAAAACCAGCCGGGCAGAGCCCTTTTGGCCTGGTGTAGCTTTTTACTGTCTGAGCCAAATACAGCACGTGCCACTTATGCCGTTCAACGCATAAAAGCAATAATAAACAAAGGCATAAAAAAGACTACCGAAAAAAACGTCAACATATCAGTTGCGCCTGATAATGTTGCCAGTTTAATGATGCCTTTGGCGGTTATTAACGCAACAGCTGGCAGGAGTAATTTATCAGCTATAGATTCGTTAACACTACAGTTAACCTCTCTTTTTTCGGTAGCGCATACCATTACCATGGATAAGGACCAGCCTTTTGTAGCAAATTACTTTTCTAATTATTTTGACAGCTTGGGTAAGTCTGGCAATATGCCGGCATTTGTTAGATACATTACCTTAAGCATATACAATGATGAGAACAAGGCGTGGTTTAAAGAACATGAGAAAGAATTAAAAGATTTAGACACCTGGGTAACATCAACAAAACGGGAACTTTAATGCTAAACATTTTTAAGATCGGGGTTGTTTTATTTGCTATCGTGATAAGTTTAAATGCATCTGCACAGGATGTAACGGCTTTAATAAAAGAAGGGCGCGAACTAAACAGCCAGAAACGATATCCCGAGGCCATTGAAAAATACAAAAGCGTTTTAATGGTTGAGCCCGAAAATGCACAGGCCAACTACCAGTTAGCTTTTACGCTTTTTGCAAGCGGCAAAGGCCCTGATGGGTTACCGTATCTTGAAAAGGTTGTAAATACCAATAATAAAAATCCTTTAACCGCAGCAGCGTATAGTTTATTAGGAAGTATTTATGGTAATGCTAAACAACTACCGAAGGCAATTGAGGCATATAAAAATGGTGTAAAAACTGATAGCACCAACCAGCGCATCTATTACAACTTAGGCATAGTTCAATACCGAAGTAAGCTTTATACCGATGCCGGGCAAAGCTTTATTGATGCCGTTAAACGCGATTCGGCTGATGCAGGCAGCGTTAGGATGTTTGCGCTGGCAACTTTTCATGAGAATAAACGCGTCGAGGCCATCCTGGGCTTTTGCCGTTTTTTACAATTGGAGCCAAACAGCAAGCGCAGTGCCGAAGCATTTGGCAACCTGCAAAACATATTACAAAGAGGCAGCCTGCAAGCCGAAGCCGGGTACGAGCCTACATCTGCCACCAAAGCAGAGGCTTTTACACAAAACAAGGTCGTCAATAAGGTCCTTAGCGGTTTCATGACCCGCAAGTACTCATCGCCAACGGCCTTGCTTACGGCGCAATTAAAAGAACTATTTACCGCCTTTGGCGATAAATACAAGTACGCCACTTATTACAACAAGCTATCGCAAACAGATAGTTTTGAACCGTTTGTAAGAGTCATCAGCCAAAGCGGACTACCCGAAAATGCTAAATGGGTAAAGGAGAATACAGATAAGGTGGCTGCTTATGAGGCTTGGGCAAAAGGGAACAAACTACAATAACTATGTACCAAAAAGATTACCTTTTCATAGCTACCCCTTCCACATAAAACCCTAAATTTGCCCCTGCAAAAACATACTATCGATATGAGTTTCAGAACCGAACATGATACCATGGGCGCGGTACAGGTACCGGCCGACAAATACTGGGGCGCGCAAACAGAGCGCTCCCGCAACAACTTTAAAATTGGCCCCGAGGCAAGCATGCCAAAGGAAATTATAGAAGCATTTGCTTATCTTAAAAAAGCAGCGGCCTATACTAATACCGATTTGGGCGTACTGCCTGCCGATAAACGCGACCTGATTGCACAGGTGTGCGATGAGATACTGGAAGGCAAACTGGCAGGTGAGTTCCCGCTGGTGATCTGGCAAACAGGTTCGGGCACGCAATCAAACATGAACGTGAACGAGGTTGTTGCAAACCGCTCGCACGTATTACAGGGTAACAAACTGGGCGAGGGCAAAACCTTTATCCACCCGAATGATGATGTGAACAAATCGCAATCATCAAACGATACCTACCCAACGGCTATGCACATTGCGGCCTACAAAATTTTGATAGATGTAACTATCCCCGGTATTGAGAAATTACGCGATACTTTAAAGGCAAAATCTGAAGCATTTAAAAGCGTAGTGAAGATTGGGCGTACACACCTGATGGATGCTACACCGCTTACTTTAGGCCAGGAGTTTTCGGGCTATGTATCGCAATTAAACCACGGCCTTAAAGCCCTGCGTAACACCTTTGACCACCTGAGCGAACTTGCCCTTGGCGGCACTGCCGTAGGTACAGGCATCAATACCCCAAAAGGTTATGATGTTAAAGTTGCCGAATACATTGCCAAATTCACCAACCTGCCATTCATCACTGCCGAAAATAAATTTGAGGCTCTTGCCGCTCACGATGCTATTGTTGAAAGCCACGGCGCCTTAAAGCAAATAGCAGTTTCATTAATGAAGATAGCTAATGATATCCGCATGCTGGCATCAGGCCCGCGCTCGGGTATTGGCGAGATCCATATCCCAGATAATGAGCCGGGTTCATCTATTATGCCGGGTAAGGTTAACCCAACCCAAAATGAAGCGGTTACTATGGTAGCAGCACAGGTGATGGGTAATGATGTTGCCATCAGCATTGGCGGCTCAAACGGCCATTACGAACTAAATGTGTTTAAACCGGTTATGGCGGCAAATTTCCTGCAATCGGCACGTTTAATTGGCGATGCCTGCACATCCTTTAACGACCATTGCGCAGTTGGCATTGAACCAAACTACGATGGCATTAAAAAGCACCTGGAAAACTCACTGATGCTGGTTACCGCGCTTAACCCACATATTGGTTATGAGAATGCTGCAAAAATTGCAAAAACAGCGCTTAAAGAAAACAAATCGCTTCGCGAAGCTGCTGTTGGCCTGGGTTACCTAACTAACGAACAGTTTGACCAATGGGTACGCCCGGAAGATATGATAGGTTCTTTAAAATAAGAGCCTCACCCCAAACCCCTTTCCCTTTGGAGAGGGGCTTTTTTATTTTGCCATGCAAAAACGCTATTTCTTTTATTTCGTAATCTGCCTGTTTACTGCAAACTGCTTACTGCAAACTGCGTGTAAGTTCAACCCCGATATGCAAACGCCCGGCGAGGGCTACCTGCAAGGCGAGTGGCAGCAGGATAGTGTAACAATGCAGAAGCAATTGGTAACTTATTCTTTATATAACCTTAAGTTTAATTGCGATTCGTTTTTTGTGCAGATCAAAACTTTTAGCAAAGCAAATACAGGCGTCGATAGCTGCACCCAAAGCGGCCAGTGGACAGAATACGCTAAGGGCGTTTACGAACAGCGGGATAACATCCTGCATATACGCGGTTTATTCTGCAACGCCGATTACAGTTACAAAGACCCTACCGGCTGTTTCCGTTCGGGCGTGTATGAAGAAAGCTTTAAGGTGATCAAAAAAACCGATTCTATAGTCCAGTTCAACCCTACATCAAGCGTTATAACGTTTAACGCCCGTTTAATAAAAAGCAATACCTGTACACCAAAACCATTGTAAAAAACATGAAAACCAACATTTTCAAAAAAATTCTATTAGGCATAGCTATTATGTACCTGCCGGTACAAACCATGGCCTGGGGCACTAATGGCCACCGCATCAGCGGGCAAATTGCCGATAGTTACCTAAATGCAAAAGCCCGGGCGGCCATCAAAGCAATCCTGGGTAACGAATCAATTGCTATGACCAGCAACTGGGCCGATTTTATTAAATCAGACCCACAATACAAGTACTTATCATCATGGCACTATATTGATTTTGATAAAGAATACAGCTACCCGGAGATGCAGGCATTTCTTAAACAAGATACCGCAACTGATGCCTACACAAAGCTTACCTTTTTAATTGGCGAACTGAAAAAGAAAAACTTACCTAAAGCCAACAAACTGCTTGCCCTGCGCATGGTAATACACATTGTTGAAGATATACATCAACCTATGCATACCGCACACACTGCAGATAAAGGTGGCAACGATATTAAACTTACCTGGTTTAACAACCAAACCAACCTGCACTCGATATGGGATAGCCAGCTGATAGATTTTCAGCAGTTAAGCTTTACAGAGTATGTTACCTGGATAAACCATCCTACCGTTGCGCAACGTACCGAGTGGCAAAAAGCGCCTATCAGCCAGTGGTTGTTCGAGTCGAGCCAGATAGCTGCCAAAATTTACGAGGGCGTAAAAGATGGCGACAAGGTAAACGTTTACAAATATAATTTTGACAATATCGAGACGCTTAACAACCAGCTTGTAAAAGGTGGTGTAAGGTTAGCGGGGTTGCTTAATCAAATTTTTGGTTAATTGGTGAGTAGTTGATTAGGTAAATGGTTAAGAAACCACTCACCTAATCAACTCAATCAACCACTCTCTATCGCATCATGAAAATACTAATGGTTTGCCTGGGTAATATTTGCCGCTCGCCCCTGGCAGAGGGTATTATGCAGCACCTGGCAGATAAAACCGGGCTGGGTTGGCAGATCGATTCGGCAGGTACCGGCGATTGGCACGTAGGGCAAGGGCCTGACAGGCGCTCGGTTAAGGCTGCGGCCAATGAAGGCATAGACATCAGCAAACAGGTTTGCCGTTTATTCCGCACCCACGATTTTGACGTGTTTGACCTGATATTGGTAATGGATAAAAGCAACTTAAGCAATGTGCTTGCTATTGCCCGCAACGACGAAGACCGCAAGAAGGTAAAAATGCTTTTAGGCGAGAAAGTAGTGCCCGACCCATATTATGACGACAGCCAGTTTGCCCCTGTTTTTAAACTGATTGAGGCTGGATGCAAGGAAATCATCAAACAATATTCGTAAATTACGCCTGACTTTTTTTAATCCCTACTCTCTTATCTGCAATAAATGAATACTAAGATAGTTATGATCTTAAGCGCCTTGTTTTTGGCATTAGCCGGTGTGGGCCTCATGTTTTTCCCCCAAGAAATAAGCGCCTGTATTGGTATTGGCTCAAACAAATATTTTTTCCTCATTATTCAGATACTGGGAGGGCTATATTTTGGTTTTGCAATGATAAACTGGATGGCGAAAGGCACCCTTATCGGTGGTATATACAACAGGCCACTTGTTATTGGCAACCTTGCGCATTTCTTTATAGGGGGTATTGCCCTTGTAAAAACTATATTGGCAGACGCTAACATGCCCGTAGTTATTTGGACATTAGCGGCTATTTACGTGCTGTTTGCCATTGTGTTTGGAATATTATTTAGTCGCCACCCAAATGCACAGGCATAAATAATACTTAATATTAAATTTTATACGTTAATACTTTATAAATTATGAAAAAGACACTCTTAAGCCTGGTACTTGTGCTATCAATAGTAATGGCAAAAGCCCAAAACACGGGCATCGATAAAATTACCACATCATACATCGGTGTGAAAAATGCATTAGTAGGCAGCAATGCCGAATTGACAAAAAGCAAATCGGCAGAGTTACTGGCGGCGCTTTCTGCACCTGTAAAAGGTTTGCAGCCTGCCCAGCAAAAACTATTAGGCACTTATTTAGATAAGCTGAAGTTTGATAGCCGCCACATTAGCGAAACTACAGTTATCGATCACCAGCGCGAGCATTTTGAAAGCTTGTCGAAAAACATGTACAGCCTGTTATCAGGCTTAAAACTAAACAGCACCACCGTTTACCAGCAATACTGCCCCATGAAAAAGGCCGCATGGTTAAGCGAATCGGAAGAGATCCGCAACCCATACTACGGCGATGATATGCTGGATTGCGGAAAGGTTACCGCTACAATTAAAGCGGCAAAATAGCATAAAGGTTAACCACAAAGTTAGCCGAGATTTTAACACAGAGGGCACGGAGAATATTAAATCCCCGTGCCCTCTGTGCTTTTTTCTTTGTGTACGCTGTGGTAAAATCGCCACAAAGTTTACATATCCATCATATCATGATCCATCTTGCGTTTGCTGCCGCCCATTTTCATGAGGCTTGGCGTAACACGCAGGTAAACCTGGAAACCAACAGGCGCGGTTCCATACAAAGGCCGTAAAGCCTTGGGGGATGCATTTAGCGTGGCTTGGAGGCCAACCGTTAAGTTTGTTTGCTTAATGGTGGTCAAAATCCGGTTTGTACCCAGCGTTATAGCGTTTATGTTAAAGTTTGGGTCGCCGGGGAAGGTAGTTTCCAGATCCATTTCACCGGCATCCTTCTGTACATATTCGTACCGGCCGTAAATGGCAGTTTTGTTTAGCTGCAGGCTGTTCTCTAACAAAACAGCAGGCTGGGTTTTACCATGATGGCGATTTTGCCCGTACACCAATGTCGTGGCTACGTAACTGTTTTCGCCCAGCATTTTGGTATGGATAGCCGATGCGGTGAAGCGGTTTACGTTATCATACGGTTCAGCCGATTCTGGACTTTTTAGCCAGCCGTTTGATACCTGTAAAGCCCATTCTTTTGAGGGGTTGACGGACAGGCGTACCGAGTACGAATCAAACTTCGGCTTATCAAAATCATACCGGTACTCATCAGGCTCGCGCCCGGTAAAGATAGACCCTTCCAGCTTTACATTCTTGTAACGGAAACCCAGTGTGGCCGTACCAAAGGTAATATGTGTGGCATCGGCATAATGATGGCTCAAAGGCGCATCCGGGTTGTTCATAGCCGAGAGCCTGTGCATAAACACCGGCGGGCCAAGCGCGGGCTCGCCCGGCATACCTACAGATAGTGAGATATCCGTATTTTTAGCTACACGCTGTGTATAAGCAACGCTCAGTTCGGCAAACAGATCATGTGGGTGCTGGCGGTCAACAACTTTATTCCCCCGGTACGATTCGCCAGTTTGGTACAGCAAGGGGTAACCGCTGCCGCCCACCGTAAACGGATCGAGCGAGAACATGGTATTAATGGCAAACAGGCCATTATTACCTACTTTACGCTGCGCCATGTACATAAACCAGTTAGGTACATCAAACTGGCTGCCTCCGCGGCTGCCCTTGTTAAACAGGTCCTGCTTGTTATATCGCGCAAAAAAGCTCCCGTGGAACATGTGCGTCCACTTTTTGCCATGCACCATGTACATATACATAGGTGTTTCGTCGGGTACCCATGAAGTACCTGAGCCGTCGCGGTTCATGGGCAGATCGAGCGAGAACTGGCTGGTCATGCCCATACTATGTTTGGAGGTATCGTGCTCCATTTCGGCCATCATTTTGGCATGATCGTGCGGCGGCGTTGTTTTCTTAGGTATAGTATCTTTTTGCATGTGTTGCATATGGCCCATCTGCTGCGCATTGGCAACAGTGGCAAATACAAGCAATGCAAGTATCAAAATATATTTTCTCATTACGGATAATGTCTTTATAAATTAAAAAAATTGTACTCAAAACGTACCAGGTACATGTTGGCACTATTGCGCTGCATATTATTATACAGCGGGGTACGGTACGAAAAATCCAGGCGGCAAACGCTATTGAAGATAAACTGAATGGCAGGGGCAATATCCAGGTAGCTTTGGTTATAACCGGGGTTGCTTTTGCCCAGCAATTCGGCATATAAATTAAGGTTTACCTGGTCATAACTTGTGTACCTTTTAGGGAGTAGCAAATACCCCGCAGATAAGGTATACGCAACAGCCTCCTTAGCGCCGGTAATGGTGCCAAAGTCATTAGCGCTGTTCAATCCCCTCAGGTAACTTGCCGAACCGGATAAAGCCAGTTTATGCAGCAATTGTGTAAACACAAGGCCGCCTTGTACGCCGGAGTTATCGCCCTCTAAGGCTATCTCCTGCATCATATACATATTGCGGCTGCTGGCTACCTTACCAAAAACCGCCCCGCGAAAATGCTTCTGCACGCTATCTATCGACAGGAACCTGTACTTGGCGTAAAAGCTACCGCCCTCAAACCGTTGGCTGTTTTGATAAAAATCAGAGACATATGCTGCACCATGCAGCATCAGCTTACCCGTAGCGCCATACATAGCCTCTACCGTGGTTCGGTTTTTAAATACAGGCGAGGTATAACCCTGGTTTTCCAGCCTGATGCCCAACGAGTGGGCTGCCATATTGCTGGCTGGTTCTGTGTTCACATAAAGCTCTTGCGCGTGCGCAAAGCATGCCAATGCCGTAAGGCAAAAAGCCAATAAAATAACCTTCATAAAAGTGTTTTTTTAAAGAAGGTGCTTAAATTGCTAAATGATAGGTGCGGCCTGTAGCGGTAGCTGCCTCTTCGGGGTTTTTACCCAGGTGCTTTTTGGTAACCGAAGTTGGCGCAAAACCTTTATCTACAATAGTTACTGATACCGGCCCGGTCAATGCTTTATCGGCATTAAGCAGTTTATAGGTATTGGTGCCATAGGTAAAAGTATTATCGGCAACTTTGGTGTTATCAAAATTAAAAGTGGTTTTTAGATAGCTTACAGAAAAACCAGAGCTTTTTACCTTTTTGCTGATCTCCTCAAAATTTACAGGTACATCATTCTTAAAGGTGATGAAGTAAACATTGCGGATCAGATCGGGTTTTATTTCGCTTACAAAAGGCAGCGCTTTTAACGATTTCTCGGTAGTGCGGGCGCAAAGTGAGCAGGTAAGGCCGCTAACTTGTAGTTCGGCTTTGGTGAATTGCGCTTTTGCAACGGTAACTGTTGCTATAAAAAGGATGACAGATATTTTAAGAAATTTCATGTTTTTAAAAATTAAATTTGAATTGATATGTTAAAACTTGTTCGCAAACAGGCAACAGATCAAATTTTCAGATTTCGATTTTTAATAAACGTGGGTGTTTTTCCGGCAGGCGCATCGGGCGGGCCGCGGTCAAAAAATACATCCAGTAACATTTGATGTACCGGTAGTATAAAATCCCCAAACGCCGACCGGGGTACATCTACCGGTGATACTTTTGTTAAAAATGAAATTGGCTGGCTTTCATGGCTATCCTTAACTTTTACATCAAGCTTAGTATCCTTACAGCATTTCATTTTGCTTTTGGCCGTTGGCTTAATACAGCTTTTGGCGGGGGCATTTATTTTGATATCGGCAACACGGTTACCGCAGTAATGTAAGTTCAGGGCAAAGCCGGTTGATGTAATTGCATACATCAATACCAACAACAATACACCTGTCTTTTTTATCATCAAACAAAAGTACACTATTAAGTACCTGATTTCAAACAGTTAATTGATTTTTTTATTGTTGATGTATTGTAAAATAAAATATAATGCTTTTCTTTGTTTAGATTTAATCTAAATAAATATAATGAAAAAAATTATAGTATTCCTGGCACTTTGCGGTTTCGCCATCACCGTATCTGCCCAATCAAAATTTGAACAGGATAGGCAGGCCATCAAATCATTAGCCGGCTATTACAAAGTAACTTTTAATTACGCCGAAACTTTTGCGCCCGATACCGCATACAAATTCCATCCGCGCTATAATTCATGGGCTTATGAGTGGGCTATCGTTGTAGAAGATTCGCCAAAAAAAATTGCTATACAGCACCTTTTAGTTGTTGGTGATAGCATGGTGATCAAACACTGGCGTGAAGACTGGGTTTACGAACAGCCCACCCTCCTCTCATACGAAAAAGATAATACCTGGAAAAAAGTCACCCTTAAACCAGCCGACGTAAAAGGCCGTTGGATCCAGAAAGTTTACCAGGTTGATGACAGCCCGCGTTACGAAAGCATTGGTACCTGGGTACATGTTGATGGCCGCCACGAATGGCAAAGCAAAACAGATTCGCCACTACCACGCCGCGAATTTACCAAGCGCAGCGATTATAACGTATTGAACCGTGGCAACCGCATCTACCTAACCGCAAATGGCTGGATGTACGAGCAGGACAATAATAAAGTAGTACGTGGTGCTGATGGCGATAAGACCATAGCCCAGGAAAAAGGCTACGAAGAATTCACCAAGGTTGACGAGGCCAAATTCGCCTACGCTAAAAAATGGTGGGCCGGTCAGCAAGGTTACTGGGTAGATGCCCGCGCTGCATGGGATGCTGTGTTTGCTAAAAATGCTATTTTAAAACTATCCGGCAAAATAGATGGTAAACTGCTTTACGAACAACTGTTCGCCCTGGCAGAAAAATCTGAAAAAGAAAAATGGAGTTCTGATAAAAACAAAGAAGAGACCATTAAAGTGATCAATAACTATGTTAATGCATCATAAATAAATTACCCACACAAGAAAGCCGCTCCGATACCCAGAGCGGCTTTTTTGCTTTAAAACCAAAGCACAGGGCTATACGTTAAAAAAGGCATGAGCATTGCTGAACAGGATAATAGGTTAGTTTACAGTAGGTAGTTCGCATTTGGCACAATTAGTATGCAAATTGCCGGCTGCTAACTGCAAGCTTTAGTAAGGCAGTTCCTCGCAGGTAAAACCCGCTATCTGTAGCATATGGTTGATGGTTTGCGGTTCAACTCCATTACTTACCACCCTTAAAATATTGTCGCAATCTTCCAGGTCGAAATTGTATTGCTTTATCTCGGCCAGCGAAGTTAACAGCGGGTGGATGCGGTTTACCTCCTGTTTGCTGGCAACACTTGTTTTAAATATCAGCACGTCCATAGTAGTAGGGATTTAGTGGTTTGGTATGAGGATGGTGGTGCGGGGAGCGCGAATCGTTATACTTTTCTTCGCTCTCCGCACTTTGCTCCATGCTCATTATTCTGTTTTTGATTCTTTCGCGGCTATCGGTGCATCTTTCCATGCTTCGCGCCAGTCGTTACGGCCACGGCCGCCCCAGCCGCAGCGGTTTTTCATTTGTTGTTTAAAATGCTCGCGCTCTTCGGCAGTCATACCGGCCAGGCGCTCCTGCATCATTTGCTTACGGCGCATCCATGGCGCACCGCCTCCCCTGCCTCCTTTTGGCCCAAAGCCGAACAGTATCTTACACAACACGAATATGCCCATGGCCTGCCAGTAGGTAATGGTGCCTACATGTAAAATATCGGGCAGCAGGTTGTTCCAAAGCTGCATTACTACAAAGCTTACCAGCGCTAAAATGGCTGCTACGCCTATCGGGATGAAAAAGAACCTCCCTTTATAAAATGTATTTCTCATTGTCTTATTTTCTTAATTTTTTTAATACTCTGTTATCTCTTTATACAATTGTTTTAGCCGCTTGCGCAGGTGCAAAACCGCATATCGCTTACGCGATACCAGGGTGTTGATGTTTTCGCCGGTTTTTTGAGCTATCTCCTCAAAGGGCATATCATCAAGTTCCTGCCAAATAAATACCTGGCGTTGGTTTTCGGGCAGCTCATCAAGCGCTATAAAAAGCTGCTCCCAAAAAAGGTTGCGCAGATACTCGGTTTCGGGCGTGGCGTCTTCGGTTAGCAGGATAGCTTTAAAATCAAGAATATCATCCTCATCATCGTTTACGGTGGGCAGCATATCATCTATAAGAGTTTCGGTATGCTTTTTATGCTTATCTATGATCTTGTTTTTAGCCACCCGGTAAAGCCAGGCGCTGGTTTGCTCGATAGGCCCGGCGTTCACTACATTGCTAAACTGGTACCATACATCCTGCAGAATGTCCTCAGCATCGGCATCGCTCTTTACCCTTTTGCGAATAAAACCCAGCAAACTTTTACCATACGAAGCAATTGTTTGTATGATATGGCTGTTTTTATCCTGGGGCATTGCGGCTACTGTCAATTTGTATTGTTTTATAAAGATAAAGACGAGCATGCCTTTAAAACATTTTAAATTATTTTTTAATTTTTAGAGGGGAAGTGAATTTAACCATAGAGGGCACGAAGGTTTCACAGAGAAGCACAGAGATTTTACTCTGTATATCCTTTTATTCAACAATACAAACTTTGTGCTCTTTGTGGTAAAAAATCACCCCCATGTAAAAAGCCAGCCGTCCATCATAAACCGCAAACCAAACAACTAACTTGCACGTTATTATACTATGGCCGATAAAAAAACACTAATACTTGGCGCTACGCCCAATGCTGGCCGCTATGCTTACCTTGCCGCAAACAGGTTAGTTGGCAGCGGGCATACAATAATTAACGTAGGCATTAAAAGCGGCGAGGTGGCCGGTGTAGCTATCGAGAAACCCGAAACCATCTATACCGATATTGATACAATTACGCTGTATGTTGGGCCGCAGCACCAGGAAGACCTTTACGATTACATCCTCAAAACAAAACCCAAACGCATCATATTTAACCCAGGTACCGAAAACAGCGAATTGCGCCGCATGGCACACGAAAACGGGATAGAAACAGATTATGCCTGTACGCTGGTATTATTGAGTACAGGGCAGTACTGATTTAAAAAAACATGTCATGCTGAGCTTGCCGAAAGCGTCCGACAGCTATTTATTCTGCGGGAAGATGCGGATAACTTTCACAAACCTTCGTTGATACCCTTGAGTCATCTTTGATATCGTAACACCATTATCCCGGCCTGATGTGGAATGGATAAACTGCAATTCCTCGCCCGGATTGGTTATCACAATCCCCATATGGCCCACTATCCGCACGGAGCTATCGGTACCGGTGAACAGGATCAGGTCACCGGGGCGGGCTTGATTCAGGCCGACTTCGTGGCTTACATTTGTAAAATCGGCCGAAGTGCGCGGCACCGCAATTCCAAAATGATTAAAGGTATAGGTAATAAAACCCGAGCAGTCGAACCCTTGCCGGGGGTCGGTGGAGGCATATTTATAGGGGATACCGAGGGAAGTACGTGCAAAACTGATCAGCTCGGCAGGAGTGGTTTTACCGGTATTGATATTGTTCATTTGGTCGGTACCATCTGTGGGTGCCAGTATCACGGTTTTGCGGCCGGCCGAATCTGTAACCGTATCGGCAGCAGTGACGGTGTAGGCAGGCTTATCCGCACCGCCGCAGGAAAGCAATAGCAGCAGGGTAAGGAAGGAGGGGTGGCGCATATAAAGTGAACAGCCATGCTCCCGTTTTGTTCACGGTGTTCACGTTCACACCCGTGAACACCGTGAACATTCATTAACCATTGATAATCAATTAGTTATTCACTTACATGGTCTTGTCAGTGAATGAACATATGCATTGCCCACAGTGGTTTAATGGCTTATAATCAGCATATTATAAAAATTGGCAAAAGTGAACAGAATTACCGTTTTAAAACGACTTTTTTCGACCTCAATTCGCCCTCAATCGCCTTTTGGGGGTTCATTATGGCAGTCAAATGCCGAATTAGGTTTTATTTAAGTTGTTGATTTGTACGTAATTGATATTTTAGGCTTGTTCCATTTTTTTTCTTTTTGGACCAAAATGGAACAAGGGATTTGGGACGATTTGGCTATATTTCTTTAACTCCACACGATTTTAAATAGTCAGCAATTGCGTTATAATCGGCCGGTTTTCTGGTCGTGTCCTCATTATTACCTGGAGGAACAAATATCACCATGCCTTCGCGACCACGGGTTAAAAGCACCCGATATTTATTTATCAGAAATTGTTGCTTTTCAGGTTGCCTTACTTTTTTCCATTTTGTACCCATAAACGAGTTGTAATCCCATTCATTTCCATTTCTTCTTAAATCAGCATCCCAGCACATTCCAACCCAATCCAATTCAAGTCCTTGAACTCCAAATTCTGTAGCAGGTATTTCTAAGTAATATGATGATCTTATATCTGTACGAGGGTTCAAAAACCATTCTGCTTCTTCAAAATCTAATTTTACCTCTAAACCGTAGGGCCTTAATCTTCTGGCGCCTGAACTCGCAACTAAACCCATTCGTCTAGAACCTTTGCAATGCAACGTCAACCATTTCTTTGCCTTATCTAAATCGCGAGTTATTACAATCTTATACTTTGATAATTTTTCTTCGAAAAGTTTTTTGGCTTGTATTGGATTATTGAATAAAACCAAGCTTACCCATTTAGATAATTCCTCAGCTTTATAAGATCGTATAGAAACTTCAAGATGTAAATCCTTATTTTCTATAACATTTACATTAGTTGGATATTTATTAAAAAGTGTAAGTTCTCCTGTGCTGTGATTACCTGTTGCTAACTGAGGTGATACATATACTTTCCAGTCATTAAATTTCTCTTCTATAATTCTTCCCCATTCAGATAGTCCAGCTTCCCCAGTATTTATTTCCTGCCCACCACCAACTAAAGCTACAATTACAGACCAATCAGTGTGCCTGCCCATTATTTCAAGCATCATTTCTGCTTCAGAGTAAGGGCGTTGGAATTTCCTCATTGAGTGTTCTTGATTCCACGCTCGCTGTGCTTCATCAAAAATTACAATTTTATTATTAGGTACTCTTTCTTTCTCAACAAAATAATGATCTAAAAATCGGTGTACATTTTCGATGAATGATATAATCCTATCTGTCTCTTTCTTTTTTGCATTACCGTCACCTATCTTTATTTTTTTTAAAGCATCACGAGATAAGGCTTCCCTTAGAACTTTTATTAATGGCCCATTACCTGAAAGAAATGTTGCTAATGATTTCTCATGATCTTGGAATTCTTTATCATGTGCAATATTTAAACCCGCTAAAGTTTTTCCAGCTCCAGGCACTCCTGTAATAAAACAAATTATTTTCTCGTTATTCGCCTTTGCGTGTTTAATAGCCTCAACCACAGCCTCCGAAGTTTTTGTTAAGTTTTTTGTGCCGGCATGTGATCTTGAAATCTCTATAACAGATTTGCCTGCATATAATGTTTGAGCAGCTTCTATTATCGTTGGGGTTGGGGAATAATCACTATTATTCCAATTTTCAAAATTTAAACTTCCGTAATTCGAACCGTATTGTTTGAAAATAGCCTCCAACTTGTTTGTTAAATCTCCCGAATTAGCCGTTAATATTTCCTTAACAGAATCAGAATTTTCTATGTTAATATTTTCAGTGGTGTGACCATTGGTAGCTAAAAGAATCGGAATTATATTTTTGCCTCTTGATTGAAAATGGAAATCTCTTAGATCTAAACAATAATCTAACAATTGTTCTTTATCCGAGCTCAAATAATCGTTACTACCAACTTTAAATTCAATTACTATTATCGTTTCGTTTGCAATTATTACAGCATCTATTCTTTTTTCTCTGCGCGCAATAGGGTATTCTAATAAAATTCCAAAATCCCCAGCTAACGTATTATCAATAAGTATTTTTCTAAAGGAATATTTTAGGATATCTATCTCTTCATTCCATGATAACGTCTGTGTATGTAATTGTTGATGAAACCCCGCAATTCCTGCTTGATGTGTTAAAGTTCCTAAAATTGATTTAGTATCATCCTGCAAAAACCCATTAATAGAATTCGAATAAAACGCTCCCATTATTTATTAAAATTAGGGGCGTTGAAAAAATCTTTAAATGGGATTTGTAAGGCATTAACAAGCTTTTCCAAATTCTCTATGGAGATATTACGGCGTCCATTCTCAACATCAGTAACATACGTTCTGTCTATTTCTGCTTTATTAGCTAATGCTTCTTGAGAAATTCCAATTTCGTTACGTAATTCTTTTATTCGTTGCCCAACTTTGACCTTAATACTCATGCAAGCAATTTGGGTTATTGTTGACTATAAGTCAACGGACTATAAGTGTCATTTTTATTAACTTCACTTACATCCGATTGACACCCTCCATACATACGGCTACCTTAGCCTCATGCCAAACATCAAATTTAATTATCGCTATCGCGACAGTGCCAACTATAAAAACCACAGTTTTGTTATGCTCAACAATCCCTCTGGTATCGCGTTAGCCGAAGTAGAAAATATCATCCACCACAAACTTATTGATGGCACTTGGTTCTATGCCGATAAATGGAACTTGCCTGATCTGCATTTCGGCACATGGGACAACGAGCTCGACCATACTTGGCATGAGTTTGAATCTATCGAGTTTACGGATGAAGTTGGCAAAGATGATTTATTAGACTTCCTTAGAGCTATCAGGAATTAACACCCTCTTTCCCATTTCCCAAATTCTCCTTACATTTAATACCAATAACCCTAACCCGTAATGAAACTATTACCCATCCTTCTGCTAACCGCTACTACTGCGCTGGTGAACCCGGTAAGTGCCAAACCTGCACCCACTACCATCAGCTACCAAAAACTCAAACACCCGGAAAAGTCCATGACCAATGAGCAGGCCAAAGCCATCCTGAAAGAGATGCAGCAACAGCGTAATGATGAGGAGAAGATTGCGGTAATAAAAGCCAAACTAACTGATAAACAATTGGGCCTTAGCATTAACCAGCTGGCTACGCTCATGAACCAGTTCCTGACCGACGACGCTAAACTGGCCGCTGCTAAATATGCTTTTGAGTACACCACCAACTACAAATCGTTCCTTGATCTGGTTAACATCTTCAGTCGCGAAGAGTATAAGGATGCGCTGGAGGATTTTTATAAGAAAAATAAGTAAAACCGGGATTAAGCGGATTTATACGATCAAGACGATTCCCTGAGCGCAGGCCGGATGCTCCATGTAGAACGCGCGTAAAGGCCTGACAGAAAAGCAAGGTAAAAGGTAAAGCCAGAGCGGCGATTGGGAGATTTTTCAACACCTTTCTATTAAGCTTTTTTAATAGGTATCTTGCTTTAAAATCTAAGAAAGTGAAAAAGGAAGTAATATTAGAATTTCTGAGTAAAGGCGATCAGGCATTATTTGGCGGTTTTAGCACAAACGATATGAAGAAAAAGCTGGGTGTACCGGCTGCAAAGCCCCTCGCAGATTTTTTACCAACGCTTACCATAAAGGCAAAAGATTTCGCAAACGAGCTAACAAGCCACAATGTTATTGAAAAAGATTTAAACAGGCAGGCGCAAATATCACAGGAACATATCGACAATAATAAAGCGGTGCGCGACATCTTATTAAAGCGTGGAGTAAAACCAGAAGGGCTTCCACCTGTTGAAGATGTAAAGAAGCTGGAACGCCGTTTAGAAAGCGATGATAAAAAAGCAGCTAAAGGTTCAAAATAAAACTATGAAACAACGCCTGCTACTGCTGCTGCTTGCTGCAACTATAATATCCGCTTGCTCTCCAAAAGTTAAACCCTTTACCAGCCGTTACGCTGCCACCAACAAGGTTTACAGCCAGCACGCCGACTCCCTGAGCCAGACTTTGCTGGCCGAGACCCCTGCGGTATTAACCGATAGCCTTGGCAGCCCCATCCCGTCGGAATTTGTGGGTACGGTTAACTTTAACCTGCGTAAGCCAAACTATGTTATCATCCATTATACCGCGCAGGATTCTGTAGGGCAAACCCTGCGCACTTTCACCCTCGTAAAGCCACAGGTAAGCGCGCACTATGTAATAGGTAAGGATGGCAAAGTGATACACATGCTGAACGATTACCTGCGCGCCTGGCATGCCGGTGTAAGCAAATGGGGCAGCATCAGCGATATGAACAGCTGCTCGATAGGTATTGAGCTGGATAATAAAGGTAACGAGCCCTTCAGTACGGCGCAGATGAACAGCCTGCTGGTGCTGCTGGCCAAACTAAAAAAAGATTATAACATCCCTACCGCAAACTTTATAGGCCACGGCGATATTGCCCCCGGCCGCAAACCCGACCCGGGGATCCGCTTCCCGTGGGAATTACTGGCCGGTAAAGGCTTTGGGTATTATTCGGATATCATTATTGTACCCGCGCCTGTTAATTTCGACAGCGCAACAGCATTAAGGTTAATAGGCTACGATACCCGCAACCTTCCCGCTGCCATTGGCGCCTTTAAACGCCACTTTGTACAGCGCGAAGATTCGCAGGTTTTAACACAGTTTGATCTGGATGTGCTGTTTAATGTTTACAAAAAATATTAGCGTTCGGGGGTGGGTACGGTCGATACCGACCCGAGCGGGTGAAACCCTTCGTCCATTAAAACAAGCCTGCCGTTTTTAAAATAATAGAATTTATCCGTCCCTGAGTAGAAGCCATTTAAAGACTCATAATAAACGGTGCGCCGTTCGGAGAGCTCTACTACTTTGGCCGATTTATGTTCTTTTTTAAACTGATCTTCGGGCATGTTCACCAAAACCATCTTCCGGCTGCAGCCCATAAACAATAAAAGTAATAAAGGTAAAAGTAATTTTTTCATGTAAGTAAGAGCGACCAAACGCCTACCGGTTTAACCTCAAAAAAACTTTTCTCTGCAAAAATTATGATACAAAAAAGGGCGAAGAGTTTTTAACCCTTCGCCCTTTAGCTTTCGCCTTTTATCTTCAGCTTTAACCTTTCTTAACCCAGCTATCCTTCAGCGTAACCGTGCGGTTAAACACCAGGTTATCCGGTATCGAGGTTCTGTCGAGCGTAAAATAACCCTTCCGCATAAACTGTACAGGGGTGCCAGGCTTTGCGTTTGCCAGGTCGGGCTCAACGTAAACGGTTTTTAACACCTGCAGGCTGTTAGGGTTTATATAATCTTTAAAGTCGCCGTCCTCGTTGCTTGGGTCTTCCACCTGGAACAGGCGGTCGTACAGGCGCACTTCGGCGGTTTTGGCGTGGTCGGCACTCACCCAATGGATGGTACCCTTTACGTTGATGCCGCTGGTATCGTTCCCGCTTTTTGATTCGGGGATGTACGAGCAATGTATGGCTGTGATGTTTCCATCAGCATCTTTTTCAAAGCTTTCGCCTTTAATGATATATGCATTTTTCAAACGCACCATAAGGCCAACACCCAAACGGAAATATTTTTTAGTCGGCTCTTCCATAAAGTCGTCGCGCTCTATCCAAAGTTCGCGGCTAAACGGAAACTCGCGGCTGCCATCGCCCCCCTCTACTTCGGGGTTGTTCTCACCATGGAAAACATCCTTCTCGCCTTCCGGGTAATTGTCAATGATCAGCTTAACCGGGTCAAGCACTGCCATACGGCGCCAGGCGGTTTTGTTCAGGTCCTCGCGGATACAGAACTCCAGCAAGCCCACATCAATCATGTTCTCGCGCTTGGCCACACCAATACGCTCGCAAAATTCGCGGATACTGGCAGGCGTATAACCACGGCGGCGCAAACCGCTAATAGTAGGCATACGCGGGTCATCCCAGCCTTCTACATGGCCTTCGGTAACCAGCTGCAGCAACTTGCGCTTGCTCATTACAGTATAGTTCAAATTCAAGCGGGCAAATTCATATTGCTTACTCGGGAACAGGCTCAATTTCTCAATAAACCACTCGTAAAGCGGGCGGTGAGGAATAAACTCAACCGTACATATCGAATGGGTGATATGCTCAATGGCATCGCTTTGCCCGTGGGCAAAATCGTACATTGGGTATATGCACCAGGCATCGCCGGTACGGTGGTGGTGGGCATGCTTAATGCGGTACATCAATGGGTCGCGCAGTTGCATGTTTGCCGCAGCAAGGTCAACTTTAGCGCGCAATACCTTAGCACCATCCGGGTATTTACCGGCCTTCATATCGGCAAACAGCTGCAGGTTGTCTTCCACACTGCGGTTGCGGTATTGGTTAGCCACACCCGGTTCTGTTGGTGTACCTTTTTGAATAGCAATTTCTTCGGCGCTGCTATCATCAACGTAAGCAAGGCCTTGTTTAATAAGGGCAACAGCAAGGTCGTACAGTTGGTCGAAATAGTCAGACGCGTAAAGCTCTTCGGCCCAGTCAAAGCCCAGCCATTTCACGTCTTCTTTTATACTGTCAACGTATTCTACGTCCTCTTTTACGGGGTTGGTATCGTCAAAACGCAGGTTGGTTTTGCCGTTATATTTTTTTGCCAGGCCAAAGTTAAGGCATATTGATTTTGCGTGGCCAATATGCAGGTAACCGTTAGGCTCGGGCGGGAAACGTGTAAGCACCCTGCCATCGTTCTTACCGGCAGCCAGGTCTTCTTCAACAATTTCCTCTATAAAGTTCAGTGATCTTTCTTCGCTCATGATGTTTGTAACAGGGTGCAAAAGTACGGAAATTGCGTATAAACTTATATACGTTTATACGCAAACATTTCTGTAGATTAATGGTCTGCAAGCCGCCAAACTCAAAACAGCCAACTGAATTTGGGCGTTCCCTACGGTCGGGCTTTACGCTCATACTGCGCACAGGCGTTAGGCTCGAGGCCGGTATCCGCTGCAATCCCTAACGCGGGGTTGTTCCGGTTTGTCATCCTGAGCGATAGCGAAGGATCTATCACTTGAACTCCGCAGCTCCGCGTCAGACAAAACAGCTTCGGGCGAAAGCGGGCAGAACGATGGTGGCCTGTGGGTGGTAAGGGCATAGGAACTTTTGCAGAAGCAAAGGCAAGCGCAGCAGGGCAAAAGATTCCAGCCCGTGGTTATGCACGGCTTGCAGGGCAAAGGCCATGTGCGACAAAGAAGCCTTTTTGCTGACTTGATCTTTTGGTTACTTTTGTATCAAGACAAAAGTAACAGCCCTCCCGCGGCAATTGAGCGGGCCGATTATTAGCGTACACTTAGCATAAGAGATGCCGAAACAAGTTCGGCATGACGGGCTTGTGGTTTTGCATAGTCGCTACTTGTCCTAAAGAGATTGCTTCGTACCTCGCAATGACGCGCGGAGGGGGAAGTTCACGTTAGGTTGATACATCAACTAAAATATCTCACCACCCCATCAGCGCAATTAACCCCATCAATAGCGGCAGAAATGATACCACCGGCATAACCTGCACCTTCGCCGCAGGGGAACAACCCGGCAACTTGCGGATGCTGGAAAGTCTCCCTATCGCGGGGTACTTTTACGGGCGATGATGTGCGCGACTCTACGCCTACCAGTATCGCCTCGTTTGTGTAATAACCTTTCATTTTACGGCCAAAAGCTGGCAGGGCCTTGCGCAGGCGATTGTGGATCCAGTCGGGCAGTACTTCTTTCAGGTCTACGCTTTTGCAGCCAGGCAGGTAGGAGTTTTCGGGCAGGTCGGCAGAAACGCGGCCCTGCACAAAATCAACCATGCGCTGGGCGGGTGCAACCAGGTTACCGCCGCCTGCTTTAAAGGCCAAATGCTCTACCTGTTGCTGAAAGTTCAGCATCCGGAAAGGGTCGTTCATATCGCCCTTCACATCTTCCATATTGATCTGCACCACGGTACCCGAGTTGGCAAAAGGATTATTCCGCTTGCTTGGGCTCCAGCCGTTCACCACAATCTCGTCCTGAGCAGTAGCGCAGGGGGCAATGATACCACCCGGGCACATACAAAAGGAGAACACGCCCCTATCCTCTACCTGCTCTACCAGGTTATAATATGATGGCGGCAGATCTGGCCCGCGGTATTCGCAATGGTACTGGGCGCGGTCAATAATTTCCTGCGGGTGCTCAATACGCACACCCAGGGCAAAGGGTTTGGCCTCAATCAATATATCCTGGCTGTGCAGCATCCTGAAAACATCGTGTGCCGAGTGGCCGGTAGCCAGTATCACGGCATCGGCCAAAAGCTTTTCGCCGTTTGATAGCTGCACGCCCTTTATTTTACCAAACTCCACCAGCATGGCGGTTACTTTTGTATCGAATAATACCTCGCCACCTGCCTCTAAAATACTCTCGCGCATGGCGGTGATGATTTGTGGCAACTTGTTGGTACCAATGTGCGGGCGGGCATCTACCAATATATCTTCGGTAGCGCCGTGGGCTACAAAGGTTTTAAGTACACCATTTACATCGCCACGCTTGGTGCTGCGGGTATAAAGCTTCCCATCCGAATAAGTACCCGCACCGCCCTCGCCAAAGCAGTAGTTGCTTTCGGGGTTTACCAGACCTTGTTTGTTGATGTTGGCCAGGTCGCGGCGGCGTTGTTTTACGTCTTTACCGCGTTCCAGTATCACAGGCTTTAACCCCTGCTCAATACATTGCAGCGCGGCAAATATCCCTGCCGGGCCGGCACCAACAATGATGACGCGTTTGGCATCATTTACCTTTTTATATTGTGGGGTGTATATTTCTGTTTGTACGGGCTCGTCTATAAATATGCGTACCTGCATGCGGTAAAGCACCTTACGGCCACGCGCGTCTATAGAACGTTTTAATATTTTAATGCCGGTTATTCTTTTTTGCGGGATGTTAACGGCTACAGATACCAGGCCTGTTAATATTGCTTCATCTTCCTGTTGCCCTGGCAGGCAAACAATTTCTGCTTCTTTTATCATGTTTGTATTGCCGGGTTTTTATCCCGGATGGTGCAAAGATAATATTTTCAGTTTGCAGTTTTAGCGTGCTCATTTTAACCACAGAGGACACAGAGGATTAGCTTGATGTTCAACCACAAAGCACACAGAGACTGGCAATTTATTAGGATTATAACGCTGTTTACTCTGTGAAAAACGCTGTGTCCTCTGTGGTTAAATTCTAAAAATCAATTCAACAATATTGGTGTAATAAGTACACTTACTACCGTACGGTACAGAACGGTCGACCGTCCGCTATCGTACACTTTTAAAATAGTTTTAAAATTATCTTATTGATAATTAACAACTTATAAAAGTGGTTGTATTTTGGCATAGGGTGTTGTAGATTAAAAATTACTAAAATGACAACTACCGCTGATAACCGCTTACAAACACTTTGGGAAGGCTGCCTGCAAAACGACAGAAAGCAACAAGAATTGTTATATAAGGCTTTAGCGCCAAAAATGCTTCCCGTTTGCATGCGCTATGCTAAGGATAAAGACGAAGCACAGGACATATTGCAGGAAGGCTTTATCAAAATGTTTAAAAACATGGAGAACTACCGTGGCGAAGGCAGCCTGGAAGGGTGGATCCGCCGGATCATGGTACACAGCGCTATATCACGCTACCGCAAAGCAAAAAGCATAGTATTGGTTGATGATTTTGCCGAGCAGAACATCCCGGTTAGTAGCAGCTATAATGATAATGGCCTTGAGGCCCGCGACCTGATGAATATGGTACAAGAGTTACCTGCCACTTACCGTTCGGTATTTAACATGTACGCTATTGAAGGTTTCTCTCACCAGGAGATTGGCAGCAAATTAGGCATGAGCGAATTATTATCACGAACTACCTTACATCGCGCCCGTACTATCCTTAAAGATAAATTGAAAAGCTTAGCTGTAAGAGAGCGCCACTGCATGGCAGGATAAAAAATCCCGTCACTAACCTACTTCACACGATTTATTGATTATTTACCGGCAAGCCCGTCGGGTTAATCAATAAATCAAAAAGGTGAGCAACCCTCGCTACCCACCTTTCCATTATCATTCAATATTATTCAGTGTTCGATATTTAACCAATCAACCACTCTCTAATCTCGATTCTCTAACCTCTATTTGTGCTTACTGCTCATATAAAATACCAGTTCGCCGCCGTTCATAATATCCTGGTGGGTAATAGTTAGGCTGTTATATGGCTTGCCGTTCAGCGTCATTTTTTGCACATAAACATTCTTTTCGCTTTGGTTTTTTACGTTTACGGTAAAGGTTTTGCCGTTGCCAACTTGTATGGTAGCATTGTTTACCGATGGACTGCCGATAGAATAATCGACCGAACCCGGCGCTACAGGGTAAAAACCTATCGAGCTGAAGATATACCAGGCGCTCATCTGGCCGGTATCGTCATTGCCACCCAAACCATCGGGTGTTGGTTTGTACATCCGCGGTAATATCATGCGGATGCGTTCCTGTGTTTTCCATGGTTTATCCGTCCAGTTGTACAGGTAGGCTACATGGTGCGATGGTTCGTTACCATGTACATAGTTACCGATGATACCGTCGCGGGTGATGTCTTCCGTCTCAGCAAAATATTTATCAGGCAGGTTCATGGTGAATAACGAATCCAGGTAACCCACAAAACGTTTGTTGCCACCCATCAGTTTGATCAGGCCGGCCGGGTCCTGCGGAACAAACAAGGTGTAGTTCCAGGCGTTGCCTTCAATAAATCCCTCGTTAATGGTACTCAATGGGTCGAACTTGGCGCGGAATGTGCCATCGGCTTTTCTCGGCCTCATAAAGCCCGATTTGTCATCATACACATTCTTATAGTTCTCGCTGCGTTTGATGAATTCGTTGTAGATATCTGTTTTACCCAGTTTTTTGGCCATCTGCGCTATTGCCCAGTCGTCATAAGCATACTCTAAAGTATTGGATACCGATACGCCTGTTTTTTCGTCGGGTATGTACCCTTTATCCATGTATTCGCCAATACCTTCATAACTGCGGTGGCGGGCTGTGGTAACAGCAGCATCCAAAGCTTTGTTGGCATCAAATGGGGCATTCCCTTTTACCACGGCATCCGCCAAAACAGCTACGCTATGGTAACCGCTCATACACCAGTTCTCGTTGGCCGAGTTGCTCCAAACCGGCAGCATTTGCTCGGGGCTTTGGTCAAAATGCACCAGCATTGATTTCACCATATCGGCATTACGCTGCGGCTGTATAATGTTGAACAGCGGGTGCAGCGCGCGGTAAGTATCCCATAACGAGAAAGTAGTGTAGTTGGTAAAGCCATCCGCCTTATGTACGTTTTGATCAAGCCCTTTGTACTGCCCGTCAACATCCATGTAAACGGTTGGGTTGATCATGGTGTGGTACATGGCGGTATAAAAATCTTGCTTACGCTCAACAGATGCGTTAATGGTGATCTTCTCCAGTTCGGTTTCCCAAAGCTTTTGGCCATCGGCTTTTACTTGGTCAAAATCCCATCCCGGTACTTCGGCCTGCATATTGGCTAAGGCGCCATCCATGCTCACCGGCGACAGGGCAAATTTGATCTTAATTTTCTCGCCCTCTTCGGTTTTAAAATCAAAGTAAGCGCGGATCTGCTTGCCGGCTATCTCGGGGAAGTTTTTGGTTTGATTGAATTTACCCCAGAACCCGCCGTAAACTTCGCGTTTATCGTATTTCTTAAACCCATGCTGAATAAACTTTTTATTGAACGCCATAGCAAAATACAAAGTACGCGTGCGTGCCCAGCCATTGGTTTGGCGGTAACCTACCAGCGTGCTATCGTTCAAAAGTTTTACGTATGTCCAAACCGTTTTATCGGGGTAGTTATAAATACCTGCCATCAGGTCAAGTATCACATGCGATTGGTCTGACTTAGGGAACGTGTACTGATGGAAACCAACGCGTGCGCTGGTGGTTAATTCGGCGGTGATGTTTGAGGCATCCAGCTTTACTTTATAGTAGTTAGCCGCGCTTACTTCATTAGCATGCGAAAATGCCGAGCGGTAACCGCTGCCCGGTACATCGGCAACGCCGGGGTTCAGTTTTAAAGGGCCAACGGTTGGCATAATTAAAAAATCGCCCAGGTCTGAGTGCCCGGTGCCGCTAAAATGGGTGTGGCTAAAGCCTACAATGGTTTTATCTTCGTACTGGTAACCGGCGCAGTATTCATAAACCTTGGGGTTATATTTCCCATTCAGTTCATAGCTGGCGGTATCCGTTTCGGGGCTAAGCTGCACCATCCCGAAAGGAACGGTTGCACCCGGATAGGTATGGCCCATACGCTGTGTACCAATGATAGGCTTTACGTATTGTACTAAATTTTCATGCGGGGTATTTTGCGCGGTTGCCTGCAGGCCGGTACAAATAAAAAGGGCGGCAAATATTTTCTTCATTGATGAGACTTAATAATGCGTATCAGTAAATGTATTATGCATGCAAATATAAAATCATATACCACGTTAACTGTATTTAATTACATTTACACAGCCAATTATTGCCATTATGGCGTAAATGTCACCATTTGTAACAACGGTATGCGTTTTGTAATCTAATTCGTAAATTCACATCACCATAAACAAACAAACACAAATGAAAAATTTATTGATCGTAATAGCGGTTGTTGTAGTATTGGCCCTGATGGGTGGCTGCAGTTACAACGGCATGGTAAAATCTGACGAGAACGTAAAAGGCAAATGGGGCGAAGTGCAAACCCAGTACCAGCGCCGCAGCGATTTGATCCCTAACCTGGTATCAACCGTAAAAGGCGAAGCCAATTTTGAAAAAGGAACATTAACCGAGGTTACCAACGCACGTGCAAGGGCTACCTCAATACAGGTTGACCCAACCAAGTTAACTCCCGAAGCTATACAGCAATACCAACAGGCACAAGGCCAGTTAAGCACCGCTTTGGGCCGCTTATTGGTAGCATCAGAAAATTACCCTACCCTAAGGGCTAACGATGCTTTCAGGGGCTTACAGGTACAGTTAGAAGGCACTGAGAACCGCATCTCTGTAGCACGTAAGGATTTTAACGAATCGGTACAGGCTTATAACAGCAAGATCCGTACGTTCCCGGCTAACATCACTGCCAAACTGTTTGGTTTTGCCGAAAAAGGGTATTTCCAAAGCGAGGCCGGTTCTGATAAAGCACCAAAGGTTGCGTTTTAATTAGTGACTTAATGAGTTAGCGAATTAGTGATTTAAGAATCATTTATTCGTTAGCTCAATTTTAAATCAGTACTCAAAAATTCACTAAATCACTAATTAACCAATGGCAGTATTTACCGAAGAGGAACAGCATCGCATACAGCAAGCAGTTGCCGATGCCGAAAAGAATACATCGGGCGAGATCCGCGTTTGCATGGAAAAAACCTGTAGCGATAACCCGCTTGACCGCGCCGCTAAATATTTTGCACAGTTAGAAATGCATAAAACCAGGCTGCGCAATGGTGTACTTATTTATGTAGCCACTGTTGACCGTAAGTTTGCCGTTATTGGCGATGTGGGCATCAATAGCGTTGTGCCGGCCGATTTTTGGGACAGCACCAAAGAAGCCATGCTGAGCCATTTTAAATATGGCAACCTTGTTGAGGGAATTGTTACCGGCATTGGCCAGGCCGGTGAACAGCTGAAAAAATATTTCCCCCACCTGCTTAATGATAAGAACGAACTGCCCGATGATATCGCCTTTATGGATGGCAATTAACAACAAGTGATGTTAAAAAGAACAATACTATGGGTTGCACTGGTGCTATGCATCAACACAGCCTTTTCGCAGGAGATCCCTGAAAGATCAGGCACGCTGGTTACCGATTATACCAACACTTTATCATCATCTGATAAAGCGCAGCTTGAGCATAAACTGGTAGCCTTTAATGATTCTACTTCTACACAGATCGCGGTGGTGATCATGCAGTCTACCGGCGAATATGATATAAACCAGTATGGCGCAGCTTTACTACGCAAGTGGGGCATTGGCAGTAAAGAAAAAAACAACGGCATCTTAGTGCTTGTTGCCATGAAAGACCGCAAGATGTCTATTCAAACAGGTTACGGTGCCGAAGGCGCAGTACCGGATATTGTTACCCAGCAGATCATTCAAAACGACATGAAGCCCCACTTTAAAGAGAATGATTATTACGGCGGGCTGGATGCGGCTACCGATAACATCATGAAATTTATGAAGGGCGAATACAAGGCCGATGCAAAAAAGGGTAAAGGCGATGGCAGCCCTATAGGCTTCATTGTTATTATTGTGATAGTTGTGCTGATCATCATTTTCCGTAAACGCGGGGGTGGCGGCGGTGGCGGGCGTATTATTGGTAGCCGCGGCGGCGCAAGCCCATTCTGGTGGTTCCTGGCAGGCAATATGCTTGGCGGCGGTGGCCGTAGCAGCGGCAGCGACTGGGGAGGTTTCTCTGGTGGTGGTGGCTTTGGCGGCGGCGGTGGTGGTTTCGGCGGCTTTGGCGGCGGAAGCGGTGGCGGCGGCGGTAGTAGCGGCAGCTGGTAATCATTAAACCTCTAAAAGCTAAATTCTAAATCAGAAAGAGCTATAAATCACTGATAACAATTACTGATCTTTAAAGCCATATGTTTCAACGCGATTTCATCATGAACGAGGCGAGGAAGTTCGCCCTGATACTTGCTAAACTTTTAGGCTTAAAAGCCGAAAGTGAATACGAAAGCTATCTAAAATACTTTAACGAGGTTTTGGACGAAGAGTATAATGCCGAACTGGAAGAACTCTTAAAGCTGGATGAAGAGGATTTTAAAAAACGCCTTGCTGATGCCGGCTATTCTCCTGAGAAACTAAACGCCCTGAGCCAAATGCTGTATGTATTTGCAGAGCCTTTTACTGCCAGTGAAGAAACATCGGCCCTCCTAAAAAAAGTGATGGTAATATTTAACCTGCTGGAGACGGAGCATCACTACGAATCGTTCGATAACATTACCAAGCGGAATGTTATCCATCAATATTTCAACAATAACTATGAGCGAGCTTAACTGGAGCACCCTTTCATCCACCTATATACATAAAGGCCCCTGGGCTACCCTGCGCAGCGACAAATGCGAAATGCCCGATGGCACCATTGTAGCTGATTATTATGTTTTAGAATACCCTAACTGGGCCAATGCCGTTGCTTTAACGGAAGATAACAAGATACTGATGGTACGCCAGTACAGGCATGCCGCAAACATTGTATCGCTCGAAATTCCGGGTGGTGTTATTGAAGATGGCGAAAACCCTGAGGAGGGCATGCGCCGCGAACTGCTGGAAGAAACCGGTTATGCGTTTAACGAAGTTGAACTGATTAGCACCGTGTACGCAAACCCATCTACCGCCAACAACAAAACCTTTTGTTACCTGGCCAAAGGCGGTAAAAAAGTGCAGGAGCAAAAGCTTGATGAGCACGAACGTATTGTAGTTGAAGAATACACCATTGCCCAAGTAAAACAATTACTGGCCGATAATAAAATAGCCCAGGCGTTACATTGCACCGGGTTGTTTTATGCTTTGATAAAGCTGGGGGAATTGTAGGTCGACAATTAATAACAAAGATGTCATTTCGAACGTAGAGAGAAATCTTTTACCATTGCAGAGTGTACTCCATGCTTCAATTAATGAATGATGTAAAAGATTTCTCCTCGCTCCCGCTCGTTCGAAATGACATGTAGTATAGCTGTGAAGCCTAAAACATCATCAATATCTGTCCCTTTTCAACCTTATCGCCGGGTTTAATTTTGATGGTTTTTACGGTAACATCTGCGGGGGCTTTAATAATGTTCTCCATCTTCATGGCTTCCAGCACAAAAAGATTTTCGCCCTTTTTCACTTCCGCGCCTTCTTCAACCAGTACCTTTAGTACCAGGCCGGGCATCGGGGCTTTTATCTCGCTTACCTTGGCGGTCATTAAATTGCTCAGGCCCATCTTGTCCAGCAGTACATCAAACTGGTCTTTGGCCGCAATAGTGTAAATATTATTGTTCACCTTTATTTCGGCAGTTTTTGCTTCGCGATCAAAGCTCACCACCTCGGCGTTGTATGAACCATTCTCGTTAATGATATGGTATAACAATTGGTTAAGCTGTTTAATATCGGCATTAATGGTGTTATCATTTACAAGCAGAGTGTCGCCTTTCCTGTTTACCTCAAAATTGTACTTATCGTTAACCTTTATGTTATACATACTTATTTGGTGAATATATATTGTATTAAGTTCGCGCCCATTTTAAGTGCTTTTAAACGCGCTTCCTGCGTATCGCCGGCGTAGGTGCCATAATCTTCCCATCCGTTGCCCAGGTCGCACTCATAGGTGTAAAAACACACCAGCCTGCCTTTGTATATAAGGCCGAAACCTTGCGGGCGCTTACCATCATGCTCGTGAATTTTTGGCAGGCCTGCCGGGAAGCTATATTTTTGGTGATAGATGGCATAGTTGGCTGGCAGTTCCACAAAATCAATCTCGGGGAATACCTTTTTCATTTGCGGGCGAATGAATTTATCAAACCCGTAGTTATCATCAATATGCAGAAACCCGCCGCCGGTTAAATATTTGCGCAGATTGCGTGCTTCCTGGTCGCTGAATATCACGTTACCGTGCCCGGTCATAAATATAAATGGATAGTTATAGATCTGCTCGCTGCCGGCCTCCACAACCTCCTCTTCGGGCTGGAAGTTGGTCTTCAGGTTTTCGTTACAGAATTTAATGAGGTTTACCAGCGCGGTGCGGTCGCCGTACCAGTCGCCGCCGCCATTGTATTTAAGCCTGCCCATTTTGTATGATGGCGCGGTAAAGCTGCTGATGCAAAACACCAGGGCAATAACGGCAGTAAACAATACGGATCTTCTCACAAATCAGCGGTTTAAAAAATTCACTTCGAAGCAGGCTTCGAGCGCTGCCGTTTCTGTACGCAGGCGGCTTTCCCCTAAAGTTATGGCTTTATATCCGTTCTGCAAAGCGGCGCCTACCTCGGCAGGGGTAAAATCACCTTCGGGGCCAATCAGTATTAAATAACGGTTTTGCTTTTCAATAGCTTGTGCCAGGCTTATTTTTTCGCCTTCGTCGCAATGCGCTATAAACTTTTGCCCATCAAAAGGCTGCTTTAAAAACTGGTTCAGCGCAACGGGCGCGTTCAATACCGGGTGGTAAGCTTTGATAGATTGTTTAATAGCCGATGTGATGATCTTGTCCAACCGCTCTACCTTGGCCTCTTTACGTTCCGATCGCTGGCAGATGATGAGGGTTATCTCATCAATTCCTATCTCTGTTGCTTTCTCTAAAAACCACTCTACCCTATCCAGGTTCTTTGTTGGTGCTATCGCGATGTGCAGGTAATGGTTGCGTTTATTAAACCCGGTGGTAACCGCATTTATTTGCAGTATGGTACGCTTGGGGTGCGCATCATTTATTTCGGCTTTATACAGGCCGCCTTTACCGTCTATCAGGGTTACCTCATCGCCCACGGCAAGGCGCAGTACACGCACAGCATGCTTACTTTCTTCCTCGCTTAAAAAGTATTGGGGTAACGATGGGTCAATATCCGGGGTGTAAAAAAGCTGCATAGTAGTTCATCACTAATGTAAATCTACCGCGTCTTCTTCGTTTATCAGCAGCTCCAGTTTTACCGATTCGATATTCTGGTCTGATTTTTTGAGTACTGTAATATTGTACCCGTTGCTTTCCTTCTGCTCGCCTACATCAGGGATCTTACCAAATATATGGCCCAACCATCCTGATACGGTATCAAAGTCGCCATCCTCGGGCAGGTCATGCGGCAGGTGCTCATTTACGTCGTATATCGGCGCAAGGGCGTTCACCACAAATTCACGGTCGTTCAGTTTTTCAACAATTGGTTTTTCCTCGTCAAACTCGTCCTGTATCTCTCCAACCAATTCCTCAACAATATCTTCCAGGGTAACCATACCCGCAGTACCGCCAAACTCGTCAGACACGATGGCTATCTGGATGCGTTTTTGCTGCAGCTCGGCCATCAGGTCGTTTATCTTTTTTGTTTCGGGGATAAAGTATGGCTTGCGGATAATATTTTTCAGTACTATCTCTTCGCCACGTGCCAGTAAGGGCAAAATATCTTTAGCGTGTACTATACCTACAATCTTATCTATCACCTCATCAAACACTGGCATACGCGAGTACCCTTCGGTTATCAATATTTCTAAAAGCACTTCCTTGCTGGTATCAAGTTCAATGCCCGATATTTTGGTACGCGGCACCATAATGTTCTTCACCACACGCTCGTTAAAATCAAACACGTTCTGGATCAGTTCGTGCTCATTAGAGTCGATAGCGCCGGTTTCTTTACCTTGTTCTAACAGGTATTGTAGCTCTTCGGAGGAGTGGTGGGTTTCGCCGCCCTCTAAAGTGGTTATGCCGAATAACTTTAATATAAAATTAGCAAAGCCGTTTAACACCCAGATGAATGGCCTGGCTGCAATAAAAAACGCCCTTAATGGCAATGAAACCGCCAGTGTGGTGCGTACCGATTTTTGGATGGCTAATGATTTTGGGGCAAGCTCGCCAAACACAATGTGCAGTACTGTTATAGCTACAAATGAAAGCACATGGCTCGCTGTAATAAAGCCCGGCGTAAGCGTAATGCCTACAGCCAAAAAAGCGCGTAACACAATATTGGTTACTACGCCCTCGCCTACAACACCCAACCCCAGTGATGCTATGGTGATACCCAGTTGGGTGGCCGCCAAATAACCATCAAGGTTATGCAGTATGCCCCTTGCAACTTTTGCTACCCCGCTGCCGGATTTAGCTTTTATCTCAATTTGTGATCCCCTGACCCTCACCATGGCAAATTCTGCTGCCACGAAAAAGCCATTTAACAATACCAGGAAAATGGTAAGGAAAATATAAAAGGCACTAATCTCGTAATGTTCGGGGTCCATTAATTAAATTATTTGTTATCGGGGAAAGTAGACTTATATAGTTCTAAACTTTCTTGAATTACCTTATGGGCATAACGTACACCCAGCAAATGCTCAATGGTTACGTTTTTACCTTCAAGTACTTTATAATCGCTAAAAAAACGTACAATTTCTTTCATGGCGTGTGGCGGCAATTCGGCAAGGTCGTTAATGTAGTTAACAGACATGTCGTTTTTTGCTACCGCGATGATCTTATCATCCTGTTCGCCGTTATCAACCATGTGCATAACGCCTACTACTTTTGCCTCGATGATAGACATCGGGAAAACATCTATTGAGCAAAGTACCAAAATATCCAATGGGTCATTATCATCACAATAGGTTTGCGGGATAAAGCCATAATTTGCCGGGTACATTACCGACGAGAACAATACACGATCAAGCTTTAACAGGCCCGACTCTTTATCTATCTCATATTTCGCTTTTGAGCCTTTTGGGATCTCAATTATTGCGTTTACTATCTCAGGAATGTTATCACCCGGTGAAACCTGATGCCAGGGATGTTGTGTGCTCATGTATATATATTATATTAATTACTGTTCTTTTGATTTTGTAATCTGTCTTCTCACAAAAGCAATAACCAGCGGAATTGTTGTAATAATTATCAAACCAAGTACAATGTACTCCAGATAATCTTTTAAATTGGGGAAGCGCCTGCCCAAAAAATAACCGGCTAAGGTTAATGTTGTTACCCAGGCCACGCTGCCTACAATATTGTAAATGGTAAACTTTTTAAGGTCAACCCTTACAATACCTGCAAATATAGGGGCAAATGTCCTAACTATAGGGAAAAATCTTCCTAAAATCAAAGCCATGCCTCCGTATTTCGCATAAAACTCTTCGGCAACGGTTATATAACGCTTTTTAAAAAAGAAGGAATCGTTCTTGCTGAACAGAACCGGCCCCGTTCGGTAGCCAAACCAGTAGCCCGTATAGTTGCCTAATATCCCTGCCACTATCAACGAAAGTACAAGCGTATAAATAGGAACATGGATAATGCCGGCGGCGCTTAACAGCCCTGCCAGGAACAGCAGATAATCGCCCGGTAAGAAGAACCCGAAAAACAAACCGGTTTCAGCATATATTACAATAAGCAATAGGTAAAAGCCACCACTGCTTAAAATAGACTGTGCGTCGGTTAAATTTTGAAGGTATTCCCAAAAGTTTTCCATTAACTATATCCGTAAAACTACAAATATTTAATCAAATTGTAGTTACGCCCCTTATTAAATAAGGGTAGAAATAAGCGCCGGATAAACGCCAATAACAATAGTTACGATAGCCGAAAAGCCTAATACAAATTTGTAGTAAGCAGGCACTTCAACTTCGGCACGTTCTGCACTGCGGAAATACATGGCAATAATAATGCGGAAATAGTAAAAGATGCTGATGATGGCATTTACCACCGCAACAATTACCAGCCATACATTATAGTGTGCCAGGGCGCCGCTAAACATAAAGAATTTACCAATAAAGCCCGCGGTAAGCGGTATACCAGCCAACGATAACATGCTGATAGTTAACACCAATGCCAGGAACGGGTTGTTTTTTGCAAGGCCGTTAAAGCCTTCAAAGTTATCGTTACCGGTTTGCTGCCTTACCAGTATTAAGCCACCAAATGCAATGATAGATGCAATGGAGTAAGCCGTAGCATAAACAAATATAGAGTTTGCAGAACCTGCGCCTAATGCCACAATAGCAAACAACAGGTAGCCCGCGTGTGATATGCTCGAGAAAGCCATCATCCGTTTAAAGCTTTGCTGGTAAAGCGCGGTTATATTACCGATGAACAGGGTTATAATAGTAATAACCAGTAATACCGGCGTCCAGAAGCCCGCAATGGTTAAAAAGCATGCTGAGAATAAACGCAGGAATGCCGCGAAACCTGCCACTTTAACCACTGTAGACATGAACAGGGTGATCAGTGACGGTGCGCCTTCATAAACATCAGGCGTCCAGAAATGGAAGGGTGCAGCACCAACCTTAAAGCAAAGGCCAACGATTATCAGCATGATGCCGGTATAAAACAACGGATCGATATTGCGGGGATGGGTAACCACCCAGTCGCGGATAACATCCAGGTCAAACGAACCCGAAGCACCGTATATTAATGTGATACCAAACAACAGGAAACCTGTTGAGAAGGCCCCCATCAAAAAGTATTTTAAAGCGGCTTCGTTTGATGCGAAATCGCTTTTTCGAATCCCTGCCAGGATGTATAAACTTACCGACATGATCTCGATGCCGATAAACAGCATGGTTAAGTTGTGGTACGATACCATTACGATGATACCTGCCAGCGAAAACAGTATAATAGCGTAATACTCGGCTATATGACTGCTTATCTTTTCAAAGTATCCTTTAGATAATAACAGGATCAATATAGTTGAAACAATACTTACTACAGAAAACGCCACCGAGAAGTTGTTAAACAACATCATGCCATGATAAATAGGCTCGGCGTTATTATTCCATTGCGCTACCGCTGCACCTAAAGCTGCCAATAAGCCTACAATGGTTACAGGCAACAAAGCTTTTTGGGCTTTATATAAACCCAGGTACAAAAGCACTATGGGTAAAACAGATATAATTATTAAAGTAATCATTCTTCTTATAAATTCTTAAAACCCTGCATTTACAAATTTGGCACTCACGGTATTTACCAGGTTGGTTACTGCCGCTTCTGATAAATGCAGAATAGGCTGCGGATAAACACCAATACCGATGATCAGCACGCAGATAATCCCAAGCACTAATTTTTCTGAACCGGCTATGTCGGCAAATAACGCTGTTAGCTCGTTGCTTTCGCCCTGCATTACGTTTTTGTACATGCGCAGCATATATACCGCGCCAAATATGATGGTTAAACCTGCAACAGCGGCAAACCAGATGTTATAATTAAATACACCTTTCAGTAACAAAAACTCGCCTACAAACCCATTGGTTAACGGCAGCGCTACTGTACCTAAAACGATGATCAAAAATGCGATAGAAAAATTTGGCGCCACTTTGGCAATGCCACCCATCTGGCTGATGTCGCGGGTTTTTAAACGGCGGCTGATGATATCCCAGATAAAGAACATACCCACCACGTTGATACCGTGGCTCAGCATCTGTATCATGGCACCCTGTACGCCCTGTACTGTCCAGGCAAATATACCGGCAGCTATCAGGCCAACGTGTGCAATAGATGAGTAGGCCACCAGGCGCTTCCCATCTTTTTGATTAAAGGCAATAAGCGAAGCGTACACAACACCAATTACTGATAATATCATCACCAGGTTTTGCCATTGCAGGAAACCTGCAGGTGCATTTGGTATCAGCCAGCGGATAACACCATAGATACCCATCTTTAACATGATACCTGATAGTAACATAGTACCTGCTGATGGCGCTTCGGTATAAGTATCCGGCTGCCAGGTATGGAAAGGGAATAACGGCATCTTGATAGCAAATGCTATGAAGAACGCCCAGAACACCCAGTTTTGCTGTGTTAAACTTAAGCTCAGATCGTAAAATGAGTGAAGGTCATAAACCTTACCCGGCGTTTGCAGGTACAGGTAAATAATACCCACCAGCATAAATAACGAACCGGCAAAAGTGTAAATGAAAAATTTAATATTGATACGGATGCGGTTTTCGCCGCCCCATAACGCACAAATAAAATAAATAGGGATCAGGGCAGCTTCCCAGCCTACGTAGAAAAGGAAACCATCCAGCGCGGTAAATACGGTTAACAAACCAGCCTGCATAAACAGGATCAATGCATAAAAAGCTTTGGCGTTTTTATACTCGTGTTTGTAGGTGGTTAGTATAATAAGCGGTACAAGCACCGTAGTTAATAATACCATCACCATACTGATGCCATCAATACCGGCTTTAAAGTAAATACCCATTTGTGTTATCCAGGGTACATCAATACCATACTGCACAGATGCATCCGGCACAAAACCTGTAAGGAAATACACAACTATCCCAAGCTCAATAAGCGAGAATAACAGGGCTGCATGCTTGGCTGCCTCGTTCTTAAACAACAGCACCAAAAGGGCTGCTACTACCGGTAAAAAAAGTAAAATGCTAACCGTCATTTTATATGTTAAACGCTAAGCGCCTATTTTAATTAAACTGTACACCAAAATGGCAATAATGCCTACTACCATCATAAATATGTAGAAACCTACATTACCTGTTTGCAACAGGCGCAAGCCTTTACTTGTATCTAAAGCGCCTTTACCCAGGCCATTCACAAAACCATCGATCCCCGATTGCTCCACCACTTTATAGAAGAACACCGATATGGCATCAAGCGGCTTGCGGATCACCTTATCATACAATTCATCAATATAGAATTTATGGTATGACAGGTTGGCCAATGTTGGGCGTTCCTCTTCATCGCTTACCGGTACGTGGTTACCGCTCACATATTTGCTATAGGCATAACCCAGGGCTAATAATGCTATCAGTACAGATGTACCCATCAGTATCCATTCTGTGTTATGGCTAAGTTCGTGCTCGCCCAATAATTTTATTGATTGTTCAAATACAGGTGCCAAGTAAGCGCCTAATTCGTGGTGGCCACCTAATACGGCCGGTACACCTATCATACCTGCAATGGCCGATAATATAGCCAGGATGATCAACGGTATGGTCATGTTAGCGGGCGACTCATGTACGTGGTGTTCCTGCTCATGCGTTCCGCGGAACTTACCCCAGAAGGTAAGGTACATCATCCGGAACATATAGAATGAGGTTAACCCTGCGGTAATAACACCCACTACATAAAAGGTTGTGCTATGTGCAAAGGCCGCAGCCAAAATTTCGTCTTTTGAAAAGAAACCCGAGAACGGAGGGATACCCGCGATGGCGATAGTACCCACCAGCATGGTGATGAAGGTTACTTTGATCTTGCCTTTCAGTCCGCCCATTTTACGCATGTCCTGCTCGCCGCCCATAGCGTGGATAACAGAGCCGGCACCCAGGAATAACAGGGCCTTAAAGAAAGCGTGCGTTAATACGTGGAAGAATGCCCCGGTGTAAGCGCCAACGCCTAAACCTAAAAACATATAACCCAACTGCGATACGGTTGAATACGCCAGTACTTTTTTAATATCTGTTTGGGTAAGTGCAATCAATGCTGCAAATGCTGCAGTAGCTAAACCTACAATGGCAATTACTTCCATAGTAGTAGGCGCAAGCGTAAACAGGATATTTGAGCGGGCTATCATATAAATACCTGCGGTAACCATGGTAGCCGCGTGTATCAGTGCCGATACCGGGGTTGGGCCGGCCATCGCATCGGGCAGCCAGGTAAACAACGGCAACTGTGCCGATTTACCAACCGCGCCAACAAATAGCAACAGTGTTATTAATACAATAGGTGCACCGCCGCCAACTACGCTAACCGCTTTAGGGAATATATCCGCGAAAGCAACGCTGCCAAATGAGTTTACTAAAAGGAAGATGCCCAGCAAAAAGCCAAGGTCGCCAATACGGTTCATCACGAAGGCTTTCTTAGCAGCATCGGCATAGCTTGGGTTGGTGTACCAGAACCCGATAAGCAGGTATGAGCATAAACCCACGCCTTCCCAGCCAATAAACATCACTACGTAATTTGAACCCATTACCAGCAGCAGCATGAAGAAAACGAACAGGTTTAAGTAAGAAAAGAACTTACCGAAGCCTTTATCATCGTGCATATAACCGATAGAGTACAGGTGGATCAGGAAACCAACACCGGTGATGATGAGCAGCATAATAGAGCTTAGCTGATCTACCAGAAATGCGAACGGGATATGGAAATTACCAACGCTTATCCAATCGAATATGGTTACATCAATAGGTACGCCCGATTGTTTTATCTGGAAGAATGTAGCCACACTTAAACCAAATGCAACCAACACCAGTAAACTACCGATAGCACCGATAATACCTTTAGACAGGGTATTGCGCCCAAGTCCGTTTATAACAAAACCGGCTAAGGGTAGTACAGGAATAAGCCAGATCAAATTGTCCATATAAATTTTTGCCCCCTAACCCCCTGAAGGGGGAACAGAAGCCCTTTGTTTTATAATTAAATGCTCTCCTTCTCCCCCTTCAGGGGGGCGAGGGGGCGTTAGTTTACCACTTCAACCTGTTCAATACGTTAATATCGATAGAGTTGGTGTTGCGGTATATCATTACTATAATAGCCAGGCCTACTGCAACTTCTGCCGCGGCCAGTGCCATAATAAAAAACACAAAAACCTGCCCGGCTGCATCGCCACGGTAAACCGAAAATGCAGTAAGCAACAGGTTAACCGAGTTAAGCATCAGCTCAACCGACATAAATATCACAATAGCGTTACGGCGTAGCAAAACGCCCATTACGCCTATCGAAAATATGATAGCGCTTAATAAAATGTAATGGTTAAGCGGCACCGCTTGAATGGTATGGGTTAAACTTTCCATCAGATGGTTGCTTTAGTTTCTTTATCTTTTGTAGCCAATAGTACCGCGCCAACCATTGCCGATAACAGCAATACCGACGATACCTCAAACGGCATTAAAAATTCGTTGAATAATACTTTACCCAGGTTTTTCACCAGGCCAAGCTCGGGGTTCTTTAACACCACAGGGTCTGACACGCCTAACGATTTTAACGAAGATACCAGCGCTACCGCTAATATACCACCGCCAAAAACCGCGGCTATCTTCACCATAAACGGTTTAACCGGCTCGCTTTCCTTATTCAGGTTTATCAGCATCAGCGTATATAAGAATAGCACCAGTATAGCACCCATGTAAACAATAAAGTTTACGATAGCCAAAAACTGGGCGTTCATTAATATATAGTGAATGGTGAAAGTAAAAAAGGTAAGTATAAGGTACAGTATGCTATGCACCGGGTTTTTTGCAGTAATAACCAGTATTGAAAAAAATATGGATAAAAACGCGATGAAGTAAAATGTACTCATGTTTATATTTTACAAAATACTTTTGCCCTACTAAAAGAGTTGGGCAAAGGTATAAAACTTTGGTTATTGATTTAAAGGTGCCTCTACTAATTTGTCTTTCCCGTATATAAAATCTTTCCTCAGGTAATCCGAAGGAACGATATCGCCATCCAGGTATATTGCTTCTTTAGGGCAGGCCTCTTCGCATAAGCCGCAAAAAATACAACGCAGCATGTTTATCTCGTAAACGGCGGCATATTTTTCTTCGCGGTATAGGTTTTCTTCACCTTTCTGGCGTTCGGCAGCTTGCATGGTAATAGCCTCGGCCGGGCATGATAATGCACAAAGGCCACATGCGGTGCAACGCTCAGCCCCATTCTCATCGCGTTTTAGCGAATGCATGCCACGGAAGTTTTCAGAAAACTCACGCTTTTGCTCAGGATACTGAATAGTAACCGGTTTTTTGAAAAAATGCTTCATTGTAATGGCCAGGCCGCTTACAATAGCAGGCAGGTAAGCACGCTCTAAAAAGTTGAGCGGTTTTACCGTTAATTGTTTCTTTTTATTACTTAATGATTCCATTTACTACCTCTCAAACTAATTAAGTAAAGTGATTACTACACCGGTAACAACAATATTTGCTATAGCCAACGGTATCAATATTTTCCAGCCCAGGTCCATCAACTGATCGTAACGGAAACGCGGGATTGTCCAGCGTACCCACATAAAGAAGAAGATGAACAGGAATATTTTTGCAAAGAACACCGCAGTACCTATCAGCGGGCCTGCAACAGGGCCAACATGTGCGGTAACCCAATCCATACCCGGGTAATTGTAACCACCAAAATATAAGGTAGCCATTACTGCCGATGATATGAACATGTTAATATATTCTGCAAACAGGTAAAAACCCAGTTTCATTGATGAATATTCGGTGTGGTAACCACCAACCAGCTCGGTTTCACACTCGGGCAGGTCGAACGGTGTACGGTTGGTTTCGGCAAAGGCACAAACCAGGAACAGGATGAACCCTACCGGCTGGTAAAGTACGTTCCAGTGCCAGCCATGCTGCTGCTGGGCAATTTCGCCAAGGCTTAAAGTACCGGTAACCAATAACAGGGCAATGATGGATAGCCCCATTGAAATTTCGTAGCTGATGTTTTGCGAAGCCGCGCGGATAGCACCCAATAAAGAGTATTTATTGTTTGATGCCCAGCCACCTATCATTACACCGTATACACCCAGCGATACCACACCGAATATGTATAGGATACCCACGTTAATATCTGTAACCTGCAGCGGGATAACTTTGCCGCCTATCACCATATTTTGCCCCCATGGTATAACTGCCGAACCGATACATGCGGTAAGAATAGCTAACGAAGGGCCAACAATGAACAGGAAAGGTGTTGCGTTGGTTGGGATGATCTCTTCTTTCAAAAACATCTTGCCACCATCGGCCAGTGGCTGTAAAATACCCCAGGGGCCGGCACGGTTAGGGCCTACCCTATCCTGGAAAAATGCCGCTATTTTACGCTCGGCATAGGTAGAATACATGGCTATTACCAGACTTATTAAAAATATGATAATTATAAGCCCAAACTTTATGGCGATATCTGCTAATTCCATTACAGGCGTGTCTCCCTTTCAAATTGTTCTTTATTCGCTTCAATCAATACCGGGTTGGTTTTAACAACCGGCAGCGGGTGCAGCGTATCATAGTGATTTGAGCTGATAACAGATTTATGCGATACTTTACGCGGACCTTCTATCACCCAGTCACTGGTTTTCTTTTTATCAAAACGGCAGGTGTTACAGATAAATTCTTCTGCTTCGCCGTATTCATCTTTACGTGCGGTTACACGGATAACATCCTCGCCTTTGTACCATAAGGTAACTTTACCGCAGCATTTAGGGTTTTCGCATTCGCGATGTGCCTCAACAGGTTTGGTGAACCAAACGCGGTTTTTAAAGCGGAAAGTTTTATCGGTTAAAGCGCCTACAGGGCATACATCAATTACGTTTCCTGAGAAATCGTTATCAACAGCTTTTTGGATGTAAGTTGAAATTTCTGAATGATCGCCGCGGTTTAAGATTCCGTGGATGCGGTGATCGGTTATCTGGTCGGCAACAAAAACGCAACGGTAGCACAGGATGCAGCGCGTCATATGCAGCTGAATCTTATCGCCAATGTCAATCTTCTCAAATGTGCGGCGGTCAAACTCGTAACGGGTTTTAGCAGCACCATGTTCGTAACCTAAATCTTGTAAATGACACTCGCCTGCCTGGTCGCAAACCGGGCAATCTAACGGGTGATTGATCAATAACATTTCTACCACACCCTTACGTGCCTCAATAACCTCAGGCGAAGTAATATTTTTTACTTCCATGCCATCCATTACCGTGGTACGGCAGCTGGCTACCAGCTTGGGCATAGGGCGCGGGTCTTTTTCAGAACCTTTGGTTACCTGTACCAAACAGGTACGGCATTTACCGCCAGTGCCTTCCAGCTTGGAGTAATAGCACATAGCCGGCGGAACAATGTCACCACCTATCATCCTTGCGGCGTTCAGGATGGTTGTCCCGGCTTCTACTTCAATAGGAAATCCGTCTATTGTTACTTTCATTGACTTATCGTCCTTTTTATATCGTTCCTTTTGTCATGCTGAACATCGTGAAGCATCTATTCGGCGATAGATCCTTCGTTCTCGTTCCTCAGGATGACAGGTTTTTTTATTTAACTCGCTGCCTCTTCCAATTTCGGAAGCGGATCTGCATAATGGGCAATACCAAAATTCCGGGTTGTTGCTTCATGCGGATGTGTTACGTGCCACTCAAACTCGTCCCTGAAGTGGCGGATAGCACTGGCCACCGGCCATGCTGCCGCGTCACCAAGCGGGCAAATGGTATTACCTTCAATTTTTTTGGATACATCAACCAGCAGGTCCATGTCGCTCATTTTACCGTGGCCGTATTCCAGGCGGTGTAAAACTTTTTCCATCCAGCCGGTACCTTCGCGGCATGGCGAACATTGGCCGCAGCTTTCATGGTGATAGAACCTTGCAAAGTTCCAGGTGTTGCGTACAATACACTGGTCTTCATCATAAGCTATGAAACCACCCGAGCCCATCATGGTACCACTCACAAAACCACCATCAGCTAATGATTCGTAGCTCATCAGGCGGGGTTCGTTATTAATGGTTTTCAGGAACAGGTTAGCCGGTAATATCGGCACGGATGAACCACCCGCAACAACCGCTTTTAAACGTTTGCCGTTGGCAATACCACCGCAATATTCGTCGCTGTATAAAAATTCTTCAACAGGCAGGCCAAGGTCAATTTCGTAAACACCCGGTTTGCGTAAGTTACCACCTGCCGAGATCAGTTTTGTACCTGTACTGCGGCCGATACCTAATTTAGCGTACTCGTCGCCACCTTCGTTAATGATAGGCACAACGGCCGCGATAGATTCAACATTGTTTACTACCGTTGGGCAACCATACAAACCCGCAATAGCCGGGAACGGAGGTTTTATCCTCGGGTTACCGCGTTTACCTTCAAGCGACTCTAACAAAGCGGTTTCTTCGCCGCAGATGTAAGCGCCACCACCCGGTTGTACGTAAAGCTCCAGGTCATAACCTGTGCCTAAAATATTTTTACCCAAAAAGCCTTTTGCTTTTGCTTCGGCAATGGCTTTTTCAAGGATGCGGATCTGCGGCATCATTTCGCCGCGTACATATATGTATGATGTTTTTGCACCCAGCGCAAAGCTGGCTACTATCATCCCCTCAATTAATAAGTGAGGGATATAAGTCATTAAATAACGGTCTTTAAAAGTACCGGGTTCAGATTCGTCGGCGTTACAAACCAGGTAACGGGCAACACCTTCGGGCTTAGCCAGAAAGCTCCATTTCATCCCGGTAGGGAAACCAGCACCACCACGGCCGCGCAAGCCCGATTTTTTAACCTCTTCTACCACTTCATCAGGGGTAAGGGTTTTCAGGGCTTTTTCAACAGCAGCGTAACCACCTTTTGAGCGGTAAACATCAAATGTGTTGATGCCGGGTACGTTTATATGTTCTAAAAGTAATTTACGTGCCATTAGTTGTTCGCCTTTCCTTTTAGGTCACCAATCAGTTTATCAACAGATTCGGTGGTTAGGTTCTCGTAAAAAGTGTACTCGGGGCCAATTTGCAGCACAGGGCCAAAGCCACAGGCAGCAAGGCATTCAACACCTCTCCAGCTAAATAAGCCATCGGGGGTAACGTCGCCTTCTTTAACACCAAGCGTTTTTTCTATATGCTCCATTATTGGGGTTGCGCCCACAATTTCGCAGGGGCCGGTACGGCAAACTTCCAGCATGTACTTGCCTTGCGGCTTTAAAAAGTACATGGTATAAAACGATGCCACCTCGTAAACCTCTATGGGCTGGATAGAAAGAAATTCGGCAACTTTATCCATTGCGGGTACGCTGGTCCAGCCATATTCGGCCTGTACCAAATGCAATATAGGCAGCAAGGCCGATTTTTGTTTCCCTTCGGGGTAACGGCTCACCACATCAGCAAACTTGCTGAGCAATTCCGGCGAAAATGTTACCGGTGTATTGGTATCCTGTACACTAAGCATCTAACTCTCCGGCTATAACGTTTAAACTACTCATGTTAATAATAGCATCAGATAATAACATCCCCTGGCTCATTGGCGCGTACATCTGGTAATTGATAAAACTTGGCCTGCGGAAATGCAAACGGTATGGCGAGCGGCCACCATCGTTAACCAAATAAAAACCAAGTTCGCCGTTTGCGCCTTCAACCGCGTGGTAAACCTCGGCATTAGGGGTTTCAACCTCGCCCATCACAATTTTAAAGTGATAGATCAGGGCTTCCATGTTATTATATACTTCCTCTTTTGGAGGCAGGTAAAACGCAGGCACATCCGCGTGGAATATATCCGACGGTTCTTTCTCTATCTTGGCCAGCGCCTGCTCTATAATGCGCAGGCTTTGCCACATTTCTTCGTTACGTACCAAAAAGCGGTTGTAAACGTCGCCATTCTCGCCAACAGGTACTTCAAAATCAAAATCTTCGTATGATGAGTATGGCTCCATGGCCCTAACATCATAATCAACACCGGTTGCACGCAGTATAGGGCCGCTCCAGCTGTAGCTTAAAGCCGCTTCTTTTGTAACTGCCGCTACATCCTTTGTACGGTCAACAAAGATACGGTTACGGTTAAACAGGGCTTCAAACTCACGCAATACCGGCGGGAACCTCACCAGGAATTTTTTGATCTTGGCAAATGCGATATGGTTAAAATTACGTTCGAAACCACCAATACGGCCAATGTTTGTTGTTAAGCGCGAACCACAGATCTCTTCATAAATTTCGTAGATCTCTTCGCGGTGCTCCATCATGTAAAGGAAGCCCGTGAACGCACCGGTATCAACACCTAATACGCCGTTACATACAATATGGTCGGCAATACGTGCCAGCTCCATGATTATTACACGCATGTAATCAACACGTTTTGGCATTTGTATATTCAGCATCTTTTCAACTGTCATGTGCCAGCCCATGTTATTGATGGGTGATGAACAGTAGTTAAGCCTGTCGGTAAGTGGTGTTATCTGGTAAAACGGGCGGTGCTCGGCAATTTTTTCAAATGCACGATGAATGTAGCCTATGGTTGATACGCCGCTAACAATACGCTCGCCATCCAACTGCAAAACATTCTGGAACACACCATGCGTAGCGGGGTGTGTTGGCCCCAGGTTGAGCGTAGAATACTCGGTTTGCGGGTCGTTGTCGGTATATACTGGGTGATTCTGCATGTATGTTATCTCCCGAAAAAGTAATCTTTTTTATCAATACGGTTTGGATCTTCCAGCGGGAATTCCTTCCTCATCGGGAATACCGTCATGTCATCAACATTCAGTATCCTGCGCAGGTCAGGGTGCCCGTCAAATATCACCCCAAAAAAGTCGTATGTTTCACGTTCCATCCAGTTGGCGCCATCCCACAGGGTGCTGGCCGTTGGGATATGCAGATCTTCCAATGTAAGGAAAACCTTTATGCGGATGCGTGTATTGGTAGTTAGGCTGTGCAGGTGGTATATTACACCTATTTGTTTCTCCTGCCCGGGGTAATGGATGGCCGTTATATCTGTTAAATAGATGAACTGTAATGCTGCATCTGTTTTCAGATAAGCCAGCACATCATATATCAGCTCTTTGCTGGTTTCAACGGTAAGCAAGCCATAATCGGCACCGGTATGGGTAACCTGGCCGGCAAATTTATCGGTCAGCTTTTGTACAAGCTCTTCGTTTGGTATTTTGCCCATTATTGAATTCCGTATTTAGCCATCAACTCCTGGTACTTCGGTTCCTCGCGCCTGCGCACGGTTTCGGTACGTACCAATTGCTGTATTGCCATAAAACCATCAATAATTGCCTCAGGGCGTGGCGGGCAGCCTGGCACGTAAACATCAACCGGGATAACTTCGTCAATACCCTGCAATACAGAGTAGGTATCAAATATACCGCCACTTGATGCGCAGGCACCTACAGCCATCACCCAACGTGGTTCGGCCATTTGCAGGTAAACCTGGCGTAAAACCGGACCCATTTTTTTTGAAATAGTGCCCATTACCATCAACAGATCGGCCTGGCGCGGCGAAAAGCTTAAGCGCTCGGCCCCAAACCTGCTCAGATCGTAATGCGAACCCATGGTAGCCATAAACTCGATACCGCAGCACGAGGTTGCGAACGGCAGTGGCCATAATGAATTTGCACGAGCTAAGCCAACTGCCTGATCAAGCTTGGTGGCAAAAAACCCGGATCCTTCTACACCGGTCGGAGCATCAACTATTTGAATATCACTCATTAAATTTTATCAAATAAAATTAACCCATCGGTTAAAACCGATAGGCAAATTTACAATAAATACGTTGTAACAAATACACTATGAAGGTTTCTGAAATATATTTAGAATCAATCTAAACTAGTCCCAGTTTAAAGCGCCTTTTTTGATGATGTAGATAAAACCTGCAAGCAGGGTGGCCATAAAGATAAACATCTCTATCATACCATCTTTGCCCAGGTCGCGAAAGTTTACCGCCCACGGGTACATAAAAATCACTTCCACATCAAACAATACAAACAGTATTGCTACCAGGAAGTATTTAATTGACATTGGCGTGCGCGCGTTACCAATAACCTCAATACCCGACTCGAACGGGGTAAGCTTATCTTTTGTTACACGTTTAGGGCCTATTTTGTGGGTTACAAACATGGTTGTAACAACAAAACCCAGCGCTACCAGCATCTGGAATATGATGGGCAAATAATTAACCGGTAAACTTTGTAATTCCATGCTGCAAATATACAAATGAGTGGATAATAAAAAAGCCCCTTTTTTGAAGGGGCTTTTTTATTTATTCTATAAGCTTAAAGGTTATTTACCTTTTGCGCCAGCACCTTTACGTGAAAAGTAAGCCACGGCAGATCTGTTAGTCGGATCATTCTCCCTCGCCTTTCCATAATTTTCAGCTGCTTTTGCATCATTCTTTTCTTTAAATTCAGCAAAGGCACCTAAATAAGCATATGCTTCAGCCAGGTTTTTCTTGGTTGCATCAGTAGGTGCACCTTTGGCATTTACAACTTCGATATATTTTTCATAATACGGCTTAGCATATCCAACTATGTTATTCCTGTCTTTTTCTTTATAGTCATTAGCACGTGCGCGCATTAAGAATGCATCAGGGAATGGTTTTTCGGCTGTTTTCTGTATTACGTAATTAAAAGCAGAATCTGCTTTTGTCAATAACATAGTATCAGCTTTAGCTGCAACAGCTTTATCTTTACTTAAATATTGATCTTGAAACGCAAAATAATAGCTTAAACCTTCATAATAATGGTCTGTCAATTTCACGCCTCTCCCTTTTTCAGTGTATACATGGTAAGCTTCGCCAGCCTCAACATATTTTTTCTGTCCATATAATGCCTTCGCAATTTCAGGATAAACATCTACCTGGCTGGTATCTATTGACAAAGCCTTACGTAATGATGTAACACCTAATGAATCTTGTTTAGAAGCAATTTGTATACGGCCCAGGTAAACATAATCACGTGGGATAACACGTTTTGGATCAGCTTTAGTGATCCAGGTATTCATTGCTGTTAATGCAGCCGGATAATCTTTGTTCTCGTATGCTGAATAAGCCAAGTAGCGATAAACTTTTAAATTGCTATTTGCAACAGAAGACAAAGCGGCAGCTTCTGTTTGCAAGCTTTTAAAATCACCCGACAGTAACAGGAAGTCGGCATAACGCAAGCGAGACTCGATAGAAAGATCTGTTAACGACAGGTATTTTTTATATTGCTCTGTTGCTTCTTTAATTTTAGCAGACGCCATCCGTGGGTCGTTAAACGCCCAGCGAACATCGGTTTCTGCCCACTCGCGGTAAGCAGGGCCGTAGTTAGGGTCGATAGCTAACGCAGCTTTAAACTCAGTTTCTGAGCTTTCAAAGTTGTTAGCATATTTCCAGATAACACCGGTTGCTACCTTAGCGTGTGCCAGCTTAGGGTCAATATCCAAAGCTGCCTGGTAGTTACCCAATGCTTCGGTATTTTTGCTTTGCGTACGTAAAGCATCACCTAATGCTACCAATATCTCGGCATCCTTAGGGTTAACGGTTTTACCTTTTGTTAATACCGCTACAGCAGCGTTTGCATCTGCGGCAGGTACTTTTCCGTCAACATTGTTCAGCAGGTAAGCTTCGCCTACATATAAATATGGTTTACTATCCTTACCGGCCAATGTTACTGCCTGGTTAAAATTGGTAGTAGCTGTTGCCCTGTCTTTATCTAAAAAAGCAGCTGCGCCTAAACCTGCGTAGTTTAAAGCAGATTTTGGGTTTACGGCAATACCTTTTTGAAACACTGCTTTTGCAGAATCGGGGTATTCCTGAAGGATGTACACCCAGCCCAGGTAAAAGAAGTTTTCATCCTTAGTAGCCTGGGTTACGGTTAAATTTTTAAGCATCGACTTAGCTTTCTGAAACTGCTCTGCATCAATCGCTTTTTTAGCATCGGCTAAACTCTGCGCAAAAACTGATGATGAGCCTACAAGTGTCAGCGCCAACACTATCTTACTTATCTTACTGATCATTTTCATCTTAGTTTCTAAATTATATATAGTTAGTGTGTTATGTTTATTTCCCTCGGGGGGATAGAATCAGGTAGTAAGCCCGATTTTAGTATTATTCTTTGTCCGCGTTCGCTGGCTAAAAATGATGCAAAACTTGCGCCCAATCCTTTTCTGCCTGTGCAATCTATCACATACAACGACCTGCTTAACGGATACGTATGTTCGACAAGCGTTGTCTGCGAAGGTTTAAAATACTCGTTAGGGTGGGTTTTGCTGTTCTCGTCCTTAACGCCTACTATTTTAACCTTGTCAACAGCCTCGGCATAGTCCTTATCCGGGTCGTTTAGCCAATTAAAGCCGGTTATACCTATTGCATCAGGGTGCGTGCTGATGTACCTGATAACCTCTTTACTTGACTTTAACGCGTAAATATTTTTTTGCTTTAACTCGTTGTTGCCTGATAGTGTCTTCAAATACCTTACCAAACTTGAGTTAGGGTTGTCAAACACGATACTTTTACCGGTTTTAGACTTCCCGTTTAGCATGCTTTTAATTTCGCCAAGCGAAATTGTGGTGTCGTTTGATGCCTGGTTTACAATAAGTGCTACTGCATCTATTGCAAATTTATTTACATCTGCTACCAGTGTGCGCCTTTTTAGTACGCCAAGCTCGGCTGTATCTAAATTGCGTGATAATATAATTAACCTTGTTTTATCATTCATTAAGCTATTTACCACTTCAGCTTCCGGCTTATAAGTAATTACCGGGTTTGCATCAGGCAGCATAGCCTTAAAAACATACAGTTCTTCGTCTATTATAGGCGAAAATGATTCGTCGGCGTCGAAGTTTGCCGTGCCCGATGTAAAGCTATCAAGCGGGGCGGCCTTTTTCGTGTTTTGCTGGCAGCTTTGTAAAGCTGCTAAAACAATAAGCCCTAATAATAATGCCTTAAACTTAATTTTCATCAGGGTCCTTTCTTAAATACCGCGCAAAGCGTAAAACCGCATAAATTATAACAACGCAACCAAATATGGTTTTTTGCGGTTTAGGGATCTGCCCCAGGAATTTGTCCCAAAAGATGATCAGGATACCAAAAACCAAAAGGCAAATAAATGCAGCAACTCCTAAAATAAGCAAAAACCGCCTTTTGGGCGATTTTTGCTTCTCATTGTTATCTGATAACATTAATTTTTATTCTGATGCCAATGCGAATGATACTGGCACACTGTATTGTACACGTACCGGGCGGCCATTCTGGATACCTGGTTTCCATTTCGGAGACGCTTTCAAAGCGCGCACTGCTTCTTCATCGCAACCGCTGCCTATACCTCTAACAACTTTAATATCTGTTAAAGAGCCATCTCTTTCAACTACGAACTGTACAATTACACGTCCTTGTACGTTGTTTTCCCTGGCAATAGCAGGGTAATGAATTGCTTTTGACAAGTATTTACCAAAACCTGCATCACCACCCGGGAAAGTTGGCACTTGCTCAACCGCCGTGAAGATCTGGTTAGGATTCTCTTCAACTACTTGTTTAACATCCGCATTACCTACAGGCTCATCAATTGTGATAGCGGCGTTAGGATCACCTTTCTGGTCTTTTGGACCCGGATCCGCAACTTCCAACTCTTTTACGGTTGGTGGTTCTTTTTCGCGCACCTCGTTATCAGGTTTTACAACCGGAGGTGGGAAACGTACCTGATCTATCTTTGGTTTAGGTGGCTCAGGTGGCGGTGGTGGTGGTTTTACTTCTTCGTTCACCGGCGGTGGTGGTAACACCACTTCAGTTACTTTTACTTTCTCATCAGCTTTAGGGATAAATCCATCTATTGCATTAAGGATTGTTTTAAAGGATATAAGTAAAACAAATGCTGCTACACCAATAAGAAGGGCCTTGTTTGTATTACGAGGGTTTTCCTTTCTTAGTTCGTATGCACCATAGTTTTTGTTACGGCCTGTAAAAACAACGTCAATCCATTGCTGGTTAAGTATGTCTAATTTTGATCCAAACATTATCTTATAACGTTAAATTACTTTAATAGTTCTTAATAGTTCCCGTCGCGTTTAAGCAACCCGATCTCTGCAGGTGTAATATCTACAATCGCGAAAGATTCTATTTTGGTTATCTTCATCTCATCAAGCGCGTCAACCACATTTTTGTAGTTTGATTTATCGCTTGGTTTAATTAGCACAACCATATATTTACCTGTACTGGCTTGTATTTCTTTACCTTTTTCTATCAGGGTTTTGCGTAAACCATCTTTGCCGTAATTTATAGTTTCCGGGGCCGAGTCGCCCGGTACGCCTATAAACCACTCAATTTTATCGTTAGCGCCTAATAAAATCGTCATTGATCGTGAAGCGGCAACGGGCAACTGGTCTACTTGCTTCTCGTCCTTATCCGGCATAACCACATCCATAGCTTTTGGCTTAGATAACGTAGTGGTCATGATAAAGAAAGTGATCAACAAGAAGGCCAAATCCACCATCGCGGTTAAATCCACGCGTGTTGAAGCTTTCTTACTTCTTACTTTCCCGCCTTTTTTCCCCCCGCCGGAGGAGGTGTCTAATTCTGCCATTTTATGTTATTTTTTAGTTTCGTTCTTAACCGATGTGATCAGGCTAAACTTATTAACTTTTTGTCTTTGCAGAATACCTATTATCTTTTTAATAGTAGGGTACTCTTCCTTGTTATCCCCTTTAACAGATATCCTTAACGGCTTGTTATGTAATGAGGCAACGGCTTTACGCGATTCGCGGATCCAGTCGGCAAGCTCATTATTAGCCGTAGTATCATTAGGGATACCGGGTTGCTTATACGCCTTACGCTTGTCAACATCTAAGTTAAGGAAAGCTTGTAGCTGGTTCATAGGTACGCCAAGTACTGGCACACCTGAAAACACCTGCTTCTGCTCCGGGCTAAATTTAATGTTATACTTTTCGCCCATTTGCTCAAGCGTTTGTTTGCGTATATCGGTACCTTCTACCGAATAGTAAACCTTTCCCTGGCCAACGGTTAATAAAAGCACGTTTTCTTCAGGAAGCGGCGTTTCAGCAGTTGAAGCCGGTACATCTATAGGAACCGGATCTTCGGTACGCGGTTTTGCTGTTAATATAAAGAAAGTAAGCAACAGGAAAGCTACGTCGCACATGGCGGTCATATCTATAGCAGTGCTCTTCCTTGCAACTTTTACTCTTGGCATATTCTGTTTATTTTAAATATATAATGTAAAGATAGTTAATTATTGTAATTATCCAAATTATATTCTGTTATAACGGATAAAAGCAAACTATATTTTACGATTACTTATTTTTGTGTGATGCCGAGAATGTTTGAACGATGCTGAAACCAGTCTCATCGATAGCGTAAGTCAGTTTATCAATTTTTGATGTAAATACGTTGTACATTACAATTGATACTGCTGAAGTACCGATACCTAATGCAGTATTGATAAGCGCCTCAGAGATGTGAGTTGAAAGTTCTGATTGGTTTGGAGCACCAGATGCACCCAATGTTGCGAACGCACCGATCATACCGATTACCGTACCTAACAGACCGGTTAATGTACCGATTGATACCAGGGTAGCAATAATGGTTAAGTTTTGCTCTAGCATTGGCATTTCTAAAGCGGTTGCTTCTTCGATGTCTTTTTGGATAGCTAATGCTTTCTGGTCAACATCCATAGTAGTATCGCCTTCCATTTCGCGGTATTTTTTCAAACCTGCTTTAATAACGTTTGCTACTGAGCCTTTTTGTTTGTCGCACTCAGCGTTAGCGCCTTCAATGTTACCAGCGTTAAGGGCAGATTGGATTTTCCTAACAAAGGCATCTACGTTACCAGTACCTGATGCTTTACCGATAACTATAAACCTTTCAATTGAAAACACGATAACCATTAACAGGTATGACATGATGATAGGTACAATTACCCCACCTTTATGTACAGTACCAAATAAATCGCCCGGGTTTGGATCATTTGCAGGGTCGCCGCCTTTAAAGTGGCTTGGGTGTCCTAAAATGAAAATGAATATCAAAATTGCCGCCACTATACAGATAGGAATGGTCAAAGTTGCAAATGCGCCCGATGCACTTGAGCTTTCTTTTTTTACAGGAGTAGTTGGTTTTGTTGGTGCGTTTGCCATTACTTTTTAAATTTTAGTTTTCGTTTTGTTTATAATATAAGTTAATAAAAATGTGTGCGTTTTTAGCGAATAACAAAAATAGAATTTAAATGAAATAAAAAAACTTTTTATGTAATTCTTTATAATAATTTAATATACAGCATACAGCGCTCTGTAAATCGGTGATTACTTAACGCTCTAAAACAGAAAAATTGTCTGTCAGGCAGACAATTTTTTTACAATACAACCCATTTTTTTTAAGAATAGCAAGTTATAACACATAAAAAGTATGTAACTAAAGTGATATAGTTACGTCTAACTACACCGCTACAGCTACGTTTGGCCCTGCATTTATGATGTCTGGGGTACTATAATCAGCATATTTTTCAAAGTTTTTAACAAAGGATAAAGCCAATTGGTTTGCTTTATCTTCATAATTATCTGCATTGGCCCAGGTGTTCTTAGGGTCAAGAACTTCATCGGGGACGTTAGGGCAGCTATGTGGGATAGCCAAATTGAATATTGGGTGCTGGTGGTATTTAACATTATCCAGCCCACCGTTTATGGCTGCGGTTATCATGGCCCGGGTGTAAGATAGTTTCATGCGCTGGCCTACGCCGTAGGCGCCGCCTGTCCAGCCGGTGTTTACCAACCATACGTTTACCTCGTGCTCTTTTATCTTTTTGCCTAATAATTTGGCATAAGTAACCGGGTGCAGCGGTAAAAACGCTTCGCCAAAACAAGCCGAGAAGGTTGTTACCGGTTCGGTAATGCCGGTTTCGGTACCTGCTATTTTAGCGGTATAGCCAGATATATAGTGGTACATGGCTTGCTCGGGCGTTAGTTTTGATATAGGCGGCAGTATCCCAAAAGCATCCGCAGTTAAAAAGAAAACGTTTCTTGGCGATGCGCCTATAGATGGTATAATGGCGTTATTTACGTTTGATAATGGGTAGGCAACGCGGGTGTTCTCTGTTTTATCTATATTATTATAGTTAACCATGCGTGTGCCTGGTATAAAATTTACATTCTCTAATAACGCACCATATTTAATGGCATTAAATATCTGCGGCTCTTTCTCGGCTGTGAGGCCCGAGCATTTGGCGTAGCAGCCGCCTTCAAAGTTAAATATAGAGTAATCGCTCCAGCCGTGTTCATCGTCGCCAATCAGGCTACGGTCAGGGTCGGCAGAGAGAGTGGTTTTCCCGGTGCCGGATAAGCCGAAGAAAATTGCGGTATCGCCTTTGCTGCCGGTGTTGGCCGAGCAATGCATAGAAAGCACCTGCTTATCGTGCGGTAATATAAAGTTCAGTACCGAGAATATGCCTTTCTTGATCTCGCCGGTATAACCCGTACCGCCTATCAGTATAATTTTTTTGCTGAAGCTGATGATCGAGAAATTCTTTTGGCGGGTACCGTCAACCTCTGGGTCGGCCATAAAGCCGGGCGCAGCGATGATCGTCCATTCGGGTTTGCTATCCGGGTTAACCACTTCGGGGCGGATGAACAGATGGTGTACAAACAAATTCTGGTATGCGGTTTCAGTAACCACACGGATATCTATATGGTATTTTTCGTTAGCGCAGGCGCATGAGTCGCGCACAAATATTTCGCGTTCCGACAGGTATTTTGTTACCTTATTATATAAGGCGTTAAATTTAGCGCCGTCAAACTTGTAGTTAATGCTGCCCCACCATACGCTATCATGGGTAACATGGTCGTCAACAATAAAGCGGTCCTTAGGCGACCGGCCGGTAAATTCGCCGGTATCAATTGCCAACGCGCCCGAGTCGCTTAACACGCCTTCGTTTCTTTTTATGGCAGCTTCAACAAGTTGTGCGGGGGTTAATTGGTATAAAATAGCAGGGGCTTTTGCCAGGTTTAGATACCCTAATTGGGGTACCTGGTTATTCATACTTTTCATTAAGAAGATAATTAATAATTGGTTGCCCCAAAATTACCTTTTTAATACACTAAGAAACAAGTGTTTTGCAGCATTTATTTACATAATGTACGTTTTACACACTATGTAATAAATTGAATATCAGTCAATTATAATGATAATATTTTTTATTTCAATACACTATCTAATTATTAAAATACGTCTTCTGCATCGTTTCCGGAAAGTCAATATTATCAACAGGGAACTGAGAAGCATCGCCTAAAACAGAATCAATGCCACAATAGGGGCAAAGTGGGGTTTCTTCCTGTTCAATCCCCTCATCAACCCATTCTGTAAAGTTATCAGGAGGATAAATTTTTAAACAAAAGAAGCAACCGCAGATATTGCTCTTAAGAACTTCTGGCTTATTAAAAATTGACTTCTGATGAGCTTTTTGTAAAAATGCTATCCCAGTTTTCCATCTCTATCCTCCGGCTTTCTTAGCCTTATAGCCATCCGTTTGCAGCATGGTTAATACCTTGTCCCTAAAGTCACCCTGCAGCAGTATCTCGCCATCCTTCACCGAGCCGCCTACGCCGCATTTGGTTTTTAGTTTTTTGCCGATGGTTTCCAGGTCGGCACCGGCACCAATAAAGCCGCTGATGCGGGTCACCAGTTTGTTGCCTTTTATCCTGTCGAGGTATATTTTTAAGTTTTGCTGTTGCGGAGGCAGGGTTGGCTGATTGCCTGCGCTCTCCTCCTGGTATTGAAAATCAGGATCGGTAGAGTACATTATACCGGTGAAATTTTTCTTTGCCATAGGTTACTTTTTATAGGTACCGCCAACAATAACATGTAGCGAGTTGGGCACTATTTCTATATCAATAGCTGTACCGGCTACCTGCGGCTCGCCATCTAAATGGATAGGGCCCTCCCCCTGCCGGGTAATTACAATGTGCTTCCCTTTTATGATCTCTACGTATTTTGAGCCCTCGGCCGTTTTAGTGAACATACGCAGGCCCATCTCAGGGAAGCGCCACAGCGGGAAGGGTTTGATGATACAAACGTCCAGCAAGCCATCCTGCACCGATGCCGTTGGTGATACGTGCGCGTTATTGCCATACTGCGATGAATTGGCCATGCTCAGCATAAACGCTTCGCGGTCATAAGCAACGCCGTCAATTTCAATATGATATTTTTTTGATTTATAGGTCGAGATCTCTTGTATAGAAGATTTGAAATAGCTTACAAAGCCCCGTTTTGTACTGCCATTGGCAAAAACGTGGCTAATGTGCGCATCAAAGCCCATACCTGCCATATTAAAAAACCATTGCCCGTTCATTTTACCGGCATCAATAGTAATGGTGCGGCCGGCATTCATGGTTTTAATGGCGCCTTCGGCATCCATGGGGATAGTTAAAAAGCGCGACAGGCCGTTACCCGATCCAAAAGGGATTACGCCCAAAACGGTATCAGTACCGGCTATAGCCGATGCTATTTCGTTCACCGTACCATCGCCGCCAACGGCAACAACAATTTCATATTCGCCCACGGCAGCCTTGGCCAGGTCGTGCGCGTGGAAAATACCGGTGGTAAATTCTATATCGTAATCAAAAATAGTTGGGTCGAGGTACTTCGCTACAAGCTCCGGCACACCATCCTTTTTTTTCCCTCCCGATACCGGGTTTATTATAAATAACGCTTTCCTTTTCAACTATATAAGTTTACAAGCGGCAAAAGTAAATGTATTTTCGGCTTTGTGAAAAATTGTTTTATTTTTGCCACCAGAAAGTGGACTGATTTAATGCCCTCATATATATAGAGGACTGGATTGCAACCACGTAAAAAAGTGCTAATTCTGCTCCTTTTACAACGTTTCAAATAAATCCTTACCTTTCGGCTTTAACGTTTATTTAAAAAATAATATGCCATACTTATTTACATCAGAATCCGTATCAGAAGGGCATCCGGATAAAGTTGCCGACCAGATATCGGACGCGTTAATTGATAACTTTTTAGCATTCGACCCCGAATCGAAAGTGGCCTGCGAAACGCTGGTAACAACCGGCCAGGTTATTTTAGCCGGCGAGGTTAAATCAAAAGCTTATTTAGATGTACAAAAAATTGCCCGCGATGTAATAAACCGTATTGGTTATACCAAAGGCGAGTATATGTTTGATGGCAGCTCGTGCGGTGTGCTATCAGCCATTCATGAGCAATCGCCTGATATTAACCAGGGTGTTGACCGCAAGGCTAAAGAAGAGCAAGGCGCCGGCGACCAGGGGATGATGTTTGGTTACGCCACCATCGAAACTGATAACTACATGCCTTTGGCTTTAGATATTGCCCACGCTTTATTGCGCGAACTGGCTGTTATCCGCCGCGAGAATACCGATATCAAATACCTTCGCCCGGATGCAAAATCGCAGGTTACTTTAGAGTACAGCGATGATAACCAGCCAACCCGTATCGATGCCATCGTGATCTCGACCCAGCATGATGATTTCGCTGAAGAAGAAGCCATGCTTTCTAAGATCAGCAAGGATATTGTGGAGATCCTTATCCCTCGCGTTAAGGCTAAATATCCAAAATACGCACACTTCTTTAACAACGATATTACTTACCATATTAACCCTACCGGTAAATTTGTTATTGGTGGCCCGCATGGCGATACTGGCTTAACCGGCCGTAAGATCATTGTGGATACTTATGGTGGTAAAGGCGCACACGGTGGTGGTGCATTTAGCGGTAAAGACCCATCAAAGGTTGACCGCTCTGCGGCTTACGCAACCCGCCACATAGCCAAAAACCTGGTAGCTGCCGGTGTTTGTAACGAAATTTTGGTGCAGGTATCGTACGCTATCGGCGTTGCAAAACCAATGGGTATTTACGTAAACACCTATGGCACCGCTAAAATTGGTTTAAACGATGGCGAGATAGCTAAAAAGGTTGAGGAGATCTTTAACATGACCCCATACGCCATTGAAACCCGCTTTAAACTGCGTAACCCAATATACAGCGAAACTGCTGCTTACGGTCACTTTGGCCGCCCGAACGAAGTTGTTACCAAATCGTTCAACGCGCATGATGGCAGCACCGTAACCCGCGAGGTAGAATTATTTACCTGGGAGAAACTGGATTATGTAGATAAAGTAAAAAGCGCCTTTGGCTTATAATACTAACCATATAAAACACACAAGGGCGTACCAAAATGGTGCGCCTTTTTTGTTTAATAACAATGACTAAAAACACCGCCCCCCCTTTACTGGTTGCCTTTGCATTTTTTAGCGTGTACATTATATGGGGCGCAACCTATTTAGCGGTTATTTACGGGCTTAAAAGTTTCCCTCCGTTTATACTGGTGGGCTTACGGTACTCCATAGCAGGGATCATCCTTTTTACCTGGTGCAAGTTAAGGGGCGAAAAACTGCCGGAGTGGCGATACTTGTGGCGCCACGCTCTTAGCGGCACCATGATGCTGGTTGGCGGCACGGGCATGATAGCCTGGGCCGAGCAATACATTAGTTCGGGGCAGGCGGCCATACTGGTAGCTACCGAACCATTGATATTTTTACTGGTAGACCGTAAACGCTGGCCGCAGTATTTTTCAAACAAGTATATCATCAGCGGTCTACTTATTGGGTTTACCGGCATCTACTTTTTTTTGCGGTTAGGCGTGGCGGCAACCAATACATCAGCCATGGCAACAACGGCAAGTATTGTGGTGATAGTAAGCGCGTTGATGTGGGTACTGGGCTCGCTTATTACAAAAGACAATAAAGGCGAAAGCTCAACAGTAATGAACGCCTCGGTGCAGTTGCTTGCAGCCGGTATGGCCTGCGGTATTGTTGTTTTAGGCACAGGCGAGTACCGGGGTTTTAATTTTGCCAATGTAAGCGCTGAAGGCTGGGGAGGCTTGATATTTCTGATTGTTATGGGGTCGTTAGTGGCCTACCTGTCGTTTATATGGCTCATCAGCATAAAGCCGCCTGCCATTGTAAGCACACACACCTACGTAAACCCGGTGGTTGCCGTATTTTTGGGCTGGCTGCTGGTTAACGAACCTGTTAACCATGCGCAGCTGGTATGTTTGCTGGTAATTTTAGTCGGCATATTACTGGTTAACGTGCCGGGGTATTTGAAACGGAACCGGGATTAAGCAGATTCGCCGGATTAAGGGATTTTTTTGGAGTCTAACGAACGGAACGTTAGCACCTAATGCGGCATAGCGTAACGCACGGATAGCACTGTAACTGCTAAAGCATTAACTTTCATAGGGCGGGACCAAGCCGCGACTTTTCTTTGGTTACTTTCTTTTGAGAGAAAAGAAAGTGACATCCACTGACGATTCATACAGCATAAGGCCATTCCTAACGAAGAACTAATCGATAACATACCCAAAGAGATTGCTTCGTACCGCGCAATGACGTGATGGGAAGACTCGCAGTAACATGGTGGACAAATAGCACAAAAACCACTACCTTTATTTCCTATGCAACACCCTGAAGCAAACCCCTGGAAAATAACAGCAGAGAAGGAAATTTACGATAACCCGTGGATAAACGTTACCGAGTACCAGGTGATCAACCCATCGGGTAACCCGGGCATATACGGGCAGGTGCATTATAAAAATATCGCTATCGGTATTTTGCCGTTGGATGATGACATGAACACCTACCTGGTAGGCCAGTACCGCTTTACCCTTAACCAATACAGCTGGGAACTGCCCGAAGGTGGCGGCATTATCGGTGTTGACCCGCTGGAATCTGCCAAGCGCGAACTGCTGGAAGAAACCGGACTAAAAGCCTCGCAGTGGACGGAGATCCAACGGATGCACCTCTCCAACTCGGTGAGTGATGAGCTTTGCATCCTATATATTGCCCGCGGCCTGGAGCAGCATGATGCCGAACCGGAGGATACCGAGCAGCTTGTGGTGAAAAAAATGGCGTTTGAGGACGTTTACAGGATGGTTTGCGGCGGTGAAATAACCGATTCGTTAGCGGTAGCGGCGGTATTAAAAGCCCGGCTAATGCAGTTAGAAAACACTTTGTAAATTCGTAATTATCAAATCCTCAAAAAAAATTAAATTTGCGGCCTTAATGAAGAAGTTTTTTGGCTACATCCTGTCCCCGTTTGCAATTTTAGCATTCTTTTTATTCCTGGTGATCTTTCACCCGGTACAATGGCTGTGCTTAAAATTGGGTGGATACAAAGCGCATAAGCGCTCGGTAGATATACTGAACTTCTTTTTGGTGCATACGGCCTACATTGTGGGTAACCGCATCACCTTTATCAATAAACAAAACCTGCCTGTTGGCAGGCCCATTATATTTATTGCCAACCACCAAAGTTTGTTTGATATCCCGCCGATGATCTACTACCTGCGTAAATACCACGCTAAGTTTGTATCAAAGGTTGAGCTAACCAAAGGTATCCCGTCTATCTCTTTTAATTTAAGGCATGGCGGCGGTGCCAATATCGATAGGAAAGACCCGCGCCAATCCATCACCGAACTGGTGAAATTTGCCACAAGGATGAAAGAAAACAACTGGGGCGCTATGATATTCCCGGAGGGCACGCGCTCGCAGGATGGCAGGGTGAAAAAGTTCCAGGCGGCGGGTGTTGCCACACTGTTAAAAAAATGCCCTAATGCGCTTTTGGTACCCGTTGCCATTACCGATTCATGGAAAATGATTCGCTACGGGTTGTACCCCTTAAATACCTTTACCCCCATGAAATGGGAAGTGCTTGAGCCCATTGAGCCGGGAACAACCCCTGTGGATGAGTTAGTGCAACAGGCAGAAGACCGGATAAGAGCGAAGGTTGACCCACAGCATTCGTAACGTCATTTCGAATTGTTTTTTGTGAAAACTCATTGCCATAAAAACTTCAAGGAATATGATGGTGGCGCTATTTTGCCAGTAGCCGAAAACAAAATCTCCTGGTTATAAGACACTTACAATAACCACAGCGTTCACGGCAGTGAACGTGAACGCTTGACATTCTTTAAGCCTTACTCCAGATCCGTACCCGCAAAAGTATTGCCTTGCTTTAAGTCGCCTGTTTCAAAACCTTTTTTAAACCAGTACATACGCTGGGCGCTGGTGCCATGGGTAAAGCTGTCGGGCCGAACCTCGCCCTGGTATTCTTTCTGCAGGCGGTCGTCGCCAATTTGGTGGGCGGCGTTAAGGGCCTCTTCAATATCGCCTGGGTCGAGCACGTTTTTCATTTGTTGCTCATAATGCGCCCAAATACCCGCATAAAAATCGGCCTGAAGCTCAAGTTTCACTGATAGTTTATTGTATTCGCGTTCGCTAAGCTGTTGCCTTGCCTGCTCCATTTTGGCCGAAAGGCCGAGCAGATCCTGCACATGGTGGCCAATTTCATGGGCTATTACATAAGCCTGGGCAAAATCGCCGGCAGCGCCAAATTTGTTAGACAGTTCATCAAAAAATGAAACATCGATGTAAACCCGTTTGTCGGCAGGGCAATAAAACGGGCCCGAAGCAGAGCTCGCCTCCCCGCATCCGGTTGTAACCCCTTCTTCAAATGAAATTATTTTAGGTTTAACGTAGGTTTTCCCCATATCGTTAAAAAGCTTAGTCCAAACATCTTCCGTATCGGCCTGCACCACTCTGATAAACTGCTTCTGTTCTTTTTTATGTGGGGAATCAACCTGCTCCTGTTGTTGATTTGTGTTTCCCTGCTGCACCTGGTTAAGAACCTGCGACGGGTCAATGCCGGTAAAGAAATAAATGGCGGCCGCTATAATACCTATTATCCCACCACCAAGTGCGAAACCACGGCCACGGCCACCGCTGCCAACATCTTCAAAATTGTCGCTTTCGCGCCTGCCAAACCATTGCATAATATTCCCGGATTAATTTAGCTTTTAAACAGTAAGGCCCAAACAATTGTTTGGGCCTTACAAAATCTGTCGATTGTATCAGGATTATTTCTCCAGTTTCGGAATCCTTGTAGGCGTATCCTTACCCGACACGATGCTGCGCGAACTTAACGCGATAGCGCGGATAGTAGCCACAATGTTATTTACATCCAGGCTGCTGTACTCATCCTTTACGGTATGGTAAAGCTTATCCGTAGGGATCTGGTCGGTTGATATGGTATGCGCGGGTACGCCTAAGGCTGCCAGCGTTGCGTTATCGCTGCGGTAAAACAGGTTTTGCTCGGGGTACGGGTCAGGATAAAACTTAAAGGCAGTGCCTTCCAGGTTTTTCTGCAGGATAGTACCAAAATCTGACCGCTCAAAGCCAGTTATAAACGCCGAGTTCTCACCAAACTTAGCTGGTTTGCCTATCATCTCAATATTAAACAAAGTCACTACCTTATCAGGATCTAATTGCTTTGAAAAATATTGTGACCCATAACCGCCTGTTTCTTCGGCAGTAAAGGCTACAAATATCAGTGTGCGCTCGTTATTGTTTAGCTTTTTGTAATATTTAGCCAGGGTAATAACCGCTGTTGTGCCGGATGCATCGTCGTCAGCCCCGTTGGCAATACTATCGCCTTCCATTGGTTTCAATATACCAAGGTGGTCATAATGCCCGCCAAAAACCACGTATTCATTCGGCTTTGATTTACCCGGGATAACCCCTACTACATTAAATAAAGGCTGCTCTTTTATAGTAGCTTCATAATTTACGGCAAGGGTTTTTATATCATCGGGTACGCCCAATACAAACACAAGCGCTTTATCAACCGCCGTTGCCGACTTAAACGACGTACCGCCCCTTTTTGCACGCGGGGCTATCCTGCCAAATATCTTTGCAAAGCTGGTATCTACCAGCACCAGCGCTTTTTTGTCGCTGGCTGCCAGCGCCTGATATTCGCTTATAAAGTTTTTACCCGCGGTAATTTTTACAACCTCGATACCCGCAGTACTCGTCCAGTTAAATGATGAAGATGCACCCATGACAAAGCTTTCGGCTGTTACATCAGTACCATTCAGGGTAACCTTTGCGCTAACTGGCGTGGTACGCACCATGTTAAAACTTTGGCGAAAGCCGGTGTTACCTGTAAACGGTTTTAAACCGGCTGCCTTAAATTCGCCCTCTATAAAAGTAGCGGCTTTTTCAATGCCGCGGCTAAATGTGGCGCGGCCTTCCATATCGTCGGCGCTAAGGGTTTTAATGATGCGCTCCACATCATCCTGTTTAATCAGTTTGTTTACATCCTGGCAAAAACCCAGTACAGGCGCTGCGGCTAAAGCGGTTATCGCTATTAAAAATTTTACTTTCATTTATTTAACTTTTGATGATAACCATCTGCTGCGGAAATCTTTTTGTTGCTGTGTTAATTCTTTACCGGCTTTTTCAACGGTTACTACCTCATAAGCCGGGCTCTCTTCTAAAACGATAGTCGCCTCGTGGTTACCTGTGCGGTTCTTGTAGCTTACGGCAACTTTATCGCCTGGCTTTTTATCTTTTACCGCATCGGTAAAGGCAGTTACTGTTTTTGCTTCCTGTCCGTCAATTTTCAGTATGATATCGCCTGCATCAATGCCTGCTTTATAGATGGGGGTATTAGATGCGGTAGAACCGGTTATCATTACCCCGCCGTTTGATGGCTTGCTTTGCACACGGCCCAGCCAGCCTTTGCCCGGCTGCGCTTTTTGTAAAAGCAATCCCGCGTTCGCCAATAATGCCTGGTAATCTTCCTTTTTTACACCGTATATATAATCGGTAAAAAATGCCGCGGCAAATTTAGGGTTGGTAACTTTGGCCAATACCGCCTGCAGATCAGGGATGGTATATGGCTTACCTGTTTTACCGTAGGCCAGCCAAACCTGGCGCATGTAATCATCAAGCGTGATTTTAAACTCGCTCCGCAAACGCAGATCAAGCGCAAGGGCGGTAGCGCCACCGTAATAATAGTAACTGGTGAATGTATTAGCGTAATTGGTAGCATCAATGGCTACACCCGCATCTGTAAACACCGCGTAACGGCTCATTTGTGTTTGCGGATATTTGCCGGGTGCCGGGGATGCCGTAACCGAGTTAACCAAACCGGCAATAGTTGATGCATATTCGTCAACAGTGTTAAAGCCGCTGCGCACCAAAAGCATTTCGCCATAATACTGGGTAAAACCTTCAGCAAACCAAAGCTCGCTGCTCATGTTGGCGTGCTCAAAATTAAAGGGCTCTAATGATTTAGGGCGGATACGCTCTACATTCCAGCTATGGAAAAACTCGTGCGAGTAAGTGCCTAAAAGATATTTTTCATTACCGGCAATTTTATTGGCCACGTCAACTATACTGGTAGAGTTGCGGTGCTCCATGCCATCGCCAAAGTTGGTAGGGTGTACATCATCCAAAAAAGTGTAGCTGCCAAAATCATAATCGGGCTGTTCGCCAAATACGGCGCGTTCTTCCAGCACAATTTTCTGTACCATTTTGGCAAAATTATCTACAGTTGCCTGGTCGTCATCAGAGTGTACGGCTATGCCCATTTTTTGTTTCTTGCCGTTTGTGTTTACCAGGTCCCAATAGCTTGTTTTAACATCAGCAAGTTCTGTTGGGCTATCCATCATGTATTGCAGATCGGGCGCGCTGTAAACGTTAGCGCCCTCGTTCTTTAACTGTGTGGCTACTTTCCAGCCCAGCTTATCAATATCAACAAATTCAAACCTTATTGGCCTGTTTGCCAATCCTTCGGCCCACATAAAGCTTGCGGGCATATTTAAATGCGCATGGCTGGCATCAATGCTCACATAAGTACCATCGGTATGGTTGCCAAAAAGCGTATAGCTTACTTTTACAACATTACTGCGATTGGCAATTTCATAAACATCGCCTTCTACCTGTTTTACGGTAAGTTCTTCCCCGTCAAGATCTTTGGCCCGCACGTTATATACGTTCTTGCCAAACTCGTGCGTGGCGTAACGCCCTGGCGACGAGCGGCTCATGCGCACACGCAACGTGCCCCGCCCTACATCGGTAAGCGTCATGGTTATTTCGGCCTCGTGATGGGCCGCATTAGGGAAAGCAACGGTGTAGTAAACTTCATTGCGCACTTTGGTTTGCGCAGTTGCAGCAAACGCAAAAAATGTTGCTGCAGCCAGTAAAAATATTTTTTTCATTGGGGTGGTTGATTCAGGTGATGAAATTACCAATAAAAAAGAAACTGTAATCTATTAATTTTATTACAAAGCACCCTTGTTTTTAATCATAGCTGTGCCTGCCCAGGTCATATTCCGACTGGGCGGTGATGATCTGCTTTCGCCGGGCTATATCAGCTTCAAGGTTATGGTCGTAGGTGTTATCGGTAACGGCAATCTCCCGGTCTTTATCCTTATCGGCAAAGTGAATGTTAGCCTCGCTTATTTTAGCCAGTGCGGTATCATACGGCCCTTTGGGCGACATCAGTTTCACAAAAACCGGCAAACACTCAAACAATATAAACAGGTAACCAATAAATGAGATAGCCATATAGGTGTCCAGATCGCGCGAGCCATCAACATTGTATGACAGCTGCCCCAGCGCCCAGTTACGGTCGGCAAAACCGGCTACGTTGGATAGGCTGTCCAGTTGCTTTTCGCTGAACAGACGGGTTGCATTAAGCCCCTCATAGTCTTTACGCTGACTAAGGTACTGATCTACCTGCCCCAGGTTTTCGGTAACAGTTTTCAACCTGTCCTCTTTTTCCTGCAGCACTTGTGCCTTTTGCTTGGCGTAAGTGCCATAGCCGGTTATGCCCGATGTTTGGTTTGTTTTATCGCCAAAAACCTCCTGGTTAAGCTCGTAACGAGAGCGGTTGATATCGCGCTCTAATGAATCTTTTTCTTTTTTCAGGTCGGTGTTTTTAACCAGCTCCTGCCCGTATTTCTGCTGGTAGGTTTTTTGCAGGGTATCTATCTTACTATGCTGGCCTTTCAGGTAAGCTGTTTTCAGTTTGGTGCGGATCTCTTTATCAAATATCTTCAGCTCCAGCGGGCGGGATATTACCACCCCAATCATAATAGCCAGTAAAATACGGGGCGTAGCCTGTAATATCTGCTGGTTCATGCTGCCCTCTTTGTTAATGCTGGATACGATGTACCTGTCCATATTGAATATGGCGGTGCCCCATATCAAACCAAAAAGTATGGCAAAGCCAACCGCGAATGCATTACCGCTAAAAACGAAGTACATGGCGTAACCGCCGGATAATGATGCGAATAAGGCTGTGAAAAATATGGTGGCACCTATGCCCACATATTTATTATGTTCTATAGGGTATTTTTTCAGCGTGTCCACATGTGCACCGGAACAGAACCAAAAAAACCTGGTTACTTTCTTCATGAAGTTATGATGTAATAATTTACTCTTATTAACATAAAACGCGCTTAGCTACTGTTTGTTACAGATTATGCGTAAATATTTAATACAGAAAAACATACCTTTGGCCTATAAATACATTAAGATGAAAGAAATAAGCGTACAGGAACTTAAAGAAAAGTTAGATAAAGGCGAAGATTTTCAGCTGATAGATGTTCGTGAAGATTTTGAATACGAAACATCAAATATAGGCGGGCAGCATATCCCCCTGGGCGGTATTTTAATTGAAGCCGAAAAAATATCGCACGATAAGCCTGTTGTGGTAATGTGCCGCAGCGGCAAGCGCAGCGCGGCTGCCATTATGCAATTAGAGGGCAAAGGTTATACAAATCTGAGCAACCTGCAGGGTGGCATTTTAGCCTGGAAAGCAGAAATAGACCCCGAACTTAACGTTTACTAATATGGGCAAGAAGTTTGCGCTTAACGTTTTTTATAACATAGCCATTATGTTATGCTTAGTATGCATTTATACAGGCTTTGAGCATGCACGATACGAATATGTTTTAGCCGGCGCATTTATTGGCGGGGTAATTATCACCCTAAAAATAAAACTGGTAAAAGAAGTAAAGAACGCTCAAAAACCCTGAGCGTTCTTTGTATCACAGCCCAATCTTTTAATTATTCCCAATTGTAAGGGCAATCCCAAGGGAGATTGTTTTTAAATCGATGAAGGGGTTAGATAATAAGATAAATATCCGGCTTTTAATGCTGCCTTTTTATTGTTTTGTTCCCCTGAAATCGTAGGCAACATCCCCGGATGCGGTAGCCCGGGTGGTTACTTTTAGCGTCCCATCGGAGTGCCCATAGACTACTGTGCCTTCTGGAATGATAGATCCGGCATCTTCAGAACCTGATATTGCTTTAATAGTGAAAATTTTTGTTGTTACATTAGAATAGGCTTCGCCCGTTTTAGCTGCAACCTTTACTTTGTTGCCACTTTCTTTTGTAACAATAATAATTGCATTAAAATAGTCTTGGCTCGTAATATCTATCGTTCCCTTATAGGTTCCTACCATTCTGGCTGCGGCTGCTTCATCCGAATTTACAGATGAGCCACCATTTTCCTTTTTACAAGAGAACACTGCAACTAAGATTAATACCGGCAATACGAAGGATAAAAGCTTTTTGATTGTTTTCATAAATTTATTTTTTGATGTAGGTGCAAAGTTATGGCCCTATCGTATACTGACAGAATTTGTATGGGGGCACGAAACGGCTTTTGGGGGCAAAGAAAATGACCGGATAAGGTATAAAATGCTTGGGCATATCACTTACAGGTTGTTAGTGCCCAGATAACAGCTGTTTAAGCCATTATTACCACATCTTGTATTTTTTAACGAGTTTTACCACCAGGTGATAAGAATACTACAACATATTTTATTCTGGGTTTGCTACATTTTATTCTATTTAAACATGGAGTATACCTGGGTAAAAAATGTGCTGCCAGACCAAACCTTTTTTCAGTTGCTGCCAGACATGATCATTTCTGTGGGCGGCATCGTCATGCCAGAAATTATTTTTGCTTATTACATCTTATACGTGGCATACGAGTGGCCTTCAAAAAGCATCGGCTTAAAGTTGGTTAACTTGTTGCTGCTCGTTATCGTTTTTACAGTTTGTGTGATATTAATAAAATTGTTGGGGCAGTATATTTTTAATAATTGGGTGTATGAAAAAAAACTGGCAAGAAAAGAAACATGGGACTTCGCTATTCTTTTGCGATCGGTTGTTTATTTTGGGTTTTCTTCGGGTTTGGCACTTTCGTTAAAATTATTTCGCAAATATAAAAAGGCAGCCGAGCGGGAAAAACTTCTTACCGAAGAAAGGCTTAGTGTAGAATTAAAATTACTTCGCAATCAGCTGCACCCTCATTTTTTATTTAATACACTTAATAACATCTATTCGCTTACACGAAAAAAATCAGACCTGGCACCTGATGCCGTTTTAAAACTTTCTGATCTTTTAGATTTTATGTTATACAGATCTGAAACAGATACCATACCTCTGGCCAATGAGATAAAGTTCTTAGAGGATTTTATAGCACTTGAAAAAATCCGTTACAGCAATAGGCTTTCTATACATTTCATGAAAAACATTGATGATCCGTCCACACAAATTATTCCCTTAGTTTTATTGCCACTTGTAGAAAATGCCTTTAAACATGGCGCCAGTGAAACACAAAACGAAATTTTTATCCGTATTAAAATTGTTCAGAAAGATGAAGAAATATTCTTCTCTATTGAGAACAGTTATGACTCTATAGCAAGCCGGCCCTTTAATGGAAGTATCGGTTTAAAAAATGTATCGCGCAGGCTTAAGCTTTTATACAAAAACCATAAAATCGAGATCGCACCCCTGCACAATATTTTTAAAGTTAACTTATATCTGGATTTGAAAAGCTATGGAAAAGCTTAACTGTATTGTTATTGAAGACGAACCCTTGGCAGCAGAAATAATGCAGGATTATATTGCAGAAGTTGATTTTCTGGAATTAAAAGGCTGCTATATTAATGCGCTCCAAGCTTTAGAAGTTTTAAAGCAATCTAAAATTGATGTGATATTTTTAGATATCCATTTGCCAAAGTTAAAAGGGCTGGAGTTTCTTAAAATTTTAATTGATATACCTCAGGTTATTATAACCACCGCTTACAGAGAATACGCATTAGACGGCTATGAACTAAATGTTACAGATTATTTGTTAAAGCCTATCAAGTTCAATCGGTTTTTGATGGCCGTTAACAAATTAACGGCCCAGATAGAAGCAGCGACCCTTGCCGATGTAACAGAAAGGGGGTATCTATTAATCATCGTTAAAAAGCTAAAAATCAAAGCGTACTTTGATGAAATACTTTATATAGAAAGCAGAAAAAAATATGTTCACATTGTCACAATAAGTGGTACTCACCAAACCAGGATACCGCTTTCCGAAATAGTGTTACGTTTGGACAGGGAATTGTTTATCCGCATTCACCGCTCTTTTATTATAGCCAAAAACAAGGTAAATTCCTTTAGTGCATTAAAAGTAAACATTCAACAACATATCATCCCTATTGGTAGGAATTATAAAATCGAGGCACTAAAGCATATCCACCAAACCAGCAATTAGTTGGAATTTAAAACCGCAGGGCCATGTCTATTATATATAAGCTATCTTACTTTTAGTAACTAAGCTACTTCGCCGGCACTTTCAGCCCCAACGCCTCAATATAGCCTTTGTTAGGGGTGCAATTGGCAAACTTGCTGTTCTCTAAGAATCCCCAAAGCGCTTTTTTAATTTTTTCCCTGTCGGCAGGGGCCGCCTTGCGGATCTCATCGAAACTGCCGCGTGGCTTTTCGGTGTAGGCAATGATCTCGTCATAACCCTCAGGTTCGTTAAAACTGGTGATGCCCTTCAGATTATCGAGCTTTTTGTATGGCCAGTAGTGCCAGCCAATATTGTTCTTTTCGCAAAGGATCTTAAAATCTCTCACCCACTCATCGGTATTCTCGCCGGTTTCGCCAACGTAGATGGGCACGTTGTATTTATCGCGGTAGTCGATGTATTCCTGTATTACATCCTGTTTAACCTCTGTCCAGTATTTGTGGAAGGTGTAAACGCTTTTGCTATCAAATGGTGCTCCGAACACTTTAAAATTACTGTCCCACTGGGCGCCGCCAATAAATACGATATGGTTTTTATCAACCGAACGTACTGCCGCGGTTATCTCTTTAAAAGTAGGCTCTAAATGCGGGTTAAGGGCTTTTACATCAAAGTAATGCGCAATGGGCTCGTTCAGCAGGTCGTAACCCATTACAATAGGTTCGTTTTTATAATGGCTGGCTATTTTGCGCCAGATATCTGAAGTTAACTTACGGCTTGCCGCGCTGGTAAACAAGAACGGGTAACCGTTGCCATCATCAATATTATCGCCGGTTTGGCCGCCGGGGGCGCAGTGCATATCCAGTATCACGTACAGGTTTGCTTTTTTACACCAGCCTATCACCCTATCCAACAGTTCGAAACCACGGTTTGGGTTGTTCTGGCCCATGTAATCCTCATACGTAAAAAGTTTATAGTTAAAGGGGATGCGGATAGAATTCATACCCGATGCCTTCAGGAATTTGATATCGGCCTCGGTAATATAAGTATCCTGAAAAGTGCGCCAAAACAGCTTCATCTCTTCGGGGCCAACCAGTTCGGTCAGGGCTTCGTTTATCAGGCGTTGCGAGTTCACCGCTTTAAACTTAAACATGTAGCCTTCGGGCACCAGCCAGTTGCCCAGGTTTGTACCACGGATCAGGAACGGCTTGCCATCGGCACCTATAATTTCCTTGCCTTTAACAGTGATAAATTTGGGTGCCTGCGCGGTTGCTGTAAAGATAACTACAGCCGAAAGCAGCATGATGGTGATGAGTTTTTTCATTTATTTAGTTGAACAGGTGTTTGGTTTATGCGCCAATTGGCAATGCGCTTTAAACAAATGTAACTGATATTCTATTATCATTTAGCATTTGTACCTATATGCCAATATTACGTATTTTGTGAAACAACACCATGAGGATGACCAAACTATTCACTAAAACGTTTTCGCTGTTTGTTATCAGTTGCGCGTTATCCTTTTCGGTGAACGCACAAACCGTAACCGTGGCCATAGCGGCCAACCTGCAACCGGTGATGAAGAGCCTGAAAACAGATTTTAAAGCTCGCACGGGCGTAAGTATCGATGTAATATCAGGCGCATCGGGCAACCTCAGTACGCAGATCCGCAATGGGGCGCCTTTTGATGTATTCCTGTCGGCCGATAGGGATTTCCCCCAGTCCTTGCAGCAAGATGGGTTTACTGTAAAGCCATCGGTTATTTATGCGCAGGGGGTACTCATTATCTGCAGCACCCAAAATCTCAACCTTGCCCACTGGGACCAGCTTTTGCAAAGCACTCTCGTTCAAAAAATAGCTATTGGCAACCCGGCCATTGCACCGTATGGCAAGGCCGCCCAACAGGCGCTTACCAAAACGGGTATTTATGAAAAAGTAAAGGGTAAAATAGTATTTGGCGAAAGCATTACCCAGGTAAACACCTACATCACTACCGGCGTTGTGCAGGCCGGGTTCACTACCTTATCCTTAATAAAGGATGATGCCCAAAAGCCGCAGCTATATTATAAACTGATAGATGATAAAACTTACACGCCCATAGAACAGGCCATGGTACTATTAAAACACGCAAAGGCAAACGCTGCTGCCGAAAAGTTTTACCAATATATTTTAAGCCCTGCGGCCAAAACCATCTTTAAGGCCTACGGCTATCACACCACAAACTAATGGACCTCTCACCAATTTGGCTCACCCTAAAATTAGCGGCAATCACTACGCTGATATTGCTACTGATTGGCTTGCCGCTGGCCTGGTGGTTATCCAAAAAGCGGTCGTTGGTAAAAATCATTATCGAGGCTATTATTACCATGCCCTTGGTATTGCCCCCATCGGTATTGGGGTTTTATTTGCTGCTGGCGTTTAGTCCGCAGCATGGGTTGGGGCATTGGCTGCAACAAACGTTTAATGTGCAGTTCGTGTTCTCGTTTAAAGGCCTTGTTTTGGCATCCATTATCTATAGCATGCCTTTTATGATCAGCCCGGTTAAGTCGGCCTTTCAGCAATTGCCGGCGTCGCTTTCGCAGGCATCATACACTTTAGGTAAAACACCATGGCAAACCTTTTGGCATGTGCTGCTGCCCAACATCAAACCCTCCTTACTAACTGCAACCGTTTTAACCTTTGCCCATACGCTTGGCGAATTTGGCGTGGTGCTGATGATAGGCGGCAATATCCCCGGTGTTACCCGGGTAGCCTCTATAGCGGTTTATGATTCGGTTGAGCAGCGGGATTACGCGGCAGCCAATAACTATTCGCTTATACTGTTCGCCATAACATTTGTGATGGTGTTAAGCGTGTTTATTTATAACAAATACCAGGCAAAAAGCCCTTTAGAATGATAGCCGTTAATATTGAGAAAAAACTAAAAGCCTACAACGGCTTGCAAGTACTGCGGATAAAAAAGGATTTTTTACCGGGCGGTATCACACGTATTACCGGCCCATCCGGCGCAGGGAAAACCACCTTCCTGAAAATGATAGCAGGTTTTATAACGCCCGATAGCGGCATCATTAAAACAAATAGCATAACCTGGTTTGAGGGTGCACAAAAAATCAACCTGTCGCCGCAGCAGCGCCGAGTTGGTTTTGTTTTTCAGGATTACGCCCTGTTCCCCAACATGACGGTTAAGCAGCATTTGGAATATGCCACGAATGATACTAAGTGGATAACACGACTGCTAAATATAGGCGGACTGGAAACATTTGCAGATCACAGACCCGGCCACCTTTCCGGCGGGCAGCAGCAAAGGCTGGCCATTATGCGTGCGCTGGCCATCAAACCTAAATTACTTTTAATGGATGAGCCATTTTCTGCATTGGATCTCAAAATGAAATCGGCACTGATTGCAGACCTGCAAATACTATTTACCGAACTTGGCGTAACGGCGCTAATTGTAAGCCATAACCCACAGGAACTGGATGGAGTTAGCGGGGATGAATTAGAGATAGAGTAGTTACGACAATGCCATAATTAAGCCGTCATTGCGAGCGATTGCTTCGTACCTCGCAATGACGCGCGGGAAAAGACTATCCTACTGCACCTGGCTCACCACAATTTTATCCAGGTTATGCAGATACCTGCGGCCGGTTTTAAAATCGGTGGCGGATGTCATCTGCATGCTTTCGGGCATTTTGTCGGCTTTGATGCCGTTCTTTTCCATAATGATGTACACGTGGTTGCCTACTTCAGTATTATACAGTTCGTTCCATGAATAAACCACCTTATAGCCATCTGCCCCGGTACAAACAAAATAAAAGCGACTCAGCAACTTTGGGCTGCTGGCTTTGAATTTGGTGTGCGATAGTACATCTTTCAGCAAAATGCCTTTCAGCTGGTCGTCCTGGTGTTTAAAGGCGCCGGTATGGTCGGTAATCTTAATATCCCCAATGGGGCTTATGGTATATTGCTTAAGCGAATCAATCGTGATGACAGATTCCTTCTCCACATCGCCGGTGATGGCAAATTTTAACGTTTGCTGGGGTTTCTCCTGGGCCATTACGGCACCCGAGCATAGTAAAAGAAACAGTATTATTTTTTTCATGGTAGCTAAATAAAAAAGCTCAGAGCCGCATAAACAACCCTGAGCAAATTAATAAATAAGTGCCGTTTTATTAAAGCACCGCCAAAATATCTTTTACAGAAGCGCGCTTGCTATAGTCCTTATCAAAATGCACAAAGGCTATTTTGCCCGCGCTGTTTATTACATAAGTGGCAGGTACAGGCAAAACATTGTCGGTATTGCCGTTGGCTTTGGTCATATCTATACCATAGCCTTTGTATTTGCTAACGGTGGCATCCTCCATAACATAGTTTACGCCATAGCTTTTCATGATGCTGTAACCTTTATCCTGCACAATAGGATATGTGGCCTTTGTTTTGGCGATGGTTTTATCAATATTTTCAGCCGTTTCGGGCGTTACACCAATTACATACGCGTTTTTGCCGGTTAATAGCTGTAATGAATCTTGAATATGCTGCATTTGTTTATTACAATACGGGCACCACTGGCCACGGTAAAAAAACAACACAACAGATTTGCCCGATTTAAGCAGCGTTTTCAGGTCGACTGTTTTGCCTGAGTTATCTTTCGCTGTAAATAAAGGGGCTGTATCTCCCTTTTTCAACTCGGTTTGCGCCATAACATGTACCGAAAACACGAGTGCGACAACTGCTAATATATATTTCTTCATTCTGTTAAAAATCAATGGTTATAAATAAAGCGGGGGCCATTCACGCCCCCGCCCTCAACACAAAATTTACCTTTGGGGTAATTACATTTTACTGCCCATTTTATCAGCGTCCATTTTTGATGGCTCCATTTTTGATTTTTCCATCTTATCCATCTTCTTTTTTTTCATCTTCATGTCTTTCTTCTTCATTTTGTCCATCTTTTGCATTTTACCGGTATCGCTAACGGCAGTAAGTGATGGCGAAGAATGGTTGATGGTGCCCGCGCTCAGGTTAAGGCTAAAACACAATGCGATAGCGCCTGCTAATAGAGCGCCTTTTAAAACTGATCTGTTGTACGTTTTCATTTTGTTAAGTTTATTAATTTGCATGCTTCGTCGCAGCTAATTAATAAACCTTACAGATTCGGGTTAACTTTTATTTAGTTCGTTATCTATCCGCACTTTTAATTCCTTTTTAAAATCGTCATCCAGGCGGATGTTTGCGGGCGGGGTATTTTTTAATATTTGTTTTACCATCAAATCAATTTTGTGGCTTTGTTTAATATACAGCCGGCATACACCGCAGGTAACCAAATGCAGGCGCAGTTCAATATTCTCCTGAAGGGTAAGGGGTTTTACCATGCGCTTCTCGATCATGAAGGTGGCCTTACGGCAGTTGTAAAGTATTTTTAAAAGCTTATTCATATTACATCCAGTTTTTTTGAAGACACGCCCTCAGGTTTAACTTAGCACGATGGATGATCACCCAAAAATTCGACGCGCTTATTTTCAATTCGGCACAAACCGTATCGGTTGTTTCATCATCCATATGTTTCATGGTAAACACCGATAACCAAAGCGCAGGCAGTTTTTGCATGCACCTTTGCAGTATGTGGTTAAATTCCTTGTTCACTAATGGGTCTATGTTATCAATACCAAAATGTGTGGGCCAGTGTTCCTGGTGCCAATGCCCTTCTTCGTTCCAAAAAAATTCGGTTTCCCCGGCTTCTGTATCATTTATGCTCAGGGTTTTAAGTCCCTTTGTTTTTTTGCGATAGGTATCGATGATCTTGTTCCGGAGTATCGCCGTAAGCCAGGTGCGCTCCGAGCTTTTCCCCTCAAACTTGTGCATCCCCTCCAACGCGGCCAAAAAGGTTTCCTGCACCAGGTCGCGGGCCTGCTCCTCACTGTTTACACGCGTAATGGTATAGGCATATAAATAATCGGCATGGGCGTTAACCCACTCATGTGGTTTAAGCGGCGTTGGTTCGGCAATTATCTCTTTATTATCCATAATAAAACGCGTGTTGGTCGTTCAAATATTTAAATCCTTACAAGGTTTTTTATTTTTTATTGATACCGTTTTAAAAGCATCATCCTCATACTGCACATTTACGTATATTTAGTTATTCCCCGTTTTTAACAATGTAACTATTTCTTGTAAGGATTTAAGGCAGCAGCCGACTAAACCAAAGAAACATCGACATGAAAAAGATAAAAACATTTCCAGCTGTTATATGCCTTGCCATCATGGTAGTGGTATTTGCAGCATTTATAAATAAAAGCAAGGTTAAACCGGCAATTATCACCAATGGAGATGGCTTTGCAGTTATCGAGTTATTTACCTCCGAAGGGTGCTCCAGTTGCCCGCCAGCTGACGAACTTATTGCCCGCGTACAAAAAGAAACTACCGGGAAACCGGTTTATATTTTAGCTTACCATGTAGATTACTGGAACCGTTTAGGTTGGAAAGATGTATTCAGCAAAGCTGAGTATAGCCAAAGGCAAAGCACCTATTCGAAATGGTTAAAATTAAGCGGCGTATATACCCCTCAAGCCATTGTTAATGGTAAAACCGAATTTGTGGGTTCGGCGCAGGGCACATTACATAATGCTATAAATGCGGGATTAAAAAACGAAGCAAGGGCCCGGGTAACATTAAGCAATTTGGCTATTAACGGGCACAGTGCAACGCTAAAATATAATACTACAGGCTATACCGATAACACAACCCTGCAATTGGCGCTGGTTCAAAAAAATGCGGTGAGCCATGTTAAAAGCGGTGAGAACGGCGGCCGCACCCTATCACATATCCAGATTGTAAACGACCTAAAGGGCATCCCGTTAGATAAAAATAACGCGGGCGAGATCACGGTTAAACTACCGGATAGCTTTACAGCAACAGGGTTTGAACTGATCGCATTTTTACAAAACAATACAACGGGCCAAATTACCGGTGCTACACGTGCAGCGTTCCCGGCAAATGTTAATGCAAGTAATTAATATAAATGAAAACCATTAAAGAAAAACATTCCTTAGCCATGCGATGGTGCCACTGGGTAAACTTCCCCATACTCACCATTATGATATGGAGCGGGATGCTGATTTACTGGGCTAACGATACTTATACAATCGGCCTGTTTGGGCACACGTTTTTCAGGTTTTTCCCAAAATGGTTTAATGATGCCTTTAACATCCCCGGCCGGCTGGCCGAGGGTATGGCGTTCCACTTTTTGTTTATGTGGTTTTTTACCATCAATGGTGTGGTGTATATCTTGTACACCCTTTTCTCAGGCGAATGGCGGGAACTTGTACCAAAACGAAACTCTTTTAAAGAAGCCTGGCAGGTGCTGCTGCATGATCTGCACATCCGCAAAATGGCTCCGCCTCAAAATAAATATAATGCCGCGCAGCGCATAGCCTATACGGCCATCATTATTATGGGTTTTGGCTCGCTGATAACCGGGCTGGCTATTTATAAGCCGGTACAGTTTAATACCCTTACCTGGCTGTGTGGCGGCTACCACGCAGCGCGGATAGAACACTTTGTACTCACCATAGGTTATGTGTTTTTCTTTATCATCCACGTGGTGCAGGTGGTATTGGCCGGCTGGCGAAATTTCCAATCGGTTATTACCGGCTTCGAGGTAATTAACAATAAACCCAAACCTGTTATTAAACCCACTGCCGATGAAAAATGACAAGAAGCTTAAAAAAGCAAAAAAGCCGCTCACCATCGGGCAGAAAATAAACCGGCGCACGTTTATCTCGTTCGGTACATTTGCCGTGCTATCCGGCGCGGCATACGGCGGCTGGAACTGGTTAAAAAACTCGCCTAAAGAAATGCGTACGGTTACCGCCGGCGCCAAAGCCCCGTTACGCAGGGCGCTCAACAAAACCGAACTTTTCTTCCGCAATTTTTTCAGCAATAACAACCTTGTAAAAACCTACCCAAAAAAACGGGCAGCCAAAGTAGTGCGCTATAATAGCGATATTGGCTTGCAAGCCCAGCCCGATATTGAGAATTGGCAGTTACAGGTAAAAAAGCAATCGGGCGAGGTAATGAACATCACTTTAGATGAACTCAAAGCGCTACCCAAAACCGAAATTATTTATGACTTTAAATGCGTGGAAGGCTGGGACCAGATCTCGCATTGGGGTGGCGTACGGTTTAGTGATTTTATCCACCATTTTAAGCTGGACGACCAGGCCAAACTGGATTACGTAGGCTTGGTTACCCCCGATAAAAAATATTATGTAGGCCTGGATATGCCCAGTGCCATGCACCCGCAAACCTTGCTGGCTTATGAAATGAACGACAAACCATTGATACCCAAACACGGCGAACCTTTGCGCCTCATCATCCCGGTAAAATACGGCATCAAAAACCTGAAGTGTATTGGCGGCATGAATTTCAGCAACCAGCGCCCGCCCGATTACTGGGCCGAAAAAGGTTATGATTATTACTCGGGGTTATAATTTACCTGCAAACGGTATTGATAAAGCGCTCTACCACGTAGGTTGATAACTGCCCGCCCGGGCCGTTTATATTATAATCGAAACCGTGGGTCGCCCAGGGCAGGTGGAGATAAAAATGTTTAATGCCGTTCTCCTTTAATTTTTGATCCAGCTTTTGGCTGTGGATGGGCGACACCAGCACATCATTATCGCCATGGATGATAAGCGTAGGTAAGGTTTGCCTGTTCACAAATTCAATGGGCGAACTGGCAAAATATTTATCAGGCACGGCTTTGTAGGTGCCGCCCAGGTAGCGCTCCATCACCGCGCGCGAGTCCATCACCAGCTTGCTTGCCGGTTTAGAGTACCCCCAAACCATATCGGCAGGTCCGTAAAAATCCACAACGCCTTTTAAGCCTTTCTGTGGCCGTTTATAGGCCGATAAAAGGGCAATTTGTGCCCCTGCAGAGCGGCCTAAAAGCACAAAATTGGCGGTATCGATGTGTAGTTTATCCGCATTTTTGCGCAGGTAAGTAAAAACGGCTTCAACATCACCCACCGCCACCGGCGATTGGTATTTTGGCGCCAGGTGATAATTGATCGATGCAACATTATAACCCTCACCGGCCAGGTAACTGTTTAGTTCGGGCAGTTGTTGGCTGTCGCCGCTGCTCCACGAGCCGCCATGTACTACAATAACGCAGGGCTTTTTACCTGCAAAACGGGCGGGGTAAAAATCAAGGGATTGCTCGGCAGAATCACTATAGATCAATGTTTTATAATCTGTTTGCTTTACACCAGAGGTTTTGAACAGGCTGAAAAAGCTAAAGGGCGGCTGGTTGTTATCTCCATTGATAATAGTACTGCCTGGCCCAAATGCGGCAACAAATTCCTGCTTTACATTTGATGCAACTATATATGCTCTGATAATGGGCAATGCAAACAGCAGTAAAGCCACCACCCCTATAATTGCAGACGTCAATTTGTATTTTTCCACCCATATAACAGCGATAAGCAATATCCCCGTTATACCGATAAATAGCAACGGAAACTCGCATACCGCTATAGCCAGCAGCCACAAATGATAGGTAGGCGCTTTAAATATAGTAAGTAAAGAAGCAAGCAGCAGCACACCGAGCAGTATCAGTACAATCATGCTTTTTGTTTTTGGTACATGCTTCATAAACGAAAATGAGTGTTTTTTGATTTAATGTAAACATATATAATTACCACTACACGCTCTAAAATAATTGATAGCTTTGGTTATCGACCTATGAAAAAACTGAAACAAATTATAGAACAGGTTAAAACCCTGATTACCGAAAACAAGCCCGATGAACTGAACAGCATGCTTTGGCAGCTCATCTGTTATCCGCCAAAAATGCCGCTGCGCCTGCACCAGGAGCAACTTTTTAATGAGGCCGAAAAGTTTACAGTTACCGTGCACGATCCTTATTTCACCCATCAGCAACTCAACATACGTGGCTTTAAATGGGGCAATGGCAAACATAAAGTCTTAATTAGCCATGGCTGGGGCTCGAAAGCGGCAGATTTTGACGGACTGATCAACGCGCTCAGGGAAAACCCCGAGCTGCAGGTTATTGCTTTTGATGCACCCGCTAACGGCAGCTCGGATGGCGACCTGTCTAACCTCCTGCTTTTTGCGAACGCAGTTAAATCGGTTATTGCCGCTACGGGCAAGCCGGATATCGCTATAGGGCATTCGTTTGGCACCATGGCCAATGTTTCGGCATTAACAGCACTTCGTATTACCCCTAAACTGCTGGTCAGCATTGCGCCGTTTATTTTATTGCAGGAGAACTTTATAAGAAGCATGACGGCTGTTGGCGTGCCAACCGGTGCCCAGCAAGCTTTTCTCGACGATTTTAAATCCCGCTATGGCATCTACCCATCAGAGTATGCCATGCAAAAGCTTTACACTTTTGATGATACGCTTAACCATTGGCTGGCCTATGACGACCAGGACGCCATGCTGCCCGATGCCTATTTACAGGCGTTCCTGAAAGCCCACCCATCCATCAAAACCAAAAACTATAGCGGCGCCGGACACGAGCGCATTATCAAATCGGCAGCGTTGATTGAGGATGTGATGGAGCGGGTGAATGGGGTTTTGTAGCCTCATAACAAACACGCCATTGCGAGAAGCGATAGCCAGGTGGCAATCTTCGATAGAAAAGTAGGCGACCTGAATGTCGAAGATTATTAATCAGCTTATTTTTCTTTATGGAATTAATGAGCTCCCTTCGGTCGGTTGTCCACGCTACGCTCGCAATGACGCGGGGTTTTTCTTAACTTTACCCCTATGTTTGACCAGCCCACCTACGACGATAAAACCTTCGAAAAATTAGTACTTACGGGTAGTATTACCCGCCACAAAGAGTTTCAAAGCTGCACATTCCGCAACTGCGATTTCAGCAACAGCACTTTTACCCGCAACAAGTTTCTGGATTGCACCTTTGAGGAATGTAACCTGTCTATGGTAAACCTGGAGGCATCAACCTTAAATGATGTGGTATTTAAAGGATGCAAACTTTTGGCCGTCAACTTCAGCAAATGCGAAGATTTTTTATTTGGTGTGGGCTTTGATAGCTGTATCCTGGATTATGCCTCCTTCGCCGGAAAAAAGATGGTGAAAACCAAGTTTAAAAGATCATCCCTTAAAGAGGTGAGCTTTACCCAAACCAATTTAACCGGTTCTGTTTTTGATGAATGCGACTTACTGGAAACCGTATTTAACCGCACCGATCTTACTTCCGTCAATTTCACCACTGCCTATAACTATATCCTCGACCCTGAACTGAACACGCTAAAAAAAGCTGTTTTTGCCATGACAGGGCTGGAGGGATTGTTAACTAAGTATGGGATAAAGGTGGTGTAAAAGCGCCTTGTATTTCCACCCCGTCATTGCGAGGAGCGAGAGCGACGTGGCAATCTTCGACATGCATGTTGCCGACTCTTCTATCGAAGATTGCCACGCTACGCTCGCAATGACGCGCGAGGGAAGGTAGCGCGGGGAGGATGGCCCGGGGAATTAAAACAAGAAAGCCCGATTGCTAAACGCAACCGGGCTTTCTTGTTTCTTGACTCTAATTATCTTGATGCTACCTTACACGTGTAAGTTATTTGCTTTAATGTAATTGTAGCTTTTGGTGATGCTCACAAACGGATCGCCGGGGCAAATATCCTGCTCGTTAAAGAAGTATTTAAGGCCCGATTCTTTTGCGTGAGCAAAGATCTTTTTGAACGGGATAACGCCATTACCCACCTCAGTAAACATTTGTTTTGGGGTGCTATCCATATCCTTTACGTGCCATAGCGGGAAACGGCCCGGGTGTTTTTTAAACATCGCGATAGGGTCTTGCTTGGCTTTATACATCCAGTAAATATCCATCTCCATTTTTACCAGGTCGGCGTCGGTGCTATTCAGCAATACGTCGTAAGGGTATTTACCATCCTGCGATGCAAATTCAAAATCGTGGTTGTGGTAACAAAGTTGGATACCTGCTTTTTTGGCAATTTCGCCGCCTTTATTCAGCTTGTCGGCTGTTTCTTTATAATGGTCAAGCGTTCCGCGTTCGCTATCAAGCAAATAGGCGCAAACCATATATTTAAGGCCAACTTCGGCTGCGTCATCAACGGCTTTTTGCCAGTCGTTGGTGATGGTACCTTTAGCGTTCGGCATACCTTCGCCCAACATAAAGTGGGCGCTTGGCATAATAAGGCCATTATCGCTTAAAACCTTTTTAAATTCGGCAGGGGCCATTCCGTAGAATTTTTGCGTGCCGGTATATGTAGCACCTTCAACCGAGTTAAAGCCTACTTTGGCAACTTTGGCCAGCGTAGCAACCGGGTCTTTGGCCATAGCATCGCGTACGGTATAAAGCTGTACGCCTACATATCTTTTTTTATGTGCTGCAAATAATTCAGGAGCCATTAACAGGCCGGCCGATAGCATTGCACTGCTTTTCAGGAACGATCGTCTTGATGTCATTATCTGGTTATTTTAATTGGTTTGTGTAAATGTAACACATTGACTATACAAAACAAATAGACCTGATAAATATTACAAGGTTTAATTGGCAGCAGGGCGTGGTGGCTTTTTCTTGCCAAAGCGTTTAGGGTTGCGTTGCCCATCGCGGCGTTGGCCTGATGCAGGGCCGCCATGCGACCGCTCTTCTTTCGGCGGTGCTTCAATGCCTTTCAATGCCTCGGGTAATTCTTTTTGAGTGATGGGTTTATCAATCAGCTGTTCAATGCTTTTTAAACGTTTCAGGTCGCGGTCGTTCACAAAGGTAATGGCTGTTCCTGTTGTGGCAGCACGTGCGGTACGGCCAATACGGTGCACATAATCTTCTGGGTCGCCTGGTACATCATAGTTAACCACCAGGTCTATCCCTTCCACATCAATACCGCGCGATAGCGCATCGGTGCCAATAATTACCGGTAATTGCTTGTTCTTAAAACGCAGCAGTATCTCTTCGCGTTCGGTTTGCTGCAAATCGGAGTGAAAAGCTGCCACATTGATATGCGCACCCTTTAATTCTTTATAAAGCGATTTTACAATTTCCTTACGGGATGCAAAAATGATAGAGCTTAGGTAGCCACCATCCTTTAAAAGCGACTTTAGTAAAGGCGTTTTTTGCCCGTCGTGCAGGCGGTATATCTGCTGATCAATACCGGCGGCAGGTTGCGATATAGCAATATTAACCTGTTGCGGATCATTCAAAATAGCCTTAGCCAGTGTACGGATCCTGCCCGGCATAGTAGCCGAAAATAGCAGCGTTTGGCGTTTTTTGGGCAGATAGCCAATAATGCGCATAATATCGTCAGAGAACCCCATGTCGAGCATGCGGTCGGCCTCGTCCAGTATCAGGTGTGTTATTTTGTCAAACTTTAGTATGCCCGATGTAAGGTGGGCTATAAGCCTGCCCGGTGTGGCAATAATAATATTTACGTTGTTTTGTATGCCACGGCGTTGCTGCTCGTAAGCCATACCATCGCCGCCACCAAAAACCGCCTGCGAGCTAATGCCTGTAAAATAGGCCAGGCCTTCTACCTGCTGGTCTATCTGCTGGGCAAGCTCGCGTGTTGGGGCAAGCACCAAAGCAGTAGTATGGTGGTTATGGCTGTTTGCTATATAATTCATAACCGGCAGCAGGTATGAAGCTGTTTTACCGGTGCCTGTTTGCGCGCAGGCTATAAGGTCGTCGCCATTCATAATAACCGGTATGGTCATTTCCTGTATGGGAGTTGGGGTGGTGTACCCCATGCTTAAAACGCCTTCTAAAAGTTGTTCGTTGAAATTAAAATCCTGAAAAGTCACTTATCTTATTAAATGTAAGGATGCAAGTTAGGCATTTTTGCGGGTTATACGATTGTTTACTTTATTATGATAGTGTATCTCATAATTTTGAACCCGCAAAAAAGACACTAAAATTACTGTTTTAAGAAAACTATTTTCCGGCCGAATCATTTACTAGTATTCGTTAGTTCATATGTTTAAACATCTTACATCCACCGTTCAAGTCCGTTTTTTGGCAATACTCCTGCTCATGTTATCAGCCCGGGGTAGTTACGCTTCAATAATTGATACTACTGCAACCACGTTAGTTGCCGATACCGGCAAAATAGCCACGCGTATCATTAACCGCAATTTTAACGACATTTACGTACAAAACCTGAAGCCCTCCTTTTTTGGGCAGGAACTTTTTCAGCCGGTTAAAACAAAACTGGTGGGCGACATTAACGCGCACTTTGTATTGCTTAACAGCCCCAGATCGCGTTTCTTTTTTGACCTCTCGGCACGTATAAAAGTGCGTCTGCTGTCAGAATACGGCGAGCCCGTAAAATCACCCAGCTATATGCCAAGCGGTAACTTATATTACCGGTTAAACAGTGATGCTTATAAACCGCAATTTTTGCAATTAAGCTACACCCACCACTCTAACGGCATCCGTGGCTCAACCCTGCTGCCTGATGGCAGCTTTAATCGCGACAGCGGAAAATTCAGCACCGATTTTTATTCGCTAAACTACACTATTGGCAAACGTATAGATAAAACCAACACCATTGATAACCACTACAGTACCATTGGTATTGAACTGCACAGGGGCTTGTTCGGCAATGATGCGGCCAAAGGCTTGCCCGGCCACTATGGTTTTGCACGTATTAATGGTGGCTACATCTATAATATTGCTAAAAAGTACCAGGACGATATCGACCCTAATAAATCATCCTTCAAAAACTGGCAGCGCATCCAGTTCGATTTCACCTACATTGCCGATAAGTACAGTGGATATGAGGCTTTTAACCTGAAAAAGCGCCTTAATGTAAGCCTGAAGTACTATTACCAGTTCCCATTCATGCAAAATGTATCGTTTATTGTGGGCGGTGGTTACCGCGGGCAGGATGATTATAATATTTACTTTGAGGATAGCTACGCGTACGTGCAGTTTGGTATCGCGTCGGGCTTAAGCTTTTTGTTCCACAAGAATTAACATTCTGTTCATACCTGTAAAATTTTTGATTGATATATTGCGTTAATATAGCATCAATTAAAATAAATACTACTTTTAGCCTTTGTAATTAAACAAGTGCGCGCCCCCTTGCGCTGCTAAATCTGATAACCGAATGAAAAAACTAATTTTAAGCGCGCTGGCTGTTGCAGCGCTACAGTACTCATCAATGGCACAAACCATAAAACTTTTTGATGGCAAAACCACTACCGGCTGGCATGCTTATTTACAAAAAGGCGCAGGCCCATGGAGCGTTGTTGACGGCGCTTTACAGTTTGACCCTAAAGCTCCAAATTCAGCGGATCTGGTAACCGATGGCGAGTATGAGAATTATGAACTTTCTGTGGATTGGAAAATTGCAGAAGGCGGTAACAGCGGTATTATTTTTGGCGTGCATGAAGACCCCGCACTGGGCGCAACGTACCTTTCGGGTATTGAGATGCAAGTGTTAGATAATGTAAAAGCCGAAGACAATAAAAAACCAAGCCACCTGGCAGGTTCATTATATGATTTAAAAGCAGCCCCTGCCGACGCGGCAAAACCTGCAGGCCAGTGGAACACCGCCAAGATCCGTAAGGATAAAGGCCACCTAACTTTTTGGCTTAACGGTAAACAAACTGTTGATGTACAAATTGGCAGCCCTGAGTGGACCGAAATGTTAAACAACAGCAAGTTTAAAACCTGGAAAGATTTCGCTGCCTACCCAAAAGGCCGCATCGCTTTGCAATCGCATGGTGCTGTTGTAGCGTACAAAAACATCAAACTAAAACAACTGTAATTTACCTGAGAACAACCTAATTCTTTATAGTTCGAACATATAAATGGAAGATATTCAGATCAAAAAGTCCGGCACCGTTTACGACGCTATTGTAGTTGGTTCCGGCGCGGGCGGCGGTATGGCTGGTTATGTACTGGCAAATGCAGGCCTTAAAGTGCTTATGCTTGAAGCAGGCGCATACTTTGACCCAAAAACAGATTCGCACCAGTTAAAATGGGCGTGGGAATCAGCCCGCCGTGGAGCAGGCACCACCCGCCCCTTTGGCGACTTTGATGCTGCTTATGGCGGCTGGGAGCTTGAAGGCGAACCTTACACCCAAAAAGACGGCACCGAGTTTGCCTGGTTCCGCTCGCGTATGCTGGGCGGCCGTACTAACCACTGGGGGCGTATTTCCCTGCGAATGGGCCCCGAGGATTTTAAACCAACAGACGGCCTTACCGACCCATGGCCAATATCCTATTCAGACCTGAAACCCTTTTATGATAAGGTTGACCGTATGATAGGTATCTATGGCACGGTTGAAAATATTGAAAGCGAACCTGATGGCATTTTCCTGCCACCGCCAAAGCCGCGTTTAAATGAACTTTTTATTAAACAAGGGGCAAGCAAAGCGGGTGTAAAAGTTATTACCGGCCGTGGTTCGGTTTTAACAGAGGCTTTGCCAAATAATAAAGACCGTGGTGCCTGCTTCTTTTGCGGGCAATGCGGCAGGGCATGTAAAGTATATGGCGATTTCTCGGCATCGTCATGCCTGGTTATCCCGGCTGTAAAAACCGGCAACCTAACAGTAATAACCAACGCCATGGTGCGGGAGGTACTTACCGATAAAAATGGATTGGCAACCGGCGTATCATATGTAAACAAAGACGACCTACAGGAATACCAGGTAAACGCCAAAGTAGTGATACTTGGCGCCAGCGCCGGCGAAAGCGCCCGTTTGCTGCTTAACTCAAAATCCACAGCACACCCGGGTGGCTTGGCCAACAGTAGCGGCGTAGTTGGTAAATACCTGCATGACAGTACCGGTTCGGGCGCAGGCGGCTTCCTTCCGCAACTGATGGACCGCAAACGTTACAACGAGGATGGTGTAGGCAGTGTGCACATCTACTCGCCATGGTGGCTTGATAATAAGAAACTAAACTTCCCGCGTGGGTACCACATCGAATACGGTGGCGGTATGCACATGCCATCGTACGGTTTTGGCGGCGGCATACAGGATATGAACGGCGCTGTACCGGGCCGTGATGGTAAAAAGAAAGATGGCGGGGGCTACGGCGCTTCGTTAAAAGACGATTACCGCAGGTTTTATGGCACACAGGTTGGCATGGCCGGCCGTGGTACAGCTATTGCGCGTGCCGATAACTTTTGCGAGATAGACCCTAACGGTGTGGTTGATAAGTATGGCATCCCGGTGTTGCGTTTCCATTACAAATGGACCAACGACGAGATAAACCAGGCCAAGCACATGCAAGAAACTTTTGAGGAGGTTTTACATAACATGGGCGCTATTCATGGCCCTATGCAGGGCAAGGATACCAACTATGGTTTAGAGGCTCCCGGCAAGATCATCCACGAAGTGGGTACCGTACGCATGGGCGACGATCCTAAAAAATCGGCATTGAACAAATATTGCCAGGCGCATGATTGTAACAACCTTTTTGTGGTTGATGCCGCGCCATTTGTGCAACAGGGCGATAAAAACGCCACCTGGACCATACTTGCATTAAGTATGCGTACCGCAGAGTACATTTTATCACAACGTAAAAAACTTAACGTATAAGGCCATGAACAGACGCGAATCCCTTAAAGCAATAGGTTTAGGAACTTTAACCACCGGTTTTTTAATAGGCGTTGGTTGTAAACCGGGCGAAAAAGCCGCCCCCGAGGTTACCGACGGAAAAGCAGCAGCCGTACCCGGCCGCATGCCCGAAGAAGTAGAACGTGAAAACAAGATCAAAGCTGAAAAGTATTTTGATGAGCATGAAATGGCTACCATCACCGTACTGGCCGATATTATTATCCCTAAGGATGCCCACTCGGGCAGCGCATCAGATGCCAAGGTGCCCGAGTTTATAGAGTTTATTGTAAAGGATATCCCAAGCCACAAATTGCCTATGCGTGGCGGCCTTAAATGGCTGGATATGCACTGCCTTAACGCCTATGGCAATCCATTTATTAAGTGCAGCAGCAAGCAGCAAACCGAAATACTTGATGAGATTGCCTACCCTTACAAAGCCAAACCAGAAATGGCGCAGGGTGTGGCCTTTTTTAACCGCATGCGCGACCTCACAGCCTCGGGCTTTTGGAGCAGCGAAATGGGCACTAAGGATATTGGCTACGCAGGCAACGCCCCCAACAAATGGACAGGTGTACCGGCCGATGTATTAAAGCAATACGGCATGGAAAACGTAACCGTGTAAATATTTGAAAAGCGCTCCGAAAGGGGCGCTTTTTTTACTGGCGCTAACGGGAATGCATCGCAGGGCCCTTTTCAAGAGCCCCTGCGGCGACGTAAACGGGAGGGAATTTAGAACCTATCAGCTAAACCACTTTTTACTGGTAGCCACTTTTATGGCCGATGCTTTATTGCACACGTGCAGCTTATCGTAAATGTTGGCAATGTGCTTGCGTACGGTGTGGGGGCTTATAAAAAGGCGCTCGCCTATTTCCTGGTAATTGAGGCCGTCAACAATCCGGTTCAGGATCTCCATTTCCCGGGCCGAGAGCAGATGCTCGTCTTCTTCCCGGGGTTTAGCCGGTTCTGTTACACCGGGTATATTTCTTAACAAAGCCAGCGCCTTACGCGCAATACGGGGCGACATAGGTACCCCTCCTTCATGTACAATCTCGGCAATGGCTTTAACAATATTCGACACCTTTTCGTCTTTCAGCAAATAGCCGCTTGCCCCCGCCTTGATGGCTTCAAAAAGCTTATCATCATCATCAAAAACCGTAAGCATTAAAAAATGCATCTCGGGGTACAAATTTTTGGCTATGGCAACGGCTTCAATCCCATCCATTACGGGCATCTCAATATCCATTAAAACTACCTGCGGGCGTTTTTGTGCAGGCCAGTGTTTCAATTGTTCTAAAAAATCAACCCCGTGGCCAGCCTGCAGCACTATGCTTATCTCTTTATAATACGAGATACTGTTAAATAAAGCTTCGCGAAGCAACCGCTTATCATCAACAATAGCAACCGGTATATTACTCATTGTAATCACTGTTATCTCCTTTAAAAATAACGATATAAATTAATAAAGCCATCCAAATTACACGGACGGCCTTATTATTGCTGATTTTTGGGTATTAAATATTTGTTTTTAGCCTTTAGAAATTAAACCCAAGGCGTAAGCCCATAAAGCCTGCGCCCTGGTAACCTTCGTACCTGATGCTGGCATCAAAGCCACCCAGCTCTACACCAACACCCGGCGCATAGGTAAAATGTGTGCTGCCAACAGATTGCAGGTCGCCGTTAGCATCGCTGTAGTATGACCGTACGATGGTTGCACCCGCTTCGGCAATACCATAAAAGTTACCGCCAAATTTGTATTTGTACCCCGCCTTAACCGGTATGTTTAATTGCGCTTTAGTATCTATCCCTAAGTTAGACAGGTCTTTTGGCAAAAATGCGATAGCGCCCGATGTTAACGTAACAGCGCTGGCATCGTCAATACCAAAAGCCGCGCGAATGGTTAAACCTGCACCAACATTATAGCCTGATTTTAGGGCGCCAACCGGCAATGCACCCTCAACGCCTAAACCAAGTTTAAAACCCTGCGCGTGTAGTTTTGTAGCAAAACCGGCCAGGATGATGATGGCGATAGTAAAGATTTTTTTCATTGTTTTAAGATTTAAGTTATTTGTTAGGTTTTATAACACTAAGCAACAGCAATATAACCGGCTTAACAATACCGCATTTGTGGTATATTGTTACGTATTATAATATATGATAAAATATAGCAACCTAACTCCTTTAGCCCATACCATTTACTTACGTTAGCCACGAAACAAATAGCCGTAACCTGCATGAATATGAATCCCGGGCACCCACCATTCATAAAAATCAATTACTTTGCAGCTCTATTTACAGCTGATGTTTTTTATCCTGTCTAAAGTACTTCTTGTATTTATTTTTCCACTTACCTGGGTACTGGGGTTAATGATCTTTGCTATTTTTACAAAACGGCAAAAACGTAAACAAAGGCTTTTAATAGCATCGGCAGCACTGCTCTATTTTTTCTCGAACAAATTTACAGCCGATACAATTGCCCGCATCTGGGATACGCCCTCCTATCAGCCATCGGCAAAAACTTACAGCTGTGTTATACTTTTAGGCGGTTTTGTTTCACAGGATAAAAACGGGCAGGGTTACTTCAATGCATCGGCCGACCGCTATAAACAGGCTACTAAACTCCTGGCAAACCATACCGCCGCGCATTTATTATTTAGCGGGGGCAACTCGGATATTTACCCCGATGGTTTTACTGAAGCTGATTTTGTTAAGGCCGAATTAAAGAAACAAAACTTTGCCGATAGCGTAATTCTATTAGATGGCAAAGCTCGTAATACCGCCGAAAATGCCATATTTGCCAAACAGTTATTAAACCAGGCTAATTTAAAACCACCCTATTTGATGGTTACATCGGCATTTCATATGCGGCGGGCAAAACTGATATTTAGAAACGCTGGTATTAACATTGTACCTTATACCAGTAATAACCTGGCAAGTATTGAACATATTTATTTAAAAGACTTTTTGCCCGATATTGATGCCCTAAGCCAATGGAATGCATACATTAAAGAAATAGTAGGCTATGTAGTAGCTTACCTGAACTGATACAAAACCTATGAAAAAAACACTGCTGTTATTATTGTTTCCTGCCTTGTTATTACAGGCATCGTATGCACAAACCCAAAAGAAAACAACTTCAGGTAACCCTATAGCCGAAGGTTGGTACGCCGACCCGGAGGCAACAATATTTGGTAAAGAATACTGGGTTTACCCTACGTATTCGGCCCCATATAATCAGCAAGTGCATTTTGATGCCTTCTCCTCGCCCGATTTGGTAAACTGGACCAAGCACGAGAATGTGCTCGATTCATCAAACGTGAAATGGGCCAAACGCGCTATGTGGGCACCCGCTATTGTTAAAAAAGACAATAAGTACTATTTCTTTTTCGGGGCGAATGACATACAAAGCGATAATGCTTACGGCGGCATAGGTATTGCCGTGGCCGATAAACCCGAAGGCCCCTTTAAAGATTATTTGGGCAAACCGCTGATAGATAAGTTTTATAACGGCGCGCAGCCTATAGATCAGTTTGTATTTAAAGATACCGATGGCCAGTACTATATTATTTACGGCGGATGGGGCCATTGCAACATCGCGAAGCTAAAAAATGATTTTACGGGTATTGAACCCGCTGCGGATGGTAAAGCTTTTAAAGAGATAACCCCAGAAGGATATGTAGAAGGGCCTGTTATGTTTATCCGCAAAGGCAAATATTATTTTATGTGGAGCGAAGGCGGCTGGACAGGCCCCGATTACCGCGTAGCTTACGCTATTGGCAACAGCATAAACGGCCCGTTCAAAAAAGTTGGTACTGTTTTACAGCAGGATGCCGCTATAGCAACCGGCGCAGGCCACCACTCGGTGATAAAAGTACCGGGCAAGGATGAATGGTATATTGTTTACCACCGCCGCCCCCTTACCGAAACCGATGGCAACCACCGCGTTACCTGTATTGATAAAATGACCTTTGATAAGGATGGGTTGATCAACCCGGTGAAGATCACCAACGAAGGGGTTGCGGCAAATAAGCTTAAGTAGCGATATGCCCCTGGTTATTATTACAAACCGGGTAAGCTTTCAGCTCCCCCGCTAAAAACGCTTGTTCAATTCGGAACAAAATGGAACAAGGCATGAATGTATAATATATTACAAATCAATTATTTAAGATTATATACCTCAATATCCATTGCGGTTTATTGCTGACGTTTTACAACCCAAAAAGGCCGAATGAAAGCCGGAAAAGGGCGAAAAAATGTCGGTTTTTTCGGGGACCGATCTTGTTCCATTTCTTAAAAAGTGGAACAAAACTCAAGATTTAATAACACCCTGTATAACAGAATCTTAACACCAAAACAGGAAAGTATTTGTTTAGATAGCAGCATCTTTTTAAAACAACAAAAAGCTGAATACCAGCATGTTCCACTTGTTCCGTTTGTTCCATTTTTAAATGGAACAGAACAAGTATATATCCAGTCTTGTCTTTTGATTCTTATCTCCTGGCGCTAACCTTAAACTATCTTCATATTCTCGGCATCCCAGTGGATAACCTTGTTTTGAAAATAGCTATCGTTACAGGCCAGTGCCGGCGCTGCCGCGCGGAAACCAAACACGGCATCCTCTACAACAGGCTTCCCTGTACGTATCGAGTCCATAAAGTTGGCAAAATGGTCGTTTGAGGCGTTGTAGTCATCGGGGGCGCGGTAAGTTATCGGTTCAAATTTTGGCCTTGTACGCTGCTCCTGGGTATAGCGTTTGTTATAGTCGTCCATTAAACGTTTTTGCTCGGCCTCAGTATAGGTGAAGTACGAGTCCCAGCCGCCAATACCGGGCGCAGCTGCCATTTTGTTTTGCTGTATCCTGAAACTTTCGCCCTCGCCGCCAATATCCATCACCCCTTCAGACCCTACGATCTTGGTTGTGGTTTTATCCCCTTCGCCGCTAATAAAGTTAACCCTTAAAGTAACCTGGAAAGCCGGGTGCTCTTTAGTTTCGCCATAGCGGACAACCGCGCTCATCACATCGGGCACGTTGCGCCCATCCTTCCAGTAGGCCAGGTCGCCAATGGAGTAAATACTCTCGGGCCCTTTTGAGCCCGTTATAAAGTGGATGCCGGTTAACAGGTGTACAAACAAATCGCCGGCTACGCCTGTGCCATACTCACGATAGTTTCTCCATCTAAAAAACCTGTTGGGGTCAAAATCCAATTTCTTATCAACGTTTGCCTGGAACCGCGCCCAGTCTACATTTTTGATGTTGCCATCTGTTGGGATGGTATATTGCCAAGCGCCCAGGGCATCCTGCCTGTTAAATGATGCTTCGATAGAGTTTATTTTACCAATAGCGCCCGATTCATACATCTCTTTAGCTTTACGATAAGCAATACTGCTCACGCGCTGGCTGCCCACCTGGAAAACCGCCTTGGTTTCTTTTTGTACCCTTATCTCCTCAAGCCCCTGGCTAATTTTATGCACCATTGGCTTTTCGCTATAAACAGATTTGCCTTTGCGCATGGCATCTATAGCTATCTGGCTGTGCCAATTATCGCTGGTGGCAATAATAACTGCATCTATATCCTTGCGGTCAAGTATCTCGCGGTGGTCAACGGTGGTGAACAGGTTTTTCCCATACACTTCTTTGGCATGTTCCAGGCGGCCTTTGTACAGGTCGCAGGCGGCAACCATTTCTACACCGGGTACGCTTAAAGCGGCGTTTGTATCATTATAACCCATTATACCCATACCAATGGTGGCTATGCGTATTTTGTCGTTAGGCGAAATACGCTTTTCGGCCCGTAATATCCTCACTTCTTCTTCCTCTTTTGCTGCTAAACTGGTAAGCGATGCTGATGTCAGTAAAACAGAGGTACCTAAATGCTTCAAAAACTTTCTACGGTCTGTGCCCATGGTGTTAAATAAGTTAAGCTTTAATAATTGGTTAATTAATTGCAGGCGCAATTAAGGGTTTAAAAAAGGCAATTTAATAAAAATACTAAAACGAAAAAGCCTTTACGGATATTAATATACAGTTAGTTGCAACCTGTATTTAAAACTATAAAAAACTTTTTAATATTATTTAAAAAGTTATAAATTGCGGGTGATTACCCCAATCTGTAAACTATCAATTATACTGTATGAAAAAATTATCCTTACTGGTATGTTCCTGCCTTATGGGCACTTTTGTTTTTGCGCAGCAAGCCAATACAAGCATAGCCATTATTCCCGAACCTGTTAAAATAACCACGCACACCGGGCAATTTGTATTACCGGCTGTTTTAACCGTGCAGGCAGGCTCGCAAGAAGGAATGACACCCGTGCTAAACCTTATCAAAAACAAATTCTCTACAGCTACGGGTAAGATCATCCGTGTTAATGCAGTTGCCCCTGCAGCGGCTATTAAGCTGGTACTGAACAAAACCATGGATAATGTGATTGGTAAAGAGGGGTATTACCTATCGGCCAAAGCAAAAGGTGTAACTATACGGGCCAATACCGAAGCTGGTTTATATTATGGTGTGCAAACCTTGCTACAGTTGCTACCGAAAGAAATTGAGGGCAAAGTGGTTGCCAAAAATGTAAAATGGGCTGTGCCTGTTGTTGATATTACAGACTATCCGCGTTTTGAGTGGAGGGGGTTGATGTTTGATGTATCGCGCCATTTCTTCACCAAGAAAGAAGTGATGAGTTATATTGATAATATGGCTAAATACAAGCTTAACTTGTTCCACTGGCACTTAACAGATGATGAGGGCTGGAGGATAGAAATAAAAAGCTTCCCTAAATTAACTACAGTTGGCGCTTACAATATTAAGCGCGAAGGTGAATTTGGCAACTTTACACCGCCAAAACCTAATGAGCCACGCACTTATGGCGGTTATTATACACAAGATGATATACGCGAAGTAGTAAAATATGCGCAGGACCGTTTTGTGAATATTTTGCCCGAGGTTGATGTACCTGGCCACAGTCTGGCTGCTGTAGCATCATATCCGGAATTGTCGGCTACTGCCGGTGCTGATAAATACACAGTGCGTTATGGCGAGAGGATAATGGACTGGTCAAAACCGGGCCACCCGGCGCTGGTTGATAATACACTAAACCCTGCCGGCGAATTCACCTATCAGTTTTTAGATAAGGTGATGGGCGAGATTGCCCAGCTGTTCCCTTTTGGTTATATACACGTGGGTGGCGACGAATGCGCCAAGAATTTTTGGGAGCAAAGCGATGCCGTTAAAGCTTTAATGGCTAAAGAGAACCTGAAAACGCAGGAAGAAGTACAAAGCTATTTTGAAAAGCGATTGGAGAAGATAGTAGAATCGAAAGGTAAAAAATTTATGGGCTGGGATGAGATCCTGGAAGGTGGTATTGGCCCTAACGCGGCGTTAATGAGCTGGCGTGGTGTTAAAGGTGGCATTGAGGCCGCCAAACTTGGCCACGAGGTTGTAATGAGCCCAACCACTTTTGTTTACCTGGATTACATGCAAAGCGACCGCGTAATGGAGCCGCATGTTTATGCCAGCCTGCGCCTGAGCAAAACTTATGAATTTGACCCGGTACCTGAAGGCGTTGATGCCAAAATGATAAAAGGCGGACAAGCCAACCTTTGGACAGAGCAGGTGTACAACATCCGCCAGGCGGAGTATATGACCTGGCCACGCGGGTTTGCACTGGCAGAGAGCGTATGGTCGCCGGCATCTAAAAAGAACTTTAACACATTTTTCAGCAAGGTTGAAAAACACTTTGCCCGTTTTAACGAGGCCGAAACCAAATACGCCCCAAGCGCTTACGACCCTGATTTTAAACCGGGCCGCAACGCCGACAGTTCTTTAAATGTTACCTTAACCAACGAGGTACAGGGACTGGATATTTACTACAGTTTTGACAACTCGTACCCCGATAATTTTTACCCTAAATACACCGGCATTCTTAATATTCCTATTGATGCTACCCAATTAAAGGTAATTACCTATCGTGGTAAGCAGCCGGTTGGCCGCATGGTGAGCATGCCGATTGATGAATTAAAAAGCAGGTTGAAATAGTTTGCAGATATTAGTTTGCATAAATAGAAAGCCGCATCAGTTTTGGTGCGGCTTTCTTATATTCCCGTCATTGCGCGGAGCGTAGCGACAAAGCAATCTCCCGATGGGCAATAGCCAAGCAAGGCGTTTGTAGTCTTGAGATTGCTTAGTACCTCGCAATGACGCGCGGAGATTTTGTGTGGTTTATTACTCCTTCCTTTTCATCCTTGAAAACGGAAAGCCGTTGCAGCCCTTCATTGGGTTTTGCCTGTCGGCTTTGGCGGTGGTTTCGGCTATCTGATCGGTTTTGGCGTCGTAAACACTGAGGCAGAAACCCCATTTCCAGGGTTCCATATTACTGAATTGCATATAATCTATCCGGGTATACAGGCCGCCCTCGCCGGGGTTTTGGTTATCATTACGGGCTACCATGTACTGGTCTTTAACATCCCATTTAATAATATGGTATTTAGTACGGGGCAACTGCATAAACAAGGTATCATTAACCATATAGCGGATGCCGTAATCATCCACAAAATTGCCTTTGAACATGGCGGGGATCTTCTCATCAATACGATGAACTTTTTTTTTATCGCCAGCGCCAATTATCGACAGGAACAGAATAAACAAAGCAAGTTTTTGCATGTGCTAATTTATTAATTTTCAACCACAGAGTAAACGGAGGATTGGCATGGCTTAAAATCACAGAGGCCGCAGAGAAAAACCGCTGCGACCTCTGTGAAATCTTTGTGCCCTCTGTGATTATTGCTTTTATTTAGCAACAAATAACGAGGCGTAGTTTTTACGGTAATAGTATGCCAGGAACAGATTACCAATTAACAATGCGGCGGCTGTAGGTACACCTTCGGGGGCTACAAATATGTGCGTTAGTAAAATATTTATGACGATCGGAAATATCACAACAGTAGCAAGGGTTACGTAACGGCCAATTAAAAATAATATAGCGCATACCAGTTCTGTTACCTTTATAAAGGTCATTAAATAGCCAGACGCTGTTATACCTGCCATAAATGTTTTGTTGGCCTCGCTCATTTCGGGCATTTTACCCATGTCGATTTTAAAAAGGACTACAACCGATGCGAACAGGAACATCAACCCCATCAGGGTACGTACAATAATCATTGCAATTTTCATAATATTTAAAGTTTAGTGTTTAAGTTTCCTTCTATTCTTTCTCCAGTATCCGCTTCAGGTTATTCAAGCTTATCTCCATATCAGCCCCTAACATCTTCTCCATGTTCATAAATAGCAGCATAGCGTTCATCGGGAATGGCATTTTACTGGCAAAGGCCCATTTTACGGTAGTGGTAACATCCGTTACTGATTGTGTTGCAATGTAGGTATCAGCTACGCCCGCAAAAGGTTTTATAAAAACCACCCGGATATCTATGCGTTCGCCGTCAATGATCTTTTCAATGGTTTGCTCGCCTTTGCCGGCTTGTTTAATGTCGCTATCCCATGCGGCGGCGAAACCTTCGGTGCCATCGGTACCGGTATAGGTCATCCGTTTATTAGGGTCTGTCATTACCCATTTGCTGTAATAGTCCATATTGCGCAGAAACCTGATGTAATCAAAAATCTGCTGGCGGGGTTTGTTAATAATAATACTGCGCTGTACCGCATATTCTTTGGGGGCAATAAGGGCTAATAATAGTACTACAACTACAATAGCTCCAATTATACCTAAAATGGTGGTTAAGGTATCCATTGTTATGGGGTTTTAAGGTTTTCGTATTTCTTCCAGAAGTAATACAAGATAAACATTATTACAAGTATTACCAGTGGCAAAATTAATAAACCGCCATTATCGCCCACAAAAGCCCTTGATGCAAACGCCCCCATAAAGTTTATAGCAAAGCCTGCAAATGCCCACTCTTTTATAGTTTTAAGCTTATTTTGCAGTATGGCAACAGCACCGAATAGTTTAAACACACCTGTTATTACCATAATGTAAATAGGGTAGCCAAGGTGCCGCATAACTTCCTGCCCCGCTTCTTGTTTGGTTATGCCACCGTAAGCATGGCTAATGCGAATAAAGCAGTCAGCACCCAATAGATTATAACTATAGTTTTTGATTTCATGATAGTTAATTTTTATTAGTTATATTTCTTCTGTAAATACACCCCAGCCAATACCATACTTATCAATAACGTTACCCATGGTACCGGCAAAAAAAGTCATTACTTCGTGTACTACTTTACCGCCTTCGGCCAATTTGGCAAACGTTTCTTGCACATCGGCTTTATTGGCGCAGGTTATTGTTAATGATACCATCCCAACAACGGCGTCGATATTGGGGTTGGGCATATCCGTTCCAAGGAGGCTAAAATCGCTTCCGGTAAGGTCGGCATGCAGTATGCCTTTTTGCGCTTCGCCCGGGAAACTATCTTTCATCGGCGAATCTTTTACCGGCATCAGGCTTAACTCGCCACCTAATACACTTTGGTAAAAAGTCATGGCCTCAGTGCATTGGTTGTTTTTAAAGTTGATGTAGGCGCTAATTTTTGACATTGTTTTAGTTTTAATACGTTTATAATTGGTTAAGTAAGTATCTCGCAATAATGTCCGTTTAATTTAAGCAATTCAATGATCCGGTGTGCGCAAAAATCTTTCCCTTCTACCCGCAGTATCTTATCGCAGTCTTCCAGGTCGAAATTTATTTTACTGGCCGGGAACTGCTCCAGGAGCTTTTGAATAAGCACCCTCGACCTATCTTTTTCCTGAACGTTTGTTTTAAAAACCTCGATCATCATAAATAAATGTGTTGATGCATTACAAAGGTGCGGCGCTTTGTTATATTTAAAAGGGGGTAATTACGACAATCTAAGGGGTTGATTGCGACGATGATACCATCTACCTTTGAGACTATGAAACACATATCAATACTCATTCCGCAGGGCGAAACCAGCCTGAGCAACATAGAGGCAACTTATAAGATGTTCTCTATGGTGAACCAAACGCTTGACAGGATGAAGAAAGCCCCGCTGTTTAAAATACAGCTGGTGGGTTTAAATAAGGAAACCGCCCTAACCAACGGGTTGTTTACTATTAAGCCTGATATGACGTATGAAGAAGTTGACAAAACCGACCTGATCATTATCCCCGCGGTGCATGGCGATATCAATAAAGTATTACGCGATAACAGCGATTTTATCCCCTGGATTATCAAACAATATAAAACAGGCGCCGAAGTTGTTTCGCTTTGCATAGGCGCCTTTATTTTGGCCTCTACGGGTTTGCTTAAAGGCCGCAGTTGTACCACACACTGGCTAATGGCCGATGAGTTCCGCAAAATGTTTCCCGATGTAAACCTGATGCCTTACAAGATCATTACCGATGAGGGGGGCATTTATACCAGCGGGGGCGCGTATTCGTCGCTCAACCTGCTGTTGTACCTGGTAGAGAAGTTTGCCGGCAGGGATATGGCCATCAATTCATCAAAGATTTTCGAGATAGATATTGAGCGCAACAGCCAGTCGCTGTTTATCATCTTCCACGGGCAAAAGGATCATGAAGACGAGGTAATTAAAAAAGCGCAGGACTTTATTGAGCATAATTACCGCGACAAAATAACGGTTGACCATCTGGCCGATCTGTTTGCCATTAGCCGCAGGCATCTGGAACGCCGCTTTAAAAAGGCCACATCAAACACCGTGGTTGAATATATGCAGCGTGTACGTATAGAGGCGGCCAAAATGAGCCTGGAAACCATCCGCGAGAACGTGAACGAAGTGATGTACAACGTTGGCTATACCGATACCAAGGCCTTCAGGATAGTTTTTAAAAAGATAACGGGCCTATCGCCTATAGAATACAGGAACAAATACAACAAGGATAAGGCGGCTTAACAAAGTAAATTCAAAGTGTTCACGTTCACAGCCGTGAACGCCACCAATTACCATGAACACCTGATAATCAGATATTTAATTTTTAGACTCGTCTAAAAAAAGGTTTAATGAACGATTAAAGCAGTTCATACAGAATTTATCACCCGAAGGGGGGATGCAATATTTATGAAAAATATAAGATCGTTAATTTAAGTTTAACATTACTCATTATGGCAATTAATCTATCTGAGGCCCAAAGTACGGGCAAATATGCCAGTATAAACGGCATAAAAATGTATTACGAAATATCCGGCACCGGCAGCCCGCTGGTTTTGATCCACGGCGGCGGTTCAACCATTAAAACAAACTTTAGCAGGATAATGCCCGAGCTGGCTAAAACGCACCAGGTTATTGCCGTTGAGCTACAGGCCCACGGCCACAGCGGCGACCGCGATACCCCCGAAAGTTTTACACAGGATGCCGACGATGTGGCTGAATTATTAAACCAGCTTAACATAGCCAAAGCCGATTTTTTAGGCTTTAGCAACGGCGGGCAAACCTGCCTGGAACTGGGCATCCGCCATGCGGATAAAGTAGGCAAACTGGTAATAGCTTCGGCCTTTTACAGTCGCGATGCCGCCCCTGAAACGTTCTGGAAAGGCTTTGAAACGCCCGATTTTACCCACATGCCACAAATTTATAAAGATGAATACCTGAAGATAGGCACACCCGAAGGCCTGATGAATATGTTTAATAAAGATGCCCGGCGCATGCACGATTTTAAAGGCTGGACGGATGAGCAGGTCCGTTCCATACAAGCACCGGCCCTTGTGGTAATTGGCGATCAGGACCTGGCCACGCCAGAGCATGCCGCAAAAATGGCACGATTGTTCCCGCATGGGCGCCTGGCTATTTTGCCCGGCACACATGGCAGTTACATTGGCGAGGCATATAACCCAAAACCCGAAAGTAAAATACCCGATCTGTTTGTGGCGATGGTAAATGAGTTTTTGGCGGGGGAATTATAGTTCGGTGTTTTCACCGAACTAAGGCGGTTATTATTTCTCCGGGGCTTTGGGCTCTACAAATTCCGAATCCTTTAACTCATCTTTTTTAAAGGCTTCTTCATCCTTGCGGTTGCGTATAACCAGCCATATCAGTAAAGCAATGGCCAGGACTATTACGGTTATTGTTTCTAAAGTGTTAATTTGCATGCAGTTACAACTGCAATGAACGTGCCCAAAAAACCTTTTTACAAAAAGATAATATTTAAAATTTGTTATCTCCTACTGACATACCACTGTCATTAGCCTGTAGTTTCTTTGTATCATAAACTTAAAACAACAAGCCATGACAAATACAACAGCAACAACAAACACCCCGGTAATAACATCCGACGATTTTTTAAAGAACTGGCAGGCGCACCGCGCATTAAGCCGCAGAGTTTTAGCCGCGTTCCCCGAGAAAGAACTTTTTGAATTTTCAATCGGCGGTATGCGCCCCTATAATGTATTGGCGGGCGAAATGACAGGATTGGCCAGCGCAGGCATGAACGGTATTGTTACCGGCAAGTGGGAAACCACACCAGCCCTTGACCATTTTAACGATGAAATTAACCCGACTACCAAAGCCGAATTGCTGGAAGCCTGGGATGAAGTAACCGAGCAGATAGATGTTTTATGGCCGCAAATAACGGCCAGTCGCTTCCAGGAAACCGAGGCAGCCTTTGGCCAATACCCTAACACCATTATCAACACATTGCAGTATCTTTTTGATAACGAGATCCACCACCGCGGGCAAGGTTATGTTTACCTGCGCGCCCTGGGTATTGAACCGCCTGCTTTCTGGGACAGGTTTTAATTTCTTCCCCCTTTATGTCAATCTGAGCTTGTCGAATATTTAGCTGTTTTGCTAATGGTTCGGCAGGCTCATGCCTGCTAAAGCTCAGGCAGGCCATAATTTCACCCTTATTGATGCCTTATTTTAAGCTAAAATTAGCTTTTTGCATGCGTTTTTGTTTAGGTAATTTAGTTGTACCAAACCAATCACAAAAACGATGGATATTCAAAAAGAATTTGAAGGCATGCTTGCTCTTCAAAAGGCCCAACCCGGCAATCGCCCGCTGCTTATGGGCGATAAGGATACCGATATCTTCCAATCGATCCTGGGTGACCTAAAAGATGCCGTAGTAGGTAAAATAAAAAAGAAAGCTACCGGCTGGATCCTGAACCTGGTAGGCCTTGGCCCCGGCCCCGAACCAAAAGACGAGGTTAAAGAAGCCCTTGAAAAGCAATATCAGGAACTAAAAGTTATTGAAGGCAAAATTGATGCGCTAAGCGCCGCGCTCAATACTGCAGTAGAGGTTATTAAAACCGAAATAGACGGCGCTAAATACTACACGGCGGTACAAGGCCTCAACACAAGCGCTGCCAATATCGATGCCGCTTTTGAGCGCCTTACAATGGCCGCCCAGTTAGAAGCAGGCACCGGCAAAAAATCCGAACTTGATGAATTGGCGGCATACATCCGCAACAATATACCCAATGCTTTTATTGCCATCAAAAACAATTTGCTGAGTACGGCATCGGGCGGCGAAAACATGACTTCGCTGGGTACACGCGTAGCGTTTAAGGCCTCAAAATCTGTAAATGAATACGCTGCTATGGCGCACACTCAGTTTATGTATTACTATGGCTTGCAGCTTAAAGCGCTTATGCTGATCATCGAGGCGTATCATTACAACGATTCATCAGACATGGCTGCAAAATATTATAATAGCTATGTTGCGCAGATGAACGAGGAGGTAAAAATATACATCGGTTACGCCCCTAAAACCATTCTGCAAAATACCCTGCAGCTGGATACCGATGTAATGGATGTTTTGCCAAAAGGCGACCGCCTGTATATACAGGCAGGGATGCAAAAAGACAGCCCTAAGTTTATAACGCTAAACCCTAACACAGCTCAAAAAATAAATGAATTTACCCCGGCTGATGTACGTATTAACTTTATCATGACCGAAAAGGATGGCTTTGCCTATACCGCTTCCATGGCCCAAAGCGATGATGCGAGATGGGACATTATCAAGATAAAATTAGGCGATGCCCCTACTGAGGTTGGCCGCTTATCCTGGGGCCCTCCGGGACAAGGATTTATGAGGGCTGCGTTTATGCTGGGTTTTGATATTGACGGCGATTACTTATATGCCATGTTTATGGCGCTTGGTGTCCCGGGCTTTACCACCAAGGTGGTCAACCTGAAAACATTTACGTTTGAGAGTGATTTAACCTTAAACAATCCGTTACAGGGCGTGGGCAGTGGCAGCGGCAACGGTATTAAGATAAAAAACGACAAAATGTACACTACAGCCTGGTTTAGCAGTGAAATGTACAGCACCTTAAAGATAATTGATGTTAAAACCAAAGCTATTCTTAAAAGCATAAACATTGAACCGAAAAGCGGCAATGGCATAAAATCGCCAATGGTGATAAAGGATAACTTGCTTTATTGTACCTGCGGCGATACACAACTGAGGATCTTTGATATCTCTACCGAAACGCCAACTAAATTATTGCAGCAGCATATCAACATTTACATGCAAAATATTATTGTTGATGGCAACCTTATTTACATAACCAGCGACAGCAATATGCAGGATACACGCGGCGAGGTAAATGTTATTTACGTTGGCCCCAACTGGGCACTATCGCAAAAATCAATGCTGGTGGGTAATGGTACCAGCGCCTTACGGGTGGATAAAACCCGCTTGTATGCCGGTGCCGGTGGTGGCGAAACAGCCCTGTATATTATGGGTTACATCTCCGACCCAAACACTTTGCTTATTACTGTACCACCCACGCTTGCCGGTACATTACCAGAATAAGGTAATAATAAAAAGGCCTTGAACAAAAATGTTCAAGGCCTTTTTATGTCACACTAAACGTTTGGGTTATTCTTTAATCCATTTACTTTTAAAGCCCAGGCGTTTTAATCCTTTTTGTATATCCGGGTTTTTCATCAGCAGTTTCCAGATCAGGCCACTGCGGTAGTTTTCTATCATCACTACAATTGGCCCCTGGTCAATAGCTAAATGCGTTTTGGCGTACCAGTTATGCGATTCGCTAAACCCATCGGCAAAGCCATATGGGCCCCATATCTTATCGCCCAAATCATAATAAAAATGCTTAAGCGCCTGCATAGAATATTGCGGTGTATAAGGGAAGGACGACAAGGCTGCCGTTGGCTGTATCACACCGTAATCTACCTCGGGGCAATGGGCTACGTAACCTTTGTAACTATCGCCTGCGGTTAAGCCCCAGCAATTTTCACCGTAACCTTTGTAATGTTTCGGGTTTTCAATGCAATAGGCGCGATTTATCAGTGTATGATTTTTTGTTTGTACGGCATAGTCAATGTTATGGTCGTCCGTTAAGCCGTTAGGGTCAATCCCCATGTAAGTATATTGCTCAAAAAACAAAGGGCCGCCTTTATCAAACTTGCCCAATGGCAGCTCGTAACCGTAGTAGCTTTGGCCATTTTTCCAGCTGCTGCTTTTCACCCAGCTATTTTCGTAAAGCTCTTTTGATATGGGGTGTGTTGGCGATGATGCCGACATGATGTAAGTGATCAAGGCCTCATCATACCCAAACACCGGGAAGTTCATCTGGAAATCGTTATTGGGGCTCCAATGCCAGTACAAGCTCTTATTATCGCCGTTGCTATGCCAGTTCCAGTTTGCGGCATCCCACATCTGCTGTACGCGTTTGCGGAAATATTTTTCCTGGAGCGTATTGCCGTTAAAGTATTCTTTTGCACCCAAAAGGCCCATCAGCAGGTATGATGTTTCTACAATATCTGCCCCATCATCAATCCTGTCGAAAGCAATGGTTTTACCCGTAGCGCCGTTCATAAAGTGCGGGTATATACCGTGGTAGCAATCGGCTTTAATTAAAAAATCAACAATTTTTATAAGGCGCTTTACAGCGGTATCCCGCCCTATCCAGCCACGGTTTACAGCAACAACTGTACTTAATATGCCCATACCGGTACCGCCGATGGCGCAGGCTTCGGGGCCAAAAGTCCCCTTGCTTAGGTTAGGTTCATCATAAGCCTCGTTAATATAATCCCAATAATACTGGGCTTTAACGGTATTGTCTCGCTCTCTTGCCAGGCCGCTAACGGGGTGGGCATAATGCCAAAAAAAACGAAAGGTTTGCCTTTGCACAATATCAAGCAATGCCGAATCACTAATGTTTTTGATGATGCCTACCGGCGCTATTGAGGTTTTTTCGACAAATGTAACCGCCTTCTTTTTTTGTGCAACCGCGCAAAAAACTAATAACAGCCCCGCAAGTGTACAGCCTATCTTCCTTTTCATAAGCAATAAATTTTTAGATCCTCCGATCGTGTAATTGGTTACCTAATGTAGTACTTCTTAATTGATAAGGAAAGGCGTTCGGTACGGTAATTACGCTATATCCTGAAACGTCCACACCAAAATGCGGTTGGTTTTCTGGCCTTGCGACATAGAGATGGTTTTCACCTCCTTGGCACCCAAATAATCAAGCGATTTATAGCAGCCGGGCAGTGTGGTTTTCTGCGATATGAGCGATGAGAACCACTTGCATGACCGGGCAAACTCTTTGCTCTCGCTCATCATCTTATTCAGGAAACGGGGCTCCCCGCCTTCGCACCAAAGTTCGTTATTGCGGCCGCCAAAGTTTAGTTCGGCACCTTTATCCTGCCCCAGGTTTTTCCACTTGCGGCTCGATTTTTCCTTAACCTCTTTTGATGATGAATGGAACGGCGGGTTGCACATGGTTATATCAAACTTTTCGCCGGGCTTAATTATTCCTTCAAAGATATTTGCATAAGATGTTTGCCTGCGGATATCAATAGCCGAAGCGAGGTTATTATCATCTACTATCTTTTTTGCTGCGGCAACAGCTATGTAATCGGCTTCGCTGCCAACAAAGTTCCACCCGTAGGCCTTGTGGCCAATTAGTGGGTAAATACAGTTGGCACCAACGCCAACATCCAATACTTTAATGCTATTACCGGTTGGTATAACGCCGTTATTTGCCTCTGCTAAAACATCGGCTATGTAATGGATATAATCGGCCCGGCCGGGTATAGGCGGGCATAAAAACCCTTCGGGGATATCCCATTGTGCTATGCCGTAATGCAATTTCAACAATGCTTTATTAAGCGTTTTTACCGCTTCTGGGTCGGTAAAGTTGATAGACAGCTCGTCGCGTTCGTTTTGTACAACAAATTCGCGAAGCGCGGGCAAGGCTTTTATTAACGCCTGGAAATCATATCTGCCCCGGTGCAAATTGCGTGGGTGCAGGTTTGCTTTTTCTTCGCTGGTATTTTGTGTTTGGCCTGCCATTACAGGATGCTTTTTAAATCCGCAGGCGAATAATTGATTGATTTCAGGGTCTTGTTATCGTTAGTGCGGTAAACCAAAAACAAAGCATCCTCCTCTTTATAATGAGCTTCGCTGCCATCCCTTTGTTTGTAATGGGCGATGGTATCGTTTGCTTCCTCAACTGTTTTACAAGCTTTGCTCATGTTTGAGCGGTGCACCTCATCAAACAAGGCCTTAAACTTTTCGCCCAGTCCAAATTCAAGTATGGCGCCGGCCAAAACGTATTGTATATCGCAAAGGGCGTCGGCAATTTCTACCAGGTTGTTATCATCAATGGCTTCCTGTAGCTCTTTTACTTCTTCGGCCAGTAAGGAGACCCTTAAAGCGCTTCTTTCTTTAGATGGGATGGCGGGTTTATCAATTACCGGGTGTTTAAACGTTTTATGAAACTCTGCTACCTGGTTTAATGCTCTTGGTTCTTCCATGTTGTATTAAAAATGTATTGCCGTAAAATTATGGTATTTAATTCTATTTGTATCTTCCAGAATAATTAAAACCACGAAATACCTTGCAACCATTTTTTAAAAAATGCCGTCTTAGAAGTTGACACCAAACTTAAACTGTATGAAACTAAACGATCAGTCAACTGCAACAACAACATTTAGTCCGAGCAAAAAAGTAGCTTCATGGCTGCTTGTAACTTTTGTATTATTCTGCGCATTAAACATCCGCGATATTGCACAATGGGCCGGGGTAAAAATACCGGGCTTCCCAATTCCTTATGGCGGTGCCATTGTAGATAATTTAAGCGCTGTATTGTTTGCAATTGTAGCTGCCATTATACTTATCCCCCGGCATGCGGGCAATGTGGCTAAAGCTTTAGGCATTACATGGAATGGCTTTAAGGGGCCAATACTTACCCTGGTTGCTACCATCCCCTGCTGGCTCGGTTTAGCCTTGCAAGGCCCCCTTGTTAAGGACATTTCTCTGCTGGATATTGTTATGCTGGCCATTATCTTCCCCTTTGCCGAAGAATTGATGTACCGCGGCTTCGGGTTCTTGTTCACCCGCCGGGCATTAGGCTGGCGCATGGCACCTGCTATATTATTGCAGGCTATTGCATTTGGGTGGATACATTGGCTTTCGGCAGGCGGCGATACAAGTGCCATCGCTCTGCAGGTTTTGGGCATCACATTTTTGGGGGCTGTAGTACTTGTGATATTAGATGCGATGGATGGTTACACCATCTGGAGCGGCTTTATATTCCATGCTTCATTAAATGCCGCGTGGACAATGTTTTCGGTTTCAGATACCGCCGCAACCGGCTGGATCGGTAACTCCATCAGAATTGGGAGCGCTATCCTGGCTGTTCTACTGCTTAGATATTTTAACCCTAAAAGAGAATAAAGGGCTGGCTTAATCCTCGCCCAGTATATACCGCCAGGTTATTGCGCAAAACGCGCTGCCTAAAATAGGTGCTGCAATAAAAAGCCATAACTGATCAATAGCTACCGCGCCCGAAAATATAGCGGGGCCAATGCTACGGGCAGGGTTTACAGATACGCCCGTTACGGGTATCCCCACAATATGGATGAGTACCAAACTTAGGCCTATAGCTACACCTGCAAGGCTACCATGTATGTTTTTGGTAGATGTAGCCCCGAATACCACCAGCAAAAATATAAAGCTAAATATGGTTTCGGCAATAAAACCAGCCTGCAAACTATAATGGCCTGGCGATGCCAACCCGTATCCGTTTTGGCCAAGCCCATTCGCAGCTATGCTATACCCCTCTTTACCGGATGCTATGAGTAGCAAAACCCCGGCCCCGGCAATAGCCCCGGCAACCTGCGCTATAATATATATGACACCCTCGCCGGCTTTCATGCGGCCGGTTATAACCATACCAATGGTGATGGCCGGGTTAATATGGCAACCGGATATGTGGCCAATGGCATAAGCCATGGCCACAACCGATAAGCCAAAGGCGAAGGCTATCCCCAATAAACCAACGCCTGTTGTACCGTTTGGGCCGGCAATTACCGCGCTGCCGCAACCCATTAAAACCAAAATAGCTGTGCCCAAAAACTCAGCAAAAAATTTAGATAAAATATTCGTCTTCATAAACATTCAAACCAGCTGATAAAATGCGTTAAGTTGCATTAGATTAGGCTAATACAACAGGAGCAAGCACAAAAGAATTGAATTACAAACAAGCTGCTTAATACCTTCGACAGATTGTTAAATTTTACCGACAGAAAGGCAATTATACAGCGCGGCGAAACAGGTGTAATGCCCAACCAGGGGTTGCAAATAAAGGGGAAGTAAGCTAAAGCAGAAAAGAAACCCTACAAAAAAACCTCCAGATCTTCATCTAAAGGCTTCTTCGAATATTCCCCATCCCTTCAACTATTAAAAGTAATTATCTGGCTTATCCTTTTAAAGTATCAACTAGTGGGTTGCGTGTTTATTTTTTGCCATTGCCATTTGTCCGGCCCTTTTTATATTAAAATATGCATTGGTTAACACGTGGCTTACACTAATACGCTTAGCCGGAAAAGATAAGGAACTGTTAGGGTCAAATTCCACTTTGGTCTTGTGACAGCTGAAGCACCTTTGATTGGCCTGCGTAAATGTCTCCATGGTAAGGTTGGATAGTGCTTTCTCCCCTCCTATAACTGTGGTATCGGCCTTATCCATCTGTGCAAAATTTTTATTCTCTAAAAAATTCTTTCTGCTGTTGAGCCATACTGCCCCTTTCAGGCTATAATGGCTCCAAACAGAAGAACTGCCGAGTTTTTGTCTTACGTTTTTATTTAAAGATTCTATCAAGCCATCATCATCAAACCAATACTGATGAAAAACGTTACTGGTTTGTTTAAATGTTTGTTTGGCTTCATCCTGAAATATCAGGTCTTCTATTCCAGTCGCTACGTTACATTTTTGCGCAGACAGTCCATTGGTGTAAAACAAATAATTACCGGGATTTAAAGGCTTATCATTAATAGCACCTGAAATATCAGAGCTTGGCGTTTCTCCCGACCTGTTAGGGTTATTATTATTAGGCCCCAGGTCATCATGCTCAAAAGTTGCCCAAATAAACTCTGGATGGCCTTTTGTAACTCCTACCACATGTATTCCAACTAAGGCAACCCTTTCAGTCTTTAATTTTCTGGGGTTTATAACAACAATGGTTTTTCCGGAACTGTCTTTACGTGTTTCAAATTGTGCTACATCTGCATTTGTCGTATAAAATGACGAAACATCTTCGTTAGGAGCTACAATTTTCCATGATGTTTTCAACTCCAGGCTACCTGTAACGAATTCCAGATCGGGTTTGGCAGCAAAAAGCGTGTCCATATTGGTAAGGTTGTGCTGTTTAACAAATGACGCGAATGTGTTGTTGATATGTTGTGCATAATAAATTGCCCTTCCATTTTTATCAATCAAAACACCTTTTGAGGTTGCTTGCTCCACTTCAGCAAAACTCGTAACCACCGAATCTTCTTCAAGCCTGGGGGCTAACAGTAAGTTTGTTCTTGATGATTGTTTAGCAAACAAAGGGGTTGCGCCCGCGGAGAAAAGTTCAGTAGGCGTAGCATAGCTTAAAAACCGGGGTTTGTTTAATGAATCCTGGGTAATATATAAAAAAGACGCCCACGCCCACTGGTAAAACTGGCATTCCTGCCCGCTATCAGGTTCGGCATTTAGTGGTGCCCTTATGGGAAATAAGCTGTCGGCAGAACAATTTTCCTCGTCTGCTAAGCTGGCTTTAAGGGCCAATTGTTTACCGGAATGCGGTGTGTTTGTACATTGTATTATAAGCGTTATGCCGCTTATAAGCATTAATATAACAATAAGCTTTCTCATAAGTTGGTTGCTAAATTACTATTGATGCTGTTTCAGGGAACCCATTGGAAAGCCACGATTCAATATTGCTTTTAATTTGAGTTCCGGTTATCGTAGTTCCGTCTGGTAATAATACGCTATAACCCTGATCGGTTGCAAGGGGGCCACCTTCTGGCATTTGTGGGTTTCCGCATACCCCAGCCGGATCGAACAAAATTCTGTAAAATGGCGATTGCAATGGATCCAGCATTGGATTTACCTTGTTGTTATTTAAGATCGGGACAGGGCTTCCATCGTCACAGCTAGCATGTGGGACATTTGCAGTTACAAAACTTTGATATGGGATGTTCCAAAATCTTTTGTGAGGACTACCTGCAATGATGCCTGACTTATCTGCGATTGCATTTAAGTAATTTTGAATGTCATTGAATATGATTGTCGTTGCCATATTGTGAAGGTTTAGGTGTTGTCGTACTTTAGGTTAATTAGCTGTTTATAAAAAAGCTAACAACAGATCGCCAATTGCTTTTCTTAATCACTTAAAATTAGGGGACATTCAATATAATAGATACTCAAAAAATATTCAATCGTAAAGAAAGATGATTTTTATATTTTGTGATATTAAGCGTTGATTTTTAGTTAGTTAAATATACATAATGGTTTATTAATTCAAAATAATATTTAAATATTATTTTAAAAGCCTGCAAATAAATATTTGCAGGCTTTTAGACGTTTTTACTATTTTTATCTATGGTCGGCAAAGGCTCCTATTTCCAATAATTTGCTTTTTGATAGACCTTGAGGCCTATTAAAAGACGATTGAAAATGGCAACGAGAAGTGTTAAACTATTTTAAAAACCATACATACCACCAGAAACGGAAATTTGCTCTCCCGTGATCCAGCCTGCATCATCAGAGGCAACAAATACCACGGCTTTCGCAATATCTTCGGGCTGGCCTCTGCGACCAAGCGGTGTTTTGGCAACAAACATTTTCTCATACTCACTGCCGGGAGTAACGCCTGCACTGGCCGCACCTTCTGTGTTAGTAGCGCCTGGCAAAATAGAATTGATACGAACGTTTTTTATACCCAGCTCTTTAGATAAAGCAATTGTAAAGGCATCTAATGCCGCTTTGGTTGCTGAGTACAACGAGGCATTTTGAAGAGGGTATTTGCTTGCACCCGAACTGATATTGATAATGTTCCCGCCCTTATCGCCGAAAAGCTTCAAAGCTGACTGGATAGTCAATATAGGCCCTAATACATTGACGTTGAAACTCTGGTGGAAATCTTCTACCGAAATTTGTTCAATAGGTGCATATCCTTGAGATACTGCATTATTTACTAAAATGTCCAGCGTTCCGAAAGCCTTCTCAGTTTCTTTAAACAACCTGATCACATCGGCTTCGTTCGATACATCGGCCTGTACTGCAATGGCTGTACCTCCATTGTCGGTTATGGCTTTCACCACTTTGTCTGCGCCTTCTTTACTTGAGGCATAATTTACAACCACTTTTGCGCCTGCTGCCGCGAAGTGTTTGGCGATAGCTGCACCTATTCCTTTTGAAGCACCGGTAACTACCGCTACTTTGTTTATTAATTTACTCATGATTTTTATTATTTAAGATTTGATTTATAAGTCGAACTTGACCAGGTCCTGAAAGATGAGTTTGCCCCAGCTATTTCCGTGCGCCTGCACCAGCAGGCCGCCTTCCGAAAGCCCCCCCAATTGGATTGGCGAAAAACCGAGGTTTTTTGCAAGCTCACCGATCTCAGCTGCGGCACTGTCATCGTCGCTTGCCAGATAAACGACTCTCTTTCCGCCATGTACGGCCGGGTCTTGCTCAAGAATGGCGGCTCCCAAATGGTTGAAGCCCTTAACCAGCTTACTGCCGCTGAAGGCTTGCGCAACGACCCTTGCGGAAGGCTGTCCTCCCAGTTGCTCAGGCGGCACGCCATAGGCATTGGTCACATCGACGATGATTTTCCCCTGCCAGGTAGGCAACGCCTTCGCGACCTCTGGGTGCGACTCGAAACGCACAGCCAAAAAGATAACGTCCGCCTTCAGGGCTTCCGCCAGTGTGGTGGGAATGATACTGGGTCCGATAGCGGCCGCAGCTGATGAAAAGCGCTCCGGGTTGCGTGTGGTGGCAACGGATACTGCGATGCCCTTGCGGGCAAACGCGTTGGCTAAGGCCTGGCCGATTTTGCCAAAGCCGATTATTGCGTAGTTAGCTACTTTGTTTTCAGATATACTCATTTTGAAATTATGTTAATTACTTAGAGAGATAAGTCATGCCGCCATCAACAAGCAGTTCGGCACCAAGCATGAACGAAGAATCGTCAGAGGCCAGAAAAACCGCCGTTTTACCGATGTCAGCCGGTTGCCCTATCCTGCCTGTCGGCATCACGCTTGCGAAGTGTGTTTTTACAGCTTCAATTTGTTCTGCGGGAACAAATTTTTCAAATGCCGGGGTATCCGTTGTACCCGGAGTGATCACATTTGCCCTGATCTTTCTATCCAAAAGGTCGCTTGAAAATGCTTTTGCCAGATAGATCACGGCCGCTTTGGCAGCGCCATAAAGCGTAAAATTCGCATATGCCCGATGTGCCGCATTTGACCCGATCAAAATAATAGAGCCACCATCATTCATATAAGGCAATGCTTTTTGAACGGTGAAGTAAACACTTTTCAGGTTCAGATCAATTGCCTTATCAAAGTCGGCTTCACCGGTAGTTGCCACAGTTCCTACAGCACCACCACCCGCATTGGCGACGATCACATCTATCTTACCAAATTTTTCTGCTGTTGCTGCAAACACGCGGCCCAGGTCGGCAAGGTTGGTTACATCGGCATTGATCGCTATAAAATTATCTCCGAGTTGGGCCACAGCGCTGGCTAAGGTTTCCTGGTTTCTGCCAACAATAACGCCTTTAGCACCTTCGTTTTTGAATTCCAGGGCTATGCCGAACCCAATGCCACTATTACCCCCTGTAATAACTGCTACTTTATTTTTTAACTTACTCATTTTCAATTATTTTAAATTTGTTTCGCAAAGATACTATCGATAGTTTATATTTGTAACCATTGATAGTTTATTCTGGTTACCATCAGGTAACTACAAAATTTAAAAATATGAGGGACGAAAAATTTTGCGCTTCGAATTGTTCATTTACGAGAGCTATTGGCACTATTGGCAATAAATGGAAACCCATAATCCTCAATGTTATCGGCACACGTACCATTCGTTTTGGTCAGTTGGATTCCATAGTACCCCTCATTTCAAGGAAAGTACTAGCCGAACAACTAAAAGAATTGGAAGAAGATGGACTATTGGAAAGATTAGCCTATAAGGAACTACCGCCCAGGGTAGAATATAAGTTGTCTGAAAAAGGCTTGGCTTTTTTGCCAATTTTAGAAAGTATAAAAGAATGGAATTGCAAATATGAGGTAGCTCCAATGCCCGGCGAGGCTGATAAAAAAAGCAGGATAAACTATGCCCGAACATTGTAAAATCGAACCTTGACGATAAACGGAAATGAAAAGTTTGGATCATCTCATCAACCGGCAATTATCTGAATTTGTCATTTTACAGATTGGGGAATTGTACACCGAAAACAAATTGTCGGAAATAAGTTTGTTCTTTGTTGGGTGTCGTCCTGCCATTTAGCTTGCGGTCTGTGTTATCACCGCAGTAAACAAAAAAAGCCTCCAGATTATCATCTAAAGGCTTTCAAAACAATCTTTCCCATGCCGTTCCCATGGCTGGGTTTAAATGTGGTCCTTAGACTACAAAACTCGAACTCTTTTATGGCTGATTTGCGTTGTGCGGCGGGTTTGGACGATAATTTGTCGTGATTAATCCCACACAGTAGTTTTGTTTATTCCATTGCTTTTAAATAGCTTTAGTCGATCAACCCTAAACGCATAATAATGTATGAAATTGAAGAAACCGGTGGCGCAAACATTGGATTTGGCCGAGCCACATGGCCATTTGCTAAATTGTTAGTTAATAAAAATGAATTACGATTAAATGCATCAATCATAGGTAACTTATATTTCAGGCCTTCTGATATTATTTCTATCGAACCATCTTCATTATTTTCTGGGGCTGGTATTAAAATTAATCACCGGGTTAATGGATATAGCCAAAAGGTCATCTTTTTGACTTCAGGCAGCCGTGATTTAATAAAACGAATAGAAGATACCGGATTTTTAAAGAACGCGGGCCCCATACCTGCAGAAGTTGAAACAGAGATAATAAAATATCAATCAAGCGGAAGCTTTCCAATGAAATGGTCAGCGGTGATTGTTTTTGTTGTTATTTGGAATTTATTATTTCTGGGCGACCAACTGGGCTATTTTGGCAATAGCGCTAATCGCATTCCAATTGGGATAGGTGCACAATTGGCTTTAGCATTTGCCTTTTTGTTTGCCCTGGCGATTCTGTTATCAGAACCCTTTAGTGGGCTTGTATTAAAAGAGGGCCGTAAAGCAAGGGAAATTAGATCATTCTTGCTTTTTTTAATGTTTATAAGCGGATTTATGTTTACAATGGTTTCGTTAATACCACGCTAGTTCCACAAAAAAAGCCTTCAGATTTCCATCTAAAGGCTTTTCAATTTTATTCCCATGCTTGGCATACGGTGGGTCATTTTGTGGTCTCAAAAGCTCCGATTACAAACCGCTTTATTGAAGATTTACAGATAATTATTGACCACATCGCAGACCGGGAATAGTTCAAAAAAGGATAAGAAAACAACCTCAAACTGTTTTGGTCATTTTGGGCATTTTTCGCTTATATGATTTAATCTAAATTTTAAAATTGATGCCATAATCCAGGATTTGCGGATCCATATTTATAAAACAATTTGATTAGAACCATTTTGGGAGTGGGAAGCTGATGTTTTCGCCTTAATGGGGAAGTTTTTAACTTTAGAGGATATAACTTCGTTATTTGAGACATTGTCATTTAAGTTTATTATGCTTTAATTTAATGACCTATACTCGTTGGGCGTAAACCCCGTACTTTTCTTAAACGCCCTTGTGAAATGTTGCGGATACTTAAAACCAAGTTCGTAAGCTATTTCACTTACCGATCTATTAACGTCCAATATCCTTTCTTTGGCCATATCCATTACTTTCAACTGAATATATTCCGATGCGGTTTTACCTGTTTCCTTTTTGACCATATCGCCAAAATAATTAGGTGAAAGATGCAGCTGTTCGGCACAATAAGTAACAGCAGGAAGGCCGATGATTTGCGGTTTATCAGACTGGAAATATTCTTTAAGTAGCAGCTCGAATCGTTCGATGTTGCTTTTGTGAACATCGCTTCGGGTAATAAACTGGCGGTCATAGAAACGGACGCAATAATTAAGGAATAGCTCGATATTGGCAGAGATCAATGTTTTGCTATGTTTATCTACCCCCTGTTCCAGCTCATATTTGATCTTGCTAAAGCAGTCTAGCACTATTTTTCTTTCCTTTTCAGAAAGATGGAGTGCCTCCCTGGATTCGTAAGAAAAGAAGGTGTAGTCATCGACATGTTTCCCGAGTGGTGTGCCGTGGATCAGGTCGGGATGAAAAAGTAGTGCGAAGCCCTGCGGTTTATAATCTGTGTCGATACTTACATTGATGATCTGACCGGGTGCAACAAAGACCAATGTTCTATCCTGATAGTCATAAGTATCCCTGCCATATTTAATATCGCCGCAACGCACATCTTTCAGATATACTGCGTAAAAGCCAAAGCTCATCCTGTGTGCATAAACCTCTGGCGTAGTTCCTTCAAAGTCTATGATACTCACCAGCGGATGCAAGTTTTCCTGATGGTAAAATTCATCATGTTCACTTACATTGTTAATTTTGAATATCTCTTCCATCTCTATTTGCTTAAAATCTTATTCAAATTTAGGTTTATTCCTTTGCTGTTTCTATTACTGACGCCAAACCTGTAAAAATGGTAGGAGAACCTGTATTTGGTATAAGTCTTTTTCTCTGTTGCGGCCTGACCTTTGTGTCATAAAGACAATAACAAAAAAATGAATATCATAATGAAAGGAAAAGTAGCGCTGGTTACCGGTGCTGCATCAGGGTTGGGACTAGCAACCGCCAGAGCGTTTGCAGAAGCCGGAGCGGCGGTGGTTTTATCAGACTGGGATAAACAAGCGGTTGAGGCCGCAGCTGACGGGTTGGCAGCAGAAGGGCATCAAATACTGGCCATCAAATGCGATGTATCCGACGATAAGCAGGTGGAAGCAATGGTGAACAAAACCATAGAAGTATTCGGCCGTCTGGATTACGCCTACAACAATGCGGGTGTACAAAATGAACTGGCCGAAGCTGCCGATCAGACCCTGGAAGACTTTGAACGGGTCAACGGCATTAATTATCGTGGAATCTGGAGTTGTATGAAATATGAACTCCAGCACATGCGTAAACAAGGTAGTGGTGCCATAGTGAATTGTTCGTCAATAGGCGGCATACGGGCCGGTGCGCAGCGCGGTGTTTATCATGGTGCCAAACACGGTGTGATCGGGCTGACGATCAGTGCGGCGGTAGAATATGCGGGGCGTGGTATCCGCATCAACAGTGTTAGTCCGGGTCTTTTTCAGACGGCGATGTCCGATAAAATGATCGCAGCCGGTCAGAAGGAAGCGCTGGACGGGATGCTGGAAATGGTGCCGATCGGCCGTTTAGGCCGTGCAGAAGAGATTGCCAGTCCTGTGCTGTTTTTATGCAGCGACGCGGCAAGTATGATCGTCGGCCACAATTTAGTAGTGGATGGCGGTTTGACCATTTAATTACCATTAAAATATCATATGAAAAACATCACATTAATCATTGCGGTACTATTTTCACTGGTATTGAGCAGTAAAGCGCAAAACACCACGACTGGTATATTCACTAAAGGTAAGATCATACCCGCCAACTTTACCGGTACGGTACGGGTACAGCCATTAGTCCCCCAGGACAGTATATTTAACCTGGTTGCGGGCAGCGTAACTTTTTCGCCGGGTGCACGGAGCTACTGGCATACGCATAATGCCGGGCAAATTCTGCTGATCACCGACGGTACGGGTTATACACAGGAAAAGGGAAAACCTATTAGGGTCATTCATAAAGGAGAAGTGATCACCTGTCCACCCAATGTGGAGCATTGGCACGGCGCATCAGCCGGGAGTTCCATGACGCATATTTCTCTTAACCCAAATGCAGACAAAGGGGTTGTAACCTGGTTAAGACCGGTTACTGATCAGGAGTATAACGGAGCTAAAAGCAACTAATAAATTCAACGAATGAAAAGCCTGTTGTCAATATTATTAATTACCTCCTGTTTTTATACAAGTGTTAACGCACAAAACAAAATGGAAAACAATCAAAAATTAGATCCGAAACAGCAAAGCATCGTCCGTATCTCGGCTTTGACTGCAACCGGAGATATCGAAAAACTAAAAGTTCAGCTCAATAAAGGTCTCGATGCCGGGCTAACCACTAATGAGATCAAAGAAGTGCTGGTACAGCTATATGCCTACTGCGGTTTCCCGCGCAGTTTGAATGGCATAACTACGCTTATGGCCATTTCAGAAGAACGAAAAGCAAAAGGTTTATCTGATACCGATGGTAAAGCAGTGACTCCCATCAATGATCCGGATAAATACCAAACCGGGAAAAAGACCCTGCAGACCCTAACGGGCCGGGAAGAAAAAGCACTAACCGGAGCTAACGCATTTGCACCCGCCATCGACACATTTTTAAAGGAACACTTATTCGCGGATATTTTCAGCCGGGACGTTTTAAACCATCAGCAGCGTGAACTCGTGACAATCTCCGCTTTGGCTGCTATGACCGGTGTAGCTTCACAACTGCAAGCGCATATTGGCATGGGCATGAACACCGGAATTACCGAATCACAACTAACGGATGCATTTCGCATTATTGATCAAACAGCTGGTAAAACACAAGGCGATCTGGCGAGAGCAACGCTTGAAAAGTTACTGGCTGCCAAAAACAATAAAAACTAATTTATCAAATTATGAGCGCGCAAACCTGCCTGAAACTGCTATTTACACTTTGTATCATGGTTACTTTAAGTAGCGGGAATGCTTCCGCACAGCAAGACATCCGGCAATTCCATATTGCCAAGATCGAAATTTTTCCTGCTTATCTCGCTGAATACAAAGCGGCATTAGCCGAGCATGCCAAAACAGCGGTACAGGTAGAACCCGGTGTACTGAGTTTACAAGCAGTTTACGACAAAGCACACCCCATCCAGGTAACTGTTTTTGAAGTATATGCCAGCGAAGAAGCTTACCAGGCACATTTAAAGACACCGCATTTTCTGAAATATAAAAACGAAACCTTAAAAATGGTCAAGTCTTTAGAACTGGTTGAGGTAGCGCCTATTGCGATAGAGATCAAATCGGAATTAAAAAAGCAGTAAATTATGAGTAAAACAAATAATATACTATTCAGAGACAGGAACGGTGAGACGATCCGTCTGGATGATCCTGACTACCCTGAAATTTTAAAGATCATTCAAAAAGCCATCCGCACGACCTCAAAATTAAACAACCTCGTTATTGATGACTTTGATGAAATCAAAATATTATTCAGCGAATTGATCGGCAAGGAAGTGGATGATACCTTTTTCATGATCCCCCCTTTTTATTCCGACTTCGGCGAAAATATCAACCTGGGCAAAAACGTCTTTATCAACCACGCCTGTACCTTTATGGACCGGGGCGGTATTACCCTGGAAGATAATGTACTGATTGGCCCTAAAGTGAACCTGATCACCACGGGTCATCCTTTAAGCCCGGCCGAAAGGATGGCGACCATTTCACACCCCATCCGGATTAAAAAAGGTGCTTGGATCGGTGCTAATGCCACCATATTGCCCGGCGTAACCATCGGGGAATATGCCGTTGTCGCTGCCGGTGCCGTGGTTAGTAAAGATGTTCCTGACCATACCATTGTCGGCGGCGTTCCCGCCAAAATTATTAAATCTATCGAACCATGAAAAACGAAAACAGTAATCAATCTTCCAGAAGGGAATTCATTCAGCAATCCGCGGCCGTTGGCGCAGGCATCATGCTTGCCGCCCCGGTTAAACTGTTCGCTGAAAACAATATAAAAACAAATCCTATGAAAAACATAATAAGCAAAGGCTACGCAGGCCGCGACAAAACAAGCAAACTGACATTATGGAACTTTGAGCGCCGTGCAGTTGGCGATAATGATATCCTGATCGACATCAAATTTTCCGGCATCTGTCATTCTGATATTCATACCATCCGTGGGCACTGGGGCGACCAGGTTTATCCGCAGGTACCCGGCCATGAAATTGCAGGTATTGTAGCAGCAGTAGGTAAAAACGTAACCAAATTCAAAGTTGGAGATAAAGCCGGCGTAGGCTGTATGGTAGACAGCTGCATGCAATGTACCAGTTGCAAAAATGGTGAAGAACATCATTGCGAAACCACCGGGATGGTTGGCACCTACGGTACGCAGGAGAAATCTTCGCCAACCGGTATCACCCAGGGTGGCTACTCAAACAATTTAGTCGTAAAAGAACACTTCGCTATCCGTATCCCGGAAAGCATTAGTCTGCAAAATGCGGCACCGCTACTTTGTGCCGGTATCACCACCTACTCGCCGCTAATGAATGCTAAATTTCAGAAAGGCGATAAAGTGGGCGTCGCGGGTATCGGCGGCTTAGGGCACATAGCGATCAAAATCGCAGTAGCCAAAGGCGCAGATGTATATGCATTTACCACCAGTGAAAGTAAAAGACAGGATATCCTGGGCTTCGGGGCTAAAGAAGTGATCGTGGTTGATTCCCTTGATAAATTGAAGCCTTATGCAGGGAAACTGGACTACATGATCTCGACCATACCTTACGCTTTTGAAGTTTCCGCATATCTTACCTGCGTAAAACCTTACGGTCACTTTACCCAGGTAGGTCAGCCCATCGGTGGAAAACTGGAGATCAATAATACCAATTTCATGTTCAGCCGGGTGAACTATAACAGTTCGCTGATTGGCGGTATCCCGGAAACACAGGAAGTGATGGATTATTGCGCGTTAAATAAGATCTACCCGCAAATAGAGATCATTAATGTTAAAGACATTAACACCGTATGGGACAAGGTGGTAAATAAGGAAGCCCGTTACCGCTACGTAATTGATGCAGCAACGATATAAAACTTTAAATAAAAACTTATGAAAAACAAAAGATCATGGCAATCCGGGACTGCACTGATGCTGCTCTTAACATTGTTTATTTGCAGAATTAGTTACGCACAATCTGACCGGAGCTGGTCCGTATACAAAGCCAATGAAGGAAGTACCAACTACTCGCCTTTAACGCAAATTACCCCGGCTAATGTGAGCCAGCTTCAACCGGCATGGACCTTAACCCTGCAGGATAAAAAAGCAGGCGCGCCACCGGGCAAAAGCGAATGTAATCCCATCATTGTTGATGGCGTTTTATACGCCAGTTCTGCCAACCAAGGGGCTTATGCCGTAAATGCCGCCACCGGGAAACTCATCTGGTCATACGATCCCCTGAACGGTAAGAATGGCATGGAAGTCAACAGGGGTTTAACTTACTGGGAAAATGGCAATGATAAAAGGATCTTGATGTCCGCTGACAGCAACCTGATTGCTTTGGATGCCAAAACAGGTAAGCTTATCACCGGTTTCGGAAACGGCGGCAAGGTGAACCTGAAAGTCGGGCTGAGGGACAGTGAAAAAAATAAAGACTTTTATGTATCCCTGACATCACCCGGTGCGGTATACAAAAACCTCATTATCGTCGGCTGCCGGTTACCCGACACCTATGGTTCTCAACCAGGATTTATCCGGGCTTACGATTGCCGTACCGGTAAACTGGTCTGGACATTTCATACTGTTCCCTATCCCGGCGAGCCCGGCTACGAAACATGGTCACCGGATGCTTATAAAAAAGTAGGTGGTGTAAATGATTGGGCGGGATTAAGTGTAGACAGCAAAAGAGGCATGGTGTTCCTGGCGCTGGGTTCCTCTTCTTATGACTTTTGGGGAGCAGAAAGAAAAGGGGCTAATTTGTATGCCAACTGCGTAGTAGCCTTGAATGCCACAACCGGGAAACATATCTGGCACTTCCAGACCGTACATCATGATCTGTGGGATTATGATCTGCCCGCGCCACCGGCTTTAATTACCATCACCAAGGATGGTAAAAAAACAGACGCGGTTGCCCAGATCACTAAACAAGGATTCGTATTCGTGTTTAACCGTGAAACAGGCGTACCCTTATTTCCCGTGGAGGAACGGAAAGTTCCGGCATCGCACATGCCTGGTGAAACAGCGTCGCCCACGCAACCCTATCCGGTGAAGCCAAAGCCATTTGCAAGGCAACTGATCACCGAAGCTGATCTGAGCAATTATTCACCTGCCGATCATGATTCGCTGCTTAGACAGTTCCGGGCTATGCGGTACGAAGGCCTGTTTTCTCCGCCCGATCCAAAAGGAACCATAGAACTACCCGGCACCAGAGGCGGAGGCGAATGGGGCGGCGCGGCGTTCGATCCTGCAACCAACCTGTTCTACATCAAATCAACAGAGGCACCCGACTTGATTACCATGAGAAAGGGTTCGAACGGTGCATCTGTGGAGCAGGCGCAGGACAACGCTTCCAATCAGTTTGCAACTGATGGCAAAGGTGCCAAAGCCGAGCAATATATCAATACGACCGGTTACAAGACCTGGAAAGATCCAAGCGGTAACCCGGCCATTACGCCACCCTGGGGAACATTAAGTGCGGTAAACCTGGCCACCGGAGATTATGCCTGGCAATTGCCGCTTGGCAATGACAGCACCCGGCAGGCCAAAGGCGAACCGGAAACCGGGCAGGAAAGTAAAGCAGGGCCAATCGTTACCGCGGGTGGGGTTATCTTTATCAGCGGAACCGAGGATAAAAAATTCCGGGCATTTGATAAAACCTCCGGAAAATTGTTGTGGCAAACTACATTACCTGCATTGGCTAATGCAACCGCTTGCACCTACCAAGTTAATGGCAAGCAATACGTGGCCTTATCCATAGCCGGTACTAAAGAGAATCCATCTGGCGCTATCATGGCTTTTGCCTTACCATCTAAATAGCGGATGAACGCCAATAATTATCAATAAACATCTTACTATGAAAACGAACATAAATTCATTAACAGAACAATACAAAAGTGCAGCAAATGATCGATAGTGACCTTGAAAAGAATTCAAGCAGAAAAAGTGTGCGATACCTAGTATCGCACACTTTCTCATATAATCAGTTATGGATTACCTCATTCATAACCACATTTCCGTTAGCTTCATCTGTCAAGTAAAAGGAATAGATTTTGCCGGCTTGCAAATCTGCAAAAGTATAGTTGCCGATATTGTTTTTAGAGGTCAGACCGGCGACCTGTACAGTGAGCGAACCCGGCGTCACGTATTTATAGCCGGTGGCCATATCTCTTACCAGTGAACCGGAAAATTCATCACCGTTCGAATTTTTAATGGTGATGATATTGGGAGCTTTGTCGCTCAAATGAATGAACTTGATCTTTACCTGACCGTTGTTCGGTGCGCCTAAATCATCTTCAAAGTTTTTGACCCTTGATTTGGAACCTGAACCGGCGAGGTAAACCGTAAAGCTTACACCGTTAGCCGTGTAAAGTGATCCGGAAGCATATACCGCGTTCGTTCCGGCATCTTTAAACTCCGTGACCATGTTCTTTCCTGAAGAGGTATTAATATAAGCTGAAGCGTCCGTATAGTTCAACCCGCCGCTCACCAGCACATTGCCGGCCAGTGTAAAACTCTGCGCGCCCGCCGTAGCCGAAGCATTAACTACCTTGATATTAAATTGTCCGGATGGGTCGATGGTATTTTTCTTGCAGGAAGAAATTAAGGTTCCCGCTACCATTAAGGCTATACCTGTAAGTAGCTTTTTATAAATTGCTATTTTCATACTTATTGTTTTGAATATTATTAATTGTCTGTTTCAGATATTGAATGCCAGGGTTACATATATTTTACTTTGATCTCCACCGCCGGATGGGTTTTCAGCTCGATCATAAAATCCTCAAAAGCCGGCTTTTTCATTTTGGTCATAAAGAAATTAGAGAAACCGAACCCCTCTTTGGGTATCCTGATCAAGTTTTTATCGATCTTTCCATTGCTGTTCTCATCATCCAGCAGGGTGATACCGTAAGTGCTTGGTTCCAGCGCTAACTTTAGGGTCATGGTACCTTTATCCAAGGGCTTTTTGTCAAATATGAATTGCTTATAAGGTTTTTCATCGTCATAACTCGCCTGATCTTTAAAGACGTTAATAATAATATTGCCTTTAGGCGATCTGACCCCCGTCACTTTGACCGGCAACTCCTGAGCCTGTATATAGGAACCAAAGAAGATCAATAGCAAACCGATAAATAGGTTGATGCTGAATACGGTAATTTTTTTCATAGTCTTAATATTTTAATTCGTGTATTAATTGAGATAAAGGTATTTGCCAAGGAAACAAGCTTCTTATGAAAAGACATTGAAGCGGGCAAAGTGACCCGTGAAGGTTAAAATGATCGGGCTGAAAATTCATATCCACCAGAACCATAATTAACATTATGAACGACGTCGAAACTTTTGCCTGGCATTTGACCATTCAATGCCTGTTTTGCCCGTTTCGGTTGGTAAAAGGTTTGTTAGCTTTGGGTAATGATTAACTTAGGGCCTATGCAGGAAAAGTTACCTTTAAAGCGGCTGGTTCGTTTGACTTGGCTACAGACGATCATTATCGGCTTTATCTTTTACCTGGTGGCCTCTAATACGGACCGGCCGCTTCAGCACATCCTTGCCTTCACGTTGCTCACTATGTCTGGGGTTCTGCTTGTCGGCTATTCTGATATTTCTTTAATGATCATTTTGGCAAGAAAAAATTCCATCAGGTCAAAAAAGTTCTCGTTATCGCGCTCCTTGTTAAGCTACCCGATCAGTGTGCTGATATATCTGTTATTGCGGCCTGCATTCGGTTTTTTCGAAGACAAACAGTGGTCTTTCTGGGACTTTGGTTCCTTTTTGGCTTTTGTCGGATCAGGTATTGTCATCAACACTTTAATTACGCTGCTTCATAACTCAGTTTTGCTATACGAACATAAAATGCATAGCGAGCTCGAATTGTCCAGGTTAAAAACGGCGCACGCGGAAGCTATGAACCTCGCTTTGAAGCAGCAGATCCATCCGCATTTCTTATTCAACGCGCTGAACACCTTAAAAGCGCTTTATCATAAAGACACGCAAATAGCCGATGATTATATTGTCCACATGGCTAATTTTTTAAGGGCCTCTATCTATCATCACAGTGACCATGTTTCCCCGTTAAAAGAGGAAGTCAGCTTGCTATTAGACTACCTGGAAATGCAGCGCATCAGGTTTGGCGCAGCACTGGATTGCACGATTAACCTGCCTGCAGAAATAATGGAAAGGTATTTCCTGCCGTCCTTTTCACTTCAGCCGCTCTTGGAAAACGCCATTAAGCACAATAACTTTACTATAGAGGAACCGCTACAGGTGGTCATCAGCCAAAGCGACGGATGGCTGGTGGTCAGCAATAATATTCAAAAGAAAAATATAAAGGTTGCCTCAACCAATTATGGGTTAGCTAATCTTGCAGAGCGATATAAACTCTGGTCGGGAGATGAGATCATTATCGACGAAAAAGAAAATAGATTTGCAGTCAGTATAAAATTATTAGCGCATGAACATCATAATCATTGAGGATGAAGGCATCGTTGCGGATGACCTGGAGATCAATCTCCGCAAACTGATTAGTGAACCGGTTAACATTATCAAACTTCGGTCTGTTAAGGAAGGAATTGCTTATTTTAAAAATAATGATGCGCCCGACCTGATCTTCAGCGATATCCAGTTAGGTGACGGTTTAAGTTTTGAGATCTTTGTAAGTGAGCAGGTTGCCGTTCCGATCATCTTTTGTACTGCATACGATGAATATGCCTTGGATGCTTTTAAAGCTAATGGCATTGATTATATTCTCAAGCCATTTACCCGCCAAACGCTGAACGCGGCATTAGAAAAATACATGCAGCTAAAGAAAATATTTTCAGCCGATCAAACTCCGCAATATGATGCATTACTCAAATTGTTGTCCGGAAAAGAGGGACAACAAGCGGCTTCGGTATTGGTTTACCACCTCGACAAGATCATTCCGATCAGCCTGAATGACATTGCCATGTTCTACCTGGAAAACAATGTTACCAATTTACTTACTTACTCCGGCAAGACCTACTTCCCCAATAGAAACCTTGATGAATTGGAACGCTTAGCCGGTAGTTCTTTTTTCCGCGCTAATCGTCAATACCTTGTTTGCCGAAAAGCGATCATCGATGTTTCCAGCTTTTTTTCCAGAAAACTATCTTTAAATCTTAAGGTATCTCATTCGGAAAAGGTGATTGTCAGTAAAGGAAGAGCGGCCCAGTTCTTAAGCTGGCTTACTAACGGCTAAGCGGGACATTTCTTTTCAGAATTTTTCTCATTTTCTTATATTCCCTTTTAATTGTGAATTTGTCCGCTTCATTCACATTTCATAATGGATCGCGCCATCCCCGGTGCATCTTTGAATTAAATAATCAGCTGGCCATATGCAGGCAGCATTTAAAATTCACAGTTAAAAAAAAGATCTATGAAAAAATTAGGATTGATGTTCGTGGTATTGACCGCCATAGTAAACAAAGGATTTAGCCAGACCGCACCGGGAAACCAGAGCTTCGGAAAAAAATTGTTGAGCAGAATGGAATTTGGCCTAACTGCCGGTGGTAACGCCAGTAATTTCACCAGTGCCAATTTTCCTACTGATCCGTTGCCAGGCTTCCAGGCTGGACTTACCGTAGCGTATAAGTTCACAGACAATTTTATGGTTCATGAGGAATTTCTTTACGCTATGCAGGGAGCAAAAGTAAAGGGTGGTGTCTTAGGCACGCAGGATATCAAACTGTCCTATGCCTCTGTCCCGATCCTTTTAAAATACCGAACGAATTCGGGTTTATTCGTAGAAGCCGGCCCGCAGGCAAGTTTTAAAATAAAAGAGGATATAGGAGGGATCACAGACACCAAATTTTTTAAAAAGATCGATTTTGGAATCGTCGGTGGTATCGGCTACAAATCCAGCATTGGTTTAGGGATTGACGCCCGTTATGTTTACGGCTTGCAGAAAGTCCAGGAAAATCCATCCGTTACTTTAGGCGACTTTAAAAATAACAGTATTCAGGCAAGCATCTTCTACGTTTTTTAATAGCTAATAAAGTTTAACAACTATGATCCCGGTTTAAAGGCCGGGATTTGTATTTTACATATTGGAATGATCGAAATATTTAAAACAAACGTTGAAAACAAACAGGATGTCACCGTCATTATTGGCCTCCTTCGAGTGCAATATCGACAAGCGGAAATTAGTTTTGATATAGACGACTGTGATCGGATACTAAGGGTTAAAGGGGACAATTTTTGCATAGGAAATGTTATTAAAATTTTAGCAAATAAAGGGTTCGATTGCTGTTTACTAGCATGACCTTCGATAAGCCAATACATCAAAATTTAAATTATGAAAATGCTGTTTTATATATCCGTGTGAGTACGGACGAACAGGCCGATAAAGGATATTCACAACGCGACCAGGAAGAACGCCTGAGAAAATATTGCGAGCTAAATTATATAGAAATCAGGAAGGTAATTTTTGAAGACCATTCCGCCAAAACCTTCAATCGTCCCGAATGGAAAAAGCTACTGGTTGAACTCAAAAAAATTAAAGGTAAACATACAGACCTGATCCTTTTCACCAAATGGGACAGGTTTAGCCGTAATGCAGGGGATGCCTATCAAATGATATCCATATTAGAAGATATGGATATTGAAGCGCAAGCCATTGAACAGCCTCTTGATTTAGAGATACCCGAAAATAAGATCATGCTGGCGTTTTACTTAGCTGCACCAGAAGTAGAGAATGACCGCAGGGCTTTGAACGTGAAAGGTGGTATGAGACGGGCTAACAAAGAAGGCCGTTACATGGGTAGTGCGCCTTACGGATATGATAATAAAACGAGAGAAGACGGCTCCAAATACATTGCTATTAATGAGAATGAAGGCGCCATCATGCGTTATATTTTTAAGACTGTTATTGAGGGCGTATTTGCACCTGACCAAATCAGGAAGCAACTCAACGAAAAGGGCATACAGATTAGTCGTGCAAATTTCTACCGTCAGGTTAGAAACCCGGTTTACTGTGGCAAGATCAAGGTAAAAGCGTTCAAGGACGAGGAAGAATATTTAGTAGATGGTTTACATGAGGCGCTGATTACCGAGGAAGATTTTTATAACGTTCAAGACATCTTAACAGGTAGGAAAAGAACGTTGAAGGTTACCGCCGTTAAGGTAAATCCGGCATTGCCATTGCAAGGATTTTTAGAATGCAGGATGTGTGAACGAAAACTTACTGGCAGTCCCTCACGAAGCAGGAATGGCAGTTACTATTATTATTACCACGCTCAACCGCATTACGGATGTGGTTGCAGATATAAAGCTGATCTGATCAATGAGGGCATTCTAAAAGAGCTGAAAAAATTCATGCCCATTGCTGGTCTGACTGAACTTTATAAACTTGTGTTTGCTGACGTTTATAAGATCTTTCGTGGGGAGAGTGCGGGTGATCGTATGGAGATTGCCGAAGAAATCAAAAAGCTAAATCAACAATTGACAAAGGCAAGGGTGCTATTGATGGATGAGAAAATTGAGGCTGACGATTATAAGGTGATGAAGAAAGAATGTGAAGACAAATTAAAAAGACTTGAATTAGCGCTTTCGAACATGACGAGACAGAAATCGAACATTATGAGCATTGACAGGATGGTGCAAAAAGCCATTGATGCCCTTTCTAACCTTAAAAATTACTATCGGGATGCCGATGTACACGGTAAAAGAGAGCTTCTTGGTTGTATATTTCGGGAGAAATTAAAATTTGACGGAAAAAAATATCGAACTACAAGATTGAACGAAGCGGCGGGTCTGATCTATCAGATAAACAGGAACTTACGTGAAAATATAAACGGGAAAGATGCGAAGTTATCGCATCTTTCCCGTGAGGTGGTCCCGACGAGAATAGAACTATATCGGTCCAATATGCTTTAAAGGCAGATTTTGCCTGTTTTTACTTCAAAAACTCACCAGCGTTTCATAAGGCCTGGCTGTAAATGTAATACTCAAATTTAAAGATTATTTTTTAATATCACCAAATAGTATTTTATGGTACCTACATCATTGACCAGTGTTCGACATAAAGACCACGTCCCAAACATCATCGTCAACCCTCAATTCGTTAAAGCATTAGCAAACAAGGGTTTATTGAGGATGTCTTTATAAATGACTTACCCCCCACTGCTTATTTGGAATGGGGCCAAGCCATAATGATAGTTCACCGCCTTTTGCAAAATCGACATGCTTAAACCAAAATTGATTTAGGGGCTTTCCATTTAGGATTGCTTTTTGGATATAGCAGTTTTTAGCGGAGTTATTATATGTCTTGATTTTAAATACCTTACCGCTGTAAAAATCCGGGTCGAGCTTAATGGTTACCTCATCAAATATGGGGCTGGTAATATCATAAACAGGCTCCTGGGAAACATTTCCCTGTATGTTGAAAATACCAATGGCCATTAGTGCGCTTATTCCGCCCATCTGACCTTGGTCCTCATCACTGCCGCCGTACCCCAGGTCGGGCGTTACACCTCCGTAAGCTTGTTCTTTCACTTTGCGTACCCAATATTGTGTTAACCAAGGTTTACCGGCGTAGTTAAAGACGTGTGCATCTGAACAGCCCGGCTGATTGGCATAACTAATATACCCATGGGAATAATCATAAACAAAGTCACTTGCCTGCGCTTTCTCAAACGCGTAATTAAGTTTTTGGCACAATACGCTATTGCCACCCATTAACTTCGCTAACCCGGGTATATCATATGAGATCCCCCATGTAGCCTGCCAGGCATTTGATTCTACCCATCCGGATCCGTTCAAAGGATCTTTATGGATGAATTTGCCTTCTTTATCTTTTGGGAAAAGCAGTTTTTGCACCGGGTCATATAAATTTCGCCAGCCCGCAGAACGTTTAATAAAGAAATCATAGTCATCCCTGCGATTCAGCTTACTTGCCATTTGCGCTATCGCATAGTCCTGAAAACCGGCTTCAATGGTTATACCCGCATTATCCGGCCAGTAACCCTTGTCGGTATAAAAATTAATATCATCGCTGCTTCCCAGCATCCCACCGGGTAAATGGTTACGCCGGATAACATCGAATGCGTGGCCGGGATCGGTTGACTTTAATAGCCCTTTCATGTAGGTACTAACGATCAGATTAGTTGCCGGGCAACTGGTCATGATGTAAGAGTAGCCGCCACCGCTTGGTCCCCGGGGCAACAAACCGCCATTATCAGCATATTGTATCATTGATGATGACATATCATCCTGTACCTTTGGCCAGGCAAGCCCCCACAACACGTTCAGGTTCCACTGTGACAGCCACCATGCATCTGAATTGTACATGTTGTATTTTACTGTTCCGTCGGGATTTTTTGGCAGTGTTTTTATTTTAAAGATAGCATCCGTAAAATTACCATCGCGTGTGCCGGTAGTGCGGTCGGGGTAATCGCCCGATACATCGTTTGTTTTATGCCTGCCCAGCAAAACATGCCACAGATCGGTATAAAATTTTACTTTCTGCTCAACGGTACCGCCTTTTACGTCAATTTTTCCAAGCCAATCGTTCCATACCTGCCTTGACTCCTCTTTGACTTTGTTAAAGTCCCAGCCGGAGCACTCTGCCTGTAAATTATTGCGAGCATTTTCAACACTGGTGTAAGAGAATGCGATCTTCATTTGCAGCTGCTCCCCTGCTGACACTGCATACTGTGGGGCCACACCTGCGCTATCACCTTTTAGCCGGTTCACATTATCAAAATGTTGTTTTCCTTTCCAGCCGGTTAGCTTTTTAAAAGGTTTATCAAATTCAATCACAAAAAATATTTTTACGTCCTTTGGCCCTCCCCAATAACGTTTTATGGAACTAAATGACCCCTGATAGGATGTGTTGCTGGTTTTAACAATATCCGCATCAGCCATCGTGCTGTTAGCCAGGTATCCCCCCAGATTTGTGATCACCTGGGCATCCATAGCTTTGGTATAAGTAAAACGATAAAAGCTTGCCCTGTCTGTTGAAGTTAACTCCACCCAGGTTTGGTGATCCCTCAAAAACAATCGTTGAAAACCGGGTTGTACGATCTCATCTTCATGACTATACTCTGAACGCCAGTCCTGCTCGCCCTTAACCGGGTCAATACTCGCGGGAGTTGGCATAATTTCGATGCCCGAGATCATCCAGTCATGTATTTGCCCAAACCCAAGGATTTGATTTTCATTATAATTGTATCCCCCGCCCCATTGGTTCTTGTTACGGGTATGCGGTGCGGCGGTCATCATTCCAAAAGGCCTTGCACCCGTAATAAAAAAGAAATAGCGCCCCCTGTTGGTTTCTATATAAGGGTCTACCCATGAAACATAATCTTTATATTGCCCGGGCGCAGCAAATACTTCAATTTCAGAAAAACCAATATCCTTGCCGTTTCCATCCGTTGTAATAAAGCGTACCCATTTAATATTCTTTGTTTTGAACTTTACAGTTTTAGCCGTACCATTATCAGGTATGGCATTCACCCAAATTACTGAGCCATCACTAAACAATAATTTGCCGCTGGCAGTGTGCTCTTTTTCTGAAGGACGATCGTACAGTACTATGCGGTTTATTTGCATTGTATTATCCCAATCCATCTGTACCCAGGGGAACTTTACATATCCCCAGTCGGTAGTTACCCCCTCGCAAGCCCATTCCCCTTTCCCATCTACTCCAATAACCCCATCCGTAATATTAGCGGGCTTAAATTCGGCGTTAAGTGATGAGGAAGCGGTAACCCTTGCCTGCGGCGCTATATTGTCAGATTCGGCCATCAAATTATAGCAGGCAAGCATTAAAGATACAGAGATCAGAAAGGATTTGATACGCATGGTAACTTGTTATATAGTGTTTAGGTTTACCGGTTAATTTAATTTTAATTTAATAAATCTAGGACGGTACAGATTTGGGAACTTCTTAACGTCATTCCAAAAATCAAAGGAGTTTACATTATAGCTGATCAGCAATTCTCCCGGTTTAGATAGGGCCGGATGCGCCTTGGCATTGTACGTAAAGAAATTCTTTCCTTCGATAGCATCTTTGGCGTCCCAAACGTTTACAACAGGGCCAAACGGACCTACCGGACTTGTACCAACGCGCAGGCCAACGTTGTTTGTCATTACACCTCCCATAAAAACCATAACGTACCTTCCGTCGGGAAGTTCGCTTACGCTTAATTCGTTAGAGGCCTGATCGGCAATTCCTGCTACCTTATTGATGTCTTTATTCCACTGGCTGCCATCCCAAAAGCGCCAAGCGCCGAACTGTTCAAACAGCTTTGGTTGAACACGTGCCACAACAACTTGTTTATCTTTACCCTTAACACCATATACATACACATATCCATCAGGTTTTTTAGCCCCCGCATTGGCAGTGTTTACAAATATGCTACCCCCAAAGGTTACTTCGTCCTTCCCATCTTTTGCAGGGATAAAGAATGGCGTGTCCATTTGCTGCTGATTGGTAAAAGGAGGTTTACTGCCAGCTGGCACTTTGATCAACACATTCCCAACTTCCGCGAAGCCAAACGCAGCCTCACTAATGTTTTTAATGCGATAGGCAAATATATAAGTGGCGTTGTTCAGGTCCTTATTTACAAAGGCATCGCCCAGCCAGAAATAATCACCGGGTTTAGTGTTTTTGGTTTTAGGTTTAAAAATGGATAAAGGCTTACCTGTTTTGGTCTTCTTCCAATGAAATGAAAGGTTTTTTTCAAGCGGTTCGCGGTTATTTAAATAAGCAACGGAGTTGTGGATCATTTTAAAACCGGGCTGCAGTGTGCCATCTGTTATTTCGCCAAGCATGGTATCACTAAAAACGATCATTGTTTTTACCGGTGCGTTACCAGGCTTATCTATGCCGTTTAGCGGTATAGCAAAAATCCCATCGCCGCCAAACCAGCCGCTGCTCCTTTTAAAAAGCCCCGACCATTCCGGTGCTTCGCTTACGCTAAATTTTAAGGTATCAGCAGCTGCATTCTTTATTGGGGTTATCTTATTATGTGATGGCGTTGTGAACGCAAGGCTTAAGCTGCCGCCCAGGGCTGCAGCCAAGCATATATTTTTTAACATTCCTATTTTATTCATGATTATTTATTGCTGGCATCGTAAGTAAATACATAAACTTCGTGATCGCTTAGGCCAAAGACAGTCAAGTCATAAGCTATATCTAATATTAACCTGTCTTTACTAAGTGTGCGAACATTATATTTATCTACCGTTATTTTTGCAGGGTCGAAAATTGATGCATAAGTAATAGTTAGTGTTTTTTCGTCATCGCTTAAAGTCCAGCCGGTGTAGGCGTTAAACCCATCAAAATCGCATGCGCTTGCACCATATCCATATTGCATTGTACCGTCGGCCTTAAAGGTGTAAAAATCGTCTTTCTCACAATCTTTAAAATCTGCTACACCAAGGGTTTCATCGAATTTAGCTTTAAGGTTCCATTTATAAGTTGCCAAAATTTGCGCTGCCGACACTGTTGTATTCACGGTCAAGTCTTTCTCCGCTTCTGCACCATTTACGTCAACCACCTTAAAATTAAACCCCACCAGTTTATCTACCTCTTCGGGTTTTAGCTGATAGGTGAAGGTATAATCCCAACTTTTTTGACCGGCGGTTTCAGGCGCAATGTTTAAAGTTCCGTTTTCACCAAACGCTATATCCTGTTGCAGGTTTACACCCTTGGTGATCACCAGTGACTTAATCCCCACAGGAGATGAAACGGTTACCGTTACTGTGGCGGACTGCCCGGACTTACCGGTAAAAGAGTCGGTTGACAATGCTACAACAGGTTTATTAAGGTCCTGCTTATCTTTCTTGCAAGCGTTAAAAGCAATGATTGCCAGCAAACATGTGGCGATCAGTTTGAATAAAGAATTTTTCATATTTCAGGTTTATTTTAATCTGTTATTTATTTTTGCTCCACATTTCTTCAATTTCTTCCAGGCTTTTCCCTTTAGTTTCGGGCACTACTTTCCATACAAACAGGAACGCAATAATGGACATGAGCATAAATATCCAAAAAGTATAAGCATTGCCTATTGATTGTAATAGAACCGGGAATGTTTGCGACACCAAGTAAACCGCCGCCCACAAAAAGAATATACATATCGACATCGCTATTCCACGCAATCTGTTTGGGAAGATCTCTGCAATAATCACAAAGGTTAATGGCCCAAGTGATATGGCAAAAAACGCGATGTAGGCAAGTATCGTGATCAAAACAAGCCAGCCCTGCACCATATTGAAATAGAACGCCGCGCCTGTAAGCGCTAAACAAACAGACATGCCTCCCGAACCCGCCAGCAGCAGGGATTTCCGGCCGGAACGATCTACATACTTAATAGCTACGAAAGTAAAAACCAGGTTTACAAGGCCTACCAGTATAGTTTGTAAAAGGGCTGAATTAGATCCGTCACCGGTTGATTTGAATATTTCGGGGGCATAATACATGATAGCATTAATGCCCGTTACTTGTGAAAATATGGCTAATACTACACCAATAACCAGCGCCTTCCTTAACCCGGGTTTAAAAAGCTCGGTAATAGCGCCTGATTCTTCCAACAGGATAGAACTATCAATATTTTCCTGCTCAATAATTGCTTTTTGCTGCCCGTTTATGCGAGTTAGTATAGCCAATGATTCATCCGTTTTGCCATGTTCAGATAACCAGCGCGGGCTTTCAGGAACGAAGATGAGGAGTACAAGGAATATACCTGATGGTAACAAGCCCGAGCCAAACATCCAGCGCCACCCTACAGCTATATTCCAGGCTTCGTCATATAAACCGGCGATGGCGGCATTAACAAAATAGATAAGTAAAATACCGGTAACAATACCAAGTTGATTAATAGATACCAGTTTGCCGCGGATATCAGCAGGCGCAATTTCTGCAATGTACATAGGCGCAAGCATCGAGGCTATGCCGATGCCCAGGCCACCTATTATCCTGAAAAAAACAAATGCATTAATACTGTCAAAAAGTGTTATACCTAATGAGGAAACGGCAAACAGGATTGCGGAAAGGATCAGTATTTTTTTTCGCCCTGCCCAATCGCTTAACGAACCGGCAAACATAGCCCCTACAATACAGCCAATTAAAGCGCAGGAGGCTATCCACCCCATCATAACCGGTGAAAGCTGAAACTTGATCTGCAAGAAACCTATCGCGCCGGCAATAACAGCGGTATCATAACCAAAAAGTAAACCGCCTATGGCGGCAACCAGGGTTATTCTGTAAACAAACCACTTTGAAAGGTTATTTTCCATATTAATTTATGCGGTAATTTTTAAGGTTATTGGTCCGTACAGATGCTTTAATGGTAGCACATTGCTTACCTGACGATTCACCATGCGGTGTTATACTATAAGCACCAACCGCGGCGGGAACTATAAAAGTTTCGGCATAATGAATTATAAAAGGTTCAAACGCGTTTACCGGGCTTTCTACGATCGCTTCCCGGCCTTCAATCAGGTTCAATACATTTACTACACCTTCTGTATTATGCTGTACTGTTTTTGTAAACCAGTGCCTGCGTGTTTCAATAAACGAGGTGGTGCTTAAACCGGTACGCTCCTCTCGCCAGCCCTCGCCTTCAGTAATAGGTTCAAATTTATTAACCAGGTTCTCCTTGGTCCATTCGGTTGTTCTTTGCCATTGAACCACGTTTTTACCATGCGCTATTGATATTGGCCTTGGCTTGCCATCAAGTCCCATACGCCCCCAATCCCAAAGTTTAAATGTGAATATGTAGGGCGTCGCGCTGATCTCTAGCACAACACTGTTAGCGCCGGAGCAATGTACCGTGCCCGCAGGGATCAATATATGGTCGTGCTTTTTAATAGGCCACTTTTCTACATACCGTTCTGCTTCAAACGGGCCATTTCCAGCCTGGGCACTCTCCAGCTCGGCTATCATTTTTTCAGGAACAATATTTTCTTTTAAGCCCAGGTAAACAAAGGCGTCATCCGCCGCTTCTAAAAAATAATAGCTCTCATCTTGTGTATAGCCCATGCCAAACTTCTCACGTATATATTCCATTAACGGGTGCACCTGCAAACTCAGGTTACCACCCTGCATGGTATCCAGAAAATCGAATCTTATAGGAAATTCATCACCAAATGCCTGGTAAACTTTTTCGCCCAGTAATTCCTGCGGATGGTCAAACACCAGGTTTATAGACGGCAGTTCAAACACCTCATTTTTAAACTGTATCAACAAGCTATTTTCCTCGGGCACACAATCAAACCCCCATGCAAAATTCTTTTCAGAGCGGTCAAGGTCAAACGCTTCTTTTAACCACTGGCCTCCCCATGGCCCCGGATCAAAAAACGGCACCACACGGAACGGCTGTTGAACAGCGCTTGCCAGCGCCTGGTTAATAGCTGCTGCAGCAGCCAATTTTGGCTCATCTGCCTTAGTGGTATCTAACCAAAAATCAATTTTATTTTTTAAAGCCTTTTTTTGCCGGTCGCATACGCGCCAATCAACAAAAAACGCCCGTTTGTATAAATAGGAAAAACCGGCGCTATTATTACTAACACCTAAATTTGGTACTGCCTGCTTCCTGAAACGCAGCTGAATTTCCCAGCGTGGCATATCAGCATATATTAATAAGGTTGGTTGCTCAACAATGAGTGAAGCGCCTGCACCTATCACCAATACAAGTTTATTAACTGCACTTTCAACAGAAGCTTTTAGCAGCGCCACCTTTTCAGCGTCAAAAAAATCTTTTAGCGCCAGTGGGGTTATGTAACCAAAAACGGGATCGTCGGTTACATAAGGATATACCATTTTGTTAATTTCCTCCTCGCTCTTAAATGCGGTGGCGGTATCTATAATATCGGCTTGCTTTATAGTGCCTAACAACCCGTTTCGCATCTCACCGGTATTTACACCAGGATAGCATTCAATTGCAATGACAGGTTTGCCTTGCACTGTTGCCGCCGCCGCTAATATCTCCTGCGCGATGGTATCCCAGCCCGTTATGCAGTTGTTAGCCTGGGCCTTTATAACCGGGAACTTATCGTAGTTTGAACTTTTCAAAATAATTGTATCTATTTAATATGATATATAATATGATATATTAAGTATTAGTAACCCGCATTTTGCGGAAGGTTAGGATTCACATCCCTTTCTGTTTGTGGTATCGGAAATAAGTAGTTTTTGGCAGATGGCACCACACCCGGTTTTGCTATAGGCACTAGTTTCTCAAGCGTTCCGGTACGCGCAAGATCAAACCAGCGCTGGCCTTCGGCAACAAATTCCCATCTTCTCTCCTGTAATACCGCAGCCCTGAATTCATCTTTAGTAAGGCTGCTATAGTCAGGAAGAATACTTAAATAAGCGGTTCCGTTGAAGCGGGCCCTTTTCCTAACCATGTTGATATATTTATAAGCATCGGCGGAATTGTCCAACTCATTACTTGCTTCGGCACACATTAACAGCACATCGGCATAGCGGATAACCGGGTAATCGTTCGCGCTTCCGTTTCCGGCAGGCTCGGCAACCCTGTCCCAGTATTTTTGTATATATGGCCTGATGGTTTTGGTAGTGCCGTCGGTATTGTGGATCTCGGTAATAAATGTTGTTGATCTTCTCCTGTCATCCTGATCGTAGCTGTTGTATAATGGCAGTGTAGGAAACTGCCATCCCTGGGCATTTTGTACACCTTCTACGCTCAGGTCGCTTGGCAAAAGTCTTACATTGAACTGCCCTACTTCCCAAAATGAAATCGACCCGCCACCATCACCGAAACCCACAGAGAAAATAGCTTCTTTGCCGTTCCGGCTAGATAGTTTAAATACATCTGCATAATCATCCCAAAGGCTGTATTGGTTTGAATTGATAACTTCTTTCGCCTTGGCAGCACATTTAGCCCAATCCTTACGGGTTAAATATACTTTAGCCAGAATGGCTTTAGCCGCCCCACTTGTTGCCCTGCCTAATCCGTTTCCGGCTGTATAACTTGCAGGAAGGTTTTCAGCAGCGGTTAAATCAGTTAGCACTTGTGTGTATATAGCATCTACTGAAGCAGCGCTGGGTTTCAATACATCATTTTCAACAATAACAAGCGGCACACTGCCAAACATCCGCACCAGGTCGAAATACAGCAAGCCCCTTAAAAAATGTGCCTCGTTTAACAAGCGTTGTTTTAAAGTTTCATCCATGGCAATAGCAGGGATGCGGGCAATAGCTATATTAGCTATTGTTATAGCCTTGTAATGCGTGCTCCATATATCCTGTAAAGTTGAATTTTGGGGCCCGTAGGTAAAAGTGGCCAGCTGATCGAAATTCGGGGAAGCCAATTGATTATTGCTTAACTCATCTGACGCGAGGCCCGCGGCTACCCAAAATGAGCTATGATAAACCCCCGCAGTTGTGCCGGTACTGGTTGAGTTTAAGTAACCATAAATAGAGTTCACAGCCGATATGGCATCGCCACTGGTTTTATAGTAATTAGTTTCTGTTACAAGATTTTTAGGATCTTCCATCAAAAACTTTTTGCAAGCGGTAAGCGAGCATGAAGCAACGCAAAGTAAAGCGATGATCAATTTATATTTTGAGAATATTTTCATAACTGATTTTTTATAATTAAAAGCCTACGTTTAATCCAACTATATATGTTTTAGCCATTGGGTAGCCGCCACTGTCAATACCAACAACAGTTGTGCTTTGTCCGTAAGTATTGGCCTCCGGGTCATAACCGCTGTAGTTGGTTAGCGTCCATAAGTTGCTTGCAGTTACGTAAAGCCTTAAATTTTTAACTTTAATTTTATTTAACAGGGCTGATGAAAAGTTATAAGCAAGTGAAAGGCTTTTTAAACGCAGGTAAGACGCGTCTTCAACAATTGCTGAAGAATATACACCCGCATCTAAACTACCACTTGCCAGTGCACGGGGGTATTTATTACTGGGGTTGGCCGGTGTCCAGCGATTTAACCCTGCTTCTGCCAAAATATTATTTTGCCCCGTAAAGTTCAGCAGGTCAAGATTGTTCAGGTTGGCCATTTTATTACCCTGCGATCCCTGGAAGAAGAAACTTAAACCAAAATTCTTGTAATTTATGTTATTTCCAAACCCCCAGGTAAACTTAGGCTGGGCACTGCCCAGCAGTGTGCGGTCTTTTTCATCAATAACATGGTCGTTATTAACGTCCCTGTATTTCCGGTCACCAGCCCTTGCACGTGATGCCGGATTAGATGATGTGGCTTCCTGGCCTTTTAAAACCGCGCTTGAAGCTGCTTCCGCATCCGTTTGGAAAATCCCGTCGAATATATAGCCGTAGAAGGTGCCGATAGGCTGCCCAACTCTTAACAGGCTTCCACCTGCTAATTGTATATCGGTGTCGCTGTTTAGGTTGGTTATCTTATTCCGGTTTATAGAGATATTGATTGATGAATTCCAGCTAAACTTACCTGTTGTGTTAACGGTCCTTAAATCAAAGTCAAAACCCCTGTTAACTATATTACCTATATTTAATAAGGTTGAACTAAATCCAGTAGTTGTAGGAATGGGTGTTGCCAACAACAGGTCGAATGTTTTTTTCTCATAATAGTCTGCAGTTAGCGATATCCTATCATTAAAAAAAGAAGCATCTATTCCCAGGTCAAGTTGCCTGGTGCTCTCCCATTTCAGGTTTTTATTTACGTAAGTAAGCGGTTCGTTACCAGAATACACTTCGCTGCCGTTACCGCTGTTAAAAACACCCTGGCCGTAAGGGCCTATTAAGGCAAGTGACTGGTAAGGCGCAATAGACTGGTTACCAATAAGGCCGTAGCTGGCCCTCAGTTTTAAGTTTGATATCTCCCTTATATTTTTGATAAACTCTTCTTCAGACAAGCGCCATGCAAATGCAGCTGATGGAAAAAAGCCATACTGTTTCCCCTGGGCGAATTTTGATGAACCATCCACACGCCCAGTTAAGGTAAACAGGTACTTATTCATCATGGTATAATTAGCGCGGGCAAGGTAGGATATCATGCTCCATCGCGATTCGTTGTTTACCGGCTTCTGCGGATTAAGCGCTGCACCTAAGTTATGATAACCGGTACGGCTATCCGGGAAATCAAACGCATAAGCCAATAAACTTTCGTTTTGAAATTGCTGTAGCGTATAACCTGCAAGTAGGTTAAAAGCATGGTCTTTATTAATTTGCTTGTTATAAGTAAGCGTATTTTCATTTAACCAGGTCATACCCTCTACCGTACCAACCGAAGCTTCACCCTTACTTGCCTGCGTTCTTTTCAGGAAGTTTGGGCCAAAGGAGTTTTCCTTGTCCGAAAATGCATCTATACCGAAAGTGGTTTTAAACTCCAAGCCATCAGCTATTTTATACCTGGCATAAACGTTTCCCAATACGCGCGATACTACACCATATGAATTGTATTCTTTTGCATCTGCTATAGGGTTACCTAATATTTTGCCCCTGTCGTTTTCAAAAGTATAGCCGCCATTAACACCGCTGTTATAAACGGGTAATACCGGGTTAAATAATAAGGCGGCTGTTGTTACACCGGGCACAATAGGCCCTGCGTTGGTCAATACACCTGATGATGATACGCGTGAGTAAGTGATACTGTTACCAACGGTTAAACGTGAACTTAGATCACGATCAAGGTTGGCGCGAAAAGAATAGCGCTTAAAATCTGAATTAACGATGATACCATCCTGTGTAAAGTATCCGCCGGAGATATTATATTTTGTTTTGTCATCCCCGCCACTAAACGATAACTGGTAGCTGGCCATAGGTGCGGTACGGTATAGTTCATTTTGCCAGTTGGTGCCTTCGCCTAAATTTTTAGGATTAACATATACGGGTGTTTGGTTGGCATTGAGCTTTGCCTCATTCACAAAATCGGCATACTGGGCCGCGTTCAATACATTTAATTTATTAGATATTTGCTGCAGGCCATAATAACTTTCAAAGGTAACAGATCCGGCACCAGCCTTACCACGCTTTGTGGTAATCAGCACAACACCGTTTGCACCCCGCGAACCATAGATGGCGGTAGATGATGCATCCTTTAATATTTCAATAGATTCGATGTCACTTGGATTGATGGAAGATAATGGACTAATACGCGGGCCCAGGTTTACACCAGTGCTTACATCTCCGCCATCGCTGTTTACCAGCATACCGTCAATTACATACAAGGGCTCGTTACCTGCATTAATGGAACTGGTACCCCTTATCCGGATTGAAGTTTCCGCGCCGGGTTTTCCGGATGTTTGTGTAACCTGAACGCCTGCCGCCCTTCCCTGTAAAGCCTGGTCAAACGTGGTAGCCGGTACCGCCTTTAACTCATCGGCTTTTACAGAAGCAACCGATCCGGTGAGGTCACTTTTGCGGGTAGTGCCGTAGCCAATTACCACCACCTGCGATAATTCTTTACTGTCAGAAGTCAACACCACATTAACTGTTGCCGTGGTAACCAATACTTCCCTTGTTTTAAAACCAACGTAACTAAATATCAAAGTTCCGCCTTCGTCGGGTAAATTAATGCTAAACTTTCCATTAACATCAGTCACGGTAACGGCAGATGCGCCTTTAACCTTTACGCTAACCCCAGGTAATGTGCTGCCATCATCCGCCGTTACCGTACCTTTTATGATACGTTCAAAGCGGGAGTAATGGGTTATTTTACTTGCGGCTGATCCCATTGCCGGCATTTGGGTAATAATTACTACCAGAACAGCAAGTACTGTAAAAAAATGTTTTTTGGCTACCATCTTCTCTTATTGCTTATATAATTAATTTTAGAATGTATGTACATAGTATTGCAATGACATACCCGTTTATATTGGTTAATTGTTATTCAGGAAAAAAGCAAGACGCTTTAGGTTTTAATATGTACAAACATAGTAACATGATTTATAAATCAAAACTAATTATTAATATTTTTTAAATAATTTTATAATTAATGCATAACATGTTGATTATAAGTATTATAAATTATTCTAAACAACTAAATGAAAAAGATTAGCTCTTAAATGAAGCAATAATAAGTATGTACAAACTTTGGATTTAATAAAATTTATACCTTTGTTTGTTAAACATTATGCGATACAGAATTGACCATTCAAGCCCTATTCCCCTGCATGCGCAGGCAGAATCCCTACTTCGGCAAATAATAATTGACCCTGTATATCAGGATGGAAAATTCCTTCCAAACGAAATTGAACTTGCTAAACAACTGGCCATATCACGTACAACTTTAAGACAGGCGTTAAATAAATTGGTGTTTGAGGGGTTGCTTATCCGGAAGAAAGGCGTAGGCACCAAAGTGGCCGACCTGTCTTTAAGTTCAAAATCCATGAACTGGTTAAGCTTTTCGCAGGAGATGAAAGCCCGAGGAATCACCATAAAAAATTTCGAGCTACATTTAAGCTGGGAATTTCCCGAAGAAAAAGTTGCAAATTTTTTTGAGATAAAAACAGACAAGAAAATATTAAAGCTCGAACGTGTAAGAGGACGTATTGAAGGCCCCTTTGTATATTTTGTATCTTACTTCCACCCACGCATCGGCCTTACCGGCGAAGAAGATTTCACCAAACCCTTGTATGAAACGCTGGAAACACAATACTCGGTTATAGCGCAATTGTCCAAAGAAGAGATAAGTGCCCTGGCGGCTACAAAATTCATAGCTAATAAACTGGATATTGAACCCGGAAGCCCGGTACTATTCCGCAAAAGGTTTGTTTATGACCAGGGTGACCGCCCAATTGAATACAATTTGGGGTTTTACAAGTCCGATGGGTTTGTATATACTGTTGAAAGCCGCCGAGAATAGGGGTTGTAATCAAGGTTGCACAATGACTATATTCAATCTTAACCTATTTAACTGAGAACGGAAGATTCGCCCGGTGCCTTTTGTTGCGCTACAGGCTCCGCAGGAGCTTTATTGAACCAAATAAAAAAAAGTCATGTCATATCAGATAAATCACCATCAGAGAACAGGCAAGAACAGCTTATGATTGTAAAGGAAAAAGCCTGGGGTAGGACAGATGATAGACCGTTACCCGGTCAGCAGCGAAGCCACATAGCATGCAGGTCTGGATTATATCGTTGAAGGCCCTTATTTACTTTTGACGCCGCTAACCATTTAGGCGAAGGAAGCGACGATCGTACTCCCTGAAGATTGGAGCCCCTATATCTTTGAAACCGTCTGGGTAGATAAACAGCAGGTCTTAGGCGTACTTGGCAACGATTACGAAGTGGCACAAAACAGTCATGAGTTTTCGTTCGTTAAATCATTGGTGGCGGTCATAGCTCTGATTCAAATATATTTCGGTTGTGAAATTGTTAAAAACATCAACGGAGCTATCCTAGTAGGCGGCGGTCGTTTTACTAATTGAATGTAATTTTACTCATTGATGATATCCGCCAGAAAAAGCTCCTGACCGGCATATTTTTTCTTGAGTGGCTTCATATCTCGGCTTACCCGCATGTCCGTTACCCGGGCGTAAAGTTGAGTCGTGTTAATATTTTTATGCCCCAGCATTTGACCAACTGTTTCTATAGGAACACCGTTGGTCAATGTTACGGTCGTAGCAAAAGTGTGGCGTGCGCAATGGAACGTCAACCGCTTCGTCCAACCCAACAGGCTTGCAATATCTTTTAGATAAGCATTGGCTTTTTGATTGCTAATTTGGGGCAAGATAAAATCTTCATCCAACAAACGTGGATAATTCTCGTAGTGTGCTATTAGCCGGAGTGCGGGGCTCAGCAGCGGGATGCGCACCCGGTTATTGTTCTTCACCCTATAGGTCTGGATCCACAACCCGCCGTCTTCTCCCTTTAAAATATCAGCCCTTTTTAGCTTAACCGTATCGGCATACGAAAGGCCGGTATAGCAACTAAAAAGAAATAGATCCCTAACCACAACCAAACGCTTCCGGCTCAATTTTTTCGTGGCCAGTTCATTCAATTCCATGCTGCTGAGGTATTCCCGGTGAACCTCTTCATGCCTGGCTCGGTAGGCGACAAATGGATCCCGTTTCACCCAGCCGATCTCGTAAGCGATCTTCATTACTGTCCGTAACTTTTTCACCATTTGCACGGCTGTATTGATCCTCACACCATAATCCGTTTTCAGGTAATATTCAAAATCGCGGACAAAGCGATAATCGATGTCATCCAGCCTGATATCCTCACATTTCGATCTGAGCTTGATATACTTTTTCAACACTTTAAAGACCGTTTTGTATTTAGCCAATGTGCCCGGCGTATAATCTTTGCCAAGCAGACCAGCGATCTGGTTGGTATGATAGCTCCAGGCGTCCGTGAGCATTTTCGGCGGTTCGAGTTCTTCGCCTTGCATTAATTTTCGAATAAGCGCTCCTTCGAACGGTTTTCCTGTGGCGTAAAGCTCTTGCCGGCACTGATAAGCCTTCGCGTACAAGAAATCAAGCCAGGCATTCGTAGCACGGGCGGCTTCCTTTGTGCCTTTCATTCGGTTTATACCGCTATCCCAGTCTTCACGTTCGCACCATTTTCCGGTGGTCCATTCCTCCCGCCTGCCATTTACCGTTAATCGAATATAGATGGGGTGCAAAGTATTTTTCTTGCTCTTAGGCGGTTTTGGAAGGAACAGGACACGGAATCTTTGGGATTGCGCTTTTACTATAGTTTCTTCTGCTTTGGGCTTTTTTTTTCAGCCCCGGAAAGCACCCTATCGATGTCGGCGGCTTTATAAAAGAAGATCTTACCCACCTTGTTATAAGTGATATTACCTGCAACGCGCATGTTTTGAAGGGTTCCCGCAGAAATATGGAGCATCTTCATCACATCCTGGCTCCTAAGCCATTTCTGTTGCTGTAGGGCCTGCGCATCTGTCAATGGTTTCAAAAGATCAAATAGCTCATCTTTGAATTTTTCCAGGTCTTTTTTTGTTAACAGTTCATCCGGGGTCATGGTGGTATGAATTAATAGATCAAAGGTCAGATTTTTGACGATCGATACGATTTTTAGTTTTTAAAATTTTGTTGAAAATTCCATTACAAACACACCCGGGCATTATACTGCGTAAACACCCCGGAGCTGCAAGCAGGTAAACTGTCAAGGGCAGTGCAGGCCAAAACAAAACAACAATATTGCACTGCTTGTATACCCTTGACAATTTACCTGCGTAGCTACCTTTGTGTCAGCGGTATAGTGCCCAACCGAGATTATTCACTATCTCGCTGTTGTGAGCGCAGCGAACATCAGCCAATTGCACCGAGGCTGGCAGCGGAATAAGACCCGGAGCGAAGCGCGTGGTGGAATGAAGACTGCCTGCCGCAGGTGCTACCTTTAAAAGAAGAAAGGGGCTAGGCTCGGAAAACATACCAAACCTGAACCCCTAACCTTGCTGGTGGTCCTGGGAGCTTCTTTATTTTATTCTTTTATCATTTCGCTTTATCGCCTTTGAAAACAAGTTTCGCTTTATCCATCAGTAAACGTACTTTTTCCAATGCCGTTTTAACCATATCTTCTTTTACCAAAAAGTTCTCATCGTACCGGGCTTTCGAATAACCGTCATTGATCATCGTGAAAATCTTTAGCCCTTCCTTCGTTTCCAGTTCAAAGATATCCCTGAACTCATCTGTAAAAAGCAGCGTCAGTTTGATTAGCTTAAACAGGTTGTGTACTGAATGCCGGTAACCGAACATCACTTGTAATAAACCGATCAAAACATGTTCCGTTGCCTGGTGCAAAAGAAACAGCGCCAAGCGCGCGTTTCCTTCTTGCATGTAGCGTTCTGCGCCATGAAAGAACTCTTTGCCCATGATGCCATATTTATTCCAGCTAGCCAATCGTATGGCCATATCCTGCTCGATGCGGATCTCCTGCGGCTCAGGCAGTTTCAAATCTTCCGAGCGATAGATATGGATACCTTTGCTAAAAGCCAGGCTCCAGAATTTCCCATTACTCTTTAATCCGTTAACGGCGCTGCCTACTTTATGCACAATGGCATAGATATTCGTCAGTGTCTTGAAATTATCCTCGATCTTGTTGACGATACTATGCTCCGGCGTTTTTTCGTCTTCATCAACCAGTATTAGCAGGTAAAAAGTAAATGGCCTGGGATAAGAACCCAGGTAAGTGATCGAACGGATACTTGGTATAAATTTTACCAGGCTTTCTGCCAAATGGTCCAAGCCCAGCTTTTCTGCAGGCGTAAGCTTGGGAGAGAAAGGATGCAGGTTAGTACCATCTGTGCCTAAGACCACATCCGGTACAAACCGTACATCCTTTGTTATTTGATCGCCACCTTTCTCTTCCTTATCCGCAGAACCATCCGGCACTACATCTGTCCAAAACTCTCTTTTAAGAAAGGGTTTATCGCTTTCGGTCTGGTGTATAAGCCATGCAACAGCATACAGTTTCATCATATTGTCGTACACATTGATTACTTCGCCCGGCATTAAGGTTTCATCAATAGGAAATGTATATAAAGCCGTGTGCGTCCATTCCGTCAGATAATCACGATACTCAGGCAAGCTGATCTTTTCAAAGATTTTCTTTAATAGCAGGTATGGGTTATGCTGGTATTTTTCTGATAGTTCACCAGGATAAAAAGCCCATTGTTCTTTACCTTTCTCCAAAACCTCATCTGCGATCTCTTTCTTTTCCCACGGCTCTTCGCGGTAAGCCATATACAGCAGATAGCAGGCTTCCAGTAACCGGATATTCTGTTCATAGATAAACAACAAGTGGCCTGAGCCGTTTCTGTTATTCTTATACTGCTTATGGGATAATGCAAAATCAAGCCACATCTTCAATTCATCCCGGTGCGTATTCATCCGGTCACCAAAGAACCTTGACAGCACTTTTAACGGATCCTGTACCTCACTAAACCTTAACAACCTCGGGAAGCAATCCCAGGGTGCAAACCTGCCTATATGCATAACACTATTGTTTTATACCAGCCTCCATTAACCGGCAGAACAAAGGAAGTGCGTATAGTACCGGTACCGAACCCAAACGATGAGTAAAATACCCATATGCCTGAGTATTTTACTCACGTTTACAGGTATTTTACTCAGTTTGATAATTGTTGCTAACTTGCATTTTATTATCCTTGTCCCAGACAAATAATTATATTTGATACCATGGAAACATCAGCCAAACCAAATAACAAAAATATCGGCAGGAAGATCAGTCGGATACGCGAATTGAGAGGCATCAAACAGGAAGCATTTGCTACCGAGCTTGGAATTAGTCAACAAACAGCGTCGCGCATCGAGCAAAGCGAAGAGATTGAAGATGATTTGCTTGAAAAGATCGCTAAGATCTTAGGGGTTACTCCTGAAGGCATCAAGAACTTTAGCGAAGAAGCTGTGTTCAATATTATTTCAAATACTTTCCACAACACCAGTAGTGATAGCTCAACATTAATTGCAAGTTCATTAAACTATCAACCCACATTCAATACAATTGAAAAGATTGTTGACCTTTATGAACGTCTACTGGCCAGTGAGCGAGAAAAAGTAGAACTTCTCAAGAAATCAAAATAATACTAAGCCCCGTTAAAGGGGCTTTTTTAATGCTCTTTTAAGATCTTTTTTTTAATATGGTTAAGTTATTTGTAGGCGGTTTCCCGCTTGATATAGAAGAAATAGAACTCGCAAAGCTTTTTGGTCCGCACGGCGATATCAGTACTATCAAAATTGTACGGGATAAGAAAACTAAAATATGCAAGGGTTACGCGTTTATCGAAATGATAGACCGTACAGGTGCAGAAAATGCTGCAGAAGCATTAGATGGTAACATGATTGATGGTAAAACTTTAACGGTTAATATTAACGAAGATCCCGATATTATAGCCCAGCCTTTACCTGTCACCAGAAATTACGTCCGGACAGTGGACCATCAAAAAGTTGATATGCCTGATACTGAAGTAAAAAAGAAAAGGCCGAGAAGAGTTATTTAAATCTTTAGGGCGATCACATTCCCCTATTGTAACCTTTCCTTTTTTTCCGTTTCCGCTTCAGATCATCCGGAACCGGCGCGATATAATTCCCGCCTCCGTCCAACAAAACCTCAAGCAGTCCTTTACCAGGAGCCTGATGCTTTTCAAAGCTCCTTGCCTGTTCAACTTTGATCTGCTCCTTAACATCCTGCTTCTGCTCATACGAACCATGCTTTAAGGTGTTCGCATAATTGAATGATTCTTTGATCTCCCGCTCATAATTAAACATCTGGTCAAACAAACTTTCTGTCGCCTGCTTAAAAGCCACCCGGTCAAACTGCCCCACCTTTTGGCTATGCGCCGCGTTGGTTCCTTTTGAATTGTTAAGTGGACTTAATTTAATACTATTGCTCGCATCCTTCCGGCTAACGATCACCTGTACATGCATTTGCTCGCCAGGCTTAACCTCTCCTTTCTTAGCCAAGCCTTTCCTTACCTCCAGGTCTTTGTAAGTGTAATAACGATTGTGCTCCAGCTTTCCGAAATAAGCCAGACCCTGATTACCGGTTATGCCATTGCGCTTAAAGTTCTTCGCATAAGCATCCATCACCGCGTTTGCATAGGCTTTTAAATATTCCTTTGTTTTCTCCTCACCGAAACGTTCTTTCAAAAAAAGCAACTCCTTACTGCTCGGGCTGATATTGACCAGGAAGAATTTGGCATCGTCTTTCGACAGCTTCGCTACATTGTGATCGATACTTTGTCTTACCTCGTAGGGTTGTATGCTATTACTGGTATGGTTGAACCAATACTCCGGCGCTCTTAGGTTATTATGTTGCGCCTCCGCTAGCCGGTTCTCTTTTTCCAGGTAAGCAACCAACTGGCTGCTGCTGCCTTTATTATTGCCGGTTTCGCTTTTGGTGATGTTCACATGCATGCTAATTGTGTTTCTGATTATTGTTAAAGATTATTTACCTGTTGCCGAACATTCTGAATCAGCGCATCTTTTTCAACTTGTTTGGTCATCATACCCATCTGTTCCCTTGTGCTGATATAATATTCCAGTATGACCTTGAACTTTGCTTTTAAGTTTTTACTTTCAATCTGGGTAGCATCCAGTTTCGTCAAAAAATCTGCTATTTTGCTGATATTCTGGAGCTGTACTTTGTAAGCCGCTTTCTGCTCATCATTGTACTTAATGACCTGCTGGTTAAAGAAGTTTATGATCTTAAGTTGGCTGGCTATCATTCGCTCCGAATCCTTTTTCGTCGGTATCAGCAACTCCTGTTCCTGCGTCCTTATAAAAGCGATAATGTTATCCGTCTTTTTATTAATCGCATTTTTTAGCAATTCATCATTCAGGTCCCTTGGATCTTTCTTGCTCTTGTAGAAATAGTCTACCATATAAATGAAAAAGTCCAGCTTCGTCAGCCCGCATTTGTTCGCTATAGCCAATAGCTTCTGATCTGTCTTTACCGGGAACCTTATCGTTTTCACATTTTCATCCTTTGTCATTATTCAATTCACCTTTCATTATATAGCCTGATCTATCATTATATCTCTCGATCTGCTATTATATAACCTGATACGATTTAGCTAACACCGGTATACTCTTGAGTATACTGAAAACAATCAATGCAGCTTACAGCGGGGGGAAAGTATACCGCAGGTATACGCAAATCTGCCTTGCCCCGCAGGGCAAGCGGAAAAAGTCGGGTGCGCCCGACTTCCGCTTGCTCCCCCCGCTTTCGCGGAAGGACGCTATGCGGCCTGAGCACATTGTTAGATACTTGTTTACAGAGCTGCGTAGCTACGCAGCTCTCCAGATATACCGCTATCGGGTTACTTTTCATCCGGCCGCCTCCCATCTGGCAGGCCAGTAAACCTGGCTGCCGAGCTTTGGATGATAAGATGGCTGGTAACGGATATAAGCAAATGCATCCAGTTCCCGGATGCATTTGTGATAAGTCGCCACAGAGGCGATCTTGCTGAACGCCATCAGCTCACGTCTTGTCACCGCAAAGGGACTGGCGAAGCCATTCCTTTGCCAGTGTACAAACAATGCTGTAAACAGGCTGACATGCGTCGCATTCAGCCGAACATCTTCCCGCATGCGTTTAAGCAGCTTGCCGTAACCGGCAAGTTCCTGCGCTGAGACAGAGGACTTCATTTCAAGTCCCCTTCCAATAGCTTGTTAATGTCTTCCTGCTTGTAGTACATAATGCTGCCGATACGCGTAAAGCGTAGTGTACCATTGATGCGCAGGTTCTGTAACGTACCCGGTGAGATCTTTAATAATTTTCTCACCTCAACACTTTTAAGCCATTGTTTGTATTGCCCTTGTCCGGGCTGCATCAACTGTTTAATCTCGCTGAGCATTTCATTCTTAAATTCTTTCAGATCTTCTTTGGTGATCACTTCCAGGTTCATCTTTCCCTCCTTATTTTTGTTTAACATTTAACCCGTTCAAAAGTGGCATGGAACAAAGCCGCTTGAACGAATTGAAAGCAAATGTCAAGGTGAAAGAATAAAAATGAATGACCATTGGAGGCGTTTGGTCACAAGTGGAAAGGTAGTTCTACTTCTTGTCTTTGGGGACGATCTTGAATAGCTTGTCTTCTTCGGCTATATTCAGGTACTTCGACGGCTTATCCTTTTTATTGGCCGGAAAGTAGTTCTTGGCCGTATCAATGGAGATTGGCTTATCACCATGCATAAAGTATTTGGCGATCATTTTATACCAGGGGCTTTGCGCCTGCGAGGTCGCCAGTTTCTTATCGCCCAGGCTTAAACTCTGCACCTGTTCGATCAGATCCATGAATGCTGCGATGTAACCATTGGTGATCACGATCTTTTCATTCGCGTCAAATTCCCTGGCTTGTTTGAGTAATAATTCCAGTTCTGCAACCCGCTCTTGTAACTGGTCTATTAGCTTATCCTTTTCGCCAATCACCGATTCCAACGGTTCAACTTTATGCCAGCGGTCACTCGTTTTCAGGAATCCTAAAAATTCTTCGAGTTTGCGGGTTTGTTCGAGGCCGGATGCGTATTTCGATGAGAAAGGATCTTGTCTTTTAAAGTGCTGGATGCGACTGATTACTATATCGCAAACATGGTTGACGAATACCTCTTCTTTACCGGGATTAGCTTGTAAATAAAACCCTAAATGGTAATCATAAAACATTCCATATTCAGTTCCGTCAATCTCATAAATCTTTAATAAAAAGAAATTATCCTCTAACTTCCGGTTACTAAACAACGGCCTGCCAATGTCATACCGGTGAGGGGAAAAATCGAAAGGTTTGCGGAATTTGAAATAGTTATTCTTTATCGGCATCTCACAGAGTTTTTATTGACAACGTGATAAGTGAGGGTTTGGTTTAGTAAGGTCACTATTTTAAGCCTTTGCAAATAAATCCACTACAGGGCATACCGCAGGTATTATTCATTTTCACTAAACTTATGCAAATGTTCAGTCATTTTTGAATAAAATTGTTTGCTGCCAAGGTTATTATACGAAGTTCGATCCTGTTTCAAGCTAATAGTGCCTCCGAGCCTAAATTGAATAAATCTCGAACTTTTTCCTTGGAGACTTGCGTAAAATAGTCTTTTTAAATCAGTTTTATTTTTGCAATATGCCTTAAGAGCATTTGAAGTTAGGTTCGAGCCTATCATCCCCAGTAAAAGGGGTAAGCACGAGTTATCATTCGCTCGCCCTTCGGTTTATAGTCACTTGAGTGATACGCACCTTTTAATACTTTGTGTATATTACTGGGACAGCAGTAATCTATTATACTGTAACTTAAAAATTACAGATTATTGGTTAGATAGGATTCTGCAATGAGTTTGCAATTGTAATACAAGCACCCAAATTGGTTCAATTTGAACGATTATTGAACTAACTACGCTTTTTTTCTTTTTCAATCAACTTTGGAACTAACTCATTATCAATTATCTCAAATCCTGATATTAGGTCTACCGTTTCCTTTGCTTCGGATTTTTGATGAGATTTGTAGAGCTTTTCTAAATCGTTAGGCTCCCTTTCGTAGATATATGCATATATTATGGGAGAATTTATTGGTTCGATTATCGGCGCATTTTGTGGTTCCTTAACGACTGCGTTGTTTTTTGAAGTTTTCTTTTTCATACTTTATAAATTTTTGCAGGATTATCATTATTGTAAAACTTCACTATTGGTTTTTCGCCTAGTTTAACATCAGTTGATATCATCCCATAGCTGGTAATTTCAAGTGGAATTTCAGAGATTGCCCGATAAAAGGTTAACGAAGGGTTGTTACTGTAACTATCAAAAATTAAAGCAAGCGGTACATATCTTTTTGTTTTTAAAAATCTATTTAATGCTCTAATCGTGGCCTTTTTTCTGTCTAGCTCGACCAAAGTTATATGAACATTATAATCAAACTTTTTGAGGAGTTTGATTAATTGATGTATACTATCAAAGTTATTGCCGATTTTTGGAATAACGATATTGATTTTATACTTGACAGCAACATCAAATACAGAATCATAATCCGATTTGGCTTCTCCAAACACAATCTCGTTTGATTCTCCATGCACAAGGCTTGCGCCAAATGGTAAGCTGTCAAATTCAGGCAATTTACGTTTTGCATAATCTGAATCTAAAATGATTGACTGGGTTTCATCGGCAATTTGATTAGAAATTCCAGACTTACCGGATGCTGGCAGCCCTATAACGATATAAGCATTTGAATCTTGTTTAAAATTAGGCCCATTAGGGATTGCCCCTCCTTTGCCCAATCTAATGTCGTCATCATTCATTAATCGCTTTTTAGTTAATAACTCTCCAACAATTCTTTTTTTAAGATTTAGGCGCTCCTGATCCTGACGGTGATATATATTTCTGTAAGCTTTGCTTTGAAGTGTGATTTGTTTCAAATCAAAATTTTCAATATTAAGTTCCGTAGTCACAATTTTTGGAACTATATGGTAATTCTTTTTATTAATCTCGATTTCCAGCGCATTGACGAGAAAATGTTCAACCAGTTCAAAAGTGTGCAAAGGTCTAGAATTAGTTGCCATAAAGTTTTATTTTCATTTTAATTGATGGTTCTAATAGATTGAATTTAAACAAATATAAATAAAAACAATAACACAACAAAAAAGTTGTGTTATTGGAGTTGATATATTATATTTGAATAATGTAAAAATAAGAATATGATTCCTGAATTTGACTTAAAAGGCTTTTTACCTCCAGGAATCTGGGATTGTACAATCCTAGAAGTTGAAAGTAAATTGTTAGGTTCTATTTTTCGAATTAACATGTATCCAAGGTTGGACAAACTCATCAAAGATTTAAAACGGATAAAAGTTACCACAATTTACATTGGCGGAAGCTTTGCAACTTTAACAGTTCAACCTAAAGATTTTGATGTCCTTTGGGAAGAAAATTCCGGAACTCGATATCAATTTGAATTTGAAGAATTGCCAGATATATTCTATCCAAAAAAGTCATTGGAAATTTATGGAATACATATTTTGCCCGCTCGTGCAACTGAATATTATTCAAAATTGAGTATGTTGGATTATTTTCAACAAGTAAAATATTCGACTGAAAAGAGGGGTATACTTAAAATAGGGATATAGTTATGATAAAGAACAAAAAACAAGCAACGGTAGCTAAATCAAAATTCACAGAATTGAGACAAGCCTTAAAGGATTTCGAGTTACAAAAAGATCAAATGTCCCCAGCAGAATATTTGTTGGGGTTTAATACATTAAATGAAGTTGTAGAAGATCTTACACAGGAAATCAATGAATATGAAGCTCTATGCCGCGGAGAATTTTATTGCTTTAAACCAGAGAAGCTTAACGACATTAATAAAGTACTTATTGCAGCTCGTATTGCAAAGGGAATATCACATAAAAAATTAGGTGATATGATTGGCGTTCAGGAACAACAAATTCAACGGTATGAAGCTACGGATTATGAATCGGTAAATTGGTCAAGAATCCAAGAGATAGCTGAAGCTCTAAAATTGAAATTTTACTTTGATAAAATTCGATTTTTACCATTAGACACAAACGATCAATATACTGGTTCTTATTCTTCTGAAGAAATAAATGACGCTGCTAATAAAGCCTCAACTTTCGGATTAATGAATATAGTGAGTGAAGAAGAAAAAATATTAATTGTATAGTAAATGAAGACAATAACATTTTATTCATATAAAGGAGGTGTCGGAAGGTCTCTTGCCTTAAGCAATATGGCAACTCGTCTTTCTGAATTAGGTCAAAAAGTATGTGTAATTGACTTTGATCTAGATGCGCCAGGCTTAAGGTTTAAATTTAAAAAATATAAGTTTTCAAGTAAGATTGAAAAGGGGTTAGTGGATTATATTTATAAGTTTTCTAGGGAAGGAAAAATTGACAACATCGAAGATTATTGCGTCAAATTAACTCCACCTAACGAATCTTTTGAACAAATCACTTTTATATGTGCGGGTGAAATTGAACGTAGCCTATATTGGAAAAAACTAACTATGATCGATTGGTACGATTTGTTTTACAGCGATCAGCCCCAAGGAATAAAGTTTTTTATTGACATGAAAGCCCAAATCAGTAAAAAAATTGCTCCTGATTATCTTTTAATTGATTCCCGAACTGGAATAACAGATATCTCCGGAATTACTTTAAGGGTTCTTGCAGATCAGGTAGTTATATTAAGCATTGATAACGATGAAAATCGTTTTGGTTCTAAAAAGATTATTAAATCCTTATTGAAAATTGAAAGTAGTTTATTTAATAAAATACCGATCATCAACTTTGTTTTAACCAGAGTTCCATTTAACGAACTCGAAAAGGAAAAAGAGAATAAAGTGATTGAAAAAATTAAATCTGAGTTTAAAGATTATTTAAACAGCGATAATTTTGATGTGTCAGTAATTCATTCAGAACGAAAAATTGAAATGGAAGAAAGCAACTTATTTGATTTAGATTCAGAGAGTCAACTTGGCCCTATTAGCAAAGACTATTTAAATCTTTTTGAAAAAGTAACCAAAGACACATTAAATTTAGATGAACAATTTATGTTGGTAAAAAAAGCCGAAATTGAATACGTAAAATTTTTAAATGAAAAGGTTAACGTCAATAAATTAAACTTAATTGAAAAGGCAATTTCATTTGACAACACGAAATATATTTATTTCGCTGAGAGGGGAATTCTACACTATAAAATGGGCAATGTAGAGGAAGCATTGCAAGACCATGTAAAGGCATTGCAACTTAATCCAGAAAATGCTCAACTGAATTATAACATAGCAAGCTTTTTTAAAATCAGAAAAGATTATTTGACTGCGCTAAAATATTTAGATAAAGTAACTGACTTAGGATATAAACCGCATTATTTGAAAGGATATATTTTTAGAAAATTAAATAGATTACCTGAAGCCCTCAATCAATTAAATATTGCGGTAGAAATCGATCCTTCTCAGGATAACGTTTTAAACGGAAGGGCCGATGTACACCGGCTGTTGAGTAAATTTCAAGAGGCAATCGCGGACATTACTCAGGCTATTCAATTGAATCCGAACAAACCGATATATTTTGCGACACTTGCGGAAATTTATTCATCAATGGATCAAACCGATGAATTTTTTATCAATTTGTCGTTTGCGTTGTCTAAAGGGTTAGATGTAAGTGAATTGAATTCTGCCAAAGATGTTTATAAAAAATATTTTGAGGATGAAAGGTTTTTAAATCTTTTACTTAGATATAAGATCGATATTGCTGATGTTATTAATAATATGGATGAAAACTGATTACATTTATGCATTGCCTGGGGATTTTAAAATCTTTATATAACTAGCCAATCACTTAAATCACATTTAATAGAGTTCGACATCCTTCCTTTATTAGCTGGTTTAGCGATAATAAATAGTTATCTTTTGTCGAAAAACGAACTAATTTGCTTGTCTGTTTAATTGCAAGACAATAGTGCTTTGAAATCTCTACTCTATGCAACTGAATACATATATGGCCTATGATTAAATCAACTTCCATATATTTACTTAACCATTTAATTTTCATATGAAAGACGTCGGTTTTATCCAGGGTTCCTTATTTGAAGAGGATTACTTAGTAAGAACATTGGGTAATTTAGTTAATCAACCTGATGTAGCTTTAACAGAATTGGTAGCCAATGCTTGGGACGCGGGTGCTACTGAAGTTAAAATTTTTATTCCGGAAGAAAAAGGTTTGAAGCTGACTATCGAAGATAATGGAGCCGGATTAACTAAAGAAGAATTTTATAACCGATGGATGAAGCTTAGTTATAACAGACTTAAGCATCAGGGAAAGATGGTAGAGTTTCCGAACGGGGTAAAACTAAAAAGATATGCTTATGGGCGAAACGGTATTGGGCGGCATGGATTACTTTGCTTTAACAGTGAATATACAGTAATTACCAACAAGAATGGCGTTCAGTCAACGTTCGTACTTACGACCAAAAGTGAAGAACAACCTTTCATCATAAAATCCGAATTATTTAAGAAATCTAAAACTACAGGTACGAAATTAGAAGTGGTTGTCGCTAAAAATCTTCCTAATATAAATACGATTTTGGAAGTTTTATCTGCCAGGTTTTTACATGACCCTAAATTCATCGTATCAATAAACCGGCAGACCATTCAATTAGAGGAACATCAAGGTTTAGTCGAATCAGTTCCGGTTGACCTAGGAGACATAAAATTAAAGGTAAATTTGATTGACTCTAAAAAATCCCGGAAGTCGACTTTATATCAAGGCATAGCTATTTGGCAGGGCGGCAGACTCGTCGGTGAACCATCTTGGATCTTAGGTAATACGATGGTATTAGATGGCAGATCAAGAGAAGCCAAACGCTACACGGTAGTAGTGGAAACTACTGACTTAGCTGATTTTATAAAAGAAGATTGGACGGGCTTCAAAAGAGCTGGTGAGTTAGACAAAGTTTATATTGCAATCAATGAAGTAGTACATGATTTGTTTTCAAAAATAGCCACTGAAAACATAGAAGAAACTACCAAATATCTGAAAACTCAGTACAAAAAAGAGTATAACGAGTTGAGCCCATTAGGTAAATATGAGTTTAATGAAGCGCTTAAACATATATCAGTTACCAATCCTACAGCAAAAGAAGAGTCAATTTCTTTGGCAATTGAAACAGTGTTAAATTTAGAAAAGACCCGCAGCGGCCATGAACTTCTGGTTAAACTATCGCACCTCTCGGGAGAAGATATAGATGGCCTAAACAAGCTTCTTGAAAATTGGAGCATTAAAGATGCATTGACAGTTTTGGATGAAATCGACAATAGAATTTCGGTAATAGAGGCAATTCGTAAATTGGCTAATGATCCAAATGTTGATGAACTTCATGTACTACACCCATTGGTTGCCAGTGCCAGGTGGATATTTGGCCCAGAGTATGATTCACCCGAGTACTCATCTAATTCTCAACTCCAAACAACAGTGGAAAAAGTTTTCGGAAAGAAGATCAACCTTAAACTATTTAATAACAACAAGAAGCGACCAGACATTGTAGTGATGGGTCATTCGACATTTTCTATCACCGGAACTACAGATTACGACCATGATAACGGTTTAAGTTCCATTAAGAAAATCCTTATCATTGAACTTAAACGCGGAGGATTTAAATTGGGTCGTGAAGAAAGAAACCAGGCGGTCGGCTATGTTGAAGACTTTATGAACTGCGGCACTATTATCGGCTCACCATATATTAACGCATTTGTTGTGGGGGAAACCTTCAGTGAAAAAGTTCAACCAATACAAGCTATTGAAAACGAAAACAAAGTCGAAATTGGTAAAGTTCAAATTTGTTTATTTTCTCAGATTGTTGATTCATCTGAGAGACGTTTATTCAACTTGCGAGAAAGGTTGAATGAACGTTATGCAAATGTAACTGGTATTGAACTATTCAATCAACAAAAGCGATTAGCGGTCTAGTTGACATAATTCACTCCTTTAATTTAGTAATTTCTATTTCAGCCAACAATAAAAAAGGATCTATGCTACCTGCATAATGATCGTTCAAGGTGAAAGGCATAAATCCTTCGATTTCAAACTTGTTAAAAAAATCTTTTAGTCTGTTTTTGTAAACTTGATAGACTTTTTGATATTTATCCCGAACCCTAAGAACGGGGTGTTGCTCTTTGATATAGCTGATTTCACGTAAAAATCGAAGGTCTTCGTCAATACGATGATAGGTGTCAGTTTCTGAAAATATATTTAAGTCCTTTATAGGTAATACCCCAGAAGTGTGATCGTAAAGATTAAGTATAGATTGACATAAAAAAACGTAATCATATTTTTCGTTAAACGTTACTTTGTCGAAGGTAACAACCTCATCGCTTATTGCTTTTTCAACATATAAACCAAACCCTTCCAATTCACTTTCGTCGTGATAAGCATTTATTAATGCTAACCCGTAGTAAGCATCAATATTTTTTAAATTTGAATAATTGAAATCACCTTTCAAAATAATAGCCTTGAAAAAAACATTGATCCTGGAGAGTCGATAAAAGAGCTGTTGAGCATACTCAGTAAGGTACGTGCAATAATAATGGTCAGGCCAACTCTCATCTTTATTGAATACCAGAATTGTATCAGAAAAAACGACCGTTTGCAATGCGGGGTGCTTGAATACCTTCAGTCCATCAAACGTTCTAAATATCTCATCAACTTTAGTTTTGTTTGTTCGAACTAATGTTTCAAAACCCAATATATCAATATAAAGAAATATTCTTTCCATCAGCTTTTCTTAAATTTCTGTGCTAACTGAGTGAGCATATCATAGTTTACTGCAACAGGTTTTACACTTGCTGCTGGACTACTATACACATTCCCGTTTTTGACCTTGGGCTTAAACCAATTTGTTGCGATGTCGTTATCAGTGCTATGTGGTGTAGGATTCGCGTTATTAACTTTAAATAATGTTGGAATTTGAACTGCGTGACCGAATACTAAAGCGTGTTGCTTTGGAATAGAAGGTAACCTGCTTAAAATACTCGCAGAAATATGAGGTGTCATTTGCCTTATTTGCGATAGATCTTCCGGGTTTTGAATTCTATGTATAATAAAATTACTGCATTGCGATAGCACAGTCCGTGATAATTCGCTAGGGCGTTGTGAAGAGGCTAATAAGAAGATTCCATATTTTCTACCTTCCTTAGCTATGCGCTCAAATATTTTATTGGCATTTCCGAATACGCTACCCGATTCATTTGAAATATATCGATGGGCCTCTTCCAATACCACATTCACAGGAAATGTATTCCTCGGCTCCTTGGCCTTTAATTTCTCGAACATTAGACGGCATATAACGCAAGAAATAACTTCCACAATTTCATCTTCTACTGCATTCAGATCAACGATAGATAACTGTGTTTTTTTAATGTTCGTATTATCAATGCCTAACAGATCATTTACAAAATCTTCGCGCTTAATATTTGTGGCAGCAGATTTTAAAAATGCAAACTCACCCCTTTCCTTTAGACTTTTATACCGTGTTATCAAGCTTGCGCAATAATCTCGGATTTGTTTATTGCCATGATATTCTTCGTACAATATGGCATCTTCCAAATGATCTTCCAAGGAATTAAAATCGAATGGATTATTTTCATATTTCGGGAATACAAACTCATCAATTTTTATATGGGCTGCAACGGCAGCTTTAAAGTTATCTTCCGCTTGCTGGTTAGCAAAATTCCCAAATCTTGCATCATACTGGGCTAAACTAATATCCTGGAAATCCCCTTTCCGTATAAGCGAACCGATCCTCTGTCTTTTAGCAACCGGCGAATCCCAGTTTTCAAAAACGTACATGATATTGCTGGCATAGATGTGTTTACGCGATACTTCTGACATTGTTTGCGAGAAACCAAGTGCTGATCGCAAAATAGGTAATTGTGTTTTTTCACTTGCCTGTAGCAGCAACGCCCATTCTTCTATATTTAAAAACCAGTGCGGCAGTTTAAATTCAGCGTAGGCAATATTATCGCAGATGGCAAGATCTGCCCCATAGTTAAAACAAGAATTGTCCTTTTCTTTGTCCAGCGAAAAATATTTAAGCTCGATATCTTTATTTTCAACATTACATAAGGCTCTGTGATATTCACCATTTACATCAAAAAAGACGAAAGAAGCGCCGACTGCGCTAAATCCTTCTTTTTTCAATAAGCCTTGCATCATAGAGGCTATCGTACAAGATTTCCCACTACCGGTATTACCTAATATCGCTGAATGTCCTCCAAAAAAACTGTTAATATCAATCTTTATTTTGTAGTCAGGAAATATGGTAGAAGTACCCACATCCAGCATTTTCAACCGCGTCCCCGTTTCATTTTCAAGGATTATCGATTCTTGTTCTTCGCTTACTTCAAAAACGATATCCAGCTCTTCTTTTTTAATGTATAAAACATCTGAATACAAAGTTGGAAATACAGATACTCCATACTTAAATTTATTGCGTTGAATAGTACCGATGGGCGTTATATCAAAATACTTAACCGAATTAGATTTACTTAGCACTTGCTCTTTTTCACCACGCCACTTAGTATCCGTATCTTTTTCCCGGACACCAAATATTTCTGCAACAATGTAGTAATCTTGATAAGGTAAAATTACATACCCGTTGATCTGGGCATATTGATAAATGTCGTCATACCCGTTAATTGTGAAATTAATTGATTGATTGAGTAGCTCAACAGTAAATTTTTCCGAATTGATATTGATTAGCTTACCAATTACCCGCTGTTTGTCATCGCGTATCATTGATTATCCTCCTCTATATTTTTGGGGCTATTTATAAACTGAATAATTTTTTGATTTTGATCTTCAATTTTATTTTCAGACCAGTCGGGTAACAAATCGGTGCCAATGGTACTAAAGTAAAACAGCCCTTTTTCAGGATTTATTTCTGTAAAAATCAATTCGCTTTGTTCTTCACCAGCACCCAAAATTTCTTCTTCCATAGGATCTTCGTCAACAGGCATTGCCACAACTTCTACCGCTTTCGCGACAGCTTCTGACTGATATTCAGGGTCGCTGCCTATAATCCAGATTCGCGGGTCGTTCAAGTCTTTCAACTTTTGAATATTTGGTCTTAATAACTCATACGCTCCATCCGAATACTGTCCCAAATCCGAGAATATCACTAACCTAAATGTCGGAATGGTAAGCGCCTGATAAATCAGATTATTAATATGCTCATCGGCAAAACTATATCCCATAGTCACCAAAACGCTTTGATTTCTCGCAATGCGTTTTTGAAATTCCCTAAATAAATCGGAATATGGTGTTCCCAGGCTGGCGTTTTGCTTAATGGGAGAAGGATAAATCATCAAGTTTTTCTGACTTTTTAAGAACTCAAAACTTGAATCCTGTAACTCCTTTATCCTAAATAATTTGTTACTATCCTCAACCTCTATCCAGTTTACCGAACCGTGAATTTTAAAGAGATAAATAAAGCTATCAATAACATTCCATTTAAATGAACTAATGTCCATTTGTTCGGCCAAGGCATAATTAAATATTGAAGGATTAAAATAGCGTTCAATAAAACCGGAAAAACCATTTGTATAAGTTATACCCAACTCGTCCATGGCCTTCTCAGAGTATAAGTCGTAATTTGTCGTAAATACGTTGGGCTTTGGAAGATTACTATCTCTTAATGATAATTTTCGATAAAAGTTCTTATAGTTCTCTCGTATGCTGCCATCTTTTCCCTCATTATCCTTGTTCAGGCATTGATATAAAATAAAATGCTTAGTTTCATCGATAACTTTATCAATGGCTTCCAGTTCGTCGTCAGCTTTTATCTGTTCGAGATAAAATCGCAAACTGTATAAGGTTCCTAAAAAGGTTTCTAAATTCTTGATGAACGGTTCTGTTGCATGGTTAATCACCCACGCTTCAAGTACACTTTTACTTTCTTCAGATAATGTCAGTTCTTTAAGTGCTGCGGACATTACTTCAAGGGTATATTCACTAGGCTCGAAAAAAGCTTCTGCAAGCTTGACCATCGTAGGAATACCATTAGGGCCTAAAGAACATCCAGAACCAATCAAAAATGATAAATTCCTACTTTCTAAAACTTTAGAAAATTCCTTTTTTACCAATTCTATTTTTTCGTCAATTGTTGTTTCTTCAGCTTTTGCTTCTAAGAAGTCAGTTTTCCCTTTATAAAAGAAGTGTTTCATATTATGGATAAGGTATTTATCAAAGCTAAGTAATAATGTTCTATAAAAGCTATCATCTAAAGGATAACGGCCCTGTTGACATCGCTAAAAATCATCCATTTAAATAGAGGGCGAAAGGGCTACTTTATGCGGACTTGAGTTACACCAGCAAAATCCTGATGCCTGTCCAAAAATACGTGTTTTGAATGGTGCCAATTTTGACGTCCAACAGGTCATCAAAAGTTCAATTTTAAATTATCTATGATCACTTTTACATTACAAGTTAAATACTTGCAGCACCGTTTGCAAAAAAAGAAATCAATAATAACTATTTTATCTTGACAAGCGTGCGTTAAATGTGCATAAGTACTAAAAATATTAGTTTTAATATTTTTACATTTACGTTTCAAAAAAATATTGAGCGTTGAACTTTCCGTTATTACCCTTTGCAAAAAAAGTCTGGCCAGTAGCTTCTAAAATGGCTATCAAGAGCATTAAGAAAAAATTATTTTTTCACGAGCTGTGCCTTGACCTCGATATCAAACTCCATGAAGACGAATTCGACCTGGAATATTTACAGAGTTTAGCGATCTTTTTACGGGATCAGGAGCATTCCTGGGCGGAAATCTTTCAATTACCTGATGTCAGAAAAGCGTTTCATACCGGTTATCCTATTAATGACTTGGGAGAAGTAGCGCAGCTATTGGAACATCACTTGCATATTACCATTAAGAAAGGCCCGTTAAAGCAACTTTATGCCGTACCGATCGGATTATTGGACACGTTCGTAAAAGTCTATAGCGATCAAGTGAAAGAGAACCTGAAGCCATCTACGATGGAAACCATACGGGCGGCGACTGAAATTAAAGAAGAAGGCCGCGAACACTTTCAGGAGTTGAAGGGGCTCATGGGTCAAATGATCCAGCAACAAGCACTCTCCAATGAAAATTATGTCCAACGCAGCGATTTTGAACAGTCGATTGATGCGGAACACCAAGCGCAACTAAATCTGATCAAGAAAGCCCTGGAACAAAATCAAACAGATACCGCCCTGAGTAATCTATTTGAACTTAAGGAGCGCGTTTGGGAAAAAGCAACTAAGGCTATCAAGTATAAACTGTTAAATAATATCGGCTATACCTACATGCAAAAGCATGATTATGATACAGCGATTATTTATTACGAGCAGGCTTGCGAATTTAACCCTGAAAACGCGGGTAACCTTTCCAATCTCGCCGGATTATATTTTATACGGCAGCAATATGATAAAGCGGAAGAGGTCATTGCTAAGATCAAAGAAAGTCACCCAGGCCTGGCTGTCGCGGTGGAACTTTATCAGGCTGTGCCTACGTCAAGTATGGAGGAAATCGAGGATATAGTACCCGAACACCTAAAATATGATCCGGAAACATTGGTCGCCCTGATCAACATCGCTGTAAAAAAATCACCGCGAGTGGCCGTGTACTATGCAAAACGGCTTTATGACAGCAAACCCGACAACGAAAACTTCCAGGATATTTATTGCAATATTATTTCAGTAGCGCTGATCGGGGAGCGCATTGATTTCAATGTTACCGAATTGATGAGTGACGAGAACAAAGAGCACCTTGCATTATCCCGGCAATTATTAGAAACACAGTGGAGCAAGATCAAGGTCACGGAGGCCAAAAAATATTCGCTACAGATCCTTGAAAGGTTGAACTTAGTACTAACAGTTTTAGGGGATAATGAAGCCGCGTTAACAGTTGCCTGTGAGCTCATTGAGGAGGATACAGATGCTTATTTCGGCAGGAAGCAGGCGGGAATCAATCTCATGTTTCTGGAACGCTACGAGGAAGCCGCTGAACAATTTGATGCCCTCGGTGAAGATCACGAAAACCTTTTCGAATATCACACCTCCTGGTTGCTGGCTTTGGGCAAGATCGGCCGTATGGACGATGCACGGCGTATCGGCCTCAAACAGCTGGAGCGCACCGACCGCCTGGCTGAGGATGAACTTCGCGTTTTTTCGACGCTCGGCTTTTTATATACCGTAAACGAACAATATAACGAAGCACTTGAATTTGTCGAAAAGGCTGAAGCCCTGCATCCAAATGGGTTAAATGTTTTGGCCGACAAAGCTAAGATCCAGCGTAAACTGGAAGATAACACAGGCGCAAAAAAAACAGAGCAAGAAATGTTGCGGGTAATAAAAGAGCATTTACCCGAACAAACCTTAAAAGACCGCTATCTTGCCGCACACTATTTCCGTTCAATCAAGCGGTTTAAAGAAACTGCTGAACTTTTGGAGTCGATAGCAGATATAACGAAAGATCATTATTTGACGAACGAGCTGATCCATGCCTATACTGCATCTGGACGCAAGGCCAAAGCACTGGGCGTTTGTATCGACTTGCGGGAGCGTTTTGGGTCGGGCGTAGATTATACCCGCCGGGAAATTGATATTTATTATCAATATCACGATTACGCACAGGCCGAAATTGTATTGAAAACCTACGTTGAAAAATTCCCAACAGATATTGCTTCCCGCCTTAACCTGGCAGGGTTGCAACGCCGGAATGGTCATTTTGATGAATTAAAAATGTTTTGTGAAGCCGATTTTAGTCAATATGAATTTTCTGTTAAGGAGATGCAGGGCTATCTGGAATTACTGAACAGTCAAGGTTATCATCAAAAAAGCCTAAAACTTGTCTACGATTATCGCAGGGCACATCCGGGCATGGAAAGTAATAAATTGTTTGTGGACTATTGTTTATTAGAACCCGATGACCGAAAGAATTCGGAATTGCCCGAACAGGTGGATAAAAACACCGTGGTCACGTTGGCATCGGGTACGCGCAGTTTCACTTATACGGTCCTTGACCTTCCAGATAAAGAATTAAAAAAACAGGAAGGCGAAATAAATCTCAATGACCCCATTTATAAGAAGATTAAAGGCCTGGAGGTAGGCAAAACCGTTAACCTAAATAACAATCCGCTTAGTGAGTGGACAATCCATAAAATACTGCCACTATACATGGCAACTTTCCAACAGGCCGTTGAAGAAAACAGCACTATTTACGCGGCCACTTCCAAATATATTACCGGCGAGATAAAGGATTTTAGCGATATCGAGCGTTTCGTTGACGGGCAGTTGCAACAACAGCGTCAGTTTACAGATTTGATGGTGGAGCAGGAAAAAAACTATGAAGCTTATCAACTACCATTGGGTGCATTCGCCATTTTCAACAAAACCAGCCCGATAGAGGTATACGAATATTTTATCGCTAAAGGCATCGGCATTCGTTATAGTGCCGGTGATGCTAACCAATATAATGTGGCATTGCAAACCGCTACGGAGCAGCAAATTTTTGTACCAGACATCACAGCTCTGATGACCATCTATAAATCAGGGTTTAACTTACCCGAGGGAATGCCTAAATTTATCATTGGCAATGTAACCGCAGACCTGATAGAACAGTACATTCAACATAAAACGGTTAAATCTAATTCCGACCATATCAGTTTTTTTGAGGAAAACGGCCAAAAATTGCGTATGATCATCACCGCAGAACATAAACAGGATGAAATCAAGCGTTTACAAAATTTCCGAGACTGGGTCAAGCAGGTTACACAAACGCGCCCTTGTTTATCACTGCTTGAGTATGAGGATAAAAAATCCAAGCAATTCAAAAAGACCATGGGCGCTGATGTATTTGAATCCGCCTTGCTCAGCGTCGAGGTAGGTGGTGTTTATATTTCAGATGATGCTGCTAACCGACGGTTCGTGCTGGAAGAAATGCGCATCAACAGCATTTGGACGCAACCATTTTTCAAGGCCCTAACTATCCGCTCTTTACTGAGCGAACAATTTTATGGCGACCACCTCTTCAAATTGATCCTGTTAGGGCATCAACATACAACCGTCGATAAAAACGATATCATAACAGCGCTCCATGTGAGCCGCTATAAGATTAGTGGTCCTTTTGAAGCTACGGTAACGGTGCTTAGTGGCTATCATAGTGATGAGCGTTCTGTAGGCATTGCATTTCAGGTAATCGTGGATATCTGGCTATTGGAACAATTAAGCCCTAAATACCGTGAAACGTTAACTTATTATGTACTGATGCGGTTTATGACGGGCAGACCTGTTTATCCCCTTATCAGTAAGCTTTATAGTTTAGCTGACTATTTTATTATCGATCAGGATATTTCGCTCATCGTTAAGCATGCCATCTGGCAACTCATGCGCGATCAGGGATTTCCTATGAAAAACCCAGCGCCATTTTTGAAAAAACGGATCAATAAATAATACTTATATGTTACCTGAACCACCTGTAAACGTCTGCCATTTCTTTCAGTTACTGAGCCGCGATGTTTGGAGCCGAATCGCTTTCGCCAGGGCAATGAATTTAAAAATCAGCGAAACGACTATTACTGAAAACCTGCTGTACAATTTTTATAATTACTTTGAGCATTATGCCGTCCCGGTACGTTTGTATGAATCCAAAGAAGAGCGGCGTAACGGCAGTGATTTGGAAGTGCTGGTAGAAACGGAACACGGTTATATATTGTTAGCCTGTCAGGCTAAGATCACTTACAAAACCGGTAATTATGCAGCCCTGCACCACGAAGTTGGCGGTTTACGGCAAATAGACCTGTTAATGGATTACGCAAAGCTGCACGGCGGCATTGCTCATTATCTTTTTTATAATTGCCCGCCTGATTTTATGCTGCCCGCAACCATAAGTGAACACGAAACCATAGAAGACAACGGTATCACGCACCTGGAAGCACAGGAGCTGATCGAATGGATGGTTACCGCCAAGGGTACACGGAAAAGACCACCGACACCGAGCTACACTACTTTTCACCCTGCAATGGCAGAGCCTTTCCATGAACTGATCTGTCAGCTTTTAAGCCGCAAGCATGCCTCTAAAACTATCTTACCGGCTACGATACGCCAGGATATCACTTATTATAACGAAAACCAGGTCAGTAGCGAAGCAAATTGGCGTAAAGTTACCTCGCTGGCTACCGTTGGTTTCGTTCAGGAAAGCATTGTATATAACGGAACTGACGAAAACTCAGACCTTCAGCCAACCACGAAAGAGCCAGAGCCCAAATATTACCGCCCGAAATTCCGGTTGGTGATCGGTGGTGCAAACAGCGATGGTGGTGGAATAATGGGAATTTCATAAAGAAACCGCAGCCCAAGGCTGCGGTTTTTCGTTTAATACCTATTTATAATAGGTGTTGCCCAGTCCCTGAATTCATCTATATTGTGGATAGTTCCATATGGTACCGGTAATCCATTTTCAGGGAAACGATAAAGGGTGAGTTTTGAACCTGCCTCTATCAATTCCAGCAGGAATAAAAAATAATAATCAAGACGTTTAAACTCTCCAAGAGTCAATCCATCTTCGATGGAAGTTAAATCCACCTGATGTTTTTGAGATATGCGATACATATATTTATATATATCACTGAGTTTTGCAAAAGACCACTTTTTGCAAAAAATCGCCGTAAAACGACATTTAAGTGACAGTATACCCGGTTACGGCAACCACATAACGTAGGCTTTACCTAAACCATAATTTTTCCGATAAATAGTATACTCGTCTGACAAGTATTATCAAACGTTTTAAGATAGTGAGTAAAAGAAGATAATTGGTTAAAGCGTGACGCGATTTCCTTTAAACAGGAAACAAGATTACTTACTATAATTTATAAGAACATTACCATGATCACCTAAGAAATGGACTGCAAAAAGGAGGATAATGATTCAAACTCTTTAATGACGGGTAAAAACAACGAATAATCTTACTTTATTAGGATAACAAAGGATAACTGAACATTATCAATCGGTGGAGTAAGTAAATCCTGTTTTGATCGCAAATCCTCTGTAAACATATTACCCTTTTTTATGAGATTTGAGGAATATTACTCTCAACATATTTTGCAGCAATCGATGTAATTTACTATTTTTACTTAGGTCATTAGGAATCAATCTGTATCAAATCAAACGTGGAAAATTCGGGAATTACCACAACTTGAAGATTATAAACTATTGAAAATAAGGAGTGTACGAAACTCGGTTTGAGTCCCGTCCAAAAACGATAATATAAAAAATCAATCCCGATGGATGAGCTGGGGGTCCTATTGTCAATTCACTTGTTCGAGATTAATTACAAGCCAGCTATCTCTTAAGTCCTCTATTGTTGATGAACTAATATTTCCACTTAACCCATATTCTTTGTTCGTATGCTTTAACGAAACATACTGACTACGCGGCCCATTTCAATTTGTTCCTGTTCCTTTGGCACAATGTTACTGGCCGGTAAAGCCTTGTTATATAGCCGCTCTTCAAGCCTTTGCATATCTTCACTCGTTTTACTATCTAAAACCTTAGCGTAATGTTGCGTTGTCTTAATACTATTGTGTCCGAGCATTTTTGACACAGTCTCCATCGGAACCCCATTTGATAAAGTAACTGTGGTGGCGAAAGTGTGCCGGGCCATGTGAAAGGTTAATGTTTTAGTCATACCACATAAGTCGCCTATTTCTTTTAGATAGCTATTCATCCGCTGGTTGGTCAACACAGGTAAGAGCAATGACCTGCGTGCGCAAACAGGATGGTCCTTGTAATATTCTATGATTTCTAGCGCTTCCTTTAATAAGGGAATATGTGAGGGAGTATCTGTCTTATGCCTTTTCGTAAACACCCATAACCGATCGCCTTCACCCATGGCTATTTCTCCTGGGGTCAATTTCTGCACGTCGATATAGGCCAGCCCCGTGTAGCAGCTAAAAATAAAAATATCCCGCACGACATTCAGCCGTTCGACAGGCAGTACTTTATTTCGGATAACATCCAACTCATGTTTTGTTAAAAAAGTTCTTGGAGAAGGCTTTGCGGTCGACTTATAATGCAAAAAAGGATTGGCGACGATCCATCTGTTGGCAAGGCAAATCAAGATGATTTTTTTTAAGTGCTTGACATACTTGTCAGCTGAAATAGGTATACAATTCTTTTCCGTCCGCAAATAAAAGTCGTAGTCTTTTATAAAATTATAATCGGCTTTTCGCAATTCATAATCCGGCCGCTTAAATTTCCATTCAACAAACTCCCGCAAATGTTTTAGCGAGCTTTTAAAAGTTTTGAGTGTATTGGCCCCAAAGCCCTTACCGATTAGCGATTCCATCTGCTTATTGTGATCGCTGAAAATCTCCAACAACATTTTAGACTTCTTTCCTTTGCCATCAAGTTCGTTCCGCAAGGTATCAGCAGTAATCTCTTCTTCATTGTCCAGGAGACGGGTATGGATACGTTTTAGTTTCGCCAAAATGCTGTCCAAATGGGCATTCAAACTTCTTGCATCCTCCGTATTTCCACGGGCTTTTCCACGCTTTTCGTCCCATTTTTCAGGTTCGATTCCTCGCCCGATAGTTGCTTCACTCCTTTTCCCGTCCACAGAAACACGTAAATAAATAGGTAAATCACCTGATTCATAGCCTTTTACCTTTTTAAGATAAAAAAGCAGGTTAAAATTTTTAGTCTTCATTAACTCATCATTTTTTGTTAGAAAATCGTTATAAACCTACATTTACAAGTGGCAAAAATCAAGGTGTTCAAAATTTGAACACCTTGATAATCAGTTAATTATAACACTTTTGGTGAGTTAATCGATAAATGTCAAAAATATGCTCTAAAACTCACCAGAACAGTGAAAAAAGATGCATAAATTGATCATTTAACCAAAATCAGAAGGCCCGTAAATATTTGATTTACAGGCCTTTGATTGTTTTTGAATTATACGTATGTGGTCCCGACGAGAATCGAACTCATATCTAGAGTTTAGGAAACTCCTATTCTATCCGTTGAACTACGGGACCATTTATTTTAGGAAATGCAAAGGTGCAAATTATCTCTGAAAAATCAGCCTGCACATCTGCATATTTTCACATATACACACTACCTAATCACAGACCCATTCGGCATTTCATCAGCTGGGGCTACAAAGGTCAACTTGCCTTCGGCATTCTCTGCCATCAATATCATCCCTTGCGACATGATGCCTTTAATCTCCCGTGGCTCAAGGTTAACCAGTATACTTACCTGTTTACCTATGATAGCCTCAGGTTGGTAATGCTCTGCGATGCCTGATACTACAATGCGCTGGTCAATGCCTGTATCAATAGTTAGCTTTAACAATTTTTTTGTTTTGGCAACTTTTTCGGCGGTTAAGATGGTACCGGTACGGATATCCATCCCAACAAAATCATCAAAGGTGATATTGGCTTTTGCAGGCGCAACAACAGGCTGTGTTACTATGGTTGATGCCGCTTTTTTATCTGCCAGTTTTTGGATCTGTTTTTCGATAGCCTCATCCTCAACCTTCTCAAATAATAGGGCTGCCGGGTTTAACTGATGCCCATTTGCAAATTCAAGTTGCTGGTCAAAAGTAACCGCATCTAAATTAAGCATGCCAAATATTTTGGTTGCCGTTGCAGGCAAAAACGGCTGCATGCAAGTTGCCAGGTGGCCTATTAGTATCAAACTGTTATGTAAGGCTGTTTTAGCCGCTTCAGGGTCAGTTTTTATTGTTTTCCATGGCTCCTGCTCGGTAAGGTAACGGTTGCCCAGGCGGGCCATATCCATTACGTTTTGCAGGGCGGCGCGGAAACGGTAACTCTCCAGGTTTTTGCCCAGATCATCATAATAACCGCCCAGTTCTGCATCTACTTTAGCATCCGTTAGTTTAATGATTGCGTTATCATTTTCAACTTTGCCCTCGTAGTATTTGTGCATAAGTATCATTACACGGTTAACGTAGTTGCCTAAAATGGCCACTAATTCGTTATTCACACGCGCCTGGTAGTCTTTCCAGGTAAATTCGCTGTCGCTGGTTTCCGGGAGTATTGATGTAAGCACATAACGCAATTCGTCCTGCTTACCGGGGAATTCTTCCAGGTATTCGTGCAGCCAAACCGCGTGGTTACGCGATGTTGACAGCTTATCGCCCTCAAGGTTTAAAAACTCGTTGGCGGGTACGTTTTGTGGCAATATATAATCGCCATGCGCTTTCAGTATCGCCGGAAATATGATGCAATGGAACACGATGTTGTCTTTACCAATAAAATGCATCAGGCAGGCATCATCTTCTGTATTGGCTTGTTTTTTCCAATACTGCTGCCAATCCTTACCGTTATCTATTGCCCATTGTTTGGTGGCAGATATATAACCAATCGGCGCATCCATCCACACATATAGCTTTTTGCCTTTTGCTTCTTCTAATGGCACGTCAATGCCCCAATCAAGGTCGCGGGTCATAGAACGGGGCTGCAAGCCCGATTTTAGCCATGAGCGGCACTGCCCAAATACATTTACTTTCCATTCACCCTCTTTTTCATCAATCCATTTCTCTAACCAGGGCTGGTATTTATCTAAAGGTAAATACCAGTGTTTGGTTGGTTTTAAAACTGGTTTTTTATTGCTTAGCGTCGATATCGGTTCAATTAAATCAGTCGGGTTTAAAGATGTGCCGCAGTTTTCGCATTGGTCGCCGTAGGCTTTATCATAACTGCAAACCGGGCAGGTACCGGTAATATATCTATCGGCCAAAAACTGGTCGAAATCTTCATCATAATATTGCTCAGAGTACTTTTCAATAAACTCGCCCTTTTCGTACAGATTCAGGAAAAACTCCTGCGACAGATCGTGATGTATAGACGACGACGTACGATGGTAAATATCAAACGCAATCCCAAATTCCTCAAAACTATCTTTTATCTGGTTATGATACTTATCAATGATGGCCTGTGGCGTAGTGCCTTCTTTTTTGGCCTTTATGGTGATGGCTGCGCCATGCTCGTCTGAGCCGCAAATGTACACTACATCCTTTTTCATTAGCCGCAGGTAGCGTACAAAAATATCTGCCGGCAGGTATGCGCCCGCCAGGTGGCCAATGTGCAGCGGCCCGTTTGCATAGGGCAGCGCCGATGTTATAGTGTATCTTTTATATTTATTAAGTTGCGACATTAAACAGGGATGTTTATTAATTTGCAAAGATAACTTTTTAGTCGGTAAGACGGAAAGCCCGTATGGCCGGAAGACGGAAAGTTATCAGCGCAAAAGCATATAACTTAATCTTTCGGACTTATGCCGACTAACACACCCTCTTACACAATAATCCCTTACTTAAAAAAGGGCGATAAGGTAGCCATTACCTGCCCGGCAAAAAAGCTCCCTATCCCCATGACGGATGCTGTTAAGCTGTTAACCAATTGGGGGCTTGAGGTTGTTTTGGGCGATACCGTAAATGCATCTTACCACCAGTTTGCGGGCGATGACGCTTTCAGGGCGGCAGACCTGCAACGTTTTATTAATGATGACAGCATAAAAGCTATATTTTGCGCGCGCGGTGGCTATGGAACCATCCGTATGATAGACCTGGTTGATTTTAGCCACATGCAAACAAAACCCAAGTGGCTAATTGGGTTTAGTGATATCACCCTGCTGCATTCGCACATCATTGCCAATTATAACCTGCCATGCATACATGGCCAAATGCCCCTGAACATTCCCGATGCTTCGCAGTACTCACTTGAAACATTACGAATGGCTTTGTTTGGCGAAGAGCTCGCTTATAAATTAGCGCCCAATCCGCTTAACCGTACGGGCGATTGCAGAGGAACACTGATAGGTGGTAACCTTTCGCTTTTGCTTGCCACTAATGGCTCGGTAAGCGATATTGATTACTCCGGAAAGATCTTATTTATTGAAGATGTTGGCGAATACCTCTATGCTATAGACCGGATGCTAAGGGCATTAAAAAGGGCCGGTAAACTTAAAAACCTGGCGGGCCTTATTGTAGGTGGTTTTACCGATTTAAAAGACAATGATATTCCCTTTGGCCAAACCCTGCCTCAAATTGTGATGGATGTTGTTGCAGACTATGATTATCCTGTTTGTTTTGATTTCCCGGCGGGGCATGTAGCTGATAATTGTAGCTTGGTTTTAGGCCAACCTGTTAATTTATGGGTTAAACAACAAGAAACAGCTATACACTTTCTTTAGTTTTTACAAAAAAGGGGAGGAGACTTTTGGTCCCCTCCCCTCGGAAATATTTAATAATACAAGTATTATTTTTTCAAAGTTAAGTTATACTTGCCAAATGAACCGGCAGCAACTGTAATCTCAAATTGGATACTTAACGTAAGATCACAAGGTGCTACATTATTAGCAGGATCATTGTTAACGCTGGTAATAGAAGAAGGCCCGTAATTGCCACCATATACTGCAGCGCCATAGTCACCAAGGGTCTGCTTAGCAACTGTTACTGAGTTATTAAGTGGATTTACCTGAAGTACAATATCATGAAGATCGTTAGCTGGACCCCATTTAATTGAGAAGTGAGTAGCATCTACTATTGTAACCGGCAATGTTGCTGGTGCACCAATTCCCAATCCATCATCTCCATCCCACTCATCATTTACTACAGTAAAAGGGGCAGTTGAACCAATTGCTCCATAATCTGTCATGGTAAACACACATATACAACTGAATGTAATTGTAGGTGAAGAACCAGCAAGACTCGGCATATTAGGATTATATTGATTGGCTATAGTAGAAAATGCCGGATAAACCTTACCATCCTTAGTGGTAATATCAGCACCAATGGTGTATGAATCACCTAACTCAGAATCTGCGCCAAATAATTGTTTTATTTGGGCAGCTGTAATGGTCAGTGTACTTGGATAAACAGTAACATCCTTTTGAAGTGATTTTATTTTTGTTTTATCGTTGTTTTTAATGATCACGATGTCCAATTTAGTTGGTTTTACATCGTCTGGGTAATACAAACCAACAACAAATTTTCCAACAAACTCCGTTGGCTCTTGTGCTGATATAGCAGCATTACCTGTTGGATCAACACTAAGCTGAGGCAACGGCACCCTTAGTACCCCATCTAATTTGGGGTTATCACTTTTGCGGCACGATATCATGAATAGCATTGCAGCAAGTGAATATATTAGTATTTTTTTCATATCGTTTATATTTAAATATATATCAATAAATTATGGTAACCAAAAAGGTTTGTATGTTGACGGATCTACCTTTTGTGCCGGCGCTTTTGAATTACCATCTAATTCAGCTTGTGGCCAAGGCAATGTAAGCGGGAAGTTTCTTGATGCCGATACAGCTACAGCTGGCTGTGCAGGCAGGCTTGGGTTACCATTAATAGGTGGCTGTACTTTACCACCTGGAGCCTGGGTTGTATTATTAGGATCAAATAACACAGGGAAACCTGTCCTTCTGTAGTCAGTATAAGCGTCAACTGATGAGCCAAAACTTTGTATCCATTTCTGGGTCATGATCTGCTCAAGTTGTTGACCTGGTTTAGCATCATACTGTGCCATTACAGCCGCTATATAATTAGTAGCCGCAGTGCTACCAGCCAGTGTAGGAACTGTTTGTGCGGTTGGCTTAACATAAGTTGTAACTACATAATCAACCTGCTTTAATGATTCGGTTATTGCTGCCTGTAAGGTTGCTCTGGCATCGCCAGTAACAATTCCAGCTTTCATTAACTCCGCCTTCATAAATAATACATCAGCATAAGTAATTAAACGATCTGGTGCTGCACCAGTTCCACTTGCTGCGGTTACTCCGGTTGATGTTGATGCGCCTTTTCCATCATCATATCTGCCACCTACAGAATATATACCCTGTATCGACATAAAGGCCTGTTGAGATTGACCAGCATTAGGCCCGTTTGAACCGAAGTATATAGATAGGAATTTTCCATCCCTGTACTCACTTGGGTTTGTTCCGGTAAACCCAGCAGTTTGAATCTGCTGAAAAATATAGTAAGGGATACGCGGATCGGTAATACCTGAATAGATATTAGGGTTGTATCCTTTTAAGATCTCATAAAACCATGGGCTTATGTTCCTGGTTCTTTGAGACGCGTAATACTCACCAAAACCAGCATTACGGTCATCAGTAGCGCCGTTAGGGCCGTGTGGCAGTAAAAAGCTCTCAGCAGTAGCGTTAATTACATTGTTGTTATCAGCAAGTATAGCATTGATAGCAGGAGTAACAGCTGCCTGATTAACCTTATATTGCTGCAATAACAATTTAAGCTTTATGGTGTTAGCGGCTTTAATCCACCTGGTCATGTTACCACCATACATCAAATCATCACTTCCAGGTACCTTAACGTTAGTTGCTGAGGTATTACCCATATCGGCAATACCTTTATCAAGTAACGCAATTAGCTGTGGATAGATATCCTTACCCTGATCAAACTTAGGGTTAGTTATCTTATCAGATACCAATTTATTAACCTCGCTGTAAGGAACATCACCCCAAACATCTACCAATGTGCTATAGGTATAGGCTTTAAGGACTTCCCCGATCCCTGCATATTTCAGGTTACCATTTTTGGTGGCTTCGTTGATAAGAAAATCGACGTTAGTTAGTGTGCCAACATAAAAACCACCCCAACCAATGTCGCTGCCTGTCATGCCGTAGGCATTAGGGGCTTCACGTACGGTTACACGGTGCATGTAAACCTCAAAAGTATATCCAAGGCCACTTTGGTCTAGGTTACCTGCCACATTTCTTTGTACCCCTGTAAGTAAGTGCGCTTCAGACACTGAAGTTGGAGAATATGGGTCTGTATTAATATCCAGTGCTTTTTTACAAGATGTTGTGATCAGTAAAATAGCCGGGATTATATATTTTAATTTGCGTATCATATCTATTTTTTTTATTAGAACGTTACAGTTAGGTTAAATCCGTAGCGCTTAGTGTTAGGCGCCGTAGAAAGTTCTATACCCTGGTTGTTACCGTCGTTAAAGCTGCCGGTTTCAGGGTCAAAATTGGTGCCTTTTGGCAAGTTAGGAGCAACCCACCAAAGGTTACGGCCTGTTAAGCTAACACGCACAGAACCAAATGGAGACCTCTTGATCAGGCTTTTAGGCAAATTGTAGCCAATGCTTACCTCTCTTAACCTGTAAACAGTACCATCATACATAGAGAATTCGTTAGCTCCGTTTGTTGCAAAACTACTACCAAAGTATAAATCGTTTGTAGGAACACGGATTGTGTTTGGCACCTTATTACCGTTTACCAATATTGGTTGTTGAGTATTTGGATCGCCATAAACACCCGGTATTACCCAGGTAGTTTCCCTGTCGTCGGTAATTTTAGCTGTACCACGGCCAAGCTCATTCACAACGGTTGTTGTGTAAATAGTTCCACCTTTGGTATAATCAAGTAAAGCTGAGAAAGTAAAGCCCTTGTAGGTAACTGTATTAGTAACGCCTAATTTATATTTAGGGTTAGGGTTACCAATGTTAGTTGGGTTTGTAGCTGTTATTAACAAACCTGTTTTGGGGTCTATCAGGTAATTTCCTTTATCATCACGCGCTGCAACAGTACCTCTGAAATAACCATACGGCATGCCTGCTTCAGCATAGCTGTAATAGCCAAGGGGGAATCTGGTTAACCCTGTAGTTAAACTGGTAACTGTATTTGTATTTTTGGTAAGTGCACCTGTAATTGCCCAGGTAAGAGATTGTGTCATAACAGGTTTAACTGTTAACATAACCTCAACACCTTTATTGTTGATACCACCAATATTGGTAACGTAGCTTGAATAGCCGGTACTGTTTGGAGTGGTAACCGGAACAATAAGGTTTGAAGAATTTTTGTTATAGTAAGTGAAATCAAGGTTGATCCTTTGTTGGAAGAAACTTAACTCAGTACCCAACTCTACTTCTTTAGTAAACTCCGGTTTCAAATTCGGATCGAATGCGGTTGAATTGATACCTAAAGACGGCAGTCCCAAATAGTTTGAGTTAGGTACAAAAGTAGCTAACAAATTATAAGGATCAGTATCCCTACCTACTTTAGACCAGCTGGCCCTTAATTTACCGTAATCTAACACGTTGCTTTTAATACCAAAGGCATCTGTAAATACAAACGTACCCTGAATTGCAGGATAGAAATAGCTCCTGTTATCAACAGGTAATGTTGATGACCAGTCGTTACGACCCGTAGCGGTAATAAACGCGTAGTTTTTGTAACCAACCGTTGCTTCAGCAAATAAACCGAAAAGCCTTCTTCTTGCATAGCTGTCATTAAGTACTAACTTTTGCACTGTATTGGTTAAAGTATAGTAGCCACGTTCTATAAATTGGTTCCCAAGATTAATCAAATCTGTGGTAGTACGCTGGTTAAAGTTACCACCCACTAAACCAGTCAGGCTAAAATCACCTTTTAATTTAGGGTTCAGGTTTAACAGTAATGTAGATTCGATTTCCTGTTTGCGGTAGTTATCTAATTTTAAGCTACCTAATCCCTGTGCTGCCCTTGAGCTTATTTCAATAACCTCGCGGCGATTAACACTATAAGTATTGACACCTAATGCATATGATAAGTTGGCCCATTTGGTAAGATCGTAATCAGCTTTCATGTTAGCAATAAAGCGCTCGTTACCGCTGGTATTGGTATTATACCTGGCTGACCATAAAGGGTTATCAAATTGGCCCGCGCCAGCGTAAATAATGCTGTTTCCATTTTTATCCTGGTATGGCAGGCTTAAATCCCAGTTACGACCTAGGAACAACGAACGAGAAAATAATGACGGGGCACCACTTTGAGTTTCACCAAAATTTCCACCCAATTGTGTAGAGCTTGCATAACTTAAGTTACCACGTACATTTAAACCATTCGCCAATTTGGTGCTACCACCTAAAGAGATGTTTGAACGTTTAAAGTTTTGGTTAGTCATATAACCATTCTGGTTTAACTGAGATGCTGTTAATACAACTGCACTTTTCTCATCGCCACCATTAATACTTACAGAGTTTTCAAAAACGCTACCGTTTTTAAATAAGCTTTTTACGTTGTCAGGATGTGCCTCATAAGGAACAGTTCCGTCAGGGAATAATTCCGGATAAGCATTCAGATATTGAGTCCAGGCTGGTATAACTTTTAAATCGCCACCAAATTTAGGGCCCCATGAGCCGTTTGATGCAGAGTAGTTACCGTATGAACCTGTACCAAAATTATTCTGCAATTCGGGCAATTTTGAAATTTGCTCTATTGATGCAGAGCTTTTCAAAACAACTTCCAAACCTTTTTTGCTTCTTGATGCACTTCCGGATTTTGTAGTGATGATAATTACACCATTTGACGCACGCGAACCGTAAAGCGCGGCAGCACCAGAACCCTTTAATATTTGCATATCAGCAATGTCATTAGGGTCAATGTTACCGATACCGTTTCCGTAAGCACCACCGCCAGTTACCTGGCTTGATGTAACTACGTTATCATTACTGAAGGGAACACCATCAACCACGATAAGAGGTTGAGAGTCGCCGGAAAATGATGTATTACCACGTATTTGTATACGCGTTGAAGCGCCTGGGGTACCTTGTGATGAACGTATATCAACACCGGCTACTTTACCCTGCATTGCTTTTAATACATCCGGCTCAGAAACCTGTGAGATTTGATCGTTAGTAATTTTACCAACGCTTGCACCAAGAGAGCGGGCCTCTCTTTTAACACCAAATGCTGATACAACAACCTCGTTTAATTCATTGGTACCTGCAATCAACGCAACATTTACCGAACCCGAAGACCCGATAGAACTTGTGTGTGCTTGAAAACCAATAAAAGAAAAGGTTAATGATTTAGCCGATGCCGGCACGCTCAGGGAGTATTTTCCCGAAGCATTGGTTTGGGTACCATTTGTTGTCCCCGATACTGTAACACTTACTCCTGGTAATGGCAAGCCATCATCTTTTGAAGTAACTGTACCAGTAATCGTACGATTTTGTGCATATACCTGTGTTATGCATAACATCAGGAAACACAAACTTACTAGTAGAAGTTTTTTCATGTTTGTTAATAATAAGATCAGTTAATAGTTAATTAGTCATAAAAGTAATGTTACGTTATCAATAAATCAAATTAAAATGTAAAAAAAGATGCTTTTTCATAAAATAAATTCAAAAAAATAAAATAAAATAAAAAATATAGTACTATGTATTGCATAATACATTCCAAAACATATATCTTTGTATTATGATTGTTGAAAACACACAAACCCAAATGAGGAAAGGCATACTGGAGTACTGCATACTTTCCATAATAGCAAAGGGCGAGATATATGCTTCAGATATTATAGCTGAGCTAAAAAAGGCCCGCCTGCTTGTAGTTGAGGGTACACTATACCCTTTATTAACCCGGTTAAAAAACAATGGCCTGCTTTCATACAATTGGGTGGAGTCAACCTCCGGCCCCCCGCGAAAGTATTATGTACTGAGCGAAGATGGCCGTAAAGTGCTTGAGCAGCTGGATGGCACCTGGCAGGAACTATCATTTGCAGTACAAACCGCAATTGGCGGCAGAAACAATTAACACAACTACTAACTATCACCCATCATGAATAAAACTATCATCATAAACATAAACGGCATCGTTTTTCATATAGAAGAGGATGCTTACGAGATACTTAAAAGCTACATGACCGATGTGCAGCGCCATTTCCTTAATTCGGCCGATAGCCTGGAGATCACAACAGATATCGAGAACCGTATAGCGGAGATGTTTAACGAGACACTGCTTAAAGAGGGCAAACAGGTTGTTGTTTTACAGGATGTTAAAACAGTTGTTGAGCAAATGGGCTCGGTTGAAGATTTTGAAACCGTTGAAGAAGGCTCAAAACCACATGCTCAACAGGCATTTACTTTTGGTACAGAGCCGCGCCGCCTTTTCCGCGACCCGGATGACCACCTGGTTGCAGGGGTATGCTCAGGCATTGCAAACTACTTCGACTTTAACCCGGTATGGATACGTTTACTATTTGCCCTAGCATTAGCTTTTTTTGGTTCGGGCTTTATACTATATGCAATACTATGGATAGTTGTACCTAAAGCCGTTACCCGTGCTGATCGCATGGCGATGAAAGGCCAGAAGCTGGATCTGCAAGGCTTTAAAAACAATTTTGAAGAGGAGCTGAATACCGTAAAAGGTAGTCTTCATGATTTCCATAACGAAGCCCGCCCCCTTGTATACAAAACCCGCGATTTTGCCGGTGATATTTTTAGTCACTTTGGCAACTTCTTAGGCGGTGCTGGTAAAGTTATTGGCAAATTAATAGCTATTACACTTATTGCAAGCGCCTTTGCCGGAATAATCGCCATTATAGTAGCAGCAGTATCAGCTTTTGCTTACGGTAACCGCCATATGAACATCTACAGGATCTTCCCTTTCAACATTGCCGACCAGCACGTTAACAATATAGTTTTAGTATGCCTGTTATTAATGACCATCATTCCGTTGCTTGCAATTATTCTATCGCTTATCCATTATGTGTTCAGGGGGAATGTTATTAATCGTACTGCAGGCTCTGCCCTATTAATGACCTGGATAATTGCCTTAAGCGTTGTTATATATTATAGTGCTAAAATATCTACCGGTTTTAGAGAGTATGCCGGCTTTAGCCAAACCATAAATATCAAGCCATCTGCCGATAGCACTTATTACTTAAAGTTAAATGATATTAAATTCCTTACAAAAGAGGATAGCATACGCCTTAAAATTAAAGAAGATTTCAGGGGCCGCGTTATCCTGGATGACGATGAGGATAATAACTCAGACATGCCGGATAAGAATATTGAGATATATGTTGAGAAAAGTGATGTTGCCCAGCCGGTATTAATAGAATCATTCAGCGCCCGTGGCAGCGACGATCAGGAAGCATTATATAATGCACGCGGTACCAACTACCAGTTTAAACAGGAAGGTAATATACTGAAGTTTAACCGCCGCTTAGAAAAACAGATAGACAGGCCATGGCGTGACCAAAGGATACACTTAACACTAAGGGTTCCGTTGAACTCAAAAGTGGTGATCGATGACCAGGTAGATCGCTTTGTGCGGAATATAAACGTACGCGATTGTAACGACATAAATAAAAGAGAGGGAGCATCATCTGCGAAGTTTATCATGACAGATAATGGCCTGCAATGCAAGGTTGATACCCTGGTAATACCGCAAACAGCCCGGCAAAAAGCAATTGCAGATAGCGTTGCAAGGGCAAACAACGGAGAATAATGAAACCCATTATGAAATATATAAGCCTGCTGCTATTCAGCGGGCTTATATTATCATTTTGCAATTCCTCAAATACAAAAAAACCGGCAGTAAAAGCCGCTACCGGTATAAACACCCCGCCCCCCTTAAAAAACCACGGCCCGCATTGCTTTATCTATCAGGCTATTGCAGAGATGTACCTTCCCGAGCTTACAAATTGAAAATAATCTGTAACCTAAAGCACCATTTTAACATCTTACTATAAAATAACAATTACATGCCTGCCCGCGCCGGCATACCACATAAACCCGTATCTATGAAAACATCTACACTATATATCATATAACCCCGGCGATTAACCGCCATCACTAAACAAATTATTGCCAACTCAAAAAAACAAGGGATAAACCCTTGCCGGAATCTTATTGCCTAAATTTTTTACATCATGAAAACGCACATCACTAAACTGCTATATATAGTACTACTGCTAATTGCCCCCGTTGCTGTAAGTGCACAGGGGCCTAAGCCAACCGCAGGCATAACAGGCCAACTGCAAAACGAACAGGCTAAGCCAATGGATTATGCCACCGTAAGCCTGTTAAGGGGCAAAGATTCATCCGTTGTTAAAAGCACCCTCACCGATGATGCCGGCAAATACCTGTTTAATAATATTATTGCGGGCCGTTATATTATTAAAGCTACAACGGTAGGTTATCAGCCAACCTTTACCCCTGTGCTTGAAGTGGATAACGAGCTGGTCAACGCCCCGGTTATAAAAATGCAGCAAAACAGCCGTAACCTGCAGGGGGTTACCATTACCGCTGCAAAACCACTTATTGAACGCAAGCTTGACCGTACCGTAATGAATGTGGAGAACAGTGTGCTTGCAGCAGGTAATAACGCCTTAGAAATACTGGAACGCGCCCCCGGGGTTACTATTGATAAAGATGATAACATCAGCCTTAAAGGGAAACAAGGCGTTACTGTAATGATAAACGATAAGCTAACCTACATGTCGGCAGCGCAGTTGTCCAATTACCTGCGTTCTACAGATGGCTCCACCATACAATCAATAGAAGTAATTACCAACCCGTCGGCCAAATATGATGCATCGGGCAATTCAGGAATAATCAACATCAAATTAAAAAAGAACAAACTAACCGGCACTAACGGCAGCGTAACCGCAAGCGCATCGTACGGTAAAAACTTTAGGGATAATACCAGTTTTAACATTAACCATAAACAAGGCGACCTTAACCTGTTTGCTACATTTTCTCGCGGTGATATAACCCGCCAAAATGAGATCAATATTGACCGGTCTATAGACAGTGCTAATAAAAGCACTTATTTTAAGCAACAAACCCGCATGCTAAATACGGTACATTACAATAACTACCGTTTTGGGGCTGATTATGGCACATCAAGTAAAAACACACTTGGCTTTTTGGTTAATGGCGGCTACACTAACGAGGATAACGATAATAAAAGCCTTACCTATATTGGGTTAACCCCACAGGCAAACGATTCTTATCAAAACACTTTATCAAACATAAAGCAAACCTACCGGAGCATCTCTGCCAATATTAATGATAAGCTAAAGTTAGATACCTCCGGCCAGGAGATAAGCGTTGACCTTGATTACTCTAAATATCGCAACAACTCTGACGCGAATTACGACACTTACTTTTTTAAACCCGACGGCAGCAACCTGCAACATCCGCTTTTCATCAAGAACCAAACACCGGCAAACATTACCATCTGGACACAAAAAGTAGATTATACACTCCCTTTAAGCAAAACACTGAAATTTGAAGCCGGGGCAAAGTTCAGCTCGGTTAAAACCGACAACGACCTGCAGGCCCAGATAGATACCGGCACAGCAGCACAAAAAGCATTTATTAACGATACATCACGCACAAACCGTTTTGTTTACAGCGAAAAAATAGCCGCCGCTTATGTAAACCTGGGTAAAACTTTTAATAAAACATCTGTACAGTTAGGCTTACGTGCCGAAAACACATCATCTAACGGTATGTTACTTAGCAAGCAAAGCGAGCCACCTGTAAAACGTAGCTATCTTGATTTTTTTCCAAGTGTATTTATTAACCATACCCTGTCTGATAAACATGAGATAGGTATTAGCTACAGCCGACGTATTGATCGCCCTGATTATGACAACCTAAACCCTTTCAGGTATTATCTTGACCAATACACCTACGAACAGGGCAACCCAACGCTAAAACCGCAGTACACCAACGCTTTTGAATTAAACTACACCTATAATAAAACCATAAACGTAAGCCTGGGTTATAGCCGTACTACCGATGTAATCATCCAAATGCTGATACCTGATACCATCACAAAAAGCACTTATCAAACAAACTTTAACCTGCAAACCCAAAACTCTTACACCATCAATATAAACTCACCTTATACCATAACTAAATGGTGGTCAGGTAACATCAATGCTACGGGCTTTTACCAGCAGTTTAAATCGGCAGCTTTGTTAGATGCCAACTTAAACGCGGGCAAGGCCGGTTACCAGGTAAGAGCAACTCAAACTTTTATTTTTAGCGGGTTTAAAGCCGAAGCAACTGCTAATTACCAATCTGCTTTACGCTATGGGATATTCGATATAAGGCCGCAGTATTCGGCCGATGCGGGCATAAGCCGTTCGTTTGCCAATAAAAAACTAAACATTAAACTGGCCGTTACTGATATTTTTAACACGCGCCGCAATAATGTAAACAGCAATTACCAGGCAGTTAACTTAGTGGTACGCCAAAAAAACGAAACGCAATTAGGCCGCCTTACATTAACCTATAACTTTGGCAATAACAAAATAAAAACCAGCCAGCACCAAACCGGCGCCGAAGATGAAAAAGGCAGGGTAAAAAGCGGTAATTAAGTTTATAGCGGGCAGTTAGCACAAAAAAAAGAAAAGCGATGGGGTTTAACCCCATCGCTTTTCTTTTTTAAACCTTGGTGTTTCTGCAAACCGACTACTGCCCTACCATAAACACAGCATTACTGAACAGCAACTTACCATTTTCCCAAAAGCTACGGAAAAGCGGGTCATCTACCAGGTAAACTACAGAGCCTCGGCCAAGCGATTGCACGCCAAGCAGCATACCGTTATTTATTTTTTGTTTAGATTGAAAGCCCGCGAAACCGGCTACAAAGCCATTCCTGGCAATAGTGCCTACGTTCCAGTTGTCGTCGCCAAGCATTTCATAAATATCGTCGCTTAGTTTCAAAGAATAGTAATAATTGGGGAAGCCAAAAGCCAGCGGGTGGGTATTATCCATATCAAGCTTAAAAATAGCCCCGGGGATGTTGGAACGGATAGCATCACGATTACGGTCGGCATAAATTTTTAAGGCCGGTTTGGTTTTGGCATCCGCCTTATCATCTTTTTTGCTTTCTTTCTTTTTTACCTCGAAGCCTTTTTTGTCTACAAGGGCAGCTACCGCGTTTTCCATCGCTATCAGTTTGCCCCCATCGCGCACCCACGATTGCAGGTTGTCTGACGACAGATCGTTATACCTACCATCGGGCATAATTACCACATCAAAATCGGCCAGTTTTATGCGGTTAATATCCTGGTAGCGTATCAGGTTAATAGGGTAACCTATCTGCTGCTCAAAAAAGTGCCATACCTCGCCCATAGCTTCCGAATTAATGCCATCGCCGCTAACCAGCGCAACACGTGGCTCTTTAATATATTTAACATCATACGATCCAATATCCGAACCCTTATCAACAAAGCCTGTTGATAGCGGTGTAATTTCATGACTAAGGTCGGCTGCTATCTGGGCAACCACCCGGTCAAAGTCAATATGCTCATTGCCTGCCCGGGTAACCAGTAACGAGCCTGCGGTAAACTTTTTACCCCCTGCCTCAAAAGGCAATTCCGAGTAACGCACCTTAATTTTCCTTTTCAGTAAGGCCGATAAGAACTTAACATCGGCTATAGATTGCCATGCCGATACATAGGCGTATGCTTTTGTATTGGTTAATGGCTGCGGTTTTATTACACCCCAATTGGTTGTTGCCGGCTTAAACGACTCTTTTAAGCCATAAGCTTTTAGCCCATAAGCATAAGGCAGCGCCCATGCGGTAATATCATAAGTATTTGAATCGGGGATGAAGGTTTTGGGTTCCAGCAATACATGCAGCAATACCGATTTGGGCTGGTAGGCATTCACTACAAGGTCGTTAGCGTTTACATTGTATTGCTCTGTTAAGCCTGTAAAATAGTTATACCCGGTAACTGATTTATTTGCCAAACCGTAACCAAATTGGATGCCGTTACGGGTAAGCATTTTAGCCAGTTCGTTCACCTTTTCGTTATTATCATTTTTTATAACGTAGGTTTTATACTCGCCCGGCGGGTTTTGGCGGCTGTTATCATAAAACTTTTTAAACTCATCAACCACTTTCTGCGCATTGGCCGACACGATCTCCACCGTGCTTAAACCCGTTGTATGGTGGTGTGCTATACGCTGCGCCAAAGTAAGTGTATCACCGCTGCGGGTAACAACCGCTAAACCAGCGCCAATGCCGCCCTGCTCATACGTCATACCGATAGAACCATTATATAGCGGGTAAGTATCGCCGTATGATGGATATAGCAGGTCAAACTCTTGCTTTGTGAAATACATCCAACCGTTCTGGTCAAAGTATTTAGCATTATTCTTGCCAATAGTCACCTGGAAATCGCGCTGCCATTGGGTAATATCTTTATGATAAGGCTCGGCAGCCGGGGCAAAATAGTATGGGTTATTATAGCCTTGTTCATGAAAATCAACATGCACCTCGGGCAGCCATTGGTTATATAAACCAACACGCGCCTGTGTTTCTTTCTGCGCCTGCCATGCCCAGTCGCGGTTAAGGTCAAAATAATAATGGTTTACGCGCCCTCCGGGCCATGGCTCCAGGTGCTCGCGCGAGGTTGGGCTGGCATTGGGCTCCTGGCCCCTTACCGAATTATAGAAATTAACGTAGCGGTCGCGCCCGTCAGGGTTAATGCAGGGGTCTATCACCACAACACTGTTCTTCAGCCATTCCGCAGCTTTGGCGTTCGATGGGTCAACCAGGTCATACAAGGTCCACATAGCGGCCTCGCTTGATGCTGGCTCGTTACCATGTACATTATAGCTTAACCAGGTAATAACCGGGGCATTTGTTATTGCTGTGCCGGTTTCTATCCCTGCAAGGCGCAGGTTATTATGGCGTATTTCTTCCAGCCGTTTAATATTTTCGGGCGATGCAATGAACATGGCCAGCAGTGGGCGGCCCTCGTTGGTAGTACCAAACTCCTGCAAACGCACATTGCCCGCGGTTTTGGCAACGTATCTAAAATAATCTACCACACGGTAATGCGGGGTGAATTTTTCGCCAAGCTTGTAGCCCAAAAATTCGGCAGGCGATTGGATCTGCTGTGCAAAAACAGAAGCACAGCCAAAAACAGACAATACTATAAAAAGTAGCTTTTTAAACATACGTTAATAATTAGATCAGTAACGCTAAGCTAAAGATATTTTTTTGAGGTTTCATCATCAGGCTATTAATTCAAATCTGCACTTTTGCATTTATCGCATGACATCCATACAGGCCCTTCAAAAATATTTCGGATACTCACAGTTCAGGCTCTCGCAAGAGGCCATCATCAGCAATGTTTTAAACAAGCAGGACACCCTGGTGCTGATGCCTACCGGTGGTGGCAAGTCGCTTTGCTACCAGTTGCCCGCCGTACTGCTGGATGGGTTGACTATTGTGATATCCCCGCTTATCGCGCTGATGAAAGACCAGGTAGATAGCCTGAACCTTTCCGGCATCCCGGCGGCGTTCCTAAACTCCAGCCAAAACCCCGACGAGCAGCGCGACATCGCCATACAATTGCGCAATAACCAGATCCGCCTTTTGTATATAGCCCCCGAGCGCTTATTTGGCGGCGACAATAAAATGATGAGCTTTTTGCATACACTTAACGTAGTGCAGATAGCTATAGACGAGGCGCACTGTATCTCGCAATGGGGGCATGATTTCCGCCCCGAATACCTGATGCTGGCGGGTTTGAAAACAGAGTTCCCCGGCGTACCGGTGATAGCTCTTACTGCTACTGCCGATAAGCTCACTCAGAAAGATATCCTTGAAAAGTTAAATCTGCACCAACCGGCGGTTTTTATCTCGTCTTTTAACCGCGAGAACATTACGTACCGTGTAAATCCTAAAAAGGCCGGTTTCAAGCAGCTTTTATCCTTTTTAAATACGCATAAAGACGATTCAGGGATCATTTATTGCCTGTCGCGGAAGTCAACAGAATCGCTGGCCGAGGACCTGAAAGAAGAAGGCTACTCCGCCGAGGCTTATCACGCCGGCCTCAACAACGAGGTAAAAGCCCGCAACCAGGAAGCCTTTTTAAAGGATGAAGTAAAGATAATGGTAGCCACCATTGCCTTTGGTATGGGCATCAACAAAAGCAATGTGCGCTACGTGGTGCACATGGACCTACCCAAGAACATAGAAGGCTATTACCAGGAAACCGGCCGCGCCGGCCGCGATGGTTTGGCATCAGATGCCTTGCTCCTCTATTCGCCCGGTGATGCTATCAAGCTGCGCAGTTTTGCCACGGTGGAGAATAATAAAGAGCAGAGCGCCATTATGCTTAAAAAGCTGGACGACATGGTGAATTACTGCCAGTTACATGCTTGCAGGCGCCAGTTTTTGATGCACTATTTTGATGAACCATTCCCTGATAATTGCGGCTCGTGCGATTTTTGCCTGAGCGAATTTGTGAAGTTTGATGGTACACTCATCGCCCAAAAGGCGTTATCGGCGGTGGCAAGGGTAAAGGAGCGGTTTGGCGCAAATTATATTATTGATTTCCTTCGGGGATCAAAAAGTGAAAAGATCTGGGCTGATCATAAAGCCCTTAAAACCTACGGCGCAGGTGCAGACATCAGCAAGGCCGACTGGCAGCGTTACCTGCGCGAACTAATAGCGCAAGGCTTTTTACGCATCAGCGAGGACGGCTACTCGGCCATACAACTTACGGTAAAAAGCGAAGCCGTTTTAAAGGGTGAGCTAAAAGTGGAGCTCATCGCATCAGAAATTACCGAAGAACGCGAGGAGGAAGCAATACCATACGAAGCTGAACTATTAGCCGAACTGCGCAAAAAACGCCAGGAGATTGCCATTGGCGAAAACCTGCCGGCATATATTATACTATCAGATGCTACCCTGCTGGAAGTTGCCACCTACCTGCCGCAAAAAATGGACGAACTAAGGCTGATATCCGGCTTTGGCGATGTAAAACTGGCCAAATACGGGCGCGAGTTTTTGGCTATCATTAATGCGTATAGTGTTGAAAAAGGCCTTTCATCCCGCATTACACAAAAAGCAGCCAAACGCGAGCGAAAAGCTAAACCTAAAAAAAGCAAGATCTCTGATACTTTTAAAGTAACGTTCGATCTGTATAAACAGGGCAAAACAGTTCCCGAAATAGCGAACGAGCGTGGCCTGTCGCCCACCACAATTGAAGGCCATTTAAGCCGTTTTGTACAAACCGGCGAACTGGATGTGCATGAATTTGTTAATGAGGCGAAAATACCGGCGATAAAAAACGCGGTTGAAAGCTATGGCAGTGAAATGCTGTCGCCGTTAAAAGAGGTTTTGGGCGATGCCTATACCTACGGTGAAATTAAAGCCGTTATTGCGTGGATGAACAAGGATGCGTAATTTTAAATAACAGAATTGAACCATGACGAGCATAGATCAACTTTATCAACTATACCTGCAGCACCCCGTTATCAGTACAGATACCCGCAAAATTGCACCAGGCAGCCTGTTTTTTGCCCTTAAAGGCGATAAATTCGATGCTAACACCTTCGCCCAAAAAGCGGTTGAGGCCGGCGCGGCTTATGCGGTTATTGATAACCCGGAATATGCTACCGGCGAAAAGTTTTTATTGGTTGATGATGTACTCACTGCTTTACAAAACCTGGCCGTTCATCACCGCAAGCAATTAACTATCCCTGTTATTGGCCTTACGGGTACAAATGGTAAAACCACCACTAAGGAGCTAATTAACGCCGTACTATCGCAAAAGTTCAAAACCCTGGCCACACAAGGCAATCTGAATAACCATATAGGTGTACCGCTTACCATCCTTACTATTGATAGCTCGCACCAAATGGCGGTGATAGAAATGGGCGCCAATCATCAAAAAGAAATTGCCCTGCTTTGCACCATTGCCCAGCCTACCCACGGCCTTATTACCAACGTAGGCAAAGCGCATTTGGAAGGATTTGGCGGGGTTGAAGGCGTAAAAAAAGGCAAGGGCGAGCTGTATGATTATTTATCTGACCCTGGAAGCCGTGTTGCTTTTGTGAACAGCGATGATAAAACACTATTAGAAATGCAGGAAGCACGCGGACTAAAAAATGTAGTTTATTACGGCAAAAACGGCAATGCCAACAACCTGGTTAGTGGCAAACTGCTGGACAATTCACCGTTGCTTACCTTTAAATGGCATGATAAAAAAAGCTCATCGTATAACGTTAAGTCGCAGTTAACCGGGTCATACAATCTTGATAATATATTGGCAGCAGCGTGCATCGGCTGCTTTTTCGGGTTAGATTCTGACGAGATTAACCAGGGGATTGAGGGTTATCAACCCAAAAACAACCGCTCGCAGATCACCAAAACGGTAACAAATACGCTCATTTGCGATTTTTATAACGCCAACCCCAGCAGCATGTTCGTGGCTATAGAGAATATGGACAAAGTACAGGCAAGCCATAAGGTGATGATACTGGGCGATATGTTCGAGATGGGCGCAGAATCGGCTGTAGAGCATACCGCTGTTATTGAAAAAGCCATGAGCGCCAACGTGGACGAGCGCATTTTCATCGGCAAGGACTTTTCCAGCCAGCAAACCGAGGTGGCAAACACCAATTTGATCAACACTACCTTTTACACGACTGCCGAAGATGCTATCATCGGCCTGAAAACATCCCCGATAACCAATGCTACTATTTTGATCAAAGGATCGAGAGGGATGGCGCTGGAACGGTTGGTGGAGTTGTTTTAAGTAATATTGCAACTTGTTATGTTCCACTCAGAAATGGAACAAGCGGAACAAATGGAACATATTGACAGACAGCATATTACTTTTTTTGGTTTGTCTCTCTATCTAAAGTTTTACTTTCCTTTTTTGATTTAAACACCTACAAATCAGACACTTATTAAAACGATGGTTTTGTTCCACTTTTTGGGAAATGGAACAAGAACGAGACTGATAATACAGCGCCAAAACCTATGTCTTATTCGCCTTTTTTCGCCCTTAGAACGGCCTATTTATGAAGTAGGAAAGCAGCAAGCGGCACATGACGACAAAATTACAAATACCTGATTTAAAGATAATTGAAATTTAAGCCCTGTTCCACTTTTCCCGAATGGAACAAAAACGGAACAAGCTTTCTGTCTTGTCCTGAACTGAGTTTACATAAAAGTAAACTAAATGAAGAAGAACATTA
>JAZJYI010000012.1:0-2158 GCA_040390445.1 Bacteroidota bacterium
CAGTGTTTTGTAATTTAAATGCTTGTTCCATTTTGTCCCGTATGGAACAAGCAAAAATAAGCCTTTTAACTCTGTGCCGTCTCAAATTGCAGCTGGCTTAAATAGCGATACAAGCCCTGTTCATTGGCTATCAGTTCCTGGTGGTTGCCGGTTTCGATGATGTTGCCTTTTTCAAGCACGATGATCTTATCGGCTTCGCGGATGGTTGACAGGCGGTGGGCGATGATGATAGACGTACGGCCTTTCATCAATACTTCCAGGGCTTCCTGTACTAAACGTTCAGATTCCGAATCGAGCGATGAAGTGGCTTCATCCAGTATCAGGATAGCCGGGTTCTTCAACAACGCGCGGGCAATGGCAATACGCTGGCGCTGGCCGCCGGATAGTTTTACACCACGTTCGCCAACAACGGTATCATATCCCTCGGGGAAGGAGGTGATGAACTGATCGGCATTGGCTTTTTTGGCTGCCGCGATAATTTCTTCTTTGCTCGAACCTAATTTACCGTAAGCAATGTTCTCCAGAATAGTACCGCCAAAAAGCAGCACATCCTGCGGTACAATAGCTACCTGGTTGCGGATATCGGTTAACGCGTATTCTGCGGAATCCAGTCCGTCAAAGTAAATGCTGCCGCTTTGCGGATGGTAAAATTGCAGGATCAGCGCAGCCATGGTTGATTTACCTGAGCCGCTTGGCCCTACAATAGCCACCTTTTGGCCAGCATTGGCTGTGAACGAAATATCTTTCAGTACGGTAAGTTCCGAACGCGATGGGTAAGCAAACACCACATTATTGAACGCCAGGTTACCGTTTATTTTTTGTTTGATAAGGTTGTCTTCGGCGTTGATGGAAACATCTTCGCCTTTTTCGTCCAATATCTCTAAAACGCGTTCGCTGGCGCCCACAGCCTTTTGCAGGTTGGCATACAACTCGGGGAAACTGCCCATAGCCGCGCCCACAAAAATAGAGTAGAGGATAAAAGTGGTTAAGCTACCTACAGAAAGTTCGTGGTGGTGCACCAGTATAGAGCCGTACCAGATAACGCCTACAATGGCCCCAAACAGGCAAAAAACAATAAACGATGCGAACAAGCCACGGTACACCGCGCCCTTTACCGCAATTTTTACTACCTCGCGCAGGTTTTTATTATAACGGCCTGCTTCAAAGGCTTCGTTTACAAAGGCTTTAACGTTGGCTATGCCTTGCAGGGTTTCTTCAATAATGGTGTTCGATTCGGCCAGTTTATCCTGTGCCTGCCTTGACAGGGTACGGATGAACCTTCCAAAAAATACGGCCACTACGATCAGAACCGGCAGCATCAGCAATAAAGCCAAAGTAAGCTTAAACGATACGATGGTTAGGAAGGTAATACCGCCAACCAATAGTACCAGTTGCCTGATCATTTCGGCGAAGGTGGTGGTCATGGTATCCTGGATCTGCGAAAGGTCGGCAGAGATACGGCTATTCAGTTCGCCAACCCTGCGGTTAGCAAAAAAGTTCATGGGGAGGGTAACAAGTTTAAAATAGGTATCGCGGCGGATATCGGCCAGCGCCTTCTCGGCAACCTGCACAAACCAAACCACCCTAAAAAACGATACAAATGCCTGCACAAACAATATCCCGAAGGCTAAAAAGCCGATAGCGTTAATGGTTGGAGGCAAAAAAGCGTATTTCTGCCTGCCCTGTGCGGCATCTATCAAGGCACCAAGCAGGGAAGGGAAGGCAAGCCCTGTTAAGCTGGACAGGAAAAGAAAAAGGATGCCGGCGAAAAATTTGCCTTTGTAAGGTTTTAAGTAGGAGATAAGCTTTGATATACGGCCTAAACTCTCCAGGTTTAATTTTGCCTTTGGTAATTCTGCTTCCGACTTGCTGCCACTATTCAATCGTCCTCGTGCCATTTATATTTTTTGGGTTATCAACCTGCAAAACTAAGGGTTTAATATTTGTATTTGATGTTGGTTTGTAAAATTGACGTTAGGATGAGTGGAATATGGCGGTTTACCGGCTATTAACGCCCACGATTATGTACGACAACGGTAGCGTTAGCCTCAGCGATTACTCTGCCAAAGCCTGGTGATCACAAAAATTGGCTTAAAACAGCACTTTTCACAACTAAAGGTTGTTAAATCACGTAGTTTTACGTGATTTTTTTCAGGTT
>JAZJYI010000013.1:0-36891 GCA_040390445.1 Bacteroidota bacterium
TCTCTATCTCTTTTAAGAACTTGTTCGGTCGTCTGTCTCAGACTTCCTTTATGTTTTTTCATCATTGCGATGATCAACTTTTCATTTTTTCAATTCAGAAATCATTGCGATTTCTTTTGTTTTTCAATGCTTTGCTTCGTTGTAGAAGCGGCTGCAAAGATGCGATTATTTTTAATTCGTGTCAAGTGTTATTTTCACTTTTTTTGAACTATTTTTTCTTCGCTTGTTTTTCAATTAACAACCGCAATTTCTTTCGTTGTTGCGGGCTGCAAAGGTGCAAATAATGTTTGGGTTTGACAAGTGAAAAATTCACTTTTTTTAACTTATTTTTTATTTGCTAAACCTTCAAAAAACGACACCCTTTTTACTTGAGCGGCCACAAATGTAAGGAGAAAACACCTACCCTTACAAGCATTATTTGAAAATAATTAAAACAATTCTGTAACTACCTGTAAATTAACACCAATTTAACCTTATCTATATATGTGCAAACATCAATTTGCACCCTACATACTCTTTAAACACTATTATAGGCCCAATTTAAGCCCGTAAAATTTTGCGTAAGTTTGAATCAGTTATGGATAATTTCAACTTTCCGCCTCGCTTTTTAGATGATTTAAATACCGAACCGGGCTTCGACAGGCAAAATTTTATTGATGCGCACCAGTCAGAACCCGCTCCAACCGCTATCCGGATTAACCCTTTTAAGCAATCGGCCGTAAAAACCGACTCACAAGTACCCTGGTGCGCCGAAGGTTTTTATTTAAATGAGCGCCCTTCTTTTACTTTCGACCCCTTGTTTCATGCCGGAGCTTACTATGTGCAGGAGGCTTCGTCCATGTTTATCGGCCATATATTAAATACTATCCGCCCAAATAAGGAGGATGCTATTAAGGTATTAGACCTTTGCGCCGCGCCGGGAGGCAAAACCACCCTGCTTAATTCGGCCCTGCAAAGCACCGACCTGCTGGTGGCAAACGAGATCATCAAAACACGCGTACCTATATTAAGTGATAATCTTAACCGCTGGGGTACCTCAAACACTATCGTCACTAATAACGACCCGAAGGACTTTAACGCCATCCATAGTTTTTTTGATGTGGTGCTGGTTGATGCGCCGTGTTCGGGCTCGGGCATGTTCCGTAAAGACCCTGCCGCCATGAACGAATGGAGCGAAGGCAACGTAAACCTTTGCCACCAGCGGCAGGAGCGTATCCTGGCCGACATATACCCCGCCTTAAAAGAAGACGGATACCTTATATATAGTACCTGCAGTTATTCACACCAGGAGAACGAGGATATACTGGATTGGCTTTGCACCGAATTTGATTTAGAAACCGTACGTATACCTATATATAAGGAGTGGGGAATTGTTGAAACCGAATCGCCACTGAAAAAGGCATGGGGTTACCGCTTTTACCCGGGCAAGGTAAAGGGCGAAGGTTTGTTTGCATCCTGCCTGCGCAAAAAGGCAAGCAGCGGCGGCTTATCAAACTATAAAAACAACGGGCAGCAAAAACTCCCCGCTAAAGAAATGGATATTGTGCGTGGTTATATTAACGATGCCGACAATTTCTACTTTTTTAAGGTGAACGAAGACTGGCTGGCCATAAACCGCGAGCATAAGGAAAGCCTGAATATTCTGCACCGGCACCTGTATATCAAAAAGTCGGGCGTGCGGATTGGAAAACTGGCGGGCAACGACCTGATCCCGGACCACGAACTGGCCTTAAGCCTGGCTATTAATAAGGATGCGGTACTTTCAACCGAGCTAACCAAAGAGCAGGCCATCCAATACCTGCGCCGCGATAATATAGATATAACCGTAACCGGCAAGGGCTGGAGTTTGATGACCTATGAAGGATTGGCCTTAGGTTGGGCGAAATTGTTGCCGAACAGAATAAATAACTATTACCCGAAAGAGATAAGGATAATGACGCAGCAGGTGTTGTAATCCTACTTGCCATTGCATTACACCACGCGTCGTTGCGAGGGATGAAGCAATTAGGTATTGCTTAAAACGCTTTAATATTATAGCCTTTTAAGCAATCGGCCAAGTTTTTATAGATGGTGTAGTTATAATCACGAAAATCAAAATCGTTTTTATTTGCCTTTATAACATTCCCATTTACATCTACAAGCCAGTTGTTTTGCGTAATAATCTTGAAATTTTTGTTGTAATAGTTTAGAAGCTTGCTGCGCACTACACCGCCTTTTACATTTTCATCAAAAATAGATTCCTCTTTATAAAAAGCAAATACATTACCTTCTTCATCAAAATAGTGCTCATAAGATATATCCCAATCACCACTTTCGCTAAAAGGGGATTGGGAAACGTAAATTATGTTGCCGTTTTTATTTTTTAGGATATTGAGAGTATACTCGACCTCATTAGGCCACTTCCCATTATACACGTATACAAAGTCTTTTTTATTCGGCACCTTAACCAAAACAAGCATTTGTTTTGTATGAGTCTTTAGATACTTGTCTGTGGCTGCTTTTTTCGCTTTTAAACTTACAAAAGATGGATCATCTGAGCGGCTTTTACTCAAGCTTGTTTGTGCCCTTACCGACAACCCTCCGACCAACAAGATAAATATGCACAAGAATTTCATCTTCTATATATTCTTCCCATCAACGATCTTAAAGAATTCATCGCGGTAAGTATCCCCTACCGGGATAATTTTATCGCCAATGAAAATGCGGCTGCGCTCGATGCTGTCTATCTTATTAATAGATACGATGTATGATTTATGCACGCGGGTAAAGTGCTTCGGCGGCAGCGCGTCTTCCATCTTCTTCATACCCTGCAGGGTGATGATGCGCTCTGTGGGGGTAAAAATGGATACGTAATCTTTAAGGCCTTCAATAAAAAGGATGTCGTGCAGGTAAACCTTCTGAATTTTATGCTCGGTTTTCACAAAGATAAAATCGCTCATAAAATCATCCTGGGCAACAGGCTCGGCCGGGGCAGCAGGTTTGGCAGCGGGTTGTATAATGCCCTGTGCCTTTTGTACCGATTTAAAAAACCTGTCGAACGCGATAGGTTTAAGCAAATAATCTACCACATCAAGCTCATAGCCCTCCAACGCGTATTGCGGGTAGGCGGTAGTTAATATTACTTTTGCCTTCCCGTTTGCAATGCGCAAAAACTGGATGCCGGTAAGTTCGGGCATTTGCACATCCAAAAAAACCAGGTCTATTCCACCATCCTGCACCATAGTTAGCGCCTCAATGGGGTTTGTGGTAGCTTTTACCAATTGCAGGAAAGGGATCTTGGAGATATAATCCTCCAGTATATTCAGGGCCAAAGGCTCATCATCAACAACAAGGCAACGGATCATGGCTATAAAACTAAGGATAATTGAACAGTGTAGGTATCCGCTTCGTCGCGAATTTCTAAATTATATTTACCGGGGTACAACAGATCGAGCCGGCGGCGTACGTTATTAAGCCCTATCCCGCCAGACGAATCGCGGTTGTGGGTGTGTTTTTTGTTTTGGATAAAGAAGTACAGGTGCCCTTCTTCCAGGTTTATTTTTAGTTTGATGGGGGCTGCCGCGTCATTGGCAATACCGTGTTTAAAGGCGTTCTCAATAAACGATATAAGCAGCAGCGGCACAATATGCTGGTTGGTTACCTCGCCTGCTACTTCAAAATCAATAAAGGCCTTATTGCCAAAACGGATCTTTTGCAGGTCGATATAGTTTTGCAGGTATTGCAGTTCTTTGGTTAGTTCTACCTTATTATCATTACACTCATAAAGCATATACCGCATAATTTCCGACAGTTTCAGGATAGCCTCGGGCGTGGTATCAGATTTCTGATAGGCCAGTGAGTAGATACTATTTAAGGAGTTGAACAGAAAGTGCGGGTTTATCTGCGATTTAAGGAACGACAGCTCCGCGGTTAAGCGCTGGTTCTCCAGGTCGCGCTGGATGCGCTCGTTCAGGAACCAGTCAATCGTAAACTTAAGCACCGTACTCAGGAAAATGAATATGATACTGGTAAATAAGGTGCTAAAGGTGAATTGCCAAAAGCCGATAACCTTACCTGCACGTTCTAAAGCAATGGGCTTAAACACTACAGCCAACCCATATTTGATAAGCGCAAACCCTATTAATACCGCTATTATATATATAGTGTACTGCTTATACCTTTTTACATCTAAATACTTAGGGATAAGCAGCAAATAGTTCAGGTAAAATAACCCGATATTAATTACACCAAAATACACAAATACTACCATCAGGGTTTTCATCGGCATTTTAGCACCGCTGTAGCCCAAAAACATGAAAAAGGAGATCATGCTGACCCAGAAAATAATATGCCAGAATATTTGCCAGCTTCTTTTCATCTATATATTAAAGTATAATAACCTGCATCTAAAGTAATATTTTACGCCGAATGTAGCTATGCAATTATATGTAGTTATACATTTTGCCGATGAACTGGCTTTAAAAACAGACGAACCGGTTAAACCTTATTATTAACCGTTCATCTACAAATGCAGGCTGTTGGTCTAATTAGTTTTAGCGGGTTGTTTTTTTAGTATTTCTTTGTTCTATCAAAACAATCACACAAATGAAAAAGCTAGTTTCAAACTCAAACCCATTTATTTTATTATTGGCCCCTGTAGTATTTGCCATTATTATGGGCGTAAGCTACCAGTTTGAACAAAAGAAACAATTTACTTCCAACAACTCGGCTGTGCAGGCTACATCATTATTTATTAAAGGTGTAACTGTTGTAAAAACAGTTTGCGCAATTGCTACCGATAAACTATGGTAATTCAAACACAGGGCGTATCATTCAGCTTTGGCAATCAGCAAGTTGTTAAATCGTTATCCCTGCAAGTTCCGGCAGGGAGCATATACGGGTTTTTAGGACCAAATGGCGCCGGTAAAACCACCACCATAAAAATGCTGCTCAACCTGTTACAATCAGGCGAAGGCAGCATTCATATTTTTGGGCAGGAGCTGCAAACAAACCGCATCAGCATATTATCGCAAATTGGTTCACTGATAGAGCAGCCCGCTATATACCACCACCTTACCGGCAAAGAAAACCTGATGAACCGCGCCCTGCTTTTGCAGGTTGGCGAAACAAGGGTTGATGAAATGCTGAAACTGGTACAGTTAACCAACGCCGCCAATAAAAAGGCCGGCCAGTACTCGTTAGGGATGAAACAGCGCCTGGGTATTGCCCTTGCCTTACTGAACGACCCTAAACTTTTAATACTGGACGAACCCACCAACGGGCTCGACCCGAACGGCATTATCGAGATCCGCGAGTTATTGGTGAGGCTTGTGGGCACGGGCAAAACCGTATTTATATCCAGCCACCTTTTGGCCGAGATTGAGAAAATGGCTACCCATGTAGGTATCATTAACAATGGCGAACTACTGTTTCAGGGCACCATTACCGATCTGCAAAACATTAGCCAGCCGCTTATTAATATAGAAACCGACAATACCGTTGACGCCGCCAACCTTTTAAAGCGCCACAACTTTACGGTAACCGATATTGATAACGACCGCCTTTTTGTGCCTTTTACCTCAAAACAACAGGTGGGCGAAATAAATACCCTGCTGGTGCAAAATAACATTACGGTTTTCAGCATCAGCAAACAGCATAAGGACCTGGAAAAACTATTCTTAGATATTACCAAAAGCAACTAAACCACCATGAAGGGATTTTTACTATCATTCCGGTCCGAATTTTATAAGACCCGTAAAACAATAGGCTTTTGGGGGTCCATTCTTCTACCGCTGCTGATCAGTATATTAGCCTTTACTATGTTTTTTGTCAAAAGCGAAGAATTGAAATCCACCCCCCCAATGCTGCTGTGGATCAAGTTCTCTATGATAAGCCTGGCTATGATGGGTACTTTATTGTTACCTATTTACACCATTTTTATAGCATACTCGGTAAATAATGTCGAGCATAAAGCCGACACCTGGAAAACTATCTTTAGTTTACCTATATCGCGCTGGTCGGTTTACGGTGCTAAGTTTGCCTACGCGGTGTTCCTGGTATTTTTATGCCTTGCCCTTTTTGCCTTATTTACTATAGGCTTCGGTAATTTATTAGGCACCCTAAAACCCGAACTAAAATTCAATGCCTACCACATGGAGGTGCAGCTGATGGAGGTTTATTTTAAGCTGTTCCTGTCCTCTTTAGGCATATTATCCATCCAGTTTTTGCTGAGCCTGCTTTGGGCCGATTTTTTAAAACCGATGGGCCTTGGCTTTGTAGCCACCATTGCAGGTGTTACTGTGGCATCAAAAAACTGGGAATACAGCTATCTTTTCCCCTACGCGCACCCAATGGAGGCTATAACCACCATGATAAAACGCGACGCTAAGGTACCCGGCCCCCCAAGGGAACTACAGATTGACATGTTTACTAAGGACGTTTATGTGAGTTTTGCAATAGCGATTGTGGTATTTATTGCCGGATATTTTATTGTGCGGAAAAAGAGCGTTAAATAGTGATTGCAACATAGGTATTCTCATGTCTTTTTCCGGGCGTCATTGCGAGGTACGAAGCAATCTCTTTAGGCGGGTCGCTGATGTACATCGTTAGGTAAGTCAGCCGTTGTTGGTGTTGTCATCAACAAGCCGCTATGTATTCAACCTTGCAAATCAGCCGTCTTAAATGTTGTTGGTGACAACACCAACAACGGCGAAGAGCATCCCTCCCACCTTGTCATGCTGAACATTTGAAGCAGCTAATCGCTTATATGCATGTAGGCAAATGCACAGTTCGCTAATAGATCCTTCGCTACCGCTCAGGATGACAAGGGGAAACAAACAGCGCAGTTCCGCGTCAGCAAAACAGATGCGGTTGTTAAACCGCCTCGCACATTAACCCTTCAGTACTTTCAGGCTTGGTTTCAGCCTGCTTCTTTTCGTTTGCATCCTTTCGGTATTTAGCAAGGTTTATCAGCAATACACTTATCAATATAATTACCAGGCCACCTATTTGCAGCCATGAGATATGCTCCTGGGCAAACATCACCCCCAACAATACCGCTATAACCGGGTTTACATACGAGTGCGTGCTTACCTGTGTTGCCGGCCTTACCTGCAGCAACCATACATAAGCTGTAAATGCGGCTATCGAACCAAAAAATATCAAATATATAACAGCCAGCCATGCCTTGGCGGGTACCTGTGCAATATCAAAGTTTGCAAACTCGTTATGCAGGGCGCTTGCCGGTAGAAAAGCGATACCGGCTATCAGCATTTGCCAGGCGGTGGTTACCCTTGCCGGGCTGCTGCTGCCTTTGTATTTAGAATATAAAGACCCTGCCGACCAGGCGATAGGCCCAAGCACTAATAAACCTACGCCCCATATCTTGGCATCATCATGCGTGCCGCCAAGGGCATTCGCCACCTGCTCGCCAAAAAGCAATATTACACCTGCAAAGCCTATTATTAAACCAACAATGGTAGCGGTACTGGTTAGGTTCTCTTTCCAGTTACGTTTATCGAGCACTACAAACCAAATGGGATTGGCCGATATCATGATGGCCACCATAGCGCTGGGCAAAGCCTGCTCTACCCATATTACTATACCGTTACCAATGGCCAGTAATAGTATGCCGCTTACTGCCGCGTTTAATACATCGCGCTTCACCCATATCTTATCGCCTTTAAGTGCGCACCAGCCCAGCATCAGCAGGCCGGCAATTGTATAACGTATAGCGCCCATTAGCATAGCAGGGATCCCCTGGATAGCCATTTGTATAAAAAAGTAGGTTGAACCCCATACAATGTAAACGATGGCAAAGGCTATGATAACCAATAGCGGCGATGCCTTTTGTTGTGTAGTACTCATCATGGCAATTATTTTTTAGAAATTAACGCATCTATACTCCATTTGTACGTAGGCAGTGTAGCCAGCAAAAAGCTTGCTGCACTTACTGTAAAAACAGAGTATCCAATCGGGGCATCTATCCCCAGTGATATGGTCATTGATATGGCAAACGCCAGCGTAAGCAAACCACTGCCAATAGCCGCCCAGCGGGTAAACAAACCAACGAGCAGCAGTATGCCAAAAACACCTTCGCCAAGGCTGGCCAATATGGCCAGTGGATTTACCAGCGCATCGGGCAAAAACGACATGGTATCGCGCGATAGTACCATAAAATGCGCCCAGTCTCCCCAGCTAATGTGTGGCTGCCCCGGGGCGCCCAGCCAACCCAGCCTATCGGCTACTAACCATATATAACTTAAGCCGAGTGCCGCCCGTAAGTATATTGCCGGTAGGTGGTAATTTGTTGACTGCTGCATAGTTTTTTATTTATTGATATAAAAATACAAGGTTAGTGGCCTATCTTTATAGTCCAGAAAAAACAAGCTGGATAGGCCAGTATGCAATTCGTAGCAGCTTTACTTGATATTGACAAAACCCTACAGGTACCCGTTTACCAGCAGATAGCCAACGGTATTATTTGCCATATAAGGCAGGGAACCTTAAAGCCGGCATCGGCATTGCCCAGCAGCCGTACTTTAGCCATAGGTTTAAAGGTTCACCGCAATACCGTAGTTGCCGCTTATGATGAATTATACGCACAAAGCTGGGTAGATGTTTACCCGCAAAAGGGCATTTTTGTAGCCGCCAACCTGCCCGAGGTTGCCCCGAGGCCGCTTGCTAAAAACCAACAGGTTTTAACCTACCCCGAAAAAACACACTTTGATGTGCGCGATAAAAGGCTGGGCAGCATTAACCTATTCACGCCAGGCACCGGACATACCATTGCCTTTAACGAGGGTTTCCCGGATACGCGCCTTGCCCCTGTTGAACTGATGCTGCGCGAGTACCGCCGCTTTGCCAGTTACCAGTTTACATCTCAATACTTATTGTACGGGCCCGAACAGGGTTCTGAAAACCTGCGGATAGAGCTGGCCCGTTTCCTGGGCGAAACACGCGGCCTGCATGTGAAGTCCGAACATGTTTTAATTACCAAAGGTGCGCAGATGGCTATTTACCTTGCCGCGCAGTTATTGCTCACCAAGGCCGATACCGTAATAGCTGCCGACCCGGGCTACTGCGGCGCCAACGAAGTATTCACCCAAACCGGCGCTAACCTGGAGCTGGTACCCGTTGATGAGTTTGGTATTTGCCTTGATGCTGTTGAAGCCGTTTGTAAAAAGAAAAAGGTAAAAATTGTATATGTGATACCGCATCACCACCAGCCCACAACGGTTACCCTATGCTCTGAAAGGCGCATGCGTTTACTTGAACTGGCCGCCAAGTATGGTTTCGCCATTATTGAGGACGACTACGATTACGATTTTCATTATACCAGCAGCCCTATACTGCCCCTGGCCAGTGCCGATTATTATGGCAGCGTTATCTACATTGGCTCGTTTTGTAAAACCATTGCACCGGGTATCCGCATCGGGTTTATGGTAGCGCCACCAAACCTTATCCAGCAGGCAACACGCCTTCGCCGCATTATTGACCGCCAGGGCGAACACCTGCTGGAAGAAGCCATGGCCAACCTGTTAAAAAACGGCGATATAACCCGACACCTTAAAAAGGCCAACAAGCTTTACCACGAGCGCCGCGATCTGCTTTGCACCCTGTTAACCCAACAACTGGGCGACCATATTTCATTTAAGATCCCCGATGGCGGGTTTGCAATCTGGATGAAGTATTTAAATGGCTTAAAACCTAAAGATGTTGCCGATAAAGCTGCAACCATGGGCCTGTCAGTAAGCGCGGGTAAAGATTATTATTATGACCGCACCCATGAGCATCACCATATCAGGATAGGGTTTGCCTCCATGAATTTAAAGGAGATGGAACAGGCGACTGAAATATTGGCAAAGGCCGTAAAGAAACTGGTTTAGCGGGTTAGTCCTTTTTACCGTTCTCTACGCGCTTAACTTCTTCGCGGCGGTCTTTTTTAAAGTCGAAGTTTTCAAAATCTTTGGTTTGGGGGATATCTACCAAAAAGCTGTCCAGTTCATCCACTTCTATGGTAACGTCGCCGGTTGTTAATTCGATGATATGGCCGCCGCCCTTTTTATCGGCACTCAAAAAATGGAAGTGATACCCGGTGATATTTGGCCCGTCCATAAACGCCGGGATGCGGTAACCAACCAGGGTGCCTTTCACATTTTCGAAACTGAAAAAATGTTGCAGGGGCAGCATGTCGGCCAATGGTACATAAGGTTTTTTAACCGCTGGAAAAGCCCGGGTTTTGATGAAATTAAAGCTCCCGGTTATTTTGATCGCATAAATGCCGTTTTTGTTCGATAATAAGCTGTCCAGGTACGAAAAAAGATCTTTTTTGGTCAGTTTTTGGCGAACTGAGGCCGTTTTTTGGGCCTTAAAAAAGTTCACTACGGTAAAGGGGGTAAGTTCAGTTGGTTTCACCTCAAAGGTCCTCCCGGTTGATTGCGTCTGATAGATCTTACCATCTAAAACCAATACCTCGCCGTCCAATTTATCGGGGGCACCCAGGCCAAAATCGCCGTGCTTTAAAACCTTGTTGTAGGGGTAAACGGCATCATACAAGCCACCAATAAAGGCGCTGGCATGGCCCGCAGTATAAAGTGTGTTGTTTTTTGTTTGTGCCGTTGCATTGCTTACAGCAAACAGGCATATAATGGCCATTAAACAGGCGTAGACGTTGCGACAGGTCATTCTTAGTTAAGGTATATTAGGTGCTAATATACTAAATACCTGCCTGATAACGCTTTACCCTTTTTAATTGGCCGAGAAAGGTGTGGTACAAATAAAGTCGGCTATCAGCAGGCCCTTATCGCCATTTATAGTTTCAATAGTGTGGATGTACTTGTAGCTGTTTGTAAGCTGATCAAACCCCTGGTCAATAACTTTTATACTCAGATCGGCCATGGTAAAGTTCTCGCTGTTTTGAATGTGCAGAAAGGTATGGTCTTCGGTGGGCAAAAAATCGTCAGTATAACCCTTTCCATGCAGGTCTATAACGCGCAATGTGATAGTATGGTTTAGCTTTTTGCTTTTAATGGTTTTCATTGGGATAGCTTTTATAAATATATATACGTAAGCGTAACCCAAATAGTACAACTAACTATAAATAAACTTGTTATACTTAATGATCTGATGAGGGGATGGTAACCGCCTTTGTTTTATCGCGTTTAACAACAAATATTAGCAGGGGCAATACCACGGCAAAAAACAATCCTATCAAAAAATAAGCATCCAGGTAACTGGAGAAAGAAGATTGTTTCACCACAACTTTTTCTACCAGCTGTAATGCTTTTTGTTTGGCATCCAGCAAACTGATACCTTTTTGCTGAAACGTGTGTGTATAAGCTTGCAGGCGTTCTATAAATACAGGGTTATCCGGTGTAATGTGTGTGATCAGGTCCATACGGTGCGATGCCACGCGGCGGGCCACATAAGTATTAATAATAGAGATTCCGAAAGAGCCGCCCAACTGGCGCATCATGTTATTTAAAGCGGTGCCCTGCGGCATATCTTTTGCCTCAAGCGATGACACCGCCAGTGTACCTAATGGTACGGTGAGTAAAGCCATGCCAATAGCCCTGAAAATAAGGTTCAGGCTTATCTGCGCCGATGGTGTATCCAGGTTAATACGCGACATAGACCAGTTGAAATAAATAAAGCACAGAAAGCCAAATAGCACGATAAGCGCCGGCGACACGCCCTTTTGTAATAACTTCCCCGTAACAATAAGCGCCAAAACCGCTATGATAGATCCCGGCAGCAGCAGCAATCCCGATTGTGTTGGTGTAAACCCTAATAAGCGCTGGGCCACAACAGGTGTAAGGTAAATAGAAGTATACATACCCATGCCAGTTATAAAGGTTAACACAGCCGCAATACTTAACGACCGGAATTTTAATATCCGCAGGTTTACTACAGGGTTTGAGGTATTAAGCTCCCATATAATAAACGCTACCAACGTAATGGTTGCCAAAACCGACAGAAATACAATGTATCCGGCTGCAAACCAATCGTCGGTTTCGCCACGTTCCAGTACAGTTTGCAGGGAGCCAATGCCGATGATGAGCAGGATGATGCCTACCCAATCTATCTTTTGCAGTTTTTGTTTGATAACCGGCTCATACAACAGAAAAAGGCAGGATACCACCGTGGCGATACCAATGGGGATATTGATATAAAAGATCCACGGCCATGAATAATTTTCAGTAATGTAGCCGCCAAGTGTTGGCCCAATAGTAGGGCCGATAAATACACCAATACCAAACAACGCGCTTGCTGTAGCCTGTTTTTCTTTAGGGAAAAGCTCGAATACCACAGTCGCCGATACTGATAATAGCGCCCCGCCACCTAATCCCTGCAAAAACCTGAATGCCACCAGCTCCCATATGTCGGTTGCATTGCCGCACAGAAAGGAACACACCGTAAATAAGATTATGGAACCGATATAGTAATTGCGCCGACCAAGGTTAGCAGCCAAAAAACTCGTCATGGGGATAATGATCACATTGGCAATGGCATAGGAGGTGATCACCCACGAGGTATCCTCTAACGTTGCACCAAGGTTTCCGCTCATGTAATTGAGCGCTACGTTTACAATTGATGTATCAATCAGTTCCATAATAGCGGCGGCGATTACGGTTATGAGGAGTATTTGTCTTTTTAAAGGAGTCATATTTTTATACCGATTGGTATATTTTAGATTAAGAATACAATTAGATCTATTTTACCGGGCTTTATTTATATACCAATTGGTATATAAATGTTTAAAAAAAATGTTATTGCTTTTTTATTTGGTTTATCAGCACTTCAACTGTGTTAACAACGTGCTCCATGCTGCTGTAGTCGTTAGTAGTACGGGCTATCATAACCCCACCTTCAATAAGCGCTATGATAGATAAGGCGATTTGCCTGATGTTTACATCGCTTTTAAACTCGCCGGCGTTAATACCTTGTTCTATTAACCGGGTTATACTTTTCTCCCAGCGGATCAACGCCTTTGCAGCCCTATCTTTCAGGCTCGGGTTGGTATCATCAGCGTCAATTGCGGTGTTTAGTATTGGGCAACCGCCTTTGTTAAGCGGCACTTTAGCCATGTTTTTATAGATCCTGGCGTAAACCATTAACTTATCATGAAAGGTATCGGCTTTCTCAATCAGCTCGCGGGTATTTTTTGCTAACCGTGTGTAGTTATAATCAAAAACTGCCAGTGCAACTTCTTCCTTATTCTCAAAGTTGCCGTAGATGCTGCCTTTTGTAAGGCCGGTGGCTTGGGTAAGATCGGACAAAGAGGTACCCGCGAAACCTTTTTTGTTAAAGATCTCGGCAGTGCTTTCTATAATAAAAGCTTTTGTACGCTCGGCTTTTGATTGTAACTTATCCACACTGCAAATATACCGATTGGTATTTGTATACTATCATATCGATGTAATATAATTCTCCCGATTCTTATTAGACACCTTAACATCCAGCTAATATAAATTACCTATTTTGCATTGTACTGCTGTTTAAATACTACATCATGCTAAAATTCTTTTTATCTATAGCGCTGTTCGCCGTTTTTATTAGCCATACATCCGCACAGAAAAAATATACCGCGTCAAATATCCACTCCCATAATGATTATTCAAGGCCCGAAGCTTTTTACCATGCATTTAATGCGGGCGCAGGCGCTATAGAAGCAGATGTATACCTGCGCAACGGTACGTTAGTTGTTGCCCATGATACTGATGCGGCAAAGCAACTGCTCACGCTCGACAAGATGTACCTGCAGCCCATCCTGAAAGAATTTAAGACCCGGGCAAGGCCACTTAACCTGGTTATAGACCTGAAAGGTGCATACGCCCCAATATTAGCCGAATTGTTAGAAGAGTTAAAACCACTAAAACACCTGCTCCATTCAGGCAACAGCAATAACCCGCTTAATATTATTATTACAGGTAACCGCCCGCCACCTGCCGAGTATAGTAAATACCCTCCCTATATTACTTTTGATGATGATCTGCAACTATCGCATACTCCAGGCCAATGGAAACGTGTTGCGCAGGTAAGCCTTAACTTTGAAAACTATTCTAAATGGCGTGGCCTAGGCACATTACCGCCTGTGGATGAAAAAGTCCTTAAATCAATAATTAATGCAGTGCACGCATCTGGCAAAAAAATTCGCTTTTGGGCTGCGCCCGATAATAAGGCTGGCTGGCAAAAGCTGATGGAATTAAATGCCGATATACTATCCACAGATAAAATAGATGAATTAAAAGAGGCATTAAAATAACCCGGGGCTAGTTCTTTTTAGCAGGCAGTTTAGCCCTTTCGGCCTTTACCTCAGCTTCGGTTATTAAACTGCTGGTGTTGCCAAAGTTGTTGCGCACATAAGTAAGCACGCTGGCTATTTCCTTATCGCTTAAAAAATCATGCGGCGGCATTACGCTGTTGTAAAGCCTGCCGCTCACTTTTATAGGACCGTTAACTCCTTTTAACATTACACCTATAGCCACATCCTTCTCCATAAACTTACCCCCTGTTACCCATTCCGACCCGCTTAACGGCGGAAACATATTGCCATCGCCTTTGCCGTTTTGCTGGTGACAGTTTGTGCAGTAGGTATTGTAAATTTTGGCGCCGCCGGTTAGCATCCCCTTCATCAAATTACTTTTAACCGGGTCGGGATCTTTTAAGCTTGGCAGCTTTTTACGTAACTCCATTTTCGCCAGCTGGGCAACTCCAAATTTGGTTTTATCACCATTAAATTCAATTTTCCAGACACGCCCCTTTTCGGTATCGCTTACATACAAAGAACCATCCGGGCTCATGGCCAAGCCCATTGGCCGGTAAACTGCATCGCTTACACTGGTTATGGTATTGCGCCCGGCAAAACCATCTGCAAAAACTTCCCACTTGCCGGTTGGCACACCGTTTTTAAAAGGCACAAAACAAATAACAAAACCTGCCTGTGGGTACGGCGACCGGTTGGTAGAGCCATGAAAGGCAATAAAAGCACCGTTCTTATACCTTGCTGGGAACTGGCTGCCCGTATAAAAAAGCAGATCATTAGGCGCCCAGTGCGCCGGGAAGGCCATTAAAGGTTGCGGATATTTAGCGCCGTTCTTTACTATTTTGCCATTGCCGCCATACTCCGGGCTCAACACTCGCTTTTTGATGAATGGATCGTAATAGTAATAAGGCCAGCCTGCATCGGTACCTTGTTTTATCTTTAAAAATTCTTCAGCCGGCAATACCGCGCTTTGCCAGCGGCTAAACAACTTAGGGAACTGCAGGCGCAGGTCGTCCCGGCCATGGGCCATTACATATAAACAATTATCACTGGTGTTCCAGTCCATAGCAACTACGCTCCGTAAGCCTGTGGCATACCTGAGGCCGTCTTTTTGCTCCTGCCCTGTTTTGGCTTCATCAAACTGCCAGATGCCTCCGTATTCTTTTAATAAAGGGCAATCTGTTATCCCCGGCGAACCTGGCACGCGGTTTTGTACCTGGCAGGCGTTTGACGGAGCCCCAAAAGCAACGTACATGTGGCCTGCATTATCAAAAGCAATGGGTTTTGCATCGTGCTCATGCGGGCTGTTGGCGTCATGCACAATTAATTCCAGCGGGCCGTCAGGCACCAGTGTTGCAGGGTTTAGTTTGGTGCGGTACACATTTACCTCTGAGCTGAAATACAGGTAACCTTTATGTACCCGCATGCCTGTACCATAACTCCCCTTATCATCATAGTTGGCAAATTTTTGTATGATATCGGCCTTGCCATCGTTATTGGTATCACGCAGGGCGGCATTCCCGCCTATGCTATCCGGGAACCGTAATTTCACATAAATATCGCCATTGGTATTCACAGCCAGGTGGCGGGCTTTTTCGGGCAATTCATTAACCACTACAGTCAATTTAAAACCCCGAGGTAAAACCAAGTCGTTATTTGTATTTGCAGTTTTCTGTTTATTCTTCCTGATCTCCGTAAAACCAAGCAGGAGAAATAGTGATACAAAACCGGTTATAAAGAAGGCCTTACGTACTTTGAACATAGAATTTAAACGGTATGATGCACGGCTAACGCACTAATATTTTTTACTTGACTTTAAAAATGCCTCAATGCCGTATAATGGCAACCATACTTCTAATAAAGCAAAAAGCCGTTTATTGTTTGTAAACGGCCTTTGTTTTCTATCGTGGGAATTAATATGCCAATTTCTTACGGAGGAATAACAGCAAGCCGGTGATGAGCAATCCTAGTATCAAATACCCTAATGCGAGGGAGGATTGATCTTTAATAACGATAAAGCCAAATAATACCGATGTAACAAATGAGGTTACCAGGTATGAGCCGCCGCTGGTTAAACCGCTGGCAACGCCCGCATTCAGCGGGAAGCGGGTTAGGCAATAAGTAAAGAACAGGTTATAAATAAACCCGCAAATAATATTGATCAATACTACAAACATCATCAGGAATGGCAGGCTGGTATAAACGGGGGTAAGAACATACATCAGCCCAATTAAACCCAGTTGTGTAATATTAGCCAGGATAAGTTTTTTTGACAGCGACCCAAACTTTAAGGTTTTGCCTAAAATACCCCCAATAAAAATTGATGAGCCCGACAGTAACGCGCAATAGCCCGTTGCAACAGATGATAGATGGAACAAGTGTTCAACAATGAACGGCGCCGACATCGAGAATATCATCAGGATACCGAAACATACCCCCAACACAACTATCCCGAAGGTAAAATCGGCAGATGAGATAAGCGTTCTATACACTTTAAATATAGCCTTTGGGTGGAAAGGGTGTTTTACATTGATAGATTCGCCACTGTAGATGAACTCTAACAAGAACATAACCACGCCGTAGATTCCCAGTACTACAAAATTTGATTGCCAACCGAAGCTTTTTTGAAGATAGCCGCCAAAAAACGGGGCCAATATCGGCGCTGTTGCCCAAACAATAGAAAGCATGCTGGTGTAATGCCTGCGCTTTTCGCCGGTATATACATCAACAAAAAAGGCGCGCTTACCCACAATAATAAAAGCCGTTGTTATGCCCTGTACAACCCGCATCAGGTAAACAATATGGATATCTGTAGTCAGCACAATTGCAAAGCTACTTAATGCAAACACCAGCAGCGATGCCAGGTTGATACGGTACCTGCCAAAGCTATCGATAATAGAGCCTACAAATAGTTGGGCAATACCATAGCTGAGTAAAAAACAGATAATGGTATACTGTATACTTGATGCCCCTACTTTAAAAGACAAGGCCATATTGGGGAACGATGGCAGATAAATGTCTGTAGCTAAACCCGAAAGCGGGATAAGCGCAAATGCCAGTATGGTTGCCCTTTTACGGTTGCTTTCTGTAATGGTTTTGGATGTATATTTAGGGGCTGCATCAACAAGCCCTTCGGTCTGATCGTTCATTATATATAGTAATCTGTGATTGTTATTTTTTGATCAGCTGCGCCTGTATCAGACTTTTTAGCTGGTTACTTACGGCTACCATTTTTGCACTGCCCCCGGCAATGCGGCAAACCATAATGCCCCCCTGTATCATAGCGAACATTACTGTGGCAAATTCCCGGTAGTTCCAGCCGGGTTTAAAAACACCTTCCTGTATGCCTGCTTTGATAATACCTTCAAGGAATTTCTGCCGCATCTCTATGGCCCTGTTTACCCGTTCTTTTACCAAAGGGAAGTTATCGTCGGCTTCCATACCAAAGTTCATCATCGGGCAGCCGCCGGGCACTGTGGGGTTCATGGGGTCGTGGTAAACTTCCAGGTAGGCCAATAGCTTTTCGTAAGGATCATCAATATGATCCATGCAAGTGCTAAGCTTTTTATTTTGCAGGCCCAAGCTATATTCAAGCACAGAAAAGGCCAGCGAATCCTTGTCCTCAAAGTGTACATAAAGGCTGCCTTTAGATAGATTTGAAGCTTCCATAATATCGCTCATTGATGTGCCGAAGATCCCCTTCTTATTAAAAATAGGAGTGGCCTTTTCAATGATCATTTGTTTAGTACTTTCTCCTTTTGACATATTAGAAATAATGCGCAAATATAAGTGACCGATCGGTCACTTATGGAAAAAAGTATTTAATCTTTACATAATAGCAACAATTCCATTGGTCAATAAATCTTATTTACATTTAACACCAAGTACCATTCGTTTACCTAGCGATCCTTGGTGTTTAGATTAATGTGTACCGCCAAATTATGCTTTAGGATTAGGATGCCCTTTACCTGTTGTAATTAAATCATGCAGGCTACCTTGTATATAACCAGTCCATGCATTTTCACATATTTGGTAACATTCATGCGTAGGTACTAAACCTATGTGCGTAAAGCGAATCTGCGTTTTCCCATCTTTTTCATCAACCTCAAAACTAACTTTTGTACCTATCCATTCTGTTTGATTTTCTGTAAAATTAAAGTAGTTGTCTAGCGTTAACCAAACTACTTTTTCATTAGGGATAATCTCTATTAACTTCATGGTGCACTGATGAAGGTCTTTAACCCTATAAGTAAATACATCATTCCGTTTTTCGGTTCCGCCTTCAATATTTTCAGACCACCATCCACGAACGTTATTGATGGCGTTAAATGCTTCTTTTGGAGATTGATCGACCAAAATTGTCGTGGTGAAATTTTGATTATTCATATTTTCTATTTTTTATTCATTTCATTTAGTAAATTTCCCAGCGTCTCCATTTTACTACTCCAAAAGGTATCGTAATATGCCAACCATTGCTGTAATTCCTTAAATCCGTCTTGTTTCAAAGTACAGTGCCTCTCCCTTCCAATATCCTGTATTGATATTAAGCCAGCGTTATAAAGCGCTTTAATATGCTTGGATACAGCAGGCCGGCTCATATCAAAATTATCGGCCAGTGAATTAATGGTTTGTCTGTTTTCAGAGAGCAGATGTAACATTTGTCTCCGGCTGGGGTCGGCAATTACCTGGAATACGTCAAGCCTATTTGCTCCCATTCGTTGTGTTGTTTAGTATTTTCATAATTTGGGTGATATGTTTTAGCCAACCTTCGTTCATCGAATTGAACATTTTCATAAAAGCTGCACCTTTAAAGCCATTGTGCACCAACAATAATTCAGTGCCGTTGTCTTTTGGTGTTAGCGTCCAGGTAACTACAGAGTTGATTACCTTGCCGGTGCCGGGGCCAAACTGCCACGAGTAAACAAGTTTTTTGAGTGGGTCCACCTCCAGTACTTTGCAATGAAAAACTCCATCGAAATTCATTTCGGGCATTGGGCTGGCCCTTAACTGAAATTCATGCCCTACTATAGGGCGAAAATCGCTTTTCATTAACCATTGCGATATTAGTTCTGCCTTGGTTAGATACTCCCATATCGCCTCGGGCGGATGAGGATAGAATAATTGGTGCTGAATAATTTTCTCCATGACGCGTAACTTTTAAGTTACTCAAATATATAAGTAACTTTTGAGTTACGCAACTCTATTTAAAAAATATTCAGCCTTAATTAATAACGTCAAAATATTATCGTATAACTATTCAACTTTTAACCGTCTTAAATAAACGAAATGCGGCAAGCAGGTAATAAAAAGCACCAAATGCGGCATACCCGCCTAAACTGGCAATCCCTTTGGTAGGATCATGTGCCAGAAGAATAAATGAAGCGCCACCGACTACGGACTGGCCACCGCTGATGATCATAGGCCATTGGCCGCCTAAAAATTTCTTGCGGCGTAATCCTAATATCAGTTGGATCAACCCTGTTCCAATTGCCCATACACCGAAAACCATCAATGCTTCAGGAACACCCTTCTGTAAAGCAAGGCCAACAGCTATAGCAGTGATGCTACTGATTACAGCATTTACATATTGTGGTGTTTTAGATGAGGCTCCTTGATTGGCACGGATATCAAGGAAGGTGCCCACTACATCCCAAGCCGGGTAAATAATGAGCAAAATGGTAGCAATTTCTATAGATTTTTTTGCAAAAAGGGCGATCAGAATCACCCATAGTACAGAAAACGTGGCACGGACAAAATAAAGTGTGCGTAATGATCTGGCGGTTTTAACGGCCTGCTTATCTATTACTGCATTAGATGGAGAACTTGATGTCATGATTTTAATTTTAAGTGTTTTATTATCTCAAAGGTCTAAAAGATTGCCCGGCACGTTTTTCACTTAAGTGAAAATGCGATTAGAAGATTACGATATCATTACAATGTTATCGCGGCGGTAAATTTTCACTTAAGTGAAAATGCTTTGGCTATATTCAGATTATATTTGAGGTGCTGTTGAGTGCCGCACAGAGGATTTTTAATGTCTTAGTTAGCTTAGGTTAAAATTCAGCTTTTTTATAATGATCATATGACCGATAGAAACGATAGCATATTTCAGCATCTGAGGGATTTTGCCCCATTAAATGATAAAGACATTAGCGATAGCCAGCCATTTTGGAAATCGCGAAAAATCAATAAAGGGGATTTCTTCAACATGCAAAGCATGGTTTGCAATGACCTCGGATTGGTAGTTAAAGGTATATTCAGGATTTATTTTCAAGACCCAAGTGCAAAGGAAGATAAGAACATCTTCTTTTTCTCGGAAAATCAGTTTGTAGTTTCTTTCAGAAGCTTCATATCACGCAACCCTTGCTGGTACTTTATCGAAGCGATGGAGGATTCGGAAATTTTTTTCATCTCTTATAATGACCTTAACAGCCTTTATGAAACCCACCCTAACTGGGGAAAGTTTGGCAGGCTGTTGGCTGAATTGTTCTTTAATATTGCGCAAACGCGCACTGAAGAATTCATTTTCTTCTCGCATGAACAACGCTATATCAGGTTGCTGGAAGAACATCCGGATATTATTGAGCGTATCCCGGCTTATCACATCTCATCTTATCTTGGTATTACAAACCCTTCGTTAAGCCGGATTAGGAAACGTATTGAAAGTAAAAAGGTTAAATGAGATATCAATAGAGTGTAACGGGTTAGTCAAAAAATTAAAGCTTACGATCTAAACCCCAAATGATAAGTACTGATTTAATCCCATTTTCCCGAAAGTGTGATATTCATCTCTTCATTTTCGACATCCATCTCTAATGGAAAGACGATTTTATAATTATCCATATCCATTCTTTTTGAACTTAGTAAACCTGCGGTATCGCCCCATAACTGTACCAGGCAAGCATGCTTGTAAAGTGCTTGTTTCAGGCTCGAAGTTACCCCTAATGTAACGGGCAGGGGCAAGTTTGATGGATATGACGCAGATATGCCGATAACCCGTTGCGAATCTATAGCATCAACTATTTTCACATAAATATGCTGTAAGGGAAGATCTTTCCTGGTATAGGCATTTATAGTAACTGTTTTTAATTTAAAGTTCTGGTCATCTTTCTGGCAAGCAGTAATACCGAGTATGATGATGGCTAATAAGGTTATATATTTCATTTTTTGTTATGGTTAATTGATGAGGTTATGCCGGTGCGAGCCTGCGGGAACGCAGATAGGCCGCAGTGCGATTCAGATAAGGGAACAGAGCGATCAGCAATAGTGTAATGATCAGCATAATTGACATTAGCTCGTAATAATCCATCGCAAACCTGATCTGGATCTGTTGGTTAACTGCACTTACAAGCTGCTTACTGGCACCTTTGGCTGATTGTTTTAACGAAAGGCCTTTTGATAACAGATTGCTACTACGCAGCGACAAGGCGTGCACCGCAAACTGATCGATCTTTGTAAGATGATCTTGAAACGCATTATAATGCCGGCTTTTCTCGTATAGTTCGCAAAAGTTGATAAGTGCTGCGCTAATACAAAAACCAACATATCCCATGGTAGAACATATAGAGGTTGCTGAGGGGCCGCTTGCAACGGGAACCGCAGAGATGGCATATACAATGGTAGGCACCAGGATCATCCCTACGCCCAGGCCCTGCATAAAAAGCGGGGCGTAGAAATTATTTTCATTTGCTTCTGTAGCGAAAAGAAAATACATCATCACGTGAAAGGCCAGCAATAGTATAAAGCCCGGGAACCAGATAAACCTTATGTTCATTTTTTGCAAAATCATTACGCAGGAAATGATAATGCCGAGGATAAGGCCCAAAAGGTTAATGGTGTTCACATAGCTGATGTGGATAGGATCGAGCTTAATTACCCCGGCAAAAAATGAGTTTGTAATATTAGCAGCAAAACGGCATACGTAGAGAATGAATATGAGAAAGATTGCGAATTTAAAATTTCGAAAACGGAATATTTCAAGGTTAAGATAGGGCCGTTTCAAAACACGCTGGCGCATAATATAAACCAGGGTACTTACAACAATAGCCACCGCGCTATAAAAGATACGCGAATCCTCCAGCCAGTAATATTCCTGGCCATAAATGGTGATGTAGCCGAGTAAGACCAGCATGATGCTCCAGAACAAAAAACTCTGCCAATCCAGCTTGTATAAATGGAAACGCACGTTCAAACGAATGTTATTCATACACAACATGATGAGGCAGAGGCAAGGCAGGTATGAAAATAATGCCCCTTTATATACCAGGTTGAAATTATAAGAGTCGATCAAATCGGCAGTGACCAGATTGGTAAAAGGAAGAACGCAGATCAGCATCCCAAAGAACACTGAGAAACTGATCTCGCGGGCTCTCTCACTATGCAGGCGGGTAAACATTAGGGATAGGGACAGGTTTACCGTGCTGGAAAATAACATCCCCTGGAAAAAACGAATCGGAAATAGTAGGTAAAGATCGTTGGTTAAATAACAAATCAGTGTTGTCAGCAGCTCCAGCATAGTGAATATTACAAAGTATTCCTTCGCCGCCAGGTAGTTAAAAAAACGCCGTTCCAGGCTATAAAAAGCAATATATCCGGCGTAAAACAGTGCTACCGTAAATTGTATATCTGCCGGTTCACTTCCATAATAGCCTGCCGCAGCATTAATATTTGCAAATGGCAGGAAAAACAGGACCAGTGTTGGCAGGATCAGCGAGAAAAGGATGATCTTGATTGCCCAGCCAGGAACCCAGCTTTTAAAAATTGGTATGCGTCTATCCACGGTGCCGCTGGTTTTTAGGAACGTAGACGTTTACATTCATCCCTACTTTGAGCAGGCCCAACTGCTGCTTTTCTGCATCTACCCTTATTCGTACTGGCACGCGCTGAACTATCTTTACATAGTTACCGGTGGAGTTATCGGGTGGCAGTAAGGAAAAACTGGAACCTGTTGCAGGCGATAAAGAAATGATAGTGCCTTTAAAATCCTGGCCCGGAAATGCATCAGCAACAAATTTTACGGTATCGCCTATATGCATATTGGCAATTTGGGTTTCTTTATAATTGGCTACTACCCATTTATCGGTTTCATTATTAACTATATAAGCTAACACTTCCCCTACATTGATCATTTGGCCAATTTCAACCGTTCGGCGCCCCATCCGTCCATCGTAAGAAGCCCGGATTATGGTATAATCTACATCAAGCATATTCCGATCCAGCAATGCTTTCAACCGGGCAATTTCTGCCCTTAAAACGGCCTTTTCTGCTATAACATCTCCTATTTTTGACTCTGCTGCCCCATAGTTTTCCTGTGCGGCCTTATAATCGCTATTGTTAACATCCAGCGTGGCCTGCACATTCTCTAACTGTTGTTTGGTAGCAGATTCTTCCTTATAAAGCCGCGAATAACGGTCAAAATCAAGTTGCTGCTTCCACACTTTTGCCTCGCTGGCCTTTATTTGCGCTTTAGCAGAACCCGCGTTTTTTTGCATGGTATGGATATTACTTTCCAGTACCTTCAGCTGGGCCTCGGCCTTTTGAATAGTTGCTTTGGTTTGCGCAACTTGTAAAGTATATTCCCTGTTATCTACAACCAGCAGTGTGTCCCCCTTTTTTACAGGCTGGTTTTCATCAAACTTAACGGCAACTATAAAGCCGCCCGCCCGGGAAATAACCGGGTTGACGTACTCTTGCACCTGTGCATCGTTGGTTTGTTCATATTCATGATAACCCCAAAGCGTAAATGCACCCCAAACAGCTAAGGCAATAATTGTGATGCCGGCTATCCATCCGGTAATTTTGGTGATGATACGATCTGTTACTGTATGTGTTTTTTTCATGTTAGAGTACTCCGGTTATATTTTGAAGTAAATAATATTTGTTTTGAGCCATAATACGTGTCGCCGCCAGTTCAAATCGGGTTTGCAACAGCTGTACATCGGCATCAAGCAGGTCTGTAATTAATGAGGTTTGGTTGAAATAGGTGTTTTTTATAATACGGGCGTTTTCTTCGGCATGGGCAACATTTGCTACTGCTACATCAATTTGTATTAGTGATTCTTTATACCGCAGGTAAGCCTCCCTAACCTGTTGCCGCACCTTATCTTCTGTATCTTTATGGGTAGTTTCTTCCTTTTCAAGCTCCAGTTTAGCCGCGCTAACCTTGTGTATATTATGGTAAAGCTGCGATAACGGCATAGTAACCCTGATACCCGCAACGCCAAGCGAATACCAGGCCGGGTTATAAGGGAAAAGAAATATCTGCGGATTAGCGTAAGAGAAATCGCCGTATAACCCCACCTTTGGCCTGTAATTGGCTTTCACCTGGCTAAGGTGAACTTTGCTTACCTCTGTTTGCATTTCAGAAGTATGGTAAGAAAAGGAGTGCTCCATAGCTTCAGCGAGATATTTTTCATAGGTCAGCTCCGGCTGATCAACCGCATCAAAAGCCGTCGGGGTTACAATGCGTTCATCTGGCTCACCTATAATGATATTCAGTTTCTGCATGGCAATAAGAATATCGTTCTGTATGGTAACCAGGGCCATCTTACGCCTGGATAGATCGAGCTCTACACGCAGTACATCACTTTTTAAAACCACACCATTCTTTTGTAATGCCTTAATTTCGAGTAACTGCTTGTCCTGGTCAGCAATATCCTTGACTATCAGTTTCCGGAAGATCAGTGATTTCTGAAGATCCAGGTAAAGCGCGGCTGTTTTGTACCTGATGGCGGATACCATCTCGTTATTCCTTATGACCGATATCTGGTATAACAGTTTGTTTTCTTCAATTTTAAGGTTCAGCTTATTGCCGTTATAAATGTTCAGGTAAAAATCGGCCCCTGCCTTATACAGCGTGTGTATAATTTCGTGCTGTTGCGTGTGTGAAGAAAAAAGGCCATTTTCATAAATGGGCATATTAGTAGCTTTTTCAACGCTTCCTAACAGGCCAACCTCCGGCAATCTTTCCATTTTTGCGTCCTTGATCTCCTCATCAGCTATCGAACTCGTCTTCCTGGTAATTTCAATCTGCCTGCTGTTTTCTTCGGCTTTACGCCAGGCCTGCGGTAATGTAAGTTGTGAGCTGTCCTTAGACTGGCTGTATATGTTATTGACGGATAACATACCAACAAATGTTATGAGTATTTTACTGTAGTACATATTGGCCGCAAAATTATACCAATCATAAATGTGCCGGTTCGCCTAACTTGCCAATCTTTTCATCATTCCAGCCAATTTTAACTACTTTTGACATGAGATGAATATTCTATGACTAAAATTGGACTTATAGCTTCCCTGCCCGAGATAGATAGCAAACGGGATACTGTTTTTGTAATGCACGAAAGGTCAGAGAAACTGATTCCCTTTCATACACATTCTAAAGGGCAGCTAAGTTATGTTGAAGGCGGTTTAGCTTATATTACCACAGAGAACAAAACCTATGTAGTACCGGCAAGGCATTATTTTTGGATCCCTCAGGGGATGATCCATGAACTGCGGGTTGGCATATTTGCCACTGCTTTAAGATCACTCTACTTTTATTCGGCCGACGATGACGCGAATGAATTTTACAGTAAGCTGGGTATTTATCCGGCCAGCGAGCTGCTGATCCAGATGATCAATTATACAGAACGGTGGGACGAACGCCACATTGGTAAAGGCGATCATAATTTCGAGTTTTTGATAGCCATGAAGAATTTGCTGCCTACTTTAAGCAAAAGGTCGCTGCCTATTATGTTGCCGAATACCGATCATGCCCTTATGCAAAAAGTGATGAAGTACTTACAGGCTAATATTAGCCACAAGTTGGTTATAGCCAATGTAAGTGAACATTTTGCAATGAGCGACCGTTCGCTGTCTCGCTTGTTTCAATCACAACTGCGCATTTCGTTTCTGCAATATGTTAAAACACTTCGCATGATCACTGCTATAGAGATGATCGTTAAAACGCAAAAAACGATCTCTGATATTGCTTTTGAGGTTGGCTACTCCACCACTGCATCATTTAGTGATACTTTTTATGATTTCACCTCATCGCGTCCTTCTGATTTAAGGAGACGTTAATTTCTCCCAATTTAGGCTGCCGGTGGGTCATCATCCCGAATATTTTATTTAAAATCCCACCAAACTACTTTTCTGGGCGGATTACCCAAAGTATAAGGCTCACCAATACGCGGAACGTTTAACGGGACACCCAGTTTTTCAGCAGCGGGCAAGAGCTTTTTTATAGATTCGTTCCAGGGATGATCAGCTTCCGGAAACTTGGCCCAGTGAACAGGTTGTAGCAAACGGGCCTGCAGGTCGGCAGCAGCCTGGGCAGCTTGCCCAAGCCATAGGTGTGCCCATGGCCAGTTAGGGCTGTACTGCCCGCACTCCAGCAGCGCCAGATCAAACGGGCCATATTGCTGGCCAATTTGTTTAAAATGCGCCCCATAACCACCATCTCCTCCGTAAAACAACCGGTATTGACCGGCCTGTATCACATAAGATGCCCAAAGCGTTTTGTTTGCCTTTGCATACGTACGGTTACTGCGGTGCTGCGCCGGCGTAGCGGTGACCCTAAGGCCGCCAGGCAACGTAGCCGATTGATTCCAATTCAGTTCGATGATCTTTTTAGGGTCAAATCCCCAATACACCAGGTCAGAACCTACCCCCATTGGCACTACCGCTACTTTAATACGGTCTTTCAATTTTTTCAGCGTGCGGTAATCCAGGTGGTCATAGTGGTCATGAGAAATGATCAGCACATCTATTGGCGGCATATCCTTTGCGTGGTAATTGGTTGTGCCTTGAAATGCCCTAACCAACCCGGGTATCGGCCCGGCATGGTCGCTAAATACAGGATCGATAAGTACATTGCCCTGCCCGGTTTTAATTAGCAAAGATGAATGCCCGAACCAAACCACAGTAGGTGCAGGCGCTGTAAGTGTTGTCAGATTAGTTTTGACCCATGGCAGCCCGTGAGAAGGCCGGGTGATTCTGGAGCTGTTATGCAACAATAAAAGCAATTTGTTGCGCTTCACTGTCGAGTCAGAAAGTTCAGCCAAATTTTCGAAAGATCCATTTTTGTAATTGGGTAAAGTATCCAACCGGGTAAGCGCCTCGCCCTCCGGGTTTCTACCTACTGATTTTACCAGACCGCAGCCAGCAACCGCCAGCAGCAGCAGTATAATCATCCCAACGCTCAAACAACTCCTTTGCATAACCCTAAAAGTCAAAATAACGTTTAAGGTTCGCTGATTATTTCATCAATGACGAAAACAGGTAATAAGCCATTCCAATCACTGTACGTATCATTGTGCATCGTTATCGTCCTGTATGAGTGTTACCACAACTTTATACGCTGTTTTTTTCTCCCAGCGCGCTATCAACCAGGCAATAAAGCTCAAAGTGAAAATATCGTTATTTTCTACTCTGTCAAGCAGGTTTAAAACCTTCTTTCTATACGACGTTTCAAAAGCCACATCGGGTTTTAGCAGGTATTTTTCAACCAGGCTTAAAAACAATAGCACGCGCTCCTCCGAGGTTTTCAACAGATACTTCTTATATCGCCGTCGGAAGCTGTTAAGCCGGGACATGGCAAGCTCGATGTTAGAGAACTGCGCCTGGATCAAAATTTCCATCAGGTTCTTTCTAATGGTCCATAACATCCCCATTTTCTTTTCGTACCAGGCATCACTACGCGTTAATAAAGTCAGCTGTTTCAAACTTCCCCGGTCATTGCAAAGGGCTAAAAACATAGCCAGGCATATTCGTAAATCCTCTATATCTTCCGGTTTAGACCGATGCTTTGTATTGGAGAGCGGTTCTTGTAATAGCGTGATCGCATCATCAGCAAAGCCTGTAAAGAACAGGTTAAGCGCAGAGAGTAACTGATGACGTGAATAAAATAACGCATAATAGCGACTATCCGTCGCCATCAAATCCTTCATTTCCCCAAGATAGGATGTACTCCCAGAAAAGTTTTTTCGCCTCAGATGAAAGTTAGCCAAAAAATACAATATGGATATGTGGTAAAAGAGGTAGGACTGCTTTTTATGCGACTGGCCTTGCATAAACTGATCCGTTCGGTTGATATAACGCTCTATCAATGCATAATTCTGCTGTATCGATGCGTATTCATTCGCGATAAAAAGAATTTGATAAATGGACTTATAGGTCATCAGATCCTGTGCGGAAATTTTGTATTTCCGGATCGTCGTTATCATTAAGGTTGTCAAATTAACAATCTTCCCTTTCAGGTGTATCTCCTGCAATTCCTGCCTTAAAAAGGCATAGGCCATATTAAGTTTAGCCTCGCGTTGCATATGCGACTGGTTCCGTAGGAAGCGCACTGTTAAAGCTTCGAGGTCTTCAGCTCCTGCCAGATGGGCATACTGCAGCTTCAACAGCAAAAGCTCGTTCAGCAAATTAAACTGCTCCAAATGTTCCCCCAGCCGTTCAGCCTTATCCAAACATTTGAACGCTATCTTTACCACATCATTTTCTAATAAAAAACGCCCCACCACAAGCAGGCGCAACGCATCATAGGTGTCAGAATGATTACTTTCAAAGGTTTTCTGCGATAAGAATAGCAGCAAATTATCCTGCAACCTTTTACGCAAGGCATGGTATGCATCATTATTTTTTTCCGAATCGTAAAGCTTATTTAATCCACTTATATCGTCGGTTTCTATCAAATTAAGCAGCTGTAAATTCTTTACATCTAATCTTTTATTTTTTCGTTGCAAAAACTGCCTGAAAAGCTTCTTGTCGGCACTATTGAGGAAATTGATCAACTCTGAAAGAGAATCCATAAAGATATATTGGCGTATATAAAGGTACAATAATTATAAAATTATATCGTCAGTTATTATCATATTCTTACTTTTCCAAGCCTGCTTTTCACCCGACATTTGATTCCATATTAATCACTAAAAACAAAATAAATATGGACTCGCTACAACAAAAAACAGAAGAAAATTCACCTATCGGCAAACATGGGGAGAAGATCAGAAGCCCGTTTAAACCAACCGGCGCATTTATAGGCGCCTCCTGGTTTGCCTTGTTAACAGGAGTGGTGGGATATTGCATAGGCCTATGGAATGCAAGTATGGAGCTGAATGAGAAAGGCTATTATTTCACCATTTTATTATTTGGCTTATTCGCTGTGATCTCCGTACAAAAAAGCGTAAGGGACAGATCTGAAGGACTTGCCGTTACGGACCTCTACTACGGCCTGAGTTGGTTTGCCACTATTGCAGCAATGGTACTGTTAACGATTGGACTATGGAATGCAGATCTCGCCCGAAGTGAGAAAGGCTTTTACGCCATGGCATTTTGTCTAAGTATGTTTTCGGCCATTGCCGTACAAAAGAATACCCGCGACGCAAAGATGTTTGAGGATAAAGAACTGTAACGTAGCGGTTGCCACCCCGCAGCGTCTTGCCTAACAAGCCTGCGGGGTTTATTTACACTTTACTATTTTCTTAAACTTCCATAACGATATAATAAAAAAGCCGCTCTACTTTCGTAAAGCGGCTCTGTAGCCCGTAGGGGAATCGAACCCCTGTTTCTAGAATGAAAATCTAACGTCCTAACCCCTAGACGAACGGGCCATTTCTTGGTAACAAAATCTGATATTTTAGATTTCGTTCCCCTTATTTTGGGATTGCAAAGATATACGTTTCTCAATAAATTAAAAATAAATTTTGAGATTTTTTTTCTGTAAGGTTTTTCACCTCTTATTTACTAACCATTATACCACATCAATTAAGAATACAGCAAACAAAAAACATGTTTGGCTATTTATATTTCCAATACTTATAAAGTACCTTTATATAAAACACTTAACCTTATGAAAGCCATTTGGAACAACCGGATAATTGCCGAAAGTGATGACACCATTGTGGTAGAGCGAAATCATTATTTCCCTAAGGATAGCGTTAATCCCGAATTTCTACGAAAATGTTCAACGCAAACCACCTGCCCATGGAAAGGATTAGCGTCATACTACACACTTGAGGTTGATGGTAAGCAAAACCCGGATGCGGCATGGTACTATCCCGCTCCAAAACCAGAGGCTGCCCATATTACCGATTACATAGCCTTTTGGAAAGGGGTGCAAATAACCGAATGATGAAGGAATACGATTGTATAGTAATAGGATCTGGCCAGGCAGGTACGCCACTGGCCAAAAAACTGGCCGAAGCTGGTAAAAAAACCCTGTTGGTAGAGAAGCGCTTTATTGGCGGCACCTGCGTTAACGATGGTTGCACACCTACCAAAACCATGGTGGCCAGCGCGCGCGTAGCTTACCTGGCAAGCCGCTGTAACGAAATGGGCGTAACCATTAAAGGCTACAAGGTTGATATGCGCCAGATAAAAAAGCATAAAGATGATATTGTACTTAAATCGCGCAATGGCGGGCAGGCAGCAGTAGAGAAAACCCCAAACCTCGATCTGCTTTTTGGCGATGCCACCTTTATCGACAAAAAAACCATCAGCGTACAGCCCGAAAAGGGAAAACCCAAAGAGTTTAAGGCAGAATTAATCTTTATTAACACAGGAGCTAAAACCATTATACCCAACGATATTGAGGGACTGGATGAGATAGTTTATCTAACCTCAACCACCATCCTCGATCTGGAAAAAGTGCCCGAACATTTGCTGATCATCGGTGGGAATTATATTGGATTGGAGTTTGGGCAGATGTTTCGCAGGTTTGGCAGCAAGGTAACCGTACTGGAAAAATCGGCGCGGCTGCTGTCCCGCGAGGATGAAGATATCTCTGCCGAAATAACAAAGATCTTAGAACAGGAAGATATCACCATTTATACCAATGCTAAGGCAACCAAATTTAAATCAAAAGGGAAAGGCAAAATAACCGCTACGGCCAGTGTTGGCGGTAAAGAGCAAAAAATAAAATGCAGCCATGTATTGATAGCTATTGGCCGCGCACCGCAAACAGATACACTCGGGCTGGATAAAACCGGCGTCAAAACAGACGATAAAGGCAATATCAAAGTAAACGGGAAACTGGAAACTAACGTAAAAGGCATTTATGCCCTTGGCGATGTAAAAGGCGGCCCGGCGTTTACGCATATTTCTTATAACGATTACACCATTGTTTACCGTAACCTGATTGAGAAACAAAACCTGAATATCAACAACAGGCCCATACCCTACTGTATGTTTACCGACCCGGAGCTTGGCCGTGTAGGCATTACCGAAGCGCAGGCTAAAGAACAGGGGCTTAACTACAAAGTGGCCACCCTACCCATGGCGCATGTTGCCCGTGCCATTGAAACCGGCGATACCCGCGGCATGATGAAAGCCGTGGTTGACCCTAAAACCAAAAAGATATTAGGTGTGGCCATTGTAGGCACCGAGGGCGGCGAGATCATGTCGGTTTTACAGATGGCTATGGAGGGCGGTATTACTTACGACAGGATCCGTTACTGCGTTTTTGCGCACCCCACCTACTCCGAATCGTTAAACAACCTTTTTATGGGTTTAGAGGATTAACGCCTGTATGATAAAAGTTGAACGCCTTGTAAAAACCTTCGGCATAACAAAAGCCGTTGATGGTATTTCCTTTGAGGTGAACGAGGGTGAAAACATGGTGCTTTTGGGCACCAGCGGCTGCGGCAAAACCACTACCCTGAAAATGCTTAACCGTTTGATAGAACCCGATAGCGGCACAATCGCTATCGAAGGAAAAAACATTCAGGACCAACCTGCCGAGCTGCTGCGTCGTGGTATTGGTTACGTGTTGCAAAATAATGGCCTGTTCCCGCATTATACCGTTGCCGAAAATATTGCCATTGTACCTAACCTGCTAAAATGGGATAAGGCCAAAACCCAAAAGCGTATTGATGAACTGCTGGAGAAGCTGCACCTTTCAAAAGAGTACCTCAACGCTTACCCTAATGAGCTAAGCGGCGGCCAACAACAACGCATAGGCCTGGCAAGAGCCCTGGTGGCCGACCCCGCGGTGTTATTGATGGATGAGCCATTTGGCGCGCTGGACAATGTTACCCGTTCAAGTATCCACCGCGAGTTTTTGGCCCTGGATGAACTGAAACGCAAAACCATCATCATGGTTACACACGATGTGCAGGAAGCATTTGAACTGGCCGATCGTATCGCGCTGATGGATAAAGGCAAAATAGTTCAGATTGGCACCCCGGCCGACCTCCTGTTCACCCCCGCCAATACCTTCGTGAGCAACTTTCTAAAAGAGCAGCACCTGCAACTGGAATTTAAGATTATTAAACTGATAGATATTTGGGAACACCTACCCAATACCGGTAAAAAAACAAACACTTCGCATTTATCGGCACAAACTGGTATATGGCAAGCACTGGAGACCTTCAAGTTCTCCGCCCGCGAAAGCCTGGATATTTTTGATGAGAAAAGTAAAGAAGTAAAAGGCATCACGTTTGACCAACTGATGGCCGCGTTTTCGAAATATAAAAACCACCAGGCACATGAATGAGCATCAGCAAACCTTGTGGGAATTTATGCAGCAGCAAGCCGATAAGCTTGGTGTGCAAACCATGCAGCATATCGGGCTTACATTTATCTCGCTTTTTATAGCGGTGTTGGCTGGGCTGCCTTTGGGTATTTATATTACCCGCAAAAAACAACTTTCGGGTATCGTATTGGGCATTGCAGGCATCTTGCAAACCATCCCAAGTATCGCCCTCCTGGGTTTCATGATCCCCGTTTTAGGCATCGGCGCCAAACCTGCTATTGTGGCTTTGCTGCTTTATGCCCTGTTGCCTATTATCCGTAATACCTACACGGGTATTACCGGGGTTGATGCTACAGTTAAAGAGGCCGCTGTAGCCATGGGGATGAACAAATGGCAAGTATTGTTTAAAGTAGAACTGCCGCTGGCTATGCCGGTGATATTAGCAGGCATACGTACTGCTACGGTGATTAATGTGGGCGTGGCAACATTGGCATCCTATATCGCGGCAGGCGGCCTGGGCGAGTTTATCTTCGGGGGCATCTCGCTTAACAACACCAACATGATATTGGCAGGCGCTATCCCGGCGGCAATGCTGGCCATTTTGTTCGATTTTCTGCTGTCGCGATTGCAAAAGCTTAACTTTAAAAAGATAAAAGGCGCGGTTAAAGTTGCACCTGTTTTATTGCTGTTATTATCCGGCTTATACTTCATCCCATCGGCCTATGGCAGCAAGCTTACGGCAGGTTTTACGCCCGAATTTATGGGCAGGCAGGATGGCAACCTGGGCCTCATCAGCAAGTACGGATTAAAGATCCACACCATCGTGATAAACGATGCCGTGATGTACAAGGCAGCGCAAGAGAAAGAGCTGGATGTAATCAGCGGCTACAGTACCGATGGACGTTTGAAGGCTTATAACCTGGTGGTGCTGGATGATGATAAAAAGATCTTCCCGCCCTATTATGCGGCGCCCATTGTTCGTGAAGACGCCTTGCGTAAGTTCCCTGATCTGGAAAAAACGCTGAACCTGTTAGCGGGCACAATTACTGACTCGGTAATGACCGAACTAAACTACAGAACTGACTACCTTCACCAAACGCCCGAGCGGGTAGCAAAAGATTTTTTGATAGCTAAAAAACTGTATAAACCCGAGCGTGGCGGTCATGAAGCCGTGGTGCGTATCGGCTCAAAAATATTTGGCGAGCAATACATTTTAGCCAGCATGTACACCATGCTGATAAAAGGCTACACCAACTATGATGTAGCCACAAAAACCGGCTTAGGCGGCACCAAAATAGTTTTTGACGCCATGACGAACGACCAGATCGATGTTTACCCGGAATATACCGGCACCGGCCTGCTGGCCATTTTACAGGCATCGCCGCAAACGGTAACACGGCTACAAGTGAGTAAGGATAGCACCTACAATTACGTGCAGGCCGAGTTTAAAAAACGGTATAATATAAAATGGTTAAAACCAATTGGGTTTAATAACGCATATGCATTAATGATGCGCGAGCAGCAGGCAAAAGAACTCAACATAAAAACAATTTCGAACCTTAAACGCTATTTAGATAGCAAGTAAACCAATGGACATAGCCGACTGTTACATAAAAGTACGCCACCGTACCGAAGCAATTTGCGAACCACTGCAAATTGAAGATTATGTGGTACAACCCGTGGTTGATGTTAGCCCGCCTAAGTGGCATATAGGGCACACCACCTGGTTTTTCGAAACCTTTATCCTGAAACCCTACTTTGCCGAATACCAGGAATTCGACCCTAATTACAATTACGTTTTTAACAGCTACTACGAAACCGTTGGCAACCGCGTTATCCGTACCGACAGGGGTAACCTTAGCCGCCCAACCGTTATTGATATTAAACGTTACCGCAAGTATGTAGATGATGCCATGCTGAACTTTATTGCCTGCGGCGATATCAGCGAAGGTGTAAAAGAACTTTTGATCCTCGGTTTTAACCATGAGGAACAACACCAGGAGCTTTTATTGACCGATATAAAATACATCCTGGGTAATAACCCACTGTTCCCGGCCTATTCAAAAGACTATATTTCCCCGAAAGAAGACAAAACAGGCGCACCTTTCATAAAACTGAACGAAGGCATTTACGAGATAGGTTTTGAGGGTGAAGGTTTTTCATTCGATAATGAGCTGAACCGCCACAAAGTTTACCTGAACGCTTTTGAGATAAGTCCGGATCTGGTAACCAACGCCGAATACCTTGAATTTATAAATGATAGCGGTTATCACGATTTTCGCCACTGGCATGCTGCTGGTTGGGATTGGGTAAACACTAACAACGTAGAAGCCCCCATGTACTGGCACCAGATAGATGGCGAATGGCATAACTACACCTACCATGGCTTGCAACCCGTGCATATGCATGATGCGGTTACACACATCAGCTATTACGAGGCCTACGCCTATGCCTCATGGAAAGGCCTGCGCCTGCCAACAGAATTTGAATGGGAGGTTGCGGCCAAACAATTTAACTGGGGCCTGCGCTGGGAATGGACAGAAAGCGCCTACCTGCCCTACCCGGGCTTTGCCAAAGCGCCGGGTGCTATTGGCGAATACAATGGCAAATTTATGGTTGGCCAAAAGGTATTACGCGGGGCATCTGAAGTTACCTCGCCAAATCATAGCCGCATCACTTACCGCAACTTTTTCCAGCCTGAACTGCGATGGCAATTTACTGGCATACGTCTTGCTAAATAATACCACAACATATTACCTATGGCTTCCACCACCACAGCAACACAACAAACAAATAGCGTACTTACCGACGAGCAGTTCTATAAGGACGTTGTAAAAGGTTTATCATCCACGCCAAAACGCCTGGACTCGAAATACTTTTATGACGCCCAGGGCGATAAAATTTTCCAGGAGTTGATGGGCTGTGAAGATTACTACCCCACCAATTGCGAAATGGAGATCTTCACCAGCCAAACCGCCGAAATTTGCAAAGCCATTATTGCCGGTGGCGACGCGTTCGACCTGATTGAGCTGGGTGCCGGTGACGCCACAAAATCAACCCAGTTACTAAAATACCTGATAGATAATAACGCCGATTTTACTTACCTGCCGATAGATATCTCAGAAAATGTAATATCATACTTGAACATAACCCTGCCTGTTACCCTGCCCGGCATCAATATAACCGGCCTTAACGGCGAGTATTTTGATATGCTGAAAAAAGCGGCTTCTATTTCCAACAAACGCAAGGTGGTGATGTTCCTGGGATCGAACGTGGGTAACATGCCAGTAACTGTAGCCCAGGGCTTTTGCAGGGAACTGCGCAACAACCTATCCGAAGGAGATATGGTGCTGATCGGGATAGACCTGAAGAAAAACCCAAAAACCGTTTTGGCCGCTTATAACGATAGCGAGGGTATTACCAAGCGCTTTAACCTTAACCTATTGGAACGCATAAACCGCGAGCTTGGCGGCGATTTTAACACCCGCCAGTTTGACCATTACGCCACTTATAACCCCGAAACAGGCGCGTGCAAAAGCTACCTCATCAGCCTTACCGACCAAAAAGTAAAGATTGGCGACGAAACCATCGGCTTTTTAAAAGACGAATACATCGACATGGAGATCTCTCAAAAATACGCGGTTGAGCAAACACATGAACTGGCTGCAAAGGCCAGCTTTAAACCATTGAACCAGTTTTTTGATAGCAAGAAATGGTTTGTAGATGCCATTTGGACAGCCGAGTAAAACCCGTTCTGTTCCACTGAAAAATGGAACAAGCGGAACAAATGGAACATATTTAAAATCAGATAATTAACATTTTAATTTTATCTCTCTATCTAAAGCTTTACTTTCTCATTTCCTGTTTAAATATCTCAAATACAGCAAATTATATTTTTTGAGTTTTTGTTCCACTTTTTTGAAAATGGAACAAAAAATAAGCCGGTAAATAGCAGCAAAAAATGACTTTTTTTGACTCTTTTTCGGCCTTAGTTCGGCCTTTTTAGGTTTTATAACAACAACAACAAGCCAAGGCAACTATTTAATTAAATAATTGATTTATAGCTAATTATAGATTTAAGCCTTGTTCAGTTTTGTTCCATTTTGTTCCGAATGGAACGGGTTTTTTGGGGTATGTCTTGTCCTGAACTGAGTTTACATAAAAGTAAACTAAATGAAGAAGAACATTA
>JAZJYI010000014.1:0-64692 GCA_040390445.1 Bacteroidota bacterium
TCTTTTGTTCATTTTGGTTGAGCTTTTTGTCAACCTATTTCAGGACAAGTCAATTATGAACAAAACGGAACAGAGCACAAAATACACTATTATCTGAATACCAGTTGTTTAATCACAAAACTGTATATTTTACTTCAATAAAATACAAGTTCGCTCAGGGGCGTTCTGAGGCCGAAAAAAGGCGAAAAATAGTCGCTAAAAAATTCATTTTGTCATCCTTAACGTAGTGAAGGAACTATTAACGAACTGTGCATAACCAATATGCACGTAGACTATTTAGATGCTTCACTACGTTCAGCATAACAGTGGGGATACCGCTATAAGGTCTTTTTAATCTAAAATACCAATAACAGGCTTGTTCCATTTACCAAAAAGTGGAACAAAAACGTAAAATTCATTAGTAGTTGTATATCAATGTATTAAGCATTAAATTGTGTAGTATTACTTTAGATAGAAGCAAAAAATAAAATAGCTAATTATCTGATTTATAATATGTTCCATTTGTTCCGCTTGTTCCATTTTTAAGTGGAACAAAGCGGTATGTTTATAGCTATACGCGGTTATGCAGCATCGCCTAAAATCCGTAAATTCGTGCCATGAATTTTTCATCAAAGCTGCTGGAGGATGCCGTTTCCGAATTTTCAAAACTACCGGGTGTGGGCCAAAAAACGGCGCTGCGTTTAGTGCTGCATTTACTGAACCGCGATAAGGAGGAGGTGCAAAAATTCAGCAGCGCTGTTAGCAAACTGCGTAATGAAATTCAGTTTTGCCAAACCTGCCATAATATTTCCGACCTAAAGGTTTGCGAGATCTGCGCATCCCATAAACGCGACCATAGCATCATCTGCGTGGTAGAGGATACCCGCGATGTAATGGCCATTGAAAATACAAACCAATACAACGGTGTTTACCACGTTTTAGGCGGCTTAATCTCGCCAATGGATGGCATTGGCCCCGGCGACCTGCAAGTGGATACATTGGTGGAAAGGTTAAAGGACAACGAGGTTAAAGAGATCATTTTTGCCCTAAGCGCAACAATGGAAGGCGATACCACCATCTTTTACCTGCACAAACGTTTAAAACAATTTGCAATAAATATCTCAACTATTGCCCGTGGCATAGCTTTTGGGGGTGAATTAGAGTACGTGGACGAGATTACGTTAGGACGATCTATCGTAACCCGTGTACCGTACGAAAATTCATTATCCTGATAGCTTATGAAAATCTCTGTCATCGTAGTCAATCACAACATGTGTATGTTTTTAAAGCAAACACTACTTACTTTAATTAGATCGTGCAAGGATATTGATTATGAGCTTATTGTGATTGATGATGCATCCACCGATAAGTCGCAAAAAATGCTGCAGGAGGAATTTTCAGAGGCAAAACTGATCCTGAATAAAACCACCGTTGGGATGGCTAAAGCCCGCAATCAGGGTATTGAGCAGGCAAACGGAGAGTATGTTTTACTGGTCAATGCGGATACAATTAGCGGCAAAAAAACAATAGAACATGTACTTGAATTTATGGATGCCCACAACGATGCCGGCGGTGTTGGTGTGCGTGCGCTTAGTCCGCGCGGTAATTTCCTGCCCGAGTCAAGAATGGGCTTTACCCGTGCCTGGGGTGCTTTATTGAAGCTTACCGGGCTGGCTAAATACTTCCCAAAATCGCGCCTGTACAAAAACGACGATAACTGGGTAGAGGAAGAGGAATTTGCTACTACAGAGGTAGATGTAATTAATGGCGCGTTTATGCTGTTACGCAGATCGGTTTTAACCAAAATTGGCCCTTTAGATGAACGACTGACCACATTCGGGCACGATATCGACTTGTCGTTCCGCATCCGCCTGGCGGGTTACAAAAATTATTACTTTCCCAAAACCTATATACTTAATTTTAAAAACCAACAAAATTCCAAATTAAGCTGGAGTTACATCAGGCACTTTTATGGTGCTATGATTATATTCGCTGCGAAATATTTACTGCATATGCCCGAAATAAAAATACCGGGTATCCCGCAGATCTTCGCCCCGAAATATGAAATTGAAAGATAAGGTAGTTATCATCACCGGTGCATCATCCGGTATAGGCAAAGCCCTTGCTGTTGAACTGGCCCAACGCGGCGCAAATTTGGTATTGGCCGCCCGGCAGTATGTTACCCTTTGTGAAATAGCCCAGGATCTCCAAAATCAGCACAACATAAAAGCTATTGCCGTACAGTGCGATGTAGCTATTGAAGAAGATTGCGCTGCCCTTATCAAACAAACCATATTAACTTTCGGCAAGGTAGATGTACTGATAAACAACGCGGGGATCTCTATGCGTGCCCTTTTCAAAGACCTCGACCTGAAAGTAATGAAAAACCTGATGGACGTTAACTTTTGGGGCACCGTTTATTGCACCAAATATGCGCTGCCCGAGATTATGAAAACCAAAGGTAGTCTTGTCGCAATATCCTCAATTGCCGGCTATAAAGGTTTACCCGGCCGCTCAGGCTATTCGGCCTCAAAGTTTGCTATAAATGGTTTTATGGATGCCTTACGGGTAGAAAACCTGAAAACGGATGTTCACATTATGGTGGCCAGCCCCGGGTTTACAGCTTCAAACATCCGCAATACCGCGCTTGACAAAAATGGTGTGCAGCAGGGGGAAAGCACCCTGAAAGAAGCTCAGATGATGACCGCAGAAGAGGTAGCCGTTATTATAGCCGATGGCATTGAAAACCGTGAGCGTACATTAATTATGACCTCGCAAGGGAAGCTTACTGTGTTTTTAAGCAAGTTTTTACCGGCATTTTTGGACAAGCAGGTGTTTAATGTTTTTGCAAAAGAGAAGAATTCTTTGCTGAAATAATCCCCTCTAAAAAGGACTGGTATAACTGATGTTCTTTTTTTTAAAAACCACATACGCGTTCTTGATATAATTTATCAGGTCGTAATCATTTAATGATAAGTATTGTTTAATTGATGGTGTATAGTTTGCTTTAAATGAGATCAATTCATCCTTTGTTATCGGCACATTCTGCCTGATTGTTGAGTCATTAAACCTTTTAGCTATTTCATAATGCTCCAACTGTTTTTTGGTGTATTTCCTGAATTTACGAGCGTTTTTTACTTCGCTTTTAAAATTCTCATAAATAAACGTCATAGGTTTTAAGAACAGGTAATAATAATGCGGATCTCCTGTGTAAAATACCCCCTTGCTTCTATAAACCTTTTGTACGTCAGCTAAATCCTTTTGTACGGAATTAGCCCTGATAACTACCTCTGGCAATTCATCAAATGGTTTCAAGTATATTATTTGATCCTGCAAGTCTGTTACCGCTAATTTTTTATCTTCATAGCCGGCACTGCTGAATAAAAGTGTATCGCCCGCAGCAGCTTTTATACTAAACTCTCCATAAATGCTCGACTGCGTCCTTACTAATGTTTTTTTATTGATAATCTGCACGCTACCCAGCCTGATATTTGTTTCTTGTTTAAGAAGCATACCCTGTTGTGTTTTTAACTGAGCAGATGCTGCATTAAACAGCAACAAGCAAATAGCAATAATAAAAGCTGTAAATCCCTTTATCATAAGCAAATATTAAGATTGCACAAAGTAAATATACTTTGTGCACTTAACTTAATGATTAACGTTTTTTAACAGCTTATGGCTAAATACTAACCGTATCATACTCACTTATCTTACTCATATCCAACTCTATCCTGCCATCCTCATCCCTGTTAAACATGGGGATGAACTTTGCATTCCAAACCATATCCTGCGCGGTATAGGAGGTACGGGAATGCACTGTTTGCGAAAAAGTATCGTCGAAAGCTTTTAATAAAACCGAAAAACTTACCTGGTAAGTTTCCAGGTCCTCGTAAATCATGTCAATAAGCGGGCTGCTGGCATCCAGCGGGTGTACAATTGTCCAGTTAAGGGTAAGCAAGCTTACGTATTTACGTTCAAGATCCAACGTAAAAAAACGCCGTGTGGGTTTGCCGTCTACAAATTCGTTATAGGAGAAAATGACCTCTATATCCAGGTCTATCAATACATTCTTGCGGATATTGGCCAGCCTAAACATCAACCCGCGACCATTCTCTTTATAAGGCGCTACCAAAATATTCTCACTGTAAACAATTTTTGCCGATGGTTTCGAGAATCGACCATAAAGCAATCCTGTAGCCAACGCGAAGGCCAGCAAACCTATCATCGATTCAAATGCCGCCACGCTATTGGCTACCACCCCCCGCGGACTAATATGCCCGTAACCTACCGTAGATATGGTTTGTGCCGAAAAGAAGAAGGCATCTAAAAAATGGCTGCCGGTAGTATCGCCCGATGAACCGTCAAGGCTATCCATGCCTATCAATACGTATATTGATGCAAATATCAGGTTCGCAATAAGGTAGCCGCTTAACACCACCACCCAAAACTTACCCCAACCCATTTTAATTAAGGTATGGTAATTATCGGCTGTATTAAAGCGGGAGAGGCCGCGGCGCTTTACATTTACCGAGCCATCTTTATTAACAAGCGGCTGGTTTTTAATAACCGGCTGTGGCCCAAAGCCAAGGTCTTTTTCGGGGTTGGTTTGTTGCTTATGTATGGCCATAATGATAGTTACTGTGTAAAAATATCATTATGCTTGCTTTTAGTGAAAACAATTTCCATATTTGCCTAACAAAAAATGAAAGTGCAAATATTAAACAACAATTGGTGGTGGCTTAACGAGAATTCGTAAGGCAGCCTCATTTTTTGTTTTTTTATAAAATATACAGAAGGGTTGCCACATGGTAACCCTTTTTTTATGCCCTGTTATGAAAAAAATACTTAACCACCTTTTTGAACATAAAACCTTTACCCGCGAGCAATCAAAAGAGATTTTGAAGGATATTGCCCTGGGTAAGTTCAACAATTCGCAAATGGCCGCGTTTATGACAGCTTATTGTATGCGCAGTATTACCGTAAATGAATTAGAAGGTTTCCGCGATGCTATGCTGGAGCTTTGCCTGCCTGTGGATTTACAGAATGGAGAACTGATAGACCTTTGCGGCACCGGCGGCGACGGTAAAGACACTTTTAATATATCAACCCTTGCATCATTTGTAGTAGCAGGGGCTGGGTACAAGGTGGCTAAGCATGGTAACTACGGTGTATCATCAGGCTGCGGTTCATCAAATGTAATGGAGCATTTGGGTTATGTGTTCACCAACAATACCGACGCGCTAAAACGCAGTATAGATAAAGCTAATATCTGCTTTTTGCACGCACCGTTGTTTCACCCGGCTATGAAAACCGTTGCGCCCATCCGCCGCGAGTTAGGGGTTAAAACCTTCTTTAACATGCTTGGCCCATTGGTAAACCCGGCCAAACCGCAAAACCAAATGGTAGGTGTGTTTAACCTGGAGCTGGCGAGGATCTATGCCTATTTGTATCAAAAATCGGGTATTAAATATACCATCCTTAACGCGCTTGATGGTTATGACGAGATCTCGCTTACCTGCGATTTTAAAACTTTCTCTGCCGAAGGCGAAAAGATAAACAGCATTGAAAGCCTTGGCTTTAACAAGCTGAATGAAGACCAGATAACCGGCGGGCATACCGTAAGCGATTCGGCAGATATATTTATGAAAGTACTGAATGATGAGGCCACCGTTGCCCAAACCAGCGTAGTATTAAGCAACGCGGCTATAGCCATTAAAACCATCCACCCTGAAAAGAGCTTTGCTGATTGTTATTACGAGGCCGAGGAATCAATCACTACCAAAAAGGCGTTAAACAGCTTTAAAACCCTGTTAGCCAATTAATATGAAGATAAAGGTTTGTGGCTTACGCGATCATGATAACATTAAAGCTGTTGAGGCTTTAGCGCCGGATTATATGGGGTTTATCTGCTATGACGGATCACCACGGTTTATAGGCACAATGGAGGATGATGAACTGGTGAACATCAGCACAAATATTACCAAAGTGGGTGTGTTTGTTAATGAAGATGCCGACAGTATTAGTAAACTGATATACAAGTATAAGTTTGATGCCATACAACTACATGGCAGCGAAAGCCCGGCATTTTGCGATATGTTTAAGCACGAAGTGCAGGTAATAAAAGCCTTTGGAATAGATGCGGATTTTGATTTTGCCAAACTGGATGCCTACAAGAACAATGTAAATTATTTCCTGTTCGATACTAAAACACCCGTACATGGTGGCTCGGGGCAAACGTTCGACTGGGGGATTTTGGATAAGTATAAATTAAACGTACCCTTCTTTTTATCGGGCGGGTTAAGTTTGGATAATTTGGAAGAGTTAAAGAAGATAAAACACCCGGCGTTTTATGGGGTAGACCTGAATAGTAAATTTGAACTATCGCCGGGATTAAAAGATATAGATAAACTAACACAAGCATTTAATACAATAAACACATTTAGCAGCAATGAAGTACGGAGTTAACGAACAAGGCTATTACGGAGATTTTGGCGGGGCATACATACCGGAAATGCTGTACCCTAATGTGGAAGAGTTAAGGCAGGAGTATATTAAAATACTAACTGATCCCGAGTTTAAAGCCGAATTTGACCAGCTTTTAAAAGATTACGTGGGCAGGCCTTCGCCATTGTACCATGCAAAACGTTATTCTGAAAAGTATGGTGCCAACATATTTTTTAAACGCGAAGACCTTAACCACACCGGCTCGCACAAAATAAACAATGCCATAGGCCAGATACTGTTAGCCAAACGCCTCGGAAAAAAACGAATTATTGCCGAAACTGGTGCCGGCCAGCATGGCGTAGCCACCGCTACTGTTTGCGCATTAATGGGCATTGAATGTATAGTGTATATGGGCGAGATTGATATGGAACGCCAGGCGCCAAACGTGGCCCGTATGAAGATGCTGGGCGCAAAGGTAGTACCGGCAATATCAGGCAGTAAAACGTTGAAGGATGCCACCAATGAGGCCCTGCGCGACTGGATAGGTAACCCGGTTGATACCCATTACATCATCGGATCGGTTGTGGGGCCGTATCCATACCCTGATATGGTGGCAAGGTTTCAGTCCATTATATCAGAAGAAACAAAAAAACAGCTTTTAGAGCAAACCGGCAGCGAGCTGCCACAATATGTAATGGCCTGCGTTGGCGGCGGTAGCAATGCCATGGGTATGTTCTATCATTTTTTAGATAACGAGGATGTAAAACTGATAGCTGTTGAAGCAGCAGGTAAAGGAGTTGATAGCGGCCACTCTGCAGCTACAACATTTTTAGGTAGGGAAGGTGTACTGCACGGGAGCCGTACCATACTGATGCAAAGCGACGATGGCCAGGTGATTGAGCCGTACTCCATTTCTGCAGGGTTGGATTACCCGGGTATCGGCCCGCAGCATGCTCATCTGTTTAAAGTTAACCGAGCACAATACGTAAGCATTACCGACGATGAATCATTAAACGCGGGCCTGCTTTGTTCGCAGATGGAAGGCATTATCCCGGCTATTGAAACAGCCCATGCACTGGCTTACCTGGAAAAAATGACTTTCAAGAAAACGGATAACGTGGTGATATGCCTGTCAGGCAGGGGAGATAAGGACCTGAATACTTACATCAAACATTTTGGGTTTTAAGATAGAGACTGGAGATCAGAGATTAGTTAGAGCATCTCTTTCTAATCTCCAATCACTAACTTCCAATCTCTAACAGTAACTGTATCATAACCGAACACACACTGTTACACTTACGTACATATCGTACACTTATTAATCTACTTAAGTAGTTCATTATTAGAAGTTTAATACTTTGGTATATGTTTTAGCCTCTATAAAACATAATACCATAGCTATGTTCAAAAACTACTTTAAAATTGCCTGGAGGAATATCCTCCGTCATAAGGCTTATTCCATTATCAATATATCTGGTTTAAGTGTGGGTATCGCAGCATGCCTGCTGATATTTGTTGTGTTACAGTTTGAACTGAGCTACAACACATTCAACAAGAGTTTTAAAAACATATATCACATTGTTAGCCAGCAAAATCAAGAAGATGGTACTACATATAACCCCGGGGTATCTGTACCTGCAATTGATGCCCTGCGTATTGACTTCCCGCAATATAAATTTGCCGCAATAAACTCCAGCTATGGCAGCCAGATTACTGTACCTGGCGCTAATTCTACTACCAGTACCGACAGTAAAAAGTTCACTGAAAGTATTGGTGTATTATTTATCGAACCGCAATTCTTCGATATTTTCGATTCGGAGTGGCTGGAAGGCAGCAAACAAGCGCTTGCCGAACCAAATATGGTGGTTATAGACCAAAAAACGGCCACCAAGTACTTTGGCGACTGGAAAACCGCAATGGGTAAAACCCTTAAAATGGATAACCTGCTTGATTTGAAAGTGGCAGGTGTGATAGCGAATTCGCCGGAGAATAGCGACATCCCATTACGCGTTTTGGTGTCATACATCACCGCTAAACAACACCGTAACGAATATGGTATGGTTAGTGAATGGCACTCTTTAAGCAGTAATCACCAGGTATTTACGGAATTACCCGCTAATGTAAGTGCCGATAATTTTGCTAAACAACTGGTAGGCTTTACCGATAAAAATACCGATTTAAATAAAAAGAAACTATCACGTATACACTTGGTGCAACCACTTGGCGATATGCACTTTGATACCCGCGTAGGTAACACCCTGGGCGACCACATAACCAGCCGTGCTACTTTAAATACCTTAACCTTTATAGCCATCCTGATCATCATTATGGCATCTATCAACTTCATCAACCTTTCTACCGCGCAATCAGTAGGCCGTTCAAAAGAAGTTGGCATCCGTAAAGTGTTAGGCAGCAGCCGTAAACAATTGATAGCTCAGGTTATAGGCGAAACTACACTGATTGTCTTTGGCGCTATAATTTTGGCTATAGCAATGGCCAAAATTGCTTTACCTTACCTTAAAAATATAGCCAGCGTGCCAGATGATATTGCTTTACTAAGCATGGGTTCGGTATTATTCCTAATAATTACTATGGTTGTGGTGATACTGTTATCGGGCGTTTACCCGGCCATGGTGGTATCGGGCTTTAAACCGGTACTGGCACTTAAAAACAAAATCACAGCGGCATCAATAGGTGGCATACCTTTGCGCAGGGCTTTGGTTGTGGCGCAATTTGCTATTGCCCAGTTACTTATTATCGGTACTATAGTAGCTGTAAACCAAATGAATTTTGTTAACGAGGCCGACCTGGGCTTTAATAAAAGCGCCGTGTTGGTTATACCGGGTTCGTCAGATAGCATCACCCTCAGCAAAATGCAGTCGTTTAAACAACAGCTGTTGCAAAACCCGCAGGTTAAGTCGGTTAGTTTTGGATCAGACGCGCCATCGTCAGAGAACAACTGGGGTACAAACTTTTATTTCGACCACTCTGAAAAAGACCCAACCTTTAACACCTTCCTAAAATATGGCGATGCTGATTACTTTAAAACTTATGGGTTACAGTTTGCAGCAGGAAAAGGCTATGATGTAAGTGATACCACAAGGCAGGTTGTAGTTAATGAAACATTTATTCATAAACTGGGCATACAAAAGGCTGAGAACGCTATAGGCAAAACCGTACGCATAGGCGGAAGGGGCACCTGGGCTGCTATAACAGGTGTTGTAAAAGATTTTAAAACCAATTCATTGCGCGATGCCGTTAAACCGATCGTAATATCGCCCAACAAAAAATTTGAGAGCCAGATAGCGCTTAAGATAGAAACCAAAAACCTGACAGCTACAGTTGCCACCTTACAAAAAATGTGGGAAAACACTTATCCGGAATACGCCTACAACGGTTTCTTCTTGGATGAGAATATCGCCCAGTTTTATCGCCAGGAAAACCAACTGGCCATGGTATATAAGATATTCGCTTTCATAGCCATTTTTATATCATGCCTTGGTTTATATGGGCTGGTATCATACATGGCGGTGCAGCGCACCAAAGAGGTAGGCGTGCGTAAAGTATTAGGCGCATCGGTATTCAGCATAGTGTTGCTGTTCTCCAAAGAGTTTATGATCCTTATAGCCATATCTTTTGTAATAGCGATGCCGGTATCATGGTACATGATGAGCAGCTGGCTGCAAAATTTTGCATACCGTATACCATTAACTGCCGGTGTATTTGTGCTGGCTATTGCATCATCAATAGTGATAGCCTGGATAACGGTTGGCTACAAAGCCATCAGGGCCGCATTGGTAAACCCGGTTAAAAGCTTACGTAGCGAATAATAATTAGTGATAGGCCTAATAGTTTAGGATTTAGAGCTTAGATTTTAATTTTTTAGAATTTCACATATATGATCAAAAATTATTTAAAAACAGCATGGCGTAGCCTGCTACGTAATAAAAGCTATACAGCTATTAATATTACCGGGCTTGCCATTGGTATTGCCGCCTGCTTGCTTATATTTTTGGTGATAGGTTTTGAAACCAGCTTTGATAATTATCACAGCAATAAAGAAAACATATACCGTGTTATTACCCGTCGCTCAACACCCGATGGCATCAAATATCGCCAGGGAGTACCATTCCCTACATCAGAAGCACTACGCTTAGATTATCCTGAACTAAAAAGTGTTACCGCGATTATTAATGATAACGATAAACAACTGAGCATAGGTGATAATAATAGCTCGGATTTTAAAAAATTCAAAGAGAAAGACCTGTATTTTGCGGAGTCGCAATTCTTCAGCATCTTTAAATTTGACTGGTTGGCGGGGAATAAGGAAAATGCCTTAACCCAACCAAATACCGTAGTGCTTACCCAGCAGATAGCCGAAAAATACTTTGGTAAATGGAGTAACGCAATGGGTAAAACCATCAGGTATGATAATAAGCTCGATCTTAAAGTTACCGGCATACTAAAAAATCTCCCCCTAAATACCGATCTGCCTGTAAATATTGCCATATCATACAGCACCCTGAAAAATACCGATTACGGTACAAATCTTAAAGAATGGAAAAGTATCATTGGCTCGCATGCATGTTTCGTGGTGCTGCCTTCCAATATTTCTGCCGCAAGTTTTAATAAAAACCTTACGGCCTTTATTAAAAAATACAAACCCGAAAAAGACAATAAGGACGGAATGGAACTACAACCTTTAAGCACTGTTCATTCTGATGCCAGGGTGGGTGTGTTTAGCGGGCAGGTATTTAGTAAGGATCTGATCAATGCTTTAAGCCTGATAGGCTTGTTCCTGCTGATTATTGCATGTGTTAACTTTATTAACCTCGCTACCGCACAAGCTGTTAATCGTTCAAAGGAAGTAGGTATCCGCAAGGTATTGGGTAGCAGGCGCAAACAGCTTATCATCCAGTTTTTAAGCGAAACATTTATTATCACCTTGTTTGCAGTAGTATTGGGCACAGCTATAAGTGAGGCTGCTTTGCCTTATCTAAACAGCCTGCTCGATCTTAAACTGAGTTCAACTTTTATCAGTCAGCCAATTATATTGCTGTTTTTAACAATTGTACTTGTAGGGGTTACCTTATTATCAGGTTTCTACCCGGCGCTGGTACTATCGGGCTTTAATCCGATGGAAGCTTTAAGGAACAAGGTTAAAGTAGCACGATCAAACGGCATTACCCTAAGGCGTAGTTTAGTTGTATTGCAATTTGGTATAGCACAGGTATTGGTTATAGGTACAATTGTTATCATCAGTCAGTTAAATCATTTTAAAAACACCCCATTGGGCTTTAATAAGGATGCTGTAATTACCGTACGCCTGCCAAATGATAGCCTGAGTAGGTTAAATATGAACGCATTACGCAATCAGCTACTGCAACAACCAGGTGTAAAAGACTTTAGCTATAGCTATGGTAGCCCATCAGATAACATGAGTTGGGGTACAACCTTTAAATATGATAACTCGCCAGAGAATGCGGATTTCAGGGTTACATTGAAATGGGCTGATGCCGATTATTTTAAGCTGTATGATCTGGATTTTGTAGCCGGTAAACCATACGAAAAAAGTGATACTGTAAAGGGTTTTGTAGTTAACCAGGCTGCATTAAGAAGCTTGGGTGTAACCGACCCAAAGCAGGCAATTGGTAAAAATATCAATATATGGGACGAGAAAACAGGCGTAATAGTGGGTGTTGTAAAAGACTTTAACACCACATCGCTTCGTGAACAGATCCCGCCGGTGTTAATGGCTTCATGGAACGACCAGTACCAAACAGCTAATATTAAATTAGGTACCGGTAACGTAAAAGAAACCCTGGCCGGAGTAGAAAAAACCTGGAATAAAACCTTTCCGCAAAGCGTGTATGAGTACAAATTTCTGGATGAAAAAATAGCCAACTTTTATCGCAAAGAAGATCAGTTATCGCAGTTGTACAAAATATTTGCAGGTATAGCCATATTTATATCCTGCCTGGGCTTATATGGCATGGTATCGTTTATGGCGGTACAGCGTACCAAAGAGGTTGGCATCCGTAAAACATTGGGTGCGTCGGTAGCTAACATTGTCTATCTATTCTCAAAAGAGTTTACACTGCTCATTGTCATCGCATTTGTTATTGCGGCACCTGTTGCATGGTATTTTACCCATCAATGGCTGCAAGATTTTACTTATAAAATAACACCCGGGGCTGGCATATTTGTAATTTCTATCGCATCATCAGTAATTATAGCCTGGATAACGGTAGGGTACAAGGCCATAAGGGCTGCATTGGTTAACCCGGTTAAAAGTTTAAGGAGTGAATAAACTTGTTTATGAATAGAACTTAATCAGGCTCCCGGATTTTAAAATCCGGGAGATTGGTGTTTTAGAATGTTTTAAGATTTGTATTCTGTTTTTAAAAACGTGCATCATGATAAAAAATTACTTTAAGATCGCCTGGCGTAATCTTTGGAAAAACAAGGTATCATCGGTAATAAACATTGTGGGCCTTGCCATAGGTATGGCGGCTTGTATAGTTATCCTGTTGTTTGTATCGTACGAGAAAAGCTTCGATAGTTTTCATGGTGATAATATTGTAAGGCTTAACGAAGTGCAGAAATTTCCGGGGATGGCAGCCTCCCAAAAGGTAGGGTTATCTATGTACCCTATGGCACCTGCGCTTAAGGCCGAGTTCCCGGAAGTGAAAAGCTATACCCGTATAAAATGGGATCGTAAGTACCAGGTGACCTATAATGAAAAACGGGTGTTCCTGCCACAGGTATTCGCTGTCGACTCGACTTTCTTAGACATCTTTAGCTTTAAGGTGATAAAAGGTAACGCAAAAGATGCTATTGAAAAACCAAACAGCATCGCCATCACCCAGGAAACCGCCGAAAAGCTTTTTGGTAATGAAGACCCGATAGGGAAAGTGATAAATCATTATGGCGGCGACACGTTGAAATTTACAGTAACCGCGGTTATGGCAAACAGCCCTAAGAACTCGCAACTACAGTTTGATGCTTTGTATTCTTTACCAGGCATTCACCAAAAATGGATGGACGGATGGGGTGGGAACTGGCTTAACACCTACCTTAAAGTGGCACCGGGCACAAATTTGAGAACTTTTGAAGCAAAGATGCCCGGTTTCCTGAAAAAGCATATGAATGGCGACGGTTGGAAATACTACGAACTATTTTATCTGCCGCTTAAAGATATACACGCCAATGCTGCCGATATCGGGCTCGATTATTTGAATTTCCAGAAATTCGATCAAAAATCAACCAATCTGTTCGCTATTATAGCATTTATTGTGTTGATCATCGCATGCGTTAATTTCATGAACCTGTCTACCGCGCGTTCGGCAGACAGGGCCAAAGAAGTGGGGATCCGTAAATCCATAGGGGCAAACAGGCCACAATTGGCAATACAATTTTTGGGCGAAACTATTCTACTATCCTTACTGGCATTAGTGCTTGCCATTGTTTTGGTTGAACTGGCGCTGCCTTACGTAAATAACCTAAGCCTGCGCGATATCTCGCTGCCGGTATTCAGCCAACCTTCATTCCTGCTTATTATTTTATTAAGTACAGTAACGGTGGGTATTATATCAGGCATTTATCCGGCTTTATTCCTGTCATCTTTTCAGCCGGTAAAAGTTTTAAAGGGATCGGTAGATACCGGTAAAAACAAAGGTACATTACGTAATGTGTTGGTTGTTGGCCAATTCACCAGCGCAGTATTCCTGATGATAGCAACGGTATTTGTAGTAAAACAACTAAAGTTTATGCAGGAGAAAGATCCCGGCTTTACCCGCGATCAGGTAGTTACCATTCCGCTCGACAGGATCTCCGGTAAAAAATACCAGTTATTTAAACAGGAGTTATTGGGTAATACCCTTGTTGCAGGCGTTACTGCTTCGCAAGATCAATTGGGCAGTCATTTAGATCAATCGGGCGTTAGCTTTAAATATAACAACGAGCCAAAAAGGGATATGGCCGCCACGCAACTTATAGTTGACGATGATTACCTAACCGTTTACAACATTAAAATGGCACAGGGTAAGAATTTCTCCCCTGAAAAATCAGCAAATGGCCGCGAGTATATCATAAATGAGTCGATGGCTAAAGAGCTGTTGAAAGATTACCCTAAGGCTACACAAGCCTCATTAATAGGCCAGCGTTTTGGGTACGATTCGCTTGGCGTTATTACAGGCATTGCCAAAAACTTCAATTTCAACTCGCTTCATTATAAAGTAGAGAATTTGTTTATTGTAAACCAGGACGAATGGGGTTTTAGCACTGTTTCGGTAAAAATAAAACCAGGCAAATCAAAAGAAGCTGTGGGATTTATAAAAGCTACCTGGGAAAGAATAAACCCCGATTACCCTTTCGAGTACCAGTTTTTGGATGATCATTTTGCAGAGGTTTACCGGGCAGACAACCAGGTGAGTAAAATAGTGGGGATACTTGCTGGTTTAGCCATTTTCATCTCTTGTTTAGGTTTGTTTGGCCTGGCGTCCTTCTCAGCCGAGAAGCGTTTTAAAGAAATAGGGGTGCGTAAGGTATTAGGCGCATCGGTACAAAACATTGTGTTGCTATTATCGGGCCATTTTATAAAACTGGTATTAATATCAAACCTAATTGCCTGGCCACTGGCGTGGTATGTAATGAACCACTGGCTGCAGGACTTTGCTTACCGTATTAATGTAACCTGGGGCACATTCATTTTTGTGGCGATGGTATCGATATTTATTGCATTGGTAACCATCAGTTTCCAATCTATAAAAGCAGCTATTGCTAACCCGGTTAAAAGTTTAAGGAGTGAATAATAATTAATTATTAAAAAGATACAGACTAAACCATCATGTTAAAAAATCACTTTAAAATAGCCTTGCGTAACCTTTGGAGGCATCGTGGGTTCTCGTTCATTAATATTACGGGGCTTTCGGTAGGTATTACGGCCTGCTTCTTTATATTTATGTACGTAACTTTTGAGTTGAGTTACGATAAGTTCCATACCAAGGCAGATCGTATTTACCGCGTGGTTACCGATATTAAAACCCCATCAGAAACCATCAATACTGATGTTACCTCGTGGGCGTTTGCACCAAACTTAAAGACTGATTTCCCGGAAATAGAAGCTTTTACACGTGTAAGCGGCGGTAGTTTTTTAGTGAGAAAAGGGAACGTTAAATTTCAGGAGGAGAGGACACTTTTTGCCGATTCAACTTTTTTTAAAGTGTTTGATTTTAAACTGTTAAAAGGCAACCCACAAACAGCATTAACAGCACAGGCAAGCATCATATTTTCTCAAACTGCCGCTAAAAAATATTTTGGTGATACCGACCCCGTTGGCCAAACCGTACTGCTAACGGGTGATGCTATCCCTGCCCTGGTAACAGGTGTAATGAAGGACATGCCCGAAAATTCTCAGATAAAGGCAGACATGCTTATTTCTATGGTAACGCTTACCCAAAGGTTTAATAAAGGCGTTGAGGAGCAATGGGGCAATTATGGCGCAACAAGCTATCTGCTTTTAAAACCGGGGGTAAATGCAAAAAACCTGCAGGCAAAATTCCCGGCGTTTATGGAAAAACGTAACGGAGAGCAAAGCCGTAAATCGCAAATGTTTGCCACCTTATTTTTAGAGCCTCTAAAAGATGTTTACCTGCACAGTAAAAGAGGGGGCCAGGAAGTGGGCAGCATCAGCAATGTTTACATATTCAGCATTGTGGCTGTGTTTATTTTGGTAATTGCCTGTATAAACTTTATTAATTTAACTACAGCCCGTTCTGTTGAGCGCGCTAAAGAAGTAGGCATCCGTAAAGTGGTAGGCGCTTTAAAAGGCGAACTAGCCAGCCAGTTCATTGGCGAATCGGTAATACTGTGTTTAATAGCTTTTGTGGTTACTATTATATTATCCGTATTGTTATTGCCGCTGTTTAACCAGTTATCTGGTAAAATTGTAAGTCCGGGTATATTTTCAAATATCTTTAATGTGCTTATCCTGTTTGGTATATCTGTAGCTATTGGCTTTTTGGCAGGTATATACCCGGCTATGGTGTTATCATCTTTTAAACCGGTTATGGTTTTAAAGGGCAGGTTCTCTACAGGCACAAAGGGTAATTTATTACGCAAAAGCCTTGTGGTAGCACAATTCAGTATCTCTATAGCCCTTATAATTGGTACCATTATCGTGTATAACCAGATGGACTTTATGCGTAACCGCGACCTTGGTTTCTCTAAAGACCAAATGGTAGTGATAAGTACCAATAGCGATGCAGGTAAAGACGCTTTCCAGCAATCTGTCAGGTCAATACCAGGCGTTAAATCTGTAGCGCTGTCATCAAGCGTTCCGGGTGGTGGTAACAGCGGTGCCTACTCAGAGATAGAGAACAAGAAAGGCGACCTGCAGATAGCCAACCTCGACCTGTATTTTGTTGACTTTGACTATCTGAACCAGTTTAAAATTAAAATAGTAGCAGGCAGGCCGTTCTCACGCGATTTTATGCTTACCGATACCTCGCAGGCCATGATACTAAACGAAGAGGCGGTAAAACTATTTGGTTACAGTTCGCCGCAGGAAGCCATCGGCAGGCGCTTTAAACAATGGGGCCGCGAGGGTAAGATTATAGGCGTAATGAAAGATTTTCACTTCCGATCATTACAGGAAAAAATAAAACCTTTAAGTATGCGTGTTGAAATGCGCGCGCTTGACCTGGTATCGATAAAAGTTGATGCTAAAAACTTGCCCGCAACATTGGCAGCCATTGAAACTAAATGGAAAGAGGTTATCCCAAACAGGCCGTTTAGCTATTACTTTTTAGATGAGTTTTTTGACAGGCAATACCGTGCCGAGCAGCGCTTTGGGAAGCTATTCTTCAACTTTGCTATACTGGCTATAGCCATATCATGCCTTGGTTTGTTAGGCCTGGCATCGTACAGTACTTATCAGCGCACCCGCGAGATCGGGATTCGCAAGGTATTAGGTGCTTCTACGCCGGGCATTGTAAACATGCTTTCAATTGATTTTATGAAATTGGTCGGGATCTCTTTTTTAATTGCTACACCCGTAGCCTGGTATTTTATGCACAAATGGCTGCTTGATTTTGCTTACCGTATTGATATACAATGGTGGGTGTTCGCGGTATCAGGCATACTGGCCTTGGCAGTAGCACTTGGAACCATCAGTTTCCAGGCAATAAAAGCGGCGATAGCCAATCCGGTAAAAAGCCTTAGGAGTGAGTAGTAGTTTATTGAATTACTGAGTTAGTGATTCAATTTAGAGTTTTAGATTAAGCTTTTAGAAATTTTAATACCATGTTAAAAAACAACTTTAAAATTGCCTGGCGCAACCTTATTAATAATAAGGTTTACAGTGCTATAAATATTATGGGGCTTGCAGCAGGTATGGCGGTAGCATTATTGATAGGGTTGTGGGTTAACTACCAATATTCCTTCGATAAGTATCTGCCAAATTATGGTCAGTCGTACCAGGTAAGGCGTAATTTTAACAGCAATGGCGATACGCTTACTTTTAGCAGTACATCGCTTAAGCTCGCCGATGCGCTTCGCAATAACTACCCCGAAATAGAATATGTTGCCGAAACCGATGGCGGCCGCGAGCATGGTTTAATGGTTGGCAATACCAAATTGCTGTTAACCGGTAAACAAGCGGGATCTGATTTTTTTAAGATTTTCAGCTTCCCATTCATTGAAGGCAATGCCGATGGATTAAAAGATCCATATTCAATTGTATTAACACAATCGACCGCGAAAGCTTTGTTTGGCAGCAAAAACGCCATGAACCAAATGGTGAAGGTGGATAATAAGAACAATTTGAAAGTTACCGGTATTATTAAAGACCTGCCGGCTAACTCATCACTGGCATTAAATTACATTATCCCGTTCAGCTACTTTGAAATTGTTGACCCGGGTGTAAAGGAGGCACGCAAGCAAAGTTTCGGTAACAACGGCTTTGAACTTTTTGCAAAACTTAAAGATGGTATCAAATACAGCCAGCTTGCTCCAAAAATTAAAAACATGGAGAAATATGAGGATAACCTTAATGCTAAAAACTCAGATGTTATTATGCAGCCAATACAGGATTGGCACCTTTACAACACCTACACAAACGGTAAAGCATCAGGCGGTTTTATAGAGTATGTACGTATTTTTAGCATCATTGGCATCCTGGTGTTGATGATAGCCTGTATCAATTTTATTAACCTAACCACCGCACGGTCAGAAAAACGCGCCCGCGAGGTGGGTATCCGTAAAGCCATTGGCTCGCAACGCAAACAGTTGATATTACAATTCTTAACAGAATCAGTATTGGTTACTTTTGTGGCGTTTTTGTTTGCCGTAGTGATTGTTTTGTTGGCGTTACCATCATTTAATACACTTGCCGGCACCAGTATCTTCCTGCCTTATACAAACGGTTGGTTTTGGCTTATTACACTGGGTTGTACCTTTAGTACCGCCATCATAGCCGGTAGCCGCCCTGCGTTTTATCTTTCATCATTTAACCCGGTACAAGTTTTAAAGGGCACCATACAAACAGCAAGGGGGGCAGCTTTATCGCGCAAGGCTTTGGTTATTGTGCAGTTTAGCTGTTCAATTGTGTTGATTATAAGCACCGTAATTATTTATCAGCAAATACAGCATGCCAAAAACAGGCCTACGGGTTACGCAACAAACCGCCTGGTTACCAGTACTACAAATGATGATATCAACGCAAATGCCGTTGCTATAAAACACGCCCTTTTGCAAAGCGGTGCGGTAGCATCTATCACCACATCATCAAGCACTGCAACGGGTATTAACTGGCATAGCGATGTAGATAATTTTCCTGGCAAAAACCCGGGCGAAACAGTAGAGATGGGGATGATAGCGGTATCTGAAGATTATTTTAAAACCCTTGGCATGCAATTAAAAGAAGGGCATGATTTTATTGGTAACGCAAAAGCCGACAGTTCAAATGTAATATTAAACGAGGCTGGGGTTAAGCGCTTAAGGTTAACTAACCCGGTAGGACAAACCATTACTAAATTTGGCCGGAAAATGAACATTATAGGCGTGGTAAAAGATGCCCTGATGGATTCTCCTTTCCAGGCGGCAGATCCAAGCCTTTTCTTCTTTGATGGCGGCGGCAACATTATTTATCGTTTATCGCCGGGTATGAATACCCACGAGGCGATTGAAAAGGTTAGTGCAATATTCAGTAGCTATAGCCCTGCAAGCCCCTTTGCTTATCGTTTTGTTGATGATGATTATAACCAAAAGTTCAATCTTGAATTATTGGTAGGTAAGCTGGCTGGTATATTTGCAGGCCTTGCCATATTTATATCATGCCTTGGTTTATTTGGCCTGGCAGCTTACGTTGCAGAACAACGCACTAAAGAGATTGGCGTACGTAAAGTACTGGGCGCAACTGTAGCACAGGTTTGGTTGCTTTTATCAAAAGATTTTGTGTTACTGGTAATAATCAGTTGTGTTATAGCATCACCCGTAGCTTTGTATTTTTTACAAAACTGGCTTAATAAATATACCTACCGCATAACAATTGGCCCGGGTGTATTTATCATATCGGCTGTAGCGGCAATTACTATAACGCTTTTAACTATCAGCTACCAGGCTATAAAAGCAGCTATAGCCAACCCAGTTAAAAGTTTAAGGAGCGAATGACGATAATAAAACTGTAACGTATGTTCCGGTTTCATCGTCTACAGAATAGATGTGATGCGTTTTATGAATTAAAGATTTAATGTCATGATCAAAAATTATTTCAAAATAGGGTGGCGTAACATGATGAAGAACAAGTTCTTCTCGTTCATCAATATATTTGGTTTATCGGTAGGGCTGGCGTGCTGTATGCTGATAGCTCTTTACCTGAATTATGAAACCAGTTTTGATAGCCAGCACAGAAATGCGCCCAATGTTTACCAGGTAATAACCGCTTTTGTGCAAAATGGCAGCAAGCGCATGAAAATGCCAAACACACCGGCACCAATGGCCGGTGCTTTAAAGCAGGAATATCCCGAAGTAGTAGAGAGCGCCCGTCTGCTAAAGCTTTTTATTGACGATAAAACCATTATACAGTATAACCCTGCAAACGGCGAACGCAAATCACTGCTTGAGCAAAACGGTTTCATGGCTGATCAGTCCTTCTTTAAAATATTCACCTATAACTTTACCGAGGGTAATGTGGCAAACGTACTAACAAACCCACGCACCATTGTTATATCAAAAAAACTGGCTGAAAAGCTTTTTGGCAACCAGCCTGCGTTAAGCAAGGTTATCCATGTTAACAGCAACACCAACGGCGAGCAGGATTATACCATAACCGGTGTATTTGATGACGGTAAAGTACCATCGCATATTAATGCCAATTTCTTCCTGTCGGTAGCAGGGGGTTCCATGGAAGGTTTTATAAAAAGGCAGGGTAACGATTATGCCAGCAACAACATGTTTTACACCTACTTGTTGCTTAAACCAGGCACAAACCCGGCAACGTTACAGGCCAAGCTGCCTGCTTTTATTGACAAATATGCCGGTAAGGACCTTAAGAATATGGGCTTTCAAAAAGAACAATCCCTACTAGCCCTGCGCGATATTCACCTGAGCAGCGAAGTAGAAAGTAACGTAACCGCGCCTGCAAGCAAAACCTATTTATACGTACTGTTCTCCATTGCAGCTTTTACCCTGATCATTGCCTGCATCAATTTCATGAACCTGTCTACCGCGCGTTCATCAAAACGCTCGTCAGAGGTTGGCGTACGTAAGGTGTTGGGGGCCGAGAAATCAACCCTGATCAGGCAGTTTCTGGGTGAATCTGTTTTAATGACGTTGATAGCATTTGTATTTGCTATAGTGATCACCTTAATATTACTGCCACTATTTAACCAGTTAGCCGATAAAAATATCACCCTTTCTGCCGATAAGGATACAGTGCTGTTTTTCGAATTCTTACTCATGGCGCTTATTACCGGTGTGCTTGCGGGCAGTTACCCGGCGTTCTACTTATCATCATTTAACCCGGTAAAGGTGTTAAAGGGCAAATTAACTAATTCGCTTGCTGTTGTGGCTGTACGTAAAGGTTTGGTTGTTTTCCAGTTTATCATTTCGGTGGTGCTTATCGTGGCATCTGTTGTTATAGCAAGGCAAATGAATTTTATGCGCACCGCCGACCTGGGCTTTGCAAAAGACCAGCAAATAGTATTGCCTTTGCGTACTACTAATGCCAAAGCAGCATATGCAGCCATGAAAGCAGATCTGCAACAAAATAGCCAGGTTGCCTCAATTGGCGCATCGGCTTATTACCCGGGTGTATTTAACCCAAGCGATAACCTGTTATACCGCGAAGGGCAAACAACTGCGGAGGGCAGGCGTACGCGCTTAAACTATGTTGACAACAACTTTTTACAAACATTAAATATCAAACCCCTTGCCGGTAGGCTGTTCTCTCCGGAGTTTGGAGCGGATACCAACGTCAATATTATCATAAACGAAAAGGCAGCTAAAGAATATGGCTTTGGAAGCGCCCAAAACGCTATTAACAAAAAAATACAGAATAATTATCAAGGGAATACCACCTCATATACCATTGTTGGTGTGGTGAAAGACTTTCATTACGAAGACCTTCACCTGCCGGTAACACCATACGGCTTTTTGCTAAATACCGGCGGCTATAATTATATGGTGATACACACCAAACAGGGCAATATGGGCACCATGTTAAAAACCATAGAGGCCAGCTGGAAGAAGCACGACCCGAACGATCCGTTTGATTACACTTTCATGGATGATGATTTTCAGAAAAATTACCAGGCCGATACCCGCCTTGCCGGTATAGTGAGTTATTTTACAGTGGTAGCTATCTTAATATCATGCCTTGGCTTATTTGGCCTGGCAGCCTTTAGTGCTGAGCAACGCACCAAAGAGATCGGCGTACGCAAAGTATTAGGTGCAAGTGTAAAAACAATCGTATCGTTATTATCAGTTGATTTTTTAAAGCTCATCATCGCCTCTGTTATTATTGCATCGCCAATTGCATGGTGGCTGATGAATAAATGGCTGCAGGCCTTTGCCTATCGTAAGGATATCGACTGGACAATATTTGCCTACACCACAACTATCGCCATATTTATAGGCCTTATAACCATTGGTTCGCAGGCGTTAAAAGCAGCGCTGGCAAACCCGGTGAAGAGTTTGCGTTCGGAGTGATTAAGTTAATTAAATATTAAGCTTTAGAATTTAGAATTCCAATAATATGATACGTAACTATTTAAAAACAGCGTGGCGCAACTTGTTGCAAAACAAAACAACATCATTAATAAGCATGGCCGGCCTGGCTGTAGGAATCTGTTGTTTCCTGTTGCTGACAACCTACCTCATCAACGAATTACGATATGATAGGTTTAATGTAAATGCCGATAGGATAAGCAGGTTAACATTCAGCTACAAATCTGCTGATGATAACGAGGCCAAAACCGCAGCTTTAACACCAACCGCACCCGTGCCTGTTTTTAAAAAGGAGTTTTCTGATGTTGAGGATGGTGTGCGTATTGTGAATTATTCTGGCATGCGGGCTGCTGTAGTACAGTTTGGTGATAAGGTTTTTAAAGAGAAAAAAATGTTAGCAGCCGATGCTTCATTCTTTAATATTTTCACATTTAAGTTTATACAGGGTAACCCGGCATCTGCGTTAGCAAATTCATCATCAATTGTTATTACGGCATCAACAGCCAAAAAGTATTTTGGTGATGATAACCCTATGGGGAAAGTATTGAAGGTTGACCAAAAGAACAACATGATGGTTACCGGTGTAATTGAAGATGTACCCGAGTACTCTCAAATAAAATTTGATTTGATGGCAAGCTATGCTATGATGCCACGCTCGTTAACCCGCGCCTGGGATTCATCAAACGATTACTCATACATCCTGTTAAAACCAGGCGCCGATAGGGAAGCCGTGGCCAAACAGATGACCAATTACATTATTAAAGACAGGCCAAAGTCGGGTGATAAGATGTGGTTTAATTTAGAGCCCCTTACTAAAGTGCATTTGTATACCACTGCAACTTATGGGTTAGAACCATCCGGCAATATTAAATACGTTTACATTTTAGGCCTTGTTGCCGTAATATTACTTATACTAGCTTGCGTTAACTTTCTTAATTTGGTTACAGCCCGCTCTGCAGAACGTGCAAAAGAAATTGGTGTACGCAAGGTAATGGGGGCAATGCGCGGGCAGTTGTTCAGTCAGTTTATTATTGAAGCCGGTATCATCACTTTGTTTTCTATAGCTATAGGTGTTGCATTGCTGGCGGTGTTACTACCATCATTCAGTACGTTTACAGGCCAGGCGTTAAGTTTCCAAACCTGGAACTTATCGTGGCTGTTAATGGCATTGGTAGCCTTATTTGTATTAGTTACTTTATTAGCCGGTACATATCCATCATTATATTTATCTGCGTTTAAGCCCATTATTACACTTAAGGGCAGTGCGTCATCACAGGCGGGTGGGGTAATGCTGCGCAAATCGCTGGTGGTTTTTCAGTTTGTGGTATCAGTTTTCTTTATCATCAGCACCATCATTGCCGGCAATCAGTTACACTACATACAAAGCCTTAATACAGGTATTAACCGCGACCAGGTTTTAGTACTTGATATTGGCGGGATGCCTTACAGCCAAATAGAGTCGTTTAAAGCCGAAATAGGCCAGCAAACGGGCGTTTTAGGGTCAACAGCCAGCTATGATTCTCCTGTTAATGTGGGCGGCGGTTACTCTATTAATATTGCCGAAGGCAAAAGCTCAGATTACAACTTATCTGTTACTGCCATCCCGGTTGAAAAGAGTTTTACCAAAACGTTAGGTATTAAATTAGTTGCCGGTACCGATCTTGACCTTGGCGACGAACAACAGGTGCAGGACACCGCTTCGGCCAAAAGGCGTTACAGCTTTATTTTAAATGAAACCGCTGTTGCCGCAATGGGATGGAAGCCAGAGCAAGCCATCGGTAAAAAAATAGGTTTGAATGGCCGTATGGGCACTATTAAAGCCGTAGCTAAGGATTTTAACTTTGCATCGCTGCATGAAAAAATTACGCCTATTGTGATGTTCCCCGAATATGATTGGTTTGGTAAATTGCTTGTCAAAACATCTGGCAAAAACATAGCTAATACAGTTGCTGCTATCCAGGCTAAATGGCACAAATTTTATCCAAACTCACCTTTTGAATATCATTTTCTTGACCAGGAGTTTGATGCAATGTACAAAACCGACCAGCGTACCGGCGGCATACTAACAGCATTTACCGTGGTAACCATCTTTATATCGTGCCTTGGTTTATTTGGACTGGCTGTTTTCTCAACCCGCCAGCGTATCAAAGAAATAGGGATACGCAAGGTATTGGGTGCCGGTGTAGTAAGTATAGTTGGTTTAATATCGTTCGATTTTATAAAACTGGTATTAATAGCTATCATCATATCATCGCCAATTGCCTGGTATGCTATGAATACGTGGCTGCAAGACTTCGCTTTCCGTATTAATATAGAATGGTGGGTATTTGTTGTAGCAGGCGGTACAGCCGCTCTTATAGCGTTTTTAACGGTAAGCTATCAATCGGTAAAAGCGGCTTTGTCAAACCCCGTGAAGAGTTTACGGTCGGAATAAGAGATTAGAAAATAGGAATCATAAAGGTTAGGATGTTTTATCCTAGCCTTTATTGTTTAATCCCTAATGCCAGCCTCTAATCAATATATGTATCATAACCGAACGTAAGCTGTACATAAGCGTACGGTACAAGCATTTCTCATCATATATAACAATCTGATAATTAAATATTTATTCTATTGGCGCGTTAGTTATACCCTTCTTGCCAAATAAAGTTAAATGAAAATCAATTATTTAAAATCTTCCTTACTGGTTTTTTCAGTAAGCTTCATAACTAGTGTGTCACTAGCACAAACTCAACAAACTAAAGATAGTGTAGACAATTTCATAACCGGTAAAATGCAAAAACTACAAATCCCGGGTTTGCAGTTAGCGGTGATTCGAAATGGCAAGATTGAGAAACTGAACAGCTATGGGTTAGCCAATATAGAAAACAATGTTGCGGCTACAGATGAAAGCGTTTTTTCAATCAACTCTTGTACAAAAGCTTTTGTAGGTGTGGCTATTATGCAATTACAGGAACAAGGAAAACTAAACATTAATGACCCCATATCTAAATATATAGATAACATCCCATTATCGTGGCAAAAAATAACTTTAAAACAACTATTAACGAATACCTCCGGGTTGCCAAATATTATTGATGATACTGAACATGTGCTGGGGGGCGGGCGAGAGGCTGCAGCCTGGGCAACGGTCAAAGCTTTACCTATAGAATTTAATCCCGGTGATAAGTTTAGTTATAACCAAACAGGGTATGTTATTTTGGGTAAGATCATTACCAAATTGAGCGGAATGCATTTTACTAAATTTATTGAAGAAAACCAGTTTAAAGTTGTTGGTATGATGCAAACCCGTTTTGGCGATTCAAATAATATAGTCCCACATTCTGCAGGTGGATACTCAGTTGTAAATAGTGTAAACGGCCAATGGGCAGAAGGAAAAGATTTAAAAGCGATATATATGGAATTCCCGGTGTTTTTTAGAACCGCTTCCGGAATCTTGTCTACGGCGAAAGAGCTAGCAGAGTGGATAATTGCGCTTCAAAGTGGGGAATTATTAAAAAACAAAGCCAGCTTAACAGCACTTTGGAGCCCGGCGATACTGAATAATGGCCAGGTTGGTGGTTTTAATAATCTTGTAAATGGCTATGCACTTGGTTGGCCAACCGCTACACGTGCTGATCACCCCGCTGTTGGGCCTGTAGGAGGGATGCGTTCTACTTTTTTCGTTTACCCGCAGGATGACCTTTCAATTATTGTTCTAACAAATTTACAGGGCGCTAACCCCGAGTATTTCACCGATGAGATAGCAGGATATTATATCCCCGATATGCATGAAGCAAATGGCTTTGGTTTGCCACCTTATGTGAAACAATTAAGGCAGGGGCTGCTAAAAAGCGGGTTTGATAATGCATTTACAATTTCAAAAAACTTAAAAAAGAAAGATCCAAAATTCACATTAAATGAAAATGACCTTAATGGCTATGGTTACAGGTTACTTGGTGAAGAAAAAAGAAAAGAAGCATTAGCGATATTTAAGTTGAACACGGAGCTGTTTCCGAAAAGCGGTAATACCTATGACAGTTATGCTGAAACATTATTGTTATTGGGCGAAAAAGATGCTGCTTTAAAAAATTATAAACTTTCTTTTCAATTGGATCCCAAAAATACAAATGCTGCCAACCAAATAAAAAACCTTGAAAGAAAATAGAGTTTGTTACATTTCGATATTATGCTAATTAAACCATCAGGGTTACACTTTTATCTGTCCATAACATATTAGTCGTAATAATTGTATCATAACCGAACGCACGCTGTACAGAAGCGTACAGTTTTAAGTTTTAACAATCAATATAATAATCTATAAATCAACATATTACAACTTTGGTATGTTATTCATGCTTCAATACCAAAATCAGTTTAAGAAATTGCAACAAAATAACTCAGTAATTCATTAACACAATAATTAAACATGTTATCACTTCAGCATATTTCAAAGTATTACCAGGTAGGCGGAAACAAGAATTTCGTCATAAATGACATCAGTCTGGATGTTGACGAAGGCGAATTTATATCTATCATGGGCCCATCTGGTTCGGGCAAATCAACCTTGCTGAACATTATAGGCATGCTTGATGAACCAACCGACGGCTTCCATTACTTTGTAGACCAACCAGTACACCAATTAAAAGAGAAACAACGTGCGGCACTGTATAAGCAATATATCGGCTTTGTTTTCCAGGCGTATCATTTAATAGATGAACTTACTGTGTACGAAAACATCGAAACCCCGCTGATATACCAGGATGTGAAAGGATCTGAGCGTAAGGCGATGGTTGCGGATATGCTTGATCGTTTCCAGATCGTAGGCAAAAAAGATCTTTTCCCGGCGCAGTTATCAGGCGGGCAGCAGCAATTAGTAGGTATAGCCCGCGCTTTAATTGCCAAACCCAAATTATTACTGGCCGATGAGCCTACCGGTAACCTTAACTCAAAACAAGGTGAGGAGATCATGGAACTATTCAGAAAACTGAACAAAGAAGATGGCGTTACAATCATCCAGGTAACCCACTCCGAAAAAAACGCGGAATACGGTACGCGTATTATTAACCTGCTGGATGGAAGGGTAGAATCTTCCAGAAAACTTTGAACTATAACCCAAAATGCGATACTTTAAATTTTTACTTTTTAGCTTAATAACCTTAGCACCAGCATTGGCATACAGCCAGGCGGTTGACACCTTGCTTACACTACAGCAGTGTATTGATATTGCCATAAAACGTAACCTTGACGTAAGGAAAACTGAACTGCAGCTGCAAAGCGCCAGAGTTGATAAGAACCAGGCTAAAGAAAACCTGTTGCCAACCATTAATGGCCAGGTAAACCATAGTATTAATAATGGCCGTAACCAGGACCCAATAACAAGTGCCTATGTAAATCAGTCCTCAAAAACTGGCGATTATGGTGCTAATTCCGAATTAAATCTTTTTAACGGCCTGCAAAACCTTAACAAGATAAAGCAGACAGCGTTAGCATACCAAGCCGGCGAAATGGACCTGCAGCAAGCCAGAGATTTGGTAACCATTAATACTATTACCGCTTATTTACAAGTGCTTAACAACACCGAAATGCTTTCGCAGGTACAAAACCAGGTAGAAGTTTCAAAACAGCAGCTTGATAGATTGGGGATTTTAGAAAAACAAGGCGCTAACAAACAGCCTAACGATTTTTATGATCTGAAAGGAACCTATGCGGATAACCAGGTAACTTATGTTAATGCAAAGGCAACACTACAAACTTCAAAATTAAATCTGTTGCAAATCCTGAACATACCATACAGGCCCGGGATAAGGTTTGAAAAGGTAACCGGCGCAGAAATACTGCAACAAAACAGCTCATCCGATCAGATCTATGAAACAGCCTTGGCGCAATTGGCATTGGTAAAAGCAGCAACGTTAAGGCGGCAAAGTGCCGAGAAAGGCGTTTCAGCAGCTAAGGGCGCTTTATACCCTACTATTTCCTTGTTTGGTAGTGTGAATACGAGTTACTCGACCGCGCAATTAAATAATAATAGTACAACTATTCCTTATTGGGATCAGTTTAAAGGCAACTACAGGAACCAGGTGGGTATAAGTTTACAGATACCCATCCTAAACTATTTCCAAAACCGGAATAAGGTAACTTTAGCTAAAATTGACCTGCAGAACTATAAGTATGTTGAGGAAAACACTAAAATACAATTGCGCCAAAACGTTGAACAGGCTTACTTAAACATGAGCAACGCTTTAGAAAGGTATGCAGCCCTCCAAGACCAGGTTAAAGCCTACGCAGAATCGTTCAGGATAGCCGAGATCCGTTTTAATGCAGGTGTATTAACCTCTGTTGATTATGTACTGGCTAAAAACTATCTGGACAGGGCAAACCTTAACCTGATTAATGCCCGTTATGATTGCTACATCTATAACAAAATATTAGATTACTACCAAGGGCATTTGGCACTATAAATACCTAATAAATATATCACAGTAAAAATATCCGGCTTACATAAAAGTAGCCGGATATTTCGTTTTAAAACAAAACGTATATTTACCCGTTAAACCTTAAATCAATAAAACCATGAAAAAATTATTACTCACCTTAGGGATATTTTTAGCTGTAGCTACAGCAACACAAGCACAAGTATTACCAAGTGTACAGTTTGGTGTTAAAGGCGGTGTTAACCTGTCAAGCCTGTCAAACTCATCAGGAACATTTAGTGCCGATAATCGCGCCGGCTACCTTGGCGGTATCTGGGCCAGGTTTGGTGCACTGGGCTTCAACTTTCAGCCCGAACTTTATGTTACCAGCAAAAACGTAGATATCAATAACAGCAATACCAAAGTTGGCTCTGCAAAATTCACCAGCATTGATGTGCCTTTATTATTAGGTGGTAAAATTGGGGCTTTTGGTTTAGGTGGCAGGTTTTATGCCGGCCCTCTATTATCATTTGCTATCAATAAAGACAACAGTTTTGGATCTGCCGTTGGCGGGGCAACCAGGTTCGATTATAAGAGCTCGAACTTTGCTTTAACAGCCGGTGCCGGTATCGATATCAGCAAAATATCTATCGACTTACGTTATGAGGCCGGTTTAACAAAACAAAATTACTTTGATGGCTCTACTAATTACAAAACCCGTGTAAGCTTATTTAACCTGAGCTTAGGTTACGCGTTTTTATAAGCTAACCGATATAATATTAAAAAAGGTCAGTGCAATGCACTGGCCTTTTTTGTTTAAGGTGAATAAAGTATCGTAATTGGCGCAGTCGCGGTCAATATAGTATTATGGTTTTGGTACCTGATGCGCTTATATTAGCCATTACATTATCAATCCTTTTATTATGAGTTACAAGCGTTTAATAACTATACTATTATTGATAACAGCATGCTTTTGCCAGTTGCAAACGTTTGCCCAAACAGAACCGGTTAGTAACGCGGATATCAGGCTAAACCAAACAGGCTTTTATCCAAACGGTATTAAAATAGCGATACTTACACATGTAAAACCAGGTAAGTTTTACATTAAAACAGGAAACAAAAAAACAGTTTATACTGGCGACCTAAAACAATCATCACAAACGGCTTTTTCAGGTAATTTTACTTTTATTGCTGATTTTTCGGCGTTTAGCAAACCTGGGAAATATATGGTTTACATTCCTGAAGTGGGTTATTCCTATCCATTCGCTATTCAGCCATCAGTATTAAAACCCATGGCCGATGCAAGCATTAAAGCTTTCTATTTCCAGCGGGCATCAATTGCTTTGGATGAGAAGTATGCCGGAAAATGGCATAGGGCAGAAGGCCACCCGGATGATAAAGTACTGGTACATCCATCCGCGGCAAGCGATAAACGCCCGGCAGGGACGGTAATAGCAAGCCCGCGAGGTTGGTATGATGCTGGTGATTACAATAAATACATTGTGAACAGTGGTATCAGCACAGCTACATTGCTTTCGCTTTATGAGGATTTCCCGTCGTACATGAAAACCGTGCGCCTCAATATCCCTGAAAGTAATAATCAATTACCTGATGTGCTCGACGAGGTACTATGGAACCTGCGTTGGATGCTCACCATGCAAGACCCTAACGACGGTGGCGTTTACCACAAGCTTACAAACGCCAATTTTGATAAAATGATAATGCCCGATAAGGCAAACACCGTACGTTATGTAGTGCAAAAAAGCACTGCGGCTACGCTTGATTTTGCAGCGGTTATGGCACAGGCATCGCGCATTTTTAAGAAATTCCCTGAGCGGGCACCGGGTTTAGCCGATTCATGTTTAAATGCAGCCGAACGGGCCTGGCAGTGGTCGGTCAAAAACCCCGCTATGATTTACGATCAGGATGAAATGAATAAAACATTAAGCCCTAAAATAACCACGGGTGCTTATGGGGATAAGTATTTGGCCGACGAATGGTTTTGGGCGGGCGCTGAACTTTTTGTAACTACTGATAAGGATGAATACTACAGTAAAATTAAAATGGGTAAAACCAATGCTATCAATATCCCTGCATCATGGGCACAGGTGAAGCTTTTAGGCATTTATACATTGGCACAACATGCGGGCCTGCAAACAGCAAGTAAACCTGAATTAGCAGAAGTGAAAAAGTTATTATTAAGCTTTGCTGATAACCTTATTGAAGGTGCCGGTAACAACGCCTACCAAACAGTTATGACAAAAGCGCCCGCCAGGTTTCAATGGGGGAGTAACGGCGATGCTGCAAACCAGGGGGTTTTGCTGATAAAAGCTTACCGGTTATCGCACAATAAAAAATACCTGAATTATGCTTTAGCCAATCTCGATTATATTTTAGGCAGAAATGCTGCCGGATACTCATACGTTACGGGATATGGCAGTAAAACGCCCATGCATCCACACCACAGGCCATCTATTGCCGATAGCATAACTGAACCTGTTCCCGGCTTATTATCTGGAGGTCCCAATCCGGGCATGCAAGATGGCGTAAAATTGGCATCAACCGTACCCGATGAAGCTTTTATTGACGACGACCGGTCATACGCCACAAATGAGATAGCCATTAACTGGAATGCGCCTTTAGCATACCTGGCAAATGCCATAGAGGCTTTACAAAAAGACTTATCGGCTAAATAAAACTTTATACTGATGTTATAGCTGTAATAAAAAGTATTACCAAAGCCGATATGGCAAAAACAAACGTGTACATAACTGATACCCCAACCATTTTGCTTATAGTACGCCAGCGGCTACGATTATAAACCACCCGTAACGACCTGTATATATACCAGATAATGACGATATTGGCCGCAGCCTGCAAAATACTTGTAACAGTTTCCCAGCTATCCGGTAAAAGCATATTCAACAATATAATTATCGTTAAAAACAAAAACATATAGCAATGCAGGTGTATAGCATAAATAATGTGCTCTACATAAAGCTTATGGTTTTTCCAGAAAGCTAATTTTAAGATAAGAGCAAATAGGGGCAGCAGCAAAAACATCATTTTTGGTGCATTATGCTTAAAGCCCTCCATTAAAACATCTTTAGCATTTTTCCCCTGGTTTTTCCAGTCGTAATTCTTTTTTACAAGGTAGCGTTCCAGCATATTATCCCTGTCTTTTTCCTGGAGTTTGGTCTGGTTTGCTAAATAGTCGTCATACGTTGCAAATTTATCTACATTATCGTCACCATAAAACGTAAACCCGCCCTCGTTATCCGTTTCGCGGACTTTTACTTTTGGGGAGCCCTTTTCAATATCTGCATTTATCTCTTTGGCAATTGTATCGGGTACATAGGCCTTAAGCTTTTCGGCAATAGCTTTCTTTTGCTCAACGGTAAGGTCTAAATTAGAGTAAAGGCCTTTGCCACCCTCCGTTTTATTCTTGCCACTTACTTTTTGTTCGCTGCGTTTTTCGTCTTTCACCTTATTGTTTTCATGCTTGTTGCCTTGAAAGAAAAGCACAAAAAACACCAGGCTGATAAAAATATACATTTTTACCGGATGCAGGTATTGCGCGCGGTGGCCAGCAAGGTATTCATTAGTAAGGTGGCCCGGCTTTAAAAACAATGGCCTTAGTGTATGAAAAAACTGGTAATCGAAATGGAAGTAATCGCTTATGGCATGGTTTAGCATGTGGCCAAAACTCTCTTTCATCTCCAGGTTTTCCTGCCCGCAGTTATGGCAAAATTTGCCTTGTAAGATGGTTCCGCAATTCAAACAATCATTCTCTTTACGGTAGTGTTTTTTCATCGGTTTAGGATGTATGTAGAGGTTTAAGCGTTTTCTATAGCGTGTTTAAGCGCCGCATTGTGTTTATATCTGAATACAAACGGGAAAATAACTGCAATTACCAAAGCATATGCCGCGAATGTAAGCCATATGTTATGCCAGTCTTTTTCGCCGTTTGCCATTATAAAATACTTATCAATTAACCACCCGCTTATATTACTTCCAAAAAAGGCTCCAAAGCCGTTAACCATCATCATAAACAAGCCCTGCGCGCTTCCGCGGATCTCCGGTGCAGCCTGTGTCTCCACAAACAGCGAGCCTGAGATGTTAAAGAAATCGAAAGCCATACCATAAACAATACATGACAGGATGATCATCCACAAACCATCTGCCGGGTTTCCAAAAGCGAACAAGCCAAACCTCAGTACCCAGGCAAACATACTAAATAGCATTACGTACTTAATACCAAATTTGCGCAGGAAGAAGGGAATGGCCAGGATGAATAACGTCTCAGAAAACTGTGAAATAGACATGATAATTTCAGAATGAGTTACCGCAATTGTCTGTTTATAGGCTGGTATTTTAGCGAAATCGCCAAGAAAAGTGTCACCATAAGCATTTGTGAGCTGTAAGGCCGCGCCTAAAAGCATTGAAAACGCAAAGAATATAGCGAAACGTGGGCTTTTAAACAGTTTAAATGCATCAAATCCAAATAACTCTACCCATGTTTTTTTTTTATTTTTCGCCGCTATAGGTGGACATTGAGGAAGCGTAAAGGCATAAACACCTAAAGAAAGCGCTACAAAAGAAGCAATATAAAATTGATTAGCCGATTCTCCATTATGCGTAAGGTTAATTGTCCATAGTGCTGCAATAAATCCAACTGTGCCCCAAGTTCTGATTGGAGGGAATACTTTAACAATATCTTCTCCCGATTTTTTGAGGGCAGAATATGAAACAGCTATGGATAAAGAAAGCGTGGGCATATAAAAGAACATATTTAAGAGCATAACCCAAAAAAAAGTTACAGGATTTGTTACATTGGCCATCGTAAATAAAGTGACCGCTCCCAATATATGTAATAGTCCATACAACTTTTCCGCGTTCATATATTTGTCCGATATGATTCCGGCTATCGTTGGAGAGAAAATTGAAGCAATACCCATGGTAGAAAATATTGCTCCGAATTGAATGTTACTGCCTAAATTATTAGAAAACCAATATTTGCCTATTGTTATAAGCCAAGCACCCCATATAAAAAATTGCAAAAAATTCATCAGTATTAAGCGAAACTTAATATTCATACAGCACTGGTTTAAACAATTAATAGTTAGAAAAAAACAAAGGCTGAAAATAGTGAATTAAAGCGATATGAGGAAGGTAGTTTTAATGCGAATTTGAGGCGCGGTTTGCAGCGTAAAATCTTACCTTCGCGCCAACTTTAATCACAATTTATGAATAAATTTTTTACTACAGTACTTGTTCTGCTGGCTGTATCTACAGCAGCATTTTCACAATCAAAAGGCAAAACCGAATTTGGTGTTAACGTAGGTTTAAACTTTGCCAATGTAACCGCCAGCGGTATGACCAACGATGCCTACAGGACCGGATTCAACCTTGGTGTATCTGCCGATCATTACTTTTCTGATAGCTGGAGCCTTAAAGTAAAAGCAGCGTACGACCAAAAAGGCTGGGACAACGGTTACATTAACACCGGTGGTGGTAATATAATTACCAACTATAATGTTGACTACCTTACCATCCCGGTATTGGCTAACTGGCATTTTGGTGGTACTAAAAACTGGTACTTAAACTTTGGCCCTTATGTGGGTATTTTACTAAACGCAAAAGAATCAGCAGGCGGCATGGATCTGAAACCAATTTTTACTTCAGCCGATTTTGGTGCCGACCTGGGCATAGGTGTAAAATTCCCGGTTGCTGAAAAAGCAAAACTATTTATTGAACTTAACGGCCAGGCCGGCATTAATGATGTGTTTAAAAACAACACTGGGACAACAGTTAGGAACACGGTATCTGCCATTAACGTTGGTATTAATTTCTAAACCAATAAGTCATAAAACAAAAAGAGCGGGCATATGCCCGCTCTTTTTGTTTATACTTTTTCTATGACGATTTCCGCTTGGTGAGTTCATCGCGGATCTTGGCTGCTTTTTCATAAGCTTCTTCGGCCAGGGCCTGTTGGAGTTTGCTTTTTAATTCATCCTCGCTTAACGAAGCATAAGTGCCTGCGGCCGATGAGTGTGTTTTCTCTTCGGGCGTTTCGTTGATATTCTCCAGGTACACAAAGTCATTACCCTCAATTACGATGCCCGCGCTTGATAGGATAAACTCATATGTATAAATAGGGCACTCAAACCTCACCGATACCGCAATGGCATCAGAGGTACGTGCATCTATCTCAACCGTTTTTTTACCATCGCTGCAAATAAGCTTCGAATAAAAGATCCCGTCAACCAGGTTGTAAATAATAATTTCCTGTACGGTAATGTTAAACGCCTGGCCCAAACTCTTAAACAAGTCATGCGTGAGAGGGCGGCTCGGCGTCATTTTCTCTATCTCAATAGCAATGGCCTGCGCCTCAAAACTGCCTATAATGATAGGTAGCCTGCGGCGGCCGCTTACTTCGCCCAATACCAAAGCATACGCGCCGGATTGTGTTTGGCTGTAGGATAACCCTACAATATCCAGCTTAATCTTTTTCATGTCATTACCCATCACGGCGATATATTATTTTTAAGCTGATGCTTTGTACTCTTTAACTGCGGCAATTAATTTTGGCAACACTTCAAATGCGTCGCCTACGATACCATAATCCGCTACTTTGAAGAACGGCGCTTCGGCATCTTTGTTTATTACAACAATAACTTTTGATGAACTGATACCCGCAAGGTGTTGTATTGCTCCCGAAATACCTATCGCAATATACAAATTTGGACTGACAGCTATGCCTGTTTGGCCAACGTGTTCGCTGTGCGGGCGCCATCCGGCGTCTGATACCGGTTTTGAGCAGGCTGTAGCCGCCCCAAGCAGGTCGGCAAGTTCTTCTACCATACCCCAGTTTTCGGGGCCTTTTAAGCCACGGCCGGCCGATACTACGATCTCCGCATCAGGTAACGATACCTTATCGGTAGAGCGTACGATATCTTTAATCAATTCTTTAAAGTCGGATGCTTTAGCTTCTATATTAAAATCTTCAACAGGAGCGGCAGAGCCACCTTCAACTACTTTATAAGAATTTGGTGTAAGTGCTATAACCTTATTGGCCGATGTTAATTCAACCACGGCAAACGCTTTACCAGAGAAGGCTGTTTTTTTTACGGTAAATTTGCCACCATTTTGCTCAGGCAAGGCAACCGCGCCATCGGCAACACCGGCCTGCAGCTTAACACCCAAACGAGGGGCGAGGCCGCGACCGCTAAATGAGTTGGACAGTACAACAATATCAGCACCGTTAGCCTTTGCAGCTTCGGCAATAACCGATGCATAGGCCTGGTTCACAAAATTCTTTAATTTATCGTTGCTTACGTTTAATACCTTTTCGGCGCCGTATTTACCAAGGGCGGCCAGGTCATCTTTGGCAACATCGCCAATTGATATGGCTATAAGGTTTGTATTGTTTTGAACGGCAATTGCTTTGGCGTATGATACTGCTTCAAAAGTTGATTTTTTGAATTTACCGCCCGCATTCTCCGCGTATATTAAAACTGACATATATGAAATATTGATCGTTAAAATCCTTTAATTAAATAACCCTTGCTTCGGTGTGTAACAGGTCAACCAGTTTGGCAACATCATCCGCCGGAATCAATTTTACCTGGCCACGCGGGGCCGGTGTTTCATAACTGATGATCTCTGATAAAGTTTGCACTTCAACCGGTTCAACAACAGCCAATGGTTTAGTACGTGCACTCATGATGCCGCGCATGTTTGGTATTTTAGGCTCGGCAACACCTTCTGCACAACCAGCCACAAAAGGGAAGGGGATGGTCAGCACTTCTTTGCCGCCTTCAATCTCGCGCTCAACGGTAGCTTCGCTGTCGGTAGCATCCAGTTTTTTGATGATGGATACCGATGGTTGGTCTAATAGCTCGCCCAGCATACCGGCAACCTTAGAGCCATTATAATCGATAGACTCGCGGCCGGTCAATATCAGGTCGAATGGGTTTGCTTTAACGTATTCAGCAATCTGATAAGCTACAAACCATGCATCATGCGGTTTAGCGTTAATACGTACGGCATCAGTAGCGCCAATGGCTAATGCTTTACGGATGGTAGCTTCGGTATTGGCTTCGCCAACGTTTATAACGGTTACGCTGCCTTTGCCGCCATCGGTTAATTCAATAGCACGCGCAAGGGCAATCTCATCGTAAGGGTTAAGGATAAACTGAACCCCATTTGTATTAAATTGGGTGTTGTTATCAGTAAAGGTTATTTTTGTCGTAGTATCCGGAACATTGCTGATACATACCAGTATTTTACTCATTATAATTGGTTTATATTTTTACAGGTATTTGTAATTAGGATAGTGCAAATTTAGTTAAAAAAGAGAGAGTTTAAAATGGAGATAAGCAGATTAGATAAGCTGTTAGCGTTTATACAGAACGAACCCGAGGATGAATTTTTAAAATATGCGCTGGCTACTGAATACCTGCGACTTAACGATAGCGAAAAAGCATTGAGCTACTACGAAGACCTGGTGAACAATCATCCAAACTACACAGGCACATACTACCATTTAGGTAAATTGTATGAAGCCCTTAACCGTAAAGATGACGCAATAACTACTTATGAGAAGGGGATGGAGGTAACAAAAGCCAAACGCGATATGCATGCATTCAGCGAACTGCAGGCCGTTTACCGCTCGGCCAAAGGCTTTGAGGAAGACGACGATGATGATTATTAAGATCTTATAAACAAATTTTTTAACCGATTTTATGTTTGATGTTTTTGAAAGATATATATCAGCAAAAGCTATACTTACAGAGCAGGACCTTAGCCTGATCCGGTCTTTATCGGTTGAAAGGAAGATAGCAAAACGGGAATTTGTTTTACGTGAGGGAGAAATAGCCAGGTATATATTTTTTATTACCAGTGGCATATTACGGCTTTTACGAACCGATGATAAAGGCAATGAGTATATTTTAAGGTTTGCTACCGAAAATACCTGGCTTAGCGACAAGGAGAGCTACGTTACCGGCAACCCCTCAAATGCCTATATCGATGCGATAGAAGACAGCCAGGTTTTAGTATGGGAAAAGCATGATTTTCACTTCCTGTTAAAAGAGATCCCCGCCTTAAAACAATTAATGAAAGAACTGGTTGGCAGAAGCCAGATAGCCAATCAAAACAGGGTTTTCACAACTATTAGCGGCTCGGCCGAAGAAAAATATTTCCGGTTTATTGAAAAATATCCCGATACTTTTAACAGGGTACCGTTACACATGATCGCGTCATATATTGGTGTTAGCAGGGAAACGCTTAGCCGTATTCGCCGCCACTCGGTTAACAAAAAAAATAACTCCCGCAGCATTTTGTGACAAATGTCCTTGTCGGGTATCGGGTTTTTAATCAGCTTTGTATAAGCATGATAGTTTCAGAAAAACACTTAAATACGTTTCAGAAAGCAGCAGCCCATCTTGACAAAGAAGTGCTTAAAACCCTGCAAATTGAAATAGCGGTTGGTGAGGTGATGGATTCTGTATGCTTAAAGATGTATAAAACGGCATGGGCCAACCCCAATGAAGACCCGCTGCATTCTAAATCAAGGATCTTTTTTTCAATTTGGGCAAATGATATCACCCTCGATGAGCAGAAGATCTCATACAACATACATGCGTTTAAATTGAGGCATCTAAATGGCTACGCAATAGAAAGCCGTAAATTTGCAAACCTGTTCAGGGCCGATTTTAAACAGCTTGAAAATGAATGGCCAAATGTAAGTGTAAAATTTGGGCCATTAACATTAATGGAAGGTTGGGTTAAGCTACAACCCGGTAATCTTCAGAATCAAATACAGACCCTTGCAAACAACTTTTTAGAGATAATACCTTTGGTTGATAACACCCTTGCTAAATTTAAGCGTTAAAGAATGAAAATATCATTAACAAGAATTATACTTTTTGTATACGATGTAGAAAAGTTGAAAACCTTTTATGCCGATAGTTTTAAACTACCTGTAATTGAGGAAATAAAAAACGAATGGGTTGTTTTAAATGCAGGCACAATGGAGATTGCTTTACACAAAATAGGGGAAGCCTATTTGCCCGAACCCGGCACAAAATTTAAAGCAGAAAGTAACACTAAACTTGTTTTTAATGTAACACCAAACCTCACCTTATTAAGGCAAAAGCTTTTAAACGCTGGTATTGACATGAAAGAGATAAGATCATTTAAGGGGATCAACTCGTTATTTTGTGATGGGGAAGACCCGGAGGGAAATGTTTTTCAGTTAGAAGAACGACTTTAAGTTAAAATCGTTCTCCTTCAATCTTAATAAGAATTAAAAAGGCGGTTCGTCATCAATATCGTCCATTCTGGATGGGCGGATGATGAAGTTACTTGGTTTACTGTCAAAATCCTGCGAAGGGTTAAGGCCTGTAAAAGCATTATTGCCACCGGCTGCCGGGAAACTGTCCATTCCCTGGTCAAGATCCGTAAACTTCACGTACTTACCAACAAATTTGAGCCTCACACGGCCTGTTTCACCGTTACGGTGTTTGGCTATAATAACCTCACCAACGCCTTGCGTAGGGTTATTATCCTCATCCACATCTAATCCATAATACTCAGGGCGATAAAGGAAAAGTACCATATCCGCATCCTGCTCAATAGAACCAGATTCACGTAAATCTGATAGCATCGGCCTTTTTGAACCACCCGGCCTGTTCTCAACCGCACGGCTTAACTGCGATAGTGCAATTACCGGCACGTTCAATTCTTTAGCTACAGTTTTAAGCGCACGCGATATGCTACCAATTTCCTGCTCGCGGTTACCACCGCCTTTACCATCGGCCTTGCCCTGCATTAACTGCAAGTAGTCAATAATGATCAGTTGGATATCGTGCTGAGATTTTAAACGGCGGCATTTAGCGCGGAATTCAAATATATTCAGTGATGGTGTATCGTCAATAATTAATGGGGCAGCCTCAAGACGGCCAATTTTGGAGTGGATTTGTTGCCATTCCCATTCTTCCAGCGTCCCCTTACGGATTTTCTCCTGCTCAATTTCGGTTTCGCCGGATATTAAACGGTTAACCAACTGAACAGACGACATCTCCAGCGAGAACACTACCACGGGTTTGTCAAAATCAACTGCGGCGTTACGGGCGCAACTCAATACAAACGCCGTTTTACCCATTGCGGGGCGGGCAGCGATGATCACCAAATCGGATTTTTGCCAGCCCGAGGTCATCCTGTCCAAATCAGTAAAGCCGGATGCAACACCGGTTAAACCGTCTTTTTTATCTTTTAGCGCCTCAATATCTTTTAAAGCCTCATGCACCAGGTCGTCCATCTTGCGCGAATCGCGGCGAAGGTTATTCTGGGCTATTTCAAAAAGGTTTTTTTCGGCCTTATCCAGCATTTCAAGTACGTCGGCACTATCTTCATATGCCATGCTTATTACATCAGTAGAGATGCGGATCAGCTCGCGCTGAATGTATTTTTGGATAATGATACGCGAGTGGTACTCAATATTGGCAGCGGATGCTACACGATTGGTTAGTTCGGTAATATAATAGGCACCGCCTATCATTTCCAGCTCGCCCTGCTGGCGTAACTGTGCTGTTACAGTAAGAATATCTACGGGCGATGTTTTTTCAAAAAGGATAGCTATCGTGTTGAATATTTTTTGGTGCCTTACATCGTAAAAAACCTCGGCTTTTAGCACGTCAATAACCGATGAAAGGGCATCTTTTTCAAGCATCAATGCGCCTAAAACAGCCTCCTCCAGGTCGAGCGCCTGGGGTTGTAATTTGCCGTTTCCAGGGTTAGATGGATTGGCATTTGTAAACCTGCTTTTACGGTCGGTGTTTTGCTTATAATTTGGGCTATCGTTCTCGAAATTCATAACTCAACAAAAATATACAAAATATATGCTTGCCTGTTTTTAAATCGCTAACAAATGAGTTATTAACATAATGAAAACATTATCAGCATGATAAATTTTGGCGTCTGTTATTAACACCCTATGTGTATAACGTGTTAATAACGCTATAAGTACCTCATTTACAAATATGTTTATAAGTATTGTGTATTGTTAAGTATTATCAACAATACCATAACTCAAGTAAGTTCAATAACCGTTAAATCAGTTAATTTAGGTACTTTTGACGAAAATAATTTTAAAGAAATGACATATAATTCTAAACCTGTACGCGAAGGCAACCAAATGGTTTTTGGCATCAGGGCGGTGATAGAAGCCATACTTGCAGGTAAAGAAATTGAGGCACTATATATACAGCGTGGTTTAGGTGGCGGCTTATTAAATGAGCTGCGCGATGTAACCAACGAATACAACATTACACCGCAACAGGTACCGGTTGAAAAACTGAACCGCATCACCATGAAAAACCATCAGGGTGCTATTGCATTCATATCACCTATCATCTATCAAAAAATAGAAAATATTATACCTGATATTTTTGAAAGGGGCGAGGTGCCTTTGGTTTTGGTGCTGGATAGCATTACCGATGTACGCAACATGGGTGCCATTGCCCGTACTGCCGAATGCGCAGGTGTACACGCCATCGTGATCCCGGCCAAAGGTTCGGCACAGATAAACCCCGATGCCATTAAAACATCAGCAGGGGCGCTGTACAAGATCCCGGTTTGCAGGCACGATAACTTTATGCAAACGGTAAAATTCCTCCAGGAATCGGGGCTTCAGCTAGTTAGCTGTACCGAAAAAACGAACGATTATATCTACACGCCCGATTATACCGCCCCAACAGCCATCATCATGGGATCTGAAGAAGACGGCATCCGTAACGAGATCATCCGTATTAGCGACTATCTTGCCAAGATACCGATGTTTGGTGAGATAGAATCACTTAACGTATCAGTATCAACAGGGGTGATACTTTACGAAGCAATCAGGCAGCGACAAGCAACAGTTTAGAAGCAAGATATATAAATACAAGAAAGCCCGGTTAAATATTAGCCGGGCTTTCCTACGTCTTAACTCTTTATTTCTAAAAGTCTTGATTCTCTACCTAAATGTATCTCGTTCCAAACTTGTTCTTCACATCGGCAACAACCTGTTTGATGTTCTGCTCCTGATCGCGCGGGCAGATAAGCAGGGTATTATTAGCTTCAACCACAATATAATCATGCAGGCCCTGCAGTATCACCAGTTTTTCGCCGGGTACGTTCACCATGCAATTGCTGCTATCGTACATAATTACCTTTTCTGAGGGGATAACCGCATTGCCTACATAATCCTTTTCGGCCAGTTGGTAGATGGATGCCCAGGTACCAAGGTCGCTCCAGCCAAATTCTGATGGTAATACGTAAACGTTTGATGCTTTCTCCATAATGCCATAATCTATAGAGATATTGATACAGCGCTGGTAAACCTTGTGTACAAATTCCTTTTCGTCGTCAGTATTGTAAACAGAGCGGGCTTCGGCAAATATTTCGTGCATTTCGGGCAGGTGGCTGTCAAAAGCTGCCACAATGGTTTTGGCCGACCATACAAAGATACCGGCGTTCCACAAAAAGTCGCCGCTTTGTATAAATGTTTTGGCAATATCAACGGTTGGCTTCTCGGTAAAGGTTTTCACTTTATGAAAATCATCGTTCAGGGTTTGGTCGGTGTATTGGATATATCCGTAACCTGTATCCGGGCGCGATGGTTTAATACCCAGGGTTATAAGGCAATCATTCTGTGAAGCTGTTTCCAGCGATTTTTCGATCGTGGCAATAAAAGCTGCTTCGTCCAGTATCAGGTGGTCTGATGGCGCTACCACAATAGCTGCATCAGGGTTCATGCTTTCTATTTTGAAACAACCGTAGGCCACGCAAGGCGCAGTGTTGCGCATCACAGGCTCGGTAAGTATTTGCTGATCGGCCATATCCGGTAGTTGTTTTTTTACCAGGCCGGTGTAATTCTCGTTGGTTACAACATATATATTTTCTTTAGGGCATACCTTCAGGAAGCGTTCGTAAGTATTTTGAATGAGCGTTTTGCCCGTACCCAGTATATCAATAAACTGTTTTGGATGCGATGTTCTGCTGATTGGCCAAAAACGGCTACCGATTCCGCCAGCCATAATGATAGCATAATAGTTTTTATTCATTATAAAAGTTGTAGATTTTAATTTGGCAAATCCCTGCTAAATATGTGCATTAATTTGTAAATTTAATATCAGGTAAAACTAAAATATTTAATTGTGGATTTTACCAATTCTAAAAGCGATAAATAAACAAATTGTTTTTAATCAAATAATCATTTTAGTATAAAATTTTTAATCAAACGCACCGTTTATTTATAAATTTTTGTTATTTTGAACCATAATTCCAAACGCACAAGTAGATAATGATTGAGACTAAAAAGTCGCTTTTTGATAACCTGCAAAACTTTTTCGGGTTTGATAACTTTAAGGGTGAGCAAGAAGCGATTATCACTAACATTTTAGCGGGGAACGATACTTTTGTAATTATGCCTACCGGTGGTGGCAAATCCATGTGTTATCAGTTACCTGCATTAATGAGCGAGGGCACAGCGATTGTGATCTCTCCGCTCATCGCGCTGATGAAAAATCAGGTAGATCAGCTAAGGGCCTTCGGTGGTTCAGACAGCATTGCACATTTCCTCAACTCTTCGCTAACAAAAGCAGATATTTTACGGGTTAAAGATGATGTATTAAGCGGCAAAACTAAATTACTTTATGTTGCGCCCGAGTCATTAACCAAACAAGAGAATGTTGATTTTTTAAGGTTAAACCAGGTATCATTCGTGGCCGTTGATGAGGCACACTGTATATCAGAGTGGGGGCATGATTTCCGCCCCGAGTACCGTAAGATCCGCCAGGTGATCAGCAATATAGGTGATGATATCCCTATTATAGCCCTTACCGCTACCGCAACGCCAAAAGTACAGCAGGATATCCAGAAGAACCTGCAGATGAATAACGCTACGGTTTACAAATCATCTTTTAACCGCAATAACCTGTTTTATGAGGTTAGGGCAAAGCGTAACGCCATAAAAGAGATTGTTAAATTTGTAAAGCAAAACCAGGGGAAATCAGGCATCATTTACTGCCTTAGCCGTAAAAAGGTTGAGGAAGTGGCCGAAGCGCTTAACCTTAACGGTGTAAAAGCATTACCATACCATGCGGGTTTAGACCCTAAAGTACGCGCCGATACACAGGATAAGTTCCTGATGGAGGATGTGGACGTTATTGTGGCTACCATAGCCTTTGGTATGGGTATAGATAAACCCGATGTACGTTACGTAATACACCACGATATGCCAAAAAGCATGGAGGGTTACTATCAGGAAACCGGCCGTGCCGGCCGTGATGGCGGCGAAGGTGTTTGCGTTGCATTTTACTCGGGCAAGGATATTGATAAGCTGCAAAAGTTTATGAAAGATAAGCCCGTTGCAGAACGGGAAATAGGTACGCAGATACTGAAAGAGGTGATCGATTACGCCGAATCGTCTGTTTGCCGCCGTAAACAATTGCTGCACTATTTTGGCGAAAACTTTAACGAAGCAGGCTGCAATAATATGTGCGATAACTGCTGCGGGCCAAAAGTGCATTTTGATGGCGAAGAGCACCTGCACAGGGCCTTAAGCCTCATTAAACAGATAGGCGAGAAGTTTGACGATTGCCACATCATCAATATTTTAATGGGTAAGGACGATGCCCAGGTTAAAAACTACGAACACGATAAACTGGAGTACTTTGGCTCGGGCAAGGAGCTGGGCGAGAACCTTTGGAACTCGCTGATGCGCCAGGCATTGCTGAACAATTTCCTGTCAAAAGATATTGACCAGTATGGCTTACTGCATTTAACAAAAGCCGGTAATTCGTTCATAGAGAACCCTTACAGCATCCGTTTCCTGTTAAACCAGGAGATGGGCCCAACAGATGAGGATGAAGCCGAAGACGGCCCTAAACAGGGTGGTGGCGCCTTAGATACCCAACTGCTGCAGATGTTGAAAGACCTGCGTAAAAAGCTGGCCAAACAAAAAGGCCTGCCTCCGTTTGTTATCTTCCAGGATCCGTCGTTAGAGGAGATGTGCACGCATTACCCTATCAGCACCGATGAGTTAAAACAAATATCGGGCGTAGGGGCCGGCAAGGCGTTGAAATTCGGCGCACCGTTCATTGATCTGATCAAGAAATACGTTGAAGATAACGATATTGACCGCCCGGTTGATATGGTGATCAAAAGTGCCGCCAACAAATCGGCATTAAAGGTTTTCATCATCCAGAACATCGACAGGCACTTAAATCTTGATGATATAGCAGCTTCAAAAGGCCTTACTTACGAGGATATTTTAAAAGAAGTAGAAACGATAGTAAACTCGGGCACCAAGCTAAACCTTAACTATTACATTGATGAAATGATAGATGAGGATAAGCAGGAAGAAGTTTTTGATTACTTTAAGTCTGCCGAGGTTGATTCCATTGATACCGCCCTGGCGGAACTTGGATCTGACGATTACACCCGCGAGGAAGTGCAGTTGATGCGCATCAAATTCCTGTCGGAGGTGGGGAATTAAGACCTGATTCTCAATATATTAAATAGAAAGCCCGGAGTGTTTGCTCCGGGCTTTCTATTTATATGTCGATAAATCAAATTACCCCATCAAAATGATAATTTAATATTGTCCCACCTTTTAAAACCACTGTCAATGTAGCACCGAGTACCAATAACATAACTGGCCATAAAGCTACTATCAAATACAGTAAACCTACATTAATGCGGTTGCTTTTATATTTATCAACTAAAGAATATATCAAACGCTTTTTAACATAACGGATATATGCTATGTATGTAACCAGTACTAAAGATCCAAATATGGTGGTAGCTAAATAAATCTGATTATAATGGAGTCTATTATAGTAATAAAGTTTATTAATTATTTCGCTTATCGGCAAACCAACGGCAAATAAGGTGAAAAAGTAAATTATACCTATGTAGTACATAATGCTGATCTCAGCCGATGCATTTTTCTTCTTTTGATAGTCTTCAAACAGTTTAGCAAAAATAAAATTCATATGGTATTTAGATGCAATATAAGAGATTTGCAAATCTATCGAGCCTAATTATTTCGCTATGATCATAAACTCTGTCCTTCTATTCAAAGCACGGTTATCTTCAGATGTATTCGGCGCTATGGGCTGATCCTCACCATAACCTTTATATACCAGCCTTGTGGCTGTAATACCGTTTGCAGAAAGATACTGATAAACCGCGTTGGCGCGCTTCTCTGATAAAGCCACGTTAACCTGGTGCGTGCCCACATCATCCGTATAACCCGATATTTCAATCCTGATGGTTTTATTTAGCTGTAAAAACTCGATCAGTTTCTGCAGTTCGGCTTTTGATTCGGCTTTCAACTCAAACTTATTGGTATCGAAAAAGATGTTCTTCAAGATCACCTTGTTGCCCACCTCAATGGGCGATAACAGCACCGAAAGGTTAAAGGCCTTTTTATCCTTAAGCCCAATCAGCGAGAAGTTATCAGAGTAAAACACGTAGCCTTCCCTTGAAATATTTAAGCCGTAGTTTTTACCTGCGGTTAGCGTAGCCAAAAATTCACCCGCATCCTCCGAACTGTAGTCCTGGTAAACCGGGGTATTCTTTTGCAGGTCTATGATCTCTACGGCGGCTTCTAACGGCGCTTTGGTCTTTTTATCGGCCACAGCTCCTTTTACGTAAGTAACAATGTTAGGGCGCAGGTTAGGGGGCAATTCAAAGGTGTAGATATCATAACCGCCAAAACCTTTTAAGTTGTTTGATGAAAAGAAGGCATATGATCCATTGGCGGTCAGCGTTAAACCATTCTCATCACCACTTGAATTAATAGGGTAACCCAGGTTCTCGGGTTTCTGCCATTTGCCATCCTTACCCAGGCGGCTCACAAAAAGGTCTTTACCGCCCATACCCGGCCAGCCATTACTGCAAAAGTAAAAGGTGCTATCGTCCGGGTGTATAAAAGGCGATTGCTCATCATACGCCGTGTTGATCTCGGGCCCCATATTTTCTGGCGCCCCCCAGCCTTTATCTGTCAGGTTTGATTTCCATATGTCATAACCGCCATACCCGCCCTTGCGGTTACTTACAAAATACAGCGTGCGCCCATCGGCACTAATGGATGGCTGTGCTTCCCAGCCGGAGGTATTAACAGGTGCGCTCAGGCTGAAGGGCTTTGCCCAGTCGTCGCCTTTTTTTTGGGCTATATAAATATCACACCGGCCTAAACCATCGGGGCGGTTACAGCCGGTAAAGAACAGGTATTTACCATCCTGCGATATAGATTGCGCCCCCTCATTATATGCAGATGTATTGATGATATTGCTCAGATATACAGCGGTTTGCCATTTGTTATTTAACTTATCGCTTTTATAAAAATCTTCGTTATTATCTATCTTCCGGGTAAAAATAAGTGTACCCTCATCGGCTGTGGCAACTGGCAAATATTCATCTGCTGCGGTGTTAATTTCGGCACCCATATTTACGGGTACAAAAGCTACCGGATGTGTTAATGCCTGTATGCTAAACTTACAATCGGCAATCAGTTTTTGCGCGTAGGCCATATTTTGCGCGGTAATGCCGGGATAGGTAAGGTATTTTTCCAGGTGATGCAGCGCGGGCTCATACATGGCGCTACTGATCTCGCAATCGCCAACTTTTAAATAAACCGAGCGGTTGTACTCAGGGTCGAGCTCTATAACCTTTAAAAAATGCGTTATAGCGGGCTGGTATATATGCCTCATGCGTAAAACATCGGCTAACTGGGCATGCGCTTCAATAAATTTTTTATCAATGTCTATGGCTTTTTCCAGTTGCATGATAGCTTCGTCATACAAATGCTCGTCGAGGCTTTGGTTGGAGAGGGCATAATACTTAATAGCCTCCTGGTTGGTAGTAGAATACCGCCTTTGCTGCGCAGAAACACTTGCAGATAGCATGACCAGTAAAATAAGCAGAATATAGGGTTTGAACATTAGTAACTGATACGATAATCAATACACTAAGTTACACTATTACGGGATATTTAAGTACTTATGGGTTTGAAGCGATATTTCCCATTGCGGGTTGGCCATTACATAATCAACTATAAGCGGGGTCATCTCCGCATGTTTCGACCATTCGGGCTGCAGGTACAGCTTACAGTTTGGCCCAACCAGTTTGGCGTGATGTTCTGCAAATGCGAAATCAGATTTATTGAAAATGATCACTTTTAACTCATGTGCTTTATCGGCAACCTGCTGTGTGGGCGCCTTAAACTTCTTAGGCGACAGGCAGATCCAGTCCCAGTTACCCGAAAGCGGGTAAGCGCCGGATGTTTCAATAAAGGTTTTGATGCCTTTTTGCTGCAGGCCCCGGGTCAAATAATCCAGGTTATAGATCAATGGTTCGCCGCCGGTTACCACTACAGCCTTTGAAGGAAATTTCGTGGCATTTTCAACAATGGTATCAGCAGCAGTAAGCGGATGCAGTTCGGCATCCCAGCTTTCTTTAACATCGCACCAATGGCAGCCCACATCGCAGCCGCCAAGGCGGATAAAATAGGCCGCTTTGCCCGTGTTATATCCTTCTCCCTGTATCGTATAAAACTCTTCCATTAAAGGAAGTAATGTGCCATCTTCCGGAACCTGGTGTGCCATAATAAGGGCGCAAAGTTACGCTTTTGTGCCGAAACCGTGAAGCTAAAAACAGTTTGAGGTTAAGGGCGACTGTTAAATTGACATTTTAACAATAAAAAAGGTTGTAAACATTTCTATTTCAGTAATTTTAACTATTATTACTTGAAATTTATCGTATGAAGAAACTATACATACCCCTTGTATTTTTTGCATTCCTCTGCCTCAGTTCATGCGTTGATATTGAGGAGCATTACGATTTTAAACCAAACGGATCATGTAATGTGGTATATGGTTTTGACATGAGCAAAGCTGTATCGATCTTAGTGAACCTCATGACCGATTCTGTACGCGAAACACCACAGTTTAGCCTGGTTAAAGATACTACCCTTAACTTTTACAGCGCCCTGCCCGATAGCATCTCGCAAAAAATGACTGCCGAAGAAGTAAAAATGGCACAAGGCAGCGATCTCGCTATTAAAATGGACTTAAAAAAGAGCCTGATGAAGGTGAGCATTAAACATGAAGCTAAAAATGCTGCCGACCTGCAATATTACCTGGAGCATCTGAGCAATATATCAATGAACAGCCCGATTACCAACGTAACCAAACGATCATTTGATGCGCAACCGCTAATAACAGGGCAAAGTTATTATACCTATGAGATAAGCGACCACAAATTTTACCGCGTCATCGACAAGATCAAATTCAACGCTTTTTTGAAAAGCGCGGGGTCTAAATTTGCCATGGCCAAGGCTATGCTGATAGATATGCCCTATAAAGTGGTACTAAATTTTGCTAAACCGGTAAAAAAAATGAACAACTCAAAAGCCATACTATCTGCCGACCGGCGAACCGTTACCCTAATAACCAGTATGGACGAGGTGATGAAGAACCCCACCTTGATGAACCTTAAAATTGATTTTTAGTTAGCAGTGAAGTGGTATCACGTACCCGGCATTGAACTTACCGGCGAACCGTTCATTAAAAAAGTTAAACTAAGCGGTAAAGGCATCATCATCATTGGCTATGAAAACAACCTGTATGCCTTAGGTTCAACCTGCCCGCATGCCGGCGCCGAACTGAGCGGCGGCTGGTGTAAGGAAGGCAAACTCATTTGCCCGTTTCACCGATACACATACGACCTGGAAACAGGCAAGGGCAGCCCCGGCCAAAACGACTACGTGGACAGTTATCCTGTTGAAATAAGGGCAGGAGAGGTATATGTAGGGATTGAAACGTTCTGGGATAGGGCCAGGCAGGCATTCAATTAAAAAGCCAATGTCATCTCGAACATAGTGAGAGATCTATACAAGCGCAAAGTAGACGATATAATGTTTAATCTCTATTAATTTCAGCATTTAAAAACTTCCATTCGGGATTTAAAGAGTCTATTAACATGATTTTCTTTTTTCTACTCCACTTTTTTATTTCCTTTTCCCGTTGTATTGCAAAAGTAATATCTGTAAAATGCTCGTAATAGATTAAATTATGGCAATAATATTTTCCGGCAAATGAATTTTTGTTGCCTTACTTATGTATAGATTTCTCGCTATAGCTCGAAATGACACGGGTTACTGGTAAACCTCTTTATTAGCCGATGCAAGTGTGTTTTTCAACAACCCAATAATGGTCATTAAACCCACACCGCCCGGTACAGGGGTTATCCACGATGCTTTTTCAGATACACCTTCAAAATCAACATCGCCATAAAGCTTAAAGCCCGATTTGGTTACGGTTGAGGTTTCGCGGTTCATACCTACGTCAATCACCACAACACCATCTTTTACCATATCGGCAGTGATAAAGTTCTTTTTACCGATGGCTACGATCAGGATATCGGCATCAAGCGTAAATTTCTTAATATCGGGTGTGCGGCTATGGCAAATGGTTACTGTACAGTTGCCCGGTGTGGTGTTACGAGCCATCAGGATGCTCATAGGCGAGCCTACTATATTACTGCGGCCAACTACCACGCAATGTTTACCTGCTGTCTCTATACCGTACTCTTTTAACATTAGTGTGATGCCGTAAGGTGTAGCAGGGATAAACGATGGCAGGTTGCGCTGCATACGGCCCAAATTAACAGGGTGGAAGCCGTCTACATCCTTGCGGTGGTCAATACATTCGGTTACTTTCTCCGGGTCGATGTGTTTTGGCAGGGGCAGTTGTACTATAATGCCATCAATGTCGGCATCGGCGTTCAACTCGGCTACTTTTGCAAGTAATACTTCCTCGGTAACATCATCTTCATAACGCACAAGTGAGGATTTAAAGCCCACCTTTTCGCAGTTCTTCATCTTGCTGGCAACATAGGTTTCGCTACCGCCATCATGGCCAACCAAAACGGCTACCAAATGCGGTTTACGGCCTGTGCGCTCCAAAATCTTAGCTGCTTCTTCAGCTATTTCACCTTTAAGTTTTTCTGATACGTATTTTCCGTCTAAAAGCTGCATTATGAAATGTTTAATACCCAGTTTTCCGGGATTGGTTTAAGATCTAACTTAACTAACTCAGATTTTTTTATTATTTCTATTGTTGGCTTGTGTCCAAAAGATAGCTGAATATTTTCTTTTGTATTTATTTTAGCAATAATGCTTTGTATCGTTTCTTGTTTATTTTCTAACAGCTTCAAAAGTTGAACATTTGAAGCAAAATTTTTATCGAAAACATCAACATGGTAACTCGGAATACCATTATCATATATTATCCATTGCCCGTAAGAGAAGTCCCCTATGTCGACAAAGTCCATTAAGCCATTTAGGGAATAATATGTAGTTACCCGATACAAATTTATAAATATTGTTCCCCTTTCAGGAGGGTGGGATAATTAATCTAACTTCAAAACCGCCATAAATGCCGATTGTGGTATCTCTACGTTACCCACCTGGCGCATGCGTTTTTTACCTTTTTTCTGTTTTTCTAACAGCTTACGCTTACGCGATATATCACCACCGTAACATTTTGCGGTTACGTCCTTACGTAAGGCTTTCACTGTTTCACGTGCAATGATCTTAGCACCGATAGAAGCCTGTATGATGATCTCGAACTGCTGGCGTGGTAAAAGCTCTTTCAGTTTCTCGCAGATCTTTTTACCAAAATCATAAGAGTTACCACGGAAGATCAGTGACGATAAAGCATCAACCGGCTCGGCATTCAGTTTAATATCCAAACGAACCAGATCAGATTGGCGGTAGCCTATCTGGTGATAATCGAAAGAGGCGTAACCTTTTGAAATGGTTTTCAGCTTATCGTAAAAATCAAATACGATCTCGCCCATTGGCATTTCGAAAACCAGCTCTACACGGTCTGACGTTAGGTACGACTGGTTTTTGATAAACCCACGTTTTTGGATACAAAGCGACATAACCGGGCCAACAAATTCGGCTTTGGTGATGATGGTTGCTTTGATATATGGTTCCTCAACAAAATCAATCTTACTTGGGTCGGGCAGGTCTGATGGGTTATTTACGATGATAGGGTCGCCTTTGGTGCTGTGTGCGATGTAAGATACGTTGGGCACAGTGGTAATCACCGTCATATCAAACTCGCGTTCTAAACGCTCCTGGATGATCTCCATGTGCAGCATCCCCAGGAAACCGCAACGGAAACCAAAACCTAATGCAGCTGATGATTCCGGTTCAAAAACCAGTGATGCATCGTTCAGCTGCAGCTTCGCCATTGATTCGCGCAGTTCTTCGTAATCCTCAGTATCAACCGGGTAGATCCCCGCAAACACCATTGGTTTTACTTCTTCAAAACCCTGTATGCCACCTTCGCAAGGGCGGGCAATAGTAGTAATGGTATCGCCAACCTTTACCTCGCGCGATTCCTTTATACCCGATATGATATAACCAACATCGCCGGTTTTGATGACGTCTTTTGGTAATTGTTTCAGTTTAAGCGTACCAACTTCTTCAGCTATATACTGCTTTTCGGTAGCAAAGAATTTTACTTTATCGCCTTTGCGGATCTCGCCGTTCACTACTTTAAAGTAAGCTACAATACCACGGAACGAGTTGTAAACCGAATCGAATATCAAAGCTTGCAAAGGTGCTTCCGGGTCGCCAACAGGGGCGGGGACACGCTCTACAATAGCACGCAGTATATCATACACGCCCATACCAGTTTTACCCGATGCGGCCAATATCTCTTCGCGTTTGCAGCCAATCAGTTCAACAATCTGGTCTTTAACTTCCTCGGGCATAGCGCCGGGCAGGTCCATTTTGTTGAGTACGGGAATAATCTCCAAATCGTTCTCTAACGCTAAGTAAAGGTTAGATATGGTTTGTGCCTGTATGCCCTGTGCGGCATCAACAATAAGCAAAGCGCCCTCGCAGGCAGCTATGGAACGCGATACCTCGTACGAAAAATCTACGTGGCCGGGGGTATCTATCAGGTTCAGAACGTATTTCTGTCCGTCCAGTTCATAATCCATCTGGATGGCATGGCTTTTTATAGTGATGCCACGCTCGCGCTCCAGGTCCATATCATCAAGCAATTGTGCTTGTGATTCGCGCTGGGTGATAGTGCCTGTGTATTCTAATAACCTATCGGCAAGGGTACTTTTGCCGTGGTCAATATGTGCTATGATACAAAAATTACGTATGTGCTTCATTCAACCGCAAAAATAACTTTTTAAGCGGATAATTTGGCATGTAATTTTGCCTAATGATTTTACTTATGCTGCTGCAATAGTTCAAACAGGCAGGCGGTAAGGTTGAAGCAGAAATGGAAGAATATACCATACCAAAGGGTGTTTTCGCGCACACGCACATAACCAATAAACAACGCGAACGGGATAAGCCAAAAAAGCGATATAAAACTGAGGTGTATAATGGCAAACAAAAACGCGGAAATATAAACCGCCTGGTGGGTATCTGACACCTTCAGCAGGCTTTGCAGCAAATACCCCCTAAAGCCTAATTCTTCAAACAAAGCGGGCGTAACCGCGGTGAAAAATACCAGTAAAAACATGGCGTAATAATTACCACGAGATGCATTAAACAGGTGTTCTTCCTGCGAATAGATAGTAACGTTTAGCCAACCTACAGCGTAATGTACCAGGAAGGCCCCGGCCATGGCTATACCACAATATGCCGATAGCTTTTGTAATGAAAACCCAGGCCATTTGAGCAGCGCTTTATTCTCTGACCAATTGATGGCAAAAAAGCCAACCGTTAAAAGAATGCCCGCCACCTCAAGAACAAGGTACCACGTCATTTCCCGAAACGCGTCAGTGAATTTACTCAAGCAGCATAAAAGCAGGTATAGAGCATAAAATATCGCGGCCTGTTTCAACAGGTTCCATTGGTCGGTTACTTTAACTTCGGGGAATGATTGCTTTGCACCGCAGCTATTACAAAACTTGCTATTGATATTTAATAATGCAGTGCATTGTAAACAGGCCTTAATTTCAGGCGGTTCAATTTCTTCGCTAAGCAATGGTTAGTCTTTTATATTATGTTCTTTTTTAAACTTCTCCAGTTCAAGGGCTGATTTAATACCGTTTATCAGGTACCCTATGATAATTATTTTAACAATGATGCCACTTGCTATGTTAACCGGGTTATCAATAATGAGCAGTATTTGAACAATAAGATAAAGCACCAAACCTGATACGATACAAGCCAGGGGCTTTTTCTTGCTATAACTACCTAATACCAGAAATAATACAGCTAAAATTAATGAAGGTAAAGTGTAGGCAAGTACATTTGGGTCATCCTGTCTTAAAAAGAAGCTGATGATACCGCCCAACATGGCAAAAGCGGCAAGGTAATACAGCGAATTTCCGGCTCTTTTCACCTTATCGTTATATACCTTATAATCTATATTATTAATTTCGTTCTGGCTAAGGAATACCTGTTGTTCGTGTTCAGTACCCTTTATTGGGTAACCACAATTTGTACAATAAATATCGTCGTTTACAATTTCATTAAAGCAGGAAGCGCATCTCTCTTTAGGTTGTGCTATGGTTAGGCTATCGTCCATTATTTAAGGTTTAGAACCTCTAAAATAAACCTTCGGAATTGATTATGAAAGAAAATTTTGTAATTTTTAGTAAATGTCTTTATTGATGTACTACTTTCACAAAAACCGGCGTTTCTGTTGCCACAATTTTTAATTCGCCATTTACAGGGCTTACTTCACTGCTCACCATAGCATTGGCACCGGGTTTCAAACTATAAATTACGGCTTTTGCCCCTGCACCCAAATTAAGCGTATAATCGGCCGTACGCCCTTTCTGATCGGGTACCGTTAATACATAAATAGTGCTTTTAGCGCTTTTATACACATCAACTAATGGATCGGCATTGATGGTGCCCTTGTAGGCATAGTTTCCCATTAGTTTGTTTACCTGCAAAATATAATCGGCAGCGGGGCGGCGTTTGGGGCTTTCGGCCAGGCCGGATGTCATATACTGTTCAGGGTTATTCGGCGCGGCATCAAACAACTGGTAAAAAAACAAACGTTTTATACCATGCCGTGCATACATCAGTGATGAACGCAATATCCAATCGGCTTGCGTTACCAGGGCCGGTTTATTACCAATTGGCGGCGCATGCTGATAGCTTTTTGGGTTGATATCATACCCCGTTTCGGTTACCCAAACTTCGGGCTTGTTTTTTAACCCGTTTGCCAGTTTTACAAAACCATCGGCCACACTGCCAGCCATGGTAAGCTCAGGTGCTACACCTGTGGATGCACGCTGATGGGTAAACACGCTGCCGTCGTTAGCATACAGGTGATAATTGATCACATCAAAACACAGGTTAATGCTGCCATCGGCTTTTAAACCCCGGTTGGCCTTGCACCAGTTTATTATGCGTTGTACATATTTCACGTCGGCAGTAGCCAGCCCGCCCATCACCACCATCATGTTGGGGTCGGCGGTTTTTACGCCGGCGTTGTTGCCCAGCGCACCTTTATGCCCGTCATAAAAAGCCGAAAGGTTTGCGGCGTACTCCTCGGGCGATTGTGTGGCTTTATTGCCTTTCCACCAGCGGTCGGGCTCGTTGCCGCACTCTATATATTTGATAAGCCCGAGGTCAATTTTAACGGTGTTTGCTACATCGTTCTTCCAGCGGGTGCGGCCATCAACCTTTACCAGCGCGGGGTTCACATTTGGGTTTGCGCCATATCGCGCAGCAAACTGGAATGCAGTACGGGCCTGTACAACATATGATGCGGGTTTTGATCGATCAGCCCCATAGGGTGCCGGTACGTTCTCGTCATCGCGCTCATCGGCAGGGTAGGTGTCCATCATCCAAACGGGCAGGTTTTTGATATCGGCCACCACCATAATGCTGTCCTGCTTGCAGCGTGCGTAAATTACATCATAATACCAGCTGCCGTTATTGGTAGGGTTGTAGGTGTAATTGCCTTCGGTATTTTCGAGTTTGTTCCAGTTCAGGTAATGCCTTACCGCGCTAAAGCTTTTAATAAGCGCCATATTGGCTTCGTAGATATGGTTACGGTCGTTTTTGGCGGCGGGGTTTTCTAAAAAGTTCCATTCGTAGCCATTGATGCCGAACATGTTTTTTAGCGGCGTTTGGTTACTGTCTATAGCGTTTGCCTGGTGAGGATCGATCACCTTTACACTATCTATTACCGGAGCAGTTGCTGTATGCCGGCTATGGCATTGCGAAAAACCAAGTACAGCAATTAACACAGGATATATAGATCGATAACCAAACAGCATACAAAAATTATAGATGTTTAAAGGTAATAAAAATGCTAAACGAGTGAGGGAAAGCTAACTCTTATAATCCAGATCGGTCAAATCTTTCACCGAGCCGAAGCCTATCACATCTTTTATCACCTTGCCATCCGTCATTTCTACAGCACGGATCAGCTTATCAGAGCCGAACTTGTCTTTGATCTGATGCATGGTTTTCAGGGCGGTTTCCTGCTTTTCCATATCATCAAACAGGCTGTACAGCATATTGCCGTTGTTTACAAAATTGGTAACTGCTACCCGCATTTGTGTTATCTGCGTATTCAGGATAGGGCCGCATTTGGTGGCTTCCTCAAACTTTGCCATGCGGATCCTGATCATCCGCATCAGGCTAATGGCATCCTGTACGGGCACACTGATGGTAAAGGCATCGTCCCAGCGGGTATCATCGGCATAGCGGGCGGTAAACCCTACCGATTTACAGTGAAACTTATGATGCACCATGCGCTTCTCCAGGGTAAGGCAAAGGGTCATGAACAGCTGGTCGATGTAGTTGATGTGCTGGCGCTTCTCGGCCGAGATCTGGCGCATGGCCTGCATGCCCTTGTACTCGTGCGCCACAATGTTTGTTTCGATGAAATTGAGGCGATAATGCCAATAGATGCCATCGATACTTTTAAATATCGATCGTAAACGTTCGGGAGGGGCATAGCGCATCTCCAGCGGGGTTTTAATGCCCGCGCGTTCCAGCCGGTATGACATGTTTGCACCAATGCCGGGCAGGTCGCCCAGTTTCAGCTCACTTAAAACCGAATCGATATTTTGCGGGGTGATCATCATCAGCCCGTCGCGTTTTTTGCCCCTTACAGATGCCAGCTTGGCCAGGAATGCATTGGGCGCTATCCCTACCGAACAGGTGAGCCAATCGCCTACCTTGGCCAGGATATCCCTTTTGATGTTGATGGCCATCTGCATGGGGTCGACGTTCTCGTAATTGCTGAAGTTTACAATAGCCTCATCAATACTTTTGGGAACCACATCGTTGCAATACTCGCGCATTACATTGATAATTTTGGTATGATACTGCCGGTAACGGGCGGGGTTACTCTCAACAGGAATAAGCTCAGGGCATTGAACGATGGCATCGTTAAGCCGCATACCGGCTTTAAGGCCACGTTCTTTAGCCTCAGTAGAGAGCGAGATCACACAGCCATATTTACCCGTGTAAACACAAACGCCAACTGGGCGGCCACGCAGCCAGTAGTTGGCCTGCTGCTCGCACCGGGCAAAGTAGCTGTTCATATCAACAAACAGCACACGCGCTTCGGCTTTTATCTCTATTTTGTTTTGGTTCACTTACAAATTTGCTAATTATTTTAGCAAATACAAGTATTTAATTTATTATTTAACCACAAAGGGCACAGAGAGAAAAAACACAGAGGGCACAAAGAAAGAGTGGTTATAGCGTATTAAATCTCTGTTTCCTCTGTGAAAACTCTGTGCCCTCTGTTGTAAAAATCGCCAAAAACAAAAATGCCATCCCGATGATCAGGAATGGCATTTACTTATTCTTTTGTTGTAATTAAAATAGCATCTCCGGCGGCGGGGTTACACCTTTCAGGCGTATGTAAATAGTTGTTTGGCCGCGGTGGTGGGTTTGGTGCTCAAAACCTTTTGCCAGTATCAGGCCACGGGTGGCTTTCATTTTACCCATAGATACTTCTTCTTTGAACTGTGCCTCGGTCATGCCCTGGATAGCACTGATGGCGTAATCGTAGCTGTCTAAAACCGCTTTGGTGGTAGCTTCTTTTGTTTGCTCAACGGTTTTCTCTAACGATACATCTTTTGCTATAGCCGGTGCTTTACCACTTGCTGTTGCTACAAAAAAGTAGTTGGCATCAGCTAAGTGCAGCATCTGGCCGGCAAAGGTGCGTACCTCAGGTGTGGCTTTAAACGCGTAACCATCGGCAGGCATGGCATCTAAATAGGCTTTGGTGTAAGCTTTGGCGCGTGTCCATTCGCCAACAATTTGGTCTTTAGTTAATTGTGCAAATACCGAGGTACAGGCAAAAGTTAGCATTACTAACAGGAATGATAGTTTCTTCATGATGATTTAAGTAAATTAGTTTTTCGTTACATAAAGGTAGCTATTTGATTTAAGCTAATATAAAAATCACAGTAATTTACCGCACTGTATCAGAAGTACTTAGTAAAACATATCATTGCTTTAAAACCATTTATTTACCCGGCTGTTACCTGTGGGAATATAAAAATCACAAAACCTTAAACCCGGGCCACGCCTATGAAAAAACTTCTGATATGCCTTTTGCTGTTATCTGCAACAGGCGCCTTCGCGCAGGACGCAGTAACCATTAAGCACGATTTTGAAACCATGGTAGCCTATACCCGGCAAAAACAGCTTGGCAAAATTGTAGAAATGACCTACCCGCAGTTGTTCAAGATCATGACTAAAGAGCAAATGAAAGCCAGTGCCGACGGGGTATTGAACAGCATGGGCGCTACCATGATATTTGAAGAGAAACCGCTAATGCTAAAGCTTAGTCCCGTTAAAAAACTGGCCAATGCCAGTATTTGCCTGGGCAGGTATAACCAAAGCATCATTATGGAGTTTAAAGACGCATCAATGGTTAATATGCTGACAAAGGTTAAAATGAAGGATAACAAAATTGAGAAACTGGGCAGTAACAAAATCAGGATGAGCGGCGTGCAATACCTGCTGGCCATTAAAGACGCCTACACTCATAACACCTGGAAATACCTGCGCTACGATGATGAATATGCCGCTATTGACGCGAAGGTGCTCTCTAAAGAGATCCAAACAAGCTCCGCACAATTAAAAGCTGCTTTAAATAATTAAAATTATGAAAAAGATAATCCTTTGCGCCGCGGTGGTTATTGCCCTGGCATCATGCAAAAGCAAAAATAATAATACCGGCACTGCTGATACTACTGCCAACAAAGCAGAAGTAAGCAAAACCGCGCCCGATGCGGTAGCTAATAACGCGCCGGTGAGCACCGGCAAATTTGATATTAACACCATCCCGGTAAGTGATAAAAACCTGGACAAGTTCCCGTATCTGAGCCCGCCCGATTATTACACTTACAATTATGATAAAGAGATTAAGCCTGCCAGTATCAGGGATGTGGATAAAGAATACTTCGCGGTGAATGGCAAACTGTTGTTACAACAGGGCAAAACCTTTAAGGAGCATATTGAAAGGGATAGGAACGACGGCCAAAAGTTCAACAGCTTAGTAGTGGGCAATTATTACGATGAAGCCATTAAAGCATTGGGAGGTGTACAGGTAAATAACGTACCCGTACCCAAAACGCAAATAGATAGTGTTGGCAACCCTGAACTGATAGATAAACGATACGGCTACTCTATCGATTATAATATGCTCGACGATATTAAAACCTATATCATCCGCACCAAAACCAAACAGGTTTGGATCCAAATGACTTTAATGGATAATGAGACCGGTAAAATAACCATCCTGGAAAAGGCGATGTAATGCCTGTTATTTCACTATCCTAACCGGTTTTTTATGTTCATCAATAGCTACAAATGTAAAGCTGCCGTGTATGGCCAGTTCGCGGCCTTCGGCATACATTTGTTCTATATAGATCTCTACATCAACCTTTAAGCTGGTGTTCCCTACATAGCTAACGCGGCCAATCAGCTCTACAATGGTACCGGCGGGGATGGGTTTCTTAAAATCTATTTTATCGCTGCTTACGGTTACCATTACCTGCCTGCTAAAGCGGGTGGCTGTTATAAAGGCTACCTCGTCCATCATGTGCATAGCGGTACCACCAAAAAGGGTATCGTAGTGGTTAGTGGTATTCGGGAAAACGGCTTTAAATATGCGGGTTTCTGATGCTTGTATTCTTTCGTCTAATGTCATGCGGGTAAAGTTAATAACAGGCAGGGGATAACCCCGCCTGTTGCTTGTCAGTTTTAAATTATTGATGCTTCGGTGACAGTAGCGCGCATTTCTTTCGCGGCTGCTACCATTTCTGTTAAGGCTTTCTTTGTTTCGTCCCATCCGCGGGTTTTCAGTCCGCAATCCGGGTTTACCCAAAGCTGGCCATCTGGAATAACCGCCCTTGCTTTTTTTAGCAGATGGGTCATTTCATCCCTGTTTGGTACGCGTGGCGAGTGGATATCATACACACCGGGCCCAATTTCATTCGGATACTTAAAATCGGCAAAAACATCCAGCAGCTCCATTTGCGAGCGGGAAGTTTCTATGGTGATCACATCCGCGTCCATATCGGCAATACTTTGGATAATATCGTTAAACTCCGAGTAACACATGTGTGTATGGATCTGCGTATCATCCTGCACGCCGCTGGCCGAAATACGGAAAGCTTTTACAGCCCAGTCCAGGTAGGTTGCCCAATCTGCCTTGCGCAGGGGCAGGCCTTCGCGAATGGCAGGCTCATCTATCTGGATGATCTTGATGCCCGCCTGCTCCAGATCGCAAACCTCATCGCGTATAGCAAGTGCTATCTGCGTACAGGTTTCGGCCCGTGGCTGGTCGTTCCGCACAAACGACCATTGCAAAATAGTTACCGGCCCGGTAAGCATGCCTTTCATCCATTTATCGGTTAACGATTGCGCGTAAGCCGACCATTTAACCGTCATGGCTTCGGGGCGCCATACATCACCATAAATAATAGGGGGCTTAACACAGCGGCTGCCGTAACTTTGTACCCATCCGTTTTGGGTGAAGGTGAAGCCAGCCAGTTGTTCGCCAAAGTATTCCACCATATCGTTACGCTCAAACTCGCCGTGCACTAAAACGTCCAGGTCAATTTCTTGCTGCCAGTTCACTGCTTTTTCGGTTTCGGCAGCTATGTGCAGATCATACTGCGCCTGGTTGATAGCACCTTTTTTTAATTGCGCGCGCCAGCTGCGTACCTCGGCAGTTTGCGGGAACGACCCAATGGTAGTGGTTGCAAACAGCGGCAGGTTTAACAGTTCCTGTTGTTTTTGCTTACGCGATTGGAAACCGGTTTTACGTTGAGCATCACTTTCGGTAATTCCCTCAACACGCTGTTTTACAAACTCATTATGTATCAGCGATGAAGTTTTACGTGAGGTATTATCATGAATATTCTCGGCCAGTTTATATTGGGTATTAACACCCGGCGTATCGCCCGAAAGGCTTTTTAATAACGCTATCTCGCTTACCTTTTGTTTGGCAAAAGCCAGCCATTGTTTAATCTCGGGGGTTAATACCTCGTTATTGTTCTCGCTTTTTAAATCGCAGGGCGAGTGGATGAGCGAGCAGGATGGGGCTATCCAAATCCTATCGGCACCAAGCTTTTCTTTTACTTTTTGGATGGTTGCCAGCGATTGTTCAAAATCATTTTTCCAAACGTTGCGGCCATCAACCACGCCTATTGAAAGGATGGTTTTGGCAGGCAGTAGTTCCAGCACCTCATCTAATTGCTGTGGCGCACGCACCAGGTCGATATGCAGGGCATCAACAGGCAAAGAGGTAGCCAGTTGCGCGTTATCGCCAAGGCGCTCAAAATAAGTGGCCAGCAAAAACTTTAACCGTGGGAACTCTTTTCTGAGCTGCTTATAGGTTTCGCGGTACACCTGCTGCTCTTTTTCGGTGAGGTCAAGCGCCAGGAAAGGTTCATCAAACTGTATCCATACGGCACCCAGGTCCTGCAGTTTGGTTAAGATCTCCACGTACACCGGCAGTAAATTTTTGATCAGGTCTATCTTTTCAAAGCCTGCTTCTTTCTCTTTCCCCAGCAACAGGTACGATACCGGGCCAATCAACACAGGTTTGGTTATAATACCCAGTTGCTTCGCCTCGTAAAACTCATGTACTATCTTTTGCGAAAACAGGCGGAACTGCTGGTTCTTATAAAACTCTGGCACTATGTAATGGTAGTTGGTATCAAACCATTTGGTCATCTCCATGGCTACTACATCCAGTCCGTTTTTTTGATAACCACGGGCCATGGCAAAATAAAGGTCTATCTCTTCATTGTCCTGTTTCAGCATTACCTCATTATACCGTTTAGGTATGGCGCCAAACATCAGGGAGTGGTCTAGCACGTGGTCATAATAAGAGAAATCGTTTGAGGGGATAAGGTCTATCCCTGCCTCTTTTTGAGTCTGCCAGTTTTCGTGGCGAATGTTTTTACCTACGGCAAGTACATTTTTGTACCCCGTTTTGCCTGCCCAGTAGTTCTCGCAGACCTTTTTCAATTCGCGCTGGCCACCAATGCGCGGGTAGCCTAAATTTTGCGTTAGCATTGCTTTAATTGATTAAATGAATAAATCGGTTAAAAGCTCTTTAGCTGATCTTCGCAATGCTTTTTGAGTAGGGTGGATGGAAAAGTGGGGATATAGCACTCCCTTGCATAAAAATACAGGTGGTAACAAAAACTATATCAAACACACCGACCATTGCTTCATACCGCGAAAGCATTGTCAATTCAGTATGGCAGGTCTCCTGACTTGTAACATTTTTACCGCCCTTCCCGTTCGTTTTTGGTGCAAACAGTGGGCATTATTGGCAAAAACCTTTTTGTGTTACTTACAGTTGCGCGACAGTTAGTGATTTGCACACTATTCCCTATTAATCTACAATTAAGTAAAACCTATACCGGTTGATGAAGGAAAGTAAAGAACTTACATCAGCGCCAAATGTAAGTATAATGGACGAGGAAAAGGGTATAAGGGTGCGATTGCAGATTAAAAGCGTTGTTTTTCTTGAAGTCGCTCGGCTCCAGCCGGGCAACCACTATTCCACGGCGCCCCGCCGCAGCGAGATAGTTATAGAAGTGGCCGGAGGCCTTATAATAATCATCACCCGGCATGAGCCGAGCGATTGCAATAGAACTTTAAACAGGTTTAAAACCTACCTCGAAATATCTATCTTGATCTTGCGGCCTTTTATCTTCTCGTTTTTTACCAAAGCAACCGTGCGTTCTATCAGGTTGCGTTTTACAGCAGCGTAGGAGGAATGGTCGAGCACTTCTATCAGCCCAAGGTCTTCTTTGGCCAGTTCGCCTTTTTTTAGCAGCAGGCCTACAATATCCACCTTGTTTATCTTATCCTTTTTACCCGCAGCTATGTAAACCGTTGCCCACGGCGATAGCGCCGGGATCTTGATTTTATCGGGCAGTTTTTCTTCTTCAGGCATTTCGGCCAGGTATGCCGGTTTTTCATCTGGACTAAGCATCAGGTAGGAGGTGCCTTTGGCATGCATACGTGCTGTGCGGCCGTTACGGTGCGTAAAGGCTTCCTGGTTATGCGGTAGCTGGTAATGCACCACATGCTCTATTTCGGGGATATCTAAGCCGCGTGAGGCAAGGTCGGTGGTAATTAATATGTGGTGACTGCCGTTCCTGAATTTTAGCAGGGCTCGCTCACGGTCGTCCTGCTCCATACCACCGTGAAAAATATCGTGCGGCAGGCCCATATCATAAAGCAGGTCGCTGATACGGTCTACAGCCTCGCGGTGGTTACAGAATACAAGTGTTGGTTTATCGCTTATTTTGCATAACAGCGCGAAGAGGGCTTCTAAACGGTCGGCTGGTTCGCTGAACACCGCTTTCTGTTTAAGATCGGGCGTTATAGCGGCATTGCTCAGGTAATCAAGCTTAGCAGGGTTACGGATGCCTGTAAAGCCCGGTATCTCGTCCATTTTGGTGGCCGAGGTTAATATTCTCTTTTTGATGTTAGGCAACTGCCTGATGATGTAGGCCATATCCTCCTGGAAACCAAACTCCAGCGATTTATCAAACTCATCCAGTATAACGGTGGCAATTGCTGAAGTATCAAACGTTTCGCGGCGCAGGTGATGCGTGATGCGGCCGGGGGTACCTATCAATACCGCAGGCGGTTGCGACAGGTTGTTCATCTCTATTTTTAAGGAATGGCCACCATAACAGCAATTCACCTTAAAACCGCTGCCCATACTGCGGAAAACCTGCTCTATCTGCAAAGCCAGCTCGCGCGAGGGTACCAGTATCATTACCTGTACGGTTGTTACATTGGCATCAAGCAAACCAAGCAGGGGTAACAAAAAACCCAGTGTTTTACCCGAACCGGTAGGCGAAAGCAGTATCACGTCGCCCTTTTTGGCGGCGGCAATGGCAGCCTCCTGCATGGGGTTTAAGGCTTGTATCTTTAAGTTTTGTAGGGCTTGTTTGATCATGTATGATTGATGAGAAGCCGCAAAGATACTTCATTATAGGTTAATTGCTTTGATTATCGAAAACTGTCTCGTCCTAAAAAAAGTTTACAGGTTTTAAGATAGTCCTGTTATGTATTTAC
>JAZJYI010000015.1:0-44871 GCA_040390445.1 Bacteroidota bacterium
AATGTTCTTCTTCATTTAGTTTACTTTTATGTAAACTCAGTTCAGGACAAGACAAACCCCTGTTCCAAATGGAACAAAACGGGACGGAATGGAATAGGCTTTGAATAGATAAATATATGTAAATCAGCATCTTAATTAAAAGTTGTTCTTTGCTTATAGTTGACACTATAAAGCCTAAAAAGGCCGAACTGAGGCCGAAATAAGGCGGAAGAAAAACCAAAAAAATCGTGTTTTGCCGGTGGTGTTTTTGTTCCATTTTGCGAAAAGTGGAACAAAAACTTCATTTTATTAATTATCTAACATACAGATAATTAATACCCAAATAGTGAAGTAAAACTTTAGATAGATGTATAAAATAAAATTGCTAATTACCTATCTGTCAACATGTTCCATTTGTTCCGCTTGTTCCATTTTAAAGTGGAACAGAACAGGCTAAAATGGTTTGATATAAAATTATGTTTGTACAGGTTTAGAAAGCCTCGTTTAAGCCCAGGAAGAACCCGCGCTGGCCGTATTTACCCCATGCGTAATCAAGACAAAGGTTGGTACGGGTAGCTTTGTTAAACAGCACACGTAAACCACCACCATAACCGGGCTGCCATTTCTCAAACAACTTGGTACCCAGGTCATCATTAGCGGTTTGCAGGTTAAAGAAGGTAACGCCGCTTATAAACTTGTTATTGAGTATTGGGAAACGGTATTCAACTTCAGAATAGTTATACTGTGTGCCTTTGAAGTATTGATTAACATAGCCGCGGCCACTACGAAATGAGCCATCCCTGCCGGTGCCCGCCAGTTCCAGATAAGGTACGGCGCCACTAAGCAAATACGATCCCCAGTTCCAGAAAGCGATCACATGTTCGGGGTGACTGGTAGAGAGGCTGATATATTTTCTAACATCGGTTGTAAATTGCAGTGCGCCTCTTGAACTGCCCAGCCAGGTTTGGTTTAAACGGAAGCCGGCATCTGCATAAATACCTTTATAAGCACGGTTCTGGTTATCTCGGGTGGTGTACTGCACATTAAAAAGCAACCCGTTTGCTGAATAACCATCATCATCGAAGCCATTTCGGTCGTTATAAATCCTATATGGTGTTAGGTCTGTGGCCGTAGTATTTCTTTCCTCAATATTCTTCCTGACATCGAACGATGCGCCCGCGCCAACAAAAAGCCCTTTTTCTATCTCTTTATAAACTTTTTCGCGTAAGTTGAAATAAAGGGAGTTAAGCGCACGGCCCTTACGCTCAGGGTTGGTCAATATCTGGTTTTCCGGGCTGTCGTAATTACCATTGCCAATGCCCATGCCATAATCCGGACTAACTGTTTTAGCTACTACCAGGCTGCCCTGAAAGTTATACCTGTTACCCGGCGTAAAAATATTATGGTTAACATAAAAGTAAATAATGCCTTTTGTGGTGATAGAAGCTGATGTAGCAGCTACCGACAAAAAGGTGCCCGGCTCGTTGCCCAATACACGGCCTGCAACAGCTTTTATACCAATCTGCGACCCGATAGTTGGGTTAGAGGCAATATTTGGTATAATGGTGATACCCGATGGCTTTTTCTTTACAGAATCGGGCTTGGCGTTTGGATGGAAAATAGTGTGAAAAAGGTCGCCCACATCATACTGGCCGGCTAAATTATCAGCATGTTTGCTAACTTTTACGGTATCGTTTTTCAGGGTATCGGCAGAACTGGTAACCTGACTATAAACAAGGTTGTTAAAACCTGCAAAAAATAGCACTAATAATATTTTATATAGTGCAAAACGACTTACATGACCGGTAAAATTTTTCAAATTAGCTATCAATTTATAATTATTTAATAATTAGGTATTAACCCGCAAAGGTAATTTTTAACGATAATACCCCCTTAAGTGTTTGACATATATGTTATATATGACCTTTATATGATTATTAGATATAATAATCATTCCACAAGTTACGGGTTTTACAAAAATATACCGAATTATATATTTGCCTCACTTTTGTTCAAAGCATTATCAGCTGAGTAACCGAACAGGCTGCGGGCTTTTATTACTGCGGCAACTTCAACAGGTACATATTTTTCCCAGCCGGGGTTACCTTGCTTAATTAATTGCAACACCTTATCTGTTTCTATCTGCAGGTTGTTTTTATTATAATGCTCAATATCCTCAATTTTATTATTGGCAAGCAGGTATTGGTATAGGTCGATGAGATGGGGCGGAAGCGAAAATTTCTGCGTATTCCAGATCTCGCCATCGCGCAGGGTAGGGTAAATAAACAATTTCACCTTGCGGCTAAACAGGGTAGCGAATGATTCCAGGATACCACCGGGCAGGTCTTTATAATGCTCTTCCGAAAATATATACTCCAGGTTGGGATAGCCCAAAACCACCCCCAGTTTTAACTTTGTTATTTTTGACAGGTAAGCCACCAACTTATAATACTCATGAAAGTTTGAAATTAGTACCGTTTGCCCTAACGAGCAAAGGATATCAACCCGGTCAAGAAAATCCTTTTCGTCTATCTCGGCGTTTATATCGGCATCCCGCTCTTTTAATGATTGCAACGTAAGTTCGGTAACTACAATCACATTACTGTTATCTACATCGGGCTCGCCCATAAATTGTTCAACCCCGGTATTGATCATATCCAGGTGTACATTAATGAGCGGGCGAAAGCGGCCGCGTACAACCACAACATGCTTTTTGTACAATACTTCTGATGGTTGCAGGTTTTTACCATCAGGCCCAAACACGGCCGCGTCCGAGAAACCTAATTTCACCAGGTGCAAGCTCATCAGTCGGTTATCCACCTCATTAAAGCCCGGCCCTTCAAAACGGATCATATCAATCTGGATACGGTCTGTGCTCAGGTCGTCCATCAGTGACTGAAGGAAAACAGTAGGGTACTCATGGTAATAAAAGCAGGCATATATGAGGTTAACACCTAAAACACCTACAGCTTGCTGCTGCAGGTTATTATCGTTATCAAGCAGTTTAACGTGCAGCACTACATCATGGTATTCGCCGTTAGGCTCCATTTGGAAACGCAGGCCCATCCAGCCGTGGCCTTCGTTGGTTTTATGGTAATTAAGCGCAGAAAAGGTTGCTGAAAAGGCAAAGAAGGTAGAAGTGTCCCCGCGCGACTCAGCCAGGCGCTCCATGATCAGGCTATACTCATGGTTTAGCATAGACATCAGCCTGTTTTCGCTTACATACCTGCGTACCTGCTGCGCGCCGTATATGGCATCAGAAAAAACCATATCATAAGCCGACATGGTTTTAGCTATTGTACCAGCTGCAGCACCCGCTTTAAAAAAATTAGCGGCAACGTCTTGCCCGGCACCTATCTCGGCAAACGAGCCGTAGATGGTAGGATCCAGGTTAATAGCGAGCGCTTTTTGTTTGGTACCGATATTTTTATTGTGGATGATGCTCATGAGGTCAGCGATATTTAAGGCAGCTTGTATAAAATACAAATACCCGGTAGACAAGTTTTAATGAACTAAGCGCCCAAATATACTAAATAACCAAGTCCCGAATTTCAAGACGTACGTAACTTTTTAAACTTTCGTGCGAAATATATAGCCGAGAATAGGGTAAGAAACAACCCAATGGCTGATAATATCATAACACTGTTTGAAAAGAAATTGACCCAGTTCAACTTTACTTTAAACACCTCTTTGGTAAATAATACGCCTACGCTGCCAACGTAACCAAATGAATCGGCAAGGTATATCAGGAAGCCGACGTTACCCGCATACCTGAACGTGGCTATAAGCCTTTCAAAAAACACGGCGTTGAAGGGGATGTACACCATATACAGGCCCAAGCCAACAAGCGTCATCCACCAAACGGGTGGCAAATTGCCACCAATAAATATACATGTTGATAGCCCCGCCAGCAAGAACCCGATACCGATAAATACGTGCGCGGTTATCAAGGCCTTATAGCTGTTCCGTATCATCACCATGCTGCCGATAAGCATCAGGATGATGAGTGTAATAGGGGTTTCGGTTTTTGAAAAAATAGCAGGCTGGTTAAAAAATCCCATCTCCTTCCACATCTCTGCACCAAAATTATCGCGGATATCCCTAAAAATGGTAGCGAAGGTATAAATTAGGATACATGCTGCCAGCCCCGGTAAAAACGAGCGGACAAAAGTATTTCGTTGTGCTTTGCTCATAGGTGTACGCTCCATCCGGTCGGCAATATCTACTGCATCCGGCAAAGGGATTTTCTCCATCAGATATATAAACAGCAGCAGCGGGCCTGCAAACAAAAGCCCGGTATAAAATGGCGCCCAAAATTCGGTAACACCAAAACCCAGCATCAGCCACCCGGCCGCCGATTTTACAAACCCCGAGGCAAAAATAAAGCTTACAGCCAGCGTGGCGCCAATAAAATCGGTACCACGGCGGCCTTCTATGTAAGAAAACACCACACCCCACAACATCCCCAGCGGGAAACCATTGATAAACAAAAACACAATATTATAGGGCACAGGCACCAGCGCGAAACCCAGCCAGCTAAACCAGGCAATACCCGTAAGTAATATAATAACGCTGCCCCGCCCGGTACGTTTAAGCTCGGCAATGTATTTTACGCCGTAAAATTTGGCCAGCATATAACCCAATACCTGGCTTATCACCAAAAGGGTTTTATAGCTATAACCGGCAACGGTAATGCCATCAAACGTGGCGGCAGTGAATGATTTACGGAACCCAAAGATCATGGTATAAGCCAGAAAAACCGAAACAGCTGCGTAGATATTTACCTGTAAACGGCTGGCGGTTATTTTGGTGGGTTTGATGGGCATGCGTTACATTTTAAATGTAAGGTAGCAATTTTGTGTGATGACGCTTATTATAAGAGAAGTTGCCATAGCACATGTAACAACTCATAGTACAGATAGTCATAGAAATGTGCATCATAACCTAAATACATCAACAATTAGATAAATCATAAAATGGCTTCAAACAATACGACAACAAGCAGTTTGGAAGATATAAAGGTACACACCAGGATAAAATTATCTGCCTTGTGGGTAAGCTTAATGTTATGTTATATATACGGCGATATATTTTCGTTGTTTGTGCCCAGCCGCATAAAAGGTTTAATGGACGGGCACATGGGTGTTGGAGCAACAACCCCTTATAAATTACTGGCGGCGGCCATACTCATGACGGTACCTGCACTAATGGTTTTCTTATCATTGGTATTAAAGCCAAAAGTTAGCCGCGTTGTAAATATTATAGCCGGAGGTATTTATACCATCATTATGGTGCTGGTGGTACTTATTTCTATCGACCCGTGGTGGATCTTTTATATTTACCTGGGAGTAGTAGAAATTATTATAACGCTTTTAATTATCTGGCAGGCATGGAAATGGCCTAAAGCGCTCATTTAGTTATTTTATTACCGGTTTAGGTATTATTAACTTCTTAAAACCTAAAAAGGGTTTTTACGTATATATTAAAACATATGCCGGTAACAGCTAATGATCAGTTTTATGCAGAATTACCTGCACACAAAATGCACCTTGGTGAGCTTTTAACCCAATACGATCTATTTAACGATGTACCGCGCGACTGGTATGTGGTACTCACCGATATTAAAGGTTCAACCAACGCTGTGCTGAGCGGCCGGCACGAGGATGTGAACTTAATAGCTACAGGCAGTATCGTATCAGTCCTCAATATAGCTTATGCGCTAAACGTTACTATCCCTTTTTTCTTTGGGGGTGATGGCGCTACTTTTATTATTCCGCCCGGCATTATTGACAGGGTGATGCAGGCATTGGCCTCTTACAAGATCAATACACAGAATACTTTTAACCTTGAACTGCGTACCGGCATGGTAGCGGTAGAGCAGATTTACACACAAGGCCATCACCTGCATATCGCTAAATTCAGCAGTTCAGCATCTTTCCATATTCCTATTGTTTTGGGTAACGGCTTAAACTACGCCGAGCAATTGATTAAAGGAGACGATGCCCTTTTATCAAATCATCCGGCTCAAACTGATGAACTTGACCTAAGCGGCATGCAATGCCGATGGGATAGGGTAGCCCCACCACAAGACAGGGAAGAAGTAGTTACCCTACTGGTTGCAGCCAGCGATCATGCAAGGCAGTCGGCATCCTTTAGCAAAGTAATGAATAAGATAGATGAAATATATGGCCCTCCACGAAAACGGCAACCCATATCTGTAGCGCAATTAAAACTTAAAACAACTTTTAGTAGTTTAGGGGCCGAAATGCGTTTCAGGCTGGGGCAGGTTAAGTGGGTTAAATTAATCACAACATGGTTAACTACACTTTATGGCCATATTTATTTCAGAACACAGCGTGGCAGAAAATATTTAAAGAGCCTGGTGGAAATGGCCGATACCCTGGTGATAGATGGTAAAATAAATACGGTTATATCGGGCACCATCAAACAACGTAAAGAGCTGCAAAAAGCTCTGGATGAGTTAGAGCAGGATGGGGCGATACTATATGGATTGCACATCAGCAGCGCTTCAATAATGTCGTGCTACGTACGCGACCTGGTAGACGGGCACATCCATTTTGTTGATGGCTCGGAAGGCGGATATACACAGGCAGCCAAAATATTAAAGGGAAAAATACATTTAAACAATCTACCTAATTGATGAAAAATATAGTTTACGTAAGTACCGCTGTCAAATTAATGCACGAAAATCAATTGTTTGACATTTTACACAATGCAAGGCAACATAACGCGGCACTTAATATTTCGGGCGTATTATTGTATTCAGAAGGAACATTTATACAGGTTTTAGAGGGAAAGGACTCCGTTATTGATGCGCTTTACTCAAGGATAGAAGCTGACCAGCGCCATAAAAGTGTGGTAAAACTAATTGATGAACCCATTGCCGAAAAAAGCTTCTCGCAATGGCTAATGGGTTTTACAGTAACGAATAGTGCAAAAACAGAAAAATTACTAGGCTATTTAAAGTCGATAGGCGAACTTAATTTAAACAGCGGTAATAACACTGCCGTTGCAGCTATTAAAACCTTTATTGAAAGCAATAACCTTGATATTAATTCTTAAAACCTCGGGATCTCGGGACCGTCATAAGGTTTTTCCATCGCGGTAGCTATCATTTTTAAACGGTGCCTTGAACGGGTATCAGTTGGGTCGGCCATCATCATCTCCAGGTTTCTGTGCACAGCTTCTTTTACAAAATGCTGGGTTGAAGCCCTGTCAAGGCGTAACGTTTCCGGTAATTTGGCGTGTTCAAAATAGGCTATCAGTTCCTCATCTGTCATGCGGCAAAAGTAATAATATACAGCAAATAACAGGTGATTAAATTGGGAATGTAACCGCCATTTTAATTAAACAAACCAGCCATTGCATTTTCTTTTCACTATATAAAGCTATAAAAAAAGCTAATGACAATTGTAGGTCATTAGCTTTTTTACACTATGATTGATGGTGTTGATTTATTCCCCCCGTTTCAATCCAAACTTCTCTATTTTGCTGTATAGGTGGCTGCGTTGTATATCAATATCATCAGCAGTTTTTGATACATTCCAGTTGTTTTTCTCCAGTTTAAATTTGATGTACTCGCGCTCGGCGTAATCCTTATATTCCTGGAAATTGGTGAACTGGTCAAAATCTGTTTGCGGTGCTGCTGCTGTTGCATCAGCCGAAGCAGTTACCGGTGCCGATGGGTTGGCAAATGCCTTTACATCACTATCCGTAATAGTTTTATCGCTCAGGATGATCAAACGTTCAACCATGTTGCGCAGTTCGCGGATGTTACCTGTCCACGGCAGGGCTTTAAGGGCCTCTAACGCAGCATCAGATACCTTTTTAACCGGCATACCATACTCGTTGCAGATCTCTTCTAAAAAGCTCTGTGTAAGCAGAGCAATATCATCCCGGCGTTCGGTAAGTGGTGGTACATGGATCAGGATAACACTCAGGCGGTGGTATAAGTCCATACGGAAGTTCCCGGCCTCAATTTCTTTAAGCAGGTCTTTATTGGTTGCCGCTACTACGCGTACATCCACATCTATCTCTTTTTCGCCGCCTACACGGGTAATTTTGCTTTCCTGTAGTGCGCGCAGCACTTTGGCCTGTGCAGATTGGCTCATATCACCAATTTCATCCAGGAAAAGGGTACCGCCATTGGCACTCTCAAACTTACCTATACGTTGTTTTATAGCCGATGTGAACGACCCTTTTTCGTGGCCGAACAGTTCGCTTTCAATTAATTCTGAAGGGATAGCCGCGCAGTTAACCTCAATGATAGGGCCGTTTGAGCGGTTTGATTTTTCGTGCAGCCAGCGGGCAACCAATTCTTTACCACTACCATTAGCGCCGGTAACCAGTACTCGGGCGTCGGTTGGGCCAACACGCTCAATGGTTTCTTTAATACGTACAATAGCCTGTGATTCGCCTAAAATAGGACGCACTTTTGACGCCTTACGCTTTAATACTTTGGTTTCAACAACCAAACTTCCCCTGTCAAGGGCGTTGCGTACGGTAATGAGCAGGCGGTTAAGATCGGGCGGTTTTGATATAAAATCGAACGCACCTTTTTTACTCGCTTCAACAGCGGTTTCAACAGTACCATGGCCGGATATCATGATAAAAGGCAGATCGGGCTTAATAGAAAGGCCTTCTGTAAGCACCTCCATACCATCCATGCGGTTCATTTTAATATCGCACAACACCAGGTCGTAATCGTTATTGCGGATAAGCTCAAGGCCGTCTACGCCGTTATCTACATCTTCTACGGTATAATCTTCGTATTCAAGTATCTCACGAAGGGTGCTTCTGATAGACCGTTCGTCATCAATTATTAAAATTTTCGCCATGTGTTATTTAAACTAAAAACAGGAGGTAATGTTTGCGGCTAATATAGAAAATTGTATAGTATTTTGTGCAGTTTATTGTTGGTGAATGGTTGACTGAGTTAATTAAGTGAATGGTTATGACCTTCAGGCAACCACTCACCACCAACTACCCTCTAATAACCGGAAAGCCCCCTTACGGGGGCTTTCCACAGCAGCAAATCTGTAAGCCGGGTTTTGTACTCCCGAATGAGAGCTTCTATCATTAATCTGGCCCTGCCGTTGCCGGCAGGATCTATCAACCTACCCATTCTGACATTCCGTTGCCGGACATGGATGCGAGCAGCACCACTTTCAGAACCTATTTGGTTTTTCAACTCCTGAGGTTTACCGCGATCCCGGTCGCCCGGAAAAGCCGTGAGCTCTTACCTCACGTTTTCACCCTTACCCCGATAAATCGGGGCGGTATATTCTCTGTGGCACTTGCTGTCGCCCGCTGTGGGCGCCTTCCCGTTAGGAAGCAGGATGCTCTATGTTGCCCGGACTTTCCTCTCACCGACTACGTCGGCACAGCGATAGAACGTTTTGCAGCCACGAAGGTAAGGATTTTAGACGGCAAGTCCGAAAGATAGCTTCATGCTTTCATCTTACGGACTACTTACACCTCGCCAAATCAGCATCGGCTTCTTCAAATGCAATAGTGCCCATTTTGTTACCAAACGAATTACCTACATAGGTAAGCAGCTTGGCTATTTCAATGGGGGTGAGGTCAACATTGGCTGGCATGGCACCTTCATAGGCCTTGCCATTTATGGTGATAATGGTTTCTTTGATGCCGTATTTAATAAAACAACCCAATTGGGCTTTGTTCTTTTTAAGGTAGGCCGTATCCGTAAGCGGGGGGATAAGGTTTGATAACCCTTCGCCTTTGGCGCCGTGGCAATTCTGGCATTTATCCTTGTAAATAATAGCGCCGCCTGTATAATAGCGTTTAAAATCCTGCTCGGCCTCGCTTTGGCAGGATACAATTATTACACAAAGCAATACCCCAATAAAAGCAATTATCCGCAGCTTCATTATTGGGCTATCTCGGTGTTAACTTCGGTGCGCAGTATTTTAATATCGTCTATTAACTTGGCAACCTGCTTTTCGTCGGTACCATCATAATACCCGCGGATGCGTTTTTGTTTATCAACCAGTACAAACCACCCCTGGTGAACATAGCCGCCGGGTGTGCCATCATCCTGTTTTACGGCAACCAGGTAACTTTTCTGGCCCAGATCGTACGTTTGTTCTTTATTACCTTGCAACAACCACCAGCTATTCCCGCTGATCCCCAGCTTATCGGCATATTTTTTCATCACGGCAACGCTATCATGTTTTGGGTCGATAGTGTGCGATATGATCTTAAAATCGGGCACGTTCTTAAACTCCTTATACACATTTAGCATATTGCGGTGCATAATAGGGCAAATAGAAGGACAGGTGGTGAAAAAGAAATCGGCCACATAAATATCGCCTTTTAAGCTTTTTTGGGTAATGGTATCGCCATACTGGTTTACAAATTTAAAATCGGGTATGGTTTGGTACACTGTATCTACAACCTCTTTACCATTTACCGTTTTAGTTACCGCATCGCGGTTGCCCATAATAGGCAGTTTGGGCTTATCGGCATCATTAAATTTACAGGCGGTAAAAGCTAATACTATAAGGGCTAACCCTATCAGTTTCTTCATTTGGTTTTGTTTTGTTTGATGAATTTGCTTGCTGCTGCTACCGTAACGTTAAAGTTGCTGTCTATCGCATCAATTTTCTTTTTCTGGTCGGTAAGGTAGGTCATGATCTCCTCATGGCTTTTACCTTTTTCTTCCGCGTCAAAGTTGTGCATCCAGTTTTCCATATCGGTATCGGCAGCCTCCAGTGCTTTGCTGTGTTGGGTAGCTTCGGCAGTAATTTGGGGCGTTTTGTTTTGTTTGATGAGCGTATCCAACTGCATTTTGTTGATCATGATGAGCTGGTCTTTACCCATTACTCTATCGTGTACTTTTATCACCTCATTAAACAGGTCTTTCTCTTGCTTTTTGGTATCGGTACAGCTAAATATGATAAAGCTTAAAAACAGGGCGGCAATAATTTTTTTCATTGTATTAAATTGTAATGGTTTATAGTGTAGAAGTTAATTCCCTGGCGTAAAATATATAATCAGAAATAGGCAACGCTGCACCAGCTTGTTTAAGGTGCTGCCCGGCTTGCGCCCGGTGGTGTGTACCATGATTGATGATATGCGCTAATATATCCTGCAAGGTATCGGTATAAGTTATGCCCTGCATATTCTGATAGGTAACGGGCTTCTCAAATTCTTCGGCTTGCAGGGTTTGCAGGTAACCTATCCATGCCTCGTGGTTACTATCAATTATTGCGGTTAGGCTTTCAGCAGGCCAACTTGGCCATAATGGGTCGGTAGGTGCTGGCTCGTATTTACAACGTGTTAACCACCTTTGCTGAGCTGAAAGCGTGTGCGCAATTAAGTTAACTGCCTGTTGGTTTTGATAGGTATTTAATATCAGGTCGGCTATTTGCCTGTTAGCAAACTGGTCGTAATTAAACAGGCGGATAAAGTAGCTTTTCATTGCGGTAAAAGTAAACATCCTTTGCTTAACTTGTAAAAGTTGGGGCTAAAATATCTTTTACAACTTTAAAAAATTACACTTACAGGGTATTGGGTAACCCCTGTAATATAAATGGCGCCAACCAGTGTTAACAATTACATAATCTTATACTTACGGTAACTACACACAGCTATAGTACATTTGATTAAACATTAAACACAACATCATGAAAATCATCACAAAGTTAGCCGCCATTGTAAGCGACCTGCGCGAATGGTTGTTTTTAAAAAGCATGCGTTCATCATTCATGCACTAATTTTTTTAACGTAACGCTTTATTTATACAATAATAATGTACATTTTGGGCTTTGCATCAGCTCAAATTAATGGATACAAACAACCCTGATCTGCTTCTTTCTAAACAACTTTTTGGCGATGATTTTGCCTGGGGGGTATCTACGGCCGCTCTGCAAATCGAAGGATCGTGCGATGCCGAAGGTAAAGGCACATCTATCTGGGATACTTTTAGCGCCCGTAAAGGCAAGATTTTAAACAACGACAAACCCACCACAACCTGCGATTTTTACAACCGTTACCAGCAGGATATTGACCTGGTAAAAGAACTTAACATACCAAACTTCCGTTTTTCTATAGCCTGGAGCCGTATTTTACCTGATGGCACCGGCCGCATTAACCAGGCGGGGATAGATCATTACAACAAATTGATTGATTACTGCCTGCAACAAGGTATTGAACCCTGGTTAACCCTTTACCACTGGGATTTGCCACAGGCGCTTGAAGATAAAGGTGGCTGGACAAACCGCGAAATAGTAAACTGGTTTAGCGAATTTGTAACCATTTGCGCCCAAAACTTTGGCGACAGGGTAAAAAATTGGATGGTAATGAACGAGCCCGCGGTATTTACCGGTGCGGGTTATTTTTTGGGCATCCATGCGCCGGGCAGGAGTGGGCTGCGTAACTTTTTACCGGCCGTGCACCATGTGGTTTTAAGTATAGTGGCAGGGGCCAGAATTTTGCGAAAAATATGCCCGGATGCACAGATAGGTAACACTTTTTCATGTTCGCATATTGAGCCTTATGCTGATAAGCCTAAACATATCAACGCAGCTAAACGCGCCGATGCACTGATAAACCGCCTTTTTATTGAGCCGATATTAGGTTTAGGATACCCAACCGATGATGTTACCGCACTGAAAGGGATTTATAAATACCATAAGCCCGGCGATGAGGATAACATCAGCTTTGATTTTGATTTTATTGGCATACAAAACTATACACGCGAAATTGTCAAATATTCGTTCTTTACCCCATATATCGGCGCCAATTTAGTAAAAGCCGAAAAAAGAAATGTAGAACTCACCGATATGAAATGGGAGGTACACCCGCCTGCCATTTACCACATGATCAAAAAGTTTAACGCCTATCCGCAAATAAAAAAAATCATTATAACAGAGAACGGCGCCGCTTTTCCTGATACCGTTATTAATGGTAAGGTTGACGACCCTAAACGGGTAAAATATCTGCAAACACATTTGCAACAAGTTTTAAAAGCAAAGCAGGAAGGGTGTAAGGTAACAGGGTATTTTGTGTGGACACTCACCGATAACTTTGAATGGGCCGAAGGGTATCACCCGCGCTTTGGCCTTATTTACATTGATTTTGATACGCAGCAGCGTATCATTAAATCATCAGGCCACTGGTATGCTGCCTTGTTGGGGCAGGCCTGATGCTGCTTTATATACCAATATAGGCAGGCTTATAAAGAATGTAGTACCGATATTAGTATCGCTCTCAAACCAAATGCGGCCATGATGTTTCTCCATGATCTGCCTGCAGATGGATAAGCCCAGCCCGAACGATTTTTCACCCAATGTACCCGGCCTTTGTGCGCTGGTAAACATGTTAAATACCTGGTCTTTCAGTTTATCGGGGATGCCTATACCGTTGTCTTTTACAGCTATAATTATTTTGGTATTTACCTCGGCAACCTTTACATGGATGGTGCCCCCGGTAGGGCTAAATTTAATAGCATTACTGATCAGGTTACTGATAACCCGCCATATTTTTTCGCGGCTGATGTAAAGTTCCTGCTGTTTATCTAAAGTATCAAGCAGTATTTTCTGACCTTTTTCCGCTGCTTTAAAACGCAGTAGCTCCACGCTATTGTTTACCAGCGAGTTTATCTCCACCTGCTCCAGGTTCAACTCAACCGCAGCGAGGTTAGTTGCCTCCAATATCTCATTGATCAGTTCAAGCGAGTTAACAGAGGTTTCTTTAACCAGGTTAATCAGTTCTTTCTGATCGTCGGTATATTCATCATCCGCCATCATAGCTGTTAATGAGGCTATACCACCAATAGGGTTACGCAGATCATGCGCTACGGTACGCAAAATACGGTCTTTTTCCTGGCTGCTGGTGTTTAGTTCAGTAAGGGCTTTTTCTAAAATTTTATTCTGCTCGTTTATTTGCCGGTTAAGTACATTTACCGTCTGTACATCTTTTTTAGAACGTTTCCAGTTCCTGAAGATCAGAAAGATGATAATGAGCGCCATTGCTGCAAAGAAAACCGTGACGTATAGGGAAATTATCTGCAGTTTGTTATCATTACTAAGGGCGTCAATTTCATGTTGTTTTTCATAGTTGGCCAGTTGCTGGTTCACATCTGTCTCCATCAGCAGGCTTGCCCTGCGTGTTAACGAGTCTTTTAAAATATTATAGCGCTGTATGCTTGCAAGAGCCTGTTTCAGATCCTTTTTCTTTTCGTAATAATTCCCCAGCAGGCGGTTATAATCGGCTTCGGCATCCGGGTTTGCAATACTATCAAACTGGGTGCGTAGGTTTTTTAACAGATCAAGCAGCAGGTCGCTCTTATTCAGATTGAAATATATTTGGCCCAACTTTATTTCAGATAACTGCGCATCCCTGTTATCATAACCCGCTTGCAGGTTTATAGCTATACTTTTTTTAAGCAACTCAATAGCCTGTGCATGCAAGCCCTGCAAAACGTAAACCTCGGCCTTGTTACCATACACAACCCCACGCGCCATATCCAGGTGCTGTTTACGATCAGGAAACCTGTGGGCATTGGTATTTATCTCTTTAAGTGCTTTATCAAAATACACTACTGCGCTATCGTTTTGGTTGTTGTGTTTATAACTAAGGCCAATATTATCCAATAATTCCTGCCGGCGGTAAAAACCTACAAAGTCGCGGTCGAATGTTTTGCCATCTTTAAGGGTTTGGCTAAAGCTGTCTTTAAAATAACTTGCCGCGAGTTTATAATGCCCTTTTTTGTACATGATCATCCCCATGCGATAGGTGTAATCGGCAAGGGCGGCAATGTTTACATAGTTTTTACCGGTAAGGTAGCCCTGGTAATAAGCCTGATAAGCATCACTGAATTGCTTAAGCTCGAAATAAGCATCCCCGCGCGAAAAGCTCGCTTCGGCAAAATTTGATGAGTATTGCCTGGGGGTTACACTTTTACTTGCCATAGCAACCATACTATCGGCATATAAAAGGCTTTGGTTAAATTTGCTTATTGTTTTTTGATAATAGATGTAATGAAAGGCATAAAACCGGAAACGGTCGTTTATAGTAGGTGAGGGTACTCTGGTAAAAGCCGAATCAAGATAATCAAGGCCGGGTTTTACTTCGCCCTTCAGCCAAAACTTATCAACCCGTTTCCTTACTTTTTCAAAATCTTCCGAGTAATCCCCGGTATCGATATTTTTTTTTCCGCAAGCAGATAAAAGTATCAGAAAAGTATAAAGCCAAACATGCCTTTTAAAAATAGCGGCAAAATTGTCTTTAAAATCAATCAACGTAATAGGGGTTAGCGGTACACAAATATACTACTCCGCGAAATACTTCTACTACTTACAGTGCTATTTTACGGTAAATTTTATTTAAAAGCATTTTCGCCGGTAACATCCATACCCGTAATCAGCAAATGGATGTCATGTGTACCTTCATACGTAATTACCGATTCAAGGTTCATCATATGCCGCATTATTGGGTATTCGCCTGTAATTCCCATACCGCCAAGCATCTGGCGCGCCTCGCGGGCTATGTTTATGGCTATCTCAACACTGTTACGTTTAGCCATCGAGATTTGCGCAGCGGTAGCGCGGCCTTCATTTTTCAGGGTAGCCAGGCGCCAAACTAATAGTTGCCCTTTGGTTATTTCGGTAATCATTTCTGCCAGTTTTTTTTGTTGCAGTTGGAAACCGCCTATGGGCCTTCCAAACTGCACGCGTTCCTTTGAGTAGCGCAGGGCAGTATCATAGCAATCCATAGCGGCACCTAACGCTCCCCAGGCTATGCCGTACCGCGCCTGGTTTAAGCAACCTAGCGGGCCTTTTAAGCCCGATACGTTTGGCAGCAGGTTTTCTTTTGGCACCTTAACATTATCAAACACCAGTTCGCCTGTGGCCGATGCCCGTAACGACCATTTGTTATGCGTCTCGGGCGTGGTAAAGCCTTCCATACCGCGTTCTACGATTAGCCCGCGAATTTTTCCTTCTTCGTCTTTAGCCCAAACTATGGCTATATCGGCGAAAGGAGAGTTGGAGATCCACATTTTAGCGCCGTTTAAGATGTAGTGGTCGCCGGCATCTTTTATATTGGTAACCATGCCACTGGGGTTAGAACCGTGATCAGGCTCGGTAAGGCCGAAACAGCCCATTAATTCTCCCGAAGCCAATTTAGGCAGGTACTTATGTTTTTGCGCTTCGCTTCCGTACGCATTAATAGGGAACATCACCAACGACCCCTGCACCGATGCCGTTGAACGGATGCCCGAATCGCCACGCTCAATTTCCTGCATAATAATGCCGTAGGCCATATAGTCCAGCCCTGCGCCGCCATACTCAACCGGGATGGTTGGACCAAAAGCGCCAATCTCTGCCAAACCTTTTAGCAGGTGTTTCGGGAACTCGGCCTTTTGGGCGTAATCTTCAATAACGGGGCTCACTTCTTTTTTCACCCAATCGCGTACACTGGCACGTATCAGCTTATGTTCTTCGCTTAAAAGTTCATCTAAAAGGTAGTAATCCGGTGCTTCGTACAGGTCGGTCTTAGCCATGGTTCTGATAATTGGTTGGCCAAATATAGGGCATTGCAGGTTAGTTAAACAAGTCCAAATCATTGTTTTTAATACGCAGAGGCCGTTTTATGGCAAAAAGTAGGTTTAAAGGGTTTAAACATATTTTTTGATGAAAAACTTTTTTTGAGAAAGTTTTTGCAAAAGGGTTTTATCACGCAAAGACGCGAAGACGCAAAAAAATTAAGGCAGTTTATTATACTGGAAATTTATTATAGAGTTGCGTCTTCGCGTCTTTGCGTGAAATATTTTATCAAATATTCCATTACTTTTGAAACATGATAAATGTAGCTTTAGAAGGCGCTGAGTTTTATGCCTACCATGGTTTTTACCCCGAAGAACAAGTGATAGGCACACACTTTTTGGTAGATGTGCAAGTTGGTTTTTATGCTGAAATAGATGTAGAAAAAGATAACCTGAGCAACACCGTGAACTACGAAGTACTTTATGCCATTATAGAAAATGAGATGAAGCATACCCGTAAAGTAATTGAAAGTGTTGCCCAAGCTATACTCAACCATATTACAACCGAGTTTATATTTATAGAAACGGCCGTGGTAACCATAAAAAAACAAAACCCACCGTTCCGTGGGCCGCTAAAACAATCGGTTATTACGCTTAGTTACCATAAATAACATTTACCGCCATGATTACCTACACTAAAATAACACCCGATATACTTAACCGGTTAACCACGATTGTTGGTGCGGATAACCTATTGACCGACCATACCGCGATTGAAAACTATAGCCACGATGAAACCGAGGACCTGGTTTATTATCCGGAAGTGGTAGCAAAACCACAAACAGTTGAGCAGGTATCGGCTTTGATGAAGTTTTGCAATGAGCAACTGATACCCGTTACCCCGCGCGGGGCTGGTACCGGCCTGGCGGGTGGTGCATTGGCCGTAAATGGTGGTTTAATGATATCTATGGAGCTTTTTAACAAGATCCTGGATATTGACGAGCAGAACCTGCAGGCCACTGTTGAACCGGGTGTTATCACCGAAATTTTCATGAATGCCGTTGCCGAAAAAGGCCTGCTTTACCCGGTTGACCCGGCAAGCAAGGGCAGTTGCTTTATAGGTGGCAATGTAGCTAATTGCAGCGGCGGGCCAAGGGTAGTTAAATATGGTACCATCCGCGAGTATGTGTTGAACCTGCAAGTTGTTTTGCCATCGGGCGATATCATCTGGACGGGGGCAAACACACTTAAATATGCATCGGGCTATAACTTAACGCAGTTGCTGATAGGAAGTGAAGGTACCTTGGGTATCGTCACCAAGATAGTTACCAAGCTAATCCCAAAACCAACGCTGGATGCTTTAATGCTGGCATCGTTCAGTACAAATGAAGATGCCTGTGCGGCGGTTTCTGCCATATTCAGGGCTGGGGTAGTGCCATCAGCTGTGGAATTTATGGAGCGCAGGGGCTTTGAGTGGGTCATTGAGCATGATGGTATCAATTTCGACCTGAAGGACGGGATAGGGGCTTTTTTACTGATAGAAGCTGATGGCACCAACCAGGATGTGATATTTGCCGATTGCGAAAAGATAAACGATGTTTTAGAACAGTATAATTGCCGGGAAGTGCTATTTGCTGATACCTCAGCACAAAAGGAAGAACTTTGGCGCATCAGGCGCACCATGGCGGTATCGGTAAAGTCAAACTCGGTTTACAAAGAGGAAGATACCGTAGTGCCACGCGCAGCACTACCACAACTGATAAAAGGCATTAAAGAAATTGGCACTAAATATGGCTTCGAATCGGTTTGTTACGGCCATGCCGGCGATGGCAACCTGCATGTAAACATTGTTAAAGCAGGCATGAGCGATGCCGACTGGAACAGTAAACTAAAAGACGGCATCACCGAAGTTTTTGAATTGACGGTGGCTTTGGGCGGTACTTTATCCGGCGAGCATGGTATCGGTTTGGTACAAAAGAATTTTATGCCGCTAAAATATACGCCAGTGCATTTTGCTATCTGGAAAGGGATTAAAGCCATTTTTGACCCGAACGGAATTTTAAACCCCGGGAAGATATTTTAATGAATATTCGCATTTAATTTGATAATGTGCCTTTATAAATGAGTAAAACGAGGGTTTAAATGAGCGAACGCTGTTTTTAATAAGAATAATAGTAACTATCTTGTTCTTAGAAATTTATAAAACAGTACCTGTAAAATGAAACCTATCAAAAAAACTACCGCCACAGCTTTGAGCAAAACGCCTGTTAGCGCTGTTTCGGTATTAAAAAAAGTTAAATCATCGCTTACGGTGAACTTCCCGATAACAAAAGACATAAATTTTGATGATTTTGAAATATCGATAAAAGTAGAAAATAGCAAAATTATTGTTAAATTTTTTCATAACGGAGAAGAGGTTAGCCAGCAAGCTGTTACGGTAAAAAAAATCCCTGGGCCACCACCATGGCCTAAGGACGATATCATCAAAGCGTTAGAGCAATTACGTTTAAATTTTAACCCTCTAAAATAAATATGACCGCCCGAAGGTTATTTTTAATTATTGGATTGTTATTTGTTCATTTCCCCGGATTTTCACAAAATAGCTTTAAATCGCTCACAAAAGCAGCGGAAGATAGCGCCCGAAATCAAAACTATAACGCTGCTATAAACCTATTGCTTAAGGCTAAAACCTTAAAAGGGAAAGATACTGCCTATTCTGAAAGGATAAACATGTACTTGGGCAGTAACTACGAAGCGCTTGATAAAATAGATTCTAGTATCTATTATTATGGGGAAGCGGTTAAGTATAGCGATAGTAAAAAAGATTACTCCTCACTGGTATTTCTATACAATCGTTTAGGAAGTATAGAGTTGATTTTTACTAAGCGATACACCAGTGCTATCGCCTATTTTAAAAAGCAATTGAATTATACAAAACTTACAAAAGATAGTACATACCTATTTGATTGTTTAAGTAATTTAGGCAGTGCGTATAACTGCTTAAATAAATATGATACGGCGCTTTCTTACTTTAATATAGTTGCTGTAAATAACTCCAAATACAACAGCTCTAAAAATATTGCCCTGCTACTTACGGCAGATACCTATTCATTATTAAAAAAATACCCCGTTGCGTTAAATTATTATGATAAAGCCATAAAAGGATTGACCATAGCTAATGACAGCACAGACCTGTTCACGGCATTTGCCAACAAAGGCGACTGCCTGATGCAGCAAAACCGGTTTGAGGAAAGCATCATCAGTTTAAAAAAAGCGCAGCAATTTATTAGCCCTTATATTGCAAATACAAACAAAGCCGCCTTATATCACAATTTTGCTTATGTATATGGTAAGCAAAAGGCATTTGATAAAGCCTTTTATTTTAAAAACCTGGAGAATATTACCAAAGACAGCGTTAATACCGAAAGCATAGGCAAGGCTGTTGCCGAAATGAGTGCCAAGTACGATTTGAGGCAAAAGCAGGATAGCCTGTTTATCAACAGGCAAAAACTAATCCTTGCCGATGCCAAAACCAAAGAAAACGAACGGAACTTTATCATTTTACTGGTGGCACTGGTAGCTGTCACCATCTTTTTCATCAGCATTTACCGCATTAGGCAATTAAGGTTTAAAAACTCCTTACAACAACAGGAAGCGGTACAAAACGAGCTCAAGCTGCTCCATCAATACCAACTCTCCGAAAGTGAGTTAAAGGCGATCCGTTCGCAAATGAACCCGCACTTTATGTTCAATGTGCTAAACTCTATAGAATCGTACATTATGGATAGCGACCGGAAAACAGCATCCAGACTGATCCAAAAATTTGCCTCATTAACCCGGCTGATACTCGAAAACTCTACCAAGAGCCTGGTAACTGCAGATAGGGAGTGGAAAGCCCTGATGCTGTACACCGAACTGGAAGCCACCCGTTATAACAATTCTTTCACGTTTGAATTTATTGTTGATGATACGTTAGAATTAAAAAAAATGGTTTTACCCCCTATGCTTATTCAGCCGTTGATAGAAAATGCCATTTTGCATGGTTTAATTGCCGAAAGCAGGAGCGATGCGCATTTAAAGGTACGGCTTGAAAAAATAGTAACCGGCATTTGCATAACCGTATCTGATAACGGCCTGGGGATGGAGAAAAGCGCAAAAATGCCCAAAAAACTTGCCGGGATTAAAGAAAAATCTATCGGGATAACATCTATCAAAGAACGTATTGAGATGATCAACCTTCAAAATAAAACAACTGCCGCAAGGTTTAGTATTACCGCTGGTGAGAATGGGGTAGGGACAGTAGCTATGGTTTGTTTGCCGATGCTTAGCGAAGGATATGAAATCAATCCGTCATTGCGAGCGTAGCGTGGATAACCGACCAGCGGGAGCTCATTAATTCCTTAAAGAAAAATGTACTCATTAATAATCTTCGATAGAAAAGCAGGTAACAAGCATATCGAAGATTGCTTCGTACCTCACAATGACGCGAGAAAAAGGGTAATCTAAAAATCTCTTTAACTACTTATGAATACTCTTTTTTAAAAGCCTATTTTCAAAATACAGTTTCTTAATTTGTGTATTCTTTAATAAGGCTGTATCCTTTTCGATTATAGCATTAACCCAATCGGGGTCAACGTATTCGATGATTTTTTGATCTTTTTTAGTTGCAAGAAAATTAAACTCGTTTACAAGCTGGTTTACCGTATTTGATAGACCCGCAAGGTCTTGTGAGTAACTATGATTCCAACGGTGTTTAAGATAAACATTGTCTATTTTCAACCAAAACAACACTAAAGAGCTTTTAAAGCTGGAATTGCCCCTGAATTTTTCAAGTTTGCAATCGCCCATAGAAAATTGTTTATTATTAAAATAATAATTAAAGGATTTAGAGGTATCAATGTTTAGCGTATCTACAAAATGAGCTAATTGAGTTAAGCAGCAACTATCACATCTTATACTATTACTAACCGGCGGCTTGTTGCTGTTATTACATGCTCCCAAGAACATGGTAAACAAAACTGTTAGGCAAATAACTATTTTGTGGCGATTTGACCGGTACATCAGTTCGTATTCAATATCAGCCTCGGCTCATCGTAATCTATCATATTTTTACGGCCTTCTTTGGGGATAGAGATAGATTTATTGGTGGCATAATCATAACTGATGCACACGGTTTTGCAGGTGGTGCAAATTTCTTCGCCTTTATCGGTTACCTTGGCCAAAACATGCATTACATCAAAACTGCTGTTACCAATACGGATAACACGCACGTAACAAACCAGTGTATCATCAATGGTAACGGGTTTTAAATAATGGATCTCTGACCGCCCAACCACTATCCCTATCTCTTTCAGATCCCATTTGGCAACATCGCGCCAATAGTTGAACCGGGCTACTTCAAAATAGGTTAGGTACACCGCATTGTTCACATGGCCGCGCGCATCTATATCCGAAAAACGGATAGCGATATCTGTTTTATACTTGTAATCGGTTAGTTTTTCAGCCATGGCAAGACATTTTGTCGGTTATAATTAACACATGCAGACATTTTGTCTTGCAATATTGAGTTTTCACCTGTTGGTACAACAGTTGAACATATCTCTGCAAATTAACAAAACAAAATTTTAAAGGAGATATAAAACCATGACATTAGTTAAATTTAACAACGGACTAAAAAATAACGCACATCCTTTCTTTAACGATGTATTCGATTCTTTATTGAATGATTCATTCATCGGCGACAAATTAGTTGCCCGTGTACCGGCCGTAAACATTGCCGAAAATGATAACGAGTTTCACATTGAGTTAGCTGTACCCGGCTTAAAGAAAGAAGATTTTAAGATCAACCTGGATAAAAACATCCTGACCGTATCTGCCGAAAAGAAATCTGAAAATACAGAAGAAACAAAAAAATTCAGCAAACGCGAGTACAGCTACAACTCGTTCGTAAGGTCATTCACCTTGCCCGATTCTGTAGACCATTCAAAAATTGAAGCCGATTATACCGACGGCATCTTAAAACTGATCGTTGCAAAAAGAGAAGAAGCTAAATTTCAATCAAGAGAAATAGCTATCAAATAATTCGAAGAGTGTTTTCATAAGTTGGTTTAGTTAAAAGGCCGCTCCTGCAAGGGAAGCGGCTTTTTTTATAATGCTTGCCATGATGAGCCTGTCTAACCATTAACAGGTTATGTAAATCTACAACAAGCTCAGACCAACAAACATTAACAGGCTTACAGCATATTGCAGTACAGTGTACCAACCTAATTATATATATTTGGTTTACTTTTAACTTGTTACTAACGTTATACATGTCCCCGTCACGTCATAGCATTTTCTTCTTTTTCATTATCATGTGTGCGTTCTTATCGTCGTGTTTGTCGCGGGTTGATAAAGGCAATGAAGAGCTAAAAAAGCAGATGCATACAGCAGATAGCCTTGCATTAATAGGCAAGGGTGATAGTGCTATACAAATTGCCCGCAGGCTAAAGTCTAAAATGGGCAAAGATGATCCTCTAATTACTTCCTATTATATCATGCTTCTTGATCGTTCACGTGATAAGCCCGAACGAATGGCTATATACGCTGACAGCGCCCTGTCTTTTTTTTCGACACAAAAACGGATAAAAGCGTACCCCGATGAATACCTGAAAGTACTATTAGCCAAAGGCGACGCCAGTATGAAAAATAAGCAATTTAATATTGCTTTAGATTACTTATATAAAGCCAAAAAACTGCTTGCCGAAGGCCGGTGTGATGACGGGCAACTTGCCGCAAGCATTGCAAGTATTTATTACAACCAAAAAAACTTCAGACTTGCAGCGCAGTATTGGGCCGAAAACTTTCGCCGTATTGGTGCATGTGACCCTGCTTTAACACCACAAAAGCGGTTTTACATGCAACAGGGAACACTAAATAATAGTGCACTCGCTTATCAAAGGGCAGGCATGGAAGACAGCGCCATGGTTTATTACAACATGGATCTTGAAGTACTAAATAAGGCCGATAGTGCTGGCGTTGTAGAAAAGGTTTTTGTATTAGGCGCAAGAACTGTGCTTTATGATAACCTGGGCGGCCTCAATCTAAAAAATGGTAAATACGCCGAGGCCGAAAAATATTTACTGGCTTGTGTAAATATGAATATCCCTTTGGTAGATGGTATAAAAACACCGCCTTATATCAAACTGGCCGAACTATACCTGATCACAAAACAGTATGATAAAGCTGCAGAAGCCTTTAAGCAAAGCAAGTTTTTAATAAAGAAGTTCCACAAAGAGAACTCAGACTCGGATATCAGGTGGAGCAAGCTCTATGCACAATACTTATTGGAGTTAAAACAACCGGATAAGGCTTTTCAATACCTGAAAACCTATATCCGGTTAAATGATTCTGTAGAAAAAGCATCCGCAAACCTATACCGGGTTAATGTAGATCGCGAACTAAGTACATTTCATCAGCAACAAATACTTACCGAGTTAAGGCATCACGATAAGCTAAATCAGATCTATTTATTATGCATCACCATAGCCGTAGTATTATCGGTTATTATTATTGTGCTTATTAACCGCAACTTAAACACCAGCAAAAAAAATCACCGATCCACTGAAGATCATAACCGCAGGTTGCAGCAAACCCTGGTAGAACTGGAAGCCGCCAATAAAAACTACATCCGCATTATGCGTGTAATGGCGCACGATCTGCGTAACCCGCTAGCTGGCATAACGGGTTTAACCGCTTTGCTGCTTGAAGAAGAAGAAGGTTTTAACGAAGAAAACATGCATATACTTGGGCTGATACAAAGCACCGGTATAAACTCTATCGAAATGATCAATGAGCTGTTAAAATCGGGCCTTGCAGACGAGAACGAGGCCGTGATAATGCAACCTGTTGATGTTAAAGCCTTGCTGCACGATTCGGTAAAACTATTGCAGTTTAAAGCCAACGAAAAAAATCAGCAGATAATTTTTGAAAACGATGAGCGGCATATTATTGCCAATGTAAGCCAGGAGAAAATTTGGCGTGTGTTTAATAACCTTATTGTTAATGCCATAAAATTCAGTTACAATGGCGGGCAAATAGGGGTGGATATTGGCCTTACCCCCGATAAGAAAAAGATAAAAATTGCAATTACAGACCACGGCGTAGGCATTCCTGATAAAGACAAAGGGCATATTTTTGATATGTTTACCACCGCCAAAAAGCCTGGCACTAACGGCGAAGAGCCCTTTGGCCTTGGCCTATCTATCACCCAAAAAATTGTAGACCAACATCACGGTAAAATATGGTTTACCAGCCAGCCCGGCGATACTACATTTTATGTTACCCTGCCCAATTACGAGGCGTAATTTAAATGCAACAGTTAATTACCAAATAATTTTATTTTATTCCTAAAAGTTGTTGATATTTGATTAGATAGCTAATAATCATATAGTTAGTGATGTAGCATTGGTTTTATTTACCTCTAAATCTTATCGTCATGACAACAAAGTTTGGTTTCACATTAATGTCTGTACTGGAGTTTGAGGCATGGATAGATGCCCGCCAACTGGCACGTACCGTTTTAACCGTACAAGAACACCATACCTACAGCCCGGCTTACGCCCAATTTAATGGCAGCAATCACTTTGCATTGCAACAGGGTATGAAAAATTACCATGTAAACCAAAATGGCTGGAGCGACATCGGCCAGCATTTTACTACCTTCCCGGATGGCTTGGTGATGACCGGCCGCTCGCTCGAAAAATCGCCCGCTTGTATTGTAGGGCAAAACGCTAATGCTATATGCATAGAAAACCTGGGCAATTTTGATTTAGGCAAAGATGCCATGACACCCACTCATCACAATACCATTATCCGTATTACCGCCAGGCTATGTAAACGTTTCCATTTGCCTGTGAATACAAACAGTATTGTTTATCATCATTGGTTCGATCTAAGTACCGGCGAGCGCAACAACGGCACAAAAAACAATAAAACCTGCCCCGGCACAGCCTTTTTTGGTGGCAATAAGGTGGCCGACTGTGTTGCTAACTTTTTGCCTTTAGTTATACAGGCTGGCGCGCCTACGGTACCAGTTGTACCGGCAAGTACCGTGCTTAAATACGTAAGCGTAACTGCGTCTGCTTTAAATATCCGCACCAGGCCCGATGCAACCAGCGCCAGGGCTACCGACCGTGAACCCGCAACGTTGGGCGCTATACTAAGAGTTTACCAGGAAAAGAACGGCTGGTACAAAATATCGGGCAGCCAGGAGCATTGGGTTTTAGGTAAATACACCACAGATGTAAAAAGGGCTACCGTAAAGGCAAGTACCCTTAATGCGCGTAGCGGCCCTAATGCAAGTTTTGATAAGCTGGGCACTTATACACAGGGGCAGGAGTTATTCATCATAAAAGAACAAAATGGCTGGTGCCTGGTAAATATGGACAACCGCTGGGTGAGTAAGGATTACTTAACGTTTGCCTGATACGGGCAATGGCCTCAATATGCAACACGGTATCCCTGCAGTTTTAGTAGTATTATATATTTTTAACATTTAAAGTGTTAAAATATGTAAAAGGAGTTTTGCGATAATTTACGTACAAAAGCACTTGCGGGTTAAAACAGTGCTCACAATCAATGATATATAAATTTAATTTGGCATAGCGGTTAAGTAACAGGGGCTGGCCTTTTGTTAAAATATGTAAACCGGATTTTTTTGAGAGCAATACATTTTAGCTTAGTCGCAAAATGTATCTTAAAATGAAGAAAAACGCACTTTTCCTGTTTATTATCCCCGCCGTTATCGTATCTCAAAGCTGTAAAAAAGGTAGTTCTGACGATACAACCCCAACACCGGTTTTCCAGGCGTACATTGGCACACCGGTTTGGACCCCCGATACCGTATCAGCAAGCATAACCTATAACACTACAACTAAAACCAAAGTGTTTACCTGCAGCGGTGTTAAAGATCAAAAGAAGATAGATATAACGCTAACCGACCCAACACCCGGGGATAATAGCGGCATTACATTGGGCACCTATAATATTACGGCAAATTCAAATGTGTTATTTACCTATTCCACGCAAAAAAAGAACACGAACGGCGATTATATTTTTGAGCCATTCGGAACTGTGCAACAGGGTTCGGGTACGTTAATTATCTCGGCTATAGATACCGTTGCAAAAACCATAACCGGCAACTTCAGTTTCACATCGTCAAAAACAAATTACGATGAAAATGGCGAGATCATATCCGTTGATGTGGCTACTGTATCGGCCGGCACCATTACCAATATGCCCTATACCTTTAAGCGCGAGTAATTACCTTTAAAATTGCGTAAACAACCAGTGCAGGGCAAGATAGCTGATGTAAAGGATTACGCTCATCATTATAAACAATACAATTAATAAAATGGCAATCAGGCCATTGCCGCTGCCGGTGTGTTTACCTTCATGGTAATGCTCCTTTAACAGCTTAATGTTACGGGTATTGGCTCTGATGTAAAAATCAGAGATCTGCCCCAAAAGGGGAATGGCACCTACAGCGGCATCAATACCGATGTTAATAGCCATCAGTATAAGCACTTTGCGGCTTACACCATTTTTAGCCATTACATAAAGCAAAACTGCCGATACCAAAAAGCCCGATATATCGCCCGCGAAGGGGATAAGGTTAAGGATAGGGTCAAGCCCGAACCGGAAATTGGTGCCCGGTATACGAAACCTATCATCCATGATGGATGATATCCGTTCTACCCACTTCAATTGTCCGCTTAATATAACTTGCTTTGATTTATCCATGCTGCTGTAAAGCAATAAGCAAGCCGCATATTTTAAAAAGAAATATGCGGCTTAAATTACTAACCGGCCATTTTGGCTACTTGGCTGGGTAAAAAACCAAACTTCTTTTTAAAAGCAGCGGTAAAATGATGCGGGTTTTTATACCCGATGATCTCTGCAACCTCGCTCACGCTTTTCCCATCCTGTAAAAGGCTGTAGGCGTTATCCATACGCAGTTCAAACAGGTAACCAAAAACCGTGTGGCCAAACAGTGTTTTAAAACCTTTTTTTAGCTTAAAATCATTTAAGCCGGTTTTGCGGGCAAGTTCAATTAATGAGCACGGCGTTTGTAGGTTTTGAGCGATGATGTGTTTGGCTTCCTGCAGGCGGGCCACATCATCTTTGCTAAAGCCTTTGGTTGCCGCTTTAGTTTCTGCCTGGTGCAATTGTATAGAAAGCAGTTCCAATATTTTTGATTCCAGGAATATACGGCGGATAAACCCCGGTTGGCCAGCCTCAAGTATCTCTTTTATAATGGCTTGCAGCCGGGTATGTTTATAATTACCAGTGGTTACAAGCCTGGCATTATCACTAAGTGATAGTTTGATGGCATCATTACCCATCAGCTTACTTATAAATTTACGGGTGAGGCATATGGTAAACATCCTGGCCGATTGTTTTAAAGTCACGTCGGCATTTAACGCGGGGGTGTAATAGGTATGGTAGGTACCTTCGGTTACCGGGATGGGTTTAACACCAGCCATTTCCACAATTAAGTTGCCTGCCAATACAAAATTCATAAGCCAGCAAAAGCTGTTACAAGTAATATTTACTGTACAGGGCTCTTTCAAAACGGCTTCGCTTTGTATTACACAAGCCCCCTCAAACCATAACTCTTTGGCTTTGAATTTCCCCCAGGCTTTGGTTAGTTCTGTCTTACGTTCTTCATAAGGCCCCGGTCCGGCAAAATCAATGGGGTAGGGTAACTCCACTTTTTTTTCTGCGGGCGATGAGGATATAAAGGTAAGGTGCATAAAATCCGTTTGGCGTTGTTTTCAATCCGTTTGGCGTTAACCAAGTCGCTAATGTTACTGCAAATTTGCATCATTATTTTTAATTAGTCTAAATAAATGAAATATATCTTCTTCTGTTTACTGATAGCCCTGACTATTACTGCCAAAGCACAGCATGCAGATACCCTGTTAACCGATACATCAAAAGCTAAAAAGCTTAAAGAGGTAGTGGTTACCGCTACCCGCACAAACAAAACGCTAATGCAGGTACCTATGCCGGTAACAACCATTAGCAATAAAGAAATTAAAAACCGTGGGCTGGTGCGTTTAAACGAGATATTAAATGAGCAAACCGGCTTAAGCGTATTACCTGATGCACACGGGCAGGGGATACAGATCCAGGGGTTTAGTCCCGATTATACCATGATTATGCTGGATGGCTTACCGTTAATAGGCCGTACAACGGGGATACTTGACCTGTCGCGCATTACCACAAATAACATCGAAAAGATAGAGATAGTTAAAGGCCCGGTATCCTCGCTGTACGGCAGCGAGGCCATGGCCGGGGTTATCAATATTATATCAGCAACGCCGCCGGTAGGTGCATCGGGGAGTGTTTCTGCCCGTTATGGTACCAACAAAAATGCCGATATATCATTAAACGGTGCGTACGCCACACAACGTTTATCCTTATCAGGTTTTGTAAACAGGTACAGCAGTAGCGGTTACACACTAGTGCCCGAGTCTGGCAGCGCAACAGTATCGCCGTTTTACGGGTACACACTAAACGGTACTCTTGGTTATAAGTTCAACAACCGTACGCAAATTAAACTGCAGGTGCGCGATTATACCAGCACAGCCGATAACAACTTTTTGGTTGATAATGACCGCATAACCGGTGATGGTACCGAAAAAACCCTGAACGCATCGGCTGGTTTAACACACCGTTTCTCTGATAAATTTACGGGGGATGTAAGGCTGTACCACGCGGGCTACAGCACCAAATCGCTTTTAATAAACAACACGGATAACTCCGTTTACGACGAAACCTTTTTTGACCAAAACTTTAACCGTGCCGAGCTACAGGGCGATTACAAGATCACCAACAGCCTGAGGTTTACCGGCGGCGTTGGCGGGCAGGACGAAAGCGTTAGGGCCACACGTTACAACGATAAAAAAACATTCCAGTCGGGTTATACTTATGGCCAGGCAGACTGGACGCCGTTAAAAAAATTGGATATCATTTTAGGAGGCCGTTTTGATGCGCATAGCGTTTATCGTTCGCAGTTTAGCCCAAAACTGGCGGCCAGCTATCAGTTTAGCGATAAGTTTGTATTGCTTGCTTCAACAGGTAAAGGCTACAAAGCGCCCGATTTCAGGCAGCTGTACCTGAATTTCACCAATGCCATTGTGGGTTATAGCGTATTTGGCTATGAAGAAGCTGCTACCGAATTAAAGAAACTTCAGGACCAGGGGCAGATACAAGCTGTATTGATAGACCCGACAACGCTGCAAAGGTTAAACGCCGAAAGCTCTACCGCTTACAACTTTGGTTACCGCTACAAGCCATTTACGGGGGTGATGTGGACAGTGAATGTTTTCCGTAATAACATCCGCGACCTGATAGATTCGCAGCCCATTGCCATCAAAACCAACGGGCAGTCGGTATTCTCGTACTTCAATATCCACGATGTTTACACGCAGGGGGTTGAAACCGATGTAACCTATAATTTTTTAACCCGCTGGACGGTTGCCGGCGGTATGCAATACCTGGAGGCCTATGACCAAAGTGTGCTGGACCAGATCAAAGCCGGGAAAGTTTTTGGTACAGACCAGGCAACCCGCGAAACCGTAAGGATCAAAAAGAGCCAGTACGGAGGTTTATTAAATCGATCAAAATACATGGCTAATGCCCGCATTGCCTACCAGGACGATAAAACCGGCATTATTGCATCATTGCGGGCCATTTATCGCGGCCGCTACGGCTTCTCGGATGTGGATGGCAACGGCATCGTAAACCGCGATGACGAGTATGTAAAAGGGTACGTGTTGTTCAATGCATCGGTATCAAAACTATTCATGAACAACCAGCTACGCCTGCAGGTAACCGGCGATAACATTGGCAACTATAAAAACCCGGGCGCCATCAGTAACCTGGCCGGCAGGCTGATTTACGCAGGAGTTACTTACAATTTTAGCAAACAACAATAATCATACACACTTAAACAAACAACATGAATAAATTTAAAACTCTTGCATTAGTATTATTTAGCAGCACTGCCTTATTGGTAACATCATGCTCAAAAGACAATGAAACACCCGAGCCACAAAAACCTGTAATCCTTACAGTAAACACCGTAAGCGATCTTGATGGTTCAGCTGGTGCTGTTTATTATAGCTTAAGTACCAATAAACAAATAACAGGCGATGATATTACAGCCGGTAAATGGGATATTAAATTTTCAGGAACAAGCATTTTTGTAAATGGCGGCACATCAGGTTCGGGCACAACACAGGCACAAACTGTTGATGGTAAATTTGAAGAAGTGAATCAGGCACCTGCTGATGGTTATAAAACCGACGCCAGTGGTGTAAATGCAATAGCGAAATGGTATCAATACACGGGAGAAGATATCAAGCCAAACCATACAATTCTACCGCTTCCGGGTAAGATCATCATCATCAAAACCACTGCGGGCAAGTATGCCAAAATGGAGATAAAAAGTTATTACAAGGGTAACCCGGCAATTACGGAGGCTTTTGATGCCAATACCCCGTCAAAATTTTACACGTTCAGGTTTGCTTATCAAGCTGATGGCAGCACCAGTTTACAATAGCAAAAAATGAACAATTAAAAATAATAAGTCCTGTGGTTGCCTGCGGTATTTTAGAGCGTTTGCCGCGGGCGATACAGGCACTAATTAAAACATCACCACTATGTGCGAAACAAGGATACTAACCCAGAGGGGCCAATCGGTAATAAGCCATTGCGCCGATTGCGGAATGATAAACATATGGCACCAAAATTTGATGCTGTGTTTTACGCCCGAACAATTCATGTCGTTTCACCGCTTTACGCAGGAAATGGATTTTGAGGGTAGATGCTTCCCGTTCCCGGATGGATCTGACAGGGTAGTGCTTTGTACGCCAAACCGTGATATTAATTTTGTTTTTACCGATACCGAATGGGAGGACTTTAACGCCTCGATGCTGGAAGCCATGTACCTGATGGAGGTTTATAATGACCTGGCAGTTAGCCGCAGGCGGTAGTAAATTTGCAGCGGACAGTTAGCAGTTGGCAATAACTATTTTCCCTATTGTTAGTGGGGACACCAACTAGCCGCTATGCATCCAGGCCTAGCCATTACCGGCTTAAAGGCTGTTGGTGAGGACACCAATAACGGCCAGAAGCGAGCAAACTGCAAGCTAATAACTGGTATGGTTGTTGCAAGGATATGATAAAGGCTGCTAAAGTCTGTTTATAAATTAAAGCAAAACTGTTATGAAAACCCAGGATTTTAAAGGCAATGCCAGTGTACAAGGCTCATCAACTGCCGACCGCGCGTTTAACGATACCAAGGAAACACAAAAGCAAAAGGGGATAAGCAATGGCGGTGGCCAGCGCTCCGATCAAACATCAAACAGAGACAACACCCGTAAACACGAAAATCAGAAATAATAATAATTTAGATCAGTCCCCTAAACGCCTTTAGCTTAGCTAAGGGCGTTTTTTATGTCTCTAAGCGTCATTGGCGCGGTACGAAGCAACCCCTTTAAACCATTCCCTTATGTAAGGTGTAATTGTCTTAAAGAGATTGCCACACTATCGCCTGCAATGATGTATATTTTAAAGTAATGTTCTTATGTTTGATACCGCAATGCCAATACCCCAACTTATTTTTTTGATCATCCTGATAGCGGCTAGCTACGCCAGTTACAAAACCGGCAAATTAACCGAGGGCGGGGCTATAACCGGCGGCCTTGTTGGTTTATGCATTTACCTGGGTACCGGGTATACGGGAATTGCCATGCTGGCCATGTTTTTCATACTATCGGTCGTAGCAACATCCCACAAAAAACAAGAAAAACGAAAGCTTGGCGAAGGTTCACATGCCGAAAAACGCGACGCGAGGCAGGTACTGGCAAACGGCGGCCTACCCGCTATATTAGGGATATTAGCAGTAGCCATGCCCGACAATACTTTACTGGCAACCGTATTTATGGCTGCCGTTTTCGCATCAGCCACGGCGGATACCTTATCATCAGAACTGGGCACGGTTTACGGCACACGCTTTTATAATATCCTCAATTTAAAGCCCGGTGAAAAGGGCAGGGACGGCGTAATAAGCCTGGAAGGTACTTTGATAGGCCTGGCCGGTTCCGCAGCTATCGCCTGTGTGTATTCATTTACCTTTGGCTGGAACGGCACTTTCTTTAATATCATCATTGCCGGCACCATCGGCAACCTGGCCGATTCTGTTTTAGGCGCCACACTCGAACGTAAAGGGTACATGAACAACAACGAAGTAAACTTCCTGAACACGTTTATAGCCGTAATAGCTTCCTGCCTGTTATTGCTACTTTAAAACTACCTGCGCAGTATTCCTGCTGGTTTGTTTCATTAAAACAGTTTTGCCTGCCGTTATTTCTGCAACTGCAGCATCAGTGTAATGCCTTAACGTAATAAGGGTAAGCTCGTTATTATACCGCACCTTAAAAGTTTCTTTAAGCGCCTGTAACAGCTTCTCAAAGCGGTCGGCGGTGTAATCAATGCAGGCGGTAAAGCTCAGTGCCGATGTTTGCATCATATTCACTTTTACATGATGCCCGGCAAACAGGCCGAAGATCTCGCTCAGATGGCTCTCTGATATAAAAGAGTAATCGTTAGCGGATACGGATAGCAGCACCTGCTTTTGCTTTACAATGATAACCGGCTTTTCAAACTTGTTTACCACGTTCTCTTTGATCACCGTGCCGGGTGCATCGGGATGCGTAAATGGCTTAACCAGCAGGGGTATATTAGCGTTTTGCAGCGGCTTGATGGTTTTGGGGTGGATAACACTCGCGCCGTAGTAAGTCATTTCTATAGCTTCCTGGTAGCTTAGCTCATCAAACTTAATGGTATCGGCAAAAAACTTTGGGTCGGCGTTTAAAATGCCGGGCACATCCTTCCAGGTAGTAACAGATTCGGCGCCAAGGCAGGCAGCAAAAATGGATGCGGTATAATCAGACCCCTCACGGCCCAGCGTGGTGGTAAAGTTCTCGGATGTGCCGCCTAAAAAGCCCTGCGTTACTACAACGCCTTTATTAAGCATGGCAGGGATATCCTTTTGGATGCTTGCACGGGTTTTGTCCCAATCAACCACGCCCTCGCGGTACGTGTTATCGGTATGGATATATCCCCGTACATCAAGCCACTTGCTGGTGATGCCTTTATGATTAAACCAGGCGTTTACAATACGGGTGGATACCAGTTCGCCAATGGATACGATCTGGTCATAAATAAAGTCGTAATCATCATGCGGTTCGTCTTCAATGGCCCAGTCAATCTCTACAAAAGTATTGGCTATATCATCAAAAACCGGGTGGTTCTCGCCAAACAGTTCATGTGCAATATGGTAGTGATAATTTTTTATTTCTTCGAATATCTCATGCAGATCATCGGTGCCGTTGAAATAGGCATCGGTCAGTTTTTCGAGCGCGTTGGTGGTTTTGCCCATGGCCGATACCACCACTAAAATTTCATTTCCCGAATAAGTATTAACCACATTGCCCAGGTTTATTACACCCTGCGCATCCTTAACCGACGCCCCGCCGAATTTAAATACCAGCATTTTTATGTATGTATTGTGAAGCGGCAGATTTTGGCCGCATTAATGTTTTGAGTTGTGAATAGGGGATTATCAATTCTGTTTGCCCCGCAGCATAAGGCTTTATTTCGTACTGGTTGTAAACAAAACGGATGCCTGCCGGGGTAATGGAATAATTCTCATTAAGCGCGAATTTGTTATCCTTAAAAAAGTAATCATTTGCCAGTGATGAGGTATCGGTCAGTTTTTCATCCTTCCGGAAGATCTTTTCGGCAATTTTTGTTAGCTGTGGTTTATAGCCGTCAACTAAAATATCACCGAGCGTTACAGGCTTATCTGTTTTAACATTCCAGTTAACGAAGCCTGTAAAACTGCCGCCATGTGCACCGCCCTGGTATGAGTAACCGCCATACTCCAACGCCAGTAATGCCGAATCCTGGCGAATAACTTTAACATAACTCTCCAGTGTATAAAACATTTCAGTCCGCGGGTCATCCTTTTTAGCATCTGTGTACGATTTTAAAAAGTTTTTGGCCAGGCTGCTCAGGCTGGTATCCGGCTTTTCGCCTAACATAAATATATTAAGCAGCTTATGTTTAACGGTATCATTTAAAACCGGCGTCCCTTTAAAAACCGGGTATTTAATATCTACCACTGTGCAGGCGCTATCGGGTTTGCTACCACAATCTGCAGCGCGTTCATGTATAGCCTGGTAGGTATAAGCAACGGTATCCGTAAATATAGCGGGCGGTGCTTGTTTTTGCGGTTCGCCCCATTTGCATGAGCTTAAGCCCAATGCCGCCAGTAGCATAAATGATGTTACCTTCATAATGTTATAATTTTGCCACCTGTTCTTTAGACAGGGAAGCGTTTAACCAGCCGGCCTCAATATTGGCCTCGTATTTTTTGTAAAAGTTTATAGCAGGCTCGTTCCAGTCAAGCACCTGCCAAACCATGCCGCTAAAGCCAAGTTCGCGGGTTTCCTGAAATAGCCTGTCGAATAGTATTTTGCCAATGCCTTTACCCCGGTATTCTTCTGTCACGATCAAGTCTTCCAAGTATAAACGGCTGCCTTTCCAGGTAGAATACCTTACGTAGTACAAAGCAAATGCCACTACCTTGCCATCGGCCTCTACCACAAAAGCTTTCCAAACAGGTTTACTACCAAAGCCAGCTTCTTCAAACTCTTCAAGCGTAACGGTCACTTCTTCGGGTGCGCGTTCAAATAAAGCCAGTTCATGAATAAGCTCCAGCAGGCGTGGGCAATCTTGTTTTTCGGCTATACGGATTTCAAATTCTTTTGTCATTTAGTCATTATGCTCAATGATTTTTTATTTTATTTAACTACTCACCATTACCTTAATCAACCACACTAATTATTCTTATAGTGTTTAATTACGCGCCCGCCAAATATGGTACTGCCAAGGCGCACCATATTGCTGCCTTGTTCAATAGCCAGCTTATAGTCTGACGACATGCCCATAGACAGGGTATCAAAAGAATCCTCCTTTCGGAAAAAGCTCAATTTTATACCATCAAAAAAGGTTTTCAGCTCGTAATACTCTTCTTTTACCTGTTTCTCGCTATCGGTATTGGTGGCAATGCCCATCAATCCGCGGATACGGATACTTTTTAAAGCCGCGTATTCCTCACTGCGTAACAGTTCAATAGCTTCATCAAAACCCAAACCGAATTTGGTTTCCTCGTCGGCAATGTAAATTTGCAACAGGCAATCAATAACGCGTTTGCTTTTTTCGGCATGCTTGTTTATCTCCTGCAAAAGCTTAATACTATCTACAGATTGTATCATGCTGACGAAGGGGGCTATGTATTTAACCTTGTTGGTTTGCAGGTGGCCAATCAGGTGCCACTCAATATCTTTGGGTAATTGCTCGTGTTTTTCAACCAGTTCCTGTACTATGTTTTCGCCAAATAAACGCTGCCCGGCATCGTACGCTTCTTGCAGGTCGGCGGCCGGTTTTGTTTTAGAAACAGCCAGCAGGGTTACATTTATTTCAGTAGTTTCTTTTTTTAAGCTTTTAATATTATCGGCTATGCTCATTTATCGTAATTTTGCGTTATATAAACGCCGCTAAATTACAGAATGCAAAAATATATAAGCTTGTTTTTTTCAGTATTGCTATTTTTAACCGCCTGCAAAAGCAACAAACTCCCCAAAGATGTTCTGAATGAGAAGGACATGTTAAACCTGATGCTTGATATACATATAACCGATGGTTCGGTTTACCAGGTACCGCAGGTGCCAGATAGCCTGTACAAATACTCCAGCCAAAAATATGTTGCTTTATTTAAAAGGCACCACACAACCGACGCCGTTTATAAAACAAGCCTTAAATATTACACCACCAAACCTGAACAGATACAGGCCATGTATGCTAAGCTCGAAACCATCATAAAGGGCAAAATTGATTCATTAAATAAAGTTACTGCTGCTGCCGCGGCTAAAGCTAAACCTGTACAGTTACCAAAGCCATCAGCATCAAAACCGCTACCTAAACCGGCTTTAAAGGAAATTAAATAATGTTATACCCGCAAAACAGTGCAGATAAGCTTGGGTTTACAGAGATAAAAGAACTGATAAAGGCACATTGCCTGAGTATTATGGGCCAGGAAATGGTTGATAAGATACAGGTAATGAGCAATTACGACCTGATCAACAAATTTCTGAACCAGGCAAACGAGTTTAAAAATATCCTGCAAAACGATGAGGCCCTGCCCATCAATAATTTTTACGATATAAAAACGCTGGCCAACAAGGCCCGCATTGAAGGTTCTTTTTTATCAGAAGAGGAGTTTTTCCGTGTGCAGGCATCGTTAACCACGGTTTTTGCGGTCATCGCTTACTTTAACGAGCGCGAGGGTGTGTATCCTAATCTGGAAGCCCTTTTTGAGCACCTGCCTATTGAGAAAGCCATTATCAAAAAGATAGACCAGGTTATTGACCCGAAAGGGAAGATAAGGCCCAATGCATCGCGCGAATTATTGGATATTACCACAGGCATTGCCAAAGCCGAGCAGGAAGCCCGCAAAAAGATAGACCAGATCTTTAAAACCGCCACCGGCAACGGGTGGACAGCGGATGGTTCATTAACCGTACGTGATGGCCGCATCTGTATCCCTTTACTGGCCGAGAACAAGCGCAAGTTAAAGGGGTTTATACATGATGAATCGGCATCGGGCCAAACGGTTTATATGGAACCGGAGGAGGTTTTTTCGCTAAATAACCGCATCCGCGATTTGGAATTTGACCGCCGCCGCGAGATCATCAAAATACTAACTGCATTAACAGACGAATTACGGCCTTATGTGCCCATCCTGCTATCGTACCACGGCTTGCTTACCAAGCTTGATTTTGTGCGTGCCAAGGCCCTGTTTGCCATTGATATTGATGCCGAAATGCCAAAGCTGGTAAACGAGGCAAGGTTAAAGTTATACAATGCCCGCCACCCGCTGTTGTTACTAAATTTTAAAAAGGAGCATAAAACCGTTGTGCCACTTAATGTGGCTATTGACGAGGGCACGCGCGTTATCGTTGTTTCGGGGCCAAATGCGGGCGGTAAATCTGTTTGCATGAAAACCGTTGGCCTGCTGCAAATGATGGTACAGGCGGGCTTATTGATACCCGCAAGCGCCGACAGTGTGGCCGGTGTGTTTAAACAACTGTTTGTTGATATTGGTGATGACCAGTCCATAGAAAGCGACTTAAGTACTTACAGCGCACATCTTTCAAAAATGAAAAAATTTGTAGAGGATGCCAACGGCAAAACGCTGATACTGATTGATGAGTTTGGTACCGGTACCGACCCGCAGTTTGGCGGCCCAATTGCCGAAGCCGTGCTGGAAGCCTTAAACCATAAAAAGGTGAGGGGCATGGTTACCACGCACTACTCCAACCTTAAGATATTTGCCAGTAATACCGAAGGGATTGAGAATGCCTCTATGCTGTTTAACAATACCGAAATGCTGCCCATGTACATGCTGGAGGTTGGTAAACCGGGCAGCTCGTACGCTTTTGAGATAGCGCAGAAGATAGGGCTGCCGCAAAACGTGCTTAACCTGGCCAAAAACAAAATAAGCAGCGGCCAAAAAAAGGTGGATAGCCTATTGGTTGACCTGGAGCGCGAGAAGAAAGAGATTTTTGATACCAAACAAAAGCTGGATAAACAGCAGCGCCGTGTAGATAGCTTGCTTGCCGAGAATGAGGAGCTGAAAAGCTTTTTAGACGAGAACCGCAAAAACCTGCTGAAAGAAGCTAAGCAGGAAGCCAAGAACATCATCCTGAATGCGAATAAGCTGGTTGAAAACACCATTGCCGAAATAAAAAGCAGCAATGCCGATAAGGAGGTTACCCGTACTTTACGCGATAACCTGAATACCGAGCTGAAAAGGAACACGGTTAAAGCCGAAGCGCCAAAGGTTACCACGCATGCCGATGAAGAACTTAAACCCGGTGATTGGGTTAAACTGATTGATGGTGATACCACCGGGCAGATCATTGAGCTGATAAAGGATAACGTAGTTATTGCCATGGGCGAACTGCGTACCGTTGTGAAGCGCAAACGGTTAGAGAAAGTTACCAAAGCCGCTGTGCCAAAAGAGCTGCGCAAATCAATGACCAGCCATACCAGTGATATTGCCAGTTTTAGCCCGGAGATTGACGTACGCGGCATGCGTACCGAGGATGCCTTGTTTGCGATTGAAAAACTGTTTGACCGCGCTTTAATGATGGGTTTTGGCAACCTGAAGATATTACATGGCAAAGGCGACGGTATCCTGAGAAAGATGATACGCCAGTACCTTAAAAAATACGACCAGGTTGACCGCATGGAAGATGAACACCCGGATAGGGGCGGCGACGGTATTACTTATGTGTATTTTAAATAGATACGGAAGTTATATTTTAAAATTGTCATCCTGAGCGTAAGCGAAGGATCTGTTAGCGAACTATGTATATCGGAATTGCATGGCGGCGAATAGATGCTTCACTACGTTCAGCATGACAAACTGGAAATACCTCTTTCAGAAAACTGTGCGAAGACGAATATAAAAAGGGGTGCCTAAAAGCCACCCCTTTTTTACCTTGAATGAGTTTAGGGTTTAGCGGGCTTTAGCTCGTTAATTGCTACCTGAGGTGTTAAAACCTGATTAACCTTTTCTACCACAATTTCCTTTGCAAGGGTAAACGGTTTAGATAGCTTAATAGCCTGGCTGGATGCACCTATCTTTACATGATATTGCCCTGCATCGGCAACCCAGGCAGACCTGCCCGTATTGAATGAAGCAAGATCTTTCGCAGTAAGCGTAAAGGTTATCGTTTGTGATTGACCGGGTTTTAACAAATTAGTTTTGGCAAAGCCTTTCAATTCTTCCGATGGTTTATCAAAACTGGTATGCGGTGCGCTCAAATATAATTGCACTACCTCTTTACCGGCAACAGCCCCCGTATTGGTAACGGTTAAAGTTGCAGTAAGCTTACCATTAAAATTGGGGCTATTAAGCACCAGGTTTCCATAAGCGAAAGTGGTATAAGATAACCCATAACCAAACTCATAAGCAGGTTTTACTTTAAAAGTGTTAAAGTATCGGTAACCCACATAGATACCTTCCTGATAAACAACCTCGGCAGGTACAGACCGGCCCAGCATACCCATAGTTGCTTGCTCAGGAAACTCTTTACCTGGGAAGTTTTTGGCCGAAGGTAAATCATTATAAGATGCCGGGAATGTGGTTGCCAGTTTACCTGAAGGGTTTACTTTACCACTTAATACATCGGCAATGGCATTACCGCCTTCTTCGCCCGGTTGCCAGGCAAGCAATATGGCGTCGGCCTGGTCGCGCAATGGCTTAACTTCCATAACCCCGCCAATGTTCAATATTACAATTACAGGCTTATGTTGTGCGTGGAAAGTTTCGCTTACCTGGGTAATCAACTCTTTTTCTACGCCTGTTAACTCGTAATCATCAGCTATTTTGCGGTCATTGCCTTCACCTGCGTTTCTTCCAATGTAAACAATAGCCATATCAGAAGCATTTGCCTTTTGTGCCACTTTGCCTGCATCAGATTTATATTCAGGCGCAAATGGTGTAGGGTTCATTATTTCCTGCAGCAGCGGTTTTTTGGGGTGGTTTGCAGCATAGTCTGATAGATAACCTTTGTACTGTTGCGCCAGTTCATTATCAACCACATACCCTGCATTTATTAATCCATCAGCCAGGTCTACAGCGTATGGTTTAGTTACATCACCGCTGCCTGTGCCTCCAGCAATCAAATCATAGCCATGGTTGCCAAACAGGGCAATTTTAGCAGCACTATTACGGATAGGTAATGCCTTGTTAGTGTTCTTAAGTAAAACCATACCTTCTGCAGCTGCCTGTCTTGATAGTTGCGCATGCGCCTTCAGGTTGGTTTTATTAGGGTAAACGTAGCCTTTTGCAGTTAGCGTTTGCACCGTTACATTAAAAATACTCTCTATATTTTTGTTCAGCACCTCCTCCGGGAGCTGACCATTTTTTACTGCTTCAATAATTGCTTTAACTTGTGCCGGCGTTCCGGGCATCAGTAAGTCATTACCAGCCTTCATCTGCGCTATAACATCTTTTCCGCCAAACCAATCAGTCATTACAAAACCCTTAAAACCCCATTCCTGGCGTAATATCTTAGTGATCAGGTCGTAGCTTTCTGAAGTGGATGTTCCGTTAATAAGGTTATATGAACTCATCACTGCCCACGGATGCGATTTTTTTATGGCAATTTCAAAATTCCTCAGGTATATTTCACGCAAAGCGCGTTCGCTTACTATCGTGTTTACCGTATTACGGTTTGTTTCCTGGTTGTTTGCCGCAAAATGTTTAATGGTGGCCCCAACGCCTTGAGATTGGATGCCGTTAATAATAGCAGCAGCTGTTGAACCTGAAACCAATGGATCTTCTGAATAATATTCAAAATTCCTGCCCCCTAATGGGTTGCGATGAATATTAACCCCAGGCCCAAGTATAAAATCGATACCGTATGATTTTACCTCGTCGCCAAAGGCAACTCCTACTTTTTTTACCAGAACTGTATCCCAACTCGAAGCCAGGAGCGTACCTACAGGCCACGCGGTGGCAAATAATTTAGCTGCCGAATCGGCCGGACTCATGCTGAACCGGTGAATACCCGCCGGGCCATCGGCCATTCCTATCGATGGTATGCCGAATTTGGGAATTGGGTTGGTATGGCCCGATATCCCTGTTACTTTATCAGGTGTACTATCGTTTACCCCCATGCTGAAACCGGGTAAAGAAAAGCCTTTACCAACTACCATTTTGGCTTTCTCTTCTAAAGTCATTTTTTTTATGATGTTCCTGATTTGATCACGGCTAAACTGGGGGGCTTTCTCCTGGCCGAACGAAACATGAGTGATCAATAAAAACACTGCGGGTGTAAGGATACCCTTCAATAGGTTTTTCATTTTTATAAATTAAGGACTATTAATTGGTTATTTACTCTCTTTTACCCGAACACCTTTAGCGTCAAACATCCCCATCAGGTTACCCTTAACATGGTCATCATCCATTGGGTCTAACGTAAGGGTAACATCATAACTTTGAATGGTAAAAGCTGCAATTATAGTCTTATCCTTTTCATCAATTGTAGTGATCTTTGTCAGTTCCTTACCTGTCGAATCCTGCACAACACCAGCCAGTTTGCCGTCTTTTCTTTCCAGTAAAATTGTCATTTTCGAATCGCCACCAGGGGTTCCTGCAATAACGATGTTCCACTTGCCCGGGTAATAATCCTGTTTGGTTTGGGCATCAGCAGTTAACGAAATAAATAATGCAAACAGCACTGTAAAAATTAAGCTTAGTTTTCTCATGATTTTTTTTGGTTTATAATTCTAAGATTGGGTGAGTTGTCAAACAATAACTACCATTATGTATTTTTGACAGAATAAAAGTATAATGAAGTTTTCGCATTTCAAAGCCCATTGTGTATTTTATACATAATAATATTATTAACTTTGAAAATAGCTGTAATTGATACGGCAGTTTGAATAAGTAAATTTTTAAAAGAAGATATGGTAATTGCCGAATTTGATAATGACAATACCTTTAACCAGGACCATTTCCTCCGGAATGTTTCTGTTGATAACGTTATATTTGGTTATCACGACAAAGAACTTAAGGTGCTGTTACAGCTACCTTTAACATTTGACCAATGGACTTTAACGGGCGGTTACATCAAAAGGACGGAGTCTGTTGAAGAGGCCGCTCACCGGATTGCCCATTTAAGAACCGGCTTGAACAATTTATTTTTAGAGCAATTTCGTTCGTTTGGGAACCCTACAAGAATAACTTATGATAAAAGCCAGTTAGAGAAAATAAACAAACTAATAGGAACCGAAGCAACTGCTAATGCCTGGATGTTTGATTACTTTGTATCGGTTGGATTTTATACGCTGACTGAATTTTCATTAGTGGAAGTAAAAAAAGGAGGATACGACGAAGTATGCGAATGGTGGCCAATTAATGAATTACCTCCGCTTATATTTGATCATAAACATATTATTGATGAGGCTTTACGTGCATTGCGCATGCATATTTCATTTTTCCCCATAGGTTATGAATTGCTCCCTGAAAAGTTCACCTTGCCCGAAATTCATAGCTTATATGAAACCATTTTGGGTAAATCGCTCGATTATAGGAATTTTCAAAAACGCCTTATCGCCACAGGTATTTTAATAAAACTAAATGAAACAAAGAGCATCGGCGCCCACCGGTCTCCCTTCTTATATAAATTTGATGTAGCGAAATACGAAGAAGGATTAAAAACCGGGGTAGTATTAGCATTTTAGCGCTAACATCTTTAATTAATGAATTTACTTTTGTACAAAAGTTTAATTTAATGAAACGTTTTGCATTTTTTCTGTTCTTAGCACTTGCCACCCTCAACAGCCGGGCGCAAACCATTATTAATTTTGACAACCAAAACATCAAATTTATGGGCCGTATTGCGCTTACCGACAGCGCGGCGCAGCTCACCTGGACGGCATCATCCGTATTGATAAACTTTGAAGGTACAGCCGCTAAAGCCACATTAAAAGATAATACAGGCATGGACAGGGTAACCGTTGTGGTTGATGGCAAGGTAACCAGCACCACCATCCAACCTGCCCAAAACCCAACCGAATACACACTGGTAACCGGCCTGCCAAAAGGAAAACACCGGTTAGAGCTGTTTAAACGCACCGAATATGATATGGGTACACTATCGTTTTACAGCTTTAATTTGGATGGTAAGATACTGCCGCCACCAAACTTTGCGCATAAAATGGAGTTTTATGGCAATTCCATAACCTGCGGCTTTGCTATAGAGGATACCGATGGGAAGGACAGGGGCACAGCCGAGTTTGAGAATGGCTATAAAAGCTATGCTAATATTACTGCGCGCCATTTTAATGCTTATTATCACTCTATATCAAAAAGTGGGATAGGTTTTTTAATCAGCTGGTTTAATTATACTACCCCCGATATTTACGACCGCGTAAGCGCGCACGACTCGACCACCAAATGGGATTTTAAAAAGTACACCCCCGAACTGGTGATCGTTAACCTTGGCCAGAATGACTCCTGGCTCACCAAAAACAAAGATTACCCCGAGTTTAAAAGGCTGTTTGGTACTACGCCGCCAACGCCGGAGGTTATTATTAAAGCATATCAGAAATTTATCACCTCGGTTAGGGGTAAGTATCCAAAAGCAAAGATTATTTGTGCATTAGGCGCTATGGATGCTACTAAAGAAGGTTCGCCATGGCCGGGTTATATTGAAAAAGCCGTTGCCGGTTTAAAGGATAAAAATATCTATACCCACTTTTTTGCCTACAAAAACACAACCGGCCATCCCAGCGCACAAGAGCAGCAAGCTATGGCCGATGACCTGGTAGGGTATATTGAGAAGACGTTTAAGTGGTAGTATCTGGAGAATAGTGAGTGGAGAATGGTGAGTAGTTGCAAATCGAACTATAACTACTCACCGATCTCTATCCACCACTCACCATATGTTTACTCCCCAACCTTCTGCTGATCGGGTACTTCATTAGGGCCGGGAATGTTCACATTATCATTACCATCGGCAGTGCCTTCCTGGTAACTTTGCTGCGATTCATTCCGGTTGTTATCCGTATCGTTTTTGTCTTTGTTATCATCCGAGCCCGCTTTTGCAGGGGCTGTGTTTTCCGTGTCAGATTGCCCGGTAGGCGCGCCACCAGATGATTCAGTAAAGTTTGACTGCCCTAACTGGATCGGATCTTTAAAGTTGTTGTATTCCGGATGTTCGTCAGAGGGTTCGGTACGTTTGAAATACCCATTATTATCACCCGCGTTTTGTGATGGGTTGTTCTTGTCATCGCCGGATGGGGTGTTACTGTTCTCGCCAAAACGTTGTCCGCCGGCAGGGTTGCCTTCCATACCAGGTTCATTCCCGGTCTTTTCTTCGCTGCCAAACATAAATGCCGTGCGGCGCAGGTCCTTTTCTTCAAGGTTGCTATCGTCCTCTATACGGTGAGCAGTTGGCTTTGCTTCTTCTTCATTATCGTTATATGCTGTCATGATGTTTATAGATTGATATATATGGATAAGCTTTTTATTATTTAATTGTTTGTATTTTTTAATCAAAAGTTAATACAATTTGTCATACTGAACATAGTGAAGCGTCTATTCACCATGTCTCGTCCTAAAAAAAGTTTACAGGTTTTAAGATAGTCCTGTTATGTATTTA
>JAZJYI010000016.1:0-46829 GCA_040390445.1 Bacteroidota bacterium
TAAATACATAACAGGACTATCTTAAAACCTGTAAACTTTTTTTAGGACGAGACAGATTTAGGTTGATATGAGCTGAACCTTAAATGTTTGTGTGGGTTTACACTCCTTTTTCTGGCGTAAGTGTTTAAAGTGTTATTCATTACAACATTATATACCACAAGCTGTTATCATTTATATGGAACTTAAATTAACAAATGCGTTTAAGCAGGCCGCGGGGCTCGGGGTTATTGCCGGGATGCGCACTTTTTCGGCGCCGGTGGTGGTTAGCCATGTGTATAGCAGGCATCCGTCAAGGCAATTAAGAGATACGCCTGCACAATTCATGCAAACCATTGCCACATCAAAAGTATTTAAGGTTTTAGCCGCCGGCGAACTCATAGGCGATAAATTACCCTATACGCCAAACCGAACCAGCGCAGGCGGGCTGATAGGCCGTTTTTTATCAGGCGCGTTATGTGGCGCTATTGTATATAAGGCCAATCATCAGCAGCCGGTAATAGGGGGCATTATAGGCGGGGCTGCGGCGATAGGCTCGGCATTTGGTTGTATGTTTTTGCGCGTTGCCTTGGGTAAACGTACCAGGTTGCCAGATCCGGTTATAGGTGCCATTGAAGATATTGTTGTTATTGCTACGGGTACGGCTATTGCAAAACATATGTAGTTTTTACATTTTAAAATCATCTTTTTATAAAGCTGTGATTAATTGATTGGTAAATTGATAGTTTTGTTAAAAAAGTCAGGAATTTTAACAAGTAATTTATCTTTCAGGAGCAAGTATGAGCGCAGTAAATGATCAGCAGGATATTAAACGCGAGAAAATTTTAGAAGCATCGTACCAGCGTTTTCTTCATTACGGTTATTCAAAAACCACTATGAATGAAATTGCAGGCGATCTTTCGATGTCAAAAGCCCTGCTTTATTATTACTTTCCGGATAAAAGCGAACTATATATGGCCGTTATGCGCAAACTGGCCGGTGATTATCTGAAACAACTGGAGGATAAACTGGGCCACTTTACCGATCTGCGTGAGGCTTTTTTATTCCAGGTTAATACCCATCACGAATTCATTGTTAACAATTATAACTTTTTCGATTTCTTCCGCCTTAATGAGCAAAACCTGCCCGATACCATTTGGGAAATAGTTGGCCATATCCGCGAGGCCGAGATAAAACTGCTTACCGGGGCCATACAATCTGAGGTAGAAAAGGGGAATATAAAACCGGTTGCAAATACCATAGAGATTGTAGAAGTATTTTTAGATGCCTTGCATGGTATTAAGGTTGGTGGTTCGTTACCGCAAAAAAAACTAAGCTTCCCGAATAAGGAACACCTGGACGAGATCCACAATAAACGCCTGCTGCTGATAGCTATTTTTGTTAAAGGCTTAAAGTAAGCTACAGTTATGCCAGGCTGTTATTAACAGCAATATTACCTGTGAGTATTTTATGGATAGGGCAGGCATCGGCAATGGTTATGAGGCGTTTAAGCTGCTCATCGGTAAGCACACCTTTAAAAGCGAGTTTGCTTTCAATTAACACACCACCAGGGTTTTTAAAAAGTTCCAGGTTGATATTTATCTCATCAACCACCCACATTTTGCGGTCAATATACATCCGAAGGGTAATCACCGTGCAACTGGCAAGGCTGGCCAGCAATAAATTATAAGGCGACATGCCCGTGTCTGCGCCGCCAATATCTACAGGTTCATCGGCAATTATAGTGTGGTTGCCACTGGTTACCGTGGTTTGGTATTTAGCGTGGGTAATTATTGCGGCGGCATCAACAATAAATTCGTTATCACTTTCCATGCATCAAATATAACAGCAATTAGTTATCCTTATCTAAATTAAGCAGGGTCCAGTTTGATGCGTTTGCACCCGCGCCGCCATTGTATTTCAGGGTGATGGTAAAATGGGTTTTTGATGTTTCGCCATCATCAAACTTTTCGGTGTAAAATGATTTGATCACATAAACCGAATCTGATTTTTTGGCGAACTTATATTCGGCATCAGAAAAATCTACATTGGTTGAAAGTATGGTAGGTTGTATAAACTTTCTTGCAACTCCGTAAGCAGCATCACTATCAGGCAGGCCGCTGAATATCCCAACTGAACCCGAAAGGGCATATTTGCCAAGTAAAATCGCGAAAATAATTACAAAAAAAGCGAGTAACCACCCTGCTTTTGAGGCCGACTTTTTCTTCGCCGCCTTTGCTTTTACGTAATTTTTTGCCATAATGAATTAGGTAGCACAAAATTAAGTAAAATTAATAGAAGTCATAACATCTGCTGGCACCCAGAAATTTGTGCTCGGTGCCCGATCGGGAAGGTAAAGTAGTTTCGTAACCAATGCTACCTTCAGTAGTGCCGCTTGTATTGCCATAATTAAGGCCACCGGCTGGTACATCATGGCTTATCCCAAAGCGTACCTTTTCGCCGCCTTCTTTGTTGATGAACAGATCGAAAATAAGCGATACCACAATGGCGCTTGGCCCGCCTGCGCCGCCGCTGCGGTACCAAAGCCCTGCATTTATACTGCGGCGCTTGTACTGCATGCCCGCGCTTATTGATTGCGCCTGCGCCTGCTTATAAAAAACAACCGATGGGATGATGTATGATTTATCGTCTTCATCCATATTATCATCGCGGGTAAGGTTATAACGGAAACTGGCATGCGCCGTACCCCTCATGGGTAGTACATAGGGTGTGCCGGTAAATGATTCGTTGGGGCGGTTAATATGTTGCAGTGCGCCGCCTATATTAAAGTTTTTAAGGGTAAGGTTTATACCTGCGCCGGCATCAAAAAAGAATTTGTTGTTAAAATCGGGTTTATCTGCCCCGGTAGTTGAGCCGGGTATATAACCGAGGCTGGGGTCTATCTGATCGCCAAAAACAAGCTTGCTGAAATCAACAGAGCGGTTTGTTACACCCGCCTGCAAGCCAAAGGATAGCACATAGTCTTCAGACCCTACGCTATAAGAGTAGATACCCGCAAAGTTGTTTTTTGTTAAATAAGCCGACCCCTCGCTGCTGCGCGTAACCAATAAGCCTATACCACCGCCAAACTGCGGCACATTATAATCTATAGATGCTGAAATATAGGTGAGGTTGCCCGGTAACGACGAGTACTGGTTACGGTAGATGAGGTTCATGCGCAGGTCGCCGTCAAACTGCCCATTCAATGCAGGGTTAAGGTAAACAGGGGAGTTGAAGAACTGCGAGTACATATGATCCTGCGCGGAAGCATACAGGCAGCCAAGCATGGGTATTAAAACTAAAAGATAATATTTTGCCAATCGCTTCATCTCACTTATCTGATTAAATGTATTACACCCGAGCGCTTAGGCAGCGAGCCATTGTATGACATGCCTTTCCAGTCGGCCCCGTTTAAAAACTTAGCGGTTATTTGCCAGATATATACGCCCTGCTGTGCAGGTGCCCCTTTAAATGTACCATCCCAGCCATCTACCGGTTCGCCGTTACTATCCAGCTGTGTGGTTTGCCATATTAGCTGCCCCCAGTTATTAAATATCTGCATGCGCCATTCCTTTAGTTTTTGCCCCTTGGCTTTAAATGTGCGCAGCTCGGTTTTGCTTGATGCCGGTTGGAATGCATTAGGCAGGAATAACTCGCCGGTGAATTTAATTTCGATGGTATTTGTAATAGAACCCTGGCAAGAAGTGGCCGGGTTTGTTGCCGTTAAAGTAACCGCATAAGGCGATTTGGTATAATCATAAACATGATCTGCCGGGGTAAAGCCAATTTCCTTTGGTGAACCGTCCCCAAAATCCCATTGATAGGATAATGATGTTGCAGGTGTGGTACCGGCATCAGGGCTTATGTTTACAAAAGTCACCTTGTTATTTATGTCTGTTGTAAATGTAAACTTTGGCGCTGGTATTGCGTAAACCTCTATGTTTTTTATTGGCGATGTTGGCGCACTGGTACAACCATTATTACGGGCTGTGATGGTCACCTGGTAATTACCGGCATGAGGGAAAATATAGGGAAAATCGGCTAACCCACCCACAAGAGGTGTGGTTTTATTTTGTTCTACATCAAAGATATTATAGGTGAACGAATCGCCCCCGGTGGAGATATTTTGGAACACAACAGGTGTGCCAAAACAAACGGCGCTGATCCCATCTTTTAATTGAAAGCCAGGTACGGCAGTTGATGGCGTAACGGGTATATCTCTATACTGTGGTGGGTTTTCAACACCGCAGTTATTTTTTGCTATGATGTAAACATGCCACAATGCAGATTTTAGTGGTATTTGTTGTGGGAAAACAGCATCCGATTTATCCGTTAACGGCCCCACATGTGCAATTTCCTGATAGTTTTCGTCAACCAGGTAAAATGTATAGCTGGCGTTATTACCTTGCGATAAATTATGAAGTGTAAGGTTTAGCGCACCGCAATTCTGTGAATTATCCGGCGGGGCTATTAGGGCAACCGGTATTGCCGGGCTAACCGTTATATCCTCGGTATGCTGGCTTGGAACACAGTTGCCAATTATAGTGAGCTTAACATGGTAAATAACATCCTTACCATCAGTATTAGTGGTGGGCTGAAACGTGTGAGTAGGGTTTATTGCGTTTGATACCGGCGACCCATCCCCAAAATCCCATTCATAAACGGTACCTGGAAGAACCGGGGTAGAGGTATTGGTGAAATTAACCTGTGTTGGGCCGCATGCTTGCGTTTGGCTTGGTGTAAAAGCTGCAGTTACATTTGAGCCGTTGATGATAGTAACATCATCAAAACTATCGCCGCAGGGTAGTACACCCTTAATTGTCCATCTGAAGGTATAGCTGTTGCCCTGGATTAAACCCGTTACTGGTGAGTGTGGGTCGGCCGGGGCTACTATCGTAGCTGCAGGCCCGGCAATCTGTGTCCACTCGCCAATAAAAGGGGCGGGGTTATTGCCCTGCAGGGTTACGCCGGGTACGGCACATCGTGGGTCATCCGGCCCGGCATTGGCTATAACAGTGGGTTGATTGACGGTAATAATTGTTACGGTAGAGTTATCAGGGGCACAGGCACCGCTTGTTACTACAGCTCTGAACTGTGTGGTTTGGGCAATAGCGGGATAGGCTAACGTAGCAGTGGTTTGGCCGGGGATATTTACCCAGTTTAAACCGCCATTAGTTGATTGTTGCCAAACAATAGTACCTACCTGGCCTGTAAGCGTAACCACAACGTTAGTGCCTGCGCAAACGGTAGGGGTGGTGGTTGCAGTAGTACCGCCAACTGCTGCCGGGTTCCTGGTTACGGTAACTACATCACTGTTTGGCGGGCAACCGGGGACAGCGGATGATATTGTCCAGGTGAATTGATACGTTTGGCCCGGTAGTAAGCCGCTTGCTATGGCATGCGGGTCGTTTTTGTCGCTAAAAGTTATACCGGCTACAGGTGACCATTCGCCCGTGCCCGGCGACGGGTTGTTACCTTGTAATTGATAGGTACCCGGGCAAACAAAAACAGGTTGATCTGGCCCGGCATCGGCTATTACCGCTGCAGGGTTAACCGTAATGGTAACCGGCACTGGTGTACCGGGGCAGGTACCATTATATGGGGTTATTTTGTAGATAACTGTGCCCGGTGTTCCGGAGTTATTTACTAATACATCCTGTATACTGGTAACCGATGTGGCAACCGTGGGGTTTGTGGCCCCGGTTATACCATTGGTAGCAACGCTGGTCCATAAATAGGTTGTGCCGGGTATATTTGAGGCTAAAGTAATATTTGCCGGTTCGCCACTACAAATTTCCGGGTTAACCGGTGTTGGTGTAATAACGGGCAATGGATGTACGGTTAACCTCAATAAGAACTGCGTACCCGGGCAGTTATTTAACGTTGGTGTGATCGTATAGGTAATAACCGCGTCGGTGGTGCCGTTATTGGTGATTAAATCATTAATGGTGTTGCCACTGCCCGGAGTAGTAAAACCAGTAGCCGTGCCCGAGGTTATCGCAGCTGTCCACGTGAAGGTTGTAGCAGGATTTGCCGCGGTAATGGTGTAGTTAAAAGTGCCACCGCTACAAATTGAGGGGTTATTGGGGCTGGTAACTGTAGCTGTTTTAATGATGGTGATTAAAACAGTGCTTGGTATTTGATTACATGGCGCGGCAAGCGATGTTGTGGCGGTGTAGGTTAATAGTACCTGCCCGTTAGCAATATCGGTTGCGGTAGGTGTATAATTAGTAGCGGGTGAGTTTTGGGCAGTAAAAACGCCACCTGTTGGGCTTGTCCATTTTACGCTGGTTATAAGGCCGCCTACGCCCGGTGAACCGGTTAAACTTACAACACTGCCCTCGCACACATTAGGCTGTGGCGGGCCGGCTGATACCATTGGAGATACCGCAAATTTTAATTGCTGCGTTTTGGTAACGGTACCGCAATTATTGGTATGTGTAACCGATATGTTGTAGGTGGCGTAATCGTTAAAAACAATACGCGGGTACTGGCTATTAGCTGTACTGCCTGTTGCAAATGAAGAGGTACCGCCATCAGGGCTGGTTACGGCCCATGTGTAAGTAGTTGCCGAAGCTTGTGCAGTGCCATCAAATGTTGTTTTGGTAGATACTGCGGTAGGGTCGAAACTTAGCGTAACCCCTTTGCCGCACTCATTGGTATTGGGCGATAATGTAGCCGTAGGAGCGGAGTTTACAACTATCTGTTTTACAGGGCCGGTTACAGTACCGCAGCTAAGCGTAGTAATATCAAGCCTGAACTGATAAACCCCAATGCTGTTAAAAGTAAAAGTAGGTGTTTTAAGGGCTGCATTAAAATTAACGCCACTGGTTGGGCCGCCTACCTGAACCCATTTGTAGGTTGTACTGGTGTTGCAGGTCTCATCAACTACCGATGTGTTAACAGGTGTTAAAGGGCCGTCTGCAAGGCAGTATATTGCTGGGATTGTAAAGTTGGGCTGGGGTTTATCCTGCACGCATACCTGATGCGGAACATCCACAGCTGTACATAAACCATTGCTGCTTACTAATTTTAGCGTTACTGTATAATTGCCATGAGTTGGAAAGGTGTAAACAAAATTATCTTCTTTTTTAAGAGATGGGCTTGTAAATACCGTACCATCTGGTGCCGTTACAGACCACCTGTAGCGAGCGTCAGCATTCTTACAATCGGGCCCGTTATTATTAGGGTCCTGGCCAGGATCAGATGTGTTGGAAAATGTTACCGGAGTATTGGTACAAGCATTTGCCGGATAATTAAACGAATTTGTAGGCTGGGTTAAAACTTTAGCATAGCCGGTAAACGGCGTTCCTAAATTTGAGCAATAAGGGCTTGTTGGCAAAAAATCTACCTGGAAAACATTTCTTTGAGTACCTATGATATGGCCGCAGGACGATTGGGTATAAACATGGCTTACTTTACCTTGTGAAGCGTTTATTTCACAAAAGGTTAGTTTGTCATCAGCACTGGCATCTCCCCATTTTACGTTATAGACTAAGCCCGGGTAATTGTATTTAAAACTTTGCTGTTTCCCTTGTCCGTCATCACCCAGCGGAAGTGTATAAGTAAGTGGTGTTTGGCTGCCTAAGCACACTGTTGTGCTTACAGTACCTCCAAAAGCGTAATATAACGTATTGTTGATCAGCGTATACGATTTTGTACCTATTATGGAGCCCTTTTCAGCCCTGATTATTACGGTGTAATTTGTAAGATCGGCAGTAAATGAGGCTGGGATTGGTTTAGGAGTTGAAGCTGCTTGTGAAAACTCATTAAAGAAAACAGCTGTTACAACCGACCCTGCGGTAGAAGTATTAGTGAAATCATAAGGCGGTGGCGGGTTATCTATATCAGCTGCACATACGCCAAATACTTCAGGATTGCTGTTGCTGATTGTTTGGGAACTTACCCCAGCTGTAATACCGCCAACCGCACTAATAGTAAACGGATTTGAAGGTAAACTAATACCGGCGGATGTAGATTCGATCCTTAGCCGGTAGCCTGTACCGGGCAGAGTTGTAGTCGGAATTACTCCGTTTAAAAAAGTTTCATAAAAGCCGGTTTTTGTTGATAATACAGTAGGAGCAGCAAAACTGCCGGCTGCGTTAGATAAAACAAGTTTAAAAGTATTCCCCTGGGCAATACAGCCCGAAGTATTATCGATATGAAAAGGCAAGGTAATGCTCGATCCTTGCCCGTAGGGCCCGGGGTCAATAGTACCTACAGTAATGGTTTGGGCCGAGGCAGCAGCCGTTATTACAAGTAGGGGTAGTAGTAAAAAAAATAAACCTTTTGTAAAAGTTTTACCCATCAATCACAAATCAAAATCAATTTAACGTTTCGGCACAAAATAAACCAATAGTTTATGTATTGCTTTATACGGAATAAATGCGCTCGTGTTACAGATAAATGAACTTTTTTAAGTGCGAAATGGGGGAATTACAACTTAACCTATCCGAAAAATAAGTAAGATATTAATATAGCGGCTATTACGCCTGCAAAGTCGGCTATTAAGCCCGCCGGGATGGCATAACGCGATTTTTTTATACCAACCGAACCAAAGTATAATGCAACTATATAAAATGTTGTATCGGCAGATCCGTTGAACACCGAACCAAGCCTGCCCGCAAAGCTATCGGCCCCGTAAGTTTGCATTACATTTATCATCATGGCCTTTGAGCCCGATCCGCTTAAGGGTTTCATATAAGCAACAGGCATGGCATCTACAAAACGGGTGTCCATGTGCAGGCTTGTGGCAGCCCAGCGAACACCGTTGTTTACATAATCTAACGCGCCACTGTTGCGGAAAACACTGATGGCAACCAGCATGGCTACTAAGTAAGGAATTATTTTTACTGATACTTCAAAGCCGCTTTTAGCGCCATCAATAAAGCTTTCAAATACGTTTACCTTTTTGCGCAAGGCACCTAATATAAATACTGTTGGTATGGCAAACAGCAGCAGGTTACTGGCTACTTTAGATACAACGGTTATTTGTTCTTTATCCAAATACTGGGTGAAGTACCAAACCAGAGCCATGATAAACGCCGTCATGCCGCCAAGCCAGCTTAAAATTACCCTGTCAAACAGGTTTATTTTTTGCTTAATAGCTACAGCTATCATACCAACAACTGTTGCTACATAGGTAGCTATAATGCAGGGTATTAAAACATCGGCAGGGTCTTTGGCATGTAGTATAAAACGCTGGGCTATGATGGTTACAGGCAGCAATTGCAGGCCTGAGGTGTGCAACACCAGAAACATGATCTGCGCGTTAGATGCAGTTTCCTTATTGGGGTTAAGCTCCTGCAGGCTGTTCATCGCCTTTAAACCGAGCGGGGTAGCGGCATTGTCTAAACCAAGCAGGTTAGCCGAAAAGTTCATGATCATTTGCCCGGTAGCGGGGTGCTTTTTGGGTACCTCGGGGAATAAACGGCTCAGAAAAGGCCCCACAATACGCGAAAGGAAGTTCATAGCGCCCGCTTTTTCGCCGATATTAAGTATCCCAAGCCATAATACCATGTTGCCGGCCAAAGGCAGGGCAATATCCATTACTGATGACTTTGAACTATCAAACATACCATCAACCAGCAGTTTAAACGCATCTACATCGCCCAAAAACACCAGCTTGCAAAGTGCTATTACAAACGCGATGAGGAAAAATGCTATCCAGATGTAGTTTAAGGCCATAATAATGATTAAGGCCATGAAGTTAATTTTTTTTGAATAATTTATCAGGATTAAGCATATTTAAAATGCAAATATTTGCCCAACCATGAAACAAACAGCACAAAAACTTACCGCCACTATTGATGATTTTTTAAACCTGAAAACATCCCAAATTAACTGGGAAAACCAGGCTGCGCCCGGTAAATGGACCAATAAGCAAATTATAGGGCATTTAATTGATAGCGCGCACATTAACCTGCAGCGTTTTGTACGCTGCACTTACGAAGAGGGTTTTAAACTGATCTATTTACAGGAGGAGTGGGTTATTGCCCAGCATTACCAGGATGCTGATATTACAGAACTGCTAAAACTTTGGGAACTGGTAAACCGGCAACTTGTAAGGGTATTGGCCAGGTACCCTGCCGGCCGTACCCAGATAAAATGTGATAACGGCCGCTACGAACCTTCGTTTAATACCGTAACCTTTTTAGCGGAGGATTATATTGTGCATATGCAGCATCATTTAAACCAGTTAAGTTAATTATAAGCCGTAATGCCTTTGTCTGATACCAGCCTGATGGTGTATTCGCGGCGGGTTGGGTTATACGGTACGGCATCGTTCACCATAATATAGATCGTCCCAAGGTCCTTTACTACAAAGGTTTGCACATCGGGTGTGGTGCTTTCCTTATTTACGTATTGGGATATAGAATTGTATATCATATTATATTGGCCCAACTCATTGGTTTCCATTTCAATGTACATCCGCCTCCCATCAACACGTACATTGGTGCTAACATAAGTACCACCCGCTATCTTCAGGTCATACTTCCTTAAATTCTTTTTCTCGTCTTTTTTAGTAAGCGTATAGCCTTTGGCAACAAAGAAGGTATCGGCCTTATTAATGTTGTTATGAAGCAGGTAGCTCAGGTCGTCGTACGATATCAGGTTTGTTTGCGCGAAACATGCAGAAGCGAAACAAAACAGGAGCGTTGACAGCAGTAACTTTTTCATACAGGTTTGCGTATATTTAATTAACGTCAAGATATATAAATGGTATCCTTTTTTTATCCTAAAAACATAACTTAGCAAAATTATTACACTACTATGCCTACTATAAAACTATCACGCGTTAGCGGCGACTATGGCTTTGAGGCCACCGACGAATATGGACACACCGTACGTATGGACAGCAGCACCGAAAGTGGCGGCCAGAATTTTGGCGTACGCCCCATGCAAATGCTTTTAATGGGTTTGGGCGGATGCTCGGCCATTGATGTTATCGCTATTCTTAAAAAGCAACGCCAGGATGTAGTTGATTACAAAATGGTTATTGCCGGCGAACGCGAAGCAGGCAAAGAACCATCGTTATGGCAGGATATTACGCTTGAGTTTCATTTATACGGTACTATTGATGAGGATAAAGCCAACAAAGCTGTTGAATTATCATTGGGCAAGTATTGCTCTGTTGCGGCTACACTTTATAAAGCAGATGCGGATATTAAATGGAAGGTGATCATCCATCCGGCTGCATAAATTTTAGGTTACCTATGCAGCAAGTTATACCCATACCAACCCTGCACTTATTCCCTGTACTGGATAAGCTGTTGATAGAGTTGCTTGGCTCATTAACCCCTGCTGACTGGAACAAGCCCACTGTTGCCCGTTTATGGACTGTGAAGGATATTGCTGCGCACCTGCTTGATACAAATATGCGTACTATATCGTATGCACAAGGTTACGAGATAGCCATTGCCACCCAAATAAACAGCTACCAGGACCTTATTGCTTATTTAAACGAACTGAACGCTACCTGGGTAAACGCTATGAAAAGGGTTAGCCCGCAATTGCTCACCCAGCAACTGGCAAACACAGGTAAGCAATATATAGAACACTTAAATACATTAAACCCCTTTGCGCAGGCCAAATATCCGGTTTCATGGGCCGGGGAAAGCACATCGCTTAACTGGTTTGATATTGCCCGCGAATACACCGAAAAATGGCATCATCAGCAGCAGATCCGCGATGCGGTTGGCATACCGGGGTTAATGACAAAAGAATTGTTTTACCCCTGTATGGATACTTTTATGTATGCCCTGCCACATGCGTACCGCAATATTAACGCTATGGAAGGCTCACTAATTAAAATAACCATATGCAGTGATATTGGCGGCCACTGGTACTTGCTAAAAGCCGCGCAAAAATGGGAACTGCTTAAACAGCAACCTACAAAACCTATTAAATCGGAGGTGATTATTGATCCCGAGACCGCCTGGAAATTCTTCACCAAGGCCATTACGCCCCAAATTGCATTTCAAAAATCTTCCATAAACGGGGATGTATCATTAGGCCAAGCTGTATTCAATACTATAGCTGTAATGGCTTAATTTTCCTCAAATTGTCCCTTTTTAGGGTCATATTTATTACCCTATTAACCCAATAGGTAAAATAGTTAACTAAATTGTTTAGTTAAGCTAAATAGGTTGGTAATGCGCTATTTAATAGCACTTTACTTAGGGTTTTTAAAACATAACTCATTGTGTTAAATAGACGCACATATCCCTAAATAGGTGTAATGGCATTAATGTTGCCATTGTGGGTGTAGTCAGGCTATCCATTTTAGCAGACAATCAAAAATTAACACAACATGAAAACAAATTTAAAAAAAGCATCCCTACTGCTTACAGGTTTACTGGCAGGCAGCTCTTTATTCGCCCAAACCGATTCAGTAAACACTGCCAATTATGTTAAGCCATTTTCAGGCGGACCGGTAAAAACATGGTCAATAGGTTTTAACGGTGGTTTGTTAACCCCCTTCACCATTTTTGGCGCCAATGGCCGCCAGGATTTCAGACAACCACAATCAGAAATTGGTTACGGTGGTTACATTAAAAAGCAATTTACCCCAACTTTCGGTTTACAAGCCGATTTCCTTCGCGGGCAGGTTAGCGGTTTGCGTGGCCAGGATGGTGTAGGTACACCTGAAGGTTTTAACACCAAATTAGATTGGTCGGCTGCATTAAGTACAAACATTACTTTAGGTAACATTAGCTGGTTTCACAGCAAAAGTGTTATACAGCCGTATTTAACTGCTGGTGCTGGTTACATGGGTTACAAAACAACCATTACAGATGGTGCCGGTAATACTACAGACTACAGAAACGGTGCAGGTGAAAATTCTATCAAAGAATGGTTTATACCTGTAGGTTTAGGTTTTAAAGTGAACTTAGGCTCGAACGTGAATTTAGATTTAGGTTACCAGGTTAACTTTGTACAATCAGACAACTTTGATGGTTACAACACAGGTGGCTCAAACGACAGGTTCTCTTACGCTCACGTAGGTTTAGAGTTTCTGTTAGGTAGTTCAAAAACACCTAATATGGCTACTTACAACCCGGTTAACTCATTACGTACCGAGTATGTATGGCAAAATGCACAAACCAAAGCTTTGTTACAGGCACAAATTGATGCTGAAAAAGCTAAGAACGATCAGTTAAGAAACGACCTTAACACTACCAACGCTAACTTAGCTAAATTAACTATTGATAGTGATGGTGATGGTGTATTGGATATTAACGATAAATGCCCTAACACACCTGCTGGTACTAAGGTAGATGGTTCTGGTTGCCCATTGGCTAAACCGGTTGTAGTTGTTACCGAAGAAGATCGCCGTGTAGTTAAAGACGCGATCAATAATCTTGAGTTTGATTTGGGTAAATCTACCATCCGCGAAAAATCATTCCCAAGCCTTGATAGGGTTGCCCGTTTATTAACTGATAAAAACTTCAGCTTAAAATTAGCAGGTCACACAGATAACACAGGTTCTAAAGATTTAAACATGCGTTTATCTAAAGAACGTGCAGAAGCTATCAAAACCTACCTGGTAGATAAAGGTGCAAATGCATCACGTATCGAAGCAACTGGTTATGGTCAATTACAACCAATAGCTTCTAACAAAACCGCTGCAGGTCGTCAGCAAAACCGTCGTGTAGAGTTTACTTTATACTAAGGGATAGATTCAAGACCATTAACGTCACGAATCAAGATTCTTAAATGAAAAAAGCCGCTCCAATTTGGGGCGGCTTTTTTGTTATGAGGCAATTAACAAAGGTTTGAAAACATATTTGCTAATGTCCTAAAATAGATGGAAATTGCCATGAAGGGACGCTACTACGCGTGGCCTTCATCTGTTTTTAAATCACTTTTTAATTATATAAACTTTAAACATGAAAAAGGTAACAGGCCTTGGCGGCGTTTTCTTTAAATGCGATAATCCAAAAGGCATGAACGAATGGTATGCCAAAAATCTTGGATTACCTACCAGTGAATACGGAGCAACGTTTGAATGGCGGCAAGCAGATGATCCGTCGAAAACAGCATCTACCACCTGGAGTACGTTTCCGCAGGATACGAAGTATTTCAATCCATCAACCAAGCCATTTATGATCAATTACCGGGTGGACAATCTGGTTGAGTTGGTAGATGAACTAAAAAAGGACAACGTAACCATTGTTGATGAGATTGCAGAATATGACTATGGCAAATTTGTGCATATACTCGATCCGGAAGGAAACATTATTGAACTTTGGGAACCAAAGGACGAATAGGATAAATTTCAGGTATTGTGTATAGCGGTGGGTTTAAGCCCACCGCTATACTTCTTTAAGAAGCTAAGCTTTTAATTTTGCACTAACTTTCTGACGCTTTAACCTACCTCAAAAAAATCGGCAAGGTTGCCAAAGTAGCTATCATTCCAGCCTTCGGCTATATCGTTAAAATCATCATCGGGTATATTAACATGCCTTAACTCCACCGATGAACCATGCTTGTCGGGATGTATTTTTATGGTTACGATGGATTCGTCAGTTTGTCCATCAAAATACCATTGCTGTACAATTTTCTTACCTTCTTCAAACTCCAGGTTTTTACCCACAATGCTGCCTTCCCACAAGGAAAACTCAGAACCGGGCTCGGTAGACATTTGCGCGGGTTCGCCTGTCCACAACTCTAAAGTTATAGGGTTTGTAAGCGCCGTGTACACCTCTTCGGGTGTGGCGGGTAACAGGTAATATTTTTTAAGATCTTTCACCCGTGCAATTTAGCAGAAATATTTGAGAGAAGGGGTGGCGATTTACTCAGCCCAACATCGCTAAGTTTAGCGGCCCTCTTAGCGAAACCGGGAGGGTGAAAAAATAAAACCCTCTTTCCACGAAGCGAAAAGAGGGTGATTGAATAAAGTAAGGGTCAGTATAGGTTAGCTAACCGTCCCGATAGGTAAAACGGTACGCCCGTAAACTTCGTTTAGTACACCGGCAATGCCTGTATATATGGCCGACAGGCCGCAAATGATGCCTTCATAACCTGCAAGGTGTTTTATACTTTCATTACCTGTGGCATCGCCCCAAACCAGCAGCGCAAACAGAATGGTAAGCGAGCCAAATACAAATTGCAGCGCGCGGTTTAGTTTTAAAGTGCCAAAAAACAGGCAGAAAGTAAAAAAGCCCCAAATGCCTAAATAAGCGCACATAGCGCCATCGGTTGGTTTTGTGCCCCAACCCAGTTTAGGCATAACAATAAGTGCTACCAGCGATAGCCAGAAAAACCCATATGATGTAAATGCAGTTAACCCGAATGTATTATTTTTCTTAGCTTCGATAATGCCTGCAATAACCTGTGCCAGCCCTCCGTAAAATATGCCCATGGCCAGTATCATGGCATTTAATTCAAAAAAGCCGGCGTTATGGATGTTTAGTAAAACGGTGGTCATGCCAAAGGCACACAAGCCAAGCGGTGCAGGGTTGGCAATGCCATCCTTTACAACCACCGGAGTAGGAGTGGTAGGTATCATAATAAAGTTTAATTTTGGTTTATAGATGCAATCTAATTGAAATAAATCGAATTAGCAATAATTTTTTAAACCCAATGTACTGTTAAACGTTACTTATTTACCATGCAGAAATTAGTATTGATACGCCACGGCGAAAGTATTTGGAACCAGGAAAACCGTTTTACCGGGTGGACGGACGTAGACTTGTCTGAAGAAGGCTTACAACAGGCTATACAAGCTGGTAAACTACTAGCCCAAAACGGGTACACCTTTGATGTTGGTTTTACATCGGTATTAAAACGCAGTATAAAAACTATGCATTTTGTGCTGGAGCAGATGGATGCGTTGTGGATACCGGTACATAAATCGTGGCGGTTAAATGAGCGCTTTTATGGCGCATTGCAGGGGCTTAATAAAGCCGAAACCATTGAAAAGTATGGCGAAGAGCAGGTGCACAAGTGGCGCCGTGACCCACATGAACACCCACCTGCCATTACCGAGCAGGACGACCGTTTTCCCGGTCATTACCTGCGCTATAATGATCTGACCTATCGCGAACTACCCCTTACCGAAAACCTGAGCGAAACCATGGACAGGGCATTGCCCTTTTGGCATGAAAGCATTGTGCCGGCCATCCGCGAGAATAAGAAGGTTATTATTTGTGCACACGGCAATAGTTTGCGTGCCCTTATACAATATATAGAGAACCTAAGCGACGAGGATGTAGCCAAACTGGATATCCCCACTGCAACCCCCTGGGTTTATGAGCTGGATGACAGGTTGAATTGTATAAAACATTACTATTTACAGTAGGCAGTTATAAGTTTGCAGTTTGCAGTTTGCACATTTTAAATTACTGCAAACTGCAAACTACCAACTGCAAACTACTACTCACTAACCTCAAACCCCCAATCTTTTCCCTTATCAACAGCTGGTACACCTTTATCCAGCCATACGGGCATTGGTGCGCCTTTCAGGAAATGGTTAAAGAATTGCGCTTCGCGGATGCTGATATCCTTACGGTTTTGGCGTTTTACAAGGTTATGGGCTTCATCATTATACTGTAATAGCCAAACTGGTTTGCCCAGCCTGCGCAGGGCGGTAAACATTTCAATACCCTGGTACCAGGGTACGGCGCCGTCTGCATCATTGCTCATAATAACTACCGGCGTTTTTACTTTTGGTAGTTGAAACAAGGGTGAGTTTTCGATATATAAATTCGGTTTATCCCATAAACTGGCACCAATACGGCTTTGGGTTTTTTCGTACTGCGACTGGCGGTTGATGCCGCTTTCCCAACGGATACCACCGTAGGCCGAGGTCATATTGGCAACAGGGGCACCTGCCCATGCGGCCGCGTACATGTTAGTCTGCGTAATAAGGTAAGCCACCTGGTAACCGCCCCAGCTTTGGCCCTGTATGCCTATATGCTGCCCGTCAACCCACGGGTTTTTCTTTAAAGCTTCAACGCCAGAGTTTACAAACTCAACCGCTGAGGCGCCCGGATGGCCTGTTTCATAACTGATATCCGGCGCAAAAACCAGATAACCATTACTTACAAACCACGATATAGGCAAACGCGATGGTGTTGGCGAAGGAGGGAGATAATTGTATAAACCATCTGATAGTTTTTCATAGAAGTAGGCTATCATCGGGTATTTTTTGGCCGGGTCAAAATCTTCAGGTTTGTATAAAATTCCTTTGGATTTGTAACCTTTTGGTGTTGTCCACTGTACCAGTTCTGCTGTGCCCCAATTGTATTGTGCCTGCTGCGGGTTAATTGCGCTCAGTTTTGTTTCCTGTACCAGATCGGCAGATACATACAGATCCGGCGATTGAGTATAGCTATACTTGGTGTAAATAAACTCATTGGCATTTTTAGCCTTTTGCAAAGCACTGTAACCCATTGGTACCATTACCACCTTTTTAGGGGCATAATCGCTGTTTAATTCTTTTTTATAATAGCCCCATTGCTTGTTCTCGTCGTTTTGGGCAATCATCCACAAGGTTTTTTTAGATGGGATAAATTTTTCTTCAGGGTCGTTACTATCATAACGGAACTCAATTTTATACCTGCGGCCCATGCCATTGGTAAAACTGGTGGCTTTGCCCGTAGCCGGGTCAATTGCCCAAATATCATACCTGTCATAGATCAGTACGCGTTTATCATTCTCCTCCCAGGCACTCAAGCCATACGGTGATGGGTCATCCGGTACATCGTTGTCTTCGGCACCTAGTTTAACACCAAGGTTTTTGGTGATATTTATTTTTTTGCCTGTAGCAATGCTATAGCTGTACCAGTTCTGGTTTTTAGAATCAAACCAAACCACATAATTGCCGCCCGGTGATATACTGTAACGGGCTTTTAACCGGTTGTTGATCAGCATACGTTCGCCGGTTTTGGTATTAATGAGGTAAGCAGCCTGTTGCGAACCGCCTTCCCATTGGGATTGTACACGTGCGCCTGTATCGGTTAGCCCTAAAGCAAAGGGCGCATCGTTATTATCAGACACCATTATCTCGCGGATGCCCTTGTCGCCCAGCTGAACCAGTTTGTGGGTGCCATCAGCCGGCCGGATAACCGCCTGGTAACTGCGCTTTAATTCGCGTTGCAGGTTTTTTAGCTGTTGCGGCTGCAGGTAATCGTCTTTATAGTTCCAGATATCAACACGGGCGTTCTCAAAATCTACTAAAGTAGTATCGGCAGGTTTGGGAATAGGTGCGGTGCCAAAAAATAGGTTATTGCCGCTTTTGCTAAAAAATACCTTGCCATCGCCACTAACCGCCCAATTTACAGGCATACCTGCCGATGTCGGTTCGGCAATAACGGTTGCGCTATCATTGGTTGCCGTGTAATAGTATAATTTAAAAGGTTTTACCAATGCTTTTTCGGGGTTTTTCTCGGCGGTAAAGGCCAGCTGTTTACCGGCATCATCAAAAGTTAAGTTTTTATAATTACCACGGCCAGTGCTTATAGCTTTAAGGGTATCTTTCTCTATATCGTAAATGAACAGGCCCGATACTACCGTTTTGTTTTTCTTTGGGGCCGTAACTGAAAAGGCCAGCCATTTACCATTTTTAGTAAGTTGATAATCGCTTACGTAATTGAAACTGCGGGTTTTGTGTTTTAATAACTGGTTTACCGTTAACTCAGCGCCATCTTTAACGGGTGGGGCAATAGTTGTTGCAATGGCTTTTTTAGAAGTATCAGCTGCTTCGGGCTTCTTAACGGTATCGGCAGGAGAGAGGTAAGCAACAACAGTTGCTTTGTCGGCTATTTTAAATGAGCGTATGGCCGGTATTTTAGTTACAGTATTGTTACCTAAGGTGATAATACCCAGTGTGTCCTTCGGAAATTCGGATTGCTTTTTCTTTTTGATCTTGGCCTGGCGCACATCTTTGTAAAACGGCCTGATTAACACTACAGCGTATTTAGAGTCGGCTGTAAAGCGTGCAGTATCTGCCCGCGGTATGTTAACCAGGTTTTTGCCGTTAGCACCGGTTATTACCAAATTGGCATCACCTTCTTGTGGTTTTACGGCATAAACTATCCATTTACCATCATTACTGATGCGCTCGCCGGCTATGTTTTGCCATCCGTCATAAACAGATTGATCAAGCGGTTTTTTGGATGTTTTTTGTGCGGATGCGTAAAAACTGAGTAATAAAAATGCGGGCAGTAAAATTTTTTTCATATCAAGGCTAAATGTAACCAGCCCTAATATCCTAAAATTAAAACCATTGAAAGGTATTGAAATGAAAAAGTTACAACAAGCTAGTGAGATTAGTTTACAGGCAATAGTTTGGTATTGGTTGTAATAATATTCAATAGCCGGTTAAAAAATGCTTTGATCTTATCTGTTATAGATTGATGTGCTACAACTGGTTGTTGTAGCATATCCTGCATGTCGTTATTGTCATTCAGGTTGTCTTTGCCTTCCATTTCCTCCAGCACAAACTGGCGGACGCCGGCATCCCGGTTGATGATCTCATCCATTTCGGTAAGGTCTTTTAAAGTTGCCTGCCCGTTATTTCGTTTTTTCCAAAGCACCTCAAACCTTTCCTGGGAGAGGGTGCGCCTGATAATATACCGGTTGCCTTTACTCATGACAATGCTATTAAGTCTACCGTACATCAAATCAGATGCCATCTATTTAATTGCCTTATTAGTAATGTTTTATATGGTGTATGGAAGTGGGATTGGTCGGTTTTATTACAATAAGTGTGCGGATGCGTGCAGTTGTTAAACAAAAAAGCCGGAAGCAAAACTTCCGGCTTTTTTGTTTAGGATATCTTTAGTGTATTGCTCTCATTATTCTGTTCCACCTAACCTGGTTAAGGGTGCTTTGGGTACTGTCGATACTCATCCAGGTGATCATTGCTTTACCTACAATATGGTTTTCAGGTACAAAACCCCAGAAACGCGAATCTTCCGAGTTATGGCGGTTATCACCCATCATCCAGTAGTAGTTCATTTTAAAGGTGTAAGTATCTGCTTTTTTGCCATTGATTATAACAGCGGCGCCATCGCGGGTAACCTTGTTGTGTTCATAAACCTCTATCGAGCGGCCATATAAAGCCATGGTAGAATCATTCAATTGAATGGTAGTGCCTCTTTTTGGTATCAGCAGCGGGCCAAAGTTATCTTCGTTCCATTTAATTTTTTCATTATGCGGGAAGATCTGCGGGCTATATTCACCTTTTGGCTCAATCACTTCCTTTATCGATTTAATATTTGAATAACCTTTAAACTCATTATAACTATCTGGCGGGATGATCATTTCATAGGTAGTTGGGTTATACTGGTAACGCACATCGATTTTAAGATCATGGATCATCTCAGAATTGAGGTTGTTACCATCGGTAATTACAACGTATGAAGTTTGGCCTTTTGGTGCGTTTGCATAGTATTTGCCATTTGCATAAACCTTACCGTCTTTTATCTCCAGGATATCGCCAGGGGTACCTACACAGCGCTTAATAAAGTGTGTGCGCATATCAACAGGGCGGGCAACAGTTTCGGCAGGGTAGTTAAATACAACAGGGTCGCCTTTTTTTACTTCGCCAAAACCGGGCAGCCTGAAATAAGGCAGCTGTATGGCATCCCAATATGTTTTAACTTTTCCACCAAAAACGGTCGATTCAAGAAAAGGTACAGAAACAGGTGTCATGGGCATACGGGCACCATAAGCCATTTTACTCACAAAAAGGTAATCGCCGGTTAACAGGCTACCTTCCATTGATGCAGAAGGAATAGCGTATGCCGAGAATAGCAAACCACGGATAATAGTTGATGCAATTACTGCGAATAAAATAGCGTCTACCCATTCGCGCATAACACTCTTTTTAGGTTTGTTAACGTCCTTTTTTTTGCGTGATAAAAACTTCCAGTTCATGGTTAATTGTGGTTTATGTTTAACTGTGCGTTGATATTAGACTGGTATAAAGCCAATTTGTTACAGAAAAATTTAGCATAGTTACTATACCTGTTTTTATTGATAGCCGCCTTGCCCGCAAGTGAAATTTTTTGTCCGATATCGAACAAATTTCATTTGTGTAATACTAATAACTATCTATTTATCAGTATTTTAAGTTTGGTATAGCTCTTGTAAATCCCTTGTCAAAATTTGAGCACAATAATAAAATGGACAAGGTAATTGAAGAAGAAGTAACGGCACGCAAAAAGAAGAATGCCATTATCATAGCAATAGTTGTAATTGTTGTACTGGCAGCTGCTATATGGTTGCTGCGCACCTCATTAAAATCAACCATTCGCCAGGCGGATGTAACTACAGCCGTGGTTGAAAAAGGCAGTGTTGAAAATACGCTAAACGCCACCGGCGAGGTTTTGCCCGAGTTTGAAGAGATCCTAACCAGCCCCATTAACGCCTCCATCAAAAAAGTACTGATGGATGCCGGTAATAAAGTAAAGGAAGGGCAATCCATACTTACACTTGATAAATCGGCCACGCAAACCGAGTTCGAAAAATTGAACTTTCAGCTGCAAAGCAAGCGTAACGAGATAGGCAAGCTTAAGCTCGACCTGAACAAAAGCTTTTTCGATATCCGCTCTAATAATGATATCAAACAACTGCGCATCAGTAACCTGGCCGATGCGGTTGAGAACGCCAAACGCCTTTTTAAAGCAGGCGGCGGTACCCGCGAAGGTATTGAACAAGCCGAACTGAACCTGAAAGTTGCCCAGCTGGAGAAGAAACAATTAGAGAACGAGATAAAAAGCAAGCAGCAAACCATGCAGATAGAAATAAAGGAAGCCGAGATTGCCCTTGCCATACAACAGAATGACCAGAGCGAACTGCAACGCAAGCTAAACCTGGCCAATATTATTGCCACACGCGGCGGGGTGGTTACCTGGATAAACAAAAATATAGGCGCCACGGTACGCGAAGGCGAATCGCTTGCCCGCATTGCCGACCTGAGTAGCTTTAAGGTGAACGGAAGCATATCTGATAATTATATGGATCAGTTGCGTAATGGTATGCCGGTTATCGTCCGCATAAACGAGCAGCAAATGAAGGGGCATGTAGCCAACGTGTATCCATCAGTACAAAACAGCATTGTAACCTTTGATGTGCAGCTTGAGGAACGTAACAATAAACAACTGCGCCCCAATATGAAGGTGGACGTATTTTTGGTGACCGACCTGCACAACAATGTAATGCGTGTAGCCAATGGCCCGGCATTTAAGGGCGCAGATGCGCAGGATATATTTGTGATAAACGGGGGCAAGGCCGAAAAAAGAAAGGTGCACATCGGCTTAACCAACTTTGATTTTGTGGAAATAAAAGATGGTATAAAACCGGGCGATGTTGTGATAACATCAGACATGAGCGAGTTTAAAAATTCAACCGAGCTCACTATTAAAAACTAATACAATGAAATACCTATACCTTATCATATTACTATTCATCGGCACCACCGCTTTTTGCAGCAGTGGCGCCGATACCCTGCGGCTTAGTTTGCAGGAGGTGGTTGAGATGGCCAAGAAAAACTCGATAGCCGCTAAACAAGCCACTACCGTGCGCGAAACCAAATACTGGCAATGGCGCACTTTTAAATCAAACTATCAGCCGCAGTTATCATTAACAGGCATTTTACCGGGCTACAGCAAAACCTATACACAGGTGTTACAGCCAAACGGTACCATATTGTTTCAACCTATCCATAATGACAACTCGTCGTTACAGTTAGATTTTAGCCAGGGCATCACCGCAACAGGTGGTACCATTTATGGTACAACCCAAATGCAGCGTTTTTATGATTTCGACAGAGAAAATGTGCTTTACAATGGAGTGCCTTACGCGTTAGGGTACAGCCAGCCACTGTTTCAGTTTAATGCCCTGCGATGGGATAAAAAGATAGAGCCGTTAAAATTTAATGAGAGCAAGCAGGCGTATATCGAATCGCAGGAGCAGATAGCTTATACGGTAAGCGGTTATTTCTTTGATCTGCTTTTGGCACAGGTGAACTTACAGATTGCGGAAACCAATTACACCAACACCCAAAAGATCCTGAAGATAGCGAAGCTAAAGTTCGACCTGGGGAAGGTATCAAAAAACGAAATATTACAGCTGCAACTGGAGCAATTGAATGCCCAAAAGGCGGTAGGTACAGCCAAACGCGATATGGAGATAGCCACGCTTACCCTGCGCAGCTACACCGGTATAGAAAGCGACGATAAGATAGCTTTAATGCTGCCCGGCTCGTCTATCAACATGACGGTATCTGCCGATAAGGTGCTGGCCGAAGCATTTGATAACCGGTCGGACGCGATTGCCTTTGTGCGCCGTATTGCCGAAGCAAAAAGGGATGTTGCCAAGGCAAAGGGGCAAAGCGGCCTGGTAGCTACGCTTACTGCAAACCTGGGGTTCTCTAACAGCTCTCCTAAAATTTTAGATGTTTATAAATCACCACAAAACCAGCAGTTGTTGCAATTGCAATTCTCCATACCGGTGATGGATTGGGGGCGCTCAAAATCGCGCGTAAAAACGGCGCTGGCCAATGAGCAGTTTACCCAGTATGCAGTTGAGCAGGACAAACAAACCTTTAAGCAGCAAATAGTAACCCAGGTAACGCTGTTTAATATGATGAAAGACCAATTGGTGTTTACCGCACAGGCCGATAGTATCGCATCAGAAAAATACCAGATAGCCCGCGAACGCTATGTTTTAGGCGACCTGAGCATCACCGACCTGAGTATAGCTTTTGAAGAGAATGACCGTGCCAAGCGCGATTATGTTGCAGCCCTGCGCGATTTCTGGGGCGCTTATTACCAGCTGCGGTACCTGTCGCTTTACGACTTTGAAAAAAATCAAAAAATAACTTATAAATAAAAACTCTAAATTAATCACATGATAAAATTAAACAATATTCAAAAAGTATATCGTACAGATACTATTGAAACACTGGCACTTAATGGCATTAACCTTGAAATTGCCGAAGGCGAATTTTTATCTATCATGGGCCCATCGGGTTGCGGCAAAAGTACGCTGCTCAATATAATGGGCCTGCTTGATGAACCATCTAAGGGCAACATCAGCATTGCCGGGCAAACTACCGATCGCTTTAATGATAAGCAACTGGCCAAATTCCGTAATCAAAAGCTGGGGTTTATATTCCAGAGTTACCACCTCATAGGCGATTTACAGGTAATAGATAATGTTGAACTGCCTTTACTATACCGTGATACTACTGCGAAAGAGCGCAGGCGTTTGGCAACCGAAGCCCTGGAAAAAGTAGGGCTGAGCAACCGCTTAAAACACTTCCCCAAGCAACTATCGGGCGGGCAGCGCCAGCGTGTAGCCATAGCGCGCGCCATTGTAGGCAACCCCCAAATTATACTGGCCGATGAGCCCACCGGTAACCTGGATAGCGCCATGGGTAACGAGATAATGGAGATACTATTGCAGCTTAACCGTAATGAGGGTACTACCATAGTAATGGTTACACACGATGAAAATATGGCGCAAAAAACCCACCGTTTGGTAAGGTTGTTTGATGGGTCGCAGGTTCAATAATCATTAGCCTAAACAAGAAAAGATCATGTTAAAAAATTATTTCAAAATAGCCATAGCGGTGTTAAAGCGCAGAAAGTTTTTCACTTTCATCAGCTTATTCGGGATCAGCTTTACCCTTACCGTATTAATGGTACTAACCGCTTTTATTGATAGAGTGGGCAATTCAAACTATCCCGATAAAAAACGTGACCGCTCTTTATATATCCTTAATATGGAAATGACGGGTTCTAAAACCCACGCGATGACCAAGGGGCCACACTCTTTTTACTTTTTAGATCATTACACTAAAGGTTTAAAAACTCCGGTGAAAATAGCCATATCATCAATGTTTGATTTTTCGAGCGCCTATGTAAATAATAAAAAAGTGCCTATCAGCCTCAAATTTACCAATGCCGATTACTGGGATGTTTTAGATTATGATTTTTTGGAAGGTAAACCATTTGGTAAGCAGCAGGTAGATAATGCCGAAAAAGTTGCTGTGATATCTGAGGATACCAAAAACGCTTACTTTGGCGAAGCGCCATCTGTAGTGGGTAAATATATTGAGGTTGATAATATTAAATACCGGGTAAGCGGTGTGGTAAAAAGCGTGCCTATCACGCAATTAACCATGTATGGCGATATGTATCTGCCATACACCGTGTCAAAAAACAATTACACAAAAGACAGGGGACTTAACGGAAATTTCTCGGGCATACTGCTGGCAAAATCTGCAAACGACCTGCCCAAAATGCAAAAGGAATATTCAGATATGGTATCGCGGATAAAAATTCCCGATAAGGAGTTTGACCACCTGTATAGCTTTGCTGATACTTATTTTACAAGTTTAATAAGAATAATTCTTGGCAATGGCCCCGACTCTGGTATCTCAAAAATGATCATTGGCCTTAGCATATTTGTATTCCTTTTTATGCTGCTGCCAACAATTAATCTGGTTAATATAAATATTACCCGCATTATGGAACGCTCGTCAGAGATTGGTGTACGCAAGGCCTTTGGCGCATCGTCGCAAACATTGGTTTACCAGTTTATTGTGGAGAATATAATTTTAACCCTGCTGGGCGGGTTGATAGGTGTGGTGCTTTCTGTAATAGTTATGCAGATCATTAATAGCTCTGGGCTTATTGCCAACCTTAATCTTAGCCTTAATTATATGGTGCTTTTTTGCAGCTTGTTGGCTTGTTTGGTATTTGGGTTATTATCCGGCGTATACCCGGCGTGGCGTATGTCGCGGTTAAACGTAGTTAACGCCTTAAAGGCATAATACATTAATTAACATTTAAATAAAATATTATGATTAAGCATTTGTTTAAGCTGATCTGGAATAAAAAGAAGCAAAACTTTTTACTCATTACCGAGATATTAGTATCCTTCATGGTAATATTTGCGGTGTTTACGCTGGTAGTGAATTACTATCAGCATTATAAACAACCCATGGGGTTTGAACCTGACCGTGTATGGGTTATCAATTACCAGAGCGGCGTTACTATTAAGGATAAAGATTCATTAGATGTATACTATAAAACCATATTGGGCAATATAAAGGCCATGCCGCAGGTGCAGGAAGCAAGTTTTGCCAGTTCAAACGTGCCGTTTTCGGCCAATACGCATATGAACAATGTAGATTATAAGAAAACACATGTTAACCGGGTTAACTATTATACCGCTGGTGATACCTACGATAAAGTATTGGGTATGAAAGTGACAGAAGGCCGCTGGTTTGGTAAACAGGATGATGCCGCAACAGTTAGGCCAATGATTATTAACCGCACTTTAAGGCAGCAACTGTTTGGCAGCGGCAAGGCCCTTGGCGAAAAAGTTGGTGATGATAACAGCAACAAGATGGTTATTATAGGTGTTGTAGAAGATGTAAAAGCCAAAGGCGATTATCAGGAAGGTGGGTTTGCCATGTATGAACGTATTGATACTTCATCAAACGATGGCAGGGGCAGGATATTAGTAAAAGTGAATGCTAACGCCGACGCCGCTTTTGAAAGCCGTTTGTACAAACTAATGGCAAGTAACGCTAACAATTCAGGCATTGAGATAGAGCACCTTACAGATAAGCGTAAAACCATTAATAGTACTACACTTATACCAATGATAATTTTACTTATTGTAGCCTGTTTCCTCATTATCAATGTAGCTTTAGGCTTGTTTGGTGTGCTTTGGTATAATATAAACAAGCGCAAAGGCGAAATAGGCTTACGCAGGGCAATTGGCGCAAGCGGTAATTCGGTATCATGGCAATTGGTAACAGAAGCTATGATACTGGCTACATTGGCGCTTATTATAGGGGCGTTTTTCGCGGTGCAGTTCCCGCTGCTAAATGTATTTGACTTGCCTGCAAGTGTTTATCTGGCGGCAATATTTTTGTCGGTGATATTTATCTATCTGCTGGTGCTGGTATGTTCGTTATATCCCGGCAAACAGGCTTCGGCAATTTTACCGGCAATTGCATTACATGAAGAATAATACTTTAGATTTGGCTATATGATACTGGTTATTGATGACGATATTGCTGTACGCACCTCGCTGCTATTGCTGCTGAAAAGCCAAAAGTATGAAGTAACGGGTGCCGAAACACCGGCCGAAGCTTTAAAGACCATAAAAAGCAACGCTCCGCAGCTAATTATCCTCGATCTGAATTTCTCTATCAGTACATCGGGCGAAGAGGGCATGGTCTTGCTCGCGCAGATAAAAAAGCTGAAACCTAATATCCCCATCATCCTCATAACAGGCTGGGGTAGTATTAACCTGGCTGTACAGGGTATGAAAATGGGCGCTAACGATTTTATCAATAAACCCTGGGATAACGGGCACCTGCTGCAATCAGTAAAAACCTTAATAGATCTGCAAGAGCAAAAGGAAGTAAACCTTACCCGCAAACAATTAGATAAAGAATATAACTTTCAGCATATTATTGGCGAAGACCCGCAGATGCTGCAGATACTGGAAACTATTGGCCGGGTTGCCGCTACCGATGCCTCAATACTCATTATGGGCGAAAGTGGCACAGGTAAGGAACTGATAGCCGAGGCCGTGCACCAGAACAGCCTGCGTGCTAACAAGCCTTTTATTAAGGTGAACCTGGGTGGTATCTCTACCTCGCTGTTCGAGAGCGAGATGTTTGGCCATATCCGCGGGGCATTTACCGATGCGCGATTTGATAGGGCAGGGCGCTTTGAACTGGCCAACAAGGGTACCATATTTTTAGATGAAATTGGCGATCTTGATGCTGGCAGCCAGGTGAAATTGCTGCGAGTATTGCAGGACAGGACTTACGAGGTATTAGGCAGCAGCCGCACTAAAACAGTTGATGTACGCATAGTTTGCGCCACCAATAAAAACCTGAACCAAATGGTAAGCAGCAGCACTTTCCGCGAAGATCTGCTATATCGCATCAACCTGATAACCATTACCCTGCCTGCCCTGCGCGACAGGCCGGGTGATATACCTTTACTGGTAAACTTCTTCATCAATAACCTGAAACAAATCTATAACCGGCCGCAGTTAACCGTATCAAAAGCGGCTATGAAATGGCTGCAGCAACTGCCGCTTCCGGGCAATATCAGGCAGTTGAAAAACCTGGTAGAACGCTCTATATTGGTAAGCAAGGGCAACGAACTGGGCATTGATGATTTTAAATCGCAGTTAGAGCAATCGCCCGTAAAGCAAGGCAACGCTAAGGTGCCTGCCGTTGGCAGTATAACGCTAGAGGAGATGGAAATTGAGATGATAAAAAAGGCGATGCTTTACCATAAAAACAAGGTGGCCAAAGCTGCAACGGCACTGGGGCTTACCCGTAGCGCCCTATACCGGCGATTAGATAAGTTTGAGATTCCCTACGATGAAACTGAGGACTAAATACATCCTTTTTGTAACCATTCTGCACCTGCTCACCCTTGGGCTTACTTTCTTTATTTTTAATGAGAAAAGGGTTTACTTTATCGCATCCGAGGTATTCATCATCATATCCCTGGTTATTGCCATAAGGCTTTACGGTCAGCTTATACGCCCCATAAAACTGCTTTTACAAGGGATTGATGCCCTGAAGGACCGCGATTTTAATGTTAAATTTTTGCCTACAGGTAAGCACGAGGTAGACCAACTCATAAACGTATACAACCAAATGATAGACCAGTTAAGAACCGAGCGTACCCAGCAGGAAGAACAGCATTTTTTCCTGGAGAAGCTTATCTATACTTCGCCAACAGGTATTATCATTTTGGATTATAATGAGCTGGTACAGCAAATAAACCCGAAGGCTTTACAGATCCTTGGGATGGATGAAAAGGAACTCGTTGGCAACAATATTAAAGAGTTACAACACCCGCTTTTTGAACAGGCCAGGGCGTTAAAAGCCGGCGAAACCATTACTGTTAAGCTTAGCGGTATTACTACCTACAAGCTACAAAAATCGCATTTTATTGACAGGGGCTTTCAGCGCGATTTTATTATGATAGAGGAACTTACCGCCGAGATACTGGCTGCCGAAAAAAACACTTATGGTAAGGTGATCCGTATGATGGCGCACGAGGTGAATAACACCGTTGGGCCAGTAAACTCCATCATCCAGTCAACCCTAAAAAGTGACGAGTTGTGGCACAACCAAACCGATAGTCAGTTAAATAATGCCCTACAGGTAGCTTTTGACCGTAACCAGAACCTGAATCACTTTATGCGCAACTTCGCCGACCTGGTGAAACTGCCCGAAGCCAATAAAAAACAAACCGACCTGAATCAATTACTGCATGCTATTATTCACCTAATGCAGGCGAAGGCGCAAGAGAATAAGATCAGTTTGGTTTACCAGCCGCTACCACAGCCATTTTATATTACCGCCGATGTGCAGCAGATGGAGCAGGCGCTGATCAACATTGTAAAAAACGCCATCGAATCTATTGGAAACAATGGCGTTGTTGAATTTGAGGTAGATATTAAAACCCGGCAGTTGATAATTTTAGATGATGGTAAAGGCATCAGCGCCGAGCAAAGTTTACAGCTTTTTACCCCGTTTTACAGCACCAAAAAGGATGGGCAGGGCATAGGCCTTACTTTAGTGCGCGAAATAATGCTGAACCATGGCTACGAGTTTTCGCTTAAAACCATAACAGAAAAGCAAACCGCTTTTACCATCAGCTTTTAAAGCATTACGGTTAGCATAACAATGCTCATGGCTATCATCAAAGCGTCTTCAATAATGGTAACGGTGCTCATGGGCAGGTTAAAAACCGCGCCAAGGCAGGCACATTTTATCTTACGTTTGTTTAATACGCTTTGCAGCACACCTATGATACTGATGCTCATTACTAAAAGCGTTACCACGTTGGTAAGTACTGGGTTAAAACCCACTGCGAAGGCCAACCCTAAAGCCAGTTCCACAAAAACATAGATGTATCCCCAGGCTTTAAACTTTTTAGCTACAATATCATACATGCTGTAGCTATCTGCAAAGCCAGTGATATCAAGCATCTTAAAGAAGGAGAACACCAGGAAAAAACCGCTCATAAATATGCGCATGCCCGTCATCCAGCCAAAACCGCCTGTAACCGAGATTAAAACAGATACCAGCGATACATATCCAAATATCAGTAATACGGGTTTGTAGGTTTCCCAAAACGAGCGTTTATCCTCTTCATCCATACTAAACGTAGGGGCAGGTGCGTGGTGCTGGTGTGTTTCGGAGAGTGCGTATTTTGGATACGGCGCTAATGCAGCCTGTAGCGTCTGCGTATCTACATGGTGGCTCATGGTAATATCGGCCTTGCTGTTAGCCAGGTCTATATCCACGCCGGTTATACCCGGTATATTTGATAATAAGCTATTTACTTTTGCCTGGCAGCCGGTACAGGTCATGCCGGTAATGTTATAAGAGTGTGTCATTGTGTTTGAATTTTTATAACACAAATGTAGGGGTGCACTGCAGGCCGGATGTTATGTAATTACAGGAATGGTTTATAACATTTACAGGTCTTCTATATTGCGGCGCTTGTTCTCTTTTAACGACCGGTAAAAGGTAGGGGTTAAGCCTGTTTGCTTTTTAAATTGCGACGATAGGTAGGCAACACTGCTATAACCAAGCTGGTTGGCAATTTGCGATAAGGTAAGCTCATCGTACATCATCAGTTCTTTTACCTTCTCTATTTTTTGAGCGATGAGGTATTTCTCAATAGTACTGCCCTCAACTTCCGAAAACAGGTTGCTGAGGTAGCCATAATCATAATTGAGTTGGCCGGAGAGATAATCAGACAGGTTGAGATTGGTTTGTTCTTCGCTATAGTGGATAAGGTTAACGATAGCTGTTTTTATTTGTTCAATAATGCGGCCTTTACGGTCGTCAATAATCTCAAAACCTAATAGTTTAAGGTTATCATTTAACTGTTGTACAGCGTTTTTATCCGGCTCGTCGCTTATTTCAACTTCGCCCAGTTCTACTGATACGGGGTGCATGCCCACTTTTTCAAGTTCGGCTTTAACCACCATTTTACAGCGGCTGCAAACCATATTTTTAATGTAGAATTTCACCCCGCTAATTTAGATAAATAGCCGTTAACTATAGTGCGGCATAGTATTTTATCAAATACTTGCGTAAATTTACTTAACCAAGTAAACCAATTATGGCAACTCAAGTATTATCGGCAGAGCAGATAGCGGCCTATCATCGTGATGGGTATATCGTGATCAGGGACTTTTGTTCGGCAGCGGAGATTGACAGGCTGTACACAACCGCACTGAATGATGATGCCATGCGTAAAAATGCCCTCGACCTTAACGACCAAAGCGGAAAAAAAACGCGCCTGTCGTTATGGTTTACGCCCGGTAATGATGTGTTTGGCTATTTAACCCGTAGCCAAAAAATGATAACGCCTGTTCACCAGTTATTGGATGGCGATGCACCTGTTTGTCATTTTCATTCTAAGCTGATGCAAAAAGAGCCAAGGGTTGGTGGCGCCTGGGAGTGGCACCAGGATTACGGTTACTGGTATAAAAACCAGTTTATGTTTCCCGATCAGTTAATGAGTGTAATGGTAGCCCTAACCAAAGCCAATAAGGAGAACGGCTGCCTGCAGGTAATCAAAGGCTCACACAAACTTGGTAGGGTGAACCACGGCTTCTCGGGCGAGCAGGTTGGCGCGGATATGATGATGGTAAACAACGCCCTGCAAACTATGGAACTGGTTTATTGCAAATTGGAAGCCGGTGATGCCCTGTTGTTTCACAGTAACTTGTTGCACCGGTCAGAAGCTAATTTGTCCGACGGGCCGCGTTGGTCTGTTATATCCTGCTATTCGCGACAAAGCAACCTGGCTTATAACGAAACATCCACCTCGTGGAAAACGCCCGTAGCAGTTGTTCCTGATGAGGCCATATTACACTGGGATGCAGGCTCGCTATCAAATAATGATTTCCTGGCCAAAGAGAACGACCCGGCTTTGAAAGAAACGGGGTGGGAGAAGTAGATCTTTACTATTTGCTTTTACGTTTTTTAGCCGGCTTGGCAAGTTTGTTATAAGCAAGCGAAGTATCTATCCAGTAAGCAAAATCTTTACCATTTCGCAGGGCATCATCTTCAACATAAACATAGCCCTTCATGGAGCGGCTGCCGCTCCACATAATGCCGGCTCCATTTTTCTCTAATGCAGTTTCAAATTCTTCGGGCCCTACGCGGCAAAGCAGGTCGGCATTGCGTACGCAGATACATAGCTTATCATCAACCATAAAGCACAAACCGCCAAACATGGCTTTTTCGGTAACGTTTGTGGCGTCAATTAATGCTTCACGCACCCGGTTTGCCTGTTTTTCGTCGTACCCCATTGTTAATTATTCTACGGTTATCTCATCTGCAAATATGTACGATGGATTGCCTTTGCCTTCGTGCCACTCGGGCAGTGCGCCATATTGTTTGGCAACCACTTTAATATACCTTGCCTTTTTATTGATAGGTGCGGTGTATTCCTGTGTTTGCGGGTCAAGTTCTTTTACATCAATCTTGCTGTTTACGGTCGCAGCCAGTTTGTAGTTTTTGCCATCGTCAGATAGCCAGTATTCAACAGAGCGCGGGAAAACTATCCATGCGCGGGTATCCTGTAAGGTTCCTATACTTATCTGTTTAACGGGTTTTACCTGCTCCAGGTCAAGTATCGCTACCAAATCGTTGTTCTGGTAACCTTGCCAGTTACCCAGGCGCCAGTTGGCCGTTCCGTGTATGCCGTTTATCAGGGTTTCATCACCTTGTGCGGAATAGTTGGGCAGATATTTGTTGATCAGTGTAAGCTTAATATCACCACGTATTTTAGTGAATGTAGCCTCGTCAACAAAACTGCTTTTGCCGCCTCTTACGGCAATGGCCTTAACGATGGTGTTTACCATAATGTTGATAGGCTTGCTGTATTCTGTTGATGATGCTGTAGGGGTGCTGCCATCTAAAGTGTAATATACTTTGGCGGCGCTATCAGCGCAAGCTATCTCTACACTGATGGATTGTTTAAAGGTTTTGGTGCCCGATGTAATGTAGGGGTTAGGTACTATCAATTCATCAGTTATAGCCGATGTCGGTTTTTCCAGATCTTGTATAAATAGTTTGTTGGCCAGCCTGCCGGTGTACACCTCAAATTCGCCACCTTTTGTAACATCTTCATAGGTTATGTACAGCTTGTTGTAAGGCTTTTTATCAAGGTTCATTCCCTGCAGGTAAAAATTGCCACGGCTCACGGTAGCGCCGGGGTTGCTGATGGTGAATTTTTTACCGTTCTCCATATTGATAGTGATCTTCTCGAACTGTGGCACACCAACCTGGTATTGCTGCTGCCCCGGTGCAATATTGTAAATGCCCAAACAGCTCATTACATACCATGCCGACATCTGCCCGCAATCCTCATTACCCGAAAGCCCATCGGGCTGGGCGCTGTATTGCTCGCGCAGTATTTTGCTTACATAGTACTGTGTTTTATCGGGCGAGTTGGTAAAGTTGTACAGGTAAGCAATATGATGGCTTGGCTCGTTACCATGTGCATACTGGCCAATAAGGCCGGTAACGTCATCCTGCTGGCGGCCGCTCAGTTTGGCGTTGGTGCTGAACAACTCATCAAGCTTGGCCTCGAAGTTTGCTCTGCCGCCCAGGCTTTTTATCAGCCCTTCCACATCCTGTGGTACCAAAAAGCTGTATTGCCAGGCATTGCCCTCGGTGTAATTGTTGTTTATTTCGGTAGGCTCGAAAGGCGTGTACCAGCCGCCATTGTCGCGGGCCTGCATAAAACCGTTTTGATTGTTGTGCACGTTTTTCCAATACTGGGCACGCTGTATGTATTCCTTATAGTCCTGTGGCTTGTTCAGCATTTTTGCCATTTGGGCAATACACCAGTCGTCAATAGCATAATCAAGCGTTTTAGCAACTGACTCGTGCTCTACATCGGCATTAACAGCACCGGTAGCCCTGTAGTTATCCAACCCAAACTGGTTGCGGTTAACCGCTGCTTTCATAGCGGTGAAGGCTTCCTCGGCGTCAAACCCACGGATACCCTTTGCATAGGCATCCACAATAACCGGGATAGAGTGGTTACCCACCATGCAATAGGTTTCTGTAGTGGCCAGCGGCCATATAGGTAGTAAACCTCCTTGCTCGTAAACGGCTAAAAAGGTTTTGATGAAATCGAGCGTGCGTTTGCGGTCTATCAGGTTTAGCAGCGGGTTTTCGGCGCGGTAGGTATCCCATAAAGAAAAGGCTGTATAATAAGTAAAGCCGTTTGCAGTGTGGATCTTTTGATCCATGCCGCGATATTGCCCGTCCACATCGTTATAAGTGCTTGGCGCAACCATGCAATGGTACAGGGCTGTGTAAAACATTACCTGTTTTTGTTTGGCATAATCCGGTACTTCTTCCTTTTTACCCTTATCCACAGGTCGGGTTGTGCCGTAAGGGTTATATACAGAGTTTGCCTCGCGCTGTTGGGTAACATTTGGCGCACCGCCTTCAACCTGTATTTTTGAAAGTTCTTCGTTCCATGCCAGTTTAGTGGCTTTTACAACCTTTTTAAAGTCAAAATCAGGCATTTCGGTATCCAGGTTTTTCAAAGCGCCTTCGGCACTAACCGATGAGATACTAACTTTAGAGATAACCGTACCCGGGTCATCAAACTGGATATACATTTTTATGTTTTTGCCTTGCAGTTTGTTCTTCCCCTGTTGCACCTGGTCGTCAGCGGCGATGCCGTATGCTTTAAACGGTTTTGAAAATTTAGCGTAGAAATACAAATGCTGATCTGTAGCCCATGATTTTGAACGGCGGAAACCGCGGATCTCGTGGTCATTTACTACTTCTATCCAGCTATCCAATACCTCGTCACGATGCTGCAGATCAATAATGATATTGCCTTGCGGCGCATTTTTATAGTCGTATTTATGTACGCCAACACGGGTTGTGGCGGTAAGCTCTACGCCGATGTTATATTTATCGAGCAGGGTACTGTAATAACCGGGAGAAGCTGTTTCGTTGGCTTTTTTAAAGCCCGAGCGGTAATCGGTGTTTTTTAATTGAGGTTCGCCGGTGGTTGGCATAAACAGTACGTCGCAAAGGTCGGCAATGCCGGTTCCGCTAAGGTGGGTATGTGAAAAGCCGTACACTACGCTATCGGTATAATGATAACCCGAAACGCCGTCCCAACCCTCTAAGCGGGTGTCCGGGCTTAACTGTACCATTCCAAAGGGAGCAACCGCGCCGGGGTAAGTATGGCCATGGCCGCCTGTGCCTATAAAAGGGTCTACAAATTGTGTAACATCTTTCTTTTTCTTTTGGGCCGATGCGCTAAACGCAGTAAAAAGGGCCAATACAATTGCAACACCACGAACTATAGATCTCATTTAAAAAAACTTTTAGGAACGCGCAAAATAGGAAGATTTATTGAGGTAGGAAAGAGGAGACGTGTGTGGATTTTAAGCTACCCGTCATTGCGGGGAGTGTAGCGATAGCGTGGCAATCTTCGATATGCTTATCGCCGACTTTTCTATTGAAGATTGCCACGCTATCGCTCGCAATGACGTGGTGGAGAGGGAAAGGCGTTAATCCTCTATCGTAAACCTATCCGCATCTTTCAGGAAAGGCAGCGCACGGCGGGCTTTTTTTACTTCATCGCCGATGATAGAGAAGGTGTAAACGTCCTCTTCATCGCGTTTGTAGTAAACCACGTTGCCGTTAGGGTCGATGCAGGTAGAGTCGCCGGAGTGATAGATCTCGTTGCCATCATGGCCAACACGGTTTACACCGATAACATAAGCCTGGTTCTCCACCGCACGGGCGGGGATAAGCGTACGCCAGTGCAGGGCGCGTTTCTCGGGCCAGTTGGCTACTATCATCAACAGGTCGTAGTCTTCATCAACATTGCGCAGCCACACCGGGAAACGCAGGTCGTAACATATAGCCGGACAAATTTTCCAGCCGTTTAGTTCCACTATCAGTTTTTTGGTGCCGGGAGTGTAAACAGTGTGTTCTTTACCCAGGGCAAAAAGGTGGCGCTTGTCATAATGCTCATGTGTGCCATCGGGGCGTACCCAAAGCAGGCGGTTGTAAAACTTACCACCTTCTTTTATAATGATACTGCCTGTTACCACACATTCGTATTTTTGAGCAGTTTTTTGCATCCATTGCATGGTTTTGCCGTCCATGTTTTCGCCCAGTGCTTCGGCATTCATAGTGAAGCCTGTATTGAACATTTCGGGAAGAATGATGAGGTTGGTTTTTTCGCGTATGTTGGATAACCGCAACGAAATGTTTTGCAGGTTTTTATCTGTGTTTTCCCAAAATAAATATCCCTGATATACCGTAATTTTCAGATTATCCATATAACGATGCTTTTTAAGATAGCGGCAATTAAATTATACGTAAATGTTTGCTGTAAGGTTAAACCTTTATCAATCTATCAACGGCTTTATCCAGCGTTTCTTGCCTTTTGGCGAAACAAAATCGCAAAACGTGCCTGTCGGTACCTTTGCGGTAAAACGCGGATACCGGTATGGCGGCCACGCCAATTTCTTTTGTTAAGCGTATGGCAAAGTCGGTGTCTTTCTCGTCCGTAATGGCATCATAGGTAACCGATTGAAAGTACGAGCCCGAGCATGGTAGCAGCTTAAAACGGCTTTGTTCTAATCCGTTACGAAAATAATCGCGCTTTTCCTGGAAAAATGCCGGCAGGCCAAGGTAAGTGTTTGCATCCTTTAAATATTCGGCAATGGCATATTGTAAAGGTGTATTTACACTGAATACCAAAAACTGGTGGATCTTTCTGAACTCCTGCATCAAATGCGCGGGGGCAAGGCAGTAGCCCATTTTCCAGCCCGTAGCGTGGAAGGTTTTACCAAACGATGATACAATCATGCTGCGCTGCTGTAATTCGGGGTACCTGGCCATGCTGTGATGCTCCTGCCCGTCAAAAACCAGGTGTTCGTAAACCTCATCGCTTAGTATCAGTATATCCTGGTTTTTAACCAGTGCGCTTAACTCGTCAATATCCTCGCGGCTTAAAATAGTAGCAGTAGGGTTATGCGGCGAATTAAGGATGATCATTTTTGTTTTATTGCTCACCAGCCTTTTTACCATATCCCAGGCAATACGGTAATCGGGCGGCTCCAGCTCTAACGATTTTACCACACCCCCCATTAACTTAATGGCGGGGGCATAACAATCATAAGCTGGCTCAAACATAATCACCTCATCGTTTGGGTGGATAACTGCACTAATAGCTGTAAAAATGGCCTGCGTACCGCCAGCAGTAACGGTTATCTCCGTTTCGGGGTCATATTGGGCTCCGTAAAGTTTTTCGGTTTTAATGGCAATTTGCTCGCGCAGGGCCATAATACCGGCCATAGGTGCGTATTGGTTATGCCCATTTTGCATTGCCTTATGCACCAGCTCTATCAATTCGGGCGAGCTCGAATAATCCGGGAAACCCTGCGATAAATTTATCGCACCATGTTCAGCAGCCAGTGCCGACATGGTGGTGAATATATTTGTCCCGGTTTGGGGTAATTTAGAAATAACAGATATCATGTAGGGGGCTAAATTAACCAATAAACGCAATTATAGCCAGATTGTTTAAAAATGATCTGATAACTAACAGTTATTGGCCTGCCGAAACCTTCCAGAAAGCATCGGCATTATTGGTGCGGTAACGCTCAATGGTAAAGTTGGTTTCCTTATTCTTATCCTCGCTTTTATCAGGGCTCTGCTTAAAATATTCTAACGGTAAAAGGCTAATGTAAGTGATGGTTTTATCCTTATCGCGTGTTTCGTAGTTGTACTCATTACGCTGCGGACTGTAAACCCGGTACAGGTTTTTTGCCATGTAATTATCCAGATAAAACTCCTTGGTTATTTTTTCACGATTGTTCCAGTTGGCATCATCGTTTACAAATAAAGGCTGGTTTTTGATGATGCGTTCTCTAACTTCGGCAATGCCCAGCAGGTTTTTATTTTCGTCCATTACGTAGGCATTGTTTGTGGGGTCCATCCAAACCCACTTGCTTAGGCTGGGAAGGTAAACCACATTGATCACATGCGAATCATAATCAACATTCAAGCTATCCTTGGGGAAGCAATACACCTTGCGCGATTTCCAGCCCATAGCCAGGTAACATTCGTTTAAGGTTGTAGCCAGTTCACCACACGATACGCCTATTTTTTTAGACGTGGCCTTGCTGATAATCTCGTTTGCATTGATCAGTTGGATGCCGCTTTCGTGCTGCCCATCGTGCTGTACGGTATTGTGTACCCATTTCAATATGTTGATGGCTTTAGAGGCATCGTTTCCGTTGCCTGCAATTTCATCCAGCTTAAAATTTTTACGGATAGCTACCAGGTTAGGGTCTGTTGCCGGCTGATAGCTGAAAGCAGGGACAACGCGCTTGTCATTAGGGTTGAATTTTTCTGCCTTTTGCAGGATGTATTTATAATCGGCCACCCCGCGCAGGGATTGTGCTACCTGTTTGAATTTTGGTTCGTTTTTAATGTTGGCAAAGTCGGTATCCTCCATTAAATGGCTGTAGTTTATATAGCCATTATTAACAGCGCTGTCCAGGTATTCAAACGCCTTCGGTTTATTATTTATAAGAGAATAAAGACAGCTTAAATTGTAATAGTTATTGGTAACAAAACCCTTATATATACGCTTATCAGCGGGTGTTAGCTCATTGTATTTTACTGTAAATTCATTCATTAATTTCATACCGGTTTCGCCATCGCGTGCTTCATAAGCTTTTTGGATCAGCTGGCTTTGCTGGTTGCCGTATACTTCAAATGGATTGGCAGGTGGTGTAGTTTGAGCGAATAAACCGTTTGTAGTTAAAAGTACTGCTGCAGATAGTATAAATTTAAGTTTCATATAGGGTTATTAAAGCTGTAAATATAATCATACAGCGTTTGAAAGACGCCTTTGCCTGTTAAAACGTTGCATTTTAATGTTTTTCTTTTTGGGCTGATTATTTACCTTAGTAGGATGAAGTTTCTACGCATTTTATCGCTATTGATAACTGTTATCGTTATTGCATCGTGCTCGTCATCCACCAAAAATAATGTACCTGTTGTAGGCTTTATTGATGCCTTTGAAGATGCCACCATATCGCAGGCTAAAAATGGCTTTATTGATGCGTTAAAAAAGAATGGTTTTAGCGAAGAGCAAAAAACAGTAGTTATTAAATACAATAATGCCCAGGGAAGCATCCCAACACTAACACAAATGGTTAACCAGTTTGTGTCTGACAAGGTTGATCTGCTGGCTACCTCAACAACCCTGGCTACAGTAGCCGCTATACAAAAAACCAAAACCATCCCTATCTTTCAGATGGTATCGCCAACACCCGACAGGATGAAGGTTACCGATGCTGCGGGTAAAGCCCCTGCAAACCTTTACGGTACTATGGAAGAGCTAAATTATATCGATACCTCATTTGCCATTATTACCAAACTGTTAAAGCCAAAAGGCGCGCAGTTAATTGTTGGGATGATCTATAACCAATCTGAGCCTCAATCTGCCGATGCCCTGCAACGGATACAAGGGCTGGCAGCTAAACTGAACGTAAAGATTATAGCACTGCCGTTAAATTCATCGGCCGATGCACAACTGGTAACGCAGGCTTTATTAAATAAAGGTATTGATGCCTTTTTTGCAAACCCCGATAACACTGTGTTTGCCGCTTTTGAAACCATCCAAAAAAGTTGCGACCAGCATAAAGTGCCCATTTTTACCAGCGAGGCCGGTTTAGTACAGCGTGGTGCCGTGGCGGCCTTTGGTGCCGATATTTATCAATGGGGGTATCAATCGGGTCTTCAAGCAGTGCAATACTTAAAAACACATAAAACCGATGGCATTAAACTGGAAATGGTGAAGATCAGGAAACGGGTGTACAACCCCTCGGTTGCTAAAAAATATAATATTACCATCCCCACCGGGTTTGAAGCTGTAAAATAATGGATTTTTACTTAACCGCTTTATTGCAGGGATTGTGTTTCGCAGGGATAGCATTCGGTATTTATATCTCCATGAAGATCTTTAATATCCCCGATATCACCACCGATGGCAGCTATACGCTTGGCGGAGTGGTAACGGGGACGATGCTTACGCACAACCAGCCGGGCTATATCATTTTGCCTGCTGTGCTTTTGGCAGGAGCTTTGGCGGGGGCACTTACTGGTATTATCCACACTAAACTAAAAATAAATGCCCTGCTTGCCGGTATTTTGGTGATGACTGCGCTATACTCAGTTAACCTCACTATTCTCGGCCGCTCTAATTTGCCGCTTTTAAACTTGCCTACCTTATTTTCGGTAGTGAATTTAATTACAGATGTGAATCAAAACTCACTGATCATATTAATGGGGTTTGTACTGATATTAACCCTGTTAATAGGTTATCTGCTCAAAACAGATTTTGGTATTGCCATGCGTGCTACTGGTAATAGCGAACCCATGATACGGGCACTTGGTGTAAACACCGACCGCATGAAAATAACGGGGTTAGCTATAGCCAACGCCTTAACGGCTTTAAGCGGTTACCTGATAGTACAATTACAAGGCTTTGCAGACATTAGTATGGGGATAGGAATTGTGATTGTAGGGCTGGGATCTGTTATTATAGCCGAAACCATTATTAACTGGCTGCGAATTACATCGGTATGGCTGAGCCTGGTTTTGGTGATGGCTGGTGCCGTTATCTTCCAGTTTGTACTGGCGCTTACCTTGAATATTGGGGTAGATGCCAACCTGCTTAAATTGGTTACTGCTGTGTTTGTGTTATTGATAGTGGGCTTGCCGCGTTTAACGGGGAGGCAGGCATGATAGAGCTTAATAACATCCATAAAACATTTAATACGGGTAAGCCTAACGAGGTTATAGCCATTAACAAAGTTAACCTGCAAATAAATGCGGGCGAATTTGTGGTGATAGTTGGCTCTAACGGGTCAGGTAAAACCACATTGCTTAATCTGGTTGCCGGTAATATTCTGCCGGATAGCGGTGCCATCACTATTGACGGAAATAACGTTACCCGTTTGCCCGAATATCAGCGCAGCAAATGGATAGCCCGCATTTTTCAAAACCCGTTATCAGGCACGGCCGCAGATCTGAGCATTATTGATAATTTCCGTTTAGCGGCTCTTCGCACAAAAAACAAAGGCTTATTTATAGGTAAAACTGAACAGTTTAAAGCGCAGGTGCGCGATAAAATTGCCACTTTGGGTATGGGGCTGGAGGATAAGGTAGAACAGCCCATAGGTACGCTATCAGGCGGGCAGCGCCAGGCGCTTACTTTATTGATGAGTGTGATGGATACCTGTAAGATACTATTGCTTGACGAGCCCACCGCCGCGCTCGACCCACGTTCGGCCGAAAATGTTCTGCGCATTGCAGATGGCCTGATAAAGGAGTATAAACTAACCGGTATTATGGTGACACACAATTTAAAGGACGCCGGTAACTACGGCTCGCGCATTATACAAATGGGCGAGGGGGCTGTTTTAAAGGACATAGCAGGTAAAGAAAAAGACAGTTTACAACAAAATGAGCTTTATAGTTGGTTTGGATAAATAATGGCAAAGAAATTGTATTACCATTTGTACTATGAAGAACACAACATTTGAAAACATATTCGACGCCTACCAGTTGGTGAGCGGCGCAAAAATAAAAGCCAAAAGTTACGACGAAGTTTATGAACTTGGCCAGTACGATGGCACCAAGCGCGGTTACACGCTTTACGCTTTTGAAGATGGCGTACGCTTTGAAGATTTCAGCGTTATAATTTCCGAAAACGAGCTGATGAATAATTACCTGATTGAAAAAGGTAAAGGCAACCAGGCCATAGCAGCGTAACCAGGATTATACGACATGCCTAACACAACTTGTCATCCTGAGCGATAGCGAAGGATCTATTCGTGAACTTTGCATGCCGATTTGCATGGTGGCTAATAGATGCTTCACTCTGTTCAGCATGACAACGAGTTTACAGGATAACAAAAAAGGCCTCATATCGAGGCCTTTTTTGTTGGATAAAGATATGTTACTTTTTGTAGCTGATCTTATATATGGTTCCTTTAGAATCATCAGTTACATAAATAGAACCATCAGGCCCTTGTGCTAAACCACATGGGCGGTGTTCGGCACTGCCTTTTGCTGTATTCGCTGCCGAACCCGAAAAACCATCAGCAAATACTTCCCATTTACCATCAGGCTTGCCATTTTTAAATGGTTGAAAAACTACGTAATAACCAGCCTGTGGCTCAGGAGCGCGGTTCCATGACCCGTGGAAAGCTATAAAAGCGCCATTCTTGTACTTCTCAGGGAATTGGTTGCCGGTATAGAATAGCAAACCGTTAGGGGCAAGGTGGGCCGGATATGCAGCTGCCGGGTTGATATATTTATTGGTTGGGTCGCCATCTTTTTTACCATCGCCTCCATATTCGGGCGCCAGTATCTTTTTGCTTTGGTCCTGGTCATAATAAATATAAGGCCAGCCGGCATTATCGCCTTTTTTTATGGCATACATACATTCGGCAGGTAAATTAGCAGATTGTTTAGTGTCAAACATATCCGGGAATATGTCATGCAGGGCATCGCGGCCGTGCTGCATTACAAAAAGCTGATTGTTCTGTTTGTTCCAATCCATACCCACAACGTTACGCAGGCCTGTGGCATAGCGCACGCCATCTTTATAAGTTTGGTTCAGCTTATCGGCCTTAAATTGCCAGATACCACCGGCCGAATCAAGGATAGGGCATCCCGGTTGGCCTAATGAACCCTTTTCGCGGTCTTTTATTTGGCATGAGTTTGAGTACGCGCCGATATTTACATACAAGTTACCGGCATCATCCAAAACAATAGCTTTTGCCTCGTGCTCGTTACGGCTTATCAGGCCTTTAATAACCGTTTCGGGCTTTGTGCCGTCAATTACTTCGTTTTTATCGTTTAGTTTATAACGGTAAACATCCTCATCTGATGAAGCATACAAATACCCGTTTTTTAGGTAGATACCTGTTCCGCCAAAATCGCCAAAGCTGGTTTTAATATCGGCTTTGCCATTATTCTCATGCAAAACCACGATACCTTTACCATCTTTTGCCTTATTCAGCTTAACAAAAATATCGCCCTGCGGTGAAATTGCTATGTGGCGTGTACCGCCCAGGTTTTCGGCAATAACGTCGGCGCTAAAACCTGTTGGTAAGGTTATGCCGGCAGATGCCTTTGTGGTGTCGGAGGCAGATTTGGTACTATCGGCGCTGGTTTTGCTTTCATTGCTCTTACAGGCATTAAATAACATCGACCCGGCAAGCGCCGTTGCGGCCAATACAAAGTTGAACGATCTGTTTTTCATTGTTTGTGAGTTTTTTACGGTGATGATGTAGGCTTAATAGCTTAAACCTCTGTTTTATATTGGATAACCAAATTTAACTTAATATACAGTAAATACCGAAATGTGTTTTGTAGAAATATGGTTACGGGAGTGTTTTAACCGATATTATTATGTATGCTGTTAAACTATCCTGTGCAGCTATCGTCATAGATGTATAAATTTTAAGGATATGAAAAAGTCAGTTATACTCTCAGCAATATTATTCGGTAGTTTGATTTACAACAGTGCCCAGGCGCAAATATCAGTACATATAGGTTTTAATATTCCGGCACGCAGGGTATATGTACCCGCACCGCCGCCACAACCGGTAGAGGTATATGATACCGATGAATTTGATAACAGTGATGATTACTATTACCTGCCCGAAGTTGAGGCCTACTACAGTGTGCCGCGCCATTGCTATTATTACCAGGATGGTGGCCGTTGGATCTCGGCAGCTTACCTGCCCGGTGCTTATCGTAACTACGATTGGCGAACCGCCCGCAGGTTTGAAATAAGGGGTAGCAGACCATATATGCACCATGATGAATACCGGGGCAGATGGGGTGGTGGTTTTAACAGAGATTGGAACCGCAGGAGTGATAACTACGCAGGCAGAAGGTTTGATAATAACCGTAACGACTGGAACAGGAACAACAACCGTAACGACAGGCCGCAAGGTGGGTTTAACCAAAATCGGGGTGGATGGGGCCAGCCGGCACAACCAAACCGTAATAATGATAACCGGGACGGACGCGACAGGAACCATGGTGGATTTGGACAGCCGAATCGTAACGACAACAATGGTGGCGGACGTGACAGGGGTAACCAACCTTCACAACCAAGCAGAAATGACAATAATGGTGGCGGCAGGGACAGGGACAACCAAAGAGGTGGAAACACACAGTTTGCTCAAAACCAAATTGGCCGGGGCGATTCACACCGCCCTGCGAGGCTCTAAAATTATCTCCTCAACATATATAATAAAAGCCATCCCGGTAATCGGGATGGCTTTTTACTTTTGTAGATTTAATATCAGTAACTGCTTGCTGTAGTAAGCAGTTCAATGGCCTCGCCGCTAAGTGTTAACTGGGTGGCCTTTGCCAGGTCATTAAGTTGCTGTGTGCTGGTGGCGCTGGCAATAGGGGCGGTTATACCTGGCCTTGCCATAACCCAGGCCAGTGCAACGCTTGCCTGGGTGGTATTATACTCTTCAGCTACTTTATCTAAGGCGGCTAAAATTTTGTACCCGCGGCCGTTAAGGTATTTTTTTATACCGCCGCCGCGTTTGCTTTTACCCAGGTCTGCTTCAGAACGGTATTTACCGGTAAGGAAGCCGCTTGCTAACGAAAAATAAGTAATTACACCAATGTTGTTCTCGTGGCATAATGATTCATATTTGTGTTCATAATCTTCCCGGTCATACAGGTTATACTCGGGCTGTAGGGTTTCATAACGGGCAAAGCCAGTATCCTTGCTTACCTGTAAGGCTTCTTTAAACCTGTCGGCACCGTAATTTGATGCGCCAATGGCTCGTACCTTCCCTTGTTTTATTAGCCCGTCAAAAGTTTCGAGGGTTTCAGTCAGGGGGGTATTGGTATCATCCTCGTGCGATTGATACAGGTCGATATAATCAGTTTGCAGGCGTTTTAATGAATCCTCAACCGCTTTGGTGATATAGGCTTTAGACAGGCCCTTTTTATCATCGCTCATCGGTTTGCCAACCTTTGTTGCCAGGATAATCTTATCGCGCTTGCTACCGTTTTTAAGCCAGTTGCCTATTATCTTTTCAGAATCGCCACCGGTATTGCCGGGTACCCATTTCGAATAAACGTCGGCAGTATCCACAAAATCAAAACCCGAGTCGACAAAGGCATCCAAAAGGGTAAAAGAAGTTTTCTCGTCGGCCGTCCAGCCAAAAACATTACCGCCAAAGCAAAATGGTACTACCTGTATGCCCGATTTTCCTAATTCACGTTTTTCCATGCTGTGTATAATTATATCGAAGTTTGTATCTGTTCGGCCAGTTCACCCACCCAGCCCGATAAATACGGTTCTGAACCCGCAATACGTTCCCAGTTACCGTGGCTATCACGGGCAATAGTCAGCTCCATGCTTTCATCTATCGCTTTAAATTCGTAAACCCCGTTACCTGTTTGTGTAACTATACCTGTTACGGGTGTATCCGTGCCGGTAAGTACCGCTTCAAATTGTTGTTCCATAATATTAGTGTTTATATTTTAACAAGACGACAGGGTTTGTGTTTTACAGAATACCCACAGGTGTTAATTATGAGTATGTACTGACATGTTTATGCTAACCACTACAGGGAGTACAACCCTTAGCTTTAAGTTTAACAGTGCCCTAACAAAACCGCCGTAAATTTTTCCTCGTTTGTTTATTAAATAAACACCTCACAAAAACCAAGGGTACCATGTTACAGATAGGGAAATCGCTCGCTATGGCCATTCGCCAGAAACGCACACAACTAAAATACTCGCAGGAGTATATGGCCTTTAAATTAAACCAAACCCAAAACGCCTACTGCAAAGTAGAATTAGGGCAAACCAAGGTAACGCTGATGAAACTCATCGAGATCTGCGAGATATTTGAGATTGATGTAACCGATTTTCTAAAACCCGTTATTGCCCCACAGCTAAAAGTAGCCTGATACTATAGAGCCTTTAGCAATATTATCCTACATTTACCCTGTGGAAAACATTGTACCCGACCCGCAGATACTGATTGATATTGTAAATACCCGCATGCCTTTTGGTAAGTATAAAGATACGCTGCTGTGCGATATGCCCATCAGTTACCTGGAATGGATGCACAATAAAGGCTTCCCGCCCGGTAAAATGGGTATGATGCTGAGCACTGTGTTCGAAATAAAAAGCAATGGGATAGACCAGATCCTGAGGCAGATCAAACAAAAGTACGGCAGGCGGTAGGCTTTAAATGTGCAGATATGCAAATGTGCGGATGTGAAGATAATTTGCACATCGGCATATCTCCGAATCTGTATATACATTATATGTTCTGTTCCATTCAGAAATGGAACAAACGGAACAAGTGGAACATATTGATAATTAACATATTAATATTTTATTTTTTCCGCTCTATCTAAAGTTTTACTTCATCAAATTCTGTTTAATCTGCTTTTTTACAGCTACTTATGTTTTTTGATGTTTTGTTCCGCTTTTTGGAAAATGGAACAAAAAATTCATGCGGAAATAACAGCAAAAAACTGACTTTTTTTCGACTTTTTTCGCCCTCAGTACGGCTTTTGCAGTGTGTAGAATGGCCATAAAAGCATCTGACTATATTTAATTAACTAACTAATTTACAGTTGATTAATATTTTCAGCTTGTTCCGTTTTGTCTCAAATGGAACAGCATATTGTCTTGTCCTGAACTGAGTTTACATAAAAGTAAACTAAATGAAGAAGAACAT
>JAZJYI010000017.1:0-79539 GCA_040390445.1 Bacteroidota bacterium
TAAATACATAACAGGACTATCTTAAAACCTGTAAACTTTTTTTAGGACGAGACATATTTCGATTAAATTCAATCATGTTTCTTTGTTTTGTAAAGATTTTTCTGTATATTTACAGAAATTAAACCTTTATGATTGAAGAATTTTTGACTGGAGCTGAGGTGGGCTTTAATCGCCCGCCCGTCATCGAGGCCATCCGTACACAGGTGCGTAAAAACGGCGACCGGTTAAGAAAGCATGGGCTGGATGAATCCATCTACCTCGACCCGCAAAAAACCGACCTGCTGCTGGTTAAAACCGCCGGCGACTGGATGAAGCAGGAGTATGGCAAACCCATGCCCCGTAAGCTGTTTGGCGATTTTTGGCTGGAGGGCGAGCTGTGCATCCTGTTTGCCGATACCAACCTGGGCAAATCCATACTGGCGGTGCAATTGGGCAATAACCTGGCGCAGGGCGTTTGTACTGGTAATTTAAACAACCAGATGGATGCGCAAACCCGGGTGTTGTATATCGATTTTGAAATGGGCAGCAAACAATTCGAGAGCCGGTATTTCGATAGGCAATGGGGGAGTTTCCCGTTCGGGCAAACCTTTTACCGCGCTGAGTTTAACCCCGAGGCCGAGAACCCCGCCCTGTATGAAAACTATGGCGACTACCTGGAGAGCGCCATTACCGCCGCCATCATCAAAACCAGGGCGCAGGTGCTGATCATCGATAACCTTACTTATATGGCCAGCGGTACCGAACGCGCGGGCGAGGCCCTGCCGCTGATGAAAAAGCTAAAGGCCATTAAAGCAAAATATAAATTAAGCGTACTGGTGCTGGCACATACCCCAAAGCGTAATGCCGCCAAACCCATTACCGTGAACGATTTGCAAGGCAGCAAGATGATCATGAACTTTTGCGACAGCGCCTGCGCCATTGGCAAAAGCCATACCCTTGCCAATACCCTGTACCTGAAACAGGTAAAACACCGCAGTGGTAAAACACTGTACGATGAACATAACGTATGTCTTTGCCGCATCCACAGGGAACTGAGTGACCTCCACTTTCTTTTCGACGGGTACGCGCAGGAGCGCCAACACCTGAAAAAAGAAGTACGCGAAACCCGGGCACAGCAAAAAGCCAAAGCATTATTATTGAAAGGGCAGGGGCTTACCTACAGGGAAATAAGTAATGAAGTCGGCGTGGCATTGGGGACTTTGGGCAGGTGGTTGGGGTAGATAAATAAAGTTCCCCTCTTTGAGAGGGGTTAGTGGGGTAATAAGGCGGTAAACAAACCCTTGCGCCAATTATAGATCGGCGCAAGGTGAAGATTAACTTACTTGTTATATTTTTTTAACGAAAATACGGTTTGTAGTATAACTGAAGTTACTACGAATAATAAACCAATGTAAAAGGATATGTTAAGCTCTTTACTTTCATTGAAAAATAAAAACGCCAGTATGATTGCATATAACGGTTCGAAATTAAAGCTCAGGTTTACCGTAAAAGCCGGTATGCGTTTCAATGATTCTGCAAAAAGCACATAAAGCCCCACTGTACAAAAAGAGGCTAACAGTAGAAGGTAGCCGGTATCTTTCAGACCTGGAATTATCGATTCAACAGGGAAAAAATGCAGATATGCCGGGAGTAAAATCCCGAGTCCGATCGTCCCGCCCGTCATTTGATAAAAATTGATTAATCTGCTGTCATACTTTTGAACTAGCTGTTCATTGTATATTGTGTAAAGTGCAGCGAAGGCAGATGATACCACCCCTAAGCCTATACCCAATTGGTAGGATGAATCGAAATGAAAAATTAACGCTATGCCAACGAGTGTAATAAGGCTTAGGAGCAATTCTGATCGTTTAAACTTACGCCTGTTTATCAGGGGATCGAAGATAGCAGTGAAAAAGCTGGTCAGGCAATAGCAAACAACACCTACGGAGATGTTTGAGTACTTGATACTGGCATAGAAGAAAACCCAATGTATGGTGATGAACAGCCCGATTTTTGCGATGTTAAACTTTTCCCCGGATGAGATCCTGGTAGAGACTTTAAACAGTTTCAAAATAAGTAATAGAATAATAGAGGAGAAAAGCAGCCTATACCAAACCAGGAGCCCTTCGTTAAGGGATATTAGCTTACCGAATATACCGGTAAAGCCGGCAAGTATTACAGCAAAGTGTAATACCAGATATGATTTTTTCATAAAAGAATTGTCTGCCTGTTCATATAAGAACAGGTGGGATGAAATTAATAAATAACTAAAATGGTGACTATAGTGAAGAATACCGATCAACAGATCGGTAAAGCCATAGCCTACGAGTTGGTTAGTTTACTAAGGTCTGGGAGGAGGAAGACAACTCTTTCTGTTCATATCCATGCTTTTGAACAAATGTAATTAAATATCATGTAAAAGTCGAAATGCTTACAGTTTATTGAACAGCTTTTCTTCCAGAAGATAAACAGTTGATCGGTTTCCATTGCAGTATAGTTGCGGTGAAAAATTGAGGATGGTAGTCGAAATTGATAATGGCCATTGTCGGTTATGCTATCCGAATATAGGAATATTCTGCATGCATAGCGGCTTGTTGGTGACAACACCAACAAGGGCGGAAATAAGTAATGAAGTCGGCGTGGCGTTGGGGACTTTGGGCAGATGGTTGGGGTAGTGGGAATTTTAGATTTTAGATGTGCGATTTTAGATTTAGAAAATAAGTTCCCCTCTTTGAGAGGGGTTAGGGGTGTGTTAGTAAAGGGATAGGCGGTTTGTCATGCTGAACATCGTGAAGCATCTAATCGCCACCGTACAATTCACCGATAAATTCTTGCAATTACTTGCGCTGATGCATTACAAATGCCCAACCATATTAAGCACTCGTTAAAAACGAGCGCAAGAATAAAAATGAGCACAAAGAATAACCAGAATTATAATTAGGTTTATATCATCAAACCTAATTATAAATGAAATTTCTAACTGCCTTTTTAACTTATGAAATTTTATTTTTCATGAGTTTTTCAATGCCGCTAAAGCCAAACCAAACCGTTACCAGTTGGCTTAGTGTAGAATACATGGACTGTTTGAGTAAAAAACTTCCGTGTGATTGTGAGAAGACCGTTAACAAATATATTTCCATTAACCTGGATACATCCCTCACCTCAAATACGGAAAGAATAACATTGTACGGGCATCCTCAACTGGAGCCGTTTTTTTATAAATTAAGCAGATTGAATGATAACAGATATAACATTTTAACCGGCGAAAAAGAGCCGAAAAAGTTAGGTGCCATACTTCTTAATAAGGATTCTCTTTATCTGTATGCGCATAATGTTAAGACAAAATATGTTAAGATTGGCACAAGCAATAAACTCGATAACTATAATTACCAAGCAGAAAATATTCATATAATTAATAACGCATTAAAAAAAAACGGCCATCCCAGCCTTAATAAGATCCTGTCTGAGAATTTGTTGAGTTGTGAATGTAATAAGGCAGTTGATAGGCGGGTAAATATGGTATCGGTAAAGGGTAAACCGGATGCATGGGTCTTAGAGCGGGATAAAGATAGCTTGTATATTTATAAGATAATGAATGCAGACGCCGATCCGGACGATGCGATAGTAAAGAAAAAGATATATCAATATAAAATGAAATAAGCCCTCCGCTGGCACACGCATGCCATGTGTGTCCCCCCGCTACCGCAAGCGTCCCGCTTGTGGGTTTATGCAAAGCGTTTAAGCATCATTCTGAGATTGCTTCGTTCCTTGCAAAAACGTGGTGGTGAGAATGCCAACCTGGTCACTTCGCCCAAAGATATTTTTTTTCGTGGCCGTCCGCTAATTCCTGCCTTATCACTTGCTCCATCTCATCAACAGTATCAAATTGCCATAAGCGGTTAACCAGGGCTATGGTATCATATATTTCACGGCTGGCATTCGCCATTTTACCCAATTCAGCCAGCTCACTTTTATTACATGTACCCGTCATATTCCGCTCCAGTAAATACCAGAATCGTTGTTTCTTTATACGGTCACTACCAATGGGGTTTATATCTTGCATATTTGCTAAATACATGCCAACCAGGGTGCCAGTTAAATAGAGCACTATATTTCAGTGGTTTACATAACCTGGCCGCCTCTGTTTTGTATCGTTACCGTACAACGAGCGTTCGCTTTTACGCTTCAAGGGTAGGTAGTATGGCGTATAAACGCTTTCCTGCACTTTCCAAAGGGAAGGGATCGCACGATGGCCGCTGCGTTATTCTTTTTTGCCTCTTACACATACCCGCCATGTCATTTCGAACGAACCGGGAGGGTTTGCGTGTGGGAGTGAGGAGAAATCTTTTACACCATACTATCAGTAATAGATTGTTTGCTACTTATTAATTGTAAAAGATTTCTCCTCGCTACGCTCGTTCGAAATGACAGAGTTGGTTGGGTAGCGATGGGTTTAAAACCCATCGCTATTGTTCAAAAAGCGTGGAGCCACCTGTGTCAGAGCGGGCGGATATTGATAGTGGTACACTTAGCATGAGAAATGCCGATTCGCCAAATAACATAATGGGTCTGTTTATCGGCGAATAGATCCTTCGCGCATTCAGGATGACAAACGGTTTTTCCTGTCGGGAGATTTAACAAGAATTTGTTTAATTTTAGGTTTTAACAACCTATCATGAGCAACTTTCTTTTCCAGGTACCGGCCATTGTTATTGCCGGTGTTATGTTTGTTTTGATGATCAGCATTAACTATGCGGGTTATTATTTAAGAAAACTGAAAGACCCAGACCGGGCCAGCGATGGCCTGGGGCCGGTAGAGGGATCGTTGCTGGGTTTACTGGCCTTGCTGCTTTCGTTTACGTTTAGCATGTCGGCAGGTAAAAGCGATAGCCGCAGGCAGGTAATTGTGCAGGAAGCCAACAATATTGGTACGGCCATACTGCGGTGCGATCTTTACCCCGATAGCACGCGCCGGGCGCTTAAGGCCGATTTTGCCGCTTATGTAGAAGCGCGCATCAATTACTATAATGCCGGGATAGATGAAACCGCTTTAAATAAAACCCTGCAGGACGCCGGGAACATATCTGCCCGTATCTGGAAACGCGTAATGCTGTTATCGCAGGATAAGGACAACACGTTGCGCTCGCAGCAAATGATCCCCGCGCTGAACGATATGATGGATATTACCACCACCCGCGATGCAGAAAGGAACGCCCACGTACCCGAATCTATTCTGTGGATGTTGTTTTTACTTACCCTGGCCGGCAGCTTTGTTACCGGTTACGGTGCTAAGGATAAACGCTTTAACCTGGTTATTGTACTGAGCTTTGCCCTCATGACCTCGCTCACCATCTACCTCATTCTTGATCTTGACCGCCCAAGGCGCGGCATTATCAATATGGACCAAACGCATAACAAGATACTGGAATTAAGGGAACTAACGAAGGAGTAACCGGGTGTTCCCCACGCGTTATTGCGCGGAGCGTGGCTACAAAGCAATCTCTTTAGGGTATTCGTTTATGCAAGGTGTTAATCCATATCAGGGCGTTTCCTGCGGCCGGGCTTTCCGTTCATATTGCGCAGGCCTTATCCACAGGGCCGGTATCCACTGCAATCCCTAACGCATAATATCCCCTTGTAGAAAAACTACGGAGCCTATTCGGCAGCTCCGCGTCAGGCAAAATAGCTTCGGGCGAAAGTGGGCAGAACGATGGTGGCTCGTGCGTGGCAGGGGCATAGGAAGTTTTGCATAAGCGAGGGCGGAAGCGGGCGGGGCAAAAGATTCCAGCCCGTGGTTCTGACCGATTTGCAGGGTAAAGGCTGGTGCGACAAAGAAGCCTTTTTGCTGACTTGAATTTTTGCTTCTTTTGTTTCAAGACAAAAGAAGTAGCCTCCGCGGCAATGAGCGGACAGATTATTATACTGGTACACTAAACACAAGCCATGCCGAAATAAGCATGATTGTTACCTGTCTAAAGAGATTGCTACGCTATTGCCCGCAATAACGGGTTGGAGAATGCGAAACGTACAACTTATTAAACCAACCCTTTTTCCAAAAGGTAAACAAAAGTAAAAACCCTACCAGAAACATCCCGATAAGGGTGTACACGTAACCATGCCGTGCATAAAGCTCGGGCATATTATCAGGTATAACGTGCCCATGGATATCCTCCCTGCTAAAATTCATGCCGTAAATACCGGCTATAAAGGTTAGGGGGAGGAAATCGCACGAAGCCCTGCATATTATTTTTAGCCTATCCCCGTTTCCGCCGTCGCGCGGGCGACGAGAGATTGCTGACTATGCAATGTTAGCCTTACCAGCTGCTGCCTGCACCGCCACCACCCGAAGAGCCGCCGCTGCTTGAAGATGATGAACTTGAGGATGAACTGCCTGAGGATGATGAACTGCTTGAGGATGTAGAAATTTTTGGAATAGTGTATGGTACCTTTTGATTGAAATTGCAATATGTACAAACAGATAGGGTGTAGCCGTTCCCCTCGTATGATGTTGTTGCCCGTTTAACTATAGTGGTGCTTTTATACATCAGTGTTTTAAAGTGGCATTCGGGGCATTCCGTAGCCTTTGATTGCAGGTTGCTGTAATCCAGTATCATTTTTTCATTACAGGCCTTACAGGTCCAAACATCATAATCAACAGAACCAAGTACCTCTTCGGCCACTTGCCCTTTAGATAAATAAGAATCGTCCTGCTCTTCATTCAGCCGCGCCATTACTTTAGAGCAGTTGCTGCAGGCAACCGGCGCGTCTCTCAATGCCTTTTGCCTGGCCTGGTACGCATTCCAGTAAAATTTAAAAAATGGATACGGAAAAACCCATAATGCCCACTCCATGTGGGCGTAATTATCCTGCCATTTCAAGTATTGCTCATGATTGGTTAACCCGCTTGCCGCCCTTGTAAGCCTGCGGTTAACGATCATATAATGGATCTGTACATATATTGTTAAAAATATGTACAGCACTATAACCGCTCTCAGCTCTATCCAGGCAATAGGGAAGTACAGATTAAGCAAAATAACACCTGCAGTAGGTACAATAACCAGGAGCCAAAAAACCGGGTTTGCGACAGGCTTTTTACCATTAACAACCAACCTGGCCGAAACAAATTTGGCCAGTGTATAATATATAATTAAAATAATGAGGCTTATTAAACTCCAGATACGCCCGGGTTGCTTATTATCCGGGGAGGGGGCAGCAACGGTATCTTGCGGCACGGCTTCGGCATAGGGGGCCACAATGTCCGACCCTGAAACGGTGGTATCTGTACTGCTTTGTTCTGTTTGAACAGCATCAGGCCGGGCAATTACCGGTGCCGGTGAACTGTTGGCAGCGGTAGTATCCGGCGTTGCAGTTGTAACTGGTGCGTTTTTCCCGTCGGTATGTAAAACGTTGATAATGGCGTCAACACCGTTTTGTATGGCCAGGTCAAAATCACCTTCTTTGGCTGCAGGTATCATGTATTGCTGCTGTATGTTGTAGCAAGTTATGTCCGGCAGCACACCTTCAAGCCCGTATCCGGTTTCAAACTCCATACGTTTCTGGTCTTTTACCATCAGTATCAGCAGCCCGTTGTTTTTTTGCTTATCGCCTATTTTCCAATTATTAAAGAGCTGATGAGCGATATCTTTTGGTACATTTTCGCCGATGCTTTTTACAAACACTACATCTATGTGTGCAACTCCTGATTGGTCCAGCGGGCCTAATTTGCCATTCAGTTCGGCCACTGTAGCTTCGGTAAATAACCCATCCGGGTTGCTTACATAGCTTTCATTTAAAGTTTTGGGGTCGGGAATGGAGCGGAGCAAGTCCTGCTTTGCCGGAGGTGATTTGCAAGCGAAAATTACCAGGCAAATGCTTAGCAATACAAAATGTTTTAGGTTTGGCATGTAACATCAACAACAAAAGGGGGGATACTGTTTAACAGGAATAATATTATACTTTAACTATATAGCAGTTGTAACAATACCAACAAGGGCGGTGGAGAAAATGCGGGGCTATGCTGATTCCATACAGTTTTTCAAATATGCCAACCGCTGCTTTACATTTTTTTGGAGGCTGCGTTAACGTATTTTTTGCCGGATTAAACGTAAAGCGAAGCTGAGAAGAATCAGGGATCATCAGGTCGGCCTTTTTAAGAAAGTGTCCCCGGCAAGGCGGTTTTCGTAAATGTCTTTTCCTAAAATCTGATAGTTTCCATAGGAACTTACAACTTATTAAACCAACCCTTTTTCCAAAAGGTAAACAAAAGTAAAAACCCCACCAAAAACATCCCGATAAGGGTGTACACGTAACCATGCCGTGCATAAAGCTCGGGCATATTATCAGGTATAACGTGCCCGTGTATATCCTCCCTGCTAAAATTCATGCCGTAAATACCGGCTATAAAGGTTAAGGGGATAAATATTACGGAGATGATGGTCAGCACCTTCATAATCTCGTTCATGCGGTTGCTCACCATGCTCAGGTACAGGTCAATAATGCTGCTGGTAACCTCCTTGTAGCTTTCTACCATATCCATCGCCTGGATGCAATGGTCGTAGGCATCGCGCAAAAACAGCTTGGTATCTTTTGTTATTTCGGGGCTATCGCTGCGGATCATGTCATTTATCTTATCGCGCTCGGGCCAGCAGGCACGGCGGATGGTGATAAGCGTACGCTTCAGTTGCTGCGCATCAAACATGATGCTTTTATCGGGGCTTTGGTAAAGCTTATCCTCGGTCTGGTCTATCATATCGCCCAGTTGCGATAGCAGCACAAAGTAGTTATCCAGTATGGTATCTGTAAGGGAATAAAATATGTAACCAGGCCCGCCGGTACGTATAGTTCCCTTGCCAGCCTTTAAACGTGCAATAACCATTTCAAAATAATCAAAATGGCTTTCCTCAAAGCTAATAATGATGTTGTCTTTTACAATGCCGCTAAACTGGCAGTTTACAAGTTCGTTTTCTTTGTTAAAATATAAAATGCGGCTGGTGCCAAACACATAACCCTCGTACTCATCAAACTTGGGGCGCTGGTGGGTGTTCACCACATCCTCTAAAACCAGTTGGTTTATACCCATAAAAGTACCGATGTCTTCTATCAGTTGGGCGTCGCCGAGTCCGTTTATCTTTATCCAGTGGGTGTGGTCGGTGCATTTGGCAATTTGCTGGGTAATGGTTTTCATGTCACTACCCTTGCTGGTTTGCAGGTCGGTTTCGTTGAACGAAAAGATGGTTATTTGCGGCGGCAGGGCATCATCCGGAATAATGATAGAGCCGGGGCGTGCACCCACATTTAAATGGTGTTTGTGTTTTTTATACTTTACACGCTTATAAGTTGCCATTACAAATAATTTACGGCCTGTGGCCCCTGGTTAAATAACAGATCTACGATGCTCAGGTTGGTTAAAAACCCTTCACGTTCTTCAAAAACCTGAAAGTAAGGCTTTTGTTGTGCATCGGGCGTATTTTTAGCGCTAAAGGCGTTACGCAGGTCGGTTAGGCCGGGGTAGGCGGCCTCGTAGGTATCGGTAAAAGCTATCTCCTGCTTAAATTTTAACAGGCGGAACAACAACTCCAGTAATTGCGTGTTATAATCAAGCAGAAAGGTAGGTTGCTTTTCATAGAACGGTGCAAAATCATCCTCGTAATATTCAAAATAAGCCGAGCGGCGGTAGCAGGTTTGTAAACCCATCCAGTGCGCGCGCTGCCATCTAAAATCATAGCTTATCCTAACGTCTTTTGTTTTGGTATGGTTTTTTGAACCCTTTACAATGGGCACGGTAAGCGTTTGCACACCATCGGGCGAGTAGATGTTTGCCCGGTTACGATAGGTTTGTTTTGGAAAATGTTCCACCTGTTCAAACACCACATCCGGCTTAAAAGCAATAAGCTTTGTAAAATAATCTACCGGTGGCAGGTAAAACATAGGTAAAACAGCTCCGTTCTCAATCATATATATTTTTTATGTTTGTGGCAAAATTGGGAAAAATGTTAAGAAAAGCGGCTTTAAATACGGGTATATTTTTTTTATACCTGATATCGCTATTGCCGTTTTGGTTTTTATACGGCGTAGCCGATGTTATCTTCCTGTTTTTGTACTACATTATCCGCTACCGGCGTGAGGTGGTTAGCACAAACCTGAAGAACTCGTTCCCGGAAAGGGGCGAGGCCGAACGCAGGCAGATTGAGCGCCGTTATTACCGCTACATGGCCGACCTGATGGTGGAAACTATTAAGATGATAACGGTGAGTGAAAAATCGCTGCGCAAGCGTATGAAACCCACCAACCCCGAACTGGTTGACCATTATTTTAAACAAGGCCGCAGTATTATTGCCGCCGCCGGGCATTATTGTAACTGGGAGATGGCTGCGCTGGCATTTGGGTTACTTACTACCGAAAAGCGAATTATTGTTTACAAACCACAAAGCAACGAGGTTTTTAACGATATGTTTAACCGGGTAAGGGCGCGTTTCGGCGCTATACTGGTGGCCATGAAACAAACATTACGCACCATGATAGCGTTTAAAAACGACCTGACGTTTAGTGTACTGGTAAGCGACCAAACACCGAACTATCATGAGATAAACTATTTTACCAGTTTTTTAAACCAGCCCACCGCGGTTTTTTTGGGTATTGAAAAACTGGCTAAACTGATTGATGCCGCAGTGATATTTTACCGTATAGACCGGGTTAAACGCGGGTACTATACTTATACCTTAGTACCGCTGATTGAACGGCCAAAAGAAACTACGGGGCACGAGATAACCGAGGCGCATGTGCATTACCTCGAAAACATGATACAGGAAAACCCGCAATACTGGCTTTGGAGCCACCGCAGGTGGAAGTATAAGCCCGAGGATTTTAACAAATGATGAACACACCCAAGGTAGCTGTTGTAATATTAAACTGGAACGGCGTTAAATACCTCCGCGATTTTTTGCCATACGTACTGGCCTCTACCTGGCCCGATTTGGATATTGTGGTAGGCGATAACGCCTCGACAGATGGTTCGGTTGCTTTTTTGCGGGAGAACTACCCATCTGTAAGAATCATTGAAAATAATGATAATTATGGCTTTACCGGTGGTTACAACCGCGTGCTGGCACAGGTAGAAGCCGATTACTACATCCTGCTTAATTCAGACGTGGAAGTACAACCCAACTGGATTGAACCGGTTATAGCACTCATGGAAAGTGATGAGCTGATAGCTGCTGCCGCGCCAAAAATAAAAGCCTATCATAACCAAACCCATTTTGAGCATGCAGGGGCCGCTGGTGGCTTTATTGATAAATTTGGCTACCCTTTTTGCCGTGGCCGGATATTTTACGACATAGAGGAGGATAAGGGGCAATACGAGCAAGCGGGCGAGGTGTTCTGGGCGTCGGGTGCAGCTATGTTCATCAAAAAGAAACTTTGGGACTTAGCGGGTGGGTTTGACGAAACCTTTTTTGCCCACATGGAAGAGATTGACCTGTGCTGGCGCTTAAAAAATATGGGCTACAAAGTGATGTATTGCCCGCAATCGGTAGTGTACCACGTTGGCGGGGGCACGCTTAACGCCGAAAACCCTTTCAAAACTTACCTTAATTTCCGTAATAACCTGTTGCTGCTAAAAAATAACTTGCCGTTTTGGCGTGCGGTTTGGGTAATAGGCCTTCGTTTTTGGATGGACCTGCTGGCATTGCTGCGCTTTTTGATGGAAGGTAAGCGCAAGGATGCCTGGGCAATCAGCCGCGCGCATCAAAACTTCGTCAGGCGGTTATTTAAGCCGAAATTCAAAAATAAAAACGCAACAGGTATTAAGCCCATACTACCATTAACAGGTACCTATTCGCGCAGCATTGTGTGGGATTTCTTTGTTGATAAGAAGACAAAGTTTACCGATCTGGAGAAGAAGGATCTGCATTAATCCTTTCTTCCATTGTAGGTGTCCTCACCAACAATCTTTAAGTCGGTTTACTACTGAAAGGCGTGAATACATGGCGGCTTGCCGGTGAGGACACCGGCAAGAGGGATTGGTTTGCTGCCGGTATTACTGATCAGGCGCTATTGGCCCTGAACCTGCATCTGGCAAATCGGTATCGGTGGTATCCGTAAGCGGTGTTTCTGTTTCTTCTGCCGGCGCTTTTTTCTTCTTCTTTTTAAAAAGTTCCTGTTGCTCGCTGGTTAGCCTTAAGTGCAGGTCGCGCTGCGGGAATGGGATCTCGATGCCTTCCTTATCAAATGTGGCGTAAACATCTGTGAGTACATTGCTCTTTAACGACAACCACGTGCCGATATCGGCGGCCCAGAATAGCAGCCTGAAATCGACCGAGTTCTCATTCAAATTATGCACAAATACCAGCGGGGCCGGGTTATCCATTATTTCATCGCGGTTGGATAGCAGGTTGGTGAGTATGGTTTTCACCCTGTCAATATCCGACCCATATGCTACGCCGATGATCAGTTCAATACGGCGGTTGTTGTTGCTCAGTGTCCAGTTGATCACGTGGTGCGATATCAGGTCGCCGTTGGGGATGATGACCTCGGCGCCATCGCTCGTGGCAATTTTGCTCGATCGGATGCCTATTTCCATGATAGTGCCCGAGCGGTTATCCACCTCAATAATATCGCCTATCTGTATGGGTTTCTCAAAAGCCAGTATTAAACCCGATACCAGGTTGTTTACGATGTTCTGCAAGCCAAAACCAATACCTATACCAAAGGCACTGATAATAATAGTGATCTTATCGAGCGGGAAACCTGAAGCAGCAATGGCCAGCAAAAAACCTACAGCAAAAACCCCTAATTTAATAAGCAGGGTAGATGTGCGGTTTTTCTTTTTCAGTACATCAATATCATTGGCGTGTTTGCCGGCCACCTCATACAGGTAGCTGATTATCCTTGCCGCTACCGATGATAGCCAAATCACTGCGATGAAAATGATGATGCTTTGAAATGTAAAACTGGTTTTGGTGCCGCCAAGGCTGCGGCTATCCGTCAGGAATTTCCCTAAACCATCAAATACGGCATCCTCCACGCTTAAGTTCTGGAAAAGCATAATAAGCCATAACACACTTGCCAATATGGTTAGAATGCTCCTGAACTTGTTTTGCAGCAGTTTAAAATCAATAAACGAGCTTATACCTGTGCTGTTTTTATTAGCCTCCAGTTGCAGGAATAGGCTTTGCATAATTATTTGCACCAGGTAATACATACCCAATGCCAGCCACAGATTGTATATGGCGGTAACCCCAATTATTTTTGATAGCGTAACCCTGCCAAAAACATTGAGTATAAAAGCCACGCCCTGCAGCCCTATAAACACTTTTAGGATTATCCGGGTATAGGGCAGGTAATCTTCCGGAGCTTGTTTTACCTCTTTGTAGAAACGGTAGCTTACAATAGTTGCAATAAGCGCCAGTATCAATACAATAACCCTATCGGTGTTTGATACCTCTACAAACAGGTTACTAAAGCTATAAACCAATGCCAGGCCGAATAGTACACGCAGGTACCTGAACAGCTTTTGCGGGCAGGTTTTTTTAACCAGGTAAAGTATGGCGAATATTAATATCAGGAAAAACAGTTCGAGCACGATAACCGGCGGATGGTCATAAAAATTGGGGACTATTGCAAAAGCCACAATTACAGCCGATGTGATAGGGTAAAGTGATACGTATTTGGCGTGGCTAAACACGCCTTGTGGCGATTCTTTGATCTTTAAAACCTTGCGCCTGTTGGTATAGATCCAGCTAAAGAAAAGCACAAAAAGCAAAATGCCAGCGAAATTGATGAACGGATCGCGGGTTAAGAAAAAGGTGAACAGCTTGGTGTTCATGCTGGTGGTTTTGGCAAGCGCAGTGCTAAAGGTGCTCTCCGTATTTTTGTCCATTTCCCAGATGCTGTTATCCTCATCGCTCAGCGCCTGGATGCTAAACTCGCGGATCTTGATATCTATCTGATCTTTCAAGTCTAACAGCGATATATAAACCGACGAGATGCGGTTTTGCAGCAACCCAACTTTAAGCAAAAGCTTTTTGTTGGTGGTGTCCAGCCGTTGATGCTTGCTTTCTAAAGCTAACTTTTGTTCAAAATAGGTATTGCGCAAGCTGCTGTCTGATGGGATTATCTTTAAAGACGAATCCTTATCCATTGATGCCAGCTCGTTTTGGTTTTGCACCAGCTTGGTATTTATATCGGCCAGTTTATCTTGCCACAAGTCTAACTGGTCATCACTGCGGGTCAGGATATCTCGGATAGCATATAAATAGCGTAATGTACTTGACCGGTCATCGTCTATCAGTTTTTTGATCAGGCTGATGCGGCTCTCGAAAGAGGGGAGCTTCTGGCTAATATCAACCGTGTCGATATTACGCGACAGGCTGGTTTTTATCTGGTTAAATGATGATGTATAGTACTCAACCTTTTGCAGCAGGTTGTTGATGGAGGTGTCGGATTTTTTGAAGGTCCGCATCATCGAATCGCGTCGCAGGATAGCGTGGCGAAGCGAATCGCGTACCGATTGTTTCCGTTTGGTTTGCGCAAACGCATCGGCCATAAATAAAGTAAGTATGAACAGGAGCAGGGGGACTATTTTAAATACTTTATACATGTGGGGTATTGTCAGATGTTCGATTTCGAATTTATATACGGTTAGCCGGCTGTTTAGTTTTTAGAATTAGGATTTAGTTTTGAGGATTTATTTCAATTTAATATTTCAGTAGCAAGCTTTCAATAGCCAGCCGGTACGAATGCATGCCAAAACCAGCTATAACACCCTTACAGCTTGCCGCCAGCATAGAATGGTGCCTGAATTCTTCGCGCTTATACACGTTAGAAATATGCACCTCAATGGTTGGTGTTTTAATAGCTGCAATAGCATCGGCTATGGCAATAGAAGTATGCGTATAGGCACCGGCATTCAGTACAATGCCATCGTAGCTAAAGCCAACTTCGTGCAGTTTGTTTATAATTTCGCCCTCAACATTACTTTGGTAATAATTAATGGTGATGTTTGTAAAGTGGTTTTGCAATTCGGCAAGGTAGCTTTCAAAGTCAGCACTGCCGTATATGGATTTTTCGCGTACGCCAAGCAGGTTTAAATTTGGCCCGTTTATAATTTGTATATTCATTTGTTCAAACTTAAGTATAAAACGTTAAAACTAAAATCAATTGGACTGGCCAAGGGCAATAAAAGGATTTAAGGCTTATTTGAAACTGGAACGCTCGCTGGCGCCAAATTCTATCAGTGCTTATAGTAAAGATTTAGATAAACTATATCAATACGCTGATTTACAAATAGATAAAAAATCACCTACAGATTTTTCTTTACAGGATCTACGCGATTTTATAAACTGGGTGAACGAATTGGGCATGATCCCGTCAACACAATCGCGTATTATATCGGGCATAAAATCATTCTACAAATACCTGCTGATTGAAGAGCTGATAGCCGCCGATCCATCCGAATTATTAGAGACGCCCAAGATTCAGCGCAAGCTGCCCGATACGCTGAGCATCCATGATATTGATAAAATGATCGCGGCTATTGATCTCTCAAAACCCGAGGGCACCCGTAACAAAGCGATACTGGAAGTAATGTATGGATGCGGATTGCGGGTATCTGAACTAACGGAACTGAAATTATCCAACATCCACCCCGAGATAGAATTTATAAAAGTAACCGGTAAAGGCAGCAAGGAACGGCTTGTACCTATTGGCGGCGAAGCATTGAAGGCGCTCAAGATCTGGACAGAGCAGGTACGCGTACACATCAACATAAAAAAAGGCGAGGAAGACCTGGTGTTTTTAAACCGCCGGGGCAGCAGGCTAAGCCGGGTTTATATTTTTATGCTGGTAAAACAGTTGGCAGAACTTACCGGGCTGCGTAAAACCATTAGTCCGCATACCTTTAGGCATTCGTTCGCTACGCACCTGGTAGAAGGCGGCGCCGACCTGCGCGCTGTGCAAGAAATGCTGGGCCACGAAAGCATTACCACCACGGAGATATATACCCACCTGGACAGGGAGTATTTGAAGAGTACCATTATAGAGTTTCATCCGAGGAATTAGCCCCCCAGCCCCCTGAAGGGGGAGCAGAATACAGGGTTCATGGGCCTTATGCGTTTCAAAAGCTCCCCCTTCAGGGGGCTGGGGGGCTTGCCTTCACCATCCTGTCCCTGCCGCTCATATCCTTACGTAACTCCATGTTAGTAAATCCCTTATCGGCTAACAGCTCAACCGTTTCTTTGCCGAAGTTTTCATTGATCTCGAAGAATAACAGGCCACCTGGAGAAAGATGTTCGGCAGCATAATCGGTGATAGCCTTATAAAATATCAACGGGTCGTTCTCAGGTACAAAAAGCGCCGAATGTGGTTCAAAACCGGTTACGTTTTGGTGCATTTGCAGCTTATCTTCTAAAGTAACATAAGGCGGGTTAGAAACGATAATATCGAACACCGAATGTTGAATATCGAATGATGAAGTGTTTTCGACTTCCGGGCTTACCGGACTTCCGGACTTACCGACTTTCAAAATATCCTGCTCAACAAAATCAACCTTAACTTCATTAATTACAGCGTTTTGCCTGGCGGTATGTAAAGCATCTGTAGATATATCAATAGCCGTTACATCGGCAGCAGGCAGGTTCTTTTTTAGGCTGATGGCTATGCATCCGCTACCCGTACCAATATCTAAAACAGACAGGCTACTGCCAACTGCTAACTTCAAACTGCCAACTGACGAAAGGATCCATTCTACCAGTTCCTCCGTTTCAGGCCTTGGTATCAGCGTGGCGGGGTTTACCAAAAAGCTTAAGCCGTAAAACTCGGTACTGCCCAAAATATATTGTACGGGCCTGCCGGTTTTAAGCTCTTCTAGGATAGTTTGTATTTTCTCAACGGCTTCTCCGTCTACATCATCCTCCGGGAAAGCTTTTATTTTAGCGCGGGACATACCTGTAATTTCTTCCAGTACCAGCAGGGCAATAGACTCATTTTCACGGCTATCATACACCCCAGTTAACTCATGCTGAAAGTTCAGGAACACATCCTTGATAGTTTTCATGCAACAAAGTAACATAAAACCTACTTTTGCACAATGGCAATACATGAAATATATATGCAGCGCTGCCTTGAACTGGCTGCTTTGGGCGCTGGCCGGGTTAGCCCGAACCCGATGGTTGGCGCTTTGATAGTTCATGATGGCCAGATAATAGGCGAGGGCTACCACCAAAAATATGGTGAAGCCCATGCCGAGGTAAATGCCGTTAACATGGTGATTGCCAGTTATAGTAACCATGCTAACCTGCTGAAGCAAAGCACCATTTATGTTTCGCTTGAGCCCTGTGCGCATTATGGCAAAACACCGCCCTGTGCCGACCTGATCATCAAACACCAGATCCCAAATGTGGTTGTGGGCTGCCGCGATCCCTTTGCGCAGGTTGATGGCAAAGGCATAGAAAAATTACAGGCTGCCGGTATTGATGTAACGGTTGGTGTGTTAGAAAAAGAATGCCAATGGCTTAACCGCCGATTTTTTACCCGGGTGCAAAAACAGCGGCCATATATCATCCTGAAATGGGCGCAAACTGCCGATGGCTTTTTTGCCCCTGCAGATGGCAGCCAGCACTGGATAACAGGCCCCGAAAGCCGTAAACTGGTGCACCAATGGCGTGCCGAAGAGGATGCTATACTGGTTGGCAAGAACACCATACTGGCCGATAACCCACAGTTAAACGTGCGCTACGCGGAGGGCAAATCGCCTAAACGGGTGCTAATAGACCGGCGTTTGGAGTTAAATGAACAGTTGAATGTGTTCGATCAATCGGTTGAAACATTGATATTTAACGAGATAAAAACCGATATCGACGGTAAAAATAAATACATAGCCCTGGAGGATTTTGACCGCTTTGTACCGCAGTATATTTTGTTTCAATTATACCTGCAGGACATCCAATCGGTAATTATTGAGGGTGGTGCTTATACATTAAAAGCGTTTATTGATGCCGGTTTATGGGATGAAGCACGTATTTTTACGGGAGCTTCTTTACTGGAAGACGGAATAAAAGCACCCGCTGTAGCAGGCACTATAATCAATGAACACCCGGTTGGGGGCGATAATTTACAGATCATTACACATCTACCCATATAATAATGTTATACGTTTTTTTAAGTATTTGTTGCAGCGTTATTGTTTCTGTATTGCTAAAATTGGCCAGGCGCTACCAGATAGATGTTTTCCAGGCTATTACCTGGAATTATAGCATAGCCATACTGCTTACCTGGTTCTTTTTTAAACCGGTACTGCAATTTGAAACCTTAAAACAGGCACCGTTTAGCATACTGATCCCTTTAGGTGTTTTATTACCGGTTATATTTTTTGCGCTGGCAGCTTCGGTAAGGGTGGCAGGTATTGTACGTACTGATGTAGCGCAAAGGCTATCGTTATTTGTATCATTAAGCGCAGCGTTTTTAATATTCGGCGATCATTTAAACACCCTTAAATTTATAGGGATAGCTGTGGGTTTAGCAGCCATAATGTGCAGTATTCCCTGGCAAAAACAAACGGCCAACCGCAGGGTGCTCAGTAACGCATGGGTATACCTGGTGTTGGTTTTCCTGGGTTTTGGCCTTATTGATATACTGTTTAAGCAAGTGGCAGCATTTAAACAAATGCCCTTTACAACGCTTCAGTTCATAGCCTTTATTATTGCTTTTGTAGTAGCGCTTATTATACTTATAATCAGGAAGATAAATAAGCTATCTAAAATAACTTTTACGCATGTTATCTTTGGGTGGATATTAGGGGTAGCAAATTTTGGTAATATATATTTTTACCTGAAAGCCCATAAAGCGCTCTCTAATAGCCCATCTACCGTATTTGCAGGTATGAATATTGGTGTAATAGCTGTTGGTACACTGGTAGGTTTAGTGCTGTTTAACGAACGTTTAAGCATACTCAACAAAATAGGTGTGGCATTGGCAATTGTGGCTATTATAATTATAACCATTTCAAACCATTAAACGCGGATGCTGTTCGACGATACCTATAAAACCATTGCGCAACCTTCAGAAAGCATCTTTCGCGACCGAGGGAGCAAGTTCCTGGGTTATGCCTATCCGGTTACATCTGATCATGATATAAAAGCCATTGTGGCTAATTTAAAGGCCGAACACCCAAAAGCTAACCACCATTGCTGGGCCATCAGATTGGGGATAGACCGCTCCGTTTTCAGGGTGAATGATGACGGCGAACCATCGGGCACAGCGGGCAGGCCTATTCTGAATACCTTATTGTCGCGTAACATCACCAATGTGCTGGTGGTGGTAGTCCGTTATTTTGGCGGCAATTTATTGGGCGTCCCCGGCCTCATCAACGCTTATAAAACCGCTACCGAAATGGCGCTGGATACCACGCAGGTAATAGAAAAAACCGTAAACGATATTTACACCATTACCTTTGAGTATGTACAGATGAACGATGTGATGCGCATTATTAAAGACGAGCAACTGCAGATACTTGAGCAGGTATCTGAGTTGAAATGTCAGATCAAATTCGCCGTCCGTAAAACGCAGGTAGAGCAGGTGATGTATAAGCTAAACAAAGTAAGCGGGGTAAAGCCGGTTTATAATTACAGCGGGTAATACAATATAAACGTTTGTTTTAACAATTATTGCGACTTATATTTAGAGCAACTTTTTCACACTATTGATGCCCGCCCGATCTTTTAAGCTGTTATTTTTACTGCTAACATTTTTTCTTTTAGAAACAGCTTATGCTCAACAGGATATAGATTTTCACCTGAGTAATACTTTCCTATCCGGAAAAAATATCCTTAAAGTAAAACGCGATTTTAATGACCCTTATTTATGGGTGCTTACTCAGAATAACGAAGTTTATCGGATTAATAGCGAAACTTTAGTTGTTGACGATTATACCTCAAAATTTGCGGCGTATAATAACTTACCCTTTGTTGATATTGCAGGAAATTCTAAAGACGATGTGTTTATAGCACAGTCAGATAAGGTAATACGATATCTTAATAACACAATAACTACCATTACAAGCGCCGACGGTTTGAGAGGTAATGTAACTAACATAGGTTTTGGCTACCGTTTGTATGACAATTATGACACAGATGGCACCCATCTGGTAGGGCCCACACTTATAATAAGTAGCGATATAGTTACCGATTATTATTATACTACCACAAAACGTTTTCTTCATAACGAGACCGAGCATAAAAAGTATTCTGTAAAAGTGGCAACATATAAGAGTACTATGATGTTCAACACGGAAAAGGATTCATTTTGGCAGTTTCAGGAGGATACTTACGAGGTATTTAGCACAGTTTATCAGGGGCTTTATGTTGGATACATTTACCTGGAGCCGCAAGAGTTTGGCAGCCAGTTGAAGGCTACATACTACAATGGCTGGTATGATTATTATTCTGCAAATTTTTCTTACCTCGGTAATCAGTATTGGGCTACCGAAAAAGGCCTGTTTCAAAACAAATGGGATAATTCTCAAAACCCGGCTTTTTATGGTTATCATCATTATTTAGAGAATAATCATATTAATCAAATATCATCAATGTTTGGGTTGGTATCATTCGGTTCTAAAAACATACGCGAAAACATGCTTGTGGCTACGGATGAAGGCTTATACGTAAGCAATTCAAAACTTTACCCGCAGCAAGTATTACCTACTTATGAATTTTATCATTACGCAGGTTTAGGTAATAAAAAGATCAATTACATTGATGTAAACGCTTTCGCTACCCGTGTAGATATCAATACAGAACTTAATTTAGTAAACGATTATTGCGAAAACGGCGTTTGGGTTGGAGCTACTGATGGTTTATACCTGCTAAAGCCCGACTACACCAACTACTTCGATCAAAATCAAAATCTTCCGGCGATATCGTTTGATGGCCAGCCTTTAGATCAAAGCATCATAGATCTGTGCCCCGGCGTAACAGCTAAGGCTAATTTGTATATTAACACAAACGCCAGTATACAATGGTATAAGAACGGACAGGAACTGGCCAACCAAAGTAATAAAACGCTCGAGATCAATTCGGCAGGGGAGTATTATGCCACATTGTATGATCCCTGCACCGCTCTGCATGTAAATACAAATCATCTTACGGTAAATTATCTTAACGGCACGCCTGCAACACTTAATTACCCTGATAAAATAAACGTTTGCTTTGGGTCATCAACACAGCTTAAAGTGCCCGCTAACCCCGATTTTCAATACCGTTGGTATAAGGATGGCGTTTTAAACGGCATCACCACGCCAGAGATCAACATCACCGAAAGCGGTAAATATAAATTGGAAGTAAACTCTTGCCCAGGCAACTGGGTATCAACTAAAGAGGTTGATGTAAACTTTATCAAGATACCGTTACCAATTGTAACTCCTGATAAAACTATCATTTGCGAAGGCGAAGAGGCAACGTTGTCGGCATCCGTGCCTGTTGATGCTACCGGTATTTTAAATTGGTTGGCATATACTTACCGCTGGTATAAGGACGGGGTTTTGCTGCCGGCAACTACAGCAATCATAAAAGCTACTGCAACAGGCAAGTATAAAGTAGAGGCAACAGCCTGTGCGGGCAACTCAGCAGTATCTGCAGAGTTGCAAATAAATGTGATCAGCTTACCAACTCCTCAAATAACATCAGCCAAAGATGTTTATTGCGAGAGCGAAACGGCTTTGTTAAATACCAATTTTTTGGCCGACCCAAATTACACCATAAACTGGTACAAGGACAATGTGCTGATGCCGGCCAATATAAACAAAACATCTATTTCGGTATCCACAGGCGGTAGTTACTATTGCAGCATCACCAGTAAATTAACCGCCTCGGTTTGTCAGAAAGATGCTCCAGCCAAACTAGTAACTTTTGTACCCGGGCCAACTTATACGTTTAACTATGACGATGTTTTAACAAGGTGTGCCGGTGAGATAATAAACCTGCAGATACAGGGTAGTCTATCTTATAAATATCGCTGGTACAAAAATGGGGTATTAACCGGGCAAACAAGTAATGCCATTGATGTAACCCAAGCCGGAAAATACAAGGCAGATGTAAGCGTTTGCGAAAACAGTTGGGTAACCACAAAGGAAGTTGAGGTTAAATTTATACAACTACCGGCACCTGTAATTATTGCCAATAAAACCGGGTATTGCATAGGCGATAATGCCAATTTAAATATCAATATACCATTGAACCCCGATTATACTATTAATTGGTATGTTGATGGCAACCCGGTTTCGGGCTGGCTAAACAAAAATTCAATAACTACATCAGCTAATGGCGTGTATACTGTTAAAGTAAACAGCAACCTTATAAGTTGCGAACAAGTATCAACACCTAAACAAATTATATTTAGCCCAAAACCTGAAATAAGTATAGAAAAAATAGTTAAAACAAGTTTGTGCGATGGGCAATCGGTTGATTTAATAGTTAACCTTACAGGTGGGAGTATTAAGTGGAGTACAGGTGAAACTACTTCTAAAATATCGGTAACACATTCAGGAAATTACAAGGCTGTTTACACATCAGCTGGTGGTTGCGAAACAGAGGCAGAAACAAATCTGGTGCTTTTCCAAAATCCGGTTTTGAACTTATTTGATGGGGTAATATGTGCTTTTAAGAACGAGACAATTACATTAACAGCACCTGTGGGTTTTGCAAGCTACAAATGGAATAACGGCGAATCGGTATCGTCAACATTTATGGTGAATAAACCACAAACTGTTACTTTAACAGTAACAGATGCGAACAACTGCCAGGCTACACAGCAAATACAAATTAAAAACCAGTGCCCCGATGTGCATTTAGCCAATACCTTTACCCCAAACGGCGATGGTATCAATGATACCTGGCTGGTAACTGGTATAGAGGATGACCCGACGGTAAATGTTAAGGTTTTTAACCGCGGTGGGAGTTTAGTGTTTGAAAGCAAGGGCTACACAAAAGCCTGGGACGGCACATTTAATGGTAAGAGGCTTAACGCCGGCGTATACTACTACATTATTACAACCGAGGCTACGTCAGAGATACTGAAAGGTTCGGTTACTATTCTTTTTTAATAATAGAAGTGTTAGATATATAAGTAGCCTTATTTATCCCTATTCCACCCATCTACCTTTCAGTAAAATTGCTTATTTTGCCTGCATATGCAATCTTTTGAAATAGATAAAACCGACCTGCTCCGCATTAAAACCGCTCTTGAGGGGGATGATGCTGGTTTACAGGAGGTTCTGAAGGACTATCATGCTTCAGAGATTGCCATCCTGTTTGAAAAACTCCCGCAGGAAGCCAAGGAGCGGATCATCAATATCCTGTCGACCGAGATAGCCTCTGAGGTGATCTCGGAAATGACCGAGGAATCGCACCCGGAAGACCTGTTGATCAGTCTCCATCCGGAGAAACGTTCTGACATTGTTGAGGAGATGGATTATGACGTAGCTACGGATATCATCTCACAGCTCGACGAACAGGATCAGCACGAAATATTACAGGATATTGACCAGGATGATGCTACCAGTATCCGCGCGTTGTTAAATTACGACGAGGATACCGCCGGTGGCTTAATGAACTCGCAGGTTATTTGCGTAAACATTAATCTGGATAAGAAAATGGCGCTCGATGAGATCATCCGGCAGTCGGAAGAGATGGAAGAGTTTTACACCATTTACGTGGTAGATGATCATAAGACCCTGCAAGGCATCGTATCCATCAAAGATATTATTAAAGCCCGCAGCGAGGCCAAAGTGCGCGATCTGGTACAAGCCGATTTCGTATATGTAAAAGCCGAGCTTGACCAGGAAGAGGTAGCTAAACTGATCTCGCAATATAACCTGACCACTATCCCCGTGGTGGATGACCATATGAAGCTGATTGGCCGTATTACCGTTGATGATATTATCGACGTAATGGAAGCCGAGAACACAGAGGATATCCTGAAGATCTCCGGGGTATCCGAAGATGAGGAACTGAGCGGTAACTGGCAGGATGCAGTGAAAAGCCGTTTACCGTGGCTCATTATTAACCTGGGTACGGCGTTTTTGGCGGCATCCATCATCCGTAATTTCGATTCGACAGTAAAAAACCTGGCCATCATATCGGCTTATATGACCATTATTGCAGGTATGGGCGGTAACACTGCTACACAGGCATTGGCAGTAACCGTAAGGCGTATCTCACTAAGCGATCTGAGCGACAGGCAAGCCTACAACACCGTTATAAAAGAGTTTTTGGTAGGATTAATAAATGGCGCCGCAAACGGGGTGATTGTTTTTGCGGTGGCTTACTTTTATGATGCCAACCCCATGCTGGGCCTGGTATTGTTCTTAGCCATGACAGGTAACCTGGTTATTGCCGGTATTACAGGCGCATCTATACCATTGATATTAAAAAGAGTAGGGATAGACCCAGCAGTGGCATCGTCTATCATCATTACCACATTTACAGATTGTATTGGATTTTTTCTGCCACTATGGTTGGCAAGCAAGCTTTTATTATAATTTTGATTTAAGGGGTTTTGCTCTCACAGATACGCGAAAAAAGATAAAGTGAATTATATATTACACATGCATTGCGTCTTAGCGTCTTTGCGTGAAACAAAATTAACACATTGCATTTTAATATTTTCAATCAAAAAATCAGCTGAAATAACTGAAATAGTAAATAAACTTTGATATTTGCGTCTTAGCATAGCTAACAATTAAATTTGAACTAATGACTGAAGTAAGATACGACTGGACACAGGAAGAAATTTCCAAAATATATCACTCACCGCTGCTTGACCTGATTTTTCGCGCGGCTACCATTCACCGCGAGAATAAGGATTATGCCGAGGTACAGATAAGCTCGCTTATCTCCATCAAAACGGGCGGCTGCCCTGAGGATTGTGCTTATTGCCCGCAGGCGGCGCGTTACAATACCGGTGTTGATGTGCATGCCATTATGCCAAAGGAAGAAGTTATTGCAGTAGCGCAAAAAGCAAAAAATGGTGGTGCTTCAAGGCTTTGCATGGGTGCCGCCTGGCGTGAAGTACGCGACAACCGCGATTTTGACAAGGTGATTGATATGGTAAAAGCAGTAAACGAGCTGGATATGGAAGTTTGCTGCACACTGGGTATGCTTACCGAAAGCCAGGCGCAGCGATTGGCCGATGCAGGTCTGTATGCCTATAATCACAATTTAGATACCTCTGAGGATGATTACAAGCGTATCATCACAACCCGTACGTATGACGATCGTTTACAAACGCTTGACCATGTGCGTAAAGCAAAAATTTCTGTTTGCAGTGGCGGCATCATCGGCCTTGGTGAAACCGCGCAGGACAGGATCTCGATGCTGAAGACATTATCAAACATGCCCAAACACCCGGAGTCTGTGCCGATTAATGCATTGGTACCGGTGCAGGGTACGCCACTGGCTGATCAGCCGCGTGTATCTGTTTGGGATATGGTAAGGATGATAGCCACAACCCGTATCATTATGCCAAAAACTGTTGTAAGATTATCAGCAGGCCGTACAGAAATGAGTACTGTTGAGCAGGCTATGTGTTTTATGGCAGGCGCCAACTCTATCTTCGCGGGCGAAAAATTACTGACCACGCCAAACCCTTCTTTTGATGAGGATATGGCCATGTTCCAGCTTTTGGGCTTAACACCGCGTAAAGCATTTAAAAACGGCCGCCCTAACGTTTCCAAAGAAATTAAGGAAATGAGCATTAACGAGGTGATATAAATTATGTTAAAGGGCCTCTTAAAGCTTATTCTAACTGCCTTTTTGTTTTTGCAAGTTTTAAATGGGAATGCCCAAAATACACATATTGAAATCCCAATTAATACAAAGGGCGACACCAGTTTTTGGTATAAATATAACGCTGATTTAATACGAAAATTTGGTTTAATTGATATTACTAAAGAAAGTGATAAATTCTATTTTAGGGTTTGGCATCATGCTCAAACTATATCAAGCATAGTTGAAATTTATCAAACAGAAGATTCTATTTCTAGGTCTTCTGTTACTTTTTTCACTAAAGAAATTGTACCGGAAAACGAAAATGCTACAAATAGATATTTTTTTAAAACATATGTATTAGAAAACAACCTATTTACCAGGGGGGAATTGACAGAGGTTAATATTATCCCTTCCGAAGAAAGTATAAAGGGATGGTCGCAAGGGTTTGATGGGGTGGTTTATATTATAGAGAACTTAGAAGGAGGTAATTATTCTTTTAAAAGTTATTGGACACCTGCAGTGCAAGGCGATTTAAAGCAAGCCATCTATCTAAAAAAGTTTTTTAATGAGATATTTGATCTCACGGAAATAAAAGGGCTATTTTCAGCCTTCATCAAGTTAATTCCATTTGAGATGTACAATAGCGGAGGGCCATCAATTGCTGTTCGTATTTTAACGAATAAACAACGGAAGGCGTACCGTAAAGAAAGGGATGCCTTCCGAAAGCAGTCAACACAATAACCAATAAAACAATCCTCATATCCTGTTGAAACAAAAGCCCTATGATTTTCTTTTATACAAAAAAGAAAACGCTATGGCATTTGACCAATACCACGAACCACCTGAAGAGTTATCTCAGGAAACCCGCACTTTTGTACGCATGATTGTATCCCTGGGCGAAGAAGCCGAGGCTATTAATTGGTACGAGCAACGCATCTCTGTAGAGAAGGACAAGCAGGCAAAGGCAATTATGCAAAACGCCCAGCACGAAGAATTTAAACACTTCGGCATGGACCTGGAGTTTCTACTGCGCCAAAAACCTGTTTGGCGCGAAACCCTGAAGGCTATTTTGTTTCAGAAAGGTGATATAGTAGCACTGGGCGAAAAAGGTGAAGAAGCTTCGGAATAATTTTTATATTCAGCCTTGTATTAGCTACTTATGGCTAATACAAGGCTGATATGAATAAAACCCTGAAACCCTTATTGCTTTCATTGATGCTGCTTGGCACCAGCACAACCTTCGCGCAAAATAAGATCATCGTTTACCAGTCGGATTTTGGCCTGAAGGACGGCGCTGTTTCTGAAATGAAAGGCGTGGCTATCGGTGTATCACCTGATCTGAAATTGTACGACCTGACGCACGAGATCCCTAATTATAACATCTGGGAGGCATCATACCGCTTATTCCAAACCATCAGCTACTGGCCCAGGGGGACGGTTTTTGTTTCGGTGGTCGACCCTGGCGTAGGTACGTCCCGTAAATCGGTAGTGCTAAAAACCAACACAGGCCAGTTTATTGTAACGCCGGATAATGGTACGCTTACCCTGGTTGCACAAACTTATGGTATTGCCGGTATCCGCGAGATTGACGAAGTAAAGAACCGCCGCCCGGGTTCGGGCAAATCATATACCTTTCATGGCCGCGATGTTTACTCATACACCGCCGCGCGCCTGGCGGCAGGGGTGATCACTTTTGAACAGGTTGGGCCCGAGTTACCAAAACAGGTAGTAAGCATCCCTTATCAAAAATCGGTTTTTGAGGCTGGTATATTAAAAGGCACTATCGATATCCACGATGTGCAGTACGGTAATATCTGGACAGACATCAGCGAAGACCTGGTTAAACAGCTAAACCCTAAATACGGCGATGTGCTGCATTTAAAGGTATTTAATAAGGGTAAGTTAGTACACGAAAGCGATGTGCCCTACAGCGAAACCTTTGGCAGCGTGCCCGAGGGGAAACCACTGGCATACCTGAACAGCCTGATGCAATTATCATTCGCGCTTAATATGGGCAGCTTTGCCGATACCTACAAAATTGGTAGTGGGAGCGATTGGAGCGTAGAGGTGACTAAAAAGCAAAAATAACAGTTTGATTACTTCCATCCGCCGCCAAGCGCCGCATATAAATTAACAACGGCCTGTAGTTGCTGTAATTTATCATTTACCGCGCTTTGGCGTGCTGCTAATAAATTTTGTTCAGAGGTAAGTACGTCTGTGTAGTTTGTAGTAGAGGTATATTTAAGCAACTCGCTTGTATAAAACACCGCTTTTTGCAGGTTAGCAATTTGTTCTTTACGGGATGTGGATTTTTCACCGGCTATTTGGTACTGATACAAAGCGTTAGAAATCTCCAGTCCGGCATTAAGTAATGCCTGAGTAAAGCTGTATTGAGCAGCCTCGTAGTTGGCTTCGGCTACTTTTAGCCGTTGTTTATTGAGGCCATTATTAAAAATAGGCTGGGTAATACCACCAATTAGGTTTGCAAACATAGCCCCGGGTTTAAAAAAGGTATTTAAGTTATTTGAATATAACCCCGCCTCGCCGGTAATGGTAATAGCCGGATAAAAATAAGTACGTGCTACGTTGGTTAGTTCGAACGTATTACGTAACTGAAGTTCTGCCTCCCTAACATCGGGCCTGTTGGCCAATAGCTGCGCGGGCACCCCAACATTAAGGGATGGATACGCTTCCTGGTTAAAAATGCTATCTCGTTTAATGTTACCCGGCCGCCTTGCTAATAATACAGACAAGGTATTTTCTGTTTGGCGTATATTGTTTTTTATATCGGGTATAGTAGATAGCACTGCATAATAATTGGCTTTACTTTGTACCACAGCAGCGCTAGTAACAACATCGCTGTTTTTTAGTATTTGCATGGTTTTTATATCTTTTGCATACTTATCAACCGATGTTTGCGCAATGTTTAATTGTGCATCATATGATATTAAGGTATAATAAGCGCCGGCAATATCTGCTACCAGTTGTGTTTGCACCGCTTGTTTATAAGCTTCGCTTTGTAATAATGAGGCGAGTAGGGCTTTTTTGCTGCTTTTAAGTTTGCCCCAAATATCAGCCTGCCATGAAGAGGTTAAATATAATTGATATAATTGGGTATTGCTTCCTTGCTGATTAGCCGGGCGATATACACCCCCCTGGCCAGCAACTGACAAGGAAGGATAAAAGGCACTAATACTTTGCGAATAATTAGCCTCGGCCGCTTTTATGTTAGTTGATGCTATCTTTAAATTAAGGTTGTTTTGTATGCCTTCTTTAATAAGGTTTTGTAGTAAAGTATCTTTAAAAATTTCCCGCCACGAAAGGGTGGCAATATTTGATGAATCTGATGGTAACGAATCGCGATAAAGATTTGAAGAGATACGTTGATTGTTACTGTATTGTTTATTGATATTACAAGCGTAAAGTATTAACGAAAAGCTCGCTAACAGCAGGAAATATTTATTAGAATTTATCCGACTCATGTTTATGTTATTTTTGTGGCGATGTAATGAGGTCGCCATTTTCGTCGTACTTATTTGTTTTTATTTTTTCCTGCAATCCCTGGAATAATACATACAGTGCCGGTATGGCAAATACCCCCAGCAGAGTACCAAATAACATCCCCCCGATAGCTCCCACACCAATTGACTGGTTGCCACTTGCCCCAACGCCGGTAGAAAAAAGTAAAGGCAGCAAACCAAAAATAAAGGCAAAAGATGTCATTAATATGGGGCGTATCCTTATTCGTGCCCCTTCCAGGGCGCTTTCAATCAGGCTCTTACCTTTATGTCTTTGTTCAAGGGAGAGCTCTACCATAAGTATTGCATTTTTAGATAGCAGGCCGATGAGCATGATCATGGATATTTGGATATATATGTTATTATCGATGCCGAACAAGGTGGTAAACACAAATATGCCACTTAGACCAATTGGGAGCGATAATAATACAGCTAAGGGTAATATATAGCTTTCGTACAGGGCGCTCAGTAACAGAAATACAAAACATAAGCTTAATATAAAAATGTACGTCATTTGCGATCCGCTGTTTTGTTCTTCTTTACTTATACCACTATATTCTATACTATAACCGGGAGGCATTGATTTTGCAGCTTCTTCGTTAATAGCAGTCATGGCCTGCCCCGTACTGATACCATCGTTAGGCGAACCGGTTACAGCAATGGCATTGTACATATTGAAACGCGCAACAGAAGATGGGCCGTAAACTTTCTTCATGGTTACATATTCTGAAATTGGGCTCATGGTACCGCTTCCATTACGTATCATCATATTATTCATTTGTTCAATACTACCACGATAGGAGGTGTCAGCCTGTATGATTACCTGGTACTGTTGGCCAAACTGAGTAAAATTGCTGATATATGAACTACCATAAAAGCTATTCATTAGGTCTAATATCTCAGATGGAGATACACCGTTGTCTTCTGCTTTAACAACATTTACATCTACCTGATATTGCGGAAAGTTTGGGTCGAAAGCGGTAGCGGCGTATTGAATTTCGGGCCGATTGTTCAACGTGGCTAAAAATTTTTGCGCTACCTTATTAAAATCAGAAATGGTATGCCCGCCTCTGTCTTCAATTTGAAAAGTAAACCCGCCACTATTGCCAAAGCCGGTTATGGTGGGTTGTTGCATAAGGGTAATAGATGCTCCCTGTATATTTTTCATTCTCTTGTTCAGGATCTTGATCACATCTTTATCGGTAACACCCGGCCGTTGGTCCCATTGGGTTAACCTTAAAATAAGCATACCATAAGAACTCCCGCTACCGCCTAAATTATTTTGCCCGAGGGTTGTCATTGAAGCCATTACCTGCGGTACAGTGTGGCTAATACTATCTAACTTTCTTATAACAGTTTGTACTCTTTCTTTAGTTGCTGCCGCCGGTAACGTTACATTAACAAATATTGTCCCCATGTCTTCAGACGGAACAAAGCTGGTAGGCGTTTTTTTGATGAGGAAGAAGAACAGACAGGAAAAAAATATTACAATTACTATAGCCAACCATTTTCTTTTGGCTATACTATGCACAGTAGATGTGTACTTATTTACAATAGTATCATACCCTGCATTAAAGCCCGTTTTGAACTTCTGCAAAACCCCGTTTTTTTTCTCAGGTGTTTTTTTCTCAGGCCTTAAAAACATAGCAGCCAGGGCAGGGCTAAGGGTTAACGCGTTAAGGGCAGAAATCATAATGGCAATAGCCAGCGTAACACCAAATTGTTTATAAAAAATACCCGCCGAGCCACCTAAAAATGTAACGGGCAAAAAAACAGAAGCCATTACCAATGTTATAGAAACAATAGCCGCTGCAATTTCACCCATAGCATCTATCGCAGCTTTGCGTGGAGAGGTATAACCGTTCTCTAATTTACTATGAACAGCCTCTACTACCACAATAGCATCATCAACAACAATACCTATGGCCAGTACTAATGCAAATAAGGTGAGTAAATTAAGGCTGTATCCAAATAAATACAAAAAGAAAAATGTACCTATGATAGAAACAGGCACAGAAATACCGTGGATGATGGTGGAACGTACATCCTGTAAGAAAATCAGAATTACGAGGAACACCAGTAAAAAACATTCAATAAGCGTATGTATTACTTTAGTAATACTTTCGCTTAAAAAATTATTGATATTAACCAATTCCAGGCTTTTTACACCCGACGGGAAATTTTTAGCGGCATCTGCTATTACTTTTTGCGAGCCAAGTATTACCGCCTGGGCATTTGAACCCGGAGTTTGGCTTACCGCTACAGCCACAGCAGGCCTGCCATTAATAGTTGTAGCACTGGTGTAGGTTTGTGTACCCAATTCAATTCTTGCTATATCTTTCAAATACAGATACTGCCCGTTTCCGATGGTTTTTATAATGATATTCTGAAATTGCTCGGGTTGCGCTAATGTACCCTGATAGGTAAGATCGTATTGAAAAGCCTGGTTACCGTTATCGCCTATTTTACCAGGGGCAGCATTAAAATTTTGCGAATTGAGTGCAGATGTTACATCCGACGGTTGTACATTATAATTAGCCATTTTATCGGGCTGTAACCATATACGCATCGCATAGGTCATGGCACCACCAAAAACACTTGCACCACCAACACCATTTACCCTTTGCAATTGCGGTACTATATTTATAGCAGCATAATTTTGAAGAAACTTTTGATCGTATACGTTGCTTGCGCTATATAAGCCAACAATAAGTACGTTACTGTTTTGTTGTTTACGAACAGTTACCCCTGCTTGTGTTACTGCCTGTGGCAACTTGGAGAGCACTGTGCTAATCCTGTTCTGCACATCTACAGCGGCTTCATCCGGGTCTGTATCCACACCAAAATAAACACTTATAGAAGCGCTGCCTGTGTTGCTGGCAGACGAAGTCATGTAAGACATGCCCTCAACACCGTTTATTTGCTGCTCAAGGGGGACAATAACACTATTAATTAATGTGGTGGTATTAGCACCCGGATATGATGCCGAGACTTGTACGGTAGGGGGGGCTATACTGGGATATTGAGCTACCGGTAATTTACTTAAACCCATAATGCCCAACAACACAATAATTACAGATATTACTGTACTTAATACGGGGCGTTGTATAAAAAGCTTTAACATGTTTATTGTTTGTTGGTAGTATCCATGTGGTTAAAAAGGCTATCTTGATTAACAGGTGTAGGTTTTACCACGGTACTGTCCTGCAGGTTCAATCCGTTTAGTAGTATTTTGTCGCCGGCTTTAACACCACTCGTTATCACAGTAAAATTGCCATCATCAGTAGAAGAGGTTGTGACTATCGTACTCAACACTTTATTCCCTTCAATTAATTTATATACAAATGATTTGTCCTGCAGTTGGTAGATAGCGGTTTGAGGGACAAGTAAAGCTGCATCATCTACCCGCGGGATGCGTATAGTAGCACTGGCGCCGCTTTGAATAATACCTGCCGGGTTTGCAAAGGTTGCCTTAAATGTAGCCGTTCCTGTACTCGATTCTATAGCTCCTCCCGCTGTTTCAACTTTTCCTTTGCCTGTATATAAAGTGCCGTTGGCTAATACAAGTGTTGCCGGAGGGATATGAGATAGTTTTTCGGCCATGGTATTTCCATTTACACGTTGCATCATACTCATTAGTTGTTTTTCATTAAGTGAAAAATAAGCATACACATTAGTGGTATTAGAAAGGGTTGTTAATGGGTTGGTATTAGTACTGCTAATTAAGGCCCCTACTTTATAAGGTATAAGGCCAATAGTACCGTCTTGCGGGCTCTTGATATAAGTATAGCCCTGGTTGGTTTGCGCATTAGCTAGCGTAGCATTAGCCTGGGCTAATGCAGCCTGTTCAGATTGTAATGTGTATTTAGCAGCTTCCAGCTCATATTTACTTACAATGTCGTTTTCTACAAGCGGCTTTACTTTTTCTACATTCATACGCGCAGTATTCACGTTCGCCTCTGCAATTTTTATAGCCGCCTTTGCAGTTACAATATCCTGTTCATATTGCGGGTTTTTTATCCGGAACAATAATTCACCTTTACTTACCGTGGTGCCTTCATTTACATAAATAGCTTCAAGGTAGCCTGTTACCATGGGCCTTATTTCTACAATATTTTGCCCCTGGATGGTAGCAGGGTGGTCCCAGTAAGATGTTACTTTATGAGGTGTTACAATTAATACCTGATAGTTTGCTACTTCTTTTTGTTTTACGGTGGCCTTTTGTTTGCAGGAAGCCAACAAAACAAAACCAAATATTACTATTGCTTGGGCAAATTTCATATTAAAAGATAATGTGGTAATACAGGAGGGTGATCAACAAGGGATGTTTTCATAATTAATTATATACTGCAATTAATTATGTAGAGAATAATTGTAATATGTAGATTGTTTTAATAAACATTAAAAGCAACAAGAAAAATACATAACTATAATTTATAGTTAATCAACAGGTTTTATAATTAAAATATATTCCTCTTGCTTTCTGCTTTTTTGTAATAATAAAATCTAAGCTGCTAAACTGGTTTGCTAAAAATACTCATTATCAGTTAATTAAAACTAATTGATGATTAATACTCTACAAACTGTTCATCCGGGTAACACCATAGCCAGCGCTCGCCGGGTTGGGCCGATGCTATTACCGGGTGATGCTGGGCATGGTAATGTTTGGTCATGTGCTGCTCATCGCTTTGGTCGCAGCATAAGGTAACACCGCAAGTTTGGCAGGTACGCAGATGGAACCATTCGGTACCTTGTTTTATACATTCCTCGCACACATGGTTGTCACTTAATTTAACCTCTGTAATAGCTTGCAGGTGCTGGCAAAATGATGGGTCTAAATCTGGCATAGCGAATAAATATATAGTATGCTAATATAGCAAAGCAATTATTTATCCCCAACCGTATTTAGTTATTGCCTTTTTTGCACTTAATAAAAAAGAATGGATAGGTTTCATCTATTTTAGTGATCTCAATTAATCCGGTATTTTTAAACGCTGCCGTGATCGATTCCCTGTCATAAAAGAACATTTTAACGCCGTTAAACACCTCGTAACGGTCTTTGCTGATGAATTTGCCTTTACCATAAGTGTGTGCTTCTTTTGAAATAGCGGTGAAAACCATATAGCCATTATCAGCAAGCTGATGGTAACAATCACGGATCAGTTTCCGCCTTTCATTGGCGTTTAATAAATGAATTAATGCATAACAAAATATTCCATCATACCGGGCTTTATCAAATGGCATATCGGTTACCGATCCATGGTATATCTTCAAATCCGTACCGTAATGTTTCCCGGCCATTTCAATCGCCGTTTTTGAGATCTCAATCCCGGTTACCCTAATGCCGCTATCTCTAAAAATTTGCGCGTTTCGCCCGTAACCAATTCCCGGTATAAGCATATTTTTTAAGGCTCTCTCAGCAAAAAGATCTTTGGTTAAAATTGCCGATTTTGATGGCTCAAAGCCCCACATTTCCTGGTTTTTTATAAAGCTTGCTTCCCAAAATTCCGGTTTAACGCTTTCATTTATCATGCTCACGATTTTAAATTGCAACAAAGTTGCATTATGTGTTTATAAATCGCAAGGATAATTTTTATTTTTCTGAGCAGATTAGGAAGATGCTCATTTTTACCCTTAAAAGGAGTGGAATAAAAACATATCGGCATGTAAATTGCTAATAATATTAGTAATTTTGAATTGATATGAATGTAGACAGGATTACGGAGAAGTTGAATATTTTGGCAGATGCCGCCAAGTACGATGTATCATGCGCAAGCAGCGGCAGTAAGCGCAAAAACGAAAACAAGGGGCTTGGTAACGCCAGCAACGGTATTTGCCATTCCTATACCGAAGACGGACGCTGTGTGTCGTTATTAAAGATCCTGCTAACCAATCATTGCATATTCGACTGCGCTTATTGTGTGTCGCGTAAAAACAATGATATCCAGCGTGCTGCCTTTACCGTGCAGGAGGTGGTTGATTTGACTATCAACTTTTATCGTCGCAATTATATCGAGGGGCTGTTTCTTAGTTCGGGTATATTTAAGGATGCAGATTATACTATGGAGCGGCTGGTGCGTATTGCTAAAAAACTGCGCACCGAACATAACTTTAACGGTTATATTCACCTCAAATCTATCCCCGGTGCCAGCGATGAACTGATGAACGAGGCCGGCCTGTATGCCGACCGCCTGAGTGTTAACCTGGAAATGCCCACCGAAGCCGGCCTGAAACTTTTAGCGCCTGATAAAAACCAGGCGGATATGATAAAACCAATGGGTTATCTCAAAAATGCCATCATCCGGCGTACCGAAGAAAAGAAACTTTTTAAAAAAGCACCCATATTTGCCCCGGCCGGCCAAAGCACACAAGTTATTATCGGCGCCACGCCCGAGAATGATAGTGAGGTGTTGCAGTCGGCCAGTTACTTTTACAAGAACTTTAATTTAAAACGGGTTTATTACTCGGGTTATGTACCGGTATTGGCCGATAGCCGCCTGCCTGCTTTAAATACCAGCGTACCCATGGTGCGCGAGAACCGCCTTTATCAGGCCGATTGGTTGATGCGCTTTTACGGTTTTAAGGTAAATGAGATTGTAAACGACAGCCAGCCGCACCTCGATCTGGATATCGACCCTAAATTGAGCTGGGCCATCCGCAACATGCAGGCATTCCCTGTTGATATTAATAAGGCCGACCTGCAGATGATTTTGCGTGTGCCGGGCATTGGCCTACAATCAGCACAAAAAATTGTAAGTGCGCGTAAGTTTGCTAAGCTTAACTGGGATCAGCTCAAAAAAATAGGAGTGGCCCTAAACCGCGCCAAATACTTTATTATCTGCAAAAGCAACGAGTTTGAACGGCGCGACCTTACGGGCAGCAACATTAAACAATTTATACTGGCTACATCGCAAAGCAAATATTTGAAGAACACACAGGCACAATTAAATCTTTTTTAATGATGACCACATTAATCTACGATGGCACATTTGAAGGCCTGCTTACCGCGGTGTTTGAGGTTTACGACCGGCGGCTGGATAGGGTGAATCTGCAAAAGACAGATTTGGGTACCGATGCCCTGTTTGAGGATAAGTTACAGGTAGTTACTGATGAGGCCCGTGCTAACCGTGTGTTGAAAGGATTAAAGCAAAAGATCTCATCGATGGGGGTGCAGCGCTTGTACGCTGCGCATTTGGCCGAAATGGATAGCGATGCCAATAGTTTGCTGGGCTACATCAGGTATGCATTTGATTCGGTATTGAATATTGAGGAAGACTATGGCAACCGGTTTGTAATGCGAGTTTCAGAAATAGTGCGTATGGTTAGGCGCGAAAAACATAGGATGGAGGCCTTTGTGCGTTTCCAGAAACTAAAGGACAATACCTTTTATGCCGGTGTTGAACCTGACTTTAATGTGTTGCCCTTACTTATCCGCCATTTTAAAAGCCGCTACGCCGATCAGAAATGGATCATATATGATCTGAAACGTAAATACGGTCTGTATTACGACCTGCACGATACACAGTACATCTCGCTTGATTTTGCCAACGTAGGCAAACCCGCGGATGTAATTGCCGCCTTTACCGAGGACGAAGGCATCTACCAGCATCTATGGAAGAACTATTTTACCAGCGTAAACATCCCGTCGCGCAAAAATACTAAGCTGCATGTGCGCCATATCCCCAAAAGATATTGGAAGCATCTGACAGAAAAAATTTGATTTTTACGGTTTTGCGGGTTTTTTAATTAGCCCGCATGGTTTGGTTTGCTGGTTGTTTGTGGATAAAGGGCAATGTTTATAAACCTGCCACGGATGCGCTAAATTACTATTATACATTACTAAATGGATGTGGATAAGCATCAATTTTATGTTAATAACGTGTTAAAAAGAAAAGTAAAAAAGTACTTGACAAAAGGCACTTTATCTCCCTATATTGTAATCATCAAGAACGACGTACTTTGACAGCCTTACAGGAATACAGAAACTTAATCGGGTGACCCTCAGGGCGAACTAAAGATAAGGGAAGTACCTGAATCATATAAAGGGAATGGAATACGAAAGTAATTTACCCCGGAAATGATTAAAGAGGTATTATGGGTTTTGCGAGAGCCTACGGGAAGCAGCAAACAAAATAATGACCTTGAAGCAATCGGCGTTAGCGTAACAAAGAGACATCGGCATTCAAACGAGTAAAGAAGTATCAGCGTTGCACGGATAACGAAGGAGTCGACTTCCCCGAGGGAGAAGTGACAAGATCAACATTCGCAGACGAGATGACCCGTCAGCCCTCGCAAGAGGAAAGAAGGACACATACGGAACGGATTTGAAGGTGTTGCCATCCGCAAGGAGACAGACAAGATCAGTATCGGTGCCAACAATTGAAACATCAGCATTCGCAGAGAATAAAGAGACATCAGCGTTCGCATCATAACAAAGAGGAGAGCAGGTCGGTTAATTTTACACAAAACTTGGTGCTTTATGACGGCTACGGCATTCATGAGGGCAGGAAAAACGGGAGTCATTTCGAAAGAAGAGGCTTCCGTTTTCCTATTTTAGGGGAGTTCGGTATTTGTATCAAATTCCACTATCTTTGCCGCTCAATTTAACACCCGCATTTCGTGATTAATGTAAATAATATCTCCGTTTCATTTGGAGGAACTGTCTTATTTAGTGATGTAACTTTCTCCATCAACGAGAATGACAAAATAGCCCTGATGGGTAAAAATGGTGCAGGAAAGTCTACCATTTTAAAAATCATTGCAGCAGAAGCCAAGCCTACTACCGGCAACGTAACCGGCCCCAAAGATGCGGTAATCGCTTATCTGCCACAGCATTTGCTTACCCAGGATAAAGTAACCGTGTTTGAAGAAACCATGAAAGCTTTTGCAGAGGCTAACCAAATGCAAAAGGAATTGGATGAGGTAAACGAGCAGCTTAACATTCGTACGGATTACGAAAGTGACGAGTACATGAAATTGATTGAAAGGGTATCGGAACTAAGCGAGAAAGTTTACACGGTAGAAGAGATCAATTATGATGCGGAAGTAGAAAAAGTGCTAAAAGGCCTGGGGTTTGAGCGTAAGGACTTTGACCGCCAAACTTCAGAATTTTCTGGCGGGTGGCGCATGCGGATTGAATTAGCCAAGATCTTATTAAAGAAACCCGATCTGATCTTACTGGATGAGCCCACTAACCACATGGATATTGAGAGTATTCAATGGTTAGAAGACTTTTTAATAAACTCGGCAAAAGCCGTAATGGTAATTTCGCACGACCGTACGTTCGTAGATAATATCACTAATCGTACAATTGAGGTTACCATGGGCCGTATATATGATTATAAAGCCAAATACAGCCACTACCTCCAATTACGTGCCGACCGCCGTGTGCATCAACTAAAAGCCTACGAAGAACAACAGCGCTTTATTGCCGATAACCAGGAATTTATAGATCGTTTTAGAGGAACTTACTCAAAAACCCTGCAAGTGCAGTCGCGGGTAAAAATGCTCGAAAAACTCGAAGTTATAGAGATTGATGAAGTAGATACGTCTGCATTGCGCCTGAAGTTCCCACCATCTCCACGTTCGGGCCAATATCCGGTAATGGTAGAGGAATTAACCAAAACGTATGGCGATCATGTGGTGTTTGAAAAAGCATCTATGGTGATTGAGAGGGGAGAGAAGGTGGCTTTTGTAGGTAAAAATGGTGAAGGTAAGTCTACCATGATTAAAGCCATTATGGGAGAGATTGATTTTGAGGGAGGCCTAAAAGTAGGCCACAATGCCAAAATTGGCTATTTTGCTCAAAATCAGGCAGCATTGTTAGATGAGCGTTTAACCGTATTTGAAACTATTGATCAGATTCCGTTAAGCGATGGAACCATAAAAATAAAAGACCTTTTAGGCGCCTTTATGTTTAGTGGCGACGATACCACTAAAAAGGTTAAGGTACTTTCGGGAGGTGAAAAAACCCGCTTAGCCATGATTAAGTTGCTTTTAGAACCCGTAAATGTGTTAATACTGGATGAACCAACCAATCATTTGGATATGAAGACCAAAGATATTATCAAAGACGCCCTTAAGGATTTTGATGGCACGTTGATCCTGGTATCGCATGATCGTGACTTTTTGGATGGCCTTGCAGAAAAAGTATTCGAGTTTGGTAAAAAGCGCGTACGTGAGCACTTTGAGGACATTAAAGGTTTCCTGGCCTACAAAAAAATGGATAGTTTAAAAGAAATTGAACAAAGTTAAAAAAAGGCTTATTTCAATAAGCCATGTTTTTATTTCAACATTGGTGCGGTATTATTACCGCACCAATGTTGAAATGCTAAAACCCCTCTGTGTTTCTTTTGCGAATAGCCTCTTCTGTTCTTAGAATGAAACTTTCTTTTATATTTAATTCGGCTGTGGCTTGCACTTCCTCAATAAACGGGCGCAAATCCTTATTGTAGTCCTGAAAAGCTAATTCAAAATTTCCGTTGTGCTTATTCAAAGCATCGGCTAATGCAGCAGCCCCGATAATTGATAAAGATGCACCCTTCCCAGCTGCTGGCGAAGCGCAATAACCTGCATCGCCTACCAGGGCCACCCTGCCTTTTGTCCACAACGGCATTTTGATCTGGCAGAACTTATCGAAGTAAAAATCTTTTGAATTTTGCACCTCTTCCAGTAATTCCGCGGTACGCCAGCTTAGCCCCGCAAACTGATCTGAAATAATTTTTCGCTGTTGTTCTATGTTGCGATAATCATAAGTGATTTCTTTTTCGGAAAAGAAGGTAAAAATGATATCGGTTTTATTGTTGTAAGCATTAAGCATAACACCTTTATCGGGCACATTAAACATTTGCATTACTTTTTGTTTAACCAACAGCTTATTGACGATAGTGATAGAAAAATATGCTTCCAGGAAATGCGCGTATTCCGTTTCGGGGCCAAACCAAATCTTTCTTACTCCCGAATGTGAACCATCGCAGCCAAACACCAAGTCAAACACCTGTTCAGGACTATTTTTAAAACTAACTTTTATATCATCCTCGGCTTCGGTTAGCGCGGTAACACTGTTATTGAAAATAAATTCAACATTGTTTTTCAGGTCGTTGTATAAAATACCTATAAACTTGTCCCTTTCAATTTCAATATCATTGTCTGATAGTTCCGTATTCTCGCTTAAAAATGATATTGAGCCTTCCGTAATATCTTGGGCATTTTTAAATTGAATCAATTCCACGTTCAACCTGTGTGCTTTTAGTTGCTCAAAAATCCCCATGCGTTTAGTGGCATCTAATGCGGCATCTTCTATATTAACAGCCCCACCGGCAACCCGGGGTTCGTTTGCAATTTCAACAACAGTTACCCGGTAACCTATTTTGTTCATCCACCAGGCGGTTGACAGACCGGCTATACTTGCGCCCGAAACGAGTACTTTTTTATTTTTAAATGATTCCATTTTTATACAAATTGATTTGATACCACAAAAGAACATTCTGGGGCAGGGCAAAAAAATAGTAATACAAGGTATGTATTGGACTAACCGAGGTTTTTGTTACGGAAGGTTAAAGCAGATATACCTGTAACTTTGGTAAACAGGCGCGAAAAATAGGGGTAATCATCATAGCCTAATGCCGCGGCAATTTCTTTTACCGTTTTATGAGAATGGTACAGCAAACGTTTTGCCTCTAAAATAACACGTTGTTGTATGTGATGTGAAACCGAACAGCCAGTAGTGTTTTTCACACATTCGTTAAGGTAAGGCGTAGATATATTTAGTTTCTCTGCATATTCTGCCGGGCGTTTAGCCGTTGTGTAGTTACGTTCTAATAGCTTCCTGAAGGCTTTGGTAACTATTTCGAAGCGCGAAAATTTATCTGTTGATTTAGATTGTTCCAGATATTGAGACATGGCAAGTGCAACCAGTGCGTTACAACTATCTTTTAGTAAGGAATGATAAAGTTTGTCGGTTTTCCGTTCAGAAAATTTGATGGCAATTGATACGGCTTCGGCAATAATGGAAAACGTTTCCGCACTTAAGGATAAGGGTTTTACGGGCGTAATATCTTCTAATAGTTTTAGGTAATCGGGGTTCAGGTTTTCATTATTGATTGCCCAACTGCTTACTGTTACATTTTCAAATGTTATTATGCGGTGCACCTGGTTCGGGTGCATATAAATAACAGATGGAGATTTCATTTCATACCTTTGAAAATCAACATCGATAGTAATTGTACCTTTTTCAAGTAAGTGAAATGAGTGGCGGTCGTGCCGTTCAGATTGTTCCTCGCCCTCAAAATTGGGTATGTCATTAAGGGACATTTTTTCAATGGAAATACCTGTGTGATATTCGCCACCAAAATTATTTACAGGAATGGATGTTGTTTTTTTATGCATTGCTTTTTAGTTCCCTATGCAAATATAACTTTTTGAATCTGCCGCATACCTTTCCCAACAATCACAACATTTTCCACATCTGCTGCAAGTCCCCAATCAAAATGCCTATTTTGCATTGATGAAGGAATCTACAGGAAAAACAGACGGAAAGAAGAAGATATTTGTGCTGGATACCTCGGTTATACTTTATGACCACAACGCCTTTGAGAATTTCAAGGAACACGATGTTGCCATACCCATACAGGTACTGGAAGAGCTAGATAATATGAAAAGCGGTAACGATACCCGCAACTTTGAAGCCCGCAGTTTTATCAGGCTGATGGACGATATGTCTAAAAGCAGGCTGATTAACCAATGGATCCCCCTGAATGGTAAAAGCAAGGGATGTTTTAAAGTGATTATGGATGCTAAAAATACCAGCGCTGATGCCGAGGTAGTGTTTGGGTCTGATAAGATAGACCACCGCATACTGAACGCTGCCCTGGGCGTACAGTTCGAGCATCCCGATAGGAAGGTAATACTAGTATCGAAGGATATATGCCTGCGTTTAAAGGCAAAATCGCTCAACCTGTTTGCCGAAGATTATGAAACCGGCAAGGTGAAAAACCTTGATGAGCTTTACAGCGGTAAAACCACCCTCAATAAAATTACCGAGAAACTGCTGGGCAAGCTAAATAAGAACGATAGCCTACCGGCAGATAATTTAGATATCCCGGTAGAAGCCGGTAACCAGTTCTACATCTTAAATAGTAAAAATGGTTCGGCATCGGGTTTTTATAACGCGCAAAGCGGGCAGTTGGAGAAAGTTACCGAGCAGCCCGTATTAAATATTTATCCGCGTAATACCGAGCAGGCTTTTGCCATACACGCCCTGCTACATCCGGATATTAAACTGGTGACCATACAAGGCAACGCCGGTACAGGTAAAACCCTGTTGGCACTTGCCAGTGCATTAGAGCAGCGCAAGTATTACCGGCAGATCTTCGTAACCCGCCCGATAGTGCCTTTAAGCAATAAAGATATTGGTTTTTTACCGGGCGATATAAAATCAAAGATAGACCCGTATATGGCCCCGATATGGGATAACCTGAAATTTATAAAAGACCAGTTTGCCGAAGATGAAAAGATGCAGGCTAAGCTGGATGAGTTAGTGGCTAATGATAAAATTTCTATTACACCACTGGCGTTCATCCGCGGGCGTACGCTGAGTAAAATCTTCTTTATTGTTGATGAGGCGCAGAACCTTACGCCACACGAGGTTAAAACCATCATATCCCGCGCAGGCGAAAACAGCAAGTTTGTGTTTACAGGCGATATATACCAGATAGATACTCCATACCTGGATGCGGAGAGTAATGGCTTATCATACCTGATAGATAAGGCCAAAGGCCACCCGCTTTACGCCCATATCACCCTGCAAAAGGGCGAAAGGAGCGAGCTGGCTAATTTAGCCACGGAGTTGTTGTAGAAGGGAAGACCACCCTGAACTTGTTTCAGGGTTTCGGATTTGTAATTAGCTTACGTCCTTGGCCTTTTTGGGTTAAATGCAACCAGGTAATCCAGTTCATCGGCTATGATGGTGCGCTTATCAATCTGGCTGTCATCGCGCGTATATGATTGTTTAAGCCCTGCTTTAACTGAATTTAGTACCTGCAGTAATATCTCCGGGCCCATTTTAGTGGCATTAGTAGGGAAGTAGTTCCGTTGGATCTTTATCCTGTCGGCATTACTGGCCATGCTAAACTCCCAGTTATCATCCGCCTTAAAACCGTGCTCTTTGGCCAGGTTGGTCAGATCATACAGGTACATTTTTGTTTGGGTCTCTATAGTTTGTTCGCTCATTTTGTTATTTCTTACTTGATAGATCGGAAGAAGCCGAACCTTTACCTGATTGATATGCCGATTGCTTTTTGTTTACGTTTACGGTAGGCTGCTTTTTGGTTTCCTTAACCGTTTTTCTGTCTTTACTCATTGTGTAAATGTTTTATTGTTAATGATACTATTGATAATAGGGGCATAAGCCCGGTCAATGCAGTTAAAATATAGTGGCAATGCCTTTTTAATACTTGATTATGCGAGAAGGAATTTCTTAAAGCTAACCTTTATTTATTGAAAATCAGCAGGTTTTGCATTATTAATAAATTGCTGCCATTAGTGCTAAATGCAGGTAAAATCTTAACAGCTGATATACAGTCAACTATCCGTTTAAACAAAGCTTAAAAGATTTTATTTAAAGGAAAATGGTTTAAATTGACTATATTGTGAGGATACTGAGCATCTGCCCGTAAAAGCAGGTGCTTTTTTTATTCACTAACCCACATTAAAATATGGCTAAATCGCAAGCAACATTCATGAAAAAGCAACTGGAAAAGAACCGCCAGAAAAAAAAAGAGGACAAAGCACAACGCAAACAGGAGCGTAAAGAAAACCCTAACGGCAGCGATCTGGATAACATGATGGCTTATGTAAATGAGTTCGGCGAGATTGTATCAACCCCACCCGAAAAGAAAGTTAACGAAGAAGATTAATCCCCGTTACTTATACAACACCTTGTAGATGGCCTTGCCCCAAAGCTCTCCTAAACGGGCAGCGCCTTTCTGATAGGCTGCAGGTAAAATACCCCGCCGCCCTTGTTCGTGCTGTAAAGCATCTATATAGTTATTCTTAAAATAGTTAAAACTTAATTATCCCCACAAATACGTGGCCTGGGTATATTATGCCATAATTTTTGGCCGGCACCACTATTCGCTTTTATAAAGTGCACCGGCTTTTTCGGCCGATAGCTTTATACCCTTTATCATAGCCGAGCTAAAGCCGTTGTGTTCCATTTCGTTAAGCCCGGCAATAGTGCAGCCTTTTGGCGATGTAACCTTATCAATCTCCTGCTCGGGGTGTGATGCAAGCTGTAAAAGCAGGTCGGCAGCACCTTTAGCAGTTTGGGCAGCCATTCTGAGGGCATCATGCGCGTGGAAACCTATTTCGGTGCCACCTTGTGAAGCCGCACGGATAGAACGCAGGAAGAATGCGATACCGCAGGCGCACAATGCCGTGGCCGATGTCATCAGTTCCTCGTTTATCTGGATGCTCACCCCAACGGTATCAAATAATGATAATACAAGGCTTGTGTTTGCGGCGGATGCGTTATCAGTAGCAATACAAGTCATGCTGTGGCCGATAGAAATAGCGGTATTTGGCATGGCCCGGATCACCTGTACATCTAACCCCAGCTGCGTACGGATATCCTGGCAACTTACGCCCGATACTACCGATATCAACAGATGTTTGGTTTGGTTGGCTGCAGGTTTTATCTCATCCAGCAGTTTGTTTAATTGCTGCGGAAGAATAGCCAGCACAACAATATCGGCTTTGGTAACTGCCTCGGCATTGTTGGCGGTAACATTATAGCCCTCATCTGCAAGGGCAGATAAAGCAGCTATATTACGGCGTGTAAGCGTAATTTGCTGCGGGGTAAATATCCCGGCTTTTACTAATCCTTTAGCCAATGCAAGGCCAATATTCCCGCTGCCTAAAATGGCAATATGTTGTTGTGTTTCCATTTGTTATTTGCTTAAACGTGTACCAAAACCCTGTTTGTTCTTTAATTGACCCAAATCATCAGAATGCCCAATGATAACTGCTTTAACCCCGCATGATATAGCGGTAAAGGCATTGTCCATTTTGGGGAGCATCCCGCTGTGGATGATCTGTTCCTTTTTTAACTGCTCGTACCGTTCGGGGTTTATCTCCCTTATCAGCGAATCATCGTCGTTAATATCCTGTAATACACCCTTTTTCTCAAAGCAATATACCAGAGTGGTTTCATACAGCTTTGACAAGGCCACTGCTAATGCCGAGGCTATGGTATCGGCATTGGTATTCAGCATCTGGCCCTCGCCGTCGTGCGTTAAGGCACAAAAAACGGGGGTGAAGCCACCATCCAATAGTTTTGCGATATTTTGAGGTTTGATAGAACCGTCGAACAAGTCGCCCGCAAAGCCATAGTCGATGGTTTTTACGGGGCGCTTTTTCGCGCGGATAAAATCGCCGTCGGCCCCGGTAAGGCCTATGGCATTATTGCCGTAGCGCTGTAACTGCGCCACAATATTTTTGTTGATCAAACCACCATAAACCATAGTAACAATACGCAGGGTATCAATATCGGTAATGCGCCTTCCATCAACCAGTTTAGCTTCGATGCCCATGGTTTCGGATACCTGGGTGGCTACTTTGCCGCCGCCGTGTACCAGTATCTTGTAACCATCAAGCGCGGTAAAATCTTTCAGAAAACTGTGCAGGTTTTCGGAGTTGTCAATTACGTTACCGCCAATTTTTATAATGTGCAGGGCTTGCATGTTGTATTATATATAAGTTCGATGGCAATTATAGTTATTTTTTTGGGATGATGATGGATTTAACCACAGAGGGCACAGAGTTTTTTCACGGAGGGCACAAAGCTTGCCGAATCAATTTGTTTTGCCATTGTGGTTAAACAGTTTGAAGTCTCTGTGTGCTCTGTTTTTTTTCTCTGATTTCTCTGTGGTTAAATTTACAATCCTCAAAAAATATTAATTGTTAAAACACATAATTGCTTTATCCTGTTAGGTATACAATGCAGGTACATCCTGTTGTAGGTTAACAAAAGTATATGCACCTGTTTTTGATCATCGCGCTCCTTGTAATTGTGAGCGCTATCTATTCATATATCAACGCGCGCTGGTTAAAGCTGCCGGGTACCATTGGTATCATGACGCTGGCCATAGCCGGCTCGGTGGTAACACTGGTTATAGACCGGCTTAACCCTCATGTTGCCGATTACCTGACCGTTTTAGCCAAAAACATAAACTTTTCTACTACGGTGCTCAATATTATGCTGGGTTTCCTGCTTTTTGCAAGTGCGTTTAACCTGGATACGCGAAAATTGAAAAAGGAAATGCGACCGGTACTTATTCTCAGTACCCTGGGGGTACTTGTATCAACAGCCATATTCGGCACTTTGCTTTATTACGTAACGGGGCTCATTGATATTAAAATACCATATATCTATTGCCTGCTGTTTGGTGCACTGGTATCGCCTACAGACCCGGTGGCAGTAGGAGCCATTATTAAAGGCTCCAGTCTACCCGCCAGCCTGGAAACCATTATCTCAGGCGAATCGTTGTTTAATGACGGTATAGGGCTTGTATTGTTTATTACGCTGCTGGAGATAACACAATCAGGTAACGATAATGTCGATTTCGCTAAAACGGCTATCCTTTTCGCACAGGAAGTTTTTGGGGGTATTATACTCGGCGCCGTTACTGGGTACCTTGCATTTAGGTTGATGAAATCTATCAACGATTTTCAGACCATTGTGCTGGTATCATTGGCCCTGGTGATGATCAATTCGCTGGCGGCATCGGCTTTGCATTTGTCTATCCCCTTAGCTGTGGTAACCGCCGGTTTGTTTGCAGGTGGAAAGTCGATAAATTTAGATAATAAAGACCACTCGCACCAGGCGCTTGAGAGCTTCTGGACATTAATAGACGAAATGCTGAACACCATGCTTTTTGTGATGATAGGCCTGCAGATGGTTAATGTGCCCTTTATCAGTAATTATTGGATAACCGGTTTTATTGGCATAATTATACTGCTGGCCGCAAGGTGGGCAAGTATTATGCTGCCGCTTACTTTTTTAAGGCGATCATTAAACGTGAATTATGGGAGTATTAATATTTTAACCTGGGCAGGGTTACGGGGAGGCATCTCTATAGCGCTTGCGCTGGCTTTGCCAGATTCACCATACAGGCATTTTATACTGGCCGGTACCTACTTTATCGTGATATTCTCCATTATTGTGCAGGGGCTCACGTTAAACAGGGTGATCAATGCATCATACAAGATAAAGTCTTAGCTGTCTTTTTTCAAAGCCAACATATACGCGGCTATTTCTTGCGCGTTTTTATCTGAAGATGAACTAAGTGATGTTATGATATTTTCGCGCTCCGCTTCAGTACGGTTTTGACTGAGTTTCTTTTTGCCCTGCAGGTCGGCAACCACAATTTCAAAAGCGGTGATACCGTTCATCATTTTATACTTGTAATCCTCAGATAGTTTATCCCATTGCTCGCGGTAGGCAACTTCGTAAAAACCGATCATCTTTTTAAGTAACTGGGCAACCTGCGTTTTATCATCAATTAATGTGGCTTTGCCATAGGCGTGTACCGATAGATAATTCCAGGTAGGTACGTTTTGTTCTTTCTCGTAATTGGATGGCGAGATATAAGCATGCGGCTCGGTAAAGATCACCAATGATGTTTCATTAAATACCGCCGAAGCCTGCGGGTTAGCTTTGGCGAAGTGTGATATCAGTATTAGCTGTTCGCCGCGTTGCTCAACCAAAAAGGGCAGGTGGGTAGCTTCAGGTACGCCATTCAGCATCGTAACTATTGTAGCAAAGCTATACTTCTGCATAAAGCCGATAGCTTCCTGATTGTCTGTTAGTTGAAAGTGTTTTGGCGTATACACTCTATTTAAATAAATTATTATAATGATTAACGTGATGTGGAAATAGCATTTCGTATAATGGGTACTCAATCCCTATAATATTAATCTCGAAGCCTTCCTTATCCATACCTATGATATAACATGCTAAGCCTTTAATAGGGTCGTGATCTTTGTGTATTACACTTAATGCTGGGATATTATATGTATTTATAAATTTATCCTCCGCATCTTCTGAAAAAGTTATATTGTTAATGATACAGTATTCCCTCAAAAAATCGTAATCGAATTTATTATCATAAAAAATGATTTCGCCGAACACAACTCCCATTGGCGCGTCAGCTTTTTCGAGTTTGGTAACACCAATTTTTACGTTATCAAGAAAGATATCATACTCAACATTCATAGGGCAATTACTTACAGCGTTTCCAGCATTTGCTTTAGCACCGCCTGCGCTGCCCACACACGGTTACCCGCCTCGTGTATCACTACAGATTTTGGCCCGTCCAATATCTCGGATGATAGTTCCAGATCGCGACGTACGGGTAAGCAGTGCATTACTTTGGCGTTTGGTGCTACCGCATCCAGTTTGGCGTTGGTTAGCATCCAGTCTTCGTTACCGCCGGTTACCGCGCCGTAAGGTTCATAAGCCGACCAGTTTTTTACATAAATGAAATCTGCATCCTTTATCGCTTCATCCTGGTTATGATTGATGGTTGCGCCATTGGTGAAGTCGGTAGAAAGCTCGTATCCTGCCGGGTGGGCGATGGTGAAATCTACATCAGCCTTGCACATCCATTCGGCAAAAGAGTTCGGCACAGCCTGCGGCAGGGCCTTTATATGTGGTGCCCATGTCAGTACCACTTTGGGGCGTGCTTTGGTTTTCAATTCTTCAATGGTTACCAGGTCGGCAAGGCTTTGCAGCGGGTGGCGGGTGGCCGATTCCAAACTCACTACAGGCACTTTGCAGAACTCCACAAATTTATTGAAAATGGTTTCGCTGTAATCTTCCTCACGGTCTTTCAATCCGGGGAAGGAACGTACACCGATAATGTCAGAATATTCCCCCATCACACCGGCAGCCTCGCGGATATGCTCCACCGTGGTGCCGTTCATGATCACGTTATCGCGCAGTTCAAGCGCCCAGCCTTCTTTATCAATATTGAGCACAATTACATTCATGCCTAAATTTGCACCAGCCTTTTGGGTGCTCATGCGGGTACGCAGGCTTGGGTTCAGGAAAACAAGGCTCAGGGTTTTATTCTTACCCAAATGCTGGTGCGCGTATGGGTTTTGTTTCAATTGCAATGCTTCGGCAACCAGTGCCGGCACATCCTTAACGTCATTTACCGAAGAGAATAATTTCATGAGCCTTGTTAGTCCTTATGCTTGTAAAAATATAATTAAATACTGTAACCCGTTATTTAAGAGTTATTTAAAGTAGTGCTGAATGCTTCCAGGAACCTATCGGCATAAGCCTTGGTCAGGTTAAGGGCAGGTAACAACCTTACCACATTCGGTTTGGCTTCGCCTGTAAATATGTGATGCTTAAATAGCAGGTCTTTCTTTACATTAGCCAGTTCCTCCGGCAGGTCAATACCGATCATCAGCCCACGGCCACGCACTTCTTTTACTTTATCAAATTTCTTTAGTTGCTCAATCAGGTATCCGCCAATTTCAGCCGTGTTTTGCATCAGGTTGTCACGTTCAATCACTTCCAGTACTGCTAAACCAGCGGCACAGGCCAAATGGTTACCGCCAAAAGTAGTCCCCAGCATGCCATAAGCAGGCGCTATTTTGGGCGAGATGATGATACCACCGATAGGGAAACCGTTGCCCATGCCTTTAGCCATCGAATATATATCGGCATTAATGCCCGCAAAATCATGAGAGAAAAATTTGCCGGTACGGCCATATCCGCATTGTACCGAATCGGCTATAAAAACAGCATTGTGCGCATCGCAAAGCGAACGGATCTTTTGCAGGAAACTAACAGGGGCAACCTGGATACCGCCAACACCTTGTATGCCTTCAATAATTACAGATGATACATCATGGTCTTTAAAAGCCTGCTCTAATGCTGCTTCGTCGTTCCATGGTAAAAACACCACGTTATCAGTTTCGTTAACAGGGGCAACAATTTTGGGGTTATCGGTAGCCGCAACGGCTAATGAGGTACGACCATGGAAGGCTTTCCTGAACGCAATAATTTTCTTTTTGCCATTATAAAACGAAGCCAGTTTAAGTGCGTTCTCGTTAGCCTCGGCGCCAGAGTTGCAAAGGAACAACTGGTAATCCTCTTTACCCGAAACATAGCCCAGCTTTTCGGCCAGTTGTGTTTGTAAAGGGATCTCGATAGAGTTAGAGTAAAAACCTATCTGATGCAGTTGGTCTTCTAATCGTTTTACGTAATGCGGGTTGGTGTGGCCAATAGAGATAACGGCGTGCCCACCGTAAAGGTCAAGGTATTCGGTGCCTTTGTCGTCATAAACAAGGCTGCCTAAGCCCTTAACTATATTGATTGGATTGATAGGATATACGTCGAATAATTTCATTTTAATAAAGTGATAATTTAATACTTAATGGATAAACGCTTGGGTGGCGAACACGGCTTAAAAGCCGGTCGCCTTAAGTCGTAATCCTGCGCGTTCGTCCAAACCAAACATGATGTTCATGTTTTGTACGGCCTGGCCGGAGGCTCCTTTAAGTAAATTATCCATTATGCTGATAATGAAGATCTTATTACCATGTTTCTTAACCTGTAAAAAGCATTTATTGGTGTTCACAATTTGTTTCAGGTCGATATCTTTACTGGTTACATGCGTAAACGGATGGCCGGCATAATATTCCTGGTAAAGCTTTAACGCTTCTGCTTCACTTAGGTCACTCTCGGTATAAATAGAGGCGATGATGCCACGGGTAAAGCCGCCACGATATGGTACGAAATTAATGTCCTTATCAAAATCGCCCTGCAATTGCCTTAGCGATTGCCCAATCTCGTTTAAATGCTGGTGGTTAAATACTTTATAAACAGATAGATTATCATTCCGCCACGTAAAGTGCGAGGTGGGTGAAAGGCTTTGCCCTGCACCGGTAGAACCTGTAGTTGCGGTTACGTGCACTTCGTTAGTCAATAAACCTTTATTTGCAAGCGGTAATAAGCCCAGTTGCAAACAAGTAGCGAAGCAGCCTGGGTTAGCAATATTATCTGCCGATTTTATTGCCTCGCGGTTTAATTCGGGCAGGCCATAAACAAAGCTCTTATTGCCGATGGTAGCATTTTGGCTTAACCTAAAATCCTGGCTTAAATCGATAATAAGAATATGATCTGGGATGGCATTAGCCTCTAAAAATTTACGGGCATCACCGTGGCCCACGCAAAGGAACAACACATCAATATTATAGGCCAGTTCGGCAGCGAAGGTAAGGTCGGTATCGCCAAACAGGTCGGTGTGTACATCATAAACATGGTTACCCGCGTTGCTGTTGCTGTGCACAAATATGATCTCTACGTTAGGGTGGTTAATCAGTATCCGCAGCATTTCGCCGCCGGTATAACCCGCGCCGCCAACAATGCCTGCTTTTATTTTAGAGGTTGATTCTGTCATTTTTTGCTGATGGTGATGAGTATAAGATAAATTCCAGGTCGCTGCTCTCTTTGTTACTGATAAAGTGCTTTTGGCCCGGTTTAATTTCTATCCCTTGCTCGGGTTTTAACACGCTTATTTCCCCGTCGATGGTAAATGTTGCCCTGCCTTTCAGCACAAAGAAAAACTGCGAAGCTTTCTCGTGATAATGTAATTGTTCGGCAGTATCCGGTGGCATTAATTCCTGTTTTATTGATAATGCATCGGTGTCAACATAGTTCCAGCCGTAGCAGTCATCACCCCACTTATAGGTGCTTAAGCATTCGCTTCTCGAAAAGATGGGGTTCTCCATAATTAATCCTGTCCGTTTACTTTGTGGTATATCATTACCTGGTTACCAAATATTTTTGAGAACCCTTTAACGTCTTCACCGCTCCATGAATTATTCATTTCGCCGTAGCTACCAAATTTGTTACTCATCAGGTCGTGTTCAGATTCGATACCGATCACCTGGAAACGGTACGGGTGAAGTTCAACAAACACCTTACCGCTCACGTTCTTCTGCGTATCTGTAAGGAATGCTTCCATGTTACGCATAATAGGGTCGTGGAACTGACCTTCGTGCAGCCAGTTGCCGTAGAAAGCAGATAACTGATCTTTCCATGAAAGCTGCCACTTAGTTAAAACGTGTTTCTCAAGGGTATGGTGTGCTTTAATGATCACCATTGGGGCAGCAGCTTCAAAACCTACACGGCCTTTAATACCGATTATGGTATCGCCCACGTGGATATCGCGGCCAATGCCATAGGGCTGTGCAATGGCTTGCAGTGCCTGTATAGCTTTGGTTGGGTGGTCGTATTTCTCATTATCAATACCAACCAGTTCGCCTTGTTCAAAAATAAGTTCTAAAGTTCGTGGCTCAGATTCGGTAACCTGTGTAGGCCATGCTTCTTCTGGTAAACCTAAGTTAGATGTAAGTGTTTCTTTACCACCTACCGATGTTCCCCAGATACCTTTGTTGATAGAATACTTTGCTTTCTCAAAGTTCATTTCAACGCCGTGTTTTTTCAGGTATTCAATTTCTGCTTCGCGGCTTAATTTTAAATCACGGATAGGCGTGATGATCTGTACCTCGGGTACCAGGATGTTGAAGATCATATCAAACCTTACCTGGTCATTGCCTGCACCAGTGCTGCCGTGGGCAACAAATTCGGCACCAATCTCTTTTGCGTAGTTGGCAATAGCTGTAGCCTGGCTTACACGTTCGGCACTTACCGATAATGGGTAGGTGTTGTTTTTTAACACGTTACCGTATATCAAAAAGCGTACGCAGGTGTTGTAGAAGTTGGTGGTTTCGTCAACCACGTGGTGTGATGTTACGCCCATTTGGTAAGCACGTTCTTCAACGCCTTTAAGCTCTTCGTCACTAAAACCACCTGTGTTTACAATTACCGAGTGAACCTCGTAACCCAGATCGCGTGTTAAATAAATACAGCAAAATGAGGTGTCTAATCCGCCGCTGTATGCCAGTACTACTTTCTTTTTATCCATGTTTGTATTTACCGTAGAGACGCGATACTTCGCGTCTTATTATTATATTATTCAGAGGCGCGAAGTATCGCGTCTCTACAATTACATTATCTTTAACTGAACGCAACAAATTTCTCCATGCGTTTTTTGATGGCTTTTTCAATACGCTCAAGCAGGGTAGCCTTATGCGTTATTTTCTTCATTTTCTCTTCGTATTGTTTCTGAATAACTTCCGGATCAAAAAGCATGGCGGTGCACATGCAGTTCTTTCGGTCTTTACTCATCAATATGTCGTAGTTAACGCAGCTGCGGCAGCCTTTCCAAAAATCCTCGTCCTGCGTAAGCTCAGAATAGGTAACCGGTTCGTAGCCTATTTCTGAATTGATCTTCATTACGGCCAGCCCGGTGGTTAAACCAAATAGCTTGGCTTTTGGGTATTTGCTGCGCGATAGCTCAAATATTTTATGCTTAATAGCTTTAGCTAAACCGGCTTTACGGTAAATGGGGTTTACTATCAGGCCCGAGTTGGCCACGAAATCGCCGTGGCTCCAGGTTTCGATATAGCAGAACCCTGCCCAGGTACCATCTTTATGCAAAGCTATCACGGCTTTACCTTCCAGCATTTTATTGGCAACATACTCCGGCGAACGCTGGGCAATACCTGTGCCCCGTGCTTTGGCCGACTCTGCCATCTCATCACATATAATAGCCGCAAAATCTGCATGTTGTGCAGTTGCTACGGTTATGTCAAAATCTTGTATGGTCATTATAATAGAAAAATTACCGTTAAATTATTGGCGTTTAAAGCCATAATAATTAGAGGGACATTGTTTAAAGAAGTTTAATAAAACAACTTCTTTATTTGGGTGGAGATTAAAACCTAATTCAAACCCGTGGGATGAACACCCGTCGTCGGCTGGGAGAGAATAATAAAACAAAAGAAACTAAAGCAGCGGCAACCGGGGCGAAGATCGTCCTGATATCCATTCTGTTTATGTTTTGTTTAATCATTTTAGTAAAGTATGTGGTACTTTTAAATTTTGTGCAAATTATTGCATTAAATTTAACTTATGCAAGAAAAAACTATTATAATTTGCCTGCACGCATAAAACATTACAATCAAGAAATATTCTGGTAACAGATATAGCTTCAAATGAGTGAAAATGAGATTCCGTTGTTGTTGGTATTGTAACCAATGATATTTCGATGGGTAGTTCACAAGCCACATATACAATGCATTTTACGTAAACGATTACGTAAATATAAACCGCCAATGCTACTAACATCATCATGTGTTTTATTGAACTTTAGATACCAATTATAAAAGGACATAAAGTCCTTAATCTAAAGTTCAATCAAAAAATAATTGATTATGAAAAGTTTAAGTGAAAATGAAATAGCGCCATTAAGTAGTTTGGATGTATGGGAGGATGATGTTTTAAAAAGATACCCGGAGGCCGGCCCCCAAAAAAGCAAAGAAGAGTTCAGGAATTATGATAGCCCGGAAAACGACTCGGTACGTGAGTTTTACAGGTTGAACCATAAGTATCAAACCTATGATAACGTATTAGCAAAAAAAGCTAATTTTTTAAAGTTTGATAAAAAGGAAATGCCCTGGTGGGATGCCATGGATTATTTAAATACCCTGGTTGATGATTCTGATCCTGATACGTCTCTTGATCAGCTGCAACATTTACTGCAAACAGCCGAAGCCATTAGGGCCGACGGGCACCCGGATTGGTTTGTATTAACCGGGTTTATACACGATTTGGGGAAAGTGCTCTGCTTATTTGGTGAGCCGCAATGGAATGTAGTAGGCGACTCTTTCCCGGTAGGGTGCATGTTTTCGGATAAAATTGTATATCCCGAATTTTTTGCCGCCAACCCCGATAATGATGACGAGCGTTATAATACCAAATATGGCGTTTACTCGCACCAGTGCGGGTTAGATAATATCCACATGTCGTGGGGGCACGATGAATATTTGTATCATATCACAAAAGATCACCTCCCCGAACCGGCTTTGTATATGATACGCTATCATTCGTTTTATTCTCAGCATCGCGAAAACGCTTATAACCATCTGTTAAATGTTCATGATGGGGCGATGTTTAAGTGGGTTGATAAATTTAACCCGTATGACTTGTATTCTAAAAGCCCCAAACCGCCTGTAGTTGCCGAGCTGAAGCCATATTATGAAGATTTAATTGCAAAGTATTTACCAGAAACGGTTAAACTTTAGTTTATTTAACAGCCTGTTGATGCTCTTTTGATCAGCACAGATTTTAATATCACGGTTTCGTTTATATCAACCTGCTTTTTGTTCAGTAATTTTAAAAGAAGGGTTGCCGCAGTTTGGCCAATTTCAAACGCGGGTTGTGTGATGGTTGTTAACGATGGGTTTAAAAATGGCGCGGTTTGTAAGTTTGAAAAACTTACTATTTTAAGATCATGGGGGATGTTTATATGCAGCTCTTCGCATATCGTATAACAAGGCAGTACCAATTCCTCTATAGCAGAGATAATGCCATCCGGTTTGTTTTTGGCCAATAGATCTTTAATCTGTGAATAATTTTGGCGTTCATTATTATCACAATTAATCACCTGGTTTTTTTCATAAGCCATATGATGGTTTGCTAAGGCATTAATGTATCCGGTTAGCCGGTTTTTACCTGCCGAAAGATTGTTAAGTGCAGAAAGGTAGCCTATTTTTTTACAACCACATTCAATTAAGTGCATTGTCGCATTATAGGCACTTTCGTAATCGTTGGTTGTTATTTTAACAGCATCAATATTTTCTAACACCCTGTCAAAAAACACAACTGGGATATTTTTATTCAGTTCAGTAAAATGGTTATTATTATCTGTTTCGTTGGATACTGAGATTAAAACCCCGTCAACACGGCCGCTCAATAAACTTTTTATAAAAGCCGCTTCTGTTTCGCTGTTTTCATGGGTTTGATAAATTAATACATGATAACCGTGTTGCCTCGAAATTTCTTCGATGCCATTAATTGCCTGCGAAAAAAAGTTATTGGCTATTTCAGGAATAATTACCGCCAGCATTTTGCTCTTATGGCTTCGTAAAGTACTTGCCGATGGGTTGGGTTCATAATTTAGTTTTTTGGCTAAATCCCAAACCCTTTGTTTGGTTGCTTTGCTAATTTCGTAACTATCACTTAATGCCCTTGATACGGTAGCAGCAGACAAGTTTAATTCCAGGGCGAGTTCTTTGATGGTGATATTACTCATAAACCTAAGGCGTATATGTTTAATATAAGGTTTTTAATGCGACAACTAAAATATCGATTTTGAGACAAAATGCTTTTGTTTTAAATAAGTGGAATATAAGCCTGTTTAATAGCTTAAAAATGTAAATTGGGCAATCATAGCCAATCAAATTATGAAAATAATATTTGCTTTATTTTTTATGCTATGCCCATTATTTAGTATGGCGCAAAATATTATTCCTCAGCCATGTTTTATAGCAACAAATAAGGGCGAATTTGACTTGAAAGAGGCAACGCAGATCGGTTATAATGATAAGTCGTTGGCTTGGATGGCTAAATACTTAGAGAGCCAAATATACTTAACCTGTAAAGTGAAGATAAGGCACCCTAATGGCGTGCACCCAAGCTTTTACCTTAGGCTAAAAAAAAATGCTAACAGGGCGCCAAAAGGATCATATAAATTGAGTATCAATGTAGGCGGAGTACTTATTGAATCTGAAAATAAAGAAGGATTGTTTTATGGGGTACAGTCGTTATTACAATTGATCAACACCAATACAAAAACAATATCCGCAGTAGAGATAACTGATGCCCCACGTTACCAATGGCGCGGTTTTATGCTCGATGAGTCGCGGCATTTTTTTGGGAAGCAAAAGGTAAAGCAACTGCTTGATCTGATGGCGCGGTATAAACTTAATAAGTTTCACTGGCATTTAACCGATAGCCATGGCTGGCGCTTACAAATTAAAAAATACCCTAAGCTTAGTACTATTGGCGGCATTGGCAACTTTACCGATTCAGTTGCCACGGCCCAGTATTACACCCAGGCCGAGATCCGCGAGATAGTAGCTTATGCAAAAAGGCGTTTTATTGATGTAATCCCCGAAATTGATATGCCCGGGCATGCCACCGCGGCTAATAAAGCCTACCCACAATTTAGTGGGGGGAGTGTTGCCGGCTACCCAAACTTTACGTTCGACCCATCAAAAGAAGAAACCTACAAATACCTATCGACCATTATTAAAGAAACTAATAGCCTTTTCCCGGCTAAGATGATCCATTTAGGTGGTGATGAAGTTTTTCTTGGGATTCAGGCCTGGTTAAATAAACCTGCCATAACCGCTGTAATGACAAAGAATAATTTCAAAAGCCCGACTGACCTGGAGCATTACTTTTTCAGAAGGATGGGAGATACGGTGATAAAATTGGGCAGCAAGATACTTTGCTGGGATGAGGCCGTTGAAACCAACCTGCCAGCCGATAAAACCATTGTATTTTGGTGGCGACAGAATAAGCCCCAAAGCCTTAAACTTGCGCTCAGTAAAAATTATCAGGTGGTGTTGTGCCCGCGCCTGCCCATGTATTTTGATTTTGTGCAGGATAGTACCCATATATCGGGCCGTAAGTGGGATAGCACCACGGTTGCTGGTTATCACTTGCAGGGCAGATACAACACCGTGCAGGATGTTTACAATTTCCCGGATAGGTATTTGGATGGGCAGGAGTTAGCGTCTAAAAACATAATAGGTGTACAAGCCAACCTGTGGACAGAGACATTAGGCACCGAAAAACGACTGGATTACCTTTTATTCCCGCGGATGGCTGCACTGGCAGAAGCAACATGGAGCACCGAAGCCAATAAAAACGAGGGTACGTTCAATGATAAACTGAAGGCAGAAATTGAGTGGTATAAGAAAGCTGGGCTTTATTATTACAACCCGTTTAACCCTGCCGAACATCCAGAAGTGGTTGATTTTGCGCCTAAAAAACAAATTAAGGATTAGGCTTCAGGTTTTTTCTCCACAATGTCTTTAATGATCATATCCGCATGGATGCGCGAGTTCTCGATAAACCACAGGTGTGTATCCAGACCGCCAACCACTACGCCCGCAAGGTATAGGCCGGGCTGGTTGGTTTCCATAGTTTCGGCGTTATACGTTGGGATGAATTTATCTTGGGTTAGCTCAATACCAATTTTAGCCAGGAAATCGAAATTCGGCTTATAACCTGTCATAGCCATCACAAAATCGTTAGGGATGGTTATTTTACCTTCAGGGGTATCAATATCTACCTCGGTTTGCCTGACAGCCGCAAGGCTCGAATTAAAATAAGCTTTAATGCTGCCTTCTTTGATGCGGTTAATAATATCCGGCCGCACCCAGTACTTAACCCGGCTGCTTACCTCGCTGCCGCGTATAACCAGGGTTACTTCGGCACCTTTGCGGTAGGTTTCTAAAGCCACATCAATAGCCGAGTTACTGCTGCCTACAACTACAACTTTTTGCGAGGTGTAATAATGTGGGTCCTGGTAGTAGTGTTTTACTTTTGGCAGGTCTTCGCCGGGGATATCCAGGTTTACCGCGATATCATAAAAACCGGTACTCAGGATCACTTTTTTTGCCTTGTAGGTGCTTTTTGAAGTGGTTATCTCATAACCGCCGTCAACAGGTTTTACATTGGTAACCTCTTCAAATAAGTTTAAAGGCAGGTTGTTTGATAAAGCCACTCTGCGGTAATACTCCAAAGCATCGTTGCGGGTGGGTTTGTTATGCACGGTTACAAAAGGAACGCCGCCAATCTCCAGTTTCTCTGACGTGGAGAAGAAAGTCATGGTAGAAGGGTAGTTGTACAGGGAGTTTACCAGGCAGCCTTTTTCAACAATAACAAAACTTAATCCGGCTTTTTGGGCTGCCAGTCCGCAGGCCAAACCGATGGGGCCACCGCCTATAATGAGTATATCGAGCATAAGGCGAAGATAGGCAGTAATGATTAAGAAAATATCGAATAATGAATGTTGAATGTCAAATTTTGAAGTAGCGCTTCATTCAAACATGGGATCAGAAAAATGAGGGCATAAAAAATGGGATAAGCTACTTTTATCGCGCCGCTCAACTCTCTACCCTTGCTGCGTTCCCACCCTGGGGGAGTTCAAGAGGAGCTGGCCGTAAAAGACTTATCCCGCCGCAAAGATAGAAAAAGGATGCATTTTAGGTTAAGAAATTATTAAAAAAGGAAATTACAGGGCGGAGGGGTTGATTATCAGGAGGATTGATTAGCCTTTACTTTTTTGTCATGCTGAACGATAGTGAAATATCTAACCGCCGACATCCATATTCGATATGCAAAGTTCGAAAATAGATCCTTCGCTATCGCTCTGGATGACAAGTTTGTTAAAACAGATCAATCTGTTTTTTCACGTCTTCACTTTGCATATCTACATACTCAAAACTTTTTGTTCCCCTAAACTGAAATGTTTTAAAAGGTTCCCATTTAGCCATGCTGCCAAAAGTTTCGCGTTTTACTATTTTCAAGTCCTTTATCCAAAATGGCTCTACCAGTTTTTTGTGGCGAAAATGCGGCCACAGTATATTAAAATCAGCCTCAGGTACATTTCTTACCACAGTAATATGCGGAACCAGCATTTTTTTGACGCCCAGGTTTTTCTTTAATAATGTAAACCATGCATCCACAGCAGGGGTAATGCGAATGTGCGCATAAATAGTATGCTGACTATGCAGGTGTGAGAAATATTTAAAGCCATCAATATGCAGTAAAACCGGTGGCATAATGTTCAGGGTTTGCTGTATCCGGGTTACGGCATGGTCGGCAAAAAATGGCTTTTGGCGTTCGGTATGCAAAATGGAAATATGCGCCGGTGCATCCATGCTTTTAAAATTACCGATATGCTTTGCCGATGCTTTTTTATACTTGCTGATGAGCTCTTTAACGGGCTCTGGAGGGGAAAGTAAGAACAAATAATCAGCATAGCCAGTCATAACATCACATCATTTATTGCTTCAAAATTGCTAATAAAATTAGCATAAATCAAAATATATTTTCATATTTGTACATGGATGCTAAGCGGCATATTGTACATATCGACCTTGATTCATTCTTCGTATCTGTAGAGCGGAAATTCAATCCCTCGCTTATTGGCAAGGCTGTCATCATCGGCGGTTCGGCGGATAGGGGCGTGGTAGCTTCCTGCAGTTACGAGGCGCGCAAATTTGGTGTGCATTCGGCCATGCCCACAAGGCAGGCGCTAAAGCTTTGTCCGCATGCTATTGTTATACATGGCACGCACGGGCGCTATTCAGACGCCTCACGCGAGGTTACGCAGATCATCCATAACATGGTGCCGTTGTATCAAAAATCATCGGTAGATGAGTTCTATATCGACCTTAGTGGCATGGAACGATTTCATGACCCGTACCAGCTTGCTTGTGAGTTGCGCCAAAAGGTGATCCGCGAAACAGGTCTGCCAATTTCCTTCGGGATGGCATCAGGCAAAACAATAGCTAAAATGGCTACTAATCAGGCCAAACCAAACGGGCAGCTTTGGATAAAGCATGGACAGGAAAAAGCCTTTTTGGCACCGTTAAACATCGGTAAGATCCCCGGCCTGGGCGAGAGTACCTGCCAAAAGCTTTATCAATATGGCATTGAGAAAATAGGCGACCTGCAACGGGTAAACCTCAAGTTTCTGGAGGCGGTATTTGGCAAAATGGGTTCATATATCTACAACAAAGCCAACGGAATTGATGACAGTGAGATTATCCCGCACAGCGACCGTAAATCCATCTCTACTGAACACACATTTGAAAGCGATGTAAAAGATATGCGCACGCTGGAAAACATCCTGGTAAGCATGACCGAAGAATTGGCCGGTAAACTGCGGCGGGAAAACAAGGTATCATCCTGCCTGGCTATCAAGATTCGTTACGCTAATTTTGAAACACACACGCAACAACAAAAAATAGCCCTTACCGCTGCCGAACATATTCTGATCCCGGGTGTTAAAAACCTGCTAAAAAGTGCCTGGAACCAGCATCGGCCTATCCGTTTGATAGGAGTACGGCTAAGTAACTTATGCACTGGCAGTTACCAGATCAACCTTTTTGAAGATAACGAGGAACGTATAAAACTTTACCAGGCTATGGACAATATTAATTTTCGCTTTGGCGATAAAACAGTTTGCAGAGCCGCGGGGATGGAGATAGGTGCGCGGACGTTTAATCCATTTTTGAAGGGATAGGATATTGATGTGCAAATATGCAGATTACAGATGGTATGGCTTGGCATTTGCACATCCTCGCATCTGCACATCTATAAGCTCTTCCGCATCAAAATATCCGTTTGTTCATCACCACCCAACATAAAAGGGTGGCTGCCGAATTGTTCAAATCCCTTGCTTTTATAAAAACCGATGGCTTTGGTGTTATGTTCCCATACGCCAAGCCATACATTGTTTAATTTTTTGTTTATGGCGGTATCTATTGAAAAATTAATAAGGTGTTTGCCTATTTGCTGCCCCTGGTATTCACTCAAAACATAAATACGTTCAATCTCTAATGCATCAGCATCCTGTAGTTCGGTTTGGGCGCTGTTATAGTTGAGTTTCAGGTAACCTGCAATATTGCCTTCAATCAACGCAAAATAAAATTCAGAATCGGCATTGCTCAGTTCCTCTTCAAGTTTTTGCAGGGTGAATGCGGTAGAGGCATATGCTTCCATGTCGGCAATATTGTTTTGATGCAAAAACGCATCAAAGAAGGTTTTACGGCTTAATTCAAGCAAGGGAGCAGCATCGATGATGTTTATCTGTCTTATTTCGATTGGATGGGGCATCTCTTAATCAAACTGATCTTGCAGGCGTACAAGGCGATCAATCATTAGGTTTAGCTTCTCTTCCTCGTTTTTAAACATCCTTGGTTTAATGTAAAACGTAGTAAACATGAACCAGATAATGGTTAAACCATACGTAAGCAGTTTAAAATAAAGCGGCGCGTTTTCCAGCACCTCAACAAAATATAAGGCTAAGCCGGCGCTTATCAGTAGTATATAAGCATAATAAAACCAACCTATGGTACGGGTGCGGTCTTTTTGGTATTGTTTTAAACTATCCAGATAATCTGTGGGGTTTTGTGTAAGGTCGTGCTTATTTAAGATATGATAATGCCTCAACATAATATACAGATACATGGCCATAGCCACTAATATGATGAGGATGCCCGATGTTGTAGCAGGAGATCTGAACGCCATGAAAAACATTATAATAAACGCACCAACAACGGTGCATAGCATGGCCACTATACCCCAGTATAACCGCGTTGTAAAACCACGTATCCCTTTTTTTACCTGTTTCAGTACTTCATCTACCGAAAGGTGTTCCTTTTTTGGCTGGGCTTGCCAAACCGACATTAAATGATCAAAGTCTTTCATGCTGATTGTATAACTCTGTCAATTTTTGTTTAATGCGATATATCTTCACTCTCAAATTCCCCTCTGATATCCCCGATACTTCTGCAATTTCGGGATACGGTACTTCATCAAGCACCAGTGTTATGATAATTCTTTCTGATTCTTCCAGTTTTGAAATACATTTATAAAGCAAAGCAACCTGCTCGTTCTTTTCTGAAAACTCTTCTCGTTTGTTTTCAGCAATTGCCGGAGTAAGCTCGTCTTTTGCTTGTCGTTTTTCTGATCGTAAGTAGGTTAAGCAAGTATTAACAGCTATACGGTAGATCCAGGTAGATATCAGCGCCTGATTACGAAACTTATGCAGGTTTTGCCAAACTTTAAGGAAGGTTTCCTGCAACAGATCATTCGCGGCATCGTCATCGCCGGTATAACCATAGCACAAATGGTAAATTTTCTTTGAATTAGCTTCGTATATTTTCCTGAAAGCGTCTTCTCTGTCTGCCACCTGTTTTGTTAAGTTTTATTTTTGACAAATTAACACCATAAATGTTACAACAGGTAACTTTTTTTATTTAACCAGGGTAATTTGTTGGCGGCATCGTCTAAAAGCTTATTATAATCCTGGCTATAATCAAATTGCAGGTCTTCATGAAGTTTACCAATAGCCGTGCGTACTTTCTCTATCTGGCGGGTGAGTATCAGTCGGATAGGCTTATGTGATGTTTGTTTAATGACGTATTGCAGGTAGTTTTGGCAAAAGTTTAAAAGCAGTTCTATCTCGGCAGGTTTAGAGCCAATAAATTTTGTGTACTTGGTCAGCATCTTTAATATTTTACGAAGCCCTTTGGCTGTAAAATAGCTTTGCGATGGTAACTGGCTGAACATAAAACCGGCTTCGGCTTTGATGCTCTCCACAAAATCCTGCTCGTTATGAGCCTCAAACAGCAGGTAGGCTAATAGTTCCTTGTTTTCTTTTTTATATCGTACCAGGCGCAGGCAAAGTTCTGCCAGTTGCTCCTGCGGTAAATGCTGAAGTTCTTTCTTAATTTGTTGTAATCCGTAGGTAGTAATACTCATCGGTATATATAAAGCTTAATTTTTGTAGTTTTGCGGCACCATATAAACACATGCAGAAGAGCAAACTAACCCTGTACATTTTTATAGCATTAATATTAGGCGTAGTAGCCGGGTATATTTACAATGCTACAGTAATAAACAATATTAATACCAAAATAAACGCCGCCGAGGTAAATATAAAAACATTAGACGAGCAAATAGCCGTATCTACAGATACGACCACCGCAACCTTTAAAACTTTAAAGAAAGAGCGCGCGGCCCAGGCATCAATCCGTAAAGTAAACGATACTGCCCGTGAAGATAAGTTGGTTGGCTTTACCATATTAAGCGATATTTTTTTACGACTGATAAAAATGATAGTAGCCCCGCTGGTGTTTACCACGCTGGTAGTGGGGGTTGCTAAAGTGGGCGATATAAGCGCGGTAGGCCGTATTGGCGGCAAAACACTGCTTTGGTTTTTAAGTGCTACGCTGGTATCCCTTTTATTAGGGATGTTACTGGTTAACTTTTTTAAACCGGGCCAGGCTATGCATTTACCATTGCCTGATAGCCATTTATCTACCGGGATACAAAAAACGGCATTGTCATTACGCGATTTTATAGGCCACGTTTTCCCGAAAAGCTTTACCGAGGCCATGGCTAATAACGAGATCCTGCAGATCGTTATTTTCTCCTTATTCTTTGGTGTGGCAACTGCTGCCATTGGCGAAAAGGGCCTTGTTGTGATAAAGGCAATGGACGCTATTGCACACGTTATTTTAAAGATAACCGGTTATGTAATGCAACTGGCGCCTTTGGCGGTGTTTGGCGCTATAACGGCTATTATAGCCAAGCAGGGTTTAGGTATCCTTTCAACCTATGCAATATTTATAGGCGAGTTTTATTTCTCACTGATCATATTATGGCTGGTAATTATACTGGCGGGCTCTGTAGTATTAAAAGGCCGCGCGTTTAAATTAGTGGCCCGAATTAAGGATGCTATGCTGATAGCCTTCGGTACCTCAACAAGCGAGGCTGCTTACCCTAAAGTATTGTTAGAGCTTGAACGCTTTGGCTGTAATAATAAAATTGTAAGTTTTGTATTGCCGCTTGGTTACTCGTTTAACCTGGATGGTTCTATGATGTACATGACCTTTGCGTCGCTTTTTTTGGCGCAATCTTATAATATCCATCTGTCATTTGAGCAGCAACTGTCTATGCTGCTTATCCTGATGCTTACCAGTAAAGGTATTGCGGGCGTTCCGCGTGCATCACTGGTGGTTATTGCCGGTACTATATCCATGTTCAATATCCCCGAGGCTGGTTTGGCATTATTGATAGGTATTGACCCGCTATTGGATATGGGCCGCTCTGCTACAAATGTGCTTGGTAATGCCATGGCTACTGCTGTTGTAAGCAAGTGGGAAGGGGAGTTAGGAGATGCTAATGATAATTAGTGATTTAATGATTTATCGAATTAGTGATTTCCAAAGTGGCTTTTAGTGATTACTTTTGCAAGCACAATAATCGATAAATGGCAGACGCTGATAAAACGAACTTTGCAGAAACGTTTAGGAACCGGACAAAAAAGTTTGTTGTAGATAATATTAGGTTTTATAGAACACTGCCTAAAACAGAAGAGGCCAAAATAATAGGCAGGCAATTGCTAAGAGCATCATCTTCAGTGGGCGCTAATTATAGGGCTGCTTGCCGAGCCAGATCTCAGGCTGAATTCCACGCAAAACTTTCAATCGTTGTTGAAGAAGCTGACGAGTCTGCATTTTGGATGGAGGTTTTAATTGAAGCTGAAGTGGTAAATAAAAGCGCTCTCGAATATTTATTGGATGAAGCAACCCAAATCCTTAAAATCACTTCCGCTTCCCGTAAAACCGTTTCCAAATAAGAATCTCAAATTCACTAACTCACTAATTCACTAATTAAAATATGACCACCCGTTCAAAAAAGATCTTTCTTGTAATGAGTATCGTAGTGCCATTTCTGGCATACTGCCTCTATTATTACGGTATGATGATCAAAAATGCCCCATATAAGTTCTCCGAGTTTCAGTCGTTACATTTTGAATATGGTTATGGCGATACGTTGAATAATAGCTACGATTCAAAAACCGGCGTATACCAATTTGTGAACAGGCGCGATTCGCTGGTTAAGATAGATATGAAGTTAAATAAGGACGACTTGCTATATCTGCACCGTAAGGCCGCCGACCTGGGTTTTTGGGACTTCCCTTCAAATGAACTTGACCCGGATGTAAAGGGAAGGGTGCCAAGGTTTATGATACAATTTAATTACCTGCGTAAAAGCAAAAAAGTAATGTTTGATGCCTCCTTTGATGGCGACCCTAAACTGGTAGATGCCAATGAAAGGCTGATAAAGGAAATAAAGAAGATATTGGACGAAGCGGAAGCCCGCCAAAGAAATGCTAAATGAAATATTACCTGATACTGCTTTTTTTAATTATATCATTTACTGCTTCGGCGCAGCAAATTTCTTATAGCGACTGGAAAAAGCAGGCGTTAGATGATAGCCGTTTACTACCCGAATATGGGCATAAACAAAAAAACCAGGGGCAGATAGAAGCGGATAATAAGTTGATAGCCGAATCATTAAAACAAGATGGTACGCACAGAAAAGCTTCCGATCATTTGATACAATTGGGTTTTAAATATTTGTACCAGGGTGACCTGAAAACAGGTATGTACAGGTTTAACCAGGCTTATTTACTCGACCCTAAAAACGAAAATATTTATTGGGGATACGGAGCCATTTATAGCTATTTGGGAGATGCGCAGGCCTGTATAGAGCAATATGACAAAGGGTTATCCATCAATCCTGATAACGCAAATATACTTACAGATAAGGCTACGATCTATTACATGACCTATCAGCAGGAGCAGGGTAAAGACCATAAAAAGCTTGATACGGCTATTAGCCTTCTTCAAAGATCGTATGAGGTTAACCCTGATAATATGAATACAACCTTTAAACTTTCTGTTTGTAATTTTTTAAACCATGATTGTACCAAGGCGTGGAAATACTATAATGAATGTAAACATTTAGGTGGCCAGCCTATAACTGACGATTATACCGCCGCATTAAAAAGCCAATGCAATAATTAAATAACGCATTGTTTTTATTAAAAACTATCCATATATTTGCACCTCAAAATTTAAAACAATAATTATTCAACAATGTACGCAATAGTAAGTATAGCCGGACAGCAATTTAAGGTTGCAAAAGACCAGCAGATCTTTGTACACCGTTTACAGGGAGATGAAGGCGCTAGTATTGAATTTGACAATGTGTTGTTAGCAGAAAACGAAGGTAAATTCAAATTAGGTTCTGATTTGAAAAGCGCTAAAGTTTCAGCTAAGATCGTGTCTCATTTAAAAGGTGATAAAGTAATTATCTTCAAAAAGAAACGCAGAAAAGGTTACCAGAAGAAAAATGGTCACCGTCAGCAATTTACCAAGATCGAGATCACCGGTATAACATTATAATTAAATTTTAACCGACTCGATTCATTAGGGTCACAAAAGAAATTAAAAAATGGCACACAAAAAAGGGGCCGGTAGTTCAAGAAACGGCCGCGAATCACATAGCAAACGTTTAGGTATTAAAATTTTCGGTGGTCAGCCAGCTATTGCAGGTAACATCATCGTTCGCCAACGTGGTACCAAACACAACCCGGGCCTTAACGTAGGTATTGGTAAAGACCATACCTTATTTGCATTAAAAGCAGGTCACGTAGTATTTAAAAAGAAAGCAGACAACCGTTCATACGTTTCTGTTATTCCTTTTGAAGTTGCACCGGTTGCTGAAGATGCAGCACCTGCACCAGCTGTTAAAGCTGAAGCAAAAGCAAAAAAAGTTGAAGCACCTGTTGCAGCAGCAGAAGTAGCTGAAGAAGCTCCTAAAGCTAAGAAAGCAGCAGCGCCAAAAGCAAAAAAAGAAGCAGCACCTGATGCTGAAGAAGCCGCAGCTGAGTAATTAGCCAAGCTTATACAATATAAAAAAGCCCTTATCAAACTGATAAGGGCTTTTTTTGTGGGATAATTTCAGGAAAAGTCGCAACGCATTATTAACACCATGTCATTTCGAACGAGGTACGAGGAGAAATCTTTTACAACAAACATGGTCGCTTTGAACGTCCGGATGCAAGGTGTAAAAGATTTCTCTTCGCTCCACGCTCGTTTCAACCCGCAGCTCATTCGAAATGACATGGTGGTGAAGACGTTTTCGCCGTTGTTGGTGTTGTCACCAACAGCATCCTGAATTACTCCAATATCACTTTCTTCAAGTACCAGCCATCAGCATCAATAACCGGCGTTATTTTACTTTCAACTGTAATGCCTTTCGGAGTTAATACCATACGTTTGGTGCCGGTATTGGTAGTAACGTCAACCGGTAGCTCTGTACCGATGTTGAGCAGGGTGATAACATATTTATCGCGTGGCCTTGCCTTTACGCTCACTTCCAGCTTATTGGTGGTACGCAGGTAGAAATCAAACAATGGTTTAAGCGATTTGCCATAAGCTTTGCTGAAGTACTGCTCTACGTCGTCGGTAACGTTTTGGTGGTCGTAAGTGAAATTAGGATCGGTAGCAAAGCCCTTTAATGTAGTAAAGAACAAAGTATCGCCCATTACATAGTGCAGGGTATGCATAAAGTACGCGCCTTTGGTGTAGATGTCGTTATTATAGGCAGCCTCCTCATCAATATCTTTACCCAATACTATAGGCTGCTTGTTGGCAATACTAAATGCGGATTGTTTAAAGTGTTTGATATATGCCTCTTTTCCTTCCAGGTCCAGTATCGGCAGGGCGTCGGCATAGGTGTCAATTCCTTCGTGTATCCAGTAATCGGCCCAGTCACGGGCGGTTACTTTATTGCCCCACCATTCGTGGCCAAACTCATGGTACATTAACCAATCAAAATCCTGCCCGCCAACTTTCGTATAACGGAATTTATTGCCGTAAGCATTCATACTCTGGTGTTCCATACCCAAATGCGGGGTTTCTGCAATGCCCAGCTTTTCTTTAGCCCAAGGGTACTCGCCAAAGTATTTTTCCTTTTCCTGCGCGGCCTGTATCACCAGGTTTATAAAATGCGGGGCTTTATCGGCATGGTATTTTAATACATAAAACTGAACAGGAACCGTATTGCCTGCTACCGATTTATAACTGCCGGTTACCACTTTATAATTGCCGGCATTGAATACAATGCTGTAATTATTGATGCTGTATTTGGTTTGCCAGTGATAGGTAGCCGTGCTGCCTTTTTTACTTACGCCTTTTAATATACCCGGGCCCGCCACAACAAGGTCTTTAGGGACGGTTATCAGCATGTCGGCGCCTTCGTTTGGCTCGTCGCTGGGGTGGTCTTTACAGGGGAAGAAGATCTTACCGCCGGTACCTTCGGCCGTAACGGCCAGCCAGGGGTGGCCTGTAGAGTCTTGCGTCCAGGTGAAGCCATCATCCCAGGGTGGATTTTTGGCGATGCGTGGGTGCCCACCATACACTACTTTAATACTCGCTTTGCCAGCCGGTAATTGTTTTGCCGTGTTGATAGTAATAACACCATTTTTATGGTCGAATGCTTCTTTTTTGCCGTTTACGGATACCGCGCTTACATGTAGCGAATCCATCAGGTCGAGGATCAGCACTTTGGTGGGTTGCGCCATGATCACATCAATTATGGTTGAACCATCGATAGATTTTTTGGCAAAATCCATATTAAGCGCCACTGTATAATGGCGAACGTCCATGATGGCCTGTTCGGGCTTAAGCTTACCGCCAGATGTTTGGGCCTGTGCGCTAAATCCCAAAGCAAGCAGACACAACGCGGCAGAAATAATTCTTGTGGGTTTTTTCATCAGACAAGGAATGATTGAATGTTAAAGATAAGCATGTCAATCTAGTTGATAATGGTTAGGAATGTAAATTTTATATGAACAGAGATATAGATATCTAAAAGGGCTATTATTACAATACCGACAAAGGCAAGATATTACTTAAAGTGGACCGGTATATAATATTTTACCGCAATTGCTTTCCCATTTTTCCTTGCGGGTTGCCATTTAGGTGACTTTCTCATCACCCTTAAAGCTTCCTTATCATATTCAGGGAATAGTTTTTTCTCAACTGTAAAGTCGGTTAAATGACCATTAGGCAAAACCATAAAACTTAAAATAACTCTACCGGAAATGTCCGCGCCATTTTTCGGATATCTTAGGTTTTTGGAAAGAAACCTTTCGAAAGCGTTAGAACCTCCTGGAAACATTGGTGCCACATCATAAAGTGGAGGATTGCCTATAAATTCGGATGTGTCAATAGTATTTTTATTAAGCGACTGAGCATTTGTAGTTGAAATTGCTAATGCCGCAACTATATAACAAATTAGTATCGTTTTCATCTTTTAATACTCCCTCACCAGCAACCCGTCGGCAAAATCGCGCAGATACTGTTTGCTGTCTTCGGGCAGGTTTATTTTATCAAGGGCTTCAAAAGCCTTTTCGGCATAGGCCTGCATTTCGGCCTCGGCAAACTGGCGGATGTTTACACTGTTGTAAATTTCGGTAACGGCAGCAACTTTCTCGGCCGGATCAAATTTGGGGAAAGTAATCCAGCGGGACAGTTCCTCGGCATCGGTACCTTTAACCAGTTCAAGCGCTTTTATCAACAGGTAGGTTTTTTTGTTGGAGATGATATCCCCGCCAACCTGTTTGCCAAATTTTTCGGGATTGCCATATACATCCAAAATATCATCCTGTAACTGGAACGCGATACCCAGGTACTCGCCAAAGCTGCAAAGCAGTTCGGCATCTTTTATATCGGCTTCGCCTATCAGCGCGCCTATCTTTAAAGCGCCTCCAAGCACCACAGCCGTTTTAAGGCGGATCATGTTAATGTATTCGGCGATGCTAATATTGTTGCTGGTTTCAAAGTTCATATCCAACTGCTGCCCTTCGCAAACGCCTACAGCGGTATCATTAAAAATATCAAGCACCGTGCGCAGAATATTCTCGCGTACCTGCATCATTAGCTTGTAACCCTCAATCAGCATTACATCGCCGGATAGGATAGCCACATTATTGTTCCACTTTTCGTGTACGGTGGTTTTGCCACGCCTTTTTGGGGCATTATCCATAATATCATCGTGCATCAGCGTGAAATTATGAAACACCTCTATAGCCAAGGCAGGGGGCAGGGCTGCATTTACATCGCCTCCAAAAAGGTCGCAGGCCATCAGCAGGAGGGCAGGGCGCATGCGTTTGCCGCCCAAAGCCAGTATATACTTTATAGGTTCGTACAGTTCCGCGGGATATTCCGGGTATTTAAGTTCAGAAACGGAACTTGCAATTAACGATTGCAGATCTTCAAGTTTTCTCATGTTTGCGGGTGCGAAGTGCGGAGAGTAAGGATCGAAGAGCATATCAAACGCACCTCACACCACACTCCCCGCACTCACCAGATTTAATTATTTACTAATGAAAAGTCTATCTGTTTTTTGGTCAGGTCGACGTTTTTTACCCTTATTTGTACCTCATCGCCAAGCTGGTAAGTTTTCTTTTTACGCTGCCCAATAATGGCGTAGTTCTTCTCATCCAAAGTGTAAAAATCATCACTTATATCGCGCAGGCGGATCATCCCCTCACATTTATTCTCTACGATCTCAACATACATACCCCATTCCGTAACCCCCGAAATGATGCCGGTAAACACATTGCCCACCTGGTCTTTCAGGTATTCGGCCTGTTTGTATTTAACCGATGAACGTTCGGCATCAGCGGCTTTTTTCTCCATCATCGAACTGTGCTTACACAGTTCCTCGTAATGGTCGGCGTTAACACTTTGGCCACCGCTAAGGTAAAGTTGCAGCAACCTGTGTACCATCACATCCGGGTACCGGCGGATAGGCGAGGTAAAGTGGGTGTAATAATCAAAAGCTAAACCATAGTGGCTGCTGCTTTTTGTAGTGTATATCGCCTTAGCCATCGATCGGATAGCCAGTTGCGTAAGTACGTTCTGCTCTTTTTTACCTTCTACATCCTCCATCAAAAAATTAAGTGATTTGGCGGTTTCCTTGTCAGATTTTGTGTTGATCTTATACCCAAACCTTGCTGCAAACTGCGCGAAGTTGGCAAGTGCGTCGGGCTTTGGCGTATCGTGTACGCGGTAAACAAAGGTGTATTTATGTTTGCCTTTACCCATTTTGCTTACATGCTCGGCAACTTTGCGGTTGGCCAGCAGCATAAAGTCTTCAATTAACTTATGGGCGTCTTTACGTTCTTTTACGTAAACACCAATAGGTTTACCGGTTTCATCCAGCTTAAATTTAACCTCGGTAGTTTCAAAGCTGATGGCGCCAGCCTTAAACTTACGCTCGCGCAGTTTGTAGGCCAGTGCATTCAGTTTTAGTATCTCTTCAACGTAATCGCCGGTTTGGGTTTCAATTACGTCCTGTACTTCTTCGTAAGTAAAGCGCCTGTCTGAGTGAATAGCCGTTTTGCCGAACCACTCGTTAATAACGTTGGCATCCTCATCCAGCTCAAAAACAGCGGCGAAACAAAGCTTATCTTCTTTAGGGCGAAGCGAGCATAAACCGTTTGATAATCTTTCGGGCAGCATCGGGATAACCCTGTCTACCAGGTAAACAGATGTACCACGTTCGTAAGCCTCTTTATCCAAAGCCGAATCGGGGATGATGTAGTGCGATACATCAGCAATGTGCACACCAACTTCGTAGTTGCCGTTATCCAGTTTTTTGAACGACAATGCATCATCAAAATCTTTGGCATCAAAAGGGTCGATAGTAAAGGTAAGCACATCTCTGAAATCGCGGCGTTTAGCAATCTCTTCGGCGGTGATATCATTCGGGATCTCTTCCGCCTCACGTTCCACCTCGGCAGGGAAGGAGAGTGGGAAACCGTACTCGGCCAGGATGGCGTTCATTTCGGTATCGTTCTCGCCCTGTTCGCCAAGCACGTGTTTTATACGGCCAATCGGGTTTTTGGCTCCCGCGGGCCAGTCGGTGATCTCGGCAACCGCTTTAATGCCGTTTTTTGCACCGTTTAGGTCACTAATGGGGATAAAAATATCGTGCATCATCTTCCGGTCGTCAGGGATGAAGAATGCAAAACGTTCAGATAGTTTAACTACCCCGGTAAATTCCATTTTATTGCGCTGCAGTATCTCTATTACTTCGCCTTCCTGCCGTTTACCACGACTTTTAGCATATACGTAAACCTTTACGCGGTCGCCATTAAGGGCATTGCGCAGTTTACGTGGGGCAACAAAAATATCGGTTTCACTGGGGTCGTCGGTAACAATAAAGGCCGAACCATCATTGGTTAGGTCAACTTTACCCTCAACAAAGGTTTTTAATTCAAGCAGCTGGAATTTGCCGGGCGTGATCTCTTTTAGTACGCCCTTAAAGGCTTCATCCTTTAAAATATCAAGGATAACGCCGCGGGCATCAGGGTCGCGTACGTTTAATTTGGCAGAAACTTGTTTATGATTTAATGGCGTATTGCCGTTTTGTTCAAAAATATCGAGCACCATTTGCGTGAGCACCTGGTTTATTGAAGAATTATGTTTGTGTTTTTTAGACATGTATAAATGTTTGATGCTAAGGTACGAAATGGTAGTTGCTTTTATGCTGTAACCACAGCTAAACAATTTACAACCGTAACTATAATGTAAAATATGCCGGGTTTGTTCTCCAAAATTGAAGATACAGCTAAAGCATTTGCAAATAATGATAGTTTTACCACATGAAAACCTTAGGACTTATCGGTGGTACCAGCTGGGTATCTACCATTGATTATTACCGTTTTATTAACCAGGGAATTAATGATAAACTGGGAGGTGTAAACGCTGCGCAACTACTGCTGCACTCCTTCAACTATGCCGACATAGCCAAGAACCACGCCGCTAACAATTGGGCTAAAACCACGCAAATGGTTGTTGAGGCCGGCATCGGTTTAAAAAACAGTGGGGCGCAGGGTATAGTACTTTGCGCTAATACCTTGCACCTGATAGCTGATGAAGCCGAAGCGCAAATTGGTTTGCCTGTAATACACATTGCAACAGCAACAGCGCAGGTAATTAAAAAACGCGGACTTGCTAAAGTGGCGCTGCTGGGTACTAAGTTTACCATGGAAAATACCTTCTTTACCGATAAGCTAACCGAAGCCGGCATTGACAGCATCACACCAAATGATGCCGACAGGACTTTTATCCACCAAACCCTGATGGACGAACTGGGTAAAGGCATATTATTGCCCGAAACCAAAACCCGTTACCTGCAAATAATAGAGAGGTTAGTACAACAAGGTGCCGAAGGCATAATTTTAGGCTGTACGGAAATACCTTTACTGATAAAGCCGGAAGATACCGATGTGATACAGTTTGATACTACTCAGATACACTCGGCAGCGGCGGTGGAGTTTGCTTTGGGATAAGGCGTTTACAGATTATCTGTTGCTTTCCATAATTTAGTGCAGGTGTTTACAAAGTTTTGCAAAATGCCAAATTCCGGTATATGCGGGTAACACGTATATAAATATTGCGTTGCTGCATAAAAACGTAATGTCTTTGTTTTTTTGTTTGATAGTTCAACTAAATGGTAGGTGCCCGCATCATGTATCCCATAAATGCCAGTGCGTTTACCATTCTTGATGTAACCGCAGGTATCCGGGAGATTAGCAAATTGCCACTCACTGTAGCGAAAAGCGGAATCGGGTTTTAGAATATTGATCAAAGAATCTGCCTGGATTTTGCTCAATTTTATTTGTTTAATTATTAAGGGCGCTAATTCGGGCGGCCCTGACACAGTTGGGCTTAATATCTTAGTGATATACCAGGTGTTATTTTGTTTGATCAAACAGGAAAATTGTTCATTTATACTCGACCAATTAGAATTGCTCCATACAACCAAGGCGTAATCAAAATTGTTCGCTGTAACGAATTTCTCAACCGATGTCTCGTTAGAAAGCAGTTTCAAATTTTTGTTAATAATTAATTGACCGCTTGCCTTAAATGCAAACAGGCAATTAATTAAACCTACAAGAAGGTATTTTATGGGACGTGATCTCGTTAGTTTCATTACGTGGGTATAGCGATAAGGCAAGTCTACCAAATCTACTTAAAACCACTTATACTAACAGCCATTAATAATCAGAAAACACCTTGCAGGTACTTTTATGTAAATATTTCTTAAACTCTAAAAATTGCATACTTTTAATGTGCAATGCAAGAAAAAAACAACCCTAAAACCATCCGCGCCTGGGCCATGTTCGATTGGGCCAATTCGGCCTACAACCTGGTGATCACAACAACCGTTTTCCCGGCTTATTACGTGGCTATTACCACCAATGCTGCAAACGGTAACCGTGTAAATTTCTTCGGTTACAGCTTTATAAACACCGCCCTTACTGATTATGCGCTGGCTGCCGCGTACATGGTGATGGTGCTGCTACTACCCATACTAAGTTCCATTGCCGATTATCGCGGTAATAAAAAGATCTTCATGCAATTTTTCACGCTGCTGGGTTCTGCGGCGTGTTGCGGCCTGTTCTTTTTTAATACCGACCGGCTGGAATTTGGCGTTATTTGTTTTGCGCTTGCTGCCATTGGCTACAGCGGGGGCTTTGTTTTTTATAACTCGTACCTGCCCGAAATTGCCACCCTGGATATGCAGGATAAAGTGAGCGCAAAAGGCTTTACCTATGGCTATATTGGCAGTGTATTGCTGCAAATAATATGTTTCGCGTTTGTGTTGAAGCCCGAAATATTTGGCATTACCGACAAGTCGTTACCCGCGCAGATCTCCTTCCTGTTGGTTGGTATCTGGTGGATAGGTTTTGCCATGATACCGTTCTCTATATTACCAAAAGGCAGTCCCAATGCGCAAACACACCAGCATAATATTATAAAAGGCGGCTTTATTGAATTAGGTAATGTTTGGGTTAAAATTAAATCGATGCCGTTGGTAAAAAAATTTTTACCGTCCTTCTTTTTCTACTCGATGGGTGTGCAAACCATTATGCTGGTTGCTACAGGCTTTGCGGCAAAAGAGCTGGGTATGAAAACGCCCGAACTGATCACTATTATCCTCATCATACAAATAGTTGCCATAGGTGGGGCCACGCTGATGTCGCGCTTATCTGATAAATATGGTAACGTGCGGATACTGATCTTTGTGGTTTTTATATGGATAGGGATCTGTATAGCCTCTTATTTCACCACCACATCCACCGAGTTTTATATCATTGCCGTTATTGTGGGTTTGGTAATGGGAGGGATCCAGTCGCTTTCGCGGTCAACCTATTCTAAGTTTTTACCGCAGGATATCCCGGATACGGCCTCATTCTTCAGCTTTTATGATGTGACCGAAAAGCTGGCCATTGTAGGCGGCTTGTTCAGTTTTGGCTTTATTGAAGAACTAACCGGCAGCATGCGTAATTCAACCCTGGTTTTGGGTTTATTCTTCGTTATCGGGCTCTTATTGTTGTTTTCTTTATTAAGAACTGAGCGAAAAGTTCAGAAAAATGCTGAATTTAGCGCTCTTTAATATTTACTTGTACAGATGACAATTGAGTTGTTTATTCCGTGTTTTATAGATCAGTTGTATCCGGATACCGCTTTTAATACCGTTAAGGTGCTTGAAAAGGCCGGCTGTACGGTAAACTATAACCCCGAACAAACCTGCTGCGGTCAGCCTGCCTTTAACGCCGGTTTTTGGGATGATGCCAAAGCGGTAGGTACCAAATTCCTGAATGATTTTAAGGAGGATAGCGTAATTGTATCGCCATCAGCATCATGCACGGGCATGGTGCGTAACTACTATAACGACTTGTTTACCAACACTACCGCGCACAATAAATGCCGTAATATTCAAAGTAATATTTACGAGCTGAGCGATTTTTTGGTGAACATACTACAAGTGGATTATTTTGGCGCCGAGCTGGAAGGCCGTGCCGTTTACCATGACAGCTGCGCCGGACTGCGCGAATGCAAAATTAAAGACGAACCCCGCCAGTTGCTCTCTAAAGTATTAGGCCTTGAAATGGTTGATCTGAAGGATAATGAAACCTGCTGCGGTTTCGGAGGTACCTTTGCCGTTAAGTTTGATGCCATATCAACAGCCATGGCTCAGCAAAAGGTAGATAATGCCCTGGCTGCCAAAGCCGATTATATTATCTCTACCGATGCTTCATGCCTGCTGCACCTGCAGGGGTATATCGATAAGAACAACCTGCCTATCAAAACTATTCATATTGCCGATGTGCTGGCGCACGGGTGGGGGAATGTGTAACGTTTCCACGCGTCATTTGAGGTAGGGATTCTGTCGCAAAATACCTGTTATATTGTCTTAAATCGCCTCACACCTTATTTTGTATTGCCATAAATTTGCTCCTATCACTTCAGTAATTATGAAAGCATTACGGGTACATTACACCACAACAGCAGCATTTGCGCCGATAAACCAGGCAAACATTGCAAGCATCGTAAAAGAATTAAAAGAACTTAATCATCCCGGTATCAAATACAGCACCTGGCTGCTGCCGGATGGTAAAACTTTTATGCATTTCGACCAGTTTGAAAATGAAGAGGCGCATGAAATATTAATCTCACTCGCATCATTCAAAAAATTTGACGAAGAGCTTTGGGCCAGCGGATTAGAATCAGAACCGGTATTAGAGCATGTTACCTTAATTGCAGCTACAGGGGAATTTTACAAATAATGTATGCGAAGACACCATAAAATTCTATTAATCAACAACTTGGGTAGCCTTCAAAATATGTAAAAATAGAAATTGCTGATTATAAGGCAGATACAAGCGTTCATTCGCGTTCACGGCAGTGAACGTGAACACTATAGGTAATACAAGTCGTTTTAAAGGCGGTTTTGGCCGTTTTAAAGCGTTACAATTCGTACACCACGCTTTTCTCCGGAATAATTACCTTATAGCCATCCTGCTCTAAACTATCGGCCATGGCCTGCATGCTGGTTGCCTCGCCATGCACCAAATAAACCCCTTTAAGCTTGTTTATGTCCTGCACCTTAATGTTGTTCACAAGGTCTTCATGATCGCCGTGGGCGCTTAATACATCGGTCTGCTTGATGGTGGCATAAACTGACAGGTCGCGGTCTTTAATATGCACAATAGGATCGCCGCGAAGCAGGCGATAGCCCAGTGTGCCTTTGGCGCAGTAACCTATAAAAAGAATAGTGCAATAGTAATTCTGGATATTATAGAAAAGGTGATCCTGAATGCGGCCACCCTCCAGCATACCAGCTGATGAGATAATGATACAGGGCTCATAGTAATTGGACACCTGGCGACTATCCTTCAATGTCTCTACATAGGTAAGGTTCTCAAAATCAAATTCATCGCCTTGCTTGTTGTAAAACTCCTGCGCTTCGGCATTTACCAGGCTGTGGTGCTTGCGGTATAGGCCGGTGGCCCTTGCAGCCATGGGGCTATCCACAAAAACAGGCACTTTAGGGAGTAACCCACTGTTAAAGATCTTATTCAAAGCAAACACCAGCGATTGTGTACGACCAATACTGAATGCCGGGATAATTAAACGCCCCTGCTCAACAATACAAACCTTTTCAATGGTTTCTATCAGCGTATCCTGTACGGATTTGCCTTTAGTATGCATCCTGCCGCCGTAGGTAGATTCTGATACGATGTAATCAACAGGGGGTAGTGGCTCTGGATCATTTAGTACGGGGTAATTTTTGCGGCCTATATCGCCGGTAAAGGCGATGGATTTTTCCTCGCCATTATCATTTATCTTTAATACCGCCGCGGCCGCGCCAAGCAGGTGGCCTGCCGGGATAAAAGTCAGCTCGATATCACCGGTGATGCGGAAGGGTTTGTTGTAAGCGATGGTAACAAAGCGCTCCACGGTATCCATTACGTGCTTTTGCAGGTATAATGGCTGCGGGCCACCGCTGCCGTGCTTGTGCTTACGGCGATTGCGGTTGCCGCCCTTTTGCGCTTTGGATAAAAAGATATTTACCGAATCGAGCAATAACAGTTCGGTTAAATCTGCGGTAGGGGGCGTGCAGAGGATCTGGCCATTAAAGCCCATACGTACTAAGGTAGGCAGGTTGCCAGAGTGGTCGATATGCGCGTGGGTGAGGATAACAACATCGATCTCCTCCGGCCGGAAGCCAAAATCTTCGTTTACCTGTATATTATGGTCTTTTTCGTAATCCAGCCCGCAGTCTACCAGTATCTTATATTGCCCTACCTGAAGCAGGTGCATGCTGCCCGTAACCTGGCGGGCAGCGCCGTGTATCGTTAGTTTCATTTATATAGTTCGCCGGCGGCATACAAGGGTATGCGGCCTTATGCAATAATAACGATTAATCCTTAAATTGTGTTGGTGACGGCTTTATCGATCTTGTTCTGTTCCACTTAAAAATGGAACAAATGGAACAAATGGAACAAGTGGAACATGTTGATAGTCAATGTATTGATAATTTAATTTTACCGTTCTATTTAAAGTATTACTTCATCTTTTTAATATTAATCATCTATTAATCAATGTGTTATAAAAATAGAGATTTTGTTCCACTTTTTGTAAAATGGAACAAAATGAGGCCGTCAAAACATGGATTTTTTTAGCCTTTTTTCGCCCTTTGTTCGCCTTTTTTAGACTTATAACATTCGCCAAAAGCCAAAGATGATATTTAATTGATTGGATTTATGCTATTGATTTACAGTGTTTTGTAATTTAAATGCTTGTTCCATTTTGTCCCGTATGGAACAAGCAAA
>JAZJYI010000018.1:0-64622 GCA_040390445.1 Bacteroidota bacterium
TAATGTTCTTCTTCATTTAGTTTACTTTTATGTAAACTCAGTTCAGGACAAGACACCACTATCCTTTGCCAGAAAGCGGTTGTTCAATTCGGAACAAAACGGAACAAACCTTAAATTCACAATTCATTATAAATCAATTATTTGGTTAAAAAACACATCATATTCAATTCAGCCTTTTGTTAGCCCTATAAATACCAAAAAGGGCGAATAAAAGGCGAAAAAAGGTCAAATAATTCCGTTTTTTCCGTGATTAGTTTTTGTTCCATTTCACAAAAAGTGGAACAAAACATCATAAATAATAAAATACTGTATATGAACCACTTAATTCAAAAATAGAAAGTAAAGCTTTAGATAGAGAGGTAAAATTAAAACTTCAATAAACTGATTACCAATATGTTCCATTTGTTCCACTTGTTCCATTTCTCAGTGGAACAGAAAGGGCTTGCTGACCAAAATTCACGGTCGATCAGCAGGAAGTAAATTTATTATGCTTGCATAGCTTTTTTGTTATCAACCCTCCAAAAAAAAGCCTAATTTTACCCCAACCAATTATAAAACATGAATAAAGTTGTGAGCGGCGCCGACGAGGCCATACGCGATATAGAAGACGGCATGACCCTTATGCTGGGCGGTTTCGGCATGTGTGGCCTGCCCGAAAAAACCATTCTTGCACTTGTTAAAAAAGGGGTAAAGGACCTTACCTGTATCTCTAACAATGCCGGTGTTGACGATTTTGGCATCGGGTTGTTACTACATCAGCGCCAGGTTAAAAAAATGATCTCCTCATACGTAGGCGAAAATGCCGAATTTGAACGCCAGCTGCTTAGCGGCGAACTGGAAGTAGAGTTGATTCCACAAGGTACATTAGCTACCCGTTGCATGGCCGCAGGTTACGGTATGCCGGCCATTTTTACCCCCGCAGGTATAGGTACCGAAGTAGCCATTGGCAAAGAAGTACGCAATTTTAACGGTAAAGATTACCTGATGGAGATGGCATTTGATGCCGATTTCGCCATTGTAAAGGCCTGGAAGGGGGATAGACTGGGTAACCTGGTGTACCGCTCGACCGCACGTAATTTTAACCCTGTTATGGCCATGGCAGGTAAGGTTACCATTGCCGAGGTAGAAGAACTGGTAGAACCCGGCGAACTCGACCCGGATAACGTTCACACCCCCGGCATTTATGTACATCGTATTTTCCAGGGAGAGAATTATGAGAAAAGGATAGAACAGCGTACGGTTAGGAAGAAAAACTAAATTTATGTTAGACAAAGAAGGCATCGCAAAACGAATTGCAAAAGAAGTTAAAGACGGTTACTACGTAAACCTGGGTATCGGTATCCCCACGCTGGTAGCCAATTATATACCCGATGATGTAGATGTGATACTACAGTCGGAAAACGGCCTGTTGGGCATGGGGCCTTTCCCGTTTGAGGGGGAGGAGGACCCGGATACTATTAATGCCGGTAAACAAACCATTACCAAACTGGCAGGCTCGGCGGTATTTGATTCGGCCATGAGTTTCGGGATGATCCGTGCCAAAAAAGTAAACCTAACCATCCTGGGTGCTATGGAAGTATCCGAAAACGGCGATATAGCCAACTGGAAGATTCCCGGTAAAATGGTAAAAGGCATGGGCGGCGCTATGGATCTGGTAGCATCCGCAGAAAACATTATTGTGGCCATGCAGCATGTAAACAAGGCTGGCGAATCAAAACTGTTGCCCAATTGTACTTTGCCGCTAACCGGCATTAAATGTGTTAAAAAAATAGTAACCGAACTGGCCGTGCTTGATGTACTGCCCCAAGGTGGTTTTAAACTGTTAGAACGCGCCCCCGGTGTTACCGTTGAAGAAATTAAAGCTGCAACAGCCGGCAAACTCATTATTGAAGGCGAGATCCCGGAGATGGTGATATAATGCCTTACAAAGCTTCTAATTTCGCATAGATCGTTTTTTTGTCGGTATCTGTTTTGGCAAGGCGCAGGGCGTTTAGCAAATGTTCTTTGGCTTTTAATGTATCGATATCTTTATACAACTCGCCCAGCAGGGTGTGGTAAAAGGGGTTGTTGGTTAGGTTTAGTTTTTCAGCTTCGGCAATAGCGGCTTCATTACCTTTAACCCTGGCCAGGGCATAGGTTCGGTTCAATGCCGCAACCGGCGAATATTCTATTACCAATAAATGATTGTATAAATACAGGATATTCTCCCATTTTTCGGGCGTATCCGCTTTAATTGTATGCCAATAAGCAATGCTGGCTTCCAGGTGATATTTTGACAGATAGCTGCCCTGCGCGGCCATATTTAAATGCAGGGCACCTATTGTGATCAGTTCTTTATCCCATAAGCTTTCTTCCTGATCTTCATACAATACTATCTCGCCGTTTTTGTCCTTCCTTGCTGCAAAGCGGGATGCCTGGAAACACATTAAGGCAAATAAAGCGTTCACCTCAGGCTTATTAGTTAAGGGATAATCGATCAGCATTTTTAACAGCCGCATGGCCTCGTCACACAAATCCTTACGCAATATTTCATTTTCAGTTTCCGAATAATAGCCTTCGTTAAATAATAGATAAAGCGTGGTAAGTACGGGCTGCAGGCGGGCTTTTAGTTCATTTTCGGGAGGGAACTCCATCTTAACACGCGCTGCCCTCAGTTTCTCCTTAGCCCTTAACAGCCTTTTATTGATGGTTTCTTTATTGCTTAAAAAAGCGTGGGCAATTTCATCAATACCAAAGCCGCACAGGATGCGCAGGGCAAGGCCTATCTGGGCTTCGGGAGGGATGGACGGGTGGCATACAGCAAATAGCATCTGCAATTGGCTGTCGCTTATATTCCGGTCGGTCAGGTCTATTTCCATCACATCTTCCGTTGGGTGTTCAGCCTGTACGGCCGGACTTATCTTTTGATCGAAAAGCTGCTTGCGTGTAAGGCTATTTTTTGCCTTGTTTTTGGCTACGGTGTACAACCAGGCCTGCGGGTTTTCGGGAATGCCTTTGTATGGCCAGGTATCTAAAGCTGCCAAAAAGGTTTCGCTGGTGATATCCTCGGCAACATTTATATTCTCAAAACCAAATAGTTTACACAACACGGCTGTTATCCGGCCAAATTCCGTCCTGAATAAATGCGGTATAAGTTCCTGCTGATGCATATAAAATTAGCCCCGCCTTGTAGCAGGGCCTTATCATTTATTTAAATTGGGGTAATTTCTCTGATCTCAATTTTACCGTTTAACTCAAACACCGGCGAGCTTTTCGTCAGCGCCACCGCGTCCTCATAAGATCCGGCCCTGATTATCGAATACCCTCCGATAAACTCTTTTATCTCGGTATATGGTCCGTTGGTAACTACGTCGCCTGTACCGCTAACAACCTTTCCGGTAGGCGCTAATCGGTTACCACGGTCAACAAGACTATCGTTTGCCGCTATGCTGCTTACCCAATCTATATAGCGTTTGGTCATAGCTTGTCTTTCTTCGTCTGATAGGGTAGCCAAACGGGTATAGTCGGCCCTGAATATTAACAAAAAATCTTTCATGATAGTAGTTTATTAGTGTGTGTTGTCGTTTTTAGCCATTTTTCTTACTTCAACCGTATTGCCTTCTCCCTGCAGTACGGGGCACCCTTTGGCTAATTCAGCAGCTTCGTCTGCCGATTCGGCCCTTACGATAATAAAACCGCCGATGGTTTCCTTGATATCGCCAAACGGTCCATTGGTTACCACTTTATTGTGGCTTACCACCCGGGCATCATCAAACGGCAAACCTGTACCGCTTACAAATTTGTTTTGGGCTGCAATGCCGCCTATCCAGTCCATGGTTTGTTTCATCCATGCCTGGACCTGTTCCGGCGATGCTACTTGGGTACCGTCCTGGTGCCTCATAATTAATGCATACTCGTTCATCATTTTAATTTTAATTTATTGAAGTATTTTGTTTTATACCCCAATAACAATTGAATTTTTACGGATTGGACAGACCTTTGTAAATTTTTTATTTATCCGCCCAATTTACCTACACACTAAGCACAATATAGGCATATCACTTTACAACCTTAAAACAATATCCCTATATTTACCGCTATGAACCACCTGATAGCACCTTCTATATTATCTGCCGATTTTGCAAACCTGCAGCGCGATGTTGAAATGATCAATAACAGTGAAGCCGACTGGTTTCATGTGGATATTATGGATGGGATGTTTGTACCTAATATCTCTTTTGGTTTCCCGGTGGTTAAGGCTACCAAACAGCACGCCACCAAACCGCTGGATGTGCATTTGATGATTGTAGACCCCGACCGTTACCTGAAAGATTTTGCAGAAGCCGGTGCCGATAGTATTACCGTGCATTATGAAGCCTGCCCGCATTTACACCGCACCGTACAGGCTATAAAACAACTGGGCTGCAGGGCAGGGGTGGCCATTAACCCGGCTACGCCAACGGCCATGTTAAAAGATATTATTGCCGATCTGGATCTTGTTTTGGTTATGTCAGTAAACCCCGGTTTTGGCGGCCAAAAATTTATTGAGCATACTTATACCAAAGTTGCCGAAGTAAAGGCCATGAGCGCCAACACTAACCCCAATTTATATATAGAAGTAGATGGCGGCGTAGGCGAGCAAAATATTAAAGGCCTTATTGAGGCCGGCGCCAATGTTTTTGTGGCCGGTAACTCGGTATTTTCGGCGGCTAGCCAATCCACAGCTATTTCCCTGTTAAAACGATCGTAAAATTATCAGTTTGATAATTTAAACCACTGATAAAGGCCTTGCAATAGTATAATTGCAATGAGGGGTCTACCTGGTGTATAAATTCTACATTTTTATAAAAATTAAAAAAATAGTCTATAAAATTTGTCGAATTTATTAACTTCGGCCTTTCTTAATACAAAGTTGATAATTAGTTATTAGTCAAATATAGTTCAACCATTATGAAACACAATTTCGGTGCCGGCCCCGGCATACTACCACACGAAGTTTTAAAACAGGCTGCTGAAGCAGTAATTGATTTTAACGGAACCGGTCTTTCTCTGCTGGAAATTTCACACCGCTCGCCGGAATTTGAAGCAGTATTGAATGAAGCCGTAAGCCTCGTGAAAGAACTTTTCAGCGTTCCTGAAGGGTACTCTGTTTTGTTTTTACAAGGTGGTGCAAGCACACAGTTTGCATTAGCCCCTTACAACCTGTTGCCTGAAGGCGGCAAGGCTGCTTACCTGGAAACAGGTGTATGGGCAAACAAAGCGCTTAAGGAAGCAAAATTCTTTGGTGATGTTGAGATTGTTGCCACTTCAAAAGAAAGCAACTTTACTTACATCCCTAAAGATTATACTGTACCTGCCGATGCTGCGTACTTCCACATTACATCAAACAACACTATTTACGGTACCCAATTGCACCAGTTCCCTAAATCGCCCGTACCGGTGGTTTGCGATATGTCGTCAGATATATTCAGCCGTACGGTTAACGTTGCCGATTTTGGCTTGATATACGCCGGCGCTCAAAAAAATATGGGCCCTGCTGGTGTTACCCTGGTTATTGTTAAAGATGACCTTTTAGGTAAAACCGGCCGTAAAATACCTGCTATGTTTAATTACCAGGTACAGATAGAAGGCGGATCGATGTACAACACGCCTCCGTGCTTTGCTATATACGTATCTATGCTTACCCTTAAATGGTTAAAAGCAAAAGGTGGTGTACCTGCTATTGAGGTAGAGAATGATGCGAAAGCAAAAGTGCTTTACGATGCGATAGATAGCAACCCGTTATTTAAAGCTGTTGCAGCGCCTGAAGACCGCTCGCATATGAACGTTTGCTTTGTGGCCGAAAACCCTGAGCATGAAAAACCATTCCTGAAACTATGCGACGAAAAAGGCATTGTTGGCTTAAAAGGCCACAGGAGTGTAGGCGGTTTCCGCGCATCTATCTACAACGCGTTGCCAATTGCAAGCGTTAAGGTGCTTATTGAAACCATGAACGAGTTTGCTGAGAAAAATTAACCCCCTAACCCCCTGAAGGGGGAATAGGATTTAATCGCTCCCCCTTCAGGGGTCGGGGGGCTTAACCACTATATAATAATCATGATCAAAATATTAGCTAATGATGGTATCGACCCGATAGGTAAAAAAATGCTGGAAGATGCCGGTTTTTTTGTTGAAACCAATAACATCCCACAGGATGAACTACCTGTTCGTTTACAGGAATACGATGCTATTACCGTACGCAGTGCTACCAAGGTACGCGCCGCTTTAATTGATGCTTGCCCAAACCTGAAGCTTATTGGCCGTGGTGGGGTAGGTGTTGATAATATTGATGTTGACTATGCCAAAGGTAAAGGCATTGGCGTATATAATACGCCTGCTTCGTCATCATTATCTGTTGCCGAGCTGGTTTTCGCGCAGCTTTTTACCGGTGTGCGTTTTTTGCATGATAGTAACCGCAAAATGCCTGTTGAAGGTGGCACTAAATTTAACGACCTTAAAAAGGCTTATGCCAAGGGTGTTGAACTGCGTGGCAAAACCTTAGGTATTGTAGGCTTTGGCCGTATTGGCCGCGAGGTTGCCAAAATTGCCATTGGCGTAGGTATGGATGTAATTGCTTACGATCTGTTCCCTTTTAACCCCGAAGTTGAAGTTGTTTTAGGTACCGGTGGTACTAAAGTTAATGTAACTGTTAAAACAGCTACGCTTGATGAGATCATCAAAACTGCCGATTTTATAACCCTGCATACACCATTTATTGATAAAGCGCTGATCGGTGCCGAAGAACTGGCACAGATGAAAAAAGGTGTTCAACTGATCAATATCTCACGCGGTGGTTTAATTGACGAATTGGCGTTGATAGATGCCCTGAACAGCGGACAGGTATCATACGCAGCATTAGATGTGTTTGATAACGAGCCTACACCTCGCCAGGAGATACTCTCTCATCCAAAAATTTCATTAACCCCGCACATCGGCGCCGCCACAAACGAAGCCCAGGAGCGTATAGGTGTTGAACTGGCCAGCTTAATTATCGGCCATTTTAATAAGTAAAAAGTACTCAAACTAATAAAAAAGGCCCATGCAATTGCATGGGCCTTTTTTATTACCCACTCTCCCCGCGCGTTATTGCGAGAAGCGTAGCGACGTGGCAATCTTCGATAGAAAAGTAGGCGATATGCATATCGAAGATTGCCACGCACATTCGCAATGACGCGCGGATACAAGATATATTTACTGCGTTTATTTCTTAATTTTACAGTACAATAAACCACCTGTAAACATGCGCGTTATCCTTCCACCAAAGCCCGGCGATTACCCTCCGTATGCTAACATGTACATGAAGCTGATACCCACCGACGGGTTGCTGCTTAAATACCTGCAGAACAACTTTTACCGGGTTAAGGAGCTGATCTATTCGCTGCCCGAAGAGCGCTTGTTGTACCGCTATGCCCCGGGCAAATGGAGCATCAAAGAAACGCTGGTACACATTATTGATGACGAACGCATATTTGCCTACCGCGCCCTGCGCTTTGCCCGTAACGAGCAGCAAAGCCTGGTAGGTTTCGATCAGGATAACTATGCCAAATACTCGGGTGCCGATAAACGCGGCCTGGATAATATTTTTGAAGAATATGAAGCGGTAAGATCATCAACCATAGCCTTATTTAACGGCCTGCCCGAAGAAGCTTTAGATAGGATGGGGCATGGTACCGACACCGCCAATGATGCCACCGTAAGGGCTTTAGGCTACCACATTGCCGGGCACGAAATGCATCATTACAATTTAATAAGAAGTAAGTATCTGACGATTTAGCCGCCGCGCGTCATTGCGAGGTATGAAGCAATCTTCGACATGCAAGTCGCCTGCTTTTCTATCGAAGATTGCCACGCTGCGCTCGCAATGACGGCTATCTAATTATCGCTCTATATCAAGTATTTTCTTTTTTTCATTCATATCCTTCAGATCCGCGATAGTCAAGGTATCTTCCTTTGTGGCGTAACCTTTATCTTTTAAATTATCAATATCGGTTATACGGTCTGTTTGGTAATTATTGGCAAAGAAAAACACACTATCCTTATTTACCCGGTTTACTTTGGCCAGGGTATAACCGTTATCTTTTAATTTTATATGCAGTATATCGTTCTTTTTTAACGAAGGGATCATTTGAGTTACCTTCTTCGCTGTTTGCTGCTCAGATACATTAACGGCAATTGCAATTACGATGACCACCCCAATACCCGAAAATGTCCATATCGGTATGTTGGTTTGCGATTTCATATTATCGTAACTCAGCCTAATGATAGGGGGCATTTGTTTTAACTTTAAAACCTGCTGGCAATGGGTGCATTGCGAAACCCCGGTTTTTCCAATCGGGAAAAAAGGGATCCAGAAAATGTGTGCCCATTTCTGAAAAACATTCATTTGCATACTATTATGCGTATTGCAATTGGGGCAGGGTTCTGCTATAAATTCAGTTTTCAGGAGTTTAGCTTTAGTGCCGTAAACAATCATGGTGGTGCAGGAATTATTGTGATATTTAGTTGGCGTGAAAATACTTAAAAAATCTATAGCTTACGTCAACTCCCAAAATAGCTGCTCCACTTAGCAAAAAATAGAACAAGGCTAAAATTAATTAGTAAGTGATTGACAATTACTTAAGGCATAACTGTTCAATTTTTAACTCAATAAACTCAGGGGCGTTTTGAGGCCGTTTTTGGGACTAAAAAAGGTCAACTATTTTACATTTTTTACCGCTTTAAACCGCATGTGATCTTGTTCCGGACTGAACAGAACTGCAAATACTATTGGTGAGAACAATAGCGAAAGTATGTAGAGACGCGATACTTCGCGCCCCCCCTAATGCAAATCCGACGCAATTCAATAAGACTCAGCTATGCATATTTCAATATTTACTTTCGCTGTATAAATAAAATCCTATTTTTGCGATAAGTTCAAATCGCGTTAGTATGCGATTCGTTATATTTCACTTATTTATTAAAATTTAAATCATAGTTGTAGATGATTAGTATTACACTTCCTGATGGTTCCGTTCGTCAGTACGACAAAGGGATCACTTCCATGCAGATAGCGCTGTCTATCTCCGAAGGTTTAGCACGTAACGTATTAGCAGCCGAAGTAAACGGCGAGGTTTGGGATGCCAGCCGCCCCATTGAAGAGGATTCGGCCGTTAAATTATTAACCTGGAATGATGCAAAGGGCAAATCAACCTATTGGCATTCATCAGCCCACTTACTAGCCGAAGCTTTAGAGGCTTTGTATCCGGGTACCAAATTTGGTATAGGCCCGGCTATTGAAACAGGTTTTTATTACGATGTTGACTTTGGTGATGAGCCGTTCTCGTCAGACGATTTCAAGAAAATTGAAGACAAGGTTATTGAGCTTGCCAAAACCAAAAGCGAATACATCCGCAAACCGGTTAGCAAAGCCGATGCCATTGAATATTTTACCGAGAAAGGGGATGAGTACAAGCTCGACCTGATCAAAGACCTGCCTGATGGCAGCATCACTTTTTACACACAAGGTAACTTTACCGACCTGTGCCGTGGCCCACACATCCCTAATACAGGCGCTATTAAAGCTGTAAAATTGATGAGCGTTGCCGGTGCTTACTGGCGTGGTGATGAAAGCCGCAAGCAGCTAACACGCATTTATGGGGTTACTTTCCCTAAAGCGAGCGAGCTTACTGATTACTTGCACCTGATAGAGGAAGCAAAAAAACGCGACCATCGTAAATTAGGTAAGGAGTTGGAGTTATTCGCATTTAGCGAAAAAGTGGGTATGGGCCTGCCTTTGTGGCTACCTAAAGGCACCGCTTTGCGCGAACGTTTGGTAAACTTTTTACAAAAAGCGCAGGTTAAAGCCGGTTACGAACAGGTTATTACACCGCATATTGGCCATAAAAACCTGTATGTAACATCTGGCCACTATGAAAAATATGGTGCTGATGCATTCCAGCCGATAAAAACACCACAGGAAGGAGAGGAGTTCTTCTTAAAACCGATGAACTGCCCGCACCACTGCGAGATATATAAAACAAAACCACGCTCATACAAGGATCTTCCGGTTCGTTTGGCAGAGTTTGGTACTGTTTACCGTTACGAGCAAAGCGGCGAGCTGCACGGTTTAACCCGCGTACGTGGCTTTACTCAGGATGATGCGCACTTATTTTGCCGCCCAGACCAGGTAAAAGACGAGTTTAAAAAAGTGATAGACCTGGTGTTATACGTATTTGCTGCTTTAGGTTTTGATAATTATACCGCACAGGTATCCTTACGTGACCCGAACAATAAAACCAAATATATTGGTACCGACGAGAACTGGGCTTTAGCAGAAAGCGCTATTATTGAGGCTGCCGCCGAAAAGGGATTAACAACCGTAGTAGAATATGGCGAAGCGGCTTTCTATGGCCCTAAGCTTGATTTTATGGTGAAGGATGCCATTGGCCGTAAGTGGCAGTTAGGCACTATCCAGGTAGATTATAACCTGCCCGAACGTTTTGAGCTGGAATACACAGGTAGCGATAACCAGAAACACCGTCCGGTAATGATCCACCGTGCACCGTTTGGTTCATTGGAGCGTTTTGTGGCCGTATTGATAGAGCATTGTGCCGGTAATTTCCCGCTTTGGCTGTCGCCCGAGCAGTTTATTATCCTCCCTATATCTGAAAAGTATGAAGAATATGCAAAAAAACTTTCAGATGAGTTAAAAGATTCCGATATTTGCGGGCTGATTGACTTTAGAGATGAAAAAATAGGTCGCAAAATACGCGATGCTGAAGTTAAAAAGATCCCATATATGCTGATTGTGGGCGAAAAAGAGGCAACCGAAGGGTTGGTTTCGGTTCGTAAACATGGCACAGGCGATTTGGGAAGCATGAGTATAGAAGAATTTAAACAACAAATAATTAAAGAAATAACAGTATAACTTGGCTTTAAACAAACCTTTCAACAGAGGACCAAGGCTTCCATTTAAGAAAAAAGAAGCCGAACATAACATCAATCAATTCATTCGTGCACAAGAAGTGCGCCTTGTAGGTGATAACGTTGAGCAAGGCATATTCTCTTTGAGGGATGCTTTGGCCATCGCACAAGAACAAGAACTTGACCTGGTTGAGATATCTCCAAACGCAGTACCTCCCGTTTGTAAAGTAACCGATTATAACAAATTCGTTTACGAACAAAAGAAGAAGCTTAAAGAGATAAAAAGCAATGCCAAGCAAACAGTTATCAAAGAGATCCGTTTCGGGCCGAACACTGATGACCATGACTTTGAATTTAAATTAAAGCATGCACAGAAGTTTTTGGAAGCCGGCGAAAAAGTAAGGGCTTACGTACACTTTAAAGGCCGTGCAATTGTCTACAAAGAACAAGGCGAGATATTATTGCTGCGTTTTGCACAGGCGCTTGAAGAATTAGGTAAAGTAGAGCAATTACCAAAGCTGGAAGGAAAACGTATGTTTTTAACTGTTGCTTCAAAAGCTCAAAAAAAATAATAAAGTTATAAGTGCAAATGCGTGTGGTATGCAAATGCAATTAAAATAAAACGTTGAGATAACGTCAATCATCTAAAAACAAATAAATAGAGTTATGCCAAAAATGAAAACCAATTCCAGTGCAAAAAAGCGCTTTAGGCTTACTGGAACCGGTAAAATTGCCAGAAAAAACGCATTCAAAAGCCACATCTTAACCAAGATGTCGACTAAACGTAAGCGTAACCTTAGTCACACCAGCTTGGTATCAAAAGCTGACTTAGGCAACGTAAAACGTATGCTTTGCATAGGCAAGTAATCAAACAAATTTTTTAACCAGGTATTAGAGTACAGAAGCTCCTGAAAAGGACACTCACTACCAAAAACAACACAAAATGCCACGTTCAGTTAACGCAGTCGCGTCGAGAAGACGCCGGAAAAGGATCATGAACCTCGCCAAAGGTTATTGGGGTTCAAGAAGCAAGGTTTATACCGTTGCAAAAAACACAGTAGAAAAAGGTTTACAGTATGCATACCGTGACCGTAAGACCAAGAAAAGAGAGTTCAGAGCTTTATGGATCCAGCGTATTAACGCAGGTGCCCGTCAGCACGGAATTTCTTACTCTCAGTTAATAGGTAAGTTAGCCGCTAAAGAAATTGGTTTAAACCGTAAGGTATTAGCTGATTTAGCGATGAATCACCCGGATGCTTTCAAAGCAATCATTGATGCTGTAAAATAATCGGCACATACTATAACAGAAAAGGCCCCGAATTTCGGGGCCTTTTCTGTTATAGTGTTTTTCGGAATATGAATGGTGACAACATTTTGTCGGTATAAAAATATTAAATAGCTGATTACAAACTATTTACATGCGTTCACGACAGTGAACGTGAACACCTTTCACAAATTCACGGGCAATCTGCTTTATAATGATGAATTTTCCGAACCTTGTTTTTGCTGTTCATCCAAAGGCTCAATATGTGATTAAAAACGTGGAAGGTGCTCTTCCGGAGTTGTATCGATAAGAGTTTCTTCAATTATTATAGCCACCGGCTCCGCATAATCGTTATCATTTACTTTTGATGATACGGATGAGGCTATGCCACCGTCGATATCCATATACTGCTTAAAGTTTCGTACATCATTATCAACCATATTTTTAAACACTGGGTTTAATATATGGGCAATGCCGCCGCCAAACCCGCCCGCCGGTGGGCGATAGGAGATCACAATATCTACCAGCGTACCGTATCCATCCGGGCTGTCCTGGAAACGTACTTTACCGGCATTATCTATTAATGAATTGGGCAGCGAGCTCCATCCTATGCTGTAACCGGGTTCGTCACGTACAATTTCGGCATCCCAGCTTACTTTGGCCACGCCGGTGGGTAATTTAAGTACCCAGTGCGAATGTTTGTCGTCAATGAGTTCTACACTCTCCAGGTGTTTCATAAACAGGGGCAAGTTATCCAGTTTACGCCAAAAATCGTAAACTTCCTGTCGTGGTTTATCAATCAGGTATGATGATCGGATGTTCACATTAACTGGCTCGGTGCTGTTTCGGCCCATACGTGAATAGAGCTCACAATGGCCGGTAATGCCGCGGTTTAACAGATAGCCGCCTGCACCAAGTTTTATAATACTGGAGAAAGGGCTTTTAAATATCCCCTTAAAGCCCGATATAGCCAATTTTACACCACTGGCTATAGAGATAGTGCGTTCTGCAGATGATAAATTTATACTAGGCCCCTGGTCCTCAGCAGGGCCTCTCCATTTATTTTGTATTGCTAATGTTGTCATATACTGGTGGTTTGTATATTAATTAACAACTCAATAAACCATGAGTTTGCTTTAATTGATAATTATTTAACACAGTTGCTTTTTAGCCTTTGCTATTAACAAGGGTAATGGTACATTTGCAGCGCTTTAGGTTTCTTGCCGGTTAGGTTTACCGGTACGAATTAAAAGGGAATATGGTGTAAATCCGTAACTGTCCCGCAGCTGTAAGCTCCGTTAACCGATGTCCAATCAAAAGTCACTGTTCGCCAACCGGCGAATGGGAAGGCAGGGCAGAGGGGAGTAAGTCAGAATACCTGCCTCAGCATTATATTATTCATAGCTTTCGGGGATTGAAGCTTGGGTGTGAATGCTCTTCATAAAGCGGTGTATTTCCATTCCTGCATTTTACCCTTTTGGCTATGGTCGTTAAGATCAGCATGAGGAACAACGGATTAATTACTTACCTATTGGCAGCGCTTTTTAAGTGTGGTAAACTTGTGCCGGTAGTAGTTTTACAATTGGTTGTTACGCACGCCTCATTTGCACAAACCGACACCACCCGTCATTTAAAAGAAGTGCCTGTTACGGCAACACCTGCCCCCCGGCTGCAAACACTTATACCTGTGCAACAAATAGGCAATAAAGATTTTGCCCGTTACAGTGCTTTTAGCGTAGCAGATGCCGTGCGCAACTTTACCGGCGTTAACGTTAAAGATTATGGTGGCATAGGCGGCTTAAAAACCATTTCGGTACGCGGATTAAGCACTAACCATACCGCGGTATTATTTGATGGCGTACAAATTAATGATGCGCAAACCGGGCAAATAGATCTTAGCAAATTCAATCTGAATAATGTGCAGCAGATTAGTCTGTATAACGGCCAGCCAGAGGATCTTTTACAGCCTGCACGCTCTTACGCTTCGGCAAGTGTGCTTAGCATTACAACAATTCGGCCAATGCTAACATCGCAAAAGCCCTATCAGATACAGGCGGGCATAAAAACAGGGAGCTTCGGGTTGATAAACCCTTACCTGCAATGGCAGCAGCGCATGGGCAACAACTGGCAAATGGTTATCAATGGCAATTACACCAAAGCCAACGGCAAGTATAAATATAAGGTAGATGGTGATGGCTCCGACACGCTTGCCACCCGCAAAAACGGCGATGTGCGGTCTTTACAAACAGATGCCGCCCTGTACTGGAATAAAAACGACAGCAGCAAATTCAATATCCATATCAATTATTACAATGCTAAGCGCGGGTTACCGGGTGCGGTGATATTTTACAGCGAATCGCCGGGGCAGCACTTAAATAATAACGACCTGTTCATACAGGCCGGCTACCAGCGTTTATGGAAAAATGGCTTACAATTATTACTAAACAGTAAGTTATCGCAGTTAAAAACCCGCTATCTGGATTCGCCTTATTTTAACACCAAAGGTTTTATATTAGAGAATTACCGGCAACGCGAAGCTTATCAATCGGTAGCACTTGCTTATCATATCACAAACAAATGGGACGTATCTTACTCGGCCGACGTATCTTACACCAAAGTAGATGCAGATATAGACAAGTACGCTTTTCCGGGCCGGTTAACTATTTTAAATGTTGTAGCCAGCAGTTTAAAGCTTGGCAGGTGGCAGTTTCAGGGAAACGTTTTAAACACCAATATCCACGAGACTGTTGAAAAAGGGACAGCGTTTCAACAGCGGTCGGTTTTGTCGCCAACTTTAATGGCCAGTGTACAGCCATTCGCCAATCCCGATCTAAAGCTCAGGGCATTTTATAAAAATGCATTTCGCGCGCCAACTTTAGATGAATTGTACTATTTCGCTTCTGCAGAACGCACTATAAAACCCGAATTCGTTTACCAGTATGATATTGGGGCTACATACTCTAAAAACCTGAATGGTATTTTACAATACATTACCATTACTGCTGATGCTTATTACAACAACGTACATAACAAGATACTGGCCATACCCAACCGTAACCCCGCCGTATTTTCTTTCAGCAATTTAGGTAAGGTTGATATTAAGGGTATAGATGCGGGCTTTAAAACACAAACCATACAACAAAATGGCTGGAGTATGTTGCTCAGTACAAATTACACCTATCAACAGGCGCTTGATGTAAGCGATGAGAATAGTTCTACCTACAAACAGCAAATACCTTATACCCCAAAACACACCCTTGCTTTAAACGCAGGTGTAAATTACAGGCAGGCGGGAGTGTACTTTAACCACATATTGTCATCGGGCAGGTACTATACAGGCAATAACCTACCCGAATATTTAGTACCCGGCTATGCCGTAAGTGATGCATCAGCGGTTTATAATTTCATTACGAATAAAACACCTGTGCAAGCCTCATTTGAGGTTAATAACCTTTCCAATAAAAACTATTCAATTATCAGGAGCTACCCAATGCCGGGGCGTTCTTACAGATTGTCATTACAAATAACCATTTAACAAATAATTCTATGAAACAATTTCAACTTAAAACTCTTTTATCCGCTGTCGCGATATTATCTCTATTATCGGCTTGCCATAAAGACAAGGTAAACCCAGATTCTGGCCCCAAAATACTTGATCCTGGTGTTTTGGTACTTAACCAGGGTGGCATCACCCATAATAATAGCACACTTACTTATTATGACTATGCCACAAAAGCCACATCTTCGGATATTTTCGCCTCGGTAAACACTCGTGGCCTGGGTGACACCGGCAACGACGCTAAAATCTACGGTTCAAAAATGTACATCACCGTTAATTATTCAAGCACATTAGAAATTGTAGACGCCCGGACAATAAAATCTATCAAACAAATAAAAATGGTTGATGGCGCTACAAACCGCCAGCCGCGTTATGTTGTGTTTGATAAGGGTAAAGCCTTTATATCATCATATGACGGTACCGTTGCTGTATTGGATACCGCTACTTTAACTATCGACAAGTACATCAAAGTAGGTCGCAACCCCGAGCAAATGGTCATATCAAATGGTAAATTATATGTGGCAAACTCAGGCGGCCTTGATTTTAGCAACCCCGATAAAACTGTTTCTGTTATTAATTTAACGTCGCTTGCCGAAATAAAAAAGATAGATATTACCAGTACTAACCCAATAAACATAGCTGCAGATGCTTACGGCGATGTTTATGTAATTGCATACGGTACTGATTATCCGTCTAAACCAACCTTAACCATCATTGATAATAATACCGATGCTGTAAAAACCACAACTGATATTGATGCCAGTTACGGAACATCATTTGTTATAAACGGCGACCTGGCTTATTATTTAACAGATGCCGGAAAAGTAAAAGTATACAACGTTAAAACCCAAACTGTGGTAAAAGAGAGCTTTATTACTGATAATACAAGTATTAAAGTACCATTTAATATAGCAGTAATACCCGAAACAGGGCAGGTGCTTGTTACCGATGCTGTAGATTACACTAACAACGGTAAGCTATTTGCCTTTAATACAGATGGCACCCTAGCATATAGCTTTACCGCAGGCATTAACCCTGGGGCTATAGTTGTATTGAAGAAATAGCATTTTATATTACAGTGTATTATCAATAAATTTGCGCTACATTATAAAACATGGCATCACAAAAAATAAATTCCCGTACTACTGTACTTATACTAATGGTAGTTGCTGCTATAGCAATGCGTTTGGTAAACACACAGGTGCCCGCTCTAAGTAACTTTACCCCGGTAGGGGCTGTAGCTTTATTTGGCGGTGCGTATTTTACAGATAAATGGAAAGCTTACCTGGTGCCTTTAGTGGCGCTTATAATTAGCGATGTGTTTATCAATTACATTTACACCTCAACGTTTGCTTTTTACAGCAGTTCGTTATGGATGTACGGATGTTTTATGCTGATGGTATTTGTTGGCACTTTTATTAAAAAAGTAAACATAGCTAATGTAGCCCTGGCTTCGATAGTTGCTGTTTTAATACACTGGCTGGTAATGGACATGCCTTTCATGTACGGCCAGGCTAATACCTGGGCAAACTACACTACATTACTGGTTAAAGCTATATATCCGTTTGAAACCAATATGCTTATTGCCGATGCTATTTATGGCGCTATCCTTTTTGGAGGTTTCGAGCTGGCTAAAAGTAAGTATACCGCATTACAAGGAAAAAGGCAACTGGCTTTATAAGCTGATGATATTACATCAGAAAGCGGTTGACCATTGGTTAACCGCTTTTTTTGTTTACGGGCACAAGATAGACCATCGTTACCCCATACATTTTTGTTTATTTGCATAGGTGCGATACTTAGCGCCAATTATAATTTATATGAAAAAGGCAATAATACTCACCGGCGCGGGAATAAGCGCCGAGAGCGGCTTAAAAACATTCAGGGACAGCGATGGGCTGTGGGAGGGTTACAACATAGAGGATGTTGCCACACCCGAGGCCTGGGAGCGCAATCCGGCCCTGGTACAGGATTTTTACAACCAGCGCCGCAAATCTGTTTTAGAGGCAGAGCCAAATGCGGCCCATTTTGCTTTAGCCAAACTGGAAGAAAAGTATGATGTAACTATCATCACCCAAAACATCGACGATCTGCACGAGCGCGCGGGCTCAACAAAAGTGGTGCATTTGCATGGTGTTATCACCCGTTCGCAATCCAGCATAAAAGCAAGCCTTACTTACCCCATTAATGGCTGGGAAATTAAAATGGGGGAGACCTGTGAGCTTGGTTCACAATTACGTGCCCATGTGGTTTGGTTTGGCGAGGCTGTACCGATGATAGAAACTGCAGCGAAACTCTGTGCAACAGCTGATTTATTCATATTGGTTGGCACCTCGCTGGCGGTTTATCCGGCAGCCGGGCTCATTAATTACGTACCCCGCGAGGTAACCAGGTACATCATCGACCCAAACATCCCCACCGTTAGCAATAGGCGTATTGTAGAGATGCCTTACAAGGCTACAATAGGGGTGCCTATGTTGGTAGATGAATTATTAAGTTCTAATTCTTAATCCAGCTATAATGATTCCCTGCATATTTAATTGGAGTGGTGGAAAGGATAGCGCTCTGGCGCTTCACTATTGCCTTCAAAATCCCGAACTGGACATCCGATATCTTGTCACTACGGTTAACGATGTTGCCGACCGTATTTCTATGCACGGCGTTCGTTCAGAATTATTGATACAGCAGGCCGAAAGCATAGGCATACCGCTTTATCAAATTCGTTTACCTGAAATGCCCGGTATGGCTACCTATGATAATGTGATGACCACACACTTAACGCATTTTAAAAATGAAGGGATAACACATTCCATCTTTGGCGATATCTTTTTGGATGACCTCAGGAGCTACCGGGATAAACGTTTAGCAGAAGTTGGAATGACCGGGATCTATCCGCTTTGGAAACGTGATACAGGCGACTTGATAAACGAGTTTTTATCGCTTGGATTTGGTACCGTGATAGCCTGCGTTCAACATCATCTGGAAGAAATAGTTGGAAAGGAAATAGACCTGGAGCTTATTAAAAGACTACCGGAAAATGTAGATGTGTGCGGAGAAAACGGTGAATTCCATACGTTCGCTTTTAAAGGCCCGATCTTTAAAAATGATATCAATTATAAAACAGGGGAGAAGGTATTTAAAGAATATAAGGCGCCCGAAAATTCAGACGATTCCTGCGGAGAAAGTACTGATAAAATATCATCCGGCTTTTGGTATTGCGATCTTTTACCTGCCTGAAATTTTTAATTTAGAGTAATGTTTGTAAACAGGTGGAAATGGTATATAATTACACCTATCAAGATAAAAATAACACCCAAATAAAATTCTGTTTGCCTTAATTTAAAGTTTATAACTTATTAATTAACAGTGTTTTATAATAATTATATCATCATAACATTTACGCTAACTGTATAAGCTATCTACCGATAAACAATGATTTATACTTAAAAGGCCGCCAAATATAATTTGGCGGCCTTTTTTATAAAAATATAAAAATCTATTTTACAATAAGTTACGAGGGTTAATTACACTAATAGTTATACCTATAGAACGCGTCTTTATAATCGGTGCCCATGGCAATAAAACGCTCAGAAACCGTCTTCAAAAACGCCTCATCAAGCAATTCAAAAACGCTGTTTACGCCATCAGTCAAATCCATTTCGGGGATCTTGTAGGTTTGCTCAAGGGTGCCTTGCTCTATCTTTACAATATACTTTTGGTTCATGTTCAGGATAGATATTTTAAAATCGGGGTGGGGTAATTCTGCTATTATTCTCATGATGTAATTTCTTTTTTTTTAAACCCTGCAAGCGGGGGTTTCCGTTAATAGTTCCGCTGCTTTCAATGATCCTGAAACGGGCAAAAAGCTCTTCGCTATACCAGTCTTCGCTGCGCGTTTTTTTAATAACTTCGGCATGCTTACTGCCATAGGCAAAAGCCTTCATCTGCTCCATGCTTTCCCAAACCGAAAAGGTAGCCTGCCGGTAAACTGGCGCTTCGCCTACACCAAAAGAGGTGATGTATCCTGGTGCGTCAATCATCAAATCAGCCACCTCATCTACATGCGACCAGAAGTTCTTCAGCCTGCTCATCCTGATGGTTGCTCTGGTAAGCACAGCAACCGGGCCTTCGCCAATCGTATTATTGGGCTTGCCGAATGGTTCTTTGCCATCCCATTTACCATGGCTTTGCATAGGCTGGCATAAAAGTGTCCAGGTTTCGCGGCCCAACACCTGCCACCATTTGCTTACAAAGGACTTTTTAGCAAAGCGTTCGTAATCTTCCCGGTCATCCCATACGGCTAATAAGCCCCATTGCTGCCAATCGGGTTGCAGGTCGAACGTGCCATTGCGGCCACTACCAAGCAACTTCCAAAAGCTGCAGCCATTTTGCAACCACATAGGCAGGCGATGTACAGCCATGGCAAGCAGGGCAAAAGGCACAAACGCCTTGCGGTAACGAACTATAGTGAGGCTAACGATCATCTACCCGCTAAATAAAATATTAAATATGATATTTGGCTTATTTACTTTCAACAAGGCATCATTACATTTGCTTTATGGCAGAGGACTTACAAATAACAGCATCAGGAAGTAAAGAGGAGCAATACCAGTCGCTTATCCCGCAAATAGAAGGTTTACTTTATGGTGAAACCGACCTGATAGCCAACCTGGCTAATGTAACTGCGGCTTTAAAAGAGCAGTTTAAATGGTTTTGGGTAGGTTTTTACCTGGTTAAAAATGGCGAATTGGTTTTGGGCCCATTCCAGGGGCCGGTTGCATGTACCCGCATTGCCAAAGGCAGAGGTGTATGCGGCACAGCATGGGATAAAGCCGAAACACTGATAGTACCTGATGTAGATGCCTTCCCCGGTCATATTGCCTGCAGCTCATTATCCCGTTCAGAAATTGTGCTTCCCTTGTTCTCGCATGGCGAAGTTATTGGCGTACTGGATGTAGATAGCTCTGAACTAAACGAATTTAATGAAACCGATGCCAAGTACCTAAAGCAGATCATCAACCTGATCAAGTTTAATGCGTAAGGTTTATTTAATATCCGGTCTGGGGGCCGATAGTCGCCTGTTTAAGAATATTAAGCTACCTGCAGAGTGTGAAGTTACCTTAGTCGACTGGCACATCCCGGCATCCGATGACACTTTAACAACCTACGCGCAAAGCATTGTAAAACAATACGATATACGGAACAATTCAACCGTGATAGGGGTGTCACTGGGCGGAATGATTTCGGTGGAGATAGCCAAACAAGTTAATCTTGATAAGGTTATCCTGATATCGAGTATCAAAACCGATAGCGAAGCACCCTGGTACTTTAAATTCTTCCGCAATCTGCCTGTTTACAAAGCCATCCCCGGCAAATTAATGACACATGTGGGCTTCCTGGTGAAACCCATGTTTGGCAAAATGGCACCAAATGACCTGGCTTTATTTAAAAGTATGCTGTGCAATTCATCACCCGTATTTTTAAAATGGGCCATGCAGGCCGTGCTGCATTGGAAAAACGTGGTGGCAATTCCCAATCTTTACCATATCATTGGCGATAAGGACCTTGTTTTCCCGCACCAAAACATTAAAAACCCAACAAACGTTATAAAAGGCGGCACCCACATCATGGTGTTTGATAAGGCCGATGAGATAAACGCCTTACTTGCCGGTATCCTGAAATAAGCATGAAACTACCCGAAAGCTATTACCATAATACTGATACAGTAGCGCTGAGCCGCAACCTGATAGGCAAATACCTTTTTACCTGTATTGATGGCGAACTTACCGGCGGATACATTATTGAGACAGAAGCTTATACAGGCATCAATGATAAGGCGGCACACTCATACGGCGGCAAGGTTACCCCACGCACCCAAACCATGTATATGCTGGGCGGGGTATCGTATGTGTATTTGTGCTACGGCATCCACGAGATGTTTAACATCGTTGTAGCCGAAGAAGGGCAGCCCCATGCTATTTTAATCAGGGCCATACAACCAACTGATGGTTTGGATGTTATGATGCGAAGACGTAACTTAGATACACCCAGGCCCAACATTACAAAAGGCCCGGGCTCTGTAGCTAAAGCGCTGGGAATATCCCGCAAAATAAACGCCATGAGCTTACAAAGTGATACGATCTGGGTAGAAGACAGGGGGCTGACTTTCCCGGATGCAGAAGTGGCCGCAGGCCCACGCATAGGGGTTGACTATGCCGGAGAGGACGCTTTACTGCCTTACCGGTTTTATGTGAGAGGAAATATTTATGTGAGTAAGCCCAACAAATAAATTCGTTGTTGGTTTATTGGTCAGTTATAAGAATAATATACTATGAGCAATTGGTCAAAAACAGAGAGCCTGAAATACATGCAGGACAAAATAAATGAAGTGAAAACAGCCATGCTGACCACCTATAACTCCGAGAACGGGTTTAACAGCCGGCCAATGGGTACAGCTGATGTTGACAGCGAAGGGAATATATGGTTCTTTACCAATGAGTATTCACCAAAAGCCAGCGAGATCTCGGTTGAAAATACCGTATCATTAACCTATTCAGATTCTAAAAACCATACCTACCTGAGCATTATTGCCGAAGCGACACTGGTTGATGACAGGGCAAAAATGAAGGAATTATGGAGCCCATTTGTACAGGCGTTCTTCCCCGATGGATTAGAGGACCCAAAACTTATCCTGATTAAACTACAACCAACCGATGCCGAGTATTGGGACAGTAGCAGCAGCAGTATGGTTGTATTGTTTAACATGCTAAAAGCAGCTTTAAACGGCAAACAATATGATGAGGGCAAACATGGTAAAATAGACTTGTAATCGCCGCTTCTGTTCCACTGAGAAATGGAACAAGTGGAACAAATGGAACATGCTGTAAATCAATTAATTATAATTTTTAAATTACCGTTCTATTTAAAGTTTTACTTTGCTATTTTGATGTAAATTATTAAATAACAGGTTGTTATAAAAATTGTGATTTTGTTCCACTTTTTGAAAAATGGAACAAGAAATTAACTGGCAAAAACGGTAAAAAAAGTGATTTTTTCCGACTTTTTTCGACCTTAGTTCGGCCTTTTCAGGTTGCCGGAAAGCTTCAGCAGGCAGATAACAACTTTATGTTAAATAATTGATTTATAGATTGTTATTGTTTTAAGGCTTGTTCCATTTTGTTCCGAATTGAACAACGTTTTTTGGTGACGTATCATTGCATTTCTACATTTTGAAACTTCGGAGCGTTGATAAGAGGGGAATCTACTACCAAAGCAGCGATGTTTAAATTTAGTATAAAACAGGTACGGCAGTTTTTTGTAATATTGGCTAATGATTTACCAGGACACCTTACAATTTGCCCTTCAGCTGGATGAACAGGACGCTTTAAAAAGCTTCCGCGATGAGTTTTTGATACCAAAGCACAACGGGCAGGATGCCGTTTACCTGTGCGGAAACTCTTTAGGCCTGCAGCCCCGTTCGGCTAAAAAATATATACACGATCAGCTAAACGCCTGGGAAGCTAACGCGGTAGAAGGCTGGTTTATGGGTGATGAACCCTGGCTTAAATATCATAAAACCTTACTGGGCCCTTTATCTAATATTTTAGGCGCTAAGCAAACCGAAATAACGGTCATGAACTCGCTTACAGTAAATCTTCATTTACTAATGGTAAGTTTCTATAAACCAACCACTAAGCGATATAAAATACTCATGGAAGCCGGTGCTTTCCCATCAGACCAGTACGCCATGGAAAGCCAGGTACGCTTCCACGGGTTCCATCCAAAAGATGCTATTATAGAAGTAGCACCGCGTACAGGTGAAACCACCTTGCGCACCCAGGACATCCTGCAACAGATAACAAATAACGCTGATGAGCTGGCGCTGGTGATGTTCAGCGGGATAAATTACTATACCGGGCAGCTGTTCGATATGCAGGCTATCGCCAAAGCAGGCCATGCAGCGGGAGCTATCGTTGGGTTCGATCTGGCGCATGCAGCGGGTAACGTCCCCCTAAAACTGCACGACTGGGATGCCGACTTCGCGTGCTGGTGCTCGTACAAATACATGAACTCGGGCCCCGGGGGTATCAGCGGCATTTTTGTACACGAAAAACATTTTGCAGATGATAGCCTGAACCGCTTTGCCGGATGGTGGGGCTACCGTAAAGACAAACAGTTTTTAATGGCGCCCGGGTTTGAGCCCGAGAACGGGGCGGAGGGATGGAATGTAAGCACCAGTCCGATAATATTAATGGCCTTGCACCGCGCATCGCTGGATATTTTTGAAAAGGCAGGCGGCCTGCCCGCGCTGCGCGCCAAAAGCGAAACGCTAACCGCTTACCTGGAATACCTGATAGGCGAGGTGAATAGAAAATATGGCGAGGATGTTTACCAGATCATCACCCCCGGGGATAAAACACAGCGGGGCTGTCAGTTATCGGTAGTGTGCAAACGCAATGCAAAAGCTATTTTTAATTACCTGGCCGATAATGGTGTAATTGGCGACTGGCGCGAACCGGATGTGATCCGCTTAAGCCCGGTACCGCTTTACAACTCTTATGCCGATGTTTACAAAGCCGCTGAAAGCCTTTTTAAAGCCCTTGAAGCTGTTAAATAATATAAAATGATATACTACAACCCAAAGAGCTGGTTCTCGCTTATATTCAAATTTAATAAGGCTGATACGCTGCGCGAGCTTTTCCCGCTAATGCTTTGTGTGAGTATTTACGCAGGCGTGGTCACCTATTTACTGATTGATTTTTGGCAGGTGCCCGAAACCAGTATCCTGCGTAAAGTGATCTACGTGCATCAAACCATTGGGTTTGTATTCTCGTTATTACTGGCTTTCCGCATAAATTCCGCGTACGACCGCTGGTGGGAGGGCCGTAAAATATGGGGAAGTTTAACCAATAACAGCCGCAACCTGGCCATCAAGTTAAAACACCTCATTACTGCTAAAGATGCTGCATTTTTCAACTATGCTATTCCGTTGTATGCACGGTCGCTCAGGGATCATTTACGTGATGAGTATGTAGCGGACGACCAGGCCATATTAACTACCGATGGTAATAAACATGTACCTAACCAGGTTGCATCGGCCATTATCAAAAACGTTTACCGCTTAAACAAAGAGGGGCAGATAAACCCGGAGCAATTGGTGAGCATAACTGCCGAAATAACCTCTTTCACAGATATTTGCGGTGGTTGCGAACGCATCAGGAAAACGCCGATACCTTTCTCGTACAGCGTATTTATCAAAAAGTTCATCTTTACCTACATCATGACGCTGCCCTTCACCTGGGCTTTCGATCTGAAGTATTTTATCATGCCCATCATCGGGTTCATCCTGTTTGTATTTGCCAGTATTGAGCTGATAGCTGAAGAGATTGAAGACCCGTTTGGTTATGATGCCAACGACCTGCCGCTGGATAACATCTGCGAAAACATTGAAAAACATGTTGGCGAGATCTTTGCCGAATAGAACGTATGCTTAAAATAGCTTACGACCCTATATACGCGCACCCCTTACCACCGGGCCACCGTTTCCCCATGCTTAAGTATGAACTGATACCCGCGCAACTGCTGCATGAGGGTATCATCAACACAGATAATCTCTTTTCGCCAGCCGCTGTTGACGAGGCTACCATACTGTTAACCCATGATGCTGATTACTGGCACCAACTGCGCGATTTGACATTGCCCCCAAGGGAGCAAAGGCGGATAGGTTTTCCTTTATCGGCAGAACTGGTGGAGCGCGAGGTACGGATTGCCCAGGGCACTATTAATGGCTGCCGGTACGCTTTTGAGTATGGCGTGGCTTTTAACGTAGCCGGTGGTACGCACCATGCCGGCAGCAACTGGGGCGAAGGTTTCTGCATGTTGAACGACCAGGCCATCGCTGCTAATTATCTATTAGCTAATAATTTAGCTACATCTATCTTAATCATTGATTTAGATGTACACCAGGGCAACGGCACCGCGCAGATCTTTGAGAATGAACCACGCGTGTTTACATTTTCGATGCATGGCGATAAGAACTTTCCGTTCAGAAAAGAACGCTCAGACCTTGATATCCCTTTGCCCGATGGCATTGCCGATGATGCATATTTAGGGATATTAAAAGATACTTTGCCCCGGTTAATGGAAAGCCAGAAGCCCGATTTTATATTTTATCTCTCCGGGGTGGATATTTTAGCGTCGGATAAGCTTGGCAAGCTGGCCTTATCAAAAGAAGCCTGCAAAAAGCGCGACCGCTTTGTATTGGAACAATGTAAACTGCACAATATACCCGTGCAGGTAAGTATGGGCGGGGGCTATTCGCCGCAAATAAAAGATATTGTAGAGGCGCATTGCAACACTTATAGGGTAGCTAACGATCTGTATTTTTAATGCTTCATACAGTCGCTCGGCTCTTGCCGAGTGATCAATATTATAGCCTCCGGCCGCCAACTCACAAACTGCGGCGGGACGGCGCTTAATAACCATCACCCGGATGGAGCCGAGCGATGGCGTACTTATACTTATTCTATATCATCAACAATAATAAGGTTATTGCTTTTGCTGATCTTTTGAAACCGCAGGAACAGCATAATGGAAGAAGCCATCAGCCCTAAAACCAACCCATACCAAACCCCCATAACGCCGAGGTTAAAATATACGCCCAACAAATAGGCGATAGGTAAACCAATTATCCAGTAGGATATAAAGGTGATAACGGTTGGCATATTTACATCGCCCATACCGCGCAACACACCCAGGCCAACCACCTGCGTACCATCAAACAGCTGGAAGAACGCTGCAATGATAAGTAACTGTGCTGCAATAACAATCACAGCCTTATCTGAAGTATATATCCATGGTAAATACTGATTAAACAAGGCAAATATAATAGCCGTGAAGCTCATAAATACAATAACAATATGGTAATTAGAGATAGCCGAAAGCCGCAACTCTTTATGATTACCAGAACCAAAATAGTTGCCTGAACGGATAGCTGCTGCTGACGAAACGCCGCTGGCCATCATATACGTCATAGCGGCAAGGCTTATGGCAACCTGATGGGCAGCTTGCTCAATCATACCTATGCTGCCAATAATCAGCGCGGCGCCACCAAAGGCACCAACCTCAAAAACATATTGCATAGCAACCGGGGTACCTATCTTCATGAGCTGCAAACCGCGCACACGATCGATGTTACGAATAGCAAAGTCTTTAAGGTACTTTTTAAATATAGGGGAACGTAAAACATATATGGCCATTACAATAGCCATCACACAACGATCTATCAGGGTGCTGTAACCTACGCCTTTTATACCCATAGGGGTAACGCCAAACAAGCCCTTTACAAATATGACCCCTAATACAATATTAAGCACGTTGCCCCATATAGATATCAGCATGGCTTGTTTAGTAAAGCCCAAGCCCTCGGCAAATTGTTTAAATGTATTAAATACCAGCAGCGGGATAATGGATAAACTTAACAGGAACAAATAAGGCTTAGCCTGCAATACAACCTCGGGCGATTGGTGCAGCTTATCTATAAACAATATCACCCCAAAATAGATGCCGCAGAATAAAACGATGCTGGTAATAACGTTTAAAAAGAAACTGTTAGAGAGCAACCGCCCGCATTCGGCAAAATTGCCACGGCCATTATTTTGGGCTATTAACGGGGTTATGCCGTAGCTAATGCCCATACCTATTACCAGCGGCACTAAAAACAAGCTATTTACCAATGATACCGCCGCCAGTGCCGTAGTACCTGCAAAGTGGCCTACAATAATAGAATCGGAAGTTTGTACAAGGGTGTGGCCAAGTTGCGATATCACAACCGGTATAGCCAGTTTAAGGCTATCGCGATAGTAGGAACGATATTTTTGGTAAACGGCTTTCATTACTGTGGGGAGGCAAAAGTAACGAATAGCCCGCTAAATCAGGAGGCTGTGTAAAACTCTTCTTTTTCGGTAGTGTGTACACGGATGATGCCACTCAGCACCAGGTCTACCAGGATACGTTGCGCGCGCCTGCGGCCAATGTTCAGCAAAGTGCAAAATTCTTTTACGGTGATGCGTTCTTCTTTGTCCAGGTGCTCAAGCAGGGCTTTTTCTTTTGATGAATATTCTATCAGCACGCCTTTATCATCTGCCGACCGTTTCAACACATCAACCACCACTTTGCTGGCCAGCACGCTTTTGTCTTTCACCCGGATGTACACCCACCATTTACCATCTTCGGCAAGCGAGTAATGAGGTTTTTCCTGACTTTGGGGGATATCAACAATCAGCACCAGTTTATCGTCATAATAAACCTCCTCAAAAATTGGCTCAAGGGCAGGCCGGGTAAAAAAGTGCGCAGCCTTGGTTATCATATAACGCTCTTCATCCTCGGCTTTTACGCCTTTTATGGTACCATCATCCAGCACACCAATAAGTAAACGGCCACCAACATTATTGGCGAACGACACCATGGTTTTGGCTATTTTTTCGCAACTGGTAATGGTCTTCTTAAAATCGAGCGATACGCCTTCTCCCTCAAAAATCTGTCGCTTTAAATTCATTGTCAAATCCTCGTTATTCTGCTATGTAAGGCGTAAAAATCTGCATCCAGCGTTCAGGGTTATTAATTTCGGTAAACCCAAACTGTTTATATAAATCATGCGCATCTAATGTGGCTAACGACCACCGGCGCAACCCCTGTAACCCCGCATGCGCGATAATAGTTTGCATTAGCCATTTTGATAAACCAACGCCTTGGTATGCCGGTAATATAAACACATCGCAAAGGTAAGCGAAGGTAGCTTCATCGGTCACTACACGCGCAAAGCCTGCCTGTATGCCATCTTTATACACGCCGAAACATAATGAATGCGCTATGGCCCGTTTTAACGTAGCAGGCGGCATACCTTTTGCCCAGTACGATTGCTGGTCAAGGTAATTAAATATTGCATCAAAATCCAGTAATGACTTATCGGTTGATATCTGGTAACCTTTTTTAATAAAGGCCTCGTCGTTCATAAATACAGGCATTTTATAAAACAGCTGTTGGTTTAAAATTAAGGTCGCGTATGTAAACTTCGTTCATTAATGATGCGCAAACCTCGTTGTTGTAATCATATATCTCTATCAGGAAGCAATGCTCGTACTTACCGTTGGTATTTAACGTTTGTATGGCCAGTTCAATATCGGCATCGGTTAAAATTATGCGGAACGAAACGCTGGATAGGGCGGGCTTCAAAAAATCAATTTTTGACGATTTAGACCATATCCTCAGTTTCCTGTCGCCGGTATTCAGCACCCTGTCAAACAATACCGGGTAAAAAGGATCGGCGGCAGCGAAAAGGGTGCCGCCAAATATCGACCCATTATAGTTTTTATTAAAAATACTTTTGATGATCTTAACCCTAACACCCCTAAAGCCCTTATCAAAACCCCTCACCCAGATCCGTTGAAATAAAAGGGGAGGGTAGAAGCGCATGATCCACTTAAGGGTGTTTTCTGATACTACCATTAGCGTTAAATATCAGCATAATATTATTTACTTTATTGATGTGAGGCACATTGTTGATATTTATTTGACATAAAAACAACCATTATATATGCTGTTTTGGAACGCTAATTGAGCAATAAAGGAAAGTTTATTAAACAACTTTGGTGTTTAGGGGTTTATAACCTGAACGCATTTTTGTTTAACATCACTATTAAATTTATATCTATGAAAAAGCACATTTTAAGTTTCGCGTTAGTCGCGACAATGGTTGGTTCAATTGCAGCGGGCTGTAGTTCAACAAAATCTACTGATGGCTCTGACAGCACTAAAACCGACTCAACCGCAACTGTAACTCCGGCAGCAACAGACAGTACCAGCAGCAAAACTGATACTACCAAACAAGATACAACTAAAAAGCCAATGTAATTGGTTACCGATATCTGATAAAAAGCCCGGGCTAATTAAATAGTCCGGGCTTTTTTTATATAAAAATTGATAATTAAAACGCCGTTTTAATAACACCACCATCGGTACGCAAGGTTGCACCATTTGTGGCTGATGATAAGGGGCTGGCTATATAGGTTACCATATTGGCTATCTCTACAGGATCAAGGAACCGTTTTATTAACGATGAGCCACGCATATTAGTAAAAAACTCCGTTTCCATTTCGGCATCCGTTTTTCCCTGGTCGGCGGCTAAGGCTTTCATAAAATCGCCAACACCATCAGAAAGTGTTGGGCCGGGCAATACAGTGTTTACGGTTACACCGGTATTAACGGTAAGTTCGGCAAGGCCGCGTGCTACGGCAATTTGGGCGGTTTTTGTTACCCCGTAATGGATCATTTCCGCAGGGATCTGGATACCAGATTCGCTGGAAATAAATATGATACGGCCCCAATTTTTAGCCAGCATTTTATCAAAATATACGCGGGCCAGGCGCACGCCGCTTAACACATTCACTTCAAAAAACCTCAGCCAGTCTTCATCAGGGATGTTTTTAAATTCTTTAGGCTCAAATATCCCAACGTTATTCACCAAAATATCTACCTCGGGTAATTGTTTAAGTAAAGCGTTAACCTGTTGCCCGTCAGAAAAGTCGGCAGCTATACCTTTGATGTTTGCGTTGCCTGTTTCGGCTTTTAATTTTTCAACAACTTCATCAACCTTATTTTGGTTGCGGCCATTAATATAAACGGTTGCGCCTTCGGTTGCTAATGAGCGGGCAATGGCATTACCAATGCCGGCGGTTGAACCGGTAACCAAGGCTATTTTATCTTTTAATTTTAAATCCATTTTGAGGGTGTTATTAAATTTCAGGTAAGTTTAGATAAAACTGTAATAAAGTAATACACGGCTGCACAAAAGATGTTTCATTCCTGACAATGATATATGGATATGGCTTACTGCAGACAAAGAAGAATGATAGGTTACCGCGGGTTTAGCAGCATCTGTTACCCGGTTCCAACATCATATTCGCAGGTGTAATTAAATAATGTGCCGATTAGCAATTAAGCTTCTTATTTGAGCTGATATTTTATTCTCATAATTAACATTATGTTAAGTAATAATATAAATTTAAAGCCCACCTATTCGTGGGCTTTAAATTTTGTGTACTTTATTATTTAGGTAACGCTGCTATTTGCGCGTTTATCTTTGCAATATTAGCACTGTCTTTTTTGCCTTTGTAGTAAGTAAGCAAATTGTTTAATGCATCGTACGATTTTGGATTCAACTCTACTGCTTTTAACAAATATGGTTTTGCCTGATCAAACTGTGCGTTCGCTTTAGCCATTGCAGCATCGTATGCTTTTTGTTGGTTTGTAGGCAATTTGTTAGCTGCATTGTATGCATCAATTGCTGGCGAAATAATCACGTATCCAAGGTTCAGGTTTGCTTCAAAATAGTTTGCATCAATTTCAATTGCCTTTTTGTACATTTCAGCTGCCTTTTGGAAGTTTTGGTCTTTCTCGGTTTGTAACGCGGCTTTAGTTGCTGCTGGCGCTTTAGCTATCTTTTGGGCTGCTGCATCACCAATATTTGAATAAACTAAACCTGCATAGTAATAAAGGTTTTTGTTTTTTGGGTCATTCGCAATAGCGCTTGTAATTTTGTCAAGCACTTCTTTTTGTTTGCCTTGTTGCAGGCTTATCTCAATTTCTGTTCTTCTAAGATCGGCGTTGTTGGGGTATTTTACCAAAGCATCGGTTATGGTTTTTAATGCGCCTGTTGTATCTCTGTTGTTGAGGTATAACATTACCAGGTCGCTATAAACGCCTTCTACTTTAGAGTATTTTGTGGTAACCAATTTATTATAGTTGGTAATTGCAACCGGGTAATTTTTGGCGTTTGCTGCCGCTAAACCGGTATAAAATATAGCATTGGTATCTTCTGGCAGTACCGAACGGTAAAACTCAAAAGATTTGTAAGCCTGATCAAATTTTTGAGCCTGAAATTCTTTAACGCCTTTATTTAACTGGTAACGGGCTAAAGTAACATTAGCGTTATCAATAAGTTTTTTGTTCTCTCCTTTTGTATCCAGCTCTTTAGATTTTTTTAAAGCTTCTTCAGCAGTGGTGAATAAAGGCAATGAGGTTGTTGCAACCGTATCTAACTCGGCAAGTGAGCCATATACGCTTGCTTTTATAGCGTATGTTTGTGGTAAAGCAGCCAGCTTTTGGTTTAAAACAGCTTTATCTATAGCTTCTTTGGCTTTGTTAAGGCTTGGGATAGCTAAAGCTGGCTGTGATCTTAAGCCTTCAAATTTCTCGTATTCTGATTGTGCGGTAGTTACATCCTTTTGTGCAAAAGTTGTTGCCGTTATGAAGGCTAAAAGGCCTGTCATTAAGAATTTAATTTTCATTTGTTATTGTTTTAAATTGGTAATGATTACAGCTGTTAGTGATGCAACTGTAATATTTATAGTGTTTAGTGTGTTTTAATTTAACTGCTCAAGTCTGTTATTTATCCTGTCTAACTGGTTTTGGTTTCCCGTTTTTGTATAGGCCAATTGTAATAACTCCAGGCATTTTTTATCCGCAGGTACCATCTCATTAGCTTTTTCAAGCCACAATATAGCACTTGTAATATTTTTATCGTCGTTATTATTTTTTAAAGTGCTTTTCTTAAAGTATAATAACCCTAAATCAAATACAGGTTCGTAGGCATTGCCGTTTAACTCAATTGCACGCAGGTATAACGATTCGGCCTTGTCATACTCGTTTAAATTATCGTAGCAGTTTGCAGCAACAAAGGTAATATCCGGGTTATTAACGTTATTATCAATCAACGGAATCAGCAAAGGTTCTAACGCTTTGTAATCTCTTTTGTTATTGTAAATGTTAGCCTCGTCATGCAAAAGCTGCTTGTTTTGTGGCAGTAAACGCCTCCCCTTTTTTACAATTTGCAGCGCTTTTGCAGTATCGCCAAGTGATTTGTAAATGGTCGATGCTGTTTCCAGGTATTCTACCTTGGTACTATCGGTGCTAATAAGGTTACTGTAATATTTGGCTGCATCCTGCAGGTTACCCAGTTTATTATTAGCATAAGCAATGTATGAGTTTATTTGCTTTTGGGCGGGCGCGTATTTCTTAGCTTTTTGGAAAGCATCAACAGCGTTTTTAAAATCGCTGTTTTTGGTTAGTAAAAACCCTTTACGGATATACACATTTGCCAGACAGCGCCGGGCATAGTCCATTTCTGCTTGATATTTGTATATCTTACCCTTATCGGCAAACTTATCAAGCAGTGTACTGGTTTGGTCAAGAAACGCCTCGGGCTGGCCCAGTTTGTTTAATGAGTCGGTATACAAAATGCTGGCATTTACAATAATGCGGTAAACATTCTTCTCCATATCTACAGAATCTTTCCTGGTCACCACCAAACTATCAGCAGATTTTTTGGCGTTTGCTAAAAATTTAAGTTCGCCCTTTTGCTTATAAAAAGCAAGGTTGTTTACCACAACCTTTAGCGCTTCAGACTGGCCGAAGGCAAAAGATGTAGTAAACAACGCTAAAATCAATATTCCGATCTTTCGCTTTTGCATTAATTATTCAGTTTTATCGTCGTCGGCAGCGGGCTCCTCGCCTTTGCTTTCGTCCGTATCTGTAATTGTACCGGTTGGCTCTGCTCCTTCTGCTAATTCAGCACCTTCAGTTAGTTCTTCTTCCTCTTCTTCGTGCTCAATTTTTGCAACAGATGCTATCTCATCATTACCTTTAAGGGTAATTAACCTTACGCCTTGTGTAGCGCGGCCCATTGTACGCAGTTCGCTTATAGCCATACGTATAATAATGCCCGATTTGTTGATGATCATCAGATCCTCTTTATCAGTAACACCTTTTATGGCAACAAGTTTTCCTGTTTTATCAGTAATGTTTAGTGTTTTAACACCTTTACCACCACGGTTGGTTACCCTGTAGTCGTCAATATCAGTACGTTTACCGTAACCTTTTTCAGATACTACCAGTACGGTTGTTTCTTTATCGTCGATACTGATCATGCCGATAACTTCATCGTTATCACTGTCAAGGCTGATACCACGAACACCTGTAGCAGTACGCCCCATTGGCCTAACGGTACTTTCGTTAAAGCGTATTGCACGGCCCGATTGCAGTGCCATTACAATTTCGCTGCTGCCGGTGGTTAATGTTGCTTCCAGTAATGAATCGCCCTCGTTTATGTTAATGGCATTGATACCATTAGCGCGTGGGCGTGAGTATGCCTCTAACGATGTTTTTTTGATAACACCTTTACGGGTACACATGATGATGAAGTTGTTCTCCAGGTATTCTTTATCCTTAAGCGATTTAAGCTTGATGTAAGCTTTAATGTTCTCTTCTTTAGGGATATTGATGATGTTTTGGATGGCACGGCCTTTAGAAGTACGCGTACCTTCAGGAATTTCAAACACCCTTAACCAGAAACACTGGCCGCTCTCGGTAAAGAACAGCATGTAGTTGTGGTTACTTGCTATCAATAAATGCTCAATAAAATCGGCATCGCGGCTGTTGCTGCCTATTGCTCCTTTACCCCCCCTGCCCTGTCTGCGATATTCAGTAAGCGAGGTGCGTTTAATATAACCTTCGCGCGAGATGGTGATCACAACATCCTCATCCTCAATAAAATCTTCGGTTTGCATTTCTGCTGATGAGTGTACCATTTCTGTTTTACGCTCATCACCGTATTTTTCCCTTATCTCTGACAGCTCGTCTTTAATGATCTGCATCCGCAGGCCTTCGTCAGCAAGGATAGATTTTAAGTAGTCGATAGTTTTCATTAAAGCATCGTACTCATCGCGGATCTTATCGCGCTCCAGTCCGGTTAAACGCCTTAAGGTCATATCCAATATGGCACGTGCCTGGATATCGCTTAAGCCAAACTGGCTTATCAAACCTTCTCTTGCTTCATCAGGTGTTGATGATGCGCGGATCAGCTTAATTACTTCCTCAATATGGTCAAGCGCTATTAGTAAACCTTCCAGGATATGCGCGCGTTTTTCTGCCTCGGCAAGTTCAAACTTGGTACGGCGGATAACCACCTCGTGCCTGTGCTCAACAAAATGATGGATCAGGTCCCTCAGGTTAAGCAGCATTGGGCGGCCGTGTACTAGCGCGATGTTATTTACACTGAACGATGTTTGCAGCGCGGTATATTTATACAGGTTATTTAGTACGATAGCCGCGTTCGAGTCGCGTTTCACCTCATAAACAACACGGATACCCTCGCGGTTAGATTCATCGCGAATAGCAGATATCCCTTCAATTTTTTTCTCATTAACCAGCTCAGCAGTACGCTCAATCATCAGCGCCTTGTTTACCTGGTAAGGTATTTCGCTCACAATGATGCGTTCGCGGTCGCTGCCATAGGTTTCAATTTCGGCGCGTGCACGTATAACTATACGCCCGCGGCCGGTTTCTAAAGCCAATTTCGGCCCTTCGTAACCGTATATGATACCACCTGTAGGAAAATCCGGCCCTTTAACATAGGTCATCAGTTCGGCTATCTCAATCTGGCGGTTATCAATAAGGGCTATGGTAGCGTTAACAATTTCTGTTAAGTTATGTGGCGCCATATTGGTTGCCATACCTACCGCTATACCCGATGCACCGTTAACCAAAAGGTTAGGGAATTTTGCAGGCAATACGGTTGGCTCCTGTAAAGAGTCGTCAAAGTTCAGCTGGAAATCAATGGTGTCCTTGTTGATATCGGCCAGCATCTCTTCGGCTATCTTTTGCAGTTTGGCCTCGGTATAACGCATGGCGGCCGGCTGGTCACCATCAATAGAACCGTAGTTACCCTGTCCTTCAACAAAGGGGTAACGTAAGCTCCAGTCTTGTGCCATACGTACCATAGCATCATATACAGAAGTGTCGCCATGCGGGTGGTACTTACCCAAAACCTCACCCACAATACGGGCCGATTTTTTATAGGGCTTATTATTAGCAAGTCCCAGATCAAGCATGCCGTATAATACACGCCTGTGTACGGGTTTTAAACCGTCGCGTACATCGGGCAATGCCCTTGATACGATAACTGACATTGAATAATCAATGTAAGCGGCTCGCATCTCTTCGTCAATATTTATCGAAATTATCCTGTCTTCTTTGTGCGAATTATCTTCGGTTTCTTCAGCCATTGGTTTTTCTTAGTGGAAAATTCTAACAGTAAATGCGTATATAAAAATTGTGCTTTTATATGACCTGCGAAGTTATGAAATTTTATGGTTTTTGAGGCATGTTTTTGCTAACATTTATACTTGTTTTCCACGCTTTTTACCGTAAAACCATAGTAATGTTACAATATAAAAAGCAGCCGCTTATTTTACCCTTTTCCAGTACTCCTGCACAACGGTACCATTGGGTAAAATACCGTTAAAAGTAAGCGTATCATTTTTTATCTGGTAGTGATACCTGAGCGTGATGTTAAGCAATTTTGATGGCTCGGCGCTAAAGGTTTGGGTTTCCAGGCAGGTATCCTGTTTTAAAACGTAATCACCTTTTTCGTAAGGGATAGGCTCTGCCCCTTTTTCAATAAATAAAGCGGTGTAATGCGCATCATCATATTGCCTTCGCAGGGTATAATCCTTTGATGCAGGCTCTGGCTTGCCGTTGTAGATGCCGCCGCTGTATTCCCAGTTGCCCGTAAAAGGCGTTACAGACGAAGCACCGAGCAATGCAAATAAACCCGTTAACAAAAGAATTTTATTCATAATTAACATTGAATAGTCCCTAAAATCAAATACACCGACGCTACCAAAAACATCAAAGCGAAAACAGATAATAACACGTATGAATTTCGGCCAGCAAAGTCATCTTTAAGATAACATGAGAATGCTCTGAATATCGTAAAACTGCTAAAAGCAACAAAGATAACGCAGGAAATCAAAAGTAAAGGGCCATCTATTGTTTTATCCTTAACAAATAGCAATAAAGCAAATACCGCTATGGAGTAAATTAGCAGTACAAAACCATTTAAGCGCAGCTTTTGCAGATTTAAATCCAATTAATTCCCTTTTTTAATAAAGATAAGGTTTTCTCCTCTTCACTGCCCGGCTGCGCCTGGTAGTTATAAACCCATTTTGCGGTTGGCGGCAGGCTCATCAGTATCGATTCGATACGGCCGTTGGTTTCCAGCCCGAATTTGGTACCGGCATCATACACCAGGTTAAACTCGGTATAGCGGCTGCGGCGCTGGTATTGCCATTGCTGCTCGTCGGCGGTAAATTGTTTGTCGCGGTTACGGTTAACCAATTCTGTATAGGTTGGGATAAATGAGCGGCCCAATGCCTTTGAGAACTCAAATACGGTTTCCCAGGTAATTTCGTCGGTGGCGGTTAAACGGTCGTAAAATATACCGCCTATGCCACGGGTTTCATCCCGGTGTTTGATGAAGAAATAATTATCGGCCCAAACTTTAAAACGCTGGTAAAAATCGTGATTAAAACGGTCGCAAACATCCTTTAATTGCTGATGGAAAAATCGGGCGTCGTCCTCAATTACGTAATGCGGTGTAAGGTCTATCCCACCACCAAACCAGCGTACCGGCGGTGTGGCGTTATTAAATGACGATGGCATTTCAAAGTACCTGATATTCATGTGGATGATAGGCACCATCGGATGATTGGGGTGAATTACAATAGATACGCCCGTGGCGAAAAAGTCGTCCTCTTCTACATTAAGGGCTTTTTTGATGGTGTGGGGCAACTGGCCATGTACGGCCGAAAAGTTTACGCCGCCTTTTTCAAATATATGGCCATCCTGGATAACACGCGTACGCCCGCCGCCGCCGCCTTCACGCTCCCATAGTTCTTCTTCAAATTTCGCTTTGCCGTCTGTCGCTTCAAGCGCGGCACATATCTCGTCCTGTATCTGTTTATAATCTGCAGCTATTTGTTCCTTGCTTATCATCGGCACAAAAGTAGTGAATAGTTAGGTTAGTTGATTATTGAATGGCTGTTTGGATTAAGCAGATGTCACTACTCACTTAATCAACCACTCAGTATTTAACTGATCCCCGCTTCTTCCTCAACGTAGTTCAAATCCTTACCAAAAGTTTCCTTTAGCTGGCTTAACGAGAACAGCGATATCAGCGTTAGTATCACCATCATGATATAACCGCTGGTAACCATACCGTAATGCACTACAAGGGCATTAAAAGCGATATTGATAGGTATTAGCGAGCCACGTACAAAGTTGGGCACCGTGGTGGTTACTGTAGAACGGATATTGGTGCCGAATTGCTCGGCAGCTATGGTTACAAATGTTGCCCAATAGCCAACGGTGCAGCCCATAAAGAAACAGATCCAAACAAACTTATCGTGCGTGATGCCTTTTGAGCCAAGGTACACGAACGCACTTACAACCGACAATAGTAAAAATACCATCATGGTTAGCCTGCGCGATTTGGTGATCTGCGCCAGCAGGCCTGCAAAAATATCGCCTATGGCAATACCGATGTAGGTATATAGCACCCCCTCTCCTGCGCTAAGCGGTTCGGCAGCACCAAGTGCTTTACCAAACTCTGGCGATAGGGTTACAAGCACTCCTACTACGTACCAAAGCGGTGCGCCTATCAGGATACAGTACAGATATTTTTTAAACCGATCTGCATTGGTGAACAACATGAAGAAGTTACCTTTTGATACCTTGCTTTCATGCACCGTTTTAAACATGCCCGATTCAAATGTACCCACACGCAACAGCAGTAATACAATACCTAAACCGCCGCCTACCATATAGGCATGCTGCCAGCCATTTTTAGCCACAGCATAAGCCGCAGCAGCCCCAAATAAACCTATTACTGCAACTATCATGGTACCGTAGCCGCGTTTCTCCTTGCTCAGCGTTTCTGTTACCAGGGTGATGCCTGCGCCAAGTTCGCCGGCTAAACCAACTCCGGCTATAAACCGGACGATGGCATAGGTATTTACATCGGTTACAAAAGCATTAGCAAAATTGGCAATTGAGTATAGCAGGATTGAACCGAACAGCACTTTTATCCTGCCCATTTTATCGCCTATAACGCCCCATAACAAACCGCCCAGCAGTAAGCCGAACATTTGCACGTTGATAATGAACTGCCCCTTAGACAGCATGTCAGCATCAGCTACACCTATATCATGCAGGCTGGCCTTACGTACTATCGAGAAAACTAAAAGATCATATATATCAACGAAATAGCCCAGGGAGGCTACCAGTACCAGGAATATAGCATTCCGGGTAAGTTTAGCTGAAGTATTATCAGTCATAAATCGGGGTTAATAGTTTTGGTTTGGCTAAGGTATAAAATGCGTGCAAAAAACAAATTAAATTGCATAAAAAAACCCCTGGTTTTAAACAGGGGCTTATATTTTGTAGTGCAGCTAATTAAACTTTTTTTACGTTTACTGCCTGTAAACCTTTTCTTCCTTCTTCTTCTTCGTACTCAACGTTGTCGTTGTCTTTAATAGCGTTTACGCCGCCTTGTACATCTTTAAAATGCACAAATAAATCTTTACCATCATCGGTAATAATAAATCCGTAACCTTTTTGTGTGTTAAACCATTTTACTTTTCCAGTTTTCATAATAATAATATAAGCGTATTAAATAATTGTGTTAAGATCAGTAAGTAATTCAACTGAATATAAAAATGGTTTAATAATCAATATAGAATGTACAACTATCTATACCAAATATATAAAATTATTAATAACCAAATAAATTTATTTAATAAGTAACATTTGTTGAAAACAAAAAAAGTCATTGGCCTAAACCAATGACTTTCAAACAAATATATGTTGTGTTAATTATTTTACCTGCTGAAAGAAGTAAACACCGGCAGATGGTGTAACCCTTACCAAAACTTCTTCTTTACTGTTCTTAAGGTCAACAAAATACACGATAGAATCTAAGCCGCCATCACCGTTATCAAGTTTGATAACTTCGTTTGCGAAATAGCCTTCATATTTAGCACCTATTTCTTTTTTTGCCCTTGCTGGCAATTCCCTGTATTGTACGTTCTCTGTAATACCAAGCAAATCACCTTTAATTGTATAAAAAGCAGATTTTTTTACACCATCGATAACGAAAGATGCTTTCTGGAATTTAGAGGTAACTTTCCAGGTTATGTTTTCGGCTCCGCTAAAATCGCTGTTAAATTTTGCAGATACTGAATATGATACCTTATCAGAACCATCTTCTGATTTAGAAACTGTGTTAGCAGCAAAAACATTTACTGTGAACAATGCTGCGATAGCGGTTGATATAAATAATTTTTTCATGATCTTTTAAATTTTAATTTACATAACAAAAGTAAGTCACAATTGTAATTATTCATAATTTAATGTAATTTTTATGAATATTCAATAATACAAACATCTTTTTAATTAAAATTTAAAAAACAGAGCGAATACTTAGTGTACTTTTAACAATATGTCAATAAAAATGCAATATACTTATTGTAAAAAGTACACTAAGTTAAATTCATGTAAACAAACCTCAATTTCCTGACTATTTCATGACAAAAACCCATTCCTACACAGGGAATATCAGCCATTATCGGCAAAGCCGGGATACAAGGTCATGCCCCCATCCATAAAAATTGTGGTACCTGTGATATAATCGGCATCGTCAGATGCTAAAAAAACAGCTAATTTTCCGATGTCTTCCGGTTGGCCAATGCGGTTGTAAGGAATAAGCGTTAAAAGTTTATCTAAAGCTTCGGGGGTTTCCCAGGCTGCTTTGTTAATTGGTGTTTGTATGGCGCCCGGCGCAATGCCCACAACGCGGATCTTATGCGGTGCCAGTTCCTGCGCTATACTTTTCATAAACATGCTGATGCCGCCTTTACTTGCAGCGTAGTTTACGTGGCCTGCCCAGGGTATCACCTCATGCACGCTGCTCATGCAGACGATCTTACCCGCGGCGCGGCTAACACCATCTACCACTCCCCTTTTGATAAAAAGTTTCGCAGCCTCGCGCGAGCAAAGGAACTGCCCGGTTAGGTTTATACCGATAACGGTATTCCATTCATCCAGCGTCATATCCACAAATTTGGCATCCTTTTGCAGGCCTGCATTATTTACCAGGATATCTATACCGCCGTATGTTGCTGTGAGCTTAGCAAACATGGCCTGCACTTCATCTTCCTTGCTTACATCTGCCTGGTGGGCAAAGGCTTCGCCACCGGCGGCTTTTATTTCGGCAACAACTTCGTCGGCAGCTTTTTGGTTGTGGAAAAAGTTTACCAGTACTTTTGCGCCGGCATTACCTATTGCCAATGCTACGCCTTTACCTATGCCGCTATCAGCACCGGTTACCAGGGCAACCTGCCCCTTAAGTTTTTGTAGATCCATAGTTTATTAGCTTTGCTATATGCAATGCTAATATCAGGATATGGTTTTAGTTTTTTGAAGAATTGTTTGGGTGGGTGTGTCACGTAAGGGCACAGAAACGCAAACAAAGATGGTCATGGTGAGCTTGTAGAACCATCAAATCGCTAAGTCTTCGACAAGCTCAGACTGACACTTCATCTTTACGGTTTCCGCGCTTTTGCTTGAAAATAGAACTTACAACGCCTTTATATAATCAAGAAACAGATATAACGCCTTCTTCTTATCCTCGGTAAGGTCAAAATCAAGCTTGTGCATCAGGTAATCTTCCAGGTCAAAGTCCGCGCGTTGGGGTAGTTCTTTCAATAGTTCGTGCCTGTGCGCCAGGCCATGCCTCAGGGCCTGGTCAAACTCTTTTATAAAATCGTCAGGGATAGGTTTGTTGGCTATCCAGGCAGCAAAAACAAACGGCAGGCCCGTAAACTTTTGCCATTCGCCGGCCAGGTCATATACATATTTGTACTCTTCGGTTTTACCAAAGGTGCGGTCGCCAATTTGTACAAAAGCGGTTTGCGGGTCGGTAGATGCAGCATAATTGGGCGCATTAATAATCTGCTCGGGCTGTACCTTCCAATAGTTCTTCAATAACACGCGCGCCAGGTTATTTGAGCTGCGCGATTCCGGGTCGAGCTGTATTCTGGCAGCCTTTTCAATAGGGCAATTACTGAATATAAAAACCGAGTTAACCGGCCCTACAGCACCAATGCAATAGGCCGATACAATTTCCCAATGCGGCATACTTAAAGTAGCCGCTACAGGTATTAAACCGATATCAACCTGATCATCTATCAGTTTTTGGGCACAGTCCGACGGCATATCAAGGCTCAGGTCTATCCTGTCTTTAATATCCGAGTGTTGTAATCCGTATAAAAAGGGTTTGGTGTTAGTATAACTAACGGCAGAAATTCTTATCTTATTCACGTAGCGTTCTCTCTATCAATTTTTTAAATGCAGGGCGTTGTTGGCTTCAACAATAGTAAACTTGCTGCCATCATAGGTTACCTTATAAAGCACCAGGTTTTGATGCGGAAAAGTATCCATCTGCGTAAGTGGCAAACCCGTTAGTACACACATAAGCAGGCGCAGGGCACGGCCATGCATACATACCAGCACATTCTTCTCTTCGGGGTGTGCCATAATGGTTTCAAGGGCTTGCAGTTGCCTTTCCTTTACTTCGTTTGGGCTTTCGCCACCTTTAAATTTTTCGTCGAGATTGCCGTGCAGCCAGTCGCGCATTAATTGTAAAAAGGCGGCTTTATTTTCGGGTGTAGCGGCCTGGCCTTCGTATATGCCCCATGCCAGTTCGTCCAAACCGGCCAACTTTTGATATGGGATGCCCAGATCAATAAACTGCTGGATACTTTGTTGGGTACGTTTTAATTCGGATATATAGATCTTATCAAAAGGTACCGTTTTGTAAGCCTCGTAAAACTGGCCGGCCTGGCGACGGCCCTCGTCATTCAGGTCGGTATCTTTACCGCGGCCTTGTACAATACCTTGTTTGTTAAGGTTGGTTTGGCCGTGGCGTACTATATATAATGTCTTTTGTACTTCGTTCATTTGTTCATTAGTTCATTTGTTCATTGGGGCACTGTTCACTAATAAACTAATGAACATGTGAACCAATAAACTAATTAATAACCGGCAGTTTATAAAAGCGCGGTTTTTCTTCGTCGGCAAACTGGTAATCGTTATAATCGGTCACTACATTATAAAGCGTATCACGCTCTATGGGGTAACGGCCTGCATTTTTTATCAAGTTTACCAGTTCTTTGGTACTCATGGCCGGTGTTTGTTCTTCGGCACCTGCCATTGAGTAGATCTTGGTAGTATCGTCAAGCGTACCATCAATATCATCAACCCCAAAGTTTAGGGACAGCTGCGCTGTGGTGCGGCTTATCATGGCCCAATAGGCCTTTATATGATCAAAATTATCCAGGTAGATGCGTGCTATGGCGTAGTTGCGCAGATCTTCAACCACGGTTGACTCCGGCACGTGGCTCATCTGGTTATCCTGGTTACGGAATTTTAGCGGGATAAAGGTTTGAAAGCCCCCCGTCCTATCCTGCAGTTCACGCAGGCGTTCCATATGATCAACCCGGTGATGGAATTTTTCGATATGGCCGTAAAGCATGGTAGCGTTTGATCGCATCCCCAGTTTGTGCCATTCCTCATGGATGGCCAGCCACTGGTCGCCGGTACATTTATCTTTGGCTATCAGGTCGCGCACTTCTGGGTGGAATATCTCCGCTCCGCCACCCGGTATCGATTCCAGACCAGAGTCTTTCATCAGTTTCATCCCGGTAGCGTAATCTATTTTAGCCTTTTTAAATATGTAGTGGTATTCTACAGGTGTTAAAGCTTTTACATGCAGATCGGGCCTGTGCGCCTTTATCTTACTGAAAAGTTCGCTGTAAAAAGCTACATCGTACTGCGGTAAAACGCCCCCTACTATATGCACTTCGGTAACGGGCTGGTCATCGTATTTTTTTACAATGTCCAGCATTTCTTCCATTGTGTATTCCCAACCATCGGCACGCTGTTTTAACAGGCGCGAGTAGGAACAGAACTTACAATCGTAAACGCAGAGGTTTGTTGGCTCGATATGAAAATTACGGTTAAAGTAGGTCTTATCGCCGTGTTTTTTCTCGCGTATATAGTTGGCAAGTACTCCCAGGTATCCCAGTTCAGCCTTTTCGTAAAGCAAAACGCCTTCATCAAAAGTGATGCGCTGGTTATGGAGTACCTTCTCAGCAATGTCTTTTAGTTCTGGTAAAAGCTGAGGATTGTTCAGCAATACCAGCAAATTATCTGATACTTCCATTTAGAAAAATATTTGAGCAAATGTAGCAATTTGCATCAAGTTTAAAACGGAAGCATTAACTTAACGCGTGTTTAAACACATAAGTATGACAATGATGTTACAGTGAAATAATCTCTTTTATAGAGATCCCGGTAAAACAATCGTCCTGGCAACCTTTGGGTACATAACCCGCACTTGAAATAAGCCCGTTGTTTTTCACTTCAAAATACACGTCATTCTCTTTCTTATCCGCTTTAAGCCATACAGACTTTGCTTTGGCGTAAACCTGGTCAAGGGTTAACACTTCAGCAGCGCGTAATTGGTCATGGCTATTTAACAAAGCTTCATTCTCTATCCAGGTTTCTGCAACAACAGAAACATTTGAGTTTGGCTCATTGGTCCACGCAGTAAATTGCCGCGCTGTGACCTTGCCATTTTTTACTGTAATTTTTGTTTCGGTATGGTCACCCAAAAATGTATAAAAACGATAGGCAATGTAAGAGTAAGAGTTATTACTCTCGCTTTTAAAAGCTGTTAATTTTTTGTAACTGTTGTCAAAATCACTGCTAACCTGGTCTTTTTTACAAGCCGACAGGCTAATTATAAGCAGCATTAGTATAGGATAGATTTTTCTCATAGTGTTTGGTTTATATTTTTAATACGGCAATATATTGCAAAATGCTACAGCAAAACACAAATATTCTTAGTTAATTTGGCGGCATAGCTTAATACCATGAAATTAGAAACCATTGCCATCCACGCCGGCAACCATACCGACGCCACTTCAAAAGCAGTTGTACAACCCATTATTATGGCCACTACGTTTGAGCGCGATGCGGATGGCGGTTTTGCATCAGGGTATCAGTACAGCCGCTCATCTAACCCCAATCGCACCTCGTTAGAGAACGTGCTTGCCCGGTTAGAGAATGGCGTTGAAGCCGCTGCTTTTTCATCAGGCAATGCCGCGGGTATGTCGGTTTTTCAATCGTTAGCGCCGGGCACACATATTATAGCGCCCGATGATATGTACCACGGACTGCGCAACCAACTGAAACAACTTTTTGCAGGCATCCTGGAGTTTGATTTTATTGATGTAAATGACAGTGACGTTTTAAAAGCCCACATTAAACCAAATACCGGTGTTATCTGGATAGAAACGCCATCAAACCCGCTTTTAAAAATTACCGATATAAAAAAGGTGGTGGCTATTGCCCGCCAGCACAGTATTAAAGTAGTGTGCGACAATACTTTTGCCACCCCCGTTTGCCAGCAGCCATTGGCTTTGGGTGCCGACCTGGTGATGCATTCATCAACCAAATACTTTGGCGGCCACAGCGATCTGATGGGCGGAGCTTTGATTACCGCGGAGAAAAACGACTGGTGGGAGAAGATCCGCAATGTGCAAACCATGGGCGGCGCAGTGCCCTCTCCTATGGATTGTTATTACCTGGTACGCAGTATAAAAACCCTGCCTTACCGTGTAAAAGGGCATGTAGATAATGCGCAGCTGCTGGCAGTATTTTTAGAGAAGCACCCTGCGGTTGAAAGCGTGATGTACCCCGGCCTGCCATCGCACCCGCAATATAATATTGTAAAAGCGCAGATGAGTTTGCCCGGGGCTATGATGTCGTTCACCCTGAAAGGTGGCGAAACGGAGGCCAAAAGAGTGATAAACGCGCTTAAAATATTCACACAAGCCACCAGCCTCGGCGGTGTAGAAAGCCTGATAGAGCACCGCGCCAGCGTTGAAGGGCCAGATACCAAAACACCGTTTAATTTGCTTAGGGTATCGGTTGGGTTAGAGCATATTGATGATCTGATAGCTGATCTGGAGCAGGCGATGGCGTAATAAACCATAGCAGAAAAAGCCGGTTTTACAGCGAAATGATAATTAATTAAAAATTTAATTTGGATTGTAAATATCGTTTACCCTATATTTGGAACATTATTTGGTAGCAATACCACAAGATCAATTTTCCCTCACACGGATTTTGATTTATAAAGAAGCGGCGAGAGATCAGGCTCGAAGAACCGCTGGCAACCCTCCAAGGTGGAGAAGGTGCCAATTCCTGTCCCGGAGAATAGTTAACCGGGGGATATAAATTAATAGTCATGAAAAGTCTGATTTATTTAGCCCAACAAAACACATCGCAAACCCAAACGGGTCAATCTTTTGTATACAACCTTTCTGCAGGCTGTATTTGTATGTGTTGCTGCTGCTGTTGATGCAGTACACGTTCCCTTTTTCTGTTTCCTGAAAAATACGTGATACCCGCTTAGGATAGCTTTATCCTGTCGTAATTGTAACTTTTTATAAATACCTCTTAAATCTACAGAACATGTCTAATTTAAAATTTGAAACACTGCAACTGCATGCCGGTCATGAAATTGACGCAACAGGTTCACGTGCGGTTCCATTATTTCAAACCACCTCATACGTATTTAACAATGCCGAACATGGTGCAAACCTATTTGCCCTGAAAGAATTTGGCAATATATATACCCGTTTAATGAACCCCACCACCGATGTTTTTGAAAAGCGCATTGCTGCCCTTGAAGGTGGTGTAGCGGCTTTGGCAACAGCATCGGGCCAGGCGGCGCAATTTATTGCGCTGAACAATATTTTACAGGCCGGCGATAACTTTGTTACCTCCCCTTTCCTTTACGGCGGTACTTACAACCAGTTTAAGGTTGCGTTTAAACGCCTGGGCATTGAAGTACGCTTCGCGGAGGATGATACTGCCGAAAACATCGAAAAACACATCGACCATAAAACCAAAGCCATTTATACTGAAACCATTGGTAACCCGGGTTTCAGCATCCCCGATTTTGAAAAACTTGCCGCATTGGCTAACAAGCATGATCTGCCGCTGATTGTAGATAATACCTTCGCGGCTGGCGGGTATCTGTTCCGCCCATTGCAGCATGGCGCGCACGTGGTGGTAGAATCGACCACCAAATGGATAAACGGCCATGGCACCAGCATTGGCGGCGCTATTATAGATGGCGGTACTTATAACTGGGGCAACGGCAAATTCCCGCAGTTTACCGAGCCAAGCGAAGGTTACCACGGACTGATCTTTAACGATGTATTTGGCGTAAACGGCCCGTTTGGTAATATCAATTTTATTATCCGCGCACGTGTAGAGGGTTTGAGGGATTTTGGTCCGTCGCAATCGCCATTCAATTCGTGGCTGAATATTCAGGGCTTGGAAACATTATCATTGCGCGTACAACGCCACGTAGATAACACCCTTGAACTGGCCAAATGGCTGGAGCAGCACCCGCAGGTGGAGTCTGTTAACTATCCGGGGCTGGAGTCGTCTCCTTATCACACATTAGCCAAAAAATATTTAAAAAATGGCTTTGGCGCGGTACTGTCCTTTGTACTTAAAGGTGGTAAAGAAAATGCCAACAAAGTTATTGATAACCTTAAACTGGTTAGCCATTTAGCAAACGTTGGCGATGCCAAAACACTGATCATACAACCATCGGCAACCACACATCAGCAATTATCAGATATTGAGCAGATCTCGGCAGGGGTTTTACCCGGCCAGTTGCGTGTAGCTGTTGGTATTGAACATATTGATGATATAAAAGCTGATTTTGAACAGGCATTTGCCAAAATACAAGCGTTGGAATTAGCATAAAGAGTTTAGTTTTTTTAGTTTTTTAAGTGATGTTATCAGGGGGCGGCCTAACTAACTGCCCCCGAAATAACAAAGAGTTACAAATGAGCATACAAAGTTTTACCCATACCGGAACCTTTGAACTGGAATCCGGCCAAAAGATACAAGGACTTGAGATCGGCTTTAATATCTATGGAAGCCTCAATAAAAACCGGGATAATGTAGTGTGGGTATGCCATGCCCTCACTGCAAATTCCGATGTTTTTGACTGGTGGAAAGGCCTTTTCGGCCCCGAAGACCACTTTAACCCCGATGAGCATTTTATTGTGTGCGCCAATGTATTGGGGTCGCCATATGGTACGGTTAGTCCGTTAGATACCAACCCCGCAACCGGGCAGCCTTATTACCTGGCTTTCCCCGAGTTTACCATCAGGGATATTGTAAAAGCACACACTTTGCTTGCCGACCATTTAGGTATCGACCAGATAGAGATCTTATTAGGCGGATCGTTAGGTGGCCAGCAAGCTATTGAATGGAGCATAATTGAGCCCGAACGCATCAAAAACCTGATACTGATCGCTACCAATGCTAATCATTCGCCATGGGGCATCGCCTTTAACGAATCGCAGCGCCTGGCAATAACTGCCGACCGTACCTTTTACGCCGGCGCACCAGATGGTGGCAGTAAAGGTTTAAAAGCAGCCCGCAGCATCGCGCTGTTATCCTATCGCACTTATAAAACATATAGCATTACCCAACAGGAAGATCAGGATAATGTTATTGATGGCTTTAAGGCATCAACCTATCAAAATTACCAGGGCGAAAAACTGGTGAACCGGTTTAACGCTTACAGCTACTGGTATCTTTCAAAAGCGATGGATTCGCACAATGTGGGCCGTGGCAGGCATGGGGTTGATAAAGCCTTAAGCCTGATCAAAGCGCGTACGCTGGTTATCGGTATCAAGTCTGACGTGTTGTTCCCTATCGAGGAGCAGCAATACCTGTTCAGGCATATCCCAAAATCGGCCTTTGCCGAATTGGATTCGTTTTACGGGCACGATGGCTTTTTAATTGAAACAGAAGACTTAACAAACATCATCACATCGTTTTTTAAAACTGATGTGAAAGGAAAAATTATAGAATTACAAAAAATAGCTTAATGAGCAAGAAACTAAATATAGGCCTCTTTGGATTTGGCGTTGTAGGCCAGGGGTTGTACGATATCATCAAAACAAAAAACCTGAACTTAGAGATCGTAAAGATCGCCATCAAAAATCCTGAAAAGGAAAGATCATTACCAAAGGAACTTTTCACAACCGATAGGGACGAAATACTGAACAACCCCGAAATAAACACCGTGGTTGAACTGATAAATGATACCGAAGCCGCTTTCGAGATTGTTTCGCGTGCTTTAAGCACCGGCAAAAATGTGGTATCGGCCAGTAAAAAAATGATCGCCACTTACCTGGAAGAACTGATTGAACTGCAACACAAACATGGTACTTCATTATTATATGAAGGCGCGGTTTGCGGCAGCATCCCTATCATCCGTAACCTGGAAGAGTATTATGACAACGAATTGCTGCACTCTATCAGCGGGATATTTAATGGTTCATCAAATTACATTTTATCAAAAGGGTATTTAGAAAATCTTGATTACGATAGCGCCTTAAAACAAGCGCAGGACCTTGGCTTTGCCGAAACCGACCCGACCATGGATGTTGGCGGTTACGATGCTAAGTACAAATTGATCATCGCGGCGGCACATGCTTATGGTGTAGTTATAAACCCCGAGGATGTGTTGAACATTGGCATACAAAACCTATCGCCAAACGATTTGCAATACGCCCGCGAGAAAAAACTAAAAATAAAACTGGTGCCCGTTGCTAAAGAGCTTGACGACAGGCATGTAGCCCTGTTTGTATTGCCCAAATTTGTAAACGAAACAGAGTTTTTATACAATGTAGAGTACGAATACAACGGTGTTACTGTACAAGCGGCCTTTGCCGATCAGCAATTCTTTTTTGGAAAAGGTGCCGGCGGCCACCCTACCGGTTCGGCAGTATTATCAGATATTGCGGCATTAAGATATGATTATCAGTATGAGTATAAAAAAGCCAAAGCGGTTAACAACCTGCAGTTTACCAATAATGTAGAGGTGAACATTTACCTGCGCTATGATGATGAAGCTTTAGTTGAGGCGCTGGAATTTGAGCACATCCAGGAGCGTTATTATTCTGGCAGTTACAAATTTGTAATTGGTAAAATAAACCTGCAAAAACTGATAAACAATCAACGCCTTATTGCAGATACAAAAGCATTTGTGGCCTTTGCCGATCAGCTAACCGGGGTTAGTTTAGCTGCTGCAAAACACGAGGCTGCCGCAGTATAATATCATATATTCAGCTATAAAAAAGAGATTGCATATTGGTTTATGCGATCTCTTTTTTTGTTACAGGCAAAATTGCTTTTGTATATACCGGGCATTACGTATCATTGCAAAAGTTCTACAACCTTTACTATATGCAAAAACTCAAAAATATCCTGTTTAATAAGCCTTTAATTCTGTCGCTTTGGTTTGGCCTGAGTTTTTTTGCTGTAGCTAAAAATGTTGTTACACACTTCTCTAATAAAGAAACCACGCATAATAACTATATCATTTATAAGCATAACTTTTTAAACCTCATCCATCAGCAAAGCTTATTTGGCCCCGAGCCACAGTATTATTTTGACCTAAACCATTACGGCCCGGTGTTTGGGCTGGTAATTGCGCCGTTTGCATTGCTACCCAACCAGGTTGGCGTAATACTTTGGGTTATGTTTTTGGCTTTCATACTGTATTATGCCATTATGAAACTGCCTTTAAATAATTCACAAAAACTGGTGATACTGCTACTAAATATTAATAGCATCATGGGTTCGTCTGGCAATGTGCAGGTTAACCCGCTCATTACAGCACTGGTAATATTCAGCTTTATTTTCATCAGGAAACAACAGGATTTTTGGGCTGCGCTGATGATCATTTTAGGCACCGCAATAAAGCTGTACGGTATAGTTGGGCTCGCTTTCTTTTTCTTTTCGGATAATAAGATCAAATTTATGCTAAGCCTTGTTTTCTGGTCGGTAGTGTTGTTTGCCTTACCAATGCTGGTATCGTCGCCGGCGTATATTATTAAAATGTACCATGATTGGTATCCCGATCTGTTAGCTAAAAATGCTGCCAACCTTACCTCTACCCGTGGTAATGTAAGCGTAATGGGTATGATAACTAAGATATTTTTGGTTAAAAACCTATCAAACATACTGATATTAGTACCGGCGATATTTGTGTTTGGGGTTTCGATGTTAAGAATAAAACACTGGCGCAACATTAAATACCAACTACTGTTGCTGGCATCGGTTTTGATATTTACCATCATATTCAGCACCAGTTCTGAACCGCCAACATATGTTATAGCGTTTATTGGCGTAAGCATATGGTATGTTGTGTTAGACAGGCCAATTACTGGTTACGAGCGGTTCCTGATCATATTTGCCCTGGTATTAACCAACTTCTCCCCTTCAGACCTTTTCCCACGTTATTTAAGGGTTAACTATGTTATACCTTATGCTTTAATAACATTACCATGCCTTTTAATATGGTTAAAACTAATTTATGAAATGCTTACACGCGATTTTGATAAAAAAGCCGAAACCTTACAACTGGCGCGTTATGCCGAATAGCTAAAAACAAAAGGCTTCCTTGTGGGGAAGCCTTTGTTTTTTGTAGAACTCACAAATTAAATTAACTATATATTCTGTAACTATAAATTCCTTTTGGTGTCCCAGTTTTCAAGGTAATGAGCTACCCTGCTTACAAATTGCCCGCCTAATGCGCCATCAACCACACGATGATCATATGATAGTGAAAGGAACATCATGTGCCTTATGGCAATCGCATCGCCTTTTGGTGTTTCTATTACAGCTGGTTTCTTTTTAATTGCACCAACAGCTAAAATTGCTACCTGCGGCTGGTTAATAATTGGCGTACCCATTACATTCCCAAACGAGCCAACGTTAGTAATAGTAAATGTACCATCCCTTACATCATCGGGTTGTAGCTTATTGCCACGGGCACGGTTAGCCAGGTCATTAACAGCCTTAGTTAAACCAATCAGGCTCAACTGATCTGCCTTTTTAATAACCGGCACAATGAGGTTACCGCTTGGCAATGCTGTTGCCATACTGATATTGATATCCCTTTTCTTGATGATCTGCGTTCCGTTTACCGAAACGTTTATCATCGGGAAATCTTTAATCGCTTTTACAACAGCCTCAATAAATATTGGGGTGAAGGTTATTTTCTCGCCTTCGCGTTTCTCGAATGAGTTTTTGATCCGTTCGCGCCAGTTCACAAGTTCGGTAACATCGGCTTCAACAAACGAAGTTACGTGAGGCGATGTGTGCTTACTGTAAACCATGTGCTCGGCTATCAGCTTACGCATACGGTCCATCTCAATAATTTCCTGACCGCCAGATACTGATGTAGCGGCAGCCTGAGGCGCTTCTTGTGGTTGTGATGGTTGCTGAGGTGTAGCAGATGCTTCCGCTTGTGCCGTTTTAGGGGCTGTGTAAGCGGCGGCAGGCGTAGCAACAGGTTGTGTTGCCTGCGGCTGTTGCGGTGCATAAAACCCTGGTGATGCACTACCGGCTTTGGGGCCACGTTTCTGGATATACTCCAGCAAATCGTCTTTGGTTAAACGGCCGTCGGCGCCTGTTCCGGGTATTTGGTCAAGTTCGGTATTGGCAATACCCTCCTGGTTAGCAATGTTTTTAACTAACGGAGAGTAAAAGCGGTTCTCGTAAGTAACACCATCAATAGGTGTGCTTTCTCTTTCTTCTATCTGATCGATACCGGGGATCTCTGCAACAGGAGCCTGCTCTTGAGCTGGTTGTTGAGGAGTTGGTTGTGCTGTAAATTGGGGGGCTTGCTCTGAAACAGGTTGTGGTGCTGGTTCGGGGCTTGTTTCGGGTGCCGGGGCAGTTGGTGGCGTATTATCGTTTTCTGCTTCTTCCGTTTCAATAACAGCAATTACAGAACCTACTTGTACTACTTCATCCTCTTTACAAAGCTGCTCAACTAATCTTCCTGATACCGGCGACGGAACTTCTGAATCAACCTTATCGGTTGCAATTTCCATAACTGCCTCATCTGCATCTATATAATCTCCTGGTTTTTTATTCCATTTAATTATGGTTGCTTCCGCAACGCTCTCACCCATTTTTGGCAGTAATAATTGGTATTTGGCCATACGCAAAGCTATAGTTCGTTGGTCAAAATTATACAATTATTACGTCACAATTTACTTTTCTTTTAGTAAAGTAATCAACATAAAAAAAGCAGCCACTGCGCTCCTTTCAATGTTTTGCATCCGTTTATTACCAAATGTGAATTTCTTTGCCACTGTTTTACTTGCATTTGCCACCGCAATCCATACGGTACCTACGGGTTTATCTTCTGTACCGCCGCCGGGGCCTGCAATTCCGGTTATAGCCACTGCATAATCCGATTTAAATTGCCTCAATGTACCCTCAACCATCTCTGTTACAGTCTCGCTGCTAACGGCGCCAAACTGGTACAGAGTTTCGTTCTTAACACCTAAAACATTCTCTTTTAAATCGTACGAATAAGTAACCGCCCCGCCAAAAAACACTTCGGATGAGCCCGGATGCTGCGTTAATAAATGCGACACATAGCCACCGGTACAGCTCTCAGCTACTGATAAGGTGAGGCCTTTACCGGCCATATAATTCAATATCACTTTTTCCAGCGGCAGGTCTTCCTGTGCTACTACATTGTGGCCAACACGTTCAACTATCCGCGCGGCAAATTGCGCTAATCTTTCTTGTAAACCAGCTGCATCATCACCATAGGCACTTAGCCTTAAACGTACCTGGCCCATTTTAGGAAGGTATGCCAGTTTGATGTTTGCGGGCAGGTCATTCTCTATATCCGCTATTTTCTCGGCCAAAAAAGATTCCCCTTCACCAACGGTTAATATTGTTCTGTGGATGATAACCGGAAGTTTTAATGTGGCTTTTAATTTAGGTATAACCGTATCCTCCATCATGTACATCATCTCGAACGGTACACCTGGCATTGATACGTAGATCTTGCCATCCACATTAAACCACATACCGGGTGCGGTACCATTATTATTCAGGATGATCTCGCAATTCGCGGGTACTTCTGCCTGTTGGCGGTTCACTTCAAGCAGCGGGCGGTTATACTTTTTAAATATATTTTCAACGTTTTTTAACGCTTCGTCATTTAAAACAAGGCCAACGTTAAAATATTCGGCAAGGGTTAATTTGGTAATATCATCTTTTGTAGGGCCAAGGCCGCCTGTTATAAAAACAATATCAGCACGCCCGGCGGCTTCTGCAAGAGCTTTCAATATGTGTTCGCGATTGTCAGACACTGACGAGATCTGTTTCACCCTTATGCCCTCCGCATTTAGCTTTTGGGCCATCCATGCAGAATTTGTATCAACAATTTGCCCAATCAATATTTCATCGCCAATTGTTATGATCTCTGCAAGCATATTAGTAAAAGTTTTGGTTGTTGGTATAATCGCTTCGTTTGCTCAGCTTCAAATCCTGCAAAATAGATGCCTTAACCTTAAGCGTTACGTTATATGATTTATAGAAACCAAAAGGCAGCCATTGTACCGATAGGTCCCAGCAATGCAAATCGCGGTAAATAGCAAATGATGTAGCACTACTTAGCTGCCTTGCCTTAAGGTCATAAGAAGAGTTATACTGTATTTTCCATTTTTGAGTAATACTTACATCGCCGCTTAACATTACCGTGTTACTTGAGTTGGTATTAACAATGTTATTAGCATAGCTAAAACTATAGTTAATAGATAAGTTCCACGGGATATTAAAATCTATATAAGCCCCCGGGTCGCTGTTTATCATGGCAAGCCTTTGTGCCTGGTTAGGGTCCATTGTTTGCAGGGTAGTACCCACAGGCACAGCCGGTTTAGGATGAAAGGTTGCCGGATTTAGGGCACCGCTCATGGAGAAACTAAAGTTAGACAGCAATGGGAATTTACCGTCCTGCCAGCTGTAACGGTTAATACGGCGAACGTAGTTGGTTAGTTGCCCATTCCTGATAGAATCGCGAACGGTGGTAACATACGGGTCAAACGATCCGCTAAAATTGATATTTACTTTTTGATTAAGTATAGCTGTATGGCCTGAAAAATTAATGTTCGATAATTTCATTGAGTCGGCAGCAAAATTGTAGAACGTAGAAAAAACCAAACCTTGCAGAATAGGTATTTTCCTGTCCAGCCCGGATGTATCCGTACTCTTTGCCTTAACCTTAGCTTCTATTGTATTATCGAGCGAAAACCCTATACCCGCCTGCTTACCGGCTGCCGGGCCACCATATACCGACTGCTCATAAATGGAATACCGTTGCGCATAATAAGGGTATGGAACTGTTGCGCTACTAACGGCAGTACGATAATATCCGTAGCTCGGGTCGCCAAAATCAGGGCGATAGTTAAAGCTGATTGAAGGGGTAGATACGTGCCTGATGGCTTTTAGGTTACCTTTTTTAAACGGTATTGTACCATATAATTTAGTAGAAATGCCTGCATTTAAGCTATACTCACCCGCACGTGAAAACCCACCTATTGTATCAGTAACAGGTAATACCTGGCCGGCTACGCTCCCCCTGTCAAACCTGCGGCGGATGGTTTGAAAATACCAGCGCTCGGTGTAGTTTACACCTGTATTAAATTGAAAATATTTCAATATAGTAGCATTAAATGCTACCGGTATCTGATGTTGGAAACCCGTTTGCAGGCGTTTGGTTAAGGTATTCGCCTTAAACAGTTCGGCCTCTGGTATATTGTTTAATTTATTTGTACCTACCAGGCTATAACCTACGGTAATGCGCTGATACCATTTTTGCTCGCCAACCCGGTCTTTAGAATCAAACGGGCTCAATGTGGCCATGTTGAAACTAAAGGTTGGCAATTCCAATGTAACCGTTTTTTGGGTAAGGTCCTGGCTATGGCCCAAACTTACGTTAAGGTTAAACGGCGAATTTGCCCATATTTTACCGTACGATATACTCGACCTTAAGTTGTTTTGTGTAAGCGATTGCAGGTTGTAGTTGTTCTGCCCCGGGCTGTTCCTGTAAAAGCTTGAAGTACCCGCGTTTACCGATGCACTAAAAGTAGTACCCGGGTTTGCATTAGGGTCTTGCGAGTGCGTCCACGCGATGTTAAAATCTTTAACCGCAGGGTCGCCGGCTAGGCCATAGTTGTGCGATCCGTAACTTAACGTTAAGCTGCCGCCATATTTATACCGCTTTAAATAGCGCGCGTTTGTATTTATCTCAAACGACCCTTTTGAATACAATGTAGCCATTGTTGTAAGGTCGATATTATCATTAAGGCCAATATAATAACCAAAGTTACGCAGGTAAAAGCCAAGCCTTGCGTCTTCCCCAAATGTTGGCAATATAACACCAGACGAACGTGAATCAGGCTTTGGAAAAAACCCAAATGGGATAGCCAATGGCAAAGGCACGCCTGCAATCTCCAGGTATGCCGGGCCCGATATAATACGATTCTTTTGGCCTATACCCTTTGTAATAACAATACCAAAGTGGGTTTCAGGAAAAGGCAGATCGCAGGTACTGAAAATTACGTTACGGTAAGCCACTTCGTTTTCGTTAAGCCTTTTTGCCTGCCCGCCCGATATAAAGTTCCCCTCCTGTTCTGAAGCGGGGTTCCATATCTTAACCTTTTTGGTGTTATAATTAAACATCAGGGAATCGGATGCAAGCGGTTTATCCTTGCCCGATTTTGTTAAGGGCCGCCCAATGTACCGCCGTGTTTTAGGGTCAATAGCGCCGCGGGCAAATATGAGGTGCCGTTTTTCATCAACGCGAATATACTCGGCATCCAATTCAAAATCCTCATAGGTAACACGTGCCTTACCATACAGGTATTTCATCTTATTATCATTATCAACAAACGATGAATCCTCGGCAGTGGCCTTAACTATTGATTTTAAACCGCCGGCGCTGGGCGTTGTATCATTTTTGGCAGTTAGTGCGTTTTGTGGAGCCGTGAAGCTTTGGCCTGAGCCTTTCTCTTTTGCTGCTTTAGCCGGCTTTGTATTACGAAGCAGTTTCGCATCTCTGACAGAATCAAGTTTAATAATAGTATCTTTAACAGTTATGTAATGGCTGCCATTATTTGCATAGGCTACCATCTTAACCATTAATATAAGTGCAAGTAGAAAAAAAGGCCTAACTAATTTCAAAATTGATTATGAATAGTATTTTTGCAGGTACAGTTAACAGCGTTCAAACATAATGAAAAATAAAATATTGAACAGGTTGAATAGAACGATTTGTGGCTTTGCCGCGATAATAATTTGCTTCTCATTGTTTTCGTTCACTTCAAAAGATATAGTAAAAAAAGATACCGTTGTAAATAATAGTTACAAACTTAAAACTATAATTATTGATGCCGGCCATGGTGCTAAACCAGACAACGCCCCCCCCGGCCATTATTCCCGGGGCGCTGACGGCTCTTTTTCTTCCGAAAGGAATGTAACGCTTGCTCTTGCATTAAAATTGCAGAAGGCTGTTGAAAAAGATATTGAAGGTGTAAAAGCCGTATTAACACGCTCAACCCCGGAGGATGTATCGTTTGAAAGGCGTGCACAAATTGCCAACGAGAACAAGGGTAACCTGTTTATTTCCTTACACTGTAATTCATTATCAGACAGGGTTGTACGCGAACGTGTTGGTACAAAACGCGGCAAAGCGGTGTACAGATCGGTGCGCGTACCTGACCGCTCCGGAAAAGGCGCCCTGATGCTTGTTTATGGTTTACACCGCTCGCGCGAGGAACAGAACGCTATTAAAAACAACCAGGTTGATGAATCGGGCCTGGATGGTGACGCATTAGACCCTGATGACCCCGTAGTTGTTATACTTACAAATGCCTATGTGCGTAAATTTCGCAAACAAAGTATAAAAATTGCAAACTTAATTAACGATGAGATTGTTGGGACTGACGGAAGACGTAGCGAAGGGCTAAGGGAACAGGGTATTTATGTACTTTGCCATAGCGCTATGCCATCGGTACTTGTAGAAACAGGCTATATTAATAACCCTGATGATGAAGCGTATTTAAATTCTGAAACGGGGCAAACAGAAATAGTTAATTCTATAGTGCGTGCAATTAATCAATATAAAACCCAGATGGAACAAGTAACACCTAACTAAATTTAAAAACATATACACTACCTATACTATACATGAAAATATCTAACGAAACAAAAATTGGGGCGCTTACTGCGGTAGCCATAACGGTACTTATATTAGGATACAGCTTTTTGCGGGGGAACGATGTTTTCTCATCATCAAATAAATTTTACGCAATTTATCGCAGTGTTGAGGGTTTAACTATATCAAAACCTGTTTTGGTAAATGGTTTCCAAATTGGCCGTGTATCAAAAATGCAATTGCACGCTGATGGCCGCACCACTGTTGAATTTAAGGTTGATAAGCAATACAACATACCCGATAATACCTTAGCCAAACTACAAAGCACCGACCTGTTGGGCAGCAAAGCCATTGTATTTGAACTAGGCAACAGCATGAAATATGCCGGCGACCAGGATACGCTGCGTGCCGACATACAGGGTAGCCTTGCCGAAAGCCTGCAGCCTATTCAAAAGAAAGCCGAGGTTTTAATAACCAAGGTAGACTCGGCCCTGGGCGCTATCAATAAAATAATGAACCCTAAGTTTCAGGCAAACGTTGATAAAAGCTTTACCAGCATTGCCAACTCTTTACAAACATTAGAGGGTACCACTAAAAAAATTGATGCCATAGTAGGCGCTCAAAGCGCGCATATTAATGGTATTATGGCCAATGCGGATGAAGCCTCGGCAAATCTTAAAAACAGCAGCGCGCATTTAACCGGTATATCAAGCAATTTTGAAAGGTTTAGCACTGACCTGGCTAACTCAAATGTTAAGGGTACTTTAGATAATGCCAACAAAGCCATGGCCGACCTGCAGGCTACCATCAACAAAATTAACAGCGGGCAGGGATCGCTTGGTTTACTGATGAATGATGATAAGATGTACAACAACCTTAACCAGGCATCAAGCAACCTTAATAACTTATTTATTGATATAAAAGCACATCCAAGCCGTTACGTACACTTCTCTGTATTTGGCAAAAAGGGCGATTAATTTTTAGAAGTTAGAGACAAGAGATTAGAGATTAGTTGAAAAAGCTAATCTCTTTTTTTGTGTTAAACTTTCGTTATTCACTTATAACAAACGTTTTTCCTTCTACAGCAAGTTCTGTATTTGGGAAAACGCTTTGCGCTTCTTCTAAAAGCTCATTAAGCGTTTTGTACCGGGCCGAGAAATGGCCGATAATCAGTTTTTCTGCATTCACCCTTACGGCCACCTCGCCTGCCTGTAAAGCTGTGGTATGGTGCGTTTGGTTAGCCCTGTCGAGCATATCGTTCAAAAATGTAGCCTCGTGGTACAGCAGCGTGGCCGAGTTTATTTGCGCCAGGTATTTTTCTACATAAAGCGTGTCAGATACGTAAGCGTATGATTTTGGCTCGGCAGGTGCAATGGTAAGTTCACTGTTCTTATAAACAGTACCATCGGGCGCTGTATAGTCATTACCCTTTTTTATGGCAGAGTAATAAGCAACCGGTATCTCCAGTGCTTCTATCTTCTCTTTAATAAGCTTGCGTAAACGTTTCTTTTGCCTGAATAAAAAACCGGTACAGGGGATGCGGTGATCAAGCGGGATGGTTTCTACAAAAATATCCTGGTTCTCTAATATGGTGCCCTTTGTTGTAGCATCGGTAAATACCCATTCTAAGGGGTAATGTAGCGTGGTTTCAGAATATTTGAGTTGCAGGTCAACAATCTCCTTTAAAGGCGGGGGACCGAAAATCTTAAGTGCTTTTTTGCGTCCGTTAAGGTGCATAGACGATAACAGCCCAACCAAACCCAGGTAGTGATCGCCGTGCAGGTGGCTAATAAAAATATAATCTATCCGGCTGGCCTTAACATCAAACCGCAACATTTGCTGCTGGGTGCCCTCAGCGCAATCAACCAAATAAAGTTTTTCATTTATATTGAGTACCTGCGCTGTGGGGTTCCTGTTAAAAATGGGAGTTGCAGAACTGCTGCCCAGTATAGTGACTTCGAATTTCATACCGGGGGGAGCAGCTTATTATCTAACTTCTTTCTTCAGTTCTTTTTCTATTTCTTCCATGAAGATAAGGTCGATACCTTCTTCGCAGGTTGGTACAATAGAAAGTACATTATCCAGCTGTGAAATGGTTACCAAACGCGATACCGCATCGTTTAAACCACACAGTATAAATGAGCCGGACGAGTTTTTACATAAGCGATGCCCAACCAATAAACTGCTTAAGCCCGATGAATCTGCAAACTTCACTTGCGAAAGATCAAGTATAATATTCCGCTGGCCTTCGGTATTGATCAGGATTAGTTCTGATTTTAACTGCGGGGTAACCAGTGAATTTAGCTTTGATTCGTTAAGCTTAATAAGAATATATTTCTCGTGCTTGTCAACCGTAAATTTCATTTTGTTCTAATTAAAAAGCTAAGATATAATTAATTTACCTTTAAATAAAAACTACAGGGTGGCCAGCGCCTTGTTTATCGCGCTTTCAACACGGTTTACCACATCAGTAAGTTCGGGCTTAACAAAAGCTTCACCTGTAATTTGCTCATATAGCTCGATATATCTGTCAGATATCAATTGTACAATTTCCTTTGTCATTTCGGGTACCTGCTGCCCGTCCTTACCCTGAAAACCGTTCTCAATAAGCCACTTTCTAACAAACTCTTTTGATAGTTGTTTTTGCGCCTCGCCGCTTTTTTGGCGTTCGGTGTACCCATCGCTGTAAAAGTACCTGGATGAATCGGGCGTGTGGATCTCGTCTATCAGGTAAATGGTATCGCCTACCTTGCCAAATTCGTACTTGGTATCAACCAGTATCAGGCCTTGTTTGGCGGCAATTTCGGTACCGCGTTTAAATAACTGGCGGGTGTAGTTTTCAAGCTGTACATAATCGGCCTCGGTAACAATACCTTGTTTAAGTATTTCCTCGCGGGAGATATCCTCATCATGCCCTACCGATGCTTTTGTGGTTGGGGTGATGATGGGCTCGGGCAGTATATCGTTCTCTTTTAAACCTTCGGGCAGGGTAACACCGCAAACCAGGCGTTTGCCTAAGGCGTACTCACGCGCGGCATGGCCGGCAAGGTACCCACGGATCACCATCTCTACCTTAAACGGCTCGCAGATACGGCCTATGGTAACAGATGGGTCGGGCACGGTAACTACCCAGTTGGGTACAATATCGGCAGTAGCCTTTAAAAATTTAGCGGCTATCTGGTTTAGCACCTGCCCCTTGTACGGGATAGGCTCTGGCAGTACCACATCAAATGCCGAGATGCGGTCGGTAACTACCATGGCCAGGTACTTATTATCTATGGTATAAACATCCCGAACTTTACCCTTGTAATAGCTGGTTTGCCCCTTAAAATTAAAATGTGTTTCTTTTATTGCGTCCATTGTATGTGAGTGAATGGTGAGTGGTGAGCGGAGAATGGTTAAACTATTAACCACGCTCTATTCACCAATCACTAAACTATTGTATATCCCCGTAAGCTTCCAGTATGCGTTTCACCAGTTTGTGGCGTACAACATCTTCCCCGCTCAGGTAAACAATATCAATTCCTTTTATATCGGTTAATATGCGCAGCGCAGTGTATAAGCCCGACTGCTGTTTCTTTGGTAAGTCAATCTGTGTAACATCACCCGTAACAATAAATTTGGCAGATGGCCCCATACGTGTCAGGAACATCTTTAGCTGCATATCTGTAGCATTTTGTGCCTCATCCAAAATCACAAAGCAATTATCAAGTGTACGGCCACGCATAAAAGCCAGCGGGGCTATCTCAATGGTACGGTTCTCCAGATAAAGCTTTAGCTTTTCGGCCGGTATCATATCATCCAACGCATCATATAAAGGGCGCAGGTACGGGTCAATCTTTTCTTTCAGGTCGCCTGGTAAAAAGCCCAGGTTCTCCCCTGCCTCAACCGCCGGGCGGGTAAGGATGATCCGTTTGATCTCTTTATTCTTTAACGCCCTTACCGCTAATGCAACCGCGGTGTAGGTTTTACCTGTACCTGCGGGGCCTATAGCAAACAAGATGTCGTTTTTGCTCAGGCTATCAACCATGCGGTGCTGGTTTGGCGTACGCGCCCTAACCATAATACCATTGGGGCCAAAAACCAAAACTTCGCTGCTGGCAAACTTATCGGGCGCGGTTTCGCCTTCTTTAGGGGCGGTAACCCTGGCGCCGAGTATCCGCTCAACATCGTTTACATTAAGGCTGTCAAATTTTTCTACATGCTGTACAAGGTGATCAAATTTCTCCTGAAAGCTGGCGAGTTCCTGCTCATCTCCTAAAACTTTAACTTCGCTACCACGTGCAACTAATTTAAGCTTAGGGTATTGCTTTTTAATGATCTCGAAATGATCGTTATTCGGTCCCCATAAAACGGCGGGGTCTATTTGCTCAATTGATAACTTTAGCTCGTTCAATAGTGATTGATTTTTGTCAGTTTACGAATTTTTATGAATTAAAAATTGAATATTTGCACCTTTAAATGCTTTACAAGATTAGCAATAAATATTTATAAAATTAATGGCAATTATAACTTTAACTACTGATCTGGGCGATAAAGATATTTATCAGGCTGCCCTTAAAGGTAGTATTTATAAATTGCTCCCAGCAGTAAATATTGTTGATATTACTAACAATGTTGCAGCCTTTAATGTGCAGCAGGCAGCCTTTATTTTAAAGAATAGTTTTTACTATTTTCCTGACCATACCGTACACCTGATAGGAATTGATACTGTGTACAATACGTACACCCGCTACCTGGCCGTAAGGTATAAAAACCACTACTTTGTTGGTGCCGATAACGGTATATTTTCGCTGATGTTTACCGATGAGCCGGACGAGATTGTGGAAATAAATATTATGCAGGACCTGAAGTTCCTGCACTTCCCGCTGGCAGATATTTTTGTGAAGGCCGCGTGCCATCTGGCCAGTGGTGGTGCCCTTACCGAGATAGGCCTGCCGGTAACCAGTGTAGAGAATAAAATGACCCTGCAACCTGTTATAGAAAAGAACCTGATCAAAGGCGCGGTGATCTATATCGACTCGTTCCAGAACGTGATAACCAACGTTACCAAAGAGTTTTTTAACCGCGTACAGCAGGGCCGCAAATTTGTACTCTACTTTAAACGTAACGAAACCATCAACCAGCTTAGCTGGCATTATAACGAAGTACCCGAGGGCGAAAAACTTTGCCTTTTTGGTATAAGCGACCACCTGGAGATCGCCATCAACAAAGGTAACGCAAGCGGCCTGCTTGGCCTAAACCTTGGCGATAGCGTAATTATTGATTTTCAGTAGGCGTATTTCTATCGTAGAGACGTGATACTTTGCGCCTCCCGACATGCAAAATTACCGTCAGGCAAACACCTATGAACCCGGTATAAGTTTAGCGCAGCCTAACTTACACCTACATTGAATAATATATAAAGCTGAAGCTTAGACTGTTTTAGGTCGAAACTACAAGCTTCGACCAATGGGGATGCTATCATTCCATCTTTGTTTGCTTTCCACCTAAAAAAAAGACTCTTTCTTGAATAAATATCTTTTCCCTTGCTTCAATAAAAAAAATTGTCACTGCGTCATTAAAATATGGCGTGTCATTTTTCCGAACAAGCTCTATCAACTTGGCAAGACTAATAAACTTAATTTTAGCAACCTTACTTTTGTTGACAGGAGTTGTATTATTAATGTTAGTGCGAAAAACAGGATTACTACCCGAACTTAAACACGGGCAATTTATAGTATAGAACTTATGCGGATTTGCAATGTCAACACGTATCATTCTATCTAATACAGGTATTTTTGCCGTATCAATAAAATAATAAATGGTATCCTTTTTACTAATAGTTTGGGCAAACGAATTGGACAGATTTGTAATTATAATAAAGTTCAAGATTATTTTTACCAAAAATTTCATAATGAGTAAATTAAATTATCAATTGCATCCAGAGCTTGGTAATTTATTAATTGTCGAATTTAATTGTGATTTCCAATACACCTTAAGATCAGCTTCAGTAATGTTAAATTTTTTCAACAATTCATTATATTCTGTTTTTAAACGTTGAGTTTTAGCCACAAACTGAGCTGATGTTGATGAATCGTTTTCCCCAGGATTATTTAAACCATACAACATTGTCATTTGATATTCTTTAGTGGTATGAGCGTTATTGTCCCATTGCGATAAGGCGGTTACGGCTTGATCAAAATAATAGTCCATCATTAGGTAATGATTCGAAAAATTTGAAGGTAATCCTTTTATTTCATACCAACTATCTATTCCAAAAAGCCATGAATTTAAAGTAACATTTCCATCTGCTTTATTATATCCAGCCATTTGCAAATTATAATTAATCACAGCATGTAATGTTTCATGTATAGCTACCGCTGCAATTAAAAGCTGTGAACTATTTTGAAGCATACTTGTATTAAGATTAATCGTAGCATTATAACTCTGACCAATAGCGGTTGTTTCACCAAGTTGATATATAGGATCACCGCCAGGACTATTAATCTGATTAAATGGCATTTGACTATTATTCCATGATAAATCAGGCATTCCTGTAGTAGTAAAGGGCTTCACAAAATCTCCATAAACCCCATTTTGTGCTAATTTATCCAATATTAATTTAACAGCACAGGGAAAGTTCTTTTTCAAGCTATCTACTATAACTTTCGGTGGTTTAGGCACTACAGGCTCTGGTGGTTTCACCAGGCATGGGTCATCAGGGGTTGTAGGTACCGGAGGCTGTAAATTCACCTTTTTCCCATCTACAGATGCCGGGGCTAAACTTTTGCAACCCTGATCAATTG
>JAZJYI010000019.1:0-1056 GCA_040390445.1 Bacteroidota bacterium
TTTTCACAACTAAAGGTTGTTAAATCACGTAGTTTTACGTGATTTTTTTCAGGTTTTTTTGTTATACTTTTACAGCCGTGCTTTATAACAATTACCTAAACCAATGAAAAACCAATTACCAAAAGGCAGCGCGCCGGTCATTTTATTTTTGTTTGTGATGGCTTTTATCGTCAACAGCTGTAAAAAAGATGTTGCTGTTTCGCAAACTACACCTTTAAGCCAAAAACAACAGATAGATGTGGTTAACGAAGCCAAAACCTGGTTTCAAAGAAATGAAGCTATCAATAAACCATCGGTTGCCATTAATGATGCAGGCAGTACCCGCAAGTGGTATGATGGCTTAAACCCCGCGTGGGATACAACGCTTGTTTATGAAAAAAATAAAGGCACCGTTATAGAAATGCCGCTATTGAACAGCGCGGTAGCTTTTTTAGTGAATACAACTGATGGCACTAAAGCCAATTTGCAAACCAACTACACTAAAACCAGCTACCTCATCCAAAAAGACAGTGTGGGTGTTTTTAAAGGATGGTTTATGGTACTGATAGCCGATACCACCTACATTAATGGCGACTTTAGCAAACTGGATAAAAACACTTACCAGCAAAGGGACCCTGCTTACAGTGGCAGGCTGATGTATTTTGATATCAATGGCAAATTTGCCGGCGGTTGGCGGTATCAAAATGGCGCTATTACCCAAACGCTTACCTTAACCAATGCTGCCGCAAGCGGTGGGGGGCCACAGATCAACTCCGAAAAACCAAAAGGTACCAACAGCGTTTGTGTAACTTCAGGTGTAACTACAGTGACCTGGGCCTGTGTAGGTGCGGGTTCTGTCGGCCCGCCTAAGTGGAATGCAAGCGTAAGAACTAATGATGAGGGAGTGTGTATACCCTACTTTACTACTAAAGATGTGACAGAATGTATCGGCGGGGGTAGTGGCGGCGGCGGCGGTAACAATCCTCCTCCCGGCGGCAATGGGAACACAAGTTTTCCGTCACCAATTGATCAGGGTTGCAAAAGTTTAGCCCCGGCATCTGTAGATGGGAAAAAGGT
>JAZJYI010000020.1:0-53828 GCA_040390445.1 Bacteroidota bacterium
ACAATAAATGTTTTTATCTTTATAAATCACTGTCAACCTTTTTCAGGACGAGTCAGAATGGAACAGGATTTTGTAAATACATAACAGGACTATCTGAAAACCTGTAAACTTTTTTTAGGACGAGACATTTTTGATTAGATTTACAAATTATGGTATAAATTTATACCACTTAAATCAATCATACTAAATGGAATTTCAGGACGAGCAGCCAATTCAACAGGTAACTTTAGTTGCACCCGTGTACAATGCCAACCATGTTAGGCTGGGCACATTTATAGGCGGGCCAATAATTGCAGGTTATTTTATGGCCGAGAATTACAAGGTTTTTGGCGAATACGGAAAAGCAAAAGCGGCATGGATCTATGCTATTGCTGCAACAATAGTGATATTTGGTGGTGTTTTTTTAATACCCGAAACGGCCCACGTTCCTAATTATATTATCCCCATAGCTTATTGCTGGATAGCTTTTTATTTAACCCAACATTTTCAGGGGGCTCAGATTACAGCCCACGCAACAACGGGCGAAGGCTTTTTTGGTTGGGGCAGGGTGGTGTTAATTAGCCTGATAGGGTTGGCGGTTACGCTGGTTTTCGTGGTTATAGCAGTAATAGCTACGGGCGATTTTACATCATAAAAAAAGCCGCCCTCCGATAAATCGGAGGAACGGCTATCACTCATCACTCATCCTTTTTCTTATCTCCAACCGCCGCCTAACGAGCGGTACAGGTTAGATACGGCGCTTAGTTGCGCGCGTTTTATGGTGGCCAGTTCCAGTTCGCTTTGCAGTACGTTACCCTGTGCGGTAATTACCTCAAGGTAAGTAGCCATACCGTTTCTGAACAACAGGTTGGCATTGCCGGTAGCCTGTTGTAAAGTAGTAACCCTGTTAGCTGCAACTGCCTGCTGTTCTTTAAGCTTTTGGATAGTAACCAAAGCATCAGATACTTCGCCAACTGCATTTAGTACAGATTGACGGAACTGCAGCACGGTTTTTTCACGATCAACCTTGGCAACCTCGTATTGTGTTTTTAACCTTTTTTTGTTAAATAATGGCTGGGTGATACCACCTGCCACAGTACCAAATAATGATGCCGGGATATTGAACCAGTTGCTTGCCTTAAATGAATTTACACCACCTGTAGCCGAAATGGTTAATGATGGGTACATGTTTGCCTTAGCAATACCTACCTGGGCATTGGCTATGTTAAGCGCTAATTCGGCAGTTTTTACATCCGGCCTGCGGCTCACAATGGCCGATGGTAAACCCGATGGCAGGTTATCTGCAATTTGCAGGTTGCTTAAGGTGTTGCTGCGTTCAATCCTGTCTGGCAGTGCACCTGTAAGGATACGCAGGGCGTTTTCCTGTATGGTGATGTTCTGCTCAAACTGTGGTACTAACTGTGCTGCTGCCAGGCGTTGTGCCTCGGCCTGTTGCACGGCTAAAGATGTTACCTGCCCGGCATCGTATTGTAAACGGATAATACGCAGGGTGCTATCGTTCAGTTTTACGTTCTTTTGGGCAATGGTTAACTGCTCGTCAAGCATCAGCAGGTTATAGTAACCTTGTGATACACCGGCTACGATGTTGGTTTGAATAGCCTTTTTAGCTTCGGTAGTTTGCAGGTACTGGGCCAAAGCAGTTTTGCTTTGGTTACGGATCTTACCCCAAATATCAGCCTCCCATGAAAGGCCAAGGTTAGCCGAATAATCTTCGATATGTTTGGTACCCACACCAAAAGTGCTTAGGCTTAAGCCATTCAAACTATTGTCTGACGGGCGACTGGTATTAGCAGTTACGTTAAGGTTTACCTGTGGGGTATAGTTCCACTTAACCTGTTTAAACAGCAACTCAGATGATTCAATGTTTTTTACCGCTATCAGCATATCGTAATTGTTAGCTATGGCGCTGTCAATCAGTTTTTGCAGGGTAGGTTCGGTAAAAAAGTTTTTCCATTGTATATCGGCAATACTGGTGGTATCGGCGGTTTGCGCTGCATCCCTAAAGGCTACAGGCAGCGCGGGTTTAGGTGTTTCAATATCTTTTGAAACTTTACATGCGCTTAATGCCAGTAGCAGCATAAAGGCGAATGTGTTTATATACTTTTTCATTTTGTTGTCTCTTTGTTATATGTTGTTAACTAAGTGGTGATTAACTCACCCCGATCGAGCGAAGCAACGACCGGGAGAGTAAAATATGCTTAGTGTGCTTCTATTGCTTCAACAGCTTTAGCGTCCGGGTTGTAATTTTTATCAAGGTGCCTTGAAAGTGGTACGCCTGTAACTTTTTCCTGCAGATGCTGGAAGATCACAAACAGCACCGGGATGATCAATAGCCCCAGTATTACTCCAGACACCATACCGCCGGCGGCACCAATACTAATAGAGTGGTTACCCTGTGCAGACGGGCCGGTAGCAATACTCATTGGGAACAGACCGAATACGAAGGCCAGCGATGTCATCACAATTGGGCGTATCCTTAGCCTTGCTGCCTCAATGGCTGCATCAACCAGGGTTAAGCCAGCCCTGCGTTTCTGAACCGCGAACTCTACGATAAGGATGGCGTTTTTAGCCAGCAAACCGATAAGCATGATCAGCGCTACCTGTACGTAGATGTTGTTTTCTATACCGGTTATGCCCAGTACAGCAAATACACCAAATATACCTGTAGGGATAGAGAGGATAACCGCCAATGGCAGGATATAACTCTCGTACTGTGCCGATAACAGGAAGTACACAAACACCAAACATAACAGGAATACAACGGTAGACTGCCCACCCGATGAGATCTCCTCACGGGTTTGGCCAGAGAACTCGTATGCAAAACCTTGCGGCAGCTCTTCTTTAGCAGTTTCCTGTATAGCCTTGATGGCATCACCCGAGCTGTAACCCGGTTTAGGGATAGCATTCACCTCGATAGAGTTGAACAGGTTATAACGTGAGGCAGTTTCAGAGCCATACACACGGGTTAGTTTAACCAGGGTGTTGATAGGCACGGTTTCGCCTGCTTTGTTTTTTACAAATACGCGGTCAATAGTTTTTGGATCGGTACGGTCGGCAATATCAGCCTGTACAACCACACGGTAATATTTACCAAAGCGGTTAAAGTCCGAAGCCTGTGCGGTACCAAAATAAGCCTGCATGGTAGATAAGATGTCCTTAACGTTTACACCAAGCTGGTTGGCCTTCTCGTCGTCAATTTCTAATTGCAGTTGAGGGTAATCGGCTTTGTATGATGTAAAGGCATAAGCAACTGCCGGTTTCTGCATCAGTTTGGCAATAAAGTTATTGGCAATACCGCTAAACTTGTCCAGTTTACCATTGGTCCTGTCCTGCAGCATCACATCCAACGCTTCCACGTTGCTAAATCCCGGAACGGTTGGGAAACTGAACACGAAGAATGTACCACCCGGTACGGCACCTAATTTGCCCCTTACTATGTTTTGGATCTCATCGATATTTTTAACCTTGCCGCGTTCGTCAGTAGGCTTTAACAACAGGAAGATAACCCCCGCTGATGGACTGCTTGACTGTGTTAAGAAGTTGAAACCGGATAACGCGGTAACGAACCTTGCCGACGGTAAAGTATTCAACTGTTCTTCGGCTTGTTTAAAGATCTTGTTAGTACCGCTTAATGAAGTTCCGGATGGGGTTGAAACCGCTATGGCCACAAAGCCCTGATCTTCGGTAGGGATAAAGCCCGTTTTTGTCTTAGTCACCATAAATATGGTAACAACAACTATTACCGCGAGGCCGGCCATGCTCACCCATTTATTTTTGATAAGCACTTTTAAGCCGCCAACATACCTGTTAGTGATAAAGTTAAAGCTGCCGTTAAAACCAGCATAAAACTTATCTACAAAACCTTTTTTAGGCGCATCGTGCCCATCAGCCGAATGTTTGTTCTTTAAGAACAGCGCAGCTAGTGCCGGGCTCAACGTTAAAGCGTTAACAGCCGATATGATGATGGCTATAGCCATGGTCAATGCAAACTGCTTATAAAATATACCTGTAGAACCTGTCATGAAACTTACGGGTAAGAACACGGCAGCCATAACCAGGGTAATAGATATAATAGCTCCTGTTATTTCATGCATCGCTTCGGTTGTTGCCTTTTTAGGGGTAAGGCTTGGGTCGTGCTCCATTTTGGCATGCACCGCCTCCACCACCACAATGGCATCATCTACCACAATACCGATGGCGAGCACCAGCGCAAACAGGGTTAACAGGTTGATAGAGAACCCAAGCAGGCTCATGAAGAAGAACGTACCGATAATGGCCACCGGTACCGCTATGGCCGGGATAAGGGTTGACCTGAAATCCTGAAGGAATATAAACACTACGATAAATACCAGCACGAATGCCTCTATCAGTGTATGCTCCACCTGGGTTATTGATTCGTCCAGGTCGGTTTTGGTACGATAGAACTGGTTGTATTTGATACCTACAGGGAAATCTTTTGATGCTTTTACCATCAATTTATCAATAGCTATCTGGATCTCGTTCGCATTTGATCCTGATAGTTGGATGATACCGATGATAACACCGTCTTTACCGTTTAGGTTACTGTAGCTGTTGTAAGAATAAGCGCCTAATTCAACGCGTGCTACATCTTTTAAATGCAGTACAGAGCCATCGGCATTAGCGCGGATAGCAATATTCTGATATTCTTCGGGCTTGGTAAGCTTACCTTTATATTTAATTACGTATTCAAACGATTGGTCGCTGCGTTCACCGAAACGGCCCGGAGCTGCTTCAATGTTTTTATCCTGTATGGCCGCCATTACCTCGGCAGGGGTAACTTTGTAAGCCGCCATTTGTGACGGGTTTAGCCAAACACGCATGGAGTAATCTTTAACCCCGCCAAATATACTGGCCGAGCCTACACCCGGGATACGTTTAATTTCGGGCACAATGTTGATCTGTGCATAGTTGGCTACAAAGGTTTGATCATATTTTTTAGGATCATCTGTGTAGATAGCCATAGCACCAATAAAGCTGTTTTGCTGTTTGGTGGTTGTTATACCATATTGTAAAACTTCGGCAGGTAACTGGCTCGATGCCTGTGAAACACGATTTTGAACGTTCACAGCAGCCTGGTCAGGGTCGGTGCCTTGTTTAAAGTAAACGGTGATACCTAATGTACCATCATTACTGGCGGTAGAGGTCATGTAGGTCATGTTCTCTACACCGTTAATTGCTTCTTCCAGGGAAGGTGTTACCGAACGTAATATCGTTTCGGCATTGGCGCCCGGATATACAGCAGATACCAATACTGCCGGAGGGGCAATATTTGGGAAACGCTCTAAGGGCAGTTTTGTTAAGCCGAGTATACCCACTATCACCAATAAGATGGAGATAACGGTTGAAAGTACCGGCCTTTCTATGAATTTTTTAAACATGACGTTTTAATTTTTGATGTGAGTTATCCCGGCCCCGCTATTTTACGGCGGGGTAGAGCGTGATTTCATTAACCCCTCTCCTAAAAGAAGAGGGGTGAGTGAGGTTATTAGTTTTTTGCTACGGCAGCGGCTTTATCAACCCCTTTTTGCGGGGCTATAACGGTACCTTCCTGCAATTTGTCCATACCGCTTAGTACAATTTGGTCGCCGGCTTTTACGCCATCTTTAACCAGGTAGTTTTCACCACTTGTACCAATGATAGTGATAGGCAGTTTTTTAACCTTGTTGCTATCGGCAAGGGCGTATACGAATACCTTATCCTGCATTTCAACAGTAGCCGATTGCGGTACAATTAAGGCGTTATCATGTTGCAGGCTTAAGCGTACTTTACCGGTATTGCCAGAACGTAACAAGCCATTAGGGTTTGAAAAGGTTGCCCTTACGGTGATAGCGCCTGTGTTTTTATCAAACTGGCCGTCTATCACATCAATTTTACCCTGTTTGGCATATTCGGTACCATCGGCTAAAAGCAATGATACTGATGGCAGGCGTTTAAGCTTGTCTTTGATGGTTTCGCCCGGGTATTGTTCTTTAAAGTTTACAAAATCCTTTTCGCTCAGGGCAAAGTAAACGTGTACATCGTGCACGTCAGATAACTGGGTTAATGCTTCAACATCCTGCGGAGAAACCAGGCTGCCTTGTTTTTTTAACAGGCGGCCAATGTAACCGCTAACCGGTGCTTTAATTAAGGTATAACCTAAGTTGATTTGTGCAGTTGCCACATTTGCCTTAGCCGATTCGATATTGGCCTTTGCAACCTGGAACGTTGCTTTCGCTGTTTTTAACTGGTAGTCTGATACTACTTTGTTGGCAACAAGCGGGGTTAGTTTGTCAACTTCTATTTGTGCGTTGCCTTGTGCTGCTTCGGCTGCGTGTAAACTTGCTAATGCATTGTTTAATGCTGCGCGGTAAGGTTGCTCGTTTATTTTAAATATTGGTGAACCGGCGGTTACAAAAGCGCCTTCGTCTACAAATACTTTATCTAAGCTACCGCTAACCTGTGGGCGTACTTCAACGTTTACGGTACCTTCTACAGATGCAGGGTATTCCTGGTAAGTAGTTTGGTTGCCCGAGGTTACTGCTGCCACAGGTACTGCCATTGGGGGCGGTGCCTGTGCCGTTTGTGGCTTGGGCGAGCAACTGAATAATGATATGGCGATGATCGCTGCTAAGATGATTTTCATGATGATCAATTTTGAGGGTGAGTTAATGGGAGTTAATGCAGCCCGTAAGCTGTTTATATATATGGTGTCGTTTGTTTTCGTTGTATTGTACATTATTGTAAGTGTTTATTCGATATGGATATGTTCAGTTTTTATGGCTGATATCACCGTAGCTAACGGCAACAATAAAAAGTTATTAACATTGGTAGATTATTTAACACTGTTAAGTGATTGGTTAGAGGAGTGATGATAGTTTCCATAAGCTGTGATTTTTAAGAATTAGTAATTGAGTTTCAACGCTGTTAAATAATTAACAGGGGTTTAAACATCTTTGAAAATTAAGGGGTTATTGACCTGATAATGCCGGTAATTGCATCCCTTAATACTTGCCTGTTTATTTTATCAGAATCGCCGCGGTCTAACAGATTAATGGATACCAACCCGTGTACCACCGACCAAAAAGTATAGTACTTGGTACAAATAATATCCGAGTCCATGTCCTCTATATTCATCAGTTCGCCAATTGAGCCGGTGATGATATCCCAGGGTAACCCTGCTTCGGGTAATTCATTTACCATTTTGCAGGCACAACTGGTTGTAATACCAAACATGCCCTGGTAAAGCTCTTTATTTGCGAAAGCGAAGTTCCAGTAGGAAAGCCACATTTCCTCCAGCTGATCGGCCGGTGAGGTATGCTTATCCTTAGCTTCCTGCAGTTGTTTTGACAACTTTAAATAGCCCTGGCGGTTAAGCTCTAATAGTATAGCCTCTTTGCTGGCAAAGTATTCGTAAATAATAGGGGCGGTGTATTCAATCACATCCGCAATTTTACGCATACTTAAAGCCTGCCATCCTTCTTCCTTAACAATTTGTAAAGCAGCCTCCAGGATGTTCACCCTGGTTTCTTCTTTCAATCGTAATATCCTATCCTTGCTGGCCATTTTATTTACTACTATTAGATTATTTAACAGTGTTAAGCAAATGTATAAAGGATTTGAACTAACCGTTTCATCCTATTGTCATTTACTCAATAAATCTTTAATTATTTTATCAATTTTACTCGATGCAGTTGTTTTCTTCATGAAACTGTACAAGTTTCAGCATTACTTCAATTGCAGTTTCGTAATTTTTGGTGCCTACTACCTTTTTATACTGAGTTTCGAGCTCCATTACCTGGCTTTTTAGGTTGTGGTAAAAGGCTTCGCCCTCGGGGGTGAAATGCAGCATAACCACACGGGCATCATCGGGGCTTTTTACACTGGTAACCATATTGATGGCTTCCAGCTCTTTTACAATTTTGCTGGCGCCCTGTTTGGTAACATTCATCTTGGCGGCAAGCTCATTATTTGATATACCGGTTTTGCCAATACTCATAAACAAAGGCAGGTGCGCGCTATTAAACCCCGGCTGATCTATACGGCACAGTTTTTTACCCATCCATTCGTCCAAAAGGCGTTTAAGCAGGTACACCAGCTTTGGGGCAACCTTTTGGGTTTCTTCTGTTAATTCACAACTGTTCATGATACTAAACTTAACAAGTAAAAGTCAACCTGGTTTACGAATATAACTTAAAAATCAAATTTCACAAAGAACCTGATACCGCTGCGTGGCGCACCCGGGTGGTCCAGATAAGTAAAACGCCTTACATAGTCTATCCGCAACAGTTTAAATATGTTACCTACACCTACGCTACCCTCCACATATGGGGTCGAGCCTAAGGCGTAAGTACCTGCACCGTTTGCACCTACACTGCCCGGGAAACGTAACAGTGATGGGTCGTTGGCAGGGTCGTTCTCTTTACGTACACCGCCCCAAAGGCTTTTTACGTCGATGATCTCGCGCAGCTTCAGTTTTTTAAGCAACGGTATGCGGTTAAAAATAAAGCCGTTAAAGTTATGGTCTACCGCTATGCTGGCATAATGGTCGCTCACAAACTCCTGGAAGTTCATTAAGTTGTATGATTGCAGCTGGAACGCATACGTTTGGTTGGCGTGGTGTATATCCAATAAAGGGAAAGGCACCTGGCCAAACAGGTAACCACCTTCGGCAGTTACATCGGTAAAACCAAACTGCGACAGGTAAAAGCGTTTGTTAATGTTACCCACAAGGTTCTGGTAATTGTATTGGCCACCTAAAAGGCCTTTAACACCCTGTGTATAGCTCAGGGTAAAAATAGGGTACTTATCAGGTATTGGTGTGCGGTACAATTTCCCCTGGTAAAATTTCTCATGTGGTGCCCAGCGGATCTGTGCCGATAGCTCAGATGTTTGGATCAGGTTAACATTATTTAAACTACCGTTTGGCAACAGGTTTTGGTAAAGTAATGCACCGGCAGGGGTTTGGTTCCATTTTTTGAAACCTAACGAGTACGACAGGTGGTTGGTAAACTCGTGCACATAATCTAACCTGAAGATATCATTGTACAACCAAATATCGTTTGCACCACGTTTAAATGATAACAGGAAGTTGCTTTCCTGCACAAACTGTAACTCCTGGCCCGGTATCTTGGTATCGTGCTGGAAGCTTGCCCTGATATAGTTTTGCGGGAACGAGTAGATAGATTTATTATTAAGCGAATAGGTACTGCTTAAAAAGTATTTGAATTTTTCATCGCGGGTACCGTAAGCGCCGTAGGTTTCAAAATAATAACGTTTGCTAAGAGTAGGGGTAGTACGGCCGCCTAAACGTACGCGGAAACCTTCTACCGGGTTAAAGCTGTAAAATGTATTGGCGGGGCCTAATTCAAACGCGCCAAAGTTTTTGTAACCGGCCAGCACCAGGGTAGCAATATCCATTGTTTTTTTGAACGATGGGATGGTTTGCAGGCTATCGATATTTTTATAGATGCTTGCCGATGCCGCATCCAGCGTATCGGGGCGGGTCATTTGCCAGTAGGTGTCGTCTTTATCTTCGGCGTTCAGGGCTACAACTTGTGCAGGGCCTTTATAAGTATCGCCGGTACGGGCGTTGTTTATTACAAAGTTGCTGATGCTTACCAAACGTTCGCCGTATATACCGCCGCCTTTATTTTTGTTGATACCAAACTCAATCTTCAGGTCGCTTTGGCTCAGGTGGTAACGGCCATCGTGGTTTTTCTCGAACGCCAGGTCGGCCTGCATCTGCCTTACAAAATTAAGGTTGATGTTTTTGTTTACGGTTAAATGTGCGTTTTGTACGGCATAGTTGCCATCCATAGTGATGTAGATGCGTCCCTCAAATAATAAGTTGTTTGTATTGCGTGGGGTAAAGCTCAGCTCAATAAGGTTTGGCTGTACATCTTTAAGCGTATCGGTTATAAAGAACTTGTAAAACTCGGGCGAGCCATTGGCGATAGGGCTTAACAACTGGTTGCTTAATAACGACACATTGTTATCATAGATATTAATATCCTGGTACATGCGGTTAAAGTAAGCGGTAAGGCCCTGGTTATCTACAAAGTTCTCGTCGTATTTAACCTGTTTGTTGGCGGTAATGATCTGTTTTTTTGCGTATGGATCTTTACGGAAGTAATTATCAGACATTTTTTCTTCCTGGTACATTGGCAATAAGGTTTTACCACCTATAGCAGTAGAATCCTGCTCGCGGAACAGGAACTGGTAATTTTTAAAGATTTTTTTGCTGCGGAATTTATCGCTCAGGTTACTTAACGAGAAATTCATGCGCTCGTACTGTTTGTACTCTGCATAGTTATAGTTCTCTACCTGGTTTTGGGCCTTGTGGGCAATTACCTGGCGGATCAGCTCGACAGCAGGGTTGTTTTTATTGGTGTACTTTTTCCTTTTGGCCGAACGCACAACCACTTCGTTTAACGATTGGTTGTTTTCTGCCAATACTATGTTAATGGTTTGGTCCTGGCCCTGCGTAACGTTACGTACGGCGCTACGGTAACCAACAAACGATGCTTTGATCTGGGTAACCGTATTATCATTAGTTGATAAGGTGTAACGGCCCTGTCCGTTTGTGCTGATGCCTTGTGTTGTACCTACAAATGATACCGTTACATACGGCATAGCCTCTTTTGTTTTAGCATCGGTAACAACGCCGCGCACAATAGTTTGCGCATGCAGTGCCGTAACCGACGTAAGCAGTACAAGTATCATTAAGATACTTTTATATATGGAGTTAAGTAAACGTTTCATTATAAGCTTGTGAGATTAGATAGAGGTAGAGGTTGTATTTGTGTTTTTTTGTTTTGCGGCAGATTTAACCACCAGCTTGCGAAGCGCCTTAACGGTTGATGTTGCATAACTGCGAACGCTCAGCGTTAAGAACTCCATGTTAATATCGGCACCTAAAAAGTTCTGCTTAAAACCTTCGCCCAAAACATTGATGATGTACTCGCCGGCAGATATAGTATGCTTGTGCTGCGCGCCGGCAGTTGATGTAGAAATGGTATTGTTTTGAGGGACAGCGGTATGGTCAGTGTTTCTTTTAAAAAGAGAACTGATGTTTTGCTGTGGTAGTGATAGCGTCTTCATTGTTTGTGATAATAACAGTACAAATGTAAACCAAGTTGACTACTTTAGTCAACTAAATTTACTATTTAACTTTTTTATGACAAAAGTCAGACGGAAATATATTGGTGTGACAAACACATGCTTTCCCACACATGTTTATAGCTAAAACCGAGAGGAAATTAAATAGTGTAAAAACTACACCTAAGCTTGCTTTTATTCTGTAAAAACAGACCCGGTCAGTGGGTTAGATCCTGAAATTTAGAGATACGTACGGGTACCATCCTTCTTCAGAATGGCCTGCAAGCACCTGCAAAATAGTTAAGCTTGCCGGCGAAAAGTACAACCCGCCGCCAACGCCCTGGTGCCATTTGTCAGACTTTTCACCATCTACCCAAACGCGGCCGGTATCATAAAAGCCGCTTAAGCCCAGTTGCCCCGGGATGATGTAACTGGCAATATTAAATAGCTTAACCCGGCCCTGCAGGTTATTGTAAACCATGTTTTTACCCGCAAAGCGGTACTGCAAATAACCAAGCAGGTTACCCTGCCCACCCAAAAACATAGACTGGTAAAAGGCAGGTTTGCCCACACTTACGCCACCGCCAATACGGTCAGACAGTACCACAGAACCGTTATGCGTTAGCTTTTGGTAAAAAGTAAATTCGGGCCTTATTTGCATAAAATCTTCCGAGTAATTATTTAGGCCTTTATAGCCTTGCAGGGATATATTAATGTAATAACCACCTGTTGGCAATATACCGCCAATGCGTTTGTTGCTGTTAAAGTTTACCATAAAGCCCAAATGCGCTTTATCCTTATCAACGGTCAGGCTATCGTATGAGCCAATAAGCGAGCTATGGCTGATCAGCCTGCCTGCGTTATCAGCCGGGTCTAACCGGTAGTACTGGAATGATGGGCCCGCGCTTATGGTGCTCCCAACACCTGTATGCCAGCGCAGCGCCGGGTCAACCTGGTAGGTATCAAAACGGGTACGGTAATACCTGCGGTAATTGGTGTTGTTTATTTAAAACGGTGTTATTGCCCAGGCCAAAAAAGTTAACGGTATTATCCGGCGCCTGTGCAAAAACCTGCAGGGTAAAATCAGCCTTGTCAATGTCCTGTATCCATTCGCCATTGTACTTAATGCGGAAGGCATCAGTACCAAAGGCATGGGTCAGCATCAACTGCTGCGAACTGGAGTATGGCAACTTGCGGAAACCATCGTTTTTAGTGTACTTAAACCCAAGTCCCAGCAAAAAGCCATCATCTGCATTAATGGCCGCAGTGGCAAGTGGCATCCATATATTATAGGGGTTGGTAGGTACAAAACGCGTGTTGTTAGTATCGGCGCTAAGGTGTTTGCTCAGCCTATCGGCCATACCTTCAATTTTTACATTTTTGGTATCGTAAAGCCTTACTTTATTGGCCGATTGTGTTACGGTATAAACCTTATTACCGCCGCTGCCTATCAGCCTTAAGTTTACGGGCGATGTAGTGTTATTAATGGTGATCTTATCATCACCCGCAGAGGTGTACAGCCTTATCTCTTTCGTGTATTTTGGGCTATAAGCTACCGATAGGATGGTATCTTTCACCTCGCCATCTTTATTGATCTTGTTTACCTGTATCAACAGGCTGCTATCGGGCAGGCCGGTTATAAGCACCTGTTCGTTTTTGTCACTCAGGCGGATATCCGCGTAGCGATAAATTAAACGGTAGTATTTATCCATCGCCTCTGGTAAGGCGTCGCGGCGGGCTTTTAGTTTGGCCAGCAAAATATCGTGGCCCATTTTGTAGGTATCGCCGGGCAGTAACCGCAAACTTGCTTCTAAAACCTGGTCGTTTTCGGCCGCTACAAATTCTTTGGTTACGCGCATCCATTGCTCGTGGCTCATTTGCGCGTTGGCATATGGGTTTATAAAACGGGTTTTGTAAATACCGTATTTGTAGTTTGGTTTGTATGTAAAATCGCCCAGTACCGGGTTTATGTACGGCAAAGCCGCAATGTTTGGGAACAAGCCTTCCTCCAGGTGAAACACCTGGTCGCGGTCGCGGGGTACGCCAACATAGGCTTTACCCTTTTTTGTTTTGGTTTCGGCCCAGCGCCATTGGTCTTCGTGGCGGTCCCAGTCGCCAATTAAAAAATCGAGCAGGCGGGCACGTAAAAAACCTTCACCATCAAAAGTGTTATCATTATCCTTCACCAGGTTAGCCAGCATTTTTATAGAGTTGTCAGAGTTGCCTATAGGCTCGCGCTCTTCCAGCAGGCAAACCAGGTTGGCAAACACTTTACGGTATTCGCCAAGGTTTTCATCATCGGCTACTACGCCAATAACCGGGTTGGCATGGGGCACACCCGCGGCATCGGCCAAAGGCGGCACTATTAATGCCGAAAAAGGATGCTGCCCGCTCAGGGCATCGTCAAGCCAGTCCACCGCGAAGGTTTCGCGCAAGGCTTCGGGCAAAAGTTTATCTGGGGTTTTCTCCACACTGCGGATCACCCATTCCTTGCCGCTTTTATCTATAAGGCGTAATGATTTCGACTGCATGCCGCCGCCTTCTTTTTCGGGCGTTAAACCGCCATAAATTTCAGAGATCCGGATAACCGGCAGTTTTACCGCCGTTGCCCATTCCTTGCGGTAATTATTACCAAAAAACCAGCGGTGTACACCGCCAACCTTATCATACCTGGGGTGCACTTTTACCACCACACTATCGCGGAATACAGCCTTTGGGGCAGGTGCCTGGGCATATGTGCATAATACTGCCACCGGCAATGTTATGGTTGTGATAAGTAATTTTTTAAGCATCTGATAGCGGGGTTAGGAGTAGCAATTAACGTTTATATTTAAATAACAGAATGTTCCCATTCGTCACTTTATCACCTTCATTTGAGATATACAGGTTGCCCTGTTTGTCGAAAGCCATCCCCTCGGGCTGTAAAAATGTTTTACCGCTAATAGGGTACACCTGCTGTACATTCCATTGCTCATCAAGCACCACAATCAGTTTATTTACTGATGATAGTACGTACCACTGCTTTGTTAACGGGTTTTTAGCCAAAGCCGATGGGTGGAACCTGAGTTTGCCCTTGCCAATAAGCGCTGCTATTTTCTGCACATCAATAGTAAAGGTGCCGCTTTGGGTGATGTTGCCATCTGCTGCTAAATTAAATATATAGCCGTTGCACTCTTTGTTGTGGTCTTTACCGGCGCATTGTTTGCAAAGCGCGTAAAGCTTGCCGCCATCGGCGTGCAGGCCTTCATATTCGCCGGTGGGCAATATCTTTTTAAACTCTTTTACGCTGTTTATTTGCCCGGCCTTAACCTCGGCCAGGGGGAAGCTAAACAAACTGCCATCGCTGCGCAGCATAACCGCCTGGTTGTTTAATATTGCTACATCTTCATAATCGCCGGCCTTGCCAAACTTTACATGCTTAATTTTGCTATCGCCGGGGCGGAAGTAAAAGATCTTGCCTTCCTCGTCCTGCTCGGCGTATATGATGCTTGCATCACCATTATTAAAGGCAATACCCGATATCTCCAGCAGCTCGGCAGGCATATCGTATTTTACGGGGTTGTTCAAATCGTACCCCACCGGGCTTACACCGCTAACAGCAGCTTTTTTGCCACCGGCGTGTTTTTTATTACCCTGGCTACATGACGTACCCACAATGCCTATACATAATAAGGACAAGATGATGGCTGTTTTGATGGCTTTCATATTATTCTGTCGAGGTTTAAATATTGGTAAATGGCCTTTTGCGATTGTACGGCTTCGCTGGTAACAGCGGGCCTGTTTTGGTTAAGGTGCTGGTCTATCTCTACGGCTTGTACGTTGTCGCTTAGTTGTAAATTAATCAGTGCGGTTATTTGCTGTTTAATGGCCGCAGCATACACCGGGAAACAAACCTCAATGCGATGGTAGATGTTCCGGTTCATCCAATCGGCCGATCCCATAAATACTTCTGGGTTGCCGTTGTTGTTGAAGATGAACACGCGGCCATGCTCCAGATACCTGTAAACAATCCGTTTAATGCTAATGTTTTCGCTAAGGCCCGCTACACCCGGTACCAGGCAGCAAATACCCCTTATGATGAGTTGTATGTTTACACCCGCCTGCGATGCCTCGTAAAGTTTATTGATCATCACCTTTTCTTCCAGGTTATTCATTTTAATAATGATGGAAGCGGGCTTGCCTTGTTTGGCAAATGCTATTTCGCGGTCTATGAGGCTTAAAAAGCCTGTTTGCAGGTTAAACCCGGCAACCAGCAGATGCTTGAAATCTATCTGCCTTTTGGGCGAAGGCTTTTCACGTTTGGCTAAAAAGATGAACAGCAGTTCTACCTCGCGTAAAATACCTGGGTTGGTGGTTAGCAGGATATGGTCGGTATAAAACCTGGCGGTACCCTCGTTAAAATTGCCTGTGGCCAGTAAGCCCGAGTAACTGATACGGTCGCCGTTGCGGGTTTTAACCAGCGCTATTTTGGCATGTACCTTTAAGGCGGTTACGCTATAAATGATCTGCACGCCGGCGTTCTTCATCTTTTTGGCCCACTTTAAGTTGTTGGCTTCGTCAAAACGGGCTTTAAGTTCAACTACCACCTTTACTTTTTTGCCGTTTTTGGCCGCGCTCATCAGGGCGTTCACAATTTTCGAATCGCTGGCTACGCGATAAAGGGTAACGTTTATTTCTTCAACATCGGGGTTATTGGCGGCCTCGTTAAAAAAACGCAGTATGGTATGGTACGATTGATAAGGCGTATTCACCAGCAGGTCGCTTTTGGCCATGGTGGCAGTTAAAGGCTCATCATTTGGTACGGGTAAATTTATAGCAGGCCATTTATCATACAGCAGGGTAGGGGTATTTACCGGTAAGCCGTAAAGGTCTTTTAAATTATGGTACCTGCCGCCCTCAACGGTACCTGCGTTTTGCAGGCCAAGGTGCTGTATAACCAGTTGCAGTAAACGCAAAGGCATATCCGCCTGGTGCAAAAAGCGGGTAGCAAGGCCATTATCGCGTTTTTGCAGTTGTTTTTCTATCTGTTCAGAAAGCTCGCCAGGGTATTCATCCTTCAGGTCGAGCTCGGCATCGCGCGTTATTTTAATACTGTAGCAGCCTTCAATGGTCGATTTTTTAAAAAGCTTATCCAGGTTAAAGCGGATAATATCATCCAGGAAACAAATAAACTGCTCTCCATTCAATTTGGTACTGAAAAACCGGGGCAACTCGTCCGACGGGATGTTCAACAGCATTAACCTCTCTTCATCCGCATCACGCAGCTGTATAATAAAGTAAAGCTTATTATTCTCGGGGAAAAAAGTGGTATCCCCGTTCAAAACAACGGGCTGCAAAAAAGCCAGTACTTCTGCCAGGAAATAATCGGCAAGTTCTTGCTCTAAGGCAGGGGGGAGCTCATTATTATATAGCAGCGTTATTTTATTGGCCTTTAATTCCGGGATTAGTTCTTTGGTCAGGATCTCACCAAAACGGTTTTGCTGTTTTAACACCGTAGTGGTGGCCTGCTGCAAAATGTTCTCCTGCTCGTCGGCATCAATTTCATCGCTTTTTTTGCCGATGTTTTTTAATGCTTTGAGCACGGGGATGCGTACCCGGTAAAATTCATCAAGGTTGGAGGAGTAGATAGACAGGAACCGGATGCGTTCTATTAAAGGCACGGTTGCCGAAGCGGCTTCTTCCAGCACGCGGCCGTTAAAGCTTAGCCAGCTAATATCCCGGTTAAAGTATTTGGCGTTAAGCATATTTTATTTGTGGCCTTTACTGTATAATGCCGAAGCTATAATAAATGCCAGCACAGCCGCGATAAGCCCAAACATGAATATGTTATAGGCAATGCGCAACAAGCGGTACTTTTTACCCAAAACAACACCCTGCGCGTACACATCCTTTATTAAACTACCGTATAAAAATTCCTTATCCTCCATCATTTTTACCATGCCGTAGGTGTAATCTTCCAGCGGCATTTTGTAAAAATTACCAAAAAACAGGAGGTTAACCCGGCGTTCATCCACGTCTGCCCGTTTAAAGATCCCTGTTGGGATAGATGGGCGGGTAGCCAGTATAGAAAACGTCATGGCCAGCAGGCTTATAGATAACAGGATGAAAGTTGGGATGGTTAAATATTCGTAATCGGTTAGTTTACGGAGCAATAAACTGATCACCGCCGATAGAATAATGGAGTTAACCGTTATCATGATATGGGCTTTATTGTCGGCCATGTCGCTTAAACGCTGGTGGTTGCTGCTACTTATCCTAAACATGGTTTCGATACCCTTATCCGGGCGATCGGCCTTTTTCTTTTTACCGTCCTTTTCCGGTTTTTCAGAATCGTCGTTAACGGTGGTTACTGCTGTTGATTGCATGGTTTCGGTATGTTTTTCGTACGCTTTACCTTCCGCCTTATTTTCGGCAGCGGCAACTTTGTTTTTTAAGGTTTGGATATTGGCTTCTTTGCCACTGTTTAAAAGCAGCTGGCAATAATCGGTATGGTAATGGTGGTCCTCTAAAAACTGGATGCTTTTGCGGCGCCATTCCAGTTTGCCCAGGTCTTTATGGTACAGCGCATTTATTTCTTTTAAAAGCAGTTTGTCTTTCTTAAAAAAGTCGTCAGTCCCCAGGTGAAAAAGGTCGGCATCGCAAACTATCTTATCCAGCAGGGTAACCGGCTTCTGCGGCATTTGTGTAGCCAGTATGCAGGCTTTTATGGCATCAATGTCCTCCTCGTTAGCATTGTGCTTTTGCAAAAAGTTTTGGGCCAGTACAGCGCTTTGGGCTTCGTGGTGCGCAATATCAACCATATAACCAAGGTCGTGGAACCACGCCGCCGCCTGTACGATGAAAAAGTCGCGGTCGTTTAGCTGGTAATGGTTGCCAATTTCCATGGCTGCGCTCACCATATCTTCGGTATGCCCTTTATCGTGGTATATCAATTTTTCATCAGCATGTGTTTTATAATATGCTAATGCGTATTCCCTTATCTGGCGAAGTAATTCGGGGTGGTTCATGATGTATGTTTAGATAAGCAGATGTAAGGTATAACACACATTTTTTTACCGTGTTTGACCTTTGCAACCGTAAATTTGAGTTACTTTGGTATAAATATAAAAATTAATATTTAGCCGAACCGTATGAAGTTCATCTGCAATAAATACTTCCTGTTGTTTTTTGCTGTTATACAGTTTATTACGCCTGTTGGGGTGGTGAAAGCCCAATCCCAAATTCAACAGTTTGATGACAGAGTGATGATCAATCTGGCAGAAAACCGAACCCCTGCCCAAACAGAGGTAGCGCTGTTTTTATCCCGTAATTATATGTATGGCGATATAGGCGTGCCGGCCGCCCTGCTGGTGGGTGGTATTATCCGTAACGACAGGCAAATGCGCGAAAATTCGCTTTACGTGGCCAGCAGTACGGCTATAACATACGGCCTTACCTTGTTAGTAAAACACCTGGTTAAACGCCCGCGCCCATTTGTGCAAAATTTAAGGATTATACCTGTTTACAGAGCGGGGAGTACATCGTTCCCGTCGGGGCATTCTTCTACCACCTTTTCAACAGCAACTGCCCTTGCAAGCGCCTACCCTAAATGGTATGTAATAGCGCCGGCGTTTTTATGGGCTGGGGCAACAAGCTATTCGCGCATGTACCTGGGTGTGCATTACCCAAGTGATGTGGCAGCCGGTATAGCCCTGGGCACCGGCACCGCCTTATTGCTGCAGCCGTTAAAGCGCTAAGCGCCATTTAAAAGTAAACTTAATTGACTTATTTAGGGCAAAAGTCATAAACAATATATAAACATACCAACCGGTTAATATATTAGTTAAATTTGTACTGAATTTGGTTGCGTTGTAATTTAAAACGCTGTTTAATAGCTCATGAATCTTAAACCATTTGCAGATAGTCCGTTCCAGATACGCATATCATTCCATGTATTGATACAGCGTTTAGAAGAGCAAGCCGCTTTAAAAAACGGAGTGCGATCTGCTATGGCTCAGGAAATACTGGATGAAATTGAGCCTTACCCCGAATTAAGAGAAGGTATTACCGATACCGATCAGATCATCAAACACGCCGATCTCATTAAACGGTTAACAGCGGATATCTTCCCCCAGGCACTTACCCTTAACGAGATCAAAGCTATAACAGTGCCTTTTCAGGATGTGTTATTTAACCAAACCCAGCGCCTGCAAAATATTATATCGGCAGCGGGGGCGGCATTTGATATCTACATCAGGGACTTTACCGAGCACCAGGTATATGTAAGCACCTGTTGTATTATCATGAACGAATTTTATGGTACCGATTTTAATTTTTCGAGGCCATGGTTTTATGATATCCCCGATGCCAAAGGGGTGATGAAGCATTACCGCATTTTATATAATGCGGACTTTATGGACCTGATGCCAACCCCCGGCGCACCTGTACTTACTGCCGAAGATATAGAACTGCTGCGCGATAATTACGACGACCTTAACCTGTGGAAGAAATACTTCCCCAAAGATAGCTGGATACTGAAGGGCTTTGCTGTTTTAACCATGTTTGATGCTACGGTAGAGAACGCGGTATCGGTTTTAAAAGGTACTTTACTGGGTGCAAGCTATGGTAACAATTTAAAGGATAAAATTTTAGATGTTTTCCGGTCGATATACAAGCTGCCTGACCTGAATATAGGTTTTACGGCCTTTAACGATATAGAGAATACCCTTTCAATAGCCACCTTTAACCCCGATTTAAAGAGCTACCTGCTGCCCGACCATGCGGAAGACGAATGCCTTGACGATTTCTGCGGGCAAACGGTAGGAAAGGTGGTTGAAGAGAAAACATACTTCGCCATATCTGATGTTGCCCGTTTTTTGCAAAACGACCCCGGCAACCTAATGGCGCAACGCTTTTTAGACCAGGGTGTACAAAGCCTGATATTAGCACCTGTTGTAAAGAACGGGCACTTGCTGGGCATTATAGAGCTGGTATCAACTAAAGTGGGCGAACTAAACAGTATTAACGCCAACCAATTAGAGAATGTATTGCCCTATATTACCGATACCATCGACCGGCAATACAGCTACATGCAAAACCAGATACAGGCCATCATTCAAAACGAATACACTACTATACACCCAAGCGTTTACTGGAAGTTTAGAAAGGAAGCGCAAAAGTTTATCAAGTATCGCGGCTTAAAGCAAGATTATGTTTTGAAAGAGGTAACCTTCCACGATGTTTACCCGCTTTACGGGCAGATAGACATTAAGGGCTCATCAGATACACGCAACAGGAGTGTACAACTCGACTTGCAGGCGCAGCTAACCGCGCTGATCCCGATCATCGAACAACTGCACATCAGCAATAAAGACAGCGATGCCGAACAGCATGTACGCAACCTGCAGGAGTATGTGATGGATGTTCAAAGTTCGTTAAGGGCCGATACCGAGCAGCAGATACAAAACTATTTGGAACTGAATATCCACCCGTTGCTAAAACAGGTGGATGATTTGCCGGCAAAAACAAAAGCTGCCATAGAAAAATATTTTGCACAGGCCGGTAAGGAGGGCGATTTCCATCAGAACCGCCGTAAGTATGAAACAACGGTAGCCATGATCAACGAAAAAATGGCCCTGTTGCTTGATAGGGCGCAGATCCAGGCGCAGGAAGTGTTCCCGCATTATTACGAGCGTTTTAAAACCGATGGCATAGAACATAACCTGTATATCGGTTCATCCATATCCCCGGCTAAAAACTTTGATATATCCTATTTACATAACCTGCGCCTTTGGCAATTACAGGTATTGTGCGAAATGGAACTGGAGCACCATTACCTGAAACCTTACCTGCCATACCCGCTTGATGTTACCTCGCTGATATTGGCGTTCAGCCTGCCTATGTCTATCCGTTTCCGGATGGATGAGAAAAGGTTTGATGTAGACGGAACGTATAACGCCCGGTTCGAGATTGTTAAAAAACGTATTGATAAAGCCGTTATCAAAAACACTACCGAGCGCTTAACTGCTATTGGTAAGCTCACCATTGTTTATTCAAACCACGACGAAGAGGTGGAGTATAAGAATTACATCCGTTTCCTGCAATCCCAAAAAATGCTGGAAGATGAGGTAGAAATGCTGGAAGTGGAAGACTTACAGGGCGTATCGGGCTTAAAAGCCCTGCGTGTTCGCATCCGTTATAACATCAGTTTGCCGGTACGTAAATTCTTTACCTATACCGAAATGCAGCAGCAGGCGCAAACTATCGTTTTTTAGCCTGTAACCTAACCGGCATAACTAAGCAGTTGCCGGGTGTGGGTGCCTTACTAATCTTTTTTTGCCTGGCTTTTTCTTTTTAATGCGGTTTAACCACATCATTACCCCGGTAACCGGGAAGATACACGCCAGCAGGCAAATAATAAAACTGAGTATCTTGGTAGGCAGCCCATAAACAGAGCCGGTGTGTACGGGTTTTACATATGAGCGTACCCGCTGCCCAAGGCTTTTATCGCCAAACAATTGAGTGGCTATAATTTTACCGCTGTATTGGTCTATGGTGTAACTGTCAGCGGCATTCTCGGTTTTGCCCTGCTCCAAAATATTGATGCTATAGGTCCCGGCGGAATCGCGCGGGGCGCGGATGTTGTAAAACTCGGCGGTTGTTATTTTTTCGCCAATGCCCGCCAGTGCCTGCTCAAACAATAAAGGTTTCAAACCGGCCTCGTAGTTTGATTCGGGCGCCTTGGCTTCCTCTTTTTGCTGTTTAGAACCTGTTATGGCGTATAACGCGTTGTTGGCCCATTTAAATGACATTACCAACCCTGTCAATACAATTACGATGAGGAACAGGGAGGTGTAAAAGCCTGTAACAATATGCAGATCGTGCGTTAGGCGTTTGCCGCTGCCGTCAAACTTTATTTTTAAACGCTGCCGCATAATGCTCCTGGTTTTTGGCCACCACAAAATTACCCCGGTAATTAATATGAACAGGAACAGCAGGGTAGAGAGCCCCACAACCATATCGCCGGCGCTGTCTTTACCTGCCAGCAAAAAGCGGTGCATCATTTCTACCGTAAATAAAAACGATTGCCTTTTGCTGTATTGGCCTAAAAGCTCACCAGTGTAGGGGTTTACAAATAAGGTAGTATTGGCGCGGGCAGCCTCTTTCGGTTTTTTATCCTTCAGGCTTTCGCCGGGTTTGCCTTTTTCAGCACGAGCCTCTTTTTTGTTTTTGTCTTTATCTCCATTGTTCTTCTTCTCGGGGATGATAGCGCCAATTTCAACAGAGCGTTCCGCATCATTATAAACCATAACCGATGCCAGCTTTGCTTTTGGCACCTGCTTTAAAGCATCTTTAACCAATTGCTGCAGTGGCAGCTTTTGGCCCTTTGGCGTTACATAGTAACGTTCGGGATGGAGCTTGTGGTTTATTTCCTTTTCAAAAACCAATATAGTGCCCGTAATGCACGAGCACAGTATTACAATGCCTGCGGCAAGGCTCAGATAAAGGTGAATGTTGCGGAAAAATATTTTCATTCGTTTTTAATGATAAAACCGGGCTTGCTAACAAGCCCGGTTTCTTTTTGAATATACGGGTATTAAAATTTGTAGCTCAGGGTAGTTAAAAACTGCCTTGGCGGGATAGGGTTTACGCTGTAATTTTCATGTACGTTCCAATTAAGCACGTTGCCTATGTTTGATACCTTACCTATAATGGATAGTTTTTTATAAGTATAGCCTACAGATGCATCAACCGTGGTGAAATCTGGTACAGATACCAACCTTGATGCTGGCAGCGGCTGCCCTACAGCAGGATACACTGTGTTGAAACCCGCATTGCGGTTGCCCAGGTAATAAACTGATGCGCCAACTTTAAAGCCCTTAAGGCTGCCATCATAAAAATTATAGAAGGCGCTTGCATTGGCGGTATGCTTAGGCACGTTTAGCAAAGGCTCGCCAGATACGTTTCTGCCCGGTATATTTGGAGGGTTTACATAACGCGCGTTGGTATAGCTGTAACCCGCTAACAGGTCAAGCCCTTTAACGGGGTGGCCCGCAATATCAAGCTCTACACCATCGCTTTTAGTTTTGCCTACCAGGGCTTTGATATTAGTATTGGTATTAGATGTTACGCCATCAGGCCCAAAAGGGGCTGTTTGCGCAAGGTTATTATTGCTGATACGGTATGCAGTAACGTTTACGGATAGATTACCATTCAGGAAATCGTTTTTTATACCTGCTTCAAACTGATCTATGATTGACGGATCGAGCGGATTGTTGTTAACATCGGTACCGGTATTAACAACAAATGAGTTGGAGTAGCTGGCAAACAAAGCGGTGTTGGCAAGTGGCTTGTAAACAATGCCTACCCGTGGCGAGAACGCCTTATCTTCTTTACCTTTTGCCGGCGCGGTTAAAGCCGGGCTATAGTAATTGGTAACGGTAGTAGGCGATATGTACTGGTATGACCAGCGTATGCCCGCAAGCACCTTTACCTTTTCTGATAAGCTGATCAGATCATTAAAGTACGCGCCGAAACGGTTGGTTGGCGTAAGCACATTGTAAAAAGGGTTCATGCTTGGCTTATCGGTGCGTTGTGTGTATTTGTCCAGGTCAAATATGTTGATGGTATCATAAATGGCCGATTGCAGGGCGCCGTTTTGGTCCATGTAGCTTGATGCGCCGCCAACAGTTGCTACATAAGTATAATTAGTGTTGCGGTACCAATCGGCATCAACGCCGGCTAAAATATTATGTTTAACAGCACCGGTATTAAATTCGCCGTTTACGTTAAACTGGCCGGTAAAATAATCTTCAAGGGTTTTGGTACGGTTAAGGTTACGTTTCCAGTCGCCAACGTTATCGGGCTGTATCCGCTCTGTAGTTTGGTACTGGCGGTCAAAATGCTGATAAGAAAACCCGCCGCTCAGTTTCCAAAGGCTATTTATCTGGTGGTTAATGGTTGCAGTAGCGGTAGTTTGTTTAGTATTACCGGTTGACCATAAAGCGCCCAGGTACCTGTTGCGCGGAACATTGGCAATAATGTTGTTAACCTGCCCGGTACCAAAATCGGGTGTAAAGTCATAGTTGAGGTAATCACCTTCAACAATAATATTTGTTTTGTCGCTTATCTTATAGAGTAAAGAGGGGTTAATGTAAAACCTTTCAGATTTTACGTTGTCGCGATAGCTGTTTGCTTTTTCATAGGTGCCATTTAAGCGGTAAGCTAATTTGGATGATATAGGGCCGTAAACATCAAAAGCGGGTTTGTACAGGTCATAACTGCCATAGGTCATAGCTACCTGGCCACCCTGCTCAAACTGTGGCTTTTTAGTAACCAGGTTTAAAATACCACCCGGTGCAACGTTACCATAAAGCATAGCTGCGCTCCCTTTTAAAATTTCTACCCGTTCTAACGAGCTTATCTCCGGCATCACACCCGAGTTGATCCTGAAACCGTTTTTGAACATATTGGTGCTGGAGAAGTTATAGCCGCGTGCAGCAAAAGTTTCCTGCGTATTGCCGCGGGCGCTGTACAGGTAAACACCGTTTACATTTTTAATAACATCACTCAGGCGCAGGGATTGCTGCTGGTCAAGCACATCCCGGCCGATAACCGATACGCTTTGGGGCAGATCGATAGGGGCAACGCTCATTTTGCCAATGCTCAGGTTTTTGCGGTTAATAGTTTTGGTAGATGATACTACAACTTCGTTTAGTGCGGTAGAGGTTTCTGTTAGTACAAATTCAATGCTAACGGTTTGGCCATCGGCAACAGTTACTTGCTTTTCTTCGCTTTTTGTACCCGTGTACGATGCTTTAATGGTATAGGTGCCGGGTTTTACATGGTTTATGGTAAAAGAGCCATCATCACTGCTTATGGTGCCTTTGCTTGTACCCAGTATACCTACGTTTACAAATGCGGCAGGTTTGCCATCACTCGTTTTTATATTACCGGTAATCCTGCCGTTTTTAACGTCATCATTATTTGCTTTTACAGTAATGGAAAAATTGAGTATTAACAATAATATAAAGCTGGTTTTTGTAAGATAAAGTAGCTGTTTTAACATTTTATTTAGATTGATTCCAATTAGCCGCAAAAGTAGGAATGGGGTTTAATATTTCAAACTTTATTTATAATTAGTTTAAATAAGCATAGTGTCAGTAGGTTATGAGTGTTTAAACATTAATAACGGTAGGGGAATTCAGTTTGAAAAACTCACCGTTACCCTAAACAAAGGCCCATACTAATTATACTGGCAGCATCAGCACCTTATATTCAGGGATATTTATTCCTCTTTAGAAGGCTTTGTTGTAAATTTGTACTTTAGCCAGCGGGCCTAAAACAATGTTTAAGCTATGAGGTTTATGGTATTTAGCTCTTCAAAAAGGAACTTTTAAATGAACGATACCTCCACACGTTTAAGCAGCAATGAGTTACTGGATATTTTGTCCCTGTCTGAAAACGCCACGGCCATATATACTACCGAAGATATTATTATCCAAAATGCCAACGAAACCATGCTGCAGTTTTGGGGTAAAAATAAAAGTATCATCGGCATGCCGCTTGAAGAAGCTGTGCCGGTACTAAAAGGCCAGCCATTTATAGCCATGTTGCAAAACGTATGGCACACCGGCAATACGGTAGAAGGCATTGACGCACCTGCGGAGTTAGAGATAGACGGGGAATTAAGAACATCTTATTTCGATTTTTTGTACCGGGCTATCTTAAACCCCGATGGCAGCACCCGCTGTATCCTGCATACTGCTACAGATGTTACCGACCGCTTTTTAAGCCAGCAACGGGTTGCAGAGATGAATGAACAGGTTGCTGCCATAAACAAAGAACTATATGATGCTAACCGGCAATTAACGGTGTTTAATCATGACCTGGCCGAATCGCAGGAAACACTGATAGTGCTAAACAATAACCTTACCGAAAGCGAAACCCAATTGCAGTTTGCCATTGATGCCGCCAACCTGGGTACCTGGGACCTTGACCCAAAAACAAATAAATTTTCTGGTAACGACCGGCTAAAATCGTGGTTTGGATTGAAACCCGAAGCAGAAATAGAACTCTCAAAGGCTACAAGTGTAATTTTAGAAGAAGATAGAATAAGGGTTATTGCCGCCATACAGCGGGCCATGCAATATTCATCGGGTGGTAATTACGATATTGAATACACTATTATAAACCCCGAAAACCCGGTGCCGCGTATTGTTAAGGCAAAAGGTAAGGCGCTTTTTAATATAGATAACCAGGTGATCCGCTTTAGTGGCACTTTACAGGATATAACTGAAGAGCGCCGCGCCAGCGAAGCCCTTGCAGAAATAAACCAGCGTTTGGAGATAGCGCTCGACGCAGGTAACCTCGGTTCGTACGATCTGGAACTGGAAACCGGCGATATGGTATGCACCGATCAATGTAAGCTGAACTTCGGTTGGCCGTTGGATAAATCATTCAATTTCCCCGACCTGATGCGTGTTATTAAGCCTGTATATCGTAAAAATGTTGAATTTCAGGTTAAAAACGCTATTGACCATAACACGGTTTACAATGCAGAATATGAAATTACCCTCCCTGACGGTACCGAACGCTGGATAAGCGCTGCCGGTAAGCCACGCTACAACAAAGATGGTAAGGCCATCAGGATGGTGGGTGTTACCTATGATATTACCGAAAGTAAAACAAACGAACGCCGTAAGGACGATTTTATAAGTATTGCCAGCCACGAACTAAAAACACCCATTACCACGCTTAAATCATCCCTGCAATTACTTAATAGGATGAAGGACGATCCATCGCCAAAAATGTTGCCCAAATTAATTGAACAGGCCAACCGCAGTATGGAAAAAATAAGCACTTTGATAGAAGACCTGCTTAACGTAAGCCGGATGAACGAAGGGCAATTGCACCTTAGTAAAACAAAATTTACTATTTCACACATGCTTAACCAATGCTGTAGCCATATAAGGGTTGCCGGCAAGCACGATTTGATCTTTGAAGGGGACACCGCCCTGCAGGTATTTGCTGATGAACACCGCATAGACCAGGTGGTGATAAACCTGGTGAACAACGCCGTAAAGTACGCGCCAAACTCGCGCGAGATCTACCTCATGGTTGAGCAAGAAAACGGGATGGCCAAAATATCTGTAAAGGATAATGGCCCCGGCATATCGCCCGATAAGCTGCCGCATTTGTTTAACCGTTATTACCGGGCCGATTATTCGGGCATTCAATACTCGGGCCTTGGCTTAGGGTTATACATCAGTTCAGAAATTGTGCGCAAACATGGTGGTAAAATAGGCGCTGTAAGCGAGTTGGGTAAAGGGAGTACATTTTGGTTTACCCTGCCATTGTAATATTAAGAATGCAGATTTGAAAAAAACTGTTTAAACTTATACTTTTAGGCACTTTATTAAAACATTATCTTATTAAAAGAGTATTAATAATTTAAAATTAAAACCAACCGTTAATCACGTTAATGAGCAACTACCCAAGCCACTTTAGCAGCGACTTGTTACTGACGATATTATCACAGGCAAAAACCGCTACCGCTATTCACAGTACCGATGAGATGATCATCGAAACGGCCAATGATGCCATGATAGCGGTATGGGGAAAAGATAAGACCGTAATAGGCAAACCCATAGAAGAAGCCCTGCCCGAGTTGAAGGGGCAGCCGTTTTTAAGCCTGCTGCAAAGCGTTTTGCACACTGGCCAAACCATTGCCGGCAGCGATACCATGGCCGAGCTTGTTGTTGATGGCGAGTTAAAACCCTTTTATTTTGATTTTGAATACCGCGCCATAAAAAATGATGCAGGCGAGGTGATATGTGTACTGCATACCGCTACTGATGTTACCGCGCGGTATCTAAGCCGCCGGCGCGAAATGGAGCTTGAATCTGAATTGCAGGCAGCTAACGAAGAACTGGCAGCAACCAACGAGGAACTGGCAGCAGCAAATGAAGAATTGGCTGCAGCTAACGAAGAGATGAGTTCCTCTAATGAAGAGCTGGCCTCAACCTTAGAGGAACTGACCGTAACCAACGAGGAACTGGCCGAATCACAAGAGATACTGCAAACCCTAAACTATAACCTGGCCGAAAGCGAAGCGCGTTTCAGGGCTGTGGTAACACAGGCACCGGTGGGGGTGTGCATCATTAGGGCGCATGACCTGATGATACAGGATGTGAATGATGCTTATTTGAAGGTAGTGGGCAGGGAGCGTGCCGTTATGCAGAACCGTACTATTTGGCAAGCCGTACCCGAAGCAGCTGGGACCTACGCGCCGATCATGAACAGGGTAATAAACACGGGCATTGCCTATTCTGCACAGGAACATGAACTGCAGCTTTTGCGTAATGGCGAATACCAATCTGTTTTTGTGAATTTTGTGTACGAACCGGTAAGGTTTGAAGAGGACGACAGCGTGAAAGCGGTTATGGTTGTTACGGTAGATGTTACGGGGCAGGTGATGGCACGCAGGCAAGTTGAAGCAGCAGAAGAAATGTTGCGCCTGGCCATAGATTCGGCAAATATGGGTACCTGGATGGTTGACCTGGCTACAGATGTGCTAACCATTTCTGACCAGGCCAGGAAAATACACGGTATTTCGCCTGGTATAGAAACAACGCTTACACATTCATTAACATTAATAGCCCCCCAACATACAGCGCAGGTAAACAACGCTATTGAACAGGCTATAAAAAACAACAGCGGTTTTGAAATAGAATATATTATAAACCCAATGGATGGCGCCAAGCCACGGTGGTTAAAAGCTACCGGAAAAGCATATTATGATGACCAGGATAACCCCGTGAGTGTATCGGGCACCATGATAGATATTACCGAAAGCAAGGCTTACGACCAGCAAAAGGATGATTTTATAAGCATTGCCAGCCACGAGTTAAAAACGCCGGTAACCAGTTTAAAAGCCGCATTGCAACTGTTGGACAGGATGAAGGCCAACCCATCGCCGCAGGTACTGCCCAAACTAATTGAGCAAAGTAACCGCAGCATGGATAAAATAAGCACCCTGATAGAAGACCTGCTTAACCTGAGCCGGATGAACGAAGGGCAGCTAAAGCTTGATAAAACCAAATTTACCATTGCTGAAATGCTAAACCAATGCTGTAGCCATGTAAGGGTAGCCGGTAAGCACGAGCTTGTTTTGCAGGGCGATGAAGCATTACAGATAATTGCCGATGAACACCGTATAGACCAGGTAATAGTAAACATGGTAAACAACGCGGTTAAATATGCACCAAACTCCAAACAGATATTTTTTAATGTAGAAAAATTGGGCGATATGGCCAGGGTTTCTGTAAAGGATACCGGCCCGGGTATAGCGCCCGATAAATTATCGCACTTGTTTGAACGTTATTACCGTACTGATGCATCCGGCTATCAAAATTCGGGTTTAGGCCTGGGGTTATACATCAGTGCCGAGATCATCCGCAAACATGGCGGCGAAATAGGGGTAGACAGTGAGTTAGGTAAAGGCAGCACATTTTGGTTTACGTTGCCGTTATAAAGCCAGAGGGCGGCGTTTACCCGATTGTTACCCTGCGCTTCCGTCCTCGCAGGGGCTTCTGAAAGAGACGCTGCGGCAACAGATATAAGTAACTAAAAAAAATAAATGAGCATCAGAATTGCCAATGTAAACGATGCGGCTAACATTAAGTTATTGTTGAACCAGCTTGGGTATCCTACTCAACCGGAGCAGCTTACCGACAAAATTGCGAGGCTGATCAATCATCCGGATCAATCACTGGTAGTATATGACAATGGCGGCGTAAAAGCTGTAATGTCTATCCACTTTGTGCCGCAACTAGCATTAGATGGCGACTTTGCCATCATCAGTTACCTGGCAGTAGATGAAACGGCAAGAAGTGAGGGTATAGGGCGGCAATTGGAAGAATACTGCGTGCGGCTGGCAGAAGGCCGGAATTGCGACAGGATACAAGTTCACTGTCATATCAGAAGAACCGAAGCCCACAGGTTCTATGAAAGGCAAGGCTATCAGGAATCGAGAAAATACTTCATTAAAAGCTTAAAAAAGTAAAGGATATAAGGGTTTGACAGGCCCACTAGGTGAATCCTCCTGCCAGACTTGGCTTTGTCGAAGACTTAATAAAGTAGTTAATGTTCAACAGTCCCGGCATGGTATTTAGAAACGCCTCGTGAAAAACCAAATTTGACTTTTACGCGTAAATTAATAACATTTATAAATAAATAAACTGTATATTTAATTTGTTAATTTAAACTATTGAGTACCCCTTTTCCGATCCCTGCTAACGAAAACGAGCGATTAGAGGCGCTTGCGTCTTATAATATCTTAGATACCCTGCCCGAAGTTGATTTTGAGGAGTTAACACTACTTGCATCACAAATTTGCCAAACCCCGGTTGCATTAATTAGTTTGTTAGACGATAAACGCCAGTGGTTTAAATCTATCATAGGCGCCGATTTTAGGGAAACCCCCAAAGAGCAGGCTTTTTGCGCCCACACCATTGTTGGTATAGATGATATTATGATTGTTAGCGATGCACGCGAGGATGCAAGGTTTGCATCAAACCCATTGGTAACAGGTAACCCCAATATTGTATTTTACGCCGGTGTACCGTTAATAAACCATAACGGTTACGCATTGGGCTCGTTATGTGTTATAGATGTAGAACCCAAAAACCTTACAGCTGAGCAGATAAAGTCGCTTAAGATACTGGCCAGGCAGGTTTTAACCCAGATAGAACTACGCAAAAAAGTTAATGAACTTGAGGTGTCAAACACCAGGCTGTTGGAAACCAACACCTTTATACAAAAATTTGCTATAACGGCTGCCCATGATATTAAAAACCCGTTAAGCAGCATCCTGCTTACCTCGCAGGCGCTGCAAATGCGCTTAAATAATACCGGCGACCAAAAAAGCCGCAGCCTTGTTGGCTTAACCATCAGCGCCTCAAAACGCTTGCTTACACTGGTTGACGAGATGCTCAATTACTCTAACGAGCCGGCTTTATTATTGTCAGACCAACGCTGCCTGCAATTGAACAAACTGCTTAAAAGTGTGGTAGAGCTGATAGATGTACCGCATAGTGTTAAGGTTAACTTCCCGAAGGTAGAGCATACGCTTATCTGCTCGTCGGTAGCGTTAGAACAGATCTTCCTTAACCTGCTCACCAATGCTGTGCGTTATAACAACAAGCAGCAGGGTGTGGTTAATATACAATTTAGGGAAGAGGGCGATTATTATAACTTTAAGATATCAGATAACGGCATAGGTATCGCCGAAAAAAACCTGCAAAAGATATTTGAAAAGGCTGTTACACTCGACACCTTAGACCGTTTTAACAAAAAAGGTAACGGGCTTGGTTTACATACCGTAAAGTTACTGGTTGAAAAACTACAGGGTTGTATCCATGTCGAATCACAGGTGGATGAAGGCACCGTATTTGTATTCTCTGTTAAAAAGAACCTGTAACTCCCTGCCGGCGAAGCCCCTGCCATTTAATATCAGCAAAAAAGCATCAAACAACCCAACAAACCAAGGTGTTATTACCCAATGGAACAGCTAAGCATTTTTAACAGCGGGCAAAGTTTAAAGCTGCCAGTAGGGCTGATGGACTATCTGCCGGGAACTTTTACCCACCAGGAAAGCGCCGACCTGATGCAAAAGCTAAAGGCCACCATCCAATGGAAACAGGAAACCATACAGATGTACGGCAAGTTGCTAAATACCCCCCGCCTTACCGCCTGGTATGGGGAGAACAGCAAAAGCTATGCCTTTAGGGGCAAAAAATACGATCCGCACCCATGGACGCCCGAACTGCTATTTATCAAACAGCGTGTGGAGCAAGCTGCCGGGATGGCCTTTAACAGCGTCCTGCTGAACGATTATCGTAACGGCAATGATTCTGTTGCCTGGCATGCCGACGATGAGCCTGAGCTTGGTATAAAGCCCGTAATAGCCTCGGTAAGCCTTGGGCAGGCCCGCCGGTTTGATGTAAGGCACAAACAAGATCATAAACTGAAGTACTCGGTAGAGCTGGAAAACGGTTCGCTGCTCATCATGAAAGGCGACCTGCAACACAACTGGGAGCACCAGGTACCCAAATCTGCCAATGCAATAAACGAAAGGATAAATTTAACTTTTAGGGTAATAAGCTGAGTTACCGGTAAGTTTTTAGCAATAGGGGAGGTAAGCCATTTCTATACCCTAAGCATAGTTTAATTAGGCTTTAAATCTCCCAAAAATGGCATTAACTATAAAGAAATATATAAAGTTAAATATTTTATAATCAAATACTAATGGCGTTTATATAAACTAAAAGTTTAATATAAAATCAAATAACCCGTTGCTGTTATATTTTGGAGTTTTACAGATGCGTTGATGATGAAATGTGATAACATACCGGCGGGTATGGCGGCGGATCATTAAAACCGGTAACTCTTAACGGGCTTATTTAGAACGTTGCAAGTGAATTCAAATAAAATATTATTTTTGTGTACAGCATCATCTAAAAACCTTGATATGAAGAAATTACTCATAATGGCAATTTGCCTCGGCTTTAGCGCCATCGCTTTTGCACAAAACGTTATTAAACCTGCCGGAGCAGGCGTTACCTACGGCAAAGAAGTTACTGCCGATAACGCTTTAAATACCGAGGCTTTAAACAAAACCCTAAGCACCGATAGCGTTTACAATGGTAAAATTACCGGTACCGTGGTTGAGGTTTGCAAAAAGAAAGGTTGCTTTATGAAAATAGAGCAGGCTAACGGTACCCCTATTATGGTACAGTTTACCGATTACGCTTACTTTATGCCGCAAAATATTGTTGGTAAAACGGTAGTGGTAGAGGGCAAAGCCAAAGTGAAAGAAACCTCTGTTGAGCGTTTAAAACACTACGCTGCCGATGCTGGTAAAAGTAAAGAAGAGATTGCTGCCATAAACATGCCTAAGAAAGATATTTCTATTATGGCGGATGGTGTATTGGTGGTTAAATAAACATAATATAACCTATGTCATTTCGATGAGCATGGGAGGGGGAATTGTGTGGGGCGAAGAGAAATCTTATACGCCGTGCTTATTTGCTACTTGCAAGGTGTATAAGAGTTCTCCGCGTACCTTGTTTGAAATGACAATGGGAGTATTAGACATTAAAAAAAGCCTGTAACCTTACAGGCTTTTTTTTGTTGGAAGTTATAAGCTATAATTCATAATTTCAATAAATAGTATCTACCTAATACATTCTGAATACCCTATGAGTAATTTGTTATCAAAAAACTTTAAAAGCGGCGCTGTGCTATCCTTTGGTGAGTTGCTGTTAAGGATAGTTCCTGACGCGGTTGGCGAATGGTTAACTGATAATACACTACCCACCTACATAGGCGGTGCCGAACTGAACGTTGCAACTGCCCTTGCCCTTTGGGATGTGCCCTCGCGTTATTTTACAGCGTTGCCAAATAACGGGTTATCAGAACAGATCATCACTTACCTCAACAAAAAGAACATCGATACCTCGCCGGTATATTACCATGGCGAGCGGCTTGGCCTTTACTTCCTCACCAAGGGGAAAGACCTGAAGCATGATGCCTTGATCTATGACCGGGCCAACTCGGCTTTTTCCGGTTTAAAGCCAGGTATGATAAACTGGGATAAAGTGTTGGATGGCGTTAGCTGGTTTCACTTTAGCGCTATCTGCCCGGCTATCAGTCAGCAGGTGGCCGATGTGTGTTTAGAAGCTGTGCAGGCGGCCTCCGCAAAAGGTATTACCGTATCTGTCGACCTGAACTATCGCTCTAAGTTATGGCAGTATGGCAAACAACCACAGGATGTTATGCCTGGGTTGGTGAAGCATTGCGATATAGTAATGGGTAATATTTGGGCTGCCGAAAAAATGCTTGGGATAGAGGTGCTGGGTGATATTCACGAGTCGGGGCAGAAGAGTATTTATCTAAAAGAGGCGTTGTCATCCTCAGAAAGGATCATCGGGCAATACCCCAAATGCAAAGCGGTAGCCAATACCTTTAGGTTTGATGAAGCCGACGATATAAAGTACTACACCGCGCTGTTTATTAACGGCACTTTTAATACCTCGCACGAATATTGTACTACAGCTATTGTAGATAAGGTAGGCACCGGCGATTGTTTTATGGCCGGGCTTATTTACGGCTTATATAACAATCAACCTGCGCAGCAAACGTTAGATTTTGCAACTGCCGCAGCATTCAGCAAATTGTTTATAGCAAGCGATGCCACAACCAATACTGTTGAAGAAATTACCAAAGCAATAAAGTATGAGTAAGAAAAATAAAGTTGTAGATGCCATTTTAGCGCAAGGGATGCTGCCTTTGTTTTTTTATGAAGATGCAGAAGTAAGCCTTGAAGTGATCCGCAGCATGTACAATGCCGGGGTTAGGGTGATAGAATATACAAACAGGGGGCCACAAGCGCTGAGTAATTTCTACAACATCAAAAAAACGGCAGCAAAGGATATGCCCGACCTGTACTTAGGTATAGGTACCATTAAAACCGGGCTGGAAGCCGAAGCATTTGTAGAAGCCGGCGCCGATTTTATGGTATCGCCCATTATTGATAGCGAGGTAGCCCTGGTTACCAACAACTATGATATGTTATGGATACCGGGTTGTATGACACCGACAGAGATCCATATTGCCCAGCAATACCATGCTAAGCTGATCAAGATCTTCCCGGCAAATATTCTTGGCCCGGCATTTATATCATCTGTAAGGGAGCTGTTCCCCGGGCAGTTATTCATCCCAACCGGTGGGGTAGAGATAGAAGCAGCCAATATTGCCGAGTGGTTCCGCGCGGGTGTATGCGCGGTGGGTATGGGCAGTAAATTAGTAAGCCGTAATGTGCTGGATAAGAGGCTGTACGATCAGCTATATAATGATACACTTAAGGCGCTGGAGCTTGTGCAATTGAGCAAATAGTTCTATTTAAATATAGCGTGAGCAGGATGAATTCTGCGAAGATAAAATCAACCTCAGGCCCTCTGTGGTAAAAATGAAAACCCTACTTTTGCATCCACATGGAACAAAAATCAAAAGATCCGCTGCACGGCAAAACATTAGAAGCTATCCTGAATGCATTAGTAGCACACCTGGGCTGGGCAGAGATGGGTTACCGTATCCGCATCAATTGCTTTCTGGATACCCCCAGCGTTAACTCCAGCCTCAAGTTTCTACGCAAAACCCCATGGGCGCGTAAAAAGGTTGAAGACCTTTACATCGAATTTTATAATGAGATAGAGAAATAGAACCTCCTAATTATAATTGCCGTCGCTCGGCTCAGGCCGGGTGACCGTTATTACACGGCGTCTCGCCGCAGTAAATGCCGTTGTTGGCGGCCGGAGGCCTTATAATAGTAGTCGCCCGGCTTAAGCCAGGCGACTGCGCTCAAATAAGAAAGCACTACCCGTGCTTTTTCTTCATGTTCATTTTAGCCTTGGTGCCCGAACTGTAATTGTATGTTTTTGAGTTCTCAGGTTTCTTTTCGTGGAAAGCTTCACCCGGTACGTATTGGTTGGGGTCTGGTTTGGCAGTTTTCTTTTTCTGCTCCTTTTCACTTTCTTTTTGCTTGCGGTCTTTCTCTAAAACCAGGTCTTCTGGCAATTCGGCTTTTTGCATTTTTTGCCCGGTGGTTTGCTCAATACGGCGTACCTGGTCAAGCTCAAGGTCGGTAACAAAGGTTAAAGCTAAGGTTTCGTCATCCGCATCAATCGTATGGTTTTCAATATGTTTGATGTAAACCGCTTTATCGGCAGGCAGGTCAAGATGGATGATAAAGGGGATCTCCGTCAGGTCAAGTTCCGTTTCCTCTGCCCCTTCGTTGGCGATGATGAGCACCCGCAGGCTGCTATCGGCTTTAAATTCGCTGATATCATTCACCTTGTTATATTCAAACGATAGTGGGTTTATCATGGCAACCGCTTTACGCAGGCGGTTGGTCAGGTTTTTATAAATGGTTTCGGCAGTAAGGCGGGTATTGGCAAAAACAACCGTTTTGGTGAACATCTCTTCATCATAAACAAAAAGGTTCAGCAGGTTTAGTTTGGTGCCAAAGTTGGGCACATGGTACAGCATCTGCGGGTGTACAGGTAGTTGCTCTTCAGGCAATTCCTCCACCTCAACAGTGGCAGGCAGCTGCATAAACGGAGCTAACATTTTCTCCAACCGCTCGTGCATTACCTCGGTAAATACCAGGTGCTGGGCACGGCCAATGCTGTTAGCCAGTTCAACCACAGGTAATTGCAGGCCTTTCTTAATAATCAGCTGCGCATCATCCACGGCAAAAAAGTCAACCTTGTTCAGGTTAAGCCCAAGTTTAAGGTAAATGGCACGCGCCCTGTCGGGGGTAGCCACCACAATGTCCGATCCTTCAGCAAGGTCGTCCATATTCTGCTCGGTAGTTTGGCCGGGGTGCAAGCTCACAATACGGATGGTTTTGTTGCGGTTCAACCGGTCGAACTGCGCCAGTATCTCAAATACCTTTTCCTGGTCGGGGGCTAATATCAGCGCCTTTGGTGTACCATCGGCGCTATGTTTAAACCGGTTAAGGGTAGCCAAAACCAAAATGGTAGTTTTACCGCAGCCTTCGGGGCCAATGGCAATAACATCCTGGCCGCCAATAATACGGTTAAGTGTTTTTAGCTGTAATTCCTTTGGGTTGGTAAACCCTGCTTCGGTAACTGCTTTTATTAATTGCTTATTCAGCTTAAATTTCTCTGCCCACGCCATTTCAAAAATATAAAGAGCGCAAAGATACCAAAACCATCCCGCTTTTAAGATACTGACAGCAAAACCAGTATTGTGCTTATACCCGGCTTGTTATTCTAAACAGATATTTACTACTTTTAGCTGTTAAACCTACAATTATGAAAAAGCTTTTCCTACTGGCGGGGGTGCTCGGCATCCTGGCTTCATCTGCTTATGCGCAACAAAAGTTTAATGGCCTGGATGCCAGTATGGGCAATATCTACCGCACATCAGATGCGGTGAGCCGCTCCATCAGCCCCGAAAATTTTACCGGCGAAAAAGGTAAGGGCGGCATGGCCACTACAGGCACAGGGGCAGGGGCCTCGCGCGATTTGGGCCAAACCTGGAAGGTTAGCCCAAGCGTTATCATCAAAAAACATACAACTTTCACCGTTGCCGAAATTAACGGCGAAGGCGCTATACAACACATCTGGATGACACCAACCGGCAACTGGCGCAACTCCATTATCCGCTTTTACTGGGATGATGAAGCCACGCCATCGGTTGAGGCCCCTGTGGGCGATTTCTTTTGCATGGGCTGGGGCAAATACGCGCCGGTAACCTCGCTGGCGGTAGTGGTAAACCCGGGTAGTGCTTTTAACTGCTACTGGCCAATGCCGTTCCGCAAAAAATGCCGCATCACTATGGAGAATATTGACGATGAGGATATGGTGCTGTATTACCAGGTTGATTATACCTTAACCAAAGTGCCCGAGGATGCAGGCTATTTCCACGCGCAGTTCCGCAGGATAAACCCGTTGCCTTATAAAAAAGACTATGTTTTGGTAGATAGCATTAAAGGCAAGGGCCAGTATGTAGGCACTTACCTGGCCTATGGATCAAACAAAAACGGCTGGTGGGGCGAGGGCGAGATCAAATTTTTTATGGATGGCGATACCAAGTTCCCAACCATAATAGGTACCGGTACGGAGGATTACTTCTGCGGATCGTATGATTTTGATACCCGTAAAAAGCGCCCCGATGGCAGCGAAGGGACAGAATACACCGAATTTAGCGGCCCTTACACCGGCCTGCCGCAGGTAATACGCGGCGATGGGCATTATAACGTGGCCCAGCGTTTCGGCCTTTATCGCTGGCATATTGCTGATCCTATCCGTTTCGAAAAAAACTTAAAAGTAACTATACAGGCCTTGGGCTGGCGCAGTGGCGGCAGGTATATGCCTTTGCAGGATGATATAGCCTCGGTGGTGTTTTGGTACCAGACCGGGCAGCATGGCCCGTTCCCCAAACTACCCTCAAAAGACGAACTTGAAGTGAACTGATGGCCATACTGAAGCATGACCATGCATTAATTAAGCAGAATTTTATTAAAGCACATACAAGCTGCTGTTAAATAATTTATCTTGAGCCGACCAATTTTTTAAGAGAATTTAAACCTATACAATGTCAAAAGACAAAAGCTTTGCTGCCGTAGCACTTATTACCTCCCTGTTTTTTATATGGGGATTTGCACTGAACCTTAACCCGATATTAATACCGCACCTTAAAAAGGCCTGCCAGTTAACAGATTTTCAATCATCGCTGATAGATTCGGCATCCTACGTCGCCTACTTTTTACTGCCCATACCGGCAGCGCAGTTCATGAAAAAATACGGATATAAAGGTGGTATCATTTTAGGCCTGTTGCTTTTTTCGGCAGGGGCTATGCTGTTTTACCCGGCTGCTGCGGTACGTAACTATGCGTTCTTTTTAGGCGCGTTGTTCGTGGTGTTTTCGGGCATGGCATTTTTGGAGACGGCCGCAAACCCGCTGATCACCTTAATTGGCGACCCCAAAAGTGCTACCCAGCGTATCAACTTCGCACAATCATTTAACGGTATGGCAGCGGCATTTGCACCATACATAGGCGGCACCTTCATCTTATCGGGCAAAGTTTTAACAGATGCCCAGGAAAAAGCAATGCCGCCTGAAGAACTTAACGCCTATTTAAATCACGAAGCTTCGTCAGTACAGCTACCATTTGTTATTATAAGCATAGCTGTTTTACTTGTTGCCATATTTGTGTGGCGTACTGCGTTCCCGGTTATCAAGGAGGAGTCTGCCGACATGCGGGAAATTGAAAACAAACCATTGTTTGGCCGGATAGCCGCTTTAACAAAAAACAAGCATTTAATGTCGGGTGTGGTAGCCGAGTTCTTTTATGTAGGCGGCCAGGCCTGTGTAACCAGTTTCTTTATCCGCTACAGCGAGCATGTGGCCGGTTTTGGTGAACACCACGCGGCTAAGCTATTAAGTATAGCGTTGCTGTTATTTATGTTTGGCAGGCTATCAGGCACCGCTTTAATGACAGTGATTAACCCTGTTAAACTATTAGTTACCTATGCCATCATTAACATTGGGCTTATTGCGGCAGCAGTAACCTTACATGGCGAGGGCGTTGTGTATATATTAATGGCGGTGTTATTCTTCATGTCTATTATGTTCCCAACCATATTCTCGTTAACTATCAAAGACCTGGGGCCGCAAACCAAGCTGGGTTCATCATTAGTGATTATGGGGATTGTAGGTGGTGCTATATTGCCGCCAATAATGGGCCGCATCTCTGATGCATCAAATATCCAGTTCGCTTATATTGTACCGGGCGTTTGTTTTGTTGCGATACTTTGGTTTGCGCTGAAAAACCTGAAAGTGAAGAAAGTGGAAATGGTTGCGGGGCACTAATACATTAAACCACTTGTCATTTCGAACGGCATGGGGTTATATTGAAAACAAACTATGGATCTGAATTTAAAGAATAAAGTAATTATAGTAACAGGTGGGGCAAAGGGTATAGGAGAGGGCATTGTAAGAGCCCTTGCTGCAGAAGGCGCCATCCCCGTAATTATTGGCCGGAGTGAAGAGGATAACAAAAAAGTTGCTGATGATATAACCGCAAAAGGCGGGCAGGCAGGCCAGTTTATTGCCGAGCTTACCCGGCCCGAAGAATGCGAACAAGTAGTAAAGGCCATAGCCAAACAATACGGCCGCATTGATGGCCTCGTTAATAATGCCGGTGTTAATGATGGCGTAGGGCTGGAAAATGGCACGTATGCCGATTTTATGTCATCGCTGCATAAAAATGTAGTGCATTACTATTTGGTGGCGCATTATGCATTGCCGCTATTAAAAGAATCGAAAGGGGCTATACTGAATATTACCTCAAAAGTTGCTGATACAGGGCAGGGCAATACATCCGGCTATGCGGCCTCAAACGGCGCCCGTAACGCGCTTACCCGTGAATGGGCCGTTGAATTATTAAAGTATGGCATCCGTGTGAATGCCGTAGTGGTAGCCGAATGCTGGACACCCCTTTATGCCGACTGGATAAACACCTTGCCAGACCCTGTTGCCAAACGCAAAGAGATAGAAGCTAAAATACCGCTTGGCCAGCGCATGACTACCACGGCCGAGATTGCCAATACGGTGGTCTTCCTGCTGTCAGACCGGTCCAGTCATACCACCGGGCAGATTGTTTATGTAGATGGTGGATATGTGCATCTGGATAGAGCTTTGGCAGGCGGATAGAATATTTATTCAAAACCAACCCGTCATTGCGGTTTTCCCACGCGTCATTGCGAGGCACGAAGCAATCTTCGATAGAAAAGTTGGCTACAAGTATGTCGAGGATTGCCACGCTACGCTCGCAATGACGAGTGGGGAAGAAGAGGCAACCCTCTTAATGTACCCTTCCCGTTTCTTCGCTATTACCCTTATCCCGGCTTTCTGTTTTGGTTGCAGTGTTACCAAACCTGTAGGCTACGCTTAGTTGCAGGTATCGTGCTAACTGAAAATTGGTGAACCGGGTAGGTAAACCATTCACCACACTACTTACCGACGACGCGCTGCTGCGCAGGGCATCATTCAGCATCAGAGTTATATCGAATTTCTTATTAGCGACGGTTCCTTTTACCCCCACATCAAGTTTATAATAACTATTAGAGCGGCCAATATGGTTGATCTCGGGGAACTGGTACCAGAAATTTGCTGCTGCCGCAAAAGTTTTATCCTTATTCAAAAAGAAATTGTTGTTGGTAGCCGCGTAAGCGCCCCAGCCTTTTATGCTGTTGATATAAACCAATTGCGATGTGGCGCTGGTGTGGTAAATATTAAACTGCTGGTTGCTTTCCCACCAGCTGAAAGGCGTTAAGGCAATGTTTTCTGATAAGCCAATGCGCCGGGTGCTGATAAAGTTTAACGGTATGGTACGCACAAAATTGGTATCGGTACGGGCAATGGTAACGCTGCCGTAACCGTTATTGGTAATGTTTAAGAATACCGCTGTAGTAAAAATGCTTTTGTAGGTGTGCGATACCTCAAAGTTGGTATTAAACTCGGGCTGCAGGTAGGGGTTACCTTCCTGGTAGCTATAGGCCGTCATGATAGATTTGAATGGGTTAAGGTTCCAGAAGCTGGGCCTGTTAATACGCCTGCCTACGGTAAAAGCAAAGCTGTTATAATCATCGGCCTTGTAATTAACTAATGCCGAGGGGAACAACTTAAAATAGTTATTAGGTGTGTTTTGGTTAAGGTTGTACGAGTAGCCGTTGGTTTGGGTAAGCTCGGCCCTTAAACCCGCCTGCAACTGCCATTTTCCTATTGTTTTATTACCCGTAGCATACAGGGATTGTGTGTTTTCGGTGTACCTGAACTCGTTGCTCAGGTTGGTATTATAGGTGAGGTTATCGCTGTCGTCCTTATCGTAATAAAAAGCGTTGCTGTAGTTTTTTATAAAGCTAAGTTTGCCGCCTATGGCAAATTTTGCAAACCGGGTGGGCAGGTCAAGGTCGGCTTTTAGGGTGTACACGTCAATTACCTGTTTATTGGTATCAAAGTAACGGGTGCGGTTTTGCGGGATCACGGCGCCCATGCCGTTAAAACTGTTACTCTCAAAGTTCGAGAAATCTGTACGATAATAATTAAAGTAATCGGCGTTTAACATCAACGCCTTGCCTAATGTATCCAGTTTGGTAATGGAGTGCACGTTTACCGAGTTGGTTATGGCTATGGGATGGTAATGCGCGTACGTTTTTAATGCAGAATCAACTGTGCCGCTTAAACTGTAATAAGGGTTGTATACGTTATCTGAGCCATCGTACATCGAACGGCCGCCCAGGTAAGATAAGCCCACGGTAGTTTTGTTGCTCAGCTTATAATCAACCCCTGCATTCACCTCAAAATTACGGTAGGTGTACAACCCTGTATCGCTTTGTAACGATGTTTTGTTTGGGTAATGCACATCCGTACGGAAACCCTCCAGTTCGCGGCCGCCGCTCACGTTAAAGCTACCATAAGCCGACCACCTGTTTTTATTATAGCTGATGTTGCCGCTGCCTGTCAGGTCCCAAAAGTTGGCGCCATTGTTATAAGAAGGCATTTTACCGTTAAAGAATTGCTTGCCTGCCAACTGTAGGTTACCATTATAACCCTGTTTTTTATCCTGCTTGGTAACGATGTTAATGAGCCCCGCATTGCCATCGGCCTCGTACCGGGCAGATGGATTGGTGATGAGTTCGATCTTGGATACCTGGTTGGCCGCCATTGATTTTACAAAGCGAAGCAGATCTTCGCCGGATAGCTGGATGAGGCGGTTATCAACCATTACCCTTACCATGCCCTTGCCTACAACACTTATTTCGTTACCGCTAACTTTAACGCCCGGTATTTTGCTAATGGCATCCAAAACATCGGTACCGGTAGCCGTAACACTGCTGGATACGTTAAACACAAGCTTATCTGCCGATTTGCTGATCATTTGCTTTGCACCCATGATCACCACCTCTTTTAACTGCTTATTGGCAAATTGCAATTGAATGTTAAGCACGGTATCGCGCATCAGGTTAATATTGGCGGTATAACTATCGTAACCGGTATAGCTGATGGTGAGCGCATACTGGCCGGGCTTTAAACCGGCAAAACTGTAGTACCCGTTGGTATCGGTTTGCATGGTGCTTTTAAAACCAATGGCGGTGTTTTCAAGAGATACGCCTGCAAATATTACAGGTGCCGAACTGCTAACATTACCTGATAATTTGATCTGCGCGAAACTGCTGCTGCACAGCAATAGAAGGATGATGGTGTAAAGTAGTTTCAATAGGCTTAAATTATTGCTTTATGAGCATTTGGTTTATGCCGCAAGTAAGCAATAAAATATAGCTTTATAAAATATTTTAAGAAGTTGTTTATCGTAAATGTTTTAAAGAATTAACGCAATAAGTTGAAGTAGTTAAGCTCTCAGCCCGCGCAAACCTCAAAAAACTCTCTGTTCATTTCGAGACAAAACGGAACAAAATGGAACAAGCGTAATTTTTACAAGTTGTTATAAATCAAATTGTTAATTAAACAGGCACTATAGCTTATGCCGAACTTCCTGGAGCCAAAAAAGGCCGAACTAAGGCCGGAAAAAGTCGAATAAAGGTCAAAAAAATCAGGTTTTTGCCGGACTGGATTTTGTTCCATTTTGCAAAAAGCGGAACAAAATCCAGATTTTAATAAGTAATTGATATATAGGTTTTTGAGTTTAAATTGTAAAGTAATACTTTAGATAGAGCGATAAAATTAAAATTTTAACATACTTATTATCAGCGTGTTCCATTTGTTCCGCTTGTTCCATTTTACAGTGGAACAGAACAAGCTGCAAATGCTGCCCCGAAAGTTGGTTTACAGGATGCCTTTTATCACTTGCCAAACGTTAGCCGCCAGTATTTTTGCACCTGCCGCAGTGGGGTGGATGCCGTCTTTTTGGTTTAACGTGCGTACACCGCCAACGCCTTGTAATAGGAATGGCACCAGTGCCATGTTATTTTTGGTAGCCAATTTCGGGAACATCTCTTTAAAAGCAGTAACATAGGTTGCGCCCATATTTGGCGGTACCTGCATACCCAGCATTACCAGCTTGGCTTTTGGGTATTTGGCTTTTACCCTGTCTATAATGGTTTGCAGGTTCTGCTCGGTTTCTTCAACCGGTATGCCGCGCAGGCCGTCGTTAGCGCCAAGTTCAAGCACAAATACATCTACGTGCTGCTTCAACAGCCAGTCGATACGACCTTTACCCCCTGCGGATGTTTCGCCGCTTAAGCCCCCGTTTACAATGGTATAGGGCAACTTAGCCGAATCTATTTTGGTTTGCAACACGCTCGGGTAAGCTTCCGACTGGTCGTCCAGTCCGTAACCTGCTGTTAAGCTATCGCCAAAAACTAAAATAGTTTTGGTTGATGATGCAGCGGCGGTTTTGGTGGTATCTGTTTGCGCCGTGGTATCATTGGGTTTTGACTTACTGCCGCAACCTGCAACGGTTATGGTTAATGCCAGTATAAAAGCTGTTTTTAGTTTATTTAACATGTTCATATATTATGCGTTAGACCGCAGCACCTCAAGCGGCGACCTGTTTAAAATGCCCCTGCTGTTGAGCAGGCCTATCACAACGGTTAACAAAGTAATGATGAAAAAGATGGCTACCACCGGTAAAAAGTTTACGGAGTAAGGCATATCAAAGCTGTATTTAGCTAAAAGCCAGCTTGAGCCAACAGCTATCACAATCCCCGTTAATGCTGATAGTGCACCCAGGAAAAGGTACTCCAACGCGGTTATAGCAAAGATCTGTTTGCGGCTGCCGCCAAGGGTACGGAGCAAAACGCTCTCCTGTATCCGCTGGTATTTGCTGATCCGTACGGATGATATGAGTACGATGATACCGGTAATGATGCTAAAGCCCGTCATGAACTTGATAACGTAGCCTATTTTGCCAAGCAGGTCATCCAGCACACTCAGTACCAGCCCCAGGTCTATAATGGATACATTGGGGTATTGCCTTACTACCGCCTGCTGGTATTTTGCCGAAACGGTGTTTGATGGCACATGCGTTAGCAATACGTGGATCTGCGGGGCATCTTCTAATGACCCGGTTGGGAATACCACCTGGAAGTTGGTGGAGATCTTGTTCCAGTTTACCTTACGGATACTGCTGATATAGGTGTTCATTAACACACCCTGCACATTAAATACTAGTTTATCGCCAACTTTGGCGTTAATACGGTGAGCAAAACGCTCTTCGGCAGATACGGGGATATCTTTTCCAGGCTCGGCTTTACCAACCCAGGTGCCGCTTGTGATGGTTTCCGACGAGGTGAGCGAGTCGCGGTAGGTAACCCGGTATTCATAATTATAGGCATTTTGCGATATGTTAAGGGTCGAATCCTTTTTGGCATCAGCTGAGGTTTTGCCGTTCACTTTCTCCAGCCGCATGGTAATCATGGGTACCTGCGAAAGTACCGGCAAGCCTTCTTTACGGGTAAGGTCGGCCACGCCTTTTTTCTGCGGGGTTTGGATGTCAAACAATATCATGTTCGATTGATTATCGCCGGTGGATAGCGTTACCTGGCTGATAAGCAATTGCTGGATCAAAAACAGTGTACAGATAAACGCAGTGCTTAACCCGATAGATACCGTTAGGATAATGGTTTGATTGTTTGGCCGGTATAAATTAGCGAAACCCTGCCGCCAGATGTAACTCCAGCTACTCATTACCAGTAGCCGTGTAAACCTGATGAGCAGCCAGGCAATGGCCGTAAGGATCAAAAAGGCGATGATAATGCCAAGGGTAAATACTGCGGCCGAAGCCCAGCTATCCAGCTGCAGGTATGAGAAGGATGCAATGAACAATAGCATCAACACGTAAACCAACCAACGGAATGGGTCGCGCATGGTGGTGGTATCATCAAATGATAGCCTTAATGTATTTAGTGGCGATATATTACGAATGGATATCAGCGGCAGCAGGGCAAATAATATAGATATAATAAGCCCTAACAAAATGCCTTGCCCAATGGCCATCCATGAGATGCTTACCGATATGGTTATTGGCAGAAAATCCTTTAAAACATATGGCAGTAAATGCTGGATGCTTGTACCTAAAATAGCCCCGGCAACCGAGCCGATAAGGCCGATGCCCGTAATTTGGATCAGGTAAATCAAGAATGCTTCGGATGCTTTTACCCCCATGCAGCGCATAATTGCGATGGACTGGATCTTCTCGCGGATGTAAATATTAATGGCGCTTGCCACGCCCACACAGCCAAGCAGCAAGGCAATAAACCCAACCAGCGACAGGAACTTAGACAGGTCGGCAAACGAGCGGCTGGTGCCTTCTTTTTTGCCCTCAACGGTATTGTAGCCAAAGCCGGCTTTGTCCAGCTGCGGATCAAGTTTTTTGGCCAGCTTTTCTACATCAGTTTTACTGCCAAATTTATAGTAGTAACTGTAGTTGATGCGGCTGCCAACGGTAATGAGCCCGGTTTTATCCAGGTATTGCATGGGGATGTAAACCACCGGCGCAATACCCGATGATATGCCCGTTTGGCCCGGCGCTTTGTTTAAAACGCCGGCTATCAAAAAGGTTTCGTTACCAACTTTAATAGAATCGTTCACTTTGGCGTTAAACTGCAGCATCAGGGTTTTATCAACCAGTGCATTTTTACCTGTTTTGAACGTACGGCCTGCCTGCACTGGTGTTGTTTCCAGTTCTCCATAGTAGGGGAAAGCGCCTTGCAATGCTTTTACCTGCACCAGCCTCGTCGATTGGCTTTTGATGAAATATACCATGGATGGGAAACTGCGCTCCTGCGAGCGGTCCTCGCCCAGGCTATCCAGCAGCTTTTGCATCGTGGCATCGGGTTCTTTGTTACCGTTGATGGTAAGGTCGGCACCGATCAGGCTTGCCGCCTGCTCATTAACATCATTCTGAATATTGTACCTGAACGAATAAATAGCCACCAACGCCCCAATACCAAATACTATCGACGAGATAAACAGCAGCAGCCGGCCCCGGTTACGGCGGCTATCGCGCAGGGCCATTTTAAACAGCCAGCTAAAGTTTATCGTTCTTTTTAAATTTACATTATCCATGGGCGCGTTATTCATTACCGGTTTTATCATCGGCAATTAGTTTGCCGCCCTTTATCTTAATAATGCGATGCGTTTTTGCAGCCAGTTCCAGGTCGTGCGTTACCAAAACCAGCGTAGTACCTGCCTCACGGTTAAGGTCGAAGATGAGTTTTACCACCTTTTCGCTGGTTTCGGCATCAAGGTTCCCGGTAGGTTCATCGGCAAATAATATTTTTGGTGAATTAGAAAAAGCCCTTGCCAATGATACCCTTTGCTGCTCGCCGCCCGATAGCTGGGCGGGGTAATGATGCCCGCGATCGGCCAGGCCAACTTTATCAAGCAGGTCAAGCGCGCGGGCTTTGATGTTCTTTTCGCCGCGAAGCTCTAAGGGAACCATTACATTCTCTAAAGCGGTAAGCGTGGGCAGCAGTTGAAAATTCTGAAAGATGAAGCCAACGTATTGGTTACGTACCTGCGCCCGTTTATCTTCGCTTAAGTTGCCCAGGTTAATACCGTTTAGCTCAACAATGCCAGTGCTGGCGCTGTCAAGCCCGGCGCATAAACCAAGCAGGGTGGTTTTGCCGCTGCCGGATGGGCCAACAATAGCGTTTGTAGAGCCGGCGCTGATGCTAAAGTTTATATTATCTAAAACGGTTAATGCCCGGCCGGCACTTTTATACGTTTTGCCGAGGTTTGCTATGTTGAGTATGGTTTCCAAATTTATATGTTTGCTGTAAATGGGTAAATATCAAATTATTATTGATACAAGCCGGTTAAAATATGTTTACTTACAAAGGCATTACATTGTTATACTGTTTTTAAAATGCCGATTATTTTTTTACACTTGTAAAATAACACACCCTCTATGCAAGAATATCCCGGGCAACAGCGAATACTGGTTGCTGTAGATTGTATCATATTTGGATTTGATGGCTGGAACATCAAATTGTTACTGGTAGAAAGAAGTTTACAGCCCGAGGCTGGTAAATGGAGTTTGATGGGCGGGTTTATTCATCCCTCAGAAAGCCCCGAAGATGCTGCTAACCGCGTATTGGAAGAGCGCACCGGGCTAAAAAATGTGTACATGGAGCAATTTAGGGTGTTTGGTAAGCCCGACCGCGACCCGGTTGAACGTACCTTATCTATAGCTTACTTTGCGCTGATAGACATACAACAGTATGAAACACAGCTAACCAACGAGAACCACCCCGAATGGTTTATGCTTGATGAAATGCCCGAAATGGTTTTTGACCATGCCGAAATGGTGAAACTTGCCAAAAAACAGCTGCGATATAAGGCCGCGTTGCACCCCATACTATTCCAGTTGTTGCCTGAGCGGTTTACTATTCCGCAGTTGCAGGCACTTTACGAGGGGGTTTATCAAACCGAGTTTGATGATCGTAATTTTAGCCGTAAGCTGTTATCAACAGGGTTGTTGGTTAAATTAAACGAGAAGGATAAGCAATCATCAAAAAAAGGGGCGTTTTATTACCAGTTGGATCAGTCTAACTACGAGAAAAAATTTGAAAAATTCCTGAACCTGGTACCCAATCCCGATAAGTTTTTTTAGGTAATATCGGCATTTTTACAAAATATAACCGGCAGATTTATTTAGGTTTACAATAAAACTGTTTACATTTAATGCTTTAAATATCAGTGTGCTACGGTATTTAATTTAGTAGATAAATAACCAGTTATTAAATTGAAGAGGGTAAAGGCATTTGGTGTTTTAATAGCATCCATATTTATTTGCTGCAGTTTTTCGGCCTTTGCGCAGGGAGGCACATCAAACCAGGGCAAGGAATTTTGGACGGCCTTTATGTCGCACATATACCCACCCGGTGATGGTGCTAATTTGAGCACAATGAATGTGTATATTACCGCAGATGTAGATACAAAAGGGGTGGTTAGCATTGCTGACGGTAGTTTCCCCTCTATCCCCTTTGAAGTTGTTGCCAAACAGGTAAAAATTATAAAAATCCCCTCAAGTGCTTATATCTATGCAAATAGCCCGGCCAAATCTGGAAAGGGAATACATATTGTTGCCGAAAAGAAAGTAGCGGTTTACGCGCATATTTATGCTTCAACGGCTTCGGGCGCTACCTTACTGCTCCCGGTTAATGTTTTAGGTAAAACCTATACCTCCATCAATTATACGCAGGAGTCAAACTCGGAAGATAATACTAATCATCCTGAAAATAATACTCCATCGTACTCTGCCTTTATGGTAATAGCAACCGAAGATAATACCACAGTTAATATAACACCATCACAAGATCTGTTGGGAGGGCAGCTGGCAGGGCAGGTTTTTCAGATTGTGTTAATGAAGGGCGAGGTTTATCAGGGTTTATCAAAAAAAGATCTTACAACCACACAGATCCAAAGTGTTATTTCGCCAACCGGGGAATGTAAGAAAATAGCTGTTTTTTCGGGAAGTACCAAAATTGGGATCGGTTGCCAGGCTAGTGGCTTTTCATCAGATAATCTGTTTCAACAGGTTTATCCAACTGCATCATGGGGTAAAAACTATATATCTATACCCTTAAAAAACAGGCATTATGATATGTATAGGATAGTTTTAAGCGATTTAAATACCGAAGTTAAAATAAATGGAAGCATTATTAATAAAGCGCTATTTCAAAATCCTTATTTCTACCAGTTTAGTGCAACACAACCCCAAACTATTACTGCCGATAAGCCTATACAAGTAGCACAATATGCGGTTACACAAGGCAACGTTGCGGAAAATAGCTGCGAGAATGATGCCACTGACCTGGGGGATCCCGAAATGATATATCTAAACCCGCTTGAGCAGACGTTAGACCACGTTACCCTATATTCTTCTCCTTACTATCAAATAACAAAACATTATATCAATGTAGTTATCAAAGCAAATAAAGCATCCACCTTTAAACTTGATGGCGTACCGTATACCAATTTTACAGCCATATTAAATGGCGGTGGTTATGCATATGCCCAGATAGATGTAGCTGCAGGCACGCATTACCTTGATGCAGATGATGGTTTTAATGCAATAGCATATGGTTTTGGCGGTAACGAGTCGTATGGGTATTCTGCCGGCACAAACCTTAAAAACCTTAACGAATATATTGTTTTGCATGACCCGCAAAGCACTTCGACCCAACTTAACGGTTGTACCGGCGGGCAGTATAAACTGGAACTGGTGCTGCCTTATCAAACCTCTAAAATAACATGGAACTTTAATAACAGTTTGGGCCCGCAAATATTTAATAACCCTGTAAGTACCCCCTTTATAATGGATGGTAAAACGCTTTACAGGTATGAATATCCGGGTACTACTACTTATCCTAAAGGCAGTTATAGCTACACTGCTACTGTTGATAACCTGACCAACGAATGCGGTGCAACTAAGGATATTGATTTTGATTTTAATATTACCGATTTTGCAAACGTGGCTTTTACCACTGTTGGCAATTTATGCAGCGCAGATGCAGTAACCATACATGACGAAACCATAGCTGATCCGGGTACGGTTAGTAAAATAAAGATCTATTGGGACTACCTCAATCACCCGGATGTGTTTGAAACTTTTAATACAGGCGACTTTCCGGTTGATGATAACTACCATCATTTATATGCTAAGGCTACTACGGATATTGATTATACCGTAAAGATGATAGTATATACAGGAGAAGGGAGCCTGTGCGATAACGCTGTTGAACATGTATTGACAGTACGCGGCAACCCTTTAGCATCTTTTGATGCCGTTGACCCCATGTGCCAGGATGCCGGCCCGGTGCAATTGATACCCCATCATGAAGGCTTTACAGGCACAGGGGTATTTAGTGGTACAGGTGTAAGCGAAAATGGTGTTTTTGATCCTGCAATATCTGGCGCCGGTAAGTTTACCATCACCTATACTTTTACTGCAGATAATCTTTGCCCTGTGGTAGCTCCCCCCCATGATATAATTGTTAACCCATTGCCTGTAGTAAATGCCGGTAATTATATGCAACTGCTGGAAGGCGAACCTGCTTTGCTGCCTGCTAAGGTAAGCGGTGGCGGTAGCGGCTTTACCTATGTATGGGAGCCAGCCATAGGCTTAGATAACCCTAATGTTTTAAACCCGCTATGTTCTACAACAGAAGATAGATGGTATAAACTTACGGTAACAACAGCTGCCGGATGTACAGCGCACGATGAAATATTTGTTAAAGTACTGAAAAAGCCCATTGTTGTAAATGCTTTTACACCTAATGGTGATGGTATAAATGATACCTGGACAATAAAATATTTAGATACTTACCCCGGAAATACAGTTGATATATACAACAGACAGGGAGAAAGGGTATATTCGTCTGTTGGTTATGCATCACCTTGGGATGGACGATTCAAAGGCAATGTGTTGCCCACCGGAACATATTATTACATTATAAACCCTAAAAACGGACGGAAGGTTATTTCCGGCAACGTCACTATTATTAAATAAATGTTGAAGAGAACTTTACTTATTGTTATCACAATTTTTTGCTTAACCAACGTTTATGCGCAGCAGAAACCGCAATACACGCAATATATCTTTAACAATTTCCTGCTAAACCCCGCTGTTGCAGGTATTGAAAACTATACAGATGTGAAACTTGGTTACCGCAGCCAGTGGACAGGGCTTGAAGGCGCACCAGTTACAGCCTATTTTAGCATAAACGCCCCTCTTGGAAGCGATTTTACAGATGGTGATGCAACTGCATTCCCGGCGTCGGGCGGTGAAAACCCGTACAGCCGCATGTACACCCGCGATTACCAGGCCGCCGAACCGCACCACGGGATAGGTTTTACGCTGGTTACCGATAAAGCAGGGCCGATTGACCAAACCAATATGGCCGCGACGTATGCTTATCACCTTGGCCTTGCCCCGCGGCTGAATCTTGCGGTAGGGGTATCTGCCGGTTTTAACCACCTGCATTTAACCACATCACTTATTACTTTAGAGAACCAGGACGACCCGGTATTACGGGATATCAACAATAACCAATGGAAACCAGATGCAAGCGTTGGTGTTTGGCTATATTCGGCCGATTATTATGTTGGGGTATCTGCGCAGCAAATAATACCGCAAAACCAATATATCACAACTGCTAATAATTCAAATCTAAGCAAAACAGTGCCGCATTATTTTGCAACGGTTGGTTATAAGGTATACCTAACTGATGATGTAAGCCTGCTGCCATCGGCACTAATAAAATTTATACAACCCGCGCCAACCACGTTTGATATCAATATGAAGCTTTCCTTTCGCGACAGGTTTTGGTTTGGCGGGTCGTACCGTAAAGACGACTCGTTTGGCATATTGGCGGGCTTTAACCTGAGTTCACTTATCAACGTAAGCTACTCATATGATGCTACCACATCGGCACTGCGTACAGTAAGTAGTGGTTCGCACGAGATTGCGATCGGTGTTATGCTGAATAACAGGTATAAATTAACCAGCCCGCAGCATGGATGGTAAGGAAGAGTTGGCAATTATGAGTTAGCAGCAGGCAGTGCTATATTACGGGGCCAACTGCAAACTTATAACTGCCAACCTACAACTCTTTTCTCAGCCTTGCAACCGGGATATTCATTTGTTCGCGGTATTTGGCAACGGTGCGGCGGGCAATGTTGTAACCGGCTTCTTTTAGTATATCGGTTAGTTTTTCGTCGGCAAGGGGGTGGCGTTTGTCTTCTTTGCCAATGTGTTCTTCCAGTATCTTCTTTACCTCTTTGTTTGATACTTCCTCGCCGCTTTCGGTCTGGATAGCTTCACTGAAGAATGATTTTAGCAGGAAGGTGCCAAACTCTGTTTGTACATATTTAGAGTTGGCTACGCGCGATACAGTTGATATATCCATGTCTATGCGGTCGGCAATATCTTTCAGGATCATCGGCTTCAGGTTTTTGTCATCGCCGGTTAAAAAGAAATCGTATTGGTACTGCATTATGGCGTTCATGGTTTTCAGCAGGGTTTGCTGGCGCTGTTTGATAGCATCAATAAACCACTTGGCCGAATCCAGCTTTTGCTTTACAAACTGTACCGCTTCTTTTAATTTTTTATCTTTTTGCGATGCCTTATCATAATGCTGAAACATCTCCTGGTATGAACGGCTCACCTTTAACTCGGGCGCGTTCTTTGAGTTGAGGGTGAGTGTCAGTACACCATCGTTATTTTTGATGTGGAAATCAGGTATCACCTGCATTTGTTTGGTGCTTACCTCGTTGCTATCGCCCGGTTTTGGGTTAAGCTTTAATATCTCATTAACAACACCACGCAATTCAATTGAGTTCATGTTTAATGATTTCTCCAGCTTATCATAATGCTTGCGGGTAAACTCCTCCAGGTAGTTCTCAACCACCAAAATGGCTTTTTTGATGATAAGTTCGTTCGGGTCTTTACGCCTAAGTTGTATCAGCAGGCACTCCTGCAGGCTGCGTGCGCCAACACCCGGAGGGTCAAAGCTTTGTATTACCTTCAGCATATCTTCCACCTCTTCGTCATCCGCAATTACATTCTGCGAAAACGCCAGGTCATCAGTAAGTGACATGATAGGCCTGCGCAGGTAACCATCATCATCAAGGCTACCTATAATTTGCTTGCCTATGCTAAAGTCCTTGTCAGACAAGGGGAGCAGATCCAGCTGGGCCTGCAGGCTCTCAAAAAACGAGCTTTGTACCGCAATAGGTATTTCTTTACGTTCGTCCTCGTCGTCGCCGTTTTGGTCATAACGGGTGCCGTAATCGTTTACGTTATCGTCTTGCAGGTAGTCGTCAATATTAAACTCATCCATCGGCCCCTGGTCTTCGTCGCCGTTGTAGGTGTCTTCATCAGGGTCGCGGTCGGGGTATTGTTCCTCTGGTTCGTTCAGGTTGGTTAGGCTTAAGTCTTCAAGCGCGGGGTTTTCTTCCAATTCTTCCTTAATACGGGTATCAAGCGATACGGTAGGCACCTGCAGCAATTTTATAAATTGAATTTGCTGCGGCGAAAGTTTTTGTAAGAGTTTTTGTTGAAGATTCTGTTTAAGCATAATTATAGACGAGGCCAAAAATACACCAATTACCTTAAAGTTTAAAAATTA